>NZ_CP041614.1:860000-6370000 GCF_007197555.1 Shewanella psychropiezotolerans
TCTCCAGCCGAGACTCAGTGAAGTTGAAATTGCGGTGAAGATGCCGTATACCCGCGGCTAGACGGAAAGACCCCGTGCACCTTTACTATAGCTTGGCACTGAACATTGAACCTACATGTGTAGGATAGGTGGGAGACTTTGAAGTTGGGACGCTAGTTCTGATGGAGTCAACCTTGAAATACCACCCTTGTAGTTTTGATGTTCTAACTCAGGCCCCTGAATCGGGGTTGAGGACAGTGCCTGGTGGGTAGTTTGACTGGGGCGGTCTCCTCCCAAAGAGTAACGGAGGAGCACGAAGGTTGGCTAAGTACGGTCGGACATCGTACGGTTAGTGCAATGGCATAAGCCAGCTTAACTGCGAGACATACACGTCGAGCAGGTACGAAAGTAGGTCATAGTGATCCGGTGGTTCTGTATGGAAGGGCCATCGCTCAACGGATAAAAGGTACGCCGGGGATAACAGGCTGATACCGCCCAAGAGTTCATATCGACGGCGGTGTTTGGCACCTCGATGTCGGCTCATCACATCCTGGGGCTGAAGTCGGTCCCAAGGGTATGGCTGTTCGCCATTTAAAGTGGTACGCGAGCTGGGTTCAGAACGTCGTGAGACAGTTCGGTCCCTATCTGCCGTGGGCGTTGGATGATTGAAGGAAGCTGCTCCTAGTACGAGAGGACCGGAGTGGACGAACCGCTGGTGTTCGGGTTGTTATGCCAATAGCATTGCCCGGTAGCTACGTTCGGAATCGATAACCGCTGAAAGCATCTAAGCGGGAAGCGAGTCCTAAGATGAGTCATCCCTAGGAATTTAATTCCTCTAAAGAGCCGTTCGAGACTAGGACGTTGATAGGCAGGGTGTGTAAGCGTTGTGAGGCGTTGAGCTAACCTGTACTAATGACTCGTGAGGCTTAACCATACAACCCAGATGGGTTTGTGTAGTTAGTGTGTGTATTACTTCATAAGCACAAAAGAATACGAACTTGATTTAAGTCGAACCTAATTATTTATTATTTAGAGAAATCTAGATACAGCTTTCTAAATTCTTTTACCTTTAGCTTTTTTAAAAAGCTGAAAGTAATCGTCAAATTAGTCTGGAAACCATAGCATTGTGGCCCCACCTGAATCCATCTCGAACTCAGAAGTGAAACGCAATCGCGCCGATGGTAGTGTGGGGTCTCCCCATGTGAGAGTAGGTCATTTCCAGGCGCCTAATTTCTCGTAAAGAGAGTCGATAAATCCCCAGCACTTAGTGTTGGGGATTTTTTCGTTTAACAGCTTTTGAAATGAGCTTCTCACATGGGGAATATAGATAGCGCATGCGCAGCATGCATCCTTTTATATGCTAGTAGGGGGAAGCTCTTGCCCGAAGCCGGGCCATTGGAAGGCGCCTCCGCTCTTTGTTTCCGCATCCAAAGCGCTACTTCTCCGCCCCCATGTGGTTCGGCCTTCGGCAAGTATCATGACGATTCCAAGCCGGGCCATTTCCAGACACCCATGTGGCTTGCTCCCCAGCTGCAGCAAACCTGCTACGCGCTACGACTGTATGTTCGTCATTTTTACTTTTGACCAGCCTTGCTGATCTATTAAATCTCTCTGTCATTTTAAATACAGCGCATGCAAAGCATTCCTTATCGGGCCTAAATCGATGAAGACAGCTAGCAAAGGATTTTAAGTCACGCACATGTTCAAAAAGGACAATTCAAAACCTAGTTATGCGATCAAGGAATTGGGGGAGAGAGCCGTATAATACCAATCGGTATAAAGGTGTGGTCACTCAGCGAGAGTTTAGCGCTTCAGAGGCAAGGCAACGAGTGGGGAACATAGTTATTCTACGTTTAAGCTCGTTAACGCCGTATCGGAAGTGCTAAAACTCGCCTTTCAGGAGTGTTTTTGGCAGCCTACTTCTGTGTTGAATGAATTCAAAAGGGATCACCATTCCCTCACTCATCCGCCTTGAATTATGCAGCCAAAAATAACTCTGAGTTGGCCACTTTTTTATACCGATTGGTATAATTACCAATACACTGGTTAATTACTAATAACCAGCCAGGTTATCAGAGCCCTTTTGGGCTACTTTCAATATTTGCAACAGAACTGGAAATAGATAACCTGCTTTTTAATGTTTGCAATTTCGTCTCATCATTTTATTCCGGGCAGTAAAAAGGGAGGTTATGCCTCCCCATTTTATACCAGTATTTACTTCAGAATCTTGTTCTAACTCTGCAATATCTTCAGCGGTAAGCCCAACATGTTATCTCCAGAACCGGCTAGATACCAGATGATGGCTATAAGTGCTCCCACGGTGAGAAAATACCATATGGTGGAGAATATCTGTCCATACCTGTCCAGAGGTAACAAATGACTCTGGTGGCGTGTCTTCCACTCGAATACTATTTCTAAACTGCCGATGAGAAGCAGGAATCCCAATAGTGCTAGTCCTAATGTGTAGCTCAAGTAAACGCCAACGGCAGCCCCAGCGACGCAGGCGCCCAGACCCAAGACGCTGTTCATCGAAAAGCTAATGCTCTTTAAGATGTGTCCACCGTCTAGTGGGAGTATGGGTAATAGGTTAAATAGGTTTAAAAGGGCGTTAAAGGCGGCCAGACCAGCGAAAAACACGTTACCAGTTAACCAGTAGGCTATCAAAGCCATGATGGACATGAGTAGGCCGAATGTTGGTCCCATGATAGATATCACCACGTCCTGCCAACGGGTATTGATCTTCTCGTCGCTGAGTGCCAGCCCTCCCATGAATGGGATTAGGTAGATGCCCTTGGTTTTCATGCCGAAATGTTTCATGGCTCTGATGTGGCCATATTCGTGAAATACCAGACAGGCGATCAAGGCTAAAGCAAATTGGAAGGAGAATAACCAGGAATATGCGGCAACACTGGCGCCAGCTAAAACTACCTTGATGACTTTTGCGCTCTTTAGCAGCTTGAACCCTAAGGAAGCTAAGCCGACTAAACTGACTTTTCGCTTTGCTTCGATAGGCTTGACTGGGACCTGCCGCTCGATATCTTTGGTGTCTCTAGTACCGCTATTGATGATTTGATCATCCTTTATCAAGCGATAATCTAAGCTAAATGGCTGCCAAGTAAGATTGATCTCAAGGCTTATCTTTATAGCTTGGCTGGCTATTGATTTTTCAATGTTTGTATCCGGGTTGGTGTTGACCTGATTGACTTGTGTAGCGAGTTCAAACTCATGAGTTTTTAGCCCCTCATTATCTGCAGAAGCCTGTTTGACTGAGACTAGGGTATCTCCCCAAAAAAGCTGTTGCCAACCGGCCATAGAGCCTTCTAATCTCAGCTCTTTACCTAAACAATCAATTCTTAATAATTCCACAAATGTTCTCTTAGCTTTCTTGGTTATTAATTAGTTTTTATAAAAAGATTATGCATGGAAAGTTTGAGGGAAGCGAGAGAAGAAAAGCCAACTTTAATGGGGAGAGGTGGCTAAAACATAAGGTGAAGAGCAGAAAGTATAACTGCTCTTGCCTCTATTTTTAGTCATTAAGACAGACTGATTAGAACTGGGCCATTAAGTTTAATGCATTAAGACTAAGTCATTAGCCGCGATTGTTATAATCGAAGGTTATCTCTTGATCTTGATTGAATACTATACAGGTACCGTGTTCTCTCTGGGTTCGGTTAAAGGCTTGACCTATATGAATTTCGACATTGGAAAAAATGTGTTTATGAGCTTCTATGCGGTTGTCTTGGTAATAGGCATCGACTTCCTGTTTGATGGTCTCATATTCAATTTCTTCCCTTGCAAGTTCATTTATGATGCGTTGCTTTTCATCCAGCATCATTTTGACTTGTTCTACCATCATTTCATCATTTTGCCATTCGCTCTTTGGGGGCAACTTCTTGAGCCGGGCAGCGATCTCTAATTTAGCCACAACCATAGCTTTAATTCCCTGATCTAGCTCTTTTAGGTTTTTCTTCAGATCTCCCTGTTTCATGGCACAAAACACTTCCGTTTTAGTGCCGGCAGTAGCACCTATGATAACGGCTTTAAGTCCCTTATCGGCTTTAACTATTCCGCCGACGAGATCGCCTCTTCGTCCATTGGCATCGCTAACTGTGAGTTTCTGTTTGGTCTTGGTATGACTGTGAAGTAGTTGTTTAGTGACGAGAATCTCACCCTGAGCATCGAGATCTGAATATTGGATGAATTGAGCGCAAATCTGACCCTTAGCTAGAATCTTAGTCGACAACTCATTTTCTTTGAGCTGCCTGCCTATGATCCCCTTACTGACAATTACATCACCTTCGGCAATTAAGGTCGATGAATCGACAAACCCCATAACGGTAATGTCCCCGGAGCTTTTTACTACCATGCCCTCGTGTACATCTCCAGTGATCATTATGCTGCCTTTAAAGTCAACGTTGCCATAGCCTACATCGACATCCTTGATATTGAGTACATCATCGACTTTCATGCTTGTCTTAGTCTCAACGGGCTGGCCAGCAACCGTTGCGATCAGGTGATTCAGGTTTGCAGGATCCAGCCCAGCTCCTTCCTCTTCGGTGAGCTTGAGATCTTTTCCGGGTACGGGAGCTAGCACTTCACCATGTACGTTATAGCCTTTAGTCCCTTGTGTTGCCGGGTGTTTCACCATCAAGAGATCTTTAGGCTTCACCATGATGACAGAACCTAAATTTCGCATATCTACGGTGCCATCTTTTCGCTCTTGGGGTTGCAGTAAGCGTTCTCTGGCTAGGGGGACTTTACGTTCAAGCTTGGCGTTAGTGCCATTGACACAGGGCTTGCCTGTAGCTATGACACTACGACAAGTCTTACCTGACTGAAGCTGTGTTAGTTGTTTCAATAGCGTCTGAATCTTAACTTTACTTAAGCCCATGCCAACGTTATTGGTTTTTAGTGATTTCAAGATATCCTGGATGGTAACTTCCTCCCCCCCCAGGCTGCTGTGAGTTGCATCTGGGCACTCATCTTATCTTCACTTATCTCTACTTCGATTAAACCATTGCGGCGCTCGGCAATTTGAAAAAATTGTTCGAATTGACCGTCATCTTGGCCACAGAGTTGATTGACCTGGATCACGGCCTTCTGAATGCTAGGCTCTAAAGGGAAAAGACAATCGAAATCGGGGAGCGTTAAGAGGGTGAAGATAGCCTCTTCGGTGAGTGGACCATGCGTATTAGGCGTCACCTTAAATTCGGCAAAACTATTATCAGCACTTAGTTCAATCAGTTCAGGAGATAGCATAGTGAATTCCGATGTAATGACTCATTATTATTCTTATGTGTTTTATCTTGTTTAATCTTGTTTTACTACTGTACGAGTATAACAGTATAAAGTTTCGGCTAAGAAGCCCTAACTGACTGAAAAGTGAATGGACTCTAATAAGATTAATATAAAATTGATTTTGAGCAATAAAAGGGCCAGAAGTGTTTTATCCGGCCTGACAGTGAATTGAGTTAAACCCGTATTTATCGAGTTTGTTTATTGATTTTATTGAACTTGTTTGAGTAAATTTTATATTTGTTGTTTTCGGCTATGACGTTTACTTGACCGAAATTATCCTCAATCGTGTCGCTGTATGCTAGATGTCGATTGGCTACAATGTGCCATATACCGCCTTTCTTTAGTTTTTTTACACTATCGCTTACAAAATTTTTGGCTATGTCGGTCGTGCTCTTAAGTCCATCGTGGAATGGTGGATTAGAGATGATGCCATCAAATTTATCTTGGGTTTGGGCTAAACCATCTGATGGGTAAGTCGTGGCGATAAAATTATTGGCTGTTAATGTCAGCTCACATGAAGCTAGCGCCATGGCATTGATGTCGATACATTCGACTTGTAATTGGGGTTGTTCCTTGAGTAGAGCGGCGGTAATGACGCCGGCGCCGCAGCCAAAATCTAATACCCTACCTTTCATTCTTGGCAGATTTGATAGCAATAACTTAGTGCCTTCATCTAATTTTTTCTCGCTGAACACCCCGACTAAGTTACACACTGTAATTTCGCCCTGGGGGGTATCTAACTGATATTGACTGACCCACTCATCGAGTCTGACTTTGGGAGCCTGCTCGATAAGCTCACTGATATAAAGTAGACAGTGGCGAGCATTATCTTGTTTAAAAGGCTTATCAAAATAGGCGGGGATCTGTTTGACCAGGGAGCGAATTCCACCTTTATTTTCACCCACTACGACAAGCTGTCCACCGGGCTTCAAGTGTTGGCCGGCTAAGTTTAGGAGGTAGGCGGCAAGCGCCTTCGCTTTAGGGTAATAAATGATTGCCGTATCAAACAGCTCGTCATTGGGAAGGCAATGGCTAAAAAATAGCGACAGTTCTTGGCTGGCCTCAGGCTCCATCTGTAGGTGATGATGGAAGTCCAGTGCCAGTGCGGTGACCTTATTGGCATGTTCTAACAGATGTTTAGGAAGCCGATCGTCTTCATAATTGATTACTAATACATTTTGATTTTCGAATAAATTGCTATTTCTGAGAATGACTTGAGATGGATTAGTTAACACGACGACCACAGTTAGGAAATTTGAGCGCCTATTATATCCCAAATTTATACATCTCTATCAGTTTTTAGTCTGATATATACAGATATTGAGTCGGTTAAGACTTTAGGCAATTGAATATTTCTGGAACCTGATGACAAAAATCATCAGGTGTATTTCAAATAAATCATTATGGCTAATAGTGACTTGGGTCAGAGAGTTTGATCACTGTTTTTTTTGAAAGATTTTGAATCATATTTTTCAAGTGTAAATTATCAGCTTCTATGAAATAAATTTTGAGCGGCATAAGTATTCTTTGCCTAAGCTGTAGGTACGTGAGGTATTAGTATCCGCTTGATTCGTTGATGCAGCAGCATGGCTTATTTTATGTGTGGATAAAGGATAGTAAGGAGACTAGTTAATGCGCCTCTTGGCCACATGGATGTTAGTGCTGTATCTTTTTTGTGCTCATTCTACCGCAGCTCAGGTCATAGTGAATGGTTCAGCCATTGATTTCCCCTTGCCTGCTCAAGAGTTACGCCTGATTTTTTCGATGCAAAAAATCTATTGGCCCGATGGTCAAAAAATTCAAGTATTTATTCTTTCTCCCAGCTCTGAACTGCATAAAGAATTCTGTTTTAAACAGCTGGATATGATGCCGTATATGTTACAGCGAAGATGGGACCGCTTAGTTTATTCTGGCACTGGAGAGCGACCCATCATATTAAAAAATGAAGTTGAGATGCAGGAAAAAATTGCAAAAACACCTGGTTCGATAGGTTATTTGGCAGAGCCCGCATTGAGTGGTAACAATAGAGTGGCTAGGAGTCTTTATGAAGCTAGTCGCTAATTGGTTTATCAGCTTAGTACTTCTTCTCGTACCTTTTTATTCTTGGTCTTCCGAATGGCAATTTAATGGTTTTGTTAGTCAGGGCTATGTTACTGCTGACGACACTCAGTTTGTCGTAGGAGAGGATGATAGTACCTTTAATATTACCGAAGCCGCATTTGCTGTGTCATGGAAGCCTATCGAGCACATTCGTATAGCCAGTGCACTCAGCTACAGGCAGTGGGGGAGCCTCGCTGAAGGTGGTGTTAATTTTGACTATCTTTTTGTCGAATACAGCCATCAGGTGGGTGAAGGGACGCTAGGTATTCGAGGAGGGCGATTTAAGAATGAAACTGGCTTCTATTCCAGCACCAGAGATGTTCCCTTTACCCAGCCGAGTATCATGTTGCCCCAGTCTATCTATAGTGATTACTTTCGTGATGCTCAGTTGCATATCGAGGGGGCAGACCTGTTTGGTATGCATCAAATCTGGAACGGAGCCTTAGACTGGCATGTGTCTGTCGGTAAGGTTGACGTCACCGAAGATTTAGATCGAAATGTGATGGGTAATGTGGAGTTAGGCGCCTTCGATTCAGAGAGTTATTACTCTGGAGATATAGAGTTTCAAAATGACCATCTTAGATTAGGCCTTAGCTATTACGACGCTGAAGTCAGCTACCTCCCATCTCTGGAAGATTATTACCCCGGTAATATTAGATTAAAAAATTGGGTGTTCTCGGGACAATTTAGATATATGAACTTTGAGTTTACCGCCGAATATATGACCGTAGACAGGCTGACTAATGGCCTGGTGTTTCCTCCAATGGCAGATGAATTAGTCGACTCTGGCATAGGCTATTACCTAGACCTAAGAGCCTATCTTCCCCATGAAATCGAACTTTTTGTGCGATTCGATAAACATGTAGTCGATAAAGATGATGCCGATGGCAAGGAGTTCGAGGCTGTTACGGGTCTCCCCGCTTATTTTTCTTACACAGATGACTGGAGCTTCGGCGCTCGCTGCTTTTTGAATAATGATTGGTTGTTGGCCGCAGAATATCATTTGGTCGAAGGTGCATCTTGGGTGACCCCGATAGTGGCACCGGATCCATCCACGCAGTCGAAACATTGGTCCATGTTTGCGCTGCAGATTTCTTATCGATTCCAGTGGTGATGATATGACTATGTTGCCTGAAGGTCGGACAATATTTATCAGTCTTAAATGTAAGCTGCTACTCGTTCCAGTGGTGATGATATGACTATGCTGCCAGAAGGTCGGACAATATTTATCAGTTTAAAATGGAAGCTGCTAGTTGCGGTACTGATTATACTCACCATCTTAGGTGGGCTCTTAGGTGGTTTCGCATACAGGCAACTCATCAATCAGCAGAATTATTTACTGGAATCTCAGCGAGGTAAATTAGCTCAGAATCTGGAGACTTCCATCTCCTTGAGTGTCGAACACTCCTTGTCCGCCGCCCAACAGATCGCACTCTTGGTTACTGAAAAACAGCAAACTCCCTCGGGCTACCAAGCCATGTTAGCGCTTCGTTGGCCCGATCTACAGCTCTACTGGGAGCTTGATCGGCTGAGTCTTATGTCGCTATCTGGCGAGGTACTCGCTCATGCTGGTAAGTTAATGGAAAGTACTGAGATGGACTGGTTTAAATCGGTTACGGTGAAGTTGGAGCCACATTGGCGCATCGTATGCTTACAAGAGTGTGTTATTCAGGTCTTAGTGCCGAACTTGTTACAAGGCGAACCGCACTTTTTATTTATGGAGACTGGCCTGACGGATATTTTGGCAAGGTTTAGAATTAATGAAACATTTGAGCTAGCTGTGTTAGCCCCTTCTACTGATGTGGGGGAGGGACAAAGTTATTGGGGGAGAGAGGTCTATAGTATTAGTAATAAACACACCAGTTTAATTCAGTTAGAACAGGCTGCGGCTCGATTTACCTGGGAGCAGATAGAGAATAGGGGGGCGTCTATCAGGTGGGTGGTGAACTTTCTGCTCTGTGGATATTTCCCTTGGCTGAGGGGTGTCTCCCCGGCGATACTGGTGATCAACAATATCAGTGATTGGCAGTCTCTGCTCAATGAATTTCAGGAGAGTATGTTGGGGACTCTCCTGTTCAGTTTAGTCTTGTCCGGGGCTCTAGTCATATTGGCTGCCTGGGCACCTGTGGTGAGTTTGAGTCGTCATGCGACTCTACTCCCTATGCTCGCAGAACATGATTTCGAGGCTCTGAAATCCTTGTCACCTAAGACCTCTTCATTTATCGTCGATGAGGTGGACTTAATCAATATTGCGACGCTAAACCTTGCCGAGCGGATGCAGAATCTGGAGTTGGAAGTTGACGAATATACTTGTGAATTAGAGCGGCTCGCCATGTTAGACACTCTGACAGGTTTACCTAATAAGGCCATGCTCAATCATGAATTGCAGAAGACTATCGCCTGCGTCGGACGCATTCACGATAAGTTAGCTTTGATGTTTCTCGATCTCGATGAATTTAAACGGATCAACGATACATTAGGCCATAGTCAGGGAGATGAGCTATTAAAAATAGTGGCCAAGAGGTTGAATCATAGCGTTCGTGCTATGGATACAGTGTTCAGGCAAGGAGGGGATGAGTTTCTTATTCTGCTCAGGGGGATCCGCTCGGAAGAGGATGTCCGCAAGGTTATTCATAAGATATTTGCCTCCCTGCAACAGCCTGTTGTGTTAGGGCGGCATAAGTTGATTGTGACCACGAGTATCGGCGTCGCTTACTGTGAGAGTAATAATGTCAGGGCCGAAGAGCTGATTAAATACGCCGATCTGGCCATGTATCAGGCGAAGGACGCGGGGCGTAGTAATTACCGGGTGTTTACCCCGGAGATGCTACAAAGGGCGAATAACAAGTTGATGATAGAGCAAGATATTGGTGCTGCAATCGAAGAGAAGCAGTTGTCACTCTCCCTGCAGCCGATAGTGTCACTCCCCGATGGTAAGGTGAAAGGATTCGAAGCGTTAATCCGATGGCATCACCCGGAGAGGGGTTTGATCATGCCGGGTAACTTTATACCCGATATTGAGGATAGTGAAGCCATCATACAAGTGGGCAATTACGTACTCGAAGAAGGAGGAGCCATCTTATCCCGTCTGATTGAGAAGGGCTGGGACGATCTCTACCTTGCAGTTAATCTGTCGGCGAAACACTATATGGATCCTGGTCTGATCCCTCTGGTTCAACGTATCTTATCAAAATACAATATTCCGCCCCAGAGTCTACTGTTAGAGGTCACAGAGGAGAGTGTGATTGAGCAGGTGGATCTCGCCTTGTCTGCGATGAAGTCATTGAAGCGTCTGGGTGTGCGGATTGCCATAGATGATTTCGGAACCGGCTATTCCTCCCTGAGTTACCTTAAGCAGCTACCCTTCGATGTATTGAAAATCGACCGTTGCTTTACCTCTGGTGTACTCGATAATAGTGTCGATACTCATATCGTCACCACAGTCATAGATCTGGCACACAATCTGGGTAGAACCGTAGTAGCCGAAGGCATAGAAACCCAGGAACAGTGTGATTTTCTTGCCGCTGCCAGGTGTGAATTGGCTCAGGGTTATCTGTTCTCGAAACCTTTAGAAGAGAGGAAGGCGTTCAGAATTCTCAATGAGATAGAGGGGCATGGGGTGTGGCCGGTAGAATCACTGCCCCAGCTCGCTAAGCTGGGGAGTTAACGCTGGTATTTGTGGTTATTTATTTGGTTGAGACTTAGCCTTAGGCAGTAAACTGATTAGCTTAGTCGCGATATCTGTGTTGTCCTGATAACCTGCAAATAGTCTGGCTGCTGGACCCGTTGCGAATACCTGTACGTCGACGCCTGTGTGACCGCCAGTAGTCCAGCCTGTGTTTGAACGGCTATCTATGAGGTGTTTGATACTTGTGGTCATCACCTCTTTACCCTGCATTCTTGCTCGAGATAATTGAGATAGTTCATCTTCATTAGGCTCGAAGCCTAAATTTAATGAGACTCGAGCTCGCCAGTCACCATCGGCGAGGGTATCGTTAGCGATAAAATCTGGGCTGGCTTGTACACCCCTGATGATACTCGTGTCCCATCTATACTCGCCGTTAGCACCTATGCTTAAGCCGCCGGTATTATGATCTGCCGTTACCACCATCAGAGTATCGTTATTTTTTCTGATGTACTGCTCTACGACTTCGATGGCGTTGGCGAATTCTTCCATCTCTCCCATAGCCGCCGCAATATCATTATTGTGTCCGGCCCAGTCTATTAAACTGCCTTCGACCAGAAGCACGAAGCCTTGGTCATTTTGCGATAATAACTCTAAGGCCTTAGCTGTCATCTTGCTCAGCTTATGACTGTCACTATCATCGATGGCCCATGGCAGTTGAACATCGGCAAACAGGCCTATGACCTTACCTTGCTTGATCGAGTCGAGCTGGTTAAAGTCCGACAGGTACTGATAACCCTTAGCCTCGAACTTTTTTATCAGGCTGGTAGGGAAGTACTTCTGACCGCCACCTAACATCACATCGGCATCGGTTTTAAGATAGCTATAAGCTAACTCATCGTAATTGCTACGGCTTTCATTATGGCTGAGAAATGCTGCTGGAGTAGCATGGTTGATCTGTGATGTCACGGCCACTCCGGTGGAGAGTCCCAGGGCTTTGGCTTTTTCCATTATGGTGGCAATAGGCTGTTTATTGGTATCGACAGAGATGGCGCCATTATAGGTTTTAGTCCCAGTGGCTAATGCCGTTGCCGAGGCTGCCGAATCTGTGACATAACCACTCACCCTAGCGGGATAAGTGCTCGAAGTTCCTACGAGTAGTCGGTCGAATACCGTCTGCTCTATCTCTTGAGTATCCGGGTTATCTTTATAGTATCGATAGGCACTGGTATAGGCTGGGCCCATACCGTCACCTATCATGATCACAATATTTTTAGGGACACTGGGTGCGTCGCCTAGCAGGTTTTGCACAGGAGTCACTGCCTGAGCTGCGACGCCCATGCTGCCGATCAGTGCCACTCCTGCCAACATACATTGTTTGAATATCTTCATTTTTTGCGTCATGCCCATTGCCAACATCCTAGCTTGCGTTAATTTGTGCTTCGATGGCGTCCATTAGCATACCAGTAATGTCCACATCCTATAACGTGCTTAAATCCGTGCTTTAATTCGTGCTTCGATGGCGTCCATTAGCATACCAGTAATGTCCACATCATAAGCCGCTTCAATCTCTTTGATACATGTCGGGCTAGTGACGTTGATCTCGGTAAGCTTATCGCCAATCACATCCAAGCCGACGAAGATGAGTCCGCGTTTCTTGAGTTCAGGTCCTATGCTGCGTGCAATATGCCAGTCACTCTCAGATAAAGGTTGAGCTACACCACGACCGCCGGCGGCTAAGTTGCCGCGTGTCTCGCCCTTTTGCGGAATACGAGCCAGGGAATAAGGCACTGGCTCACCATCGATGACCAAGATACGTTTATCACCTGAGGTGATATCGGGAATAAAGGCTTGGATCATGGCATATTGCTGGCCGTGATCGGTCAGTGTTTCGATGATCACGCCTAAGTTAGGATCATTCTTCTTGACTCTGAAGATGGAGCTACCGCCCATGCCATCAAGTGGCTTGAGTATGATATCGCCTTTTTCCTGATAGAAATTACGGATACGGGTCTCATCTCTGGTCACAATTGTGTCAGGGGTAAACTCGGAGAACCAGGCTGTAAATAGTTTCTCATTGGCGTCACGAAGGCTCTGGGGCTTGTTGACGATCAGCACACCTTCTTCTTCGGCCCGTTCGAGCATGTAGGTCGCGTAGATAAACTCAGTATCGAATGGTGGATCTTTACGCATTAATACGACATCAAGATCTGACATGGGAGTGTCGATAGTCTCTCCAAGCTCGAACCAATTCTGAGGATCAGACTTGACGGTTAAGGCGCGCATATTAGCCATCGCCTTACCATTGACCATGGCCAGATCTCGCATCTCCATATAGAAGAGCTGGTATCCACGGCTTTGAGCCGCGAGTAACATGGCGAAACTAGAGTCTTTCTTGATGTTAATGTCGCTGATTGGGTCCATTACTATGCCGAGCTTGATCATCTATTCGCTTCCTTCTTTCGCCATCTTCCGATGGGACAATTGAATTTTGTGTGTGCTTTGTCTGAGGTTTAGGCTTTAATTTTTGCATTTCTGCACCAATTTCTTGCTAGAACCTAGAACCTAGAACCTAGAACCTAGAACCTAGAACCTAGAACCTAGAACCTAGAACCTAGAACCTAGAACCTATAAGTCACCAAATTTGAGTTGTAGGGCACTGATTGCCGTTAGTGCCGCAGTTTCTGTTCTCAGTACTCTTGGCCCTAACAAGATATCGGTAAATTTATCTTGCTCTGTCTTCAATATCTCAGTCTCCGAGAGCCCGCCTTCGGGGCCTATCAATAGTCTGACTTTAGCAACCTCGAGGGACAATCCTCCGATACCGTGTGCAGCCCTTGGGTGTAGATTTAATTTAAGCGAGTCAGTTTGTTCACCGCACCAGGCCTCTAATGACATGGCTGGCCTGATTTCAGGAACCCGACTTCGGCCTGATTGCTCACAGGCGCCGATGACAATCTTCTGCCACTGGTGTATCTTTTTTTCTAATCTTTCACCGGAGAGTTTTACGCCACAACGCTCTGAAAACAGAGGTGTAATGGTGTTGACGCCTAACTCTACCGATTTTTGAATGGTAAAGTCCATACGGTCGCCACGGGAGATAACCTGTCCCAGATGAATATGAAGTGGTGACTCACTGGCGTTAGCGCTCGAAGATAAGACCTTAACGGAGACATTTTTCTTACTGGCTGAGATGATCTCAGCCAAGTAGTCATGGTCGCTACCATTAAATAGACTGATTTGTTCGCCTGGGGTCATTCGTAATACTCTACCTATGTGCGAAGCTGCCTCATCATGAAGGGCCAAGCTGTCACCGATTGCTAAGGGCGAGTCTTGATATATTCTTGGAATTCTCATCTATTTCTTACTCCGCAATCTGGGTATTTACAGCAGGTGAGTCGCATCTTTGTTTGACAAAAGGGTTATGGTTTCCCTGTGTCCTGGCGATCGCTTCGTCTCTCTTGCACTCGATAGTATCAACTGGATAAGTTTTATCCCATGCTTTGAACAGTTTTAATTGGCTTTTGGCGATTTTTAAATCATAGGTATCCTGCATATAGAGATATGTGCGGGCAATGCGGCCTCGAGTGTAGCCTGGTGGCTCAACCTTACGAGATTTGAAATCGACCACCATGGCACATCGGCCATATTGTTCTGGCTTAGCGCTCCATTGGCTGAAGCGATAATTGCTCCTGTCGCCGTTGATCTCGCCGATGGCGGGCACTAGGTTGTGCAGATCTGATTCCATCTTTTTATATTTGGGGTCATTCTTACCACAATTTTTCCGTCCACCCTCTTGCCAGCATTTTCTTTGATGGCCTAACTCCCAGGCTGGGACTAGATGTTCCCATTCGATACGTGCCGCGCGTTTTTCTTGCTTTCTTACTTGGTAGCCACAGCTTTGTAGATCAGGCTGCCATTTTTTCCCTTGGATTTTGATGTCACAGCCACAATAAAAGCTGGTGTGTGGCAGCTCACTGCTATAGATCTTTTTTGCCAGTCGTTTAGCTTGGCTAAAGCTGGTGGGATGAGAAGGAGATGCGAATGAAGGCGA
Source organism: Shewanella psychropiezotolerans (assembly GCF_007197555.1). Lineage (NCBI taxonomy): Bacteria > Pseudomonadati > Pseudomonadota > Gammaproteobacteria > Alteromonadales > Shewanellaceae > Shewanella > Shewanella psychropiezotolerans. The sequence continues at coordinate 875,057 of NZ_CP041614.1, forward strand.
TGATAGGAGTAAACTTAACGCTAAACCTATGAAGGCAGCGTTGAGTGTCGTAAAAAATTTCAATGGTGTTCCCTAAAATAGGCAAATGTGCGTTTTTTGCCCAAAGACGATAGGCAGAACTTATGTCTGCTCTGTTTGCGGGATTTTACGGGATGAATGGGAATAGAAGCAAGAGCTTGGCAGGGTAATACCGATTGGTATTAGAAATTTATAAGCCGTTAGGCTCTCTTAAGCTCCTGCTTACAGCATCTGCAACGATACTGAGTCTCACCACGGATCACCTTATTATGACGTCGAATACTCAGTGGGATGTTACCGCAATCGCATAAATAATCGAATGTTTTTCCTGATACTGATTCAGTATTTAGAGTATGAGTCGTGGCTGGCTCTAGTTGATAAACCTTAATCATCAGAGCTTGCCATTCCTTGCCATGGGGTTTGACCTTGCCGTATAACTGATAAGCGAGCAGATGGCAGATCTCATGTGGCACAACCTGATCGATAAAGGCCTGATGGTTTTCTGCGAGTAAAGTAGAGTTGAATCTGAGTAGATTGAGTTGCAGATGCGCTGTGCCGGCACTCTTACCCCTGAGCTTAAAGCTAATTTCCGGATGTGGAAAAGTCCGTTTCAGGTGGGTCTCTGCTTGTCGGTAATAGTCTAATACCTGCTCAGCGATCTGCTGGTGACGTTCATCCTCAAATTCGTAGTGAGCTGTTTCAAACGAGCCTGCTTGAGCTGTGTTTTTTGATCCGAATAAGTTAAACATATTGCCCTGATTTACAACTAGAGGTCTAAAAATGAGTGTTGAGAGTCGCCAGTGCTGGAATTGGTATAGGTTAACTAGACAGATCTGAATAATGAAACGACTCAATTTATCATTGAGCAGTTTCATTTACTCGCTAGCAACTAGGACTGGCTATAAGCTCTTAGCCCCAGCGATTACCATGGCTCTGATCTGTTCGACGATGTCGGTTTCAGTCTTAGCATCGAAACTCTCCACTCTAGGGGTATGGATATGACCGACAGGGATCTTACTGTTAAATTGCTGCTGTAATAAGACGGCGCGGTATGAGATCTCATTCGATAGATAACCACCACCTGAGCCTTCAACTGAAATAGCAGCTTGCAACTCGGACAAGGAGGTAGCGTTAAACTTGCCTCTAGCCAGGGTAGTGACACTGTGGTTATCGTTTACCTTCCATTTAGCCGCATCTCCCTGAACCGTTTGCATGGCTGCAACCGGGAGAGAAAACTCAACAAACTCGGGACCGTTAAGGGTCTTACCATTAAACATAGGCGCTATCGGCTTTTCATTGTTGCCGCCGGTTAATACATTTAAGTTATCCGGTGCTGCTGCGCTGCGATTACGCCCAGGGAAGCGCTCGAGATCGAAATCGTCTCTTCCCATGCTGACGGTGATAATCATATCCAGGCTATTTTCGCGGTAATAAGGAGTAAGCAGAGATTCGATTATACCTTGGTCGAAGTCGGCGAAGCGTACAGGGATCATCACCGTCTGTATTTGTGCTTTCTTGCCATTCACCGAAAATTGATAGCCATCCAGTGCCAGCGCCGCTAAGCCTGAAGGATTGCTCTGATCGATATTTCGGTCGAGGAAGAAGGGATCGAATCCGGTCAGCAAGATCTTGACCTGAGTATCGGCAGCAAAGCTAATATTACTGAAGCCTCTGGAAGACTTTTCTACTGCACTCAGGTTGATATTGCGTTGCCAGGGAGCTATCTGGAACGAAGGGGCTTGCTGCTTAAGCAAGGTCTTCATGGCCAGGCGTCCCCAGTACAGAGGGCGGTCATCTTGCCCTCCCGATTGCACATCTCTGACAGCTTGCTGCCAGAGGCGCTCTCCCTGTCTGGCAACCATCTGAGTCATTAATAATTCATCGGTTTGCTGCTTGTATTGTTCCTCGAGACTATCGACTAAAGCTTGATAGCGTCCGACGACTTCAGGCATGGCTTGAGTCGCGGTGGAGACGCGAGCCTCTTCTATATCCAGGCTAGCCATAGCTATTGTGCTGAACATTGCACCTGTGATGAGTCCTGCAACTGCTAAACAGGATTTCGTCATGGCTTGCTCCTTCTTCTGTGATAGACAATCATTTTTAGGACAAGATTGTTTTTATTTTTGATGATGATTTATCAATCTTAGCGGGTTATCAATTTGAATTGATTATAGTCAAGGCTTGATACCAATGAGTATGCACGACAAACGAGTGCAAATAAAGTACCCGACTATTTGCTTTTTTATCAGGGGAAATAGTCGTTTTTGACCACTATCTTGTTTCTGGATCACCCTTTGAACCGAGTCATATTGTTCCTAGGTTCTAGACCCTAGGAAGGATTTAAACCTACATCATCAAGGATTGCAGTGATTCCTGACTGCTGAAGCGTTTGGTGAAAAAGTCCAAGAATACACTGATGTTAGTGGCAAGCTGCCTTCTGCTCGAGTAAACACCATAGACTTTAAATGCCTCGATGGGCCATTCCTGAAGAATAGGTACCAGGGAGCCGCTGGCCAGTTCATTTTTGCATACCGAGTTGGATAACATGGCGATACCAAAATCATCCTGAGCCAGTTTTTTTACCATTACGGCGCTGTTTACCCTGACTTTACGTTTGAAGCTGACCATGGTTTTTCTGCTGCCTTTTCCCAGGGGCCAGATGGGCGCAGAGCGTGAGGTACCCAGTAAAATACCATCATGATTGGCTAATTCTTGCGGTGTGGCCGGAGTGCCATTGGTCTTCAGGTAACCCGGGCTGGCAACTAAAATAGGTTTACGCTCGAACAAAAGGCGGGCGACTAAGTCCGAGGATTGCAGTGGACCATACTTGATAGCGATATCATAACCTTCACCGACTAAACCCACTTCGCTGTCGGTAAATTGTACATCCAGCTCTACATTAGGGTAGAGGCGCATAAAGCTGCTACATAGGTTGGCGATAAGTTCTTGACTGAATGAGACGGGAATCGCGATGCGTAGGGAGCCGGAAACATCGTTGTTAGTGTTCTCTATTGTGGCCTTGGCAGCCTCTATTTCGTCACGAATGCTGATGCAATGCTGATAGAAGAGCGCACCTACCTGAGTGAGGCTCAAATTTCGAGTATCTCGCTGTAGCAGACGTACACCAAGCTGCTCTTCGAGTTGAGCAACCTTACGACTTATGGTTGATTTTGGCATGCCTGTTTCGCGGGCCGCTTGAGAGAAACCTTTGGCTCTAACTACCGCCGCAAACAGCATCATACCGTTAAGATCTGGCATGTTTTTATCACTGTCTCAAATATGGAACAAAGCGTCTAGCCTAGTTTAATGGTATTTGACACCTTAACAAAGTTATATTTACTCGCTAAAAATTTTAGAGGCTAAGCAGAGGATCAATGATGACCAGCAAAAATCAGCCCACAAACAAGACTCAGGCTCAATCTGCCGACCCGCTTTTTCTGAAAGCAGAACATCTGGCACAAGACTTTTCACTGTTTCCTGAACACAGTAAACAGAGCCTAGCCGAAGAGATCAAGGGTCTCTTGGGTGAAGATACTATTCAAGCGAACTTAAAAGAGTTAGAGCAACTCGATGTAGATGGCTATGTCACTAAGGTGATTCAACCGACATTAGATAAAAACCGCGCCGGTGCTAAGCGTGTGATTGCCGATCTTAAAGGCAAGCTCATTGCTGAAAACCATCAAGGGCCTTTTTATAGTGCCGAGATCGAATTGAACTTCGGTACTCGCACTCGCCGTATCGGTTTTATTGCACAAGAACGTACCACTAATAATGGTGCCTGGATGCCAGAGCATCACTTGGCGGCGTGTAAGGCAATTCGCAAGTTTGCAGAACTGTCTATGCCTATCATCTATCTTATCGACACCCCTGGTGCCGATGCGGGTGAAGTGGCTAACAGTCAGAACCAGGCCCACAGCATCTCGAAGGCAATTGCCGAGAGTGCTAATGTCGATGTGCCTACCGTAGGCATAGTGATCGGTGCCGGTTACTCGGGTGGTGCGATTCCACTTGCTTCGGCTAACATCTTATTGTCACTGCGTGATGGTATCTTCAATACCATTCAACCTCAGGGCCTGCAAAGCATCGCCCGTAAGTACAATTTGTCTTGGCAAGAATGTGCTAAATCGGTAGGTGTTGCACCTGAAGAGCTATATACCTCAGGTTGTATCGACGGCATTATCGACTTTTCTCCGGCGGACAAAGATGAGCGTCAGCATAATCTTCGCCGCGCTATCATCAGCAGTATCGAAGCCGTTGAAAATGCCGCCGTGCAGTTTGTGAGAGAATCTAAAGACTTGCGTGAGCATTATGATCGCAGTTTGACTCGTTTCTTGAATCCGACTAAAAACCTGGAAGCCCTTGAGCACCACGCAGAGCTTGCGGTGGCTAACAACCCTACAATGCATCTTAACTTGTTTGGTAGCTCATACCGTTACCTGCGTTACCTGACGCTGCGTAGCCGTATTCAGTCTATATCTCAAGAGCAGTATGGTCGTCTGTCTAAGGTGAGCGTGCCTGAAGGTGATCTGCTCGCGCGTATTCAGCAAGAGCAGGACCGCGTGTTCCAGTCTTGGTTATCTAACCCTGATAAACTGGTTTATGACGAAGAGCTAAACAAACTTTGGGGGAACTTCACCGCTAAGCGTGATGAGGTTTCTACCGAACGTAACATGCTGACTCGTTTGATTTTAGGTGAGCCGAAAGAGAACTATAAGAAGGCCCGTAAGGCGCTTATCTTTAACATCAGTTGGTCTCTGTTCCACCGTTGGAAAGGCAATGCTGAGAACAACTTCAAAGGCTTGATTCAGTATTTGGAGACACTTCCATCTGAAGTGACTCAGGCAGATTGGCCTGAGGTTAACAAGCTAACAGTGCTGGATGTGGTTGTTCATGACGAACTACGCGAAGACTTTATCTGGCAGTGTCACAACATCCTTATCTTCAACGCGCTGTATGACAATGTCGTTGGCAACTTAGCCTCTATCGCTAAAGAAGCCATGATGTCTAAGAGCTTGTCACGTGCATCGGTTGATAATCTGCTACACAGCTCAATTGACCGCGCTTTATCGACTCAAGATACGGCCAACGATAAGAGTAAATTCTACAAGTGGCTCAAATACTTCATGAGTCAGTCGAATCGAGCAGAGCTACTGACTAAGACTGAGCAGTGGAAGAGTGTTGGTTTCCCACAGCTAAACGACAGTCTGTTCGTGATCCTGACTTACTTCTTCGAACGTCTGCTACCTGAGTATTTCGATAGTGAAGAGGAAAGTGGTGAATACACAGGTGCAATCAACCCTGTACGTATCGGTCGCCGCAAAGATTTCTGGAACCGTCTCACCATGGGCTATCAGGATCTCTTGATCCAGAAAGTACTACGTGATGATAAGCGTGCCGGTAAGATGGGCTGGGAGAGCGTGATCGGCAAGTTTTTCACCGATTTCGATGAGATCAATGGCGATAAGATGTCTGCCAACTTGCTCAACTTCCCGGGATTCCGTCTCTCCATCGAAGATGCACTGGATAAAGGCATTCGTCCTTGTGGTCTTATCACAGGTATGGCGGATTTCGAGCGTAACGGTCAACAGATGCGTGTTGGTGTTGCGGTATCAAACACGGCCTTCCAGGCGGGTGCCTTCGATATGGCCAGCGCCGAGAAATTCAGTGCACTATTGATCGAGTGTGCTAAGCGTAAGCTTCCTGTCATCTGTTTTATCAGCTCAAGTGGTATGCAGACTAAAGAAGGCGCGGCTGCACTCTTCTCTATGGCTGTGGTCAATGATCGTATTACTCGCTTCATTCGTGATAACGAGCTACCTGTACTCATGTTCGGTTATGGTGACTGTACTGGTGGTGCTCAGGCGAGTTTCGTGACTCATCCATTAGTGCAAACCTATTACCTATCGGGTACTAATATGCCGTTTGCGGGTCAGATGGTTGTTCCGGCTTATTTGCCGTCTACAGCGACGCTGTCTAACTATCTGTCGAAAGTGCCTGGTGCGATGAATGCCTTGGTGATAAATCCATTCAGCGACACCATCGACGACCAACTGAGCAGTATCGATCCTCTGATGCCTAAGCCAACGGCTAAGATCGAGGATGTGATTGCTAATGCACTATCTACCTTAGTTCCTGAGATGATGGCTGCCGATGAAGAGATAGTTCAGGATGATCCTCGTGAACTCATGAAGCCTATCAAGAAGGTATTGATTCATGCTCGTGGTTGTACCGCGGTTAAGCTAATTCGTAAGGCCCATGATAACGGCATCGATGTTGTTTTAGTGGCATCGGATCCAGATATGAATTCGGTACCTGCCGATATGCTTAAAGGCAACGACAAACTTGTCTGTATCGGTGGTAACACCTCAGATGAGAGTTACCTCAACGCATATTCTGTGCTTAAAGTGGCCGAATATGAAAATGTCGATGCCCTGCATCCTGGTATCGGTTTCCTATCTGAAAGCCCTCAATTTGCCGCGCTTTGTGTCAATAATGGCGTAAACTTCGTCGGACCGAGTGTTCACAGCATGACGACCATGGGTAACAAGTCTAATGCGATTAAGACGTCCCAGGACAATGGTGTTCCTGTCGTTCCAGGTAGTCACGGTATCTTGAGTAATGCAGAGCAGGCGGTAAACGTTGCAAATGAAATCGGCTATCCGGTCCTGCTTAAAGCGGTACAAGGTGGTGGCGGTAAAGGTATTCAGGTCGTTGAGCGTCAAGGGGACATGATCAGCCTGTTCCAACAGACTGCTACCGAAGCGGCTGCGGCGTTTGGTAATGGCGACCTCTACCTGGAGAAGTATGTCACTTCACTGCGTCACATCGAAGTACAGCTTCTGCGTGATAAGTTTGGTAATACTAAGGTATTGGGTATCCGTGACTGTTCAGTTCAGCGTAATAACCAGAAGGTTGTCGAAGAGTCTGGTTCGACCATGCTGCCACCTGAGCTGAAAGAGAAGGTACTTCAATATACTCTCGATCTAGGTAATGCGACGGATTACATGGGCGCAGGTACGGTCGAATTTATCTATAACTTAGATACTAACGAAGTCTACTTCATGGAGATGAACACTCGTCTGCAGGTTGAGCATCCAGTTACCGAGGCGACATCGGGTATCGATATCGTTAGTGCAGGTTTCGATATTGCTGCGGGTCGCTCGATCGAAGACCTGAAACCACAGGATAAGGGTTACGCCATTGAAGTTCGTGTCACTGCCGAGAAGGCCGCACTGGACAATCATGGTGTGCTTCAGTTGCTTCCTCATCCTGGTATGATCACCGAATACGTGATGCCTGAGCGTGATGACATAGAGATCATCTCTATCGCAGAGGCGGGTAAAGAGGTTTCACCTTACTATGACAGCTTGATCGCACAGATAATCTGCCGTGGTGAGAGTCGTGAAGATGTGATTAATAAGCTGCACGATTACCTCGCCGACCATGTGGTCATTAAGGGGATTGCGACTAACATTCCGCTACTGACTCGTATCTTGAAAGATGGCACCTTCAACGAAGGTGTATACGACACTAACTACTTGCCTCGTCTGATGGCCGAGTTAGATGTACCTGAATTGATTGCCGAGATGGAAGCCGCTGCGGAAACTGTCGGCGTCGATACCGCTTCACTGCGCGTAGGTGAGAGTAACGAGCTGAAAGTGATGGCACAAGGAGCCGGTATCTTCTACACCTCTCCAGCGCCAGGTGAAGCTGATTTCGTTAAAGAAGGTGACATAGTGACTGTGGGCCAGACTTTAGCGCTTACAGAAGCGATGAAGATGTTCTCACAGCTTAGCTTAGCTGGTTATAATCGTCCAGATGCGGTGCTGTATCCTGAAGATAAGAAATATCGTATCGAGCGTGTTCTTAACAGCAATGGTCAGCAGGTGTCTCAAGGTGACCTTCTGTTTGTAGTATCGCCTGTCGAGAGTTAATTCTTTATTGCGCACTGCAATGCATGCGCTTTAATCGCAATTAAAATATTGATCCCCGTCACATGTGATGGGGATTTTTTTATGTCCTTTTTTATTACCTCAGTAATAGATTATTTAATCTAATCAATTACTCTTGGTTTAATGAGTGCTGATTCATGCATCGCATTGATTAATAATGATTTTGCTTCATTAGAATATATATCTTTGAGATGTGACAGAACGGGTGTACTTTCGTTTTTTCTAACCTATTTATGAAGCAAAAATAGATGACTAATAAAATCATTGTTGGCAGTGAAGAGTGGTGCTCTTTACCTGGGCTAGGTATCAAGGCGGTTAAGGCTCGTGTTGACTCCGGGGCTACAACATCCTCCATTCACGCAATCAATATTAAGACTTTTAAGCGTAATGGAAGCACTTGGGTCAGTTATGAAGTCCACCCAATTCAGGGCAGCCGAAAGGTGACCTTACTCTGTGAGTCTAAGCTAATCGATCGCCGGGTTATTAAGAGTTCCAATGGTGAAACTGAGAGACGCTACGTTATCCGTGAACAACTGCAGCTTGGCAATCAAAGCTGGGATGTGGATCTGACCTTATCAAATCGCGCCAATATGGGCTTTAGAATGCTCTTAGGTCGAGAGGCCATGGGGCAGAAGATCTTGGTTGACCCTTCGGCTAACTTTAATTTTGGTGACTATACCGAAGATGAAACCAACCTCTTATACGGTAATAAAAATATGCCGAGTACAGGCCTCAAAATTGGCTTGCTTGCCAGTAATCCTAACTTGTATAGCAATCGTCGTATTATGGAGGCGGGTCAACAGCGTGGTCATGAGATGTTTTTCTATAACATACAGCAATGTTATATGAAGCTGGATGCCTCAGAGCCTGAAGTACATTACCGAGGCGGCAGGATCCTCAATGACCTTGATGCGGTTATTCCCAGAATTCGTCCTAGCATGACCTTCTATGGTTGCGCCTTGACGCGTCACTTCGAGAGCCTGGGGGTCATGGCATTGAATAATTCGGCAGCGATCACTCAGTCGCGAGACAAGTTGTTCTCTCTGCAGTTATTGCAGAAAAATAACTTAGCGATACCCACCAGTGGTTTTGCTAATTCGCCGGCGGATACCACGGATTTAATCGATATGGTCGGTGGGGCGCCGTTAATAGTTAAACTGCTCGAAGGAACTCAAGGTAAAGGTGTTGTTCTGGCCGAGACCCGAAAGGCTGCAGAGAGTGTGATCAATGCGTTTAAATCCCTGAAGGCTAACCTGTTGGTTCAGGAGTTTATCAAGGAGGCCCAGGGCAAAGATCTGCGCTGTTTCGTGATTGACGGCAAGATTGTCGCGTCGATAGAGCGCACCGCCGCGCCGGGTGAGTTCAGGGCGAACATCCATCAGGGCGGCACAGCTTCTATCGTGCAAATCAGCCCTGAAGAGAAGAAGTTAGCGATCAAGGCGGCTAAAACCATGGGTCTTCAGGTTGCAGGCGTCGACATTATTCGCTCGAGCAAGGGACCTCTGTTGCTGGAAATTAACTCATCGCCAGGCTTAGAGGGCATAGAAGCGGCAACTGGCATAGATGTCGCCAGCGCCATGATTGACTCCATAGAGAAAAAGCTGGGCTGGAAGCGAGTATCATTAGAGGATGCTCAAGCCTAAAGCCTCTTTATACCCAGATTAGTCCCGCTACGGTGACTAATCTGGAATTAAAAGTTCACTGCTTCATTTCTTATTAGTCAAGAACCTCAACCCTCAAATACTTAAGACTATTTATAACGAGTACATTGTAGATTCAGCAATAACTGTTCTACTTTTAAATAGGGCTCCTCTATGCCCGTTTAAGGTCGCTATGCCTGAAAAAATAACTAAGAAGCTAAATGGGATCGCAGACAAGATTGTCGATAATTCTCCTTGGGTCATAGGTGGAACCGTTCTGCTGTTATTAGTTTATCTTAGTGTGGTGGGCCAGGCTCAAGCCCGTATCCATGATCATCCGGAGCAGTCTGAGTTCAACTTGAGCCTCAGTGGCTTCGGTACCTTAGGTGTAGTGAGAAGATCCAGCGATGAGCTTTATTTTCATCGCGAACTCAGCATGAATGCCAGTGATTCCGAGTACTCCTTTAAACCAGACAGCTTATTGGGCCTACAAGTCAATGTGGACTTTACAGAGAGCCTGGATGCCATCGCTCAAGTGGTGCTAAAGGACAGGGCGAGTGATACTGTTCTGGATAGCCTAGAGTTGATGTTTCTGCGCTATCGACCAAATCGTGATTGGGCAATCAGGCTGGGGAGGACCAGCACAGATCTCTATATGCTGTCGGAATACAGAAACGTCAGCTATGCCTATCTTTGGTCTAGGCCTATTCCTGAGTTTTATGCTATCACCTCATCTATCGCGAAAATTGATGGTGTCGACATTAGTTATACCCATGAACTCGGCGGAGGGAGTTGGGAAACTAAGCTGGCCTACGGCACTACGCACTCAGTGCTGGCTGTGGAGGCTGGTTTTTTTGATGTCAACCTCAAAAATGTCTTTGCGCTTACTTCCATCTATACGTGGGAAAACTGGATATTTCGACTCGCTGCCGCTTCGGTTGAGGTGGATGAATTGGAGTTTCAGACCAATGAATTGGTCGAGGGGCTTAATCTTGTGCCTGATACCTTATGGCCAGAAGCTGGTGTGCTGGCACAGAACATAGATGGACCGGGTCAGAAGTTACAATATTATACGCTGGGCTTGCAATATGATCATATGAATTGGGTAATTCAATCGGAGCTTGGTTATATCAACTCTGATTGGGGGATAACACAATCTTTCTATAATGGCTACTTGAGTGTGGGTTATCGTGTCGATGAGATGACATTCTATGGCGTACTGGCCCATATCGATAATTCTGAAGAACCCACTCGCTATGTTTCACCGCTATTACCTGATCACCTGCCCCCTGAGCTCTCTGGAGGAATCAAGACCTTGTATGAAGGGGCCGTGGAGGCACTTAGTGCTAGCCAGATAGAACAGACAACCTTCAGTTTAGGGATGAGGTGGGATCTCTATCCCAATACCTGTGTGAAATTTCAATGGGATCATACCTGGGTCGATAGTAGAGGTACGGCCTTGTGGACTCAGGCTCAGGAACAAATTGGAGATGCTGAGGTCGATCTCTTGTCACTTAACTTCAACTTTATCTTTAACCTATGAAGTATTGGGTAGGATTACTCATCTTGATGCTCACTCAGCCCATTCGAGCCGAAGGCGAGCTGCTGGTGGTGGTTAGCCGTGAGAGTCGTGTCGATTCATTGACCAAGAGCGAAGTGGTGGATCTGTTTATGGGGCGGTATGTGAATTTTCCTAATGGTGATAAGGCCAAGGTGTTCGATCTCGCGCCGAAATCTGAGATCAAAGGATTATTTTATCAAAGGTTGGTGAACCGAACCGAGGCGCAAATCGATGCCTATTGGGCTAGGTTACTATTCTCCGGCCGTAACACTCCCCCTAAAAAAACCGAGTCTCCGGGCCAATTAATTCATGAGATTATGAGCTCGAGCCATGCTATAGGCTATATTTCTAGTCAGGACTTAACAGACTCATTAAAAGTGGTATATAGATTTGAGGCGCTTTAGGCATCAGCTGTATTTTAAGGTTGCACTCGCCATTGCGCTGAGTGTGGCCCTAGTTGCTGTGCTGAGTTCATACTTTTTCTATTTTGAAGAGATCGAAAGAAATGAGCAGGCTTCGAGGGAGTATGTGGATCAGTTGTCCAGAACCATAGAGAAGACGGCATCTATTGCCGTGTATGTACAGGACTCGGTGTTAGCCAGGGAGATTATCGATGGCTTGGCGATTAATGATGTAGTTTCCGAAGCTGAATTGATCAGTGAACCAGGCTTTTCTGTGTATTCCGGTGAGAAAAGGCTCATCGGCAGGGAGGGACTCTCGACTCTTATCCTGTACAACCCTTTCTCTGAAGATGAGGTGATAGGCCAACTTAAAATACTGCCTAATGAGGCATTTATTCATCATAATGCCAAGGATGCCGCCGTAAATCAGGCCCGTATGTTGGCATTATTAACTGTTGTTACAGCGATTCTTGTGTCTTTTATTGTCCATAAGGCGCTAACTTCTCCGTTAAATAGGATCACTAATAAGTTTGAAGAGATAATACCTGGCCAGGACAGTCATATTTCAGTACCTAGGTTCCATCAAAAAGATGAGATAGGCCGCCTGGTTAGTGGGATTAACACTCTGGTCTCATCTCTGAATCAGTCTATAGACTCGGAACGTAATTTGAGAGAAAAGACCGAAGTTTTGGAGAAGAAGTTCAGACTTATCTTCGAACAAGCCAGTGCAGGTATCTGCTTAATTGATAGTGATAACTTGTTGCTCACAGCTAATCCTGCCTTTGAGCGAATTATCTATAAATCACATTCCATCAAAGATGCTATAGGTCTAAGACTCACTGATTGGTTTTACAATAAACAACAATTAGAGAGTTTTCTTGCTGATATCAGACAGAGTCATCATTTAGATACGGTTGCACTGGATCTGAAGATGAAGACCTTGCCTGGCTCGTCAGATTGCTGGGTACATTGTCTATTTTCAAAGGTTTTAGATGAAGGAAAGCAGAGCAGCCTGATGATAGAAGTGCTGATGTACGATGTTACTGAGCGCACAGAGAGGGAGATCAATACTCGCTTCGAAGCCGATCATGATGGCTTAACTCATCTTAAGAACAGGAGGGCCGGAAGACGCGCATTGATCGAGTTATTTGATCGTGCCAAAGAAAATGACAAGATTGCCGTGATCATGAATATCGATCTGGATAATTTTAAGAGGATAAATGATGTTCGTGGTCATGAAGCTGGCGATCTTGTGCTGATCGAGGTTGGTCTCCGCATGATGGCCGTGTTTAGAAACGATGATCTCTGTATTCGCTGGGGAGGCGATGAGTTTGTCGTAGGTTGTTATTTCGATAACGCCCGATTCGAGGAACGCTGCCTACCAGCGATTGAGAAGCTGGCTTCTGAACTCAGGTGTGCGTTAAATCAAGATGTGAAGCTGAGGTGTGGCGAAGATATTAACATAGGCGGTAGCATAGGCATCGCTATGTATCCACAGCATGGGAGAGATCTGGAGTCTGTGTTGAAGGCCGCCGATAGTGCTATGTATATTTCGAAGCAGAGAGGGCGAAATCAATATAGCATCTTCGATCCTAAACTTATGATTGAGTCTGATTCTTGTCCTAGGAACGACCCAGAGACTAAATCTTAGTTAGGGAGCAAAATGAGCAAGATGCTATCGATAAATGAGTTGAGATAGTGTGTAGTGACTAGTTTAACAGTTCATGATTTTCGGGGAGCTGCCTACTAATCCATAAAACCAATTTGTGTTTCATATTTGGCCCGTCTTCTTTATCGACTGCTAATGGTTGAATGAGCTTATCGGTAACGAGTAGACGATAGATACATTCGACTTTATCTTTTGGTGAAATTCCTTTGCCGAAATCGTCAAAACCACGCTTCTTAGCATAGCCTACGCCTATTTCCATGGCGAGTTTTAGCAGTTGTGGGTCATGTTTACCTTGCTTCATATGAGGTCTCTCAAAAGGTGTATTGGTCTTTTAATCAAATTACCTGAATTGAATGATATAGCAAGGAGTGGTTTCACGTTTAAACGCCTAGGGTCTAGTTCCTAGAATCTAGGAACTTCTATCTTTTAAACCTGCATTTCATCTTGTCTTCGATCTCCTATGCTCGACTCTCTGTAAGCTCTTAGGTTGAGTTAAACTTTTTCCTTGGTTTCAGCATATTCTCAATAAATTTCAACTAGGTCTACAGACCTGTTTGAGGCCTTAAAGTTGCCAATTCAGCTGCTTTTAACCTGTTGTTTTTGTTGGGTTTATTTTTGTTGGTTTCTTAGCTTGCGAATGTTAGCCTTCAGTTCTGGTAACTGGTTTGATGTAGCAAGAGGCGTTAATTGAATAGAAAAAATGAGGTGTTCGAAGGGGTCAACTTTAGTCATCAGGACATAAGAAATTCACATTTTGAGCAGTGTAAATTTTATAACTGTAATTTTAACCATACAAATCTCAGTGACAGTCATTTTGTTAACTGCTCATTTATAGAGCAAGGTGCTGTGAGTGGTTGTGGTTTTGAGTACGCTAATTTACAAGATGCGAGCTTTAAAGATTGTCAGTTATCTATGGTTAATTTCAAAGGTGCTAATTGCTTCGGTGCCGAATTTAGGAACTGTGACTTGAAAGGGGCTAACTTTCTCAAGACACGTTTTGCCAATCAGATAAGCAGACAAGTGTATTTTTGCTCTTTGTATATGACGGGGTGCAACTTGTCATATGCCAATTTTGAGCGGCAATGTATAGAAAAGTGCGATCTATTTGAAAACAAATGGACAGGTGCAAATCTGTATGGGGCTTCGTTTAAAGGCTCTGATTTGAGCAGGGGTGAGTTTTCCAGTGACGCTTGGGGTCAGTTTAATCTAAGGGAGTGCGATCTTTCCCATACTGAGCTTTCTGGTTTAGATCCGAGAAAGGTGGATCTGAGCGGCGTTAAAATCTGCATGTGGCAGCAGGAACAGTTACTCGAGCCGCTTGGATTGATTGTTGGACCTGACTAGCCTATTGATTCGAGAAATTATTCTCGAATCAATATTGTTGTCCCAGCAGATGGCTGAAACAGTGCAAATGACTTATAGAATATCTGTCAAGGGACTGTTTCATTTGGTAATAGATTCGACAGAATTAAAGGTTTTGGCGAGGTTGACCTGTTTAGCATTCATGCCAGCCAGTCCTCGTTAGAGTCTCCTGCATGCAGACCCGATGACAAAAGACATTGTTCATCAAGTGTTCACGATAACTATCGCTTAAATATCAACAGATTTACTATGTTCTGTCTGTTTTTAATACAGATGGGGCTGTAGCAAACATTGTAGTGGTCTATTCGCATGGAACTAAAATGGGAATGGTGAGATGCTGTTTTAACTTCAGATAACTTAAGTAAGTTCGTTGAATCTGAAGAAATATAAAGGGAGAAGCTAACAATTGTTTTAAATTGAATTGGACAATATAAACATTACCGACAAAGCGAGACTCTTGCACCGACAATAGCTGAGTTCCTCCCATTTGCTCCCAAAAAGTCAGAAAATCTGCCCTTCGGGTTGCTACGTAACATTCTTCAATATCCCAATAGCTGTCTACAAGATGGTTAAATAGATGCCCAATAAGTGATTCGAAATAATTTCGGCAGGAAAAATGTCCTACATTAATGACAATGGAATTAGCTGTAGGCTGCGTGGGTAATTTTTTCTTGAAATAACGGGAGAATGTTGTCATATCTTTAACAAATCCGAGATGGGATACAATTTGAACACCCTGTTTGATCGTAAATACACAATTTTGTGAGATCACATTATTTTGATCAAGTTTTGAATAAATAAACCTGTACGCTTCCATATGCTTATAAAAAACACCAAATAATTTCCTATGTGTCTCAGTAGTAAGATTTAACATTGACAATGTAGCAGGTCCGTTATCAATTGATAAATATCCAATGCGAGCGTATGAAGTTTCGAGCTTATTAAATAATGTGTCGTACGTTTTCAAAAACACCTTTGTTATCTTTGGGTGATCAATATGTTGAATAAAATAACTTAAATCTCTTTCAAAATGTTTAGATATTAACAATTGTTTCTTGTAAGATGGAGTTGTTTTATTGTTGCACCATCGACTTAGGGTTATGGCATCTAGGCCTGAAAATATGGAGTGGGATGACTGAAGTTGGGATAGAAGCTCTATCTGACGAATGCCATTTTTTTTAAATACATGTTGCAAATACTGATGAAATATCATTCCGTTCTCATTTCACTCCAAAATATAAGCGCTTATATTACTCATAATGTTTAGTTCAAAATAGAGTGAATATAATTGTTAGCATGTTTTTAATTATAAAAAATAAGTGCTAATTATCTAGTTTATATATCCGATATAATAAATGAACCTACGAAGTTTAGACTGGATAGGTTAAATATTAATGTTCTTACCATTAGGTAAATAACAAAACTAAACGTGCAAATAAAGGTTTATTAGATGAAAAAAGTTATTGTCTCTGCAGCTATCACTTCTCTGTTTTCTTTATCAGCAGTGGCTGCAGATCCAACGCCTGGTACGGTTGATTCAACCAGTGCAACTATTGAATGGACAGCAGATATACCGGTAATTGTACCTGGCCAGTACATCACACTTACTGGTGCTAACCGTGGACCAGTAAAAGCTGGAGTTCTTGATATCAATGCGGATGGTACTTTCTCTTCTAGCTCTATAGCGCTAGAAGTTCGTTATTATGATGAAGAATCAGACACCGTTGGTGACGGAGTCTTGGTTGGTGAAAATACTGCTGGTGGTGCTTCAAATGCAGAATCTATCACCTACTCAGTGAATTCAGTTGCATTTACATCTGCTCAGAATATTGATCTATCTGCTACTACTGCACAAATTTTTATGAATGATGTTGCAGTTGATTCTAATAAAGACTTGGCAGCATCTGGAGCAGAGTCTTGGAAAACAAACTGGAAGATTCAGAATGGAATAGGATCAAGTATACAAGATGTTGTCGCTGGTGATACTGTTACTGCAACAACTGTCGTATTTGCACAAGTCTCTTTTGTAGAACCAGCCGTATAAATGATATGAATATATGGCTGAATTAAATAGGAGTTACAAGATGAAAAAACTCATAATATTTACAGCCATAACTTCATTATTTTCTTTACCCACAACAGCTGATACCGTAATGGCTGACTCTGTTACTGAAACGACAGACTCAAGCAGTGCGGCAATTCAGTGGGTAGCCAATATCCCTGTAGTTGTACCAGGTGAATTTATTACATTTACCGGTGCTAATTCCGGCCCAATAAAAGATGGTATGCTTGATATCCAAGCCAATGGCAAATTTTCTTCCACCCCAGTGTTACTAGAACTTCGTTATTATGACGATAAAACAGGCGATATTGGAACTGGAGTGATTGTTGGTGAGGATGCATCAGGCTTAGGACTTGTGAAGGCAAATACAATCACTTATAGAGTGAGTACAGTTCAATTGACCTCTAAGCTGGATAACGATTTATCAGGTACTCAGGCACAAGTTTTGATGAATAACTCACCAGTTTCGTCTAACGTTGATATAGTGGAAACTGATGCTGATTCTTGGAAGACCAGCTGGTCTATTAAGAATAAGCTGGGTTCAGGTATAGAAGATGCAGTTGCTGGAGATACGGTGACTGCAACAACAGTGGTATATGCAGATGTAATTTTCGCTCATTAATAGTTACATAGATAAATATGGGTGTGCACATAAAAACTAATTTTATTTATGAGCACCAATTCACTATTTCATTTATAGTTACTGGGAATAAAGCGGGCTTGGCCGCTTTATTTTATATGATATTAAATGGTAAGTAGAGGTTCTTGGGGGCTATCTACAAGTAACGTCTGTGTTTAATTAGGTCGATTTATATTTCAAGGTGTTCCTACATTTTTATATGAAATTTAAAACAATGTCTATTTCACTCTTGATACTGATGAGCAACTTATCATATTCAGCTGATGGAGTAGAGAAAATATTTTCCTATATGCCCACATTAACAATGAAGAGTTTTACTCTTATAGTGTGACTAAGTTTGGTTTTAAGCAACCAACCTTAGATATTGAATATAACCAAAGTGAAGAGAAGTTTATATCTAAGTCTACAAAGATTTTTATAAAGACAGATATTCCTGTTGGTTTTAGTGCTGGCTTTGAAATAACTCCTACAGTTTTAGAAAGTAGCTGTACTGATGTTGATGGTAGTATCGATGTAGAAGGGTTTGCGACATATTATATGGGGGGCAAGTTCTATTTCTCGAAAAGCCAATTGTTTTTGATTCTTTTAATAATTCTAGTTCTCAGTTTTTAAGTGATACAAGAGAATTCTCTATCGAATTCGCTCCTACACCTGGACTTGATGTGTGGAAATCTCGTTGCAAGGGAAGTGCAACTTTATATGTGGCTCTAAGTTTTTAGCGGAATATGACAGATGCTTAAATATTATTGTGTTCTACTATTATTTCTGACAGGAACAGCACATAGTCAATATGCCCTAAAGGTTTTCAACATTTTTATGAATATGAAGAACGTACGGTGTTATTCACACTTCCTAACAATAATTATTATGAGGCAAAAGTCTATGCTAATTATTATTCAATTGATAAAATTGAAAATTTGGATGTTTTTATGAAGCTCTGATGGATTCTGGAATAAAACAAGATCGAGTTGAAGAGGTTGTGGCAGCTATTTTAAGTGAGAACAATCCCAGCGAGGTTCAGTTTTATATTCTTACAAAATAATAGCTTACAGCTTAGTGTAACTCAAATTTCATGAGTGAAGGTAAAGGGAAAGTATACTATACACAAATATCTCCAGATCCCAGTGCAGTTATCGTTAATAATCGTCTTTATACCAGTTATTATGATAAAGACTTTAATGCGACGTTAAATAACGGAACTATAATTGGTTTAGGTAAAGGCTATATAGAGACTGATGTGTCTTTATTTGCAAGTTCAGAAGGTCATACAAGCACAGATTTTGATGTCAACAACCTGAAGTATGAGTTTAACTTTGAAGGGCATTCTTTACAGTTAGGTTATTCATCATATAATGTAGTGAAAAATAACTCTACATCTCTTTTAGATTTTTCACGTAGTAAAAATAGTTATTACCTTAGTTTATCTTCGAGCGATAATCTATTGGCCATCAATGATTCTCAACAGAAGCAGTTATATTTTGACATAAAGAACTCGGGTACGATTGATGTTATACGAGATGGTAAAACCTTGTTTAGCCAGTCGTACCCTAAAGGGCAGCATTCAATCAGTTATGCTAAATTACCTAGGGGTAATTATGATGAATGTGAACATGGATCCGCGCAGATGGTTATGCTGAAGAAAGAATAATAAGACGAATAAGTAATAACATCAGTAAAACAAGTCACAAAGGCTATGACTATAATATCAGCTTCCGCCAGTCTGAATATGATACTGAGCAAGGTGAAGATACTTTAGCGTATGCTGAAGTATCTATCACTAAATCTTTGTTGAACGATACACTCCTGCTAGGAACCAACAGTCGAAGCGATGGAGACTCTATTGATGTTGGTGCGGCTGCTATTTATTCAAATCCTAATTTAAGCGCTGCCATTTATTACAATAAACTGCCGGGTGGCATTTTTTATCAGTCTTCCTTGAGTTTGTTTGGCTTAAACTTAGATTATGAAATTCTAGATATTAATGGTGTAGATTCATTAAGTAATCTTGTGTCGGCGGTGTATGGTCAGCAATCCTACGATCAGATAGTCTTGTCGTATTCTTTTCCTATTGCGAGTGGCAGTGTAAGTATTTATGGTAGTAAATTACATCGTGATGCCGGCTCATTTAATCGCTATGATAATGATTTATACCGTAAGGATTCGATGTATAGGGATAATTATGATTATTCAATGGGTAATAATGATGACTATTTGTCTCCCGATGTTAGTGAGTATTATACCGGGGAGGTTGATAGTACTAATTTAGCCGTAAATTATCAAACGAATATATTTAATAATATATCATTAAATATCGGTTATTCATTATCAATGAGTGATCAAATTAGAAATAAACGAGACGGTATATTTTCATTAAATGTCTCAATTCCATTAGGAAACGATCATTTATCTTACTCTGGTGGCTATGAATCATCGGATCGTAGTAATGGAAGGATTACTAACACAATTAGCTATCATGAAAACGAGTTAGGATTATTTTCATCTGTTGACTCAAGCGGTGGGAGCTCTTTAAGTAACTACCTCGATGGAGAGCAATCTGAGACTAGTTTAAATGGAAATATTAGTTTAAACAGTGATGAGTTTTATGCTAGTGGATATGGGAATTATTCAAGCCAAGGGAATAGTAATTTATCCATGACTCTTGAATCAACATCAGTTATCTCGAGTGAAGGATTTTTTCAGTCTAAAGATTTTAATGATTCATATATTATTGTTAACAGTGATGATTTTTTAGATGGTATTGATGAAGATGAAAATATTGGGGTGCTAGGATTACAAGTTAACAATGGCCGATACATGGATAGAAATATCACTGGAGAAACAACATTAATTGGGTTGGATTACTTTAAGAGCTATAAAATAAATTTAGATAATGAGATTAGTGGCTATTCATCACGAGATCGAGATAAATCTAAAACTGAGATGATGTTTTCCTACCCTGGCTCTGTGCATACAATTTCTAATGATGTTGAAGAGGTCACATCTTTTCTTAGTTATTTTGAAGATTTTAATAATAAATCCTTAAATAATATTAAGTGTTTAGGTGAAGCTTGTATTTCTGTTAGCAAGGTCGGTGATGGGATTTATTCAATATCACTGATTAAAGAGCAACCTTTTAAAATGGTATCCAATGATCAGTTCTGTTTTGTAGGACCTGATGGCATACAAGGCCATCAAGCTAAAATAAAGTGTTTTCCAACTATTGAAACGACTGATGATGGTATGCAATTGGTTTCCTCTGGATTAGGAAAACAAGGTGATTATATCTACTACTTAGGTGCATTAGACGAGGATATCCCAGATAGAATTATTATAAGTTTGAAGAAGGCTAATATTGAATATATAGAGTATGAATTTGCACAAGAGACTCATTTATTTGTAAGGTTGAAAAGTATAAGTGAGAGGGAGGGGGAATTAATAACCCTTGTTCAAATGAATGTTATCAATGAATTACAGTCATACGTAAGCAATGATAGTGAAGACAATAACTTCGCACTTAAGTAGGTATTTTAAATGTATAAACAAACACTAAAAATTGTTATAGCAATGATGACTCTAATGTTTAGTTGTCAATCTAAGGCTATTGCAATTAGTAGCTTATTTGAAGTTGCGGATTTAAACACTCATCTCGCAGATATACAAGTGATAAATAATGATGGTAAAGATATGTTTATTAATCTTGAAATGTCAAAAGTCCGTTATATTGATGGTAAGAAAGTGGAGGAGAAACTTAACAAGGACAATGTGGGGGATTGGACATTTCGTGTTTCTCCATCACAAATGATATTGAAGCCGGGAGAAAGAAAAACAATTCGAATGCTTAATGATTGTGATGAAGACTGTGAGTTTTCTGAAGATCAAGTCTACGCGGTATCAGTGACTCCAGTTCCTTACAGTGAAGGGCGAAAATCGGCTGTAGCAGTGGCTTTTGGCTACAAGGTTTACTTTATTGACCCCGCGTCAGAAGTTAGAATCGATTATGATTTGAAACGAATTTCAAAAAAAATATTAGCTTTGAAAATAGAAGTAACACTATGCTTAATGCTGTTTTAAATCTATGCACAAAGAACTTTAACTCTGATTGTATTTATGAGTACCGCTTGTTGCCTAATTCCAAACGAGAGTTCAAATTACCTCTTAAGAGCCAGGAACAATCAACACTTAAGTTTTCAGTAATTAATGCTAACGAGGTTGTTCATGAGAGAGTTACTCTTTAGCATAGTGCTATTTATATCATGTTGCGCAAATACCTATGCGTCGATAATTCATGCGAAAGTCACTGGGAACATGATTCAGTGGACGAATGCTACCACCAATGGTAATGAAGTACAGCAATCAGTATGGCAGTCTAGTAACTCGTTCAATTTACTACCAGTACTGCGCTGGAGTCCAGCATTTTATCAAAACGCGTTAAGGTCATTAACATTTACTTCCCAATTAGGGGCAAGGGTAGAGACTGCTTTTAAAGATACCGGGATCGAATTTCGCACTGCAAATGCCTATAACACTGTCAATGGAGGTATCGATGCTGGTCTTAATACAGGACCACAATGTCAAATAGGGGAAGATTCTGGAGGTGATTTTTTGCTAAAATCGGCTTCATCATGCGGTGTTGATTTTACCTTAGTTCAACAGCAAAAATTAAGACCGTTTGATTTTTATCGTACCTTCTTTGAATTACCTGACTTATTAGCTGACTTTACTCAAGCTAATGTACCAGCGGGTCGTTATCTTGCTTCTTTCAGTCAACCAGTTGCATATTTCTTAATTTATGAACACCAACAAGTTGAATCTTACCAAATTTATTATGACCAGGTTAAAATAGTTATTGATTATAAACCTAGCTTTATTTCGTCCATTAATCTAATAGGGGATGGCCAGTTTGAACTAGAGTATGATACTGAGGAACATAGTGTAAAAGGACAAACAAAATATGCTGTTAATGTAAGTGGATACATAAACCCAGGTATAAAGATGTCCTTCCTATCCTCAGGTGATGAGGATGACTTTTCTCTAGAACATACTGAAACATCAAGTAAAATCCCATACGAATTATTATGTGACAAATGTAACGATAGACTCGTTATCAGCAATGGCGTTATGGGTGATGAATATGCAAAAATTGGATTTATAGGTAATAATTTGAATTTCATTTTAGATTTCAGGTTTAATAATGTATATGCAGGAGAAGTAGATGAAGGAGATTATAGCGATGCCATCACCATCATTTTCGAACTTGATTTATAACATTAGGCTATTGATGTTTTCTGGCTTGTTACTTTCACCAATGTTGTATGCACAATCTGATGATATAAATTATAAGGTTAGTGCTGGTTTATATAACCCTAAAGGTGATGATGGTATTCAGCAAGAGTATTTTAAGTCATATTTTAATTTAGGAGTGAAATACGGACTAACTGATTCATTTAGTATCAGTTTGGATACTTATATTTCAGATGAAGTTGACTCACATTTATATTTTGGCGGAAGCCTTGATTATACCTATAAGGTCAGTGATGACTACGATGTTTTTGCACGTTTAGGTGGGGATGTTATGAATGATAACTTTGTACCTAAGGCAAGCTTTGGCATTGCAGCCCACTTATTTAGAAATATAATATTTAATATAGAGAGTACGATGAGAAGTACTGAAGAGTTTTCTGAATATCAGTTTTCTATTGGTTTGAGTTATAAGTTCGGAAATGAAGGTATGACTAGTTCGATTCCTATTAAAACATCAGGTGAGATAGCTTTAGAATCAATCATCGAAACTGATTATTTAAATTCTTCTGATCACAATTCTGACAATTCTGACAATTCTGACAATTCTGACAATTCTGACAATTCTGACAATGAATCAAATGAATTTTATATCATAGTTAAAGGGGATACACTATGGGATATATCAGAACGATTTAATATTAAACTGTCAAAGTTAATATCAATGAATGTTAGTGTTGTTAATAATCCTGATCTGATTTACCCCTGTACGCGTTTAATTTTAAAGTAGAAATATTAACATTTAATCATCATATATATCTCATCCATCGGAAACTACAACGAGAAATTAAACCAATGATATATCTACAGAGATTTACGGTTTTGGCTATGCTGTCATTATTTTTAATTGGATGCGGGGGGATGAGGCGACATCAGACACGGGAGGTGGTGGCAATGGGCCAGCCGAAAGTATATCTATTGATACACAAGATACATTGGATTTTGCATCAGAAAGTGTCTTAACCTCTGTGGATTTAGCAAACAAAGTCAGAACAGATAGCGAGCATGAGTTACACATAACAAATATTGCCTTGCTCTCAGATCGTAATAACTGTGACTTTATTGATATGGACGGACTTAAGTTTAGAATTGAAACCAATGGATCTCAAGTTTGTCGCTTCAGCTATACCGTTGAGCCTATTAGTGACGATTTTTCGGGAAGTCAGTCGGGCATCAGTCAAATCGTTGTTTCCGATGTACGAGATACACGTGATGAAAATATATTGCCTGATTCTTTGCCACCTATCAGCAAAATGGCTTATCAGTCTGAGGTTTTATCTCTTGATTTAACTCCATATTTACCTAATGGTTTTGTTCTTGATACTAAAAGTGTCGAGTTAGCCGGAACGACTGACACCGGAGAATTGGGCTCTTTCGAGTCTCAGGGGAGTAGCATAATTTATAGGGCCCCGGATGAGGCTCTGGGAGTAGTCAGAATTTATTATTCAGCCATTAGTAATATGGATAATCTTCTTCCCGGTGTCATTTATGTCACTATTAGTGATCTCGCTAACGCCAACACAGCCCCGATAGCCAGTATCAACGAGACACTTGGAGATAAAATATTAGCTGATAGCCCGACAGATTCATTTTTAATAGATATAGAAGATTATGTTTTCGATGTTGACGGAGACAAACTACAACTCATCGACGTTTATACTAACGGTTTAGGTTGGGCTAGCGATCTAACTCAATTTACGTTCGAATATAGTCCTAACCTAAGTGGCATGCAATATATCACTTACATAGTGGCTGACCATCATGGTGGCTATGGTATTGGCACCTTAAATTTTTACGTTAGGTCATATGACATCATTTTTGATGCTGATCAAAATATAACGTTTTACCCGACGTACACATTAGAGGAGATTGCCAGCACCGAGGGCACGTTTAGTGATATATATGTTGAAAATGGAACGCAAGGTGAAGCTGGTGAATACCCCATTTTTAATGAAGACTTGGCTGATGCCTACTGTGTCACTCGAGGGCTGGTATTACCAAGAGCTTCTCAACTTCAGAGTTTATATACGGATCCATTAGGTAGTAGCTCTGTTTTTGAAACAAAATACAAATGGCCCTCAGGCTCCTCTTATATTGCAACCGATGGAACCTTTTCATTAAATGACGGGATTAGCAGTGCTGCAAGTGGTCAAGAAGGGTATGTATCGTGTGTAGAGCAAGTTGAATTTCCCAGTGACTACAATTTTAGCTCAAAGTACTTAGGTGCTGATTGGGATGAAAATACCATAGTGCTGGCTTCTGCTGCTGTTGACGGAAACAACATACCACTGCCCCCAAGTAAATATGGATTAAAGTATAAAGTTGTAGATACCAATCCCGAAGGATTAGCTGGGGAAGTCATTGTCGAAGTACACGAGAATAATATCGTTGTAAAGAAGCGCTCTGATGCTGTATTTCAGGCCGTCCTAGAAATCACAGACCTTATGGTGCAAGGGGACATACAAGATATTACCACGCTGATAGTCGGGACTGGAGCGTGTCCTAATGGGGTAAGCGTGAATGATACTCAGTATTTAGGCTGTATTCCAGTGCTGGATAATAGAGATACTAGTGAAAAATACACAGGGGCGGTAGCCGACCATATCCTGATTAACCTCGGCTATCAATTGGATCAATTTGGTGATGAGATTCCTTACCTTAAAACGTCAAATACAACCCCAGACTATTCCTATTATGATCTCAATGATGTTTCTGACATTTCTGAGTCAGTGATGAAATCCGCGATTAATCAGTATGCGCAAGATTATTGCGATATTGCTAACGCAGTCGAATTAGCTGGGCGTGACAATTGGACTTGGTACATCCAGAATCCAGATAATACGATGAAAGAAGAGTGGTTTTCTGATGCTACTTTCCCGATGGCTCAAAATCTAACTAGATGGATATCTAATGAGGCTGGTATCGATCTTGCCATGTCAGGGCAAGGGGTGTTCTTTTTTAAAGACAAGACTACAAACCAGCTTAATCAGAATGTTGATACTCAGGCTATAGCATATCAACCTAGAGGATCGAGCGATCATAAAGCTTGGCAGTACATCACATGTTACTCCCCAGATTGAAAACTCAAGTCATGATCTAAATCCTTGGATAACAATCGAGGGACTTGGGTGTATTTTTAATGTGGCTTGTTTTGTTATTAGGTCTATTTTTTAGCACCTCTACCGGCGTTTATATTCTATCCATTCACAACTATAGTGTGAGGCTTAATAAATTGATTTACTTAAATAAAGTTACTATTCTAGCTCTGCTGTCATTCATTTTACTCGGATGTGGGGGCCAAGAGACTGGATCGGATACAGATAACGGTGGTAATAAGCCAGCCGAGAGTATATCTATTGATACGCAGAGCACATTGGACTTTGTACCTGAAAGCGTCCTAACTTCGGTGGATTTAACCAGTAAAGTCAGATCCGATAGCGGACAAGATTTACATATAACAGATATTACACCGCTGTCAGATTACAATAACTGTGACTTTGTTGATGTGAGTGGACTTAAGTTTAGAATTGAAACTGAGGAAGCCCAAGTTTGCCGCTTCCGTTATACCGTTGAGCCTGCGAGTGGTGATTTTTCAGGTAGTCAGTCAGGTATCAGCCAAATTGTCGTCTCCGATGAAAGTACAGTATCTTCTCCCTTGCCTCCTATCAGCAAAACGGCGTATCAGTCAGAGGTGCTAGTTATTGATTTAACGTCTTATTTACCTGAAGGTTTTTCTCTTGATAATACCAGTATCGAGTTGGTTGGATATACTGACACAGGAGATGTTGGTGCTTTTGAATCTCAGGGGAATAGCATCACTTATACTGCTCCTGATGAGGCTTTAGGGGTCGTTACAATTTATTATTCAGCCATTAACGATCTAATGGATATTCTTCCTGGTGTCATTTATGTCACGATTAGTGACACAGCTAATACAGCCCCGATAGTCAGTATTAACGTGGCACTTGAGGATAAAATATTAGCCGACAGTCCGACTGATTCATTTACTATAAATATAGAAGATTATGTGTCCGACGCTGATGGAGATGAGCTACAACTGACCGAGGTTTTTACTAACGGTTTAGGCTGGGCGACTAATCTAACTCAATATACGTTTGAATATAATCCTAACCTAAGTGGCATGCAATATCTTACATACATAGTGACTGACGATCGTGGCGGTTATGGTATTGGCACCTTGAATTTTAAGGTTCGGTCATATGGGATTATTTTTGATGACGATCAAGATGTAACGTTTTATCCCACTTATACATTAGAGGAGGTTGCTAGTACCAATGGATCATTTAGTGGTACATACACCGAAAATGGAACACAAGGAGAGGCTGGTCAATATCCTATTTTTAATGAAGATTTGGCCGATGCTTACTGTGTAACCCGAGGACTGGTATTGCCAGCAATTTCTCAACTTCGGAGTTTATATACAGACCCATTAAGTAATAGCTCAGTTTTTACTAGTCAATACAAATGGCCCTCAGGCTCATCCTATATTGCAATCGATGGAATCTTTTCGTTATTTGATGGAGCTAGCAGTTTAACACAGGGGCAAGTGGGGTATGTATCGTGTATAGAGCAAGTCGAGTTGCCCAGCGACTATAATTTTAGTTCAAAGTACTTAGGCGCTGATTGGAATGAAAATAGCATAGTGTTAGCCTCTGCTGAGGTTAACGGGAACCATATTCCATTGCCTCCGAGTAAATATGAATTAGAGTATAAAGTTGTAGATACTAATCCGGCCAATCTAGCTGACCAAGTTATTGTTGAAGTACAAGAAAATAATATAATTGTTAAGCAAGCTTCTACTCGCGTATTTCAGGCTGTTTTAGAAATCACAGACCCCAATAATGTGCAGGGAAGTCTACAAGACACAACCACGTTAATTGTTGGGACTGGAGCGTGTCCTAATGGAGTCACTGTGAATGATACTCAATATTTAGGCTGTATCCCTGTATTGGATAATAACGAGACTAGTGAAAAATACACAGCAGCGGTAGCCGACCATATCCTGATTAACTTGGGGTATAAATTGGACCTATTTGGTGATGACATTCCTTATCTTACAACGTCAAATACAACTCCTGTTTACTCATATTACCGTACCGATATTTTAGGGCAATCAGAGTCAAGCATTAAACAATCCATAGGTCTATACGCACAAGACTACTGCGATATTCTTAATGCCGCTGAAGTGGGTGGGCGTGATAATTGGATATGGTATCAGCAAGGAGGCATATCAAATCCTCCTTCGCGTGAACAGTTTGAAAATCTAGAAGGTACATTAGCGGCAGAACTTACGCGCTGGATGAGTGATGCAACAGGGCTCAGTGTAGCAGACGTTGGTCAGGGCGTTTTTGTGTTCCAAGATAAAATTACACACCAATTGAATCAGGATGTAGATAACAATCGCATGAGATATCAATACAATCCACAAAACCCTTGGAAAGCTTGGCAATATATTACATGTTACTCTTCTGATTAAAATTGAAGTTATGCTTGAATACTGCGGTGATAAACTAGGGGAAGAACCAAAATAGGTAAGGCTGAGCGGCGTTAAAACCTGCATGTGGCAGCAGGAACAGTTACTCGAGCTGCTTGGATTGATTGTGGGATCTGACTAGCCTGAAATGCTAAATAATACCGATTGGTATAAAGAGTAAAAAAACCACCTCGAAAGGTGGTTTTTGCTTTTAATCTTCATGCTTTACAGCTTATGACTCGCAACTTCTAGCCTATTTAGCCGAGAAATCATTCTCGACTAGGGGCTGCTTGTTATCAGCTTGAGGAACATGGCACTGAGTACAATTGTAGTAGTGCTTGTTCAACTTGCTATCGGCAAGCAGGTGAGATGCATCGATCTCAGTAGCTTTCATGCGCTTAGCTTTCGCCGGGCTGTGGCAGTTCATACAGCTGTTTTTCTTGAGGTTGATCGGGTATTGCGCCTTATGGGGATCAAAGGAGGCTGATGCACAAACGTACGCTCGATTGACTTACCACGCTTGGGGTAAGTAGGCGCTACATCGGCGGCGCGCACTTCAGTGATCTCTGATTGCCCAAGAGAGGCGATATTAACAGGATCCGCTTGAGTGTCAGCTTGTTGTCCCGAGCATGCATTGAGCATAAATAGCATGGCGACGGCAGTAAGTAATTTTTTCATTTTATCTCCTAGGGGACGAGCAAGCGCCCGTCCTCTGTGTAGGTGCATGAATCTCTAGTGTTATTTAGAGTGATTCATCTCAATTAGACTTTCATCACCTTGACCGGGCACTTCTTGAAATCCGTCTCTTTAGAGAGGGGATCCGTGGCATCCAATAACAACTTGTTGACCAGCTGGCGAGCGTCGAAGAATGGCATAAATGCCACTCCTCTCGGCGGCTTGTTGCGGCCCTTAGTTTCTACACGAGTCTTGATCTCACCGCGAGGTGAGGCCACTAGGACTTCATCACCACGCTTAACCCCGCGCGCTTTTGCGTCTTCTGGATGAAGGAAGATCTGTGCATCCGGGTAGGCACGATGTAGCTCAGGGACACGAGCCGTCATAGAGCCAGTGTGCCAATGTTCAAGCACGCGACCGGTCGATAGCCAGAGATCGAATTCTTCGTTTGGTTCCTCTGCAGCAGGCTCATAGGGTAGGGCGAAGATCACCGCCTTACCGTCCGGCTTACCGTAGAAGTTGAAGCCTTCGCCGGCCTTAACATAAGGATCGCTACCTTCGACAAAGCGGCGCAGGGTTTCTTTGCCGTTGACCACAGGCCAACGTAAACCGCGAGTCTCGTGATAAGTATCGAAATCGGCTAAATCGTGGGCATGACCACGTCCAAACTGGGCGTACTCTTCGAATAAGCCTTTCTGTAAGTAGAAGCCAAATGCCTCAGATTCATCATTTAGCTCGGCCTTACAATCTGAAGTGGGGAACTTATTGACTTCACCGTTAGCAAAGAGCACGTCATAGAGTGTCTTATCTGCCAAGTCTGGTTGCTTAGCGATAAGTTCGCTTGGCCATACCTCAGAGACTTTGAAGCGCCTAGAAAACTCTACTAGCTGCCAAAGATCAGACTTAGCGCCTTCGGGTGGCTTCACTTGTTGATGCCACATATGAGTACGACGCTCGGCGTTACCGTAGGCGCCCTCTTTTTCTACCCACATGGCTGTGGGAAGAATAAGGTCGGCGGCCATGGCCGAGACCGTTGGGTATGGATCTGAAACTACGATGAAGTTTTCCGGGTTACGGAAACCAGGTAAGATCTCTTCATTGATGTTAGCGCCAGCCTGGACGTTATTAGTACACATGGTCCAGTAACAGTTCAGCTTGCCATCTTTGAGCATACGGCTCTGAAGTACGGCGTGATATCCCGGCTTAGGTGGAATCGTGCCTGCTGGAACCTGCCAGAGTTTTTCGGTGATGGCTCTGTGCTTAGGATTCTTAACCACCATGTCGGCAGGAAGGCGGTGAGAGAAAGTGCCTACTTCACGGGCGGTACCACAAGCCGATGGTTGACCCGTTAGCGAGAACGGACTGTTGCCAGGCGTTGCTATCTTGCCAGTCAAGAGGTGGATGTTGTAGAGCATGTTGTTGGCCCAGACGCCACGTGTGTGCTGGTTAATTCCCATGGTCCACAGGCTCATCACCTTGATAGAAGGGTCGGCGTACGCCTTGGCCATCTCTTCTAATTTTTCAGGCTCGACGCCACTCATCTTAGCGGTGTACTCGAGAGTATAAGTGCTAACGAACTTGGCATATTCATCGAAGCTGATAGGCGTCGATGAGCCCTTACCTGGATTCTTGGCTTTTTGCTCGAGCGGATGCTCGGGACGCAGTCCATAACCAATATCAGTCGTGCCAAGAACAAATTTAGTGTGCTTGCTGACGAATTCTTTATTCACCGCATCGTTTTCAATGATGTAGTTAGCTATGTAGTTCAGGATGACAAGATCAGTTTGTGGACGGAACACCATGGCATTATCGGCTAAGTCGAAGCTACGATTCTGAAATGTAGACAGTACATGCACACGACTGGTAGGGCTGCTCAGACGACGATCAGACAGACGAGCCCATAGGATTGGGTGCATCTCAGCCATATTCGCGCCCCACAACACGAAATGATCGGCAGCCTCTAAATCATCATAGCAGCCCATTGGCTCATCAATGCCAAAAGTACGCATGAAACCACCTACGGCCGATGCCATACAGTGACGTGCATTAGGATCTATGTTGTTGGTGAGGAAACCTGCCTTGTGTAGTTTAGAGGCGGCGTAGCCTTCCCATATCGTCCACTGGCCAGAGCCAAACATGCCCACAGCTGTAGGCCCTTTGGTCTTTAACGTGTGCTTCCACTTTTCAGCCATGGTATCTAAGGCGGTATCCCAGCTCACCGGAGTAAACTCACCTTCTTTGTCATACTTACCATCTGTCATACGCAGCAGCGGCGTGGTTAGACGATCCTTGCCATACATGATCTTCGATAGGAAGTAACCCTTGATACAGTTTAGGCCCTTGTTGACTGGGCTTTCTGGGTCACCTTGTGTGGCAACGACTTTGCCATTTTTGGTTCCGACCAAGACGCTACAACCCACACCACAAAAACGGCATGGTGCTTTATCCCACTTGATATCGTCCTTCTGCTCAGCGGCTTCGACTAACTTCACTGGCAGAGTGACACCAACGGCTGTTGCAGCGGCAACGGCGGCGTTGGCTTTCAGAAACTCGCGACGGCTAATGCTCATGGTGTTCCTCACTCTTTTTTCTATTGTTTAATTTGACGGTAATCTTTGATTAGATTTGATTTTTATTTGAATTCTAGGTTATCGACCTGGTGGTAGATAAGGCTGCTATTAAGCACGCCTTCTATGGCATTGATGGCTTCGACGTTGTCTAGAATAGATGTCTGGGTTTCACCCTCTAGGGTGATCACAAACTTGCCTTGCTCGGTAACGGCATGGATATCCGTGCCTGTGAGTGCATTGATTTGGGATTCAACCTGAGAAATGGCCTTAGGTGCGGCATGCACGACTAGGCTGGTAATATGGTATTCCTGACTCATCAGCTCGTTTACCTTCAATCAGAGAGAGACAGATAGCTGCGGGGATGGGTTTAGGAGAGCTAACTGTCAAAGTATTCTTCGAGTTTAGACCCCAAAATAATTGTGGGTATACCTAACAAGAGGTATTGGATCTGTTTATAGATCAAGATCATCTTTTTCGATGTGATCTAACTCCCAGTTTAATAAATAGGCACTTTATTGAGTGATCTCTTAATTATCAAAGCAGGGTAAGCCGATATACTTTAGTAAATACTTATTAAAACAACAGCTTGGTTAATGATAATCATTAACCTTTGGTTGTTGGTATTTGGAAGCGTAGATAGGGTTGGAGCAAGATCCGCACTCTGCCTATAAAAATCATGAGTTCGAGCTTTATTTTCAGCCTCTGCCGCTATCGTCACCTCCATTATCAATTTAGCCCATAATGTAGGCATGAAAGTCGTCGGTGAGGGGGGAAGACGGTTACGCACTAAGATATCTGCTCGAGTATGATTGTCTTTACCGTATCTCCAGCTTACAAATCGTCAGTGCTCATATCCCGTCAGCTCCATATAGCCTTCACCTCCATGGCTCCCCGAGACCATGACCGGCCCCTCCCAATAGCTGATACTTAAGGGCACTTTTGCATTGGGATTGAGCGCATCGGTGCGAATATCAATATTTTCAGAGGGTATCGAAATATTCCACGCAACAGGGTAGGAAACTGAGTCTATTTCATGCCAACTTGCTACCTGTAGGTGGATATCTTTGGAGGCTATATTACGACCGCTGCCATCGGCAAACATTCTGCGGCCGCTATAGAAGCTAGGTTTGTCCTGTCCTCTTAGCTGGAACAACATCAAAGTTGACCCTCCTTCTAACCTGAGGGCAAACCAGTCCCAGCCAGCCTGTGTCTTGTTGAGAAACTGCGAGCTCCACTCTCGGTCTAACCAGGCATCGCCACTGACCTCATGGTCTACTCCATCGATAGTCACCGAGCCTGAAACCTGGATAAAAGGTTGGCTGTAGTAATGGGAGGCTACAGAGGCGTCTGCGCTCTTAATGCTGTAACCATTTTCCCCCTGGAGCTGATAGGGGGCACTCGTTTTCAAAGTTAACTGATAGCTAAACTGTCCTGCGTCGACCTTAAGCTGGGCTGGGAACAAGTCTGCTCCCGTGCCGGTCCACTGCCAGTCATCTATTTTTATGGTGAGGGGATTGGTTGAGACATCGGCCAGTCTTGGATGGCGTCTCGACCATCTCTCTTCGGCAAGGTGTGAAGTTTCAGTGGTTATGGCCGCATGGGTCATAAAAACTTGATTGCAGGCCCAATTCGAATCAGAGAGCTTAGTTGGTGACGCTGCTTTTTCAGGCGACTCTTTTGGGGATAAGGCGACACGAAATTGGGTCCATTGCAGCCCTAGTTTTTCACCTTTTTGGGTTGTTAAATTCGCCGTGAGGTACCACCACTCCTGACGAAAATCATCGTGGGATAGATGATCTTCGGGAAAGCTTATCTTCCTATGCTTCTCTACGACCGTATAGCCTGCAGCATTATCGCCTAACAGGCTTGCCATAGGTGTAGATGTAAGTGTCGATGGCTTAGAGCAGGCCGTTAGCATGGTGATAGTCAGCGCACAGAATGTTAGCACTACTAGTATTTGTTTAGACATCATATAACCTCTCTCTGCAGGCTAGAGATCAGCGGTTGCATAGTCTGGTGCTTATAAAGCAGAAAGGCGACGGCTTGCAATAAGAATAAGGAAGTTTGCATGACTAGGATTGGCTTAGGCGTCATATAACTTCCCTCTGCAGGCTAGAGACCAGCGGACGTTTGGTCTGATGATACAAGGGTAAGGCCACGGCCAATAAGCTGGAGACCAGTGCCAGCAAGACCACCTGACCGTAGGCGAGCCAGTTCCATTCCATGGCGATACTCCAGCCGAAGGCTTGTAGGGTGATCTTATTGATCAGCAGATAACCTAAAATAGCACCCGTTGGCAGGGCGACCAGGCAGGTAAACAACACGATAATCAACATCTGACCGAAGACTAGTGTAGTGAGTTGACGGCGATTAACTCCCATGGTGTAGAGCCTGGCCATGGGGGCCATTCTCGCCTGAGTGAGCATGAAACAAGCGCTAAATAAGCCGATGGCCGCCACGAGCAGGGTCAAGGTATTTAATACCTGAGTGATAGAGAAGGTGCGCTTAAACATGATGATTGCCTGCTGCTTAATCTTCTTTTGGTTGAAAATCATGGCGTCGGGTATTGAGAATACCTGCTGTAATTCTTGTCGCAGTTTTTGCTGAAGCTCCTGTTTTAATTTGTCAGTGTCTCCCTTGACGTTAATGGCCAGGCTCAGCGGAGCCTCTGGAAATCCATTGGCTCGCCAAGTCTCGGGGGAGATGATGACCTCGCCATAGGGATTACCGTAATCGTAGAACACGCCGCCCACGGTAAAGCGATTATCTGGCAGAGCCTGTAAGTCTATGCTGTCACCTAATTTGAGATTTAACTTGATGGCGAGGGGCTCGCTGATCAGCACGAGTTTATTAGCAAAAAAAGCTGGCCACATATTCTCGAGCGTCTCTTTAAATACTGTGGTCTGGGCTAAGGACTGCTTATCTCGAGTGACGATATTGATCGGCAGCTTGTCTTGTTTACTGCTTAGGTACCACTGTTTATAGAGGGCATCCACATCCTGGTGTTGCTTCAGAAACGCTTCTACCTCGGCCATCTGATTCGATGCAGGCCTGATATAGATCTCGGCGTGGAGTCTGGCATCGAGCCAGTTTTTCAAGGTGCTCTCGAAGCTGCCCACTAAGGTGTTCATGGATATATTGGCTGTTAGCGCCAGTAAGATGGCCATCATGGCCAGCGACAGGGGGGCGATTAGCTCCTTGGTTTCGGCGATCTGATAATGTAATAAACCTTTAGGTGTCACCTTTAATAGCTGACTTACCATAAATGCCAGAGACCAAGGCAGGGTTAAGGGGATGGCGATAACCACTAGACCAAGCAGGAGCATGGTATAGCGATAGTCTTGGCTAAAAGGCAGTAATATCGCTGCCACTAATCCGAGTGTGATGGCTATTAATAATTGATATCGATAGATTTTATCGGCACTTTTTTGCTGAGTGAAGCGACCCGAATTCCCGGCCAGAGGCTGACGGATGAGCTGAATAAATAATGACGCTGAGGCTGCCAGGGCGGCTAGGAAAGTCAGCCCTATGGCCTGAAACAACCAGCTCCATTGCCAGTGACCCGGAAATATCTTAGCGCCATAAAGCTGCTCCAGCGTGACCGACACCATAGGTTGTAGCCAATGACTGAGCTGCAATCCCAGCATAAAACCTATGATAGAACCGACTATGACCAAGAGCAGAAGTTCGATGCACAGAGCCAACATCAAGGGGGCCTTGGCTATGCCTTGCTGCTGAAGCTGTGTTAGTAACCTTTGCCTCTTGAGTAAGCTATAGCGAACCCCGTTATAGGCGATAAATAGGCCGACCACGAAGGCCAATAGGCTCATGGCGGTCAGGTTAAGGTGAAAGCTCTCGGTGAGGGCGGTGAGGCCATCACCATGATCACTCTCAATTAACATGCCTCGATTTCCAATAAGCCGCTCTAAATGACTCTTGTAACTGCTGACGTCAGAGAAGAGAGCGATATAGCTGAGTTCATTGGGTCGTTTGAGTATGCGCTGGGCCAGAGAGATATCCATTAAGATATCCGAGCCCAAATTACTGGCATCATCTAAGGCTATAACACTTATTTTTACGCCTCCGAGTACCAAGTTACCGTCTTGGGAGATCTGCTCTGCCAATGATTTGCTGGTCAGTACTATGGGATCGCCGGATAAGATATCTCCCATGGGAATATTTAAAGAGAAAAGCCCGCCGCCAGCTTTAGCTCCATTATTTACTTGAGAAGCGGAGCCTGAGAAAGAGGTGAGGGCGGCCATAAGGTCGCTACCCTGAATGCGCCAACGTTTACCATTTGAGTCGCTGGCGACGCCTTGCAAGACTGGCAGGCTATTGTTGAAACCGTCGGCGCGCATGTCGAAGTATAGGTTCTCATCCAGACGTTTACTGCCAAGTGGCGGGGTGACAGACCATTTGGCTTGCTGACTCAGTAGCTCGGTGGCAGAGCTGTAGCTCTGAATGGCGTTTTCATTGGTGGTGCGAACCCCGATCAACAAGGTGACAGCCAGAATAATACCGATACTGATGGCAGCAGCCTGCAGGGGGGCTTGGCGATAATGGGCGAAGAAGACCTCAAGGCAAAGCCGGGTCATGCGGATGAGTTTGGTATTACTCATGGATCTGGCCATTATCCAGATGCCAGCGCCGCTGCATAAATTCGGCGCATTCCATGCTGTGGGTGACCATAATTATGCCGGTGTCTTGCTCTGCTGCCAGTTCACATAAGAGCTTCATCACTTCTAAACTGGCGACTTGATCTAAGTTGCCGGTGGGTTCATCGGCTAACAGGAGTTTGGGTTTATGGGCCAATGCCCGGGCGATGGCGACTCGCTGCTGTTGACCTCCGGATAAGGTTTCGACATGGCGCTTGAGTAATGGCCTTAGACCTAAGCTATCGATCAGGTGATCGCACCAATTATTCCAATCTAATCCATTGAGTCTGAGTGGGAATGCAATGTTATCTTCGACATTCAGCGGGGTCAGCAAATTAAATTGTTGAAAGACCACACCTAAATAAACCTGCCTGAAATGACTCCAGTGATTGTCGTTCCATCTTGTGGTGTTCTCGGCCAGCAGGCTAAGGGTGCCTGCATCGGGGCGTTCAAATCCGGCGATCAGATTAAGCAAGGTGCTCTTGCCACTCCCGCTGGCACCAGTGAGCGCAATGGTGTCACCTTGGGTGAGCAGCAAGTCGAGTCGGTCGAGGACCTTATGACCGACTCCACCATCGATAAACTCTTTGCTGCTCCCTTGCAGTTGAACTATCTGTTCTGTCATAAGGCTCCATTCGCCAAGGCTAGTCCATTGTGGGTCAAAACTATGGGTCAATAGTTTTGACCCACTTAGCATACCGAATCATACATCATTTTTAGCTAAGGTCTGCAGACCTTTACAGGGCCAAGATGGCTGCACTAATCATTAGTCTACCTTAGAGGTAACAGGCTGGGTACAAAGTATAATTTGAATTACTGATATTAATCGGTAAGCTGTCCACTGCACAAATTTTGAGTCGTTTACTCGTCATTGTTTTAGCCAGTGTTAAAGGGGGCCCTTGTCTTGATGGATATCACTATCACCCATGCAATCTTGTTACTCGTGACAGGTTTTTTCGCGGGTATCATCAATACCCTCGCCGGTGGAGGCTCAAACTTGACGTTGCCAGCCTTGATGATGATGGGCATGCCTGCGGAAGTCGCCAACGCGACCAACCGAGTCGGCGTCTTGATGCAGTCGATAGTCGCCGTATTTGGCTTTAAGAAACATGGCAAG
This sequence comes from Shewanella psychropiezotolerans, assembly GCF_007197555.1. Taxonomy (NCBI): domain Bacteria; kingdom Pseudomonadati; phylum Pseudomonadota; class Gammaproteobacteria; order Alteromonadales; family Shewanellaceae; genus Shewanella; species Shewanella psychropiezotolerans. The sequence goes on from NZ_CP041614.1 coordinate 912,171, forward strand.
CTAGACACAGACGATAAAGTGCCCATCCTTATTCCCACCGTTATCGGTGGCTTATTAGGGGCTGCGGGAGCGGCCTACGCGCCTACTGAGTGGATAAAGCCTCTGCTGTTGGGCACCATGCTGCTGATGGCACTGGTGATTCTAGTCAAACCTTCCATGATAGCGCCGGAATACGGCGCATCGGTGAATAAGGTGTCTCAGACACCGAGCTCCTGGTGGTGGCTGGGTGTCGCAGGTTTCTATGGTGGCTTCGTTCAGGCCGGAGTTGGCTTTGTGCTGCTGGCGGCATTGGCGGGGTCGCTGAGATATGATCTGGTTCGTGCCAACGCGCTCAAAATGCTCTGCACTCTCGTTTTTACCTCTGTGGCTTTAGTGCTGTTTATGATTGAGGGCCTGATCCAATGGCTCCCCGGAGTGATACTCGCCTTCGGCACCATGTTTGGGGCTCATTTAGCCGTTAAAATGGCCATCAAGGCTAGGCCTGAGGCTATGAAGTGGTTCCTGTTTATTATGACGCTGGTGGGTTGTATAGCAGCTTATTTTAGTTAGCAATGAACGCTAACTTTTTGTTCTTTTTTGACTTGTTACACATTCATTTTCTGTCTTTCTGGCAATGCTTTTAGCCGGAATCCAGCTCTTTATTTTTTTAAAGTTAGTTTTGGAATATACGGCCTTACGGCCAAGGTAAGTCGTGGGTCTCCATTCCCCCATTCCTTGGTAAAGAGTAGGGCAAGGAGGACTGCTAGCTGAAGTGAATGGTCTTGTATGTTCCAGACATACATAAGACATTTCCTATCTGACCCACAAGGACGTGGGGAATGCCTGAGTGATATCTGGAGTATCGCAGGCCCTATAGGTCAGATTCACAAATGCCGTGGTGGCATGGATGCCAAAGAACGGCCAATCCACCGAGTCTTAACCATCATCCTTGATGGTTACACGGCATTTTCATTTACGTATTTCGGCATATAAGTCCATTTACAAGGTCAGTTCAGTATCCATACTTCTCGCTCATAAGCTCATGGCTACGCCATATTCACCTTCCTACTGGGAATAATTGTAACCCCAAGCTTGTTTGATGATGGACAATGTACACAAGAAGAAGTGACGGCTAGAGCCGAACTCTTGGCGAGGCGGCGTCAGTACCCTGAAGCCTTGGCGAAGAATTTTTAACTTACAGATGTGCTTAATACCAATCGGTATAAAAGTGTGGTCACTCAGCGAGAGTTTAGCGCTTCAGAGGCAAGGCAACGAGTGAGGAACATAGTTATTCTACGTTTAAGCTCGTTAACGCCGTATCGGAAGTGCTAAAACTCGCCTTTCAGGAGTGTTTTTGGCAGCCTACTTCTGTGTTGAATGAGTTCGAAAGGGATCACCATTCCCTCACTCACCCGCCTTGAATTATGCAGCCAAAAATAACTCTGAGTTGGCCACTTTCTTATACCGGTTGGTATAACTATCAGCTGCCGGATACCTGTCTAATTCTCTCTGCCGGGACGCGTAACTGCTGCATCAGATAAATTTTGAAATCGGCTTCGTAAGGCTGATTTTCTACGGCTTGTTGCATGCAGTACAACCAAGCTTCACTTTCTTTATGGCCCACCGACAGATGTTTATGAGCGGCCGGGATATTGATGGATCCGTAATGCTCAGAATACAGTTTAGGGCCGCCAAGCCAGCCGGAAAGGAAGTATGCGAGTTTCTGACGAGAATCAGTAAGGTCACCAGGATGCATATCCCGGATCTTCTTTGACGAGGAGAATTCATCCATATTCTGGTAAAACTCATCAACCAAGCGAGTCAGACCTGCTAAGCCACCCGCCATTTGGTAGGAGTTGTCGCCAACCCCAAACTCACCATTTTTTGATTTCATAATTATTATCTAAACCTAGTTTGAACGTAGCGCCAATAGAGTTTTGTTTCTTTATATGGCGATAAGACTATCACGGTTAGCTTGTTTGAAGTGTGGGGCCTAGCGGCAGAGAAGGGATTCCAAACTCAGTTTGGATTAAGGTCGTGGAATTCCATTCCCCCACTCTTGGTAAGAGGTAGGGCAAGGAGGACTGCTCGTCCAAAGCCTCCTTGATTCTCTGTAAACCAAAGTACCAGACGCCCTAGCGAAGTTGTTACCCTACGTTTGTTTTTGAAAATACTTAACGCTTCCGATGGGGCGTCCAAGCCCCCCGAAAGCTAAACTGACGTCCTGTCAGTTTCACAGGATTAACTTCAACGCCCTTCGGCAACTTCCAACGGGGACCAGTTGTATCTTTAGGCCGCGTTTGGTTGTAGATACAAGCTAATAAGATTTAAAGGTTATTAGCTTGTATCTTTCTATCAATAGTTTGATGTTCTAACTTAAAAATCAATCAACCTGATTGGCTTGATAAGGCAAAAAAGCAATATAAGAGTAGAAAATCTAGATAAGTAGCCTTTAATTAGCCGGTGTAGGTGGAAGCTATATTTGCTCTTCATCCAAGTCCTGATGCGGCTGCGAGCTTCGGCAACATGGATGTTGCCGCAGAGCCTATAGGGACATATTAACGGCGTCTCGCAGAAGTATTAGGACATTAAGTGCGCCACAGGCGATAGATTGAAATAACGTTCAAAGTTACAAATCAATTATCCGATATTAGAAAATGTAGAATTATAGACAGAGATAAAAGAGAACCATCTATGAGTTCTCGGCCTCACTTTGGCATCGAATACACAATTTTGCGATAGCATGTATCGTGAGCCGACCGATACCAATACTCTCACCGCATTCAAGACAAACACCATACTCCTCGGGTTCGAGCAAGATCTGCTTAATACGCAGGAGGTGCTGCTGCATCAGTACTTCACCCGCTTGTGCCATCTGTTGCTGTTGAATCGCGTCGATGCGTGATACTCGTCCAACCGCTTGCTGGTCTAGTTGAACTGGGGCGCTGCGTTCGTGGATTGATTCTATTTGCTGCTCTAAGTCGATTAGCTCATGTCTGAGCTTAGTGAGCAGTTCTTGTTTCTCGGTTGACGTGAGATCTGCTTGTTTCAAGAGTCAGTCTCCGATTTGGGATGATTGGGGATAGAAGCAACTAAATTATCTGACTTCTTCTCGTAAAACAAGTGGGCATAGCAAGGGTAAAACAAAGGATATAAAAAAGGCGCACTCAGCTCATGAATAGGGCTTTGACAGTGCACCTTTATCTATGTTTTTTCGCAACTCGCAACTCGCAACTCGCAACTCGCAACTCGCAACTCGCAACTCGCAACTCGTCGCTTATAGTTTAATCTTCATCTTCAAGCGAATATGGCAGTGGCTTGATCGTCAGCGACGAGCTTTCATCTCCTGCGATTCTAAGCTTGGCACTGTCTTGGGTGTCATTAGGTAGCACGGCTGTTAGTAAGATCTGCTCGCCTGATTGAACCAGTTCGATGATGGTACCAGTTTTCTTGAAGCCATCGTCTAAGGCTAGCTCTAGTCTGGTTTCCAGACTGACAGTTTCGCTACTGGTGCCGCTTAGGATATACAGGGCGCGCTTATTGCCACCGCGATACTTCATGCGGGCTATGGTTTCCTGGCCCATGTAACAACCTTTCTGGAAGCTGATACCATTAATACCCTGTAAGTTACACATCTGAGGTACAAACTGGCTCTGATGTGGGGCTGCCAGGTTAGGGTAACCCGATTGGATCTCCAGAGCTTGCCAGGCGGTGGCATCGACTATCTCTTGACTGATAGAAGTGAGCAAAGGTGCAGCAGCTTCTTTGTCCATCACTATGATGAAACGGTCATTGTCTTTAAGCAGCAGGCCACCAGAAATCTCGGTGACTTCTTTGTCGATGCTAGTATTGTCTGCTGGGCCGAAACGCTCGTTGACCCAAGCTTGCGCCTGTTCACCGGCGACGCCTAATAGTAAGAATTTTTCGGTAACATCGACGAGATCAGCCTTGCTGAATACTGCATATTTAGCAAGTTGAGTTAGATCCAGGGCCAAGGTATCAGACGGCATCATCATGAACAGTGCATCTTCGAGGACGAAGGTTCTGAAGCTTGCCAGCATCTTTCCCTTGGGATCGCAGTGGGCTCCCCAGCGCCATTGGTCGTTTTCTAAAGAGCTGATGTCAGTGGTGACTTGTCCGTGGATAAAGCTGCGGCCTTGTTCACCCGTCACGCTCATTAGACCCAAGTGGGATAAATTAGAGAAGAATAGCGATGGAATTGGGTCATTCAAGTTCCAACTGGGCTGAGAAACGGAAAGCGTCATATCATGATCCTAGGAAATAAACGGGCTGGAAAGAGCTGATTGTAACTCGAATCTGCAAATGCTTGAAATGAAATAACCCGCATAATTAGTAAAATTATGCGGGTTATTAATTTTTAGTCACAGACTGGTATTTAGTGCAGTAAGCGAGTTCTGATAGTGCCTTCGATGGTTTTCATTTGTTCCAAAGCTTCTTCGGCTTGATCCGAATCGACCTCCATTACTACATAACCAATCTCCGCAGTAGTTTGAAGATACTGGGCAGCGATGTTGATGCCTTTCTCTGCAAATGCTTGGTTAATCTTGATCAGTATACCGGGACGGTTGTGGTGAATATGCAGTAATCGAGACGCGTCTTTATGCTGAGCCAAAGAAACTTCCGGGAAATTGACTGCAGTCATGGTCGAGCCATTATCTGAGTACTTCGCCAGCTTGCCAGCCACTTCTATACCGATATTTTCCTGGGCTTCCTGAGTGCTGCCCCCCACATGAGGTGTCAGGATGACGTTATCCAGACCGCGTAGCGGGCTGAAGAACTCGTCATTGTTAGACTTAGGTTCAACCGGAAACACATCGATAGCGGCGCCAGCGAGTTTTTCACTGCGGATGGCCGAAGCGAGAGCGTCTATGTCGACAACAGTGCCGCGAGAGGCGTTGATTAAGATGCTGCCTTGCTTCATGTTGGCAATCTCGGCTTCACCGATCATCTCTTTGGTCTGCGGTGTCTCAGGTACGTGCAGGCTGACAACATCAGCGAGAGACATTAATTCTTGCATCGAATGAATTTGCTGGGCATTACCCAGTGGCAACTTATCTTCAATATCGAAGAAGATTACGCGCATGCCGAGCGTCTCGGCCAAGATACCGAGTTGAGTACCAATATGACCATAGCCGATAACACCTAAGGTCTTACCGCGGGCTTCGAAACTGCCTACGGCACTCTTAAGCCATCCGCCTCTGTGCGCCATGGCATTACGCTGTGGAATACCACGAAATAACATAATTATTTCACCCAGCACTAACTCGGCAACACTTCGAGTATTTGAAAACGGCGCATTGAAAACCGGTACACCCAGTTTTTCAGCAAAACTTAGGTTAACTTGGTTAGTCCCGATACAGAAACACCCAATACCGACAAGTTTCTCGGCTTGGCTTAACACTGCTTCGGTGATCTGGGTGCGGGAGCGAAGGCCGACAAAATGAGCATCTTTGATCGCTGTGGCTAAGGCCTCTTCCCCGAGAGATGCTTTGTGGTATTCGATATTGCTGTAGCCTGCTCGCTTAAATACATCAACCGCAGATTGGTGGACGCCTTCCAACAGCAGGATCTTGATCTTATCCTTGTCCAGCGAATGTTTCGCCATGATTTGGGTACCTTCTTCGGTTATTGGTATTTTGTTAACTTAAGTTGATTTTTTGTATTATTAGTATTCTATTGATACTTGTCCGACCAAAGTAGCATTTTTTTTATGCACTGTGGAGGGCTAGATGGCTAAAGTTATTATTCTTATATCAAAACAATAGAGTTTATCCGTATATGAGGTTCCTATTTTGAATAAACAGCTTATTTGGTTAGTGATTTTTCTGTCGGTACTGGTTTGGTCGGCTATCGAGCCTAAAGACCTGTTCACCTGGTTTCTTGAAGTACTACCTGCTCTCGTCGTCTTGCCAGTTTTATTTCTGACTCGAGAGCGCTTTCCACTGACGCCTTTGGCTTATGTTTTTATATTGGTTCACTGCATCATACTTATGGTTGGCGGCCACTACACCTATGCTGAGGTGCCTCTTTTTGACTGGATCGCCGAAATTACGGGCTCAGACAGAAACAATTACGACAAGCTGGGGCATCTTGCTCAGGGGTTCGTGCCTACCTTAGTAGCCCGTGAAATCTTCATTCGATTAGATGTGGTGAAACGTGGCGCTTGGTGTAATTTCTTGTCATTGTGCTTCGCTCTAGCATTTTCAGCTTTCTATGAGTTGATTGAGTGGTGGGTTGCTCTGCTTACGGGGGAGGATGCCGAAGCATTTTTAGGGACCCAAGGTTACATTTGGGATACCCAATCGGATATGGGCATGGCGTTGGTGGGGGCGATAATTTGCCTGGTTACACTTGTTAAGTTTCATGATGTACAGCTGGCTAAATTTAATGGCTAACTAGTGAATTATTTTATCTTGTATAAAGTCTACTGGTTTTTATGCTTTAAAGGTCTAGCTGTATGAGGTTTTAATAGCTAAAACTGATAAAAACCGATTTATCATCGCATTTACATTTGATTAATACTTTTTTACTATGGTATTACAATTAAAACTATTCAAATCTACTAAAACTATTCAAAATAGTAATCATTCTGGTTGATAGGGAAGATTGACCACCCCCTTACAGAGAACAAGTAAACTTTTCAGGGAGAAAAGTGAATGAGTAAGATTGATGAATTGGTGTTCTTGCATCAAGTGGCTGCACCATGCCACTTGGCTATTCTGGCCGAATCTATTGGTTTAAAAACACGCATAGTGAAGCAGGTATCTGAACTTGAGCCTGAGAGAGACAATAACTGTTTCTATCTGATCGAGCAGGAGGGAGCCGCCTTAGACAGTAAGGGGATACCGTTATTGGCATCTCGTCTGGTGCCCCATGTACCCGTTGCACTCTATCAGGTTAACCGCGAGAAACTTGAGCCCGAATCTGCCTTGTTACTGGGAATTCGTGGGCTGCTTTATGCGGACCAACGTATGGACCTATTGTTAACAGGTTTAAGAAAGATGGTGGCCGATGAGCTTTGGTATGACAGGACGCTTATCAGTAAGATGTTCCGTCAACTGGTGAGCCGTTTGGACAGCACTAAGGATTATTCACAAGATACCGTGGCTATGCTGCAGATGTTGACGAAAAGAGAGCGTACCATTATTCAGCTCGTATCCAGTGGCGCTAGAAATAAAGAGATCGCTCATCGACTCTGCATCAGCGAACACACGGTGAAGGCACATATCTCCTCTATTTTCAGGAAGACGCAATCTCGTAATCGTGTGGAGTTACTCAGATGGGCGCAGACCTATCAGAGTCACTTCGAACTCTGTTCTTAACAGGTTAACGAGCTACTGATAATTGAGGCTCTGCTAATGACAGCTTGTTACTGAGAGATATTTTGAGTATATAGTCATTAACGGAAAAGGCTAAAACGGTCTCAATGGCCGTTTTTTTATGCCTGCAAAACCCTGATGTTAATACTAATTAACTAGGCTTGTATAAATTTCATTCTAATCTAGAGGTTTTTATGCAGATTTTGTAAAAATCTGTCACGGCTTGATAAATTGGTGTTCGGCCTTGATTTCAATGCCTGTTCTTGATTAAGTATTTGATTTTGACAAGCTTAAACCTAATCTAGAATCACCTGTTCTTATTTGTGATAAGTTAATCTTGTTTTTTCTTTGTTTTACAAGTATTTATAAACCGTTAATGTGATTTAGGCATCTTTTTTTTATCATCCAAGTCTGTAAGAATCCCCCTGCACGTTAATAGAAATTAGCGGCAATATTATAAAAATGGGGTTGAATAAATGGATAATGTTAAAAAAATGTCAGTGCTTGCACTGTCTATCGCCGCGGCTCTGCCTATGATGGCAAGCGCCGATGTGATCATTAGCGAATATGTAGAAGGTTCAGGCTATAGCAAGGCTATAGAAATCTACAACTCAGGGTCGACAGCCGTCGATCTTACAGCTTACTCGCTAGTTTACTACTCGAAAGGTGACTCAACACCTAAGACTATATTGGATCTGAGTGGAAGTCTGGCACCTAACGCCATCAAGGTCATCACTAACAACCACAAAGATAATGCTATCGCATTAGATGGGTCCATCGATTCACAGGAAGCCAGTATCTATTTCAATGGCGATGATAAAGTCGGCATCTTGAAAGGCGCTGAGTTAGTCGATCTCTTTGGTGAAGTCGGTACTACAGGTGATTGGGCAAAAGATGTCACTGTTGAGCGTAAAGTCACTGTTACGAATGCCAATACCAGCTATGTTGAAAATGAATGGACAGTTAAATCTAAAAATCTATTCAGTGGCTTAGGTGCACGCTCAGGTGATTTTGGTGGGGGAGCACCTGAACCTGAAGTACCAACCTTTAGTTGTGTCGGTGAGAAGCTGACGCCTATTTATGACGTGCAAGGTGTTGGCCGAGTCAGCCCACTGATTGATGAGGGCAAATTTGAGTCTACCGATGAGGTCACTATTACAGGTGTGGTTACTGCCCGTGGTGAGAGCTTGTTCAAAGGTTTCTATCTGCAAGATATTGATGGTGATAACTCTCCGTACACCTCCGATGGCGTATTTGTTTATCTGGGTGAAGCGCCAGGTGAAGAGATCCAACCCGGAGTCGAGGTTTGTGTTCAAGGTAAAGTAAAAGATTTTTATGGCCTGACTCAGGTCGATATCAAAGCCGATAAAAAGATGGCTGTTGGCGAGATGGGCGAGATTCTGGCTCCGACAGCATTCTACGTGGCCGATGGCGAGTCTTTAGGCGATGCACTTAATCGTTATGAAGGTATGAATATCGTGTTAGACGCGGGTAGTGACATGAAGATCACTCGTAGCTTCAGTTATGACTATGCCGGCAGAAGAAATAACATGGTGCTATCTCATAAAGCTCCATTGATGAAGCCGACTCAAGTTTTCGCCCCTCTCTCAGATGAGGCAACTGCTCTACAAGAATCTAATCGTGGTAATGAACTCTACGTAGAGTCTGATTACAAGGCTAAGAATGGTGAGGTGCCTTACTTCCCCACGTTCAACGCCGAGACGGGTTATATCCGTATTGGTGATCAGCTTACCAATATGACTGGTGTCGTGAGCTACAGCTATGGTGCTCCGCGTCTGGTGGTAACTAACGAAATCACAGCAGGTGACTTCATTCGCGTCAATGACCGTATTGAATCTCCCGAAGCGGCGGGTCAAGGTGATATCCGCGTCGCTAGCTTTAACGTGTTAAACCTGTTTACCAGCGATAGCGAAGTTGGTGGTCCACTAAACCCAACTTGTAAAGATCAGGCCGATGCAGATGCGAGCCGTGGTTGTGGTCGAGGTGCACATTCTCTGGATGATTACTTGTTGCAGCGTACTAAGATAGTTACTGCGATTAAAGAGATGAATGCCGATGTGATTGGTCTGATGGAGATCGAAAACAATGGTTTCAGCGAGCATAGCTCGATTCAGTATCTGTTGAATGCCATTAATGCCGAGCTACCTGCCGCAGACGCCTATGATTTTATCGAAGTCAGCGATGCAGATAAGTACAAAGGTGAATTTATCGGTGGTGATGCGATTACTGTTGGTCTGCTATATCGTCTTAGTACAGTAAAGCCAACTGGAGATGCGTTTGTTATCGCAACTCCTGAGCAGCACGCCGCAGAAGGGGTGGTGACTCGCGGAGAAGGTGACGATGTTGAAATCAGCCCTGGTTATAACAAGTATCAGCGCCATAGCTTGGCGCAGACATTCCAGATCCATGATGAGAAGTTGACCGTTGTGGTTAACCACCTCAAGTCAAAGGGCTCAGGTTGTTTGGAAGATTGGCTCGAGTTCTCTGAAAGTAAAGATCCAGCAGACTTGCAAGGCAAGTGTAATGAGTTTCGTGTATCGGCAGCTAAAGTACTGGGCGAGTCACTCAAAGACGTTGAAGGTGGCTTGTTAGTTATCGGTGATATGAACTCATATGGCATGGAAGATCCCATCGCTGTACTGACAGATTATGATGCTGCCACCGCGAAACGTGAAATTGTTACAGCTTCATGGACGACCCTCAATGGTGAAGTTTATGAGCGTGAAGGCAGTAAGATTGAGAAAGGTTTTGGTCTGATTAATCTAAACACCCAAGCACATGGACCTGCAACCTTTGGTTATAGCTACAGTGGTGAGCTGGGTAACTTAGATCATGCATTGGCTAATACAGCTGTCGCTGAAAAGCTAGTGGCTATTCAAGACTGGAACATCAACTCGGTCGAATCTAACCTTTTCGAGTACCCTAGCAAATATTCGGGTGACTTAGAGAAGTCAGAGAATGCCTTTAGCTCTTCGGATCATGACCCTGTGATCATTGCGTTAAGCTATCCAGCGCCTCAGCCAAAGCCGGAACCAACTCCTAAAGATGATGGTGGTTCGTTAGGTTACCTTGGTCTGGGACTATTATCACTACTGGGTTTACGCCGTCGTAAGCACTAATTATTGAGATGACTCATTGTTAATGCTAAACCGCCTTTAATTCATTAAAGGCGGTTTTTTCATGCCATTTTTACTTTAACAAGATGAGGAAAGCCAGAAAAAATCAATTGGGTCTGGATTCGAGATTAATTGGCTATTTTTATATGTTATTTTTATTCTCTACGGTAATGAATCGATCTTATCTTAGCCGTTTATAGGTTCTGCTTTTTGCTTTTCACTTGGTCATATTCTAGTTTTTCTTGTTCTATTCGGTGCTACACCAACACCTTCTCAGTTTTTGTCGGTTCTATATGGGGGACTCACTTTTTTATTATCATCGCACTCGGTTGCTGGCTTTTACACTATCTAACCTATAAAAACAGTATCTAACTTTCATTAAATGATGCCGATCTTATATAACAAACTTAAATTTGTATAAACTGGCGACATCTGATGATTTCATCGATAAAAAATGTATGGAAGTTTTCATCAGTTTGTTGGAAATGGTTTGATACCATTTTCTCATCAATGTGCCTTGAATTGAAAAAACTGAGAGTCTCTGAATTGACCAGATACTTATATGGAATGGTATTACTACTAGGCCAGCCATAGCTTTTAACTCCTCTTACCTGTTTAAACTTACAGCGCTAGCCAGTAGACTGTGGCTTAATTATTATAAGAATGGATCTAGTGATGAGTATTTGGTTTAGACCTGTGAGCTTGGAAGATTGCGCTAAAATGGATTCGGGTATGCATGGCAAGGGCACCTTGATGCAAACTATGGGCATTAAGATCACCGAAATTGGTGATGATTATATGGTGGCGACTATGCCAGCCTCTCCTGAAGTACATAATCCCTTAGGTATCGTCCACGGTGGAGCCAATGTGGCACTGGCTGAGACGGTTGCCAGCTATGCGGCAAACTTCGCCGTAGATTTTGAGAATTACTACTGTGTCGGCCAAGAGATCAATGCCAATCATCTTAAAGCTTCCAGAAATGGTGTCCTAACCGCGACGGCAAAGCCTGTGCATTTAGGTAAACGAAGCTCTGTTTGGGAGATACTTATCCATAACAGCGGCGGTGATCTTTGCTGTATCTCGCGCATGACAGCAGCCGTGGTTAAGCGTTAGTGATACAGGTTGGAAGCCAAGTATTATTGACGATCTATTAACGTAAATAGACTATAGATGTGTAGGTATCTGTTACATAATATGCGCCTTTATTAATGGCGAGCTACAGGCTTTAATGCACTAAACTTGTTATCTAGGTTTGAGTCGATTGTGAGCTGTGGGGAATATGTAAAATGGATAGTGCAACAGTTTGGGAGTGGGTCGGCTATTTAGCCTCTGTGGTTGTGGCCATCTCGCTGATGATGTCGAATATTAAAAAGTTACGCTGGTGGAACTTGATCGGTGCAGGCCTTTTTGTCGCTTATGGTTTGGCCATTGATGCCTTACCTGTGGCTTTGGTAAACTTCTTTATTGTGCTGATCGATGCTTATTACATAGTCAAAATTTATAAAGCCGAAAAGGCGATTAACCAACAGCCTTGAGCTAGCATAAGCCAGAGCTTAGTAGATAACCTTGAGTTGAATCGATAGCCCTGAGTTAACTGTAGTTCTGAGTCAGATAGACAGTTTTGAGCTAATTAGAAGTCTTGCGGTGAATAAGAGGAGCCAGCTAACTGTAGAGGTTAGCTGGCTCTTTTTGTATTGCAGATGTTCATTATCTTTAATGAACATCTGTCATTTTCGGTTTTAACTATTTGCTTTCAATCGACTGTTTTGATAGTAATAGTGTTCATTCCCCTGCGTTTAACCTCTAGTCTTATCATCTTGAACAACATATCTCTCCACGAGACTAGCTTCTCAGTAGAGCTTAACTCTGTATGGGTGTTGTGTTGATTCAAATCAGTATTCACGCCAATGAAAGGCGTAACCTCCAATAGCAATAATGTATTTCTTTGTAGGTATCTGTGAGTTACCTCTCACGCCTTTAATCTTTAAAATGAATTAGGTTAATCTAGTTTAATCGTTTTTATTCATCTCTTTTTTGAACTAGTATTTATTCATCGACAGGGTTTATGTGAAGGCTTCTAGAGCTAAGCGGCTTAACGAAAGCGAAACGGATCAATAACTATGGCTACAATATTTGATGTTATCGAAGACTGGTTGAACTAATCGACCAGTACGACTGAATTAGAAAATTAACAAATAAAAAGCATTGGAGAACAATATGACTAATCAAGCTAACTACTTAACCAGCCAAAATGGCGCGCCTGTTGCGGACGATCAAAATTCAATGACGGCAGGTGAGCGCGGCCCTGTACTATTACAAGACTTTCATCTGTTAGAAAAACTTGCTCATTTCAATCGTGAGCGTATTCCTGAGCGTGTAGTGCATGCCAAAGGCACGGGTGTTTACGGTATTTTTACCCTGACCAAAGACATGAGCAATTACACTATTGCCGACCACTTCAATGGCGTAGGTAAACAAACTGAAACTTTCATTCGTTTCTCTACCGTAGGCGGTGAGATGGGCTCGGCCGATGCGGAGCGTGATCCCCGTGGTTTCGGTCTACGTTTCTATACGGCCCGTGGTAATCACGACATAGTAGGCAATAACACCCCGACCTTCTTTCTGCGTGATGGCATCAAGTTTCCGGACTTTATTCATACCCAGAAGCGTAATCCGCAGACTAATTTGAAAGATCCACAAGCCATGTGGGATTTCTGGGCATTGAATCCTGAAGCCCTGCATCAGGTGACAATCTTGATGTCGGATCGCGGCATTCCGGCTAACTATCGCCAGATGAATGGCTATGGTTCACACACCTATTCGCTGTGGAATGATAAAGGCGAGCGTTTCTGGGTTAAGTTTCATTTCAAGACTAAGCAAGGCATAGTTAACCTGACCCCTGAGCAGGCCGACATCCTTAAAGGGATCGATCCTGATTCGTCTCAACGTGACATGGTCGCGGCCATTGCCGACGGTAACTTCCCTCGTTGGGCGGTTAAGGTGCAAATTATGCCGGAAGCCGATGCCAATACATATCATATCAATCCATTCGATCTGACTAAGGTATGGCCACACGCCGATTATCCACTGATTGAGATTGGTGAACTTGAACTTAATCGCATGCCTGAGAACTACTTCGCCGAAGTAGAGCAGGTCGCATTGGCACCGAGTAACTTAGTACCGGGTGTTGGTGCTTCACCGGATAAGATGTTGCAGGCTCGCTTGTTTGCCTATGCAGATGCACAGAGATACAGAATTGGCACTAACTATAATCAGCTGCCAGTGAATTGTCCGCACGCTACTAAGGCTAATCACCACCAACGCGCCGGTGCCATGGCGGGAACTCAATGTCCCTATAACGGCAGCCAAACCGGTGGCGATGCGAGTCCAAACTACGGGCCGAACAGCACAGAGTCTGCGTTAGTAGAGCCGAGTACTTTTGCCGAGCCAGCACTGGGTCTCGATGGTGAAGCCGATAGATACAGCCGTTATAATCAGGATGACTTTGCTCAGGCGGGCAACCTGTACCGTATTTTCCCTGAAGATGAGAAGGTTAGATTGATCACCACTATCTGTGGCAGCTTGAGTCAGACGACTATGGATGTGCAGCAGACCATGGTCGAGCATTTCACCAAGGCGGATGCGGATTACGGTAAGCGTATCAAGCAGGCATTGGGATTGTAATAAAAGAAGGTTATAAAAAAGGCCCTGGTTCCTAGGAACCAGGGCCTTTTTTATTCTTCTAATTTAGATGATTAAAACATGAGTGTTGCTACACCGAGTAGTGCAAACAATACGGCGCATCCTCGATGGATCAGGGTAAGGGGTAATTTTTCTGCGCTGAAGTTGCCGGCTATGACCACAGGAACGTTAGCGATAAGCATGCCTAAGGTTGTGCCCATGACTACCATAGCTAGGGCATCATACTTCGCCGCTAATACCACAGTGGCAATTTGAGTTTTGTCGCCCATCTCGGCGATGAAAAACAGAATGAAAGTGGCAATGAAAGGCCCCATTTTGTAGAAGCGGCTCTCTTCACAATCGACCTTGTCCGGGATCAATACCCACAGAGCGATCGCAAAAAATGAAGCGGCGACTAAGTAGCGGGCTAGTTCCGGGCTAATCAAGCCAACGGCCCAATTACCTAGCCAGGCGGCGCCAAAGTGGTTGATCAGAGTTGACAGAAAAATACCGAGAATAATTGCCGTTTTACTGCCTTTTATGTGGCTAAATCTGGCGGCGAGTATGAGGGCGAGCAGCTGAGTTTTGTCACCGATTTCGGCGATAGCAACCGTAAAGGTTGATGCGAGTAGTGCTTCCAAGAGACTTCCTTATAGGGGGGCAAAAATCCGAGTACAGAAGACCGGCCCCCCTTTTTTATGGGCGGTCACTGCACTCAGGTCTTGCAAAACAATATGAGTCATCACGTCATATTGTTGTGAGCACCATGGCGTTGTGGCCAAGTATGTTGACACTCACTCAATCTTTGCCTCGAAGTAAATCGATTCAGACAACAAAGATTGCTCGCTACTCCCCTGAAGTAGAGGCGAACATTATACATTTTGAGGGTCGAGTCGCAATCTCTGAGTTCTCGAATTGGTGATTTTATTGAGTGGAAAAACCTCAGGTAACGTAAGTGTTTCCCTCTTGTTGGAAACTTATTGAGCCAGTGTTCAAACTTGTTTACAGCTGCCATAGATGGCTTGCTCACTAGGTTTGTAGCTGTTAATGTCCCTAGCAGTCATTTTAGAGGAAGATCTCTCCTTCAAAGTCGTTCTAAATCTGACCTACCAAAAATGTAGAATAAAAATATATCAAACAGGACAATTTTGTGAATTTAAAAATGCTCGGCTCCATCGCTATCGTTGCGGGAACTGCAATCGGTGGTGGTATGTTAGCCCTACCTTTAGCTACTGCTTCCTTGGGTACATTACCCGCGTTTCTCTTGCTCGTTGTGATCTGGGGGATCTCCATCTATACATCTCTGCTGATGTTAGAGATCAACTTACGCACTGGAGTGGGCGATAACGTCCATGCTATTACTGGCAAAATTTTAGGGAAAGTGGGTCAGTTAATTCAGGGGGCATCATTTATGAGCCTACTGTTTGCGTTGACTATGGTATATTTGATGGGCGGCTCTTCTCTGCTCGAGACTCGCTTCGAGCCTCTGGGTATCACCATGAATAACCAGGTCGCTGTGTTGTTATTCACTGTCTTCTTCGGCGGTTTGATAGCAGTTGGGGTCAAATGGATCGATAAGGTTTCCCGCGTCCTCTTTACATCCATGGTCGTACTCTTAGTGATCGTGGTGGCCTTCTTACTTCCTGAAGTGGATATGTCTGCTCTGCTAACCAGCACAGGTAGTGAGATTGTTTCTGGTAGCGAACTGAACAACTTATGGTTGGCAGCTATTCCTATCGTATTCACCTCGTTTGGTTTCCATGTGTGTATCGCGACCATAGTGCGCTACTTAGATGGCGATGCCGTATCACTACGTAAAATTTTAATTATTGGTTCAACCATACCGCTTGTCAGCTATATTCTCTGGTTGATGGTGACCTTAGGCACTTTAGGTGGCGACAGGGTTTATGGCTTCGAAGGTTCATTGCCTCTGCTGGTCACGGCCTTACAAGGTCTGGCAAATTCAGAGATCTTGAAGCAATGTATCGATCTCTTCGCTAACTTGGCGCTTATCACTTCCTTCCTGGGTGTGACCATGAGTCTGTTTGACTATGTGGCCGAACTGACACGAGCTAAAGATGATTTTTGGGGTCGAGCTAAGACCTGGCTGATCACCTTTATTCCGCCTCTGCTATGTGCGCTTTATTATCCCGATGGTTTCTTCAAAGTATTAGGTTTTGCGGCCATTCCCTTGGTGATCATGATCATCTTCTTACCGATTGCCATGGCACTGAAGCAGCGTAAACAGAATCTGGGAGGTTATCAGGTCTCTGGTGGTACAGCTGCACTCGGTGTTGCAGGTGTATTAGGCGCTGTAATTATTACGGCTCAGTTACTGGTTGCGTTATAGAGTAAACGTCAACAGATTGCCTTTACACATGCTTTGTAAGGGATTGATTCAAAGACTGTCTTAATGGCAGTGGCATATGATAAGGTCGAGCGCGAATAGTAATATTTGGCTCGGCTTTTTATTGCCTGAGTTTTAGCAAGATGGCTAAATGCTATTGCTACATAAACAAGTACAAGCAAAGCAGAACAAGAATTACCACACTAATAATTAAAAAATGGATTTAACAAAATGAAGAAATGGCTTCTCACTGTCGCTGTAGCTGCCACTTTTGGCGCACAGGCCGACGAAGGTATGTGGCAACCATACCAACTGCCCGCAATGGCCGATGAATTAAAGGCTAAGGGATTAGAGATTGATGTGGAATCTATCTCTAAATTAACCGAATTTCCAATGAATGCCGTCATTAGCCTAGGTGGTTGTACGGCATCATTCGTCTCACCAAAGGGGCTGGTGGTCACTAACCATCATTGCGCCTATGGCTCGATTCAATATAACTCGACGCCGGAAAAAAACCTGCTTAAAGATGGCTTCCTGGCTAAGTCTTATGGCGAGGAGCTACAGGCTACACCGGGTTCACGTATCTATGTGACTGAAGCAGTGACAGATGTGACTGGCAAGGTCAAGAAAGGTTTAGAGAGCAAGCTTGGTCACGCCTTCTATCAGGGCATTGAGCAGAGAGAAAAGTCATTAGTGGCCGAGTGTGAGGCCGAAGATGGCTATCGCTGTCAGGTATACAGTTTCCATGGTGGTTTGGAATATTATCTGGTTAAGCAACTAGAGATCCGCGATGTACGTCTGGTGTATAACCCTGCAGCTAGTGTAGGCAAGTATGGCGGCGATATAGATAACTGGATGTGGCCACGTCACACCGGTGATTTCTCCTTCTACCGTGGTTATGTGTCTAAAGATGGCAAGCCTGCAGATTTCGACAAAGACAACGTACCGTACGAACCAAAAAGTTTCCTGAAGGTTTCGGCTAAAGGTGTGAGTGACGGCGATTTCGTTATGGTGGCAGGTTACCCTGGCCGCACTAACCGTTACCGCACAGCCAATGAAGTCGAGAACCAGTTCGAGTGGGCATACCCGGAAGGTAAGGTGCTGCGAGAGCGTTTCATCGAGATCATCAAGGAGACAGCACCTGAAGGCAGCGATGAGCGTATCAAGTATGAAAGCCTGATCGCTGGTTTGGCAAACTATGCCAAGAACTTCACCTCTATGATCGAATTTTACGGTAAGTCGACCATGCTTGATGATCGTAAAGGTCGTGAGTCTGAGTTGGCTAGCTGGATCAATAAAGATAGCAAGCGTAAGGTAAAATACGGTAAGACGCTGGCTGAGCTAGATAAGCTGATCGCCGAAGGTCAAGATCATCAGGCTCGAGATATTATCTTAGGTTATATTCGCTACACCACTATGGTGCCAACGGCGCGTAAGTTGTACCGTTTGGCTAATGAGAAACAGCTGGATGATATGGCACGTGAGCCTGGTTACCAGGAACGTGACATGATCCGTTTCAAGTCGAGCATGGAGCGTATCGACCGTCGTTATGCTGCCAGTGTCGATAAGGCAATGCTGTTTGACATGCTTAAGCGCTACGCCGTATTACCGAGTAGTGAGCGTATTGCAGCTCTGGACAAGGTATTTGGCATCGGCAAAAAGCTAGATGAGAAGAAGCTGTCTAAAACTCTGGATAAGATGTATGCCAAGACGACACTAGGCGATATGGATACGCGCCTGGCTTGGTTAGACAAGTCGGTTGCCGACTTTAACGCCTCGAACGATCCTTTCATTCAGTTTGCCGTGGCCATGTATGATACAGACATGAAAATTGAGAAGAAGGACAAGGAGCTGGCGGGTAAGCTGATGAAGGTGCGCCCTCAGTATATGGACGCGATTATCGCTTACAACACGCAGCAGGGTAAGCCGGTTTATGCCGATGCAAACTCAAGTCTGCGTGTGACTGTGGGTCATGTGAAAGGTTACTCACCTCAAGATGGTTTGAAGGCTGTGCCGTTTACGCGTTTAGAAGGTATTTTGGCTAAAGACACTGGCGCGGATCCATTCGATGCACCGTCTAAGCAGCTGGAGCTCATCAAGCAGAAGCAGTACGGTGATTTCTACATGAAATCTATCGACTCTGTGCCGGTTAACTTCCTGTCGACGTTAGATACCACTGGCGGTAACTCAGGTTCACCGACTTTAAATGGTCGTGCCGAGCTAGTAGGTCTGTTATTCGATGGTGTTTACGAGAGTATTATCGGTGATTGGGGTTACGACCCTGAGTCTAACCGTTCTATTCAGGTTGATAGCCGTTACATGCTCTGGGTGATGAAGTATCTGGATAATGCAGATAACTTGTTAGAAGAGATGGACATTGTTTATTAGCATTTAGCTACGAGGTTGCTAGTTTCTAGGAGAAAGTCCTAGGAGTTTGAACCTAGGTGCTCACTTCGTGTCGAGGGCTAAATGTTGAAGTTAAGCGGTCACTTAGATGGCCGCTTTTTTATTTGTCAGATAACAAATTTCAAATATCTTTTTGATTGGTTCATTGGGCTTAGCTGATGTTTGGTTAGTTTTAGGTAAGCCTAACTTCGTTGATATCTATCACCTGCCGTGGGCTTAAGTGTGAACACTTCTGTGACACGCTGTGGACCCATCCATGGGCGCTCTGCGGTTTCATCCTTGAAACCGAAGGTCACAGCCGCATTCACACCTGAGTGTTTATCTCTTCGATTTAAGCTTTGTTAGATAGGGGGGCCTTGTGTATCAAGGTGTTAGGTTCTTATTGAGAAAGGTGAGGATAAGAAAAATACCTAAATTTAGTAATTACCCCTAATTAGCTACGACCCCTTTATTTATATGAAGAGATCTTCCCTTTAAACCTGAAGGAAAAGCCTAAGGTTCACCTAGAATTTATGACGAAGCTCAAAGCCATGTTACCTAATGACTGCAAGCCCATCATCGTAACCGATGCCGGTTTTCGTATTCCTTGGTTTAAGCAAGTTTTGTCCCTTGAGTGGGATTATGTTGGCCGTGTCAGAAACCGCACTCACTGCAAGAAGCTGCAGAAAATGACTGGCATCCGATCAAAAATCTATATGGTTTAGCGAGTTCACGCGCCAAGACCCTGGGTACTTTTCACATGGGTGAAAAGGTAAGCTTTAAAACTCGCTTAGTCATTTTTAAACGTATCGCCAAAGGGCGAAAAGACAAAAATGCCATGGGCGATGATACTAGAAAAGACAAAAAGGTCTCGTGCCAGCGCTGCGCGAGAAAAAGAGCCTTGGTTACTGGCGACATCATTATGTGAGTCTACCGACACAGCTAAGAGAGCCGTTAAAATTTATGCGACAAGAATGCAAATTGAGGAAAGCTTTAGGGATGTGAAAACTGGCCTCAAGATGAATGATAGCGGCACTAGAATTGCGAACAGACTTGGCGTATTGCTACTCATCGCCAGCCTATCTCAGTTCATGCTGTATTTGCTAGGTTTAGCAGGAATTAGAACTTTGCAAAGCTTAGTGATGGCTCCCCAAGCATGCTATTAAATTCGTGGGATCCCTCAGACTACGACCCCTTTATTCCAAACAGTCCACTATTGGCACCGAGCAGATTGCGTGCCTTATGGGTTAAAAGTGGCGCTACAAGCGGTTAACTCAGCCACATATGGCCATGTTATTCAGGGTATCAAATATATATTTGATACCCTGATTCCTACTTAGGTGTTATTCACTCCGGCAGCGAAGTTATTTTCCTTTATTCTTTTTATGTTTGTACCAGTCTTTTTTACTCTTACCACGACTTGAAGCCCAGTCTAAAATTTCAGGATAATCATGCGATAAATCCACTTTCTCTTTTGGATGTTCCCATATTTGCGGAATGATCATCGCCCAAGGTAAATTATCTTCTGTCTGGTAAAATTTATCTGTGCTTTTATCCGTATCATCATGATTTGAACCAAATTGTCTTTTCGATGCATACTTGGTTGGTCGATAACCAGGGAAATGTACTTCAATAACTTCACCATTACCCAGTTTTCGTGAAATATACGTATTATAAGGTGCTGAACCAAAAATGTTCTCATCCACTGGATTTTTTAAGTTGATGGTTACAGTAAACATTGCACCTGTAACTTTAGGACTATTCGGTTCTGTATTAGCAAATTTAAACCCATTTGGGGTCGGTAAAGCATCTTCAATGTCATCGATAATTACAAACATAGTCTGATTACCATCTGCAATCGGCGTTAATGGTACAGCATTAGAAACCGGCCCCATGGTTGCGGATTCGATATTCGTAATGGGGGTGTTAATACTGACCTGAAGTGCGTTTTTATATGACGCCCCTCTCGCAACCGGTTGAAGTTTAAGGATGATTTTACTTATCTGTCCATCAACTTTCGTCTCTATCGTATTATAATTAATCACAACATCATTAAAATCATAATCACCTTTACTGGGCCAAAAATCTTCAAAAGCCATTGTCCCCATCTGATTCTCCGCGGGTGAGTAAGCAGTGCTACTGACTAACGGCACTGGTACATCGGCCACTTCTAACGGAGAAGTATCATAAAGATTAACCTCAAGACCATCACTAAAATTATCCTTATCACTATCAGCATCGAGTGGGTCTGTAAGATGAAGATTAAGTTCTTCATTATCGGTCAAGCCATCACCATCGGTATCGGCCAGTATCGGGTCTGTTGCTAACTCATTCACTTCAACTTCATCAGATAATCCATCACCATCGGTATCAATTAATCCTGGGTCAGTGTTAAGTATGTTTACTTCATATTCATCTGAGAACCCATCCCCATCCGTATCCAATAAAGTTGGGTCCGAATTATAAAATATTACTTCCTCTAAATCGGTCAGCGTATCTTGGTCTGTGTCACTTAAAAGCGGATCTGAACCGTAAATAGTCACCTCTTCAAAATCATTTAATCCATCATTATCAGTATCTGGATCTGTCGGTGATGTATTTAAAATATCAGTTTCATCACTATTAGATAATCCATCTCCATCAAGATCATCTGGATTTACAACCGCTTCCTCAGTGGGATTATTCAATGTTGCTAAGGTATTTTCTAAATCTATTTCAGCTTGTGTTTGCTGTGTTTGTACATTCAATGCATATACATAAACATCACCAGGTAAACTTTTTTTGATCTTTTTATTATGCGCCCCAACACTAACATAGCTTTTAGAAACACCCACAGCATGGCCAAAATTATCCTGTGAGGCACCGTCTGCCGCTGTAAATGAAAATTGCTCCAGCCAAACATCACCAACAAGATGGAACAGAACAACGCTTCCTGATGATGAATTCCTATTTTCAGCGCCAATCACTATATGCTCGCCAACAATCGCGACTGAATTACCAAATTGATCGCCAGAAACTCCTGTACTAGCGGTTAGCTTGGCTTGATTAGTCCATACATCATCTTTGCGTTTATATACGTAAACAGCCCCCTTTTTAATCTCATTATTTCCATGGGGATTATTTTCCATCCCAGCACCAACAACCGCATAATCTTTAGAAATAGCCACTGATAATGCGTAATTGGCAGCACGAGTCACTAAGCCTCCTTTTAGTGTTGCTTGCTTAGTCCAAGTATCATCATAATCATCATATTTATAAATATAAGCAGAACCTTCTTTAGTCTTACCTGACTCACCATCGCCAATGATTAAATAGTCTTCAGATATACTAACAGCAGCTCCAAATTTTTTACTCTTGAACTCTGAGTCTGGAGTGATAGTGGTATTTAAGATCCAATTAGATCCAGTACGTTTATAAACATAAACAACACCATCATCATTCGAGCCTCCTGGCGAAGCTATTACCGCAAGATCGCCCGATATACTGACTGACTGACCGAAAAAATCATTGCTCGTTGTCCCCGGTTTCGTCATTTCTCCCTGCTGATTCCAGTTACCATTTTCATAATTAAAAATATAAACAGCACCAGTTTGTCCGCCTTGAAGCTCAGCACTAACAATGACACTCTGATCTGAAATCGCCACTGCACTACCAAACTGTTTAATTGCTTTCTGAGTACCTGAGATAGGGTTTAGGCAACTCGTCATAGTCCAAGTGGATTGATTTCGTAAAAAAATACACGCTTCCCCCTGATCGTTTTGTTTTCCTGGCGTTCCAACAACGATAAAAGACTCAGTAACAGCCACTGAAGTGCCAAAATTAGCAAATGATTTAGTTGCACCATTAGCAAGCTGGCCCTGCAGCGTAGGTTCAGCATTAAGAGAAAGATGCCAAAAGCTGATCATTAGCAATAAGATAAATAAAAGTACGTCTGAATATTTTTTTATATTAAGCATAATCGTTTACTCAACTAGGTAGTGAATATGATTAGTTTTATCTATTGGTAGCTCAAGCTCTGCATAACTATCGCCATTAATAACGACTACCATTGATTCTGCATAACTGGGGACAGGCAGCAAACTGGTATATTTCATCGCATTGTGAATTTCAGCTTTTTCTAGCAGATTGATCGGCGTATTAGTATCAGGATCCGTTGCTGAATAAACTGAAATAACCGTAAATCCTTGCATCTGACTAAAAGAAATATCAATTTTTACAGCTCTTTGCATATCAAACGTAAAGCCATCTTTAATTACAACATCGTCAAAAGATGGTAATAACACAGGCTCTGGTTCAGTATGTACCTCTACATCTGGTTCAGTCTCCTCCTCTACATCTGAGTTAGAACACCCCATAAAGAGCACCATAAACAACACTGCATAACAGCATATTATTAATCGACTTAGATTACCCATTGCTCGATATCCTTTTAGCAAATTTGAGTTAGTACTCGGTAAGCACAGCGTTTATAGCTTCACGAAAACCAATCTTCAATTCTAAATAGCAATGTTTAAGCCAACTGGAAAACATTAATGAACAAGATGTTAAGCTAAAACCAATAAGAACAGGAAGTCACTGTTGGCTAAAGAGAAAAGTAGCTGGTCTCAATGTGGAATGATGGTAAATTCGGTTTAGAAGTGTTCTCAACAAACGATAAAGAGTGTAATTTGCAATGCATATAGCAAAGTACACATTACAATATTTCATAATGCAAATACTGTTACTTCCGCACAACACTAGGGACGAGTGACGGGGCTATCGAAGATACAATAATGTGGGATGCCCAAGTCACTTCAGGAACAAAGGGGCCGTAGCGAATTAGGTAGTTCTCATGATTAAAATTGTTTACAGGCAAGGTTAAATAAAGAACCTTCTTTTGAAGAACTAAGTGTAGATGCGGTTGCTAGCTTCCAAAACAAGGATGATT
This sequence comes from Shewanella psychropiezotolerans, assembly GCF_007197555.1. Classification (NCBI taxonomy): domain Bacteria; kingdom Pseudomonadati; phylum Pseudomonadota; class Gammaproteobacteria; order Alteromonadales; family Shewanellaceae; genus Shewanella; species Shewanella psychropiezotolerans. Next base: position 935,967 of record NZ_CP041614.1, read on the forward strand.
TGGCAGAGCTCACATGGCCAATTTTGTTCCATACAAAATTTGGCATTTCCTCCGCTGATCCATAGGGATATGGGAAATGTCTTAAAAGCGTCTGGAACGCTTAAGACCCTGGAGGTCAGACTGACTCTTTATGAAATCAAGAACCAGCGACTCGCAGAACCTTTTCAAAATAAAGAGTGCACAATACTCGCCGGAGAGGCGTTAGGTTACAATGAAGGGGCGACCTTCAAACTACACTCAATAAAACTCAGCCAGAAGCTAAACAAAAAATGAAACCAGCCTTCATTCCAAGGCTGATTTAAGCTTGATTAGCTCAGAAGCCGTCAGCTGCCTCATCTCTCCCTCCTTAAGCTCACCTAGCTTAAGTGTCTGTATCTGTATCCGTTTAAGATCTATCACCTTATAGCCTAATGCTTGGCTCATGCGGCGGATTTGTCGGTTAAGCCCTTGGGTGAGTATGATCTCAAACTTGTCATCATCAAGACGGGTCATCTTACAGGGGAGGGTAGTGACGTCCCGGTAGCTAACGCCTTGGGCCATGTTGATTAAGAAACTGTCATCGAAATTGCGATCAACTTGCACCTGATAAGTTTTGCTATGGCCGAAATCCGGGTGCATCAACTTCTGGGTTAATTCACCATTGTTGGTTAATAGCAGCTGACCACGAGAGTCCTTGTCTAAACGTCCAACAGGATAGAGCCTGGGGTTAGCTGGCAGTAGATGTAACACAGAGCAGGGGTCATCGGGCAAGAGACGACAATCTGTACCGACAGACTTATTGAGCATCCAGTACTGTTTAGACTCGATTCCCTGAATAAACACATCATCGAATTTGAGTATTTCTTGGCTGATAAAACCTGAGCCGCTGTCGATTAAGCTGATGGTATCTATATGGTTGGCGAGGCGTCCATCTATGGTGATATGACCGTCTCTGATATAACGAGTCGCAGCCCTGCGGGAGCAGAGCCCTGTCATGGCAAGGTATTTAGCCAGACGAATAGTGGGTTTCTCTTGTGTCATTGATCCGTGTCGTGATGGTGTAAACAGAGTTGAGTCGCAAGGTTAGCACCTAAACCAGCTTAACTGCCAACATGTTTCAAGGTTGGCAGCCTAAAGCTTAATACCTTTATAGGGGGCTACCAACCTGACATCTGCTTCTGTGACTCGACATCATGCTGCTTAATGGCCAACTTTCTGATATTTAGCGCCAGTAACACGCACCAGAGCATGGTGATATTGGTTTGTAACCACATATTTAGCGCTACCCAGCAGACGTCGCCTTCTTCATGCAAACAAGGGGCGAAGTCTAAGATGTTCCAGTCCAGTTGATAGATTAGGCCAGATGCACTGATAAAACCAAAGATGGCCAATATAAACAGGGGTCTTGAACAGATCTCTTTATGGGTAAATCTAGTGGAAATAGTAACTAGGTGTAGAACAAATGTGGCCAATAGGAAGCTGGTGGACACTAGTCTATGTTCGTCTAAATAATTAATGGGAAAGACGCCTATCAGCATAATAGACAGGCCGACCCAAGAGCCTGTGATCGATAAAAAGTGGCTAAAGTCACCTAGCTTAAGCAAATACAGACCATACATGGCGAGCAGTATGCAAGAGCCTGCGATAATCAGTGACATGTTAAAGACATAGGCTAGAGGGGAGTGAACATAATCACCGAGTAAGTCTGAACGTCTGAAGAAGACCTGCATGCCGATATCTTGATATTCAGCCCAGACAGAGATGGAGATCCCCACCGATGTGACACAGGCACCGACTAAGATCATCAGTACCACTAATCTGTGTAGGTCATAATGGGTTGAATGTGTTTTTAATTCACCTTGCATCGGTTTTCAGCTTTTCTCAGTACGGCATATGGATTTTAAAAATAAAAAAGGAGCGCAGTAAGCTGCACTCCTTTACTTTTATCGACGTTTACAAATTACGTCGAAATTGAATATCCCTATCGTTTCAGCTAAATCAAGCTCTTGGGAGCAATATTAAGTTTAGCTTAACTGGATATCAATTTGCCCTATTTAAGCTGCATCTGCAATACCACATAAGTTGTAGCCGTTTTTAAGATGCATAGCGGGTTTAGCTGGCACGTTTACGGAAGATGACAATTGAGATAGCAACTAGGGCCAAGATCATGCAATACCAGGCGTGAGTTACTACTTCCAGTGGCGAGATGCTAAAGGTCGATGCGATAAGCAGGGCCTGAGCACCATAAGGAATAAGTCCCTGAATAATACAGGAGAAGATATCCATGATGCTGGCTGCACGCTTAGGGGTTACATCGTGTTTCTGTGCCAGCTCTTTAGCGATACCGCCAGTTACCACGATTGATACCGTGTTATTGGCGACACAGGTGTTAGTTAGGGCAACGATGCCTGCCATGCCTAATTCAGATGCACGAGTCGAAGCGCCACCTTTGGCCTTGGAGAATTTCGCGATTAACTTTTCAATTTGTTTACTGACGAATGCCAGACCACCTTGCTGCTGCATCAGTGCCGCTAGACCACCCACTAGCATAGAAAGGATGAAGATCTCCTGCATGTTGCCAAAACCTGTGTAGATATCCTGACCGAATTGGATGACGCCGTAATCCATAGTGGCCAAACCTGTGATACCAGCAAGCAGGATACCGATAGTCAGTACTACAAATACGTTCAGGCCTGAGACGGCTAATACTAAGATGGTTAGGTAAGGTATGACCTTAACAAAGTCTATCTCTTGAGCGGCCACATCGGCCTGACCTTGACCCGCGAAGGTGAAGGCTATCAGGGTAATAATCGACGCTGGAATCGCGAAAATAAGGTTCTCTTTGAACTTATCTTTCATCTCACAGCCTTGGGTACGTGTCGCCGCTATGGTCGTGTCGGAGATGATAGAGAGGTTGTCACCAAAAAGTGCACCAGAAATTACCGCGCCAGCCATCAGGGCTAGCTCTATCTGAGCCTCGTTAGCTACACCAAGTGCGATAGGCGCGACTGCAGCTATTGTTCCCATAGAGGTACCCATGGCGGTAGCGATGAAAGCTGCGATGACGAAGAAGCCGGGTAAGAGTAAGTTAGATGGCACAAGTGACAGACCTAAAGCAACAGTGGCATCCACACCGCCAGTGGCTTTAGCCACGGCAGCAAATGCACCAGCAAGCAAGTAAATCAAACACATGGCTATGATGTTTGCATGACCTATGCCGGCAATAAACGTCTCTATGCTCTGGTTAAGCTTCTGTTTAGAGATGATTAAGGCAAAGATAATTGCAGGCAGTATGGCTACGACGCTTGGAAGTTGATAGAAAGCAAAATCAACGCCCTGACTTTGAAAGTAAACTCCGGCGCCGATAAATAGGCCGAGGAATAGAAATAACGGCAGTAGGGCAACAAATGAGGCCGTTGGTGTATTGGTACTATTTGTTTGAGCGCTTGCTGAGGCATTGGTCGATGTGGTCAAAGTCTTCTCTCTTATCTAGTCACTTATTTTAAAACGTTTAGTCTTAAACTATTACTCGTAAGCTGGAGGGGTTCTAACTCAATTTCATCCAGTCACGTAAATGAACCATTAGTTCCCATGCCTCCTAGCTGGAACACGCTGTCTATTCCTGACCAGAATTTGAGTGAATTGTTAATTCTTAAGCTCAAAAGCAGTCGATATAAGCAGAATGGTCGATCTCATTAGTCGGCAGGATATGAGATAAATAGACGTCTGTCAATTTAGACGTCTAGATGTTTTTACTTCCATTTTGTTTTTACTTGTCCGCTCAGCATGCGTTTTCACTATCCCATTGTTTAATCAAGATTAATGACATGATCTTGGGACACATATTTTACTAGATAGTTATTGTTAACAAGATGTTGGGGAGAAGGCGAGTCTTTTGTTTATCTCTTTAGGCTCGCTATCTGGTTATGCTTATGGTATTTCCCCTGACAGGGGACAGCCTCAGATGGATTGCTGTAGATCACCTCAATAATTCTCTGTTGATTGTCTAGAGCACAGATATATTGCTCGCTCGCGTTGGCTGTAACGCTCAATATGAGGACGCTGAACATGGCGATGATTTAGTATTGCATGGGAACTCCGAAACCGATTGTGGACATCTGCATTTCATTTAATAGAAGTGAGTTAAAAGGTGCAAGCTCAAGCTATACAAGTGAGGGTTAACAACTTAAAATTTAAGCCTGAAAAATAAAGGGTCAAATAATGAAGTTACAAGAGATAGATAAAGTTGTATATCGTAAGCACTTGAATGTCGTCACAATCGCGCTGGTTACCAGTCTCATCTTACTATCCTTGGCTTTTGGAACTGGGCTCATTGCCTTGTTTGCTGATGCTAAGGACATGAGCGGTGAGGCGACTGGGAATTTTCACTTAAATTTACTAGGTGTTGTCATGGCTGCCATTATTTCTGTTGTGGTGCTTATGCAGGTCAAAGACAAACCCTATTTGGCAGAGGTCTATTATGTTTGGCGGCTCAAAGCGCTGCATAACCGTGTCTATCGTCGACTGAAGAAGATCAAGGCCGCCGCTGCTAACTATGATATCGACGCCTTGGTCATATTAAGTTTCTATTATCAGACTCAGAAACAGGTCTATCAGCTTGATAACAATACGCTTACCCTGAGAAAATTGGAGAAAGATATTAATGATCTTCAAGCCGCAATCAGTGAGCATAACCTGATCGTATCGATTGAGGACTTTAACGCCGAACTGCTTAACAAGTTTAAATAGGCTTGGTATTAGATCTTCATCGATGGCTTTATTAGAGACAGTGAAGCCTCATTACTTCTGAGGGATTATTTTTCCTAGAAAGGTATGTGACCGCCTAGAGCAGTATGTGATAGTAACAGAAGGATTTGGTCTAAACTTGTAGTTACTATCCATAAACCTCACTGTGATCTAGCTTATTGCTGACTAAGGTGAATCATGAAGAAAGCCATCATGGGTGTCACCATGGTAATCATACTGCTTGTGTGCAACCTCTTTGCCCTGCAAGTGAGAGCCGATCATGCTCTCGACATTGCCATCGTCGAATATCCCCCTTATGAGTTCACCCGAGACGATCCACAAGGTGGAGTCCAGTTCGATGGCATTTCGGTGAAATTGGTTGAGGAGGTCTTTAGGCGCATTGAGCAGCCAATAGCTTTTAAGGTTCTTCCCTGGTCCAGAGCGCTTAAATTGTTGAAAGAGGGCAAGATCGACGGCTTATTTGAGGTACTCATCAGGCCTGAACGGCAAGTCTATGCCGATTATAGTCAGGAGGTATTGATGCAGGAAGTGGTGATGCTATTCGTGGCGGAAGATTCTGATATTGAGTTCGATGGTGACCTGACAGCACTTAGTGATTACCATTTTGGTATGAGGAAAGATTTTAGTTATGGGACTATTTTCGATAATGCGGTGGAGACCAAGGTGATCAAGCGGGTGAGTGTCGATGTAGAATCTTCAACCTTGTTACTTAAGCTGTGTACCGGAGACATCGATATACTTATCGCCGAGAAAGATACCATTTTTTATGTCGATAAAGAGATAAAAACGATACAGAGTGGTTCGCTAAAGCGGTGTAAGAACATCAAGCGATTAACAAAAGAGGTGCAATCGACGCCGACCTATATGACCTTCTCTAAGAAGAGTCACCTTAGCCATGTCAGAGATAAATTTGACCAGGCTTTACAGCAGATGAAGCAAGATGGCAGTTATCTGCAGATCATCCAAGAGTGGAAACAGTCTAATATCGATTAGTTTGTAATATGACTTATGGCCTAAAACCTACCACAGAGAATGGTGGTGATCGATACGAAGCTACTAGGTATGGAATTATTAGACATGGAATTACTGAGTCTAAGGTGAACCTGTGTATGGCGTTACAGTTAAACATTCTCCTTCGACAAGATATGCTGGACACAGGCCGATCTAAGCAATGAAGTGAAATTCTTTACATCACCGTGATGGTTTAGTGCTTCTATGTATAGGCTCGCGATAAATTGGTTTCTTTTCACACCTTGGCTCTCTGCAATCTGATCTAACAGATCCCAAAACAGCTTTTCCAATGAGATGCTGGTCACATGCCCCTGGATTCGGATGGATTTCTGAATAGGCAAGTAATGGCTGGTGGGGTTGTCGAAAAACAGATTATCCATAACTTTGATTCGCACACTTGACGTTATTTAATATGTTGAATTTTAAGGTATTATATATCTTCATCGTCTTTATTACCATTCAGGGATGTGTACAAACTTTCTAATTTACTTAGTAACCACAACTTATGATTTATTATCCGGTTATGCGTGTTGGGATAAGATGATAATTTCAGGTTCTTGAGCAATGAGTTCAGGCATCTCTTTTTTTAGACGTTTGAAGTGTCCGGTATTTTGATGCTTTTCGAATGCAGCATGGTCGACAAAGCTCTTGATGAAAATGAAACGCCCCTGCTTTTCATTTTCTTGGTGAAGTTCATATTTGACACAACCCAGTTCATTTCGAGTCGGTTGAACTAAGCTCTTGAGGAGCTCAAGAAGCGCCTGTTCTTTGCCACTTTGTGCCTTAAAGCGTGTCAATACATTGATCATATTTGTGCCCGTAGTCAAAAGTTACTGCCGATAATGAAAGGGTGGGCTAATGTAAGTGACTTGACTGACGAAAGGGTAGCAAAGGGGTACTACATTTCAGTTAATTAGACTAAGTAACTTCTTTCTTTACAGCTCTTTGAGTCTGATCACTTTGTAAATGAACACTATTTTCAAGCTATGCTGGCCAGTGCGAAAACCTATCAAATGGAGTGTTTTTCGAACAAAAAACTGATAATCATAAGATTAAGTCCATCTTCTTGTTTACTTGCGCGTCAAAAATATGACAAATAATTGCGGTTTTATCAGGCGTATATCGCCCATCTTTTATATAAAGTAACGGGCTGTCGATGGCTTATCTATTTTGAGCTAGTGCTCTTTTTGATAGGGATCATAAATGATGGAAAACCTGCTGATGATAGCTGTCATATATTGAGTTAGACTGTGACCTTGTTTCGGGGGAAGGAGATATTGTGGAATTAGGTATTAATGAACTTTGGCTATTTGTCATTTCAGGCATCATGTTAAACATCATTCCCGGACCTGACTCTTTATACATCATAGGCCGTAGTGCCTCCCAAGGCTTTAGGGCGGGTTCGACCGCGGCTTGCGGAATAGCCAGTGGAACCTTAGTGCATATCTTTGCGGCAGCTTTTGGCTTATCTGCTATTTTGGCGACATCAGCGATGGCTTTTACTATCATCAAGATCCTCGGCTGTGGATATCTTATCTATATGGGGGTCTCTATGCTGCTCAGTAAAGCTGGGCCAGCGGTCAAAAATAGAGAACAGAGTCAGGCGCCATTGAAGAAGATCTTCTATCAGGGTTTTATGACAAATGTACTTAATCCTAAGGTCGCACTGTTTTTCTTAGCCTTCGTGCCACAATTTATTACCCATGATGCACCGAATAAAGCGCTCTCTTTTATTGTCTTAGGCCTGATTTTTAATATCAACGGCATGCTTTGGTGCCACTTTCTGGCCTGGTCTTCATCGTCATTGAGCCGTAAAGTGAAACAAAGCACCAGAATCTCTAATGTGCTCAATAGGCTCGCCGGTGGACTCTTCATCTGTTTCGGCATCAAGTTAGCGTTTAGCGAGCAGGTCTAGCTTTCATCTCACCTATTTTTGAGTCTATTGGCCTGAGTCACTACTGCAAGCGTTTATGTTTCTTGATTACTCTCGATTAAATACTTCATCGAATATTGCTTTGAGTAATTCAATTTTACTGGTTTCGCGTGGGTTGTGTTTAGACACCAGTGAAAGATTAAATTGATAACAGGCGCTATCTCGATGAATAATCTTTAGTTGTTTGGCTTCGAGTTCCTGTTGAATGTAGCTCAGTGGTAAATAGCCAATATAGCAGCCGGAGAGAATTAAGGTTTTACGGGTATCAAACTGATAAGCCTTGGCACATAGATTGAGTCGCTTTAACTGCTCTCTGCCCTCTGCATCTATATCGATGCCGGGATGAATGGCGGGTGTCTGCGTTAGCATCTCAAGGCTAATCTCATCATCTTTAAGTTGGAAAAATGGATGAGCATGGCTACAACATAAGTAGATGGGTTCGTTATAAATGGTCTGATAATCCAGCCCTTCGATCTGCTGATAACTGGGGAGTAATCCTATGTGGGCCTTCTCTTTAAGCAGGCATTTTTCGATGTGTTTCAGGGCTTCATTGTCGAGTACCAGATGCAGCTGTGGCTGAGCCTTATGTATCTTCTTCACTACCTCTGCTAGTTTTAGCTGCATACGTGTATCGAGCTGATCGGCGCACAGTATGATTAACTCGCCGCTCAACTCTTCACCTAAGTTATTAACGAGTCTCGAGAAATCATTAAGCGAGTCGAATAGTTCGATACAGGCATGGTAGATCGCCTGACCGTCTTCAGTCAGCGCGAACCCGCCGCGTCCTCGACTGCATAATTTGAGCTTCATGCGGCTCTCTAGGTTAGACATGTGCACACTGATGGTTGAGCGGGTCACCCCGAGCTCTGATTCAGATGCAGAGAAGCCACCATTCTCGACCACAGTACGAAAAATTCTCAGCAGGCGTAGGTCATATTCGGTGACAGCTTTTGGGATGATGGAGCGCTTACTGTTAATTTTATTGCTAATGTTTTTCAAATTGCCACCTAGTTAACCGCATATAGTTTTACAGACATAAAACATAAGGTTTATTGTTTTGTATTTAACCCGAGTTAAATTTGCTATTCAATAGCTATATGAATTTTTAGTACCAGTTTCATTTTTGGAGAAGAAACGGGTGCCATTGACAAGATGACAGCACACTGGAGTGATTATGCAACAAGTTAACGATTCAGGATTAGTGAAGCTCAGCTCTTACATAGATGGCCAGTGGAGTGATAGCCAGTTGGATGGTGGGAGTGAGAGATTCGATGTCATTAATCCAGCCAATGACCAAGTCGTGGCTCAAGTATGTAACGCCGGGATTGCCGAGACGGAAGCGGCCGTTATTGCCGCAAAAAAAGCCCTGCCAGCCTGGTCAAAAAAATCGGCCAATGAGCGTGCTGCTATCTTACGTCGCTGGTTCAACTTGATGATGGAGAGTCAGGATGACCTGGGCCGTATTTTGACCTTAGAGCAAGGTAAGCCGTTAGCCGAAGCTAAAGGTGAAATTGCCTATGGTGCAGCCTTCATCGATTGGTTCGCCGAAGAGGGTAAGCGAGTCTATGGCGATACTATTCCGGCACCAGCCGGTGATAAACGTATTATCGTTATCAAGCAGCCAGTGGGCGTCGTCGCCTCTATTACGCCGTGGAATTTCCCTAATGCCATGATCGCCCGTAAAGCGGCAGCGGCTCTGGCAGCGGGCTGTACCTTCGTGGTGCGACCTTCACCGTCTACGCCGCTGTCGGCGCTCGCCATGGCCGAACTTGCCGAGCGGGCTGGCGTGCCAGCCGGTGTGTTCAACGTGGTTGTGGGGTTGGACTCATCCGGTATGGGCAAGGTACTGACTCAGCATCCGGACGTGTCTAAATTCACCTTCACCGGTTCGACAGCGGTTGGCAAAATATTGATGACCCAAACGGCCACTACGGTTAAGAAGGTGTCGATGGAGCTCGGCGGTAACGCGCCCTTTATCGTATTTGATGATGCCGATATCGATACCGCAGTCCAAGGCGCACTCGTGTCTAAATATCGTAATGCAGGCCAGACTTGTGTCTGTACTAACCGCATCTTCGTTCAGAGTAGCGTGCTTCAGGAGTTCACCGATAAGTTTGCCAGTGCGGTGGCCGAGCTTAAGATTGGCGATGGCCTGGCCGATGGCGTTAACTTAGGCCCGATGATCACATCACAAGCGGTCGATGGCGTGCATAAGCTCGTGGAAGAAACCGTCGCCGCCGGGGCAAAAATTATTGCCGGTGGTAAACGCAGCGCTGCAGGTAACAATTTCTATGAGCCAACAATCCTGACTGGTGTCACCAATGATATGCCCTTGGCAGCTAATGAAATATTTGGGCCTGTGACGCCAATTATCAGCTTCGATACCGAAGAGGAAGCCATTGCATTAGCCAACGACACCGAATATGGCTTAGCGGCTTACTTCTATTCCCGCGATATTGGCCGGGTGTGGCGTGTAGGCGAAGGGCTTGAATACGGCATGGTTGGTATCAATGAAGGCATTATCTCCAACCCCGCGGCACCATTCGGTGGGGTTAAACAGTCGGGCAATGGCCGCGAAGGTTCTAAGTATGGTTTAGACGACTATATGGAGATCAAGTATCTGTGTATGGGTGGAATAGATAAGTAACAGCTGAGACGACGCTGCGCTGGTGTGGCTGAGATGACGCTGTGCTACTAGGGCTATGCCCGTCGAACAGGCGAAGCGATAGGGCAAAGGCCGTCATCTTAGCTTTCGGACTTAGGGTTGAAAAAATAGGATTATAATAATGACAAACAGTAGCTTACAAGAACGAAAGGTTAAGGTTATCGCCCGTGGTCAGGGTAATGTCTATCCTGTGTATGTTGATAGAGCAAAAAATTCTGAGCTCTGGGATGTGGACGGTAATCGTTATATTGATTTCGGCATGGGTATCGCCGTGTGTAATACCGGTCATAGTCATCCCAAGATTGTCGCTGCGGTCAAGGACCAGCTGGATAAGTTTAGTCATACCTGCGTGATGATCAACCCCTATGAATCTGCGGTGGAGTTGGCGGAGAAGCTGACCCAGATTGCACCTGGACCAAGCGAGAAGAAGGCTATTTTTGTCACAACTGGCGCAGAAGCGGTAGAGAATTGCGTCAAGATAGCCAGGGCGCATACTGGCCGCCGCGGTGTTATTGCCTTCAATGGTGGCTTTCATGGTCGTACAAATTTGACCATGGCGCTGACGGGGAAAATTAGCCCTTATAAACATCTTTTCGGACCGTTTCCCGGTGATATTTTTCATGCACCATTTCCGATGGCATTTCATGATGTAGCGATAAAAGATTCACTAAAGGCGATTGAAAATCTGTTCAAGGTGGATATCGCCCCAAGCGATGTGGCGGCGATAATCGTCGAGCCAGTTCAGGGCGAAGGTGGCTTCTATGCCGCACCAGCCGAGTTTCTGCAGGCATTGCGTGCCTTGTGCGATCAACATGGGATCGTCTTGATCGCCGATGAGATCCAGACGGGTTTTGGCCGCACCGGCAAGATGTTCAGTTTCGAGCATGCCGATGTCGAGCCTGACTTGATCACTATGGCTAAGGGGATTGCCGGCGGTTTTCCAATCGCCGCGGTTGTGGGTAAGAGTGAGATAATGGATGCGCCCCTGCCTGGTGGCCTTGGCGGTACCTATGGTGGATCTCCTGTTGGCTGTGTTGCTGCACTTGCGGTGCTTGAGGTGATCGAAGAGGAAAACCTGATTCATCGTGCAGATCAAATAGGTCAAATTTTCAATGAGCAGCTGACTGCTTTGCAAGCCAGCTATCCAAACTTGATCGGTGAAGTGCGAAATCAAGGTGCCATGATCGCCATCGAGCTGGTTATAGACGGTGATAGCGAGCAGGCTAATACCGCCTTGACCCAAGCGATCATAGGTAAGGCGGCCGAGCATGGCCTCATTCTGCTTGCCTGTGGCTTCTACGGTAATGTTATTCGTTTCTTGCCAGCCTTGACCATATCTGATGAATTAATCTACGAAGGTTTAGAAAAGTTTAATCAGCTATTTAGTGCTCTTGCTCGCTAAACTGACATCACTTTGAAAATATAGTGAGCCGAATCACGTTTGGCTCACTAAGCTCCACTAACTCTAGTTTCAGCCGCTGTCACCTGATTCGAATCAGCTCTCATTACATCTCCCCCCTTCCTGGATTTTCTTATCGATTAATAATAGGCATTAGCATCCTGCGCTCGCTCACTTATTTTCTGATGTTGGTATTAGTATTAGTTGGCTTATTTTTTGCTGAAGCAAGTATCGAGTAGAGGTTATTAACAAGGAGATATTGAGTGGGTGAAGCTTGTGGTGTTAGTCAAACTATTGAAATTATAGATATGACTCAAGGTGTGAGTGATAGCGTCATTCAAAGTCAGCTAGTTCTTTTGCTCTGTGACTGTGTCGATAGTGGTGCATCGGTGGGCTTTATTGGTCCATTTTCTCAACGAGAGTCACAAGAATACTGGTATGGAGTGCAAGCAGATATCACTAAGGGCACCCGCTATCTACTGGTAGCGAACTTGAGTGGAAAGCTGGTGGGCACGGTACAAGTTTCAGTTTGCAATAAGGCGAACGGCTTGCATAGGGCAGAAATAGAAAAGCTGATGGTGCACACTTTAGCAAGGGGGCAAGGAGTGGCAAAACGCTTGATGCAGGAGGCTGAGGTGTTAGCTAGTACGCTTTGCCGGAGCTTGTTGGTACTCGATACCAAGAAGGGGGATATCGCAGAAAGCATGTACTCTAAGCTTGGATATGTGAAAGTGGGTGAAATTCCAGGTTTCGCGCTGAGTTCAACGGGCGGACTAGATACCACAGTACTCTTCTATAAAGAATTATAAAGCTGTGTTTAATTAAGGTCAGAAGGAAGAACATAGATAATGGTCCAGATTAGAGAATTTGTTGAAAGCGATTTTGAGCAAGTGCAGAGTATTTATCTTCAAGGGATCAAAACTGGTAACGCGACGTTTGAGAAAAAAGTTAAAAGCTGGCCGGAGTGGGATGAGGCTATGCTGAAGGAGTGTCGGTTAGTTGCAGAGCGAAATGGCAACTTGGTAGGATGGGCGGCCTTGTCTAGTGTCTCAAACCGTGCGGTATATGCTGGTGTCGCTGAGGTGAGTATCTACATCAGTAGTTCGGCTAAGAGGATGGGAGTGGGAACTAGTCTGCTACTTGAGTTGATTGATCAATCTGAAGTCGCAGGACTTTGGTCGCTTCAGGCTGGGATATTTCCTGAAAATGAAGCGAGTCTGCATATTCATAAGAAGTGTGGCTTTAGCGTTTTAGGCACCAGAGATAGGTTAGGCAAGATGAACGGCATTTGGAGAAATGTGACATTATTGGAGCGCAGAAGCCAAGTAGAAGGTATCGAAGTTTAGTCATAATCTCCCATCTGGCTCAAATAGCCATGGAGATATTTTAAGAAAACTTGCCAAGTCACTAAGTTCAGCGTAAAACTGCCCAAACAACCTAAATCTCTCTACTTTTAAAAAGAAACTGGAAGGCTGAATTTTGGACCATTTTGTTTGGAACGTCGACCCCGTATTGATCTCCTTCATGGGGCTTAAAGTGCATTGGTATGGTGCCCTATTCGCTACGGCTATCGCCTGTGGTTTTCAGGTGATGAAGCGCATCTATATCAAGGAGAAGCTGCCCGTCGAGTCGTTAGATAATTTGCTGATGTATTGTGTAATAGGCATTATCGTCGGCGCTCGTCTGGCTCACGTTATCTTCTATGACCCGTCCTATTATTTCAGTAATCCACTGAAGATTTTTGCCATCTGGGAAGGAGGACTCGCCAGCCACGGTGGTGGTTTAGGCGCAATTCTGGCGCTTTACTATTACCGCCGTAAGGTGGATATGCCCTTCCTATTCCTGTTGGATAGATTGGCCATAGCCACTGCAATCTTTGGTTTCTTCGTGCGCATGGCTAATTTCATGAACTCTGAGATATTAGGCCTGCCGACCAATGTACCTTGGGCAATTATCTTCGAGCGCGTCGATATGTTACCTCGTCATCCGGCCCAGCTATACGAAGCCTTCGCTTATCTGGCTATCTTTATCGGCCTTTGGGCAATTTACAAATTCACCGAGATGAAGCAGAAAGAAGGCGCTATCTTCGGCCTGTTCCTGGTACTTGTTTTCAGTGCTCGTTTTGCCATAGAGTTCGTCAAGGTTAAGCAGGCGGCTTACGCCGACGAGATGACCTTGAGTGCGGGTCAATGGCTGAGTGTGCCATTCCTCATCGTTGGAGTGGTGCTCTTGGTCATGCCTTACCTGAATAAGAAGGTTAAGGCTTAACCGAGTTATTGGAACTTATATCTATTGGTTTTAGAATCATCAGGCGTCAGAGACATGAGTTTCTGGCGCCTTTTTTAGCTTATACCTGTTTACCGTGTGGTTATAATCGCCAAAAACGATACATTATAGATCGTTAATTTACTGGTTAACATCTTAAAAAATGGCGATAAATAGTGTAGAATAACCGTCTCAAAGTCACTGACTGGTGACAGGTCTTCATCATTTTTTTATCACTGTTTTGTTCGTATTATTAATAAAAAGTTAACCTATACTCAGGTTTTCACTCTTAACCTATTACCCCATAAACGTAAAATAGAATTAGACTGGTATTACCGTCGTCTGAATTCTCACTCTTATTTTTTTACTTAGAGGACTCGGATAGATATGTCATACGAAATACTCCTGCTGGGAATCGCCCTGTTGATCGCAATAGGCATTCTATTGCATCACCCCTCGAAAACCTTAGGGATCCCCTCTCTATTGATTTTCATGGGTGTGGGTTTAGCACTTGGCAATGGTGAGTTTGATTTCGTTTACGATAACCTGGCAGTCACTTCTATGGTTGGCGCAGTTGCGCTGAATATTATCGTGTTTGTAGGTGGCATTAACACTTCAAATGAGAGCATCAAGTTAGCCTATAAAGAGGGTGGGGTGCTTTCGACGTTCGGGGTATTGTTCACCACATTGATCCTAGCGGCCCTGTTATATCCGCTGACCGAGTGGAGCCTGGTTATCTGCTTGTTATTTGCCGCTATAGTCTCATCTACCGATGCCGCCGCCGTGTTCTCAATCTTAGAATCTAAGAAGCTTAAGCTAAAAGAGAAGACTGATACTGTGCTCGAATTTGAGTCGGCGACTAATGATCCGGTAGCTCTAGTCATGGTGGTCATTCTCACTGGCATCGCTTTAGCACCAGAGAAGGCGATATCGGGTTGGGAAATAGCTCAGACTCTGCTGATCCAGTTAGGCGCAGGAGTCGTCATTGCTTATTTGGTGGGCAGGCTCGCGGTCTATCTGCTCAACACCATACACTTAGAGGAGTATGGCCTGATCCCTGTATTCGTGCTGGCGAGTTTTATCATCGCGGCCTATGGCAGCGATTTGGCCGGTGGCAACATCTTAATCGCCTCCTATGTGGTGGGCGTGGTGATAGGTAACGGCATTAAACGAGGAAGGGAGGTCAATAAGCACTTCTTCAATAGCCTCTCTTGGCTGGCTCAGTCGTTGATGTTTATCATATTGGGATTACAGATTTTTCCTCAGACTCTGTTCTCTGTGTTCTTCCTGTCGCTTATTCCTGCTGCTTTACTCATGTTAGTGGCTCGTCCCTTGGCGGTGCAACTCTGCTATCTGCCCTTTAGGGGAGCGAGCTGGCGCAAGCGTTTGTTTATTTCATCTATTGGTCTCAAAGGGGCTACACCCATAGTGTTTTCCTTAATTCCAGCCGCCGCTGGCGTCGAAGGGGCGATAGACCTGGTGCATATGGTGTTCTTTATCGTGCTGTTTTCGATAGTACTCCAAGGCGGCGCCATAGAGCCCTTAGCCAATAAGTTAAAACTGAATAAAAAAGTTAATTCTGCAAAGGAACAGATTAAAGAGAAGTAAATGATCTTTAATCTCTGTTTAGCTTGTTCACGTTGAATGAGCTTGGTAACCTGCGGTAATGAAAACCATATCTCTTAGTTACAATCCTCAGTTATCTTGGTGGCGCTCTCTTCTTTAGAGCGGCACATCTCATCATGTTCATTAGCCGCCGGATGGTAGCTAATTGATCTCAGTCATAGTGTCTCCGGTGGTGTTAATCAGGAGTCAATTATGCAAGTAAAATCAAATGTTAATCCCAAGGTTAAACGAGTCGATTCGGTCGAACCAAGCTGTTTGGATAAACATGAATCGGTTCAGGTCGAAGCCGATTTAAGCACGGAAAAAGAGAAAGTCCTTACGGGAGATCGTGCCACGGGTCAGTTACACTTAGGCCACTATGTTGGCTCCTTGCAGCAGAGAGTCAAACTGCAAGATATGTATCATCAGACGATCTTAGTGGCAGATATGCAGGGCTTGACCGATAACGGTCATCAACCGCAGAAGGTCGCATCAAATATTCTTAATGTGGTGGCTGATTACCTCGCGGTTGGTATCGATCCACTAAAGACCAGGATCTGTCTGCAGTCCGCCATCCCGGCTCTGGCTGAACTTACTATGTATTATTCTAATCTGGTGTCTATCTCCAGGTTAGAGCGCAATCCCACGGTGAAAAATGAGATCCAATCTAAGTCATTCGGTCGCAGTATTCCGGCGGGCTTCTTAACCTATCCTATCAGTCAGGCGGCCGATATCACGGCATTTAATGCCACTCTGGTTCCCGTTGGGGAAGATCAATTACCTATGTTGGAACAAACCAATGAGATAGTCAGAAGGCTGAATCATATAGCTGGCGGCGCCATCTTGACCGAGTGTAAGCCCCTGCTGAGTAAGGTATCACGTTTGCCCAGTACCGATGGTCGCAGCAAGATGTCTAAATCTATGGGCAACACCATAATGCTTAGTGCCAGTGAGCGGGAAATAACTAAGGCGGTTAAGTCCATGTATACCGATCCAGGCCATCTGCGAGTGGAAGACCCCGGTAAGGTGGAAGGCAACGTGGTGTTTACTTATTTAGATGCGTTTCATTCTGATATCGATTATATCCTTAGGCTTAAAGAGCAATATCGCTGTGGTGGGCTAGGGGATGGCACCACCAAGAAAATTTTGGAGGAGTGTCTGCAGGAAACCTTGAAACCTATTCGTGAACGCAGAGCTATGTTTATCGATGATAAGGCGCAGCTGATTGACATATTAAAGCGAGGAACCGAGCAGGCTCAGGAAGAGTCACATCGAGTGTTAACTTCCGTGAAGCAAGCGTTCGGTTTAAATCTGTTTTAATTCACTTAAATTCAATTAGATTGCTATTTTTATGAGAATGGGATTAATAGTCCCATATTTCCAGTGCCCCATCCGAGCTTAGGGTCATTAGCTGGCCGCTGGAGTTGATGGTCATATCGAGCACTGTGGTTCCGGCGGTAAAAACTGTGATGTTCCAGTGCTTCTTTTCCTTGCCTGTGTTTAGATCCCAGCTCATTATCTTCTGTTTTGAGCTAGCTGTGATGAGCGTCTTGCCCCGGTCGGCAAATAACGCTTGTCTAAAATAGCGATAGCGTCCCAGGAAACTTAATTGACTGATACTTTCACCAGAATGTGAGTCGGCTATGATGTGCTTATCTAAGACATCGGCGATAAATATCCTACGTTCGGCCTCATCGAAGCTAATACTGGTGATACGCTGGGCCAAGCTAAAGTCCTTAATAACCTGTCCATTGCTACTGGCCCAAATGAGTGCATGTCCATCGTAGGCTGACGACAATATTCGCTCGCCATAAGAGAGAAATTCAACATGACTGACAGGCCCGTCATGGAGCTGAAACATAGATAATTGGTTGCTTTCGAGATCGACTGTGATCACCGAACCTTCATTCATACCGAGTAAAATTCGCCTTCCGCTTTGACTCAAATACAGGCTGGAGATACTGGCACTACTATCAAAGCCCTGTGCAAGCCAGGAGACCTCGAGTCGGCCGCTTTTGAGATCAAATATCGATACTTGATGCTTTCCCGTTACCGCCAGATACTTATTATTTCCGGAGAGTGACACTAGGTAAGTGGGCTCATCGAAGTCTTCTACCTGCCATTGATGCAACAGAGATTTTGAGGCGTTATTCCACACCGATAACTCACGGGTGCGGCTCAAGGTGACTGCAAGCTTGGCATCCTTTGACAGTTCGGCATCGATGAGATTGTCTGCGACATATCGATGAATCGAGTCTGACTCTTGTTTGGTTATGGGTTTATTGCAGCCCACGCTAGTCAGACAGAGGCTAAGTAATATTACCGATAGAAGTTTCACATAGACCCCCTTATTAATGGTTATTTCTCGTTTTTATTCGCCTCTTTAGTTTGTCACATATGTATGGCCATTGTTAGTTGAGATTTTATTGAGTAAACACCTGATAGCATTAAAATTTATATCACACTTACTTATGTTGTTATTGATGGCCTGATCACGAAATCTGGTCAAATCTAATATTCCTCTCAAGTTTTAAAAGTGCATTGATTTTACAGGATATTTATTTGCTCAGCGTCTCATTTATGTCTTGGATGAATTGTTATCTTAGTTTGGAAACATAGTGTCGACAGCTTAGCCTGCGCGGCTCATTAATCTTGAAACCAAAGTGGATACATTTATGGAATTTCTGCTCTTCTGTCTCATTTTTTTTACCGCCTTTCTGGTGGCTTTCAAACCCCATAAACAGGGCATGGCTAATATCTGCTTGTTTGCGAGTATTGCGATGAGTGTATTGATCTGGTTACTCGGTACCTGGGATATGTTAGTACCGGCTGGGAACTTATAAGATGATGAAAATGAAAGAAACAACAGTGAATCAAATTGTGTCACTAGCGGCGCTGGCTCTGATTGCACTACCCGTGGGGATAGCTTGCATCGTGCTGGGTTACGGCCTCGGAGATAACCCATGTATTTTATGTTGGCAAGAACGTACCGCCATGGTGTTAGTATCCTTGATTGCAATATTTATCATGCGTTACGGCCTTAAACCTAAGTATTTAGGTGCCTTGGTCTTTGCATCTGTTTATGGTTTGTGGGCAGGCTACCGCCACAGTTCAAATCATATTCTTAGGGATATTGGTCAAGGCTTCGGTCCGGCAATTTTTGGTGTGCATACCTATGTCTGGGTCATGGTCGTATTCATCGTTGTCCTGTTGTTTGCCTCTGTGCTGTTGGTGTTGCAAGGAGATCGGCTTAGTGAAAAAGAGGATAAGCATCGTTGGACGGGCCTTAACAAGACGACTGTCATGGTATTTTTGGTGGTGATTGGCTTTAATATTGTGCAGGCTTTTACCCAAACGGGCCCGTTCCCTTTCATAGGGCAAGGCGATCCGTACCGAATGTCTTTCGATAAAGATAGGATCGTCTGGTCAATGGATCATTGGCCTAAGCTTTCATCCCTCTCTGCTCGTGGTAGTTACGCGATTGAGCGCCCCGACTTTGCCGATATGGTTTCCAGTAATACGCCAATATTTGCTAATATGGCGAGTCTAGCCGCCTCAGAGTCAGTGATCTTGCCTGAAGAGATAAAAGGGCTTGCAACCGGGGTCAGCTATAGTCCGACTCGTGATATGTACGTTGTTGTGACTAGCAACAACTGGGTCTATTTCTTAAGTGGTGATTTGAAAAATGTACTGGCATCAGTATTGATCGATGGCGCCTTCTCGGTAGAGATTTCTAACCTTACTGGCGTCGTGTTCGATAGTGATTCGAGCGTACTAATTATCACAGATCATAAGAGTTTTGTTCGTCTGGCCTATGATGAAACTGCAAAATTTGAAGATAGCTATTGGTTATTTATGGATGGTACTGACGGTGTGAAAGAGCTTAAGCGTAGCCGATTTGCAACGGTTAGAGCTAAGTATAACTACATTGGTAGTTTGGGGTGGGATGTACAAAAGCAAGAGTATCTCACTATCACTTTGCCAGTTAAGGTGCGTAATAACTTTATTGTTTCACGATTAAGTGGTGAAGATTTTGAACTCAATAGTGAAGCGAAAATAGGTAATACTGCTGGTGAATATCCTATGATCACAGGTTTAGTGGTAGCTGAGAATAAGGCGTACCTGCTTAATCACAGTGGCAATCAGATTTTGGTTATGGATATGGAAAATAATAACTTGGAAGCTGCAATGGATTTCTCTGAGATTGAAAACCCACAGGGATTGACTTTAGTTAGTGGGCAATATGTGGTTCTCAGTGGTGTCGAGGGTAGTAATAGCCTGACCTTTTTTAAATAACCTATCAAGGAAGATCATTATAATGAGCCTATGAAAATCGATTCATGGGCTCATTGATGACTAATTTTATATAAGTAGGAGGGTATTAGCTTTTATTTTAGTTTGTAAATCACTTCGACTCTGTCTCGAATGGTGACTTGGCCTTGTTGATAGCTTTCGGCTACGTCATAGCTAGGACCGGCGTTCATGCGTAACATCACAGGCTGAACCGGGCGTTGATCTAAGTAACGGATCTCCCAGATCCCCTGGATCTTTTCACCGAACCCTTCGGCGAGTTTCTTGGCTTTCTGCTGAGCATCCTTGATGGCTGCCAGACGAGCCTTATCTATATATTCCTCCTCCTTGCTTGTCTTGAGCGCTATGTTATTTATTCGGTTGATGCCCTCTTCGAGCGCCGAGTCTAAGATCTTATTGAGGTTGGACAGATCATCGACTGTGACAATTAATCTACGGCTTGCGCTATAGCCTGTTAACTCGGCGGGCTTGTCTTTCTGATAATGATATTGTGGCTGCAGGTTCAGGTTGGCGCTCTGGATCTTGTTTCTCGAAATACCAGCCAACTTTAAGCGGGCAATAAATTTGGCAACGGCCAGGTCTGAGCTGTCTTTCGCGGCCTTGGCAGTCTTCTCCTTAATTGTGACTTCGACATTGATCTCAGCCATATCGGCATCAACCTGGAGTTGGCTACTTCCCACCGTTTCCAAATGAGGGAAACTTAGCTCTGCAGCTTGAATGAGGGGAGAGACAAAGATAAGGCTGCTCGATACCAGTGCGGCTAAAAGTGTTTTATTCATGGTTTTCGACTCCAATCTTAGAAATAAAAAGTTAAATACGAGTTCTGAAGTTATAAACGCAAGGAAAACAGAAAAGGGTTTTATTTTTTATCTTTTGTTTGCTGCCATTATTTTTAGCGCTAAGGGAGTGCTGCCATAGTCATCTAGTGTACGGCTAGCTGAATTCCACCTATTTATGATTAATGCAACCAATGCATCAAATTGTTACCTCCAGCCATAATAGATTGTCTTTCTAAGGTTAGGATATCAATATGTTACTACTTGGTTGCTGGTTTGTTTGGTTTCGTTTTCTTTGACTATACTATGGCTAACGGTGACTAGCTGTATTTTTATCTGGGATAATTAGCGAAAGCTATGGAGGTGGTATGTATTTTATAAGAAGAAACCTGGTGTTAGGTTTAGCCATTGTCTTATGCTACCTAGCTGTCACCCTTTACACCGGAAAACTTGAAGATGTGTCCCTGTCTGATGAGGCCCATGTATATGGTACTGAACAGGCCTATGGCAGAGCCGTAGTAGATCACAGAGTTTCATTGTCTGATATTCGTGAAGTGGCTCAAGGGCAGATAGAAAGGCCATATGAAACAAAAAATATAATCACTATAAGTAGTTACAATGAGTTTTCCAGTGTGACTAATCCAGCTATGGCCGAGGTAGGTACAAATAATTTAGGCCGGGGTGTTAAAGCTAATCTGGCCAATACCAGTAGTATTAAAACTGGTGATATTAAAGGCAGTAATAACGTGAATACGCGAGCGAGTGTTACAGCTAGGCTCGAAGCCTTGAGGGAACTACACAAGGACCCTAATTACAAGGTCGAGCTTGAGAAGAGACGATTGTCCAGTGTGCTCAATACGGCTATCTTCCTCTTAGGTATTGCCATTATTTCATTGACACTTAGCGGGGATAATCAGAAGCGGGAGTTCGATGAGAAGATGATATTTTTGTCGGCGTTAATCTTAATCGATTTTGTGTTTATTGGTGGCCAATTCACCATGTTAATGCCCTTGATAGGCTTAGCCGTACTCTATAGCCGACAGTATTTAAGCACTAATTTTACCCCCCATCAGGAGTAGGTAACTTAAGTTTTGAGTCGCTATACACCACATTTTGGCTGCGGGAACCTGAGTATGGTTAAGTTGCCCCATGTTTAATGAAATCTGTAAAATGTGACCCTGAACTATTTCCTAAAGCTTACTTTACCCAGAGTAAGCTAGCCCAAAGTAAGCAATTATACAAAGCGGCTTATCATGAAGTACTAAGATCAACCGCAGAATAACAATGACATCAATATCCAATTAGCGTTCCAATTTTTGTCCACTGCCAAGCAGAGATGACTGATTGGAATGCTTATTCTTATGGGCCTGTAACGTCGGCGTTAAACCGAGATCTGGCTTGCCTATATCTCCCTGACTATAGTCACATACTCCATCGGGGAATATATTTTCTAATTGACCCTGGTAAGCCTGTATGGAGACATTACCGTATAAACCTCGCTCTATGGCATCGCCAACAGGAATACGACCACACTTGAAGATACTGCCGGCCCAAGGGCCCCCAGCCTGTACGCGAATATTGCTGTATATGGGGTATATTTTGCTGCATTTTCCTAATGGCTTATTGTTCCATTCGCCATCCCACACATCTTCCCCCTCAAATTGTACCTTTCCCTGATAATCTATGCAGGCATCGGCTAAATCTGCGGGTTTGCTGGTGATAGGATCTTTATCTTCGGAGGCTCTTATGGCCAATAGCCATTGATCAAGAAACGCTATGCCCTTATCGATAGGAATATGATCTTTATGGGATATCCAAACCACCTGATTTTCATTGTGCCCTTGATATTCCTGGATTCTTAGCCGAGTTTCGAAGGAGGCTAAGGTGTGGTGCATATTGAGATCGTCTTCTAAATAGTGACGGATCTCCAAGATAGGAAGCTCCGCCTTACCTATGAATATCTGTCCATATTTATAGCCATTGACGATCGCTTGTGGATCGGATGGTTTTCGTTTAGCAATATGGGATTTCGGCTCCGTGATATTATTGCGACTCCACAGGCTTAGCCAGATGGGGAACTTCATGCCAAAAGGAGTAAATGCCGTTTCTTTACGCATTTTATCTTGTGGCACCCAGGAACCGATATACTGATTGAGGTGAATGAACTCTTCGATGTTGATATCTCCCCTCTGCATGGCTCTCAGGCCATACTGAACACCCTCATTACCCCAAGTTGTTCGTGCAAATCCATGACGATCAGTGCCATAAATCTGAGCTAAATCTTGCCAATAGGTCCAGTTAACCTGCTCTTTTACCTTATCGGAGAAGTAAGGTTTGACGAAACCTTGCTTAGGGTTGTAGAAGAAAGTTGCGGCGATGAACCAAGAATAAACACACTCGCTGCTGCCATTGGGCATGGAGGGCCAGGCACCTGCAAACAGTTGATTGAGAGGGACTAAGAAGGTATAGGGATGGTCGAAACCATTAATACCATTCATACCCTCGATATTTTCTCTCTGCTCCCAGTCTTTCCACTTACTATTAGCGTTATCTGTGACGTTAAAGTAGTGCTGTAACAGGTCGCAATCGAGCAGGAATATCGATTGTGACACCATATCCGGAAAGCTATAAATTGGCATTAACCCATCTAAAACCCCAGTGCTGTTTTGAGCGATAAGGTATTGTGCGAGTCCGCCACCCGAGCCGCCAATGCCTAAGGTATAGAGGGGATCGCCATAGAGGGAGGTGAACTGTGCCTTGACTCTTCTAGCTGTATCTTCGGCGAGCAACATGTTATAGCTGTAGCTGGTATTGTTGCCACTGGAGGCTATGACGGCGTAGCCTTGTCTGAGCAAAGTGAGGCGTCTGTTAATGAGGCGTTCAGCCCCCATACGTCCCTGTCGAAAACCTATGCTGGCTCCGCCTTTGAATTGATAGATGAGCTTATTATTCCAATATTGCTTAGTGTCTCTGACTCCTAAGCTGGTCTCGGACACTAGCATGGTGAGAAAATAGATATAGCGGTTGATGCTACCTCTCTCTAAACGGAAGATCTCCGGGACTGGCTTACCGTCGATCTCAGTTGTCGCAATCTCAGCCCTTGCTGGTGGGTTGTCGAGATCGTAGGCTCGTATTTTATCTGTGCCTGTTAAGGTATAAAAATAGTCTATTCTTGAGGTGACCATACAGTCTTTGCTATAACCAATTATCTCGTCGTTTTCATCGTAAACTGTGACGCCATAGCCTTCTTGATTATCAACAAGGGGCTGACCCAAACCAGCATCGATTGTCATACAGTAGAAAGGGTATTGGCGCTTACCTGAGTAGAGACTATCGGCTGGGCCAACTTCACCGAGTTTGATTGGGAAAGGGAAGGTTTCTCTGGGTCTTGGAGTGAGGCTTATGTGCTTATCTACCTGTAAAAATAGGTTTTCTTGATCCATAGGCGCAATGGCAATGACCTGACGTTTTACCAGGGGATCTTGCCCACAGGCGGTTAAAATGCTTGTTAAAACAAATAATAATATCAAGAGTTTTCTGCTCATTTCTAACTCCCTTCCTTATGTAGTTCTCCTCTTAAGTCTTGTTCGATTCGATAAAAAAGCAACAATTATGTTGAAAATAGTTTAGAAAAAATCTAAAACAAAATTCACAAAAATAGTGTATATGAACGCAATATCTTTACGGGGATAGGGGCTCATATTGCGAGCCCTTTGGTGACGGGGCGTAGAGGGGATCAGTAACGGAAATGGTTTATTTTTTCGTTGACTTCGTCTACCAGTCTGGCAGAGCTGCTGCTTTCCTCTTGGGCCGAAACCGCTCCTTGAGCCAGAGATTCGGCGGCGTCATTGATGGCCACTATGTTGCGATTGACCTCCTCTGTCACTGCTGCTTGCTCCTCTGCCGCACTGGCAATCTGATGTGCCATATCCTGAATTTTACTACTCTGATTATTGACTTCATCAAGTTCAATTACGGCTTGCTTAGCATGGGTTAGGCAGGTCTGACTGAGTTCTCTGCTTTGTGACATGGTATTCACCGCTTGCTTACTCTTGCTGCGCAGGGAATCTATCATCTGTTGGATCTCGTCGGTAGAGTCTGCGGTTCGGGTTGCTAAGACTCTGACTTCGTCTGCGACCACGGCAAATCCTCGACCTTGTTCGCCGGCTCTGGCGGCTTCAATGGCCGCGTTGAGTGCTAATAGGTTGGTTTGCTCTGAGATATTGCGGATCACATCTAATATTGAGCCGATACTCTCGGTTTGTTTTTCAAGATCGATTATCTCATTGGATGCATGGTTCACATGCTCGGACAGAGACTGTAATCCATCGGCGTTGGCTTTGACTACCTCCTGGCCTCTGGAAACAGATTCCTGAGTCGTAGACACTGAATCGGCCGTGACCTGAGCATTATCGGAGACGCTGTGGGC
Source organism: Shewanella psychropiezotolerans (assembly GCF_007197555.1). NCBI lineage: Bacteria > Pseudomonadati > Pseudomonadota > Gammaproteobacteria > Alteromonadales > Shewanellaceae > Shewanella > Shewanella psychropiezotolerans. Next base: position 961,107 of record NZ_CP041614.1, read on the forward strand.
GGTCGACGACATCTCATTAGTTGCGGTAACGACTTGTTCTATCTCCATCTGCTGCTTGCTTATCTGCTCTCTGCCGGACTCAGACAAGGCGGCATTGCGCTCGGAACTCAGGGTTAGCTCGGTCATGCTGTTGGCAACATCAGAGACGATGGAGCGAACATTAGCAATAAAGGTATTGAGGTGTGTGGCAAGCTGGCCTGTTTCGTCGCTGCGTTTAATTTTTATCTCTTGAGTTAGATCGCCACCAGACTGGGTCAACTTGGCGACCACATCAACCAACTCACGAATGGGGCGGTTGATAGAGCCGGACATAAACCAGATGAGTAGCATGCCAAAAAGAGCTGAGATAAAGCCCACGACGAGTTGGCCGTTTAGGTTAGAGGCAAAGCCTGTTTCCAGCTGCTCGACTATGTCATAAGCCTTGCTCAGTGCCAGTTCTTTTGGCACCTGTATTAGTATTTCCCATTGAGCATTGGTCCCAGTCACCGCAAATGTTTTACTGGCGATGATACTGGTGTCACTGATAGATGTTTGCTGTTTCTGTCTGGTTGATATCAGGCCGGTAATGTCTGTATTAGTGGCGACCTTACTGATGTTGTCCTTATTGGTACTGTCGGCACTGACGAGCCCTCTGGGACTGAGTATTATCACCCTGGCTGCGCCGCCATAAAGATTTTCGGCCGCTTTAGTTGCCAGTTGCTGCAGGAAGTTGAGTGAGTAATCGACCCCCACCATACCAACGTAACGACTGTTACGAATGAGAGGTGCAACAAATGAGCTGAGTAGGGTATCTACCCCCTGGACCTTATAGGAGGCGGGATCGATAACACAGGGCGCACGACTCTCCATAGGGCACAGATACCACTCGGAGTTTCTCACTCCGGTAGGAGTTAATTTTTCGGTGTAGAAGTCACTCAGAGGCTGGATATCGATCTTACCCGAGGGCGAACGTGTCCAGTAGGGGGCAAACTTTCCATCGGCTTGTGAATATTTATTGTCAGTATTATCAGCATCTGAACCATCGAACTTATCGGCTTCCCAACCTGTATAGATACCTAAGATGTCGTGATTATTTTCCACTAAATTCTTTAGCATGCTGTTGACTTGGGCGCGACTAAGCCCTGGTGCTTCAGGGAACAAGCCGCCTGCAACTGAGGTGGCAATATCCATGGCATGGTCGAAGGCTGCATTGATTTTCAGCGCCTCTTGCTGCGCCGATAAATTAATATTTTCAATGACTTGTTCCTGAGCCTGATTGAGTACGCTGGTGTGTACTTCATGGCGCAGTGATTGATTCGACAGGTAGCCATAGCCTATGATTGCCAAGGTTACCGCGAGTAAACTCGCGGTACCGAAGAGTAAGATCTGGTGTCGGATACTGGAAAATTGAATCATTGTGGCCCCTTGGATAAAATCTATCCTTTCAATACTAGTTCACTATCTTGAATTCGGGGCTTGGAAGGGAAAAATAGCATTAAACCAACACCTTTACCTTGTTTCTCTGGGCTGGGTAGGCGGGAAAATGTGGGGCCTGGTTTGTATTAAGCCACTAGTCGTTTCGAGTTAGCCGCATATTCTGTGGACTGCATCTCCTGTAAGCGGCTGAAAGTTCGTCTGAACTCGAAGCTCAATGCGCCTTCACTGTACAGTTCCTCCAGGGGGACTTCGGCTGACAGGTAGAGATTGACTCGCTGATCGTAAAGCTCGTCTATTAGGGCGATAAAGCGTCTGGCCGGGTCATCACCCACAGCATAAGAGAGTTGACGTTCGCCTGTTTCGGTGGCGATAGCGCCATCTTCTGTGCCCCTGGCGCGGATCCAGGACTTGGGGAGACCGCCGAGCACGGGAATATCGCTGACAAACAGGGTATCGAAGCGACTGGCCAGCTCAATATAGTCCAGCTGAGATCTGGGACCGTCACATAAGGCATCGAAACTAAACCAGGCCTGATTATCACTGACCTTGATGACTGGAATACTGCGGCCTAAGATCTGTATCGATTCATTGCTATAGGTGTTCTCGTCAGCTTTCGAGCCAAATAACTCATTAAATTTTGCATGCTGAGCCAAGAAGTAGATCTGCTTAAATTCCAGGGAACGCAGTCGATGATCTTCCTTGCCATCTAAGTGAAACTCGGTGCAGTGGGCCTGTAGCAAAGCAATCGTAGGCAGGAAACGGTCTCTCTGCAGCCCGCATTCATAAAGGCGGGGGATAGGTATGTTGGAGGTGGCGACTAATATAACCCCTTCTTTGTATAGGGCCTCGAACAAGGTACCGAGGATCATGGCGTCACCTATGTCTGAGACAAAAAACTCATCGAAACAGATCACCTTGCACTCTTTGGCAATGTGTTTAGCGATGCGAACTAAGGGATCTCTTTTACCTGATTCGGTTAACATGTCTTTATGTATCCGCGCCATAAACCGATGAAAGTGCAGCCTAAGCGTCAGCTCATCATCCAGTGCGTCGCAGAAAAGATCCATTAACATGGTCTTACCTCGGCCCACATCCCCCCAGAGATAGACTCCTTTAATTGAGTCAGACGGGTTTATGCCTTGAGGTGTGGTGAGTTGCTCGAACAGGGTATTGAGTAAAGCCACCGCCTGCTCTTGCTGAGGGTCGAAGCTAAAATCTAGCTGAGTGAGTTTCTGCCGATATTTAACGAGAGGAGAGAGGCTCATATTGACTGGATATATCGATTGGGGTGGGCGCAAGTATATCAGTTGTGCCGTTTTAAAGTAGGGACAACTGATATGACTTGATTCTGTTAATGTTTAGCTCTTATATCGATTGGCATTATCTGTTATCCGATAGCAGCTGAGCTACTCAAAGTAGCTTAAGGTTCAACCTTTTCAATGTGCCAGTCGGGTAATTTATCTTTTAGATCGCCACTAATTTTATCGGCATCGCCTCTGAGTAAGATGTAGGGAGGTGAGTCGAAAATAGACTGAGACATCTGCATTAGCTGCTTGCCGGTCAATTCTTTTATCTGAATCTGAATATTAGCTAAGTCTTGGCTGCTGCGTTTGAGTGTCAGTTGTTTAATATACTGTATCTTACTCGAGTACTGGGACTGCATGGTTAGCGTGTACTTACTTTTTTCATAGGTCTTCAACGCCATTAGCTCGGCGCTTGTAACTTCTTGTTCGGTAGTGAGTTGAAGGTGAGCTAAAATACCAGCTACAAATGCACCTGTGTGTTGCAGTTGTGTGCTGCCATAATATTTGAGTGTACGCGACTGAGGGTTATCGAAACAGCGGCCATAGATGCCATAAGTCAGCCCTCGTTTTTCTCTTAAGTCGTAGTAGAGGCGACCGGAAAAACTGCGACCTAACCAATCGGCGAGTAACTGGCAGCTTAGAGGATGGCTAGACGAGAAGTCATTCTTCATTGTGTCAGAATTAGAGCCAGAACTCGAAGCTGAAAGTGGCAGTCTATATCCCACTCTCACCTGCGTCTGCACGGCTCCAGGCGCATCTATCAAGTAGATTATCTTGTCTGTGTTGATAAAAGACTCTGCAGCTGTATCTGTCGCTTGTGCTACTTTGACTAAAGCCGCAGCATCTTCTCTTCCTGCATGCCCGTCTTTAGCTGCAACAGGAGAAGACCTGGTTAACAGTTTAGCAAGCCGCTTAGCCCCTTCTATTAAGAATTCCTGAGTAAGAATATTGGATTGGGCAAGATCGGATACTCGATGATTCGCGGGCAGCGACATAAACAGATGCCATCTAGCGCCTGCTCGCATCTCTCGCTGTAGCTTTGATAGCCTGCTAAGGCTTAGCTCATCTTGCAGTACTAAGTTGTTGAGTGCCTGATTATAAGGATGCTTATTTCCTAATATTATATTGGCCCATACTTTATCAATTTCTGCACCGCTATAGGCATTGATATGCTTATTGAGCTTTAGCTTTCTACGGACATTATCGATATCAACATGCTCAAATGCCGAATCCTGCCAACTATCATTGAGTATGCTCAGTGATTGTGGTAATTCCTCAGCTGGGCAGGCCATCTTTATGCTAATGCTGTGCATTCCCGCTCTTATTCGAAGGCTCTCGATACATGAGATTGGATGCTGAGACGCTAACCAGATTGCGCGCTCATTGAGTGCGGTATTGAGAATATCTATGTTATTAAAGGGCTGGTCTGAATTTATCAGTACCAGCTCGACATAATTAAGCTCTGATGGGCTAGGCGGGAAGAGGTGCAGGGTAAAATCAGTCGTCAGAGGATGAACTTGAGGTGCCCATGACTCGGTACCCGAGTTCAATTCAGGTTTGACTCTATGTAGCTGCGGCGCTCCTTCGAGTAGGTTAAATGTCGGTGTGACTGGTGCTTGCTCGTCGGTGAACACTAACTTGGTCTGTTGGCAGCCTAGAAGCGGCAGTAACAGCAAGATGCTAAGCAGGTATCTTGGCGAGTTAATGCTATGTTTATTAAAGCAGATCATAAGACGCTATCCTCTAAGCTGTCGGTTAGCCCACCGGGAAGCCATTCCAGTAAGGTTTTACCCCATCTGACATACCAAGGTGGTAGCAGGTCTAGCCTGACATAGCCATGATTAAAGTAGCGACCGGCTACCCTCTGCATATCGGCCGTTGTCACCGCATTGATGCGTTCCCAGGGGCCAGTTAGAGGAACAAGGCGATCTTGAGGTAATGTTGCCGATAGGGCTCTTGCTAATGCTGAAGGGCTATCGACTTGCCTGAGTTTAAGGTTGAGCCATTCGGCCTTCAAGTGGTCCAAATCACTCTCGCTTATTCCTTGGCTACTTAGCTGATTTATCATCTGCTCAATATTCCCCGCCAGCTTGTCTAGGGAGGTCTTTGCCCTCGGCACTATGACCAGGTTGGTGACTCCCATATGCTCCATGGACAAGGGTATCGAGTAGGTGAGTAGTTGCTCCGGATCCTTCAAGCCACTCTGCTTGATGATGCTATTTCGATTTTGAAACAGGTAGCCTTCGAGTAAAGTGACGGCGGCGGCATCGCGATTAGCTTGTCCTACCGTATGCCAGGCAAGCAGTAATGCGGGCCAGGGACCCCGGTTATCGACTATCTCTGCGCGAACAGATTTGTTGTCAAAAATGTACTCTTGATGAGCGTTAATGGGTGTGGAAGCTTTAGCCCAGTCACCGAAGAGTGATTGAATCCATTCTGTGGTCTGCGGCGGAAGGCCACCGACTATGCTGAGCTGCATTGCGTCGGGGCGATAATGGTTTTGATGGAACTGGTTCAGGCTGGTTGGCGTCGATTGCGCTATATCTTGTTTAGAGCCGATGACCGCGTGTTGATAGGGCGTGCCTTGGGCTTGCTTTAAGAGAAACTCCATCGCTTGGCGTACATAGGGCTGATTATCTATGCTGGTAGCCATCTCCTCTAACACGGTCGCCTGCTGATTTGTGACTGTCTCTTGAGTTAAGGCTGGGCGAATGAAGCGGTCGGCTTCTAGCCATAGGGCGAGCTCGAGTGCTGCAGATGGAATAGTCAGATAGTAGTTGGTGAAATCGAAGAAGGTGGAGGCATTGAATTGCCCACTGAGTGAACTCATCGTCTGGGCGTAGCTGTCGCCGGGGGCATTTTTACTGCCCTTAAACAGCATGTGTTCAAAGAGATGCGCATAACCGGTTTGTCCCGGCGCTTCATCCCTGGAGCCGACACTGAACTGGCTGGCAATAGACACACTCAAGGTGTTATCCATGGGGAGTAATCTGATCTGGAGCCCATTGTCTAACGTTTGGTAACTGATCTTCTGCTCTAGATGGTAAAGAGGCGCAGCCAGCTGCTCCAGGTTCAACTCTTCAGCCAAGGTGTTCGGGCTGATAAAAGCGTATAGGCACAAAGAGTAAGCTAGCAGACAATATTTTAGACTGAATTCCGTTTTCATGTTATCGCTTAATCTGGCTGTTATAGGCTATTTTATAACAGCTTTTTATCCAGTAGATCTAGCCTTCTATGCTGAACTCCAGTTTATTTCAGCCTCAATCGCTTAGCTAAGCGGTGCAGATTGCCAGAGTCTAGCTTTAACTTGCGGGCTGTGGCGGCCCATTGTCCGTTATTTTCGGCTAATGCCTGCCTGATATATTGAGATTGAAATTCGTCAGTTGCATCTTTTAGGCTGTTATCGCCTATATGAAACTTGTTGATCTCCTTGGTGGTTTGGCGGGAAACTCTTGGTTCATCGGCTTGGGTTATTGGCTCCAGATGATGAGGCGATATCTGACATAGTCCACCGCGAGATTGCGCTCTAGCGAGTACGGCCGCTCGATGAAGGACATGCTCTAGCTCTCTGACATTACCAGGCCATGAGTATTGTTTGAGCTGGCTCAGGCTTGCCGGGCTTAAACTGAGATTATTAATGCCTAGCTTCTGCCTGCACCTCTCTACAAAAAAGCCGCTCAACAAGATGATATCATTGCCTCGCTCTTTCAGCGGTGGCACCATCAAGGGGAAGACGCTGAGTCTGTGGTAGAGATCGGCTCTAAATCGTCCGGCTAACACTTCTTGCTTTAGATCTTTATTGGTGGCGGCAATAATTCGCACATCTACCTTTCGACTGCGATCATCGCCTATCTTCTGCAGATCGCCATACTGCAATACTCGAAGGAGCTTGGACTGTAAGGTGAGAGGTAACTCGCCTATCTCATCGAGAAACAAGGTGCCCTTATCGGCGAGTTCAAACTTGCCACTTCGATTGCTTATGGCACCGGTAAACGCGCCTTTTACATGGCCAAACAGTTCACTCTCAGCGATCGATTCAGGTAAAGCCGCACAGTTGAGGTATACCAGTGGCGTATCCTTACGCTCGGAGCCCTGGTGTACTGCCTTGGCAACCAGTTCCTTACCTGTGCCCGTCTCGCCTAAGATAAGCACGTTGAGATCTGTGGCGGCGACCATTTCAATCTCATTGTGGAGTGATTGCATTATCTCGGATTGAGCTATGATCTCCACATCTGTATTGGTGTCTATGCCTAGCCGCATCGCAGGTAACGAGTCTTGCGATTGCACCGCAAGTTTCTCTAATCTATCGATCATCAGGGCATTACTGAGTGAGACTGCGGCGATGGCACTTAAACTTCTAAGCTCACTATTGGAAAACTGATCAAATTGGCGGGGGTCGAAGCCATCTATGGTGATGGCGCCGATAAGATTTTCATTAGCAAACAGGGGGAGACCGATACAGGCATGGACCTTAAGTTCATCACCTTGATTAGGGATCAAGCCGTCATAGGGGTCGGCGAGTGTGCTATCGGAGGGAAACCTGACAATATCCCCTGCACGAGCAATGGCTTCTAATCTTGGATGTTCATCCACAAGGAAGCGTCTTCCCAGTACATCGGCATTGAGTCCATCTATGGCTAACGGAGTAAATTGCCCGCCCTGAAAGGCGAGTAGCGCCGCCGCATCACAATCTAGATTCTGCCTTATGGTATCGAGCAGCCTGGAAAATCGATCGCGGTTGGACAAGCCCGAGGTAATATCCAGTGCTATCTGTGTAAGTTCGGTTTGACTCAGTGCCATATCTGCTCCTAGGGATCACTTGTGGTGATATTCAGTTGTTCTCAGAGCGTGGAAACTACTGAGAACAGAGGCTAATAAACCGAAGGGTCATCCTTGTTAGGACGAGTCTTGAAGCGGCGATGTAGCCACATATACTGGCTGGGTTCTCGCTCGATGATCCCTTCGATGATCTTATTGCCTCGCTTAGCATCTGCAATCTCATCCTCACCGGGGAAGTTATCGAGGGCTGGCATGATCTCTATGGTGTAGCCTTTATCGTCGGCGTTACGGACCACACTGAAGGGCAATACTTTAGCCTTGCCCAAGCGAGCCAAGGTGGTGGCACCTGTGATAGTTGCCGCTTCTTGCATGGCGAAGAAGGGAATGAAGGTGGCACTGGAACGGCCGAAATCTTGATCCGCTGTATACCAGATAACATCTGGACTTCTCAGACAACGCACCATCTTTCGTAGATCTCGTTTAGACACCAGAGCCTTATTGGAGCGCAAGCGCCCCTTGACCTGCAGGTATTCCATCACTGGATTGTTATGGGGACGATAGACGCCCACCCCGGGTTGAAATTGGCCAAAAATTCGTGCCCCCATCTCCAGCGGCAGACAATGCACGGCGAACAGGATCACTCCATGGCCGTCAGCGAGTGTCTTTTCGACATGCTCTTGGCCTTTTATACTCATGTGGCGTTGAATCTTAGCATCTGACCACCACCAGGCGTTGATGGTATCGAAGATGGCCTTACCGGTTTCTTCAAAATTACGTTTCAGTAAGTCTTGTCGTTCACTTGGGCTCATTTCGGGGAAGCAAAGTTCCAAATTACGCTTGGCAGTGTGGACTCGACTGCCCATGACGGCTTTGGCTAAGCGCCCGATAAGACTTCCTAGTTTCATCTGTATTGATAGGGGCAGTATTTGTGTCAGGCGCATCAAGCCTATACCGAACCAGAGTGGCCAGTATTTTGGGTGATATAGATGTGTCGAAAATTGGGCTTTTTCTACCACGAATAACTCTAACATGAGAAAAATGAGCACTTATTCTAACGTAATTACCCCAGTAGAAGTTGAAAAACACCAAATATTCTCACTGCTATTGGTCAATAAAGTTGGGTACAATCGAAGATTAATTCTACAGATTAAGATATGAGTGTTATGAAGGTTTCTCTGGGCGAATTGGTAAGATTTAAACTTATGGTTGGTGGAGGCTATTTGAGCATTGAAATCATTGGCTACAATAAGGTTGAGCTGTGATTTTGCTCGCACTGGCTTTGAGTGCTAGCTTTTATTGGACCGATTATGTTGAGGGGAGGCAAGCACTGGTGTGCCTGGTAACTGAGTTGGAATCATGCCTGGTTCACTTGCCTGCTCTACAGATTAAGATATGAGTGTTATGAAGGTTTCTCTGGGCGAATTGGTAAGATTTAAACTTATGGTTGGTGGAGGCTATTTGAGCATTGAAATCATTGGCTACAATAAGGTTGAGCTGTGATTTTGCTCGCACTGGCTTTGAGTGCTAGCTTTTATTGGACCGATTATGTTGAGGGGAGGCAAGCACTGGTGTGCCTGGTAACTGAGTTGGAATCATGCCTGGTTCACTTGCCTGCTCTACAGATTAAGATATGAGTGTTATGAAGGTTTCTCTGGGCGAATTGGTAAGATTTAAACTTATGGTTGGTGGAGGCTATTTGAGCATTGAAATCATTGGCTACAATAAGGTTGAGCTGTGATTTTGCTCGCACTGGCTTTGAGTGCTAGCTTTTATTGGACCGATGTTGGGGCGAAGCAAGCACTGGTGTGTCAGGTGACGGAGTTGGAATCCTGTTTGGCTAACTTATCTCCTAAAGTCAGGCAACAATTGCCGCAAACTATCGATGGCCTTAATCACGTAATGGCTCGAAGAGGCGCCATGGTGTTACCTCTTGTGGACACACAAGTCTCAGGCCTGATTTTAATTTCACCCTCGCATATCCCGCAGACCATATTGGTGGATCTTTCTGGTGAGCTGCATTCTTTTCCCTTAGTTGAGCCACGAAAATTGACCCTATGGCATGAACTCGGTCATCTGCAAGCAGCAGATTTAGTGGATAGGGGGCTGATGGAGGGATTGACTGATTATCAACATGAATGGGTGGCGGACTGCTATCTGGTCTGGCGCTCGGCGAAAGAGAGACTAAGATTGGATTTAGCCTGGCAGCAATATCACAGAAGAAATATCGATGTGATGAAAGATGTGTCTTTCATGTCTCATTGGACTGTGCCTGTATTATCTCAGCTATTAAGCCGCTACAGCCTGGAGGAGTTAAATCGTTTTGAAACATTCGACGCCTTGATGGGTGATTTTTTACCTCAACTCGAGCAAGCTAGCCAAGATACTTTGGATGAATTCTCCAGCTTAATACATAGAAGCTTCAGCACTCAGGCATCGCTGCATCTTCCCAGCTATATGTATTGGCGCAAGCCTGCCCTGCGTCGCTATTTTGAGTCGACTTTAGTGAGTTTACTCGGAAGAGATGGCGCCAATCTATGGCTACAAGAGCAAAGTCTGTAAATCCCGCTTTTTAAGCTGAATGCCTTAATTCGAACAAGTGATTCGAGATACTCTGGATGAGTTTTTCTGCTTACTCTTTTACTTCTCTTGCTTAAATAGGTAGAAGTTTCAGTATGTGGCGACAAGCGCTAAGTATGTTAATGACTCTGTAAATCCCACTTTTAAGCTGAATGCCTTAATTTGAACAAGTGATTCGAGATACTCTGGATGAGTTTTCCTGCTTACTCTTCTACTTCTCTTGCTTAAATCGTTAGAAGTTTCAGTATATGGCGACAAGCGCTAAGTATGTTAATGATTCTGTAAATCCCGCTTTTTAAGCTGAACCTTAGCTGAACAAGTATCCGATATCTCGCTGATAAACTGAGTTACTCAGGTATTCGCCTATCTGGTTTGATAGCATCTATCAGGACTTTAGGGTACTAAGTACTGAAACAAGATTGGGGGAGCTGTCATGGCCAAACGTTCAAAAGCGCAAACGGAACAAACCATAAAGCAGATTTTGGATGAGGCGTTACAGCAGGTACTATCGATCGGCTATGAGTCCATGTCTTATACTACCTTGTCTGAGGCGACCGGGATCAGTCGCACTGGCATCAGCCATCATTTTCCTCGTAAAGCTGAGTTCCTGATTCGATTAGATGCCAATATTGCAGGCCTCTTTATTAATGACTTGGATTTTTCGACATCAGCGGCATTAGAGAAATCTTGGATGAAAGCCATTGAAAGCCATCGTTTCTGTGCAATCTTGCGTCTGTTTTTTAGCCTGTGTGGTTATTCGAGTAAAGATATCACCATGTTTAAGGCGATCGATATGGCTAGAGATACGGCAATATCAAACTTGGGGCCACAGGGGGAGGGCGTATTCAATGACCTGCTGGGAAGAAGTGCCGTGGTATTGCTCTCCAGAGGCTATGGTATTGAAGCTGATGCTGCATAAGAAAAAATTTAGTCAGACACAAAAAAGGAGCTAGATGCTCCTTTTTTGTGTCTAAAAATATCTATAGACTCTAATTATCTATTCTCACGTAACACCAGACTGGGATTAAAGTCGATATCACCTTCACTGTCTATGGTTACCAGCTGGCCATCTTGCCTAGCCACTGCTGTCTTTTCGTTCTTGGATTGCCTGACGAATAACAGTTGATAGCCCAGTTTTGCTAAGGTATAGAACGCGAATCTTTGTGCTGTAGATAGTCTGTGCCAGTGCTGGTTTATGTTTGGCTGAGTGATCCTTCTATCATCGAAACCTGCGAAAGAACTGATGGCCGATGCTTGCATATTAACAACTCCTTGTTACTCACTCATGAATATTCTTGAATCTGGCAATATATAACCAGATGCTGATATTTTATGCAAGCTGGTTTGCGTTTTTTGATTCATACCAGATAAACCAATCGTCTATTGCTGGTTTGTTTTATATTAGAAATGCCATTGCAGATATAGGGTCTGATAGTTACTGCCGCCACCGATGCGGCCAAAGGCTGAGCTCTTTTCATAGATGCCGGATCTGTGGTGTATGCTGTAACCCATCCACATCTTGTCCATGGCGCGGTTATTAAATAGGTCACCCATATTTACATCTAAGGAAAAATCCAGATAGTTGAGTAGTTTGGAAGGCTTATAACCTTTCTCTTCCAGCTCCGAGCCTTCTATATAGGTGACGCTTGATACATAGGACAGACCTTCTGCGACACCCAGGCGCCATCTTGGGCCAAATTCGAAGGTGTAGAAGGCCTTGATGGCAATGACGCCTTCGGCCAGATTACTCTGTACTTGAGAGTCGTGGTGCCAAACCAAGCCTGGTGTGAAGTAGAGCTCAATAGGAAAGTTAAACAAGGTCTCGGTGAGACGCGTACCGTAGAATACAGAGGTGAATTGATTATTATAGGGATCTGTCTGGGTTTGCCAGGAGAAAATGGCGTTCAGGTTCGAAGGCGTGGCCCAACCATGTGCAAGGCGTATAAACTCACTATCGCTGCTATTAGGGGCTCTCGATTCGGACTTAGTTGCCTTATTCTTAGTGCTTTTATTACTGAAATCTGGAAAGAAGCCGAAACCGAGAAAGGATTCAAATTGATATTGAGTATCCATGGTCGGTAGGTTAACCGTCTCGTCATCGATGCGACCCACACCAAATTTTCCTAATAGGTATAGGTTGCTATAGAGATGATATCGGGTCTTAATACCCGCATTAAATTCAATCCCACCACTGGCTTCATACTGATCTAAGCCGTAATAGTGTTGGTTAAAATCGGCACTCTTCCAATGAAACTCGGCATAGGGGTTAAGATACCAATTGCCATACTCCCAATGATATTGGGTTCGGGTGTAGCCGTAGCTGCGTTTATTCGAATCAGACATGAAGGCGACATCAAACTCCCAGGCGTCTTGGAGGAATCGATACTGTAGGCCGAAATCGAAGGCCTGAGATTGCGACTCGTTTTGTAGCTCCTGGGGTATGTCGACGAAACGAAAGCGAGTATAGAGGTTAACCTGATGCTCATCATTCTTCCAAAAGTGCACACCCGCTTCCATGCCGTTGATGAAGAAATAATCGTTGCGGTATTTTATCAGTGGTAGCACATCGTACACTTCGTCATCTTCTACAGCAAAGGGAATGTCGCCCCTTCTTACGCCTATTCCTAGTCCCCAGGTTTCCGTTTGGAATTGTGTGGCATAGATCTTAGGTAGCGGCTCATCTGGTTGCACCGCTTCTGGATCACTGTGCTCTGATGATAGTGCCAGCCCGCTATATAACGTGAGAGTTAGGGCAAGGGACTGTGCAAATAGCTGTGATGACGATTGGAGCTGAGAATGATTATTCATAGGGTTGTTTTTAGAGGTCTTTATTTGGTCAGTATAAAATGAAAACAGAAAGTTAAAAGATTTATTATCTCTTAACTTATCTGTATCTATGCTGAATGCAATCACTGATTTTCGCCTCAACTTCAGAAAAGTGCTCTGGCTATCGAAGATAATCCAGTCTTGGTCTAGCCGGGTGACTCAAGTTAATATCCTTATAAATACTGCTGTTTATCGATTCCTTGGCCCCAATAGTTCAATAATAAACCGTCCTATATTCCAAAAAGGTATTAAAAATCAGATTTTATTCTTTTTTGCTTTTCTTTATAGGGGCTAAGCTAACTGACATTACACTGATATAGGGCCGTACCCATGTTGTTAAAAGAGCTTTCATCACTCGCTTCGCCATTGTCGACAGGGCAGGTGGATAAGTTAAAGCAGCTCACCGCTGAGCTGAGTGCCGTGCAACTTGCGTGGGTGAGCGGATATTTATCTGCTACCGCCGAGCAAGGATCCAATCTTCTTGGTAGCGAAACTGCCGTTCAAAGCGCTCCGGCACAAACCATCACCATACTATACGGTAGTCAAACCGGTAATGGTCGTGGGGTTGCAAGCGAATTGGCAGCGAAGGCTCAAGCCCAAGGGTACGCCGTTAACCTTGCTTCCATGGGGGATTACAAGGTCCGTCAACTGAAGCAAGAAACCATATTACTGGCTGTCGTGAGTACTCACGGTGAAGGCGAAGCGCCCGATGATGCTATCGAATTGTATAAATTCCTGGCATCTAAGCGAGCGCCTAAATTAGAAAACCTAAACTATTCGGTGTTGGCTCTGGGGGATTCGAGTTATGAATTCTTCTGTCAGACAGGTAAGGACTTCGATGATCGCCTATCAGCATTAGGCGCTAAGCCACTCCAGACTCTGGTTGAATGTGATGTCGACTATGAATCTGCCTCTGAATTGTGGCAAGAGAGTGTTTTAGAGGCCGTTAAGCCGTTGATCGAAACCTCTGGTGCGAGTGTTGTTTCACTATCTGGTACAGGCATACCAGGCGCAGTAGTGAGTGAGTTCACCAAGCAAAAACCTTATACAGCAGAGCTTCTCGTGAGCCAGAAGTTAACAGGGCGGGGATCGGATCGTGACGTACGACACGTCGAAATCGACTTAGGTGAGTCAGGGCTGAGCTATCAAGCCGGTGATGCGCTGGGAGTCTGGTTTACTAATACAGCAACTTTAGTCGAAGAGCTACTGATTAAATTATCCCTCGACGGCGATGAAGCTGTAACAGTGGGCAAGGATGCGTTATCTCTCAAGCAAGCGTTAATCGAGAAGAAAGAGCTGACTCAGCTTTACCCAGGTCTGATTAAAGATTGGGCCGCTCTTAGCGGTAATGCCGAGCTGCAGAGTATCAGTGATGACAAAGAGCTGACTCGTCAGTTTGTGCGAAATAATCAGCTAGCAGATCTAGTGGCTACTTACAGCGCAGAAGTAACTTCTACTCAGCTGTTGGCCATGCTGCGACCTATCACACCTCGTCTGTATTCCATTGCATCGAGTCAGTCCGAGGTGGAATCAGAGGTACACTTGACCGTTGCCTTAGTCGAAGATGAACGTGAAGGAGCCGCAAGATTTGGTGGCGCTTCACAGTTTCTGGCTCAAGCACAAGAGGGAGCCGAAGTTAAGGTATATGTTGAACCTAATAAGCATTTCAGACTTCCGGAAAATCCAGAGACTCCAGTAATCATGGTGGGGCCGGGCACAGGTATTGCGCCGTTTAGAGCCTTTATGCAGGAACGTGCGGCTCAAGGTATCGAAGGCAATAGCTGGCTTATTTTCGGTAACCCACATTTTGAGCAGGATTTTCTCTATCAAACTGAGTGGCAGCAATATCTGAAAGATGGCTCGTTATCTCGTATAGATTTAGCCTTCTCTAGAGATCAGGCTCACAAGATTTATGTTCAGCACAGAATCGCCGAGCAAGGTGAAGAGCTGTGGAAATGGCTCGAGTCTGGCGCGCATTTCTATATTTGTGGTGATGCCGAGCGTATGGCAAAAGATGTGCATCAGGCCTTGTTGGATATCGCTGTGAAGTTTGGCGGGAAAACCGAGGAGGAGGCCGAGGCCTACTTTGAGCAATTACGCAGCGACAAGCGTTATCAGAAAGACGTTTATTGATATTTAGAAGTCTTGCCGGGTCTGGATACCCGGTAATCAGATCTTCTGTTTAAACCTAATATAAGATGCGATGCCTATTAAGAGCGTCGCACAAGAGATGAGTGAGGCGGTAGCCATGTCAGAGAATAAAAGTGTAGAGCAAGCAGAGCCATTATCAGTCAATGAACATCTTAAAACCGACAGTAATTTTCTGAGAGGCACAATTCAGGAAGGCTTAGATACCGCTGTTACGGGATCATTTAGTGAAGGTGATCAGCAGCTGATTAAATTCCATGGTTTTTACCAGCAAGATGACCGTGATTTAAGAAATGAACGTAAAGAGCAGAAATTGGAGCCGCTCTATAGTTTCATGTTGCGCGCCCGTGTTGCCGGTGGCGTGTGTTCTCCGGAACAGTGGCTGGGTGTCGATGAAATAGCGTCAACCTTGACCAGCTCTAACAGCATACGCTTGACTACGCGTCAGACATTTCAGTATCACGGTATCTCTAAGCGTAACTTGAGAGCCTTGATCCAGAGTCTGGACAGCAAGGCAATGGACTCGATTGCCGCCTGTGGTGACGTGAACCGTAATGTGATGTGTAATCCAAACCCAGTAGAGTCTCGCTTACACGAGCAGGCCTTCTATTGGGCCAAGAAGCTGTCGGATAACTACTTGCCACGTACTAAGGCTTATGCCGAAATCTGGCTGGGAGATGACAAAGTTGCCACCAGTGAAGGTGATGATGTCGAGCCTGTATATGGCAAGACTTACTTGCCACGTAAGTTCAAGATGGCCGTTGCGGTACCACCAGATAATGATGTAGACGTATACACCAATGATTTGGGTTTTATCGCGGTAGCGGAAGAGGGCGAGCTTATCGGCTTTAACTTAGTGGCTGGTGGCGGTATGGGCTCTACCCATGGCGAAGTACAGACATTTCCGCGCCTTGGCGATGATTTTGGCTTTATTAAGGCCGAAGATACATTGAAGTTTGCCGAGGCGATATTAAAAGTTCAACGTGACTGGGGTAATCGTTCTAACCGTAAGCTGTCGAGACTCAAGTACACCATAGTCAAATATGGTTATGAGGTGTTTAAGGCTGAGGTAGAGAAGCGTGCAGGAGTTAAATTTGAGCCCAAGCGCGATGTCGTCATCGGCGATCGCGGCGACCGTTATGGTTGGATAAAAGGTGTCGATAACCAGTGGCACCTGACGTTATTTATCGAAGGCGGGCGCATCAAAGATCTCCCTAGTCAGCCTCTACAAACCGGATTAAGAGAGATTGCCAAGATACATAAGGGCGATTTCCGTATGACCTCTAATCAAAACCTAATCATAGCCGGCGTTGCCGAAGAAGATAAGGCCGAGATAGAAGCCTTAGCCCGTAGCCATGGTCTGATGGGGAAATTGATTACCGAGACCCGAGGCCGCTCAATTGCTTGTGTTGCATTGCCAACTTGTGCCCTCGCCATGGCGGAAGCCGAGCGTTACTTTCCGGACTTCCTGACGAAAGTCGAGTCATTGCAGGAGAAACATGGCTTCCTGGACCAAGGAATCGTTATCCGCATGACGGGTTGTCCTAATGGCTGTGCAAGACCCTTCGCGGCAGAGATTGGCTTGGTAGGTAAAGCGCCGGGTCGCTATAACCTATATCTGGGCGCGAGCTTCGAAGGTACACGTTTAAATAAACTTTATCGCGAGAATATTCAAGAAGCTGAGATCTTATCTGAGCTTGATAGCTTGTTCGCCAAATACGTGGCTGAACGGGAAGAGGCCGAAACCTTTGGTAATTTCACGGTACGCATAGGCGTCGTGGCAGCGGTAATCGATGCCGCTAAGGATTTTCATGGACAGAGTAGTAATGCCTGAATTAAACACTCAGGTTGAATCAGTGGTTTCTGCACAAGAGCTGTTAGCCTTGTTAAGCGCGCCGGCAGTCGAGCAGAAGGGTGAGCTTGAGCGTATCAATCGTTTCCTCACAGAGCTGACCCCTAAGCGAAGAGTCGTCTGGGGATTGAAGTATCTTCCGGGTAACCACGCGTTATCGTCGAGTTTTGGTATTCAAGGTGCCGTGATGTTGAATTTGGTCAGTACTGAGAAGCCGGGTATCCCGGTGATCTTGACCGATACCGGTTACCTGTTTCCCGAAACCTATAAGTTTATCGATGAGCTGAGCGAGCGTTTATCATTAAACCTTAAGATATTCGCCTCACCCATGACCCCTGCCTGGCAGGAGGCGCGTTTTGGCCAGTTGTGGGAGAAAGGCCTCGATGGTTTAGACCAATATAATCGTATGAACAAGGTTGAGCCAATGCAGCGAGCTCTCGATGAACTGAGTGTCGGCACCTGGTTTGCAGGCTTGCGCCGCAGTCAATCCAGTACCCGAGAGGCTCTGCCTATCTTAGCTATTCATGGTTCACGCTATAAGATCTTACCTATCTTAGACTGGAGTAATAAGGATGTGCATGAATACTTAACTGAGCATGACCTACCTTATCACCCACTTTGGGAACAAGGTTACGTGTCGGTTGGCGATACACATTCCAGTAAGCCATTAGAGCTGGGTATGAGTGAAGAGGAGACGCGTTTTAATGGCCTCAAGCGCGAATGTGGGCTGCACTTCGAGATATAGCAGCAAGGTTATGGTTTAAGTTAGTGATATACATTCCAGTAAGCCATTAGAGCTGGGTATGAGTGAAGAGGAGACGCGTTTCAATGGTCTCAAGCGTGAATGTGGTCTGCACTTCGAGATATAGCAGCAAGGTTATGGTTTAAGTTAGTGATATACATTCCAGTAAGCCATTAGAGCTGGGTATGAGTGAAGAGGAGACGCGTTTCAATGGTCTCAAGCGTGAATGTGGTCAGCACTTCGAGATATAGCAGCAAGGTTATGGTTTAAGTTAGTGATACACATTCCAGTAAGCCATTAGAGCTGGGTATGAGTGAAGAGGAGACGCGTTTTAATGGTCTCAAGCGTGAATGTGGACTGCATTTTGAGATATAGATTCATGTCTCTCGCTTTATATTTCTAGTTTTAGTCGACAACAAAATAGGGGCCAGTTGATCTGGCTCTTTTTATGCCTACGGATTTGCAACTTTGTATTTGGCTATCAGTGATAATTAACTTAGTGGTATTCAGGATTCTTGTTCTGCTTATCCACATGCTCGTACTGGTACATCAATACTGTTTGGCTGTAAGTGGGGTTTGTCATTTTGATCTCATCCACCTAATTTTACGGGGAAAATAATCAAGGTGGTGTGCTTTCGTTGTATTTTTAGTAAATAATACATTTTTACGCACAAACTTATGCACAGTTAAAAAAACTAGTCTATAGTCAGGAGTTCCCGTAGATGGTTTTAGAATGCTGTTCTGTATAGGAGTCATTGTTAATTTGTGTTGTTTAACTTTGGACTCAATGACTTTTAGATCTTCCTGGAGCTTGTTGTCACCCCTGTGATGATACTCACTAGAAGTCACAGACGGCCTTTAGAGCCTGTTCACCTCACGTATCCTGTTTTATATGTGATTATGTGATTAGGTGATATGTGGTTTTGGTTGGCTTGTTAGCGCCTGCTTAATCAATAGCCGTTGCCCTTGAATAGCCCGATGCGGCTATTCAGGCTCAGTCCAGAACTCTAAAGCTCACCACAGTCCATTCCTGAATTTACTTCATTCAAACATTACTTCTGTTTTTTAAGCCAACATATTTGGTAATCTATTTTAGAACCTAGAACCTAGAACCTAGAACCTAGAACCTAGAACCTAGAAGAGCATACATGGAGAGTAACTTTTGGCAGTAAATATCAAGAGAATACGTATTGGAGTGATTGGCTTTGATACTATCGGTAAATATATAGTCGATGGTGCGTTGGCACATAATGAGTTTGAAGTTGTAGCCATCTTCGATCCTTCCTTGCCGTCTGTGTCTGCTGAGTTTATGTCCAAAGCAGAATATAGACACATCAGGCTGATGGCATCGGCCAATGAGCTGGTTTCATGCGAGCAGGTCGATCTTGTTTATATCGCCACGCCTCCGGCATCCCATATTGAATATTGTCGTTTAGCCTTAACTCAGGGAAAGGCAATATGGTGCGAGAAACCCCTCAGTATAGATCTTAGTGCAGCAGGTATATTAGTCGAAGAGGTTGAGGCCTCCGGGGTTATGTCTGCCGTTAATTTGTCATTAGCCAGCAGTCCAATTCTAGATAAATTAGTATCACTCACAAAAGAGGTTGAGCATGGAGAAGCTCGGCAAGTAGAGATGAGGTTTCACTATAGCGAGTGGCCGAGGCATTGGCAGGCTGGCGCGGCCAACTGGTTAAGTTCAAGAGAGCAGGGCGGTTTTCTTCGTGAGGTTTTCTCTCATTTTGTATTTCTACAGCATCGCCTGTTTGGCGAGATGAAGCTAACTAACTGTCAGATCTCCTTTGTTAAAGGGGGCTGCGAAACTTATGTGATGGCCGAGTACCTCTGCGGCGATCTCCCATCAGAGTCAGTGGTGGCATAGGAGGAGTCGCACCAGACACCAATGAATGGACTTTATATACCGATAGACGCGCCATCAGATTTTCAGATTGGAATAAATTGAGTATGAGAACCTTGGAACGTTGGAGTGATATCGACACAGGTCAAGTGGGGAGTTCTGTTTTATTACAGCTGGATGAAGTTGCCAAGATGATGGCCGGGAAACCTAATAAGCTGGCGAGTTTCGGGGAAGCCTTAGCGGTTCAAGTCGTCGTGGAACAAACCTTGAATTCAAGCTGTTAAAGGCCATCTTCTTATTTTTGAGAACCTTTTTCTCTGCATATATAGTATATTAGAGACTTTAATGTCAGGGCGTTTTCAACATCCCCCAAAATACAAATTTCGATCTATAAAATGGAGTTTAATGAATGAAAAAAATACTAATCGCTGCGGCTGTGGTTGCCGTCGGTGCCGGTGGATATTGGTTTAGCCAGCAGCCCGGAGAGGAAGCGAGTCAGTCTAATGAAGTATTGGCTTCGGTACCTGCAGATACGCCTATATTTTCGGGTCAGTTAAAGCCTTTCCCTATCAAGTCTTATATCAACTCATTGTCTCAAAGTTACAAGACCTATCCAGAGGATATGTTTGCCGAGTTAGAGCAGTCTGATGATGCCAGAGCTAAGTTTTTTGTCAGCTTGAGTCGGGCCTATATGGATAGTATGGAGAGCGGCCAAAAATTTGTGGCCACTTTTGGTCTAGCCGATGATATCAGAAGTTATTTTTACACCCTAGGCCTGCTACCTGTACTCAAACTTGACGTCGAAAAGCCTGAGGCTATTTGGGCTCTGCTTGATAAGGCGGAAAAGGACAGTGGCTTCAGTCACCAAATGAAGACCTTGAAAGGGCTATCTTATCGCTCTTATACGTTAACAGATGCAGGCGATGCCGAACCTATTGAGTTACTGTTTTCACAGCAAGATGGCTTGCTAACGATCACCTTAAATGCGTCTATGCTTACCGAAGATACTCTCGAAACGGCGCTTGGCATTAATCCCGTGACACCTTCATTAGCGGATTCAAAGATATTACAAGATATCATTAAAACTCACGGTTTTAGCGATGAAGCTGTCGGTTTCGTCAATCATCAAGAGTTAGTTAAGGCCATTACTACCAAAGATGGTAATCAGCTGGCCCGTCAGGTGACGGCGATTCTTGCTCAAGAGGGAGAAGACCCATTGTTGGAGCTTCGCACTCCCGAGTGCCATAGTGAATTTACGGCTATTGCCGCTAATTGGCCGCGCACCGTATTTGGTTTGAATAGTGTTTCGATAGGAGACCAAGAGAGTAGTCTGGATTTCTCTACTGTGATTGAGAGTAAAAATCAGACATTTCTGAATGCACTTAAGAGCATGCGTGGCTTCATTCCAGATTACGTGAAGAACAGTCGTGATAGCGTATTTTCCATGGGTCTGGGCATAGAATTAAATCAATTGGTTCCCTCACTAACTGCCGTATGGGATGAGATGCTACAACCTCAATACCAGTGTCAGGTTTTACAAGAGTTTCAGCAAGAGATGTCGGGTCAAAACCCTGCGATGTTAGGTATGTTTACCGGCATGGCGAATGGAGTCCGTGGCGTGAGTGCGGCACTCCTTGATTACAAGTTTACCGAGCAAGCCGCGGGCGCAGAGGGTGAGCCAAGTTTAGAGAGTGTCGATGCTATTATAAGCCTGTCAGCAGATAATCCGAGTATCTTGTTTAACATGGTGAAGCCTTTCGCCCCTGAGCTGGCCAATATTCAATTACCACAAGATGGTAGCCCTGTTGACCTTTCTCAATTGCTTCCACTTCCGCCCGAATATGGCATCTCTCCTAAGCTGGCGCTGAAGGGCAAACATTTAGTCCTGTATACTGGAGACAAGGCTGAAGCTGTGGCTAATAAGCTGGCTGATGAAAAATTAGACAATAACGGTTTGTATAGTGTTTATCTGGATTATAGCAAGGTGTTTGCGCCGATCTTAAGCTTGGCTGAGATGACTGGCGAACCATTGCCGGAAGAGTTTTCTATGATGAAAGATTACAATATGCAGGTGCAGATGGGCCTGGATATCAATGACCAGGGTATAGTCTTTGACTCATACATGAATAGTAAAGCGACACCCGGTGGCGAGTAATACGAGTCGCTAATAGGTTATTATAAAGTGCTAAAAAAGAGCCAGCCCTGCTGGCTCTTTTTTGTGTCATAGCAATCGATATAAAGACGGCATTAAAGATAACTGTAATAAATAAATTAGAAGGCGGAGGTAATAAGTGGTCATTGCTGGACTGTTTTTAAAAGCAAATGAAGTGAGAATGGTAAGTCTGAGTGGTACGCGTGAATCCCATGAGCTGGTGGCAGCTAAGATAAACAAGTTAGCGCTAAATAAGAATCCCACCCGGGAAGAGGTCAGCCAGTTTGCTACCGAGGTTAAGGCTTATTGCGGCGAGCATCAAGTTGAGAAAATCGTGATGAACAGGCGTGCCAGTAAGGGCCAAGGCGCCGGCGGTGCAGGGACCTTCCTGATGGAAGGGGTTATATTGGCAAGCTCAATGATAAATGTTGACTTGGTTCATCCTGCCACAATGAGAGCGACTGATAAACGCACTGCGACCCTAAAAGATTTAAAACCTAAAACGGTCGATTTAGGTAAGGCTTATGATCTGGCGTTTGAGCTGTTAAACTAGCCGAAATAATATAAGTTTTTGAAAAGTTACTGTAATTGTAGAAGTTACGTTCGTGGGTTTGGTTTTTGGAATGATCTTGTTCCCATGAAAATTTGTTTTAATATTCCATCGAAGCCTTAAGTAAGGTATAACGGCGCTATGAAAATACCGAAACGCATTCAGCCTCTCGTCGATGAAGGCTTAGTTGATGAAGTCCTTCGCCCCTTGATGAGTGGCAAAGAGGCCGATGTTTATGTTGTCCGCTGTGGCGACGATGTTCGTTGTGCCAAGATTTATAAAGAAGCCGAGAAGCGTAGCTTCAAACAGGCTGTACAATACCGAGAAGGCAGAAAGAGCCGTAACAGTCGCCGAGCTAGAGCCATGGAGAAGGGCTCGAAATTTGGCCGTAATGAGCAGGAAAACTCCTGGCAAAATGCCGAAGTCGATGCCCTGTTTCGCCTAGCCGATGCCGGCGTTAGAGTCCCGCAGCCTTACGGTTGTTTCGATGGCGTGCTATTGATGGAGCTGATCACCGACGATCAAGGATTTGTAGCCCCAAGGCTCAACGACATCACCTTGACCCGTGAGCAGGCACTAGAGCAGCACAAGTCAGTGATAAAAGATGTACAGCGTATGTTGTGTGTCGGCCTTATTCATGGCGACTTGTCTGAGTTTAATGTGTTGCTGGACAGTAATGGCCCAGTGATCATAGACCTCCCCCAGGCAGTCGATGCAGCAGCAAACAATAATGCTAAGCGCATGCTTGAACGTGATGTGAACAATATGACCCGATATTATGGTCAGTATGCTCCTGAGCTGCTTAGTAGCAAGTATGCTAAAGAGATGTGGGCTCTGTTCGAGTCGGGTAAGTTAAATTCTGAGTCTGAACTGACAGGCAAGTTTAAAGAGAGTACTAAAGCTGCGGATGTCGAGTCGGTGCTCGCTGAAATTGAAGCGGCCTTCGATGAAGAGCAGGAACGCAAAGAGCGTATCCGCGAAGCTGAGGAAGGTTAGATAAAAGGTTCTAGTTCCTAGGAACTAGAACCTTTTATCTAGGGACTAAATACTTTTTTCTACCCCTAACAGCTCCAAATTTGCGGCTATATCTTCTGCTGCCGTTGCTGCATTAATATCTTCATCTATCTTAATGATCTTGCCATCTTTGCCTACATAGAAGGTGACGCGACTGGCGACACGAACGAAATTTAGCACATCGTAGGCCTTTGCCGTTTCCTTGGTAGGATCGCTCAACATGGGGAAATCGGCTTTCTGTTTCTTGGCGAAATCTTGATTGTCTTCTAAGTCATCGACACTAGCCATCATATAGACCGCGTTATATTCCCTGATTAAGTGCCCCTTCTGAACCAGGGAGCGACACTCCAGTGTACAGCCATGAGTGTTCGCCATGGGGTACCAGGCGAGGACCAGAGTCTGCTTACCTAAGTAATCACTTAGCTGATAGAAATTGCCATCTGTAGATTGTAGTCTGAAATTTGGTGCAGTATCTCCAACCTTGAGGTCGGTCGCCATGGCGGAGAAGCTGAGTATGGATAATAGGATAAGCTTGAACGACATTTTAAACATCTTTAGTACCTAGTCTGTATATTGCTTGTTATATCAATCGGTATTACCGATATAGGGTCCTTTCAAATTAACACATTAGCAGATGCGTGTAAGCTTATAGAGATGAAGCTAAATCATCGAACAGGATTCTTTATGGGGTGATTGAGCATGATGTGGTTATTTTTAACCTCTCATCTCCCTCGACTAATACGCAAAGGCTTTCGCCCAGTTCTAGGTTTAACACCTGCTGTTTAGGTGTGGCGATATCTGAGTCCAGATGCTTGATCAATATATGAAATTCTAAGCGTATCATCTCATCGGAAATCAGTGTTGGCAATGCAGTGACAGAGATATGGTCGTTGTCTAAATGACATCTAGTTTCAGCAATACCCGTTTGCGTTTCATCGATAAGGGGAATTCCATCGAGTGTTATACGGAGTTTGAGCGTGATCCTAGGTTTGCTCGTTAGCTCTGATTTGGCAGCCTTGTTCCTATACTGTGCATTTAAGTAAAATCCGCCAATAGGGCTACTCATCACTAAATACCTCCTTTATTGCTGTGCATTCTTGCTGTTTTCTAGACCTATGAGTAAGTTTGCATAATTTATCCAGTCAATGATGAGTGCCTTCACCATCATTTGAGTACCTGGGTCTACCTGAGGGTGTTGTCCTTTTTTTTGCAGGGATTCAACTACCCCTCTAACGTCCAATGGGACCAGCCCTATCTTGAAGTTGTCTTTGGGACTAGGGTTATTGTCAGGTTGAGGATTGATGGGACTGCACATTTGATTTTGTACTGTGAGTGCCAGTTTCGGATTTATGCTACGCAATAGGGTGACAGTCATACGCAAAGCACCGCGGCTAAACGTATCGGCGGTTAACACTAACTCTTCCTGACTCGGCATAACCCTCTCCTTTTGGCTCTTCACTTCCTGTAGTTCTTTGACTTTATTGTTGTAACGCCACTCGGGACTCTACAGTGGTCGTCCCATCCGAGCTATGCTCGACACTTAATACCCGCTTAGCTTCAATATTGGGACTCTTGAGAGTGTAGACGGTATCTCGATCTTGCTGTTCACTTTCTATCAGTGATAACAGCCCTTGCCAGTTTATAACCTCAGTGATGGGTAGCGGAATATCGGGTTGAGTTCCTACGCTAGACAGCAATTTCCCTTGCATGTTGTAGGTGAGGCTCGCCGTAAACTCAATCTTTATGCCACTGTTGGGTAAGGTGAACCCATACCGTCGACCTAAGTCCCCAGAAGTCTTTTCGCCGATAAGTGTCACTCGTGACAATGACTTTGCAAAGTAGGCTATCCACTCACATTCCCGTCGACATTCAGGGCCTATGATTAAGCCGAGGCGATTAGATATTGGCGTGCCTGACTCATCTCTATTTAAATTTTTAGCCAGTGGCGATCTTCTTCCGTACCAGAGACCGAACTTGTCAGCTTTATTCAAATCAATCGTTTGGCTTGTCTGACTGAACTCTAGTTGTTCGAAGAAATTAAACTCATCAAAAGGAATAAAGCCCAGAGGCCTGAGAAAGTCGGATTTGAACTCGAGGGAGCGGCGATATTGCCCTAGGGCAATAAGATGCTGTGGTACCTGTGTCTGATTATAGACAGATTTGGGGTTAGGATAATGACGGGCGATGAAATGTAACAGTTTATCACTGTCTCCTACGGCACTCCTCAGATCTATGATAGTTAGCGCTTGCTGTGAACCTTTCTCCAGGCTTGTCACTAGGTCTGAGTCGCTACCATAGCTAGATAATAAATCGATTGAGACATACAAGGGCTGATTCTTCATGCCGTCATCGTTCAAGCTGTTCACCATGCCGGCGATGAGCTCTCTGGGAGGATGGAGCTGATGCTTGGCAACTGGCAAGATTAACTGAATGTTGGAATCCTGATTATTGCTGAGGGACAGGGTTACCTGAGCTTTGAGGGGCAACCCCATGTCGTGCCTCAGAATATCCAGCTGTGAAAGCCAGTGCACACGCTCACTGATGCTCTCATTCAGAGGGTTTGAGATAAACTTTTGACTGACTTGTTCCCAGCGAGATAGAGGAAGGCCGTCGATATGAGTAATGAAAGGATGATCGGGATCTATCGGGGTGGCGTTTTCATCCAGTGCAAGCCAGGAGTCTGCAAGTGGCTTGAGGATCACAGGTAAAATAGACAGAGGCTCACTGGGAGATGTGACTATCACTCCCGGATCTTCGAGAGTGGCGAGTAGTTTTACGATTTCAGCATAAAAATATTGGGTTTCGAGCGAGTTGGTGACTCGGTAAATAAGAGGCTCGATATCGGCTTCTATCTTAGTGAATCTCTGCTCATCTAATGCTGCAAATGCTGAATGTAACTTAACTTCGTTTATCAATACATCGAGATCTTGATGCATTTCACTCTGAGTTAGGCGGGTTTTATAGTCGACAGAATCTAGGGTTAAGCGTGCTAGCTGTAGGGTGCTGATCAGCAGGCAGAGTCCAAATACATTGACTATCTGTGGAAATCCGAATCTCAATATCTCTCCTTGATACACGTCTGTTCACTACCCGGAGGCAAGATCCATTGGCTTGGTTTGTTAGCCGCCCGAACTTCAGCGATTAAAAATGGTTTGAGTACAGTTATAGTTTACCCATAAAAGATCGTTAAGGGATACGCAGATCCCTCTGCTTTGAGTATGAGCATTATAGTCGATAAGGCTCTCTCCGTAACCGTTAAAATTATTGAGTGTAAATTATAAGCTCCTGCACTTAATAACTAAAACGTATAACAGTAAAGAAATAACTATTTATTAAGTTATAAGTAGACGGTTATATTTACACTATTAAAATCGAGTGTGGGGCATAGAGATGGAAATAGTCGCTTTACCTGGCCAGAGAGCTGGTGGCAAAGTTTGGTTGGTGGGTGCGGGTCCGGGAGATGTTGAGCTGTTAACGCTCAAGGCATACCGAATCCTCCAGAGCGCCGATGTTGTCCTCTATGATGCCCTGGTCAGTGAAGACATCATGGCTCTGGTTCCCAAGGATGCCGAGAAAATTGCAGTCGGTAAACGTGCGGGTAAGCACAGCGCCGCTCAAGATGAGATCAATCAACTCTTAGTCACCAAAGCCTTTACTAAGCAGAGTGTTGTGCGACTTAAAGGGGGCGACCCGTTTATTTTTGGCCGCGGAGGCGAAGAACTGCAGAGCTTAGTCGAATCGGGTTTAGAGTTTGAAGTCGTTCCGGGTATCACGGCTGCCAGTGGCACATCGGCCTATGCGGGCATTCCACTGACCCATAGAGATTATGCCCAAGGGGTAACCTTTATCACAGGTCATTGCCAGCTAGAGAGCCGCCCAATGGATTGGAATAGCTATGCAAATCCCAATAACACCTTAGTTATCTATATGGGAATATTGAATGCTGGCTTGATAAAGTCTGGGTTGTTAGGGGCTGGACGCAATATCGATACCCCAGTGGCAATTGTTTCCAAGGCCACTACACAAGATCAACGGTGCTTCATAGGTACATTGGGAGAGTTAGAACGATTAGCATCAAATCCTGCGCTTAAAATGCCAGCCTTGATGATCATCGGTGAGGTGGTCGAACTCGCCGACACCTTGAACTGGTTTAAACCTGACTCTAATCAAAAAGACAGGGTTCGAAACGACGGGGCTCAAAATAAATTGCTGCACGGTGAATTGACTCAAAAATTAAAGGTCGATCTAGCACAATAAACCTTATTTCAAGGCTATTCGATCTTGAAGTCTTTGGCGAACAGAGTCCTCATGGCCTTGGTATATTCACTGTCAGGTTTAGGGTGAATAAGCTGGGTGAGTTCATCACCAATCGGCGTTAAACGATAATAGTTAAATAATAGATGGCCGCTTTTTGGGGTCAGTTTCATCTTAGTATCGAACAAGGTGAAATGGATAGGTGTCTTACTGTTTAATAAACCTGTTTCGAATTCACTTCGGTGGAGTATACCTGCATCGATTAAGGTGAGAATATTGGAATAAGGCAGGCCAAAATTTGATAAGCCGATATTAATGGGTGATGACTTTCTGAATATCTGGCCAATTCCGCCAGTATATCGATATCCAATGATGAGCTTTAAACGAGTCTCGTTATTGACCTTCACTGCCATGCCTAAGGCTTTCTCTAATATTTGTGCTTCTTTGTGAGTTAACTGTTTCAGTGTTGTCAGGGTCCTTAGGCTAAAGTTACCTGGATTGGTGATTTCATTGGCGAGAATTCTGCCCCATAACTCCTGCATTTTTCGGTTATGTATCTGCTCTGCGATTTGAAAAAACTGATGTGACCAATCGGGATCGAGATCGGCCCCTGTTACGTCTGATGGCGTGATGCTCAAGGCTATCTTATAGATGGTTTCCAGATTGATTTGATACTGGCTCATCAACTTTCGCTGCCGGTGTTCGGCGCGCTCTGCGACCGAGGCTGTGGTTGCCCGATAGCCCTCTTCACTACTCAACCCAAGCTGAAGGCCTAATAGGAGCGCCTTCTTGCGCGCAGAGACATCAGATTGTGTTGACTTTACTTCGCTGATTTTCGCTATTTCGGCCATATCACTCTCAGTTTAATATAATACGTCTTGCACTTATTTACTCGAATCTAGCGTCATTGACCTCATTGTCTTGGGTCGGTGAGCTGAACATTTTTTCTGGACCAGCTCCAATTGACTTCGTTGCCTTGGGACGGAGCGCTCGGAATATTTCGGGCCAGTACTAGGGAGCATACCGCGAAGCCTGCCCCTATATAAAATACAGCTTGTGGTGAATATAGCCAGAGTAGACCCAGTAAAACCGGGATCACTACGGCGGCAATATGATTAATAGTGAAGCTTACCGACATGGTGGCAGCAATATCTTTACCGTCGGCAATCTTCTGAAAATAGGTCTTGATGGCAATCGCCATGGCAAATAACAAATGATCGATAACATAGAGAGCCGCAGCTATTTCGGGTTGCTGCACCCAAGCATAGCTGATAAAGATGATGATCAGGCCTAGGTATTCGATGGTGAGCGCTCGGCGTTCGCCTATTCGGCCGATGAAACGACCTATTGCTGGAGCAAACAGTAGATTAACGACGTAATTAATTAGGAACAGACTGGTAATTTCACTGACGCTATAACCGAATTTCTCTACCATCATAAAGCCAGCGAAAACCATGAAAATCTGCCGCCGGGCTCCGGAGAAAAAGGTGAGCAGGTAGTAGAGCCAGTATCTCTTCCTGAGAATGATCTTCTTATGTTGCACTTCACCTACTTCAAATTTAGGAAAGTATAAGGTGACGATCAGCACCATCAATAAGCCTAAGCAACCTATGAGAGCATACATATACACATAATCGAGTTTTAGCCAGCTCATCACTAACCAGATGCTGGCATAACCTGAGAGTGCGGCGGCAGAGCGCCAGGCTAGCGCTTTTCCGAGAAATCCAGCAGTCTCCTTTTTGTCTACCCACTGTAGGGTCAACGATTGATTTATGGTTTCGAAGTAATGGAAGCC
The DNA here is from genome assembly GCF_007197555.1 of Shewanella psychropiezotolerans. Classification (NCBI taxonomy): domain Bacteria; kingdom Pseudomonadati; phylum Pseudomonadota; class Gammaproteobacteria; order Alteromonadales; family Shewanellaceae; genus Shewanella; species Shewanella psychropiezotolerans. The sequence continues at coordinate 990,371 of NZ_CP041614.1, forward strand.
CACAGACATGAGTACTGTGGTGATATAGAGGCCGAGTACCTGAGGGAAAAAACCGGTAACCGCGACGCCTATGGATAAAACTGCCAGCGAGACTAAGGCGAAGGTTTGTTCACGGATGAGTAGTAGCACGAATATGGCCGTGAAGGCTAAGAAGCCAGGAACCTCACGCAGGCTCTGAAGTATGCCGATCTCTACGCCAGTAAATTGCGCCCTCTCTATGACAAAGTTATTGAGCAGTACCTGCCAAACGGCGAATACTAGCGACATGATGAAGGTCATCCAAAGCAGGAGACTCTGCGGGTTTTTCTGCTTCATTAGATCTTCCATATGGCAATTAATGCAGGTATAGGGCGTCAGTTTCAGCTCGTATCAAGTAGCTAGTTATAGACAAAACGATATCAGCAGCGAGGAAAGTTCGGCTGATTGACCAGATTTACTATTCGGGGGCTAGCAATTTAACAAGGAGTCTACATGAGTTTTTTCTCAATTGGTTAACGATTATTGCCTCATTTCCTATCTAGTCTTCCTAAAAACTCGCTGCGACTAGGCCCTCTATCTAGTAGGAACTCCTTAAATTCTTATTTGTACTAGTACAAACTACATATATTAGCTATTGCAAATGTAAGTTTTTTGTAAATGCTGTTACAAAGGTAAGTGTAAATTATAATGCAAACGATTTTCATTTGTAGTATTTTGTTCGCGAATTTAAGTGATGCTGTTAATTTGTGCGGAGAGATAAATGAAAACCAAGTTAAGTTTGTTGGCTTTATGTATAGCTGGCTTTAGTTGTACTAGTGCCATGGCGGCAACAGATCCGGCTCAATTAGAGCAGGCGATTGCTAAACAGGAAGCGGAACTCAATAAGCTTAAACACGATCTCGCCGAGTTAGCAGCCCAACAAAAAATGCAACTAAAGCAGCAAGAAGAGCAGGCTGAAGTAGTTGCAACTGCAAGAAAAGAGCTAACTGAAAGTAAATGGAACAAGTTTTCTTTCAAGTCATACGGCAGCATGACTTACACCAGCGATGAGTATTACCAGAACGTACAGGATACCAGTCCAGAACGTCGTGGCCGTTTCGACCTCGAACGCATAGTCACCGAGTTCGGTTACCAGTTCAACGATGAATGGGATATGGAAGTCGAGATCGAGTACGAACATGGTGGTACAGGCACGGCCCTTGAATATGATGGTTTCGATGAGTTCGGTGAGTTTGAAACTGAAGTCGAAGCCGGTGGTGAGGTCATGATCGAGAAGGCTGAGTTGAGATACCGTCCCAGTGATGAATTTGGTGTCAAGTTCGGTAATATTCATCTGCCAATTGGACTTTCAAGTATCTTACATAAGCCAGATCAATACCTGACTGTATTGCGTCACCGTAGTGAGGCGGCCATGTTACCCGCTGTTTGGAATGAGATGGGTGTCGGCATATTTGGTGAGATGGCTAATTTCCACTATCAAGCTCAGGTTGTCAGTGGTCTAAACTCCGAATATTTCCGTACCTATGACTGGATAGCATCCGGCCACCAGAAGCGCTTCGAGAGTGTTAATGCAGACGACCTTGCCTATGCATTGCGTCTTGATTACGGCAATTTTAAAAAGGGCAGCGCCGTTGGCGTCGCTTATTACTATGGCAATACCACAGGTAACCGTCATAAAAGCAACAAGGTGAGTGGTGATGGTACGGTTAGTATCTTGGCCATATCTGGCGCCTTCGTACAAGGACCTTGGATCTTACGCGGTCAGTACCTGAACGGTACTTTGAGTGACGCAGATGGTATCACTCAAGCTAACAAGACCACACCAGGTCTAAAGCCTGGCAACTTTGCCCAAGTCGGATCCGAGTCTGAAGCCTTCTTCGTCGAGGCAGGGGTAGATCTGAGCCATTTCACTTCGATCCCAGTTACCGTTTTTGCCAATATCGATTACTCGAACCCGCTAGCCGATGTCGATACCGGCACTGCGTCTAAGCGCTATGAGAATACCTGGACCAGTATCGGAATTAACTATTTCCCAATTGCTGAGATTGTTATCAAAGCGGAAGCCGGACGTCAGCAAGTTGCCGTGTCTTCAATTCCGGACACAAACTTTTTCGCCCTGGGCGTGGGTTACCAGTTCTCACTATAACACCTGATTTTTTGTCATTTTACTCGGCGTCACGTGTGTTCATGCATAAGCAATGAGCACACATCTAGGACTCGGGGAGGCCCTTGCACACTATGCAGGGGTAGGCGCACCTAATTATAAAGTAAAAATGGAGATTTACATGAAACAACTTAAGTACTCAGCAGTCGCAATTGCACTCATCTCTACACTCGCCGCATGTGGCGGTTCAGGTAGCGATGACACAACACCACCGCCTACTGATGACAAGTTTGAATTTGCCGCGACTGAGATGATCACTAACTTGACCGACGATGTGATTATCAGTGGCTACTCGACGCTGGCGATAAAAGGCGAGGAGATGTTTCTTGCGTCTCAAACTCTAGTGGCTAACAAGACTCAGGCTAACCTGCTTGCAGCACAAGAAGCCTGGAAGGCGGCTCGTCAGCCTTGGGAACAAGGTGAGTCACATATCTTTGGCCCAGTAGATTCATTAGGTATCGATCCACACTTAGATAGCTGGCCATTAAACACTACAGACCTTAAAACTGTGTTAACTAATAACTCAGGTTTCTCTGCCGATACCATCAAGGGTTGGAACGATGATGTTCAGGGCTTCCACACCATGGAATATCTATTATTTGGTGACGGTGTTGCCGATAACCAGAAAGATGTTGCCGACTTAAGCATGTCAGAAGCCGAATACTTGATGGGTCTATCGGAAGTGTTCCGTGACTACACCAAGACTCTTGATGATTCATGGCTGATAAGTCATGACGGTCAAACAGGTAAAGCCTATGGTGAATTGGTTAAGAATCCGGGAACAGCGGATAACACCTTTTACGCTTCTCAGGTCGGTGTGATTCAGGAGCTGGTAAACGGCATGATTGGCATTGTCGATGAAGTGGGTAACGGTAAGATTGCCGATCCATTTGGCACTTCGGCAGCAACTGCTGATACCTCTAAAGTTGAGTCGCAGTACTCATGGAACTCACTGACAGATTTCAGCGATAACATCATAGGTGTGCGTAATGTCTACCAAGGTGAGCTAACCGGTGCCAGTGACAAGCAAGGCATTATCGATTTCGTTAAGGCCGGCGATGAGGCGCTTGCACTGCGTGTAAGCAGTGAAATTGATGATGCCATCATTAAGATCCAGGCTATCAAGGGCTCTAACAATATGCCATTCCGCCAGGCAATTGCCGATGCTGAAGGTCGCGGAAGAATCCAAACTGCTGTGGATGCGCTTTCTAAGCTACAAGCCAGTCTGGAGTCAGATGTTGTTCCTCTACTTAATAAGTGGAAAGTATAACTCCCTATCTAATACAGATGTGATTGGATAGAAAAGGAGGCACAGGAATGGCCTCCTTTTTTAATATAAAGAGACCTATTTTAAGCAGTATTCAGCTCAGGATAGAGAAATACTCGCTTAAGTAAAAATGTGTGTGGGATGAAAATGATGAATTTTAATCGTTATAAATATGCCAGTTTAGCTCTCGCTATCTGCTTTGGCTTAACTGCCTGTGGGGGCTCTGGTGACGATGCCCCTGAACCTAAACCCGAAGAAAAAATATACCCAAGTTTTACCGATATGAAGGCCAGCGGCGGAGAGACTACCACCTTCGATGCTTCCGAGTCAGGTCATGGTTTCTCGACTCCTGCACCTAATTTATCCGATGTGAGCTTAGAGCATCACCTAGAAGGTGATCTTAGTTTTGAGACCGCCTTCACTACGGCGCCAAACGTCGAACATCCTGATCTCGATGGTTTGGGCCCGGTATTTAACAATACTGACTGTAACTCATGTCACCAGCGAGATGGGCGTAATTCGACTCCCATAGTGCCAGCCGGAGAATCCCGGATAAAACTAAGTTCCGAAGCCGGGCTATTTTTGCGTATCAGCAAGGCTGCTGCGGAGCCATGTACTCTAGGAACTGCGGCAAATGATTATTGTGCTCCTATCCCAGTGCCTAATTTTGGCGGTCAACTGTTTCACCGCGGGGTGTTAAAAGCGCGTCCGGATTGGCAAGATAATTTGTTTGGTGGACAGGCGGATGTGTATCTCTCCTATGAAACCAAGGTCGTGACATATTCGGATGGCACAAGCATCACATTGAAGAAACCATTATTCGCGGTAGAAAACCCTTATGATGCACCCAGTGAGACCTTATCTAGTGCTAACGTGACTTCGGACCTACTCCAAGATGATGTCTTGATGGGCTGGCGTAACGGCATGCCTGTTTTCGGTTTAGGCCTGCTTGAAGCGATTCCAGAGACTGATATTTTGGCCCTGGTCGATGAGAACGATGCAGATGGCGACAAGATCTCTGGCCGGGCTAACCTGGTCTTCGACGCCGTTAAGGCGCAAGCTGGGGACACTAATCCAGTTTCTTTGGGACGTTTCGGTTGGAAGGCCAATACTCCGAGTGTACGAGTGCAATCTCTGGGTGCATTGCGTGGTGATATCGGTATTACTAATCCACTGTTTCCCGATGAGAGCGTATTTGGCACCGCCTTGCATGATAGCTATCTAACCAGAACCGGCTTCGTTGACACGGGAGAAGATGTCAATGGAGAGCCTGAGGCGAGCGTCGAGTTCAGTGATTCTGTGGTCTTCTACGCCGAGACTTTAGCGGTACCGGCCAGACGTAATGTCGATGATGCTAATGTTCGTGAAGGTGCGCGCCTGTTTGAGCAAGTTAACTGCACGGGCTGTCATAAGGCCAGCTTCGTGACTAAGTCGACTGGTGATATTGGCGGCACACCTATGATAGATGCGCTCAAGGGACAGACTATCTATCCTTTCACTGATATGTTGCTACATGACATGGGTGAAGAGCTCGCCGATGGCCGTCCTGATTTTCTAGCCGACGGCAATGAGTGGCGTACCCGTTCATTGTGGGGTATTGGCTTGACTCAGACCGTGAACCCACTGGCCGGCTTCTTACATGATGGTCGCGCTGCAACTCTGGAAGAGGCGATATTGTGGCATGGTGGCGAAAGTGAGCAGAGTCGTAATGACTTTATGGCATTGAGCAAGGCTGAGCGAGATCAAGTTGTTGCTTTCTTGATGTCACTGTAACGTTTATCCTGCTAGCTTTTAAATTTTGCTTAAAACCTATAGCGGAGCAAGTTATTGCTCTGCTTTTTTTATATCTATAGGTTTACTCACTATCATGCTTTCTGTTTTTCTCTGTATGACAATGGGAATTAGGATTTTTCTTTAGGGGCCACGATATACTCAATTTTGAGCTTTTTTAGATTAGTTAATTGGTAACTGGCTTTGGAAAAGGAATACTGAGTCCAGTGTTGTTATGTGTAATAAGTCCTTAATCTGCAGCGAGAGCATACGTGGCAATAAAAGTGTTTCCAGGTTCGTTTATGCATTTCTTGATGACTAAACCCATTCGTTCATCAGCCTGATACTTACTCATGGCTGCCGCACTGCCATATTCAGTGCTCTTCTGTATCATCCATAATGTCCTGGCTAGTCGCACATAAGGTTCAATATCCTGTCCCTTTTTGTAGGCATCGAGTACCTGCTGACAGGTAGTGAGTTCAATAGGCTGTGTGTCTTTTTTTAGATCCGCTAAGAGTTGGTTTTCATTTGCACATCCAGATATTGCCCAAGCCAGCACGATGGCTATTCGTTTTTTCATTTCGATTCTCTAAGTGTGATTGGAGCTCAGCTACTAGCATCTGAGAGTTTCCAACTTTGTTTATTTAGCTTGGCCCAATGAGGTTTGTATAGCCGTTAATCTATCATGATGGCAAGGTACTTTTGAGGCGTTAAGCCTGCACAACTCTGTAGGTACCTAGGTGATAACCAATGTTATATAACTTTATCCGCAAATGGTTTTGGATAAAGATAAATAAATAAAAATGTTAAGGTTGTGATGTGAAGCGGAGCATACCAAGAAGAGACTAGTGAGTGAAAGTATTACCTTTTAAGGACATTGATTCCATATTAAACAGCCTCCAGATTGAAACTTAACGATCACGTGTTGATATCATTTGTAACTAAAAGGTATCAGTTGGTTTAATTGTGTTCTTTGCCAGATAAGCTTTAATGTTTTCACTTCTGGTTGATGGTTGATGGTTGATGGTTGATGGTTGAGTTTGTGAGCTGGGTAGGAGTATTCCAGATTTGACCTCGGAGTCTCGTGATCTGTTTCAAGTAAATATTTTGCCTTATACATTAGTATGCCTCTATCCATAATGAGTTCATTAGTCAGGGGGCCCGGTGAGTAAAATATTGATAATCTACTCCAGTGTTCATGGCCAGACACGCAAAATTTCTGAGCATATCGGCAAACGTTTGATTGAAAATGGCAACCAAGTGGTGACTTGCTGCATAGAGCAAGTTCCGCTCCTCGGTGAGTTCGATAAAATTATTATTGGAGCCAGTATCCGCCACGGAAAGCATAATGCAGAGGTGTATAACTTTATTGCGACCCATCTTGTGGCGTTAGAAGCTAAATCTAGCTGCTTCTTTTCTGTGAGCTTAGTGGCGCGTAAAGCTGGCAGAAATACCCCGAGACGAATCCTTATATGCAGGCTTTCTTGAGTAAGACCCAATGGCGGCCTAACTTGCTTAAGGTATTTGCAGGTAACCTGGATTATCAGGGCTATAACTGGTTAGACAGGAGCATAATTCGCTTCATTATGTGGATAACCAAAGGGCCAACGGCTGTGGGCACTAAGATTGAGTATACGGATTGGCAGCGAGTCGATGTTTTCGTCAAGGAAATCGAGCTGTTGTAGTGTTTGCTTGGGAAAATTCAAGATACACAAGTAGAGGTTTTAATGGCTAATTCTTCTTCGGTTTTCAGTAGGCTGGTTTCTAAGCTGGTCGACTATCAGCATGCCTGTATTATTATCTTATCTGCATTTTTAATTTCCACCAGTGGCTGGATCCTGATGGGACGAGGCCTGCGTAATAGTGCTTCAATATGGGATTATTTACATGTTTACCTGGGGTTAGTCACTGCCGGGCTATCTGTGAGTATGTTGATCACTCATTGCCTGAGAGGTCGGTGGCGACAGATGTTTCCTTGGCTGCTGGCTGACTTTTCTCAGCTCAACAAAGATCTATCCGGGCTGGTTAAAGGTAGAATCCCTGTAGCTGGCGGGCGTGGCCTGTTTAGCTGCATCGAAGGCATTGGGATATTACTCTTAGTTGGTGTTGGCTTTAGCGGCGTGATCTGGTTTTGTCTGCAAGGCAGTTCAGATGCCTTTATGTGGCGCAGTTATCACATCCTGCTTGTGAAAGGTTTTATCGGGTTTATCTTGATACATGTTTTCTGTGTATGTTTGCATCTACTGGATTTCATCAAAAATTGATCTAGAAACTAGGTCCTAGTTTCTAGATGCTTCTTAGGTTTACATCTACTTACGCTCTACGGCTAAGTAATTGATTAAGTCGATAAGCTCGCCGAGTGTTCGAATGGAACTCATGTTAACCGCGTATTTGTCATTCACTACAAATGCAGGGACACTCTGGATTTGGAACTGTCTCTGCTGTACGCGCCATAAATCTATCTTGTCATTAACGGCTTTACTGTCGGCAACAGCATCATACTCATTGATGTCGAATCCATTGGCGGCGAAGACTTTCTTGATATCATCGCGATTATTAAGCTCTGGTTTTTCATGTGCGCCGTGATCATGATTATGGCCATGAGCATCTTCGTCCCCCTGAATCGCAGCAAACATAGCGTGAGTCATCTTGTCACCAGCATTGAGCTCTTGAATCACTGCCAAAGAGCGCATGACTTCTGTACCAATATCACTATTCATAAAGTCTACATGTTTGCTATCAAAGGTGACTTTCTTATCTAAATTGGCTTTTATATCACCAAGATACTGCTTTTCCATGTTGTAGCAGTTATGGCAATAGAAAGAGAAAAATTCAGTTAGCTTTGGCTGAGCACTGGCTGTTTCGGCAATCTGTGTGAAGTGCTTACCTTCTTCAAATTGTGCAGCAAAACTACTCAAAGGGGCTAAAGCTAAAGTTAACGCTAAGGCTATGTGCTTAATCAATTGATTATCCTCAAAAGTGATAGGCTGAAGCAGGCTCGTACCGACTGGTACTCAATATCGAAACTTCTGCCTGAAGGGCAAAGCAAGCTATCGATACGCCATATTGCACCTAATAAATCTAGCATAAAAGCTAATGCTTAATTATGACTGAATTAACTTATAGGAGCAGTGTTTACAGTGTGATCTAGGTTTGAGTTTCGAGGATATTTTTAACGTTTATCTCTTAAAGTCTGCCACGCTTCACAAACTTTACGAAATTGAGCTGCATCTCCATTAGGGCGATCTGGGTGCCATATCAGGGCTAATTTGCGCCATTGCTTGCGGATCTGTTTATCTGTTGCATCGCCCTTTAACTCAAATACCGATAATGCCTGACTGTTATGCATCAAGTTGGGGCTAGTACCTATGTAGTCTTCGTATCGACTCCAGAAAGACTCGAGCATTTCCTGAATGATGTTGGGGCAGGTATCGTAATTGAGCCAATTGAGATAGTAATCTCTCAAGGCGTCATCTTCCTTGAGGCTAGTGACTAGATTTAGGGGTAAAACCCTGTAAATTTGAATCTCCATGGCCTTAACTTGTAACCAATGTTGTGGTAGGAGGAGTTGCTGCAGCTCGAAGAGGGCGTTCATTAGGAGAAAATTGGTTTTGAAGAGGGCTTTCTGTTGATCATCGTCTAGATGATGCATCAAGCCTTGTTGTTGGAGTTTGGCCGCGAGGTGATGTACTTTCCAGCTTCTGTTAGAGGCTTTGAGTAGGCTTAACAACGGCCAAATCAAAGGGTTATCCTCCTTGATGTCACAGAGGCTGGTATCAGGACTCTTTTCTGTTATTGCTGAAATCGAAGTTGAACTTTTAGCAAATAGCATAGGTGAAATTCATCCTGAATTGCTGACTATGACTGTAGACTACGTCATAGGGGCAAGAGAACACAAGAATGATTGACTAAAACAATTTCATTGAGGTTCGTTTCATTCATTGGATATAGAACAATATCATTTGATTTTTTGATTGTTCGAACTAGTCTAAGAGAAGGGTTTGTCATCATTTTTTAATGTTTATCAGGATGTATCTATACTCGTCTTAGCATTTTTCAAGATCGTTTTTTTAGGTATAAATTTTGGATGATTGCTGATGGGAGTTAATTGCATAAAAGGACTAACTAATATAACTTATTTATGTTCCTTGGAACTTTTCTTTTTTTAAGCAGAGTAAAGCATTGTCACAACTTGAGCCTATTTCATTCTTTGTTGCTCTACTCTATTTAAGTAGAGAGAATTAATCATGCGTACATTCAGCATTTTCTCTAACTATTTAGTTCTATTTTTCATCTTGGTTGGCATCATACTGTCTGCAGGGATTGGATATAGCTTTTATCAAAATGAGACATTGACCATAGAGTCCGATTTTAGGCGAGATGTTGATGATAAGGCGGCAGCCTTAGAACGAGAGCTCTTGATTAATTTAGAAGTGCTTTATGCGGTTAAGGGCTTATACAATAGTTCAGATGATGTGACCGAGGGTGAATTTAGAAAGCTGGCAAGTAGCTTCTTGGTTAGGCATCAGAACATAAAGGCATTAGAGTGGATCCCCAGAGTAAGCTTGGAACAGCGCGAAAAATATGAGCAGCAAAGAAGACAACTGCACCCTGATTTTGAATTCACCGAGCGTGAATTTCAGGGGAGTATGATCCGAGCGACTGAGCGAAAGGAGTATTTTCCTGTCTATTATGTCGAGCCAATGGAAGGCAATGAGGTGGCATTCGGTTTTGACTTAGCATCAAATCCCAAACGCGACAAAATTCTCAAAAAATCACGAGATCTAGACCTCTCATTGGCGACCGCCAGCATTACTCTGGTACAGGAAATTTCCAATCAGAAGGGATTTCTGATGTTTATGCCTATCTATCGAGGTGAACCTAATACGTTAATTAAACGTCGAGAGAAGTTGATTGGCTTCGTGCTCGGGGTGTATAGAATCGGAGATATGTTCGAAACAGCGATCAAGTATACAGGCGCCCAAGGCATTAACTTAAAATTGATTGATAATACCGGGGTCTTGGCCGAGCAACTCTATTCAAATTTTTCTATCGACCAACGTCAAAATACGACTCAGCTTCAGCTCACTTACAATAAACCCTTGAGTCGATTTGGAGGGCGACAGTGGACATTAGTGTCGACTCCGACGCTTGGCTATATCGCAGAACGTAGAAGTTTATTACCTTTCATTAGTTTTGCATTTGGTATTTTATTCGTACTTCTTTGTGGTGCGTATACCTCTGCCGTTATTCGACGTAGCTCTTTAATCAAGGTCGAGGTAGAAGAGCGAACCCAAGATCTGAATGAAGCCAAATTGGAGCTGGAAGAATTATCCCATACCGATGGTTTGACCAAGATTGCCAATCGTCGCAAATTCGATGAGCAATTCGAAAAAGAATGGCAGAGAGCCGTTCGAAGCAATATTTCACTTTCCCTCATCATGATCGATATTGATAACTTTAAGCAGTTTAATGATCATTATGGACATTTGGCGGGAGACCAATGTTTGCGGGATGTGGCCAAGTCATTGAAGAGTACCATGAGCCGTAACACAGACTTAGTCGCTCGGTATGGTGGTGAAGAGTTCGTTATTTTATTGCCAAATACCAATGAACCCGCACTCTTGGCGGATAAGTGTCGAATGAGTATTGAAAAATTACATATTCCCCATGAGCCCTCGAGCGTCTCTGAATATGTGACCATCAGTCTTGGAGTGATCAGCGCAAATCCGACTCAGAACAGCGACCCTTTGGCTTTCAGTGCGAAAGCAGATAAATTATTATATCTAGCCAAAGACTTAGGCAAAAACAGAGTATGCATCGAGGAGCCGTTAATCCTACAGAAGGGGGATGTGATAGATTTTAAAGCACCGAAGCAGTAATTGATGCTCTCTATTCGAAGCTTCCTTCTCGGGCTTGCACTTCGATTCCTATTTCATCATTAGCTTAATTATTCAGGCTAGTTACAAGCTACTGATTTTAATCTTGGTTTGTGGTTAAATTCTGCGTAACAAGCCTGCCGGTGAAGCATTCGCTCGCCAAGAATTATAAGGTTATCGCAAAATGGCATTGAAAATTCCTACACTCATTTTCACCGTACTGTGTCTCTCCTTAGCGAGTACTTTTAGTGCTAAGGCACTGGATTGGCGTATCGCTTTTGGTGGCCACGACATTATAGTCGAGCAAGCCGACTCACATACTTTAGGTGCTGGGGCGACTTTTTCATTGTCTCATCTCACGCAGTCCAATATTTTATTGACTGGCTCTGTAGATGTTTTTGTCGATCATGATAAAGATAAGCTAGATCCCGATCATATTCCTATCTGGTTTAGTTCGAATTTTATGGTGAAGGGCGAGCTATTTCGTCTGTCTCCTGATAGTGCATTTCAATGGGAAGTAGAGGCGAGTAGCAGGCGAAATACTGTCAGTTCAGTTGAGAAACAGCTGAAATTGTTTCCTGGTATTGGCTATGAATATGATACAAAAAATTTCTTTGCCGGAGTGAAGGTGGGGGCGGGATACTACTTTCTGGAAATAGATGATGATGTGCCGAAAATGCGTGGATACGATCGAGGTGATTTCCAAAATAAGACCGGGGCTTATACGCTTGCGGCAGACACTCGATTTTCCTTGGGGTCTTCGTTGGAATTATCGGCTAAGATTCAGCATTGGAACGATGGCAGTGAGTGGCTGGAGAATCGTTATAGCATCGCCCTGAATTATGATGCTAATACTTGGGTAGAGGACAGTGTGTTTGTGGTGAGTGTAGAGCATACCGAATACAATCTCGATCCATATGCAAAAGTGGCTTTAGATGATCCAGATTACTTGCCTATCTTACCTTGGGATAAAGATACTTTGGTTAGAGTTTATATCGATATGCCCTGGGATTTTTAATCCCAATATGTGAATATTTTGGAGTTTATCACTAAGCTAGTCTGGTTATTTTATCTTCTGCTCCATAGGCATATTGCAGTGTTCTCTTCTGTGGATCTGCCTCTCTACCAAGCTCGATAAGATAAACATCAAGAGGTAGCCGGTACCTAGGGCTAAGATCACCGCCACGACATTGTCAGTAACCTCGCTATAAATATAGTAGCTCACTATCAGTCCACAAATGCCGCTGATTCTGATCATCAAGCTTTGGGTAAACAAGCCGTGGGCTTTAATAAAAGCTAGCTGATAGGCGTTAAGTATCATGAAGATGAAGAACATGGAAAAGTGCATTAGCACAGGTGCAGCCTGAGTGTATTCAGGCGGGAACACCCAAGCGACTATGTCATGGCTGAATAAAAGCATAGTAATGAAGAAACCTGAACCGACTATGGCGGCCAGCTTATAAATCCACTTTTTTATCTGTTTAATTTGCTGGATGTCAGAATTTCGTACACATACAGCGAGTTCAGGCAATACGAATCGATAGATAGGAAAAACGAACAGCAGTGTCAGATAGGTAATCACAGGTCTAACAACCACCTGAAAGTCTCCGAGCTCTTCGATGCTAAAGTGAGCGACTGTGAGTAGCACGGTAATGTAGATCATCAAGATGCTAGCCCCAGCCTCCAGGGATGCGGTAAAACTTTTTTTCACGAAGCTGACTAGGCTAGAGTCCATATTTACCGAGTCTAAAGGCGTCGTCGCTATCTGTTTTCGTCGGCTGATAAACATGAAGCCAGCCATGGCGAGAGAGGAGAGCATCATGGAAATGAATAGCGAGGCAATGGCGGCTTGCCCTAACAGATAGAAGCAGATAAAGAAGACTAAGATCTGGGCTAAGGGCTCCATCCAAGTCACCTTGTTGGAAATATTGTACATACGATACATGGCTATCTGATTGGTAAAGTAGACCTTGAACCCCATGCCTAAGATGATACCGACCAAATGGAAGTACTCCACTGGGATATGTAATGTGTGCTTGATATAAGGTAAGACAACTCCCCAGGTGAGCAATACCATAGTGATCAGGCTATAACGAAAAATATTGGTTATATCTTTATCATTCTGTGTTTGCGAGTAGCTCACCACCATGGAAGAGCGAAAGCCAGTCATCAAGATCAGAGACAGTGAGATGATATCTATGCTGGTGTGATACAGAGCCAGATCTTCTTTGGCTACCCATTGTGCCAGCCAAATTTTAAAGCCGAAGCCGATAGTTATACTGGCCAAGGTTGCCCAAAGCCCGGCGATAAAAGCAGACTTAACTCGTTCGATAGCTGTTGTTTGCATCATACTCCTAGCCGAATGAGGGGAAAAGGAGAAAGCAAGTTTAAGTATTCAATCGGCAGATTATTCTACCTCGATAATATGCGTCGATATAGTGCAATAAAGTAAAGCTGTGACTTATACTCATGGTTGGTCTTATGACAGGGGTTAAGTTGTACCGTCATTATTTTACCCTAGGCTGTTATTCAAACTATCCTTCGAGTTATTTTCGGTATAACCTTCATAAATAGTATCCGCTATTTCTAGGTTCAGCCTTGTTATCAACTTCTTCCAATAGCCATTATCGATTAAAGATAGCCAGCTTTAATCTGTTTAATTTTATTGCGCCTCCCGATGCCTTCTATGAATTTGACAATATTTACACTCAGGAACAGTGGCAGAAGAAGCTAAACTGGATTGCTAAGTACCTTAATGAGCACCAGCCTGATGTGATAGCTTTTCAGGAGGTGTTTAGTCCTGATGAACTGGAGACCCTCACTAAAGCTTGTGGCCTGGACTACTTTAGCGTGCTGGACTCACCTCAGGTCATGGACGATTTTATTTATAGCAAGCCAGTCGTTGCATTGGCTTCTCGTTATCCTATCAAGGAAGCGGTTTCGGTTAGCGCCGATAAAGAGTGGGCGGCGCAGATGGGGCTAATGAGTGAGTTTGAATTTAGTCGCAAACCGCTTAGGGCTACGGTTGAGTTGCCTAAACTTGGCTTGTGTGATTGTTATGTGGTGCACTTTAAGTCTAAGCGCGCCCTGTTCGATGCACAGGATATTAAGGTTAATTCCGCTACAAGCTCCTTTAGAAAAAGTACTGCAGGTACTGAACTGAATACCGGCCAATTACTGGCCATGGAGGCGCTGGGGCGTTGGGGCTCGAGTGTTCAGCGAGGCAGCGAAGCTGCGCTGTTGCGTTATGCCATGGTTGAACGTCGAAGTCAGACACAAAATCCTATGATATTGATGGGGGATTTTAATGACATGTTGAGCGATGGTGTGCTCGCAGCACTAACCTCAGTCGATACCCGCATCAAACCTCAAGCTGATATGAGTCAGGGAGCCATGGGGGGGTGGCTCATCAGTTAGGATTTTATCGTTTACAAGATTCCTATGATCTATACCAAGCGAGTCAATATAGTTTATCGGAACAGGTCAGGCCTGCGACGCATTATTATTTTGCTAAAGGCTCGGTACTGGATTACATCTTGCTCTCGAGTGAGTTTGATGCAAAAAATGATTTGAGTCTGGCTGAGGTCGGTCGCTACGAAACCTATGACCGCCATTTGATTAACCCCAGCTTCGAGCATGACAGCCAGAGCACAGATCATGCCCCCGTGATGATCACTCTTGCTATCAGAGAATGAGTTTGATGCCAAAAATGATTTGAGTCTGGCTGAGGTCGGCCGCTACGAAATCTATGACCGCCATCTGATCAATCCCAGCTTCGAACATGACAGCCAGAGCACAGATCATGCTCCTGTGATGATCACCCTTGCTATCAGAGAATGAGTAAATGCTGCGGTTTTGTTATCGTTTTGATAATATGCTTAGAGTTTTTACTAATTGCCTAAATGTGCTCAGTTTTACAGGCTAAAGGAACCGACTCCTATGAAGCAAACTACTTTTTTATCTTCTACTGTTTCAGTCTTCTTAGGCCTGCTAATCAGTGCTTCCATTTTCGCAGCTCCCGCGGCCAATGTGAAAACATCGGTTAATCGCACCGAATCGGCCAACAGAGTAAAGGAGAGCTTAGTCTTGCCTTACCTCTTCAGTTCAGAGTCCATGGGATTGAATATCGGTGTCGGCGGCATGCTCAATGGTTACTATCAAGATCATATGACCATTGGCGGGACAATATTTGGCGGCGACGTCAGCAAGGCGGCCGGCGGTGGTGTCTGGAACTTCCTGCTGCCGAATACAGAGCGTTTCTATTTAAGTGCCTACGGTATGATGGGTTACTATCCTAAACAGCGCGCCTATGCTGGTGGCACTCAAGATTTTATTCCCGCCAATACGCCTCTTCCCGGGAGTAATGACTCGGACAATACTCAGTATCTTGAAGCCGATGGCTCGTCGAATTGGTTCGATATTAAACTTGAATATGCCCTTCCCATAGGAGCTACTGCCGATAAAGGCTCGGTGAAGTATCAGCTCAAAGATGGCCTGTTAATTTCTGAGCCTAGTGGGGGCGGGGATTGGAATCCTCTGGAGCATGGAGCGACCGTAGTAGTATTGCGTCAGTTCAATCGTTACCAGAGTTTTGAATTCGAAGAGGGAGAGTCTGATGGTACTATCCACGCTATCGAGCTGGGGATCTTGTATGACAACACCGATTTCTCGATTAACCCGTCTAGAGGCAGTAGCCAATATTTCTCTATCTCCCACGATGCCGCCTGGCTCGATTCAGACAATCAGTGGACATTTTTAAACTTAGACATGAGCAAGTATTTTTCCTTCGGCGAGTCAGATTATGCTCATCAGAGAATTCTGGCGTTAAACTTCTGGACCGGATACTCACCCTCCTGGGAACTGGAGTATGACGGTTTAGGTGGTCAGAAAGTGGTGAATAATGCCCCTTATAATGAGGCGGCAACCTTAGGCGGCTTCTATCGCATGCGTGGTTTCGATCAGAATCGTTTCCATGATAAGGCTGCTATTTACGGCTCAGCAGAATATCGATATACCCTGAAATATAACCCCATAGAAGATGTGAATTGGCTTAAGTTTCTCAAGATTGATTGGTTTCAACTGGTGGGTTTCGTCGAGGCCGGAAGAGTGGGCGCGCAATATACTGCCAGTGAGCTGTTAACAGATCTTAAATATGATGCCGGCTTCTCTTTGCGCTTTCTAGCCGCAGGTCTGGTCGTGAGGACTGATATTGCGATTTCAGATGAAGGTAGTAACACTTGGGTGATGGTGGATCATCCGTTCTAACTTCATTAGCGGTTTTTAGACTAAGCGGGGATCATCCGTGTATATATTTTGTTTAGCGGTTTTTAGACTGAGTAGACCCTGTACGTTTATGTAACATATTAACGACCGCCCTAAGTCTTGGGTTATCCCTTTGTTGTTTCTATGTCTATGAAAAGTAGTGAAGTATTGAGTGGAAGATGAAATGAGTTTGTTTGAGTATAAGTATTGCGGTTTCATCTTGATGGCAACTTAGCGGGTAATTGCTGTTAACGCGAATCTGCTGTGTGATTTTTGTCCTGGTTATGAGTTTTAACTCTTAAATTGGTCACATTTTTTATAGGCTAAGGGCGAAAGGCTATCGGTAAAACGCGTACTTGGTGATAAAATAGTCGCATTGAACAGGAACCTGTTCATGATGGACGCTATCACATGTATCAGGGAAATGATGTCATCTAATAATGCAGCACTGCATTAACATTTCAATACTAGACTAGCGCGATGAGTCGCTATAAAAGCATTAGTCGATTCATGCACTTATTTAAGTTCTATGAGACTCTATAAGGATATTTAATGCAAGGTAAGGACTCAAGTCAAATTGAGCAATCCAGATGGTCGTGGCTGAATTTTAGTTTCTGGCTATGGCCCTTTTGCCTGAGCGAGAAATTCAAGTTTGCCTCGAGAGTTGCCTTGAGTCTGACTCTGGCTTATCTCATTCCCATGGCTATGGGTTGGCCTCAGGCATCGACGGCCGCCACCACTGTGATGTTGATCGCTTCTACCGGCAGTCGCCGCGAGTCTCTCGCCAAGGGTACTTATAGGGTGATTGGCACCTTGATTGGTGCCGTTATCGGCTTACTGCTGGTGGGGTTCTTCGCTCAAGAGCGCATCCTCTACATGTTAGTGGTCTCTGTGGTGGTCTCACTCATCTTCTATTTTCGCAATGCCTATAAGAAAGACCCCAGTGTGTTTATGCTCACCGGGGTGATGGTATTGATGATGTCCAATGGCGGCGATGCCAACGGCGCCTTTATCTATGGTGTTGATCGGGCCTTTATGACGGCATTCGGCGTGGTGGTGTTTACCTTGGTCAGTGTATTCCTGTTTCCGGTCAAGACAGAGCAAAACCTCAAGGCATTAGCCCATGATCTGAATCGAATACAGGGACAGATTTTTCATCTTCTGACGCATTCTAAGGTGACGCAGGTTCAAGCCGAACCCGCTAAATCAATGTCCCTGGAGCGTCCCGAAGAGTCGGCAGAGCAAACAGATGTGTCATCTCTGGTGAAGCAGCTCTTCGCTGCGCAGGGGGCCTTGGATCAGAGGTACACTTCAATCAGCGCCGAGTGCAGCGATGTCTCGGCCTATAAGAAGGAGTGGGACCTGGCCCTGCTCTATTATAAGCAGATCTCTGAGTTGCTAATTTTTGTCGCCGAGTCGGGCTCTCACGGTGTGAAAGAGGGCACAGAGTTAAGGCTAGAGCGCTTTATCACAGATTACGATCAAACTGTCCAAAAGCTAGCGGCACTTTTTATCGAGTCAGAGCAGGCTTGGGAAGATAAAGAACGCACATGTGAAGTCATCGAGTACAGAGTGACTTTAGATGAAGAAGCGCTAGAAACCTGCACTCATCTTGGCAGAGGCAAGGTGCTGACTTTCGCCTACTTGCTCAATCAGCTCCATGAAAAGTTGTCGCGGTTGACGGCGACCATCAGCTGCATAGATTCTGTGACCGGTAAGGTGGACTTCAGCGAGCGCTTCCCTAAGGCACTCTCTCAGTTTATCTGGTGGGATGCGGAGAATGCCAAGACGGCTATAAAGGTATTCGTTACCTATTGGGTCGCGGGACTCATCTGGATCTACTTCAATCCTCCGGGGGGCTACACCTTCGTGGTCTTCTCGGTGATCTACATGTCCCTGCTATCTTTCTTGCCTGTGCACCCTGTGATGTTGCTGGTGCTGTTCACCTTCGGCTTCCTGTTTGCTGTGCCTGCCTATGTGTTCGTTCTGCCCGGGCTGACTTTAGGTGCCGAGCTTGGGGTCTTTATTTTCATCTATACCTTCGTCGCCTTCTATCTGTTCAAGGGGCCTGTCACCATATTTTTCCTTATGGGTTTGTTTGTGCTGGGTATTGATAACACCATGCATTATAACTTTGCCGTGCTCCTCAGTGTAATGATGATGTTTTATCTGGTGGTCTTGATGATCATCTTATCCTATTACTTTCCCTTCTCATCGCGCCCGGAACATCTGTTTCTGGTGATGAGAGAGCGCTTCTTCAGACATGCCGCCGGGGTGATCCTTTGCCATCAAACGCTTAAACCTAACGGCTTACAGCGGCTCAAGACCGATTGGCACCAGATGACCATGAACGTCACTGTGAAGAAATTAACCCTATGGTCGGCAAAAATTAACAATAAGCAGTTTCAGCAAACAACGCCACAAGCTCTCGCGGCCTTCTGTGCTGCCTGTGAAATGCTCAATAATCATCTGAATATCTTTGTCTCTTCCCAAAGTAAGTTTGCAACCAATGAACTGGTGTTACAGGGGCGGCATTCTTTCAAGGATAAGGTGCTGCTGCCCATGACCAAGTCTTTGGCGGGGGGATATAAGCAGGAGGCATCAGACAAGGTGTTTTTGGGCTATGAGTTGGATTATGAAGCCACAGAGTTGCAGTTGGAAGATTATCTTAATGGTCTCGACCTGTCGCTCTATTCGGCGACGGACATCTCAGGCTTCTATATCTTCCTCAATTTGAAGAAGAATGTGTTCGATGCCATCAGTCAGTGTCAACGGACGTATGAGGATATCAGTTGGAACAATTTACGACAGAAGCGATTTTAGGAGAGTGGCAATGTTAAATAAGTACGTCAAAACCTGTCTGGTGATGATGCCATTGCTTGGGCTCTCGGCGTGTACCACTCTGGGACCAGACTTTCAGCCTCTTGAGGCGAAGAAGTTACCCGACAGTTGGAAAAATTCTGCCTCAGACTCTGATTCTAAGAGTGATTCTAAGAGTGATTCTGAGAGTGAGCTTGAACAGACAATGCAAGCATCTGCTCAGTGGTGGAAGCAGTTTAATGATCCGACCCTAAATCTTCTGGTGGAGCGATCCAATACCCAAAATCTGGATATCGAGGCCGCGGGCCTACGTATCTTGCAGGCGAGAATGATCTTGGGGATCAGTGATTCACTCAACTATCCACAGGTGCAGGTGGCATCGGGTAGCTTGGCGAAAGTGTATCGCAACGAGAGCTCGCTCAATAGCGCGGCTCTGTCATTCGATGCAGGGTGGGAGATGGACATCTGGGGCAAATATGCTCGGGGCGTCGAGGCCTCTGAAGCGACGCTCTATGCCAGCATCGCCTCATACAATGATATTGCCGTGACCATCACATCGGAAGTGGCACGTAATTATATTAACTTCAGAACCTTTCAGGAGAGAGTGCTGCTCTCCAGGAGAAACATTCAGATCCAGCAGCGTGTGGTACATATCACTCAGGTGCAGTATGACTCGGGCAATGTCACCGAGCTCGATGTGCAGCAGGCCAAGAGTCAGCTTTACACCACTAAGGCGGCGCTGCCTTCACTTAAATTGGGCATGATGCAGGCGAGAAATGCTCTCGCCGTGTTACTCGGTGTTATGCCTGGTGAGATAGTGCCCATGCTGGAGTCGGAGCAGCTCAAGGCTAAGGTCGATGCCTACAATATCGAGTATGGCAGGGCAGATACCAAGCGCACCATGACTGATGAAAATACCGAATCTATCGTGCCTACGCCGCCCATGCTCGATGCCAGTATCGATGCTTCCCTGGTGATGAGACGTCCTGATCTTCAGGTCGCCGAGTTACTGGCCCATGCCCAGAGTGCCAAGATAGGCTCGGCCGAGGCGGCCCTCTATCCCAGCTTTTCCCTGTTCGGCTCAATAGGGATCAACAGCAATACCCCAGCGGTAGCAGTTTCAGTTTTAGCGATTCGCTGACGCTCTCCGCCGGCCCCTCATTTTCTTGGAATATTTTCCAATATGGCCGGATTAAGAACAATGTCCGCCTGGAGGATGCCCGCTTGCAAGAGGCGCTCACCAACTACAACAAAAAGGTGTTGTTGGCGGTACAAGAGGTGAGTGGCGCTCTGGAATCCTATTCCCTGTATCGGGAGCAGAAGGCGCTGAGAATGAGTTCGGTTAATGCCTCGGTTCGGGCGTTTAATATCTCCATGACCCAGTATGAGAATGGCCAGATAGGCTTCGAGCGACTCCTGAACTCGGTAGAAAAGATGACCCGTAGCGAAGACAGTTATGCCCAGATCAAGGGCAATGTGGCCAATCAAGTTGTGGCGCTCTATAAATCCCTAGGCGGTGGCTGGCAGATAAATAATGGCAAGGCTTTTATCAGCGATGCAACTAGAGAGCTGATGAGGCAGAGAACCGATTGGGGAGATGTTTTAGATGAACCTCAATTATTACCTGTGCTGGGAAACAAACCGGCGGTTGCGGATATTCAACAGACTAGCGCTCAGCTTTCGATTAAAGGAGGGAATGAGTGATGGATCTCCCCCATGAACTCGCTGCGGGAGATGTTTATTTCTCGCCCCTGTTACTGGTACTGGTGGTGGCGACAATCGCCAGCTGGATAACGGTAGCCCTGTTAAATAAGACGAGGTTGTCGCGTTTCATTGCGTTTCCCTCGATGACCTTTATGGCGATAACCTTGTTCTACGTTATCGGCATAGATAGTTTCTTTTTACGCTTCTAAATGGACCTTCGAACAAGTGAATAAGATGAAAAAATTATTAATCATAGTCCTCAATGTCCTCATCATAGGCGGCGCACTGTTTCTGGGTTATCAGAAATACCAGGAGTACTTTAACAACCCCTGGACTCGTGATGGCCAGATTAGAGCCAATGTGATCAAGCTGGCTCCCCGGGTTTCCGGTCCTCTGGTGCAAGTTTATATCAAGGATAACCAGTTTGTGCATAAGGGAGATCTGCTGTTTCAGATCGATCCCAGTACCTATGAAGTCTCACTCTCCCAAGCCGAAGTCGGGCTGGAGCGGGCCAAGTTGAGCTCGCAGGGTAAGAAGATTGAGTTCGATCGCCTTCAGGACATCAGGGCGAAAGATAAGGGAGCCGTTTCCCATAAAGATTTGATCCGCCGTGAGATAGCTTACGAAGAGTCCAAGCTTAAGATTAAGGCCTCCGAGGAGCAGTTGAAGGCGGCCAGAATGAATCTTGGCTTCACTAATATTTATGCTCCTGTAGAGGGTTATGTCTCTAACATAGACATCCAGATCGGTACCCAGGCTGTGATGAATCAGCCGCTTATCGCTCTGGTCGACAGCAATAGCTTCTGGGCCTTCGCCTATTTTCGTGAGAGTGAGTTAGAGCAGATACATATAGGCAGTACTGCCATGGTGACCCTGATGGCACACCCAGATAAGCCTATCGAGGCCAAAGTGGAATCGATAGGCTGGGGCATAGCGCCTAAAGACGGTACCGTGGGCTATAACTTGCTGCCAAATGTGAATCCTGTCTTTCAGTGGATCCGCTTGGCACAACGTATTCCTGTGCGTATTACCTTAGACGAGCTTCCCGAGGGAGTAGAGTTGAGATTCGGCCTGTCAGCTTCGATCATGGTGCTCGGCGATGAATAAGAAAATCAATCAGGAAAATAACTTCTACTACATGACCTTCGCGCTCATTGGCTTACTGGTAACCTCATCTCTGGTAGAGGTGATGCCGAGCGGTATCTTAGAATATGTACTCGAAGGGGTGATAGTGCTGACTTTTCTGGTCTGCATATTGAGTTTGCGTTTTGATCCTCGTTGGAAACGCTTCATGCAGATGTTGGCGCTATGCTGGGTGCTTGCCTCGATACTCAGGCAAGCTTTAGGCATACAGGAGATAGATCTGTTGGTGCTGCTGATCATGTTTGCCTTTTTCTGGGGGACATTTAGATCTATCTCCAGGCAGATCTTATTTACCGGCACAGTGGACGGCAACAAGGTGGTGGGGTCTGTGGCCCTGTTCCTCCTGATGGGCTTGATGTGGACCATTGCCTACCTTATGGTCATGGAGTTTGCGCCACATTCTTTCACTGGCATGAGCCAGATGTCCTGGGGGGAAAACTTCTCTCAGCTGGCCTATTTTAGTTTCGTTACTTTAACCACATTAGGCTATGGGGATATCAGTCCCATCAGCCCATTTTCACAAGTCCTTGTCTACATGGAAGCGATCGCCGGAGTGTTTTATATGGCTATCGTGGTAGCGAGTTTAGTGAGTTCAAATCAGGGAAAACAACATGGATAATCAACAAGGAAATAATCGAGTGGGAAATCAGCAGAGTAAAATATTCGTCAATAACATGATGGAGTCGGCTATTCGCATCGGCTTGCTGTTTATGCTTATCGTATGGACGTATGACATTATCAGGCCCTTCGTCATTCCCGTGTTGTGGGGTGCCATCATAGCCGTGGCCTTGATGCCACTAACCCAGAAACTTGAGAAGGCCTTTAAGGGCAGACGCGGACTGGCTGCGACTGCATTGGCTATTATCGGAGTCGCCCTACTGGTCGTTCCATTTGTCCTAGTCTCAGGTTCAATATTCGATGGCGTCAGCCGTACCATAGAGGTGTTGCAGAGTGGTGATGTTAAGATACCTGGCCCGACCCAGAGGGTGGCCGATATTCCAGTGATCGGCGATAAGCTTTATGAAATATGGGCCTTGTTCTCCACTAACCTGGAGAAGGCGGTGCAGCACTTCCTGCCTGAGATAAAGACGGCCGTGGGCACTATAGCCTCGGTAATAGGGAGCAGCTTGGCGACTCTGATGATGTTTATCATCTCCTTAGCTATAGCGGCGGGTTTCATGTCCCATGCGGAGAAGATCTCTGAGGCCGTTAGCACTGTCGCAGTACGTGTTGTGGGTAAGAATGGCGAGCAGTGGACCACACTAACCGCCGCGACCATACGCAGCGTCTTGCTTGGGGTTGTCGGCGTGGCATTCATCCAGTCCATGTTAATCGGCTCCGCCATGTTCGTGTTTGACGTACCCGCGGCAGGGCTGATCACCTTAGGTGTGCTGATACTCGGTATCGCCCAGCTGCCGGCACTGATTGTTGTGCTACCTGTTATTTTCTATGTGTTTTCTACTCAGGATACGACACCAGCGACCATCTTTACTATATGGGTGCTGATTGCTGGCGTGTCGGATAACTTCCTTAAGCCTCTGTTGATGGGACGTGGCGTGGATGTGCCTATGCCAGTTATCTTAATTGGTGCCATCGGCGGCATGCTGTCGGCCGGGATCATAGGTTTGTTCCTCGGCGCCGTCGTGCTTGCCATCTGGTATGAGTTATTTGTTGCCTGGTTGAAGGTCGACAAGGAACAAGGGGCAAAGCAAGAGCTGACGATTGAAGGTGACACATCTGAGCCTAAGTTTGAAGCTGTGGCTAATGAGGTCAAATAGCTAACGATTTTTACTGACTCAAGGGAGCCTAGCAGGTTACCACCAGAGGAGGAGAGCATAGGCTCTCCTTTTTTATGGGGTTCAGTATTATACCAATTCCATTAAATTGATGAACAATTCAGAGCTCTCTCAGGGCTTTTAATTCACGGCGCATTGTTGAGGAAATGGTTATTCCCTTTTGAGGCAAAGCAACACAGAAGTAGAAGTCCTGAGAAGCTCACGTAGTGCGGGTTTAAAAATACTTTATGCTGCGCAAGTGGCTTTCGATATACGACTGCATGGATGCTGGAGGTAGAGCAACGCAGGAGCTTGTTGCCGAGAATAACTATTAGCTTCAATCCCCTTACTTGCCTACAGCATTTTTAACTCCCGCTGAATGATCACTTACTTAATGGAACTGGTATCATCTATAGTGGCTTTAGGTTAGCGTTAATTTATGCACTGCAAGAGACTCATATAGCCCTATGTTAGATGCCATCTGTACCTTAGATGAGACCAAGCCGGTTACTTATACCGTGTTTAAGTTTCAAAAATTGAGTGATGCCGATATTGAACATTATCGGCAGTCCCTCATATGCCCAGCTTGTAATGGCAAGGCGTACTTCCGCAAAGCCTCGAAAGATGGCAAGGCCGCCTGTTTTGGCTCTCGTTACCACCAGACAGATTGCAGTGAATTTAACCCTTCAAATGCAAAAGTGCGTGAAGAGCTTGCCGCCATCGAAGTTAATCAACTGCTGGTGGACAACGATGCCCTGGTCATTGATTTTTCTAAACGAGCTGGAGGAAAGTGCGCTAGTCTTAGCTCAGCAGATAAAAAGGTTGTCGTTGAGAGTAAAGCTGATAAAGGTAATACAGACTTAGCAGAAATAGGCGCAGATAAAGCAGGGACTCAAGATGAGCAGTCTGGTATGAGCCGAGTCTCTTCGGAGGGATTGGACAAACTGCTTCACAGTTTACTTAGGGGCAGTGAACTGGCCGAATCAGATCTCTGGGTCTATACCGATGAGAAGTACCGTTGGCGGGCCAAGAACTTGTTCGTTAACTTTGCCGATGCTGAGCCTACCGACAACGGTGCGCCGCGTATGTACTGGGGAACCCTCTCTCACAGCGATAAAAATATGCACTGGCTCAATCCTGCCGATTGCAGGGATGTGGGTATTCCTGTCGAAGATTATCAAGAGGCCTTGTGTAAGAGATTTGATATCCAAGAGCGACGCGACCTTGAAGGTGCAGGGATCATCATTTTTGGTAAGTGTTTTTTCAATAAGGATAAGACCCGAAAGATCATTCAGCTGTGGGGTAAAGACATTAGTCGGATGGCTATCTCTAAGTTAGATGATTAGCAGGTGTTAAAGGGAGCACTGGCTGGCAGCTAAATCCGGGTGCTGTACTGCTTATTCGAGATGCATTGCAAAGTGGGAAGTATTTTTGCATTTAGCGAACAATAGTTTTCATCTGGATTCTTCTTTTCGTTATTAAGTTAGCTGAAATAAATATCAGCTAACTTAATAATAATTTAGATGATTATCTTTTTATTTGCCCATGATAAACCGAGTGAAACAAAGTTATAATTATGGTTCTGATTGATTTTGGCACAGCATATGCTGTATTAAAGTCTAGCTGTTTATATCCGATATAAAGGATATAGATGAGTCATTCGAGGAATCAATTATGTCAATTACAAGCCAAGATAAACCAGCCATGCCAGAGTTGCATTTTAAAGTTAATCATCACCTCTATGAAACCTCTAGCTCATACCGTTGTAGAGTCGATTACGTTATCAAGTTGCTCGCCGCCGAAGAGTTAGATCAGGCTAAGGAGGCTCAATGCGCTAAGGAAGATGTGATCAATTTGGAGAAAGATTTTATTAGAGGTTATAACTAATAGAATTTAATCTGGATTGTGATTTTGGCAGGCTTAAAGTATAGGTATTAGCTTGCCATTGGCGAAGCCGAGGCTCAGTATTTAATAAACAGTTTTATACTGGCGAATCTTATAAGGTATCCCATTGTCAGGTGTGAACTCGTCTATACCTTATGTTTTATGATAAAAGCTAATTAAGCTTATTTTCCTACCATAATGAATTTTATAACTGATTTATCGTGTTTTAGCAGGCCAATATTTCGCCTTCTTGATTAAGGGGGATATAAATCACTAAGAGTTAGGCTCATGGTTTATACGTATTTAACAATATGTTATGGATGTTTTATATCTATTGGGATAACTTGACCTCATCTAAATTCCTGTATCTGTGAAGGGATCCAATGTCCTCAGAAAATACCAAGATATTGTTCCTTAGTTTATTCCTCTTACTGGCTGCGACTGGAGTCGGGATAGGCATGTATGTTAATGCGGGCAAACATGATCAAGATAAAAGCTTAGTTCCCCTCATCATAGGTTCTTGGGTGAAGATCCCTGGTATTTGCGAGGGTAAGACCCATTACGACGAACTGGTAGAGATACTGTCTAAGGACTCGCTTAGGGTTAAGGGGGGGTGATGAACATAGCCGATTTTTCAATATCAAAGACCTCGCCGATTGAGATAAGTTGTGATGCTGTGGGTGAAGGTGAGATGTTCGCTCAAACTTCATTTATGGCCGATAAGTTCTCTCGTTTTTATTTGGGCAAGATTGGTGACTACACCATTATGAAAAATGTGTCACCAGCGGGAGAGTTGTGGTTTAAACTCGATACTCATTTCCAACAGAAGCTGCAAGCGATGAGCGATACTAAAAACAAACGCAGACTCTGAGGTGAGCGAATTTAGGCTGGCTCATTTACAAAGAAGAACTTAAGGATAGACCCAGATACAGGTATGAAAACTCAGATATTAAAGGGCTTATTGATCCGCTGGAATGATGATAAAGGGTTTGGATTTCTCAGGCCAGATGCATCTCATGTAGATATGGTCACTTTACATGGGCCGGCTAGCGATCAGGAAATATTTATTCATATCTCAGTCTTGAAACATATGAGCAGGCGCCCCAAGGTCGGAGACACCATCTTCTTTCTGATAGAAACTAAACTCGACAGTAAACTCAATGCCATCCAGGCTTATATTGAAGGGGTCGAAGCCAATACTGATAATGTGAAGGATAATAAACCCTATCTAGGTAACGGCAATAGTAAGATCCCTATCTCCTCATCGGCTGTTATAGCACGGCTATTAATCATCGCCGTGCTGCTTATCGGTGGCAGCCTGATTTATCAGATGTTCACTGACTCGAATACCACAGAGGATGTACACAGAGCGCAGTAATCAAGGGCTCTTTTTCTTCATCAGCTTATGTTTGATAGAGTCCATGGCCGTTTCACCGAACTGATATAGGCCCAGGCCGGAAATTACAAACATGGCGCCTATGACTAAGGCATCTGTGATTGTCTCGCCATTAAGCTGAGCCCCTAACATCATGGCGAACACAGGTGTTATTAAGGTCACGAGGGCGACAGTACTCGCCTTCAGATTTTGTAGGATATAGAAGTAAGCGATAAAGCCTATCAGGGAGCCAAACACCCCCAGATACAGGATCGACCAGAGTGATCTCTCCTGCCATGTCTCTATTGGTAGGGTGCCGTCGAATATCAACCAAGCCAAGGCAAATATTGGCGTCGAAAATGCTAATGCACCAACCGTACTCGCGATGGGATGAATATTGATTTTGATGGTCTTTATTAACACGCCACTGAGACTAAATAGAAATACCGCAGTCAAGATCAGCATCAGGCCAATCCAGCTATCCGAGCCCAATGAAAGTTTAGATGAACAAACAATCCCTAATCCGATAAAAGCCATGGCCAGGGCTAATAGTTTCATGGGGCCAAATTTGGCCTCACCGAGCAGCTTCTGAGCTAGCAAACCTGAAATTAGCGGCGACAGACCGAAGATCAGGGACATGGTTCCCGATGCCAGATAGCGAGCCGAAAAGTAGCTGAGCAACATGCCGCCGACTATGCCTATGGATGAGACGCCATAAAGCTTTATTGCCGTCCTGCTCCATGGCAATCGAATACGGGTTATAAGCAAGATCAAGCTCCCCAGAGACAAGGCGATCATCATTCTCAGCAACACAGCCATGGTCGGATGAACAGACTCGCTGCTCCAGACTATGCCCAGTGGAGTGGTAGACCAGATCAAAACCACAGATAAAAAGGCTGCGGGAACCAGTCTGGGTAATGTTGCCGGGACTTGCATTGTCATCTTGTACCTCGCTTACTTTTGGTATTAATAATTTGAAGAAAAACCTGAGTCTTGGTCATCAAATTTGTGGTAAGCCGAGAAGAGAGCGGAGCGAAGAAGGGGGAGTTATCTGCCGCATTGCTATCTTTTGCGGCTGGGTAATGGTTTAGACTAGTACTCTATTTCCATCTCATCCGCGGGCCGATTCGGCCACACACAAGTCATCACACGGGGATCGGTATTCGTTACTAGGAGTCGTAATTGAATCGATACCAGCTTATCTTGATGACTTGTTTGAGATTGAGTTAACTGCATGAACTAAACCCTGTTCCTAAACTTGGGGAATTAAGTGAACATTCATAGTGTATCTCTTAAGGTATACTGTCAATTAGAAAATCTAAATTAATTTATGCTAATGTGGGTCGGGGTTTTTCTTGAATAAATGTCATGTGGATTTTAAATTAAAGATTTGATATAAAAGATATTTTAACATTTGGATGTTGAGATTATAAGGACATAAGTGTCAGTTAGCTATATGCATAGATTTTTGTTTTCCTCTTTTCTATTTGTACTCACCGCTCTGATTAATCCTGTCGGTGCCTCTTCGGCTGAGAGGAATACAGTCGCAGTGGTTCGATACAATGTTTCGACTCAAGATGTTGACGAAAAACAGAACTATTATATAGAGGTACTAAAGTTAGCACTAAAGAAAAGTCAGCCTGAGTTTGGCCCCTTCGGTCTAAAGCCCGTGTTTATGGCAATGCCTCAGGGGAGAGCGGTTAAATCTGTGGCTCGTGGCCAGCTTATCGATCTGGTTTGGACAATGACATCCCCCAGCGTGAGAAAGAGCTAAGAGCTATATATATTCCTATCATGAAGGGGTTAATGGGCTATCGAATTGCAATTATTCGCAGTGGTGAGCAGCAAAGGTTCACAGATATCCAAACTTTAGCTGAGTTTCAAAGTATTATTTTAGGACAGGGGCAAGATTGGCCCGATACCGATATTCTGCGGTCACAAGGATTTATTGTGGTATCAGGTAAAGGCGACAAGATGATAGATATGCTATTAAAGGGACGCTTTGATGCTTTTCCTCGGGGATTGCATGAGCCCTGGGATGAAGTTAAGGGCCAGGATGATATTCAGGTTGAGTCGAGTCTGTTAATCAAGTATTCCTCGCCTATCTACTTCTTCGTCAATAAGAATAATGAGCAACTGGCTCAACGTATCGAGAAGGGGCTAATCTTAGCCATAGAAGATGGCAGTTTTGATGCACTCTTTAACAGCCACTCGGCTACAGCCGATATACTGGACAAAGCTAAGCTGGATACACGTAAGATTTTTGAGATAGATAATCCGAGTCTATCTGCCCGGAGTCGAAAATTACTCGATAATAAAGCTCTCTGGCTGTGCCACTAGATGACAGAAGAGGTTTAGCACGCGATTCTTATCTGACGGGATTCTTGTGTGGGGGGAGATGGTGTTCAGCGAATCTAACTTGTTCGCTTAAAGCTAGGCAATGCCCATAATCAGTGTCCCTAAAAAATCGAAAGGGGCATTGCCCTTCAGCACATGCCCCTTCTGTTGTTTGCGGTTGTATGAACCTTTGCCTTTCTTGGGTTTCTCGGTTCTCATTCTAAAAAGCTCGCTGGTGACTAATGCTTTTAAGGCGTTGTCTTTGATTGTGCCGCGACCGCTATCATGTTCCAAAACGGTGTCGGACTTACGATGTTTAGCCATCGAATATTCCTATTTAATTTGTTTGAATTTTCTCTTGTTAACGTTAGTGATAAAGCCAGCCATAAGGGCTAGCTCTGTGGGCGACTATAATCCAGAGTTGATGGATAAGTAAACCGTTTTTTCATAGTTCACCTATGTTGAAATTACCTCAGATTTAAGATTGACGTCGTCGGTATTTATCCTTGTTCTTACGGCCTATACGATAGAGCAGTCCACGACTGGCACGGCGAAATCTGGGGAACAGGTAGCCTAATGTAGTGAGTTTACCGCTAAACCAGGGCATAGTAATTTCGGTCTCTGTACCTTTCGCTAACTTAACTATGGCGTCGGCGACTTGCTCTGGTGTGCTCATGGGCTGGGAATAGACAATATCTTCCACTTCATCTATCTCATCCATAATAAAGCGGGTATCTATAGGACCGGGTGACACCACAGCCACATTGATTTCCTTATCCCTAAGTTCGTCGCTCAAGGCATAGGCGAAGGCTCTCAGCCCGGACTTAGTGCTACTATAGGTCGCTGCGCCTTGAAGTGGCGCACGGCCAGCAAGCGAGCCCACCATGACTATGGCTTTAGGGCCGGATTTAGGCATTAGGGGCAGCACGAGTGCAGCCAGATACAGGGGGGATCTTAGATTCACATCCACCATGGCCGCTATCTGCTCCGGCGATCTTTCACTAAATTCGCCTCTATGGTGCAGGCCCGCATTGTTGACTAAGACATTGATGCCGCCAAATTCTTTCGCTGCAGCCGCGACTAACTGTTTACACGCCTTTAGGTCGGCAATATCGGCCGTCAGGGTCAACACCTTGGCATTAGGGTATTGGCCTAACTCACTCTCTAACTCTTGTAACCCGCTAATCCTCTAGCCACTAATACCAGGTTAACCCCCTCAGGAAAGGCCTTTGCAAACCCATGCACACAAGCCGCGCCAACTCCCTTAGATGCCCCTGTGATCAGTACCGTCGGCGTCCCATTGGAAGCCGTGGTTAAGGTGTCGTCTATCGCCCTTGGTTCAGCTTTTGTGTCAATCTCTGAGTCAAGCCTTGAGTTAGTCATGATGCATTTTCCTGAGTTTTATAGTTTTAATTTGACTATATTTTTAACATCTGGCTTCTGTGTTGGCTAGCGGTTTAACGCCATGGCTCAATAACTTAGTTTCAGGCTTAATACTCTGTTAATTATTAGGATTGGGATTACGCCGGGATTTCGCCAAAGCGTCCGGCTTGATAATCATCGATCGCCTGCTGGATCTCTGCTTGTGTGTTCATTACAAAAGGCCCCATATGCACGATATCTTCCTTGATGGGTTTGCCTGCGAACAAGAGCAATCCCGCGCCATTAGATCCGGCCTGCATCTCAAGTAAGGTCTGACTATCCAGAATCAGATATTGACCTTGGATATATTGCTTAGCTTCCTTGTCGGTATCTTGGCCTGTATTTATGTGAGTACTGCTAAGCGTTCCTTGATACAGATAGAGGCCGACAAACTCATGTCTCTTGAGCTGTAACTCGGCCATAGCGTCAGGGCTCAGCATGAGATCGGCAATCGCGGCTTCACCCGCGAGCCCTTGTATCGGAGCACTAATTTCTGCTTGTCCGGCAAATGCCCAATCTCCCGCCAAAGCCCGCAGTGTCGCGCCCGAGTCATTGCTAACCTCAGGGTTTACCGTTTCACTGGTGTCCTGATATCTCGCTGGGCGCATCTTATCTTTCGCTGGCATATTGACCCAAATCTGAAACCCATGCAGGCCCTCATCGGCGTCGCTCAGGGGCATCTCGGAATGTATGACTCCGCTGCCGGTACTCATCCATTGCACATCTTTAGCGCGAATGGCTTTCACATTTCCCAGGTGATCCTTGTGTTCAAATCCACCTTTGCGGATATAGGTAAATGTCTCGATACCACGGTGAGGATGAGGGGGAAGCCGCCGATAAAGTCCTGTTCATCATCGGACTTTATCTCGTCCATCATCAAGAATGGGTCGAACTTGGTATTATTAAAATCAGCTACCCGGCGAATATTCACGCCATCGCCATCCATCGCTGGTCTGGCTGAAAATTGACTTAGTACTTTCATGTTTTTCTCCTGAACTAGCTAAAAATTATCTAGCTAACAATGTTTTTGTATTAGCGATTACGATTAGCATACCAGTGGGATAATCGAATGAATATTGCGAAATATCGGCCTAAACATTCTATAAAATAGGATTAATGTAGAGAGGTGGTGAAGGCGGTAGTTAGGTACGTGTATGCGGGAGTACATATTGAGTGAAGACCTGTCCTTAACATTTCTACTTCAAGGGGCTAACCATGGTTAGACTTGTTACCTCAGTTATTACTGGGGCAGAGCATACGTCACTCATCTCTTGTTGGGAGCTCAAGATTAGCAGTCTTGAAAGCACTAGCCTGGTAAATGGAAATTTAGAAGTTAAGTTTGCTATTTTGCAATCTTGTGAACCTGAGGGAACATAATTTCCATTTGCGCTAAGGCTTCATTCAGAGATTTTTCGATGTCCTTAATCCATACTTGATAGTTAGTTACCTCTTTTCTGGAGGCGATTGC
Source organism: Shewanella psychropiezotolerans (assembly GCF_007197555.1). Lineage (NCBI taxonomy): Bacteria > Pseudomonadati > Pseudomonadota > Gammaproteobacteria > Alteromonadales > Shewanellaceae > Shewanella > Shewanella psychropiezotolerans. Next base: position 1,022,620 of record NZ_CP041614.1, read on the forward strand.
TTGTTTGAGCTGTACTTCTATTTCAGTTGTGAGTTCCTGTAAGGCAATGGTGCCCATTGTGCCAGCCAAACCTTTGAGGGTATGGAGGCTGTTAACCGCTACCTGTATTTCATTTTGTTGTAAGCCAGATTCAAAGTTTCTAAACTGAATCCAGGCATCACTTCGGAATACTTCGATAAGCTTGAGGTATAACTCTCTTTTTCCGCGTAACCGTTTTATGGCCAGCTCAGCGTCTAAGACTCTAGCTTCCCCCCTAGGTCATCTATTACTTTATTACTGCTTGCCATAGGCTCGACCGAGGGGGTGGTGTCGTTGACATGTTTTTGCCCAGTGTGACTAATTATGGTTGCTAGCATATCATCGAGTTCTATGGGTTTACTGATATGATCGACCATGCCAACGGCCTTGCAGGCATCTCTATCTGATTGCATAGCATTCGCCGTCATGGCGATAATAGGTACCGTCAGCATATGGTTATGTTGACGGATCTGACGAGTCGCTTCTAACCCATCAATATCCGGCATCTGCATATCCATAAGAATGGCATCGAAGGGCTGGGTAGCACTCAGTGCTAGCATCTTGCCCTCGATGCCACCCGAGGCTAGTGTGACCTCTGCGCCACTGGTTTCCAAAAGTTCTTTGGCCACTTGCTGGTTGAGTAAGTTATCTTCAACAACCAACAAGTGTAAACCAGACAAATGCTGAGTATTTTTCAGCCTGGTTAATCTATGGTCTTCCTCATTTGAAACCGCCTCTTTGACTGAGTCGAAAAGCATAGATGCGGTGATGGGCTTTATCAGAAAACCATCAAGAAGGCCGGTCTCTTGATGTGAAGCATCTTCCAGGGCCTCGCGTCCGTGAGCCGTGACCATAATCACCACAGATGTACTCCCTTGAATTTCTGATAGCTGGCGAATTCGTCTCGTTGTCTCCATGCCATCCAGGCCAGGCATACACCAGTCCATGAGTATGACTTGGTAGGTCGGAGTATCGACTTTCTGCAATAGTTCGAGGGCCTGCAGTCCACTGCTGACGCAGTCACATTGCCAATCATTAGACTCGGCCATAGTTTGCAATACTTCACGAACTAAGGCGCAATCATCGACGATCAATACTCGCATTTTCTTTAACGGTGCAACTTTCGCTATAGATGTTCCTATCTCCAGGGTCAGAGTGAAGAAGAAGCGACTGCCTTTACCTAGTTCGCTTTGAACTTGTAACTCCCCTCCCATAAGTTCTACCAACTGTTTACAAATGGCTAAGCCTAATCCTGTACCGCCAAATTGACGAGATGTTGATGATTCTGCCTGACTGAAGCCGGAGAAAATATCTTGCAGCTTATTGGGAGAGATCCCCACTCCGCTATCGCTTATTGAGAACTCTATATTCACGGTGTTTTTATCTTTTCTGAGCACGCGAGTTGCCAGTACAACTTGTCCTTGATGAGTGAATTTTATGGCGTTACCCGTTAAATTGAGTAGCACCTGGCGAATTCGAAGCGAGTCCCCCTTGAGGGTTTCGGGGGTACCAGGATCTAAATCGAAAAGGATCTCGATATTTTTCTCGCCCTGGTTAGCTGCTAGCATAACGCTGAGATCACACATGACATCATCAAACACAAAATCTTCATGTTCGATTGTCATCTTTCCTGCTTCTATTTTTGAGAAGTCTAAGATGTCATTGATAATAACCAACAGTGAGATCGTCGCTGATTGAGCCTTGAGGGTATAGTCATTCTGACGCTTGGTGAGCTCTGTATGCTGTAGCAGCTTTAGCATACCTAGAATGCCATTCATTGGTGTACGGATTTCGTGGCTCATGTTCGCCAAAAATTCACCCTTAATCTCATTGGCACGTTCGGCCTGCAGTAGGGCTTCTTGTAGTTCCAGTGAGTTGAGCGCCAGTGAGTTCGTCATCTCAGAGAAAGCCCTGGCAAGGATGCCGACTTCATCTTTACGGGATTGAATTTCTAAATTGGCACTAATATCGCTGCCATCGCCATCGCCATCGCCATCGCCATCGCCATCGCCATCGCCATCGCCATCGCCATCGCTAACGCCATCGGTAGTGATGCGTTTTGCGACAGACGCAATCTCTCTGAGTGGAGCAGATATGTTGTTAGTGATCCATAATCCTATGATACTCAGCATAACGAACGCCAATAACGCACAGGCTATAACGGCTGATACTGCGTTTTCAACCGTTGAAGATGCCTCAATCGATCTTTGTTGTAATAGTCTATTTTCTTCGACTGTCATTTCGGTGACTTGCCGACGGATCTCATCCATGATTAATTTGCCTTTATCTGATAGCACGATCTTTAACGCGGCTTCTAAACCTTGCTCTCTGCGTATTGCTATCGTTTCTTTTAGCTCCGAAAACTTGCTGTCAGGTCCATGAATGTTAGGTTCGAGTAATTTGAGTCTTTGTTGTTGTATGGGGTTATCTAGGGTCAGCTCAAAAAGGGAAATTAAGTTTTGGTCAATTTTCTTTTCTGCATAATAAAAGGGTTCTAGATACCTTTCTTCGCCTGTAAGAAGGAAACCACGTTGGCCCGTTTCAGCGTCTTGCATACTCGAGATCATACTTTTCAACGCATTTAGGACTTGGTAAGTATGAGTTTTCCATTGCGCCGTTTCGTTCAGTTTAATCGTACTGTGATAAGAGACTGCGCCGATAGCTAAGATAAATAGAATTGCGACGGAAAACCCTGCACCAATTTTCATCCCTACATTCATTTTAAGCATCAAAAATATCTCCGCTTTTATTACTAAAGCATTGGGTTATATCTATCTGTTTGCATGCAGTTCGGTCAGAAGCAAAATTATTAGAACGAGGGGGAAACGTTAAGTGTGGTTGTTTGTGAGCATCTGCACATATTTGTTCTCGAACTTCCATGTCAGCTTCAGCAGGGGCCATTTGCTATACCGAAGCAAATTGGTGTGACTTACGAACTAACAAAAGCATAGTTCATATTTTTTAAATCACTAATTTGGCTGACTCCTTAACTCATTTTATTCTGACCTAAGTGTCATCTATTTATTGAGAAAAACTAGCTTGTATCAACGCTATGTACTTAGGTTTTTACTATGCAAGTCGCTCGATATGATCACCTTCTTTTGTCGATTAAGGTAAAGTAACAAGAATAGCTTTGTGGCTAGATTGATCTCGATAGCATGGAAATAAGATGAATAGCATGAATATTGACCTAGGTTTGACATTCGACAACAGTTACGCAAGAAATTTAGAGGGTTTTTATGCTACCTGCCCGGGTGCCAAAGCGTCGAGTCCCGAGCTAGTGAAATTGAATACTTCATTGGCGAATAGCATCGGCCTTAGCAATCACGATTCGGCTCAATTAGCCGAGGTTTTTTCTGGGAGCCAAGCGCCAATAGGTGCCAGTCCACTGGCACAAGTTTATGCCGGACATCAATTTGGTGGTTTTAGCCCTCAGTTGGGTGATGGCCGGGCCCTATTGTTGGGGGAAGTGCTGGATGAAGGCGGCAAACGTGTGGATGTTCAGCTCAAGGGCTCTGGGCGGACGCCATTCTCACGAGGCGGCGACGGCAAGGCAGTACTGGGCGCTGTATTGCGGGAATATATACTCAGTGAAGCCATGTATGCCCTAAACATCCCCACCACCAGAGCGTTAGCCGTAGTCACTACTGGTGAACAGATCATGCGCACTCAACTCCTGCCTGGAGCCGTTCTCACTCGCGTCGCGTCCAGCCATATACGTGTCGGCACATTTCAGTTTTTTGCGTCCCGCGGTGAGCAAGATAAGGTTAAACAGCTGGCCGATTATGCCATTGAGCGTCACTATCCGCAGCTCAAGAGCAGCCAACAGGTTTACCTGGACTTTTTATGTGCGGTTTGCGACAAGCAAGCTGAGTTAGTCGCCCGCTGGTTACTGGTCGGTTTCGTTCATGGTGTAATGAATACCGACAATATGACGATTAGCGGCGAGACTATAGATTATGGTCCCTGCGCCTTTATGGATGACTATGATCCCAAAGCTGTGTTTAGCTCCATCGATAGAGACGGACGTTACTCTTACAATAATCAGCCAGTCTTAGCACAGTGGAATCTGGCCAGATTAGCCGAAACCTTATTGCCCTTGATAAGCGATGATGAAGAGGAAGCGGTAGCGAAAGCGACTGAAGCCGTCACCAAGTTCTGGGAGGTGTATCAAGGCTACTGGCTAACTGGCATGCGGGAAAAACTGGGTATATCCACCGAAGAGGAAGGCGACTTAGCACTTTGCGAGCAACTGCTCGAGTCTATGTCGGGGCAAGAGGTGGACTTCACCTTACTTTTTCGCCAACTCGCTAACGATCTTGAAACTAGCAGTCTCGAGAGCAAGAGTGCTGAAGAGATTAATCTTGAGAGTACAAGCTGCGAAAGCGATAAGCTATTCAATGATGCCGATAAGTTTATCCAGTGGAAGAAGTTATGGATAGCGCGTCTCTCTCTCGACGATCAAGCAAAGGAAAAGCTCTCTCTGCCCGAACGCGTCGCCATGATGAATGCAGCTAACCCTATGTATATCCCTCGCAATCATCAGGTTGAGCGAGCCATAGAAGCGGCAGAACAAAGAGCTGACTATGAGCCGTTCGAAAACTTGCTCACGGTACTCGAAACCCCCTTCACATTACAGTCTGGATCCGAGGGATATACCAAATCGGCGCCAAAGAGTTTTGGGCCTTACACCACATTTTGTGGAACTTAAGTAGCAAGTACGCTGGGGAAACTTAACCTAAGTACTAGGTGTCCTAGTACTTAGGTTTTCGACTCTTGTTTGGATTTATCTCGCGGGTATCTTTTCCCCTTAAATTGGATACAATAAAGACACTGAAAATAGATCTGAGAGGGCTACATGGAAAGATCTAAAATTCTGATAATTGATGATGACCCTGTTTGTACCGGGGTGTTACTCGCAATCTTAGGCGATGATTATCAAGTCACTACTGCAAACTCCGGTCGTGGTGGCATAGATATCTTAAATTCATTGAGCCCAGACCTCATCTTACTGGATATCACTATGCCTGAGGTGAATGGCTACCAGGTGCTTCAGTTCCTAAAGGCGGACTCATCGCGAGCCAATATACCTGTGGTTGTTATCAGCACCTTAGTTGAGAGTTCGGATCGTGATTTTGCGTTGAAACTCGGTGCTAACGATTACATCAACAAGCCTATTATGCCTGACGTGATACAGACAATGGTCGATCAATACCTATAGATCTTTTCTGCATGAGTAGGTGAGTATCAGACTCGAGTCATACCTGCTTAAGTTTGCTTATATTTGGCCGCAAAAGTGAAGCCATAATATCGGTAATAGCCCAGTAAGTTACTGCCGATAAATAGCAGCTCCATCAGCACTGCTGTGGGGGAGCCAATTAGTGCGTTATTGAGCAGCCAGATACTGGTTCCTATTAGCATCAATTGTCTTAATTTTCGATCGCTTTGACAAAATGCCGCGTAGGTCTGGGTGGCACTGCCTGCAAAACTGATTAAGCTCAAGAGCCCACTGAAAGTGACGAAGGTAACCAGGGAGCTTGCGGCTAGAAAAAACATCATCCAACGTTTCGAGTGGCTAAAAATTGTGACCAGATATCTGATTGAAGCAAGCAGCATCAAGGTTGCAGCGGTCCACTGCTCGAGCAGAAAAAAGTGGCTACTGATTAAGATGCCTGATACGCATAAGCAAGCAAGGATTTTTTGTCTCTGTTTGAATTGGAATGAGATCAGATCAAAAATGATCGCGATAGCGATCAGGCCTTGAGATATTGCAAATACAGACATAGAACAACCTAACTGACGAAGTGCTTAGTTAACAAACTAAGCTGAGGTAGGCCAAGGATAGGGAAAAACCGCGAACAGTGAATTAACCTAAGTTAATTGTGATGACTTTTATTTATCCTTTCCCATTCCCTGTGTCGACTCTTCTCAATGTGGAAATAGTTCTATATCCTTGATTTTAAACGTGAAAGACTCACTGGATTGATGCCAATATAGCTAGCGAGCTGAATATTATTGAGTGTATTGACCCAAAGAGGCCTGTTTTCTACCAGGAAAAGGTAACGCTGTTCAGGCGTGTTCAATAGGAAGAATGCTTCTTTTTCCTCTTTGTAAATGAGTTGCTGGCTAAGTAAAGCTATCTTGGCTAACTGCCAGTCTGCATGAGATAGCTGCTCAAGGGGGATTTGAATGAGTAGTGCATCTTCTATCGATTCAATCTGATATTTTGCCGGGGCTTGAGTCAACCATGAACAATATAGGAAACATAACTCATGTTGGAAATAGAACTCCTTCGACAAAATACTGCCTGAGTTGCCATAATGACAAGCTTTTAAAATACCGGAAACAATAAAGTAAGCATATTTTTGCTTTTCCCCCTGTAACAATAATACCTCTCCAGCATTTACATTCATGGCTCTAAATTGTGCCTGAACCTGCCCGATAGCATCCTTGCTGACACCTAATGTTGAAAGATAATGGATGAGACTTTCATGATGTATCAGGTCATTGTCTGGCTGGTTCTTATTAGTATTGATCATCATAGTATTCGCGCAATAAATTGTATGTAATACCAATAGGTATAAGAAAGTGGAGTCAATGATAACAGTCATATGACCAAGTTAGATGAAATAAAATAGATATTTTTATTAGCCCACGAAAAACAAAATATTAGTTATTTTTTATATCTGATCGAATACCGTCGCTGTTTCCATATTAAGACATCAGTTATTCAAGTTACCTATTTCAAATTTAGATTCAATTCTAAATCGAATGAATGTAAATGTTATTGGTAACTATTGTTATTATTATTTACATGGGTTGTTAATTATGCTCATATGCTTTCTAGGACCGAACAGAAGCAATATAAAACGAGTAATATTCAATAAGGACATAATATGAAAAAAATGACTTTAACCTTGCTTATGATAACGGTACCTCTGGCTTCTATTATTTCGCCATGTAGTTCCGCCGAGCCAGTCGAAAGAACAGATATATCGATTCAGCAAGCATCACAATACAGTGTCAGCGTATCTCACGCTAAACGTGAGATAGCACTGGAACTCAGTCGCCAATACACTCGAGTGTTACCTGTGCTGCAATCCAATATCAACCAATATAACTTGGCCATGGATGCTGATTTAGTGTTCCGGTCCAGTGGCAGCGACACCAAGACATTACGTCAAAGCGAGTTGGCGATCCGTGAAGCGAAAGGTTTATATACTCACACTAAACCTAAGATTAATACAGTCCGTAGTGGATCTCAGGCTCCCAGTTTAGTGCAATTTCGTCTGGCCGATGCCAGCATGCTGAGCGATTGGCAACAAGGCGAATCGCCGCTATTTGCATTCGAGCCTGATGGTGATGATAAGCAGTGGGCTAATATCGAAGCCTATGATGTTGAAGGTAATATTCACTTGCTCGATGTGTATCAGCTTCCCCAGAGACCCGTGATTGTGATTGGGTTAGATAAGCAGCAAGCCATGCGTGAAGGTCTGGCTGTGATGCGAGACACATTAGCCTTGAGCACACATTCTGCGAGTCAGATCAAAAGAGCTAAGCATCAGGTGAGTGCCTTTACCGCTGCGGATCAGCTCATATCGACCACAGTCATCAAACAGATCAGTGTGAAAGATGATGAGGAGCCCTGGATTTCGGGTAAAGCCGAGATCTACGGCATAGTGACGGGCGTTAACCCAAGCCGTGATGAACCCGTGCTGGATATCATTGAGATGCCTTATCTCGATTATTCAGGCACCGAGTATTATCCCAATCAGATAGTCATTCATTGGGAGCGTTACCGATGGGCCGCCGCCGATCTTGTACTCATGGAGCATGATGATGGGACTAACTATAAAGATCTTGCGACCGCACTCGTGAGTATTGCCGAGCGCGTCTTGCAGCAATATCCCGATCCGGAAGTACAGGGGTATGCCATCATAGCCACGATAACTAACGAGATATTAAATGCCTTACCCGATGCCTGGTTTACCAATAACGATGACTTTGTGGATGTGTATTACACCTTACAAGAGGGCGAGACCTACACAAATCATTATGGTGCGGGCGGCAATGCCAGAGCGTTCTTCGCGCCTCTGGTGATCCAGTCAAGATAAGCTAACCATATAAAACTTTGAGTACAAGTATATCTCGGCAAGCTTGTTCGTCATCTAGATAGAGCAAGCTTGCTAGAGCTATTACCTCATCATCTCTGTAGCGTTTCACTCTCCTGCCTTATTAACACAGCTTTTTAAATTTAAATGATCGAAATCATCCATTTTTGAAATAATCTAACATTTATAATAGCGTGATCCAGATCGTGTTTTTGGTCTGGATATACGAATTTAGGTGCATTAGTATTCACGCAAACGTTTGCGCACACGTTTGCGCAGTTATTTCACAGTTTTGAAGTAAGGTTAGTGAGATGAGAAAATGTGCACTGCTTAACAGTGATCTGGCGCGGGTCATTGCCCTGTCGGCTCATACCGATGAGATTACCATAGCCGACGCAGGTCTGCCTGTGCCTGAATGTTGTGAACGTATCGATCTGGCTTTGACCCATGGGGTCCCGGCTTTTATCGACACCCTAAAGATAGTCGCCACCGAATTACAAATTGAGTCTGTGGTGATTGCCGAAGAGATGTTGGTTTACAATTGTGCCGTGCACACTCAGTTGCTGCAATTGCTGGATGAGATCGGGGAAGCGCAATCTCATCCTATTCGGCTTAACACCGTCAGTCATCAAGCCTTTAAGACCCAAACTGCCAACAGCCGCGCCGTGGTGCGCACCGGTGAGTGTACCCCTTACGCTAATATCATCCTGCAAGCGGGAGTGGTCTTCAAATGACAGCACTGCTGAGTCTTAGTGGTATAGATAAATCTTTCCCCGGGGTTAAAGCCTTAGATGGTGCCCAACTTAACGTGTATCCCGGTCAGGTGATGGCGCTGATGGGGGAGAATGGTGCGGGTAAATCCACCATGATGAAAGTGATGACGGGGATCTACCAAGCCGATGCTGGTCAGATCATCTTAAACGGTGAACCTGTGAGCTTCGGTGGTCCTCGTCAGTCCCAGGCGGCGGGGATCAGTATCATACATCAGGAACTGAATCTGATTGATGATTTGTCCATCGCCGAAAACATCTTTCTGGGCCGGGAGCCACAGAAATTCCCCGGCCTTATCGACTGGCGCAAGATGTTCAGTGAAGCCGATGCCCTATTGGCCCGTTTGAATGTGCAGCGCAGCAGTCGCGAGAAGATGGGGGCTTTACCACTGGGTGAGCAACAGATGATAGAGATAGCCAAGGCCCTGTCGTTTGAGTCCAACATCATAGTGATGGATGAGCCCACAGATTCCCTTACCGAGCACGAGACCGATAGCCTGTTTAAGGTGATCCGCGAGTTGCGGGAGCAGGGTGTGGGGATAGTGTATATATCCCATCGTCTGCAAGAGATATTTACCATCTGCGATCGTGTCACTGTGATGCGAGATGGTCAGTTTATTGCTGAATCCGCCGTGTCAGAACTCACCGAGGAAAGCCTGATCGAGTTGATGGTCGGCCGTAAACTTAAAGATCTGTATCCACGTATCGAACACAAATCGGGTAAGGTGTCGATGAAGGTGCGTAACCTGTCCGGCAAGGGAATAAGTGACATCAGCTTTGACCTGCATGAGGGGGAAATTTTAGGCTTCAATGGCCTGATGGGCGCGGGGCGAACCGAGCTGATGCGTGTGTTGTTTGGGGATGCCTGGCGCATCGGAGGTGAGGTGGAGTTGTACGGCAAACCTGTGCACCCGACTCATCCAAGCGAAGGCATAAAGGCCGGTATCGCTTACATCTCCGAAGACCGTAAGGGTGATGGCCTGGTGCTCGGCATGTCGGTGAAACAGAATATGAGTCTCAGTTCTCTGAATGCACTGTCTAACATGGGGGCAATCAAGGCCGATGCCGAGCTCGAGCAGGCGACTTATTTCAAGCAGGCCTTCAACATAAAGACCCCCTCATTAGATCAGCCTATAGGCAAATTATCCGGCGGTAATCAGCAGAAGGCGGCGATAGCTAAGGGCTTGATGGCCAATCCCAAAGTATTGATCTTGGACGAGCCCACTCGGGGAGTCGATGTCGGCGCGAAGAAAGAGATTTACCAACTGATCAACCAGTATAAGCAAAAGGGCATGAGCATCATTCTCGTCTCTTCCGATATGCCGGAGGTGATGGGGATGAGTGACCGGATAATGGTGATGAGCGGAGGTCGCATCAGCGGCGAGTTCGACGCCACCCAAGTGACTCAGGAACAACTCTTGGCTGCGGCCATCGGCAACCACTGATTAGAGAATAATAACAATGAATCAAACTGTAACTTATAACGCCACCGGCACTAAAATCTGGGCATGGCTGAAGCAGCAAAAAGCACTTATCGCCTTGATCGCCTTGATTGTCGTGGTTTCTATATTGAACGACCAGTTCTTCACCATGGGTAACCTGATGAACATACTGCGTCAGACCTCGGTTAACGCCATCATCGCCGTGGGAATGACCTTAGTGATCTTGACTGCCGGCATAGACTTGTCTGTCGGTGCGATTCTGGCCTTAACCGGGGCGCTCGGCGCATCCATGGTGGGGGCCGAGTTACCCTTGGCACTGGCATTGCCTCTGACCTTGATGCTGGGAGGGGCGCTTGGTGCCATGAATGGCATGCTGATATCTAAAGGTAAGGTACAGGCGTTTATCGCCACTCTGGTGACCATGACGGCTATCCGTGGCCTGACTATGGTCTACACCGAGGGGCGTCCTATCTCCACCGGCTTCACCGACACCGCCGACAACTTTTCCTTTATCGGTACTGGCTGGTTGGCTGGGGTACCTGTGCCGGTCTGGCTGATGCTGATCACTTTCGTGCTGGTCTGGGTCATGTTGACCCACACTCGACTGGGACGCTACATCTACGCCATAGGCGGCAATGAATCCGCTGCGCGCTTGTCTGGCATCAATGTCGATAGGGTGAAAATCGCGGTTTATGGCCTTTCGGGCATGATGGCGGCGCTGGCGGGGCTGATAGTGACATCACGCTTGTCTTCGGCTCAACCGACAGCGGGTACTTCTTATGAGCTCGATGCCATCGCTGCTGTGGTGGTCGGCGGCGCTTCTCTGGCTGGTGGTCGCGGTTTTATCTGGGGAACTCTGGTTGGCGCGCTGATCATAGGTTTTCTTAACAACGCTTTGAACCTGCTGGATGTGTCATCTTATTATCAGATGATTGCCAAGGCTGGAGTAATCTTACTGGCGGTACTTGCCGACCGAAAATCCAACACATAACGATAACTAATCCGGAAAGAAGGTGACCAATATGAACAAGCTACTCACATCTGCTGCAGCACTGGCCTTGGCTCTGGGCCTAACCGCTCCGGCCATGGCACAAGACACCATAGCCTTGGTGGTATCGACCCTGAATAACCCATTTTTCGTGTCGATGAAAGAGGGCGCGGAGCAGAAAGCCGAAGAACTGGGCTATAAGCTGATAGTTCTCGATTCTCAGAACGATCCGTCTAAGGAGCTGAGCAATATCGAAGATCTGACCATTCGTCAGGTAAAGGCTATCTTGCTGAATCCCACGGACTCCGATGCAGCCTCGAATGCGGCTCGCATGGTGAATCGTGCCGGTATCCCATTATTGACACTAGATCGCGGTGTGACCCGAGGGAAGGTGGTGTCTCATATCGCATCTGACAATGTGGCAGGTGGCAAGCTTGCGGGCGACTTCATCGCAGATAAGTTGGGCAAAGGCGTTAAGGTTATCCAGCTTGAAGGTGTGGCTGGTACCTCGGCATCCCGTGATCGTGGTGAAGGCTTTGCCCTCGCCGTTGCGGCGAACGGCTTCGAGCTGCAAGCATCACAACCCGCAGACTTCGACCGCACCAAAGGTTTGAACGTCACCGAAAACTTGTTGGCCTCTAAGCCGGATGTACAGGCCATATTTGCCCAGAATGACGAGATGGCTCTGGGTGCACTGCGCGCAGTACGTGGTGCGGGTAAAGATGTATTGATTGTGGGCTTCGATGGCACAGATGAAGGCATTGCCGCCGTTCAACGCGGCCTGCTGAGCGCAACTGTGGCGCAGCAGCCACAACTGATTGGCGAGTTGGGTGTCGAGACCGCGGTTAAGGTGCTCAAAGGCGAAACTGTTTCCGAATTTCAGCCGGTACCCCTGCAGATTATTTCTCAATAAGCCTTTAGCGGTTCGTCGCACATAAGCTGAGACATAAGCAGTTTAGCTGCTGACTTAAGTTACTTATAGTTAGTTACTTACATTAGCTTGCTAATTCAGAGCTAAGTTATTATAACTGGGCCGATTATTCGGTCCTTGCTGCGCCGCCGTGTAGGCCCTCAGCGATCAAATTAAGCAAAGAGAGACTCAGATGGCTAAATTATCCGTATTGGGCAGCATCAATGTAGATCACCTGATGCAAGTCGGCGCCGCACCTAAGGGCGGGCAGACTATTCAAGCTAAACAGTACCAAATAGTGGCTGGGGGCAAGGGCGCGAATCAGGCTGTGGCCGCGGCCAAGTTGGGAGCGGACGTGGCCATGATAGCCTGTATTGGCACCGACGCCATAGGTGAGCAGATGAAACATGGCCTCGCCGATATTGGTATCGACACTAAAGGCATTACCACTGTTGCTGGTGAAAATACTGGAGTGGCGATGATCTACGTCGAGGACTCGGGTGAAAACCGTATCGGTATCTGGCCGGGTGCTAATGCTTTCCTGACTGAGACGGTGATGCTTGAGCATAAGGCCGCTATCCAAGACTCGGATTTACTCTTGCTACAGCTGGAAACCCCTGTCGCTACCTTAGTCGCGGCGGCTAAGATAGCGAAAGCTGCCGGTACTCGGGTGGTGTTGAATCCGGCGCCCGCTAAGGCGTTACCGGAAAGCCTACTACGCCATGTCGATATCATCACGCCCAATGAGACTGAAGCCGAGCAGTTGACCGGCGTGGCGATCAGGGAGTTATCGGATGCGGATATTGCGGCTAACAAGCTGCACAGCCAGTTTGGTATAAAGACTGTACTGATCACCTTAGGTGAGCGGGGAGTGTGGTTGTCACACAAGGGTGAAGGTAAACACATTGCCGGTTTCGTGATGAAGGCCATAGATACAACGGCTGCCGGGGACACCTTCAACGGCGGTTTCGTCACTGGATTACTGGAAGGTCAATCCATGTTGGATTCGGTGCGTTTTGGCCAGGCCGCGGCGGCATTATCTGTGACTCGCATGGGGGCGCAAAGCTCTATCCCGACTCGGGTAGAAACCTTAGCATTGTTAGCTTAATGGCTAACTTTACACGTTTTAGTCTGAGTTTTTAGTAGTAGTTTTCGATAGGAGCCGAATTGCATGACCACCTTTTGTAGCATTTTGACTAAGCTTGCAGGGTATTTCTATGACCACCATACGTGATGTTGCTAAGCTGGCCGGTGTCTCAACTACCACTGTTTCCCACGTGCTTAACAAGACTCGGTTTGTCTCTGCCGAGGGGAAGGCCAAGGTCGAGGCGGCAGTTATTGAGCTCAGCTACGTGCCCAACACCATTGCCCGTAGTCTCAAAGGCGGCAGTAGTCGAGTCTTAGGTATGCTGATCACAGATGCGAATAATCCATTTTACGCAGACCTAATTCAGTGGGTGGATCAGGTAGCGTACCGCCATGGCTACAACCTTATCTTGTGTAATACCCAGGGCAACATCGAGCGAGCCAAAGACTACATGGTCATGCTCAATCAAAGACGGGTGGATGGCATGTTAATGATGAGCTCGGATGCCCGTCAGTTACCTGTATCTTCCTATGGCACCATGCCTATGGTGATGATGGATTCCGGTCCTGAGCAGGCGGGCTATGATCGCATCTTGGATGACTCGGAGCAGGGGGGCTACATGGCGACCAAGCATCTGTTAGAGTCGGGCCATATGAGCATTGGCTTGTTGGCCGGGCCGCTGGATAAGTCCAATAGTCAGAACCGTATTGCCGGATATCGCCGGGCAATGGCCGAAGCGAACGCAGAGGTGGATGAGCGCTGGATCCAATCAGGAGAATTCACCTACGAAGGTGGCGCTGAGGCCATGACTAGATTACTCGGTCAGCCTTGTTCGGTGACGGCCATATTTGCCTCCAATGATCTCATGGTCATGGGTGCCATAAGGGTGGCTGGCAAACTTGGGCTTACTATCCCACTGGATCTGTCGATTATCGGTTATGACGATATTCCCGGGGCTAAGTATTTCAACCCGCCACTGACGACCATGAGTCAGCCATTAGAACAGTTGGCGGAGCAGGCGATTGCCATGTTACTGGCGCGAATAGAGACTCCCGAACGGGAAGGCCAACGTACCTTGTTGCCACCCAGCTTAGTTATCCGGGATTCCGTCGCTGTTCTAAAATCTGTTGAGAAGTAATCCCGCTCACTTCTCGGTATAACATACAAAATAAAAGGGGCCGAATTAATCGGCCCCTTACTTGTCTTGGTTTAGACAGTCTGTACCAGACTAGTCACTGTCAGCGGATAGTAGATCTGGGTTAATCACTAGGTTTCTGACGCCGTGGGCATGATCTTCATCGAAGGCGTTACCCTCTAACCACTTACCTACAGTGTTAATATCCACCTTCATTACCTTTGGACGCACGCTCCAGCTCACTTGTAGTGGTGAAGCCTTCTCGTTATATCCAGGACCTGTGGTTGAACCTTCATATTCCACTGGCTCACCGGTATTGCTTGGAATGTTTAGGGCCTGGTTAAGCCCGTTTTTCATGCCTAACTTTGTTAGCTCCATAAAGCTCATGGCTTTAGTATCATTGACCAGCACGAATACCTGAGTCTCTACGCGTAACTGAGGGTTGCTATTAGCCTCGCTGAGGCAAGCGCCCAGAGTCGCGCCAGGGCTAACTTGAGCGGTTGAGTGGACATAGTGCACTTCAATCGTATCTCCTGGATACAGACTACCGTGCTTACTGGCACCGACTTCATTTTTAAGGGGAGTTAACTCATTCTTAGATAGTTTTCCGCTATATTGATAACCGCTCTGATAGCCGTGACCATCACCATTGCCGGCATATTTAGTGAACTCACCACCTTTGTGCTCGGCATTCTTATGGAAATGTATGTTACATAGGTTCATTTCTGTGTAGTCAGGCGCCTCGCCAAATATACGCTTGTTGTTACCTTGAATGGTATCTATATCTCTTGGCGACTGAGGACCATAACCTTTACCTTGAGTATTAGTGGCCAATTCGGCTCTTTGCTTTTCTATCACTTTATCTGAGACGTTATGACCAGCATCTTGGGTCGTTCCAGCATTAACCAAAAGTGGGAAAAGCACCGCAGTGGCGCATAATACTCGTGTCTTGTTAATCATGTAATTTGTCCTTTTATTATTAATAAACAGAATAGGTATGCCAAGTATTAGAGTCGAACCAGCGGCTTAAGTTAACTTCTTGGCTATTCAGTAGGGTTACAAGCTAAATGAGATTAAAGCAATATATTCTTGGTTTCGCTAGGGAATTGTTGAGATAGTTAGCCTATCACTCATGTTATAAACATAGGTATCACCAAGGTTACTCATATTTGTATCAGGCAGATTACAAACGCCATTGATTTCAGTTTAGGCGCAAACTTGTGTTTTAACTTTATTTTTTAGTAAATCTGAATCCAAATCTAAGCTTAAATTCAGGGCCGCTTGAATCAACTGAAAATGCACTGGCACCAGTTCTTGTTGCTCGGTTCGGTAGCCTCCGCCGACGACTGCAGCAACAGGAATGTGATTATCTTGCATGGTTTTTAGCAAAAATAGATCCCTTAGATAGATGGCTTCCGTGCTTATATCGAGATAACCCAGTTCATCGTCTCGATGAAGATCCACCCCGACATCATAAATAACCAGATCCGGTCGGTGTAAATTTATCGCCATCTTAACCACCTGTTTAAAGCTGGTTAAAAAGGTGTCGTCGCCAGTCCCCTTTGCCAGAGGTAACTGAGAATAGATGGGATGGTAGACTAGTGGCAGCATGGCAAAGTTAGATAGTGAGCAGATAGTGAGCAGATAGTGAGCGGATAGTGAGCAGATAGTGAGCGGGTAGTGAGCGGATAGTGAGCGGGTAGTGAGCGGATAGTGAGCGGATAGTGAGCAGGTAGTGAGCAGGTAGTGAGCAGATAGTAGCAGTTTGGTCATCCGATAATAAAGGGCGATGTGCTTAGTATTTTCAGGTTACCTTCACTTGGTTTAGTCGTCATAGTGTCTTCTATCAGGCTTTTTTATCCTTTGGTTTTTCTCACCGAAGGCACCAAACAGATCGTGTGTCATGCCAAAATCGACACGGCGTTCCAGTTTTTCTCTCCTTCTGTCTTGGTAGTGTTTGTAGTGGCATCGACATTCAAAGGCATCGCAATTGGATAGGGGGATAGATGGGGCATCTTTAGATAAAAAATGTATGCCTTGAATATTTTTTACCGCACAACAAGCATTTTGGATTCGTTCAATAGTGACATTGTGATACGGATGCATTGTCTGTTTATTTATATCATGGTGCCCATCCGGCAGCACTTCATAGATATGACTCATAGGCTTAAGGTGGGGATGATGTCTAATTTTATTGTGAAAGCGAGGAGGAAAGCGCAGGTAAATCACCACACTGATGATGGCAGCGATTAATAAGAGTGCGAATACAAGTTGGTTTATTGTCATATTGGCTTCCAGCTGCAACTGTGAACCTTAAAAGGAGTTTCCCCATGAAAGTAACGGAATTCGTAAAAGACTTCATTCTTCAAAGGTTACTTTTGATCACAAGGGAACACAAATTTCATATTAACTCCGGCTCTAGTGTTTATTGCCTTGTACTGCTAGATATAATCAAGAAAAAGCCTCGACTAACCACGAGGCTTATTCGTTATCGGCTCGTCACTGTTGAACGGTCATTTACATGTTTTGGAGTTTGGACCTCCCTTACATTTACCCGAGCAGCACTCTGAACCTAAACGACAACTGCTACCAACGGGAAACAAAGAGCAGCTTCCACCACTGTCACTGTCTATCGAGCAGGTGATAGATAGATTGCTGTATGCAGCATATGCGTGAACTACCGCATTGAGTGTGCTCTTGCCTGTACCGTCATCACTCAGCGCCGCTCCTGTAGTACAGGATTCGTCCGAATTAGAGGAATAGCTGCCGCATTCATTGACACTGCTGCTGGGGTTAGTTTCAGCTTCATTGTTGAAGCGCAGATAGAGGTCGGCATCGCCATTCTCACCGGAAGTGGTACAGATGACAGTTTGGTCATCACTCACATTAGGTAGGAGGTAATTCTGAATATTCCCTGTACTGGCGTCTTGGCCACTCATCAGTTCGTTATCTGTTAATGAGATAGTTGGATTTGGCTGAGGTGGCTCATAAGTAGGTACGCCTACCGCATCCCAAGCCTCATGAACGGCCTGCTCATGAGCTGCACTGGTAGCAGATTGTGCCGTACAGTATCTGGCTGTGGCAAAGTCAGAGCTCGGTGTTAAACAGGCTGTATTGGCAGCATAGAAGATATCTGCTGCGGCGGCGAAGCCTATTCCTGTTACTAAGATAGCAGGTATTCCTGGCTCCCCGCTACGCGGGTGATGACCACCTTCAACCAAGAGCACGAACGCCAAATTGGCAATCCCAGAGTTCCAATGTACACCGCCATTATCTGAGCTGCCAGTATAGCGTGTGGGATAATAGTCATAATCTCCCATCGCGGCGGGATCTGCCATATTTCGTAGGGCATCACCCGATGTACCTGGAGTATAGATATCTTCACCTAATAGCCAGATATCAGCCCCCATAGCGCCTTCCTGTCGGTCGACCATAGCGCCGAAGATATCTGACCATGCTTCGTTTAGCGCCCCAGACTCGTTTTGGTAGATAAGGCCTGACGAACGTTCGGTTACACCGTGGGTGAGCTCATGGGCGACAACGTCGGCATCTTGTGACATCGGGATGAAATTCACGCCATCGCCATCACCATAGGTCATCTGGCTGCCATCCCAGAAGGCGTTGTTATAGTTACGGCCGTAATGCACTCGGGATATGAGGGTCATGCCTGCATTATCGATGGAGTCACGACCATGATTATTCCAATAGTAGTTATAGGTGGCTATGGCGTAGTTATGGGCGAAGTCGATAGCAAGGTCGTCAGTATCGATTTCAATCGAACTAGTGGAAATAGTCCTACAGCGCCTGGTCTTCTGTTTACAATCCTGAGTATCGAGGAAGAGCGCATACATGATCTGCGGATGTCTGGCGGCAACTTTACCTGTGCTTGTGTCGATAAAGACAATATCACGCTGAGGCCCCTCTTCATTGACATATTCGAAGGTGGCTTTCCAGGCCAGATGGCCGTTACCGTCGCTACCTAGCACATAGCTGAGCTCAGGTTTGCCGCTTCGAGTACCCTTTAAGTCGCTCAGACCAAAGGCTTCTACAGCACTTAAGTCAGGATTTAGGGGCAGATCACCGCCGGGAACAAAGTCACCATTGACCGAATAAACCGAACCATTGATATCGGCGTGGAGTACCATGCCTGCCCCCGCAACTGGCAGGCCATTGAGCTTCTGCTCGAAGCGTATATGATGGCCGCCGACTTTATCTTCGATGACCTTAGTGACAGTGATCTCTTCGCTTCCATCGGCGCCAAATTTGTCGCTCAAGACAAGTTGGAGTGCGCTCTTGGCTGAAGCGTGCAATGTTGCCTTCGAAGATGCGTTGACGCTGCCTAAGTCTCCGCTGGCAACTGTGGGTCTGTTGGCTTTACCTTGGTCGGTTACTTCGTCTTGAGCGTCGGCAGATGAGGTGAGCATAGCTGCAAACATTGCACACAATATCAGCATGACAGACGAGTTGAGTCGAGTGGACATGAACCTTTCTCCTTCCTGAGCGACAGAAGTGGGTGCATGTATGGCAATTGTATCTACATATCAGCAGTAGATGAATAGGAGCCTAGGCTATGTCGCTAACAGGACTACCCATAGTCCGAGGCTTAACTTTAAGTATAGTCAAATAGGCAGGCCTCCCTTCATTTATTCTCACTTTAGGAAGGGGGGTATGCGTGATCCGGATGTTTTCACCTCGCTGTTTTAAAAGGGAATATGCTGTGGTTGGTGACGTGAGTAGAGACTGGTTCCAACTTTTTGTTTTCTATTAAGATGGGAACAGATTGCCTTGATTAAGATCATACAGCGCGATACAAGCATCGACCACACAAGGTTCATATAGAGTCCCTCGGTTTTTACTGATCTCTTCGATGGCTTTATCTTGTCCTAATGCCTGACGGTAGGCACGAGAGTGACTGATAGATTCAACCACATCGGCAACGGCAATTACCTTAGATTCAAAATGAATTTGATCTCCTGTCAAGCCATCAGGGTAGCCAGAACCATCCAAGCGTTCGTGATGTTGCCGGATTATACTGGCTACTGGCCATTCAAAATCGACCCCTAGAAAAATCTCTTCTCCAATTGCCGGGTGTACCTTAATTAAGTCGAACTCCTCTTTTCTCAGTTTTCCAGTTTTTGAAAGTATGGAGCTGGGAACACCTAACTTACCAATATCATGCAGCAAGGCTGAGATTCTTATGCACTCTACTTGATTGCTCGGTAGCTCAAGGTGTTGGGCTATTCGGCGAGCGAGAGCCGAGACCTTCTTTTGATGGGTTGCAGTGTAATGATCTCGCGCTGCTGCGGCTGCAGAAATCGCTGCGACAAGTTGATGAAGTCCGTGTTTGTCCATTTAGCTAAATCCTTTTTACTAAATTATATCTATATTAACATAGCACTAATTTCACATGCTTTGCATGCCGATGTTGGTCTGACAAGAAAAGATCAACAACTGGTAAGGCTTGCCTCATTTCTATGCAGAACAACTATAATTTGCATTAATAGGTCCTTTTAATGTGGCGCTTGTTTAATGATGAAGTGTCGGATGATAGATAACACGAGTAGGTAGTGATGATGACAGTACTCAAGATCAAAAATGTGGGTAAAGGCTTAGGGTTGGAGTTACCACAAGATGTGGTAGAGCGGCTCCATCTTGATGCCGGAGACAGTATCTGTCTCGAGAAGATGGCACATGGCAGTTATCGACTCATCACTAAGGATGATGAATTAGCCGAACAAATGACACAGATTGAAGACTATATGCATGAAGAGGATGCGTGAAAGCCCCCTCATTAGTGAACCCCGTTAGCACTGAGGGAATTCATCGGTGAGAGCGATTTGATGAACGTTTATAACCTAAAGATAACTCGATATATCCTTGATAATTAACGGCTGGATCTGTTCTAGGTCATAGTCATGCCATGAAAAGCTTGCCATAATCGAGGCGGTGGTGATATTGCCAAAGGCCTCAAGGAAGTCGCTATGTTGACAGGTTCAGTATTAGATCTCATCGCATTTATCTGTTTTGTCGTGAGCTGGATCGGCTACACCTACTTTGCCAAGTGGAAAGCGAAAAATAGCAACTGTCTCGCTCGCTGCCTGCATCAGCACAGAATTCACTGGATGAATGAACTGATGCGCTATGAAATGCGGGTGGGTGAAGCTGCACTAATGGCAAACATTGAGCGAAATACAACCTTCTTTGCCTCCACTACTATGTTAATACTTGCCGGTGTGTTGGCACTCTTTGCACAGGTAGAACGATTGGAATCGGTGATCGATTCTATTCCCTTTACTGCTACACCTACCTACGCCTTGATCCAGATAAAATTAAGCCTGCTTACTTTCATCTTCGTGATGGCTTTTTTCCAGTTCACCTGGTCGATGCGCCAATATGGTTTCGTGAATGTGATGATCGGTGCCACTCCACTGCGAGGAGGTGAGGCTAGTGATCATATGAAAAACTACGCAACTCAGATGGCGATTGTCCAAGATCAAGCAGCCCACTCCTACAACTATGGCATGCGTGGTTACTACTTTTCCATGGCGGTACTAAGCTGGTTCTTCCACCCGCTACTCTTTATTGTCTCTAGTCTACTGGTTGTCTACACCCTCTACGCCCGAGAGTTTAAATCTAAAGCAGTCGTGGCTATCACCTGTGGGATGATCATGTTGCAAAAGGAGGAGCTGGAGCGAAAACAGGTGGGTGGCGAGCTTTAATCCATTTTTAGTTCTCCATATTGTTGGCAATACTTAAAAAACGCCTCGAATAATGGTGTTTTGTATTTATGCTCTTGATAGGTAATAAATAGCGGATGTGCGATGACTACGTCCAGTGGTAGCTCTTTAACTCTTTTGTCGTCTAACGCCCACTTGGCCGTTAACTCCGAAACACATGCTAACCCCAGACCTGTGCTGACGGCGTTTATAATGGCTTCACTGTCATTGAGTTCCAGTGTCATATTCCATTGACTCAGGTGAGGCGCCAGGCACTGGGTAAATACATCACGGCTTCCTGAACCTAACTCTCTTAAAATCCAGTCTTGTCCACCCAGATCACCGTAAGATTGACTGGCTTGTTGGCTTAAAGGGTGATTAGTAGCGGCAATAAGGCACATACGGTCTTGCCACCAGGGTAAATGTACCTGACCTTCCCGGGGGATATCGGCTTCGATTAAGCCGATATCCAGCTCGAAGTTGGCCAATTTTCGACAAACATCCTCACTATTGAGGATCTCTACCCGTTGGTTTGTATGTCCAGTCAGTTGACGAAAGCCTGCCAGTAATTCTGGTAGTACATGATTACCTATGGCCTTGCTGCAACCTATCTTAATTTCCCCGGTCAACTCGGCATTATCAAATAAGCTGTCGAGCAATTTTGCACGAGCTAACAATTCATCGGCAAGGGGAAGTAATTTTTCTCCATTGGAGTTAAGCCTCAAGGAGTTTGGTAACCTGTCGAATAACTCCCTGTTCAGCTGCTTTTCCAGTTCTTTGAGTGAGATACTGACCGCAGGCTTTGATAGGTATAACTTCTCGGCAGCCAGACTCAAATTGGTGTTTCTGGCCACAGTGGCGAAAACTTTAAGCTGTTTAAGGGTAATATTCATCATTGACTCACTGGGAAATATGGGGCTTAAATTAGCACCTGCTGCTACAGATTTTAGCCATGATCTAGAGTATATAGATTTCTGTCCATAGAAGTCTATATACTCATCTTGGCATTACACTTGGTCTTGCTGATCTTTTGCAACGTTATCTTGATGTTGTTCCATCTCATACCAGATTACATTGACTATGCCGCAAGCGCATGCAAAAAAAACACCTAATATCCAGCACATGTACCACATATAAACTCCTAAATAGGTATATTTTTATATACCTTAGCTTGTTATTACTTTCTTTAATGCTTGCTAACAAATGCTTGGCTTTACCATGAGAGCCAAGCATTCTGAAAGCAGGCTTATTCAATTTAACCTTAGATATCGCTTGTCTAAGGAGATATCTAATGGCTGAAGTACGTATCGCCAGACGCTAATATGCCGAGTGATTGTTTTGAATAATCTCGTCCACGGTAACGACCCGCCACATCTTGTAGTAACACCAAAAAGTGTAGAGCAGAATAATTGGAATAATGATTACAGCAATAATGGATATAATGGATAGAGTGTATTGACTGGCCACTACATCCCATAATGTCAGGCTATGATTTGGCACGCTACTCGATGGCATGACAAATGGAAACATTGCAGTGCCCGCCGTGAGAATGATGCCAGTTGCAGATAAGGCACTGGCGGTAAATGCTAATGCGCCT
Organism: Shewanella psychropiezotolerans; assembly: GCF_007197555.1. Classification (NCBI taxonomy): domain Bacteria; kingdom Pseudomonadati; phylum Pseudomonadota; class Gammaproteobacteria; order Alteromonadales; family Shewanellaceae; genus Shewanella; species Shewanella psychropiezotolerans. The sequence goes on from NZ_CP041614.1 coordinate 1,045,394, forward strand.
TTTCCGGCGCGGGCCATCAAGCCTGCTATAAGCGCCATCACTATACCGAGAGCCGGGAATGACCAAAGCAAGGGTTGTATCTTATAGTTATGCATCCAAGCACCTAGCTCAGTGACAACCTGTTTAGTGATAGGAATCGCTAATGCGGAAGGATCAATCTGGCTGGTGATCACAAAGCCTTCGATAGATTGGGCAACCATGACTCCGGCTAAAGCAAAACTGACAACCAGAACCAAGGCGGCTATTTGGGCGGCCTTAGCCGCTCTGGATGCGACTAGCGCATCGGTGCGCATCACTAACCAAGTGCCGCCATGCATAATAATCATGGCAACACTCACGACGCCAGACAGTATGGCAAAGGGATTAAATAAGCCTAGGTAAGTACCGGTATAAGTTACGCGCATAAACTTATCAAAATGAAATGGCACACCTTGCAGTAAGTTACCAAAAGCGATTCCAAATACTAAAGGAGCCACCATACTGCCAACGAATAAGGCTCTATCCCAGTTATTACGCCAGCGTGGAGAGTCAATCTTATTGCGATAATCAAAAGCCAGAGGCCTAAGGAATAGCGAGAATAGGGTCAACATCATCACAAAATAGAAACCACTAAATGCGGTGGCATAAACCATAGGCCAGGCAGCGAATAAACAACCGCCAAAGGCGATAAACCATACCTGATTACCGTCCCAATGAGCGCCTATGCTATTAATCGCGACTCGGCGTTCATTATCACTTTTACCAACGAAGAGTAATAAGCCGCCCACTCCCATATCCATCCCCGCGGTGATGACAAAGCCTATCATCAAGACGCCAATCAAACCCCACCAGAGTAATTTTAAGCTTTCATAGTCAAACATTTAAGGATTCCTTTGTGGTGCTTAGATGCAATAGAGGGCTGGCATCGGATTCTTGCTCGAAATGATAACGACCTGTGTGTAATGAACTGGGTCCGATCCGAGCAAATTTAATCATCAGATACATTTCGATAACGAACAGAATTAGATAGACAGAAATAAAGGCGATCATGCTGGTAAGAACATCGCTCACCGCTAGGTTAGATACGGAGAGGAAGGTCGGAAATACTTCACTTATTGACCAAGGTTGACGGCCTAACTCGGCGACAAGCCAGCCCGTTTCTATGGCAACCCAAGGTAATGGTAGTGCAAATAAAATGGCTTTGAGTAACCATCTTTTTTGTTCGATAACCCGTTTTGCATTGAAGTAAAAGGCCAGAACAAACAGGAGTAGCATAGTTATACCGCTGCCAACCATAATGCGAAATGCAAAAAATAGTGGGCAACTGGTGGAATAGAGTCATCCACAGCCATACTTATTTGCTCTTCGTTGGCGTCTATTACATTTTCGGTGTAGCGCTTAAGTAGCAGGCCATATCCCAGATCTTGCTTGGTATCGTCGAAACCTGTGAGATTTTCTTTAGTTTTGTCTCCCGCTTGCAGCTTTAACAGGTAGTCATAGGCAAGTATGCCATTACGGATCCGTACTTCGTGATCCTTTTTCAGATCGCTGATCCCGATGACTTGTTTATCTAACGAACGGGTCGCTATAATCCCCAGAGCATAGGGTATCTTTATCGCATAATCAGTATGCATCTCTTTATCGTTCGGTATGCCTATCAGGGTAAAGTCAGCTGGTGCCTGTTCGGTATGATATTCAGCTTCAATTGCAGCAAGCTTAACTTTTTGTACCGCCCCAGCCTCATAACCTGACTCATCACCCAGTACTAAAACGGATAAAATCGCTGCCAGACCGAACCCAGATGCGACCGCAAAAGAGCGCTTAGCGAAGGGGAGATCCCGGCCCTTCAATATGTAATAACTACTGATGCTCATTACAAACATGGCACCAGCAACATATCCGGCAGCTGCAGTGTGAATGAACTTCACTTGGGCTACTGGATTGAATATCAATTGTGAGAAACTGGTCATTTCCATGCGCATGGTTTCAAAATTAAATTCACTGCCGACCGGGTTTTGCATCCAAGCGTTACCAATCAGGATCCATAATGCAGATAAGTTAGTGCCTAGGGCCATCAAAAAAGTGCCGGCTAAGTGTTGACGTTTAGTTAGCCTGTCCCAACCCAGAAAAAACATGCCTACGAATGTAGATTCAAGGAAAAAAGCCATTAAACTTTCGATAGCCAGAGGGCGCCAAACACATCACCAACATAATGTGAGAAATAAGCCCAGTTAGTACCAAATTCGAATTCCATAGTCAGGCCTGTTGCGACACCCAACGCAAAGTTAATACCAAATAACTTGCCCCAGAACTTAGTCATGTCCCGGTATATTTCACGTCCCGTTATTACATAAACTACCTCCATGATGACCAATATCCAGGACATGCCTATGGTTAAGGGGACGAAGAGAAAATGGAACAGAGCTGTGATGGCGAATTGCCAGCGAGACAACTCCACCAGAGTTTCATTAATCATATAAAGATTTCCTATTAATCTTATTTATGTTTGTTGCCTGCGCGCTATATATTTGACTTATTGATAAGAAGATCGATAAGTCTCACTTCAGGCTTTAAACCCAAAGAACGAAGCGTATTAACAGGTGATTCGATAGTGCTAGTTAGCCTCATTGAAGTGAGGGTTCAGGCATAAAGATAAAGACTGTTAACCTATGTATTCACAGTTTAATTTATTCCCTCCTTCGCTAAAAAGGAGGGAATAACGATTTTGGCTTAAGTAGAGCATGTCTCTTGATATAAGAGGTAGCTGTCTTTTAGCTCATTATGTTTACTGAATTGTAATTAGATGGCTAGGCGAGTTATCCATTATTGATTAGCTTGAAACGCTTATTCAGCCAGTAATCGGCACTGACATAACGTCCCCCGCCGTAAAAGAATAGAACCATAAACATAACAAAATAAGTTATTGGAAATTCCATTCCGTTATTTAACATCACAGGATCGGCTAGCTCAGTAAGATAGTTATAACGTCCCGGGAAGTTCTCGCCTAACCAAGTCATAAAAGAACTTAACCGCATACTGGACTCAGCTCCTTTATCTGCAACAACCAGCCATCCATTAGACCAATGAACTAAAGCGCTGGCTGCACTCATCATAAATATCATTGGAACCGACATGACTCGTGTGAACAGCCCCAGTGCAATACAAATGAGTCCTATAATTTCAGTCCCTGTTGCCATAAAAGCCATTAATGTTGGAAAAGGTAAATTCAGACCGCCCTCTCCAAACGAGGTTACAGTACCAGAAAAACCTACAACTTTAGAGTGGGCCCCTGTATATATTACCGGGATTAAATATAGGCGAATGGCAAGTAATGCAATAAAATCAAATTTCTTACATCTATTAAGTAATAAATTGATTCTAGAAAATAATAATTTAATCATGGAATTCCTCTTTGTATGACATGTTAATTAAGTTTGTTTTATGGGACTGAGTTAACCACATGTTTAAATCGAAATGCTTTAGGTTTTTATCTATATATTCTTTAATCTCAGAGTAACTAACAGGCATAACTTGATTTAGATAACCAATTATAAATCTATCAATAAGAGTTAGCTCTTGCCATAAAACCTGATGTTTTATATTTCTAAAAATCCCATATGACAATCGGTCAGGCCTAAGATGGCAAAACCCTACCATTGCCTGGTCTATTGAAAATGGAACTTCAATACACTGAAGCGTTTGATTCAGGTAGATATAAACTTCCTGAACATTGAAATCGTTTAACTCAGGCATTACCTCTGAGTGCTTAATTGTTAATGGGTTTATTTCTGTGCTATATATAACCCACTCAAATTCAATTAGAGATAATAGTATAGGGCTTATTGCATTATAACCTTGTATAAAGCGAACAAACTCTGTGGCTATATTATGAAATTCAGGCTCTGTTGAAGGATGATGATATAAAAACTCTAAGACTAACTTTTCTTTATCGTTTACTCCTAATGAAAAGCTAAATAATGGGAACGTATTGCTGATAACATCACTTATGTTGTCAATAATAAATTCTCGGTAAAGGATAACATTAGCCTTATTAGTCGTCATACTTTGGTGACGAATAGCTTGAGTCAGTCGTTGCGTATCTCTGCATAGCTTCTCAGGCGGATTGTGCATACCAGTCCTCCTCGACTTGCTTCTCTCCTGCTACCGAATCATGTAATAGCTCCAGTTCAGTACAAAGCTTTGCTAGCTCTGGAACATGGTGATCTCGCTCTAACAGTAAAGGCCGTAGACCATGATATTTAATGACCTGTTGAGCTAATATGGTAACTTCATGATTAACAGGCTTGCCATGAGTATCCAGAAGAAAGCCGTCATCTTGTTTTAAATGTCCAGCAATATGGTAATAGCGAATAGCCTTACTAGGCAGCGAGGTAATAAAGTCTAAGGCGTTATAATGATGGTTTTTGCTATTAACATAGACATTATTTATATCCAGTAGTAGCTCGCAGTCACTCTTATCAACGAGTTCAGATATAAACTCTGCTTCTGCCATCTCATCAGCATATTGGTAATAGTAAGATATATTTTCCAATACTAATGGACGCTTAATAATATCCTGAACCTGCTTAATACGATCCGCTAAGTAGTCAATATTGGCTCGGTGGCGGGGGATGGGCAGCAATTCATAGAGGTAACCGGTTGTATCTCGAGAAAAACTCAAATGCTCACTGTAAATATCAATATCGTAGTAATCTAAGAAGTCACCGACTTTTTTGATGAAATCAATATTAAGAGGTTGGGCATCACCGATTGACAGGCTGAGTCCATGAGCAATAAGAGGATAGCGCTCGGCAATACAGTCGAGACTTTCACGTTTTAACCCTCCCATATTCATCCAGTTTTCCGGTGCGAGTTCCAGGAAATCTAACTGTGGAATTTTAGCTTGGTTACATAGCGATTGGATATGTTCGTTACGCAGACCAATCCCTTTATTTGCAGCTGTTATTGACCGCATAAGCCACCTGCGCATTTTCCTGGTTGAGCGATCTGAGTCTGTGTTTTCTTGTTGCTAATACCTTCCCCTGAAGAGCCACATTGACCATCCCGAGCGTAAACCAATTGTCCCTGGGGATCATTGACTAAATCTTTTTTGCCAAATTGCTTTGTTCCTCCGCATTTACCAGCGGCACAGGCACCATTATTACCAGTGGCTTTCTCTGGTTTAGTCTGCGGCAGACTAGACTGAGACTGAGACTGAAGTTGGGGTTGAGATACAGCAGCTTGCACCAGACTAATATTAAGACCAACTAAGGAGGTCATGGCGATTGAGAGAATTAATTTGTTTTTCATTTGTCAGATCCTTTATTAGCATTAACGGGATAACTAGCAAGGTCGCGACCCGCATAGACTGGTCCGTGATAGTATTGCTTGATTATTTCGATAGATTCATCTTTCATGCTCAGACTTTTACCCATAAAGTGATTAAGAACCAACATTTTTGCATGGGTTTTTGCGGCAATTTGTCCAACGGTTGAAGGTTTAGCGTGTAAAAAAGCAGAGCCGCTGTCGGCACCTTCATCAATAGCGCTTGGCATCACCAGAATATCGGCATCTTTAGCGAATTCGATAAATGATTCATCACTGCCATTTTGATCGGCTGAAATAACGATTGTGCCTTTGGCGGATTCAATCCGATAAGATAAGCAAGGTACATCTCCGTGGGGGATACTCTTGGCGTAAATGGTTAAGCCATCAGCGTCATATACCTTGGTAGCTTGTGTTTCATGGATGTCGACATCATTTAAAGAGACAGGGAATAGACCATGGCTGCCATCATAGATGCCATTAAGGTAAGCGTAAGCGCCTTTATCCGAGTTAAATAATGCATCCATATACTCAGTTAAACTTGGGAATCCTTCCCCCCAGTTGGACCTGATATGGCTAACGTCGAACTTCGGTCAAAAAATATCCCGCCTTTTAGTAAGGCTGGTAAATCTGTAACATGATCGGTGTGAAAATGAGTCATACCTAAGAAATTCAACTCTTCCATTCTGGAGCCTGACTGGCCAAATCTCAGGTATACACCTCCTCCTGCATCGATAAGGATCCGTGATTTACCTTTCCACCAAATCACCTCACCTGAGGAAGCTCTGGCATCATCAGAAATTGGGCCGCCTGAACCTAATAACTGTAGGGTAAAGTCTTTATCCAGAGGTTCTGTTGAAATTGCATGGGCTAATGAGCTAACGATAAATAAGCTTGTAGCTAACATAGTTTTTTTAAACATGATTTTATGTTTCCAATATATTTTCAGATATAAAAATCAATACACAAAGATAGTGTTTATCTTTGTGTTAATTTATTTCGTGAATTTTCAGGTTATTTAACCTGTTTGCCTGTACTAGATTTAAATAAATGTCCATGACATGAAGCTATATTTGTCTAAATCGCTAAGTAAAAATATTTAAATGTATTTAACATGCGTTTAATTTTTATAAACATTGGTCGCGGTGGACTGTATGGTGTGGGGCTTGTTCGGTTTCTATGATGATGAACCCTTGTCCTTGCTTCTCCATAAATCAAGCCCTTATGAAGCTTAGGTGAACTAGTCTGCTTTGAATTCAATAGCTCGGGCAATGGTTCAAGAGCTGAAGGGGCATGTTAATGTTGAATGAATAAGATGGTATGGCTGACCTGTGTTTCCTTGTTTTTATGTGCAAGTAAACATTGCCAGATTATTAAAAGGAGTTTAGGAGGTGAACTTTCCCGATGAAATTTTTGTCACACAGATACTTCACAGAGCCAACTCGCTAAGCTCAAGCATAGTGAAGTCAACATTGAATTGATCACCATTAAATGGAAATATCATCATGAAAAAAACAATTCCTTTTGCGTTACTTCTAATGACTTTTGCTGGGGCATCTCAAGCGGCCACGGTGGACTACTTACAATCAAGAAATGGGGTGGCGTATCAGGTAAACCATGACAAACCCTTTACTGGCACTTTTGTGAATAAGTATAACAATGGTCAAAAAGACATTGAAGTCAGCTTCAAAGACGGTAAACAGAATGGTACTGCAACAAGGTGGTACCCGAATGATCAAAAGATCAGTGAAGTTCAATATAGTGATGGGAAAAAAAATGGCAAGGAGACTGGCTGGTATGAAAATGGTCAAAAAGCCGTTGAATCTCAATTCACTAAAGGCCAGGAAGACGGAGTAGAAACACATTGGTTTGAAAATGGCCAAAAATCTTCTGAGATAACCTATAAAGACGGCAAGAAAAATGGGACGAAAACCTTGTGGTATCGCAATGGACAAAAGTACCAAGTATCAAACTACACCCAGGGTAAGTTAAATGATGGAACGGTGAAGGCTTGGTACCCTAATGGCGAAAAAGCTGCTGAAATTACTTTCGAGAAAGGAAATGAAGTCTCAAGCCAGTACTGGCCTGAACACGTTTAACTGTCGAATATGGTGTTATAGGCTAGCAGTTGTTTATTGCTAGCCTATTTAGCTGCTAAAACATTCGCGATAGTCGAAGATACTTAAATTCTGTAATCTAACAGGGTTATTTATTAATATTAATGAAGGCATATTTATTCGTGCTATTTTGTATGTAGCCAGAGTGTGGATATTTATATTGGCTCGCTGAATTATTGATTGTAAGTAGTGCTATTGTTTTTTATTTTCATTTATTGTTAATAAGGTTGGGGTATAGATAATACTGTAAATAGCTTTATTGTGATTTAATTCAAATTATGAAAGCAAGAAAGTAATAAGCATTGATAATAGGCTATAACCTATTAAGCTTACTGGCTTTATTTTTAAGTCTGGAAGTTGTTAATGAAAATCAAAGTGCTATCTGCAGTTATGTTGTCAGTGTTGTTATCGGGATGTGCGGGTCAAATGGCTGTAAGTAACGCAACAATGAAATTTAATATGGATGCTGTCGATAATCGTTATGCCAGAGGCGGCTTAACAATACTGATGGCTCCAGTATATGCTGTCACTACTGTTGCTGATTATGGTCTATTTAATCCTATTGAGTTTTGGACTGGAGAAAACATTCTTACGGACAAAAAATCAATCTATGATATGAAAGGTAAAAACTATATAGAGATAAATGATGATTTAGATGAGTCATTAAAAACTGCTCCTGTTAAATTAGATTAAGTTTTTACAGTACAAGTGGATCTAAGTTAGAGGTCCATTTACTGAGTATTATACTAAACAAAAAATAAATGCTAGTGATAAAGTTTGAGGGTTGTTAACAAGTTCTTAAATATAGTGATTTTTGTTTTTAAACAATAAACAATAAACATATAAGCTAGTAGATTTAAATAGATTGCTCCATATATGGTCTGTATGTCTTTCATTGTTTAATTATTGATTTTTAAAGGTGAAGTTCTTACTTCACCTTTTTATAAACAATCTATTTACTTACGTGACACTGACATTGTGGTCCGACTGGGCATTCTGGGAACTCGTCACATATATTTGCATATGCAGCAAATGAAAGAGATGCAACAAATGTTATAATGGATGCTGTAGAGATTATTTTTCTCATTATAAATTCCTTTTTATTTTACGTGATTATTTTGTTTTTAAACGACAAGCTTAAGAAAATCGTATGTTATATATCGACTGTTTAATGTTGTTACTGCTGAGTAGGAGGGCTAATTTAAACGCTAGACCTCCAAAATTCTAGATGCCTGCACATCTCTTGTAGTCAGCTTCACAAGCTCTTTCATTTAACCCATCATCACGTTCTACACATGCCATGTATTTAGCTAAACATGGTGAGATTGCTGATGCGCCTGCGGATAAACCAAGAGAAATAGCAAAAGATAGCATTAAAATTTTAGTTTTCATAATTAACCCAAATATTTAAGTTATTATTTAATTTAAGTTTAATTTGTTTGTATATTAAACCGATGTTACCCCAGGGTAAGTGGGGGTGTGCAATTAATATGATGTTAGGTTTGGGGTTCGTCAATAGCGCTAATGTCTTAATGTTATCCTTGTTTGGTAAGTCTAAAGTGTTGGCTGTTATATTATTTTGTTTTATCATAGTTGTTTAAGTTTTTATATTGATGTAGTTTGTCATGAAATTGAGTTTTTGAGTTTTGTTTATGTCAATTACAAAAGGACGAGTGTTTAAGGATGTTATTGTATACACCTTGTTACTCTTGATAGGAACATCTTCAGGTTATGGGGTCATGCTTGGATATAAGGAGTTTACTGAGCCTAAGCTTGTACTTGTTGGTGATTATACTCAGCACTTCGAAACTACGGATAAGAAAGTAATTATGTACGGTACAGATTGGTGCCCTGTATGTGAAAGGACTCGTGAGTTTTTCATTGAAGAAGGTATTGCCTATAAAGAGCTTAATCCAGAGAAGGATGAATATGCATTTGAACTGTATAAAAAATTAGGTGCAAATGGATATCCGGTAATTGTAATTGGTAATAAAAGGATATTTGGGCTTGATACCAAAGAGATAAAGCTGGCATTAAATGAAAGGTGACTTACCAAAAGGATAAGATAGACCTAAGCTGACTGGATTATCATATCTAAAAAGTAAAAATCCGAATGATACCTCTGAGTTAAACAATTATTTTTATAATAAAGTTAGGCTGACAATCAGAAATAATTAGGCTCAATGCATCATGCATAGATCAAACAGTTATCACACTGTAAATTATAAATGTATCAGGGGTTCAGAGAGAAACTATCACCTAAGTCAGAAGTTAATAATTTACTTAAGTAACTGTTGTATTAATTCAGTAAGGAAAGGAATGAGTATACTGCTCGTTTCCTTAATCGCTTGTAAAAATAGGTACGGAAAGAATAAAATCATGCAAAAGCATATGCTCTCTCTATTATGGATTAACAGTTAAGTTGATTTTGAGTTTTCTACAGCTCTGGCAGTAAGTAGGCTGTCTGCATCTCACCGAATACTTTACGCTGCGATCCCTCTCAACGCGTGCGATTTTTTTGAAAATCGCATTGTGATAACGACACCATAACTATAACCACAGGACTAGTCTATTTGAAATTATTGCTTTCTAGGAGTAAAAAACATAAAAATAACTATGGTTTTCTTGATTATAGCTTCGTTAACCATGCTTTGTGAAATATAAGTATATGTTACATAAGTCATAGCTGCCGCAACCGTTTTCCATGGTGCCCACTGAGCAAGTAGCCCGAATACTAGTTGGTATTTATATATTAGTTGTAGTTAGGCACGATATTAAACCCGGATGCCAAATAAAATATTAATTTTAGGCAGCCCTTTAGTTTAAGCCATTTAAAATCAATGGCAATACAAATTTAACTATAAATATAAATATAAGTATAAACAGCTAGACAGATTGTATACAGACCGCTACCTTATCGGTTGTAAAAATAGGCGAAACAAGAACAAAACCCAATTTATCTGGTGGTTAACATCGCATAGAAAGCAGAGCTTTGGTGGACACTTACATCAGGATGGCTCTTCATCAAAAAGTAAAATTTTGATGTCTATCAATAATAACACCCTACAAAAGCGCATGCTCCCTATTATTAATTATCAGTTAAGTTGATTTTAAGCTTTCTACAGCTTTAGCAGTGAGTACGGTGCCTGCGGATCACCGAATATTATGCTGCGATCACTAATAAAGCATAAGAATAACTATAGGTGTCTTGGTTATTCCATTTCCGCAGTTTTACACTGACAAAGAGGTGATATTTATAACTTTCTAACTAATTTTAATATTTTAATATTTTAATGGAGAAAAAATGATAATCACCATAATTGGAGCCGGCAATGCTGGTTCTGCTTGTGCGTTTATGGCTGCTGAAGCAGGACATAAAGTAAGACTATTGAAGACTTCGAATCGTATTACCCATGATGACCACTTTGAAGCTATGGTCAGAAATAAGGGAATATACTGCATCGATAACACCAAAAAAGGGCATTTTACTGATAGTGCCGATGATGCCGAAAAAACCTTTCAACCATTGGAATTGATTACCCGAGACCCTAAAGAAGCGATTGAGGGGGCGGATGTAGTCATGATTTTCATTCAAACTACATACCATCGGGCTTTGGCTGAAAAAATTGCAAAATATTTTCAGGATAATCAGTTGGTTATCTTGATACCTGGGTATGCAAGCAGTATCTTCTATAATCAATATTGCGATAATAATCCGATATTTTCAGAAGGGGAATCCACCCCAAATGATGCTAGAGTGGTTGAACCTGGCACTGTGAAAGTTTTATTTAAAAATGTCAGAAATTCGCTGTCATTTTTTCCCGCCACAAGAACAACTGAAGGAATGGCCATTGCATCCCGCTTGTTCCCTGCCTATAACATTGAAATGAGCAGCGTTCGAAAACACATATTCGAATCGGCACTACATAACCCCAATATCATAGTTCACACCGTGGGCCAGTATGTAATGTATCCAATGCTTGAGTATTGTGCCAAACATCATCCTGATGAAGTGCCTTATATGTATAGGGATGCTCTTTCGACTGAAATGGCATGGCAAATGATAGAAAAATTGGACGCGGAAAAAATGGCGGTGTTAAGTGCGCTAGGATGTGAACCCATTCCTTATCTAGAAGCGTGTTTATTCAGAAATGAACAAGACGTTAATCAAGACCCTAGAGAAGTTTTTGAAAGCTATAAAATATCATCACCTTCAGGACCTGACAGTTTCGATAATAGATACATAACTGAGGATGTTCCTATGGGGTTGGTTTTATTATCATCATTAGGTGACAAATTAGGTATTAATACGCCTGAGTGTGATCGTTTGATCGAGATGAGTGGCGGTATTTTAGCGAGAGACTTTTATAAAGAAGGCAGAACGTTAGCTTCGTTAGGGTTAGGTGAACTAACAAGCGAAGAGTTATTGCATTTTGTAGAAAGAAAATAAAGTCGCGAGCGAACATTTAATCGTCTCAATGTAAGCATTGAGCATTAAGTTTTAGAACCTAGGGGGCTGAGTCTGAGGGAACTGCATATTCCGGCGGTTGCGATCACTCATTCCCCCTATTTTTGGCCTAAGTGATCGAATTGCGCCAGTTGTCTCGCCGCGTTCAACATGCAAGTGCAGCGTTATTTATGGCTTATATTGTATTGCGTTTTATTGATTGTATTCAAAATTGAGACTGCATGGTGAAGCCCCACTTAGTCTCCTCTTCATTATAAGTCTCGTATTGATTAGACTCATAACGGTATCTGATCTCCCAGGACCAGCGTTCGGTGACACGATACCCGAGTGATAGCCAGGCATGAGTCTCATAACGTTCACTGCCATCAATTGCCGCGCTGCCCTGCACAACTAATGTGTTGTACCACCTGTCACTCCAAGGCTTGAGAATCGTCGCACTGGCATTTGCGGTAATACTGTCACTACTCGAGTAATCTTTTACATTCAGGTAATTTGCTCCTAATTCAGTAAATATGGCGGTATCCATCCAACCATTAAATTCGCTAATAATGCCAACTTGATATTGGTAATGGTTAAAGCGGCCGATTTCCGTATCCGTTTTCCCATGTTTAATTGAAGCGCTCACATTCCAGTTACTTAACGAGCTTTGAGGAGAATAGAGATAAGACAAGTTCCATTTATCTCCGCCAAAATTGGTGTTTAATTCAATTTTTTGATTTTCCCACCCATAGCGCCCGGCGACTTTTAGTACATCGGCGTCGAAACCAGCACCTAAGCTTGTGGTTAAATTGAGGGGGTCTGCAATGTGGCGAATAGTTTGTGCATTGACAGCACTGGAGAGGCAAAGAAAAATGAGGGTTACGGGAAGTCCCCTTTTATTATTGAAATGCATTTGTAACACCTGAAAAAATAGCATTATCACAGTCAAAGTAAGGTTGCTCAACATATTTTACTAACTATTACAGTGCCTTAAAGTGCCTGTAACATACAAGCTGAATGCAAACAAAAGTCACAATTGGTATCCTGTTGTACTCCATTATCTTGGGGACACTTGGCGATACGAATGGTGAGAGCGAGCGACAATTGTCAGGGTCGCCTGTCTTATTTTTAATGATTACTAACTAACCGTTGCAATCATAGTCACAGCCAAACACTTGTTAAGTTTCTTTCTAAGTCATCTATGGCTATATTTCAGTGATGGACTAAGTAATGGTCAAGCTCAGAAAACATGGATAGCTATGTCATTCTTTCAGAATAATCTACGGTTTCAGATAATCTTCCCACTGTCGCTTATTATGGCGATTATGTTAGCAGTACTTAGTTTTTCTATTCCAATACTGGTTGAAAGAAATGCTGAGCAACATGCATTGCACACAGCACTTAACTCCTTAAAGCAACTGAAAGTATTGCGTACTTATTACACCAAAAACATTGTTAAGAAAGTGCAAGAGTATGGCGTATTAACTCCAGCGATTAAGCACTCAGGTGAGACTGATAAAATTCCTCTGCCAGCAACCATGATTCACGATTTAAGCCAGCTGTTTGATAAAAATGGCAGTAAATTGAACTTATACAGCCCTTACCCTTTTCCTAACCGTCAACATATCGCACTTGACTCTTTTCAACAAAAAGCTTGGTTGGAGCTCAGTGATAATCCGAGAAAAATAATTAGTGTCGTCAATAAAGAAAATGATAATGCGGTATTAAGAGTCGCGATTTCTGATCAAATGCAAGTTCAAACTTGTGTTGATTGTCATAATAATCATCCATTAACGCCTAAATCAGACTGGAAGTTAGGTGATGTGCGTGGTGTATTAGAGATGAGTATAGATATTTCGTCTCAACTAGCCTTAGCAAATACGTTAAGTTTGTGGATAATTTCATGCATGCTCATTGCGTGTACATTACTGATCATCATCTTTTATTTTTTAACGGGGAAAATAACCGAACAAGTCAGTAATATCTCCCAAGGCATGATTGCTCTTGGTAAAGGCAATTATGAGACCGAAATACCTCAATATTCTGCCACCTTAGAAACACATCAAATGTACACGGCATTTCAACTGTTTAAAACTGCATTATTAGAACGTCAAGCACTTGAAAAACAGCAACAACTATTTGAAACAGAAAAAGTTAACTCATTGGGCAGAATGGTGGCCAGCATCGCTCATGATGTGAATACTCCCATAGGTATTGGCGTTACCGCAGCCAGTTTCTTGCAAGATGAAATTGAAATATTAGCCAAGAAGTTTGCCTCTGGAGAGTTAAATGAGGAGGACTTTGAGGCATTTTTAGAATCGAGTCGTAGTTCAATGATGATTTTAACTCGAAACTTATCTTCAGCTGCAGATCTGATTCGCAGTTTTAAACAAGTATCGGTCGATCAAATGAGTGAACAAGTGCGAGAAGTATTGCTATCTGAATACTTTAAAGAAGTGATTCACAGCATGTTGCCTAAAACTAAAAGAGCACAAGTAACGGTTGATTTAGACTGTATTGAAGATCGCTCTTGTTTTATTTATCCGGGTTTCCTATCCCAGGTGATAACTAACTTGATAGCCAACTCCATTATCCACGGCTTTGCAGAGCAAAATCATGGCACGATTACACTTGTTGTATCGGCTCAAGAGAATGAAGTCAGCATACAATATAGTGATGATGGTATTGGTATTGCTGATGATATTCTGCCAAAGGTGATGGAGCCATTTTTCACCACAAAAAGAGATGAAGGAGGCAGTGGACTAGGATTAAGCATTATTCACAATATCGTCACTCAAAAGCTTAATGGTCATATCAAGCTCGCTAGTGGTGTTGGCAAGGGACTAACGGTGGATATTTCTTTTCCCACTTTGAAGCAAGCTGCTCCCCTTATCATTGGCTAAATGTAGTGGCGAGTCACTCTACGACTATAACGTTGCTCAAAATTAAATGGACTCATTTTCAGGGTGCGAAAAGCATCGACCCAGCCAACAATCATCGGCACTAACGTCCAGCTAAACGTTAAGTACAAACAGCCCTTCAGGTATTGGCCTAAATAGAATTTATGTAGCCCCAAACCGCCGAATATAAAGCTAAACCATATTGCGACTTTTTGATTTTTAATGCGAATGTTCGGATCGATTCCCGCGAGGGCTTCTAACCCTTGAGCTGCATGACATTGGGGGCAGGTGACCAAATTAAGGTCGATTTTTTGGCTGCACTCAGTACATCGAGAGCATGGGACATCACTATTCTTCATTGCAAACTCCAGTTGTCGCACGTACGTCATATGACTAGTGACTATTATGCGTACAAGTGTGCGCTGAAACCTAGGTGCACAGTTCACAGAATTAAAATAAAGATATGGCTGTCCTGTTTCTCATTGAACATAGCTTCCAAAAGCTTACGCTGACCGCCACTTATTCCCATGTGGCCTTGGTTTTGCTGTTATCGATTTGTAATTTTCACTTAGATCATCTACCCTATTTGTTCATTTTAAGGCCATTGTAGAACGGTTTAATTAGTATAAAAAAAGTCAAAAAAGCTAATTATACTCACTGCAAACTGGCACAGGAGAAGCATGTCAGACTCTGATATATCACCTCAATTCAGTTCAAAAATGAGCATTACTGATTATAAAAAAGTAATCCAAGATGCTGACAACTGCCTTAATGAAAATTTTACCCACGTTGCTATCGACGAGATAGTAAAGTTGCGCGCTGACTTTTTTGATGCCTTGCTTCTCCATCTCTGGGAATGTGCCGATCTCGCTACCGAAAACTTATCTCTCAATGCCATAGGCGGCTATGGCCGTCAAACGTTACACCTACACTCAGACATTGATATTTGTGTGTTATTTCCCGAAGAGCTTAGTCCTCATCAAACCACGCAGATTGGCCTTTTTTTTACCCAGCTATGGGATTTAGGCCTAGAGCTAGGCCACAGTGTTCGAGCACTGACGGAAATTGATAAAGCGTGTAAAGAAGACATCACCATTGCTACCTCACTATTTGAAATTCGCCATCTGACGGGTCCTGAGTCCCACGCAAATCAGGTATTAGACAGACTTTATGGCGATGATCTCTGGAGCAGTGAAGCCTTCTTTAAAGCCAAAGTCAGTGAGCAAGACGAACGCCATCTAAAGGCGCAAGGCAGTGCTTTTAGCCTAGAACCAAACCTAAAAAATAGCCCCGGCGGTATGCGCGATATTCAAACCCTGATTTGGGTAACCCGTAAGTATTTTGCTGCTGAGGATATGGCGGCGTTAAGACGGTTCGGCTTCTTTACGGCCGACGAATATACAGAATTATTAGAGTCACAACATTTTATCTGGCGTGCACGTTGGGCATTACACGCTGCAGCTCAGCGCTCTCAAAATCGATTACTTATTTCTTTGCAAAGCGATGTGGCAAGGCTGATGGGCTTTGGAGACAATAGTCACCTTGCTATCGAAAAAATGATGCGTCAGTTATATCGGGCAATGAGGCGAATTAGTGAACTTAATCAAATGCTATTACAGTATTTTAAAGATGAAATTCTGGAGCAAACAGACAAGAAATCTACTCCGTTAAATCAGCATTTTGAAATAAATGGTCGACTGATTAATGCTCGCCATGATGATGTATTTGTCGATCGCAAGCAGCTAATCGCTCTGTTTATCCATATAGCAGAAAACGCGAACGATATTGACGGTATCAGCCCACAGACGATTCGATTAATACGTCAGGTTAGGCGACGATTACTGGGTGATCTGCAAGATTTTCATAGCTGCCGCAAAGAGTTTATCTCGCTATTCCGTCATCCTCAAGGCATGGGGCTCGCGCTATCATTAATGCACAAACATGGGATCTTAGCTTCCTATCTTCCACAATGGCGCGAAATTGTGGGTCAGATGCAATTCGACCTATATCATGTTTACCCCGTAGACGAGCATACGCATAAGTTACTAAAAAACTTATATTCACTCAGTGGCAAACCTGAATCTCCCTCTCTTGCACAACCTAGTGCCGTTTACAAAGCGATAGAGAATAAAGAGGTGTTGTTGTTAGCCGCCTTGTTCCATGATTTAGGCAAAGGACGCGGCGGTGACCACAGTGAATTGGGGGCGGTCGACGCGCTGCAATTTGCCAAATTTCATGAACTAAAACCTTCGCAAGCTAAGGTGATCACTTGGTTAGTTAAAAATCATCTATTGTTATCCTTATCCTCCCAAAGGTTAGATATATATGACCCTTCGGAAGTTAAGAATCTTGCTAAAGCGATAGGCACTAAAGCTAGACTCGATGCTCTGTACTGTTTAACGGTTGCCGACATTAAGGCGACAAATGATGACCTGTGGACTAACTGGAAGGCAACGTTACTTCGAGATCTCTATTTGTCGATTAGTTATGCGCTGCGTAATGGCTTAGAAAATGTGCTAGAACAGCGAACTATCGTCCGTGAACACAAAAATGAAGCGCTAGAGCTGATGGGGATGAGTGAAACGCCTGATGTGATTAAACAGCTTTGGAAACGCTTACCGCTATCATTTTTCAGCAACGCTCAGCCCTGTGATATCGCTCGTTATTCTAAAGCTATGATGCAATATCCCACAGAACATGCACTTATTTTGCTAGATGAAAGCAGTACTAAAGGTAGCAGTGATCTGTTCGTTTATATGAAGGATAAGCCGGGCCTGTTTGTGACACTATTTAATACTTTAGCCTCGCTACAAATCTCAGTTCAGCAAGCGAATATCTCCAAGACTAAAGATGGTTATGTGGTGGAGTCTTTAAAAATATTGGATTATGACCATCATCCAATAAGAACCGCTGGGCGACGTGACCGTATCAAGAAAAGACTCAAACAAGTATTGTTTGAAAATAGAAAAGTGCCTAAACAGCGTCTTAATAGCAACATTGGCTCATTCGTGTGCGAGGCTAAAGTCGAGTTCTTACACTCTCGTAAAAAGGATAGAACGCTTATCAGCGTTACGGCACTCGATAATCCACAATTTATGAGTCACTTCTGTAACGGTTTCAGGCTGTTTGAACTTAATATTCACTCTGCAAAAATAACCACAGTTGGTGAGCAAGTCGACAATGTATTTCTTGTCTCTGACAAAAATGGTCAATCATTAGATGATGAGAGTAAACAAGCGCTAAAATCCTTCTTTGTCGATATCATTAAAGAACAGGTTCCTATTTGATTCTTCATTATGTGCCTGATAAAAAGTTACAAATATGGTCTTATTTCTATTTAGTTACTTTTCCTATACCCGTTCTGTCCCCATAAAAAGGTTTAGACTAGAGAGATATGGCGGATAGGTGAGTTCTATATCTTTTTTGGGGACTAGTCAGACTTTGGCTGCACTTATTTATTTTTTACCGCAATAGCCTGAACGACTGAGCTCATGCCTGTATGGTAACTACCTTCAATCACTTTCCTTTGAAGTTCAGCAAGGTACTGTATTGTTAAGCCGTTCAATTCATCTGTTAATGTTTGCTTTGTTTGAAAGACGTCGACACATTTACCGCCTCCTGTATTTCGAAGCACCTGCTCTGGAGTGTAAGCCTCAACCAGAAAAGCCCCATCAGCTTTAAGTGCACTCTGTATTTTTGTATGTAGCGATTTTCTAATGGTCGATGGCAAAGGACAAAAGATAGAAATGATACCATCCCATTGGTTTTCACCTAGATCATATTCTGTTAAGTCAGCATGTACTACTTCAATCGATACGCCATTGATTTTGGCTAATGCTTTAGCTTTGTTCAAGCCTACAATCGACGAATCAACAGCAGTAACTGAGTATCCCGCTTTCGCAAGATAAACCGCATTGCGGCCTTCACCCTCACCTAAACTCAGTATCTTCCCTTTTGGAATGCTCTGAATGTTGGATCTCAAAAAGTCATTCTCTGTTGTTCCATAAGCGTATTTTAAGGTGCTATAGCGTTGATCCCACATGAGGTAATCTCCTTTGTTGTGCTAAACATGAAGCGAAGTTCGGTTTTAAATGGTACAACCTCAAGCTGACTTGAGGTCAAGGGGGAGTTGATGGACATAGGTGAAGTTTCAAAAATATCTAAGCTACCTGTTTCTACTATCAGGTTTTATGAGGAGAAAGGGCTAATTCGCTCTGTGGGTCGCAAAGGGCTGAGAAGGTACTTTGCAAAGGATGTGATTGAAAAGTTAGCTTTGATCGCTTTGGGACGCAACGTAGGCCTATCGCTAGATGATATAGGGGCGATGTTTACTGCCGACGGTTTAGTCGTTGATAGAGGGTGCCTCTTAGATAAAGCTGAAATACTGGATAAGAAGATTGCTGAGATGTCGGCAATGCGGGACGGGCTTCGACATGCCGCAGCTTGTAGCGCCATAAATCACTTAGAGTGTCCTAAGTTTCTTCGTTATCTCAACATTGCAGGGCATAGCGGTTATCGACCAAAAAGTAAGTTATAAGTAATGTACATTCGCTTCAATGTATACTGCTTCAACTTTTCACCTGAAAATAATATAAGTGACTAATTTTTATCACATGTCATGCACAAATAACTTAAGTATTATCATTATAAAAGGACTTAAAATGAAACCAATCGCCTTACCTTTGCTAAGCGCTGCCCTATTAAGTGGCTGTGGTGCCACTCAGACTACTCCTAGCCCAGTACCAGAAACGAATAAAGAAATAGTACAAACGGAAATAGTGCAAACGAAAAAGGTGGAAAAAACGGTTAAGCAAGTCGCTAAACTATCGAGTCAGAGTGCTGACAAGACCGTTTATATCTTAATGGATATCCCTTTTCGTTCAGACAATCATGTCGCGGATAATATCGAAAATGAATGCACTGAACTTGGACATCAATTCTCAAACTCAGTGTTAAAGTACGCTAAGAAACAGAAGCTTTCGCTTAAAGCTGTAGATCAGCTACCCGCTAACGGCAAAGTATTGAAGTTATCTATTGATGATGTTTACAGCGCGGGAAATGCTTTCATAGGCCACCGTAAATCAGCCAGTATCACTGCATCTTATTTAGTCGATGGTGAGATGCTGGCAACGACAGAAAAGACTCGAAATTCGGGTGGTGGCTTCTTCGGTGGCTTTAAAGGCTCATGCTCGGTATTGGCGCACACGGTCAATACCTTGGGTAATGATGTGGCTAAGTGGTTAAAGCAACAGACTAATTAATCATTGATAAAAAGATAAGGCTGTCTTGTTCTCATTTTCAGATAGCCTTACTTATTATTTCATCCCACAAAAGTATTTAAATTAGAAAGACATAGTGAAAAGGTAAATTCCAAAATTTACTCTCATCTCACTTATTCCAAGAGGTTAATATTAATTCACCTCTTGCCTCATGCTCCCTTAACCTTGCAACATGTATAATGTCGAATTTGACTTATATTTATAACGTTCAGAGGATTATTTTGTGAAAGTAGGCTACAAATCAGGATTGTTTGTCCTTGCGTGTGTATCAAGTAATGTATTTGCTTCAGATTGCAGAGATTTGAAGGCATGTGAAAGAAAGTTTTGTGAAATCAATTATCAGCTATCAATCGCTGAATCTAAGAACAATGAATTTAAGGTTGATGGATTAAATAAGGCTCTAAAATACGCTAAAGAGAATTGTTCTATCCAAGGGTTACGTGATGATTTACTAGATAAAATTGATGACAAAATGGAGGACATAGAGGAATATAGGCAAAACCTCAATGAAGCTGAATCAGACAATGAAACAGATAAAATTGAAAAGTATCAAAGAAAAATCAAGGAAAAGGAGGAGGATATCTCAGAACTTGAAATCGAGCTTACTGAATTGCAATAACGCAAGGTTCATACCCGAATTCATGGTCCTGTAGGGAGTTTTCAAAAGCTCATTCGTGATTGTGAACACTTGGAGAAGTGTCTACTGTTCTAGGGTCTTACTAGCCAGCACTTTTCAAGTTGTTGCTAGTATCTTCAAGCTGGCTGATAGTTCCCATCATTTTTCCTATTAACTTCCCCCATTTTTAGCACATTGCCGACTTTGAATATGCCAGTAACTTGTTCGATTAGGTTTACGGGGGAAGGCCCATTGATAACTTACGAAAGCCTGGGTATGTAATTGATCAACAATGAATGGCTTTAGTTTTCTCATGGATGGGGCTAGTTTTACTTTATTAAATAGTCGATTAACACTCGAGTTTTTTGTGGTAAATAAGCTTGTTTACGATAATAAGCCATCAGTTCAAAAGGCTCGCTTTGACATTGATTAACAAGTATTGGTTTCAATAAACCCCGCTCAATCTCATCACTCACCAGTAAACGAGGAATATAAACAATCCCTTGATGCTGTAACGCGGCTCGAATCAATACCTCTGTATCATTACTCGATAAATGACCATTAACCAATATCGAATCTGCCTGAGAAAAATGCCAATACCTGCGGCTTTTCCCTACTCCATAGCTTAGGCATTGATGGTGAAGTAAATCTTGAGTATTTTGGGGCTCACCATGTTTGGCCAAGTAATCAGAGGAAGCGAACAAGCTATTACTATAAGAATAGATAGGAACACCTACGTAAGTAGCGGAATCAAATCCTTCACGTTTGCGGGCAATTGAAATATCAGCACGGTCAAACGGGATATCTTCGTAGTCAACACATCGAAGTTCTAACTTAACATCAGGATAATGAACTGCAAAACCACTCAATACAGTCATCAGTACTCGGCTATGAACCAAACTGGGCGCGGCAATCGACAACTTCCCGGCTGGTCGTTTATTAAGTCTTGCGGTTTCATCCTGAAGAGCCTGCCAGTTGGCTCCTATCCCGCATATCGAATGATAAAAGTATTCGCCTGCTTCAGTCATCGCTATTTTTCGTGTCGTACGAGTAAGTAACTGTGCGCCTAAACTTGCCTCTAGTTCTGCCAGGTGCTTACTTACTACTGAAGGGGCTATCCCTTGCTCTCGGGCGGCTGCCGCCATCGATCCTAGCTCAACCACCTGCTGGTATAGCAATGCATGCCTAAATCTAGCCATGATTCGTTCTCTTATGGAAACTAATTATTAGTATTTTGTGGGATTATTCTCTTATCGGCAAGGTTTATAATCACTTTACAATATCAGAATCAGAAATAACGTTATTTCTAGTTCGCATTTAAAGGAAG
The DNA here is from genome assembly GCF_007197555.1 of Shewanella psychropiezotolerans. Lineage (NCBI taxonomy): Bacteria > Pseudomonadati > Pseudomonadota > Gammaproteobacteria > Alteromonadales > Shewanellaceae > Shewanella > Shewanella psychropiezotolerans. The sequence continues at coordinate 1,067,384 of NZ_CP041614.1, forward strand.
AAAAAGTGGCAACATTTGACTATGTGGTGGAAACCGTAACATGGCACGCTCAAGCTGGAGTCACAGAGCAACAAATGATCTTGGCGATTCAAATGATGCTTGCGGATTTGAAAGTACTGCCGGGATTTATTCATGAGTTATTGACTCTTGCCCCTGACGGCAGTTGGATGCAGCTTTATTATTGGCAAACAGCGGCTGATGCGCACAATTCTAATCAATTGATGGCAGATAAAGCCTCTTTCAATGACCTAATTGCACTGCTCAACCCACAATCGATTAAAATAGAAATCTATCAACCGGTACAAACATCTTCAGCGCTAAAGTTCTAATAGATCACGAATTCAACATGAACATTTACCAGTACTGGTGAACATCTGGGCTGCTATATTTTTTGCTGTAATGGTTATTCCCTTAAATAGAAGAAGGTTGTTCAGGATATCTGAACATTGAGTTCATGATCTTCCGGTTTTTTTAAAGGGCTTACTAAGATTAACTGGCTTGCATCAACAGGAATTAACTCAAGGACACTAGCTTAAATGAATAAAATTTGGAGCCCCGATAATATTGCGCCACCCGCAGCAAGATACCATCACTGCGCCCATGTACCAGGCAATAGTCGTTGGCTGCATATCGCAGGTCAGCTAGGGATCGATCTTGATGGTCAGCTAGGGGAAGGGATAGAGCAGCAGGTTCTGTATGCCTGGCAAAATATAGAGGGGCTACTGCAAGCTAACCAGATGTTACGGGAAGATATTGTCAGTGTTAGAGTTTATCTAACTGACAGAGAGGACCTTGGTGGGTATCGAGCGGCAATGCAGCAGCTCTTTAACGGTCACTCTCAGGTGCTTCCGGTGACGTTACTGTTTGTGGCTGGTCTCTTTTCCGAGGATTGGAAGGTGGAGATAGAGGTCCAGGCAGCTAAGCTCTGAGCAAGTGGAGTCAGAGAAGAAACAGAGACACCCAAATAAACCCGAATTCAACATGCATGTACGTCGAGCTGAGGTCATGATCGTTATCCTGAACAAAGCTGAGTTAAGAGAGCTTAAAGGTTAGTAGAGGATGTTTTAAAGCATAAAAGATACGGGTGTCCTATTTTTTTTCCTATCTTTTTTAATTTATAACTAAACATCCGTTTATATTATTAACTTCAAGGTAGAGTTCATGGGTTAATACGAGTGAACTAGGGATATAGCTCCCGCTGTCTGACAGGCAATTAGCCGTTAATTCCACTCTGATGTTCTGGCAATGACCTTCATAATCCCCACCGGGGAAGTAGCAATAACCTCGGGTAATAGGAAAATTGATGTCGATAATGAGTGCCCCGTTGTCGTAGAGCACCTCAGTCTTGACTGGATCATGCTTGGTTAAGTTAATACTAAACGCTTGCCATGACCCATTTTGATTTCGGCATTGGCCCTGAGAAAGACACTTATATCCTTACAATTATCAAGATAACGGCCTAGAGGAACGAAGCCACAAGGATAATTAACTCGATAATCATTATCTGCTTGTTCAAAGCAAGTGAGCATATAGCTGTTCTCAACATTAACAGATTGCATCACATTTATAATATCCAGTAAGTCGACATAAAGGTCATAAATATCGGCCTGACAGCTTATATTACCTATGGATCTGTGTGCATTATCAAGCTCGCCGCAAAGGCTTAGCCATTGCGCCCACAAACTCAGCTTGCTTGCTCAGCACTGATTGAAAAATCCAGCATGAAATTAAAGTCATCTTGTAATTTATACAATAAGGCTCTCAGGCTTGAGGTATCAACATACTGGATGAATTCGATTTTCTTTATTATTAATATTCTTGTGTGATCAATATTTTTTCTGAAAGCACTTAATGAATTAGCGGCGGATTGATTCTCTGCTTCAGCATAACTTAAGTCATACCAAGCATTATAAAGAATTCGATGAACATCATTTATTACAGTTTGTTGTTCATCGGATAAATCCAGATCCGCCAGCGGATTTTGTACGATCTTGCCTTCATCTAACAGTTTATCGAGTTGTTCCAGCGCCTCTTCTAAAGAGGGATAGTGAAGTTGATAAAGATCTTTCATGGATCGCAGACAGGATTTAAATTGTGCTTCAATAGTGGATCTCCAATATCTGCCATTGTTATTAACTTCTAAGAATAGTTCGTGAAAGCTTTCTGGAGATAATAGTGATATATCACTATTATCATAGCCTAAAAAAAATTGGGTTTTCTTCAAACTATCAGGTGCTAACACAGCATAACGCGCATAAAGCTTAATATTGATGAGATCGGCATTGGTCACTATTTCATTATTTTTACTTTTTACCATTTTTTAATTTCACATATATAAGTTAACTCGCATGAAACCATGGCTTAGTGGCTTGGATCAGGTAGTCGGCAGAGGAGGGATAAAGGCATAGTAAGACAATTAAATAAATTTCCTTGCTATGCCTAAATTACATTTTTGTTTATAAGTTAACGATTAATAATGAATAGCTCTGGGTAAGCTGCGTGCCTCGTCTATCCATTTTTGTACTAAAGATAGCGAAGGCAAAGTCTCAATCAAGGACTTTTCTTGATTCAGCTGAGTTAATTTTTTCAGCAAGTTAACAGCATCTCTCTGAGCGAGCTCTACTACAGTATCGACGCCTGAGATCTCGAGTAAATCTGCGTATTCAGCATCTACGCCCCTAATCCTGCTAAGATCTGCACGGTTGATCCAATTAAGTAACTCAGCTTCATCTATTCCAACAAGCTTAGCAATAGTCCCCGACCTTTAGGCTGACAGCCATATTTAAGCAAGTCACTGGCAGATTTAATATTTATTATGTCTAATTTAACGACACTACGCTCACAAATTCCCTTGATATTATTAAAATACATGCCTGTTCTTAAACTTTTCTGAGAAGTTATCGAGAGGCGACTATCTATATCAACTTTAAGCTCGGACATGTAGCTAGACATTTTAGCAAGCAGCTCAAGCTGTTTGTTAAAGTCACGAGCCAGTGTTTCTGCATCATTAATGTCTACAATAAAGTTCTGGTAACACTGCATCAGATTCTGTAACTCGACACAAAATGGTCTTCTATCAGATTCAATGTTAAACATAATATTGATTGTATCTAAGCTGATGAGATACGTATCTTGCTCACTTTCTAAGTCCTTATTTGCTGCATTAAGCTCATCGAGCACCTTATGGAGATAAATAGTCGCATCTACCATTTTGTTGTAGCTGAAACCGCTACCGATCTCACCAACAAGACCTGATAGTATATCTAAGCCTAATGCTATCGCTTGTAATTGCGGAGTCGGTATATCTGCAACACCGGCGATATCATCTATGCTAGGGATCGTATCAGAGAAAAAATCAAAAACACTGTATTGACGCATCAAGTTTTTTGCTTTGTTCAAATCATTAATCTGTTGATCTGTATCATTAATTTCAGTTTTGATCTGTAGTATTTGTAGCTCTTTAAGTGCTATTTTTTCTGTTAACTCTTCTTTTTCATGTATCAAATCAGATTTAAAATTAAAATAATTTATGTTACCGATAGATTCTTTATGCAGATCGGCTCGGGACTGAAGTAAAGCATTTATCGTATGCAGCTTCTTGATGACCGTAGTTCTAAAACCGTCAATTTTCATATTCAGACTATCGATAACGGTTTGATCTGTTTCATGAGATAGTGCATATAAGTCATTAATAATAAATGTGTTTATCATATTTATACTACTGGTTTGACTCGCTCCGGTATTATTTTCAACAGTAATAATGGAGGCCTTTACATCAGCTTTAGCATCAAGCACTCTTTCTGTAATAGCGTTACAAAAAAAGTTAAAATCAGGGTAATAGTTATTAACAATGGTATTATTTTCCTCACGTATTTTTGCTGCTAATAAATTTAATTGCTTGATATCGATGCTAGGATGTATCATTTGCGAATCTTTTGTCGCCTGAATATAATCTAAGTTATATTGAGGCGTCATTCTTAAGGTTTGATCTAAGGCATTATTTATTTGCTCGAGGATCACAAGTACACTGCTCTGCACGTCATTCCAGGGAGTAACCACATCATTGAATGCAACCCAGTAATCAACTAAGTTTTGTGAAGATTCGATAGCAACACAGGCATTGTGGGAAGATTCTAATAAGTCGACAACAGTCAACCAGGCTGTGACGAGCTGATTTGCCCCTTTTTCGGCTTGGGTGATAACAGCCATTACACCTTCGAGTTGCCCGTCGACTGTGGTAACCGCATTGAGCATTTTACTCAAACCTTCGATTTCAATATCTAAATCATGCAGTTTTGATGTATTGACAGCGATCTCTTTTTTTATTTTTTCAGCTTTCGCACCAAATATCCCGCCAGTAATCGCAATGCCTATAAAACCACCAACGGCACCGGTAAAAGCCAGTCCAACGTTCTTGTCGTAATCGGCTTTCAAGCCTTGTATTTGCGCGGCTAAGTCTCTGCGTTCTTTTTTTAAGCCTTGTAATTGCTCATCGAGATCTAATTGATCACACAGGGCTTCTTTTTTCTTGACGTCGTCGTTACAGGCTTCCATGCCCGTCTTAAATCCTAATATTTGATCACGTAGGTTCAAGCTAGATTTGTAATAAATATCGGCCTGACTACACAGGGATTGAATCATTCCTGCAGTGATAGCAAGCTTGCCAGCGTTGTCCTCTGCAGCAGCTGCATCGCCGTTAATATCTAGCATAAATTGTTCTACAAATTCAGCATCAAGCATCTGCTCAGGCGTTATGCTATCGAGCTCAATATCGCCAGTATAATAAATCCCAACCATATCCATTAAAAAGTTTAATGCCTGGCCGCCACTAGTGAGTATCTTATTGGCAAAGCCGTCCATCTCTACCGCTGTTTTTAACAACTCATCTTTTATCGGATCCCACTGCTTGGCATTCGTTCGAATCGCAAGATAAGTGATTAACAGATCATGATTGGCTAAGCCTGGTATCGTACTGTCATAATTACCTAAAAATAATCTCACCTCTGCAGCTGTTTCAGGCAGAGTGACGCCACGCACCTTATAGCGCTCGAGTGAAAGTATTGCTTCAGTATCCAGGACTAACGAGATATCGCTCGACGTGCCTTCAACTTTACCTGTCGCTAATTTTACCAGCTCATGCATTGCCTGAGTATTTCTGATCTCATAGTCGACATCAGCAGAAAGAAGTTGAGTTTGAATGTTAACTGACATAATTTATCCTTGATTAATAATATTATAACTAGCGCACATATTTTCTTACAATTAATATTTCTTGCTGGAATGAAGTCGCAAGTTTTAAATCAGAAGTTAGCGATGTTTTTCATCTAAATGAATTTGATGATTTATAAATTACTAACTAGATATTTCAAATCCCACAGTAAAATAAACTGTTGGCTTTAATTACTGTTCAAATGGACAGCTGACTTTTATCACGCAAGGGATTTAATGATGAACGATAAAGTGAAAGGGTAAATATATATTAAATAACAGTAACCTATATTTAGTTAAGCATCTGCTTATGAAGATTGTAAAGATTGTTACTTGAGGTTCATATTCTGTGACTGTTGCACATTTACATTAAAGTGTTAATTTAATGTTTGTTATTTTTTATGGTGTCACTTAATAAGAATACACCTGTTAAAATAGGGTTGTAACCGATATCAACGGGTAGGAAATAGAAAGTAAGTCACTACAACTAATTCAGTTAGAGGCATGGTGCATGTTGAAATATTAGTTTGGGAAAAATATAGATTTTACATAGTGGATTTAATTAAATATATTCTTATTTAAAATGTTTTAAATCCTAGAGGAGTCAGAGTAAATTTTTCAAATCACTGCTTCAAGCTACAACCCCCCGTTGGAAGGTGCTCTGACTGTTACAAGCAGTGGCGTAACCACAAGCTCATGAGAGAGAGCTAGGGATAGCGAACTGGCTAAGTAAATGGATTTCTTGCCAATACACGACAACTTTGACGATGTCATAGGTATTTTGTATAGCCATAAAGAGCCAGATCCCGGTCTAAAAGACACCGGGACGACAGATTATTTTGTTTAGGCCTAAAAAACAGCGGCATGACAGGATGGATTCCGGCTAAAAGCATTGCCAGAATGACAGAGTCTAAACCATTGCCGGAATGGCGCGGGAGTGAACTTAGGCTCTGGAACTAGCTTGTTGTAATCGGGGCGTCGTGGTGAGCTTTCAATCGTTGGAACAATACGTCTTTCAAGTTCGCGCGTTGTAATTTTAGCTGGTGCATGTGCTCGTCATCGGTTGGACTACCATCAATTTCTAACTGACGAATATCATAATCGAGGAGGTGATACTGCTTGGATAGTTTTGTGAATGCTTCGTCTTTATAATTCAAATAAACAATGTCTTGCTTATATTCTGGGAAATCGAAAATAAGCGCGTGATTCTCATTTAGCATAGGTAACCCCTGAATGGTGATCTGAAATTTATTATTTTAGAACTTCCTACACTATAGCACTATGAAGTTCAATAAAAAGTGGGGCCAGATCATACTTTCCTCATTTCACCTCAGTGGCATAAGCAGGATCGTTACCTCGTCGGGAATTTACCGTCCATATAAGCTTTTTAGAGGCTCTTATTTCTAACACTGGGGAAGGGATCAACGACCCCCTCTGAGACGTTGATATTGGCGTAGCTGTAATACCTATCTAGGTTATGGCTGCTTGGTCAACACTTGCTCCGACAGTCCAATCAGATCGACAGCCACATAATCAGCCTTTTTTGCTAACGCGAACTGATATTGACCGGGGCGTTGAATAAAGCCCGTTTGCATGCCAGCTTTGGCTGCACCGGCAATGTCCCATGCATGGGCGGCGATGAGCATAGCTTCATCTGCTTCGACCTGCATCTGTTCAAGTGCCCACCGATACACGCGTAAATCAGGCTTGTACACTTGCAGGTGTTGCACGGTTAATGAGTCGTCAAAGTACTGGGTTAAATTGGCATTTTTCAACTGGCTCTCTATGCCAGCATCTGAAGAGTTAGTCAGTGTGACCAGTTTGATGCCTGAAGCTTGTAGTTTTTTAAGGCCCATAATGACATCAAGATGAGGTTGTAAATCGCGAAATGGCGCTTGAATCGCTTGATTCGCTTCGGTCTGAGATAAGGCTATGCCATTTTGTTTAGCGACTAATTGCAGCGCTGCAACGCCGATTTCACCGAAATGATGATATTCACCAATAGCGTTACTCACCAAGGAGTAATGCAGCATGGTAGTGAACCAGCTACTCACCAAATCGTCACGACCATCTAATGCTAGGGTGACAGACTGGGCAACATTGCCTAAATCCAGCAGTGTTTCGTTAACGTCGAAGAAAATAACTTTGGGTAAAACTTGAGGCGTATTAACGGTTTTCTCTGTGGCACTTGCTATTGACGAGAGTGTTGTTAAGCCGACGAGCATAATGGCGGAGTGAGTAAGTTTCATATCGTATTCTCTTATATGTTGTAGAGCCACTCGGGCATAATGTCGAGTGCTAACGCTTCTAATGTGCGGTCAAAGCCTGTGAAAATGGTCAATGACAAAATGATTAAAGATAGCCCCATTACTTTTTTGGCCACCGCGCCACCACTGATCCATTTTCCCAGTGAGTTTTTCATTAACAGGCTGAAACCAATCAGAGGAATGGCGGTACCGATACCAAAAGCCAGCATAATGATGAAAGCTGAGCCCATACTTTGACCTGTCGATGCAAGGGCGATAGCAGCCCCTAACGTTGGGCCAACACAGGGCAGCCACACTAGACCTAGCGATGCGCCAACGGCAAATTGTGTCATTACACCTTCGCCATCGACTTGATGGCTAGGCAGTCGGCTGGTGAGCATTGACAGCTTTAGTGTGAGCCAGTCTCCGGCTTTCGGGATTAAAATGACTGCGGCAATGATCAGCAGTAAAGCCGCCGAGAAGTACCGCAATACCTCTGGCGATAGCCCCAAACTAATCAGCGCAAAGGTGAGCACTGTTCCTGCAAACGCAAAGGACAGACTTAGCCCTAACGCTAAGGTAATTATGCCTTTGCGAGAACTGCGCATTGCTGAGCTTGCAACGACGGGGATCATGGGTAATACACAGGGCGATAACAGGCTGAGTATGCCCGCGGCAAACGCCAGTGGTATGGCAAAGGTATCCATATTACATACTCACTGAGTTCAAAGCGGAAAAGATTTTTTGCTCACGGGTTTCAGCCACACTGAACCAAAGTTGCTCGCCATTTTTGTATAGATACAGGCTTGATTGGCGTGGCGCCTTAAAGAACTTTACCCATTGGGGTTGATCATCAAAGTTAACGACAAGCACCTTTATCTCACTATCGGGGTGGGCTGCAAAATAGTCGCCGATAACCTCTTGTTGTTTCTTACACGTTGGGCACCAAGGGGCAAATACATCGATAAGCACGGTATCGCCTTGAGCTTGAAGTTGATCAAATAGCGCTTTTTCAAATGGGATCTTTTCGAAATTACTGGCGTGAGCCGAAAGGCTTAATATTAACGACGTTGCCAGGGTGACAGTGGCTAGTTTGAGGGAACGAAATAGTGTCATGTGTAACTCTCCTTTGGTGGTTTCGTGCAGCATAAAGGAGATGGCTTTTTCTTATAATAGCTTTAAAATCGAAAGTACTTTCAACGAGAAATTGAAAATCATGATGAAATTTTTTGACGTCAAAATATTCGTGCTGGCATGCGAACTTAAGAATCTTTCTGCTGTCGCCCGTGAATTGTCAATTACTCCTGCCGCTACTAGCGCGGCTGTAAAGCGCTTGGAAGCTGAGCTGAACACTCGGTTATTACAGCGTTCTACACGCAGTTTAACTCTCACCCAGAGCGGTCGAAATTTTTTACCCTACGCACTTAAAGCACTGGAGAACTTAGATATTGGTAAGCAAGCTATCTTAGGGGATAAGCTTAAAGGCAGTATCACCTTGTCAGTGCCTTCTGATCTAGGTAGAAACACATTACTTGGCTGTTTGATGGATTTCCAACTACACCATCCAGATATCAATTTGAAGGTTAAGTTAAGCGATAAATACGCAGACTTTTATTCGCAAACGGTAGATGCGGGGCTACGTTACGGTGAGCCCGAAGATTCCTCCTTAGTGTGTTTACCCATACTGCGTAATGCCGTCCGGGAATTATGTGCTTCACCTGATTATTTAGCCCGCTATGGCACGCCGAAAACGCCGGAAGACTTGGTAAAACATAACTGTTTACACTTTTACAGTGACGACATGTTAAGCAGTCATTGGCGATTTTTTAAAGATGCGAGCACTGTTTCCGTGAAAGTAAGTGGTAATCATTTATCAGACGATGGCGATTATCTTCGTTTATTGGCTGTTAAGGGAGTGGGTATCGTCTATAAAACCTGCTTAGATGTGCGTGAGGATATTGCCGCAGGACGTTTAGTATCGCTACTGCCTGATTACCGCAAAGAAAAGTCGCCGTTAAATATGGTCGTGGCGCATCGAAAAAGTTTTGACAGCAACTTAGTCGCACTGAGAGAGTTCTTAGTTGAAGCCTTGAAGCCTTGAAGCCTTGAAGCCTTGAAGCCTTGAAGCCTTGAAGCCTTGAAGCGAATTCTAGGAGGTTAGAACAGGCTCAAGCGTTGACGGAATGACGGTTAGATAATGTTCTCAAGGAGATGGATAGCCATCTGAAATCAATGCAAGTTGAGATAATTCGGAGTCTTATAGGGGATGGTCTAGAACGAAAAGATATGCCTGTCCCAACTTGTATTATGCCTATGCGAAACAAGCAATATGTTGGCCTGCTTTACACTTTTACCCTTTACGTTTCTTTGCACATTTTCGAGATTTTTTCGATGTTAACTTTGTTAGAGTTGGTCTCTTTGAGAGCGGGGAAGAGTGAATGAATTATAAAACTAGGAGTGATGGTGATGTACTTAAAACCCATTTCAAAGGGGGATTATTTACTTCACTATTAATGACCGGGTTATTCGTTGTTGCTGCACAAGGTGTTTCTGGTATAGCGGTTGCGGCTGAGGAAAGTACACATCAGTCGAAGCACTGGATCACCGAAGCGCCAAGTGACAGCGTTAAAGATCAACGTATCGAGAAGTACTTACGTGGCTTCGATCAACCTATGTGGGAAGTTGGTGAGCGATACGGCAGCATAGTACAAGCGATAAAAGATCAGAATTTTGATTTAGCGGCTTATCATTGGGATAAAATCAAGGTAACCATAGAGAACGGCTTGATGAAACGCCCTGCTAGACGTCAAAATGCCGAGGCTATTCTACTTAATAATACCTGGGCAGAAGTCAAAAATGACTTCACCAGTAAAGACCTCACTAAAGCCAAGCAAGGCTTAGTTAAGGCCAAGGCTGCCTGCATGGCTTGCCATGCTGCAGAAAATGTTACCTTTATAAATAACCAACCTCTGTTTACAAGGCAGTAGAGTTATAACAAAGTAGGATCATAGTAAATATATCCCTAAATATTCAAGATGAAAGCTAAAGTTACAATCTATCCCCGTTGGAAGGTGAATATGGTGTAGCCATGATCTCATGAGCGAGAGCTAGGGATAGCGAACTGGCTAAGTAAATAGATTTACTTGCCGAAGAGCGTTGGAATAAATTACGTGAGGCAAACATGGATGTTATTGAAGAGACAGTCACGCTAATGTTTATGTGCGACCATAACACAGCAGAGGGACTCCAAGATGACTTACAACCGCTTTTAGCGGCTATGAGTCTCATCAAATAGCAGTTTGATTAGTTAACTAACTAAGGTAAGAAAATACCTTAGTTAGAGGGATATTGTTCGTTATGAAACAGCTTTGGATGACAGTGGTGTTGGGAAGAAGTCATTCAATTTAGTAACTTGATTGGCATCACTATCTTTGAGTATTTGATATCCAATCATGATATCAAGTATCCCCATTCCAAAGGGAGCATAGATTCTGGGAACAGAAAAATCAGCTGTAAACTCTCCATTCATTAATTGCACAATATCACCAGCCATAAATTGGCGATCCCCAGAGTGGAGCTCAGCAAGGTGAAGTGATGTATTCGCTTTTACTGCGTGATCCACATTATCAGCGATATTTTGACTTTTAAGAATAATTTCTGCTGAAATATCACGCAGAGACATATGTAAAATGGTTGGGTTATGGGCAAGTAGATCCATTTTTTCTACATGAGGTGTGATTGCTGAGGTCGTAAATAACACCATGTCAGCTTGTTTAATGCTTTCTATGTCATTACTTATTTGGGATTGAATGTCTGGAAACTGTGCACAAAACTGTTCAGCTCTTTTGGGATTCAGGTCAATAACGATCAGCTCAGAGATGTCCCAACCAAGTCGCTTGAAAAGGTTCACTGTTGTTTGCGCGATTAGGCCACTACCAATAATTGCCAGACGTTCTATTTTTCCTGGAGTCTTGTGTAGATATTTAGCCCCTAATACCGCAGATGCTGCAGTTCGACTGGCTGATATTTGTGAACCCTCAAGGCAAGCCATGGGGTATCCTGTTTGGCGATCATTCAAAACGATTACAGCAGAAGCCCTATCCAACCCATTATTTAAGTTTTCAGGGAAGCTAGCAATCCACTTTATACCGGAAACTGGGCTACCTGATTCTATTGAGGCGGGTAATGCGATGATTCGATTTTGGGGCTGACTGGGATAACGTAAAAAATAGCTATCAGGGCAAACAGTTTGTTCTTTTGCAAACAACTGATAGCTTTCAGCGACGAGGTCAATAATAGTGCTACTGTTTCCGCTTATCCACTTTTCAATAACAGTCGAGCCAATAACGCTAAATGGTGGCATATTCACAATACATTCCTTTGTTGAGTTGGTTAGGATAAATTTTTTTCATTGATCTTTATTAACGAAAATGTTCATTCACCCATGACGGATTATAGATAGTGCTGAGGTAGCGTTCGCCAAAGTCTGGCGAGATGGCAACAACGGAACTATTAGCCGGGATTGCTGATTTATATACTTCTACCCCGGCTAAGACCGTTCCTGTTGAACCACCAAATAATAAGCCTGATTTTGCCATCCTGTGACACATTTCAATGGTGCTTTTCTCGCTGATCCGAATAATCTCATCAAATGAAGAGTGTTGACTTATAGGAGGGACTTTACTTGACCCTAATCCTGGTATCTTACGTTTTCCAGCTACGCCGCCGAAAGTGATAGAACCTTGTGAGTCAACAGCGATCAACTTTGTCTTTGGCATGTGTTTTTTGAAATATTGACTGACCCCTCCCAAAGTTCCAGTAGTTCCAGCACCAATAAATAGATAATCTAAATCTGGAAACTCTTGTGAGATACTTTTTGCTGTTGTTAAATAATGGGCTTCTATATTATCAATGTTTTCATATTGGTTGAGCCAGATTAAATTATCATTCTTACTACACATCTCTTTTATTAAATCGATCCGAGAGTTTAAAAAACCGCCATTACTGTCCTTGTTTGTGACCTTAATCATTTCTGTACCGTAGGATCGCATCAAGTTTTCAGAGGCTGGGAGTACATTGGGGTCAACAACACAAATAAAAGGATAACCTCGAGAAGCACAAATAATACTGAGTGCCACACCTAAATTTCCAGAAGAACTTTCAATTATCGCGGTGTTAGCATTTATTTTATTTTGTAACTCAAGTTTGTTTATCATTTTCAATGCGGGTTTCATTTTTATTGAACCGCCGATATTGAACCCTTCTAGTTTCAAAAAAAGTTTTGAATTATCCAAAATGCTATGATTTTCAAGGAAAATATCATCAAATACCAAGTCTAATTCAGATTTGTGAATCATGAGGAATGTCCTTTTAAGTCATTGACTTCAAAAGAAGATAGAATAGGCATGTTAATGTTAAAATAATGTCTAGTTGATTTCTTTTCAAGCAAGATACCCTGAGATGATTTTTGTAATATTTCTGATTTGTTTAATTCTTTACCAGTATTCCAACAAGAAACGTGGATTTCTGGGTTGTTATAGTCAACAAGAAAACATGGAATACGACTAAAATTTAATACTTTAGCCGCTGCAAATCGATGATGACCGTCTAATATAACATTAGAATTTATCTCAACTAAAATCGGATGTGACCATTTCTGTTGATGTTGAATCTTATGTACTAAAGATTCAACATGCTTTTCACAAAACTCTTCAGAAGGTTTTAAATCTGATAATTTTACCAGCTTTATAAATACCTGGTTTATAGATTCATTAATGTTCATATAAGAAAACTCCATTTGTCTTTAAATTAACATTGATAATTTTAGTGTCTGAGAGTAAGTACTAATAAACACTGATTTATAAATCTTTAGTGCTACACTAGATATTTATTATGAAATTCATAACTGCAATATCAGCATCTACATAGGCTTTAGATACACCACCACATGTCGGAATGTAATGATTGTAATAAGTGGTTCCTTCTACATTAGGACCCAGTATCCAAATATTACTTATTGCCTCACCATTTTCGGAAATGACTTGGTGTAATTGATTTATGTTGATACTGTCCGAACCTAAATTATTGTTTTGTTTTGAAATTAAACCTCTATTTTTTAAAGATATTAAAACTGAAGAGTTGCTGTTTCCGATTCCACTACTATCGAGATAAGCCGGAATGATGATGTCCATTTTTCTGGTAGTGCCGTCTTTACAATTTAGTTGATATGAGTTCTCTTCCTGATTGTATTCAGTACCGTGAACTGTAGTCACTTCAACTATTCCAGCGTCCATCAATGCGATTAAATCTTCATGGCGTTCTCTCTGAGGGCCTCCAACTGCTCTATTTACAATCCCTGAGTACTTAGAGTAAAGCAGCGAGTGAGAGTTAGGTGTAAGTTTATTAAAGTCAGATATTGCTCTGATAGTATCTCGTAGATCACGCCATACTTCTAAAGAGGCTTTTACTGGATTAGATGAAATTCCTTCTAAACTTGAAGATAAATCCTCTATTATAAATTCTTTAAACCAGGCTTGATAATCAATAGGGGTAACAAATTCTGGTAAGGTGTCTTGTACATACAGGCATGGATCAAAACAGCCTAAATCATTTTCTATAGGGATTAATATATCTAGAAATGAAGAGGTACTGATATTGGCGTGTTGTCGAAGGCTTTGCTCAACAGTCTTTCTTAGCTGCAAGTCCATCAAGGTTAAAACATAAACGGCTCGCATTTCTAGTAAGAGAAGAGGGATGAAGTCTCTTTCAAAATCAACACTTTGCTCTCCATTAGCTGTGAGTTGTTCCAATCTTTTAGCTGTGAGTAAAATAGCTTGATGCCGTTTGTCGGTTACGGCTATTTCAGGTCTAACGCGAAAAGGCATTCCAGAGCGTGAATATAAGCAAATTTTGGGCTCTTTTCCTGAAGGGGTATATTGTGGGATCTTTCCTTTTTCAGTTCGCGTTATCTTGCCACCTCTACCTAAGGTTAAGCAGGATAATACATCCATAGCTGCGAGTCCTAAGCCTTCAATTCCAACCAAATCTGTTTGGTTGATATGGGAAAATGCGGCTGGCATAGGGTATAAGGTTGTACTTGTTTTAGTTTTCGCAATATCTTTCTTTGTCCTGTATGGCTAGGGTTAGGAACAAAAAGTGGCAATTAATCTGGTGCTCGTTGCTATGAACACTATAGCTTAATCGGCTATCGGCTAGCTGATGAGGAGTGATTCCATTCACGGTATCTGCATATCGTTGAATACTTACATTAGCCGGACAATGAGCAATTAGGGTTTTGTATGTGAAAGATAAATACTCTCCGACTAAACGCCTTGGCAGATAGTCTGTACTTGAAATATTCCTTCCTAATTGATTTGTGACATGATTATTCATATCAATTTGTATATTTAGATCTTGGCACCACTCATAGAATGTCGGGCCGGAGATATTTTCATTGCAAGTCTGGTGGCTACCAATGTATTTTCCTGAGGAAACATAGATAGCTGTCCAGCAACGGTATTTAACAGTAGGTAATCGGGCTGCTCAGTACTGTGTACACCGACACCTGGTTCATTTGGTTCAAATATAGCAATAGAAATATTAATGTTTGGTGATGATTTTGCGTGACAAAGTATTCTGTGTAATACAGATAACCCTCGAGGACCTAGTCCTATGATACATGTAGAATAATACTGCATTACAAATTCCATCCTTGAAATTTAAATGTTAAAGATTAATAACCATTTCAGTTATTATCCAAATTGAAACTAGCGCTAGACAAGTTGCAAAAAAAATAGCTTGGAACTTTTTCACTTCTACCGGAATTCATTCTTCTTAAAATATGGGAACCGAATGCGACCAGAGCATGTGTGAAGATACGTTTAAAAACATAACCATAAAGATAATGTGAGTATGTTTGATGAGGATTGTTCTGATGATGAGAATAGAGAGAACATTAGTATCAACATGATTAACCCTTTTGGTTAAGTAATTGAATTATCACACCATTTAAGAATGTAAAGTTAGCATTGGAAGCACTTTCTGAATTGTTATTTTGTTTTACCTTAGGCGAAATAAATCGGTACGATAAATAGAGTAAATATATTGCTCCTAATATTTGAACTGCATTGAAAAGGGTGTTGTTACTTTGAATTACGGCCCAAAGCCAAAACCAATGAGTAGAGAGTAAAAAACAAAAACAATATCGATTCCTGCTATTAAAGGTAAAGATCGTCGAAATCCCATTGATGCACCCGAAGCCGCAAATACAACATTTGCAGGTCCAGGACTTATGACTAAAGGGAACATGACCGTAAACCATGCTATGAATAATTCAATGTTTGACATTTTCACTCCTTGAAATATGTAACTTATTTGTTTGGTAGTAGACTAACTATTTATTGTTTCAATTTATTTATATTTGTTTCGTTAATTGTCCTGACTTGTTAAGTAATTATTAATGACGGACAAAGTACAATACTTAAGTGTTTTGATCAATTGAATATTAGGGTGTTAAAATGTAAGTCTTTATTTTTTGATGAATTAAATTCATCTCTCTCATGCAAGTTTTTAATTGCATATGAAGGTTGTAGTTCTTTAGTTGCAAGTAAGAGGTGTTTAATTAGTAATTAAGTTTTATTCGTTAACCACGACTTATTTTAATCTTGAGTGGGTTAATCTCATTGCTGGAGTATATAGAATAAGTGCAATAGATTTAAGAATAAGTCCTTCATTATCTAATACTTCATCAGAGGCATAACCCAGAACTTCTTACGCATACGCTCGGCCTAGACCCTACGTCTATTGGGCTTATGTTACTTTGGTTTATAAAGTGCAGGCTCCTGTTTAATTAACTCACTATCAGAGAGGCAAGTGCTGGAAAATTTCCCCGCTTATTCATCGAATAAGCGGGGAATTTCAGTTAGGGCTATTATTTTCGCTCGCTATTAAGTGAAGGTTAGTGATTAGCACTTGCCAGGTTGGTGTCTAACTTATCATTGCGACTTTCACGCTGGTTGGCTTTAGCGATAAAGAACACACCAATAATTGGCACTATAATGGCCGCGTAAGGGATCATGCCCGCACCTAAGTGGCTATCGAGTACCATTCCTCCTAGGAAACCACCAAATGCATTGGCTAAGTTAAATGCCGATATATTGGCAGTTGCCGCTAGTTCTTGACCTTCACCACCATGGTTCATCACCCGAAGCTGCATCGCGGGGACGTTTGCAAATGACGCGATACCGAATACAAAGAGGGCAACAATAAGTAGAATCGGATTATCAATTACCAGACCGACAATAATCAATGAGACAATCATTGCAATAGCCCAGAACATAGAGGCTTTTCTTAGATCCTTGTCTGACGAGCGTCCACCAAGCGTGTTACCAATGATGAGACCAAGCCCGACAATAACTAAAATCCAAGTGACGGCATCTTCGCTATAGCCTGTAATATGGGTTGCTATTGGTGCTATGTATCCATATAACGCCATGAAACCTGACCAGGCTAATGCAGTGATTGCTAGGCTGATAAGCAGCATTGGGTTTTTGAATGCCTTTAGCTGAGCCTTAATATTTTTTGCTTCCCCATGCCCAGTCGACTTGATAGATATTAAAATTGAAATCATAGCGATGGCACCAAAAGCGGCCACAATAAAGAAGGTGTTGTGCCAGCCAAACTTTAAGCTAATCCAAGTGCCAGCGGGAACCCCAAGTACATTGGCAAGTGTTAAACCTGCAAACATTTGACCAACGGCGCGACCCGCCATTTTCTCCGACACTAGGTTTGTCGCTACAACAGCTCCAATCCCATAAAAAGGTCCTTGAACTAATCCGGCAATAACGCGACTTAAGAGTAGTAAGTTGTAAGTCGGTGCTAATGCGGACATTATATTGCCGACAATGAATAAAGCCATGAGCCCAATGAGCACCCATTTTTTATTAAAGCGGGCTAGATAGATGGTTAAGATAGGACCACCAATCACAATGGCTAGCGCGTATGCGCTAATTAAGTATCCTGCTTGGCCTTCTGTAATCGATAGTGATGTGGCTATTTGCGGAAGAATACCCGCAATAACAAATTCAGCGGTGCCAATAGCGAAGGCTGCGAGTGTGAGTATCCATACCTGAAACGGCATCTTTGCTTTGTTCATGATTAATCACCTTGGTTACGTTAAGATTTGCTCGGCATGGCTTGGCACACCTGGTAGGTTGATGTGCTAATTGACGAGTGCGCCGCCATCGACATCGATGATCGAACCCGTCATATAGGGGTTGGATATTGCCATGACATAAGCCATCGCAATATCTTCAGCCGACCCCGCGATACCTGCGGGTAAATTGCGTTTAGCATTTTCGTACATGGCGTTACGTGAGCTAGCATCCATATTTTTGTATGCTGAGGTCATGGTTAAGCCTGGACTAATCGCATTGACTCTAATCGGCGCAAGCTCTTTAGCTAGCACTTTTGTCACGGCCTCTAGCGCGGCATTGATAGCGGTTTTTACGTAAGTATTAGCAACGACTTTACGCGACAGCATGCCAGTGGTCAGGGTGATTGTTCCTTTGGGAGTCATGTATCTTGCCGCATGTTTAGTCACATTGATGGCCCCCCAAAACTTAATATCAAAGGCGTGTTTTGCTTCTTCAATGGTGACATCCGCTACTTTTCCAGCAGGAGCATATGAACCTGCTGTAACGACTAAGTGTTCAAAAGGGCCTATGGACTCAAAGTACTGATGTACAGCAGTCTCGTCACTGATGTCTAACCCCGTCATGCGGCTGGCAACATGGACAATGGTATTGTCATTATTGACGTGTTTTGCCACTGCTTCACCGATACCTGATGTACCACCAATGATCACGTAAGTTGTCTTTTTCTGATTTAGGTTCTGGTTCATAATTGGTTCCTTGCTGTTGTTCTTGATAACAGTTGCTATTATATTTATTCGGTAAGGTTTGATAATTGGTCTAAATACGAAGTTATTATTCGTATAAGCTGAATAATAGGAGAGGGCGTGGATAAGTTTTCTGATATGGAAATGTTTGTCAGCATTGTGAAGCATCAAGGGTTAGCCGCTGCTGGGCGCGATATCGGCCTTTCCCCTGCCACAATGACGGCAAGGTTGCAGGCACTTGAACAAAGGTATGCGGTGAAGTTGCTTAATCGCAGTACCAGACACATATCGCTGACAGATTCTGGAGCGCTTTATCATAAAGCCTGTATTGAGATTTTAGATAACGTCAATGAAACAGAAGACCTGATTCAAAATGGTGTTAAAGAGGTGAAAGGCTCACTAAAAATCGCGGCGCCAAAGGATGTCGGTAAACAATATATTCTTCCAATAGTGTCTGAGTTTTGTAAGCTATATCCTGATGTTGTGCCTTATTTATATTTGAACGACAATGTCTCTAACATTGCCGAGTCGGGTATGGATATTGTTATTCGTTATGGTGAGCTTGCTGATAGTAACTTGATCTCGCGGCGATTGTCGGCTAGCAGACGGGTGTTATGCGCCTCACCTGCATATTTGAAGCAATATGGCACACCATTAACACCACAGGATTTAGTGCATCATCATTGCCTAGCAATGCTTCGTAGTAACGAGGAGTTAAAGACCTGGCACTTTCAAGATCAAGATAAAAGAAATGCAATCACGGTTGTCCCTAAGCGTTTTTCTGATGATGGAGAAGTCATTCGATGCTGGGCTTTAGAAGGGGCTGGCATTGCGCTTAAATCCGTTTTAGACATTCAAGATGATATTGATAATCTACGACTTGTTACAGTGCTCAATGGTTATATGAAAAATTTCAATGCATCGACCTCAGTATCGAGTGCCGACTTAAACGTGGTGTACATTAGTAAACAGTATCAACCGAAACGAATTCGATTATTTTTAGATTTTATGATCGATAAGTTCCGCTATTCGTCAAATTATTAGGATTTAATATCACTCGATATTATGTTCATTATTGAGCTAGCAGAGGCAATCAAATAATAGGAACGACTAGATTACTCTGGATCATAGTCAAGTAGTGTTACTAATCACCTCTGTGTATCCTCAATACTCATTTCTTTACGCGCTGCCTAAAGTTACAACTCGTCCCCGTTGGAAGTAGCCATATTTACCTCCGTGTTTTCCGTGTAGCGTAGCGCTCTGTGGTGAAAATGCTCTTGGCCTTCGTTAAAAAAAAAGCGATTTACCACGGAGTACACAGAGGTCACGGAGAAGGAAAGCTGCAAGAGTTTTTACTTCGAATAAAGGAGTCGTTAACAATACAAAAGTGTGGCTGAACTGCCTTTTTTTGTGTTTAGCCAATCTAGTTTAGTCGGTGCTTAACTAGCTGTTATCTAAAATGTTGTCTATTAAGTCATCTAAAATAAAAGCTGAATAATTGTAGAGAAAATGATTAGTAGAAACTGCTAGACAGATTGTATACAGAACGCTATCTTGTCTGTCGAAAAGATAAACAAAAAACAAGGATGATTTCCTAAGCGGCACCGCTTAATACCCATAACAGGTACTAGCAAGCAGCTCAGGCGGAACCCGTATCAGGATGATATACCACTCTTTGCTTCGCTTTATGAACATTTAGCAGCCAGAGCCCAAAGAGCCCGTTACTTGTATCAAGTTGCTAGCGTAATAAATAGTTAACAATCAATTGTTTAAAAACATTAATCCATACAAAATTCTCATTTGTTTGGATTCTACATTTCTAAACCGATGCACAATGGAGGGCACTGAGAACCAAGGAGTAAGGAAGCATTTAGATATTTTGGATACTGTAATCTTTACTTACGTGTTTTCTATGGAAGCGTAGCGCTTTGTGGAAGTAATTGAGAGTGCAACTAGGGAAGCTTCTACTCAAGATGTTTTGTCGTTAACAAAACAAAATATGCGACTGTCCAGTCCCCCCAGATAAAAACTATATTTTTCAGCTGAATATCTAATTGGATGAAGAAGGGAGTATAAAATGCGAGCTTCCTTGGTATCGAAAGCTAAAGTGGGTTATTTTATTTTTTGTAGTTCATAAATGTAAAACACAAACTTGAGGGAAAAATCAACGAAATATGACATAGGTAGCAGAATTCTCAAGCGCGTAGATCTCCAAGTAATAGTGCTCATTTTAAATATAATGAAGCATCAACGGATAAAATTAAAAAAGAGAACAAAATGAATAAATGGAATATTTTCGTATTCACCTGGTTGACACTTTTTTGCCTTCAAGGACCTGCATTTGCAACTGGATTGGATGCAACATCTTCAAACACAAGTATAAAGTCTGATTCGGCTCAAACGTTTCTAAAACGTAAAATCGCAATAGCAAGATTTTCAAATGAAACTCAGGCAGCAAACAGCTTTCTAGTAGACAGTTCTAACAATAGAATTGGTAAACAAGCGGCTGATATCCTTAGTGCTCGCCTAGCCGACACCAATAAGTTTATTATGTTTGAACGTCTTGACAGTGATGAAGTTAATTCAGAAAACATATTAAAAGGCATAAATGATAGTGGCGTTTCTGTTGATTACTTAATCGTTGGTTCTGTGAGCGAATTTGGCCGTTCAGCTGAGAGTACTACAGGTTTATTCTCTCAGTCAAAAATACAGAAAGCTTATACAAAGGTTAACGTCCGCTTAGTGGATGTAACAACAGGAAGGATAATAAGCTCTGTTGAAGGGGCTGGTGAAGCAACCACTGAAACAAAGAAAACACTTGGAGCTGGAACATCTGCTGCATTTGATCAAAGCCTAACTGATAAAGCGTTATCACAAGCGATATCTCAAATGATCAGCAATCTAGTCGAAAACATGACGGCCAAGCCTTGGAAATCATATTTTCTATCAAATGAGGATGGCACTTTCATCATTTCTGGAGGAGAAGCACAGGGTCTTTCTGAAGGTATGGAGTTAGTTGTTTATCAGAATGGGAAGCAAGTGAAAAACCCACAAACAGGTGGCCGTATCACTTTACCGGGGAAGAAAATCGGTAAGATCCAAGTGTTATCTACATATGGAAATGATGAGTTTGAGCAAATATCTTTCGTAGATGTAGTTGAAGGGTCGATTAGCGATGACCTGTCAAAATATTACCTTTCTGACAAATAAAATGAGACTTTCATGAGAACAATAATATTTTTATTTTTAAGTGTATTTTTAATTGCATGCGGATCAAATGTACAGCGAAATGAAACGGGTTTAGAACATGAACAAAAAGTCGTCATAATTGCCGACGTGTTAGTTGGAAATTCAATTTCTGTTGCTGCAATCAATAACCATATAATTAATGGTCAAGATTTAACTCCCTATGCAACAGGTATTGCTGGTGCTGCTGATGCAGCAGATGAAAATCGTCAAATTCTAGTAATAAAATTGGATAAAGGATCACACAGACTATCCATCAAGAGCCCTACAGGTACAGTTCTTTACACTAAAGACATTTACCTTGCTGATGGTCAAGTAAGAACAATACGACTCTAAAAGGAAAAGTAACTAATGCTAATTAAAACAAGATACCTTTTTATACTTGCCACGACATTTCTGTTTGCAGGCTGTGCTTCGATAACTGAGAGTGGATATTACTGGGGGAACTACTCCGAGACCTACTATGAATATATTAAAGCGCCTTCAGAACAAAGTGTCACAAATCACCTCAATGAGTTAAACAGAATTGTTGATACATCAAAGCAAAAAGGTTTGAAAGTTCCTCCAGGGATTTATGCTGAAATTGGATACATTACAGCAAAACGTGGTGATAGCGATGACAGTATTGCTTATTACCGCCAAGAAGCTGAATTGTACCCAGAGTCCAAAGGCTTTATTGAACGCTTAATATCAGATCAGAAATAGGGATAAACATGCGCTTACTCATTTCAATTACTATTGTTTTACTTATGTCGGGCTGTGCAGCTAAGACAACAACTAAAGAAGCTGCCTTTCCTGACATGTATTCAGACGTTAATCGTCAAGTTATGCTCATTGTTCCCGTTATCAATGAAACAACAGCTGCTGAAGCTCCCGACTTCCTAAACGCGACGGTTGCCCAGCCTTTAGCTGATAAAGGCTACTATGTACTCCCTGTACCTATTGTGAGCAATATTTTCAAAGAGGCAGGGATTATTGATGGCACGCAACTAAAAGGGATCCCATTTTCAACCTACAAAGATAAATTTGGTGCAGAATCAGTACTCTTTATCAAGTTAACATCCTGGGAAACTAATTATATGGTCATTTCAGGCAATGTTACTGTAGGGATGGAGTACATTTTAGTTTCAGCAGAAACGAACAGTGTATTATGGTCATATAAAAATACATTCGTGCTAGATACTTCTGGTTCTTCTGGAAATTTACTTGCAGATTTAATCGTAACAGCGATATCAACTGCAGCAACTGATTATGTTCCAGTAGCAAGACGTGTACATTCTAACGCTGTAATGACATTACCAGTTGGCAAGTATCACCCCAAATACCTACAAGATGGGAAAGTAAAAAATGTTATTCCTGAACTAGCGAGTGCTCCAGTAGAAAAGTTCTAGAACCTTAAAAAGACGGGATATACCTTTTGGCTTTTCTAAATAGAGCCACAAGCTACAATAATCCCGTTGGAAGTTGCTGAAGGGCGTTGGAATAAATGATGTGAGTCAGACACGGATGTCTGATTAGCTTTCGGGGTGCAGGATGTACCATCGGAAGCGGTAGTCATTTACCCATAAGAACAGAGGAAGACAACTTCGCCGGCGTCATAGGTACTTTGGTTTACGAAGAATCAAGGGCGAAGGTTGCGACAGTAACCTCTCTGAGCGAGAGGTATGGATACCGAACTGGCTGTTAAACATGGATGTTATTGATAGGACGAGTAATCCTCCTTGCTCTACTTTTCATTGCGAGAAGGGTGGAACCCTGCGATATACATCCAAACGAAGTTTGGAAAGCTAGATCCCGGCCTAAAAGCATCGCCGGGATGACAGGGGATAGCTGATGATTCAGGAATCCCCACTAATAAGAGTAAACATGATTACTCTGGATCATCATCCAACACTGGTGCTAACCACCTATCAGTCTCAGCCAAACTCATCCCCTTACGCGCAGCTGATCTCTACCTATATTAGTCACGCCAAAGTAGCGTTACTGATGGTGGGTATGGGTGGGCAAAGTACCAACCTGATACCTCGCTGTTGGGAGCATGGTGTAGCTTTTATATCGCACTATATTTCGTGATTCTCTGCATTAAAAGCAATCGTAAAAATCTCAATTAGCAGCTGTAAATCTCCGTTATAGCCTGCAATGTTTGCCTGTACCCATTCCTCTTTATCGATATTTGGCCATACTAATTCCTGTCCTAATACAAATGCTAACTCTTCAAAAAATAAACGCAGGGTTCTGCCGTTACCTTCCCTAAAAGGGTGAATAATATTAAGTTCACAATAAATGTCGGCAAAAGCAGCAATCAATATTGTTAAGTCAGATATCTCACTAAGATGTGGGATTAAGGAAAATTCCTTTGAGGATTGCTGGACTATGCGGCTAGCAGCGCAAAATCGAGTTCAGCCTTTCGATACATCAATGCTTCTTATTTCACCAGCCCAATTATACATATCTTGAAAAAGGTGGTGGTGAATCGTTTGCAAATGATTAAGAGTAAAGTGAGATAAGGATGGGTCAGTTGCTTGATAGGCGAGCAGTCGTTGGGCGTAGAAGTCGGTTTCTGCTTCACTTAGAGTATTGGGATCGTGTATATCGAAAAGGTTGATTAGAGTGTCGCTGTCTGGGTAACAATATGGATCCGACTCTGTACCGTACTTATCGCGCATATTGTGCTTTTAATTGGGAGATAGTTTTACTTGTACTGTTTGCTTTAATGCTAAGCCCTTCATAACTTAAACTCGTTTTCATATTTTGTAGGCTTGGTTTAAATGTACGTTCAGCATTGGATGTAACATTGCTTTTTTTCATCATCATTCTCTAATCAATTTAACCAGCAAATTAAGTTTACACTATTTTAGTTACTTTGAAATACAAGAATGAATAGGGTATATATGGCTGGTTTTGAATATCAGGGGATTAATCAGGGTCAGAGTAAGAGTTCACAGTGCTCTAGTAAATGAAGGTTAAAGCTACAACTATTCCCCGTTGGAAGTTGCTGAAATACGTAATTGAAAATGCCGTATAGCCATCATGGATGATGGATAAGGCTCGGAGCTACAGGGATGTAGCATCTGAGTTGTTAGGCGATTTATATTGGAGTATGAGGCCCGTACTCAATGCATGTAACTTCGCCGGGCGTCATGGTGGATGCAAGGAGGATGGGACGAGCAGTCCTCCTTGCCCTACTTTTCATTGCGAGAAGGGTGGGAATCCTGCGATATACATCCAAACGAAGTTTGGAAAGCTAGATCCCGGCCTAAAAGCATCGCCGGGATGACAGGGGATAGCTGATGATTCAGGAACCCCTACTAAAAAGAGTAACCTTATGATTACTCAGGATCATAATCTAACACTGGTGCTAACCACCGCTCTGTATCCTCAATACTCATTCCTTTACGTGCCGCATAATCCTCGACTTGATCTCGACCGATATTGGTCACGCCAAAGTAGCGCGACTTAGGATGGGCGAAGTACCAGCCAGAAACTGCAGCGGTTGGGAACATGGCGTAGCTCTCGGTGATATTAAGGCCGATAGTCTCATCGGGCTTTAACAGATCCCAAAGCAGACCTTTCTCTGTGTGATCGGGGCAAGCTGGGTAACCAGGGGCTGGACGTATGCCTTTATACTTCTCACGAATCAGTGCTTCGTTATCCAACACTTCATCGCTGGCATAACCCCAAAACTCCTTACGTACACGTTCATGCATACGCTCGGCGAAGGCTTCGGCCAATCGGTCTGCTAAGCATTTGAGCATAATGGCACTGTAGTCATCGTGGTCTGCTTCGAAGCGCGCAACATGCTCGTCGATACCGTGACCCGCAGTGACTGCGAAGCCGCCCATGTAGTCGGCGACGCCTGAGTTTTTTGGTGCGACAAAGTCGGCCAGACAAAAGTTGTCGTTGCCCACACGCTCTATCTGCATGCGCAGATGGTGCAGGGTCATTATTGGTTTCTCGCGAGACTCGTCCGTCCCATCACAAGAGTACAGCTCAATATCGTCATGATTGACAGTATTAGCTGGGAACAGGCCGATAACGCCCTTGGCGGTGAGCCATTTCTCATCGATGATCTTCTTAAGCATGGCCTTGCCATCGGCGAACAGCTTAGTGGCTTCTTCGCCAACGACCTTATCGGTTAAGATTTTAGGGAAGTGTCCGTGTAACTCCCAGCTGCGGAAAAACGGCGTCCAGTCGATACGCTCGACCAGATCTTCTAATGGGTAGTCATCGAATACCTGACGGCCCAGCTGATTGGGGATAAACGGGGTGTAGTTGTCCCAGTCATACTTGCAGCGATTATCACGGGCCGCTTTGATAGTCGTGATGATCTTGCGCTTGGTCTGTGACAGGCGTTTCTCGCGCATCACATCGTACTCCTGATAGGCGGCGTCTATGGTGGCCTGACGAGTCTCGTTATTAATCAGCTTGGACACCATAGGCACGGCGCGTGAGGCGTCGGCGATATAGATGGCCCCTGTCGGTGAGTGTGGGGCAATTTTTACCGCGGTGTGAATTTTCGAGCAGGTCGCGCCGCCGATTATCGTTGGAATGGTTAAGCCCGCCTTATGGAAGCTCTTAACGTTATGCACCATCTCATCCAGACTCGGGGTGATAAGCCCTGACATGCCTATGATGTCGACGTTCTCGGCTATGGCCACGTCGATGATCTTCTCCACCGGCACCATGACTCCGAGGTCGATAACATCATAGCCGTTACAGGCCAGTACCACGCCGACAATATTTTTGCCGATATCGTGCACGTCACCCTTAACGGTGACCATTAAGATCTTGCCGTTTGACTGACCCGGCGTCTTCTCTTCTTCGATATAGGGGTTGAGGTAAGCCACGGCTTTTTTCATTACCCGGGCAGATTTTACCACCTGAGGTAGGAACATCTTGCCCGAGCCGAACAGGTCACCGACGACATTCATGCCGTCCATTAGAGCGCCTTCGATCACATCAAGCGGACGGCTCGACGCTGCTCGCGCCTCTTCCGTGTCTTCGTCGATATAATCTGTGATGCCTTTAACCAGAGCGTGGGCTAGACGTTTATTGACCTCCCAGCTGCGCCATTCGAGATCTTCTTTTTTGGCGGTTTGACTGCCGTCGCCGCGAAACTTCTCCGCTACTTCCAATAACAGTTCTGTGTTATTGGTGGCATCGCCATTCTTATCGACTGCGGTGCAAGCAAAGTTCCCGACTATGGCCTCGACCCTTTCCTTAAGCTCTGGGTCGATATCGTCATAGATGGCTAATTGACCAGCGTTGACGATACCCATGTCCATGCCGGCCTGAATCGCGTGATAGAGGAACACGGCATGAATCGCCTCTCGGACCGGATTGTTACCACGGAAGGAGAAGGAGACGTTAGATACACCGCCGGAAATCATCGCGTGGGGCAAGGTGCGCTTTATCTCGGCGGTGGCTTCGATAAAGTCGACGGCATAGTTATCATGCTCTTCGATACCCGTGGCGATGGCGAAAATGTTGGGATCGAAGATGATATCTTCCGGCGGGAAGCCCACCTTATCTACCAATACCCGGTAGGCGCGGGTACAGATCTCTATTTTGCGCGCCTTAGTATCGGCCTGGCCCTGTTCGTCGAAGGCCATGATGATGGCCGCAGCGCCGTAGCGTTTAACTAAGGTGGCCTGCTGGATAAACTTCTCTTCTCCCTCTTTTAGCGAGATGGAGTTAACGATACCTTTACCCTGGATACACTTAAGTCCGGCCTCGATCACTTCCCATTTGGAGGAGTCGATCATAATCGGCACACGTGAGATATCAGGCTCGGAGGCGATAAGGTTCAGGAATTTGTGCATGATTTCGGCGCCGTCGAGCATGCCCTCATCCATGTTGATATCTATGATCTGCGCGCCGTTCTCTACTTGATCGCGGGCAACAGAAAGCGCCTCTTCGAATTCACCAGTCTTGATAAGACGTAAAAACTTGGCCGAGCCAGTGACGTTGGTACGCTCACCCACGTTAAGAAACAGCGAGTTTTTGTCTATGGTCAGCGGCTCAAGTCCAGCCAGACGACAGGCCACCGGGATATCGGGTAGCGGACGGGCGGGGTACTTGATAACGGCTTCGCGAATGACGCGAATATGATTCGGCGTGGTACCACAACAGCCACCGATTATATTAAGGAAGCCGTCCTGGGCCCACTCACCGATAATATCGGCCATCTGCTTAGGGGTTTCATCATAGCCACCGAACTCATTGGGCAAGCCCGCATTTGGATGAGCCGAGACGAAACACTCGGAAATCTTAGATAGCTCTTCTACATAAGGGCGCAGCTCTTTAGGTCCCAGGGCGCAGTTAAGGCCAATTGATAGCGGCTTAACATGGCGTAGTGAGTTGTAGAAGGCTTCGGTGGTTTGTCCGGTCAGGGTACGGCCCGATGCATCGGTAATGGTGCCGGATATCATGATAGGCAAGCGTGCACCGAGATCGTCATAGACAGTCTCGACGGCAAAAAGTGCGGCTTTGGCGTTTAAGGTGTCGAAAATGGTTTCTACCATGATGATATCGGCGCCGCCCTCAATCAGGGCATTGATAGACTCAACATAAGCCTCGACCAGTTCATCGAAGGTGACATTTCGGTATCCCGGGTCATTCACATCCGGGCTGATAGAACAGGTGCGGTTAGTCGGGCCGAGTACACCGGCTACATAGCAGCTGCGGCCAGTCTCTTGCTCCACTTCATCGGCAGCGGCGCGGGCGAGGCGGGCTCCCTCAAGGTTTATCTGGGCCGAGAACTCCTGCATGTCGTAGTCGGCCATGGCGATACGCGTCGAGTTGAAGGTGTTGGTCTCGATAATATCGGCGCCGGCCAGCAGGTATTGTTTATGAATGCCCTTGATGGCAGCAGCTTGAGTCAGCACCAACATGTCGTTGTTGCCTTTAACATCCTTATGCCAGTCTTTGAATTGTTCGCCGCGAAAATCTTCCTCTTCCAACTTAAGGTCTTGGATCATGGTGCCCATGGCACCATCGAGAATGAGGATCCCTTGTTCGAGTTGTCGGGTCAATTTTAAGGTGAGTTGTTGACCTTTCTCTTTGGTTAATCTTTGGGTACTTAGGGTGCCACTGGCCATAAATTCTACCTGCCTTAATAGATCTGCGCTGCATCTCTATTGAAACCACTGCGTGGTATCGTTTGGATGTTTATACGTATAGACGTCTATACTAAACCAGACACGTATCTGTGTCGAGTTGCCATATTGTGTGTTCTATCACCTTGTATATTGACTTATTTGTGAATGAATTTTCCACTCTTTTAAGGTCTGAACTATGCTTTAAGCAGGCTCTTTACTGGAGAAATGTGGTGTGGAGGAAAAATAATAATCAAGCAGCCTTCAGACTGTTGGCTCTAATTATGTGGTTTTTTATTGTCTCATGGCCAGTCGCCAGCAACATAGCATTCAGCCTATCTAGTATGTTACTGAGTATCACTTTGATTTGGCTGTCTTTAATTCTATTTTTATATGCTTTGACTAAGTAGGTTAGTCGATGATGTGTAGACATGCATTGGAGCCCAATTTACCTCTCCAGCCTCTCGCTGAGACGGTAAAAGTTGTGCTTTGTGCTCTGTATCCTCAAATTCCTCATGACAGAGAGTTTTATGTAAAATCCAAGGTGGTGAGATGATTAGCGCTACGAGTTTGCTGCTGATCATATTAGCTTATGTAGGCTTTCTATATATGATTGCTGCCTGGGCTGAAGCTGGTAGCGAACTAGCTCAAAAGATCACCACCAGCGCCGCAGTTTACGCCCTGTCCTTAGCCATATATTGTACCAGTTGGACTTTCTTCGGCAGTGTCGGTATCGCCACTCGCTCTAGCATCTTGATGTTGACTATCTATCTGGGCCCGACGCTCTTGATGATCGTTATCTGGCCCTTGATGCAAAGAATATTGCTGATTAAGCAGATATACAGGGTGACCAGTATCGCTGACTTCCTCTCTGCCAGATATAATCGCAGTGTGTCGCTGGCGGGACTCGCGGCCTTAGTGGCCATGATAGGCATAGTGCCTTATTTAGCCCTGCAGCTTAAGGCGATAAATACGTCTATCGACTTGCTTCTGGCGGTGCAAGTCGGGACTAAGCTCACTATAGCCTGGTTGGTTTGGCTGGGCGTCGCCCTGTTTACCATAGTGTTTGGTATCCGCCATCTGGACCCCACTGAGCGTCACCCAGGCATGATGTTGGCGTTGGCGGTAGAAGGTGTGGTTAAGCTGGCAGCCATGTTGACCGTCGGGGTATTTGTCTGTTTCGTGATGTTCGACTCTCCCCTGGATATCTTTGCTCAATTGGAACAGAAGATGCCTGAGGCTGCGGCTAATATGTCGTCGAAACCCGCATTTGTCACTTGGTTTAGTTACCTCATATTAGCGGGAACAGCCTTCATGCTACTTCCACGGCAGTTCCATGTGATGGTGGTGGAGAACCCGGACCCTAATCATGTTAAAAAAGTCCAGTGGTGGCTGCCTGTCTATCTCATCTTGATGACCTTGTTTGTCACGCCTATTGCGGCGGCGGGCTTGCTACTGTTGGGGCCCGAAACAGCCGATAGCTATATGTTGTCTATTCCCATGTTAGCCGGGCAAGAGCTATTGACTATCTTCGTGTTCATTGGTGGTTTCTCAGCCTCTATGGCCATGCTTATGGTGTCGGGAATGACTCTATCGACCATGTTCAGTAACCACTTGGTTTTACCTCTCATTCAGTGGTTCAGACCGGATAGTCGCTTGAAGAAGTATTTACTGCAATCTCGCTGGTTGGCGGTTTTTATCGTGCTTGGGGCCGGGCAGATGTTTTACCTCTATCTGGGCGAGTCCTACATGTTGGTTAACATGGGGATGATCTCATTTTGCGCCGTGTTACAGTTTCTGCCCTTGGTTATTGCCGGTTTATATTGGCCTCAGGTCACAACGAAAGGCGCATTTTCGGGCCTGTGCGCTGGCTTTGGCATCTGGGCTTATTGTTTGCTTTTACCTGCAATCATGAAAAGTGGTTGGATCAATGCCGATATTTTGTTAACGGGTCCCTTCGGCATAGGTTGGCTGCATCCCGAGCATCTATTGGGCACCGAAATGCACAAGATCAGTCATGGCGCTTTCTGGTCCATGGCGGCAAACATCTCGGCGCTGGTATTGGGCAGTCTGTACTCTAAGATGTCCGGGGAAGAGAAGCGTTACAATGCCGAGTTTATGGATGTGATGGCTGAGCGTGTGGCTGAAGATGAAGCCATCATGGATACCTTGCCCAGAAATATCGAGCTTGATCCTAAGCTTAAATTACTCAAAGGTATATTCAGCCAGTATCTGACTCCTGAATATGCCGAGATGAAACTGGCAGCCTGTCTGATCGAGGCTGAACTCAATGAGGCTAGTCTGATCAATGTGCAGGAACTGGCAAATCTGGAGCGAACCACTGAGAGGCAGTTGAGTGGTATCACTGGGGCAGCGGTGGCCCACATGGTGGTGACTCAGTCTAACCTTTATTCCGAGCAAGAGATCCGCACCTTAGAGCGTTATTACGGTCAGTTATTGGCACAGTTGAAAATAAGTCCGGCTCAGTTAAGGCAACAACTTAACTACTCGAAAGAGAAAGAGTTGTTGGCTAAGCGATACTCAGAGCAGATGCAGGGTATAGTCGATGACAGAACCCGCGAGCTACAAGAGACCTTAGATAAACTCAAGAGCGCTCAGGCCCATTTGGTTGAAACCGAGAAGCAGGCATCATTAGGTAAAATGGTCGCGGGAATAGCCCATGAGATCAATACGCCAATCGGTGTCTGTGTCACCGCGGCATCTCACCTACATGATGAGGTCGTTGGACTGAAGAAGATGTTTGCCGCCGGGGAGCTGAGTGAAGAGGAGTTTCAAGGCTTTATGCTAACCTGCACCGAGTCGATGGATATCATTCTTAAGAACAATGCTCGGGCATCTAAGTTGATCCAGAGCTTTAAACGGGTCGCTGTGGATCAATCCAGTGAGCAGGTTAGAGAGTTTGGCCTTAAAGAATATCTCGGCGAGATCTTAATGTCGCTGCGTCCAACATTGAAAAAAGAGCCTCATAAAATACAGGTTATATGTCCAGATAAGCTTATCTGTAATACCTATCCTGGGGTTATTTCGCAGGTGGTGACTAACCTGATAATGAATAGCTTACTGCATGCCTTTAAGCCTGAACAGGTCGGTAAGGTCACCATAGAAGTGACTGGCAGTGAGGGGAACATATTAATGAATTACAGCGATGATGGTGTCGGCTTAGATGAAGATGGCGAGAAGAATCTATTTGATCCCTTCTATACCACTAAGCGTAATCAGGGAGGCAGTGGACTGGGCACACATCTGGTGTATAACTTGGTGACCCAGAAACTCAAGGGGGAAGTTGACGTCGAAACATCGCCAGGTAAGGGACTCTGTTACCATATACGTTTCCCGCAAAATATTGAGAGTTAGACTTATACTGGGAACAAGAGGATAGGAGTTAGAATCTAGATTCTAGGAAGTAGCACTAGAAATAGAAACGGGAAACCAGCAAAGGAGAAAATATGTCTGAAGGAGCTCAAGGTGACAGCAAGAGCTGCATTGAGAATAAGGCTGAGCGTACCACTGTCTTTTATCTTCTCCGTCATGGTGAATGCGAAGGCGGTGATATACTCAGGGGCATACAGATGTCGCCGTGAGTCAAGCGGGGCGAGCATCGATGACAGCTGCCATTGAACGTCTCGTTGAGCGTCACGATGTGGAGTTTGACCAACTATTCTCATCCCCCCTGCGTCGCTGCAGTGAGTTTGCACTCAACCTCTATCTGAAAAATGGAGTGCCATTAAAACTGGAGGACGGTTTAAAGGAGGTTAATTTTGGTGATTGGGATGGCGAGACCTTAGAGAGTTTGTATCAGAACTCCGCTCAGATGATAGAAAGCTATTGGAAGAATCCCTGGGCCGTGACACCACCTAATGGTGAGAGCATGCTTGAGTTTGAATTCAGAATCGATGCCCTTTGGCAATCTATTTTGCAGCAATATTCGGGACAAACCTTACTCTTGATCACTCACGCTGGAGTGATGAGACACTTGATGGCCAATGCCCTTGGTGTGAGTGGGGTGGCCGGTTTTTACACTCAGCTGTCATTAGCTTATGCTTCTGTGGTCAAGATATCTGTGTTCACCTCTCCTCAGGGCCACTTCACTAAGCTGCATTGGGGCGATGACTAATCGCTTTTTACTCTGTCTCTATGACTTATCTGAGTATGTCTTAGTATGAATCAACGCGATCACTTCACAGGTACAATTTGCCAATACAAGTAAAATCGGCATAATAGCGCCCATTAGAGCTTGTTATGTAAATTATCTATTTAGTACTTTATTTAATTTTTTATTCTTTTTAGTTTCTAAGAGGAAGGTTTCAAGTTCGCAAAATGAGGTGTTGAGAGCTAATCTGGCCGTTTAATCAAGTGTGCCCATTTTATTGCTAACTCAAACTTAAAAGGGAATTGGGACGATAGCTCCTAGCTTATGTCTTTAGCTTATGTCTTTAGCTTATGTTTATAGCATTAGCAGCATTAGCTATCAGCTTTAGAAGCCCAAACTGTGCCCGCAACTGTGAGTGATTTTTAAAAACGTTCCTAGAATCTAGAATCTAGTACCTAGGAACTAGAATCTTGTTTTTAATCACCAGTCAGGATACCTGCCTCATTTTGTCGCGATAATACTCGAGCGGGTAACTCGGGGGAGTCATAGATGTCATTAGTTTCAGGCTCAACGTCACAGAACACACCTGAGCTCGCCTTGGATGTGCGCGAGCTTAGCTGGCAAGTCGAGTCACGCTCGATTCTGTCGCAGGTAAGCTTCTCCATAAGGCGCGGTGAGATGCTCGGCATTATCGGGCCTAACGGTGCGGGAAAGTCGACCTTGCTTCGCTGCATCTATCGATATATCAAGCCTGATAGTGGCCGAATCCAGCTGTTTGGCCAAGAGATAACTTGTCTCTCCTCTAAGGCCTTCGCCAGAGAGGTGGCAGTAGTACTGCAAGATACCCCTCATCACTTCGAGTTGACCACGGCGCAATTGGTGGCTATCGGTTTGACGCCCCATAAAGGCCCGTTCGAATTCACTAATTCTGCCGATCGGGTCTTGATATCCGATGCGCTGGAAAAAGTTGGTTTAACCCATAAGGCTAAGCAGAGTTATGAATATCTCTCTGGCGGTGAAAAGCAAAGAGCCTTGATAGCGCGTGCCATAGTGCAGCAGCCTAAACTTCTTATTCTCGATGAGCCGACCAATCATTTAGATATCCATTATCAGATCCAGATCATGGAGCTGTTGCGCTCAATCGGGATCACTGTGATCACCTCTATTCACGATCTTAATCTCGCTAGCGCCATGTGCGACAAATTACTTCTGCTGGAAGAGGGAAAGTGTATTTCTTACGGTTCGCCTAAACAGGTGCTCACAGAGCAGGCCATAGGCGAGGTCTTCGGTGTCTGTTCCCATGTCGCGCCTCATCCTCAACATGGAAATCCACAGATCTGTTACTACTATGGTTATGAGACGAGTTACGACAAGGGTTACGAGCCAGGACATAAGAATAGCTATGAGAAGGGCCGTGAGAAGAGTCAGGGTAATAAAAGTGGCCCGGTTTCTCTCGAGGACGTAGCCCATGACTAGAAGTGTCAAACTCCCAGCAGGAATTGGAATGGCGGAAACTGATTCAGTTGCAGTGAAAACCAGAGAAATGAAAACTGGTGAAGTCGATTTGGTTAAGCATGAGCTGTTTGCTCATAAATGGATTTTATTCTCCCTGAGCTTATTATCTCTGCTGAGTCTGATGTTTGCCGCGAGTTTTGGTGCCGCAAATATCTCGTTTATGGACACCTTAGATGTGGTCTTGCATCAGTTGTTCGGGATTGGCGACGTTGCTAGCATCACCCAGCGCATAGTGATGGAACTGAGATTTCCTAGAGTCATATTGGCATTTATTGCTGGAGCTGGTCTCTCTATCGCAGGTAGTGTGCTGCAAACTGTCACACGCAACCCACTGGCGGACCCTTATCTGTTCGGTATCTCTTCTGGGGCATCTTTTGGTGCTGTTATTGTGCTAACACTATTTACCGGCTCAGGGCTGCTCGCCGGCTCTGGTCTGTTTGAACAGTTTAGCTGGATGACATTGCCTCTGGGGGCCTTTATGGGGGCCGGCTTGTCGGTTGCTATGGTACTGGCTCTGTGTGGCCGACACATGAGCAGCCAGATAGAGCGCATGTTGCTCTCGGGCGTGGCGATATCATTTATGTTCGGCGCACTAACTAGCTTGTTGCTCTACTTTTCAGACCCTCAGGCGGCCGCATCAGTGCTGTTTTGGAGTCTAGGGAGCTTCTCGAAAGCCAGCTGGAGTGGGTTAATCGCGCCTTTTGTGATTGTCACTGGCTGTACAGGTATCATCTTACTGTTTAAGAGACAGATAATGGCCATGCGGGCAGGTGATGAAACGGCCCATACTTTAGGTATAAACGTGAGTCGATTGCGGCTGCAAATGCTGCTGCTCTGTTCCATCATCACCGCGATTCTCGTTGCCAATTGTGGCGGCATAGGTTTTGTTGGTTTAATGGTGCCCCATACCGTAAGAATGCTGTTTCCCGGTCATTTCCCCCTCATTACCACTGCCTTAGTCGGTGGGGTATTTATGGTGTGGGTAGATGTCTTAGCAAGGACCATGTTGAGCCATCAGGAACTGCCCGTAGGCATAATCACAGCTGTGATAGGCAGCATCTTCTTCTTAGGGATCTTAAGTCGAAGGAAGTGAACCTCCTCTAGGTAGGAGCGGCTTTAGCCGCGAAGCTGTCTTTGCTTTTAAAAAATAATGAATAACGAAAATAAACAGGGTGTAGATAATGTTTGATATTAGTCCAGTGAGCCATGAGTTCGATGAAGAGATCCAGTATAAGATCGATAATAAGACCAAACCATTAGGTGCTCTGGGTGAACTGGAAAATATAGCCATGCAACTGGCGCGAATTTTAGATAAGGATAAGCCTGAAATCATCAAGCCTAAACTGCTGGTTTTTGCCGCTGACCATGGCATAGCAGCATCCGGAGTGTCGATAGCGCCCAGTGATGTGACCACTCAAATGGTGATGAATTTTATCAAAGGCGGCGCTGCAATCAATGTCTTCTGTCGCCAAGTTGGCTTCGAACTAGAGGTGATCGACTGCGGAATACTACAACCACTCGAAGGTGTTGAAGGTATTATCGAACAGAGATTAGGTGCGGGAACAAACCCAATTCATAAACAGCCAGCTATGACTTTAGGTGCGGTAAAGCAAGGCTTCGAGATGGCCCGTAACCGAATCGAATATCATCACCAGCAAGGGACAAATTTAATCGCCTTAGGTGAGATGGGCATAGGCAATACCTCATCGGCGGCGGCTATCATGGCCACCATCATGAATATGGAGGGGCCGAATGTGTCGGCCGCGGCACAGGTATAGACGCTGCGACCCTGAAGAGAAAGCAGCTTTTGGTTGAGCAAGCCCTGCATCTTCATGGGCCTGAATTGACCAGTCCTATGAATATTCTGGCCTGTTTAGGTGGTTTTGAGATTGTGCAGATAACAGGAGCCATGTTAGCCGCAGCGGAAAGGAAAATGTTAGTCGTGGTCGATGGGTTCATCGCTACAGCGGCTGCTATGGTTGCGGTGCAGATCAATGAAAATGTTCGTGACTATATGATCTTCGGCCATCAATCCGATGAGCGGGGACACTGCTTGATGATGGAGCACCTTCAGGCCAGACCTTTATTGACATTAAGCATGAGGTTAGGTGAAGGAACCGGTGCAGCATTGGCTTTACCTATGATCCAGGCCGCTGCTGGTTTCTACAATGAGATGGCCAGCTTCAGCGATGCAGGAATAGAGATTTAAAAACAAGGTTTCAGTTCCTAGGTTCTAGGGCCTAGGAACTTCTTTAAAGGATTATTTATGGACGTGTTACGCAGAGAACTAACGCTGTTTTTTATTGCTATGGGCTTCTTTACCCGCATTCCAATGCCGACTTGGGTCAAAGTCGATGCCGATAATCTCAATAAGGCCAGCAGGTATTTTGGTTTGGTTGGGATACTCGTTGGTGCTATCTCGGCACTGGTCTATGAGCTCAGCCTGACTGTTCTGCCAACATCTATCAGCATCATCTTAGCTATGATCGCTGGTGTGGCAGTGACAGGGGCCTTTCATGAAGATGGTCTGGCAGATACCGCCGATGGTTTTGGTGGCGGTTGGGCGGTTGCCGATAAACTGAAAATAATGAAAGACTCTCGTATCGGTACCTATGGCGCGGTAACCCTGCTGTTGTCCATGATATTAAAGTACATGTTGCTGTTGGAGCTGGCGTTATATGATCCTGAACTTGTCATTGTGGCGCTGATTCTGGGTCATTGCCTCAGCCGGGTGTTAGCCGCGAGTATTATCTTTACCGACATATATGTCAGTGATGCTTATGCTAGCGCTACTAGTGTTAGTGAAGAGAAGGGCAGCAAGAGCAAGCCATTGGCCGAAAGCCAAACCACCAATGAACTCGCTATTTTGCTGGTCACAGGTGTTCTGGCTTTATGGCTTAGTGGTCTGGGGTCAGCCATACTGATAGCAGTAAGTTTATTCCTAGCTCGCTGGTTATTAGTGACTGTTTTTCGAAGACAGATAGGCGGTTATACCGGTGACACTTTAGGCGCTGCTCAACAAGTCTCCGAGCTAGTATTTTATATACTCTTATTAGCTAGCCTAGCATGATAGAACCAGCTTTCGGTGATGTGTTCGTTAGCTGTTTAAGAGCTATTATGAGAGCTAAGAGCATCTCAGGAGGTATAACATGATTCATCTGGTACTCGGTGGGGCCCGTAGCGGTAAGACGGGTTATGCTGCCATGGCGGCAAAGACATGCAGCGAAAATGGTTATCAGTGCGTCTACATTGCCACGGCTCAGGCCTTAGATGACGAGATGAATGACAGAATTACTCGTCATAAAGCTGACCGAGAGGCTGATAGCTTGGATTGGATAACCGTCGAGACACCGTTAAATCTGGTGGAAACCCTGAGTGAATATGCCAGGAAGGATAGGGTACTCATGGTCGACTGTTTGACACTCTGGTTAACCAATCACTTGATGCTCGAAGACTCTCCGACGGTATTTACCGATTGCGATCGCAAGTGGAACGCCGAGAAGCAAGCTTTACTCTCGGCATTAACCGAATTACCCGGTGAGATCTATCTGGTCAGCAATGAAGTTGGCTGCGGCATTGTGCCCTTGGGAGAGATTAATCGCCGCTTCGTCGATGAGGCGGGTTGGCTGCATCAAGATATAGCGGCTATTGCGGATACAGTGACTAAAGTGACAGCTGGTTTACCCATGAGATTGAAGGGGTAGAAGCTAAGAAAGCTATAAGGGAAAGTTGAAGGCATTCTTCACTCTTCACTCTTCACTCCGGCATGCTTATGGCCGGAATCCAATCTATTAGCCAGTAGATTAAAATAAAGCAAACAAGGTTAGGGGTTAAGAAGGCTTGTATCCTTCATGTCTCTCAGTATTTATGGCTTCTAAAAACCTTACAGCCTGCGGCTTCATACTAAATAAAAAGAACAAGATGAATTCTAATAACACGATCGATTCAAAGATGGGCTCAGCCCGTGTGCTTATGGTGCAGGGAACCACTTCCGATGCAGGTAAGAGCACCTTAGTCGCTGGCCTGTGTCGCTTATTTGCCCGCAAGGGGAGGCGCGTTGCCCCGTTTAAACCACAGAATATGGCACTCAACAGTGCGGTAACGGCCGATGGTGGTGAGATTGGCCGTGCTCAGGCATTACAAGCGGTGGCCTGTGGTTTACCCCTGCACACAGATTTTAATCCCATCTTGCTTAAACCTAGCTCAGATACCGGTGCTCAGGTCATAGTTCAAGGCCAGGCACTGGACCAGATGGAGGCTAAGACCTTCTTCGGTCTGCATAAAGGTCAGGGTGATGGAAGTGGAGGCGAGTACCTGCCCGGTTATCGGGTCAAAGCCATGTCTGCCGTGTTGGATTCGTTTTCGCGTTTAACCCATGCCTATGAGCTGGTGATGGTAGAAGGGGCGGGTAGTCCGGCTGAGATCAACCTGCGCGAAGGTGATATCGCCAACATGGGGTTCGCCGAAGCGGTAGATTGTCCCGTGATCATCATTGCCGATATCGATAAAGGTGGTGTATTCGCCCATCTGGTGGGCACCTTAGCATTATTATCTGATACCGAGCAGGCCAGAGTCAAAGGCTTCGTTATCAACCGTTTTCGCGGCGATATAGCCCTGCTGCAATCGGGATTAGACTGGCTAGAAACGTACACCAATAAGCCTGTTCTGGGTGTGCTGCCCTATCTGCACGATCTGCATCTGGACGCCGAGGATGCGCTGACACCAGCACCCAATAAATCGACTCAGACCAGGCTCAAGGTCTTGGTGCTCGTCTTCCCGCGGATCAGTAATCATACCGATTTCGATCCTCTGCGGCTCAATCCCCATGTTGAATTTAACTATGTATCCCTGCAGATCCAAGCCGAGAGTCAATCTGAGTTTGGTGTGTTACCACCAGCGGATCTCATCATAGTGCCCGGCAGTAAAAATGTCCGTGCCGATCTGGAATTCCTAAGGAATCAAGGTTGGGACATAGGGATCAAGAAGCACCTGAGATACGGCGGCAAGCTGCTGGGGATTTGTGGTGGCTATCAGATGTTAGGCCTGCTTATCGATGATCCTAGCGGTGTCGAAGGCGAGCCCGGTGAAAGCGAAGGACTCGGGCTATTGTCTCTGGTCACTGAGCTAAAACCGCAAAAAGTCCTACGTCAGGTGACAGGTAAGCTTTCGTTACTCGGTGAGCTGACCGAGGTGAAAGGCTATGAGATCCATTGTGGCCAATCCCTGTTACTCAAAACTCAAGCCGAGGGCCAACTTCAGCCCCTGAGCTTATCTCCGGTGGAGTCAAAAGTTGAAGGTGCGTCTGCTGCAGGCTCGTTCAGTGACGGTTTACTCTCAGAAGATAGCCAAGTGTTAGGCACTTACTTGCACGGCCTGTTCGACTCACCGGATGCCTGCGCGCTATTACTTAAGTGGGCCGGTATGTCGGATGCAGAACCTGTCGACATAGATGCTATTCGTGATCAGCAGTTGAATCGTTTTGCCGATCAGTTAGAGAAAGATTTAGATATGGATAAATTAGAGCTGATCCTAAGAACTACCACCTAGGAATTAGGGGCTAGGAGCTGCTTTAGTTTGCATCGAATCTCCCGGCTAAAGCCGATCCTACATAAAAATATGGGAATAAAATGACAGATAATAACGAAAACTCGAATTCAATTGATGAAGAAAAACAGATGAGCCTGGAAGAGAGGAAAGCCCAACGTCATAAGCAGAGGCAGCAGAGAGTCAAGGAGTCTGTCGATGCCAAAATTGCTGCGGCTCAAGAAGAGAAGGGCATTCTCTTAGTGCTAACAGGTAATGGTAAAGGCAAGTCTACCTCGGGTTTGGCACGATTGCGCGCAGTGTCGGTCACGGTAAAAAGTCTGCGGTAGTGCAGTTTATCAAGGGTAACTGGGAATGTGGCGAGCGTACTCTACTCGAAGGAGCCGGGGTCGAATTTCATGTGATGGGTACCGGCTTTACCTGGGAAACCCAAGATAGAGAGAAAGATACCCAAGCCGCCGAGAGTGCCTGGACTGCTGCAGAAGCGTTACTCAAAGACGAGTCGATAGATTGCCTTATGCTTGATGAGCTGACCTATATGGTGAGCTATCACTATCTCGAAGTCGACAGAGTCATAGAGGCACTGAAGAATCGTCCGCCAATGCAGCATGTAATTATTACCGGAAGGGCGTGTCACAGGGCTATTATCGAGCTGGCGGATACAGTGAGTGAGGTTCAACCTATTAAGCATGCGTTTGATAATGGAATTAAAGCCCAACCCGGCTTCGACTACTAAAAATGGCTATTGCAGAAGTGAATTGCTGCGTTACGTCCTCGCTCACAATTCGCCTACCTAAAGGTATGTCTTCGTTGTTCGCTGTGGGGCGCCTTGCACTTCGCTTCTTCATCACGCCATTTTCTTTCTGCCTGTTTGAAATTACATTTCTTTGTGCTAACCACTGTGGCGTTATTGTCTGCCCGGCTTGCAGTTATAAAGAGTTCAGCCAATTACATAGAGCCGTCAGCTTATCTAATAAAGAGCCTTCGGCGGCTTTTGGGTAGAAAGCGCGTATGCTCAGGGGCAGGCTTTCAGTGAATGTCTTAAGAGAATTGCTTTGGATTCTTAGAGAGGATCTTGGGGGTTGCTTAGATAAATCTAGGGTGATTTTTTTGGAAGAGTTTTAGAGTGAAACGGGATAAGTACTTGGATATTAAGATAAGTTTGGTACAGATGGAGAGACTTGAACTCTCACGCCCTTACGGGCACTAGCACCTGAAGCTAGCGTGTCTACCAATTCCACCACATCTGCATTGCTTATAGTCAAGAAAATAGTTCATTAATACACCTATTTTTCAACTGCTTGCAAGACTGATAGTACTGCTCTATCTTATTGCTGTCAATCAATCTCAGAGTAATTGGTCTTGGCCTGTCATTGAATGAAATCGCTATGTGTATTTTTATAAGAGAAGGTAATGAAAACTATAAAAAGAATCGTCTTGTTATTGGCTGTTTGTCTGCCAGTATTTTCGTCTATGGCCGCGCCCGCTAAACGAGTGATTGCGCTATCGCCGCACTCGGTTGAGATGCTGTATGCGATTGGCGCCGGAGACTCAATACTCGCGACCACAGATCATGCCGACTTTCCAAAATCGGCCTTGGATATCCCTAGAATCGGTGGCTATCACGGCATTCAGA
The DNA here is from genome assembly GCF_007197555.1 of Shewanella psychropiezotolerans. NCBI lineage: Bacteria > Pseudomonadati > Pseudomonadota > Gammaproteobacteria > Alteromonadales > Shewanellaceae > Shewanella > Shewanella psychropiezotolerans. The sequence goes on from NZ_CP041614.1 coordinate 1,108,884, forward strand.
TAGAGAGGGTGCTTGAGCTGGAGCCCGACTTAGTCGTGGTCTGGGGAAGTGGCAATAAGGCCGAGGATCTACAGCGCTTAAAGGACCTGGGATTTAATGTGTATAACAGCGACCCTAAGACACTGGAAGCCGTTGCCGATGAGCTAAAAGAGCTGGGAGAGTTAACTGGCCATCAAGTCGAGGCAAACAAGGTCGCCGCTGATTACCTTGCTGGGCTTGAGGCTCTGCGAAACGATAATCTGGTTAAGCCTGAGGTGAAAGTCTTCTATCAGCTCTGGTCTACTCCCTTGATGACAGTGGCTAAGAATAGCTGGATACAACAGATAATAGCTGTTTGTCATGGCGACAATGTCTATCTCGATGCGGCCAGTGATTACCCTCAGGTCAGTTTGGAGAGTGTGCTGCTGAAGATGCCGGACGTTATTCTGCAGAGTCAGGATGAAGGCAATGTTTTAGGCGTCGACTGGAGTGAGTGGCAGGAGATCCCGGCAGTTAAGAATGAGCATATTTATCAGCTCAATGCAGACCTGTTACACAGAGCTACACCGCGCGCACTTCAAGGCGTTCAAGCCCTGTGTGATGCGTTAGATAAGGCGAGATAGCCGCGAACTATGAGCTTTTATGTAGGAGCTGCTTTAGCTGCGAAGCTTTATCTGTGTTATCTCTCCCGGCTAAAGCCGGTCCTACAATTTTAATGGAACTTTGTGCCCTATGACGACTTTACTTATTTGTATGTTTATTGCCATGTTGTTGCCTTATTTGACGAAAGGGCCTGTTGCTTGGGCCATGGCTAAAGCGGGTGGCTACGATAACGCCCACCCGAGGGCGCAACAGGCCAAGCTAACTGGCTTCGGTGCTCGCGCGGTGGCGGGGCATCAAAATGCCTTCGAGTCTCTATTGATTTTTGGCTCGTCGGTAGTGGCTGTCATTGCCACCGATAGCGTTAATGAAACAGTAGTGACCTTGGCGATAATTCATGTGGTTGCACGTATCGCCTATCAGATTCTCTATTTGATCGATAAAGGGACTTTACGTTCTCTGGCTTGGTTTGTGGCTGTGTTCTGCTCCTTCGGCATTTTCTTCCAGGCGTTTTAATTGAGCATAAGCTCCAGTCAGAATCTTAAGCCATGAAACATAAGAAAAGCGATCGTTAACGATCGCTTTTCTTTGGGATAGGCTAATTACGCGATTAAAAACCTGGCTTTTGTGTATCTAGCCGATATTAATATTGAAGTTTTTCATTATTAATATCCATCCATATATGAATAACCCTTATTTAAATGGTTTTACGAAGTATAAATTTAGGTCCCAACATGCGGATGAGTACATTATTTTTTTCTATTAAATGATGTTTAAGCGCCGCAGCAATATGTACTAACATAAATATAGCTAAACAAATGCAGCTGTATCGATGAATTATAAAAAAGAAATGGTTTATTTCTGGTGTGGTTATTGGATTGGGTAATTCAAACAACCAGAAAATTTCAAAGCTATGTTCTAGCATTAAAAATCCTGATAAATAAACAATAAACATGTTTAAATACAAAGTTGAATGAACAATGTTGGCTATCTTTTTCTGTAGTAATGGGAGGCCGCTGCTTGAATCAGGCTCCTGTCTGAAGTGTGACCATATCCAGCGAAATATAAAAAGTATTGCTACCACACTGGCTAGGGATACGTTGATATCTCCAATAAATTGATAGATGACTGGATATGTCTCTTCGAGTACGAACATGGTATATCCAGCAATTGTATTATAAATAATAGTAAACGCGATCACCCAGTGAAAAAAACGAGTTAATAAGTCGTAATGAGCCTGTGTGCTTTTTAATGGTGAGCTTGTCATTGCTCTCTCCTTCAAACGAGATAAGAGTACGAAATAGATGTCAACTTCTCCGGTTTATGACAGAAGGCTATGCCACCTTCTGTATGTTCGGCACCTTCTATTAAGTGTTTTAATTGAGCATTAATTTAAATCTGACTCTTTGTCTATGAGGCATGAAAAAAGCGATCGTTAACGATCGCTTTTATTTTTGGGAGGATTGGTATTTAGTCAGTGTGAACTAGTTTACTTCATCCCAGGCATCGGAAGAGTTGCTGCCTACACCTGGCTCATACTGAGAGGCACTTTCGCTCCAGATGTTACACCAACCGCTGTATGGAAAGGCTTTACACTGATAGATTTGACCGTTTTTCGGTTGAAACACCTTAGTGCCTTCAACGTAAGAGCCTAACCCTTCAGGGAAGCTATAGTCATACTCTCCAGTGCTTGGCTCTTTGAACATGATATCGAAGTTTTCATGGACATTATCTCCGCCATTTTTGGGACTACTTATCAGTTTGAGAATATGATGGTCAGCTTGGACATTAGCCACTGGCGTAATTGCAAAACTATGGCTGGCATTGTCTTCAACCACGGCATGTTCGTAGGCCAGCGGTGCGCCGCCATGATCATATAGGGTTGCATTTACCAACATGGTATCGCCAGTTGCGCTAGCTTCGAAGTTTATTGTCACTGAGCCATCTTGGATTTCATAACTGCCCTCTACTCCTGTGATAGTGACATCATGTTCTGGTGGCAATTGTTCTATCTGAATTTCTACGCTGGTGATGTCGCTTGCCTTGCTGACAAATATCTTATTGCTGCCGTAGACTGGCACAAATTCAGCCTGAGTATTGACCTGCCCCGATTGGATTTCACTTTGCTCGGCATTGATCTTAGTGGCTAAAGCATAAGACCAGACATAGGCCTGAGTATCTTGTGTTATTTCAAGGCGTGTAGCTAAACCTGAAACTTCGCTGCCATTAGCAAATACACGGGTTCTCACCAAGTCACCAGCTTTTAAGTCGCTAGATGGGATGATAGTACCGCCATGCTTCCAACCTTCAGGTGTTTCATCATCGAAGGTGAGGTCGACAACGTTATAGAAGGCATTAGCCGTATCCGCTACATCCCAAACTGCTAGCATTATTTGGTAACCGCTACGCTCAGGAATATTACACATATGGGACAGAGCCATAGGAGGAACCTGATCGTTATAATCTACTTCACAGAACGGCTCGAGTTCGAAACTGTCTCGGGTGAGTGCCGCACTCGGGTTCCAGTTCTGTTTGGTCATGTAGTAATGAAACTTAGCGGTTCTGTGGTTGGCGGTGAAGGTCCAGTGGATCTCCATCGGGCCAGATTCAATCTCTTTCTTTACCCATCGCAAAGGGGACTGCTCATCGAGTACTTTATAGGGAGTGCCTGCACTGGCTATTTGGCTATCTGCAGGCCCAGAAGCTGGAAAACCTTTAAGTGCTTCCAGACTTTGAGAGTTTCCTCTTAGCTCATTACAGTTACTGTTTTCCGGCTGTTTATCACAAAGGTAACCTCGGGCTTCGGTCCCAGGTGTTGTGATGTACCCATGGGCGAATGCGCCTGTACTGGCAAGCAGTGTACTTGCAGCAAAGAGGCGAATTATATTTTGATTTACTGTCATAAATACTTCCAATTAATTGATAGATTTGTGAACAGTCAATTTGGCCTGAAGCGCTAACTTCAGTAAGTTGCAACCCCGCTATCTTGGATGCTAGTTAACTGACTAACATCTTTAGATCGGAAGCTTTGCGTCCTAGTCTTTCAACTAGTTTGCCAAGTGACTAATAATGGCATTCGTTTATTGAGCGGCTTGTATCTGCTTTACCGTACGAATGAACGAATGTAAGCGAGAAACTACAGTTTAAATTCAAAAAGTTAAAGCTATTTTATTTGCCTGGTTACAAAGTGTTGCATGTGAATAAATACTCTAATTTAGAGTATGTTAATGCTTGCGTTTTTTACCGTGCCATATGGGTTGCGTAATTGTTGATTTATGTTTTGGGCCATTTGCTGATGGCCCAGTCTGTAAGACATTTGGTTTATTGGTCTTTTTAGCTGTGGATAGAATTTTGACTCTTACGCTAGTATTTCGACACTGGGAGTATTTTTTGACTGGGATGATTTTTTTCATTTTCTGAGATAATTTGACTAATATTTTAATCTGTATTGTTTGCTCCGCAAAACAAGCTGGATGCAGTGTGAAAATGTGGGTCAGTCATCGAGTGGTGACCGACTCATTGGTTAGCTCGTCGATTTGATAGCCTCTATTGTTAGCGAGGCTATGATCGGCGACTAGCTATTGGCGGCGAAGACGGCATCCTGTTTACAGGTGATCGCCCACACATTCTCATATCCAAGTCTCAGCAACTGCTCCGCCGCCAGACATGCTCTGACCCCCGAGCCACAATGAATGAAGATGGCCTGTTTCTCGTCAGGATAGAGGGTGAGCATCTTCATCTCTAATACGCCACGGGGAATATGTACTGCGCTCTCTACGGCCTGTTGGGCCCGTTCGGATGTTTCACGCACATCGATTAATACGCCATTTTTACTCTGGCACATTAAGGCGGCTTGTTGCGCCGTGATGGTATTTAATGGGGCTTTCACTTCGGCCATGATGTCGGCTATGGATCTCAACATAGATTTTTCCTCTTCTCTTTACTATGGTTTAACTGGATTAAGGCTTAGCCAGGGCGCACTGAGCCTCAGTTTTCATACCCAGTTTCTTCATTAGAATAGCGACGGGGCAGAAGCCGGTAAAGGCGCTCTGAAACAAGTTGGCTCCGACGAATAGGGTGAACCAGACAAAGTGTGGGTTGACCCACACAGTTAAGGCAAGTGATATCAGTACCATGATCCCTGCGAAGGCCATGATAAAACGCTCTATTGACATATGTTCTCCTGGAAGGGAGTTAGGCTCCCCAATGTTTGACTAAAGTTACCAGCTTAAATAATGGATTTAGCTGAATTTATTCTTCATCACGGCATAATAGAGCACAGGGATCACTACCAGAGTTAACAGGGTGGATACCATGATGCCGAATATTAAACTGATGGCCAGGCCATTAAATATCGGGTCATCTATGATAAATAGGGCGCCAATCATGGCTGCCAGAGCCGTGAGCATGATAGGTTTGGCTCGCACCGCACCAGAGTGGATCACCGCTTGCTCGAAAGGAACACCGGCGGCGGTCTCTTTATTGATGAAGTCCACTAACAGGATCGAGTTTCTGACTATTATCCCGGCCAGCGCGATCATGCCTATCATGGATGGGGCGGTAAAATTAGCCCCCAGCAGTGCGTGTCCCGGCATGACGCCTATGATGGTGAGCGGTATGGGGGCCATGATGATCAAAGGCACTGTGTAAGATCTGAACTGGCCCACCACTAACAGATAGATGGCTATTATGCCTACGCCATAGGCGATCCCCATGTCGCGGAAGGTCTCATAGGTTATCTTCCATTCGCCATCCCAGAGTACCGCTACGGAATCGAGTCCCGTGGGTTGATTGATATAGTGTTGCTCGAATCCCAGCCCTTCTTTGTTATCTATCTGAGCGGCCATGTCGAACATGCCATACAGAGGACTATCATTCTCCCCGGCCATGTCGGCAACCACCATGATCATGGGGATCATATTCTTGTGGATGATGGGCGCGTCTATGACTCCTTTGTGGATAGTGATCAGCTCTGATACCGGGATGCGTATGCCATCGGCTCCCGTTAGCTTGAGATTGAGTACCTGATCGAGATCCACCTTGGCCGACTCTTTCAGCTGTAAGCGGATCGGCACAGGATATTTTTGCTTATCATCATGTAGGTAGCTCATGTCTTTTCCGCCAATGGAGGTGGCGATCAAGTCGACGATATTCTGATAGGGGACGCCTAGTATGCTGGCTCGGTTTCGGTCGATTTTTACCTGCCACTTTTGCTGTGCGGCCGGTAGGAAAATGTCGATGTCGACGACGCCATCTGTCTGTTTAAACAAGGTAAGCAGTTCGTTAGCGGCCCGCTCCCGAATCACCTCACTGGGGCCATAAACCTCGGCCACTATGGGTGACCATACCGGTGGCCCGGGCGGAACCTCAACCACCTTGATGTTGGCATGGTAGCGCTTGCCAATCTCCTGCAGAGGCCCGCGCACCGACTGAGCGATAGTGTGGCTATCACGCTCCCGGTGTTTTTTTTCCAGCAGGTTGACCTGAATGTCGCCCAGCTCCTGACTCTCCCTGAGGAAGTAGTGCCTGACCAGGCCATTGAAGTTCATCGGTGCATTCGTACCGGCGTAGAGCTGATAGTTGTCTACTTCTTCTACCGTGGCCAGATAACGTCCCAAGTCCTGCAGCACGCGCTGAGTCTGCTCGACAGGCGTGCCTTCGGGCATATCGACCATCACCTGAAACTCGGACTTATTATCCAGAGGTAACATCTTAAGGAGCACCAACTGGCCAATAGGCAGCGCGACCGCGACGCCAATTAAAACAAAGATGCCCGCCGCGAGTCCGAGTCTAGCCTTCCTCGCTCCTTTGCCCAACACAAAGGGGCCGATAAGGCGGGTGAATAACCTGAACATCAGGCCAGTGCTTTGTTGATTTTCACCGCTATTTCCTTCAGGCAAAGCGCGTTTATGTTTCAGTAGTTTATGGCTGAGCCAAGGGGTGACGATGAAGGCGATGGCCAGGGAAATCAACATGCCCATGCTGGCATTGATGGGGATTGGCGCCATATAAGGGCCCATAAGGCCGGAGACGAAGGCCATCGGCAGCAGGGCGGCGATAACGGTAAAGGTCGCCAATATGGTGGGGCTTCCTACCTCATCGACGGCCTCGGGGATAAGCTCAGTCAGGCTCTTCTTGCCCATGGCCATATGACGATGAATATTCTCAACCACGACTATGGCGTCATCTACCAGGATGCCGATGGAGAAAATCAGTGCGAACAGTGAGATGCGATTGAGCGTGAAGCCCCAGGCCCAGGAGGCGAACAAGGTGATGGCTAAAGTGATGATGATGGCCATGCCGACCACCACAGCTTCTCGTGCGCCCATGGTAATTAGCACTAAGATAACCACGGCGGCGGTGGCAAATATCAACTTAAATATTAAGGTATTGGCCTTATCTCCGGCGGTCTCACCATAGTTGCGCGTTACTGTGATCTCGACATTGTCCGGCAGCAGAATATTTTTGACTTTATCGACTCGCTGGAGAAGTTGCTCGGCGACGCCGACGGCATTCTCGCCCGCCTGCTTACCTATGGCGATAGTGACCGCGGGATACATGCCTGACTTGTCGCCATGCCAGGCGCTCTTGCTGGGGATATCGGCCTTGAGTGACAGCTCGGCGATATCGGCCAGATACACGGGAACACTCTGACCGTAATTATTTTTATAGACGGAGACGACCAGCTGTTTCACATCGTCTAAGCTACGTAGAAATTGGCCCGCCTGCACTTTAATCTCCTGGTTTCCCTGTATCAGAGAGGCGGGCATGGAGATGTGATTATTGCTCGATAATGCCTGACCTATGGCATCGAAGCTCAGGCCGTAGTAGTTCATTTTTACCGGATCGATACGCACATTGAGCACCAGCTCATGGGAGCCCAGAGTATAGATCTCGCGAGTGCCGGGAATGCGCTTGAGCTCGGTTTCCAGTCTGTGGGCTACATGAGTCAGATCTTCCGCCGACACCTGAGTGTCTTTTGACCACAAGGTTAAGCTCATGATAGGTACATCATCGATTCCTCTGGGTTTGATCATGGGCTCGCCCACACCAGCGCCCGAAGGGAGCTTATCCAGATTGGAGTAGATCTGATTGTAGAGTTTTACTATGGCCTCGTTCTTGGGGATTCCCACGTCGAAGATGGCGATGATCAAGGCACCGTCAGGCTGTGAGAAGGAGTAGAGGGTATCTATGCCTTTGATCTGTGAGATCACTTGCTCTGCAGGCAGGGTGACCAGACTCTCCACCTCTGCCGGTGTGGCACCGGGAAAGGGAATATAGACATCGGCGAAGGTGACGTCTATCTGAGGCTCCTCCTCCTTTGGGGTGACGAGTACCGCAAACAGTCCCAATAACAGGCCGAGAATGGCCAGTAAAGGTGTGATGGCGCTAAGCTGAAATACAGCGGCTATCTTGCCTGAGATGCCGAGACTCTTCGAGGAACCTGGCTCAGTTGGAATGTGTGAACTGCTCATCCTGTTGCGCTCCCCTTACTTGCTGGCTTGTTGTTCGAGTAACATCCGATAGGCGTCCAGGGCGATAACATCGCCATCATCCAGGCCGGAGAGGATCTCTGCTTTGTGGTTATCGGATACGCCGATGCGTACCTGATTAAGCACAAAACCTTGTCCCAATTTTCGATATACAGCGCTCAGCTCGCCACGCTCGATCAATGCTGATTTTGGGATCGTGATGAGCTTAATGATCCCGGAACTGAATCTGGCCTTAGCCCACATCCCCGGCATCAGATTAGGCTCGCCCTCGGGAAGCGAGATGCGCACCTGGTAGCTGTGACTGAGGGGGTCGGCGAAAGAGAAGATGGTGAGCTTATCTGAGCTGAACTCACGACCATCTTTGAGGCTGAGTTTAAACCTAGGCTGACGTTTTAACGCATCTATATATCTTTGGGGCACCTGAGTGATAGCGCGCATCTGGCTCAGTGAGAAACCAGACAGTAGAGGCTGACTCGGACTGACGGTTTCCCCTAGCTCAACATGTCTCTGGGTGACTATGCCTGAGAAGGGCGCGGACACCGTGGTATAGGTGAGTGATTCATTGGCCCGTATGATGTTGGCTTTGGCCGCAGAGACCTCTTGTTCGGCGGATGTTGCCCGGGCAATGGCCTCATCCATTTTACCCTGGGAGATGGCGCCTTGGGGGAATAGCGCTTCATAACGATTTTTTGTCTGCTGCGCCTTTGTGTTTAATGCCACTGCTCTGGCAAGCCCAGCTTCGGCGCTGGCAAGCTCTGCCCCTTGTTCCTTGCTGGTGATCTCGAGTAATGCCGCGCCCTTAGGCACAATATCGTTCACATCATAGTTGAGCCTGAGTATCCGCCCCGAGGTTTGTGCCGATACTGTAGCTGCCTTTACCGCCTCCAGTGTGGCATCGAGTTCGACCCATTTGGTTTGCTCTGTATTGGATACCCGAATCGTCTCTATGGAGTTTGAACTTGCCATCGCGGCTAGGACCGGGGTGCTGACGCCCAGGAAAATCAGGGGGAGCAAGGCTGTAATAAACACAGCCGAACTTAGGCTGGATTGATGAGAGCTAGCGGACATATCGAGTACCCAAAACTGATTGATAAAAGTTCATGAGAAAATTCTAATGGAGTTTTTTCGGGCTTGCAATCAGTTTATTAGAAAAATGCGATGGAACGCTCGATGTGGTTTGTAATGGACAGGGATGAGTGGCTGCGATGAGTGACTTAAAATTCAGTTAACGGACAAGGTGTTCACCTGTCCGCTAACAAATCGGACACAAATAATGCCCATTTGAGTAAATGATCGGACACATGCTGCTCAAATGAGCAAATAATCGGACACTTTCTCTATGTGTCCGCGGACACTTTTAGCGTCCGATTTACAACTTTTCACTCTAACTCATTGAATGTTAGCTAATGTCTATTTCTGGCACACTCCTTGTATATAGTAAGTCACTGCAAGATTGATTAATTGAAAGATAGTGATACAGCACTCACTAAACGGACAGGGATAGTAATACTAGTCCGTATAAATATACGGTCTATTCAGAGTCTCTCAGAGTTTTCAATTCAAGGCGCATTGATGAAGAAATGGTTATTCCCTTTTAAGTCAATGCAAAGTAGAAGTGGAAAGCCTGAGAGGCTCACAACGTGCGGGGTTCACAGCACTTTATGCTGCGTTGAATGCTTTAGAAATAGAATTACTATGAGCTTCAATCATCCGCCTTACCTACAGCGCTGTGAACTCCCGCTGAATGAACAGATATTTATGAGGACTAGTATAAGATGATTCAGGATACCAGCGGACAGGACACAGAGATTCAGCCAAACATGGGCAAGAAACTGAAATGGCCTTTAGTGGCCGGGGCGGCTGTGCTATTGGTTTCCGGTCTGGTTTGGTCCAGTGTTGGCGGCAGTCAGATCAGCGAGTCGATTAAACGCAGTGAACTTAGATTTGCCACCTTAGAGCTAGGCACCCTGACCAGAGACATAGCCACTACAGGTAAAATTGTCGCGGCTAACGCGCCCATCTTATATAGCACTGACCAAGGTACAGTGACACTACTGGCAAAGCCTGGCGACAGAGTCGAATTGGGTGATGTGGTGGCTACTATCGAGAGTCACAAGTTGACCAACAGCCTTAAACAACAAGAAGCCTTGTTAGAAGGCATGCTGAGCGCATTAGAAAGAGCCCGTCTCGATGCCCGTCGTGAGCAACTTAAAGCACTACAAACATTAGACATGGCCAAGGTCGACCTGGAGGCGGCGGATAGAGAGAGTCGCCGCGGTGATGAGCTAATCCAAAATAAACTCATCTCCAAAATTGATTTCGAGAAGGGCAAGGATGACCTGCATAAGGCCAAGTTGTTGTCCGCTCATGCTAAGCAGGACGCCGAGCTGATGCGAGACACCTTGGCCTTCGAGATAAAGAACAAGGAGTCGGAAGTGAATCGTCAGAAGTTAGTGGTCAGCGAGCTTGAACGTCAGGTCGGCGCGCTAAATATCAAGGCGCCCGTTGGCGGCATCATAGGTAACTGGTTAACGGAGCAAAAAGCCCGTATCGGTCAGAGCCAACCCATACTCACTGTGGTTGATTTAAGTGCCTTCGAAGCAGAGCTAGCGGTACCTGAGTCCTATGCCGACGAGTTAGGACTCGGCATGGCAGTGGAACTGAGTTTCGGCGAACTTACCCTGATTGGCGAGCTGTCATCTATCTCACCCGAGGTGAGAAATCGTGAAGTTACCGCTCGTGTCAGGTTTGAGCAAGACGAGCGTCTGCATCTGCGTCAGAACCAGCGTCTATCGGCTAGGGTGCTATTAGAAAACAGACCTAATGTCTTGATGGTGAAGCGCGGTGCATTTGTCTCAACCGGTGGCGGCAGAGAAGTCTATGCCATGAATAGCGACATCGCCGAGCAAACAGATATTCAGTTGGGGGCCCGTAGCATGAGTCATATCGAAGTATTGCAAGGCGGCAAGGCGGGGGATGTCTGGGTGATTTCCAGTATCCAGCCATTCAACAAAGCCGAGCAAGTCTTAGTACGCTAAGGAGAGCAAGATGAATAAATTAAATCAAAAAAGTGGCTTAAACATACAGAGAGTGATCACAGTGTCGGCATTATTACTCCTGCTGGTTGCCGTTCAGGTATCGACTCAGAGCATCGGCGATTGGTATGTATTTGGCCTTAACGTATTAGAGATGACGACGCCTGTTACGCCAGTATTCACTGAAGTATCAAATGTCACCACAGGCCTAAACACACACTTAGGCACAGGTATGGTCTCTGGCTTAGGCACTGACTCAGATATAGCGAATATCTTGACCGACATAGGTATTTTCACGCAGAAATTTGTCATAGGAATTATCGAGTGTGCCTTGGATTAAATCCGTAGGACCGGCTTAAGCTTGTAGAACCAAGATAACCGGGAGCATCGCGGCTAAAGCCGCTCCTACAATGAGTGATAAAGAATTAAACGATAAAAACAGGGAATATTAAAATGTTATCGATGAAAAGCATTAGTAAAGTATTTAAAACGGACTTAGTAGAGACTCATGCGTTGCGTGACTTTAATCTCGAGGTAAAAGAAGGTGAGTTTGTAGCGGTCACAGGACCATCGGGTTCAGGTAAAACTACTTTCCTTAATATTGCTGGTCTGCTGGAAGGCTTCACCCACGGGGACTACTTCCTCGATGGCGTCAATATCTCCAATTTGAGTGACAACAAGAGTGCAGCCATTCGTAACGAGAAAATAGGCTTTATCTTTCAAGGTTTTAATTTAATCCCTGACCTTAACTTAGCTGAAAATGTTGAGGTGCCTCTGCGCTATCGTGGTTTCAACGCTAAAGAACGTAAGCGCCGTGTGCAACATGCATTAGAGCAAGTGGGTCTGGCGGCACGTATGAAGCACCTGCCATCACAACTGTCCGGTGGTCAGCAGCAACGTGTGGCGATTGCCCGTGCCCTTGCCGGCGAGCCTAGATTCCTGCTTGCCGATGAGCCTACGGGTAACTTAGACAGCATGATGGCGCGTCAGGTGATGGAGTTGTTGGAAGATATCAATAAGGCTGGCACGACTATCATCATGGTGACTCATGATCCTGAGCTTGCACGCCGAGCTCAACGTAATATTCAGATTGTCGATGGTCAGGTTTGTGATTTTACTATGTATCAAGGCAGTGCAGGAGCCGAAAAGCCACACCTAGTTGCTGGGGCAGCTTCTGGTTTAGATAAAAGTGCCGATGAGTCAAAACAGACTCAACAAGTCGCTAGCTAAGGAGAGTGACCATGTTTTTCTATTATCTCGATTTAGCCTGGCGCAGCATTAAGAAGACGCCTCTGTTGTCATTGTTGATGGTACTCGCCATCTCTGTTGGCATCAGCACTACCATAACGACTCTGAATGTTTATCAGCTTATGTCTGTCAATCCTGCGGGAGAGCGTTCAGATAAGTTAATTGCAGTGCAGCTTTGGAGTCAGGGCAAGGATGCCTGGAAAGAATTTAATGCCCAAGTGACCTATCAGGATGCATTTAACTTACGTAAGAGTGATCTGCCTGTACGTCAAACGGCTATGTTCGTTACCGGTTTAGCGATACAGACAGAAGATGCTGATTTTTCTCCTCTGTTAGAGTCTGTTCGGGTGACCGATAGCGATTTCTTCGGGATGTTTTCTGTGCCTTTTCTCTATGGTGGAGCCTGGGATAAGAGTGTCGATACCGAGGCCGCTTATCAGGTGGTGATCAACGAAGAAATCAATAAGCAGTTATTCTCGGGCGAAAACAGTGTTGGTAAGACTCTGTTCTTAGACAGCAAACCGTATCAAGTTGTTGGAGTGATTAAGACCTGGAATCCCAGTCCTCAATATTACGATGTGACCACTGGGGCATTCAAAGATAGCGCCCAGCTGTTTGTACCTTTCTCTCTGGCGCCTATCGAAGAGTTTCAGAGTTGGGGCAATAATCAAAGCTGGAAGCGAGAATCCATGGATACCTATAGTGATCGCCTTAATTCTGAGATGCATTGGATACAGTTTTGGGCCGAGGTGACCGATGATAAACAGCGTGATGAATATGCCCAGTGGTTGACGCGTTATGTGGAGCAGCAACAGCTCTTGGGTCGGTTCGAGAGCCCTGAAGCGGGTGCTCAGCTTTCGAATGTTGCTCAGTGGTTGGATCTCAATGAAGTGGTTCCCGAAGACAACAAAATATTGGTTGGTCTCAGCGCGCTGTTTTTGCTGGTCTGTCTGGTGAACATGTTGGGGCTGTTACTGGCTAAATTTTTGAAACGAGCCCCGGAAGTCGGTGTTCGCCGTGCCATAGGCGCGAGCCGTAATCAGATATTTGCTCAGCACATGGTTGAAGTGGGCTTAATTGGCTTCTGTGGTGGTGTCTTGGGCTTAATCTGGGCATGGGGGTCATTGTCTATGTTGTCGGCACACTTCGATCTAGAAGAGTCTCTGACTCACCTGGATCCGAGTATGTGGATAATCGCACCGGCTATTGCCATCTGCGCCGCCTTAATTGCCGGGACTTATCCGGCCTGGCGCATCTGCTCTACGAATCCAAGTGTTCATCTTAAGAGTCAGTAAAGGCTGCCCGTGAAATTAGTAAAAGGAATTCTACATGTTACACATTAAACCTATCATCAATACCTTGATGCGCAGCAAGAGTGGCCCGATCTTATTGCTGATACAGATCATTCTTTCTGTGGCGATTGTGGCGAATGCCAGTTTCATTATCAGCGAGCGCATTGCCTTGATGGATCGTGAATCTGGGACTATGGAAGAGGAGGTGTTTGATTTTCGCCTCTACGCCTTCGATTCTGATATCGACATTGAGTCTCAGAGTCCGCGTGATATGCGAGCCATTCGTGAATTGCCTGGGGTGATAGATGCTACCATGACCAGCATGGTACCTCTGAGCGGTGGAGGCTGGTCTTCCGGCTATACCATAGGTAACAGTGAGGAAACGGCTAAGGATACTGAGAGTGCCGCTATCTATTATGGCGATGATCATATGGTCAATACTTTAGGTGTGGATCTGATCGAGGGACGTAACTTCTATGCGGCAGAAATCGTCACCGGGAGTCCGGATCTGGCGACTCATGCCATAGTGTCTAAGGCGTTTGCTAAGGCGACCTGGGGAGATGAGCCAGCCATTGGTCAGATCATGTATGCGGGAGATTTCGGTAGTCAGCCGTTGCAGGTCATAGGCGTGGTGGATAAACTTCAGGGAGCCTGGGTCAATAGCTCATATCTGGATAACAGTGTGATACTGAATGTGAGACTGGTGAACGTGTTCACTAAGGTCTTAGTCCGCGCCGAAGTTGGCACCTTAGCTCAGCTCAAAGAGGCGATTCCGGCAGTGTTACATAAAGATCAACCCAATCGTGTTATTGAAGGTTTTACCTTGATCAGCGAGCATAGAAAAAGGGTGTACCGTAATCATGAGTTGATGGCGACGGTACTGTCTATGATGGTGGTACTGCTGTTACTTATCACTTCTCTGGGATTAGCCGGTATGGTGATGTTTAATATTGAGCGACGCACCAAGCAGATAGGCACCAGACGTGCACTTGGGGCTAAGCGCAGGGACATATTGAGCCTGTTTTTAGTGGAGAACTACATCATCTGTATCGTGGGCGGCATCATAGGTGGGCTGGTGGCAGTACAGCTGGGTCAGCAATTGATGACCTTCTATAGCTTGCCTAAGCTTGAGCTTATCTATCCGATAGTGACGGTCGCCGGCTTGATGGTACTCACTACCGTAGCGGTCATCTTACCGGCAAGAAAAGCGGCTTGTATATCGCCGGCTACAGCGACCAGAAGCGTATAGCGGTCATATTACCAGCGAGAAAAGCGGTTAATATTTATCGACGGCTACAGCGACTCGGAGCGTATAGCGGTCATCTTACCGGCGAGAAAAGCGGCCAATATATATCGCCAGCTACAGCGACCAGAAGCGTATAGTCTGTCATTTAGTCTGTATCTTGATTTAACGTGTATTTAGCAGGATCTTAAACATCAGCTCCTCTGTTCGGGGAGTGCTGAAATAAGCGAAAGAGAATTAGCCTTTAATTCTCTTTCGCTTTCAGTTAGTTTGAACCTAACTTGTTGAGCTAAAACGCTTGCCACAAACGATT
This sequence comes from Shewanella psychropiezotolerans, assembly GCF_007197555.1. Taxonomy (NCBI): domain Bacteria; kingdom Pseudomonadati; phylum Pseudomonadota; class Gammaproteobacteria; order Alteromonadales; family Shewanellaceae; genus Shewanella; species Shewanella psychropiezotolerans. Next base: position 1,124,087 of record NZ_CP041614.1, read on the forward strand.
TTAAACTACTAAAAGAAGAACGATAAAAGCAGTATGGATACGATTCTCATCGTCGATGATAACCAGGCCGTGTGTGATGCATTGGCACTGATGTTGGAACTTCACGGGTATAAGACCCACACCTGTTTATCCCCGGAAGTGGCTCTTGAGTTGGTTAAAATCCATGATATTGCCCTAGTGATCCAGGATATGAACTTCACTCAGGACACCACCTCGGGTGAAGAAGGAAAATCACTCTTCTATGATCTGCGTCGCTTACAGCCTCAACTCCCTATCGTGTTGATCACCGCCTGGACTCAGCTGGATATTGCCGTCGAGCTGGTTAAAGAGGGCGCGGCGGATTATATGGGTAAGCCTTGGGACGATGCCAAGCTACTCAACAGTGTGGGTAACCTTATTTCACTGCATACCCTGTCCCGGGAAAATACCCAATTACAGCGTGTCGAGAGCCAACGAATGGTGGCCATCAAGGATGCGGATCTGTGTGGAATAGTGTTCGCTAGTGGTTCGATGCAGCGCAGTGTCGACCTTGCCCTGCAGATCGCTCGTTCGGATGTGTCAGTGTTGATTACTGGCCCCAATGGCGCGGGTAAAGATAAGCTTGCCGACATTATTCATGCTAACTCCCCCTTGAAGAATAAGCCTTTTATCAAGGTGAATATCGGTGCCTTGCCCATGGACTTGTTAGAGGCTGAGCTTTTCGGCGCAGAAGCCGGTGCTTTTACCGGAGCTAACAAGACCCGCATAGGCCGTTTCGAGGCGGCCGATGGCGGCACACTATTTCTGGACGAGATAGGTAACTTGTCTTTGTCGGGCCAGATTAAGCTGTTGCGCGTACTACAAACTGGTGAGTTTGAACGCTTGGGCAGTCATCAGACCCGCAAGGTCAATGTGCGCGTGCTTAGCGCCACCAATGCCGAGCTTGCCCTCGACATTCGCGAGGGACGTTTCCGTGAGGATCTCTTCTATCGTCTCAATGTTATCGAGTTGGAGTTGTCTCCCCTCAATCAGCGCCAGAATGATATCCTGCCTCTGGTTAATCACTTTATCGGCCCAGACTTCTCCCTCAATAAACAGGCTCAGAGAGTACTGGTGGCCCACACTTGGCCGGGCAATGTCAGGGAACTTGAAAATGCCTGTAAGCGCGCGGTGATCCTAGCGCCATCAAAGATACTGACCGCAGCCGATTTCGGTCTGGCCTCTGAGCCACTCGTGTCTAACCCCCTAGTTACTCAATCAGAATGGGGTATTCGTGGAAGTGAAGTCATTGAGTCTGCCCAGGACAAGCTAGTGTCGGACCCCGTACTTAAGCCAGAGTCAAAAATAGAGCCGATAGCCAAAACACCAAGGGTACAAGAATCAGGTAATGTTAGTGCCAATCCTAGTGCCTGTTCTAGCGTAAGCGTCATCGACAAGGCGAGCATACAAGCCGAGCTAGACAAGCATAAAGGCGTCATAGCGCGTGTGGCAAAATCTCTGGGACTCAGCAGGCAGGCCCTGTATCGCCGCATGGAAAAGTTTGGTATCAATAAGTAGCGGGACTCGAATATCTCGGGATTACGGATTTCGGGTGATGTTCGGGGAGATTAATCATGGATTTAATTATGTGTAGTTATGATGGGTAATTTTGCAATAACGCTGAGATCTAAGTTGATTCTGGGGGCCGTTTTGGCCTGTTTCTTGGGCTTAGTCTCGGCAGGATTGTTGTTTAACTGGCTGGGTCAGGACTATCTGGTATTGATCCTGGTGCTGTCGCTGGTGCTAGTGTGGGCGGTGAGCCATTACATGACCCGAAGTCTGGCGGACTGTTTGACGGCGCTGGAGGTGGGTCTGCTCAATTTCAAGGATAATGATTTTAGCATCAGTATTCCGGTTAAAGGAGATGAGCAACTCCGCGCCTTGGCTCGACTGTTCAATGAATCAGCACACACCCTGAGGCGGGAGCGGCAATTCATCTATCAGCGTGAGCTGTTACTCGATAAGGTGATCCAAAGCTCCCCCAACGTGATGATACTGCTCGATGATGAACAGAGGGTTATTTATGCTAATGACGCCGCCCGGCACTTGTTCAATCAAGGCGTACGCATAGAAGGCTTGACTCTGAATGAGCTGCTCGAAGGCAGTTCCCCCGAACTTATCACAGCGCTAAATAATCCCAAAGATGGCCTGTTTACCCTGGCGGCCAAGGAGCCGTTCGGTACAGATGGCCAAGGTGATACAAGCAATGAGTCCATGAATGAGGATGAGACCTGGCATCTGTCTAGGGGACGTTTCAAGCTCAATGGCCAGTTTCATCATCTGCTCTTGCTGAAACAGATGACCCATGAGCTCAATCGACAAGAGGTGGCAGTGTGGAAGAAGGTGATCCGCATCATAAGTCATGAGCTCAATAATTCGGTGGCCCCGATAGCTTCCATGGTTAACTCGGGCCGCATGATCACCAAAGATCTTAATGATCCCAAACTCAAGATGATCTTCGACACCATAGATGATCGCACCCAACACCTGAGCCAGTTTATCTTCAATTACGCCAGATTCGCCAAGCTGCCGCTGCCCAACAAGTCTATGGTTAATTGGCTGAAGATGACCGATCACCTGAGCCATCATTATAAGTTCACCTTAGATGGCGACTTACCCGAGGGCGATGGTTACTTCGACCTTATTCAGATGGAGCAAGTGCTACTGAATCTGTTGAAGAATGCTCACGAGTCGGGATCCGCTGTCGATAAGATCACCATGAGCATCACCGAGGCCAATCCCAATTCCAATCCCAGTCATGGCGTCGATGGAACGAGTGGAAATAAGGGGGTCTTCATTAGCATCTGTGATGCTGGTAGCGGCATGTCAGCCGAGGTGCTCAAGCAGGCATTATTGCCTTTTTACTCCACCAAACAATCGGGTACTGGACTGGGCTTGCCCCTGTGCCGGGAGATTTTAGAGGCCCACGATGGCCGCATCAGCCTGCATAACCGGGAAGAAGCGGGGCTCTGTGTGAAGCTTTGGTTACCCCAATAAGTTAGCAGCTTCGAATGAAGCTGGATGACATTTTCTAGTTTAGCTTCTGGCTTAGTGGGTATTGGGGGGGAGTTTTAACTTTTACCTTCATGGTTATCTATCGCTTGCAGCGGGCTTTTATGCAGATGCTTCTGCGAACCGCCGCAAGCACTTCCCTGTGGGCTCTGCCAAAACATCCTTGTTTTGGAAGCTCGCAGCCGCATCTACACTTGGGGATTTACAAGAAAGTTCGATCTTATTCGCTCCGACCTTTTTATCGCTATGTAGTGATAAAGGGATGCCTAGGAGCGATCTTATATGCACTCTTACTTTAGGAAGGGTCTGCGAGACGCTGTGAAGCATAGCGTCAAGCTAACGAACTAGAAGCAGGATGCTGATAGAGAAGGAATTTATGCGTACAATTCAGTTTTTAGGATTTATCTCAACACTTGCAGGATTGATATTGGGTTATTTACTGTTAGCACCTGTAGATTCAGAAACGACGGCATCAGCAGCTAGCGGTGTTGGTTTTGGATTAATGTTTATAGTTGCTCCGCTACTAGGCTGTTCAGCATTTCTCTTGATCCCATCTTCAATTGCTTTGATTAGTACACGTGTTCGAAATGCTAGCTACTTTACTGGTAAGTTTTGGCTTGGATTATGGGGGACTAATACTCTTATTTCATTGTCTTATATTTTTGTTATGGGATATCTGATCTACGTGTATTTCATGCCAATAGAGAGTATCTAATAAGTTTACAGATCCAGATTCTCCAAGTTTACCGCGCCATTTTATGAGGCATCCTATGATTAAGTGTTTTTTCGTTATTTTACTCTCAGTACTTGCGGGCAATGTTTTTTCTTCCGGTGTACCTGAACTGGTTGAGTTAACCCCTGATAATTCGAAGGATCTGGGATTTGAGCTTAAGGAAGCCTATTCTGGTGATGATAAGGTACGTATGGTTATTTTCACATTCCCAAAGACGACCCACGGAAATTGGGTGGCCAAAAGGGTCCAGTTAAGCCTTCTGGATAGTACTGGTGATGAAGTGATGGGGGCGTCATCTGATTATGTGGTGACTGACGAGGCACCAAGTGTAATGGCCCACTATCAACCTGGGAACTATGATATGGCCATAATGGTGCAGTACTTTTGTAAGGTGAAAGGTTGTGTCGAAGCATATAGTGTCAGATCCGTAACTCATTACCTCACTAGAAAAAAATAAACTGACGCTAAAGCATGCGCGACTTATTTAAGTTTTATAAATCTTAGGGATAAGACCATTGAAAAAATATATATCAGTTATTGCTTTGCTATTGTTGCTGTCAGGGTGTGCAGATCCATTACCGGAAGACAGGCTTAGCTATGTAGGAGAGTGGCAAAGCAAGGAAATGGGGTTGTTGATTCTTGCGGATGGAACTGTTGCCTATAAACGCATAAAAGGCGGAACAACCACATCTGTTAACGGGCCGCTAAAAGAGTTTGTTGGTGATGATTTCGTAGTGGGGCTCCTTTTCATAACAACCACCTTCGTGGTTTCAGAATCGCCTCAAGAAGTAGATGGTGTGTGGCAAATGACAGTTGATGGCGTAAAGCTCACAAGGGTCAGCGATTAGAGTTATCTATAACCAGATAAAGGGATACTCGTTCATTAGACTAGCCCTATATTCTGCTCGCAACTTTCCTTGCTCTGTCTTTAGCTTAAGACTTCTCAACTTTGCACCATTGCATTCCAAAATAGTAGGAAGCTGGCTTCTTGGTGTTGTGGGTCTTGCCACTTTTCGGGATTGTCCAGGAAGAAGCGGGTGGCGGCTAAGAACTGGCCGTGACTGTTATCTTGCATCAGGGTCAGCGGATAATTAGCCAGCAAGCCTAGGGCCTGGCCTTTTTGCATCAGGGCGCCCATAAAACCGAGTATCGAGTTCATGGCTTGCTCTCTGATTTCAGTGGATATCGATGGTGACATGGAGTACTGCTGAAAAAACTCCTGTTTCAGCGGGTTATCCATGGCCCATTGTATGGCGCTGGTCCAGAGGTGTTTAGCATCTTTTTTTAGATCGCCACTGTCTTTTATTGACGCTAAAATCGCGTCGGCAAACTCCTGCTTGATATTAAGAAACAGATGGTTCATAAGCTCATCTTTGGATGGAAAATGATGAAACAGGGTGCCTGTGGCTACCCCTGCTTGCTTGGCTATGGATGCGGTTGAGGTGGCATAGAAACCTTGGCTGACAAACAGAGTCAGCGCGGTATCTAGTATGGCTTGCTTCTTATCTAATTTACTCATCTACAACTTATTCTCTTAGCATTTGGAAACACGCAGCTAAAGCAGCTCCTACGGCTGTTAACGCAAGAAAAACTTATATAACATGGCTTGAATGCCAGTGCCATAGGGTGGGTGAACAAGCTTGCCTGTGTTGAGTTTACCGCGGCTCAATACTGTCTTGGCATGACTCAAGGTCAAGAAGCCTTCTTTGCCGTGATAGTGGCCCATGCCCGAGGGGCCTATGCCACCGAATGGTGCATCGTCGGCGGCGACGTGGAACACGGTTTCGTTGATACAGACGCCACCTGAGTGGGTGTTGTTGAGTATGTTGGCTTGAGCCTGTGCATCGAAGCTCATGATATAGAGTGCCAATGGACGGGGACGCTCATTGATATACTTTATTGAATCATTCAGGGTCTCGTATCCTACGATTGGCAGTAAGGGGCCAAAGATCTCGTCTTGCATCAAGATCATCTCATCACTGACATTGGTGATCAGTTGCGTGGGTATTTTACGCTTGGCGGTATCGATAGCCTCATCATTGGCTGAAACCACTGTTGCGCCTCTGCTTTTGGCATCTTCGAGAACCGAGGTTAGGCGATCAAACTGACGTTGGTTGATGATGGCGCCGTAATCCTTGTTGTCACTCACCTTGCCGTACATGGCATTGAACTTTTTCTGATAAGCGGCGATGAACTCGGCCTGCTTCTCTTTAGGAACCAAGACGTAATCCGGTGCGACACAGATTTGGCCCGAGTTTAAACATTTACCATAGATCATGCGCTCTACGGCGGTGTCTATGGGCATATCTGGGGCGATAACCACTGGAGACTTTCCGCCCAGCTCTAGAGTCACAGGAGTTAAGTTAGCGGCTGCGGCGCGCATCACATGTTTTCCAACTGTGGTGGAGCCTGTAAACAGCAAGTGATCGAATGCCAGTCCCGAGAATGCGGCGGCGACATCGGCTTCACCTTCTACCACGGCAACTAATGATTCGTCGAAGATGCTAGACAGCATCTGGGCTAAGACTTTGTTTGTCTCAGGTGTGAATTCTGACAGCTTAAGCATGGCGCGATTCCCCGCACTCAGGGCGGTGATCAATGGGCCAATTGAGAGCATGACAGGGAAGTTCCATGGCACTATGATGCCGACCACACCTACTGGCTGGTAATGTACTTTGATCTTAGCTGGAGCCAGTAGTAGTCCAGCATGGCGAGAACTGGGTTTCATCCATTTCTTCAGGTTCTTGAGACTGTAGTTGATGTTGTTGATACAGGGCATGATATCTGAGATTAGCGTGTCATCGACCGAACGGGTGCCATAATCTCGATTGAGGGCATCGGCTAGTGGCTGTTGAAAGGTCAGCAAGGCTTGCTTAAGTTCTTTGAGCTGCTTGACTCTCAGTGCATAAGTTGGAGCTGGCTCTGAGCGATAGCTGGTTCTTTGTAGTCTGAGCAATTCATCGAGTTGTGATTGCATCGCTGATTTGTTCTCTGTCTCAATAGGCATATTCATCTGCTCATAGCTCCTGATCTGTATCCAGTCTAGTCGATTATAGTTTTTCGCACTGTTCAACTTACAAGCCGACTGATTGGTCGGTCTGTGTTGCTCCATCATAATTCACAACGGGACTAAGATCTACACCTGTTTAAAATTGATACAAATCACTTTGACTCTTTTGGATTCACTTTTATGAGTTGAGTGTAAATCGGCAGTGAGGTCGGCATCTCGGAAGAGGTCATATTTAGAGCTGTTATTTAAGAATTATTAGTTACGATCTATTACAGATATAGGCTATTGGCTAGTGGTATCAACAGGGGGAGAGATGAGTGATATCTATAGGGGATAAGAGGATGATAAAGGGAAGGATTAACAGGCATTTTGGGACTATGCTTAGTACATGAGAACTGGTCCAACACTCTGGTCTAATAGATTTTTATGAGACAGCACCTCACGCTCTTAGCTGTATCATTGATATAGATGGCTTTTATTGTGTCGGCATGGGTTCATTAACATGGTTGAAAACAGCTCTAAATGTTCAATGCTTATAGCTTAGAGTTAAAGTTTCCGATAGGGATGTCGAATGCGATCTTGGAAGGTTGATTAAACAAGGTTTGGCGTAGCCCTATTGGACTAAGTATGGTGCTGCTCGTGGCGTTTATGTCATCAGCGACCTGTAGGCAGTAGACTGGGGCTATGCCACTTATTTTCAGATTAAGGTTCTGGAAGAAGCTAAGAGCTAGGAATAAAAAGTTTATCTATTAGGAGAACATTATGCGAACTCGTCAAATACTCTGCCCCACAGATTTTTCTGAGACAGCCTCCCATGCAATGAGCTACGCCTTTGAGATGGCCAATTTCTATAATGTCGGCATTCGTTTACTGCATGTGGTCGATAAGCCATTCGGAGACAAATACACTCGCGTGTTATCTGTGACTCCTGAGGAGCTTGCTAGTCGAATGGAGGGGGAGGCAGCAGAAAAGATGCGTAAACTGATTGGAACCTTAGCTTCAGGTTTGTCGGTAGAGGGGGTAATTCGTCATGGCTCTCCGGCCGAGGAGATTTTGGCATCGGCTAATATGATAAACGCCGGGATGATCGTCTTAGCCAGTCATGGTCACACAGGTTTAACCCATTTTCTCCATGCGAATGTGGCGGAGTCTGTGGCAAATGAGGCTAAGTGTCCGGTCTTAGTGGTTAAATAAGTTTTGAAGTTTGAGTTCCTCGTTCCTAGAACCTAGAAAACTTATTGAGAGCTGATTCATTAGGAGATAGTTATGCGTACACGTCACATACTGTGCCCGACCGATTTTTCGGAAACGGCATCTCATGCCTTAGGTTATGCCGTCGAGATGGCAAATCTATACGGGGTTGATATTAGGCTGCTCAATGTGATCAGTCTGCCCTACGGCGCACCTGATTATGGCATTGTTGTCGATAGTCCTGCCGAGCTACTACAAGATCAAGAAGCCTACGCCAATGAGAAGATGAAAAAAATGGTGTCAGAAGTGCGCGAGCAAATGCCCAGTGGTTTGTTTGTGCACACCAATGTTCGCAGCGGAGGGGTATTAGCTCAAATATTGGAAGAAGCTGAAGAACGTGAAGTGGGTATGATAGTGATGGCCAGTCATGGTCATACTGGTATATCACACATGTTAAGTCCTAATGTAGCCGAGGCCGTAGCCAATCAGGCCCTATGCCCTGTGTTGGTGGTTAAATAAAGAGACTAAGACAGCTTCGAGTTCAAGGCAAGGCTAAGAAAGTCTCGAGTTGTAAGCTTTAAGTCTTAAGAAAGGCTAAGAAAGCTCAAGATACAGCTAAGAAAGCAGCGAGTCGCGAGTCAAGATAGAGCGAAGAAAGCCATAGCCCCTAGGTCATTCCGGCATGCTTTTGGCCGGAATCCAGCTTGGCGGCTCTAACCTCGAACCCTCTATCCGCTTATCGGCATACATCTTTATAAAGCTGATCGGCCAGTTCTTGTAAGGTATCGCCTTCGGAATGAGTGTGAGCGAAGGTTCTCAAGCCATAAACTCCCAGCATGAAGTAGCGTGCCAGATGTTCTGCATCGCGCTCAGTTGTGAGTTCACCTTTGGCTTGAGCCAGCTCAAAAACTTGAGTCAGTGCCAGTTGCCAGTTAGCTAAGTTACTTGTGATGATGGCTAGTAGCTCTGCATCTGTTTCGGCAATTTCGTTGAGCGCCTTAGTGAGTAGGCAGGCTTGGGCGGCATCACAGCTCTGACATTCGTGCACGATATGATCGAGATAGGTTTTAAGCTCCACAAGAACTGGATGTTTTCCGGCAAAGAACCCCTCAAACTCGGCATTTCTGTCTAATCTGTACTGTTCTAGAGCCGCTAATAATAGACCACGTTTATTTTCGAATGCACAATAGATAGACCCCGGGTGTAGGCCCGTGGCTTTTTTTAGATCTTGCATACTGGTCTTGCCATAGCCTTTGTCCATAAACGCTGTCATGGCTGATCTCAGTACTTTCTCTCTATCAAATTCGGCATTTCGCATGGGTTATCAATTGACTCTTGTATGTGGCTATCGTATTTGGCTCTCACATGTGAGGGTCATCTTAGCGCTTTATTGTGCAGTTCAAATCCATTGTAATCAATCTTGAACGTTTATTCAAAAAAGATCTTGAATGCTTGTTCAAAAAAGCATATCTTGAATGCTCATTCAAGAATCAGAGGTCGCTATGACTGATAACCTTTTTCAAACTTATGCGCTTAATGGCACATTATCTCTTAAAAATCGCATCCTCATGGCGCCACTGACTCGTTGTATGGCTGATGATGAACTCGTGCCGACTCAGGCCATGGCAGATTATTATGCACGCCGTGCCGAATCGGGTCTTATCATCTCTGAGGCAACTATTATTCGTCCGGACGGTCAAGGCTATCCCAATACTCCGGGTCTATTTACTCCGGCGCAGATTGATGGCTGGCGTGTGGTGACAGATGCCGTACATAAGGCTGACGGTAAGATTTTCGCTCAGCTTTGGCATACTGGTCGCGTCGCTCATCCTCATTTCTATCAAAGCACTGGCAGCAGTGATGTGATGGCGCCTTCAGCAGCTGGTGTAGAAGGTAGCGTACCCAGAATGCGAGAATTGACTTATCAAGTGCCTAAAGCTGTATCTATTGAAGAGATAGCTCAGCTGGTACAGGATTATGCCCAGGCGGCAGCTAATGCTATCGATGCTGGGTTCGATGGTGTCGAGATCCATGGTGCTAATGGTTATCTTATCGATCAGTTCCTACATCACGACAGTAACCGCCGTACAGATGAATATGGTCAGACCCCTGAAAATATGTCGCGTTTCGCTCTCGAAGTGGTCGATGCCATTGCTGCACGTATCGGCAATGACAGAACTGCACTACGCGTGTCCCCCGGTGCATATTTCAACATGGCGGGTGATAACCGAGATCGTGCTGTGTTCGATTATCTTATTCCTGAGCTTGAGAAGCGCGATTTGGCCTTCTTGCACATAGGTATCTTCGATGATGCTATGGAGTTTGATTATCTAGATGGTCGTGCATCAAGCTATGTACGCAGTATTTATAACAAGACATTAGTGGGAGTCGGTAGCTTTACCGCCGAGAGTGGCAGTAGCGCCATTGCTGAAGATAAGTTCGACTTGTTGGCCATAGGCAGACCCTTTATCGCTAATCCGGATTACGTGGAGTTAGTGCGTGACGGTAAAGCACTAGTGGAATATTCAGATGAGATGTTGACCAGCTTAGTGTAATGGTCATCCTTAATTGAGTATTTAGTTGTGTTAAGCCAGTCGATATTTTGACTGGCTTTTTCATGACGCGCAACGGTCGTTAAGCGATGGGGTGACCCGTTTTGGGGTCTATGCGATCGAGTGAAGGGCCTTGATAGGTGTTCAACAACAACTGAACCACGGCTTCGCCATATTCACTAAACCAGAACTTACCTAATTCTCTGAGTCTATTGATGTTGCTTTTGGTCAGATCATCCATTGCATCATCGGGTGGATTGGGCAATCCGGGTTGGGGTTTCAGTTTGGCGTTTACACGGATATAGTTGCCCCGATCCATGATGGTTAAGCTCTGGTAAGAAACGATACGTTCATCGCTCAACACTTCCATGAGTTTACCTTCTGTCATCCATTGTAAGGCGCCCCATTTTCTGGAGCTGGCACCGTTGATCTTTCTGGTTAAAAAACCTGTGCCTATGGATAACACCCGCATATCGCTGAGTGAGTAATGGGGCCATACATTTCTGGCTTCGGCAATGGCACACATGGTGGGATTGTTCGCGATTACGCCACCATCTATCAACCAAGATTCTTCGCTCGTGTCGGGAGATTCCAGACCCTTAGTGGGAAAGAATGTTGGCGCTGCGCTGGTTGCATCTGCAGCTTCTGATGACAGAAGTTCAAGATAGTCAGGTTTGGTTGACTTGATGATAACGGGCTTACGTTTTTCAATGTCGTAGGATACGGCTAAGACATGTTTACCTTCAGGTACATCACCAATCTTAGCTTGATTAAAATTCTCCTGTAACAGGCTTGTTTTACCACTTGCCTCATATTTCGGAGCATTGATACCGTCTATATCGAGCAAGCCTTTATGCTCAGTAAAAATCCGTTGGCCATTTTCATAATTATAAAGCTCATCGATTTGAGCTAAAGTCATGTCAGTAGTCGCCAAGGCTAAGGCGATGATACTTCCGGTACTGGTTCCTGCGTATAGATCGACACAATCGCGAATCGATTTATCATGGTTTTGCTGTAATTGCTGTTCGACCATACTGAGAAATTGAGTGATGGCTACCCCTCGTATTCCACCGCCATCGAGAGACAAAATCAATTTTGACATTTATCTGTTCCTTTTCGTATACGTACACGTGAGTGATTTATAGAATATTTGCTCGTACAGGATGAATACCAATCGCTATAAACTTAGCCATATCAGCTAAATATCAGCGGACAAATGGTGAGCTTGACTCGCCCATTAGTCGCTGAATATTGGTTTGATTTATCTATCAATCATTAGATATCGATACTGGCGGCAATATTCTCCGGTAACAGATAGCCATATTCAGGTTTATCCGCGGCAGCTAACTGCTTGTTGCGGGCCTGGATTTTCTCGCTGATTTGTATCATCTCAGCAGTAAATGCTTGGCTTATTTCTGGGTGATCCTTTTGCAGGGGATCTAGGCTAGCAAGAGAGGTTTCCGAGGGCATTGCCAACATCCAGGATAGCAGGCACTGGAAGGCGGAGTTTTTCTGGTTGGGTAACGCCGCTGCAATATACTCGGCGCTAATGTCCTGCTCCCCTTCTGGCATCTGTTTCGCTAGCGTAGCGGGTCGATTCGGTGCCAATGCTGTGTAAGGAAATTGCGGGAAGTTTATTGCAGAATGGAAGGCGCTGCCCATCCAGATAATCGTCTGTAATGTGTGACTCAGGAGTGCCAAATCTGTTATCTCAGCAGGGAAGCCTGGCATGGCGCCCAGTTCTGGATCGGCCAGCTCTTTAGCCCAAGCCTGTAGTGCTGGATCGGCTTGCACTGCAGCGTCATCACTATAGGCAGATTTCACGACATTTGAGGTGTAGTTACCTATGGCGTTCCAGATGAGGAATCCATCTTCACGGTAATAATATCCTTGTAAGCCATCACTCATCTCTTCATCGAAGCCCCGTGCCTTTAATTGCTCCGGAAAACTGGACTTGAAGAAGTCATAGCTTTTCCAACCGTTAGACACCATTTGAACACCTTGAGCTGTACCCAAAGCAAATGTGCTTTGGGTGATGGCGCCTTGCTCAGCAACCAAGGTCTGTCGAGCCAGGAAGTTGATGCCTATGGTGTCATGGAAGTGCGGGGTTAACAGCTTAGAGACAATATGCTCTTTGGGTAAGCTGTTATGGGTCGCTATGGCCATAGCTTCTATGGCCAAATGGGCTAGTCCCAGATGATAGAGAAACTGATGGATCTGATTATCGGCACATTGCGTATGAATTTTGGCAAACATAAATCGGTTTGGCTGATTCGAGTCTGGCGTGTAGATAGGGTTTATGCCCTCGTTACGCTCTAGCTGTATGGCGACGATATTCAGACGGCTGTCATTATTTTCAAGCTGCTGCTTATAAACCAAGAGATAGGGGGCGTAGAAGTATTTACCATCTTCACACTTGAATGGTACAAGTTCTTTGTAATCAACTAGGAAGAGGCGTTTATCGGCAATGAGTTCCGACATGCCCTTGTCTTGCGCTTTTAGCTCTCGCATCGCTTCAGGTACTTGCTCTATGCTGTTAACTACCTCGATCATTAAGGGGTTTAACCCTTGCAGCAGTTGGCGGCAGAATTCACTGTCATCCTGCCAGGATTCCAGCAGTTCCGGGATCGGCAGGTAGCCACCAAAAAAAGCGCCATAGGCTTTGAGCGAGCCCGAAGGGTATTGTGCTAAGCGTTGCTTTAGCTCTAATTCCGAGAATGAAAACTCGAGTACGCGCTCGGCCATGCGACTCAATTTATGGGGAGAGAGAGCCTGGCTTCTGGGCAGACCTTTGACCATTTTAGGCATAGGATGCACCGGATAAGAGTCATACTCCCAGCGTGGTTTCTCTTCGACCAGCAGGTTTAAGACAATTTTTTGTAGCTTATCTTTGATACCATTGATGGTATCTGACATCTCCTTAAGGCTGACAAACTGCTGCTGTTTATCCGTTAGTGGTAAAGCATCGGCATCATTATTGAGTTCCATCTCTATGGTCACTGACACAGAGGCGCCCTCGTCGAGTTCTAGCTCAAGGGTTTTAGGCTTATCATTTTCAAAATCATGTAAATCCAGAGAGGCGGTGCCGATCAGCGTATCGCTTCCTAAACAAGAGTCCATGACACCAAAACCTAAACTACCTTTCTTGCTTAGCAATTCAAATTCGAAGGTATCATTGAACGTTGAACTGTAGGGGAAGTTTGGTTTAGCCGTTTGGTGATGCTCTCCATCTAGTTCAACGATCACATAGGGATTGACCGGCGGGAACGTCTGGGGGAGATCTTTAATACTGCCTAAGGTGACAGTGACCTTGCCTAAAGAGGGATTGAAATACTGATTTAAGGCTGCGATTCCATCATGGTAGCCTTGGGCTTGAGGGCCTTTTATTATGCTGCTGACGACGTCTGGGGCCATCACCCAATTGCACCAGATAATCTCGGTTTGAACTGCCGAGATGGATCGCATCTGTACCTGAGTCGTAATGCTGTCGAGACCAGGCATAGCTGGCTCCATTTTGACCAACTTATATTGCAGGGTGTGAGTCTTATCATCACGAGAGATCAGTTGCTCACTTATGGTCATATTTCTATTTTTAAAGCTAAAGGTTCGAATTGCACCAATTTCGTCCTTAGCAGGCGGAGCTAACTCCATGGTCTTATAAATATGCCACCACTGGGTCATTTCACCGAAGGGGCGATAAAGTTTCCAGACATCTTCGATGGCGGCGTTTACTATTCCTTTTACTTGAACCGTAGGTTGCTCAGTCTTATCGGTCATTTTACGTTCCTCTTCCATGATTCTTATTAGTTAAATTTGTTTTTCATCCACTCTAATCTTTGTGAGAAGCCTTGCTCTATGGCATTTTTTACTGTTTTTCGATCTAGACCCTCACGAGGTAAGAAGACTGAGTCGTAGTAAAGTACTAGCTTATTATCTCCCTTACATTTAAGGCGTAGAGTCCCCTGATACATGCTGACTGGCATGGCTGATTTCAGCACTGAGTAGACCAAGGTGTGAGTCTCTTCCGTTGCCGAATCAAGTTTCTCTTCCAGCGCTACGTCTCCAAAGTGAACCCGGCGAATGTCATTACCCAGATCTTCCATCGAGGTTGCCCCCATGACCCAGGAGATATCGCTCCAGTTGCTGACAATTTTCCAAAAATCATCAATGGAATAATTGAGTTTTAACTTTAAAGACATACGCAGGCCATCTCGCTGCAAGACCAGATCACTGATTTCATTGATACGGGTCGGTAGGAATTTGGCTAAGGTATCTAAGGTGATCTGACGTTCTTTTTCTTTTTCACTGACCAAAACACCGTCAATGGTCAGCCTTGCCTTTGTGGTTTGTTCTGCCTGCCAGACCGACACTGTGGCGCGATAATATGAAAACATCACATTAGGCTGTGGGAGTCCCATGACCCAAATGTGGTTGGTATCATCCTTTTGCCAAAGGACTTCACGGGTTTCTCCGCCGGCAAAGGCAAAGGCGACTTCGGCATTGACGCCATTATTAGGACGTCCGCCTCCAGTCAGCAGCTTGGTATCCTCATGTCCACCTAAGGCTTTTTGCAGGGCTAGATAATCGTCAAATCCAGACCAAAATTCGGCCACTGTTAGCGGTAATTCCTGTTCATGGCTCTGGCTTATTAAGCGGCCATATTCAAGATCTACATTACTCATAAGTTCTCCTTGGTTAACACACGTGTTATTGACCGAATCTCATTGTCAGCGTAAGCACTTAACTTCTCGAACTAAGCACTTTTACTGGCGAGTTTTGGCTAATTATTTCTGCAATATCTTTCATTAATTGACTGTTTATATAGTGATTTTGAAAGATCGGGTTGAAACATCTCGTTAACATAAGGGAAGCGACTACTTAAAATAACTGTCTACTAGGAACAGTTGACAGCTGGTAACTTGTCGACTATCGGAGAGTATTTAAACGAATCAGGCACCATTGAGTAAATGCCTTCGGCTGGATGTTTGTACGGGGATCTGATTTAATGCTACAGCTTTACACAGATATGATATGAATAAGCGTATTGGAGTCGTTCCTGCTTAATACTAAGATGTTATTGCACACCCAAATATCGCCCGTTAAGGGGCATTCAAAATTAACATTGGCCATTGTGCTGGTGGTTTTACTGTGTCAATTTTTCGCAATCGGTTCGGCTTTCTCTGTGCAATACCCCAGTGGCGAGCATCCTATGGGGAAAAATGTTAGCCATCATCACAGTCATAGTGAATCCCCTAATAGACCAGTTTCTTACACTTCAAATGACCAAGACGCCCATCATCAAGGGCCTATAGCGTTTAATGCCACAGAGCCAGTATCTTTTGATTTTGAGACTAATGTACTCACTATTTTAGATGGAGAGTTGGCAGTAAATGCGGAAGCAGAGCATGAGCATGCCAATCATTCACATACTCCGTCTCATCCGCCTGAAGAACCAATATTGATTTCGAGTTTTTTTGAATCTGAGATCCTTATCTATGATGATATCTCATACCTTAATTGTCGCTACGCGCCGCCAATTCCCCCTCCACATACCTAGTTTTTTCATGTTCTTAGCGTGATACCTCGCTATTTTTGCGAGTAAAAACGTTAATTCAAATTTGTTTAGGCACTCATGCTGCTCCAAAATTTAGGATTCTACAATCCAGGGCTGAGTGCTATTCAACTGATTTAAATATTATTTTGGAGTATGTGTAATGAGTCATCATTTGGCCAAAACCATGACTGGTACTATGACTAACGTTATGACCTTATTCGTGGTTTTCTTAGGGGTGTTTGCTTCTTTTTCATTATCGGCCCACGGGGTTGATGAAGATACCAAGCAATTTTTAACTCAAAATGAAGGGGTATCGATTCTGCCCTTCATCTATATCGGTGCCAAGCATATGGTTACCGGTTACGATCATCTTTTATTTCTTGTCGGGGTGATTTTCTTCCTGTTTAGAAGTAAAGATGTGTTGCTCTATGTCAGCCTGTTTACCTTGGGCCACAGTATCACCTTGTTGTTTGGTGTACTGAGTGACATTAGAGTTAATGCCTATCTTATCGATGCCATTATTGGTTTCTCTATCGTCTATAAAGGGTTCGATAACTTGGGAGGTTTTAAGCGGTTTTTTGGTTTTCAGCCCAATACTAAGGCTGCAGTGATGATCTTCGGCTTATTCCATGGTTTTGGCTTAGCCACCAAAATTCAGGAGTTTAATCTGCCACAGGAAGGCCTGGTTCCCAATATCCTAGCTTTCAATGTTGGGGTGGAAATAGGTCAGTTCCTAGCTCTGGGAGTGGTACTTATCTTGATGAGTTTCTGGCGGCGACACAGGAGTTACCTGCAATTTTCAACAGCAGCTAATACTTTGTTGATGAGTGGTGGCCTGATGTTAGTTGGCTTTCAGTTAACGGGATTTTTTGTTAGCTAACAGACTCAATTAAACATCATAAACAGATATAAGCTTAAGGAATAATTATGAAAACCAATGATAAACCAAACTCAATAAATCAGAACGAAACCCTATTCAATAGCATTCCGGTGCACTCCAGTGCCACCTTAGTCAAAGCCAGTGTCGCAGCTTCGGCGATTGCAGCTGTTGTCTTAATTACTGCTATCTTGCCTGCCGAATACAATATCGATCCAACTGGCATAGGTAAGGCGTTGGGATTAACTCAGATAGCTGAAGCGGCAAGTGTGATTCCTGAGGTCGCGGTGAGCGGTAACGAGACTGTTTTTGCTTTTGGACAAACTGCGCCTGTTAATAGTAAAGAAATTGCTAATGCCCCGAGTGTTGGCGAGATAGCTCAAGCTCGCCAAACTCCTGGGGTGAGAAGCGATACTGTTAAAATTAATATCCCTGCGGGTAAAGGCTTAGAGTATAAGTTACTGATGGATGAGTTTGTTCACTTAAAATATGAGTGGAGCACTGGTGGTGAGGAGTTGTACTTTGATTTCCACGGAGAGCCCAAGGGCGATACCACAGGTTATTTCGAGAGTTTCTCCATTACTACATCAGATAAGGTGAAAGGCTCGCTGACTACGCCATTCGCTGGTGCACATGGCTGGTATTGGAAAAACAAAACAGATTCTCCAATTACAGTGACCCTATCAACAACAGGGGATTACACTATTAAAGGCTAGAAACCTTATACCAATTGGTATGTAGGTTGAGTTACATAAGCCAATAAGAGGCGTATCCATAGGATACGCCTCTTTGCTTTACTGCCACTAAATCGGCTAAGACTTGTGAATCCTCGTTAATTTAACAATGCCTCAGGTTTTGACTGAACTAATTTCTATTTTTAGAGTAAAACACTGAAAACAAGCCTTTAGTTAATCTTATATGTGTCGATAATCTGTATGCTTAGAGTAAGTACAGCAAATACAAGTTCCACTCAACTTTAAGATCTGACATTTGACGTTACAGGAGTAAACGGTGAACATTAATGGATTAACACTCAATATTATTGCGGGTAAGAGACCCTTAGATGTCCAGTTTTCTACAGGACCGGCACCACAAGTAGCAACACCTATATCCTCAGCGCTTAGCCATGCAAGTTCGGCTCAATCCAGTGATAAGGTCACCATTTCCGAGGAAGGTAAAGAGGCCCTCAATGAAGACAAAGCACTTAGTAGTAAATCTGCGGATACAGAAAAGGCACTAAGCTCAAACATGGGCAGCACCTTGCACGGTAAGCACTCCGAATCTGCTCAGCAGGCGAAGGAGATGGAAGAGGAGAAGGCGATGTCTCCCATCGACAAGCAGATCCAACGCGTTAAAGAGCAGATAGAAGAGCTACAAGAGCGCTTGAAAGAGCTGGAAGGCGATAGCTCTGAAGCAGCGGATAACGAGCGTAAACTCATACTAGATCAGATTTTAGAGCTCACAGGCGTCTTGATGAGCTTAATGGAGAAGAAAACCCGCGATGCTAAATCTTTGTCTGCATAATAGTCCCCAATTGCTTATTAAAGCAGCACTGCTAAGTACTTGTATCATATCAGCGCTGTCAGGTATGGGTCACCAGATAAAGATGTCACCCCTGGTTTTAACCAGAAGATCCCTGAAGAGATCGTGACCCCAAATAAAGTTGAGACTCGTATTGGCGAGCTTAACTTTTATGACGGCAACGTCAATCGAAGGCATTAGCCTCTAATATATGGCGCACAGGCCTTTAAATCTACCCGCTAGCTGATGCTGAAAATCCAAATAAGATGGAAGTTTATCAATGGCTCTGGAAAGTATTGTAATATCCTTCATGCTAACGATTACAAGTTCAATCAGGCTGCTTTTTTGGGGACTCCTTATCTAAAACCGATTGCTATAACTCCCTGCAGAAATGAGTTGTCATAACGAGACAAGCTATTGGCTTTTTTTATAGAAGGTAATGCTCTAATGATACCCCTCCAGTTAATTATTACCCTGTCGATAGCTTAGATATCAGTTTACATTCAGGTTAGAGGTTTATGTGAAGATTATCGGGCTGGAGGGCCTATATCTAAACTTTACCAAGCCTAATTCTATAGGTTTCACCTCTCCTGCCTTTCTCTCTCAGCCCTCAAGTTTTTCATCTGCCCTCTCATCAGAAAGACGTACCACTGAAATTAGTGTTTCAATCTCTGACTCTGCTAAATACGCACTTAATGCTGAGCGAGTAGAGCAAAGTCAGTTAGATCACAAAAGAGCCATAGGAACCTACATAGGTGAGCTGTTGCATGGCCTAAATGCTCATAAACTCAAAAATGGCTCAAGGGCTGACGAAGACTTGTCGATCATAGAGAGACAGATAAAACGCATACAAAAACAGTTACAAAAATTAAAAGAGGAACTCAGAGCCATCGCTGGTGATAACTCTAAAAATGCCAAATTAGAGCGAAGAATCATTCAGGATCAGATCATGTTACTGACTGTACAGATAGTCAGTTTACTCGAGAGGAAGATGCGCGCAGCTAATGTGTGAATCGATGAGTTGTAAAAAGTAGGCGGAGTAGATATTAGGAGAGGAGAGAGCTAAATAATCAATTTATCTAGTTAAGTATTTGTTGAGTCTGAAATGAGCTAAGTAGTGATGCCATCAAAGCTTCAGCCATTTTTTCTTAGGTTATAATTTAGACATGACAAGTTAACTATGTAAGCAATTATTCACTCACATCTTCTATTTCTAACCTTTTGTTGAGCTAGCTGTTTGAAAGGCTTATTCGAAAGAGAAATTTGAATGAGTTGTTTATATTAGTCACATGAATCAGTGGAGGGTAAAGCCTCCCAGGAGGTTTAAGATGTTTAGGTCACTATTTTTATTGGTATGGTTACTACTCTTAACCGTGCCGCAATCTATGGCTGAAGGGCCTAATCCGGGTGGTAACGGTTGGGATAACGCCAACCCTAATGCCGCTTTTAAACGTTGCGGAACGCGAACGCCCTCAGATAGGGAAGTTAAAATGCTTAATGAGCACTTAAAATCTCTGCTTAGGCGAGGTAATGGTAATGGTGGTGGGAATGGAGGTAGTGGCGGTGGTGGCTCTTTATCTTATACGCCTGTAGGGAATATCATCCCTGTATATTTTCATGTGATAACCAGTACCTCTGGCAGCGGTGATGTGACTAATAAAGTAGATGAGCAAATCGAGGTTTTGAATAAGGCTTTTGCTGCTGGCAATGGTGAAGGCGGCTTCGATACTAAATTTGTATTCGACTTGGTTAAGACGACGTTAACAGCAAATGATAGTTGGTATATAGCAGGTCCTAATAGTAGTGCCGAAGCATCTATGAAAAGTGCATTACGTCAAGGAGGAGCAAGTGCATTAAATATTTATGCTAACAATATGGGGGGCGGTTTATTGGGGTGGGCTACTTTCCCCACTAGCTACGCAAGCGACCCTCTTGACGATGGAGTCGTTATTCTTAATGAGTCTATGCCTGGTGGGAGTGCTGCACCATACCACGAAGGGGATACTGCAACACACGAAGTGGGCCACTGGCTCGGTTTGTATCATACCTTCCAAGGTGGCTGTAGTAAGTCTGGTGACTTGGTGTCTGATACTGCAGCTGAGCGTTCCCCGCCTACGGTTGTCCCACAGGTCGTAACACCTGTAGGAAAGGAGGAGATGATTCCATAGAAAACTTTATGAATTACACCGATGATGGTTGCATGTTTGAGTTTACAGAGCGTCAGTCTGAACGCATGGATATGATTAGTGGGAGCTATCGTTGGTAATAAGTTATGTTCGATATTAGTAAGTTATTTACGGTGATGGGTACAGCATTGATTGCTGTCCTCATATTATTTACTTCGCTCTTGGTAGTAGCCGGAGGACGTCTTCGTCCTCCGGCAGACTTTGCCTGTGAGCCTAATCATATGACCTCCTGGACCGGGGTTTTAGTCTTTTACTGGCGAGATGCGTCCCAGCTTGGTTTCACCATAGACACAGATGATGGGACTCAAGAGTCTCTGATCACGCCTTATAGTCTGAATAAGTTATTGATCAATGGTGAGCATTTCACCTATGAAGATTGGTCTAAAGTCGAGTCGGAAGTCGGCCTACTCAAGCCGATGACCAGAGCCAGAATCTGGCTTTGTGATAATGATGGCAATGCCACCTTGATCGACTGGCAGATCGGAACTTTTTTGTAGATTCTTCTCCTGTTTTTCCCCTTTCCTTGCCCCATTTCTTGGCTTAGCCATAAGCTGCTAACTGACATCCTCTTATGCCGATAGGTAATAGTTCCTGTAAACTCAAGCCAATGCATAAATACCTCAGAAAGTACTGGCTAGTGCTCCCTGTGAGATTGAGATAAACAAAGTAAGATGGAAATGATTAAGGTGAAACTGAGATGAGAAAGTCGGATAAGAAGATTGAAAATAGCCTGAGAGTATCACTGACTCATGTCTGTGAACTGGCACTGGAGCATGTCGAAGGCTTTGAGTGGATCACTCATCTGGTTAATTACGACAAGTTTCCTCAGTCACTCAAAATTGTCTGTGTATTTAATACCAATGCTGAGTTATCCGATGCGATTGCCAATAAGCAGGATGAGTACCTCATCGGGCTCATTGAGCAGGAATTCGCCAAGGTGGCTATTAAGGTCGGTGATTTAACCAGTAAGGTCAGTTTTGATACCGAAGAAAAGTGCAGTTCACAAGCCGAAGGGAAGTGGGATCGTCGTTTGAAGCGTCACTGATAGCTATTTCCTGACTGATACTGACTCGAGCAATATCTGTCAGGAAAGCCTTCGGTGTCATCTGCATACTAGCCTCATATTCAGAAGGGCGTGTAGTATTGAGCGTGCGATGAGTGAGCTTTATCGTGGAGCTCGCCATCTTGAAAGTTTGATGGGAACCGAGTTTATTATGCAGTCGAAAGCAAAAATAGACAGTTACGCTAAGGTGATGAAGCGGGTCTGTGATTATATCCATAAAAATTTGGATGAAGACTTGTCAGTTGAACATCTGAGCCTGTTTGCTGGTTTCTCTAAGTATCAATTTGGAGGCAGTAAGATGGATAAGAAACAACAGGCAGAGCATTTAGACGTTAGCGTCGATATCGTCAACTTTGCTGAGACTAAGATAGCGGTATTCGAGCATAGGGGCGCCCCCGAACTGGTTAATGTATCTGCCGGTAAGTTTATAGCCTGACGTAAGCAGACTGGCCTATCGCCTGTGACGAAGAGCCAAACGTTCGGGCTAATCTATGAAGACCCTAAATCAGTTCCAGCTGATAAATTTAGGTTTGATATAGCAGGCTCGGTATTGCATGAGGTGCCAGATAACGCTTCGGGGATTATCAACAAAACCATTCCTACAGGCCGCTGCGCCGTCATCAGGCATTTGGGTTCACATGATGATCTAGATACCAAGATTCATTATCTGTATGGTCAGTGGTTACCGGATAGCGGCGAGTCTCTAAGAGACTTTCACTGTTTCTTCCATTATCAGAACTTCTTCCCCGAAGTGGCAGAGCATGAACTGATAACAGATATTTACCTACCATTGGTTTAGCACCTTCGAATGAAGGTTAGGGCATTTTTCTTACTTCATTTGGCCTTCTTCAATACTCGTCATTCCCGCAATGCTTGTGGGCGGGAATCCAGCCCCTTTGCCGTATGATAATTCCTTGAAGGCCTAATCTTCATTAGTATCTATAGCCGGAAGGTCACAGCCGCGTTCACACCTGTTCTTGTTTCGAGAAAGTTGCTTCTTCGATTTCAGTTTTACTGGCTGTAACTTGTTTCTGGACAAAAACGTGATGACTTGTCAGATAACAAGTTAGTTAAATATCCATTGAGTTAGGTTCAGTTGACTGGTTTGGTATTTGGTTAGTTTATTGAGAACCATAGCTTCATTCTAATCTATAGCCTGCGGCTCGCCTAACATGTAAACACTTCTACGAGGCGCCGTGAACACTTCCCTGTGGGCTCTGCCAAAACGTCCTTGTTTCGGAAGCTCGCAGCCGCGTTCACACCTGATTATTCATCTCTTCGATTTAAGATTTTTTGGCTAGTAACTCGTTTGTGGACAGAAACGTGTTTACTTGTCGGATAACAAGTAGCAAGTATCTTTGGTTGGGTTAATTTAGCGGTTTTGGTGTTTGGTTGGTTTGCTGGATGCCATTACTTAGCTGTTATCTAACGCCTGCCCGGCGAGGGATGTGCAAACACTTCTGCGACACGCCGCAAGCACAGTCCCTGTGGGCTCTGCCATGACATCCTTGTCACGGAAGGTCACAGCCGCGTTCACACCTGAGTATTTGCTTCTTCGATTTGAATTTTACTGGCATGTAGCTCACTTTTGGACAGAAATGGGTTGAACTAACATTCTAAATATCACGATTGCCATTAGGGAAAGTATGGCGACCTGATATGTACTAACGCTGCCTGCAACAGCGCAAGTTTGGGGGAAGCGAGAGACTTTCTGACTGCCAGATTAAGGGCGGAGAATAAAGTTTACACTAACCCCACTTGTTACCACTTGTTATTCGCACACACCTTGAGATTGTGTGGTATCAAGATACTTATGGTTAAATTAGAAGTTCAATATTTATCTGAGTGCTTCTTGGACGGGACATTACAACCTCCTAAACCGACCAGTAACTAAAGCTTAGTAGGAGAAAGAAAAATGTGTTATTAACAATAGCCGGCCTGATTTATTCTGATAAAAATGCGATATGCGAGCAGAAAAAGTCCCGCCTGTGATATCAAAACGAAACTTGTATTTATTGATAACGCTTAGGATTAAATGTTAGTGGCTATGTTATTTTTCAAGCCTATTTTTTAAGACTTAACGGTTGGATCTTCATTAATTGCATTATAAAAATAATCACATGCCTCACTCTCAGCAAGAAACATCTTCTGATTACTTTCAATCCCCCTTTCAAATGTAAAGTATACCCATAACCCGGATCTAAACACTAGCCCATACCCGTCTAATGGTTTACCACCATCGACATTGTAACAATGTGGGTTAAACTTTTCTTTTTGCAGCCTTACTTTTAACTCTTTAACCTTCATTTTACTAGCTCCAAATATGGTTTAGGGCCCAGCCTTAAACTTCGAACATTATTAGGTAGTTGATATTGAACCCCTCCTCCAAACTGCCCAAAATGTGGAGTAGCAGGCCCATAATATACAGGTATAGGCTTCACTACTCTATATTGAGTCAAAGGGCGGATAAAGGGGTCGGTAAAATAGCCTCAAGTTTCATTCTAAACTAATTCGTTTGGGGTAAATCGACCGTGTCAGCGTTGACTATGTGATTACCGAGGGAGACTGACGGATTAATTACCGTGGGACTTTGTCGTTTTACACTATCGATATTAGTCCATTAATATCACTTTCACTAAGGTGTTTTTTCTAATGCCTCTGCACGCTCGATCCGTAACACCTTAGTATTCAGTTTTTCTCTTACCCAGATGTTTCTGATTGTAGAGTGACTGATTGATATATTGTACCTTTTCATCATTTCACCGCTGATATGGATTTGGGTCAGGTGGGGTTTTTCTAACGTTAAGGTGATGATTTTATCCTCAGTATCTTGGTCTATACGATTGGTATGACGAGGGATGCCATACATCCTTTTGAGCGCCAGAGGTCCCTGAGTTTCAAGCAGCCGTCGATTATTGTAGATACTTTCCCTAGAGCAACCACTGATCCGAGCCGCTTCAGATAAGTTACCTAGCGCTTCTGCAAGTTTGATGGCATCGAGTTTTCTCTGCACTTCCTCTCCATATTCCGTGAGCTTGCTCGGCTCCTTGATTTCAGAGATGGCGAGCTTACGATCGGCAAAATAAGCGGCGAAGTCGCCATCTAACTGCTTTCGTATTTCAACTTTCTGGTTCACGATTGAATGCCTTAAGGGGGAGTCTATCGTGTACATGGTGTTGCTGAAACTGAAGGTATGATCGCGCCGGATTTTTCTATATTCCTTTTGGATGCAGATCGCATCAAGGTCGATATACTTAGGAACGGGTTTGAATTCTGAGCGGATATTCTTTGCGTTGACGGTAAGTTTCGGCAACCAGTAATCTGGAATGAAAACGTTTTGAAGGTAATCATTGGCACTGTCCATATCCGCTATTTCTGCCAGACGAAGCTCAGGAACCAAGCGGTCTTGGAAGGTATCGAACGCTCGTTCAACCCGCCCTTTACCTTGAGGAGAGTTAGCAAAAATAATCTCTATCCCAAGCTCCTTACAGGCCCTTTGCATTTGTGAGAAGTTACAACGCTTCGGTCCACCAAAGATGCCCGCTCTATCGACGTAAAGCGTCTTAAACAGCCCTCGCTTCTTGATATAGGCTTTCATGACCTTCATACAACCAACGGTGGTCTCGGACGGGAAGAACTCGGCATGAATATCGCTGGTCGCATCGTCGATAATGGTGATTAAGCAAGACTTATTATCACCGAACCACAGGTGTGGACTGCCATCCATTTGCAGCATTAATCCCGCAGACTCCATCCGCTCACGCCTTCTTCTCACTTTTGAACGGCGATGCTTCGCTCGTTTCACATGGTGAATATCATGAGCCCAAGAGCGAAGAGTCTCACGCTTAACTTGAATACTTTCCACCACCTCTAACATGTCAGCCAAATGCTGTAGGTTGAAGTCGTAGTATTTTTCTTTAATGAGTGACTGAACTTGTCTTTTCAATGTGCCAGGGATCTTGTTGGCAGGGGCTCTCCCCGTATTGCCATGGACAACAAAACGAATGCCATCTTTTTTGTATCGACTGAGATAGCGTTCAATGGTTCGACGGGACTTATTGAGCAGTTTTGAGGCGTTAAGAATGCTGATTTTGCCTTGAGCAACCTTAGCAATCACATCAACAGTAAGTTGGGATTGAGAATCCATAATGATCATCCTTAGTAACCTCTGAAAAGCTCACAGTGGCAATCAGAGAACTACTAAAAGTTAGATCCGTCAATTTCCCTTGGTAATTATTAAAAACGACAAAGTCGCTTGGTAGTTAAGGTACGACAAAGTCCCTTGGTGATCACAGTGTCAGCGTTGACTAGCTGACATGCCTATGGACAGAAACGTGCTAGATTATTTGCTCTAATGCGGGTGACTCAGATGAGAAAAAGTATCTTAGCTTTATTCGAAAGCCCTAATTCGTATCCCTAAGGAAAGTGGAGCTTTATTCACTGAGGGATGGACGCAGTTTACCCTCGAAGTAAAGAAGCTAACCATGCATGTAGGTGGTACTAAATTAACCGTCTACATGCATGGTGGGAACAGGAGACTAGTTACCTCCGCCTCACCGCGTAAACGTATTAATTTTTTGCAGATGTATTGCAGTATGGATGCATCAAAGCTCCATTTTGAACACTTCCTGTACCACCATCTTGCTTTCGTATGATGTGATCAAAGGAAATTGAGTTCTGGTGAATTAAGCCTCGGCAGTAAGAACAAGTAGAGCTCTTAGGTAAAGTTTCTTGAATATAAATTTGTGATTTTACGTCCATGGAAAACCTTGTCGACGTGATATTTACTTCATCAGACTCACTTAAAAATCCATAATCACTTAAAATCGTATCTACAATATACTTTTCCGAATCTTTCTTTTGCAATAGGCTAATAATTAATGTGTAAACTTTGAATATATGTTTATGGCTTTTTGTGCCGCTACCGTATTTAGCATTAACACCTGAAATGAAATGCTTATATTTAATAAGGAATCTTTCCAAATCATGACGGATAATGATAAATTAATTTAATGACTTTGGAGATTTTTCAACGGCATTAATAACATCAACCCATGCTAGAACAGCTGAATAAATATGGTTGCCACGTTTATTGTAAAAATAAACTAAAGGATGTAAACCTAGAGAAGATGGATGTGAAGAGTTAATTCTACGTAAGAATTTACGGACATTTTTTAGGTATGTAACGGTTAGATGCCCATCATTATCTTCTGCGATTTTTTTTGTATTAGCTGGAACAGCGTTACACTTTTTAACTAAATCAAATATAAAACTATTTGTTTGAGGTGAGTTATGCTTTTTTATTAAAGGTAAATCAAGAGTTCTTATAGTTCCTGGGGTTTTAGGGAAAAATATTAAGTTATGAATTTCTTTTGCTAAATCTTCAATGTCTTCCATTATATTGGGCGCAAACTTTGACCAATATTGATGGCCTGTGCCAGCTCTAATTATAGCCCTTGATGTTATTGCAAAAGCTTTTCTACGAGATTTTAGTAATTCAATTTCTGTATCATTAATCTTTGATGCTTTTTGGTTAATTTTAAAAAATGAGAGTTCTGCCTTTTCTGCTCCACCGGTAACCCATTGTAATTGGATAGAAGTTCTACCTAAGCTAAGAGCTTTTTCAAGAATTTCCCTATCACAACCGGAACTATCCAAAATTGCGTTTTTATATTCGCTATAAGACTTTACAGTATTCTTTATTTTTTCTCTTGTCTTACATGCAATATCTTTTTGTTCTTCATCTATTTCATTATTAAAAAATTTTTGAGAAAGAACACCATCACCATAGTCATCATTAATCCAAGCAATTAATGCCCCTAACCTATGCGCACCATCTATGACAAAGTTGTAAGGGCCAGAATTCCACAAAATGACTGCGGGGATAAGATCACCATCAATAAAGCTTTGAATAAATTCGCATAGTTGGTCATCAGTCCAATCAGATGTTTCACGTTGAAAATCTGGTTTTCTCAGACCGGCATAAAAAAACTCACCTCTTTCTAAGTCTTTTACACTGACATTTTGGTTAAATGATGATGCTCTCGAATTGCTCTCGAATTGCTTTCGATCACTTCGAAATCTTCACGAGAAATTAACGCATCTAAATTAACATTTGGCATCCATTACTCCACTATAAATATATTGACCAACAAATTAAACAACTTACTCAGTACATAAAGAACGCCCACAGTGTGTAATTAAGGATGGCAGGAGTGCTGAATTGCAATATATAATCAAACCTATTTCATCCCTAAAAATTTGATGTTCCTCTAAAACCTCACTGAGTAGCTTATTACTCTGAGGGAGCATCCTTACTTTGGTTGTCTAGTGTCTTTAGCAAACTGAGCATTTACGACTTTAGTTAATTGAATCTACGCTGTTTTCTATGTTCACTCAATAGCAAACCACGCACTTTTCGTGCATAATTTGGAGGTTATCCGCAAAAAGCCAATAATACGGTGTATAAACACAAGCACAGGTTAACTAAAGAGTTGTTGCTAAACAGAAAGAATTACCTCTTCAACTGATGAGAAAAAGTATTGCAAAGAGGTCAGTGCTGTATTGGACGAATTGCAGGTTCTAACACATAAAGGGGCATATCCGTGTTAGTGAACTAACAAATATTCTTAAATCGAAGAGACAAATAACCAGGTGTAGATGCTGCTACGAGCTTCCAAAACAAGGATGTTTTGGTAGAGCCTCCATGGACGGATTGACGGCGTTTCGTAGAGGTATCTGCACTTAAGCACGCTGCAGGCGATAGATTACAATGAAGACTAAAGCTTCAAACACACTCCCCAATATCAACTCAGCAAGAAGCTAAATCAGAAAATGTAATCAGTCTTCATTCGAAGGCTGGCTCACTTTGGGGCAGAAACGTGTTACCAATTCAAGCTTAGACTTACCATCAAAAGCCAAATCGAAGAGACAAATAACCAGGTGTAGATGCGGCTACGAGCTTCCAAAACAAGGATGTTTTGGTAGAGCCTCCATGGACGGATTGACGGCGTTTCGTAGAAGTATCTGCACTTAAGCACGCTGCAGGCGATAGATTACAATGAAGACTAAAGCTTCAAACACACTCCCCAATATCAACTCAGCAAGAAGCTAAATCAGAAAATGTAATCAGTCTTCATTCGAAGGCTGGCTCACTTTGGGGCATAAACGTGTTACCAATTAAAGCTTAGGCTTACCAACAAAACTCCAATCGAAGAGATAGATAAACGGGTGTAAGTAAGCTCGAGGACTTCGATTTCAGGGATGAAATCGCAGAGCGCCCAAGGATGGGTTTACAGCGTACCGAGAGATTACTTACACATGCGCCCACTGCAGGTGATAGATAGCCATGAAAGTACGACTTTCAAACACACCACTCAATACCAACTCAGCCAGAAGCTAAAACATAAAATGTAATCAATCTTCATTCGAAGGCTAGCTAACTTTGGGGCAGTTCCGAGCTACAGGTTGAAACTAGAATTGCTCAAGGAAGCCAAATCGAAGAGATAGATAAACGGGATGGGTCTATATATGCGGCTGTGAGCTTCGATTTCAAGGATGAAATCGCAGAGCCCACAGGGCCAATTTTGTTCCATACAAAATTTGGCATTTCCTCCATCCCTGGAGGTCAGAAGTGCTTGCGGTGGTTCGTAGAAGTATCTGCACATGCCTCGCCGGGCAGGCGTTAAACATCAGCCTTTCAACTCAATATCAAGCGAGCCAAACACCAAACTAGCCAAATGAATCCAACCTTAGAAATACTTCCTCACTTGTTATTCTACAAGTGATTAGAAGCTTGATCCTGGCTGTGACAGAAACTCTACTTCTTCTGGAGTCGATTCTCGTCCAAGGATCTCATTTCTATGTGGATATCGGCCAAACTGGTCGATAATCACCTTATGCCTGTGCTCAAACTCTAAGTTACCCGCTGCGGCTTCTCTGCTAAACAGTATCATGGCAATCTCATGGATTTTCTTAGACTCGCTGTGCATGTAAGGCATAAATAGAAAGGGTACCTGCTTGGCTTTGAGTTCGGTATCGGCACCATGTGCCACTGCTTCCTGGGCCAGGGCTAGCGCTAAGGGATCCGATGCGAAGGCCTGTGGTGTATCTCTGTGTATGTTGCGGCAAAACTGATCCAGTAGGATAATCTCGGCGAGTCGCCCCTGGGGTGTGGCGCGCCAATGATAGAGCTCCCCAGCTTTAGCTTGCTCGACGAGCAAACCGAATCTCTGTTTTATCAGTGCATCAAACTCAGTATCTTTCACCCACCAAGATTTAGGCTCTATCTCGTCGAACCAAAAATTGATAATCGTTTCAGGTGTCATCTGTATCGTCTGTGACTGTGTATGTAACTGTGCTTGTTCACTTGTGTTCAAGAGTATTCTCCTATGTATTAGCATTCAGTTCCTAGGTTCTAGGGTTTAGAAATTAGTGCATTTAAATCCAATTTTGATGAGAGCGACCGGTTATGGCTAAAGCGCGCTCGGCAATTTCTCTGGCATCATTCAGAGGCAAATAAGGGATGGTCTGAGTACCGCTTGCAAGACCGAGTTCAAGTGTCGCCAGGCCTTTTCTTTTCTGACCCTTAGTCTGAATAATAGCGACGTGTTGTACTTTTTTTAGCGCAATGAGGTGCCAGCTATGGTCAAGCATGCCTGTGTGGATCCAGCAGTCATTGCCATCTAAGAAGTAGCCCCATTGTCGATATCGTAAATAGAGACCAATAGTAAAGCCTAAACCTATCAACCACATTAATTCGGTTATGGGGTTGAGTCCCATACCTAGGGTGTTGACCGCTGGCACGATAAGCGGGGCCAGGGCGCGTCGCCAGTACCAGCCAAAATGTATGGGGTTATAGTGTTTGGGAAGCTCAGTCGTCTTAGCTTCGATGCCCTTCATATTCTTCAGTAGCGCAGATACGGTCTGTCGAGTCATGCTGGGCACTAACATATGGCGTTGGGATTTTTGTTCGACTTCCGTGCTTTTTACCTGCTTGAAATAGACGGTCCACAGCTTGAGTAGTCTGCCTATGATGGGTTGTGAGAATCGTATGACCTGTATTCGTTGTAGGGCCAGGGCATCACTCTGTTTAGCGATAATACCGCCACTCCTGTGTAGCGTGCTGCTATCTCTGCTCAGGTGATAGGGATAATATTTGAGAACTGATGCGGCCATAGAGATCAATGACAATAGCAAGTAGAAGCCAATGAATAAGAGGCTAGCCAATACGATTTGATAAAGTAC
Source organism: Shewanella psychropiezotolerans (assembly GCF_007197555.1). Taxonomy (NCBI): domain Bacteria; kingdom Pseudomonadati; phylum Pseudomonadota; class Gammaproteobacteria; order Alteromonadales; family Shewanellaceae; genus Shewanella; species Shewanella psychropiezotolerans. Next base: position 1,155,050 of record NZ_CP041614.1, read on the forward strand.
ATTGGTACTGATAGTTAGCTCATACCAGTGCCACACCGATTGAGCCAGATGAGTGTCGGCAAGTTGCGACCAGTCAAATTGCCCTATGATTGGACCGGCGATAATGGCAAACCAAAACAAGTTATTTTGATATAAGCCAAACAACAATAGTTGCTTTAAATCTTTGCGAACTAAGCTTTCGCTTCTGGTCTTGGGGTTTTTACTGTCAAGCTTGCCATTAGATACGGTGCCATTGATTTCGGCACTATTTCCTATTGCATTATTAGCCTGATATTTATCTTCTGCATCAGCTTCAAAATCATCTATGGGTGTGGGAAGTAGAGGGTTAACCAACTTGTGTTTTAATTGGATTGCCTTGCGATAGTTTACCGCGGCGAGTACGGCTTCATCTTCTTTGGAACCAGCTGTCTCCACGACTAAGCTGTAGAGTCCCATGGGCCTGAAATAGAAGGGTTGTTCCAGACGCACATTTTGTATCTTGCTCAAGGGGATCTCGTGGGTCTTCTTAAAAATGAGTCCCTGACGAACCCCGAGTTTATCTTCATATAAGCGATAACGAAACATGGCCCATTGAACGATGGCATAGACGAGTACCGCGAGGGCAACACCGACAACTGCCACTATGACCCAGGGGGAGTTAAAACCTTGTTTCCACCCCGTATAGACCACAGGAATCATGGCATAACCGTTGGTTATTACTAACCGAATCGTATTTAAGGTATAGCTGATTATCGACCAGGGCGAGAGTCCTGACCATTGTGCGAATCTCTTGTGCATATTAGCGCTCACTTTCTGTCGTGAGGCTGGCTGGTTTCGATTCTTGTCTCTCAGGATGTGTATCAGGAGAAGTATCGGGGGAAGTTTTGAGGGATGTCTTTGGCGAAGTGTCAAAGGAGTGATTTATGCCTGGACTTGGATTTATGCTAGGGCCTGGATTACCGCTTTGACTGGCAATACCTGCCTTAGCCAGCAGATGTTGCCTGAGTTTTTCGGCCGTCCTGCTTTCTAAACCTGGCAGCTCTATCTCAGCGCTGCCGCTACCGGCACTGAAACACTTTAGTGTATGTAGGCCAAGCTTTCTCTCCAAGGGGCCTTGAGACAGACTGATATGTTGCAGTCGGGTATAAGGTAGGGAGATACGTTTAAACCAAATAATTCCTTTTTGCATCAATAGCTCGTGATCACATACGGCGAAGGCAATCGACTTAGCATGGGCATAACGTAACCAGGTGATGACACTAAAGGCCAAGCCTAAAACAGACAGCACAGGCAAAGCGACCTGAATAGGGAATTCAGCGACGAAGATGATAAATACCGACAGTACACTGAAAAGAACCAGTGTCGCTATGATGGTCTCACATAAGACCTGAGTGTAATGACGGGGATCCACTGGAGTTAACGGGATTTGATCGAAGCTAAGCCAGTCGGACTCGGCTTGAGTCTGTCTGGGTAATTCATGCTCTTGGGGAGAGATTTCGTCTGCAACTCGCTCAGAGGTTTGCAGAGTCCCGAAGGCATTGCCTGAAGCATTATCTGTAGCCTCGTTGGTAGCATTGGCCGAATCAGTCGAATTATCCATCTCTTCTCAATTTGTGCCTATTATTAGAAAATCACTATATCAGGATCCCGCCAACATACTCTAGGTCAGACATATTTCACAACAATTTAATGGGGGAATTTAAACGATTGCATAAAATTGTCTGAAACCATTCACATTGCGAGTATTCGTTAATAATGTGCTATTTTATCAATAGGTAATTGATTAGCACTAGCTGGAAAATAGGTGTTTTTGTGGATATTGAAGTCTCTAAACAGAAAAAAGCATTTTTACGTAAGCTCTATCTCGCTCACGCCATCGACAGTGAGCAGCATAACTTACTCTCTTTGAATAAACAGACTGGCATGCCAAGGAGAACCCTGCAAGATTCGATAGCCGCCTTGAGCGATGTCGGTATCGAATGCCAGTTTATACAGGATGGAGAGCGTAATAATTCGGGATATTACAAGATTCGTACCTGGGGACCGATAAGCTCAGCCTGGGTAGATACGCACCTGGATGAGATAACCAAGGTGCTTGCTTAGATTCCTTGTTTATTGAATAAAATAAACCCCGTGATACAGACCTGTATCACGGGGTTTATCAGCCAGTCGTTTAGGTTAAGATTCGATCCTCATTGTTAACCGTGATGCTTCATCCTCCTGAGTCACCTTTATCGCTGTGGTTATACCAATTCTTATAAATCGGAATGTGGACCGAAGACTTCGTAATGAATGCGGGTATCTTCGACGCCTAACTCGATGAGTTGCTGTTTGACAAAGCTCATAAAGACGACCGGACCGCATAAGTAGAAGTCACCTTTATCCAGAGGCAGTTCGGCTTTCAAGGGGACAAGATTCATAAAGCCCATATGGCTGTTGACACTGCCGCTACTGCCTTGTGAATTCAATGCTTCCTGCTCATTGCCATCGAGTTCTCTGTACCAGGTATGGTGAGCCAGCTTGAGTTCGCTTGTCAGCGCCTGTACTCGCTCATTGAAAGAGTGTTGGGCTAAGTTTTCACAGGCATGTAGGTAAAATACCGGCTTGTCGCACATTTTCGAGGCAAGCATCTCCAACATAGACTGCATGGGGGTGACACCTACACCCGCCGAGATAAGTACTACAGGTTCGTTACGCTCCACATAATGAAAATCACCTGCCGGTGGGAATATATCCAGCACGTCGCCCACATGCACTTGGTCATGTAGGTAGTTGGACACGGTTCCCGGCTTATCGTCAGGCGTTCTGGAATCTTCACGTTTTACCGATATGCGGTAAGTCTTGCCATTGGGCTTGTCTGACAGAGAGTATTGACGCATCTCCCGGTACTCATGATTGGCAGGTTCTACCTTGATGCCCAGATACTGACCGGCTTGGTAATCTACCACGGGCTCGCCATCGACTGGAGCAAATATAAAGCTGGTAACCAGGGCCGATTCCTGACGTTTCTCTATCACCTTAAACTGTCTTGCGCCGAGCCAGCCACCGACTTGATTGGCATTTTTTTGGTAGAGCTCATCTTCACGGTTGATGAATATCCCGGCTAACACGCCGTAGGCTGCGGCCCAAGCTTCTTCGACTTCGGCGGTAAACGCCTCCGGTGCAAGCTCTCGTAGTGTGGCTAGCAGGTGGTGTCCCACAATCGGGTAGTGCTCGGGTTGAATATTTAAGCTGGTATGCTTATGCGCGATACGTTCGACAGCCCCTGAGAGTGCAGCAAGATTTTCGATATTTTTAGCGTAGGCTGCGATGGCGCTAAAGAGTGCTGCTGGTTGGCCTCCGCTGCGTTGATTACTCATATTAAAGATGTGTTTAAGCTCAGGGTTATGCTTGAACATGCGCTGATAGAAGTATTCGGTAATGTCTGTGCCTGCAGATTCTAATAGGGGAATAGTGCTTTTTACCAGTTCGATATGTTTTGCAGATAACATCTAAATATCCTTCATTTTATGGGTGACTATATGTGTCATCCCTTAGGGTGATTGTCTTAGGTTTTAGCTTGAGTGTATTAATCAATGAACTTCATAATTTGTGTGTGAAACGGTTTGATAATTTGGATCCTTAGTGTCTGGCGCTAAACAAGATAGGCGTGTAGTGCCACAGAAACAGGCTGAAGGCGATGACCCAAGAAGCGGCGGCTATGTCCCACCCCAAACTGGCTTGTTGAAATAGGGGCAGAATGAAACGAGTCAGAGCGCCAAATAAAATCAGAGCGAAGGCCATATTCAGTGAGCCGTGCGGCTTGAGTGCTCGGCCCGTATGACCCAGAGAAACCCTGGCTATCATGGCGAGTATCATGCCGCCTATGGTACCTATCGTTATCAGGTGCAAGGCATCGGCGAAACGTATGGCGTCGGTCAAGTAGCTTGCGCCTAGCAGTACCAGACCTAGGCCCAGGGCTAAGTAACTGGCATGCAGTGACCAGAGTAAGGGCACCTTGCGTGTAGATAAGGGATCCCAGCAATATAGACGCAGCAGATGTAAGATTCCTGCGGTGATAAGCAGGGCTGCCGGTGTGAATGGCAGGGCGATAAAGTGGCCACTAAAGAACACAGATACACCGAGTAAAGTCACAATTGGCAGTAACTTGTCGATTAATGGCGTGGCCTTAACCTGAGCTCCGTCGGCGCCTCGTTCGGTGAAGAAGGGGATAACGCGTCCGCCGACGATACCAACCAGCAAACCAAACATGAGTATGGCACTGCGGGATAGGTGCAGGGCGAGTTCGGTATCGCCGAAGATATCTGCCAACAGGAGCGCTAAGTTCAGCAGCATCATGGCCGACAATAGGGGGATAAACTGATAATTGCGACGACTCTTAGCGCGAGTGACCATATAGGTCAGATAGCTGATGGACACCAGCCACCATAGAGCCTGCAATGCGATAGCCAACAGTTGCAGGTTAACGGAATTGCTTAAGAGTAAGACGCGAACGGCTAACCAGATGCTAGTGAGCAGGAGTAAGGCCAGGCCGTTGAGGCTACGAATCTTGGTCCAGGTCTGCGCCGCGGTTAACAGAAACCCCACGGCTATGGTGGCGCCGAAACCAAAAAGCATTTCATGAATATGCCAGATCAGTGGACTGATCCCTTCAGCGCTAAAAGGCGATATCTTGCCATGGAGGAACAAGATCCAGATGCTCAAGCTGACCACAGATAAGGCTGTGGCCGAGATAAACCAAGGGCGAAAGGCCAGATCCCAAATTGGAAGCTTAGTGATCTTAGACAGTGGGGCTTCCATGGTCATTCTGGTTTTAGACACCTGCTCGACCTCCCCGGTCGAAGAGAGCCTGAAACTGAATTTTTGTGTGTTACTTCCCCGCTGCTTCTTATTTTGATTGGTTTGAGGCTCGCTGATTTTATGTAAGGTTTGGCTCATAGCTGAGTTGCTCCCAATCCATGAAGGCCGATACAACGCATGACGTAGCCAATCTTGATGGCGGTGGCGCACAAGATGAGTGTGATATGGCTGGCGACTTGAGCCCACAATGAAAACTGCTCTGCAAGGACATAACCAACAAAGATAGACAGCAGCATACCGAGTACCGCAATCAACATGGCAGCATTGCCACTGTGCAATACCAGCTTAAATCGCTTAGCGTCAGTGGTGAGCGAATCTTTGCTAAGATCTGTGTCATGAGCGAAGCTAAAATCATTAGCGTGAGTAGCATACATGGCGGAACTCCTTAAATCTGAGTCTGTGTTTGAGCCAGATAGTTAGTTCAAATAACTGATATAGGACCTATTATGTTTTTAGTATTGCCAATTTCGTGCCAAGTATTTAAAGTCTTTATTTACAATGCTTTATTTGATTTATTGAATCTTGATGAGTCATTTTGACTCTATCTGTTTGAGTCGAAATGACTCTTATGATGCGTTTTTTGTGCTTGCGTGCTATCGTCACTTTATACTTCATATGACTTGGCTCGTTTGAGCAGACAAGAGTGCGGCAATTTTTATGACCATGATAGATATCTCTTCGACGGCCCTGATAGAGCTGGCTCTGGATTTGACGAACAGTTTGACCACCAAAGATCGCTTCGATCGCTTACTGAGCACAGTGCGTCGTACCGTGAGCTGTGATGCCGTGGTCTTGTTGCACGTTCAAGGCGAGAGGTTAAAACCCTTAGCCCAACAGGGACTGAGTAAAGATAGCCTGGGGCGGCGCTTCGATATTCAGGCTCATCCCAGGTTCGAAATTATCTGTGGCTCATCCACTCCGGTGCGATTCGCCGCCGACTGCGTGCTTCCCGATCCCTACGACGGCATGCTGTTAGCCCATGCTGGAGACCTTCCGGTTCATGCCTGCATGGGCCTGCCTCTGCTGGCCGATGACCAGCTTATCGGGGTGTTGACTTTAGATAGCATGACGCCTGAAGTGTTCGATGAATTACCTGAACGTACCTTAGACATCATTTCCGCCATGTCGGCTGCGACCCTAAAAACGGCGATTCTACTGCAAGAGCTGGAGAGCCATTCCCAGCACAGTCAGGAGCTGGTTGCCGAGTTGACTAATGAAGCTCTGGTTAAGGATGGTGGCGAGCTGATTGGCGATAGCCCTGTGATGTTAAAGCTTAAGCGAGAGATCGACATGGTGGCGGTGTCAGGTTTTTCGATTCTTATTGAAGGTGAAACAGGCGTGGGTAAGGAGCTGGTGGCCAGAACCTTACATAGGCAATCGGCGCGATCAGAAGGGCCCCTCGTCTATGTTAACTGCGCTGCGCTGCCGGAAAACTTGATCGAGAGTGAGCTGTTCGGTCACGTTAAGGGGGCATTTACCGGGGCAGATAGGAATCGTACCGGTAAATTCAGCCTGGCCGATGGCGGCACTATTTTTCTCGATGAGATTGGTGAGCTTCCCTTAGGTGTACAGAGTAAGTTACTGCGGGCACTGCAGAGCCAGGAGATCCAGCCCGTGGGCAAAGATGCCACCGAGCAGGTCAATGTTCGTATCTTAGCGGCGACCAACAGGCAGTTGAAACTGGAGGTGAGTGAGGGGCGGTTCAGGGCCGATCTGTACCACAGGCTAAGTGTTTATCCTATTTCAGTACCCGCTCTTAGAGAGAGAGAAGGAGATGTGACTATGCTGGCGGGGTATTTTATCGAACAGATCCGGCGTAAATTGGGGATCCGTCAGCTGACAATCGATGCCTCGGCCATCAGCATACTCAATCGTTATGATTGGCCGGGCAATGTCCGCGAGTTGGAGCACGTGATTGGCAGGGCGGCTCTCAGAGCCAGAGGGCGCGGAAACCAGGCTATCGTGAGAATAGATATCAGGCATATCGAGCAACTGGTGGACTCGGTGGGACGCTCTGAAGATAAGTTGTCATCTTCAGCCTCGAATGGGTTAAATGCCGAGCTGTTAACGACCGGTCTTGTGGTGGAGAAAGGGGCGAGTATAGGCCTCAAGCTGGAAACGGAAACGTTTCAACGCAAGCTTATTACCCGAGTCTTGAGTCAGGAATCTGGAAACTGGTCGGCAGCGGCGAAGCGCCTGCAAACAGACAGAGCCAATTTGAGCCGGTTAGCGAAGAGGTTAGGGATTAGCGTGACCAAAGCTGTCACCCTCAGCACGAGTTAATCTGGAGTGGTTAAACAGCCGCTCTTAAAAAGAAATAATTAAAGAGTTAGCATAAATATTTGAGGAGAGTGTCTATGGAAAAGAGTAATATTTTCGACAAGATACCATTGGACCTGACTGATGAGGCCTTCGAGCAGATTGGTGGCAATGATAAAATACTCATCGAGAGGATAGTCTCTAAGGCTCATGTGACTCCTGAGGGTCAGTGGTACGATCAAGACCGTAGCGAATGGGTGATGGTCTTAAAGGGCGAAGCCAAGTTGCAATTTGAGCAAGGTGAGCTGGTACATCTGAAGGCGGGTGATCATGTCGATATTGCCGCCCACTGCAAGCATAGGGTTGTCTGGACCAGTACAGAGACTGAAACTCTATGGCTGGCGGTGCATTACTGATTGTGACTTTATTGATGCTGGTGGTTGGAGCAAATCGACAGGTGCCAAATGAAGGTCGGGGCTGATCTCAAATTGTCCTTTAGTAGCAGTAATGCTATTGGAATAAGATGAGTGGCTAAGACCGCACTTATCTTATTTATAGAAACACTTCATCAGCATGCTAATAATTGAGTTTATTAAGCATCTCCTGCTCACCCATTCCTATGCTCATAGTCTTTAGGCATTGATAAGTGGGACTGTGTCACATTCATCTTAGTTATCTAACAACAAGAATTAGCTACTGATTTAACTGAAAATATATCCAAATTAGGAAATCTTAGTGTAGCAAGTTTCCTCTTAAACTTTGTGGTGGAGGTATAATACCAAGCCTATTAAATATGTGATCTTTCATCGGGAGTACAAAGCACAGTAGGCAAGGTCTATGTATTGCTCCTTGGTAACAGCTCCCGCGTTAGTTTACTTCCTATATATCCGTATAGTCGTGCAATAAGACATTCACCACATTTATTGACTAAGCGATCAATTGATGAACATTAACAATGTTAAGTAAAATTGAACATGTGAATGAATGAATGAAATCAATTTTAATTACTCATCGGGAAACCCTACTATGAGCTAACGAAATTATTAGGGTCATAAATGAAGTATCTAAGTGGTGTTTTAATAACGGCAGTAATGGCGGCGATAGCGTTTGCCCTTGCTGAACTTCAATTCTGTAAAGATTATCAACTAAGCCCATTAGTGATATGTATTGTAATGGGTATGATTTTAGGTAACTGCTTTCAAAAACAGATTCCAAACTCATGTAATACAGGGATAAAATTTAGTCAGCAAAAGCTATTAAGGCTTGGGATTATTCTTTACGGATTTTTTATAACCTTTCAACAGATCATAGCCGTTGGGTTAACGGGTTTGGTTGTTGCTCTTCTAATCATAGCTACAACCTTTATAGGCGGTACATGGTTAGGCGTTAAAGTATTTGGACTCGATAAAAAAACCAGTATGTTAACTGCGGCCGGTTCTGCTATATGCGGAGCGGCGGCAATCTTAGCTGCGGAACCAATAGTAAAAGCTAAACCACACCAAACGGCTGTAGCCGTAGCAACAGTGGTTATCTTTGGAACTATAGCAATGTTTATTTATCCGCTTATGTACCCATATTTAGAAATAGCTAAATCTACTATGGGTATCTATACCGGTGCAACGATTCATGAAGTCGCACAAGTGGTCGCTGCTGGTAACGCATTAGGCCAGGATATAGGCATTATTCAGTTATTGTAAAACTAACAAGAGTAATGCTATTAGCGCCCTTCCTTATTGCTTTAAGTATTTATCTTGCTAAATCTGATAAGAGTACAGGTTCAGACAAAGCTAAAATCACTATCCCTTGGTTTGCTGTCATGTTTGTTGTTGTGGCGGGTATCAATTCATTTGATGTTATACCGGCTTAAATAGTAGAGGTATTAACTAAATCGTCTGTCTTCTTCTTAACCATGGCAATGGGAGCACTAGGCATTGATACCAATATAGCGAAGATTAGAGGTGTTGGGATAAAGCCTATATTGTTAGCTAGTGTGTTGTTTGCTTGGTTATTGGTCGGTGGTTTAGGTATCACGATTGGAACAGAATTGATTTTTGGATAAGGGGAAGTAAATGAAAAAATTTCACGTTATGGTTGCAATTGACTTTGATCAGTATTCAAGCAAGTATTAGATAAGGCTATAGATCTAGCAGCAGAGAAAGACGCGCTATTAACAGTTATTCATGTCGATTTTGATTTGCATAAGTTATATAACGGTATCTTAGAAGTTGCTCTGGATACGATAGAGCAGGAAGAACACGACACATCAGTTAAGATGATGAAATTATTAATGGCCGAACACCCATATCCATTTTATAAGCATTTTCTTGTATCTGGTTATATAGATAACACCTTGCTAGACGTAGCTGAGAAATACAAACCAGACTTATTAGTTATGGGCCATAAGTCTAGCAACGTTATATATCAACTGTTTCTATCACCAGTTAAAGACGTTATTAAGAAGATGCCTTGTGATCTAATGCTTGTTAAGACCTAGCTGGCACAGATAAGCCACTAAATAGTGGCTTATCGATTCCGTCTTACTCTAATATCTAGGTTGTAGTTAATATACTAAACCTCTTAATCAGTTTTTTTATATTATTTACCTGGCAGATAGGGGACAAGCTCAAGACGGGCTACGGCGCCATGCGTTACATGGATAATCCGCCACAAGATGGTCGCTCTATTGGTCATCCCCGAGACTCCTCAGACATGAACGTGCATTTTAGCTATTCAGCCAATAAGCTAGATGTGTGTTTCAGTGATCCTTCTACCTATGACATTATGCACTGGGCGATATGGTGTCACTCTAGTCTCTATACCTAGCTGAAGCTAAGCCTGCAGAGGTGCCCTTAACATATCTAATGAAATTGGTATTATGTTATCTTGATGGTGATGAGCCAAACGATACCAGAAAAATCATATTGCACACTTTTTTAAGGAAGAATAAATGGGATTATTAGATTCATTGATGGGCAACGCTTCGGAAGTTAACCTCGAAGAACTTGCCGACGAGCTAGGTCCAATCTTGGCCGACAACGAAGAACTGCAATTAGCTTATAAGCTGATCCGCGATATGTTTGTATTTACCAATAAACGTCTCATCCTTATCGACAAGCAGGGATTGACCGGCAAAAAGGTCAGCTATCATTCTATCCCCTACAAGGCTATCACGCATTTTGAGGTGGAAACTGCGGGTCGCTTCGATATGGACTCTGAGCTAAAGCTGTGGATATCGGGTCAAGACAAGCCACTAGTCAAAGAGCTCAAAAAGGGCACAGATGTGGTCGGTATTCAGAAGACCATAGCGAACTTCATGTTATAAGTTTCTTGTTATAAATAAGTCGTTATAAGCTTGTCGTTATAGAGAGCGCAATAAGCTTCCGAGGCACACTCAGCCTTTCTGTTGCCAGTTCCAGCTGGGCGTACTCAAGATGTCTTGGCCTATTATCTCTGTCTGACCCAGCTGTTTGTCTAGCTCGATGAGATTGCAGTGCTCAAATTCATTGAGGGCATTGATGAGTCGGTTAGCGTGAGAGACGACCCAAAGCTGACACAAGTCCGATGCTTTAGCGATTAAGCGGGACAGGGCGGGGAGGAGATCCGGATGCAAGCTGGTTTCTGGCTCGTTGAGTACCATCAATTCTGGTGGCCTTGGGGTTAGTAGGGCTGCGACCAGTAACAGGTATCTAAGGGTACCATCGGATAATTCACCTGCCTTGAGGGGCCTGAGTAAACCTTCCTGATAGAAGTTTAGGCTAAGCATGCCGTTAGATTCATATTCGATATGCACATGTGCGCCGGGAAAAGCATCACTGACCGCATGATCGAAGCCTTCCTTATCCCCTATCTCGAAAATAGTCTGAATCGCCGAGGCGAGATCTCGTCCATCATGGTGCAGAACCGGTGTTCGTGTGCCTAGCTGTGGTTTTCTGGCCGGGGCATCGCTGTCGCTACGGAAGTGATCGTAGAAACGCCAGGCACGAATACTGTCTCTGAGCCTGAGTATCTCGGGAGCACGATCAGGATCGGCAAGTTCGCTGAAGATGCTATCACCGTGCTGCATATGTAAGTTCAGAGTCTGCCAGCCTGCTTGCTTATTTTTCTCGGCGCGGCTCTTGACCAAGGCGCCACGACGCTCAACTAATACTGAGGCGGGACGATATTTGTTACCGAACCAGATGGCCTCACGTTTTATCTGGGGATCTAAGCAAAACAAGGTGGTGCAATCAGGCGCAGGCAGCCCAAGCTCGATCAAATAGCTGAACTCATCACTGGCAAATCCAAGTTTGAGGCGTTTTACCTGTTGTCGCACCGTAGGTTCGATAGCCGTTTCGCCCCTGATCATGCCCTTGGTAATATTCTCAGGTCCGGCCCAGAAGCTGGAGTCGAGTCCGCCTTCTAATGCCAAGGCGTTAACCACGCCCCCTTGTGCTGTTTGTGCCAATAGCCTCAATGCCTTGTAAAGATTAGACTTGCCGCTACCGTTAGCCCCCGTGACCAGATTGAGCCGCTTGAGGGGAACTCGGATCTCACGCAGTGAACGGTAATTTTGAATGGCCAAGGTGGTTAGCATAAGAGTTTCTTTGTTGGTGATTGTCTGTGATAGTCAGGCTTATTAGATGAGAATAGTGGCATTAAATCAATGGTGGTAGAAAGTTTTCAGAGCTTAAATTGATTATTCAAACTAAGGGTGATCATCTGGGAGTAAAATCGAATGAGGGAAGCTGGTCATTAGCATAAGTAGAGCGGGTTTTTGAGCTAGAGGCTAATGGGAAAAGCTCTCTCAAGGTCACACTTATTACCTTGAGAGAGCGGGTTAGATTGGCTTACTTCTTCAGGTACTCAGCGTAGCACTCATCCATCACTTTTCGGGTTAAGCGGCCTATGGCTGCATACTCATGATGGGTTAAATTCGCTAAGGAGACTCTGACTGACGCGTGAACCACATCGAATCCTTTACCCGGTAGCAGTACTACACCGGTTTCATCGGCGAGTCTGAATAAAAACTCTTTACCTAAGCCAGACTGCTTGAACCAGCTCACGAATTCATCGCCATACATCTTAGCGCCAAGAATGTCTAAATCGAGCAAGGTATAGTAGTCCACACTATTCTCGTTTTGCTCAAATGCGACGCCCATATTCTTGTAGAGTGTCTGGTAACGTTCTCGAATAAGTCGTTTGGTTGCTCGCTTGTAGTCGTTACCTCTGTCCATCAGGCAGCTGAGTGAGAACAGGGCCATCTGTACTTGTTGTGGCAAAGATAGGCCAGCTGTGTGGTTAAGGGCGACATTTCGGCTATCGGCAACCATGCGATCGATAAACTTTATCTCTCTGGGATTAGGCGTTAAGGTTTTATAGCGATTATCTAACGTTAAGTTGTGCTCTTCAGACATGGACTTTAAGGTGTCATCGAAGATATTTTTATCTTGAATGCCAATAACACCTAAACGCCAACCCGTCGCGCCGAAGTATTTAGAGAAGGAATACACACATAAGGTGTTGTATGGACATTTAGCAAACAGCGACACGAAGTCATCGGCGAATGTGCCATATACATCGTCAGTGATGATAAACAGGTCTTTGCGCTTGGTTGCCACTAAGTTGGCTAACTTATCCAAAATGTCATTGGAAAACTTAACCGAAGGTGGATTACTTGGATTCACGACGCAGAGCAATTTAATGTCCTTGTCTTCCAGTTTGGCAATTTCCGAATCGGTTAACTGCCATGTCTCTTCATCTAAGCGGATCTCAACCACTTCCAGTCCAAATTCTGCCAGTTCCGGGATCTCCAGATAAGGGGTAAAGATAGGTGTGGTTAACGCTATTTTATCGCCTTTCTTTAACAAGCCGTTGGTAAACATGGTTTGGAAGGTATAGGTCATTGCTGCCGTACCGCCCTCGGTGGCAAACAAGTCAAAATCGTTACTGACGGGTAAGCTGCCATACATCTCTTGCGCTATGTATGCGTTGACGATAGATTCGATGTTGGTCAACATTCTAGGGGGCACGGGGTAATTACAACCTAAAAATGCATTCACCATTTCGTGTAGAAATGACTCGCGGCTTAAGCCTAACTGGTCTTTTACATAGCTGATTGAAGACTGGAGAAACTTAACGCCTTCGGTATCTTGATGCTCTTTGGCAAACGTATCAAAACGGGCAACTATGCCTTTGCCGTCGGGAATGCCACCGAAGCCTTCATTGAGGTAAGCATATGAACGCTCAGACTCTTCTAAGGCAAAATCACCTAACCTTAAAAAAGCGCGTCGCGGTAATGTCGCTAGAAAATTGGGATTTCCGCGTCCAGCATCTAATAATATTCGGTCAGGCGTGGCTTGAGCGACTTCGATTAGCTTATCTTTTAGCTCAAACGGGCTTAGGTCTGTAAATTGTGAGAAATCTAAATTCTTCATATAACCATCCATTTATTTATATAGAAAAAACAATTAACCAGCTGCATTTTTAGTGATGATGCCGACGATGATAGGCCCCCATAATGTGAGGAGTACATTCGCAACGGCATAGGTAACGGTAAAAGAGAATACTGGCGTAGGGTTACCCGCTTTACTCAATAAGGCGGCAAAGCCGGGATTAGCACTTCGGCCACCGACTAAGGCGCCCAAAGCTTCTATTGGGTCCTTTATTTTCAAGATGTAATAGGAGAAGAAAAAGGCGATTATTTGAGGCACCAGGGTGACAAAAACGCCTAAGAAAAGCAGTGTGAGGCCGTACTCTTTGATGGTGACTACCGCCTGAGGACCAGCAGATAAGCCAACCAGTCCAACAAATACCGCAAGACCAAAATCACGTAAGAAATTAGAGGCCCCCATAGGCAGTGATGCAAACCTTGGGTGAGTATTTCTGAGCCAGCCGAACATAAGACCGGAAACTAGACAGCCTGCTCCTGAACCTATGGTGACGGGGATACCGGCTATTTTAAAATGTATCAGGCCAATCAGCATGCCTACTGTCATGCCCAGACCAAAAAATACAAAATCGGTGAAATAGGGGGAGACTAACCTGTCGCCTATGGTGTTCTGGACACGGTTAATATCTTCAGGCGTACCTGTTAATTGCAATTGGTCGTTCTTTTCGACAATAAGGTCTGGCGATATGGTGATGGTTTTACCTGCGCGTTTGTAATCAGATAAGTAAACACCTCGGCGCACTGACATGCCTGTGACCTGTTTTATCTCTTTTAGTCGCTTACCAACCAGTTTTTTACCTGTTACCAGCAACTGTCGATGCTCTTCAATTAAGGTAAAGTCTTCTGGCACATTGCACTCTACGCCTAAGTAATCAGGTATTTTATGAATTGACGTTCTGACACCTGTGACAATGACAACATCATCCTCTTGAATTATTGCCTCTTCATCGGCTGGGGTGTCGGTGCCTTGTCGTTGAATGAGTTCAATAGCCACATCATAGAGTGCTTCATTGACTTCGGCGACGGTTTTACCTATGGCATAACTATCAGGAGTGATTTTATAAGCTCTTGAAACAATTCTGCTTATAGCATTGAATTGCCCTGGCTCTAGATCGGGTTTGCCACCCGCCATTGAGTTGGCTTTCTTGATCGCTTCGGCTCGAATGTCCCAGCCCATGATAGTGGGGAAAAACCAGGTCACCATTATTATCGGTCCTAATGAGCCGAAAATGTAGGTTACGGCGTAACCCACGGCAACATTGGTCTCCATGATTTTTTTCGCCTCACCACTGACTCCCATGAGGTTCGCGATAGCATCTCCCGCAGTCCCTATGATCGATGACTGTGTTAATCCTCCGGCAGCTAATCCTGCTGCTGTGCCTCTATCAAGGTCGAAAAACCAAGCTGCAGCAATAACACACACTAAGCCGGATACTGTCATGACGACAGCTGAGAGAAGTATATTGAGTGTGCGCCGGTTCAGCGCACCAAAAAATTGTGGTCCGCCTTGAAAACCAACAGCATAAATAAATAATGCGAAAAAGATACTCTTAACACCACTGTCAATATCTACACCGACTTGGCCAACAACCACACCTACGAGTAATGTACCGGCGACCCCGCCTAAAACGAACCTCCCTATGGTTATTTTACCTATGAGATAACCAAAGGTGAGCGTAATAAAAAGTGCGACTAAGGGAGCTGCTTGGAAAAGTTCTTCTAAAATATCCATATAAAACCTTCATTGGTCGAGATGATTTAATATATGTGTGGTTCAATTGGTAGATTGAACCGCATGGTCAGATCTGAATAATGCGTCGATTGATGACGTCAATGTGTGATCATGGTCACACTGTTACATTCGTTAATTTTTATTTATTAATTGACAGGTTCCTCAACATCAAAGAGTTAGCATTACAAATAACATCAAAGAGATTAGTAATCCCGTAGGTTATCTTTACTAGTTTATTGTAATGAATCTGTAATATTATCAATGGTGTTAGCTTAATGTCTCAGGCCAAATAAGATGGGGGGCGACATACGTAGGTAATAAAATTGTTAAGTTGAAGTAGACAGCTAATTGCTATCTTTGAACAATGATATTTACATAAAGCAGGGAAACTTAACCTTTTGTACTAGGACGTATGTCTAAGTTCATGACTTGGCTCAGATATGCTTGGGGGATTTAATCTGCAGTAGGCTTGTTTGATTATAATAAAATCACTAGTGGTTGAGAGTTATCACTGTTTCACTCAAGGTGTATTCAATCTGTCTGTTGTTCGTTCCCGTCTTTTTCACTGCTATCTCTTCGTTAGGAGCCGGATTTAGGTCGTAAACCATGATGCCTATATTGGTGTTTTTCTCATAATCGGGATTAGTGTGTTCGAAGCCATAGGAGGTGGCTGGGCTGACGATGAGCGGGATGATTTTTCCTCGGTTTTTTATTGGCTGTTTGAAAAACCCATGGGCATGTCCGCTTAAAATGGCCAACGTTTGTGGATGTATAGCTTTGATGACATCAAGATTATTTTCAATACCTATCCGGGTAAACCACTTAGCACCTAAATTAACCACAGGGTGATGAATCACCACGATGGACTGATGTTCTCTGGTGATTTTTTTTAAAGAACTAAGGGCTTTGCTTGATACCCTACCTGCGCCGAGAGGCATGTTAGATAGCGGTTTCTGGCTGGAATCGACAAAGCATAGACTCAAGTCATCGTTAAGATGAACATGGTTTTTCACTTGGATTCTACTGCCGCTAAACACTGACTTCATCATAGTCAGGTTGTCATGATTCCCCGCAATGGCAAAGACTCTGTCGATCGAAGTGTGCGCCTGAACGATGGCTTTAAACTGCGAATATATCTCAATAGAAGGGTCGCAGACTAGGTCACCGGTTAACAGGAGTACATCGCCATCCCTCTTGCCTTCAATCAAGGCTAAAGCGCGAATTAGATTTGCCCTTGGCATTTCTTCGTCCACCTGTAAGTGACAATCACTCAACTGATATATTCTCATTTTATCCTTCAAAGCATTTTGTATTTTGATGCAGATATCAGCTAAATCGATGAGATAAGTTTCTTATCGATGAGAGCGCAATTAAGTTTAAGCTAATACATCTTTTAGCACTCTTTGCCAGTTGCCGCCCATGATCTTATCTCTGTCACTGCCACTAAAACCAGACTTGGCCAAGGCAGAATCTATGCGATCCATACGATGAATATGATTGAGTTCGGGTATCACTACGTGCACAGGTTCAATGTCGTAACCCAGTACATTCTTGGCTCGTAGGCTGTGCCACCACTCAAGATACTGTTTTATACCTTCTGTGTTATTGTTGTCGAGCTTAAGCAGCTTCTTCTGGCCAGCGAGTGGATAGTCATTGGCGATAGCGATAGCATCAATGCCAGCCACATTAGCCACATGTTTCAGGTGAGCGATATAGTGCTCTGTGGTGGGTATCTTGTCGTTAGTCAGCCAGAAACTCATCATAAAGACCCCAAACAAGCCGCCGGTATCGGCGATAGCCTTAATGACGTCATCGGGTGAGCAGCGAGCATGATTGACGATGGCGCGTACGGCGCCGTGACTCTGAACGATTGGGGCGTTCGATACTTTGGCCGTGTCCAGCGCAGATTGCGGACTGGAATGACTGACATCGACCAAGATGCGTTTATCGTTAAGCTTAGCGATTAGCTGTTTGCCCGCTTGGGTTAGTGGCTTATTGAGCCCTCGAACGCCATCATTATCTAAAGCACCGCCGCTAAATTTATTGCCATAGTGATGAGTGAGTTGCAGTGCTCGCAGCCCTTTATCATAAAACTCATCGACCTGACTTAGGTTCGAGCTAATACTGTCCTCGACACAATCTGCGCCCTGAATTTGGAAGAATACTGCAGTCTTACCTGTGGTATGTGCTTCTCGGATATCGACACTGGTGTTACCTAAGATAAGCTTGTCAGGATTATCATTTACTCGCGTGAGTGCTTCCGAAATGCTCCTCATGCACGCCTTGTAGGTACGTTTATAGTTGGTGGTGCCGTCGGACTGCTTAATGGCCTCAATATCTGAGATATCACACAGGTAAGCATCTATGCTTGAGGCTTTTAGATCGGTGAGGTCATCGGGAAGAAAGCATAAGCCATCCACATAAAGGCGTTTCGCCTCTGTGGCTAGTGCCGAGAAACTGCCTAGTTGGCTTAGCACGCTGCCTGCTGCAATGGCTTTAATCAGTTGTCGTCTGTTCAGTTCGTGCTTCATATTTGTCCTGATTTCATGGGGATGAAACCCCCATAGTACATATGCATTTTATGATTCCGATAATCTTCATATTAACCTATCCACTTAGACTATTCGATACCTTGACATTGGCTAGCCCTTAAGTAATATCGATGCCAAATTGAAGTGGAAATACACTAATAACTAACAGGTTTTTGACTAAGATTAATGACCTGAAAAATAACAAATGTATCAAATTAATTAAGGGGAAGGCTATGTTTCATCGCGCGCTTACACTCGCTTTACTGCTCATTTTACCTTCGGCAGTACAAGCTGAAAATTACTCTATCGGTACCGGCGGTCAAAGCGGTATCTATTATCCCTTCGGTGGTGCGTTAGCCAAGGTGTGGTCTGACAAGGTTCCAGATGTGAACGTCAAAGCGGAAGTGACCGCAGCATCAGTTGAGAACACCATCAAGGTAGTGCGCGGTGACATGATTGCCGGTATTGCCATGGGCAATGTGGTACTCGATGCCTATAAAGGCGAAGGTAAGTTCCGCAGCGAAATGCCGGTTAAAACCTTGTTTGCGCTTTATCCAAACCTGGTACATACCATAGCATTGGAAAAATCCGGGATTAAATCTTTAGCCGATCTTAAGGGCAAGCGTATTTCCTTAGGTGCTCCGGCAAGTGGTACAGCGGTAACGGCTGCGGCCTTGCTGGCCTCTGTTGGTATCGATGTGAAGAAAGATATCGATGCGGTCTACTTAAATTACGGTGAGACAACCAATGCGTTAGCCAATGGTCAGATTGATGCTGGTTTCATCGTTGGCGGCCAAGGTGTTGGCGCAGTGACTCAAATTTCGCTGACTCATAAGATCAATCTTATTCCTATCTCCGATGCCGAGAGCGCTGCTTTCATCGAGACAAACCCAGCTTATAGTCAGTACACCATACCTGCAGATGTGTACAAGAATGTGGGGGCGGTATCTACCTTGAGTGTGTGGAACGTCGTTGTTGTTAGCGCCAAGATGAGTGATGAAATGGCTTACAACTTGACTAAATCAGCGTTTGAGAATATGGGTGAAGTGCGTAAGGTGGTGAAAGTTGCCGAAGCGACCACGCCTGAAAATGCCCATCGCCTAGCCGGTGTGCCACTGCATGCGGGTGCACAGAAGTATCTGGACTCATTGGCTAAGTAGGCTAGTTTCCAATTTAATAAATACAATGAGACAAAGGCAAAGGTAGCTTAATGAGTTACCTTTGTTTTTTCTGATATATCCTTTTCATTTTTGTTGATGCCAGATGTAAACTTCTCTTTTCGCAAGCAAGGAGTCACTTTGGCATTGACCTATTGAGGACATGATATGACCCAAACTAATAATACTAAATTAGGTCATGATGAACCTGTACTCGAAGATACTAAAGCTAATCATAGCTCAGTGACCATCGATACATCTCTGCCTTATGAGCCAACGTTAAAAGTATTTGGCTATGTGATTCTAGCCATTGCAGTTGCTCTGTCTGCATTTCAGATCTGGCAGGGGATCACTTCCACCATTTCGGCGACTTACTTCAGACCAGTCCACCTGAGCTGGGTGCTGGTGTTGATTTTTTTGCATTACCCGCTAGTTAACAATCGATACAGCAAACTCTACCTCCTAGGCCGGGTGTTTGATCTCGCGCTCTGTGGTTTGGCATTGTTTGGTGCCTACCGAATGAGCATTTTTGATTATAACGATATCGATCATTTGCTTTATGGCCTCAAGATGCCAGATTTAGTGGCGGGTTGCGCCCTGTTAGTTCTCTTGATGGAGGGCTGTCGCCGTACTGTGGGCTGGGTGATGGTACTGATTGCTGCGCTGTTTTTATCCTACAGTGCCTTTGGTGATATGTTGCCAAGCGCGATTGCAACTAAGGCGTATTCGCTGCAAGAGCTTATTCAGTTTCAGATTTACTCCGCTAATGGGGTATTTGGCTCGGCCTTAGGGATTGCGGCGACGACGGTATTTATCTTTGTACTCTTCGGCGCCTTCTTAGAAGTGACCGGTGCGGGTAAATTCTTCATCGATTTATCATTCTCTATCGCAGGTAAGTATCGCGGTGGTCCTGCAAAGGCCGCTGTATTGGCCTCCGCTGGTCTTGGCTCTATTTCGGGTTCTGCGATTGCCAACACTGTGACCACAGGGTCGGTGACCATACCTATGATGAAGAAGCTGGGCTATAAACCTGAGCAGGCGGCGGGTATCGAAGCGGCAGCATCGACTGGCGGGCAGATCATGCCACCTATCATGGGTGCGGGCGCTTTTGTGATGGCGCAGTTCACCGGGGTTCCCTATAGCGAGATCATGTTAGCGTCTATCGCCCCAGCTATTCTCTACTTTTTCTGTACCTTGCTTTATGTACACTTGATGGCTTGTAAGTTAAATCTGCAGGCCGTGAGCCGCACCGAAGCGGTGATTTCTGTGATGAAACACGGTGCCCATCATCTTATTCCACTGGGTTTAATCACCGCACTGCTGATGATGGCCTATTCGCCATTGTTAGTCGGTGTTGCTGGTTGTGCGGCAATCTTAGTGACAGCAGCACTGCGTAAACACAGTCGTATAGGTTTGACTAAGTTTATTCAGGGAATGAAAAACGGTGCCCTGATGGCACTGCCTATCTCGGTGGCCTGCGGCGCGGCTGGGATTATAGTCGGCGTAGTGGGTCAGACTGGCATTGGCTTACAGTTCACTCAGTTCGTGATGGAGTTCTCCGGTGGTTACATGCTGGTGGCTCTCGGGCTAATCAGTATTGTCGCCCTGGTGTTAGGCATGGGATTACCTGTGACGGCGGCTTATATCGTGCTCGCCGTGATGGCCGTGCCCATGTTGGGGGATTTTGGTCTGCCGCTATTAACGGCCCACCTTATTATCTTCTGGCTGTCCCAGACCTCGAATGTGACGCCGCCGATTGCATTAGCCGCCTTCGCCGCAGCTGGTGTGGCCAAGGCGAACCCGATGAAATCTTCGGTGGAGGCCTTTAAGCTTGCTGGCGGCCTGTTTATTATTCCTATTATGATGGCCTATACGGATCTGGTAAGCCCTGAGGCGAGTGCATTGGAGTTTGGTTTTGCTATCGCTCAGACCGCGGCAATCATACTGGCCTTAGCGATATCCATCGAAGGGTATTTATTGCGACCACTGTCTAATATGGAACGTATTGTCGCTCTGATGATGGCTCCCTTGATCTTGTTCAATCCCTTCGGTGCAGGCTTTGTCGGAATATTAGTGATATTAGGCCTGATAATTGTGCAGTGGAAGAGTCGGGAGCTGGTTGAGGGAACGTAACTGGCGCAATTAAGAACTGCTGTGATGTAAATGTTTGAACATCACCTAAGGCCTTCTGTTATCGACAGAAGGCCTTTTCTTTTAACTGGAGTAAATTGATTATTAACAATTTATTTTTGAAAGTGTGTAGAAGGTTGCCGTCTTTATCTCTGACTATAGATCCTTATAATATCTGCTGAAGCAGATTGGACCGAAACAAAACGCTTTTATAAGGATGGTACAAGGTGTTGTGCCAGCAGCACCCTATATGACAGATTAAGGAGGACGAGTGAACGCAGCGGATTCAGTTAATGGTGATATCGAAAGAGTATTGAGCTTTATCGTTGAGATAGAGAAGCTTAAGGATGTTAAGAGAAAAACCAGGCCTGTTGGTCTTGATCGTTATGAGAATTCGGCCGAGCATAGCTGGCATGTGTGTCTATCGGCTCTGATGCTCAAAGAGTTTGCTAATGAGCCTATAAATATTGACCGGGTCATCAAGATGCTACTCATACATGACTTAGGCGAGGTAGATGCAGGGGATACCATCATCTATCAATCTGAAACTCAGGGAATAAAAGAGAAGGAAGCGGCTGGTCTTAAGCGTATCCTAGATATCTTACCTGTGGGGCAGGCCGATACGTATATGGCTCTGTGGTATGAATTTGAGCTGGGTGAGACCGCCGATGCCAGTTTTGCGAAGGCAATCGACAGGGTGCCGCCACTGTTACATAATCTGTATGGCGAGGGGCA
Organism: Shewanella psychropiezotolerans; assembly: GCF_007197555.1. Taxonomy (NCBI): domain Bacteria; kingdom Pseudomonadati; phylum Pseudomonadota; class Gammaproteobacteria; order Alteromonadales; family Shewanellaceae; genus Shewanella; species Shewanella psychropiezotolerans. Next base: position 1,176,860 of record NZ_CP041614.1, read on the forward strand.
TAGCTGGCGTGATAATGAGGTGCCTAAAGAGAAGGTTTTTTCGGTCAATCGCCGTATAGTGATACCAGTTCCATTAAATTTATGAACAATTCAGAGCTTCTCAGGGCTTTTAATTCAAGGCGCATTGTTGAAGTAATGGTTACTCCCTTTCAAGGCAATGCAAAGCAGAAGTGGAAGTCTTGAGAAGCTCACGTAGTGCGGGTTTAAAAATGCTTTATGCTGCGGAAGTGACTTTCGATATAGATTAACTATTAGCTTCAATCCCCTTACTTGCCTACAACATTTTTAATTCCCGCTGAATGCTCACTTACTTAATGGAATTGGTATTTAAGGTAGTGAAGCGCTATGGTCCAGTCTGGAGAAGAAGCTATCGCATGCAGTGGAGATAGGCCTACTTAAATAAGCCAGTATCTACAGCTTTAGCTTCGACAGCCTTGGCTTGGGTCGTCTTATCTTCGATAGTATTAGGCTAGGCCGACAATCGTATAAATCTAAAAGGATTAGCTAGTGGGAGATAATATGGATCGAAGAGTGCTCATCTTTGGTAATTCAGGCTCGGGAAAGTCGACGCTTGCCAAGCGTTTAGCTAGTTCTGATGGCCTAGCCCATTTAGATCTCGATAGTCTGGCCTGGCAACCCTATGAGCCGCCTAAACCGCCGCAGCGTATGCCGCTTAATGAGTCGGAGCACTCGCTTAGGACTTTTATCCAAGACAATCAAAACTGGGTCATAGAGGGATGTTACACGGACCTCTTACAGTTGCTAGTTGGCAATGTCACTGAGTTGATCTTTATGAACTTGCCTGTCGACCTCTGTATCGAGAATGCTAAGCAACGTCCCTGGGAGCCACACAAGTACCCTTCAAAACAGGCCCAAGATGCTAATTTATCCATGCTTATTGAATGGATAGCCCAATACGATCTAAGAGATGACACCTTTTCAAGACGGGCCCATGAAGACTTTTATTCTGCATTTCAGAGCAAGAAGACCTGTTATCTTAGTAACCTAACCTTTACGGGAAACAACCGAGATATGTAGGCTGCCATCGTTAATGATGTGCCTGTCCTGTCTTTTTTATGCCGAAGAGAATCTAGTTTTATGCCTGAACCCGATCCAGCGAGAATCATGACCTTTACATCGCCGAAAGATCTTGGCCGGTGGCTTAAGGTGAATCACGCCATCGAAAGTGAACTGTGGGTGAAGATATTCAAGATAAAGACTGGAATTCCGAGCGTGACTTGGGATGATGTCGTGATTGAGACGCTGTGCTGGGGCTGGATCGATGGCGTCAAGAAGTCAATCGATGACCAAGCCTATCTCCAGCGGGTCACTCCAAGAAAAGCACGAAGCAACTGGTCAAAAAGGAACAGAGAGCATGTGGAGCATTTAATAAACGAGGGCCAGATGACGGAGTCAGGACTCGTGCACGTTCGTGCCGCCAAAGCAGACGGCCGATGGGAGAGCGCCTATGCTGTAAGTGAAATGAAAGTGCCGGCGGATTTCTTAACAGCACTAGATAGCAAGCCGAAGGCGAAACAATTTTTTGAAACGCTCACTAAATCGAGTCATTATGTCATCGCGTACGGACTGACAAGTGCGAAGAAACCCGAAACCAGACAGAGGCGATTTGCAAAATTCATAGACATGCTTGTTAGCGAAGAAAAGCCGACTTAGGTTTCAAAAAGACGAAAAAGGCATAACAAACGACTATGGCGTTAATAACTTATTTAAGCTTTGGCGTTTCCCACAAAACACCATTTATCAACAATGAGTTGGGTGTCACCACCATCTTTCTGACACCGGATATTATTGCCATTTTTTCTATTTTTTCCTTTGTAGCTATTAGCTGATAAGCCTCTTTGATAGCTGTGCCTTGTATTTCCCTCATCTCCTTGAAGCGTCCGTAAATCGCTATAAAGCAGATAATTTTTTGGCTGCTTGCTGCAATGTCTTATCCTCTTTGGCAAAGCATAAGCGAATGACTTTATCACCTGGTGCAGTTTGGTAAAACACGCTCAGTGGGATTGCTGCTACACCAATCTCTTTGACTAGATATTCACAAAATGACATGTCGTCTAGTTCTGAGATCTCTGAGTAATCTAGCAGTAAAAAGTAGGTGCCTTCGCTGGGTAAAATCGTAAAGCGGCTATTTTGCAGCGCATTAACTAGCACGTCTCTCTTGTGTTGATAAAAAGGTGCGAGTGCTGTGATATGTTCAGGCTCTTCGGCCAGCATATCTGTTAACGCCAGTTGCGCTGGGGTGAAGCTTGAGAAGGTGACATATTGGTGAATCTTCCTAAACTCTTGTGTCAGCACCTCGGGGGCAACGCAGTAACCCATCTTCCAGCCAGTACAATGGAACGTTTTGCCAAAACTGGAGATCACAAAAGCGCGCGAAAAAAGTTCAGCATCGCCTAATACACTGATGTGGGGCGTGTTACCAAAGGTGATATGTTCATATACTTCATCACTTATTATCAGCAGATCATGTTTGAGCACGAGTGCCTTTAATTTATCAAAATCAGCTTGTTTTAACGTTTTTGCGCTGGGATTATGGGGCGTGTTGATGATAATTCCGCGGGTTTTGTCAGTGATAGCTGCCGCTACCTGTTGCCAGTTTATGGCATAATCCGGCGCCTGCATTGTGATATGCACCGCACGGCCTCCGGCCAGCTCAATGGCGGGTTTATAGGAATCATAGGCAGGATCGAAGATTATTATCTCGTCTCCTGGGTGGGTGATGGCCTGTATTGCGACAAACAATGCTTCGGTCGCTCCCGAAGTCACTGTTACCGTATCGTTTGGGTTTACATCTATGCCGTATTTGCGCCCGATGAGGGAGGCTATTTGAGTCTGCAGTGGTGCCAGTCCAGAGGAGGGAGCGTACTGATTAAAACCTTGATCGCAGTATTTGGCCAAGCCTTGCTTTAATAGTTTAGGGGCATCAAACTCTGGGAAGCCTTGAGAGAGGTTAATGGCATTGTATTGGTTTGCCAGCCCTGTCATATAAGTAAATATGCTGGTGCCAAGGTTCGGTAATTTACTGCTAAGATCTAAGGTACTCAATGGGACTCTCTCCGTTTATAAACCACTCTGGTTAGTCAGTTTTTTCTTTGTAATCTAATCTTATTCTAAATTATCTTAATTTGATATTAGTAAAATAAGCCAGTCAAACATGGCCATTTTTTGTCGCTATTTGGGTCGAAAGTGATGCATCTATGCACAGTCTCTGCTGCAAGCAATAGATATCAATGAAGCTATGCTTGCCAGATAATAATCAAATACCAAACAAGTACCATGAACCCAACTTAAAAAGATATTTGAAACTTGTTATCCAACAAGTGAACACGCTTCTGGCTAGAAACGAGTTACCAGCCAGTAAAGCTAAAATCGAAGAAGCACTTTTTTCTAAGCCATAGCAGGTGTGAACGCGGCTGTGACCTTCCGTGACGAAGTGATACTCTCCGAACGAGAGACTAGGATGCCGAACTGGCCTTTAAACATGGAAGTTGTTTGAAACCGCAGAGCGTATAGGGACACTTCTTATGAGATCAAGAGCCAGCGTCCCACAGAAGTATTTACATGTGAGCCTGCTGCAAGCAATAGATACCAATGAAGCTATGCTTACCAGGCAATAATCAAATACCAATAAAGCCCAATGAACCCAATCAAAAAAGATATTTGAAACTTGTTATCCAACAAGTCAATTAGACTGATGTTTTAATTGCCTTAGCCAAGGCAAACAAACCATTGGTGCGTGAGGGGCTGAGCTGTCCGGTTAAGCCTAGTCGGTCGAAGTAGGCCTCTATATCGAACGCCGCTATCTCGTCTGCGCTCTTGCCGTGACAAGCAGTTAGCAGTAGTGCGACCAGGCCTTTGACTATGCGGGCGTCGCTGTCGGCGAGATAGTAATGCTTGCCGTCTATTTCACTATGATAGAGCCAGGCATTACTCTCACAGCCCCTGACTTGGGCCTGCTCCACACGAAACTCATCTTCTAGCTTAGGTAAGGTCTTGCCCAGGAGCATTATCTGACGATAGCGCTCCTGCCAGTTGTTGGCATTGTCGAATCTAGGCAATATTTCACCGCTATCGAACTTAAGGGCTAAAAATGTCTCTGTGGCGGGCTGTACTGCTGAGCTCATAAAATTGACCTGAATTAGTTACCTTGAATGATGTTTAAATAACTTGCTCGAACCTAGAATCTCTAATATTCGAGCCTAGACCCTTATTCTAACAACATTTCTTTTACCGACGTTAGCGCCTCTATGAAGCGATCGATATCTTCTTTACTGGTATAGACGCCTATGGATGCCCGGCAGCAGCCCTTGATCGCTAAACTCTGCATCAGAGGCATGGCGCAGTGGTGGCCACAGCGGACGGCGATGCCTTGTTGATCCAGCAAGATCCCCACATCCTGGTGATGTTCATCGGCCAAGTTAAAGGCGACTGCGCCGATATTGTTTTCGTGGGCACCATAGAGCTTTATGTCGCCCAAATTAGCTAACTGAGTTTGCAGATAAGTCAGCAGTTCCTGCTCACGTTGGGCCGTCTCAGCTTTAGGTAGATTTTGTATAAACTCGATGGCTGCACCAAGCCCGATAACCTCGGCTATGGGCGGTGTTCCTGCCTCGAGTCTGTTGGGTAAGATATTAAACTCGGTGGCATCGAAGCTGACGGTCTTGATCATCTCGCCGCCTGTCATCATAGGCTCGAGCTTATCCAGAATATCGAAACGGCCATAGAGCACGCCTATCCCCGTCGGGCCATACATCTTGTGGCCGGAGAATACATAGAAATCACAATCTATCGCCTGTACATCGATTTCCAGATGGGCGATAGCCTGAGCTCCGTCGACCAAGGTAATAGCACCGGCGGCCTTAGCTTTCGCGACTAAATGATTCACCGGATTAAGTGTGCCTAGTGCGTTGGAAACATGGCACAGAGCGACGATGGCAGGCTTTTGTTCGAGTAGTGCTTCATAGGCTTGTTCATCGAGTTGGCAATCCTCTGTCAGCGGGATGGGCTTGATGATGGCGCCGCTGCGCTTGGCGAGTTCTTGCCAGGGGACGATATTGGCATGATGGGCGGCTGTGTCTATTAAGATGATATCGCCAGATTTTGTCTGATTAATCAGACCATGTGCGACCATATTTATCGATTCAGTGGTGCCGTGGGTGAAGATTATCTCTTCGCGGCGACTGGCCTTGATAAAGCCTTTTAGCTGTTCGCGCACCGCCTCATATTGAGATGTGGCTCTGGATGAGAGTTGGTGAGCGGCCCGGTGAACATTGGCGTTATCTTTATGATAATACTGAGTCATGGCATCTATGACACACTTGGGTTTTTGGCTGGTCGCTGCCGTGTCCAGATAACACAGAGGGTATCCCTCTAAGGTCTGCTCGAGTGTAGGAAATTGAGCACGCAACTGGGGAAAGTCCATTGTTCGGATCCGGTAGTTCATCGGGTAAAAAGGCTCTTAGATCTTCGGAGATTTAGGCGACTAATGCAAGTGGCTTTTGATGCGGATTATCTGCATGGCTTACTTGCGTATTTTGGTTGCATTTTTTAGCAATCTTTTCAGACCATCTTTTGCTAGAGTTTGGTTATACCAATCGGTATAAAGGTGTGGTCACTCAGCGAGAGTTTAGCGCTTCAGAGGCAAGGCAACGAGTGAGGAACATAGTTATTCTACGTTTAAGCTCGTTAACGCCGATCGGAAGTGCTAAAACTCGCCTTTCAGGAGTGTTTTTGGCAGCCTACTTCTGTGTTGAATGAGTTCAAAAGGGATCACCATTCCCTCACTCTTTCGCCTTGAATTATGCAGCCAAAAATAACTCTGAGTTGACCACTTTCTTATATCGATTGGTATTAGAGATGAAAGTTACCTAGGGAGTGAAAATGCAATCGAAAGCACATTGGGAAAAGGTCTACTCAAGCAAAGATGAAGCTGAGGTCAGTTGGTTTCAAGAACATGCAAAGCTCTCATTGAAATTGATCCAGAATTCGGATGCAAGCAAGAGCGCCTCAATCATAGATGTCGGAGGGGGAGCCTCTACACTCGTCGATGATCTTTTAGCTAACGGCTATCGCAATATTACGGTACTCGATCTTTCTGCGGCGGCGCTCGCTAAAGCTCAAAACAGGCTGGGCGAGCAGGCGTCGAATGTGACTTGGCTTGAGGCTAATGTGATTGAGGCCGAATACCCCCATCACGGCTATGATGTCTGGCATGATAGGGCTGTGTTTCACTTTCTCAATACTCTCGAGGAGCGTCAGGCCTATGTGAAAGCCGTGCTGCATGCTGTAAAGCCCGGCGGTGTAGTTATCGTGGCCACGTTTGCCGAGAATGGCCCCACCATGTGCAGTGGCCTTCCCGTAAAGCGTTATAGCGCCGATGAACTCCATGAAGAATTTGGAGAACCTTTCTCTTTGCTCGGCCATGAGAAAGAGTCCCATCAAACCCCAGATGGCAGCGAACAGCATTTCGTCTACTGCTTCTGTAGAAAGTTAGCCTAGTTTCTTTATACGACTCTTTATCATCCTGTTAAGGACAAGGCAGTCGATAGATTTGTGCCAGCTCATCTAGCCTTACCATTAGCTCTGGAGATATACAGGTGTTGATGCTGTCGATATTCTCTTTCAGCTGTTTAAGATTGGTGGCACCTATGATGTTTGAGGCGACAAATTTGCGTGAGGTGACGAAGGCGAGTGACATCTGCGCCGGACTCAGCTTGAATTCACGTGCAAGTTCTACATAGGCCTTGGTGGCTTCGAGCGCTATTTGTGTGCCCGTATAACGAGAGAAGCGCTTAAACAGGGTGAGTCTGGCGCCCTGGGGCCATTTATCGTCCAGGTATTTTCCCGTCAGTGCGCCAAATGCCAAGGGAGAATAGGCCAGTAAGGGCACTTCTTCGCGATGGCTTACCTCTGCCATGCCGACCTCAAAACTGCGGTTGAGCAAGTTATAGGGGTTTTGTACGCTGACGACTCTAGGGAGCTCGTGTTTCTCGGCGAGCTGTAGATACTTCATCAAGCCCCAAGGGGTTTCATTGGAGACACCGATATAACGGATTTTTCCTGCCGTCACTAAAGAGGCTAGGGCTTCTAAGGTCTCTATGATAGGAGTCTGTTGCTCGTTGTCATCGACCTGTTGGTAGGATAACTCACCGAAGAAGTTGGTGTTTCTGTCTGGCCAATGGATCTGATACAGATCTATGGTGTCGATCTTGAGTCGCTCCAGGCTGGCATCGACGGCTTGGTGTATATTGCGCCAATCCAGAGCCATATTCGGCCGTATGTAGTCACTCTTAGACCCCGGAGCGGATACTTTAGTGGCGATGATCAAGTTGTCTCGGTGACCACTTTTTTTAAGATAGTTACCCAGGATTCTCTCGGTCTCGCCCTGAGTATCAGCCTTGGGAGGAACCGGGTACATCTCGGCTGTGTCGATAAAGTTAATGCCTTCGCCTATGGCGTAATCTAGCTGAGAGAAGGCTTCGGCTTGTGTGTTCTGCTCACCCCAGGTCATGGTACCTAAACAGAGTTCACTGACTTCAAGGTTGGAATGTGGGATACGACGATATTCCATAAAATCTCCACGGTTACTTTAGCTTGTTATTTGGGCGCATATTTTGGCTCAAGAGTGCGCTCACTGTCATTCGAAGCTAACAAGCTTTCAGAGGAAAGACTAGGGAAATAAAGATCTTATACCATTCCGAGTAAGTATCGGATCATTCAGCGGGAGTTCAAAGCGCTGTAGGCAAGGCGGATGTTTGAAGCTAATAGTTACTCTATATCGAGAACATTCAACGTAGCATAAAGGGTTTTGAAACCCGCACTGCGTGAGGCTCTCAGTGTTTCAACTTCTGCGTTTCATTGACTTAAAAGGGAATAACCATTTTCTCACCAATGTGCCTTGAATTGAAAAAACTGAGAGTCTCTGAACTGACCAGATACTTATATGGAATGGTATTAGTTTCTAGGACCTAAGATCTAGAACCTTTTATAACTTTAACAACATAGGCATCTCGCAGGCATCGTGTCCTGTATCACCCAGAGGAGAGTCCAGATGTTTGAATCCGATAGACTCATACAGTTTGACTGCTTCATTGAGATCCGCGGTAGTTTCCAAGTAACAGGCGTTAAATCCCTGTTCACGGGCAAAGTCGAGCGCCAGATAAGCCAGGCGTTTAGCAAATCCTTTGCCTCTAAGTGTTTGGCTGAAATACATCTTCTGTAGTTCACATACCCGCTCTTGATTTGCTGTTGGTGTATTTATGGTTAAAGGTGCAATTCCTCCTCCACCTAAGAGTTCACCTTCTTTCTCTATGACCCAATAGCAGGCATCACTTGCTTGGTATTGTTCACTAAGAATGTCTAAGGTGGGATCCGCTACGCTATAACCTTTATCTGAGGTGAGGCCATATTCTGCTGAGACCGTGCGTATCACTTCGGCCATAGAGGCATTATCTTCTGGGGTCATTACCCTAAGCGTATATTCCTGCTGAAGCCGGGAACGATCAATGGCCTTGTGATATAGGGTCATTGCAATCTCAATCTGCTGGGTTTCGGAGGAAGATAACTGGGATAAGATTTCATTGAAGATGATATTTTGCTGATGATCTAACTTCTGTAATAATTTACGCCCTTGAGGCGTCAGGTGAGCCAGTAGGCTGCGGCTGTCTCTGGGATTACTCTTGGTAGAAGCAAATCGCTTCTCAACCAGATGGCTGACGGCACGACTGGCGTTGGATTTATCGATATTAAGGATTTGCGCCAATTTTTTAATCGATATTGCGCCGTGGCTGACTTCGATAAGCGCATGGGCCTGAACAGGAGATAGAGGAAGGTCGCCACAGGCTGAGTTAAGCATGCCGAGTTGTCGCACAATATGGCGAGATACGGTTCTGAGTGTAGAACCTTGTTGATTGCTTGGTCTATTATCTTCTGTCATACCCTGTTCCTGCAATTTATCTTGTCTGAATAGACATTGGTTATTTTGGTCAGAAATAACGTTCTTCATCCAAAGCTGACTGCCGACACTGGATGAATATGGTTGCGACTAACATCTAACCTAGGGGGGTATTCAACAAATTGCAAGTAGGGAGTAATGGCTTTGTGTTCTAGGAGGAGTTAAGTTGCGATTAACAAGTATAATGTGATGCGTGATCACTAACATTAAGTGCACGCGCCAGATTCAGCGCACAAAGCTAAACGGCTAGTATGAAGTGTATCAAGTTAGTGACTAACCTAATTGCTCATGGAGGAGAATGCAAGCAATTGCTAATGAAAGTCGATTGCTTGCATTAAAAGGGGGTTGAAACAGTTAATCGAGATAAAGCTCAGGATTTAGCATGGGGGCCATGGCTAAGATTAATGCCTGAGTATAGACACTCTCTCTGGTGGCATGCCCTTGGGTTAATAGGCCAATTGCCCCACCTTGTTGCTTAATGTTGTTAGTGTTGAATAGTTTATCCATCACATCTCCCAGCTCCTCACCGGCAACCAGTGACTTATAGATAGATTGAGATATGGGGAGTTGTGCGCTACGTCCAACGGAAAGCTGGTTCTGAGTGGCAACCACAGTATAGGCGAACGTGGCTGGCCCGTATTCGAAATTATCGACGCCGCCTTCCATTGCGATAAAGAGTTCGGCAACTGACTCGCCATCAGGTTGCTTCGCCGCCGTAGCGGAAAAATTTCGGCAATATTTAACACGGTTTATGGCGCCTTCGCGGGTTTCAAAATCTGTCATGGGTTGGTCCGGTACGCCTGATGGGGCGTGCATACCAATACATTCGATATCAATATCCGGAAACAGTTGGCAGATAGCGATTTTGGCCGCGTTTACTTTCACCGGGTTTTTCGAGCCGACTAATACTCTGATCTTCTTTAATTTAGTTATCCGTTGCATTTTCTTATTCATTCCAATCAACCTGGGGGGATGATACCAAATTTACGCCTATTTTATTACGGGCGGTGAGCCTTGAATTTGTTGGTGGAGATGTATCAAGGCTTTCTAATTTGGCTTAGAAAAACTGATACCAGATCTAGATCACCTTTTGCTTTTTACCAAATGTATAGTGGATCACGTTTAACTTTTGGGCTGAGCTAGTGAAAAAGCCTGTGATCTCACTCATGTTTCATGAAGTTTGTGCGGTGCCACCCATCAGATCTGCTATTATTTGCGACCCGCCTCACCTTGCCGCCTTCTTGAATAAATTTTCTAATATCACCAATAGGTAATATATGTGCTTTAAGTGTTAATTTTAGGTTCGATTTGGTTGCGGGGGTGGGGTCAGAATAAAGATTTAGCCCATGATAATTTAGACATAGCTCTCATTATGAACTTGTTCTGAAATTTGATGATAAAACCCCGTTCCAGATCAATTTTTCATGGCTTGAGTTCTATAATCTGGCCTTGAAATTTATAGCTGCTTCCCCTTTGAAAATGGTTTTAGGTGGAGTGGCTTCTGGAAAACCAAAGGTGTAGAACACCTCAAAGGTAATGTTTATGCAGAAAGAATCGACCGTCTCTCCAGTCAATGGAACCGGAACCCAAGTAAACCCAGCCGTCAGTCAGAGCTGGACACGTAAAGATACGACTTGGATGTTGAGTCTGTTCGGTACAGCCGTTGGTGCTGGTATCCTTTTTCTTCCAATAAATGCAGGTATGGGCGGTTTCTGGCCGTTGGTGATGATGGCCTTGGTTATAGGTCCTATGACTTATCTAGCTCATCGTGGCTTGTCACGTTTTGTCTGCGCCTCTGAGAAGCCGGGCAGTGACATTACCGATGTGGTCGAAGAGTTTTTTGGTGTCGGTGCCGGTAAGGCGATCACCTTGCTCTATTTCTTTGCTATCTTCCCGATTGTATTGATCTATGGTGTGGGTATTACCAATACCGTAGACAGTTTTATCGTTAATCAGCTCGGTATGGCATCGCCTCCACGTTGGATATTATCTGGCTTGCTTATCCTTGCCATGATGTCTGTGATGGTATCTGGTGAGAAGTTAATGCTGAAGGTGACTCAGTTTCTGGTTTACCCTCTGGTGGGTATTTTAGTCTTTATGTCCCTGTACCTGATTCCAAGCTGGAAAATGGATGCCTTGACGCAGGTTCCGTCAGCGGGCGACTTCCTGGGGACCGTATGGCTAACTATTCCGGTATTAGTGTTTGCCTTTAACCATTCTCCAGCTATTTCTCAGTTCTCTGTGGCACTCAAGCGCGAACATGGTAAAGATGCATCAAAGAAAGCCGATGTGATACTGCGTAATACCAGTATGATGTTAGTGGGTTTCGTCATGTTGTTCGTGTTCTCTTGTGTTCTCTCTTTGAGTCCGGCACAACTTGCCGAGTCTAAGGCGCAAAACTTACCGATTCTTTCTTATCTGGCTAACATTCACTCAAGCGGCTTCGTCAGCTACTTTGGTCCTATCATAGCTGTGATTGCCATCGTTTCTTCTTTCTTCGGCCACTACATGGGTGCGACAGAAGGCATGAAGGGCATTATCACTAAGCAGCTACGTAGCAGCAATAAGCAAGTGTCAGACAAGAAAGTAGATAAGTTTATCCTTGTGTTCATGTTCGTCACCATCTGGGGCGTGGCCATCATCAACCCAAGTATCTTAGGTATGATTGAGGCACTTGGTGGTCCAATCATCGCCGCGATTCTTTATCTGATGCCTATGTATGCTATCTACAAGGTACCTGCACTTAAGGCCTACCGCGGCCGTATCAGCAATATCTTCGTTGTTATTGCGGGTGTGCTGGCAATGACAGCCATTCTGTTCGGTATGTTGTCTTAAGTTCTCCGTTTTCATCCTTTCATAACGTTTGGTTATTCGGGTCAGTTTCAATCTTTGGGACTGACCCTCCTCATTTCACCTTCCACTCATGAATTAAGAGGTAAATCTATGTTTAGCGCATTTGATATTTTTAAGATAGGTGTGGGTCCATCGAGCTCGCATACCGTCGGGCCGATGAAGGCCGCCAAAGAATTTGTCGATGAGTTGCGTCAACGTGGCGAGCTAAAGTCTGTTACCCGCATGAGTGTCGATATTTACGGCTCACTCTCGTTAACCGGCAAGGGTCATCACACGGATATCGCTATTATGATGGGCTTAGGCGGCAACAGCCCCGAGAGCGTCGATATTGAGTCAATTCCTGCCATCATCAGTGAGATTGAGCAGAGCACCAGTCTCTTGTTAGGTACAGAGGCCCGCAGGGTCGACTTTCCGCGAGATGCCGTCACCTTCCATAAGCATGCATTGCAACTCCATGAGAATGGCATGTCGATTCATGCCTGGGTTAAAGATAATTGTATCTTCAGTAAGACCTACTACTCAACCGGTGGTGGCTCTATCGTTGATGAAGAGCACTTCGGTTTAACGGCGGCCAATGATGTTTTAGTGCCTTATCCCTACGCCTATGCATCTGAATTACTCGAGCAATGTACCGAGTCGGGCATGAGCATCAGCGCCTTGATGATGGAAAATGAGAAGGTGTTTAACAGTGAAGAGGCCATCTATGAAGGTTTCGGTGCTGTCTGGGATGTGATGAAAGCCGGCATAGAAAAAGGGCAGACAACCGAGGGAGTGCTCGATGGCCCTCTTAGAGTACCGAGACGAGCGGCAGCGCTTTATCGTCAGCTGATGACGAATGAGAGACTTTCTGCAGACCCTATGGTGGTCATCGACTGGGTCAATATGTTTGCCTTGGCCGTCAGTGAAGAGAATGCGGCTGGTGGGCGGGTGGTGACATCACCGACCAATGGTGCAGCAGGTATTATCCCTGCGGTTATGGCTTATTTTGATAAGTATATTCAGCCAATGGGCGAGCAAGAATATACCCGCTTCTACCTGGCGGCAGCCGCGGTAGGCTCACTCTATATACGCAACGCATCTATCTCGGGCGCCGAAGTGGGCTGTCAGGGGGAGGTCGGTGTGGCGTGTTCTATGGCTGCTGCAGGTTTGTCTGAGATCATGGGGGCTAGTCCTTCTCAGGTGTGCATTGCCGCGGAAATTGGCATGGAGCACAACTTAGGGTTAACTTGCGATCCGGTTGGGGGCCAAGTGCAGGTGCCCTGTATCGAACGTAACGCTATTGCCGCAGTAAAGGCGATTAACTCGTCGCGTATGGCGATGCGTCGTAACAGCGAGCCTAGAGTCAGCTTAGATAAGGTGATAGCAACCATGTACGAGACAGGAAAAGACATGAACGTTAAATACCGTGAAACCAGTCAAGGTGGTTTAGCCATTAAAGTAACGAGTATTTGTGCTTAAAAGATAGTTGCGAGGGCGACCTTCGGTCTTCGAGAGCGTGACTTCGTCACTGCGAGGGCTACGGCCTTAGAGGAAAATATGAGTCAAAAGCGACAAGCTGTTGCTTGTTGCTTCGCTTATTCTCGTTTTCTCGCAGCGAAGCGCTCTAGCAGGGAACTAGTTCCCGCGAACGTCCTCGAAGCGAAGCGTTCGCTCTCGCTATTTCTCTTCGTACATTAAATAGTAACTCTGCTCCATCCCCAGTGCTTGATAAGTTTGTTGCGCCTTGGTATTTTCCTGCTCTACATAGAGTCTGAAACTCGCAGCGCCACCATTCTCTGCAGCTAGGTTTTTCACCTGCTGGTATAGCTTGCCATAGATACCCTGGCGGCGATTCTCCGGACGGATATAAACGCTCTGGATCCAGTAGTAATTTAACGCGCGCCAATCGCTCCATTCGAATGTCACCATCAAAGAACCCACTATCTCGCCATCGGATTCGGCGACTAGATAGAAGCCTTTTTCTGGCTCCGAGAGTAAGGCGTTTACCCCCTTTGTCAGTAGGACTTCATCCAGTGACAGGTTTTCAGTTTCCAATGCCATTGCTTGGTTGAATCGAACAAGTGCTGGCAGATCCGATTGCTGGCCCTTTCTTAATTGAACATTTGTTTGCATATTTAATTCCACACTCGACTGCACATTTGATTTCACGGAAGAAGGCTCCATTATTTGCAGACACTCTAGCATGTCGACGAGTTTATTTTGGCGAATAATGTCTGATTTTTTATTCGACTAAAGTACCAGGGTCTGTTTATCTTTCGAGCTTGAGTTTTGCTCAATCTTAATGGGTTTGATGCAAGGCATCGAGCGATGACGCCTAATGGATTAGGTGAAAAGCTCGTAACACAGCAAGAAGCCCATTGAGATGAGCCCGTAGGGCAGCGTTTGTTGACCATCTTTACCGCGTTATCGCTTGTTTATGTAGAATCACTACACTACTCAAGCTCCAACTTGTATAAAAAGGTCAACAACTCGCTGCAAAAACAACCATGAAAGGTCAACAGGCCCTATCTCTGCTAGACTTTTATTATTGGCTCAAGAGAAGTCGGCTCAAGAAAAAGAGGCGCCTATGGCATCAGTCCACCATAAATATCGCGTTCATCGCTTAGCGGTCAAATCTTGTTCCCATTGTTATGTGAGAGTCAGAAGCAGAGGTGAGGACTTACACTCATTGTTTAGGCGAACGGCAGCTAATCAAGATAGACTCGTTCCGGAAGAAGGGACAGATAGTCACAGTGATGGTGCCAAGTCGACCCAAGTTGAACCGACCAATCTTGAAAAAAACAAGCTGATTCACTTCGTTCTTACCCTTGTTACTTTCGGTGCCTGGGGGCTTGTCTGGTGGTGGTTAATCTTAAAATCTGAAGGGAAAACGGATCAACTTTTTCGTGGATTTGATGATGCTTATTGGAGTTACCTCATAACGCGGGAGCAGCCTCCTGCATCACTTCATAAAATGAAAGTCGATCAAGAGGTTGAGACTGGATATTTCGATGCCTGATCTCGATGGCTTAATCCAGTAGACCTAATCCTGTAGACGTTAGTCTAGATCTAGATAACTTAGTGACACATAACCAAAAACCGCCATGAGGCGGTTTTATTGTTTTACGGGATTCTTTTAATACAGAGAGAGTCAGTTCAACTGTTCAAATGGCTTCAGAGCTTACTCAATACAAATTGAGTTTTTCCATTGGCGTCTTTCAATACAAGTTTACTTTTGACTATTTGACCCGAAGTGACCTTGGGTATGGCTGTCATGACTCTTTGCTCCTGATTCATCAATGCATCGACACAGGCTTTCATCGTGTGACCTGCAGGGGAAAGTGTGATCGATGAGCCTTGCAGTGAGTATTCACCAAAGAAGCTATTACAACTGTTATTACCACTCAATTTGCCTTCTTGGCTAAAGATGAGTTGAGCCGGACTGTAATCGATGACAGGGTTACCTGCGATTACCTCTATATGCCAGGTTCCAGCAAGTGCTATTTCCAGAGACTCAGGCTCTGGTGTACTTTGACAGGCGGATAATGCGAAGAATGTGCTGGCGATCAAAAAAGATTTTAAAGACATGACTGGGATCCCAATAAATTTATGCTTATATTGTGGCAAGTTTAGAACAAGATAAACAGCGAAAACTCGATATAAGGGCTCAAAGTGTAATGAAAGCTTTAAAACTATTACATTGGATAGGCTTGCTGATGCTTCTTAGCGGCATTGGTGCTTATCTTTTTACCGATATGACACTTGAAATATCTGGGATGGTGTTGGTGTCTAGCTTGATTGGATTGGGAGCGGTAATGATGTCACCCTTTCCCATTGTGCTATTTATACAATGGGCAAGAACACAGGAGGAAAAGCAAGATTAGTCCAATTTAAAAATTAATCGGACTAGCGCTATTTTGTTGTTTTTTGTAGTTCGATCCGGTTTAGGTTTAGACTCTTTATAGCTTGCTGCTGCATAGGAGCAAGGCTGATTTGAGTATCTGGAGTAAAGTAACTCTGCCCCGTGACTAAGTTTAAATTCTGACCTTCTTTGGCGAATTGTTTCTTCAACCTTAAGACCAATGAGTCAAGGTTTGACTCATTGTCGATGAAACAAAGAATAATAAATTGGTTATGACTTATTCTTGCCGATACATCCGCATCCCTTAAACTGCTATGGATTATCCTGGCGAGTATGCGCAGCCTCTGCTCTTCTGATTCAGTTTGTACTTCTGTCGATTCATCGAAAAGAGCTTCGACTAAGATTATCCCCGCATGAGAGCCAAAACGTCGACTCAGACTCAACTGTCTTGGTGCCATCAGGCTAAAACCATATTGATTAAGCATGCAGGTCTGTTCATCTTGTACCGATAGCATCTGCACTTTCATCATCAAGAATAAATGTTTAAGTTCCGCCTGAATTAAACATTTAGTTGTTTCTACCAGAGGGGCGAGACGTTCTTGAAATCTATTCTGATTAGGATCACAGATCAATATACAGCCAAAGAGTTCCCCATCAGGCCAGTAAATTAATTGACATATCACATGTTGAAACTGAGACAGGCCTGAAGTAAATTCATTTCCTTTTGCATGAGATTGGCCATAACCACTCTGAGATTCAACCAGCTTTAATAATCCAGCATCGAAAAAAATAGTCCCCCATTAAGCTTGTAATCTTGGCTCTGCTGAGCGCAAACAACTTGAAAGCTATTATCGGATAATTGCAATATCAGGCTCGCTTGTGAACGATAGAAACTGGTCAAAAGATCCATTTGCTGCTGCCATCTTGGCAAGTTGATAGCTGGATGATCTTGTTCTCTTAGCCAGAGTCGGTGATGATTGCTTTGGGCTAGCATGAGACTTCTCTCTTAGTTATTTTTTATCTGAGTTAAATGATTCTTATCTGAACTAAAATAATGCTTATCTGTGTTAAGGGTTCTTAAATTAGTATTACTCTGAGTTTGTTTTGTTATGACGCTGGTTAGCATACTTAATTTCTAAGGTTAATAAAATGTAGCTATGTGTGTTTTTTGCAGAACAGAGTGTTCAACCATGGCTTAATGAGTGTGGGTTTACACCAGAAATTAGGCTTGAGAAGAAAAGCGTCAAGCCTATGTGTAGAGTGTATTTTTCAGGTTACAGCGGGGGCCTTTAGTTTAGCGGCTTGAGCTTCTAACTTAAGCTGCTCAGATTTCAGTCCTTTTTTTGATTTTTCAAGCATGGGGGCGAGTTTAAGTGTCGAGTCTGGCGTGAAATAATTACAGCTTGAATCGACTTTAAGTTGATCGTTTTGTTGAAAAATTAGCTTGTCGACTCGCTTACCTATGTGGAGAAGATCTCTCTCTGAATCGACAAAGACCAGCACAACAAACTGATTGTCACTGTAGTGAGCCGCAATATCTGCAGTCCTTATCGTATCCTGAATGATGCTTCCCAATAATCTATGATGTTTTTCTTCTATATGCTCTATGGTGTGAGCGGAGTAAAGTTCGAAGAAGATGATGCCAGCATGGGCGCCGAAACGTCGCCCTAAACTAAGCTGTCTCGGTGCCATCATGATGAAACCATATTGGTTCAACATGCCGGTTTCTCTATCACGCATGGATAAAGATTCTATTCGTTGAGTTTGGCAGTAAAGAGTCAGCTCTTGTTGAAGCAACACCTGAAAAGGTTCCAACATAAAGGAGTTAGATGCCGAAGTGGATGCTTTGGCATTCAAGACACAGATACAGCCGAAATGTGTACCATCGGGCCAGAGAATTGGGCGAGTTAATAGGGTTTGGGCTTGATCGAACTCTTCATGTAGATCGACATGGTCATGGTTAGTTAAATCGATATTTAATCCATCGGGTAGCGATCGCACTAGGCGCTGGAAAATTTTATGATCTCTATCGAAGCTAGTGCCGGTAGTAAACTGTCTGGACTGGCAAATGGAACTAACGATAACTTCAAAGCTGGACCCGGTTTCTTGGATGATAAATACCACATCGGCTTCATAATAACGCTTCATCAATTCGCACTGGTGCATCCAGCGAACTAAGTTTAGCTGGGTATTATCACTTTCAAGTAAACTAATACTGGTATCAACATTTTCAGGAAGCATGGGAACCTAGGTAAAGTCATCATGTTATTTCGTTAATTGTGGTAGTCAGAACGTCATTATGCAAATGGATGGCGTGTTTGGGCATTTTCCGAGAGCGGATAATTAACCTAGCACTGGAGAGTTTTAAGTTATAATCATGGCTAATACCATTCCATATAAGTATCTGGTCAGTTCAGAGGCCCTCAGTTTTTTCAATTCAAGGCGCATTGATGAGGAAATGGTTATTCCCTTTTAAGTCAATGTAACACCGAAGTGGAAACACTGAGAGCCTCACGCAGTGCGGCTGATGTTTAAAGAAAAGGGCAAAGCCCTTTATGCTACGTTGAATGTTCTCGATATACGACTGCATGGATGCAGGAGGTAGAGCAACGCAGGAGCTTGTTGCCGAGAATAACTATTAGCTTCAAACATTCGCAAGCCGCATGGATGTGGTGAATGTCTATATTGCAGGAGCAAATATAGCCCTTGCCTACAGTGCTTTGAACTCCCGCTGAATGATCAGATACTTACTCGGAATGGTATAATTGTTTACTCATAATTAAAAGGTCAATACCTGCACCATGAACATCAGACTAGCCCGTATGGGTGATCTCAAGCAGTTGGTAGAGCTCGAACGAATACATCTTAATGACGAGCTCAGTGACGGAGCACAAGCTTACGCATTAGATGGGCAAGCTTTTGGGGAAGCTGAATTGAGACAGCTGATTGACTCCCATTGGATCTGTGTTGCTGAGCGAAAACTCGAAGATTTCGATGGGGGAATGGTGAAATAGTGGGCTACGTGATTGCGGGGACTTGGTCTTTTTTTGAATCTTGGCCTGTGTACCGACATATTCTTAAGAGAATAAAGGAATTCAGCCTTGGCGGGATCAAGTTAACTAAGAGTAATTCATGCCAATATGGTCCTATCTGGATTAAGAAGGATTATCGTGGCCAAGGTATTTTTGAAGCTCTGGTCAGTGAGATAAAAACTCAGGTGCAAGTTAAATTCCCATTTATGCTTACCTTTATCGCCGAAGATAATATGGCTTCATTTTCGGCACACACAAATAAAGCATCGATGCAGGTGTTGGATTTTTTTACCTTCGATGACAGAGACTATTATTTACTGGCCTTGTCTACTTGAATTAACCTCCACAGGTAATGTCATTATGAATTCCGGATCAGATAAACACATATTACAGCAAGTTCAACGTTTACTCGCGCCCTATGCCAGAGAGTCGCTGTCGGCTTTCGATAATATGAAGTTAGTCATTGCTGTTATTTCTGCAGATGTGGAGAAGAGAGCAGATGATTCAATTAAACTTGAGTCTGGCATTGCCTATGAAGTGACTCTACATAGGGATAACCACGCGGATATTGAAGGGGATAAGAGCGAGTTCAGTGAGCAATTTTACTGTGTGAAATGGCAAAGGATTTGGATCAATTGTGGTCTCATCAATGATTACAGCGCGTCGATTCAGCTGCTAACTCATGATGGTAAGGTACAGCACATTAAGGAGCCTGGTCCATCAGATGGCAAAGGTGAGCATGCCATTACTACAGGTACACTCGATATCATGCATATAGAGACGTCTTCATTGAGGCAAGTGAATGTACCTGTATTATCGCTACAACAAGTTGAATTCATGTGTATGGAGTATGCGCATTTTGACCATTGCTAGATTTAAGCGCTAACTCGAACCTGAAAGTTAGCGCTTAAATTTATAGAACCGAACTAGTCTTGATTCTTACCGATTAAATGCAGCGGGGCCTTGCTACTGAGATAAGCTTGATCCACCTGATCTAACTTATTAAAACGTATCATCTCACGAATGCCATCTATGTATGCCTGACCACGTTCCGAGTACTTATCTAACGTACCGGCGAGCTCCGGTCCTGTAATTGCTTGTTCACTCTTTCTTAGCTCGGCACGAAGATGGCGTAGTTTCAGGTAGGCATTATTGGTATTTAGGTTAAACATGTAACCTTCTACCGATGCTAACGGGCTATCGAATCTTGCCAATCCATAGTTACCTAACTCTTTACGCTGTTGCTTGGGGATCATGCCGTTGCCACTAAAATCCCACTGACCGAAGAATGCATTGCCCTCTAAAGTGAATCTTGAGGTGGCCCAGCCACTCTCTTCGGCAGCTTGAGCTAGCACTAAGGAAGGTGGCAATATATCGACCTGATTTAATAAATTCATGCGCAGCTCCTCGGTAAGTGGAAGCTTACTATCCGTTATCGCTCGGTATTTTAACGCTATGCGCTTTAGCTCCGGGGCATCAAGCCCGGCTCGTTCAATTATCTGACGCTCTAGCAATATCTTCTCGTTAGACACAAGAATTAGGGGGGCCATCAGTCGGAAAAAAACCATTTTCTTTTGTTGAACGGGGATTTCGTTAGATGTCTTATGCCAGTTATCGCTGACACCTTCGAAGGTGAGACGCGGTACTTCGCGATTACCGTCGAGCCAGCTTTGGGTGTTGTAGTCCAATGAATCAAATAGGGCGATAAGATCGTCTAGTGAGTCCAGTACTACATCTTTAGCCAAGCTGGTGGGGATATTGTCGCTCAGTTGTGGATGATTGCTTTTCAGTTGTGCCACATCTGGTGATGCAGTTTGCTCACCGCTTTCATCTGTTGCCTCTAGCTTTAGCTTATCTGTATCTTTCAGATTGGTGGGTCCGCTGGTGAAGTTATCGGCTCCCCAATAGAGTGAAGTGCCTATTAAAAGGGCAAGGAGTACCAATTTTCCTATGTTAGTTCCCATTGTCTCTCCAACCTTAGTCTCTCCCAAAAAGTGTTACCAATAAATACATTGGCGAATATGAGGTGTTAGTTTACCGAGTTCTAGCTTAACTGCAGCTTAATTTATCACTAATTTTGTAGTAAAAAATGAAAATGGTCGGGAGAATTGTCGAGGGGATGAGGTGAGCTATTAAAGGCACAAAAAAAACCGCCACTTGGCGGTTTTTAGGGTTTAACAGTCGTTAGACGGGATAAACCAATTTATAGCTTAGCAGCCGTTTTCAATGCCTCGGCTTTATCGGTACGTTCCCAAGGGAACTCATTACGGCCGAAGTGGCCGTATGCCGCTGTAGCTTGATAGATTGGGCGAGCCAGATCTAGCATCTCAGTCAGGCCATAGGGACGTAGGTCGAAGTGCTCACGTACCAAGGCTATTAGTAGCTCTTCAGATACCTTGCAGGTACCGAAGGTTTCAATGCTGATAGAGGTTGGCTCGGCAACACCAATAGCGTAGGAAACTTGTAGTTCACAGCGATCGGCAAGACCCGCAGCAACTATGTTTTTAGCCACATAACGTGCCGCGTATGCTGCACTGCGATCGACTTTCGAGGGATCTTTACCCGAGAATGCACCACCACCGTGGCGAGCCATGCCGCCGTAAGTGTCGACGATGATCTTACGACCCGTCAGACCGCAATCACCTACTGGACCACCGATAACGAAACGGCCTGTTGGGTTGATGAAGTATTTAGTGTCTTTAGATAACCATTTAGCCGGTAGTACTGGCTTGATGATGGTTTCCATTACACCTTCAATCAGATCAGATTGATTCACGCTGTCGCAATGCTGAGTCGAAAGAACAACTGCGTCAATACCGACAATCTTGTTGTCTTCGTAAGCGAAAGTAACTTGGCTTTTAGCGTCAGGACGTAACCAAGGTAGAGTCTTGTTCTTACGTACTTCTGATTGACGTTTTACCAGAGCGTGAGCATAGGTAATAGGGGCTGGCATGAGTACGTCGGTTTCGTTGTTGGCATAACCAAACATCAAGCCTTGGTCACCGGCACCTTGATCTTTAGGATCGGCACGGTCAACACCTTGGTTAATGTCTGGAGACTGTTTACCAATGACATTTAATATAGCGCAAGAGTCGGCATCGAAGCCCATATCAGAATGTGTGTAACCAATTTCACGTACTGTTTTACGGGTGATCTCTTCGATATCGACCCAAGCAGAAGTCGTGACTTCACCACCGACCATGACCATACCGGTCTTTACATAAGTTTCGCAGGCGACACGAGCCTTAGGGTCTTGCTCTAGGATTGCGTCTAGTACCGCATCAGAAATCTGATCGGCGATTTTATCTGGATGACCTTCTGATACAGACTCAGAAGTAAACAAGTGCTTTGCCATGGTGGGAAATCTCGTCATTGAACAATTTGAATGTGTAGAAGTATCTACATCTAGACGTCTATATTAATTCAAAATGAGTCGGCGATCACCCCCGTTCACTAATTATTAGTACATATTGTGACATTCAATATGTAAATATATTTTGCTGTTGAGTTGTAACCTCTTAGTTATCAGTGTTATAGCTTCACTAGAACTGATGAATTTAATTCAGCTTTAAATGAGGTAAAAGCGGCGTTTGGCGAATCCTATGTTTCGAAGATGGCGGTTCGCCCCTATGACTTACAGGGAAATATTGTGATTCGGTGAATTATCGTTTGCGTCCGTCTGTTATGTGGGCGAAAATATGGCTCCAAAATTTGCAGTAGAACATCGATTTCTAATTTAAGTGCTGATTGATATGGCGCTCGATGATCTAGACCTCAAAACCAAGCAGGAGAGAGCATGTCATCTCGTAAAGAACTCGCAAACGCTATCCGCGCATTAAGTATGGATGCCGTTCAAAAAGCCAATTCTGGTCACCCAGGTGCACCAATGGGGATGGCTGATATCGCTGAAGTGCTTTGGAATGACTTCCTTAAGCACAACCCTAATAACCCTGAGTGGGTTGATCGTGACCGTTTTGTCTTATCAAACGGCCATGGTTCTATGCTTATATACTCTTTGCTTCATCTGACAGGTTATGCACTGCCTATCGAAGAGCTTAAACAGTTCCGTCAGTTGCACTCTAAGACACCGGGTCACCCTGAATATGGTTACACTCCGGGTGTTGAAACGACCACAGGTCCACTGGGCGCTGGTATCAGTAACGCCGTAGGTATGGCAATTGCTGAGAAGACCTTAGCGGCTCAGTTCAACCAACCTGGTCACGACATCGTCGATCACTTCACCTACTGTTTCTTGGGTGACGGTTGTCTGATGGAAGGCATCTCACACGAAGCCTGTTCTTTAGCGGGAACCTTAGGTCTTGGCAAGCTCATCATGTTTTGGGATGACAACGGCATCTCTATCGATGGTCACGTCGAAGGTTGGTTTACCGACGATACGCCAAAGCGTTTCGAGGCTTACGGTTGGCATGTGATTGCCGGCGTTGACGGTCATGATAGCGATGCTATTCGCGCCGCCATCGAAGCTGCTAAGTTAGTTACCGACAAGCCGACTATGATCTGCTGCAAAACGGTTATCGGTTTCGGTTCTCCTAACAAGTCAGGTACGCATAACTGCCACGGCGCACCACTGGGTGATGCCGAGATCGCAGCGACTCGTGAATTCTTGGGTTGGGATCACGGTCCTTTCGAAATCCCTGACAATGTATACGCAGGTTGGGATGCTAAAGATGCTGGCGCGACTAACGAAGCTAGCTGGAATGACAAGTTTGCTGCCTATGAAGCTGCATTCCCTGAACTTGCCGCAGAATATAAGCGCCGCGTGATCACGGGTGACTTACCGGCAGATTTTGAAGAGAAAGCACAAGCTTTCATTCAAGAGTGTCAAGACAAGGCTGAAGGCATTGCCAGCCGTAAGGCATCACAAAATTCTATTGGCACATTCGCTGCTATCTTGCCTGAAATGTTAGGTGGCTCTGCCGACCTTGCAGGTTCTAACCTGACGCTTTGGTCTGGTTCAAAAGGTATTCAAGACGATCCAGCCGGTAACTACATCTATTACGGTGTACGTGAATTCGGTATGAGCGGTATCATGAATGGTGCATCACTTCACGGTGGTTTCATCAACTATGGTGCAACTTTCATGATGTTTATGGAGTACGCACGTAATGCGGTACGTATGTCTGCACTTATGGGTATCCAAAATATCTGGGTTTATACTCACGACTCTATCGGTCAAGGTGAAGACGGTCCGACTCACCAGCCGGTAGAGCAACTTGCTAACTTGCGTATGACTCCAAACATGACTGTTTGGCGTCCATGTGATGCGGCAGAAACTGCGGTTTCGTGGAAGTCTGCTATTCAGCGTCGTGATGCTCCAACATCACTCATCTTCAGTCGTCAGGGTCTTAAGGCTCAGGCTCGTACTGCAGAGCAATTAGCTAACGTCGCTAAAGGTGGCTACACCTTAATCGATTGTGCTGGCACACCTGACCTGATCTTAATTGCTACTGGTTCTGAAGTTCAACTGGCTGTCGATTCAGCTGCTGCACTGACTGAGCAAGGTAACAAGGTCCGTGTGGTTTCTATGCCTTCTACTAACGAGTTCGATAAGCAAGATGCGGCTTACAGAGAATCTGTACTGCCAAAGTCTGTGACTAAGCGTGTAGCTATCGAAGCGGCTCACGTTGATTTCTGGCACAAGTATGTCGGATTCGGCGGCGCTGTTGTGGGCATGACTACCTTCGGTGAGTCGGCTCCGGGTGCTGACTTGTTGAAGCATTTTGGCTTCACCGTTGAAAATGTTGTTGCTACAGTGAACGAGTTAGTTTAATCGGTTCATTTAGCGGTGCATCACCTAGCTTATTTGGCTAGGTGATCTTACTAACGGCTTATCTCATGTGGCTTACTTTAAGCTACAAATAATGGGGTAGGCCGTTGTTACATCTGATAGAGTACGTCTCGCTTGTTGTGGATATTTATCAAAGGTCATTGAATACAGTCAGTGACCTTTGATAAATGCCAGTTTTTAAAATAGTCTTTTTACATATATGTTGAAATAAGCATGTTGAAATAAGCAAATTGAAATTGCTGCTTTAACTTAGCCCCATGGGGTTCTTGTTGAGCTACAGATGTCGATTCCAATATTTTTCTATAGGGTATAAGCGCTTAATGATCAGAGTTGCAATCAATGGTTATGGCCGTATCGGCCGTTCAATTCTCCGTGCCGTTTATGAATCAGGTAAGCGTGATCAGATCCAGATCGTCGCTATCAATGAACTGGCTAAACCTGAAGCAATTCTTCATCTCACCAAGTACGACACGACTCATGGACGTTTTCAGTCTCAAGTAGAACTGAGTACGGATGAAAACTACCTGCATGTGGGTGATGATGTCATCAAGTTACTGCATCAAAGCGATGCCAGCAGACTGCCCTGGGCGGATCTGGATATCGATATCGTCTATGAGGCGACTGGCGTGTTATCCGATAGAACAAGCTGTGAGGCTCACATCCATGCGGGGGCCAAGCAGGTACTCATCAGCCATCCTTCATCGAGTGATGTAGATGCGACTATTGTCTACGGCGTGAATCATGAACTTTTACGGGCTGAGCATACCGTCGTGTCCAATGCATCCTGTACCACAAACTGTATTGTCCCTGTCATCGAGGTGTTAGATAAACACTTTAGTGTGAAAAGCGGCGCAATCACCACCATACACTCGGCGATGAACGATCAACAGGTGATCGATGCCTATCATGATGATCTGCGTCGTACACGAGCCGCGGGTCAATCGATCATTCCTGTGGACACTAAACTGGCTCGAGGCATAGAGCGAATACTCCCCCAAATGAAAGACAAGTTTGAAGCTATCTCGGTGCGAGTGCCAACGATAAATGTTACCGCCATAGACGTGTCGGTAACTTTAGCCTCAAGAGTCGATATTGATCATGTAAATCAGGTGCTTCGTGATTCGGCAACGGGACTCTATAAAGGCATTTTAGGCTATACTAATGAGCCTCTGGTGTCCTGTGACTTCAATCACGATCCAAGATCCAGCATCGTCGATGGCACTCAGACCCGAGTGAGTGCCGGTCATCTGGTTAAGTTACTGCTGTGGTGCGATAACGAGTGGGGTTTTGCCAACCGTATGTTAGATACCAGCTTAGAGATGATTAAGGCGAGAAGAGCGTAAGGGATAAGGCTGAGATGACGCTGCGCTGGTAAGGCTGAGATGATGCTGCGCTGGTAAAGCTGAGATGATGCTGCGCTGGTGGAGCTAAGAAGACGCTTCGCTGGTAAGGCTGAGATGACGCTGCGCTGGTGGAGCTAAGAAGACGCTTCGCTGGTAAGGCTGAGATGACGCTTCGCTGGTAAGGCTGAGATGACGCTGCGCTGGTAAGGCTAAGACGACGCTGCGCTGGTAAGGCTGAGATGACGCTGCGCTGGTGGAGCTAAGAAGACGCTATTGCTGTTCGCTTTTACTAACAGGGCAGAGCCCGTCGAATAGGCGTAGCCGTCCGCGAAGCGATAGGCCGAAGGCCGTCGTCTTTGCTATTCAACCGTTTACGTTTAGTTGTAGGACCGGCTTTAGCCGGGAGATAATGAGCCTATGGTCTTCGGGGCTAAAGGACCCTCCTACAGAAAAGATGACGCTGAGCTGTTCGCTGTTACTAACAGGGCGGAGCCCGTCGAATAGGCGTAGCCGTCCGCGAAGCGATAGGCCGAAGGCCGTCGTCTTTGCTATTCAACCTGCTTAAATGCTGGTAAGGCTGAGCTGTTCGCTGTTACTAACAGGGCGGAGCCCGTCGTCTTGGTTTTTGATTTGAATATTTTTATCTGATGGCCCGGTGTTTTGTCCCGGCGGTCAGAGTGAACCGAATTGATTTACCCATTTTTAATTTTTAATTTTTAACTTTTAAGGAAACGTAAATGACGATTATTAATATGTCAGCGTTAGATCTACAAGGTAAGCGTGTGCTTATCCGTGAAGATCTGAACGTACCTGTGAGTGAAGGCGTTGTCACCAGTGATGCACGTCTTAGGGCTGCATTGCCGACGATTAAGCTTGCTCTGGAAAAAGGGGCTGCCGTGATGGTGATGTCACATCTGGGCCGTCCTACAGAAGGCGAATTCAACGCTGAATTCTCCCTCAAGCCAGTAGTAGATTACTTGATTAAGGCATTAGATTGTCCTGTGCGTCTGGCTAATGATTATCTCGATGGTGTAGAAGCAAACGTCGGCGAAGTGGTTGTATTTGAAAACGTACGCTTCAATGTCGGTGAGAAGAAAAATGATGCAGCCTTAGCGAAGAAGCTTGCGGCTCTTTGTGATGTCTATGTGATGGATGCGTTCGGCACCGCACACAGGGCTCAGGCTTCGACTCATGGTGTGGGTATGCATGCGCCAATAGCTTGCGCCGGTCCACTTCTTGCCAATGAACTCGCCGCTTTAGGTAAGGCATTGGACAATCCTGCTCGTCCTTTCGTGGCGATTGTAGGCGGTTCTAAAGTATCGACTAAGCTTACGGTATTAGAGAGTCTATCTGGCATAGTCGATCAGCTCGTAGTCGGGGGGGGATCGCTAATACCTTTATTGCAGCTGCCGGACATGAAGTGGGTAAGTCTCTGTATGAGGTCAACCTCATCGACGAGGCTAAGCGTCTGGTTGCTAATGCTCAGAGTCGTGGTGGTGATATTCCTGTGCCGACCGATGTGGTTGTTGCCGGCGAATTCAGTCCGACAGCAAGTGCGACGCTCAAAGACGTGAGTGAAGTGACCAAGGACGATATGATCTTCGATATCGGCCCCGACAGCGCGCGAGCCTTAGCAAAAATTATTGAAGGTGCTGGTACCATAGTGTGGAACGGTCCGGTAGGCGTGTTCGAGTTCGATCAATTTGGTGAAGGTACTAAGCGTATCGCCCTGGCAATTGCCGAGTCTAAGGCGTTCTCTATCGCCGGTGGCGGTGATACGTTAGCGGCAGTCGATAAATATGACATTGCCGACAAGATCTCATATATCTCTACCGGTGGCGGTGCTTTCCTCGAGTTTCTCGAAGGAAAAGAACTTCCTGCCGTAGCTATGTTAGAATCTCGCGGAAAATAACAAACATAAACTGATTTAGAGCGAAATAACGCTCTTAAAATTATAATTATCCTCTAAATCAGCGATAAAAAGAAACCGTGCTTTGGTTAAGCCAGATGCTAAGACTTAGGTCTGAGTATTGTGTTTGGCCAAGGCATATAAAAATCAATCCAAACGATAGTGACCTCGGTGACTCTACAATTTGAGTGCTAAAACTTAAGTGCTTGAGTTACCCTATTATTGGAGTAAAAAATGGCTTTAATTTCCCTACGACAAATGCTTGATCATGCTGCAGAACATAATTACGGCGTACCAGCCTTTAACGTAAACAACCTTGAGCAGATGCGTGCCATCATGCAAGCTGCCGAAGCGACAGACAGTCCTGTGATTGTTCAGGCATCGGCTGGCGCACGTAAGTATGCTCGTCCTCAGTTTCTCAAGTATCTGATGGCTGCCGCTCTCGAGCAGTATCCTGATATCCCTGTGTGTATTCACCAAGATCACGGTACAGATCCTGATATCTGTCAGCGTTCTATTCAGCTTGGCATGTCATCTGTGATGATGGATGGCTCCTTGATGGCCGATGGTAAAACACCAGCATCATACGAATATAACGTCGATGTAACACGTAAGACTGTTGCTTTCGCACACGCTTGTGGTGTGTCTGTTGAAGGCGAAATCGGTTGTCTGGGTAGTCTGGAGACAGGTGAAGCCGGTGAAGAAGATGGTATCGGTGCTGCGGGCATATTGACCATGGATCAGATGCTGACCACGCCGGAAGAAGCGGCGCGCTTCGTATCTGACACTCACGTCGATGCCTTAGCGATCGCCATTGGTACTAGCCATGGTGCGTATAAGTTTAGCCGCAAGCCTACCGGTGAAGTACTACGTATCGATCGTATCAAGGAAATTCATGCACGTATCCCTAACACTCACTTAGTGATGCACGGTTCTTCATCTGTGCCTCAGGAGTGGCTGAAGATCATCAACGAGTACGGCGGAGAGATCCCGGAAACTTATGGCGTGCCATTAGCAGAGATCGTCGAAGGTATTAAGCACGGTGTGCGTAAGGTCAATATCGATACCGATCTTCGCTTAGCATCAACCGGTGCTGTACGTAAGTTTCTGGCCGAGAATCCAAGCGAATTCGATCCGCGTAAATTCCTTAAGGCGTCTATGGAAGCCATGGCTGATATCTGTACCACGCGTTATGAAGCATTTGGCGCTGCTGGCATGGGCTCTAAGATTAAGCCTAAGTCGCTGCAAGCCATGTATAAGGCGTATCAATCTGGTGAGTTAGATCCACAGATTAAGTAAAGCTAAATAGAATATTTTAAAAATGCCCGCTACTCGCGGGCATTTTTGTATCTGGGTTTTGTTTATAGACATTTTCAGTCTTTATCCCCTTTTAGGCGCTTCCCCTAATTGCATTAATGTGTATCACAGATTTTCAATTCTGTTTTGTGAGTGTTAATATTGCGCCGATTTTAAGGGATATGATTTTTCGGAGTAGAATAAAAATGAAAAAAATGCTGATAGCGTCTGCTATTTTAATGGCAGCGCCTTTCGCTGCAGAAGCTGGTGCTGATTTTGTCGAAGGCGATAAGACCTTCGGCGGCGACGCTGAGCTAGGTGCGACCTTGACCACAGGTAATACGGAAACGACCTCAATAAAAGGCCGTTTAGATATGAAGCACGAGTTTGGTAACTGGGAAAACCAGTACTTGCTTGAAGCTCTATATAAAGAAGATACGGGTGAAGTCACTGGTAAACGTTATTACGGCCTGATCCAGGGCGATTATCAGTTAACCGACACAAGCTATATATTTGTAAACGGAAACCATGAGATCGATCCTTTCACTGGTTTTGATTCTACTTCGACGGTTTCTTCCGGTTATGGTCATAAGTTTATTGATGATGGTAAGACTCTGTTTAATGTTGAAGTCGGTCCAGGTTATAAGTATAAACGCTTAGACACTGAGAGTGCGGCTGAAGCTGGTTATGACACCGAAGACAGCTGGGTTGCTCACGGGGTGATGAACTTTGAAACTGATATAACCGAGAGTTCTAGGTTTAAGCAGATGTTTGTTGCCGATTATGGTGAAAGTTTCGAAGGCCGCTCTGAAACTTCGATCACAGCCAATATCATAGGTGCTTTAGCCATGAAATTTGCCATTATTGTGCGTTACAACGATTCGCCTCTCGATGATAAAGAGAGTACAGATACAGAAACCAATATGACCTTGCTTTACGCATTCTAGTCGTATTGAAAATAATAAGCGTCATCATGGCGCTTGTTAACTTACTTCCCCTCTTCCACCACACGCCTCTAATACCATTCCATATAACATTCCATATAAGTATCTGGTCAGTTCAGAGACTCTCAGTGTTTTCAATTCAAGGCACATTGACTTAAAAGGAAATGGTTATTCCCTTTTAAGTCAATGTGTATAACTGTTAACTATAAATTTACACTTACGTTAACTTGTATCTATGCTTGTTCACTACTATCAATCACTTGTGTGCTCTCAGTCACGATTCCTTTCATTGGTTATAGATAGGTTATTGAGATCGCTGACGACAGTGATGGGAATAGATACAATGTTTGTCCATAAGATAAATTAGGCCGCTAACTATGCAAATTGGTTGCTGCTGGTTTGATATAAAGCGAACCACACTATCAAATCAGCAAAATGATACCAGCTGGAAAATGCCTTTGGTGGAGTTTGTTGTACTCGAACTCTTAGTACGTTTCAGGGATCAGGTGTTATCCAAAGAGCAGCTGTTGCAACGACTACCAGAAGAGCATAGAACACCGGCTAAGCTACAAGAAGCGATCGATAGACTCAGGTTTTTTCTGGGCAAGCAATCAGCCCAGTTGTTAGAGACTATAGATGATCAAGGTTTCATTCTGCATACTAGAATGAAGGCGTCTATAAATCATACTCTCTCAGGCCCCCTAGCGGGCATGACTAAGCAGAAGTATGGGCTTTTAATCGCACAAATTCTGCTATTGATTATCTTCATGCATTCAATTTTCGAACCTGAAAAATCAATTAAACCATTGAATAAGCATGAAATAACTACCTCGACAGGTATCGTATCTTATTACCCTGTGCCTAATGAAGGGGCAAGCTTTGCTGATATTGAGGATCTATCTAGCTTTTTTATACAGCAGCTTGAGCTTTGCGACACTGTACTATGGGACGATGTTTTTGTTTCATTTACTCATAATGAGACAGTGAGCAGTATAGTGTTAAAGCGGGAAAACGCTGAGGGGACAGAGGTGAGAAACGTTAAAGGTATTTCATCTGGTGCTAGTAAGGATTATATCGACCAGACATGGTTAAAAAGGACTGGTATCTGTGGCTGATTTTTCTTGGAAAAATAAAATCTCTTCCATCATCGATTCGGCAAAACAAGCTTTAGCATATTCAAAAATAGCGAGTTTAAATCTCCACATTATGGATATGGATAGCGCTAAAGGTTATGCTGTCATTCAGTTTAATCTTGGTAATGGTATCTGGATCTGCGATCTTAATTAATCGTGTTAGCACTGAAGCTATTGATAGGTGATACCTTAAGAAAGGCCTTTCACGGTAAAGTTTTCTCTTATTTCTGATATGGTATTAATAAGGTTTTAGACTATACTTACGATCTAATATCCTATTAATTTCTAACTCTTTTATCTAAATCCACCTCTTGTATTTTCTGCATGAGAAAGTGATCAAACTATTACTCTCTGTATGGCCTTTCAGGCGAATATGAGGAGAGATCGTGCTTTGCAGCACACAAACATTGCCATAGTAAATTGTTAACCTTGTCCCCTGAGATAATCGCCTGCTCTTTCTCAAGAACAGTATGATGACGTAGAGGGAACAGGCTAGATCGATAAGGCATTATACTGAATTTAAAGGAAATTGGAGCTAAGTGTCTAAGATTAGAGTCAAGCAGGAAGAGTCACTCTCTATTAAGTTCATCCATCAGATGAAGGTGGGAGATAACCGACGTCTGGATCTCTATTTCTTCTTGCCTAAAGAGATGGGAATAGGTCCTCAGAGCTTAAATGAAGAGGAGTACTATCATTCGGCCATCACGGGGCGTCGCTCATATTATTCCAGCGGTCTTCACCTTCCCTTGGTACAGAGCCGTTTTGCCAGTCAGAAAAAACGTACGGTAGAAGAATTTCGTCTCTACTTGAATTTATTTGCCTATCAATTTTCTGTTGCCATCGAGACGGATAGCAAGGAGCTGGCACAGATTGAAGAGCCTGAAGACTTCTTCAATTCTCTGCAAGGTCTGTGTGACTTAGTGAGTCAACTGCTGAAGAAGTTTCGTCGCAATGAGCCCAGCGATCCTAAATGGAAGTCTTATTTTGAGAACGCCGACAATTACCTTTCCTGGTTCTGTGAACAGCGTCTACTGAAACTGCTATCCAGAGCGCCTAGAAGTAGCGAGTACAGTGAGATTCTAGATTCGGCTATTGCCCTGTGTAGGGCTGAGAACGAACATAGAAAAACTAAGCGGTATAATTCTCAACAGACAAAGGATGATCCTAATCGCATCTCCAATAAGATGTTGCTGCTCAGGCGCCTAATACAACAAGGTGTTGTATTGAAAGAGGAGATGAAAACTTTAGGCACAGGCCTGAAGAAGATGACTACCGGTTTTGCGACGGCCATGGTGATGTTGGTAGTGTCGGCGCTTATTATCAAGGCTCAGGGTGTATTTAGCGGCTTAACCATAGCCTTAGTGTTAACTCTGGCTGTGATCTATGGTTTTCGTGAGATCTTTAAGGAAGATATTCGAAATGCACTCTGGCGCCTGATTCAGAAGGGCAGGCCCAAGTGGAGCAGACTACTCAGAGATACCAACAGCCAAGCCCCGATTGCTAAGCAGCTGGTCTGGTTAGACTTTATGAAAACGATCGAGTTACCGGATACAGTCGCTGAAATTCTTAAACGGCGCCACAGACAAAATAAGCTCGATGCCGAAGTGCTGCATTACGGCATTCATACCCGCGTGACCCAGAAAGAGTTTCTGGCTGGTTATACGTCGATACAGGAGCAGGTAAACTTTAGCTTAGCTCCATTCGCCCGCTATCTGGAGCGGGGCAAGGCGAAGATCTACAAGGAACAGGATGGTAAAATCAGCAATGATTCGGTGGAACGCCGTTACCAGATCAATCTGATCTTAGCGGTGAAAGACGGCAAAGACGCAGTGAAATATGCGCGTTATAAGATCACCATGAATCGCTCGACGATTATCGATATCAGCCAGAGTGAACTGCCCGAAGGCATAGCAGTGATAGGATAAGAGCCTAGATGCTAGAAACTAGAAACTAGAAACTAGAAACTAGACTCTAGGCTCTTTCTCAGCTTTAGCGCGTAAAGGCCTGACAGATATTTTGTTCGCCTATTTGCTTAGCGCGTTTAAGTGCGACCTCGGCATTACTCAAGTACTGTTCGAGATTTTGCTCTGGTTGAAAAGACGCTATGCCCATACAGATACCTTTGCCCAGCCCCATATCATTGAGACTCGCTAAAGACTTGATGGCGAAATAATGTGCCTGGTCTGCATCAGTATCGGGCAAGATGAAGATAAGCTTACCTAGTTGCCAGTGAGACATCTGGTAATTCGATGGCAGCTCTCTGAGGAGAAATATCTCAACTTCTTTCTGCCTGCTCTCAAGCAGCCCTATATCACTCATATGACTCAGCATACTCTCAGAGGTGATGTCCAACAGGAGTAGGCTGGAGCGATCTTTACTCGTGTGCTCTAATGAATCGAAGTAGCTTTCAAGATCTCTATAGTTGACTAAGATAGTTGAGCGATGAGGCACAAGCACACCGGATTCATCATGATTATTCTTGATGATCGCCTGTTCGAAAGTACAGACGATATAATCCAGCTCTCCGGACGCATCGATATGACCCTTAAGTGTGGCTTGTAAGCAGGTATTAGCACTCGATGAGGAACATAATACCTGACCTTTCCAACTCCCCTGAAGTAATATTAGTTGAGAAATTTGTGACCACTTATCACCTAAATCATCGGGTAAGGTGTCAATGATATTGCTACATTCGGTGTTTGACTGCATCTGCTGTTCAAATGCGGGGTTAGCACGAATGATAGTGCCGTCAGCCTGAACCAGGGCCGATGGCACTCCACTATTATTTAAGACTCTACTCAGGTAGGCATCTTGCTGTGCGTGTTTGAGCTCACTGACATCTTCGAAGGTGATGACCAGATAAGCTCTGCGTTCATCTTTAGAGGCCTGGGTTTTTATATGGGCAATTAACTTGGCCTGTGTCTCGGCACCCATATCCAGACTAAGTTCACCTTTCCACTCTTGCTTTTGCTGGATCTCAGTCACGATACGAGAATAGTCATCGTCCTCAAGCTGTAGGATTCTTTGTAGACTGCGATCGAGTAGCTCATCTTTAGGCAAAGATAACTGAGTTGCCGCCAATTCATTCGCCGAAATTATCCGATTGTTATGATTGACTATGATGCACCCCACCTGTCGGTGGAAGAGGCGATTCGATAACTCTATGCTGAACTGTCTTGATCTCTGTTCTAGACGATAAAAGTGACTCAGCAGAATGAGCACAGAGGCCAACAGAGTCAGCATAAAAGCACAGCTCATGAGTATGGTGCGCCACTGGGAAAAATTGGCTGCAATATCATCGTTGCGCACGTAGGATACCAAGAAGTATTCTCTGCGGGTCTCGTATTGGGTCGTCAGCTCGATTTTTAGATAGACGAAGGTGGCATTATCACCATGAAACTGACCGAAATTACTCATGGCCATCTTACGCCATAGCGCCGGATAGCTCTGTTTTATGCTGCCTCCCATAGTATCGGGAACACGTTTCAATGACGGACGGGAATCTGCACCTGCATAGAGCAAGCCTTGAGTATCTAACATCAGTAACGGTGATTGACCGCTGGAATAGGCAGGCTTGATACTCTTAAGCATCTTAGACATAGAGTTATATGTCACTAAATAGCCTCGAACACTCTGATCGGGATTTTCGAGCCAGGCAAGTTGATAGAGGTAAGGCTCTAGCTTGCCATTGACCGGACTAAATTCCAGTGGAGAGGTATAGATCTCGTTGCCACCCATGTTTCTCGAGCCGCCGAGCAGGGAAGGGGGCAGAGGTTCATGGCCGAAATTATCGCTGGTAGCGAATTTGAAGTTACCTTGGGGATCGAACAAGGCGATATCTAACAGTTCGGGAATATTACTGGTGATTACATCCCAGTTTTTCTCCAGCTTGTCTTGCCTGGGAATACTAGGCACATCCAAGTAGCGCTTGAGCAGTTCTGACTTGGCAAACATCTGAGTGCGAAATTGCTGGAAAGAGACCTTATCTGCAATCAAGGTGCCCACAGCCTGGAGTTCACTGTACCTCTGAGTCGCCCAGTCTTCCTGGAGTCTACGTTCGCCTAAGGTGATGATGACGTTACTGAGTAATACCACGCTGATTATCAGAATGAAGATCTGTGTTGCCACCGACAATAGTCTTTGATTCGACCAATGAATATCTTGGGCTGGGATAAGAGGTGATAGTTTTGGCGTCAACATCTAAGGTATTTTTGTTGTTTGTTTTATGGGAAATCATATTAACATAAATCAAATTTGCGAGCACTGCCGGTTACATGAATATAACTTTGCCTTGTTCAAGCTAATGAGCTTCTTGTCTACCCATTAAGGTGACGAGTGGAGCATTCAGCCGACGACACCTAAGCTTCGATGTTTAAACTCAGCGCCGCTCTGCTCAACCCAAGTTCTACAAGCCGCAATATCCACCCCTTCCAGACCATCTATGGCCGAGACCTGTACAGAATCGATAGTATTGACTGCCAGCCGAATGAAGGCTTTAACGCTGTCATAGCTCCCCTTCAACTTGGGCTTACAATGCATCAGATAAGCGGTTTCATTATCTGCATTGAGTGAAATTGACAGGCTATCTACCCAAGGTGCCAGTTCAGGCAATATATTGCGTCTGTGAAACAAGTTACCTAAGCCATCGGTATTGACTCTGACTTGGCCGCCTCTGAGCTTAATCTCCTTTGCCACAGTAATTAAGGTCGCTAAATTAAGAGTGGGTTCGCCATAGCCGCAGAAGACATATTCATCATAGGCATCGATGTCGCCAAGCAGAGGGATGATCTCCTCGGCAGTGGGCTGATGATCTAAAGCTAGCTGGTAATCATGGACCTGTTTACTGCCGTTATGCTTAGGGCAGAATTGGCAACGCAACGTGCATCGACCGGTAATATTAAGGTAGCGACTATTACGTATATCGTAAATTAAGGTTGAGTTAGCCATATAATACCATTCCATATAAGTATGTGGTCAGTTCAGAGGCCCTCAGTTTTTTCAATTCAAGGCGCATTGATGAGGAAATGGTTATTCCCTTTTAAGTCAATGCAACACCGAAGTGGAAACACTGAGAGCCTCACGCGGTGCGGGTTTCAAAGCCCTTTATGCTACGTTGAATGTTCTCGATATACGACTGCATGGATGCAGGAGGTAGAGCAACGCAGGAGCTTGTTGCCGAGAATAACTATTAGCTTCAAACATTCGTCTTGCCTACAGCGCTTTGAACTCCCGCTGAATGATCCGATACTTACTCGGAATGGTATAAGCCCTAAGTTATTCTCTCTGGACTTTATTGTAGGCAAGCTTGGGGCTGGAAACTGCCAAAGCGATCACGGAAGTTAGATATATCTAGCGTGAACGGCCTAGAACTTAGGTTCTAGGCCGTTCACTGGCTCACTGAAGGAGGAGAGAGCATTTATCTATTTGTTTCTGGTCACCGCATCAGACTCATGGGAATGAGACATTAGTGTCTTAGGCTGCCACCACCAGTTGTAGAAACGGCGGCTAGTGCGTTTGATATCATCCAATATGATATAGAGCAGAGGAATAAGGATCAGTGTCACTATCGTTGAGAAGACGATTCCAAAGGCGAGTGATGTCGCCATAGGTATGACGATTTGTGCCTGTAGACTCTTCTCTAATAGAATTGGCACCAGGCCGACGAAGGTGGTCATAGAAGTCAAGATGATAGCCCTGAATCGATAACACCCTGATTCAATAGCAGCCTGAGTAATCGATTGACCCTGTGCTCTTGCCTTGTTGACGAAGTCGACCAAGATCAGAGAGTCATTCACGACTACGCCTGCCAAGGCGATGATACCGCACAGGCTTAAGATATTGAGCGTCAGTCCCAACAACAGGTGACCAAATAAGGCGCCAATGATACCGAAGGGGATAACCGACATGATGATCAGTGGCTGGCTGTATGACTTGAGCGGGATAGCCATCAGTGCGTAGATAGCAAATAGAGTAAAGAAGAAGCCCTGCAACAGACTTATTAAGGCACTCTGATCATCGGCGCTGCTACCATCCAGTGCTGTCGAGATGGCAGGGTACTTATCTTCTAAATAAGGCAGGAAATCTTGCTGGATCTCTGCAACAATCTTGGAAGGCTCGACCTTATTTTTATCTGCGTTGGCTATGATACTAATGGCGCGGCGACCATCGACTCGCGTGATTGAGGAGTAAGAGTCACCCATTTCAATCTCAGCAACCGTCGAAAATGGCACCGAAATACCTTCGGGCGTGCGGATCATCATATTTTCCAGATGGCCCATAGTACGTCTCTGCTCAAGCGGATAGCGCACCATCACCTTCACTTCTTCCTTGTTGCGCAAGATGCGCTGCGCTTCATAACCATAGAAACCATATCGAACCTGGCTGGCTAGATCTGACAAGGTGAGTCCCTGAGCCTCTGCTTCTGGCTTGATCGTTAAGCGTATCTCATGGCTACCCGATGAGAAGTTGTCTGAAATATCGTAGACACCCTCATAGGTTTTTAGTTTCTGTTTAAGCTCTGTAGCAGCCATTGACAGTTGTTCGAGATTGCTTGCGGTTAATCTGAAAGAGATATCGCCGCCACCCTCATTGGTGCTGGCGTTAATATTGAGTTTTTTGACGGCAATCAACTCAGGCAGCTGTTCACGCCAGGCCGAGGCAATGGCGACACCATCGACCTCACGGTCTTCACTCTTAGTCAGCTCGGCAAAGATAAAGGCCGAGGTTCTCGAGCTCATGTCGATAAAGCTGTGCTTGACCACTTCGTAGCCATTTTCAGACTTCATCTTGTCATTCATGGCGTAGAGGGCTTCTTCGATCTCTTTGACCACCTTTAAGGTATTAGTTTCAGAGCTGCCTTCATCCATATCTAAATGTACTTGAATAAAGTCGGACGGAAGATCAGGCATGGTGACCATGCGTATCTTACCACTTGCCACTAAGGCGATGGATAGGATCAGTACCCCGATAAAAATGGCGACAACGTTATATCTTTGCTTGATACAGCGTTCGAGAAAGTAGCGATATTTATGATGGATAAAATACTGGATCTTGTCGTTCAACTTGGCTTTTAATAGTCCCATTTTACCTAATTTGGACCTAGGTTTCTTGGGCTTCATATGCGCGAGGTGAGCCGGAAGAATCAACTTAGACTCCACCAGAGAAAACATCAGGCAGAGGATCACTATCATACCGATAGATTTCCAGATAATACCTTGGGGACCGGAGACCATCAGCATAGGTAGAAAAGCCACGATTGTGGTTAACACCCCAATCGTTGCAGGCATGGCCACCTTGTTGGCGCCCCTGACGACATTTTCTAGTGAATGACCGTGTTTCTCTATCTCTGTATAGGCGCTTTCACCTATGACGATGGCATCATCCACCACTATGCCCAGCACCAGAATAAAGGCGAACAGGGTAAGCAGGTTGATAGAGAGTGAAAAAGGTTCTACCGGCATCAACAACACGGCGCCGAGGAAACACACTGGCAGGCCCATCATGACCCAGAAGGCTAACTTGAGTTCCAGGAAGATGGCCAGAATCAGAAACACCAGTAGTGCACCATAGAACATGTTAGATAACATCATGTTCAGGCGTCCTTTGAGGTAATGAGTCAGATCGCCCCAGGTATCTAGCTGAGCACCAGCAGGCAGTGTCGCACGCCTCTCTTCGATATAGGCCTTTACCTGAGCCGAGATATCGAGGGCATTTTGATCGTCTATGCTACTAACTTCAATGATCGCCGCAGGCTTGCCGTTGAAGCGGGTATATTCCAATCGTTCCTCGAAGCCATCCTTGATGGTGGCGACTTGGGGCAACATGATACGGCTGCCGTCGGGACGGGTGCTGACGACTATTTTCTCAAAATCCTCACCTGTGTATGCCTGCCCCTTAGTACGTAGCAAGATGTCACCATCTTGGGCGCGAATAGAGCCGCCGGGAAGATCTATCGAAGAGTTCTGTACAGCTTGAGCGACCTGGGCGAAATTGAGGCCATACTCCCTAAGCTTATCTTCAGACAGTTCAATGCTTATCTCATAGTCACGGACCCCAGTGACTTTTGCCCGGGTAACCGCAGGTAAGGAGGTGATATCTTCGCGGATAGACTTAGCTAACTCCTTCATCTCATGGAGAGTCAGGTCGCCATACACAGAGACCCAGATAACATTGTTCTCTGGTTTGATACGAAAAATATTTGGCTTTTCGATATTATCTGGAAAGGTTGAAATTGCATCTATCGCAAGTTTAGCTTCATCGAGGATATCCTGAGGATCATAGTTATCTTCGACCTCTATGGTGACATTACCAAAGCCGTCACTGGCCACTGAGGTGACCTTCTTGATGCCATTGATATCTTGGATCGATTCTTCAATCTTAATGTTGATCCCCTCCTCAATCTCTTGAGGCGCAGCGCCAGGGTAAGCCACCGATATCTGCAGGTAGTTAAGCTCGTACGAGGGGAAGATTTCCTTATTAACCAAGAAATAACTACTAAACAGGCCGCCTAAAATTAAGAAAGCCATTAATAGGTTTGCAGCAACACTGTTTCGAGCAAACCAGGCAATTATGCCTTTTTGAGCATCCACTTTTTGTACATCCATTAGTGTTCACCCGCGCTAGCGAGTCGCTGCTCCTTGGTCTCTGAATCTGGGGTGTCAGCCCCGGTATCATTTTTCTGCATTTCACCGAGGATTTTAACAACCTGACCCGTAGACATATTATTGAGTTTAGTCAGTGAAATACGCTCTCCATCGATCAGACTGTCCTTGATATACACACTGTCGATATCGGTTCTGACCACATTGACTTCGCGGATCTCGATGACATTGTCACTCGATACTACGGCCACACTGCCGTTACGCACCAGATGTCGGGGTAACTGTACAATACCGTCTACGGTGCGGCCTTTAATTACGGCGGTAACGAAACTGCCGTATTTAAGAGGAAGTTGACCTTCTTTACGGTTCATTCTCAGGTAAGGATCTTTAATTTCGGCAACCAGATACACCATACGGTTTTCGGCATCGATAACGCCTTCGCTTCTTACTATAGTCCCAATCCAGGTGACATTTTTCCCGGCTAATGATGCACTGAGGGTGACCAAGGTATCGGGTTTATCGACTGACTCCAGGTAGGCGAGGTCATTATTTGCAAGAGGTAAACGGATCTCGGCGGTACGGGTATCGTAGAGTTCACCTAGGTTAGTGCCTAAGGTGACGTACTGGCCTAAGTCGACAATTCTTGACTTGATGATGCCATCGAAAGGTGCACGAATGATGGTTCTCTCAAGGTTACGTTGAGCGCGAGCCAGCGCTGCCTGTTGGAATTTAACATTGGCCTGTTCTTTTTTCAGCTGAGGAAGACGTAATCCAAGCTCGGGTGGGATGCCGCCATCGAATCCTTTCCAATCATTCTTAGCCACTTCGCCTCGGGCAACCTCTTCTTCGAGTGCTGCTTCGGCTTGAGCGAGAGAGGCCTGGGCCTGCATCAGGTCGGCTTCATAATCAGAAGGCTCGATAACGGCAAGTTGTTCGCCTTTTTTCACCACACCACCGGCGACAAAATTGGGGGCTATTGTCAGCATTCTTCCCTGAACTTCTGTTACCAGCTGTGTCTTGTTCTTGGGAGTCACGACACCGTATGAAGGCAAATTTAAAGACACGGTTTTTTGCTCGACACGGGTAACATCTATGATGGGCACAGGCACTTCATCTTCTTTCTGCTCGGGTGCTTCCTTGGTGCTGATGAGTAATGCTGCAGCTGCACCGAAAACCAAAAGAATCAATAGGGGAGAAGATCTTCTCAGGATTGTTTTTATCATTATTTTCCCGCTTTTCCTTGCTGAAATTTTTCTACTAACTAAATTACCAGAGTATCAGGGTTGGATAAATCTGTTTTTGTAAAATAAATGTATCTAACACCTAGAAATTTAACCTTTTCCTGACTTTGGATCAGGAGAGTAGGATTGGCTTTAGCCGGGAGATATTGAACCTATAAGCCTCGGGGCTAAACAACAGGAAAGATGACGCTGCGCAGTTCGCTTTTACTAACAGGGCGGAGCCCGTCGAATAGGCGTAGCGATAGGCCGAAGGCCGTCGTCTTTGCTATTCAACCTGCTTAAATGCTGGTAGGGCAAAGACAACGCTGCGCTGGTAGGGCTAAAGCCCCTCCTACAGAAAAATGTAAAAAAAGAGTCGCGGTTAGCGACTCTTTTTTTATTAATGAATAAGAATAAAGTGTGTAGATGAAAGATCTACTTCTTCTTTTTTTTCTTATTTTTCTTACTGAATGTCTTTGTTGCACCAGGCTTAACCTTGTTTTTCCCAGGAGGCTTAGCTTCCTTGTTCTTAGGGCGAAGATCTTTGATGAATCTGCGCTTAAGGACCTGGTCAATGTAGCGTTCAATCTTGCCGACTACGCGGATATCGTGAGCCTCGACCAGAGAGATAGCCGTGCCTTTGGCGCCTGCGCGGGCAGTACGTCCGATGCGGTGTACATAAGTATCTGCAGATCTTGGCATATCGAAGTTGATTACATGACTGATATCATCTACGTCGATGCCGCGAGCGGCGACATCGGTGGCCAATAGGACATTGACTTCGCCTTTAGTGAAGCGGCCCAAAGCCTGGAATCTCTGTTTTTGTTCCATGTCGCCACGCATAAAGCTACATGTTATCCCTTCTCTCTGTAGCAAGCCTTCCAGGCTTGCTACACCTTCTCGGGTCTTAACAAACACTATGGTACGCGTCACATCTTCCTGTCTGAGGATGTTGCATAGCATGGCGAATTTATGTTCTTTATTGTCGGCAATATGGATCCATTGGTGGATTTTGGCTTTCTCGCTGCGCGGTGCTTCGGCCTCTACCTTAACTGGATCTGTCAGCAGCTGGTGTGAGAAACGTCCCACATCACTGCCCTCTAGCGTTGCCGAGAATAGCATGGTCTGTTTGCGACCAACTGATTCGATGGCTAAGGTCTCGACCGCGGCGGAGAATCCCATATCCAGCATTCTGTCGGCTTCATCGATGACAAACACTTCAACCTCTTCGGCATTGAAGTTACCCTTGTCCAGATATTCCATCAAGCGGCCGGGAGTGGCGACTAAGATATCGACATTATTCTTTAGCGCTTCTTCTTGTGGGCCGTAGGGCATGCCGCCTGTGATGATGGCGATATCGAGATCCAGACCTGTCGACAGATGCGAGGCATAACGATGAATTTGGCTGGCAAGCTCACGGGTCGGTGTCAATACAAGGACACGGGGCTGACCGCCGAAGCGACGAGGAAAGTCGATGAGATGTTGGATCGCTGGCAGCAGAAAACTGGCAGTTTTGCCTGTCCCTGTTGGTGCCCGAGCTAAAATGTCTTTCTGCTCCATCGCCAATGGAATGGTTTGTTGCTGTATCGTGGTGGGCTTTTTATGGCCCATGGCTCTTAATGACTCTAGTAAAATAGGGTCAAGCAGGAAGTCTTCAAATAGCATGCGCAGCGTTCTCAATAAATAATAGCCGCGCATTATACACCAAAATAT
The DNA here is from genome assembly GCF_007197555.1 of Shewanella psychropiezotolerans. NCBI lineage: Bacteria > Pseudomonadati > Pseudomonadota > Gammaproteobacteria > Alteromonadales > Shewanellaceae > Shewanella > Shewanella psychropiezotolerans. The sequence goes on from NZ_CP041614.1 coordinate 1,219,527, forward strand.
ACCAAACTAGCTCTTAATTTCATCTAAATTATCGGTCGTTCCGGAGATAAACTTCATCCGGAAACGGGCTAGTATTTGAGATAAAACCCGGTGATTAGGGCAATCATCTCTTGGGTATAACTGCCATCACTTTCCTTGATACAGAAGTGGCTCGAGTCGACTCGATTGCTCTGTTCTGGGGAGGGAGCTTGCCTGTGAGCTAAATTAAACACATGTCTGTGGGGTTTCTTAGCTGCAGAATCTGCAATATCCATGACCCGGGTCATGACGAGTTCTGAGCATGCCAGCTCTTGCTGAAACTTAGGCATACTTTGACTGGGGAGAATGAGGCTAGCGGTGCCATCGGCTGCCAAGAGGCGAGTTATGGCTTTTATTAGGCATGAAAAATCTAAGCTGTCGGTATGTCTGGCTTTTGCCCTAAGTTGATTTTTGGATTGTGTCCCGCCTTTAAAATAAGGGGGATTGCAGATGATATGATCAAATTTTACTTGGGTGTCCAAGCCCTGTAGAGCAAAGTCCTGAATAGCACACTGCTCTATTGTAAACCTCTTATCCCACTTAGAGGCCTGAAAGTTTCTCTCACAAGCCGATGCCGCGGTTTCATCGAGTTCGATTGCGGTGATAATCCCTTCACTTCGCTGAGCGGCCATCAAACTTAGTAGTCCGCTTCCTGCACCAATATCAAGAATATTCTTGGCTTGGGTCAGAGGTGCCCAGGCTCCGAGAATCACAGCATCTGTGCTAACAGGCATGCCGCAGTTATGGTCATCTATATGAAATTGTTTGAAGGTAAATGGCATCGAGTCTGATCTGTTCTGAATTAAAAATTTAGGTGCAGGATTGTACTCTAATAGCAGAGATTGGTTAATGGCTTTCATTTGGGCTCTGATTTTAATTATGTTGCTGGCTTGTGATGACGACCTCTTTTCTACGCTTGATGCTGTTGCTCTGTGTGAACCTTTACATTGGTGTTGCGATATCGTTGTATTTCCGGTGTTAATTATTTCTGATTTTAGTAGGTTCCTTGTTAAATAATGCGGTATTTGCTAATAGTATGCTTCTGGAATAGGGCTTTAAGCACTTTTTTAGGCTAGGTAAGCCAGTTTTAAGTAATGTTAGCGTCAGGTACTCCCGCTTTTGCTCATAAACTCGCCAAGTGTCGACCGAATTTACCACGGACTCATGTAATTATTAGTTTACACATAATATAATCTCCACTTACAGAGCCTGTGATTGGCCTAATAATTTGAGATCGTTACAAAACAATAAAAGATGATGGGGCAAAAAGTGCAAAATAAACAGATGAGCATGGCTGATACCTTAGGGTTAGGTTTTATGACGTTCGCGTTCTTCTTGGGCGCCGGTAATCTTATTTTCCCGCCATTGGCAGGTTTCCTCGCTGGGGAAAATATGACTTTAGCCATGATTGGCTTCTTGATCACGGCGGTAACTTTACCCCTGATCACCCTGATCGCGGTTGCTAAGGCGAACGGTAAGATCATGGGTTTACTCCCTCCTTTGGCTGCAACCATTTTTGCCATCGCTATTTATATCGTTATCGGTCCTGCATTCGCGGCCCCACGAGCGGGATTAGTGGCCTATGAAATGGGCTTTAAACCTTTCCTGGCAGATAGCAATGCAACCTTTATGATCGCTGGCATAGTGCTTAATGTTTCCCAGCTTATTTACACCTTAATCTTCTTTGGTGGAGCCATGCTAATGGCACTTTATCCGGGAAAACTGCTCGACAGTGTGGGTAAGGTACTTACGCCTATTATGATTTTTCTTCTGGTGGGTTTAGCTATCTCTGTCATGGTGTTACCTGGATCAGACGTTGGCCAAGCCGTGGGTGATTATCAGACTAACCCGCTGACCAAAGGTATATTGGAAGGTTATAACACCATGGATACCTTGGCATCACTCATCTTCGGCATGTTGATTATCGATATTCTTCGTCGTAAAGGGGTGAGTGACAGTAAAGATCAGACTAAATACCTGATTAGAGCCGCCTTGATTGCCGCAGCCGGTCTGGCATTTGTCTATATATCTCTCTTTTATCTAGGTGCCTCTGCCGGTGAACTCGCCAATGGCGCAGACAATGGCGGGACGATATTAACCAACTATGTGAACCATGAGTTCGGCAGTCTAGGTCAGATTTTGTTGGCGGCCGTGGTCACACTAGCCTGTTTAACCACGGTTATTGGTCTGGTGACGGCTTGTGCCGAGTTCTTCAATGATCTGCTTCCACGCATATCCTACAAAATGTTCGTGGTTATCATGAGTCTGGCCTGTGCCACAGTGGCGAACGTTGGCTTATCTCAACTGATCAGCATAAGCGTACCTGTGCTCTACACCATCTATCCTGTTGCTATCGCCTTAGTTGCGGTGACTTTCTTAACGAATAAGTTTGCCATGCCTGAGCTCTCTCATCGTATCGTGCTGAGCGTCGCTTTGGTATTTGGTATTATCGATGGTCTTAAAGCGGCCGGTATCGATATGGGCTTGGTGGATTTCATGCCAATGAATAATGAAGGCATGGCCTGGTTACTGCCGACAGGGCTGGCAATTATGGCGTGTTTATTTATCAAGAAGAGTAAAGCAGAGCCTGTTTTGGGATAACTCCATACATACTCTGTTAATTTCCTGAGTATGTCATAGAATACTAAGCGCGGTCTCGATGAGAACGCGCTTTTTTAATGCCTCAAAGGAGTGATTAGCTTGGCTGAGCCTGCTGAATCTAAACAATATCAACCCGACCCGCTTATCGATACCTTTCTTGATGACCTCTGGTCGAACCGGGGATTGAGTGATAATACGCTCTCAGCCTATCGAACCGACCTACGCCATTTCGATCGTTATATTCAGAAATTGGGGGCCGGGTTAGTTCAGGTATCTCAGGAATTGATCCGTGACTATCTGGATGTGAGATTTGATAAAGGTTTCGCCCGTACCAGCAGTGCTCGTCTGATGAGTAGTCTGAGGCGTTTCTATGGTTTTTTGTTGCTTAAAAAGTTGATTCAAGCGGATCCTATCGCTCGGATAAAGTCGCCTAAATTAGCCCGTAAGTTACCTGATTCACTCAGCGAGGCCGATGTGGATATCTTGCTCAATGAACCGGATCTACAAGATCCCATTGAGTGCCGTGACAGGGCTATGCTGGAGCTTCTCTATGCTACCGGGCTACGAGTGACTGAATTGGTGAGCCTGACCATGGAGCAGCTCAGCCTCAGGCAGGGGCTGGTGAGGGTGGTGGGCAAAGGTGGTAAGGAGAGGCTAGTGCCTCTGGGAGAGCTTGCCGTCAACGAAGTTGAACACTATCTTGAGGGAGCCAGAGCCGAGTTGCTTAAAGGCAAGCTCAGTGATGTGTTATTCCCCTCTAAACGTGGCCAGATGATGACCAGGCAGACCTTCTGGCATAGAATTAAACTCTACGCGCTTAGGGCTGGCATAGTGACGCATATCTCCCCCCATACAATGAGGCATGCTTTCGCGACGCACCTGCTAAATCATGGCGCAGATCTGCGTGTGGTGCAGTTGTTACTGGGACATAGCGATCTGTCCACCACACAGATTTACACCCATGTGGCCAAAGCCAGACTCAGTCAGCTCCACAGCGAGCATCACCCCAGGGGCTAGGTTGCCAGATAGCAAGTTGGAAGTATCTTTTTAAGTTGGGTTCATTTGGCGGGTTCGGTGTTTGGCAATTTACCGTATGCCGAAATGGTTTTGTTATCAAACGCCTGCCCGGAAGCGTTAGGTTGCCATGAAGGAACGAGCTTCAAACACATAAGCCAATAGCAAAAGCCACTGGATTCCGGCTAAAAAGATCTGCCGGAACGACGGGGAAGAAGGATTGATACCCAAATGAACCATCAAAAAATGCAAACAAGCTTCATTCGAAGCAGCTTAACTGTGAGGTAATTTATAATTACCTCTACTGGCAGTGATTTAGTTACAGTTATTATTTGCTTTAATCCTGTTGAAACTGTAACTTTTCTGGCCTAAACAGGGTCTAATCAACTGTAATTCTAAATAACCGCACCAGACCCATGCAAAGAACAGGATATATAATGAAGTTTACCCGCATATTTTCTTTGGTACTTGCTGTGGTAATAGCACCTTTCGCTATGGCCACATCGAATACTACCAGCGACACAATTGCCAATTCAGCTGAGCTGAAGCAGAAGCTGAGTGAAACACTCAATGTTGAGGTTCACTCCCTTAATCAGTCGCCGATCCCAGGGTTATACGAAGCCTTAACGGATCGTGGCGTGCTATATATCTCTAAAGATGGCTCTAAGCTACTCCATGGTAGCTTGTACGATTTAGATAACGGTATGAAGAATCTGACTGAGGCTGCTATGGCAGGACCTCGTATCGAGATGATGAAACCCCTTGAAGACCATATGTTGGTGTATAAGGCTAAGAACGAGAAGCATGTGGTTACCGTCTTCACCGACATTAGCTGCGGTTACTGTCGCAAATTGCATAATCAGATGGATGAGTATAACGATTTAGGCATCACCATTCGTTATCTGGCATTCCCTCGTCGCGGCGTGCCTTCTGCTAACGCAGATGAGATGGAGGCGGTCTGGTGTGCAGCGGATCCACTGAAAGCGATGACAGAAGCTAAGGCGGGTAAGAGCGTTAAGCATAAGCAGTGTGACGCGAAAATTGCCGAGCAGTATAATTTGGGACAGAGCTTCGGTATCAATGGCACCCCGGCTATTATCCTCGAAGATGGCAGCATGATTCCTGGCTATCAGCCACCTAAAGATCTACTGCGTGCTCTGGAAGCTATTAACTAGATTTCTTGACTATATAAAGCCTAAGGCCAGCGATATCGCTGGCCTTTTTATGTCCGGCATATCAGATGGCGCATTTCAGGTTAGTGAATTTTTGCTTCCATACTTAACCTAAAACTGGTTTGTTTGCAGTGTTATCTGGGCTGCGGTTTGATATGCTAGCCGTCGTTTGATTTCTCTGTGCTCAACCTAGCTATAAGGCAGTAATTCGTGATCCATAAGATAGTCCGACGTTCTAAGGTTGATGACACTCATCTGCCAGATTCCTTCTCTCCTCTGTTAAAGCAGATCTATGCCAGCCGTGGTACCACTGCCGAGGAATGCGATCTGACTCTGTCACGCCTGCTGCGCCCCAATACCATGAAAGGTTTGGACATAGCCTCTAAGATTATCGCCGATGGGATCAGAGACAATCGCGCTATTTTAATCATGGGTGACTTCGATGCCGATGGTGCGACCTCGACCTGTGTGTGCATGTTGGCCCTCAAGATGATGGGCGCCAGTAAAATCGATTACCTTATCCCTAATCGCTTCGATTTCGGTTATGGACTTAGCCCTGAGATTGTTGCTGTCGCCCATAGTAAGGGCGCAGAGCTGTTGATCACGGTAGATAATGGTATCTCATCCATAGAAGGCGTTGCTGCCGCTAAGGCGCTGGGCATGCAAGTGGTGATAACAGATCACCATCTGCCGGGTAAGACTATTCCCGATGCAGACGCCATAGTGAATCCCAATCAAGTGGATTGCAGCTTCGCCAGTAAATCTATCGCCGGTGTCGGGGTGGCTTTCTACTTGATGTCAGCCCTAAGAGCCGAGCTTAGACAGCGCAACTGGTATCAAGATCAGGGCATTAGCGAACCGAATTTAGGTCATCTGCTCGATATCGTCGCCCTGGGCACAGTTGCCGATGTGGTGGCCCTCGACGGTAACAACCGCATCTTAGTGGAAGCGGGATTACAGAGGGTGAGGGCGGGCCGCTGCCGCGCCGGCATCACGGCTTTATTAGAAGTCGCGAAACGTAACCCGGCTAAAATAGTCGCTGCCGATTTTGGCTTCGCCGTAGGCCCCAGGCTTAATGCGGCGGGGCGTCTCGATGAGATGGCCCTTGGGGTCGAGACCTTGCTTTGTGATGACATGATGAGTGCCAGGCGCATGGCGGCTGAGCTTGATGGTTTAAACGCACAGCGACGGGATCTCGAAGCCGATATGCAGCAAGAAGCGCTAAAGAGCCTGGAGTCTGTTGAGCTCAATGAAGCGAGCCTGCCTTGGGGCATAGCCCTTTTCCAGGAGGATTGGCATCAGGGAGTTATCGGTATTCTGGCTTCCAGAATCAAAGACAGATACCACAGACCCGTAATTGCATTTGCCGATGCGGGGGAAGGCGAGATAAAAGGTTCGGCGCGCTCGATAAAGGGACTGCACATGCGCGACCTTCTTGAACTTATCAATAGCCGTCACCCCGGAATGATCCTCAAATTTGGTGGCCATGCCATGGCTGCGGGACTCTCTTTGAGAGCGAAAGACTTTGAGACCTTCGAGCAGGCATTCGATCAAGCTGTGCGTGAGTTGTTAAAGCTTGAGCAGCTGACTGGTGAGTTCGTGACCGACGGAGACTTGTCCGCTGGAGATATGAACTTAACAATCGCCTCAGAGCTGCGTAATGCAGGCCCCTGGGGCCAAGAGTTCCCTGAGCCTCTGTTCGATGGTCACTTTAAAGTCATCCAACAACGTATCGTCGGTGAGAAGCATCTTAAACTGGTGCTGGAAACCGAATGTGGCCAAACCATGCTAGATGCCATCGCCTTTAATATCGATCTTAAGACCTGGCCCGATGCCACCATAGAGCATGCTCAGGTGGTCTATAAACTCGACGTGAACGAGTTTAGAGGTAATCAGACGGTGCAGTTGATGGTAGAGCAGATAGAACCTATGTAAGTCTGCTTCTTGGTTCGGTTATGCCTTATTTCTGCGCACTGACCCCCATCAGATGCTCGACTTTTTTCACGTGTTTGAAGCCGGCCGCTTTGAGCCGGCGGATGACGCCATCGACAAAGCTGCTTCCCTTCTTCACTACGTGTGGATTGCCAGTGTAATGAAAAAGTCGTCCGCCTGGGCGCAGCACCCGGAAGATCTCCCGGTAGAACTCTTCGCTATAGAGCTCCCCGGCGAGGGAAAAGCGCGGTGGATCGTGAACCACAGCATCGAAGGAAATCGCAGGCATTGTGGTGATCAGCTCAAAGCTACTACCCTGACGTTGCACAATCCCCTCTTTGCCCAAATCGTTTGACCAAGGGTTCTGCGCGCGTAGCCCCATTACCTCCGGACTCAACTCTATGGTGAGCACTTCGCTTGCACCTAGTCGGTGGGCTGCTATGGCCGCATAGCCAAGTCCGCTGCAGCAGTCCAGTACCTTGTCACCCTTGCTCACCGCCTGTTTAGCCATCTCGGAGGCACTAACAAAGGGGTCAGTTCCCTTGGAGATGTGCATCTTGACGCCGCTAATTTCTAGCAGAGGTGCGCCAGATGTGGGAACGAGCTTGTAGTAGCCTGAGCTGCGGTCTTCAAGCGGAACCATATCTCCATCGCGGCAGAGGTAGATCCTCTGTGTCTTCTTGGCGATTCTTTTGAGTTCGTCAATGGAAAGTCGATTGTCATCGTCGAGTACCAGACTCTGATCACTTAAGGAAAAGTCCCGTTCCGAAAGATTTAGGTCAGTAGAGAGCCGGATGCAGGACAGTCCTTTAGCGATAGCTTCCAGCGCCTGTTTGGCATTGATTGAATGTAGGTAGTAGCCGAGCATATCGTTGGTCTATTTAGTGAGAAATACTGGCCGCACTATACACCTTCAGCGCTGGGTCGGCATTGTTATATAAAAATCGGGCTCCCGTGACTAATCAATAACACAGCGATCAGCATCTAGCTTTCAACTCTGTCTTGAATTAACAGTAAACTTATCTAGTTCTCTTTAGATAGTTATAGTTACGACTTACAAACTAGCCCATTGCTGTTTTAGTCCGATGAGGTGGAGTAGGCCGAGGGACAGGCAGATGGCTGAGCTCCAGAACCAGAACTCAGGGCTGCGCCCGAGTGGGTTACTGATGAAAAAGAAGCCTGCGACACCGCGGAGTAGATAAATAGCAGTGATAATGATCAGAGCGGTTCGAATGAGTGGCAGCTTGCCGATAAGTCCAGCGGCACTGAAGGCATAAAGAGACCAGATAGACAGGACTAAGGCAATCCCCGAGGTGATAATAGTCGGCCTTAAACTGCCTTGCTCCGCCATTATCGCCATCTGCTCTCCGGCACCGAAGAAGCGATACCAGGATGCACCAAAATAGATACAGCCGATATGCGCCAAAGCCGCAAGCGCACTCAGCGCCCCAGCTACCACTAACAATATATTCATTCCCTGAACTTCCTTTTTCTTAACCTTTAAAGGTGCTTAATCACTACTGATTAAAATGTAGAGTAGGAGCCTAGATAAATTATCTTTGTCGCTAGCCTACACTTGCTAACCATTTGATTCAATTGTTTATCAGCTTCTCTATTGCGGAGTAATAATTCAGACTTTAAATCCACAGATAATCTTAAGTAGGTTTATTTCTTAATGAATACTAAATCCAAGGTCGTTAGAAATAAGGAGTTAGAAATAAGATGAAGTTGATGGTAGAACAGATACAGGCGCTGTAATTTTAGGTCTGCTTATCTAGCTAAACCTTGGCATATCCCTGTCAATTTTTGAGTGGGGTTTGTCCTCAGGATGTTCAAACACCGAGCTTAACTCGGTGTTCTGTTTCAAAGTGTAAGTAGGCTTGGACTTGAGTCTATACTCATATGGAATGAGATCACAATCGCCAATCGCGCTGGTATCTTCTGGCTGATCTAGATATGCCTATTCGCTTGCCGGAAATGTCACCATGGGGTGTTTTATCTAGCATATTTACATACTGTTTATGTGGCATCTTAATTAAATGATTATGGTCACTGGCTTCTATGTAAACATGCTCGGTCGCTAACAAGGAGTCATCGACAAGCATCTTCATCTGGTATGCCTCACCTATTGCGGGGATCGCACCTCTGTCACAATCGGGGAAAAGCTCACCCAATTTTTGTTCGCTAACTAAGTTATATTCTTGTCCGGTTATATCATTCAATCTTGGCAATGACAGCCTGTTGCCAGCAGACACAATTGCCATTATGTGTTCTCCTGATTTGTTAACTAAGACAACGGGTTTAGACATGTGGGATGAGGGGATATGGGCCGATTTTGAAGAGTCCAGTGAAGCGGCGGTATGTTTATGCTTCACTAATTCATATTTAACATTGTTTTTTGACAAATACTCACTAAGTGTAATTGCGATGGCCACTTTATACCTCCTGCAGGGACAAGCTTAGCCACTTATAAGTGTAGCATAGCCGCAAATCTACAAAGGGGGATTCGCCAGGTTCTGACCCTTTTATCTGCTTTATCTGTTTATCAAACAAAAAAGCCCCGATACCTCACGGCATCGGGGCTTTCAACTATATGTTCTTGAGTATCTTGAGAGAAACTGAGGTGCGATCCTTTAACGTTCTTAAGGCGCGAGCGAAGGTAACACACTGCCAAATTGTCTGATCTGTCGTTGCAGCTTAATAGGTAATTGCCAGTAACGCTTGTTTGAGTGTGTGCCAAGTCCTGTTAATCGCAAATCATCGTCTATTTGCCATTTTTTCGCTACTTCATTCGCATTAGATCTTGTATGACCATCATCCACGGCTTTACCATCGAGTAATACGAGATAAGCGACTTCCTGCCAGTAGTCTGCCACTCTGGAACCATCATTGCTGACGACTTCAATTTCCTTACCAAATGACACTGACAATATATCGGTGGTATTAGCCATTTCAACGCTTATGATTTGCTTGAATCGCATGGTTAACCTCAAAATTAGAAGGCCATAATTTTACCCCTGTAGTATTCCAGCGTCAATAACACTCTTGGTTGAGGAAGTGGTGCATTGGTTGTTAATCGCGGCTTTGACTTGTGTTCTTCTGGGACGGGGCATAATCACCTTAAACCAATAACTAAAAATGAGTGACGCACTTCTACTTTGAGCAAGGGGGCACTGTATGTTATTGATTAACAATGGGTGGCACGATTTATTATTCCCAAGCTTAAGTGCGGCCTCATTTCATCGTATATAAAAACGGACTCTTCAACGAGTCGTTTAAGCTCATCAATAAAGATATGCCTGTCCTATCTTTACTTGTACTTGGACATAGCAAAAGCTAATGTGTTCTGACCCCTTTATCCGCTTTATCTTTAATTTATCTTATTGTTTAATCATAATATTTTGTGGGGTTTCGTCAGGTTCTGACCCCTTTATCTGCTTTATCTGAGTTCCTTAATTCAACAGTCGACTATTTAACGTTTTACGTTATACTTCCGCGCTAAAATCTAGTATTTAATTAGCGGAGTTCATCGTGCACGATCTGTATTACAAAGGGCGTATCTACACCAGAGAAAATCATATAATAAGTGGTTATAATACTAAGCGTATCGTTAAGCTTGGTACAGAAAAGCAGCCATTATCGCTAGTGGTTAACAGTGATGAGAGAAAAAAAGAGGTAGTGGCGTTAGTTGCTGATAATGGATTATTTGCCGAGATTACTGTAGATAGTGCTATTGATGAAAATATCAATGATCTTAACGCGGTTATAAACAAGCCAACTACCACTAGGTTCGACAAAACCCCGAACCGTAATGATCCTTGTTTATGTGGCAGTGGTAAAAAATATAAAAAGTGTTGCGGCTAACAACATGCTATTTTTCCGTGAATCGACTTAATGTCATCGCAGGCGTTTGATAACCTAAACTGACATCTGCAATATCACCGAGTCGAAGCAATCCCGTACTGTTACCACCTAACCCGCCTTGGATATTCAGTGCTTTGATATCGTCAATGGATTTAAAAGTTGGTCGATTCTTTGAGCGACAAAGGGGTCGGAACGAATAAGGTCATCAGAGCCGAAATCGAAGCCCATCTAAATGTAAGGTTCGACCACCTAAAACCAGGTCATCCAATAAAGCCAGAATAATCAAGAGAGCTAAAAGCTAATGTGTTCTGACCCCTTTATCTCGATTTTAATGTAGGAGCTGCTTCAGCCGAGAAGATCTTGCTAAGGAGCGGGATGAAGTGCATTACTGCTGGCTTTTCCTTTACACCATAGCCCACAGTTATGCTGCTTTTTGAAAGCACACATAGCATCCCAACGACCACTCATACCACTGTATTGGCGGCGAAATTCTTTCGCTGAGGTAATCCAAGCCTCGGGCGCTATGCCAAGTTCATTGAGTAATTTAGGTTGGGTTGAGTCAATAAAACCTTTCTTATCAGGCCTAATGGCTCTGCCAGTCCAATCGATAAGTTGTAGGTAATCACAGAAATGAAATGGGATACCTGATTGAGTCGCTAGATGGGCAGCACCATCGAATTGGGCAAGTGGTTTGAGTGGCTCACTCGAAGTTGCTGCTGACTTATCATCATTTGGTTTAGTGTTTTTATCCGAGGTACTTAGCTCGGTAATGCGCTCCTGAATAGACGTATAATCAGATGCTTGAAGTGTGTTAGCAATCCCAGCTCTGATAGGGTTTAAATCAACATACATCATGCAGGCTAATAGTGCTTGTTCATCAAGCAGGGCTTGTGACTTAAAGCGCCCCTCCCAGAAAGCCCCTTTACATCCATCCTCACGATTGGCCCTACGCGCTATCTCTTCATTGAGGCACCTCATAAACCAAGAGATGCTGGATAGACGTTCGTGCCACTCAGCCAATAACCCATCGAGTAGTAACCGCTCATCCTCGATTAAGGTGTCGCCATTCATGTATTTAGTCGCTACATCATGTCCTTTCGTCACCTTACACCAAAGCTCAATTATCTCGCGGTTCGACAGCGAATTTGCTCTATCAAGGTCAATTTTCAGCACAAGATGATAGTGATTATTCATCACCGCATAGGCACAGACATCGATACAAAAGATAGCAGATAAAGCTTTAATTTTTTCGACAATCCAGCCGCGTCTATGCTCGAAACTCTTGCCTGTCAATTTATCCTCTCCGCAGAGGAAAGCCCTTCTAACACAACGATTTATTATGTGGTAAAACGGAGTCGATTCTGGGTCGATTAAGGTACGTCGAGCTGAAGTCATAGTCGCTATCCTGAACAAACTGAGTTGAGGTAACTTAAAGGTTAGTAGAGGATGCTCTAAAGCACAAAAGATATGGCTGTCCCGTCTTTTGTCTTTTTTTGTCTTTTTTTTCTACAACATGCATTTAGCTATGTATTTTTTGTTCCAAACGGGACCATTTACAAATGGACTCGCAACCGTCCATGGTGGAAAAATCTGTTTATAGGACAGATCAGGAATTCTGACATGATGTTCTTTAAATTCGCCATCTTTCAATACCACTTCTGCCGCCCAGAACTCTCGATAGCCAGGCATATTCTTATAATCAATGTCAACAAACTCAAACTCTGTTCCAGCGGGCACAGTCCCTATATATTCACCTTTCCCAATACCTGGTAAATTAGGGTCCCTATTTATGACATCATTCCAAAAATCTAAATCACCGATAACTTGCTCATGGGAATATGGTGTATTTTTATACTTGATGCTTTTACTTTTGTCAGTATAAGCTTGAATACCATAGCAAATATCTGCGCTACTACATCGATTTAATGAGTAAAGAAAGCTGTCTACATTAACTTTATAGCATTCCCCTATAAGGTCGCGGACGACATAGTCAATCTCCTCTTTTGTGTATGAAGCGCAAGACACCTGTATCAATATTAAAACCGTCATCATAAGTGATTTATACATCATGATTATTTACCTTCATAAAGCTAATGTGTTTTGATCCCTTTATCTTCTTGGACATAGCAAAAGATATGGCTGTCCTATCTTTTTACTCCGAGCAGTTGCATCTTCCCCTGTAACCTACGAAATGAAGAAGAGTACAATACCCTTGCGTAATCTCTCATTAAGCTATTACGGTGTTCTGATCGCCCATCACTATGTTCATGAACTCGGTATTCTAGCGGAGACAATAAAATTTCTTGTTGCTTTGCGTATTCAATTACATCTTGATCGTACATATTTCTCTCATTTATTATTGAATAGTGAATAGTGAATAGTGAATAGTGAATAGTGAATAGTGAATAGTGAATAGTGAATAGTGAATATGGCTTATAACAGCTGTATAGTGCACATGCGCACATATTTTATTAACGCGCATGCACAATTAATAAACCTATTATTTTGCAAAACGCGCATAGTATCTGGCTGGAAAATCAGGGTCAAAGTAAACGTTATCACTTGGTGCTTGGATGTGGTCACTGAGTAGACCTACAAGCTAATGATTGGCTTTTTCTTCCCTGAATGGCGTTCTCTTGTCGATGTAAGAGTTTGCCCTGCGTTTCCCTAACTGCACACACATTAACCTAGTTTGAGCGTGGGTTTCAACATCTCCATCACATATTTCTAATAGAAATATAAAACTCTATTTTTTTCCCTAGCTTTCTGTTCTTGTTCTTGTTCTTGTTCTGTTTTCTGTTTGGTTTATGGAGCTGTTTACGGCAGCGCAGGCTGCTTCTTTCTGCTTTTGTGTCGCTATAAATTCTGAGCAACAAAGGGCTCGTAGCGAATAAGGTCTACTCGAAATTATGAACCTATTTCAATGACGCCAACTAACATGGAAAATCTTCTTTTGAATAACCAAGTGTAGATTCGGCTGTGGACTTCGGTTTCAGGGATGAAACCGCAGAGCGTATAGGGACATATTTATAGCGTGTCACAGAAGCATCTGCACAACCCCGCTGGGAAGCGATAGATAACAATGAAGCTATGCCGTACAGCAAGCTTTCAAGTCCCATTTATCAAAAATGAAGACACAAAAAAGCCACCCGTTAAAAGAGTGGCTTAGCTAAACAAGTACCTAGGCTCTAGTACCTAGAAACCTAGTCACTTCTGAGAAGCAATAAAACGGTCTACTTAACCGTTTTAACACCCTCTGGTGTACCCACTAACAACACATCTGCACCGCGGTTAGCGAACAAACCGTTAGTCACTACGCCGACGATTTGATTGATCTGCTCTTCGAGCTCTTTTGGCTTCATGATCTTCATGTTGTACACATCTAAGATGATGTTGCCGTTGTCGGTGAGACAGCCTTCACGGTAAACCGGATCGCCGCCTAGCTTGACCAGTTGACGTGCCACGTATGAGCGAGCCATAGGGATCACTTCTACTGGCAGTGGAAACTCGCCTAAGATATCGACCTGCTTAGTGTTATCAACGATACAGATAAACTTTTCGGCTACGGCTGCGATGATCTTCTCACGAGTCAGCGCGGCGCCGCCGCCCTTGATCATGTCCATGCGTTCGTTGATCTCATCGGCACCATCGACATACACAGAAAGCTCATTGACAGAATTGAGATCGTAGACCGGAATACCCAGTGCTTTCATCTTTTCGGTAGACGCTGCAGAGCTAGATACAGCCCCTTCGATATCGGCCTTCATGGTCGCGAGAGCATCGATAAAGTGATTAACGGTAGAGCCAGTGCCGACGCCAACAATAGTATCTTTTTCAACGTATTGTAGCGCAGCCCAACCAGCGGCTTTCTTCATCTCATCTTGTGTCATGGTCGTTTCCTGTAAGGAGTTTTAAAATTCTGAGGTCATTATACCATTCCGAGTAAGTATCTGAACATTCAGCGGGAGTTCAAAGCGCTGTAGGCAAGGCGAATGTTTGAAGCTAATAGTTATTCTATATCGAGAACATTCAACGTAGCATAAAGGGCTTTGAAACCCGTACTGCGTGAGGCTCTCAGTGTTTCCACTTCTGCGTTACATTGACTTAAAAGGGAATAACCATTTCCTCATCAATGTGCCTTGAATTGAAAAAACTGAGAGTCTCTGAACTGACCAGATACTTATATGGAATGGTATTATACCCGAGCCACGTCAAAATGCTCGATTTGCTGAACCTAGAATTTTTATGTGGCTCGGGTAGTGATTTAAGCAAGAGTCGCGCACTTTATTGAAACTATAGTGTTATCAGTTGAATCAGTGACTATAAGCTTGAGGACTTTAAAGCTTCTTTATAGTCTTACAGCTTTCTTCGCCTTGTCTCTGCTTTTGTTTACAAATTAAGACAAGTTAATCTTTTGCCTGTGGTAAAAATCACTGCAAAAGAGTAACTTTAGCCCTTTGAAATTAAGTTTGGTTTAAGCATTTGACTGCTTAAGCAAGCATGTATCAAATCTGCACGGGTTTGCAGCATTTAGGATAGGGAAAGGGAAGGACTATTTATGGCTGGAGCTAGCCTGTTAACGCTTTTGGATGATATTGCCGCCATCTTGGATGATGTGGCCTTGATGAGTAAAGTTGCCGCCAAGAAGACCGCGGGGGTGCTGGGCGACGATCTAGCTCTCAATGCCCAACAAGTCTCAGGAGTCAGCGCCGATAGGGAGTTGCCGGTCGTCTGGGCTGTAGCCATGGGCTCCTTGCGTAATAAGTGCATCCTGGTGCCAGCAGCGCTATTGATCAGCGCCTTTATCCCTTGGGCTGTGACGCCTCTGCTGATGTTTGGCGGCCTGTTTCTCTGTTTCGAAGGCTTCGAGAAGCTGCATCACACCTATGAGAAACGAAAGAAGAAAGCCGCCGCTTTAGCCCAAGGCGGTGCGGCTCATGATGTGGATGATGAACTGCCGCACATTGATGATCTTGGAGAATACGAAGCCAAGAAGGTCAAAGGTGCCATTCGTACCGATTTCGTACTCTCAGCTGAGATTATCGCCATCACCTTAGGGGTCGTCGCCGAAAGTAGCTTTCTCACTCAAGTGGTGACGCTTTCTGTGATTGCTCTGGTGATGACCATAGGGGTTTACGGCTTGGTGGCTGCAATTGTCAAGATGGATGATGTTGGCTTGTACCTGAGCCTGAGAAAAGGCGCTAGTCTCTTGACTCGCTGCGGCCGTTGGCTTGGCGCAAAAATGGTTAATGCTGCTCCCTATTTAATGCGCGGACTGACCATAGTCGGCACCATAGCTATGTTTATGGTGGGAGGCGGAATTCTGACCCATGGCTTGCATTGGATCAGTGTACAGATTGAAACTGTCGCCGCTCTGGTTGATCAGCTCGCTATTATCGGGCCTGTATTATCATTTCTCACGCCTAGCTTACTCAATACTATTTTCGGTGTGATTGCCGGTGCATTAGCCTTGCTAGTTATGTCTGGTGTGCAAAAGCTTAGAACTTAGAACTTAGAACTTAGAACTTAGAACTTAGAACTTAGAACTTAGAACTTAGGCCTAACCCCAAGTTGCCTAGATGTTCTAATTTGTATCTCCTATTGTGCATAAGGTTAAATATTTGTAGGCTTTAACCTGTCTTAAAGTAGTCATTGTCTGGCCTACTAATGAAAATGCTAACGAGCCGGTAAGAAGATAGGGATATAGATGAACAAATTTGCAGTAAGTATAGCCTCAAGTTTAGTGTTGGCCGGCGTGTTAACCGCATGTGGCGGTGGTTCAGATGATTCGACGACACCGCCACCGATAACACCTCCGACTCCCACTCCCGAGTTAGCGCAAGATTATTGTTATACCATGAGCACTAGCATGGGGGACATTAGCTTGGCTATCGATGCGACTAATACCCCTATCACGGGAGAGAACTTCAAGCAGTATGTGGATACCGGCTTCTATGATGGCTTGATATTTCACCGGGTGATCCATCAATTTATGGTCCAAGGTGGCGGATTTAAATCTGGACCCATGTCGAAAGCGGGTAATGATCCTATTGTAAATGAGGCTGGCGTTGGGATTAGTAACCTGCGCGGCACTCTAGCCATGGCAAGAACCAGTGATCCGGATTCGGCCACATCGCAATTCTTTATTAACTCAGTAGATAATGCGTTTTTGGATAAAGCGAACTCGTCAGATGGTCATGGCTACGCTGTTTTTGGTCAGGTGATCGAGGGAATAGAAATTATCGATCAGATTGATATAGTAGATACTGCTAATGCAGTGACTGAATCTGGAGGGATCCTCACCGATGTCCCAGTGGAAGACATAGTAATTAATAGTATTGCTCAAATGGCTTGCCCAGCGACTTAATACCAAACGGTATAAGCTGTATCTCTGCCAAACAAGCCCCGTTTAAACGGGGCTTGTTTGTTTTATCATCTCAATCATAGCTTTCGCTGCAAAAGAGAGGGCTTGCTCCTTTCGCCAAAATAGCGACATTTTCCACCTTAAGTCTGAGCCGATAAGTGGCACCGAGACGACTCCGGCTACCCTGTGACGCTCGGCGATCATCTTAGGCAGTAACATATTGCCCGCACCTGCGGCGACTAAGGCGATACCAAATTCCGCCTGGCTTATTCGAGTGATATTTTTCGGTGTAAAGCCCGCTTGCTCACAGCTGTCTAAGACCATGCTATGGAGGGAGAATCCGGGTTCGAACATGATCTGTGGTTCTTCGGAGATCTGTTCGAGTCTAAGGGACTTCTCACTGGCTAGGACGTGATGTTTAGGCAAGATGACGACCATAGGCTCATCACGAACCAGAATGCCTTCGAACTCCTTGTTCAGCGCAATAATGCCTGTGGCTAGCTCTATCTCCCCCTTAATAAGTGCCTCTTTTTGTTCTACTGAACCACGGACTAATAGCTCCATTTCTATTTTAGGATAGGTGTCTCGGTACTTGGCGATAACCGGTGCGAAAAGCTCGGCGCTGCCCAATGGAGCCAGACCGAGTGTTAACTGACCCGAGGTTAGCCCGCGTTGAGCGGCGAGTTCATTGAGTAAGGCTTGCTTGTTAGCCAGTAAGGTTTGCCCATGACGGTAGACTAGCTCACCGGAGGGGGTGAGCTTGACTCGAGTCCCTCGCTTGCCGCGTTCGAGCAGAGTAACCTCAAGTTCATGTTCTAGTTGTTGAATCGCCTTGGATAGAGCGGGTTGAGTAATGTGGACTCTCTCGGAGGCTTTGGCAAAGCCACCCGAGTCGACTATCTCAATCAGATAACGAATAACGCGTAGATCCATTTGTATAACCTTAAGGAATGTATTCTATGATTAATATTCATTTTTTTTATTGAGAGTGCAAGCTTAAACTTGTACTCCTGCTAATGAATGAGTTTATTGACCTATGCCAGTTTCAAGAGCCACTCACCAGAGTGATACCAATTCCAGCTTCACTCGTGGGGATCACGCTAAGGTTGCTTTAGCGACTAAGAGCAATGGCAAGCTGAAACTCATGCTACAGACCTTGGTGCAGGTGAGTTTGTTTTGTCTATTGGCAGTCATCTGCGTACAAGCCGAGCAATACTTTAATTTGCCTATCCCCGGAAGCGTCATAGGTCTGGCCATAGTCCTGTTACTCTTGCTGACCAAGACCATTCCCGAACATAGGGTTAGCTTAGGCTCGGCCTGGTTGATCGCCGAGCTGCTACTGTTTTTTATTCCTCCAGTGGTCTCTGTGATTAAATATCAAAGCTTATTTGAGAATTATGGTGTTCAGCTGATCGTGATGTTAGTGCTGGGGACGGTATTCGTGCTGGTGGGGACAGGGTTTGTGGTTGACCGGGTCTTTCGTTTCGAGCGTAGAATGAATCGTCAGCGCGCTCAGGCTTTGCTGGCACCCGGTATGGAAGGTTAACGCATGTCTATTTTCGAAGGTACAGGCTCGGCCTTGGTAGGAATTTTTAGTTTAGTGATGACACTCGTGTGTTACTGGGGGCTAAATATGCCTATGCAAAATTTAAGTTCTGGTGGTTGTCGCCCATCATGCTGGCTCCGTTAGGGATTATCTCTCTGGTCTTGTTGCTGGATATTCCCTTACCTAGCTATTTTCACTTCAGTCATCTGCTGACCTTGATGTTGACGCCTGCGGTCATCGCTTTCGCTGTGCCTATCTATCGTGAGCGGCACTTAATTGCTAAATACCCACTCACGCTCTCTATTGGTGTGATCTTCGGCCTCCTCTTAGGCTTAATTTCGTCCTGGGGCCTGTCTAAGTTAGTTTCTCTGCCACCGGAACTCGCTCAGAGTGTGCTAGTCCGTTTCGTTTCTACGCCTTTTGCCATGGAAGCCACGTCGAGCTTTGGTGGTGTGCCTGAGTTGACGGCCATGTTGGTTTTGCTCACTGGGGTATTAGGCATGATAATTTGTGAGCCAATTTTTAGGCTGGCAAAAATCAACACATCCCTGGGCAAGGGCGCTGCGTTGGGCGCATCGGCTCACGGCGTCGGCGCCGCAAAAGCGTCTGAAATAGGAGAGGAGGAGGGGGTTGTCGCCAGTCTTACCATGATTTTTACCGGCATAGCTATGGTATTAACGGCCCCGCTATTTAGCTCTTTGTTTGTTTAGTTCGCTCTTTGCCTGTTTATGTCCTGGTTATTACCAAGTTAAGCCATTGCTGTGTGAAACTTAAGCTGCTTCAGGCTTTAGCTTTAGCAGCTTGGCGCACAGCTTCACAAAATCTGAAGAGGTGACTATACCTTCAACTTTGCCCTGAGCATTGATGACGGGTAAGCAGCCGAGTTTATTGTCGATAAAGTATTCTACCACTATGGGTAAAGGCTCATCGGCGGTGAGATGTTGATAATGCTTGTCCATGATACTTTCAACGGTTTGTGCCCGCTCTCGCCTGTCTAAGGCTCCACTGCCGTATTTATTGACTAGTGCCATCACGGTCGCAACCATCTTCTTATGGGTAAGAATGCCGACTAAACTTGAGTCTTGCTCAGAGATAACAGGAAGGTGCCTGACATTTCTATTGGTCATCAGAGCGTGAGCATCTTTTAAACTGGCCTGATCGCTGATACACACTACTTCCCTTGTCATTATATCTTGTACTTTCATCCACTTATCCTTATGTCTGATTGCAATTTAGAGTCGGGCTCAATCGCTTTGTCCCATTTAACACCCTGAGTAATATACCTCAATTATCTTTGTCTGCGCAGGTTTTCACCACATTAGACAATGTGTAGCACGAATGTAATAGTGGTGTTGCACAATACTCGTTAGACCTCTTACCACTTGTGCATTATAAGGATAATAATAATGAAACGGAGATTTACACGTCGGGATTTTTTGGAAATGTCGGCTAAAGGTGTGGGCGCAGCAGTTGTGTCATATGGCTTGATGGGCTGTAGTGACAGTAACGGCAGCAGTGATGATGCTGTTAAAGCTGAATTTTTACACGGTGTCGCCAGCGGTGATCCTAGCCATGATGCAATCATCTTGTGGACACGTGTGACCCCGGAAGTGGAAGGGGAGCTGACGGTTGCTTGGGAGCTTGCTACGGATACCGATTTCAGTAATTTAGTCACCAATGGTGAAACCACCACCAGTGCCGAGCGAGATTACACCATTAAGGTCGATGCAACCGGACTGGACGCCGGGACTCAGTATTTCTACCGTTTTAAGCAAGGGGAAGCCGTCTCAGAAGTGGGACGGGCGCTCACCTTGCCTCAAGGGGCCATAGATCAAGTTAAATTGGCGGTGCTCTCTTGCGCTAACTTTCCGGCAGGACACTTCAATGTGTATGCGCTAGCGGCTCAACAAGAGGGCTTGGATGCGGTTATCCATTTAGGGGACTATATCTATGAATATGCGCGCGGCGAGTATGCCAGCGAGCATGCTGCCGAACTGGGCCGTGAGGTTTTACCGGCTGGTGAGCTATTCACCTTAGGTGATTATCGTACCCGCTATGCGCAATATCGAACCGATCCCAGCCTGACGGGGCTGCATGCCAAGGTGCCCTTTATTACGGTATGGGACGACCATGAAGTCGCTAACGATACCTGGAAGGATGGCGCCGAGAATCATAACGAGGAAGACGGTGATTTCGATGCGAGAAAGCAGGGAGCCCTGCAAGCCTATTTCGAGTGGTTGCCCATCCGCCCCTGGCGTGAAGGCAATCATGAGGAGATCTATCGCTCCTTCAGTTTCGGGGATCTGGTCGATCTGCATATGTTAGACACGCGCGTCTTAGCTCGTGATAAGCCACTGGATTATGTCGATTATATCGATCCTGTGACCAAAGCCATGGATAGCCAGAAGTTTATGGCGGCAGTGACGGGGACTGAGCGAACCTTGCTGGGCACCGAGCAGCTGCAATGGTTACAATCTAGCCTGCTGACAGCGACAGGCAAGTGGCAAGTTCTGGGGCAGCAAGTCTTGATGGGTAGCATGATGCTACCGGCAGCGATAGCCATGCAGCAGCTTAGCGTGTCTGAGTTTGGTGAGCTGGCGGCCCTGGCGAAAATTGCCGCCCGTTGGGAGGCGAAAGATCCGACGGTGACGACATTTGAATATACCTTTCTTATCGAGAACCAACACAGGCTTACCCCTGAGGCCATGGCTTTGCTGCAGATGCCTGCGGTACCTTATAACTTAGATGCCTGGGATGGCTACGCCTATGAGCGTGAAGTGGTTCTGGCCACGGCTAAGTCTATAGGCTGTAACTTAGTGGTACTGGCAGGAGATACCCATAATGCCTGGGCAAATGAGCTTATGGACAGTCATGGTGACCCTGTGGGCGTGGAATTTGCGACCAGCTCGGTATCTTCTCCCGGACTCGAGTACTACCTGGGGATCCCGGAAGATCAGCAGGTGCAAACTGAAGCTGGGATCAAGGAGATGGTCGAGGGTCTTAAGTATACCAACTTAAGAGACAGAGGCTTTATGGTGCTCACCTTCACTGCCGAGCAGGTACGCAGTGACTGGCATTATGTCGATACCATACTTTCTGCAGATTTCAGCGAAGATATGAGTAAACAGCAAGCGTGTGTTTGTGCGATAGGGACGGCGCAAGTGGTGAGTGTCAGTTAGAGACTAATTCAAGAGTGTAAAACCTGAGCAGAACTTGGTAGTAAAAAATGAGCCACATCTAATAAGGTGTGGCTCATTTTTTTGATTGTTCTTTTTCGGTAGCACTGTTTCGATAGTATGCTGCTTTCAACCCCCCAGCTTTAATCTCTGAATTAGCCACTTCCTTGAGGCGATAAGCACAATAAATAGCGATTAGCGTCTAAGTTTTTATTTTAAATGAAGCATCAAATCTCATTTTAGTATAAAGTTTGGCCCCAAAATCTGGTAGGTGCCTACACTTTAACCTGTGATTATTTCACCGGTATAAAATAGCGCATATTCCGTCTTTGGAATAAGCGCTCTGCCTACCAAGTTGACCTAAATAAATAACAAGATGGGGATGGTCGAATGTCAGATAAGCACTTTATTACAGCACAGGGATTGCTTGAAGATTCATTTCGCCTGGCGGCGCAGGTTTATGAGAGCGGTTTTCGTCCGCAATTTATCGTCGGGATTTGGCGTGGTGGTGCACCTATAGGGATCGCGGTGCAGGAATATTTCGATTTTAAACAGGTTGAAACCGATCATATCGCGGTTCGTACCTCTTCTTACTATGGTATCGGCACCGACAAGCAGAATAAAAAAATCAAGGTTCATGGACTGCATTATATCGTCGAGAATGCCAACGCCGATGATGGTTTGCTGATTGTCGATGATGTGTTCGATTCTGGCCGCAGTATTCACGCACTCAAGGATAAGCTCAGTGAGTTGATGCGTTTGAATATGCCAAAAGATGTGCGTATTGCCTGCCCTTACTATAAGCCCAAGAATACTTCGGTACCGCTAAAGCCGGATTACTACATTCATGAGTCGGAAGAGTGGTTAGTCTTTCCTCATGAAGTCTCAGGGTTAACGCCTGAGGAGATCCTCGAAGGCAAAAGCGATCTGGCGAATATTAAAGAGCTTTTCGTTTAAGTAAGGCTCAGTATTCAGCTCAATAAATGAAACCAGTGCATATCCCTATGCACTGGTTTTTTGTTTTAATGGCTGGGAAGCTATAGCTTATCTATCTGTTCACCGAGTTGATATGATTTATCAGTGACTATGGTTTCGAGAGTCGCTACGCGATCTTGTAGTTTGACGAGTTCAGACTTAAGCGCATCGACTTCGCTGTTATCGACGCTGGTTTTTCTCTGGTTGTATTCTTTAAAGGCCTTTACACCGAATACGGCGACTATGGCTACTGTGATGACTTCAAATGGTCCCATATTTCTAATTCCCTTTGTGCTTTATCTGCAACTCTGCTTGAGCTGATTCTAATTGTTGGTATTTGTTGATTGTTAATCATGTCATAAGCATTGTAAGAGCAATCTCTATGCCATGACTAAATATTGATACTCATCAGTTAGTTAATCTTTTTGTATGCGAGTCCAATATCGAACGTTAGCGCTTCTTACTAAACATTAATGATATAAACCACACTCGTCCAGACCAAGTTAACCCCAGATCAGGTTAAATTCGCTCACTAGATTAGTTCAGCAAGCGCTCCTTAATGGCGACACATCTCAACTCACTCTGGTGTGTCTGTAATAAGGCTTTTCGAGTGGTAGCCGAGAGTCCATGTTGGGTATTGATGGTTTTTTCGAGTATGGCTATTCCTCCGTGGGTACATCGAGTCGGGATCAAATATCGGCCATAGAGTTTCATAAAACGGTCACTCTTTTGCTCGTCTACTCGGGTTAGCGACTCGAGTCTCTGCTCTGAGCTGGCAGAGCTTAATCTCTGTTGCTCTCTTGGATACAGGTGAGCCATGGCAATACTGAGCGTCGAAAATGGCAATTGGCTGTCATGTTGAATATGAGTCAACCAATAGCGTTTAATGCCGGCTTCGGGTCTGGATACCCGGGCCGCAATGGCGGAATTTTTTCCGCGCTGGCTCAGATCTGTACTTAGCTCTTGGTCTATCAGAGAGCGGCTGCCCAAATAGTCATAACGATTGAGTTGGGTGATGATGCTCCAGCGCATCTGTTGATCGATTTTCAATCCCTTGATACTAGAGTTTCCTGCCAGTAATTTAGCGAGGTGAGTCAAGGCATCCTGGCTGCGTGAAAACTGAATATATGCATTAAACCAGAGGCGTTGAATATCGGCGTTTTCACCATTGACCATGGTCTTTCTCAGGCTCATCTGCTCTAAGCCTTTCAGTGCCATCTGAATATAACTGCTGTGATTTGGCAGTATCTGCTCAAGATAGGCTTTACTCTGATTAAGCTTGATCAGCACCTGCTCCAGGATGGCTGAATCCTGCTCTTTGGGGAGATTAATGAAGACCACGCCTAAGTATTCATTTAATGCTAGTTCACCGTCAGATACGCTCTCCCACAGGCTCTGCCATAACATGGAACGCAACTGAGGTTCACTGACCATATTCAGGTGTTGCTTCACCGTCTCGAGTGAGCGCTCATCCAGGTTCACTTTCACGTAGCCTGAATCGAGATAGTTAGGATAGACAAGGTCGGGACATCGAGTGCCGTTTAACTGCTTAACTGGTGTCTTCTCCCCCTTGTAGGTTAGCGAAATAGTGCGGACTCTGTGAAGCTCATTTCTTCCCTTGGTAAACAGTGCCAGTGTTATCTTCTGCTCCCTCAGAGTTGGGCTTTGCTCGCTGGCTGGAAATTGTAGGAGGGAAAACTCACTAATGCGGTTATTTTTACAGGTAAACTCCGCCCTTAGGGTATTAACACCGGGTGTTAAGAGCCAGTTTTGCTGCCATTGAGTCAGGTCACGTTTGGCGTTGATACTCTGACTGGCGAAAAAGTCGGTTGGGCTGGCACTCAGATAGGCAAATTTTTCCAGATAGCTTTTCAGGCCGAGTCTGAAATCTGATTCGCCGATCAATTGCTCGAGTCCCAGTAAACTCGCCTCTCCCTTAAAGACGCCGACAGAAGGTAGTCCGGATCCATAAACATGATTGGCGAATAGCACATCATCCATATAAGCCCTGGATTTTATCGGGTCATAGAACTGCTTCGATTCTTGAGGGCCGTAGCCAAGTTGAGCCAAGGTTTTGTTGGTTATCAGCGAGCGTAAACTCATATTCAGCCAGCTTTCGTCCCACCAGTTCATGGTAATGAGCGCGCCAAACCATTGGGCGGAGAGGCCGGTCATGCTGGTTACTGCGATGCGTTTTTGCTGCTCTTGCGGGGAGAGTCCTGCAAAGAGAACGATATTTTCATCTATGCTGGTGACTGCTGCGCTGGCGAGTGAGTCGTTATTGGTCAGAGTCGGGCTAAGCAGCAGATCGAACTTGTTGAACGGGTAGGGAGTCTGTAAATACTCCCTCATAAAGTGGAGCCCTTTATCGATATCTTCAAACCAGACTTGTGGGGAGATGTCGTCTGCGATAGCTTGCCTGGCAAACAAGCGAATGGGGTAGCTTGATTTAGCACTGTCATCTTGCCAGACGCGATAGGCACCCGCGTGCAGGGAAAACATATGCGGGCTCAATATTGGGCTAGTGGGAAATTGCCACTGGTTTGACTCGGATGAGTCTATGACACTCTGCTCTTTGACTGAGCTGATGACCACCCAGTCTTTGGGCACTGTGACATTCAGGCTATAACTGGCCTTAAGATCGGGTTGATCGAACGAGGGAAACATCATGCTGGCGGCATTGGGGGAGAAGTTCGATTCAAGATAGACGTTAGCATCGGTTGGGTCCACGAAGCGGACTAAGCCCATGCCATTGTTGCCATAATTCTGCGTGTAACTGATCTCCACCGTGTTACTGCCTGGCACCAAGAGACTTGGGCTCAAGATAAAGGCCTTACCGTTATAGCTGGGGTAAATTTTGTGACCATTAATGGTAAACGATTTTATGTCGGCCCGGAGCAGGTCTAAGGAGAGCGGCGTACTGGTATCGGCTAGCTGAAAGTTAACTTGTGTGCTGCCACTGAAGTGCTCTGCTTGAGTTAAATCCAGGGTTATTTGATAGCTGACTTCTGCGATACGGGCACGACGAGACTGGGCTAAGGCTAGCTTAGCGGCAGAGGAGTTGAGTGAAACACTATCGTGAACCTTAGGTTGGCTGGTGCTGTTACATGAGATGAGCAGTAGTGAGACAAGGCAGAGCAGACAGACACGCAGTAGATTCACAGCTTGATTCCCGGCAGTTGAATGGTGAGTAGCAGTTGAGTGGCGAGTGGCAACACTAACCGATTTCTTAACCGAGTGCGATAGTAATACAAGGGAATGACTTTTTGTTAGAGAGAGAGAGGGTATAAAAAATGCCAGTCATCTAGACTGGCATTTTTATCATTCTGCAAGTTAGCAGTTTAGGCTAAATTACATTCCTAGGAATGACTTAGACTTAACCTTGCGGATCTCTTTTTCATCCGACCATTCGATGAGGCCAGTTTCGAGATCCATCAGACGCATGGTCATCTTGTAGTAAACATCTTTAGTGCTGCCAGACTGCTTTACTATGCTGGAAAGGTTGCCGTAAAGCATGTACTGAGCGCCGATCTGACGACCGAAGCTGATGGCGGTAGATGGGTCAACCATACCGGCATTGTTCTGGTAGTCCAGCTGCTTACGCACCGCGTCGACCTTGGTCATATCGATAAAACGGAACTTACCCGAGCGTAGTAACTTGTTGCTGATCGAGTCTGTTACCGATTCTGTATCGATATGCTCTGAAGTCTTGTTCTTGATCTTATCGACGAACATGATGGGACGGTCGTTTACTGTCATCGCCACGATAGGTGGGAAAGTCAGCATGCTATCAACCATTTTAGCCGTGATGGCTTGAAGATCTGAAGAACCGAAGTTTTCATTGACCGTTTCCACCTCAGTGGCGTCTCCATATTCGACTTTTGATTGACAACCAGCCAGTCCGACTGCGACTGCTAGCATAAAAATGACTTTAAAATTTTTCATAGTGGCTTCCATTAAATGTGTATTAGATGATTATTGAATAAAAACGTGTGTGATTACCAGTGTCTATTACCCAAACTAAGGTAGTTCTACCGCTCTTTACTTCTATCTCTTGGCTCGGTGAATTATCAAGCTTGAGTGAGTAACTACCATTTTTGAGGTAAGTTCTGGCAATTTGTGCCTGTTTGGGCAAGGTAAGCCAGCTGCGTCTGTCGGCTTGCTCCGTCACTACGTTGAATATCTGCATGGCGATGGCGGCAATATCGGTTTCGTTATGTCTCTTCTTGCTGCTGCTCTCTACGCTTCTGGCCATCTCAGACTTGGCATAAACTCTGGCTGCTTGCCTCATTAAGGCGGCCGGGAGATCTTCCTTCAGGGCCGTGATTGCCAGTGCGTCTATATTGGCGATGGGAGCCGCGGTTAGGGTCTTTCCTAAGCCGTTTATCTTACCTTTTGAAACAGCACGAGAATTTGAAGTATAGGTGGCTAGTGAGGCGGTCTGCCAGTTTCCATGAATAGTGAATGGAACCGTTATACTCTTCTTTTCAGGGACAAAGCCACGTTCGAGCAGGACGATGACTTGGCCTTCCTCCTTCTTTTGGGTCTTAGATTTTCCCCATCTACGTTCAAACTCCTCCTGTTGAGGCATGGAGAGCTGTGTCGCTAAACGGACAAGATCTTGTTGCAGATAGGGGTTGTCAGGGGTAATTTGCGCGGCTTTACGGTAATCGATAAACGCATCGTTGGGCTCGCCTAAAATTTCATGTAACAGACCTGTGGTGTAGTAACTGTAGGCATTTAAGAAGGAGCTGGTGACTGTGCCCGCGGCCTTGCCTAGTTTATTCACTTCGGCATCTATGGTGCCGTTCGCCATGGATTGAACAGATTTCTGCGATTTTTGATATCTGGCCTGCTCTGAGCTTTGCAGCTGGTTACTGCGCCTGACTTCTACTAAGGCTCCTTCTCGATCGCCACTGAACAGGTAGTTTAGCGCCTGATATTGGTGCAACATCACACGCTCATAACCTGGCCCGCGATAGGGGATCACATTGTCGTTAATAAGAAGACTGCTGGCGGTGGCGCCAATGTCGGTGACACTCAGGGTCGCTTTATCATCAAACTTAAGATAGGCAGACACGGCTTGTTGATAGTAATTTTTACTCGCCTCGAAATCCCCACTGATCTGAGCGACCCGCCCAGCCTCTTGGGCATAGAGCAGGCCATCTGCGCCGGAGATATTCGATGCCACATCTTGAACCCCTTTCATGGGGTATTAGTGTTGAGCTGGGCTTTTACCGGGGCAATTTGCGACGGATAATTGATGAAAATGCTGTTAAATGCACAACCAGATAGGCTGAGAGTCAACAGAGGGATTAATAGCCAATGTTTCATTGTGCTCTTTATGGTACTTTTCATCGTACAGCCTCATTGAGGCTATTACTGGCTTGCATAGCGCTCCTTTCAATCAAGGTGATACCTTGAAGATGATCATATTCGTGTTGAAAAATCCGGGCAATAAAGCCCGTTAAGGTCTGATGATGCTCTAGGCCATTAAGATCTTGAAAACTAACTTCAACCCATTCATGTCTCAAGATAGTGAATCTTTGTTCTGCGATGGACAAACAGCCTTCCTCACCGGATATTTTTTCATCCGAACAAACAATAATTTTAGGGTTAACTACTATGCTTGGTTCGATAAAAGGGGCGTCTGGATATCGCTCATTGGGTCTGGAAGCCATGATAAACAGTGATAGGCTTTGATTAACCTGAGGCGCTGCTATGCCCACACCTTTGGCCTGTAGCATAGTGTCGAGCATATCATTGGCAAGTTGCATTAATGCCGGTGAAAACTCTATCACCTTTTGTGCTTGTCTATTAAGTATGGACTCACCAACTTGAGCTATGGCTAACATCTTGATCCTTCAATTTTTTGCTGTCATATTTAATAGTGAGGTGGCGGGCTCTCATCTGACTGACTTACTATGTTACTCGGTTCTGCGGTTTGTAATTTACTGACTAAGAGTCGTATTGCTTGCTGCTGATCAGATAGCAGATCATTTAACTTGATCACTTGCTGATTAAGATCTTCTATGGTGGCATCCTGAAATGCCAGTTTCATCTCAAGATCTTCGACTCTCTGTTCTAATTGTTCCATTTTTACCTCTAATGGACAGGTACTGGCCAAGTTTCGACTAAGCCATTGCTGCTGATGGTACGGATCTGGTTTGAATCCAGGTTCGCGACAGAGTATACAACGGCGCTCTTGATTTTGGCATGTTTGGTACGCTGAACTTGCCAGTTGGCCAAGGAACGACCTGTTTTGATGTCCCAGACCCGAACTTCTCTCGCCGGAGTGCCCGTCAGGAGCAATGTATCATGGTTTGAAAAGCGCGCCGCCGAAAAGTTCATTTTTCTGCGGTTGATTTTCAACTGACTGATTTGTTCGCCTGTGAGATTATCCATAATCTTGGCTATTTTAGTGCTGTCACCAATAAATGACAGGCTTCCTGATTCATTTAAGCTCACCTTAATGACCCGGTTATCGAACTGCCAGCTATGAATGGGCTGACCTGTGGTGGTGCGCCACAAGATGGCCTGCATATCATTTGAGCCGGTTAGGGCCAGTTTGCCATCGGCGGAAAGGGCCACGCTATTCACTTTTTCTGAATGGCCGAGAAACTTAATTAAGGAGGGGGTCTTGGTGGAGACGGACGGCATCAGAGACATGACACTGCCATCGGTGAGACCTATGAGCAATGAACCTGAGTTGGATACCGCCACACTTTGCCCGGTCGATGGCAATGACCACCAACCTAGAGATGAACCATTTAAGATGCTCCAGAGGGCGACTGAGTCTCTGCTTAGGGAAGCTGCAAACATTTGATTGGCTGAGATGGCGACATCGAAGGCGTCATTATCGGATTCACTGTGTATCCAGGTATATTTCTGCCTGCCAGTGTCGATATCCCAAAGCTGTATGCCGCTATTGGCCGTGCTAACCAGGACTAGTTGTCCACTCTGAGACAGGCTGGCATCATAGCTAGGCTCGGTGATCAATGCCTGTGTGTCTATGGCATCAGGCTGACAAGCTGAAATGGCGAGAGTGCAAAAAACAATCGAAAAGAAACTTTTCATGAACTTGCCCTCAATGCTGTTGTCTCTAGCTCTAGTGAACCTGCATTTACATTCGATTATTAAACATAAGTAATGTAATTGGAATAACGTATTTAACTAGTATAAAGTGGATCGCCTTATAAGATAAGGTTATTGTCTCGACTAGAAGATCCTGAGGAAGCTTTTTAATGAAATCTATTTATAAATTATCACTGGTTGCTTTGGCCGTTATCGGTCTATCAGCTTGTAACCAAGAGCAACAAACAACGGAAGCCGCGGCCAATGTTGAGTTGAAGACACAGGCACAGAAAGAAGCGTACAGTGTTGGTGCATCTATCGGTAAATACATGTCTGGTCATATCAAAGAGCAAGAAGAGCTTGGTATGCCAGTCGATCGTGACCTTATCGTGTCAGGTTTCAGTAGCGGTCTGAATGACCAGCTTAAGCTGACAGAAGAAGAGATGCAGACAGTCCTTCAGGGTCTCGATGAGAAGTTAAATGAGAAGCGTGAGGCTCAAGCGACTGTTCTTGCTGAGAAAGCTTTAGCCGATAGCTCTGCATTCTTAGAGGCTAACAAGGTTAAAGAAGGCGTTGTCACCACAGAATCTGGTCTTCAGTATGAAGTCTTGACTCCAGGTTCGGGTGAGAAGCCTGTTGCCGAAGACATGGTCGAAGTTCATTATGTTGGTACACTTACCGATGGCACTGAATTTGATAGCTCAGTCGCTCGCGGCGAGCCTGCTAAGTTCCCGCTAAACCGTGTGATTCCTGGTTGGACCGAAGGCCTTCAGCTTATGCCTGTTGGCGCTAAGTACAAGTTCGTTATTCCGGCTGACCTAGCCTACGGCGAGCGCGATACTGGGACTATCCCGGCTAACTCAACCTTGATATTCGAGGTCGAGTTACTTTCTATCGAAAAGGCTGGTGCACCGACTGCCGAAGCTGCAGCCGCTGGCGAAGATCATGGCCACGCTCACTAGTTCTCGCTTATTTTAAGTTGGCAGAGATTGACATAGGGACGCTTAGGCGTCCTTTTTATTGCCTGATATTTAGGGTTAGTGAAGCATGAATTACACATAGAGACTGACTTTAGGGTAAAATTATGGGAGAGATACGGTTAAATTTTTGAGTAATAGGTTTTAGTATGGAATATGAGTTTCGGCGTAATACCATGACAGCTACTGTGATTGCGAATTTTAGTATGGATCACGAGGTATTAGGTTTCTGGTTCGTCGAGGAGTTGGGTGAGTGCCAAGATAAGTTCAAGGCGCTCAGTCAGATAATCGAACAGTTACAAGTGGGTTCACTTACCCAAAAGCGCTGGCTAGGTAAGGCGCTATCACTGGAGCTGGACAGTGAAGAGGTCAGGGTGTTCGCCAACGAATTAGACGATGGATTAGATCATGAATTTGAAGATGACATGTCACTCTATAACGGTGAATCAGAGGCTTTTTGTGGTTTAGAAGATTTCCAGTCGGCATTATTGAGCTGGCGAGAGTTTCTCGACGAGACTCGTTAGAGGCTTTCTCCTCAAATAACGTCACCCATAAAAAAGGCAGCCATAGGCTGCCTTTCTCGATTTGAAACTGTTATTGACTGAGGTATCTAACCGCCATCTCGGTTCTCGATTTGGCGTTGGCCTTTCTCAGTAAATTTTTAACGTGAACTTTGACCGTGCCTTCGCTGATATGCAATTGCTCCGAGATTGTACGATTACTCTTTCCCTGAGCCACGAGTTGTAAAATCTGTAACTCTCTGGGGGTCAGGTTATCGATCCAGTCCTTCTCATCGGTTGCATCTTTGAGTTCATAGAGGTAGTCCTCAACGGACTCGCTGATCACTCTATGTCCCTGCATGGCTTGCTTTAGTTTCTCTAACAGGAGATCGGGCTCAGTATCTTTCAATAGATAACCATCGGCACCGGCTCTAACCAGACGAATGACATCCTGTTTGGCGTCGGAAACCGTTAGAATAACGATGCGGGAAGTGACTCCTTCCTGACGCAGACCGTTTAAGGTATCTAATCCAGTCATCCCTTTCATGTTGAGGTCGAGTAGCACTATATCCGGCTCACTTTCTTCGATAGCCGACAGGGCATCTAATCCGCTACCAGCCTCACCAAAGAGAGTGAAATCTGAGTCAGAAGTGATTAATTGGCAAATACCGCGGCGTAACAGCGGGTGATCATCGACAACGAGCACTGAGTAAGGTTTGCCCATTTTTTAAAGCGCCTCCTGCAAGGGTGTTTTCTTATGCCTTGTATTACATACAAAGAAAAATATGAAGTTAATCATTTATCTAGGCTGGTTCCTGCTGAGGAGGGAAAGTCAGTGTTACTCTCGTTCCTCCTTCGGGATTGCCGTTGAACTCCACTATACCCGATAAGCGGCTTGCACGCTCATGCATAATGCCTATGCCGAAATGCTGATCACGTTTCTTCACCCTATCTATGCCGATGCCATTGTCACTGATGGTGATGGTGACATGGGTATCTGAGTCTTTAAAACATCGAATGTTAATTTGATCTGCTTGGGCATGCTTGATGGCGTTAACCGTCGCTTCTCGGGTTAATTGCAACACATGGATATGTTGATGGGCGCCGAGCAGTTGCATGGGCAGTTTATAATCTAAGGTGAGCTTAGCATCGGATTGACTGCGAAGCTGTTCTAACATGGCTTCGATGGCATGGTGCAAGTTTGGATCTTTGACGGTCAGCCTAAAGGTCGATAATAACTCTCTTAATTGCACATAGGCGGTGTTTACCCCTTCGTTGATTTCAGATATCTGTTGTTCGACCTGGGGGCTGCGGCAAGCACTGTCCAGCCCTTTAGACAGCAGGCTGACTTGGATCTTTAAGAAGGAGAGGATTTGACCCAAGGAGTCATGCAACTCTCTGGCTATGACGCCTCGTTCCTCCATAAGCGCGAGTTGTTGCCTCTGCTCTCCGGCATTATAGATGACGATCGAGCGAGCCAACATGATGGCAAAATTTTCGAACAGTTGATAATTCGGCTCCTCGCTGGAGTTAGCCTCTAAGTAACCCAGCTCATTGGATTCAAACTTAAGCGGGAAGTGGGTCTGGATATTCGGTTTCAGAGGCCAACCACCGTCGGCCTCTATGACTAATTCCTCTTCATTGTCCTGCACTATCACCAGGCGAAGGAATGTCTCAGGTTCATGAGCTCTGAGCTGATTGAGTGCGGTTTTCAAGCTGCTAATTTCGAGCTTCCCCGAATGGAGCATGACCAGGTTATCGTACAAGAGGGTTAACTCGTTATTACTGCGTGTCAGGGCTAATGTTTTATCTTTTACCTGGCTCTCCAGACCCTGGTAGAGGGCCGACAGCTCTTTAGCTGTAGATTGGAATGCATTACTTAAGGCGCTGAGTTCAATATACTCAGATTTAGGCATCTCGACATTGAAGTTTCCTTTGGAGATGGTATTGGCTGATTCCATTAACTGATTGAGGGGCGCGACCACTTTTCGTTTGGTGAAACGTACCGCGATGAAAGCGATAAATAACATTAAGGCCAGCCCGATAATTTGGCTCACGGCTAACAATTTCAATTTGAATGCGGCGTAGTGCTCAGTTTCCAGAACCAATAGGTCGATAGTATCGACAAAGTCTTTCAGTGCGGCAGCGTAGAGGCGTGAATTCTCCTCTTCGATATACGATCTCATCACCTTCCATTTGTGAATAACCAGACGATATTGCTCGCCGAGCTCGTCGGGGGTTTTCCAGTCGAGTGAACGCTTAAGTGCATCTGAATATAGAGTATTTTCAAATTCTTCTATCTTTTGTAAGGCATTTTCGCTGCCAGAGTTTGCATAGAACATTAAACGATAGCTCTGCATTCGCAGAGAACCGGATGCATTGATGGCCCTTGCATCCCCAAGACTATAGGCTAAGTTGATGATGGCGAAGGTCGCCAGACCGCTCGATAATAATATTAAAGTTAACATTAGACCCAAAATGGTCGACGTTAAACTGCCTTTTTTCATTAGTTAAAAACTCGCTAAATTATTTTGAATAGTCTATTTGTTAGACTCGTTCTAATTTAGTTCCCACTTAAGCCCGTTAACAAATTGGCAAAAGTGTGAACAACAACACGTTTACATTTTGATCTACCGCAAACTTTACATCGTATACTCACTTGGGGTATATTCTAAATGGTGTTAAGGGTCTAACTTTGGCCTTGGAGATGATGTGGTTATTAAGACTATTATAAAAGTAACACGGAGATGAGATGGTGAGAACATTAACTAAAAAATCCTTTGTACTAAGTGCAATGGTCGCAGCGAGCCTGATGGCTTCCGGCGTGATGGCAGATAATAAAACTGAGCCTAGAAGCGAAGTCTATAAAGATAAGTTTTCTAAGCAGTACAACAGCTGGCATGCAACCTCTGAGAGCTCTGAGATTGTCGATGCACTGGAAGCCGATCCTAATCTAGTGGTTTTGTGGGCAGGCTATGGCTTCGCTAAAGATTATAACAAGGCCCGTGGCCATATCTACGCGGTAACTGATTTGCGCAATACACTGCGTACCGGTGCACCTAAGTCAGATGAAGATGGCCCAATGCCTATGGCATGTTGGAGCTGTAAGGGCCCGGATGTACCTCGCATGATCGAGGAGCAAGGGGAAGACGGTTACTTCACGGGTAAGTGGTATAAAGGCGGTGCTGAAATAGTCAACACTATCGGTTGTAGTGATTGTCACGTGAGCGGTAAGTCTAAGCTACGTATCTCTCGTCCTTTCGCCGAGCGCGCGATGGAAACCATAGGTACGCCATTCGATGAAGCTTCTCGTAAAGATAAGCAGTCTATGGTCTGTGGCCAATGTCATGTCGAATACTACTTCGAGAAGACTAAAGATAAGAAAGGTTTTGTTAAGT
The DNA here is from genome assembly GCF_007197555.1 of Shewanella psychropiezotolerans. Lineage (NCBI taxonomy): Bacteria > Pseudomonadati > Pseudomonadota > Gammaproteobacteria > Alteromonadales > Shewanellaceae > Shewanella > Shewanella psychropiezotolerans. Next base: position 1,254,138 of record NZ_CP041614.1, read on the forward strand.
TCCCTTGGGATCAAGGTATTACCGTAGATGCTGCAGAAGCCTATTATGATGGGATTGAGTTTGCTGATTGGACTCACAAGATCTCTAAGACACCTATGTTGAAAGCACAGCATCCTGGTTATGAAACTTGGAAGCTTGGCGTACATGGACAGAACAATGTAAGTTGTACTGACTGTCACATGCCTAGAGTCAAGAATGCTGAAGGCCGTAAGTATACCGATCACAAGGTGGGTAACCCATTCGATCGCTTCGAAGAAACTTGTGGTTCTTGTCATGAACAGAGCAAAGAGTTCATGGTCGACCTGACTAATCAGCGCAAGGCGAAAGTTGAAGAGCTTAAGATGGCAGCGGAAGGTCAATTGGTTAAGGCACACTTCGAGGCTGGTGCAGCTTGGGAAGCCGGTGCTACCGAAGCCGAGATGAAGCCTATTCTGACCGATATTCGTCATTCACAGTGGCGCTGGGATTATGCGACAGCCTCTCACGGTGTTGCGGCTCACGCTCCTGCTGAAGCCCTACGTATCTTAGGTACAGCGGTAGATAAGGCGGCTGATGCTCGTGTTAAGCTGGCGCACCTGCTTGCTAATAAAGGTGTTAAACAGCCTATCTCATACCCTGACACTTCTACCAAGGCTAAGGCACAAGCTGCCATGGGCATGGATATGAAGAAGCTGAATGCCGATAAAGCAGAGTTCAAGAAGACTGTACTGCCTAAGTGGGATGCAGAAGCTAAGAAGCGTGAAGCGACTTACTAAGCATGAGTCATTCTACTCAGTTTAAAGATAGTAGGCTGCAGTGATTAAGCTTGCTTATAAAGAGAGATGGTGTTCAGATTAGGAACGCTTGACTCATCTTTTAAATATAAAAATCCGAAGCTAATCTAGCTTCGGATTTTTTTATGCCTTTAGATAAGCAAATTAGGCTTTAGGAGCTTTGTTTTTACCTAAACGGATCGCTGAACTTCTCATCATTTAGAAAACTCTCATCGGTCAAGGTGTGCAGGAAGGCGACAAGATCTGCTTGCTCTAGCGCCGAGAAGTTATATTGCACCGGATTTCCCTCTTGATCTCTTAAATTTTCCTGTATGACCATTGATACCTGTGGTTTCAAATACACTTAAGTCATTATCGGAAGTGTCATCCAGATCGTGATTACTGGCTATGGTCGTTGCGTTTGAATCTGGGGCGATAAGAGGGCCAACAAAGGCTTCAGAGCTATGGCAGCGATGCCGTTTCTAAAACAGACGATTGAAATTGAAGGTTATCGACGGATTATGTTGTAGCTAATGAAGTGCAAAAGAAGGCTGAGTGTTGAGCTACGAGTTACGAGCTAATATTCTTTGCACTAGCTCGCGGCTCGCAACTTTCTATGCTGTTTATTTGGCTTATTGCTGCTGTTAAACGCCGCGCCAGTTACGCATCTTGTTGGCTTCTTTCGACAATACCACGACTTCTGAGCGGGTCATCATATCTTGCAGGGCAAGTTTATCACCGTTGATCAGGATCCACAGGTTACCAATTCCTAACAGAGACCATACCAGACGAGCCGAGGCTGTGATCATACTCAGGCATTGGCCGTTTGGGTGCTGGATTTTTAGTTGCCAGGCACGCATGCCTAGAGTTTGACCGCCGTAGCTCCAGAAGGAGATGTAAAACAGACCTACACACACTGCTATCCAAAGCTGGTATAACCCCTTGTAAAGCGAGTCGCTATTGAGCAAATCTGATACATGCTCATAGGTCCCCATGTCTATCAAACCCGAAGAGGTGAGGGCGGTAAACACGCCAAAACCTATGGCGCCGGCTATCATATAGACGGCTACCGCGAGTAGAAGATCATAGACGGCAGCACCGCAGCGGCGAAAGAAACCCGCTCGAGGAAAGTTAGCGTGTTCGCGGTTTGGCATTGAACTCTCGGTCATTTTGGTGTTCACTCTCACATTCAGTTTGTCGTTGCTGTAGTTGTTAGTCTAAGTTCTAAGACTAAGATTCTAAGCTAAAGCTATTTGGCTTTTGGGTCATCTTTAATGTAATAGATATCGCTAAAGCCCATACGAGCGAACTCTTTATCTCTGAAGTCTCTCACTGCTGCAGAGCCTTTCGATGTCATGGCGACTTGCTGCTCCATCATATGGTAGCGGGTAAGGTCGACGCCTTCGGCGGCTGCAATGGCCTCATGGATATCATGATGCTTGTCGTAAGCAAAGTTGATCTCTTTCGCTTGTTTCTTATATCTGTACGTTACTCTTACTGCCATAATTTACTCTATTGATTCTCTTGTACTAAGTGTTTATTCAATCTGATAAAACTTCTAATAACACTGTCATATGCCTATATTTTCAAGACCATATAACAGGCATCCGCAGTATAAGTTTCCAGGCTTTTATCGATAGACTGCGGCACGAAGCCATGTTTTTTCCAGTAGCTACTCGCGCCTTGGACTGCCACTAAGGAGATACTGTTAAATGAGAGCTGCCGAGCCAATGTTAACAGCTTTTCGAAAACGGCGCGTCCGGCTCCTTTTCCTTGAGCGTCTGCCGATAGGGCTATGTCATGCAGATACAAGGTATCGGCTTGCTTAACCTGACTGACCACTTGTTCCAGTGAGGGTGGCGAGCCGAGAATCCAGGGATGTGCCAGGCAGTATCCAACCAGGTGTTTTTCTGCCTCTATGACGAAGCAAGTTTGTGGGGAACATTGCCATTTACTCTGCAACACACTCAGAGACTCAGGCGCTATTTCAGGGTAACACTCCTCCTGAATCAAGAGGATAGACGCCCAGTCTCCGGAGTCGATATTTCGCAGGTGCATCATTTTATCCTGACAGCCTAATTTATCCCCGTATGATACGTTATTTAAGGTATCTTTGCTCTAGATGACGCCTAAAGAATTTAGGGTTTAGGGTCTCTCCTGTAGCGCGCTTAACCAGTTCTTCGGTGGTTAATAAGCTGCCTTGAGACCAGATGTTCTTGTCCAGCCAATCGAAAACCTGAGCTATGTTACCTTGGGCCAGCAGTTCATCAACCGGACCTAAGCTCGCTTCCATAGCGAATCTAAATTGCGCCGCATACATGGCACCTAAGGTATAACTGGGGAAGTAACCTAGTTCACCTACGGCCCAGTGGATATCTTGCATACAACCATTACGGTAATCATCTCGGGTATCTATACCCAACAACGACTTCATATGCTCCGCCCAGAACTCGGGAAGGTCAGCAACGTCTAAACTACCGTCGACTAAGCCCTTTTCGGCCTCGAAACGCAATAGAATATGACATGGGTATGTGACTTCATCTGCATCGACTCGTATTAAACCTGGCTTGACTCGGGTATAGATGTGATTGAGTTCACCTATGGTGAGTTGGCTGTTTAGGTGCTTGCGTAGCTTAGGCTGGATCTGAGTGAGAAAACCTTCGCCGCGGCCTAGCTGCATCTCACAAAATAGGCTCTGACTCTCATGTATCGCCATTGAACGATGACCGCCAGCAGGTTGACCACGCCACTCCTTCGGGAGTCCCTGTTCATATCTCGCGTGCCCCGTTTCGTGGACTATTCCCATTAAGCCGCTGGTAAAGTCTGCTTCATCGTAACGCGTGGTTAAACGTATATCACCGGGTACGCCGCCACAGAAAGGGTGGCTGCTGACATCTAAACGACCTTGGGTGAAATCAAACCCCAGATATGCCATCACATCCCGGCCCAGTGCCTCCTGGCTTCGGGCTGAATATTTAGCCAATGATATCTTGCTGTCACCGGCTTGCAGCCCTTGAACCGTCTCTATTAATCCAGGTAGCCAGGATTTAAGATCGCCAAAAATATGCTCGAGGCGTTTGGTGGTCATGCCTGGCTCAAATTTATTTAACAAGGCGTCGTAGGGAGTGAGCTCTTGCGCCTGTGCCCGTATGGAAGCTTCCTCTTTTACCAGTTTCATCAGGGCTTCAAGATTAGGTTTGAATCCCTGCCAGTCATTATTAGCTCGCTGCTCACGCCAAGCATGTTCGCAGCGGTAAGCCAGCTGTGTTTTAGCTTGAACGAGGTCGGCGGGAACGACATTGGCTTGCATGAACTGATAACGGATCTCTCTGAGGTTAGACATTTGGTGACTATCGAGTAGCTCCTCTTCGGCCTGTTCGATACTGGTTTCGATAAAACAATCTGTTTTTAGCTCATGAATATGACGAGCCAGTTCGGCCATAGCGGCCCCTCGACTTTCGCTGCCGCCAATAGGCATCATGGTGGCCTGATCCCAATCACCTAAGGCACTAAGATGTTCGAAGTGGGCGATTTTCTGAAAGTGTTCAGTTAAATGCAGGTAATGGGGCGTACTCGGTGAGTGTGTCATGCTGGCTCTTCATCAAATTTTCACTTGCGTTATGTTATCACTCAATCTTCAGCAGTGCTTAGTGATATGTAAAAAGCTTAATCTTAATATTGTTTCTATATTGTTTTGGCTTTGCTATTATTTTAAACAATACGGATTAAGTTTGTGAACAAGGTAAGTTCACTAATCTCGTTAAGTTTCAATAAAATGGATGCGGTAATACACATGGAGGCGACAATATGGTGGACTTTCTACTCACCCAAGCTAATTTACCTTTTACACTCTCTCTTACGTTTGTACTCATACTCGGCGTGTTCGAAGCACTGTCGTTGTGCATTGGTTACAGCCTAGTGGGGGCTCTGGATGATTGGGCGCCCAGCGATCTCGATATTGACTCCGATGCGGATAGTTCCGCGGGCGGGAGTGGCTTAACCGAGATTGCCGCTTGGCTTTGTCTGGATAGGTTGCCATTACTTATCTGGTTTGTGCTGGTGTTGGTCAGTTTTTCAATCACTGGCTATATTAGTAATTACATCTCATTGGCTATCAATAATGAGCTACTTCCTCAAAGTGCAACTCTGCCCATAGCACTCTTCTTTACGGCCTTCTCCTGCCGTTATATCGGTGCACTCGTTGCCAGTATATTACCTAAAAATGAATCCAGTGCCGTGTCTATCGATGGCCTACTCGGCAGTGTTGGCACAGTGACCATAGGTTGTGCGATTAAAGGCAATCCCAGTGAGGCCTTAGTCAAAGATCAGTATCAACAGAAACATTATGTACTGGTGGAGCCGGAATTAGCTGGCATCGAATTTAGTCGTGGTACTCAAGTCGTGTTGCTAAGAAGGGAAGGGACTGTATGGTCTGCAGCAAGGTTTGATTCTTAACCGTTCAAGATATTGGGGAGCTTTGCGCTGCTAATATCAGATAGATAAGAGATAAGAAAGACATTAAAAAAGCACCTTAAGGTGCTTTTTTAATGTCTTGAGTAAAGCGATAGGTTAACTTGCTTATTCTACAAGAAGTGCCATGGCCGGTAGCTGATTATCGGGGCAGATGAGATAGGCCTTATGATGTTTAATGAGGCTAGCTTTCTTATTGCCTTGGCTTAGCAGCAAACCATGTTTGGCTGCCATTTTTGCCAACTCTTGCTCATTGGCGCGGACATAGAGGGTGATGGTCTTAGTCAACTGATCGCCATCTATGTGTCCATCATATTGTTTATTCGAGATAATCAGGCTGTTTTGGCCACTGCTATCTAGCTTTAGCTTAGTGGTGACTTCAGAATCTAAGATAACGACCCAGTCATTTTCTTTAAGCTCACTTAACATGGCGTTCAGAGATGCACCCACTGCCTGATTTTGTTCTGCTGCCAGATATTGTCCTTCTATGCGTTGCAACACAGAGGTCAGTTGAGCTGCAGCACCCATGCTGCGGGCATCACGGATCCACTGGTTAAGCTCTTTGGCGATCAACTTAGAGAAGCGTCGCTCCTTCAGAGCTTGAACCATCCAATTACACAGGAAGTGACTCTCGGCCGCGGCCGTTTTAACGACATTCTTGCTCTTGCTGCGCTCTTCGAGCGCTGCAAGGCCTGCTTGAGTAATTTCGATGAGGGCCTGATTATAATTAGTCATCAATTTATTCCCTTAAGCCTTAGCGGATTTTCTTGGCCTTAGTGGCCGGTCTGTTAGAGGAGTTTTTCACTTTTACTCGACGGCCTTCCATGTTTCTCTCACCGACGATCTGGGCACCTGCGTTATCTTCACGCTGCTGTTTCTTGGCGAAGCTACGACGATTCTGTAGTTGCTTGATTAGCAGGTCTCGGCTACCGACTTCATATCCGGGGATTGTGATACGGCGCAGTTTCTTGCCGATTAATGTTTCGATATCGTATAGGGTGCGCTCCTCTTCACGGCTCACCAGAGAGATGGCCACTCCAGATTTACCCGCACGACCGGTACGACCGATACGGTGAACGTAATCTTCGGCAAGGAAAGGCAGATCATAGTTAACTACGTATTCGAGATCCTGAATATCAAGGCCGCGTGCTGCCACTTCGGTGGCAACTAAGGCGCGAACCTTACCCTCTTTAAATTCTCTTAAGGCGCGGCGACGGTTGCCTTGGGCCTTCTCACCATGGACCACAGATGAAGGAATACCATCCAGGTTGAGCTCTTTAACCAGCTTATCGGCGGCATCACGAGTGGCGGTAAAGACGAGTACCTGTTGCCAGTTTTTCTTACCGATAAGCTCGGAGAGTAGCTCGCGCTTGCGACGTTGTTCAACAGGATAAATGACCTGGCTAACTGTGTCAGCTGTACTGTTTTGGCTGTTTAGACTGATAAGTTTAGGCTTGACTAACATGTCGTTAGCCAGTTTCTTCACGGCACTGGAGAATGTCGCCGAGAAGAGTAAGTTCTGACGCTGCTTGTTGACAGCCTGCATTATTTTTTGGATATCGCTAATAAAGCCCATATCTAACATGCGGTCGGCTTCGTCCAACACCAAAAATTCGACATTAGACAGGTTTAAGTTACAGGCTTGAAGGTGCTCGAGCAGGCGGCCCGGGGTAGCGACTATGATGTCTGTGCCACGTTTAAGTTTCTGTGCCTGACTCTCTAACTTTACCCCACCATAGATGGTCAAGACGGAGATATCGATATACTTGCTGTAATCACTGATGTTGTCGGCGATCTGAGAGGCAAGTTCACGTGTCGGTGTGAGGATCAGCGCCCGAGTATTCGATCTCTGTGTCTGCATCGGGTTATCGAACATTTTCTGCAGAATAGGCAGTGCGAAGGCTGCGGTTTTACCTGTGCCGGTTTGAGCACTGGCTAAGACATCCTGACCACGGCGGATCGCCGGTATGGCTTCTTGCTGAACAGGCGTCATTTTTTGATAACCGCATTCAGAGATAGCGCGCAAAATCTCGGGAGCAAAACTAAAAGATTCAAATCTCATCTTGGGGCCTCTATTTAACTTGTTCATTCACCTGACCATACGCAGGTAATCTTCTCTACTCATCAGGCGGTGAGCGCCTAAACCACGAATAATTCGCGGCGGCGGAGTATAGCAATTTTTAGCCGGTTTTAACAGCATATCATTTTCTGCTCTATATCAGGCCCATGCTAGCTTTCTTTGAATTATTTTTGAGCCGATATATAGAGAGAAAAGGCGAAGGATTTGACAGTTTGAGGCTTTGGACTAGGCTTTATTGGATTCATATTAATCCTATTATCTGGTCAGTAGGCTTGATATAACGCATGGAGGCTATATGGCACTTTTTCATTGTGTATTGAAAGGGATAATTCGTCATACTTTAGGTGATCTATTTTCACCTTGTTTCGCTTGTTTCATTTTTGGCTACCAGTCTCTTTTCGCAGTATTCATCTGCCCATCGCTATCTCACTAGAGAACTAATATGTCTATCAATGTACTCGTTATCGATGATTCCTTAACTTGCTGCCGTGTTCTCAGCGAATACCTAATGCAACTTGATGTTAATCGTGTGGAATATTGCACCGATGCTGACTCGGCGATTAAAATTTTGACCAAGTATATCAAGGACTATCAAGTTGTTGTCGTCGATCTGCACATGCCAAATATGGATAGTATCGAACTCTTGATGAAGCTAAGTGACCTAGGTTATAAGGGAGGCGTCATTATAGCTTCTGCGATGGAAAATCGCATCATAGAAGCGGCAGATAAAATTGTAATTAATTCAAGTCTTCGTCTCTTAGGCGCATTAACTAAACCAGTTTCAACTAAGCAACTTAAGCTGTGTATCGAGCGGCTATTTATGATGGAATCAGACCTGGCGCCTAAGCCTGTTTCTATCTCTCTTGATGAGTTACATCGGGCCTTGAATGAAAATAAGGTGGTCCCCTATTTCCAGGCTCAGATGGATGCCAAAACGGGAGACATTGTCGGGTTTGAAGTCCTATGCCGTATTCAGTTGGGCAATAAGCTGCAACTGCTTTCTCCTGCAAACTTTCTTGAACTAGCCGAATCTCAAAATCTTCTCAACGAATTGACTGAAAAGTTACTGGAGAAGGCCTTGTCACAATGGAAGCTGATAAGCCAAGATGACTCCTGTGCTAATTGCAGCCTCTCCATCAATCTGAGCCCCAGCCAACTGAATCAAGCTAGCTGGCCCAATCGATTGCTAAAGTATTGCCATGACAATCAAATGGAGGCAGCGCAACTCACCATAGAGATCACCGAGAACCAGGCATTGAGTGAGCAGAGTCAATATTCAAGTATCAGTCGACTACGCTTACATGACTTCGGGGTCGCCATCGATGACTTCGGCACCGGATACACTAATCTCACTCAGTTGTGTTGCTTACCCATCAGCGAGTTGAAGTTAGACATGAGTCTGGTTAGGGGGATTCACCATGACCCTCTAGCGCAAACGATTCTAAAATCCTTACAAGAGATCAGTAATAAACTAGGGGTGAAGCTGGTAGCCGAGGGAGTCGAAGATCTGAGGGATCTTAACTATCTGGAGAAAATTGATAACTTACGCTTGCAAGGTTTTTTAATTTGCCGACCTAAACCATTCGACGACTTGATGTGTTGGCTTAAAGCACATAAGAAAGTGGGGGATTAAAGCCCAGGGCTAGAGATAAGCCTATTGTTACAAGTGAAGTGCTGGTTAGTGCTGGGGCTAAGCCAAGCCGGCCGGTTTCTGTAGAGCTCTGTGGGACCCGAGTTTCAAATTACACTATCTAATGCACTAAGCTGAGTGTCTGTTTAGTAGATTCTGGATCATCAAGGTCACCAAGCCTGCTAGTGCTCCCCAAAGAGCCGAGCCTATGTGCCATAACACGAGATCCGATGCGGTGACTAGCAAGGTTAACAATGCGGCTTCACTATAACGTGGTGAGCTTAGGGCTTGTTGTAAGCTAGTGCCTATGGTCGATAATAAGGCGATTCCCGCGAGAGCCAATATGAGTGCAGATGGCAAACTTTCGAATAGGGTCATCAAACTGACAGCGCTTATTCCCATTAAAATGTAGAACACTCCTGCGGCGACTGAGCTCCAATAACGCTTGTCTGGCCTGGGATCTGCGTTCTCAGTCATACAGATTGCCGCCGTAATAGCAGCCAAATTTATACCGAAGCCGCCAAAGGGGGCGATCATCATGTTAACGATTCCGCTCACCGTTATGGTGCGTGACACCGGTGGGTGGTAATTATGAGCCTTGAGTACCGCTATGCCGGGCATATTCTGGGATGCCATGGTGACAATAAACAGGGGTAAACCTATGCTGATAAAGGCCGACAGATTGAACTCGGGCTGAATGTAATCTAGCTCACTCATCTGCCATTGCAGTTGGGGTAGCTCAATTAACTGCATGGTCCAAGCTACGCCGAAACCTGCGATGAGTACTGCTAACATGGTGTAGCGAGGGAGCGTGTGCTTGCAAATCAGATACGTGATAAGCATAGCCAAGACTAAGGGGGCTTGCTGATTCATCAGGTTGAAGGTGTTTATGCCGAAATTAATCAAGATACCCGCCAGCATGGCGCTGGCTATCTGTTGTGGGATTTTATTCATCACCTTCTCAAACCAGCCTGTCATACCCGTTAGAGTGATCAAGGCCGCCGAGAAGAGAAAAGCCCCCACTGCTTGATTAATAGTGAAGCCCTGAGTGCCAGAGATGAGCAGTGCGGCCCCAGGTGTAGACCAGGCGATAAGGATTGGTACCCGATAGTACAGAGAGAGGCCGATGGAGGTAGCCCCCATGCCAAGGCCCAGCGCGAAGATCCAGCTCGATACCATCTGCAGATCCCCGCCCAGATTGATAGCCGCTTGATAGATAAGGGCCACAGTGCTGGTGAACCCGACCAATACGGCGATAAAGCCTGTGTTGATGCGGTTTAGAATTAAGCTTATCTGGGTCATATCTTAGTGCTCTCTGTGCTTTATATGCTAATCTCATCTCGTGCGTTATAACGCACAATTCGAAACTAACACTGTACGTTATAACGCACAAGGGTGATATGAAGAAAAACATTAATGGCTCGTTAGGCAAGCGATTAAAACTGGCGCGAGGTAACAAAGGCTGGAGCCTGGACAGAGCCGGCATCGAGACGGGGGTTTCCAAGGCTATGTTAGGCCAGATTGAGCGGGGAGAATCCAGCCCTACCATAATCAGGTTATGGAGTATTGCCAATGGCTTCGAGTTACCACTCTCCTATTTTTTGACTGATTTAGAGGTGGCGAAGACGCCGGGTCTTATGAGCCATGCCGAGTCCGATATTGAGGTTGTGACTCTGTTTCCTTTCGATGAAGAGACTGGCCTGGAAACTTTTCAGATCACCTTAGCACCGGGGAGAGAATACCTGTCGGCACCACACAATGAGGGAGTGATAGAACACATCATAGTGGTGAGTGGCACTATGGAGTATTTCTTGAATAAGCAGTGGCACATTTTGGGTCAGGGCCAAGTGGTTAAATTTGGTGCCGATAGTCAGCATGGCTACCGGAATCTGTCAGATAAGCCTGCCATGATCCATAATATCATCTGTTATAAAAAGAGATGAAGACTCGCGAATAGGGGATAACAGAAGCAAGCAGGTCAATCGGTATCACCTGCTTGCTTAGATAGGTATTAGATTGCTTGGGTTACACGCGCTAACCAGGCTAACTCTTCGCTCTGCATCAGAGGTGAGAGTGTATCGAATACCTGTTGATGATAATCATTGAACCAGTTTAGTTCGATGTCGGTTAACAGGCTCTTATCTATGAGACGTGAGTCCATGGGGATCAGTGTCAATACGTCGAATTCAAACATCTCTCTTTCGGCGTTTGCCAAGGCCTCACATGGACGGACGGTAATAAGGTTCTCGAGGCGAATGCCAAACTCGTCGGCGCGATAATAGCCCGGCTCATTAGAGACCACCATGCCAGGTAGCAAGGCGACATCATTACTGTTTTTACCTATGCGCTGGGGACCTTCGTGGACATTGAGGAAGTGACCTACGCCATGGCCTGTACCGTGATCATAATCGAATCCATGTTGCCACAAGTATTGGCGCGCGAAGCCGTCTAATTGCTGGCCTGTGGTGCCGCGAGGAAACTTAGCCTGATCGAGTGCGATATGGCCCTTAAGCACTAAGGTGACCATCTTCTTGTGTTCGCTAGTGACTTGTCCAATGGCTATGGTTCGAGTGACATCTGTGGTGCCATCCAGGTACTGAGCGCCTGAATCAACCAGATAGATGCTGTTTTTGGTCATGGTTGCCGGTATGCCATTGTTGTGATTGTAATGACACATGGCAGCGTTTGCACCCACGGCAGAGATGGTATCGAAGCTAGGCTCTTTATAAAGTTCATCTTCTAAGCGAAAGCTCTCCAGCTTGTCGGCCAGTACGCCTTCATCATGAAAGTGCCCGGCCTCTACTTGCTTATCTAACCAGGCTAAGAAGCGACTGACTGCCACGCCGTCACGAATATGACAGGCACGCATGCCTGCCAGCTCAGTAGTATTTTTCTGTGCCTTGGCCAGAGATACAGGATCGAAGCCTGGGATGAGTATCGCACCGGCCTGTTCTGCGATTAGCTGAGACCAGGCATTACTCGAATTAGGATCGGCGAGTAGCTTAACGCCTGCAAGTTCCTTAAGCGCATCCTTAAGCTCACTTTCGGCTCTGAAACTGACGCCTGAGCCAACATGCTCAGATGTCCCTGCCGGGAGTTTTTCAACATCGGTGAACAGGGTCATGTCGCCATTAGCCGTCAATAGGGCGGCGCCCAAAATAACTGGCAGACGAGGCACGTCATTACCGCGGATATTGAGTAACCAGCAGAATGAATCCAGTGAAGTGATAAGGGCCATGTCTGCGCCGGACTTAGCCACCACAGCACCTATCTGTTGACGTTTTTGTTGACTGCTTTTACCCGCCCGCTTCTCATCGAAGAGGATAGCCGGAGCGCTCGAGGCTAAGGGGCGGTCTTGCCAATGAAGATCGATAGGATTTTCGTCGACGGCAACTAAGGTCATTTGTGCCTTGTTTAGCTGGCTATCTGCTGACCTTTTCCAGCTTAATGGATGCAGACGAGGATCGTAGCCGATGCGGGCATCGGCACCTAATGTTGCTGCTAACCACTGGATTTGAGGCGTATCGGTCAGGCTCATGTATTGAAATAGCTCACCATCAACCTGCAGTTTTACCTGAACTGTGTATCGACCATCGACAAAGATAGCCGCGCTTTCTTTGAGGATGATGATCATGCCGGCAGAGCCTGTGAAGTGACTGATCCACTGCATACGCTCGTTACGCTCGGGAACATATTCGCCCAAGTATTCATCGGCGCGGGGGATAATAAAGGCATCCAGGTTGGCTTTGGCCATTTCACTGCGAACCGCATCGAGTCGTGCGGTAATAGATTGAGACATAAATACTCCGGTGTTTACTCACTCATGCTTAGGCATCATTAGATACTGTGAGTCAGCATTACTCTTATTAAAATGAAAACTTGCGATGTAATACCATTCCATATAAGTATCTGGTCAGTTCAGAGACTCTCAGTTTTTTCAATTCAAGGCGCATTGATGAGGAAATGGTTATTCCCTTTTAAGTTAATGCAACACAGAAGTGGAAACACTGAGAGCCTCACGCAGTGCGGGTTTCAAAGCCCTTTATGCTACGTTGAATGTTCTCGATATAGAATAACTATTAGCTTCAAACATCCGCCTTGCCTACAGTGCTTTGAACTCCCGCTGAATGATCAGATATTTACTCGGAATGGTATAAGTCCGATTATCTCAGTTGCAGTGGTCCGTGGGAAGTGTGGGTGTATGGATTACCTGCTTCAAAGAGGAAAGAGATGTAAACTTTGAAACATAATACTTGTTACATCTGTTGAAAAATCAATTAGATTAGAGCTTATAAATTTAGGTTTATCACAAGCCTTTAATGGAATTAACTCGATAGAGGAAACGAAAATGCCCTTTAATGTATGGGTGCTGACCTTGGCGCAGGCTTTTGCCATGAGCGCCGCACCTATGATGATGTTACTGGGCGGCATCATAGGCGTCGAGCTTGCTCCTAGCCCCATATTAGCGACTCTGCCTATAGCATCTATGGTGGTCGGTGTCGCCATCTCTATCTTGCCCGTGACTCAATTGATGCGCAGATTCGGTCGGAAAAAAGTGTTTGTTGGTGGGTCAGGTCTGGCCGGAATAGCTGGATTGGTTGCGGCCTATGCGGCTCAAGAGCACAGTTTTGAGCTCTTTTGTTTAAGCGGTATTCTACTCGGTTCAGCAGGCGCGATTATCCAACAGTACCGCTTCGCGGCGATGGAGTCTGTGGCACCTGAATTGGGCGCTAAGGCCACATCGAGAGTCTTATTAGGCGGCTTGGTCGCAGCATTTCTGGGCCCTGAGCTTGCGGTGTTGGGTGGGGATTTAATAGAGACTCCTTATGTCGGGGCTTTCCTTTTTCTGACCATGGTGAGTCTGCTCGCAGGATTGACACTCTGTTTTTATCGAGAGGATAGCTCTGCATCATATCAAGTGAGTCCTGAGGACCTGGGAGACATTAGACCGTTAAAGACTATATTGAATCAGGAGCAGATTTGGGTCGCCATTGCTGGGGCCATGATAGGTTTTGCCATGATGAGCTTTGTGATGACGGCAACGCCTCTGCATATGCATCATATAGAGCATCACTCCTTAGCCGACACTAAATGGGTGATTCAGAGCCATATCATCGCCATGTATCTACCGTCTCTGTTTACCGGTTATCTGGTGGCTAAGTTGGGGGTGTCTAAGATGATGCTCACAGGCTTGCTGGCTTATTTTGTGACCATAGTGACGGCCTTGATGGGCAATGATGTGCTCAACTATTGGGCCGCGCTGGTATTGCTAGGTTTAGGCTGGAACCTGCTATTCGTGGGCGGAACGGTATTGCTGCCCCGTTGTTATCGCCCCAATGAGCGTTTTAAGGTTCAGGCGTTTAATGACACCTTAGTATTTGGCTCCCAGGCTATAGCTTCTCTCAGTGCCGGTTGGGTCATACATCAACTTGGCTGGCAAGCGTTACTCATTATCTGTATTCCGTTTATCGGGATTCAGTTGATCTTGATATCTTGGTGGAAATTCAACCAAAGCAAACTCTTAGGCACTAAGGTGAGTGAATAACCTAGTCTCATATCGGGTTAAAATGTGTTAATGTTTTGCTCATAAAAAATTCAAGTTATACGAGTTTCAGTGGAGTAAAAGATGCAAACGATTACGGTCGATATAGGTGGCACTAAGGCATTATTTGAGATGCATCTGGGAGACAGAACCGAGCAGTATAAGATCCCGACTGGCGAAGGCTTTGGTATCGAGAGCTTGAATAAGCAATTGTATGAGTTGGAGTCCGATTATGGACTGGTGGATTATCGACTTGCCATCGCAGTGCCCGGCTTAGTAAAAAACAATCAGCTGATATCGAGTAAGTCACTGCCTCGCTTGAATGGCTTATCACGAGAAGATTTACATACCCAGGCTAAGACTATCTTGTTGAGCAACGATATAGATGCAGGTATGCAGGCTGTTTTAAATCCTAAGCATGATTGTGAGTTATTGATCATGTGTGGCACTGGGATCGGGATGGCGATATCTATCAATGGGAAAATCTTCTCCGGTGCGAGTGGCTTTGCCGGTGAGCTGGGCCATTGTCGGGTGATGACCGAATCCGGAGAGTTTAGCGTAGAGCAACTCGCCAGCGGTGACTCGATTCGCGTTCGGGGACTCAAGAAGGCGCAAGAGCTTAATCGCGCCGGCAGATACCTGGGCATGGGGATCGCCTGGGCGATAAACCTGTTTAATCCTAATCGCATCTGGCTCGCTGGTGGCATGATGAACAGTTCAGATTACTATCTTGGATGTGTCAGTTCACTCAAAGATATGGCGTTAACGGCTCCGCTCTCAGAGGTAAAAATAGCCCGTGTCGATGATATGGAAACCTTAGTCTGCCGCGGATTAAAGGTGTTACTCGATCAGAAGGCATAGTTTTTTCATTAAAAGTGTTTCTTCGCTCGTTGAAACTTAGTTAACGGCTCCATTCATTTTGCAGAGGTGAAAATAGCCCGTGTCGATGATATGGAAACCTTAGTCTGCCGCGGATTAAAGGTGTTACTCGACCAGAAGGCATAGTTTTTTTCTTATTCTGAAAATATTTCTACTGACCCTTTGTATATTTTATGCTAGAAAGTACCTCTACTTTCTGTATCGGCTTATTGCCTCGCTTAGAGGCAAGTATTGAGCCGAATAAGACATAATATCTGGCAAGGCATCAGGCTTTGAATTTTAGAAAAATATATAAAAGGGTAACCCTATGACCTTAGGTGTGGGCGGTTCGACCGCAATGCAAGAGTTGGCAAAACTGAGTGATATGACCAAGGGCACTAAGCCTGTCTCTAAGAGTGAATATACTGCGCGTATCGAGAAGGCCCAGGAGCTGATGAAAGCTCAGGGAATCGAAGCTATCTACATCAACGCGGGGACTAACCTGTATTACTATACGGGTACTCGTTGGTATGCCAGTGAGCGTATGGTTGGCGCCATCATTCCTGCCGCCGGCGAGTTGGAATATATCGCTCCGGCATTCGAAGTCGATACACTTTTAGGCTATATGGTTATCGAAGGTAAGGTGAATACCTGGCATGAAGATGAGAGCCCGTACGCCCTGTTCGGTGAAGTGCTCAAGCAGATGGACATCAATAGCGGCAAAGTTGGTATCGATGAGTCTGCAGCCTTCTTCATCTTCGATGGTGTCCGCCTGGCTCATGGTCAGTTCGATTATGTTAATGCTAAGCCTGTGACTGCGAGTTGTCGCATGATCAAATCTGATACCGAGCTTAGCTTGTTGCAACGTGCTAAGGACATGACTCTTGAGGTACATAAAGCGGTGGCTCGTATCTTGAGAGAAGGCATCACAGTCGGTGAAATTGAAGCCTTTATCAATGATGCTCACAAGGCCGTGGGTGCTCCTGCTGGTTCTTACTTCTGTATCGTGTTATTTGGTGAAGACAGTGCCTATCCTCATGGGGTCAAGTCGCCTAAAGCGCTTGAGCAAAACGACACGGTTCTTATCGACACAGGTTGTCAGCTGCAAGGTTATAACTCAGACATCACCCGTACCTTTGTGTTCGGTAAACCGAGTGATCGCCAACGTGAGATTTGGCAGCATGAGCAAGATGCTCAGGTTGCGGCATTTGAGGCGGCTAAGATTGGTGTCCCCTGTGCCAGTGTCGATAGGGCGGCCCGTGATGTGCTTGAAGCCGCTGGCTTTGGTCCAGGCTATGCCGTGCCTGGCTTGCCTCATAGAACCGGTCACGGTATCGGCTTAGACATTCATGAGTGGCCTTATCTGGTGCTTAATGACCAGACGCCTCTGGCTGCGGGTATGTGTTTTAGTAATGAGCCCATGTTATGTGTCCCCGGCGAGTTTGGTGTGCGTCATGAAGATCACTTCTATATGACAAAGGAAGGCGCTGTGTGGTTCACCAAGCCAATGCATTCCATCGATGATCCTTTTGGATATGAAGCTTGATTTTAAGCTGCAACTTTAAACTTGTACTTTAAGTTTCGAATTGCTAAAAGAGAAAAGTAGAGAGCAGGTATGAGTAGTCCTGCTCTTTTTCATTTTTAATCTCCTTGCATTAGACTTGTTAACTCAAATCTTGCTTTTATTAGCTCTGCTTTCTAGTCCTTTTTTACAAGGTATTTTGCAGATTTAATCAGTACTTCCTCAAACCCCGTTTAGTGTAATCTTCCTCTCTAAGTGTATTTATCTTCAGAATACTTTGCTAAACATTGCTTTTATGATTATTTAAACCATTAATAATCATTGGCTTGTGATAATGTAAAACTAGGTGTTGCATTTATGTTCAATTTAAGATTATGCTAAACAAGTGATGACAGCGTTGTCATTTAATGTGCGAATTTTGAATGAAAGGCAAACCAATCGAAAGGTTGGGACGCAAAGCCTCCGGTCTAAGGGGATAGTGTTGAGAAGGTCGTTCTCTCAGTACTATCGCGGTACCTATGATCGCGGGGATGTTTCAGGAATTTCTTCGTGTGATGTGATGGTACAAAGAACCGCAAAGGTCGCTACCATTATATCCATGGTATTAAGAATAGGTTGTTATCCTGTTCAGCTTTGTTTGCCTTATTGATTATTTTATAAAAAATAAAAAACAATAAGGACACCCTATGTTTAACACTAAACTCTCATCCGCTGCGCTCGTCGTGGCTAGCGTACTCGCCTCATCGGCTTATGCAGCTGTTCCTGGTAAGCCAACGATAGGTTGGGGCGAAACCAATTTTTCAATTATTGAAGTTAACCAATCTGCCACCGCTTACAATCAACTCGTTACCGTTAAAGATGCCGCAGAAGTCTCTGTTAGCTGGAACTTGTGGTCAGGTGAGTTGGGTGAGACGGCTAAGGTGTTATTTGACGGGGTAGAGGTCTGGTCGGGCACTTCTACGGCGTCAGGATCTGCGACATTCAGTATCAATCAAGGTGGTCGCTACCAGATGCAGGTTCAGCTTTGTAACGCTGAAGCTTGTACTCTCAGTGATGCTAAAGAGATCATAATCGCCGATACTGATGGTAGCCACCTGTTGCCGTTAGAGACTCAGCTTGGGGAAAATAATAAGCCCTACGTCAACAAGTCTGGCAAGGTGGTGGGCAGTTATTTTGTCGAGTGGGGCGTTTACGGTCGTAAGTTTCCCGTCGATAAGATGCCGGCACAAAATCTCACTCATATTCTTTATGGCTTTACCCCCATCTGTGGTGGTGACGGTATCAATGACAGCTTGAAAGAGATCGAGGGCAGTTTCCAGGCTCTGCAACGCGCCTGTAGTGGCCGTGAAGATTTCAAGGTGGCGATACACGATCCTTGGGCGGCTGTGCAGATGCCGCAAGCCGGAGTCAGTGAGTTCTCTGACCCATACAAGGGTAATTTCGGTCAATTGATGGCGCTGAAACAAGCTCAGCCAGATCTTAAAATACTGCCTTCTGTCGGTGGCTGGACCCTGTCAGATCCTTTCTACTTTCTGGGCGACAAGGTCAAGCGTGACCGTTTCGTCGCGTCGGTGAAAGAGTTTTTACAGACCTGGAAGTTTTTCGACGGTGTGGATATCGATTGGGAATTTCCTGGTGGTAATGGCGCAAATCCAAATCTTGGCGATCCCGCTACCGATGGTCAAACCTATGTGCTCTTGATGAAAGAGCTTAGGGCCATGCTCGATGAACTGAGTGCTCAAACCGGCAGAAGCTATGAACTCACGTCTGCTATCAGTGCTGGCGCCGAGAAGATTGCCCTGGTGGATTATCAAGAAGCTCAGCAGTATATGGATAACATCTTCCTGATGAGCTATGACTTTTACGGCGCATGGTCAAACACAGATCTTAACCATCAAGCCGCGCTTTATGCCGCGAGCTGGAAGCCAGATACTAAGAACACTACTCAAATTGGCGTGAATGCGCTACTCGCTCAAGGGGTCACTCCCGAGAAGATTGTCGTTGGTGCCGCCATGTATGGTCGAGGCTGGACTGGTGTAACTGGATACCAAGGTGGTAATCCATTTACTGGAACGGCAACTGGCAAGGTTAAGGGAACCTGGGAAGATGGCGTGGTCGATTATCGTCAAATTGTGAATGAATACATGTCTGGCGAATGGCAGTACGAATATGATGAGGTTGCCGAGGCTGCTTATGTATTCAAGCCTTCTACCGGTGACTTGATCACTTTCGATGATGCTCGCTCCGTAACAGCTAAAGGCCAGTATGTTATGGCGAATCAGCTAGGTGGTCTGTTTGCATGGGAAATTGACTCAGATAATGGTGACATTCTCAATGCTATGCATGAAGGACTCGGTCATGGCGAAGGTACGACACCCCCTGTTAACAAGGCGCCTATCGCGAATGCGGGCAGTGCACAAAGCGTCACTGGCCCGAGCGATATCGTGCTCGATGCTGGTTTGTCACGAGACCCAGAAGGACAAGCTATTACCTATGCCTGGACACAAACATCAGGCCCGGCTTTAACCTTAGTCAATGCCGATATGGCCCAAGCGAGTTGCAGCTTGAACGCAACCGATGCCGACCTTATCTATGCTTTCTCACTCACGGTCACAGACCCTGAAGGTTTATCGGCAACGGCGACGACTTCAGTCACTAATATGGCCCCTCAAGCTAACCGAGCACCAGAGGTATCACTGGATGGGGCAGTATCAGTCGACTCAAATAAGCAGGTGAGTGTTGCAGCAAGTGCCAGCGATGCCGACGGCGACAGCTTAACCTACAGCTGGACTGTCCCTGCGGGCTTAGCTGCGACCGGGCAATCAAGCGATACCTTAGTTGTGACTGCGCTGGCAGTGACTGAAGACACAGTTTATACCTTGAGCGTCTTGGTATCCGATGGTGCACTGGACGCCTCGGCTCAGACTGTATTGACGGTGAAGGCGCCTACAACTGGCGGCTGTGATTCAAGCGATCCCGATGCAGGTAATCATCCTGCATGGAAAACTGGCACTATCTATAATGGCGGCGAGACCGTAAGCCATAACTGCTTAGTTTGGAAAGCTAAGTACTGGACTCAAGGTAATGAGCCAACGGTGACGGCAGATCAATGGGCGCTGCAGAGTAATGTTGAGATGGGATGGAATGCAGGAGTGGCCTATAACGGTAGCGAGCAGACCACACACAATGGACATACCTGGCAGGCAAAATGGTGGACTAAAGGTGAAGAACCTGGCGTTGCCGATGTCTGGAATGATCTTGGTGTTACAGCCAACTAATCAGCAGTATTCGTCACCATGAGGGGGAGAGATCCCCCTACTTTTCCTATTCAATCTACCTAAGCATCAAATAATAGTATTAAAAGAGCCTTATTCAGCCTAGTGCTGGTTAGCTTGCTCTTGTGTCTATATTTAGGTGCTAAGAGAGCTTCTAATGAAACATCATCAATTAGCCATCTCTATGCTGACTTCAGTTATGGCATTTCCCCTACTAGCCGTCGAACCGGTACATTTTACTCAAACCGAGATTGATGCCACGGAGGCACAATTAACCGATTTCCCTCTGATGCGAGCGGTAAAATCATCCATTGCGACACGAGATAACTCTGCTGTTGAAGCTGTCTCTGTCGCTAACCCGAATAATCCGGATAATGTGAGACGTCTCGAGTCTGTATTGAGTGGAGCGCAATTTGAGTTTTTGTTTCCCGTTCGGGCCCCTGAATACACTTATCTTGGCTTGTTGCAATCCGCGGCTAAGTTTCCAGCCTTATGTGGTGAATACTCTGATGGCCGAGACAGTCTTGCCATCTGTCGAAAATCCTTGGCGACCATGTTTGCTCATTTCGCCCAGGAGACAGGCGCCCATGATAAGTGGATGACTGAGCCTCAATGGCGACAAGGTCTGTATTGGGTGCGCGAGGTCGGTTGGGATGAGACTAAGCGCGGCGGCTATAACATGGAATGTAACCCTGATACATGGCAAGGACAGGAGTGGCCCTGTGGCACATTTGCTGATGGCAGCTATAAGAGTTATTTTGGCCGCGGTGCTAAGCAGCTTTCCTATAACTATAACTATGGGCCGTTTTCGGATGCCATGTTTGGTGACGTTCGTACCTTGCTCAATAACCCTCAGCAAGTTGCCGATACCTGGTTAAACTTGGCCAGTGCAGTGTTCTTCTTCACTTATCCTCAGCCACCTAAAGCCTCTATGCTGCATGTTATCGATGGTACCTGGCAGCCCAATGCCAGAGATGCACAAAATGGTTTGAAAGCCGGGTTTGGTATCACCACTCATATCATCAATGGCGGCATCGAGTGTGGCAGTGGCAGCGAAAAGCCCCAGTCCCAGAATCGTATCGAATACTATCAGGCGTTGGCGCAGTATATGGGGGTGCCCATAGAGCCTAATGAGGAACTGGGTTGTAAAGATATGAAGCCCTTCGATACTCAAGGTGCCGGTGCCATGCAAATATACTGGGAGCAAGACTGGTCCTATATTCCGGGTAATCCAAATGGGGGTAAGAGTTACGCCTGTAAGCTGGTGGGTTACCAGACTCGCTATAGTGCTTTCAAGGAGGGGGATTATGTGCGTTGTCTGCAGCATTTCTTCCCTGAGGTTATGATTGATGACTCAGGCACTCCGACAGCGCCTACAGATCCGGTCAATCAGCCGCCAGAGGCTCAGATCCAAGGTCCATCAGAGGGGGAGGCCGGCGCTGCTATCTCACTCTCAGCTGCTCAGTCCAATGATCCCGAGGGAGGCGCTTTGAGTTATCTATGGCAATTACCTGTGGGCGGTACTGCGCCTGCACTTAATCTAGTGAACCTTGAGTTGAACCTACCTATACCAAGTAGTAGTGAGAGTGTCTCTGTGATGCTCACGGTTACCGATGAGGCGGGGGCGACTTCGGTTAAGGCTCATAGCGTCTTAGTTAAGGTGGCTGGCGAGATTCCACCCGATGGAGCAAGTCCCTATCAGGCTGGGCATGCTTATGCTGCGGGAGACATTGTCAGTAATGCTAGTGGTCTATATGAGTGTAAGCCTTTCCCTTATACAGCTTGGTGCGCGGGTGCAGCATGGGCATACGAGCCGGGAGTCGGTGCAGCCTGGCAAGATGCCTGGCTAGCCAGATAGCTGATAGCTGACTTTAATTAGATGTTGAATAATGAAATGAAAAACGCGCCTTTGAGGCGCGTTTTTCATTTTGTAGAGGTCGCGTAGGTGATCAATCTATGCTGATAAGCTCCACATCGAAAATGAGTACCGAGCCTCCAGAAATCTTACCCGTTGAGCGATTGCCATAGGCCAAGGTACTTGGAACAAAGAAGCGAACCTTCTCTCCGGTTACCATAAGTTGCACGCCTTCTGTCCACCCTTTGATCACACGATTAAGGGGAAAGGCAATAGGTTCACCGCGTTCCACTGAGCTGTCGAATACTGTTCCATCGAGCAATGTACCGTGATAATGGACGGTAACGGTATCGCTGGCTTTAGGGTGGATTTCGCCATCTCCCTTATTCAATACTTTATATTGAAGACCTGACAAGGTCTCGACCACACCTTCTTTGGCCTCATTTTCTGCTAAGAAAGCCTTGCCTAGTTCGATATTTTCCTTAGACACTTTCTGATTGTTCATTGAGGTAAAGAAATAAAAAATGACGCCGGCAATGACGACAATGGCTAAAAGCATTTTCATGAAATGGATCTCTTGATTGAATTAACCCAATGGTACTGATTGGCGGGTATTGGGTAAAGAAACTTTGAGTTTAGATATACTCAGATTTAGCGCTTATTGTGCAGCTAAATTGAGGTTGTGATACACTTTACTCTAAGCTGTTAATAATTAAGAGAATAAGATAAAAATTCTCGCACCTTGTTTTTCTTGTGTTTCACTTTGATTTCTATATTTGATGGGTGAGTGGTAGTTTGATGTAAATCAGTTGCAACATCTCGGCAGTTGCAATAGTTTTAATTGGATTAGTTGGTGTGGTGTTGGTTATTAAGGGTGTTAACTCGAAAATTGAGACCTGCACTTAACATGACAAGGATGTGAGTGATTGATAACTCCACTTGTGTTTTCTGGACGTACGTTATGTACTAACCAGCTTAGATTGGAATTGATAATGATGACAAGCGTCAAATCTCTGCACTACTTTTTTCTATTTTCCCTACTTTTTCTATTATCGGCCTGTGGCGGTGACAACGACGGTTTCCCTACTGGCGGATGTGGGGGTGAAGGTGATCCTTGTCCGGCTTTTGCGGTTGAATTAACCGTGTCCCCCAGCTGAGTACCTTAGCGGTGGGAACCGATGAGCAATATTCTGCATCGGCACTCTATAGTGATGGCACGCGAAAGGATGTCACCTCTGATGTTATCTGGTCGAGCAGTGTCCCGGAAATAGCTGAAATAGCAGCGGGAGGGATTGCTGTTGCACAGACGTCTGGTACTACAAATATCATGGCGATATTAGCCGCGAGTCAGGCGGGTCCAGAAGTTAGCGACAGTGCTATTCTGAATGTGACTGATGCGGCGCTGACATTACTGATAATCGAACCTGGACAAGCTGAGACCTTGGTGGGATTAACCCAAGTATTTAAAGCCGTTGCCCTGTTTGCCGATTCTCATAAACAAGATGTGACGAGTTATACCGATTGGAGTGTATCAGAGCCAAGCGTTGCCTCAATTACCAGTGATGAACAGAGCAGAGGTATTGCGATAGGCCTTGTTGCAGGTGAGACTAAAGTGATGGCCAAGTATGGAGGAATGGATGCAGATGCTTCACTTATCGTGCTCAACTCGGCTGTCGATAAGCTCATTATTAGTCCTATAGATATTTCGTTCCCAGTTGGTAGCAGTCAGCAATATCGAGCGGATCTAGTGTTTGAAAATGGCTTGAGCATGGATGTGACTTCACAGTCAAGCTGGCAAAGTAACACGATTTCCGTAGCAACTATCGATCCAGGTGGGCGTCTGAATGGCCTGATAGCCGGTGAAACCCAAGTGTCAGCCAGTTTAAATTTTGCCGATGTTAATGTCTCAGACACTACTGCAGCGACAATAACTCAAGGTGTGGTGACCCAAGTTGTGGTTAGTCCGGATAGGCTAGTTAAACCTGTAGGCACTCAAGGTAATTATAGTGCGACAGCCTATTATTCGGATGGTACTACCTTAGATGTAACCCATGATGCGATTTGGTCTGTAGATGATAAGGCCGTTGCCGTTATTGTCGAGTCTGGTGAGATGGGAGGCCATGCTACGGCCCTCGAATCTGGCAATGTGGTGGTTACGGCTAGATTTCAAGAGGTATCTGGCGCAGCAAGCGCCGAGGTGACAGATGCGGTTATCGAGAGTATAGAGATCTCACCTCTGGATATCACAACTCCAGCTGGCACCAATGTAGGGTATTCTGCCCGGGCCCGATTTTCTGATATGAGCGTGCATGATATTACCTTGCTCGGTTATTGGCAGAGCGGTGACACCAATATCGCGACCATAGGGTTAACCGGCGGCTTGGCCGGTAAAGCGAGTACGCTAATCGCTGGTGAAACAGAGATCTCAATCGATTACATGGGCATGACTCAGTCGACTACCTTGACCGTTACGGATGCCAGCATAACCTCCTTACAAGTCACACCTAAAGACTTGCAGGACCCTATTGGAACTGAAGGTCAGTACAAAGCAACAGCTTATTACACCGATGGTCATAGCCAAGATGTAACCCAAGAAGCCACTTGGCTGTCTGATGACCGAAATCTTGTCAGAATTAACACTTCTGGGCCAAGAGCCGGTTTTGCACATGCCAATGCAATTGGCGAAACGAGTATCAGTGCTAGCTATAGAGGCTTATTCTCCAAAGCGGGGGCAACACCCTCGGCAACCAGCCCCATTTCAGAGCAAGGTCAAAGCGTGAAGGACACCACCAATGCCACAGTTACCGATGCTGTTTTAAAACAACTGGTCATCTCTCCGATCACGGCTACAGTAGCCGCGGGCAATAGCCAAGAGTATGTGCTGACAGGTATCTTCTCTGATTCAAGCAGTAAGGACTTGACTCAAGCTGCCCATTGGCAGGCATTCGATCCTCATGTAGCTCATGTAGAACAGGGAGAAGCGATAAGTATTGCCTCTGGGAAGACCGAGATCATTGCATACTATCGTGGAATGTCGGTTAAGGCAGAACTGATAGTGACTGACGCAGTCATTGAAAGTCTGCAAGTGACTCCGGTGCAGAATCAACTTCCTAAGGGCCAGAAGCAGCAACTTACCGCAACCGCTTTCTACTCAGATGGCCACTCAAGTGATGTCACTCAATTAGCGACTTGGTCATCTGGTGACTCGAGTATCGTTGAGGTGGTATCTCTAGGTACAGATGCAGGCTCTGCTCACGCTCTGAGCGTAGGTAATGCCACTATCACTGCGAATTTCGATGCTATGCAATCGAGCTCTGCTTTCGTGGTCACAGATGCTATTTTGGATTCAGTGTCGCTTTCTCCTATCACAGCATCTATTGCTGCGGGTAACACCCAGCAATATCAATTTATTGGACTATTTTCTGATGGTAGCAACCAGAACCTGACTAATGTGTCCAGCTGGCAATCGAGCGAAGGCTCAGTGGCCAGTGTGGATCGCCATGGTTTGGCGCAGTCATATATTAGCGGCTCAACTCAGATTCAGGCCAGCTACATAGGGTTTAGCGCAACTGCGGCGCTCGATGTGACAGATGCAAGCCTGACTAGGTTACAAGTGACTCCGGCGAATGAATCTGTACCATTAGGCACCAGTGGCCAGTATGTTGCCACGGCATTCTACTCAGATGGTCATAGCAGTGACGTCACTCAGTTGGCGAGCTGGATCGCCGTCAATGGTTCGATAGTGAATATCACTGCTACCGGCAGTAAGGGAGGTTTTGCCGAGGCGATTGGGGTCGGGGGAACTCAAGTTCAAGCCAGATTTGAGACGCAAGCTGATTCGGTCGATGTATCAGTTACCGACGTGATATTAGAGAAGTTTGTTATGAGTCCTGTGATAGCGACCGTCGCTGCAGGCTTAGAACAAGACTTTGAGGCTACTGGTATCTTCTCCGATGGTACTAGTAAGGATTTAACGAAAACTTCTTATTGGCAGAGCTCTGAGGCTAGTATTGCCACGCTTGATAGGAAGGGAGTTGCAACCAGTTATAGCCCTGGCGAAGTGACAGTGACGGCGAGGTATATTGGCTTTACCGCTACTGCAAAGTTAACGGTAATCGATGCCGAGTTAAGCTTTATTCAAGTGACACCGGCCAATGTCAAAGTACCAGCCGGGACTGAGGGACAATTTGAAGCTTGGGCTTTTTATACCGATAATCACTCGGAAGACATCACTAAAGTCGCCAGTTGGACAAGCACAGATAATGATATCGTTCATATCGGCACTGGTAGACTGAACGGCGGTTTTGCCAGTGCACTTGAGGTGGGAAGCACCCAAGTTAAGGCGCAATTTAACGGCATGAGTGCAACGGCCAATGTCGAAGTGACCGCCGCAGAAGCCATTGAGCTGACTATCTCTCCTGAGAATAAGACGGTGCCCTTAGGCTTGAGTCAAGCCTATCAATCGTTTGCTCGTTTTTCCGATGGCACCAGTAAAGAGGTGACCTTAGAGTCTAGCTGGCAGAGCTCGAATCTGGATGCGGCGACCATAGACATGGATGGATTGGCGCAAACCACTACAGGCGGTAAAACTGTCATTAAGGCCACATATAAAGGCTTAGCTGCTGAAACTAACCTCTATGTCGGTGAGTCAGTACTGGTAGAGATTCAGGTCACACCTGCTACGGCTAAGGTGAATATCAATGAGGTTCAGCAATATAAAGCGTCTGCCATCTTTAGTGATGGCTACATTAGTGATGTGACTAAAGATTCAACCTGGACAGTTGTCAATGGGGATGTAGCTCATGTTAATCCTACAGGTTCAACTGCAGGTTTGGTGACTGGTGATGTCCATGGAAGCACTGGTGTGACCGCGGAGTGGATAGGTGAGACTGGTAACGCCGAAGTCGTGGTAACCTATCTCGAGTATCTGGGGGTTGATGTTGAACCTGCCAACGATCATGTGATTGTTAATGATACTCTTCAGATGCAAGCACTAGCGGCTTACATGGACAGTGGTGGGAGTATTATTCGGAAAGATGTCACAAATCAGAGCGTTTGGTCTGTGGCTAATCACTCAATAATATCTATCAATGGCACAGGACTAGTCACTGGGATTAAGGTAGGCAACTCTGCTGTTTATGCTGATTATCAGGAATTTCGCGGTGAGGGGCGGCTAATTGTCCTCGACAGTGAAGTTACCAGTATAAAGGTCACACCCAATAATTTAGAGGTTCCACTAGGCACTAAGGGACGCTATACGGCTACGGCGACTATGTTTAACTTGTCAGAAATCGATGTGACCGACAAGGCGACTTGGTCTTCGAGTGAGCCTGATGTGATCCATATGGTCACAACCGGCTTTGATGGTGGCACAGGTACTGCTAATGAGATAGGCAGTAGTCAAATCACGGCTGAGTACGAAAAGTCGAGTAGTACGGTTACGACAACTGTAACCCCCGCAGTACTCGAGTGGATCGAAATCACACCTAAAATAGATGTCGTTTACGCTCAAGCACCTGTTCAGTTCACTGCTACTGGCTATTTTTCTGATAATACTAGTGTCGATGTAACTTTAGATGCGAGTTGGAAGAGTGATAATCCACAGAATGTCGAGATGTTTAACTCAATTCCTGGGGAAGGGGTAGG
Source organism: Shewanella psychropiezotolerans (assembly GCF_007197555.1). Lineage (NCBI taxonomy): Bacteria > Pseudomonadati > Pseudomonadota > Gammaproteobacteria > Alteromonadales > Shewanellaceae > Shewanella > Shewanella psychropiezotolerans. The sequence goes on from NZ_CP041614.1 coordinate 1,281,768, forward strand.
CTTGACTGTAGGTGCGTCGGCGACGATAAGTGCGACATATCAAGATAAGAGTGACTCTCGTTTATTATCAGTAGAGGATAACTATACCGTCTCAGTTGAGGTTAAACCTGCTGATATGAGTTTATCTGCTGGAAGTTATAAGACAGTTGAAGTATGGGTGACCTTTGCCGATGGAACTTCAATGAATTATGCTGATTATGTGGACTGGACTAGTAGCGATTCCGATGTAGCTACGGGGCGAGAAGATATAATCAGCGGCCACCAAGTTGGCTCTGCTGTGCTTACGGCAACTTTCGATGGTGTGTCCGGTACGGCCAATGTCACGGTGAATTAATTACTTTCAGTAATATTGAGAGTGATTACGTAAAGGCGCCTCGGGCGCCTTTCTTTTTTATAAAAGATAGTTTCTAAAATGCATTTTTTTAAAACTTTACCATCTAAAATATTGGGATCAATGCTTGTCCTTGTGGGGACATAAGCCAAATAAAGCCTGCACTGTTTAGCGCTATCATGCACCACAGCCTTATTCTAAAGCTTAATTTCTGAGACTTATGCCTCAAGCTTTGCTGAGCTATGATAGCCCCAGGCCAACCGCCGCAGAGGGCCAGTAGTTGCAAGGTGCTCTCCTTGATTCGCCACCGTCCATCTCGTGCGGCAGACTTGTCTCTGGCATAGGCAGCGAAGGTAATGACACTGCAGACAAGGTAGATGACGAATACGGCCAGTGGAAGCCTTTCAAAAAAGACACTAGCAGCAACAAGCACTAGGAAGGATAGGGCGATAATCTTAGTACCGCCTGTTTGTTTTTTTCGGGTCATGGACTTTCTGTCATTGAGAGCTATATGAAAAGAGAGTGAGTGTAGCAGAAATACGCTATTTCTAGCTCGTAGAACTCAGGTTCTTCATCATTGAATTCATATCGATTAAAGTTAAAAAGTATATCCGTGAGACCCCGCCACCGCACCCGCCACAGCGATTAAACTTAAGGACAAGAGGAAGATGTGCATCTTATGGACTAACGCAAAAGTCTTCTCGCTATCTTGCGCCGCCCTCTCATGGAACCATCTGTGGAGGAAGAGGGGTTCCAGCACAAATAGCACTAAGGTGAAGAGTGCCCAGACGAGAGTCATCAGGTGCATCCACCAAAATTGTGGGTGCAGATAACGATCCCAGCCATTGATGATATCCAGCATCACATAACCGGAGATGCCTGTGGCTAAGGTGACAAACTTGGCCTGAAATGAAAACTTACTCTCCAACTGTTCAAATAGCTGGAGTCGCTCTTCGGGGGAGGCGAGTTGTTTCACGGCCGGGATAAGGACAGTGGTGACAAATGCTACGCCACCTATCCATAATACAACTCCTAAGACATGGATAGCGCGGGCGATAACGAAATAATCATGTTTTTCCATGGAGATACTTTCCCACTAGATAAAGTCGTTAATATGCATAAAGAATACTTGTTTAATCATTATGATTCTGTGGTGTGAATCAAGCTTTAAACGTTTTGTTTAGCATTCAATGATCTGCCTGTTTTTCGCGACAATTTTCGACCCGCAATGGCATTTTTGCCCAGCAGAACCAGATTACATGCGCCGGCAATAAGCTCAATGGCTTGTACAATATAGAACTGAGTATCAAATTGTCCCGCCTGGGCCCAACTGTTCAGTATTATGGCGGCGGGAAGTAATATGACGAGTCCGTTGGCTGCGGCGATTTTCATCCTTAGCTGTTTCTGTCTTACCAGCTTATTTTTATTCCCTTTAGCCAGTAGGCTGCCGGTTATTCCTGTGAGTGCCATAGCCGGGATCAATATAAATAGCCCAGGAAAAAGAATACTCGCTTTTATCTGAGCGATAAAAGCTTGGCTGGCAAAGAGTTCACTCAACAGGCTGGCACTAAAGAAAGTTGCGATACACAGACTAGCTAAAATAGCAGCGATAAGATGGATTTTAAGTTTCATGGTGTTGTCCTGTGTGGGTGTTGTTATTTGACAGTGCGTTGTCAATATTTGAATCCTACCGCATGCGACAACACACTGTCAAGTTTGACAGTGTGTTGTCGTTGTTGCCGTGTTTTGCTATAGTGATGAGATGGCTCAAATCGAGTGAACTTAAGTGTTCAGATGAGCCGATGTGTTTACTAAAAATCAGGGGGAGCCGATGGCAGAAGATGAAGGTTTTACTCAATTGGTACTGAGTATATTTAGACTCAATGGTTTATTGATCAACGAAGGGGACATGCTGAGTCACCCTGTGGGGCTAACCAGTGCTCGTTGGAAAGTGCTGGGGGCGATAGAGCATGGTCCGCAGACAGCTTCTCAAATTGCGCGGATCATGGGGCAGACGCGCCAGAGTGTGCAACGTATCGCTAATGAACTAGACAAGCTAGGCATAGTCAGCTTCGATGACAACCCGCATCATAAGACGGCAAAATTGATCGCATGCACATCGAAAGGGACACATATGTTTGAGCAACTCGGCGGGCTTCTCCCTCAGTGGAGTGAAGCGGCACTGCAAGATATTACCGAGCAGGAGCTAGCAATCACTTTAAGAGTGATCACTAAACTCGTTACTCATTTTGAAGAGTCATAAGGGGATTAGAACTATTTTGGTGGTTTAGCCGAGATCCAAAGTTTAATGTGGCCCTGGACGACTATGATGTCGTTTTCATCATAGGCGGTAACCGGAACCAGCAGGTCTCCCTCGACCCACTGCTCGGGCTTTACCTCCGCGACACAGCGGATGTCACTACCTGCCTTAGCCGTGTAGTCTAGGCTCATGCCTTTAGGTATCCACCTTAAGTGATGAGGAATCGATGCTTCAGCCATCACGCCCATCGCCATCTCTAGCCCATTACAGATGGCGATGACATGGACGGTCTTAATATGATTATGCACGGCATTACGTTTCTTGATGAAGCATTCACAGTAATGGGGCCTGAGGTTAGTGATCAGAGGCTTGATGGTACCGAAGTAGGGGGCCATTCTAGACACCATGACTGAGAATATCTTGTTGCCGAAGGGGAATCGGGTGACCTTGTTGTAGAGTGCCATCACCTTAGTGGGTCTTTGCTGTGTCATCTTTATCTGGCCTTATTGTTATAGGGTACTGGAGCTTTGGCCCCTGGTCGGATGAGTTTAGATTATATGGATAACAAAAAACTAACAAGCTGATTTTTGGTCAATACCGGTTTGGTCCAAGGATAGTGGTCTTTTCGGAGACTAATTTAGCCTCAGCGAGCCAATTTAGCCTAAATGAAACAAAGTTCATTTCCCTTTAGCGGATCATGAACCGTATAATCCCCCTGCAGAAAAATTTTGTACCATTTAACTAAAATAAGGCTGAAAATTGAAATACCTGCTTACCTACCTAAAAGGCATGGCGATGGGCGCTGCCGATGTGGTCCCCGGCGTTTCCGGTGGAACCATTGCTTTTATCACAGGTATTCTTGATACCTTGTTAGACAGCATTCGCCGTATCAACCCAAGTTTAATCAAGGTTGTGAGGGAGCAAGGTGTCAAAGGCGCATTCAATCATATCAACGGGCCGTTCTTGGTGTGTGTCTTCGGTGGCATATTAACCAGTATTTTTAGTCTCTCTAAGTTGATCTCTTATCTTTTGATCAATCATCCGATACCTGTGTGGTCCTTTTTCTTTGGCCTTATCTTGATCTCGGTAGTGCATATGCTCAAGCAGGTAAAAAGCTTCTCTGTGATCCGAATTATGTTATTTGCTTTGGGCGTGCTGTTTGCCTGGGGGATCACTATGCTCAATCCCATCTCATTGGAGATGACCTACCTTAATATATTCATAGGTGGCAGTATCGCCATCTGCGCCATGTTACTTCCAGGGATTTCGGGCAGCTTCATCTTGTTGTTATTAGGCTTGTATCCACCCGTACTCGCCGCGGCAAAAAATTTCGACATCGCCGTGCTTGCCGTCTTTGCCACTGGATGTATTTTCGGACTGCTGACATTCAGCCATCTTCTGTCGGCACTGCTTCGCAAGTTTCACGATGCGACTCTCATCTTCTTAACGGGCTTGATGTTGGGAACTCTGGGGAAGATCTGGCCTTGGAAAGAGGTGATCTCCTGGCGTGAAAACTCTGCCGGTGAACAGGTTCCTCTGTTGGAGCAGAACCTTTCACCTATGCATTTCGAACAAGTCACCGGGCAAGCAGCGCACATTTCCTGGGCCGTAGCTGCCTTGATTGCAGGCATACTACTCGTATGGGGCATGGAGAAGATAGCCGAGCGTAATGCCGGTTCAGACACAGATAAGCCAAAGCTTAATAAAGAGAGTTAATCTAATGAAACGAGTACTTATTATCACGGCCATGTTGGGTATTTCAGCCTGCGCAACCAATATTGATTTCGATCTCGACAGCGAAGACGGTGCGAAGCAAGATGCTGTGGAAGCGATGCAAGATCCTATGATCGAAAATAATGAACGTATGATTGAGGATGCCAGAAGAGACGGCAGGATGGAGCGCGATTAGCCGAGAAGGGTGAAGCTGGTAGACAGATCCTAATAGGATCTGTCCTAGGGTTTATTAACCCGCCTGGCGGCTATTATCGACCCTTTTCTTATCATAGTATTCGAAGGGAAACAGGTTTCTAATTCTCTGTGTGATGGCGTCGTTCACATTGGCCGAAATATGCAGTCTTATCGCACCCGATAGCTTTTCACATCTGACGGTGCAGGTGAGCTTCTCGGATTTGGCCAAGGCTCGGCAGTCTTTCTGAAACTTCTCCGGGATCTTGCCCTTGTGAGATTTAAGTCTTCCATCTTTAAAGTGCATCTCGAAGAGTGTCAGTCCCTTCTTGCCGCTAAAGATGAGCTTATAAGCGAGAAAAATCCCTATTGCAATAAATAGCACTTTCAATACTGTTGGTGTCATGTCGTCATCCTGTCCTTATTTATCTCGTTACTTAATATAAATAACAATACTCCTGTGGCTGAGATTTATAAAGTGTTGTAGTGCACACTTTGTATAGAGAGTTTATATTTGTATAAAAGTAAGTTTACTTGTTATATGACCTTATTGGACTACTATTAATTCTCAGGACAGCAGTTAATCAAGGATGGTCATATGTTTTTATCTAATGCACAACGCTGGGCTCAAATTTGTGAGCGTCAAGCCGAGATCATAGAGAATCTCTCCGATGCCTTTCCCGAACGCAAAGAGCATCACAGCGATTTAGGGATCAGCTGGCGTCGTTTGGGTGATCAGGTGAGTAGGGGCCAATCTCTGGAAACATTAGATGTATTGAATAAGTAAATGCGATAAACCGCTATGGGATCGCTCTACTGAATAAGTTAAATAGAAAACCGCCAAGATGGCGGTTTTTCCTTACTAATAAATCAATAAATAGTTAGAAGCCATAGCTGGCTGTGAATAGTACCGTGCCATCATTTTGCCATGGACCATCCTTTATGATGTTGTCATCACTTAGGTTGGTTTCCAGCCAGGCCAGGGATAGTCCGAAACCAGCCAATTCTGTCGAGACTCCGATTGAGTAATCAAGATAGTCTTCACCCCAGTCGAGATCGGCGCCATCACCATAGCTGTAACCTAGATGAGCATCTATGCTCCAGTTATCACTAATTTCATAGGAATAGTTCAGCTCAGAGTAGTGCAATGACACGTCAGCATTGGCGTAATCGTTGGTGTACCATTGTGCGAAGTGGAACCCTGCATAATAGAATCCGACATTGGCCTCTAAATATTTGGTGCTCTCATCCTGTCCTGGATAGGTATAGTAAGTGAGTGTGACATCGTACTCGAACTCTTCATCTTCTCCGAGTGCTCCCCAATAGCCCACATAAAGGTCGACTTCTACATCTGAGTCATAGCTCTCATCGTCAACGTTACTTCCCCAGACTCCGGCGAAGAAGCCATTATCGGCACTGTAATCGATACTCCCTTGAAGGGCGAAGTCTCCTGCTGTTTGGGATACACCGCGAAAGCGATAGTCGTTAGTGACACTGACTTCGCCAGTGACTTCGGCTTGGGCAAGGGGAGTGATTAGCGCAGCAGCTAAGGTGAGGCCGGTAAGTTGGGCAATCCGTTTATTATTCAATTTTTTATACACGGTAGTTTCTCCATTTTACTTTATTGACATAAATGTCTTTAACAAGAGCATCTATTATTTGCCAAACATCAGCATCAATGCTGAGACCTCATGGCTTATGTTTTGAAACCTAAGCTTCAATTTTATTTAATTTTTATTCGAGCCTTTTAACCTGGATAATGGAACGAGTGCTAGCCCTCGTTTGGTTCGAAGATGACGTAGACCTTTTTGCAGGTATCTATGACCTCCCAAGTGCCACTAAAGCCCGCAGGAATGACGAACCTATCGCCCTCAGTTACTCGCATCTCCTTGCCATCATCACATCTGATCACACTGGTTCCTGATAGGATCTCGCAATATTCGTGCTCTGTGTACTCAACCTTCCACCGGCCTTTATCTCCCTGCCAGACACCGGTATGAAATTGACCGCAGGGGCTGGAGTAGTGATTGCTTAGTTCCTGGGATGGCTTGCCAGATAAGACTTTCTCATCGGCTAAGCTATAGCGTTCAATGTCCGGCGTACTGGTATTAAAGTTGATAATGTCATCGATATTCACGTTCTGAGCTCCAGGATTGGCTTAACTAATCTGGTAAAAATACTGGTAAGAATGCTGAAAAATAGTAAAGCGCAGACAGGCTGCGCTTGTTGGATTTGTGCTATTTCATTGTCGGCATGACAAACTCGGCTTTAGCATCTTTCGCCTTGGGCCAACGGGCGGTAATAGCCTTACGCTTAGTGTAGAAACGAACGCCATCGGGACCATGCATGTGTAGCGGTCCAAACAAGGAACGCTTCCAGCCACCGAAGCTATGGAATGCCATAGGCACAGGAATTGGCACGTTAACGCCGACCATGCCCACCTGGACGTGATGACAGAAGTGTCTGGCCGCTTCACCGCTCTGGGTGAAGATGGCCGTGCCATTGCCGAATTCATGTTCATTGATAAGCGCGAGTGCTTCGGCATAATCTTTTACTCTGACGATGGCTAATACAGGACCGAAGATCTCTTCCTTGTAGATGGTCATATCAGGGGTGACATTGTCGAACAGACAGCCTCCGAGGAAGAATCCTTGTTCATGGTCGGTCACACTTAAGTCGCGGCCATCGGCAAGTAAGGTGGCGCCTTCGGCAACCCCCGCATCCACGTAACCTTTCACCTTCGCAAGATGTTGAGCCGAGATGAGCGGCCCCATATCCATTTCCGGCGTGACTCCATTACCTATCCTGAGCGCCTTTATCTGAGGTAGCAGCTTCTCGACTAAGGCATCACCCGAATCACCCACGGCCAGAACGACAGATATCGCCATGCAGCGTTCTCCAGCCGAGCCAAATGCCGCCCCCATCAAGGAGCTGACGGCCTGGTCCATATCTGCATCTGGCATCAAGAGCATGTGGTTCTTCGCGCCGCCCAAGGCCTGCACTCGCTTGCCATGTTTCGATGCTGTCTCATAGATATATTCGGCGATTGGGGTCGAGCCGACAAAACTCACGGCCTGAATATCTTTGTGGCTCAACAGGGTATCGACAGCTTCCTTGTCGCCGTTGACGACATTGAAGACACCGTCAGGAAGTCCCGCTTCGGTGAGTAGCTCGGCGATACGCATCACCGAGCTTGGATCTTTCTCCGATGGCTTCATGATAAAGGTGTTACCCGCTGCAATCGCGATAGGGAACATCCACATAGGGACCATGATGGGAAAATTAAATGGCGCAATCCCGGCGACCACACCTAGGGACTGATTGACTGTCCAGGCATCGACACCACCACCAACCTGCTCGGTATGCTCACCTTTTAGCAGGTGCGGAATACCACAGGCGAACTCGACGACTTCCAGACCGCGGATGATCTCACCCTTAGCATCATCGATGACCTTGCCATGCTCACGGGTAATAAGCTCGGCCATCTCGTTCATATTGGCTTCTACTAGCGCCTTGAATTTAAACAGTACACGGGCGCGGTTGAGTGGAGACACTTGAGACCAGGTCTTATGGGCTTTTTTGGCTAGCTCGATAGCGCCGTCGACTTCGGCGGCACTGGCTAAGGATACTGTGGCCCTGTGCTCCCCCGTAGCGGGTTCAAATACTGAACTGGTGCGCTGACTCGGTGCTGTGTGTCTGCCGTTGATGTAATGATTGATCTCTTGCATAGATTCGATCCTATTAATAGAGCCCCCGGCGCGGCCGGAGGCATATGTCATCTGTTACTTGCTGGGTTAAGTGTTTAGCTCAATAAGCCTGTTAATCGGTCGCCCGAATGGCATCGGCTAAGGTGTTGACTATCTGATCTATCTCTTGCTTATCGATAATCAATGGAGGGGAGATGGCGATAATATCCGCGGTGGCTCTCACCAGAGTGCCGTTGGCAAAACAGCGCTCGAAAACATCGAAGCCTCGTTTGCCTACGCCCTGATTACTGGGGGAGAACTGAATCGCACCGACCAGACCTATATTGCGGATATCTATGACGTTTGGCAGATCCTTTAAGCTATGCATGGCATCTTCGAAATAGCCTTCGAGCTCTCTGCTGCGTTCAAACAGCTTGTCATTTTCATAGATATTCAGGGTCGCCAGTGCAGCAGCGGCCGCAACCGGGTGACCCGAATAAGTGTATCCATGGAAGAGCTCAATCCCATCGGGACCCTGCATGCAGGCATCATAAATTTTGTCATCAATAAGCACGGCTCCCATAGGGATCGCGCCATTATTGAGTGCCTTGGCTGTGGTGATAAGATCCGGAGTCACCCCCCAACGTTGGCTGGCAAAGGCATCGCCCACACGGCCAAAGGCTGTGATCACCTCATCGAAGATCAGCAAGATGCCATGTTTCTGAGTGATTTCGCGCAGACGCTTAAGGTAACCTTGCGGTGGCAAGATGACGCCGGCCGAGCCTGACATAGGCTCGACAATCACGGCAGCAATATTTTCTGCCCCATGAAGCGCGACTAACTGCTCGAGCACATCGGCTTTTTCTGCGCCCGTTGTGGGCATGCCACGGGTAAAGGCATTGCCCTGAATATCTAAAGTATGGGGGAGATGGTCGACACCGGGCAGTAGCTGCTGGCTAAACGCCTTGCGATTGCCGCCTATGCCGCCCACCGAAATACCGCCGAAACCTACGCCATGATAGCCAAGTTCACGGCCAATAAAGCGAGTACGAGTAGGCTCCCCATTGGCTCTGTGATAGTTGATGGCTATCTTGAGGGCACTGTCGACGGACTCTGAGCCAGAGTTGGTGAAGAATACCTTGTTCAGGCCCTGGGGACTCATCTGAGCCAGGCGCTCGGCGAGCTCGAATGCCAGCGGATGACCCATCTGAAATGAAGGGGCGTAATCCATCTGTTTAATCTGATGACTTACCGCTTCGGAGATCTCCTTGCGGCCATGGCCTGCATTGCAGCACCATAAACCAGCGGTACCATCGAGAATGGCTCGACCCGAGGTATCTTTGTAATACATACCATCGGCTTCGGCGAGCATTCGGGGATTAGCTTTAAACTGTCTGTTTGCCGTGAAAGGCATCCAGTAATGTTCCAGAGACTGAGCTTCGCTTTCGTTGTGATTCTGAATATCTGTCATATCATCTACCCTGATTCAGTATTAGTTGTTTTTGTGAGCGATTGATATTTTGCATGCTATGTCAGAAATAACGAACATGAAAGCTTTTTGTGCATTTATTTATAGCAAAAATGACGATTTTGTAAAAAATATTGAATTTTTATTGAAACCTAGCCAGATAAAAGCGTAATCTGAGGATCTATTAATCACCCGTCAAGAGGTCATCATGAGTACACCAAGCAGTCGCGAACAATGGCAAAACCTAGCCGATAGACTTATCAGCCAAGGAGAGATCAAGGCCGATGCCTTTATCGGGGGGAGTATTTAGCGTCAGTGTCCGGTGAGCGATTCGATTGTGTCAGCCCCGTCGATGGCCGAGTGCTGTGTCAGGTTGCCAGTTGCGACTTAGAAGATGCCAACATAGCCGTGGCCAATGCCAGAGACACTTTCGACTCAGGAGTGTGGTCTGAACTCGCTCCGGTAAAGCGTAAACAGGTCATGATACGTTTTGCCGACTTGCTGGAGCAAAGCCGAGACGAGCTCGCCTTGCTAGAGACCTTAGACATGGGTAAGCCAATTCGCTACTCGGGTGCGGTCGATGTTGACGGCGCCGCTCGAGCTATTCGTTGGTCCGGTGAAGCTATCGATAAGATTTATGATGAACTCGCGCCTACGGCTCACAATGAGATAGGCATGATCACCCGCGAGCCGGTCGGTGTCGTCGCGGCCATAGTGCCCTGGAACTTCCCCATCTTGATGGCGTGCTGGAAACTAGGCCCTGCCTTGGCAACTGGGAACTCTGTGGTACTGAAACCTTCTGAAAAGTCTCCACTTACCGCGATTCGCATGGCGCAAATAGCCATAGAGGCGGGCATTCCAAAAGGTGTGCTCAATGTCCTACCCGGTTTCGGTCATACGGTAGGTAAGGCCTTAGCGCTGCATATGGATGTCGATACCTTGGTCTTCACTGGTTCGACTAAGATAGCCAAGCAGCTGATGATCTATGCCGGTGAATCAAACATGAAGCGTGTCTGGCTCGAGGCGGGTGGCAAGAGCCCGAATATCGTTTTCAACGATGCGCCAAATCTTAAGAAGGCCGCCGAAGCCGCCGCAGCCGCCATAGCCTTTAATCAGGGCGAGGTCTGTACCGCGGGTTCTCGGCTGTTGGTGGAAGCTGGCGTTAAAGACGAGTTGCTGACATTGATAGCCGAGGAGATGCAAGCCTGGCAGCCGGGACATCCGCTGGATCCTGCCACCACTTGTGGCGCCGTGGTGGATAAACAACAGTTGGATAATGTCTTAGGCTATATAAAATCTGGGCTCGATGAAGGCGCAAAACTCATACAAGGTGGCGAGCAGGTGATGGCAGAATGTGGCGGCGTCTATGTACAGCCGACCATATTCAGTGACGTGAATAACCAGATGACTATCGCTAAAGAGGAGATCTTCGGTCCCGTGCTATCTGTGATTACCTTCGATGGCATGGAGCAAGCCATATCAATCGGTAACGACAGTATTTACGGCCTGGCCGCAGGTGTCTGGACTTCGGATATCAGCAAGGCTCATAAGACCGCCAAGGCGCTGCGTAGCGGTATGGTGTGGATTAACCATTATGATGGCGGCGACATGACGGCACCGTTTGGTGGCTATAAACAGTCTGGCAACGGCCGCGACAAGTCACTGCATGCTTTCGATAAGTACACTGAAATAAAAGCGACTTGGATTATGTTGGATTGAAGGCTTAAGGTTCGAGGAGCTAGGATCTAGAACCTTAACTTCCCAAAAAAGCCCCTCTACGTTTTGGTAAAGGGGCTTTTTTATCGCCAATATTTATGACTAATATTCGTGATCCAGACTATTTATTTTCTGGACTGAATCTATCCATTACTACTGCGCAAACTGCGTCGCCTGTAATGTTCAGAGAGGTACGGATCATGTCAAATATACGATCCAGAGCGAACAAGAGTGGTAGGCCGTCAATCGGGATCCCGGCAGCAAGTAGTACGGCGACAACGAGGAAGGAGGGCCCTGGCACGCCGGCTTGACCTATGGCGCCCAGTGTCGAAGTGAAGATAATGGCAGCATAGGCTGTCATGGTCAGATCGACGTGATACATCTGAGCGAAGAACATGGCGACCAAGCCATAGTAGATAGCGTTCCCCGTCATGTTGATGGTCGCGCCCAGTGGTAATACGAAGGCTGTGGTTGCCTTGGAGACATTGAGCTCCTCTTCACAGGTTTCCATGGTGACTGGCAATGTCGCCATAGATGACGCGGTAGATAGTGCCATCGCCTGAGGCTTCTTCATCGCCGAGACAAACTTCATCACAGGGACGTTAGAGAAAAGCTTCACTACTAACGGAAAGAAGATGAAGGCATAGATGAGAATCGCCACCACGAATACAAGGAATAGCTTCAATACGACTTCTAGAGCCTGAAACCCGAATGAACCCACTGATTCAGCCATCAAACCAAATACGCCCAGAGGCGCAATGATCATCACGCAATTGATCATCCATACGAAGGCTTCTACTACAGTATTGAGGCCCTTGATAATCGGCTTAGCACCATCGCCTTTCACTTTACTTAATGCGATACCGAAAAAGATACAGAAGACCAAGATCTGCAGAATATTTCCCGAGGTCATAGACTCAAACACATTGGTCGGGATCATGCCTATCAGAGTATCTATGGCACTAGGAAGCGTGCCTTGCTCGGCAGTGACTTGAGCTAGTGATTGACCGTGTGCGCTAAAGTCTATGCCAGCTCCGGGTTTAAAAATATTTCCCATGACCAGTGCCAGCGTGACGGCAACGCCTGAGGTGATAATGAAGAAGGCAAAAGTGCCGATACCTATCTTACCCGCAGAAGGGCTATCACCTAAGCTGGCGGCGCCGGCGATAATGGATACTACGACTAAGGGAATGACCAGCATCTTAATCAGGTGGATGAAAATGGTACCCAGAGGCCCAAATATGACGGCATCCTCTCCCATGTAGAGGCCCACTAAGGCACCAATTATCATGGCGATAACCACCTGAATACCTATGTTATTGATTAATTTTTTATCTCGAATTGCCACGCTAACCCCGTTGTTAAACTGATCTGTAAAGCTTTTTTTAAGGGACGTAAAGCTATCACACCAGTGTATCTGACACTGTGAAACAGCACTTAACTAGGGGATTAACTCATCCTTATATAAATAAAAGCACCTTTCATTGTATTATCGTTGAAAAAGGATAGGTAAAATTCGCTTATCGTTAATATAGGTTGAGTTTCAGCAAGGCTTTTTTTGATATCTGCATCTACCGCTGCTTATTTGTCCGAAAATCTAGGTTGTTTTTCCTCATACAGTGAGTTTGCTTCGAATGAAGCTTGAGGACATTTTCTGGTTTAACTTCTAGCTGAGTGGATGTTGGCTAGTGAGTGTTAACGTTTACCTTTAAGGTTATCTATTACTTCCCTACGGGAGATGTGCACTTTCACTTTGAGAAGGCATCTGCGATGCGCCGCGAACCCTTGATTTCATACGAGTACATCTGATCTTATTCTCTGCATACTTTTAATTTTCAATCTTTGAAAATAACTGTTAATAGCTATAAATTCAGCTAGATACTATGCGCGCATGCGAAATAATAGCTTTATTAATTGTGCACGCGCACTGTACAGCTATTATTAGTCTAATCAGCTTGAAAATGGAGAAGATTGTATGGGAACGGTAACAAATATAACCAATGCAAAGTTTTCCGTTGGCGACTTAATTCACCACCGGCTTTTTGGCTATCGTGGAGTTATTGTCGATGTTGATTTGAACTTTCAACTAACTGATAGTTGGTATGAACAAGTTGCTAAGTCTCGACCTCCAAAAAATAAGCCTTGGTATAGTGTCTTAGTTCATGAGAGTTCACATTCAACTTATGTGGCCGAACAAAACTTAGCGCCTGATGATATTTTGGAACCTATTAGCCATCCAATGCTTAAACAGTATTTTTCAGAGCTAGAAAATGGTCGATATATTAGTAACAGGCCTATTAATTAACATGGCAGCAGCGAATGCGTTAAATTACACGAGGGGTATGATGAAAACACTCATAGTTTCTGATATTTTTGGAAAAACGTATGGTTCACAAATTCGCAGTAACAGGTATGTGGAACCAAGATTTCCGATAGATCTGATTTTTCTAGCATCTGAATCTCACTTTTCAGTAAATGAACTTATCGCAAACCTCACTGGTACCGATAATGTATCAATCAGACAAGTCCCTTTTCTTCATGGTTTCATGAATCAGCACTCTGAAAATTATGATCAAAGTGGGTACAATCAGGAAATTAAGGTATTGCGTAAAAATGTCATTTAACAAAGTACTGTCATGGGACTAAAAAATGCTGCGTGATTTTTAGCTCTGCTGAGTAAGTTATTTTTTAATCAATCTGTTTTAAATTAGACGCTCAGCCAATAAAACTAAAATCGAAGAGGTAAATACTCAGGTGTGAACGCGGCTGTGACCTTCGGTTTCAGGGATGAAACCGCAGAGCGTATAGGGACATATTCACAGCGTGTCACAGAAGTGTTGGCACATTCCTCGCCGGACAGGCGGTAGATAACAATGCAATATTGGTATGCAGAATACTGCCAAGTACCATACCAGCCCAATGAAACCAAACTAAAAAGAGACTTGAAACTTGTTATCCGACAAGTCCCTACCTTGGTGACAAATTTAAAGATATTTTTCTAAAAAATATCCAACATCCTATGGTAGAGCATGCCTGCCGCCAGCATGGGCGATCTGAATGTTGGCCCGCCGGGGAAGGTCATATGTTGCACCTTGTCGAAGATATCGAAGCGTCCGGCTTGGGCTGTCAGGGCTTCACTGATGAGTCTCGCTGCCATATGGGTGGCGTTAACGCCGTGACCCGCATAGGCCTGGGCGTAGAGGATATTAGGGCAATCAGGTAGTCGGCCAATCTGGGGCAGGCGGTTCGCGCCTATGCCTATCATGCCGCCCCACTCGAAATCGATTCTAATTCCTTTGAGTTGCGGGAAGACCTTTTCTAAGTTCGGCCTGAGAGCCGCTTCGATATCTTTAGGATCTTTGCCTGAGTAAGTGCACAGACCACCGAAAAGCAGGCGGTTATCTTCTGATAGATGGAAGTAATCCAGATCGATACGCATATCGGCGAAGGCCATATTCTGCGGGATGATTGTTTTGCACTGTTCGTCGGTTAATGGCTCTGTGGCGAGCAGGTAGCTCCCGGCCGGTAGCACCTTGCCACCGACATAGCTGTCGAGCTTGTGGCCAATATAGGCGTTCCCCGCCAGGACTAAGTACTGACAGTTCACTTCACCTTTGGCAGTGAGCACCTTGGGCTTATCGCCCTTGATAATTTTTTCTGCGGCGCTGTATTCATACATCTTCACCCCAAGCATACGAGCGACCCTAGCTTCGCCCAGTGCCAGATTGAGTGGATGAAGGTGACCGCTGTTCATATCGACCAGAGCCCCCTCATAACAATCTGAGCCTATGACCTGACTGATGTCTTGCTTCTCGAGGATTTTAAACCCCTCTCCTCTGCCTTGGGATACTAGGTCTTCATAGTCTTCATAAAGCTCTTTCATGTGCCTGGGTTTGGTGGCTAAGTCGCAATATCCCATCTGCAGATTGCAGTCTATCTTGTGTTCTTTGACTCTCTGCCTGACGATGTCGACGGCTTCGAAGCCCATCTGGTTGATGGCTTGAACGCCTTCTTCGCCTATGATGTCTCGGAACTGTTCAATATTATGGCCAATGCCACGTATCAGCTCTCCGCCATTGCGTCCCGATGCTCCCCAGCCTATGCGTTTCGCCTCTAACAGGGCCACCGAAAATCCTTTCTGGGCTAATTCTATGGCTGTGTTGATGCCACTGAAACCACCACCGACGACACAGACATCTACCTTGATAGATTCTTGCAGTTGCGGGTGCTCATATAGCTCCTTGGCAGTATCGAAATAGTATGACGAGGGGTATTGGTCGCTGTGAACCGGGCGCTTAACTAGCATCATATCTCCAGATTTTTTGTTATTAGATCTTGTTATTCGTTGATGACTATTGGGCTTGGCTATTCTTGTTTAGTACGGCTTTATTACTGTTTGATCAGCACTGATTTGTTATTACTTATTATCTATTAGCCATTGAGAATTAACCTGACTTAGCACAGTATGTTTTTGCAATTAAGCTAGAGTCATATATAATTCACGGGTGTTGTTTATATTTAACATGCTTTTTTGTTTGATACAAATTAGTATGAAGAATAATCTGCACATTTTTTATCCTAGATTAATAGTAATAAAGAATAATTAAGCATTCTTACAGGAGATATGCATTTGGATATTGGAGCTAGCCTGAAAGTTATCCGTAAACAGAAAGGTCTGTCGCAACGAGAACTTGCTAAGAGAGCTGGAGTGACCAATAGCACCATCTCTATGATTGAGAAAAATAGTGTCAGTCCTTCGGTGAGCTCATTGAAGAAGGTGCTGTCCGGTCTGCCTCTGTCTCTGGTTGATTTCTTCTCTATGGAGGGGAACGGTGAAAGCGAGGCCAAGGTGGTGTACCGAAGTGACGAGCTATTGGACATAGGTGACGGCAACTTAGACTATAAGTTAATCGGACGAGATTACCCTAATCGCGCCATGTCGGTAATGAGTGAGACTTATCCTCCCGGTTCCGACACAGGTGCAGAGATGCTCAAGCATGAGGGTGAAGAAGCGGCCATGGTGCTCGAAGGCAAACTCGAGCTCACGGTAGGGGATGAGGTTTTTATTCTCGAAGCCGGTGATAGTTATTACTTTAACAGTGAGTCTCCCCATAGATTCAGAAATCCATTCGATGAAGAGTGTAGGCTGGTGAGTGCCACGACTCCTGCCAATTTCTAATACTAATTTGTTCAGTTGAGTGATTTGCTTTTAGATACAATAAACTCGATGGTATCTGGGTGCGGTTTTCCGCACTTTTCACCTATTTTAGCCTTATTCCTTGCTTCCTGCTTATTTCCTCCCTGTTTTATCCCTTTCGCCTTGGCGTGATCCATTCTGTCTTATGGCTACTTTCTAGCAGATTCAAAGTTTACTGCCGTTAGCATCTAGACTTTTATGCTGTTATTTATAAACATTCAGTATAAATAGTGATTTACAGCTTAGTAAATAATCAATTAATTGAATATTCGATGTAAATAATATTGGTCAATGTCAAGCGGTTACCGTGATCTATATCGCTAAAGTTAACTCAGTAGATTTCCATTTAAAACTGATAAATTGCTTGTATCTAGTACTCATTCAATATCTCATTTTGACTAAGTGGTTGTTATTAAGTTGTTTGTTGTATTTGTTGTTATCATTTCAAATTGTATTCAATTAGCCTCTTGCCTGTTTGCTATTTTCAGTGTAGTGTTTGAAAAACTGAACAGTTGCTTAATGTGTGTTCACATACTTGAGCAAGTGTGAAAGATAAAATAAAAAATATAACAATAAAGGTGATTTATGTCGGATGCAGGGCTTGCTGTCATTGGGGTGACGGCGTGCAATCAGGATTTAGGCTTACATCCATTCAATATAGTCGGTGAAAAGTACCTGCTTAGTATCGCGGACGCGACTAAGGCTTGGCCATTAGTCATTCCTGCATTAGGTCATTGTCCGGCGGAGCTAATCTTACCTCGTCTGGACGGCATTCTCTTTACCGGTTCTCCTTCAAATATCGAGCCCCATCACTTTCAGGGCCAGCCAAGCGAGGCGGGTACTCACCACGATCCTAAACGCGACGCTACAACTATGCCCTTACTCAAGGCGGCAATCGATGCCGGTATTCCTGTGTTGGCGATTTGTCGTGGTTTTCAGGAGATGAATGTGGTCTTCGGTGGCAGTTTGCACCAGAAATTACATCAAGTGGGTGGCTTTATCGAACACAGAGAAGATAAGCAAGAGCCAGTCGAAGTGCAGTATGGCATCTCTCACGAGGTGCACATTGAACCTGGAGGATTGCTCCATGAGGCATGGGGCCGTAGCTCCGCAGAGGTGAACTCTGTGCATACCCAAGGCGTCGATCGTCTGGGTATTGGGTTACGGCCAGAAGCATATGCCCCAGATGGTTTAGTAGAGGCATTCTCTATTAAAGATGCAAAGAATTTTGCACTGGGCGTGCAGTGGCATCCTGAATGGAAGGTGTTAGACAATCCGTTTTATACCTCAATTTTTAACGCTTTCAGTGTTGCCTGTGAACGTCGTGCAAACAGCCGAACGAGATAAAAAATGAAAAAATTAACAGCTTATTTAAAAGAACAAAAAATAACAGAAGTTGAATGTGTCATCTGTGATATGACAGGAATCGCCAGAGGCAAGATTGCGCCGGTGGATAAGTTTATCGATGAGAAGGGCATGCGTATGCCCGAGAGTGTACTGCTGCAGACGGTGACCGGGGATTATGTCGAAGATGAGCCCTATGATGCCCTGTTAGATAAGGCCGATATCGATTTTATCTGTGTGCCCGACGAGAATGCCGTGTTCAAGTTACCTTGGACCATAGAGGCTACGGCCCAGGTTATTCATGATACCTATGACAAGATGGGCAATCCTATAGAGTTGTCTCCGCGAAACGTGTTGAAGAAGGTGCTCAAGCTCTATGAAGATAAAGGCTGGAAGCCGGTGGTTGCACCAGAGATGGAGTTTTATCTGACTCGTCGTAATGAAGATCCCGATCAGCCGTTGATCCCCCCGTGGGACGCAGTGGTCGTCAGGAGTCAGGTAGACAATCTTTCTCTATCGATGCGGCTAATGAGTACGATCCCCTATTTGAAGATATGTATGACTGGTGTGAGATCCAAGGTTTAGATATCGATACCCTGATCCATGAAGAGGGCACGGCCCAGATGGAGATTAACTTCAGTCATGGTGATGCCCTGTCTCTTGCCGATCAGGTGTTTGTATTTAAACGCACCTTGCGTGAGGCGGCACTTAAACACAATGTCTGCGCCACTTTTATGGCCAAGCCTGTAGCCGATGAGCCTGGCAGTGCCATGCATCTCCACCAGAGCATAGTGGATGCCAAAACCGGTAAGAATATCTTCTCACTGAATGATGGTACCAAGGGCCCGCTGTTCTATAGCTATATCGGTGGTCTGCAGAAATTTATACCCGAGTTATTGCCCTTACTCGCCCCTAATGTGAACTCATTCAGACGCTTCCTTCCCGGTACTTCTGCGCCTATCAACCTCGAATGGGGGGAAGAGAACAGAACCTGCGGTCTGCGTATTCCCGAGTCTTCTCCGCAAAACCTGAGAGTTGAGAATCGCATCGCTGGAGCCGATGCCAACAGTTATCTGTCTATCGCCGCCAGCTTGTTAGCCGGCTATATAGGCATGATTGAGGATGTTAAGCCATCTACGCCAGTTCAAGGGCGCGCCAATGAGAGCCGTCAAAGTATCAGCTTGCCTCTGACACTAGAGGAAGCCCTAGGGGTTATGGCTGAAAGTGCCGCGTGTCGTGAATACCTTGGAGAGGCGTTTACCACAGGTTATATCGCGGTGAAACAGGCGGACCTTGCCAGTTATAAACGAGTGATCAGCTCCTGGGAACGTGAGTTCCTACTGTTAACTGTTTAATCGAATAGGGAGCCGTTGGGGCTCCCTTAAGTTTGAATTTTAAAGTGAGTTAACCCATTAGAGAAAATGAAATAAGCGTCAAGCAGTCAATTGGGCTTGATGTGCAGTAATGCCATGTTAGCAGGTTTACATGGCAAGCGGTCGGTGCGGTTTTTAGGTGTAGCATTGGAAAATAATAAAATCGATTTTTATCGGTAACACAATGACTAACAGTTAGTTTATGGCTATCTGTAACACGCTAGAATGGAGAGATAAATGGATCTTTTTAAAACGCTGAAAACATCATTTTTGGTCCTCTTCTGTACTTTAGCCGCTGCTGGAGTTCATGCCGAAGAGGTGCTGAAGGTTTACAACTGGAACGATTATATTGCTAAGGACACCTTAGCAAACTTTCAGAAAGAGACCGGGATTCGGGTCATATATGATGTGTTCGATAGCATGGAGGTGGTGGAGGCTAAACTGCTTTCAGGCCATTCTGGCTATGACATAGTGGTGCCGTCCAATGACTTCTTAGCTAAGCAGATTAAGATGGGCGCTTTTCTGCCTTTAGATAAGAGTAAGCTGACTAACTTAGGCAATTTAAATTCAGATCTTATGCAGCAGCTTGAGAAAGCCGATCCGCAAAATAAGTTTGCTGTGCCTTATTTGTGGGGAACCACTGGGATAGGTTACAACCTGGAAAAGGTCAAGGCTGTGTTAGGGCAAGAGCCACCATTTGATTCTCTGGAGCTTCTCTTTAACCCCAAGTATGCCGAGAAGATATCCAGCTGTGGTTTCTCCATGATGGATTCTGCCGATGAGATGATTTCTCAAGCGCTCACTTACCTCAAACTCGATCCTAACAGCACTAATCCTGATGATTATAAGCTGGCTGGTGAAGCGATAGCTAAGGTTCGTCCCTATGTGACTTACTTCCATTCATCTCGTTATATTACCGATCTGGCTAATGGCGATATCTGTGTGGCCTTTGGCTTCTCTGGCGACGTATTTCAGGCGGCGGCGAGAGCCGATGAGGCGGGTAATGGTCAGAAGATTAGTTACTCGATAGCAAAAGAGGGTGCGAATCTTTGGTTCGATATGCTGGCCATCCCATCGGATGCTGAGAATGTCGATAATGCCCACCAGTTTATTAACTATCTGCTGCGCCCTGAAGTGATTGCTGAGATCTCTAATTATGTGGCCTATGCCAATCCCAACGATAAGGCACAGCCCATGGTAGATGAAGCTATCTTGAGTAATCCGGGGATCTATCCCAGTCAGGAAGTGATCAACAACTTGTATATCCGCGAAGTTAGACCTTTGAAGATACAGCGCAAGATGACCCGAGCCTGGACTAAAGCCAAGTCAGGTTATTAACAGAGAAAAGAGGAACTTATTCATTAGTTAACACATTTTTTAAAGGATTTGAAACGATTAGCAGGGCACTGCCGATGCAGTTTTAAGCTGTAGCATTGGTCAAAAATAAAAACTAAAACCGGCATGACCGGAAACAATGACAGACAGCAGGCTTAGGCCTGCTGCTACGCTAAATCAAGGAGATACCATGAAGCTATTAAAGAAGATGACCACACTTGCGCTTTTGGGAGCGGGTGTATTTGCCAGTACAGGAGCCATGGCCGAAGAGGTTGTTCGCGTCTATAACTGGTCTGATTATATTGCCGAAGACACTTTAGCTAATTTCGAGAAAGAGACTGGGATCCGTGTCATCTATGATGTGTTCGACAGTAATGAAGTGGTCGAAGCTAAATTGCTCTCTGGCAGTTCGGGTTACGATATTGTGGTGCCATCGAATAGCTTCCTGGCTAAACAGATCAAGGCCGGAGCATTTCAAAAACTAGATTCTAATCAACTGCCAAACCATAAGAACTTAAATCCTGAGCTGATGAAACAGCTGGAAACGGCTGATCCAGGTAATCAGTATTCGGTGCCATATCTATGGGGAACCAATGGTATAGGCTATAACGAAGCTAAGGTCAAAGCTGTATTAGGTGACGATGCGCCGCTGGACTCTCTTGAGCTGATTTTTAATCCTAAGTATGCAGAAAAATTAACCTCATGTGGCTTAGCATTGTTGGACTCAGCCGATGAGATGGTTCCAATGGCTATGCTCTATCTTGGTTTAGATCCCAACAGCACTAAGTCTGAGGATTTTAAGAAAGCCGGTGAAGTCTTGGCTAAAGTTCGTCCCTATATCACTTACTTCCACTCTTCTCGTTATATTACCGATCTTGCTAATGGCGATATCTGTGTCGCATTCGGTTATTCGGGAGATATTTTCCAGGCGGCGGCTCGTGCCGAAGAGGCCGATAATGGTCAAGTGATTAGTTATGCCATTCCGAAAGAGGGGGCTAATCTTTGGTTCGATATGCTGGCGATCCCTGCCGATGCTAAAAATGTTCAGAATGCACATACCTTCATCAACTACCTGCTTCGTCCTGAAGTGATAGCCCCTATTACTAACTATGTGGCCTATGCCAATCCTAACGTAGCCGCTCAAGAGTTTGTAGATAAAGAGATCTTAAACGATACCTCCATCTATCCCAATGAAGAGATCCTCAAGCGCCTTTATGTGGGTGAGGTTCGTCCGTTGAAGGCCCAGCGAGTGATGACTCGCGTCTGGACCAAGGTTAAGTCAGGTTATTAGAAGGTAAGGGCAAGCCTGTGGGTTTGCTCTTTTTTGTCTAAATCTCTTTTGTTATTCAATTTGATATTACCGTAGGCACTGTCACAGTGCCTGTTGTGGAGAAGTAATATGGTTAGCAACGCAGGCGTCGTCATTAAACCAACAACAAAGACGCAAGGTGAGCTACTGCTTAAGGTTGAGCGGGTCAGCAAATTATTCGATGAGGTCCGAGCCGTCGATGATGTGTCACTGAATATATATAAGGGAGAGATCTTCGCCCTTTTGGGTGGCTCAGGCTCAGGCAAGTCCACCTTGCTGCGTATGTTGGCGGGTTTCGAGAAGCCCTCCGAGGGGCGCATTATCCTCGACGGAGTCGACATTACTGATATGCCGCCCCATGAGCGGCCCATCAACATGATGTTCCAATCCTATGCCCTGTTTCCTCATATGACGGTGGAAAAAAATATCGCCTTCGGTCTGCAGCAGGACAAGCTGCCGAAAGAGGAGATAGCGCAAAGGGTCAAGGAGATGCTCAAGCTCGTGCATATGGAAGATTATGCCAAACGTAAACCCAATCAGCTCTCTGGCGGTCAACGTCAACGAGTCGCCCTCGCTCGCTCTCTGGCTAAGCGACCTAAGTTACTCTTACTCGATGAGCCAATGGGCGCATTGGATAAGAAGCTTAGAACCGAGATGCAGCTGGAAGTGGTCGATATTCTCGAAGAGGTCGGGGTGACCTGTGTGATGGTGACTCACGATCAGGAGGAAGCCATGACTATGGCGGAGCGTATCGCCATCATGCATGAGGGCAAGATAGTGCAGACTGGCTCGCCCATGGATATCTATGAGAGCCCCACCTGCCGTATGGTGGCGGAATTTATCGGTTCTGTGAACCTGTTCGAGGGTGAAATCATCGTCGATAAGCCGGATCATGCCATCATACAATCTCCCGATTTAACGCAACAATTCTATATCAGTCACGGCGTCTCGACCAATGTCGATGATAAACGCGTCTGGTTAGCAGTAAGGCCAGAGAAGGCGCGTATCAGCCGCGAACAACCGGACGGTGAATATAACTGGTGCCGAGGTGAGGTTGAAGATATCGCCTACCTTGGGGGATCTCTGTCTACTATATTCGACTGAGCAATAAGCAAGTGATCCAGTCCATGATGACTAACAGAGAGCGTCGCTCGGATCCGCCGACATGGCAAGACAAGGTATTCATCAGCTGGGAGGCCACCAGTGGAGTGGTTCTCAGATCTTAAGGTGGCATCATGAAAAGATCATTAAAGTTTAGATTACCCAAGGGAAAATACTGGACCATAGGCTTGCCTTATTTCTGGTTACTCCTATTTTTCGCCCTCCCGTTCGCCATCGTACTGAAAATTAGCCTGTCGACGGCAGCCATCTCGATCCCTCCCTATGAGTCTCTGGCCAGTTATGCCGATGAGTCATTGCAGATCATGCTCAATCTGGGGAATTACCTGCTGATCTTCGAAGACTCCCTGTATGTTCAGGCTTATCTGGGGTCAATCAAGATGGCCTTTATCACCACTCTAGGCTGCTTGTTGATCGGTTACCCCATGGCTTACGCCATTGCCAGAGCCCCGAAGAAAAATCAAGGGCTATTGATTTTATTGGTGATGTTGCCATCTTGGACCTCATTCCTCATTCGGGTTTATGCCTGGATGGGACTGTTAAGCAATAACGGGGTGATCAATAATTTCTTAATGTGGCTTGGGGTGATCTCAGAGCCTATTCAGATGCTCAACACTAACTTTGCTGTTTATATCGGCATCATCTACACCTATCTGCCGTTTATGATACTCCCCCTGTATGCGACTCTGTCTCAGCTCGATGGTAGCTTGTTAGAGGCGGCGTCGGATCTGGGCTCCCGTAGCCTGAATACTTTCTGGAGAGTCACCTTACCTCTGTCTAAGGGCGGGGTTATAGCGGGCTCCATGCTGGTGTTTATTCCCGTCGTTGGTGAGTTCGTTATTCCTGAACTCTTGGGTGGCCCCGATTCCTTGATGATAGGTAAGGTGTTGTGGCAGGAGTTCTTCAATAACCGGGACTGGCCCGTGGCATCGGCGCTGGCAATCATCATGTTAGGTCTGTTAATCATTCCTATCACCTTGTTCCATCGCTATCAGGCCAAGAGTATGGAGAGTGACCTATGAGCAGATTAAGCAAGTTGAGTTTCTCTACCATCATGCTGTGGGCGGGGATGTTTTTCCTCTATGCTCCCATGCTTATCTTAGTCATCTACTCGTTCAACGAGTCCAAGCTGGTGACGGTGTGGGGCGGATTCTCGCCTAAGTGGTACGGTGAACTGTTTCGCGATCAGCAGATCTTAGATGCGGTATGGACCAGTTTGAAAGTGGCCTTCTTCGCCTCCACTATGGCTGTGGTATTAGGCACAATGGCGGCGTTCGTGATGACACGTTTCAAACGTTCATGGGGCAAGATAACACTGTCGAACATGATCACAGCGCCTTTAGTGATGCCGGAAGTGATCACGGGTCTGTCGCTGTTGCTGCTGTTTATTCATATGGCAGATCTCTTGGGCTGGCCCAAGGAGCGCGGCATGATGACGGTGTGGATTGCTCACTCGACCTTCTGTGCATCCTATGTGGCCGTGGTGGTTTCGGCTCGCCTGCGTGAATTGGACCTCTCAATCGAGGAGGCGGCTCAGGATCTTGGGGCGACGCCATTGAAGACTTTCTTCCATATCACAGTCCCCATGATCTCGCCTTCATTGGCGGCGGGCTGGCTACTGTCATTTAGCTTGTCTTTGGATGACTTAGTGATAGCCAGCTTCACATCGGGACCAGGGGCGACCACCTTGCCCATGGTGGTGTTCTCGTCGGTGCGTATGGGCGTTTCTCCCAAGATCAATGCCTTAGCTACCCTGATCATTCTGACGGTTTCTTTGATCGCATTTATCTGTTGGTATCTGGCGCGTAGAAGCGAGCGCAAGAACCTGCCACCGGCCATGTAGTTATCTGACATACTCTGGCTTACTTTTGATCTAGGAGGAGTAAGCCACTTTTACTGAATTTAAATTAGGGGAATGATATGCCCAGCGTACCTCACACAGAATCTTATTATGCGGCGTCGGCCAATGACAAGGTCGAACGTGCTCAGCTTAACGACAATATAGAAACCGATGTCTGTATCATAGGTGCCGGTTATACCGGCCTATCGTCGGCGCTACATCTGCTAGAGCTAGGTTACAGCGTCACAGTACTGGAAGCGGCTCGAGTCGGTTGGGGGGCGTCGGGTCGTAACGGCGGCCAGATAGTCAACAGCTTCAGCCGGGATATAGACTCCATAGAACGCACAGTCGGCAAAGAGACTGGTCAGTTATTTGGTGAAATGGCCTTCGAAGGTGGGCGGATCATCAAGCAGTTGATCGCCAAGCACGAGATACAGTGTGACCTTAAAGATGGTGGCGTATTTGCCGCGATGAACAAGAAACAGATGGGACATTTAGAGCATCAAAAAGCACTCTGGGAGAAGCATGGCCACCTTGGACATCTAGAGCTATTAGATGAGCAAGGCATAGGTTCTGTGGTCGGCTCAGAACGCTATATTGGTGGTTTATTAGATAAAAGTGGCGGTCATATCCATCCGCTCAATCTAGCCTTGGGGGAGGCCCAGGCGGTAGAGGGTCAAGGTGGAAAGATCTATGAAAACTCGGCCGTTATTAAGGTTGAGCAGGGCGATAACCCGACTATTCATACGGCACAAGGTTCGGTCAAAGCCAAGTTTGTCATCGTTGCGGGTAATGCCTATCTCAATGGACTTATCCCAGAATTACAGGCCAAGTCTATGCCCTGCGGCACTCAGGTCATCACTACCGAGCCATTGAGTGACGAGCTCGCCGCTAGCCTGTTACCACAAGATTACTGCGTCGAAGACTGTAACTATCTGCTGGATTACTTCAGGCTATCCGGCGATAAACGACTCATCTATGGCGGCGGTGTGGTGTACGGTGCACGAGATCCAGCCGATATCGCGGCCATCATACGGCCCAAGATGCTGGAGACCTTCCCGCAGCTCAAAGATGTAAAAATTGAATATACCTGGACGGGAAACTTTCTGTTGACTCTGTCCCGTCTGCCTCAAGTCGGCCGTATCGGCGATAACATCTATTACTCACAAGGCTGTAGCGGTCATGGGGTGACCTACACTCATCTGGCGGGCAAGATACTCGCCGATGTGATCCACGGACAGGCGACCCGCTTCGATGCGTTCGCCAGCTTGCCACATTACCCTTTCCCCGGGGGCATATAATGCAAGTACCGTTTAGCGCAATTGGTGCCTGGTACTACACCATGAGGGACAAGTTAGGCATCTAGTCCTGCCATAGAAAGTCTGCCATAGAAAAGTCTGGCATAGAAAAAGAGACAAGAGAGTTAATTTTGAGAAAGAGCCTGCAGCCATGCAGGCTTTTTTGTTTGAATAATATCTGGTCTTCTATCAGCCCCCGACCAGAGTCGAACTGTTAGGGCATATGATGACGATTATGAATTGTCTTTTAAATTCCAGACACAAAAAAGCCCGCACTAGGTGCAGGCTTTTTTGTTTTAAATTGGTGGCCCCTCCCAGACTCGAACTGGGGACCTGACGATTATGAGTCGTATGCTCTAACCAACTGAGCTAAGGGGCCTACTAAAGGAAGTCGTCACTACCTGAAGCGACGAGAAGTATACGAGGTTTAAATGCGCTTGTCACCCGTGTTTTGAAGAGAAATGCTAACTTTAAATTCAACTGCTTATCTGTTAATCAATCCGCGGGAAATTTATCTGTTTCTGCTATTTTTATGGGCTGTTAGTTTGTGGTGTAGTCGTGGGGATTCTGCGCTGATTGCTTTTTTACCCGTTTATCTTGGAAGATTGAATTTAATGGGAGTAAGGGGAGGGGCGCATTTTTTGAGGGAGGGGTAATTTAGGAAGTGATGAAGGAAACAAAAAGCCCCGCCAAAATGGCAGGGCTTTCGAGTCTCTACGAGCTAATGCTTAGCGAGTAGACTTACTCGTCAAGGAAAGACTTGAGGATCTCAGAGCGAGAAGGGTGACGTAGCTTACGCAGCGCCTTAGCTTCAATCTGACGAATACGCTCACGGGTCACGTCGAACTGCTTACCAACCTCTTCGAGCGTATGGTCAGTGTTCATGTCGATACCGAAACGCATACGCAACACCTTAGCTTCACGGGCCGTTAGACCTGCTAATACTTCGTGAGTCGCGTTTCGCAGGCTTTCGCCTGTGGCAGAATCCAAAGGTAGCTCGAGAGTGGTATCCTCGATGAAATCACCTAAGTGCGAATCTTCGTCATCACCGATAGGTGTTTCCATTGAGATAGGCTCTTTGGCAATCTTAAGTACCTTACGGATCTTATCTTCAGGCATCAGCATACGCTCAGCCAGCTCTTCAGGAGTCGGCTCGCGGCCCATTTCCTGTAGCATCTGACGAGAAATACGGTTCAGCTTGTTGATTGTCTCAATCATGTGCACCGGGATACGGATCGTTCTTGCCTGATCGGCAATAGAGCGAGTGATCGCCTGACGGATCCACCAAGTTGCGTAGGTTGAGAACTTATAACCACGACGATATTCGAACTTATCAACCGCTTTCATCAGGCCAATGTTACCTTCCTGAATAAGATCCAGGAACTGTAGACCACGGTTGGTGTACTTTTTAGCTATAGAGATAACCAGACGCAAGTTAGCTTCTACCATCTCTTTCTTAGCGCGGCGAGCCTTAGCTTCACCGATCGACATACGACGATTGATGTCTTTGATAGACGCAATCGCGAGTCCGGTTTCTTTCTCGATAATATCGAGCTTGAAGCGACAACGACGAACGTCAGGCTCGATCATCTTTAAACCTTCAGCATAAGGTTTCTTAGAGGCGAGTTCGGCGTCAAACCAGGCTATGCTGCTTTCGTCGGCGGTATAGCCCTTAACGAAGTTTTTCTTAGGCATCTTAGCTTGTTCGACACAGAGCTTCATGATCAAACGTTCTTGAACACGGACCTTATCCATGGTGGCACGCATGTTCTTGACTAAGCGGTCGAACTGCTTAGGCATGAGACGGAATTCTTTAAATAATTCACCAATCTCAAACAGGGCAACGGTTGCTTCAGGATGGCCACGACCTTTGTCTGCGATGATCCTCAGCGTATTCTCATGTACTTCTCTTAGCTGAGTGAAGCGCTCTTTAGATTCTTCAGGATCTGGTCCTTTTGGACCTTCCTCTTCTTCATCTTCATCATCATCCTTCGAGTCATCCTTTGAGTCATCTTTGTCGAGCTCACTTTGTGACAAATCTGAACCAATGTGAGTGGCCGTTGGGGCTATATCAGCGGCATTAGGGTCGATAAAACCTGAGATGATATCGGATAGACGAACTTCTTCGGCTTCATAGCGATCGAACTGATCGAGGATCGAGGCAATCGCTGGAGGGTACTCGGCGACCGATGCTTGAACGGTATAAATTCCTTCTTCGATACGTTTAGCGATAACGATCTCGCCTTCACGGGTAAGAAGTTCAACAGTCCCCATTTCACGCATATACATACGGACTGGATCTGTTGTACGACCAAGCTCGGCCTCTACCGTTGCAAGTGCAGCGGCAGCTTCTTCTGCAGCATCATCATCTGTGCTGTCTTCTGTCATCATGATTTCATCAGCATCCGGCGCCTGTTCATAGACGCGAATACCCATGTCATTAATCATCTGGACAATATCTTCGATCTGGTCTGCATCGACCATATCAGCAGGCAAGTGATCATTCACTTCTGCATAGGTTAAGTAGCCTTGCTCTTTACCTTTAGCTAGCAACAATTTAAGTTGCGACTGAGGAGTGTGCTCCATAGATATCATCCAAGTTGGGTATCGGTTAAAACGACGGGCAATAATTTATCGCCACGCAAATCGTCAATTATAGCCTTGTGCGCTTCCGTGTGCTAGTCCAAGTGCTTAGTTTTAAGACATAAAGTGTCTTAATTTTGCCCTTGTATGACTGCGATCAGCTTGCTTAGCTGAATCCTTTCTTCTTTAGTATGGTTCTGTTTTAGACTCAATTCCTGATATCGCTGCTCAATATATTGATTATTGAGCCAGATCAGGGTTTTTCTAAACTCTTGCTGCAAGTTTTCATCCGCCACTTGATGGTCCCATTGGGTCAGTTTTTTTAGGGTGCCTAATTGTGGAGCATCCCTGTACTGTTCAAGTAGTTGTGCGCTGTTTTTAACTTGTTTACGAGTAATGTCTAGCAAGTGGATCAGCAAATCTACGCCGGCCATCTTGATGTGTTTCAGTGCCGGCTGCACCGGCAGTCCTTCACCTAACATAGGATGTTGTACTAGCAGTGCGATGGCTAGTCGCAATGGGGTTCCTCGTCCTTTTAACGCTTTATTCTGAAGAGTTTGGCCCTGATGTTTAGAGCTGAAACCCAACTTTCTTCTTAACTCATCGGCACCGTTCATTCCGAGTTTATAGGCTAGATTTTCCAGCAGTAGACTCTGTAGAACGGTGTCTTGTACTTTCTCAATTAAACCAATGGCTTGCTTAGCTAATGTCCCTTTATCGGCGCCATGGCGTTGGGCTAACGTTTCAAAAAGAAACTCAGGGAGTGCTTTAGCATCATCAATCTGACTTTCGAATGCTTCTTTTCCTACCTGGCGCACCATAGTATCTGGATCTTCACCTTGAGGCAGGAACATAAATCTAACTTGGTTACCGGGTTTGAGCAGCGGCAATGCGGTTTCTAATGCACGCCATGCGGCTTCGACCCCGGCTCTGTCACCGTCATAACAACAGATGACCTCCTTGGCACTACGCAACAGGAGTTGAAACTGCTCTGCCGTGGTTGCCGTACCGAGAGAGGCGACTGCATAGTCGACATCAAACTGTGCCAGTGCGACCACGTCCATATAGCCTTCGACTATGAGTACTCGCTGTGGATCTCTGTGACGCTGCTTAAGCTCATAGAGTCCGTACAGCTCATTGCCCTTATGAAATATGGGCGTTTCCGGAGAATTCAAGTATTTGGGTGTACCATCACCTAAAACTCTTCCGCCGAAGCCAATAACCCGGCCTCGTCTGTCACGAATCGGGAACATTAACCGGTCGCGAAATCGGTCGTAACGTCTACCGTTATCGTTTTCTATCACCATTCCCGCGGTGAGTAGTTTATCTTGAGAATCCTGACTCTGGCGGTAGCGACTGAGTAAACCATCCCAGCCCTCTGGTGCAAATCCGATATTGAAGTGTTCTATTACTTTCTCGGATAGGCCTCGATGATCCAGATAATCGAGAACTTTTTGTTTGTCTTTATGTTGTCTAAGCTGGCTCTGAAAGTGTCGGCTAGCTTCTTCCATTAATTGATACAGGTCGCGGCTCAATCCTTCATCGCGTCTCTTACCTGTACCTTGCTCTCTGGGCACTTCTAGACCCAGTTGGCCAGCTAGCTCTTCTATCGCGTCGATAAAATCGAGACGGTCATATTCCATGACGAAGTCGATGACATTGCCATGGGCACCACAGCCGAAACAATGGTAGAACTGTTTATCTCTACTGACGGTAAAAGAAGGTGATTTTTCACTATGAAACGGACAACAGGCAGAGTGGTTTTTACCCGCCTTCTTAAGGGGCACCTTAACGTCGATTAAGTCGACAATATCGATGCGAGCTACTAGCTCATTGATAAAATCACGAGGTATCGCCATTAGTTTGGTAAATGCCGCCTTTCGCTATTATCGCGAAATGAAAAACTGAAACAGTACAAACAAACAAGCCGCGCAAGAGCACGGCTTATTTACGCATTATTCTTAAGTTACTTAAGTTTAGCTCTGATCATAGCGCCTATTGCCGCCATATCAGCTCTGCCTAAGACTTTAGGTTTTAATGCGCCCATTACTTTGCCCATATCCGCCATGGAGGATGCGCCCATCTCTTCGATGCTTGCATCAACTAGCACGGCAATTTCCTCTTCAGTAAGAGGCTGAGGCAGGAAGACTTCAAGAATCTTGATCTCTTCTGCTTCAATTGCTGCTAGTTCGTCACGTCCGGCTGCACTATATTGTGTAATCGAATCACGACGCTGTTTAACCATTTTGGTTAAGACAGCTATAGCTTGGTCATCAGTCAGAGTTTCGCGGGTATCCACTTCAATCTGTTTGACGGCGGCTAGCGCCATACGGATAGTCCCCAAGCGTACCTTAGCTTTGGCACGCATAGCGTCTTTCATTTGGCTTTTTAGCTGATCTACTAGGCTCATAATAGATTAGTATAAACGTACGCGACGAGCGTTTTCGCGAGAAAGCTTCTTAGCAAGACGCTTAACTGCAGCGGCTTTAGCACGCTTACGGCAAGTCGTTGGCTTCTCGTAGAACTCACGAGCGCGAACATCAGCTAAGATACCGGCTTTTTCACAAGAGCGCTTAAAACGACGTAGAGCTACGTCAAATGGTTCATTTTCGCGTACTTTAATTATTGGCATACGCCATCACCCCTTAGGTGTAGTTTGTAATGAGTCAATTTTTGACTCAAGTTAATTTAAAAATGGTGCGGAATTCTATACCGAATTGAGCGTGTTTGTAAAGTATATTTCGCGATCATATCCTAGATCCTTTCACCGTCGCGATCCTATTTTAGATCTCGGTTAAGTCATGTTTGGGATATTTCGCGTGTACCCGCTAATAATCACTGTAATTGATACCATTATTAGGAGGACCAAAATCAGCAACAAGTCTATTGGTATAATTAAAGCACAGCAGGTAGAATTAGCAGCCTTTTATGACACTTTGACGGGATACGATGCGGGTTTTAGGTATTGAAACATCTTGCGATGAAACAGGAATAGCCGTTTATGACGACGAGCTAGGCTTGTTATCTCACACATTATATAGCCAAGTAAAGCTACATGCCGATTACGGTGGGGTTGTACCCGAGCTGGCATCTCGCGATCATGTGAGAAAAGTGGTGCCCTTGATTAAGAAGGCGCTTGCCGATGCTAACAGCACAATGGATGACATAGATGGAGTCGCTTATACCACAGGTCCTGGTTTGGTTGGCGCCTTATTAGTCGGTGCCTGTGTGGGGCGCTCATTAGCCTATTCATGGGGTAAGCCTGCCGTTGGCGTGCACCATATGGAAGGTCATCTCTTAGCCCCTATGCTAGAGGATAATGTGCCTGAGTTTCCTTTTCTCGCGCTGTTAGTATCCGGCGGACACTCTATGATGGTGGCCGTTGAAGGTATTGGACAATATGAAGTGCTTGGCGAGTCTGTTGACGATGCCGCAGGTGAAGCATTCGATAAAACCGCGAAACTCATGGGGCTAGATTACCCAGGTGGGCCAAGGTTAGCTAAGCTGGCAGAGAAAGGTGAGACTGGCCATTACCGTTTTCCTCGTCCTATGACGGATAAGCCAGGATTAAATTTCAGTTTTTCTGGTTTGAAGACCTTTGCCGCCAATACGATTGCCAGAGAGCCCGATGATGAGCAGACCCGTGCCAATATCGCACTAGCGTTCGAAGAAGCTGTGGTCGATACACTTTCTATTAAGTGTCGTCGCGCACTAAAACAAACCGGTTATAGCCGCTTAGTCATTGCCGGAGGAGTGAGTGCAAATTCGCGCCTGCGCAGCTCGCTAGCCGAGATGATGCAAAATTTAGGCGGAGAAGTTTTCTATCCCAGAGGCGAATTCTGTACCGATAACGGCGCCATGATCGCTTATGCCGGTTTGCAGAGACTGAAGGCCGGTCAGACAGAGGATTTAGGCGTCAAAGGTATGCCACGCTGGTCCCTAGACTCGCTGCCTCCGCTATAGGTTCTAATATGCTACGAGCTATAAGCTGGAAGAAATAAAAAACACCTGGTTTGCATCTGCAAACAGGTGTTTTTTTGGGTTAGGCTTGCTAGAACTGGACAGCCCCCAGAACCCTAGACATTTGGCAGTCTCATTTTGAAGCTGCTTTAAACGTTTCTGGAATTGGTATTGCTCCCCTTGTGCCTGGCTTTGTTATGGCCCATGTTAACGTGATAAATTTTTAACTCTCTTTGGCACAGGTAAACGCATGAAAATTCGGTTTATTGTATTCGTTTTATGTGTGTTCATTTCTGCATGTTCCGGCCCTAAACTTGAACCGCTTTCGGCGAGTGCCGAAATCATGGCCTTTGGCGATAGTCTTACTTATGGCAAGGGGCGAGTGAAGGCGGTGACTATCCAGCGGTTTTGGCTGAATTGACTGGCCTCAGGGTGATCAATGCTGGTGTTTCAGGTGAGACAACCTCACAAGGCTTGACCAGGCTAGCTGAACTACTTGTTCGAGAGACGCCTGACTTGTTGATTTTACTCGAAGGTGGCAATGATTTTCTGCGTAATCACGATATAGCCAAGACCAAAACTAATCTGGCGCAGATGATCGAACTGGCTCATGCTAAGTCGATTCCGGTAGTCTTGATTGCCGTCCCTCAGAAGAGTATTTTTTTATCATCGGCGGCGCTCTATTCAGAGCTAGCTGATACGTATAATGTTATGCTTCTAGAAGAGGCGTTAACGGACTTGCTCAAAACCCGGTCAATGAAATCTGATACGATTCACCTTAATGATGCAGGTTACCGCGCGCTAGCTGAGACGATTTATCAAGGACTCGAAGATGCAGGCGCGATATAATTCATCGAATATGTGCTATTAATATGTGCTATTAAGGTATTGAA
The DNA here is from genome assembly GCF_007197555.1 of Shewanella psychropiezotolerans. Taxonomy (NCBI): domain Bacteria; kingdom Pseudomonadati; phylum Pseudomonadota; class Gammaproteobacteria; order Alteromonadales; family Shewanellaceae; genus Shewanella; species Shewanella psychropiezotolerans. Next base: position 1,315,385 of record NZ_CP041614.1, read on the forward strand.
GATACCAAATGTGAAATATAGTGCCGATATCTTCAGACTTTAGGTTGAATGCCGCTAATTTATGGAATGGTTGATAACGCTCTTATTTAGTCTTAATTTCGGGGTTTTCGTCCGGTGATTTGACCTTTGGCAGAGAAATAGAGTTAAAGTATTCATTTAGACGAAATCAACTTGACCCAAGTGGCCTTTTTATGGGTAAATTCCCTGATAACAATTGGTGTTGTGCCAAAATAATAAATGTAGGTTAAAACTTCCCATGACAGATCTTGAGCATAAGGTATTCACTCAAGTACGCGCAATTATTAGTAATGAAGAGCAGGTGATTGGTCGCCGCGGAATATTGATTCCATTAAAGAAGGCGATTATCGCCGATGGTGATATTCGAAATGTCATCGATATAGTCTCTTCAGATCCTGCTTTAGCAGCTCATATGCTTTGGCGCAGCAATTCGGCGATTAGCGGTGCAGGTATTACCACTAAGAACCGCTCATTGAAAGATGCCTTGGTTCGATTAGGTCAGGTGAACATATATCGTTATGCCTTTACCTTCTATTTGAAAGAGCGCCTCGATGAATTGCCCCAGCCATATAAGAAGTTAGTGCACGGGTATTGGTCATTGACTGAAAGTATCGCTACCGATGCCGTCGATAGTTTGCATCAAATGGAAGGGGTGGATATCAACCCGGATGAAGTGCAGACCTTAGCCTTGTTTAGTGTATTCGGTGAGATTATTGCCTTGACTGCATTTGCCTTCTTAAATGCCGAGTCGGAAGAGTCGTTTCCCCTGAGCATCATCAAGTCGCTTATCGATAACCAGAAGCAGACTTTGACCATAGAAGCGTTTGAATCTTTGGGTTTAGATGAAGAGCTTAAAGATGAGTTTATGATTGCCCATAATCTCAGACAGACTCGCAATGCAAACTCGCCAGGTCTAGTGCTCAGACGCGTGCTTTCGATGAGAAATCAGCTGCTGAATCCGTTGTAAAAGAAGGCTCGAGCATCTGGCTGTAGCTCGCGATAGCCCTGTCTTTATAGCAAGATCCTAGGAACTCACCGTTAGAGCCTAGGATCTCGTTCTTTCATTTAATTCAATTGAACTTATGCTGTTTTGCTAGTCCTTCTTTGGCTACTAGCTTTAACCACTGCTGCGCCACTCGTGCGCTAGAGCTATCTTTGCGATATGCCCCAAACAGCGGACGCTTTAATCCCTCAGGTCCTAGCTTGATTGCGGTTAAGTTCAAACCATAAGACTCGCTGATTGACCAGGTTGGTAGGGCTGCCACACCATCTTTGCAGGCGATCCTTTGCAGTAGCATCATGGTGAGATCGCAGCTGATCTGCTCACCGGCTTCCACTCCCGCAGGCTCCAGGAAATGACGGTAAAGATCCAGACGTTGCAGCGGCACTGGATAGCTGATAATAGCAAGTTTCTCGAGTTGCTTAGGCGTCACATATTCCAGCTTGGCCAGAGGGTGATCGTTGGCAACCACGAGCTGAACTTCAAAATCGAACAGATGCTGATAGGCAATGGATTGTCCCGGAACAGGATCTGATGTGAGTACCACATCGAGTTCGCCAATCTCCAGCGCATTGAGTGAATCAAACAGGTGTCGGCTGGAAAGGTCTAAATTCACATTTGGATATGCCGTCCTAAACTGCTCCATCACTGGCATCAACCATCGAAAGCAGCTATGGCATTCGATGCCTACCGCAAGTTGATTAAGTTCGTCATTGAGTCCCTGCTTGAGGTCATATTCGGTTTCGACGACCTTAGGTAAGATCTCTTCGGCCAGATTGAGTAGCCGAGCGCCTTCTTGCGTAAAAGAGAGAGGTTTACTCTTTCTGATAAAGATTGAGGAGTTAATCCGGGTCTCTAACTCTTTTATCTGATGAGAAAGCGCAGATTGAGTGACGAAGCGTTTCTTGGCTGCACCAGCGAGACTTCCCGTCTCTTTTAAGGCTACTAGTGTTCGTAAGTGTCTAAGCTCAATCATATAATACCTACTTTTGTTCAACGTGAATTTTACTCATGTTGCGCTTGAAATCAATTCGTTTGTCAGAAGATAGACTATCACAATAAACTTCTAGACGTCCAGACGCCCAAATGTGTTTTTACATCGAAAGATGTTACATCACCAGGAGTCACTGATAAGACTCTGGCGCGTTTACTTTGAATTCTGCTCATATTAAAGCAAAAAGGTATACAATATGCAAACTTCGAAAGAGATACAGATAGCTAACCTAGGGTTTCCAAGAATTGGTCGTCAACGTGAGCTGAAGTTTGCTCAAGAGAAATATTGGCGTGGCGAGACTAGTCAGGCTGAGCTAAAAAAAGTGGCTAAGGAGTTACGTCGTACTCATTGGGAGTGGCAGGCACAGGCCGGGGTTTCCTTGTTGCCCGTGGGCGATTTCGCCTTCTATGATCAGGTGCTGACTCTGAGTGCGACATTGAATGCCATCCCTGAGCGTCACAGAAACCAAGATGATGCTCATGTTGATCTCGATACCTTGTTTCGAGTCGCACGAGGCCGTGCACCATCGGGTAAAGATGCCCCCGCTGGTGAAATGACTAAGTATTTCAATACTAACTATCACTACATAGTGCCTGAGTTAACTGTAGATCAAGAATTCAGTGTAGCGTATGAGCAGTTTTTTGAAGAAGTTGAAGAAGCAAAAGTACTGGGCTATGCCGCTAAACCTGTACTGTTAGGTCCGGTTTCTTATCTGTTTTTATCTAAGGCTGTTGGCAGCGATTTCGATAAACTTTCACTACTGCCTAAGCTCATTAAGACCTATGCAGATATCTTGGCTCGTTTCAGTGAGCAAGGTGTAGACTGGGTGCAACTCGAAGAACCTGTTTTAGCCCTTGAGCTTGATGCCGATTGGCAAGCAGCTATTTCTTCTGCCTATGAGGAACTGAAGTCATCTGAGGTCAAGGTATTACTGGCGAGTTACTATGGCACCATTGCTCATCATCAAGCATTGGTTTCAGCCTTGCCTGTTGCCGGTCTGCATTTGGATCTTGTCACGGCTCCCGAACAGCTTGCAGAATTTGCGGCAAACTTACAACCTGAGCAGGTGCTCTCTTTAGGTGTTATTAATGGTCGTAACGTATGGGCGGCAGATATTGACTTGATTGCCGAGCGTATCGCTCCTGTGGTGAACGACCTTAAGGGACGAGTCTGGATCTCTCCTTCTTGTTCACTGCTTCATAGCCCGGTGGATCTCGATGTTGAAACTGAGCTGGCTCCGGCCCTGAAGCAACAACTCTCATTTGCGAAACAGAAGCTCTCTGAGTTGACTCAACTGAAAGCGCTACTCAGCACTCCTGCGGACAGTGCCGCTAAAGTTGAAATAGACACCATAGTGGCAACTTGTGTGGCGCGCAGAGAGGCTCGAGAAGCCGCCGCCGATCAGCAAGTTATCGACAGAGTTGCGGCTCTTAATGCGGATGATTATGAGCGTGATACCGTGTTTGCTAACCGCCAAGCTATACAACAACAGAAGTTTAATTTACCCCTGTTACCTACGACAACCATAGGCTCGTTCCCACAGACTCCGGCAATTCGCGGCCTGCGTAGTCGCTGGCGTAAAGGTGAGATCACCCAAGAGTTTTATAACGACCAACTACGCCAGGTGACCAGAGATACGGTTGAGCGTCAGCTTAAGTTAGGTATTGACGTACTGGTTCACGGTGAGGCCGAGCGTAACGACATGGTCGAGTATTTCGGCGAGCAGCTTCAAGGTTTCGCCTTCACTAAATTTGGTTGGGTCCAGAGTTATGGCTCACGTTGTGTTAAGCCGCCACTTATCTATGGTGATGTGTCACGCCCTGAGGCTATGACAGTCGAGTGGGCGCAGTATGCTCAGTCTCTGACTGACAAGCCAGTTAAAGGCATGCTAACGGGGCCGGTTACTATTCTGCATTGGTCATTTGCCCGTGAAGACATCAGCCGTGAGGAGATAGCGACTCAAATTGGTTTGGCCATTCGTGATGAAGTCGTCGACTTGCAAAATGCGGGGATAGGCATCATTCAGATAGATGAGCCAGCTTTCCGGGAAGGTTTGCCTTTGAAGAAGAGTGATTGGCAAGCCTACCTTAAGTGGGCGGTTGATTCATTTAAGTTGAGCGCCGCAGGTGTCACAGATGAGACGCAGATCCACACTCATATGTGTTACAGCGAATTCAATGAAACTATAGCGGCCATCGCGGCCATGGACGCCGATGTGATCACTATCGAGACCTCGCGTTCTCGCATGGAGTTACTCACGGCCTTCGAAGATTTCGCATACCCGAATGAGATAGGTCCAGGTGTTTATGATATTCACACACCAAACACGCCAACGGTCGATGAGATGGTTGAGCTTATCGAGAAAGCGGCCGACAAGATTGCCGTACGCCAGCTTTGGGTTAACCCGGATTGTGGCTTGAAGACGAGAACATGGGATGAAGTAGAGCCAGCCCTTAAGAACTTAGTTCAAGCGACTAAGGTGTTGAGAAGAAAGTTGGGATAAGGCTGAGAAGTTCCGAGCTTCGAGTCTCGAGTTCAAGACAGAGCTGAGACAGCTGTAAGCGATAAGGTCAAGCTAAGGCTGATAAGTAACGAGTTCCTAGAATCTAGATTCTAGGAACTCGTAGTCATCTTCGAATGAAGGTGACGTTCTACTAATCTTATGGCGTGAATCCCGCGTAATGTATTCCCGAAAGATGTGCCATCTCTCTGTGCCAGGTGGCTAAGTCATCTTTGTTAAAATCACTCAAACTATGATGACCACAGGCGCGGGCCATAACCTGCATTAGTTCCACCGATGCAGTGAAGAAGTTAGCGAGTTGCATCGATGCCTTGTCGGTATTGAGTTTCTTCCTCAGCTCCGGGTTCTGTGTGGCTATGCCGGAAGGGCAGTTGTTGGTGTTACACATACGGGCGGCTACACAGCCTATGGCTTGCATGGCGCTATTAGAGATAGCGACGCCGTCGGCGCCTAAGGCCATGGCTTTGACAAAATCCATGGGGACACGTATTCCACCTGTGATGATTAAGGTGACTTTTCCGCTGGCACCTTTTTCATCTAAAAATCGACGAGCACGAGCTAAGGCTGGGATCGTGGGTACGCTGATATGGTCGCGGAACATCTCCGGAGCCGCGCCAGTTCCGCCGCCGCGGCCATCTAATATGATGTAATCGGCAGTGGCGTCCAGGGCAAACTGGATATCACGTTCGATATGGTTGGCACTGAGTTTAAACCCTATGGGCACGCCGCCACTGATCTCACGGACACGTTCTGCGAAACGCTTAAAGTCGCATGAATTATTGAGTTCCTTAAAGGTGGGCGGTGATATGGCTGGCTGACCTTCGGGAATGCCTCTTACCTGTGAAATCTTCCCTCGGTTTTTTATTCCCGGTAGGTGACCTCCAGTGCCTGTCTTTGCCCCTTGTCCGCCTTTGAAGTGAAAGGCTTGAATAGAATGTAGTAGCTCTTCACGATAGCCAAACTGGGCGCTGGCGAGCTCATAGAAGTAGCGGGAGTTTTGTGCTTGTTCCTCGGGGAGCATGCCACCTTCGCCAGAGCATATTCCAGTGCCAACAAGCTCAGCACCCATAGCCAGGGCTGTTTTAGCTTCTTCGGAAAGTGCGCCGAAACTCATATCCGAAACAAACAGTGGGATCTTGAGCTTAAGCGGCTTACGGGCTTCGGGGCCTATGATCAGTTCGGTCGAGACGGCTTGGTCTTCCTGTAATGGCTTAGTGGCCATTTGGGCCGTCATTATCTGGATATCATCCCAATGAGGCAGTAGATGACGGGGTACACCCATTGAGGTCATGGGACCATGATGGCCAAGTTTTGACAGGCCTTCTCGGGCAAGTTGGTGGATAAATTCCACCGTAGGTTCCTCTAGTGTGGCCTTAGCCAAGGGCATGGCGTCGGATTTGGTATCTTTAGCCGGGCCTGGTCCCTCTTTGCCAACCTGTTTGGCGGTGAACTGTTTATGAGTGCCGTCACAAAAGGGGGCATTAGCCGTGTGCTTGCAGGCGCAAAGATATGCATCGCCATCTTGCTCTGCTGTGAAGGCCTTAGGTTTAAATGAAGTGCCTGCATGTGAGCCATCGCAGAAGGGTTGCTTCTTAGATTGGCCGCAGGCACAGAAATAATATTCCTGACCCTTGGTGAGTTCGACTTTCTTAGGTTTATTGTCTGCAATAATCGGCTTTGCATCAGTAGAATGTGGGTTGCTCATACCTTCTCCTTGGCCATTTTCAACTTTGTTAGATGAATTACTACCACGGCTCTTATTCTGATTTCACTTACTTTTATAGAAATAGTCACCTGTAATAGGGGGGCTAGTAAATGTGCTGTGTTCAATAAATAACCTTATAAAGATAACTTAAGATAAGCTTGTGTGTCATGCAATAGATTGTTTTTTATTCACTTAGTGAGAATGAAAATCGATTGAGAAAATAAAAATATTTTTTATGAACTATTTTTGCCTTTATCCGGTCTTATCCAACAGGCGCATCTGAGCTCCACTGTCAGATCCCATTAGCAAACCTGGTTTCAGGTTTGCGTTTCTAGCCCGAATGTAAGTTTACGTTTCAAAAAGGACATTATTCATCAATAAGTTTTTTGCTAACCAAACAGGAAATCGTTGGACGGTACTGGTTTTTACCATACTGACGCTATTCTGTTTGACCCAAAATAGTGGAATTCTTAACCTGCTACTCAATCAACAGAGTGCGCAGGCGATGTCGGCTGCTTTACTCCCAGCACATGTAAGTGCAGAGTCGAATGTCAGTGCTAGTGCAAAAGAGCTCACTCAAGGCGCAGAGCTTAAAGCGTTCGAATTCAAAAAGTGTGAATTATCAGAAAAGTCCATGCGTGTGTGTATGGATGCACCCAGTAGCTTACCTTTTTTGGTACTGCTTTTTTTACTCCCCTTACTTCCCCTCGTGTATCGTGTCATCACACGCTATCCAGAGCCTGGCGAACAAGCTAAACCCAGGCGAATACACCTCTCCTTGTGTCGCTTTCAAGAATAAAAACTCATCTGTTCTACTGAGAGATTAAGTCACTTTAATTACGCTATTTAGCGGTTATTGGGTCAATTTTGTTCATCTTTTGGCGTTACTGTATCTGAGACTTAGGCTTATCACATTGGCCACATGTATTGGATTTACAGTAACAAAAGCCTTAGCTGACTAGTTTGAAAATAGCCCGATAATCATAAGTGACTTACCTCTGGACACGTTGCTCTCGCAGCGTATTTATCATCATGTAGATATTTACTGCATAAGCGTTATCGCCTTAGGTGAGACCTTAGCAGGCTAGCCCGTCATTGACGGGATTTGAGGTTATTTTGAAATTAGATAAAGTTTTGTTAGCTAGCGTATGCATTATGACGCCTTTGGTTGTAGCGACTGTGGTTTTTCCAGATAGAGTTTATGCTGATGGGAACAAAAGTGTAGAGGCTGCTGTGGCTGTGAAGGCTGCAAGAGTCACCGCACACGAATATCATCATAACTTTAAAATTAAGGGGCGGGTCGCGGCAAAAGAAGACGTTGCTCTGCAAGCTCAAGTCACAGGTTATCTAGTGTCCAAGCATTTTAATGAGGGAGATATTGTTGCCGAAGGCGAGCTACTGTTTTTACTCAATGATAGCCGTTATCAGGCAAAACTGTCCCATGCAAAATCTCTGCTGGCTAGCGCCGAAGCTAATTTGAATGTGGCTAATCTTGATTATAAACGTGGGCTATCTTTACTGCCTAACTCCTCGATAAGTGAAGCTGAAGTTGACCGTTTCCTTGCTGAAAAACAATTAGCTCAGGCGCAAATAACGTCGGCCAAAGCACAAATTCAGTTAGCTCAAACCGAGTTGGATTACACCCAAATACGGGCACCATTTTCAGGACGGATCAGTAACAGCAAGGTGGCGCTTGGTGAGCTGGTATCACCATCGAGTGAAGCGCTTGTGGATCTTGTGACTGTGTCACCAATCGATGTCAGTTTTCAGGTGAGTGAAACGGTTTTCCATCAGACCAAAAAGAAATTACAAGCCACTGGTGCTCAATTGCCCTCCGTCTCGCTGTTTTTTACTTCAGGCGAAGCTTTTTCTGAAATTGGTGAGATCACTTATTTAGGTAATCGTGTCGATAAAGCGACGGGCACAGTTGATGTTCGCGCCGAGTTTAATAACCAAAAGCAGCTGTTATTACCTGGACAATATGTTGAACTCACTGTGACCGAAAGTCTGGCTGAATCTGTGTTGTTACTGCCTCAGCGTGCCTTGTTGCAAGATTTAGTGGGATTCTATGTATTTGTAGTCAACGCTAATGAGCGAGTCGAACGCAGAGATATTCGTATCGGTGAGCAAGTGCGCGATCAGGTTATCGTTAATGCGGGGATGACGGTTGACGAAGTGGTGATCACTCATGGTCTGCAACGGGTTAAAACCGGCTCTTGGGTTAAGGCCAAGTTGGTTGATGCTGCTAACGCTCAAGTGATGGTGGTAGGCGCATGATCAGTAAGTTTTTTCTCGATAGGCCTAAGTTTGCCATCGTTCTGTCTTTGATTATCACCTTGGCTGGCATCATAGCGATACCTAACCTGGCAGTGTCTCAATTTCCCGTTATCACCCCGCCTCAAATTCAGGTCACTGCATCTATGCGGGGGGCGAGTGCCTCTGTGGTTGAAGAGACCATAGCCAGGCCTATCGAAGATGCCATTAACGGCGTCGAAGATATGATCTATATGAGCTCTAAAAGTAGCAACGATGGCACTTATCGTCTATCTGTGACCTTCGAGGTGGGCACAGATCCAAACATTGCTCAGGTCAATTTGCAAAATCGCCTGGCATTAGCCGAGCCCATGCTGCCTTCTGAGGTGTTGGGGAATGGCTTAAGCGTGAAAAAATACTCACCTGATATTCTAATTATGATCGATTTTACCTCAACAGATGGCCAGATAAGTGAACAGGTCTTATCTAGCTTTGTGGCGCTACAGGTCACAGATAAGTTGACCCGAATTAAGGGGGTGTCTGAATCTGTGCTTTACGGTAATCGATTCCTCAGTATGCGTATGTGGCTTAATCCAGATAGGATGGCGCACCTGAGTATTACCGCTTCTGATGTGCAGCAGGCGCTGCTTGAGCAAAATATTCAAGCGCCATTAGGCAGTGTCGGGGCGAGACCCAGCGATAAACCGTTAGAACTAGAGTATTCGCTACTGACTCAAGGGCGTCTTGCTACGGTTGAGGAGTTTGAGAATGTCATACTACGTGCAGATAAGTCGGGTCATACCGTTTATCTCAAAGATGTTGCGACCGTGGAGCTCGGGCAGGAAGACTATGTTGGCGCAGGGATCAGTGATGGCAAGCCATCGGCGCAAATTCAGATAACCACGCTGCCCGGGGCTAACGCTATCGAGGTGGCCGATGCGGTAAAAGCGGCGCTTAAAGAGATGCAAGCCTTTATGCCTGAAGGCATGATGTATAACACCCAAGTTGATACCACATTATTTGTGACTGAATCGATTAAGGGCATGCTTTGGACATTAGTACTGGCCGTTATTCTGGTGGTATTAGTAACCTACTTGTTTCTTGGCTCTGTAAGAGCCACCTTAGTGCCGTTAATTGCTATTCCTATTTCGATAGTTGGCAGCTTTGCATTAATGTTGGTAGCGGGTTTTGGCATCAATACCGTGACCCTGTTCGGACTGATTTTGGCTATTGGCATTGTGGTGGATAATGCCATTTTGGTGATTGAAAATGTTGAAGCTAATTTAGCTCAAGCTCCATCCCTTAGTACTAAATCGGCCACAGAGCAGGCGATGAAGCAGGTCACTGGGCCGATAATCACCTCAACCTTGGTCTTATTAGCCGTGTTTATTCCTGTGACCCTATTACCCGGGGTGACTGGGATCATGTATCAGCAGTTTGCCATGACCTTGATTTTTTCACTGATCTTGTCGGCTGTGGTTGCCTTGAGTTTAAGCCCTGTCTTGTGTTCCTTATTATTAAAGCCAGGTGTACAAAATTATCCTAAGTGGTATATCGGCTTTAATCGATTCTTTGACAATATTACCGCAAGCTACAGCAGGACCGCCTCGGTATTGATCAGAAAGAGTCTGGTTTTAGTGATACTTTCGCTTGGGGCATTAGCGGCACTGGGTTATTTAGTTCAGTCGACGTCCACCAGCTTCGTGCCGAAAGAGGATAAGGGGATCTTTTTCGTCAATGTCATCTTGCCTGATGGGGCGAGTTTGAGCCGCACGGAGCAAGTGATCACCAAAGTAGAAGCTTTTCTTAAGTCTGAGCCTGGGGTGTTAAATATCGCTTCAGCGGCCGGTTATTCAGGTTTATCGGGTTCAATGCAATCTAATGCTGCCAGAATGTTTGTCAGTTTAGCTCATTGGGATGAACGTGCTGCACTGGAAGGTCTCCATGGCGTCGAGGATATTATCTCTCGGGTCGGACAGTGGGCAAAAGCCGAGTTACCAGAGGCTCAGCTTATCAGCTTTGGGCCTGCTACCATCCCGGGTATTGGCTCTGGCACAGGCTTTGAGTTTGTGCTGCAAGATACCTTAGGTAGAGACAAGGCGGAACTTGGCGCTGTGATGCAAGACCTTATCGATAGTGCGAATCAAGAGCCGGAGCTGCAAGGTGTATTCAGCGCGTTCAGGGCGAATGTGCCGCACTATTATCTCGACATCGACAGACTGAAAGCGAAACAACTTGGGGTGCCACTGTCTGAGGTGTTCTTAACCTTGCAGATTAATCTTGGATCCTTGTATATCAATGATTTTACTCAGTTTGGAAAGTCTTTCAAAGTAACATTGCAGGCCGATGGTGCTTTTAGAGAGTCGGTAAAAGATATTGCCAGGTATCAGGTGAGAAGTCAGAGCGGGGAGATGATCCCCTTGAGCACGTTGGTTACAGTTAAGCCGACATTAGCGCCGAATATCATCTGGCGGTATAACAAGTATGGCGCGGTCATCATTCAAGGTCAGTCCGCCCCAGGTTTTTCAACGGGGGATGCCATGGAGGCCATGGAACGTGTCGCCGCAGAGGTATTGCCTCAGGGTTATACCTATGAGTGGAGTGGTCTTTCATATCAGGAGAAGCTTGCTGGCAATATGGCCATCTATGCCTTCGGATTTGCGCTGATATTTATTTATCTCTTGCTGGTGGCTCAGTATGAAAGCTGGACATTGCCTTTTGCGATTATTCTGGTGGTGCCAACGGCAATCTTAGGTGGCATGCTGGCGCTCAAGCTGGGCGGCTTCTCTCTTAGCCTTTATGCTCAGATAGGACTGGTTTTGCTTATCGCCATGGCGGCAAAAAATGCCATCTTGATTGTCGAGTTTTCTAAGCTAAAACGAGAGGCGGGGTTATCAATTATCGAGGCGGCTAAGCAAGGTGGCGCATTGAGATTTAGGGCGGTGAATATGACCTCATGGTCTTTCATCTTAGGTATCGCACCTCTGCTATTTGCATCTGGTGCCGGCGCGGTGGGGTTACAGAATATCGGGTTTACCTTAGTGGGCGGCTTATTGAGTGTATTACTCATTGGCTCCTTCTTCGTTCCTGGGTATTACGCGCTTATTCAAGTATCAAGGGAACGCATTATGGAACGATTTATAAAGTGAAGATGGCTATGACTATTATTTTGAGTAATAAATTGAACATGCAATTGAGCAAACAATTTAAATTTAAGTATCAATATCTAACATTAAAAGGAGAGTCAATTGAAGTCTATTAAATCAATGTTCTTGGCTTTATGTGTCTTATTGTCTTTAAGTGCAAGCCAGATGGCAGTTGCAGCTTCCACTGGCTGGCTAACTAACCCCAATCATCCGCCGGTGAAGGTACGCTTGATGTTGACCGGGGAATTAGATCCAGTCACTAAGGCTATGCCCGCGGTACTCGAAGTTAAGCTTGATGGGGACTGGAAGACCTATTGGCGTAGCCCTGGAGAGGGGGAATAGCCCCTAGTATTAAGTGGGACAAGTCCACGAATCTACAGAAGGTGGATTGGTCATGGCCCGCACCGCAGCAGTTTTCCTTGCTAGGCATGCAGACCTTTGGTTATCAAGATGAAGTCACTTTTCCCTTGCTGCTGACTTTAGATGATATTGAAGCCAATACTCAACTGCATGGCAAGTTCACCTTGTCTTCGTGTACCACCATTTGTGTGCTCACGGATTATGAGATCAACTTGGATATCGAGCCCGGTACTCTTAAGGCCGACACCGATGCCATGTTCGCCTATAACAGGGCGGTTTCTAGTGTGCCATTGAAGGTGACAGCACAAGACGCTGATTCCGCAATAAAACTAGGTTGGGACAGTGGCAAGTCACAGCTGGAAGTGGTGCTCGACGGTACTCACTGGCGTCAGCCTAAATTGATCATAGATGGCGAGCCGGACACGGTTTTCAAGCTAGTGAGTGTCAACAAGAGAGAAGCCGCCGATGTAGGCGAAGCCGAGAAAATCGTCGCTATCTTCGATGGTAGCAGCTGGCTGGGTGAGCCTGAATTACTGGGTAAAAGTTTGCATGTCACTGTGGTCGATTCCCAGCGTGCGTTGGAATACTCATCTGAGGTGAAACCGACTCAAATCATCGCCCAGGGCTCATCTCTGCTCAAAATGATGCTTATCGCCTTGATTGGTGGCTTGATACTCAATGTGATGCCCTGTGTGTTACCGGTACTTGGCATGAAGTTAAGCTCAGTGGTCTCGGCGCCGGATCTTGAACGTAATCAAATTCGTCAGCAATTTATCGCCTCTGCGCTGGGGATCTTGGTCTCTTTTTGGTTACTGGCGGGCTTTATCCTGATGCTCAAGTTTACCGGACAGGCGATAGGTTGGGGGGTGCAGTTCCAAAATCCTTGGTTTATCGGCTTTATGGCCCTGGTGACCTCAATCTTTGCCATCAATATGCTTGGGGCATTTGAGATTAACTTGCCTTCGAGTCTGCAAACTAAGTTGGCGACAACCGGGGGCAATAACAACAGGGGGCATTTTCTTCAGGGGATGTTTGCGACCTTATTGGCGACGCCTTGTAGCGCACCATTTTTGGGGACTGCGGTCGCCTTTGCCCTTGGCGCCGATACCATCAGCTTGTTGGTGATCTTCACTGCGTTGGCTTTGGGCATGGCACTACCTTGGCTGTTAGTGGCAGCGTTCCCTCAGATCGCGAACTACTTCCCTAAACCCGGTCGCTGGATGAGTGTGGTTAAGGTCATCTTCTCGGTATTACTGCTGATCACTAGTTTGTGGCTCATCAGTCTATTGAGCAATTTCCTGGCAACCAGCTATCTGTTTGTCGCAGCAGCTGTCTTACTGGTGACCTTCTTCATCTTTATGGCAAAAACGATTGGCGCCGCCGCGGTCGTGGCGACGTTTAGTATCACGCTTATCTTTGCCGCCATAGGCGCCTTTATGACATCAGAGCAATGGGCGAAACCTTTGCCCACAGATCTGGTGTGGACTCCGTTAAACGAAGAGGTGATAGCCGAGCAAGTGGCCGAGGGTAAGACGATTTTTGTCGATGTGACTGCCGACTGGTGTATCAGCTGTAAGGCCAATAAGGTGGGGGTGATATTGCAAGATCCTGTCTATAGTCAGCTCAAGCAAGACAATCTTATGACCATGAAAGGAGATTGGACTAAGCCATCTGAGTACATCACCAACTATTTGCAGCGGCATAATCGTTTCGGTGTGCCATTTAATGTGGTTTACGGCCCAGGGGCACCCGATGGCATCCAGTTACCTGTGATCTTGTCTACACAAGGGGTGTTAGCCGCGATTGAGCGTGCATCGACAGCACCAACGGCTTCGGCCGAGCAGAGAATTAAACAATAAATCAGTGACTCTATAAGTGTTTTTATATAAATAAAACACAGGTTAATCAGACACATTTATAGCTCAAGGTGAGCCCATTACCTTGAGCTAGCCAAAATATTAGGAATATAAGATGAAATCAGTATCTAAGTTAGACAGCCAGTCCAATGAGCCTAAGTTGCATAAATTTAGCCCGCTAAAACTGATGCAATCAAGAAAACTGCAGTTTATTGCCATGTCTGGCATTACCGCTTCTGCACTCTTTATCGCCTCACAGCTGTCATTTATCTCACCGGTCCACGCCGAGGTGACAAGTTTAACGGCTCAGCAAGAGCAAGATGTCAGAGCCATTATCAAGGATGCCTTGGTTAATGATCCTGAACTCTTGAAGGAAGCCATCATAGCGCTGCAGACTCGTGAGCAGTTAGGGGCAAACTCTGCCAAGCAGACGGCTCTGGATGATAATTATAGCGCCATGTATGAAACTAAGAGCGACCCCTGGAAAGGAGCTGAAAACCCTGAGATCACTATGGTGTATTTCACCGATTTCAATTGCCCTTACTGCAAGAAAATTGAACCCTCGCTCAATAAGCTGATCGAAGAGTTTCCTCAGCTGAAGATCATCATCAAGATGGTGCCGCTGCAAGGGGAAGGGTCTGAACTGGCGGTAGAATTGGCGCAGACGGTTTGGCTTAACGAGCCTGAGAAGTACATAAAATTGAAAGATATGTTGATGTCTAGCCCGCGTAGACTCGACTCAGCATCTATAGCTAAAGTCGCTAAGTTGACCGATACCGAGAAATGGTTAGGAAAGACGGACTCTCGAGTCAACGAGATGATGCATGATAACATCAAGCTGATGAGGAACTTAGGCATAGGCGGCACCCCAAGCATGATTTTTGGCGATAAGATTATTCCAGGACTCGTGTCTTATGATGTGCTCAAAGAGCAGCTTGAAGAAGTGATTGAGGCCAAAGGCTAATGAGTAGAGCCGCTGACGATAGTAAGGATAAAACTCAGGCTGGAAAAATAGCCTTAGATACCGTGGCGCTTACTCCTTTGAGAAGGGCCTTCGGCTGGCTTAAGCAAATAGCCCTGTTTATGCTGTTTGCCATAGTGATCACCGGAGTGATGGACATCTGGCGTGGTAAGGATATTCCAAGGGATAACCTGCCAGACATCAAAGGCATGACCTTAGCCGGGACTGATATCGATATTGATGCCTTGAGCCAAGATCAGGCGGTATTGGTGTATTTTTGGGGCACCTGGTGCCCGGTGTGTAACTTTGTCAGTCCGGCAGTGGATACCATGGCCAGCATGTACCCAGTAGTCACAGTGGCGATGAACTCGGGACCCGATGACAAGATGGTCAAATATCTTCAGCATAAGGGCTATGAGTTTGAGACCATCAACGACAGTAATAATGACATTGCCCGTGATTGGTCGGTGCAGCTGACGCCTACCTTGATGGTATTTAAAGATGGCGAGCTGAAACATTACACTACAGGTTTCACTAGCCTACCTGGGATGTGGTGGCGCATGCTCTTGTCTTAATCCATTGATGAACATAGCGCTTAACGTTAAGCTTTAAGCGCTAATCGATACAGTGATCTATGTTGATGGATGACAACATCTACTTTAATGTTCATTATAGATGCCGAGATTAATAATTAATCAATACAGCGATCTATGTCTATTATCGCATCTACCTCTATCTCTATTAGCCATTCAGGATTGATGAAGCGGCTAACTTGGAATAGGGTGGAAGCAGGTCTGATATGTTTAAAATACTCACCATGTACTTCGGCAATTTTCGGCCAGTCTTTTATATCTGTAACCATCACTCGAGTACGTACTACATCGTCTAAACTGGCTCCGGCTACTTCTAATGTATGTATGATGGTTTGTATACATTGTTGGGCTTGTGCTGCCGGGTCATTGAGGCCGACCGTATTTCCCCCTTTATCTATCGGAGCTGTACCGCCGATACAGACATGATTGCCTATCCGCACCGCACGTGAAAATCCTATCAAATCTGCATAAGGGCTGGAACTGGGGATTAACGACCGCGACATATCAGACTCCAGTATTTTGAGTTTTATCTTGGATAAGTATGGAATAATCTCAACACTTTGCCTCTTTTTTAAGATGCACTTTTTCTTGTAATCATTACTGTTGATTACTGCTAAAGCTGATTCGATATTGCTCATCTATGATGAAGCTGAGCTTAGTCCCGAATTGAGAAAAATTGTTATCGTCGAATTGATATTCTATATGGCCTTGCGCTACCTGAGCCCCATTAATCGAAATAAGCTGATAAGTGACTAGGCCTGTTTTCTCCTGTGGGGAGAAGTAGATGGTTTGGCGGCTATTAGCCTTGACGGGCTCAAAGGTGAGCTGGCTTGTCGGCAGGTTAAAAATAATTTGGTAAAAGCTTCTGTCAGAATGATTTCTGACCAAAATTTGTGGTGATAGGAAGTGATAAGCGATCCCGCTTACGATAATCATCAAACAAAAAGCTAACCCTAATCTTCTTTTCATATTGTGTAATAGTCCCCTTGCTAAATGGGTGGCTCTAGTCTTTGACAACATCAGGTTAGTTTAAATCCCCCAACGTAGCAAAAGGTTGAAAATACCCATATTTCGACCTGACTTTAAGTGCCTTCTTCCAAGGAGGGCTAAAAAATACTCGGTGCTTGATGGGGAGCGTCCATGATGCTTGTTAAAAATTGTTCTAAATCAATAAAAGATGCAAAACTCATTTAACTTGAATTGTTTTATTAGAGCTTGCGGTCTGCTGTTATACCGATTGGTATTAATAATAGATGTTTTTACTGGATGATATTTAGGCACATATGATGAAGAGAAGGATGGTTAAAGGGATTTATGGGGTGCTTGTCATGTCATTATTTATTGGTTTCAAGGCGCTGACAGCGCCTTTATCTGTGGGGGAAATCGCCCCCGACTTTGCGCTCAAGCAACTCGATGGAACCGAGTTTAACCTGAGTGATTATCAGGGACATAAGTCAGTTTATCTCATCTTCTGGAATACCTGGTGTGGCCCCTGTACGAAGAAGGCACCTAAGCTGGTGGATATTCAAAATGAGCTTGGAGAGCGGGTGAAACTGTTGGCTGTTAATACCAGTTGGAGTGACTCTTTATTTGAAATCACTCGTTTTCAATCTCATTTTTCGACTAATTACCCTATAGCCTTCGATGATGAAGCCGAGGTGACTCACCTCTATGGTGTGATGGGCACGCCAACCAGTTTCTTAGTGGATATCAATGGTGTCATCAAGCAGGTCGATGGTATTACAGATACCCTGAGTAGTAATATTGCTCAGTGGAACCAGATGATACCTCAAATGGGGCAAGAATTAATGGCAAGCCAGGGCTGCAGCAAGGAGAGCGTATGTTGAAAAAAGATACCCCGTTAACTGAGGCACAATTAAAAGATAAGCCGTTAAAAGCGGGCTCAAGCAAGCCTGAATTAGTCAGTGTCTTTAGTAGTGGCCTTAACCGCAGAGCCTTTTTAAGACAAACAGGTGCTGCCGCAGTTTTACTCGGTTTGATTGGTGCTAAGCCCTCAGTAGTTGCAGCCGCTGATGAGGTTGATAGCCAGGAGAGAGGCAGTGATGCAGGTTTTAGTTCCCATGCTCAAGCTGTAGTTGCAGCGGTGCAGATGCAGTTATTTCCCGATGATGACGATGGACCTTCGGCAAAAGATCTTAACGCATTTAGATATCTGACCTGGGCACTCGATGATCCTGACAATTTAGCCGATGGTGACAGGGCATTTATCTTGCGCGGTGTTGGTTGGCTCGAAGAGTTAGCAAAATCGACCCATGGCGCTAGTTTCATCAAGCTAGGGGTGAATGAGCAAGATGTCGTGCTTAAGCAGATAGCCAAGAGTCGCACCGGTGAGAACTGGCTTTCATTGCTGCTCTATTATTTACTGGAGTCCCTGACCTTAGACCCTATCTATGGTGGCAATACAGATGGTATCGGCTGGCAGTGGCTCGAACATCAGCCTGGTTTCCCGCGTCCGATTCAAGGCAAAACCTATTTAGATTTTAGCTAGCTGACAACAGAGCAGGAGATGGCATGAGTAAGCAAGAGTTTGATATCTGTATCGTTGGCAGTGGTGCTGGCGCGGGTCCTATCGCCTATGAGTTAGCAAAGGCGGGCTATAAGATCGGTGTGTTGGAGAAGGGTAACTGGTTTAAAGAAAATGATTTCTTTAAAGATGAGCAATTGGGTCGCCACAGTGTGTTTCGCTCACAATTTAAGGATGAGCGTCATGTACTTGAGGAGCCTAATGGTGATGACACTTGGTCATCAGACACTACGGCTCAGTTTTGGGGCGGCAATACTGTCGGCGGCGCGACTAATTTTATGAGCGCTTACTTTCATCGTCTCAAGCCCCAAGATTTCAGGTTAGTCACTGAATATGGTGACATTGAAGGTGCTAACAATGTCGATTGGCCCATTAGTTATGATGATCTCGAGCCTTACTATACCAAGGTGGAACAGGTGATTGGCGTCTCTGGCAAAGTGGTAAAGCATCCGCAGTTAGAGCCGCGTTCGACCATAGACTTCCCCTTTCCACCGACCGCAGAACATCCTGTCGCTCAGCGCTTCGATGCCGCCTGTAAGGGGTTAAAGCTGCATCCCTTACCCATGGCTCGCGGTATTCTCTCTATCCCCTTCAACGGCCGAAAAAGCTGTGAATACTCAGGTTATTGTGGCAGTTATGGCTGTCATTCCGGTGCAAAGGCTAGCTCTCGTGCAGCCTTGCTAGATGCGGCTGTAAAAACCGGCAATTGTGAGATAGTCACTCAGGCTAAGGTATATCGGCTCAATACGGACAGCTCTGGACAAATAAGCTCCGTGGATTATTTCGATCTGACCGATGAAAACAGCTCAAAGCGCGTTACGGCTAAGCTGTTTGTGGTGGCCTGTTACTCCATTGAGAGTGCCCGCCTGTTACTCAGTAGCACTGGCGACAAACATCCCAATGGCATAGGAAATACCTATCAGCAGGTGGGAAAAAACCTGCACTGCTGCGCCGGAGGTACGGGTCATGGTGTGTTTGAGATGGGTAAGCTCAAAGAGTTCGAGGCCAAGCAGCTTAAAATTCGTGGTCCCTTTTTCAATCGAGCCCTGCAGGACTGGTATGAGATTGACGATAAAGCAGTCTCATCTAAACCAATAAAAGGCGGCACACTCGATTTTGTCTTCGATCCACCATCGCCAACAGGGGAGACTGCCAGCTTGAAGTGGCAAGGGGAAAACCTGTTGTGGGGTACGCCGCTGAAACAGAAGATCAAATCCCACTTCACCAAGTCGAAAGACTTTAAGTTTGAAGTTTTCTGTGACTGGCTAACTAATGATGAATGCTATGTCAGTCTGGACCCTGTAGAGAAAGACCGCTGGGGTCAGAGCGTTGCCAAAGTCAGAACAGGCTTTCATTCCCATGATGAGAAGGTGGCTCAGTATCTGGTGGATCGAGGCGTTGAAGTGATGAAAGCCATGGGGGCTCATCAAGCTTGGGGTAATGTTTTTACTCAGCCTACTTCAAACTTAGTCGCCGGTGGTTGTCGTTTCGGCAATGATGTAAAAACCTCTGTGTTAGACAAGAACTGTAAAGTACATGATTGCGATAACCTCTATGTGACCGATGGTTCATTTATGCCTAATGGAGGTAGTGTGACCCCAACCTTTACGATTTATGCTAATGCGTTTCGGGTGGCTGATAAGATTTTAGCGCGACTTGAGAAGGTTTAAGTCAGTTAATTCATTCGTTCATTCGTTCATTCATGGCTTTAACGGGTGGTAGTGTGACCCCAACCTTTACGATTCTTGCTAATGCGTTTCGAGTAGCAGATAAGATTTTAGCGCCGCTAGATGAGGTAGTCATCTAGCGGCTCTCTTTAAATAAAATCGCTAGGAGCAAAGAGTTTTCTTCGAAGGGATCAGTGTTTCGACTTGTCCAAAATCCAGTACAGCCGCCATGGCATAACAACCATCATCCATCTTAACCGGCTTGGATAACGGGGTCGATTTAAAGCCTATTCGGGAAAAAACGACTCGTGTTGCGGGTGTCACTACCATGTAGACATACCTGATGTTTCTGTTGCGGCAATAATTTTGTAAGTGTGACAGCAACAGGTTCAGAGGAGGGTGATTACTCACCTTCGTTTTTCCTCTGTGAGTGGACTTGATTAATAGTCGGGATACTTCACAAGAGTTAGCGAGTTGAGTTGTAGGTTTAGAGCCCAGCAGAGGGCTGCTGAAAATCGTATTGATCATCCAGGGAGTGTCGTGATGATGTACTCTCAGGTATCCGGTCGCTTGACCATCGATAAAGAGTCCCAGATGGGTCGATGTATTATCGAAGTTGTCATATTCCTTCTCATCTTCCGGGCTTCCGACCCAGGCGAGTTCACGACAAAATACCTCGGCGCGTAGTCGATATAGTTTGTCCATCTGCCCTTGATTCGGGCTATGGGTGACGAGGTACTGGGGGGATTTACTGCAAAGCGATGGACATTATCACTGGTGTGATGATTTGTTAATGGAGTCTGATTTGTTAATGGAGTCTGATTTGTTAATGGAGTCTGATTTGTTAATGGAGTCTGATTTGATTCCAGCATAGGGTTCTACTAATTTGGGCAAATTTCAAGGTGAATTACACCGCGATAATAGAACCTTAGGTACTGTCCGAAAGGTCAGTTGTAAATGTCGGATATTGCAATAAGGCGTTTGAAGGGGAAGTTTGTTGAAGTCCTGAGGTGCTAGTTAAAGATCTGAGAGTAATTGAACCCTTGAAGTATTTCGTTGAGTGAACTTAAGTTCATGGAAAAGTTATTTTTGTAAGAGATTAAGGTTGCGTAATTGTTCCTATTTATATTTTAAATTATTATCATGAACGATGAGAATGTTTGAAAATAATTTTAAAAGTGAATTTTATTAAATTGATATTACGTTTGTAAATAATATTTATAAATAAAATAGTATTTGTGTTCATTAAATTTATACAGGAAACTATAGAGAGCAGATGTTCTCTGCCGGTAATTAATAAAATGTAAGTTTACTCAGGGCTAAAAATGAAATCACTCTCTCAATTATCCGGGCCTCCGGCAACGAGTATTCTCGGGCATGTCAGTGCATTGAAGCAAACCGATATCCACCTCCAGATGTTGAAATGGATTGAGCAGTATGGAGATATTTTTCGGATCAGGTTAGGGATTAAGCCTGTGATGATAGTGGCCGAACCTAAATTGATTAAGACCTTGTTACGTAGCCGTCCAGAGCAATTCAGAAGAATTAAGAGCATAGAAACGGTTTTTGAAGAGGCTGGGCTAAACGGTATATTCTCTGCGGAGGGGGAGAAATGGAAAACCCACAGAAAACTCACAGAACCTAGTTTTCAGCCTGGTCATCTGAAGCATTTTTTCCCCCTGTTACAGGTCATCACCAAGAGGCTGGAGAAGCGATTCGAATACTTAGCCGTTTCGGGGCAAGAGTTCGATCTTCTGGATGAGTTTAAGCGTTATGCCGTCGACGTCACCACTTGGCTGGCATTCGGTGAAGATTTCAATTCACTGGAAAATTCCTCATCCAGATTAGAAGCTTGCCTGAAAACTGTGTTTCCAACCATGAACAAACGAATCACGTCACCTGTACCTATCTGGCGCTTATTTCCGTCGAGAGCAGATAAAGCTTTCGATGCTTCCCTCAAGGAGGTTAAGACGCTGGTAAAGGGTTTCATCAGCAACCAAAAGGAAAAAATGGCCGATAACCCTGAGTTGGCCAAAAAACCGGAAAATATGTTACAGGTCATGTTGACTGTGCAACAAGAAGACACCTCTCTTTCCGATGATGATATCATCGCCAATGCGGTCACTTTCCTGCTAGCGGGGGAGGATACCACGGCCAATACGCTCACCTGGATGGCATTCTTATTATCAAACGATGGGGAGGCTGAGGAGCGTTTAAATCGAGAACTACTGGAGTCGAATGTTAGTGGTATTTTAGGCTGGCCGCTCCCCAGATTATCTTTTCTCAATGCCATCACCTATGAGGCGATGAGATTAAAACCAGTGACACCTCTGCTCTATCTGGAGCCGATACAAGATACCCAAGTGGGCGGCTATAGTGTCAGTAAGGGAACACCGATATTCTTAATATTACACGCCAACGGTTTTAACCCTGATCTGTTCAGCGATCCTAACAGCTTCAACCCAAATCGTTGGCTGGACAAAGATCAGGCCTCATTTTCTTCACTTCAACCATTTGGGGGCGGGGCCAGATTGTGTCCCGGAAGGATGTTGGCCATGATGGAGATCAAGTTGGCGTTCAGTACTCTGTTCAGAAACTTCAGTTTGCAGCCCATGCAGGCGAGCAGTGAAGTGACTGAGCAGTTTGCTCTTACCATGTCACCCCATGGATTCAGGTGTAAAATACACAAGCGGATCAAGCTTGAATCGATGGGAACCGCCGTTAATTGAGTATCTTATCAAACCATGGCTATTTTTGATTAAAATTGATTTGTGCAATCGCCGATCTTGATGACTGTGATTTTTTTGTTAAGAGATCGATCTTTTTTCTTTGCATCTTGGTTTGATTGAGATTAAATTTATAGCTTAGGCGAGTATCGGTAGGGGAACTTACCGCTAGGGTGATACTTTAATTGTATTTTATTTTTTGTTATTGCAGTGACCTGGCTAACGAAACATTCAATTGAAGGATGATGAATAATGAGATTGCTGGAAGGGAATAATATCTCGCTTAATATAAAGCAAGTTTCAGATGTATATCAAATGTTTAGTGCCTCATCATCTTGTGATGAGATACTGCAATGTGCTAAGACTTTACAAAACTTGTTGGAAGTTGATGGAGTGGCTCTCATTACTCTGGTTATCCGCCCGGATCACAGTATTAATATTGAGAGGGTCGTTAGTTCCGGATTTGGTTTCGCGGCCAAGAGTGCGGAGTGGGACAGCATATATCAGAAGAAAAAATTTCAATATATTGACCCGATAGTGAGTTGTTCCAAGTCCTTCAGGAACTCTTTTAATTGGAAGTCTGTCCCTTCGATGATGTCGCTGTCAGAGAATCAGTTCAATTTTCTGGAGAGAGCACAGGAGATGGGCTTGAAGGAGGGAGCCAGCATAGGTTCTTTTTCTTCCAGACATATCTATAAGGAGCTGAACATCACATCTGTGTGTGGTTGTTCGCTCAACACGGAGCAGCTCGCGACCTTAGAATTGATCAATGCGGTTTCGGCTCAGGCCATGACCCGTCTTATGCACCCGGTGGAGGAGTTGACGAAGAGAGAGCGGGAGATATTGGCATGGTCTTCCGAAGGAAAGTCATCTTGGGAGATTGGCATGATCTGCTCTATCACAGAGAGAACAGTGAAGTTTCATCTGAAAAACATTTATAAGAAGCTCAATGTACAAAATAGGGCACAGGCGATTGTTTGTGCAATTAGGCAAGGCTTAATATAAGCTGTTTAAATATCATACTTTAGGTGTTTAAATTATAAACTGATATTCTTTAGGATGAATAACGTCAATATTTAAATATATATTCATGAATATAAGAGAACTCTCTAATAACCTATGGTTACTGGGTTTTAGCTTTATATGGTACGGAGAATGGTTAACTCATTATATTCTAGCTGTCTGAGGGAACAGTTATTAAAGTGTCATTTATACAGGATAATGAACTCATAATATATTTGCTTTTGTCTATACATTTAGACATGCAGGTTATTAGTTACTCAGAATAAGTTAAACTCAGATTGAATTATATTTTAATTGTTTGTTTATTATTCGGTTCAGCTCATTGAAATGAGATGGATTAAATAATATATATTCTCTTATTTTTATTTACTCGGTAAATTTCTTATTTAAGACCAATATTTGCCCGTTCCCCCTTGAACGGGCTTTTTTTTGTATATCATTGACTAAAACACCATCTCGGGGACATGCTCCGGCACCACAACTTAACCTGCAGTGAGCTCGATGCTCTCCTTAATACTGATGCCTGCTCGATATGAAGAAGACATTTTATCTTTTTCAGTTGAGCTACTGCCCATTTGAACAGTGCCATGATACTTGCAGATCACGTATTATCATTTTAGTAATTTAACAAGTTAATGACATTTTGTTGGTTATTAATTTCTCGAAGCTGCGGTAACAAGACTGGAAGGGCTAGATAGCGATTCAAGTTCTATATCCAGATCGTCGAATTAAGATGGAAGGATTCTAGGCATGATGAAAGGAACGGTGAAGTGGTTTAACAACACTAAAGGCTTTGGATTTATCTGTCCAGGCGCCGGTGGTGAAGATGTTTTTGCCCACTATTCTGCCATACAAATGGAAGGTTACCGGACTCTGGCGGCAGGCCAAGCTGTCGAATATAAGGTAGAGGCCGGTCCTAAAGGCATGCACGCATTGGCTATAACACCAACGGATGAAATGCCAGTGAATTAGGTTTTAAATGGAGACTCCACATTAACCCTATGATTAAAAAGTAAGATCCCCAAATAGGCACTCAAGGATGAGAGCCATAGAATCGAGTGTTTACTTAAAGAACAAACTCGAATCTCTGTTGTAAACCACAAGCATTAAAATAGCATCATCAACCCTTTGCCCGTTAAGTTCACTCCTTAACGGGATTTTTTTCGTGGTCAGCATCAGCAGCTAGGCCAACATCTCAGACTTATGGAGCTGTATTGTCGATATTGGTTCTAAATTACTCGCTGAGTAATCCTGAACTCATTTCAGGATCCAGCTTGAATGTTTGAGGTAAGATGTAGGGCGTCTGTGGTCCCTATATTTACTATCTAGGTGAATATCGCACAGTTAAAGCAGTAAGTTGTAAGTAAAATGAAGCGTTCCTAGGATCTAGATCCTAGGAACTCAGTTTTTATGATTAAGGCGTGACAGCTATGGTGTCACGATATTAAACCAGAAGTTGAAGTCGTCCAGCATACCGAGAAACTCATTAAACTGTTTCTTGTCGCCACTTATCTTCACTGAACCATTTTTGATGGCTTCATCGAAGGTGAACTCTTTAAGCTGAATACTGTTCATGGTGTTCATCGACATGACTAAAGCGACATCAGGTTTAGCAACCTGGTTTTGGCTGTGGTGCAGAACGGCATTCTCTATCGTTAAGGTGTACTTACTCTTAAGATCAGTAAAGTCGATATTGATATCAAACACTTTCCCGGCCGCTTTTGCCGAGTCGAGTCTGACCGCTAAGAAATCAAACAGCATATCCGGGGTCATGGCGCGAATGGTATCAGGCGTTGCCGTTTGGGTGCCTCCTGCGGATGGGACACCATTTCTCAGTTCATAGGCACCTTGTAGATACACAGAGCGCCACGGACCTGATTCGGCCTGATAGCCAAGTTGCTCGAAAGCATCGGCCAGTAACTCTTTAGCTGGTCGACTCTTAGGGTTAGCAAATACGGCATGTTTCATCACTTCAGCAACCCAGCGATACTCTCCTTTATCAAATGAAGCCTGGGATTTTTTGATCACGGCAGCTTCGCCGCCCATAAAATCCATGTACTTTGTCGCTACCATCTCTGGCGGCAGGTTATTGAGGTTTGAGGGATTACCGTTATACCAGCCCATATACTTTTGATATACGGCGCGGCTATTATGGCGAAGGGTGCCGTAGTAACCGCGAGTCGGCCAGTTTTGTTCCAGCTCGGCAGGTAAGGTGATTATCTCGGAGATCTCTTCACCTGTATAACCTTGGTTCATCAGACGTACTGATTGGTCATGGGTAAATTTGTAGATATCACGCTGCTTTTTAAAATAGGGAATGATGTTTTCAGTGTCCCATACTGGCCAGTGATGACTTTGAAATTTTACTTTGGCCTGGCTGCCCCAGGTATCGATGGTTTCGTCGAGGAAATTGGCCCAAATCAATGCATCTCGCACCTCTGCCCCACGCAGTGTCAAGATGTTGTGCATGGTATTGGTGGAGTTTTCTGCCATCCAGAGCGCTTTCATATCAGGGAACCAGGTATTCATTTCGGCTGGAGCTTCACTGCCAGGCGTTAGCTGAAACTCCATATTGATCCCATCGATACTGAGTTTCTCACCGGTTTTGGTGATCTCATGGCTAGGTAATAATAGGCCAGCGAGCCCGGTCGAGACTGTCATTCCTAGACCACCATTGACGCCCCCTTTTGCATTGCGGGGGAGCATAGCACCGTACATGTATATGGCGCGGCGTCCCATGGCGTTACCTGCGATCACATTTTCTGAGACTGCATGTTCGGTAAAGTGCTCGGGTGAGATAATTTGCACCTCTCCAGACGCAACTTGCTCTGTGGTAGCAATTCCTGTTGCGCCGCCGTAATGATCGATATGGCTATGGCTGTAGATGATAGCCACAACCGGACGCTCTCCTAACTGTTCATTGATAAAGTCCAGCGCGGCTTTCGCAGTCTCGGGTGAGATAAGTGGATCGAAGACAATCCAGCCTGTTTTACCTTTGATAAAGGTGATATTGGATAGATCGAAGCCACGAACTTGATAGATGTTGTCGGTGACCTTAAATAGACCATGTTGGATCACAAGCTGAGCGTTTCGCCACAGACTTGGGTTAACTGTATCTGGCGCGTCCTTATCGATACTGATGTAGGTCTTGTACTGCTCCAGATCCCAGACCACATTGCCCTGAGAGTCCTTGATGGTGACAGTATCAGGTTTGGCGATAAAGCCCCGTTGGGCATCTTCAAAATCTTGTCTGTCACTGAAGGGTAAGGCCTTCAGTACCGCAGCATTGGCTACCTTGGTATATTGACTGGCGGGTTTTGACTGAGTCGCAGCAAGACTCGAGTGAGGTAAAACCAGAGAAAATGCGACTAGCAGCGCAAGCTTAGATCTATTCATTACAAATTCCTTTTATAACGGAGAGGGAAAAGCTGATTTAAATAATGGGTAAAAGTATAGTGAACTTAACGGGGAACGGTTGAATTATCAACAGCTAATGTGATGATTTTTTTAATATTTACAGAGGTAAGATTTTAGGAAGGGAGGACGTTTTTACTTTGTAATTGGAACTGCTGGATTCCAGCCACAGGCATGCTGGAATGACGTGTGGTTTCTGGTGGTTTCTGGTGGTTTCTGGTGGTTTCTGGTGGTTTCTGGTGGTTTCTGGTGGTTTCTGGTGGTTTCTGGTGGTTTGTGTATTAGTCGTCATCCTAAACTCGTTTCAGGATCCAGCTTGAATACTTTTTCAGTTTTCCCCGTCATTCCGAAGGGTAATACCATTCCGAGTAAGTATCTGATCATTCAACGGGAGTTCAAAGCGCTGTAGGCAAGGGCTATATTTGCTCCTGCAATATAGACATTCACCACATCCATGCGGCTTGCGAATATTTGAAGCTAATAGTTATTCTCGGCAACAAGCTCCTGCGTTGCTCTACCTCCTGCATCCATGCAGTCGTATATCGAGAACATTCAACGTAGCATAAAGGGCTTTGCCCTTTTCTTTAAACATCAGCCGCACTGCGTGAGGCTCTCAGCGTTTCCACTTTTGTGTTACATTGACTTAAAAGGGAATAACCATTTCCTCATCAATGCGCCTTGAATTGAAAAAGCTGAGAGTCTCTGAATTGACCAGATACTTATATGGAATGGTATAAGAAGCTAGGTGCTGATAGCTCTCCTATACTGAGTTGGACAGAGTGTTGTTTTGCTCTTGCTCTATTACTCGTAATAATCTGTACTCGCGCAATCACTGGATTACCCGGAGCTAGTCATGAGTCATACCTATAAAGTTATTGAATTAGTGGGATCTTCGCCTATCAGTTCGGATGAAGCGATCAAAAATGCCGTCACTTCCGCGGGGCAGACTTTGAAGCATCTTAGGTGGTTTGAGGTGATTGAGACTCGGGGACATCTGGAGGCGGGCTTGATTGCTCACTGGCAGGTGACCATCAAGGTTGGGTTTACGATAGAACCTTAGGCATCCCTTGGCAGGCCTTTTTCGATGCTGCGGATCACTCTTTGTGTTTTGCGGCTGAGGGATGAGGCGTTCTGGACTCTATCTGACTGGCTCAAGGCTGCTGTTTCACGGCCTTTTGTTTCCAGGCTCTGTTTTTCCAGGATAAGGGCTGATGCTAGCTTGGTGTGTTGCTGAGTCAGGGCCCAGTCGATATGTTCTATGACCATCTCATCGACCTCTTTGGATGCTTTTCTCTGCTCGAGCCCTTGGACGACCTTTTCTGAAGCTGGGGCATTTCCTAAGGCGACGGCGATGTTTCTTAGCCAGCGCTTATGTCCGATACGGCGAATGGGGCTGCCTTCGGTGATCTTGAGAAACTCGGCCTCAGTCCAACCAAAGAGGATAAGCAATTCAGGTTGTTTAAGTGGGTCCCGGGTGTGAAAATCACTCTCGAGGGTGAGCGGCGCCTTGCTGTTGACCGGGCATACTAGCTGGCAGTCATCACAGCCGTAGATACGGTTACCTATGAGAGGACGAAACTCTTCAGGAATGGCCCCTTGCAGCTCTATGGTCAGATAAGAAATGCAACGTCTGCCATCGACGATATACGGCTCGACTATGGCATTGGTTGGACATGACTTGATGCAGGCGACGCAGGTATTACAGCCCTCACTGACGGGAATGTCCACGGGCAGGGGCAGGTCGAGTAATAGCTCACCGAGAAAGAACCAGCTGCCCACCTCTTCATTGAGCAATAGACTGTGTTTACCAGTCCAGCCCAGACCAGCTTTCTCGGCTAGGGGCCTCTCGAGTATCGGCGCCGAGTCCACAAAGGGGCGGAAGTTAGTTTTGCCCGCATTCATGATATCAAGCTCGGCCTGAATCATCTGGCCTAGCTTCTTGAGGCGATTACGGATCAACTTGTGATAGTCCCGTCCGCCGGCATAACGGGAGATATAGGCAAGGTTGGGATCTTTGAGATTAGTCGCGAAGCCTGCTTCTGGCGGCAGGTAGTTCATTCTGGCTGAGATGACCCTGATAGTGCCGGGGTGCAGCTCATGTGGACGGGCACGCATCATGCCATGGGCTTCCATATACGCCATATCACCATGATAGCCCTTGTCCAGCCACTGCTGTAACTTGAGCTCTTCGCTGGTTAAGTCTGTGTCACATATACCTATTTGAGCAAAGCCCAGCTCAATGCCCCACTGCTTGATTTTAGCTGTGAGTTCTCTTAGTTCTGCTGGTGAGAAGAGGTGGGAATTTGTTGGAGGTTGAGCTGTGTCAGACATAGGATTGGTATATAAATAGGCAATGAAATACCACAATATGATAACAGTAATTCGCTACCTTAGCTGCTGATTTGATTAAGCCTGCCTCTTGGGCTTAGTTACAGTTTCCACTAGATGTGAATTTTGGCAACTTTTATCTATTATTCCTCCTGTTGCCAGTTTTGATTCGAATGGATAGTATTACAGCAGGCATTTAAATCATGCTATTCGAATCAAGAGTTAACTGACGCAAAGACCTAGGAACTAGTCCCTAGGATCTAATTCTTAAAGGGAAACATGGATTATACGCTTATCATTTCCCTTTTCCTGTTAACCACCTTTACCTCCACCGTAGCGGGTATATGTGGCTTAGGCGGCGGACTTATCTTAGCCGTGACTTTACCTTGGTTCGTACCAGCCGCAGCTGTCATTCCTATTCATGGCACCACCCAATTAGCGAGTAATTTCACTCGTCTCGGATTTTCCTTCAAGCACATATATTGGCCGGTTGTGGGTCCGTTTGTGCTGGGTTCCTTGGTCGGTATCGCCCTGTTCGGCTTCTTCCTGATAAACCTGTCGACTGAGTTTATTCCCTTGTACATCTCGATTTATCTGCTGCTTAGCCTCTGGGTAAAACCTATTGAAGATTTACTTGGCAAGCTGGAAAACTTTTATCTGGTTGGCGCGGCGCAGACTGGTCTGGGGTTAGTGGTAGGTGCTCCCGGTCCACTGACCATAAACCTTTTGATGAAGCGCTTGACTGATAAAGATCAGATCATTGCCACAGCGGCGCTGTTGATGGGCTTGAGTAATGTTTCTAAAGTGGTGACTTATGCGGGATTAGGATTCATTTTTTCCGATTTTTTGCCACAAATACTCTCGGCTATCTTAGGGGCTTCTTTAGGTTCTTTGATTGGCACTAAGCTAAGAGGAAAGATCGACAACCAGAAGTTTATGAAGGCCTTGAAGTGGATATTAACCTTATTGGCAATTCAAACACTTGTTCGTTTTAGCTATGGCTGAATAAAGGATGCTACTAGCGCTCTCTTGCATCACTCAGCCCTCCATAACCCCCTAGTATTCCTGTTTATATTCATCTGAACTTTGTTTGTCTACAGGCTATTAATTTTGCTTTCTGTTGTTATTCTGGCTTCTTGGGCTGTTTTATTATTTAAGTTGAGTTATTTGCGTTGTCCCTGCCGTAATTGTTCCTCACCATAACAATAGTTATTCATTTTTGACGCATATTTAATGTGTGTTAATGCTAGTTTCATACCAGTTTCGGTGTTAGTTATATAAGGCAGTACATAAAAACAACTATTTTCTAAGGTTCCTTATATGACGCTTAATCGCAAGATAATGACATTTGTGGGCGTACTCTTTATCGCCTTGATAAGTATTGCAGTCTTAGGTCTGCAGGCCTTATCTAAAGCCAGTGAAAGTGACAATATTGCCCGAATTAATCAGTTGATGAAGAGTACGGTCAATATTGTTGAGCAGTTTGAGCAATTAGCCGCATCGGGTGAACTCAGTGAGTCCAAGGCTAAGCAGTATGCCGCTCAGATGCTCAGAGAGAATAAATATCACGACTCTGAATATGTCTATGTGGTCGACGACAAACTAGACTTTTTAGCTACCCCACACGATCCCCAACTTCATGGCACCAGCTTCAACGATTTTAAGGATGCCAGCGGTAAGAGTATCGGCCAGATGGTGGAGGGCTTAGTGGGTAACAAGACCCAGCAGATCATCACCTATCATTGGGATTCTGAGCGTAATGGCACCGTCGTCGATCTCACCTCTGTGGTACAGAAAACCAGTCGTTGGGGCTGGTATGTGGGAACCGGGATCAGTTCCGCCGAAGCCAATGAACGCTACTGGTCTGTGGCCAAGTGGCTGTTAACCCTATCTATCATCATCGCTGTGGTATTGTCCTTTGCCCTCTATCGTTTCGGAGCAAGCATGCGTAATGCGTTAGGCGCCGAGATTGAAGATGTGCGCAATATTGTGATCAAAGTCTCAAGGGGCGACTTGAAGCAAAATCCTGACTTTAAATATGCCAGCAATGACAGCGTTGTCGGTGCGATAAATTATATGCAGGAAGGATTGCAAGACGTTGTAAAAGAAATAAAAAATGTCGCTGACACTCTTAATGAGCAAATGGTGGAATCAGAGAGTCGCGCCACGGAATTAGATAACTTAACCAGGACTATGAATGAGGAAACCCAGATGGTGGCTTCGGCTGTCACTGAGCTTACCGCTTCATCGGGTACTGTTGCTGACCATGCTAAGCAGACTGCCGACTCTGTCACCGCCGCGGAAAAACAAGGGCTGAACGCTCATCTCTTGACTGAGGAAGCGTCTAAAACCATAGCCCTGCTTGAGACTCAGATAGAGAGTGCGGGTTCGAATATTCAGATCCTCGATGATGAGGTCAATAATATCGCCAATGTGCTGTCTGTGATCCAGGGGATTGCCGAACAGACCAACCTACTGGCACTCAACGCGGCTATCGAAGCGGCACGCGCCGGAGAGCAAGGTCGTGGTTTCGCCGTGGTTGCCGATGAAGTGCGTCAATTGGCTCAGAGGACTCAGAGCAGCACGGGTGAGATCAATAAGATGATTGTTAAGCTGCAGACCGCTGCTAAGGATGCGAAAACTTCTGTGACTCAGAGTATAACGACCAGTGAAGAGACGGTGGCTAAATCACATCAGGTGTCTGAAGAGCTCAAAAATATTGCGACCTCGCTATCTGAAATCTCCTCGATGAGCCATCAGATCTCGGAGGCGGCGTCGGAGCAGTTAACGGCGGGGGAGGACTCGGCTCAACGAATCGTCAATATCTCAGAAACAGCCGAAAATACGGCATCAGTGTCTCATTCGTCCCATGCGACCAGCGCCCAGATCCAGATGTTAACTAAGAATCTGGAGAAAGAGGTGCAGAAGTTCTCTATCTAATACTCTCAGCTAGAGTAAGAGTAAGTGCTCACATACTAAGAGCTGATGAGTTAGCCCAACTTTTCTCTGCATAGGTGATAGGACGGACTAAATATGATGGATCAGGCATGAAAAAAGCCAGCCTATACGAACGTATAAGCTGGCTTTTTATTCTGTATTTTAGACAAACCTAGTCGACGAAGCTCATCAGATGTTGTTTGACTTCATCTGAAGCAAAGGCTTGTTCGACACTGATTTTATAGATGTTGAAGTAATCTTCACGGCTCAGGCTGAACTCTTGCATCACCTTTCGTACCTCGTCTGTCATAGTGGTATTGGAGACGGTGCGGTTATCTGTGTTGATTGTGATGGGCAGCCCATCTTCATAAAAGGCTTTCAGCGGATGCTCACTAAGATTATCCACCGCTTTCGTCTGAATATTACTGCTGGGGCAGGTCTCCAGGCCGATATTCTGCTGTTTCACTAGGTCATAGGCGCCCTGATGACCCGTGATATGAATCCCATGACCCACACGCTCGGCTTTAAGCATAGAGATGGCGTCGAATACGTTTTGACCCACGCCTTGCTCTCCGGCGTGTATAGTGATGCGGTAGCCTTTCTCGATGGCGTAAGCTACATAGGGGATAAACTCACTGCAAAATCCCGGTAGCTCTGCGCCAGCCAAGTCGAAGGCCACCACGCCCTTGTTCAGATAAGGAGCGCCCGCATCGATAACATCTCTGATGTTATCCTTGGGGAACGTTCTCAAGATAGAGAGAATATAGTTGCCCTTAATATCATACATGGCTTCGGCGCGATGCATGCCTTTGACGACTGAGCCTATGATCTGATCGAAGCTTAGGCCCAGCAACTGATGCAGTTGTGGGCCGAATCTGACCTCGAAATATTTGACGTTTTCCTTAGCCGCATCCTCGAAAAGCTCAAATGAAATACGCTCGATACCCGCTTGGGTCTGCATCACAGACAGAGGAAGGTCGAAACGCATCAGATACTCTTCGAGATTTTGACATGTCTCGGGGGCGATCATTAATGCACGGATTTCGTTGATGTCTTGGCTGGGAATGGAGATGCTTTGCTCGTTGGCCAGATCGATAATCGTTTGTGGGCGAACGCTGCCATCTAAGTGACAATGTAGATCGATCTTGGGTAAGCTTAAATAATTCATGAGTCTCTACCTTTATTGGATAGTACCTATATGAATACCGATTAAAAGAGGGATCTATAGCGCTTATTGGACGCAGATCCTGTCTATTAACAGATAGTCTATATTGGAGATAGTGCATAAAGTTACAGACTTCATAATCAAGAATTTAAGGCTCTTGGTAGAAACTCCCAAACCATATCATTGGGATTATACGAAGCGATTTTTCGGACTATAACATTAGCTATAAGTGACTGCAACGTTCGACTTTAGCGCTTGCTAATTTACTCTGACTTGATCTAGTGGCTTGATGGCGTGGATTTATTTTGATGTCTTGATTGCGATTCGTTGAACACTTTGGGGGAAGCATGGTTCTGGATTGATAACATTAACTCAGCAAAAAGGGGGCTAATGCCCCCTTAGGTTTAGTTCAACTTAAGATACGTTTACTCGTACCTTGGTTTTACATAGAACCTTGGTTGATCATCACTGAGTTGTTTGAACCAACTTGAGTCACAGCCGCGGTGTTAGACATATCAGTTTGGATGATATTGGCGTAATTCATGGCGCCGCCGGTGGCCGTAACATAAGCAACATGGCTGTTGCCCGTTTGAGATACGAGTAATTCGTTCTCTGCGCCCCAAGTCGAATCTACATCGGCGAAGTTAAGGTCACCATTTTGGTCGATATCAACCAGTGAACCGTTATGTGAAGACTCTGCCGAAACTAAATTACCGTTACCAATCTGGTCGATATACATGGTGTTATCTGAACCTGTAGAGGTTGCACCTATGTCACGGCCTGTATCTGAGTTAGATATACGGTTATTATTACCATTTTGAGTAATAAATATCTCGCTGCCCGCACCAGAGAAGGTGCCTGCACCTGCATAGTTACCAAGACCCGTCTGGTCGATAGTGATGCTGTTACCGAAACTAGTAGCATCTTGCATAACCAGTACATCGTTACCTAAACCATTTTGAGTCACGGCTACAGTATCGCGGTTACCGTCTTGATAGATATCTGCATTGTTAGACACAAGCGCCGTATCGGAACTCACCTGGCTGACTGTCGCATCATTGCCGTTACCTGTTTGGGTAACACGAGTCGTTTGCTGATAGTCCTGAGTAACAGATGAACTGTTGTTATTACCGTCTTGTACTACTCTGGCAGTGTTTTGTGAATCTTGCTGTATGCTTGACTCATTGCCATTACCGTTAATTTGCAATGAAAAAACAGTGTTAGAGATCCCTTGTGTGACCTCAGCATAGTTGTTGTTACCATCGACCTGAATGACATCTGCTTGGTTAGCTGAGCCTTGCTCTATGTTAGATTCGTTACCATTGCCTTCAAGCTGTAATACAAACACATCGTTAGCTTGGTCTTGCTCTATATTGATGTAGTTATTATTGCCACCGTCTTGTGCTACGAATGCTGTGTTGTCATCTTCTTGCTCTATCCAAGACTGGTTACCGTTGCCGCTAACTTGTATCACTGTAGCCGAGTTATCATCATCTTGATCTATCCAAGAGCTATTACGGTTACCATTGTCTTGGACCACAGTCACTGTGTTGTCGTCATCCTGATCGATATCGGAGAAGTTACCATTGCCGTTAGTCTGAGTAACGTTAACTGTGTTGTCATCATCTTGATCTACCCAAGACTCGTTGTTGTTACCGCCACCCTGATAGATACGCAATGAGTTATCATCATCCTGTTCGATATCTGAGAAGTTACCGTTACCATTTTCCTGGGTGACGTAGGTGACGTTATCGTCATCTGAATTTAGGTATGACTCATTACCGTTACCGTTTTGCTGAGTGATATAGGCTTGGTTTCTATCTTCCTGGATCACATCTGATACGTTGCCATTACCATTTAGCTGAGTGACTATCGCCTGGTTATCTTCATCCCCTGAGCGATCGGCTTGATCGATATAAGATTCGTTGTTGTTACCCGTTTGGCTGATAATCGCCGTGTTGTTCTCTGCCTGAAGCACTTCTGAGTAGTTACCATTGCCCATTTGTGTCACGGTCGCCGTGTTCATTTCAAGCTGATCTACGTATGAGCCATTAGCATTACCAGTTTGGCTGACCGATGCTAGGTTCTGCCCAACGCCGTCATCACCGTTTTGATAGATGGTCGAGTCGTTTCTATTACCAGATTGTATCGATGTCGCCGTGTTTTGTTGAGCCGATTGGCTAATGAGTGCGACGTTATCGTTACCCGTCTGTGTCAGAGTGGCGAGTGTAGTATCGCCACCTATGCTACCCGTCGATTGGGTGATATCGGCATCGTTACCCGAACCAGACTGAGTCAGGTTGGCAACGGCTGCGTCAGAACCTGTTTGACCTATATAGGCATCATTGCCTTGGCCGACATGCTGAGTGATGGTCGCGAGTGCACTATCTGAGTCAGTGTTCTCGATGAGAGCGGTGTCGCCATTACCGGTTTGAATGATGTTCGATGAAGCAGAAGTCACATCGGCTTGGCTGACTATGGCTGAATTACGGTTGCCCGATTGCTGGATATCGGCAATGTTCAGATCCGAATTTAACTGATCCACTTGGGCTGTGTTGCGGTTACCATCTTGGTCAATCAATGCCTGATTACTATTGCTTTCGATAGTCTGGTTAACGGTCGCGCCGTTATTATTACCATCTTGTGTCACAGTCGTATTGTTATCAATACTGGCAGCTGAGGCTCCCGAAGAAGCGAGTAAAGCCGCTGATATCAGCATGGCAATCTTAGAATGTTTCATTAAATTATTCCCTTATTAACTAGTTAGTTGCTTAATTTGAGCCGTTAAAAACTTTGGTCATCGACTCAAAATAAAACAGACAAGATCCTTGCTGCTGGATCAAGATTAAAAACATTTTTGTTTGTACTCGTTGTTACCGCTTGATAGATAAGTCTCATCATTTTGAATGACTCGATCCCTATGTCACTGAGAATTGACTTAGTACACTCACTCCTTTCTTCATACCTAGGATTTAGCGTGTCAATTTATTGACGACAATTATGAGGAGTTAACGACTGAGTAACATCAGTCTTGAGTATTAAAGGATCTAGGTAGAAAGGATGTAATTACACTGGGTACTAATACTTTTATACTATTCGTAAATCCATGTTGTTAGTCTAAGTTATTGTTTTAATTTATGTTGGTTGTTTTTGTGATCGAATGAGATAGATAAACAAGTTAGAGTCAGAAATCTAGAATAACAATACTAAAGTGTTACGGAGTGGGAGCGGAAAGTAGGGCTTGGGCGGACAATATGTGATTATTGATTCATGTTTTTTCCAAGTATGATTTTCAGGCATAAGAGCTTCAGATATAAGAGGTTATATGAGAACCCATTCCTCAGTGCTGGTTATTTTTCTAAATGTACTTCATGGTGAATACTTTGGCATTATGACTGTGCCTGAAGATGTGGAAATAATCTGGCGTGATAAGATCGCAGGATGACTAAGCGCTAGTGATTGCTTGTATTCATCCTGATTTGACACAGTTTCTTCCACTAGATTTAGCCAGATATAGCCCTTTATCGGCGCGCTGTAGTAGTTCGGAGAAGTTTCTATCTTGTTCCCTGGCGGCGACCCCTGCGCTGATGGTCATGGTTAATTCTTGGGCTATATCACTCAAGTCTGTCATGGCTATGGAGTCCACTAAACGCTCGGCAATCTCTGTGGCTTGTTCTAAGTTGGTATGAGGTAATATGACTAAGAACTCTTCGCCACCGACCCGGCCTACTAGATCCGATTTTCGCATCAGATCACTGGCAATGTTTGCCAGTGAAATTAACGTCTTATCGCCGATATTGTGGCCAAAGTTGTCATTGATCTTCTTGAAGTGATCGGCATCGAACAAGATTAAGGCCATCACATCATGGTTTTCAGAGAAAGCTTGTTCGCCGACGGTATAGGCGTGTCTGCGATTTGCTAGTTTAGTCAAGTGATCTGTCAGGGCTAAAGTACTAAATAGTTTAGATTTTTGTGCTTGTTTATAGGCAAATAAAGAGATGACTATAATGACTATGATGGCGAGAAAGATGACAGTAAATTGTAAGTATCGATTTTGCTGTAAAATTTGTAATTCATGCTCCTTTATCTGCTGTGTCTCTAGCAGCAAGAGGTTTTCAGTTTCAACTTGCTTAGTATTGAATCGAGTCTGCATCTCTGCGGTTCTATGAGTCTGTAGCTTGATATCCAATTCATTATGGAGTTGATTAAAATGTTCCAGTGAATGGTATGCATGCTCCCATTGGAAAAGAGCCGCGAATACCTGACTTTCTAGCATATAGAGCTGGGTGAGACCACGAGTATTCTTGACTCTCAAGAAGGCAGATTTAGCTTCTTCGATAAGGGGAATTGCCGCGATGGGCTGGCCTTGTAATAGCTGGAACTGGGCGCGAAATAGCATCATAAAGCTATAGAAGGCTTCATCTGTAGGTAGAACATGCTTCTGTGCTTCATCAAGATATTTTTGAACCTCATCTAAGCGGCCCAACTTGATAAGAATCCCCGCTAAGTTAATGGCGACAAAACTTTGGGCTAGTTCATCTTTTTCCTGCTGCCAGTATCGATAGCTTTGCAGATGTTTCTTCAGTGCCGCTTCATTTTCACCTAATTCTTCCAGGGCGATGGCCATCTCCGTCACCATGTCCGTGGCGGATTCGAGATCGCCAGTTTCGATAAATTTGGCTTCGAGTTTTGCATAATACTTATATGCCGTGTGAGGATCGCCAAATCGACGATAACTAGTGGCTATTTCGGCTAAGTTATATCGACTCCAGAATGCCAGGTTTAAGTCATCGTAGAGCTGTTGAGCACTGTATAGGTCTTCCAGTGCCAAGGCGTAATTGCCCTGGAAGGAGTAGATAGCGCCTCGCAGGCCTCGGGCATCGGCGATAAGCCTAGGGGACTCAAGTTGATAGGCTTGAGCTATGACTTGATTGTATTCATTTAAGGCTAGGTCGACGTTTCCCGCGACTTGATAAAACCAGGCTCGGCACAGCTTTAAATCGGCAAAGGTCTCAGGAGATTGCTTGATGATTTCAGCATTCAGTTGTTTTTGGGCAAACTCTAATCCTTTAGCTCTCTGAGCACTGTCATATGCATCTGTGCTCCAACATAGTACTCGCTGTAATCTGAGATAGTTATCCAGATCGGTTAAGGTGATGTTGGCTTTTAGATACTTAAGTTTAGTTTTAAGGTCGTCACTGGATAAGGTCACACCACTTTCCAATTCTTCGAAGGTAGTATTTAGATTTTTCGGCTCATCGGCCAAGACGAGAGGCGAGAGCAATATGATCAATAGCCAAGGAAAAGTTAGCTTGCCAGCCCCCTAAGTGTGAGCGTTCGGTAAACTAGAGCCTGACATATTAGTGCAAGCTTGGATATGATTCGATGTCGTAAAAGCCGATAAATCATTATGGGCTGATGCTTCCTCTTCGTTGGATCATGATGTACAGCATACACAAATTCTAGCCGAGATTACTTCAATATTATATATTTTATATGCAAAAAATTGACATAAGATATTGTATCTTTGGATGTTACAAATGAAGGTTGGCACTTGTCTACTTACTACTTATTTTGCTTTTATGTTGGGGGGCAGGTATAAAGGCTGCCATATTTTATCTATCTAAGAGCTTCATTGCCGTGAGAGCCATATTTGCGAGCATATTATTATTGAGTGGGTCAGCTAACGCTTAATGGTAGTGGATCTAATTTGGAAAAGTCTGGTGATGCGCTTTATCTGTTAATTCCTGTCGTCACATTCGGTGCGACTCTGTTTGTCGAAGATGACTATGAGGGAAGCAGGCAGTTGATTAAGACCGGCCTTGTTTCGCGCCTTGCTGTTGAAGGGCTTAAATATGCAATCGACAAGGAAAGGCCAGATGGCTCAGATAATGACTCGTTTCCTTCGGGACATGCGGCGGATACGTTCGCAGCGGCGACCTTTGTTCAGCAGAGATTTGGTTGGGAGTGGGCCATTCCTGCCTATATAGGTGCGG
The DNA here is from genome assembly GCF_007197555.1 of Shewanella psychropiezotolerans. Classification (NCBI taxonomy): domain Bacteria; kingdom Pseudomonadati; phylum Pseudomonadota; class Gammaproteobacteria; order Alteromonadales; family Shewanellaceae; genus Shewanella; species Shewanella psychropiezotolerans. Next base: position 1,354,593 of record NZ_CP041614.1, read on the forward strand.
CTTATGTGGGGTATCCCCGAATTGCCAGCGATCAGCATCATATTGAAGATGTATTGATCGGCGCCGCGATCGGGGTTGTATCCGGACTTTACTTTACCGACCCCTATAAAGGCATCACCATTACACCGATAGCAGGTAATGGCAGCTACGGCCTGTATGTTAGTGGCAGATTTTGAGTTCAGAGGCCAGTTTAAGTTCAACGCTAGTGTTAAATATCAGTCATTACTGATCCTAAGCCCATTTTTATTGAAAATTTATAGAGCAAAACCATGATTGAGATCACCCCAGAGTATAAGACCCGCGTCGAGCAGGTGTCATTGAATGTATGTAATGTTGTTCTTCCTATGGATCAGCTCCCAGAGAATCTGTTGGAAGCCTACGCTAACCTCTGTAATGAGTTGCTAGAAGATACTGATGAGAAATTCATCAAAGGCTGGCAAGCCTTGCCGAACAGTGCCAGGGCTCAGTTGCCACAGGCGGACTTTCATGGCTTTTATATTGCTAATGCCTGGATACAGCTGAGCCGAGTGGCACAAGACATTTCCGAGATGGCCGAGAGTGACGAGGCCATAGACGAGAAAGAGTACAACGGCATCTTCACCCGTATCTCAGATGATTCTCTCAAGGATTGTTCGAAGAAGCTGAAAAAGTCTCGCACCGATAGAGCTCTGTTTAACAGCATCATGGCAGTTATCGACGGAAAATAGCTGTCTCATCATGGATGAGATATTAATCCTATTAGGACTGACTATTGAGGTAACAGGCTATCTGTAAAGGCTATGGGAAACCATGGCCTTTTTTTGTACTTTTGTTTTAGGCAGCGGCTTGCCAGATAACAAGTCTTAACTATCTTCTTAATGGGTTAATGGGTTAAAGGGTTAAAGGGCTAAAGGGTTAAAGGGTTAAAGGGTTAAAGGGCTAAAGGGTTAAAGGGTTAAAGGGCTAAAGGGTTAAAGGGTTAAAGGGTTAAAGGGTTAAAGGGTTAAAGGGTTAAAGGGTTAAAGGGTTAAAGGGTTAAAGGGTTAAAGGGTTAAAGGGTTAAAGGGTTAAAGGGTTAAAGGGTTAAAGGGTTAAAGGGTTAAAGGGTTAAAGGGTTCACTTGAGAGGTTCTTGGTGAGCTTGCTAAGTACAATAGCCTTATCAGGTTTCATTGCTTGTTACAACCAATATGCAAGCAAAGAACGAAGCCACCCATTATAAATCAACAACATGCCAGCCTTATTTCTGGTTATCAAGATTCAACTCAGTGACGGGATTAACTCAGCCAGTAATCAGGCTTTCTGAGCTAATTATTTATAGATTTTGATCGTTTAAGGAGGGAAATGGTGAATTTTACGCAGGACTATCCTAACCCATTAAATGGATAGGTTAGCTGGAATAAGGAATGATTGAACGTATCAGCTTGCTTGTAAATACTGACAACATTGAGAGAAATGCCGTCGTCGCTTCTCTAAGTGTTCACAGTAGCTCGTTAGCTCCTGCAAGGTGCCTACAGGCCCATGAAATAGCTTACCAAAATCAGCAGTGAGTTTTATCCAGTTATCACTGGGAATATTGAGTCGTGTCAGTATTCTTGCTGCATTGACTGAGATTGCACCTCGCTTATCATCACGAAGTATACGACCCGTTTCATCAACCAGCTCTAAGTAGTCTTTAAGATCAAAGTTGATACCTTTAGTTTGGTGCTCATGCTCATTGCCAATAAAAGGCAGGAGTTTTATCGGTTGCTTCCCCTTCAAGGCCGCCTTAACTCTTAGCTGAAGGCTGGTATAATCAGAATTTTCTGGTGTTTGAGCTACCTTCGCACGGATAGGGTTCAGTTCAACATAAGCCATACACGCTAAAACGGCCGCTTCATCGAGTAAAGCTTGGCTTTTAAACCTTCCCTCCCAGAAATGCCCGGTGCAGTTATCTTCATCGTTGGCTTTCCTAGCTATGGGCTCATTGAGACAACGCATGAACCAGCTAATATCGCTGAGACGTGAGCGATAAGTGGCAATAAAATGTTTTAATTTAGCCACTTGGTACTCATCAACGACCTCTCCTTTAGCGAACTTCTGTGTAATCTCTGTACCCTTGAAACATTTATGCCACTGTTCAACCACCTCTCTATCGGACCAGGTATTGACCGTCTCTAAATCAATATACAGCACTAAATGCAGATGATTACTCATCACGGCATAGGCAGCCACATCAATAGCAAACACCTCTGTCAATTTGAGGAGCTGCGTTTCTACCCAACCCCGACGATGGTCATAGTTTTTGCCTGTATATTTGTCGTCTCCGCAGAGATGGGCGCGGCGGACTACGCGACTACAGCAGTGATAGTAAGGTGTGTCTTCGAGACTAATTTGAGTACTTCGAGGGCGGGGCATAATAATCTCCAGCTTAAACTCTTCATTAAGCTTAGTAAGAAGAGTAACTGTATGCCATTAATTATGGGTGGCCAGATTTTTTGATTTCTGCTTCATTTACTGATGTGGCTATCCCTAATTACTGATACTGAGTATTTGTCTTTATTTTCTCTCTTCCGCTAGCCTGTCTGAAAATAAACAGAAGATTCCCTATACTCATTTAGAGTTGGGGGAAATAGGATGAATTAATGAATAAAGTGTATTTACTGGCACTGATCGCGAGTCTAACTATGGGCACCACAAGTTGTAAAGCTGAGTCTACCAAACCAGCTGAACCCGCAGATATGATTATGACTAATGCTGTTATCTATGGCCATAGGGATGCCGATACTCTGGCTGTCTATGATGGCAATATTGTTTATATAGGCAGTGAAAATGGTGTGGATGCCTATCGTAATACCCAAACCCAGATGATAGATCTGGAACAAGCATTCGTGATGCCTGGTTTTATCGATAACCACAATCATGTGTTTGAAGCTGCATCGGCAGCCGGTGGTAACTGTGAGCTTAATATGGACGCATCGCTGGCAGAGCAAGTTCCTTATCTGAAAGCTTGCCGTAATCTAGCTAAAGAAAATGAATGGTTGATGGGCTACGGTTTCTCTGTGGATTCCGTGTTAAGTGAAGAGAATGACACCAGTCCACTGGAAGTGATAGATCGCATTTTTCCCGATACCCCAGTGGTGATTATGGAGCAGACTTCACACTCCATGTGGGTGAATTCAGAAGCACTCAAACGTGCAGGAATTACTAAAGATTCCAGCGAACCACAAGGCGGAAAAATACTTAAAGACCAGGATACCGGCGAGCTCAATGGTATCTTGTTCGATAATGCTGGCGACTTGGTTATGGAAATGGCATGGAACAGCTTAGAAAACCAATTTGATACTAGCTATGATGGTCTTATGACTGGGCTAGAAATTGCTGCAACCCATGGCATTACCACCATAGGTGATGGTCGACTGTATTGGAAACGCGGTTGGTATGAAGTGTGGCAAGCGGCGGCGAAAGAGGGGGCATTAACCGCAAGAGTATCGCTTCGTCCCTGGATATATCCCACCGATTCTATGGATTCCCAATTGACGTATCTGAAGACAATTCACTCCGACGACAAGTCAGGTTTGCTGTTAGTCGATCAGGTGAAAATGTACAGCGATGGTATTTTTATTAACGGTACGGCGAAATTACTTAAGCCATATATAGATACCTATATTGCAGATGAGCCTTTTGGCATTAACTATATTGCACCGCAACAGATGCCAAGCTGGCTGGATAAATTAAATCAGATTGGTTTTGGCGCTCATATTCATGCCATTGGTGATGGAGCCATTCGTGAGTCGCTTAATGCCATTGAGTATGTTCGCAGTAAAGGGGCGACAAGGCCTTATACATTAACCCATTTAGAGCTAGTCAATCCAAGGGATGTTCCCCGTTTTGTTAAGTTGGATGTAACGGCAGATTTTCAAGTGGGATCGGACTATATCGCTCATCACGATCATAGCTGGGCCGAGCCTTTTCTTGGTGCAGAGCGTAGCAGTTTCTTGATGAACTTGAAGGCCATTTTTGATACTGGTGCTAATGTGACCCTAAGCAGTGATTGGAATGTGCACGACATAAACCCATTAGTTGGCATTGCCTACAGTATCAAGATGGGCGCTACCGGTTTACCTGACATAGATTCTGCGATTGACTCATATACTATCAATGCGGCAACTAGCTTAGGGATCGGTGAGATAACAGGCTCCATAGATCTTGGTAAGTCGGCGGATTTTGCCATTATTGACAAAAACATTACTCGTTTACCCATAGAGGAGATTGTCTACGCCGAAGTCATTATGACTGTGTTACGGGGGAAGTTGTCTTCGATGCCAATGATCATTAATCTTGTGGCCTGCACCGTTTTTACGATTTGCCTTCACACTATATGACTGGCTCTCTATATGGGCTTGTTAGTGACGAATCAGTGCCAGTATTGGCGCGCTCTAAATTAAACTATGTTCTTGCTTGAAAGCATCGATCACTTTAGATCCTTTCTTGGACAGGGTTAGGCCATTGCGCCAGCACAGCTCTACTTTTCGTTTAATCCCGACAGGCTCAAAGTCGCAGTTAAGCGACACGAGTTGCTTATCCATAACCAAGGTACTCACATACTCCCGCGGTAAAAACGCGAACCCTTTACCTAGTTTAAGCATAGCGATCAAGATATTGATGTCAGCGAACAGGCCGTAATGAGGGCTGAATCCGTTTTCATCCCCATGGCTCACATCTCCCCAAACAAGTTCACTGTGCTCACTTAAATCTTGTAAGTTTAGGCTAGATGATTCTGCCAATGGATGTCGGGGGCTGCAAACTAGTTCTTCGTGATAATAACCCAGGCGGCAGTAGTCAAAGCGGGTGTGGTGAATAGTGTCGGATTCGTGAGTCAGAATGATATCTGTAAGACCCTCGCACAGGTCTTTCTCTAGCTGCCCCGCCTCTTCCCGATACACCTCTAGATTCAAGTTCACTATGTCTAATACTGCTGCGAGGGCAGGGGTAAAGGCGAAGTCGGGAATGTAATTTTCCATTCCAATTCTGAGTATTGTAGGCTCACTTTTCGCGAGCTCCTGGGCATTTTGCACAAATTTATCCAGTTGACCCAAGCTGTGAGTAAGATAAGGAAGTAGCTTTTCACCATCTTGACTCAAGGTGGTCTTGTTACCCGAGCGATCAAAAAAACTCACTCCCAAATCAATTTCTAAATCAGAAATCCATTGGCTAACCTGAGACTGCTTTTTTCCTAATTGACGCGCCGCCGCAGAAATAGAGCCTGTTTCAATTGCCAGTAACAATGCTTGAAGATGTAGTAAATTCATAAATCTGTTTATCTCTTGTCTAATAACAAGTTTTCTAATTATTTTATTCTTGGTTCATCTAGCTTTATTCGTATTGGTTTAGTTCATTTACTTTCAATACCTTACTTGAACCAATCACCTACCATGGGGGCTGTATAGGGATATACGAATACCTTGAAGATAGGATGCCTAGAAACGACCTTTCATGCAAACACTTCGTGAAGTGTGACAGGTCCGCCCAACTAAATATATTCTATCCTCAATAGGCATTATATTAATTACCAACTATCTTTTAATAAGAATGAAGTCATAGAAAAGGGTAGGCAATGAGAAAGCACTCACTGGTTATTGTAATTCTTTCGTTTATATATATCCCCACTTGCTTTGCTGAAGTCGTTATTAATGGCTTTGCTTCCATTGTTGCAGGCTCCAGTCTCGAAGATGACAAGTCTTACTACGGTTATGATAAAGAGATTAGTTTCGAAAACGACAGTAAGATGGCATTGCAATTTTCCGCTGATTTAGGGGAAGGTCTCAGAGCGACCGCTCAGATCATTGCAAGAGGGCGAAATGATTTTAATCCTGATTTTGAGTGGGCTTATATTTCCTATGAGATTAATGATCAATTCATGCTAATGGCAGGAAGACAGAGATTTAATCTGTATAAGTACTCAGACTATATCGATGTAGGCTACGCTTACCATTGGATAACCCCTCCAAGAGGGGTCTACTCGCTTCCTTTTAACTCAGGGGAAGGTGTAGGGCTCACCTATAGTGACTTATGGGGAGACTCTGATGCAGAGATCACCTATAAATACATCACCTCATCGATATCAGATTATCAACCTATAGGCTCAGATACTACTCCAGCTCCTTTTTCAGCCAAGGGGCACATTATTAACTTCAATTTTGCCACTGGTTCCTTTGAGTATGGGCTCAATCTAGGTCTTATCGACGAATACTCCTATGAGCAGCACACTATCATTGCTCTGGGGCAGGCTATTTCGGAAGCTGGAGTATTTACTCAAGAGATCGTTGATGATCTGTTACCCATAGATGATGGAGCAACCTTGATTGGTGCCCATGTAAAATATGATGTGGACAGTTGGTTTATTCTCGCCGAATACACCATGACAGAACTTGATCCCAGCTTCTTGGCTGATACTAACTCTGCATTTATCTCAGGTGGAATCCGGTTCAATAACTTAACCTTCCATGTGACTTACGGCATGGACGAAGGTAAGCCTCAGATGGATGCTTATGAAGCCATGTTACCTATCTATAGCTCATTACCTCCGATCAACCAAATCGCCTTAGCCCCATTGCTGTTTGGTACTCAAGCAGCCCTAACAGCACAAGAAGAAGACAGTAACTACTACATAGTAGGCACTCGATGGGACTTCCACCCATCGGCTGCATTTAAAATTGAGTACACCCATTATTCCGATGATTATTCAGTAGGTACGGATGCTCAACTGTTAGCTATTGCGGTAGATCTGGTTTTTTAGGAGAAAGAAGATGAACAAAATATTTTGCTCAATTTTACTCAGTTTGTTTTCGTTACATGCAGTGTCTGGAATTGCAGTGATAGTCCACCCTGATAACGGTGATTCTTTAGACAAGAAGAGTATTTCAAATCTCTATCTCGGTAAGACGAAGAAATTTCCTGGAGGGGCTCAAGCTATTCCGATTAACTTGGAGGAAAGGCAAGTTAATCGAGGGGAGTTTGATTCCACTGTTTTAGGTAAATCATCAAGTCAATTGAAGTCCTATTGGTCTAAGAAAGTATTTACTGGTAAAGGAACGCCCCCGAAAGAGTTTGCCAATGATGATGAAGTGATAAAGCTGGTTTCATCTAACCCAAATATTATTGGTTATATTGATAGTAGTAAGGTCAATGATACCGTTAAGGTTGTTGCTGAATTCTAACTCTAACGTTAGCTTAAAATCTGGTAGGGAACGGTCTGGGTAGACGCTGAAAATGAACTTGATTAACAATATATCCATTTTAAAAATAGGGGACTATCTTTGTCCTTTTGGTCATTATTTTTGTTTCAACATTGAGCATTAGTATTATTAAAAACCGGAAACGAAGATGATAAGGTACACAATTATTTTTGGACTCCTATTATCATGGGCCGCTTTTGGTGCACAAGCTCAAACATTTTTTTGGCAACCTGGTCCTGTATTTTCATCTATATATGTTCAATTAAGAAGTATTGATACGAAAAAAGCTAACGATCCACCAACAGAGAAAAGCGTGATTTTCGATACCTATACCATAGGGAAACTCGGAGGTTCAAACTACTTTGCTGCCATCGAAGGTACTATGGGGCATATTAATTATAGTGGACAAGATAGTCACTCTTCCTTTGGTAAAGATTTATTAAAGCTACAGGCATTTATCATTCAAACATGGCAAATTAGTGAATATTTCTCCGGTGGGTGGAATGGATATGCTATCAATAGAAATTTATCTCGCTCAGATCAAGGCCTATTTGGTTATACTTTTTATTCTATCGGTGGAGTATTAAAACATCAAAAAAATGGTTGGACTTTCGCTCCGAAGATTAACTATATATTTAGTGGGTCTTTGGGGAAAGATGGGCTCGCAGGACACAGTAAAAGTAATTTCACTGGCTACCACTTTGTACCTTTAATACGTAAAGATTTTTTGTTTCACAACACTGTCCTAACTATCTCTCCGGTATACTTGAATGTAACTGGGGATAATAAAACAGCAGCAGAATATTTAAAGTTGACTATAAGTTTGGCTTTCCCCTTTAATAATAAATGGTGGATAGCTAGCAAAGTTAGTTACCAGCATTTATATAAGTTTGATTATTTTGGCATCGATATAGCCAATGAAAATGAAACGAGGTTTATTTTGGGGTTAAGGTATCGTTGGTAGTTCTACTTTAACCATTGACAAACATTTATATGTTGCGGAAATATAGGTAATAACGAATGAAATTTACAAGAGAAACTAATGTTAGACTTCATCCTGAATAAACAAATAAGTCGATATCTTGCTCCTCTGTTCCTTAATGATTATTCACGACAGGTACTTTAAGCATGGACTTTGTTTGAAATCTCAGAGCTCACAGTGATGACTCTTATGAAATCAAGAACCAGCGTCTCGCAGACTCTTGTCAAAGAAAGTGGTGCACATGCCTCGCTAGGTAACAACTAAGGTGCAACCTTCAGCTATTCTTACTAATACCAAATAAACAGAAGAAAAGTGCAATAGCCTTCATCCAAAGGCACAAATACAGGCAATAAAAAAGCTACCATTATCAACTGGTAGCTTTAATCTATTCTCGTATCTCGAACTTGGATCCTGAAACAAGTTCAGGATGACAAGCTAGTGAAGAGTTAGAACGAAGTTCGCTTGTAACGTCGATACTCTGCTGTCCAGAAGTTAGCTTCGATAGCCTGCTTGAGTAGCTCATCGGTACATGGTAGTGCATGGCCTTGCTCGATCGCGACCTTACCTACGGCGAGTGCAATGTGCTTGCTGACACTGTGGATCTTTTCCAGTGACGGCAATAGCGGTCCTTCACCATTGATGGCAAGTGGCGAGCATTCGGCTAATGCGCGGCTCGATGCCATCAGCATCGCATCACTGACGCGTTTAGCGCCTGAGGCGAGTACACCTAAGCCAATACCCGGGAAGATATAGCTGTTATTACACTGAGCTATCTCGAAGGTTTCATCATTAACTACTACTGGCTCGAAGGGACTGCCTGTGGCGACAAGTGCTTGGCCATTGGTCCAATGCAGCACATCTTTGGGGGTGGCTTCGACGCGGCTGGTTGGGTTCGATAGTGGAAAGATGATTGGGCGAGAGCAGTTTGCATGCATCGCCTTGATGATCTCTTCGGTGAATAATCCTGGTGCCCCGGATACCCCGATAAGTACTGTAGGCTTACCGTTCTTCATCACATCAAGTAGTGAGATGTTATCGCTGAAGTTATCCCAGTCATTTACATCATCACACTTCTGCGCCAGTTTCTGTTGGAATGGCAGTAGATTCGGCATGTTGGCTTGCAGCATACCCCAGCGATCGACCATAAATACTTGCTGGCGAGCCTGACTGTCTGAGATCCCTTCCGAGACCATTTGGGCCACTATGGCTTCGGCGATTCCGCAACCGGCAGAGCCTGCACCTAAGAAGGCGATACGTTGCTCACTCAGTTGAGTCTTAGCAGCCTTACAGGCGGCGAGGAGTGAGCCTACAGTGACGGCAGCGGTGCCTTGAATATCATCGTTAAAGCAGCAATATTGATCCTTGTAACGCTCAAGCAGAGGCATGGCGTTCTTTTGGGCGAAATCTTCGAACTGGATCAAGGCATCTGGCCAACGACGGCTAACCGCCTGCATAAAGGCTTCGATGAACTCTTTATATTCTTCGCCGCCGATGCGCTGATGACGCCAGCCCATATACATAGGATCTTCTAGCAGATGTGGGTTATCTGTACCTACATCTAAGGTGATTGGTAAGGTATATGCTGGGCTGATACCACCACAACTGGTATACAGAGACAGCTTACCAATAGGGATGCCCATGCCACCAATACCCTGATCGCCCAGGCCCAGAATACGTTCACCGTCGGTGACAACGATGATCTTCACCTTTTGGCGTGTCGAGTTATTGAGAATATCTTCGATGCGATCTTTATTCGGATAGGAGATAAACAGGCCGCGGTTACGACGATACTCCTTGGAGAAGCGCTCACAGGCCATACCCACAGTCGGGGTATAGATGATAGGCATCATTTCGGTAATGTGGTTTTGAACCAAACGATAGTAGAGTGTTTCGTTGGTGTCTTGAATGTTTCTCAGGTAGATGTGTCTATCGAGGTCATTGGTAAAGTTAGTGTACTGATCATAAGCACGAGACGCTTGCTCTTCGATGGTTTCGATAACATGAGGCAGTAGGCCTTCGAGATTGAAGAAAACACGTTCTTCATCGGTGAATGCGCTGCCCTTGTTGATCAAGGGGGCTTCGAGAATCGCAGGTCCTGCAAAGGGAAGGTAGAGCGGGCGTTTATGATCGTCCATTGGTAACCTTTTCGATAGTGTTAATTATAGATGCCGTGAGTCTGGCAAGATTATCACGAAACGTGATCTTTGTTCTGTTTCTGAACTGTTTTTTATCTCTTTTTTACCTGTTTTTTACATTTTATTTTGTTTTGTTTAAAACAAAAAAGCACAGCCAGAGCCGTGCTTTAGGTAATCACTTCTTTATCGTAATTAGGTTTTGTTATTTACCGCGATGCTTGACTGACAGGCCCGCGAGAAAGTTACGTAAAACCTGATCGCCGCACTCTTTAAAGTGCTTATGACCTGGCTTTCTAAACAGAGCACCGAGTTCTGATTTAGACATGTTGAAATCAGCCAGAGCTAATGTGCTGATGATGTCATCTTCACGCATCTCCAGGGCAACTCTTAACTTCTTGAAGGTAAGGTTGTTGTTAATTTGTGATACTGGCTCAGGGATTTCGGCGCCTTCTCTCAGGCCACGCTTTTCTATGATAAGGCCATCAAGGAACTGACACATGGTCTTGTCATTACAAGGCTGGTAACCTTCCTCTTCCTCTTTCTTTAGCAAGTTAAGAAGAAGCTCTTGTGACACTTCATGATTAACCTTGGCGAAGATCTTGATCATCTTGGCATTTTGGTAATCGAACACGAAGCGTAGACGGCGTAAAATATCGTTGTTAATCATTAGTCTTTATCTTTTTCTAGTTGATTCCGCGGCTGCGGGATCTTGTGGGTACTATTATATCTGAGTTTCGCTCTGAGCCTCGGATTTATTTGTACTGTCTATTTTATCTTTTGTGTCCATGAGCCTTCTATTCTCAAGACTTTTAGCATAAATAAGCGACTCTCTGATACTCGCTCGTATTTGGTTATGCAGTTCAAATACCCGGTCGAGATCACTGATGTTTAATGAGATATTTTCCAGCATCACCAGATCCAGATCAAACTCAGGATAATGGAGTGTCATCGACATATATCCCGGCAGATAGCCGGTATGACTATATTCTATGATGCCATCTTCTCGGTTGATCCTAAGGCCATAACCGTAACTCATATCCGGCCACAAGAATTCTATGTCGGTATGTGAGCGAGTCATCAGCTGGTAACTCTGGGGGCTGATTAGCCTACCTGAATGCAATTTTTGCTGAAATGTGGCGAAGGCTTGAGTCGTGGCAATGATTCCACCTGCTGGAATCAAAGATTTGGTCAGCTCTAGTCCTGAGGGGGCTAATACACTGCCTGCTTCATTGAGCCCAATGGCGAGAGAGGGAGCCCGTTGACGTATGTTATCTATGGTGCCAACCTCGGCGTAGAGGCCTCCGAGTCGGTTAGTTAGCTTTAAGTTGGCAATCTGTTGAGCCAAGGTTTGCTGGTTTACCTGCTCGAGAATCTCACCTAAGAGGGAGTAACCCAAGTTGGAGTATTGAAATTGGCTGCCGGGCTGGAAACGATTTGGCTTACCTAATTTATCGACACCCGATGTGTGGCTTAGCAGGTGATGTAATGTGATGTTTTCATTGTATCGACTTGGGTTGAATCTGGGATTGTTTTGTGCTGTTTCGACATCTATGCCGTAGATGATTGTAGGCGAAGCGACTTCTTTAGACGAACCGATTCGCTGCAACGAACGCGATGAGTCGCTCTTTTCTGCTTCTTCGAGTTCGTTGCTAGCGTCGAGGGTATTTCAGGTTCAAGGGCTGGCTCGGGAGCGGTTTCAAATTTCGCATCGAAGTCCTCATCTCTCTCAGATCCTGAATCTGTATAAGAGTCACTATTACCGCCCTGAATCTCATCAGTATCTAAGTCTAGACCATCGATGAGATAGCTATTTAGGGAGCTGTTGAGATCTAGCTTACCCGCATCGACGGTCTGCAAAATAAGAGTCGCCGTTATCTGTTTAGATAGAGAGGCGATGACGAAGCTGGTATTTTTGTTGATCCCTCTGCCCTTGTTTACTGTGAGTAGTGTTTTTCCATCTCTTAACAGGAGTACGCTGCCACTGAATGGCTGTAGAGAAGTGTCGATAGCCTGCTTTATGGCAACTTCCATATTTTGTGGTGCGACCACAGGTTCGCTTCGAGTTTGCCCATCCGAGCGCTCTGACTGTACTTTTTCATTCTTAAGCGATGGGAAATCGGCATAACTTGAGCTACTCAGTGTTAGTACACTTAACACTAAACAAGTTAATAGAGTGTTTTGTCGGTGCATCCTTGTCCTTAACTGCATTTCATAATCACTTATTTTGTCGCCATCCAGTAGATAAACAGCAGGGCAAAACTGACCAAATAGGTCATGCCTACCATAGACAGAGATTTCATTTTCCAGCCATAGCGATCTGATTCAGCCAGAGCCGAGCTGGTCATTAACTTATAGTTTAGCCAAGCGAAAATGACCGTGGTCATAAAAGCTAAGATCATCACAAATTCCAGTAGAGGCAGAAGGGCTCCTTTAAAAAACAAAATGATGCCTAAGCCAATTGCACTGATGCCAAGCATGACCCTGGTTAAGCCTTTCTCAGTGTCTTGGGTTTGAGTCAATAAGCGCCAGCCCATATTCAGGGTGCGACTGTAGCCGTCGATGACGGTCACTGTGGTGCTGAAGATACACAATAGGGCTACGGTGCCGATGAGATAGCGTGCTCCCTCGCCTAAAACCCGGCTATACAGGTCTATGAGTTGGCTGGCAAATTTAGCCCCAGATGCCGAAAACTGCTCGCCGCTGCCGTGCATAACCAGGGAGCCTAGGGCGAGGAAGACGATGGCAAGAATTGCAGTAGTCAGGTAACCGAAGTTAAAGTCGAAGATGGCTTGCTCTTTGGTTATATGAACCGTTTTTTTCTTCTCTAACAGCCAGAGGGAGTTCCATGCACTGACCTCTATGGGGGCGGGCATCCAGCCCATCATGGCGACGAGGAAACCGATATAGCCCCATTGCCAAGGTGACTGAGAGACAAAATCTGGGCTCATGATAGACGGAGCATTGAAGGCTAATGCCACGGCAATGAGCGTCGAGATGGTGAGGCAGAGCATGATCACTTTAGTGAGCTTATCGAGTAGAGTGTAATGACCAAAAATAAGCAGGGCCAGGCTCGATAGTAAGACAATCAGAGCCAGTAGATCGATGGAGAGAGGGATGAATAGGGTCAGCATCGCGGCTGTTAGCATGGCCACCCCGGCAGTGCTAGCCACGGCTGCTATGGTGTTGAGACCCGTGAACAGCAAGAGGTAGCCTCTGCCCTGTTTAAGATAACCATGGAGTAAACTCTCTCCTGTCGATGCCGTATAGCGGGCACCGGCGGCGAAGAAAGGATATTTAAGCAGATTAACCGCTAAGATAACCCAGGCCAACTGCCAGCCAAACTCAGCCCCGGCACGAGTCGAGGCGACTAGGTGAGAGGCGCCGATAGCGGCGGCCGCCATTAATAAGCCTGGTCCTAATGCGCTTAGCAGGTATCTGGCTTTAGATACCCGAGTCTCGGTGTTTAGTGAGGTGTTTAAGCTAGTATCAGTTTGTGGGTCATCTTGCGCTTTATCCATGGCATTCATTTTTTAGTGTGGGCTCCATCACTAGTTAACTGTTATTTTTATCTTTTATATAGTGGTCGTAGAATATGACACGCTTGGTATGAAGATTAAAAGAAGTTTTTGGGTAGAGTGCTATGAGTTCATTAGATAAGCCTTAATTTAGCTGGCTAATGCTATTTAGGCAGCTGGGCTTCAAGCAGTTGTTTAAAGTCTTTTCTGTTAAATGGTTTAGTCAATGCGGCAACGATATTGACCCGTTTCATTTTCAAGATGGTGAGTGTAGAAGCAAGCGTCATTTGATCCAAGCCGGTAACCAGTATGATTGGCTTGTTGCCCTTTAGGGTGATAATGCGATCGATATGAGCTATCCCGACCATGTTGGGAAGTTGTATATCGGTGACGATGAGATCGGCATCGAGATAGGATTGATCGTCGGGTAAGGCATCAAATTGAAGTATACGTTCAAAGCCTACGGACTCGGCAAGCGTTCTTATCTGTTTAGCCATAAACTCATCATCTTCAATGAGTAGGAGTGTTGCTTCAGACATATTACTGCCTTCATTATTAACTTAGTCATAGTGTAGTAGTTATGTCTGTGGATCTCTTGAATAAGTGAGATTTTCTCTTTAGAAGGTCGACGCTTCAGTACTCGCTATGAGTCGTTATTTTTGGCTTATACCTTCTATTCGAATCGAATAATTCTAAAAATCATTGTCCCTTCAGTCATATGCTTACAGTTGTTCTTATTGTGTAAATTTTATGTTGTTAATTGTTTTTATGAATTTTAAAATCATTATTTATTAAACGTTTACATAAATCCCCTTCACTAGCAACCTATTAAGTCTTGCGCAGTCATGACTCTGATTTTAAATCGGCGAATATAGCAAGCGATTGAAAATAAAAATAATTCAACAAGTGGAAGGGACCCTCATGGCCTATCAAAACAGTAAGTTAAGCCACACTCGCTCTATTAAAGGTAGATTAGGAAAATTAACAAACTTGGCAATACTTGTCGCAAGTGTCTTTGCCATACCAACATCGGTATTAGCGAATGATAATAGTGAAATAGAAGATTTAAAACAGCAAGTCGCAAATTTAAGTGAAAAATTAGATGAGCTATCCGTTAGTGAAATATCGACCTCTGGCGGTGGCTTAGAAGTTGTCAGTAAAGATGGCAAATACAGTTTCGAAATGGGCGGACGTTTCCAGCTCGATTACAACGCATTTGATGGCGCTTACAATGCCGATAATGGCGGTGAAACAGGCTCAGATCTGTTTCCCAGACGAATAAGAACCTATGTAGAAGGTCAAGCAGATAACTGGGATTATAAGTTACTGCTCGATTTTTCGGAAGGCGCCGAGATCACCATGGCGCGCCTGCGGTACAAGGGCTTCAAGGGGGGGCCGGTGATTAAGCTAGGTAAGATCCGTGAAGATATCAGCATGGAAGCTCTGACCAGTAGTAAGCACATCACGGGGATCTCACGCTCCATGTTGTCAAATACCATGTCTCCTTATTTTAAATATGGTGTGGCGGCGTATCAATATTTCAAAGATTCAGGTTTACGCTACGCCATAGGTGCATACAAGGGCGGCTCATTTGGCGCCACTGGCAAAGATGAAAACGATAAGTTAGCACTTTCCTACACAGGTCGTTTGACTTGGTCTCCGATTCATAATGATGGCGAAGTATTGCACTTTGGCTTGTGGGGCTCCCATCGTGATATGGGCGGCAATAAGTTGTCGGCTAAATTTGCTCGCGGTGAGGTTCGCGAGACCAATGTACGCCTGGTGGACTATGCGGCAGGCGGGGATACCTATGCGGTGGACAATCTGCAGCAGTGGGGATTGGAGTTTGCCGGGGTATATGGCCCTATGTCTTTGCAGGCTGAATACGCTAAGCGAGATGTGCAGGCGGTCGACTCGATCAACGATGATTCTTTCGATGGTTATTATGTGACAGCCAGTTACTTCATCACAGGCGAGAGCCGTAAATATGCTAAACGCGGCGTTTTTAGCTCACCGACACCACTTTCTACCTATGGTGCATGGGAAGTCTTTGCTCGCATGAGTAACTTCGATGCCACCTCGGAGACACAAGGTACAGAGGCCGATGTGGCCACCATAGGGGTGAACTACTACCTCAATAAGAAAATCAAGTTTATGGCTAACTATTTGATGTCTGATGTCAGTGGTCCCGGCACTCAGGCTTTAGTTGGGGATTATGACAGCGGTAATGCGATGACACTAAGAGCGCAATATCTTTTCTAAATGAGTGCATCGGTAAATCGGTGCGAACACTAGGTTCGCGCCAAGAGCATTTAATTTTTTAGACAGAGTCATCAAACTTAATTTTTGGAGAACGTCATGAAACTGACAACATTTACCTCGAGTGCCATAGCTGCTGTGATGCTAACCATGGGAATGGGCGCGGCGAATGCGAGCGACAGTATCGATACAAGTAAGATCCACTTTCTCATTCCTGGTGGACCAGGCGGTGGATGGGATGGCACTGCCAGAGGCACAGGCGAGGCCTTGCTTAAATCCGGCATGATAGAAAATGCTTCTTATCAGAACATGTCCGGTGGTGGCGGTGGTAAGGCCATCGCTTACATGATTGAAACTGCGGCTAAGCAGACCGATACCTTGATGGTGAACTCGACACCGATTGTCGTTCGTTCACTGACTAAGGTGTTTCCACAGTCCTTTAGGGATCTTAAACCTGTGGCGGGAACCATTGCCGATTATGGTGCCTTCGTGGTCCGTGCTAATTCAAAGTTTCAGAACTGGGATGAAGTGGTTGCTGAATTTAAGAAGAACCCTAGAAAGGTGAAGTTCTCTGGCGGTTCGGCTCGAGGCAGCTTAGATCACTTAGTTGCTGCTATGGCGATGCAGGCTGGCGATGTTGACGTGAAACGTCTGGTTTATGTGGCTTATGACGCCGGCGGTAAGGCCATGGCGGGTTTGCTATCGGGTGAGACGGCTATCTTGTCGACCGGCGTCGGTGAGGCATTGAATATGGCCCAGAGTGGTGAGGTACGCATTCTCGCCATCACATCACCAAAGCGTGTCGAGGCAGTACCAAATGTGCCGACTCTGACAGAGCTGGGTTATGACGTGGTCTTCGCTAATTGGCGTGGTTTCTTCGCGGCTCCTTCTATGTCAGATGAGAAAGTTGCAGCCTATGCCAAGTTACTGGGCGGGGTTCAGGGAACCCCTGAATGGAATGAGATTAAGGCTCGTAATG
This sequence comes from Shewanella psychropiezotolerans, assembly GCF_007197555.1. Taxonomy (NCBI): domain Bacteria; kingdom Pseudomonadati; phylum Pseudomonadota; class Gammaproteobacteria; order Alteromonadales; family Shewanellaceae; genus Shewanella; species Shewanella psychropiezotolerans. Next base: position 1,371,658 of record NZ_CP041614.1, read on the forward strand.
GTTGGGTGAATCTCTATAACCCGGATACCGAGTTCTATCAGTTTCTCGAGAATCAGGAGCAAGTGATCGGTGGACTGATGAAAGAATTAGGTTTCTTAAGATAAAGACATAAGCAAGATCCACAAAGCACGACTTCTTTGCCTGCAGCATATTTGTATGCTGTAGGCAGGGACAACACCTAATTAAAAAATACTATAAATGGTGAATCTTATGAATATCAGTAGAGACAAGCTTGGGGCGTTGTTTTTTTTCATATTTAGCGTCTGTTATGGCTACTACGCCACGCAAATCCCTCTTTATCCCGGTGAAGAATACGATGTCTTCACCTCCCAGACTATGCCGAAGATCTATGCGGTTACGGCCATGATAGTGTCGGCTCTGGCGCTATTTCTAGCGATAATCGAAGAGAGGAAATCGGTATTTTTAAAGGCGGGAGATAAAGACAGACCTTATTTTGACCGCAAGGGCTGGACTCAGTGCGGCGCGCTTATCGGTTTGATGTTTTTCTACGGCGGCACCATAGAAGCATTGGGCTTCATCTTGTCTACCATAGTCTTCCTGATTATCGGTTATCTCATCTTAGATGAGCGCCGACCTAAAATCCTCTTCGTCGCTTCGGTGCCTGTGGTGATTGTCTTCTGGGCGATCATGACTCAGTTACTCGGCATCTATCTTTCAACTGGCGACATCTGGAGCTAAGACTATGCATGATGGAATACTACTGGGTTTAGAGACTGCATTTTCGATGCAGAACATCTTATTTGTTATCTTCGGCTGCTTCGTCGGCACATTTATCGGCATGTTGCCCGGGCTTGGCCCTATCACAGCAATTGCCCTGATGATCCCCATCACCTATGGTATTGACCCGTCATCCGGGATGATCTTGATGGCAGGGGTCTATTACGGTGCTATTTTTGGTGGTTCTACCTCATCGATTTTGATTAATGCTCCGGGAGTTGCCGGCACCGTTGCGACTTCGTTCGATGGCTATCCTTTAGCGAGGCAAGGCCAAGCGGGTAAGGCGTTGGCGTTGGCGGCTTATTCTTCTTTCTGTGGCGGTACTATTGCGGCTGTTTTCCTGCTGGTGGCCGCGCCTATGTTGTCTAAGGTATCACTGAGCTTTCAGTCACCGGATTATTTTGCCTTGCTGGTATTGGGACTCACTGCGATAGCGGCTTTCTCCAATAAAGGACAGTTCCTTAAATCGATCATGATGACTCTGCTGGGATTGATGTTGGCGACGGTAGGCACGGATCAGGCATCCGGAGTCGAGCGCTTCACCTTCGGCCAGATAGATCTTCTCGATGGGATCAGTTTTCTCTTGATTGCCATGTCCATGTTTGCCCTCTCGGAAGCTTTGATGTCTATCATAGCCAAGAGCAAGACCAAAGAAGGTGATCTAGCATCGATAGAGCAAGCTGTTTCGACTAAGGTCGGCAGTTTGAAATTAACCAGGGCAGAGATCAAAGAGGTGGCCCCTACCGTGGCGCGCTCATCGGTATTGGGTTTCTTTGTCGGCGTGCTGCCGGGAGCGGGTGCGACTATAGCTTCCTTCCTGGCCTATGGTCTGGAGCGTAATCTGGCATCGGCTAAAGAGAAACTAAAGTTCGGCAAGGGTAGCCTACGTGGATTGGCGGCCCCTGAGACGGCCAACAATGCAGCCTGTAGCGGCTCATTTGTGCCCTTGTTAACCTTAGGGATACCAGGTTCCGGGACGACAGCTGTTATGTTAGGGGCATTGATGGCCTATGGTATTCAGCCTGGTCCAAGACTGTTTATCGATAATCCAGAGGTATTCTGGTCGGTTATAGTGTCCATGTATCTGGGAAATATCGTACTGCTATTTATCAATCTGCCGCTGATCCCTTACATCGCCAAGGCACTAGCCTTGCCTAAGCAACTGCTTACTGTGTTGATCTTGTTCTTCTCTCTGATCGGTGTGTATCTGGTATCGTTTAACGCCTTCGATATCTTTATGATGGCGTGTTTCGCTGTGATTGCCATCGGTCTCAGGTTACTCAATTTCGGCATGTCACCTTTGATCTTAGGCTTTATCTTGGGCGGCATGTTAGAGCAGAACCTGCGTCGTTCGTTAACACTCTACGATGGCTCTATTTCATTCCTCTGGGACAGACCCATTACCCTGACAATTCTGATCGTTGCGTCATTGATCTTGTTGCTACCTAAGATATCTGAGCTTTTAAGAAGAGGGAGAAAAAAGACTGCAGAAGTGAATTAAAAAGAGTTCCAATCAAGTTTTGTAACGTAAGAACTGCGGTTGAGTGCGGCTTACACTCTTTATTCTTACGTTACTTTTTTTGACAAATCGTTAACAGAAAACTTATTATCGTATTTTGTATCCATGACGCGAGTTCGAGAAAGGAGTTTTCGACTAGGATAAATTTATGATCTCTATCGTCTCAACGTTTAAAAATTTAGGTTTGCATAATCGTCTGGCCTTCTTCTCCCTGAGCCTGATCGTAATCCAAACTTTTGGCTTAGGGCTCGTTGCCACCTATAGCCTGCAAACCAATCTGGAAGAGCAGATTGGCAAACGTGCCTTAGCCTTGTCCAAGTCACTAGTCCATCATCCCATCATTATTCAAGGGCTTATCAATAAGGATAGTGCCTCGGTACAAGCCTTCGCAGAGATTATCCGTCATAACACAGAAGCCAGATTCATCGTTGTCGGTGATATCGATGGGATTCGTTATTCTCATCCAAACGTGAGCAAGTTAGGCAAGAAGATGGTGGGCGGAGACAACACGCAAGCCTTAATCTATGGTGAGTCTTATATTTCAAAGGCGAAGGGGTCTTTAGGTATCTCGGTTCGCGGTAAGAGCCCTATCTACTCGCCACAGGGAGACATAATCGGTCTGGTATCGGTAGGTTTTCTCGAAGAGGATATTGATAAGGTCGTAGATAAGTTTAAGCGTAATTTAAACTTCTTCTTTGGCTTGATACTCCTGGCGGGAGTGGGGGTAACCATCTATATATCCAAACGCTACCGAGATGATATCTTCGGGCTCGAACCCGAAGAGATTGCCCGTACTTATACCGAACGTAAGGCCGTGCTCGCCTCTATTCTTGAGGCTATCATAGTGATCAACGAAGCGGGAGTTATAACCAGTGTCAATCCGGTTGCATTGAAGCTTATCGGTGATGTAGACAAAGACAAGATTGTCGGCAGTGCTATCGATGATCTGCTGTCACTGTCTCCCATGCTGAGCGCCGATAATGCCGAGGTATCCTGGCGGGATATCGAGGTGGATATCAATGGTCAGTTGATGATCTTAACTAAGACCCCATTGTTGATTAACGGCGAAAATAAGGGAGCCGTGCTTAGCTTCAGGCTCAAGGATGACATAGTGGTGTTGAGTAGAAAACTGTCTCAGGTGCAGCAGTTCTCGACCATGTTACAAGTGCAGACCCATGAGTATTCTAATAAGCTCAATACCATAGGAGGCCTTATTCAAATTGGCTCCGTCGATGAGGCTCTGGAATTGATCACCAGTGAAAGCTCAGGTTATCAGGAGATGATCGAGTTTTTGATTACTACCATTAAAGATCCTGTGATGGCGGGGTTCTTCCTGGGTAAATACAATCAAGCCCGAGAGTGTAATATTGAATTTATCATAGAGTCAGATAGTAGCCTCAATGATATTCCAGTGCATATACCCAGAGAAAAGTTGGTCACGATTCTGGGAAATATCATAGATAATGCCTTCGATGCCAGCCTTAAAAACAGCGCTAAAATTCACATGGTTAATTTACATATGACAGATATAGGTAATGACCTCATATTTGAAGTTGTTGACTCTGGCGGCGGTATAGGGAGCGACTTGAAAGCGAATATTTTTGCATTAGGCGAAACCACTAAGGCCGAGATGGGCCATGGCATCGGCATGTACCTGGTAAAGAATGCACTGGCTCAGTTAGGCGGGTCGATATCTATATCTAATGCCAAGGGAGGCGGTACCATAATGACCGTGTATATCCCCAAGCAGCTGGGAAAACGGTCATAAGCAAGCAGTACCGATGATAAACATAATAATAACAAGGTATTATAATGAAAGTGAAAAATGTACTGATAGTTGAGGATGATGCCAGGATTGCCACGATCTTGGCCAAAACCATCAACAAACGAGAAGAGTATGAGGTCATAGGCATCGCCTCGAACGTGACTGAGGCGATAGATGTCATAGACTGCTTCGCACCGGAACTGGTGTTTTTGGATATTAGTCTGGACTCGAGTTGCGGCCTGGATGTGATCAAGTATATTCGTCAAGAGATAAAGGAAAATGCGCCGACTGTGGTGATGTTAACGGCCGCTAAAGATGTGGAGGTTATCCAAAAGTCTGTCGCTTCTGGTGTATTCGATTATATCCTTAAACCCATCTCTTTCTCACGTCTGAATCAGACCCTGCAACGTTTCGCGGATTATTCAAATAAGCTTGAGACCAGACAGGCGTTCGAGCAGGAAGATGTGGATCTCTTCTTTGGTCTGCAACATGGTGAAGAACTGAGATCTGGTGCTGGTTCTGATAAAAGTGAAAAATTGCCTTTGCCAAAAGGAGTCGATAGTCTGACTCTGGAGAAGATTATTAATGCTTTTAGGCAGGATCCTGCCACCGCATATACGGCGGAAGTGATGGCGGACAGCATTGGGATCAGTCGAACCACGGCCAGGCGTTATCTGGAGTATCTGCTGTCTGTCGATAGGGTGAAGGCCGATATCGAATATGGCACCGTGGGTCGCCCGGAGCGTCGTTACATCTTCATTTAAACATTTCCCATTAGCTTCTCCTTCATCTCCCAGCGCTTCAAGTGAGGAGCGTGCCTATATTTGCGTAAGTTAGTCATCTCTGCTCCTCTAGGCCGTTTAGATAGAGTTTGTAACTCTTTATGTCTAAGGCGCTGCTTTATTTGACTTCCCTAATTTAGGCATTAGGTTAGTACTTGCACGAGTAATCAGTAGTCTGACTGAAATTTGTTGTAGTCAAGTGATTGAAAAATAATAATATCAAAGGATGATAACAATGAAGCAAGTAATAACACCTAGCCTGTGCGCGCTGGCTATCACCTCTCTGTTCGCTAATGACCTACATGCGGCAGCTGAAACCGTCGAACGAATCGAAGTGACGGGATCGCGTATCAAACGTACCGATATCGAAGGGCCATCGCCTATTCAATCGATCAGTAAGGAAGACATTGCTAATATGGGGTTCGATAACCTGCAGCAATTACTCGAACGTATGCCTGCCAACGGCGCAGGTGCATTTTCAACGCGTGGTAACAGCCAAGATTCTACAGCAAATGGTGGTGCCTCGATCAGTCTGCGTGGACTCGGTCCCGATGCCACACTCGTCTTGATTAACGGGCGCCGCGTTGCCGCCTCGGCTTTTGCCGAGGGCATTACCAATTCGTTCGTCGATATCAATAACATACCTGTATCAGCAATCGAACGTATCGATATCCTCAAAGATGGCGCGTCCGCTATCTATGGATCTGACGCTATCGCTGGTGTGGTCAATATTGTGCTTAGGAAAGACATTGAGGGCATAGAGATCAATCTGGGCTTCGGGGATGCGACCGGTACTGATTACGGCGAGCAGACAGCCAGTTTAGTTTGGGGGATAAAGTCTGAAAAGGGCAGTGCGTCGATTATCTTGGATTATTTTAAGAACGATACACTGGCCGCCAGTGAAATGGGGCGTTTCGGTACGGCGAACCAGAGTCCTTATGGCGGTGAAGATTATCGCTCATCCCGTGGTTTTCCCGGGTATTTTTATGTCGATGGTGTCAAGACTATCGACCCTGATTGTCCTGCTGATTCGGCAACTGAAAGCGGTAGCTGTCTGTTTGATTATGGCCCATACAACCTCACCATTCCTAAATCTGAGCGTGTAGGCGCTATCGGGCAGTTCGATTATGATTTTAATGACGAGCTGACAGCCTTCTTAGAGTTCGCGGTGCAACACAACACCTCTGAAGCTGGAGGTGCACCCACTCCTCTCGATGAAGATGCGGGTCTTACCGTTCCTGGTACTCATCCGGATAACCCCTGGGGCCAGGATATAGAGATTGGTCGTTATCGTACCGTCGATGCCGGGGCTCGCCGCTGGGATATTGAGTCTGACTCTATGCGATTAGTGGTAGGGCTTCGCGGCATGATCAATGACTGGGACTGGGAAGTATCCGCCCAGAGAGGGCGCAGTAAATCCACCCAGACGGGTGACCGATCTCAGGGCTGGGTAAGAACCGATTATCTGCAAGCAGAGATCGATGCTGGCAACTATAACCCCTTCGGTGGCACCTATAACCCTCAAGAAGTCATAGACCGCATCACCACGAGCTTAGTACGCCAAGGTGAATCTAATATTACTTCATATGATGCCAGCATTACTGGTCAGGCATTTACCTTAGCGGGTCGTGACATCATGATGGCAGCGGGCGCAGAATATCGCGAGGAAGATGTCAGCGATGTACCCGATGAACAGTTCAGAAGAGGTTTGATCTTCGGTACCGAAGCGGTTTCGGCACAGGCGGCTCGGGATCAGTATGCGGCTTATGTAGAGTTTTCTATCCCATTGACCGATAACTTCGAATTACAACTGGCGGGACGTTACGATCATTACAGCGATTTTGGCTCGACCACTAATCCTAAGGTCGCGTTCCAATGGGGAATGACAGAAGATCTTACCGCTCGAGCATCTTGGTCTACAGGCTTTAGGGCGCCATCTTTAGCTCAGATAGGTTTAGGCCCATCAGAGGAGAGTAACTTCTTTATCGATAAATATCGCTGTGCTGCAGATGGTGTGGATTGTGAATTACTGGACTATAACACGGTATTTGCCGGTAACCCTGATCTGGAAGCCGAAGAGTCAGAAACCTGGAACGTGGGCATGATCTGGGCACCGAGTCAGCAATTCGATCTGGGTTTTGATATTTTCAGCATCGTCCAGGATAACAAGATAGACAAGTTACTGCTGAGCGATATTTATGATGCAAACTGTAACGATCAAAATAGCAGTATCTGTGAACGCTCGGCCGCTCAACCGGGTCAGAACTTGGGGCCAATCGATGTTATTCATTCAAGCTTCGTGAACTTGGGTTCCCAAGAAGTGCAGGGTATGGATGTCTCTGCCCATTATAGGCTGGAGCTGGATAGTTATGGCGACATAAAGTTTGGCTTAGAGTGGAGTTATATGCATAACTTTGAGAAAGATAATGGTGTCGAGTCCGTCGATTATACCGGTGGCTATGAGTATCCCGAGAACCGTTGGTTGGCGACGACAAACTGGATGATGGATGATTTTGCCGCCAATATTAACCTGAGTTACATCGGGGAGTTTGATGATTTCAATAAGACACGTACCGTCGAATCTCAGCTTCTGGTGGATATGTCGGGCTCTTATCGCTTCAGCGAGATGTTTAAGCTGAGTGTCGGCGTGAATAACGTGTTTGACGAAGAGCCACCATTCGCCATCGGTGATGGTGATGCCGATCTCTATGGTTATGCGATGGCGGTGCATAATCCCTTGGGCCGATATATTTATACTAAGCTGACGATGAATTTTTAATCTTTCAAGTTAACTGAATTTGAGTATATTGTTAGGGGCTACATCTTATACCGATTGGTATTAGGTATAGCCTTTTTATTAGTACGTCATTATGGGAGTGAGAATGATCAAGTTATATGGAGTACCCCGAAGTCGTTCACTACGTGTGTCATGGACCTTAGAAGAGCTGGGTTTGGATTGGCAGTATCACTATATTAACTTTGCCAAAGGCGATAGCCGCAGCCCCGATTTTCTTGCTGTGAACCCTTGCGGCAAGGTTCCTGCTTTAGTCGATGATGAGTTGGTGGTGACCGAGTCAGCTGCTATCGTGTTGCACCTAGCCGAGAAGTATGGCGACAGAAAGCTGTTACCACAACCTGGCAGCGATGCCTCTGCTTTGCATCATAAGTGGGTGAGTTTTATCATCACTGAGCTTGAGCAGCCGTTATGGACTATAGGCAAACACAAGTTTGCCTTGCCTGAAGAAATACGCCAAGAGAGCATGTTTCCTGTGGCGAAGTGGGAGTTCGATAAGGCGGCCGCTATTGCCGAAAATTGGCTTCCAGAGTCTGATTTCTTATTAGGCGATGAGTTAAGCGTCGCCGATATCTTACTGGCGCACACTTTAGTGTGGGCGACGCGATTCGAGCAAACTATTCCGCCTAAACTAGCGGCCTACCGTGACAGAGTGTCTAAGCGACCAGCCATGGCGAAAGCACTAGAGAAAGAGATGGCAGGTGCAGAATAACATTTAGCTAAAAATGCTTATGAACCGTATGTTTGAACCATCTCTTGAATAGAGAGCGCTTAAAAAGAGAAAAGCATCGATTTAGATGCTTTTTTTATTTACGCTTCTCGAACCTTGCAACTATATCTGTGTCGCCGCCCATTTCGCTCGGATCTCGCGGCTCTCTTTTAAGTCTTCTTTCTCGCGGTAAGCCTTGTAGGCTTCGACGTCGAGTGCCACTAGCGTCACGTCCACTTCAAGCACTAGCTTACACTCTTTCTTGATGCGCCAAGCAGATGTGCTATAAAGTTCGGTCAGGGGCAGTGAGCCTAAGAACTCTGGGTTATATTGAGCGTAGATGGCTTGAGTCGGATAGACGACAAAACTAAGGCGACGCTTAGGCTCCTGCTTGAATAGTTCTTCGATGCCATCACAGGTGTTGAGCACTTGCATCTCGATGATCTCATCGATCTCTAACAGCTTCTTCTCCGCTAGTCCCGATACGGGCTTTTTACCCGCTTCCCAGGCGATGACATCTGCTTCACTGGCTTTGCTGAGTTCGCCTACCTGAGCCTGTGTCAGACCCAGAGACAGACGTAAAAACTTAAATTCGATGGCATTCAAGCCAGCATTGTTTGACATTATTTTTCCATAAATATTGAGTGTCTATACCAAGCCTTATTCAAGTATTTAGTGCTTGAAATACTTGTGCTCGGATAGATAAATGTGCTGCGTTAGAACCTAGAACCTAGAACTGAGGCTTAACTCTGTAACCAGACATGTTCCGCCCATTGCCAAAATGAATCCCAAGTTTCACTTTCGAGCTCATCTTCGCTCCAGAGTATGACCTGACCTTCCTGATCGATACAGTAGAAGCTATTGCCCTGCTGACATATGGCGACATATTCTCGTGACATGCCGATTGACCAGGCGTAGGCAGTCACTTCGGCAAGGTAGGTGTGGGAATATGGGTCGCTGGCGGTTACCGGCTCCAGACTTCCGTAGATAACATCGCTGGCATAGAGTAGATACTCCTTTAGCTCGGCAGGAAGAGGCATTAAAATCTCCTCTTCGACCACTACAATTTGTTCAAATGTAGCCAGTTCTAAAGGAGTTGGAACGGTTTCACTCAGTTCCTGAAGTTGCTCTATGATTTCGTGCATTGTCTCTTCGCTGATTATACGTTTATGGGCTCAAGTATATCTTGTCTGAGTGTGTATTGTTAGCGCTTAGGCGGCCGATGCGGTGATCAAGCTTGCTGCATCGATGCGTTTATATTGTAGCCAAGCTTTGTGATATTGCTTGTGGGACACTTGGCGAAGACGCGTTATCTGAGCCTGCTCAATATCGTTCAATGCCCTATCTTGATTCATGGCGGTTGTTTCTATGGACTGCACTCGTTCATAGACCTGATGTTCGGCACCATTTTTGATGTTAGCTATCTCACTTAAGTGCAGTTGAACTTCGGCAATCATCTGAGACTTAGGTAGTCTGATGAGCACATTGAGATCCCGGTATCCTGAGTCTTTAGGGGAAGCGAAGCGGTTCTTGACCTTGATGATCTGAGTTTGACTGGTTAAGGCCTCATAGGCAGTGACCAAGTCATGGATATTCTTGGTTACTATGCTGGCTCGGGCAAGATCGGTGAGTAGACTCGCATCACCATCAAGTTTACTACTGACCTTCTCGCTGGCTCTGGAATAGCTCTTAATGCCTGGAACTTGTGTCTCAATCTGAGTACCTGTTGAGATCTGTTTTAAAATTTGTGCTAATTCGTCTTGAGCCGTTTGCGCTTGGGAGTAGAGGGCGTCGAGATCTGTGCTGGTCTGTCTGGGCGGATGGTATTCGAGGCTTGATATCGATGTGAGTCCAAAGAGATCTTTACTGATTGCTTGCCTGACGGCATAGCAATCACTCTTCTCTTTAATATTGGACTGAAATTCGTTTGTGGCAGCAAATCCCGTCCGGGTGGACAGCAGGAGAAGGAAAATAAAGAAAGTGCGGAACAAGCGATTCATACTATTTATCAACATCAAATTAGCCTCATTACCTGAAAAAATATGAAGTAAAACTAAACGATGTATCCAATTTATGCCTAGTCAGCTTAATCTAGGCTGAACGGCAAATTAACTTTCATTCATGTTTGGCATACTTTTCAAAAGACATAAAAAAAGAGCGCCTAAGGCACTCTTTTAAAAGGATAAATAATTTCAGGTTATTACCAAATCTTTACACGTTTTTCTGGCGCTATATACATGGCATCGCCTTCTTTCACGTCGAAAGTCGTGTAGAACTGAGGCATGTTAGACAAGGCGCCCAGTGAACGGAACTTAGCCGGTGAATGAGGGTCGGTGGCGACGCGGTTACGCATAGACTCTTCTTTGATCTTAGCACGCCAGATCTGAGTGAAACCGATGAAGAAACGCTCATCGCCAGTTAGGCCATCGATAACAGGTGCTTCTTTACCATTGAGTGATTTCTTGTACGCTTTATAGGCGATAGTCACGCCGGAAAGATCGCCGATGTTTTCACCTAGAGTAAGCTCACCGTTCACATTAAGGTTGTCAAACACTGCATAGCCATTATATTGAGCGACGAGTGCTTTACCGCGAGCGGCGAACTCTGAGAGATCTTGTTCTGTCCACCAGTCACGCATGTTGCCTTCGCCGTCAAATTTGGCACCTTGGTCGTCAAAGCCATGGCCCATTTCGTGGCCGATAACCGCACCTATGCCGCCATAGTTAACCGCATCGTCGGCTTGCATGTTGAAGAAAGGCGGTTGAAGGATGGCTGCAGGGAATACAATCTCGTTCATGGTCGGGTTGTAGTAGGCATTCACCGTCTGTGGCGTCATGTGCCATTCCCACTTACGGATAGGACCGGCAAGTTTCTCAAGCTCTTTCTCGTGACTGAGTTCATTGGCGCGAATGTTGTTACCGATAAGGTCGTCGGCCTTGATAGTCAGCTTAGAATAGTCTTCCCACCTATCTGGGTAACCAATTTTAGGATCGAATTTTGCCAGTTTGTCTTTGGCGGCGACCTTAGTACCGGCACTCATCCATTCTAAGTCGTCGATACTGGTGCCATAGGCACCACGTAGATTCTCAACCAGAACTAGCATGCGCTCTTTCGCTGCTGGAGCAAAGTGACGCTTAACGTAAACTTTACCTACAACTTCACCTAATACATTGTTGACTGTGCTCACACCACGCTTCCAGCGAGGCTGTTGCTCTGCTTGGCCATTCAGTGTCTTAGAGAAGAACTCGAAGTTTTCATGATCCAGTTTACCTGTCATTTCACCAGCGAAATGAGTCAGTAATTGCCACTTCATGTAAGTTTGCCAGGTCGACAGCTCATTGGCTTTAAGGACATCATTGAAGCCTTCGATGAAGCTTGGCTGATTGATGATGATATCTTCTTGATCTTGGACACCTAAAGTTGTGAGGTAAGCAGTCCAATCGATATCAGGTGCTAGTGTAGTTAAGTCTTTAACCTGATAAAGGTTATAGGTCTTAGTGCTGTCACGGGTCTCCACAACGTCCCAATGTCTGTTAGCTATGGCGGTTTCTAAGGCTAACACATGCTCTGCACTGGCTTTAGGATCTTTAAAGCCTGCAATGGTGAACATCTTTTCTATGTGCTCGACGAAGGCTTTACGAATATTGACGAAGCGTTCGCCATCGTTGAAGTAGTAATCTTTCTCTGGCAGGCTGAGGCCATATTGCCAAATGTGTGTGGCGTAGCGGCTCGAGTCTTTGGCATCAACATCGATATAGAAAGCAAGTGGTGTACCGCTACCTATGATCTGACTGTGGGCGAAGTAGCTGACGAGATCGGACTTAGTCTTAAGGGCGTCAATTTTATCCAGCTCGGCTTGAATTGGTGTTGTGCCTAGTTGGTTTATTGTGTCCGTGTCCATAAATGAGCGATATAGGTCGGCAACTTTTTGCTCATCGCTTCCGGCTACAAGATTAGGCGCTGCGGCGACTTCTTCGATGATGGCTTTAACATCGTCACGAGACTTTTCACGAAGATCATAAAAAGCACCTGTGCTGGTTCTATCACTTGGGATTTCGGTAGTTTTAAGCCAAGTACCGTTAACGTAACCGTAGAAGTCATCTTGAGGACGAATAGACTTATCGAAGTTAGCGAAGTCGATTCCTGATGTTAATGCTTTCTCTACGGCCGTTGCCGTTTCTGTCTTACTGGTTTCAGGGGCTTTAACTTCTGCTTCCTTATTATTGCATGCCGCCAGGCCTACAATCAGTGAGGCACATAGGCCCCCAACGAGTACTTTCTTCATGCTGTTTCCTTTATTGCCCATTCTTGGGTCATTTATATTTATGTCACTTATTTTGTGTGTGTCTTTGCTGAGCCACTGTTTGCTTCGATAACCGAGTGAAATGTTACAACTTGACGGCTATACCCAATGCCCAAAAATGTGGGAGTAAACGATATACTGGCACACATGTTAAGTCTAATTGGGGAATGTAAACAAGGTGCAAGGGCTAGAACGCGTGAAAATTAGGGGCAACATGTGTAAGTAAAGGTTTCCTTTCACGTTAACGATAAATTATTCCTGAATTTTCATCCATGCTGAAGCTTAGCCGACTGAGGTGATACCTTGTCTAGTCTGTTAAAGCTTTGCCCTTTAGGCGATAGCCCTTCATAATGGCGCCACTTTTTATTTTAAACTTGAGAAATTTAAGTGCGTTTAGACAAATTTATCTGTGAATCGACTGAGCTCACTCGCTCATTTGCAAAGAAGGCGTTACACCGTGGTGATGTGACTTGTGATGGTGAAGTGGTTAAAAATTCAGGTTTTAAAGTAAAAGTTGGGCAGACTATCTGTTTAGATGGGAAGGTTATCTCTGTTGTTGGTCCAAGGTTTCTGATGCTGAATAAACCCGCGGAGACCATCTGTGCCACATTCGATCAGGTACACCCAACGGTCATTGACCTGCTCGATATCGAAAAAGCAGATACTTTGCATATTGCCGGTAGGTTAGATATCGATACCACTGGGCTAGTGCTTATAACAACCGATGGTCAATGGTCTCATAAGATCACTTCGCCAAAGAAAGATTGCGGCAAGTGTTATCTGGTTACATTAACCGACGAACTCGATGCCTCATTAGTCGAGACGTTCGCTCAAGGTGTTGAGCTGAGAAATGAAGATGGACTGACCAAGCCTGCTGTGCTTGAGATTATTGACTCACATCATGCCCGCTTAACGATTACCGAAGGTAAGTATCATCAGGTGAAGCGTATGTTTGCTGCCGTAGGCAATAAAGTTGTTGGTCTGCATAGAGAAAGCGTCGGTAAGATAGTGTTAGACGATGACTTGGCACCCGGCGAGTGGCGTTATCTGACCGATGAAGAAGTTGCCTCGGTCTAGTCCTTTCTACTGGGATTAATTCAGTCACATTTTTCGGCTGGCACTAGTCTATTGCGATAAGTGTTACTGATAGTAAAAGGCCTTCGATGAAGGCCTTTTACTTAGCTGCTTTAAGGGAATTAATTGACTACATTCTTTTGGTCAGTTCTATGTCTCCGCTTATGGTATTGATCTTGATATCCGATGTTGGATTACCCGTTTGGAATTTGAGATATGAAGTGGGTGAATACTTTTCTTTGGCCGGTTTGTCATCACTATAACGATTATGGATTTTGCCACCGGGACCACCATTGAGGCTAAATCTGGCATTGATGACCTGAGGCAACTCGAGTTTTATGTCTCCGCTGACACTCTCTAAGTTAGCGACAGATTCGAGTGCCGATAAAGACAAGACAATATCACCACTCACACTGCGAACCTGAAGCTTGTCAACTTTCTGTAGCATGATCTTACCGTCACCTGACACTTGCTCGATTGACACTTTAGTTGCCCGAGAGTTGGCGTTAAGTTTTCCACTGACAGATTTATAACTGATCTCACCACCACTATTTTGATCTTTTATGGTGCCAGATACGGTATCTAGTTTGATGTTTCCCTTCAATCCATTGGTGACGATATCGCCAGAAATGGTGTGGATCAGCACCTCATCGGTGAGCTTGATGGCCTTGATATCACCACTGACTGTGTTAATGCTGATGTCGCCCACTAGGTTGGATAAGTAATAGCTAGATGAAATTCCCTCGGCGTATAAGCTTAGGTTTTTTGGCACTGTGATAATTAATGATGAGCCATTGTTATTTTTACCACTAAATTGTCGTGGCATCTTATCTTCCAATGTGACGGAATTACCTTGCTGTTCTAAAATGAATCCTTCGCTGAGCTCATCTAAGGTGCCTTGAACACTGATCTCTTGCTTATCCCAACTTTTGATTTTGACTTTGCCTCGCAACACTTTGACATTGAGCCTGAGGTCATCGGTTACTTTAATCTGCTTGTCGATACTCTGTGCGGCCAGCGCTAAGTTACTTATAAGCAATAAGGGAATGAGTAAGTAGTGAGTGAATCTTGCCTTGGTCATATGCTCTCTCCTGGTGAATTTAGTGAAACAGGGAGCTTTTGCCCCTGCTTTAGTAGTTCAATTTGTCTGTGTTGTGTCCAAAGCCACAGCTGCCAAAGCTGTTTTTCCCTTGGGTTTTGTCTCAGGGTCTGATAAATCTGCTTCGCCGCCTGCCTTAACTGTTCGATCCCGGCTTCTACTGGTGAGCTATATGGGCTGTTTTGCCAGTTGACCAGTCGATTTATTTGCTCGAGCTGAGCGAACTGTTTTTCATGTTCGAGTTGAATCTGGGCTAAGGTGTTTAGCAGAGTGACGTTTGCTTCTGGTGCCGATAGTGTGGGCGTTGAAAGTCGTGTCCCTATTAATACGGCGAGTATCATGACACTTGCGATGGCTAAGCGTGGCCACTGTTTGTGCAGCCGTTTCTGTTCGGTTTCCATCAGGGGGGCATTCAGTCGGCCTTCAATCTTGTCCCAAAGGCCCTCTGGTGGAGAAAGCTCTCGTGGCAGGTTAGAAACCATACTAGCGAGTTTGTTTTTATTGTGCTTCATCACAACATCTCCTGCAGAAGTTTTTTGGCTCGATGAAGCTGGGCCTTACTGGTTCCGGTGGCTATCCCTAATAGGTTTGCAATCTCGTCATGCTTGTAACCTTCGGCTTCGAATAACACAAATACGATTCTGGCTCGTTCAGGCAGCTTGAGCAGTAGTTTATCTAATAATTCATATTCCAGGGCCTCTTGGCCCAGTTCTGTTTCATCCGATAAGGGCAAGAATCTGGCCCAAAAGCTCTTATGCTTCTTGATGCTAGTCAATGCCTGGTTTACAGTCAGCCTATGTAGCCAAGTGCCAAATTGACTGTTTCCCTTGAATTGGGGCAGCTTCTGCCATAGACGCACAAAAGTATCTTGGGTTGCTTCTTCTGCGAGCTCAATTTGACCCGATAGTCTAAAGCAGAGCCCATAGACACGTTTATGATGTAATAGATAAATTTGTTTGAATGCCGACTTATCACCTTGCTTGGCTCTTTCGATCAGCTCAACCTCTGAGGGCTCTCTCTCTTCGATTAATTGTATCTGTACACTCACTGAATATTCCCTGTGCTATACAATGATGAAAGTTTATTGATACCTAGTTAGACATAGGCAAGTCAGAAAAAGGTTTGAATTGGCATTAAAAATTATACAAAGGTATAACACTTAGCGGTCTTAGTGAAGACGGACGCACTTGGTTCAACTTGAGATAAATCGTAATTGAGCAAGATGAATATAAGCCCAATGAGACTTGAGAAAGATAAAAAATAAGTGAAAAGGGAAGAGAGCCTTCCCTCCATTAATGACATGATACTTGCTGTATAAGCTAGTTATTCGACTGTAACTGGGAATAGACCAGTTGAGCACCGACGAGATCGGCCAGTGCTGTGCCAACGGTTTTAAATAATGTAATTTCTTGCTCGTTTTTTCTACCTGACACCTGATTATTACAGAGTTGTGCGAGCTCTCCCACGACAGAATCCATACTATAAACACCTTCTGTGACAGGGATAATCAGTTCACCGGCTTCCGCAAAAACATTAATTTTTGAATCTACATATACCGATGACTTTAAGATGAGCCCTGTGTCGCACTCGCGCTTATTATGATTATGATTACCCACGAAATCGGTATGAGTGCCAGCTTGCACCCAGTCACCGTGAAATAGTGGCGTGGGTGAGCCTGTTGCACAGCTGATGATATCGGCCGCTTTTACAGACTTTTCGACATTATCACTGACGGTTACCTTAATATCGGGTCTGGCCAAACTGACCGCTTCGACTATGCTTTGTGCCTTGTTTGGATCTCTGCCCCAGATAGATATTTCACTGATAGGGCGGACACTGGCATGGGCGAGGGCCATAAATGAGGCGAGACGTCCAGTCCCAAAAACCAGCAGTTTACTGGCATCTTTTCTTGCTAAGAAGTCCGTGCCTAAAGCCGAAATGGCAGCTGTGCGCCAGTAGGTAACACTGGTTCCGTCAACTAGAGCTTGGGGAACCCCGGTCTTACGATCGAATATCATGATCTTGGAATACAGGCTTTCTAGTTCACTACTCTTAGCTGGGTTATCAGGAAAGTAGGTGAAAGCCTTAACTGCTATGGTCTTCTCGTTCCATGAGGGGAGCACTGCGAATGCATCGCTGTGGGATGAGCCCTCATCCAGGTTAAATACCTGCCGTTGTGGCATACCAGCAGGTTTGGAGAAGGTCTCTCTAAGCTCTGAAATAAGTGTTGGAAAGTTTAATGTTTGATTAACAGTGTCAGCGTCGATTACCTGCATACTAGCTCCTTTTTATTTTGGGATATTGTATATCTGGTTTGAGCCAAGATAAAGAGTCTGTTTTAATTTTTACTTATTTTTTCCTATTGTCGAGTGTTCCATGTCAATGGTTTGTTTAGACTTTATCCATAAAAATTAGTTGATATATCTTTAAATGTGAATGATAGTAGTGAAATCTATTGTGACGGTTTTGTTACAGACTGATTTTTATTTACCTTTTATATAAATTTGCGACTATTTTTAAAAGAGTGCTTGTTTTAGGGGACCCCAATATGCTCATTCGTCATAAATTGTTACTAAGTGCTGCCGTTTCAATCCTTTCATTGGTGGCTATGTTTGGTTTACAGCGTTATTCCAGTTCAGTTCAGGCCGATCTCTCTGTTGCTGCTCAAAGTGTCATCGAGTTAGAAAATGAGGTACTCAGCTTGAGGAAGGATGAAAAGGATTTTTTTGCTCGCTTAGATATCGGGTATTTAGAGAAGCATAGGGCGAGCTCGAGTGATATGAACGCTGTGATGAATACTCTTAGGCAGCAATTCGTCATGTATGATATTCCTACCAATGCCTTGGATAGTTTCGATAAAAGTATTCAGCACTATAAGCAATCTTTCGAAACTGTAGTACAGCTGCAGCAGGAGATTGGTCTAACACCTAAAACTGGCTTATATGGCGCTTTACGCCAGGCAGTCCGGGATGTCGAAACCTTAGTAAAAAGATATGATCAACCTAACTTGATGGTGGTGATGTTACAGCTTAGACGTAATGAGAAAGATTTTATGCTACGTCGTAAAATGAGTTATATCGAAAAATTTGACGGTAATATTAATAAGTTTCAACAGATTTTATCATCCTCTGTATTAGATGCGAGTGCTAAAAATCAGATCTCCTCTCTCATGTCCAGTTATCAAAAAGACTTCGCGACCTTAGTCGGTAAAGAGCAATCTCTGGGCTTAACCGAGGATGATGGACAAATGGCAGTGCTGCGTGATGCTATAGAAACTGCCGAGGCTGATTCTAATACCCTAGAAGAGCAGGCACTAGCGGCTATTCGTGATGCCGAAGAGTCTGCATTCACTCTGGGCATCACAATATTTATCCTGATTGCCATCATCTTATGTGGTTTTACCTTCTTTATCATTCGCAGCATCATGGATCCGGTAGATAGGATCACCAAGGCTATTTCGAGCATAGAGAAGAATAAGGATTTGACGATACGCTGTGATGCTACGGCGGAAGATGAGTTAGGTCAGATTGCTAAACACTTCAATAGTATGGTTGAGAGCTTCCAGCGCTTGATTGAAGAAGTGAATGAGTCTGTGCAGATCATGAATCATTCATGTGGCGAGCTGTCTATGAATGCGGCTAAGGCGTCTGAAGGAGTCAGTCAGCAACTCAATGAGACAGATATGGTGGCGACTGCTATCACAGAGATGGGGGCGACTATCGATGAGATAGCTAAAAATACCGAACTTGCCGCCGATAGAGCCAGTAACACCCACGACAATGCTCAGAAGGGACAATTGGGCGTTGAGCAAACCATCGAGAAGATTCAATCTTTAGCCGAGCAGTTAAACGGTTCGGCTCAGGTGGTCTCAGATCTGGAGAAAGACAGTGAGACCATAGGCACAGTGCTCGATGTCATCAGAGGTATTGCCGAGCAGACTAACTTGTTGGCACTTAATGCCGCCATTGAGGCTGCCAGAGCAGGGGAACAAGGACGTGGTTTTGCCGTGGTGGCCGATGAGGTGAGAAGCCTGGCGATGAGGACTCAGGAGTCTACAGAGGAGATTGCCAGTATCATTCAGACACTGCAGGCCAGAACCCGTTCAATCGTGCAGTTGATGGAAGCGACTCAGAAGCAAGGCGGAGAGAGTGCCGAACAGGCAGCCTCTGCTGGAACGCTATTGCAACAGATAAACTTAGATGTCACTAATATCATGGATATGAGCACTCAGATTGCAGCCGCAATTGAGGAGCAGAGTATGGTTGCTTCTGAAGTGAATAAAAATGTGGTGATCATCAGAGATATTGCCCAAGATTCGGCGACGGCAGCCGATGATAATGCCCGTGCTTCAGATGAAGTTAAGTCGCGGGCCGAATCATTGCAACAAGCGGTGAGCCTGTTTAAGATTTAGAGCTAGGAGCGATAGCCTAAGGTTATCGCTGGCCCCGAGTGGTTTGGTGGGACATTGAAAGCTTTTGCTCCTGAAACCTAAGTTTAGAAACAGTAAGTTATAGATACAAAAAAACCTCGCTAAGCGAGGTTTTTTGTTTTAGTCACCATAAGCGCCTAAATGAAATATGGTGCCCGAACCCGGAATCGAACCAGGGACACGAGGATTTTCAATCCTCTGCTCTACCGACTGAGCTATTCGGGCAACGGGCGTCATTAGAATGCTTTTGAGGATTTGAGTCAACTACTTTCGATGTTTTCTTGGTTTTAACTGATCGTTTGGATATCTTTTGCGCTATATTATGGCCATGACAGCTTTTTTGCTAGAGTTAGACTACGGGGGATTTATTTTTTCCTTGAAGTTCCTTTGTGCTAGATACAAGGTGGCAGACACAAAAAACTCCCGACTTACATTGTAAGTGGGAGCCTTAATACTTAGGTATCTGAATCTTACTGAAGTCTTTGAAGTTATTTTCCGGTCAATTTTTTATTGTCCGGGTAATTTGCTTTCATCACTATCAGTACATTTTCTTTCAGCTTTTCTTGCCCTAGCTCACCGTAAGCATCGGCCATGATCTCTAAGGCGTGTTCTGTAGATGGGGTGCCAGGATAGGTTTCCATCACAGATTGGGCTCTGATAGCCGCAGCACTCCAGGCGTTCATTTTCATGTAATACTCGGCAACATTTATTGAGTATTTAGCCAGTCTGTTTTTAAGAAATTGCATGCGTTGTGTTGCATCGTAAGCATATTTACTGTTCGGGTAAGATTTGATCAGGCGATCGAAATCTTTAAATGCATCTTGAGCAACTTTTGGATCTCGATCGGTTCTGTCTATATTGAGCATATCGTGGAACATGTAGCTATCTGACTGCATATTCACCAGTCCACGCATATAATAGACATAATCTATATCTTTATGGGTAGGGTTGAGCCTAATAAAACGATCTATATTTGCGATTCCCGAAGCAGGGTCATCTAGTTTATAATAGGCATAAATGAGATCTAACTGCACTTGGGTTTTGTGTGGTCCAAATGGATAGCGCGAGTCTAATGCTTCAAGAGAACGAACCGCTTTACTGTAATTACCAAGCTCCATAGAGGTTCTCGCTTGGGAATACAGTACATCTGGTGATGTTTTACTGGCCTTAAGTTCTTCATCCGGGCTACTACTACAAGCCGTAATGGCTATTGAAAATAGGGCTAATACAGCACCTTTAGCAAATTTATGCATACTTAATTTCGATTCTTTTAAAGTTGTAGTTAAGATTTTTTCCATTTCGATATAAAATAGAAACAATTCGATTGTAACAGATCGCTCACATTTTTGGACCCCGAAAAGCGGGTACGGTTCCTATGACACAAGATATTAATCTAAAAAGCGAGATAACAGCAATACAAACTGGACAAAGATTAGATCAAACTTTGGCTGAGTTGTTCCCTGATTACTCA
Organism: Shewanella psychropiezotolerans; assembly: GCF_007197555.1. NCBI lineage: Bacteria > Pseudomonadati > Pseudomonadota > Gammaproteobacteria > Alteromonadales > Shewanellaceae > Shewanella > Shewanella psychropiezotolerans. The sequence continues at coordinate 1,392,341 of NZ_CP041614.1, forward strand.
CGTACACGCATCAAAGAATGGATCTTAGATGGTTCAGTAACTATTGATGGCAATGTTTCAAATAAGCCGAGAGAGAAGGTGCTCGAAGGCCAGGAAATAGAAGTCGGCGCGACCTTAGTTGAAGAAACAAAGGCTAAAGCCCAAGCAATCGATTTAGATATTGTTTATGAAGATGATCATATCTTAGTCATTAACAAGCAGGCTGGTCTCGTGGTTCACCCTGGTGCGGGCAACAGTGATGGCACGCTTCTGAATGCGCTACTTCACCATTGCCCGGGTATCGAGCTAGTCCCTCGTGCCGGCATTGTGCATCGTCTGGATAAAGATACCACTGGGCTTATGGTTGTAGCTAAGACGGTCGAGGCACAAACACACCTTGTCTCGGCGTTGCAGGCCCGCGAGATCACTCGGGAATATGAAGCCATAGTTATGGGATCACTTATTTCGGGTGGCACAGTCGATGAACCTATCGATCGTCATCCGACTAAACGTACCCATATGGCTGTGGTGTATTCGGGTAAGCCTGCGATGACTCACTTTCGTGTCGCCGAGAAGTTTAGAGCCCATACGCGTTTAAGATTGCGTCTGGAATCTGGAAGGACTCACCAGATCCGTGTGCATATGGCTCATCTTGGCCATACCTTAGTGGGTGACCCTGTTTACGGTGGACGTCCAAGGCCACCTAAAGCTGTGACCCCTGAGTTTTTCGACGTTTATATGGGCTTTAAGCGTCAGGCGTTACATGCGATCAGGCTTGAACTTGCTCATCCATATACCTGTGAAATCATGAGCTGGCAGGCACCGGTTCCTGAGGATATGGTAATCTTAACCAAAGCGTTAAGAAAAGATACGGAAGACAACCCGTCTTCAATCTTGTAAATAGACGGGCTCTGTAGATGACCACAAGTTGGCATATTCCCGAAGGCGTCAATATTGCTTTCTCAACCCGTCATGCGGGTTTGAGTAAAGCTCCCTATGAGAGTCTGAATGTAGGACTACACGTGGGTGACGCACTGGAAGATGTGCTGGCAAATCGAGCGCTCATTAGTGAGCGCTTGTTATTACCTTCCCGCCCAGCTTGGCTGGATCAAGCCCATAGCACTAAAGTTGTCGAAGCCGATAACCAGAGGCTTGTCTGCGCCGATGCCAGTTACACCAGGCAAAGGCAACAAGTCTGTGTCGTTATGACTGCTGACTGCTTGCCTGTGCTTATTTGTGATAGACAAGGCAAGCAAGTTGCTGCTATTCACGCTGGTTGGCGTGGGCTGTGTGATGGGATCATAGAGACCACGTTGGAGACGTTTGCCTCACAGCATGCAGATCTTATTGCTTATTTGGGGCCTGCCATTGGCCCGGAGGCATTTGAGGTTGGAGAGGAAGTGAGGGAGATGTTTATGTTATTACACCCTGAAACTTCTACCTTCTTCAATTCCACTGAGTCTGACAGCAAGTTTTTAGCCGATCTTCAGGGACTGGCAAAATATCGACTCCAGTTGGCAGGTGTGAGTGAGGTATACCTGAGTCATGCTTGTACTTATAAAAATGAAGCCGATTACTTCTCCTATCGCCGAGATGGTATCACAGGGCGCATGGCGTCATTCATCTGGCTAACTTAAGCTAGTTAATTAACGATAGAGTGCCCAGTCTCACAGTTTAAAGCTTGAAAAAACTAAAAAAAACCCCATCTTTTAACTATATCAAGTAAATTTTAGTACTAGTAATTATTTTGGAGGCTGTATGCGACTCGATCGTATGACCAATAAATTCCAAACAGCTATTTCCGATGCTCAATCATTGGCATTGGGGCGCGATCACCAGTTTATTGAACCTATTCATCTGATGATGGCCCTTCTTAATCAAGATAATGGTTCAATTCATCCCTTGCTTACTCAGGCCGGTATTCAGGTTAGTTCACTGCGTTCTATGATAAGCCAAGAGTTAGATCGCTTGCCTCGGGTTGAGGGAACAGGTGGTGATATTCAGCTATCACAGGCACTAATACGTCTGCTCAATTTCTGCGACAAGCTTTCTCAGAAGCGTAAAGATAAGTTTATCTCCAGTGAGCTATTCATTCTGGCGGCATTAGAAGGTAATGACCCGCTTGCCCAGAGCCTGAAGAAGGCTGGTGCGACCAAAGATTTGATGGAGCAGACCATCAAACAGATCAGAGCAGGGAAAACTGTCGACGATCCGAATGCCGAAGATCAACGTCAAGCGCTTAAGAAGTTTACCGTCGATCTGACAGAGCGTGCCGAGCAAGGAAAGCTCGACCCTGTGATTGGTCGAGATGATGAGATCCGTCGTACGATTCAGGTATTGCAGCGCCGTAGTAAAAATAACCCAGTCTTGATAGGTGAACCTGGCGTGGGGAAAACCGCGATTGTCGAGGGGCTGGCTCAAAGAATCGTTAACGGCGAAGTGCCTGAAGGCATCAAGAATAAGCGCGTGCTCTCATTGGATATGGGGTCATTAGTGGCTGGGGCTAAGTATCGTGGTGAATTCGAAGAACGTTTAAAAGCCGTACTTAATGAACTCTATCAAGAAGAGGGCCAAGTCATCCTCTTTATCGATGAATTACATACTATGGTCGGTGCTGGTAAAGGTGATGGCGCCATGGATGCGGGCAATATGCTCAAACCTGCCTTAGCAAGGGGAGATCTTCATTGTGTCGGGGCAACGACTCTAGATGAGTACCGCAAATATATAGAGAAAGATGCCGCTTTAGAGCGACGTTTTCAGAAGGTGTTGGTGGAAGAGCCCAACGTAGAAGACACGATAGCCATCTTACGTGGGCTCAAGGAACGCTACGAGTTACATCACCATGTTGAGATCACCGACCCTGCAATTGTCGCCGCGGCAAGCATGTCCAATCGATATGTCTCAGATCGTAAGTTACCCGATAAAGCCATCGATCTTATCGATGAAGCGGCATCGAGCATCAGGATTCAGATCGACTCTAAACCAGAAGTACTAGACAGGTTAGAGCGCAGAAGCATCCAACTTAAGATAGAGGAGCAAGCACTCGCGAAAGAAACTGATGAGGCTAGTATTCGCCGTTTATATTCCCTGCGAAAAGAGTTGAAAGATGTCGATGCTAAAGCGGCAGAACTTAACGAAATATGGCATACAGAAAAAGCAGCACTGGCAGGTACTCAACATATAAAGGCGGATTTAGAGCAGGCGAGGCTGAATCTCGATGTAGCAAGACGTGCTAGTGATTTGACCCGTATGTCTGAGTTGCAATATGGTCGTATTCCGGCGCTAGAAAAGCAACTGGATCTAGCGGCGCAAGCTGAGATGCAAGACATGACCTTATTGAGGCACAAGGTGACCGATGTTGAGATTGCAGAGGTGCTATCGAGGGCAACGGGGATCCCAGTTGCTAAGATGTTGGAAGGGGAGAAAGAAAAACTGCTGCAAATGGAAAAGGCGTTACACGAAAGGGTTATTGGCCAGAATGAAGCGGTAGATGCGGTGTCAAACGCGATACGACGTAGTAGAGCCGGACTTGCCGATCCTGAGCGTCCTATCGGATCATTTCTGTTTTTGGGACCAACGGGCGTAGGTAAGACCGAGCTGTGTAAGTCACTGGCTAAGTTTTTATTCGATACTGAAGCGGCCATGGTGCGTATCGATATGTCGGAGTTTATGGAGAAACACTCGGTTGCACGTTTACTCGGTGCACCTCCTGGTTATGTGGGTTATGAAGAGGGCGGTTACCTCACGGAAGCGATAAGAAGAAAGCCATATTCAGTAATCCTCCTAGACGAAGTTGAAAAAGCCCATCCAGATGTGTTTAACATTCTGTTGCAGGTACTAGACGATGGCAGGTTGACCGATGGTCAAGGCCGTACTGTCGACTTTAGAAATACAGTTATTATCATGACGTCAAACCTAGGCTCTGACATCATTCAAGACAGATGTGGCTCCCTGTCATATAGTGAGATGAAGGCTGAGGTCATGAATGTTGTGGTTCATAGTTTTAGACCCGAATTTTTAAATAGAATCGATGAAACTGTGGTCTTTCATCCTTTGGATGAGAAGCACATTGAATATATAGCCCATATTCAAATTAAATCTTTACAGCAGAGGCTTGCCGAAAAAGATTATGAGCTCATAATTAGTAAAGATGCGCTAGCCTTGATTGCTAAGGCTGGGTTCGATCCTGCCTATGGAGCAAGGCCTTTGAAAAGGGCATTGCAGCAGGAAGTAGAGAATCCACTGGCCCAACGTATCTTAAGCGGTAGCTTAGTGCCGGGTAAACCCATTAAACTTGAGTGTTCGGGAGGTGAGTTGATCTTCCTGCAATAATGGATCATATGAGAACTTTGGCTGGTTTGTATACTTGTCAGCCTGGTTCTCTAGTGCTTTTGTTTTTGGCTCAACTAGTATAGATTAACTTTTATCCAATATAGTCAGTTGTTTAGATATAACAATATGGAATTGACTTAGATATAGAGCTGCAAAACTGACCTGGAATGATGTTTTCCATATGTTTGCCGCTTCTAGCCTAACAAGGAGTATGAATCATGAAATCAAAATTAGCACTTATCGGATTGGTGTCGTTATCGGTCTTAGGTTGTAGTTCGACGACTCCAGAGCCTAAACCAACCCAAGGCATAGAAGCATATATTGGTGTAGGCAATGTTGATTATGATAGCCAATATCATTTTGGTTATGATCAAGGCTGTAAGAGTGCAATAACAGTTAAAGCCGATGGTGGGTCACTAACCGCATTTAAAGATACGACATTAGATGGTTTAGATTCATTTGATGAAGGTTGGAATGCAGGTACTCAGGCCTGTCAAGATGGGATGAGCCGTTCCATGTATACGGTCACAAAACCTTAAGGCATCAATCTTACGACCCTTGCATAAAATAGACTCGATTGAGACTATTTTATGGGGGAACTTAAGTTAGTTTTAGCTAAGAACTAACTTAAGGGTTTATCTATTTAGTGATGATTCCCATACACTAGCTATTTACAGAATAGCTTGATTCTCTGTTTCTGCACCTTGATCTTTTCCTGACGCTGCTCCTCTGTTACAGCTACAACTTCACCTGTTTGTTGATCTTTACTGTTTAGCTTGGTGTGGGTCATCAAAATATCAAGATTGTATTTCGCGTTCTTACAGATTTCTTTAGCTTGTTCTTTATCGTTTTCATTGATAGCTGCTGCATCTTGTTGAGCTTGGCTTAACTCATTTTCTTCTTCCTTACGAGCCGTTGGAGCAACAGTCCCTATGGCTTTTGGCTCAATATCTTCACTGTATAGCTTTGTGGATTTTGACTGATCGTTGGCATTCTCTGGGATCTGCTGGCTATAGTGAGTCACTCCATTTTTATCTACCCACTTATATATGACGGTGGCCGAAACTGATGCCATAAATAGTAAAGGTAGCACGAGAGCTAAAAATCTTGGGTACATAATGGCTTCCAATCAAAACTGAGATGAACTTGCTTAAATAATATCATGAACTTAAGTAAGTAACTGATAAAGGGAAAGTGTAGAACAGTTAAAGTATGGTATATTTTTCATACAAGATACTCATCTTTGAATGATATGCAAAACTTTGATAAAGATTCGGTAAAGCGTAAAGGTATCTATCTGTTACCAAACTTGTTTACGACGGCAGGGCTATTCTCTGGTTTCTATGCGGTTATCGCTTCTATGAATGGCTTGTATGAGTCTGCTGCAATAGCTGTGTTTGTCGCCATGTTATTTGATGGGCTCGATGGTCGCGTAGCAAGAATGACCAATACCCAGAGTCAATTCGGAGCCGAATACGACAGTATGGCTGATATGGTTTCATTCGGCGTTGCTCCTGCTTTGATCGCCTATAATTGGGGGTTGGCTGAACTTGGAAAGTTAGGCTGGCTCGCGGCCTTTATCTATTGTGCCGGTGCAGCACTGCGTCTCGCTCGTTTTAACACACAAGTTGGGGTTGCCGATAAACGTTATTTTCAAGGGTTGGCTAGCCCAGCAGCGGCTGCTGTGATAGCTGCTAGCATTTGGCTGGGAAGCCAAAATGCACTCGATGGTCATAATGTTAGTTGGGTTGTGGCTATTATTACCATCATGTTGGGGCTACTCATGGTGAGTAATTTTCGATATCTATCGTTTAAAGATATCGACTGGCGCAGTCGAGTTAACTTCCTTGTCATCTTATCCCTCGTAGGTATATTTGTTTTTGTGTCTTTAGAGCCCGCACTAATACTCTGTTTCATTTTTTACCTCTATGCGCTATCGGGCCCTGTGATGACTATCTATGGCATACGAAAACTGAAAGTATCGCCCAATGCCGGTATACAAAAAGAAGACACTCAAGGTGGAAGGGACAGCCAAAACATCAAGCAGGTTAATGAAGATAAAACAAAGGACTAAAATCTGATGTTTTAATAAAATTGAAATCAGCATGTATAGAGTCTGACTCATTTAAAGAATCCAATATCACTACTGAGGGATATTGGACAGTATCGGTAAAAGGTATTTATAGAAATATGTCATGAAAGCTAAAAGTTTCATGCAGACTCTTAAAAGTGTGCCAGACTTAATCTCCCTGTTAGAAGGTTTAGAGTAAAAAGTCCCTTCGGATAGGTGTTATGTGTGTTTTCTGGACTCTTTGATTGATAAGTGCTCGCTTGTTTGTTTTTTTGAAATAAGCCCTTGTGCTCATATCGAAACCCCCTATAATGCGCATCCACTGACACGGCAAACCAGTTTTCTTAAACGAAGCTGAAACCCAGTCAGGGCAATAAGTAAGCTTGTTTTTTTCTTCGTTTTAAACGATAGAAATTAAATTTTTAAAAGCCCTTGACGCCAACAACGGGAAGTGTAGAATACGCATCCCTAGCCAAGGCGGAACGCCTTGGGAAGTAAGTAAAAGCCAGCGACCTAGCGTCTAACGGCGGTGCTACCAAGCACCAGCTCTTTAACAATTCAAAACAAGAAATCTGTGTGGACACTCACAGGTATTGAGTTATTCGAAATTGCCTTCTGTTCTTCGGAATGTCGGCAATCAAAATATTACTCAATGAATGAGTGTTCATAGATTCGAACCTAGTTCGGATCACTTATATAAACAGTATAATTCATTGAGCCGATGTCATCTTCGAAAGAGGATGCATCAAAAGAACTTTAATTGAAGAGTTTGATCATGGCTCAGATTGAACGCTGGCGGCAGGCCTAACACATGCAAGTCGAGCGGAAACAGGAAGGTGCTTGCACCTTTGCTGTCGAGCGGCGGACGGGTGAGTAATGCCTAGGGAACTGCCCAGTCGAGGGGGATAACAGTTGGAAACGACTGCTAATACCGCATACGCCCTACGGGGGAAAGGAGGGGACCTTCGGGCCTTTCGCGATTGGATGTACCTAGGTGGGATTAGCTAGTTGGTAAGGTAATGGCTTACCAAGGCGACGATCCCTAGCTGGTCTGAGAGGATGATCAGCCACACTGGAACTGAGACACGGTCCAGACTCCTACGGGAGGCAGCAGTGGGGAATATTGCACAATGGGCGAAAGCCTGATGCAGCCATGCCGCGTGTGTGAAGAAGGCCTTCGGGTTGTAAAGCACTTTCAGCGAGGAGGAAAGGTTGTAGTTTAATAAACTATAGCTGTGACGTTACTCGCAGAAGAAGCACCGGCTAACTTCGTGCCAGCAGCCGCGGTAATACGAGGGGTGCAAGCGTTAATCGGAATTACTGGGCGTAAAGCGTACGCAGGCGGTTTGTTAAGCAAGATGTGAAAGCCCCGGGCTCAACCTGGGAATTGCATTTTGAACTGGCAAACTAGAGTCTTGTAGAGGGGGGTAGAATTTCAGGTGTAGCGGTGAAATGCGTAGAGATCTGAAGGAATACCGGTGGCGAAGGCGGCCCCCTGGACAAAGACTGACGCTCAGGTACGAAAGCGTGGGGAGCAAACAGGATTAGATACCCTGGTAGTCCACGCCGTAAACGATGTCTACTCGGAATTTGGTGTCTTGAACACTGGGTTCCCAAGCTAACGCATTAAGTAGACCGCCTGGGGAGTACGGCCGCAAGGTTAAAACTCAAATGAATTGACGGGGGCCCGCACAAGCGGTGGAGCATGTGGTTTAATTCGATGCAACGCGAAGAACCTTACCTACTCTTGACATCCACGGAATTTTTCAGAGATGAATTAGTGCCTTCGGGAACCGTGAGACAGGTGCTGCATGGCTGTCGTCAGCTCGTGTTGTGAAATGTTGGGTTAAGTCCCGCAACGAGCGCAACCCTTATCCTTATTTGCCAGCACGTAATGGTGGGAACTTTAGGGAGACTGCCGGTGATAAACCGGAGGAAGGTGGGGACGACGTCAAGTCATCATGGCCCTTACGAGTAGGGCTACACACGTGCTACAATGGTCGGTACAGAGGGTCGCAAAGCCGCGAGGTCAAGCTAATCCCACAAAGCCGGTCGTAGTCCGGATCGGAGTCTGCAACTCGACTCCGTGAAGTCGGAATCGCTAGTAATCGTGAATCAGAATGTCACGGTGAATACGTTCCCGGGCCTTGTACACACCGCCCGTCACACCATGGGAGTGGGCTGCACCAGAAGTAGATAGCTTAACCCTTCGGGGAGGGCGTTTACCACGGTGTGGTTCATGACTGGGGTGAAGTCGTAACAAGGTAGCCCTAGGGGAACCTGGGGCTGGATCACCTCCTTACCTATACGACTAACTCAATATTTGCTGAGTGTTCACACAGATAACTTGTTCTTGTTAGAGCAAACTAATTCTCCAAGCGAGAGTTAGCGTTCTTTAAAAATTTGGAAAGCTGATAGTGTTAATGTGAAAGGGATAGCGACTTACTTGTAAGTTGTTATTAATAGCATTAGCGCGAAAAATAAATAATTGAGTTCTCAAACACTTAAATCAAGTGCCGAATTGCAGCGATGCAATTCAAGAGTATTCTTTTGGCGAAAGTAAACACCATTAGTTGCGATACAATTTGTTTTCTACTATCCGTAGAGAATATTGAGTCTGTTAGCGCAGTCAATGTGTTGTTAGGCAAGACGCGAAAGCGAACGAGGAGGGCGTGTAGTTCACTACATAACCGACAAGTGAGTTTGAGTAACGCTGCATAACAGTACAGTGGCAAGCGGATAAAGACCCATGTGGGTTGTATGGTTAAGTGACTAAGCGTATACGGTGGATGCCTTGGCAGTCAGAGGCGATGAAGGACGTAGTAACTTGCGAAAAGCGTTGGCGAGCTAGTAACAAGCATTTGAGCTAACGATGTCCGAATGGGGAAACCCACTCACATAAGTGAGTATCACTACATGAATACATAGTGTAGTGAGGCAAACCCGGGGAACTGAAACATCTAAGTACCCGGAGGAACAGAAATCAACCGAGATTCCCCTAGTAGCGGCGAGCGAACGGGGATTAGCCCTTAAGTCTATGGGGTGTTAGTGGAATGAGTTGGAAAGCTCAGCGGCACAGGGTGATAGCCCCGTACATGAAAACTAACCATAGATGAAAACGAGTAGGACGGGACACGTGACATCTTGTCTGAACATGGGGGGACCATCCTCCAAGGCTAAATACTCCTGACTGACCGATAGTGAACCAGTACCGTGAGGGAAAGGCGAAAAGAACCCCTGTGAGGGGAGTGAAATAGAACCTGAAACCGTATACGTACAAGCAGTGGGAGCGGTTCTTGAGACCGTGACTGCGTACCTTTTGTATAATGGGTCAGCGACTTACATTTTGTAGCGAGGTTAAGCGAATAGCGGAGCCGTAGGGAAACCGAGTGTTAACTGCGCGTTTAGTTGCAAGGTGTAGACCCGAAACCCGGTGATCTATCCATGGGCAGGTTGAAGGTTGAGTAACATCAACTGGAGGACCGAACCGACTTATGTTGAAAAATGAGCGGATGACTTGTGGATGGGGGTGAAAGGCCAATCAAACCGGGAGATATCTGGTTCTCCTCGAAAGCTATTTAGGTAGCGCCTCGAGCGAATACCATTGGGGGTAGAGCACTGTTAAGGCTAGGGGGTCATCCCGACTTACCAACCCTTTGCAAACTCCGAATACCAATGAGTACTACTCGGGAGACACACGGCGGGTGCTAACGTCCGTCGTGGAAAGGGAAACAACCCAGACCATCAGCTAAGGTCCCAAAGTTATTGCTAAGTGGGAAACGATGTGGGAAGGCTTAGACAGCTAGGAAGTTGGCTTAGAAGCAGCCATCTTTTAAAGAAAGCGTAATAGCTCACTAGTCGAGTCGGCCTGCGCGGAAGATTTAACGGGGCTAAGCAATACACCGAAGCTATGGGTACTAGTGCTTGCACTGGTGCGGTAGAGGAGCGTTCTGTAAGCCGTTGAAGGGAAAGGGGTAACCCATCCTGGAGGTATCAGAAGTGCGAATGCTGACATGAGTAACGATAAAGGGAGTGAAAAACTCCCTCGCCGAAAGACCAAGGTTTCCTGTCCAATGTTAATCAGGGCAGGGTAAGTCGACCCCTAAGGTGAGGCCGAAAGGCGTAATCGATGGGAAACAGGTTAATATTCCTGTACTTCTGCTAACTGCGATGGAGAGACGGAGAAGGCTAGACTAGCGCGGCGTTGGTTGTCCGCGTTTAAGGTTGTAGGTTGTATTCTTAGGCAAATCCGGGAATACGCATTAAATTGCAAGACTGAGGACTGATGACGAGACCCTAAGGGGTTGAAGTAGTTGATGCCATGCTTCCAGGAAAATCTTCTAAGCTTCAGGTTAGTAGGAATCGTACCCCAAACCGACACAGGTGGTTGGGTAGAGAATACCAAGGCGCTTGAGAGAACTCGGCTGAAGGAACTAGGCAAAATGGTACCGTAACTTCGGGAGAAGGTACGCTCCCGACGGTGATGAGACTTGCTCTCTAAGCTGTTGGGAGTCGCAGATACCAGGTGGCTGCAACTGTTTATCAAAAACACAGTACTGTGCAAACTCGCAAGAGGAAGTATACGGTATGACGCCTGCCCGGTGCCGGAAGGTTAATTGATTGGGTTATCTTCGGAGAAGCTCATGATCGAAGCCCCGGTAAACGGCGGCCGTAACTATAACGGTCCTAAGGTAGCGAAATTCCTTGTCGGGTAAGTTCCGACCTGCACGAATGGCGTAATGATGGCCACGCTGTCTCCAGCCGAGACTCAGTGAAGTTGAAATTGCGGTGAAGATGCCGTATACCCGCGGCTAGACGGAAAGACCCCGTGCACCTTTACTATAGCTTGGCACTGAACATTGAACCTACATGTGTAGGATAGGTGGGAGACTTTGAAGTTGGGACGCTAGTTCTGATGGAGTCAACCTTGAAATACCACCCTTGTAGTTTTGATGTTCTAACTCAGGCCCCTGAATCGGGGTTGAGGACAGTGCCTGGTGGGTAGTTTGACTGGGGCGGTCTCCTCCCAAAGAGTAACGGAGGAGCACGAAGGTTGGCTAAGTACGGTCGGACATCGTACGGTTAGTGCAATGGCATAAGCCAGCTTAACTGCGAGACATACACGTCGAGCAGGTACGAAAGTAGGTCATAGTGATCCGGTGGTTCTGTATGGAAGGGCCATCGCTCAACGGATAAAAGGTACGCCGGGGATAACAGGCTGATACCGCCCAAGAGTTCATATCGACGGCGGTGTTTGGCACCTCGATGTCGGCTCATCACATCCTGGGGCTGAAGTCGGTCCCAAGGGTATGGCTGTTCGCCATTTAAAGTGGTACGCGAGCTGGGTTCAGAACGTCGTGAGACAGTTCGGTCCCTATCTGCCGTGGGCGTTGGATGATTGAAGGAAGCTGCTCCTAGTACGAGAGGACCGGAGTGGACGAACCGCTGGTGTTCGGGTTGTTATGCCAATAGCATTGCCCGGTAGCTACGTTCGGAATCGATAACCGCTGAAAGCATCTAAGCGGGAAGCGAGTCCTAAGATGAGTCATCCCTAGGAATTTAATTCCTCTAAAGAGCCGTTCGAGACTAGGACGTTGATAGGCAGGGTGTGTAAGCGTTGTGAGGCGTTGAGCTAACCTGTACTAATGACTCGTGAGGCTTAACCATACAACCCAGATGGGTTTGTGTAGTTAATGTGTGTGTTACTTCATAAGCACAAAAGAATACGAACTTGATTTAAGTTGGTCATAAAATGCTCCTGCATTTATGACATACAGTACATCCGTGTACTAAACCCAATTATTTATAGCTTTCTAAATTTACCAAATTAGTCTGGAAACCATAGCATTGTGGCCCCACCTGAATCCATCTCGAACTCAGAAGTGAAACGCAATCGCGCCGATGGTAGTGTGGGGTCTCCCCATGTGAGAGTAGGTCATTTCCAGGCGCCTAATAAACGATAAATCCCCAGCACTTAGTGTTGGGGATTTTTTCGTTTAACAGCTTTTGAAATGAGCTTCTCACATGGGGAATATAGATAGCGCATGCGCAGCATGCATCCTTTTATGTGCTAGTAGGGTGATATCGCTGCGTTCAGCAAACGAAGTTTGATGCTGCGGTAGAACGCGGAGGATTTATCCGAAACTGGGCTATTGGAAGGCGCCTCCGCTTTTTGTGTCTGGATATTTTTAAATATAAATTCTATTGCCCATATCCAACGTCAATGTAGGCAGGTGGCTTATCCACTTAAGCACGCACGTGCAATGCCACTTTGGTTTATAAAGAGTCGATGTCGGTCGATAAATTCTCCTCGGTAACAGTTCCTGCATTATTCTACCTTCGTCCATCCTTGGTCTCGTACCTCCTATATCCATATAGTCGTTCAATATCGACACTTCCGCCATCCATGACGGTCGTCACGCCGCTGAGCTTGGTCAGAAATTGCATTCATGCGACAGTCGAAGCCGATCAAGTTAATTACTATGTAGATGGTCAACTTATCTCAACTCACAGTGACAAGGTGGCACCAGAGCAGCCTATGTCGATCAATTTTAATTTATGGTTTATGCCAAAAGGCGCCGATGGATCTATCGGTCCGGTTGATTCCGATGAGATGCGAGAATATCGACAAGACATCGACTGGGTATTCCATATTAAGGGAGCATTACTTTCAACTGTTGAAGTGAAGGATTATGTGACTTAATTCAGAGACGGAAAGGTCAATTCTTTCGATAGAGTACCTGAATTAACGCCAGCTTTAGCTTCGCCTTGTGGTTTGTAAATTGAAGATTGAGTTGTTGCCAGTATTTTTGGGAATACAGACATTATAGATTGGATTTTCTGTGATCTAACCTTTACCCTATACGATAACGTTTAAAAATTACTCTGATTATAATTCTTGCTTGAAAATGCCGCAGTTAAACGGTTATAGAATAAAAAGTACTTTACCTTTTAGGGGAGTTTAAGCATAATGCGTCTCGTCAACAGGGGTATAGTTCCAATTGGTAGAACAGCGGTCTCCAAAACCGATGGTTGCGAGTTCGAGTCTTGCTACCCCTGCCACATTTAGAAAAAGCCGAGCATTAGCTCGGCTTTTTTGCATCTGGGATTTGCGATTTTATTAAATAGTTCCCATTCAGTGTTTTTAAGACTCTCTTCTGGCTACTGACTAAACTGCTAACAGACTCCTTAACATCCATGCCGTTTTTTCATGGGTCTGGATTCTCTGGGTGAGCAGATCTGCTGTCGCCTCATCATTAGCTTGGTTTATCAAAGGGTAGAGTGATCTGATATTACGTATGATTACTTCCTGGCCTTTCAACAGTTCCCTGAGCATCTCATTAGCATCAGTGATGCCGTGATCTTCTTTGATGCCTGTTAGGGCTGCGTAAGCGCTGTATGAGCCCAATGCTCGTGCTCCTAATGCTCTAACTCTTTCGGCAATTAAATCAACGGCAGCGGCTAATTCAGTGTATTGCTCTTCAAACAGCTGATGTAAGCTGGTAAACATAGGTCCAGTGACATTCCAGTGAAAGCTGTGTGTCTTGAGGTATAAACTATAAGTGTCAGCTAAGACTTGATTGAGGCCAGCCGTTATCTCTTTCCTATCTTGCTCTTTAATTCCGATATTGATCATGAGTTTTCTCCTGAGTTAATACATGTATTTTATCTCCCTTAATTAGTTCTTATAAAGTGGTAAGAAGTGATTGTTCTAATCGGTTTTGTGATTTTATTCAGCCTTGCTTTATAAGCTGGTATCCTATTAATCATCAAAGAATGAAAGGCATTAATCAGAGTGGAAAAAGCGGCATATTTAGATGCGATGGGGATCAAGAGGTGGGTACAGACTAGTAATGCTGCTAAGGCTTATATCATCTTAGTTGATAGTGTTGAGCCAGGTATTGAGCATCACCCTGTGATTAATTCAGTATTGTCACTCATAGGCTGTCCTATCACCAACTGCTCATTTACAGAGAAGGCGAGTAAAGGAGCCGATGTCATTTGGGATATGCGTCGTCTCAAGATGCCTAAATCTAATCCTGTACTGAGTTCTGCACCTTTAGCTGAGCTTAAGAAGGCTGAAGCTAAACGTGAGTTGTGGGAGCTAATTGTTGCTCATAACAAAGAATCTCAAATAGGATAACTATGAGTTCGTTACACCAAGTATGCTCATTAAGCCCCGTAGATGCTGTGAACATGTCTAAACTTGCAGCGATTGCACATTCGCACCCGATGAGCCTAAGAACCATTGAGAGCTGTTTTGGCACCTTGTACTCCACATTCGGGCTTGAGGTTGAAGGTAACTTGGTGGGCTTCGCCATTCTTCATCAAATATTTGAAGATGCGACCTTGATGGATATCTGCGTCGACCCCTCTGAGCAGGGGAGAGGATATGGTGAAATGTTATTACAGGCTGTGATTGCGAATGCCGTGCAATCAAAAGCCGAGACATTATTTTTGGAAGTTAGAGCGTCGAGTCTGGCTGCGAGACACTTGTATTCTAAGTATGATTTCAAAGAGTCTGGTATTCGTCAGTTTTATTATAAGACCGAGAATGGTAATGAAGACGCTATCTTGATGGAACTCGATATTAAGCCTAACTTCTAAAACCACAAAATTCAGGCAAAAAAATAGCGCCGGCTAACGGATCAGCGACGCTAGATGTCTAGCTAAGAGGTCTATTTGACTTCTTTACCTTGGGCTTGCAGATCAGCATGGTAGCTAGAGCGCACCATAGGTCCACAGGCTGCATGAGTAAAGCCTATCTCTTCGGCAAAGACTCTCAGTTCATCAAATTCTGCAGGTGGCACATAACGTTCTACCGGCAAGTGGAATTTTGATGGTTGCAAGTATTGACCTAGAGTCAGCATCTCAACATTATGAGCACGCAGATCGCGTAATACCTGAGCTATCTCTTCGTTGGTTTCACCTAAGCCCATCATCAGTCCTGACTTAGTCGGGATGTGTGGATGACGCGCTTTAAACTTTTTCAACAGGTCGAGAGACCATTGATAGTTAGCACCTGGTCTTGCCTTACGGTAGTGCATAGGTGCAGTTTCAAGGTTGTGATTGAACACATCCGGTGGCTCGGTGGCCAAAATTTCTAACGCTGCATCGATACGTCCACGGAAGTCAGGGACTAAGGTTTCGATTTTGATATCAGGGTTGAGTAAGCGTATTTCACGGATACAATCCGCAAAGTGCTGAGCGCCACCGTCACGCAGATCGTCACGATCCACAGAGGTGATAACCACATACTTAAGCTTCATATCCCTGATAGTCTGAGCTAATTTTACAGGCTCTTCGGCATCAGGTTTTAGAGGACGACCATGGGCAACATCACAGAATGGGCAGCGACGGGTACAGATGGCGCCCAAAATCATAAAGGTGGCCGTACCATGGTTAAAGCACTCAGCAAGGTTGGGGCAGGATGCCTCTTCACATACAGAGTGAAGACCATTCTTGCGCAAAGCCTGTTTTATCTCTGTGATCCTTTGATTCGATGCCGGCAGCTTTACTCGCAACCAATCGGGTTTACGTAGCATGGTTGCACGCTCTGAAGGAACGATTTTAATTGGAATTCGAGAGAGCTTAGCTTCATCTCTTAGTTTAACTCCAGGTTGTAATCTTTCTGGCCTACTCATGACTCTGACAATCCTTGATGATGAACTAGATTCTGATAGCCTAAGTTCTGGCTAAATGTTTTAACGAGTTGCTCTCCTGCCTCTTCGACAGTTTGAGGTCCGCCTAACGACTTGCATTGCGCCATTTCTAAACCGACATAACCACATGGGTTAATTCGTTGAAACGGGCTCATATCCATATCGACATTAAGGGCTAAACCGTGAAAAGAACAGCCCTTACGGATCCTTAAGCCTAGCGATGCGATTTTACGTTCATCGACATAAACGCCTGGAGCATCGGCTTTTGCATAGGCTTTAACTTGATATGTTTCAAGCATCTGCACTATGCTATTTTCAATGTCGGTGACGAGCTGACGTACACCAATCTTGAGTCTTTTTATATTGATAAGAGGGTAAGCCACAAGCTGACCTGGTCCGTGATAAGTCACTTGACCACCTCGGTCGACCAGTATAACTGGTATATCACCTGGGTTGATAATGTGCTCACTCTTGCCTGCTTGACCTTGGGTAAACACAGGTGGATGTTCAACTATCCAAAGTTGATCTGGACTAGATTCATCCCGGTTGTCGGTATAGTCCTGCATCGCGTGCCATACCGATTCGTAATCTTGCTGACCAAGATATCTAACGTGTAACGTGCTCTGAGACAAGGGCAACCTCTCCCCTTAAACAATAATGGCGGCATTATACTCCTCTAACCAATAAATGTAAGCTAGATCACATTTATTGGTTAGAGGAGTATTGAAGAAATTGACAAGTGTCTGATTTTCAAGTGCCGTTCGTTAATCATAATTCGAAAGACAAAATACAGCGACTATAAGACGCGCTTCACACCTTCAATGGCGGAAAGCTCTATATAGAGTGTCTCTACCTGGGCTTTATCTTGAACCGTAACACGAATGGTGATCGAATTATAAGTGCCTTTACTGGACACCTTGGTGCTTGGAACATAATCACCTGGAATGTGTTGTTGAACGACGGCAACGACTCTGTCGGCCAAAGTGTCACTGGCATCTCCAATGATTTTAAACGGAAATGAAGCTGGGAATTCCATCACTTCATCAAATTTTGTATCTAACATAACTATAATCTCTTGCCGATGTAATAGGCTCTATATGGAGCTCATTATACGTTTTTCAAGGGAGACTTGAAACAAAGAAGCCACCCTAAGGTGGCTTCAAATTTTGCTTATAAAAGAATCTCTAGCTAAACCAGCCTGCAAACATCTGCTTAAAGTAATCCATTAGCTTACTGAACCAGCTACCTTCATTGACTTCCTGCAGGGTGACTAGCGGGAATTGAGCGATATCTTTACCATTAAGCTGGAAGTAGATACGGCCTACGGTCTCGCCTTTGGCTAATGGCGCCGTTAGCTCTTTGGTAAGCTCGAAGTTGGCCTGTAGGTTTTTAGCCTGACCACGGCTGATAGTGATTGGTGTATCTGTAATGACACCTAAATCAACGGATTCTTTGTCGCCAAACCAAATTTGTTGTGAAACAAAGCTGTCACCCGCCTTGTATGGAGTAATGGTTTCGAAGAAACGGAAACCATAGTTGAGAAGTTTTTTGCTTTCTGCTTTACGTGCACTTTCACTCCTGGTGCCCATGACCACAGTAACTAAACGCATGCCATCTTTTGTCGCTGATGTGACTAAGTTATACCCGGCACCAGATGTATGTCCGGTTTTTATACCGTCGACATTCATGCTCTTGTCCCATAAGAGACCGTTACGGTTATATTGCTTGATACCGTTATAGGTAAATGACTTTTGACTATAGACGGCATATTCGTCTGGTACATCACGGATAAGTGCAGCCCCTAAGAGGGCCATATCATAGGCAGTCGACTTATGATTTTCGGCATCCAGACCATGAGAGTTCTCAAAAAAACTGTCCTTCATGCCAAGCTGTATTGCCCAGGAATTCATCAGGTCGACAAAACCATCTTCTGTGCCGGCAATATACTCAGCCATGGCAACACAAGCGTCGTTACCCGACTGGATGATGATACCGTGGTTTAAGTCGTCTACCGTGACTTGCTTTCCTACTTCAATAAACATTTTAGAAGAGTCAGGAAAGTTTTTTGACCAAGCCTTCTTACTGATAGTGACTTCATCTTCAGGTGAGATATTGCCTACCTTGATTTCATGGCCTATGACATAGCTAGTCATCATCTTAGTAAGGCTTGCCGGATTTAAGCTCTCATAAGCATTTTCTTCCGCAATGATCTGTCCTGTATTGTAGTCCATTAAGACATAGGATTTCGCAGCGACAGTCGGCGCATTAGGAGTAACGACTGGTGCTGCATAGGTGAATGAGCACGCGATTGAGGTCGCAAGAATAAGCGTTTTTAAAGGGCGATTTAAAAAATTCATATCAACAAGGCACGTCTTATTTGGTTAAAATCGGAAAGCGAAATTGGCCGCAGTATATCACTAGTCGACTCCCTAATTCAGTGAAGGTTCATTAATCTTTTGTAAATGGAAGTAATATTCAACTATTACCTCTAACTCAAATTCTAAAGACAAATACTATTGTGTGACTAGATAACTTTGAGGGTAGCCATTGCTTTTTAATTTTTGGTTTAACTTAGTCGCAAGCTGCTTCTGGCCTATGGGGCCAAGTTGCAACTTATAGAGATTATTGACCGGTAGTATTCTTGTCTTAACTTGATATTTATTCTCTAGCTCTTTTGAGAGTGCACTTAGCTTAGCCTTGTCAGAGGACGCCAGAACCTGGATATAGTGAAGCTTGGTATTTTTTAGTTCTGCTAGGGCAATAGACTCAGGGCTTGCAATATATATTACTTCAATTTTGACATTAGCAGTCCCTGTTTTAAGCATATTTAGCCTATGTGCTGCCGCATAGGAAAGATCTATGATTCGATTTTCGTGAAAAGGCCCTCTGTCATTAACCCTAACAATCACCTGCTTGTCGTTCTTGATATTGGTGACTCTGACATAGCTTGGCAGGGGCAATGATTTGTGCGCTGCGGACATGGAATACATATCATAGGTTTCACCGTTGGATGTCAGGTGACCATGAAATTTTGAGCCGTACCAAGATGCAAGACCTGTTTGTTGAAAGCCTTTTCCTGAGTCCAAAACCTGGTAAGTTTTTCCAAGCACAGTGTAGTTGCTCTTGTTACCACCGCGACTATAGGCTTCATATTTTGGATGAGCGTTTTCTACCTTAGATACATCGGGTGCGCTGCTTGGGGCTTTATCATTGGCGAGTTCATATCGACTGCTGTTGCTGCTTTCTGAACTAGAGCAGGCAGATAGAGCTAATGCGGCCAAAATGGCCAGCGTGCGTGTGATTTTTATATCAAATGTCATAAAGGTTCTAGTTTCCAGCCCAAGTCATTAATTATCATGGCTATTTGTGTGAGTTATGGGCCCGATAAACAAGATAGCTTGCTTAAAGAGAGGCTGCATTTTTCAACTCTTGGCTAAATTGATAGACCGCCATAGCGTATAGAGGGCTGCGATTGTAGCGTGTGATCACATAAAAGTTATTCAAGCCCATCCAATATTCAGTATTTTTTTCGTGCTCCAATTCGACAATTAGTGCCGGTTGGGATACGTCGATATCGATGGCCTCAGCCAGGGCAACGCTTGGCGATAAAATGTCGGCAGCGGTATAGGCCAACTTCTCACCAGCCCAAACGTTCAGTTGAGAGGGTAGCTGATTATCGACCGATAAAGGCAGCACAACGGGGGCACCTGGCTGCCAGCCATGTTGGTGGAAATAGTTTGCTACGCTGCCTATGGCATCAACTGGATTATTTAGCAGATCTCTGCGTCCATCATGATCAAAGTCGACGGCATAATGGCGATAGCTCGAAGGAATGAACTGTCCGAAACCCATGGCGCCGGCGTAAGATCCCTTAAGGTTATTTATATCGAGCTGTTCATCTTTGATCAATGTTTGTAGATTACTTAATTCTTTCCTGAAAAAGGTCGCTCTGGGTGGGTAATAGAAACCTAAGGTATAGAGGGCATCAACGACCGGGTAGTTACCCATGTAACCGCCATAGAAGGTTTCAATGCCTATGATGGCGATGATGATTTCAGGATCTACATCGAACTCTTTAGCCGCGCGACTCACTGTCGCCTTATGTTTCTCCCAGAAAGCGATGCCTGCCTTTAACCGTTTCTCAGTGAGAAATATGGGGTAATACTGATGCCAAGGTTTGGCTTCCCAAGGCTTGGTCATTGCATCAATGACACCTTGATCGTATTTCGCCGTATCAAGAAATTGTTGAACTTCTTTTTCCGAAAAGCCTAAGGCTTTTTGGGTCTGCATAAATTCAGTTTTTAATGGTGCCACACTGGAGTCATCGTGGGACGTCTCAGTATTTGCCGTGGCCGAGATGGAGAATGCTGCTATGAGTAGAGTCGTGACTAGTTGTGGTTTTATATTCACTGAAACCGTTCCCTGTATCTGGATAATGCTATGGGTAAAACCGCTAAGACGAGCGAGTAACATACGTGAGTTTCTTTAATCTTGTCTTAATTCATTAAGAAAGTTTCAGCCTACATGCTTGCTGGGAGAAAGCCTATAAGCTGTCTTACTAGTAATAACGCACTAGTGTAATGTCTTAATCGTGTCGATTCACCTGTCGATAAATCGTCTATGGGTATGAATACTCATTAGAATGCCAAAACCTGTCATCAATGTGAGCATAGAGGTGCCCCCATAGCTGATTAGCGGAAGAGGAACCCCAACTACAGGTAAAAGGCCGGAAACCATGCCGATATTAACGAAAATGTAGACGAAGAAGGTTAAGGTGATGCTCCCAGCAAGAAGGCGGGCAAAACTGGTCTGTGCCTGGGATGCAATCACCAATCCTCTGCCTATGACATAGAGGTAGATGATCAATAATAGCGCACTGCCTATCAGGCCAAACTCTTCTCCTATGACGGCAAAGATAAAGTCGGTGTGGCGCTCGGGTAAGAACTCTAGTTGTGATTGGGTTCCATCTAGCCAGCCTTTGCCCCAAGGGCCACCTGAGCCTATGGCAATCTTAGATTGTATGATGTGATAACCGGCGCCCAGAGGATCTTTCTCAGGATCGAGCAGGGTGAGAACGCGGGTTCTCTGATAGTCATGCATCAGAAAAAACCAGAGCACGGGCAGCATAGCTAATATGCCGCCTACAAAGGTACCCACTATCGCCCAGCTCATGCCTGATAGAAACAGTACAAAAATGCCCGATGCGGCCACAAGAATTGAAGTTCCCAGATCCGGTTGTTTTGCGATTAACAAGGTCGGGATCAGCAAGATAACTCCGGCTCCGACTAAATATCTTTTCTTTGGTGGTAACGGGTACTTACTGATATACCAAGCCATGGTGATAGGGAAGGCTAATTTCATCAGCTCTGAGGGTTGAAATTCCATGAAACCAAGGTTGAGCCAACGTTGCGCGCCCTTATTGATTTCACCGAAGAAGTGAACGCCAAGCAATAAGGCTATTCCTGCCAGGTAGATTGGAAAGGCCCAACGCCTGAATACTTCGGGATTTATCTGCGCCACGATAAACATGATTGCCAGAGACAGTCCCATCCTGACAAGTTGTCTTTCCATTAGGGCTAAGTCTTCGCCACCGGCGGAATAGATGACGAATAGACCGAACAGCATCAAGCTCAAAATACCGAGTAATAATGGCAGGTCTATGTGTAAGCGTTGCCAAATATTAGGATTGTGGTTTTGCGAACTCATTGAAGGTGCTCCAAGGTATCTCTTAACATATATTCATCGAGCAAGGCTTTAGCTACTGGACCTGCGTTGGCGCCACCCCAACCAGCATTTTCTAATACCACTGCGAGCACTATGGTGGGATTCTCAAAAGGGGCATAGGCAATAACTAATGCGTTATCACGAAAGTGCTCTGCGATGGCATCGGCATCATACTTGGCATCTTCGGCGACACTAATGACCTGGGCTGTACCAGTCTTCATGGCTGCGGTGTAACCTGCATTTTTAAAGCGTTTCTTTTGGGCTGTGTCTTGCATCGCTTTATTGACAATATCCCAGTTCTCAGGATTATTCAGCTCGATTGGTGCCAGTTCATCTATTGGAGTGTCGATCTTAGAGGTACTATCTTTAATCGATTTGAGCAAGTGTGGTGTGAAACGCCGGCCCTTATTGGCCATAATTGCCGCTGCGTTGGCGAGTTGAAGAGGGGTCGTTGTCCAGTAACCTTGCCCAATACCCACAGAAATTGTATCGCCAATATACCAAGGCTGGTTGTAGCGAAGGCGCTTCCAGTCTTTAGAGGGCATGATACCGGCAGATTCCTCGAAGATATCTATCCCTGTGCGTTCACCGAAGCCGAAAGGCCCCATAAACTCGGCAATCTTATCGACACCAGTTTTATAGGCTAGATCATAGAAAAAGGTATCACAGGAGTGAACTAGGGCGCTGTTAATATCGACCCAGCCATGTCCCCACCGCTTCCAGTCTCGATATTTTCTGGCAACGCCTGGGATCTGCCAAAACCCTGGATCCCAGATGCGAGTCTTAGTGGTGACGATTTTTTCATCCAAACCGAGTAGAGCAAGATGGGGCTTGACCGTGGATGCCGGAGCGTATTGTCCCTGGGTTGCTCGATTGATCAATGGTCTGGATTTTGAGTTAAGCAGTTTGTTGTAGGCTTTGCTGCTGATGCCATGAACAAATAAATTTGGATCGTAGGTGGGGCTGGATGCTAGGGCAAGGATACCACCATCACGTGGGTCTATGGCTACCACCGAACCCCTTCTGCCGTTTAGCAGTTCCATGGCTTTTCGTTGTAAATCTAAGTCTAAGGTCAGGTAAATGTCCTGCCCAGGTTGTGGTGCTACAGATTTAAGCGTGCGTATGGTTCGCCCGCGATTATTGACTTCTTCTTCTAAATGACCCGGCTTACCGTGAAGTAAACTTTCATAGAATTTTTCTATGCCCAGCTTACCTATATCTTTGGTTGCGGCGTAGTTTTTCCACTGTTCACTTCGCTGCAGTCTCGCTTGATCTCGGTCGTTGATGCGGCCTACATAGCCTAGTGCATGAGTCATCAAGCCATTATAGAGGTAATGTCGCTTGAGACCAGCAATCACAGAAATACCCGGAAATTTATGCTGATTAACACTAAAGAGTGCAACTTGCTCCTCGGTTAAACGGTTCTTTAAGGTGAGTGGTTTGAAACGTCGGTGGTGTTTCAGAGATGCAATAAAATCTTCCTGCTCATCGGCCGAGATGGGAATGATCTGGCTTAACTCTTCGAGTACTTCAGGGATGTTTTTTATTTTTTCAGGGATAAGTTCTAAAGAAAAAAATGGTCGGTTTTCAGCTAATAATTTGCCATGACGGTCATAAATCAAGCCTCGACTCGGGGCTACGGGAACGACCCTGATACGGTTATCGTTCGAGCGAGTTTCGTAATCTTTGTATGAGAGGATTTGTAGGTGATATAAGTTTGCTAGCAGTATGCTTAATAGGATGACTACGCAAGCAAAAGTGAACATGGCTCTTCGTTTAAAAAGCGATGCTTCAGCTGCGTGGTCATGCATCGTAATTCGCTTTCTTGGCGCCACTTACACTCTCTCCGGCATAGCAATCGGCATAAAGCCTGGTCCTTAGCGAAAAAAGTCCGGTTATACCGAACTTTACTATTCCCTGTGATAAGGGTGGTTGTTATTCACGCTCCAAGCTCGGTACAGGCTCTCGGCTACCACAATTCTTACTAGGGGGTGTGGCAGAGTCAAAGCCGATAAGCACCAGCTTTGTGACGCAGCTTGCTTGCAAGCGGGAGAGAGACCCTCTGGGCCGCCAATGAGCAAGCTGACATCTCTGCCATCGAGTTGCCAGCGACTGAGCTGAGAGGCCAGATCTGGCGTCTTCCAGGTTTTTCCCGGAAGATCTAAGCTGACTATGTGGTTGCTCTTGGGGACCGCAGCCAGCATCAGCTCGCCTTCCTTATGGAGAATGCGGGCGATATCGGCATTCTTGCCTCTCTTTCCTGCTGGGATCTCTACCAGCTCCAGCGCCATGTCTCTGGGAAATCTACGTTGGTATTCCTGAAAACCAGCTGTGACCCAATCTGGCATCCGTGTACCAACGGCGATTAACTGTAATTTCATTAAGCTGGCTTGGCTGACCAGAGTTTTTCAAGCTCATAGAAGTCGCGAGTTTTATCTTGCATGACGTGAAGAATCACATCACCTAGATCCACAAGAACCCACTCACTGCCTTCACGGCCTTCGACACCGATTATGGTTAAGCCAGCTCGCTTACATTCAAGGACCACATTCTCGGCAATAGCCTTAACGTGAGTCTTAGATGTACCAGAACAAACCACCATATAATCAGTCATATTTGACTGTTCGGCCACTGCTAGCGTGACTATATCTTTGGCTTTTAAATCTTCGATCTTGTCGATCACAAATTGCTTTAGCTCGGCGCTTTCCACGCGTAATTCCTTAATAAATTTTGACAGCGCAGTAGTATAACAGGTTATCCCGGCGTTGAGGATGCGCTGGGGCAATTAAGCTGAGGCAAGAGTCGAGGTTGGGGATTAAGCTGGTGTTTGGTACAGGTTTTTTTCGGCGATAAATTTGAGCACTTGGCTGGGGACGGCTTCTGATGGGCTTAAACCTAGTGCCAGTTGCTGTCGAATGTGAGTCGAGGAGTATGCTTGTGGGGTAATATTGACTTGGAAAATGAGGCCAGACTTCTGCGATTTGTGTTGTTCTAGGCTCGTTAATCTTTGTTCATATTGCTTAAATACCGGCATGTTGGAGGTGAGCTGCCAGCCGCTTCGTGCCGACACAACAAAATGGCAAAGGCTAAATAGGGACTGCCACTGGTACCAGCTGGGTAATGAGACTAAAGAGTCTGTGCCGATTAAGAAGAAAAACTCGTGCTCTGGATATAGCGTATGAAGCTCTTCTAAGGTTGTCAGCAGGTAAGAGGGGCCAGAACGGCGGGCCTCAATATCACACAATTCAAATTCGCTGTATTGTTGGCAGACCAATTCGACCATGGCCTGTCGTTGCTCTGTGCTCACTACTGTGGATGTTTTATGGGGGGGATATGGTTAGGCATTAGCCAGACACTATCGAGATTAAGCTGTGACTTGATCTCGAGTGCGGGACGTATATGCCCGAAATGAATAGGGTCAAATGTGCCCCCCAAGATACCAATCCGCATCGCGAGTTTAGCTCCAGTCGTTGAGTTGAATATGAGATAAGGCCGCATGGGCTTTAGGATCGAACAGTAAGCTCAGATGACTCACGCCAGTCCAATCTTCTATACCTTGTTGTTTCAGTTTTAACTCTATATCTGAAGCGCTGGCGAGTAAGGCCTCTATCTGGAACTGGGACAGTCTGTTTAAGGCTGCCAGATAAAAAGGTTTTCGTTTATCCCAAATGCGTAATTTACCCCAGAGGCCTTGCAAAGATTCTTGGGCCTCCTGGGCTGATTTTAATTGTAAAAGAATGGCCAGTTCCTTGAATATCCCCCACAAGATAATCGGCATGGCGACGCCTTCGGCTTTTAGCTGGGAGAGGATATGTTGCGCCTTGTCCTGACGGTTATTGAGCATAGCATCAGTGAGCTGAAACACGCTAAAACGCGATTGGTCTTCGAAATAACGGCTCAGCTCCGGGCTGTCTATCTGCTCATTTGGGCTCAATAACTGCAGCAGCTGCAATGACTGGTCGGCTGCGAGTAAATTCCCCTCATAGAGGCTGAACAGCATATCTTTAGCATCGCGAGTTAAGTTTAGCGCGAAGTGTTGGATCCGACCCTCTAACCAACGCTGAAATTGTGAACCTTCGGGGGTCATACAAGGAACATATATACCTTGGCTATCTAAGGTTTTGAACCATTTACTCTTTGTCTGTTCCGCTGCGAGCTTAGGTCCGGTGATGATCAATAGCACATCTGGATTAGCCATCTGCATCAGGCTTTGAAATATAGTGCCGCCTTCGGCTCCAGGCTTGGCCTGAGGTAAAATTAATTCGATCACTCTACGGCTGGAAAACAGGCTCATGGCTTGCCATTGATCGACCAATTCATTCCAGTTAAATCCACTTTCCTGGGTCAGTTGGATTTTCTCCTCGAAACCTTGACTCTTGGCTTGATGATAGATCTGGCTACGACTGGTTTCGCACAGCCAAGGATCATCGCCGAAGATGAGATAACACTGCTTCAAGGGAGAGAGATTACGTAGGAGTTGATCTGGATAGACCCGCATTAATATACCCCTAGATGGGGCAAGAGATAAGCGGGGGCTCGATACAGAAATGATGCTGAAAGCAGCATCATTTCACCTCGAGGGAAGCAAGGATTTGAATCATCTGATCCGCAGCCTGATTACGCATCTCTTTTAGCAAGATTTCCATTTCACGGCTCTTGGCTAATGCGGTTCTGGGATCGTCAAGATAATCGCGATGAATATCGACGTCGAACTCCTGCGCTTCACCTTGAGGTAAACGTACGGCAAAAGTCACATGGTAAGTTAGCTCATACTCGGCCACATTACCGGTCGGGTAGAGGGAAAGAGTCGTTCTGTCCAATGAGTCATGTAAAATGTGTAAGGTGGGGATGTCATCGCTTGCATCGACTAAAGTAATGCTGTGCAGACGTAGACGTTCGCGAACCAGTCGAGTCAGCTCACTGTACTCATCTTGACTCGTTAGGTGCAGGGTCTGTAACTGCTCAGGTATCGAGTAGTTGCCCTGGAGTTTAAAGCCGCAACCGGCACTGAGCATGATACTCAGTGCCGCTATTGCGAAACATATGCGTTTAATAAGCATAGGCTAGGCAGTATTTCCTTTTGGTGAATGCTTAGTTAGCCACTATGTTGAGCAATTTGCCCGGTACATAGATGATTTTTCGAATGGTCTTGCCTTCGGTGTGTTTAAGCACACCTTCTTCTGCAAGACCTTGCTCTTCAACAACGTCTTTCGTTGCATCGGCTGGAACCGTTATCTTTGCACGAAGCTTACCGTTGACCTGTACTATGATCAACTTGCTGTCTTCGACAAGGGCTGATTCATCGGCTTTTGGCCACAATACATCTTCGATTGCCTCTGCATTACCTAACTCATTCCATAGGCTGAAACTGGTGTGGGGAATGATTGGGTATAGCAAACGAACTACGGCCGATAGTGCTTCATTTAACAGAGCACGATCTTGCTCTGACTCCTGAGGCGCCTTCAGTAAGCGGTTCATTAGCTCCATGATAGAGGCGATGGCTGTGTTGAACATTTGACGACGTTCGATATCGTCGGTAACCTTGACTATCGTCTTGTGCAATTCACGGCGAAGCTCTTTCTGCTTAGCATCGAGAGACTTGATATCAAGAGTGGCAGTCGGCCCCTTAGCGATATGGTCATGAGCCAGCTTCCAAAGACGCTTGATGAAACGGTGTGCGCCTTCGACACTTGATTCTTGCCACTCTAAGGTTAACTCAGGTGGCGCAGCAAACATCATGAACAAGCGAACGGTATCGGCACCAAACTTATCGACCATCTCTTGAGGGTCGATGCCGTTGTTCTTAGACTTAGACATCTTGCTCATGCCAGTATAGACGAGTTCGTTGCCATCCTTGTCTATGGCTTTAAGGATACGGCCCTTATCGTCAGTTTCCTGAACAGTCACATCCGAAGGTGCAACCCAGACGCGAGCGCCTCTCTCATTGTTATAGTAGAAGGCATCTGCCAACACCATGCCTTGAGTGAGTAAGCGTTTTGCTGGCTCGTCAGAATCGACTAAGCCGATATCTCTGAGTAACTTGTGGAAGAAGCGGAAGTAGAGCAAGTGCATACACGCATGCTCGATGCCGCCGATATACTGATCAACTGGTAGCCAGTAGTTAGCCTTAGCCGGATCTAGCATCTGATCTGCATGGGGGCTACAGTAGCGAGCATAGTACCAAGATGACTCCATAAAGGTGTCGAAGGTATCCGTCTCTTTGAAGGCTTCCTCGCCATTATATGTGGTCTTGGCCCATTCTTTGTCAGCCTTGATTGGGCTCTGGATCCCATCCATTACCACATCTTCTGGCAAGATAACCGGTAGTTGATCTTCCGGTGTCGCTACCACAGTACCATCAGCCAGTGTCATCATAGGGATAGGAGCACCCCAGTAGCGTTGACGGGATACGCCCCAGTCACGCAGACGGAAATTAACTTGACGTTTACCTTTGCCTTCAGCCATTAATCGAGCGTCGATGGCATCGAATGCGGCCTGGAAATCCAATCCGTCAAGCTCGGGGAAAGCGTTTCCCGAATTAAACAGCACACCTTTTTCCGTGTAGGCTACTTCGCTGATATCGAGCTCGCTATCGCTTGGCTTAATGACGCCTTCTATGGCTAAGCCATATTTAATGGCAAATTCATAATCACGTTGATCGTGAGCCGGTACAGACATCACGGCGCCAGTGCCATAATTCATCAGCACGAAGTTAGCCGCCCAGATTGGCACTTGCTTACCAGTCAAAGGGTGAGTGGCGTAAAGGCCTGTAGCAACACCTCTCTTTTCCATGGCTGCCATCGCGGCTTCCGTGGTGTCGGCGTTCTTACATTCTTCAATGAATGCGGCAAGCTCGGTATTATTTGCTGCTGCCTGCTCGGCGAGAGGGTGGCCAGCTGCGATAGCAACATAGGTCACACCCATAACTGTATCGGGACGCGTGGTATAGATATCGAAGCTCTCTTCGCTATCGACAACTTTGAAGGTCATCTCTATGCCTTCGCTGCGACCTATCCAGTTACGCTGCATGGTCTTGACCTGCTCAGGCCACTCATCGAGTTGGTCGAGATCGGTTAGTAGCTCATCGGCATATTCGGTGATCTTGATAAACCACTGCGGGATCTCTTTTTGCTCAACTACAGTGTCACAGCGCCAGCAACAGCCATCGATCACTTGCTCGTTAGCCAAAACCGTTTCATCGTTGGGGCACCAGTTAACCGATGAGGTCTTCTTATAGACCAGACCTTTTTCAAATAACTTGGTGAAGAACCACTGCTCCCAACGGTAGTACTCGGGGGTGCAGGTTGCGATTTCACGGCTCCAATCGTAACCGAATCCCAGCATCTTCAGCTGGTTCTTCATGTAGTCGATATTTTCGTAAGTCCAAGGGGCTGGAGCCGTTTTATTCTTGATCGCTGCGTTTTCAGCGGGTAGGCCAAATGAATCCCAACCGATAGGCTGTAATACATTTTTTCCCTGTAATCGCTGGTAACGGGCTATTACGTCGCCTATTGTGTAGTTACGTACATGACCCATGTGCAGCCGGCCTGAAGGGTAAGGGAACATGGCGAGACAGTAAAACTTCTCCTTGTTCTCATCTTCGGTGACTTCAAATGTTTTCTTGTCCTGCCAGTGCTGCTGCACTTTAGCTTCAATTTCTGAAGGTTGATATTGCTCTTGCATCAATATTTCCCGGCCATGGGGCCCATTATTTGATCTTGCGCACTTTATACGCGAGTTAGATCTGCATAGAATAAACTAGAAGTGAGTCATTAAAAAGGTTCGGATGAGGAGTATTTAAGATGAGTAAGAGAAGTACTGAACTACTGTCGGTTTACGAGGCGCTTCTAGCGCAAGTTAAATCTGATTATTCTGAAGATAACTCTATAACTATAAAAGAGTTATTTCATATTGTTACTAACAGTAAAGATTTTCTTTCTATCAAAGACCGAGCTAAGGATAATGAGCTGGCATTAGTTGAACAATTTTTAAAACGTGACATAGCGAATTTTTTACATGAAAAAAATGACTTAGATCTGAGCCATAGCCCGACAATGATCACGGTAGAGAATACATTATGGCATTGGTTGAGCAGTATCACAGACAGAAGCCAGATCGAGTGGCATGAAGTCTTGCAGGATTTTAAGCATCAGGGCCATTATCAAAGCGGTGAAATCGTTAATCAGGGCAATATGGTGTGCACTCACTGCGGCCACGAGATGAGAATCGAATTCCCCGGGATTATTCCTGACTGCCCTCAATGTGATAAGAGTGATTTTATTCGTGAGGCTCTGGCACCTTAAAATTAGGCTGGTTTTAGTCTGGCTATAGGCTAATCGATGAGCAGATATTTTCTGCTCATTTCGGTATGTTTAGCTTTGAATCTTATCTACTCAGATAATTGGATGACTCGGAGGTTTATTTTAGGCCTAGTATCTTGCCTAGTCTGGCTGCAATAGCCGTTAGTATGGGTAAATAGAATCGTCAAATAGATGCCTTACTCACAATTATTCACATATTTCTATCAATTATCATGTGAAATACCTGTTATTTTTTCACAGATTACTCTACAAAGGTAGTAGGCAATGAAAATGAAGCTGTGACCTTGGAACTTGCTAAAGGTTTTCAGTTTCGATAACGGAAGCCTACTTTTTTCGAATCCACTTGTGGTTCCTGTGAGGATGTATATGAAGTTTGTACATAAAATAGTTATTACTGCGAGTCTCATCTTGATGTTGTCACTGGCGTGTTTATCCGGTTATCAATATTTTCAGGTGAAGCAACAAATTTACCAACAGGTATCGGGCAGTGTTGATGAGCTGGCTAGCTCCATGAGCAATAATATTGAAGCTATCATGGCTGAAAAGAAGAGCATTACCGAATATGCAGCCTCTATGCTGGGAACCGATCTATCCGATGAACATTTTCTTGAGGTGCTGGATCAGCCGATAATCAAACAGCACTTTATCTTATCGGGTATGGGATTGGAGAGCGGACATTTCGTCGGCAATGATCCTAGCTGGAATCCTGGATCGAGTTATGATCCTAGACAACGCACGTGGTATCAGGAGACGAAAAATCAGGGTGAGTTTTTGTTTACGGCGCCCTATGCCGATGCTGGTAGTGGTGAAATATTAGTCTCTGCGGCCATGCCTTTATCTGAAAATGGTGAGTTTAAGGGGGCCTTATTCACTGATATCAGTCTTAAGAGTCTGGCTGACATCAGTAACCGGGCTAACCTCTTCGGCGCTGGATATGCATTTATCGTTGGCAAGAAAGGTGAGTTTATTGCGTATCCGGACTCGAGTAAAAATGGACGTCCAATGAGTCAGGTTTTCGGCAGTCAGCTGGATACGTCAATGGCTAGTTCACAACTGGATATTGATGGCAAGATGCACTTGGTCATCTTCAGGCCTCTATCTGGACTGGATTGGAGTCTGGGAATCGTACTGGATGAGGGGGTGATATTTTCTGCTGCCGATGATCTTCGCCGTGATGCAATCTTGTATTCAGTACTGGCGTTAATTGTGGCTATTCTTCTTATGAGTGGCATCATACGCCAGTTGATGAAGCCTCTGGATATATTGAATGAAGCCATGCGAGATGTGTCTACAGGTGAAGGTGATCTGACTCGTAGGTTGAGCACTGATTCAGATGTTGAGTTCGCGACTTTGGCTGGTAACTTCAATAATTTTGTGATCAAATTGCAAGATTTGATTCAGCAGGTGAAGTCAATTGGCAGTGAAGTTAGTCAAGGTACTCAAGCGACGGCCAGAGGAGCCAGTGAAGCCTTGGAAGCCATGGGGCAGCAGACACAAGAAGTTGAGCAGCTCGCCACGGCTATGCATGAGATGTCGGTAACGGCTTCAGATGTCGCCAATAACGCGCAGAGCGCGGCCTATGCAGTCCAGCAAGCCGACAATGCGGTAAGTGAAGGAGTGACTGCCGTAGTGCAAACCACAGAGTCCATCGAGCAGCTATCAGCTCAGATAGATAATGCGGCCAATGCGGTAAAAGAGCTTGAAGCCGATACCGTGAGTATCGAGTCTATTTTAGGTGTGATTAACGCGATTGCTGGGCAAACTAATTTGTTAGCTCTCAATGCGGCAATAGAAGCCGCAAGGGCGGGAGAGTCGGGTAGGGGCTTTGCTGTTGTCGCCGATGAGGTGCGTACTTTGGCTGCGCGAACTCAGCAGTCAACTTCAGAAATTAAAGAGAAAATAGAAAAGTTACAGGTCGGTGTGGCTACTGTCGTGAGTGTGATGGATGACAGTCGACAGACAACAGTGACTACCGTCGAGAAAGCACAGGTGGCGAATGAAACTTTAGTTAAGATCCGCAGTAGTATCGAAGAGATCACCGACATGAACCTGCAAATAGCCAGTGCCGCTGAAGAGCAGAGCCAAGTTGCTGAAGAGATGAACCGCAACACTTCTAATATCCGGGATCTGTCGACGCAGGTCGCCAACAACTCGGAGCAAGCCAATGAGGCCATGAGAAACCAACTGGAGCAAGTTAAGAGGCAGGAACAGCTGTTGAATCAATTTATCGTCTAACAATTCTTTCATCATCTTCAGTAAAAAATACCCGCATTCAGCGGGTATTTTTTTGTGTGGGACTCTAATCGCCGTACTTGGATTGGGATCTTACTTCTTCAAAAGCCAGCGTTGACGGAGAATCGCCAGTCCCAGTAACATAGCCGACAAGATTAATATCGGCGACTGGCCCCATTTGGAGAAGCTGGTTTGCCCCTTCACCAGAGGGATATCGGCGACCAGCACCCCTGTCTCGAATTGAGGTAATTGGTGAGTAATATTGCCCAGCTCATCGACGACGGCGGTGACACCATTGTTGGTCGCTCTTACTAAAGGTCTGCCAAGTTCGATTGAGCGCATCTGAGCTATTTCCATGTGTTGCAGCGGCCCGTTGGAACTGCCGAACCAGGCATCGTTAGACACGGTCAGTAGAAGCTCTGTACCCTCATTGACGTTGGCTCTTAATTGTTCAGGAAAGGCTATCTCGTAGCAGATTGCCGGCGCTATCTGATGACCTAGTGCGTTGAGATTTGGCTGTTGATACGCACCTCGACTAAACGAAGACATGGGTAAGTTAAAAAGTGGTGCCAGGGGTCTTAACAGAGACTCCATAGGAACGAACTCACCAATTGGCAATAGGTGATGTTTCTTAAATTCGTTGCTGCCGTCTCCTATGTAATCTGCCTGGCTCTGGTGCTCACTGTTGTGGTTGCCGAGCACGATCAGTGAATTGTAGAAGTTATCTTGCTGGTGGCTAATAATGCCTGTGATGATGGCACTGTTGTTGAGATTAGCGACCTTGCTGGCATTATCGAGAAATTCTGACACCATATATTCCGGGGCAGGGATCGCGGCCTCGGGCCAGATGATGATATCTGCATCTAGCAGTGGACGAGAAAGGTCCATGTACTTGCTCATGGTAGGCCAGAGCGTTTCGGGCTCCCATTTCATACTTTGAGGAATATTTCCTTGTACCATGGCCACCTTGACTGTTTCGCCATCGGGTTCGACGCTAGATAGCATGGGAGACAGATAAGTCGCTAATCCCAGCAAGGGGAAAATAATAACAGCCGGACGCCAACGTTTTTGCAAACACAGGGCGAATACGCCAGCAATTAATGCCAAAACAAAGCTTAAGCCGAGTGCGCCTATGACGCTGGCGAGTACTTTTATCGGCCCTTCGGTCTGAGAATAGCCAGCCCAGAGCCAAGGGAAACCAGTCAACACCCAGCCCCTTAGCCATTCGGTTAAGGTCCACAACGCAGGAAACAAGATGATGTTTCTCATAATGGATGTCGTGGGTGATATTTTTTGAAGCAGATAACCCGTCAATGCCGGATAAAGGGCAAGGTACAAGGCGAGCAGCGCCATCAAGGCCATGGAAGCGATCAGTGGTATACCGCCATAGGTGGACATGCTGACATGTATCCAACTAATTCCGACGGAAAAGCAGCCAAAGCCGAAGCTCAGCCAGTATGTTAATCCGGCTCGAGGTGATAAGCCGCTACTCTGATGTAGTGCGAAGACGGTAGCGATGAGATAGATTGGCCATAAGCCATAGGGGGCAAAAGCGAGTGCCGTGCTGGCACCGGCAAGATATGCCAGTACCAGACGTATTTTTTCATGATGGGCAAATGCCCGAAGTTTATTCAGCATTTAAGCCTCATCATATAAAACAACCGTATTTTGAGCCGACAGCGCTTGTTCTAGGCTATCTTCTCTGCGGCATTAGGATCGGGGAGCTTGACTCTTAGCTGAAGTAATCGGCGTGTATCGGCGCTGATGACCTTAAACTCTATGCCATCTATGACGACCTTCTCATTACGTTCCGGCAGATGGCCAAACGCATGTGAGACCAGCCCGCCAACGGTATCAAATTCTTCATCACTGAATTGAGTCTTAAACTCATCATTGAAGTCTTCAATCGGGGTCAGAGCTTTGATCATATAGACCTGCTTACCCACCTTGCGTATCTCGGTATCTTCGGCTGAATCGTGGTCGAATTCGTCTTCGATCTCACCCACTATCTCTTCGAGAATATCTTCGATGGTGACCAAACCCGATACTCCACCGTATTCATCGACCACTATGGCCATATGATAACGTTGGGAACGGAATTCTTTGAGGAGTACATCGACACGTTTACTTTCGGGAACAACGACAGCGGGGCGAATAACCTGGCCGAGGGTGAAGGGCTCATCGTTGTTTTTAAAACCGTATTTGAGTAGATCTTTTGCCAGCAAGATGCCTTCGATATGATCTTTATCTTCATTTACGACGGGGAAACGTGAATGTGCGGAACTAATAACCGTAGAGAGTAGCTCTTCTACTGTATCATCGATCTGCAGTGCGACTATCTGAGCTCTGGGTATCATGATGTCTCGAACTCTTAGATCTGAGACTTCTAATACACCTTTGATCATTTCGCGTGTGTCTTCTGAGATGACCTCACGTTGCTCTGCATCGTGAATGACATCAACAAGATCATCGCGGCTCTGGGGCTCGCCCTGAAATAACTGACTTACTTTTTCAAACCAGCCCTTCTTCTGGGCGTTGGTACTCGGGGGATATCGTCACTCATAGTGTTTTCCTAGCCTGTAATCCTATCAAATTGATGGGTGAACAGACCAATTACTGCTCCTTATATGGATTATTAAAACCTAATTTTTCAATAAGTTGAGTCTCTAGTGACTCCATTTCTTCAGCTTCAGCATCTTGGATATGATCATACCCTAGCAGATGCAGACAACCATGTACAACCATGTGGGCCCAGTGGGCTTGTAAGCTTTTGTTTTGCTGTTTAGCCTCGCATTCAACCACCGGGGCACAGATAATGAGATCGCCTAAGAGAGGGATATCAATCTCAGGCGGCGCCTCGAAAGGAAAAGAGAGCACATTGGTCGGCTTATCTTTTCCTCTATAACTGCTATTGAGCGTTTGACTCTCAGCTTCGTCGACTATTCTAATGGTTAATTCGGCTTGAGTCATGGTATCTCTGAGTGCAATGCGAACCCAAAGTTCAAAATCTGTTTGAGATGGCAGAGACTCATTCTCTATGGCGACTTGCAGATCGAGATCTAACTCGAGATGTTTATGCTTAAGATTCATTTAACGTCTTTTCCTGAAGCTTATATTGATTGTCACGTTTTTCCTTAGCTTGTTGAGCTTTCTGTTCATGCTCTTCGTAAGCTTCGACTATTCGCGCGACTACTGGATGACGAACCACATCTTTAGACTGGAAGAAGTTGAAACTAATTTCCTCAACCTTACTGAGAACCTCGATAGCGTGGCGCAGACCCGATTTCTGACTCTTGGGCAGATCGATTTGAGTGATGTCGCCTGTGATCACCGCTCGTGAGTTGAATCCGATACGGGTTAAGAACATTTTCATCTGCTCTAAGGTGGTATTTTGACTCTCATCTAAGATGATGAAAGCATCATTCAGGGTTCGACCACGCATGTAGGCGAGTGGAGCGACTTCGATGATGTTTTTTTCTATCAGGCGTTCGACCTTCTCGAATCCCATCATTTCGAAAAGGGCATCATAGAGAGGTCGCAAGTAAGGATCGACCTTCTGGCTCAGATCTCCGGGTAAGAAACCTAACTTTTCACCCGCCTCGACTGCGGGGCGGGTAAGTAGAATACGGCGAACTTCTTGACGTTCCAGGGCATCCACAGCTGCAGCAACCGCCAGATAGGTTTTACCTGTACCGGCTGGACCGACGCCGAAGGTGATATCGTGGCGCATTATGTTAGCGACATAGTCACTCTGATTCGGATTGCGGGGTTTAATCACGCCACGCTTTGTTTTGATATAGAACTCTTTATCATCCCGAGGTACTTCGGCCTCCAGAGCCACAGCTTCCTGTATTGCCAGATGCACAGTATCGGGTTCAAGATCCTGTGTGTTGCCTCTTATGGGCTGAGTCTCGACATAGAGAGCCCTCAGCAGATTGCTGCTGGTTAAACAGTTCCTCGCTTGACCAACAATCTGGAAGTGGTTGTTTCTATAGGTTATTTCAACGCCGATCCGGCGTTCTAGTTGCTTAATATTGTCATCGAATGGCCCACATAGTGATGCCAATCTGTGGATCTCGGATGGCTCAAGATAGAGATTAAGCGTGGTTAACTTGTTAGACAAGAATGGCTCCAATTGACAATAATTAGGGTGTCACTATAGTTTCATTTTACGAGCACAGAACAAGAAATGCTAATGGTATTTGATACCTGTTAAGCAAATAAAAAAGGCGGCAATGAAGCCGCCTTAATACTTTATCTTGTTATGTTTAAGGTATGTACTGTGTCACACCTAATTCATCGTCTTTCTTATGTTTCAAAACAATATCGGAAGGTCTTAATGAGCGACGTAGATCCATCTCGTCTTCACCGCGAATAAAGGTGCCACGCAGTGAGTTGGCGTAGACATCCACAATTTCGACATCGACGAAGCTGCCTATGTGTTTAGGATCGGCCTCGAAGTTAACCACACGACTGGTTTCAGTGCGTCCTCTAAGCTCCATTGGGTTCTTGACCGAAGGGCCTTCGACCAGAATGCGCTGAACTGTGCCCAACATTTGACGGCTGTAACGCATCGCCTGCTGAGTGATACGCTCTTGCAAGATGGCCAAGCGCTCTTTCTTCTCTGCCAGAGTTACATCGTCTGGTAGATCAGCTGCGGGAGTGCCGGGGCGTGCACTATAGATAAAGCTAAAACTATGATCGAAAGCGACATCTTCAATCAACTTCATGGTGTCGGCGAAATCTTGCTTAGATTCCCCCGGGAAGCCAATGATGAAGTCTGAGCTGATCTGAATATCAGGACGCGCCTTACGCAGACGACGAATGATCGACCTATATTCGATAGCCATATGACCACGTTTCATCTGAGTCAGAATATGATCTGAACCCGATTGTACCGGCAGGTGCAGGAAGCTAACCAGTTCGGGGGTATCTTCATAGACATCTATGATGTCTTGAGAGAATTCGATTGGATGGCTGGTGGTAAATCTAACCCTGTCGATACCGTCGATAGCGGCGATATAACGCAGTAGCTCGGCAAAGGTACAGATATCATCATCATGGGTCGCGCCGCGAAATGCATTCACATTCTGGCCCAGTAAATTGACTTCACGAACACCTTGCTCGGCAAGCTGAGCGACTTCCAGGATGACGTCATCCACGGGACGGCTCACCTCTTCGCCACGTGTGTATGGTACCACGCAGAAAGAGCAATATTTACTACAGCCTTCCATTATCGAAACGAAAGCCGTCGGACCATCGGCTCTAGGCTCTGGCAGTCGATCGAACTTCTCGATTTCAGGGAAGCTGATATCGATAACAGCCTTGCCGCCTTGCTTGACCTGATCGACCATCTCAGGCAAACGATGCAAGGTTTGCGGGCCAAAGATGATGTCGACGCATTGAGCACGCTCTTTGATCATCTTGCCTTCCTGAGAGGCAACGCAGCCACCGACACCTATTATTAGGTTCGGATTTTTATCTTTTAACTTCTTCCAGCGTCCAAGTTGATGGAACACTTTTTCCTGAGCCTTTTCACGAATAGAGCAGGTGTTCAGTAACAACACATCGGCTTCTGCAGCGTCATCTGTCAGGGTGTAGCCCTTATATTCGTCCATCAGGTCGGCCATCTTGGATGAGTCATACTCATTCATCTGACAGCCCCAGGTTTTGATATGGAGTTTCTTGCTCATCAGTTTATGTCACTCTTGGAACCACGGGAAAAACAGCGCGACATTTTACCTCTTGAACAAGTCACTGGCTAGCTTTTGGGCATTTTTATTCAAAAATACTGCGGACTGTAAGTGTTACCTTGCCAAGTATTGAGTGTATTTGGTGCTTTCCTGGCGGACTTGTCTGCCTGAAGTTGTCTGTGTATTGACTGAGCCATTTGCATTGAACCTGCCCGAGCCTGAGTATAAATGTCTGCCTGTATCTGTAGTCTGAAATAGGCCAAGAGTTCCGTCGTATATTGATATAGGGCATAATCTATAGGCGAGCGATAGGTTACAGTAATGACTTCCATGGCGGAGGATCTCATCGCCGGATTCGATGGCGCTGCCAAAGCTGTGGTAGGTAACAGGCTGCTCATGACTAATATAAAGGCTGTGATAAATTTCATAGTATTCTCACTCATTCCATTGGTTTGATTTGCAAGACTGAGTGTAAGGCAGGAATTTGTGTGATAATTGTACGGATTGTAAGCAGGTGTGAGTAGTTCGGCTATAGAAACATTTGCATACTCATCTGAGAATTTTGAAATGATTGTTGGGCTATCTAATGCCTGTAAATTAGAATGAGTGATTAGGGAATGGTTATTTGATGTGTAGGAGTCTTGGTGAGTCAATCGCAAACTGAAATTACTAAAAGAGATGTGGTTATCTTGGGGGAGGCATGATCGGTGCCGCAACGGCCATAGGTTTAGCGCAACTAGGCTTGAGTGTTACCGTGATTGAGGCGTTCAGACCCGAGGCATACTGCAGTGAGCAGGCCATAGATTTAAGAGTCTCTGCAATTAGCTTAGCTACTGAGACCTTGCTGGAGCGTCTAGGTGCGCTCGAGAGTTTGACTCAGATGCGACGAGCGCCATATTTAGGTCTGGAAACCTGGGAGCTAGAGGGATGTATCACTCGTTTTCATGCCAATGCCATAGGTGTGTCTCATCTCGGGCATATTGTCGAGAACCGTTTGATCCAGTTGGCCTTGTGGCAAGAGTTCGAGTCTCTCGATAACCTCGAGTTACTTTGCCCCAGAAGTCTTGATAGCTTTAGTCGCTCCGAGAACGGGGTTTGTGTGACCTTAGACGATGGTCAGCGACTCGATGCCAAGTTATTAGTCGGTGCCGATGGGGCCAACTCTCAGGTTAGAACTTGGGCCGGGATCGGCTTAACGGGTTGGGATTATGCCCAGTCGGCCATGTTGATTAATATCGAGACGGCCATAGAGCAACAAGATGTGACCTGGCAACAGTTTACCCCCAAAGGTCCCAGATCTCTGTTACCACTCCCGGGAAATAATGCTTCTCTGGTCTGGTATGATGATGCCAGTCGAATCGCTCAGCTATCGAAATTGAGTAACACAGCTCTGGCTCAGCAGATTAAGATGCATTTTCCTGAGCGATTGGACAGGCAGTTTGAAGTCTTGAATAAAGGCAGTTTTAAGTTGACCCGACGCCATGCTCAATCTTACTTTTCCGATAATCTGGTAATTTTAGGTGATGCGGCTCACACCATTAATCCCCTAGCTGGACAAGGGGTCAATATTGGCTTTAAAGATGTCGATGCATTGATCTCGGTGATTTCGAATAAACTGAGTCAGCAAGAGGCTTGGTGGAGCAATGCTGCATTGAGTGAATACCAAACTCGTCGTTACCGAGATAATCAACTGATGATGTCGGCAATGGATCTGTTTTATGCCGGATTTAGCAATGATTTACTACCACTAAAAGTACTGCGAAATGCTGCGCTTAAGTTTGCGAATATCGACTCGCCGATTAAGAAACAAGTGCTCAAATATGCCATGGGACTCTAACCCAATTACGGATATTAGCGCTATTTAAACTCGGGCCTTAGGATCCGTATGGCGCATCTACGAGTTTCTCGATCAAACCAATTTTGCTTATAATTTGTTGCGCCGTGGATTGAGTGTTAAAATGCCGCGTTTTTATTTTGCGCGTGACGTTTAGCCGGCATCATTGTACGGCGGGTGTGCGCCTCGTATTAAAGAATGGGCTAAATGAGTAACATAAAACTGATTGTAGGACTCGCTAATCCTGGTGAAAAATATGCGCAGACCCGACATAACGCTGGGGCTTGGTATGTACAAGAGCTCGCCAGAATATGCGGTGCAACTCTGATCGCCGATAGCAAGTATTATGGCTTAACCGCTAGAGTGAACCTGCATGGTAAAGATGT
The DNA here is from genome assembly GCF_007197555.1 of Shewanella psychropiezotolerans. NCBI lineage: Bacteria > Pseudomonadati > Pseudomonadota > Gammaproteobacteria > Alteromonadales > Shewanellaceae > Shewanella > Shewanella psychropiezotolerans. Next base: position 1,432,575 of record NZ_CP041614.1, read on the forward strand.
TCGTTTACTGATCCCGAGTACGTTTATGAATCTCAGTGGTAAGTCAGTTGGTGCGATGGCGAATTTCTTTCGTATCCAAGCCGATGAGATCTTAGTCGCTCATGATGAACTCGATATGCCACCTGGAGTGGCCAAGTTCAAACTGGGTGGTGGGCACGGTGGTCATAACGGTTTAAAAGATATCATTGCCAGCATGGGGAATGATAAAGGTTTCTATCGATTACGAATCGGCATAGGTCATCCTGGTGATAGAAACCAAGTCAGTAATTATGTACTGGGCAAGGCTTCGGCAGCTGAGCAGACTCAGATTGAAACTGTGCTCGATGAGGCTGTACGCTCAACCGAGTTATTGTTTACTGAAGACATGGCAAAAGCCATGAACAGGTTGCACACCTTTAAAGCTTAGAGGTGTATTTGTTTAAGTCTTAAACCGCATTGGTTTATAACAAAATTTGATGAAGTGACACTTGGTGACTTCTTAAGAACTTAACTGGCAGTATTACTGTTAGTTTACTATTGATATTAAAGGTAAAGATATGGGTTTTAAATGTGGCATCGTAGGCCTGCCAAACGTAGGTAAATCAACGTTATTTAATGCGTTAACTAAAGCTGGCATCGAAGCGTCGAATTTTCCGTTTTGTACGATCGAACCCAATACTGGTGTCGTGCCTGTACCCGACTCTCGTCTCGATGCCTTAGCACAGATAGTTAACCCTGAACGTGTAATACCGACAACGATGGAGTTTGTCGACATTGCAGGTCTGGTTGCAGGTGCATCTAAAGGTGAAGGACTGGGTAATAAGTTTCTGGCTAATATCCGTGAAACAGATGCCATCGGTCACGTTGTGCGTTGTTTCGAAGATGAGAACATTGTGCATGTCGCTAATAAGATCTCACCAGCCGAAGATATCGAAGTGATCAACACTGAACTGGCTTTGGCGGATCTGGATTCATGTGAGCGTGCTATTCATCGTCAGGCAAAGCGTGCTAAAGGTGGCGATCAAGAGGCTAAATTTGAAGTCTCTGTGCTGGAGAAGATGCTTGCTCCTTTGAACGAAGGCACTATGTTACGTTCTTTAGATTTGTCGGTCGAAGAGAAAGCCGCTGTTGCTTATCTGAACTTCTTGACGCTAAAGCCTACCATGTATATCGCTAACGTGGCCGATGATGGTTTCGAAAACAATCCGCATCTGGATACAGTTCGTGAAATAGCAGCGAAAGAGAATGCTGTTGTCGTGGCAGTATGCGCCTCGATTGAATCAGAGCTTGGAGAGATGGACCCTGAAGATCGCGACGAGTTCATGGCAGATCTTGGTTTGGAAGAGCCTGGTTTAGACCGTGTAATTCGTGCCGGTTACGATCTACTGACACTGCAAACATACTTCACTGCAGGTGTTAAAGAGGTTCGTGCCTGGACTGTTGCCATAGGTGCGACAGCCCCACAAGCTGCCGGCGTGATCCACACAGATTTTGAACGTGGCTTCATTCGTGCTCAAGTTATGGCTTATGACGACTTCATTACCTATAAAGGTGAGGCCGGCGCTAAAGAAGCTGGTAAGCTAAAAGTAGAAGGCAAATCTTATATAGTGAAAGATGGAGATGTGATGCATTTCCTCTTTAACGTATAAGGGTTTGACCCTTATGCTCATACTCATATTAGGACGTGAAGCTTAATTTCATGGCTATAAGTTGGTGATGTAATAAAGGCTCAATGGTATTCATTGAGCCTTTTTGCTTTTATGGGAGGGCTCTTTCGCGTCAGCTCTCTATCTCTATGGCGTTTAAGCGGCTATATTTGTGCATCTGCTGCTCAGTTTGGTGAAGTAATAGCCGAACGGTAGATTTAGTTTCAATTAGCGAAAAAAGCGGTTGACCTCAATACGCTGAATAAGCATAATACGCCCCGTTCCTCACCAAGAGGAACAGGTGTACAGTGGCAATATAGCTCAGCTGGTTAGAGCACAGCATTCATAATGCTGGGGTCGCAGGTTCAAGTCCCGCTATTGCTACCATCTTTCTCAGGATGTTAAACCGAGTGCAGTGTTAAGTGAGGTCTAGTGCTTAGGTTCAAGTCTCATTATTCACTAGCATCTTTTCTCAGGATGTTAAACCGAGTCATCTTTCCCCTAGATGTAAAACTAGAGATATGTGCGGGTGTGGTGGAATTGGTAGACACGCCAGATTTAGGTTCTGGTGCCGCAAGGTGTGAGAGTTCAAGTCTCTCTTCCCGTACCATTTATATTGAATAATAGGTTTTCCTATTTTTCGAAACGTGTTTTGATTGGGGTATCGCCAAGCGGTAAGGCACCGGGTTTTGATCTCGGCATTCCCAGGTTCGAATCCTGGTACCCCAGCCATTTTCTCACGTTTCAGTAATCTAAAAGATTATTGGGGTATCGCCAAGCGGTAAGGCACCGGGTTTTGATCTCGGCATCCCCAGGTTCGAATCCTGGTACCCCAGCCATTTTTATACGTGATAACGTATCGATTGGTTTATGTGGCAATATAGCTCAGCTGGTTAGAGCACAGCATTCATAATGCTGGGGTCGCAGGTTCAAGTCCCGCTATTGCTACCATCTTCTCTCAGGATGTAAAATCGAGTGCAGTGTTAAGTGAGGTCTAGTGCTTAGGTTCAAGTCTCATTGTTCACTACCATCTATTCAAGATGTAAAATTGGAGATCAGTGCGGGTGTGGTGGAATTGGTAGACACGCCAGATTTAGGTTCTGGTGCCGCAAGGTGTGAGAGTTCAAGTCTCTCTTCCCGTACCATTATTAAAAAGGTTAAAGGCTATTTTAGCTGCGAAAGTAGTAAATAGAGTCTGTAGCTTAGTAAGAAATTTGTTGGGGTATCGCCAAGCGGTAAGGCACCGGGTTTTGATCTCGGCATCCCCAGGTTCGAATCCTGGTACCCCAGCCACTTTTAACATCTACTCAAGATGAAAAACTAGAGCGTGAATTTGACTCGTGCTATATTTATATAGAAGCGGGATTTAATTCCAAGACATCTTAATCAAGATGTAAACTTGATGCAGTGCGGGAGTGGTGGAATTGGTAGACACGCCAGATTTAGGTTCTGGTGCCGTAAGGTGTGAGAGTTCAAGTCTCTCTTCCCGTACCATTTTAAACATAAAGGTTGGGTTAAACTGATTTTATGTCTCAGATACATTTAATGTATCTCATCCTATTCAGATGTAAAACTTATGCAGTGCGGGAGTGGTGGTGTTGATATTAGACACGCCAGATTTATCTCTTAGCCTGTCATCTATTCAAGATGTAAAATTGAAGTCAGTGCGGGAGTGGTGGTGTTGATATTAGACACGCCAGATTTATCTCTTAGCCTGTCATCTATTCAAGATGTAAAATTGAAGTCAGTGCGGGTGTGGTGGAATTGGTAGACACGCCAGATTTAGGTTCTGGTGCCGTAAGGTGTGAGAGTTCAAGTCTCTCTTCCCGTACCATTTATTGAAACAGTAAAGCCTGTCTTACGACGGGCTTTTTTGTGTCTGGAATTTACAGGTCAATCTCTGCAATTTTATCAGGATGTAAACTTGATGCTGTGCGGGAGCACTCCGCTGTAAAGGTCTGTTTAAGAGATGACTGGTTTAAAGGATTTGTTCTTTTAGAGACTGTAGGCTCGTCAGATTTAGTTTCTGGCATCATGGGTATGATAGAGGGCTTTAACTTGTTAGAACCTCAAATAGGGCTTATGAACCTAAAGGCTTGATACAAATAGAGGCTCCCTGTCATGAACGCGCCTATATTCTATTGCTTACCTCTTTCCTTTTGATAGCCTCCCTTGTTAGTCAGATGTAAAAACGACTCTTTTATGGCATCATCCTATTTAAACTGAAAAGGAGATTATTTTGAAAGGGACATTTATAGCTTTTCTCTGCTTAATAGGGATGTCTGGTTTTTTATATGCTGCACCAAGCGAGCTAGTTATCGACTCGAAGGTAAAACCTAAATCATATGAGCGCTATATTCGAGCGGTTCATAAAGAAATTCCAGCATCTAAAAACATCAAATTCACCCGCTTTGCGATTATTGAAGGCATGCTAAATACTAAAGGCATTGCCTGGGTCTTTGAGGGCGAGGGAGATGGCTATATTTTAGCGCGCTTCGATTATAGAGGTGACACCAATGTGATGCGTATCGAATATGATGACAAGCTTGTGCAGCTTAAATATCATGCTGCATTGGGTGATTACATTTGTGAAAATAACCTAGATGATATCTGCTATAAGAACAGCCGTGGTTATTATAACTATATAAAAAACCTGCGAAATAGCATTAAACGTGAATTGGCTAAGGGGTAAGCGATGAAGGTTAAAATATCGATCATTCTCATTTTATTATTTAGCCTCTCATCCCAAGCATATGAGCTTAAGTTTTACGCGAACCCTGTACCATTCAGTCCTTATGTCGAAGATATCGATGGCTTGCTTGAGCCTGCCGTTAGTCGTAATCATTGGACGTATCGTGTAGAGGAAGGGAGACGTTATGCTCATTTAGAATATAAGTCCTATCGCATCGAAGTTGAGCTGCTTGTTGAAAACGGTGGGGTATCCATAGTTGAGCTTTCGGTGGCTCGTCCAGAGTGCAAAAGAAAATGCAATATAGATCAGGATAAAGTCGACGCCTGGTTAGTAGGTATGCGCAGGCACATAGCGCTTGCTGTGACTAAAGCATTCCGAGAGGATGCCTTGAAGCAGATATATCTCTAATTGCTAGGCACAAAAAAGGCACTCATCGAGTGCCTTTAATCATTTACAGTCAAATATTGACTAGTGTTTAAACATCGCAGAGATAGACTCTTCGTTGCTAACACGACGGATAGCTTCGGCCAAAACCGCAGACATAGACAATTGAGTCACTTTTTCAAGTGCCTCAATATCTTTTTCTAGGGGAATGGTGTCGGTAACGATAACTTCATCGATAACAGACTCGGCGATATTCTTAGCCGCATTACCCGAAAATACTGGATGAGTCGCGTAAGCAAATACACGGTTAGCGCCATGCTCTTTCAGGGCTTCGGCAGCCTTGCATAGAGTGCCGCCGGTATCGATCATATCATCGACGATGATACAGTCACGACCTTGAACGTCACCTATGATGTGCATTACCTGAGCAACGTTAGCCTGTGGACGACGCTTATCGATAATGGCGAGATCAGAGTCATCCAGTAGTTTAGCTACTGCGCGGGCGCGAACAACACCACCGATATCCGGAGAAACAACGACTGGGTTATCAAGATTCTTTGATAGCATATCTTCTAGCAACACAGGGCTACCAAATACGTTATCGACAGGAACATCGAAGAAACCCTGGATCTGCTCAGCATGCAGGTCACAAGTTAACACGCGGTCAACACCTACGCTCGATAGGAAGTCTGCGACAACTTTGGCTGTAATAGGGACTCGAGCGCTGCGTACGCGACGGTCTTGACGAGCGTAACCGAAGTAAGGGATCACTGCGGTAATACGTCCGGCCGATGCACGACGTAATGCGTCGACCATCACGATAAGTTCCATCAAGTTATCGTTGGTCGGTGCACATGTAGATTGAATGATAAAGACATCCGCCCCACGTACATTTTCGTTTATCTGGACACTGATTTCCCCGTCGCTGAACACGCCTACTGCTGCGTTTCCGAGTTTGCAGAATAGACGATCGGCTATCTTCTTAGCGAGAGCAGGTGTTGCGTTACCAGCAAAAAGTTTAATGTCAGGCACTGTATGAACCTCAGGCGTATGCTTCATTTTTAGTGGCTGGAGTAAGATTAGGTCTACTCCAGAGCTTTAGCCTCTATAGTCGAGTTAAATGCGACTCTAGGGGCGATATATTTGTCCCTTTAGCGACAAAGCCTCGCATGTCCTTCGGCAATTTAGCCAGGACCTCTAAGGCTTGATGCTGCAGTTCGAATTGACCGAAAATACACGCTCCGGTTCCAGTCATTCTAGACGGCGCATATTCTATCAGCCAGCCCAAGGTGTTGGCAACTTGAGGGTAGCGTTTAACGACGAAATCTTGGCAATCATTTTTCCATGGGGCACTCATCAAGGAGTCTATGTCTAACTTAGGAGTGTCGCGGGTAAGTTGTGGATTTTGGAACACAGCTGCAGTGGAAACATGTACATCGGGTATAAGGATCAAGTACCAATGCTCTTTCGGTGCAAAGGGGATGAGTTTTTCGCCGACACCTTCGGCAAATGCAGATAAACCATTAATAAAAACAGGCACATCGGCACCAAGCTCTAAGCCTAGCACCATCAGTTGATCCTTAGATAACTGAGTGTCCCAGAGTGCATTTAATGCCACTAAAGTGGTGGCTGCATCGGACGAACCTCCACCTATTCCTCCCCCCATAGGCAAGCGTTTATCCAGCCAAATTTCTGCACCTTTTTGGCAATTACAAAATTTTTGCAATGATTTTGCGGCTAAGAGAATTAAGTTATCACAATCTGCGACAGCGTTATTCATGTTCGAGTGTAACGTTAAATCTGATGATTGGGTGACTCTAAAGTCTAAATAGTCACAATAATCGACAAATTGAAACAGAGTCTGTAATTCATGGTAGCCATCATCACGTTGATTATTGATGTGTAAAAAGAGGTTGAGTTTTGCCGGGGCTGGCCAACCTAATGATAAATTCGTGTCTGTCATCTAGCGTGTGCTCGCATCAATTTTCGTACTCTTGTTAATCTGGTTCGTCGAGGGGACAAGATCATTATTAGCGAGTGCTTGCCATTGGGTCACTTGTATTTTGAGCCGCAGATCGACTCTCTTTAATTGCAATAACCTAGGTATCTGAGCACCACTCTGATGTTGCCACTTGAGAAACTCTACCTGCCATGGAGGCGTCTCTAATGGCGTAAATAAGCTTACTGGCCTATTCTTTTCATCAAATGAGCTGACTTCATCATCCGACGATACTTGGCCCGTTATCCATAGAGGTAAGGCGTCGACTGGGATAGACCAACCTGTGACATTGGTTAACAGCTGTTGCGCATCATGGTGTTCATATGTTTTTCCATCAACCTCTAAGCGTGCCATGCCATGCTCAGTGGTTAAGGACAGAAGAGTAGTGCCAAGCATAGTGGTGAGTTTGAATTCATTTTTTGTCTGTGTGTGAAGCCAGTATAAATTAGTGCTGAAACTATCCTCGGGTGTTTTGACGGCAAGTTTGCCTCGCATCTCCCAAGCGTTGGCTTGAGATACTTTATCGACTTGTATCGGGACCAAGTTAGTTGGAGTCGTGGTACATGCCGATAGCAAACTTAGGCTCAGGAGCACCAATAAGAGAGGTGTTTTTGTGATATAGCTCAAATTATTCATCTATGGCTGATAGTGAGGTTCTCTATGATACGAAGGCTTGTTAAGAATACCAGCCCTAAATACGAAATTCGCTGCATGTCTCGTCGCACTTAGGTATCAAACTAAGCTTACAATTATTCTTTCCTGGGAAAACAGGCTGCTTAAATTGAATAAATGGATAAGAACTGAGATTATTATTCGGTTTTGTTAAGCATATTCTGTTTTTAGTTCATTCAATTAAGTAGAATGTCCGACAATAAATGAGATGCCAAGAGATCAAAACGAGTCAGATGAGCCTTGTAGCAATCGGTATTAATCACAAAACAGCCACGGTTGACCTGCGTGAAAAGGTCGCGTTTTCACCAGATAAAATTCATGAAGCCATGAAGAGTCTGGCGAGGCATACCAAGACCGGTGAAGCTGTGATCATTTCAACCTGTAACCGTACTGAGCTGTATACCAACACCGCAGATGAAGCGGAGGTCGTGCGTTGGCTGGAAGAGTATCACCAACTTTCCCACGAGGAGGTTGAGTCGTGCCTATACAAATACCATGGTCAAGCGGTGGTGCAGCATTTGATGCGTGTCTCATCGGGGTTAGATTCACTGATCCTTGGCGAGCCGCAAATCTTAGGTCAGGTAAAGCAATCTTTTGCTAAGGCAAGAGAAGCCGGGACTGTCGCTATCACTATGGACCGCATGTTTCAAAATACGTTCTCGGTAGCCAAGAAAGTCAGAACTGAAACCGATATCGGTGCTGCCGCCGTGTCTGTGGCATTTGCAGCCGTTAGCATGGCTAAGCATATCTTCTCTGCACTGAGTGCGACTAAAGTCCTGCTTATCGGTGCAGGCGAGACAATTGAGCTGGTTGCCAGGCACTTAAAAGATAACGGTGTCGACTCTATGGTGGTGGCAAATCGTACACTTTCACGTGCCGAAGGCATGTGTGAGGAGTTCGGTGCAACGGCTATCACACTCGAGCAGATCCCTGATTTTCTCGCTCAGGCCGATATCGTGATATCATCTACGGCGAGTCCTTTACCGATACTCGGTAAAGGCATGGTAGAAAAAGCGCTGAAGCAGCGTCGTCATCAGCCTATGTTATTGGTTGATATCGCAGTTCCTCGTGATATTGAAGCCGAGGTAGCCGACCTTGACGATGCTTTCCTCTACACAGTGGATGACCTGCAAAGCATCATAGAACAGAATATGGCCTCAAGAAGAGAGGCTGCCGAGCAAGCTGAGATAATTGCAGAAGAAGAGTCACATCTTTTCATGGAGTGGATCCGCTCATTAGAGTCGGTAGACAGTATCCGTGAGTATCGAAGCCAAAGTATGGCGATAAAAGATGAGTTAGTTGAGCGAGCGATCAAAAAATTAGCCCAAGGTGGAGATAGCGAACAACTGCTACTCGAACTCGCCAATAAGTTAACCAATAAATTGATTCATGCACCAACTCAAGCTTTGACTGCTGCTAGCCGTCAAGGCGATCTTAATAGCATTGGCCAGCTCAGAACTGCGCTCGGATTAGATAAAAACTAAGGTTAATGTTTTAATGAAGGATAGTGTTATCCGCAAGCTTGAAGGCTTGCTTGAGCGTAATGAAGAAGTATTGGCTCTGTTGAGCGATCCTGGCGTTATTGCAGATCAGACGCGCTTTCGTGCGCTCTCGAAAGAGTATTCGCAGCTTGAAGATGTCGTTGCCGCATTCAAAGCCTTTCAGCAAGCGACAGAAGATCTAGACGCTGCGAAAGAGATGTTGAGCGAAAATGATCCTGAGATCAAAGAGATGGCTCAGGAGGAGATGAAAGAAGCTAAGTCTATCATCGAGAAGCTTGAAGATGAGCTGCAGATCTTACTGCTTCCAAAAGATCCTAACGATGACAACAATGCTTTCGTTGAAATTCGTGCCGGCGCGGGTGGCGATGAAGCCGCTATTTTTGCCGGTGATCTATACCGTATGTACAGTCGATATTTCGAATCTAATCGTTGGCAGACAGAGATAATGAATGCTAACGAGGGCGAGCATGGCGGCTTTAAAGAGATCATCATTAAAGTTTCCGGTGAAGGTGTATACGGCAGACTTAAGTTTGAGTCTGGTGGACACAGAGTCCAGCGCGTGCCAGAAACTGAATCTCAAGGCCGTGTTCATACCTCTGCTTGTACTGTTGCGGTCCTTGTCGAAGTACCGGAAGCCGAGGCGATTAAGATAAATCCGGCAGACTTGAAGGTCGATACGTTCCGCGCTTCGGGTGCAGGTGGACAACACGTCAACAAAACTGATTCAGCAATCCGTCTCACTCACATACCCTCGGGTATTGTGGTTGAATGCCAAGATCAACGTTCACAACATAAGAACCGTGCACAGGCCATGAGCGTGCTCACAGCCCGTATTCAAGCGGTTGAAGATGAGAAGCGTCGTAGCGTCGAAGAGAGCACCCGCCGTAACTTAGTCGGTAGTGGCGATCGATCCGAGCGTATTCGTACCTATAACTACCCCAGGGACGCGTTAGCGATCATCGAATCAACCTGACTCTCTATCGTCTCAATGAGATCATGGAAGGTGAATTGGATGCGTTGGTCGTTCCCTTGATGCAAGAAAACCAAGCCGATATGTTAGCGGCCTTGTCTGAAGGGTGATCTTTTAGATCTCCTTCCACTTAACGCGCTTGAATTAAGCATCAAACTAAGGAAATCCCTTGCACCAGACTCTAGCTGGAGCCCTAGATTGGGCTTCACCCCAATTGGTTGATGTCTCAGATACACCTAAGCTTGATGCAGAGGTGATGTTACTACACATCATTCATAAACAGCGTGGTTACTTATATACCTGGCCCGATGAACGTCTAACATCGGATCAGGTTGTTGATTACACCAAGATGGTCCAACGTCGTGTGCTGGGTACTCCCATCGCACACATTGTTGGTGAGAGAGAGTTTTGGTCTCTGCCTTTCATGGTTAATCCTACGACACTTATTCCGCGTCCGGACACCGAAATTCTTGTAGAAACTGCGTTAAATCTTCCACTGGCAGAAAATGCGCAGGTGTTGGATTTAGGTACAGGAACCGGTGCTATCGCACTCTCCCTAGCTTATGAGAAAAAAGAGTGGCAGATCACCGCTGTCGATAAGATCATTGAGGCGGTGGCACTGGCAAAAGCGAATAGAGAGCATCTCAAGCTGCAACAGGTTCAGATCATCCAGAGTGACTGGTTTGATTCGGTAACCTGTTATGACTTTAATCTCATCGTCTCTAATCCGCCTTATATCGACGAGACAGATGCGCATCTGGATCAAGGTGATGTCAGGTTTGAGCCTCAGAGTGCGCTGACTGCGGGTGAGGCGGGCTTTGCCGATCTTTATCATATTGCCTCGAGTGCTCGAGACTATTTAGCCCCAGGCGGCTATCTTTTGCTGGAACATGGTTATCAGCAAGCCATTCCACTCAGGAAAAAGATGATAGAGCTCGGCTACGAGAACGTCGCTACCGTTCGAGATTTTGGTAGTAATGACAGGTGTACCTTAGGCCGATTCCCTCGTTAGCTTAGCCCCTTTAGATAAAGAGCACCGCTGAACATCAGTTCCTTCTCATAGGCTGAGTTTACAGCCTTGAGCGTGTTCTGAATAAGCTGAATTTTAATGCCATTGGTATCCATATACTGATGGCATTTTTGTTTGTAGAACAACAATATAAAAATATTTTTCTGGTGGGCTGAGTCCAACAAGCCATATGTTCAATGAAAACAGCATAGCGAATAAATACTAATATCTTGGCTATCAGCATAACCCATAATTAATTATTATAAGTAAATTAAGTAGAATGTTTATTTAATATATAAAATAATGATCGGTTAAGTGTTGGGTTTTATACTATAGGATATTATTAATATCATATATGGATCGTAGTTTAATATTGTTTTATTTTAAGTAAAGATTGTAAAGCATCTTGAATGCATCATGAGTATATTGTAAAAGTGATTTTTAGTTTTTGGTAATTAACGTAATTGTTAATTAGTGTTACCCTCCCATATTAATTTTATCAGTTATTTATAAATATCACTTTTAAATTGTCATTGGGTGGGGGCTTATCTTTAATATTAATAATGAATGGATTAATAGGTAATGAATTTCAAAATAAGCTTTACTGCTCTAGTACTATTAACTACTTTTAACGCTACAGCTTATGAACAATATTCTGTATTTCAAGATAATATGGACATAAATACGGTTTTGTCTAACGTAGAACGCTTAACTCAAGTCAGAAAAAATGTTGCTGGTAACATATCGGTAGCTGGTACTTACCGTTATGATCACAACGGAAGAGTTACCCAGAGAGATTATGCAGATAGCAGGTTCGATTATGTCTATAACTCGGATGGTTTATTAATAACTGCTAGCGCTTTAATGAAGCATGGTGTGATAAATAGTTATGTTCGCCATACCAAAATCAACTTTATTTCTGAGTATACTTATAACGATCAAGGGAAAGTTATTCGAGAAAATAAGCAGGTTTTCAATGGTTTAACATCTAGCTTAGATAGTGTTCCGATCTCAACTTATCGAATAAAATACATCTACGATGAACGTGGAATGTTAATCAAAAGAACTCAGATCACTAAAAGTGGTGATGATCTTGGAAATCTTGAATTTCATTATACGTATCACAACGATGGTAAGTTAAGAAAAATTCAAGAAATCAAAAAAATAAGACCAAGAGAGAAAAGTACATTATTATTTCAATACCATAATAATGGTGAAATAAAAAAAGCCACACAGACTATCTTCGGGAAAGGAACGAAAACCATTGAGATGGAATATATCGATGATGGCTCACTTATCTATGGTGTGTACTATGCTGATCCAGTTAAAGAATGGAAAGTCGATATGGATTTTTTCGGACTTTCTTTCTATCCAATAAAAAAATTAACACAAACGGTAGAAGATCAAGTTACCTACTATAAATATTTATATAAAAATAATGATGGAGATCTTCTACCTGATAGTCTAACGCTGGAACTAACTCTACCAACGGGTGTTATTTATGATTTGAATTATATAATGGAAAATAAATAATTCCGGTCTAAAGTCCTTCACATGACGAACATTAATATCGTTGGATTTCGAATGGTATTTTATCGCATATATTAACGTTGTTCTCATGGTTATTATTTTAAAGGAAATTTCAATGAAAAAAACTAATATTGGCTTACCCTCGGTTGTTTTGTTTTCAGCATTGTGCGGAATTTATTCGCCTCTGTCTCTCGCGGTTGAAGGTAACGACGTAGCGGCCAGTGATGCACCTTATATGGTTTATTTGAAAGACGCTCACTGTAGTGGAACGATTATCGCACCCAAGACGGTGTTAACTGCGTCACACTGTGTATCTCAGGTAACGGTAGGGAGTTACGTGTATTTATTGCATTCAAGAGGTGAGGATTTTTCACATAATGGTGTTCGAGTGAAGGTGGTTAAGGATTATACGGCTACCCATATCTATCGCATTAATGGAGAGTTTGACAGGAGTAAATTTGATGACATTGCTATTTTAGAGCTGGAAAGTATGCCAGAAGGCGTAACTTGGTTACCCGTTTCAGCAAGCCCAATTCCACTAGAAGCCGAGGTTTATCCCATCGGATATTCAACATCAAATTTAAAGCGTATGCCTATACCTGCACGAGTTGCTGCAAAGGCACATTCTCCGGACTATGAAAGAGAAGCATTTATGCGTTTTTGTCCAGATTCTATATATTTCTCTCGTGAGTATTTTACACAAGAGTATCCGTTCTCTAGCGTGTCAAATTGTAGTTGGCGAGAGACATCGCATGAAAAACTTGTAGAATCTGGTACTTATATACCCAATCAACACTCTATAACCATAGAAAACCCTCCTCTGGATCCGTCAGATACGAGATGGTCAATGAATGAGCTTGGTACGGTAGAAACGAAGTACTCTACTTTCAGAGGAGACAGTGGTGGTCCGCTGATTTTCGAGGGCAAGATCTACGGTGTTGCCAGCTCTGGAACGGATAGCTATAGCCAAATACATAACGTGGCTACATATTATGCAGGCTTCACGCGCCCTGGAATTATCCAATGGATTGTAGACACAGTTAAAGACATTCAAAGTCGTTCTGATGTATCTGCTATGAGTCATTCATTAGACCCTGAGCAGCGTGCAATCATATTTCCTGATTACTAAGAAAATGTAAGACTCAGATTTTCTGAAAGTGAATAAATAGGACATAACTTGGTTATGTCCGCCAAGGTGTCAGTGGTTTTACCCTGACACTATCCTCTATCCTTTTTGTGTTTCCGGAGTGAATCACTAAGCCATCAGAAGTGTGATACAAAGGTCACTTCATTAAGCTTAAGTAAAAGTTGTCGAGGAAGATTTGCTATGCCAAAGTATCAGCTTAAACCATTCACTTAATAGGCTAACCCAAGTTAGCCTTGGTAATGTCTGCCAGCTAAAACTGGCGAAATTATCAGCATAAAAAAATACGGCAGAGAAAGTTCAAAATTTATGTTTAAAATACGGTCTGTAATAGCGAGTGATATTGGTGATGGGGAAGGGGATCGGGTACACTACCGCCTTTGTCAGCCTAATAAGAGTTTTAAATGGAAACCCTAAACAGTTTTTATCCTGCTATTAAGCACGTTCATTTGACCTTCGTAGCCGCTAGCGTATTGTTTTTTTTAGTCCGTTTCGTGCTTCATATGCGTCAGTCTCCTATCATGGATAAGAAGCTGGTTAAAATCGCTCCCCATGTCATCGATACATTACTCTTATTATCTGGTTTGACCTTGTGTTTCGTCATTCAGCAATATCCCTTCGTCGACCCTTGGATCACCGAGAAGTTAGGCGCTGTTGTGGCATATATCCTTTTAGCTACTATTTCTTTAAAGGCTAACAAAGGAAAGCTATTCAAGGTGTTTGCTGCTTTCGGTGCGATTGCTTGGGTAGTATATGCCGCTAAGATAGCCATTTTTAAGCAAGCGGTGCTAATGGTCTAATGACAACTCTGACTCTGAAAGACAGTATTCAGTTGCCGGAAATGGCATTTGAAATTTCACAGCATCTGGGCTTCTCAAAACTCGAATCTGCCAAATGGGCTTGGTTAGAGATTGCGGGCTCAGTCTTGAGTCACTATGTAGCGGATCGTCATGAGAGATTAGATGGCCTTTTACATTGGTTTTACCACGACTTAGGTTTTTGCGCCCGTGAATCCTATTTTAGCGTTGAAGCCGCTGATTTGGGGGCTTGTGTCACCACGCGTCAGGGAAATAGTACGACTTTGGCCACAGTCTTGATGTTGCTCGCAAAGCAACTCGATCTAGAATTAGAGCCTTTGCTACTGCCTGGCACGACTGTGCTATGTAGCCGAATCGATGACAAGATCCGTTATATAGATCCGTTAACCGGTGATGACCTAACACGACATGAACTTCATGTGTTAGTGCGGGGAGAGCTCGGTAATGGCGTAGGCTTTAAACCGAGTTATCTTAAGCCTGTAAGCTTGAAGCGCCTGATCTCTAGAATGATACACGAGCTTAAAGCCGGCAGTATCGTCTCACATCAGTTTGAGCCAGCGATGGAGTGTTGTAATTTACTGCTTCAATGGCATTCAGATGATCTTAACCTTAATCGAGAACGTGCCTTTATCGCGCAACAGCTAGGTTGTATCAGTGTGGCCGCGGCGGACCTTAAACACTTTGTTGATAACAGCCCACATGATCCTGTGATTGAACTGGTTAAGATGCAACTCAAAGAGCTCAAGGGTAAACAAGAAGTTTATCATTAACATGTCTGTCAATAAGCAGGCTGTTACGGTTCAGAGGACGCATCGATAAGTGATTTTCATTAAATAACGAGTGGCAGGCAAGGATTCCGGTCACTCTCATTTAGCTCTATATTCGCCTGTATCGAGCCGTTAAACTAATCAAAAAGCAAGAAATACCAAAGCTAAACAATAACAAAAAAATAATAAGAATAATGCTATCGTAGGGGAGATAATACAGCATGAGTAGCACAGCCATAGTGACAAATGATGCCACGGCCTTGGGTCTGTTGGCAGCGGTTTTAGGTTTCGTTTTTTATACAAGTAACAGTAAACATCCTTTCTGGACTAAGTTTTACAAATTTATTCCCGCACTTCTCATGTGCTATTTCCTTCCCTCATTGCTTAACACCTTTAACGTCATCGATGGACACACCTCGCAGCTTTACTTCGTGGCATCAAGATACTTACTGCCGGCTTGTTTAGTCCTATTGATTTTAAGCGTCGATCTTAAAGCCATCTTCTCCCTAGGTCCAAAGGCCATAATCATGTTCCTGACTGGCACGGTGGGAATTGTGATCGGTGGACCTATCGCCTTGCTTATCATTTCAGCCATACATCCGGAAATTTTGGGTGTCACTGGGCCCGAAGCCGTTTGGCGTGGCATGACGACCTTAGCGGGAAGCTGGATCGGTGGTGGCGCGAATCAGGCTGCGATGAAAGAGATCTATGAGGCTGGTGGCGATATCTTCTCTATCATGGTCACTGTCGATGTGATTGTCGCCAACATCTGGATGGCTGTATTGCTGTTTATGGCTTCTAAGGCCAAGCAGATCGATGCCTGGACGGGGGCCGATACCAGGGCAATCGAAGAATTGAAAGACAAGGTAGAAAAGTACCACGCCGAAAACTCCCGAATTCCCAGTCTAAACGACTTGATGTTGATCGTGGCGGTTGGTTTTGGTGTTACGGGTCTAGCTCACGTATTTGCCGATTTCCTTGGACCCTTCTTCGAGGCTAACTATCCCTGGACCCGAGATTACAGTCTAACGTCTAAATTCTTCTGGTTGATCGTCACTGTAACGACTATTGGTCTGGCCATGTCATTCAGCCCTGTACGCCATTTGGAAGCTGCCGGGGCTTCAAAAGTTGCTTCGGTGTTCCTGTATATTCTGGTGGCAACTATTGGCTTGCATATGGATGTATCTAAGTTGGCAGATCCGGATAACTTATGGTATTTCGCCATCGGCATCATCTGGATGTTAGTTCATGCCAGCTTTATGCTCATTGTGGCTAAGCTGATTAAGGCACCGCTGTTTTATATGGCGGTGGGAAGCCAGGCCAATGTGGGCGGCGCGGCCTCTGCGCCTGTGGTCGCCGCAGCATTCCATCCTGCATTAGCACCTGTGGGTGTACTACTTGCGGTATTGGGCTATGCTGTTGGAACATATATGGCATGGATGTGTGGACAGCTATTACAGATAATCTCAACTCAAGGCCTGTAGGTTAAGAGTCGTGCTGTGAACTGGGTGAAGGTATATATAGCCTGGATATGTGGATAGCTGCTGAACTTATTTTGATTAACGCTAAGGCAATTGCCTTGGCCTTTTAGAGAGAATTATTGATGAGTAATAAAGTCATAGCTCTGGGTGCTATCGAGATAGCAAACGATAAACCTTTCGTGTTATTCGGTGGCATGAATGTGCTCGAATCTCGTGATTTAGCGATGAAAATCGCTGAAACATATGCCGAAGTGACGCAAAAGTTAGGTATTCCTTATGTTTTTAAAGCCTCATTCGATAAGGCTAATCGCTCGTCGATAAATTCATATCGTGGTCCCGGTATGGAAGAGGGGCTTAAGATCTTCCAGGAGATTAAGCAAACTTTTAATCTGCCTCTGATCACAGATGTGCACGAGATCCACCAGTGCGCGCCAGTGGCTGAAGTGGTCGATATCATTCAGTTACCTGCTTTTCTAGCTCGTCAAACTGATCTTGTGGTTGCCATGGCAAAAACCGGCGCCATCATCAATGTGAAGAAGCCGCAGTTTTTAGCGCCTCATGAGATGCGTCATATCATCACTAAGTTCAACGAAGCTGGTAATGACAATATTATTCTGTGTGAACGTGGATCTAGTTTTGGTTATAACAACCTGGTTGTCGATATGCTCGGCATGGATGAGATGAAGCAATCCGGCTATCCTGTTATCTTCGATGCCACTCATGCGCTTCAGCGTCCTGGTGGCCGTACTGATTCGGCTGGTGGACGCCGCGCTCAAGCAACCGAGCTTGCACGTAGTGGTATGGCATTAGGTTTAGCTGGTTTGTTTATTGAAGCACACCCGGATCCTGATAATGCTAAATGTGATGGACCATGTGCATTACCGCTGAATCAACTAGAAAACTACCTGAATCAGATGAAGGCTGTGGATGACCTAGTTAAGTCTTTCGATGCGATTGATACCAGTAAATAGTACTGGCCAACGGGTTATCGTAAAAGCCTCGGTCATTGACCGGGGCTTTTTTGTAGGTGGTTTTTACTCGGGATTAAGCTTGATTACAGATTGTGTCTGTATCCTACTTTAAAAAAGTCGCGTCTGTCTTTTACTGCAAAGAGCCTGAGCGCGTCAATAACAAAACAGAGGATGATGAACTATGGCAAATGAACAGATTGCCTCGGGTAAGCTTGGGCGGATTTTAGATGGTATCGAAAGGGTCGGTAATAAATTACCTGATCCGGCCATGTTATTTCTTATTTTACTTTTTGCGGTATGGGGATTATCAGCGCTACTGTCAGGAGTGAGTTTCGAGGCAATAGATCCTAGAACCAGTTCACCGATAGAAGTAAAAAACCTACTCAGTGCAGATGCGTTAACTCATTTCTTAACTAGCATGGTAACCACATTTACCGCCTTTGCACCCTTGGGGGTTGTGCTGGTTGCTATGTTAGGTGTGGGGGTTGCTGAGAATTCAGGTTTTATCAATACCGCGCTTAAAAAGATGCTTAAAGTGACACCGCTTAAGTTTCTTACTCCTGCTGTGGTTTTAGTGGGAATTATTTCTCATACTGCAACTGATGCAGGTTATGTGGTGGTTATCCCACTGGCTGGGGTGATTTTCTTTACCGTTGGTCGTCATCCACTAGCGGGTATTGCAGCAGCGTTCGCTGGTGTTTCTGGCGGTTTTTGCGCAAACTTTATTCCGTCAGGTATCGATCCACTGCTACAAAGCTTTACGCAATCGGCTGCGCAAATAGTCGATCCAGATATTCAAATTAATCCGTTGAATAACTGGTTCTTCGCGGCTTCCTCATGTATTCCTATTGTCTTAGTGATCTGGTACTTAACCGATAAGGTACTAGAGCCAAGGCTGAACCGCACCCACAAGGTGAATACTGAAGAGGTCGATGTGCCTTCTATGGAAGAAAGTACGCCTAAAGAGGAGAAAGCGTTTCGCGTAGCAAGTTTAGTCATGTTAGCAGCGATTATTGGTTTTTTCTCTCTTACTATTTCTGAAACTTCAACACTTAGAGATGCCAATGGCTCGTTAACCAGTTTCAGCGCCCCCTTGATGCAATCAATCGTGCCATTGATCTTCATCTTCTTCGTTATTCCTGGTGTGGTATATGGTTATATGACCGGTACCTTTAAAAACTCCAGTGATGTGGTTCAAGCCATGTCCAAATCTATGAGCGGTATGGCTCACTACATTGTGATGGCATTTTTCTGTGCTCAGTTTGTTGCGGCGTTTTCTGCATCCAATCTTGGGGCCTTGATTGCGGTAGAAGGAGCAAGTGGACTACAAGCGATGAACTTGCCTGCTGAGGTGACCGTTATAGGCATGATCATGCTAGTGGCGTTTGTGAACTTGTTTGTAGGGTCGTCATCGGCTAAATGGGCCTTGATCGGTCCGGTCTTAGTGCCTATGTTGATGCAGCTAAACATTAGCCCAGATCTCTCCCAAGCAGCCTATCGAGTCGGGGATTCCAGCTCAAATATCATTACCCCATTAATGCCTTATTTCCCACTTGTGGTGGTCTATTGTCAGCGTTATGTGAAAAACATAGGAATAGGTACCTTAATATCTATGATGTTGCCGTTTAGCTTATGTTTACTGGCGCTGTGGAGTAGCTGGTTATTGATTTACTGGTCGATCGGTCTGCCGCTAGGCTTGGGGGCCAGCTACACCTATTAAGCTGTGCATTCTCTGGTAAGCTAGCAATCATATTAAGCCTCGAACTTTTCGGGGCTTTTTTATGCAGATTATTCATTGTAGTCATAGTGAGTATATTTAACTTTCCCTGCTCTGATATCGCCTGTTGTTCATCTATGGGATATGCTTAGCCCCCTTTTTATTGTTTGTAAGAAGTAGTCGTACCCTATGTGGATCTTCTTTACCTTTCTCGCCGCCTGTATGCAGGCTTGGCGTAATGCATTTCAGAGTCAACTTAGCAAAGAGGTTAAGGTCGCCGGTGTCACCTTGGCACGCTTCCTGTGGGCAGGTCCCATAGCCGCACTCTATCTCGGCTGCCTGTATTTTTGGCAACCGGTGGGTATGCCTGAAATATCGCTTCAGTTCAGCCTATACGTGCTTGGTGCTTCAGCTGTGCAGATATTGGCAACGGTATTACTGGTGCAGCTGTTTAAACTTAAAAATTTCGCTGTTGGAGCCGGGCTTGCCAAGAGTGAGGCGCTTGTCGCTGCCGTGTTAGGCGTGTTGTTTTTTGGCACTCAGCTTACCGATTTAGGCTGGCTCGGTGTGCTAATAGGCGGCGTAGCGGTATTTATGATGAGTAGTGCCAAAGGGTTCAGAGGCATCTCATTTAAGACGGCTTTCATAGGTTTGGCCTGTGGTACTTTATTTGCACTGACTTCTCTCTGGGTTCGCCAGGCCAGTTTAATATTGGATTTACCTTTCCCTCACAGAGCTGCCTGGGTCTTACTTTTTGTCATCACTATTCAAACTCTGGTCTTGCTTGCCTATCTGTTAATCACAGACAAGCAGACATTAACGGCCTTGATAGAGCGACCCAGACTCACCTTACTCACTAGCATCACGAGTTGCCTGGGCTCTATTGGTTGGTTCAGCGCCATGTCACTTCAAGCCGTACCTTATGTGAAAACCTTAGGTCAGATTGAGGTTTTCTTCACCTTGTTAATAGCCATGTTTTGGCTCAAGCAGAAAGTAAAAATAAAAGATATGCTGGCACTGATACTCATCGCCTTGGCTGCAGTCTTAGTGATGTGGGGTTAAGACGGCGTCTAGATAATTACTTTCTATTAGGCTTGTTTATGCTTTTGGCTATGAAAGTGTTGTCTCGCTTTGTTACTCACTAGGATAACCATATGCGCGATAAGCGTACCCAATGTGGCTCCGGCAAGTAAGTCACCAAGAAAATGATAATTTTGTCCAAGTTGGCCGATGAACACTCCTAGCATACAGGCTAGCCAAACGGGTCGAAGACGCGGGAAGTGATACCAAAGCACTGTGGCTAGAGAGAAGGTAAATAGCGCATGGCCAGATGGGAATGAGTTGTAGGCAACACCCTGAGCAAAGGGATGAAATGCCTCAACGCCATCATTAATCCAAGATGGGTTGTCATTGACCCAGGTCTCTGGCCAGGTACGACCGAAAGCCATCTTGGCGGATACTCTCAATAAGCTGGCTAAGACAATAGTGGCGATGAGATTAATGATGAGTGAGCTAAAACGTTCGCGGCTGCGCTTAATTAAGACGCCTATAATGAAAATCGCCGCGATGACCTCGAGCACAGTTGGGATCTGGCTTAGTAACTTAAGTAATGTACCTGAATAGCCATGGGCATGCATGGCATCCGCAATGGGTCGGTCCCAGAAATTAATACTGACAATAGTCAAAGCCAACATAAAGCCGTAGCCAAGTAGCGCAGTCAGCACTCGATTCGATTCAAGTAAGGAGATATTTTTCATTGTTTTGCCGCAACGTAGAGAGTTTTCCCAGAAGATAGCCGGCTAATCTACCTGTTTGTGTGCCCAATTGCATCAAGACTTTGTTTAAGGTCTAAGAGACTGCTGTGTTGAAGTAAGAATACCGGTTAGCCTTGGGATTTTTTCCTCTTTTTCATTGCGATGGCTATGCATAAGGCAGCACCGCCCCAAGTAATGCACAGGGCGAAAGTCATCATGATAATGGCACCAGTTGTCATAAAGCGTCCTCCTTGTCTGATGTGAATAGGTTGATGATTAATGAGAGTAGCAGCATGGCTGCGATTAGCCCCCAACCCAGGATGATTTGATCTTTGATTGGATAGCCGCCATAACCGTCGGTGACGGTATTGATGAGGTTTTTTACTAAGATGATGGCGAGCATGGCGGGGCTGACAAATCGTAGACACAAGTCGAACCATAGGCCCACAGTAAATTCAGACAAGCGATTGGCATAATCCCTGATGTCGGCGATCTTAAATAACCAGGCGAGTATGATGAGTTCGATAAAACAGCTAAAGAGCAGGGCAACATTATTAATAAAGTAATCAACAAGGTCGAGAAGCAGTAAGCCGCCGTTGGTTGCAAAAGCCATAGAGGCAAAGAAGCCTGTACCGCAGACAAGGAAAGTAGCCTTTTTACGGGCCAGGTTTAGCTTGTCCATCACTGCTGATGTGACGGCTTCGATGATAGATATGTGAGAGCTTAACCCGGCAACCACCAATGCGAGAAAGAAGAGTGGCCCAAATATGTAGGGGGCAGGGAGTAAATTGATGGCAGCCGGAATGGTAACAAAGGCGAGACCTACACCGGAGGAAACGACTTCGGTCAGTTCCTTACCTTGCTCCTGTGCCATATAACCCAAGACGCCAAAAATCATGATCCCCGACATGATTGAGAAGCCACAATTAATTAATACTGTCATGAAGGCATTGTTGCTTATGTCTGATTTCTCAGGCAAGTAGCTTGAATAAGCCAGCATGATGGCAAAACCGACGCTGAGAGTGAAAAATATCTGTCCGTAGGCGGCGGACCAGACCTTAGCATCGAAAATTTTACTGAAATCTGGTTCAAACAGATAATTTAAGCCTTCCAGGGCTCCGGGGAGCATGATAATGCGTCCAATAAGTGTCAGCACCATGATGAAAAGTAAGGGCATCATGATCTTGCTGGCTCGCTCTATTCCGCCTCTGACCCCGGTGAAGATGGCGAGTGAAGTAATAGACCAGGCAATGGCCATAGGGATCGCGATATGCAGCTGAAACTGACCTAGTCGGGTGGGTGAGTTGTCTTCTAACTGTAAATACTCTTTGAAGAAGAAGGCATTGGTATCCGCGCCCCAACTCTGGGTGAACGAAAAACCGAGAAATGATATCGCCCAGCCAATGATGGCAACATAATAGATGGCGATAATGGCGGCGATAAAAACCTGAAACCAGCCTAACCACTCTAGTCTTAGTCCATAATTCTGTCCCAGCTTGGCAAATACCTTAGGGGCTGCGCCTCTTAGCTTATGGCCCAAGCTAAATTCCATGATCATGAAGGGGATGCCGGCTGAAATCATGGCAAACAGATAGGGAATGAAGAATGCACCACCGCCATTTTCATAGGCCATATAGGGAAATCGCCAGATATTCCCAAGGCCGATGGCGGAGCCCACAGCGGCGAGAATAAAGCCAACTCGCGAGTTCCACTGCTCTCTTTGCATAAACTAATCCATTGTTTTCAATCTACTGCCCAATGACCTAATAGTAGACTTAAAAATGAATTGCCGCATTTTGAAAATAGTTTATCAATTGGTCTGAAGGCAAAGTGATCAGCCTCCCAAATGGGATCAAACTAGGTAGTCAGCCTCGATTGCTTTTATGCGGTTTAGCAGTGAAAGGTTGACCTTGGCGGTTAACCCATGTTCCTTGGCTCTTTCGACTATGTAACCGTTGATACTGTCTATCTCAGTTCGACGTTTATTCGCTACATCTTGATGCATCGAAGAGAAGTTAGCGCTGGTGAGTTCGATAACACTGTACACTCGGTTGGTGAGTGCTAACTTGTTCAATTCAACCCCAGTGGCCATAGCGACATCCACCAGTTCAGTGACTATATCGCAGATTCGTTGCTCATATTGAGGTGCTGCGAGGGCTCCATTTGCACAGTTATCAATTGCTGTAAGCGGATTTATTGCCGCATTGATAGCCAGTTTCTGCCACAGAAACGGCAAAATGGGTTCGCACCACTCACCGTTGGGAATCGCGCTCAGCAACACCGGTTTCAGATCTGAAGGCATAGATGGACCACTGAGATGGCCTATCTGGGTGATTCCTGTGCCAGTTTGTTTGATCTGCCAAGTGCTTTGTTTGAATGCGCCCTGAGAGGTGGTACCTAAACTCAAACCTCTGCCTTGGAGGAAAGGCTCAACCTCAAGATGAGAACCTAAGCCATTATGAAGCAGGAGTATGTGACAGTTTCGGGGAAGCTGTGATATGACTGCTTTTAATGCGTCTTTGACCTGATAGGACTTTACACAGACGATGAGTAACTGAGTCTTGCTTAATAGTAGGCACTCACTTTCTTGTTTGTCGGAGGTTGTTATGCTGACAGTATGTGCTCTTGATTCTGTCTCATGACCGTCTAAATGGGTCAGGGTGAGCACTTGTTTCCCTTGGGTCTTTCCCCGGGTAATAAAATAGGGGGAAAGTTCGGCCCTGACTAGCTGATGATAAATCAACTGTCCGATGGCGCCAGCGCCAAGGATGGCAATCGATGGGTTATACATAAGTGTCCTTGCCGAGTTTAGGGCCATGATTAGCGTTTACTAAAGGCTAGCGATTACGCTAGATTAGCTATTTTCCAGATTAAGGGGATTCGGTGAGCTTAGTGGCACGAAAGTAGCGCTGGTAACTCCAAAGGCAGAAATAGAAGAGAAGAATACCTGCCATATCGGCGATGAAGTCTGCCACAGAGGCTGTGCGATAGGGCAATCTGGCTTGAACGAGTTCAATGAAGATGGCATAAACCGACAGCGTCGCTGTAAGCAGATACCACTTAGGCTTAAATGCTAAATATGTCAGTAAAGATAAACAGAAGAAGCTACCAAGATGGCCGACCTTATCCATATTTGAAAAAAGCTGAGGATAATGCGGCCTGGAAAAGACCAGGTAACTGATGACTATCAATGCTATGACCAGAATAAGCCTAAAAATATGTCGTTTAGAGATCAAAATTTCTTATGTGTCTTGTTGTTTTTTTTATCATAAAAAAATCGCGAGCCCTTGTCACTATTAAACTCTCGTTTCTAGTGGGTTATTAAGTCGAATTAATACACTGACAGGAAGAAGTCACCCAGTATAAATAACTTTAATAGCTTAAATACGGTAAACTAGCGCCACTAAATTATGCTAATAGGACACTTGAAATGCCATCAATGGATATAGTTTCTGAAGTCGACGAAGTTGAACTACGTAATGCGGTCGATAACTCGGTACGTGAACTTAAGAGTCGTTTCGACTTTCGCGGCAAAGAAGCGAGCATCGAATATAAAGATCATATCGTGACGCTATCTGCTGAAGATGACTTTCAGTGCCAACAATTGGTTGATATTTTACGCATGCAGATGAGTAAGCGTAACGTTGACCCGGCATCTATGGATGTCGATGATAAAGCGATTCATAGCGGAAAAACCTTCTCATTGAAAGTTAAATTCAAAGAAGGCATCGAAACCTTAATTGCAAAGAAGTTAGTTAAGAAGATAAAAGACAGCAAGCTTAAAGTTCAGTCTTCAATTCAAGGTGATTCGGTTCGTGTCACAGGTAAGAAACGTGACGACCTGCAGGCTGTGATGGCGCTGGCTCGCGAAGCCGATTTAGGTCAACCATTCCAGTTTAATAACTTCAGAGATTAACTTTTTCTACGAGAGAAAGTTAAAATAAAGACGCTTAAAGAACAGCACTTTAAGCATCTTTTTTGTTTTTAGATGAAAGAGAAATACCAACAGCCAAGGCTAAGTTTTAGTCATCTAAGCTTCACTTGATGCGTCAGTCATGCCGTCATTAACCTTATTCAGCTCATTATGGCGTGTGCGTTTATCGACAATATACACAAGCAGTAGAACCGGAAAGCCAATAAGACTGGCGGCGATGAAGAAGTTCACATAACCGAAGCTATCGACATAGACTCCGGAGAATCCGGCAATGAACTTAGGGAAAAGTAACATGATGGATGAGAGTAGGGCGTATTGAGTCGCACTGTATCCTGTGCTCGTTAAGCTGGATAGATAGGCGATGAAGGCTGCCGTGGCAATGCCTGCACTGAAATTATCGATAGAAATTGCCAAGGTTAAAAATGGCACGTTATAGCCTATTACAGCTTGCCAGGCGAAGAGTAAGTTAGTTACAGCCACCAACAAGGCGCCGATGAAGAGTATCTTCATGGTGCCATATCTGGCGATCAATAAACCGCCAAATCCTGCACCTACTAGCGTCATGATCAGGCCATAAACTTTACTGATTGTTGCTATCTCTGTCTTAGTGAAGCCCATATCAACATAAAATACATTTGCCATGATCCCCATGACGATATCTGAGATGCGGTAACAGGATATCAGTAATAAGATCAGTATGGCGTTGCGCCCATAGCGCTTGAAAAAATCCATAAATGGCAACACGCTGGCCGTGTATAGCCAAGATAAGGTATTGGCGATGACCTTAGGGTAGCGCTGTTTCAACTCTTGCATAATGAGCTGCTCTTGCTCGTCGGCCTGTTTAACCTCTACGTCCGGCTCTTTACAAAATAGTGTGGTCAGAATGCCTACGGACATCAGGCCTGCCATGATCATATAGGCCATTTGCCAGGACAATAGGTTGTATTCATCGTTACCTGGGGTGACCCAAGCTGCAATGGTTAATGCGCCCGCGGTGGCAATGATCATCGCACTGCGATAGCCCACTTGATATGCCGCCGCGAGAGCGGCTTGCATCTTCTCCGGTGCTGACTCTATTCTAAAGGCATCGATGACGATATCTTGGGTGGCGGAGGCAAAGGCGACCATAAGCGCAAACAGTGCCAGTCTCTCAAGATCTTTGACTGGATCGCTGAAAGACATGCCTAAAATGGCTCCCACCAAGAGTATTTGAGCAAATAGCATCCAGCCTCGTCTGCGTCCCAGTAACCTAGTGAAGATGGGTAGAGACAGTCTGTCAACCAGAGGGGACCAGGCCCACTTGAATCCGTAAGCGAGGGCAATCCAGCTAAAATATCCGATGGCAGTTCTGTCTATGCCCGACTCTCTTAACCAGAATGAGAGTGTCGAGAACACCAACATCAAGGGCAGACCGGCGGAAAAACCGAGCAGAAGCAGGACTAAGACACGTTTGTGGCAGTAAATCGAGAAAGCGTCTTTGACTTGGCCAAGCTTGGAAGAGACTGAAGAGGACATAGGGAGACTTAAGAGATACTAATCGACCTAGCTTAATACCAAATAGTTCAAATGACTAGCTTAAGTCGGCACAAAAAAAGCCCAAACGCTATGGTTCGGGCTTTGAGTTTACGTTTGTTCAGCTCTTAGAATAAAGATAAAGAGCGTTAGGAGTTAGGTCTGATACCAATGCAGTTATTTGGCACTTGGCCACCGAGATTAAGATAATCACAACATTCATCAACTTGCTTACGCAGGTATTGATTGCCGCGGATCATCCAATCGGGCCATCTGTCAAAGGCATGTAGTAGATGCCAGAACACTCTCTCCATATCTGACTGCGCGTCACCCTGATGATTGAACTGTTGCCATTCTTCTAGGGTGTCCCATAGATATAACTGGACCTCATTAAAATCGAGCTGATCTCTCAGAAACGCTTTTCCATATTGGGCCAGCTGGGGCGCTTTATTATCGATGAACTCATTTGGGGTCATCAAGTCGCCTCCTTATTACAACGTAATCAGTATAGGACTAAAAATTAAACCGTGAACAATATTTGTGAAAAATATTGAACGTTTTTGAATTGAATTCATGTTTGGCTATATTTTTTAGTTACTTATTTCGATACAGATTAAGTTTAAATATCTATTTAAGCGCTATTTTCGAGGTAACAGCGTCGCTTTCTTTAAAATGATATCTTCAACAGGAAAGTCAGGCCAGTCTAGCTTATTGTTGTGTTCTGTCGCCACGGCGGCCATTGCAACAAGCACCTCTTCGCCTTGGGTGACTTCACCAAAGACGGCATATCCCCAACGTCTCGATGACGGGTCTAAGCGCTCATTATCTGCAACATTGAAATAGAATTGGCTGGTGGCCGAATGAGGATTGTTATCCCTTGCCATGGCGATAGTGCCGAAGCTGTTCGATAGTCCATTACCGGATTCGTTAACGATAGGAGCATCATAGGGTTTCTCTTCCTGCTTAAGGTCGAGTCCACCGCCTTGAACCACAAAGTCGGCGATGACACGATGGAACAGGGTGTTGTTGTAATGACCTTTAACGACATAAGTGAGAAAATTATCCACTGTGATAGGGGCTCGGGTTCTGTCCAGCTCCACCACAATTTTTCCCATGCTAGTGTCGAGCTCAACTTGAGGGTAAAGAGTATTAGGCTGAATATCTATGGCCAAGGCCATGGAGCTTAGACTCATGCTCAAGCCGAGCATCAATAAGGTGCAAATTCTACGAAACATAGGGCTTCCCTGTTTAGTTCAAAATTATTTTGGAACTGGCTTAGCGCCGATTATTGTTGGATAAATTGATTGAGCTCAGGGTCGTTGAGTATGTCGCCGCTGAGTTGGCCGAGTAATTTATTCATTTCAAGCTCTAAAGTGGCAAAATCTGCACTAAACGGGCCCGATAATGTGCCCCGAGCCGAGTAACGCTTGGTCAACTCTTGACTAGAATTTTTGACGATAACATTAATGATGATATTGCTCTTGGCCTCGAAACCGAAGATCGATTCAGTCACATCGGTGAGCAGCTGTTCTAACTGTATCTGCATATGCTTGACTGAGCTTGGATCTATTTGATAACCCGCTTGGGTAAATCCTGCACGAAAGACACTATCAATCTGCTTTCTTGGGGCCTCTGAGGGACTGACTAATTTGGCCGCATCGTCACCATTGTTAAATCTTACGATGAAATTGGCCGAACGAGTATCTATTGTCTCGATGGCAAGTGCCTGATGAGAGTTCGTTTGTTTTTGAACCTCTGGCACTTGTGGATTCAAGGCGATATGACTCGGAGTTTGGCTGGCACAGGCCGAGAGTAAAACAGATGCAGTGAACAATAGAATGAGACGTTTCATTTGCTGATTTTCTTATTTGAGTAATATCAAAAACTAGGTGGTGTCAGCATACCAGAAATGATTTTGGTTTCCACAGCTAGTCTACTTGCTCAGTTTGTTAAGCTAAATGAATCGAAGATTTGACTTTGATCTCGAATCCCATCAGGTTAGAGTAAAAGTTCAAATTATATACAGGATGTGTTTAATGGGATTAGCGCAGACTAGCTGCGATTGGCAAGCTAATAAAATATCAACAATGGCAGCACCGAAGGAACTCATGGATGGTCAAGGTAAGCCTATTTTGGGTTATTTTGATGGGCCAGTAACGGACTTAGCGCTAGACAAGTTTGCCTACTTCAATGAAATGGATAAGCCAGTATCATCCTTGAAGAAGCACTTTCATTTCAAACAGTTTCAATTTGTTAGTCTGGTGACCCCCAGATACATCATAGGCGTGGCCATCGCCGATATTCGCTATGTTGGCAGCGCTTTTTGCTATCTCTATGACATCAGTAAGAATCAAATAACGGAAACATCTTGGCTTAAACCCCCTGGAATGGGTTATCAGATGGAGCCTTCTCCTCTGTCTTCCAGCGCTAAGATAAGCAGCAAAAAGGGGAGCATTGAATTTAACTTGCGCGAGGGTGTGTGGCATCTGGCTATCTCAACGAAGTCTATCGAGGCCGAGCTTGAACTCGAATCACCTCCCTTGAGTCTGCCCATCTCACTCTGTACCCCGACGGGATATAGTGGCTGGACCTATACCCAGAAACATAATGGCTTAAAGCCCAAGGGAATCTTGACCATTCACGACGAGCCTCAGCCACTGAACCAGGCACTGGCGGGATACGATTTTTCCGCTGGATATATGCGCCGTGAGACGAGCTGGCGTTGGGCGAGTATCAATGCCCATACACAAGATGGGATCATAGGCTTGAATTTAGCCGCCGGTGTGAATGAGACCGGCGGCAGTGAAAATGTATTTTGGGTCAATGGCGAGCGACACCTTCTAGGTCCGGTACATTTCGAGTTTACCCGAGATGCTGGCAGTGCTGAACCTACGCCTGCCGCGAGTTGGCGTATCTATTCCGATAATGGTCAAATAGAGCTGAATTTTCAGCCCAAAAACTGCCGCTCAGAGAAACTAAACCTCTGGCTGTTAAAGAGTAACTTCAGGCAGTATGTTGGTCACTATTCGGGCCAGATAATAGATAACTTAGGCAACAAGCATACCTTGCACAATGTCATGGGCCTCACCGAAGATCATTTTGCCCGTTGGTAGAGCCGAGTTTAGCTTTGGCATCACCGAGTGTCCTTAGTACTTAGATACAGAGGTTCTGATTTAATTTACTGCGAGTATTAAGAAACAGCAATAAAGAGTCAGTATCAACAATCAGTTTTAGAGAAAATAAGAATAAAAATAACAGAAAGGAAGTCTGATGGAATTTAGTTCACTGATCGCTCACCCTGAGATGCTGCTTATCGTGCTGGCACCTATCTTTTTTATCTGCATCTTGCTGGAATGGTATCTGGGCGATAGGCGAAAGAAATTACCCCATAGTGCGCGCTATCATCTTCCCGAGGTACTGTGTAACTTCGGTCTGGCGGGGATGCATCAAGGGGCGGATATTTTAACGGGCTTGCTCATCGCTAAACTCTATCTGATGTTTTTTGGTTGGCGTTTGTTTGATATCGAGATGAATGTCATCAACTTTGTGTTACTCATGATAGCTCAGGATTTCTGTTACTACTGGTTCCATCGTGCCAGCCACAGGGTACGTTGGATGTGGTCTGCCCATGTAGCCCATCACAGTTCGGAAAGCATGAATTTCAGCACCGCATTCAGACAATCTCTGATGTACCCCTTAGCGGGCATGTGGGTGTTCTGGCTGCCGTTAGTGGTGGTCGGCTTCGATCCAAATTGGGTGGTATTCGTG
The DNA here is from genome assembly GCF_007197555.1 of Shewanella psychropiezotolerans. Classification (NCBI taxonomy): domain Bacteria; kingdom Pseudomonadati; phylum Pseudomonadota; class Gammaproteobacteria; order Alteromonadales; family Shewanellaceae; genus Shewanella; species Shewanella psychropiezotolerans. Next base: position 1,462,824 of record NZ_CP041614.1, read on the forward strand.
GTCTTACTCAATCTTGGGCTACAGTTTTTCGTTCATACTCAGGCGGTCAAAACCTTAGGTCCAATTGAGTGGATATTCAATACGCCGTCACATCATAGAGTTCATCACGGCCGCAACCCTCAATACATAGATAAGAATTATGCTGGCGTGTTGATCATCTGGGATCGCATGTTTGGTACCTACGTCAAAGAGGAGGAGACGGTGGAGTATGGCATCACTAAACCTATTAATAGTTTCAACCCGCTAGTGGTCACTTTCAGTGAATGGAAGGAGATGTTTAGGGATGTATTTACGCCTGGATTGTCATTGAAGGCGCGCTTGGGTCATCTGCTATTACCTCCACGAGGCAATAATGAGCCTTAATCATTAGTTGTACAGGCCATTGAGATATTGCTCAATGGCTTTTAACAAAATCAGCCCCCAACAGCACACCCTCCTATAAAACACATCAAGTCTACGGTGAAATTTACACTCTTCAATTTAGTAAACCAATACAAAGAGTAAAGCTGGTTTATAACACTGCTAATTTACACCTGTATGACTTATTATCCCTCGTTCAGCTTAGGCGCCTAGTATAACGCCTGTTAAATCAGCGTTGCTGGTTTGTTTTTTGTTTGGTTTTTGTCGCGTTTTGCGGCGTTTATGACCATTTTTAGGGAAAAGGATTTGTATGAAATTGTTATCGATAGTGATTGCATCTATTTTGAGTTTTGGTGCCATGGCTGGTGAGTCTAATCATATCATTGGCGGTAATATTGGCTATGGCGGCCAAGATTTTGAGGCCGACAATGGTGAGAAGTACGGCGGTGGAGATAGTGTTGGAATCGATGCATATTATCGATATATGCTTAATGACAACTTTGGCCTAGAGGGCAGTATCTTCAGTGGTAGTGGTGGTATTGCAAGTGCATTTACGGGCTTGATCTCTACGGTTGATAATATCAGTTACAAAGGTGTGCGAGCGGCAATATATGGTCAAATTCCGCTGTCTGAAAGTAATAGCCTGTATGCCAAGTTAGGTGCCAGTGCTAATGAGCTTAACTATGATGTTTCAGGTGTTTTCGGTAGTGGCACTACTGAGAGTATTGAAACAGACGGAACCGATTTCTATGGTGCGGTAGGCTGGGGAATACGCTTTCAATCCGGACTAGGGCTCAACCTGGAATACCAGTATGTGCCGATTCAAGAACTCATCGTACAAAATTTCAGCATCGGCATGAGCTATCGATTCTAATGTAGCCTTTGAATGAAGTCTGAGTACATTTTCTTTGTAGGTTGTTGGTATTGGGAAGTGTGTTTAAAGATCTTGTCTTCATTGTTATCTATCGCCTATCCGGCGAGGATTGTGCCTCTTTACTTTGAGGAGGTTCTACGAGTCGCCGCAAGCACTTTCCTGTGGGCTCTGCCAAAACATCTGACTGCCACGGATGGTGGAAATGTCGACAAATGTAAGGAACATTTTTCTGCCCTGTTTTGGAAGCTCACAGCCGCATTATCTACATCGGGTTATTAGTTTCTTCGATTTGGGATTATTGGTTGGTTCGCTAACAAAATAATGCTCTAAAGGTTGTATTATTAGGCATATTTTGGCTGCTAAAAAGTAACACTGCAATTACCTGTCTTTTTTTGACGTCATGGTGCATGGCAGTTCAATGATAGAGTCGATTTTAAGGCGGATAAAATGTTCGACGCTTAGCTGCAAGAAACGTAACATAGGCGTCATCTTTAAATTTAATAGAAAGGGTCAACAGTTGTTGACCCTTTTATATCGCAAACAGATTGGCACTAACTTTGTGTGCGACGTCTCCAAACGAATGGAAGCAGTAGCAGTAATAACCAGCCTAGTGAGCCGCCACTCTTTTTCTCTACAGTATCTGTCACCGACACAGAGATTAAGCTTGAGTCTTTGTTACCGTTGCCGTCATGAACCTCAACTTGAAAAGAGAGTGTTTGAGCACTGCCCCCACTGTTGGCGCCACTATGCTAAGTTTGTCTGCAGAATCATTAAATGACACACTTGTTCCACCTAGTTGGGTCCATTTATAGCTTAAGGTGTCACCATTAGGATCTGAAGAGACACTGGCATCTAACACTAAGGTTTGGCCTTCTAGGATAGAGCTTGGTGCATCGACTTTAGCGACTGGCTTAGCTTCAGCTACATCGAAGTTGTAAACTTGTTCTAGTTTTTTAGCCGTTGGATTATCGACAATATTGGACAAGGTTAAGCTGTTTTGTGTGCTGGCTTTACGGGGGATAAAATCAAATTTAACATCTTGTCTTGTCATACCGGAAGTCATCTCGACACTCCAATTGATCACATTATCAACCAACTTACCGTCGTGAGTGATGTTGGTCACCTCATGGCCTTCAGGTATCTTGGCTGCCAATTTATAGATTCGGGTCTCCTGAGTTTTATTCGCTTCAATCTTGCTGATTACTGTTTTCGCTACACCTGCCGATAAATCACCTGAAAGGGTTTCTTTTAAGGGCATAATCACATCATCAGCTTTACGCTCGAATACGATTGGTAGTGAAACATCCGCGATCTTATCATCTGAGCTCATCAGTTTAATGACCGCTAGCCCCTCATCACCCGCTAACATCTTTTCATCCCAGGCCAAGTTCAAGGCGAAATTTTTCATCTCTCCGCTTAGACTCAGCGACAGATTCTCTGATGTTTCATCATATAGCGTCAGTTGCTTGAGACCGAACGTATCCTCAGAGTCAGCTGCTGAGGCTTGATAGTTTTGCACTAGAATATAGTAATCACCGGGCTGAGGCGCGGTGATCAATACGCTTTCATTGGAGCCTGCAAAGGCGGATTTTGCTATTAAGCTGGTATTGCTGCCATCTTTTTTGTCTAACAAGACAAACATATCGAGATCGGGCGAAGTGGTATAGCTGATTGAACTTCTGAAATAGAGCGCATTATCATCCACCGAAAATTTAAATATCTGTACACCATCCTGTAAGTCATCCAGTGCGCTGCTGACATTTGAGTCCTGTTTTACCTTAGACTCAAAGCTGTCACTTAACTTTAACGATGTGACGCGAGCTGTGAGGCCTGGAAGGTCAATAGCTTTAAGATCTGTGTAGTTACGTTCGTCGGCATCACGGTAGGCATCAATGGTGAGGTGAGTGGGTAAGTTGCGTTTAGCTATCTTAGTTACTATCGGCATATTGGCATCTGGATATGCATCAGATGTCAGTGTTAGTTGGCCAAAGCCCCAATCCTCTCCGACATCGGTGACATCTGCTGTGACCGTAATCGCTTGGCTTTCACCTGTTTTTAAACTGAATGTCTCCGGAGAGACCGTCAGTTTAAAGTGGTCTGTGATGCTGGTACTTGTGGCATTCCAGTTACCGTCGCCGGTTGCGGTGACCGTTCGTATCCAGCTGCAAGTATTAACACATTTAGAGTTGGCCATGCTGGGAATATTAAGCTTGTGTGGTTCACCATTGGTTGATGGATTGGCAATCACATAATTCAGTGCTAATTCATCCATGATAAGACCAGTCTTTGCGGCCAGATCAACACGAATACGTCCAGAACCCACATCAAAAGCATCGGCCATGGTGTTCCCGTCGGCTTTTTTCATCCCTTGGGCTGTAGTCGCGGTTAACATGAGTGCTGAGCGGATATTGTCCGGTGTCCAATCTTTATGCGCTGATTTCAGTAGTGCCCCAGCGCCGGCGACATGAGGGCTTGCCATAGAGGTGCCTGACATTAAGGTAAAGTCAGCGGGCTTTGTGCCTGATTTATCGTGACCAAACTGTTGATCAGAATAGGCTGCATAGATATCGGAACCCGGCGCTGCAACAAAGGGAACGATGACATCATTCGTGGCGTTAGGTCCGATTAATGAGCCTGGAGAGAGCACGTCTGCTTCTCTCTCAAGGATTTTTGGTTTAGGATCTATGCGGACTTCCAATACTGGGTTTTCAGCAAGCGTTGCAACTATCTCTAATCCATCAAGGTTACCAATGAAGATAGCTGGGATTGTGCTTTTTTCCAGACTTGACATGGTCAACCTGGTATTCGCTTCACCATCTTTATTGAATACGATAACGGCTGTAGCACCTGCTGCCGTAGCATTATTGACTTTATCGCTAAAGGCGCAGGTTCCTCGTTTAATGAGTGCGACTTTATTTTCGAACGCTTTCTCGGCAAAAGCATTACAGCCTTCAACATTAGTGATATCGAGACTGCCAGCGTATAGGGGAATAGCGGATATGCTCTGTGTTTGTACTGGACCAGAGCCAGGCGTAAAGTCATAGTTGGTGTTATTGAATTCAACGGATCTTGCGACATCTCTGTTATGAGTTGAGTTTGCCACAGAGGTGTACCAAGGTGCATTTTTTTTGGTTGAGTAGGGGACTTGAAATGGACCGCCTGTTCGGGTATTGCCTGCTGCAACGGCGACAAAAATACCTGCATTTCTTGCGCTAAGGAAAGCTTGTTCAGCAGAGCTCTGCCATGGGTTGCCACCTCCACTGATGGAGAAGTTTATGACATCGACTCCATCTTTGATTGTATCATCCAGGGCTTTTAAGATAGCTGTGCTTGAGCAGCCAGCATAGGTATCTTTATCGTCCCCTGGGCTACAGATCTGATAAGCGATGATATTAGCATGAGGAGCGACGCCTGAGATCTGTGAGAACTCAACGCCAGTTTCTATGCCGTCGCCCTCAAGTTTCCCCACCGCACCTTCGACCAGAGGGACATTTAGCAGAATATTACCCGCTGCGGTACTTGCTACATGGGAACCATGACCACCGTAATCCTCTCCGTTTTTGGCTGGTGGTGTATCGCCGAATACAGTTGCATCATCATAGTTATCGGTGATCTCCGAGTAACTATGTATACCGATCAGCTTATCGTTACACATTTCGATGAAATCGGTTTTACAATCGCCAACATAGACACCTTGTCCCCATGGGTTTGTGTGGTCATAACCGTCTTGGCCAATATCGGCGAAGGAGTCATGATCTGAGTTAATTCCGGAGTCAATGACCCCAACAATGACTCCCTCGCCCATGGCTTTGGTACCGGTTGCTGAACCATCCCACACCTTTGGTGAACCGATGAGAGTTTGGCTAACATCGGTTTCTAATCGTTCCAAACGTTCACGCTCAATAAAAGCTACATCCGGAAGCGCTGCAAGTTTAATCGCCTGAGCTTGTGTCATACGAACTGACATCCCGTTAAAAGCATAGCTAAATTGTGTGATGGCCTCGATATTGTGACCTGTAGTGGCTTGGGCCTTCATTAAAAAATGGCTTTGTTTTGATTGCAGGTAACTTCTGTAAGCTTTTACTTCTGATTTTGCTATGTTTAGTTTGCCACTTTGGTGCTTGTTAGTACCTGAGCTATTTTTGACAAACTGTGGGCTGGTTGCTTTTAGTCCGGCGATTTGGCCTTGATAATTCGCTACTGCCGGATCTTTTAATCGAATAATATACACATATTCATGCTCACCTAACCCGGACTCAGGAATAAACTTTACGTTTTCAACAAAATCTAAGCTATTTCTTAGTTTCTGTTTAACGAGTGAGTTTGGAATATTTAGTTCAACGGTTTCTCCGTTTGCAGTTTCAAAGCTTTGAGCTTTGATGCCAGCAGACAACAAAGCCAAGGATATGGCCACTGCTAATTTTTTTTTCATTGTATCTTCCTTAATATGTCAACTTGTCATGTTTACTTTTATTTGTATTTATTATTTATGTGTTACTCACGCACAATGATGTTGGAAACTATCAGTATCATTTACAGTGCGTAAAATATTTACCATGTATTGATACAAAATGAAACAGTTATTAAACGGAGTGTTGAGCGGTATGTTTCTTTGTGTTGCTTTTTTGGTTTGAAATTTAAATGCAAGATTAGTTAATTAGATGGAGCTCTCTTTCTATTCCTTGATCGAACAATCAGGTCTTTAACTACCTTATGTTAACATTTGCGTAACTTGAAATGATTTGATGGCTGCATAATCTGTCTTCATTGATTTTAAATTTCGTACTGGATTGATAAGCCTTTTCAATATTCCATAATCGGCTTATACCGCATTATCTAGATGGTTATTTTTTCGGCGCTTAAGCCTTTCTGGGCATTGACCTTCTTTCATTCGGTAATGGTTACCCCGTAAGAAGTAGCTTTGTCGGTATTTATAGCGGAGGTGCAGTGAAAGCTAATTAGTTTCAATGGCTTGAGGTGAAGTCGTTTGGCAGGTTTTACATTGCGCCAGTTCGATAAACCGTACTTTGGTCAACATTGATACCAGGTTCATGGAGCACCTCTTCGAGTTATTAAAAGTCGGTCCTATATTTACGATACTAAGGTACAGCCAAAATAATAATGCCATAGGAAAATTGTCGATACTTAAAGAGTGTCATGATGGAGTCGACCTAAAATAAAAGAGGCGCTTAACTGAATCGACAGCCTTTGCAATAGAGGCAAATTTGGAACTAACAATGGCCTTAGCTTCTAAGAGATTACTTTTACAAAAATGATACGAAAAATAATTAAATATATTTTATATAAATATTCATTCCTCTATTCTCCTGTTGTTTGAAATAGCCCTTTTAGTTTTAAAGGTAATGAAATTAATGGTTGAACAATATACGGCACCACTTCAAGTGTTGTCTTTATGTTAAGGGTTGTGGGTCAAATGTAACGGATGGCAGGGTTGTATAAAAATGAAATTTTAAAGTAAACACAGTAAATGGTGTATTTACTACTCATTTTTATTACACCGTAAAATGAAATGAATATGAAGTACAATAAAAGAACTGAGACATTCATAGTTGTTAGAATGTATTAATGTCTAAAAATCGTGTCACTAGTTTCTCATATACATAAATCGAAGAGATGAATGATCAGATATAAGTGAGTTCGAGGGCTTAGGTTTCAGGGTGAGGTATCGCGAAGTGATACTCTTCGAACGAGAGGCTGTGGCCGTTAAACTTGGACGTTGTTTGAAACCGCAGAGCGTATAGGGACCGATCTATTTATAAAGATATACAGCTCCCCGCAGAGTATCTACATGTGAGGTCACTCATTCACATCTGACCCATAAGGCCTACGATATTCCAGATATCACTCAGGTATTTCCCACGTTCGTGTGGGTCAGATGGGAAATGTCTTGAGATGAAGGGAACATCTCTGACCTTGTGATCGTGACATTCGTAAATCCATTTGCAGCACCTGCTGCAAGCAATAAACATCAATGAAGCTTTGGTATTCGATACAAAACCAAATACCAAATACCAATTCTGCCCAATGAACCCAACCCAAAAGATACTTAACCACTTGTTATCGGACAAGTGGCTAGGATTTGTGATCCTACAAGTTACTTTCTTCCACCATAAAGCCCACTCTGTGGGTGTGGCTCGCTCGGTTGAGAGCTATCTGCCGCAGCACAGCTTGGCTCTATGTGTTCATCTTCATGGTTTTCGGCTTTCTTGCTGATCTTCTGCGCCTGCAAGATAACAAACTTGCCGTTGGACTCCACAGTGGTGCAGTTCTTAAAGATGCGCTGCAGCTTGACGTGATAAGCCAGGTGACGGTTACCTACTACATGCAATATGCCGCCATTTTTCAGTGCGCGCCAGGACTGGAGAAACATCTGCCAGGCAATATGGTCGGTAATAGCTTCGCCTTGATGGAAAGGGGGGTTACACAGAATTAGGTCTGGACGCACACCTTCGTTTAGGTGGGTTAAACAGTCATCCCAGCCGAAGCTGGCTTGCTCACCTACTAAACCTTCAGTGTCTAAGTTATTGAGGGCCCAGTTTTGTCTTGCCGACTCGACAGCCATCTCAGAGTCATCGATAAAATGAATATAAGCTTTGGGAAAGACTTGCTTAGCATGCAGACCCAGTACGCCATTGCCACAACCCAGATCTATGATAGAGGTGAACTCACCCTTAGGCATGTTATCCAGCATGATGCGGGCGCCGATATCCAGCTTGTTAGCGGCGAACACATTACTCAGGTTACTGATCTCTAGCTTTAACTCAGGAATCGACCAATTGACACCTTGGGGCAGGGAGCGAATCTTGCCATCACTGATGCAGGTTATTACTCGGGTTTTCTTCCAGGTAAGGCTGGCACTTGCCGGGCCTAAATTTTTGGCAAACACTTCGAGTAGTGACTTGTTGATCGATTTTGCTTTGGCGCCAATGAGTACCTGAGTTCCTTGAGGTAAAATCTGCGATAGTCGGTTAAGCTGGTGAGCGAAATAAGTCAGATTCTTAGGCAGCTTCATCAATACCAGTTCAACTGAACTGGGTAGTGCTTCACGACTATTAACCCACTGAATATTCTCGCTATTGAGTTTATTCTTGGTTAAGTTTTGCTGGGTACCCAACTGGCTGGTTTTGGCGTCAGTTTCTAATAGAAGTGGCCACTGACTGTCGATAGAAAGAAGACTAGCCGTTAGTGCGCCGAAATTATCATTGATGATAGCCGTGGTGACTGCAGTCTGCTCAATATCAGTCAGATGCTTGATCAGGTGTTCATCTGCAGCATCCCATGCCTGTAGGTTTGATTCCTGTTCACTTGGATAACGATGTAATTCAAGTTCGATATCTGCTACTGAAAATTGAGTTGTCATAAGTCAAACTGTACCAATAAAATGAGGGCGCGCATTATCGCAGATTTAATGGTTGAGGTATATATGGTCGATAGCTCTTGATAATTGTCGATAACTCTTGATATTAGTTGATAGTAAGTCGAATGTTCCATTAACCGCTTAAGGTTTATAATAAGTGATGAAACAACAAAGTTTAGACTTAAATAGACTCACCATCTCTGACTCTGAATTAGACTCTGGCTCTGAATTGGAAGTTGAATCGGAGCCGGTACTGGACAGACGATCAGAACCTCCGGTAACTTGGGTCAAAGGCTATCTCGCACCAGCGCAACAGATGGCCTTACTGAGAGAGGTTCAAGGCTATCCATTTGAGTCTCCCGAAATCGAAGTCTATGGTAAACGACATCGCATACCCAGATCTCAAGTCTGGTTCGGAGATTCGGGCTGCGATACCAAGTATTCGGGTTTACTGGTCAAGGCGCTTCTCTGGCCTAAATATGCCGACAGACTGAGGCAAAAACTCAAACGGGATTTTAGTCTCGAATCCAACGGCGTGCTGGTTAACCGCTATGTCGATGGCAAGGACTCCATGGGCTGGCACTGTGATAATGAGCCGGAATTCTCAGCAGGCAGTGATATCGCTTCTATTACACTGGGTGCGACTCGAGACTTTATCATCAGAGATAAAGTCACTCATGAGAAGCAAACCTTTGCGCTGCAATCGGGCGACCTCTTGCTCATGCATTGGCCGATGCAAGACAGGTGGGAGCATGCCTTACCTAAGCGTATGAGAGTCACCGAGCCTAGAGTTAATTATACTTTTAGGCGAGTCATAGCAGATTATTTTGGCTAAAATTCTTGATTGTTTTTGACGAGAGTGCCTGATTGTTTTGACTGAGAGTGTCTGTCACTCGACTGGATTTTTATTGTCTCATATCAATCTATATAAACTTGTCGTTAATATAGGGCTAGGAGAGTGTGGCAAACATTGATCTTTTGTGGCTAAGGTATTAACCTGCCGCCATCGTATTTTGCTTGTTTGAGAATATCCCTATGTCAGTAGAGCAACTCATTACCGAAAAACTCACCGCGGCCCTGTCGCCTAGTCACCTGGAAGTGATCAACGAGAGTAATAATCACCATGTGCCTCCGAATTCAGAGACACATTTTAAGGTCATTATTACGAGTGCGGCTTTCGAGGGTAAACGCTTACTTGGCAGACACAGAGCGGTGAATGAGGCGTTAGCCGATGAGTTCGCTAATGGCTTGCATGCCTTATCTATGCACACGTTCACTCCCGAAGAGTGGCTTGTAGAGTCGAATGTCCCTGACTCTCCAAAGTGTAAAGGCTAGAAGCTAGCCCTAGACAATAATACCAGAAGCTAAATTTGGGACTCTAATTAGAATGAGTCCCACAGGCTTTGAATCAAAAATGTAAACCCCGTGTCCACTTTCTCTGGGCCGTATCACGCTTACCGCCTACAGCCTCGTCCCTAGAATCCTAGAATCCTAGAACCTTATCGTTTCCCAGCCTGCCTCTGTATCCCTTTATTTCTGCACAAGCTTTTGTTTATCTATCGCAATAATTCTGTTATCAATATGTTAAGTGTGTTTTTGATGTTGAGAAGGGATGAATCAACTAGAGAAGATAACCGAGCTGATTGGCAGAGGGGTGAGCTGGTGTACCCTGTTTATTGTATTGATGACACTCGCGGTAGTGATATTGCGCTATGCCTTCAATACCGGTGCCACGGCGCTGCAAGAGTCTGCCTTATATCTGCATGGCGCCGTGTTTACTTTAGCCGCTGGCTATACACTGAAACATGATGGCCATGTCAGGGTCGATATCTTCTACCGTAAGTTTAGCGTTCGTAGCCGTCATTGGGTGGACTTTCTCGGTACGCTACTGCTATTGATGCCCGTTTGTCTCTTTATCCTCTATTCAAGTTTCGATTATGTTTTAGCATCCTGGCGAGTCGGGGAAAGCTCAGTCGAAGCTAGTGGCTTAGCCTATGTGTATCTGCAGAAGAGTCTGTTGCTCTTGTTGGTCGTCAGTCTATTACTTCAAGGGATAGTTGAACTGGTGCGCCATGGCGTTGCCCTGTTTAACAGTGATGACTGTGATTCTGCGAGTGGGAAAGACGGCAAGTGCGGGGGAGAGCAATAGTGGCTATTGTGCTTTTTATTGTCGTTTGCCTGGTGTTGATGCTTGGTTACCCTGTGGCACTGACATTAGCTGGGGTCGCGCTACTCTTCGCTGGGGTCAGTTCGCTCTTCGGCGTCTTCGACACTAGCCTGCTCGGCGTCCTGCCTAATAGGCTGTATGGCGTGATAAATAATCCCATCTTGATGGCTGTCCCCTTGTTTGTGTTTATGGGCGTGGTGCTTGAGAAATCTAAAGTTGCCGAACAGCTGCTGACTAGCATGGCCGAGTTATTTGGCCAGTTTCGTGGTGGACTTATTTTTAGTGTGTTCTTTGTCGGCATGTTGTTAGCTGCCAGCACCGGGATTGTCGGCGCTACTGTGGTGACCATGGGGCTGATGTCGCTGCCCAGCTTATTAAAGCGTGGCTACGATCCCGCCTTTAGCGCCGGCGCTATCTGTGCCACTGGCACTTTAGGCCAGATAATCCCGCCCTCTATCGCCCTAGTCTTACTCGGCGACGTCCTCTCTAATGCCTATCAACAGGCACAACTACAGATGGGGATCTTCAGCCCGAAATCTGTGTCAGTTGGCGATCTCTTTGCCGGGGCTTTACTGCCGGGTCTACTATTACTCGTGCTGTATTGCCTCTATACCCTATTACTTATTCGTTTTAAGCCTGAGCAGTTTCCCGAGTCTGGGGAGGCGAGGCGAGTGGACCTTGGCTTTATATTGCAAACTCTGTGCGCGCTGGTTCCACCTTTATTACTCATTTTTATGGTATTGGGCTCGATTTTGTTTGGTGTTGCGACGCCTACAGAGGCCGCCTCTGTAGGCGCATTCGGTGCACTGGTTATTGCCCTGATTAAGCGGCAGATGTCTGTTTCGATACTAAAAGAGGTGATGATAAACACGACTAAAGTCACCTCCATGGTATTTCTGATCTTGATCGGTGCGTCCATCTTCTCTCTGGTTTTTCGTGGATTGGGCGGAGATGAGCTCATACATCAAATTTTTAGCAATATGCCAGGGGGCGTTATCGGTGCCACCATATTGGTCATGTTGGTGATTTTTTTGCTTGGATTTATTTTGGACTTCATCGAGATCACCTTCGTTGTGGTACCTCTGGTAGCCCCGATATTACTGAGCATGGGACTAGACCCTATCTGGCTCGGGATCATGATAGCAGTAAATTTACAGACCTCTTTCTTAACGCCTCCATTCGGTTTCGCCTTGTTTTACCTAAGAGGAGTGACTAAAGACTTGGTGACCAGTGGTCAAATTTATCGGGGTGTGATCCCCTTCGTGATTATACAGCTGGTGCTAATGCTGATTTTGAGTGTGTGGCCAGGACTGGTTACCTGGCTACCTAGTGTCATTTATGGATGAGTGTTTATGGACTGTCAGATAAAAGGAATAAAATATGAACAGATTAAGGTTGGTCTTGATTGCAATGACGGGCTTGTTTCTCAGTGCTTGTGGGGGGAGAGTAAGCAAGAGAGTGTTAGCAATATCGATATCGATAAAGTTGCAGCAATCGAATGGAAATTGGTGACCTCCTGGCCGAAGAACTTTCCTGGGCTGGGTATGGGGCCGGAGCGATTTTCAGTGCTGGTGGATGAGATGTCCAACGGCAGGCTCAAGATTAAGGTCTATGGTGCCGGTGAGCTGATGCCTGCGTTCGAGGTCTTCGATGCCGTCAGTCAAGGTTCGGTGCAGATGGGGCACAGTGCGGCTTATTATTGGAAGGGCAAGGCACCCGCGGCGCAGTTTTTTACTTCGATCCCATTTGGCCTAAATGCCCAAGAGATGAATGGCTGGTTGCATTATGGCGGTGGTATGGAACTGTGGGAAGAGGTCTATGAGCCATTTGGGATCTTACCCTTAGCCGGTGGTAATACCGGGGTGCAGATGGGAGGCTGGTTCAATAAAGAGATCAATTCCATTAATGATCTTAAGGGCTTGAAGATGCGTCTTCCGGGTCTTGGGGGGAAGTGCTCAAGCGTGTTGGTGGGGTTCCGGTTACGCTGCCTGGGCGAGAGCTGTATACCGCGTTGCAGACTGGTGCCATAGATGCAACCGAGTGGGTCGGGCCATTTAACGACCTGGCCTTTGGTCTGCACAAGGCGGCTAAGTTTTACTATTATCCGGGCTGGCACGAGCCGGGAACTACGCTCGAGTTTCTTATCAATAAAAAGGCTTTCGCGACTTTGCCTGCAGATCTGCAGGCCATTGTCAGGGTCGCCGCTCGGGCGATTAACCAGGATATGCTCGATGAGTATACCAGCAAGCATGTGATAGCACTGGAGTCACTTATCAATGAGCATGATGTCATCATTAAGCAATTTCCGGATGAAGTGATGAAAGAGCTCGCTAAGGTCTCTAAGCTAGTAATAAAAGAGCAGTCCGAGCAAGATGACACCATGAAAAAAGTCTATGATGCTTATATGGAGTATCAAGTCGGGGTGAGAAAATACCACCTGATCTCGGAAGATGCTTATAGTAGGTTAAGGCAGTAGCTTTATTTCAGCAGCATTAGAGTTATGAAGGCACGAGTCTTGTTCAGACTCATATATGTTTTTTGGTACTATCGAGACTGGCCATAGTGATATTGGCTTATGCTAGAATACAAAAAAATAAAAATAAGGCGAATACTTTTAAATTGTTAAGCCTTACCCATGCCCTACAAATTTGGAGAGTAGAGATGCCATTATTAGATAGCTTTACCGTCGATCATACTCGCATGCATGCCCCAGCGGTCCGTGTGGCGAAAACCATGAAGACGCCTAGCGGTGATTCCATCACAGTATTCGATCTGCGTTTCTGTGTGCCGAACCAAGACATCTTGAGTGAGCGGGGCATACATACCTTAGAGCATCTTTATGCCGGATTTATGCGTGATCACCTCAATGGGGATTCTGTTGAAATCATCGACATCTCACCTATGGGCTGTCGTACCGGTTTCTATATGAGCCTGATTGGTACGCCTGGCGAGGCGGAAGTTGCCGAGGCTTGGTTGGCGGCGATGAACGATGTACTCAAAGTCGCGGAGCAATCTGAGATCCCAGAGCTTAATGAATACCAATGTGGCACTTATGACATGCACTCTCTGGATCAGGCTAAGGGCATCGCCCGGTCGATAATTGCTGCAGGGATAAGCGTTAACAAGAATGACGAGCTAAAGCTCAGTGATGACATCTTGAAAGGTTTGTGATTCAGGAGCAGACATAAATAAGCGGCTAAGCCGCTTTTTTTATGCCTAAAATTACTTTTTCAGTCTAATGTTAACTCGCTAATCTGATTATTGGTGCTCAAATAATCAGCGGTCAGGGTGCGCTAATCTTTGGTTAAAAAAATATTGATTAGGCTTCATTTGACTATTTGAAAAAGACAATATCCTTGCTAGGTAAAGGGCTTATTTGAATTAGTAGGCGCTGAATCAAAATAATTCACTAAAATGCGAGCTAAAGCCGAATTTAAAAATTCATAATCCTATTAAAACACCCACATTTTTCATGGCGATACCGTGATATTTACTGTAAAATGCGCGCGAACAGCGTGATTGCGATCGCATTTTCGTGATAAGTCTGCGCTAGCTCATCGAGGTGAGCTTTGTTTTAAACCTGTCGTACTAAGCAGGAACGCGGCGCATTATCTTTCCTTCATAACGTAGTGCTTGTGGATATGATTACAATAAAGAAAGGATTGGACCTGCCTATAGCAGGCGGGCCAGAGCAAGTAGTCCATGATGGCCCAGCCATTAAACGTGTGGCTATTTTGGGTGAAGAGTATATTGGCTTACGCCCCACGATGAAAATCAAAGTGGGTGATAAAGTTAAAAAAGGTCAGATTATCTTTGAAGATAAAAAGAACCTTGGTGTTAAATATACGGCTTTAGCAAGTGGCACAATTTCAGAAGTCAACCGGGGCGCACAACGCGTTCTGCAGTCAGTCGTCATAGATATCGAAGGGGAAGAGAGTGTCTCCTTTGCTAAATATGGTGCAGCAGAATTAGCGTCGTTGGATTCGCAGCTAGTTAGAGACAACCTTATTGAATCAGGGTTGTGGACAGCATTGCGAACTCGTCCTTTCAGTAAAGCCCCAGCAGTAGATTCTACCGCTGCCGGCATCTTCGTTACCGCGATAGATACTCAACCTCTTGCTGCCGATCCTGAAGTGGTTATCGGTACGCAAAAAGCTGATTTTGAGAATGGACTTAAGGTTCTGTCAAGATTGACTGAAGGTAAAGTCTTTGTGTGTAAAGCGCCTGGAGCCGATATTCCAGCCGCCAATGCTCAAGTCGAAGAGTTTGCAGGTAAACATCCTGCGGGTCTGGTCGGTACACATATACACTTCCTACTCCCCGCATCGGTTAACAGAACGGTTTGGCATGTGGGTTACCAAGATGTCATCGCCATTGGTCAGCTATTTACTACCGGTGAATTAAACACTCAACGTGTGGTAGCCATAGCGGGCCCTAAGGCGAGTAAGCCAAGATTAGTTCGTACTCAACTCGGTGCTTCTTTCACAGAATTAACTGCAAATGAAACCTTAGACGGTGACGTTCGTGTTGTTTCTGGCTCAGTTTTGAGCGGAAGAACTGCGATTGGGCCTCATGCTTATCTGGGGCGTTTCCATCTGCAGGTATCAATGCTTGAAGAAGGCAGAGAGCAGGAATTTATCGGTTGGGCTATGCCTGGCAGTGATAAGTTCTCTATCACTCGTTCTTTCTTAGGTCACCTATCACCTTCACGTCTGTTTAATATGACGACGAGTACCGGTGGATCTGACAGAGCTATGGTGCCAATCGGTAACTATGAGCGTGTGATGCCTCTGGATATTCTTCCTACTATGTTATTGCGTGACTTAGTGTCAGGCGATTCCGATGGTGCCGTTACCTTGGGCGCCTTGGAGTTGGATGAAGAAGATTTGGCATTGTGTACTGTCGTATGTCCGGGTAAGTATGACTATGCGACCTACCTACGTGACTGTCTAGATACGATCGTGAGGGAAGGCTAATGGGTTTGAAAGAGTTTTTTAAGGGTATCGAACCTCAGTTTGAGAAGGGCGGTAAATACGAAAAGTTTTACGCCGTTTTCGAAGCTGCATATACGGTTTTCTATACCCCAGGTCATGTGAACAAGGGCGCAACCCATGTTCGCGATAATTTAGACCTGAAACGTATGATGATCTTGGTGTGGGCATGTACATTCCCAGCCATGTTCGTTGGTATGTATAACGTAGGTTTGCAAGCTCAAGATGCGCTTGTAGCCGGTTTCGCGACACCAGACGTTTGGCAGGTTAGCCTGTTCGGTATGTTTGGTACTGAACTGAATGAGAATTCAGGTATTGCAGCCCTGCTGTGGTACGGCGCTTGTTTCTTCCTGCCTATCTATGCGGTGACATTCGCCGTCGGTGGTATCTGGGAAGTCTTGTTTGCGTCGGTGCGTGGTCATGAAGTTAACGAAGGTTTCTTCGTCACTTCGGTGCTGTTTGCATTGACTCTGCCTGCTACAATTCCTTTATGGATGGTTGCACTGGGTATCACTTTCGGTGTGGTTGTGGCCAAAGAGATCTTCGGTGGTACGGGACGTAACTTCCTTAACCCAGCACTGGCTGGTCGTGCCTTCCTATTCTTCGCTTACCCGCTCAGCATGTCTGGTGACAGCTCTTGGGTTGCTGCAGACGGTTTCTCTGGTGCTACTGCACTGAGTCAAGCGGCTCAAGGCACATTAGAATATGGATTCAACCAAAATTGGTGGGATGCCTTCCTAGGTTTCATTCCTGGTTCTGTCGGTGAAGTGTCTACCCTTGCTCTCTTGCTCGGTGGCGCGGTGATCATATACGCACGTATCGCATCATGGCGCATCGTTGCCGGTGTGATGGTCGGTATGATTGCTGTTTCTTACCTATTGAACTTTATCGGTAGTGACACGAATCCTATGTTCGCTATGCCTTGGTACTGGCACCTTGTTTTAGGTGGTTTTGCCTTCGGTATGATGTTTATGGCGACTGACCCTGTATCGGCTTCGTTCACTAACTCGGCAAAGTGGGGTTACGGGATCTTGATTGGTGCAATGGCAGTGTTTATCCGTGTCGTTAACCCAGCGTTCCCAGAAGGTATGATGTTGGCCATCTTATTCGCCAACCTGTTTGCTCCACTATTTGACCATTTTGTTGTTCAGGCAAATATCAAGCGGAGGATTGCACGTGGCTAGTAACAAAGATTCCTTTGGCAGAACCCTCTTTGTCGTGGTTGGTTTATGTTTCATCTGTTCGATCTTCGTATCGACTGCAGCTGTAATATTAAGGCCAATCCAGATTGAGAATAAACTGCTGGATAAGCAAAAATACATTCTTGAAGCTGCCGGCCTCACTGCTGATAGTGGAGCTCCTTTGACTAAAGCCGACGTACTTGAAAAATACAACAAGTATGTTGTGGCTAAGCTTGTCGACTTAAAGACCGGTGACTGGGTTGAAGGTGATGCAGATTCATTCGATGCCGATAAGGTTTCTCGTGATGTCGCTAATTCATTTAAGCCTGAGAACGATGTCGCCTCGGTTAAGCGTGTAGCAAACACTGCGGTTGTCTATATTGTCAGTGATGACCAAGGGCAACTAAAGACACTGATTTTACCGATTAAAGGCTACGGTCTTTGGTCAACCATGTATGCATTCCTGGCCATCGAGCCTGATATGAATACTATTCAGAGTCTGGTTTACTATGCATTTACCGGTTCGGGTGAGACTCCGGGTCTAGGTGGTGAAGTTCAAAACCCAATCTGGATGGCGAAATGGCATGGTAAGAAGCTCTATGACGCACAAGGTAACTTAGCGATTAAGGTCACTAAGAACCCAGTTGTTGCGGCTTCTGTCCACGGTGTAGATGCGCTATCTGGTGCAACCTTGACCGGTAACGGTGTTCAAAACTCACTTGATTTTTGGTTAGGTGAGGAAGGTTTTGCTCACTTCATCGAGAAATTTCGTAATGGAGGACTGAGCTAATGGCTAACGCTAAAGAACTTAAGCAGGTTCTATCGGGACCAATTGTTAATAACAACCCGATCGCTCTGCAAGTACTAGGTGTATGTAGTGCACTGGCTGTAACCAGTAAGATGGAAACTGCACTGGTGATGACCATTGCTTTGACTGCCGTTACGGCGTGTTCAAACTTGTTCATCTCTATGTTGCGTAATCACATCCCAAGCAGTGTACGTATCATAGTGCAGATGACCATCATTGCATCTTTGGTAATCGTGGTCGATCAGGTGCTGCAGGCATATGCCTACGACGTGTCTAAGCAATTGTCGGTTTTCGTTGGTCTTATCATTACTAACTGTATTGTGATGGGCCGCGCCGAAGCTTATGCGATGAAGACACCGCCTATGATGAGCTTTATGGATGGTATAGGTAATGGCTTAGGCTATGGTGCTATTCTTCTATCTGTAAGTTTTGTCCGTGAACTCTTTGGTAATGGTTCGCTATTTGGTGTTGAGATATTAAGCAAGATTTCAGACGGTGGTTGGTATCAGCCAAATGGTCTGCTATTGCTACCACCTAGTGCGTTCTTCTTAATCGGTACTCTGATCTGGATCATTCGTACTGTTAAGCCAGAGCAAGTAGAAGCAAAAGGGTAAGCGCGATGGAACATTATATAAGTCTATTAATTCGTTCTATTTTTATTGAGAACATGGCTCTCTCTTTCTTCTTGGGGATGTGTACATTCTTGGCAGTATCGAAGAAAGTGACCACGGCGATGGGACTCGGTGTTGCCGTTATTGTGGTTCTGGCAATTTCAGTTCCTGTTAACCAGATCATCTATCAGGGGCTTTTGGCACCAGGTGCTCTGGCTTGGGCTGGTGCACCGGATGCTGACTTGAGCTTCTTGAAGTTCATCACTTTCATCGGTGTTATCGCGGCGCTAGTACAGATCTTAGAGATGGTGTTAGATAAGTTCTTCCCGCCGCTCTATAACGCTCTGGGCATCTTCCTGCCACTCATCACTGTAAACTGTGCCATCTTTGGTGCAGTCTCTTTCATGGTTGAGCGTGATTACAACCTGCTTGAGAGTATGGTGTTTGGTGTGGGTTCAGGAGTGGGCTTCGCATTAGCTATCGTCTTGTTAGCAGGTATCCGTGAAAAGCTGAAATATGCTGATGTGCCTGATGGACTGCGTGGCTTAGGTATTACCTTTGTGACCGCGGGTCTAATGGCGCTTGGATTCATGTCGTTTTCTGGAGTGTCCCTATAATCGGGACCCATAGGGTTCCTGTTTCGGACTGTTAAGGATAAGTTAATGGATATTCTTAAATCTACTCCACTCGAGGTTTACCTCGGTGTGAGTATGTTTACTGCTATCGTCTTAGGTTTGGTACTAATCATCTTGTTTGCCAAGTCAAAGTTGGTAAATAGCGGTGACATTACAATTAGTATCAATGATGATCCTGAGAAAGGCATAAAATTGCCTGCAGGTGGCAAATTACTAGGTGCATTGGCCGAGAGCGGTATTTTCGTCTCTAGTGCATGTGGTGGTGGTGGTACTTGTGGTCAGTGTAAAGTACATATTAAATCAGGTGGTGGTGATATTTTGCCAACTGAGTTGGATCATATCAGCAAAGGTGAGGCTCGTGAGGGCTGTCGTTTATCTTGTCAGGTAAGCGTTAAAACTGATATGGATATCGTGCTCGAAGAAGAGATCTTTGGTGTTAAGAAGTGGGAATGTACCGTTATCTCTAATGATAACAAGGCCACTTTCATCAAAGAGCTTAAGCTTCAAATACCTGGTGGTGATTCGGTTCCGTTCCGCGCCGGTGGTTATATTCAAATTGAAGCCCCTGTACATCATGTTAAATATGCAGAGTTCGAAATTCCTGCACAATATCGTGGTGACTGGGAGCACTTTGGCTTCTTCAAGCTAGAGTCTAAAGTAGAAGATGAAACAATCCGTGCATACTCTATGGCGAACTATCCTGAAGAGGCTGGTATCATCATGTTGAACGTGCGTATTGCAACACCTCCGCCACGTAACTTAACTCTGCCTTGCGGTAAGATGTCTTCGTACATCTTCAGCTTGAAAGAGGGTGATAAGGTGACTATTTCTGGTCCGTTTGGCGAGTTCTTCGCTAAAGAAACGGACAACGAGATGATCTTTGTCGGTGGTGGTGCAGGCATGGCGCCAATGCGTTCTCATATCTTCGATCAGCTTAAGCGTCTTAAGACAGACCGCAAGATAAGCTTCTGGTATGGTGCCCGCTCTAAGCGTGAAATGTTCTATGTCGAAGACTTCGATGGCCTGGCGTCAGATAACGAAAACTTCGATTGGCATGTTGCACTATCAGATCCTCAGCCTGAGGATAATTGGGAAGGCAAGACTGGTTTCATTCATAATGTACTGTATGAAAGCTATTTGCGTGACCATGATGCGCCGGAAGATTGTGAATTCTACATGTGTGGCCCTCCAATGATGAACGCGGCCGTTATCGGTATGCTGAAAGATCTTGGTGTCGAAGATGAAAACATCCTTCTGGATGACTTCGGCGGCTAATCACATCTTACACGCTTGAATCTTGAAATAGTTGTCATTCGAGTTTAAAAAAGACAGTGAGGAACTCTTCCTCACTGTCTTTAATCAAGCATCGAGTAGATCATAAGTTTTATAGTGATAAGGATTTAGGTCAAAATGAAAAAGACCTTAGTAAACTGGTTAGCCCTCGTATGGCTAGCCTTTTTTGTTTCTGGGTGCAGTAAACCTGCACAAATAATTTCACTTTCCGGCAACACCATGGGCACGACGTATCACATTAAAGTGGTACCGAGTCAGCAGCTTCCGGAAGCTAACCTACTTCAAGCTAAAATTGATCTCGCACTAGAGAAGGTCAATGATCAGATGTCTACCTATCGGCCTGAGTCTGAGCTGTCACGCTTCAATTCCATGAATTATGAAGAGACAGTGACTGTGTCGAGGGACACTGCTTTTGTTATTGCCGAGGGAATACATCTCTATGACGTTACGGACGGCGCATTAGATATCACCTTAGGTCCTTTAGTAAACCTATGGGGATTTGGACCCGATAAGCGACCAACCAGCATACCTTCAGAAGAAGTTATCGCTGCAGCAAAGGCAAAAACGGGCATGCAATATCTTCATCTGGATGGCACCAAGTTAACTAAGACTAATCCTGACTTATATGTGGATCTTTCATCGATTGCCAAGGGTTTTGGTGTCGATGTCGTTGCAGCAATACTCGATAAGTATCATGTCGATGGCTATCTGGTTGAAATCGGTGGTGAGCTCAGTGTATTTGGCAACAAAATGGATGGCTCGCCCTGGCGCGTCGCTATCGAGCAGCCGGATGTTGACGATCGTGAAATCCAACAGGTGGTCGAACCCGGTGACATGGCAATAGCGACTTCCGGTGATTACCGTAATTACTATGAAGAAGAGGGACGTCAATTCTCTCACCTCATCGACCCCAGAAGTGGCTATCCAATCGATCATAGATTAGCTTCTGTGACAGTACTGCATAAGCAGTCTATGGTGGCAGATGGTTACGCGACGGCCATGATGGTATTAGGTACCCAGAAGTCTCTGGCCTTGGCTAAGCAGGAAAACTTAGCCATCATGCTGATTGAGAAACAAGATAACGGCTTTAAAGTCTTTTACAGTGATGCTTTTAAACCTTATGTAAATCAGTAAACCGATCGGGCTTTGTGCTAATACTAGATTTTTGAATTTAGTATTAGGTCTGTTCTGGACGATAGATTTAGTCTACTCGAGTGATCTGATGATATAATCGGCTCACGCTACAGTTGGAGTATATGATGAGTACATTTATCGCGGCATTTGTTGTTTTATTGCTGTTTTTTCTTTTGATGTCTATTGGCTATCTCGTTAAGCGAACTGCAGTTGCAGGAAGTTGTGGTGGCTTAGGGGTGTTAGGGATCGATAAAGCGTGCGATTGCGATGATCCTTGTGACAATCGTAAAGCAAAAATGGCTGTCGAAGATGAGAGACGTGAAAAACTCGCCAAAGACCGCATCATCTAGCCAATTTCAGCTATTAAACAACTGAAAGGTATCTTGATCTCAAGATGCCTTTTTTTATGCCTGTCATATTTTAGTTTACATTTCCCTCGAAAACGATAGTCGCTAAAAAGAATCTTAATAAGAATACTTTTCATTATTAAGTCGTTGAAATATAACGGTAATTGCATTTTGTTCTTTTCTGTAATAGTCTCTGATACTTGATTTGGATCAAGTTTCATAATTAAGGGACGCAGAGATGAAAGGTCAACCTCAGGTACTCGGTCAGCTCAATAACATACTCACCTTCGAACTGACTGCCATCAATCAGTATTTTCTCCATGCTCGCATGTATAAAAATTGGGGCTTCGAAGAGCTGAATCATAAGTCATATAAGAAATCCATCCAGGATATGAAGCATGCCGATAAGTTAATTGAGCGTGTACTGTTTCTCGAAGGCTTACCGAATCTGCAGCAACTGCAAAAACTCAGGATCGGTGAGCACTGCGAAGAGATGCTCAGTTGTGATAAAACCATGATTGAGGAGCAAATCTTGGCGCTTAGATCTGCTATCGAGATTTGTGAGTCACTAAGAGATTATGTCAGTCGTGATCTACTCGCAGATCTGCTCGAAGATGAAGAGGAGCACTTAGACTGGATCGAATCCCAGCAAGAGTTGATCTCATTAACCGGTACGCAGAATTACCTTCAGTCAAAAATTAATAAGTAAGAGGCTATCAAATGAAAGGCAACCAAGAGGTTATCGATACACTCAACCAGCTGCTGACTGGCGAGCTATCAGCAATGGATCAGTACTTCGTTCACGGTTTAATGTATGAGGATTGGGGGCTAAATGAGCTTCATACCCGAATCTCCCATGAGTCGGATGATGAGAGAGTTCATGCTGGTAAGTTAGTGCAGCGTATTTTATTTCTCGAGGGCACTCCCGACGTCGCCAGTCGTGAGCCGTTAAATATTGGTAAGAATACTCAGGAGATGCTGCAAAATGATCTCAATTACGAGTATCAAGTAGCCGATAATCTACGTAAGGCAATTGCTTTATGTGAACAGAAGCAAGACTATCAGACTCGTGAGATCTTAGCGGTTTTGTTAGAGGAGACTGAATCGGATCATATGTATTGGCTAGAGAAGCAGCTAGGACTTATAGGCAGAGTTGGTCTGCAAAACTATCTTCAATCTATGATCTAGCCTTGGTTTTACCCGATAATAGGCTGTATTGAAATAGATGTATCGGGTTACGGCGAATATTAGACATTCAAGCAGAACCGTTTGAGTGTCTTTTTACTTTTTGTCTTCTGTCCTTCTGTACAGCTTGTATTCAGTAAAATTGGTTATCCTGATGTTATAGAATCAGGAGGGGAAAATGACCAGGCATAGAGACATCAATTCTACACTCGATCCAGATACCAGTCAGTTAAGTGAATTGTTTCCTGTGATCGTTAACTCACTATTGCTCAAGATTGCCAGCCTTGAGTTGCAACTCTTACAGGCCAAAGCTGAGCTTCCCCGTTTAGGCGCCATCTCTTTGCTCAGTGACGAAGAAAGAAAGATGCTTAATGAGCTGTTCTGAGTCCGATCATTGAGTTAAACAGCCAAGCCCTCTTTATTTCTCTTAACATGTTTTGCCATTGCTCCGCCTTATTTACAATACATAAAAAACACTTTTCACTATTTTATCCCGGTTAACTCTTCACACTTAGCGCAGTTCTGCTAGTTTGATGGGTTAATAATAAAAATAAATGAAAGGTACTCCATGAAGCAGCTTAAAAGCTCCCTCAGTCTCCAGCTAGTCTTTGCCATTGTCGGCGCATTAGCTATTTTACTCGCCATCGTTTCCGCCTTCCTCGTCAATGGCGAAAGTGACCGAACCCGTAAACAGATCGATGTCGATCTCTCCGCCCTGGTACAGCTGAAATCCAACGAAGTGACCAGTTACTTTGTCGAGAAAGCAAAGGTGATCGATTCTGTGTTTGCCTCACCTCAAGTATTGAATTGGTTCAGCCAGTACAATAAGCGACTCAGTAACTTAGATCGCGATGTCGAGTATCAAAGTGTTATCCAATACTTCAAACATTTCTCAGATAGTGACAGTGATATTAAGTCGGTGTTCTTTGGCTCGGCGAATACTTTCGAGTATTTCGATCTCAATGGCCGATACAATGATGCGGGCTACTACACCAACAAACGTCCCTGGTGGCAGGAAGGTATAAATAAAAATGGCATGTATGTGACCGATCCTGCGGTTGATGCCAACGATGGCTCTATCTCGGCTACGGTTAAGTCTGTAATAAAGAATGCTAATGGGGAGTTTATCGGTATCGGTGGCATGGATATCTTGATCGATACCATAGGCACCGAGCTGCTAGCCAGGATGAAGTACCATGGTCAGGGCCAGGCATTCTTGATGACTCAAAGCGGGCAACTGGTGTACTTCCCAGGATTTACTCAGCAGTTCCAGCCAGGCTCTCAAGCCAGCAAAGTCGATAGCTATTTTAATGATACCCAAGGTTTTGGACAACTGAGCCGCCTGATGAGTTCACAGGAGCAGGGCGTTGCCGAGGTGACTTTTAAGGGCGTAGAACAAAGAGTCAGCTATGTCAGCGTAGGCGGTGACTTCCCCCAGCAAAAATGGCACCTTGCCTTCATGTTACCTAACGCTGTGATAGAAGCGCCAGTCAACCAGGCTATGGTCAACGCAAGCTTGCTTGCCGTGGTCATCATGCTCTTGGTAGGCGCTACAGTTTGGATGATGCTGTTACCCTTTAGGCGTCAGATCAATCGTTTACTCGAGGCGATGGAAGATATTGCCCAAGGTGATAGCGATCTGTCTAAACGTATTCATATGGACAGAGAAGATGAGCTGGGCAAACTAGGTGATGCATTTAACCGTTTCGCGGCTAAGGTACAAGGGATGCTGGAGCAGACCCGAGAGCTGACACATAGAGTCGATTCCGGGGTAAGCGGTGCGGTCGCTATATGTGATGAGGCATTGCATTCGGTTTCACAGCAGAAGCAGGAGATATCCAGCGTGGCAACGGCGGCCACTGAGATGGCTCATACCTCTCAGGAGATGGCGAATAGTGCTCAACGTGCCAGTGATTTTTCCGAGAAAGCCCAGCAAGAGTCTCGTGATGGGATGGAGATTGTCGCTAAGGCCACTCAAGGTATGCAGTCACTCTCTTCTCAGGTCATTGAGGCTGCTAAGGTGGTTCGCCATCTGAGGACCAGTTCGGAGCAGATTGGCGAGGTGCTCAGCGTGATCCGTGGTATTGCAGAGCAGACTAACCTGTTAGCACTCAACGCCGCGATCGAAGCGGCCCGCGCAGGTGAGCAGGGCAGAGGTTTCGCCGTAGTCGCCGATGAGGTGAGAACCTTAGCTTCTAGGACACAAGACTCGACTGCCAATATTCAGGAGATAATCCAGACCCTGCAACAAAATGCACTCCAGGCCGAGCAAGTCATGGAAGAGGGGGTCGAACAGGCGAATGTGGGTCAGGAGCTGACGATTCAGGTCGAAGAAGCCCTAACCGGGATCACCAGTGCCATTTCGGCGATTCAGCAGCAGACGATAGAGATCACCTCATCCATAGGTCAGCAGGCCGTGGTTGCCGAAGAGGTGGCCTGTAATGTGGAGAATATTCGAGGCTTATCCGATGATTCATTGGCATCGAGTGAAGCCCTGTCGGTGAGTTTGGCCGAGTTCCAACATGTGACAGGGGAGCTGTCGAAGAATATCCAGCAGTTTACGATCTAGCAGCATGACCTTGAGTGCCAATCAGCGAAATGCCAGTTATATAGTGACAGGCATTTTTATTTTAGCTTTTCTGTCAGATGATCGATCAACATACGCACCTTAGGTGACAGGTGCCTGTTTTGTGGATAGATGGCCCAGATCCCATCATCGAAAGGCCTATGTTGTTCGAGTATTGACATTAACTTGCCGCTCTCGAGATAGGGCAAGACATAATAGTCGGGCAACTGAGTGATACCTATGGCTTTCACTGCTGCATCGACCAGAGCTCTGCCGCTGTTACAGCTCAGGCTACCCCTGACTCTGATATTTCTGGTCTTGCCGCCTTCCTGAAAACGCCAATAATCTAAGGTGCCTAGCAGGCAGTTATGTTGCTCTAGCTCAGATAAGGAGTGGGGGATACCATAGGTCGAAAGGTAATTCGGAGAAGCGCAGATATAATGTGTTCGCTTTCCCAGTTTCTTAGCCATCATGCTCGAGTCTTCGAGTTGTCCCAGACGGATAGCCAGATCATAGCCTTCATCGATCATATCTACCTTGAGGTTAGTCAGGTTGAGCTTAACTTCGAGCTCGGGATATTTGGCGATAAAGTCATTTATTAAGGGAGCTAGCGTTCTCTCGCCATAGGTCACTGGAGCGGTTATTTTCAAGCGTCCCCGCGGCGTGCTCTGCAGGTTGGTGATCGCTCTTTCAGCCTCTTCTAGCCCATCGAGAACTTGCCTGCAATGTTGAAAATAGACTTGTCCCGCTTCCGTTACCGAGACCTTACGTGTGGTGCGGTGGAAGAGTTTTGTGGCTAAGCGGGTCTCTAGGGCACTGACTTGACGACTGACTTGAGCCGTGGATATGCCCAGTCGTTTTGCTGCCTGAGTAAAGCTTTCGGTTTCTGCCACGGCGACAAACTCACTGACACCTTCCCAGTTAAACATTATTACCTCCTGGTAAAAGTGATTTTATAATTTACTAGATTATCATTATTTTGATTAGGAATATAATACACCCAATTCTTCGGTACAGCTTTTAATTTACGTCAGCCGATAAGTGCCTTCTCATGTTTAGGGGCTGATAGCATTGATATTACTGCTCTGCGCTTATGCCTTTAAGGAGTTTAAATGGAAAAATAGATAACGAACCTATTATCAATAAGCTGGGCCAAGCAGTGCACTATGCTGTAAGAGCTTTGGCGGTCCTAATGACTCTAGTCATTTTATGGGGCGTGATAGATGTGCAGATAGTGATAGCGACAGCACTGATGGCCATATCACGAAAGATCATAGTACTGGATTTTAAAGAGGTTGATGCCGAATACGTCTGGGCTTCTGCCGCGGTCATTATCGCCCTAGGTGTAACCTATTGGTTGATCGCGTTTAAACAGAAAGAAGCTTTGACAGATTCTTAGAAATAAATAGGAGAGATCCATGGCTGGAGGTTGGTCAAGAGATGGCGCGGTGCAAGAGCAAATAGATAGCAGTGTGGGTGAGGCCGTTGCACAAGCCAGAGGGAAATTAAGTGCAGGTTCGGGTCTGGCTCATTGCGAAGAGTGCGGCACCGAAATTCCACTGGCACGTCGAGATGCAGTACCTGGCGTTCGTTTGTGCATTAGTTGCCAAGCTGAGCAAGATAATCTACAGACAAAGATGGCTGGTTATAACCGACGTGGTAGTAAAGACAGTCAATTACGATGATTGTTACTCTAGAGTAAAAGTAATTTACCCATAAGTAGGATTATCATTTTAATCTTAAGGGATATACTTATCCCATATTCAAAACGACATGGTGCCAGGAATTAGATTTAGTATCTTTCTCTGGTATCGGTCCCATGATTTAACCCATTATATTTTGGAGCTAAAATGACAGCACAAACAATCAAATCTAAAGCCGCCGTAGCTTGGGCCGTTGGCCAACCTCTGTCTATGGAAATTGTCGATGTTATGCCACCACAAAAAGGTGAAGTGCGCATTAAGATGGTCGCTACCGGCGTATGCCATACCGATGCTTTCACACTCTCGGGTGATGATCCTGAGGGGATTTTTCCGTGTATTTTAGGTCACGAAGGTGGCGGCATCGTCGAGTCTATCGGTGAAGGCGTGACGAGTGTAAAGGTCGGCGACCATGTTATTCCACTTTATACCCCTGAGTGTGGTGAGTGTAAGTTCTGTAAATCAGGTAAGACAAACCTGTGTCAGAAAATCCGTGAGACTCAAGGTAAAGGCTTGATGCCAGACGGTACCACTCGTTTCTCCAAAGACGGTAAAGACATCTTCCATTACATGGGCACTTCTACTTTCTCTGAGTACACAGTTCTGCCTGAGATATCTCTGGCTAAGGTCAACCCAGAGGCGCCATTAGAAGAAGTGTGTTTGTTAGGTTGCGGTGTAACAACCGGTATGGGCGCGGTGATGAATACGGCTAAGGTCGAAGAGGGCGCAACTGTTGCTATCTTCGGTATGGGCGGTATCGGTCTGTCTGCTGTTATTGGTGCGACTATGGCAAAAGCTGGCCGCATCATAGTTATCGACATCAACGAGAGTAAGTTTGCCCTGGCTCGTAAGCTTGGTGCTACCGATTTTATCAACCCTAAAGATTATGATAAGCCAATACAGGATGTCATCGTTGAGCTTACAGATGGCGGCGTCGACTACTCCTTCGAGTGTATCGGTAACGTCAACGTGATGCGCTCGGCGCTTGAGTGCTGTCATAAGGGATGGGGCGAGTCTGTGGTTATCGGTGTCGCTGGTGCAGGCCAGGAGATCTCAACCCGTCCATTCCAGCTCGTCACTGGCCGTGTGTGGAAAGGTTCAGCGTTCGGTGGCGTTAAAGGTCGCTCTGAGTTACCTGACTATGTTGAACGTTACATGGCGGGTGAGTTTAAGTTAAGTGACTTTATCACTCATACCATGGGTCTTGAGCAGGTCAATGATGCATTCGATCTTATGCATGAAGGCAAGAGCATTCGTACCGTGATCCATTTCGATAAGTAGTCGCTTTGGCAAATAGTCACTTTGACAAATAGTCATTTGGATAAATGCTCTCGAAGCGGATAACCCCGCTTCAACCTTAGATTAATCAATCGTCCTACTGCTATAATATTCCTGTAAACACGTTGGGAATAGGGATATTACAGTGGTAATAAGGATAAATAATGACAGTAGAAAATCTCAGTAGTAATAAGAGCTTTGGTGGCTGGAACAAGCAATATAGTCACCAATCCACGAGCTTAAATTGTGCCATGCGTTTCGCCATCTACCTGCCACCACAAGCATCGAATGGCCAGAAAGTACCAGTACTTTATTGGTTATCTGGTTTGACCTGTAGCGATGAAAACTTCATGCACAAAGCGGGTGCCCAGCGTTTGGCTGCTGAGCTCGGTATGGCTATCGTTGCGCCGGATACCAGTCCCCGTGGCAGAGACGTTGCCGACGATGAGGGCTACGACTTAGGTCAAGGTGCCGGTTTCTATGTCAATGCGACGCAAGCGCCGTGGAACAAGCACTATCAGATGTATGATTACATAGTCCATGAGTTACCCGCCCTGATTGAGTCCATGTTTCCGGTGACCGATAAGCGTTCTATTGCCGGGCACTCAATGGGCGGACATGGCGCCTTAGTCATAGCCCTGAGAAACAGTGCTGCTTACCAGTCTGTGTCGGCTTATAGTCCTATCAGCAATCCGATAAATTGCCCCTGGGGCAAGAAAGCCTTTACCGCTTACTTAGGCCGGGACACATCCGTTTGGTCTGACTATGATGCCAGTACCTTAATGCGTAACGCCTCAGAGGGAAATGGTTTGTCATTTGTTCCAGCTCTGGTTAGTCAAGGCGAAGCGGATGACTTCTTAGTCGAGCAGCTTAAACCTGAGATGTTGCAAGCTGCGGCTAAGGCGAGTGGTTATCCTCTAGTGCTTGAAAGCCATGAAGGTTACGACCATAGCTACTTTTTCATTGCCAGTTTCATGGAACAACACTTGAAATTTCATGCAGAATATCTTAAATCTAATTAGTCTTTGATGTAAATTTCACACCTCTTAATGCCATTAACGCTTATGTTGATGGCATTTTTGTTTATTCCTTGTTCATTTCTGCAACTAATCCTCTGTTTTGGTCCGATATTCGTTGGGTACTGTTTTTATATACAGTATAGTGGCGTGAGAGCTTCTTATTTAGAGAGTGTTTAGAAGAGTGTGTTGAAAACTGCTTTGAAAACTAATTTGAAGAAAATAATTCATATCGACATGGACTGCTATTTTGCCGCGGTCGAGATGCGTGACTTTCCTGAGTTGAGGGGCAAGCCCATAGCTGTGGGAGGGCGCAGTGATCGCCGCGGAGTGATCAGCACCTGTAACTATGAGGCGCGGGTCTTCGGTGTCCGTTCGGCCATGGCTTCAGGCTATGCATTAAAACTTTGCCCCGATCTGGTATTGGTGCCTGGGCGCATGTCGGTCTACAAAGAGGTCTCGATGCAGATCCGTGAAGTTTTTGCTCGCTATACCGACTTGATTGAGCCTCTTTCTTTGGATGAAGCTTATCTGGATGTCACCGACTGCACTTTATGCCAGGGCTCGGCTACCTTGATAGCTGAAGCCATCAGGCTGGAGATCTTCGAGGTCACAGGCCTTACGGCTTCAGCCGGTATTGCGCCGGTTAAATTTCTTGCCAAGGTCGCCTCAGATCTGAATAAACCTAACGGACAATATGTGATTACCCCGGATATGATCTCTCCTTTTGTGAAAAGCTTACCCCTGACTAAGATCCCTGGTGTGGGCAAGGTGACGGGCAAGAAGCTTGAGGATATTGGCCTTAAAACCTGCGGCGATCTACAGGACTATCCCCAATCGGCCCTGATTGAGCGTTTTGGGAAATTTGGCGCTGTCTTGATTGAGCGGGCTCAAGGCTTAGATGAGCGCGGTATCTCGCCACACAGAGAGCGTAAATCTGTGGGAGTCGAGACGACATTGGCAAAAGATATCTACACTCTGGAGCAATGTCATGGTGTGATGCCTCAGCTTATTCAGGAGCTGGCGGCTCGGGTGACGCGTAGCGCTAAAGATCGCAGCATCAACAAACAAGTGGTTAAGCTTAAATTTAGTGATTTTAAACAGACCACCATAGAGCACAGAGCCGATGAGATGTCGGTGAAGTTATTTTATGATCTGCTCTTACAAGCGCTGGAACGCCAGCAGGGGAGAGGCATTCGTTTATTAGGAGTATCTGTCGGATTAGCGAGTCAGTCGGCGATTAACACCAGAGCGGCAGAGAGTGGAGTGAAAGAGTCGCAGATGGACTTAGGATTTTAAGAAGGTTTTTAAAAGAAGTCGCTAGGTCTTAGGTTCGAGTTCCTAGGATTTAAGACGTAACTAGATGCTAAATTTGAGTGCCTAGGTTTATGGAATGAAGTTCGAGTGCCTAGATACTAAAACCTAGGCACTCGAAATCTTGTTTAACCTTTCTCTGGAATACGTTCCAGAACTGCTAATAGCAGCTTGTAGTACTGGCCTACCGTTTCTATGAGTACTTTCTCATCAGGACTATGTGGGTAGCGGATAGTTGGACCAATCGATACCATGTCCATCTCAGGGTAAGGTTTCTTGAACAGTCCACACTCAAGACCCGCATGGATCACCATGATCACCGGCTTCTTGTTGTAGATGTCGTCATAGGTTTCACGCACCAGGGCCATCACAGGTGAGCTGTTGTCTGGCTTCCATCCCGGGTAAGCACCGCTGAACTCTATCTCGACGCCGGCTAAGTTTGTCAGTGAGGTTAATACGCTCTCGACTTCCTCACGACCTGAATCTATCAGTGAGCGAATTAAGCATAGAATCTCAACGCTCTGTGTTTCTGTGCTGATGACGCCGACATTTAATGAAGTCTCAGTAACACCTTCAACCTCATCACTCATGCGAATGACGCCATTTGGACAAGTATTGAGTAGGTCAACCAGCATATTTTGAGTATCTTCGCTCATCACTTGCTTGGCCGCTGGCACTTCGGCTAGCTCGAGTAACATATCGGGATCGGCAATGGCTAGCTCTGCCCTTATTAGTGCCTGAAACTCTTGGATCTGAGCCTCAAGTTTAGTGATATTTTCAGCGGGTAGCATAAAGCTGACGCTGGCTTCACGTGGGATGGCGTTACGCAGAGAACCACCGGTGAAGTCAGTTAATTCCAGCGCCAAGTCATCGGCATGGTTAAACAGGAAACGGGCCAGCAGCTTGTTGGCATTACCACGTCCAAGATGTATGTTCACACCCGAATGGCCGCCTTTTAAACCCGAGAGGGTCAAGGTGTATGTCAAATTGCTCGACTCTGGGGCTTGCCACACCATAGGCACACTGATCTGGGCGTCTACACCACCGGCGCAGCCCATGTAGATCTCGCCTTCTTGCTCAGAATCTGTGTTGATCAGGATCTCGGCATCGAGATAACCGGCTTCCAGGCCAAAAGCGCCTGTCATGCCTGCCTCTTCATCGATAGTTAACAGGACTTCCAATGGGCCGTGAGGGATATCATCTGCGCCCAAAACGGCTAACGCAGACGCCATGCCAATGCCATTGTCAGAACCCAGAGTCGTGCCCTGAGCCTTAACCCAGTCACCATCCACGTAAGGAATGATAGGGTCTTTCTCAAAATCATGAACCTTATCTGAGTTCTTCTGTGGCACCATATCGATATGGGCTTGCAGGACCACTGTTTTACGGTTTTCCATGCCTGGCGTGGCCGGCTTCTTGATGATGAGGTTACCGACTTTATCTTCAACAACTTCAAGTTGCTTGTCTCTAGCCCAAGCTTGAATGTGCTCGCTGAGCGCTTGCTCATGCTTAGAAGGGTGCGGGATCGCACAGATCTGATCGAACCACTGCCAGAGTGCTTGAGGTTGTAGTTGGCTTATTGCTGTCACGGATAATTCCCCTTTAGAATACGACTTGGAGGCTAAATTTAACCGCATTCTATCACAGCTAAACACCAAGAATATCAGGCAAGAATTTTGCCTATGTAAAGGCTGTCATACAAAGTTTCCAGCAATATTTTATAAGCACTTGGCATCGGCTTAACTTAGGTTATTATTACTAACCAATAAACACACGCTAGTTGCTAATAGCTATAAGAATGTGTGTTCTGTAATGACTCATTTAAAACAAGGTTTTATCTGCGATTTATAGAATCAAATGACACGATCTCACAAGCAGAAGGATGGTTCATGGCTCAGGTTAATTTTGTTGATGTACTCGATGATGATGCAATCTTCGAAGGCAGTGGTTGGGATGCTTTGGTTATCATAGCCACAGATATCAGTAAATCTGGTTTTGACGAGGTGACATTGCTGGCGGAGCACGGCGCTAAGGTCGATAAGCGCGTAGGACAATCTCCGACGCTATTGTTTGCCCCAGGACTCGCTGGTGGCCGCTTGATCATCTCACCGGTGAAGAACAGTAAGGATGATTTTGAAGATGTGCGTATTTTTGCCGATGCGGCGAGAGCGGGCATCAAGCTAGCCAGAGATGCCGGTGCTATTCGTCCTTTAATGGTTGTTGCTGGTGACGGTCATGAGCGCTACCAATTTTCTACCCAAGTCGCTGCTTTATCCTGTGGTCAGGAATTGTGGCAAACCCTTGAGAGACGTGAAGTCAGTGGCGACACGCCAGCATTTGAGGCCATAGGCCTGTTCAATTCGACCCAAGCTAGCCAGAGCCTGAATGCCATAGAGGCTGGCAGAAACTTAGCCAGAGATCTATGTGGCACAGAGCCGGAGCGCATGTCTGCAGCAGCCTTTGCAGATTATTGTGTTGCTGCCTATCAAGATTCCGGTTTGAAGGTTTGTGTGGTGGAAGACAGAGATGTTTTGGAGCGGGATTACCCTCTGCTTAGCGCCGTAGGACGCTCGTCATTTGCGGTTTCCAGGCATCAGCCCCGTGTGGTTAAACTTGAGTATGTTGGCGAAGGTGAGATAGAACATACCTACTTCTATGCGGGTAAAGGCGTTATCTATGATACCGGCGGCGCGGATATCAAGGTTGCCGGTGGCATGGCTGGCATGAGCCGAGATAAAGGTGGCGCGGCGGCAGTCGCTGGCCTGATGAAGACACTTTCTATGCTTAAGCCAAAGGGGATCCGTGTGGTTGCCGAGCTTGGCTTGGTGCGTAATAGCATAGGCAGCGAAGCCTTCGTTACCGATGAGATCATCACAAGCCATGCCGGCGTTCGAGTCAGAATTGGCAATACTGATGCGGAAGGTCGCCTCGTACTGGCGGACTTGCTTTCTCATTTGCGGATCAAAGCAGAAAAATCTGTTAAGCCTGAGCTCTTTTCGGTGGCGACATTAACCGGCCATGTGGTGCGCTGTTTCGGCGGATATACTGCCACCGTAGAAAATGCTGTGGCGAAGCAGGCGGGCGTGGCTGCCAGTATGGCTAACTTAGGGCTGGCTTGGGGCGAGCCTATCGAGCAGTCTGTGCTGCGCCGTGAAGATTTTGCCAAGATAGTCGATCCATCGGGTGCGGCGGATATACTCTCATCCAATAATGGACCGTCATCGGTAACGGCTCGTGGTCATCAGTATCCAGCAGCCTTTTTATTGGAAGCATCGGGTCTGAGTGCCCATGGTCTTAGCTCTAATAAGGCAATGGCCTTCACCCATGTAGATATCGCGGGCAGTGCTACTGAAGGCCATCCACTTTATGGCAGCCCAACGGCCACACCACTTGTCGGTCTTTTTCAGTACATGACCAGTAAATGATTCAGGAATAATGGGTATCTATTATCGGTAACGGCTCGTGGTCATCAGTATCCAGCAGCCTTTTTATTGGAAGCATCGGGTCTGAGTGCCCATGGTCTTAGCTCTAATAAGGCAATGGCCTTCACCCATGTAGATATCGCGGGCAGTGCTACTGAAGGCCATCCACTTTATGGCAGCCCAACGGCCACACCACTTGTCGGTCTTTTTCAGTACATGACCAGTAAATGATTCAGGAATAATGGGTATCTATTATCGGTAACGGCTCGTGGTCATCAGTATCCAGCAGCGTTTCTGTTAGAAGCATCGGGTCTGAGTGCCCATGGTCTTAGCTCTAATAAGCCAATGGCATTCATTCTTATTAGCTATTCCTACAGCCGAGTGGTTTAATTCTTGTCATCAGTTTTCATTCTGTTACAACAGATAGACTTAAAACTTCTTTTTTTGTTGTAAAGTTACGCGTTTTATTGTCGATTCAGCCTGATTATTAAGCTTTATTAATCTAGATCAAATAAAGCTTGTAATAAAACTACATTTATCTATAATGGCTTTATTGATTAGGCAATCAGCCTCTTTCAATAAAGTCTATCCAGGAAGGATAATTCTCCAAGGAATCGAGCGACAAGTTGACTCTACCGTGTTTTCTTTTCTTTAAAGGCTTAACCCGCTGATAACAGGTAAGAATGGTTAGAGTAATTTAATTACAACTTTGTTAGGAGTGTTGACTATGTCTTATACTGGAATGCAGTACGTTTATTGGCAAAATACTTGGTTTTGTACCGAGGCTTTGCGTGGCGGCTTGTACCCGATGAACTTCAAGGATTAACCCTCCTTGTAGTTTCAGTTTCAAGGGCTGACTACCCTGTTATCTACTCACTATTTTTAATATTGAGTGATAGCCATCTAGTTACCATCCATCAACCTTAATCCCTTTTGGGATCTTTAGACTCAAGAGGTTTGTTGTTAAGTTATTCAATTTATGTTGAATAACAGAATGATAAGCCAGTGTAACTGTTAGCGCGGAAACTCTTTCCTTTCGGAACGCTTGAAATTAGTCGTTGCCTGCTCATTGAGCAGGCTTTTTTTTTCGATGAATTTTAGTGAGCTTCTTTCGCACTTATTCAACCAGTTTACTTAGCTCTATACCTGCCTTTTTACGATCAATCTCTAATAAGTGTGGGTTTGTACTTTAATTACTAAAAGTGACTGTTTTTTGCTTTATTTACGTTAAATTGAAATAAATCTTGTAATTAAATTACAGTTTGAATATAATCTCTCTCGTTGGTTAGGCAATGATGCCTTCCACCTCTAAGTCTATCCAGGATGGATAATTCTCCAAGGAATCGAGCGACGAGTTGTCTCTGAGGTATCGCGTTTAGATTAACGCCATACCAAGTTTGACTAGAGTATGTATTACAACTTTGTTTAGGAGTATTAATTATGTCTTATACCGGAATGCAACACACTTATTGGCACAGCGCTTGGTTTTGTACTGATGCTTTACGTGGTGGCTTATACCCGATGACTTTCAAGGACTAACCTTCCTTAGAAGCTAATTTGTAGAGTACAAAGGGCTGACTGTCCCTTCTATCATCTAAGTTAACCCCTTGTGATAGCAAACTAGTTACCATCTATCGACCCTTATCCCTTTTGGGATGTTATGACTCAAGTTGTATATTGATGATCGTTTTTGAGCGAGTCTATATGCCAGTGTAACTGTTAGCGCGGAAACTCTTTCCATTTGGAACACTTGAATTAGTCTTTGCCTGCTCATTGAGCAGGCTTTTTTTTGCCTTTTATTCTGCAGCTTGAACTTGTTTATTGTGCAAGGTGGCGACTCAAATCCAGCCAACTTCAGCTTGAAGACTGGTTACCTTTCAGTGTTTGCCTTATCAGTGTTTGTCATTTAGCTGGATTTCACTGACTATAGGCTTATTAGGACCACATGTTCCAACACTCATATTCAGGGATTGAGCGTCATGTTAGAAAGACTATTTAAACTTAAAGAGAACCATACATCGTTAAAACAGGAAGCGGTGGCTGGGTTAACCACATTTCTGACCATGGCGTACATCATCTTCGTCAATCCTATGATGCTTGCCGATGCCGGCATGGATCATGGCGCAGTGTTCGTGGCGACATGTCTGGCCGCGGCTATTGGTTGTTTAATCATGGGATCGTGGCTAATTATCCAATCGCCTTGGCTCCTGGTATGGGTCTCAATGCCTTCTTCACTTATACCGTGGTTGGCGAGATGGGTTACACCTGGGAGACGGCGCTTGGGGCGGTATTTTTATCGGGCCTCTGTTTTCTGGTCCTCTCTTTAGTCAAGATCAGGGAGTGGATTGTCAACAGTATTCCTATGTCCTTGAGACTTGGCATCGCCGCGGGTATAGGCTTATTCCTCGCTCTCATTGGTTTGAAAAGCGCGGGATAGTGGTGGCGAGTCCTGCAACTCTAGTGACCATGGGAGATATCACAGCCTTTCCTGCCGTGATGGCGGCTGTGGGATTTTTCTTGATCATCGCCATGGTACAGCGGGGGATGAAATCGGCTGTGGTGGTGAGTATTCTGTCTATTACTCTACTCGGATTACTGTTTGGTGACGTGCAATATACAGGGGTGGTTTCTATGCCTCCCTCTATCATGCCGACTTTTATGAAGATGGATCTTGCCAGTGTGCTTGAGATCAGCATGTTATCGGTGGTATTCGCCTTCTTGTTTGTCGACTTGTTTGATACCTCTGGCACCTTAGTCGCCGTGGCCCAGCGAGGCGGATTCTTGGATGATAAGGGACGTCTGCCCAGGCTTAA
This sequence comes from Shewanella psychropiezotolerans, assembly GCF_007197555.1. Taxonomy (NCBI): domain Bacteria; kingdom Pseudomonadati; phylum Pseudomonadota; class Gammaproteobacteria; order Alteromonadales; family Shewanellaceae; genus Shewanella; species Shewanella psychropiezotolerans. The sequence continues at coordinate 1,499,897 of NZ_CP041614.1, forward strand.
ACGCGCATTAACTGCCGATAGTACGGCCACCATAGCCGGGGCCATGTTAGGAACTTCGACAACGACCAGCTATATCGAGTCTACTGCTGGTGTCAGCGCTGGTGGCCGTACGGGCTTAACCGCTGTGGTGGTTGGTGTTCTTTTCTTACTCTCGCTATTTATCTCACCACTGGCTGGCATGGTGCCTGCCTATGCAACGGCTGGAGCTTTGTTTTATGTGGCTATTCTGATGATGTCAGGCCTAGTACATGTGGAGTGGGAAGACTTGACCGAAGCAGCCCCCGTTGTAGTGGTTTGTATATTGATGCCACTGACATTTTCAATTGCGACGGGCATTGCTATGGGGTTCATTTCTTACGCCGTGATAAAATTGATGAGTGGTCGTTATAAAGATCTCAATGTCGGCGTGGTGGTGTTGGCTTTACTCTTTATCGCGAAATTTATCCATGGCTAACAATTAGTGAGATAAAGTGAATATTGCATACTATCAACGGATAGCGGCAGAAAATTAAAGGTCATACAGTGTATGGCCTTTTTTTATGGCTTTTATTCACTATTAACTGGTTTTAACGCTTCTTTTACCCCGCTGACTACCATTTGTCCTCAGGATTGGGTATAACGCTAAGTTCGGCTCTTTTTTTATAATGATAATGAATTTAAGTGAGATTGGTTACCGCCGCGTAGTGGTAAAATTGGGAACGAGTGTACTGACATCCGGCAGCAAGCAGCTAGATAAGGCACACATGGTCGAGTTAGCAAGGCAGATGGCGACGCTGATGAAAGCGGGCGTCGAAGTCGTCTTGTGTACTTCGGGGGCGATCGCGGCAGGGAGAGAGCACTTAGGTTACCCCGAACTCCCCGATACGGTAGCCAATAAACAACTGTTAGCGGCCGTTGGCCAGAGTCAGCTTATTCTAGCCTGGTCACAACTTTTCAGTATCTATGGCTTACACGTGGGTCAGATGCTGCTCACTCGCGCCGACCTTCACGATCGGGAGCGCTACCTCAACGCCAGAGATTCACTCAATGCACTGCTCGCTCATGGCATTATCCCCATCATCAATGAGAATGATGCGGTGGCGACCAATGAGATTAAGGTGGGGGATAATGACAATCTCTCGGCTAGAGCGGCGCTGCTTTGTGATGCAGACTTGCTTATCTTGTTAACGGATCAGCAGGGTTTATTTGATGCTGATCCCCGCTCAAATCCCGATGCCAAGCTTATCAAGCAAGTGGTCAATATCGATGACAGCCTGCGCATGTTAGCCGGCGGTGCCGTGTCTGGTCTGGGAACCGGTGGTATGGCGACAAAACTGCAGGCGGCGGATATCGCCCGTCGGGCTGGCGTAGAGGTGGTTATCGCCTCGGGTCATCATCCTCAGGTGATACAAAAATCTGTCTGTAAGGCGCCCGTAGGCACTCATTTCACCGCGTTGGAAAATCCGCTGGAGAGCCGTAAACAGTGGATTTTAGCGGGTCAGGCTACTAAAGGTAAACTGGTGCTCGACCAAGGTGCAGTATTGGCGGTGACGCAGAAGGGACGAAGCCTACTCTCTAAAGGCATAATTGAAGTGCAGGGCGAGTTTGAACGCGGGGCAACTCTGCAGCTTATTGACCGTGACGGTAAAGAATATGCCAGAGGCATGAGCCGTTATAGCGCCAAAGATCTTATCAAGATAGCGGGGAAACATTCAGACAATATTGAGTCTCTGCTCGGCTATGACTATGGCGATGCCATCGTGCATCGCAACGATATGGTCGTTCTTTAAAATGAAAGTGAATGGATCTTAGTGACGGATCCTTCGTAAATCTAGGATGAAGAGACGTGATAGAGAATAACCAAGTAAATATACAGACACTCGGTCAACAAGCCAAACAGGCAAGCTATGCACTTGCGGGGCTGAATGGACTTCAAAAAAAGGCTTTGCTCGAAGCGATTGCGGCTAAGTTGAATGAAAAAAGTGATGTTATTGTCGCTGCTAATGCGAAAGATGTGGCAGCTGCGAAAGATAATGGCCTCAATGATGCTATGGTCGATCGTTTACTACTGGATGAGTCACGTCTTAATGCTGTGATTACAGATATCGATAACGTGATCAATTTGAGCGATCCCGTCGGCACTGAGCTCGAGAGCCAGCTACTGGATAATGGTCTGCGCCTGTCCCGTCGTCGGGTCCCGCTTGGGGTCATCGGCGTTATCTACGAAGCGCGTCCCAATGTCACCGTCGATATTGCTGTGTTAGCGCTTAAGACTGGCAATGCGGTGATACTGCGTGGCGGCAAGGAAACCTTGCAGTCGAATCTGGCCTTGAGCGAAGCTATACGCGAAGCTGTGGTCGAGCAAGGATTACCCGCCGATGCGGTGCAGCTGATTAAAAGTCCGGATCGTAGTCTGGTATCGGCTCTGCTTAAGCTGGATAAATATGTCGACATGATAGTGCCTCGCGGTGGTCCAAATCTGCAGCGTTTATGCGCCGAGCAGGCGACGATACCTGTGATTTTGGGCGGCGTTGGCATCTGCCATCTCTACGCCGATAAAGATGCCGATATTGACAAGTCTATTCAAGTCATCACCAATGCTAAGGTGCAGCGACCTACCGTGTGTAATGCGCTGGATACGGTATTAATCCATCGAGATATTGCCGCAAAGATGTTACCTCAACTGTATCAGATACTTGCAGCCTTAGGTGTGAGCTTTTATGGCTGCGATAAGGCAATCGCTATTGCAGAAAAGCAAGGGGTGGCAATCGAGACTGCCACCGAAGAAACTTATGCACAAGAGTGGTTATCACTGGCCTTAGGCATCAAGGTTGTCGATGATATGGATGGGGCGATAAGTCATATCAGAATCTACTCCAGCGGACACTCGGAAGGGATATTAACCGATAATATTCACGCCTCGGCAGAGTTTATCAATCAGGTGGACTCGGCAGCCGTTTACGTCAATGCCAGTACCCGCTTTACCGATGGCGGCCAGTTTGGCCTAGGCGCCGAGGTGGCGGTGAGCACCCAGAAACTCCATGCTCGTGGTCCCATGGGGCTGGAAGCCTTGACCACCTACAAGTGGATCGGCGTAGGGGAATATACATCTCGGAGTTGATGGCTTGGAATGAAGCTGACGGCATTTTTGGGGAGCATTAATTACTTTATTATTGGTTGATGTGATTGAAGGTCGTTCCTTCATGGTTATCTATCGCTTGCAGCGGGCTTTATGCGGATACTTCTGCGAGTCGCTGTAAAGCCATCCGTGGCCGCTCTGCGGTTTCCAACAACTTCCATGTTTAACGGCCAGTTCGATATCCCTATCTCTCGCTCAGAGAGTTTCACAATGCGATACTTCGCCCTGAAACCTAAGCTCGCAGTCACATCTATACTGGATGATTTATTCTCTTCGATTTAGGTTTTCTAATTGTCGATAGTTTCTCTACGGCTCGTCATTCCCGCAATGCTTCTGGGCGGGAATCCAGCCTCTTTGGCGTATGATAATTTTTTGAAGGCCTGACCTTCATCGCTATTTATAGTCTGCGAGTCGCTGGCTCTTGATTTCATAAGAAGCATCCCTGGCCGCTATGCGGTTTCTTATGGCTTATCAATCAAAACAGCAGATTGCCATTATCGCGCTATAATTTCGCCACAATTGATCTATATATTGAGGGACATATTTACCGATAAGGTTTTGTTATGTCTAAATATCTAGGTTTTCTCGTTTCAATGTACCATTTCGCACTTTCCTCTATGCGTACATTCATTATTCCTACCGCTATTCTCGTACTTTTGATGAGTATAAGTTCAAGTCAGGCTGCTCTGCACAACACATCTAATCAGGCTGATTGGTCTTCCGAGGTGATTGAGATAGAGATGGTGTTACCGACGCTTTACGTGGTGAGGTCTCATCAAGAGGTGCAGCTTTTTGCCGATAAACCTGCAGTCATGATGGATGCAAACTCCTTTATCTATGTCGACGAAAAGGATGCTTATCTTATCGACACTCCTTGGAACGTATCGGATATGCCAGATTTAATGAGTTGGTTGCATGTTAAAGGGTTAACGCTAAAAGGGGCACTCGTCACTCATTATCACTCAGATAGCGCGGCAGGCTTGGGCTATCTGGATAAGAATGGTTTCGTTACGTATGCCTCGGATATGACCAATACTTTACTGGAGCAAGATCACAAGCCAAGGTCGAACCATATATTTTTAGGTGATGAATTCGAGTTGCTTAAAGGCAAGATAAAGGCGTATTTCCCTGGTTCCGGTCATAGCATGGATAATTTGGTTGTCTGGCTGCCAGATGAAAAAATACTTATAGGTGGCTGTTTTTTTAAGTCCACTAATACCAATAGCTTAGGTTGGACTGGAGATGCCGATTTAGCAAACTGGTACTACTCTGCGAGTAAGGTTAAAGCCAGGTACCCGCAAGTGAAGCTAGTATTTCCTGGGCATGGAGATGGGGCCCAAGGCTCATCGATAATTGACCATACTTTGGCTCTCACCAAAGGTTTAGCCAGCTTGGAATGAAGCTGAGGCATTTGGGGGCTCATTTGATGTAGGGTAAAGGTTTGAAAGCTGAAACTTCATATCTACTTTTGATACTCTAATGTTTGTCCAAACTTCGTTTGAAATTAAAGTCGTGGAACTCCATTCCACACCAGGGCAAGGAGGACTGTTCGTCCTTATCCTCCTTGCATCCAACATGACGCCCCGGCGAAGTTGTTTTCCTACGTGTTTTTTGAAAATAGCTAACGCTTCCGATGGGGCATCTGATGTCAATGGATTTACAAATGCCGTGATGGCATGGATGCCAAAGAACGGCCAAGCCCCCGAAAGCTAGTCTCACATTCATGTGAGCCTTACACTATTTTCAGCAAACCACTTCGGCAACTTCCAACGGGGCCACTGTAATCCTCAGGCGTGTTTGATTATGGTAATGAATGAATCCGCTCGCCTCATTTATACTACGCCCTAAGTTGTATCTACACTGGAACATTTATAAGAAGGAACTTTCTTGGAGTCAGAGTCTATACGCTGGGATTCTTTACATTGTTCTAATAAGTAAATAGGGTTCTCTTTGTAGTTTATCTTGGCTTGGAGGCCATGTAGTGAAAATTGAAGTGATTAATGAAGAAGATAGTGCTGTTTTTGATGAGCTCGTTGCAGGTGTTCGAGAGCATAAATATGAAAATATGGGGCCGGAAGAGACTCTGCCTCTGTCTGTGGTTGCTCGTGATGAGGATAACGAACTCATTGGTGGTGTCTCGGGACAGACTATTTATAGAAATTTCTTAATTGACGTAGTCTGGGTAGATAAAAAGACCAGAGGGACAGGGCTTGGGCGCAGATTAATGGAGCTAGCAGAAGTTGAGGCAAAGAAACGAGGCTGCCTTACTGCCCAGCTAGATACATTGTCTTATCAAGCCCCCGTCTTCTACCAAAAGATGGGTTTTGAAATTGTAGGAACGGTGCCTGAGTTTCCAGGCAGTCCAGCTCGATATTTTATGCTTAAAAATTATAAGTAATTGGGGAAAGGTTGTTAATCCTCCCCCACGTTTTCAGGAGCTGGAATAAGAAAAGCGGTTATGTATGTTTGTCCGCTGCAAGCTTTTTGATTAGCTCGCCGATCGATGCCATAGATTCCTGTACTGGTCTGGCGGGCGAGATCTTCGTTTTTTTGAATATTCCCGGGCAGGCGATACGCCACATGTTGACTACGTTCGATACATCTTCCACATTAGAGGCCTCGATGAGAGTCATGCCCCAGAGATCTGGCGTACTGTCGAATCTGAGTACCTCGACATTTTGAGGTGGAAATAGCTCGGCGGCGGCAAGTTTTTCAGCTGCTTGTAGCCGAGAAATCGCATCAATTTCTTCATTCAATTCCCAGTATATAAGAAATAACATTTTAGACCCTCCATAGGGACTGTAACAATCAACATAGGATCCATAATTATAGTTGCTGATGGCGATATTTGATTAAATCTAAAACTAGATTTTACTGATAACGCGAGATATCAGTTTTCATTCGCGAGTAGTGTTTTCAGCTCGGTGGGGCTAGGTTGGTACCTGAAGACTAACTTATCCTCAATGAATATGCTGGGTGAGTGTCTTATATGATTGGCATTCATCTGCTTAGGGTTATCCTCGATATAATCTATCCGGTATTGAATACCTACATTATTGAGTTCACGTTCTAGATTATGAATACAAAAATCCGTATGTGTCACTAACAGTTGTACGTGCATGAAGCGCTCCCATAAACCAAGCGTAATATTTGATTCGATACCTATCTGTATAAGTATAGTGGCTGAACATTAGTTGGTGCCGCCGAATCCTTCATTGATAAATTCACTAACCATTAGTGATATTGACTAGGTATAGGGGGATAAGGAGACTCTTTCATACTTGTTGTTGTGTAAGTCATTAAAATACTTGTGGATTAAATGTTGGCTTGGGTCTTGCTTTGTCTATGTATACCTCAAGGGATTTCAATATCAGGATGGCGAACATGAATAAGCTAATAAAAAAACTGCTAACAGCAACTTTGAGTAGTGTCATGGTGGTTACTGCCGCGTTTTCTTCTCTGGCAGTGACCTCTGCATTGGCTGATAGCGCCAAATCACTGAGTCGGACGTATGCCTATGATGGTCAAAAAGTATTGCTGGATATGGATATAGGTTCGGTTAAGTTTATTGCCACCGATGAGCAAAATATTCGTGTCGAAGTCTTGGTCACTCCTAGTGAGAGTAATTGGTTTTCTCTTTGGAGTAGCCTGGATATCGACGATGTTGAACTGGATGTCATTGAGGCGTCTAAAGAGATTGAGCTTAAGCTAACCGATCAAGATGATGTTAAACAAGAGTGGGTGGTTTACCTTCCGCGTCAAGCAGCGGTAAACCTGAATGTCGGTGTTGGTCAAGTTGAAGTGTTAAACATGGAAAGCAGCATAGATATAGATTTAGGTGTTGGACATGCAGAAATCAGGCATGAAATGCTATATCGCTCAGTGTCATTAGAATCGGGTGTTGGGGAGGTCTCGGTAGACCTACACGGACAGCAAGTAGAGGTTAGCAGACACTTTGTAAGACAGACTTATCACAGTGAAGACCAAACAGGTTTTGGTCAATTAAATGTAAATGTGGGAGTGGGTCAGATAGATGTACACCACAAATTCTAGTCAACAGTGTTTAGTTTTGATTAACAAAGAGCGAAATAGCGTTAATTAACAACACAAAGCCCACATTTCAGTGGGCTTCATTCTATCCGGAACTTAAGTTTTAGACTGATTCTCTGCTGTCTTTTCCTTTGAGCTTATTCAAATGAGGCAGCAGTTGTTGCAATGCCAGTGCCGTTAAAATTAAGGCCAGACCTATATAGGTAGACCTGGCTATCTGCTCTTGCAAAATCCAGGCGATAAAACCGATAGACATCACTGGGGACATGAAGACTAAGGTGCTGATGCTCGCCGTTCTTTCCGCTTTTTTAAGTGCTACTAACCAGAGTACGAAGGTGACTCCCATCTCGAACAGGCCGACATAGATACCCGCAGCGAACGCTTGTGGGTTCCAACTGGGCAGTTCCTGAGTCCATAATAGTGTGACCAAAATGAACGGAAAACCCACAAGGAAGCTGAGTAGTAGACTCACGACCGGATCTCCTTTGTCCTTGGTATTGACTATCCAATACAGAGACCAAAGTATTGTGCTGGTCAGTGCTAGGATGACACCAGTGCCACTCTCGAAGGAAAAGTTAGTGAGATTGCCTTGGGTAGCGATAACGAAGACCCCAAAATAGGCGACGATGGCCGCGGTCATGTCACTCTTTCTTAGTTTTTGGGAAAGAAGCGGCACCGACAATAGCGGCAGCAAGATGGCCCAGGTGTAGTTAAGTGACAGCGCCTGTTGAGCCGGTAGCAGGTCATAAGCTTTGAAAAGCACCAGGTAATAAAGGAAGGGATTGAGTAAACCTGTCTGTAGATAAAATAGTGGCTTGGCCTTAAATTGCGCTTTTATCAGGTGTAGCTTTCCTTGGAGCAGCAAAATCATGCTCAAGGCGAAGATAGAGGTGATGGTAGCGACAAACACTAACTGAAGTGGGCTAAAATGGGCGAGTGCCAACTTAAAAGCGGTGGCGACCGTTGACCAAAGGCAGATGGCAGCAATGCCATACAGATAGGCCTGATTTGATTGTTTCAATGATTTTACTCTTAACTACAGCAGAGACAACGACACGATTTCCTGGCTGCTTATTTAAGCCAAAGAGAGCGCACTCCTAGATTGCATTCATTATACGGTATTTTTTGTGTTGAGTTTGAGTCGAAGATCAAAAAAATGCCCCTGTGTGCAATTTTTATCTATTTACACTTGTAATTAATGTAAACGGCCCAATATAGAGGTTAAGGCAAGATTATGGGGCCGGTTAGCGCCAAAGTGAAACTTGATATAGCAAGCCATTCGCTGAGACCAAATTCTTAAGAACTATTTCTTACTAACTTAATTTCAGGCTTGAAATCGTCTTTACTAACCCCATATCTCCATCAGATAACAAATTTAGCATTACTTAAGAAAAGATTTCAGGAGCACCCCATGGGTAGAATTATTGGTATCGATTTAGGCACAACAAACTCTTGCGTAGCAGTATTAGACGGCGACACACCACGTGTACTCGAGAATGCCGAAGGCGATCGTACTACACCTTCTATTATCGCCTACACTGGCGATGAGATTTTGGTTGGTCAACCTGCAAAGCGCCAAGCAGTGACAAACCCGACTAATACTTTTTACGCCATTAAGCGTCTTATCGGTCGTCGTTTTAAAGATGACGAAGTTCAGCGTGATGTTGACATCATGCCGTTCAATATCATCGCTGCAGATAATGGTGATGCATGGGTTGAAGCTCATGGTAAGAAGATGGCTCCTCCTCAGGTTTCTGCCGAAACCTTGAAGAAAATGAAGAAGACTGCCGAAGATTTCTTAGGTGAAGAAGTAACAGAAGCGGTTATTACCGTACCTGCATACTTCAACGATTCACAGCGTCAAGCAACTAAAGATGCTGGTCGTATCGCTGGTCTTGAAGTTAAGCGTATCATCAACGAGCCAACTGCTGCTGCACTGGCTTATGGTATCGATAAGAAGCAAGGCGATAACATAGTAGCCGTATACGACTTAGGTGGCGGTACTTTCGATATCTCTATCATCGAAATTGATAGTGTCGATGGTGAGCAAACCTTCGAAGTACTAGCGACTAACGGTGACACTCATTTAGGTGGTGAAGATTTCGATAACCGTTTGATTAAGTATCTTGCCGATGAGTTCAAGAAAGACCAAGGTCTGGATCTACGTAACGATCCACTGGCTATGCAGCGTCTTAAAGAAGCGGCAGAGAAAGCCAAAATTGAACTTTCAAGTGCATCACAGACTGAAGTTAACCTGCCTTACATCACAGCCGATGCATCAGGTCCTAAGCACTTAGTGGTTAAGATCACTCGTGCTAAGCTTGAGTCTCTGGTTGAAGACCTGATCACTCGTACATTAGAGCCATTAAAAATTGCTTTAGCCGATGCAGACCTTTCAGTGTCAGATATCAACGAAGTGATTCTGGTTGGTGGTCAGACTCGTATGCCTAAGGTTCGCGCCGAGGTTTCTGAGTTTTTCGGTAAAGAACTTCGTCAAGACGTTAACCCGGACGAAGCGGTTGCCATAGGCGCAGCAGTTCAGGCTGGTGTACTTTCTGGTGAAGTGAAAGATGTATTGCTACTCGACGTTACACCTCTGTCTCTGGGTATTGAGACCATGGGTAGCGTGATGACTAAGCTTATCGAGAAGAACACCACTATCCCGACTAAGGCTAGCCAAACCTTCTCTACTGCAGACGATAACCAGAGTGCAGTGACTATTCACGTACTCCAGGGTGAGCGTAAGCAATCGAGTGGTAACAAGTCTCTGGGTCAATTTAACCTGGAAGGTATCGAGGCTGCTCCTCGTGGTGCTCCACAGATTGAAGTGGCATTCGACATCGATGCCGATGGTATCTTGCATGTATCAGCTACCGATAAGAAGACAGGTAAAGAGCAGAAAATCACCATTAAAGCTTCTTCTGGTCTGAGTGATGAAGAAGTAGAAGCTATGGTACGTGATGCCGAAGCCCATGCCGATGAAGATGCTAAGTTCGAAGAGTTGGTCACGGCTCGTAACCAGGCTGATGGCATGGTTCACGCAACCAAGAAGCAGATTGAAGAAGCTGGTGAAGCATTGCCAAGTGACGAGAAAGAGAAAATTGAAACTGCTATGACTGCTGTTGAAACAGCGGTTCAAGGTAAGGACAAAGAGGCTATCGATAAGTCAACTCAAGAGCTGATGGAAGCATCTTCTAAGTTGATGGAAATTGCCCAGGCTAAGGCCCAAGCTGAGCAGGGACAGCAAGCACCTGAAGGCGAAGCACAAGCGGCTAAGCCAGACGAAGATGTTGTTGATGCAGAGTTTGAAGAAGTGAAAGAAGACAAGAAGTAATAAAGGCTAACTCCTGAGTTATTTGAATACGGGCGTTAGGGGAAACTCTAATGCCCGTAGTTGTGTTTTTAGCTACAAAATTAGCGACTAGAACAGCTACCACATCAGCAAAGAAAGCGTGAGAATATGTCAAAGCGAGATTATTACGAAGTATTAAGTGTCGGTCGTGAATCCAGTGAACGTGAAATTAAAAAGGCTTATAAGCGTTTAGCCATGAAGTTTCACCCGGATCGCAACCCAGGCGATAAGACTGCAGAAGCCAATTTCAAAGAGATAAAGGAAGCTTACGAAATCCTTACCGATAGCGATAAGAAGGCGGCCTATGATCAATTTGGTCATGCTGGCGTCGATCCTAATCGTGGCGGTGGTGGTTTCGGTGGCAATGCCGATTTTGGTGATGTTTTCGGTGATGTGTTTGGTGATATCTTCGGTGGTGGCCGTCGTGGTGGCCAACGTCAGGCTGCTCGTGGTAGTGATCTGCGTTACAACCTTGAGCTGTCTTTGGAAGAAGCTGTTAAAGGTCTGACTAAAGAGCTACGCATACCAAAGTTGACTACCTGTGATAGCTGTGATGGCAGTGGTGCTAAGAAGGGCACCTCACCAACAACCTGTGGTACCTGTCATGGTCAAGGCCAAGTGCAGATGCGTCAAGGTTTCTTCGCGGTGCAGCAAGCCTGTCCTACCTGTCATGGACGCGGCAAGATCATTAAAGATCCTTGTAACAAGTGTCATGGTGAAGGCCGTGTCGAGAAGAGCAAGACTTTATCAGTTAAGATACCAGCCGGTGTCGATAATGGCGATCGTATTCGTTTGTCTGGCGAAGGTGAAGCGGGTGAGTATGGTGCTCCTCCAGGAGACCTTTACGTGCAGGTGAGCGTACGCGAGCACTCAATCTTCGTTCGTGACGGTAATAACCTCTATTGCGAAGTACCGATTTCATTCGGTAAAGCCGCACTTGGTGGTGGGATTGAAGTGCCTACACTCGATGGTAAGGTGAACCTTAAGATACCTGCAGAGACGCAAACCGGTCGTATGTTCCGCATGCGTGGTAAGGGTGTTAAGTCTGTGCGCAGCCATGCCGTGGGTGACTTGTTGTGTAAGGTTGTCATGGAAACTCCGGTCAAACTTAACGAACGTCAGAAAGAGCTGTTACGCGAATTCGATGAGACACTCTCGGATGCTTCCAAGAAGCACAGTCCGAAAGCCGAAGGTTTCTTCGATGGCGTGAAGAAGTTCTTCCAGGATTTGAATACCTAACTTCATTTCAAACAGCAGAAATTAAGTTTATAGAGCCTCGCTTCGCGAGGTTTTTTTGTACATGGCCCTTCTTTAACAAGAGTTATCCTCGGGCGCAGGGCTCCTGAAATGCTCCCTCGGTAACAGCTCCATACGTTACTCTCGATAATTGCTCCTGCATTATTCTACCTTTAGCCATCCGTGGGCTCGTATCTCCTCCTAACTCCCTCATTCAAATAAATCCGAGGGTAACAATAAAGTGTTTCGTTCATGATAATAATGTTGCTGAAATTTGATAAACTCTAGCTCCTAGGACTTGTATTACAAAGGACCATCTCCTGATGAAATCTATACCTGCATTACTCCTCTCTGCCTTGATCTTATCTGGCTGTGCCACTCATCAATCACCTACTGGACGTGGGCAGACCTTGCTGTTTTCATCTCAGGAAATTAACCAGATGGGAGATGCTTCATTCGAGCAGATTAAAAAACAAGAGAAGATGAGTAAAGATAGCAAGTTGGTGACTTATGTAGACTGCGTCGCTAATCGAGTGACCCAGGTCTTACCCGATAAGTCGCTTAAATGGGATGTAGTGGTGTTCGAGTCCGAGCAAGTTAACGCGTTTGCTCTGCCTGGTGGTCATATCGGTGTCTATACCGGTTTGTTAAAAGTTGCCGAAAATGAAGACCAATTGGCCACCGTTATCGGACATGAGGTGGCTCATGTATTGGCTCATCACAGTAATGAACAGGTGTCTCGTGTACAAATGACCGGGCTGGGTATGCAATTGGCTGATGCGGCGCTAGGGGCTGGAGGGGTCAGTAATAAAGACCTGTATATGGCGGCGCTTGGTTTAGGTACTCAGGTTGGCTTTATATTGCCCTATGGTCGTGAGCAGGAGAATGAGGCCGATATCATGGGAGTGGAGTTGATGGCTCGAGCGGGGTTTGATCCGAGTCAAAGTATGCTGCTTTGGCAGAACATGGCCAAAGTCGGAGGGGAGCAAGGTCCCGAGTTACTGTCTACCCATCCATCTCACGGCCATAGAATTGATGATCTAAGCCAAATGCAGGCGCAAGTTATGCCTCTTTATCTTGCGAGCAAAAATAAAGTAAAGAATCGCTGTCAGATTGCGAAATAAACTTGAGCTTATAAAGAACACTTTTTTTAAATATGGTAAACTAGCGCGCGAAAATTAATTGAATAACTGGGAGTAGAATCATTATGTCTGACAAGTTCACTAGTATTGAAGCGCAAGCAAGTTATGGCGTAGGTCGTCAACTTGGCGAGCAATTGGCTGCTAACTCATTCGAAGGTATCGATATCTCAGCTGTTCAGCTAGGCCTTGCCGATGCGTTTGAAGGTAAAGAGAGCCAAGTTGCTATGGAAGACCTTCAAATTGCGTTTACTGAGATCAGTCAGCGTATTCAGAAAGTTCAGGAAGCAGCTGCTGAAGCGGCATCTGCTGAAGGCGAAACTTTCCTAGGTGAGAACGCTAAGCGTGATGGAATCGTGACGCTTGAGTCTGGTCTTCAGTATGAGATCCTCAATGAAGGCGAGGGTGACAAGCCAAGTCTTGACGCTACGGTCCGTACTCACTATCACGGTACTTTCATCAATGGTGATGTATTCGATAGCTCAGTCGCTCGTGATCAACCTGCCGAGTTCCCTGTGTCAGGTGTGATTGCCGGTTGGACCGAGGCGCTACAACTTATGCCAGTGGGTGCTAAGTGGAGGCTTTATGTTCCTCATCACTTGGCATACGGTGAACGTGGTGCCGGTGCTTCTATCCCGCCATACTCCGCATTGGTATTTGAAGTCGAATTGCTCGACATTCTTTAATTCAATATCATTAAATGCCTAAGCTAACGCTTAGGCATTTTTTTAGAATCAGAATTAACAGTTCCTCTTTTATGACTATAAAGAGTTGAACTGCCCGTTATATAATTTAGCTAGATAGCATTAAGGAAGTAATACGATGACAGAACAAGTAAGAGTGGCTATTACAGGCGGCAGTGGTCGTATGGGACGTACTCTTATTGAAGCTGCACGAATTCAGCCTGCTATCTATCTAGGTGCTGCGATTGAAAGAGCTGGCTCGACTCTGATAGGGGTTGATGCTGGTGAGCTTGCTGGTGTGGGGTCGATGAACGTACCTATTACTGATTCGCTCGATAAAGCTGTCGATGATTTCGATGTGCTCATCGATTTTACCTCCCCTGAAGCGAGTGTAATTCATGCCGATTGGTGTGCCAGACATGGTAAGGCTATTGTTATAGGCACTACTGGCTTCACCGATGCTCAAAAATCAAAGATCTCTGCTTATGCAGATAAGATACCTGTTGTGATGGCGCCTAATATGGCTGTCGGGGTTAACCTTATGTGGAAACTGCTCGAGTTAGCGGCAGAAGTCATGGGTGATTACACGGATATAGAGATCATCGAGGGTCATCACAGGTATAAGAAAGATGCGCCTTCTGGCACGGCACTCAAGATGGGCGAAGTGATCGCCAAAACTTTGGGTCGTGATCTTAACAAATGTGCCGTTTACGGCCGTGAAGGGATGACCGGAGAGCGTGACCGCGAAACGATAGGTTTCTCTACCATACGTGCAGGGGATCTTGTTGGTGAGCATACCGCCATGTTTGCCGATATTGGTGAGCGGTTGGAGATCACTCATAAGGCATCGAGTCGTATGACTTTCGCTAATGGTGCCATGAGAGCATCGGTCTGGTTAGTCAATCAAGATGTCGGGCTCTACGATATGCAGCAGGTATTGGGTCTCAAATAATTACTATTTTTTAAAACCGCCAATCAGGCGGTTTTTTTATACACGGAAGTATTTATCCCCGGACACCATGGATGGTGTAGGAGGGGGTTTATACACGGAACTGTTTTTGTAAGTATTTATCCCAGGACACCATGGATGGTGTAGGAGGGGGTTTATACACGGAACTGTTTTTGTAAGTATTTATCCCCGGACACCATGGATGGTGTAGGAGGGGGTTTATACACGGAACTGTTTTTGTAAGTATTTATCCCCGGACACCATGGATGGTGTAGGAGGGGGTTTATACACGGAACTGTTTTTGGAAGAGTTATCCCCGAACGCCAAGGTGGTGTAGGAGGGGAGTTATGTTTTATCAAAATAAGTTGATAATTTAAATTTTTAATTTGTAGACAAGCTAAATAAACACGTATATAGTTGTCCGAATTTGCCAAAATTTCGTATTTATGTGAATATTGGTATTATTAAAGCAATAAAAAACATTATATTTTAGTGGCTTGGCTCTTTATGGAGGTCGCGTTGACAAAGTCTGCCTTACTCGTACTCGAAGATGGAACTGTATTCTCTGGCACAGCAATTGGTGCCGATGGACATGCTGTTGGTGAAGTTGTTTTTAACACTTCAATGACAGGATACCAGGAGATCCTGACAGATCCCTCTTATTCTCGCCAGATCGTAACTCTAACTTATCCTCATATTGGTAACACTGGAACCAATGATGAAGATACAGAATCCGATGCAGTCCATGCTTGTGGTCTGATCATCAGAGATCTTCCTCTTCTCGCCAGTAACTTTCGTAATCAGCAATGCTTGAGTGAATATCTGAAAGCTAACAATATTGTTGGCATCGCAGATATTGATACTCGAAAGTTGACTCGTATTTTACGAGAGAAAGGTGCGCAAGCGGGCTGTATCTTAGTCGGTGAGGATGACATAGCTAAGGCACTAGCCGAAGCGAAAGCGTTCCCTGGTTTAAAAGGCATGGATTTAGCCAAAGAAGTCACAACAGAAAAAGCCTATCAATGGCGTAGCGGTAGCTGGCGTTTAGTCGGTGGTTTACCCGAAGATAAGCCTGAATCAGAGCTTAAATACAAGATCGTTGCTTACGACTACGGTGTGAAGCGTAATATCTTACGTATGCTGGTAGATCGTGGTTGTGATGTCACTGTGGTTCCGGCCCAGACACCAGCATCTGAAGTGCTGGCGATGAAGCCTGATGGGATATTCCTCTCGAATGGCCCTGGTGACCCAGAGCCATGTGATTATGCTATCAAGGCGATTCAGGAGATCCTCAAGACAGAGATTCCTGTGTTTGGTATTTGTCTCGGTCATCAGCTGTTGGCTCTCGCCTCTGGCGCTAAAACCCTTAAAATGAAGTTTGGTCATCATGGTGCCAACCATCCTGTGAGCGACCTTGAGAAAGGTAATGTGATGATCACTAGCCAAAACCACGGTTTTGCTGCTGATGAAACTAGCCTGCCAGCCAACATCAAGGTGACTCATAAGTCATTGTTTGATGGTTCATTGCAAGGTATACATTTGACAGATAAGCCTGCATTTAGCTTCCAGGGACACCCTGAAGCGAGTCCGGGTCCACATGATGCAGCGCCTTTGTTCAATCACTTTATTGAACTTATCGAGCTATATCGTCAAAACGCCAAGTAATCAGGAGAAGGTTTAAGCAATGCCAAAACGTACAGATATTAAAAGTATTCTTATCCTGGGTGCAGGCCCGATTGTTATCGGTCAGGCATGTGAGTTTGATTACTCCGGTGCCCAGGCGTGTAAAGCGCTACGTGAAGAGGGTTATCGAGTTATTCTGGTTAACTCTAACCCAGCCACTATCATGACAGATCCTGAGATGGCCGATGCGACGTATATCGAACCAATTCATTGGGAAGTTGTGCGTAATATTATTGCCAAAGAGCGTCCCGATGCGATTCTGCCTACCATGGGCGGCCAGACGGCGCTTAACTGTGCGCTGGAGCTGGAAAGCAAGGGCGTGCTGAAAGAGTTTAATGTCGAGATGATTGGCGCGACAGCCGACGCCATAGACAAAGCCGAAGACCGTGGCCGTTTCGATAAGGCGATGAAAGCCATTGGCCTCGAGTGTCCACGTGCGGGTTTTGCCCATACGATGGCAGAGGCATTCGCGGTGCAGGAAACTTTGGGTTTCCCGTGTATTATTCGCCCGTCTTTCACCATGGGTGGCAGCGGCGGCGGTATTGCTTATAACATAGAAGAATTCGAAGAGATCTGTACTCAAGGACTGGACCTGTCGCCAACTAGCGAGCTGCTAATCGATGAGTCGCTTATCGGTTGGAAAGAGTACGAGATGGAAGTGGTGCGTGACAAGAATGATAACTGCATCATAGTCTGCTCTATCGAGAACTTCGATGCCATGGGCGTGCACACCGGCGACTCGATCACTGTGGCTCCAGCTCAGACATTGACGGATAAAGAATATCAGTTGATGCGTAACGCTTCTATTGCGGTTCTGCGTGAGATCGGTGTGGAGACGGGCGGTTCTAACGTACAGTTCGGCATCAATCCGAAAGATGGCCGTATGGTTATCATCGAGATGAACCCAAGAGTATCTCGCTCTTCAGCATTAGCGTCTAAGGCGACGGGCTTCCCGATTGCTAAAATCGCGGCCAAGCTGGCAGTTGGTTACACTCTAGATGAGCTTAAGAATGATATCACAGGCGGTGCTACCCCTGCTTCATTCGAGCCAGCTATCGATTATGTGGTTACCAAGATGCCACGTTTCAACTTCGAGAAGTTTGCCGGTGCAAATGACCGTCTAACCACTCAGATGAAGTCGGTTGGTGAAGTGATGTCCATTGGCCGTACGTTCCAGGAATCACTGCAAAAAGCATTGCGTGGACTCGAAGTCGGTAAGAATGGCCTAGATCCAATTATTGATATCGAAAATGCCGATGCGATGAAAAGAATTCGCCACGAGCTTACAGAACCTGGTGCAGACAGAATTTGGTATATTGCCGATGCCTTCCGCGCCGGTCTTTCTCTCGATGATATCTTCGAGCTGACTAATGTCGACCCTTGGTTCCTGGTACAGATACAAGATTTGCTTAATTTTGAAACTCAGGTTAAAGACGCTGGCATGTCGGGTTTGAATGAGATCTTCTTGCGCCAACTTAAGCGTAAAGGCTTCTCCGATTTACGTTTGTCGGACCTGCTCGGTGTCAATGAGGCTGAAGTTCGCAAGTTACGTCATAAACATGCGATTCATCCTGTGTATAAGCGCGTCGATACTTGCGCCGCCGAGTTCTCAACCGATACCGCCTATATGTACTCTACTTATGAAGAAGAGTGTGAGGCGAACCCATCTAATCGTGACAAGATCATGATCTTAGGCGGCGGACCAAACAGAATTGGCCAGGGTATCGAGTTCGATTATTGCTGTGTCCATGCGGCTCTCGCATTGCGTGAAGACGGTTATGAGACCATCATGGTCAACTGTAACCCTGAAACCGTATCAACCGATTACGACACGTCCGACAGACTCTATTTTGAATCTGTGACTCTGGAAGATGTGCTCGAGATTGTTCGTATCGAGAAGCCTAAGGGCGTTATTGTGCAATATGGTGGTCAAACACCGCTTAAGTTAGCCCGTGAACTCGAAGCTGCCGGTGTACCTATAATCGGTACTAGTCCTGATGCCATCGACCGCGCCGAAGACAGAGAGCGTTTCCAGCAGGCGATTCATCGTCTGGAGATGAAACAGCCAGAAAATGATACCGTGACTACAGTCGAAAGTGCCATTATCTCGGCCGAGCGTATCGGTTATCCGCTAGTCGTTCGTCCATCATACGTACTCGGTGGTCGTGCGATGGAGATAGTCTACGATGAGCAAGATTTACGTCGCTACTTCAATGAAGCCGTGAGCGTATCAAACTCCTCCCCTGTATTACTTGACCGTTTCTTAGATAATGCTATCGAAATAGATATCGATGCCATCTGTGATGGTGAGACTGTGGTTATTGGCTCTATCATGGAACATATCGAGCAAGCTGGGGTACATTCAGGGGATTCAGGTTGTTCATTGCCTCCTTATAGCTTAAGTGAAGATGTGCAGAACCGCATGCGTGAGCAGGTGGGTAAGCTGGCCATAGAACTTGGGGTTATTGGCTTGATGAATGTGCAGTTTGCCGTGAAAGATGATGAGATCTATATGATCGAAGTTAACCCTCGCGCCGCACGTACTGTACCATTCGTTTCTAAGGCGACTGGCGTACCTTTAGCTAAGATAGCCGCTCGTGTGATGGCGGGTCAAAGCCTTAAGTCGCAAAACTTTACCAAGGAAGTGATTCCACCTTTCTTCTCGGTGAAAGAAGTTGTTTTGCCGTTTAACAAGTTCCCGGGTGTCGATCCTATGCTTGGCCCTGAGATGCGATCTACCGGTGAGGTCATGGGCGTAGGTGATACTTTCGCCGAAGCGTATGCCAAGGCGCAACTGGGTGCCACCGCCTCCGTGCCTAAGTCCGGTCGTGCCTTGCTATCGGTTCGTGACAGCGATAAGCAAAGGGTAGCTGACTTGGCTTCGAACCTGATTGCTCTCGGATATGAAATCGATGCAACTCATGGTACTGCAATAATCTTAGGCGAGGCGGGGATCAATCCACGTCTGGTCAACAAGGTACATGAAGGGCGTCCGCATATTCTTGACCGTATCAAGAATGGCGAATACACCTATATTGTTAACACCACCGAAGGTCGTCAGGCGATTGAAGATTCTCGCCAGCTTCGACGCGGTGCATTACGATACAAGGTGGATTACACCACGACCTTGAATGCCGCATTTGCCACGTGTATGGCACATGCCGCCGATGACAGAAACACAGTGACTTCGATACAAGAGTTGCATAAACGCATCAAGTAAGACGCGTTACTTAATAAAAAGGCCGCATTCGCGGCCTTTTTATTGTTTCAGGATCTAAAATATCCCCTTTTCAGCGAGTTCGCGCATTTCTACTAAACTTTAAAGACTAGTCATGTTTAGGTGGTAAGCGGCTCATGAAAATTTCCAGCAAAATCGTGTTGGCGTCGGTGTTGTTATCCGGGATTGGAATTTTTACAGCAGGGTCGCTGGTTGGTTGGAAGTCTTCATCTATCGCATCAGTTGCCTTAGAGAAACGGGCGTTTGAGCAGCTTGTTGCCATACGAGAAATTCAAAAATCTCAGGTAGAAAGATATTTCTCAACGATTGAGAAAGAGATGATCACCCTGTCTAACGATGAGATGGTGATCGACGTGATGCATCATCTTCCTCAAGAGTTTTTCAAGTATGCTCAGCAGACCAGCATGAGAGATGACTCAGCTTTGAAGCGGTATTACACAGATCAATTCGATAAAGTATACCGCAGTCAGAATCCGTCGGCAGTAGGCAGTGCGGCGAGTAAACTCTCGATGTTAAATAGCAATACTAAAGCGATTCAGCATGCCTATATCAGTGGTAACGCTAATCCATTGGGCAGTAAAAATTCTTTAGAGTTTGCTAATGACGGCACCGACTACAGCAAGACTCACAAGAAGTATCACCCTCATTTTAATCAATATCTGGAAGCATTCGGTTTCTACGATATCTTTTTGGTCGAACCGGATACCGGGTATGTGATCTATTCTGTATTTAAGGAGCTGGATTACGCCACCTCCTTGATGGATGGTCCCTACAGGGACACGGGCCTCGCTCAAGCTTTTAGGGCAGCCAATAACACCAGAAATAAAAATGAAACCTTTCTCATCGACTTTAAACCCTATTTCCCCTCCTATGAGGCAGCCGCAGCATTTATCTCCTCACCGGTATTTTCCGCTGAAGGAGAGAAACTGGGTGTATTGATTTTTCAGATGCCAATCGATGAGATTAATAGTTTGATGACCTATGAGCAGGAGTGGGACAAGGTCGGTCTGGGAAGCTCAGGTGAAACCTATTTAGTGGGGGATGATAACTTGCTTCGTAGTCAGAGCCGTTTCTTGCATGATGATAAAACAGGCTATATTAAGGCGCTCAGAGAGTCGGGCATGGACGCTAATACAGTCGACAAGATTGAGGCAAGTGGCTCAGCCATAGGTTATCAAAAGGTTGATAGCGAGGGGGCTAGACTCGCATTATCTGGCCAGTCTGGCATTAAAACTGTCATGGACTATCGTAATGTTGAAGTGTTGTCTGCATTCGCTCCACTGCAGATAGCCGGGGTTAAATGGGCCATTTTGAGTGAGATCGATGTTGCCGAGGCGATGCAGGACAAAGAAGACATGCTTTCAGCTATCTGGTTGACTATCAGTGTCATTATGTTGATCTTAATTCCTATTACTCTACTCGCAGGTTTCATGGTCGGTCGGGGAATATCTAATCCAATCAATGATTTTATTGCTCAGGTCAATCGAGTCACTCAGAATAAAGACCTGACCACCAGGATCGATTATCAAGGTAAAGACGAGCTGTTTTCTCTAGCGAGCTCATTCAATCAGCTGCTTCAGGAATTACAGAGTATTCTCAATAGTGTCGAGGAGTTGGCCGCGACTCTGTTGCAATCGACGAGTAAGATGATGGAGGAAATCCAGGAAACGACCGATCAAACCATGCTGCAATCAGACAGTGCAGACAGTGTGGCGGTGGCAACGAACCAGTTGCTAGCGACAATCCAGGAGGTGGCACGCAATGCAGCTGGCGCCGCCGATTCGGTACGTGAAACCAATGATAAGTGTTTGGAGAGTACTCAAGGGGCCGAGCGTTTGGAACATGATATGGAGGAGTTAAACGCACAAATGGCTTCGGCGTCTCAGTCCATCGAAAAACTGGCTCAGGAGAGTGAATCAATTGGTTCTGTGCTCGATGTCATTCAGGCCATAGCGGAGCAGACTAATTTGTTGGCGCTCAATGCAGCTATCGAAGCGGCAAGGGCGGGAGAGCAGGGAAGAGGTTTTGCGGTTGTCGCCGATGAAGTGAGGACATTAGCATCACGTACTCAGAAATCTACCGAAGATATTCGGGAAAAAATCAACTCTTTGCAACATGAGACTGAGATAACCGTCAAGATGGTGACCTCGTCTAATGAGATGGCCAATGCCAGTATAGGTACCTGTGAAGAAAACAGAAAGATATTGGCCGAGGTGGTAGTGCTTGTGTCTCAGCTCAGTGATATGAATATGCAGATAGCGACGGCCTCGGAGCAGCAAAGTGCTGTGGTTGGCGAAATTAATCAAAATATTACAGAGATAGCCGATACCTCACAGAGGATCTCCACTAAGGCGGAGCTCAGTAAGGGAGATCTCGAAAACTTGAGTGAACTAGTGACTAACCTGGAAGAAAAAATGCGTGAATTTAAGCTTTAGATTGGTTAGGAGCTGTTGAGATTAACACTCCGTTTAATCCGAAAGTGTTGCATTAAAAAAGAGGCCTGTTCAGGCCTCTTTTTTGTTTATTTATATGGATTAGAGATCGATATCATAGGTATAAGAAACCACGACCTTATAATCGTCATCTATTTCATCTTCACTTACTTGACTGACTAAGAAGCTAAAACCACTCTTGCTGATGCTGACGTTATAGTCCTGATAATCGAGGCCATCATCGAAATCGTAACTACCGAAGTGTAGCCCGAGTTCGGCATCGCCTAATATTTCAAATGCCACATTGGCTTCAAAATAGATATCGTCACCAAAGTCAGATGACCAGTCAGAATGTGCCGTGGTAGAAATGCCTATTGAGAGTACACTCCAGCCGATTGAGCCATAAACCTCACCGAAGTTGAGGTCATCGCCGTCGGGATAACCGTAGTAGACATAACCAAAATCATAGCTCAATTCACCAAAATCATTGCCAAAGCCTAGATAGAGATCGAGTTCTGTGGTGGCATCATCACCAAAATCGACGTTAGATGCCCAGGTGCCTATATAGATGCCAGACTCCATAGCGTAATCTATTCCGCCAGATACCGCGGGCTTATCATCGGTCTGAGTTACACCACGCCAGATGTAATTATTAGTGACACTTATGTTGGCCGATAAGCCTTCTGTGGCTAATGTTGGTGGGGCTAATGTGAGAGTGCAGCACAATGCGACTGCATATCCAATGTGATGTTTCATATTCATTCCCTATTTATCATTATTGCTTATTTTTGTTTATAAGCTTAACCCTACTTCATCGATTTAAATGGGGTGATAAAGTGAGTTGATTATCCTTGGACTCTAGGTACAAGCTGGATAGATCAATTGAAGTGTAGTGCAGTTTTAACTTATTGCTAATTAACGAGTATTATAATTGCACCAAGATGGTGATAATTCCTTCGGTTCAGTTAACTCTTTTATTTTAAGAGACTTAGGACACTTAAATGTTATTTATACTGGCTTGACTGTGCCTCGGCACACTTAAGACTTTGACTGAGACAAATAGTTATGTGGAAAAGTGGGATAGCATCTGAGGTGATGAACGTATAGAATGAGGTTATTCCCGAGATACTTTACTTTATTGGCCCAGCATGTGCCGATAGAGACTGCTTTTGTTTTAAGGAGACGAAAGAGGATTATGAATAAGGTTCCTATGACAGTTGTCGGTGCCGAGCAACTGCGAAAAGAGTTAACACATCTGAAATTCGAGCAGCGTCCCAGTATTACTCAGGCGATAGGCACAGCCAGAGAGCTTGGCGATCTTAAAGAGAATGCCGAGTATCATGCTGCGCGCGAAGAGCAGGGTATTTGTGAGGCGCGAATTCGTGATATCGAAGGTAAGCTTTCGAATGTGCAGATCATAGACGTGACTAAGATGGAAAATACCGGTCGTATTATTTTCGGTACGACTGTTACTATCTTAAATGTCGATACCGAAGCTGAAGCGACTTACCGTATCGTGGGTGAGGATGAGGCGAACATCAAAGATAATTTAATCTCTGTGACTTCACCTATTGCACGTGGTTTGGTGGGCAAAAGCTTAGATGATGAGGTGAATATTCAGACTCCCGGTGGTATCACCGAGTATGAGATTATCGCCGTAGAGTATATCTAAGCAGATCTTATATGTATCCCATTCATTGCTAATGGTGGGAAACACCTGTGTAAAATCACTCCATGTTAAAAAGCCGCTAATAGCGGCTTTTTTGTTGCTTAACTTTCGCTATTTGATGCGATACCGGAGCGGTTACTCGACTTATTTGTCAATCGAAGCCTGCAAGATGTTTAATTGTTAATTTGTTTTTTCGGTTTTTCTGGTTAGAATCAAAATATTGAATATCATGGGGCTTAATGTGTCGGGACTTTTTCGTATAGGGCTAATGCTGATCTTGCTGGGAGGAATATTTCTCTCCGGCACGAGTGCGAATGCTTCTGAATATATGAAAAAGGATAACCCTATTCAGTCCGTCCACAGCTTGTGTCAGGACTCAGGGTCACAGGAAGCATTTAAATCTAACTCTTGTGTATCGATGAACACTCTCTTTGGGCATCAAGATACACCTAGCACTCACACAGGACTCGAGCATCATGATCCAAGTGAGCAAGAGTTTGTTCCTCTTATCTCGATGCGCCTGTTAAGTTTTTCTCAACACGATCTACATCAAGTAAGGCCTAGCTATCTGTTGGCCTATGAGTTTGTTTCCCCTCCAAGTCCCTCTTTTTCCATTGGGTATCGGATAGACTTTGTCCGGAGTCTGGATTGGTCCCTCCATGCTAATGAAAAGCCTTCCAGACTTTCGGGTTGGAAGGAATCGAATCTGCTCTACCGCTTTTCTCAGCAAAAATCCGTTAGCTAACTTGTTATCGGCTGGCGTCGAACCTTAGCCAGCTAAATCTCTCTTTCTCAAGAAGCATCTTCCTATTGGCCATCCTTTGGGCTGCGCGTACTTGGTTGAGCCATTTATACCAATTCGTATAAATGGCGAACCTTGGGAGAAAGAGCGGGAAAACTCGTTAGAAAGCAAGGTGCCTTCAGGGCAAATTACGCTATGAAAAGACAAACAAGAAAAAAATTACTCAACCATAACTCTCCATGGAAATATGGGGTGTTAATCGTCACTATTATCGTCATGCTATTGAGTGCACTGCCGTCTCTGTTTGGTGAAGATGCGGCTATTGAAGTCAGTGATAAGGCGGGTTTATCTGTTTCCTTGATTGAGCTGCACAAGCAACTGCAGCTGGTTGGGATAGATATCAAGCGTATAGAGCAGGCCGATGGCCAAACATTGATCGTACTTGCTAAGCAGGCTCAACAAACGCAAACGAAGCAACTGCTGGCTAAGTTAGTCGCTAAACCAGAACATCTCACTCTGGCACTCGCTCCGGCGGCGCCATCCTGGTTACTCAGTCTGGGAGTTGCACCGATAAAGTTGGGCTTAGATCTTAGGGGAGGTGTGCAGTTTCTCTTGGATGTGGATCTGGAACCCGTTTATCGACTTCATGGTGAAAGCTTAGTCGATTCAATCAAACAGTTTTCCCGTGAGCAAAAGTTGATGGGTACTCAAGTGCGTTATGAGGACGATGACATTATCACCTTAGTGCTGGCCAACTCAGAAACCAGTCACCAATATCGACAATTTCTCCGTAGTCAACATCCTCGCTGGCAAGTGAAACAGGACGGGGATGGCATCTTGACGGTCAGTTTAAAGCAAACTGAAAAAGACCTGCTGCGGGATCTCACCGTTAAACAAAATTTACAGACCATGCGTAGTCGCATATCTCAACTTGGGATAACCGAGGCAGTAGTGCAGCGCCAGGGAGAGCATAGAATACGTATTGAGCTGCCTGGCGTTCAAGATCCTGCCGCAGCGAAGAGCGTTATAGGTGCAACCGCCAGCCTGGCTTTCTATGAAGTTAAACCGCCGGGTTCCGTTAACGCGAAAATCTTGCGTGATGACTCCCAGACCCCAGTGTATGTATCGCGCAAACCCGTGTTGGGAGGTGAGCATATTGTAGATGCCAGGGCGGGGATTGGTGAGATGGGGGGGCTGAAGTGAATATCAGCTTAGACAGCGCTGGCGGTAAATTGATGTCGGCTTTTTCCAGAGACAACATAGGTCATCCCATGGCCACATCTTACAGTGAATACAGCCGTAATGCTCAAGGCGAGGTGAGTCAACAGACACGAGTGATTAGTATTGCCACGATACAAAGCCAGTTAGGCAATCGTTTCAGTATTACCGGAGCCGGAGATTACCAAGAGGCACAGCAACTGGCATTGTTATTACGTGCAGGCTCTATGACAGCGCCGGTGACCATAGTCGAAGAGCGAACCATAGGCCCGAGTCTTGGCGCCGAGAATATCGTCAATGGTTTTGCCGCGTTAGCCCTAGGCATGGCGATGACCTTAGTGTTTATGGGCTTCTGGTATCGACGTTTAGGCTGGGTGGCTAATGTGGCGCTTATCGCTAACATGGTGATTCTGTTTGGGCTACTGGCCCTGATCCCGGGGGCGGTATTGACCTTGCCTGGCATAGCAGGCTTAGTGCTTACTGTTGGCATGGCCGTGGATACCAATGTGCTCATCTTCGAGCGGATCAAAGATAACCTGAAACTAGGGAGAGATTTCGCCCACGCTATAGACAGGGGCTTCGATAGCGCCTTTGGTACCATTTTAGATGCCAATTTCACCACCATGATCACCGCAGTTGTGCTCTATTCTATCGGTAATGGTCCGATCCAGGGCTTTGCCCTGACACTGGGCCTGGGACTGCTGACTAGCATGTTTACCGGCATCTTTGCCTCTCGCGCCCTTATCAACTGGGCGTATGGACGTAACTTTAACCGTGATGTGAGGGTGTAATCATGAGTTTATTTAATTTGAAGCTGGTTAACACCAAGTTTACAGAGATGAAAACGTTAACTAAATTACGTTATTTCAGTAGTCTGATATCACTTAGCTTAATGATATTGTCCCTTTCTGTGATTGCGGTTAAGGGATTCAATTGGGGCCTGGATTTCACCGGCGGAGTCGTCACCGAGGTGAAGCTTGATAGCAAGGTGACCAGTAAAGATATCTCTGCTTTATTGAGTTTAGCGTCTGAGCAGGAGGTGAGTGTGATTTCCGCGGGAGAGCCTGGGCGTTGGGTACTAAGATATAGTCTGCCATCGACTCAGGAAGATGTCAGTCAGCATGCAATGGATATAGAGCAGGTATTGCAACCTCTCAGTAGTGAGGTAGAGGTGCTCAACAGCAGCATAGTCGGGCCGCAGATTGGCCAGGAGTTGGCCGAGCAAGGTGGTTTGGCCTTGCTGGTTGCCATGTTGTGCATCATGGCTTATCTGAGTTATCGATTCGAATGGCGTCTGGCCAGTGGTGCCTTGCTCGCCCTGTTTCATGATGTGATCTTCGTGTTGGCATTCTTTTCATTGACTCAGACTGAGTTTAATCTGACCGTGCTCGCGGCGGTACTGGCAATATTAGGCTATTCACTCAATGATTCGATAATCATAGCGGACAGGATCAGAGAGGGATTGCGAACGGAATCTGGCTTGCCGATAGCCGAGATCAATGACAGGGCTGTGAAGGCGACATTTTCCCGCACTATGGTGACCAGTGGTACTACCTTGATGACGGTCATCGCGCTGTGGGTGATGGGAGGGGGGCCGTTGGAAAGTTTTTCCATCGCCATGTTTATCGGTATCCTGACCGGCACCTGGTCGTCGATATCCGTGGGAACCTGTTTTCCCGAGGTGTTTAAGCTCAACTCGGAGCATTATCGTCTCGTGCCTGTTTCTGATACGCCTTAGCTAGTCTAGTTTAGAACAGGCATAAAAAAACGGAGCCAAAGATTAATTTGGCTCCGTTTTTCGATAGAAGGTGCTTACTTTGCCTTAGGAATGGCGATTTTCATCTCTTCAGACTGGCGGAAAAGTACAAGCACGTGACCGATAAGCTGTACTTGTACGGCTTGAGTCTCACGAACAATGGCGTCGACAATTGCTTTTTTTAACTCTCTGTCACCCGAGGCGACTTTCACTTTGATCAGTTCATGGTGAGTGAGTGCATTATCAATTTCCGCCAGTACACCTTCAGTCAGACCATTGGAACCAAGCATCACTACAGGCTTCAAATCATGCGCTAAGCCTTTCAAGTGTTGTTTTTGTTTGGTTGTTAAGTTCATTTATACCAACTTTATGCTGAGTTACTATTGAAAAACGGCTATTCTACCCTTATATACAGTTTATGTAACTCTCATTTGTTGCGGATGTTGAATGTCAGGTAAAAAACGAACAGCGAGTTCCTCCCGTTGGTTGCAGGAACATTTTGACGATCACTATGTCAAATTAGCTCAAAAACGGGGATTGCGCTCGCGCGCCGCGTTTAAATTAGAGGAGATCCAGGAGAAAGATAAGTTGATTCGCCCTGGTATGACGGTGGTGGATTTAGGGGCTGCCCCCGGTGGTTGGTCCCAAGTTGCCGTTAAACTTGCCGGAGACAGAGGGAAAGTTATCGCTTGTGATATTTTAGCTATGGATCCCATAGTTGGTGTAGACTTTCTTCAGGGTGATTTTCGGGAAGAAAAGGTACTCGATGCCTTGCTTACCCGAGTCGGAGATGGGAAAGTGGATGTGGTCTTGTCTGACATGGCACCGAACATGAGTGGTACCGGTGGTGTCGATCAGCCCCGGGCCATGTATCTGGTGGAATTAGCCTTAGACATGTGCCATCAGGTGATGGCTCCAAATGGCTGTTTCGCAGTCAAAGTCTTTCAGGGGGAGGGCTTTGAAGAGTACATGAAGTCGGTGAGAGCCGCATTTAAAACGGTTAAAACACGTAAGCCAGACTCTTCGCGAGCACGTTCGCGGGAAGTCTATCTTGTGGCGACTGGGTACAAGTTGTAGTACCCTAACGTCTGTTATCGCAAGACTGTATGAGGTCTAGTAATTTTGAGTGATATGGCAAAAAATTTAATTCTCTGGGTAGTCATCGCTGTTGTGTTGATGTCTGTATTTCAGGGCTACTCCCCCTCTTCTACCACTGCGTCGAAGATGGATTATTCTGCTTTTTTAGATGATGTTCGTAGTGGTCAGATAAACACCGTCGAAATCAAGAGCGATCAACGTACGATTGAAGGGACGAAACGTACCGGAGAAAAATTCACGACTATCATGCCCATGTATGATCAAGATCTGATTAACGATCTCGATCGTAAAGGCGTGAGTATGAAAGGGCAAGAAGCCGAAGAGTCCGGGTTCCTAACCCAGATCTTTATCTCCTGGTTTCCTATGTTATTGCTTATTGGTGTATGGATCTTCTTCATGCGTCAGATGCAGGGCGGCGGTGGCAAAGGTGCCATGTCGTTCGGTAAGAGCAAGGCTAAGCTGATGAGTGAAGATCAGATCAAGACAACTTTTAGTGACGTTGCTGGCTGTGATGAAGCGAAAGAGGACGTTAAGGAACTGGTCGATTACCTCAAAGAACCGACAAGGTTTCAGAAGCTAGGTGGGCGTATTCCCACTGGTATACTCCTCGTAGGTCCTCCGGGTACGGGTAAGACCTTGCTGGCTAAGGCTATTGCCGGTGAGGCAAAAGTGCCTTTCTTCACTATCTCAGGTTCAGATTTCGTTGAGATGTTTGTTGGTGTCGGTGCTTCTCGTGTACGTGACATGTTCGAACAAGCGAAGAAGTCAGCACCTTGTATCATCTTTATCGATGAGATCGATGCCGTCGGCCGTCAACGTGGCGCTGGTGTCGGTGGTGGTCACGATGAGCGTGAGCAAACATTGAACCAGATGTTGGTAGAGATGGATGGTTTCGAAGGTAATGAAGGTGTTATCGTCATCGCTGCGACGAACAGACCCGATGTCCTCGATGCCGCGCTACTGCGCCCGGGTCGTTTCGATCGTCAGGTGGTGGTTGGTCTTCCCGATGTACGTGGTCGTGAGCAGATACTTAAAGTGCATATGCGTAAAGTGCCTTTGGCTGATGATGTTAAGGCGAGTGTTATCGCTCGTGGTACTCCTGGTTTCTCTGGTGCGGATCTCGCTAACCTGGTTAACGAGGCTGCCTTGTTTGCCGCTCGCGGCAATCGCCGTATCGTCAGCATGGAAGAGTTCGAGAGTGCTAAAGATAAGATCATGATGGGCGCAGAACGTCGCTCCATGGTGATGTCAGAAGAAGAGAAAGCGATGACGGCGTACCATGAAGCCGGTCATGCAATTGTTGGTTGTTTAGTGCCAGAGCATGATCCTGTGCATAAGGTGACCATTATACCTCGTGGCCGTGCCTTGGGTGTGACCTTCTTCCTGCCGGAAGCCGATGCTATCAGCCAGACTCGACGTAAGCTGGAGAGTCAGATCTCTGTTGCATACGGTGGACGTCTTGCCGAAGAGATAATCTATGGCAGTGAAAGGATTTCTACCGGTGCTTCTCAGGATATCAAGTACGCCACTTCGATTGCCCGTAACATGGTGACTCAGTGGGGCTTCTCCGAGAAGCTAGGCCCTGTCTTGTACGCAGAAGATGAAAATGAAGTTTTCTTAGGACGTAGCATGGGTAAGACTCAACATATGTCCGATGAAACCGCGAGTCTGATCGATGCCGAAGTTAGGCTGCTCATCGATAACAACTTCGATCGTGCCAAGGTATATCTAAATGATAATATGGATATTCTTCATGCGATGAAAGATGCCTTGATGAAATATGAAACCATAGATGCCAACATGATTGAAGACTTGATGCAGCGTCGTGAAGTCCGTGCTCCGGCCGATTGGGACATGGATGATAATGGTTCCAGCAAGGATGATAAGGATGGAGATTCAGTTAAGACTGAGGAGGCAAGCTCCACCGAGAGTGAAGAAAAAGCCGACTCTGAAGTGACGCCGGATATCAAAGATGCCGACGAATCTACAGCTAAGTAGCTATCATTACTGAATAAAGAAAACCCCGTTATGGGGTTTTCTTGTTTTTAGTGTTTGCGATTTTGTTTACTTGAGTCTTATCGAAAAAATTATTACCTTTCATGGAGTTGATGTGTTTCGAATCGAAAGTGGTAAACGTACACTAATTTTAGATAAAACCTTGGTCATGGGCATTTTAAATGTCACCCCTGATTCTTTTTCCGATGGTGGTGAATTCTCCTCCTTTGATTTAGCCTGCCAGCATGTCGATACTATGGTGTCGCAAGGCGCTAAAATTATCGACATAGGCGGTGAATCGACTCGTCCAGGTGCAGCCGAGGTCACTCTAGATGAAGAGCTAAGCAGGGTGTTGCCCTTAGTCGAGTATATCGCTAAGCATCATGACGCTTGGATCTCCATCGATACCAGTAAGCCTGAGGTCATGGAGCGAGCGGTTAAAGCCGGGGCGCACCTGATTAATGATGTTCGAGCCTTACAGACTCCAGGTGCCTTGGAGCGCGCAGCCCTACTTGATGTGCCTGTTTGTCTAATGCATATGCAGGGGCAACCGGATACTATGCAAGATGCACCGGATTATCGGGATATCATTGCTGATGTCATCGATTTTTTTGAACGAAGAATCCATGCATGTATTGAGGCTGGAATTAAACGTCACAATATATTGTTGGACCCAGGGTTCGGCTTTGGTAAAACCTTATCCCATAATTATGAGTTACTTAACCGATTAGATGAGTTTAAGGCGTTAGAGTTACCGTTACTGATCGGCTTATCCAGAAAATCTATGCTGGGTAATCTGCTCAAGCGCGAGCCTAAACAACGCTTGGCGGCGAGTCTGGCTGGCGGCTTGATCGCGGCGCAGAAAGGCGCCAATATTTTAAGGGTACATGATGTGGCTGAAACTTTAGATTGTCTAAACGTATTCCAAGCTAGCAATGATTACCGACACTTGATTTGATTCTAAGTTGCTGTGGTTAACCAGATTAGACCAGTCTTTTTAATCATCATTCAGCTTGAGTCAGCAAATAGACTGTAAATTAGTACAAATTTCATCCCAGAATGGGATGACAAACGGGGTTGTAAAGTGAAGAAATTTTTTGGAACAGATGGTATACGTGGCAAGGTAGGTGCAGGTAAGATGACACCTGAGCTAGCGTTGAAACTGGGTTGGGCTGCCGGCCGTGTTCTGTCGAGAAGCGGTACGAATAAAGTCATCATAGGTAAAGATACCCGTATTTCAGGCTACCTGTTCGAATCTGCAATGGAAGCGGGTCTATCGGCGGCAGGCTTAAATGTGATGTTGATGGGCCCTATGCCTACGCCAGCAGTTGCTTATTTAACCCGGACCTTTAGAGCCGAAGCCGGGGTGGTTATCAGCGCATCCCACAACCCCTATTACGACAACGGCATCAAGTTTTTCTCCACCGATGGCAGTAAACTCGCTGATGAAATAGAGCTGGAGATTGAACGTGAACTGGAAAAACCTTTGGTCTGCGTCGAGTCGCACCTGTTAGGGAAAGTCTCCCGCATCGATGATGCTCCCGGACGCTACATCGAATACTGTAAAGGTAACTTTCCTGCCGATCAGACGCTTCGTGGTTTAAAGATTGTGGTCGATTGTGCCCATGGCGCTACTTATCATATTGCACCCAATGTCTTTCGTGAATTGGGCGCCGATGTGATAGCCATAGGTGATAAGCCCGATGGCTTGAACATTAACCATGAAGTGGGCGCGACTTCTATGGCTAAAATCTGTGAAACTGTAATAGCTGAAGGGGCCGATCTCGGTATTGCCCTGGATGGTGACGGCGACCGTATAATGATGGTTGATCGTCATGGGCGTGTGATCGACGGTGATGAGATACTTTATATTTTGGCGTGCGATGCTAAATCAAGAGGCGTGCTTCAGGGCGGCGTAGTCGGCACCTTGATGTCTAACTTAGGGCTTGAACTGGCTTTAGCCGATCTGGATATTCCCTTCCTGCGTTCCAAAGTGGGCGACCGTTACGTGATGCAGCTATTAAAAGAGAATGACTGGCGCATAGGCGGCGAGAATTCAGGTCATATCCTGAACTTAGATCATGGCACCACAGGAGATGGTATCGTTGCAGGGATATTGGTGCTTGCCGCTATGAGAAGACGCAATGCAAGCCTTGAAGACTTGACTGAGAATATTAAGATGCTGCCTCAGGTGTTGGTTAATGTGCGTTTTGAAGGCGAGCATAATCCGTTAGAGTCAGAAGAAGTGCTCGACGCTAAATTAGAGGTCGAGGCTAAATTGGGTGAGCGAGGCAGAGTTTTACTGAGAAAGTCCGGCACCGAGCCTTTGATTCGGGTCATGGTTGAGGGAGATATCGAAGCGGATGTCCTTATGCATGCAAATTATATTGCCGATAAAGTCAGAAATTTAGTTTAGGTTACTGCTAAATAGTAGGGGGACATCCATGATGGTTACCCCTATATAGTGCTATTTATACTCACAACGATGAATAATTAGCTTGGGGCGGCGGAAAAAGCAACGCTCCGACCATTAATCTAAAAAATTAGCGATTTAGCTATTGTAACTTAACAAGTGGTTCGCTATTATTCACGCCGCTTTCAGAGGAGATGGTAATGGCATTAAGACGTCCGATGGTTGCTGGTAACTGGAAAATGAATGGCAGTGCCCAGTTGGCACAAGAGCTTTTCAAAAAGTTTGCTACCAAGCTTCAAGATGATTCAGCGGAAGTGGTCTTGTGTCCACCGAGTATTTATCTCGAAAGCGTACGACAACAGCTAGACATGAACAAAGAAGCCTTAAATGGTTGTTTAGTCAGAATGGGCGCACAAAACCTGAGTCAACACGACTTCGGTGCTTATACTGGTGAAGTGTCTGGGCAGATGTTGAAAGATTCAGGATGTCGATATGTGATTATCGGCCATTCCGAACGTCGCCGTATGTACGGAGAGACGAGTGACATAGTGGCAGAGAAATTTGCTGCGGCTCAAAAACATGGTTTAACTCCGATATTATGTGTCGGTGAGTCTGGTCCAGCTAGAGAAGCGAGAAGAACTTTTGAAGTTATCGCCGAAGAGCTAGACATAGTCATTAAGAAAAATGGCACCATGGCTTTTGATAATGCAATTATCGCTTACGAGCCTTTATGGGCTGTAGGGACTGGTAAGAGTGCTACGCCAGAACAGGCGCAAGAAGTACACGCGTTTATACGCAAGCGTCTGTCTGAAGTGTCTCCATTTATTGGAGAAAATATCAGGATTTTGTACGGTGGTAGCGTAACACCGAGTAATGCAGCAGATCTTTTTGCTCAACCTGATGTAGATGGTGGATTGATTGGCGGCGTAAGCTTAAATTCAACCGAGTTTTTAAGTTTATGTTCCATAGCGATGAGCGCATAATATGTATGAAGTTCTAATGGTTGTTTACTTGTTGGTTGCGATTGGTCTAGTTGGACTAATTCTGATTCAACAAGGTAAAGGTGCTGACATGGGAGCCTCTTTCGGCGCCGGTGCTTCGGCTACTCTATTCGGGTCATCTGGTGCGGGTAACTTTTTAACTCGTTCTACTGCTGTATTAGCGATTGGCTTCTTTGCACTTAGTTTGATTATTGGTAATTTAAGTGCCAATCATACCAAGTCAGAAGACGCTTGGAATGATCTAACTAACGATGCAGCACAAGTTGTTGAACAAGTTAGTGAAGAAGTACAACAGACGGAAGATAAGATTCCTGATTAAGATAATCTGTGGCTAACCTCAAATTAGTCAGATAGATATAGATTGTCGATGTAAAAGTTACATGCGGATTTAGATATTCGTTATCTTAACCAGGATATAAAATATAGGTTAGTCACATACGGATGTGGTGGTGTCTTGATAGTAAGTTAGACACGCCAGTTTGTGGTAAACATCTAAACCAAGATGTAAAAACGGTCAGTCACATACGGATGTGGTGGTGTCTTGATAGTAAGTTAGACACGCCAGTTTGTGGTAAACATCTAAACCAAGATGTAAAAACGGTCAGTCACATGCGGATGTGGTGGAATTGGTAGACACGCCAGCTTGAGGGGCTGGTGAGCGCAAGCTCGTGGGGGTTCAAGTCCCCCATCCGCACCAACTTTTGATTTCAATTTTGAGGTCGAGAGTAATAAAGCGAGAGCTTATTCGCTTTGTTATTGCAAGTGTAGAGATAACTCAATATACTTGCAGCAGTTGACGCGGGGTGGAGCAGTTTGGTAGCTCGTCGGGCTCATAACCCGAAGGTCATCGGTTCAAATCCGGTCCCCGCAACCAGCTTCCCAATATCAGGCTAAAATAGCCTAATATTGGTTACAGGTTTTAAATTCAACGACCTCGTTATTACGGGGTTTTTTGTTATCTGTAACTTATAAAATGCTGCTTTTGCAGTGTTATACCGGGGCTATCTAGCCCTTTTTTGTTTTTCGGGGGGTAACCTTGGCTACTATAGAAAAAAAACTGGAAGAGATGCTTAAATCTCCAGTTGAAGCATTGGGGCATAGACTTTGGGGCTTGGAATATATCCAAGCGGGCAAACATTCAACACTTAGAGTGTATATCGATAATGATAAAGGTATCTTTATCGAAGATTGCGCCGAAACCAGTCGCCAGATAAGTGCTGTGCTCGATGTTGAGGATCCTATTTCAACCGAATATACATTAGAAGTTTCTTCTCCCGGTGTAGACAGGCCACTGTTCAGTGCTGAGCAGTATGGGAGCTACATCGATGAGACTGT
This sequence comes from Shewanella psychropiezotolerans, assembly GCF_007197555.1. Classification (NCBI taxonomy): domain Bacteria; kingdom Pseudomonadati; phylum Pseudomonadota; class Gammaproteobacteria; order Alteromonadales; family Shewanellaceae; genus Shewanella; species Shewanella psychropiezotolerans. The sequence continues at coordinate 1,535,004 of NZ_CP041614.1, forward strand.
AAAAATTCAACTGACTATGCCTGTTGCGGGTAGTCGTAATTTAAAAGGTACCGTTATAGGGATCGAGGGGCAGACGCTCACGCTTTCTGTAGATGGTAACGAACTGATTATTGCCTTGGATAATATCCGTAGAGGCAACCTAATCGCTAAGTTTTGATGGATTCAAAAATCAACGAGGCAAGAGGATGAATAAAGAGATTCTGCTAGTCGCTGAGGCGGTTTCAAATGAGAAAGGTGTTCCTCGCGAGAAGATTTTCGAAGCGTTGGAAATTGCTTTAGCCACAGCAACAAAAAAGAAGCACGTAGGTGAGATTGAAGTTCGCGTCGAAATCGATCGTAAGACCGGTGCTTACGAAACTTTCCGTCGCTGGCAAGTTGTAGAAGATACAGGTGAACCATTAGAGAACCCTTATGGTGAAATAACACTAGAAGCTGCTCAGTATGAAGATCCTGAAATACAACTTGGTGACTATGTCGAAGATGATATGGAGTCAGTTACGTTCGACCGTATCACGACGCAGACAGCCAAGCAGGTTATCGTACAGAAGGTACGTGAAGCTGAGCGAGCTCAAGTCGTTGAGCAGTTTCAGGACCGTGAAGGTGAGTTGATCACAGGTATCGTGAAGAAGAGCAACCGCGAGAGTGTGGTTGTCGATCTTGGCGGTAATGCCGATGCCGTTCTGTTCAAAGAAGACCTCATTTCACGTGAGAACTTCCGTCCTGGCGATAGAATTCGTGCCTTACTCTTCTCGGTTCGCCCTGAAGCTCGTGGTGCACAACTGTTCATGACTCGTACTAAGCCCGAAATGCTTATTGAACTTTTCCGCGTAGAAGTGCCGGAAATTGCCGATGAGATGATTGAAATCATGGGCGCGGCTCGTGATCCAGGTTCTCGCGCTAAGATTGCGGTTAAGTCGAATGACCGTAGAATTGATCCTATCGGTGCCTGTGTTGGCATGCGTGGTGCTCGAGTTCAAGCGGTATCTAACGAGCTAAACGGCGAGCGTGTCGATATTGTGCTTTGGGATGATAACCCGGCTCAGTTCGTGATCAATGCCATGGCGCCTGCCGATGTGGCTTCTATCGTCGTTGACGAAGATAGCCATTCTATGGATATTGCAGTCGAGGCTGACAACTTGGCTCAGGCCATTGGTCGTAATGGTCAGAATGTCCGCTTAGCCACTCAACTCTCCGGTTGGGAGTTGAATGTAATGACTGTAGAAGATCTGCAGGAAAAACATCAGGCTGAAAGTGCAAAAGTAGTCAGCCTGTTTGTTGCATCTTTAGAAGTTGATGAAGATTTCGCTCAGGTACTTGCAGATGAAGGCTTTACTTCATTGGAAGAGATAGCTTATGTACCTGCCGCCGAACTGATGGAGATCGATGGTTTTGATGAAGATACCGTCGAAGCATTGAGAGAACGTGCTAAAGCGGCAATTTCGACTCGAGCATTGGCAACAGAAGAAGCACTCGACGGTGCAGAACCAAGTGAAGAGCTTCTTGCACTGGAAGGGCTGGAAAAACACCTGGCTTTCGTTTTTGCAAGTAAAGGTGTGATAACACTTGAACATTTAGCCGAGCAAGGCATTGATGACTTGATCGATATTGAAGAATTGACAGAAGAAAAGGCTGGTGAGCTCATCATGGCAGCCCGTAATATCTGTTGGTTTGGCGACGAAGAATAACTCGCTCAACAGAGGGGATTGAACATATGGCAGATACAACAGTAGAAAAACTGGCCGGCGAAATAGGAAAAACTGCAGACAGATTAGTCGAGCAGTTATCTGATGCTGGAATTAAAAAAAGTAAATTAGACACAGTTTCTGAATCAGAGAAGCAGCAACTGCTGGATTTTTTAAAGAAACAACATGGCGGCGATGCCACTCCAACTAAGATGACGTTGCAGCGTAAATCTGTTTCAACTTTAAGTGTGGGCTCTGGCCGTGACACTAAAGATGTCAAAGTTGAAGTGCGTAAGAAGCGTACCTTTGTGAAGCGCGATCCGGCAGCAGAAGCTGCGGCAAATGCCGAACAAGAGACTAAAGCTGCAGCCGATGCAGAGCTGAAAGCCAAAGCCGATGCTGATGCGAAGTCGGCAGCCGATGCACTAGCCCAAGAGAAATCAAAAGTGGCCGAAGAAGCGAAAGAAAAAGCGAAAGCGGCAGCAGCTGAAAAAGCTAAGCCAGTAGTCGAAACGGCAGAAGAAAAAGCTGCCAGAATTGAGGCTGACAAGTTACAAACTGCTCAAGAGCAAGTCGCTAAAGCTAAGGCTGATGAAGAAGCCAATGCGGCAGCTGAAACTGCGCGTAAACTAGCTGAAGAGAACTCGGGGCGTTGGGCCGAAGAAGAGAAGTCTCGTAAAGAGGCTGAGAAGACTGGCGATCACCATATCACCACTTCAACAGAAGCTCGTGCAGCGGAAGATACCGCCGATGCTAATGCTGAGAAGCGCGATCGTCGTCCTCGTAAAGCTCCGACTCCAGTTCCTGCCACTACAGGTAAAGGCAAGCGTCGCGGCGGCAGAGATAACCGTAACTCACGTAACTCACGTGGCGGCCGTAACTCTCGTAACACACGTAGCATAGCGCCTGAGTCTATGGACCATGCATTCACTAAGCCTGCAGTTGTCGTTAAAGCCGATGTGAGCATAGGTGAAACTGTTTCAGTGTCTGAGCTCGCTCAGAAGATGGCAGTAAAGGCAACCGAGATCATCAAGGCTATGATGAAGATGGGCTCCATGGTTACGATTAACCAGGTGCTTGATCAGGAAACCGCTCAGCTAGTGGCTGAAGAGATGGGTCACAAGGTAACACTGACTCGCGAAAACGAGCTTGAGCACCAGGTGCTAGCGGATCGTGATGGTAACATCGAAGCCGTAACTCGTGCGCCGGTAGTGACCATCATGGGTCACGTCGACCATGGTAAGACATCGCTGCTTGATTATATTCGTAAGGCAAAAGTTGCCTCAGGTGAAGCCGGTGGTATTACTCAGCATATCGGTGCATACCATGTTGAAACAGACAATGGCATGATCACCTTCTTAGATACTCCTGGTCACGCGGCGTTTACGTCTATGCGTGCTCGTGGTGCTAAGGCGACTGATATCGTTATCTTGGTTGTTGCAGCCGATGATGGTGTTATGCCACAGACTATCGAAGCGATTCAACATGCTAAGGCCGGTAAAGTGCCTCTGATTGTTGCAGTCAACAAGATGGATAAGCCTGATGCGGATGCAGAGCGTGTTAAGAGTGAGCTTTCTCAACACGGCATCATGTCTGAAGATTGGGGCGGCAACAACATGTTTGTTAGCGTTTCGGCTAAGACAGGTCAAGGTATCGATGAACTGCTGGAAGGCATTTTGCTTGAATCCGAAGTTCTCGAACTTAAAGCTATCAAAGAAGGCATGGCGGCTGGTGTTGTCATCGAATCTAAGCTAGATAAAGGCCGCGGCCCGGTTGCTACCGTTCTGGTACAAGAAGGTACACTTAAGCAAGGCGATATCGTTCTTTGTGGTCTTGAGTACGGTAAAATCCGTGCCATGCGCGATGAGAATGGTAGAGCAATTAAGGAAGCGGGTCCGTCGTTCCCCGTTGAGATTCTTGGTCTCTCGGGTGTTCCTGCTGCCGGTGATGAAGCTACTGTCGTACGTGATGAGCGTAAGGCTCGTGAAGTTGCCCTGTATCGTCAAGGTAAGTTCCGCGATGTTAAGCTAGCACGTCAGCAGAAGTCTAAGCTTGAGAACATGTTCGCGAACATGACCGAAGGCGAAGTAGAGGAACTTAATATCGTGCTTAAGGCCGATGTACAAGGTTCACTCGAGGCTATCGCTGACTCGCTAAACAAGCTGTCTACCGATGAAGTTAAGGTTAACATCATCGCACGTGGTGTCGGTGGTCTGACCGAAACTGATGCGACATTAGCATCAGCTTCGAACGCTATCATGATAGGTTTCAACATTCGTGCCGATGCACAAGCGCGTAAGGTTATCGACAGCGAAAGCGTCGACCTTCGCTACTACAGTGTCATCTACAACTTGATCGATGAAGTTAGAGATGCGATGAGCGGTCTACTTGCTCCTGAGTTCAAGCAAGTGATTATCGGTCTTGCTGAAGTTCGTGATGTGTTTAAGTCTCCTAAGATTGGCGCAATTGCCGGTTGTATGGTGACTGAAGGTACCATCAAGAAGAGTGCTCCTATCCGCGTACTACGTGAAAACATCGTTATCTACGAAGGTGAGCTAGAATCACTGCGTCGTTTCAAAGATGATGTGGCAGACGTACGTAACGGTATGGAATGTGGTATCGGTGTGAAGAACTATAATGACGTCAGAGTAGGCGATCAGATAGAGGTCTTCGAAACCATCGAGATTGCTCGCTCCTTAGAAGCGTAAAGCGTAATAGGGCGGCGAAAGCCGCCCTTTTTGTTTATAGCTGCAAACAGCAGAATAAAATATTAAGGCCAAATATTATGGCAAAAGAATTTAGTCGTACACGCCGTATCGGGCAACAGTTACAACAAGAGTTAGCCCAAGTATTGCATCGTGATATCAAAGATCCTCGTGTCGGCATGGTAACGGTCAATGATGTGGAAGTCTCTCGTGATCTGAGTTACGCCAAAGTTTTTGTCACCTTCTTCGAGGAAGATGACAAGATAGTGGCAGAGAAGCTTGAAGCACTCAGCAGTGCCGCTGGTTACATACGTTCTTTAGTCGCGGGTCGCATGAAATTGCGAGTGATGCCAGAACTTAGGTTCATCTATGATGCATCCTTGGTTGAAGGCATGCGCATGTCAAACCTTGTAACGCGCGTTATTCATAACGATGAAGCTAAACAGAAACATGCCAATCGTGATGAACAAAGTGAAGATAAAGATCAGCAAGGTGAGGATTAATGGGGCGTCGTCAGCGTGGTCGCTTCATTGATGGGATCTTGCTCTTGGATAAAGAGACAGGGATGAGCTCTAACTTTGCCCTGCAAAGGGTAAAACGGCTTTTCGATGCCAATAAAGCGGGCCATACTGGCGCCTTAGATCCCTTAGCCACAGGTATGTTACCGATATGCCTGGGCGAAGCTACCAAGTTTTCTCAGCACCTTCTCGATGCGGATAAGCGCTATCTGGTCACGGCTAAACTTGGTGTGCGAACCGATACTAGTGATTCTGACGGTGAAGTGGTGCAGACTCGTCCCCTGGATTTTACCCAAGACTTATTGATTGAGTCTCTGGATTATTTCCGTGGAGAGACTATGCAGGTGCCTTCCATGTTCTCGGCGCTAAAGCATAAGGGACAGCCCCTTTATAAGTACGCCCGTGAAGGCATCGAAGTGCCCAGAGAAGCCAGACCCATCACGGTATTTGAGCTAAACTTTATCTCTTTAGAAGGCGATGAGCTGACCTTAGACATACATTGTTCTAAGGGAACCTACATTCGTACCATCACAGATGATCTCGGTGAAATGTTGGGATGCGGCGCCCACGTGATAATGCTCAGACGTACTCAAGTTGCAGACTACCCTTATGATCGCATCGTAAGCTTAACTCAGTTAAATGAAATGGTTGAAAAGGCTGAGGCCGAAGGTGCAGATCCTAAAGCTATTCTGGATGAGTTATTGTTGCCCATGGATACGGCGGTCAGTAAGTTTCAAGAAATCAACTTAGCCGACACTGTTGCACCTTATCTAATGAATGGCAATCCGGTACAGAATCCTGGAAATTGTGAGTTAGCCGATGGAGAACTCGTGCGCCTCACTATAGGTGAAGAGCATAAGTTTGTCGGTATAGGCTCAATTAATGATGATGGCTTGCTGGCACCTAAGCGCCTTATCGTACTGAGAGATAGCTTAGAAACCACTTAACGTTACCTTTTGGCGGTTATTTTACTTTGCTGGTTGCGTATCTCACCGGGAATGGGTAAAATGCCGCGCTCCTTTAGCTGAGTTAGTGATTGGCTAAAGATTTATTAATGCATTATTTGGAGAGACAAAATGTCACTAAATGCTGAACAAACTGCAAAAATCCTGGCTGACTTCGGTCGTTGTGAAAACGATACTGGTTCTTCTGAAGTTCAGGTTGCTCTTTTAACTGCTCAGATTAATCATCTACAGGGCCATTTCAAGCAGCACATCCACGATCATCACTCTCGTCGTGGTCTACTACGTATGGTTAGCACACGTCGTAAACTTCTTGCATACCTAAAGCGTACTGAAAATGTTCGTTACCAGGAACTAATCAAGAAGCTAGGTCTACGTCGTTAATTTTAACGATTAAACCTGGATAAGGAGGCTTAGGCCTCCTTTTTTATTGCCTGTAAAAAAGAAGGCGAAAGCAAAGTTCCTAGATTCTAGTGATTAAATCTGACTGATAGTCGCCGTATGTGGTTTGATAAATTTTTCTTCAAATTCATGCTGAGACAGAGGTTTACTGAAAAAGAAACCTTGTCCCATCTGACAATCATTGGCCTTGAGCCAATCCAACTGATCCTGTGTTTCTATTCCTTCCGCGACGATATTGAGCTTAAGTTGTTTACCTAACATTAAGATGGTCGAGGCTATGGCGCTCTCTTGAGGCAGGTCGGTAACGAAACAGCGATCGATCTTCATGGTGGTAATGGGAAGGTGACGTAAATAAGATAATGATGAATAGCCTGTACCGAAATCATCCACGGCAATACCAAATCCAGCCGATTTTAGCTGTTCTAACTTGGTAATGGCTTTCTCTACGTTATTCATCAAGGAAGTTTCGGTTATCTCTATCTCTAACAGCTCAGGCCTTATTTGGTATCTAAGGGAGAGCTGCTTTATATCTGGAACCAGACTTGGATCTTCAAATTGCTGTGAAGCTACATTGACCGCAATAGGTAACGCAAAATTGTAGTTTTTTTGCCACTCCTTGATTGTTTTACATGCTTGCTCTATGACCCAGCGACCTATAGGGATGATGATTCCGGTTTCTTCGGCTACCGGGATAAAGGACATGGGGCTTATCAGGCGACCATCTTTCTGCCAGCGAATGAGTGCCTCACAGGCAACGACTCTTCCAGTCTTGATATCGAATTTTGGTTGGTAATGTAAGACAAATTCATTGTTCTTTAGTGCATCGTGTAGAGAGGCCTCTGTACGTAATCTAACTGCTGCACGCTCTGTCATTTGTTGCTTGAAGAAGGCCCATTGATTTGAGCCGGCAGCTTTTGCGCTATACATGGCGATATCAGAATGGCGGATCAGATCTTCGGCGCTCATACCGTCATCGGGGTAGATAGAGATCCCGACTGATGCGGCTGGATGAATGGTGTGCTCGTTGAGTTGCATGGGGGTGTTCAACTGAAAAAGCAGGTGTTCAACAAAGTCGGCTGCTTGATCCGGGTTCCGTATTTCATCGGCTAATATCACGAATTCATCCCCGCCCAAGCGAGCCACAGTGCCTTTATCCGCAACGACGCGCTCGAGAACTTGAGCTATTCGGGTAAGAAATTGATCGCCTATGGCATGACCCAAGGAGTCATTGATATTTTTAAATCTGTCTAGATCGATAAATAACATGCAAAATTGGTGTTTATGTACACGGGCCCTTTGAATGGTAACCGCTATGGTTTCCAGTAGCAGCGTGCGGTTAGGTAACCCTGTGAGTGGGTCTCGAGTCGCCATTTTTCTTAGTTTACTTTGGGTCTGACCGAACTGAATCAGGATCTGGTTAAATTTTGATGTAACCAGACCTAGTTCATCGTCCATGTGAGCCTTAGATACCGGCAGTAAGTTCTCATCGGGTGATTCAGGATCTATCTTGTCAATTGCCTCACTGATCTCGGCGATGGGCTTGGTCAAGAAGCGATGAAAAACAATCGAAAGCAACAGAGTGATAAGCAGGGCGCGGATCAAGGTTGCGACTAAACTGAATCTAAGTTGTGAAAAGAGTGAGTCAGTGAGTTCCTGGGTGTCATAGAAGATGGTTAATGTCCCTATGAGCTGCTGTTTCTCACTGTCTTTAAAATCAAAGGGTCGATAAAGGGGGCGCGAGATTTCTCTAAGGTCGCCAAAGAGTTTTTTACTTAATTGATCGAATATATTCGGAGAAGAGAGAGGTGAGGCGACTGAGACAAACATGGAGCCGTCATCGAGTTCGATAACTGCCGAACCCACATGGGCGACTTTTAACACCCCCTCTATGGTTTGTTTGGCTAAGTTATCGTCCAATGCCCAGACAGCGTTAGAGGCGGGTTGCTCTACCGAGTCTAACAACTCTTTCTGCGACGCTTTAAGTTCATCCCTGGTGGTTACACCGACTAAGGCAATTTCGACGATAAAAATGGCGACAGCGAAAAAGAGTGCCGAAAAAACGACAAGGCTGGTTTGTTTCCATGTAAGCGATTTAAAGCTGGCAGTCATTAACTCATCCATTAATCAGTGAACTGATATTAGAAACGGAACTATTTAGGCATTCCATAACAAAATAATCCTGATATTATTCACTTTAGAGAAAAGTTTCGGCTTTGTCATCAATCTGTGCCCTTTATCTCTTGAATAGAGATGAAGTATACTTACGCGCGTAATTAAGATAATTAAATTTAAGGAATGGTTCACGTGAATCCAATCGTAAAGAGTTTTGAGTATGGTCAGCACACAGTCACATTAGAGACTGGGGTTATTGCACGTCAAGCAGATGCTGCCGTTTTAGCAAGTATGGGTGATACTACAGTCTTGGTTACTGTGGTAGGAAAGAAACACGAAGAGCCGGGTCGCGACTTTTTCCCACTTACAGTGAATTATCAGGAAAGAACTTACGCTGCCGGTAAGATCCCTGGTGGTTTCTTCAAGCGTGAAGGTCGTCCATCTGAGAGTGAAACGCTGATCGCACGTCTTATCGATCGTCCCATTCGTCCTCTATTCCCTAATGGCTTCAAGAATGAAGTTCAGGTAATTATCACAGTCGTTTCTGTGGATCCTGAAATCAACCCTGATGTCATCTCTATGATAGGTACTTCTGCAGCCTTAGCTATCTCAGGTCTGCCATTCAATGGTCCATTGGGTGTGGCGCGTGTTGGTTACATCAACGGCGAATATATCCTTAACCCTGAAGTTAGTCAGTTAGCCGAGAGTGACCTGGACCTAATCGTCGCGGGTACCGAAGGCGCAGTATTGATGGTGGAGTCTGAAGCCGCCTCATTGCCAGAAGAAGTTATGCTAGGCAGCGTCGCCTATGGTCACGAGCAACAGCAAGTTGTGATCACTGCCATCAAGGAGCTTAAAGCTGAAGCGGGCAAGCCTGCATGGGATTGGTCTGCACCTGTATCTGATGAAGATTTGGTCGCCAAAATTAAGGCGCTTGCAGAAGAGAAATTCTCAGCTGCATACCAGATTGCTGATAAGAGTGAACGTCGTGACTCGGTTAACGCACTTAAGAGTGACGCTATCGAGAAACTAGTTGCTGAAAACGCGGATGTCGACTTACGTGAAGTCGGTAAGATATTAAGTAGCGTTGAGAAGCAAGTCGTACGTGGCCGTATCATAGCGGGTAAGCCACGTATCGATGGTCGTGAGCCAGATATGGTTCGTGGTCTTAACGTAATGGCAGGTGTACTTCCACGTACTCACGGTAGCGCGATATTTACCCGTGGTGAGACTCAAGCACTAGTGACTTGTACTCTAGGTACCGAGCGTGATGCACAGAAAGTTGACAGCATCATGGGCGAATACACTAACCGCTTTATGCTGCACTACAACTTCCCTCCTTACTGTGTGGGCGAGACGGGTTTTGTTGGTTCACCTAAGCGTCGTGAAATTGGTCACGGTAAGCTAGCTTGGCGTGGTATTAACGCGGTTATGCCGTCTGCAGAAGAATTCCCATACAGCATTCGCGTCGTATCAGAGATCACTGAATCAAACGGTTCAAGCTCTATGGCTTCTGTATGTGGTACTTCTCTTGCGTTAATGGATGCGGGTGTACCAATCAAGACATCTGTTGCCGGTATCGCCATGGGTCTGGTTAAAGAGGGTGACGATTTCGTCGTTCTTTCTGACATTTTAGGTGATGAAGATCACTTAGGTGATATGGACTTCAAAGTGGCTGGTACTCGTGACGGTATCACTGCACTGCAGATGGATATCAAGATCGAAGGTATCACGCAAGAGATCATGCAGATTGCACTTCAGCAAGCTTATGGCGCTCGAGTTCATATCCTTAACGTGATGGACCAGGCTATTGGTACACATCGTGATGATATTTCAGCTCACGCACCACGTATTACCACCATCAAGATCAACCCAGAAAAAATCCGTGATGTGATTGGTAAAGGTGGCGCTACAATCCGTGCGCTTACAGAAGAAACTGGTACCACTATCGAGCTAGAAGATGATGGTACAGTTAAGATCGCATCTTCTAACGGCGAAGCGACTAAAGAAGCTATCCGTCGTATCGAAGAGATCACTGCTGAAGTCGAAGTCGGTACTATCTATAACGGTAAGGTCGTTCGTATCGTTGATTTCGGTGCCTTCGTGACAATCTTGCCAGGTAAAGATGGTTTGGTTCACATCTCTCAGATAGCTGAAGAGCGTGTTGCCAACGTTTCTGATTACCTACAGACTGGTCAAGAAGTCAAAGTTAAGGTGATGGAAGTTGATCGTCAGGGTCGCGTACGTCTTTCTATGAAAGAAGCACAGCCTAAAGCCGAGTCAGCACCTGCTGCCGAGTAATCACTATTTAGTGAATTAACAAAGGAGACCTTAGGGTCTCCTTTTTTGTACTCGGTGATTGGGTTTGGTGATGTTTTAGTGAATAATTTGCAGATATTTATCTATGCTTGACTTCATTTTTTGTAAACTTATACTTTTTACTAGCAATAAGCTGAATGAATTGAGAAAAATTTAAATCCCTGATAGCAGTAGCGATAGGGGATTGCTATGATTAGCGTCATAGTTGAACTCAAAGGGTTAAATGGATGAATCAAAAAGTGCGGACCACCGCAATCGCTGTTTTGGCTGGTATGAGTATTTTCCTGACCGGATGTGTGTCGACTCAGTCTGGTGGCAGCGAGCAAGGTAAGGTGATGGTTGAGCCCGTCATGCCCGATTACAAGCTAGAAATAACGCTTGCCAAGTTAAATGAAATTTTATCCTCAGCCGATTTAACTCAAGAGCAAAAAGCACGATTCCATTATGACCGGGGTGTCATCTATGACAGCGTAGGTTTACGGATTCTGAGCCGAATCGACTTTCATCAAGCATTGAAACTTCAGCCTAATCTCGCCGATGCCTATAACTTCATCGGGATCTATTATACCCAGGAAGGTCAGTTCGAGAGTGCATATGAAGCTTTCGATGCTGTGCTGGAGCTGTCACCCGAATATGATTACGCATTCTTAAACCGTGGTATTGCCCTCTATTATGGTCAGCGTTACGAGTTAGCGGTTGCCGATATGCAATCATTCTACTCATTGGACCCTAAAGATGGCTACCGTGCCTTATGGTTATATTTGACGGAAAGTGCCCAGGATACTGAGCAAGCCAAAGCTAACCTGGAAGTGAACCAGGCTGAGCTTGTGCCAAATGCCTGGTCGAGTGTACTGGTGGATTATTATCTTGGAAAAAAATCCAGGGAAGCGGTATTTTCTGCGGCTAAAATGGGGCTTTCTCACCCCAATGAATATGCGGAACGTCTATGTGAAGCCTACTTCTATATTGCAAAGATAGCCCAAGAGCAAGGTCAGTATAGCGATGCGGCAAATTATTTCAGGCTGGCACTCGCGACAAACATCTATGACTTTGTCGAGCATAGATATGCGCGAATCGAGTTAGCTAAGCTAAATAGCATCATGCAGCAAGAGTTGCAGAGTCAATAATTGAGCTCAAGTATTTTGTTATTAAAAGCGTAATGCCATCCCAAAAAGATGGCATTTTTTATGTCTTTATTAAAATGCAGACTCTGGGATTAGTCACCTAGCTAATTTGCACGCTTGGCGCTATAATTGCCGCCTTTTTAGCACATCACCAATCTGCAGGTTACCATGTCAGGCAATACAGTTGAGGTCGGCAAACGTCGCACTTTCGCCATTATCTCTCACCCGGATGCGGGTAAAACCACCATTACCGAAAAAGTACTCTTGTTCGGTAATGCCTTACAGAAGGCCGGAACCGTAAAAGGTAAGAAGTCAGGTCAACATGCAAAGTCTGATTGGATGGAGATGGAGAAAGAGCGTGGGATCTCGATCACCACATCTGTCATGCAGTTTCCCTATAAAGAGGCTTTAATCAATCTTCTCGATACTCCGGGTCACGAAGACTTCTCGGAAGATACCTATCGTACCCTGACTGCCGTCGATTCCTGTCTGATGGTGATCGACTCGGCCAAAGGTGTAGAGCAAAGAACGATTAAGCTAATGGAAGTCACGCGCCTGCGTGATACGCCTATCGTCACTTTCATGAACAAGTTAGACCGTGACATTCGCGAGCCATTAGAGCTGATGGACGAGGTCGAAGATGTACTGAATATTGCCTGTGCACCCATTACCTGGCCTATCGGCTCAGGTAAAGAGTTTAAAGGTGTTTACCACCTATTACGTGATGAGGTGATTTTATACCAGAGTGGTCAGGGCCATACGATTCAGGATTCTAAGATCATCAAGGGGCTGGATAACCCAGAGCTTGATGATGCTATCGGCGCCTATGCCGATGAAGTGCGCGAAGAGTTAGAATTGGTTCTTGGTGCCGCGACCGAGTTCGATCTCGAGCTGTTCCTCAAGGGAGAGCTGACGCCGGTATTTTTCGGTACCGCATTGGGTAACTTTGGTGTCGATCATATCCTCGACGGTATGGTCGAATGGGCTCCTACACCTCAGCCTCGTGAAACCGAGGCGAGAGATGTACTGCCCCAAGAGGAGAAGTTCTCTGGCTTCGTGTTTAAGATCCAAGCAAACATGGATCCAAGACACAGAGATAGAGTCGCATTTATGCGGATCTGTTCTGGTAAGTATGAGCAGGGCATGAAGATGCACCATGTCCGTCTAGGTAAAGATGTCAATGTCAGTGATGCGTTAACCTTTATGGCTGGCGATCGTAATCGCGCCATAGTGGCATATCCAGGCGATATTATTGGCCTGCATAACCACGGCACCATGCGTATCGGCGATACATTTACCCAAGGTGAGAAGTTGCGTTTCACCGGCATACCTAACTTTGCTCCTGAGATGTTCCGTCGTATTCGTTTAAAAGATCCGTTGAAACAGAAGCAGCTACTTAAAGGCTTAGTCCAGCTTGCCGAAGAGGGTGCCGTGCAGGTATTCAGACCGATAGATTCGAACGATCTTATCGTTGGTGCTGTTGGTGTACTTCAGTTTGAAGTAGTTGTTGGCCGATTGAAGAGCGAATATAAGGTCGAAGCCATCTATGAAGCTATCCATGTAGCCACAGCCCGTTGGGTGTATTGTGACGATGAGAAGAAACTGGACGAGTTCAGACGTAAGTGCAGCCCTAACTTAGCGCTGGATGGTGGCAATAACCTGACCTATATCGCCCCGACTATGGTTAATCTTAATCTGTCTATGGAGCGCTATCCTGACGTTCAGTTTGCCAAGACTCGTGAGAATTAATCTACACTAGCGTTTGGTTCCCTGTGCCCAGATATTTTATTTAAGCCCCATTCGAAAGATTGGGGCTTTTTTATTGAATCGTTTATTATACCATTCCGAGTAAGTATCTGATTATTCAGCGGGAGTTCAAAGCACTGTAGGCAAGGCGAATGTTTGAAGCTAATAGTTATTCTCGGCAACAAGCTCCTGCGTTGCTCTACCTCCTGCATCCATGCAGTCGTATATCGAGAACATTCAACGTAGCATAAAGGGCTTTGAAACCCGCACTGCGTGAGGCTCTCAGTGTTTCCACTTCTGTGTTGCATTGACTTAAAAGGGAATAACCATTTCCTCATCAATGCGTCTTGAATTGAAAAAACTGAGAGCCTCTGAACTGACCAGATACTTATATGGAATGGTATTATCTATATATGTATCGGTTTTGTTATGGGAAGGTTTCTGGGCCATTTTCTTAAGCCACAAAAGATAAAAGCCGATTTTGGTATGACTAAATTAAATTCATTAAATGAGCGAATAATGTCGACGATGCGAATACTTGATAGCCATGCTCATCTTGACGATGACTTGTTCGATACTGACCGTGACGAACTCTTCGAGTCTATGGCTCAAACAGGCATAGAAACGGCTATCATCCCGGGAGTCAGCCCCGAGCGCTGGGACAAGCAACTGGATATAGCAAAGCGGTACTCATGTCCCTATGGGCTAGGCATTCATCCTTGGTTTTGTGAAGACAACCCTCAGCAGGCCTTGAAGCAATTAACAGATAAACTCAATCGCTATAGAGAAGACCCATACTTGGTCGCCATCGGCGAGTGCGGTCTGGATAAGATACGTAAAGATAATTGGGATGGACAAATCATTGCCCTGGAGGCTCAACTCTCTATGGCTCAGCAGCTAAATTTGCCGGTTATCTTGCATGTCGTTAAAGCACATAGTGAGATGCTGGCCATCTTGAAACGCTACTCTCTGCCCAGAGGTGGAGTGATCCACGGTTTCTACGGCAGCTTAGAAATCGCCAGCGAGTACATTAAGCTAGGTTTTAAGCTGGGGATAGGGGGTTTAATTTTAAATACGAGTGCCAGAAAACTGAAAACCTGTGTCGCTCAACTTCCCCTCGAAAGTTTGTTAATTGAGACAGATTCTCCTGCTATGACACCTCGAAATGCAGCAGAATCACGCAATACTCCCCTTATTTTGCAGTCAATCATCGCAGAAATAGCAAATTTACATAAAAAATCCAGTGTTCTGATTTCAGAACATGCGTTTCGGAATGCGGTGCAACTCTTTGACCTTAAATTAATTTTAATTTAAACAGATGTGAATCGCATCGTAAGTTGTGACTAAGGTGCTGAAATTAAACTTCAAAAACTTGATCGAAACGACGCTTTTGAGCTATTGCTCGGGTATAATCGACCTCGAAAAAGGTTGGTTAACAACATAATTAAAAAGTATTAACAATAGGGTGATGGTTAATGGATATTTTAATGAGTCTAGTAGGGGTGGTCACCTTACTTACAATTGGTTTCTTACTATCGAATGGTAAGAAGTCAATCAACTACCGTACCGTTGGTGGTGCGTTAGCAATTCAAGCTGCTTTTGGTGGCTTCGTGCTTTATGTTCCAATTGGTCAAGAAGTACTAGGTGGCGTTTCAATGGGCGTAGCCAGTGTCATTGGTTACTCTCAAGCTGGTATCAACTTCCTCTTCGGTGGTTTGGGTACTGACGCTATGTTCGCAAACGGTGTTGGCTTCGTCTTCGCTATCCGCGTTCTACCTGTCATTATCTTCTTCTCTTCTTTAATAGCAGTACTTTACTACCTAGGCATCATGCAACTTGTCATCAAGTTTATCGGTGGCGCATTGCAAAAAGCATTAGGTACAAGCCGTACTGAGTCTATGTCTGCTACGGCAAACATCTTCGTCGGTCAAACTGAAGCTCCTCTAGTTGTTCGTCCGTTTATCGCGACTATGACTAATTCAGAGCTTTTCGCCATCATGGTTGGTGGTCTGGCTTCTATCGCTGGTGCGGTACTTGCTGGCTACGCTGGCATGGGCGTTAAGATTGAGTATCTGGTTGCAGCGTCATTTATGGCGGCGCCTGGTGGTCTTATGATGGCTAAGCTTATGCATCCAGAGACCGAAGAAACTAACAACGACATGAACGACTTGCCTGAAGATGCAGACAAGCCAGCTAACGTTATTGACGCTGCCGCATCTGGTGCCGCATCTGGTATGCACTTAGCACTTAACGTTGGCGCTATGCTATTAGCCTTCGTTGGTCTTATTGCCATGCTTAACGGCATGATCGGTGGACTAGGTGGTCTTGTTGGTATCGAGAACTTAACTCTGGAGCTTATCCTAGGTTACATCTTCATGCCTCTTGCATTCCTAATCGGTGTACCTTGGAATGAAGCACTGGTTGCCGGTTCATTCATCGGTCAGAAGATCATCGTGAACGAATTCGTCGCTTACCTGAACTTCGCTCCTTACCTTAAAGATATTGCCGATGGCGGTATGGTTGTTGCTGAAACGGGTCTTGCTATGACTGATAGAACTAAAGCTATCATCTCATTCGCACTATGTGGATTCGCTAACCTATCTTCAATCGCTATTCTACTTGGTGGTCTAGGCGCCATGGCTCCAAGCCGTCGTCATGACTTAGCTAAGCTAGGCGTACGTGCCGTTATCGCAGCATCGCTTGCGAACCTAATGAGTGCGACACTAGCGGGTCTATTCTTAGCACTATAATCGTCAGGCAGTTCATATGAGCTGCCTTGTTTTATGTCTAAGGTAAATCCTGTGGGGATTCCCACAATTGGGCTCTGTTCATGGGGGCAGGGTCCAAGTTAGCTCAACCATTTTTCACAGTAATACAAGATTACATCTAGTTCTTCCTTACCTTTGCGGGAAGAGCTGTGTTCGAATAAACACAGTTAAAAATCAGGTTTTTCGCGATAGCTGTTGTTAAATAGCATGAAGAATCAGAAGTTTGTTCATTTGTTAGAATTTTGTGTTCGCACTTTCACACAAATTATATTGTGCTTTACGATAAATTGGGTAGAATGCGGCGCCATAAGAAAAGAACGCTGACTCGAAAAGAGCGGCATACCATAAAATAAATGGGGTTGATGATGAAAAACGTTAAAACTATAGCACTAGCTACAGCACTAGCAGCAACAGCTGCTATGTCTGCACCAACATTCGCAGCAGACCGCGGCGATGATATCCGTTCTGGCGATTACAGCTGGATGCAGTTCAATGCAATGTATGCGTTCAACGAGCTACCACGTACTGATGCTGATGATGGCGGACACGATTACCTGGAAATGGAATTCGGCGGCCGCGCTGGCTTCGTAGACCTATACGGTTATGTTGATGTGTTCAACTTAGCTACGGGTGATTCAGGCGACAAGGCAGATGGTTCTGGTAAGAGCAAGATGTTCATGAAGTTTGCCCCGCGTTTCTCTATCGATGCAATCACAGGTTGGGATCTTTCAGCTGGTCCTATCCAGGAAGTTTACTTCTCGACTCTTTTCAATTGGGGTGGCGGTGCTGTTGGTGAAGATGTGAACGCATCTTTCTGGGGTATCGGTGCTGACGTTATGGTTCCATGGTTAGGTAAGACTGGCATGAACCTTTACGCTCATTACGACATGAATGGCAAAGAGTGGAACGGTTACCAATTCTCTATGAACTGGTTTAAGCCTTTCGTTAACTTCGATAATGGTTCATTCGTTTCATTCCAGGGTTATATCGATTACCAGTTCGGTGCTGATGACGACTACGGTAACGAATTTGTTCCTATGTCTTCAAACGGCGGTGCTGCTTACTTCGGCGTACATTGGCATTCAGACAACTACGCATTGGGTTATGGCTTAAAAGCATACCAAGACGTTTACCTACTTGAAGATGGTGCCGGTATTGTTGGTCTAGAAACGACTGGTTTCGCACACTACCTAACAGCTACTTACAAGTTCTAAGACCCGCTCTTAGGCTGGTACTTAGAAATAAGTAAGTAGATATAGAGCCAGAGTTGCTGGCTCTACTTAACACTCAATACTCGGAATCGAGTCCGGTATTGAGTGTTAATATTTACTTAAGTATGCAAGATTTAATGGCATATTTACGTAAATGTTAAACACGTTTTACGCGCTAAAATGGATTTTTCGCGGAAAGGCAGGAACCTAGCACTCTAGTTGTAATGACTCAGTTCCCCTTCCCGGTCTTCAAGGATTCAAGTCGTGACCTAGTGTCAGGATTGTTGTTACCGATTATGATTAAAAAATCGCGAGCAACGCTGAATACCTGAATAAACAGATATCGAATTTCGATATCTTAGGCATTGCCCGAAGGCCCGGCCATAACAATAATCAAAATGCCCCCTATTGGCACTGTCATAAGTAGATTTCTATTTCAATTTTACTATTTGAACTTTTACACATTGAATATTGTTTCGGAGAACTATTATGAGCGATTTAAAACAAGCTGCACAAAAAGCCATTGAATTAATGGACTTAACTACCCTTAATGACGACGATACCGATCAGAAAGTGATCGAGCTTTGTCATAAAGCCCAGACTGCAGCAGGTAACACCGCCGCTATCTGTATCTATCCACGTTTCATCCCTATTGCCCGTAAGACACTGAACGAAATGGGCGCTGAAAGCGTACGTATCGCGACAGTGACTAACTTCCCACACGGCAACGATGATATCGCTATCGCAGTATTAGAGACTCGTGCAGCCGTTGCTTACGGTGCAGATGAGGTCGATGTGGTTTTCCCATACCGCGCCCTGATGGCAGGTAACGAAACTGTTGGTTTCGAGCTAGTTAAAGCCTGTAAAGAAGCCTGTGGTGAAGATGTTCTGCTAAAAGTTATCATCGAGTCTGGTGTGCTTCAAGATCCAGCCCTTATCCGTAAAGCCTCTGAGCTTTGTATCGATGCCGGTGCCGATTTCATCAAGACATCAACCGGTAAAGTCGCGGTCAATGCCACGCTAGAAGCGGCTGAGATCATGATGACAGTGATCAGTGAGAAGAACACTAAAGTGGGTTTCAAGCCTGCAGGTGGTGTTCGTGATGCCGCAGCTGCCAAAGAATTTTTAGGCGTAGCCGCTCGTCTTCTTGGCGATGATTGGGCTACTCCACGTACCTTCCGTTTCGGTGCTTCTAGTCTACTAGTTAACCTGCTGCACACTTTAGAGCTTGGTGAAGCTGCTAAAGGTAAGCAGGGCTACTAAGTCACAATAGCCTTATTCTTTTAATGTGAAGAATAAGGCTAATCTTTTTAGTTAAGTGTGATCTAAATCTAATTGAAGGCACTGAAACTCGGCTAATATCAAATGTAGCAAAGTTACAGTTTTAGTGTTTTATAAAAGAGTTTGTGGCTTAAAACTGAATTTTAGTTACAGACTTGGAGGCAGTACCATGTTTCTAGCACAAGAGATAATTCGTAAAAAACGCAACGCAGAAGCCTTGTCTAAAGAAGAGATCCTATTCTTCGTTAAAGGCATCACCGACAATACTGTTTCAGAAGGTCAAATTGCGGCCTTTGGTATGGCAGTCTACTTCAACGACATGAACATGGATGAGCGCATTGCGCTGACCACATGCATGCGTGACTCAGGCACAGTACTCAACTGGCAGAGTCTGGACCTTAACGGTCCTATCATAGATAAGCACAGCACTGGCGGCGTCGGTGACGTGATCAGCTTGATGCTTGGCCCAATGGCTGCCGCTTGTGGTGGTTATGTGCCTATGATATCGGGTCGTGGCCTAGGTCATACCGGTGGCACCTTAGATAAGTTTGATGCTATTCCAGGTTATCAAACCGAGCCAGATAGTGCCCTGTTCAGAAAAGTGGTTAAAGAGGCGGGCGTGGCCATCATAGGTCAAACCGGCGATCTGGTTCCAGCCGATAAACGTTTCTATTCTATCCGTGACAATACCGCCACCGTCGAATCAATTTCCCTTATTACTGCTTCAATTCTTTCTAAGAAATTGGCAGCGGGTCTCGATGCTCTGGCAATGGACGTCAAAGTCGGCAGTGGCGCATTTATGCCAACCTATGAAGCCTCTGAAGAGCTGGCTCGTAGCATTACTGCCGTAGCGAACGGTGCCGGGACTAAGACAACAGCACTACTTACCGATATGAACCAGGTCTTAGCTTCTTGTGCCGGTAATGCCGTCGAAGTGAAAGAGGCGGTGGATTTTCTTACCGGGAAATACCGCAATCCACGTTTATACGAAGTCACCATGGGTCTATGTGCCGAAATGCTGCAACTCGGCGGCCTAGCCGCAAATGAAGCTGAAGCGCGAGTTAAACTGAATAAAGTACTCGACAATGGTAAGGCTGCTGAAATTTTTGGCCGCATGATATCAGGACTCGGTGGTCCGACAGATTTTATCGAAAATCCAGGTCTGTATCTGCCTGAGTCTAAAATTGTGCGCCCGGTTTATGCCGAGCAAACAGGTTTCGCCTCAGCCATGGATACCCGAGAGCTAGGTATGGCTGTGGTCACCTTAGGTGGTGGACGCCGTAAACCTGGTGACGCACTGGATTACAGTGTCGGCTTGACTCAGGTTTGCGCCTTAGGTGATGAGATCACCAAGGACAAGCCGATTGCCATGATCCACGCTCAGTCAGAGAGCGCTTTCGAAGAAGCGTCTACTGCTGTAAGAAATGCTATTCAGGTTGCAGAGACTCGCCCCGAGAAGACGCCTGAAATTTATCGTTATATACGCGCCGAAGATCTGTAAATAGGCTGCGTAAGAGGTTTTTATGAAAAGAACAATCATCATGATGATGGACTCATTCGGTGTAGGAGCTGCAAGTGATGCAGCATCTTTCGGCGATATAGGATCCGATACTTTCGGTAGCATAGCTAAAGCTTGTGCCGAAGGTAAAGCCGATATCGGCCGTCAAGGACCACTTAAATTACCTAATCTTTGTCGTCTTGGTCTAGCCATGGCGGGTAAAGAGAGTACTGGTGAATTTGCCGCGGGTTTTAGTGACAATGTCGAAGTGATCGGCGCCTATGGGCATGCCGATGAGCTGAGCACAGGTAAAGACACGCCTAGTGGTCATTGGGAAATGGCGGGTGTGCCAGTCTTATACGAGTGGGGATACTTCTCCGATCTGACTAATTCTTTTCCGAAAGAGCTGACCGATAAGATTCTAGCCCGTGCTGGACTCGACAGCTACATGGGTAATTGTCATGCGTCTGGTACGGCGATATTAGAAGAGCTGGGCGAAGAGCATATGCGCAACGGCCAGCCTATCTTCTATACTTCGGCTGATTCAGTTTTTCAGATCGCCTGTCATGAAGAGTCATTCGGCCTAGAGAATCTTTACACTCTATGCCAAATTGCGCGAGAAGAGCTTGAGCCATATAATATTGGCCGTGTGATTGCGCGCGCCTTCGTCGGTACTTGTGCCAGCGATTTTGAGCGGACCGGTAATCGTCGTGATTATGCGGTAGAGCCACCTGCGAAGACGGTACTGGACAAACTTGCTGCCGATGGCGGGGAAGTGGTCAGTGTCGGCAAAATTGCCGATATCTACGCACACTGCGGCATTACCAAGAAGGTGAAGGCGACTGGCCTCGAAGCCTTGTTTGATGCAACGCTTGAGCAAGTTAAACAAGCGGGTGACAGAAGCATAGTTTTCACTAACTTTGTTGATTTCGACTCTCATTACGGTCATCGCCGCGATATCGCCGGTTATGCCAAGGCGCTGGAATATTTCGATTCCCGTATGCCTGAGATGCTTGAACTGCTCAACGAAGATGACCTGCTGATATTAACAGCCGATCACGGCTGTGATCCAAGCTGGAAAGGCACAGATCATACTCGTGAACGTGTGCCTGTATTGGCATTGGGCGCCGGACTCGAAGCCGGTTCTCTGGGACGTCGTAAGAGTTTCGCTGATATAGGTCAATCTATCGCAACTTATTTCAAGTTAGAGCCGATGGAATATGGCGAGTCTTTCGTTAAGTAATACATTTTAGTACTAAGTTGATATCGATTAGCTTAGTACTGCTTTTAAGTTTGGCGGTTTAGATGATGGCCGCCATAAATAAGACTTAATACTAATTTTAGTACTAGTTTAAGTTACAAATATATAAGGGGTTATATAGATGGCTACACCACATATTAATGCTGTTGACGGCGCATTCGCGGATACTGTTCTTTTTCCAGGCGATCCACTTCGCGCTAAATACATAGCTGAGACGTTCCTGGAGAACGTTGAGCAAGTGACTGACGTGCGTAACATGTTTGGTTTTACCGGTACTTATAAAGGCGTTCGTATCTCAGTTATGGGTTCAGGCATGGGCATTCCTTCTTGCTCTATCTATGCTACTGAACTTATCAGAGATTACGGCGTTAAGAACCTGATCCGTGTTGGAACTTGTGGCGCTGTTAGCACAGACGTTAAAGTACGTGACGTATTGATCGGTATGGGTGCAAGTACTGATTCACAAGCTAACCGTCTACGTTTCAAGGGCCAAGATTTCGCTGCTATCGCCGATTACGGTCTGCTTAGCGCTGTTGTTAAGGCTGCCGATGCTAAAGGTATTAAGTACCGCGTCGGTAACTTGTTCTCAGCAGATCTTTTCTACACACCGGATCCAGAGATGTTCGACGTGATGGAAAAGATGGACATTCTAGGTGTCGAGATGGAAGCTGCCGGTCTTTACGGTGTAGCGAAAGAGTTCGGTGCTAAGGCTTTATGTGTCGTTACTGTATCTGATCATATCCGTACTGGTGAGAAGACGTCTGCCGATGAGCGTCAGTCTACCTTCAACGAAATGATCGAAATGACACTAGAAGCGGCTATTACTCTGTAATTTCACTTTTAGTTGTTTATAATCCCCTCCATCGCTATCCGTGCGATCGGGGATAAGTACATTCATGTACAAAATAGGGGCTCATTAGAGCCCTTTTTTGTGTCTGACATTAAAGTCAAACGTTTAGACGAAGGCCTTCGACCTATCGTTGCAGGGACGGCTACGCCTGTACGACGTGCTTTTCCCTAGTGGAAAAGACAATAAGCTGTGTTCCAAAACTATGCTTAATTGTCTATTTACTTAGAACTTAGAACTCAAATCGAGTTCCTAGATTCTAGGAACTCGTCCCTTCTTCCTTTTTCACTTTATTCTTCTTCAACAGCTTTGGCTTCTTTCTTAATTTTGCGCGAGTCTTACGTCTGTCGAAATCGGCACGTTTAAATGACAGTGAACGGGACAATAGCATGCCTATCAGACCCGCTATGACGAGCATCATCTGCTGCTGTTCCATATGGATCTGATGGGCTTCTTTTATCTCATTGAAGAAGAGTCTGGGTTCCAGTCTCACCTCGATAAAACCCAAGTTATTACCATCTTGGGTTACCGCTTCGACATAAGGTGGGTAGCGTTCCAATAGCTGGCTCAACTCCTGTGAGTCTGGCTCCAACTCCTCATCGGTAACGCTCTGGGCAAATGCTAGCCTCTGTCCGTCCTCACTGAAAATGCTGGCTGACATCACCTTAGGGTCTAAAACCAGTGTGCTGGCTAACCATTGTAGCTGTTCATCATTTTGCAGTTGCAGCGCCGGAGCTGCGCCATAAGCCGTTTGTTGAACCAGTAATCTGGCCATCTTTTGTGTTTGGGACTTTAGAAGCTGCTGCCCTTGTAGTAGGCTAGTTTCCCACAACTGGATAAGACCCACGGCTAAGGTGATGGCTATTGCCATCTGCACTAGCCTGCTAATTCTATGGCTCTTTTTCAGACCTTTAAGAAAAAACACTATATACCTGTATTTTTGAAGGGTTTAGCTAATCATAATTGATTATTGCCTTGCCCGGTAGTTGGAGAAGCATTACTAATGAAAAGTCTGAGCCATACCTTGCTGTTTTCTTGGTTATCGAGTGGAGAAAATAACCGTTTTCAATATCAGAGTCAGACTTTGGCCAAGCATACGGAGACTCATGCTCCGCTCTGCGAGATGAGAATTCGTTGTGTCTTTGATAATAAATCAGATGAAGCTGCACTCGTCGCGGCCATAGGTCAGTTGCAGCAAGATTTGAGTTTAGCGATTATTGAGCGTAAAACTGGACTCAATTGCATCGAAATTTGTGCCGCTGAGCCACTAAATCAGGCACAGATGCAACTGATATCCTCCATCCAAGGGGTTGAGACCTTTCCTATTTCAGATAAGCAGGCGAAGTTAAATCAGCCTGGCCTTTTAGTGATGGACATGGACTCCACGGCGATAGAGATCGAGTGTATCGATGAGCTCGCCGTGATGGCCGGAGTCGGTGCAGCGGTTGCCGAAGTGACTGAGCGTGCCATGCAAGGCGAATTGGATTTCGAAGAGAGCCTGCGTGCGCGTGTGGCTCAGCTCGAAGGTGCCGATGAGAAGATCATTCAAGACTTGTGCGATCGGCTGCCCTTGATGCCCGGACTCGTCGAGTCAGTCGAAGAGTTACAGTCTTATGGCTGGAAACTCGTGGTGGCCTCCGGCGGCTTCACCCCTTTCGTTGGTCATCTGAAACAGCTTCTGGGTTTAGATGCCGCATATGCAAACGAGTTGGTTATCAAACAAGGTAAACTTGCCGGAACCGTTACCGGCCAGGTTGTCGATGCGCAATTTAAGGCCGACACTGTGCTCAGCTGCGCCGAGCGGTGGCAAATTCCTGTGGGTCAAAGACTCGCCATCGGCGATGGTGCCAATGATATCCCCATGATCGAGACCGCGGATTACGGTATCGCTTACCATGGGAAACCTAAACTCGAGCAGGCGGCCGATGTCGCCATCAGCAAGCTCAACCTTAAGGCTCTACCCTACTTGTTGCTACTGAGTTAGTGGGTAACATTAGTCTAGTGGTGTGAGATGTTATTTGGTCGGAAGGGAGGTTTATCTCTTCCGATCGAGTGTATTTGTATCGTATTTCATTTTTCGTTTAAAACTGTCCTCTATAACCTCTGATCACTTAGGTTTTCCTTCGTCGCTTGTTTGACTCGAGTCAGATTGAGTAATTGCGCTTGTTTTTTGTTTGTTGACTCAGTAATTTATTAGCTAGTTTAATCTCTATATAAAATAAGATATACGCCGTGGCTATTGAACAACACTCGATATTTATTCCCTATCTGGATGGGAAACTGCACCTTCGACAAATTAAGCCTGTGAATGCAGACATGAGCAAACCGCCAATATTCATGCTCCATGGTGCCATGTCTAACGGTCGGGTATTTTACAGTGACTCAGGTAAGGGCTTGGCCTGTTTTCTGGCAGAGTCGGGTTTTGTGGTATATGTGCTCGACACATATGGTCGTGGATTGAGTACGCCTAAATTACGGCGGGGATCTAAACTCGGTCAAGGTCAGGTCATTCGAGATCAGTTACCCTTAATACATCACTATATCGTTTCCCTGCATCCGAATAATCCACCCATTCACTGGTGCGGCCATTCGTGGGGCGGTGTGCTGATGGCCAGTGCCATATCCAGATTCCCGTTGTTCCAAGAGAGCATAGCTTCTCTGGTTACCTTTGGTACTAAGCGTAGCATCAAGATTAAATCCCTGAAAAAATGGATGATGGTCGATATCGGCTGGAACAAGGTGGCGCCGCTAATAGCTTGGTCTCATGGTTATCTGGCCGCCGACCGTTGGCGTATGGGGATGGATAATGAGAGTCGCTCCTCTCTGGCTCAGAGTATTGATTGGGTGCGCGGTGATTGGATCGATCACGATGATGGTTTCGATTATGGCAAAGCCGCCATCAACACGGCTAAGCAAGGCAAGTGGCCCAAAGCCTGGTTTATTGCCGGACTTGGAGACGAGGTGTTGGGACACCCAGAAGATGTGCTAAGAATGATTCAGGAATGTCAGTTCTCGGACGTTCGCTACACCTTGTTGTCAAAGGCTGAAGGTTATCGCCATGATTACGGTCATGC
The DNA here is from genome assembly GCF_007197555.1 of Shewanella psychropiezotolerans. NCBI lineage: Bacteria > Pseudomonadati > Pseudomonadota > Gammaproteobacteria > Alteromonadales > Shewanellaceae > Shewanella > Shewanella psychropiezotolerans. The sequence continues at coordinate 1,560,514 of NZ_CP041614.1, forward strand.
CGATATGTTGACTCACAGAGATGCAGCGGGTGATCACTTCGAGCAGGTAAAGATGTGGTATGAACAGTCTGAAGGGGCGAGTTCCTAGATCCTAGGAACTCATATTCTAGATAATTAATTTAACCAGCATCTGCTGTGAGGCCCGGCTCTGTCTGATGAAGCTGCGGGTATCTCAGTAATACTTCTTCTGTGATGTCCAGTAGTTCACCGACACCTATGATCCGCCACATTAGCTCTTCGAGCTTCTTGCATTTGTGATGAGCGTGAATGCCGATATATTCCATTTCACGTCGAATATAGTTGAGGTCGGGTTTTCCTGTCGCACCTCGGTAGATCCTGAGGGCCATAAACCGACCTAAATTATTGCTCTGGCGGATAAAGTGTTGTCTGGCATCGAGATCGCCTATCTCATCGGGTGAAATACACTTTACTCTGACTTTTCCCTGAGATTGTCTGGACACCTGCAGATAGGTTTCAAAGTATTCTAGGCCATCCTGGGGCTTAAGAGCGCGGATTGGATCGATAAAATCTCTCTTTAAACGACCATCTTTGAGCAATGACTCTAAGTTATATTCCAATGATTGGCTCGTTGAAGCGGCAAATATATCTGTGATGACATTCTTATGAGTACCGACTCCAATCATCGAGATTTTTGCCGATTTTTGTGTTTTTTCTACAAAATAGGGTACAGAGTCCAGGTGACGCATCAATAAGTTCTTTAAACCATCGGCGAGCTCTTTCTTCTCGCTGTTGGCTTCGGTGATCTTCTCTAACTTGTCTCTGTTATGAATGATGAGCTTATTGATAAACTCGACTCCGATATGGGGAGTATGTCCCATTACCGCAGCGAGATGAACTGTACCGCCTTTTTTACGGGTCTTGATCAATCGATAGGGAAGATGGCTGAGTTGAACCTTACCCGATATCTGCTGTAGCTTTGGAAATCCAAGGTGTATCGGCGCCGTTTTATCAAATTGAGTGGCTTCATCTAAGGTTAATTGTAGTCCCTTGCTCGATATATCATGGGTCGACCCCGTGATTGATAGCTTACCTTGGCTTAACTTCACCTGAGTCTTGAAGGAGTAGCGTGCCTCATTTCGGCGTTCACTGAACTGAAGCGAAAGCAGTTTTATCGGATTGCTTTTGACTTTCTGTTGTCCGAAAACTTTTAATTCATTAGCTTTGCTTTTACATATGTTGCCCCAAGACAGGTAATCTTGCTGGGATTCAGCAGTCGTGAGGTCCATAAGCTGTAGCACATGGGTAAAGCGTTTTAGCTGGGCTTCAGTTAGGGCGCTGTAATTGACGTCATCACCGGGGAGCATGGAGGCCTTGTAGGATTTTGCGTGATCGATCTCATGGTGTGCCAGCTTAAAGACTTTCCAGGAAGGCTTACTGGCACCGAAACTAAAGAAGAGTGCCAGTAAATCTTGCTGTTTAAGCTCGGCCAATGTCGCTGAATAGAAGTAGATGTGCCCTTGAGTATGAAAGGTAAAGCAAAAAAATAGTTGGTGGTCTTTATTTTCAGGCTCATTAAGCAGGGTTTTCAAGCGACTATCGGATAGCATCCCCGATAGCTGGCTAACATCATGTTCGTCTTGAAAGTAATACTGTAGTTGTTGGTTATCCCGACTGAGCAATTTATGGGTAATTTGATACGTATCCTCAATGGATTCAAGATACAGAGGCAAATGAGGCAGGTGAGGCAGATAGTGGCGTTCGAAGCCTAAGCCGGTAGCCGCCACTAGCACATCGTTGATATCGACTTTATATCTGAATTTATAGCCTCTGATCAGGTTAGATAGCATTTCTGATAGAGCGTCGGATCCACCGACACGTTTGAGCCGCAACCAGCAATATTCATTGCTGGTTTGTGTATCGACTATTTCGTAGTCGACTCCTTGTTGCAAGTCTTCATAATAATATTCTTCACCTAGTTCAAGTAACTTAACTCTGATGGGTTTATCCAGCTCGAAATGATGTTTTAGGGGGAGCCGAATTCTGGCTCCGCCGACAGACAAGTCTACCGTGATCCCTTGTATCTCTGTGCGGTTAGGCTGAAGTACCGAGATACGTATGCTGTAGTTCATTCTCTCTTCACTACGATTGAAATAACTGCCTAAGACAACCCCTTGTGCCAGGTAGGGAGCGAATGGAAGATCATCCTGGTTTTTCCCCCCCCTCAGTTTTAGCTTTCTGAGTTTGTGGGCTTCGATGACATTCTCATAAACACCTAAGGTGTACTGATCACGGTAGAGTGCCACCGATTCGAGGAAACTCTCTTTGGCTGGATCATCTAAGAAGTGCTGCTGCTTACCATGGATAAGTTCTTCACAGGGCAATTCAGATTTGTCTCTTAGATCTATGATGCGAGTGCAGAGCGAGGAGATGCGATTGAGCTCCATCTTGAGTAAGAAGCGAGTTGAATTCGATTCGTCTGTGGTCAGACTATCAAATAGCTCATGGAAATCGGGTTCCATTAGCAGGGGCTTGAGCTGTTCAATTAGGGCACTATGTTCGTCTAAACTCATCTACTCGCTTCTTCTTAGAGGGCTTATGCAATCGTATCTACTAGTCTTGTGGGCTGAAAACTAAGGCGGTTAATAGTATCATGTCGGCAAAATCTGGTATTACTTGATACTTAATAAGGCCAGTTATCGTATTTAAGTCGTTATTATTATTGACTAACACTGGTTATCTGTGTTGCCGTATATCGGCATACCCACTTAAGCCTCAAATAGTATGTGTTCATTCACTTTTATTTTAAGTCATTATTGGCTTTCGTTGTACGTTATTCTTCTTGAACTTATGGGTTAATTGTTAAGTTAACTCAATTTTTTAACTTATTGTAATAAAGAGCTATGGCTAAAAATAAAACAGCATTTGTATGTAATGAATGTGGGCAGGATTTTCCTCGCTGGCAGGGGCAGTGTAGCGCCTGTACCGAGTGGAATACCATCACAGAGGTACGCTTAGGGTCAATCAAGTCAGCGGGTTCTTCTGTGTCTGGTTATGCGGGTGCGGTTGGCGGTGGCTCTAAGAAACTCAACGAAATTAGAGAAGTCGAAGCCGAGAAGATGCTCACTGGCATTGGTGAACTAGACCGGGTGCTGTGTGGTGGTTTAACCACAGGCTCAGTGAATATTATTTCAGGTGACCCTGGAGCGGGCAAGACGACTCTGTTATCAGACCTTATATCTCGCATGTCCCAAGTGATGCCATCGCTATACTGTACCGCTGAAGAGTCCTTGTCACAGTTTAAGAATCGTGTGAATCGTCTTAAGTTAAGCTGTAATGAAGACAACTTGTACCTGATGGCTGAAACGAGCGTCGAAGCCATCATTGCCGAGCTCGATGCTAAGCAGATTAAATTTGCCGTCATCGACTCGATTCAGGCGGTCGTCACAGATCTCGCCAATGGGAGTCCAGGCTCCCCCTCTCAAGTGAAGAGCAGTGCTCAGGCGCTGACCCAATACTGTAAGCAAAATAACGTCACCATGTTCCTCGTGGCCCACGTCAATAAAAATAATGAAACTGCCGGCCCACAGACACTGATCCATATCGTGGATTGCCTCACTCATCTCGAGTGCAACGATGGTCAAATTCGTACCCTCAGAGCTAATAAGAACCGCTTCGGTGATGTCGATACTGTTGGTATCTTCAAGATGACTGAACGGGGCATGCTCAGTGTCGATAACCCCAGCGAGATTTTCCTCTCGGGTTCGACGACTGAATCTCCAGGAGCGGCGATCACCTGTATTCGCAAGGGTAACCGTAATTTGTTGCTCGAGATCCAGTGTTTAACCACGGAAACTGAAGGTGAGTTTCCGCAGCGAGTCTGTGTCGGCCTCAATATGAACCGTATTAAGATGCTGACTGGCATACTGCGTAAGCATACTCGAACTAAGATTTTTCATGATACCTACTTCAACTTAGTCGGCGGCTTGAAAATAGATGAGTCTGAAACTTGTATCGACTTGGCATTAGTCACCGCATTACTCAGTAGCTTAAATGATTTTGTGGTGCCCAGAACCACCTGCATCATGGGCGAGCTCAGCTTAAATGGTGATGTGCGCCCCATAGATAGCGGTGTACCTAGAGTGAAAGAAGCGGTGCAGCATGGTTTTACCGAGATCTATATTCCGCACCGCAACTATCATAAGTCGATGGAAGGGCTAGGGGCTAAGATTCATCCGGTGAAGACTATCCATGATTTTCTTGAGTTAATAAATTAACTCTACTAATTTTTTTTTGTGGCTTCATTTGGCAGGTTTGGTGTTAGTTTAGTTTATTGAAGTCCATAGCTTTAATTTAACCTATCATCTGCGGTGGCTGTTGTGTACGGATATACGTATGTCCGTACACATGGTCAGAGATGCTCCCTACACCTCGAGACATGTCTCATATCCTTATGGGATAGATGTGAATGACCTTATGTGCAAACACTTATGTGACGCTAAGCTTTTTATATTTAAAGGAAAAAGTGGTCCTGCAGCCTCTATGGCTGCGTCCCTACTGTAGAAGAGCACAGCCGCTTTACACCTCATTATTTATCTCTTCGATTAAAGTCTTCTTTTCTGAAATATGCAGGTTATAAGTCACTGTTGCGGTCATAGAACTGGCCTCTAAAAAATGCGGAGCAGCCCATAAACGTAACACCCTAAGCGGAGTTCATTTTATGAGTTCGCCCTGTCCAGAATCGGGTCGTGCTACTGCCGTAACCATTGAAGCATTTTGACATTGGCCGCGTTTGTTACCTAAAACACACCCTGATTATTTCCCCCCCGACGCCGGAAGAGGTGAAATCGCTGGGAAACCAGTATTGAGAGTCAATAGCATAACCCGATAGATGGGCGATCCTAATATCTTATTACCTTCTTTTCGATAGACACCATATGCCTCTCAAATAGAAAACAGATCATAACAAGGTAATTCAATATGTTTTTTAGCTAAGCTAAACTCCTTCAAGTACTTCATAAGTTATTATTTTAGGTGCTTGGACAAGGAAACTAAGTAGAATGGAAAAATCTCCGCTTTTCTCTCTCCAATCAAGATATTTTCCTAAGTGACTTTCAAGCTCCCAGTAAGCAATGATAATGAATTCACTCTCAGATAAACGTGAAGTCTCAACTCCTTTATTGCCAGGGAAACTCCTTGTTGCAGGTAATATTTTTTTAAAGAAAGACAGTAAAGCTTCTGATTGTCCTTCTTTTGCCTGAAATTCAAATGTTGTCATTTTCTGCATTGTTTATTGCCTTAACTATCAATATGAAATCTATTAACTTAAAACAGGGAAGCATAGCTTCCCTTGCACTTTGAATATTGTCAGTGGTTAGGGTTACTAACCAACTAAGTCTAATAATTTATCGGTACTGTCTACATTGCAATAACCAAAACTTAATGCCGCCATAAGAGCATGATGTACGTGACTGGCTGGTACTGTGATGCCATTAAACTCGAGATCCAATGTTGCGCATGCATCGTGAGCTACGTTGCATTCATAGCCCAAATCAACTGCTGCACGAGTAACAGCGTCAATGCACATATGACTCATTGCACCAAGGATAACTAATTTACCTACATTTAATTCATCAAGGATATTTTGTAACCCTGTACCTCGAAAGCTATTAATCTGATGTTTCAAGATAACGGGTTCCCCCTCAAGCGGTGCTACGCTGTTGTGAATTTTTGCACCTTCAGATTCAGGCAAAAAAAACGGCGCGTCAGACGAAGGAAACTCATGACGAACATGTATTACAGGCAAACCTTGCTTACGAAACGCTGTTAATAGCCTTGTTGCATTTGATGCGGCTGCTTCTGTGCCTGATAAAGGCCATTTAGCACCAGCATATGATGGGTAATAGTCATTTTGAAAATCAATGAGTAACAAAGCGGTATTAGACATAATCATCTCTCTTGTGTTGTTCAGGTTGTTTGTTGAGGCTATTATGCAAAACACCAATCAATTGTACCTATGGCGAAATAGCCAAAAATCAGTCTAAAAATGACAAAGTGTATTCATATCGTAATTATCGACTACCCTAATGCCCTGCAAAGTGCAGTACAGGGTTTCAGAGAGCTGTTTTTATTAGCCAATAAGGTCATTCAAGACAATCAGCTTGAAATTCAGTTTACTGTCGAGCTCATTCAACCTGACAGAGACTTAGATGGAATGAGTCGGCATGATATTGTTATTCTCCCGCCGAATTTCGATGGCAATTATTACCTCACGCCTCAACCAGGTTTATTGCAATATCTCAACGATGCGCATCAAAAGGGAGCAATATTATGCTCTGCCTGCGCGGGGCATATATACTTGCCAAAACGGGTTTGTTAGACAATCGAGTGGCTACAACACACTGGCAATTAGCTGATGAATTTAATGAACTTTTCCCCAAGGTATCGCTTGAAATTGAGAGTTTGCTTGTCAATGATGGAGATATAATTAGTGCAGGAGGCCTAATGTCGTGGATTGATTTAGGGCTAGAATTAGTTGCTCTTTTCGCCAAGCCACACATTATGCGTACACTTGGAAAATTTCTTATTGTTGATACTGGTAAAAGGGAGCAACGTTACTATGGCAGTTTTACGCCAAAATTTAATCACGGCAATAAACAAATATTGCAAGCTCAGCACTACATCCAAGCAAATTACAGTGAAACACTGAATGTTCCCGTGTTAGCCACATTAGCCTGTATGAGTGAGCGAACATTTTTACGTCAATTTACCAATGCAACAAACTTAAAGCCCATACAGTATATTCAGAAGGTTAGGGTTCAAAAAGCGTGTGAATTATTAGAAACTACTCCTCAGAGTTTTGAGAAAATAGCCCAGAATATTGGTTATGATGACGTAAATAGTTTTCGTAAAGTGTTTATAAAAATTATAGGGTTAAGTCCATCAGCATTTAAAGCTAGATTCGTTTGAATGGTCTGTGAATAGGTTTCTTAACTGATAAAGATATCCGCCCTACATGCTTTGCATGACTTGTTGCTGATGGATACAACCAAGTTGAAAGCTGAATGTATTACGCTCGGCTAAGAGATAAATACTCGCTAATCTCTCTATTGGTTTGGTTCAGCAAACTGTTGAATGACAAGATTTGCTGTTTATTCAAGGCTACTGATTTAGATTCAATCTCATATTTTGAACTAAGTTCAGCTAATGCCGTTGCCCCTATGTTGGATGCAACACCTTTTAGTTCATGTAGTAAGTTGCTGACTTCATTATTTGTTCTATGAATAGATGACATATCTAAGTTGGAATAACTCTCAATAAAATATTCGAGCAGCTCTGCATATAGCTCCTCGTCATGATCTGTTATCCTTAATCCCGCATCCAGATCTAAGATCAGCTTATCTTTTTTGCTTACATCTTCTAAGTCGACATTCATCGGCAAACTTGCATCGTGGGGCTGAATCCAAGGTATATCATCTTTAGTCAGATGTTGAGCCAGAGAGGCGAGAAGTTTTTCGAAATTGATAGGTTTGCCTATGACATCATTCATGCCTGATGCAAATGCTCTCTGCTTATCTTCGTACATGATGTTAGCAGTGAGGGCGATGATAGGGAGTTCATGTAACTTTAGTTCAGCCCTTATCCTCTGTGTTGCATGATAACCATCTAAAACAGGCATTTGACAATCCATTAACACAGCATGGAATTGCTCTCTTTCTAAAATTTTAACCGCCTCAAGTCCATTGTTCACTATGGTGATATTGAGCCCTTTTTTCTGAAACAAAGCGTTTATCAACCTCTGGTTTGTTTCATTATCCTCTGCGAGTAAGATTTTTTTCCCGCGAATGGCGGCAATATTGTCAGCCATAGCCTCTTTAGTTGCATCAGCAAGCCCATCAGAAATAAGTGTAGAAATAGGGGATTTAAAATAGACGTTAACCATAAATTTGGTGCCCACGCCTTTTTCACTTTCGATGCGAATATCCCCATCCATGGACTCGACTAGCTGTTTGGTGATAGCTAACCCTAATCCCGTCCCTCCAAAGTGACGTGAGGTTGATGAGTCAGCCTGGGTGAAAGATTGGAATAAATTCTCGGTCTCCTGTTGGCTCATTCCGATACCTGTATCTTGGACTTCTATAAACAATCCTAAACGAGCTGGGTCACTTGTATCACTGATATTGCTTACTGATAAGCAAACGCAGCCTTGATGGGTAAACTTAACCGCATTACTCCCCAGGTTGAGCAGTACTTGATACACACGTAATGGGTCACCTCTTAAAATATGTGGGACCTTATCATCTATGTTAACTCTTAAGGTCACACTCGATTCCTGGGCCCTGTTACGGATAACAGTCTCAAAATCTCTGATGACATTTCTGATATCAAAATCGACCTCTTCCAGAGTCAACTTCTCGGCTTCAATTTTAGAAAAATCTAAAATATCATCAATGATCCCTAATAATAATTTGGCCGAATGATTAGCATCACGGATATAAGAACTTGTTTCAGAGTCGATATCATTTTGAAGTGCTAGATCTGTCATTCCAATAATGGCATTCATTGGGGTGCGGATCTCATGGCTCATATTTGCCAAGAAAAAGGATTTTGCTTCTTTTGCCCGCTCCGCGTCAGTGATGGCTTGATTTAAATTCTGGGTGAGCTCTACTACTTCATTATGAGAGCGGCGAACTGACATTAATAAGGCAGTCAGAGACATAAAAAACAGCCCTGCAAGCCACCAGATATTTTGAGTTATTTTATTCGCTTGTTTAATGCCTTGTGATTCTTTTTCTTGCATGTCAACTAGATAACTGTCTGCTGTAATCGCAGAAGCATGCATACTCGCTTTTATAGCTGCTATTTCAATTGACTTGTTAATGGATGATTCGAAGTTCTGTCTATATTGATCCAATGCATGAGTTATTACACTTAGCAATTTAGCTTCTTTATCTCCAATACTTTGCTTCGTGACTAAAATAGCTTGCTCTTGCGTATGTTTTAGGTGTTTTAGGACTATATTCTTATTGAAAAAAGAGTTTTCACTCATAGATGTGTAGAATTCATCTTCATACAATCTTAATTCGGTAATATCTAAAGTAAGAAGGTTGACCTCCTTTAGTGAGCTTACTTCGTTTAACATTAATTTTTCAGCATTTAAAACTCGATGTTCAGCCCCACTTAACATTTCATGTTGGAAATTGTCAAGAATATTTACCGCATCAATAAGGCTTACACCTGCAGCTTGTAATTTATTTCGCGTTGATTTTCCCAATAACAAGGTTAAAAAACTATTTGCCATGTTGATTGTGATTAAAAACTCTTCTTTGTTTGTCATGGATAAATTTTCAATTATTGAACTCACTTGAGAAATCATGATGTTTCTATCAGCATCATCCCCTTCATAATTTCTCAATAAGTTCATTATTCTTTGCGCTTTAATTCTAACGTCAGCAGTTGTTTTAACTACATTGTGTGCAATGTCCGCACTCGATGATAATTGCTTTATTTTTATAAGGTTGTCATTTGTTTCATCTTTTTTAAATTGAGTTAGTTTTATCAGGTTAGAAGTTAAGTTCTTTGCTGATAATATGATAGATTTTTTACCTTCGTTGAACATACGTTGGTGTTCTATAAAAGTCTTAAATTGTTTCTTATATTTTTCTAGCGCAGTAGTGAATTCTTTTTCTTTATTTGGGTAATCATTAAAGTATCCAGTTAACTCCTGTCCTTCAAAGCTCTTCATCAGCACATCCATGTTGAACTTAATTTCATCAGAAGAGAGTAATCTTCCATCTATGGTGTAAACAAGTTCATTTAATCTTGCTTTATCTAAAGCGGTTGTTGCCTTGTCAATGATAATATAATCATCGATATGAGAACTCAGGTTTACAAGTAAACTCGAACCTATAATACCAATAACAAATAATACAAAAATTAATAAGTAGAAGCGAATGGATATTTTTCTTATGACAAGCTTGTCCTTGTTTTTATATATTCCCACCATACTCCACCCTCATAACGTCTTAGTGCTTCTGTGTTGCCTGGTTTTCAAGGCATTAACTAGCTTGTTGGAATTGGCCTATGCCACATCCCCTACATTCACTTATTCTGCGCTATTGGCATTTTCTATGCTATAGCGATTTGTATCTTTACTGTAGCTATTTATTTAAAGGTAGGCAAGGTAAGTGTTTGATATTAATTGTTCTTTTACGTATTCCTCCACTGGGTTTTGACATCTGCTTTGTATTTGTAGTCAGTTTCAATCACCTTATATTGCCAACTATTTTTACAGAGACTTTCCCCGCTTATTTTCAGTTGTTGTAGGTTTGTGTGTTTGGTGAAAACTAGAATTTTAAATAACAGAAGCGTGGAAGCTGAACAGACCGTTATGCATGACATTGTTTGGAGTCGCGGAGCATGTCAGTTGCGGCTCTTTTGAAATCAAGAACCAGCGTCTCGCAGACCCTTGTAAAAGTAAGAGTGCACATCCCTCGCCGGAGGCAATAGATAACAATGATGGTTAGACCTTCAAACACACCGCCCAATATGAAAATAGTTAAATGCACCCAAAACAGAAATTTTCATCTATCTACTGCATGAAACATACACACTGCATAAGCCAACAGGCCAGAACTTATCACTCTAGCCGCATCTATGTTCATAATATTCTTGAATAATAATCAACTCCCTTAAGGTAGGCGTAGTCTAACAGTTGTACTACAGCAATGATAAATGGCGCTTTTGCTCAATACTTATATGAGTGTTTCGTGGTCTGGGCAAATTTACCTCCTACTTAAGCGCATCTTTCAATGCTTAGTAAGAGGTTCAAAGGCATGCCATTAACATTGAGTGGTTTAATTTGTTGTTAATTATGCTCAAGGAAGACGAAATTATGTGGTTTGGCAAAGGTGGCCTGAAAGAATGTTGATCTACCTAACATATGGCGCGATAGTTTTATGCCATATTAAGCATATTCTTAGATATCACTGCTTAACACCAGCGGGGTCATAGCGAATTTTTTTTTATGACTCTACTAAATTCATGGCACAAACTAGTTAACCAGTGCAAGCACACACTAACCATTCCATATAATGAGATAACACCCAATGAATATATTTAATACAGTCCTATTAGCCTCAACCTTAAGCATTGCAGCAGTGACGGGTGTGGCGCAGGCAAGTGACCTAACATGCAAGATCAAAGGTGGTGATGATATTACTATGACTAATATTAATATTCTGCGGTCGAATGAGTCGATAGTTAAGATTGATGGTGGGTACAAGTCACCTATACTAGGTAACATTTATCGAATCGATGGGGTTGATGGTCAAGACATTAGCGCAACGCCTACCTATCTTTCATACAACCAATATCCGTTAGCTGACCACAAGTTGTTTGCTACAGTACAAGTTTACGATGAAGAGGCGGTTACAGGCCTTTGTATAGTGACAGATGAAATCTAAGCAGTAGAGTTTATCGCTTCTGTCGCAAATAAAGGTGACAGTTTATGCACTTGCATACCTTTCACGATTCAGATTTATGACTTATTTCATTTCAAGGAATTGAGCTAGCTTTTGCATATCTTTGATGTGGAGTTGATTGTCTAGCTTCTCGATAAGATCCATTTCGATGAGTTGATTCACCACGCGGCTATAAACTCGCTCCGAACAGCCGAGGCGCTAGAGACTCCTGTTCGCTATGGTGGCATATTTACCAATGATTTTTTCTATGACGATCCCGATAATCTGCTGCCGGCATTACTTAAGATGAATATCTTGGCTTTAGATATGGAGTCGGCAGCTCTGTTTGCTATAGCAGCAGAAAGTCGCGTACAGGCATTGAGTATTCTTACCGTGTCGGATCACGTGGTTAAGGGCGGGGAGATGAGTCCCTTAGAGCGAGAAACCAGCTTTAATCAGATGCTGACGTTGGCACTAGAGACGGCAATTAAAGGCTAGCGTTAGTCATCACGAATGTGCTGCCGACTTCACTCAGCCGCCATATAGTTTATCAGGGGTTTACCCTTAACATAATATGGCTAAAAATGAGCAGTTACGAACTTTCGTGGTCTGCAATAAATAGCTCAAGTTCACGATTAAGCATAGATGAATCACCAGTATTGAGTTCGATCATGCGGCGAAGGTGACTGATGCTATCTACATCAATATGTGTACACCTAAGACCTAGGTGGCCAGATTTTTGATGGATAAGGTGAGTCTCCATCTGCACTTCGATATCCGAGCCCTGTAGAGTGAAACTGAGAATGATGGGCGTATTATCTACTGCAAAGGAGTCGGGTTCCTCAACGAGTGCCCCATTGAGACTGAGATCGAGAATCTTGGTCGCCCAGACCTTATCTGCTTGAGTTAGCTGTGCGCCTGTAGCAAATAGGATCCTTGAAAATTTACGTTTCTCGTCCATAACGCTTCCTTTATAACCTTTAATCATAAATGCTTTAGCTTTAGTTCAGCTATAGCATGGCATTAGTATAAGCATATGCCAACTTATAATGAGTGTAAAAATTCTTAGCGTTTTTATTAGGAAGAAGTCGCTAAAAAGAGGAGAAACCAAAGAAAGTAATGCCCAAGTCGCTATTTTCACTCTTGCTTATATGCAATTATGAAAAAATGTGAATAATGTAAGGTGAGTGATGTTTACTCGCTTTTCAAGACGCACTTTTCATCAGGAGTGAGCCTTCGGCTCTAGAGACTATGGCTAATTCAATTGCACACTCTACACCTCATACCGTATTGGTTGTCGATGACGAAGCCGTTATCAGAGCCCGTCTTAAAGGATACTTTGAGAAAGAGGGCTATCGCGTCCTCGAGGCCGAAGATGGTGAGCAGATGTGGTATGAGTTCGGCCGCCAACACGTAGATCTGGTCATGTTAGATATCAATCTTCCCAGGGTCGATGGCTTAAGCCTGGCAAGAGAATTACGTAGCCGTTCAGATGTTGGCATCATCTTAGTGACCGGACGTGATGAGGCCATAGATAAGATAATCGGCTTAGAGATGGGCGCCGATGATTATGTGACTAAACCATTCGAATTGCGTGAGTTGTTGGTCAGGGTCAAAAATCTACTTTGGCGGATCTCTCTGGTCAAGAAGGCTGAACAAGCTGTGATAGAGCAGCTCGATGAGAATGATGATGTGATCGCTTTCGAGGGATATATTCTTGAACTCAACAGTCGAAAGCTTAAGCATGGTGATGAGATAATCAAACTCACCAAGGCCGAATTCGAATTGTTGGCGACTTTTACATTGCATCCCCAGCAAGTGCTGTCACGTGAACGTCTGATGCAGAATACCAGTCACAGAAACCAAGATGTCAACGACAGGACCATAGATGTGATCATCAGAAGACTGAGAAACAAACTCAACCCTGAGCTGTTTACCACTATTCATGGTGAAGGTTATCTGTTCTCGGCAAAAGTCGGGGAGTAAAATCTTGAGCTTAAGACTTATCGCTTTCTTAGCCTTGTCTTGAGCCTTACCGCTTCTTTTCACTCTCTACCCTATATATCGGATAAAACTCTGCCGGTGCCAGGCTATTTTCAAGCTTATGTTTTTTCAACACATCACCTTGTAAGCCTTGAATCGCCGGACCTATATCACCGAAGGGCTTAGCGCCTTCAAGTTCTCGAACGACGACATCTATCGCCAGTTTTCCCTGGAGTACCACAGAGTCATCAGCACTGAATGCGACTCTGTGCCTGAACAAGCCCCTGAGTACGGCGGGGGACAGGTAACTGCTCACTAGCTTTATTTGAGGCATTTCACTTAGCTGAGGCTCTAGCTCAGAGTGTGGTGACTTAGAGCCATGGCGCGCCTGTCTGATGGCCAACTCTCCGACGGCCGCCTCGATAGCAACCGCACTGCCTAAGATATAATCTGGAGTTTGATCTTTGAGCAGGTGGTAGAGTTGATCTCGATAGAGGTTACGGTTGTTATCGGCATGGCGGATAGAAGAGATAGTGATCTTGCTGCTTTTCGAACTGGTATTAGCACTGTCACTCGAGCTCGATGTAGAGTCAGGTTGCAGAGCGGCCATGATCCCTTCCTCGACCCAATCGCTACCTCCTTGCTTTTCAGGGCCGGTCAGCAGGGCAACACTTGCCTGTTGAGCTTTACTATGTTCGACATCTTGTTTGATGAAGTTGCCAGCAAACCAACCCATTCGGTACCAGTTGACACCGATACGGGTCGTCACCTTGTGGTTGTCTATTCTATTAACCAGGGCGATAACGGGCTTAGTGATGGGCTGGTGAAAAGAGGCGAGAAGTTTAGGATCGACAGTGCCAAGCAATATGGCATCATAATCGCCATCCATGCAGTGTGATAGCTGGCTGAGTTGTTTATCTTTTCCGTAATAGCTGCCAGCCTCGAAGAGCTCTAATGTTATATTCAGTGCTCTGGCGTGCTGCACTAGACCATAATCTATGCCGATCCAGTAGGCGTCTTTAAGATGTGGCACCAGTGTACATATTTTCCAGGCTTGTTTGGCGCGTTTAAGAGGATAGTATGCTTGAGTTTTAGCCTGTTGGACTTTGACATTGAAGGGGCTACGCTGCTCTAATGACCAGGCCGAAGAGTTTGTGCTGGCATGGGCGAAGTTTCCGCCCAAAATGGAAAGTACAATAAAGAATATTAGCCCGGCAAGAGCGGTTACGTATCTATTTGTGTCGGTTCTTATATTTAAGGTTTCGACTGCTAATATTCTGGTGATCTTGGTTGCAGTATCTATGAATGTTGAGACTCTGATTTTAGCTGCTGAGGTTCTGCTAACTGGAATTTGAGTATCTATAAGAGTCGCACCATTTTGCAGCGTCATTGCCATGCCATCATTGAAGGTAAAATGTCTAAATTTATTGTATCAGGTTAAGGAAAAAGATGCCCTTCACGCTATCGGGAAAGAGTCTAGTTGGACGTCTCATGTTGTCCTTCTGCTTACTCGCCTTCTTGCTTATGTTACTCGTATCCGTGGGAAGCTTGAGCCTCTACTGGGTGAAGTTGGCGGATAAATTTCTCTATGATGAGGCGCTACCTGCATCACAGGCTGCGCGTAGTTTGGTGCAATCCTCTAATGCATTGGCTGAAAATGCACAGGCACTCGGCACCGTCGAGGAGGAGGCACAAAGACAGTTCATTGGCCGAATGCTGTCGATTAATAGCAGTAACTTACTCGGTACCATTGCCAGCCTTAAATCACTAGGGGTGCAGAAGGATCATAGGTTAGAGCTCTCTGCTGGAGAGATAATTCATGAACTGGCTCGCTTAGGTACGCAGGTAGGTAAGCGTCTGGAAGTGGCGGGGCAGTTGTCTCGAGTGGGCAAGGCTCTGGTTGATTCAGCCCGTCACAGCACTGAGTTGCTTGAAGCCGAGCTTGCTGTTGTTAACTCGGCCATCTTGGCCAAGTTGAGTCTGGCTTATCCGCAGATCGCCGGTAAGGTTAATAGTGCACATCTGCTGGACGACGTGATTGAGCAAGATCTAGATATTCAGGAGCGCCTCAACCGTGCACTCAAGGTGATACATCATATTGCTCTGGTGGGCCAATTGCTGCAATCACCAGAGCATGAGGCTGCGCTGGCAACCTTGCTCAGTTCACTGTCACAACAGCAGACTGTCAGCTTGTCTTCAACCTATCAGATCATTAATAGCTCTCAAGGCCTGCCTAACTCTCCTGATCTGAATAACGCAGGACCTCAAATCGATCTGATGGCGTTGGAGTTACTCAAGGGCTTGATAAGAGATCCTGTCAGAGAGCATGAGTTGACCGCAGAATTAGTGGTATTGCGCCGGGTTGGCGAAGGGTTGGCGGCTCAGAGACAGTATGTTCATTTACTGAGGGCTCAGGATAAGCTGCTGAGATTACTCTCGGATAAATTAACCGGCTTGAACCGTACCTTAGACAGTGCTATGGCTAGCCAACAGGCCAAAGCCGAGTTGGCTCGGGGAGATTACCTACAGCAACTCTTTTGGGCAAAAACAGGTCTTTGGAGTACGGGAGTCTTGATGCTGCTGGTGATCTTGTTTGTCATGTATCGGGTTATCTATAAAGGTATTGCCGTCAGGCTTAACGAGGCGACCCATGCCTTGTCTAGGTTGAGCTTGGGAGATACAGATGTGAGCCTTAATTCCCATGGTGATGATGAATTGACCGCCATGGCCAATGCGATTCAAGCATTTAAGCAGAAGACCGCTCACAATCAAAAGCTACAGGCTCAGCTGCTCGACACTGCAGCCGAGCTAACTCAGCACAAGGCAGAGCTGGAGAGTACCGTCGAGGCGCGAACTCTGGAATTAGCCATCGCCAACAGACAATTGGATGCCGAGGCCAGAGGCCACGCTCAAGCCAGAAAGATGGCAGAGCAGGCGAGTCAGGCCAAGTCACTGTTTTTAGCCACTATGAGTCATGAGATCCGCACTCCCCTCAATGGCCTGCTTGGCACCTTGACCTTACTCGGCCACTCAGACTTGCCCCTTGCACAGAAGCAGATGTTGGCTCTGTCCCAATATAGCGGCACCCTGCTGCAAACCGTGCTTAACGATATCTTGGATTTCTCCAGGTTAGAGCAAGGCAAGCTCACCAATGAAACTAGGCCAGTGGCCATCAATGAACTCATCGATGAAGTGGTGGCTATAATGCTTGCCGGGGCTGGTCTCGCCGGTTTGCAGCTGGTGCTCGAGAGTCCGCGTTTACCCGCATGGGTCAGCTTGGATGGCCCCAAACTTCGCCAAGTGCTGTTTAATCTTATTGGTAACGGTATCAAGTTTACCCCGGAGGGGGAAGTGAGGCTGAGAGTCTCTTTCGATGAAATCCAATTGTATTTCGAGGTGATTGATACTGGTTTAGGTATAGGTGCTGATGCCATGCCGCATCTGTTTAAAGCCTATAGCGCTCAGCTCAATAAAGGGCGCTCTAGAGGAACCGGTCTGGGGCTGGCAATCAGTAAAGAGCTGGTGGACTTGATGAAGCAGGTCCCTACTTCACATGAAGTTTCAAATGAGGCGTTACAAGAGAAGACACTAGAGAGGGCTGGCCAAGTCAATTGCCAGGTGGATTCCCTTTGGGTTAAGAGTCAGTCGGGTCGTGGCAGCAGTTTTGGCTTTAGCTTGCCTCTGATAGAGTGTCAGCGAGTGAATGATAGCGGGGCTCAGGACTTGGAACATGTGACGAAAAAACGTGTCTTAGTGGTTGAGGATAACAAGGTCAATGCCATGGTGGCCCAAGGGTTCCTGGCCCACTTAGGTCATGAGTCTGTCCTGGCGAGTAGCTGTGAGCAGGCGCGTATACTATACGGTGAGAATACTGCTGATAAATTTGATGCCATCATGTTGGACATTCAGTTGGGGGATGGCTCCGGGTTTGAACTCGTTAGTGACTTAAGAGCGGTAAACTATAAAGTGAATCAAAGGGCCGATCATCGAGTGCCTATTGCTGCATTTACCGCTCAGCTCCAGGCCGATGATCTCTCCCATTATCAACAGGCTGGCTTCGATATCGTGTTAGGTAAACCCCTCAACATGCAATCTTTGGCCGCCTGGATAGGGCTGGCGAGTGAGACAAATGTCGAAGACGCAGAAAATATTGCAGTCATAGCCGAGACGCTCACCCAAGCAAGAGCAGCAGGTGAGATATCTCACCTGCTGGATCTGACTCAGATTGAGCAAGATATTGAATATCTGGGACAGGAGGCAGTGATTGACATGCTGGCTCTGTTTATTGAGTCGAGCCAAGCTCAGCTCTCTGAGCTGCAAACCTTTACCGCTAACAGCCCAAGGTTACTCCATGCCCTCAAGGGCAGCAGTGCAAGCATGGGGCTGTTAGCCCTGTCTAAGCTTTGTCAGTCACTGGAGAAAAATCAATATCGAGCCAGCCAACATGAACAGTTGAACGGCTGCTTAACTCGTTCAATCGAAGCGCTGAGAGTATATTTGGAAGCATAAGACGTCGTTGAATCCTTATTCCAGCTAAACAGTGATACAATTCGCGGCAGTTTCTTTCTTGTTTTAATCTAGGTATTCCCCCGTATGTCTGATCGCGCTAACCCTGCTGCTAATCATGGATTTTCATCTCTATCCCTAAAACCAGAATTGCTGCAGGTGTTGACTGAATTAGGCTATAGTCAGCCTACACCGATTCAGACTCAGGCGATTCCGGCAATTTTAGCCGGACAGGACATCATGGCCGGTGCTCAAACCGGCTCGGGAAAAACCGCCGCGTTTGCGCTGCCCATTCTCAATAGGTTAAGCGCACAAACCTGTCTGCAAAAGCCTGAAGCGCAAAACTCTGTCGACAAACCTGCTATTCATGCCCTAGTGTTGACGCCAACCCGTGAGCTGGCTTTGCAGGTCCATGGGAGCTTCGTTAAATACGCTAAGCAGACTCAGCTTAAATCTGCTCTGGTATATGGCGGTGTAAGCATAGATGCTCAGGCTCAGATCTTAGCGGCTGGGGTCGATATCTTGGTTGCCACCCCTGGGCGTCTGCTGGATCACTTAAGGCGTGGTTCTCTGAGCCTTAGTTTACTTGAATTTTTGGTATTCGATGAAGCCGATCGTATGTTGGATATGGGCTTTAAAGATGAGATAGATGCCATCGTCAAACAGCTGCCTAAGACTCGCCAAACCTTGTTGTTTTCTGCTACCTTCGATGAATCACTCTATGGCTTGAGTCAATCACTATTACGCGATCCTAAACTTATCGAGGTAGGTGAGCGAAATGCCGCGGCTGTCGAAATTGAGCAGCGGGTTTATGCCGTCGACAGTGACAGAAAGCTTGGCTTAATCACTCATCTTATCGAGTCGGGTAAGTTACAGCAGGTACTCATTTTTAGCCGTAAGAAGGTGGCCGCCGACAAGCTGGCCGCTAACTTAATCAAGGCGGGGATTTCGGCTCAGGCTTTTCATGGCGATCTCTCTCAGGGCGCACGGGAAAAGGTGCTGCAAAGTTTTAAGGATGGTGAAGTTCGCGTGCTGGTGGCGACAGACGTTGCTGCAAGGGGGATCGATATTATCGACCTTAACTATGTGGTCAACTATGAATTGCCCTATAAGGCCGAGGATTATGTTCATCGTATCGGCCGCACGGGCCGCGCTGGTAATAAGGGCGTTGCAATCACATTACTCTGTCGTGAAGATGAGCATCTGCTCGAAGAAGTTGAAGCCGTGCTCGATAAGCGGCTTCCTCAGCAGTGGTTAGCAGGCTTTGAGCCTGATCTGACTAAGAGTGTAGATACACCCAAGAAAGGGGGGCGAAATGCCCACAAGCAGCGCGCCAAGAAGCGAGCTAATGGCGGTAGGCGAGGTCGTTAATACTAGAGTCGAACGTTAAAATTACTGATATTCTGTTAGCTCGGCTGCGTAAATGAGATCAGATGGGGGTAAACTTTGTCTGATCTAGATATTAAGATCACCAAATAAAACCTGTATCTGAACTCCTTGTTTTAAATCGGCTGAGGATCAATTTTTTACCCTAAGTAAGCTGTTAGTCTCATCTCCCGTTTGTGAACAGAAACGGAGCCTCACATGTCTAATCCTATCCATAATGATAATACCTCATCGATTGAAGCTGTTAATCGTTGCGTGAATAAGCGCATCAGTACCAGCATTGCACAAGTTCCATTAGCGAGTTTTATCTTCAATGCATCGGGCCCACGTTGTACCGAGGAAGATGAACTTAACTTGCTTGGAGCCTCAGCTTCTGCTGCCATCATGACTAAATCCTGCACTCTGAAGCCCAGAGAGGGCAATGCCGAGCCGAGATACCAAGCTTTGCCTCTGGGCTCTATACAGTCTATGGGGTTACCTAACTTAGGTTATCAGGCATATCTGGAGATGCTGCCTAGGTTAAAGCAAGCTATCTCTCCCCAAACCAATAAGCCGATAGTGGTGAGTGTTTCAGGCTTCTCAATCACTGATAATGTGGTCATGGTTAAGGCGTTTCAAGCCAGCTGCGCCGACCTTATCGAAGTCAATTTTTCTTGCCCCAATATCGAAGGCAAGCCTCAGGTCGGATACGATTTTGAGCAGACTGAGCGAGCATTGGAGCAATTATGCCAGCTAGGCAGTAAGCCTATAGGTTTAAAATTGCCACCTTATTTCGATTTTTCCCATTTCATCACCATGGCTAATATCATCAAGAAGTTTCCGGTGAGCTTTATCACCTGCATCAACTCCGTGGGTAACACCTTAGTGATTGACCCGGAAACCGAGAGTGCCATCATCAAGCCAAAGGGCGGCTTCGGCGGCTTGTGCGGTGATTACATTAAGCCTATCGGTCTTGCCAATGTTAGGGCTTTTAGTCAGCTTCTGCCTTCGAGCATAGATATCATAGGAGTTGGCGGAATCAAAACCGGCACTGATGCGTTTGAGTATCTGCTGGCTGGCGCGTCGGCGGTACAAGTCGCGACTTGTTTCGAGAAGGAGGGGGTTGAGTGCTTCGATAGGATTGCTAAGGAGCTCGATAGCATAATGGTCGCTAAGCAGTATTCAAGCATCGCGGCCGCCAAGGGCAAGTTGAAAATGATTTAATACATTAAGATCCTAGGATCTAGGTCCTAGGATCTTTGCAGCAGATTTAACTTTCTTCTGTTAATCCTGCTAAGTCTGAGTTGACCCAAGATTGCGTCAATCTTGCTAATGCACAGTAAAAGTCGCCACTGTCACACTGAGTCACTTTAGCGGCAAACTTGCCTAGCCAGCTGTTGAGGTATGACTCGATAAAGCTGAGCTGCTCTTCGTCGCTAGCCGATAAGCATAGATGCTCAACATAAGCCAAGATCACCGCTAAGTGATCCGCAGGCTCAGGGAAGCTGGTTTGCACCTGCAGCTGGCTCTGTTTAAGAAACAGCACCATCAGCTGATGCTGCTCACCAAACAGTAAGGGCTGATCGCCACCCTTAGCGCTCTTGCTTGTATCTTGGAGATAGAGGCTGGCATAGGGTGAGGCACTGTGTTTGGTGCCCACCAAAAACAGGCCGCAATAATCTGCGGCAAGCTCCATCAGAGCCTTATCTGACGTTAAGCTTTCCAGCACGCTAACCATGGCATCGACATCTTGCTTAAAGCTTGGCTCACTGGCGAGCTGAGCCCAGAATGCTTTGGCAGGCTCACTGGTCAGCTCATGGAGCAGTTGATGATCGATCTCCTTAGCAAACAGGGAGGAGAGCAGGCGATAGACCATGGCTCGTGCTTTATTCATGTCTGTGTTATTCATCTGATCCTCTGATATTGCCGGGTTAGTTATGCTGTTTTCCATATTATCACTATTCTTTGCTGGTTATACCAAGGTCTCAACCGGGCCATCGAATGAACTGACCTGAGGCACCTTGCCACGGAACTTCTCAAACTCAACCTGGCAAGTGTAAGCGGCGCAGGCTTGAGCGAGCTTAGAGGTGCCGATATCTTGGGTTAGCGTGTTTGGATCGCCATAGCTACACAGGGCGCCAACTTCGGCTCCGCCTTCCTTGCTGCCATCTTTACCAACTGGGCCATACCAAGCGCCTTCGTGGATGCGTATGATGCCTTTCGGGAAGCTGTCCGATATCACAGCGCCGGCAAGTAGTTGACCACGGTCGTTAAACACCCGGACGATATCACCATCCTTGATGCCACGAGACTTGGCATCTTCGGGGCTCAGGTATACCGGCTCACGGCCTTGAACCGTATAGGTTTCACGGTACTCTTGCGACTCACACATCTGTGAGTGGAGGCGTTTATCTGGATGACATGACTGCATCCAAACCGGGAACTTGTTTGAACCCGGACCGCCATGGCTACGTTCTGTCTTCTCCATCCAGGTTGGATGGCCGGGACAATCATCATAGCCAAATTGAGCTATCTTGCGGCTGAAGATCTCGATAAGCCCCGATGGGGTGCCCAATGGATTGATCTCAGGGTCTTCTCTGAAGTCCGCATGTCGGGTCCATGGCTTACCTTCACCGAAGTGAACATAACCATCCTTCCAGAAAGTATCGAAGTCCGGCATAGCGAACTTGCCAGCATTGGCTGATTTACAATCGTTATACAGCTTCTTCAACCAGTCCTGCTCGCTCATGTTACGAGTATATTCTTTCTCTTTACCCATGACCGCGGCGAAACGGGTGAAGATCTCGAAGTCAGACAGACTCTCGAATAGGGGCTCAACCATCTTGTGCATCGCGAGTATGCCGCGGTTGGCGTAGCTGCCGTACACATCGATATCGTTACGCTCAAGCGTGGTACAAGCCGGCAGAACTATGTCTGAGAAGCGGCAGGTGGCGGTCCAGTTCATATCGATAGTGACCACACACTCAAGCTTATGGAACGCCTGCTTCATCTTGTTTCTGTCTTGATGATGGTTCCAGGGATTGTTGCCCGAGAACACCATCATCTTGATATCAGGGAAGGTGACCTTAGAGCCGTTGGCATCGATAGTCTTGCCGGGTTCCATAATCGCGTCGATCCAGCGGGCAACCGGAATGGTGCTGCTGGCGCCCTTGAAATCATTGCTATCGAACAATGGCTTCTGATCTTCATCCAGGTTACGTGGAAATGCCCCAGGTGCAGCAGCGCCCGATGAAGGCACACCGATACTCGAGTAGTGGTGTCCATAGCTGATGCCGCCGCCGGGTAGGCCTATTTGGCCAATCATGGTGGCCAGAACCGCCGCCATCCAGTAGGGCTGCTCGCCGTGTTGCTGGCGCTGAATACACCAGCCCATCATCAACTGAGTACGGCCCTGGGTCATTACCTTAGCCAGATCGCGGATGATCTCTGGGGTTACCCCTGAGATTTTACTGGCCCATTCGGGTGTCTTGGCTACGCCGTCGCTCTCACCGAGCAGGTAAGGCAGGAATCTGTCGAAACCTAGGCTGTAACCATCGATAAACGTCTTATCGTGTAAACCCTTAGTAACCATCTCATGGGCGATACCTAGCATAAGTGCCACATCTGTCTGTGGATTAACGTAGAGCTGCTCACAGCCCAGGTATTTCTGAGTCTTAGTGATCACAGGATCTATGCTGATCACGCGGATCTTACCTTGCTTAACCTTCTCCTTGAGCTGAGCAAGGTAAGCGAAGGACTCATGGGTCTCAGCGTTCCAACCCACCTGCAGGTTCTTGTAAGGGTCGTTTGACCACAAGATGATGGTCTTAGATTCCTCGAGGATCAGTGGCCAGGAGGTGCCCTGGGCATAGACTTCGGTGGAGCCTAAGATGTAAGGCATGATGGTCTGTCCGGCACCTGTGGAATAGTCGCCAATCTTCTTAACGAAGTTGCCATGCATGCCGATGGCGCGCTGCATATGGCTGGTGCTCGAATGCAGTTGGCCGGTGGCGCGCCAGCCGGTTTGACCCGCATGCAGGCCAGATGGACCGTACTTAGTTTGCACCTCATCGAGTGAATCTTTCAGCAGATTAAGCGCCTTGTCCCAGGTGACACGGACGAAGCGAAAATCGCCGCGCTGTGTGGTGTCACTCTTATGTCCGTTTAGCAGGAAGTCGAGACGCACCATAGGGTAGCGAACCCGAGATGGGTTGTAGACCAGGCCCTTGATGCCGTTAATCATATCCGTAGGATACTTGTCTAAGTCGAATGGCTTAACCTGATCGATAACGCCGTTCTTACGTTTTATCTTAAACGCGCCGAAGTGAGTGCCCGTGGTTAACCAACCATCTTTCGACTTAGCGCCCGAAGCCGCCAGCGCATTGAGTGGTGCCAGTACCGATGCGCCGCTCAGGACCACATAAGATGTCGATACAAGTCCTTTTAAAAAGTGTCTTCTGTTCATGTCTGTTGTCCTAAATTAATGCGCTGACTTGTCGAAATTTGGGTATGATGCGTTGCAATCAGACTGATCATTTCTATTTTGATATTCATAGTTCCAGTCCTCAATACTAGTGCGCTGACTTGTCGGAATTTGTGTATAAGTGCGCTGCAATCAGACTGATTATTTTTTATTTTGATATTCATAGTTCCAGTCCTTATGACTAATGCGCTGACTTGTCGAAAGTAGATGAGTGCTCTTGCAGGTACTTCTGCACTAAGGCTTGCGTATCTTGGTCCATGTTGACGAAGGCTATCATGCCCTGGAACATACCCGGCCAGCTGTTGGCATCGAAGTGATTCTCGTCAGGCTGGGTGTGACATACGCTACAGCTGGTGGAATATGTCGAGCGGGCATAGTCCCACAGAGGTTGAAGATCGGTGACAAGATAGTCTTTTTCTGTCCAGATCTTAGCCTCGACACGTTGCCAAGTCAGGCCTGTCATAGGATCTTCCTTCTCTTCGAAGACCTGCATCACGCCCTCTTCGAGCGCCGCATCTTTGGTCAGTTGCGCAGACAGTATGTTGAGGCCGAAATCGTAATAGATGACGCGACCCGCACCGACCTTCTTACGCCAGCCGTCTATGCGTACCTTAACGCGGTTGCCTTTGGTCTCTAGTACCTTGACCTTAGTGGCTATGTTCAGAGTTCCCGCTTCAACGTCTGTCTTATCGTTGTAGAATAATGGCTTAGTTAACGCGGTGAAGTAGAACTGTTCGGTTTGCAGTGACCTTTCACCAGAGCCTACTTGAGCGATGAGCTCCGGGGCGCGTGAAGTACCCATATCGGGTAACTTGTGTGCGATTCCCTTGTGACAATCGATACAGCTTTGATCTATCTCGGCGGCTCGCTTCATCTGCTTCTGAGCCAGTTTTGACATGTCTTCCCACTTCATCGAGTCGTAGTTATGACAGTTTTTACAGGCGAGAGAGTTATCACGATCGAATCGTTTCCACTCACGGCTGGCCATCTCGAGACGTTTATCTTCAAATTTCTCTGGGGTATTTACCGTCTGTAGCATCCAACCCCACATGTCGTGAGAGGCCTCAATCTTACGGGCAATCTTACGGCTCCAGTTGTGTGGCACGTGACAATCGGGGCAGGTCGCTCGCACGCCGGAATGATTCGACCAGTGGACGGTTTCCTGTAGCTCCTTGTATGGCATGCTCTCCATACTGTGACAGCTGATACAGAACTCTTCGGTATTGGTCATCTCAAGAGCCGTGTTAAAACCGCCCCAGAAGATGACACCCATAAGAAAGGCCGAGAGACTGACTGTGCCTAAGGTTAGGTACTTGGCAGGCTTGGTCAGTGTGCGCCAAATGTTGATAAACCACTTCATAACAGCATCCTTTAAATCTAAAAATTTGTTTCGTCGTTTGAGTTTTTTTACGTGTTGTTAATTCGCTATTAGTGGCCGACGACTCCGCCAAATGCCTGGATCATCCAAATAATGAAGCCATAGGCACTGATGCCTGTGATGGTGATGATGGGAAACAACAGGAAGATGATAAAACCTAGGGCTTTAAGCTCTTTGGTTTTAACTTGCTTGACTGATTCTGATGACGTTTGCTGTGTCATAGCGGACTCTCTCTAGTGATCTTATCTCTGATGACACCAATATAGAGCAGGAATATGAACAGGAGTCATGCATGGAATGAATGAGTTTTGACAAAATATGAAGAAATATGAACAAAATCTGCCACCGGTTAACTCTCGCTGACATGACCATAAATTAGGGCTCTGAAATGGCTATCGAGATTAGAGAAACTGGGATAATATCCAATCCACTTTTGGCCATTTTTATTAGGTTGTTGACGATGAGATCTTTCACCTCATTTATGCTCATTTTACTGTTGGGTGTATGCTCTTTTGGGGCTTGGAGTCACGATACAAACCCAAGTGCTCATGATACAAATTTAAGTGATCATAATAGACATTCAGATCAAGTCAGAGTGGCACAGCTTAGTTTTATTTGGATTTCTCAGATCGAAAAAGGTGCTGAGATCCTGGAGAAAGGGGAGGGTGATCTTGAAAACATTATCGGGTTTCGTGGCAATCATTACCGCTTTCTTGGAAGTGAAATTATAGGAAACCAAGATATATTAAGACTTGAAGCTCATTCAGCTAACGCTGTGAGCATAGAGCTGACTCAAAATGGCGCAGCTAAGTTATCAAGTGCAACGGCAAATAATATTGGTAAGCAGATGGCAGTGTTGCTTGATGGGAAAGCAGTAAATGTTGCAACCGTTCAGATGAGGTTAGGTGCTGTAATGATTATTACAGGCCTGACAGAGGAACAAGTAAACGACTTAGTTCTTAGATTCTAGAACCTAGGAATTAGATATTTATCGCCACTAACTGCCAAATTGGAAAGTTATTTGAGATACCGAGTCTATGGAAGTTCATTATCTGATACATACAATAGTAATACGGTATAAACCTTAGGCTCAAAAAAACCATAACAGAATAGTCGCACTCGTTCGTTTTTTAGAACAATTGTAAGATCAGCCACTCATTTTCTAGGTCTAAAGTATTAGATGCTGTAAACTTCGGCGTCAACAAAGGCTGTGATTTAGCGTGTTTAACGCCGATGATAGTTAACCAGAGTGTTGATTATCTGCAGGTCACAATAAAATACAATCAAGTATTCGTGGATCTCTCACCCGTTTGATTAACGGGGCTCTCACCTGCCACAGCCTTATAAATTTAAGAGATCAAAGGTATAAAATTATGCAGTCTGAACAGACGAGCCCTACACAAGATACATCGTTAGATACACAAGCTAATTCCAGTTCTTTCCTGGATAACTACTTCAGTATTACTCAACGTGGCAGCACCCTAAAGCGTGAACTCATCGCGGGATTAACCACCTTCCTGGCTATGGTCTACTCGGTGATCGTGGTGCCTAATATGTTGGGAGCCGCGGGCTTCGATCCCGGCGCCGTGTTTATTTCCACCTGTATGATAGCCGCATTCGGCTCTTTATTGATGGGCTTATGGGCTAACTTACCCATGGCCATAGGTTGCGCCATTTCATTAACGGCTTTTACCGCTTTTAGCATGGTGTTGGGTCAGGGCATCTCAATCCCCGTGACTTTAGGCGCCATTTTCTTGATGGGAGTAGTATTCACATTTGTGAGTGTGACCGGTCTACGTCAGTGGATACTGACTAACCTGCCAAAGGGCATAGCCCATGGGACTGGTATCGGTATCGGATTGTTTCTATTGTTGATCGCCACTAACAGTGTACAGCTCATCGTCGGCAGTGATGCCGGGCTGCCTGTGAAACTGGGTGATATTACCAGCCTGCCTGTGATTGCTGCCATTGTCGGTCTGGCAGCCACCATAGGTTTCGAGCGTCGCGGCATACCAGGCGGGATATTGATCGTGATCGTTGCCTTGTCGGTTTTTGGTCTGATATTCGACCCTGCAGTTAAATATCAAGGTCTATTCGCTTGGCCGGATCTTATGTCTGAGCAGTCTCTTATTGGTCAGCTGGATATCATGGGCGCCCTGAATCCAGTGGTCTTGCCAATTGTATTAGCCTTGGTGATGACGGCGATATTCGATGCGACCGGCACGATACGCGCCGTTGCAGGGCAAGCCGGGTTGCTGGATAAAGATGACAAGATAATCGGTGGAGGAAGGGCACTAACTTCAGACTCGGTCAGCAGTATCGTCGCCGGTGCCGTTGGCGGAGCACCTGCCGCCGTGTATATCGAGTCAGCCGCTGGCACCGCAGCCGGCGGTAAGACGGGACTTACTGCAACCATAGTCGGTCTGCTGTTTGTCATGATGATGTTCCTCGCACCGCTGAGCTATCTGGTGCCAGCTTACGCCACGGCGCCAGCGCTTATGTATGTGGGTCTATTGATGCTGAGTAATGTCACTAAGCTGGATTTTAATGACAAGGTCGATGCTATGGCAGGATTGACCTGTGCCATCTTCATCATCTTAAGTTCGAACATCGTCACCGGCATCATGCTGGGTTTTGTCACTCTGGTGATTGGCCGTTTATGCAGCGGTGAATGGCGCGCGCTCAAGCCCGGTGTAATAGCCATTACCTTAGGCCTAGTTATCTTCTATATGGGTGGTTGGGCGATATAATGGAATATAGGTCCTAGGAGCAAGTTCCTAGGACCTATCTCTTAGCTCGAAAAAGCTTTTAACAGATCTTTCCAGGTGATGATGCCCACAAGTTTTCCCTTATCTAAAACGGGTAATGAGCCTATACCATGCTCGAGTAGCAGCTTACTGGCCTGCTTGATGGTTTTATTTGGGGCTATGGTGACTGGTTTTCTTGTCATCACCTGATGAGCTCTTCTTTGCAGGGTTTCACTGTCGCGTTCGGTTTCGTTGATATTGCCTATATTAGGGCTCAACGCTCGTAGATAGTCGCGTTCAGACAGTATTCCCTGCAGTTCATCGTGTTCGATAACCAGTAGGTGATGGAAGGGCGCATTATCAAATATCTCTTTGGCCACTGTGAGCCTATCGTCCATCTCTATGGTGACGATGCGGGTGATCATGATCTCTGATACTCTTATATCCAGCTTTAAGTCCATATAAGCCTCCCTTCACAAAACATAAATGTGAGTGTTTACATATTTATAACAGTTACATAAGGTGGAGGGAAGTTAATCTTCTATGGGTTATACCAATGTACTCATAGGCAGTGAAATATTAAAAGTGCAGCCGGCACCGAGTTCCGAATGCAGGCGTATTTCCCCCTCTAGTTCCCGAGTCACTAAGTTATAGACGATATTCATGCCTAAACCACTGCCTCCCTTACCTCGCTTAGTGGTGAAGAAGGGATCGAATATCTGCTCTTGAACTGATGCAGACATACCACAACCATTATCTTGGTAGATCATCTCGATACCACTCTCAACCTTAATGACGTTGAGGGTTAATTTCCCTGAGTGACCGTCAGGAAAGCCATGTACGACCGAGTTATTGAACAAGTTACTGATGATTTGATAGAACACCCCTGGGCGGCTCTTAACCATGAGGTTATCGGGGCATTGATAGGAATACTGATGCCCGGTTCTCGACAGTAAAGGGTTTAGCGCGAGGAAGATCTCATCCAGGTAGACTTTTAAGTTGAACTCCTGAATATCTTCATGGGATTGATCCACCGAGACCTGTTTAAAACTCTTAATTAGCTTAGCTGCCCGGTCTAAATTGGAGAGTAAAAGTATCGAGGCCTCATAGACTTCATTTTGATATTGCTCAAAGTCTTCATGGGAGACATCGCCTTCGGTATACTTCTTGTTAAATACCTTCACGCTTTCTTGTAGATGAGATGCCGCTGTGACACTGATGCCTATTGGTGTATTGATCTCATGGGTGATACTGGCAACGAGTCCACCTAATGTGGCCATCTTCTCTTTGTTAATGAGCTCACTCTGAGTAAATTCGAGTTTTTCTAAGGCCTGCTTAAGTTCATCGTTGCTTTGTTGAAACTGTAGCGTTCTCCCCAGTACTCTTTTTTCTAAATCTTGATTCAAAGTGATGAGTTCTGCCTCAGTCTCCTTCTGTGATTGAATGTTCTTAATAGTGCCAGCTAGCCTGGTTGGAGCGCCCAGATTATCCCTGTCGATGACTTGACCTCGGTTCTGTACCCATAGCCAGTGGCCATTCATCATCTTGCCACGATAAATCATCTCGAACTTATCTATACCTTGATTTATACATGCATCCATTTTGGGTTTGATATCGACTAGATCGTCAGGGTGAATACAGGTTTTCAGCGTCTCTTGCAGGTGAGTTTCATTGCTTGGATAATTGAGAAAAGTATTGGTGCGTACCACCTTGCTATTTTTTACATCCCAATCCCAGAACTCATCTCCGCTGCCCCACAATGAGAGTTGTAGTCTCTGCTCACTCTTCTCTTTATCTCGAAGTAAACGTGCCTGCTGATTGAACTTATTCACTCTTGAGTAAAATGTCATTGAAAATATTGAGATTAGTGCCAGCGAATATAGCGCATAAGCCCACCACGATCGCCAAGGGGAGGGCAGAATTTTTACGTTTACTTGTCTGACCGGACTAGATTGGCCATTAATGTCTTTAGCTTTCAGGAGGAAAATATAGGCACCAGCAGCTAAACCCGTGAAATGGACCGATTGATCTTTATTGGTGGCTAGCCATTTGTCATGCAGGCCTATCATCCTATATTCATAACTTAAGCGGGTGGCCCGGTGAAGCTCAGGACTATGAAAATGAAACGTGAATAGGTCATCTTCATAGGTTAAGGTTAACTTAGTTTCTTGGGCTATTGGTGAATGCTGTATACGAGCAGGGTCTGTTGAGCTTCTCACCGAGAGGCGATTAATTACCGGTTTTCTTGGTGCTGGTAATTTGGGAAGTTGAGAGGCAAAGAAATAATTAAAACCATTGATTCCTCCAAGGTAAACACGATTGTCATCGTCGATAAAACCTGCCCCATAATTAAATTCATTATCCTGCAGACCATCAATAATGGTGTAGTTTTTTATATTGAAATTCTGGGTGTTTAATTGGCTTAGACCTGATGAAGTACCAATCCAGAGTCGCTGCTGTTTATCTAAGATGGTGAGGTAGGCCGTATCGCCTATGAGGCCATTATCCATGTTGAACACTTGGCTTTCATATGTGATGGGATCGAAAGAGAAAACCCCTTCGGTAGACCCAAGCCAAAGCAGGCCGGTATCGCTTTCAAACAGAGCCAATAGATGCCTGTTGGGGATGGGGGATTCTGTGTCAGTGCTGAAATGGGTGAATTTTCCTTCCGGGGATAGTTTACTTAAACCTGCGGTATATGAAGCAAACCAATAATTATTCGCTTTATCTTGTATCACCGCATTAACTTCGTTACTCGCTATGGAGTTTGCGTCATCCCGCTTATGTTTATATTGGGTAAAGCCATGCTCTTCGTCTATATACTTAGCGACTCCGGCATTGCGGGTTGTGAGCCAGGCATTGTCTTGATGATCGAAGTATATGCTCAATACCAGATCGCTTGGCAGGCCATTGGGGTTATTAGGCTCATGCTTATAATGCACATAACTTTGCTTATCTGCAGTGAAGATGAATAAGCCTTCACCTCGGGTGCCGACCCAAAACCTATCTTGTTTATCTTCTATGATAAAACTGATAAAACTCTGGGAGAGCCTAGATCCTGGCACCTCGAATAACTCGAAGCCAGTGATCTTTTTGTGCTTATTTTCTTGTGCACGATAGAGCCCCATAGACGTACCAATCCAGAGTTGCTGATGCCTGTCTCTGTAAATACTCCTGATATTACCGTTGTGTAGATTATTATCAGTGAAACTGAAGGGATGTATATGGCCGAAGGTTTCGGCTTCGAGATAGATCTTATTGAGCCCACCTCCTTGGGTGCCAATCCAGAGCTGATTCTCACTATCTAAGCTTAAGGCTGTCACTATCGGGCTACTCAAACTATATGCCTTGTCTGGGTCGCTGATGAAATATTGGATTGTTTTGTTCTGAGGTGAGTATCTGGCTAACCCGACGGATTCTACTCCAAGCCAAAGTTTACCGAATCTGCCTTGTTGTATATTGGTTATTTTTCTTCCTCTGAGACTAGACGCAGACGTGATCTCTTTTAGTGAACCTGTATAGATATCGAATAAGTATAACCCTTTGCTTTTCGTTCCAATCCACAGGGTATTGCTGTGTCCTACTTCGAGGCTGGTGATGCTATCCATGATTTTAGATTGAATATTGGGGTAATCAATCACTTCACCCTTGCTATTTATCTGGGATAGGCCTTTGTCTGTGATTAACCATAGCCTGTCGAACTTATCGACGAAGACTTGTTTGACATGATTGCTGTTGAGCTGATCACTCGCTTGGCGATAATGTTTGATAATTTCATTGCTTGCTGGAGAGTATCGGATCAGTCCTATTGAGTTCGTTGCTAGCCATAAATTTCCTTGGCCATCTTGGCCTATGTCTGTATACATCGCCTTGGGGAGTAGGGTATTTTCACTGTTGTAAGATTTAAAGGTGTCGGTCGACGCCTGATAAAGATTTAATCCATCACTTTTGGTGAGTAACCAAAGTTGTTTTTTTCTGCCGAAGAATAGTTTTTTTATGTGTTTTTCGGTTGGACCGCGATTATCACCGGTCACCCGATAGATTTTAAATTGTTCTCCGTCAAACCGATTTAACCCATCTTGGGTCGCGACCCACAGGTAGCCAGCATCATCAGTAGCGATATCTGTGACTGTATTCATGGACAAGCCATGCTTAGCTTCATAAAAGTCGAATTTGACTGGGCTGGCCCAGGCAAGATTCGCCACGAGTAAGAAAGACAGAAAGGTAAGACTTCTCATTATACTGAGTTTAGGGTTCTATAAGTGATTTAGTCTTTAAGTTTAGAAGCTAACAATAAAAGTGCGTACAAGAGGGGCAATAAAAAATAGACAAAAAAAAAGAGTGGCAAAGCCACTCTTTTTTTGGGAGGAGGTAACTTAGAATATCAGATGCGCTACACCAGCAATGATAGGCAGAGTGACCAGAGTACGCAGGATAAATACCACGAAAAGCTCGAAAATGTTGATTGGGATCTTGCTGCCCATCAATAGCGCGCCAACTTCACTCATGTAGATAAGCTGAGTCACAGACAATGCGGCAATGATGAAACGTGTCATATCCGACTCGATTGAGCTAGCAAGAATCGAAGGGATAAACATATCGGCAAAACCGACCACTATGGTTTTGGATGCTTCGGCCGCTTCAGGGACCTGTAACAGCTCTAAAAGCGGGATAAAAGGCATACCTAAATACTGAAATACTGGTGTATATTCCGCGATAATCAAGGCAATAGTGCCGATCCCCATGACAACAGGAATAACGCCAAACACCATGTCGATGACATTCTTTATGCCATCTGTAAATGTCTGCTTGATACCGTTGGCTTGTCCAGCTTTGGCGAGAGCCTGTTCTAAGCCCCAGGAAAATACACCGTGTCCCTGTGGGATCACTTCATCATCTGGGTGTCTTGGGGTGTTGTCGATATAGTTATCTTTCTTCCAACGCAGGGGAGGGAGTTTAGGGACGATAATCGCAGCCAAGATGCCTGCTAAACAAACGGTTAAGTAGAAAGGCACAAACATATGCTCGAGTCTGACCTGAGAGATTACTACCAGGGAGAAGGTAATTGACACCGCAGAGAAAGTGGTGCCAATAACCGCGGCTTCTCTCTGAGTATATAAACGCTTCTCATATTGCTTACTGGTCATTAAGATGGCGACGCTGCCATCACCTAACCAAGATGCCATACAGTCGACGGCGCTACGTCCTGGCAAGTTAAATACTGGACGCATTATTTTAGTTAATAACGTGCCGATAAATTCGAGTAAACCAAAATTCATCAGTAACGGCAGTAACATACCTGCGAAAATGAACACACTAAATAGTGATGGCAAGAGGTCATTTAAGATCAGCGCACCAGTATCACCAGATGTGATCGCTTCAGGACCCACACCGAAGAAGGTCATCACTACGAATATGGCGCCAAGTAAGCGAACAACCAGCCAGGCTGGCGTGACATTGAGCAGTGAGTTGAAGAATGCATGATTGATGATCATCGCAGGCTTAAACAGTTTAGTGATCACACTCGCCGTGGTTGTTATCGCGATAATCGCGGTGACTATGGCTGTGATCGTGTCACCAAGTAGGCTCTGTAGCCCCTTAGATACGATAGCGATTGGGATAGTGATAGCGTCGTTATAACTGATAGGCGTCATAAACAACAGTAGACCTATCAATGACGGAATAATAAACGTCAATATCGTTTTTATGTTATGGGTTTGTTTTTCAGCCACTTTTTTTACCCTAAATTACCGTTTTGGCACAATTGCAATAAGTTAACATTTCATCCGATTTGAAATTAATTTTGAATATCCATTCAAATCGAGGGAGGCAAGATTACCCCCTTAAATCCTGTATGTAAAACGATTCTCAGGCTTGATGGGATTAATCACCGTTAAAGCATAGTTATTACACCTTTCTGAGTATTTATATCTTAGTGAAATAGACAAGAATACATGATGTATGTTTTTGGTTTTACTATGGTTAATTTTTGTGGTTGCAAGTGTTTCGCTTGTGTTTCTTTTATGTGTTTGGTGGCGTTTTTGCAAAGGAAATCGACGTGCTCATGGAGTCACGCCGCTATTGTTCGAGGTGATAAAGCAAGGTTAGCCGAAAGTCTCTTTCATGCTCTTGGCTTTGTCGGCATTCATCTTCAGTTCGAGTGCCTAAGCTTCGGGGGATTGATATGAATGACACTGCCACCTCTAATGATAATTATTCTGTCAGTTAGCATTAAGGCATTATTGTCAGTGATGGCTAAACTTGATAGATAAAAGGTGGCGCCATCTACACGTTAATGAATAAGGAGAGGAGTAGATGAAACTCAAACTTAGGATCCTAGCGCTAATAACTTTACTTATTCCCTCATATCTTTTCAGTGTCGAGCAACCCCTATCTATCGCCTTTGTTGAGTATCCTCCTTATCATTTCACTTCAGGTGATGGCGTTGAAGGGATATCGATTCGCATAATAGAGGAGGCTTTTAGACGAACTGAGATCCCTATTGAGTTCAATGTCATGCCTTGGAGCCGTGCATTGATCTGGCTCAGACTTGGTAAGATTGATGGCATGGTAGGGGTATTTATTCGTCCAGAGCGACTGGAGTATATTGACTACAGTAAGCTTCCACTCTCGAAGGCACAGATACACCTGTTCGTTACTGAGGGCTCAAATATTGAATATAGCGAAGATCTGACTAAGCTTAGTCACTTTCGCTTCGGGGTAAAAAAAGACTTTAGTTACGGACCTTATTTTGATGATTTAGTCGCCCAGAATAAGCTCACTAAACTCACTTATGAAGTGGATATACCGCAACTACTAGTGAAACTATGTACCGGGGTCACTGATATCATGGTTGGGGAGAGGCGTAATAGTGAGTATGTGTTTAACCAGCTAATCAAAGAAACCTACCCGCAGTTGACACGCTGTAAAAAAATTATAGCGTTAACCCCAGCTATAGATGCAAGGCTTGCTTATTTGGCATTCTCTAAACAAAATCAACTTACCGATATTCGTGATAGGTTTGATGAGGCGATGAACTCAATGAAACAGGACGGTAGCCTTAATAGGATTATTCAATCTTATGACCCTCAACTAAGCAATTAACCTGGCAAGCCTCCACACCACTTGGTCATAGTAAAAGGGCAAGTTTTAAAGCTTAACTTGCCCTTTTACTAATCAACTAACTAACCGAAAGTATCTCTCATGCCCTTGGCTTTGTCGGCATTGATCTTCAGTTCGAGTACCGATGCTTCGACGGTTTGCACGGCGCGTAAGTTATCGTTACTGGCTAGGCTGATAGCGGCAATATTTTGATTGATCTCATCGACCACCTGCTTTTGCTGATCTGCGGCTACCGAGTTTTGCTGTGCCAGTGAGTGTATGGTGCTGATTGCCTGATAGATAGTATCTATCTTCTGTGCCGATGCTTGGGTATCGGTGGCACACAACTCGGCTTGAGCCCGGCTCAAATCCATCTGACCGGCCCAGCTGGTTATCATGGCGAACATCTTATCGACGCTGTGGGAGATACTGTTAGTCGATTCTTGTGTGCGTTTCGACAGGGCTCTGACTTCATCGGCGACCACGGCAAAACCTCGTCCCTGTTCGCCGGCGCGCGCAGCTTCTATGGCGGCATTGAGCGCCAGCAAGTTTGTTTGCTCGGCGATGGCATCAATTTCTGACATGGCTGAAGCCACTTGTTCGGCTTCCTTGTTGAGTAAGTGTGCGTTAGCCGCCGCTTCAGTTACTGCTTGGGTGAGTGAGGCAATATTACTGGTATTAGATTGCATCTTGATGCGGCTGTCATGACACAGCTGATAGGTTTCGTCGATGCTGTTCGAGGTCGATTGAGTATTGAGTGCCACCTCGGCTATGGTTGAACCCATCTCCTCCATGGCGCTGGCTATCTGCTCCACTTGCTGACTCTCATGTTCTAAACCTGCATGGGTTTGATTCGCTGCGACGATGAGCTCATCGGCTATTTCATCGATATGTTTGGC
Source organism: Shewanella psychropiezotolerans (assembly GCF_007197555.1). NCBI lineage: Bacteria > Pseudomonadati > Pseudomonadota > Gammaproteobacteria > Alteromonadales > Shewanellaceae > Shewanella > Shewanella psychropiezotolerans. Next base: position 1,596,396 of record NZ_CP041614.1, read on the forward strand.
ATTGTCTTGAGAGCGTCCCAAGACCCCCTGTAGTTTTGCTTTTTGCATCAACATCTGAAAGTCGAGTAGGGAGGAAGTATCGCGGCCGCAATAGACGAAGCGGCTCACGGAATCATAGTCTTGCTTCATCTTCATTAATTTAGCGGGGATTCTGAAGGCTTCGTCGTAGAAGATGGCTAAGTTGAGACCCATGAGCAGCGCGCCAGCTAGAATGATGCCCCAACCCCAGAGAGCCCCCGCCACAGCCAGGCCTGAGGTGGCACAGATTGCGGATAAGATGCGTTTTTGATTTAAACTCAGGGGATCGGAGACGGTTTTTCCCTGATTGAGGCGAGTGTAGATCTGCAGGGCTCTGGTGATAAGCTCATCAGAAGCTTTTATGCGAACCGATTGATAACCTATTATCTCGCCTTTCTCAACCAGAGGAGAGACGAAAGCATCGACCCAGTAATAGGAACCATCCTTACAGCGGTTCTTGACCACGCCCCGCCAAGGTTGACCCAACTTGAGTTTATTCCACAGTTCTTTAAAGGCGGCAGCCGGCATGTCTTGATGCCTGACTAGATTGTGGCTATGGCCGATCAGTTCTGATTCCCTGAAGCCGGAGATATCGATAAAAGTTTGGTTTACGTAGGTAATGACCCCACGTCTGTCTGTATTTGAGATCAGTTCTTCACCAGCTGCGAGTTTTATCTCTCGGCTGGTGGTTCTTGTAAGGTGATTTTTCATGCTACTTTCCGTTCAAAACTGCGAGATCCGTATCAGATTTTTTGTCGGTCATTATTTTTATTAATAAACTATACCGCTTATGTGTTTGTTTTGTTTGCATTTTATCAGGTTTCTCTTTATGGGGGATAATTTTGTCATAGAGAGTTACTATCAAATAATCGCCTAAAACCATGCAGTAATAAAGATGATCTGTCGGACGGTTGATTTAATTTAGACTATGATATCTAAGGAGTTATACCTTTTCTTGTAAATAAAGCGACCGTTCTCGATTTAAATGGCTAAAAATCAGTGCTAGACCTCTTTAATCAATTCTGCTTCCATGTATGTTAAGGGAGTGTGAGATGGGTGAACTAAGGAAAAATGGCAGAGAAGAGCAGAAAGCTATCCAGTTTAGCGTTTAAGTTTGGTGTACTTGGGAGTGTCGGTTTAATTATCGGCACTGTGTTATCTGTGATTGGATTTCAGGACTTTGAGGGGCATGGCTTTAATTTTCTCAACCACACGCTCAGTGAGCTGGGGCACTATGGTCATTCTAAATTTGCCGTGGTTATCAATGGCGGGCTATTTTTTGGTAGTTTAAGTCTGATTATGTTTTGTCTTTTCTCTATCCAGCTTATGGATAATAGAGCCCTATATCCATTATTAATTGCACTCGTTTGTACGTTTATTTCACTGGCAGCTGCGGGGTTATTTCCTGTTAATGTGTACCATCTGCACACAGCGGCATTAAAGTACTTTTTTTATTCAGGGGTAGTGAGCTCATTCCTCTACCTTATTTATATTCTGATGAGGGGCAGGCTCTTCTATTCTCGCTGGAATGCACTCACAGGTATTTTGACCTTCATCAGTTTCTTAAGCTTTCTATTGTTTCCCCATAAACCTTTGGGGTTAACGACCGCAGGTAGACCCTTTTATCAGGAGATGGTGATGAGCTTGCCCAGACCGGATATCTGGTGGCCTGCGACGTTGGAGTGGATCTGTATTGGGTTATTTATGCTCTGGACCTTAGGCCTGGTCACTAGCTTAAGGTCCAGAGGATGATTTAGTCGCTCGAAGGCTTGAAGGCTTGTAACCTTCCAGTCTTATAGCTTTCTTATCTGGTCTTGTGCCTTACAGCTAAAAACTGGATTCCGGCCATAGGTATGCGGAATGACGTATAGTTTTTTGTGTGTCTGCTTTAAACAGTGCTGAAGCCCGCTTCCTGGTGCCAGTAACCGTTGCAACTGAGCTCAGAGCCGCTCTTTTCTTGTTGCACGTGCAGCTGATGCTCGTCATCAAATAGTTTATCCGCAAGCTCGACACTTCCCATGCCCGAGGGAGAAAGCCTGAAATAATCTATACCCATTTTTTCCATATCGGCTTTTTCTGACGAGAGATCTATGCAGGCCGCGGACTGAGTCTGTATGCCGTTGAGGCGTAACAGGGGCTCCGATTCCTGAGTCTGAGCTAGCAGTCCCTTAGGATTTGAGATACAGATGGTCTGACACTTATCTTTGGTCAGTCCCTTGTGTCTGGCGGTAAAGCAGCGCGCCGAGAGAGCTAGGGGCATAAAGCCATGGCCAAACACCTCGATTTCGAAAGCGGGTGCTTCGATTGAGATAACTTTGTCGAGCCAATGTTTAGAGAGTTCCACCGGCATGACGAAACGCTGCATGCCCCAGCTATGTAGTTTCTTCAAGCTGGCTAAGTTGTAGTTATTGACCGTGGGACCACAGATAAAGGGCAAACCCAGCTCTTTGGCCGCCTGTACCGCGCCCATGTCGTTGGCTTCGATGGTAAACTCACCATTGTCGACCTGTTTCTTCAGTTCGGTATATTCAGATGGTGCTTCCAGCAGTGCCAGAGTAGAGAGTACCACCTCTTTTCCCGAGGCTTTGAGCATACGAGCTAAGTCCATATAATCAGTAAACTTAAGCTCCCGGCGGCGACTGCATATGGTCTCGCCCAGATACACCAGTGGGATTTGGCTATCGGCAACGGATTGATAAAATTCGATAACCTTCTCTTTCGGCCAACAATATAATAATGGCCCGAGTGATACTTTCATCTGTTTTCCTATGTGGTATGACATCTGCCAGACTGCCTGATATTCAGGTCTTATTGCCACCAGTGTTCATGGTTTGGCCATGGCACCTTGCAGTTTCATCGCGTGTTTTCTTGAATGCTTGCTTGAATCTTAACTTAAATGCTTAACGCATAAGGTCAATTCAAAGGTAATCGTAGAGGTATTGGCTAAGGTTATTGCCAAGTGCGCTCATAGGCGCCTAATGTGGTGGTTTGCCCCTCTGAGACCTTAGATAGCGCTCTGTTCCATTCATCTTGGGTTTGATATTGGTCCGGGTTATCGAGATAGGTATCGATGGCACGTCGCCACACCGAGGTGACTTGCTCTACGTAAGCCGGGCTGCGTTGTCGGCCCTCAATTTTTAAAGACACCACTTTTGCTTTGGCGAGCTCAGGGAGTAGGCTTAATGTATTTAAACTTGTGGGCGACTCGAGCAGGTATGTCGGCTCACTGTTATCCTGTGTGGTATATCGCCCCTTGCAGACCACGGGGTAACCCATCTGTTCGTCTATGGAGGATTTATCAATAAGGACCTCGTTGAGGCGTGTCAATCGGGTGCCATCTTTCTCCTGCCAGCGAACGTGCTTAGCCGGTGAACAGGAGCCACCTGTGTTGGGTGACTGGCCAGTCACATAAGAGGAGAGGTGGCAGCGGCCTTCGGCCATGATGCAGAGGCTGCCAAAAGCAAACACTTCCAAATCCACCGGAGTGACCTTAGAGAGATCTCTCACCTGTTTCATCGATAAGACCCTGGGCAATACGGCGCGCTCTATGTTGAACTCTTCCTTGTAGAGCTTCAATGCACCCAAGTTGGTGGCACTGGCCTGCACAGATAGATGCAGTGGCAGGTGAGGGTAGTGGCTGTGGGCATAGTCCAGCAATGAAAGGTCGGCCATGATCAAGGCATCGATCCCGGTATTGGCTGCAATATCGACCGCTTCGTACCAACGTTTCTCCTCTCCGGGTTTGGGAAAGGTGTTGATGGTCAGGAAGATCTTCTTTCCCCGCTTCTTAGTGTATTCGGCTGCTTGCTGAAGTTTTTTCGGGGTAAAGTTGAGACCCGCGAAGGATCTGGCATTGGTGTCATTCTTTAAACCTAGGTAGACGGCATCGGCCCCTGCATTGAGTGCAGTTTTCAGCGATGCTAAATTACCTGCCGGACACAGCAGTTCCATATTCTTACTCCAAGGTGCTCCCAAAAATCGAAAAGTGAGTGTAAAAGGGATTGGCTATCCAATACTTGATGTAAAACAGGTTTGTGATCATAAAATATGGGTAAAATCGTTTTCTTTTTGACTCTCCTGCTGTAGGCAGAGTGTTATATAGGCTATCGGATACCAGATTAATATGCAGATACCACTTTCAGGTAATATCGCCAAGCAACTCCTCAATCTTGCGCCTAAGCTTATGCGCCAACCATTGGCTATGGTGCCATTCAAGTTGAAGGCCGATGTGTTAGTTCGCCTGCTGAGATTAATGCTCAAGCAGCAGGGGGAAGATGAAGAGTTGGAATTTTTATCTGGACGTTGGGTGGCTATTCATGTTGAGGACATGGGATTGGAGTTTGAAGTCAGCTATGACTCTCGTTGGTTGGTACGCCCAAGAACCGATGCACAAGTGGTGTTTACGGGACATTCGAAAGAACTGCTCCTGATCGCGGCGGGGAAAGAAGATCCCGATACGCTTTTTTTCCAGCGTAAGTTGTCCATCGAAGGCGACACCGAGCTGGGATTAGAGGTGAAGAACCTGCTGCTCAGCGTCGAGTTCGATACCTTACCATCACCGATCAGGCACAGTATTGAAAAGCTGGCACTGGTTATCCGCCAGCTGCAGATTAAGGCCGAACCTGAGATGGCGTAAGTATAACGAGTGTCAAATGGCATAAATGTGAAGCTTATTGCTGAGCTCTAGGGAGCTGGGTATTATACCATTCCGAGTAAGTATCTGATCATTCAGCGGGAGTTCAAAGCGCTGCAGGCAAGGCGGATGTTTGAAGCTAATAGTTATTCTCGGCAACAAGCTCCTGCGTTGCTCTACCCCCTGCATCCATGCAGTCGTATATCGAGAACATTCAACGTAGCATAAAGTGTTTTGAACCCCGCACTACGTGAGGCTCTCAGTGTTTCCACTTCTGTGTTGCATTGATTCTAAAGGGAATAACTATTTCGTCATCAATGTGCCTTGAATTGAAAAAACTGAGAGTCTCTGAATTGACCACATACTTATATGGAATGGTATTATAGGGGTAACCACAAACGTTATCCCGAGGCCATATGTTTACTATTGGACAACTCGCTAAAGCCGCCGAGGTTAATGTTGAAACGGTGCGCTATTATGAAAGACAAGGCTTGATAAAGCAGCCACCTAAACCCGTTCAGGGTTATCGACGTTACCCACAAGATGCCCTGCTCAGGCTGATGTTTATCCGTCGTGCCCAAGGACTGGGTTTTACGCTCAATGAGATCGCTTCCTTGATCTCCTTGAGCGCGGGACACTGCAGCGATATTCAGCTACTGGCCGAGAAGAAGCTACTAGCGGTGCGGGCAAAGATAGACGATCTGCAACGACTGGAGCACAGTTTGGCCAATCTGGTCGATGAGTGTCGCCATAATCCCGATGAAGCCTGCTGCCCCATCATCAGCTCCTTGGTTCCCGAGCATAGCACTTCTTAAAACTCGCTATGGCATCTTAAAACTAGCCATAGCACCTCTAAAACGAATTTTAGTACTCGTCTATTGACTCCGTATCTAGGTACAGGCTTTACACTCTGAATATAATCACACTTCCTTGTGGATAGACTTGATAACTAGAGCCTATGAATACTGAGACAGATGATAAAACCTTGAAAACAGACTCTCCTGCCTGGCCTATGGTGGGTGGAGTGTTGGCCGCTATAGGTGCCAGCCTATGTTGCGCCGGTCCTTTCGTGTTGCTTATGCTGGGGATCAGTGGCTCATGGATTAGCACCTTAGCGGCATTTGATCCCTTAAGGCCTTACTTTATTGCCCTTGTCGTCGGCCTGTTTCTTTGGGCGGGCTGGAAAGTTTATCGCCCGCTAGATCTGTGTAGCGCTGACGGGGTCTGCTCGGTACCAGATAATCGCCGCCGCTCTAAGGTCGTGTTCTGGCTGACGAGCCTTATCGCCGCCATTTTGGTCTCGAGCCCCTATTGGCTGGTTTGGCTGATGGCATAATTTTGATTGGATCTGGAGAAAGAGATGAAACCACGGATATTGATGAGTAAAAAGAGCACTGCTACCACTGTTATGTCCCTCGTACTGCTGGCCTCAGCACTGGGCATCATGCCTACAACGGCTCTGGCCGAGACCCGCAGTGTTAACTTAATGGTGCCAACGATGGATTGTGGCATGTGTCCCATCACAGTGCGTAAGGCATTGGAAAATCTCGATGGTGTGGAGCAGGCTAAGGTAGATTTTGGCGATAAGACAGCCTGGGTTATCTTCGATGATGACAAGGTTAGCGTGGAGCGTTTGATGGAGGCGACCAAAGATGCAGGTTATCCCTCCGAAGTTATAGAAGCGCGTAAAAACAATGACAGTAAAGAACACAGTAACGTTAATAAAGGGAATGAGTCATGACTGATAAGGTGATTTTGGAGTCGGTATTAACCTGTCCTGAGTGCGGTAATAGCAAGATGGAGACCATGCCAACCAATGCCTGCCAATGGTTCTATGAATGTGAGCGATGTCATAGCCTGTTAAAACCTAAGACCGGAGACTGCTGCGTGTATTGCTCCTACGGCTCAGTGCCTTGCCCACCGATCCAGCTGGCACCGGCTCAGAAAGGCAAGGGTGCTTGTTGTAGCGTTTGACTCGTGCTTCTTTCTATTTGGCTTACTTTTAATGACATGAAACGGATTAAAATAGATCGAACTAGTTTAGCTATCCAGCCAAAGGCTTAAGGGAAGTAACAGATAGGCGGTAAACATAGAAATGATCAAAATAGCGCTACTGAACCATAGTGCTCGTCGTTGCCATTTCAGTGTGTTTTGTGAGCCTGGTTCACATGCCGTCATCCTAGTGAGCCTCCAAAAACAGTAAGCCAGTATGATAGCTGTGAGCGTGAAGGTGATGTGTTTGTATTGAGACACCGTGACTAACCAGGGTAAGGTCGAGACCATAGCGACGACGGCGCTGCCCATACCCAGAGCCACCAATAGTATCGGTAGGGCGCAGCAGGTCGTGCCAATCAGGGCTAGACTAAAGCCTCCCAGTAAGGAGACGTTGGTGGTGAGCTTGTCTCGATTAAGCATCTTTGTACCGTCTCATTCTATTACCTATAAATTCACGTCTCTTATAAAACTCATGTTATTTAAATAACGCTTTCAAAACACGAAGCCTATGCCGAGCGTAAACTCCTCGCCATATGACACTTGAATGCCCTCGACATCTTCATACAGGGGCAACTTATATTCGGCGCGAAACATGATACCGGCGCGATACCAGACGAATATGGGACCGGCGGACAATCGTTTTCCTCCGGTCGTCCCTGCAGAGTCTCGGCCTTCTTGTTCGAGTCTGGCACTGATATCCAGCATCAGAAATATACCAGTGTTACTTAGGTTATCGTGATAAGGGTGCCAGCCTATGTTGATGTCCAGGCCGAGCTCATCGCCTTTATCTATTCCCTTGTCACCTTTGTTATTTACCCAGTAGAAGAGATCGTAGTATTGATACAGCTTGGCCTGCTCGAAGCTGGCTGAGAGGCTTAAGCCCAGATCTATGCTGCCATCTCCAACTGGAAAGCTAGCATCTGTACTGCCCGTGGGCAGGCGGATGCTGGGGTGATGGCAATATTTCCCGTCGAGTTTGCTTTATTCTTATATCGTTTCAGAGGCAGGCCTATGATCAGATCGCCTATGCCCGATCCGCTTTCATGTACAGGACCGATATCTTTAATCACAGTGCGGCTCTGTTTTATATAGGGGAGTTTGAAGCTGAGCCTGACTTCACGTTTAAAGGTATAGATGCCTTCGAGCCAGAGTGTGTTTATGCTCCTGCTGCATTTGGCTTCATTGGCCATTTTCGATGTACCGTCGAGCAAGACATCCGAGCTAATATCTTGCCAGCGTAGCTGAAAGCCCCAGCCATCTTCCCAACGAGGAGCCATATCCATCACGGGCTGGTGGGCGAGTGCTGGCTGGGAAGTGAAAATCAGAGTCAGTGTCAGCAACATCAAGTAAAGCAGGCACGACAGGCGGATATTCATAAATCATGGCCTGAACTTAGCTTGTGGATACTGCATTCTTGGCTCACTGAATTCGTAGACATGGGATACATGAAACTTAGAGACTAAGACCTCTTCGGCGTTACTGGCCTTGGCTTGAGCCGCGGTGAGGGTGATGTCGATCAATACTCGTTTTCCGGTAATATCGGTTAACTCGGCCGTTTGAGGTAAGTTATAGACTTGCTCTTTATCTTGGTCGACCAGGTACAATGTGCCGTCACTGCTTTGGATCCTGCCTTCGATAACGCCATGATAGGAGACGGGATCATAACCTCCCTTGATGATAGCCGTGGCTATGTCGGCATAGGCTACGAATTTATCGGCTAGTAAGGCTAAGGTGATTTCTTGGGTGTTGATGTCTATTAATACCCCGTTTTGGCCAAATTGTGTTTTATCTAAGAAGGGGAGCTTAGACAGGTTCTTTTCGACCCCAAAGGCGCAGAATGAGCAGACAATGCCTTTCACTTGTATAGTGAGTCTATCTAGGTTGATGGTTTCTGTACTGGCTTGTGCAAGGGGAATAACGCTTAGCAGCCCGAGCAATATCGAGATAAGCACCTGTTTGAGGAACATATATTTAATCACTGTCGACATCCTTAGAATACTCAGATCACCCCTAATTTAATTTTAGTCTCCGGACGCGGCTACAAGTCAATATTTTTGTAAGAAAAACCAGAGATTTTAACCTTGGCTTCTCTTCAGCTTGTTAACGAAAGCTTGGTGTGCTCGTTGTTAATTGTTAGATAAACTTGGCTGGGAGACTCCCCCAGAATAAATGTCACTTTCATGTCATTTATATTGCTGTGAACCCTTTCAGCAAGGTGCTTTAAGGGATTAACACTCTTGCTGTTGGATTCAAATGTAGACTGATTGTTGTGATGCATATGTGTGAGGGTTTATGGGATAAATAAGTCATTACACACCTTTTATTACAGTCTCAACAAAAGGTTATTTAATCTCTTTATGATCTTCACAGCTCAATCTTTCACTTTTTCATATTTCTACTATATTTTTATTGGACTTATGGTTGTTTAGGTGCCGATGAGGTATTGAAAAAATCTGCTCTGATATTGAGTGACTTTTTTAAAGGTAATAATGTTTCAAGGCTTTATAGAGCTGAGTTTGTCTGTTTGCTTTCTGGGGAAAGTTTACAGCAAAACAAAAGTAGATTGACGGCGTTTTTAGAAACAAGTAGCAGGAATAAAGCGCCCTTTAATGAAAAGCATAAGTTATTGACTAAAGCGAGCTGATTTTAGTCAATGAAGTAAAAAATAGCTAAAGGTTTACTCGACAGGCTTGCCTGTGATCAAATGGTATTTTGCTAACAGTTCATCGTCAGTTTCTTTGCGAGCAGGGTCAGGGTCGATACAGTCGATGGGGCATACTGAAATACAGGTCGGCTTGTCATAGTGACCGACGCATTCGGTACAAAGATCTGCATCTATCTCATAGATCTCTTCGCCCATAGTGATCGCCTGATTAGGACATTCGGGCTCACACATGTCGCAGTTGATGCAGCTGTCGTCGATCAATAATGCCATTCTTCTATTTTACCTGTTGTACATGCATAAATGTTTAGTCTTAGGTATCAACTGCCGCAGTCGATACCTGGTATATCAGTGGCGTCGATCAATAATGCCATCTTTTCGTATTTTACCTGTTTTATCTTTACCTAAAACTTAAAACTTAGGTCCTAGAGCCTAGAACCTAAGATCTAAAGCCTAGTATCTAGGCGTGTGGATTACGGGTATCTTGTCCCTGGGCCAAGTTACGCAGCAGAACCGCCTTATCTATGTCTACACCATCGGGCAGAGCCAGGAAGACGAAATGTCCCGAGCCTAATGCAGATTCGACGTTTGCGCCTTTGCGATTGATCAGCTGCGCAATCTTGAATGTAAGATTGCCCTGAGGAGTCATCACCTCGACGCTATCGCCGACGGAGAACTTATTCTTAACGTCAATCTCGACCATGCCGGCATCGTTACGCTTGCCGGTGAATTCGCCGACGAATTGTTGAGTGTCGCTGATCGAATAACCATAGTCATAGTTCTGGTACTCGTCATGGACGTGACGACGCAGGAAGCCTTCGGTATAGCCTCGGTGTGCCAAGCCTTCGAGGTTATGCATCAAGGTGCGATCGAAGTTTTTACCCGATGCCGCATCTTCGATTGCCTGACGATAGAGCTGGGCCGTACGTGCTACATAGTAGAAAGACTTAGTCCGGCCTTCGATCTTCAACGAGTCGATACCCATCTTAGTCAGGCGATCGACGTGCTGAATGGCGCGCAGATCTTTGGAGTTCATGATGTAGGTACCATGCTCATCTTCGAATGCCGGCATATACTCGCCGGGTCTGCCAGCCTCTTGTAATAATACCAGCTGATCGGTCGGTTGCCCTTCACCTAATGTCGGCTTCTCAATTTGGACACCATGTTGATCCACAAGAGCTTGAGGGTTTACGGCAACTATGTCACCTGTCTCGGTCTGCTTCGCTTCATGGACGTCGTACTTCCAACGGCATGAGTTGGTGCAAGTGCCCTGATTAGGATCGCGCTTGTTGATATAGCCAGACAGTAGGCAGCGGCCCGAATACGCCATACAGAGTGCACCGTGAACGAAGACTTCCAGTTCGATATCCGGGCAACGCTGACGTATCTCTTCAATTTCATCCAATGAAAGTTCACGGGATAAGATCACTCGTTTGATACCTTGCTGCTGCCAAAACTTTACCGAGGCCCAGTTGATGGCGTTTGCCTGAACCGATAGGTGGACCACCTGTTCCGGGAAGGCTTCTCTGACCATCATGATTAGCCCTGGGTCGGACATGATCAAGGCGTCGGGTTTCATGGCGACAACTGGCTCCATATCCCTGATATAGGTCTTTAGCTTAGTGTTATGGGGGGCAATATTGCTCACCACATAGAGTTTCTTACCTAAGCTATGGGCCTCCTGGATTCCTGTTGCCAGGTTTTCCATTTTGAATTCATTATTTCTCACCCTAAGGCTGTATCTTGGCTGGCCTGCGTAGACAGCATCTGCACCGTAGGCAAACGCATAACGCATATTTTTCAGTGTCCCAGCGGGAGACAGTAACTCAGGTTTAAACATAATGATTCTCTATTAACAGTTAAAGGCGCAACAAGCGGGCGGGCATTTTACTCGGAGCCTGCATTCTTAAGCAAATTGAGCTTACATTAACTTGATCTAAATCAAGTCTTCGGATTTTGGTAGGTCTTTTAGATCTAGCTTTAGCAGAAATTTACTCCCTAATAATCCTAAAGTTAGCTAGAATCTAAACAAGATGTTAACTGCATGGATACTTTTTACACCTCGAGTTAACGTAACCACTGATATACTCGGCAAACTCATTGAGTTAAATTTGGTTGCTAAATAGATAATGGGAGCACGAATGTCTACTGAACATGAACTACTGGTCAGGCTTTTAAAGAAATTAAAGGCTGACTCCCTAGTTTTGCCGACGCTACCTGAGGTGGCTATGCGAGTTCAGGAGGTGGTATCCAGACCCGATTCAAGTCCGAAACAGGTTGCCGAAATTATTGGCCAAGATGCAGCTATATCTGCAAGAATGATCAAAGTGGCTAACAGTGCCCTGTATAGCCGAGGAGTGAAAGCCGAGAACATTAATAGCGCCGTCACTCGTATAGGCTTGACTCAGATTAAGGCCATAGCAACATCGGTCGCCATGGAGCAGCTGTTTATTTCGACTAACGAGATGGTGTGGGAGGTGATGGATGAGGTATGGTGTTCCTCTATCGAGGTGACCTCAGCAGCTTGCGCCATGTTACAGATCTACATTAAGTCTCATAAAGGTTGTGGCTTGAGTTTTGATACTCTGACACTGGCGGGATTGGTGCATAATATCGGCGCTCTGCCTGTATTGACGGAAGCCGAGTCTCAGCCTGAACTCTTTACCAGTATCGATCAGCTTAGGGCGTTAGTGCGAAAGATGCAGGGGCCCATAGGCCGCGCTGTGCTGAAAAGCTGGGATTTTGCTCCGGAAGTGATGGAAGTTGTCGAGCGGTGGTCAGATCTTTCTTACCTGCCTGATAATGTCTCTTATATGGATTTTGTTCGAGCCGCAGCCTTCTATACCGGCGAGCTCAGATCTGGAGTCAATCTTGGAGAGAGGCTAGATGTATTTGTGCAGCGTGGATTACCTGTGTCGCCAGATGAGTTAGCCAGCGATGAATTCCTCGATAAGTATCATTCGATTAAGTTGAGCTATGAGTAGCCCGCTAATTTGACTCATGAGCTAATGTAGAGTCATTGACTGTTAGAGTATGGATCAAGTATCTAAGTAAATATTTTTTAAGGAGTTAAATTACTCGCGTGGAAAGCGGCTGGCCCTATTGGGTTTTATGGTTAATTTGTATCGCTGGTATCCTCATTTGGTACCGGCATAAAAAGCGTGAAACAGCTTTTCTGCAACATCTTCTAAGCCTGCTTCAGCAACAAAGAGATAAGCTTGGGATCAAGCCATTGGTTGACTCCCAAGGGCATGTCATTTCATCTGATAAAACCCCCAAGAAATATGCCCGGCTGTATCATGAGCTGCAACGACTCATCTTCGAGCTACCCGGTCCAAGCGATAAAGATAAGTTGACCGGACTCCCTAACCGTCTGGGGGTGAAATCACGTTTAAGTGGATTGAGTACCATTAAGCAAGGTAGCTTAGTCTTAATCGATATCTACCGGTTTAGGTTTGTTAACGATCTGTTTGGATTCTCCGTCGGCGATGAATTACTCAGGCAAGTGTCGAAACGACTCATAGCTCCAGCCTCTCAGGCTGTGTATGTGGCGAGAATGAATGAAGATGAGTTCCTGCTTTATTTTGAGGCGCAACAGAGTGAAAGCATCTTGTTGACACTGCAAGAGCAGCTACAAACTCCCTATGAAATAGAGGGGAGTACTATTTCCGTACAGATTCAGATGGGGGTTGTCGATCTCAATTTGCATCATACTCATGTCAGCGCCCTGTTGAGGCGTCTCGATCTCGCGCTGATAAAAGCCAAATCACGTAAACCTTTCTTTGCCTGTTATGTTAAAGGAGATGATTTGAGTCAGCAGCGTGAACTGAGCATCATTCATGACCTTCCCAAGGCACTCCAGCAAGGTCAGCTTTACATGGTTTATCAGCCCAAATTAGATGTGGCATCGGGAACCTACACCCAAGTAGAAGCCTTAATGAGATGGAAACACAGTGAGTTAGGTCATATCTCTCCCGCTGAATTTATTCCCTTGGCCGAATATGCCGGCATGATCGAGCTGCTCAGCCAGTGGGCGTTAGAGCAAGTGCTCTCTCAACAGGCCAAGTGGCAGGCCATGGATGTTCGTCTTCAGGTTGCGGTGAATCTTTCGACCCAAGATATGATCAGTGCCACCCTGTGTGACGATATTCAGACTAAGTTGGGCCGTTATGGTGTGTCAGCCGATTCACTCTCTATCGAGATCACTGAGAGCCATCTTATGGATGATATGGGGTTGGCGATAGCCACAATTGAGAAGTTAAAAGAGATAGGAGTAAGCGTTGCTATAGATGATTTTGGAACTGGTCATTCCTCATTGGCTTACCTAAAAAACTTTCCTGTCGATGAAGTTAAAATTGATAAGGCCTTTCTCGATGACCTTTTGACTGACAAACGTGCCGCACATATCATGAGATCTAGCATAGATTTAGCGAAAGGTCTGGGCTTTAGTATCACAGTTGAAGGGGTTGAAACCCAAGCGGTGAATCTTGCTCTGATTGAGATGGGGGCCGATAAAATCCAGGGCGATCTCTTTGCTAAACCCATGACAGCTAAAGAGATTGAAGCAGAGCAGATACGGCCCGCCTAATATCTGCAGGTATTATACCGTGATCTGCTTGGCGCTCTTTGGGATCACAGAGGCGACACACTTTGGTGACTCTCGGTAAATGACTGGCTTAGATGTGCCAATAAGTCTGCCGACATAGGCGTCAGCTGTCTCGCCTTATTCATGCACACCATTTCTATGTTGGCGGTGACAGCTGGCTTTTTCGCATTCGGACGCCAAATTTCCTGGTGCCAGACGGTTCTGTATTTACTCTCGAAGTAGAAACGAGTCCTGATGTCTATAATATCGGCGAATTCAACGCCGTCATGACACAACATATCACTGCGATAGACAGCAAAACCTAATCCTTGTTCATCCCAGAGTCTAGCTAATGTTTTAGCTCCGATGACATGCTCTCTCGCTCGCTCAAAATATTTAAGAAAATTAGGGTGGTAAACCACGCCTGAAAAATCCGTATCTTCGTAATAGATTTGAACCGGGAAATGGAATGTAGAACTGTAATTCAGCTCTTTAGGGCTTTGAACTGTCTTGTGCATGATGATTGTTTGAGCCAATACTTCTGAGAATTGGCGCTAGTCTAGCACAGAGATTTTAATACTTGTCTCTAATTAGTAGATTCGATAGATGTCATTATTTTTTGATAACTACCATCTTGCTTGAGTGAGTTCAGGCCGGTATCCAGAAGTTTTGCCAGGGTTTCAGCCTGTGGATTGTCCTTAGAAAAAGCCAGATAGACCTGGCCTGTATGATTGATGAAGGTCTGCTCTATATCTGCGGCGACTCCCATGCGTTGAATATATTGGTCGGCGACTAAATCATACATGATAGCAAGATCAATTCTGTCCAGTAGTAGCAAGTTGATCAGCTGGTTATGATTGGAAAGCTTAAATATGTGAACATTTGGCAGCAAGTTAAGTTCATCACCATATTCATAGCCTTCGATAATTCCCACCTTAGTATTTGGCGGGAACTGCCATTTATCTATGGCTTGGACTGGTTTTTTTACATTCTGATAGAAAGAGGCCGTTGCAGAGAAGAGAGGTTGTTCACCGAAGACAAAATGATTTTTGGTGCTTTTTTCCTTAACCAGATTGAAGACACCATCGACGAGCCCTTTCTTGGCCATGACTACAGCTCGTGAGTAGGGCACTACTATGCTCTTGACTTCAATGCCTACCCGAGAGAAAGCCGAATTGATGATGGAATGAGAGATACCTGTGCCGGAGGCATTGGCAAATGGCGCCCAGTTATCTTCTGCCGCAAGCTTGATGACTCGACGGGACTCTTGGTTAGTGTCATCTTCATGAGCATAGCTACATGGGCTGAGCAAGGTTGAGCTAGCAAATATAATTGCCTTCAAAAAGGCTAAGTTTGGTCCTGACATGAGTCCGTTTACCCTGAATATCCATATAAGTTGCCGTGCCATCTTAATCCATTTTTGATTGACGGTGACTTTTATTTATATGTTTTTTTTGTTTCGTTCCTTTAGCCTGAATTAAGAAATCTGTGGCGGAAATGAGATACTCCAAGTTTATGTTTGTCTTCTATTTTGAGCTTAATTTGACCCATCTCATTAATGGTATGCTTCTGCTACACTCAAAGCTGTAAACTTCCAAATATACTGAGGAAAAACTGCGACTCATGGATTCAGAAGTGATTTTTTCCCTGGTACAGAATGCCGCATTACTGTTAGCTATGGTGTTTGTCTATGATGCCGTGCCTAGAAAGCAGCAGAGTGAATACTTTTTCATATGGCGGATATCGCTCGGAGCCATCATAGGTGGGATCACCATCACGACTATGATGACGCCCTGGGAGTACCAGAGTGGCATATTTTTCGATACACGTTCGGTGATTTTAGGTATTTCGGGCCTGTTTTTTGGCGGTCTTCCTACTTTTGTCGCCGTCTGCATCGCTGCTACCTACCGGCTAATGGAGGGAGGCGTTGCAGTTTGGGCAGGGATAGGAGTGATTATTTCTTCGGGTCTGTTTGGCAGCTTATGGCGCTATAAGCGTAAGGCGGTGATCGCCGAGCTTAACTATAAAGAGCTTTATCTTTTTGGCTTTATTCTTCACCTGATCAGTTTAAGTTGGATGTTTGTGCTGCCCCTGGAGATGGCTATTAATATTCTGATACAGCTGAGCTTTTCTGTATTACTGATTTTCCCAGTGGCCACCACCTTACTTGGCTTACTCCTGTCCAGAAGACTGGAGATAGAACGCGATGCCAAGATACAGTTACAAGATGACTTTATGTTTCGCTCGCAGTTTAATATCGGCAATATCGGCATTGGCATCTCTACGGTGGATCAGCATTGGGTAAAAGTGAACCCTAGGGTCTGTCAGATGCTGAAATATACCGAGGCCGAGTTGTTAACAAAAACTTGGGTTGAGATGACACATTTTGAAGATCTTCAAACAGATTTACTTCAGTTTGAACGCATGTTGCGAGGTGAGATTGATGAGTATGAGATGGACAAACGTTTCGTCGCTAAAGATGGGAGCATAGTTTATACCCACTTGACCGTCGCTTGCCAAAGGATAAACGATAAGGTGCAGCTGATTATTTCAGGCTTGCTGGATATCACCTCCCAGAAACAAGCCGAATCGGCGATGCGTTCGAGCCAGGAGCAGCTTGCCTTAGTGCTTAGTAGCAGTGAGTTAGGCTTATGGGATTGGGATATAAAAACTAATGGAGTCGACCGGAATGAACGATGTGCGGAGCTATTAGGTTGCAGTGTCGATGAGCTTAAGCATAACGAGAGGTTGTGGATAAATGGCATACATCCACAGGATAGAGTGGCTGTGCTGCATTCTATAGACGCTCATTTAAAAGGGGAGAGTGTTCAGCATAGTATCGAGTATCGACTCGTGTCTCTTTCGGGAGAGACTCGTTGGATTTTAGACAGTGGTAAGGTCGTCAGCAGAGATGCCAAAGGTGTACCCCTGCGTATGTGTGGCACCCACACAGACATTACCGATAGAAAAAGGGTCGAGGAGTCGTTAAAGCTAGCGGCTTCTGTTTACAATAACTCCAGCGAAGCCATGAGTGTGCAAGACAGTCAGGGGAAAATCATCACCATCAACTCGGCTTTTTCTGAGATAACAGGTTATAGGGAAGATGAGATTATCGACCAACATATTGAAATTTTAAGATGTGAAAGGACCAATAAATCTCAGTTTGAGCAGATGATTTTTCAAATTATGGAGACTGGAAAGTGGCAAGGTGAGCTCTGGCTAAAACATAAGAATGCGACGGAATATATCGTCTGGTTAACGATGAATACCATCTATGACAGCCGAGGCGAAGTCTATCGACGTGTCGCGCTCTTCTCCGATATCACAGAAAAAAAACAGACCGAACAGATCATCTGGAAACAGGCGAATTATGATCCTCTGACGGGACTGCCCAATCGTCGCATGTTGCTGGAATATCTGGGTACTGAGTTGCTCAAATCTGATCGTAATAACCAACACTTTGCCTTGATGTTTTTAGATCTGGATTATTTCAAGGAGGTCAACGATACCTTAGGCCATGATGTGGGCGATCAGCTATTGATTGAAACGGCCAAGAGGCTGAAAAGCTGTATACGTGAATCCGATGTCGTGGCTAGGTTGGGAGGAGATGAATTTACGATCGTGCTTTCGGCCATAGAAAATAATAAAGGCGTCGAT
Organism: Shewanella psychropiezotolerans; assembly: GCF_007197555.1. Lineage (NCBI taxonomy): Bacteria > Pseudomonadati > Pseudomonadota > Gammaproteobacteria > Alteromonadales > Shewanellaceae > Shewanella > Shewanella psychropiezotolerans. Next base: position 1,613,946 of record NZ_CP041614.1, read on the forward strand.
AGGGTGGCGGGTAATATTCTATCCCGTTTATCTGAACCCTTTAACCTGGGGAATGACACGGCCTATATTAGTGGGAGTATCGGTATTACACTCTATCCCGATGATGCTTCAACGATAGATAGCCTACTTAAACATGCCGATCAGGCTATGTATGCGGCTAAAGATCTGGGCAGAAATCGTTTTCATTACTTTACTGCTTCGATGCAGGAAGAAGCTCGTTATCGGATGATATTGATCCGTGATTTACGCCAGGCCGTGAATAAGAAAGAGTTTGAGATTTTTTATCAGCCCATTATTGATCTGTCTACCGGGGAGATGCATAAGGCCGAAGCCCTTATTCGTTGGCATCATCCTGAAAGAGGCATGGTGTCGCCCAGCGAGTTTATCCCTGTTGCCGAAGACACTGGCCTTATCATAGATATAGGTAATTGGGTGTTTTCCCAGGCGGCAAAACAGAGTGCACATTGGCGAGACAAGTTTGGCGTCGAGATCCAGATCAGTATCAATAAATCCCCAATACAGTTTAGAGACGAGGGGGACAGCTTCGAAGATTGGATTGTGCAACTAAAAGATCTAAATCTTGCTAGCAACAGTATCTGCGTCGAGATCACCGAAGGCCTGTTACTTGATGCGAGCATGGGAGTATCGGAGAAGTTATTAGCCTATCGCGATGCGGGGATACAAGTGTCGCTGGATGATTTTGGCACAGGGTATTCTTCATTGGCTTATTTGAAAAAATTTGATATTGATTATCTCAAAATTGATCAGTCCTTCACCCGTAATTTAGAATCTGATACCGATGATGTGACCCTGTGTGAGGCGATTATTGTTATGGCACATAAGCTAGGCATGATGGTCATAGCCGAAGGGGTCGAAACTGAGTACCAAAAAAATCTTTTAGCTAAGGCCGGGTGTGACTATGGTCAGGGCTACCTTTTTTCAAGACCCATTCCTGCAGCCGATTTTGAGCAGAAATATATACGGGCTATCGCAGAGATGGGACATGAAAAGGTATCGTCGTAGCCAGTGAAGTCGGTTTTTGATAGACTCCGCGCTCATTTATTATCCCACGTGAGTTTTCCATGAAATTTGACGCCCTCGACTTGAACCCCTTATTGATCGATGCCATCGATGAATGTGGTTATCAGCAACTCACACAGGTTCAGTCAGAAGTCATACCGGTTGCCTTATCCGGGGTCGATCTTATGGCGTGCGCCGAAACGGGAACGGGCAAGACGGCCTCATTTGCCTTACCTTTATTAGAACGCTTACTCAAGGAAGAGTATGAGTCGCCTTGTCTTCGCGGCCTTATTCTGACGCCTACCCGAGAGTTGGCTATTCAAGTGGCCGAGAATATCACTCGCTATGGCCAGTTTACCTCTCTAAAGACATTAGCCGTCTATGGTGGGGCGAACATGAACCCTCAACGTAAGGCATTGAATGCCGGTGTCGATATTTTAGTGGCTACACCGGGTCGATTGTTCGATTTTGTCGGCCAGCATGGACTCAATTTATCTGACGTTACCAGCCTTATCATAGATGAAGCGGATAGAATGTTGGACATGGGTTTTGTCCGTGATATTGAGAGAGTTAAGTCTCTGGTTGCATCACAACATTTAACGCATTTTTTCTCGGCGACCTACAGTGACCAAGTGAAGCTATTAGCCGAGAAGATGTTGATCTCTCCCCAATGGATTAATGTCGCTCAGACTCGCTCTGCTGCGAGCGTCGAGCAGGAGGTCTACCTGGTCGATAAACGCCGTAAAGCTGAGCTGCTCTCTGAACTCATCGGGCGTAATAACTGGCAGCAGGTATTAGTCTTTGCCACAACCAAGGAGAGCGCCGAGCATCTTAAGAGTGAGCTAACCTTAGACGGCATCAAGTGTGGCGTGTTTCATGGCGATAGAACGCAAGGGGCGAGAAACCGTACCCTGGAAGAATTTAAGTCGGGTCAACTCAGGGTCATGGTGGCTACAGACGTAGCGGCGAGGGGGATAGATATCCAAGCCTTGCCTCTGGTGATAAACCTTGAGCTGCCATATGGGGCTGAGGATTATATTCATCGAATAGGTCGTACTGGCCGCGCTGGCTTAACCGGGAGGGCTATCTCTTTTGTCTGTCCGTCCGATGAGGAGATGCTCGATGAGATTGAGAGTCTGATTGAGCTTGAGTTGCCGCGCATCGTTCTGCCCGGGTATGAGCTTGGCGCGCCTCTGCCAGCTCGATATCGGGAGACTCAAGACGTGACGACAACTAAAAAGAAATTTGAGAGACGTAAAGGCAAGCCTGCCAATAAACATAAGGGCAAACCGTCGAGCCGAGCCGATGGTGCTAAGTCGAGCTATGCTAGCCGTCGAACGGATAAGAAGCGCTAACTAGTATACCAAAGGGTATCACCAGCTGATAAACATGAAAAAACAGCTCAGGGATGTTTTTTATTTATGGTGTTGATGGTATTAGTGAGTTAATACCATTCCATATAAGTATCTGGTCAGTTCGAGACTCTCAGTTTTTTCAATTCAAGGCACATTGATGAGGAAATGGTTATTCCCTTTTAAGTCAATGTAACACAGAAGTGTAAACACTGAGAGCCTCACGCAGTGCGGCTGATCTTTAAAGCAAAGGGCAAAGCCCTTTATGCTACGTTGAATATTCTCGATATACGACTGCATGGATGCAGGAGGTAGAGCAACGCAGGAGCTTGTTGCCGAGAATAACTATTAGCTTCAAACATTCGCCTTGCCTACAGTGCTTTGAACTCCCGCTGAATGATCAGATACTTACTCGGAATGGTATAAGAAGTCTTCGACGCCCGTGACACCGAAGTATTGTATCGAACGTTTAACCACTATTTTCTTAGCGATCAGCTGGCCGTCCTTGAAAATTTTCACCACCTTCTTGCCGCCTTTATCATCGGCGCTGTATTCGTGAGCATCGTTTAGTCTCAAGTCATCGAACTGGCTCTTCATTATCAAATGCATAGTCACTCCAGTGTGAATGTATCGATTTTGCTATCGAGCCAATATTGAGCCCGAATATTGAGTCACCTTTCGATATTAGTCCTATTTCCCGTTGAGCGCATTAGAGAGTTGCACTCATTTATAGTCGTTATTTAGATCTGAGATTGAATATCTCACATTTAAACAGCGTGTTTTTGTTTGTTTATTGTAATTTATTTGTTTGCGCGTTGTTTGATTTTGTTGTTGATGGTGTAAAAACCACTTGTTTGGTTAAGTTATTTGGCTTTTGATGGTTTTTTTGTTTTGATTTTTTTATGGTTTAGATTATTGTGTGCGCCGCTAGGAGAGCACTGAGTCTGATGTAATTAAATTAGACTCTGGATAATATCAAGGATTGATAAAACCTATCTTTATAGTCATATATTATCTCTATACATCTATTTTTCTCCTAGCACTACAATATAAGGGAATAAATTGATGAAACACACGACTACGGCGCTAGCCATCCTACTTAGCCTTTCTAGTATGAGTGCCGTTGCTGCACAAGATAACGATTTTCAACATGAAGCCGGTCTTAATTACGGTACTAATTCTGAAGAAGTCGGTGATGGCATCTGGAATGCGTATTACCGTTACTATTTCAAAGGTGTTGACCAGAGCAAGAGCCCATATGCGTTAAATGGCTTCCTGGCTCAAGAGTCTAATATTGGCGCTAACTACAGTAACTTTGATACTCTGGATACGGATACTATTGGAGTCGATGGCACTTTCGTCTTCGATTCAAACTGGTTTGTATCGGCTAACTACCAAAGATTTGATATTGGCAGCTTTGATTTTAATACCTATGGCGCAGAAGTAGGTTATTACTTCAATGATTCTTCTGCTGTCTCTGCTTTCTATCAAGATGGTGACAACAATGTCGAAGAGAGCTACGGATTAAAGCTACGTAGCTATATCGCGCTTCAATCCACAGCGGGTGTCGATCTTCAGGCTAATTGGAAACATAGTGACTCAGATGACATGTTCAATGTCAGTGCAGATTGGTACGTGAATAACTCTTGGTCTGTAGGTGCTGGTTATACCAATAATGATGATGACGATGCTTTTGATATTCGTACTGCTTATTGGTTACGCATCTCTGATAGCTTCTCGGCTAACTTCGCAATATCTAAAGTGCTAGATTCAGATGTCGACGGTGTCGGTCTTGGCTTAGGTGTGGTTGGCCGCTTCTAATCTTACCACTCTCCTTTGATGCATCAGCTATTGCGGCATTTGCCACCTAGCTGATGATGTCTGAAAGATTATTTAAAGGGCGCAACCATAGGTTGCGCCCTTTTTATTACTGCTAAGCCAACTGGGGCTGCTCTTTGGTTTGGTGTGCTTCGAGTCGAGGCCGAACAAACAGTAAGTAATAAACTAAGGTTGCCACAAACCAAGATATGGCCAGGCTCCAGATCCCATGGGAGAAGAAGTGTGCGCCTCTTAATTGCTGAGTCAGGCTAAATAGTCCACCTAAGCAGAGACCAAAGGCTAAACCTAGCTTACGATATTCAGGTTTTTCCTGGAGGAAAAAATAGTACAAGGCTACCCAGGCATAACCGCCGCTGGAGTGTCCCCCGGGGAAACATTGACCAAATTGTGCACCCACGGGTAGGGCGTTAAAGATAGGCACGTATGGAAGGCTGCCACCAAATTGAATCACATCCCAGGGGCAGCTGACATGTGTGAAGTCTTTTGCAAATTTTATCAGCAAAATACTGGTTAATACGCTGATAAACAAGCAGATCAGGCTGCGCCTGTATTTACACCATGTTGAGCGTCTAAAGCTGGTGCCTATGATACAAAGCAGTAACACGCCTAATAGAATAATAAAGTTTCGTCCCCCCTCGTGCAGCACATTCTCGGTCAACCAGTGATCTCTTAATGGCCAGTAATCGACTCCGCCCTGAATATTGAAGATGAACTTAGCTATCGACAGATCGAATTGAAAGTATTCGAACAGGCCAGCGATTAACAGAAATGTTATCAAGGGGTAAGTAATGTGCCTACTGATAGAGAAATGTCTGGGGTTAGTCGTTGAAGTCATTTTATGCTCATTGGGTTAAACTTTCGCTACTCTTGCTCTTATTTATCAATCCAAGTTCGATAAATGTCGTTACGTTTTGAGCTTGTCTTTGCGTGAGTCTATTAGCTTTGAGTGAAAAAAATGTCATATAGCTCGGATAACTTAATGTCAGAGAGGTGTGTACTAGGATTAGAAGCAGTGATTTAGACCATTCAAGGGGACATGTCACAGATTTAACAATAAAGGTTAAATTCAGAACTATATTGATTGTTATGTGTATGACTCAGGCATAAAATAGGCCTAAATATAAAGATGTATAAATAATGCCTGTTTAAGTCCGGAGTGACCTTGATGCTCAATATTGATGATCCAGCAGTGACAGAAAAGACGCCGGCCATTTGGCGATTGGCTTTTAGACCTTTCTTCTTAGGCGGCGCGACCTTAGCTGCCTTGTATATCCCACTCTGGTTAGTCACCTGGTTTATGCCGCAATACAGCCTGTTTCAGACTGAATTCTGGAGCAAGGTAGTGCCACTCTGGTGGCATCCCCATGAGATGCTGTTTGGCTTCGCCATGGCGATTGTCGCTGGTTTCTTGCTAACGGCGGTGAAGAACTGGACCAATCAACCCGGCTTGACTGGCATTGGCTTAGCGGTGACTTTCTTCTGCTGGCTCACCGCCCGTGTCTTGCTCTTGCTTCCTTTCGATATTCCGCTATTAGTGCCCGCTCTGTTTGATTCACTCTTCTTAGGGTTAACCGCCTTCAAACTCTGGACTAGCATCTATAAAGTTAAGCAGTGGCACAATATTGGCTTTCCTATCATGTTGTTTCTGGCCTTGTGCATTAACCTGCTGAGTTACTATGCCTTAAATGAGAGAGACTTTACGCTTTCAAACCATATCTGGCAGGCGATGATCTGGTGGATGGCACTGCTCATCACTATCGTTGGTGGTCGAGTCATTCCTTTCTTTACCGCTATTCGAATTAAACAGGAGAAGCCCGAGTCTATTCCCCTGTTAGAGAACGCCTTAATCTTGGTGATGTTACTGTTGGTGATCCAGGCCATAGGTCAGTTTTTACCTAAGACTGTAGAGCAGTGGTTATTAGTGGTGGCTGGGGTACTGCATCTAATACGATGGGCTCGCTGGAATCCACACAAAACACTGAAAGAACCCATGCTCTGGTCGCTGCATATAGGTTATCTGTTACTACCTGTAACCTTGCTAGCGCTTGCCTGGAACATAGATAACCTGCTGGCTTATCGCAGTCTGCTGCACCTTTTTGCCATAGGAACCTTGGCAGGTATCTGTTTGTCGATGATCTCCCGGGTTTCTTTGGGTCACACTGGTCGCAATATCTATACAGGACCTAAGATGTCGATAGCCTTTGCCAGTATCGCTCTCGCGGCAATATTTAGAGCACTGATGCCTACCCTAATGCCGGATCATTATCAGACTTGGTTGTGGATCTCCGCTGGTCTCTGGTTTATCGCCTTCGGTCTGTTTGTCTGGCATTACACCCCTGTGTTATTTCGTCCCCGTATCGATGGAAAACCGGGTTAACATGCTAGTTTAAATACATTTATTTAATTCTACCTATTTAGGTATAAATTGTAGCGCTGGTTATCATTTCTAACTGGCGCTCGAATCTTCTTTCCCCCTTTCATCTAGACTAGTGATAGTAATAAAACTTTAGGTAATTCAATCTTATGATAAGACGGATTTCTCGGACTATAGTAAGCGTGACTCTATTGACGAGCGTGATGTTCTCAGGTCTATCCTTGGCCGATGCTGAAATAGATTCGGTGCAGTTAGCAGATAAAACTCAGTTTCCTGCTCAGTTTGATAGCTGGGCTGCCACCGAGGAACAGGTTGAGCGCGAAGATATGCTCGCCAATTATCCGGCTAATATCATCTTGTGGGCAGGCTCTTCATTCGCCAAGGAATACCATAGCCCAAGAGGTCATCAATTTGCCGTAGCCGATGTGACTCATACCTTGAGAACCGGTGTGGTACCTGAAGCGGGAACTAAAGGCCTATCGGCCAGTTGCTGGACCTGTAAGACGCCCGATGCACCGCGTTTAATGAATGAGCTTGGGGTTCAGGGATTTTCGGGGAAAAACTTCACCTCCCTCGGCAGTGAGATTAAGAGCGTGGTCTACTGCACCGATTGTCATGTTAAAGGCTCTGAAAAGTTAGCTTTGCCCAGGCCTCATGCACAAGATGCCATGACTAAAATCCATCTGCCGTTCGATAAACAAGGCACTAGTATGCAAGGCGCTCAGGTCTGCGGCCAATGTCATGTGAGCTATTATTTTCAGCCTGAGAGCAGTAATAAGGTCAACATCCCCTGGATATTTGGTAACGACGCCGACAAGATTGAGAAGTACTACGATACCCGTCGCTTCTATGAGTGGATCCATCCTATCTCTAAGACCCCAATTCTAAAGGCCCGCCACCCGGAATTTGAACATTGGAGTCGCAGCAAGCATGCTAAGCGTGGCGTCACCTGTATCACCTGTCATATGCCGGCAGCGACAGATAAAAATGGCAAGGAATATACTAACCATAAGGTGGGTAATGCACTAGCGCAATTCGATAAGGCCTGTAGTAGCTGCCACTCTAGTCAAAGTAAGATAGAGAAGGCGTTAGACAGAGACAAGCAAGCCATCGATAAGGCCGCACGACATGTAGAGAACGTGTTGGTAAAGGCGCACTATGAAGCCAAAGCCGCCTGGGTAGCCGGAGCGAGTTGGCCAATCATGAACGATGCCATTATGGCCATTCGTCATGCTCAGTGGCGCTGGGATTTTGCCATGGCATCCCACGGTCTCTATGCTCACAATCCACAAGAAGGCAAGGCACTGCTGGCTAAGGCTACTGAGCAGGCAAATTACGCCCGTGAAAAGCTGAAAGAGATATTGAGTAAGCTGGAGGTTAAGCATGTTTACTATCCTGATATCAGCACCAAGGAGAAGGCCCATCAAGCCATTGGGATCTCTGTCGAGGAACTGACTAAAGAGAAGCAGGCATTTCTTAAAGAGGAAGTCGAAAAGAACTGGTCACCGATAACTGCCAGAGGTTACTAAACAGCGGTAGAGATACGCTCAAAATGCCGTTCACCTGAGGTGAACGGCATTTTAAAAAACATGGCTATCCTTCGACACTCACGAAGCGATTTTCCATCGGATTGGCATCTAAGATGGTGAGTTCTGGGTGAGTAAATTTAATTTTATTAAATTTGAGCGCACCTTCACCCGCCTTGGTGGCGATAAAAGTGAAGCGGCGAGTGCCGGGGACTCCTACCATGCCCAAGGGGTTGGAACCATGAATGTAGTCATCGCTTATTAGGGCGATGCAGCTGGGTAATTCAGTGAGGCACACATTGAAACCCGTAGAAGGGTTATCCTCGAGTGTGATGACTATTGGCTCGCCGATCTTGACTGTAATTGGAGCTAACATATAAATATCCTTATTCATGAGTTTTAAAGTTGATTTTACTTGGTTCTTACTGGGTTTAAACAGCTTGAGAAGTTAAGTATCTAAAATAAAAACTGTCAAGTTGTATAGTTTGTTTTTTCTGATTATTCACTTTCTGGTTTGTTCCTATGATACTGGTAAGTGATTGTTTTAGATTGCATTACCTGTATTTTTTGTTTTCCCTTTAGATTAATCAATGCTTTTGGTATTAGAAGGGGGAGTAGTATATTTAGTTGATTGTTTTTATAATTAATTTTGGTTTTTTGATTCTCGTGATATTTTATTTTTTCTAGTTGTTTTTATTAAGTATTTAAATGTTCACATTAAAAACACTGCTCTTTTTTAGGCATGAATATATACGGGGTGATATCTATTAGTAGTATACTTATATGCTGATAAACATGGGTGTCGATAGAGTATATAAAACAAAAGTACTAAGTCTAATTACTTATTTTTAAATTTGATAATATTTAACCTAAGTCTTTAAGACGGTATCTGGATATCTACAATGGTCTATATAATATGCATGATTAATTTATTATTAACCGTTAAATATTAATGCTAGTGTAGATTAAATTTCCCCAGATGCAGTTATCGAGAGTCACAGAGTTAAAATAATGTGCGCCCCTCGACAAAACGAATAAATATCAATAGATAATCATCAATCTCCCGTCGATACGACAGTTTCTCTGCCTCAGTTTGATTACCCTGAATTTTCCTTATCTCTCTTAACACCATTTGGCACTCATCAAGATCAATATGAGGCAAACGGTATTCGTTCAAAGGTATTCAAAAATGACGCATTTTCTCTCGAGGACTCGCCTGTATCTGGCCACAGATAGCCTGGATTGGATGATAAATCGCAGTATTAAACAATCCCTCTCATTACAAGATGCCGTGCCCTTATCCTCTGGAATTGACTGTGTTCCGGATAAACCCATAGAAACCTTGTATATTCATATTCCCTTCTGTCACACCCTGTGCCGGTTTTGCTCATTTCATAAGGTTAAGTTTCAAGAGTCTCTGGCCAGAGAATACTTCCAAGCATTGAGACAGGAGATACGCCAGGTCATAGCCAAAGGCTACCGATTTAACCGCGTGTATATCGGCGGCGGTACCACCACTATCCTCGAAGATGAGTTGATAAAGACCATAGAGCTTATCAAGAGCCTGACGACAATCCGTGAAGTCTCCTGTGAAAGTGACCCTATCTATTTCAAAGAGGGACACCCTGAGTTACTCAAGGGGCTAGTGGACCGCATGTCTATCGGGGTGCAAAGCTTCGATGATGCCATACTCAAGATCACGGGCAGGTTTGAGAAGTTTGGCTCCGGCTTGCAACAGGCCGAGTATGTTAGTCGCGCCATCGAGCTGTTTCCTACGGTGAATGTGGACATGATGTATGGCTTTAAGATGCAGACCGCCGACTCGGTGCACGCAGACCTGTTGCAGACCATGGCGCTCAACCCAGATCAAATTACGACTTATCCTCTGACGATTGGCATAGGTAAGAACCGTAAGAAGGCCGGCTGTTTGGCAGGACCCGCCCATGAATTATGGCCGCAGTTTCTGGCTGCGAAGCAGGCATTGGCTGATCGCTATGTGATGGAGTTTCCCTGGACCTTCAGTCGTAGTTTCGGCCAGTCGGTGCAAAATAAGTACGTGCTCGATGGCGAGGACTGCCTAGGTGTCGGCTCCGGGGCCTTTGGCCGTTTCGGCGAGCAGTTTCGCATCTCAAGCTTCGATATCGCCGATTATATCCGGCTTATCGATCGAGTCCAATCTGGTACCTGTTACATCAAACCTCTGGAGAGCAAGGCATTGATACAGCATTATCTGATGATCATGATGGGGCACGGACATCTGGATAATCAGGTGTTGAAGGCCCATACAGGGCGGTCTTTGTGGCAGGCGCTGCCGTTGGAGATGAGTTTTCTGCTGGCGTCCGGGGCCATTGTGAAACGGGGTGATAACTACCGCACCACGGAGCAGGGGCAATTTATCGCCTTGAAGATGTTTGTCGGCTTTCTCACCGGCATGGATCATCTCAGGGAGCAGGCGAGGGAGTTGCCACTGATATAAACACTAGTCTGGATAAAATAAGTCAGGGATTAAACGGACCCACAGCGTATCAATGACGGTTAAGAGAGTGGGCACAGAAATAGCCTGTGCCCCATTTGGTATTATTTGCTAGTGCAATTAGCGTAGTAAGTGACGGTTGACGGCCAATCGGAGAATACCCCCATCACACCGACATCTTTAGCCAATACATCGAGTAACTCGAACACATCGCCTTCATTGTCTATGGCATCAGAGATACTTTGGTAGTACCAGCCACCACCGTCGATCAGTAAGCCAGAGCGTTCCAGTGACCAGGTGATTATCTTCAGTCCGGCATCGTTGGCGGCATTGGCATACTCAGAAGGGATTAGCTTGCCTTCGTTATCCAGAGTGACCAACACCCACAGAGGCGGAGCGATAATTTCCACGCCCTGAGCCTTCAAGTCCGCCATCGAGGGAGTCCAGCTAGTCTCACTTAGGGGATCGAAGCCCGCATCATCGTATCTGTCATCGAGAAATACGGTTTGAGATGCAAACTCCGGGGCATTAGCTATCCAATACTCTATGTCTTCGAGATGGAAAGATTGAGGATAGACACGAGCCGGGTCGATACCCGCTGCCGTGTATTCGTCGAGCATCTTCTGGGCGTAGTCTTGCTGGCTAAAACCATCGAAGGGCATCTGCACCATGGCCTCTTTGAGCTCCGGGGTCATCTTAATGCCTGCCTTGTCGAACATCTCGATACTCTCGACGTGGGTCATCAGGGTGCCATTGCCGGAATAGAGATCGGTTCGCCAGTTGGCAGTGCCGTCCATATATTCTTCGACGCTGGTGGCATTGGTATTGGCACCATCCATCTTGCCTCTTAAGGTTTTAAATTCGGCCAAGGTAATATCACTGGTGCAGCACCTTGCGCTAGCCGTTACGCCATTGAGGGGATCGGCGGGGATGAAAGGGCTACTGCATTGGCTGGCAAGCTCAGGGATGGCCAGTATATTGGTGGTGGTAGCCAGATCGCACTGAGAGTGGCGACACACTAAGGCTTTGTCAGAGGTGAAGGTGACATCGCACTCCACTATGCCGGCGCCCGAGTCGATGGCCGCCTGATAAGATTCTTTGGTGTGCTCGGGGAACTGCATCGACGCGCCTCTATGACCTATGGAGAAGTCACTGCGATAGAAATTGTCACTGGCGCACTGCTCAAGTTGTGTCTTTAGCTCACTGTCTTGCATCTGACGCACTAGAAACAGAGGTCTGGGGCCAACTTGGGCGGCAACTTTTTCCTGGGGCTCAGTATGGTCGTTATCATTACAGGCCGTCAGTAACAGGCTTGTGGCGAGCGTCAGTAGCAGCGCGCAGGGCCTGAGGTGATTCTTATTCATAGGTACATCCGTTATTTTAGAGAGGGCAATTCATGGGGGAAGGGACTTGAGGTGTCGCCTCCTTCAATTTTGCGTCAGCTTAGGAGGAGAATATTAAGCTATGACTAAGGATTTATGACGTTATATCTATATATTAGATAAGAGGGCCTGTGGTATCTATTTGAGAGGGATTATTCATAGGCCTCGGGGGAGAGCGATTAGGATGGCAGCGGGTCGATATGACGTCGCTGCCTGCGTGTTTTTACACTAAAGGGTAAACTCTCGGTAGGACTCATACCCAGACCCAGACTCAAACCCTGACCTAGAACAAGGCTCAGATATCGGAGTCGCTGATTTGTGGTGGTACTAGGCGGCCTCCAAAATGTTGATGAAGTCTTTAAGACTCATCTTGGCATTGGATTTTTTCTGCCTGACAGTCACCTTAGCTTGTTCGACTTCTTCATCGCCTATGATGAGGCAATAGAGACCCTTGTGCTTGAAATGTTGCCTCAATTTATAGCCTACCGAATCTTGGCTCTTATCTAGGCTAACCATGTAACCCAAGTTTTTAAGCCTGTTACAAACGACATTGGCCTGGGCGATATGGCTATCTGAGATGGGCAATATAGAGATGGCATTGGGGTTTAACCACAAAGGTAGCCTGCCCTGATAATGCTCGAGTAAGATGGCAATAAATCGCTCCAATGAGCCAAGCACCGCTCGGTGGAGTATGACTGGATATTCAGACTTGCTCTCCTCGTTGATAAATGTTGCATCCATCCTTTGGGCTAGCACAAAATCCAGCTGAAAAGTGCCGCACTGCCATTGACGTCCCAGAGAGTCTTTCAGGGCAAACTCCACCTTAGGGGCGTAGAAGGCGCCTTCATTGGGTAATAACTTGAAAGGAATATTGAGCTGCTTGAGGCCATCTTGCAGGTATTGCTCGGCGCGGTCCCAGGCATCTTCGCTACCGGCCTTGTTATTAGCGCGCAGTGAAATGCTGACCTCTATGCTATCGGCATTGAAACCGAACTTGTCATAGACCCGATAAAGCATTTCGACGAAGGACATCAGCTCAGATTGGATCTGATGTTCACGGCAAAATACATGACCATCATCTTGATTGAAGCTTCTAAGCCTTAACAGGCCGTTCAGCGCTCCGGATGCCTCGTTGCGATGGCACAGACCAAACTCAGATAACCTCAGGGGTAGCTCCCGATAGGATTGACACAGCTGATTGAACATCTCTATATGAAAAGGACAATTCATCGGCTTAAGCGCCTGTTCTTGACCGTCATTTTGCAGCAGAAACATGTCGTCTCTGAACTTTTCCAGATGGCCGGATTTATCCCATAATTGGCTGTTGGCCAGAATGGGGCTGCGGATCTCGCGGTAATGATATTGTTCCTGAATGTCTCTGAGGTAGGCCTCTACCTTGCGATAGATTGCATAGCCCTTAGGATACCAAGACACCATGCCGGATGCGTAGTCCGAGAGGCTAAATAGCTCAAGTTCACTGCCTATTTTTCTGTGTTCATTTTTCATCTTGTACATCTCCGTTTCTTCAGTGGAGACCAACATGAAATCAAAATAAGCGCGGTAAAACTAAAATGGCTAACATGAAATCATGTTAGCCATTTTTTGCGTAATAAATCAGTAATTACAATGCCAACACAACAACTCTAGGTTGATGTGGTGGTGGTTATCTCAACTGCAATTAATCGTTTCATTACTTTCCTCGAGGGGATCTAATTCGTTCCTATTGTTATAGCAAAACCTGTATAAGAAAGACAAGAGTTAAATTGTTATTTTGGATTTATATTCAGCCAACTTAACATTTATCGCCATTAACATATTGAAATTGTTGGGTTAGAGAGTTAACGAATTCGAGTATATTTTAAGGAAGGGGAATCATCAACAGGAAACAGTATAACTAAGTGGTTAGATGCACTGTTACTCATTGCGATCTAGCAGATACGGTCTTATAAGTGGGCCTTCAAGCCCTCAACCGATCTCAGGTTACATTTGGATACAGAGTCCTGTCTGCAAGTGGAATATAGTGCCTCCACAGTCATTCGACAGATGTAATAAGGATCAAAAAATGAAAAAGTTATGCTTAATTATCTCAGTAACCTTGATGTCCAGCCACGCCATGGCAGAAAACAATACCTATATTCTCAACGGTAATATCTACAGCCATCAGGGCCAATTTTTCGCCGGTGCCGGCGTTGCTACTGGAAGCGAATTTTATAAAGATCAGGACCACAAGACCGGTGTCTACCTGAACGGAGGCTACCATGGTGAAGACTTCAACATAGATCTGGCCGGTATTAACTACCGTTTTTTCGGCGACAACGACAGCCTAGTCAATTTCAGCGCCTTTTTGGTTGCCAATCCTGGTTTCGACTCCGACGATGCCGATATTTTAACAGGCATGAAAGATCGCAAGATTAGTGGTGATTTGGGTTTAAATGCCGATATCCATCTGGGAAAAGGAACCTTATCGACTAAATTTCAACACGACGTTACCGGTGTTTACAAAGGCTATCAGGCCGACATCACCTATTACCACCCAATGGATCTTGGCTTTGCCTCTCTGGTGCCTTACGCCGGTGTGCACTACTTCAGCAAAGACTACGTAAACTATTACACTGGCGTATCTAGCTCGGAAGTCACCCCAAAGCGTTCGGCTTATCAGGGCAGCGGCAGCCTAGCCTACAATGTGGGTTATGCTATGGTCATCCCAGTCACTAAACACTTGGACATCACTCAGTCTACCGGGTATTCGCATCTGGCATCCAACATGGCTGACTCTCCTTTAGTGGACAGCAGTAACCAGTGGGTAACAACTCTGGGTGTGAACTACAGCTTCTAACTAACTTGATGAGCCAAGAGATGAAATCGATAAGAAACTTATGGGTGTGTGCTGGACTGGCCTTGATGCTGGCAGCTTGTGCAACTCCCTATGATACCGAAAAGCAGTTCTGGTCTTTCGGTAAAGGATTTGAAACCGTGCAGATTGCCCCGGATGGTTGGCAGATAAGCTTTGTGGGTAATACCAGCACAGATCGGGCATTAGCGCGTAAGTACATTATGCGCAAGTCGGCAGAGCTGTGCCAACAGGCTGGCTACCCTTACTTTACTTTCACTCGTGAGCAAACCGATCGCGACTCTGTGGGCCAGTTCGGGATAGGGGACAGCAGCAATAGCCTGCTGTGGGGTAGTTCGACCATTGATAAAGAGACCTCGGTAGTGGTCGAAGTGACTGGCCTGAGCAGCAAACCTAGTAATGCCGCTTCACGGGTGTATGACACCAACTACATTCTTAACCATGTGAATGTCGAAGACTAATTTCCAATACTAAGCTGCGCCTGCCACTGTTGACAGGCGCTCTCTACTCTATCCTTTCTTGTACTACCTCCGACACTCACTGGATAATATTTACAAAAAACCGTATTGCTATGCAGAAATTAACAAGATGATGGATTGTGGTAATGAGGCATCGAAATCATTGATTGGCATGGTACTTAACTTCATTAACGCCTGCTATTTTGGGGGCAATTTTTATAAGGTAATAAAAATGATTAAAAAAATCGCAACTTTTAGTTTAAGTATTATATTGCTATCGGCTTGTGGCGATACTGGGTCAGCAGCTTTAAAAGAACCTAAAATCGATTATGATTTCACCACGGATAAAGAGATCATAATTTCAGAGCGTCATAAAATTTTAAATTCATTTAAATTATCGGTAGGTGGTGATTATTTTTCTTTGTTATATGGGAAAGAAATTCGCTTTAAGGATGAAACAGGTAAAATTAATGTTTTTGATTTACTTAAAATAAAGAATGATACAGGGGATGAGATAGATATGATTATTCCATCCTTAGAAAATACGAAGGAAGCTCAGTATTGCCAATTGTTTTTTCAAACTGAAAGTAAGTTATTTAGCTGCTCTGCCGATAAACGAAGTGAAAATGAGGATTTAACATTTATTCAATCGACTTTAAACGGAAATGATGTGGGATTAGAGTTTTCACAATATATAAACGCGATAGGCTCTACTTCTTTTGAGGTGCGAGACTTGACTGATACTAGCGTTACTTTGAAAACTGTTAATGTTTTCCCTGAGTTTGGCGATAGTTCTGATCTCGGGTTTACAACC
Source organism: Shewanella psychropiezotolerans (assembly GCF_007197555.1). Taxonomy (NCBI): domain Bacteria; kingdom Pseudomonadati; phylum Pseudomonadota; class Gammaproteobacteria; order Alteromonadales; family Shewanellaceae; genus Shewanella; species Shewanella psychropiezotolerans. The sequence continues at coordinate 1,630,035 of NZ_CP041614.1, forward strand.
TACCTTAAATTAGAAAAATTGGTTAATAGTTTAGATCCAGCTTTAAAAATGACGCTCGTCTTTGACAGTGTCATTGACGGTTCCAGTGATGATGATATTAACATGTATACAGGCCTACTGATTAGGGATCGAGGAATGAACACTGTAGTTAGTGCTAATGGTTCTGTATTTTCAGGAGGAACCGATTTATTCTCAGCAGGTGTTGAGAGGCTAGTTAACAGTAGAAATAGCGACATTGAAATTAGTCTACATAAACAGGTCGGAGTTCATAGTTGGGCTGGTGATGAAAAAGTTGCGTTAGATATTCCATTTTCCGACGAAAGTCATCATAAACAAGGGTCTTACTTCAATAAGATGCTCGGTAAAAAAGGTATTCCATTTTATTTGTTTACACTAAACGCTGCTCCTGCAGAGGGCGAGCATTGGATGACCAGTGAGGAATTTAGTCAATTTGGTTTAGCGAAAGTAAATTAAAAAAATTGTGCTATATCGGTTAAAAATAGATCGCGGGAGTAGACCTTTCCATATATAAGGTTAGGTCTCTGTTTTCGACATAACCCAAACAGCTTAACCTTTAACGGTATAGGGTTTGAAAGTAAACTTCAAAGGGAACAAGCATCTCTTCATCAATGCCTTGAATTGAAAAGCCTGAATGGCTCTGAACTGATCACCTACTTAGTGGGACTGGTATAAGTTGCTTGCGATAATGGCTCAAACCTTAGTGACATGCGGGCACCACCTAATTCTGGAGCTCGGCCAATACGTAATTTCGATCCCATCCAAGAGCCAATGCGATCGACAATGGCCAGGCCCATGCCGTGGCCGGCATTGTCTCGGCTTTGTTGGCCTCGCACAAAGGGTTTTATCACCTGGTCTGCTTCCTGAGCATCGATGCCTTGGCCATCGTCGTCGACATGTATCCATACAAGGCCTTCTTCAATAGCCACTGTTAACTTAATCTGTGAATGCCCAAAACGTTGAGCATTACTGAGGAGATTATTCACCTGCATCGACAGGTATTTGGGATCTGTGCTGACAGTCAGTGATTTTGTACATGGCACGAAGTCGACTGGGTGAGATGGGTCGAGTAGGCATGCCAGTTTTTCCTGCAACCAGGCATTGAGTTCAATGGACTGCCAATCCGGCTGGATATTGGCCTGATCCAGGCGGGCATAACTGAGTAGAGTCATCACCAACTCTTCCATGGTGTCAAGATTCCGGTTTAGCCGTTGGAAGTACTTAACCCGTAGCTGTTCATTTTGAGTTTCTTCCAGAGCCTCGATGCCAAATCTTAGCCGTGCAATTGGTGTTTTCAGATCGTGGGATACCGCTCGACTGAGCAGTTTGTTGTCATCCAGCAATTGCTGAATACGATCCGCCATGCGGTTAAATTCGGTTTCAATGGAGCCTATATAAGATGTTTTGCTGACCGTAATTCGCTGCTGTAATTCACCCATGCCAAACGCCTGTGTCGCCTTGCTTAGGTTCACCAGCCGCCGGATTAGGGGAGATACCCATAGCAGCATAATCAGCATCACGCCAACGTAGAAGAGCATGGTATACAGTTTATTCAGGCTCCAATTGGCATCTATTGGTGTCATCAGTTCTGTATTGATGTTCAGTATTTGACCTTTGTGAGGCATTCGGTAATGCAGGGAGATCCCTTCGTCGGACTCGAGTAGCAGGGCTGCCTCGGTATCGAATTGTGCCTTCAAGGGGGCAGGTAAGCCGAACTCAGCTTCGGTTATCAAAGACAACTGCTCGGAATTATGCCGATTCCAGTTATCAATAAATAGATCAATGTGGGTGGTGTCGTTATCTAGGCTCAGTGCCAGCGTGCTGCCCATGAGTTTCAGTGCCGTAAGACGGTTGGCTACACTGGGATTATTTGTATCAGGGTTCTGAAGGGCTGCAAACTCGCTGATTGACCAGCCTAGGCTGGCGATGGTGGTGAGTACCACTAACACCAGAGAGGCTATCAATTTTTTCATGACGCTGGCTCACTGTCATCGCGACAGAAAAGGTATCCTTTGCCACGGACTGTTTTGACTTTATAAGGTTGGCTCTGGGCTTCCTGCAGTTTCTTACGCAAGCGCGAGATGCGGATATCTATTGAACGGTCCAGACCGTCGTATTCGATCCCTCTCAGCTGGGATACCAGTTCGATGCGACTGACTATGGTGCCCGCCTTCAATGCTAACTGCCACAATACATCGAACTCATTGGCGTTCAAGCCCACCGACTGCTGGTCAATGGTGACCGATTTGGCGGTCGCGTTCAGGACCAGCGAGCCAAACTTCAGTTGTTGTTTAAGTTCCTCGTCACAGGTACGGCGTAACAGGGCTTTGATGCGCGCCAGTAGCACCCGTGGACGAATTGGTTTAGTGAGGTAATCATCGGCCCCAACCTCCAGCCCCTGAATCTCGTCCCCGTCTTCGCTGCAGGCAGTCATAAATAGGATCGGCTTGGAATAAAACTCCCTCGCTTCTTTGCACACATCGAATCCGTTTTTCACCGGTATCATTACGTCCAGCAATACCAGATCTGGCTGCTCTTCGGCGATCATCTCCAGCGCATAGTCACCCTGGCTCGCCAGTGTTACCCCGTAGCCATGGTCCAGTAAATAGTCACAAATCCATTCCGCTAGCGAGGCATCGTCTTCCACCACCAATATCTGCTTTGTAACTGGCATGTTTAGAATAACCTCCAGCCGGATCCACTCTGTTTTGGGGCCTTATAAACCCAAGTTACCACCACTTTTAGCTGTGCCAGCGGTTGTGTTTCATCACTGTGGATCAGACTAAAGCTGGTGGTCTTGTCCCCTTCAAAACTGTACTGGTACTGCTGAATGGCTTTGCCATTCCAGCATGTCAGTTTGCGATGATCTTTGCTCAGTACCAGACAATACTGGCCGAGCTCAGGTGTCTGCCAACGAAACAGTACATCCTGATAGCAAGTCTGGCCTTTGTGTAAGGCGATACATCGTTTAGGAGTGGCGGTAAAGGCTATTGAATCGTCTTGACTCCAGGCCGTCATGGGAACTCCCAACAACGCCAAAGCCAACCATTGAGTAAATTTATTCATGTCGTCCGCCTAAAACACATAACTGATAGAGGCGTTAAAGAACGACACATAGCCAGTTTGGTTAAAGGGGCTGTCAGTCACTTCATTGGACAGCACGTTAAGGCGATACATGGCACGGAATACAAAACTCTCACTCAGAGGATAAGCCACTCCCAACTCCATGCCGTAACTAAAGGAACTGCCTGGCTGATATTCGGGGAACAGCTCAGTAGCTTCCTCGTCGCTGACGCTAAAAAAGTGGCGATTCAAAGTGGCTGATGAATATTCTATGCTGCCTAGTGCGTGGAAATTCCAATTACGAACCTGCCAGGATGTCCCCAATCTGGCGGTACTCGATATCCCCTGACCATCGTAATAATCGCTCACCAATCTGTATTGGAAAACGTAGCGGTCCCCCCAATAGCGGGTGGCGCGGAAACCAGCACCTACGTACCAGGAGTCCTCCGACATCAGGTAGGCGTTGCGGTCGGCTTCATCAAGCATGCTGGGATCCACACCTTCCGGGCGGCTCCTGGAGCTTTGCAAATTGGCTAGCAGTAGATCCAAGGACCAGTTTTCCGAATTCCAGAAGTTAAATCCTAGGTTAATTCCATCCTGAGATTGGTGGATCATCTCCACAAAGAGCCCTTTGTACTGGTACATACCACTGATCAACAGCGAAGGTTCCACAGATTGATGATCTATTTGGCGGATATCGACTTTATTGACGCCATAAACGCTGACACCGAGTTCAAAGTAACCGCCATCGGCAAGGCGATCTTCTACGCCACCGCTGACACTGCTGGCAATGTCTGACGCAGCTGAAACTCCTGGAATAATCATCAAGGTTAAGAGAATTGCTCGAATAATACGCACGCTCATTTTATTCACATTATTGCTCATTTCGTTCTTCTAACTGTGGTTGTCGAGTACCGCACTTTCTTCTTACAGCCTTAGCAGCTAACGCCCAAACTTAGGCGAACCCCCAGATAAGTTTTTACAACCAATCAATAGGCGCACATCTTGTTATTAAATTCGATCTGACTAGTAAAAAAACCAATAAAATACACTGGTTTGGGTGATATTTGGGAACAAGATTGCTCTCTCATTATGCAATGTATTATCGTACACAATGAAGCCTTGATATTCACAAGATACTAGCATATTAACGGCATTGGTTACATCTGTGTCGCGATAATCCTATGCCAGTCATTAACGCAATATCAGAACCGGTAAAACTCGCCTTTCTTGGGCGTTTTGGTTGTCTATTTTTGTGTTCGATGATTCAAGATTGAGCTCTGGAATGCTGCTTATTCATTTTAATCAGTCTGTTAGTGGATAATTCTGAATCGATTGTTTTCTTATTGCCTATAGGTATAAAGAAGCCTAGGTAATTTGAATTCCTCTTGAGATGAGAGCCTTGTTATTGCTCCTGCTTACATACGCTTACTGAATACCGAACCCAGAATTGAGAAGCTAGCCATAGATCGAATCGGGATCCAAATATTGAAGCTAGCATTCAACATGCAAGTGCAAGTAATAGTTAATTGGATTGGTATCGTAAATAGCCACTTTTTAAAGAAAGAGATTTGTATGAATGTCACTGGAATAACAGCTAGAACGTTTGCAGAAGAAATTGAAACTGATCAAGGAGCTGTTGAAGGAATCAGTCAGAGATAAGACTGAATCCGGTAAAGAAAAGAGCAAGGATCTCAAGCTACAAGTAGCCCAATTAACAATTCAACTTGCCGATTTTGTTAAGAAATCCAGCACTCAGGCGAAAACAGCTTAAATGGAGCTAGCTATTGTTTTTGAGTGAATAGCCACTTGGTATACGGCAGCTGAAACTGGCCCCCCCTGCCGAGTTGCTACTCATGCTCAACTCACCGGACATGCGTTTGGTCGCGGCCTTGGCGATAGCTAGGCCTAGGCCTAAACCGCCGGTTTGTTGATTTCGGCTCTTGTCTAAGCGGGAGAAGGGGATAAAGATGGTGTCGAAATCTTCCTTCGCTATACCCGGGCCATCATCTGCCACTGTGATGATGAGCTGTGTGTCGGCTTGATTCACTCTTTTGCTGGCGGCTTTCCATTTTGATACTTTCCATTTTGAGAGTATCCACTCTGAGCTTTTCCCTATTAAGGTTTTACTCGTATCTAAGTCCTCTTTAATCTCAACAGAGATGATCACGGTGGACTTGGCATATCTGATGGCATTCTTAACTAAGTTATCGAACATTAATCTGAGATAGGCAGGGTCGCACTCCAGCTCCTGTTGATGACAATAGAGGATAACTTTCTTGGTCTGATCCTGATTCAACTGAGCTATACGCTCGTCTAAATAGGGTTCGAGTTTAATGACTTGCTTGCCTATGGACTTGTCTTCATCAATTGCGGCATTGAGTTTAGAGAAAGTCAGTACTTGTTTGGTGAGCTCATCGATATCATCTATATAGGTATCGATATTGTCGAGTAGGGCGACTTGTTGTGGCTGGGTACTGCTCTTTCGTAACAGGCCTGTGGCCAGTTGTATGCGGCTCAGAGGAGTACGCATTTCATGGGGTACGGCCTGTGCGAATATCTGATTCTCTTTCACGGTTTCGGTAATTGATTCAGCCATCTGGTTAAAACTCGTCGCCAAGGCCTTCACTGGCTCTGATAACTTGGGGGAGGCGCGTACCATAAGCTCGCCGCGACCAAATTTATCATTGGTGTCGATAAGCTGGTTTATCTGTTTCTGTAATTGTCGGATAGGAAAATAGAGGGGGGCACTTATCGCGAATATGGCTACAAAGAGCAGTATCACTGGGAGTATGTCTTCCGGATGTTGTTGCCATAAGATGGCTAAGTTTTGCAGCTTTATTTCATCGTCGACCTCAGAGTGTGTACCATCAAAAAAGTGATATTGGTCGCTGATAAGTATCGCACCTTTAGCATTATCCAGGGGATAAACGGCTAACAATCTTTCATCATCGAGATTGTAGATTAAACTGTTATCACTGGTATATAAGTACTCACATATATTACATTCTGGAGCGCCATCCCATGTCTCTTGCCATTTTATATCGAAAGTAAGCAGAGTTTTTGGCAAGGACTGAATATATTGTTCTGGATCAACATCATTGTTTTCCAAAGCAACAGATATTTCATTGAAAATGTAATCGGTATCGGCATTAAAATCTAGTAGATCGCTTTGTTCCAGAGCTTCATAGCTAAATGATAAAGTGATAAATACGCTGCCGCCCAGAGCGAGTATTATCCCCAGATAGAGGCGGGCGAATAGGGGAGGAATAAATTTAGCCATTGACTAACATATACCCCTTGTTACGCACAGTTAAGATAAGCTTATAAGGTGAGCTGATATCGCCAAGTTTTTTTCTTAAGCCTGAAATTCGCATATCCACAGATCTGTCATTAGCGTCATAATCTATGCCGCGCAGGGAGCGGCAGCAGTCATCTCTGGAGACGATATTGCCAGGATTCGAGGCTAGCAGGAGTAAGATGTCATATTCCGCTTCTGTGAGCACAGGCTTGAGTCGGCCAAGATTGACTTCTCTCGTGGCGGTATCAAGCCTTAGCTGGCCTATCGCTATCACTTCCGTACTCGGAGGCTGATTGCCAACCCGTCTGAGGAGAGCGTCAATGCGCGCAACCATCACATGGGGGCGTATGGGTTTTGTCAGATAATCATCGGCCCCCAGTTTTAACAAGCTGACTTCGCTCATATCGTCGGCGCAGGCAGTGAGTACGAGTATGGGTCCAAAATAGAAACTGCGGGATTGCCTGCATATTTCGATACCATCTAAGCCGGGTAACATGAGATCGAGTATGACCAGATCAGGCTTATAGCGCTTAATGGTATCGACTGCGAGTAGGCCATCATTGACAATCTTAGTCTCATAATTTTCCGCCTCCAGATACATGGCGGTCAATCGTGAGATCTCTAAATCATCTTCTATGATGAGTATGTGCGCTTTTACCACAGAAACTCCTAATACCAAGTGCTATAGGTGAGCAGCTAGAAGCGCTTATTTTTACAGACTCTCACCGTTAATGATAGCGCGCTTACACCTGCTTACATTGGTTGTCCCTTAGCTTACAGCCGCTTACTTTCTATTCTTTCTTCCCATGATAATTTTGTTCATACGATGATTCCGGGGACATATTATGATTAAAGTATTATTGGCAAGTCTGCTGATAACAAGTTTAGTGACAGTGGCGGCGTGTAACTCAGATTCTTCAAGTACCAAATCAGCCCCTGATTCGACGGGCACAGAAACAGACACTGACACTATGGTCCCGGGAAGTAAATTGTCGGCTGCAACCTTAGCCTTGGATATCACCAGTGTGCCGGATTCTCTGTCGGCGACATACAGCTCAGCGCTTAAATTTAACCGTTACACCCAAATGCAGGCCGCTAATGGCAAGTCGATACACCTTATCGCTCAGGATAAACTGTCTGACAATCAAATTGTCAGAGCGCGTTCTATCTTGATTCACTATCTCACCGATTATCCGGGTTCAGAATATGGCAGTGATAAGTCTGCTGTGGCGATTAAGATGGCAGATAACGGCGCTATATTATTACTGCTCAATGGCCAGGATGACGGTACTAATCCGGCGACAGATTTAGGCGGTCAGCCGCTTTATCAGAATGAAATCCAGGTCGAGGGAGGCAACTGGTATATCAATCAAACTTATGATGGTCATCGTGATGCCAGTTTCGAAGAGATACTGCACTTGGTTCATGATTACGGCATTGGCGTCGATCAAAACCCTGAATTTGTTGGCGCGTTAGCCGATTATCAGGCCGAAATTCGCAGCGCTCAGATTGTCGCACTTAATGACAAGTTATGGGGTATTGGCATGCCTGATTGGATTGCCGAACTCACGCCGGAAAACAGCCTGACTCAGGAGTATTTAGCCTCAGTTATTGACTCATATTATGGCCTCTGGGGGGCCTGGAGTGAGAGTTCAACCCACGGCATGTGGGGAGGTTATGTGGCGAAAACCAGAGCTGAGATCACCAGTGAAGATCTCTTGGGAGCTAAGCTGATGGATAACAAATTCTTTCATCCTTATCTGACCTATGATGCCCGCATTGATGCGAGTTTTGAGGGCAATTTCAGCCTGAGATTTAATGCGGATTTAGGATACACCTATCATGCTCAGTACCTTAAAGATGTCACCTTAACCGGTGATAAGAGCAGTAATGTCATAGTCAATGGCTTCGATAACCGCATCACGGGTAATGCGGCAACCAACATCGTGTTCTTTAGCGGTAGCTCAGCTGAGTACACTCTAGATAAACAGCCCGATGGTTCGACTCTTATTTCAGATATGGTCGATAACAGGGACGGAGTAAGCCGGGTCATCCATATAGAACAGGCTGCTTTTAGCGATATTAATATCGATTTATAACCTGTACTTTTTATCAAGCCAGATGCTAGTTTGAGGGATTAGTTGGAATAGGTCTGTGGGGGAAGTGACTGAAAAATATGATACCTGCTTCCGCCAAATCATAATGCGTCATTGAATGTAAAAGGAGAGGCAAGATGACTGCCGATGAACTGGTGTTGGCGCTGAAGTGGGCCTAATCAGTGGCTGGAATCCAAGGATAATAGCTAGGTTGTTCTGAGTAAAAGGAGAGGCAAGATGACTGAATTGAAATTACTGATCCGCAATATGACTGCCGATGAGCTGGTGTTGGCGTTGAAGTGGGCCCTAGCCGAGGGCTGGAACCCTGGTCTTAACGATGCGGCTCTGTTTTACCGAGCCGATCCCAATGGCTTTTTTGTCGGTGAGCTAGAGGGGGAAATTGTCGCGGTAGGCAGTGCAGTAACCTATGGTAAGGACTTTGCTTTTTGTGGACTCTATATCGTCGCACCAGAGCATAGAGGCAAAGGTTACGGCTTGGCACTCACTAAGCACAGGTTAGCTTACTGCGGTGAGCGTAATGTTGGCATCGATGGCGTGCTTGAGAATGTCGAAATATATCAGCGTATCGGTTATCAGCCTTATTACCAGAATCGCAGATATCAAAAATTAGCTTCATATCGTTCTCAGTCAATTGAAGCCATTACTGTCCTAGATAACAATGTGAGCAGTACTGAGTTAAATACCATTAACCTCTATGACCGCCAATGCTTTCCTGCAAATCGTGAGACCTTTCTAAAGGCTTGGATGACTCAGAGCGATGGATTGACGTTAGTTTACCGCTCAGAGGGGAAAATCAGTGGGTATTTAGTCAGACGCCCTTGTATCGAAGGCTATAAAGTCGGGCCGTTATTTGCGGATAATGCTGACATTGCGGGCGTGTTATTGAATCAAGCTCAGTCAGGTATCGAAGGGGAAACTCTCATTTTAGATGTGCCTGAAAATAACCCCGCCGCCGTTGCTTTGGCTGAACGTGAAGATATGCAGGTGGTGTTTGCAACAGTGCGCATGTATCAAAAAGGGATGCCAAATATCGATAATGGAAAGATATTTGGCATCACTACGTTTGAGCTTGGTTAGCTATCTTGGCACTGTTTTCTTGCAACAGTGCCAAGGTTTAGTTTTACACTGAGTAAGCAAGATAAGCCTGCACTCAAGATGAGTACCATCCCCAGATTTTGTAATATCCCAGTGAGCGCAAGACCCGCACCGAACAGCAAGTAGTAAGTTAACCCAAACAAGGCGCCAGCTGTGCCAACCGCGTGTCGATAATTTACTAACGCTTGACTCATTATATTGGGCAAAGCCATGCCACTACAAAGCAACATACCTACCATAGGTATTAGGAACAAGAGATCAGACCTGAGTAACCAGACGCCAAAGGCGCAAGTTAAGGCCAGAACTGAGGCGGCAGAGATCAAGTGGTGTGACTGCCAGCCTTTCGATATCAAGCGCTTATTGAGCATGCTGCCCAGTATCGTTCCTATGGGTAACACGATGCCGCTATAGCCAAACTCGGTCGATGTCATGCCTAAATCATTAAAGATAAAGGGACCGAGCGAGTAGTAGCTATATAGCATGATATTAAAGGTTGCGATCAGACCGGCGTTGCACCATAAACTCGAGTCTCGACTCATCTGCTTGGCCAGCTGAAAAACGCCAATTTTTTGGGGATTTACTGACTCGGCGTTAGCATTCACTTTCGGATTGGTCTCGGATAACGTGATAAGGGCAAGCAGCCAGAGTGTGATGGCTAGCATCAGCAAGCTGCAGAATATCCCGCTATAGCCAAAATGAGTCACTATGATGCCGCCACTCAATAATCCAATAACCGGACTGATCGAAACGCCCATGGTGATCACCGAGAATACCTTCGTCAGTTCGGTTCCCTGGTAGCAATCTCTTAGCATGGCCTGAGTCACGACTGAGCCTGTGGCCGCACCGAAAGCCGATATGATCCTTGCCAGCATCAGCGCCTCAAAGCTGGTTGCAAAAATAGCCAGTGTGGCACCCACGCCATAGGTGACTAATCCAAGCAGCATGGCTTTTCGACGACCTATGGTGTCACTCAGCCTTCCCCAGACAAGTACCCCGAAGGCAAAAGCGATAAAGTACACAGATATGGTTTGTGAAGCGGTCTGGGCTGTTACCCCGAACGCCTGTGAAATATGAGGTAGAGCCGGGCTATAGATGGTTTCGACAACTTGTGGAAACATCACTAAGGCTAATATAAGCCAGAGATTTGGCATTGTTTTCATGGGAGGTGACTCCGTGGCATTGAATATTAAATTTGATGCCGGGAACTATAGCGATCAGCCGCGTGTCCGATTACAATGATAAGGACATTAACTATCAAAAATAAGACTTATGGCGATCCTAAACTCAGATTGTGCAGCAGAGGTGTTGGCAAGCTTAGATGATTTTGAGGCTCAGGTGGTCGGTATCGCATCTGGGGTGGGAAATTATGACTCAGGCGTACATAGCCATAAGAAGGCCCAGCTGCTCTATGCGCCCACAGGGTGTATAACCATAGCTCTGGAGCAGATGCAATATGTATTGCCACCGACCAAGGCCGCCTGGATCCCCGCAGGAATAGAGCATTGCGCCAGAATGCAGATGCGTGAGGTGGTGACATGTCGCTCCCTATACTTCGATACCGCCTCCTTTATCGATTTGCCTGACAAGATCAAAATCATCGGCGTTAACGATCTGTTTAAACAACTGATTGAGCGTATGTCTCTGTGGCCCTGGGACATGCCAGCCGAGCAACAAAAGAACCTACTGTCCCTGTTTATTGAGGAGTTGTTGGTTGCGCCGGAAGAGATGTTACCTCTGCCTATTCCTGATGATCCTCGTTTGAAACCTTGGCTGGCACAAGTGATGTCTGGAGAGACCTTGCCCCAGCCATTGAATCAAATGGCCAAAAGGATTGGTGCCAGTGAGAAAACCATTTCGCGTATCTTCATCAGGCAAACCGGGATGCCTTATCAAGCTTGGCGCCAGCAGTGGCGGTTACATGGGGCAATAGTCCGACTCGCCGAGGGTCGAAGTATCTCGGAAGTGGCTTTTTCTCTGGATTTTTCCAGCGATAGCGCCTTTATCAGCTTTTTTCGGCAGCATATGGGGGAGACGCCCAATCGGTTTATTAACGCTTAATTCGCTTGAAGCAGCATATATGTGGATATTCGCTAGTCATGGTTTTTGACTGTTATAATGATGTTTAGAACGTCGATACTGAGCATACTTGATGCAACTAAAACCTCTGTCTAAAGGGCGATTCCAATCACTTTGGGAACAGGAACACGATGAAATTGAGCAGATCATGCTCGAGTGCATCAGTGAAACTAAGTTAGTTCCGGCACATCAAAAACTGATGCGGCAGGGGCAGAAAGTGGATTCGCTTATCTTAGTCAAGCATGGCCGGATCTCTATGGGCTATACGGCCCGCAATGGTCGCTGTTTTCAGTTAGGCACTATGGTGTGTGATTCTCAACTGTTTGGTGAGATGGAGTTTTTCAGTGATTATAAGTGTCAGTTGGATATCGTGGCCGAAGATGACGTCGAAATTGAGGTTATCTGTGGTGATAAGCTGCAGCAGGCGCTCATCAAGCAGCCTATGTTTGCCCTGTTTTTTGCCAGTGCCATCGCCGTCGATTATCAAGATACCGTCGATATCCTGACTCGCAGAATGCTGTATCCCATCGCCTATAACATAGCTTACGACCTCTACCATCAATATTTAGACGATCTGCCTGTAGATGGCTTCACTAAGTGCTACCTGGAGGCTGAGCGTTTTGCGACGACAGATCGTGTGTATCGCCGTGCCGTCAAGAAGCTTGAGGAATTAGGCCTGATCCACAAGGATAAGGAAGAGGGGATAGTGATAAGTAATCTAGAAGGACTGAAAGCCTATCTTGAATAGTCGAATTGCCAGCATTATAGTTTGAATAAAATTAAGCCCCGGCAGTCAGACTACCGGGGCTTAATGTAATAGGGAGTATTATTTTTCTTGCAGCTTGAGGCTCCTCTGCTGCTCATCTTGCTGACAGGCCTTCCTCATCAACAAACAGAGTATACTCGCTCGCCTCTTTCTGATTTTACGTACTCTATTCTTAACTCTAATCGTTCTTGGTTTACGCATGGCAGTTAGCTTATCTGTCATTATCTACATTAAAGTTACCGGTATTATACGGATTTTTAATACCAATTTTAAGTCCCAATCTAAGCCATGGCTAAACTGTTTTCTGCCGCTTGGCGACGAGACATAACTAGCATGCCTAAAATGATGGCGTAAATGACGGGGATGGCGTACATCACAGTTTGCAAACCTATCACGGATTCAAACATGGAGCTGATAGCCGGGCTAAACATGGCGCCAGCGCTACCGCTGATTAAGATGTAAGACACATTCTTACTGCTGGCCTGTTTCACAAATGACACCCCGTAGGCGATAAAGGCATTATAGAGGGCTGCACAGGCAAAACCATAGCCATAGGTCAGATAGCTCATCCACTCCAGTTTGTCTGTGGTGACAATGAGACTGGTGATGATTAAGGCTAAGGTCATCATGCCCATCAGGAAGTGTTGGATCTTCACTCTGGACACGATAAGTGTCGAAATGAGCGCGCCGACAAGGGCCGCTGACCAGTATTGGGTGATGATGTTACCGGCTTCTTCGAAGGGAATGTCAAACTTCTGCTTAACAAACATAGGTGCCCAGGTCAGGAAGGTATAAAGCGCCAACATGCCTAGGAATAAACCAATACCCGCACTGATGATTGAGAAGTTCCACTCCGATTTTTCGCCGCCTGAAGCTGTTTCATTCGAGTTTTCACTTTTACTTTCGCATAAGTCAAAATTAGTCATCATGGCCATCATAGCCGTGCCCAGCGCCACTAATCCTACCGCAAGGTAACTGTAACTCCATGACAGTGCATGGCTAAGTGCATAAGTGGTAATGAGTGGGAAGACCACGCCAGCCACATTGAACGTAGCGTCTTGTACAACGAGCATGGTGCTCTGGATTTTGTCTTTCCACACCGACACCACGATGGTGCCGGCAATACAGAGTCCAACACCGCCACACAGACCGATAATGGTCATGGCAATCATCACCACATTGAGTGACGAGGTGAAGTGAAGTGCGGCAGCACTTAAGGCAATACAAAGGTAACTGAGTAAGGTCATGCGCTTGACGCCTATCTTCTCAATTAAGAAGAAGGCGGCTATGGTCCCGGCTAACGCGCCCCCGTTGAGCAGAGAGAAGATCGAAGCGACTTCGTTGACGTTTGCTGCAAACTTGCTGGCGATAGGTTCAATCAACATGCCGAACTGAGTCGCAAAGCCCGCCATGATAAAGTTGGCGAGGAAGCTTAAAATGGTTAAGGAAATTTTGTTTTTCATCATCTATACCTAGTTATCGTTTTAAAGGCTCGCAGTTGATTCATTAGTTATTTTTTTATTGGCTAGCGTTAAGGTTAACCCTGCCATTAATGATATCGGTTTACTGCGAGCATAAGCTGAAATAAATTGCTTATTAAAAGTGTCTTACAAGGGGCTAAAGTCAGCAGCCTGTATTAGCCACAAGCCGTCTCTAAGGCCAACTCTATCATCTGATTAAATGATAGTTGACGCTCCTGTGCCGACGTTTCTTCGCCGGTTAAGCAGTGGTCAGACACTGTCAGAATGGCTAAAGATTCGATACCATGCTGATGGGCTAAGCCATAAAGTCCAGCCACTTCCATATCGACTCCCAGAACGCCAAAACGCTCTAAGGCCGGGATCATATCTTCATCCGGGTCATAGTACATATCGCCACTGAAGATGTTACCTACCTTGACGCTGATCTTTTTATCTAATGCCGACATATAGGCTTTATGAAGCAACTCGAAGGTGGCCGATGTGGCCATCTGATAGCCGCTGCTACGTTTAGCATTGGTTGGAGAGTCGGTGCCCGCAGCTTGGGCCAGAATCACATCGTGCAATTTCACATCTTTTTGGGTCGCGCCTAAGCTTCCCACGCGTATGATGCGCTTCACGCCAAAATCATTAATCAGCTCATGGGCGTAAAGTACCATGGAAGGGATCCCCATGCCGTGACCCATCACAGAGATACGTTGACCCTTGTAGAAGCCTGTGTAGCCCAGCATATTACGAATCTTGGTTACTTCTACAGCATCATCTAGGAAGGTCTCGGCAATATATTTCGCTCGCAGTGGGTCACCTGGCATGATGATGGTTTCGGCAAAGTCGCCTTTCTTACCGCTGATATGTGCAGTCATACTTATCTCTCTTTTTACAACTCTTATAAGTTGGTCGGTTGGCAGTTCGAAACATCTAGATGAGTAAACTCATATGCAGTTGAGCTTATGCTGAGTTTATTGGATGGGTTAATCAGCTAAATGTTGTTTAATGCTCTCGATAGTAAGGCTGTCTGAAACAAGGGGATTAGGACAAAAGTCCGCATGGAGTGTAAATAAGCTGATTATTCCTATCCAGAACAATTCAGTGCTTTGGATAGGGAATGCCTAACGTGAGGCATG
This sequence comes from Shewanella psychropiezotolerans, assembly GCF_007197555.1. Classification (NCBI taxonomy): domain Bacteria; kingdom Pseudomonadati; phylum Pseudomonadota; class Gammaproteobacteria; order Alteromonadales; family Shewanellaceae; genus Shewanella; species Shewanella psychropiezotolerans. Next base: position 1,645,073 of record NZ_CP041614.1, read on the forward strand.
AGTGTGACTCATTAGCTCAATAAGAACTTAAAAAGCCGCTCTTAGAACAGAGCGGCTTTTTTATGTTGGACTAATTCCTTAGTTAAATCTTGTAGCTAATGCCAAACTTCAGCGTTCTCGGTTTACCCACATTCACCTCTCCATTTTCACCGCCACCTAAGTAGTCGGCATCGAATAGGTTCTCGATTTTCAATCTTAGCTGCAGGTCGTTTCCGGCCACAGGTAATATATAGCTGATGCCAGTGTCGATACGGGTGTAGGCGGATTTTTCGAAGGTGTTATCGGCGTCGCCGAAACGGGCTCCTTCGTAGAAGGCACCTAAGTTGAAGGCGGCGCGATCTGTGATCGAGTATTTGGCCCAGATAGAGGCTGTCCACTCGGGGACGTCTTCGGGGCGGTTACCCTGAAACTCATCTTGGGTTTCATATTCAGCATCAAGATACATGAGTGAGGTGATCAATGATAAGTCATCGTTGATCTGGCCGATAGCGCCTAACTCGAAGCCCTTGTGACGCTGAACGCCGCCTTGGGTGGTGATAGGGTCATCGGATGTACCTTGGTTGACTATGATGTTGCTGCGTTTGATATCAAATAGGGCGGCGTTGAGGCGAAGTTTGCCCGATAGCAGTTCCCACTTAGTGCCTAGCTCATACATCTCGCCCTTGATTGGATCTAGCTCCATGCCATCGTTGGCATCTTCATCATCCATTACTCGGCCCTGTGGCTCGAAGCTCTCGCTGTAATTGGCGTAGATAGAGGCATAATTTGTAGGGTGGTAGATGATCCCAAACTTAGGCAGTACCGACTGACTGTCTGCATTGGTTTTTTCCTGCTTGTCGTAACGTACGCCCAGGAGCAGCTGCCACTGATCGTTGAAGGTGATCAAGTCTTGGGCGAATACACCATAGTATTTGTAATTCTCTGTTTCTGACTTGCCGTCGGCGTAGTCCAGATCGGGCTGAGGCACTATGATGCCTGTATCGATATTACCAGAGTCCATCTTACCTTTGACTTTCAGTGAGCTGTACTCGTGCTTGAGATAGTTACCACCGACCAGCAGGTCATGCTGCATGCCGCCAACTTCTATGGTGCCGACTAAGTCAAAATAGGAGGACTCTTGCTGCCAATCTTCCAGCTTGTTATAGGGTTTGTTCTTGTAGCTGCCGGTATCAGGATCGTAGCTGCTAGTTTGCGGCTTGCTTTCCCAACGCTCACGCTCGTTATGTTGTTTGTTATAGCCCGCATCTATATTCCAGTCGTCGCTTAACTGGTAGCTGATGTCGGCGCCATAGTTCTCGCTCTGAGCATCGATCTTAGTCCAGGGCATATCCCAGATGGTTTCATCGCCGCCGATGACATTGCCTTGGTCATCGATAAGAGAACCGCTGTCCTGGCCTGCCACTTCGTCAGACGTGTCATAGTGTAGTGACAGGGTGAGATTGTCACCTATGTCGAAGTCTGTCATCAAGCTACCGACGAAGAAGTCACTCTCTTGTGCGCTGCCATCTTGGTATTCACGCCAGTTCTTGTTGTCTTGCTTCTCGACAATGGCGCGGTAACGTATGGTTTGTGCTTCATTTAAGCTGCCACCCGCATCGAGCATACCTCGCAGCGAGCCATTGTCATCACCTTTTACGCCGACTTCTAAAAATGAATCATAGGTTGGCTTCTTGGTCACCAGGTTAACCAGGCCGCCGGGAGTCGACTGACCATAAAGCAGACTGGATGGGCCTTTGAGGACTTCGATACTATCCACGAGTGCCATAGGTAAACGGTATTTTGAGAAGTGCTGGTGGCCATCTTTAAGCAGGTTAGTGCTCTCATCTAAGCTAAAGCCTCGCAGCCTAAATCTCTCTCTGTCTGTGGTGACACGGCCGATGGATACACTGGCGTCATTTCTCAGTGCATCGCCCAAGGTGAGGATCATCTGGTCATCCATGATCTCAGTTGGGATCACGGTCACCGACTGAGGGGTATCAAGCAGAGACACATCTGAGCGCATGGCGGCATGAGCCTGATCAGTTTTGTAGTGCTGCTGGCGACCAAAGACTGTGATCACCTCGATATCCTGACTGGCTTGGGCATTGCTGGCCACTATTGTCTTATCTGGAGTTTCACTGATTTGTGGGGCGGCGAATGCTGTTGAGTGAAGAATCGCGGTGATGACGGCAGAGATTAATTTAACTTGGGTCTTCATAGAGTAAGCCTAAATGACTCAAAGTGTGCGGTGCCTTTCCCTAGGCATCTGAGATAAAAAGTGATGGCCGTATCATGTTTTACGCGCAGTAATGAGATGTTTATGTGAATGTAAGATCAATTTCGCGGATGTTAATGCTAATCAATCTCACTATCAAGGGTTACAGTGTAAAGATGCAACTTGTTTAACTGTTATTGCTCGAGTTGTGAAATGTGTCACAAGTGTTTCAATTCCTGTTTATTGTTTCAGAAAGGATTATTAGTCAGTGGTTTCTAAACTAATGATGGCCAACTAAACGGGTATTAAGCATCAGATTACATGAAGTTAATTTGTCCCGGAAAGGTAAGCCAGTTACTTATGTGCATAGGAAAACTATTGCGTCTTTCCTGAACCCTAAGTCAGCGCTGGCATCATAGAGTCACCACTTCAGATTATACCTGAGATGTAGGCCGGATTGAGTGCGCGCTATCAGGCTTTGTGGGCAAGGCCATGGAGCGAATGAACGATGGCTATATCACCATTACAGACGATGAGATTTATGGGCTTTTGGGGCTACTTTATGACTCACAAGCTATTAAGCTTGAGCCATCGGCATTGGCGGTATGGTACCCGAAAATGAAATGGAGGCATATCTTCAGCGTGCTAAAGGGGTAAGTAGCGCTGCCAGCCTAAAACAGCCTGAGGGGAGGCTTTAGCTTATAGTCCTGGTAGATCTGAGCGACCCTACCCGATTGTGACATATTAAGCAGTACCTTGCTTAGTTTGGAATTGACCTTAGTATTGGCAGATAGCTTAGATAGACCGTAAAAAATACCGATATTTTGCTTATGCCTGTAGTGGGCGTAAGCATAATCGGTAAAGTGTATCTGTTTGAAGGCTGATTCGATGGAGTCTTTGTCGAGTACCACCATGACGTCGAAGCGATGGGCCGCAAACATGCTGGACATGTTTCTGTCATCGAGCAGTAATATTTTATGCAGCGCTTTATCATCATCGAATTTGGTAAAATAGGCGGTATCGCGTTTAATGCCTATTTCAAATTGATATAGGTCATGGTAGTCGTTAATCGTTTTCTCTTTGCCTTTCCTGACGAGAAAAACGATATCTTTCTGCCTGTGCCCAATCGGACCGAGAAAATCGATAAACTTCTCTCGTTGGCTTGTCTTAATCACTCTGGGTACCAGATCTACCTTACCATTTTTCAAGCCTTTCAAACTGCGGGCGAAGGGGGCTATACGCCACTCTATCTTGTAGCCAATGACGTCAGCGGCCTCATCCAACACATCTTTCAGTGGGCCTGCCGCTCGATTATTTTCGACTATCATCTCAGGGGGCCTATGCCTGAAATCTGCGTGTAACATTTTCTCTTCTGCAGAGACAAGAGTGGAGATACTCAAGAGTATTAAACAGCATATAAATCTGATCATTACTTCTCCTGTAACTCATAAAAAAGAGAATTGACACAGTTAGTTGTGACTTAAAAACGATAATATGTAATTCAGTGATTGCAGAGCATGCCGCAGAAGGACATTAGCTGATACTTAATTACCGTATGCTGTACCTATACTGGTTAGTTAACATCAGTGCTACCCCCTAAAAGTATAAATATGCTTATTAATCTGCTGCATGCCTGATAAATAATCAAGCTCCGAGTGAAAAATAAACAAGCTTGACCCTTGCCGGTGAATAGCGATAATGATGCACCTCGTTTCACCTCCAATATATTACCGATAAATGCGCCTCGATAAATTCCTCTGCAAGAGTACTGATTTCACCCGTGCCGAATCAACTGACTTGATTGAGACCGGGAAGGTGCGGGTGAACGGGCTTGTTATTGTCACGCCCCAGACGCAAGTACATGAAAACAACAACATCATGTTAGCCGGACAGCGCCTGATTGCCAGGCCTTCGCGCTATATCATGCTGCATAAGCCAATCAATACCCTTTGTTCCAACGTCGATGGCGACTATCCCTCGGTAATGAAATATATCCACGTGGACAGGGCCGAGGACCTGCATATCACAGGCAGGCTCGATGCCGATACTACAGGCCTCTTGCTGCTCACTGATGATGGACGTTGGTCGTTTAACATCATCAACCCTAAGTATCACTGTGAGAAAACTTATCGGGTGACTCTGCGAGATCCTATCGAAGATGGGGGTATCGATGAGCTGGTATCCAGATTCGAAGAAGGACTGCAGCTGCAGGGCGAAAAATCTCTGACGCTACCCGCTAAACTTGAGGTTATTGCGTCGCATCAGGTACTGCTAACTCTTTGTGAGGGACGCTATCACCAGGTAAAACGTATGTTCTTTACCGTGGGAAATCGTGTGGTCGGCTTACATCGACTGCAGGTGGGGAAATTGATCTTAGATATAGAACTTGGTGAGTGGCGATACCTGACAGAAGATGAAGTCAGTGGGTTTAATTGCTATGAGTCGGTTATTTGATTTTAGTTTTGTGCTTTAGAGTTGGACTCATTGGTGGCTGGAAAGGCGATATCTGAGTGGAAAGTGAACCTTAGATGTTAGCCCGAGTCATCAGCTATAGATGCTAACCATAAAGATGAGAAAAAACCAAAACAGCGAGCTTAAGCTCGCTGTTTTGGTTTTGATTCAAGTATCAGCTAGTCTCTCTGTTTAGTGTGAGATCGACTATTACTTCTCTGGCTATTACTTTTGTGATTAGCATTTTTTTGATGATGTGTCTTAGCGTTAGACGGGCCAGAGCTTCTCATCTGAGTTGGCTTATGACTCGCCTTCGTTTGAACCTGGTTGTAGTGTGATGGCTTGTTCTGTTGTGAGCTATTGTGCGCCTTGTGAGTTGGCTTCTGACTCGACCTCGTTTGAGCCCGGTTGTAATGTGACGGCTTGCTTGATGCTTGTTTCAATCTTTGCTGTGTTTGAGTGCGATCTTGATGATTGCTTACCTTGTGCTTATTCACTGAGCGGTCACTGACCTGCATGTTTCTCTTGTGGTGCATCTGGTTGGCAAACTTCTGCTCCCTCTGTTTCGCTATCTGTTTGTTGTAATGGCTTAGGTTATTCACGCTTGTTGAGCGTGTAGTATGTATAGACTTTGAGTGAAGCTTATTGCTCGTGCTCGCATGTTTGATTGCGTGACGATCGGCTTGACGTACCTGTTTGCTATAAAGCGTGCTCGGACGATGGCTCTTGTATCTATGTTTCACTGCTGGGCTGCGATAAGCGACGCCGCGGCGATGTGCAGGTTTATGGTGCCATCTCTGTGCACCATGGCTGGTTACTATACGGCCATGGTGACGATAGTGACGGGCATTGTTATGGTGAACGACCACCACATGACGCTTGTTCCAATGGAAGGCGCTAAAATAGTAGTTAAAAGAGATATGAACGCCACTGTTCCAGTAAAAATGACCATAGGGTGGACGTACATAATAAGGATAGGGTGCCCAATATACAGGCGGGTAGTTATACCAGGCCCAATGACCATAGACGACTCTAGGATCGTAATAGGGCACGTAGACTATCTCTTTTTGGATTGGCTCTATGATGATCTGGTTATCGACACGGCTTACCGACATATTTTCCATCTCGGCTAAGCTATCTGCTTTATCTGCCTGATGTCTTAGTGTCTGAATGCTGGCGAGCATCCTCTCTTCATCTTGCAAAAAGGCATCGCCTAAATCTTGTGTCCACTCTAAATCCTCACTGAGTTTGTCGAGTACGGTAGGAAAAGCAAGCAGGGCGGTGACACTGGGGTCCCACTCTTCATCTTCGGCCTTCTCCATCAATTGCTCTGTAGGGAGTAGTTTGTTTTTGCTCTGTAAGCGTTTAGCCTGCACGATTTCCAGTGGGTAGGTCGATGCGATAAGAATATGAGTCAGCAGGCTATCCGGATACAGGGCGATAGGCGCGAGCATCTGCGCTAGCTCGGCTTCACTAAAGCTGGTCTCTTGTCCGCTGGACTCGGCTTGTGCTTTTGAAAGGGGGGTAAATAGCGTAAGAGTGAGAATCATACACAGGGTTATGAGCCCCCCGGTTCGATTCTGTCGAGTGTGAATCTTCATATCGTCTCCAAACACCTATTTTGATTGTGTATCGATTATAAAGAGGCGAAGATGAACGTAAGCTGAAAGTGATGATTGTTCGATAGGATGAGTCCAAATGGATGTTGATGCTGCAAAAAAATACCTGCTAAATAAACCTGAAACGGTACTGGATTTCCCCTTTGGCGCCGATGTTTATGTGTTTAAGGTGAAGAGGAAAATGTTTGCCACCTTGGCCATTGGCAAGATGGGTAAAGGTGATGACTCTAATAATGACTCAGGTAATAAGCATTGGTGGATGAACCTAAAGTGCGACCCGGATGAAGCCGCAATATTGAGGGATATCTTTCCCGCCGTTATTCCCGGTTACCACATGAACAAGGCGCTGTGGAATACCATTATTCTGGACGGCTCAATCCCGGCGGGTGAGATCGAGCGAATGATCGATAACTCATTTCAGCTGGTGGTGGATAAGATGACCAAGAAAGATCAGGTCTCAATATTACTTCACTTATAAACTAGAAAGGGTTAGTGAGCCTGCAGCTTGCAAGCTCATTGGATGTCAGTAATTTATAGAGTCACGCGGCTGCCATCGTATAGGCCACGGATTAATGTGTCTTGGCCTTCATTTGGGGTGATTAACAGCAGCTCGCCGGATTGGCCATTCTTGATGCTCGAATCGACCGCTAATACCTTGTTGTTAAATAAGCCTAACACTCTAGTCTGTGAGGTGTGGCCGACGACGATATGTTTCACATCGAAATAAGCCAATACCCTATTGATTTCACTCTCTTGGTAATCATCTTCGAAATAGCCTCTGAACCAAGTCGGGCCGTTGCCTAAAAACAGGAAGTTTAATAGGTCATCACTTTTTAACTCAGGCTTACTCTTATCGATATTGGCGCGGTACACTTGGTTAGCTTTGTCTAAAGTCAGCTCTCTGTCGACCCACTCACCACTGATCCCGCCATGGAGAAACAAGCTATCGTTTATCTTGACTATGGTGTGCTTACTGCGCAGCCACTGACCGATTTCACTGCTACTGTCATAGAGCTCATCGTAGCTGCGTTCCAGTAGCTTTTCTGCGGTTTGATAGCGCTCGTTAACGTATCTTAAGTCACCGCGCATCACCATCTGCTCATGGTTACCCATTAACAAATGAAGCTTACCGCCGGCATCACTGGCCTGTTTATCTAGCTTATACATAAACCAGAGGACTTCGTTGACCTGATGACCACGGTCGAACATATCCCCGGTCATCACCATATGACCGGTACCGTAGACCCAGTTATTATGCTCATCGATTATCTTCTGATTTTTAAGCAGTGTGATAAGTACATCGTATTGGCCATGAACGTCACTCAGAGCGACGATTTTGCTGACATTAGTATAAGTGTTGGCAGCGATCTCTTTAGCCTTAGGGTTGAGTTTTGGCTCGGGTAACTTGCCACATTCATTAGGGCGTTTGAGTTCATTGTTGATGACTCGTGTTGCCTGAAGTTCGCTGGCACAGATCCAGTAGGCTTGCTGAGACTGCTGTGTTTTCGTCTGTTCGAACAGATAGGGGCCGTCGTAGAGAGGATCCTGTGCTGAGGTTTGTTGCTTTTCAACCGCGCCGACAAAGCCGATATGACAGATTAATAACAAGCTCATAGCTGCAAATTTTTTGGTTTTTTTCAATGTTATCTCACTCTTTATTATTCTTATTTGATAGTCAGAGTCATGAAGTTCTCTGATTTGTCGATTTACCAGTTTTGTTGTTTACCAACCGATAAGGTAACGGCTACGTTTATTGAGCAGTTTTTTTATCGTGACTGCAACAGCGTATGAGATGATGACTATGCCTAAGGTAACCAGAAGCGTGGTAAAAATATTGCCTTGTCCCTGAAGATTAAAAATGTCCGGGCTGTCATAGAGCATCCACCAAGGTGTGGTTATCCACGGATGGATAAAGTAGATGGCAAAGCTAACCTCTGCGAGCTTTTGCAGTGGTTTGATGCTGATATGCTCGAACTTGTTGAGAATGGCCAGTAACACTAAAGTTAATAGCATTTTTTGTGGCAACATAAGATCTGGAACCGTTATTTCAAAGGCCGGCTTGTTTAGCGTCCCCGCACCCAAAAAGTAGGCTTGCCCCACGGCTAAACCGATGGCTGCAATAAGCATGGGGATCCAAAATTTTCCGATAAAAGGGAACAGGCTATCCCTGTGCTCAGAGCTCCAGACACCGAAAAGGTAGACAGGAAGAAAATAGAACAGAGACTGAATGGCGTTGAGGTTCGACTCGGGTCTATGGATTAGCATGGCGATGATAAAGAGGGGGATGGCATAATGCATCAGGTGTTGTTTCTTCAGAAGATGCATCACCCAAGGTGATAGTGCAAACAGCATCATGCCCATGGGGATATACCAGTATGCGGTGAGCGTTCGACCTGTTATCACATACCAACTGGCAATTTCAGCTGGGTTAGTGAGCTGGGTATAGTTGAGATGCATAAGCGGATCTGTCCCCGCCGTGATATGCCAAATAATCCAAGGTAATGACAAAAACAGGTAGGGCAGAAAAACAAACTTGGTCTTATTTTTCATGTATTTCTTATAATCCAGTCTATGGGAGAATACATGGTGAAATAGGAAGCCTGAGATAAACACGAAGAAGACGGTGCCGTTCATCATCAAGTTAAACCAAGCTTTGTCGGCTAAGGTTTCTACTTGCCAGCCTGCGGGTCTATAGCAATGGGCCATCACAATAAAGATGATAGCGATACCACGGAAATGGTTGATGCTGTTGAGAAATGCTTTCTTTGGCGGATTAACTTTTTCGATTTCGCTATTTTTCGCGGCGACGACTTGATTCACACTGCATCCCTTCTCGTATTCACTGCCCGGCAACATACTAGCATTATCTTTAACAGAGCATCTAGGCATGAAGAGGCCAAACATAGAGAAAAGATATAGAAGAGATAGAGAATAGAGATAAAAACGAGGTTACTGATTTTTGGTTCGTCATATTTAATAATCAGGATTTTTTTGTGCGTGGATAGACCTGATTGAATAGCCAGCCTGCAACTGTACCCGTTACAGACTGACCGTTTTACTTCCTTGAATCTATTTTATCGCTGAATTATTAATTCTCCGCCTTCATGGCGTCTATTTTGTCGCCATGTAGGTGACCCTGAGAAGTGATAACCCGTAGTTTTATTAATTCTCCGCGTTCATGGCATCTATTTTGTCGCCATGTAGGTGACCCTGAGAAGTGATAACCCGTAGTTTTATTAATTCTCCGCGTTCATGGCATCAATCTTATCGCCATGTAGATGCCCCTGAGAAGTGACAACCCATAGTTTTATTAATTCTCCGCGTTCATGGCATCAATCTTATCGCCTATGGGCCCTGAGAAATTATACCCATCATACTTATCCCAGTTGATTGACCAGGTCATCACGCCCCCAAAGTTGGGGAAGTGTTGACTCGGTACTATGCTGCCACAAGCGATGCCTTTGGTGATGCAGTCCAGTGCATCTATGATGTTCTGTGTCGGCGCCTGACCCGAGTTAGCTGAAGCGGGTCCAGATGGCAAACCTATGGCCACTTGGTCGTCTCGCAGAGGCAAGAATTGAGAGCCGTCGGCGAGTTTGAACCCTTCGACTAACATCTTGACCGAGGCCACCATCATGTTTACCGAGCCTTCTGGCGCTGCACTACTCATGTAAGGATTGGCAAGTCCACCATTGTTATAGAGCTGAACGTGAAGCAAGTCTAAGGTATCTCTTAGCTCGTTGATGAGTGGGATATAAGCCCCCCAAATCCCCGAGTAGGCAACCATGCCACCCTGAACATAGGGATGCTCTGGTGCCATGGTTAGATACATGTCACCGCCCATATTGATTTCAATCTGCTTCAGAGCCCTAGGTAATCTGGCCTGGATCTGGGTGCCGTGGAGCAGGTTGGAACCACTCTCGAGATCGATATCTAAACCATCGAAGCCCCACTCGGCAATAATCTCAGTCAGGCTGGAGACGAAGTTGGCTTCATCGGCATCGGTATTGAGGGTGATATTACCTTCGGCCCCACCTAAGGACAGCACGATTCTCTTACCTTGTGCCTGAAGCGCCGCCATGTCTTGCTTAAATTCGCTGGCATCGAGGGCTGGACAGGTAGAGTGAATATCACCACTGAACAGATTGAAGTGCACAGTGCCGTTTGAGTTTCTATCGTTATCGGCAAAGGCGATATCGATAACATCCCATTTCGATGAGATCTCTTTGAGCGGCATAGGACAGCCTGCCGGGTTCACAAAGTCATGCCAGTAGCCAATCAACTTATGAGTTTGACCGACCGGTGCACCGATGACATTGATGCTGAGTGCCGAGCTTGTGATGCTATTACCTTGGGAGTCTGTGGCCTTGGCGGTAATGGTGTAACTTCCCATTGATCCCGGCGTCCAGCTCGCCGTGTAGGGCTCGTTGCTATCACTGGAAAGCGCCGCGCCGTTAACCATAAATTCGATAGCTGTTATCTCACCCACCACGGAAGAGGCGGTTGCGGTAAAGTTGACGGTTTTGCCCAGTGTGACTGTGCCGCTTGTATTTGTGGCGCTGATACTGGCGACAATGGGCTCGTTACTGACTGTGACTAACAAGGTCTCTTCGGCCGTATTAGCTTCGTTGTCAGTGGCAACGGCTTTGAGCTGAATGTCACCTGTGTTTGTTGCAGTCCAGCTGACCGAGTAGGGCGCCGTGGTATCGACACCTAAACTAGCGCCTGCTGCGAAGAATTCCACTTGGGTGACATTACCATCACTATCGCTGGCATCGACCTTGAAATCGACACTGGTATTAGCCAGTACCACGGCATTAGCCGCAGGTGAGGTGATGGTCATTTCAGGCACTATGGCGCAGATACCCAGATCGCTCCAGGCATCGCCCCAGTGCTCACCTACGCCAGGCTCATAGGCCCAGGCGGCATTTGATGAACACCAACCGGCAATATCACAGCGATACTTATGATTGATGTTTTCGACTTCGTTGCCACTCTGATAACTCTTGCCTGCGACAAATGCAGGCACGCCAGCACAAGCTCCACCGACTTGACCGCTACTGACATTGACCTGAACCGAGCTGCTGAAGGTCTGGGCTCCATCATTGTCTGTGGCCTTGACCTTGAAACTGTGGAGCCCCTCTGTTGCGGTCCAACTATGTTCAAATGGTGCGCTGGCAACAGTTGCAAGTAAGGCATCATCGAGATAAAAGTCGACCTGAGTGATCGCGCCATCACTATCGGCTGCATCGGCTGTGAGTAAGGTGATATCACCGACGGTTATCTGTGAATCGGCTGTGGGGCTGGTTTGTGTGACACTTGGCGGAACATTACCGCCTACTGAGGCCACGCTGATATTGACTATGGCAGTTGCATTGGCACCAAGATCGTCAGTGGCTATGGCTTTAATCTCGTGATTGCCTGTGCTGGCTGTCCAGCTATGATCATAAGGAGCCTGACTAGCGCTGCCTATCGACACACCGTCCACCAGATACTCGACACTGGCGACGGTGCCATCGCTATCACTGGCATTAACGCCAATGACAACGTTGTCATTTTCGCTGAAAGAAGCGTTATTTAACGGAGAGGTAAGTGATACCTGAGGTGGGGTGTTTGTCGAGCCGCCATTACAAGCCCCTAAGTTACTCCATTCCTGATAGGGGCCGGACCTTGCCTCTGGGTCATTACCTTTTGTCCACCAGTTAGCCGAGTAAGCGATATCCAGATGTTGAACTTGAGCGCCGCCACTATAGGCTTGATCGCCATTCCAAATAACTAAGCTATTACAATCAACTGCCTGACTGACGCCGGGAAGTAGCAGGCTCGAAGCAAATATACTGCGGTATAAAAGAGGTTTAAGGCGAAACGCGCCCAGGGGTGATATGTGGTTTTTCATAATGCATTCCTGATGTTGTTTTTGTTTTCATCACGAAATGTAGCCATAGGCCAACTGCCATGTCGTATGCGTTACTCTGATTACTTATCCAACTGTCCGTTTATTCTTATTTCGAAGTGATAGGGTAAATTCACTTAGATGATGAGTCTTTCCTTAACTCTTAATTCAACTTAAAGTGTTTTAGGGATGAATGTAAAGTGGCTATTTACTAATCGATATAAATAATTAAGGAAGATACATGAATAAATGTGCATTATTGCCGGTGTTTTTGGCGAGCTTTATATTTCACATTCAAACCGTTCTCGCACAGGAATTTACTCAGGTTGCATCACTAAAAGTCACGACCTTATCAACCATGCTTGCCAGTCGTGGCATAGGTGAGTGGGGTTATGCTGCGCTTATTGAAGTTGATGGCAAGAAGATCTTGTTTGATACCGGTAACCGTCCGGAGACTGTGCTGCAAAATGCCAAAGATTTGGATATTGATCTGTCCGATGTAGAAGATGTCATTTTAAGCCATAACCATGGCGATCACACTGGTGGGTTAATTTATCTCAGAGAAGCGCTACGCAAACAAAACCCTAAAGCCTTAAGCCGGGTTCATGTCGGTAAAGGCATATTCAGTGAGCGTGCCAATAGTAAAAATAGCATTTGGCAGACCCGGGATAAACTGATCGCCTTGGGCAGTGAGTTTATTGTTTATGATGAGCCGACTGAGATATTTCCTGGAGTTTGGTTAACAGGACAAGTACCTAGGATACATGCTGAGAAAAACTGGAGTGGCAGAGGACAGATTGCCACACACTCAGGCTTGATTGAAGATAATATTCCAGAGGATTTGTCATTAGTCATAGATACAGATGACGGCTTCGTACTCGTTTCTGGCTGCGGGCACGCGGGAATAATTAATACTATGGAGCACATTACAGCCCATATCCACCCAGGTAAAATTACCACGGCGATAGGTGGCTTTCACTTGGTGTCCGCTTCGGATGAGCATTTAGCCTGGACTGCTAAAAAGCTGCAAGGTTTCGGGCTAGAGCAGATGATTGGTGCACATTGCACTGGTATCGATGCGCTTTATACCCTTCGCGGACACCTCAATTCAGATAGAAAGCACATGGTGGTGGGCTCAGTGGGTGATGAATTTACATTAAAAAATGGCGTTAAAGCCGGTTTTATTGCCCATTAGTTGTGTGTTTGAAGTCGTACTTTCAATGTTACCTAACGCCTGTCAGGCGAGGGTTGTGCAGATGCTTCTGCGAGTCGACGTGAGTACAATCCCTGTAGTCTCTGCGGCAGCATCTGACCTACACGGACGTAGGGAATGCCGAAAAATGTATGGAACATTGTTGGCCATGCTGTCAACGGCCACAGCCGCATCTTATGTGGACTCCCCTGTGTCAACAACAAACAGGCACTCTTGAAGAAATAAATGCGAACTTATGTACGAGCTCTCAATTGAGTAGCGAACTCAGGCTCTATGATATTTACGCGAACTAGTTGATAATTCTACACTGCGAGCATCAAGACTCTTTGATGCGGGCTACCTTAACTGGCTGATTTCTAATCTTCGATTGTGCATTTTTGTTGTTTGAACGCTTTTTAAGCCGAAATTAACTCTGCTCTATACTCTGTATCCTGTGTGAGCATGGCGTAGGCGGTTCTGACCGTCTTATTGGCTAACGCCACTGCCGCACATTTTTACCCCGTCGCTCAACCAAGGCCTGGACCCAGCACTCCTTCGTCGTCTTGGCTTCTCTTTTGACCATTTGACTGACCGCTGACAATGCGCCAGTGATTAACTGGCTTCTGAGAATGCTATTTTTAACGTGTTTTCCTATGGACCCCAGTTTGACCTTTCCACCTGAAGAATACTGAATCGAGGTTAATCCAATACAGGCGGATGCATCTTTTCCTGTGGAAACGACACTAATATCAGCGCAACCTAATGCGATATAGAGATTAATCGCATTGAGAGTGCCCACCCCTTCAATTTTTAATGATTTTTGAGCCTCAGGATGAGTGACGAGTGATTTTTCCAAACACAGAGCATAAGTCGTGATGGATGTTACTACGGATAAATACTGTTGTCAGGCAGCTTCAAGTGCGGCTCGAAACTCAGAAGAGAAATCATTTTCAGCGTCTTCTAACGTGGATTCAATCACACCACGTAAGCCGCCATTTCTGCTTGACACCATAAGGTTAAACTCTGCCAACAACGAGGTGAGCTGGTTACTCATCGCGGTTTTTTGTTTGATAGCAAGTTCTCGTAATCTCATAATGGATTGCAGTTGTTGCTGCTCGACCGTTTTACCTGTGATGAAATTGACCTCGGGTAACAGTACGGCCTGAACAATCGCTAAAGCATCATTTTTGTCCGTTTTTTGATTTTGCTTGACGGCTGCGACTAACTTAGCAGAAATTAACTTAGCCTCATGACCAAATAATATTGCTTTTTGTTTCCAATAATTAGACATTCCACACGCTTCGAACACTATAGTTACGGGGGCTAAGTTGGCCAGCCAGTCGATAAATTCATTCGGTGTCATTTCAGTATTTGAGTGCACCTTGTTATTTGTGAAGACACAAACTTGAATTACATTTTTAGCCAGATCAACGCCAACAATAGTCCCTTTCATTTTAGACTCCGGAATCTCGTGAGAATTGAGATATAACGTAACTGATTAGAGAGTGGGGAGTCCAATTATCTACACTGGATGATTTACAAGATAAGTTATTTCTCCAATTTGGATTTTGTTGGTAAGCCTAAGCTTTAATTGGTAACACGTTAATACCCCAATAGCATGAATAGCATGAATAGCCAAAGAGCCTTTCTCTATCACCGCATGAGTTGCATTAGCTAAAGATAATACTCGTTTAGCGTACATATCTTGGCCAAAAAGTTCATTGATATGTTGGTAAATAAGATCTTGGTTAATCATGAGAGAGTGCTAGGTTACTTTTGGTCGGAGAAGGCTACCTCTACGCAGGCCACTTGTCACCAGTCGTTTTTATGAGGGGATGCCTAAGGATCAGCCCCTGCATTTTAGTTTCGCTATAATTAAATGAAATTTATACAATGGTTAAATTTTTTTGTATCTCATATTTATTTTAAGCGGTGTAATATGTACTAAATATAGTATTAAGGTGTTTTCAAACTAGGTAGTCGATGAATATGAATATTTGTATTGATGATAATCGCCACTTGCGTAAGTTTTTTTATCAGTATGCTGATTATCATACTGAGATTCTTTGCGATATTAGTGAACGTTTACCCAGTTTGTTAACGTTGCATAACGGTAAAATTAAGCCCGTAAAGTATGCAAAACATCACCAGTTGCAAGTGTTGGAATATAAGGTGGTTTTTGATGGATGTATGGCATGTCGAGTGGCTTTTACTGTTGATAAGCATACCATTAAGGTGATCTTTATTAGCGATATATTATTTAAAGCACAGTTTTGTAAGTTATTAGCCAAAACTGCTCTTCTTGATTAAAAAGAATAATGAGGTAGGCATGTCAAAATTACATATTGGTCAGGTTAAATCTTCATGCGAACGTTTTATGAAAACAATGCAATTGGGTGATGTCTTCGAAGTGTTGACGTTTAAAAAGGATCGTGGATTTCGAGTCGCTAAAAGTACGAATGATAAATTCAAAATAATGCAGTTTGGCTATATAGAGGAAGTTATTATAGGTGATATTGCCGAGGTTGGGAAAGTGATTAAAAAGGCATTTAAAGTCGAATTTCCTCGGAGCAATATGGTATGGATTTATCACCATAATAATGTTGAATCAACGAATGATATTGTTCCAGCCCCCAATATAGCTTGTTTTAACTATTTATGAATAAGATATATTTATTCTATCATTGTTCTTCGTGGTAAGCAGTAATAGGAAAAGTCGGGACAGCCATATCTTTTGTTGACCTGAACCGAGCTGCTGAAGGTCTGGGCTCCATCATTGTCTGTGGCCTTGACCTTGAAACTGTGGAGCCCCCTCTGTTGCGGTCCAACTATGTTCAAATGGTGCGCTGGCAACAGTTGCAAGTAAGGCATCATCGAGATAAAAGTCGACCTGAGTGATCGCGCCATCACTATCGGCTGCATCGGCTGTGAGTAAGGTGATATCACCGACGGTTATCTGTGAATCGGCTGTGGGGCTGGTTTGTGTGACACTTGGCGGAACATTACCGCCTACTGAGGCCACGCTGATATTGACTATGGCAGTGCATTGGCACCAAGATCGTCAGTGGCTATGGCTTTAATCTCGTGATTGCCTGTGCTGGCTGTCCAGCTATGATCATAAGGAGCCTGACTAGCGCTGCCTATCGACACACCGTCCACCAGATACTCGACACTGGCGACGGTGCCATCACAAGCTCCTAAGTTACTCCATTCCTGATAGGGCCGGATCTTGCCTCTGGGTCATTGCCTTTTGTCCACCAGTTAGCCGAGTAAGCGATATCCAGATGTTGAACTTGAGCGCCGCCACTATAGGCTTGATCGCCATTCCAAATAACTAAGCTATTATAATCAACTGCCTGACTGACGCCGGGAAGTAGCAGGCTCGAAGCAAATATACTGCGGTATAAAAGAGGTTTAAGGCGAAACGCGCCCAGGGGTGATATGTGGTTTTTCATAATGCATTCATTGCACTGGTATCGATGCGCTCTATACCCTACGTGATCATCTTCACTCGGATAGAAAGCATATGGTAGTGGGCTCAGTGGGTGATGAGTTCACATTAAAAGACGGCATAAAAGCTGGTTTTATTGCCCATTAGTCGTGTGTGAACTCTATTCTGGTCAAGTCCAACCGGACACCTTACTTTGTAATTTCTCATAGCTGATCGGTGTTAAATCCTCAAGCGTAGTATGCTGCCGTTCGTGGTTGTAATACCGGATATATTCTTCAACATCTAGCTTCATCGATTCGGGTTTTGTGAGTAACTCTAGTCTGGGTTTGTAACTCACTTCAGCCCCAAAATGAGTTAATGTAAACACTCAGGCACATTCTATCAACCTAATTTCCCCTACCAGAAGTTATCGGAAAATCGAGCACATTAGAATAAATTAATTTTGATTGATAAAGATAGTAAGTAGCACTGTCTGGGCAGGGATTTCTCATAGAGGCTTAAAATTTTTATTTAGCGGGTGTGGGGTAAAAATAAAGAATATTTAAACAACTCTTTTCTGAGGGTGAGATAACATTAGTGGAGAAGTGATTTCGTTAACTCAACTTGAGAGCTTATTCTCGACATTATCAAGTTGCACCGAGATAAACTTACAATAACTACTCGTTTTTCGCCATAGCGCCCCACCTTTACAACCAAAATAAAACAAATCTGCAACAGGTTGTTGTATTTAGATTTATTCGCATAAAGATGTGTAATGATATATTCGTTGACAGACTAATAATATTGCGATTATTATGTTTCAAACATCATCACGCTTACTTACGCCTTGTTAATTAATTGTGATGTTTGAGGCGTTGCTTTAATAAAAATACCTCTCTACGGTATTTACATGGATGAGTTAAGGCAGTTTGTATTTATCATGGATTGATATTATGTTGTTTCGAAAACAAGTTTTAGAGAAAAAGAGTACAAGTTACTATAGCAAGGCTGTCGTAATAACCCCTATCCATTACTCAATACTACTAATGTTTATCACCATAGTAGTTATATTCACTATTATATACCTTGTTACCAGTGACTTTTCCAAAAAAGAAAAGGTAAAGGGGTACCTCGTGCCGCAGAAAGGTATATCAAGAGTCTATTCACATGTGAGTGGCGTAGTGAGTTATATTTCGGTGAAAGAAGGAGGCAGTGTATTAGCTGGTGATGTGCTGATGTTGGTGTCTAATAATAAGTATATGGCTAATTCTTTGGATTCTGATAAATAAAAAATTAAAGAGATTAACGTCCAAACCTCTCTCATTAACCAACAGATATCTCAGTACTCCTCCTTATACACAGAGAGGAAGGTTAGACTGGAAAATATCATTATCTTACTGAATCAAGAAAGAGATGAATTAAATTTACAAGGTCAGTATTTAAGAGAGCGCTTAAAGTTAGCCCAAGTACGTTTAGTGAACATCAAGGAGCTTCATGACAGAGGAAATGCCAGTAATAGTGAAGTTAATGACCAACTTGATTTTATTTTAGATTTACAGCAAAAAATTCAAGAACAAAACACCATTTCATTAAAGTCAGAAACAAACCTCGCTAACTCACTGAACGATAAAGCAAGATTACCATTTGAGAAACAGCAGCAAATTAGCCAATTACAAATCGAGCTATCAAAATTATCTAACATGAAAGTCTCAATCCAAGAGGGGAGTAATCTCTTGGTGAAAGCGCCTATCAGTGGTGTTGTTACATCAATCAAGTTAAATATCGGTGAATTTGCTTCAAGCGGAGATTATTTAGTGACAATTATCCCTGCGGATTCAAAACTTGAGGCTGAGGTCTATATACCGACAAGAGCAATTGCCTTTGTTAGAAAGGGTGATGAAGTTAGACTCCGGTTGGATGCTTTTCCATTTCAGAAGTTTGGTATGGCTCAGGGAGTCGTATCTCATGTATCGAAGAGTATTGTTTTTGCATCAGAAACGACGTCAACACTTTCTTTTGATGAACCTGTATATAAAGTCACCATTCAGTTGTTACAACAATATATTATGGCTTATGGAAATGAAACGAAATTAATCCCAGGTTTATTATTACAAGCTGACATTAATACTGGAAAAAGAACACTGATGGAGTGGCTGTTAGAACCACTATATATAATAAATGGATATTAACGATGATGAACTATTATTTTTAAGTACATATTAGGAGGTTAACGATGGTAAAGTTTAATTTTTTTCCCGTGGGCGCAGTATTTAGTTTTGTGGTTTTTTATAGTTTGGCTATCGATGTTATTCTAAATGGTGACCTACTGTTTGTTCCCGAATTGTTTCAAAGTTACGGTGCTTCAGTTGGCATGATGTTTTTAGGCATCGTTATCACCTGCTATTGTATATCTATATTTTTCCGGTATGATTTTTTTAAGGTCGTGATGAATAAGGCTTACCCTAATATTAACTTAACTTGGGGTAAGTATAGGTTTATGCCACCAACGGTGCTGTTTGGTCTTTTTTTATCAGGATATATACCATACTTCACCATTCCAATGATGTCATTTGTCATTATAGAATTATTTTATTTATTTTTAGTTTTCAATCTTTCAAACAACAAGGAGTTATAATATGAAAGAGTTAATAATCAGTGAACAAGAACTCATCTTTGGCGGGAACGGTGCAGCGTCGGTAGTAGGGTCTGCGCTTGCCTCAGGTATCGCTGGCGGTTCAGCAGGGTGCGCTGCGCTAGGTACTGCCGCGGGACTTGCTATGGGGACTTCACCAATGGGGGTGGTAGCAGGGGCAACAGCTAGTGCCGCAGTGACAAAAGCATGCAATAACAGACCTAGTTATACAGGGAATACTCCCGGCCCAATACGTCAACCAGCTGGGGCTAATAGATACTGGCCCGGCGGTGGCGGTGGTTCACCATCCGACCCTTTCTGGAACCTCAACTTGCTTTAGTTGAGCACTTTTCAGTGCTCAACTCTTTATAACATAATACTCAATATAATTGTTGGCCCAGTTATCTTTTATAATAGTTCGTTTATAATATGAGAGTTTTATTTTTATAATTAAACCCAGCGGTTTGTTTCAAGAAAAGCAACAGCCATATCTGTTGCTTTTCTTTATTGATAAATGCTAATTCATCAAGAATGTCGGAATGTTTTTTAAACAGACCTTTACGATTAATAAGTGGTTTTTAGCTAGGAATAGAATGTTCTCCATCTTTACAACCCCAAAATGTCCTATCATTTATCAGTCTGAAAATAGTGAATGTGGAATAGCATGCCTAGCCATGTTGTCAAGCTATTACCAAAGAAAAACTGACTTAATGACCATCAGAAAACAGCTGAATTATAGTGAATCAGGCATGTCGGTGCGAACTTTATGTGAGTATGCTGAGCAGATAAATTTAGATTCCAGACCATTACAGGTTGGTCTCAATGAACTTGAACAACTTCGACTACCCTGTGTGTTACATTGGGACCTGAATCATTTCGTTGTGATGACCAAGTATAACAAGCACTCAGTGGTGATTCATGACCCAGCTATTGGTAAGCAGACTTACTCTATTGAAGAGTTTAAAAAACATTTTACTGGCATTGCCATTGAGTTTTTTCCTACTGTCAATTTCACTAAAGAATCCCATGTTTCAGCATTAAAATTAAGTCCTTTTTGGCAGGCTAGTGTTGGCTTGAAAGCGGGTCTGTTCAAAATATTTATAGCGTCTGCATTGCTACAGATTTTTGCATTAGCCTCACCTTATTATATGCAGCTTGTGATTGACGATGTGATAGTCAATCAAGATAGAGAGCTACTTATTCTGTTGTTTATCGCATTTTCTATGGTTGCAGTGGTATCACTGATAACCAGTATTCTACGAGACTTAATCGGACTGCATATACAGAGCCACTTGAATATACAGTGGAGCTCAGGCTTATTCTCTCATTTAATCAGGCTGCCTATTTCGTGGTTTGAGAAGCGCCATATTGGGGATGTTGTCAGTCGTTTTGGTTCTCAAGGTGAGATCCAGTCTTTTATTACTTCCACTTTTGTGAGTGTCGTGCTTGACGGTTTAATGGTGACAACGACATTGATTATGATGTATGTATATAGCCCAAAACTGACATTGATCACCATCATATCTATCTTGATATATGGGTTGTTGAGATGGGTGTTCTATCGACCATTTAAACGAAACTCAGAGGAATTCATTACTGCGTCAGCTAAGGAAGACAGTTTTTTTTTAGAGGGAGTAAGGTCGATTCAAGCAATACGATTAAACGGTCATGAAGATAAGCGTAAAAATGAATGGTTGTCTCTGTATTCTGATGTGGTTAACTTGGGGGTTAGAGGGTCTTTGTGGTCCTTAGGCTTCTCATCTGTTAATACCATTGTGCTTGGTGTTGAGAATATGCTTATTATCTATTTTGCAGCTAACTTTGTCATGGAAGGTTTGTTTTCAATCGGTATGATGATGGCTTTTATTACTTATAAAAGCCAGTTTTCCTCGAGAGTCAGTGGGTTAATAGACAGCTTGGTATCATTTAAAATGTTGGATATTCACTTATCCAGATTGTCGGATATTGCTTTAGAATCACAAGAGGCAAACCGTAAGGGACTAGGATTAATAAGAGAAGTCATTGGACGAATTGAGCTTGAAAACATTAGTTTTAGATATGGGGAGAAATCTCCGGTCTTGTTTTCCAATGTTAATATTGTCATTGAATTTGGAAAAAAAATTGCGATAACGGGGGTTTCTGGTAGCGGTAAAACGACCCTGCTCAAAATAATTTTAGGTCTACTTGAACCGACTTCAGGAAAAGTACTTTTAGATGGTGTTGATATCAGAAAAATCGGCTTGGTAAAGTACAGAGAATTAATTGGTAGCGTCATGCAAAATGACTCTTTGTTAACTGGCACTTTAGCTGAAAATATTTCGTTTTTCGACGAGGTTCATGATCCCTTTAAAATTGAGCAATCATGCAAGCTAGCTTCAATACATGATGAAATAGAAGCGTTACCCATGGCGTACCAAACATTGATTGGTGACATGGGGGTTCAGTTATCAGGCGGGCAAGTACAACGTGTTTTACTGGCAAGGGCTGTCTATCAGCAACCCTGTGTATTGGTATTAGATGAAGCAACCAGTAATTTGGATATTAACAATGAACACCGCGTGAACACAGGTATAAATCAACTCCTAGTCACAAGGATTATCGTTACTCACAGGGAGTCCACATTAAAGTATGTTGACACAGTTTATTGCTTAGATAAGCATGGTCTTGAACGTGTTTAAAGAGGAAGTAACCAGAGACAAATTGGTTCATAGGCTTCGTATTTTAGGATTGAGTGAATGTTTTTCGGATATAGGGGCAATCCATCGGGTTGAAGAATGATGGTCAATGCGCGCACCGGAGCCGCAAAGTCATTTATTCCTAACAACACCACACCAGTGTCATTTGCACTTTTATGTTGGTGCAAGATAAAAACATAATTGGGTAGCTGGAGGTATCTAACCTCCAACCCAGCATGTGACTCCGCGCTCGACAAAATGGATTTAGGAGGTAGGCGAAGCAGGATGCCAGAGCTGAGGGCGGTTCATCTAGAACGCCTAATCCTTTCTGGTTAACTTCTTTGTTTCGAGAGTGAACTACGATCTATCCTTCTCTCAGTGAATACAATCCTAGTTTCTTAAGATAATCATTACTCAAGATAATGCGAAACGTAGATTTTAGGACTTTAACTCTAACAAGCTTTTGTCCGTGCGACCTGAGGTCGTATGAAGCGCTGTTCACCGCGAATAAGAGTGAACCATCTGTATCACCAGATGACCCTAAGACTCTGAATAAAGCAGCGAGTCTGACAATGTAACGAAGTCCATTGGACGGGAACAGAATCGTGAGAGGACGTTCTTCCTGATAACCACAATCGGGTAAGTGCTAGGGTGTCAGTATGATGAACGTAAGTGAATCCATGTAAGGTGCGTTATGTTTGAAACAGCGGAAGTGGTTTATACGCTGTAGCCAAAAGGCACGAGAGTTGGAAAGAGATTGGACAGTGCTCTTTCGTGATCAAATAACTCTCCGCACTATAGTGGGCATCTAAACTGACGTTGCGCGACATACGGAACAGGGTAAGCCTGTATTACTCCCTTTGGGGAAAGTGGCCTGCGAAGGCTGCCGATAGTCATGCAGGTAAAGGAGGCTAGAAAAAGCGAATGCCGTGTTGTAATGATGCGGATACTGATTTTATCTGGCGCGAAAGCGAGCTGACTTCTAGCTGGTCTCCCGTTGCAAGATGATTTGAAGAACTTTATTCAAGGAGAAACGCAAATGATGGCTTCAATCGAAGTGAGTGCATCCCCTGACAATGCTCAATGGCAATCCATTAACTGGAAAGTGGTTAAGCAACATGTATTAAAGCTTCAAATGCGCATTGCAAAAGCAACCCGAGAAGGTAAACACGGCAAGGCGAAAGCATTGCAGTGGATACTTACCCACTCTAAATCAGCAAAATTGCTTGCTGTTAAAAGAGTTTCTCAAAATAAAGGCAGCAAAACACCAGGGATCGACGGGATCATTTGGAAAAGTGATGCTCGTTGTATGACTGCGGTTAATCAACTGAGTCGAAAAGGCTATCATGCCAAACCGCTCAGGCGTATCTACATCCCCAAGAAAAACGGCAAACTCAGACCTTTAGGCATTCCCTGCATGATAGACAGAGCGCAACAAGCACTGCATCTTCTCGCCTTGGAGCCTATTTCGGAAACTGTGGCCGACCTCAATAGCTATGGCTTTCGACCTAACCGAAGCGCAGCAGATGCAATTGCACAGTGCTTCAAATGTTTATGTATGAAGCGCTCTAGCCAATGGGTTCTTGAGGGTGATATCAAAGCCTGTTTCGATAAGATTGGTCATCAATGGCTCATCGACAACATTCAATTAGATAAACGAATGCTGAAACAATGGCTTGGGTGCGGTTATGTTGACAAAGGATTGTTCTACAAAACAGCAGAAGGAACACCGCAAGGTGGAATAATATCCCCAACGCTTATGTTGCTCACGCTGGCTGGGTTAGAACAATTGGTTAAGTCTATTGCCTGTAAAACAGGTAATAGGGTCAACTTTATCGGATATGCAGACGATTTTGTTATCACAGGTTCTTCGAAGGAAGTGCTCGTTAATGAAATCAAGCCGCAACTAATTGGCTTTCTACAGGAAAGAGGCTTAACACTCTCTGAAGAGAAAACGCATGTCACTCATATTGATGATGGTTTTGACTTTCTGGGATTCAATCTTAGGAAGTACAAAGGCAAACTGCTTATTAAACCGAGCAAAAGCAACGTTCTATCATTTTTGAGTAATCTACGTGAATTCATCAGAAAACATCCAACAATCCCCGTTAACGATTTAATCAAAATATTGAATCCGAAGCTGAGAGGATGGGCGAATTATTATCGCCACTGTGTTGCAAAGCAAGTTTTCGGTTATGTAGGGCATCAACTTTTCTGGCTGTTATGGCGATGGGCGGTAAGGCGTCACCCAACGAAAAGTAAGGACTGGGTGAGGCGTAAATATTATATGAATCGCATAGGTGGATGGCAATTCCACGGCTGGCAGAAAATAGCCAACATGGACTGCCATTTTAATCTGGTTCAAATAGCTCAAATGCCAATAAAGAGACATGTGAAAATCAGGAGTGCATCAACGCCATTCGATCCTCAATACCTAGCCTATTTGGTTAAGAGGAAACCGAAAAAGCAAAGTCGCAATTCTTGGTTCGATCCTGTTTTGGCTGCTATGTAGGGTGCTGGGTAACAGAATACGCCTTAGTGGAGGCTTGAGCCGTATGCAGTGAAAGTTGCACGTCCGGTTCTTAGGAGGGCGGTACTTGGTAACAAGTGCCGCCTATCCGACAAAATGTGTTTAGCTGCACATAAAAGCTCAAATCGAAGAAGTAAACACTCAGGTGCAAACGCGGCTGTGACCTTCGGTTTCAAGGATGAAACCGCAGAGCGTATAGGGACATATTTACAGCGAGTCACAGAAGCGTTTGTACTTAAGCCCACGGCAGGTGATAGATAAAATTGAAGTAAAATGATTCAGTGAGCGAACCCAACACCAGCCCAATGAACCCAACTCAAAGGATATTTGAAACTTGTTATCCGACAAGTAAACAACAACCCTACTTGGTAAAAACAAAAAAAGCCACCCTAAAAAGGGTGGCTAGTTATTATGCTGAGCTACGAGCTACGAGCTACGAGCTACGAGCTACGAGCTACGAGCTACGAGCTACGAGCTAGCTCATACGCTTGTACTTCAATCTATGTGGTTCAACCACATCGGTACCATAAGTATCTTTGAGCCAAGTCGAATACTCGGTGTAGTTACCCTCGTAGAAACTCACCTGACCTTCGTCGCGGTAATCTAAGATATGGGTGGCGACGCGATCGAGGAACCAACGGTCGTGAGAGATGACCATGGCGCAACCCGGGAACTCGAGTATCGCCTCTTCCAGTGCACGTAGGGTCTCGACGTCGAGATCGTTGGTAGGCTCATCGAGTAACAAGACGTTGCCGCCTGACTGGATAAGTTTCGCCAAGTGTACTCGGTTACGTTCACCGCCAGATAGGGTGCCGATGATCTTCTGCTGATCGCCGCCGCGGAAGTTGAAACGGCCCACATAGGCGCGGCTCGGAACCTCTGTGTTGTTGATGCGCATGATGTCATGGCCGCCGGAGATCTCCTGCCAGACGGTTTTCTTATCATCCATGGAGTCACGGAACTGATCTACAGAAGCCAGTTGTACACTCTCACCGATTTCCACTGTGCCACTGTCTGGCTGCTCTGCGCCTGTGATCATCTTAAACAGGGTAGATTTACCCGCGCCGTTAGCACCGATAATGCCGACGATGGCACCCTTTGGCACCGAGAAACTCAAGTTATCTATGAGTACACGATCGCCATAGGACTTGGTCAGGTTCTTCACTTCGATGACCTTGTCTCCCAGACGCGGTCCGGGTGGAATGAACAGCTCATTGGTCTCGTTACGTTTCTGATAATCGCTGGTGTTAAGCTCTTCGAAGCGTGCCATACGCGCCTTGCCTTTCGACTGACGGCCCTTGGCACCTTGGCGTACCCACTCGAGTTCCTTGGCTATGGTCTTCTGGCGAGCACTTTGGGTGGCGGATTCCTGCTTTAGGCGGGCATCTTTCTGCTCAAGCCAAGAGGAGTAGTTACCTTCCCACGGGATACCTTCACCACGATCCAGTTCTAAGATCCAACCCGCCGCGTTATCGAGGAAATATCTATCGTGGGTGATGGCCACGACTGTACCTGTGTAGTCTTTGAGGAAGCGCTCCAGCCAGGCGACAGACTCGGCGTCCAGGTGGTTAGTTGGCTCATCGAGCAGTAACATGTCTGGTTTTTCCAGAAGCAGGCGACAGATGGCGACGCGTCGACGTTCACCACCGGATAACACTGCAATCTTTTGATCCCAGTCGGGAAGACGCAGAGCATTCGCGGCGCGCTCTAAGATGTTATCCAGATTGTGGGCATCTTGAGATTGTATGATGGCTTCCAGTTGACCTTGCTCTTTGGCCAAGGCATCGAAATCGGCATCGGGTTCGGCGTACAGGGCATAGACTTCATCTAAGCGAGTCAGGGCATTCTTAGCTTCAGAAACCGCTTCCTCGATGGCTTCACGCACGGTTTGAGATTCATCGAGCTTAGGCTCCTGGGGCAGGTAACCAATTTTAAGATCCTGCATCGGGCGTGCTTCGCCTTCAATCTCAGTGTCGATACCGGCCATGATACGAAGTAGGGTGGACTTACCCGAGCCGTTGAGGCCCAGGACACCGATTTTGGCGCCGGGAAAGAAGCTAAGAGAAATATCTTTAAGAATTTGCTTTTTCGGCGGCACAATCTTGCCGACTCTAAGCATGCTATATACGAACTGAGCCATAATGGTTCTCTGCGAAGCGGAAATTGCAGGCAGTGTACTAAATTGGCTCTGTACTCGCCAGATGCACTGTGGTTCATCCTGAATTATTTCATCAATCGTATTGTCTTACTTCTGACATATTAGCGTCACACACTTCATTTAATCTCTAAGGATTGGACTAGACCAGTTGTCGACTACTTGGAGTGAGTTGTGTTTAAGCTAACAGAAAAATTACACCAATCTCAATTTTGGCTGATCGTGTATGCCTCCTCAGCCGCATTTATGACCTATTTTTGCATGTACGCTTTTCGTAAACCTTTCACCGCTGCGACCTATGAAACAGTCACTGGCTGGGATTTTCAGATAGATTTTAAAGTTGCCCTGGTGCTGGCTCAGGTATTTGGCTATTTGTTATCTAAAATTATTGGCATCAAGGTGGTGTCCGAGATGAAGGCGTCCCAGCGGGCCTATTGCATCTTCGCCTTGGTGATGTTCGCTCAGCTGGCCTTGATCATTTTCCCTTTAGTGCCCGCTCCTTATAATCTTATTTTACTCTTCCTTAACGGCTTACCTCTTGGAATGATCTGGGGACTGGTGTTTAGCTATCTCGAGGGACGACGGGTCTCGGAGATCCTCGGCGCGGCGCTGAGTGTGACTTTTATCGTGGCCTCGGGTTGGGTTCGTACCATAGGCAAATGGCTGATTGTCGATATGGGGGTGCCCGAGCTCTGGATGCCTGCGTTTACCGGTGGCATATTCATCCTGCCCTTGCTGGTATCTGTGGTGGCGTTGAGTCAGCTGCCGCCCCCTTCGGCAGCGGATATTGCCCTGAGACAGAAAAGGTTGCCTATGAATGGCAAAGAAAGGTGGCGCTTCTTCTGCCGTTTCGCCCCAGGCATCACTTTTCTGGTGCTGAGTTTCATGATGTTAACCGGCTTGAGGGATTTCAGAGATAATTTCGAAGCCGAGATCTGGGCCGCCCTGGGTTACGGCCAAGAGGCGAATATATTTGCTTATACGGGGATCCGTATCGCCTTCATCGTCTTGTTGGCGCTCGGAGCCATGGTACTGATCAAGAATAACGTGAAGGCCTTTTATGCCAATCATCTGGTGATCCTGTTGGGGATCTGCCTGTTCGGCCTGTCTACCCTGATGTTCGAAGCGGGCATGATCCAAGGTAAGACCTGGATGGTGGCCTTGGGCGCCGGTGTCTATATTGCCTATATTCCCTATAACTGCTTCCTGTTCGATCGCATGATCTCCGCCCTCGGCGTGAGTGCCAACGCCGGATTTCTCATCTATATATCGGACTCGGCCGGTTATCTGGGCAGCGTGGGAATATTACTCTATCGCACCTTCGGATCACCTGAATTGAGCTGGCTGACATTTTTCATCAATACCACTTATCTGGTCGCCATCGTGGCTGGGACGCTGGTGCTGGCCTCATTGGCCTATTTCTCTAGCTTGTTACGGGGACCTAGCCTTGTACCTGAGCCGGTTAAGGCTGGCCAGCACATCTAGCAAATGGGTCTCTTAAATTTAACCTCACCACTCTCAACATAGGATTTAATATGAATCACATAGAAGCAGTTATTTTAGATTGGGCCGGTACAGTCGTCGATTATGGCTCTGTTGCTCCCACGACTATTTTCGTCGAGGCCTTCTCCCAGGCCTTCGATTTCCCAATTACTCTGGCCGAGGCCAGAGTGCCCATGGGGATGGGAAAGTGGGATCATATTCGTGCCTTGGGGGAACTGGACAGCGTCAATAGCCGCTGGGTAGAGCAATTCGGTCAGCCCATGAGTCATGAGAATGTGGATCTCATCTATCGGACATTTATGCCCATGCAACAGGCCAAGGTTGTCGAGCATGCCGCGCCTATAAAGGGAGCATTGACTGCCATTGCCTGGATGCAGGGTAAGGACATCAAGATTGGCAGCTGCTCGGGTTATCCCAAGGCCGTCATGGATGTGCTGGTTCCCGTTGCCGCCGATTTAGGCTATGCGCCGGATTGTGTAGTGGCCAGCGATGAGCTCGCTGCCGGTTCGCGTCCGGGTCCCTGGATGGCGTTGGAGAATGTTAATCGCTTAGGAATTCAATCTGTGGCGGCCTGCGTTAAAGTCGATGATTCTGTGCCTGGCATAGAAGAAGGGCTTAACGCTGGCATGTGGACTGTCGGTATAGCAATAACGGGCAATGCCGTAGGCATGACAGAAGATGAATGGCAGGCATGTAGTGATGAGCAGCGTGAGCAGTTGACTCAAGCTGCCTATGACACCTTGTATGAGGCAGGTGCTCATTATGTGGTGGATGCCTTAGCCGACATAGTCCCTGTTATGCAGCTGATTAATTCCAGATTGGCGAGGGGAGAGCGCCCTTAGATGGGTCATCAAGCATTCTGGTTTGATGATGCCATGGCGGGCGATAAGACTCAGCCCACTGCGCTGAGGGGGGAGCACAGCTCGGATGTGGCTATCGTCGGTGGCGGTTACACCGGCCTGTGGACCGGTATCAAGCTGAAATTAGCCCGGCCTGAATTACGGGTGACGCTAGTGGAGAAACACTTGTGTGGCAGTGGCGCCTCGGGTCGCAATGGTGGGGCCATGTTGACCTGGTCAAGTAAGTTTCCCAGCCTGTGTCGTCTTTATGGCTTGGAAGAGGCGATACGTTTAGTCAAGGCATCTGAAGCTGGTGTTGGCGAGATCAGGGATTTTTGTCTCTCTCACGGTCTCGATGCAGATATTAGAGCCGATGGTACTTTCTATACCGCCACGAATCCGTCTCAGCTAGGCGGAATGAGCTCAATGTTACAGTCATTGAACCGGCATGATATTAATTCATGGCATAGGTGTTCGCCGGAGGAACTCAAGCAGAAAACGGGTTCTGAGGTTCATCTGGAGGGGCACTTCTCAGAAGCCGCTGGCAGTTTACATCCGGGGAAATTGGTAAGGGGTTTGCGACGGATCGCAATCAAACTCGGAGTCGAGATCCATGAACTAAGCTCGGTTAATAGCATTGACTATGGTAGCTGTAATAGACTCAATTTCGACGAGGGCGAGCTTATCTGCAAGTCATTAGTCTTGGCCACTAATGCCTGGATGCCTGAGCTGGTTCCCGAGCTTCGCCGCAGTATAATCTTAGTCTCCTCCGATATGGTGATCACCGAACCTGTGCCCGAGTCATTGGCCTCAATCGGTCTGAACCACGGAGCCGCAGTGATAGATTCGCGCACTTTCGTGCATTATTATCGTAGCACTCCCGATGGTCGATTGATGTTAGGTAAGGGAGGCAACACCTTCTCATTCGGGAATCGGGTTAGAAACTTTTTTGATGAGCCGAGTGTCTATTCGTCACAATTGTCCGATAAACTGGCCTGGATGTTCCCCGGTATTCGTCTGCCGCTGGCGCGCAGTTGGACCGGCGCATCGGATCGCTCCGTGACCGGCATGCCCTTCTTTGGTCGATTAACCGAGCATAGTAACGTTTTCTATGGACTGGGTTATTCGGGCAACGGTGTGGTGCAGAGCTATCTCGGGGGCGATATTTTATCTTCCTTGGTGCTTGGGTTGGATAATTCATGGACGCGTTCCGGCTTAGTGACGGGGCCAAGGGGACTGTTTCCCGTTGAGCCGTTTCGCTATCTTGGGGCTAATCTGGTGCGTAACGCGATTCGATATCAGGAGCGTCGCCAAGATCAAGATTTATCTGTGCCAGGCGTGATCACCGCTGTGGCAAACCTGGCTGCTTCGGCTGGCAAGGCGGATCATTGAATCGGTTTTGCATTGCCAGACTTGAGTCAACTAGATATACAGAATTGAATTTGTCCCCACAGACTTGCATAATCTACTGGTTTTTAACAGAGCGCTTATCGCGCTTCGTTTGTATTTATATGTCTCCATGTTCGTAATGTGGGGACCATGACCTAAGGAGGTGAACCGCCATGCTCTTGTATCAAAAGATAGCCAAATATATCCAGGATTTGATTCAAGCCGGCAGTTTCGGTGACGGCGGCAAGTTACCCTCCGAGCGGGAGCTGGTGGAGGTCTTCTCATCATCGAGGATCACGGTGCGCGATGCGCTCTTGAGGTTGGAGTCCGAGGGACTTATTTATCGTCGGCAACGTAAGGGCTGGTTCGTGTCTCCCAAGCGCTTGAAATGGAACCCAGTGACTAAGGTCAATTTCTATGGCCTGGCACGGGAGCAGGGCTTCGAGCCCAAAACTCAGGTGCTGTCTATCGGGCCATTCAATGATGATGCAGACTCGAGACTGGATTGGCAGGAGTTTGCTGGCCAGTCTCTGACTAAGCTGGTGCGCACCCGTTTCTTGGATGGCAGGCCTGTGATGTTGGAAGAGATCCATTTTGCCACCGAGATGTTTCCCGGCATAGAAAATAAAGCGCTGGACGCCTCTATCACAGAGATCATGGCCAGTGACTATCACATTCATGTGAGATCTGAAACCAGCTTGGTTTCTGTGACGGCTCTGCCCGATATCTTTGCCAACAGTCTGGAGACGGGCAATGGGGCCGCCTGCCTGAAAATTATTCGCCGCCGCTATGATGCGAAGGGCGTCTTGATCGATCTTAATGTCGAGTACTGGTTACACGGCGCCATAGAGATGTTGGTGACCAGTCATTAATCTCTTTTAGCTTTCTAATTAAGACTCAGTATCCTGCTCTCAGCCATAGGGTAGGAGCCATAGGCAAACTATGACTCCTACACCCAGTTATGAACTGTCTTCACTTATTTATGCATTTGCCAGTTCCGGCAGGCTGATTTTCATCGCTTCGAGTAGGCGTTGGATGTCTTCAATGAAAATATGCCCAATATTGCCGATGCGAAAACAATCGGCATTGGATACCTTGCCTGGATAGATGACAAAGCCCTGGCGCTTTAAATGCTCATAGAAATCACTGAAACAATATCCCGGATGTGTGGGGGAGTGAAACGAGCTGATGATTGGAGATTGCTGTCTGGTGGGCAGCAGCGGCTTAAAGCCCAACCTCTCCATGCCCGAGACCAGAAGCGCCTGGTTTTCACGGTAACGTTTGGCTCGGGCAGGGACGCCACCTTCCTCATCCAGTTCATTTAAGGCCTGTTGAAAGGCTCTCACCGTGTGCGTCGGTGAGGTGAAACGCCATTTGCCGTTATTGTCTTCCATGCAGCGCCACTGAGCATAGAGATCCAGACTCAGCGAACGGGCACGGCCTTTACAGGCGGCGAGTTGACGGGTCTTGGCTATGATAAATCCAAATCCCGGCACCCCTTGAATGCATTTGTTGGCCGAGCTTATCAAAAAGTCGACCCCCAACTCGGCGACATCTAGTGGCAGGCCGCCGAAGCTGCTCATGGCATCGAGTATAAGGACTTTACCCTGCTTTTTTATTACCTTAGCTAAGGATTCGACTGGATTGAGCATGCCTGTTGTTGTCTCACAATGTACCAGAGCCACATGGGTGATGTCTGGATCCGAGGACAAGATTTGCTCCAGATCGGCCGTCGTCGGCATCTGAGTCTCTACATAATCTAGGCTAGTGTTATCTATGCCCAGATAGTCGGCTATCTCAGTCATCCTGGCACCATAAGCCCCGTTATTGATGACCAGTAGCTTATCCTTGTTACCCAGCGCCGTGCCTATCACAGATTCGACACTGGCCGTTCCGCTGCCCTGCATGAGTACGCAGGTATAGTCATGTTGGTGTTTTTCTGTGGTGGCGATGGCAACCAGACGCTGACGAATATCCTGCACGACCCCAGCGTTATATTCATCATCCCAGGTACACCAATCTTTTAGCATGGTGGCTTTGACTCGATTAGAGGTGGTCAGCGGACCCGGTGTGAGTAATAGATATGCTTCATTTTGTCGCATTGTTAAGACCTGACAGAGTAATAGTTATGCTTAATATAGCATCTGGTCTAGTCCACATTATTTCATTTCTGTTAAACCTGCCTTCGACTTCAAGATTTAACTTATCCTCATCCCATTCATTACAAGTTTTAACATTTGTTTCATCTCCCTGTAAGAAATATTGCTTAGGATTTATTCAGTTTATTTGGACTAGACCAGTTAATAAATTCGAGGAGATAATAACAATGAAGCTCAAAGCATTAGTCGTGGCCATCATCTTGTCCCATTCACCTCAGGTATTGGCGCAGACTCACCTGGTGACGGGAACGGTAAAGGACAATCAGTCGGCTCTGGCCGGAGCGACTGTGGTGGTACTGGGCACAGGGATCAGAGTCGTGACAGATTATAACGGTGACTTTAGCCTTAATCAGCTGGCCGAGGGGGAGTATCGGCTGGAGATCTCCTATCTGGGTTATCAAAAATACCAGCAGGTACTGAAGATAGAGGGTGAGCAACGTCTTGAGTTAGGCGAGTTAGTGCTGAATCTGGACAGTAACACCTTAGAGGTCATTCAGGTGCGTGGAGCGATTCAGCGCGGCGAGATGCTGGCACTCAACACCCAGAAAAACTCCAATACCATAATCAATGTAATTTCAGCAAGTGAGATCAGTAAGTTACCCGATAGAAATGCCGCCGAAGCGGTGCAGCGCATCCCAGGTGTATCAATCGAGCGAGATCAGGGAGAGGGGCGCTTCGTTGCCGTACGCGGACTGCCATCTGAGTGGAACAGTGCCACCATCAATGGCAATCGTATCCCTACCGCCGAAGAGGAAACCACAGGTCGCTCGACGGCATTCGACTTCTTTCCATCGGAAATGATCGAATACATAGAGGTGACTAAGGCACTGACTCCCGACATAGAGGGAGATGCCATAGGAGGCAGCGTCAATTTTATCACCCGTAAAGCTGCCAAGGAGCAGACATTTAGCCTCTCAGCCGGAGTCGGGCAACACGCTCAGGCCCAAGATGGCTTGGATTATACTGCCAATCTGCTCTACGGCGATCGCAGTGCGGACGATAAATTTGGCTTTATCATCAATGCCAATATTTGGTCGAGAGACTGGGCCACGGATAATTATGAACCCAGACGAGATCAAGATGGTGGGATCTATCGACTCGAATTGAGAGATTACACGGGTACCCGGGAGACCTATGGTTTCAATGGTGCACTCGAGTACCTGCTCGACGATGGTAAGCTCTATGCCAGCATGATTTATGGCTCCCTGAGAGATGATGAACTGCATTACAAGCACAGATACCGTTTCGATAAAGACAGGGCCGAAGTGCAGCATATCAGCAATGAGTTGATCACCGAAATGACGGGATTCGAGCTTGGTGGTGAACATTTTATCGGTGAGGCATCGAGCATAGATTGGCAATTGGCGAGCTATACCAACGAGTTTCGTTATGGCGACACGCCAAATGGCGATGATGCCAGTTACTTTGTGATGCGCTTCGATCAACAAAATGTGGGTTATACCGGGCTGGAAGATCGCGGCGAGGGGAACAATGCCTACAATCGGGTCGATGGCGGCCAAGATAGCGCTAACAGGCCAGATACCCATCTGTCAGATGATTTTATCATGGATCCCGCTAAGTCTATGTTGTCTTGGGTCGAGTTATACAAGGTCAATGTCAAAGAGAGAGACAAGATAGTCGCTCAGATAAATTTTAATCAGGATATCAGCTATGAGCTGAACCTGAAGTTAGGGGCTAAGTACCGTAACAAGGAGCGTAATGCGCGATTCTCCGACGAGTTTTACTCCTGGGACCCCAGTGCTGGGCCAGTGCCGACCCTGAGTGATTTTCCCCTGTCTGGTCAGCCCGGTGGTGCTGATTATCTCGGGGCACTTAATGGTGATTATCATGAGCAATTTTCTCCGGTGGCGTCACTGCCTGAACTGGCCGATTTCTGGACTCAGAATCGGGATAACTTCATCTTAGATGAGAGTGAATCTCTGCTGGTCTCCAATGGCGGCGCCTTGGGACGTCACTTCGATGTCAATGAAACTCATATTTCTGCCTACGCCATGGCGAGCTATGAGTTTAATGACATGTGGTTCGTGATGGGGGGCTTGCGTCTGACTCAGACTGATACAGAGGTGAAGGGCTATACCTATATTGCCGATGAGGATGCCTTGGTGGCATCCAAAGGCGGCAAGGATTATCTTTCTGTATTGCCCTCTTTGCACGTTAAATATTCGCCGGATGAGATGACCAATTATCGACTCGCCTTGACCCGGGGTTTTAGTCGTCCCGATTTTGGTGCCTTATCTCCGGGGTCGACCTATTTCGAGGCTGACAATGAGCTCAATACGGGGAATCCGGAACTCGAACCTACTTATTCCAATAATCTGGATCTGATGGCGGAATATTATTTCGACAATGTGGGCTTGATATCGGCGGGATTCTTCTACAAAGATATCCAAGATCCCATCTTCGAACATACCAGCATAGGGGAATATAAGGGCAAGACTGGCGTGCTAATCAATCGCCCGGAAAATGGTGATGATGCTCGCTTGTATGGCGCAGAATTATCCCTGAGCCAGAGTTTAGATTTCATCTCTGACTCACTGGAAAGTTTCGGCATACTGGCCAATTATACCCTGATGGATTCAGAGATGACGGTGCCGGGTCGGGAGGAGAAAACTAAGATCCCCCGTCAGGCCGATAGGCTATATAACCTGACTGTCTATTATGACGATGACACCTTCTCATTACGTGTTGCGATGAATTACAAGGGAGAATATATCGAGTCTCACGGCAGAAGGTCGGATTCTGATCGCTACTATGGGTCCTACCAAAGTCTGGACATGTCGGCCTCCTATAACCTGAGCAAGCGTGCTTCGGTATACCTGGAGATGAATAATTTGACCGATGAGCCTCTGACCTATTATCAAGGCTCGCCAGCCAGGCCGCTACAAGTGGAATATTATGGAGTTAGAGGCATGCTAGGTTTCAGCTATGGCTTTTAAATTCAGTTTTTAGGTTTAGTCTCTAAAGCTGTGTGGAGATGAATAATCTAATCGATGGGCCTCTGATCCTGTGTAATCGCAAGGCTCGCCAGCCAGGCCGCTACAAGTGGAATATTATGGAGTTAGAGGCATGCTAGGTTTCAGCTATGGCTTTTAAATTCAGTTTTTAGGTTTAGTTTCTAAAGCTGTGTGGAGATGAATAATCTAATCGATGGGCCTCTGATCCTGTGTAATCGCAAGGCTCGCCAGCCAGGCCGCTACAAGTGGAATATTATGGAGTTAGAGGCATGCTAGGTTTCAGCTATGGCTTTTAAACTTAGTTTCTACACTTAATCATAAACCCGTGAATGGCACGGGTTTGGGCTGTGGAATCCAGATTCGTGTCTTTGGATATGAATAATCTAGGCCTGTGATATGGCATAAATATCATACTAACATCTCTGCTTGATGCGCGCGTATTGAGTATAACTAATGAGTAAAGCCAAGGAATTTCATGTTGTAAATACTGGGATTGTGATCGATAGCAGAGTAGACTACCGCGCAACCCTACCTATAAGAAATGACAGCTGGAGTGACTAATGCTGAAAAAAGATATGAATATCGCGGACTACGATCCACAACTTTTCAAAGCGATTGAAGATGAGACTCGCCGCCAGGAAGAGCATATCGAACTTATCGCTTCAGAAAACTACGCGAGTCCTCGTGTTCTTGAAGCACAAGGTTCTCAGCTAACCAACAAGTACGCCGAAGGTTACCCAGGTAAGCGTTACTATGGCGGTTGTGAGTATGTAGATATCGCAGAAGACTTGGCTATCTCTCGCGCTAAAGAGCTTTTCGGTGCCACTTATGCCAACGTGCAGCCACACTCAGGTTCACAGGCAAATGCCGCAGTATTTATGGCTCTGCTTCAAGGCGGCGACACTGTACTGGGTATGAGTCTGGCTCATGGTGGTCATCTGACTCACGGTTCACACGTTAGCTTCTCAGGTAAACTGTATAATGCGGTTCAATACGGTATCGATGAGACTACGGGTAAGATAGATTACGCCGAAGTTGAGCGCCTTGCTATCGAGCATAAGCCTAAGATGATCATCGCAGGTTTTAGTGCTTATTCAGGCATCGTCGACTGGAGCAAGTTCCGTGAAATTGCCGATAAAGTTGGTGCTTACCTGTTCGTCGATATGGCACACGTTGCCGGCCTGATTGCTGCGGGTATCTACCCGAATCCTCTCCCACACGCTCACGTTGTGACTACTACAACCCATAAGACCTTAGCCGGTCCGCGTGGTGGTTTGATCCTTTCGGCTATCGATGATGAAGCTATCTACAAGAAGCTAAACTCTGCGGTATTCCCTGGTGGTCAAGGTGGTCCTTTGATGCACGTTATCGCTGCTAAAGCGGTTGCATTTAAAGAAGCGCTAGAGCCTGAGTTTACTGTATATCAGAAGCAAGTCGTTGTTAATGCCAAGGCGATGGCAAAGACCTTCATCGAGCGTGGCTACGATGTGGTTTCTGGCGGTACCGATAACCATCTATTCTTGCTGGATTTGATCAGCAAAGATATGACGGGTAAAGATGCCGATGCGGCGCTGGGTCTTGCTAACATCACAGTGAATAAGAATTCGGTACCAAACGATCCACGTTCACCATTTGTGACTTCGGGTCTACGTATAGGTTCTCCTGCCATCACTCGCCGCGGCTTCAAGGAAGAGCAAGCAGTTGAGCTGACTAACTGGATGTGTGATGTGTTGGATGACATCACTAATGAAGGCACTATCGAGCGTGTTAAGAAGCAGGTTCTGGAACTGTGTGCTAAGTTCCCTGTTTACGGTTAACCTTTAAGGTTAATTCAGGTAAACTTCGATGGCCGCTACTTAGCGGCCATTTTTGTTGGTTTTTTCGTTAGAGTAAAAATGCCATTAGTTTTTTTCTCACTTATTTTTGGAGGCTCGATGCATTGTCCTTTCTGTAGCGCAACCGATACTAAGGTGATCGATTCTCGTCTGGTGGCCGGCGGACATCAGGTAAGACGACGCCGAGAGTGCGTCCAGTGTCACGAGAGATATACCACTTTTGAAGGTGCCGAACTTGTGATGCCCCGAGTGATAAAGCAAGACGGCAGTCGCCAGCCTTTCGATGAAGAGAAACTCAGGGGCGGCATGCTGAGGGCGGTAGAGAAGCGCCCCGTCTCTATTGATCAGATAGAGCAAGCCCTGACTAAGATCAAGTCGACCCTGAGGGCAACCGGCGAGCGTGAGGTCAAGTCTGAGCTTATCGGCAATTTGATGATGGATCAGCTGGTGGGCCTGGATAAGGTCGCCTATATCCGTTTTGCCTCGGTCTACCGGGCGTTCGAAGATGTTTCCGAGTTTGGTGATGCTATCGCCAAGCTGCAGAAGTAAATAAAGTTTCAATCCCATCGATTAGTGATTTTTTAAACTTTTTTGGTCTGTGAACTTATGTGGTCAATAGAAGATACTGAATTTATGAGCCGTGCAATCAAACTTGCACGTCGAGGTTTATATACCACTCGCCCTAATCCCTGTGTCGGTTGCGTCATCACATTAGATGATAAGATCCTCGGTGAAGGTTTTCATATTCGCGCCGGCGGCCCTCATGCCGAGGTGCATGCCTTAGCCATGGCCACGGAGCGCGCCGGCGGCCTAGCCGATCTAAAGGGCGCGACAGCTTATGTGACCCTGGAGCCTTGTAGCCATTATGGCCGCACGCCTCCTTGCGCAGAGGCGCTGATTAAACACGGTATATCCCGTGTCGTGGTGGCCGTAGAAGATCCCAATCCTCAGGTATCGGGTCGAGGCATTAAGATGCTCAAGGATGCCGGCATAAAGGTCGATGTTGGCCTGCTTGGTGATGAGGCTGCTCAAATTAATCCTGGCTTTATGAAGCGTATGCAAAGCGCGCTTCCTTGGGTGACGGTAAAACTTGCCGCTAGCTTAGATGGCAAGACGGCCTTGAGTAACGGCGCATCAAAATGGATCTCCGGCCCTGAGTCTCGCCGTGATGTGCAGCGCTTAAGAGCGCGGAGCTGCGCCTTGGTGACTGGCATCGAAACCGTATTGTTAGATGACCCATCCCTCAATGTGCGTCACAGTGAATTAGGCTTGTTATCGCAGCAAGTCGATGCAGACTCATTGCACCAGCCACTTAGAGTCATACTCGACAGCCGCGCCAGACTCACATCATCAGCGAAACTGTTTGCTATCACCAGCCCTATCTTACTGGTTTCTTGTGTCGATTATCCTCAGGCTGAACAGGACGCTTGGCCTAAGCATGTCTCCGGGCTCACACTGGCCCCAGATGATGACGGCAGAGTCGAGTTGACGGCGCTGTTTTCTCACTTAGGTAAAACCTGTAATTCAGTGTTAATCGAAGCAGGAGCAACACTGGCCGGCAGTGTCATTAGCCAGAATCATGCCGATGAGTTAATCCTCTATCAGGCGATGAAGCTTTTAGGCTCGAACGGACGTAATTTAATCTCTCTGCCTGACTATACAGATATGGCAGACATTCCATCCATCGAATTAATCGATGAACGTAAATTGGGTGATGACACCCGTTTGACGTTAAAAATAAGGTCATAATTCATGTTTACCGGGATCATAGAGTCAGTTGGAACCTTAAGAAAGATAGAGCGGCTAGGTGATGATATTCGCCTCAACGTGGCGAGTAATAAACTCGACCTGTCCGATGTGCGTCTAGGGGATAGCATAGCCACCAATGGCGTCTGTTTGACCGTCGTCGAATGCCTCAGTGATGGTTATGTCGCCGATATCTCGGCTGAAACAGTGAGCCTGACAGGCTTTGCCAAATACCAGGTGGGTACCAGAGTTAACCTTGAAAAAGCCGTGACGCCAACCACTCGATTAGGTGGACATATGGTTAGCGGTCATGTTGATGGCGTGGCGACCGTGGATGACAGGCAATACCGGGGTAAGGCCATCGAGTTCTGGCTGAGCGCACCGGCAGAGTTGGCCCGTTATATCGCCCACAAAGGCTCGATCACCATAGATGGGGTGAGCCTGACCGTGAATGAGGTGCAAGACAATCGCTTCAGACTGACTATTGTGCCTCATACCGCCACAGAGACGACCCTTGAAAGTCTCAAGGCGGGTGACAAGGTGAATATCGAAGTCGACCTGATTGCCCGTCATTTAGAGCGTTTGATGACATATACCAATAAAGAAACGCAGCCTGAGTCAAATGTGACCATGGATCTGTTAGCTCGCTCAGGTTTTTTGCGTTAGACACTAGAATACCTGTGAATAGAAGATTAAATTGATAATAAAATATCGGTTCATAGGTTTTGCCTAAACCAGATACTCGAAACTATAAAATTTAAGGCCTTACAATGTCGTTACACAGTATAGAAGAGATCATCGAAGATATTCGTCTCGGTAAAATGGTTATCTTGATGGACGATGAAGATCGTGAGAATGAAGGCGATCTGATCATGGCTGCAGACATGATCACGGCACAAGCGATTAACTTTATGGCGACCTTCGGCCGCGGATTGATCTGTCAGACATTGACTCAATCACGTTGTCAGCAGCTGAACTTACCTTTGATGGTCGTCAATAATAATGCCCAGTTTTCGACTAACTTCACTATGTCTATCGAGGCTGCTGAAGGAGTGACTACCGGTATATCGGCGCAAGACAGAGCGGTGACGGTGAAAGCTGCGGTCGCAAAAGAGGCTAAGGCCAGTGACATAGTGCAGCCGGGTCATATCTTTCCCTTGATGGCGAAAGAGGGCGGAGTGCTTATTCGTGCGGGTCATACCGAGGCGGGTTGTGATTTAGCCAGGCTGGCAGGTTTTGAAGCGTCATCTGTGATTGTCGAAATATTGAATGACGATGGCACCATGGCTCGACGCCCGGATCTTGAGGTGTTCGCCGAGAAACATGGTCTTAAGATGGGCACCATCGCCGATCTTATCGAATATCGTAATACCAAAGAGAGCAACGTAGTACGTGAGGCTAAGTGTAAACTGCCCACACGTTTCGGCGAGTTCGATATGCTGACTTTCAGAGACACTATCGATAATCAGCTCCACTATGTTT
This sequence comes from Shewanella psychropiezotolerans, assembly GCF_007197555.1. Classification (NCBI taxonomy): domain Bacteria; kingdom Pseudomonadati; phylum Pseudomonadota; class Gammaproteobacteria; order Alteromonadales; family Shewanellaceae; genus Shewanella; species Shewanella psychropiezotolerans. The sequence continues at coordinate 1,685,772 of NZ_CP041614.1, forward strand.
TGATCAAGGGTGAAGTTAAAGATGAAGTGCTGGTGCGCGTGCATCTGCAAAATACCTTCAATGACCTGTTGCACTCGGAACGTGATCAGAAGCGTAGTTGGCCCCTCGAGAAGGCGATGCAACGTATTGCCGATGAAGGCGGAGTACTGGTACTTCTGGGTAACCAGGAACACAGCAGTGATATTCTTGCCAAAGTAAAAGCATTCGAGCTCGAAGACAGTGGCCAAGCGCCCACTCCGGCAAAGTGGCAAGGAACGTCTCGTCAAGTGGGTGTCGGCTCGCAGATATTAGCCAATGTGGGGGTGACTAAGATGCGTCTGCTCAGTTCACCTAAACGTTATCATTCACTTTCAGGTTTTGGCTTAGAAGTGACCGAGTACATAAGTGAATAGATAAAATCTGTTCAAATTAAATCAATTCTGGTGATTTGCATGGAGAACAACGTAGGGGGCTGTGATATCATACCGCCTCTTCCGTGTCCGAGCCGGTTAAATCAGCTAATTTAGGTAAGATAAATGAACATAGTTCAAGGTAATATCGAGTCGAAAAACGCCAAGGTTGCTATCGTAGTATCTCGCTTCAACAGTTTTCTTGTTGAGAGCTTACTCGAGGGTGCGGTTGATACACTAAAGCGTTTCGGTCAAGTCGCTGATGATAACATCACAGTCGTACGAGTCCCCGGAGCCGTAGAGCTGCCTTTAGCTGCACGTCGTGTTGCCGCTAGTGGTAAGTTTGATGGCATTATTGCCCTCGGTGCAATTATCCGTGGCGGTACGCCACACTTTGATTTAGTTGCAGATGTATGTAATAAGGGATTAGGTCAAGTTGCACTTGAGTACGATGTTCCTGTTGCATTCGGTGTGTTGACTACCGATACCACAGAGCAAGCGATTGAGCGATCAGGTATTAAAGCGGGCAATAAGGGTGGCGAAGCTGCACTTAGCCTGATTGAAATGATTAACGTGCTGCAAGAACTAGAACAGCAGTTGCAAGATTAGGAAAAAAGATGAAACCTTCTGAGCGCCGCAAGGCCCGCCGTTTAGCCGTACAAGCCATCTACTCTTGGCAGTTAAGCGGAAATAATATTGCCGATGTGGAGCATGAGTTTCTTACAGAGCAAAAAGTCGATGGTATCGATGTCGCATACTTCCGTGAGTTATTCACTGGAACGGCAACGAAACTCGCTCAAATAGATGAACTAATTATTCCTCATGTTGAGCGTCCATTTAACGAAGTATCTCCTATCGAGAAAGCGGTACTGAGAATGGCGACCTACGAGCTTACATTCCGCAAGGATGTACCCTATAAGGTTGCGATTAACGAAGCTATCGAACTGGCAAAGACCTTTGGTGCAGAAGATGGCCATAAGTTTGTTAACGGTATTCTCGACAAGATAGTGGGTCGTAAGTAATACGAAAAACGGCATCTCAGGATGCCATTTTTTTTGCCTCGCGAACCTAGTATTTATCCTAAAATCAGATGTACTTATCTTACTCAGATACGGGCAGACTAATCCTTGAAAGAATTTCAATTAATCGAACACTTCTTTAATCGCCGTGGTCAAACGCGCCGTGATGTCGAGTTAGGCATAGGTGACGATTGTGCTCTGGTGCAAGTCGCTCCGAATAAATCCATCGCTATCTCTTGTGACACCTTAGTCGAGAATGTCCATTTCTATCCCGATATACCACCTCAAGCCTTGGGCTATAAATCCTTAGCCGTTAACCTCTCCGATCTTGCTTCCATGGGGGCCGAGCCCGCATGGATGACACTGGCATTAACCTTGCCCGATGTGGATGAGACTTGGCTGGAGCAGTTTAGTACCGGTTTGTTCGATGCCGCCGAGTATTACAGGGTGTCACTCATAGGTGGAGATACGACTCGTGGCCCGCGTGCAATCAGCATTACCATCAACGGATTAGTACCTACGGGAACCGCGCTGACGCGAGGTGGTGCTAAAAATGGTGACTGGATCTATGTCACTGGCACCTTAGGTGATTCGGCATTGGGTCTGGATGTGATACGCGGAAACCGGCGAGTCGATGCCGAATATAACGAATATCTGATTAATCGTCATTATTATCCGACACCGAGAGTGTTGGCGGGGCAAGCACTGCGAAACCTGGCCTCGAGTGCCATCGATCTCTCCGATGGTCTGGCATCGGATATTTTGCATGTGCTGAAGCGTTCTGAGGTCGGTGCGGTTATCGATGTGGATCTATTGCCGTTATCCCAGGCCGTAAAAGACTCAGTATCTGAGCAAGAAGCCTTAAGCTATGCGTTATCTGGCGGTGAGGACTACGAATTGCTCTTTACCGTTCCAGAGGCGCAAAAAGGCGCTTTGGAGATGGCGTTAGCCCATGCCTGTGTCGAATTTACCCAGGTAGGACAAGTGACGTCAGATAAACAACTGAGATTGATACGCAATGGAGAGCCATTTAATCTCACCAACATAGGTTTCGAGCATTTCTCCTGATGAACATATTATCTAAAGACAAAGCGTTAACTCATCTCTCCCTGAAGAATCCCATTCACTTTTTAGCGCTTGGGTTTGGTTCGGGCTTAGTGGCAAAAGCGCCGGGGACCTTCGGTACCTTGGCCGCTATTCCACTTTTTCTCCTGATGGCACCCCTTAGCTTACCTTGGTATCTGGCGCTCACCTTATTGAGTGTGCTCGCTGGTTTTTATATCTGTGATAAGGCCGCTAAAGACATGGGGGTTCACGATCATGGTGCTATCGTGTGGGATGAAATTGCCGGATTACTCATTACTATGATTGCCGCGCCTGCGGGTTGGCTCTGGTTAGTCATAGGATTCGCCTTGTTTCGCTTCTTCGATATTTTGAAACCTTGGCCCATTCGTTGGCTGGATGCCAAGGTACAAGGTGGCTTCGGGATCATGATTGACGATGTGCTGGCAGGTATTTTCTCGCTGATTTGTCTGCAGGTGTTAGCTTACTATTTCGCTTAAAACACCCAGGTGGCTTTGGCGAAAAAGGTGGGGTCGGCGATATGACCAAACAGGTCTTGTCCCGCGTTATCGGTACCATTGTAGGTGATACACGCGGTTACCGGACCTATGGGGTAGCTTAAGCCTAAGTTAAAATAGGTATAAGCATCACCTAGGGCCTCCTCGGTGTCCCACCATCCTAGCTGCATATCTAAACTTACTCCGGTATCCCACAGTGACAGCGACTTGTTGTATTCCACTCGGTAGGCTTTATCTTGACTCAAGTCCCCTAAGATATCATTTAAGGTATGGCTAAAAGAGAATTGTCCATAAGGGGTGTACAGGTCAAACATCAACTCGGTAAAGTCCAGACTGATGTCTGCCGCATTGGAGCCCTGAATAAGATATTGGTAGAGGGTGACCGATAGATACACTTCTTCGTTAAATAGATGACGGTAGCCAACATAAACATCGGTCTCCAGGTTTTCTCCAGCCTCATAGGGGCTGGCATCATCGATGAAATTGAATGTCGATATGAAGGTGCCCAGGTAAAATCCATTACCGACGTCGTATCCGGCGAGTACCTGTACGGCTGGATCTGTCTGCGTCAAAGACACCCCATAGGCTCTATGATCTGTAGTAACGGTCGCATGACCATAAAAACTGCCATCCGCCTGGCTGGGGAGTGTGAAAAAAAGCATCAGATAAGCGAGTAAATGAAGCGTCTTAATGACGACAATGAGAGAGTATTTGGCCGCACTTTTCCATGTGTTCAGTAAATAATTCATATCCCTTGCCTTATTACCGATTAGCTCGTTTCCTTAGAGCCATTCATCTAATGACTCTAAGGAAAATATAGACCAAGGGAAGCGCTATATCCAATATTTAATGAGGTCGGTATATAGAATCTACAATCGCAACAGCTCCTTAGCATTCGCCAATGTATTGTTAGTGATCTCATCACCGCCCAGTAAACGGGCCAGCTCCTCTATGCGCTGATTTTTGTCCAATGGCGTCATGGACGTCTCTGTCTTTCCTGCCTTACTCTTCTTGTCGACAAACATGTGTTGGTGTCCATTGCCGGCAACTTGAGGGAGATGGGTCACACACAATACCTGAGTGGAGTCTCCTAGCTTTCTCAGCATTCGTCCAACCACCGCCGCAGTCGCCCCAGAAATACCCACATCGACCTCATCAAAAATGAGCGTTGGTGTCGATACTTTTCTGGCGGTAATGACTTGGATACCCAGGCCTATTCTGGATAATTCACCACCCGATGCGACCTTAGACAGGGGCTGAAGCGGCTGTCCTGGGTTCGTGGTGACGAGAAACTCTATGGTGTCACAGCCATTCGGTGAGCTGAGATCTTCACTGAATGTGACCAAAATAGTAAATTTTCCCTTCGGCATGTTCAGTTCATGGATAGATTGAGTGACCTGCTTGTCTAACTCTTTGGCATAACGACAACGGCTCTGACTGAGCTTCTTGGCATGTACCAGATAGCTGTCTCGACTGGCGGCAACTTGTTGCTTGAGATCGTCCAAGGCTTCCTCGTCAGAATCTAGGTTGCTTAGTTCAGTTTTAAGTGTGAGATGGTGGGCAGCCAGCTCACTCGGGCTGACGTGATGCTTACGCGCCAGCTGCATGGCTTGGGATAATCTTTGTTCTAAGTGGGCAAAATGTTCCGGATCCAGTTCTAATCCTGCTAAGTAATTCTCCAGCTCGCTGCTGCTCTCCTGAACTTGAATAAGGGCTTCATTTAGCATATTAACGACATTCGTCAGCAGAGGATCATATGACTCGAGCTCCTGGGCTTGAGTGATACCCGCGTTGATCAAGGATTCGACGCTGCCCTGATCATTCTCCTGCAAGATAAACAGCTCATTTTTACAGGCCTCGACCAGGGCTGTGCCATTGGCGAGTTTCTTATGCTCAGCTTCTATCTGTTCAAATTCACCGGGAGAAAGGCTAAATTCATCGAGTTCTTCTACTTGGTACTGGAGCAGCTGCTTTCGAGAAATACGTTCATGTTGTGACTGAGTTAAGGCCTTAAGCTCCTTCTCTACCAGCTTGCAGCGTTGGTAACCGGCGGTGACTGAGTCGAGAAGCATTTTATGATTGGCGTAACTGTCTAACAGAGTCAGCTGATGTTCACTCTTAAGCATGGCATGGTGTGCATGTTGACCGTGAATACCAATAAGCAGTTGGCCAAGATTTTTAGCCTGTGATAAGGGCACCGGATTGCCATTGATGTATGCCCTGGAGCGACCATCACTGCCAACCGTTCGCCTGAGTATACAGTCATTATCGTGGTCGAGATCGTTATCTTCGAGCCAACGTTTGGCAACTGGGATATCATTTAAGGAAAATCTGGCACTCACCTCGGCTTTCGTAGCCCCAGGCCTTACCGTGCCAGCATCGGCTCGGTTACCCAGACACAGACCCAGGGCGTCAATTGCAATCGATTTACCCGCACCGGTTTCACCGGTAATACTGGTCATTCCAGGCTTGAAGTCCAGCTCCAGAAAGCGGACGATGGCGAAATTATTGATGCTGAGTTGGCAGAGCATAATGACATCCCTTTAATGTACTGTGTTTTTAAACAGTATATACTGATTTTATATACAGTAAAGCTCCGAGTGAATAGTGTTCAATATTATTATGACTCAATGGGACACTGAGTCGCTTGTATCACTCTTTGCTTAACCGATTAACTGCGCAGTAGATAATCTATGCTGGGCAGGGTCACAATACTCAACACTGTCCCTAACATGATAGCTTGAGCACTGATGCTGGCTTTCACTCGGTACCTTTGTGCCAATAAGAACACACTCGCTGCCGTGGGTAATGAAGCTAGCAGGACCCCCATGATCAGCAAGTCTCCCTCGATGCCAAAGGCCATTAAGAGTACATAGGCCAGGCCAGGTTGTATAAATAATTTGCACACATTAATCCAGCTCAATTCGGCGATATGCTGAAGTCTCCCTTGTTTAGCCTTTACTTGAAGAGCCTCACCGGTGGCTGACGACGTCAAAGTGAGTTCTTGCTCTGCGCTCGCTTTGACGAGCACCATGCCTATCGCGAAGAGGGCACAGGGGCTAGAAGTCATGCCTATCTGACGTAACATAATCGATAACGATTCATTGACTTGAATGTTGAGGGCCGAAATTGCCATGCCGATGCTGCTACCAATCACAATAGGGTTCTGTACCAGGGACTGAAGGATGACGACAAGGGGGGATGCCTGCTTCTGCCCTTGATACAACTCGATAGTGACTAAGACTAGGGCAAAAATAATGACCGATAGAAGCGTCGCGATAGCCGCTGCCGTTAATGCGTTAGCATTATCCGGAAACAGTATGGTGAGTAGCGGCATGCCGATAAAAGCACAGTTACCGAATGTGGTGTTTAGCGCCCTGAGTGATGCGATATCTGTGCGGCCTTTGTTGGTGATATAGGACACCAGCATCACCAAAAGATAGGTCAGTATCATAGCCAAGCTATAGCCGGCTATAAATCCCCACTGTAAGATCCCTTCGATAGGCGTTTCTGCCAAGGCAATCAGCATGATCGCCGGAAAAGCGATGTAATAGACATATTGGTTTAATACCTGATCGGTATCTGGTGACAGGATCCTGCTTTTCTGGATAAGCGAGCCTAGCAACATGATCCCAAGTACGGCAAACAATGGGGTTAAGATAGGTGACATCAATACCATCCCTTATTTGAGTCGTGTTTTTATACTTTCTTATCAAAGTAACACAGTTTTTCATTGGGATGGGATTAAGCTAAGGTCTTAGGGGGTGTTTCGGTTTTGCTTTGTGGAGTCTCTATTAGAGAGCCTTGCTTTGGGCGCTTGAGCTGGAATATGGCCCTGCATTGGTGGGAGAACGCCTAGCTCCTGAAAAAAGTTGATCTGTCTTCTTAATTCAAACAGAGAGCCCACTCTAGTCTGCTCACCTATTGTGAGTTTCCAAGTGTCTGTTAGGCCCTCTGAATTAATCAGGATATAGCCTTCATAAATCAATTTTCTCATTGATAGCTTTAGCTTTAGCTCTCAGGCAGTCCGATACCTATGTTTGATACGCCCGCTTCAATGATCTCTTTTCGCAATGATTTTACAAAGTCGGCATTCAACTTAGGATTGTCTTCGATGAGTTGAAGTAGTGTGCCTTGCAGCTCCTTCTCTTCAACCATGACCTCATGATTAAAGATGTAATCATCGAACGCATCTTCGTCAAGTTCGACATCGGAAATCGCTTCTATGTAGTTGGCGACTGTGCTCGAAGAGAGTTTACTGATGTTGACGATATCTTCTTCGACTTTACTCTGTATGGCACTCAAGAGGGCAATAATTGCCGTGGTCGCATCCATGGCTGGATAGACACCATAGACATCGAAGTCGGCAGGATCTGGAGTGATTAGCTCTAACCTTTCTAGGTAGATATCAATATTGAGCTTTAACTTTTTATCGTAGATAGATTGCCATAGCAGGCTAAGTGCAGTATCGAGTACTTGTGGATCACCAAACTCACATACCTCTGAAAAAAGTTGATAGTTAGGCAGCATACGTTGGCACAATGCGATGGCGAATACTTTTTTCTGTTGCAAGTCTAACGCTTTTACGCGTTTAAAGAAGCCGAGCTTGTTTGTCATCTAATACATCCGTTGATAACTGTGATAACACTTGATTTGCCGCCGATTCTACCTTAGTTAGTTCATCAAGTAACTCTAGTATTTCAGGTTCCACCTCGGCGATACCTATTCCTTGCTTTAACCTAGATTCTATCTCATGGCAAAGTTTCTGTGTCGTCGGTACGCCGCAGTAACAACTCGCGCCATGTAGCTTATGCACAGTGGTGAGCATCTGTTTTTCATCGAAGCTATCTAAGGAGTCTTGGAGCTGGTCTGTGGTCTCAGGTAGTGAGTCCACCAACATTTTAAGCATATCCAGGGCTAAGTCAGTCTTATTGTTTGCTTGGGTTAAACACAGATCCCAATTTAGGGTGAACTGATCGAAGTGGGTGAATCTGGGGCGGGTCTTCCAGCGGCTGATGACACTTCTAAGGGAGGCTTCATCTATGGGCTTAGGTAAGTAACCGTCCATACCACTGTTTTCGATTCGTTCTCTCTCCTCGGCAATGGTATGTGCCGTCACCGCTATGATAGGAGTGTTACGGTTGAGGGAGTGTTGACGTATCTGTTTAGTGGCGCTGATGCCATCAGTGCCAGGCATCTGTATATCCATAAATATCAGGTCGAAACTACGCTCCTGAGCCTGCTTGATGGCGCCCAGGCCGCTATTGACTACCGTGACTTGACTGACGACTTCTTTTAGCAAGGTATCGATGAGCTTTAGGTTTGCCGGATTATCATCGACAGCCAATACGCTCATGGCTTCTTTCGAAATAGGCTCGGGAGGCGTGTATTCTTTGAGTAGTTGCTGGCTTTCTGAGTTAGGTTGGGGATCAATCAAGATCTGAGCCAGTACTTTTTCGCCTATTGGTGCCGGCACCACTTTATCGACAAAGGGTAAGATAAAGTGGAGTTCATGCTCTAGATCTCCGCCGATCAGGATGAGATAGCGACACCTAGTTTTAATTTTTTTCAGCTGTGAGGCAATATCACAGTCTTGGTCCAGGCCCTTATTGCTGATCAGGGCGTAATCATAAACAGTATCGTACTGACTGAAATGATGAGCCAGCTGTTCACTGGATCGAATGTTAGTCAGCCGCATTCCCCAATGCCTTATCTGACGATCTAAGGTGTTGTTAGACAGCTCTCTGGCTTCAAGCAGCAAGATAGTCTTATTGAGCAGTTTATCCACTGACTGGATCTGACCTATTGGATATATGCTGGTGCTGAGAGGAAGGGTGAACCAGAAGGTTGACCCTGTATTAGGCTTTGAATGACAGCCTATCTGGCCGCCCATACGGTTGATCAGTCGCTTAGTGATGATAAGCCCAAGGCCCGTTCCGCCAAAGCGACGGGAAATGGATGAGTCTGCCTGGCCAAATGCCTGAAAAAGCAGTTTTTGTTGATCCTCATCGATACCAATACCTGTATCTATCACTTCGCATCTTAGGTTGACCTTGTCATCGGTCGCTTCGGTCAGCTGTACTTTTAAATGCACGCTGCCGATATCGGTGAATTTGATGGCATTTCCCACCAGATTAGTGATTATCTGGCTAAACCGCATCGCATCGCCGGAGAGATCTTCCGGTATCGCTTGGTCGATATTTACCACTAACTCAATATCCTTGTCACGGGCACTGTTAGATAACAAGGTGATGGTATCGTCTAAAGTCTCTCTCAGTGCGAAAGGCATGTTCTCCAACACCATTTTTCCCGCTTCGAGTTTCGAGAAATCTAAGATATCGTTAATTATCCCCAGCAGGTTAGTCGCGCTTTTTTCTATGGTATTGACATAGTCCTGTTGACTCGAATGCAGAGGCGTTTTGAGTAGCTGTTTGGCAAAGCCGATGACGCCGTTGAGCGGAGTCCTTAATTCATGGGACATGTTGGCCAGGAATTCTGATTTTATTCGACTCGCCTCTAACGCGCGTTTCTTGGCGAGATCCAGTTCGACGTTCTGGATCTCGATCTGCTCTAAGGTTTCCCTTAAATCCGAGGTGGCTTGATCGATATTCTGTTGCATCTCATCGTGATATTCGGACAGGGAGCCTGCCATGGCGTTAATGCCACGTTTGAGCAGATCCAGCTCGCCGATCAGGTTACCATCTACCCGGGTATCTAGCTTGCCTTCACGGATCTTAGCCACGACTCGTACCATCTCTGTGATGGGTTGAGTGACGTTTTTAACCAATCTGAAGGTGAAGAGTAAATTCAGCTGAACACCGATTAACACGATAATAAATGCGGCAACGGCGGCCCTATGTTGTTCGAGTAGTGCATTCTCTTTATTCACTAAGACCGCTATATAGCCGAGCTTAATCGCGATAAGGCGCTCAGTATCTTTGTTTTCATCGGTATTAAGGTGAAGTTCATTATCGGATGAAAAAATAGGAGTGCGAAGTATTATGCTGTCGCCGACTTGTTCGAGCTGAGTGTTGAGTAGGCTGGTAAAAGGCTGATCGTAGCGCATCATTTCATGATTTTTATAATGATGTGAGGTGACTATGACACGATTATTGGTATCGAAAATGGCAATAAACTGCACTAAAGAAGCTTTATTTAGCTGGATGGCCGTGATCAGTTTTTTAGTACTTTCAAAGTCATTGTTCTCAAGTCCAATGGCAGCAGCAATCGCCAGTGGCTCAATAATATTACTGCCTTGCTCTATGAGAGTTTGTTCGAGTTCATAGAAACGATTTATGGTAAAATAGCTGCCCAGTAGAACACCAACGAGAATCGTCGGCGCTAACGCAAGTACAAGTACCCAAGAGCGGAGACTGTATTTCGTCATGTTATCGGCGTTATTCATTAAGTTAGCTAATCTACCAGTTTGTTGACAAACGTGTCACTAGACTGCCAGAAAATAGGCGGTCTTGGCCAGTATTATTATCGATTTAGAGGCCTCAATGGCACAGTTTTTTAAAGCAAAACCAAATAGATCTAAGCAAATATCAGCCAAAATAAGCTTAGAGGTGACTCAGCTCGATCATTTGGGTGCGGGTATTGCTCATCAGGATGGCAAGATTATCTTTGTGCCGGGGGCGTTACCGGGAGAGAGCGTGAGAGGGCAATTGACCGAACAGAAGAAGCGCCACGCTCGGGCAACATTGCAACAGATAGTCACACAGTCCCCAGATCGAGTCATGCCAAAATGTGCTCATTATGACCAGTGTGGTGGCTGTGACCTACAACATCTGGTAATCGATAAACAACGCAGCTATAAACAAGATGCCCTAGTCAGTCTTATGGCTAAGCTAGGTCAGGCTGAAGCAGAAACGCTCGCGCCGGCACTGATTGGTCAAGAGTGGGATTATCGACGCCGTGCTAGACTCGCGACTTTCTATGATCGAAATACTAAGTACACTACGCTAGGTTTCAGGGCTAAGGCGAGTAAACAAGTCATTAAGATAGCGCATTGTCCTGTGCTGGCGACGCCTTTGTCAGACCTCATCTTGCCTTTGTCTAAGCTGCTCAATCAACTCTCGAGTAAAAAGGCCTTGGGTCATGTAGAACTGATTGATGCCAATAATGGACATTTTGTCGTGATAAGAATGACAAAAACTATGCCGGATAAAGACACCGATAAGTTGCGAGCATTTGCCCTCAGTCACGGGATTAACTTGATAGTACAAGGCAATGATTCAGACTTAACCTTGATTTGTGATGCGCCCAAAACGCTGACCCTTGACTCAGATGAACTGCCCTATTATGAGCTGGATAACGGGGTTAAGCTAAGTTTTACCCCAGGGAATTTTGTTCAGGTCAACGCCGAAATCAATAATGCCATGGTCAATCAAGCCGTGGACTGGTTATCCGTCGAAGCCAATGAGCGGGTGTTAGATCTCTTTTGTGGTGTCGGAAATTTCAGTCTGCCATTAGCTAAGAAAGGCGCCGAGGTGATAGGTGTCGAAGGTGTGCCTGAGATGGTGCAACAAGCCAAAATGAATGCCACACTGAGTGGGTTAGATAATGTGTCTTTCTTTCATACCGATCTTAGCGCCGACCTCTCTAAAGAGTCCTGGCTAGGTAAAGTGGATAAATTGCTGTTAGACCCCGCTAGGGCAGGGGCTTTCGAGAGTCTGCAATGGCTGAAGAAGATGAAGCCTAAATCCATCGTCTATGTGTCATGTGATCCGGCGAGCCTGGCTCGAGACAGTGAGTCTCTGTTAAAACATGGTTACAAGTTAACAAAATTAGGTTTGATCGATATGTTTCCTCAAACCCATCACATCGAAGCCATGGCCTTGTTTGAGCTGAGTTAATTGTTTAATTAGTAACTAATTAACGCTTGAGTCAAGGTTTGTTAATTGACATTAGAAGTGGAATGCTCAAGATGGGCCTTCGGTGAGAAGGGATTAAGTTCCTGAGCGTACTTTAAGATTTAAAGTTAAGGATGTTATTGAGATGGTATCAGTTCGAGAAGCACATTTTAGTGATCCGGATTTTCAGTTAGAAGAGTGGGTCAATCGTTACATCAGTGACACTGACGAAGCCCAATCTTTACTCGAACTGCTGCGTCAGATTGAGACCATGGTGTCGGAGCACGGCAATGATACTAATTTGCTCCAGCGTGCCAGAGAGTTGATAGAAATTCTCGCGCCTCTGAACATGGACATCGAAACCTTGCAGGCATCCGTCATCTTCGTGGTCTATGATGCGGGTATTTTATCTAAGGAGTCACTGGAGGAGTCCTTCGGTAAAGGCCTCGCCACCTTAGTGCGCAGTGTTGAAACCATGAATGCCATTGGTGCATTGAAAATCAATGACCAGTCCCGCGCCGCAGAGCCTCAGATAGATAACATCCGCCGTATGTTGCTGGCCATGGTGGAAGATGTCCGCGCCGTGGTGATCAAGCTTGCCGAACGTATCTGTTTGCTCAGAGAAGTGAAAAATGCCGATGAAGAGACGCGAGTGCTTTTGGCCCGTGAAATTGCCGATATCTATGCCCCACTGGCCAACAGACTCGGAATCGGCCAGCTGAAGTGGGAGCTGGAAGATATTTCATTTCGCTATCTTCATCCTCAAACTTATAAAGATATCGCCAAACAGCTCGATGGTAAGCGGCTGGATCGTGAGACATTCATCGATAATTTTGTCGGTCAACTGCAAGCCAGATTAGATAAAGATCACATCAGGGCCAAGGTGTATGGCCGCCCTAAACATATCTATAGCATCTGGAAGAAGATGAAGGGTAAAGATCTTAAGTTCGATGAACTGTTTGATGTCCGCGCCGTGCGGATTGTCACCGATAGACTGCAGGACTGTTATGGCGCCTTAGGTGTGGTGCACACGCTTTGGCATCATATCCCCCGGGAATTCGATGATTATGTCGCTAATCCCAAACCCAATGGTTATCAGTCTATTCATACCATAGTTGTGGGTCCCGAGGGTAAAACCGTCGAGATCCAGATCCGCACCGAGCAGATGCATGAAGATGCCGAGCTCGGGGTTGCCGCTCACTGGAAATATAAAGAGGGCACCAGCAGTAGTAAGCAGACTGGTTATGAAGAGAAGATTAATTGGCTGCGTAAGATTTTGCAGTGGCAAGAGGATGTGGCCGAGAGTGGTAATCTAGTCGAAGAGGTGCGCAGCCAGGTCTTCGAAGACAGGGTTTATGTGTTTACCCCCAGCGGTGAGGTGGTCGACCTGCCGCTTGGCTCGACTGTACTCGATTTCGCCTACTATATTCATTCCCATGTGGGACATAAGTGTATAGGGGCAAAAGTAGATGGTCGCATCGTACCTTTTACCTATCAGGTGGAAACGGGCCAGCGCATCGAGATCATCACTTCTAAGCAGCCTAATCCTAAGCGCGACTGGCTAAATCCACACTTAGGTTACATTCGTTCATCCCGTGCCCGCTCTAAAATTCAGCACTGGTTTAAACAGCAAGATAGAGATAAGAACAGTGCCGCCGGCCGTGAGATGATGGAAACTGAGCTTTCACGTGTGGGACTCAAGCTCAAAGACGCTCAAAGTGCGGTCGAGCGGTTTAATATGGTGAGCATGGATGATCTTTTAGCCGCGATCGGTGGCGGAGATGTCAGGCTCAATCAGGTGGTTAATCATGTACAGAGCCAGATGCGTAAGCATGAGCTATCCGATGAGGAAGCGGTCGAAGATCTGGTCAAAAAGAGTCAGAGTAAAGCAGGAAAGAAAGGTAAGGGCCAGGTTGAAGTGAGTGGTGTGGGCAACTTGATGAGTCATATCGCACGTTGTTGCCAGCCGGTACCCGGCGATGAGATCTTCGGTTTCATCACTAAGGGCCGCGGGATCTCGGTGCACAGGGCAGATTGTGATCAGGTCAAAGAGTTAATACGCGCCCATCCTGAACGTACTGTCGATGTGGTGTGGGGAGAAAACTACTCCGGCGGCTATAAGATCCGCCTGCGTATCATAGCTAATGACCGTTCGGGTCTGTTGCGTGATTTGACCTCAGTACTCGCCGCCGAGAAAACCCATGTGATGGCGATGAGCACATCATCGGATGTTAAGACACAGACGGCTGCTATCGAACTCGAGTTGGAATTGTATAATCTCGATGGACTCTCCAAGGTACTGGCGAAAATTAATCAGGTGGAAGGCGTGAGTGAAGCCAGACGTTTATAATCCTGAGGACGTTTAATTTGGGATTATTGACCCATTAAGGCGGCTTTTGCCGCCTTTTATATGCTTACGGAATTAAGATGAAAAACAGTGAAATTCAACCTCTGCTGGATGTGATGGCAAGGCTCAGAGATCCTCAATCGGGTTGTCCCTGGGATCTCGCTCAATCATTTAGCACTATCGTGCCCTTCACATTAGAGGAAGCCTATGAAGTTGCCGATACCATAGAGCGCATGGCCTTAGACGAGCTTCCCGATGAGCTGGGAGACTTGCTGTTTCAGGTGGTGTTCTATTGTCAGTTGGGTAAAGAGCAAGGCTTGTTCGATTTTGGAGATGTCGTAGAGAAAATATGCAACAAGCTTACCTCCAGACATCCCCATGTGTTTGGTTCTCTCAAAGAGGCGAGCGCCGAGCAAGTGAAGCAAAATTGGGAAACCATAAAAGCCAAAGAGCGAAAGGATAAATCCCTTCACTCGGTATTAGATAACATTCCACTAGCCTTACCAGCACTGACTCGCTCGGTCAAAATTCAGCAACGCGTCGCGCGAGTCGGATTCGACTGGGATGATCTCGGCCCTGTGGTAGATAAAATTCATGAGGAGATCGGCGAAGTCTTGCATGAGGTCAGGTTAGATAAGCCTATACAAGAGAAGATACAAGATGAGATGGGCGATCTGCTGTTTGCCGTGACTAATCTGGCACGTCACTTAGGCATTGAACCGGAACAGGCCCTGCGTCAGGCAAATGCAAAATTTGAACGACGTTTCAGAGGCGTAGAAACCTTAGCGAGCAAGAGCGGTAAGTCGATGCAGGAGCATAGTTTAATCGAACTCGATGGCTATTGGGATCAAGTCAAGCGTAATGAAGTGCACAAATAGATAAAAATTATCGCTGAACTTGTTTGTCGTATCGCTGGAGTTTTGCTACAATTGCGCCCCGTCCTAGTGCTTTCTTACAAGCACATATTTCCAACTCATTTTCTCAGGTTCATAATGACAACAAGGTATATCTTCGTAACTGGTGGTGTGGTTTCATCACTAGGTAAAGGCATTGCGGCAGCATCGTTAGCGGCAATTTTAGAGGCTAGAGGCCTAAACGTAACCATTATGAAGCTAGATCCATATATTAACGTGGATCCCGGCACCATGAGCCCGACTCAGCACGGAGAAGTTTTTGTTACCGAGGACGGAGCAGAGACAGATCTCGATCTAGGTCATTATGAGCGCTTCATTCGTACCAAGATGAACCGTCGTAATAACTTCACCACAGGCCGTATCTATGAAGAAGTCCTTCGTAAAGAACGTCGTGGTGACTATTTAGGTGCGACCATTCAGGTCATTCCTCACATCACTAACGCCATCAAAGACAGAGTGCTTGCTGGCGGTGAAGGTCATGATGTTGCTATCGTCGAGATTGGCGGCACGGTAGGTGATATTGAGTCCCTGCCATTTTTAGAAGCTATTCGTCAGTTAGGTGTTGAACTGGGGCGTGAACGTACCCTGTATATGCACCTGACTCTGGTGCCTTTCTTAGGCGCCGCAGGTGAGGTCAAGACTAAGCCGACACAACACTCAGTGAAAGAGCTGCGCTCTATCGGTATCGCTCCGGACATTCTTATCTGTCGTGGTGATCGTGTGCTTCCTGCCAACGAGAGAGCGAAAATCTCACTCTTCTGTAATGTTGAAGAACGTGCAGTTATCTCACTCAAAGATGTGGATAGCATCTACAAGATCCCTGCGCTACTCAAGGCTCAAAGCCTGGATGATATCGTGGTCAAGCGCTTCGGCATCGAATGTAAAGAAGCCGATCTGCATGAGTGGGAACAAGTGATCTACCAAGAAGCCAACCCTACCGGTGATGTCACTATCGGCATGGTGGGTAAGTATATTGAACTGCCAGATGCCTATAAGTCTGTCAATGAGGCCTTGAAGCATGCGGGTCTGTTTAACCGGGTATCGGTGAATATCAAGTATGTCGACTCTCAGACCCTTGAAGCTAAGGGTGTCGAAGATCTGGAAGGCCTGGACGGTATCCTGGTACCGGGTGGTTTCGGTGAGCGTGGCATAGAAGGTAAGATACTGGCAGCCAGGTTTGCTCGCGAAAATAATGTGCCATATTTCGGCATCTGCCTGGGTATGCAGGTCGCATTAATCGAGTTCGCACGCAACGTAGCCGGTTTGGAAAATGCTCACTCTACCGAATTTAACAAGGAAACGCCGTACCCTGTCGTTGGCTTGATCACCGAGTGGCTCAATGAAGACGGGGCTCTAGAGGAGCGTCACGAATCATCAGATCTTGGCGGTACAATGCGCCTGGGTGCACAGCTATGTCACCTCTCAGAGGGAAGTAAGGCTGCCGAAGCTTACGAAGGCAATTCTTGTGTCGAGCGTCATCGTCATCGTTTCGAAGTGAACAACAACTATAAAGAACGTTTAGAGCAAGCTGGTCTAATATTCAGTGGTCTTTCTTCTGATCGCCAGCTTGTTGAAATGATCGAGCTACCCAATCATCCTTGGTTTGTCGCCGGTCAATTCCACCCTGAATTTACATCCACGCCTCGTGATGGTCAGCCATTATTTAAAGGCTTTATTGCTGCAGCCAACGCGTACCAAAAACGCGACTTAGGCTAAATCAGTGACGTTAAGCCGCTTCCAAAGTTTGGAAGCGGCTTTTTTGTTTTCTGATGATGTAAATTTGGATGAACAAATTTTAGTTTTATTATATTTTTGATTTTATTTTTAAACTTAAACCGAGGAAATTATGGCTAAAATTATTAATGTCATTGGTCGAGAAATCATGGATTCTCGCGGAAATCCAACTGTAGAAGCCGAAGTACACTTAGAAGGTGGCTTTCATGGCATGGCGGCAGCACCCTCAGGGGCATCTACAGGTAGTCGCGAAGCGTTAGAGCTACGTGATGGTGACAAGAGTCGCTACATGGGTAAGGGCGTACTTAAAGCCGTTGCCAACATCAATGGTCCTATCCGTGATGCCCTGCTAGGTAAAGATGCTGCGGCTCAGGCCGACATCGATCAGATCATGATCGATGTCGATGGCACCGAAAACAAAGATAAGCTAGGCGCTAACGCTATCTTGGCTGTGTCTTTAGCTGCGGCAAAAGCGGCAGCTGCATTTAAAGGTGTACCTTTATACGCACATATCGCCGACTTAAATGGTACTCCAGGCCAATACACTATGCCTGTACCTATGATGAACATCATCAATGGTGGCGAGCATGCCGATAATAACGTCGACA
This sequence comes from Shewanella psychropiezotolerans, assembly GCF_007197555.1. Taxonomy (NCBI): domain Bacteria; kingdom Pseudomonadati; phylum Pseudomonadota; class Gammaproteobacteria; order Alteromonadales; family Shewanellaceae; genus Shewanella; species Shewanella psychropiezotolerans. The sequence goes on from NZ_CP041614.1 coordinate 1,703,218, forward strand.
TTCAGGAGTTCATGGTTCAGCCTGTTGGCGCTAAGAACTTCCGCGAAGCCTTACGTATGGGCGCCGAGATTTTCCATAACTTGAAGAAAGTACTTCAGGATAAAGGTCTGAACACGGCTGTTGGTGATGAAGGTGGTTTTGCTCCAGATTTGGCTTCAAACGCAGATGCTCTGGCTGTGATCAAGGTTGCTGTCGAGAAAGCCGGTTACAAGCTAGGTGAAGATGTGACGCTTGCGCTAGATTGTGCGGCTTCTGAGTTCTATAAAGATGGCCAGTATAATCTCGCTGGTGAAGGTAAGGTATTCAGCGCTAACGGTTTCTCTGATTTCCTTAAGGAGCTGACTGAAGAATATCCTATCGCATCGATCGAAGATGGCTTAGATGAGTCAGATTGGGATGGTTGGGCATACCAGACTCAGATCTTAGGTGATAAGATCCAGTTAGTGGGCGACGATCTGTTCGTGACTAACACTAAGATCCTCAAGCGCGGTATCGACAACAAGATAGGTAACTCTATCCTGATCAAGTTCAACCAGATTGGTACACTAACTGAGACGCTTGCGGCTATCCGTATGGCGAAAGAAGCCGGTTATACCGTGGTCATCTCGCACCGCAGTGGTGAGACCGAAGATTCGACTATCGCCGATCTCGCTGTCGGGACTTGTGCCGGTCAGATTAAGACTGGTTCTCTGAGCCGTTCAGATCGTATAGCCAAGTACAACCAGCTTCTTCGTATCGAAGAGCAGCTAGGTGAGAAAGCGCCATACCTTGGTCGTAGCGAAATAAAGGGTCAATAATAATCGACTCGCTGATCTATTCTGGATTAGAGACATACTCTCCATAGAATGAGTCAGTAAGCCAGATTAAATTGTCGCTATTAATGAAAAGGTCACCACAGGGTGGCCTTTTTTGTTGTATTATCTCGGCTGAGTGTCGAATAATTGGTATTGCAATGAAACGTTTCCTATTTGTATTGATCGGCTTGTTAGGCGTACTCCAGTACCAGTTATGGTGTGGGGTAAACAACCTGCCTGGATCTGTTCAACTTCGCGAACAAATAGCGCTTCAGCAAGAAGGCAATGCCAAGTTAGTTGCACGTAATCAAGTGTTGCGAGAAGAGATAATTGATCTTCGCAGTGGCACTGAAGCACTTGAAGAGCGTGCCCGAAATGAGCTGGGCATGGTAAAAGAAGGTGAAACATTTTTTCGTGTCGTGGGTGGTAGCCTACAGCCTGCAAACTGATTGACCTCCTAATCTTAAAAAAGCAGAAATTTATCCATGAATGATTTCCAAGAAAAGATTGTCGCCATAGTCCCTGCTGCCGGTATAGGCAGCCGCATGGGAGCCGATGTTCCTAAGCAGTATCTGAAAGTAGCCGGCAAGCCAATTCTATCTTTAACTTTACAAGTGCTCCTCACTCATCCCGGAATCGACCGTGTTATCGTAGCGCTTCACCCACAAGATAGTTATTTCTCCTCTCTACCTGAGGCTAGACACCCCAAATTACTCAGCGTTGTCGGTGGTGAAGAGCGTGCAGACTCAGTCTTAGCCTGCCTGAATCGGGTCGATGGAGACGATTGGGCTATGGTTCATGACGCCGCCCGTCCCTGTTTGACTCACGGCGATATCGACAAGCTTATAGATTCGAGAGGCTTATTTCCTCAGGGAGCCATTTTAGCTTCACCCGTTCGAGATACCATGAAGAGAGGGAATAAACAGGGCAAAATTGAACAGACAGTATGTCGTGAACAGTTATGGCATGCCCTCACTCCGCAACTTTTTCCTGTGGTGTCCCTCAGAGATAATTTAGCCAAATCCTTGAAGATGAAAGTAAACATTACCGACGAAGCCTCAGCCATGGAATGGGCCGGAATCGCGCCGGGACTAGTGACAGGCAGAGCCGATAATATTAAGATCACTCATCCGGACGATCTTCGATTGGCTGAACTCTTTCTGAGCCAGGGTGAATAGAATAACTTAGCTTGCTAATGGGCTCTGGAAACTGACCGGGAGATAATCTCAATTGTTAATCTAGATTATCTCGTCGTGTTAATTGAATACGCTAAATGGAATAAATAATGAATATACGCATAGGCCATGGTTTTGATGTACATAAATTTGGTGGTGATGCCCCATTATTGTTAGGCGGTGTGCATGTCCCCTATGAGCTAGGCTTGATTGCACATTCTGATGGCGATGTCGTGCTACACGCCATATCCGATGCTATTTTAGGCTCGGTCGCCTTAGGGGATATCGGCAAGCATTTTCCCGATACCGATGAAGAATTTAAGGGAGCCGACAGTCGTCATCTTTTGCGCCATTGCTACAAGTTGGCAAGGGATAAAGGCTTCGAGCTTGGCAACCTAGATGTCACCATTATCGCTCAAGTACCTAAAATGGCGCCCCACATAGCAGCCATTCGTGAAGTGCTAAGCCAAGACTTAGAGACCAATATAGATAATATCAATGTTAAGGCGACCACGACCGAGAAGCTAGGCTTTACCGGTCGTAAAGAGGGCATTGCCGTCGAAGCCGTCGTATTGGTCACTAAGATAGCCATATAAGTTTTTCAAACAGACTCAATTGACCCAATTAGAGAATAAGAGTGACCATGATAGAACTGCATTATTTACACGGTAAACCAGCATCCAAGGCCGATCTTCGTACGCAAAATAGCGATTTCATTGTGCAGGAAATATTGCCTTTTAGCCCGACGGGCGAGGGAGAGCACCACCTTCTGCATATACGTAAAGAGGGGCTAAATACTGCCGATGTGGTTAAGATATTATCTGGTTTTGCCCATGTTCACCCTAAAGAGGTGACCTATGCGGGTCAGAAGGATAAGAATGCGGTCACTGAGCAGTGGTTCGGCGTGCGTATTCCAGGTAAAGAGACTCCGGATTGGGCCAGCTTAAATTGCGATGAACTCACTATCTTGTCTAGTGATCGTCACAGTAAAAAGTTAAGAATAGGTGCCTTGGCCGGTAACCGCTTTAGTTTGACTCTGCGTAACGTGACCGATATGCAAGATGTACTTACTAGATTAGCGCTAATAAACGAGACCGGGGTGCCGAATTATTTCGGTGAGCAAAGATTTGGTCATGACGGCAAAAATTTAGTCTTTGGTCGACAGATGTTTACCGGTCGTAAGGTGAAAGACAGGAAAAAACGCAGCATGTATCTATCTGCCGTTCGCTCCTATCTGTTCAATTACGTTACATCGATGAGGCTGACCGAACACGGCCTCGAGAAACTCGATGGCGACAGTGTGATGTTAGCGGGAAGTAGAAGTTATTTTGTTGCCGAGCAATGGGATGATGCGTTACTTAAGCGTCTGGACGAAAAAGATATTCAGCTGTCGGCACCTATGTGGGGCAGGGGATCGGCATTGCCTCAAGGTAATGCGGCAGATTTCGAGGCTAAGGCGTTAGCCGAGTTTGACACAGATCGTGATGGATTAGAACATGCGGGATTAGAGCAAGAGCGCCGACCTCTGTTACTAGAGCCTCAGCATTTATCATATCAACAAGAGGGAGACGATGTGATAGTCATTAAATTCGCACTTCCTGCAGGCAGCTTCGCAACGTCCGTGCTGCGAGAAGTGTTTGATTATGAAGATGTTAGAGAACGGGAATTTCGTCAACGTCAGTTAGAGCGACGTGAGCAAGAGCAAGGCTCAGCATAGCTAGGAAATATTGGGGTTTTCAGCCTTAAGTTAACACCAAGATTTCAGTGCCATTTTCAGATTTATTAAATATTTGTATAATTATTTATAGCAGGTCAATAATGATAAAGATCCTAGTAAGTAACGATGATGGTGTCACTGCACCGGGAATTAAGGCGTTATCGGATGCATTATCAGTGTCCTATCAGGTCATGACTGTGGGGCCTGATCGTAACTGCTCAGGAGCGAGTAGTTCATTAACTTTGACGAACCCTTTACGAATTAATACGTTAAGTAATGGTTTTGTCTCTGTAAGTGGCACACCAACCGACAGTGTTCATCTTGCAATACGTGAGTTGTATTCCGATGAGCCCGATATGGTGGTAGCTGGGATTAATGCCGGTGCTAATTTAGGTGATGACACCTTGTATTCCGGTACCGTAGCGGCAGCAATGGAGGGGCGTTTTCTTGGCTTGCCAGCCGTTGCCGTTTCACTGGTGGGCTCTAAATTGGCACATTTCGACACGGCAGCCCATTTTGCTTGTCGAATCATTGCGGGCTTACTGAACAAACCTATTGCTCAGGATCAGATTTTAAATATTAATGTTCCTGATCTACCGATTGATGAGATTAAAGGGATTAAGGTCACTCGATTAGGGGCAAGACATAGAGCCGAAGGTATGATTAAGGCTCAAGATCCAGCGGGAAGAGACATCTATTGGTTGGGGCCCCCGGGAGATGAGCAGGATGCCAGTGAAGGAACGGACTTTCATGCTGTGAATCATGGCTATGTATCAGTGACCCCTTTAACTGTAGACTTGACCGCTTTCGAGAGAATTACACCACTGCAAGAATGGATTGATAAAATATGAATGGTGTTGCGACGACTTCAGCATTAAATTTAGCCAGAAGTTTACATGAGTCCGGTATAGAGAGTGAGAAGGTGTTGCAGGCATTAGCCAATACACCCAGAGAACTCTTTCTGGACGCTGCTTTAGGACATAAAGCTTATGAAAATACTGCTTTACCTATTGGGCAAGGGCAAACAATTTCTCAGCCTTATATCGTTGCAAGAATGACCGAGCTACTTCTGGATCGTAACCCATCTAAGGTGTTGGAAATCGGTACGGGCTCTGGATATCAGTCAGCCATATTGGCTCAACTTGTGCCAGAGCTATGTACTGTCGAGCGGATCAAGAGTCTACAGATCCAGGCTCGCCAAAGATTAAAAAAAATCGATCTTCATAATATATCGTTCAAATATGGTGATGGATGGAAAGGCTGGCCCAATAAAGGCCCATTTGATGCCATCATGGTAACGGCAGCGGCGAGCAGTGTTCCACAAGCGTTATTGACTCAGTTAGTCGATGGCGGGGTACTGGTTATTCCTGTGGGAGAGGAGTCCCAGCAACTGCTGAAAGTCGTACGTAAGGGAGAGAGCTTTACTTCAGAAGTGGTCGAAATGGTTCGCTTTGTCCCTCTTATTAATGGGGAGCTGGCTTAACCGGCCAAAGCTTGTTGTTAAGTTTTAAATGTTTTTTAGTTTAGATATTTACTGGGTCTTATATCAGCCTGCTTGGCTGATTATTGTAGGGTGTATTTTTGATTACTGGGTTGAAGATGAATTGCAAGAATCTACTTCTATTAGCGCTATGCATTTGCTTCGTAGGCTGTAGCTTTCAGTCTGATAGACCCGCTCCAGTGGTGAATGTCACGACTCCCGTCATGGCTACTTATAATAAAGGGTCATTAAAATCCGATTCTTATCTCGTTAAGAGAGGGGATACCCTTTACTCTATTGCTTGGGCATCTAACAATGACTTCATTGATTTAGCTAAGAAAAATAAGCTTAAAAAGCCATATGTTATCTATCCTGGACAGAAGTTAAACCTTAGTTTGACATCTACTGTTACAAATAGCCAAACGACTAAAACAGTGCCGAATAATCCTCCAAAAGTCGTATCAACTAAGACCAAAACGAATAAAAAACAAACACATACTCCTGTAGTGACGACCAGTAAGCAGCCTGAAGTGGCTAAAAAGAAACCACTTGATCCTGTCAAAGAGTCTGCGTATTCTGTAACGACTAGTCAACAAGATATTAACAAATCTGTCCACAGGCCGACGACTCAGCTACCCACTAAAGTAAGCAAGTGGTTATGGCCAGTGAGAGGAAAGTTGATTGGTCGATTCTCTGCCAATGAGCAAGGGAATAAAGGGATTAAGATCGCAGGTAATCGAGGTGAGATAATTAAGTCTGCAGCCGATGGCCGAGTTGTTTATGCTGGCAGTGCCCTTAGAGGGTATGGAAATTTAGTCATCATTAAACATAGTGACAATTTTCTCAGTGCTTATGCACATGCCGATAAGATCTTAGTCAAAGAAAAACAGTTTGTCTCAATGGGGCAAACGCTTGCAACAATGGGTAATACGGGTACCGATCGGGTCATGTTACATTTTGAAATCCGATATCACGGGAAGTCTGTTAACCCACTTAAATATTTACCTAAACAATAATGGTTTAGGAGCCAGTTTGGCATTTGGAGGATAGTAAAGTGCAGTAGTTTAAATTGAAATTTGGGAGATCATTTTATGGGTCGTAGAACTAGTACCGCAATAGCGGAGCCTTTAGTGGACTTGTCAAAAAACGAGTCTGACGTAAAAACAAAGAAAGGAAATAAGTTACAAGAAGCAGAGCTTGAACAGCAGGTTCAGGATGATCTGCAGAAAAACCTGGACGCAACTCAGTTGTATTTAGGTGAAATTGGTTTTTCCCCTCTACTGAGCGCTGAAGAGGAAGTGTATTTCTCTCGTAAAGCGTTGAAAGGTTGTGGTAAGTCACGTAACCGCATGATTGAAAGTAATCTTAGACTTGTCGTTAAGATAGCTCGTCGCTATAACAACCGTGGACTCGCATTATTAGATCTTATTGAAGAGGGTAATTTAGGCCTGATCCGAGCGGTTGAGAAATTTGATCCTGAAAGAGGATTTAGATTTTCTACCTATGCGACTTGGTGGATTAGACAGACCATAGAACGTGCCATCATGAATCAGACCAGAACGATTCGCCTACCTATACATGTGGTTAAAGAACTCAATGTCTATCTGCGTACTGCAAGAGAATTAGCTCACAAGCTAGATCATGAGCCGACCGCCGAAGAGATAGCGGCTAAACTGGATCTGCCCAGTTCTGATGTCAGTCGTATGTTGAAACTTAATGAAAGGATCACTTCGGTCGACACGCCTTTAGGTGGAGATAATGATAAAGCCTTGCTCGATGTACTTGCCGCCGATGATAATGTGGGCCCAGATTACAAGGTACAAGACGAAGACATGTCAAAGTCCGTGGTTAAATGGCTCGATGAACTCAACACTAAGCAGAGAGAGGTATTAGCGCGCCGTTTTGGCTTGTTGGGGTATGAACCATCTACGCTGGAGAATGTGGGTAAAGAGATAGGTCTCACACGAGAGCGTGTACGCCAAATTCAAGTCGAAGCCCTCAAACGCCTTAAAGACTTACTCGGTGCCCAGGGTTTATCGGTAGAGGCTATCTTTAAGAGTTAGTCGTAACCTGTTTATTTTTACCTTTTATTGTTGGTTAGGGTGTAAATGTAAAGGCTATCCTCACGCATTATGAGTATGAGAGTATTTTTTGAGCAAGCCTGTCCATCTTTTGGATAACAGTTTCTATTGATGCATTCGTGATTAGATTTTCAAGTTTAGGCCCAGAAAGTAGACTTAGTCATTTGTTTTAGTGAATGGACTGAGTAAATAGCCTTAACAAATAGCTGTTAGCATCACATATCAATATCACTACAAAAAAAGCGCACTTTTAGTGCGCTTTTTGTGTCTGGCATCTCTTGTAAAGAGTTATGTCACTCTGTACTGCACAAGCTCTGCAAACCTCCTCTCCTGGAGGCTTGGTATTTTCTAAGCTAGCTGTTTTAGTCTGTACAATATCTCTAAGGCTTGCTTCGGGCTGAGGTCATCAGGATTAATACCTTGCAATGCATCTTCGACTGGCGATATTTGTGGCTCAGGAAAGACCATAGCCTGTTGTGGTGACTCCTGAGTGGACCCCTTGCTATCGCGGCTCTCTAAGTGATGCAGTTTATGCTTGGCTGCGGCAATGACTCTGGCCGGTACACCTGCCAGAGCGGCAACCTGCAAACCGTAGCTTTTACTTGCGGCGCCTTCTTGTACCGCATGCATGAAGACTATGGTGTCTCCATGTTCTATCGCATCAAGATGGACGTTTTCTACATTATCTATGAGATCAGGTAGTTGGGTGAGTTCGAAGTAGTGGGTCGCAAATAGTGTCATCGCCTCAATTTTTTCTGCCAGGTATTCCGCTGCCGACCAAGCTAGGGAGAGTCCGTCGTATGTCGACGTTCCACGACCTATTTCATCCATCAATACCAAACTCTGAGTCGTGGCATTATGGAGAATATTTGCCGTTTCTGTCATCTCCACCATGAAGGTTGAGCGACCGGAAGCGAGATCATCAGATGCGCCTATGCGTGTAAAAATGCGATCAACAGGACCAATAATTGCGTCTTGGGCCGGTACATAGGAGCCGATATGTGCCATGAGAGTGATCAAGGCTACTTGTCTCATATAGGTTGACTTACCGCCCATATTTGGCCCAGTGACGATCAACATTTTACGCGTCGAATTCAGGGTCACAGGATTCGCGATGAAAGGGCTTTGACTGACTTGCTCGACCACGGGATGTCGGCCAGATTCTATATGTATACCCGAGGTGTCGGTGAGTGTCGGGCATCGATAGTTTAGCGTTTCGGCGCGTTCGGCAAAATTACTGATGACATCAAGCTCTGCCGCACCCTGAGCGAATTGCTGTAACTCATGGAGTTTCGGTAACAGAAGATCGAATAACTGCTCCCAGAGCTGCTTTTCGAGTGCCAGTGCCTTGCCCTGACTTGAGAGTACCTTCTCTTCATGTTCTTTCAATTCGGCAATGATGTAACGTTCGGTATTCTTCAGGGTCTGTCTTCGTTGGTAGCTCAGAGGCACCAGATCAGATTCCCGACGGCTGACTTCGATATAGTAACCATGAACCCGGTTATAGCCGACTTTAAGGGTAGATATACCGGTCGAATTTTTCTCACGAGCCTCTAACTCTTTGAGGTAATCCGTTGCCCCCTTACTCAAGGCGCGCCATTGATCCAGCTCTTCGTTGTAGCCATCTCGCAAGACGCCACCATCGCGGATCAGCATAGGCGGATTGTCTATAATTGCTCTGTCGAGGAGCGCGAGCTCATCGGGGAACTCACCGATAATAGTCGCTAAACGCTTGAGATGTGGTGACTGACAACCAATGAGTAGCTGCTGAATGTCGGGCAAGGTAGATAATGCTTGCTTCAGTCGAGAAAAATCCCTTGGCCTGGCGCTTCTCAGTGCGAGTCTGGCCGTGATTCGTTCTATGTCGCCCAGTGCTTTTAAATGTGGAGTCAGAGTGTCAAACAGGCCGCTGTCGAGCAACTCGGTGAGTGCACTTAAGCGAGATTCTATCTGTTGTTTATTTCTCAGCGGTTCGTGGATCCAACGTTGCAACATACGACTGCCCATCGGGGTCGTTGTATTATCTAATATGGCAGATAGGGTATTTTCACGCCCACCTTGCAAGTTGATTGTCAGCTCTAAGTTTCTTCTCGTGGCGGCATCGAGCACGATACTGTCATCTTGATTGAATAGCACGATAGAGTTGATGTGGGGAAGTGCGGTTCTTTGAGTATCTTTGACGTACTGCATCAGGCATCCAGCCGCTTGCAGTGACAAACGCGCGTTTTCTAGGCCGAATCCGCGCAGATCTTTAGTCTTAAATTGATCCAAGAGCAGTTTACGGGAGGTATCGAAATCGAATTCCCATTCCGGGCGCCTGCGTTTGCCATTGAATCCTTTGATGAGAGGCATCTCGCTGAAGTCTTCACTATAGAGAAGCTCGGCTGGATTAGTACGTTGCAGCTCAGCCTCTAATCCTTCTCTTGTCTCTAATTCACTGACCACGAAACGGCCGGAGCTTAAGTCTAAGGTGGCATAACCAAAGCCTGCCTTGCCATGGTATACAGCAGCAAGTAGGTTATCTTGTCTCTCTTGCAGTAAAGCTTCGTCGGTCAGGGTACCTGGGGTGACGAGACGAACGACTTTTCGCTCAACCGGACCCTTAGAGGTAGCTGGATCGCCGATCTGCTCACAAATAGCGACAGAGACCCTAAGCTGAACAAGTTTGGCGAGATAACCTTCGACGGCGTGATAGGGCAGTCCCGCCATGGGAATTGGATCGCCGCCACTCTTACCACGGGCGGTGAGCGAAATACCTAAGAGTTCGGATGCTCGCTTTGCATCGTCATAGAAGAGTTCGTAGAAGTCACCCATGCGGTAAAATAATAACATTTCTGGGTTTTCGGCCTTGAGCGTCAAATATTGACGCATCATAGGTGTGTGTTTTTCTAGGTTTTGGGTGTCGATTGCATTCATCTACAGCTCGTTTCTTCTATGGGGTATTGAACAGGCAAGGTGCTCCATTGGAGCCGCCTTAAAAATATGATGCCAATATTAGCAATTTTTCGAGCCAGTTGCGTCTTTAAAGAATAAATAGTCAGATTGAATTTTTCTTCTGCAACAAGTGCTTCTAATTGAGTGAACACGGCTAGAAAAAAATAATCATGATCAGCACTTGATACTGTATGATTGTACAGTATACTAGTTTGCATATTGAGACCCCTATTCGAGCAGGATAAAGTTTTCCTAAGCTCAAATAGCGGAGTCGCCACGAGTTTATATCGGCGTTGTTGCCGTGACTTAGATTATGCGCGAAGAGGATATCGGAATGAAGATTGATGCGAACAAAGAGAAAGCACTGAATGCCGTTTTAAGTCAGATTGAGAAACAGTTCGGTAAAGGCTCTATCATGAAACTGGGCGAGAATCGCTCGATGGATGTTGAGACTATCTCTACCGGATCACTTTCTTTAGATGTTGCACTCGGTGCCGGTGGACTTCCTTTAGGACGTATCGTTGAGATTTACGGACCAGAATCTTCGGGTAAGACAACACTGACGTTAGAGGTCATTGCTGCCGCACAACGCCAAGGTAGAGTATGTGCCTTTATCGATGCAGAGCATGCGTTAGACCCTATATATGCTAAAAAGTTAGGTGTCGATATCGATAACCTACTCTGTTCTCAGCCAGATACTGGTGAGCAGGCGTTAGAGATCTGTGATGCCTTGACCCGTTCTGGTGCCGTCGATGTCATCGTCGTCGATTCGGTTGCGGCCTTGACACCGAAAGCTGAGATTGAAGGGGAAATCGGTGATTCACACATGGGGCTTGCGGCCCGTATGATGAGTCAGGCGATGCGTAAGCTTGCCGGTAACCTGAAGCAGACCAATACCATGCTTATCTTCATCAACCAGATCCGTATGAAGATTGGTGTAATGTTCGGTAACCCTGAAACCACAACCGGTGGTAATGCACTTAAGTTTTACGCTTCTGTTCGCCTCGATATTCGCCGTATCGGTGCAATCAAAGATCGTGACGAAGTTATCGGTAACGAGACCCGTGTCAAAGTGGTTAAAAACAAGATAGCAGCACCATTTAAACAGGCTGAATTCCAAATTCTTTATGGAAAAGGCATCAACCGTACTGGTGAACTCGTCGACCTTGGTGTGATACATAAATTAGTCGAGAAAGCGGGTGCCTGGTACAGCTATAAAGGCAATAAAATTGGTCAGGGCCGTGCAAATGCAGGTAAGTATCTAATTGAACATCCTGAAATTGCGGAAGAAATTGAAACTGCACTTCGTGGCATGTTACTCGCATCTCCCGATGCGGCTGAATCAGCGACTGGTGATGAGAATGTGGATCTCGAGACTGGTGAAGTATTCTAGAGATGTGTTTAATCACAGGCGATAGAATATAAGTCACTCGGTGGGCCATTCGGCCCACTAGATCGCGGTTTCGCAACTTGCGCGCCGCGACTATTTCTAACCATATCAGTAAGGGCCATGGCCCAACCCCCATCACGTATCAAACAGGTGATAACTAAAATAGGTTACGTCTAAGATCAAATCCCCTCATACTGGACTAGGATCGCTTTGACGATTAATCGAGTTCATCCGTTGTAAAGCCCTATTTTTTCACACTCTATCTTCATTTCGCGCAATACCCTCCCTAAAACTCTGGTTGTTATTCTTTAGACTGCTTATAATACGGCTCAAAATAGCGCAAGTGTTTTGAATAACGATTGTCAGTTTGATTAATTAATCGTCCAACACAATGCCAATAATTTAAGTAATCTCAATTCAGGGTGATTTCATGTATCAAAGCACTGCAGCGCTAAGAACTGCTTTCTTGGAGTATTTCCGCAAAAATGGTCATCAGGTTGTGGACAGCAGTTCACTGGTCCCTGTTAACGATCCTACGTTACTCTTTACTAACGCGGGTATGAACCAGTTCAAAGACGTATTTCTGGGTGAAGATAAACGTAATTACACTCGTGCTACCTCGTCCCAGCGCTGTGTACGTGCCGGCGGTAAACATAACGATTTAGATAACGTAGGTTACACTGCACGTCATCATACTTTCTTCGAGATGTTAGGTAACTTCAGCTTCGGTGATTACTTTAAGCGTGAAGCGATCACATTTGCGTGGAACTTCCTGACTCAAGAGCTGAACATTCCTAAAGAGCGTCTGTGCGTCACCATTTATGATACAGATGATGAAGCCTATGATATCTGGACCAAAGAGATAGGTGTTCCGGCTGAAAACTTGATCCGCATCGGTGATAATAAAGGCGCTCCATATGCCTCTGACAACTTCTGGCAGATGGGTGACACGGGTCCTTGTGGTCCTTGCTCCGAAATTTTTTATGATCATGGCGAGCATATCTGGGGCGGTCGTCCTGGTACGCCAGAAGAAGATGGTGACAGATTCATCGAGATCTGGAACATAGTCTTCATGCAGTATAACCGTCAGTCCAATGGCGACATGTTGGCGCTTCCTAAGCCTTCTGTCGATACAGGTATGGGAATTGAACGTATTGCGGCCATCATGCAGGGTGTGCACTCTAACTATGAGATTGATATTTTTCAGGCGCTGATCAAGAAGACGGCCGAAATATTAGCTGTGACCGATTTAGAAAACAAATCGTTAAGAGTTATCTCCGATCATATTCGCTCATGCGCATTCTTAATTGCTGATGGTGTGATGCCATCCAATGAAGGCCGGGGCTATGTACTTCGTCGCATCATACGTCGTGCGGTTCGCCATGGTAATAAGTTAGGTGCAACCGACTCCTTCTTCTATAAGTTGGTGCCAACCTTAATCGAAGTTATGGGTGATGCGGCTAAGGGGTTAGTAGAAACTCAAGCCATTGTGGTTAAATCATTGAAGGCCGAAGAGGAGCAGTTTGCGCGTACTCTTGAACGTGGTTTAGGGATCTTAGACAGCGCGCTTAACGCACTTAGCGGTAATGTTCTCGATGGCGAGACAGCTTTCAAACTCTACGATACTTATGGTTTTCCGGTCGACCTGACAGCAGATGTCTGCCGTGAACGTGAAATAACGGTAGATGAAGCAGGTTTTGAACTTGCTATGTCAGAGCAAAGAAAACGTGCACAAGCAGCGGGTCAGTTCGATACCGATTACAACGAATCACTTAAGATAGATGAAGAGACTGAATTTTCAGGTTATATCGATCTTGTTTCGAACTCAAAAATCACCGCTATATATAAAGAAGGTGGATCTGTTACTGAGATAAATGCCGGCGAAGAGGCCGTTGTTGTGCTCGATACCACGCCTTTTTACGGTGAGTCAGGTGGTCAATGCGGTGATAGGGGTACGCTAAGTACGGATGGTATAGAGTTTATCGTTAAAGATACTCAGAAGTATGGCCAAGCCGTCGGTCATCTTGGTGCCTTGAAGACGGGTAGCCTAGTCGTTGGGCAATCGCTAGTGGCGAGTGTCGATAAGACGCTGCGTCAGCGCACCGAGCTTAACCATTCTGTGACTCACCTGCTCCACGCGGCGCTGCGTCAGTTACTTGGTACTCATGTGAGCCAGAAAGGTTCATTGGTCGACCCTGAGCGTTTACGCTTCGATTTCTCACACTTTGAAGGGGTTAAGCCTGAAGAGTTGCAAGCCGTTGAAGACTTAGTGAATACCCAAATTCGTCACAATCATGAATTGACAGCACAAGTCATGACTATCGATGCGGCGAAAGAGAAGGGCGCTATGGCCTTGTTCGGCGAGAAATATGCCGATGAAGTGCGTGTCGTTACCATGGGAGACTTCTCAATCGAGCTCTGTGGTGGTACCCATGTAGGACGCACCGGAGATATAGGTTTATTTAAGATCACCTCGGAAGGCGGCATTGCGGCGGGTATACGCCGTATCGAAGCTGTGACTGGCGCTGCTGCAATGGCTTATGTGGCTGGTCAAAAATCTGAGTTAGATCAAGCAGCCAAGCTACTCAAGGCCGATACTAGCTCTGTCGTGACTAAGCTTAAGGCGCAACTAGAGCGTACGAAACAGCTTGAGAAAGAGTTATCTCAGCTAAAGGATAAGCTTGCGGCTGCCACGAGTGCAGATTTAGCGGGTGAAGCTCAAGAGATTAACGGCGTTAAAGTCTTAATTAAGAAGCTTGATGGCGTCGAGCCAGGTGCCTTAAGAGGTTTACTGGACGAGTTAAAGCAAAAGCTGGGATCAGGAATTGTAGTATTGGGTATCGCAGGTGACGCTAAGGTTAACCTGATTGTGGGCGTGACCAAAGATCTGACCTCTAAAGTAAAGGCCGGTGAATTGGTTGCTAACATCGCTGCACAAGTCGGTGGTAAAGGTGGCGGTCGCCCTGATATGGCTCAGGCTGGCGGAAGTCAGCCTGAGAACTTAGATGCCGCTCTGGCTCAAGTGTCATCTTGGTTAAAAGAGCGCTTAGATTAAGTGAAGACATAGCCGATGCTGATTAGGCCATAAATTTGTATTCGACTAGATAGTTTTACAATGTCTTATCTAATGTAAAAAAAAGGACGCTATATTTATATAGCGTCCTTTTTTATTGACGTTATATGCATAGAGGCTCCTTTGTTGCTGATGATTAGTAGACTGAGGCGAGAAGAAAATCTATTATTGCAATGAGATGTATAAAGAATACGCTTTTAGTTTCGTCGACTGTAACCCTTACTAGGTGAAGCTTTCTGGCTTGTTGTAAGTTCTGTTGAGTTGTTTATGTAAAATTTGTCAAGTTAAATGGTCAATATTTAATGCATTGTGCTTGGGTGCTGCTTTAACCCTTGGTAGGGCTGGGATTTAATGCTAGTTTAATCTAATGGTTTGATAATAGTTATCCTGCGGGCTCGAGGATCTAGCCATATGGGAGTGCTGTTCGAGGACTAGATCACGCTTTTGACTTAAATAAGGTGTATTTTAATGGTGGTTTTCCACTAGGGTACTATTAATTTGTACTAAGCTAACCTTATAATAAGCATATAACGGAATAGTATCGTATAAAGCTAAATTTGGAACTAAAGGAGTAAACGAATGCTGATATTGACTCGTCGTGTTGGTGAAACACTGATGATTGGTGATGAAGTGACTGTCACTGTTTTAGGCGTTAAGGGTAATCAAGTACGTATTGGTGTTAATGCACCTAAAGAAGTATCTGTGCATCGTGAAGAGATCTACCAACGTATTCAGTCTGAAAAAGCAGGCAATGCGTCTGAGGGTGGAAATTTCTAGCCTTAAAAGTCTTAAGAGTTACCTCTTAAAATAGAAGAGTCAGTTTTTAACTGACTTTTTTGTTTTCTGGCTTTTAGTTTCTCGTTTTTTTTACACTGATAGTCTAAGTGTGTTCCGGTGTTAGAACGACATTTTAATTACATAAATACGATGATTTATACAGAGTTTGATTGATATCTGACTAATCTGTTTAAAAACAGCTCAAACAGAAAACCTTTATAAGAAATGGTTTGACTTATTTTCGTCAAACAGTAATATGTGCGCCAAGAAACGGAGAGGTGGCCGAGTGGCCGAAGGCGCTCCCCTGCTAAGGGAGTATGGGCTTTAAATCCCATCGAGGGTTCGAATCCCTCCCTCTCCGCCATTTCTTACTTGCAAAAAAGTTGCGGATGTAGCTCAGCTGGATAGAGTACCTGGCTACGAACCAGGCGGTCGGAGGTTCGACTCCTCCCATCCGCACCATCTTTTGTAAGTTGACGGGAATATTGAGACGCGTTGCGGATGTAGCTCAGCTGGATAGAGTACCTGGCTACGAACCAGGCGGTCGGAGGTTCGACTCCTCCCATCCGCACCATTCAATATAATGTAAAAGTAGTAAAGTTTTATTTGTGCGGATGTAGCTCAGCTGGATAGAGTACCTGGCTACGAACCAGGCGGTCGGAGGTTCGACTCCTCCCATCCGCACCATATTTAAATTTCTAGTTGATATATTGACTGGAATTATTGATTTTTCATTGATGTTTGATTGAAAAGTTAAGTAAAACGAGATTTGCGGATGTAGCTCAGCTGGATAGAGTACCTGGCTACGAACCAGGCGGTCGGAGGTTCGACTCCTCCCATCCGCACCATTTACTCGTTTTGTGATTTTCGGAGAGGTGGCCGAGTGGCCGAAGGCGCTCCCCTGCTAAGGGAGTATGGGCTTTAAATCCCATCGAGGGTTCGAATCCCTCCCTCTCCGCCATTACAAATAAGCCCGTAGACAACGTCTTCGGGCTTTTTTGTCCCAAATCATTGCTAGTGGTTTATATTCTACTAATAATGTTGTTATCTCTGGCCAGATAGCAGATATACAAAATATGCGGATGTAGCTCAGCTGGATAGAGTACCTGGCTACGAACCAGGCGGTCGGAGGTTCGACTCCTCCCATCCGCACCATTTTGTATTAGAATAGTATTGAACAGCGTTGCGGATGTAGCTCAGCTGGATAGAGTACCTGGCTACGAACCAGGCGGTCGGAGGTTCGACTCCTCCCATCCGCACCATTCAATACAATGTAAAAAGTAGTAAAGTAGTAAAGTAGTAAAGTTTTATTTATGCGGATGTAGCTCAGCTGGATAGAGTACCTGGCTACGAACCAGGCGGTCGGAGGTTCGACTCCTCCCATCCGCACCATATTCCATTTCTGATTAACGAATGTTAATTGGAAATAGGGTTATCTTGTTTAGATAACCAAGATGACGAGATTTACCTGTGTAGCTCAGCTGGGTAGAGTTACCGGCTCCAAATCAAGTGTTAGGAGTTCGAATTTCTCTAGCGCTCTGCGTCATCACCAATAGACCCGTCGACTCATGTCCGCGGGTTTTTTTGTGCCTGATATTTTCTCTTTTATTTATCTATGTTTCAGTAATCTTTTCCTTCTTGCTTATCCCTGCATCAATTTTCGACTCTAAATTGCATAAATTCTCATTTATGGCTATTTCTGTTCGTTCAGCTGAATTCACTTTCCGAACATTATCTGTTTTTTAATCGTTATTTCCATTCCACGGACTTTTCATTGATGAATATTTGGTAGATACCGGTTTTAGTTATTGTATTCTCATTGGTGGGTGTTTGTTTTTACTAATCTTGGTATGACCAATTTACAAGTGTCTCGCTATTTTGTTATAGATTGGTTATTGTTTTTCTAGTGATAGACACTTAATGCTTCTTTAGACGACTATATTTTATCTTTTAAATAATGAAAAATAGCTCGTAAGTGAATAAAAAACTGGAATGGTTCTGTTTGTATTCAATTTTGAATACTTGTGTAGAGAGTGCATACGACGCTAACTAACTTCTGTTAATACTGAGGATGATATGAACTCGATATCTGAGCAAATTGTGCAAGCCGTAGGCATCATGTTTTTAGGCATGGGTCTGGTCTTTGTATTTCTGACAATACTCATTTTAGGCATTAAATTGGTGGCGATGAAATTTGCCCCTTTGCCCCAAGAGAAAGCAACAAGGACTACAGAGAATAAAAGCACTCAGCCAACAGGAATGGATCCAAAAATTGTCGCGGTGATCACTTCGGCCATCCATCAATATCGCGCAAAAGCATAATAATATTAGTAGGGAGTTTTCATGAGCAATCCACTTGCATTAACTGATGTTGTCTTAAGAGATGCACATCAATCAATTCTCGCCACACGTCTTCGACTCGAGGATATGCTCCCCATCGCATCCAAACTAGATAAAGTTGGTTTCTGGTCTCTGGAGTCATGGGGAGGCGCGACGTTTGACTCTTGTATTCGTTATCTTGGTGAAGATCCCTGGGAGCGATTGCGTGAGCTAAAGAAGGCGATGCCAAATACACCTCAGCAGATGCTGTTAAGGGGACAAAATTTACTGGGTTATCGTCATTATGCCGATGATCTGGTGTACAAGTTTGTCGAGAGAGCTCATACAAACGGCGTCGATGTGTTTCGAATATTCGATGCCATGAATGATGTACGTAATCTGGAAACATCGGTGAAGGCAGTGGTCGAAGTCGGTGGACACGCTCAGGGGACTATCTGCTATACCACGAGCCCGGTGCATACCTTAGATTCTTGGGTCGACATGGCAAAACGTCTGGAAGATATGGGTTGCCATTCACTGTGTATTAAAGACATGGCTGGCCTATTAAAACCTTATGATGCTTTCGATTTGATTAGCCAAATAAAATCTCAGACAGATCTACTGGTCTCGATGCAGTGTCATGCTACAACCGGACTCAGTACTGCAACTTATCTTAAAGCCATCGAAGCTGGTATCGACGTGCTCGACACCGCAGTGTCTTCCATGAGTCAGACCTATGGCCATAGTGCGACCGAAACCTTAGTTGCCATGCTAGAGGGGACTGACAGGGCTACGGGATACGATATGGCCTTGCTCGAAGAGATTGCCGCCTATTTCAGAGTCGTACGTAAGAAATATGCGCAATTTGAAGGTGAACTCAAAGGCATTGACTCTCGCATCCTCAGGGCTCAGGTTCCCGGCGGTATGCTGACGAACATGGAGATCCAGCTCAAAGAGCAGGGCGCTAGCGACAAGTTAGATCAAGTGCTGGAAGAGATACCTAAGGTGAGGCAAGATCTTGGCTATCTGCCATTAGTCACGCCAACCTCGCAAATTGTCGGTACTCAAGCGGTTATCAATATATTGACTGGTGAGCGCTACAAGTCGATGACGAAAGAGACTGAAGGTGTGTTAAAAGGCGAGTATGGCGCCACTCCAGCCCCGGTCAATGCCGAGCTACAAGCGCGCGTGCTTAAGGGGGAGGAGGCGATAACCTGTCGTCCAGCGGATCTGCTTGTTCCTGAGCTCGATAGGCTTACCGCCGAATTACACCAGAAGGCTGATGCAGAGGGGCTTGAACTTGCGAGTGAGTCGGTCGATGATGTATTGACATATGCGCTATTTCCGCAAATTGGTCTTAAGTTTATCAAGAATCGTAATAACCCCGATGCATTCGAACCTAAGCCTGGAGAGAGTGTAGCGACTCCTGCTAAGCCTGCAGCTTCAGTATCTGAACGAGGTTCAGAGACTTACACTGTCAATGTTCAGGGTCAGAGTTATGTGGTGCAGGTCTCACCGGGCGGCGATATCAATCAAATAGTATCCAGTGAGAATGTAGTTCCTTTCGTTGCGCCAAATGTGGCTCAAGCCGCTCCTCAAGTTGCAGCAGTGATTAAACTTGAGATGAATGCCCCTCTATCCGGCAATATCTTTAAAGTGAATGTGGCTCCGGGTGACACGGTCCGAGAGGGAGATGTGGTGATCATCTTAGAGGCGATGAAGATGGAAACAGAAGTTCGCGCTGAAACCGATGGGGTGATCAGCAAAGTATGGGTCAAAGAAGGTGACTCTGTCGCCGTTGGTCACCAATTACTTGGCATAGCTTAGGAGTCTCAATGGAAGGATTAATTGCTTTTTGGGCTGCATCGGGAATTGCTAATTTTACCGGCGGCCAAGTATTGATGATGGCTGTTGGTGCCTTGTTGCTATTTCTGGCGATAGTGAAGGGATTTGAGCCCCTGTTATTATTGCCGATAGGATTCGGGGCTATCTTGGCCAATATTCCCAATGGTGGCTTCATCGATGAAGGGGGCTTACTGTTTCTTGCCTATCATGTAGGCATAGAAACCGGGGTGTTCCCTCTGCTTATCTTCATGGGAGTTGGGGCGTTAACCGATTTTGGTGCCTTAATCGCGAATCCTAAGATGCTATTGTTAGGTGCAGCGGCCCAGTTTGGTATTTTTGCTACCTTAATCGGTGCAATAGCGCTTAACTGGGTACCTGGTTTCGAATTTAGCATGAAAGACGCGGGCGCCATCGCGATCATAGGAGGTGCCGACGGTCCTACAGCCATCTTCTTAGCCTCTAAACTCGCCCCTGAACTCTTGGGAGCCATTGCGGTAGCAGCATACTCTTATATGGCCTTGGTTCCTCTGATCCAACCACCTATCATGAGATTGTTAACCACTGAGTCTGAGCGTCAGATAAAGATGGAGCAGCTGCGTGAAGTGAGCAAGAAAGAAAAGATCATCTTTCCTCTGATGGTGCTGGGATTAACTATCTTGTTCCTGCCTGCTGCGACGCCCCTGGTCGGCATGTTCTGTCTGGGCAATCTGATGCGGGAATCCGGTGTAGTCGACAGACTGTCGAACACGGCTCAGAACGAGCTTATTAATATTGTGACCATCTTCCTAGGTTTGGCTGTCGGATCTAAGTTATCTGCCGATAAGTTCCTTCAACTCGAGACCTTAGGGATCTTAATACTCGGCGCGATAGCCTTCGCCATAGGCACGGCTACAGGCGTCTTGATGGCTAAGCTAATGAGTAAGCTCTCTGGCGGTAAGATTAACCCGCTGATTGGTGCCGCTGGAGTCTCAGCGGTCCCTATGGCTGCGAGGGTGGTCAATAAGGTGGGGCTGGAAGCGAATCAGCATAATTATCTGTTAATGCATGCCATGGGCCCTAATGTGGCTGGAGTACTTGGCTCCGCCGTAGCCGCAGGTGTGTTGATTGCTGTGCTTGGTTAAGCCTTATACCAATTGGTCTTAGAGCCTTATAACATTGAGCCCATCATCTGATGGGCTTTTTATTTCCCCCCGCTTTTCGTTTGATTCTTATCATTTTACCTTTATGTATCTCTGTTTGACTCTGTTTGTATATCTTCTATTCTCAGTAGAGGGTGGTTTCAAAATTATGTCAATTAAAAGGACTTTACTATGGCTGAATCTCTGTTCGATAAATATGGAGGGTTCGACACATTTACTCTGGTCGTGAGTCGTTTTTATCAAAAGGTGCTAGATAGCGATGAGCTGGAGCATTATTTTAGAAACGTTAATATGGATAATCTGATGGCTCACCAAACTAATTTCATAGCAAAAGCGCTAGGTGGCCCCGATGCTTATGAAGGCCGCGATCTTCGTCAGGCCCATATCAACCTTGATATTACATTGCCTCATTTTTTGGAAGTTGCTGAACTGCTCCAAGAGTCACTTGAAGAGGCTGGCGTCGAAGGTGATGATGTCGAGTCTATTATTCAGATAGTAGGCAGCTTACAAGATCAGATTGTAATGCAAACATAGATAATCGCACTGAACTTAGGATGAGTATATGCGGCCATTAACGTTTGAGCTATTTGACCTTATGGATCATGGCGTCGGCTTGTGTTCTGTGGGAACTCTAGAGGTTTTGGAGGCCAATTCAGCTCTGATTGCTTGGTTAGAGTTAGGGCCGAACCAAAACTATTTAAGTGATCACATTAACGCTGAGGATATAGTTCGCATTAAGCGTTCGATTGAAAAAAAACGAAAATATCGCTTTTTCCAAGCGTATTCAATTCATTCTCGTGAGGATACAATAGAATTTATTTGCAGTACCATTTCTCTATTAGATAACCAAGAGTTCTTGCTTATTCAAGCTTCAGTCAATAATTCTGATAAGCATTTGAAGGCATTAGTTAAAAATCATGCCATTTTATTAGAGAAAAATAACCAGTTACTCTTAGAGGAAAAGTTAAAGGCGGAAGCGGCAAATAGCGCTAAAGATCAGTTTCTTGCTGCAATGAGCCATGAATTAAGGACCCCGTTGAACGGCATATTAGGTATGGTGCAGCAACTAGGTAGATCATGCTTAACAAGTTCTCAGAGTCATTATTTGGAGACTATAAACTGTTCAGGACAGCAATTATTGGCAGTGATCAATCAGGTGCTGGATTATTCAAAAATAGAATCGTCGGAGTTAGTTTTACATCCGGTAGTCACTGATCTGGCATCTATCATGACTCAAGTGTCGAAAATTTGTGGTGATCAGCTTTTATCTGATCATAATGTCGAGTTCCATACCCAAATGAGTCCTGATATCCCTTTGGTCATGGTCGATGATATTAGGTTAAAGCAGGTCTTAATTAACTTAGTTAACAATGCCCTCAAATTTACGCATCAGGGACAGGTTAATTTCATCTTGGAGCTTAGATCAAGGATAAGTAAATCTTGTGAGCTGACATTTAAAGTGGCTGATACAGGTATCGGTATTTCCGAGGAGAGAATTGAGCATATTTTTGATCCATTTATTCAGCATTCATTTTCTACAACCCGAGAGTATGGTGGAACAGGCCTTGGTTTATCGATTTGTAAACACTTGGTAGAAAAAATGGGGGGGACTATTAATGTAACAAGTCTCCCCAATGCAGGCAGTCAGTTTATTATCAATTTATCTTTGGATATAAGCCATGACATTGTCGTTGGCAAGGGACACTGTGTAGAAGAAACGCGCAGCCATGATGCTTCTATCATCAAGGGAAAAGTATTCTGATCGTGGATGATATAGCGCTAAATAGGGAAATAATCAGAATGCCTCTTGAGGAGTTAGATACTCAATTATACCTCGCCGAAAATGGGGCTCAAGCGGTAGAACTTTTCAAAATGCACGACATTGATTTGATTTTGATGGACTGTCTTATGCCTGTCATGGATGGTTTTGACGCGACAAAAGCAATACGTAAAATGGAAGTTAATGGCAATCGGGTGCCTATCTTTGCTGTGACGGCGAGTGTCTCTGAGGAGGTAACTCAGACATGTAAGTTAGCAGGTATGGATGAGGTGATGCTTAAACCCTTCGACTTTGAGCAACTTATCAAAAAAATCTGCTTTAGATTAATGAACTGATTTTGTTCTTATCTGGAAATATCTCTGGCTAAGTGATTTAAAATCAGTGGCTGTAGTAAACGAAAGCATGAGTATGTCCGTGTTATTAGGTGATGTAGATCACATAAGTATTAACTCAGATTAAATAATCTCGACTAAAGCTATGGTGAGATTGAAGCAAAGGATTGATGGCTTTATAATCAACGCACCTTTTTTTACATCGAAGCAGATATGGATTTCTCAGCAGATGAATTGGTTTTTTCAAGGAACTCTTCTCAAATAAACCGACCCAAACCGACGCCGTTAGTTCTCGAACTCTTTCGGTTCAAACGCAGATCCCCAATAGGTTGGCCACTATATTACAACATTCTAATTTATCACTATTGGCCGAAGGATAAGGTTATAAGTTATGGATCCCACTGCATCTAGATATTGATGAGTTTGGGGAATTCAAGCCCAATTTGGGTACCCCAGAAATTATAGACATCAATGGAAGCGATCGTAGTTGGCGTGTACAAACACCGCTCAATGTAACCTTAACAGATCACTCAGATAGACCTGTGGGAGATATTCTTTCTCTGTCTTCGACAGGACTAACCTTACGTATGCAAGATAAAGATGCTGGTATGAAAACCTTTTTGTAGCCCCTAATATATTCAGCTATAAAACGCCTCTTAACTGATGTATCTATCTAAATGTGAACTGATGAAAAATGATTTTTAGTGTTTTATCTATCTGTGATTTTATTTCAAATTCTCTAATGCATCCGTGCTTGATTTAGATCAAGACATCTCTAGGTCATGTGAGGTCTTATAAAGGTGATCCAAATCACAGTGACAACTTTTAGTTGCTAAGACAGTCTCGAATAAAGATGACCAGACGGCAGCCAGATGTCGTAAAACAATAAGAGGTGTACCCATGGAGTTATTGCCGAATTGCTATACAGATCTTTGTATCAACGGGAAATGGTTTCATTATGACCATGGAGAGACGGCGGTATTCATGCTTAACGGTAGCAGCCCGCTATCATTTGAATTAGACACTATGCCTACAACGGAAGGTGAATTAGAGATGCACTTAACGTGTATCTCAGAAAGCTTGGTCAATAAAGAATAGAAGCGGAATATTCATATGCGATAGTTTTAGAAAGCGATAAGTTGACCGATAAAAATAAAGCCACTGTCCCAGAGAGTTCAGTAGCTTTATTGCATTGCTCGGTAGTTAATACGTCCTAACCACAGCACTTCTTATATTTCTTACCGCTACCACAGGGGCAAGGATCATTCCTGTTGGGTGTTTTCTCGAATCGAGTCGTGACAGGCTTGTTCAAGATGCCATCTAGCTCGATGATATCTTCAACCCCCTCAGCATTGACCTCTATGTTCGCCAGTAGCCCATGCTGCTCAAGAATGGCCTCTACCTCTGATTTACGCTCATCTGAAACCACGGATAGACTCAGTGGATTTTGACTGGTGCCAGCTTTTTGGGTGCGTTTAGTGTTAAAGCCATAGCTTTCGTGCTTAGGTTTTGGAGTTTTACGCCCCATGAAGAAAAACTTATCTGACATGATTTGTTCCAGAGTTAACGGTTAGAAATGAGATAAAGCAGATTTGTGTGAGCTTATACTATAAACGCGGCAAGATTTCCAATTAATCCCTATTCGATAGCGATTATTAGACAGTTAAACGGCGCTAAATACTAAACTGATGAGACAAGGTTATGGGTGTAGAGCAGAAAATTAACTGCGAATATTTTGCTCGGCAGTCACCCAGAGTAACAGTCCCAGGGAGAGGATCACCGTCGCGCTAATGGCTATGATATAGATGAAACCTTTCTTTCCTTGCTTAATGGGCACACCGTTGAAATGCAAAAAAAGTGTCCATAAGAGACAAAGAAAAATAGGGAGCAGAAAGACTTTTGCCATTGTGTATCCTTCAGTGTTGCAAGTCAGGCTTGTAAGCCAAGATTAAGATGGGGTAAGTATAATACCAATCCTACTAAATATCTGATCTTTCAGTCGTATCTCTAGAACATCTAACATAGCATAAAGGGCTTTGCCTTTGCTTCTAATATCAGCAGACGGATTTTGAACAGGCTATTCGAAAACAAGCCGCTATCGCGGCTTGTTTTAACACTGAGGGTTAGCAGGTGTTAGCTTCTTGCTTCTTGCTTTAGGGGCTCATCTTCTGCGGCGTAGAACTGCTCTTCATCAAGTTGCCCTTCAGACTTACCTATGACCACAGCTGTCATCATATCGCCAGTGACGTTGGTGCTGGTTCTAATCATATCGATAATACGATCGATGGCAGCGATGAAGGCGATGCCTTCTAATGGTAAACCGACGACACCCAGAGTCACGGATAGCATCACCATAGCACTACCTGGTACACCTGCCGTGCCTACTGAGGCTACTGTTGCAGTCACTGCGATAAGCATGTAATCGGTCATATCCAGTGAAATGCCGTAGATTTGTGCGATAAATATGGCTGCAATCGCAGGATAAATGCCACCACAACCGTCCATGTTCATGGTTGCGCCAAGAGGCAATACGAAGGAGGCATAGCGTTTCGAAACACCCATGGACTCGGTGCAGCGTGTACTGGCCGGTAGAGTACCGAAGCTGGAAGCTGTGGTAAATGCAACAATTTGTGCCGGCATGGCTTTACGGAAAAACTGGAGGGGACTCAGTTTAGCGACAAATTTAATCAAGCCACCATAGACGAAGATGATATGGATAAAGGCTGCGATATAGATGGCGGCGATGAACTTACCTAAAGGCAACAGGGTAGACAGACCATATTCGCCCACTACCCAGGCCATCAAGCCAAAGACACCGATAGGAGTCAATTGGAGGACCATACGGGTCAGCTGGAACATGACTTCTGCACCAGCTTCGAAGGTGCGTTTTAATGGCTCAGCCTTCTCGCCTACCTTGTTGATGGCTATGCCTATCAATGCCGCAAACACTATGATCTGTAATACCTTGCCTTCGGCCAGAGAGGCGAAAGGATTGACCGGGATCATATCCAGCAATACTTGTACAAAGCCGGGAACATGACGCTCTCTTACTTCCGTTGCAACCAGATCCATGCTGCCGCCCATGTCGATAAGCGAGCCTACGGTTAAGCCTATTAAGGAGGCTAAAGTACCGGTAAACATAAACATGGCTAACGTTTTAAAACTTAAACGCTTCAAGCTCACCTGTGAGCCTAGTGCTGTGATGCTAACAACGATGGCACAAAATACCAAAGGTGCCACTAACATCTTGATGGCGCCGATAAAGAGGTCGCCTAAGGGTTTAAGTACTGTGGCTGACTCGCCAAAGATCACCCCTATCATTGCCCCTAAAAAAAAGCCTGCTAAGACTTTCTGCCAAAAAGGGATCTGTTTAATGGTTTGCCACATTATGTAATTCCAAGTGATTTTTATTATTAACATTCAAAAAAGCGCTGAATACTTGCCTAAGCCTTTTTAGAACAAAATTAGATCAGACAATTATCCGATGCTGCATTGTATAGACAGAGTGGCTTGCAAAACAAACCGATTTCGTTATAACTTATTGTGATAATTAAGTTTGTTTTAATAACTTTAAAGGTTAACACTTGAGTAACATGGTTTTTTTCACTGGGTTTATCACAAAAAATTGCGTTTTTTCATTAGGTAAGCATTTATGACAGAGTTATGGTTGATGTTTAGTGCGGCGTTTCTTGCTGCAACCTTGTTACCGGGTGGATCAGAAATTTTACTGGTAGCATTACTCAATGATGACAGTTCTAACTGGTTGGCTCTCGTTATTCTTGCCAGTGTGGGTAATACATTAGGATCGATAACCAGTTATTATCTGGGGACTTTAGGTCGTTTTGCCCGCAGTCCGGAGGAGATGGCTAAAGGAAAATATAAGCGCTCTATTGCCCTCATCGAGAAATATGGATATTGGGCCCTATTGTTAGCCTGGACTCCGATTATCGGCGATTTATTGTGTTTATTAGCAGGGTGGATGAAACTTCCCTTACTCAGATCGACTCTGATGATATTAATAGGTAAAAGTGTGCGTTATTTTTTAGTCGCCGCATTTGCACTTCATTGGTTATAGACAGGTAAAAGTGTACCTTCTATATTGGTCGCGGCGACTGCTCTAGATTGGGTAATGTTACTTCAGATAATTTGATATTAAGGATTTGAAAGTGAAAAAATGGATATTAGCTGTAGCCATCTCAGCTGCTTTAGCGGGGTGTGCCAGCCAAGAGTCACCAGTCAATCTTCCTGCGGGAGTGACCTTGTTAGAAACGGTTAAGGTTGCCGAGTCTGAGATTGGGATCCCTTACAAGAAGTATCAGCTTGCCAATGGACTCACCGTCATTCTCCATCAGGACGACTCAGATCCTTTAGTCCATGTGGATGTGACCTATCATGTGGGCTCTGCCAGAGAGTTTGAAGGCCGTTCGGGTTTCGCTCATCTATTTGAGCACATGATGTTTCAGGGATCACAACATGTCGGCGACGAGCAGCATTTCAAAACCGTCACCGAGGCCGGTGGTACACTGAATGGCACCACCAATACCGACAGAACAAACTATTTCGAGACTGTGCCGAGTAACCAGCTTGAGAAGATGCTTTGGCTCGAGTCTGACCGTATGGGATTCTTCTTGCCAGCTTTAACGGAAGAGAAGTTCGAAGTTCAGCGCGAGACCGTTAAGAACGAGAGAGCACAGCGCATCGATAATCAGCCATACGGGCGAATGGGCGAGCAGTTTAATCAAGCTTTTTATCCCCAAGGTCATCAGTATTCTTGGCCTGTCATAGGCTGGCCGGATGATCTGGAACGCGCCAATCTCGATGACGTGAAACACTTCTTCCAGCGTTGGTATGGCCCCAATAATGCCACCCTCACCATAGGTGGAAATTTCGATGAATTTCAGACTTTAGCTTGGGTTAACACGTATTTTGGTGAGATCCCAGCAGGTCCTGCAGTTAAAGCCGATGAGAAGTACTTATTGACCTTAGATAAGACTCGCTATATCTCAATGGAAGATAAGATTCATCTTCCATTGCTGCGTATCGCCTTTCCAACAGTTTACGCCCGTCATCAGGATGAGGCTGCCCTAGATCTGCTGTCTAATATCTTAGGTGGCGGCAAGACCTCAATCTTCTACAAGAATCTGGTTAAAGATGGCTATGCGGTGCAGGCCGGTGTGAGTCACCCTTGTCAGGAGTTGGCTTGTCAGTTCTCTATGTATGCTTTGGCTAATCCTGCTAAAGGAGGTAATTTAGCCGACATCGAGAAGCTAATGAAGCAATCCATTGCCGAATTTGAGCAGCGTGGTGTTACCGATGATGACTTGGAGAAGGTCAAAGTGCAGTTTGAAGCCGGGACGATTTTTGGCTTGCAGAGCGTATCGGGTAAAGTTTCTACCTTAGCATTTAACCAGACTTTTTCCGGTAACCCCGACATGATCTCATCGGATCTAAAGCGCTACGCCAGCGTGACTAAGGCCGATGTGATGCGGGTATTCGACAAATATATTAAGAACAAACCTATGGTGGTCATGAGCGTGGTTCCCGAGGGACAAGAACAGCTTATCGCCCATGAAGATACTTTCACGCCCCCAGAGCTAACGGTGTCCAACACCGCGGTAGAAGGGGTGGCTGATCATAAGCAGATTGTTTCGGCTTTCGATCGCACCATAATGCCAGCTGCGGGACCAGCACCTGTACTTAAGGTTCCCCAATTGTGGACTGGAAAACTGGCTAACAATATCCAGGTGATGGGCACAGAGAGTGAGGAGACGCCCACGGTCGAGCTCATCATCTATCTTAATGGCGGTCATAGATTAGTGCCGGTCGAAGATGCGGGGCTTGCAGGCTTAACCGCTGCCATGCTCAATGAGTCGAGTAAGAAACGCAGTTCAGAAGAGCTTGCTCAAGCATTAGAGATGCTAGGCAGTAGTGTCACCTTCGGTTCCAGTGCCTATCAGAGTTATGTGAAAATCTCGAGCCTGACCTCACGCCTCGATGAGACACTGGCTATTGCTCAGGAGCGATTATTTGAGCCGGCGTTCAAGGCTGAAGATTTTGACCGACTGAAACAGCAGCAACTGCAGAGTCTGCAGCACATGATGTCTGATCCTAACTTTTTGGCCAATACGGCTTTCGATAGTTTGATGTATGGCTGTGCTAGCCCATTGGGGGTGAGCAGTAGCGGCACCTTAGAGTCTGTTTCCTCGTTAACCTTAGATGATATTAACGCTTTCTATCAAAAGCAGTATCGAGCCGGTAATGCACAAATTATTGCGGTGAGTAATCTGAGTGAATCCGAAATTATGGGTAAGTTAGCTGGCTTTAGTCATTGGAAAGGCGAAGCTACGCCTCTGCCTAAATTGGCAGATCTACCTCAACTCCAAGGGGGCAAGATCTATATTTTAGATAAGCCCGGCGCCGCGCAATCTGTCATTAAAATTGGTAAGCGTGCGCTGCCCTATGATGCAACGGGAGAGTACTTTAAATCTTATCTGATGAATTATCCCTTAGGTGGTGCCTTCAATAGTCGTATAAACCTTAACTTACGCGAAGATAAAGGTTATACCTATGGTGCCCGTAGTTACTTTGCTGGTGGCATTGAGCAGGGGGTTTATGAAGCCCAGGCAAGCGTGAGAACGGATGTGACATCTCTGGCCCTGGTGGAATTTTTCAATGAGATTAATAAGTACAGCCAGTCAGGAATGACTGATGAGGAGTTGGCATTTATGCGGGCCTCAGTTTCTCAAGGAAATGCACTGGATTATGAGACGCCCTATCAAAAAGCGGGCTTCATGCGCCGCATACAGCGTTATCAGCTCGATGCTGACTTCACCAAGCAACAAACTAAGATCACTAATTCAATCAGCAAAGATGAATTGAATCAGCTGGCTAGAAAACAGTTAGATCTTAAGAGTATGCTGGTATTAATCGTGGGTGATAAGGCGTCGATCGAGGCGGATATTAAAGCACTCGGTTATCCGGTGGAAGATTTAGAGTTGTAATCGCTGAATTAGGCCATATATCTAATGGTAGTAAGTTGCGGCATCTCGTTAGAAGTGGATGTCGCTGCTTTATGGCTTAGATAAAGATGACTTGCCTGAGAGAGTTAACCACCGTCGATTGTGTTAATGAAAGAAAATGCACTGTTAGCGGGTCTGATCCAGACAAGCCTAAATGATGACAAAAATTAGAGAATAAAATATTGAACTCTTTCAATACATCGATCGAACAACTCTCTGACTCAGAGGGGCGTGCAGCACTACAGGGGATGCAACGCGGTATAGAACGCGAAGCATTAAGAATCAGTGAGTCAGGTCAGCTGGCGACAGATGCTCACCCTAGAGAACTAGGTGCCGCGCTCACTCATTCGAGGATAACGACAGATTATAGTGAGTCTTTGCTTGAATTTATCACTCCTGTTTTCAGTGATATCGATGACTTGCTGGAAGATCTGACCTATACCCACGCATTTACGGTGCAAAACCTTAATCAACAAGGTTTATGGCCTGTGAGTATGCCCTGTTATGTCGGTGATGTGAGCGAAATTCCCATTGCTCAATACGGCAATTCAAATTCAGGACAGATGAAACGCTTATATCGTAAGGGATTAACCTATCGATACGGCGCTCAGATGCAGATTATCTCCGGGGTTCATTTTAACTTCTCCGTATCTCAGCCGCTTTGGGACAAGTTGTACCTTTTAAGCGATCAGCAGAGTTCCAAAACCGATTTCATCTCTGAGTCCTACCTAGGACTTATACGTAATTATCGACGCATGGTTTGGGTGTTGCCTTATCTTTTTGGCGCTTCCCCAGCCCTGTGTAGCTCGTTCATTAAAGGCCAGCAGACAGACATCGAGTTTGAGAAGATGGGCAAGGGGACCTTGTATCTTCCCTATGCCACCTCATTGAGAATGAGTGACCTTGGTTATACCAATAAGGAGCAAGACAGCTTAAGCATCAGTTATGATTCTTTGGATCAGTTTCTGCAAGGGATGCAAAATGCCATCAACATGCCCTCGTCTAATTTTGAGAAAATTGGCGTTAAGGTCGATGGAGAATTTAGGCAGCTTAATGCCAATGTACTGCAGATAGAGAATGAATTTTATTCGCCAATCCGGGCTAAGCGAGTCACTCTCGATGGTGAAAAACCTTCGCAGGCACTGGCGCGAGCCGGAGTGGAATATATTGAAGTTCGAGCCCTGGATGTCAACCCATACAGCGCGATAGGCATAGAAGCATCTCAAGTACGCTTCTTAGACATGTTCCTTCTCTATTGTTTGTTAAGTGATTCCCCCTTATCGGGAGAGAATGAAGAAGCCGAAATATCCGCTAACTTGAACCGAGTCATTATGGAAGGGCGTAAGCCGGGTCTGGAATTAAGCAATAATGGACACGCTGTTCTCCTTACCGATTGGATGAAGCAGATGTTTTCATCTTTGACTTCGATTGCCAAACTATTGGATCAAGATGGTGAAAATCATTACCGTCAGGCATTAGATACCTGGTTAGCTGCGGTCAATGATCCTGATTTAACCCTTTCTGGAAGGGTCATGTCGCACTTGCTGGAGAGTCAAATTGATCATGGTTGCTGGGTCAAGAGCTTAGCCAAGCAGTACTATAAAGATTTGAGTGAATATGAACTACCAGAGCAAGTCATCACCCGATACAAACAGGCTGCGTTAGACTCCTTGTCTAAGCAAGCTAAGATGGAGGCCGAGTCTAGCCAAAGTTTTGAGGCTTTTCTGGAAGATTATTTCCGAGATGAAACATCGAACAAACCGGCACAACAGGTCGCTATCCCTTCATAGGTTGCAATACCATAGGCTAAATACTTTTTAGCCTATGGTTTGAGCTTATCTGTCGATATTTTAATGATGGCTTAGATAAAACTTTTCGTTGAGAGTGAAGATTTGAAACCATTACTCGTTCTACTTTCCATGTTTATGTTGCTTTCGGGCTGTGCCTCACAGCCCGATGATGGTCTTAGATGTGGTGTAGTCTCAGGTTATCTCGATCCAGATCAAAGCCAAGATTTCTATAGAGCCGTCGTGACTCATTTAGACGGCAAGCCTGTCATCTCTAAGCCAAACTATCGGATCTCGCCCGGTGAACATACCTTTACCTTTGCCGAGTTGATCAGTGCGCCATCTCTGAAAGTGAAGCTAGCTGCCAGGACGCCTAAAGACTTAGTGATCAGAGTCGAAGCTAACCGCAGGTATCATTTTGCGGCTAAATTTAATACAGGTAAACGCTATCGTGGCAATGACTCTGGGTTTTGGCAGCCGGTGATCTGGCTTGAAGAAGCGCATGAGTGTGAATTACCCGTGAAGTAACCTGTGACATAACGTTAATACTCGATACTTTTGAGCTTGGATAATTGCTTCTTTAACCTAAGGGTGTGACACTAACGTTTTGATTCGTTTCATGACTTAATTTAGCATTACACATGGTATCCGCACTTATGAAAGGCTTTTCGGTTTTAACAGCAGCTTTTTTGGCATTATTACTCTCAGGTTGCGCCACGGCTCCGCCGGAAAACCCTGAAAATTTATGCTCCATCTATCAGGAAAATCGCGACTGGTATAGCGCCGCACAGAAAACCCAAGAGAAGTGGGGTGTGCCTGTCCATGTCCCCTTGGCCATGATGTATCAGGAGAGCTCTTTTAAGCACAATGCTGCGCCGCCTATGGAGTACTTTCTCGGCTTCATTCCCATTGGACGCGCCAGTGATGCCTATGGCTATGCTCAGGCTAAGACCATGACCTGGGACGATTACGTCAGGGAGACGGGTAACTCCTGGTCAAGTCGGAGTAATTTCGACGATGCCATGGACTTTATGGGCTGGTTTATCTATAAAACTCATAAAATCAACGGAGTCTCTAAGTGGGATGCCAGAAATCAGTATCTGAATTACCACGAAGGTTGGGGTGGTTATAAGCGAAAGAGCTATAACCAGAAAGCCTGGTTGATCAAGGTTGCGGCTAAGGTCGATGCCAGATCCAGGCGCTACGCCGCACAATATAAGACCTGTAAAGAAGATCTCGACTCTTCCTGGTTATGGCGTCTCTTCTTCGCTTAGCAATAAATATTAGTCGGGTTGGGAAACCTCCTAGCCTGGCTCTGTAAATCCCTGTTGGTTCTGCCAAGATCTGACCTTATTCGCTCTGACACCTTTATTCCTTTATTGATAAACCGATATTATGACAAGAAAAATATTAACTTTGAATGTGAAAAGAAAAAAGGTCGCCAAACAAGTCGAGCAAGTGGCCAAGGTTGTACCTCACGTTGACCCACAAGAGCGTTTTATAAATGGCGTAGCCATCAATCCTCATCAGTGTATTCGCCTAGAATTAGGCTCTGAGCAACTTTCCACCCGAGCTATGGATCTGTTCACGCCAATAGGAATGGGGCAGCGAGGTTTAATTGTTGCTCCACCAGGCTCCGGAAAAACCACCCTGTTAAAACATATTTGTCAGTCGGTGGGGAAGGCTTATCCAGAAATAAAGCTTTATGCGTTACTCATTGATGAGCGTCCCGAAGAGGTGACGGATTTTAAGCGCAGCGTACCGGCACAAGTATACGCCTCATCCACGGATGAAAACTATGACCAACACGTTCGTGTAGCTAATGACCTTCTTAAAGTCGCTCGCCGGCAAGCAGGTGAAGGCTTTGATGTAATGATTGTCATTGATTCTCTGACAAGACTGACACGAGTACATAATGCCAATCAAAGGAGCAGCGGTCGTACCCTATCGGGCGGGCTTGACGCTAGAGCGATGGAAATACCACGAAAATTGTTTGGCGCAGCGAGAAAAATTGAGCATGGTGGCTCGCTTACCATTCTAGCAACCATACTGGTTGATACTGGTAGCAGAATGGATCAGGTGATATTTGAGGAGTTTAAAGGTACGGGTAATATGGAAGTCGTTTTATCGCGTGAGGCTGCAAATCAACGAATTTTTCCCGCGCTGGATATTGCTAAAAGCAGCACGCGTCGTGAGGAACTGCTGCTCAATTCGAAAGAGCTCGAAAAGGTAACCGTGTTGCGCAGGACGCTTACCGGTCTTAAACCTGTAGAGGGTGCTAGGAAACTTGTTGAGTTACTTGAGAAATACCCAACAAATGCTGAACTGTTGAATAGTTAGTTCGCTAAATTTATTCAATTAATAATTCAACCTCTATTTAACATACATATGGTATATAAAGCGCGTGCGTCTTTACTCAGCGCAACAAAGCATTGCAGCTCTTTTTATTAAATTTGGCTTTAAAGTAGAGTTCTATGGATTGGTGTTCTATAAAATAGAGTAGCTATTTAATTCATGCGTTTAAAATAAAACAAAACAAGGGGACATTTATGACCAACTGTTTTCATCTTGCCATTCCAGCGGGCGATTTAAATGTGGCTAAAAAGTTTTATTGCGATGTACTTGGCTGTAAGAGTGGCAATAGCGAGGAGGACCATTGGGTAGATATTGATTTTTGGGGCAACGAATTGACCTTACACCAAAGCGAAGAACGTTTGCCAAAAGTACGCCATGAAGTGGACATGGGTAGCGTCCTCGTTCCCCACTTTGGTATACATTTACCTGATGGGGCGTTTCAAGCCTTAAAAGAGCGTATTGAAACGGCTGGCATTGCCTATTTAGACAAGCCTTATCGTCGCTTTATAGACAGTAAATATGAACAGGAAACCTTTTTTATTGAAGACCCGAACGGCAATATTCTTGAAATGAAAACCATGGTTAATCCTAAAATATTGTTCAAAGTCGATTGAACATGACATTCATAATTGGCAAGTTATAAGGACTTAGCAGAGCCGAATTAGGGAGCGTTCATCCCATCATCCATTCTTATTCTAAGCAAGATCGTCAATGCCGAACACATCTAGATAAACTCCTCGATTTATCAATCCGCCCACTTATACCAATCGGTATAAGAAAGTGGCCAACTCAGAGTTATTTTTGACTGCATAATTCAAGGTGGATGAGTGAGGGAATGGTGATCCCTTTTGAACTCATTCAACACAGAAGTAGGCTGCCAAAAACACTCCTGAAAGGCGAGTTTTAGCACTTCCGATACGGCGTTAACGAACTTAAACGTAGAATAACTATGTTCCTCACTCGTTGCCTTGCCTCTGAAGCGCTAAACTCTTGCTGAGTGACCACACCTTTATACCGATTGGTATTACAGACCAAACGATACTCAAATAGTCTGTTATGAGTGAAATATCGACTATTTCCTTAAAAATAAAACATCATAAACCCCAAACAAGGGTTTGGTTATGTATGAAAAAATGACTTTAAATTGGGTATATAGGGTCTTGATTAAGCGCTATCTAGCCATCGATGACAGTTGGCAGCCCCTTGCTTACGTTTGCGGTCAAGATGTTCACAGTAGACAGTTAACTCTTGGGTGTTGCCCACGGGCTCTTTGAAAATCTTGGTAAACTCTGTGGTCAGCTTTATCCTGTTTTCTTGCGGGATATTAAGTCTATTTAAAATATTAGCCGACTCTTGACTCATAGAGCCTCGCTTGTCAGCTCTGACTATTCGCCCTGTATCATCAACAAGTTGCAGATAATCTTTAGCACTGAACATGAGTCCTTTAGGCATTGCTTTATGCTCGTTGCCGACAAAGGGCTGCAGTGATGTTGGCTGCTCACCTTGTATCGTTGCCTTGATACGCAGTTTAATGCTAGTGAAATTTGAAGTGTAGTAGCCATTTTAGCGCGGATAGCCTATCTCTTGGTGGAGAGTGGTGCACTTCTACTTTGAACAAGGGAGGCCATACAGGCAAGTGACAATCCTGGGTGTCTTGGTTATTTGGACATATTTTGCCGAACTGGCTTTTAGATAGGATATCATTCGAGTACAGCCCCTGTGGGCTCTACCAAATCAAACAACGTCCTTGTTTAACGGCCAGTTCGGCATCCCTGCCTTTCGTTCGGAGAGTATAACTTCGTGATACCTCACCCTTTTTGGGAAGCCCGCAGCTGCATCTATACTGACTGATTTACAAGAAAGTGGCCTTTTTATAGATTAAATCTATTGGTATTCGCCTGAGTCTAATTATCCTTCACAGCTGGCGATTAGATTGTTAACCGCTTTTGATATCAGGTCTTTTTTCATCTGAGTGCGTGCAACAGGCTGTTTAAACCAGAAGCTCATCGGCTGCTCAAAGCCAATACCGTGCATATAATTGTAGATCGCCATACGAAGCCCGACCCCAAGCATTTCATGATCCGTGCCGGTTGGATCGGTGAAGTCCACATCGTTTTCAGCGAATAAGATCTCAGGGCGCTCGGCAAGCGTGATGCCAAACTTCTCAGGGTTCATGCCTATAGGACTGTGAACCGTGGCCACAAAACGGTGCCAGTAGGCGGACTGGAAACAACCTTGCTCCATCATCTGACGCACCATTTCCAGCGAATCGATGGTTTCTTGCTCGGTTTGTGTTGGAAAGCCATACATCAAATAGGCGTGAACTAATATACCTGCTTCACTGAAGGCTTTGGTTACGTGGCCGACCCGCTCAACACTCACGCCTTTTTTCATCAGTTTCAATAGACGATCTGATGCCACCTCAAGACCGCCGCTAACAGCTATACAACCAGAATCCGCCAGCAACTGGCAACGGGCTTGGCTAAACGTCCTCTCAAAACGGATATTGCCCCACCAGCTGATCACTACACCGCGTTCAATTAGCCGTTTTGCTAGCGCAAACAACGTCTTTGGCGGTAGGGCTTCATCGACGAAATGGAAACCTGTCTGTCCGGTTTCTTCGATGAGTTGTTCGATTCTATCCACCAGAATATCGGCTCCAGCGGTGTCGTAGCGGTCGATATAGTCCAGACTGACATCGCAAAAGCTGCATTTACGCCAATAACAACCATGAGCTATGGTCAGTTTATTCCAGCGTCCATCGCTCCAAATGCGGTGCATCGGATTGAGCATTTCACACAAAGACAGGTATTCCCCCAATGGCAGGCCATCGTATATCGGTGCACCGACATCGGTTTGTGGGATATCGTGGAGCTGCGCATTTTCATTGAAGTGTACGTATGCTTGGCCATTTTCATCCTCTGCGAGGAAAAAGGTGCGCATCAGGGAGTCTATCTCACGTTGTCCTTCAAAGTATTCCAGCAGCGTGATAAAAGGACGTTCGCCGTCGTCGAGACAGATAAAATCGACAAACTCAAATACTCGAGGGTCCTTCAGTGCGCGCAGCTCGGTATTGATAAAACCACCGCCCATTACGATGGGAATATCAGGATTGATGGCTTTACAAGTTTGCGCAATACGTAAGGCTCCTAGCATATTTCCGGGGAAAGGCACGGTTAACGCGACTACGCTAGGCTGAGTTTCTTCCAGATACTGCTCGACCAATTGTTCCAAAATTTCCGAGCTGAAACTAGGTTCGCCCATCAAGGTATCGTAGAGGTTGTCAAAGCTTGGGTTGGCTGCCGCTAATTTCTCGCCATAACGGCTCACTTCAAAGTAGGGATCAACCCCTGAGTAATGACCTGAGACAGATCATTAATAAACAGGGTTGCTAGATATTTGGCTTTATCTTGTACGCCTAGATTACCAAAGGCCGCTTGCATCACATCGCCGGATACCGCTTCCATCTGAGCAATAGTGTCAAACGCCGGGCCTTCTGGTAAAAAACGACGGGAGTTAATACGCAGTGCAAGGCTTGGATCTTTGCCCTGCAAAAAGCGAATAGCAAGCTCAACTGTCTGGTGGTAACGGTCAAACTCAGCCAGAAAACTAAAGATCACATCAGGCAGCTCATTGTCTTCAAAGTGCTCGAAGTTTTCTTCCACATGCTGACGAATAATCTCCAGCGCAGGCGCTGTCATCATTTCTAGGAAAAGCTCAATAGCAGGATCTCGCTGAACCGCCTCATAGCCTCGAGAGCGTAAAAAACCAGTTAAATACGCTGTTGCCGGTAGGGCGTATTCAGTTGGGTCATAGGTGGAGTCATTAGAAGAACGGTCATAACCTGCCTTTAAATCGTAAAATCTGAATACTCTGTGTGAAAATGAACGGTTCGAAACAGTCAGTACGAAACCTTCAGAATCAAGCAGAGTGTGGCAGCAAGCCCCTATGTCAGGATTGTTGCCATAAAAATTAGGGGGATTCTAACAAATGAACGATACCCATTCTACTTCAAAGTGCAGGTTTCAGAGCAGTCTGAGCGGATTCAACTACATTGGATTATTTACTTCTTCGTTTGGAGTTTTATGTGTATAAAATGGATATTGAAATTGACTCAACTAGTAGTTCGGCTGCAATTTCAATATGACTTGGGTCTTTAATATTGTCATAAATTTCAACATGGCAATTAGATTTAAAGAATTTACAAACTTGTAATTGAACTAAAAAAAGTTCATCTTTATTTAAATTTGATAGAGAGTTCGGTACACCTTTTATACCATTATTGTGTCTTTGAGCTATTATGATACTCGCAACTAATGATGCTTGCTGTTCACTAAGGGCGTGAATTTTGCAATCAGAATAGACTCTAGCAGCCATTAAGCTGGTAATTATTGACATGAATACACCTCAATTAGATATGTTTAATAGGGAATGTGAAAATTTATGCATAGGTATCACTACATTTAATTTAGATTGGGTTACATTTACTTAGGCTGTTGTTTTTTATGCGTATAAGTAAACATCTTCTATAACTATTGTGGGATGCGTGTGAATAACTCTATATAAAACTATTGAACGTCATAAGCTTGCTTGAAACCTATTACTCCAGCTAAATTACTTTTTCTTAGTTTAGATAGGAAGATATTTAAATAGTACTTAACCATATATTTATCTTGTATGGATAAATAATCGTAAATAAAAGGGTCAGTTACAACCTTGAAATGTCTACTCATATAGTCAGGAGCATCAGACTTTATTTTTTCGACATTGCTCATCATCTCTCTTACACAAAGTCTTGCAAGTAATGAATTCTTATTTTTAAAAATCCTGAACATGTGGCTTGATGAACACACGCCAAGATGTACCTCTGCCATACTAATATTTAACGCGCCGTATTTTTTTATAAGTTCTTCAGCTCTATCTAACAGTTCTGTTTCTATCTTCATCGTTACGTCCTAATTATTGAAAGTGTTACCGTTAAATTAAATCTACCCTGAAGATTATTTCTAACCCATAGGTTTAATCTATGTGTTTGCTCTAACAGACTTTTATTTGATTGGTCAAGATGGAATGTTGCAGCATTCTTATAAATTGACTTTATGTGAAGTGTATTCTTTTTAAGTTACTTTCTTATATTTATTTCCTTACGTTTAGCTATTATGCTGTACTAACTTTAGGATGATGATTAGCAAGTTATAATGCTATCTATTATTGTATATATATTCTGTTATTTATTGGTTATTGGTTATTGGTTATTGGTTATTTAGTTTGAAAAGTTTTTTACCTAGAGTTTCCTTAAAGTAGCGGCCTGAACGATAACCGAGTTCATAATCACTTTCCAGTGAATGCTTACTACTGCCAATTAATTTAGAGCGTAGGTCATTTTTGGGGTAGATCTCATAAATAGTTACATCACTTGGTGGAGAGTTTAGAAAGGATTGAGTTCGCCGATAATTCTCTTCATGTTCAAGTAGCAAACTAATTAAATTTGAAAGCTTACTCCTCCCGAGTGATTTAGTTAGGATTGACATCCAGCAATGATTGAACTTAGTTGTGATCGGAACAGTACGGATCACAACAATATCCTTATACCCGCGCTTATAGGCCTCTTGAACTGGAATAGGTGCACCTAAACCCCCATCTATCCAATACTGTTTTTGGTTTAAAACTGGCTGTTTTCGTAATGCAGGAATTGAACATGATGCCTGTAAAGATGTTTGCCAATTATCATCGTATAGATCAAAATAAAATGGCCTATGAGTATCTACATGGCTAGCGCAAGCAAGCACTGTACATGAGCGCATTCTTTCACGAGCCTGCAGCCAATTCAGAGGTATTTTTGTTTGCATCTCTTTTAATAACCAGTCTAGATCTAAACCTTCTTTACCTGATAAAAATCTAGTTAAATCAAAAAAATGATTAGTAGTGGTCGCTTTAGTGATTACATCATAAGCATGCTTACTTTGACCGCACAGATATGACGCCAAATTAAGTGAACCTGCTGATGTTCCTATCATTAACGAAAAGGGGCAAAACTTTGCCTCCAAGAACGCATCTAGAACCCCCGCAGTAAAAATACCACGTTGCCCTCCCCCTTCAGTCACTAATGCTACTTTTTGAGAGTGTACTGGTAAGTGAGATAGTGCATCCACGTTATTAACTGCGCATGATATATGTTTCCCTTTCATTTTTAGCCTTTTACTTACTGTATCAAAGGCATAAATAGTATACTTGTACCAACATTATAAATATTTGAATTAATTTATACTTTAATTAAATTTTATTTATGCTAATTATGAATTGACTATATATCAAGGCAGGGTGAGAGCATGCTTTGAATGATTTTCAACCAAAGAATAGCTGAGTAATAAATAAGGACAGACATGGTTAATGGCACGCTCTGTAAGATAACTAAAACACCCAAAATTGTCAGAGCCAGCTCCCTTAACTAAGCTTAGGTAAGAGTTTTTGAGGAGGATTGGTTATGCCGACACCAAGGAAAGCATTAGTAAGTTTGGAACTCTCTATTTAAGAGTCGGTCCATTTAATCACTGTATATCTCGTTGTGTTAGAAAGGTTTTTCTGTGTGGAGTCGATCATTATACAGGTCAATCCTATGAGCATAGGCGTGATTGGGTTGAAAGTCGATTGTTAGAATTGGCTTCAGTGTTCGCTATCGATATTTGTGCTTATGCCGTAATGAGTAATCATCTGCATCTCGTACTACGGGTCGATGATG
The DNA here is from genome assembly GCF_007197555.1 of Shewanella psychropiezotolerans. Lineage (NCBI taxonomy): Bacteria > Pseudomonadati > Pseudomonadota > Gammaproteobacteria > Alteromonadales > Shewanellaceae > Shewanella > Shewanella psychropiezotolerans. Next base: position 1,743,954 of record NZ_CP041614.1, read on the forward strand.
AATTGGTTCGAAACTGGTCTGATAGGGATGTGGTGGCTCAATGCTGTAGGATCCCCTCATAATTCATTACCCCAACACCCATGTTCTCTGGATATTTCAGATAATATTTTTGCTGCATCGATAAGTTCACTTTTAGATATTTGATAGTGAGCTCGCCGTCTGAGAAGTTCTTTTCCCATTCTTACAGTCGAAAGAACACTACGCTTTCTTACCGTATTAGCTTGAAAGTGTCTTTGTAGCTTTTGAGCTTCAGCGAACAAGCCTACCCACCAAAAGGCTAATTGTACTAGCAGCGCTATCATTAATAGTATGTCCATCCTTGCGGCTGAGCGAGTTCGGCTATGACGTAAACCAAATCCATAAGCTGGGCTTTTTAAGTCTCTGAACGTCTCTTCAATTTGCATTCGCTTTCGATAGATATTGACCAGCTTTTTAGGAGGAATAGCTTCCATTGTTAAGTTGGTCACCAACGCCAAAGGTTCCTTAGCTGTTCGTTCGTAAGTCCATTGTGCAGTATGGTGACAATCTGTTGTCGTACTTCTCTGGCCTGTACGCCCTTTATTACGCTCCTTAAATATCACCATTTCACAAATTAGTGGTTTCTTAACTGATAAAGCTATCCGTCCTACATGCTTTGCACGACTTGTTGCTGATGGATACAACTCTTTTAACGAAAACTGCCGACCGTTGGGGTGTTGACGATAAACACTTAATCCTCTAGCTCTACCTAACCAATACCAACTTAGTTTTTCAACTTGCCTAAACCATGGGTTTCTAAAACCGGCATCTGTAACGATTAAAGGAGTCATGTGCTTCGGTATAACTTGGTTCAACTCGTTTAAGAATTGGTTATGAGCCGTTTGCGTACCTTGTAGTGCTAAAGGAAAAGTTCGCTCATAAAGTGTAATAGAGCGTCCTCTTAGCGCGATAGAGGCTCTTAAGGCAATAAGCTCACGACCTTCTTTCATATCAGACCAATCGACCAACACTGTTGGCATAGTATTCTGGTAAAGTAACCATTTGGCGTGCCATTGATAAACAGCAATTAGTTCTGAGTGGAGATGATGGTTCCCCAATAATCTATCCATACGTTTGATGGAATGCTTAGTACGAGTCTCACTGCTGTTAATGTGTCGACCTAATGAAGTTAAGGTCAACTCATCTGAATCAACAAGTGCTCGGCAAGCAACCATGAGAGTATTTAAGCGTTTTAGATGGATCTCTGGGCAATGCTCATAGAGAGATTGATGTAAGATAGCTAATACTTGCACCTTGATATCCTGTGTTTGATGTTTGTTCGCACCTTCATCAGATCACAGTTCAAGGTGTAAGTGCACCCTAGTTAAATGATTTTTAATAAAATTATCAGGGGATTCCTCAGGGCAGAGCCCACAGGGAAGTGTTCACGGCGCCTCGTAGAAGTGTTTACATGTTAAGCGAGCCGCAGGCTATAGATTAGAATGAACTTATGGCATTCATGAAGTTAGCCAAACACCAAACCAGCTTAATGAACCCAACCCAAAAAAGATACTTGCAACTTGTTATCCGACAAGAATTGTTTGCAAAAAAGACGGGACAGCCATATCTTTTGTGCTTTAGCTCATCCCCTCTACTAACCTTTAAGTTACCTCAACTTAGTTTTGTTCAGGATAACGATTATGACTTCAGCTCGAAGAATCCTTATCGATGCAGAATCGACTCCGTTTTATCACATAATAAATCGTTGTGTTAGAAGGGCTTTTTTGTGCGGAGAGGATAAACTCACAGCTAAAAGCTATGAGCATAGACGCGGCTGGATTGTCGATAAAGTTAAGGCTCTATCTGCTATTTTTTGTATTGATGTTTGTGCCTATGCGGTGATGAATAATCACTATCATTTAGTCCTTAAAATCGATACCGACAAAGCCAAGTCATTGAGTAACCGTCAGGTTATTAGTCGATGGTGTAAGGTGACAAAAGGGCATGATGTAGCGACTAAATTTATGAATGGAGAGACCTTAATCGAGGGGGAGCGTTTACTACTTGATGGGTTATTGGCTGAGTGGCACGAACGTCTATCCAGTATCTCTTGGTTTATGAGGTGCCTCAATGAAGAGATAGCGCGTAGGGCCAATCGTGAGGATGGATGTAAAGGGGCTTTCTGGGAGGGGCGCTTTAAGTCACAAGCTTTACTTGATGAGCAAGCACTATTAGCCTGCATGATGTATGTTGATTTAAATCCTATTAGAGCGGGAATTGCCAACACACTTCAAGCTTCTGATTATACGTCTATTCAGGAGCGCATTAACGAGCTCAATACACCAGATAAAGACACTAAACCAAATGATGAATCAGAACTAATCTCGAGTGAGCGACTCAAACCCCTTGCCCAATTTGATGGTGCAGCTCATTTAGCGACTCAATCAGGCGTCCCATTTCATTTCTGTGATTATTTACAACTTATCGATTGGACTGGCAGAGCAATTAGGCCAGACAAAAGAGGTTTCATCGACTCAAGTCGCCCTAAATTACTTGATGAACTTGGTATATCATCCGATGCCTGGATAACCTCAGCAAAAGAGTTTCGCCGCCAATACAGTGGTATTAGTGGTCGTTGGGATGCTATGTGTGCTTTCAAAAAGCAACATAACTGTGGGCTATGGTGTAAAGGTAAAGCCAGCAGTAATGCACTTCACCCCTCGCCTTAGTCGTATATAAATTATCTACAAAGGCTTGGTGATAATTAGGGATTTCGAATAAACCAAGATAATTTTTCTAATCAATGTCAGTTTAATTAGACTCGATGCTCTTGCACGTTTATGTCAAAAAGTGAGTTACAACCAAAAAACTCTAGTTCGAAGAAATAAATAATCAGGTGTGAACGGGGCTGCGAGCTTCCGAAACAAGGACGTTTTGGCAGAGCCCACAGGGAAGTGTTCACGGCGCCTCGTAGAAGTGTTTACATGTTAAGCGAGCCGCAGGCTATAGATTAGAATGAACTTATGGCATTCATGAAGTTAGCCAAACACCAAACCAGCTTAATGAACCCAACCCAAAAAAGATACTTGCAACTTGTTATCCGACAAGAATTGTTTGCTACACAAAACGGTGTTTTTGTTATTAGTCTGTAGGGATTAGTTATTTGCAGTGTGGATCAAGCTAGGTGATAATTAGCCCTTGGCTTGGGGGAGCCGTTGCTGGAATCAAGCAATCGGGGCGTTATTCCATTATAATGCGCCATAAATTATAAGTAATTCTAAGCTATACCCTACATAAGGATTAAAAATGAGCAAACCATTTGTTGCAGTCTTGATGGGATCTGATTCTGATTTACCAACCATGCAAGCCACCCTAGATGTGCTTAAGGGCTTTGGTATTCGATTCGAAGCTAAGGTGACATCGGCTCACCGTACTCCCGCTGCGACTCACGCCTATGTGCATGATGCAGAAGAACGTGGTTGTAAGGTCTTCATCTGTGCCGCCGGTCTGGCTGCTCACTTAGCCGGTGCAGTTGCTGGTATCACCACTCGTCCTGTGATTGGAGTCCCAGTGGACTGTGGTCCACTTCAAGGTCATGATGCTCTGCTTTCTACTGTGATGATGCCTGGCGGCGTACCAGTAGCCACTGTGGCTATCGGTAGTGCAGGTGCTAAGAATGCGGGTTACTTAGCCGCGCAAATCTTAGCCGTGGCTGATGATGCTTTGGCTGTAGCAGTAAAAGAGGAACGTGCCAGATCTGCCGCTGTTGTTGAAGCTAAAGATGCTAAGCTGCAAGAGAAACTCGCTAATTTATAAGCTTTTCAGAAAGCGCTAAGCGCTTGTCTGTATAGTTTGACGAAACGCCGCTGAGCCTCAAGGCTGAGTGGCGTTTTTTTATGTTTATAAATCGGTCCCCTCTAATATCATTTCTAAAATAACCCTTTTTGCTTTTGTCTTCGTTTATAAGTTTATCAACAGACAAAAGGACAGGGTCATGACTCATTTGAAAGCAGATTCAACCTCTCATTCTGCAGTTCAGCAACTCACTAAAATGAAAAGAGTGAAAGGGTTTCAATTATCACTCATTTCGGTTTCCCTACTATTGGCCTTGACTGCCTGTGGCGGTCAGCAGAGTGATGCAGAAAAAGACAGCGCAGCAGCGACGGAGCATCAGCTGCAAGAAGAGGTAAAGGAGCAGCAACTCGCTGTGCCTAAGCAAGAGATAGCCCAAGCTGACCAGAATACGCCTGAAGGAATTAATCCTCAGAGCCAGCCTATAAGAGTACAAGCCAATGATGCCATGATTGGCCATCGAGCACTGGCCGAGCAAGTCAGCACAGATGATGATAAATCTGCCGATATGTCTATCTCTATATCGAGTGGTATCTACGGGGCAGGCAAACAGGCCAGTGAGCGTATGATTAAGATGAAATCCTTAAGTCGCAATCATATCATGGGGCAGATGAGTGCTCCGGGTTTGCCGCCGTTTAGAGAAGCTAGCAACAGGGATAATTTTTCGAGGCACACTGCCAATGGCATCATGGTGGCGGGGGAGATCCCGGTATCCACCTTCTCAATCGATACCGATACTGGTAGTTATACGACACTGAGGCGCTGGATCAATCAGGGACGCCTGCCAGAGAAGGGCACGGTTAGAGTCGAGGAGATGATCAATTATTTTAATTATCAATATTCTACTCCTTCAACAGTCGAGCAGCCATTCAGTGTTAATACCGAGCTGGCACCGTCTCCTTACAATGAGCATAAGATGTTGCTCAGGATTGGCCTCAAGGGATATGAGGTCGATAAGTCCCAGCTAGGGGCGAGCAATTTAGTCTTTCTGCTCGATGTCTCTGGCTCGATGAACTCGCAAGATAAATTACCTTTGTTAAAGACATCATTGAAGATGTTATCCCAGCAACTGAGTGAGCAAGACCATGTCTCCATCGTTGTCTATGCTGGCGCATCGGGTGTGGTACTCGATGGGGTAAAAGGCAATGACACTCAGGCGATTAATCAGGCATTGAATAGCCTCAAGGCAGGGGGCTCAACTAATGGCGGCGCCGGGATCCAGCAGGCCTATCGACTTGCGCAGAAACATTTCATCCAAGGTGGCGTCAATCGGGTGATCTTGGCTACCGACGGAGATTTTAATGTCGGCACCACAGATCATCAGGCCTTGATGGAGCTGATAGCAGCCAAACGTGACAAAGGCATAGCCCTAACGACCTTAGGTTTCGGCCAAGGAAATTATAACGATCATTTGATGGAACAACTTGCCGATAAGGGTAATGGTCATTATGCCTACATAGATACGCTCAATGAGGCGCGTAAGGTGCTGGTGGATGAGCTGAGTTCGACCCTGTTGACCATAGCCAAAGATGTGAAGATTCAAGTGGAGTTTAATCCGGCAATCGTCGCCGAATATCGTTTGATAGGCTATGAGAACCGAGCCCTTAATCGTGAAGATTTTAATAATGACAAGGTGGATGCCGGCGAGATTGGGGCTGGTCACAGGGTCACCGCACTCTATGAGATAAGCTATGTCGATAGTCCCAACCAGGCCAACGACAAACTCAGATATGGTTATGATGATGCCACTGGCACGGAGAAATATAGCCGGGATGAGATAGCCTTTCTGAAGTTGCGATATAAACCCATAGGGGAAGATAGCAGCCGCTTGATCTCATATGCGATTCGCCGAGACTCAGGGGTTAAGAGCTTAGCCCAGGCGAGCGATGACTATAGATTTTCCGCCGCAGTTGCCGGACTGGGGCAATTGATTAATCAGAATCTCTATACCCACGACTTGAGCTATTCCAAGGTGATCGACTTAGCTAATTCTGCAATGGGCCAAGACGCGTTCGGCTATCGTCATGAGTTTGTGCAGCTAGCTAAGACAGCTCGCCTGTTGGCAGGGCAAGAGGCTGTTGTTGATGGAGAAAACATGTCGAGTATCATTCACCCCATAAAACCTATGCCTAAATCTAAGGTCGAAGTTCAACCTAAATACATAGCGCCACATATAATACCAATTCCATTAAGTTTATGATTAATTCAGAGCTCTCTCAGGGCTTTGAATTCACGGCGCATTGTTGAGGAAATGGTTATTCCCTTTTGAGGCAATGCAACACAGAAGTAGAAGTCCTGAGAAGCTCACGTAGTGCGGGTTTAAAAACACTTTATGCAGCGCAAGTGGTTTTCGATATAGAATAACTATTAGCTTCAATCCCCTTACTTGCCTACAGCGTTTTTAACTCCCGCTGAATGATCACTTACTTAATGGAACTGATATGAACTCTCCCGAATACCAGCTTGAGATAGACAAAGGGGTTCAGGGCGTGCAAACTTTCCATGACTAGTCTATCTATAGTCTCTCCCTCGATAGGTTTACGGCCTAAGGGAGAGGCGTTTCAGCAGGAGAGGTGTGTGGCACAAGCGTTAGGGCAAGATAAATCGACAGAGGCGGAGATAGATCAGCGCTTAATGCTGAACTATGCCAGTGGAGACACCTCGGCATTTGAAACTCTCTATCTAAAACATAAGGGTGGCTTGTATCGTTATTTTGTCCGCCAGATAGGGGATAAGCAGCTAGCGGAAGACCTCTATCAGGAGACATGGGGGCGGATCATCAAGTCTGCTGCCAGTTACCAGGCCGATGCTAAATTTACGACTTGGCTCTATCGGATTGCCCATAACTTGCTTATCGACCATGTCAGGGCAGTGAAACCTGTCGACCTGTTTAGCGAGACCTTTACCGAAGAGCAAGATGGCGAAGCGTTTCTGCCCAGTGATGAAATGTCACCGGACAGGGCGATGGAGGATAGTTTCAAGGCTAGCCTGCTTAAGCGTTGCATAGCATTATTGCCAACGGTGCAGAAAGAAGCCTTGTTACTGAATATGGAGGCGGGCTTTACCGCCGGCGCCATCGCAGATATTGTCGGCGTGACACTCGAAGCGACCAAGAGTCGAATTCGCTATGCCAACCAAGGTCTGAAAACCTGTGTGATGAATAAGTGGCAGGAGGTTCAAAATGAAAGATGATCAAAACAATAAGCCTGCTACTGAGCAGGCTCAGGAATTCGATAGTGAACTGCAGGCTTGGTATAAGTTGCAGGCCCAAGAGCAACCTAGCTGTGAACTCGATGATGCCATCATCAAGATGGCTACTGAGGCGAGCGCCGTGAGCAATCAAGCTTCGGTTGATAGCAGTCAGCATGAAGCCCCATTAGCTGGCGACAAGATCACTGACAATGTGGTGCGGGTCGAGAATAGTTTTTGGCGAAAGAATAGATGGGCATTATCGTCGGCCGCCTCCGTAATGCTGGTGGTGACTGTGATCATGTTAAATCCTCAAAGCCCTCAAGAGATTCTATCCGATGATGCCATGCCCATGATGATGCAAATGAGCCAGCCGCTCGATGAACAGCTTGAATCGTTACAGGCTGATGTTGTCGAAGGGGCTAGTTTCGAAGCAAAAAGTACCGCTATGCAGCGTGAGTCGTTACAAGCTGATGTTGTTGAAGGTGCTAAGTTTGAAGATAACAGTTCCGATGTGAAGAGTGAGTCCAGACAAGCATCCAGGACGCAGAGTGTGATGCCTGCATCGGATCAGCAACTTGGTGGGGCAGCCGAGCCGAAAATGAAACAGATGGGTGAAGTCCATGGACCTGATGACAGAGCTAAGTTAGGGGCCGAGGCGCCGAGTAACCAGATGCCGTCGACCAAGTCTTTATCGAGTCATGCGTTACCGAACAAGAGTGTGCCACAACGTGAGGCAGTGGTGAGCGCCAAGCAGGCATTGAACCATCTGCAAAACTTGATCGATTCTAAGCAGTGGGATGAGGCAGAGAAGCTAGCTAAGAATATTGCCAAGCAGTATCCAAACCTCGAAGAGTCAGAGCACCCTCAGCATCAAAGGTGGAGTGAGTTGCAGTCTAAAATAGCAAAACACTAGTTTAGGTTCTGGTTTATGTTCCTATGGCGAATATGAAAAAGTGATTTAATAACCAATAGACAGTTATCCATTAGCTGTCTATTGGTTTTTCTTCAATCATTAAATAACATCTTTAAACCAGTCTCAAATACCCAAAGAGGTGCCTTCTAACAGATCTATTCCCATGGCGGACTTGAGAATGTAGAGGGTAAGTAGACCAAATAAAACACTGATGATGATAAAGCTCAAAATAAGACCGATAACATCAGCATCGAGGCATGTTTCTCTCGGCGGGTGTAGGAACGGTGGTTTTGACCCAGTAAGAAGACATAATAAAATCGCCAAAGGATGAATGGAAAGGCAAAGGTTCCCCGATTGTCGATAAAGTGCTTGCCCCAGATTCGGTCACCGAGTGCAACACGCATTCCCTGAAGTTGTTCATCTGAGTAGCTACTGGCTAAGGTCTTTGGTAACTTCTCAATCACAGGATCTTGTCTTATAGGGGTAGAGAGGCCGTGGTTAACTGCTTCAATATCTTGGGATATTGAAGCAGAATTGACGTTATCATCACCCTCAGCCCCCATCTGAACGCTCACCTTTTAATCAATGAATCTATTGAGTATAGTCAGGCTATTCGCTTGTACACATTTGCTAATGATTTATGTACTAATTTTTACTGTTGGTTTAATAAAAGTTTGCTACTTTGTTGACCTTGAAAAATTATATTAATAATAAATATTGAGCTAATCATGAAACTTCGCCTTTCAGTTGCCTGTACCTTGTTAGCGCTCGGCAGCCTAAGTTCTTCGGCCGCTTTTTCTGCAGATGCTATTTATCCAGGTTACTTTCGCGCCCCAGCACTGAGTGACAATACCTTAGTGTTCACCGCTGAGGGCGACCTCTGGACCAAGAGTCTGGATCAGAGCCAGGCTCAGAGGCTGACCAGTTTGCCGGCGGAAGAGTTAGGGGCAACAGTATCGAAAGATGGCGAGTGGGTAGCCTATGTGGCTAACTACGAAGGTAGCAGCGAAGTGTATGTTATTCCTATCAAAGGTGGTCAGGCGAAGAGGATAAGTTTCGAAAATAGCCGGGTGCGAGTACAGGGCTGGACAGCCGATGGCCAGGTCTTGTATGCCACAGATAATGCCTTCGGTCCTGCCAACTATTGGGTGCTCAGAAGTGTTAATCCTGACACCTTAGAGACTCAGGACTTGCCTCTTGCCGATGCCATCGAAGGGACTATCGATGATCAAGGTGAGTATCTGTATTTCACACGTTTTGGTTTACAGACTACCGGCGACAACGCCAAGGTGTATCGCGGTGGCGCCAAAGGCGAGCTGTGGCGTTTCAAATTGGGCTCAAAGGCTGAGGCCGAGCGCTTAACATCGGGCCACATAGGTTCAGTGCGTCAACCCATGCTCTGGGATGACCGCCTCTATTTCGTTAGCGACAGTGATGGTAACGATAACATCTGGTCCATGACATTAGATGGCAAAGCGTTTAAGCAGCATACCCAATTTACCGATTGGCAGGTACGTGGTGCACGCATCGATAATGGCCGCATCGTGTTTCAGCTGGGTGCCGATATCAAGCTCTACGATATCGCAGCCAATAGCACCCGTGTATTAGATATTAACTTAGTGTCTGATTTTCCACAGCGTCGTGAGCATTGGGTTAACGATCCTATGAAGTACGCCACGTCTACTCGTCTGTCACCTTCTGCAAACAAGGTCGTGATAACGGCAAGAAGTCATGTGGCCGTCGCGGCCACAGATGGTTCTCGTCTGGTGGAAATAGCCCTTGCAGGCAACAGTCGTATTCGTAATGCAGAGATGAGTCCAGATGGAAAATGGGTCTACGGGATCAGCGATGCCTCTGGTGAGCAAGAGATCTGGCGCTTCGCAGCCGATGGCGGTAATGGCGCTAAACAGTTAACCGATAATGGTCACACCTTACGTATGTCGCTCAGTGTTTCGCCGGATGGAAGATACATTGCCAGTGATGATTATGACGGTAACTTGTGGTTACTGGACCTTAAGAAGAATAGGCACAAGAAGATCATCACCCAAGGCGAAGGTCTGGGGCCCTATGCCGATATCGTTTGGTCGGGTGACAGTCAGTTTATCGCTGTCACTAAATCAGAGATTGGCAAACCCAGACCTCAAATTGTGCTTTATTCATTAGCTAAACAGCGTGCTGAGACCCTGACCAGTGACAAGTATGAATCCTATTCCCCCGCGTTTAGCATCGATGGTCACTGGCTCTATTTCCTCTCCGACAGGCAGTTTAAGTCGACGCCTACCTCGCCCTGGGGCGACCGTAACTTAGGACCAATGTTTGACAAACGTACCCAAATTTTTGCCCTGGCATTAGATAAAGATGCCAGGTTTGCCTTTCAGAAACCCAATGAGTTATTTAAGCCAGAAGCCGATGACAAAGATGAGACATCATCGACTAAGGTGAGCGTCGACTGGGATGGTTTGAGTCAGAGACTGTGGCAAGTTCCGGTGGCTTCTGGTAACTATTCCGCCTTGACGGCGAACAAGGATGGCCTCTACTTTCTCGATCGCGCTGCCGCTCGTGGCAGTAAGCCTAGCTTGAAGCTGGTGAAGTTCGATCCTCTAAGCCCAAAAGTGGAGACATTTGCTAAAGGTGTCGCCAGTTACAGCTTATCGGCAGACGGTGAGAAGTTGTTTATTCGTAAGTCTAATCATGGCGGCAAAGATATGCTTATTGTCGATGCCGGTGATAAATTGCCAAAAGAACTAACCAATGCCAAGGTTCAGATCCAGCAATGGCAGCTCGCCATAGAGCCAAGGCTTGAGTGGCAACAGATGTTTGAAGATGCCTGGTTAATGCACAGAGATTCTTTCTACGATAAGAAGATGCGCGGCCTGGATTGGCAGGCGACTAAGGCTAAATACCAGCCTTTGGTAGACAGACTCACGGACAGACACGAGCTTAACGATCTGTTTAAGCAGATGATGGGAGAGCTGGATTCGCTCCACTCTCAGGTTCGCGGTGGCGATCTGGACAAAGATAAGCAGATGGCCAAAGCCGCCAGTTTAGGTGCGCGTCTCGAGCAGACGAAAACTGGCGTTAAGATCACTCACATCTACCAGAATGACCCCGAGCTACCCGCTCAAGCCGCGCCACTGGCTAAGGTGAGCGTCGATGCCGAGGTGGGGGATATCATCGTCGCTATTAACGGTAAGAAGGTGACCAATGTTGCCGATGTGACCCGTTTCCTGAGAAATCAGGCGAAGAAGCAGGTATTGCTCCAGCTTAAACGTGGTAATAAACAACATAAAACCATAGTGAAGCCAGTGACGATCCGCAGTGATGCCAAGCTCAGATACTTAGACTGGGTTAACCATAACGGCACTAAGGTGAGTGACACTAGTGAAGGTAAAATTGGTTACTTACATCTCTATGCCATGGGCAGCGGCGACATTGCCAGCTTCGCCCGAGAGTTTTACGCTAACTATGAGAAAGATGGGCTGATCATAGATGTGCGTCGTAATCGAGGCGGTAATATAGACAGCTGGATCATCGAAAAATTACTGCGCCGTACCTGGGCATTCTGGCAACCGACTCGTGGCACCCCAAATGCTAATATGCAGCAGACCTTCCGCGGGCATTTGGTTGTGTTGACCGATGAACTCACCTATTCAGATGGTGAGACCTTCGCTGCCGGCATTAAGGCCTTGGGCATAGCGCCACTTATCGGTAAACAGACAGCTGGGGCCGGTGTCTGGCTGTCGGGGCGTAATTCCCTGACAGACAAAGGCATGGCGCGCGTCGCCGAATATCCTCAATATGCCATGGACGGTCGCTGGATCCTCGAAGGCCGGGGAGTGAGTCCGGATATCGAGGTGGATAACTTGCCTTATGCCACCTTTACAGGTGGTGACGCTCAGCTTGAAAAAGCTATTTCATACCTTAAAGATGAGCTGGTACAGAAGCCGATAAAGCCACTCGAGGCGTTGCCGCTTGCAGGGCAATCTATGGCTGACGACATAAACAGTAAATAACTAAGTAACTAAGCGTTAAAACAAAGAAGGATTTATTAAATAAAATTAATTAGTTAAAGATATATGGGTAATGCATATTAATGCTTGTCCAAGAGTTTTGTTTGTGACAGGCATGCCTTATGTCTGGTTCGGTTCTCTCACCAAGGCCGACATTTTTAGGAGGTTATCAGCCAAGCAGTTCCCAGGCTGGTAGCTTCCGTTTTTCTTTCCTCACTCGTTATCTATAAGTCAGCCTGTTTTTATTAATAACTAATGGTATTTGTGGCTTACTAGCGATTGTTTTCTATAATTTATTAGTGACTGTTCCTGAGCTGTCTTTCTATGTCATTTTAGCGAGTTTAGCTGTAATACTTTTTGCGAAAAAAATATATGAAGACCCGACAAAGGCCCCCTGTGTATGCCGGTATTGTCTCGGCCTTAATTGTCGTTGTGGGCTCTACGGCATCTTCGACTGACAAGGGAGTGGCTGAAAATTTCTATATGCGAATTCTTCAGCTGATGATGGTTGGTCTCTACATGGTTTTTGCTTCTTTTTTTCTGGAAAGCAGAAATTGGGCATTTTTAAGGAAAATTGAGAGGTAAGAATATGCAGCTCAACACGAAATTGAATCAGACAAAGATGTCTTTGTTGGTTATCGCTATCCTTGTTTTATCACCCGCAGTTGTAGCCGATGAGAGCCGTTTCAAGATCGCTATAGGTGGTTTTTACTCTAATTCTGATACAGGAATGGATGTCACTAGTCCATTAACAGACAAAACTTTTGAGCTTGATTTTGAAACTGATTTAGAGCTGGTAGAGAGTGAGTTTTTGCCTTTTTTTGAAATTGCATATTGGTTCAATGCCCAGCATGGAATCTATTTTGATTGGCAACGACTTCATCGTGATGCAACCAATACTAATATCACTGTTCCTTATGAGTTTGACCATCCCGATCCGGATATTGATGAGACTTACTCGGTGCAGCTTGGTGCCGAAATAACCACAACCTTTAATGTGGATATCGCTCGCATAGGTTATGGCTATGATTTTTATAAGGATGATGCATGGGACCTCATTTTTACCGCCGGTTTGCATGTTATGTGGTTAGAGCTAGGCTTCGAGGGTGAGATTGGTGCTTGTCTGGATGATAACTGTGGCATCATAGATATCGCTCCCGATACTGTGGTGTTTACCGATGTGACGGCTCCGTTGCCGGATCTCGGTCTACTGGCTCATTATCAGTTTGCCGATAGCTGGAGTATTACAGGTCATGCTCAGTATTTTTATATAAAAATAGACAATATAAAGGGGGAGTTGATCGATCTCAGCGGTGGGATTGAATATAACTTTGAAGGTAAATTTGCAGCAGATTTATCTTATAAATACTACAAAGTGACCGTAGATATCGAGGGTGATCATACCACTACCAGCATTCATTATGGCTTTCATGGACCCATGCTGACACTCTCTTACGAGTTTTAATTTATCAAACTTAAGTTTAAGACTTACTGCTGGGATAAACTCTCCTGTCCTCGGAGTCTACTGGAGAGCTAAATGCCGCCTTCAAGTCCTGCTCAGATTGTGCCTCTTTTTAACGCTGAATATACTGTTACGCTTGTTAACCTATTAAGAACGTTAGATAGAGATATCTATCCGCTTATCTCCATGGCTGGGCTTCCTGAGAACATATTAGAGACAGAGTATGACTTTGTCCCCGAAGCCCCGGTGATTAATCTGCTTGAACTCATTTTTGAGAAAGCGGGGCAAAAGAAGTATGCAGAGTTGATCTGGTATGCCTGCCGCAATATATTTATTCCAAGATTTATAGCTCGAATAAAGCAAGATGTTACATTAAAAGACGCACTTCGCACATTCATTGACTTAATGCATACCGAAACAACTCACACTCATATTCAACTTCGCCACTTAGCAGGAAAAAACTGGTTTATTCGCGACAGAAGGCAGAGCCTAGATCACAGCCATCATCTTGCTGAACAGTTTGCATTGATCTTTATGGTGGAGTTGATCCGTGGTCTTACCCGCAGTGATTGGGCCCCTACGGATGTGGTGATGCGATATAATAATTCCCAAGTGCTCAAAGACGCACTCTTACTCAAAAGAGTCCAGTTCTACACTGAGCGTTCTGTTTGTGCTATTTGCTTAACCGATGCGGAACTTGAGCAGAAGGTGAAACATAAGCTTGACTGGGGGCAAAAAAAATATCAAGTTCCTGCTATTGCCCCCTCGGCTTTTTTAGCGACTTTTAGAGGAGCCATCACCCCTATATCATCATGGGACGTTTGCCTATTACTCAAGCGGCGATCATACTCAATATGAGTGTAAGAACGCTGCAACGTCGATTAGCCGCTGAAAAGGTGAGCTATTCAGCGGTTATTGAAGAGAGAATACAGTCACAAGCGGTTGACTTGATGTTAGATAAAACGATACCCGTTACCCGCATCTCATCGACACTAGGCTATTCTGATGTCGCCCATTTCTCTAGGGCATTTAAACGAATGACAGGCCTGTCACCACGTGCTTATCGTAAAAGCCTTGAGTTGTAGCAAATAAGCAAGCCCCTCTCCCTCCTAAAATAAGTATAAAACGTCACCACTTGGCACAAAATGGTAACTAAGTCAGACGGCATCAATTTATACTTGTCCTATCTTATCTGCTGGAGGTGTTATGGGACTGGGCATTATTATCTTTATATTCTCTAGCCTCTGGATCATTGCAGGCACGTTAACGGCTCTCATTACAGGAGTGATAGCGGGGGAGGTGGTGCTTATCACTTCTCTGATAGTTGTGTTTTTTGGCTGGTGGAAAAGTGTAAAAGCATAATTAGACGCTACCAAGACTTAGTGTTATAGCACTAGCATGTGCGTGGTACACCTGATGATGGCTAACTTTTTAGTCAATGGCACGAAATGGAAACTAGTTCGACACTATTTATACTAGTATTTACAATATCGCGTCCAGAATACCCGGTAGTCATTATAAAAGCGTTGGAATATTAAACGTCTTTCTATCAATTTAAAGGTGTGATTTATCTGCTATGCCAATTGGTATTAGGTGTACGCTTAAATTCAAGGTTTTATAAATTATGTGCAAGGTGCGGTTTACTTTGGCATGTGTTCTTCATAAGTAAAAGGTGCGTTATGACATTTAATCTTACTCGTTTAGTTAAAGCTGCTGCTATCGTGACTCCGCTGATATTAGTTGGTTGTGCTACAGGCAATACACCAGAATCTAAAAAAAACAATGCGCGCGCAGAAACTAATGAGGCGTTGCAGGAAATATATAAGGAGCATGCCGGGGCTAAGTCGGCCGTAGCCAACTCTGTAGCCTATGTGACTTGTACTGGCAGTAACAGTTATCTGTTTGCACTTTCAACTGGTGGTGGGGTCTGCGTACTGAATGAAAAAGGGACCATCTCTTATTACCGTTTTGCCACGGGCGGTGTCGGTGCTGGGATTGGCTGGAAACAAGTGGGTTTTGTACAGGTGTTTATGAATCGTGATGCGCTGAATCGTTTTAAGGAGGCGGGGTTTGAAGGTCAGGCTCAGGCGGAGGCCAGTGCCGAGTATGAGGGGAGTGGCGATCAAGCCTCAGCCAACCAGTCGGTGGATGTCGAAGGGGTGAAAACCTATCAGGTAAACTTGATGGGTGCTGCCGCCCAAGCCACGGTTCAAGCTTATAAGTACTGGAAGACAGATTTTACCGATGACTTTATTGAGAAAGAGGGATAACTTTTTTTCATCTAGATTATTGATAGTAAGTGATCTTTAAGATAGCTTTAAACTCAACGTTACTTTTTATTAACAATCTAGCCTAAATAGAATTGTTGGAGCTAAAATGAGTGCTCAAAATAGCGATAGCCCCCACTGGTTTACTAAACACGCCGTAGATGCAGCCATCAAAATTGCCGTTATTTTTATGGTAGTGATCTGGTGTTTCGAAATTATAAAACCTTTTATCATGCCAATCGTCTGGGGGGGATAATTGCGATAACCTTGTTTCCTTTAGTCGCTAAACTTTCGAAGAAAAGCGGACTTAGTTTAGGGCGTTCCAGTGCCCTGGTGACAGTGCTTTCATTAGCCTTGCTGCTTGTCCCTGCATTTATGTTTTCTGGCGCCCTAGTGAGCGGTACTCAAGACTTTATTGGCGAGATTCAAGAGGGCACTTTCGTCATTCCCCCCCTAAAGAATCCGTTGCCGATCTGCCTTTAATTGGTGATAAGTTGTATAGCTTCTGGGATAAATCATCGACGAATTTAGATAACGTCATTAAAACCCATCGTGAAGAGATTAAAAATTTAGCAACTAAAGGTGCCGCTGTCCTAGGTGGTTTCGGCATGACTGTACTGCAGTTTGTTATCTCAATTATCATTGGTGGTGTCTTTATTACCAATACTAAAGGGGCAAGCGACGTTTGCCACAAGATAGCAGTCAGGCTAGCAGGTTCTTATGGTGCTGAGTTTTCAGCCTTGTCGGTTGCCACTGTCCGTAGTGTGGTTCAAGGTGTGATAGGGGTTGCATTTATACAGTCTATTCTATCAGGCATAGGCATGGGATTAGTCGGTGTACCGGCAACTGGGATCTGGATGTTGGCCGTGCTAATTCTAGCCATAGTGCAACTTCCACCCATCTTAGTTCTGGCTCCGATCATAGCCTATGTTTTTTCAGTTGAGAGCTCATCGGTTGCTATCATGTTTATGGTTTGGGCCATCTTAGTCAGTGCTAGTGATGCCTTTCTTAAGCCTATGTTGATGGGCCGTGGCGTCGATATCCCTATGCTTATCATTTTACTCGGTGCCATTGGTGGCATGATGATGTCGGGAATTGTGGGCTTATTTGTAGGCGCGGTAGTGATGGGCTTGGGCTATAAATTGTTTATTGCCTGGATAGACAATGAGCCAAGCAATGTGAGTCAAGATGACACTGTCGATACAGAGGTTAAGTAATCTGTATGGGAAAAAAATTCTTAGGCGGATAATTTCACCAGTGCTTTTAATCCCTTGTGCCTTGGCCTACATGGACGCTATTGCAGGCCAATTTATATGAAGATTTTGGGTGGTAAGCCATGTCATCATGCACATTGTTAGGCCCCCTTTTCATAGGGGGCTAGTAAATAACTTCAATTTCGGCAGATAAGCTGTTCGCTATAAAGCAGTTCGCATGGGCCTTGTCATGAATTTTATCTAACACAGCTTCACTCACTTCCTGATCTGTATCGAAGATAACGACTGGCTTCAATGTTATTTTTAATATGGATATTTTTCCCGCCTCATTTTTACCGAGCTCTGCCGTCGCGACATCTTTATAGCTCAATACCTTTAATCGTTTGAGGTGGGCGATAGTGAGAAAAGTCAGCATATGACAGGAGCTTAAAGCACCTAGCAATTGCTCTTCAGGGTTAACCTTAGTATTACTGCCTTTGTATTCAGGAGCCGATGATGCTTGAATTAGTTGACCGCTACCAAAGTGTATCGTGTGATCTCGACAGAATTCCCCTTCGACTATCGGTCGATTATCAGTTTCCCAGCTCACTTCCAAGGTGAAAGCCATATTAATTCCTACGCATATTTTATGAGTTGTATTGCCAGCAGGTTAGCACGATTACATCTCTATACCGATTGGTATTAGAGAGTGTCTTGGCAGGGGAGAGGCTTGGAGGAAATGAAGAGAAACATAAGGGGAAAGCGAGGAGGGCATGAAGGAAAAGGCAAAGGTACCAGTCTGAAGAGGCTCTTAATTACCTTATTAGAGTCCTTCAGCAGTAAGGGGCGGAGTCAGAGACGCTAAGCTTGCTCATTTATGCTCTGAGTCGTCTCAACATAGGTTTGCATGACGGATACTTCTTGCTGCTGAGCCATAGAGCCGACTACGGCTTCACGTGCGCCATCGTTATTCGACAGGTAATAAGCGCTTACAGGCGACAAGCCATTGCCGTTTCCTGTGGCTACGCCCGCCATATCTGAATATATCTGATATTGAGCCACAGTCTTACGATACTCGATATATTGGTCGACTTTTTCACCTTGATTATTACCTTGATTCTCACCAGTGCCAGGGAGAGCAGGTCGAGTAGGGGTTAAAGGCATAACTTCACTTATGGGCATTTTGGGCTGCTTGGATAAGGCCATCGCCTGCGCCGAAAGAGTGACTGAATCGGTGATATTTGGCAGAGGTTTAGCTGCAACAACTTTGGCCTGAAATGCAGTTGTTGGTGCTTGATTCGAGGCTGGTTGAATCGCTACAGATGCGTTGGTGGCATATTGATTCGTTGAGTTAACTTGCATACCTGTCTCACTATTTTGTGAATAGGTACGCATTGTATAATAATTAAGCTGAATGATAGCTGAACACCATCATTATTGAAGAGCATGCTCGCCATTAATCAGTTTTATTGGGATTAAGTTAAGAGATAACCGGCGCTTGCCAATAGTCCTGTGGCCATAAAAACTGGCAGAGACTTAGCACGGTAACTTAGGGTGAGAATCACTAATAATCCTGCGACAGCAAGCATACCAGTAAAGAATATACTGCCATAAACCATACCCTGTTTAGCCACACTCAAATAATAGCTTAAGACAAGTATCGACCAACCAGACCAATATAAGCCTCTACTTTGCAATGGAGTCGGGGCCTTTTTGAAGGTACTCCTGAAATTAGAAAACATGGCCAATGCTAAACAGCCAAATGCGATATAGCTGATCCACAAGATACTCAATACCATTAGATTCGAGATCATCATAGGGCTTCTTCCTTCACTTTAGCTGTAAGGGGATTTTCACTCGCTAAGTTTTGTCGCTGAGACTCTGCTGCCGTATTTTTCTTGATGGCTGCTGATTTAGGTTTACTCGAAGTGTTGAGTTTTTTGATAGCGAAAAGTAACCCTAAGCCTAATAAGCAAGATAAGAGGTCAAAACCCACTAAGGCCCACTGTCCGCTGACAATATTGTCGATAATATTGCTCGGAGAGGTTAAGGCGTTGAGTAGAGGCAGAGAAATTAAGCCAAGGCCCCCAATGCTCAAAACGAGTCGCCAACTGCTCAGGCTGCGATTAAAACAGGCTAATAATCCCACTAAGCCAAGGGCGATAAAGAAGCTATCGGCTTCCCATTGCGCCCTATCTTGTATCTCGAGTGGCAGTATACGGTTGGCGTAGAAGAAAACCGATGTCGCTAAGGGTAACCCTGCAATAAACGTCAGGTTCAGCCCTTCGACCAATCGCAGACCAAAACTCGCCGGCTCGCCTTTGTTTATCTGTTTCTGCTGCTTCTGGCGGATTTTTACCGCCCAAAGTAGTGCGCCTGTTGCGATCATGGCGCAGCCTAATAAGCCACAGAAAAAGAAAAATAGCCGTAGAATGAAGTCTGAAAATCTCGCCGTATGCAATGACATTAAGGTGTCGTAGGTTGCATGAGTCGCAGACTCTTCCATCGGTGACATGGTAATTAGCTCACCTGTCACTCCGTTAAATACGATTTGAGTACGTTTGTCGGTGACCAGTTGTTCATTGTTACGATAGAAGCTGATACGGCTATTGCTGTCATGTGGCGCAGAGATGATCACTTGTTTAATCGGCGCCTCTCCCCAGTAACGCTTTACTTGTGGCAATAAGCTAGCTGCAGAAATAAGATTAGCATCTTGACCACTAGGCTTTGTTTGTACCCTAGATGGATTTAACTCTGCGCGAAAGGCTTGGTTATCACCGTCATAATTAGTGACAATTGCCCAAGGCATATACATAAACATCAAGGTGATGAGACCCGTATAGGTGATCATCAAGTGGTAGGGCAGTGCTATCACTGAGCTGACATTGTGGGCATCAAGCCAGGAACGGCTGCGCTTATTACGTCTGAAACTGAAGAAGTCTTTAAATATTCGTTTATGGATGACAATCCCGCTGATTAAGGCGACCAGCATAAACATGGTGCACAAGCCCACTATCCAACGGGCAAACTTAGCCGGTATATAATGAAGGTCAAAGTGTAATCGGTAGAAAAAATTACCGCCCTTAGACTCACGTACTTCACTGATCATCTCTTCACTATCGGGTTTAACGATCAATTCATGAAATTCACCGCGACGTTGGCCTGCTTCCGGTTGATTTTGCCAGCCATAGCTAAGATAAGGTCTGCGCTCAGTGGGCAGGTAGATACGCCAGTCCCTCGCATTATCGGTTCGTTCGTTTAAGAATTTCTGTCCCGACGCTAACTGTTTGCCAAGCTCATTAGCGTGATAATGTTGGAATGTACCTGAATGCAATTCAGGTTTGGTCCACAATGATATCTCGTGACGGAAATAACTCATGCTGCCTGCAAAAAAGACGACAAGAAGTATCCAGCAGACGAGCAGGCCGACCCAAGTATGGAGCCAGGTCATAGAGCGAAAAAAAGAATCTTTCATTAGGTTACCTAAAAACGGAAATAAACCTGTTACAGGTGTTAGGTCATCATTTGAGTCGCGGCGTATAGGCAAGCACTTATAAGCAAAGGCTCTAACCAGGCTCTCATTGCCGACGGTAGGCTAAAAGTTCGAATAGCACTGACGGCGTAGATAGCGAATGAAAGCATGGTCGCCACTAAGGTCGCATCGACAGCAGGAAGTGGCAGCAAGGCTGCAATAAATCCACATACATTGGCCGCAACCAGATAACCGCCAAATATCGCAGCCAGAATTCTGGTCATCAGCGCGCCATGTTTGGGGCGATATAAACTCACCTTTTCTATGAAAGTTAATTTGGTAACGTGAGAGTGGATCACTGTTTTCTGTCCGTTTTAACCTGCTACGAAACAGGTAGATCAAAATGGTGGGATCGATTTTACATCAGGAGTGTAAATCTGGTAACTGTTTTCATTCTCATTTACATGTAAATTTACATAGTGAGAACTGCTTCTCATTTTTGCGGTAAATGACCGAAATGATTCGGTGTGAATGAAAATTAATCATCATACAGAGCGAGTATGGTTTATGCTTAATTTTAGTTGGTTAATTATCAGTCTTT
This sequence comes from Shewanella psychropiezotolerans, assembly GCF_007197555.1. Lineage (NCBI taxonomy): Bacteria > Pseudomonadati > Pseudomonadota > Gammaproteobacteria > Alteromonadales > Shewanellaceae > Shewanella > Shewanella psychropiezotolerans. The sequence continues at coordinate 1,764,874 of NZ_CP041614.1, forward strand.
TTGGTGGTGAAAATATCAACATATTGTCTGCTTTTATGACGCTTATCTTAGTTTTGTCTTTATTTTAGACATTGAATATAACCGAGGCTTGCATTTGTTTCGCATCAGGAGTAAATATTAAGACAGCTGGTTTGGAACTGTTTTGGTGATTAATTACGTGTGACAAATATGCATCAAAGGTGCGTGGTCATATCCGCCCATTGGCACTTTCATCTTTAAACGTTCACTTTCTGCAATGGTAATAGTTAGGATGGATAGAGGTCTATTAGGTCTGTATGAGTATGAAAATACTCTATTAACCGAGTTAGTAATGACTTGCTAGCGTAAAAATTTAAATTAATTTTATGTTAGCCCTTGAGATTTTCAAGCTCAGACCCCAGTTCTATTATTAGAAGTAATTCTTAAAAGGAAAACCTATGAAAATAAATCTTTCAGGTCACCACGTAGATGTTAAAGATTCAATCAAAGAACATTTGAACGAAAAGTTTTCCAAGATAGCCACTCATTTCCCGACACTTATTTCGTTAGATGTCACCATCTCTAAAGAGCATGGCGAGTATCAGGTTGAGTTGCGCACTAATTATGAAGGTAGTCGAATCTCTGCATCGGGGACAAACGATGTCATGTATCCGGCTATTGCGATTGCCAAGAAGAAGCTCGAGGCAGCGCTCAAGCACCGTAAGGGTCAGCTAAAAGCAGATAAACATGAGAAGCCAGTGAGCACGACGCCAGAAATAGCTCATGAAATAGTCCAAGAGATGAAACTGGTTTAAGGACGAAATTTAGAGCAAGGCAGTGAGCAACAATGTTGCAGAAATTGCTCGTGAGCTTGCTTATGAAGATAATACAAGAGATGAAGTCGGTTTAACGCTACAGTCTTGTAGGCATAGAAGTTTATAGAGAAGCCACCTTAGGGTGGCTTTTTTGTTGTTAGTTTTGGCTAAAAACTATCTAGTGTTTAACAGGAAACTTAAATCTGATCATCTGGTACTGGTCATTATTTTAATACGCTTAAACACCAGCGGCTATAGTTAATCCATGGATCAGTGACTGTACTGCAATGGGTGTGGTGATGTCGACAATCGCAAGATTACTTTTTTTGGGTGTCATACTCTTTGGCAGTGTTGCGCCTGCTATGACAAAAGTTATGGCTAATGTGGTAGAAGCTCCTCGGACAGAAACAGGCTTAGATCTTAGAAGATACATCGAGGCTGATGTTGGAGGATATGCTGAAATCGATGGTGAAGGAGATACTGCAGGCATCACCTTGGCTTTTATCGGTGATCCCAAGTCTGACGTTAACTTCAGGTGGGTTGAACTTGTCTATATCGAGGTATTCAGGCGACTGAATATACCTTTTCGTTATAATGTCTATCCACCGTCGCGGGCCAGCATGATGGCCAATTCTGGTAGGGTAGATGGTGAGGCGGCAAGGGTCGCCGATTATGCTGAAAAGTTTAATAATCTTGTTCGTATCGAAGAGCCGATTGTCTCGACACATTTCAGTGCTTTTTCCCATCGCGCCGACATCAAACTGACTCGCTGGGCCGATCTTCAAGATACGTCCTATAGAGTCGAGTATCGCCGCGGGATCTTCATCACAGAGAAACGTTTGGTGGCGCTGGTCCCCTCGGATAAATTGACCATCGCCACTTACCCGCTACATGGGTTGAAGCGGCTTATGCACGATAGAATCGATATCTATATCGGTGCCGAGTTTAGAATTATCCCCCTGTTAAAGCGCAATGAGTTTAATGATGCCAAGATTCATATGGTTGGCAGATTGGAGACTTTTGATAATTTTGGTTATCTGCACATGCGTCATCATAAGCTGGCGGGATTAATCGCTGAGGTGCTAAAAACCATGAGGGCCGAAGGCCTGATGCAAAAATATTTAAATCAGGCCGATAGGGAGTTTCTCCTCATGGACGGCGAAGCTGAGACTTCCATGCTAGAAGTGAAGTGAGTGTAACGCGATAGATAGCATTCACAGCCGAATGGCTGCAACTCTCACTTAAGGTATTTGCTAGTTGCATATGAGAAAGAACCTAGCTTATTAGGGCTAGAATATGTTTAAGCAATATTTACATCATGAACCGGGTAATCCGTGTAACCCTGCTCAGTACCACCATACATGGTGGTAGGATCTACTGCATTGAGGGGAAGATCATGGCGGATTCGTTCAGGCAGGTCTGGGTTGGCTATGAAGGGACGACCGAAGGCAATCAAGTCACCCCAGTTCTTCTCCAATACTCTTTGGCCACGTTCGGGGGTGTAACGTCCGGCGTAGATGATGAGTCCGGAAAAACTGTCTCTCACCGCCTGTCTGAAACTGTCGGGCAGTTCAGGTGCATTGTCCCAATCGGCTTCGGCAAGAGACAGATAACCTAATTTAGCCTGCTCCAGCATTTTGATTGCTGTCACATAGGTGGTGTGAGGATCATCTTCTAACAGGCCTAGATAGATACGATCTTCTTGTGTGGTCTCGAACATAGGCGCGAAGCGTACTCCGACTCTTTCCGGGCTGAAAACCTGGGTCACGGCCTCGACAATCTCCTTGAGGAAACGCAGTCGGTTCTCTAATGAGCCGCCGTATTCATCTTCCCTGAAGTTACTCTTGTCTGAGATAAACTGGTTCACCAGATAACCATTGGCACTGTGTATCTCTATGCCATCGAATCCCGCCTCTTTGGCGTTGACTGCGGCCTGTTTGTAGAGCTGAACCAGCTCCTTAACCTCCAGGGTGGAGAGTGCGCGGGCATGGGAAGGCTCAGCTAATGCACCTTCTCCCGGTCCGGTCTCAATAAATACGCTGACCGTCTCAGCCTTACCCGCAGAGGGGGCTACTGGCGCGGAATTACCTGGTTGTAAACTGGTGTGAGATACCCGGCCTACATGCCAGAGCTGGGCGAAAATAACCTTACCCTGCTCATGTATCGCTTGGGTAACCTTACGCCAGCCCTCGACTTGCTCGGGGGAATGAATACCAGGGGTCCAGGCGTAGCCCTGACCCCTGGGCTCTATCTGAGTGCCTTCGGTGATCATAAAGCCTGCAGAGGCTCTTTGGCTGTAGTATTGAGCCATCAGTTCGTTGGCGATGTTACCGGGCTGACTGCTGCGGGAGCGGGTCAGTGGTGGTAGCACGATGCGATTTTCTAAGGTCAGTGAGCCTAGCGTTGTTGTGTCAAATAATGCGGGATATTTCATAAGTTAGCCTTGATTACTCTGTTCTTCGGCTAATATAAGGCTTCTATTGATGCTAAAAAATAACTAAACTTCGAAATGACTATTCGAATAAACGAAATAATATGCTGGATAAACTCCCAAATCTCAGAAGCTTTATGGCAGTTGCCGAGGCCAACAGCTTCGCTAAGGCGGCTAGAAAGCTCAACATGGCGAACTCATCTGTGTCGCGCCAGATAGCCCAGCTAGAGAGTCAGTTGAACGTGTCCCTGTTTACCCGCACGACTAGGCATGTACAACTTTCACCCGCGGGGGAGATACTCTATGGACGCGCCAGCGGTTTGATCATGGAGATGGAAAACCTGGCGGCCGAGCTCAGTGCCGATAATGTCAGTCCCCATGGAACATTGAAGGTATCAGTGCCCTGGTGGTTCAGTCAGCTGCATCTGGCTCCTCTGTTACCTGAGTTTCTCGCCATGTATCCGGATCTCAGGGTGGTGATGCAGTGCGATGACGGCATGACTAAGCTGGTGGAGGAGGGGGTTGATGTGGCGGTGCGCCTGAGTCGTCTCAAAGACTCGAACCTTATTGCCAGGCGTTTGGGTCCTCACAGTTTTGCCATGGCGGCATCTCCTGAGTATCTGGCCAGACATGCAAGGGTGACTAAGCCCGAAGATCTGCGGGAGCATGCCATGTTGTCGTTCAACTTCTCCACTCCCTATCACAGCTGGACCCTGAGAAAGCAGGGCAGATCTTATCGTATTCCACTGAAAGACAGCGTGCTGACCAGCAATAATGCTGATATTCTGAGACAGTGTGCCCTCGATGGCGCGGGGATCATCATTCAGCCTGTATGGGGCATAAAATCTGAGATAGAGTCTGGTTCCCTGATACAGCTTCTGCCGGATTTTGAGGTGACCTCCACCACGTTCGATAACGGTATCTTCGCGGTTTACAGTAAGGAGAGTAAGGCGGTGAATCGGGTCAAGGTATTCGTGGACTTTCTGGCGGAACGGCTCAAGGTGGCCGGTTAATCGGCCACCTTGATTGTGCGGGAGTGATAAAAAGGTTTTAGATCCTAGAACCTAGGACCTAATTCTTCGTTCTTATTCATTCGTTTTTCGTAATCTTTGATGGGATGTTTGTCCAGCTGAGTTTAATCATTGGCTAATGAACTGCTATGGACTACTCGTTATCATTCATACGTTTTTCGTAATCTTTGGGGGGCGGCGTCCAGCCACGCTCAACTCGGGCTTGTTCATCCAGATGTTCACTCTTCATGGCTTTTGCTATGGCAGTTTCCAACTCAATAAACAGCTCCCTAAAGTGCGTGCTGTATTTACTGTCTTCACTGTTCTTCTTCCACATCTCATAGAGTGAATCTTTATAACAAAGTTCGAGTTCACGCAGGGTGGCCTTCTTCTGTTCGGCCTTGAAGGGATGAACCCCAAGGGCTATCAGTGCTTCTTTGCCTAGTTCCAGTGCTGAGTGATAGGTTTCGCTGACGATAAAATCCGCACCGGCGTGTTTCAGTTCGAAGTGATGTCCTCTATCGAATGCACGGGCGAAAATCATCACCTTAGGATAGGTATGCTTGATGTACTTGGTCAGCTCCACGGCGCGCTCATTGTTGTCTATGGCAATAACCAACATGCTGGCATCTTCTATGCCTGCAGTGTGGAGCAGATCTGGCTGTGTGGCGTCCCCATAGAAGCTTTTAACATTGATTTTTCTTAGGTTGGCCACCTGATCGACAGATTGATCCAGCACCACAGTCTTGATTTTATTGGCGACAAGAAAGCGGTTGACCATTTGACCGAAGCGGCCCACGCCAGCGATGATCACTGTGCCTTTTTCGGTGATTTCATCGGCCTCGGGTTTGTTTTCATTCACCTCGTATCTGGGTAAGATCACCTTGTCGAACAAGATGAACAAGCCAGGGGTGAGGAACATTGACAGGGCGACGACGAGGGAGAGCATCTGGGCCAGATCGGTTGGAATAACATGGTTTTGTACCGTGTAGCTTAGGAGCACGAAGCCAAACTCACCGGCTTGAGCCAGACTCAAAGCGAACAGCCAACGGTCGCTATTCTTTATCCTAAATACCATGGCAAGCAAGAACAATACTGCAGCCTTGACCAACATGACGCCGGCAGTGATACCGAGAACCGGGCCAATGTTACTGGCCAGCACACCAAAGTCTATTCCGGCGCCAACCGTGATAAAAAATAGCCCTAATAACAGTCCCTTGAAGGGTTCGATATTGGACTCTAGCTCGTGGCGGAACTCACTGTTTGCCAGCACGACACCAGCAAGAAAGGTGCCCAGAGCCGGAGAAAGGCCGACTAAGCTCATCAGCGCTGCTATGCCTATGACTAACATGAGCGCGGTGGCGGTGAATATCTCTCTCAGTCCTGAGCTGGCCACATAGCGAAACAATGGGCGACTCAGGTAATGTCCGCCAACGACAACTGCCGCAATGGCGAGTAATACTGTGATACCGTAGGCCCAGCCGGGGAGCCCGGCGACCAGTGATAACTCCTCATGGTGCTCGGCGGCTTGGCCAACGAGTGCCTGCGCTTTTTCCACCAGTTCTGGCAGCGCAAGCAAAGGGATAAGAGCCAGCATGGGGATCACGGCAATATCCTGAAATAGCAGCACCGAGAAGGCATTCTTACCGCCCTCCGTCTTGGAGAGATTTTTCTCGCTGAACGTTTGTAATACAATAGCGGTGGATGACAGGGCGAAGATGAGACCAACAGTGAAGGCGACGCTCCAGCCCAGGCCAAAGTAGACTCCTGCTGCCATGATAATCGCTGTGGTTAAGCCGATTTGTAGCCCGCCAAGCCCCATCAATTTATTTCGCATATCCCATAGCATGCGTGGTTCGAGTTCCAGGCCAACTAAGAAAAGCATCATCACTACGCCAAATTCGGCGAAATGTTGCAGTGTGTTGGTTTCACTGCCGACCAGGCCAACGATAGGACCAATTACCACACCGGCAATGAGGTAACCCAACACAGAGCCAAGCCCTAAGCGTTTGGCCAGGGGCACGGCAATCACGGCGGCGCACAGGTAGATAAAGGCTTGAATAAAATACGCTGTCATAAAAAGTTACCTTGTCCTTAAGTTAGCGTGTTTGAGATGCTTGAGCCGTCTGCTGCATATGTGCCTGATTGAGCACGGGCAGCGAGGCGGCCTGAGACAAGTCCAGAGTGTTTGCGGCTAATGAGGTTAGCAGGGTATTAAATGCGTCAATGTGGCCGGGAATTCTTCCCTCTTCGCTGGCATTACGGCTGCTAAACAGCACGAAGGGAGCTAAGTAGCGCATACCGCTTAAGTTGGCGGTCTGTTCTATAGGGTATAACAGTTCTCGAATGGTGAAATGATTGTAGCCATCCCCTGATAGGCCTTCTCACTACCGCCTGCAGTGGTGGCACAGAAGAAGGTCTTGCCCTTTAACGCCGTGCCATCTGTGCCATAGGCGAAGCCATACTCGAGCACCAGATCTTGCCACTGTTTGAGGATGGCGGGCGTCGAATACCAATGCAGAGGAAATAGGAAAATGATCACCTGGTGCTCGAGTAAACGTTGCTGTTCTTTGTCGATATTGATGTGAAAAGTCGGGTACTCACGATAAAGATCGATGGCGGTGACATCACTGTGCTCCAAACTGGCTTTGTACAGCAGCTTGTTGACCTCGGAACGTTCTTGAGATGGATGTGCGAATAGCACTAAGATTTTTTTTCTTTCCTCTAGCATAACTTGTCCTTGTGAGAGGGCGATGTCTCTGTGAAAAAGAGTACATGCACTATGAATTAAGTTAGCACAGGTTCGGGTATAGACATACTTAGCATTTAACTAACACGTATTAGCTGCACTGATTGTTAAGTCTATTAGATTGCTAACTAAATCAGCCCTAATTGCAGTGCTTTTAGCACGGCCTGAGTGCGGTCTCTGCTTTCGAGTTTGAGTAAGATGTTGGAGATATGATTCTTGACAGTGCCTTGGGCGAGGAAGACTGCTGCGGCGATCTCCTTGTTGGATAAACCTCCCGCCATCAGGGTGAGGATCTCTGACTCGCGGCTGCTTATCTTGATCTCGCTTAGGCTATCTATGCTTAACTGCTCTTGGTTGCTGCTGAGCTCTTGCAGCACATCGGCCTCTATCAGGTAACCGCCGCTGGCAACTCGAGTGATGGCGGAAATTAGCTTTTCTAGTGAGACATCTTTGAGCAGAAAGCCATTGGCACCTTGGGTGATGCTGGCCATCAAGAGCTCATTATCGTCGAATGTAGTAAGCATGATGATCCGTACTCGGCTGCCAGAGGCTCTTATTTGTTTGAGCATGCCTATGCCATCGAGCTCTGGCATGCGAATGTCGCTCAGTATCAGATCGACAGGCTGCTGGGCTAATTTGTCTATGGCTTCCAGTCCGTTTTGCGCCTGCCAGAGTACTTGTACCTTGTCTGAAAGAGATAATAGGCTGGCGATGCCGTGCCTTACCAGCTGTTGGTCATCGATCAGGGCTAAGGTAATGGGGACTTTTTTATCGAGTTTTGCTGGCATTTTCACCTTATCTTCCATCTTAATTTCATCCATCTCTTACGTTTTAAATCTAATGTAAATGTTTGCTTATATGCCTTGCAGCTAACTAAAATCCTAATGTCAGACAGTGACTTGGGTATCGATGTCACAGCTGATATGAAGCTCTGTGTCAGAGCTTGAACGACCCCGCTCATTGAGCTTGTTCATTTTCAGCTCCACCTTGCCATCGAAGGGGGCGAGCCGCTCATTCATTCCTTTAAGGCCCGATCCCGGGATAGGTGCGCCGCTTCTCCCTTTGCCATTGTCCCTGAGAACGAGTCGCAGAGTTTGTTCCTTCTGGCTCATGGATAACCACAGAGTCTTGGCTTTACCGTGGCGAACCGCATTGCTTATCCCTTCTTGCAGAACGAGTACCAGCTCCTGAGCCAGTTCGGTTGATGTTAAGGGAAGCAAACCATCCATCTTAAGTTTGACCCCTGGAAGACGTGTCATCAATGCATTGATAGGGGCCGTCAGATCCAGCCCAACGATATCTCGCTGTTTCTTTACTACGGCTCGAATACTCGCAAGCAGCTCCTTAGACACTTGTTTACTCAACTCGACATCTGGCTTGACCTCATCTGGCACCTTATGGCTGAGGACCTCTAACTGTAATGAGAGTGCGGTGAGCTGGTGGCCCAAGATATCGTGCAAATCTCTGGCTATTCTGACTCTTTCCTGATGTTGGCTGGACTGGCTCAGTAAGGAGCGGGTGGCGATAAGTTGCTGATTGAGTTGCTCTTGCTGCATTCTGGCTTCGACTTCATTCAATCTTGCCTGACTGCTGCTGTAGGCGAATAACTGAAAGCCCATGTAGATGAGGACGGTAAATCCTGCACTGGCACTCTCGTGACTTAGGCTATGGATAAGATAGAAAGCCAGATTGATTAAGATCAGGCTGATAATTGCCAGGCGTTTACTCACTTGGCCCGGAAGTTGTGATGCCCAGATCACCAATAAGATAGGGGTGATCATGTTGGAGTCAAACACGATGAGAATTAAGGTGATTAGGGCCTGGGAATATACAACGCCAGTGATCACCTTAGGATTAAAACGGGATAAAAAGTGAGTCGAGATCAGTAGAAATAAGATCAAGAAGGTCAGGTGTCCCATCCCTGATAGCAAGAGTTCAAACTGAGTTAACGATTGACTCAAGGCCAACCAGGTCACTAAGGCCCAAGTTCCGACGCCTGCTAACTGGAGCATCATGCTCTCTTTGGTAAATTTAAGTCCATGCACTTTAGCGTTTTCCCACTCTGTTCACGATAAGAGTATTAATTATCAGGCTCTCGGTTATCTGAGTCGGAGGTTTGCCTGGAGTCATGGGAAATAAACATAACTCGTTACTTTTGGCACCTGTTTAATGATGCTGCTTTTTATAAACTGAACTCAGATTAACAACTTCAATGATGACACAAGGAAAGTCCAATGAAAAACATCATAAATAAAAGCACGTTAACCGCTAGCAGTATCGCCGCCTTAGTATCTCTGTTACTTCAGCCTCTGGCCAATGCAGATACTCTGACGGTTAACTTAGATAACATTCAAGCGCATCAGGGCAGTTTGATGGTGGCAGTTTATCAAGGAGAGGAGAGTTATAGCACTAATAAAGGCGTGGTGGCATCAACTAAAAAGGCGGTGACATCTGAGTCTCACACCCTGGTCTTTACCGACTTAGCCCCTGGCGAGTACGCCATTAAGGTGATGCATGATGAAAATGATAATGGCACCTTAGACACCAACTTCTTGGGTATTCCCAGCGAGGGATATGGTTTTAGCAACAATGGCGGCAGCTTCGGACCTGCTAGCTATGACGATGCCAAGTTCACTGTCGATGGTGATGCACAGCTAACGATTCACCTAAGATAGGAGTGGCTAGCCATGTTAAGTAGAAGAACGTTTATCGGCTCCTCACTCGCTCTTATGGCGAGCTCTGTTACAGCGTCGGTTTGGGGAGCCTCGGCAGATTCAGTGCTTTCTTTAGCTCATGATAATCATCTGACAAAACAGAAGTGGGCCATGGCGTTCGAGGGTGCGATGAGTGACTTTGCCCCTCTGCAGATGGAAACCAGTGGTTTTTGGCCAAGTGACTTAACCGGTTTTCTCTACCGCAATGGACCGTCGAAGATGAACCGGGCAGGCATGCGTTACCAGCACTGGTTCGATGGTGATGGCATGGTGCAGCAGTTTGACATAGCTCATGGAAAAGTGAGCCATAAAGGCAAGTTTATTCAGACCAAGAAGTTTAAGGCAGAAGAGAAGGCCGGCAAGTTCAGGTACCGGACTGCAGGGACTATCATTCCAGATGCGCTGCCCATTCGCAATAATGATGATATGAATGTGGCCAATACCAGTGTCATTCCATGGCGCGGCGAACTGTTAGCACTCTGGGAGGCAGGCTCTCCTTATAGAATTGACCCAAATAGCCTAGATACGCTCGGGGTGAAAAGCTTTGGGGACAAGTTCAAGCAGCTGCCTTTCTCGGCTCATCCTTTGCCCGATGGGCAAGGCGGCATGTGGAATTTCGGCAGCTGGTTTGTGGGAGGGGACAGCTCACTCTTGATGTATCAAGTCTCTAAAGAGGATGAGATCTCCCGCATCGAAGTAATAACCTTGCCTCAGGCAAGTTATATGCATGCGTTCGCACAGAGCCGAAACAAGCTTATCTTCTACATTTCCTCTTGTGTCTATGAAGAGGGACAAACTTATATCGATGCCTTTAAATGGCGACCCGAGCTGGGAGCTAAGTTGCTCATTATCGATAAGGCGGATTTCAAGTTACAGCAGTGGGTCGACCTTCCCGCCGGCTTCGCCTTTCATTTTGGCCAAGCGGTTGAACATGATAATCAGCTTGAGGTGCAAATTAGCCTCTACCCGGATGCGGGCATATTGCTCGATGGTATGACTCAACTGCTGACTGGCAAGGAGCGTGACGCTAGCACAAATGCTGAATTTGTGACTATCTCGGTAGAGTTGGAATCCCATGAGCGCTTAGCCAAACAGTTAACTAATCAGCTAGTATTGGCTTCGAAAGTCGCTAAGTTGATCCGCAGTAATATTGAGATGGAGTTTCCTCAGTTCGATACCCGCATAAGTGATTCTATGTCATCGGTATTTGGGGTCGGTGCACGTATAAATAATGCCACAGGTCTGAGCGATACCCTTCATTGTGTAACAACGACGGGTAATCAATCTTATTACTTTGGCGACAACAAGATAATAGAGGAGCCGCTGTATATTCCAGCTAAAGAGGTTGGTGAGGGCTACATCTTGATGACCTGGCTCGATTATGAAAGTAAACAGAGCGGATTATCCTTGTTCGACTCGGCGGATATCGCCAAGGGTCCCATTGCTGAGGCTAAGATGGCGAGGATACTGCCATTGGGGTTTCACGGCTGTTTTGTTTAACCTGAACCTTAGATGACTATCACTATCTTTTAGTTAATTGGCGATACCCGTGGCGGCTAAGTTAGATGCCGACCAAAGCGTGACACGTGAAGAACTGCTTAGGCCATTGATCATGCGGTCAACCTGATCTTGGGTAAAGTTGGCATATTGATCAGAATAAGCCATGAAGTTTTGCCAGTTGATGGCCTGTCCCATGCAGTTGAGTATGCCGCCATCGCCCGGGTTCATCTGATTGAAATAAATCCCAACTATGCTCCAGCATGGCAGTGCTCAATTTGCTAAAAGCTAACTTCATTGCTAAACCTAGTGAGTATATTGCTCAGGGAGCTATATCCAGACAAGGAGGTTTTATGCTTATTCTTACCAGAAAGCCTAATTCATCGATCACGATCACCAATGTCTATGATGAAAACGGCCAGAAACTCCAAGATATTGAGATCAATATCTATTCAGATAACCGCATTGGCATCGTTGCCGACGGATCGGTTGATATCTATCGCAGTGAGATCTTGGAGTTAGGGGATTGAACTAGACCTTAAGTTTTCTTCCTCGTTTTGGATAAACTAGACCCGTTTCGTTAGATTAGTTCCGTTGAATTAACTTTGCGGAATAAATCTCGCTAAATCAGTTATTTTGAATCGGCTTGTTTATGATGGTTAAACTCCCGTCTAACATTGGGCTGTCAATGTCTTTCCCCATAAAACACCATGAGTATTTATCCACTCACATTACTTTCTACTAGACTTAATGGGTCTTTAAGTTTAATGGATACGAGGTGTGTTATGAGTCTTTATGAGCGTCTTGGAGGGGAGCAAAAAATCGCACGGATTGCGGCAGATATATTCGATACCCATGCGACAAACCCTACCGTGGCTAGTCGTTATAAGGACAGTGACAGAGAGCAGGTGATCAAGATGGTGACCGAGTTTTTGTGTGCCGGTACCGGTGGGCCACAGGACTACACGGGAAAATCTATGCCAGAAGCTCATCGATGCATGAACATCAACGAGGCGGAATACTTAGCCGTAATCGATGACATCATGGTTGCACTAAATAAAAACGAGGTCGGGGAGCAGGAAAAACAGGAACTCTTGATGATTGCCTATTCACTCAAGGGAGAGATAATCGGCGTGTGAGCCTTTTTCTTGTATGATTAATCCTTATAAAACGCAGCGATTGGCTGCGTTTTTTTGTCTTTCATATTTAGATATACCACTAGATTAAGAGTGTTTCACAATACAGAGCACATTAGGCTATTTCAGCAAGTTGTAGAGAGCGGCAGTCCAGTCAAAGCTGAGGTTCGGTCATCTGTTTAGAAACCACTGTGTGTGCTATAGTGCCGCCCATTATTGTGTAGATGTTTGATTGAAGAGATCGAGATGACTAGAGAACTATTAAAGCGCTGCGATAGCAAGTGTGAACTGTGTGGTAGCGAGTCAAAGTTAGCGTCCTATGAGCTTCCAGACTCAAAAGGATATGGTGATGCGCGTATCATGATCTGTGACACTTGTACTGGTCAAATTCAAGATCGCAGCACCATAGACATGAATCACTGGCGTTGTCTCAATGACAGCATGTGGAGCCAAGTTCCTGCCGTTCAGGTGATGGCTTACCGTATGCTTAAGCAAATTAGCGAAGAAGCATGGGCACGTGATCTACTGGATATGCTCTATCTCGATGATGACATGCAGGCATGGGGCGACGCTGGCATCGAAGAGGTTGATGAAGATTTTATCCCTCATAGAGACAGTAATGGCGCTATTCTCGAAGCTGGTGATAACGTGGTGATCATTAAAGATCTTAACGTGAAAGGCACCACCTTTACCGCTAAGCGCGGTACTACGGTTCGTGGTATCTCACTGACAAACAATCCTGAGCACATCGAAGGGCGCGTTAGCGGTACTCGTATCGTTATTTTAACTTGCTTCGTTAAGAAAGTGCCACCAAGCGAAGAGTAACCTTTCTTCCTTAGCGTATATTTTGATATTAAGCCGCCGTTATTGCGAGATAATGGCGGCTTTTTTATGGGCCTAAAATACGTTCTCAGCCCTGACTGTGTTATAAAATAAGCAGTTGAATATTTGGCTTATTTTGATATTGGTATTACATATGCGCATTGCTTTACTTGGACTCTTGCTACTGTCTACATTCGTATGTCCGTTCGTGATGGCTGAGGATGGCTCGCCAAGCCTAGTGGGTAGTGCTAGTTGTCAGACTTGTCATCGCGAGCAATATCGAGAGTGGCAGACCAGTCATCACTTTTCCGCTATGTCTGTTGCCACACAAATCAGTGTGTTAGGTGATTTTGACAACAGCCAATTTACCTATAATGGCGTGACCTCACGCTTTTACCGTCGTGATGGTAAGTTTTATGTCACTACTGACAATGCCGAGGGTAAGTTACAAGAGTTTCATATCGGCTATACCTTCGGTGTTTATCCTTTACAGCAATATCTGATCGATTTCCCGAACGGGGCTAAGCAAGTGTTGAGCATAATCTGGGACACGCGTAGCAAGGAGGAGGGCGGCCAGCGTTGGTATCATCTGTACCCGGAGCAGCTTCACGGTATGGATGAGACTAAGATGCAGGGCGCAGCCATAGATCATACTGATCCTTTGCACTGGACTGGCAGCATGTTCAACTGGAACAGTCGCTGCGCTAGCTGTCACTCTACCGGGCTAGAGGTTAATTATGAACCTGAAAATAACAGCTTCAATACACAATGGTTTGAGATTAATGTCGGCTGTGAAGCCTGTCATGGCGCTGGAGAGCAACACCTGCAATGGGCGGCGAACTCCCAGGAGAAACCAAAGACAGGGCCGAATAAAGGCTTTCCACAGTCGATTAATAATCACGCTAAATGGGGGCATATACCAGATGCTAAATCGGCTAACAGTGATACGTATCAGACCTTTTCCAGTAGTGGCCCTGTCGCTCAAAGGCAGAAAGAGACCTGCGCCGCTTGTCACTCGAGACGCACACCGCTGCAAGCGTCTACCCCCGGCCATGATTATAATGATGACCACTTGCTCTCTCTATTAGAAAGCCCACTTTATTACGCCGATGGCCAGATGCGCGAAGAGGTCTTCGTCTGGGGCTCTTTTTTGCAGAGTAAGATGCAAGCCGCTGGGGTGACCTGTAGCAATTGTCATAATCCCCATAGTCTAAGCCTGAACATTCAAGGTAATGCACTCTGCACTCAGTGCCATAATCCCAGTGTATTCGATCAAGTTGAGCACCATCACCATGAAGGTGAGGGGGCGAAATGTGTCAATTGTCATATGCCGACTACTACCTATATGGGCGTCGATGGCAGGCAAGATCACAGTTTTAGGCTCCCCCGTCCTGCATTGGCTGAGCGGATCGGCGCGCCTAATGCCTGCAATCAATGCCACGATGACAAGTCTAATTCGTGGGCTCAACAAACCATTGATAACTGGAATGAGGCCAGAGGTAAGCAGCCGAGTGTACATGATTTTGCCGAGGCATTTTTCGATGCAGACAGTGGAGACATCAATGCCTCTACTGAGCTGTTAAAAATAGCCTTAGATTCAGGGCAAACAGGGATAGTGAGGGGAAGCGCGATACTGCGCCATGGTCAGTTTCATAACTCCCAAAGCTTGCAAGCTACCCAATCTCTGTTACTGGACTCAGATCCCTTGGTGCGTTTAGGAGCGGTGCGCTCTATGGACGCCCTGCCTATCGGTCTTAAAGCTCGGTTGTTATTAAATCATCTCGAACAAAGCAGTAAGTCGGTGCGGGTAGAGATAGCCCGTCAACTGGCGAGTCTGCCACTAGAGCAACTGCCTAAGGCCAAGGCTAAAGTCCTGTTAGCCATGTTTGATGAGTTTATCGAGTCGGCGAAATTTAATGCCAGTGCTCCTGAGAGTCAGGTATTACTCGGCTTGTTCTATTTTGAGCGACAAGATTATGTGCTTGCCGAGCAGGCATATCGACAAGCACTTAAGATATCGCCCAGGCTAGAGAGCGCCAGGCTTAATCTTGCCGATCTGTATCGTCTGCTTGGCCAGGAGCAACAGAGCTTGGCCATGTTAAAGCAGACATTAACATGGCTACCCGACTCGGCGGCAGCCAACTACGCTATGGGGCTCTGGTATGTGCGTGATGGGAATTATGCCGCGGCGCTGAATGGGTTATTAACAGCCAGTGAACTGGACCCCACTAATGGGCGCTATGCCAGTACCTACGCGTTAGGTTTAGATAAACTCAATAAGCGGCAAGATGCTAAGGCATATCTGAGCGACTGGATAAGCAAGCATGGCGCCCAGCCTCAGGTACAAGCTGTGCTTGATGCTTGGAGATGAATAAAGGGCTCATATTGAGCCCTTTATTTACAATAAAAGGTGACAAAAATAGACGACAAACTCAGGCAATCAATACGACCAAGTTAGCGAATAGGCGTCACTGAAAACTAAGCATTAGGCCCAGAAGCTGACCGTTCTCTCTATGACCCAGAAAGCTGACAGGCCGCCGATGCTATAGGCCATCAAGGTCAAGGCTTGGGAGCGAGAGTGAGCGCTAACCCATCCCTTGTTTACCCACACAAGGCATATCCTGCCGGCAATCAGTACCGCTGCTACGAAGGCCAATTGTCCCAATTCGACCCCGACATTGAAAAACAGCAGGGCGAGGGGGATGGCATTTTGCGGCAGGCCTATTTCTGCCAATGCGCCGGCGAAGCCAAAACCATGTAGCAAGCCGAAGATAAATGCCACCATCCAGGGAGCACGCTCGGCTATGCCTATTTTTCCCTTCAGACCATGAATGATCTCCACGGCTAAAAACAAGATACTCAATGCAATAACGGCTTCGACCGGCGGTAAGGCGATGCTGGCTATGCCTAATGAGGCTAATGCTAAAGTGATGCTGTGGGCCAAGGTGAAGGCGGTGATCGCGCCTATCAGCCTGCGCCTGTCTTTGATGATAAGCAACAGGGCGAATACGAACAACAAGTGATCGAAGCCAAGCAGAATATGCTCGATGCCGAGTAAGGTATAGACCTTGATGACCTCAGTATCTGATGATTCCAGGGCAGATTCTATGACGAAGCTGGTTTTAGTCGGAGTCAGTCTGGCCATCTGGGTCGAGCCATTTAAGTGTTGTACCCGGATTAGGATATCTGTGGTGGTGTTGGCCAGTTCGGCAACCGAGACGGTTTGACCCGCGAGGCCACCACTGCATTGTATCGACCAGTGTCTGATGTCGGCCGACGGCGTTTGAACCCTGTGTATGGGCGCTAGCTTAGTACAATTATTAGGAAATTCAGGGCTTAGCTTAAGCACTTGCGTCTCTTTTCTGGGCAGCTTCCAGGTGATCTTGAAGGAGGTATTATCCAGCTCGGTCAACTCCAGGTAGGCAGGCCTTATCTCGTCGGCGCGAACTAATGAGTGTTGCATGAGCAGAGGAAATACTAAAAGCAGAGTCATCAAGCACGGCTTGGTCCAGTGACTTAATCTATTTAATCGACTCGCTCTAAGCAATAGGATCAATAAGTTAATATTCTTCATACTCATTCCTATTGCACCGTCTCTGGTGATCCATCTAAACCTTGAGACTCGCTGGTGAGACTTGCCTCAAGTATTTGAGACGGTTTCATCATAATCACTATCTGGTAATTTTCTTTTAGCTTGGCATAGAGTGAGTCATTACTTCTTTCCTGCTGCTGGGCTAGCCAATAGGGTAAGACCTTGTCGTGAATGTCCGTTAGTGGGGGAAGCTTGGCATCGATACGGTCATCGATTCTGACTAAGTGTTGGCCATAGCCTGACTCTATGGGGCCCAGCCATTGGCCAACAGGCAAGGCGATAAGCTGCTCCTCGAAGCGACGACCGAAGATTCTGGCTATTTGATAATCTGCAATCTGCTCATAGTGCTGCTTGCCATTGAAACTGTCGCCTAATCCTGAGTATGCTTTTGGCTCAGCTGACTGATTGAGGTGGGTGAGTAGCGTCTCTTGGTTTGATTGACTCGCACTGTTTACATTATCTGCACTGTAAAAAATGTGGGAGAAGCTCAGGCGAACTGGAGATACAAACTTGTCCGGGTTCGCGGCGAGATAAGCGGCGAGCTCTTCATCCGATGGATCCGAGGGCACCAGAAGATCGTTGGCGATAAACTCCATCTTCTCGGCCAAACGCCTGCGTATGATAGGGTCTTCCTGGCCGAGACCTAAGGCCAGTGCCTCACGGTAATAGATCTCCTCGCGAATTTGTCGCTCAATGACCTTGAGTAACTCAGACTCGGAAGGGGGGCGATGCCATTTTTGCTGCCATTGGTTGGCGGTGCGTTGTATATCCGCTTCTGAGATGATGATGCGGTTGGGCGCTAGCTCCTCATCATTAACTAAGGCGTAGAGGCCGAATAGTGCGGCGCCAATCAAGATGAAATGAGCGAAGGGGTCGCGAATAAATTGTCTAAATACGAGTGGCATAGTACACCTTTAAAACCTAGTGTCGGGGCAAGATTTAACATGAAATGGTTTATGGGCCTAGCGCCTAAGCTAATTTAACCAGCGTCAGGCCCATATTCAACTGCTAGAGGGTTAACTTATCCCGCTGGCTTGTACCAGATGGGCGATGTCCAGGCGCGTTCCTGAATGCTGGCTTGCACGTCGTCTAGCAGAGGCTGCTTACTTCTCACCGCATCATAGGTGGTCCAACGTGGCGTTGGTATTTCTAAGACCCGAGTGTAATAAAAAGCATGCTGCTCTGGGTCAAACTCAGTGTCGGTCCAACTGCCGATAAGGGCCGTGGCTCCTATGGTATTGGTGTACTTGGCTGTTGTCAGATCGACGGTATTGCCAACTGGCGCAAGCTTGCCATCTTCACCCTTTTTACGTTTATCGGACCAGACCACATCGATAATTTTCTCATGGGTTTTCCCCTTAACATCGACCCAACCTTTAATTATCTGCACTCGGTCAAGGTTCGCGCCGTCGGGATCTTTCATCGCATGGACGGTAAAGGTCGGGGCTGCGCCAATCGAAGGCAAGTCACTGCCCATAGGGACGCCTAAATCATAGCCTTGCTGGACCAGCTCTTGACCATTCTTAGGTTTTGCTGGAAGTTCTACGCCGCCGAAGAAACGTACCTTGATGCGTGGCCCAGTAGTGGAATATGTTTCACGACTCTTCATGGCATCCCATAAGCCGCTGCGGGTATTTTGGGTAGCCCAGACGCCAGCTAAGGTGCCTATACTGAGATCTTTGCCATCGATCCAACCGACCACTGCTCCAGTTCGGCGCGATTCTACGCTGCCATCATCGGCGCCATGGGCACCGATAAAGCTGTCTTCAGCCACGGCGGAGGGCAGACCATTATGGTTATCAGTGCCGCCTATGGTGCCGTATTTAAACGGGTTAACACCGAGAGATTGTTCATAGGCGAGTCCCATTTTTAAGCCTTCGCGGACGAAGTCCTTCTTATGAAAGGTTCGGCCACTGGATTTCTGAATCGAATCGGCATTCTCAAAGTCGGCAAATTCATCCTCTGGCCAGAACTGTCTGTGAACCTCTGAGTTACCTTTAACCTGCATCATCTCCATCAAAGGTTCGAAGTGCTGGCGGGTCTGGGCATATTCGAGATCGATAGGTTTGCCCTCGGCATCGACACTGGGGAACATCATGCCCTTACTGGCGTTTGAGTTATGAGGAATGGCCAGCAGCTGCATGCCCTTGGCTTCTTGCTGGGCCATCCACTGCCATAATCCATCTTCGCGGTTAGTATCGATATAGCTGATGGGAGCGTCGGGTACCTGAGCACCACGGAATATCACGTTTCTGTGCAGGTTGCCTCCTTGAGGCGCGCCGCTCCACTCGAAGGCTTTAAGGGCGGTAAATTTACCGGGTTTGTTATATCTGTCCGCCGTCTCCTGCATGATTTTCCAGGCACTCTTTACCGATTCTGGACCGGTGAAGAATGGCGGGTGAGCGGGGTTCGCACCGCGGTTACTGGAGATCACATATTTCATAAACCAGGCTTCACGGTCCTTGATATCTGTCATGCCGCGTAGCTCTTTGAGTAGCTCTTGATCGTGGCCTTCGGCGTCCTCAGTCAGGTTAGTATACATTTCACCGATATATTCGGCGTGATCGGTCACTGCGATGAAGTCCAGCGGGCGATGACGTTTAAGGTCTCGGCCCATCAGGTTAACAGTTTCGCCCTGAGCATAGCGGTAGGCGTCTTCATGGGTTAAGCGTGTGCCACCGAGATAGGCATCCAGTGAGAAAGCTGTGTGCATATGGGTCTCACCGAAATACACATCCTTAGTGGGATTGACGGCCACAGACTGATCTGCGCCGCTTGTCTCTTGTTTGGACTCTTGATTAACAGCCGTAGTGCTAACGGTCTGGGTTGATTGCGCGGCGGCGCTCTGTGTTTCTTCACTCTTCTGAGGCGAGCAGGCACTCAAGGTCGCGGCGATAGTCATGCCCAAGAGTGTCGGCATTAAAATAGACTTGTTCATCTGGCTATTCCTTTAGTTTTTAGACAAATAGAAATTAATGTTTAAAGTTACTGATCCGCAGTTTTATCTCTTCTTTCTGGGTTTTATCTTTCAGGCGGTAGATATGCTTGATGCGAAACTTGATTCTAGGCTCAGCTGCGGTAGACACTGAATCGAATCCAGCCTCGACCTTGCCCATAGTTGAAGTGATCAAGAGTGCCTGGGCAAACTTTAAATCATTATTGGGTCCATCTAAGATAAGTAGATATGACTCTCTGGGCCTATTGTCGACAATCACAGAGCGGTTATCCACGCTGCTCCAGCCATCCATTCTGAAGTTATCTATGGAGTTAACCTCTTCGAGATCCGGGAACACATATTGAGCTGCCTTAGTTTGCGACTCTTCAGTGCTGGCGCAGCCAGTGAGTAGCAAAGAAAGTGATATTAAGATAAGTGTTAGGTATTTCATATTCGATCCTCAAATTATCGTTTCACGAGTTAAAAGCCATCAAGTTATAAGCCAACGTCCTTGGGTGGGTACTTCTTAAAGGTTGCGGCGTGAGCCTTAGACTCGGCGCCCATGGAGCCCAGCCAGGCATTGCGTCTGTGTCCTACTGGGTATTGCTCCTTGGGGTCGATATACAGGTTAAATAACCAGGGAGCGAGACCGATATCCTTGATGGTCGCCATATCGATATTGAGGAACTGGGAGTCTGTGGTGATCACCTTGAAGTGGATCTTGTACTCGTTCATGCGCATGGCGAGAAAGTCTTTCTGGCTCCAGATAAACACCTTGTCACGCATTGATTTACCGTTATCGGCTAACAAGAATGCGGTCTGATCTATGCCATCGATATATTTGTCGCTGGGGATTTTATCCGAAACACCGGCCAGAGCGACCGAAGTGTTGAAGATATCCATCAGGTCGAACAGGCCATCGCTGACTTGGCCGGGTGTGATCATGTCCTTCCAGTAGGCAATGCCGGGAATACGCACCGCGCCTTCCCACCCCGTGCCCTTGCCGCCGCGAAACGGAGTGTAACCCGCATCGGGCCAGCTATCGCTCTGTGGTCCATTATCCGAGGTGAAGAAGATTAAGGTGTTCTCAAGTTGACCCGATTCACGCAGGGCCTCGACGATTTCACCCACATAGGCATCGACCTCCACCACGGCATCCTTGAAGGCATACTTGCTGGCGCTGGCACCTTCGAACGCCTTAGGGGGATGATTGTCCGCGTGGGTCTTCATAAAGGAGTGCTGCAGATAGAAAGGTTTATCTCCCTTCGCCAGGGCTTTAATCTTATTGACGGTGAACTCCTTGAGCAGACGGTCGGCGTTGGCCATATCGTCTATGCTCCTGATGGGAGTCAGATCTTCGGTTTTTCCATTCTTGAAGCCATGGACCAGGCCCTGACTCTGCTCAATGGATTGATACTTAGCAAATTTCGCTTTATCCAGCACCAGATCCGGGTAGCGACGTTTGTCGTAGGCCTGAACGTATTCCTTCTGGGCCCGGTAATAGCCATAGAACTCATCGAAACCTACATCTTGCGGGCGCATGCCCACAGCTTCCCCCACATGCCATTTACCGGTCAATATGGTTTCATAACCTGCATCACTCATCAGCTTGGCCGAGGTGACTTCATCGTCCCAAGGGTTAGCGGTGAGCTTATCTCCAGCTAAAATAGGGCGATAGAGGCCAGTTCTGACCGGGAGTCGTCCGGTGATCATCGCCGAGCGTGTCGGGGTACAAGTGGTTTGCGAATAGGTGGAGGTGAGCTTGAGTCCTCCTTGAGCCAGCGCATCGATATTGGGTGTCGCGGCGCCTATGGCCACTCCGCCACCGAAGGCGCCGACATCGCCATAGCCTAAATCATCCACCATTAGGATTAATACATTGGGTCGCTTGCCGGTTTTCAGCTTCAGGGCGGCAAGTTTCTCGTCGGCTTGTTTCTGCTGCTCGGGGCGAGGTACTGCGGCCTCCATGTTTTGCTTAAATTTCTTGGCGTCGCTCAGTGCCGATACGGCTTCTGCCGACACCATAGTCGGTATCGAGAAGCAGGTTAGCGCCATCATGGGCAGCAATATTCTAGCTTGCATCTTCATGTATCTCTCCCTGTTAATTATGTATTCCGTTAACTGGTGTTACTTTTAAATGGTTCAAACTTTGCACTTATAGGTTCAAGTCTTATTTAATAAATCGTTCAAGACTGCTCCATTTTTTGGCAAATCACTGTCGGCGAAGCGACAATTACAAGATTGATGGAAATATCAGTTTGGCCGTCAAGCGGACAGTAGCCTCAGGGGTGCTCAAGGCACTGTCGGCAAAATTATACTCGTATTGAGCACTAAACTGCACCGGCAGCTTGCCGAACTTATGCAGCTTGGCGACTTTGAATCCCAGTGGTAAGTTGCTCCACTCGCCTTGTTCCCAGTCATAAGTGGCTGTCATCTCGGATACCCCCATAGACCAGCCTTTACCTATAGACAGGCTGAGCAGAGGTTGCAGGATACTGACGTTAATATCTTCGCGGTTATCTTCTCCTGCGATAGTGAAGATATTTTGATTGAATAGTCCCCATAAGAGATGACTCTCGTGAACCACAAAACCTATGGCCGGGCCGATGCCCCATTTTTCTGCACCTCTATGCTCTCCGCCAGTAGGCAGTAGGGCGACGGCACCTACCGCCCAGCGTCCCCAGTCTTTATCGAAAGTGGCCAGATCGAACAAGGTGATGTCCGACAAGCCAGAGTCTTGAAATGGACTTGAGGTGATGATAGGGGCGGTAATGCGCATGATGTGGGATTGTTCGCCTATTTTAAAAGGCATGGCAGAGCGCAGCACAAAGTTGTTGGCGCTTTCATTATCTATATTATGGTAACTCTGTGTATACCAGTCGGATAGCTGCAGCGACATCAAGCTGGCGGTGGGATCGTCTGCCGCCTGCTCTAAGGATTGCTCGGCCTGAGCTGGTGCCTGTGCAAGCACCATCAGAGTACAAAGGGCGGATATGGCCTTACCCGCATATTTCTTAATATCCATATTCACAATTCCTGCCCATTATCTAGCTTATTCGGCTTAACAAAATGGGTTAAGTGAGGCTAAACCAACTTAATCTTAATCAGAACTTAGCTAAGATCTTGAAGAAAATGGTATCGCCCTTGGCGCGTCTGTTGGTGTCGAACTCGTGTAGCCATTTGAGTTCGGCGACAATATCGGTATTGCCCGTTTTTGCCGAATAGAAAAGAGTCGGGCCACCACCTATGCTACGGGCCTTAAAGTCACCATACTTAGCCCCGCTACCACTATCACCTGAGATCTGTTGATACCAAAAGGCAGTTGCGCCGAATCCTGCCACACCGCCAAACATGGGCAAATGTTGAATGAAGGTGGACTCGATATGTGCCTGATTGCCAGACTTATAATCTGTGGCGCTGTTGGTCTGGTTAAAAGTGATACCGCCGTAAGTAGAAAATTCTCTGCCTGTCTTCGGGCTTAAATAAATCAGTGATGCCGTGGGCTCAAAACTCCAGAAGTTTTTACCTGTATTGGCCAGCCTGCCGACTTCGTAATTCCCTGTAGGTGCGTAGGCGCTGATGCGAAAGTTAGTGTTTAGCTCTGGGGTTATGGTGTAGTTGAGCATGAGTGGCATCAGTATGATATCGCCAATGCCGGAGACGCTACTAGACTTTCTAGCGCCAATGCTCTTGCTTACGTCACTGACACTGGCAGTCACATCTATGGTTACATAGGGGATGGTGGTACTCATGGCGTAGCTCCAACCTTTGGCAAACTCTACCGGTGGGCGCCAGAGTAAGGTAAGGCCAAGAGCCTGAGACTCTACGTCCACTTCGGTAGCGGCAAGCCCTGCAATAGGCACTACAACATCTTTATCGAAGCTGCCAGAATAGGTGAGGTAGTTGATACGAGCAATAACCGTCTCGGTTGCCGGTACTCCATCAATAGAAGAGGCCATCGACCCTGGCATATAGTGGCCGCTGCCACCCTCTTCGGCGTGAGCTAAGGAAGAACAAGCTATTGAAGTGAATAGCATGATATGACCGAGTTGTTGCCTATTGATGTGCTTGGAGTGTGTTTGAATACTCATGAGGTTCCCTGTCATCTACTCGACGTCGCTTACCTAACGTCATTGATTCCATGTTGTTTTTTGAACGATAAATTTAATTTTACTATCGACATCTTGTATCAGGTTAACTGTCTATATAAGAACGAAAAACAACCTGTAAAATTCATCTTGTTAGTTTGTTGTTTTTCAGGTGTTAATTATTTAAAGGTAACAGTTTTTATTTATTAGAGGAAGTGAATGTTTTTCTGTATTTTTAAAGAGCTAATGATGTGTTTATTTGAGAAGGATTGACGTCGGCAGTGTCTAAATAAATCTATGATAACAGCACAATAGGAAATAAGTTGGTACATGATTACTGGTGTTTATCGGTGTGGGGAATATTGGGCTGGATACCCAAAAGTGTATAAATAGGATGTTACTTACCAGCCAGACTTCAATGGTGATTTTTATGCTTTGAGTGAATACATATACAAAGAATTATAGCCTGCTAGTGACCACTAGCAGGCTTAGCAAGGATTAAGAAATCTTGTTTTTTACCTCTTCAATGGCCGCTTTTAGCCCATCAGGGTCAAAACCTTTGATGATCTTGATATTTTCTATCGTTGGATTGACCGATGGCATCACAATCAGGGCTGGCGTTCCTTGAAAGCCAAGGCGTGAAAACAGTTGGAAGTTAGCCTTGATACTGTCAGTGCCTTGCTCGTTTAGCCTAAAGTCAGCAACCACCACCCCAGCCTTTTCAGCTTGAGTGTTAATATCCTTCTGGGTTAACTTGCCTTCATTTTTTCCGGTAGCAAAGAGATTGTCATGGAAGATGGCGTAGGCTTTACTTCCTTTTTGCTCAAAGATCCATTGCCCCATTTGTGCAGCATACCCCGATGACTCCCAGCGCCTGGAAAATATAGGGGTTTCTTTAAAAACAAATTTCACATCGGTATTGTCTTCAACAAGTTGTTTCACTTCGGGGGCAATCTTTGAGCAAAATACACATTGATAATCAAAGAATTCAATCACACTGACTTGTGCATCTTTAGGACCAATAAAGGGGGTTTTAACATCTTGAGTCAATTGTTTCGCCATCACTTTAGCGGCTTCAACAGACTGTTTATCTATTGCTGCTTGTTTTTGTTGGTTTAGCTTCTCAGAGGCTTTTAGTAGAAACTCAGGGTGCTGGACTAGGTAGTCGCTGGCTATTTGCCCTAATTGTTCCTGCTGTTCTGGATTGAGGTTACTTAAATCTAATTTATTGGCGTCACAGCCACTTACTGCAAGTGCAATAAATATCGGGATCAGGACTTGTTTCATTTTTTAGCCTTCATGATTGGGCCTTCAAAGGTCGAAGTTATATGTTTGACCAAAATAAAGTTTATGCGCGAGCTATAAAAGTTAATCTTTGATCATCTTAGCTTGATGAATCGTTTATTCAGCTCTATTTTCCCTGTTTAGGACTCTACTATTTTAGTATTTCTTTTATTAACATAGGTGAGTGGCCTCTTTCCCATAGGTTCGACATTAGCTTCAGGCTTTTGTTACTGGATTTGAAGAACATTTCGTATGCACCGCATAGATAATTATGGCCAGGCTCGCCATTTTCATTGATGGTAAATCTATGCTTAGGACAACCTCCATAGCAGGCAAATTTAAATTCACATTGCTGGCATTTTTTAGTCAGTGATGAGGATTTACTCTTGCCAAATGCAAGGTTAGAGGAAGATTCATTCATTGCTTTAATGCTAGTCTCATGAATATTACCTAATTTGTATTCAGGGTAGACATAGTGATCGCAAGCGTAGAGATCGCCATTTGCTTCTAACGCAAAATTACTTCCACAGCGCGGTGCAAAAACACAAATGATAGCAGGCATTTTTGCCCATGCAGCGAACGCTTGTTCAAAAGTTTGTATATAGACAGTACCGATATCATGCTTGATCCATTCGGTGAATATCTCCGCGAGAAATTTGCCAAACTCCTGTGGTTTGACAGACCAAGACGTCACTGTCGATGCTAGATTAGACTGGGGGCTGATAAGGTACAAACCATTTTCATCTGCTTGATTTGATATGCGTTCGACCAGGGGATAAATTGAATATTATTGCTGCCAATCGATTTTAAGTAATGGTAAAGCTTCAATGGGGATTTAACGTTGAAATCACTCACAACCGTTAAGGTGTTAAATTCAACTTGGTGTTCTTGCAATAATAATATGGCTTCTAGCACTCTTGCATGAGTCGGTTTTCCTGAACGAGTGAGACGGTATTTATCATGCATCTCTTCGGGCCCATCTATAGATATTCCGATCAGAAAGTCATTTTTTTTGAAGAATGAACACCAGGCATTGTCTAAGAGTATTCCGTTAGTTTGCATGGTATGGCTTACAGTCTTTTCTCTGGCATGTTTATCTACAAACAGCATCGCCGCTTTAAAAAAGTCTAATCCTAGTAGCGTGGGCTCACCGCCTTGCCAAGCGATCACAACCTCTGCTCCATGTTGAGCGTCGATCTGCTGCTTAATGAACGCTTCAACAGTGGCTAAGTTCATCTTCCAATTCAGCTTTCTATTTGGGTATAGATGTTCTTTTTCCAAATAAAAACAATAGGTACAATCCAGGTTGCAGATTGATCCTGATGGTTTTGCCATTACATGACAACTTATTGGCAGGAAATCATTCATATTAATATCTCAAATAAAAACACCGCCTAAATAATTAGGAGGTGTTTTTATTTTTAACCTTGTCTTTTTTTCATTATGGAGTCTGTTTCGATATCTTTCTTATATAGCTTGAACTTTTCCATCAATGATTTCTGTATTTCATCTTGTTTACCGATTTGGTTCCACACTTCGTATTTATCAACTTTTAGGTTAAATAAATATTTTGGTTGCTCGTCTCGGTCTAAGATCAATTTCCAATCGCCGACGCGTATAGCCCATTCATTAACTGCATCATCTTGAAAAGGCATGTCAATAGTCCAAATCATTGGCTTCGTTCTTTCTATCGTTTTACCTGAGAATGTAGGGACAATAGACTGGCCATCGAGTGTTCTATCAGAGGGAAGATCAAAATGCATTAATTGAGCAAGTGTAGGTAGAATATCTAATCCATATACTGGCTCATCGGACACCTGACCAGACTTTATGGATTTGTATTTGAATATAGCAGGTACACGTATCCCACCCTCAAGCAGGTTATCTTTTCGGCCGCGGAATCCTCCTGTCTCTCCAGCCATATTGAGTTCCCAAGGCTTTCTAGCCTCTCGGGTTACTGGGCCATTATCACTGGTAAAAATAATGATGGTGTTATCTTCCTCACCCATCTGCTTAATTTTATCGACAACCCTGCCTAACTGCTCATCCATAAAAGTGACATTGGCATAATATTCACCTTGTCCTCGATAGGGGAGATTTTTCCAATCAAAATAGAAAGCGTCTGGATTCTTCTGTGCAAAATCAGAACGATAGTCTGAATACATATTCAAAATTCTGTCCGGAGAGGCTATTGGGGTATGTACTTCAGAATAGGGAATGTACAGGAAGAAGGGCTGTTCCCCATTCTGTTCATCCAAGTAATTAACTACCTCATCGGTGACAAGTTCGGCACTGAACTTAGATGTTGCACCTACAGCTTTACCATTACGCCAAAAGTTATCGGGATACAATTTACCGTTTCTGAAACCATTTTGGGGCTTAGCATTTTTTACTTTTTGATTATCGGCGAAGGCACCAGGAATGATAAAACTATACTCAAAGCCCATATCATCGACTTGAGGGTGATCTTTCATTTCTATGCCACCATTGAGGTGCACCTTTCCCATGATCGCAGTGTCGTACCCCTTATCTTGCAATATATTTGCGATAGTGATTTCATTTTCACCAAGGTGTATGTTTTTGCCATGGGGGATCCAAGATCGAATTCCTGTTCTGTATGGGGTTCGGCCTGTGAGCATGCCCGCCCTAGAAGGCGAGCACAGAGGAGCCGGTGAGTAATATTGAGTATATTTAATCCCTGCTTCAGCTAATTTATCGATATTTGGCGTTTTTAATATTGGGTGCCCATAACTGCCTAAGTCACCATAGCCTAAATCATCTACATAAAAGATAACTAAGTTGGGTTGATCTTCGTTTGTCTGCTCCTCAGCAAGGGCTATATTTCCCCAAGTAGTGACATACCGATTAAAGTTGTAATTAATGATTTTTTAAATTTCATTTTTCTCTCTTTTTTATCGAGTTTAGAAGTGATAGCCAAATAGGAAAATCATTTGGTCGCCGTAACCTTCATAACTGAGCTTGTTTTGGAAGTAACGATAGGTAAGTCCTAGGCTCATCGACTTATTCATTTTCCAGTTAAGGGTTAAGCCACCATTGATTCCAATATTTCCGTACTGTTGTTCCGAATAAGCTTCATTGCGGTCTATTTCAAATTCATTCCAATTCGAAAGGGTGAAGTTGTATTCCGATACTTTAAAGAAGAATGCAGAGGTCCAACCAAGTACATAACCATTGAAACCATTCGCTGAACTTCCGGTTACCGTCGATTGATAATCAGATGATAATTCATGTATGCTAATGAAAGGTTTGAAGAAGAATTGTTTGCTTTGAAAGCCTAAATACCCCATTCCTATCATGGTATTTAGTTCATCTCCCCATTTATTGTCTAAATTGGCGTATGCTTTGCCAAATATGGTGAAATCAGAATCATTTAAACGATAATGACCACTCGCCATAAATGATACATTTCGGTTGTCTATGTCATGATCGAACTTGTTATATTCATAGAATGAATATAACTCTCCTTTATCAAACACTGCACCGAAATCACCAACTAGTTTCCATAAGTCACCACGGTCCGTATCTACAGCGCCAATATCCCAGTTGGCATAACCCGTTTTTATAGAGCCGAATGTATATTTAAGCTCAACGGCTTGAGAGTTTGTTACGAAAAGTAAATATAAAAATAATGTTTTTATAATTAAATTAGACCTCATAAATACTACTGCCTTGTTGTTGCTAATAACTTATTCTTGTTAAATGAAACACTTTTTAACCTTTTAGTTACTCTCCATTGTTTCTTTAAAGTAGTAGATGTTATCGGCTGCATTGTTTTGTACTGTGATTTCACACTGTAAGGATACATTGCTGAAACACTCTGATTATTTCAGGTTCTGGTTTAATGCTGTAAAACAATGTGTTTCATTAAAGTATTTAATGATTTCTATTAGGTATGTTGAGAGAAGGGGGTTTGTCCATAAAATTTGTTTTTGTTTATTCTTATCATTAAGGATGTATAAATGAATATATTAAAATCAATAAGCATGGCCGCTATATTTACAGTCACAACGTTATCAACAACAGTGACATTAGCTTATAACAACGCCGTTGTTACATCGCATACTGAAATATATAATGGGTTACTAGCTGAGTTAGCTCGAATTAACCAACCTGGTCAAACAGCAATTACCACATTAAATCCATATGGCACAGCACCGTTAAGCGCATACTATGGATTTTGGAATGATGGGTTAATCAATTCTATCGAAATATCAGTAACTTCTAAAAATTTAGGAGCTCCAATTACGTTAAGTTATATTTATACTACTGTTGATGGTGCTAACCTAGTACCAGTTTCAGGTCTTGAACCAGATACATTAAATACTATTATCGTAGGAGTGACAGATGCAGATACAACGCAAACTTTTACTTTTGATCTGAAAACAGAGCCGTTACCACCAACTGACGCCGAAATGGTTGATGGTGAGTATGTGATTTCTGGTACGCCGATCTTTGATGTTAAACATTCTGATCCAGACTTCAGCAAGCGTAGTGATGGCATATACATGACGAGCTATTATGGTCGTGGGCACTACGGTCTAGATAATAATGGAGATGTGCGTTGGGCATTAACCAATGACGTCATCCCATCATTTAATTTTAACCTAGTTGGCGATGGTCGTTATGTATCCAATGGTTCAACCGTTGTTGATAATGTTACAGTTAGTAGTCCAGCTACTAACAAAACAATCTACGAGTGGGATATCATGGGTCGCGTTTATAGTGTAACTAATATGCAATATGAAGCACACCATACGACCATTCTCGTTGATGGAGATAGTTCGCAACTATTACTGCCATCTGAGAAGTCAGACTATAATGATGGTGCTGAATTAACTCGTGAAGATGGTGTTTCCATTATAGACCGAGCTACTGGTACTGAAGTTAACTATTATGACTTTTCAAAACTATTGGATATTAATCGTGCGCCTACCATTATTAATGGTGATGGTGATAATCGTAATGACTGGGCTCATTTAAATGCAGCCTATAATGATGCTACTCAGGACCTTATCATCGCTTCGTTACGTAATCAAAATGTTTTTGTTGGTATTACTCCACAAGACAATGCTGATGCGGCTATTAGTTTTATAGCGGGCTCTCATCATGAGTGGTCTGCAGAGTTAGAGCAATACTTGTTAACTCCTGTAGATTCAGATGGTAAGGCTCTTTATAATCTAGAAGATGCTGCTGATATTGATAAGGCGGATAAAGAGTTTTGGACTTGGGGTCAACATGGAGTTACTCCTCTACCAAGTAGTGTGAAAGGTATTGTTAAAGTCGCCATGTTTGATGATGGTAATTATCGTTCATACGATCCTGATTTACAGCTAGTAGCCGCTGATAATTGGGGGCGTTACGTAGAGTACACTATCGACTTATCGAAAATGACCATTAAAAAAGAGGCTGAGTGGGGTAAAGAACTCGGTGGTATTTTCTACTCGTCATACGTCGGTAACGTTTTTAAAGACCCTATAAACGGAAACATGCTAATCAACTCAGGTGGTGCTATGGTTGATGGTAATGGTATACCTACAGAACTTGATTCTGGTACAGGTCCCTTGGATCCAGATGTAGATCCATATACCAGTGAGAGTCGTCCTATATTCGTAGAAGTGCAGCAGAATGAGGATGGTTCATATACCAAACTATTTGAATTAGTGGCTACGTCGGGTCGAGTGAAAACACCTGATGATGGTGACGGTAATACATGGCGGATAGATATGAGCAATTTCTTTGTTATCAAAAAAGGGCTGTATGAGTAACTCATAATATTAACTATGTGACAGTAGCTTGTAAAGTCATGAGGGGCACTCACTGGAGTGCTCCTTCAAATTCAAATAACAAAACACTAGGCCGCAATAAACTCATGTTCTATGAGGCTATAGCCTTTGCCACGTAAGCTCTTGATTGCGCCTTCTGGGATGTTTGCCGCTTTTAGCTTTTTGCGAAGCCGACAGATGATTAAATCAATACTTCTACTCCAACCGTCATAAGCGTATCCATTGAGGAGGTATGAGATTTCATCTCTATTGACTAGACTGTTCTTATGTAGCATTAGAAAGTTAAGCACTTTACTTTCTTTCTTCTGCAGCTCGATTGTTTTTCCAGCAATATTACATTGGCTGAGCTCTGCATTGAGTAAGATGTTATTGATTGATACCGTTGTGCTTGTGCTCGTGATTTCATTTTCTATAGCAACTTTGGATAACAGGCGATTAATTCGAGCATAAAGTACATTCAGACCACGCTGCTTATTGATATAGTCATCTCCTCCCGTCTCTAGCGCTTTAATTTCCATCTCTTCGGTGGTAACCGATGAATAAAAAATGACAGGGCATGGACTAATGCTCTTGAGTTTTTGGACAATAGAGACACCAGAATCTGTGGGTAGAGTTACATCTAAAATGATCATATCCAGATTTTTATCTGCCGCATACATGAATGCGGCGCCAGAGTCGTAGGCTTGATATGTGATGAAACCTTTACGCTCAAAGAAGCTGCTAATAAGGCGTGAGGTAAACAAGTCATCTTCAACTATTAGTATCGATTTTGCTTTCATAATGTTTACTCCTTAAGTGATTGTGTTCTTGCTACTGGAGTTATCTTGGATGAGAAATTGGTGTGAATACAGTAAATAGATGTGAATTTTCTCGTTGGAAAAAGGTCAACGTGAAACACTTAAGATACAAATGCTTAAGTGGAATAAAAGTCGAGAATTTATAAGTATTATATTAATTTATGTGGTAATTATCTTTTGGGAACCATGAACTTGAGGCTACTTGGAAGAAATCGATAATTGAGCATATGGAGTTTTCCCACTTGTCTCGATAGCGCCTGATTGCTCGCCTGATACGTTAAGGATACACATGGTGTGGGTTCACAATGTAAATCTGACGGCTAAAGATTAGCCTGATTATTAGGCTGATAATTAGGCTGATTATTAGGCTGATTAGTTTAATCTTATAGAGGTGTTCCTTGAGTATCGAGCATGTTGATTTTGTAAAAATCAGGCTGGTAAATGAAGTCTTTTTACCTTTTATCGAGCTAAGTTATTTGTCGCTCGAAGAGTTGAGAATGATACAACTCTGGGTACCAGATTACTTTCTGCTGAAGAAAAAATATCCGGCTAAGGAAATAGTGCTCTTATATAAGAGCTACCTTGGATTTAAGCGAGTATCACTTATGCTTGAAGGGATGGAGGTTGATTTGGTGGCACAGTCGTCGTGTATTCACTAGGTAAGACTGCTTTCAAAAAACGTCGAAGGTATAATCGGCAGTATATTAGTCAGCATCTATAGCGCTGACTTAAAGTGTTGGTCTAAAATTCAAATTTAAGCCTATGTATCCACTGGATGATACCTGAGTGTCTATGCCGTGTATTTGACTTCCTGTTACTCTGAGGCCTCGTATCCCTCCCAGACCGCCGTTGAGTGATATCCACAGATTACTGATTATTCTACGCTCAAGTGTCAGACCAAAATCCCATGCATCAAAATTGATTTTAGCTTCGCCTGATTGGTTATCAACTTCCCAAGAGGTTCCTTAGGGTGAGGAGCCCAAGGTGAATAACCAATTATCGTCAGGGGCATAGAGGATGGAGGGCCAAGGTAACATGGCATTGATGCTCCAATGTTCATTGATTTCCCATGAGGCACCAACGTAGGGTAAGTAGGTGTTTTCACTGCCACCCACATCGATGTAAAAGCCAAATGCCCACCACAAGGTTTCGCTTTGAACATATCGACCAAATACGCCGCCGAGAGTTTGCCAGCTCCAATTTGAATGATCTAGTGAGCTTTTATTGGCCATAGGCATAACAAAAGCTGCTGCTTGCCAGCTTGGGTTTACTTTACTTGTCTCAGCCAGGCTAGCGGTATTCCCACAGAGTTAACATGAAAGGATAAGTATTTAGCATCTTTCGAGGAAAAATTATTATGAGATACATATCCATCTATAGCGATTGCGTCTTTTTCGTCCATTAATATAGGTAAGCCTGCAGATAGATAGAGCTGCTCCAGTTCGAAGCTGGCTTGAGTGACACCATCGCCTTCAAGTTCAAAAGAGGCGTAGTTTCTGATCCCAATTGTTGCAAGAGGAAAAGAGGGGACGAATGAGTGGCTGCGTAAAAACTCGATATCACTCTTGTTAAAGTTTTGCATCTCCTCTTGTATTAAACCAAGTTCATTGTAACTCACTGGTAGCCATACTATTTAAGCCTGCCATTAATATAAAACTGTTTAACAAGCATAAAGTGATGCGAAAGAGACTTTTAATCAAAACGTGAATTCCTATGCTATAACTTTAAGCCTTCTCGGTATTGATATTAGTCCATTGAAAATTATATAGGTAGGTCATTGCCATGTAGGTATTAGTGGAAGGTTTCCACCGCTTTTTCTAAGTATGCCAAGTGAAGCGATTAAGTGAATTGTGCTGAAGAGAGGAATGAGGCAAAGGGAGGTGTGTAACCTTAATGAAACAAAGTAATTGAGCTTATCGGCGATAATCTGTCCGAGTCTTTATGGACTTTTCAAGATGCTTGTAAAACTGTCGCTCTTTTCAATATTGTTAAGAGCTTTTTTTTACACATTTTTTATCATTTTCCAATAATTAAAGAGCCAATTATGCCATTTTTATTTGCTAACTCTCATCCAATAGACCATAAGTGCACTCAGTCTAGTGTCAATCGTTGGTTATGGATGCTCGAGGTATGTGAGAGCAAGATCATCCAATCTAAGGGGCGTAAAAAGATTCTTGAGCATTTTAAGAGTTTAGATGAAGCAAAAGTTTTCAGTGAGTCAGCAGAGGCGGATGCATGACAAGTGTGAGTTCTAGGGTAATCCCGCTTAATTTTAGTAAAGAGCATGCTGGTTCTATCGAATCAGGAGCTAAAGAAAAAACCAAGCCAAAGCCAAAAGGTAAAGCTGATATAAAGCTACGTGCTATTCGTCATAATATAGAGGTACGAATGGAGCTGCGTGCATTGAGCTCAGCATTAGATCTCGAAGAGAGAGAAATTATTTCTCTGTTAAGTCATGATTATGAGTGATAATACTATGAAACATTGCCAATATTGCTTTCTTATCAATGAACAATATTGTGTGAATACCTGTGTCCTGAGTTTCGAGCCTGGTCGTTACGTTTTTTCCCAGATTGGCGAGTTTTGGTATTTAACCCATCCTGACTTTTACGATCCCATAGCGACAATCAATCAGCTGGAAAAAGAGACTATCATCCTTTTCAAGCAGTTGCTTGGACAGTTAAAAAATAAGAAGGTCGTCATGAAATAAGGAGGCTTAGCCTCTTTATTTACTAGCAGCTAAACAGCTAGCCCTCCTATCTCTAGCGACTAGATTCCGAGTCGTGGCTGTTCTCTAATATTTATCTTGCGTATTCAGCAGGTTTCATCGTTACCTAATCAACACTACCGGTCAAAACGCCTGCAATCATCTCTGTACATTCCTTTGTACGATGAATTTCTCTTTAAAAAACTAACGTAGTTTCAGCTGGTTTAGCTATTGAGGATTTAGGTCGTAAAGAGTTTAGCCGAAGATTTTGAAGTCTGTGTTCTGAATAAGAGATGCATAAGCGCTTGTATAAAGCATAAGAAGGATCAAAGGGGCTTAATATGGGGGAGGAAGATAAATAGATGAAAATGCAACAGAAGCCTAAGCTTCCTGTTGCATTTCCTTATTGACTCTTTTTAGTCATCAGGATCAATAAGCCACTCACTAAGTGTATAGCCTACTAGGCGCTAGAATACTCCTCTAATGCCTAATGAATATCTAGGGCCGGTTTCTGTGACTTCTAACACCTGATTCGAGTATTCAGCCGTCTTCACGGTTAACTCATTGGTAATATTGATCCCTTCTATAAACAGGGTTAAGTTTTCGTTGAAATCATAGCTACCGCTGATATCAACCTGGGCATAATCTTCTACATAATGAGCACCGCGCCATGACAAAGGCTTAGACTGCATAAATCTCGAGCGATTATTGTAGGCGATACGGAACTGGGCTGCGTCTTTCTCATAGAATAAGATCAAGTTCTGTGAGTCACCAAGGCCAACCAAAGGCAGTAGACCTCCTGAGGTCGAAGAACTCGAATCGCTATCGACTATAGTCATGTTAGCAATAACACCTAATCCATCGAGCGGCTCTGGCAGGCTGGTAAACATGTGCTGTATGGCAAACTCGTAACCCGTTATCTGAGCATCATTCTGGTTTACTGGGCGCGTCACTTTATAGTCGTAATCACCACTGGGAACACTCACTATTTCCTGTACTTCTTCGGTTTCCAAATAGCCGGAAATATCTTTTCTAAAGGCGGCTACAGAAGCGTAGCTTCCTTCCTGATAATACCATTCCAGAGACAGATCAAAGTTATTACTGGTGAATGGCATTAACATGGGGTTAGCCCCTTCGCCCTTTAAGCTATTCTGATGTCCACCGCTATAGCTAGACAGGGGTGACATCTCATCGAGTTCTGGGCGGGTGATGCTTTTGGAATACGCCACGCGTGCGATAACATCTTCGATAACTTCAATATTGGCATTTAAGCTAGGTAGCCAGTTATCATAATTATTGCTGGCTTCTATCGGTAAGTAATCTTCAGATTCTACGACACGTACGACTCCGTCCTCATTAGGTGCTGGCACCAGATCCAGTAAGGCGATCTGATTTCCCTTAGATTTACTGGTTGTTTCTACGTAACGTAAGCCGGCGACGACTTTCCATGGCATGTCATAGAGGTCGCCATCGAAATGGAAATCAGCGTATAAAGCGTCGAGCGTCTCATTGACTTCATAGGCTGTCGGTGAAGCATGCATCTGTGTACCATATTGGGCCAGTAAAGCACGGCTTGCAGCCGGGTCGTCGAGCTGTGCCATCACTTTATCGGATGTGACGTAGTCGAACCAGGCCTCAGAGTTAAATGTGAGCCAGTTTTGAGCGGAAGCGCCGTCGCTACCGGATAAGAAACCATCGGCATCGAAATTACTGAACAGGTTTGGATCTAAATAAATAGGAGAGCTGTTATCACCCCATATGACAGGTACTGGCGACTTTGTACTATAGTCTGTGCTGCCGAAGGTTCTGTCTGAGTAGAGCACGCCGAAGTTAATGGTTGCTAATGCACCGTTATCGACGATCCATTCACCATCTAATTTAACCTCTAAAACTTCATCATCTATTTTTGTACCGTCTCTACCTCCCCAACCTGCGGTTAAGCCATTGGATGAGTTGTTGGCATTGAAGGTCATCGTCGGCAGTAGGGCACCAGAGCTTCTGTCATAGCTGTAATCCCCAGGGCGCGCGGCGACGGTATCTGTCATGCCGCCTAATGGATCTGAAGAGGCCTGGGAGTACGAAATATCGGCGGCTAAGCTGACAGTGTCATTTAAGTCCCAGTCCGCATTAAAACCAAAGGCGGTCAATTGGTTCTCTGTTTGCGATTGACGCACCATGAAATCACTGTGACTGCCATTGCCCATGGACAGTTGTACCACTGTGCGGTTGTTATCCAAAGTGACATCGGTGAGCTTATTCTCTTCGAACCAATGGGCGAGAATATCTTGCCTGTAGTCGACCTCATACTTTGAATAGAGGGCATCGAGCGTGAAGGTCAGATTGTCCAGAGGCACGTATTGAAATACCAGATTACCTCCTGTGCGCTCACGGGACTCAGTTTGCGCTATCTGATTATAATTTTGTGGCATATAGACATCATCGAACGTGCGTCCATCGTTTAGCGTTAGATCTGTTCGTTCATAATAGGCGGTATTGGCTTCATCGTAGCGGCTGTCTCTTTGGCTATGAGCCAAGGATAACAGTACACCGAACTTCTCATCATCGAAAGTATTACTGATGAGCCCTGAGAATTGTGGGCTGGTGGTGCCGCTCATCTTGTCATACACGGCCTTAATACTGCCCGTGGCTTGAAAACCGGGAATGGCTAAGGGTTTGAAGGTGGTGATATTGACCGTTGCACCGATAGCCCCTTCCTGTAGGTTAGCCGACTGAGTCTTATATACTTCGGCGCCGCTGATGAGTTCAGAGGCTAAGATATCGAAACTAAAAGAACGTCCACCACTGGTTGTGGCCATGGTTCTCTTGTTTATCAAGGTGGTATTAAACTCTGGCCCGAGCCCTCTGACCGTGATCGACTGGCCTTCGCCACCGGATCTGTCGATGGATACGCCGGTGATCCTCTGCAGAGACTCGGCGACATTTTGATCGGGGAACTTACCGATATCTTCTGAGGTGATCGCGTCGACAACAGTGTCTGACTCTTTCTTGATATCTTTGGACTTGATCAGACTCCCTCTGATCCCGGTAACAGCAATCACTTCTATGTCAGCATTGGCTTCTGCCTGTGAATTTTCTACGGCATTAACATTCACGGATATTCCCAGGTTGAGCGCTATCAATCCTGATAAATAACTGACCTTTATCCGATTTAGTTTGTTCATCTAATCCCTTCTTATTGTTTGTTAGATTATTGGAGTTTTGATATATGACGTTAATAAGGTTTTAACAAAGTCGTTACGAAGGAATAGTGCATTCAGAATTTCGGTATATTGTATCCACAAGGTTTTATCTGTGAGGTATATCGAGTTATCTGCATGCTTTAGAAGCGAAATTGAAAACTTTGTGAAACATGAACTTCAGTGACTTGATGAATAATGTGTTTGAGTGCTTAGGGAGGCTATGAATGAAATTAGGTCCTTCATACATAGTTAAACAGGAAGATTATTGCTCATTCAGTGGGTTAGTATGTAAACATGAAATGGAAGTTATGTTCCTTCCCTAAGCATTCGCTAAAATTATTGATCTGAAATTATCGACCTGGAATTTAAAATTCAAACAAATGTAGGAGAATGTATGAGTATAGAGGGATTACTTCTCTATTTAGTCGTAGGTGCCGTAGCGGGATGGTTAGCCGGAACGCTAATGAAAGGTAAGGGCTTCGGCTTAGTCGTTAATATCATACTCGGAGTGATAGGTGGCATACTTGGTGGATTTATATTTGGTCTCCTCGGTATATCCATGGGAGGAATATTAGGTTCTATTGTTGCGGCGACTGTAGGAGCTGCTCTACTATTGTTTGTGATTGGCTTGATCAAGAAAAACTAGTATCCCTATCTAAAGCCTAAGCATAAATGTTTGTTGTAGAATAAGATGCCTGAAACAGGCTCGAAACATTAACCGACTAAGTCACTGTTATATTAAAGGCAGATGCTTGAGGTTATCTGTAACACATAATTAGCCTCGTGTTTGTTACAGAACAAGTTCCTGTTAATTAGCAAGCAGAGTCATTACTCCAGTAATGCCATCACTTAAAATCTCAAGCATCTGCCTAATTTGTCCTAACCTAATTCTAGGTGCGTAACATGAATATTAGTGAGCAAGATCTATTACAAGTGAAGATGATCAATGATTATTTTGAACTTTATTCAGACATTGAGATTTGGACATGTGAAGTACTTAACAATGTTGAATTTTGGATACCAGAATATTATAAATTGAGAGATAAGTATTCGGCGGTCGAAATTGACTTCCTTTTTATTAAATTTCCTTTCTTTCAGTGGATATCTCAACTTTTCGATAATATTGAACTTATCATGCGTGCAGAAAACGCTCACTCTTGCCCTCCCTTTCAAGATTAACTCTCTCCTAGGCATAACCCCTAAAGTTAGCAAGACTCCTTTCTGAAGGTGGTCACTCTTCGATATTCTTCTGTAGTGCAAAGACAAG
This sequence comes from Shewanella psychropiezotolerans, assembly GCF_007197555.1. NCBI lineage: Bacteria > Pseudomonadati > Pseudomonadota > Gammaproteobacteria > Alteromonadales > Shewanellaceae > Shewanella > Shewanella psychropiezotolerans. Next base: position 1,803,680 of record NZ_CP041614.1, read on the forward strand.
AGTTTTTATCCAAGAGTGTTCGGCTAAAACTCCAAGCCTACTCGTTGCATGACCCCTTGGCCTGGCTTCCTAGCTTCCTCGTTCCCTTGGTTTCTCCCTTTTTACCGTACCTCGCACTTCAACTGTCATATATAAAATTATAAATCTTTATGAATAAACATAAAGCCCTTTTATATCAATTGGTTGCGCTTTTGCTGTGGTTCGGCATCTACTCTACAATACCGCTCATAAATCGGTGCTGGATTACTTGGGATTGTCGTTAATCGTTAATGTCATTTATTAACTATTACAACCGAGTAACGCATACGATTTAAATACGATAAAAAATATATGGAGTATGATTTTTAATGCAAAATTTTAATAAAACTTTGATCGGTACACTCGTTATTGCAGCTTTCTCTTTCGGTGCTAGCGCTGCAGATGTAGACAATTCTTGGTACCTAGGTGCTGGTCTCGGTCAAAACAACTATCAGTCTGTAGATGCTACAAGTCATCTGCAAGACGACAGCGACCTTGCATGGAATGCCTTGGTTGGTTATCAGCTAAACAAATATTTTGCGATTGAGGCTGGCTGGCAAGATCTAGGTACCGATGACGATACTCATCTATGGGGTGGTAACACTGATGGTAGTGAAGCAATTGATGTTGATGGATTCACTTTAGGCTTAGTCGGTACGCTTCCTTTAGATGATAAGTGGTTTGCTACAGGTGAAATTGGTGCTTATCAGTATCATTTAGCCCATGAAATGGGTCAGGGGAAATACGTTAGTGCAACAGATACTGCTGCATACTTCGGTATTGGTCTTGGTTATAACATCACTGATGCATTAGCTATCTCAGCTAAATACCGTAGATTTTCAGATGTGAATGAAACTGCATGGAACACAGTTGATATGGACGCGCAGACTATAGGTCTCCAGCTCACTTATCGCTTTGGTATAGAATCTGAGCCTACTCCACTAGCTATAACTGAAACTAAGCCCGTGGTAGAACCCAAAGTTGAGCCAAAAATAGAACCAAAGTATCAGACTAAAATCGAAAAAGAAGAAGTGACTATTCTATTTGGTTTTGACTCATCTGAGCTTAGTTCAAGCGGAAAACGTCAATTGGATAAGATTGTCAGAGAGTCTAAAAATTCAATCGATGACTCTATCGTGTTAATTGGTCAGGCTGATAATCAAGGTGCGGCAGATTATAACATGAAGCTTTCTAAGCAACGCGTTGAAGCTGTTGCTAATTACCTTTTGGATTCAGGTCTGCAAGTTGCTGACATGAGTAAGCAAGCTATCGGTGAGAAAGAGTCACGCGCAAATAGCACACAATCACGTTCACTCGAACGAGTTGTTGTAGTTGAGCTTACAAGCACAAAAAAAATATTAATTAGTTCACTATAAGCCGCAGCTTGAGCTGTGAAGGGAAGGTTATGCTCAAGGATGAGCCTTAATGTTTAAAATATGTTTAGTTTTGCTTATAGCTGGCCATTCGTTGACCCGCTCTGTTTATGTGACCATTGCCTAGGAATTGAGTTAGCAGATTAAGGGCGTGCGAGAACACTTGTACTCGTGTGAAACAATTTAAGCCTGTGGCTTTTATAGAATCTATAAGAACAAGGCTGTGTGTACTTTTATTTTTAACATTGCACTTAACATTTTCTGATTGTAATCATAATTCGAGCTTGAGTGAGACCATATGCAAAACATTTTAAGTTACAGTGGGAACAGGGGACTTAGTTTACTGTTTGATAGATTTTTTAAGCCGAGTCAGATTCATTTTCAAAATAACCGATTTGTCGAAGTTGAAGAGGAACTGATAATAGATGGCTTGGCAATAGATGGCTTTGTTCCTTACTATCAGCCGATAATCAACAGCGACACTGGTAAAGTGATAGGTGCGGAGCTGCTGGTCAGATTAGTCATGGATAACGGACGAGTCATATCGCCATTACAGTTTATTGATTATGCAGAGAAATCTGGATTAATCATAGAGATAACTGAACAGTTTTTATCTAAAGCTTTCAATGATTTTAATAAATTAGGCTGGGCTGGTAGTGACAAGTATTTAAGTATTAACATAGTACCGGAGCATTTGAAGTCGAGACGTCTATTTAAGTTTATCCAAGATTATGTCGCTCGAGGCGTGATCAATGGGAATCAGATCAAGCTTGAGATCACCGAGCGATTGGAAATTAACGATCTGTTAGGGGCTCGTTCATATCTTGAAGATTTTTACCAACTCGGTATTACTGCCAGCTTAGACGATGCTGGTACTGGTTATGGTTGCTTTCTCTATCTCCAGGAGTTGGCACTTAGCTCATTAAAATTAGATAAAAGATTTATCGATACCATAGCAGAAAACAAAGATACTTCAGTATTAGATTCAATCATTGGTCTAGCTAAAAGCTTAAAACTGGAAATTGTAGCCGAAGGAGTAGAAAGCCTGAATCAAGTAACCTATCTTAAGAGACGTGGAGTGAAGGCCATTCAAGGCTATGTATACGGCCAACCTATGCCTGTAATAGATTTCATCGACTGGAAGGGTAATCGTTAGTAACAATTTCCTGTGTAGTATCAGCCACGGAGTGGCTCAGAAGAGTATTGAACTCGTTTAATAACTAGTATTCTAGCTTGAATATAGTGAAATACCCGCTCAGCTCCCCCTCATATTGCTTTACATTCCCCATCTTGACTTACACCTATAACAGTAAGGATACACTGTAGATACATAAACTAGTTAAAGGAGATATATGATCCAATCATTATTAGTTTGTGGATTAGATTGTTGCGAATTATTCGTGTCCTGTGGGACCAGTGTAGATGTAAATTACAATGAATAGTGATAAAAATATTACCTACAAAATAGGTCAGAGATACCTGTTCAACGTTAAAACTCATCAGCTAACTGATCAAAAGGACGGCACAAGCGTTGAGCTTGGTTTGAATGAGTCACGCTTGTTAGCTGTATTGATCTGCAATAATGGCGAGGTTGTTAGCCGTGAGCAGATATTAGAAGAGGTGTGGAACCAGCGTGGTTTGGTCGTAGATGAGACTAGTGTTAATCAAACCGTTTCCCTTTTACGTAAGTTCTTGGGTGACAATGTCAAAGAGCAAAAAATTATTAAAACTGTGACTAAAATGGGTTATAGGCTCACAGCTGGTGTAAATATTGAGAGTGTTGAGGTTGAAAAACAATCATCTTCAATTATGAATAGAGTAAACGAAAAATCTATTATTTATGGACTCTATATTGTTCTATTTACCATCTTTGTTTCTTTGTATGTTTTCGGGGAGTAAAGCAAGGTGAAAGTTTCGGTGAGGGGTTGACAGGTTATAGTAAGATAAAAATCGATGGGGTAAAAATACTTAAGTTTAAAAACAATAATATTGACGATGGGCTCTCAAATCTCATCAGGAAATGTATTTTAACCAATGTTGATCTAAACCTTGGTGAGTTAAAAAGTGTAATTGTTTCAGCTAAGAAAAGCTATTCTTTCACAATATTATTTGTTGTTTCTGATAATGTTGACTATTCATTGTTGGTGAAAATCAACAAGAGTATACCACTGGATGATAACCTATGTCAGGTCATTTTAAATTATTAGTTTTTTTGTTTTCTATGCTTGTTATCTCAGTGTCAGCTTACTTTTTTTCCGATCTAGGTGGAAGAAATATCCATGCTTTTAAGGATGGCGATTGGGTGTTTGATGTGAGGCATTATGTTAATAATACAGATGATTATTTGGCTGGCTTTAATAGCGATCTTCAGGGCGTTTTTCGTGGTAGGTTACGATTTTACAATGATAATCATTACTCCGTTACATTCAGTATAGTCGTTAAAGAATTAAATAAAGATAAAGTTGTTAATGTAAATAACGAGGTTAATCTAAATGGAATCTGGGATGCCGAACAAGACATTATCAACTTTAATTTCGAAAACTTCCATACATTAAAACCTATGGGGTCAGATAGTGATGAAGAGTTTCTTATTCATCTAGCCATTAATGTTTTGAATAGAACTTTTGGTGAAGGACAAAAAATAACTTGGCTTAGGGGGAATACTTTTATTTTGAACAATATAAATCAGTCGCAAATTATATTCAATAAATCGAATGGCACATGAACCTTGCTGCCGGTCTTATTTTTATAAATAAACTGATTTAACTTACCGTGCCAGTATATTTCCCCCAATTTTTAGGTTAGTGAGGTCCTTGTGCTAGATAATTGTTTTATTTTGAATTCAGTGGTTTACAACCCTTGTTTTAATTTGCAGCAATCAGAGCTAAATTTGAAATTTAGCTCTGATTCTATTGTTAATCGCAATGGAGTAGCCATAGCTACCGAGATGAACCTGATTTTGACCCCGGAGCAGGGTGTTAATCAGCAGCAGTTACACGAATTTAATACAGGTCGAACCTTGAATCAACTACTCGACGTGGTGAAAAAATTAGCTATAGACAGTGACAGATCAATTTTCAATGAAAAACATACACTGATTTTTGTCAATACCGAAAGGGCGAGTTTGTGTGATGTGCATGGGCTTAACCAGATAAGAGAGCTTTCAATTCTTCTGCATCATCTGGGGGGAACCTAGTTGTAGGCTTAACGAACGCAAACCCCTGTAATCGCTGTCCTAGGGTACAGCAAGGACTCTTATTCCTTAAAGAGCATGATATTTTAATATCGGCTAATAATTTTAATTATCGAGATCAAGATTTCAGAGACTCTGAGCTTAAGAGTCATTTGTATGACTTTGTAAAACTTACCATGCCGAACACTGATGATGAGATGGATATGCTTGTTGAGTTTATTCACTCTGAACTTGTCTTAAATGGGCTCAAAGTGATCGTTGAAGCAGTAGAGACTAAGACTCAGCTTAAGTCATTAAATAAGGCACTCATCTATGGATATCAAGGTCGTCTTCTTAAAAGTAAAAAAAGCTAAAACTATTTAGCTGTAGCGTAATAATTGGAGAGATGTATGCCAGGCATGAACATTGAAACATTCAATGTGAACAACACACTTTATGTTGAAAACCTGCAAGTGTTGATCGAAAAATTGCTAGCCAGTATCACCTTAGTGATTAATCGTTTATCCAGTGAAGAGATGCTAGTGGAGTCAATGGAAGTTGATAACGACATCGATTTTGATGACTCTGTTTCTTTGACCTTTGGCTTGCAGCATTTTATCGAGCTGCAAAGCTTTGATTGATTTAAAGAGTCCAAAGGGGGATGTCAATGAGTTCAGCAAACGTTTACAAGAGTACTTATCGTCAGAAAACTTCCGCAATGAATTATTCAGTGAGATGAGGTTAATTCCTCATCTTCAATAGCAGACGAGCCAATCCTTCTCCAAAAGGGGCAATATACTTAGAGTAGAGGGACTTCACCTCTAAGCTGAGTGTTTTATTCGCTGACTAGCAGCTGATGATCCGCTCCGGCGCCCCTTAAAGACACGATATTAGATTCGACTAAAATAGTGCTGGCAACCGACTTGATGGTGTCCCAATTTTCCCTGCTCACCGATATACCTTGCTTCCATGCCTTTCGTTTTCTCTCCGCCTGCATCGATGATGTGATGTGTTGTGTCATATCACCTGCTAACGGATGCGTGATGGACTGCCGACTGATCTCTATTGATAGTGAATGCTGATCATCGGCTTTTTGCTGGGTCAAGTAAAGTTCGGGTAAACTCTGGCCTGCACCGAGTATGTACACTAGCTGTATCGATTCTGGGCCATTATTCCAGCTGGCCTTTACTGACAAGCCATTCTGAGCGAGTTTTATCAGCTCACCGAAGGCTAGCCAACGATTGTGGCAATGGCTGATTTGTAAGCTGACGGTTTGTTGATCGGCGAGTTTCTCCAAACTGTAGTCCAGTAGGCTGGGTAGGTGACATAAGATACTGCTGCCCTTAAGATTTACGCTTAATCTCTGTTCGGATGAAGTATCGACCTTAACCGGTGAGTCGAGATCATCTGCCAGAAAGTCTAGTGCCTTGATGAAGTGCTTGATGCCATCTAGGCCTACCATCTCCAGATCCGCCACCATGTTGGCTATTACGTCGGCTTCGCCACAGTTTTTATGTAAGCCGATAAAGGCCTTAGTGCAGAGTGTCACTAATTCATTATGAGATATCTGAATCATAGTCTAAGCCTCGTCCGGGTTTGTTGTTAGGCTAGAGCCTGGAATGGCATTGTTTTGTGGCAGCTGATTTTGGAGCTGATTTTGAAGTAAGCCTTCTTGAGGAAAGACAGGAAACAGCCACTCATCTGTGTGTAACTCATCACTCATGGGCGCTCCTTGGAATAGCGTTACTCTTACCCAGCGACTCGATCGCGGGTCAAACTTAGTAGCACCGAACATGGCTAACTTACAGCGCAATAGATCCATCGGCAGCGTCTGTTTATCTAACAAGTTAACCTGTATATCCCCCAGGGGGCATTGAGTCATAGCCCAGACTCGACGGGTGATGCTGCGATATTGTGGCTGCTCTAGTAAGAACTCACTAACTGGCATCGATACTGGCTTATTGATTAGTGCTTGGTGTAAGCGTGAGACTTGTCTGGCTATATCTAGGCTCATCTCTTGCTCATCTCCTGGTTCTACTCCCCTGACTCCCATTCTGGGCTCCTCTTTATCTTTAGAGCGATACCAGAACCAGTGACTACTTTTAGCTAATGAAAAATCAATATTCAGAGCCCAGAGATAACGATGTTGCAATATTTGCAGTATCTCCTCGATAAGCAAACCAGGTCTGAGACACAAAGCTTCATCGGCATTCATGGTCAATTCATATTTATCGACTAGATCAGGGTACAGCTCCAGCATGCAAGTGATAACGATTTCTTGAGATTCATAGCTGTAAGTCTGGGTGTCTTGGATAAGTGTCTGCCATTGGTGATACAGCTCTTGGGTTAACCTTGAGATCAAGGTATCGAGTTCCTGAACACTTAGCCTGTTTTTCTCCTGCTGATTGGTATCTATGGTGATCACTTGTTGCAAGTGAATAACGGCTCGCCTTAGTAGCTTAACTAAGCTGGTACTTTTCGCCTGTGTCAGTGGCTGGCATGATGTTGCGGCTATGGCATGTTCCCGCTGAGATAACCACCTGTCCATGATCTTTGGGTGATTGATCAGGTAAGGCACCATGCCCAGACCAGTGGCATTACCGACACCTAAATATCTTTGCAGTGGCTTAATTAACTCGACGGCTTGATCGCCGCCGCGCTGCTTAGCCAGATAATGTACCCAGTCCAGACTGAATTGTCGCAACACATATACTGCGCACATCTGAGCACTGAAAGACGGCTCGAAATCTAGATTCTGTTTGAGAACCTCAAAATCTGCGATGCCAAATTTACCGTTGCCATATACCGCCGTAGTACGCAAAATATAACCGACGCTAGCCAGAATGTCCCGCTGGGGCTGCATTCCAGATGAAAGCGAGTCCACCAGATGTTCGAACACCCGCATACTCTTGTTGGCCCTTGCTAGCACTAATACCTGACTGCAATTTCTACCCGCTTCTTGTAGTGGCACATTGTCTTTAAGTCTGGAAAATAAGCCAGAGTCGACATCCCCATGGACGAGTGCGAAGGTGATATCCCACTTCTGGGCAATAACGCGATCGTTACGCTCATCATTGGCTATCTCATCTGAAAAAATCAGCAGGTGATAGTGATTCTCTAAGGTATCGATTCGGTATATCACATGACCAAAACCTTGCCCATCAAGGGCCCATTCAGACTGGGATATGGTCCATTTTTGTCGTGCCATACGGCGCACTAAGCTACGTACGAAGCTCAATCGACTCTGGTGCATGGCGCCCAAACGACTCGGGTTCATCACAATGTCCGGTTCTCTTAATGTCCCGTTATCCATCAGGTTTGTTGAGCCTAAATTATTTATCATGTTGAATCCTTGAGTGTTATTCACTTCTTATTCATTTGTTAATAGCTTCAGCCTGTTTACAGGCTCGAATTATTGTTATAAACCTTGGGCCTTGGCCATTTCGATAGCCAGTTTTGGCGCATTCCACAAAGAAGGCAGCAGAATGAGGGAGACTGGTACTGCGGTTATCACAATAAACGACTGTAATGCCGTGATCCCGCCAGAACCCATGGAGATTAATATCAAGGCGGAGATGCCCATCATGATCCCCCAAAATGCGCGAATCGCCGTGCTGGGTTCACTGTTTCCGCTGATCACGACACTGATGGTGTAGGTCATGGAGTCACCTGTAGTGATGATAAAAATGGCTGTGAGTAGCAAGAACAAAATAGATATAACCGTCGGGTACGGCAGCTGCTGAGTGATAGCTAGCAGAGATGCGGGCAAATTAAAGCCTTCGAAGGCGGCGCTAACAGATCCCGGATTACTTATCTCGAATGCCAGGCCTGAACCGCCAACCACAGTAAACCAGAAGCAAGTGATTAGGGGGGCAATAATACTGACGGCGCACACCAATTGACGAATAGTTCGGCCACGAGAGATACGGGCGATAAAGATAGCCATCATGGGGCCATACCCCAGAAACCAGCCCCAAAAGAACACGGTCCACCAACTTAACCAGGCCTCATCACCTCGATAAGTTGCCATAGGAAAAAAGTTGTTCAGCATGGAGCCAACGCCTTGCAAGTAGCCGTTGATAATGAAGCTAGTATCACCAAATATCAGAATGTAAATCATCAAGCCTATGGCCAGTATGATGTTACATCGACTCAAAAACTGAATACCGCGATTGACGCCGCTCAGAGCCGACAGGGTATACATACCGATAGCTAATAAGATGATCACAAGCTGGGTAGCATAGGAGTCCGGCAAGCCAAATAAAGCGTTGAGGGCATAGCTGACCTGAAGCCCAAGAAAACCTATCGGCCCGATAGTCCCAGCCGCGACGGCGATAATACTCGTGGTATCGATCAGGGTGCCAGTTATGCCATGAAGTGCTCGCTCACCCAGAACCGGATACAGTAAGGTGCGTGGCTTAAGGGGCAGGCCTTTATCATAATGCAGGTGCATCAGTACGATTGAAGTCAGACTGCCGAGTATGGCCCAGGCCAAAAAACCCCAGTGCATGAAAGATTGTGACAAAGCATTAATGGCAATTTGCTTAACATCATCAGTACTAGCAAACACTGGTGGAGGGCTGACAAAGTGAGCAATGGGCTCGGCAGCGGCCCAAAATACCCCACCACCGGCCAATAGAGTACACAGGATTATCGATAACCAGCGAAAGCCGTCCATCTCAGGTTTATCTAAGCCCCCGAGTACTACATGGCCGGTTCTGCCTGCCGCAAGACCTAGACTAATCAGGAAGGTGAGTAAAAGAAGCACCTGCCAATAGGGTCCGAAGATCATCACCGACCAGTTAAAACCCACATCAACGATCTTGGCAAGCAGCTTATCGTCGAAGAGGGCAATGGCGACAAATAGGGCGATAAAGCCACCACTTAGCCAGAGTACAGACTTATCTAAATTGAGCTCTTGGTGTTTATTTGTTGATTTCCTTGCTGTTGAAATCTCCGCGTTCGCGGTATTGATTGCATCAGACATATTCTGCTCCACAGGTTATTGGACTTGCCAGTGGCTAAATCCTTTTAAGCTGCCCGGTTTTGAGTTATAGGTTATTCAGGGCTGCACATGTATATTTCTGTTTCCTCTCATAGGGCGTTCTTCTCTGAAGTTATCCAAGAAGTCATAGGAGAATTCAGTTCATCTATGACTTTCTGGCTTTTGATCTAACTCCTAGGTTCTAAGCCCTAAGCCCCCCAAGCCCTAAAATTAAGCCTAAGTGCCTTCGGGGACCAATCCCTCCCGAAGGAAATTCAACCAGTTCCCGCCCAATATCTTTTGGGTATCCTCAAGGGAGAACCCCTGTTCGACTAAGCCCTTATAGATATTTTCCATCCCTTGGCTGGTGTTAAACCAGGGCAGTGCATTGGGCCAACCTGTATTGCTGACCGATCCTTCGCCATAATCCATTTTTTTAGACCAACGGCCATTTCTCATCCACTCCAGTACCTGTTTTGGCTGGTTAAGGCAAAGGTCGCTGCCTATGCTGAGGTGCTCGACCCCAATAAGCTCAGCGGTGTCAGCGACCATCTTACAGAAGGTGCTCAAGCTACATTGACTACCGCCCGGGAGATGGAAGGGATATAGGCTAAAACCTATCAGGCCGCCACGTTCGGCGAGTGCCTTAATCACCAGGGTAGATTTATTGCGCAGGGCCGGATGAGCAAAAGCCGGATTAGCATGACTGATGCAGATGGGCCGTGAAGAGAGGTCAATGGCTTGCAGTGTCGATTCTTCTGCGCTGTGGGACATGTCGATTATCATGCCGACACGGTTCATCTCGGCAATGGCCTGTCGACCGAAGCGGGTCACACCACTGTCAGTTGCCTCATAACAACCGCTGGCGAGCAGGCTTTGATTGTTATAGGTGAGCTGCATGATGAGCAGGCCTTGCTTGCGCATTACCCCAATTAAGCCAATCTCGTCATCGATGGGGGAACAGTTTTGTGCCCCCAAAAAAATGCCGACCCTGCCACTGGCCTTAGCCTGATAGATATCTTCCACTTCGAAGATTGGCATGATGAGATCCCTGTTATTTTCGAAGTGCTGATCCCACTTAGCAAATTGGCTCAAGGTTTCCCTAGCATTCTCGTGGTAGGCCAAGGTGGCATGGATCGCTGTGATGCCGCTGTCTCTGAGAGACTTGAAGTAATCTCGATCCCAATGACAATATTGCAGACCATCTATGATAATTTGATCTTGGTACATGGCGGGATCCTTAATAAGGGCGCTGGTAAGCGGTCTTGATAACGGTATAAAATTCTTTAGCGTATTGACCTTGCTCTCTGGGGCCGAAGCTCGACTGTTTACGTCCACCAAATGGCACATGATAATCTGTGCCTGCCGTGGGTAAATTCACCATGACGCACCCGGTTTGTGCTTGTTGCTTAAACAGGGCGCTACTGCGTAGACTCTGGGTGATGATGCCGGCGGTTAAGCCGAATCGTGTGTCATTGACTGTGGCTATGGCTTCATCGAGGTCTTTGACCTTGATGACGCTGGCTAAGGGCGCAAACACTTCTTCCTGATTCAAGTCCCAATCATTTTGAGTATTAAGCAGTAAGGTTGGCGACATATAATAGCCTTCATGCTCAAGCGCTAATCTCTGTCCTCCGAAGGCAAGTTCGGCGCCGTGGTGGTGCGCCTTATCAATCCAGTCAAAATTAGAAGTCAGCTGCTTGTCATCGACCACAGGCCCCATGAAAACGTCTTTTTCTAGTGCGTGGCCAACTTTTAATTGACTCATGCGTTTAATCAGGGCGTCGACATACCTGTCATGGATACTCCCTAACACGACTAAGCGAGACGAGGCGGTGCACTTTTGACCCGCACCCGAATAGGAACCGGCAATGGTCGCCTCGACAGCAATATTAATGTCGGCGTCATCGGCGATGACTAAGGCATTTTTACTGCCCATCTCCAGCTGGCACTTAACAAAGTTAGCCGCCGTTGCTGCGGCTATCTTACGGCCGGTATCTACCGAGCCTGTAAAGCTTACCGCGTCAATTTTATCAGAATTGATCAAGGCGTCGCCGACCTCACTGCCACTGCCTAGCACCAAGTTAAAAGTACCGGCGGGTAAGCCCTGACGATGAATGATATCTGCCAATGCGACGGCGCTTGCCGGTGTCAGATTGGCGGGTTTCCAAATTACACTGTTACCGAAGGCTAATGCGGGGGCGATTTTCCAGGCGGCGGTGGCGACGGGGAAGTTCCAGGGAGAGATAATGGCCACCACCCCCACGGCTTCCCGACTGACCTCTACAGACACGCCAGGTCTGACCGAGTCGGCGAGATCGCCCATCTGTCTCAGTACTTCGGCGGCGAAATAATGGAAGAACTGACCGGAACGATAGACTTCACCTCTGCCTTCTGCAAAAGGTTTACCTTCCTCTTTCGACAGCAAGGTGCCGAGTTCATCACAACGGGCTATCAACTCATCGCCTATGGCTTGCAGGGCTTTTTGTTTTTGCTCCAATGGCGTTTTTTCCCAGATAGGCTGGGCTTGTCTCGCCGCCGAGATCGCTTGGTCTACCTGTTGGCGACTGGCCTGAGAAAATTGACCTAAGTCTTGGGATAGATCAGACGGGTTAATATTGGTAATGGTCGATATTCCACCCTGCCACTCACCGCCGATATAGATAGCTTGTTCTGTATTGATGCTCATTATTATTCCTTTTCTTTTACTTAAATTCTGGGAAATAGCTAGATGTTAGGGTTTATGCAACCGCCGCATACACAACCAGCTCGACCAGCATCTCTTTTCTGGCTAAACCGGCAACCACAAGGGCCGCGCGATTAGGGAAGGGCGCCTTAAAATACTCGGCATAAATGGCATTGACCTTAGGTAGGTAACTGGCATCTGTTACATAAATCATCACTTGTAATACGGCATCTGTATCAACGCCTGCACAGTCCAAGGTATGCACCAGATTATCCAGTGTTTTGCGGGTCTGGGCCTCAATTCCACCTTCGACCACAATACCTTGGTTATCGATAGGTATTTGCGCGGTATACAGGGTGCCGTTAGCTGTGATGGCCCACTCTAACGGAGCGGTCGAAGCGAAAAGTGATGTGGGCACTGCTTGTTTAGTCTTGGCCATGAATTATTACTCATCAAGAATCAAAAAATGTGTGAGTTCAAATATTGCACACACCTTTCGATAAGACTAACGGTTAATTTTGTCTAATTGATAAGTTTTATTTATCAACTGATGATGAAAAAGTTGATAAATAAAATGCTTTAGATTACAAAAAAAATAAATGATACTTATCAATCTAGCGCTCTTTATTACAATGCTAAACAACAGTTCTTAGTAAATAGAATTCAGTACCAATATCAGAGAAATACAATAGGAATGAACTAGCCAATGGATATTAAGTTGCAGCAGCTCAAGCATTTTTCTCTGGTGGTCGAGGAGGGAGGGTTTCGCGCTGCATCCTCGAGGGCGAACCGCTCTCAGGCCGCTCTGTCCACGTCGATAAAGGAGCTGGAACGCACTCTGGGCCAGCCTCTGTTCGAAACTGGCCACAAGGCTAGGTTGACCCCTTTTGGTGAGATCTGTCTGCCTAAGGTTATTCTGTTTCTCAGTCAATATCGTGCGTTAACCTATGACTTTAGCGCCGCAGCCGCGGGTGAGCTAGGCGAGCTGCGTATCGCCAGTGTACCTTCGGTTGCCGCTAAGATTATTCCTAAGGTATTGGCGAAGTTTACCCGTGATCATCCCAAGGTAAAGGTGTCACTTATCGATGACAATGCTATTGGGGTGGAGAGAAGATTACTGGCGGGTGAAGTGGATCTCGCCTTGGGGAATTGCCTTAACATAAACCATACAAGAGTCGATTTCACCTCGCTATTGTTAGACCCTCTGGGACTGGTCTGCCTAAAAGAACACCCGTTAGCGCAACAGAAAAAAGGCGTTAGTTGGCAAGAGATAAGTCGCTACCCCTTCATCAATAATGGGACCTGTAAGCTATTAGAGGCTAGCTGTGCCAGCCCATTGACTCAAAATGCCCTATATAGCGTTGAGAACATCACTTCACTGTTTTCAGTGCTTGAACTTGGGATCGGTGTGACAACTCTGCCAAGGTTAGCCTTTCCTCAAAATGTGCCTTCACTGTGTTGGATCCCCTTATTGGATCCTCTGGTCGAGAGACAGATTGGTATATTCAGGCTAAAGGATCGCCATAGTTCGCCTCAGGCAATGATATTTTATAATTTGTGCATCAAGGAGTTAATGCCTGAACAATAGAGGGAGGGCATTTGATAAATATTAATTTTATTAAGGGTTTTAAAAGTTTGAAATATATAAGGTATAAAAAAGGCTCTTAACAAATAGTTAGGGGGATTAAGAGCCAAGGTAATATAGGTTTAATTAGTTAACTAGATTTAGTTACTATATGGATTGGCATCCCTCTTAGATGAAGAGATAATCCAATGTATTGTCAGGAAGGTTGACAAACCTCCGGCAGAAAAAACACCTGCATAAATCATAAACAGTTCAAAATATTCCATCATCTACTCACTTAAGGATCCATTGATTTTAAATTATAATTTAGTCTGTTTGTTTATTGTTCGCACTCAGTCTTTTGTATCTACAGTGTATCCCGCATTGCCCACGATGTTATTTTTGTCCTAAATAACTGTATCTTTAGAATTAACGCTATTAGGATTACGTTGAAGATACATAATCAAGGATGTAAATAACTTAGTAGCCATGTAAATTTAAAATCATGGTCGATTTTGTTTTATATTTTTATAATGGCATGTGTTTACTGATATTTACTAGAGTAAATAATCCATTATCAATAAGAGTAGGAATATGAATAGTTTTTTGAGGCAATGGTTCAGCCAATACAGTAAAGGTAAGGGAATCGAGCTTTATATGCTCTCTAATGAAATCAAGCTGGACTGGTTCGAATTACTGGAGCAGGCGAGAGCCGGGCAACTGGATCAGTGGCAAAAAAGTCCATTGGGGTGTTTAGCACTGATATTAATCCTGGGACCTGTTGCATTTTTGCTGAGTGATGATTATAGAAATCTGCATCAAAGAGCCAGAGCGCTTTGTATCAGTGGTATAGAGAAAGGATTCGATACTCAGTTAGAGTTTGTTCAGCGTCGCTGCTTCTATGATCCCTTGTTCTGTTCTGAACAATTAGAAGATCATAAACTATTGGTACTTTTGCTTATAGGGATGCAATCCCAAGCACAGGGAGATGATCAACATGCTTGGAGTATCTGGTATGAGAAAGCCTTAATACAGAGTGATTGCCATGGGTTACAACCTACGGCATGAGATATAAATAATTGATATAAATAACCGCTAAGGTATTAAATTATATTTTGTTATTCAGACCAGTTCTTATCTGACTCTATTTCTACTGTTACTCCTTTACTAACGGCTAAAGCACAATAACCTACATACTGTGGCGCATAATGCTTTGGACTTTGCTTAAATAGCATCATGTTGACTCGATTGCTGAAATGCCATTCAATCTTATTCCAGATGAAGTTGTTTTCTTTATTTTCTCTTATCGTCTCTCTCTTTGTCTGATATGCGACAGGATCGAATTAATGGATGGCTACATTTATATGGCTATTGATCTCTCCCCACCATTTCATACTTGTAGGCGATATTTTATTTACAGTGAAAAAAATGATTGCCGTTAAAAATATGATAATACCTAAATAAATGATGGTTTTTTTGCTATTGTCGACATGATGCACCTTAAAGCTAGAAGTTTAAGGGGGGAATTGATTAAACCTGTAAAGGATTAACTAAATCTTTGTTAATAATCGTATTGTAAATTTCTATGGCTAACTGAATCCCGTTAGCCACTTTATTAGGGTCAGTAACATCTTCTTTAACCTCAGATAAAACATTTCCTAGTGCCATTAAATTTGACCATCTATCAATATTGTCGATGAGGAGCTCTGAACTATCTGAAGAGTAATCTTTGAGATCTATTTGCTGATTAACATCTGAATGATTAGCGTCTGTAATGTTATCGACGGAGAATAAGTCTGCAAACATAGCCAATTCATCTCTTGATAACAGGTTCGCAGTATTCATAAGACCTTCAATTTAAGTTATCTACAATAGTATAAATTTATCATGCCTATTATTTTTCTTGTGTAAGTGCAGTGTATTTATTCAGGATAACATTTAGTCATGCTCGTTAAACAAACAATCATTTGTCGGAATATACATCATTGCTGACAATGACACTTGTTAATATTCGTGTCTTTGATTGTTAAAAAGAGTAATAATTATGAATAAGAAGCTCTGTCTTTCCATTGTCATATCACTTATCTGTATGCCAAAGTCATTCGCATCGGATGCCATCGTCGATGCTATTAATGAGGCTAAGGTGAGCGGAGAAATAAAATCACTGTATTTTTCACAAGATTTCTCTGATAGCTCAGGAAAGCAAACTAGCTCAATTTGGACTAATGGAGGAGAGTTCAAATTAGTATCTGGTGACTTCCATGGATTTAGCCTTAGTAGCTCTCTCCAAGTTGTAGACGTAACTTGGAGAGATGACGTTGACGATGCTTACAAAACGTCCATGAGCGCCGATGGTGCCGTGTTATCTGAAGCGTATCTTAGTTATGATTTTTCGAATGCCAATACTCGAGTCCATCTCGGTAGGCGATATTTAGCCATGCCTTTGCTGGGTGGCTCATCGGCTCAAAGCGTCACTGAGTCCTATGAGGCATACTTGATCACCGATCGTTCATTGCCTCAAACTGTCATTGTTGCCGGTAAAATAGACCGATATCAAGCCAGAACCGATTTTAAATCGACTACTCCCTTCACTCAGGCTAAAGCTGATGCTAAAGGTAAACCTGGTGAGTTTTTGGATATTGGTGAATATGGAATGTATAGCCTGTATATGAGTAATACGTCGATAGCAAATACTAATGTACAAGTCCATCTGGTGGAGACCCAAGGAATTGCGTTTATGGGCTATGCTGACATGTTTTATCAGTTCGATACTCGTTTTAAGCCTTATATCGGTGGGCAATATTATAAGACGGTTTACCACGATAATACTCTGGGACAGGATTCGGATATGTTGGGGCTAAAACTGGGAGTTGAATTGATAGATAACCTTGACTTGTTTACTGGTTATAACAAGACCAATGATAACGGTAAAGTCCTTCATGGTTTAGGCAACAATGCCTATGCTAATTTTACCACAACCACTAAAACCTCTGGCGATACAGGTTTTGAGGCCGGAAGTAACTCATTACAACTCGGTGTCGCTTATCAGATTGATTCGGTAAAGGTAAAATATAGATGGACGAACTTTAATCCCTTAGACGAAGAAGGGGGTATGACGGAACATACGTTAAATTTGAGTTACCAATTCGAATCATTGAAACAAGTCTCTGCCATGATGGACTATTCTGTGATGACTTTTGATAACGATGCCAGAAGCATGACGGACTTAAGGACCAAGCTCATTTATCGTTTTTAATATCTATGTTAAAGCCGATTATTTTAGCTTCTTCATATAGGCGAGTAGAGATGATCTAAAGGCGTTTGCTAAGGCACTTTGTTGTGGCACTCTGGCTTGAACCAAAAAATAGCTCCATTGTGCTGTTGGTTCCAAGGGGAGTGTCACAATACCTCTATCGTCGGCGAGTAAAATAAAGGGGTCGAGAATGGCAATACCGACCCCTCTTTTAACCAGCTGAAGCAACAGGTGCTGCGATCTAGCCTCAAAGACAATATTGCGTTTTATCCCTTGGCCTATAAATAAATTTTCTACGCGAGTTCTGAATGGACTGCCATAGCTCAGAGTCATAAATCTCTCATCTTGCAGGTCTTTAGGTGTTAAAGAGTCTCTGTTAGCGAGTGGATGGCCTTGAGGCAAGAACACTCTGGCTTTTTGTTTATAGAGCTCCCAACAATCAAAATCCTCATCATCGATATTGACATCGGCGATGATAGCAACATCTACTTTTCTGTCTAACACCATCTCGATAAGTTGGTTTCTTGGGGCTGTTTCTAATTCTATCCTTATTTGGGGGTGAGAGATGGCAAAATCTGCAACCACATCATGAAGAAAACTGTCGGAACACACTGGCATAGCACCGATCCTCAATTTTCCCCTATTGTTATTTACTATCGCTGCTGCGGAGCGACTTAAGCTATCTAAACCAGTAAACAGACGTTCTACATCTTGATAAAACAGGTGAGCTTCTGGAGTTATCTCTAACTTATTATGACTCCTGACGAAGAGTTTGAAACCAAGTTGTTTCTCAAGATCGGCTAACAATCTACTGACGGCCGGTTGAGAGACATGCATCAATGACGCGGCATTAGTGACACTGCCTGTTAGCATGAATTTTTGGAATGCCTCAATCTGGCGTGGGTTGAGCTTACTATTTGATGACATAGAGACTCTCTTCAGTAATATTGAGCGAAAAAAAGGCGGTAAAAACCGCCTTCATTATGTTGAGTTTTTTGCGTGGCGATCTTATTTTCCTGCCATGGCCTCGATTTCAACTAAGGCATCTTTTGGTAAGCGAGCTACTTCGACACAAGAGCGAGCAGGATAGGGTGCGTCATATGCATCAAAGAACTCCTGATAAGCCTGATTTACTAAGGCAAAATCATTAAGATCTTTCACAAATACCGTGGTCTTAAAAATATGGCCAACACTCAGTCCAGATTCTTCAATCACGGCTTTAACATTGGCCAGTGACTGGCGCGTCTGAGCGGCAACCTCTTCGGGCATATTCCCTGTAGCTGGATCTATGGGCAGTTGACCCGACGTTATCACAAAAGCGTCAGTGACTACACCTTGCACGTAGGGGCCAATAGCAGCGGGTGCTAATTCTGTATTTAATCTAATGGTCATACTTCTTTCCTTCTATTATGTACTAACTTCTGATTTTGAATTCGTCGTTTTGAGGCTGGCAGAACTTATCTCTTCTTTTGTCATTGTTTTACGTTGCCAGCCAGTGAGAATCGAAAACATAAACACTAAAAACAGGGCCCAAGGGTAGGGGGCGACAAAACTAATGGCGGCCGAGGGGACGGGCAGGTTTGAATTTAATGCTGCGGTCTCTATTGAGGAATACCACACCATGACGGCTAAACACCAAGGCATCATATAGAAGATTGAGCATACCGCCGCTGACATCAAGTTACTGCGACGCTCTGGGCTCACTCCCTGTCTTTCTCCAATTGGACGAACGATTGTTGGCCCAACAAGAAGTTGCGATGGCGCGTTAGCACTCACCAGTAGTGAAGAGGCTGCAGTAGAGAAGAAGATGATCATCTCACTCTTTATGACACTGTCGCCCAGATTTTTCATGATGAACTTAAGTATGCTGTCCATTAAGCCTGAATCCATGAAAATCCTGATGATCCCCAGCAGCAATAGCACAAACATCACGGCGCCTGTCACACCGCCTATGGCGGTCTCAATTAAACCACTGCTATCGCCTCGGGTTGCGGGTATATGAAATAGATCTGAGATCTCGTATCTTCCCAAAGATACCCCGACCATCATGGCAGTGATGATACCGTAACCTAAGGCTTCAATGAGGTGACGCCCTTTCAATGCCGTGATTATGACCACGGCTACCGCGATTAACATCAATAAGTTACTTGGCTCAAGTCTATCCAGATCTATGGTGTTCACATCTAACGCGTTTTCTCCACTGGCACCAAAGATGATGAATATACCGAGTGAGATTGCACCTGCGGTGACAGCCAGTGGAAAACGTTCCTTAACGGTTCGCCCCAGATCGGCATTTTGTGTCGCACAACCGACGATGGTCACATCCGATATCGGCGCTACATTGTCACCAAATACGGCGCCGGACAGGAGTGCTAATGCGGCCCAAACAGGATCGGCGCCTAACATGACAGCGGCAGGAAATAAGATGGGGGCCAGGGCTAAATTTGCCCCGTTTGAGGAACCTGTCCCAGAGGCAAATATCGCGGTGGAGAAAAATACCACCACCAGAAATACACTGCCGTGAATACCGGTAGATAATCCAAACCATAAGATGCCATCGACTAAACCACCGGCTTTCATCAGTGCGCCGAGCACGGCAGCAAACATCCAGGCCGTAATGACGACAACTCCGGTTTTGTTGGCGATACCTGTGAGAATTGATTGGCAGTAATCAGTCTTATTCTTTACCAGCAATAGGCCGAGTAAAATCGCGATAAATCCTGGAGCCCATGCGCCTTTTGGCCCTCCCATGCCGTAGGCTGTGAGAATAAGCATCAAGGTGACCATGGCAAATAGGGGGAGTATCCCGCCTATCTTGCCAACATAAAACTCAAGCTTCGGGGATTGATTATGTGTAGACATAGTTCTTCCTCTTATTGTTAGCTATTTACCGGCAACAAGTTCGGGGTAGCCGAACAGGGAGGGAGTCCCGCCCGTATGGAGGAACACGACATTATCGTTATCGTTAAACTTGCCCTCTTTGATCATACCGAGCATTCCTGCCATGGCCTTACCTGTGTAGGTCGGATCCAGCAATATGCCTTCTTCGAAAGCCGTGGTGTGTATGGCATCGACCACCTCGCTCGATGGCAGACCGTAACCAGGCGCAAGCACCCAGTCGGCACACATCACCATGCCTGAGGTTAACTTATTTTCGTCTATGCCCAAAAGAGTGAGTACCTTGCGTGTTTTTATTTCGACGCGTTCAGTTTGAGCGGCTTTATCACGGCGGACACAGAAACCATAAACAGGGATGTTCATGTTCAGAGCAATCAGACCAGCTAATACACCGGCGTGAGTGTTGGCCGAGCCAGAACCTAAAATGATAGCGTCTATCTGAGTTTCACTCTCGCTGGCTTGCTGACAGAGCTCTTCTATACATTCCACGTATCCTAGGGAGCCCCATGGTGTCTTGTCTGTGGCACTGAGAGGGATCACATAAGGGTTATATCCTTGTACTTTTAGTTCTTCTGCCCGGTCATACATGGCTTTATCTGCGCCGAGTTCATCTTCACCTACATCAAAATTGTGAATTACTGCGCCCATAAGTTTATTCAGGTATGGGTTGCCGCTTTCTGAATACTCTTTAGCGTGAGTGTCGACTCTGTGTTCCAGCTGCACTTCTACGTGCCAGCCCATCTTTCGAGCTGCAGCCACAGTCTGACGAACATGGTTAGACTGCACGGCACCTGTAGTGAGTAAGGCATCGGCATTTAGATCCATGGCATGGCCGACATAATATTCCAATTGGCGAACCTTATTTCCGCCAAAAGCCAGGCCTGTGGCATCATCTCGCTTGATATATAAATTCGGACCCTTAAATTTCTTGGTCATGTTGGGCATTAATTCAAATGGAGTGGGTAGGTGAGCCAGATGTGCCTTGGTAAATTTGCTAGTTATCATATTTTCAACCTTCTTATTTTTGTGTTTTATTTATTGAGTTAACGTGTATTTTTAGAACTTATTTTTAGAACTTATTTTTAGAACTAGTCATTCTCTGGAAAGCGAGTTTCATCTATCACAAGGTGGCTAAGATGTTTACTCCGCTTGCGACGAGTACGAACAAAGTAATGTTCTTGAATAATTTTGGATTGATAAATTTTGATATGTACTCGCCGAAGAAAAGGCCGGCAAATACCATAGGCAACAACATGAGTGATGACTCCCAGGTTTGACTCTCTATGCCTACAAATGAGAATTGCAGAATAAGCGACACAGAATAAGAAACCGTGGAAGTGGTGATCACCGTTGCCCGAATGGCATTTTTATCGAGTTCACATTGGGTTAAGTAGCTCACAACGGCAGGGCCCGGCATCGCCAAGGCACTGGCCATGGTGCCGGAAATGGTGCCAACAAAAGCACATAGCTTTTGATTCATTGGTAGAAAACTGGTTTCATCATTACGGTTACGAAATCGCTCTACTAAATTTTGCGCTGCCATCAATAGGATGAGAATGGCCACGGCTAATTTTAGCGTATCAATATCCGCCAGGTAGAAGAGTACTACGCCGATTGGATAGCCGATGAAACAGCCGATGATGAGTTGTTTTACCAATAGTTTGGGAGCGAGAGAGCGGACCTTAAACCAGTGGATCACTGACATGGCTAAGGTGAGAATAATGACAATCTGCACCGCAGCAGTCGACTGTAATAGAATTAAGAAAGCGGATACCGCTACTATGCCAAAACCAAACCCTGTAGCGGCTTGTAGGCTAGCTGCGATGAAAGTAACAAATAGAAGCAGTAATATACTCATAAAATATAAATCATTAATAACGTTAATGTCTATATTCAATAACATCACCAATTATGACAAATCATTATTCTTTTTGCGGGTATACATTAATGTTATGCATAAAAATATTTATTAATTTTTATTGTGTTGAAAGGGTTTTAGTTTTAATTCTTGTTATTTAGAAAGGTTATCAGAGATGTATGGAACTTAAATGTGAAAATGTGAGGGGGGGAGAAAGTTTGTTAATGAAATCTGGTGACATTTCCATGTTTGCAGATCCCATCAACTTAATGTGTCAAGGTAAATACTATACTTAAACTGTTGATAACGCTGATAGTGACTAAGCGGCCTTAAACTCAGTTTCCACTAAACTATATCCTTTTCCACGAAGTGTCTTGATTGCAGATTCAGGAATATTAGCCTGACGCAATTTTTTTCTGATCCTACATACTATTAAGTCGATACTTCGGCTCCAACCATCATGGGAGTATCCATTTAATATAAAAGACAACTCATCCCTATTTACCAAAGTATTCTTATGTAACATTAAAAAGCTTAATAGCTTGCTTTCTTTTTTTTGTAATTCAATTGAAACATCACCGATTTGACACAGGTTTAACTCGGCATTTAGGCTAATATTGTTGATCTCAATAAAGGGACTAATCGCTTCCTGAGTATGGGTATTATTCTTTTTAATCAGGCGGATAACTCTAGAGTGAAGCACCTGCATACCACGTTGCTTGTTGACATAGTCATCGCCACCTATTTCTATTGCTTTAACCTCCATATCTTCCGTCGATATCGAGGTATAGAAGATAATAGGGCAAGGATGTATGTTTTTTAGTGCCTTGAAAATGGACACCCCTGAGTCTGTCGGTAATTGAATATCAAGGATGATTAAATCAGGACGCTTCTCTGTGGCATACATATAAGCGGCACCTGTGTCATAGGCTTGATATACGATGAAACCTTTGCGTTCAAAAAATGTTTTAATCAGTCGTGAGGTAAATAGATCGTCCTCAACGATCAACAAAGTTTTAGTTATCATTGAATCATTCCTTCCAAGTATCTTGATTGTAATTCTTGTTGCAGACGGACATATGTCTAAACACACGCCAGCTCGCACAAGATTTGTTTCAAGTCTGACGTAGGATTCAGTATGAAGGTAGTAAAAAAATGTGAAAATCATAAGCCACAATAAAAGCCATGTAATACAGGGTGTTGAAGGGTGTGTTTACTTTGGGTTATAACAATTTATACACTAATTAGGTGGTTTGACTCGAATACTTTAGTACATCAATAGCTTGTACTATATTGGGAGTGCTTGTCAGTGATGCCTCAACCCATTGTGATAAACACATCAGCCATGGCTGTCAATTGCCTTAGGTCAAATGACAACATTGCCTTATAAGAGTTGACACTCCCCTTACTTGACTTTGGATATTGTCAAAAGTAGCTTGATCCAAGAATGTTGTTTTGCTAGAAAACTTGAGTTCTAATTCATGCAGATAGTGACTTTGTGGATCGAAGCCTAACAGGGCAAGACTTCCTGTTAATTTATGCAGTATCTCTTCGGTAAGCTGTATATTTTGCTGATTTAGTTTAGTGTTTGTCGCGTTATTGACTAATGCTTCTAACTGGTCTAGTTGAGCTGCGATATAATCTTCATACTGAGTACAAATTTCTAATGCAAACTTGATATCTTGATCACACACATCGTTCCAGAAGCGCGCTAATCCATCGGGCAGTTTGGATTTTTCCGTTGTTTGCATTTATAAACTACCTGTCTGAAGTTATTGGTGAGTTAATCTAAATATTCAAGAGCCAGATACAAGAATAAACTAATACGTATAAAATTACTCAATTGCGGGCATGATGCGCTTAACGAGGACATTTATCCATTCGTTTTGACATCCATTTTGTACCCCGAAAGTATCAAACTGAGGCTACTCATCAATAAAATACGTAACGAGTATGAAAATCAGTTGTCAACTAATTTTATCTGGTTTCCACTCGCCTGCTAGTTTCAGCATTATGGCCTCTTTCCCCTACTGTGATATATAGCAGATACCTCTGTGAAACACTTACCTTTGACCACTGCTTATAATTTTACTCAGAGTTGGTTGTATAAGAGATTGTTGGTTCCCGGGCCGGATCTTTGGTTTAGGTGCGAAAATTGTAAATTTAGGAATAAACACAATGAGAAAAATTAAGTTAATGACAACAGGGTTATCGGTGTTGGCCTCGGCGTTACTACTGACTGCCTGTGGTGGCAGCGACAGTAGTGATACCACCACTACTCCTGATGTGCCCCCTATTTCACAAGCGCCGGTATCGGCCCGCGATGGCTTTAATGTGGTTACGCCCAACGAGCCGGGTTATGTCGATTTGTCGAGCCTAATTGAGAGTGGCGTCGCAGGGGCTAAGGTAACGGGTGTTTATCTTGAGTCCAGCCAGGGTAGTGGGCAATGTGGTGAAGTTTCTACAGATGATTTAGCTTCTGATCAAGGCTTTAGTGTCACAGTTGAAGGTGCAGCTATTTGTGAATATGGCTATGAAGTGGAAAGTGTGGCTTTAGCGGGTCAGACTAAGACACGTGCCAGGGCTAAAGTCATGGTGGCCAGTAGTGCAGGCGGCGCGGCAGTACTGCCTCCTATCTCGATAGCCATGGCGATTGATGACCTCCCAAGAGTGACTGATATTAAAGCGGAGCTGGAGGCAAAAGGAAGCTTCCCTACAGGCTATATTCTATCAGAAAATTTCAGTGTACTGGGTGACGGCTATGTCACTATGGTGGCGACTGATTTTTCTATCACCTATAGGGCGGAAGCCGAAGGTGTATCACGTGTGGTTTACGCCCTGGAAAGTGTCGACCCTGATGCCCCTGATATCAAAATGGGCACATTAGATTATGCGGTTTCAGACAGTTTAAACAATGCCCCAACAGCCTCAAGTTTTGCTTACAATGCTGATGAGATAAATACCTCCTATGAAATCGATCTCAGTGCTGATAATCATATAGATGATAGTGATGGTGATGGTCTGCAATTGGTTGAGGTTCAGAGCTATACCGCTACAGTGGCGGCTAAAGACCCAAATGATTTAAGTAATACTGTATTAACATTTACAAGTTTAGTTGGTGGTAAACACTATGTTACTTACGTTGTTTCCGACCAGCACGGTGGTTTTGCTACAGGCATTATAGAAGTCAGTGTGGCGAATCAAGATCAAATGGCAAGATGGTCAGATATCGAGAATGACCAGTTACTTTTTACAGCTCCTCAGACTAAATTTGAAATGGATATTGAAGCTGCTGCTGCAACTTATCAGGGTAACTGGATTGATACCGGATATACACCCAATATTAGCATGTCAACTTTCTCATCAGTGGGGGCCGAGGCATATTGTGCTACGCGAGGCCGATTGCCCACTGTCGCAGAAATACAGGATTTGTATAACGTTAAATCTCCGGCCTCAAGTTATTCTTGGCCGATGGGTCAAGGGTATCTAGCTCTGGATGGTACTAGTTTTAGCGTTGTATCTTTACTCGATAACAAGATTGCTCAAGTTAATGGGGGCTTTATTATGCCACTTGTGTAGATAGTGGTGGACCTCGTCTTTTGGCAAATAAAAACACAGCAATTGCCAACGACGTTGACACGGTTGAACTGACTGCTTCATTTGTTCGTGATACCGGACCGGTCGTTGGTGCTGTACTCAGCTATAGTCTTTCATCGAGTCCAGAAAAAACTGTCATTACTACAGATGAACAAGGTGAAGCCAAGTTTAGTGTGAAGAGTACTCAAGCAGGTACGGCGGCGGTAAATTTAGAGTACGTAAACAACACATCGGAAACAGTTCGTGTGTCTACTGATATTAATTTTATCGGTGATATAGATACTGCGGAAGTCGTTTCTATGGTAGTGATTAATGACAATGCAGCTGCCGATGGTTTAGCAATGAATAAATATGGCGTTACCCTACATGATTTTTACGGTAATCCAGTTGGCGGGGCACTTATAAAGTTGGAGAAGGACAGCGTCACTGCTGATTTGTTCGAAAACCCCTTAGGGCTAATATCTGGTGTGGATGGTCAAGTCATTTTTAATCTAACTGATTCTATCGAGGAGCGTGTTGAGGTTACCGCAAGTTTCACTAATGCCGGAGGTGCTTTCACATCTGAATCCAGATATAGCGTATTTAGTGACCCAATCTGTTCTGATGTTATCAGTGGAGAAATTCTATTTGTCTGCCCTAAGAAACATAACGATGCTTCATTGAGATCCGTTGAAGCTGAAGATTATTGCAACGATACTGGTACACGCTTACCAACCATAAATGAACTGTTAGCCTTGTTTCAAGAAAATGGACACATGGGAACTGCATATGGTTGGAATATGGGCGATTATTACTGGTCCAGTACAATGGATGGTCAGGGTAGAACTTATGACTTTAACCTTACTAATGGATCTGTTTCGAATAACAACCCTGCAGATATCTCAAAATTTGCTTGCGTCAGTGACGGTGGTGAAATAGATACGGCAAGAGTTGCCAGTCTGACCATAGAGGAAGATAATGCCAGAGCGAATACCATTGAGCGGAACGTGATTGAAATCACCTTACTCGATAGTGAAGATCGTCCGGTACCAGGGGCTAATATCAATGTTCAACTTGGTAGTAACACTGTTTCAACTGATGAAGATATAGCTTTGCTAGTGTCGGATGGGCGAGGGCAGGTCAGGCTTCATTTGGCTAACACTGTAGGGGAACCAGTCGCTGTAGAGGTGTCTTACACTGGTTATATATCTGGCTTCACATCTCTTTCTACGACAAGTCAATTTGCTGCTCCGCTGCCATTTACTTATCCATTGACCGAGCAAGAAGCGATTGAACAAGGTGTTCCATATAGCTCTACTCAGAGAGAGAATGGCAGTTATGGACCTGATGATGTCACGTTCGCGAGGATGAATTGGGCTGAAGCAAGTTCATTTTGTATTAATCAGGGCAAACGCCTGCCGAGTTTCGATGAGCTTGAATTACTATACGCAGACGAAGGAAACATGTGGACCGCACTCGGTTGGCCTACATATTGGGCATACTGGACGAGTACAGAGCATGATACTAATCCAGACTACCACTGGGAAGTTCGTCTCCATGATAATAGTACCAGTACTCAACATAATAATAATTCTAGGTATGTTACTTGTACTAACTAACTATAGATTTCATTTACGATGGGATTCAGTATAAGTTTACATTTGGATTAAGGGGCTGGCTTAACGGCGCCAGTCACTTTAAAGCGTACTTTGTAAGTACGCACAATCTTCAAATAAATTGATAGAGCCCACAATAAAAAAGCCAGCGGTGTCATACCGCTGGCTTTTTTATTGGGTGCCGAAAAGGGGTTACGGGACGTTAGTTGTATCTCAGTTTTTGTATTGCCAGCCCGAGAGTTCTCAGTGTGGCCACCTTGATTGAGCTTTTACGCCACATCAGGCCTATTTCTCGGTAGGGTGCTTCGCCGGGTGGCTGCATCACAACCGCATTAGAGTGCTTAATCAGGCCATAATCGATGGCCATTTGAGGCAGGAATATGGCGCCGACTTTTGCATCGACGAGCAGGGCTAAGGTTTGTAGATTCGTGGCGCTTTGATGGCTAAATTTCTTTTTATTATCGAGAAAGAAAGGGCCTAGTTCAGTCTCTGACATGCTACTTTCTCCTTTTAGCAGGTAGATACTTTCGTCTGGGAGGTTTTGGTAGTCCAGTGGTTCGCCTAGTTGCTCGGCAAGGTCTGGATGTACAACAAACTTAAACGGGTCAATTCCCAGTTTCATATAATGGTGACGGCCTATGTCTACCGGTTGAGCCACAAATATCATGTCCAACTCGCCCTTGGTTAACGCCTCGATAAGCTCATCAGTACTGCCCTCTTTAATCGTCAGGTTTAGGTCCGGATAGGCCTCATCACAGTGTTTAAAGATACTCTTGAGCACAAACAAGGCTATGCTGGAGATACAACCCAATCGAACATTGCCGGTCATTACATTCCCCTGTTGCCTGACCAGCGACACCATATCATTAGCTTCAGCGAGTAACTTCCTTGACCTCTGCACTACATCTTCACCAATCGCAGTAAAAGTAAATGTATTGCCGTGACGTTCGAGTAATTTATCGCCAAGCATATCCTCCAGGTTTTTAATTCCCGTAGACAGGGTCGACTGACTCACTCCGCATGCTTTGGCTGCACGGTGAAAATTAAGCTCTTGGTGCAGGTTAACCAAGTAAACGAGGTTCTTAAAACTGGGTAAGTCATTCATATAAGCGATTGGTTTTCCATTGTTTATCTATGTGGTGTCAATGTTGAATCAATATTAATTATAGCAGTCAACTGTAATGTTTCGACAGTAGCTGTAATTAAAACATTCATTAATCATTGTTAAGTATGAAATGTGCAGATTGGCCTCATTTGAAACCTTGGTGAAACAAAGCTTGGATGTTAGATCTATTTAATAGATCAAGCAATAATCTTCGATCGTATATTTAGATTTTA
Source organism: Shewanella psychropiezotolerans (assembly GCF_007197555.1). NCBI lineage: Bacteria > Pseudomonadati > Pseudomonadota > Gammaproteobacteria > Alteromonadales > Shewanellaceae > Shewanella > Shewanella psychropiezotolerans. Next base: position 1,832,016 of record NZ_CP041614.1, read on the forward strand.
GTTTTGTTCGATATAAAAATTAAGTCAGTAAGCGTTGCCTGCGGGCCGCTCAAAATGTGCGGTAGATGCTCTAGTTAACAAATGAGGTTCCAGAGATGAAATCAGCCCATGTAGAAAGTCACACTGTTGTCGATATGCACCGCTTGGATATCGTTTGTTCGCTGCATAAAAAAGGGCTAACCATCAAGTCACTGTCGCTAGAGGCGGGGTTGGCGGCAGGAACCTTGAGTAAGGCGCTGGACCGCCCCTGGACTAAGGGGGAGCGAATTATAGCTGAAGCCTTGGAGATGAAACCTCAGGATATCTGGCCGACGCGCTATGAAAATACAAGATACGAGATACGAGCCATTTCGATGCACTCCTAGGGAGTGTCACTACGTATATAACGCAGCTCATAGAAACAGCGACACACAAATAACATTGCAATCACCTTCATCCTGAGCGTTAAGCGCTTTGGGGAAGGATGTGTGCAGTTAACACAATTTAAGGATTTAACATGACCAGTGTCATTGGCCTGGCGGCCACTCAAGCACTATTTAATGCATTTAGACATTTCAAATGTATGGACATCAAGCTATCAGGAGGCCTGGGATGAGAATGGGTAAACTCAATGTATTAACTTCTGTGGTGCTGTCTAGCCTGTTGTTGTCAGCGTGTGGGGGAGGAGATTCAGGCTCTGATTCTCCCGCTGAAGGTCCTGTAGTTGAGCAGGCGCCGGTATCGGCTCGTGATGGTTTTAATGTAGTTGCGCCCGACGAGGCAGGTTATGTCGATTTGTCGAGTCTGATTGAGAGTGGGACAGCAGGTGCTAAGGTGACCGATGTTTATCTCGAATCCAGCCAGGGCAGTGGCCAGTGTGGTCAGGTACAAACGGGTGACGAAGGCAGCGACATCTTAGGTCAGGGCTTTAATGTCACAGTTGAAGGCGCGGCCATTTGTGAATATGGTTATGAGGTGGAAAGTGTTGCTTTGGCGGGTCAGACTAAGACACGTGCCAGGGCTAAAGTCATGGTGGCGAGTAGTGCAGGTGGCGCGGCAGTACTGCCTCCTATCTCGATAGCCATGGCGGTGGGTGATCCAGAGTTAGAGACAGATATCAAAGCGGCTCTGGGAACTGATTTCCCCGCTGGTTATACCTTATCTGAAGATTTCAGCGTGTTAGGTGATGGCGAAGTTGATATAAGTACCGATGATTTTACTATTACCTATCAGGCCACCGCTGAAGGTGTATCCCGTGTGGTTTATGCTCTTGAAGGTAACATCGCTGGCGTGCCTGACATCAAGATGGGGACTTTAGATTATGCTGTGTCGGATAGCTTGAATAATGCGCCTACGGCAGCAAATTTTGCATACGATGAAGATGTTGAGATAAACACCAGTGTAGATATCGATGTCAGTGGCTATATCGAAGATGTCATCGATAGCGATGAGCTGCAGCTTATCGAAGTTAAAAGTTACACCGCCAATGTGGCGTCAAAAAACGCCGCAGACTTAACTAATACCGTGTTTACGTTTGAGGCGCCTACCGATGGTGAGCATTATGTCAGTTACATGGTGTCAGACCATCGAGGCGGCTTTGCTACGGGGATAGTTGAGGTTACAGCATTTGATGCCAACCAAGTGGCCAGATGGACCGATATCGATTATTGGGATGATCCTGCTAAACGTCTACTGACATTTTCAGCCCCTAAAACCAAGTTTGAAATTGAACAAACGACTAGTGAATATCAAGGGTCATATACAGATAATGGCTACACGCCAGCTCTGCAGTTAGCCACATTTACCTACGCTGGTGCTCAAGCATATTGTGGGGGGCGAGGGCGTTTACCTACGTCAGCTGAAATGGATGTAATGTATGATGCCGTTGACCCTAAAGTGAATAAACTTTGGCCAGCAGGTAAAGCTTATATCACTCAAGACGGTTCGAATGCTGGTTTGTACTCAATTGAAAATGGGACGCCTAATGTAATGGGGACAGACACTTACAATGTGACTTGTGTTGACAGTGGCGGACTCACTGTAGATGTTGTACGTGGAGTTGCTGTTGCAAATGGGACTGATAGGGTACAGCTGGACTTTGCCTTGGTACGTGATACAGGCCCGGTCGCTAATGCAATTTTGTCTGTAGAGACAACAAATGATGCGGTTCCTGATAGCAGTACATACACGACAGACGAGAACGGATTAGCGACTATCAAGGTGACTAGTATCAAATCTGGTGACTCAAAGGTAACCGTGACCTATGTAGGGGATAATGGGATTAGCGTTTATGTGTGGAGGACAGTGAACTTTATCGGTGACATCGATACGGCGCGAGTAGCGCAGTTGTCAGTACTTCAGGATAACGCTAGTAGTGATGGTGTTGAGGAAAACAGCTTAAGAGCGGAGTTGCTTGATGCTAATGGTAATCCTGTTGTAGGTGCGCTTGTTGAAGTGAGTTTAGATAGCGGGACTGCAATGATACAGCCGCCACCTAATTTATATACGGATGATAGCGGTTTTTTCGAAATCAAGGTAACGAACGATGTGGAAGAGGTCGTATCGGTGACTAGTACTTTTACCAGTTTGCTGAATGGGCTTTCAAGTCAACAAGCTGATATTACATTCAACTCGAATGCAATTATTTTATCTGGAAATTTTTATGATGGATATTGGACTAGTAGTTGTGGGTTTGCGACTCGGAAGACGATTCAAGGGCCGGGGCCTTTGAATGTGACCCAAGTTACCCTTAGTAATAGTCAGGAAATACTTGCAGGTAGTTGTAGTTCAAGGCGAAAGAATATGCTGCAATTTCAGAGCGGATCTGACTTTACTTATACTTTTGGGGGGCCGCTTAAGCAGTATGCTTACCCAGGGCAAATATATTGTACAAGTAGAGGGACGGGCACTATAAGAATGGAGTCCAAAATTGACAGTACTGCTTCAGATCTGACAGTTATATGTAACTAAAAGGCTGTATTGAGGTACCGCCTCTAAAGCCGGCTGTTTTGTTGCTAACATTTTTTGTGGAGTGTCTTTAAAGGATGCTAGGGGGTTATGCATCGCGCTGTATTTGTTAGGAGTATACAGCGCCACCTGCTCGTAAAGCTGGCGTAATTTTACGGTGAAATTGGTGAGAGCGCGTTTTCCTGTGCCTACATGGCCGTTTAAGTTGTATTGACACCGAGCCAGTCAAAACCTTTGGTGGTTTTACCAATAAAGGTTTTATTGGGATGCTGCACAAAGCCAAAGTGGTTAAACCACTGATTGAGTTGTTTGACCGCTTTTCGCAGCGTATAGCGGGTATTGCATGTGGGCATGGTAATCGTCTTTTATTGTTGACAGGGATTGGTCAACTGCATGTAGTTAAAGGTGGTAGCTCGCTCGTCGTGTGGTTTTTGAATTAAGCGCATGGGGGGCGATTGGTCATCAAGGATGATTTAATGCGCGCGCAATCATTTTTGTGTGTTTTAGGAGGGCTCAAATATTGATAAAGCCAGCGGCATGACATCGCTGGCTTTTTATTGGGTGCCGAAAAGGGGTACTGGACGTTAGTTGTATCTCAGTTTCTGTATTGCCAGTCCCAGAGTTCTCAGGGTGGCCACTATATTGGGTGGCACGGTTAAGGGGGGCTTAAGTATATCAGGTAGGTGAGAAAGGTAACGCGGCATAAAATGCATGCTCAATTCATAATCATGCTCAGCAAGGTGATTTCAAGCTATTGAAATGTAGGTTTTATATTTACTTTGTCTATTCACTGGGTGATTTATATATGTTTATGACTATTTACTAGTTATCACTCATTATATAGAGCAGTTTTGAGAAGCCTAGATACTTATAGCAAGTCAACAAACTTGAGCTGGTAATGGTAGAGCTATTAAGTTTGAAGGCAAAGTAAATGAGGGGTAATTAACATGGGTGGCACAGTTAAAAGCATTGTTAAAAAGGGGAAGGTTTTTATAGCAAGATGAAAGCTGATTTCGTTATTTCATACTACAAGGTATTTACACTGTAGATGAAATCGCTTTTCATTCGATACTTTCGTGATACAAATTGCGTTTTTCAAAAGCATATACTGGCTCCAGTTCGAAAGAAGAACTTCAACAAATTATTATTTTACGGAGCTTTAAAATGAAAAACGTATTCAAAATCGCAACAATCAGTGCACTAGTTATGTTGGCAGGTAATGCAGTAGCTGTTGAGTCTACAGGTAACTTCCAGTGGACTGGTACTGTTGCTGCTGCAAATGTTATTGACCCTGAATTGGTTATTGTTGATACAGGTACTGTTGGCCACAATGACGGTACACTTACTTTTGCAGTCGACGAGACTACTAAAGCAGTAACTGTTTCATCATCTTCTGAGCTTTCTTTCAATGTAGAAGACAGCACTGGTGCTCAAGCCAATTACTTCTACGCACTAACTAACCTTAAGTTCTCTTCTGGTGGTGGATTACTTGGCGAAGATACAGCTGAAGAGTTCTCTGTGATGGTTGATTCAAGCGCTCTTGTTAAAAATACTAGCACTGCTGCTGCTGAGTCAGTAATTATGACTCTAGAAACTGGTGCATCTGGTATGCCTAGTGTTGCTGAAGGTGATGAAGTTGTTGTTCAGGCGACAGTTTTGATTTCTGACGCTGCAATCTAATTTAATTATCCAGATGCTATGTTCATAACTATTTATTTTATTGATTATGAACTAAGCCTTTGTAAGTAGATAATGCCGGATGCTAGATGTTATATCTTTATATCCGGCTTTTTAAGTTGTAGCTTTTAGTCAATAGATTTGAGTGTCGCGTAGAGTGAATTATTTACTTTGAATGTGGATAAGCTCAACATGGCTTAATATATTGTCTTCACTTTAAATTGTTTTATTTATTTTCAAGTTGGTTTTATTTAATTCTAAAGTTCAACTTAAATCTAAAATTAATACTTGAAAATATATTGATATTGAAGTATTCGAAATAAATGTAGGGACTGAAATGTATTCAAGTTTACTTTTTTATATATTGATTTTTTTTACGGCTAGCGTAAGTGCTGGGACAGTAACTAAGAGTGTCAATATAAATGTTGATATTGTAAAAAACAGTAATTCAGCAGAACTTTCTATTGAGGCCGATAAAAAAATATTTACCGCTTTATATGACACAAAAAACCAAGGGTTTAACGATTTAGATATGGGGTTTACTATTTCCAGTCCGATGGCAAACACTGAAGATTATGAGATTGAATTAATGGGCTCAGATCATCAGTGTGATGGTGCTCCTTTGGCTGTTAGCACATTGTTTGACGATACTCCATTTGTCGTTGATGACGTGACTCCAGCGATGTCTTTTCAAACCACAAACAATGGTTTAAGAACTAGTCAGCATAAATTTACTCTGGTTTATCCTACGCTAGCGCAAACCGATAGCGAGCAAGTGTGTAACGGAACCCTGAGTGTCTATGCGAGGTTAAAAATATGAGCCGCCTAAGTACATGTTTATTGATTGCACTGCCATTGACACTCAGTGGTGTTGCCAGTGCTTTGGCTGAAACAAATTATTTCCCCGGTGAATTTTCGGATTTTTTCGATGAGACTCAACAACAAATCAACGTGGTGGTGGTGGGAGCTGGTGAAGGTACCTTAGTTAAGGGGCTAGCCAGTTACGATACGTTTAGAGTCGAGAGTGATAGCAGTGCCTACAAGCAGTTAAAAAGCTATTTTTTAGAAAGTCAGGTTAAATCTGCTGCAGTGGATGCGATTCTCGAGCAGTTAGTTGTTGGGGTTGCCACCGATGAGTCATGTACAGGGAATTTGGCTCGCTGTTTGGTGACACCTGAGGTTGACAATGCTGGTTATGTGTTTGATTTCGATTATGGTCAGCTAAGAATTTTTGTGCCATCGACATCGGTTAAAGCTGAGCTGGCCGAGGTCGAGTATCAGAGCGCATTTAGTGAGAGTAATGCGTTGATTAACTCGACTCGCCTCTATGGATATACCGATTTTGATGGCAGAAATAGCGGCTCCATGTCGAATTACACCACAATTGGCCTGCCTTTGGGGTATCTCACTTTCGATACTCAATATCACACACCAGGTAATGAGTTTGATCTCTATTCAGGTCTTTATACATTAGATTTTTCAGGCCATACCCTGCAGGCGGGTCGTAGTCGCTATAACCTGTCTTTTAATTCGACCGATATGTTCGATACTGGTGCCAGAATGGCATTAGATGGTGCCTTTGTCGGTTCCAGCAGGAACTTGATTAAGGGCAGTGCGGATAGTCAGCAAAAGATCTATTTTTATGCACCTCAGCTTGGGCAATTAGAGGTTTATCGAGACGATCGCTTGATCTTGACTCAGGTGGTAGATGAGGGACAACAATTCCTCAGTTATGAAGATCTGCCAAAAGGTGTGTATGACATCACAATTATCTTGAAGGTTTCAGGAAATACCGTACTTAAAGAGCGTCGTCAGGTGGTGAATAATAACCAATTCTCCATTCCTGTGGGTGAGTTTGACTATGTATTCGGTGTGGGCCGTTTAGAAGACTTTGATTTTGGAGACTCTCCTTTAAATCAAGACTCTCTGATGGCGGATTATGACAATTACGACCGTAATATTATTAAGGCAAGTAGCACTTATAGATTTAACGAAGCGCTTCTCTTTGGTGGTTCGGCAACCATAGGGACTGATGAGCAATATCTTCAACTTGGTGGAAGTTATTACTTTAATGAAGCTCTGAGTCTGGATTTTGTTCATGGTAGCTTTCTTAATGCTGATGACTTTTATCAGAGAGGCAGTCTGTCATATTCTGGGATTTTCTTGGACTATCGTCGCTATGAATACGATGCTCAAAATACTGAGTACCGAATGGCCAGCCACCTTTATGGCATGCGCAGTTTCGAAGACATTGGGGTTGGTATTTCGGGTCAGGTCATGGGGGCTAATGGTTTCTTACGGGCTGCGTACTATACCTCTAGAGATGTTGTCAAAGTTGCTAGTGCTGTGGTCGAGAGTGAGTCTGAACTCTGGTCGTTATCTGCCGGTTTATCAAAGAGTTTCGATGCCGGTAGTTTAAGTGTTAACGCCGAATATATGGATAACAGTGTTACTGATGTGGATTCTCGCATATCACTAAGTTGGACCATGCCGTTCGGTGATAGTGGTATATCGGCTCAGAGCAGTTTGTATGTCGATCAGGATGGTTTCGATCGCAATGTAAATTACCTAAGGGGCGATTATCAAGGTGATAATTGGCGTGGTAATGCCTCGGCGGGCGCGCATGTGTTCAATGATAACTCTGTGATGGGTGATCTTTCGGTAACGGCTTCGGGTGACAACGACTATTTCACCGCTAACAGTTATGGCTACACAAATGACAGAGGCGAAAAAACACTGTCAGCTGGTTTTAATAGCACTCAGGTATTGTCATCTAGTGGCTTGTCGTTCACTAAGGATAAGTCACGCAGTTATGCTCAGGTTAGTGCCCTGACACAGGATGAAGATTTCTCTCCCGAGTTAAAGCTTGGTTTGAGTAAAGACGGCCGTTACAACCGCAGGGTGACAGTGTCCGATGAAGTATCTTTGCTACCGTTAAAAGAGTACTCGGCGTTCGATTTTGACTTCGATGCATCTGGAGACAACGTTGAAGTCCAGCGAGGGCGAGATCACAGATTCAGCCACCCTGGTACTGTGTTTAATGTTTCTGCAGATGTTACCGAACTGGCAAGTCAGATCCTGGTACTGGATGATATTTTCGGTAACCCTATATCCAGAGTGCAGTGTTTAGGTGATGGCTGTATCAGCGCCGAACCTCTGTCTGACGATGGTGTGTTCAGAGTTAACTATCGTAAGAATGCTGATTTCCGTCTTATTTCACGTAAAGGCTTGTGTATCTACGAAGGTAAGGCCAGCGACACTAAGGTGAATACGCTTAAGGGCTTCTGTTTGCCGGGGTTAGAGCAGACTGGTCGTGATAAATGGCAGAAAACATCTTATTTATTACAGGGGGATAACTTAGAGCAAGCATTAGTATACCTGGGACAGTTTACCGTAGGTAAAGATGCGAAAAATGTTATCGCGCGCCTTAACAGTCAAAACGTCATATTTACCAGCGTTACCGTTGCCGGTGAGCAGTACATTTATGTGACGGATATTAACTTAACATCAGCAAAGCGTCAGCTGCTACAAGAGTTGGATGCTTATGTATTAATCAAAGACAGCGAATTGGACTTGCTTACTCTTTTAGAAAATGAGGAAGGTAACGATGCCTAATATCAAATATGTTTTAGCAGCCGTCTTGGGTCTGTTTATCAGTATCCAGTCAGCCGAAGCGATTCAGGTCAGCTCTATGTTTAAAGTTGCTGATAAAAATAGCGAAGGTGTGTTTACCGTCACCAACACTGAGGGTAAGAAGATATTTCTCAATATCGGTATATATGAACTCACTATGGTTGATGGTGAGATCGTAAAGACTCCCTATACACGAGATAACTTAGACCAGTGGAAACTCACGGTACGTCCGGCGCGCACCGTGATCAATCCGGGGTTTGAGAAAGATCTTAAGGTGTCACTGAGCTGTTTACCGGATTGTGTTAGCGATACTGATCGAGTTTTCCAGCTTGCCGTAGTACCGACGCCTTATTTTGATGAATCAGTGCGTCCTGAGCAAGCGGTGCAGATGGCGGTGGGTTTTGCTCCCTTGTTTATCGTCCCTGGTAAGGCTGATAAGCTCAATTATTCAACCCGTTATATTGATAATAAGCTTGTGGTATATAACAAAGGTAAGACGTTCCTGAATATCAGTGTCAACAATTGTGAAGGCACGTTGAATGATACTTGCCGCAAGAACATTAAGGTGCTGGCCGGTCGCCGTTTCGAGATGGAGCTTCAGCCTGATATGAATAAGGGTAAGCTCAATCTAGAAGTTCGCACTACGGGTAATAAATTAAAGGACATGCGTGTAGTGATCAGGGATGCGAATAATGAAAAGAGTTAATCTGCTGCTGGTAAGCTTACTTTTTAGTATATCGAATGGCTGGGCATCGACCCTGAACGTGGATCTTACCGGCGGGGTTGTTCGTTGGGATAATGCCATTGTCAGTAGCAGCGGTGATGGCATGGTGCCTTCGTTCTGGACGCCGACACATGGCTTAACACCTACTGCTAAGTGGATCCCCGGGCTTTTGTCGGAACGATACCAACTGGTATTACGATGAGTTCAGCTAGTACTAATTTCGTCGTGCCGATTACGTTCAAGGGGTTTGAATACCACACAGGCTCTGCGGCCCCTACTTCAGGCGACCCTGTTCCTGGTGGTTCTTCTTGCGGCACCTGGAGTCCACCTATCGCTACTGTATTAGGGAGTAGTTGCCTTTTTCCAAATATATTAACCACAGGTACTAAGGTCGTGACGCCCTACGCTTTTATCCGTCCGATATTTAGTATAGACGAGACTGATTTGGCCGATGCTTTTGATGGGGAAGATGCAGGTCTTTATCGCGGCAGTGTGTCGCTCAGTCAGTTTTATCAGTATTACCTTGGCGATATAAAAACTCAGTTTATCGACAGTCAGCCGTTTGTTTTGGAAATTGATCATACTCCGGCCTATATCACCTCGGTGGAGCTAACTGGTGAGTCAGAGATGAAAACTGTCTATGGCGTAGGCACCGACACTGTGTCGGCCAAAACCAGCTTTGATGTGACTGCCAGCGGCTTTTTCAGCGACGGTATGAAAGTGATGTTAAATAGCTCTGATGATTACATATTGAGAAATTCTGGGTCAGAGATCCCTTACAGTATTAAATGCATTGGCTGTAGTAATGGCGAATACTTAGTCGAAGAGGGGGTCGTCAGCAACCCTAGTGATCCTAGCTTAAAAGTGTCTGGAGTTGAGGTGAACAACATCAATTTTAAAATTGATGTTGAGTTTAATTCAGTCCCGCTAGATCCACTTGAGGTAGGTTCTTACACTGACACCTTTACGTTAATTTTTGAACCGGATGTATAATATGAATAAGAGGTTAGCAGCACTGCTGCTTGTTGGTCTGGGTGGACTCGCACCTCAGGCATTTGCACAGAGTGATACCGGTTCAGCCGATCAAGTTGGAGCCTGGTTTATCGAAGGTGCCACTGGTTTGGGCTTAAGTAAAGAGGCTGAAGAGAGCAATCTGTATTGGCGTGCAGGAACTGGTTACCGTCTTAATCAGTATCTTGATTTAGGTGTGGCTGTGAGTAGTTTACATGATGGTGTGGCCAACTCTGAGGCTGTTGAAGCCTTTATGCGGCCTACGTTTTCCTTAGGGGAGGGGTATTCTCTGTACTCTGAGCTGGGTTATCGTGATGAGGGCGATGGCCTGTTTGCTGGGTTAGGTGTTAAGTATCAGCTGACTCCATCCTGGGAAGTGAACTTAGGCTATCGTTGGTACCAGGAACCGGTAAGTGAGTCTCGTGGTGACAGCTATACCTTAGCCATAGGAGTACAGTACCTGTTTGGTCAGTCAAACAAATACCAGCATGTATCCAATTATGATTTTGTTGAGATTTCAGTCGAGCCTACTCCTGCTGTGTCCAAGCCTGCTCCTGTAGTCACGGCTCCCGCGGTTGTGGCTTTGCTAGAGGAGTCATCTGAAACTTGTAGAACCACCATAGCAATGACTGATTTGGATAATATAGATCAGGTGTATGAGCCTAATGACTGTAATATTTATCAAAGGTTCTATAGCTATGGCCATTGTGAACATGTTTTCGATGTCCAGGATGTTTTAGGTATGGATAGTGCGAATCTAGAGGACCATGTGATCGTACAAGGGGCTTGGTTACATTTAATTGCTCAGGAACATTGCTTAACAATCGATGCCTTGAGTGTGCTCAATCCTTGGATTAAAGTCAGAGTAGATAACAATAAGTTTGTTTTTCCAAAGGAAAAATTAAGCCTGCCTATTAGATAAAACCTCGATGCCAAGCTTATAGGTAGCTTCTGATAATGCTCATTTACAATCAAAAACGGTCAATGACTTAAGTTATTGACCGTTTTTGATTGTATGGTTTAGTTGAGTGAGTCTTAGTACCAATTAAATGATTGTTATTTCAATATATCCATATAAAGAAAAGGTATTTTTAATTATCTTGAAAATACCGATAATTATGAATGTTCATATTTTTGATTCTATTATTAACTTATAGGTTCTGGCATCTGTGTTATAGCTTGCAACTTTGAATTTATTCTTATCTATTATTTTTTCTATGCTAATCACTATATTTCTGGCAACTTCGGTCTGATTTTCAATGGTGATAAACTTAGTTTGTAGATTTAATCCCTTTTGCCAATAATTCTCTGTGATATTTAAGGGTTTTGAGCTCCAGTCATGTGCCATAGGAACCGTACCCGACCATTGAAAAACCGCTTGGTTACCTGCATTCGCCTGGGCTGCTGTAAAAAGTAGTGTTAATAATAGAATTGTGTTCTTCATAGTTCACCCGTAAATTATCTGCTTGATTCAACATTGTCGTAACTTCAGGTTTATTTATAATCCAAGATCTAAAATAAAGATACACTCAGGATACGAAAATGTCGCGACAAATATTTGACATCTTCGGGTTTATCTTAATTTGATCATGTCTTAGGGTGCTTTATATTTTTAGATTTTTTTGCGTATTATTTAAAAAATATTTAAAAATGAGATCTATATCCTCCTCTTGGTTTTATCTCACTTTTGAATGTTTGGTTTTTTTTTGGTTCTCGCTGCATTTCTTGAGTGTTATGCGGCCAGTTTGCTCTGACATTGTGCGACTGTGTTATTCGTTTGGTGCCACTTGTTTGATTTGGCTTTGGTTGAGTTTCGATTTATTCAGGCAAGGGTATCTGGAGAATGTCCCGTCCTGAAATAGGTTGACGGTTTTATTAGACCAGTAGCACTTGCTGCTGGTCTTTTTATTGGGTGCCGAAAAAGGGTACTGGACGTTAGTTGTATCTCAGTTTCTGTATTGCCAGTCCCAGAGTTCTCAGTGTGGCCACCTTGATTGAGCTTTTACGCCACATCAGGCCTATTTCGCGGTAGGGTGCTTCGCCGGGTGGCTGCATCACAACCGCATTAGAGTGCTTAATCAGGCCATAATCGATGGCCATTTGAGGCAGGAATATGGCGCCGACTTTTGCATCGACGAGCAGGGCTAAGGTTTGTAGATTCGTGGCGCTTTGATGGCTAAATTTCTTTTTATTATCGAGAAAGAAAGGGCCTAGTTCAGTCTCTGACATGCTACTTTCTCCTTTTAGCAGGTAGATACTTTCGTCTGGGAGGTTTTGGTAGTCCAGTGGTTCGCCTAGTTGCTCGGCAAGGTCTGGATGTACAACAAACTTAAACGGGTCAATTCCCAGTTTCATATAATGGTGACGGCCTATGTCTACCGGTTGAGCCACAAATATCATGTCCAACTCGCCCTTGGTTAACGCCTCGATAAGCTCATCAGTACTGCCCTCTTTAATCGTCAGGTTTAGGTCCGGATAGGCCTCATCACAGTGTTTAAAGATACTCTTGAGCACAAACAAGGCTATGCTGGAGATACAACCCAATCGAACATTGCCGGTCATTACATTCCCCTGTTGCCTGACCAGCGACACCATATCATTAGCTTCAGCGAGTAACTTCCTTGACCTCTGCACTACATCTTCACCAATCGCAGTAAAAGTAAATGTATTGCCGTGACGTTCGAGTAATTTATCGCCAAGCATATCCTCCAGGTTTTTAATTCCCGTAGACAGGGTCGACTGACTCACTCCGCATGCTTTGGCTGCACGGTGAAAATTAAGCTCTTGGTGCAGGTTAACCAAGTAAACGAGGTTCTTAAAACTGGGTAAGTCATTCATATAAGCGATTGGTTTTCCATTGTTTATCTATGTGGTGTCAATGTTGAATCAATATTAATTATAGCAGTCAACTGTAATGTTTCGACAGTAGCTGTAATTAAAACATTCATTAATCATTGTTAAGTATGAAATGTGCAGATTGGCCTCATTTGAAACCTTGGTGAAACAAAGCTTGGATGTTAGATCTATTTAATAGATCAAGCAATAATCTTCGATCGTATATTTAGATTTTAGTTTTGTTCGATATAAAAATTAAGTCAGTAAGCGTTGCCTGCGGGCCGCTCAAAATGTGCGGTAGATGCTCTAGTTAACAAATGAGGTTCCAGAGATGAAATCAGCCCATGTAGAAAGTCACACTGTTGTCGATATGCACCGCTTGGATATCGTTTGTTCGCTGCATAAAAAAGGGCTAACCATCAAGTCACTGTCGCTAGAGGCGGGGTTGGCGGCAGGAACCTTGAGTAAGGCGCTGGACCGCCCCTGGACTAAGGGGGAGCGAATTATAGCTGAAGCCTTGGAGATGAAACCTCAGGATATCTGGCCGACGCGCTATGAAAATACAAGATACGAGATACGAGCCATTTCGATGCACTCCTAGGGAGTGTCACTACGTATATAACGCAGCTCATAGAAACAGCGACACACAAATAACATTGCAATCACCTTCATCCTGAGCGTTAAGCGCTTTGGGGAAGGATGTGTGCAGTTAACACAATTTAAGGATTTAACATGACCAGTGTCATTGGCCTGGCGGCCACTCAAGCACTATTTAATGCATTTAGACATTTCAAATGTATGGACATCAAGCTATCAGGAGGCCTGGGATGAGAATGGGTAAACTCAATGTATTAACTTCTGTGGTGCTGTCTAGCCTGTTGTTGTCAGCGTGTGGGGGAGGAGATTCAGGCTCTGATTCTCCCGCTGAAGGTCCTGTAGTTGAGCAGGCGCCGGTATCGGCTCGTGATGGTTTTAATGTAGTTGCGCCCGACGAGGCAGGTTATGTCGATTTGTCGAGTCTGATTGAGAGTGGGACAGCAGGTGCTAAGGTGACCGATGTTTATCTCGAATCCAGCCAGGGCAGTGGCCAGTGTGGTCAGGTACAAACGGGTGACGAAGGCAGCGACATCTTAGGTCAGGGCTTTAATGTCACAGTTGAAGGCGCGGCCATTTGTGAATATGGTTATGAGGTGGAAAGTGTTGCTTTGGCGGGTCAGACTAAGACACGTGCCAGGGCTAAAGTCATGGTGGCGAGTAGTGCAGGTGGCGCGGCAGTACTGCCTCCTATCTCGATAGCCATGGCGGTGGGTGATCCAGAGTTAGAGACAGATATCAAAGCGGCTCTGGGAACTGATTTCCCCGCTGGTTATACCTTATCTGAAGATTTCAGCGTGTTAGGTGATGGCGAAGTTGATATAAGTACCGATGATTTTACTATTACCTATCAGGCCACCGCTGAAGGTGTATCCCGTGTGGTTTATGCTCTTGAAGGTAACATCGCTGGCGTGCCTGACATCAAGATGGGGACTTTAGATTATGCTGTGTCGGATAGCTTGAATAATGCGCCTACGGCAGCAAATTTTGCATACGATGAAGATGTTGAGATAAACACCAGTGTAGATATCGATGTCAGTGGCTATATCGAAGATGTCATCGATAGCGATGAGCTGCAGCTTATCGAAGTTAAAAGTTACACCGCCAATGTGGCGTCAAAAAACGCCGCAGACTTAACTAATACCGTGTTTACGTTTGAGGCGCCTACCGATGGTGAGCATTATGTCAGTTACATGGTGTCAGACCATCGAGGCGGCTTTGCTACGGGGATAGTTGAGGTTACAGCATTTGATGCCAACCAAGTGGCCAGATGGACCGATATCGATTATTGGGATGATCCTGCTAAACGTCTACTGACATTTTCAGCCCCTAAAACCAAGTTTGAAATTGAACAAACGACTAGTGAATATCAAGGGTCATATACAGATAATGGCTACACGCCAGCTCTGCAGTTAGCCACATTTACCTACGCTGGTGCTCAAGCATATTGTGGGGGCGAGGGCGTTTACCTACGTCAGCTGAAATGGATGTAATGTATGATGCCGTTGACCCTAAAGTGAATAAACTTTGGCCAGCAGGTAAAGCTTATATCACTCAAGACGGTTCGAATGCTGGTTTGTACTCAATTGAAAATGGGACGCCTAATGTAATGGGGACAGACACTTACAATGTGACTTGTGTTGACAGTGGCGGACTCACTGTAGATGTTGTACGTGGAGTTGCTGTTGCAAATGGGACTGATAGGGTACAGCTGGACTTTGCCTTGGTACGTGATACAGGCCCGGTCGCTAATGCAATTTTGTCTGTAGAGACAACAAATGATGCGGTTCCTGATAGCAGTACATACACGACAGACGAGAACGGATTAGCGACTATCAAGGTGACTAGTATCAAATCTGGTGACTCAAAGATAACCGTGACCTATATAGGGGATAATGGGATTAGCGTTTATGTGTGGAGGACAGTGAACTTTATCGGTGACATCGATACGGCGCGAGTCGATAGCCTAGTGTTGCTTAGTGATGAAGCTATCTCCGATGGCAGTGAGCAGAATTTATTTGAGGTTACCATACTGGATGATTATGGTAATCAAGTAGGGGGCGCAGAAGTTGAGGTTTCTTTCGGTGATAGTGTGACAGCCCAACTGGTTGATGGAAATTTGATATCCGGCACCGATGGCGTAGTAAATTTTGGTGTTACCAATACGCTAGAAGAAATCGTAATTACTCGAGCTTTATTTACTAATGTTACAGCGTCGAGTAATAAAGAGGTGGCCAGTCAGTTCATCGGATCTGGAGATTTAATTGCTGGAGGGCTAACGTTTACTCGTCCGTTAACGCTAGCTGAAGCCAAAGCGCAAGGAGTTAGTTATACTGGTTCACTCACTGGGGATGGTAATACAGCACCAGCGGGAGAGATAAACGTTGTGCATAATTGGCCATCCGCAAATACTTTTTGCACAAATCAAGGAATGAGGTTACCAACAACAAATGAGCTATTTTCGTTGTTTAATACCTTTGATGGGGTTGATGATAGTAATGACAGACTCTTTACTGAGAAGGGCTGGCCGATGAACGACTGGTTTTGGTCATCTACTGTGTCAGGAGATGGACATTATGATGTTGATCTTACAAGAGGTGTCAGACGTGTAGGTAGTGCCAGTGCAGGAGTCTCTTATAGTAACTATGTTTCATGTATTAAAGGGTAGCGTTGATTTTATTGTGGCCCATCAATATGCCGCAAAGCAAGATTAATGGTGTCACTTATGCTAACACATATTTAAATGGGCTAATCTTCAAGTCGTTTGATTGAGTCTTGAAATGAAAAGCCAGCGGTGTCATGCCGCTGGTTTTTTATTGACCATTTACAGGCTTGAAGAGGATATGCGTTGTGAGCTTAAAGGACAGAATGAACAAATATCAAGTTGCTTATAGCTAACTGAGAAGATAAGTGTGCAGTCACTGCTATTTATGGGCTCCTACCTGGGAAATGGCTGAGAAAACCTAAAAGTCAGGTTTTACTACCACGAGTGACGAGCTAAGGTTGTGTTAAAAGATGCACTTCGTAAATTACAGATGCCACTTTCTTTGACCTCATGACCTCCTGTTCGTTTTCCTATTTCGTCATGAAATTTATTATTTCCAATAACCATGTATTTGGTGCTTGACCTGTTTGAGTTGCTTGATTCATCTAAAGATAAATATGATGTGGAATATAGAGTTGAGGTCTGTTCTAAGGGGGAGGGGCACTTCCCCTCTCGTATTTAATGGAGATGTTGCCCCTTATTGGTTAAATTACATGTAACGATATAACAGCTGTAAAGTGCTCTATTAGTTGTACTAAATAAGGTTTAAACGTCCTAGAGTGTTTGTTAGTTAAATTTAAATTCCGCACTTATGAAACTGTGGGTAGATTGGAACGATTCAGAAATAAGAGCTAGGCTTTCTATATGTAATCCAGTAGTTTACTCTGACGCACCTGATATCAAACCACCATTATATTGAACTGCTCTAGTTTTATTTTTAGTGTACAACTAAAGTTAGGTTTTTGAATCGATTTCCTGTTGAGTGTGAAGCTCTGAATTGATTTTGATCGTAATGATTTACCATCTTGTATTGAATGTGAAACTTTATTTTAAGCTGAGCAGATTTCGATTGAGTTATTGATAATGAAAATAAATATTTAGTATGTCATGATTTTCGAGTGCGTGCGTATCTTGGGTGTTTCTGTTTTTATAGTGATGAGTGCAGGTATTGAATATTTTCTTTTAAAACAACATTATTATGATTTTTGATAAGTTTTTATACTTATTTACTACCAGTTGTTTTTAAATTTGTTAGATACTTCTGCGGTTTATTTCTTTGCGAACTTAAAACGTCGGATCGAAATAGCTAAGTTACTTGTTAGGTACTAATAAATTTGAACACTGAAGGCAATATATGAAGTTAAAATCTGTACTAATAATGATGGGGATCTCATTGGTCTCTTTTTCTAAAGCTGGCCTTGCCAGCAATGATTCATCACAATTAAAGAATACGTCCGAAGCTTGTTTGATAACTCGTGATACTGGTGAAAAATATTGTCTTAAAGCAGGCGAACGTTCTCCATATGCGCTGCCTAGAAATATCCGTGGGCATGAAGTTGATGTACTAGCCCCCAGTGGGTTAAGTGTCATGCTGAGCGATTATGACAATTTGTCATATAATCGACTCGCCGTATTTGATGGTTATACGGCATATGCAGACCTTAAGAATATTAAAGCTAGGAATGGTAAGATTTTGGATTTCTCCCATCCACATTCGATGAGAGTCATTGCTACAGAGAAGGTGCCTGAAGCTTGTATTATTAGCCGAAAAACAGGTGAAAAATTCTGTCTGAAAGCAGGGCAACGATCTGGCTATGCTCTACCTCATTATATTCGTGGCCATGAAGTTGATATCATAGCACCTAGTGGGCTAAGTGTGATGTTGAGTGACTATGACAACTTGTCATATAACCGACTCGCTGTATTTGATGGGTATACGGCATATGCAGACCTTAAAAATATTAAAGCGAGAAATGGCCAATTCCTCGATTTTTCCCACCCACACTCGATGAGAGTGATTGCAAAAACTAAGGAACCGGAAGCCTGTATCATTAGCCGAGAAACGGCTGAAAAATATTGCTTAAAGGCTGGGCAGCGTTCTGGATATGCACTCCCTCATTATATTCGTGGACATGAAGTTGATGTGATGGCGCCCAGTGGGTTAAGTGTTATGTTGAGTGATTTTGATAATCTGTCTTATAACCGATTAGCTGTGTTTGATAAATATACGGCTTATGCAGATCTTAAGGGGGTAAAAGCTAGAAATGGGAAAACTCTTGATTTTTCTCATCCGCACTCGATGAGAGTAATCAAGACCAGTAAGCAGCCTGAAGCTTGTATTGTTAGTCAGTTTACCAATGAAAAGTACTGTTTAACAGCAGGTCAACGTTCAGGATATGCATTACCTCATTATATCCGCGGTCATGAAGTTGACCTAATTGTTCCTGATGGATTAAAAGTAACCTTATCGGACTTTGATAATTTATCTTACAATCGTTTAGGTTTTTTTACGAAAAATACAGCTAATTCACAACTAACAAATGTTCTGGCATTTAATGGTCAATATTTGGATTTTTCGGAACCTCATTCTATGCGAGTCTCTTCTTCTGCGATCATTGTTGACCCTGTTGACCCTGTTGACCCTGTTGACCCTGTTGACCCTGTTGACCCTGTTGACCCTGTTGACCCTGTTGACCCTGTTGACCCTGTTGATCCACCAGTTCAAAGTCAAGTTGCTGCTATCACTGGGACTGTTAGTGGGAATGATGCTTTTTTCGACATTAATTTTGATACACCAACCGTTAGCGAAAGAGTTTTAGGGCTGGAGTTTTCTAATTCATTAGACAGTGTTGTAAAAGTAGATTTTAGTAGTTTAGTTTATGCCAGTTTTGATAATGGTAAAACTTGGCCTAAAGTGGTCGACATTAATACAAGTGGTAGCTTAGTTGTGCCGAACGGAAGTCAGAGTGTAGTATTGAGAGTTTTGACTTTAGTTGATGGGAAAAATGATAAGAACAAAAAGGTTGAATTACTCGCTTGGTTAGATCTACTACAGAAAGATAAGAAAAAATACAGTATAGATATCAGTAATGAGCACTCTAATAATACTGTTAAGTTAAAAGAGATGATAACTGAAAAACAAACCATTATTGAAGGTGACTTTAATATCAGTCATGTCATATTTGATAAGTCGACATACCGCAATACAGGGCTAAGTATACAGCTTATTACTAATACTGCACAGGTATGGAATGATCTTCGAGCGGATGTTGAGTTGATATATACAGATTCATCTCGAACATATCAATATAATGTAAATTTAATCGGTTTTAAGGTATTAAACATACCTAAAGGGGTGAAAGAAGTCATAATCACTTACTACAGTGCTGATGATGATATTCAGGAGCCTGATGAAGTGTTCTATTTCTCCGCGTGGTTAGCGGGTAAATTTGTTGATGGTGTTTTTGCTGAAACAGTTATTGTTGATAATGACTAGAGACCATTAATATTTAACCATAAAAACAGTCCTTTATTAGCTAGGGCTGTTTTTATTTTAATAAGATTGGTTATGCATTATTTATTAAGAGTGAGTGCCACGTACATGTAGAGTTAGTCAGCTTATTACTTGTACATTCCTATTTAAAAGTAATCAAATTTTTATCTGCAGCCTTGATATACGCCTACCAGTGATTTTTCTATGATTTCCAGCTAAGCTTTATCTTCAATTGAAATTATCACTTCTTTAAGTTCAAACAACAAAATGTGTATACTGATTCGTATCAAACGATGTTAATTGTGCATGTATATTATGGCGGTGTGGTTAAGTACAGCCGACGCAATTTGAAGTGCATTGTGTCGGCTGTACTGCAGTTTATCTTGAGTTATAACAACTAGCGTAGTGCTAGTGCTTTTTCTGCTAGGCGCTTGGCGGCATTGCGGTGTTTGTAGAGCAGTCGCTCCAGATCCAGTCCAATCACTTGGCCGTCGTGGACACGCCATTTTCCGGCTATCATAACTCTGTCAGCACTGTGAGCGCCGCACAATATGAGCGCTGCCAGAGGATCGTGGGAGCCAGAGAAGCGGATTTCATCGAGTTTGAACATGGCGATATCGGCTTGCTTGCCTACGGCTAAGGTGCCTATGTCGTCACGGCCCATGGCGCGAGCCGAGCCTTGGGTTGCCCAGCGTAGTGCATCAAAGTGAGTAACATCGGCAGCCCCATAACGTAAGCGCTGTAAATACAGTGCCATACGAACTTCACCTATCATATTAGAACCGTCGTTAGAGGCTGAGCCATCGACGCCGAGTCCGACTTTCACTCCTGCGGCTTCCAGCTCCTTGTTACGACATATGCCCGAGGCCAACATCATATTGGACGTAGGGCAGTGACTTATCCCCACTTGTGCCTGACCCAGACGCTTAATTTCTTCGTCGTTGAAGTGAATACCGTGAGCTAGCCAGGTGCGGTGATTTAACCAACCAACCTCTTCGAGGTAATCCACCGGACGATGACCGAAGCGCTCGAGGCAGAAGTCTTGCTCATCTATGGTTTCACACAAGTGAGTGTGCACCATGACATTCTCATTTTTAGCAATGCGTGCTGTCTCACGCATAAGGTCTGTTGTGACCGAGAAGGGAGAGCATGGAGCCAAAGCGATTTGTATCATGGCGCCATCATTACGCTGATGGTACTCGCGAATTAAACGCAAGCTGTCATCGACTATGACCTGTTCAGTTTGAATGGTATGGCGAGGCGGCAGGCCGCCGTCATCTTCGCCGAGGCTCATGGAACCACGGGTTAAAATTGCCCGCATATCTAACTTATTAGCCACCTCGACCTGGAGATCAATGGCGTGCTCTAATCCGTTGGGGATCAGGTAGTGATGATCCGATGCCGTAGTACAGCCTGACATCATCATCTCTACTAATGCGACCTCGGTTGCCAGACTAATCATCTCTTCATCGAGCCCGGCCCAAACGGGATACAGGGTTTTGAGCCAGTGAAATAGCTCTTTATTGAGTGCGTCGGGGTAGGCCCGCGTCAGGGTCTGGTAGAAATGATGATGGGCATTAATTAATCCTGGGGTAACCACATGCTGGCTGGCATCCACTACAACATCGACTTTTAGTGTTGGCTCAGCTCCCAGTTTAATTATTTCGACAACTTTAGTGCCGGATATCACTACACCACCGCGGGCATCTTCATCTGTGCCTGTGTAGAAAGCGAGGGGGTTTTTAAGCCATACTGTTTCCATTGATACTTCCTTAGCCCACCTCCAACTCAGTCAGAGTGGGCTTATCTGTTGTTATTCTAGTGTTTATTCTATTTTGTACTCTGCTGCTTATTACATGGGTTTAGCTTATATTTCTCTTCGGTCTCAGGGAGGACCTATCGCAAGCGGGCTCCGGTAGGTTTGCTTCAGCAAGGCTGTGACTATGGCGTCAGTGGTGATCCCTGAGTGGAAGACGTTGGCTATCTATGGCCATATTATCGGCATAGCCTTAGATTATTGTTCACTTGTCATGCTAACTATGTACACAACGTGAGCGGATAGTAAAGCCTTACACCATGTTTTTTTGTTTCATAAATGTGCTTTTTTCATTGAGAATTAAAGTCTCACCCATACATTACCTATTGATTATTAAGTGGTAGTTCTTTTGGTTTTGGCTTTTTTTATTTGCTTTTTATTTTTGTACACATTTTTACGGTTGATTTTGTACAATGTGTGGCGCAAGATTAACCAATCAATTTTTAAAACAGATTTAAAAATAAAAACAGAGATCAGAGAAGCAAGCGAATCGGCCTCATTGTTGGTTAACGCTTGTTGCTTGCTTGTTTGTGGCTAGGTTTAGATAAGGAGTCCTTCGATGAATAATGAGTATCCGCGTAACTTAATTGGCTATGGCGCTGTCCCTCCACACCCACATTGGCCTAGAGAGGCGCGTGTTGCTGTCTCCTTTGTGCTCAATTATGAGGAGGGGGGGAGCGTTGTGTGTTACACGGTGATTCAGAATCCGAAGCTTTTTTATCTGAGCTTCCCGGCGCACAGCCTTATGTGGGCGAGCGGCATATGAGTATGGAGTCTGTTTATGAATACGGCAGCCGGGCCGGCGTTTGGCGCGTACTGCGTTTGTTTAAACAATATGATATTCCGCTGACTGTTTTTGCCGTTGCTATGGCCTTAGAGCGTCACCCGGACGTGGCGAGAGCCATGATGGAAGATAAACATGAGATCTGTAGTCACGGTTACCGCTGGATAGATTATCGACATATGGATTATGCCGAGGAGCGGGAGCATATGCATAAGGCGATTGAGATCATCGAGCGCATCACAGGTGAGCGGCCACTGGGCTGGTATACGGGGCGCACCGGGCCAAATACACGTAAAATCGTGGCTGAAGAAGGTGGTTTCCTCTATGACTCTGATGCCTACGATGATGATCTGCCTTACTGGCATGAAGAGGGGCCTAAGCCGCAACTGGTGATCCCTTATACCTTAGATGTCAATGATATGCGTTTTGCCACAGTGCAAGGTTTCAATTCGGGTGAGCAGTTCTATCAGTACTTAAAAGACTCCTTCGACACCTTGTATGAAGAGGGAGCAACGGCGCCTAAGATGATGTCGATTGGTTTACATTGCCGCCTCATCGGTCGACCCGGTCGCATCGCTGCGCTCAAGCGTTTCCTCGAGTATGTCAAGCAACATGATAAGGTGTGGCTGTGCCGACGAATAGATATTGCCAAGCACTGGCACCAGCATCACCCGCATCCAAGCATAAAGGAGGGGGAACTATGATGCACTTTTCACATTGTCAGCCAACTAAAATGAACCGAAGCGAATTTGTCGCACACTTCAAAGATGTGTATGAACACAGCCCTTGGGTAGCAGAGTGGGTGTTTGATGCCGGCTTTTCCGGCAATGAAGACGACATCAATATTATGCACCAGCGAATGGCCGATACACTGCTGCAAGCCGACAAGAGTAAGCAATTAGCTTTGATCAATGCTCACCCGGATCTTGCGGGACGCGCAGCGATCAATGGCGAGCTGACCCAGGCATCCACTTCGGAGCAAGCTGGTGCGGGCATAGATCTTTGTTCGGCAGAGGAATTTGAGCGCTTTACGCGATTTAACCAGCTCTATCTGAATCGTTTTAACTTTCCTTTTATCAAGGCTGTGAAAGGGGCCAATCGCCATCAAATCCTCGAGTCTTTTGAAATGCGCTTAGATAACGACAGTGAAACCGAATTCAGTACCGCCTTGGCTGAGATAAACAAGATAGCCCTGTTTCGATTGCAGGATATGTGAGTCGCTGTTGGAAAGTAGTCTAATCATCATGTTAACGCGTTAATCAAAAAAAGGCCTTTATGGCCTTTTTTGTTTTTATGACGAGTTATCATCAGCAAGAGCGCAATAAACAGTGAGGCTGACTGAATTTAAACCTTTAGGCCTTGTTGATCTTACCTTTGTTGGTGTTCTTATTGGTGAAGCTGGAAAAAACTACATGGAGATCCTTAGACACAGATTCACCATCGAGGTTTAATTTCGAGCGAATATGGTTTAGATGTTCCTGCATCAAAGTAAGGGCTTTGCCTTTGTCGGCAGCTTCGATGGCATCTAACAGCGCCGTATGCTCATCCAGGGAGCAGTTTATGTGGTTACCCACTTCATACTGAGCAATCAATAATGATGTTTGTGAGACAAGGCTGCGTTGGAAATTAAACAGGGGAGTATTGTTAGCCATTTCGGCAAGTTGTAGATGAAACTCACCAGATAAGCGGATACCACTACCAAAATCGCCTTTCTCGAATGCACTCTGCTCATCTGCTACAAGCTTGCGAACTTGCTTTATCTGTTCGGCGGTTGCGTGTTCTACAGCCAGCTCAGTGATCGCCAACTCCATGACTTCACGGGCTTTGAAGATCTGCTTGGCTTCCTCTACGGTCGGTGCGGCAACGATGGCACCTCGGTTAGGCCGGATAACGACGACTTGCTCCAGAGATAATCGCAGTAAGGCGCGGCGAACCATGGTGCGGCTGACATCAAATATGTCACTCAGCACTTCTTCGTTGAGCTTGGTATTAGGCGGTAGGCGCTGCTCTAGAATTGCATCAAAAATATGGCAGTAAACGATGTCATCCAAAGTCTGATTAGAAAGCTTAGATTTGGGTTTTACCTGTGTCGATTTAAGGTGACTTGTCATTAGGTTGCCAGATTCTTTGATAGAGGGTGAAATGCCGTTCATTATACGTTTTTCAGTTAACTTTACTGTGTTTTGTACACAATTTATCAGCTTTATTTTTAGCATAAAATTGAGTTTTGTATACAGTTAGCCAAAAACGCGCGCTAATCAGAAATTGTACTTGTTGATTGGGGCAAAGTGAAGATAAATAACAAAGGCTTAAAGGGCAATCACACCACAGCTACCATCTGACTCTATTCTAGTTGTTATACCGATTGTATTAAGAGTCAGATGCTATGTTGTGAATTATTTCCAATCCTAGTCTAATAACAGAGGGTAACTAGGCAAGGTTAAGAAAGGCGCAAATTCGGCGGAGGTAGATATCTCATCGAAGAGGCGCGCCGTTTCATGGAAGCAACCCGAGTCGAATCTAGCGTCGCCGACTTCAGCCTTGATGGTGTCAAGCTCCTGAGTTAGCCAAGTGCGGAAGCGCTGCGGTGAAGACTTGTCCATCGTCCAATTTCACTGCGTGATGGATCCACTGCCAGATACTCGCGCGTGAAATCTCGGCGGTTGCGGCATCTTCCATGAGGCCATAGATAGGCACACAACCCACCCCCTGAATCCATGCCTCGATATAATAGAGCGCGATACGGATATTTTTCCGCACACCAGCTTGGTTACACCCACCGGTACATGGCTGCAGCAAAAGCTCTGCGCTTATTTCGCCCATGTCGCTAGAGTCAAAATCCAGTTGGTTAATTTGACCTTTAAGATGCTGGTTAAACATATCCATCGCCGGGACCACTAAGTGTGGATGAGCGACCCAGGTGCCGTCGTGCCCATTGTTAGACTCCCGTCGTTTGTCCTCAACCATCTTGTCGAGTACAAGTTGCATGACTTGAGGATCTTTATTTGGAATGAAGGCAGACATGCCGCCCATAGCCAAAGCTCCTCTTTGATGACAAGTACGTACTAATAGTTGGCTATAGGCATTGAGAAATGCCTTATTCATACCGACTTCACGGCGATCTGGCAATATACGGTCTGGGTGATTTTTTAAGGTTTTTATGTAGCTGAAAATGTAATCCCATCGACCACAATTCATCGCAACAATATGGTCACGCATTACGTATAGGCTCTCATCCATCTGGAACACCGCAGGGAGAGTTTCGATCAATACCGTTGCTCTAATCGTACCTGTACTTACACTGAAATAGGCTTCGGTGAAACTGAAAATATCATCCCACCACTGTGCTTCTTCCATGCTTTCGAGCTTAGGTATGTAGTAATACATTCCCAGCCCTTGTTCTGCACGAGTCTGATAGTTATGGAAGAAGTAGAGTGCAAAATCCATTAAACACTCATGCTCTTGCCCTGGATAGCGCATCTTTCATGAAACTCTTAAGCATTTTCTAATGGTTGTTTTAATTAACTCAAATTCACTTACTATAAAAATTTTCATGGGAATTTATTTCTTGTAAATCTCATCAGACGTTCGACATTGTAGACGGGATATTAAACTAGATGAAATGAATAAATATAATTTAGGGTGATAAGGTATAATCCATTTTTAACAGTTACTTAACTTGGTTTGAGACTTGTGTGGTGAGTGTGTCTTAATATGAGTTAGTAATGACTTACTGTCATTACCTGTGTTGATCGTTTGGATATTGTGCAGTTGGATTGTACAAGTTAGCCTATGAGCTTATCGCGATAAAGCTGATGGGACATTGGTAGAATACAGGTAATGAATAAAATCAGGCATACCTGTTAAAGTACAGGCAGCCTGATTATTCTTCCTTATTTACTAAGCTAATGAGAGTCATTGCCAATGTGACTTAGTGGGTAACTGAATTTATTAAGGCAATAGATTCAGGGGTAAGACTGTCTACATAATCTCTAAGGGCATCTTCTTTTTGATAGAATTCATAATCTGCTATTGCTTTTAATGGTAGGCATGCTTTTATATCACCAAAGAAGGCAAAGTTTGGTGGGCATTGGTTAACTTGGTTAAAGATTAGGTTGCCAGAGTTATCAATATCATAAATTATGTAACTATTATAATCTGTAGTTCTGGCGAACGAGGAGTTTAGTAAATCTTCTTTGTCAAGAGAGTCTAGCCAAGCTTGGCCGCCAATGGCTTCCATTGTTTCTATGGAAGAATGGAGCTGAGGTTCAGAATCTATGTTGTCTATAACGCCGTCATGATCATAATCATAATCGATACCGCTAACAGAGCTAATTAATGCAATAGATTCAGGTGTAAGGCTTTCGATATAATTTTTCTGTGCATCTTCTTTTTTTAAAACTTCACCATGAAAAATGTCGTTGTTTGGTAGCACCTTATCAAGTGGTAGGCATGCTTTTATATCACCAAAGAAGGCAAAGTTTGGCGGACATGGATAAACTGTATTAAATATCAGGTTGCCAGAATTATCAATATCGTAAATTATGAAGCTATTATAATCTGTCGTTTTGGCGAAGTTACCCTTAGTTTTTAGTAAATCTTCTTTATCAAGAGAGTCCAACCAGGCTTGGGCGCCAATTTGTTCAAATGTCTCTATGGATGAATTTAACTCGGGTTCTGTATCCATACTATCTATGACACCGTCATAATCTGAATCAAAATTATAATCGGAAACCGTCACTTCTCTTGTATCGATTATGACACCATCTTTACCACCCCATTTCATAGTGAAAATGACTTTATCACCTGAAGATAAAAGGGTGCTTTTATACACCTCTTTAATATTACTAGTTACACTCGTTTTAGAATAAAAACATTTCTCTTCTTTGCAAGACATTTTGTACTGAGTATTCACTTCTGCTTTGACATAGAAACCAGGTAATGAACTAAGATCATTAGTAAATGACATTGAAATGGTATTTGTATCTAGGTTTGCATGCACTTCAGAAAAGTAGGGGATGATGCTAATATCTTAGCTGTTAAGTCCTCTGCAGATGCAATATTTGGTAATAAGTATCCACTTAGTGCTGTAATTAAACAAGTTTTGGCAGAAATGTTTAGAAATATTCTTTTATGATTATTCATATGTTTCCCAATAAATTGAATTTTTATTTGTTATTTTCTAATTAGAAACTTAGATTGAAAGCTAGGATTTACTAATCTTCATAAATAATTACTTGGTAGAGGGGTTATTGATACTTAATTAGTGTATCTAAAGTGTATCCTGTTGGTTTTAAAATGAACTATTATTGCTTTTTTATTAATGCGTTGGCGTGTTTAAATATTTATCTTTGTTTTTAATTGTTACTGTGTTAAATATTATTTTCAATATTTATTTAATGGTTACTTATGAAAGAAAATTATTTACTCTTATTGTTTGGTATGTCTTTAACCTCGGTCTCCAATATTTCTATAGCTAGTGATAGCACTCTTATATATGCTGAAAGTATACCTGAGGCCTGTATCATTACCCGTGATACCAGCGATAAGTATTGTCTTAAAGCTGGAGAAATTGCATATACCCTACCAAAATATATTATGGGAGATGAAGTTGACTTACTGGTTCCTAGTGGGCTGGAAGTCGTTCTTAGTGATTATGGGAGTATACCAAATAATCATACGGCTTCATTTGATAGATATACTGAAAATAAGCAGTTGGAGCATGTAAAGGCTAGAAATGGTAAGTATCTCGACTTTTCTACACCCTATTCCATGCTAGTTGTTCCGACGAAGAAGGTTCCTGAAGCTTGCATCGTTAGCCGTAAATCCGGTGAAAAATTTTGTCTTACAGCAGGTGAGCTTAGTTATACACTACCGGATTATATAATGGGGGATGAAGTCGACTTGCAAGTACCCAGTGGTCTGGTAATGGTTCTTAGTGATGATGGAAGTATACCAAATAATCATACGGCTTCATTTGATAGATACACTGAAAATAAGCAGTTGGAGCATGTAAAAGCTAGGAATGGCAAGTATCTCGACTTTTCTACACCCTATTCTATGCTAGTTGTTCCGACGAAGAAAGTTACTGAAGCTTGCATCGTTAGCCGTAAATCCGGTGAAAAATTTTGTCTTACAGCAGGTGAGCTTAGTTATACATTACCGGCTTATATAAAAGGGGATGAAGTTGATTTGCAAATACCCAGTGGTCTGGTAATGGTTCTTAGTGATGATGGAAGTATACCAAATAATCATACGGCTTCATTTGATAGATACACTGAAAATAAGCAGTTGGAGCATGTAAAGGCTAGAAATGGCAAGTATCTCGACTTTTCTGCACCCTATTCAATGTTAGTTGTTCCGAGTAAAAGGCTTCCTGAAGCCTGTATCATTAGTCGTATAACCAACGAAAAATACTGCTTAACTGCAGGCCAGCGTTCAGGTTATGCTTTGCCTCACTATATTCGTGGCCATGAAGTCGACCTGATTGTTCCTGATGGGTTGAAGGTGATCCTGTCGGACTTTGATAATTTATCTTACAACCGTTTAGGCTTTTTTACGAAAGACACAGACAATGCTGACTTAATCAATGTTTTGGCATTTAATGGTGAATATCTTGATTTTTCTGAACCTCACTCTATGCGGGTATCTGAGATTACAGGTCCGGTTGATCCAGTAGAACCACCAGTTCAGAGCATAGTGGGTGATATCATGGGTTCTGTAGGTGGTAACGATGCTTATTTCAACATTCACTTAGAGACACCAACAATTAGTGAAAGAGTTCTAGGGCTACAATTCTCTAACTCCTTTGAAAGTATTGTTAAAATTGATTTCAGTAGTTTAGTTTATGCCAGTTTTGATGGCGGTAAAACCTGGCCAAAAGTAGTCGACATTAATACAAATGGGAGTTTAGTTGTTCCAATTGGAAGTCAAAGCATACTATTGAGAGTTCTGACGTTAATTGATGATAATGATAATGATACTAAGATTGAATTATTTGCCTGGTTAGATGAAATGCAAGCAGATAAGAAAAATTTCATTCTCGATATTAGTGGTTCTTACTCTGAGAATAACGTTAAATTAAAAGAGATGCTAACTGATAAACAAACTATAATGGAGGGTGAGTTTAATACGAGTCATGTGATGTTTGATCGTGCTACATATCGTAATACAGGTTTAGGTATACAACTTCTCACTAATAGTGCACAAGTATGGATTGATCTTCGTGCCGATGTTGAGTTGATATATACTGATGCATCACGGACATATCAATATGATGTCAATTTACTTAATTTTAAGGTACTAAATATACCAGCAGGGGTGAGTGAAGTCATTATTACTTATTATAGTGTCGATGATGATATTCAAGAGCCTGATGAAGTATTTTATTTCACTGCATGGATAGCCGGTGATTTAGCTGATCGCCTTGTCGCTGAAACAGTTATTGTAGACAACGACTAGTGAGTTAAATATCCAGTTATAATCAAAAGTGCTCTGCAAGGCAGAGCACTTTTTGTGAAATTTTGAGACTTTTAATCTTCAAATTTTCTGAGATACAGGGCGAGTGGATCTGCATCTGCATCCTTGTCCAGCATAGGTAAAGATACGATAAACAAGGAGAATAACTCGGCCTGTGAGCTGATGTTTAGCTTGCAGTGGATCTTTTTCCGATGAACCTTTACCGTTTCCAAGCTGATATCCAGTGATTTAGCGATAGCCTTACTGGAGTAACCTTTCAAAATAAATAACACAATTTCACGTTCTCGTTCACTCAGCACCTCTCGACCAAAGTTGTTGAAGGCTTTGTTGAGATTATTGCTAAAATTTTTGTCTTTTACCGATTGTTGGTCGGTTATCAGTGACTGTAGGTCGTATAGCTGGAAGTGTTTGCGGATTAACTCGAGCAAGATAAACTTTATCGGTTCGACAGCTTGAAAAGGCTCATCTATATCGTCTGTGGAGTCGTCTCGCAGGCCCAGAGAGATGACCACTGACACCTCATCGGATAGGTGGATGATCACACCTTGCTCATCTTTAAGCCTTGTGGCTTGGTAATAGTTTAAATAATACTCTGTCTGAAAAAAGTCGTCGGGTGCCAGTTCGGTTAGTTGATAAATACCTTCGGGTACACTTCGCTGAATGGCGCCGTAGAAAGGATCCAGCAGGTAGCCGCCGCGTAGGTATAATTCTAAGGTAGAGTGTTGCTCTCTATCGGACAGATCACTATAGAGTAAAATTGGCGATGACTCTTTAAAATAGCCAAATACCACACTACTGCCATAGGGAGATATGGATTGCAGTATGGCTGATAAATCACCAAGAAAATCTTTGCTGCCCATTTTAGAAATGAGCTTAGGTAATATGTGCTGCCAATCAAATTCAGTTTGAATATTGTTATAATTATTCTTGTTCAAAATGTATTCCAGTCAAACATAGTTCAACCACAATACTGGCTTTAAATTAATCTGTCGAATAAGTTTTAAGCTGAAATTTACCTTTGATCTTGTGCCATTTTAATCGCCATTTTTCTTGAAATAATAATCTTGTTATCAATACCCCTACAGGGTTATTCCGTCATTTATCTCGCTAAATTAGTCTTACACCAATTGGTATGAGATCAATTTCCCATTTGAAATTTTCATATGGTTTCTCTTTATCGGGCTAAAAGGAAAAGCAGATGACGGAAAAAACAAATCACAAGCGACTCTGGTCTCGCTTGATGGCGATGGCCAAACTAGGTGCGACGCCGAACGGAGGCTGTAACAGGCAAGCGTTAACGGATCTGGACAGCATGGGCAGGAGTCTATTGATCGAATGGGCCAATGAGATTGGTTGCAGTCATCATTATGATGAAATTGGTAACTTGTTCATTCGTCGGGAGGGTCAGTCTCCACAGTTGCCAGTCATACTCGTTGGCAGTCATCTGGATACCCAGCCCAGTGGTGGCAAGTTCGATGGGGTATATGGTGTCTTAGGTGGGTTAGAGGTGTTACACACCTTGACTGAGAAAGGTATCGATACCCAGCACTCCATAGAGTTGGTTGTCTGGACCAATGAAGAGGGCTGTCGTTTCGATTGTGCCATGATGGGCTCTGCGGTGTGGACTCAGTCAATGCCATTGCAACTGGCTTATGATCTTCAGGCTTTCGACAATCAGGCCAGAGTCGAAGATGAGCTTATCCGTTTAGGGCAAAAAGGCCAGGTAGCCGCCAGTTACTTTCCGATAAAAGCCGCCTTCGAATTACACATAGAGCAAGGGCCCATTCTGGAGCTTGAGAAGTTGACTATTGGGGTGGTAAAGGGCGCTCAGCACATGAGTCGGCATAATATTACCGTCTGGGGCCAGGAGGCTCACGCTGGCCCAACACCCATGTCTTCAAGACGCGATCCCATGATGGCATTATCACTTTTCCTACCCAAGCTTTATCAATTGGCAGAGGAATATTCCCCTGATAGCCGCATCACTTTTGGCACGATCGATGTCGAACCCGCTTCACCCAATACCGTACCGGGTAAGTTGATGCTTACTATGGATATTCGTCATCCGGATCTTGCCACTTATCTTGATATGTTAGAGAAGAGCGAGCAGATTATTTCACAGAGCTGTGGCAGTTTAGATTTAGAATTTCAGCTCAAGCAGAGCTGGCATGCTCCGGGTGTTGAATTTTCGGACGCTTGTATTGTTTCGGTGCAGCAGGCTGTCGACGATTTAGGCTACAGCAACAAGACCATGGTGAGCGGCGCCGGTCATGATGCGGTCAACCTGGCTCGGATAGTGAATACCAGCATGATATTTATTCCATGTCGCGATGGATTGAGCCATAACGAAGCCGAGTACGCATCTCCTACCGATGTGGGGAAGGGTGCCGATGTCTTGCTCAATGCCATCTTATCCCAGGCTGTTTAGCGTCTATTAATCATATTATCAATTAATGGCAAGATCTTATCTCACTCATAGTTAAGCATATGAGTGAGCCGATCAGCCCATGAATATTTGGAATCCTTTATGTCACCATTATCACTCAGTATTTTAAATGATGTCCCTGTCAGTGACACAGTACAGAGATATCTCAGCACCGATCTTAAGATGTGTATCGGTGGGCAGTGGCTCAGCGCCAGTTCAGGGGAGACAATCGATGTTTTCGAGCCTTCAAGCGGTGAGTTACTGGCTAAAATCCCCGCGGCGGATAAACAAGATATAGATAAGGCCGTGATATCGGCTCAAGCTGGTTTTAAAGTGTGGTCTCGTATGCTGCCCTATGAGCGTCAACAGGTTATCTTAAAATTTGCCGACTTAATCGAATGTCATGCTGATGATTTTGCCATGCTTGAGTCCCTCGATAATGGCAAATCTGTTGAAATCGCCCGCCATGTCGATGTGGAGTCGACGATCAAGTTTTTCCGCTATATGGCGGGGTGGGCGACCAAGATAGAGGGGACAACGCAAACTGTGTCCGTGCCTGGTTTACATTCAACCTATACCAAGAAAGTCCCCATAGGGGTGGTTGGGGCGATTGTTCCCTGGAACTTCCCCTTATCTATGGCGGCATGGAAAATAGCCCCAGCTTTGGCTACTGGTTGCAGCATCATCTTAAAGCCTGCGGAAAATACCTCTTTGACAGCCCTGCTACTCGCTGAAATAGGCATCAAGGCCGGCTTGCCTGCAGGTGTGCTCAATGTGGTTACTGGCTTTGGGAATGTTGCTGGCGCGGCGCTATCTTCCCATCCCGGGATTAACAAGATTGCATTTACGGGCTCGACACCAGTAGGCAAGATGATTGGTAAGGCGGCGATGGAGAATGTGACACGGGTGTCGTTGGAGCTAGGGGGTAAATCTCCGGTTATCGTATTTAATGATGCTGATATTGAGAAGGCGGCTCAGGGAGCGGCCAGCGCTATTTTCTTTAATCATGGTCAGGTATGTGTCGCGGGTTCTCGCCTCTATGTTCAGTCGGGGATCTACGAGGCATTTATTCAACGCGTCAGTGAGATTGCAAATGATATGACTCTCACTCATGGAATGGACAGTCAGATTGATATGGGGCCACTGATTTCCCGTGTACAACAAGAGCGAGTCCAGGATTTTATCAAAATAGGTATCGAAGAGGGGGCTAGATTACTGGCTGGAGGGTGTGACTGGCAAGGCCCTGGATATTTTGTTAAACCGACCGTATTTGCAGATACTCACCATGATATGACCATAGTCCGTGAAGAGATCTTCGGCCCTGTGCTGGTTGCGCAATCATTCGATACATTGGAGGAGGTCATAGCGCTAGCTAACGATACACCATTTGGGCTTGCTGCCAGTATCTGGTCAAATGATATCAAGCTTGTCCATCAGATGATTGACAGTCTCGAGGTGGGCATAGTCTGGGTTAATACCCATCATCTTGTCGATGCATCCATGCCTTTTGGCGGGGTGAAGCAGTCAGGCTTCGGGCGAGAGCAGGGCAAAGAGCAATTGGATCTGTTTCTTGAGACTAAGACGGTGTGGATTAACTATGGCGATTGAGTTAGCTATTTGACTAGGAAAGGCCCGAAAGGTTAAGAGGTAACCTTTTGGGCCTTGATGAATGAGCTGTGAGTCGTAAGCGGTAAGTTGTAAGAAAAATCACTTATGACTTCTAGGTTTAAAGAGTAAAATTAAACGACTTGTTGATGGAGAGTAGCAGATGGTTATCGTTTCTAAACACGCCACTATCAACTTTCATCTCTGTGTTTATATCATTAAATAAGTAGGCTAAGGATATGTCTATCCCCATGACTTGGGTCGATAGTCCAACGGACATGTCTGTATAGGCACCAATATCCCAATTGCTCCAGTAGTTTCCCCAGTTTCTACCTGCGTGTAAGTCTATACTGTATTTCTCCATGATTTGGTAACTGTAATTAACACTGATGTAATGGCTGATATCGCCTAAACCTGACATGTCATTGGTAAAGTAATAACTGACATCCAGTCCAAATCCAGATAAGCCTAAAAGCAACTCCTCAAATCCGGCAACATCATGTGAGCCGAGATATTGATAGCTAATTAAGCTCACGCTGTAATCGATATCTGCAGATAAATTATTTGAGTAACCTAGCCAAAAGTCAGTCTCGACACTCTCATCGCCGCCGTAGTCCAGGTTGGATGCCCAAGCCCCGACGAAGAGTCCATTGCTAAAGTCTGCATTTATTCCAGCTTGTAGGGCTGGATCGCCAGCGCTCAATGATTGTCCGCGCCAACGGTAATCTGACGTTGCGCCTAAATTGGTTGAGAGTTCGGTGGCCATCACGGGGGAAAAGCTTAATGACATTAAGCTTGCCATAAATACATTAGATCTGTTCATAACATCTCGGGGGATTGTGAAAATAAAAGGGGAGAGGTTAACTCTCCCCCAGCTTGTTACTTATTTCCTACTAAGCGATGATTAAGAAGAAAATGGCCGTGATAGCTATGCCTATTAAGGTATAAGGCAGCTGAGTCCTGGCATGTTGAATGGGGTACAGCCGCTTCCCTGAGCCGAAAGCACAGTCGAATCACTGAAGAAACAGGAATGGCTACCTGCGGCGGCGGCCGAGAGTAAGGCGCCGATTATGATAGGCATAGGTGTTCCTATGGCGATGGCAACAGGAAAGACGATTGGCATGGCGACGGCAAACAAGCCCCAGATCGACGCTGTTGCAAATACCATGGCTGTTAACACCAGAAATATAACAGCCGGGAATATGGCGGGTGAAATGTATGGCACTATCGTGTCGATAATATATTGAGTCAATCCCAGTTGGTCATTGACATTTTTAAGCATAAAGCCACCGATCACCGTTGCCAGGGGGACCAACATCACCTTGAAACCCTTGAACATGGAATCGAACATCTTGGTAATCGATAAGATGTTTTGTAGCCAATACAGGCCAATAGTGAATGTTATCGCCACTATGACACCAGCAAGTAAGTCTATGCCGTAAAGCCAGCTGGCGATGACCAGAACAAACATAGGCAGTAAAAAGTTAATCACTCCCATCAGATCTGAGGTCTGCTTGTCCTGTACGAGTTCAAGGTCTATTTCATCGACACCATCAGGTTTGGGCTGCCCAGCTTGTGCCCTCTGTTCAGCAGCTTTCATGGGACCAAGATCTGGCAGCTTGCGAATGGCGACCAGAAATACCACTGCCAAGGTTGCCCAACCATAGGCCATATAAGGAATGGCATCGATATAGATTGCCAGTCCTTGACCGGATTCGGCTATGCCATTGGATTCCAGTAGAGAGCCGAAGTATACCGCCCAGGTGGAGAAGGGCACCAATATGCATACCGGCGCCGCGGTTGAATCAACCAGGTAGGCAAGCTTCTCCCGTGAAATCTTGTATTTGTCGGTGAGTAGCTTCATGGATGTCGATATAGCCAGGGCATTTAAATAATCATCGATGAAGATTAGAATTCCCAGACAGAAGGTGATCAGCATGGTCTGCTCTTTACTCTTTACCTTGTTGAGTAAGACCCGGCTGAAGTTAAATATACTGCCACCTGTTTCCAGTAAGGCTATCAAGCCCCCCATTAAGCCACAGACTAAGATGATCCAGGCTATGGTTGGATCCACCAGTACGGCTTGGGTGACCTCAACGATGCCTGGAACCGTTTCACCTGGGTTGAGCATGATAAGACCTGCAACGGTGCCGATAACTAAAGGTTCAGCCGAACGGTGGGTTGTAAATGCAATGCCTAAGACGATGCAGGTTGGCAATATACTTAGCCAGCCAAAACTTTCTCCCTGTACGTGGTTTTGGCCAATATAGATGAACAAGATAACGAGAGTCGCAAAACCTAACAAATAGCCGATTTTTTTTGATAGCTTGTCGCTGCTTGGTAGAGGCATTGCATTATCGTTAGGCATCAAGATTATCCCCAAGGAGCACTTCTGATGACACTTCATCTATAGCTTCTTTCAATTTGGAAATTAAGCTGTCTATATTGTCTCTGGTTAATGTGAGTGGTGGGGATATGACGATAATATTGCCCACGGGGCGAATGATGAGGCCTTTCTCGAGGCATTTCTCGAACACTCGCTGCGCCTGATACAGTCTTTCTTTCGTTTGCTTGTTCGATACCAGATCGATGGCCAGCATAAAGCCTGTACCGCGCACATCACCAACAATTGAGTTTGTGAGAAGTGTTTCACGGGCTGTTTGTTGCAGATAAGGCCCCAATTTATTGACATTATCAAACAGGGATTCCTGTTCAAGGATCTCGAAATTCTTCAATGCTGCGGCGCAAGCTGTAGCATGTCCACTGTAGGTGAAGCCCATGGAGAAGACACCGCCTTCACATTGGGGCTGACTGATAACCCGATAGATGTCTGCTGATATAATCGTTGCGCCTAGGGGGATGTAGCCTGAATTAATGCCTTTGGCGGTGATTAATACATCGGGTACAAAATCGAATATGGCTTCACTGCTAAACCATTGTCCAAGACGTCCAAAAGCCGTGACAACTTCATCGGCGACGACCAATACATCATACTTACGGCATATGTCGGCACACTTTTTATGGTAACCCTTAGGGGCAACCAGTACGCCGCCTGCACCCATCACAGGTTCGAGAATAAAGGCTGCAACGTTGTCGGCACCTAAGCGTAAAATATGATTTTCAAGTTCATTGGCAAGAAAACAAGCGTATTCGTCTTCGGTTAGCTGCTCTG
Source organism: Shewanella psychropiezotolerans (assembly GCF_007197555.1). Classification (NCBI taxonomy): domain Bacteria; kingdom Pseudomonadati; phylum Pseudomonadota; class Gammaproteobacteria; order Alteromonadales; family Shewanellaceae; genus Shewanella; species Shewanella psychropiezotolerans. Next base: position 1,868,755 of record NZ_CP041614.1, read on the forward strand.
CACCTATTGGGCGTCGATACATATCGGCGGCTGAGACATAACTGATGAGCTCATCGCCTAAGGAGTCGAAGCTGCTCTTGGTGGCTTGTATCCCGGTAAGGTTCGCTGCGAAATAGGTTGAACCATGATACGCACTATCACGAGAGATTATTTTCTTCTTGGTGGTCTTGTCGCGTAGGTTATTGTAGTAGTGGATTATTCTAAAAGCTGAGTCGTTGGAGACTGAGCCGCCTGAGGTGAAAAATACATGATTGAGGTCCCCAGGGGTTCTCTTGGCTATCTCAGCGGCTAATTCTGAGGCTGGTGCATTGGTGGAGTGACCGAAGGGATTAAAATATTGCATCTGGGTGATCTGCTTATGGATAGCATCTGCCATGTCTTCACGGCCATGACCGATATTGACGCACCAAAGTCCTGCGATACCGTCTAAAAATGTGTTCCCTTGTGAGTCACTAACAAAATTGCCTTTAGCCTTAGTAATTACCTGGCTTCCCTCTTCATGGAAAGTAGAAAAGTCTGTATATGGATGAATAAAATGATTTTTATCTTGCTGCCATACTTTATCTGTCTTAATTGAATCGGTCACATTACCACCTGTCTTTTTGTTGATGTACCTCTAATAAACAAGTTCTGCGTGAAGTGAGCAATACCCCCGAGGGGTTATTGTCATGAGCTCATTAAACCATTAAATATTGATTAGAGTGTTTAACAAGTGTTCTGTTTGTACTGAACTTGTGTAATGGGAAGTCATAAAAAAGTTTACTGATAAAAACGATTAAAATTAAATTGGGACTCAATATGTTTAAACAATCCAGACGTGATCTATTAAAATCTGCTGCCGTGATTACTGGCGGTTCCACCCTATTTGCCTCTGGCTTATCTTCCTTGGTTATTTCCGGGAGTGCTCAAGCCGCAGAGCCATTATCAGATATAGAAAAATCACCTAAAAGTGACGGATTTACCATTCCCGGTGAGTTTGAAAAGCAAAAGGCTGTTTGGCTTGGTTGGCCTACATTTCAATGGTATACCGATCCCAAACTCGACACTAAATTTGCCATTGCGAATATCATTCAGGCGCTGGTACAGGAAAGCGTTACCGTTCAGCTTATGTGTACAGATTTAGCGGGTGAACAGGTCATTAAAGCTTGGTTCAAAGAGCAAGGTTATGAGATTGGCACGAACCGCTTCCTCAACTATGTTTATGTCAATCCGGTGGATATCTGGCAGCGTGACTTTGGCCCAGTTTTCTTGAAAAATCGTAAAACCGGCAAGACGGCCATATCAAGTTTTACTCAGAATCAATGGGGCTATTCGACGACGGACGATGCAACGTCCGTCGCTATGAGCAAACTTCCTTTCGAAGTATCAAAACTGAAAGAGTTCTCGACCAATGAATATTATCAGACATCTCTGGTGAGTGAAGGGGGTGACAGAATACCCAACGGCAAGGGGACGCTTATTGTCTGCAGAGACGTGGAATTTGATCGCAACCCCAACTTATCTGAAGATGAAATTACGGCTAAATTAGAGAGTGCGTTAGGTGTGACTAATGTGATTTGGCTCAATTCCGGGGTTTATGAAGATCCGTTAGCCTTCTGGGGGCCGTTACCCTATGCGGTATCTGCAACTGAAACCCTCTTCTTGTATGGCCCGCAAACAGTGGGTGGGCATACGGACGAATGTGCAAGATTTGCTAACGCAACTGATATTATTCTGACCATGCCTACAGCCGAAGAAGCGGCCAGCGATCCTATTCATGGTGTTAATTATGCAAGGCTTCAGCATGCGCATCGCACCTTGTCTGCAGCGAAAGATCAGGACGGAAATCCATTTAATATTATTGAGCTTCCCGTACCGGATCTCGAGTATATTGAAGTACAACCTGATCAAGATATGTATAAGTATTTGGAGTCATATACTTATCCCTCACATGCGGTGGCATTTCCGAAGGGGAAGCCAATCCAGGTGGTGAAAGCGGCAAGCTATGCTAACTACTTGGTTACCAATAATACGATCATAGCGCCGAGTTATAACAGCCCGAAGAAAGATGCCGAAGCCAAGAAGGTACTCAGCCTTGCTTACCCGAAACATAAAGTCATTCAGATAGATGCTGATGCATTAAATTATGCAGGAGGGGGATACACTGTGTCACCCAGCATCAACCAGCTTAGGCATTTAGTTTGTTAGGGGCTGATGTAAGTTAGTGACTCATCAAATGGGTGAGTCATTTAGCTGAATTGATTAACTTACCTGTTCTATCTTTAAAATGCAGGGGGTTTTCAACTTATGGCTCTTTTCATTAAAAATGTAATCATGTTCAAACCAATATATGTACATGCGTAACTTGCTGTTCTCTTCTATGCTGTTAGAACTAAAGAATTTTCGATAGCATCTGGAGCTGTACATATAGCCTGAATGATACAGTTTAATCATTCTGTCGCTTAGTCTGATCTCACGATAATCTATGCTATCGCTGGCTATGTCTGTAAATCTATACTCTCCATGGTGAAATAAACCATTAACTATTTCGATGTTTTTTGGATTTGCTAACATGCCATCAAACTCTAATGCTGAAATTCGGCTAGTGATCAAGGCTGACGCGAATATGGCCGTCAGGCTCATGATCTTCCAGGGAATATTTCTTTTGTATTTATAGTGCAGAAGTGTACAGCTAATTAAGAAGATGCTTAAAATAATGAGGACTCGTTCATACTGAAGCCAGGCGCTCGCTTCAAAGATGGTTGTGATCAAATTTACTTCCTTGGAATATCATCAATCGTCAGGTAGGGGGGCAGTTAACTTGAGCTGAAACTAAGTCGAAAATATCCGACTTAGTTTTTCTGCTGATTCTTTAGAAAATGCAGTTGCTAGCGAACTCTTTTCCTTCTTTTATCGTCCAATCAGCCTTAGATTTCTCTTTTATGTTTTTGCACCAATCCTTACTGCCTATTTCAGGAGCACAGCCAGATAGAAGAGATAAAGCTAAGATAATACCGATCGTTTTTTTCATGATCATTCCAGTCTTAATGATGATTTATTTTTACGGAATTTATCATTTCTCAATAAAATTTTGGTATCGTCAGTGTTTTAGCTGTAAGAGTCGATCATTTTTGATAAGGTAAATCGTTTTTCTCAGTATATTTAACTCTTGTTTTGACTAAGTTTTTTGTATCTAATTTAATGAGTTTATTTAGCATGTAAAATTACAATATACATAACGATTATATACTTAACAGGTGTTTTTATGTCACTAACTCATTAGTTTCTATCTGAGTTTATCATTGGTGTTTTTTGTGTTTCACCTGAGTATCGGTTTCCCCCTTAATCCTATATTGATAATTATTATGAAAATCAATCAGATCTCCATGGTTTATCATAAGTACCTTTTTGATACTAAATATTTTAAAAAAAGCGATAAACTTACTTGTAAACGTACTTAGTATCGTTTTAAAACTGGAATTTATGAGTCTTTGTCAGACTATGGCTTCAGCTATGTAATTATAGTTTAGGGTGTGTTATTCGAATGGTATTGTTAAATTTATATAAATCTAGAGAAAGTCATAACTGCAGTATTAACTACCGTTATGGTCAGAGTTGTTTTTATAGGGGCTTTCATGTTTTTATTTTATTTCTAGTATTTTTTATATTTTTGTTTTGCGATCCTGCGTTAGCTGGAATAAAGCATATCAGCATGCACGATGTCAGCTCCGTTGAGATTAAAATGTTGTCTGTAAAGTTAAATCTAGTTGAGGGGGATAAATCTAATAGCCGGCTCTTAGTCACACTTTCAAATAAACAAAAGGAGGAGGTGATTATTAAGCATAAAATAATTAATCATTTTATGCTGGAGGCCCTTGTGGATCCAAGGTTAGATCTTGAAGGTGCCAAAATTAATGTTTATGAGAGTAAATCTGGTCACTGGGATAAAATTTACTCTACTGGATTTAGCCAGTCTAGCCATAATCAGACTATTTCAGTTAACACTACTCATAGTGATATTGTTGATAATCAAGCCATAAAGACCTCAAGGATGGGAGTGGTGGCATCGGAAGTAGGCAGATCAGGAAGCGTTTGTTATTTGCGCTTTGATGAGAGTGAAACCCTGTGGAGTATAGCTAAGCAATATAAAAATGATTGGGGAACAAGCATCTATGGCGCTGTGCTGGCGATATATAAAAACAATCTAACTAAGTTTAAAAACCAGAACATCAATCGATTGGTTCGCGGTGCAAACCTGACTTGTCCTAGTGATAAACTGATTCTAACCATAAATGAAACAGGGCTGGCTAGAGAGAAATTTAATCGACTAAGTAAGCAATAGTGTAAGTAATCAAAATTTCATATCATTTAAATAGGATATGAAATTTACGGTCTACCTTCTTTTAAATATCGGGTGATTTCCTGATTGGTTTTATCTGACAATGTTGTAATTCCATTCATTTGTTGGCTATTTAAACCTGTTAAGTCAGAGTGGGCTTCATAAGTTGAACAAAGATCTGCGAGTGCTGTAGCTCCTATATTGGCTGCTACCCCTTTTAATTCATGCAGGTAATTTTTTATTTCACTTGGAGTTCGGTCGTTAGCCAAAAGATTTAGTGTCGAGTAGCTTTCGATAAAGTAACCGAGTAGTTCGATATACAAGTCTTCATCATGGTCGGTAATTGTTAATCCTGCGTTCACATCCAGGATAGGTTTACTCTGGATGCTCTTTATTTCCGGCTGTCCCGGATTCGGTTTTGCTAACTCAACATTTTCACCCGCTATTTCTATATGTTTAACTAATGTGGCTATTAGTTTCTCAAAATCTAATGGTTTACCTATCACATCATTCATTCCGCAAGCGAACGCCTTTTGACGATCTTCGTACATGATATTTGCCGTGAGCGCTATGATTGGAAGCGCTTGTAAATTGAGCTCGTTTCTTATTCTTTGAGTCGCATGGTAACCATCCAGTATCGGCATTTGGCAATCCATTAGCATCGCATCGAATGTGTTTTTTTCTAATAATTTGACGGCTTCAAGCCCGTTATTAACTATGGTGATTTCGATTCCTTTCTTCAAAAATAAGGCTTTTATCAGTCTCTGGTTTGTTTCATTATCTTCTGCCAATAATATTTTTTTACCGATAAGCGAGGCTATATTCTTAGACATGACACTTTGATCAGTATTAAGGGCGTCATCAGAGAGTATGGATAATTTATCGGAACTTGGAGGCTTAAAATAAACGCGAACTAGAAATGTAGTTCCTACGCCTTTTTCACTTTCGATGCTAATATCACCATCCATGGATTCGACTAGTTGCCGGCTAATGACTAAGCCAAGTCCAGTGCCGCCAAATGTTCGTGAAGTGGAGGAGTCAGCCTGGGTAAATGATTGGAACAGATTTTCAGTTTCCTGCTTACTCATGCCAATTCCCGTGTCTTGCACCTTGAATTGTAAACCTATGCTTTTCGGAGGACTTTCTTCCGTGAGCTTGCTAACGCTTAACGTTACGCTACCTTTAGAAGTAAATTTAACTGCGTTACTGCCCAAGTTTAGCAAGACTTGATACAAGCGTAATGGATCACCTTTTAAAAAGTTGGGTACGTTTTCATCTATATGGATCTGCAGGGTTAAACTGGATTCCTGTGCTCTATTACGGATAACGACGTCGAAATCCTTGACTACTTTTCGGATATCGAAATCGACTTCTTCCAATGTTAACTTGTTGGCTTCTATTTTTGAAAAATCGAGTATGTCGTCGATAATACCAAGTAATAATTTTGCAGATTGATTAGCATCCTTGATATAAGATGATGTCTCTGAGCTTAGGTTTGTCTGTAGAGCCAAATCTGTCATGCCTATGATGGCATTCATCGGGGTGCGGATTTCATGGCTCATATTAGCAAGGAAAAAAGATTTCGCCTCTTTTGCTTTCTCAGCGTCAGTAACCGCCTGATTTAGGTCCTGTGTGAGATCGACTATTTCATTATGTGAGCGGCGGACAGAAATGAGTAATATCACAAGCGCCATGAAAAATAGGCCGCCTAACCACCACATGTTCGAGGTTATCTTGTTGGCATTTTTTATGTCCTGAGATTCTTTTTCTAGCATGTCTGTTAAATACTTGTCGGTAGCAACAGCCGATGTATGCATTTTGTTTTTGATGATGGCGATTTTTCTTGCTCTACTGACTGACGATTCGAAATTATTCCGGTACTGGTCCAAGGTGTCAATTGTCATGGATAACTGCTGCTTCTCATCATTTTTAAGCAGTGTTCCTGTGACTAAATTAGCTTGTTCTTCAGTTTTTTCTAGCTGTGTAAGCACTTTTGATTCATCAAAATAGACATCATCATTAATGGATGTGTAAAATTCGTCTTCATAAAGCCTTAACTTGTTGAAGCCTTGGGTGAGTAAATTGATCTCTTTTAAGATGTTAACCCGCTTCAAAACTGAAGTTTGGACTCTCCAGATTCTTTGCTGAGCACCGTTAAGATTTTCATGTTCAACATTGTCAAGCTTATTCGAAGCATCGATCAATGTGACTCCCGCCGCTTTCAATCTTTTGATAGGGACAGATTTAGATGCTAATTTTGAAAAGTTTTCTGCAGCTTGTTTTGTTTTTATAAAGTAATAGCTACTATCCATATTAAAGCTTTCAGATGACAGGTTTTTTATTAACTGCCCCGTTATTTCTAGTAAAGCTTGTTTTTGGAATTTATTTTTTTCGTAATTACGAAGAAGACTCATTACTTGCTGAGATTTTGTTCTTGTATCCGTAGTTATCATTACTATTCTGTATATGTTATCGACTATATTTCTTAGGTTGTTAATACTATTCACATCAACCTTGATATGTTTCTCCTGATATTGGGTCAGCTCAATTAGTTTGTTGGTCATTTCTGCTGCAGTTAATGCAACTCTTTTTTTTCCATTGTTGAATTTATTTTGTTGTTTCACAAAGAGCTTAAATTGTTCTTCATAACTGTTTAGTGAAAAAATAAACTTGCTCTCACCATCATTATCATTGCGGAAATAGCTTGCTAACTCATCCCTATGGATACTTTTTAGAATTTTATCCATATTGTTCTGAATCGTACCAGCCGATAACAAACTACCATCACGGGCATACACGAGTTCATTCAAACGTGCCTTGTCTAATGCTGTTGTTGCCTGATCTACTGTGATGTAATCATCGATATGGTAGCTTAAATTTGAGAGTACGCCTCCGCCTATGATACCTACGATAAATAAAATACTTATTAGGATATAAAAACGTAATGAGATTTTATTAACCTTAGTTTTACTGGTAAGTAATCTATTATTACTTCGTGAGTCCATATCTAATTTCTCTTGTAGGAAAATGTTATTTATTCGAAACTAGCTGCTTACTAAAGAAGTTAATATCGTGTTCAAGTCTGACTTGAGAAAAGGCCGTTTCAAAAAATGTGTTACAGAGAATGCTCTACATTGGTTGATGATTTCTTCGGTGAGGCTAGAGGATACAGCGACTATCGAGACCTGGTCCCAGTGTGTGTTTTTCCTTATTTCGGCCATTGTCTCTGGGCCCGTCATAGGCTCCATTTGTATATCGAGTAAGATTAGATGATAGTCATCCTGTCTCATTTTCTCTAGACACTGCACTCCAGAGTCTGCAGTGTCTACTTTGACCCCTAGCTTAGATAACAGCCTCTTCCCCAGAATCAAGTTGATGTTAACGTCATCAACGATCAATACTTTGATATCATCATTAGTTGGGATATTTTCTTTTTTCTCTAACATAATTAGTCTCATATTAACTGTCGTTATACCCACTTTAGCTCGATGACATTACGCATTATGGATGTAAATACAGTTAGCATAGCCAGCTTAAGCTTGTGTGAATTGCACTTTTATTGGTATAAGCATACTGTGGCTAGTGCAGTTTGAGGTGTGAATAATCTAAAATCGATATAAATGTGTTTAAATTATTTACTCCAAATAAAACAATCCTAAAACTACTTCCAATCAATTGTTTTAATTGATTTTTTTTGTCGTTGGTTTTTTTGGGGAGCTTGGAATGTTTGTGATACTTTGAATAATTATATAAAATTATCTTATGAAAATGATTCTGGCGCTCCACTTACCTTTTTACATCTGTTTTTACGCTCTAATGTTCCATTAATGTAGCATTAATGTAGCAATTGTCGTTGAGTATTAATCTAGCCTTGATACACTTGGCTATTGAGAGAAACACGTGGTCACCGCCTCAGCTAAGTCCTCAAAGAGTTAATGTAAACTTACTGTGGTCTTCAATTGATACAATGGAGAAATTTGTGAAAGATAATGATGTTACTGAGGTTTATGGCTTAGGTAAGAGGTATGTGTTTAATGCCTGCACGGATCAATTAACCGATACGTTAAATGACAGTACTATCGAACTTGGGATTAATGAATCCAGATTATTGAGCCTTTTTATTTCCCATAAGGGAGATGTGGTTTCCCGGGAGCAAATACTAGAGGAAGTTTGGCTAAAACGTGGTTTAGTTGTTGATGAAACCAGTGTTAACCAAACTGTATCCCTATTAAGGAAGATTTTAGACGACAATGTCAGAGAGCAGAGTTATATCAAAACCGTAACTAAAATGGGCTACATGTTGACTCCTGGTGTAGAGATAACTGAAAACTCTGGTATGTTTGGTAAAAATAAATCTGCATCATTTTATCAAAACCCAGCTACGCTAAAAATGACCTTTTCAATATTTTCAGCTATATGCTTAGCTATTTTAATTTCTTGGGTTGTAACTGAACATGATCCGGAAGTTAAGGTTGAGTCTTTTACCGGTTTATTAATAGACAATGTAGAGTTGTTGGGGTTTGCTGATAGCGAAATAAATTCAGATTTATTCCCTATTATTAAGAAGTGTATAATTTATATTTCAAATGAATACTCGGGAAAATTAAGTAAAGTTTTTATTTCATCTAAAGATGAAAGAACTTTGTCGTTATTGTTTTTTTATGATGACAGCAGTAGTTTTTCTTTTCGGATCGGGCTAAATTCTAATATTCCACTGGAGAGTAATCAATGTCTTATTTTTTGAAGAACATGAATTATTTGTTTATTTTTTTAGTGTGTTTTTTCAGTGTTTTTTTTGGACTTACTTATGGAACAGGATATGGGAATTCCAACGCCTTTTTGGAAGGTCGCTGGGAATTTCATGAGGAGGTTTACATTAATAATAATTCAGCAATGTTAGGTCGGTTTGAAGGTGATGTGACAGCTAACTTTGATGGTGAATTAGAGTTCCATAGTGACAATGATTACTCTACTATTATTCATATTCAGTTTCTCGAGTTAGATACAAATGAGGAAGTTATATTTAAATATAATATAAACAGTAATGGAAGGTGGGAGGTTAATGGGAATGTGTTAAATTTTATGCCTGAAGATATATCTGAATTAAAACCTGTCATTGCCGGTACTGACAATGAGTTTATTTTGAATTTGGCTGAAAATGTAATAAAACGAGCATTTTCTGATAACCAGATAATTTATTGGATAGATGATAAAACATTTTTGTTGAATAATCTGAATCATGTACAAACCATTTTCAATGGTAAATGATTTAACTGATATTATGTACATTTATTGTAATTGGAAACATATGAAAATTTGGGTTGATGCCGATGCGTGTCCCGGTGTAATAAAAGAGACGCTGTTTAGAGCAGCAGATAGAGCTAAAGTTGAAGTGACGCTGGTGGCCAATCATTCGATGCGTGTGCCGCCATCTCGTTTTATTAAGATGGTGACAGTCTCGTCGGGCTTCGATGTGGCCGATGATGAGATAGTTAAGCGGCTCGATGCGGGCGATTTAGTGATAACCGCCGATATCCCCTTGGCATCTGAGGTGATCGATAAAGGCGGCGTGGCGCTTAATCCCCGTGGTGAGCTTTATACCGAGCAAAATATTAAGGCTATTCTGAATATGCGTGATTTTATGGATACCATGCGAGCCAGTGGTGTGCAAACTGGCGGCCCGGCACCCTTGGGTCAGAGTGAACGACAGGCGTTTGCTAACGAGCTCGATAGATTTATCACTAAGCACCACAAACCTGCTTAACAGCCCTAGCTTCATCAGATACTTATCTGTGCTTTGCTTCCCTTAATTCTGGTTTTCTACATTTATCTCAGGTGCCCACATTTCACTCTGGGACTGGGTTAGTAATAACAAAGGCGCCATTTGGCGCCTTTGTTTTATTCTTAACTTATAACTTATAACTTATAACTTAAGCCTTAACTGGCTCATTGAGCTTAGCTTCTTCTAATTTTTCGCTGTGGTCGACCATAGTTACTACCGCCGAGTCACCCACTACGTTAGTACTGGTACAGAACATGTCGATGATACGGTCAAGGGCTGCTACCAGAGCAATTGCTTCTACAGGTAGACCCATCTGGTGAATGAGCACGCCAATCATGACGATACCGCCACCAGGAACACCACCTGCACCGATTGACAGCAGGAACACACTGAAGCCAGCACGGGTATTTGATCCATGGTGATGGGTGTACCGAAGGCGTTACCGACGAAGAAGGCTGCAACTGTGATATAAATAGCCACACCACTCATGTTCATGGTTGCGCCCATAGGTACGCCGAAACCTGCCACGCTGCGCTTTACACCGAGTTTTTCAGTTAGGGTACGCATGGTGACCGGAATCGTGGCATTTGAGCTGGCAGTAGACAGTGCGAACAGGAACTGCTCACGCGTCTTACGGCGAAACTCAGATGCTGAGATATTGGTGGTCATGCCGATAACGACTGGGTATACCACAAGTGCCCAGAATGCCAGTAGACCGACGATGACCGCCATATAGCTAAATACACTCAAGAAGGCTTCAGGTTCGAAGGTCGCACCGAGTTTAACCATGAGGGCGAATACACCGATAGGGGCGATGCTCATCACAACGGTGATCATCTTAAGCATGATCTTGTTACCTAGTTGGAAGAAGGCCACCACAGGCTGTACTTCATCTCCCAAAGCTTTAACGATACCGCCTGTCAGCAACGCCATAAAGATGATCTGCAGCATGTTACCCGAAGCGAATGCCTGAATAGGATTGCTTGGGATTATGTTGACTATCATGTCGATAAAGCCCGGAAGTTCTGTCGATGTCAGGCTGGCATTTTGATCGCCTACTAGATTCATGCCCGCCCCTGGTGCGATCCACATGGCTAAACCAATTGAGACGATAATTGCGACTGCAGTATTGACGAGATATAGTCCGAAGGTCTTGCTGCCCAAGCGGCCGAAAGATTTGAGATCGCGAAGCTCGGCAATACCAGTAACTATACTGAAAAAAACCAGCGGGACGACCAGCATCATGATGAGCTGCACGAACATGCTGCCAGCACCTGATGCGATATCGACTAAGGTGGTGTTGGCAAAGCTACTGCCAGCAAAACCATATTGAATTATTGTACCTAATATCAGGCCGGCAAATAAGCCGACAAATATACGGGATGATAGAGATTTAAACATAAGTCTGCACCTTCAATTTTAATTATGATTACTCCTTCCATAGAGCATTACTTCCTTTCTTTGTATTAAAAATACTCTGTTATATACAAGGTGCTAACAAGTCCAACCACGGTGATTAGGGTGAACTTTAACCTGTTTTACTTAAGGCGATAACTCAGTAAACCACTGGCGCTAACGTCTGAAATACGAGACTTGTACACGGGGCGGGGTAAATTAACTTATTAGAAACAAAAATGATAATTGTCAGATTGGGATGCTGATTGACTGCCTTATTTAGATAATTCCTCTGTGTTTTACTAGTATTTGTAGGGTAGTGACCATGTTTATTCATTGAGGTGTGACAGATGAAACTTCATTGGCAGATAATGATAGCGATTGTTATAGCCATTTTTGTTGGCTTGCTTACGCCTCCTAACAGTCACATTTACCAAGTCTATGGCTTTTTCGGTACCCTGTTTCTTAATGCTTTAAAAATGGTGATTGTCCCCTTAATCATGGCATCGATTATCTCCAGTATGGCTAGCCTTAATCAGGGGGATAATTTGGGCCGTTTGGGGCTTAAGACCTTGGGCTATTACGCCACGACGAGTCTTATTGCCATCTTGATTGGACTCACGGTCGTTAATATTACTACCCCTGGCATTATCGATGGTGCGCCTGCGGGGGAGCTATTAAACCTGCACGCCGATAACGCTGAACTCGAGTCGACTCTGTTGAAAGTCGAAGGCAGAGGCAGTAAAGATCTGATTGAAATTTTTATTCGCATGATCCCTACCAACATAATCGCCGCAGCGGCAGAAGGGCAGATGCTGGGCCTGATATTCTTTAGCTTGCTGTTTGGCTTCTTTATGGGACGTGTGGAAGGGCGCAGGGGAGAGGTGCTAAGAGACTTTTGGAAGGGTGTGTCTAAGACCATGGTGCTTATCACTCAATTTGTCCTCAAGTTTGCCCCTATCGGTATTTTTGCATTAATCGCTAAAACCGTGAGTGCCACAGGCTTCGATGCCTTCGCGCCCATGTTGGTTTTTCTGTTGACTGTGATCACGGCTTTAGCACTGCATGCCTTTGTGGCTTTACCACTCTTGCTTAAATTTGTAGGAGGCGTGAGTCCGCTAAAGCAGTTATCTGTGATGTCGCCAGCCATGTTGATGGCATTCTCTACCGCTTCATCATCTGCCACTCTGCCTCTGACTATGGAGTGCGTAAAAAAGCGCGCCGGAGTATCACATAAGACAGCCAGTTTCGTGCTGCCCTTAGGGGCTACGGTGAATATGGATGGTACTGCTTTGTATGAGTGCGTCGCAGCCATGTTTATTGCTCAGGCCTATGGTCTGGAATTGGGACTTATTACCCAGTTCACCATAGTTCTCGTGGCGCTATTAACGTCTATTGGAGTCGCAGGGATCCCTGCGGCAAGCTTAGTGGCCATTACCGTGATTTTAGCCGCGATAGGTCTGCCACTCGAGGCGATTGGCCTGCTCTTAGTCACCGATAGGATCTTGGATATGATGCGAACCGCGGTCAATGTGTATAGCGACGCCTGCGGCACTGTGATCATTGCGCGAACCGAGGGAGAGTCGTGGGTACTCTCTCCTGAGCAAGAACACGAAGTCACAGAGCCAGATAATGATTAACCTTTTTAGTGATAGTGTTGTCATTCTAGGTTTAAGAGAAACTTGGTGATTAATTTCCCCTGAACAAGAACACGAGGTCACAGAACCTGACAATGATTAACTTCATTTGTAAAAATGCTACTGGATTTGGCTTGGTATAGTGAATTATCGGCTTGCTTTATTAGTTCGTGATAGTGAGACATAAATCCAGATTGAACGGCTAATCCCACACTGATACTGGCTAACCAATGATGTACACCCAGCGGTATTTTCATATCAGCGACTTTGTTTTGGATCTGCTTGGCTAAGTGTTATCCGCGGAAGATTGTTTATTACATTTGAGTATGAGCTGATTATTTCAGCATAAGGAAAATTAAGGTAGAGTCAGATAACCTAAATTTATGTTTATTTTCTGTGATTGGTCCATCACAAATCTTGCTTTAAAAGGGAAGTTTAATGTCAGAGAAAATGCAGTTAGCCCAATTAAATATTGCCCGTACCAAAGCGGCAATGGATGAACCTTTAATGAAAGAGTTTGTCGATAACTTAGAACCTATTAATGCCATCGCCGAATCAAGCCAAGGGTTTGTGTGGCGCTTGCAAGATGAAAGTGGCGATGCAACCAGTATTCAAGCTTTCGATGATCCTTCGATTATCGTGAACATGTCGGTGTGGGAGTCAGTAGAAGCGCTCAAAGGCTTTATCTTTAAGACTCATCATATTCGTTTTTTAAAACGAAAAAGTGAATGGTTTGATAGGCTAGAGCAAGCTAACTACGTGATCTGGTGGGTGCCTGAAGGTTATCGCCCTGATGTTGAAGAGGGGAAAGAGCGACTCATGTATCTAAGAAAACATGGCGAGTCAGACTATGCCTTTAGCTTTAAGCATAAAGGCGATAAAGTTTTAGAGGAAAATGTATAATAAATTCTGCTCTTTCATTATAAACAGGAGGTTCTTTTGAGCCGTAAATTAACAACAAGCCTAGTATTGATCGCCTCCTTGATCAGTTTTAGTAGTTTTTCCGCTAACAAGCCTGACGACAACAACTTGAGTGATGTTTTTAATGTCGACCGTATTGTGTCTGATAATGTAGAGCTTAATTTCATCAATGACGGTGATATACAGCCCAAAATCAGTGACTTTATTGTGGTCAATTACGTCTTGATGAGTAATGAAAAAGGCGATCGTCGCGCCGTGGTGACCCTGGAAAATCAATCATCGGGTAGCCGAATCTTTAAAAGTGATCAGGTTATGGCACTCATGGGAGATGGCAGACGTCTCTCTCCACATACCTATAAGCAGAAGTTTAAACGAGGAGAAAGCATCTCAATGACACTTTCATTTGGTAATAACAAGACCCCCATTCTACAGATCTATACCCGCCAATAACGCTAATGCTGATTTTTCATATCTATGACAATATTTTAGGGTTTAGAAAGCTGAATCATCAGCTTTTTATCTCTTTGATTCAACTCTAATTCAGCATTATTTCTCTATATTCATGTTCCCTATTCATGATGCTCTTTTCATTGAGTGTTAATGTAATGTAAAATGCTGAAAAGTTTTTGGAGGAAGAGAAATAGATGGAACCCCAGATAGTTGAAATTAGAGATTTTGTTTCGTTTACCTTAGCCATTATTGCGCTGTTTATAGGTAAAACGATCATCTCTCGCTATGAGTTGTTACGAAAATACAGTATTCCAGAGCCCGTGGTCGGAGGCTTTGCTTGTGCGATTATTGTCGGGGTTCTCTATTATGCTTTTGGCATCCAGATTGAATTTAATTTGGATGTCCGAGATATCCTACTGCTCTATTTCTTTGCCGGTATAGGGCTTAAGGCCGATATTGTCACCTTGCTAAAAGGCGGTAAACCGCTGCTTATCTTGCTAGTGCTTTCGACCGTTTTTATCTTCTTGCAAAACTTTATGGGGGTCAGTGTCGCGACCCTGTTTGGTTTAGATCCTAAAGCGGGTTTGATGTCTGGTTCTGTCTCCCTTATCGGTGGTGTCGGTACGGCCATGGCTTGGACACCCACCTTCGTCGAGGAGCTAGGCATACCGAATGCCAGTGAGCTAGGCATAGCATCCAATACATTAGGCCTTATTGCAGCTTGTGTCATTGGTGGGCCAATTGCCGCTTATTTGATGAAACGTCATAATGTGAAACCGAATCTGGATACTAACTTAGATATCGGTGCTAGCCATAATAGTAACCGCAATCATATTCAAGTCGATTATTTTGGGGTATTACGTGCCTGGTTATGGTTAAACGTGACCTTGATTGTGGGTTATTTTATCGACATCGGATTACAAGAGGCTGGGCTTAAGCTGCCTATGTTCGTTGCTTGTCTGTTAGCGGGTATTATCATTGGTAATGTAGGCAGAGCTTATCTCAATCGTGACAAAGAGAAAGACAGAAGTTATGTAGAGGATGCTTCCAGAGGCTTATCACTCATTCAAGATATCTGTCTAGGCATGTTCTTAACCATGGCCTTGATGAGCCTGAAAATTTGGGAGCTTGAAGGTAGTCTGGCTTATATTTCTGTGGTGATGACGTTGCAGGTATTGCTGTCGATTCTGTTCACTGTGTTTATCGTATTTAGGCTGATGGGCAAAGATTATGAGGCAGCAGTCATATGTTCCGGCTTTGGCGGGGTCACCTTGGGCTCGACAGCGACGGCGATTGTAAATATGACGGCGGTATCTCAGCAATATGGCGCGGCTCATAGAGCCTTCATCATAGTGCCTCTGGTATGTGGTTTCTTTATCGATATCGTCAATGCCATGATCATCAACCTGTTCGTTAATTTCTAAACATATTTGCGATAGGACTGTTAACTGATAATAAAAAGGAGCCCAGGCTCCTTTTTATTTTTGGATTAAAGGTAAGGCTTATAACTTGATGAACATCGAGTCACAGGGCATATTGCGCAAAACTGGCTCAGTGGGTGAAAGCAAAAACTGAGTGATAAAGTTCACTTTATGGTGACCCATGATCAGTAGATCTATGTCATATTTGTCGATATTGTCGAGGATCTCACTGTCGAGATCGCCTGAGTGTATGATGTGCTGGTGGATCGGGTAGTGATGTTTTATATCCATGTCGAGAGAGTCGATAAGCTTAGCCATCGAAGTCGTAGATTCTTCTCTGACGATGCTCTCCTGCTCTTTATAATCGCTTCCTAGCATCCCCTCATAGGTGTGGGGAATGTCCAGGTCGATATGCAGCAGACTCAGCAACGCTTGATTCTGTCTGGCAATATTAGCCGCTTTTGCTAAGATTTTCCCACTGTCTTTATTCAGTGCGACACACAAGAGTATATGTTTGTAATTCATTCTCAACCTGCCTATTTATACCTAGAGGTATTATTTGTTAGCGCTTAACTTCCGCTAAGCCTGATGAAGCAAGCTTAAACCTCTGTTGAATTAATAATATTGAGAATTACTTAGGCAGAGGATAAATAAATCTTACTGCTTGAGTGTGTACCTAAAAGAGCTTACAAGAGCTCTTCGACGATGAGCTTGAGCAGGTAGGTCTCTCGTTCGATAGACATGCCTTTCTTGGGGCTGTTAGCCATGGTGTGCTCGTTGTGTTTTATGGCCTCGAATATGTTGATCCACACAGGTGTCATACCATTTTGAATTTCGTGGGCTTCCAGTTTCGTTTCACCGAGTTCGGGGTGAATATTGCATACGTAGCAGTATGACTCCATGTGCATGATGTCAAAATCTTCCTTGTACCAAGGTCTGAACTCTTGGTACAGACCAAACTCGCTCACCACTTCGATATGTTGAGCGCCAGTTTCCTCTTCGAGTTCTCTTAGCAGGCCTGCTTCGATGGCTTCTCCTGCATCAATTCCCCCGCCTGGAATACTGTAATCATGATATCGCTCCGTATAGAGCATGAGAATGTTCTCACCATCGAGAATGATGCCGCGGGCAGCTCTACGATGGAAGATTTTACCTTCGAGTGAACTCAGTTCTGGGTGAGTAGTGGTTCTTAAATTGCGCATTATTCTCTCGCGAAATGACATATTCTAGAAATGGAACGTTAAGAAAAGGCTAAACATGAGGAGTGATTTTAAAAGCCCTCAGATTGAAGGCTTTAGCAAGAATATTTGGGATGGCTTAAAGCACCACTTCTAGCTCTAACTCAATATCTGTACAACCTTTATTGCAAAAAACACCATACTTTCCAGTCTGTTGCTTGTCTGTTGGCACGATGAGTTTGAGAGGTTGCTTACAGGTTTCACACAAGACAGTATTGCCTTTGAAGAGGCGCTTAATCAAGTTTTTCTGTGCGTTAAACGATTTGGCTGTGGTCTTATTAATTGCTGAGAAATCGAGTTTCTGTGTCTTGCCTGGGCTAGTTTCGCTCATGATCCGCCATCTAAGTTAGTCATCTTTGTTATCTATTGTCGAGTATATCTTTGCTTGAGCAAACACTAAAGGCTTAATCGCATGGATAAGAGCTTCTCTCTCGCCATTTTCCTATGAGGTAAAGTAAATGTGAGCTCGAACGGTAAGTTTTTTATGATCCTAAGTTGAGCAATTAGTGTATAAACTCACTTATCAACCAAGCTTACAATTTAGTGAGCGAGTTTTTTAGCAGGCTTGTGGCTAAGATAAGAAATATCTACAATATCAGTTAACCAGTAGCCGATAAATTTCAGATGACAAGATGTCCAAGCTAAACATACCAGAATCAGAGAAAGTACCAACAAATCCTGTAGAGCAAGAAGGACCCTCTTCTCTGGATGATGCTGCAGAGGATATTAAACTGGCCGTGGATCTTATCTACCTCTTCGAAAGTAACAAGATAGAAACCGAAGTCGCGTTATCGGCTATCGAGATAGTCAAAGCCGATCTTATGTCTAAACGAGGTAAACCCGCAATCTAAGATGACTGGCTAATACCGATAGATATAAGACAAGAGGTTAAGCGCATTTTTACTCATCTTATCCCGTTTGGTGTTAGCGCGGGCTCCTCAATGACTACACTATTTGACATAGTTGAGTGATTCTAGAACTGATAGCGAACTCCCGCTATGGCTTCTAACTCGACTTTTACATCATCAATAATGTAAAGAATAGGCTGAGCCTCAACGAAGAAAGTGAACTTCTCTACTGAGGTTTGCGCACCGAATATGGCTCTGGCACCCAATTTAACATCATGATGATTGGAATTGATATCGGCAATCTTGCCACCAAAGCCATAGTAAAAATGCGGTGTGTTATTAAAATTAATCATCTTGTCTACTGTGATTGAAAAATTATCTAACCCAACTCCTACTTTAATATCACCAAATTTAGCATTTATCCCGGTATCGCTGCCAAGCATGACGCCGACTTGAGGCGCGGCCACAGCCGTTGAGCTGGCTATTATCACAAACGCGAGCAGACTGAAGATATATCGGATTGATTTCATGTTTCACCTTTAAATGGAATGGTCATATACCTAAGGGTATTGTCGCCATCGATGGGGCAAGGTTATTGAAACCGTCTCTCTATATCAATCGAATTCAGGCTTAATTCGTGATAAATCCAAATAATGATAATCTATTGAAATTTATGGCAAATAAATATTATATTGTTTTGGTTATAATGAAATGAAATTGTGAGATTCTTGCCTTAAACCTGACCGGAATAAGGTGAAATATGGCAAGAAAATGATGCTGGTTTTGTTGGGAGAAAGGGAGGGTATTGTTAGAGAAAAAACAGGAAATAAAATACCCCTTGTGAAGGTCTATATAAGCAAGCATCTTGTGATATGACAATTTTTTGAGTTTATAGCTTTGTCATTTAATTACCTATGTATCTTTGATTGCTGGAGTGATTATGTGCAGCACACCTAAGACAAGCCTGGCAGCTAAAATGCCTGAAACCCCCTTTAGAAGTTTTATGGCCAGTATGACTCTTGCTCAGCGTAAACGTTTCGCTGAAGTGGCTAATCGTGCCCAAGAGCGCCGAGATAGCACAGAGCATTATCGGCAAGGTCTTTCTAGCCAGCATAAGAGTGTAACTAGTCTAAGCCTATGGGAAAAACTCAAGCAATTATGCGCTCAAACGGTGAACTTGATGGGATAACAAGCTAGGTTTATGGAAGACTCCTAGTGTAACTAAGATCTGGATACGAGTCCTGATCTAAAACGCTTCGGCTACTGATACATGTATCGCATCATTATCCCCTGAGCGGGCGTAATCGAGTCGCAAATCACTTCGGTGTTGTATTGACTTAAAAGGGCGCTTGTAGAAAGCGCCCTTGTAGCTTGTGTCCACACACTATTTTGTGACTGAGAACTTACTTTCCCTTAAGCCTTCTGGCCCCATCTTGTACCGAGCGATGGAACTTGGTTCGGTTACGATCTTTAGCGCGCTTCTGGGCTAAACTCGCCGTATTTAATGCCTGCTCCCGGAGTAACTTCTGGTAGCTGGTTAAACGTCTGGACTCTAGCTCTCCATTGGTTAACGCCATTTGCACCGCGCATCCAGGCTCAGATTGGTGATGACAATCACCAAACCTGCATTGCCTTGCTAAAGAGATGATCTCTTCGAAGGTGTCAGCGACGCCTTGTTCACAATCGGCAAGTTGTAGCTCTCGCATACCCGGTGTATCTAAGAGTAAACCTCCTGATTTCAGTTGATGTAAAGTTCGCCCCGTTGTGGTGTGGCGTCCCTTGCTATCATCCTCCCGAATGTCAGAGGTTAACTGTGACTGGCTCCCTATCAAGCTATTGATGAGTGTTGATTTTCCAACTCCGGATGAGCCCATGACTGCTACTGTTTGCCCCGCAGAGCAATAAGTGTGTAGAGATTGCACGCTCTCTCGTGCTAGCGCATTAACTGTCTCTATCATAGCCAGCGGAGAAATGCCCAATATCTGCTTAATGTAGACTCGAGTGTCATCGCAAAGATCGGCTTTAGTCAGTACGAATACCGGGGTTACCCCGGCTTCATTGGCTAAGGTGAGATATCGCTCTATACGGTTTAAATTAAAGTCATTATTCAAGGATGAGACGATAAATACCGTGTCGACATTGGCCGCAATGAGCTGAGTCTGCACCTTGCTTCCAGGGGCTTTACGGCTAAATAATGAGATACGTTCCAGCCGATGACGAAAGCTGTGGTCATCATTAAGCACCAACCAGTCACCCACTGTGATATCAGGCATCTGGTTTGTGATAGGGAGCGTTAAGGTGTGGGTACTTGTCTCTAGCTCGAATTGATTTCGGTGACAGGCCATCACTTTAGCGAACTGAATCTCGGTGATATTCTCCTCTGCCACTTGTTGTGCAAAAAAGGGACGCCAACCTAATCGAGTGAGTGAGTCGTTTGATTTCTCTTGATGTGTAACTGTACTGCCATCAATAGAGAGCGAGTTAGAATTTGAGCTAGAAGTTGAACTCGAGATTGTTTTAGATTTGATTATTGAGAATCGATTGTGTTTATTCATTTTTATCCCAGCGCAAAGCGCCTGAACTGATTGGATCAGGGGATCGTCAACTAACCTGAGGTATATCTGAGATCCCGGTGTTATGCGTTACTTGAGGCTAGGACGAGTCGTCGCTAGTCGTAACGATAAATACAACCGGGCAGTGGAACCTTATTTACATAAACAACTACTTAAAAGAGCTAAGCAAAAATTGCTTTGATCTATAACTGTTTAAGTTAAAGCGCCTGTTGCCCAGTTAAAACCTGTAACAATCATCAATTAATCTCCTATCTGTTTAAGTTGGTAATAGTATTAGAGTCAGTCGAACTTCCAGCGTGGTCATTCGACTTCAAAGTGAGCTCAACAATAACAAAATCCGCTAGGTTTCACTAGCTACTCCTTGCTGATTTTTACTTATTTTGGCTTTTAAATCATCAGATGTCCCACCTTGACTAAAATAACCGTTTCCTGTTTCACAAAAGGATGATGCTCACTCTGATGCGGGCTGCGTATCCAGGTGTTTGCCGGATATCTGCCATGTTCATCTTCAAACTGCCCCGATAATACCAGTATCTCTTCGCCGCCAAAGTGTCGATGGGTTGAAAAACCTCATTGGCAGGCCATTTCACCAGCGCTGTGTGCTGCCCCTCAAAATCATGCAGTGACATGACCTCGAGCCCGCCAATACCTTGTTGCCATACCTGTCTCTTGGTATCGACTCGCACTTGCTGAGTATCTTGAATATTAAACTGGTTGAGTTTGACAAAAAGGGTGCAACCATTCGTGCTAAACGGGCTATGACTGCTGCCTGGCGGATTACGAATGTAAGTCCCCGCCGGGTAGTCACCCGTCTCATCGGAAAAGGTGCCATCTAACACCAATATCTCTTCACCTATTGGGTGACGGTGTGCGCTGAAATGTGAACCAGCTTGATAACGCACTATACTGGTGGCATGGCCGCTTTCTTGGTTCTCCCTTGCCAGAGGCTTACGGGTGACTCCCTCAAGGGGGCTAGGAAGCCAGTCCATATCATTGCTGTCGATAACGACTCTGTGTGCAAAATCCATATTCAGATTTATATTTAATAAAGGATTCATTTCCTGGCCCTTGTTGATTCCACAGTTCTCATGATTACTCTTTCTTACTCGATACTCGATACTCGATACTCGATGCTCGATGCTCGAAACTGGTTTAATTTCGCCCAGCCATCACGCCGCCATCGACATCCCAGATGGCACCAGTAACCCAACTGGAGGCATCTGAAAGCAAAAAGCTAATGGTATTGGCAACATCTGATGGAGTGCCTATCCTACCGATTGGATGGAAGCCATTAAAGCCTGCTAAGGCTTCATCCATCTGCTCAGGTTCAATAAAGGCTTGATAGATGGGCGTCTTGACCACGGCAGGAGAGACGGCGTTGACCCTGATATTAGCGTCTGCCAGCTCCATGGCCATATGTTGTGTCAAGGCATGAAGTCCGGCTTTAGCCATAGAGTAAGCAGAAGAGGGGGTAGCCTTAACCGCTTGTTTTGCCCACATAGAGCCAATGTTGACTATGTTGCCACCGTCATTTTGCATCATGTTCTTGGCTACGGCTTGAGAAATAATAAAAGTAGACTTGTTTAAGCCCATATAAATTTCATAATCACTCTCGCTGTGCTCAAGGAAGGGCTTTGGGTTGAAGTAGCCGGCGGCATTGACCAGATAACTAACCTTGTTTGAAGGTAATTCAATAAAGTCGATGATGCGTTGAACATGGCTTTTTTGATAAAGATCGGCTTGTAACCCTGATACCTTACCAAATTCACTCAGCTCGGCAACGGCCTTCTCAAGCTTAGCGGCGTTGTTGCCGACAATAACCACTTGAATATTGGATTTTACGAGTTGTTTGGCCGATTCAAAGCCCATACCACTCGAGCCGCCAACAATAAGTGCGATGCCGGAATGTGAAAAAGCCAGGTTTGAAGAATGAGTCTCTGTAGCTGTCATAATGAATCCTTGTCGATTATTCGTTGATTACTTATTTCGTCGGCGTTTAAGCCGTTTGATGTGATAATCTTATGGCTCATCGACAGATTAAAATAGTAAGTACAAATAGGTTCGCTAGGTACTTTTTGGTACATCTTTATGACTTTAAAAGAAAAAGAAATTTCAACTTTGCAGTTACGAGTGGTAAGCCCGAGTGAAAGCACACGCATGGTCGAAACCATAGTGGGCTGTAAATGGTCTTTGACCGTTTTTCAGCTATTGGCTCAAGATATCAATCGCCCTGGTGAGATGGTACGCCGTGTTGAGGGCTTAACCACTAAGGTACTTAATCAATGCCTGAAGCGTAATGTCGAATTTGGGATCTTAGAAAAAATCAGCTATCCGGAGATCCCGCCGCGTGTGGAGTATCACGTGACGCCTTTCGGAAGTAAGTTTATGACAATATTGGATGCGCTTAAAGAGCTGCAACAAGAGATAGAGGCGCAATAGACTTTGGGTTCATTCTACCTTGGAGCAAGCTAAGGGCTGCCATTGACCGCAATCCAGAACGGGAAATTACCCACAATAAATCATTTCTCTATGGTCATGATCTGGGCATTGATCACCACGACTTGGTTGTCTTTAGTTAAGGTGACGTAGATCCATTGGCTGTCCTTACTGGTACGGATACCGTGGGGTCCTTGACCGACAACTATGTGTTGAGTCGTTAGGTTGACAGGATCTATGATTGAGATCTTGTTATCGCTAATGGCAGCAGTGGCCACAAAGCTATCATCGGGGGCGAGATCTATTCCCCATGGCCATTGCCTACCTGGATCACTTTCAATACATTTTCTTAGCCATTTTAAATAGTTAACAATAACACTAGACTCACTCATTTATTTGCGTGAACTGCCAGTTGCCTTGTACTCAATCAAGTTGATTTCTTGGCCTGCTGGGTCTTTGAGCACTGAGACTGAGCCGATATATGGGATCTCAAATGCGGCAAGTTCAATGGCCCCATCAGCTAATGCCTGTTCTACGGATTGATCAATATTGTCGACAGTGACATACCCCACCCAAGCCGATATAGGCATATGAAATTGTCCATCCTTCGCTGTTTCCTGACAGTTAGTTGCGGTCTCGAAGATGCCGGCCATAGGTTTGACAGAACCATGAGGAATGATGAGTCCGTAGCGCTTACCATTTCTTCCGCGAACCTCCCTGATGGTGCAATTGAAATGTGCCGTATAGAAAGCGACAGAAGTATCAAAATATTGAGTATGTAGCTCTTGCCAATCAAAGTTCATCTTTTTCCCTATATCTACCGATAGATTTGAATGTGTTGGTCATTATCAGCTTGTTTGCTTTTCTATAGATCACTAGGAGTTTTAGTTGAACATGTATTCCGCTCTTTAATACGGGGCGCCATTCCGTTAAGCTCATAAAAGGACCATTTTGAAAGTATGTTAGGGATGCAAGGGGATGTGCGCAGATAAAACCATCAGACAATTACAAGCCGAAATCAAAGCGTTGAAAGATGATAATCTCGAGTTAACAAGGCAGATGCTAAGTGTCGAGGAGAAGCTGACCGCTGCTCTGGATGGCACAGGTTTATGTCTTTGGCAGCAGCATATCCCCAGTGGTACGCTCACTATTTTCAATCGTGAGTGGGGGCATCTACTGGGTTATACGGAGCAAGAGTTGTCGGCTCATGTGGATAGCTGGAAGGGAAAACTTCATCCGGAAGACAGAGACTGGGTAATCGCCGCTTTTGAAGATCATGTATCCGGTAAAGCTGAGTCCTATCAGGTCGTTCACAGAATGCTGCATAAAGATGGCAGCGTAAGTTGGGTCTCAGACAGAGGCCGTATCGTCGAATATGATGAAGGTCGACCTGTTCGTATGATGGGGACTCATATTGATATTACCCAAGAGAAGCGCTACGAACTTGATTTAGCCAGGCTGGCTCATTGTGACCCTCTTACCCATCTACTCAACCGTAAGGCGCTGGAGCAAGCATTTTATATTCAACAACACAGTCAGCCACGCATTGGCGGTGCACTTTTCTTCATCGATCTCGATGGTTTCAAGTTACTTAACGATAAACATGGTCATCGATTCGGCGATCTGGTGTTGATGGATGTGGCACAGACCCTTAAAAATAAGGCGGGAGGGTTAGCCAAGCTAGCGCGTTTTGGTGGTGATGAGTTCGTGATTTTGCATACTGCTATCAATAAAGA
This sequence comes from Shewanella psychropiezotolerans, assembly GCF_007197555.1. Taxonomy (NCBI): domain Bacteria; kingdom Pseudomonadati; phylum Pseudomonadota; class Gammaproteobacteria; order Alteromonadales; family Shewanellaceae; genus Shewanella; species Shewanella psychropiezotolerans. Next base: position 1,893,510 of record NZ_CP041614.1, read on the forward strand.
GGTACTGGCTAAGTTAGCTCAAAGCATATTGGAACACTATTGCAGACCCGTTCAGATTGATTCCTGTGAAATCAAATTAGGGTTAAGTATCGGTATCAGTCTATTTGATTGCTCCGATCCATTTATTGCGATTTACGAACAGGCTGATAGGGCCATGTATCAGGTGAAGCAGAGGGGAAAACATCATTATGCCTTTTGGCAAAACCATGATCCCCAAGCACTTAAACTAACAAAACGGGTTAGCTAAAGGCTAATAGCCTATAGCTAACCTAGCCTTTACCAACACATTGATACTTCTTGGTGACCATATAGACATCACATCTTGAGCCAAGCTGATCCCGGCAGCTGGTTTGTTCACCGCTAAAAGCATCTGCTTTTTTGAATCCCCAAGCTTTGCATCTTTTTGTTGCTGTCTTTAAGGCATCTTGTTCATCGAAGATAGATGTTTCACTTGGCGTACGGGTGTAGGAGAGTTCAATGACCCCATCGGCTAGGCTGCCGCCTGTGGCTTCCATGGTTTTCATTGAAGTGCATGCCGATATAGTGAGAGCAAGGGTTGCAATAACGAGCGTTTGTTTCAGTATGTTTTTCATAAGTTATTGATTCGAATTCTAAATTGATTAGGAAGCTTATATAAGCTTCCTTCTAGGCTTCGGCATCATAGTCAATGAGTTGCTTAAGAGCACATTGAAAATAGTAAATGAAGTGTGTTCGTCCAAATATTATTCAGATGCCTCATTATGGTTAGCATACGTGAAACATATTTCTTACCTTGATGCTCAGTATTGAGTTAAAAAAAATGCAGCCACTTGGCTGCATCTCTTCTTGGTATAGTGAAAACTGAACTTAGTTAGCTATCTTTAGCTCTGCTTTTTCACCGATTAAATTCATATTAAAATCGAACTCATCGACGCGGATCGCGCGCTCACGCTTGAGGTTGTAGCTCAGCAATTGTTTGTGCTCTGTGGCGTTGATGACTTTAGCGGCCAGAGCATTATCGAGAGTGATAGGGAAGCGAGTGCCAGGTTTGAATGCACGCGCCTTAAGCCCCTTTTTCACCTTAGCCAGTAACTCGAGGCAATCCATCTTAGCCAGATAGGCTTGCTCGTTGATGTAGTTACCATCACCGACAACAGGCTTAATCAAGTGAGTCAGGTTCTTCTTGAACTCAGTATTGAGCTGGGCCTGCTCGGCAAGCTCTCTGACTAAGTTATCATTCACTTTCGGCATTTTAGCTGAGTAAGTCACCGTTAATGCACGCATTAACTTACGTACTGGCGACGACGGGAAGTTTTCCAGGAAGGCAAGCAGTGCTTCTTCTGCCTTACACAGAGACCAACGGGTCGCATAGTGAAAGTAAGGCGCTGCTTGTGCTCTTTGCTCGCTTGGCAGTTTCTGCTCGTAATAACGAATCGACGCCATGGCAGCGTACAAGTAACTCATCACATCACCCAGGCGCGCCGATAGCATCTCGGCTTGCTTGAGTTTTCCGCCAAGTACCAGCAAAGAGAAGTCGGCGTATACTGCGAGTTTCGAAGCCAGTTTGTTGACTGATTTCTCGTATGTCGCGACTTCAGCTAGCTTAGAGCTTGAAGGGGCTGTAAATGGCAGCAGGCCTAAACGGAATGCGCGCAAACTGTTGTTGACGCTGTAACCTATGGTTTTACGGAATATGCTGTTAAACACCTTATCGGCATTCTTATGATCGCTGTGAATCGCCTCAACCATGCTCTGCATATGAGGGTGACAACGCATTACGCCTTGCCCGAAAATCATCAGGTTACGGGTCAGAATGTTAGCGCCTTCGACCGTGATAGCGATAGGCTGGGCAACATAAGCCGAGGCTAAGGTATTTTGTGGACCACGTTGAATGGCCTTACCGGCTTGAATGTCCATGGCTGAGTTGAGTATATCTCGGCCAAGTTCGGTCATATGATATTTTGCGATTGCAGTCACTACCGAAGGCTTAAGGCCTATACCTAGGCCTTCTGTGGTCAGCACTCGCATGGATTCCTGTAAATACGTCTTACCGGCAATGTCTGCAAGTTTTTCTTGAATGCCTTCGAACTTGCCGATAGATAATCCAAATTGCTCACGGACGGCGGCATATTCTGCCGAAGACTTAAATGAGCACTGGCTCACCGCTGCACCAAGGGCAGGTAAAGAGATACCACGTCCCGCGCCAAGACAGGCAACGAGCATAGCCCAGCCACGGCCAATCTTAGCCTGGCCACCTATGATGAAATCCATAGGGATAAATACATTTTCGCCGCGTGTGGTGCCATTATAGAAGTTAACGCCCATAGGATCGTGACGATTGCCAAGTTGTACCCCCGGGTGAGACTTAGGGATCAGCGCACAGGTAATGCCAAGATTTTCTTTGCCGCCAAGCAGACCCTTTGGATCTTGAACCTTGAACGCCAGTCCAAGTACTGTGGCGATAGGGGCTAAGGTGATATAGCGCTTATCCCAGGTGATCGAGAGACCAAGTACCTGCTTACCTTCAAATTCACCCATAGTCACAATGCCAACATCCGGGATACCACCGGCATCAGAGCCAGCCTCCGGGCTGGTCAGGGCAAAGCACGGGATCTCCTGACCTTTAGCCAGACGCGGTAGCCAGTAGTCTCTTTGCTCACTGGTACCATAATGCATCAATAGCTCGCCCGGACCCAAAGAGTTAGGCACCATGACAGTAACGGCAACGGCTGAGCTCTTGGCCGATATGGTGGCAACTATGGTTGAGTTAGCGTAAGGGCTAAATTCGAGTCCGCCGTAGGATTTTGGAATGATCAGTGAGAAAAATTTGTTCTCTTTAAGATAGCTAAGAATGTGATCCGGTATATGTTTATCACCCTGGATAGCGAAGTCATCTATCATCTCTATTAAAGTGGTCACAGGACCATCGAGGAAGGCCTGTTCATCTACGCTTAACTTAGCGACCGGAATGTCTCTCAGTGCAGCGAAGTCAGGTTTGCCTTGGAAGATCGATCCCTCTAACCATACATCACCGGCATCGAGTGCCTCTTGCTCTGTGGTAGAAATACTCGGCATTATCTTTTTTAATTGGGTTCTTATGCTCATCTTCTTCGCTCATCCGACCAGAAATTCAGATCACATTACTACATAAAATCAAATTTAGATCAATAACTCCAAACGAGTAATTTAAACGATTGTTTTAATTGTTCGTTTGCTGTGAAAGTTATATTCTGATTTTTCATTGGCTTACATGTGTGCGCTGAGATATGAATTATTTATATTAAGGGTTAATTTTTATTGAGTAGAGTGAGTAAAGCCTGGCAAAGCTAAGACTCGATAAAGGCTTATAGTGATAAAAAGGCTTGAGTACACTTTAGTGCGATTAAACGCCTTGCCTAAGGGGAGAAGGACTGGGGGAATAAACTCGTGAATGGAGACTGACCCTGGAATGAAAATGAGCAGCAAATGCTGCTCATTTAGCTTACCTAAGTTTACTGATTAAACTGACTCGTCTAGGTTAGAACTGAGCTTCGACTCTTAGAGTCAATTGTCTTGGATCACCTAAGGTGTGGACTCCATAGCCGGTGTCAGCTGAAGCTACATATTCAGCGTCCAACAGATTGGTGCCTAAAGCGTAGACTGAGAAGTTATCCCATTCATAGCCGATACGGGCATTGACCAAGGTTTTTGCATCGTTCTCAGGTTCGTAATCAAGCCCTGATGCTTCGGGGTTATTTAGGGCTGATGATGTGCCTGCATAGCTGACGTTTAGGTTAGCGAAGATACCAGAGTCACTGCGATAAGTGGAGCCTATGTTTGCCGTCCACTCGGGGCATCTTCGAAGCTTCGACCGGATAGGTCGTAAGTCACGGTTGGCAGTACGACCAAAAACTCTTCAAACTCAGTTTTGGCATAACCCACGCCGCCATAGACGCTCCAGTCGCTATCTATCTGATAGTAAAGTTCAGTTTCGAAGCCTTGAACCGTTGAACTACCCGCATTACGGGTTTCACTGTCATATCTGTTACCCGAGAACTGTACATCTACCTGTTGATCTTGCCAGTCAACATAGAAGAAGTTGGCATTGGCACTTAAGCTGCCTTCTAGCCAGACTGAGCGAAATGCCAGTTCATAGTTCCAGGTATATTCGGGATCGAAGGTATGTGTGGTGTTTTGGGCCGTGTTAGTGCCTACACCACCGGAGCGATAACCTTGTTGTACGGTAAAGCTGGTGGTGATGTCACTGCTCCAGTGATAGCTGGCACCGAGTTTTGGCAGGAAGGCATTGAAAGATGCATCAACCAAGGGCTCTGCCCCAGAGGCGCTGTCCGCCATGCTTAGCAGTTTTGCATTGATCCCAGTGATCAGGGCGCTTGTCATAGGGTCAAATGCTGGATTTGCAGGGTCTGGCATCAGATGAGCGTTGGTGATCGCTATATCCCCATCGGATTCATTTTCCTGTTTTTCGCGATCGAAACGGAAACCGGCAAAGATGTCCCAATTGTCATTGATTTCATAAACCGCATCGGCAAACATGGCTAAGTTAGTGACACTTTGTTTGGTTATTGCTTCATTATAAATCCGTACTGGATCAACATCGGCATATAGGCCTAAGACCATGTCTGCAAGTGATTGTGGTAGTCCTAACCCGCCATTTTCCGGGGGAGTGACTAACAGAGTCGGTACGCCTAAGCGCTGGAAGCTAAGGTATCTTTGACCATAGGATTTAGTGTTAATATCCTGTTTAGAATAGAAGGCACCGATAACACCGGAAACCTTGTCCGTGTCGAATACCAGTTTAAGCTCTTGGCTGAATGTATCTTCTTGATTGTCCCAAAATCTTGCTGCTGTAGGCTCAGGAGTTCTATCATCATCCCAGCTAAATCCTCCATAGACAGTGGAGTAGGCGCTGACAGCAGAGGCTGTCCAATCATCATTGATATCGTAGTTGAGCGCTAAGGTGTAGATATCGACATCGGTGAAGGTAAAGCTGTCTTGATCGATTGATACTTCTCTTTGTCCAAAAGGATCGTTTAGCGGACTGCCATCTTGAGCCGTTGTTTTAGTGCTCTGCATACCCACTGAACTTTTAGCTTTGGTATAGCCTATTTGGGCATAGAACTCTTGCAAGTTTGAAGGCTGATATTTCAGCTTAAAGCGATAGGTTTCATTGTTATTATATCCGGCAGGCTTGCCTGTCACTGTATTGTTGATATAACCGTCGAAATCATTTTTATCGGCGCTGGCTCTAAAGGCGACTTCATCTTCAATAACCTCACCGCCTATGGCTGCAGCGTACTCCTTCTGACCATTTTCACCCACACCTAGCCTGGCTTTTCCTTGCCATTCGAAACTCGGGTCGACCGTGCGCATTATGATGGCACCGGCCAAGGAATTACGTCCCTGCAGGGTCGATTGAGGACCACGCAGAATTTCTATCTGGCTAACATCCCATGCTGAGAATCCGCCTTGACGTACAACACCATAGGGCATCACTGCGCCATCGATGTACATAGAAGCTAAGTTGCTGCTGCCGCCACCTGAAACGTTATAGGCATCTATGCCACGTATGCTAAAACCACTACGGAGATCACCGTTAACGTTTGGAGTACGTTCGAGTGCATCATAAAGATCGTTAATGTTTTGATCTTCGATCTGCTTGCTGGTGATCACAGCTACGCTAGCCGTGGTTTCTTGTAGTGTTCTGTCTATTTTCTGGCCTGTGACCATGATCCTTTCTATGGCTTGGTCATCGGCATTAGACATGGCTGGAAGCATGAGTGAGAAGAGTATGCTGGTGCGAATAGCGAGTGTTATTGGGTTATGTTTCATCATAGGTCCTGTCTGCATTTCGATGTATATCTATACGAATGAGAATCATTATTAAAAATCGCGGCGGATGTTAACACAAAGTTAAGGTGTTGAGGCAAGAGTATTTACACTAATATGTCTCGTATCCATTGCCAGGCCACAGATGTGCAGCTTTTAATGTAAATTTTACTGAAAAGTTTGTGAGAGGTGGTAGGCTCGCCTGTTATCTAAATGATAACTATTTGCATGTATTAAGATGAGCGTAACGATTGTCGTACTCTGGTTTGGATGTTTAACCGCATTTCTGTCCAGTAAGCATCAAGGTTTACTGGCTAAACCTTTGATGAAGTGCTTTTCCATCTCTGTTTTTGTCGTCTGTTTAATGGCTAGTATCTGGTTGTTAACATATATCTATAACCCGATTGCTTCGGCGCTGATGGTATTAGCGTTTACCATGTTTATCTGGCTGAGTTTAGTGCTACAGCTTGGGCATGTTAAGGCTAAATTGGTTCCCTTGAGCTGTTTCAATTTAATCTTCTGGGTCGCTGTGGTTCAGCTGGGAGGTCAACATGTGGCCTAAAACCTTCGCCGCCATATTCGGTGGTTGTCTTATCTCGATTTCGGTGATGTTGAATCTCAATTATATACTTCCATTAGACGTCGATACTCGGCTATTTGTCGGATTATTGATGGCCTTTCCACTCTGGGTGAGTGCCATGATCTGGTGTTATGCCAGTGATTCAGGTTGGCATGCCTGGCGACGTTGTGGCGGCTTATTGTTGGTATCGGCTGGATTCAATACTCTGTTTTTTTTCAGTTAAATTGAGATTTATCTGAACTGAGGTCAAGTGAACAACAGCTTATTAAACATAACTCATTAAACTAAGTCATTAAACTAAGTCATTAAACTAAGTCATTATGAATAAACAATTTTTAAAGCGTCTAACCGAGGCTCACAGTTGGCTGGGATTGATCATCTCTGGTTTGCTATTCATCGTTTTTTTTATGGGCTCAATAAGTTTATTTCGCAGTGAAATATACCTCTGGTCTGTGTTGCCACATCATACACCTGCCCAAGGCGAGGTTTTGTCTCCCAGTGAGATAATGACACTGGCAATTAAGGATCGTCCCTTCAATGCCAAGGAGCATTTGACACTAGTGTCTCCGACTGCAGAGATGCCATTTTATAAAGTCTATGTGGACATCGTCCTCCCCGAAGATGCGACGACGGATATCGATTATGTGTCACTCTTGATGGACCCTGTGTCTGGCGAGATCCTGGCACATGTCGATGACTTCTATCTGGCCGATTTTATCTACCAGTTACATTACAATCTTAATATTCCCAATGGCGGTTATATTATAGGTTTTGTGACCCTATTTTTCTTTTTCGCGCTGATATCTGGGATTTTCATTCACGCTCGTAAGTTGTTCAGACAGTTTTTTCTTTACCGCACTAACGAGGGTAAGCGAGATCAGCTGCTCACCATGCATAATGTCATTGGCGTGATGACCCTGCCGTTTACCTTGATGTATGCCATCACAGGATTGATATTTAACTTAGTTATCATCTATCAGATCGCGTTCGCCTTAGTCTTGTATAAAGGCGATCAACAAGCACTACTCAGTGATGCTGGTTATACCCAGCAAATGCCTGAGTGGCTGGATGAGCCGCAGGATACCAGTGCAGAAGTTGATACCTTAGTGGCTCAGCATATTGCAGCGTTTGGTCAGCCACCTAGAGTCATTCGCGCCTATAACTATGGTGATAGCAGTGCACTGCTGCACATGTTCGGTAACGAGTCAGGAAAATTTGTCAGTCCTGTCGAGCAGGTGTTTACCTTAGATGGCGGCGAAACCTTGTTCTCAAGGGCGCCAGAGACTCCCAATACGATGACAACCGGGAGAATTGTACTCTCGACGCTGCACTTTGGTGATTATGCGGGCACGGATCTTAGACTGATCTATTTATTACTTGGCATGGGTGTGTGTGTGCTTATCGTCAGTGGTAATCTACTTTGGGCCGAGAAACGGACGCAGCAGAGAAAATCTTCGCCAAAGAGTATCGCATTGGTTAATAGCATGACGTTAGGCTCGACCATGGGAGTTATATTCGCCACCGCGATGGCATTCTTGTTCGAGCGAGTAGTGCCCCTGGGAGTGGTTGGGCGAGACGAATTGATGATGAGCAGTTTCGTGGCGAGTCTTGGACTCTATCTGGTGCTGGCTTGGTTTGTGTCTGATAAGCGAAAAATGCTGTTTATCTCACTCATTGCTACAGCATGTATCTTATTAACCACCATTTTAGCGGATTGGGTGCTTTTCCATGAGCAGATAGTGATGGCGTTAAATGCGGGTTTTATGGCCGTTGCCGGGGTGCAGGTTGGCTTGGCGATCACTGTGATACTGTTTATCACAGTCGCTTTCTCTCTAATTGCTAAGCAAAAAGCTGGTGTACCTGATTCGGGTTACAGCCCTGAACTGAATAAGAGCCTGGCCGATGAGGGGCTAACTCAAAGTTAACTCAACGGATTAGTGCCATCAGATAAACTTTATACCTGTTTAGCCATACTTTTATCAGGAATAGAAAGCGCAGCCATATGGCTGCGCTTTCTTGTTGTAGAGCCTTCTTAAAAACTTGGTGAGATGATTAATTTATCATCAATACTTGTTGCTCAAGTCCAGTGTCATATTGCCAAACTTGGTATTGTGGCTCTTTGCCATCATAAAACCAGAGAACGGCAATCAATTTATTCTGATGATTCGCTACTTTGATCTTGGTCGTGAGTAGGCCCTTATCCAGTGGCCCCCTGAACTGGCAGGAATCAAAGTTCACCGAGTAAGTGTTATTACTGCCATTAAATTCATCGCACAGTGAGAAATAGGCTCGCTTGCTTGAGTCGATACTGATATCGATTGCAAGTTGGAAAACGCTCTGCATGACATTGTGAGGGTCAATAATGAGATCATCTAATGAAGTTGGCTTCGGGGTAGATGTTGCTGGTGGAGTTACCGGAGGTGGGGTGCTGGTATCTGTTGTAGAGCCTTCATCTCCTCCGCCTCCACAAGCAGGCAGGATGCTGAAAGTTAACAGCAATAAATAGCGTTTTATACTCGTCATTTTTGTTAAGTTTTTCATATTCATCTCCTTTCCCATATTCAAGGGTATTGTTCAGGTCAAGTTAACGTTAGTCCTGAAAAACGAGTGCCGAAATAGGGGTAAGATACCAAGAGGGATTAGTATTGCCGCTGTTATCTGCTGCGAAATCGATAAACTCTGGATAGCACGCATCTAAACGTAGCCTTTCTAGTGGGTGTTTCCAGCTGGTAGGCACCTCTAATGCCCAACCCATACCATTTTCATTAAGAAAATAGAGCCCTTGATTTGGAACGGATCTGTCTTCTCTGAAGCCAAAATAGGCCGTATCGAATTTATCTGTAGGTGCTTTATTTTTCAGATGGATCTCAAGTTTTCGTCCGGGATGCTCACCAGTGGGTTCCTTTGCTGCTTGTCCATGATCACTTTCTGGGGTTGCAAAGATAAAAGGGTCATAGGGAAAGTCTGGCATCTGGGATTCTGGCACTGCATTCACAAAGGGGATAGTCATATTCCAAGTGGTGCGGTAGCTAGTTCCGCAGCCCGATTCTGAACGAAGAAACTCGCACCCAGTAGTGAGAGTAATGTAATCCCAAAGGTCTTGGGCAAGTATAAGTACGCCATAAGTTTGACCGCTTTCCAGCGGCGAAGCACTCTGTGCAACACCGTCAATACTCCATTCAATGGTATTTTCCTTGATGTTACTCATCGCGATACCCGGTAATTGAATGGCAAATCCGTTGTGATAAAAAGCGCCTGCTGCTGCGAGTTTAGCTACAAACTCTACTCGTCTGACTTGACCATATTTGACATATTCAATGAGCCTTAAATGGAAAATGACATCATTCATGTCGTAATCTTCTCGGGTTGGGTAGAGATCTTCAAAAACTATTGAGGTGAAAGTTGAAGATGATGGATAGTAGTTAATGGTCACGCCGGTTTCAGTTGTGCTGATTTGATAGTCTTCGACCTCCCCATCTCCGGCTCCCCCGGTAGGGCCAATGTCGGCCAGGCTACTGAAGCGAAATCTAGCCCATGTTTGACCGGTTTTTCCCCATGTAGGCACATCTAAATTGACATTGTTACTGCCGGGGGAAAGGGCGTGGCCTGTGATAGCCTGCTCGTCACTGTCAAAAATACCATCTCGATTCCAGTCAAACCAAGCGTTGAGAAAACCGCCACTGCCCGTTGCGGTGGCAAGAATGACAGCGGATTCACCTACTTCAAAACCAGTAGGGAAGCTAATGCCATCTTCATCATCCATGCCGTCACTATCATCATCTGACAAAGGAGTAGGGTAACCACTAGCTTCACCGTCGACACTGGCACCTAAATAAAAATCATCTATGATGGAGTGTCTGGCACCATTGGAAGCCATATATGTCCCATAGCTATCAGGCGCATCACCAAAGTCAACATTCTCACCAACAGGCACTTCAGCCAAGGCGCACCGGGCACCGTCATTACTCGATGATGAAGGGCCGTAAGCAAATATATCGGCAATGGGATTTGACTCATTAACATTGAGGCGATAGATCTTACCGTTACTATTATTGCTCAGGTAAAGCACACCGTCGGGGTCGAAGAACTGCGCGCCAAAGGTGAATTTTGAACCCGTTGAGACGACCACCACCCCCAGGTTTGTGGCGGAGGCGTCAAACGGGTCGATGCGAAGCAGGCTGGCATTATAGCCATTAGTGACGGCGTAGATATATCCATCGCTTGGATGGAAGGCAAAGTCGGTGATGTTATAGGTCGCGTTAGCTGTACTTCCGGCAACGAGTGTCATTGGATAGTTGTTTGGGTCATCTAAGGGGATTTTAAATAGACCCTTATTTTTTCTATATCCATACCAGGCATTTTCATTGATGGCGATGTCACCGACAAAGAAGTTTCCCGCAGCAGATGCGTCGGCATCTTTAATAATGGTGAGTGGGGTGATCACATAGTCATCACCGGTTTTACCTAAGGTGCTGGCTTCATAGTCCCAGCCATAGATATAGTTATCGTGATAATTAAATCCCACACCGTTATAGGAAGCAAGGCGATTCATGTCGTCTGAAAGTATCACATAGCTACCCGTTGCCAATTCGACACCGTATGCAATGGGAACAGAAGAAGGCGTTTGTATGATGAATGCCTGAGTCGGACATGACTCAAACTCAGCTGCAATGCCATCATTGGCAAAGGTAGATAAGATAGTAAAGAGAATGAGAGGAGAGAGATATTTCATAGTTAGTCCCTATATGAAACGGATTTTACTATGAACTGCATGAGATGTGCCATTTTGTAATAATTTGATTTTTATGGCATTTGTGTTTTTTTTCATTTCAGCTCGCAATTTGCGATTCAAATTGCACCACTTAAAAAGTGGCCTTCAGAGGGGAAATGTAACTTCTATGAAGAGTCGTCATTACATGCTGGAAAATGAAGCCGGCGGCCGTCCCATGCTTATTATTATCGATAGTGCTTGTTAGTTAACTCGACGTTGACGGTGCATGCTCTCCATATATTTCAGCCAACTCGTATTCATCCATAACTTATTCATAAGTGAGTTCCCAAGCAAGTGCACAAATAAGTATTACCTTACTTAATGTAAGGACTTACCTTAAGCTTCATTAGTGTTTTTTCCTCTTCCTTAGTGAAAAGCTGACGATGCTCTACTAAGCTCTGTGAGTACTACTATGTAGTTGCTTATTATCACAGGTCAGGGAGAGACACATGTCGGCTAGTGTTCGTTCGCCACACCGATTCATCACCTATTTAGCGTTTGTTATCACACTATTTTTTGTCTTGGCTGTATCAGCTAGTGCTCATGCCGCCGATAAAAAAGTGATCAAGGCACTGTATATTCCTCTTGCAGATCATTATGCATCGATCGTGGCCTATGAGCGCTATCGCGAAGAGATGAAGTACGCCGATTATCAGATAGAGCAGATGAAAAACTGGGATCTATTACGGGCGTATTTCCAATCCGGTGAGGTCGACATGGCCTATGTGATGAGCCCATTAGCGATGGATATGTTTAGCGAAAAACCGCATTTCAGGTGGATAGGCTTGATGCACAGGGATGGAAACGCATTGGCAATTAACGACCTGCTAAATGAGCAGGTCAAGCTTCCCGCTGTGAGGCATGAAAGAAAGCCCGATGACAAGGTTGCCAAGGCATTGAAGCAAGTATTTGAGTCGACAGGCCGCGCAACCGAAATCGGTATGCCTCATCTGCTGGCGACCCATACCGTTGTGCTATATCGCTATCTAAAAGAGCATGGGCTCACCATGAGTTTAACGCCCAATTCAGGCACCCACGTACTGGCGATTGCCGTCGCGCCACCTAAATCCCCAAGCTTTATTAAGAGTAAGAGTAATAGAGCCCAAGCGGCGGCTTTCGAACAGTCCTTACCCTGGGCTGATGTGGTTGAGACGGGGGGATTTGGGCATGTGGCCTGGTATTCAAAAGATGTGATACCTTGGGAGCATGGGCATGTGGAATGTATTGCTTTGGCAACTGATGCTGCGATTAAATATAAGCGTCAGGCGGTCCATGAAGTGATGGATTATATTCATAAGGCGGGAGAGGACATTGAGGTTGCTCGTGCTCAAGGAGGAGAAGCATTAGAGGAAATCGTCAAATTAGTGCGTAAGCATATTCCGGCCCATACCCGTGAAGCCATTATCGCGAGCCTTGATCCCGACTTGAGAGTGATTAATTATCAAAACCTGAATGTGGATAAACCGGGTCTTAAATTGATTATGGATCTGGCGGTTGAGGGAGGCATCATCAAAAATGTTATCGATATCGACAAGTTTGCAGATGAAGGTTTTAGTCGCAATGACTTAACCGGAGTGAGCCAGGCCCAATTGAACCGCTAAAGTGAGAGAGCCAATGAAACATGAGTTCACACAAGCACCGATGAAAGAGGTAGACAAGCTAAGCTCTTTAAGCTTCAACCTGACTATCTGGTTCTTGATCTTATCCTTACTGCCTCTGACAATTGTTGCCTGGTTCAGTTATCAGCAGGCCAAGCAGAGTCTGGTCGATGCAGCTGAAGAGGAGTTAACTCAGTCTTCGCTGCTGAGTGTACAGTCCATTGAGAGCTGGTTTAATTATCGCATGGTAGACCTCAACGTCGAAGCCGAATCTATCAATGCCGGGCTTATTTTGAATTCACTCTCTGAGGGGAAGCTATCCAGTGGTAAAAAAGCTGATGAATATGTGACGAGTTACGATTGGACCAAGCGAGTCGATGGCCTGCAAAACGACCTTATCGTATTAAGTCGTCAATATGACTATATCAGCGATATATTCTTGATTGATCTCGATGGTGACATTCTTTATTCCGTGGTGAGTAATGATGCGAAAGGCAAAAATGTCTTCTCGGCCAATTTAGTGGCCTCGCAGTTTACTCAAAGTTTAAAAGTGACCATGGACTCTGGTAAGGCTAACTTTTCTGGCTTGGAGAGGAGCCCATTGAGCCAAGGTCAAATCACAGGCTTTATTTCTGCCCCGTTCTCGATGAATTTGGCGCTCCTATCGGGGTCTATGTTATCGAATTAAAGTTCGATAAAATATTGAATATGCTGCACTCGACCATATCAGACTCTAGCTCTTTAACTCATTACATTATTGGTCAAGACGGTATTCTCAGGACGCCAATAAAAGATAATTGGGAGCAGGTCTTGCAAAGAAAAATTAATACTCGTCCTTTTATCGCCTGGCAGGGGAGAGGGACTAATGCTGGCACAGATGGCAAAAGGAGCATAGCTTATGAGTATATCGGACCTTCCGGCAAAGAGGTGATTGGGCTTTACCACACGGTTCATCTTGCCAACATAGAATGGTTATTGATCAGTGAGATAGATAGCGAAGAGACGTTACAAGCCAGCAACTGGTTGAAAAAAATCACCCTCTTATTCGTGCTGCTAACGGCGATGGGCGTGTTACTTGCCTCGGTATTTATTGCTCGCAAGATCACTCGACCGATTATTAAGCTTGCCGAAGCCAGTCGGAAAGTCGCCGCTGGAGAAGATCTGACTCGGGTGGATGTTAAAGGCAAGAATGAAATTGGCCTGCTAGCCAGTGCTTTTAACCATATGCTTGAAGCAAAAGCGCGTAATGAAGAGGCACTTATAGAGGCTAATAGCCTGGTCATGGAGGCGCTGGATTCTCTGGAAGAGCAGAAGTTTGCCTTAGATCAGCATGCGATTGTTGCTGTGACAGATTTGAAAGGCACCATCACCTACGCCAATGATAAATTTGCCGAGATCAGTGGTTACAAAGTCAACGAATTAGTTGGCCAGAATCATCGTATCCTTAATTCAGGTTTTCATTCTGTGGAATTTTTCTCTGAGATGTATAGGACCGTGACTAAGGGCAAGGTGTGGCATGGCGAGATCTGTAATCGCAATAAGCGAGGTGAGATCTACTGGGTTGATACCACCATCATGGCGCTCAAAGATGCGCGAAATCAACCTAAGAGCTACATCGCCATTCGAGCCGATATTACCGAGAGAAAGCGTAATGAGTTAGAGGTTAAAGAGGCGTTGACCCTGATGAATGCCACACTGGAGTCGACCGGTAATGGTATCTTGGTGACCAGTAGTGATGGCGAGATATTAAGGACTAATAGTCAGTTTTCACATCTCTGGGGAGTCGCTAAAGAGTTACTCGACAAAGGGGTTAACGATAGAGTCATATTAAAGCAGATCATGAGTCAGTTGAAAAATCCTGATATTTTCATTAAACGTGTCGAGGAAGTCTATCTGGATAGAGAGTTAGAGGCATTCGATACCATTGAGTTTATCGATGGTAGAGTCTTCGAGCGTGCATCCTCTCCCATGGAAATCGATGGTGAGTATTTTGGTCGAGTCTGGAGCTTTAGGGATATTACCGAGCGAACTGAAAATCAAAATGCCCTGTTGCAGGCGAAAGAGCAGGCAGAGCTAGCCACTAAGGCTAAGAGTGAGTTTCTAGCCAGCATGAGCCATGAGATACGTACCCCCATGAATGGCGTCATCGGCATGTTGGGTCTGCTATCTAACTCTAAGTTGACCGAGTATCAAAACCGCCGTGTCAACATAGCTCAGTCCAGTGCACAATCTTTGCTTTCGCTGATTAACGACATATTAGATTATTCCAAAATCGATGCCGGCAAGTTAGAGCTGGAACAGATAGATTTCAACCTGAGGGGAATGCTGGGTGATTTTGCCGAAGGCATTGCCCATCAGGCTCAAAATAAAAACCTAGAGCTGATTTTAGATCTTAAAGGGGTCGAACAATCTATGGTTACCGGAGACCCTGGTAGGCTGCGTCAGGCGATCACTAACTTAACCGGTAATGCGATCAAGTTTACTCAGCAAGGTGAGGTGGTGGTGAGAGCCGAGCTAACCCCTGCCAATAAGGGGCAATGGTGGTTAACTTGCTCCGTGTCCGATACGGGGATAGGGATTCCCGCGGATAAAATTGACAGTTTGTTTAAATCATTTAGCCAGGTCGACGCATCAACCACCAGAAAGTATGGCGGTACTGGATTGGGACTCGCCATAGTACAGAAGATATCGCGCCTGATGGGCGGGGATGTTTCAGTGAGCAGCGTTTATGGCGTAGGCAGTTGTTTTGAATTTAAGGTCTTGCTTGGCAGGAGTAACAGGTCGACTTTAGTGATCCCTAAGGTCGATATTAGTCAGCTAAGCTTGTTGGTGGTCGATGACAATGCGACTAACCGTGAGGTGATCCGGGAGCAACTTGAGCTATGGGGAGCGACTGTGGTTGAGGCCTGCAGCGGCCAGGACGCCTTGGATATATGCTCTCAAAGGGATAAAGAGCCTGGCAGTCCTAAGTTTGATGTCGCCTTCTTAGACATGCAGATGGCAGCAATGGACGGAGCCGAGCTTGGACAGAAATTAAAAGCCGATCTTAGATTTGCTCAAATCAAGCTGGTAATGATGACCTCTATGTCTCAGATGGGGGATGCCAGTTTCTTCGCGAAACTTGGGTTCAGTGGCTACTTCCCTAAACCTACCACCACCTCAGATATTTTAGATGCGCTCAACGTCGTCGCCGATGGCGGTGAGGCACTTCAAAATGCTCGGCCTTTGGTGACTCATCATTATCTTCAGGCGTTACATCATCAAGCGAACGAGCCCAAGATACCGAGATGGTCTCATGACACCCGTATTCTCTTAGTTGAGGATAACTACGTTAATCAATTAGTGGCCATGGGGATTTTAGAAGATTTTAACTTAGATGTGGTCGTCGCTGAAAATGGTTTGCAAGCATTGAATAAACTGAAAAATGTAGTCGGTTCCCCTTTCGATCTGGTCTTGATGGATTGCCTAATGCCTGAGATGGATGGATATCAAGCCACTAGTGAGATCCGCACCGGCAATGCGGGAGAAGGGAATAAAGACATTATCATAGTTGCCATGACAGCGAATGCCATGATGGGAGATAGAGAGAAGTGCATAGATTCAGGGATGAATGATTATCTGCCAAAGCCGATAGATCCAGATAAGCTGCTCGATAAACTCATACATTGGATTCCTCTGGCTGAGTCTGATGAAGTGGATCTCAATCTAGATGGCTTTGATGTGCATGTGTCTGCTAAGGCATCGGATTCTGCAGTCAGCGCAATAACTGGCGTTAAAACCGACCAAGTCAGTGTTGAGGTCGATAAGGCAATATGGGATAAAGAGGCGCTATTAAAGCGTTCAATGGGCAAAGAATCCCTGTTAAATGCCATAGTGAATCTGTTTGTAGAGGATATGCCTAAGCGTATCGAGTCCCTGTTGGAGGCCAGTGAAATAGGGGATGTTGATCAATTACGTCAAATTTCCCATACTATAAAAGGTGTCGCAGCAAATCTTAGTGGCAGTAAACTTCAAGCTTGTGCAGCGACGATAGAGAAAGCGGCAAAAGAGCAAGAGCTGGATAAAATACGAGCCGAGATCCCCGCGTTACAGATCCGATATGAAGAATTAATTTCAGTGCTCAACCTGCATGAAAAGTCTCCGGAAGAAGAGGTTACGCTAACCCGTGCCAGTAAACAGTTGATTTCAGAAAGCTTAGCGGATATCTCAGTAAAACTCAGTGAAGGCAGTTACATAGATGTAGAGGATTATGGTCATCTAAAAAGAGCCAGTGAACGAGCCGAACTGCAGCAGAAGTTTGATCTTTTACTGCAACTTTTGGCCGATTTTGAACATGAGCAAGCCTGTGTATGTTTGAGTGAGCTCTCCATCTATCTTGTTGATACTGATTCGAGTCCATCTAAGGGGATTGCCAATGGCTGAAAAAGCAACGATTCTATTGGTCGATGATACTCGAACCAACATTCAGCTGTTGGCCGGATGCTTAAAGCATCAGTATCGATTGAAAATCGCCATGAATGGCCAACGTTGTCTCGAGCTCGCCCAAAATCCCCCCTTTCCTGATCTGATTTTACTCGATGTGATCATGCCTGAGATGGATGGCTATGAAGTTTGCCGTCAACTTAAAGAAAACCCAAATACCAAAAATATTCCGATTATTTTTGTCACGGGTCGAGACTCAGATGAAGATGAGGAGTTTGGCTTGCGGCTCGGTGCGGTGGATTACATCGCTAAACCTATACGTCCTGCGATTGTGACGGCTAGGGTGTCTACCCAGATAAAGCTTAAGTATCAAAGTGATGAACTTCGTAACATGGCGCTCCATGACCAACTGACTCAACTGTATAACCGTCACTTTTTAATCGAATCCGCGGCGAATAAATTGGCCCATGTCGATCGACATGGTAATCCGCTATCACTGCTTATGATAGATATCGATTTTTTCAAGCACATCAATGATCAATTCGGCCATCATGCTGGCGATCAGGTACTCAAGGCTATAGCGGAAATACTCAAGACAGGTAACCGAAAAGAAGATGTAGTGGCACGTTTCGGTGGCGAGGAATTTGTGGTGTTACTGGAACATTGCTCCCTCCATTCTGCTGTCGAGAAGGCTGAAATATTAAGAGCTGAAATTGAAGCGCTAGAGCCGATGGGGATAACTGTGACTGCGAGTTTTGGCGTCGCTCAGTTAATGAAACATGAGCAAACATTTGTCGAACTACTTACCCGTGCTGATGCCGCTGTCTACCGGGCTAAAGAGCTGGGACGTAATCGGGTGGTTGCCGCAGAAGATGCGATTTCTGAGCCTTATTTAGACAAAAAAATAGTCTGATTCATTCATTTATTCGATGGGATTAATCATGAGCGAAAATGTAAATATACTAATAGTAGATGATACTGCTGATTGTCGCTTGATGCTCAGCGCTATGCTTGAAGGTGATTACTCAGTGTCCGAAGTGGCTTCCGGTGAAATGTGCCTCATTGAGGTGGCTAAGTCTCTGCCTGACCTCATTTTACTCGATGTCGACATGCCTGGGATTTCGGGGTATGAGGTCTGTGTCCATTTAAGGAAGCAGTACCAATCCGAGTGCTTGCCTATTATTTTTGTATCTGGTTTGGACTCATATGAAGAGCGTCTTGCCGGATATGAAGCCGGCGCCGATGATTACATTGTTAAGCCTGTCGAGCCTGAGATCTTATTTGCTAAGTTGGCCAATTGTTTAGAGCAGCGTCAGAATATGGGCGCAGCTAAGGCGAGTGAGACCGAGGCCGTGAGCATTGCCATGGAGGCGATGACTGTCAACAGTGAGCTAGGGCAAGTGGTGCAATTTATTAAAGATGTTCAATCGATCAAGAATGCCGAGGATGTGGGCCGTGCCATGATCAATATTCTCTCTAGGTTTGGTATGAACGCGGTGGCTCGAGTCGATACAGGTTCTGTAGCGTACATTGGCTGTGATGAAGAGAGTATAGAGGCCGAAGTCTTGTCTCGGTTCGTAGTCCATCATGAGCGGATTTTAAGTGTCGGGATCCGCACCGTAATTCGAGACCCTCACATCGTCCTGCTGATCAAAGATATGCCCTTAGACGATGAGAAGCGCTGTGGTCGTTTTAGAGACCATTTAGCGGTATTGATGGATATCGCAGATGCACAACTGGCTAACATCAAGACCCGTAATGTGATGCTAGAGCAGCGCCAACAGATCTTTACTCAAGTCATCTCGGTGGCGGAAGAGCAGATAAAAAGAACTACGATTCGGCTTTTTGAACACGATAAAAACTCTCAAGGCATCATGCATGGCATGGTGTCCGAGTTAGAAGGCATGTTGTTTGGCCTGGGATTAGAGGAAGATCAGGAGAAAAAGTTGATGGCCTTGGCAGACCAGACCTCCTTGCAACTGCAGGAGACTCAGGGTCAGACACAAGTGGTGAGCAGTGAGCTTGGCGCAATTCTCGAAAGCTTGTATGACTTCTTTAATACACTCAACGAGCCTTCAAAAGGCGATCTATCTTAACTTACTTTCTCTATTTCAGTTGTTAGCCTTATTGAATACTCTCTAAGGCTAACATGTCTACAATCGAGACTGTTCATCATCACTCTCTAACGTTTGTAGACTCTTCTATTACAAGTTCCAACTGACCACTAAAGAACCATAGCCATGCCACTTGTCTGTGTCGCTCTGATATTCCTTGGTGTAGGTATTGAACGTCCAGGCAATAGACCAGCTTGGATGGGCCCAGATAATGCCGGTATTGATGCCTGCTTGTCTGCTTTCTAGCTCGACTTGTGAATCATAGGGGAGAGAACCATCGAGGGTGAGATCGTTGAAGCGATAACCTAGATAAGCGCGGCTATAGACCATGAAGCTGCTGCTTTGGGCCGTGGCGGACAGATTGCCATACTGGCCAGCATGTTGACTCAGTCGACCGAATGAACTTGCCAGTTCGTTTCCCCATCTCAAGGTTAAGCCTAAGTCTGTTTGGCTTCTAAAGTTACCTAATTGTGTATGACTAAAGCCTGCAATATCCCATTGGGTCTCTCCGAGAAAGTCATTATTAAATGCCGCTCCACGCATGAACAAACTGTCAATTTCGTAGGCGACTTGGAGCGTCAGTTGATTTTCGACTTGGTATTGCCATCCTTGAGGAGCGGAGGAACCCGTGACCTTATGCACAAAGGATTGAACTTGCTCATTGGCCGATGCTGGACCAACGACTCCTAATGAGAGCCAGTTTTTTTGCGCTAATCTAGCTGAATAGCTTGCCGTATGACCTTCAAATGCCAGATAGCCAGCATAAGGCCTATCTTCAGCTTGTGGTGCATCGACTTCGATCATGCCTGGTGTCCACATCTGTTGGGTGACCTTCCAGCCCCAAGCGTGCTCAGCATCGGTTTGTGAGAAGGTGAGTGAACCAAGCCATTGAGCCGGCATCGGAGCAAAAGACAAATCAGCCTCTGTATCGCTTTCCCAGCCCAGGATGATGGCATTGGTATAGTTACCATCATCGCCAAAAATGATGTCATTATCGAGTTGGAGATGCCATTGGCCTGCATGTGCGGCTGGAATACCCAATACTAGACTAGCTGCTAAACCAGAAGCGAATACATTGGAGCGAGAAAATAGATGGGACAAATTTTACTCCTAGCTTAGAGGGAATTTCACTCGTCAATCTTCTCCTTGAAAGACAAGAAACTCGTTATTGCCAAGCAAAGTTTGCGCTCACTTCAAATGTGAGTGAGGCAGGTTTGAGCATGGTTAGAGAAAAGCATAAACAAAGCCAGTCGCATATCACAATAAAATAAATGTGACGTTTTGTATTAGCCAATGTTTATCTTGTCTGCATTAGCCGCGATTTTGATTACAAGAATTTAGTCTATGACCTTTTTCACTGCTCTTTCAAACCCGTTTAATGAGTAGCTTTGTTGATGAAAAAGTACCCTTTTCGCATCGTACATCATAGCGATCAACTGCATGCTTTCCGTGTCTTTTATCTGGGCGAAAGACTCGCCATCATCACAACCAATTAAGGCGGGGAGTGCTATGGTTGTCAGTTGACTATCTATCTCTAATTCAATATTTATATTGGCATTAATGGGGTTAAACAGGGCGTCTTGGCCAGCGCAGTATTCACGGTCGTTAACATTGGTGAAAATGACAGAAGCTTTACCCGAACCAGCGTCTAATACCTTCATCTTCTGATAACCATAAGTCGCTATTACAGCAGCATTGCCAGAGTCTTGCTGATGAGTCCAGTCCCCCCTGCCTATCTCACCGGCAAAGATACCTACGGATAACACCAATAAGCCTAACCCTAAGAAGCCTAAGATAGGTTTGATCATATTTACCTCCTGTAATGAGTCGAGTACCAGAGCATATTAGCGTCAGTTTACTTAACAATTGCTGAATCGATTCGCTTAATAAAACACCATTCCGTTACTTTTAACTTGGGAATTAGCTTTATAATAATTTGAATTGCGCGCAAGTTAGTTGCGCGATTAGCTTAATGCTGATAGAGTTGCCTTAAATTGAATTGCGCACAATCTAATTTGGCGTGTGAGCTGAAATTTTAATCCGAGTACTAATACCTAAGCACTGAACAAGAGTACTCATATCAGAGAACTAATACAGGAAGAGAGACTAATTATGAAAGCAATCTATCAAACTAAAGCAACCGCGAGCGCTGGTCGTAACGGCAATGTGGCCACAGATGATGGCAAGTTAAGTCTATCACTTAGCTACCCCAAAGAGATGGGGGGCAGCGGAGAATTTACCAACCCAGAGCAACTGTTTGCGGCCGGTTACAGTGCTTGTTTCTCCAATGCGATTTTACACGTTGCACGGGAAGAGAAACTAACATTAAGCTTGGCACCCGTTACGGCGACTGTCACGATTGGTGTACGAGAAGAGGGTGGTTTTGGATTAACTGCATCATTATCTGTGACACTCGATCTACCTCAAGAGCAGGCAGAGCAATTAGTCAAGACTGCACATCAGGTATGCCCTTACTCAAATGCAGTAAGAGGTAATATCGATGTGGCCCTGACGGTCAATGATCACTTGATATAACTGCTGTTTAACGGTTTATTTAGTAAAGACCTTAATTAACGAAGCAAAGCTTCCTAATAAGAACCAGACTCTATTAACAGAGTCTGGTTCTTTTAAGATCAGAGGATAATAGTTATGAACCTAACATTAATCACCAGTGGAAGAATATTGTTAGCCCTCTACTTCTTATTACCCGGGATCATGAAGTTTGTTAGCTGGGATATGCATGTGGCACTGATGGTTAAGCATAATATGGTGATGATCCCTGTGTTATTGGCAACAGCTGGGGCGTTCGAGATACTCGCCGCCCTGGCATTAATGGCCAATAGATACACTGTAGCCGTGTCACTCATGCTTGCTGCACTCGTGGTTGTAATCAATTTCAGTTTACATGACTTCTGGAACTATACCGGTATCGAGGGAGCCCATGAGATGCAAAACTTCATCAAAAATTTAGGTATTCTTGCTGGTTTGTTGGTGTTAGCCGGACACTCATCGAAAATGAAAGAGAAGGCTGAGTAAAACAGTAAACCAGCATTGGTGGCTTACTGTTTTAAGACTGGCTGATGCGGCAGATGTGACACCAGTTCAGCAGCCTAACAATTGATACTGGTACAGGTTTTACAGGAGCTGTACCAGTACCAATCAGTTTTAGATTGCAGTCTTGAAAATATGCATAAATGAAGGTGGCTGCTCAATATCAATGGGAACTCTGAGCTTTCGTGCCACATCATTGGCGGAGATCAGCCCTCTGATGTGATGCTGCTGATGGTCCACCACCAAAATATGGTGTAAACCATTCTGCTGTAAGGATCTGACGACATCACTGACATTGGCGGTGGTGATCTGCTCATAATCCAGAGCCATTAGCTTATCCCTTGGAATCATCATATCGGTAACTAAGAGTTCTTCCAGACTCGAGCCAAACTTATTCGCTAGCTTGACCATCTTTCTGTGAAGCAGTCTGTGCTTGGTGATGACGCCTAAGAAGTGATTGTTCTTATCCACAACCAGGCGCATAAAACC
Source organism: Shewanella psychropiezotolerans (assembly GCF_007197555.1). NCBI lineage: Bacteria > Pseudomonadati > Pseudomonadota > Gammaproteobacteria > Alteromonadales > Shewanellaceae > Shewanella > Shewanella psychropiezotolerans. The sequence continues at coordinate 1,916,343 of NZ_CP041614.1, forward strand.
ATGGGTCTTATTCATGATTTCCAAAGCCTCGAGTGCATGGGTCGATGAGTCGATGACCATAGGCTGAGAGTGATCGAAGTCTGTGAAGATAGACAGGGCTGGTGAGCTTAACTTAGTAATATCTTCATCTGATGACCAGAGAAGATGATCGATTGAGGCGGTACTGAATAGTTCTAAATTTCTCATTTTTATGATTCCTTAAACTGCTAAGGTTTAGGCTTAGGTCTGTAGGGGAGACCGGGGCTTCTGTATGCGTGCGGATGGCTACATGATTATCGAGATGATCAGCAGTTAGGCGAAAGAGCCATCGAACACTGAGTTTACAGAAGTAAGCTTGCGCCCTACCAAGTTAAGTTAGATAACGCAAGCGGGTCAATCACATTAATCACAATTAATTTATGTAACTTATTGATGGTTAATGTTAATTTTTGTAACTTATTTGGGTTTGAGCGTTTGAGGGGCCAAAATAGTGCATAGCTAAAATGCAGTTGTAGCTCAGTTTTAATTGGCCAGACTCATAGGGAGACATAGTCGTTGCTGCGGATATTGAAGGAACTAGGAAAATTAGGGGAAGTGGCTCCAGTGTAGAAATACGTTCCCATTACGCAATAACTGAAATTTTTAGTCTCTTAAACGCAATAGTGGCTAAATATTGACTATACTGAATAGTGAAAAGCGTATCATAGGTAGTGATTGGGTTTGTAAGTTTTGATGTCATGTCTATGAGTAGCAACCGTGTTAGTTTCTGGGCTTACAGCGCGGTTAGCGAGGGATATAGCACAACCCTGTGTGTAAGAATGTAAGTATGAGCTAGCCCCCGACGCGCTTTTCACCTATTTCACCTGTGATTAATTAGACCTGCTTACTAGCAGGTTTTTTTATTCTTGTTTACTCAAGTATCCACGAATCCTCAATCGAGCCAGACGCTTAGTTTAAGACAGTTGGTACTTCTTAATCTTGCGATAGAGAGTGGCAACCCCTATCCCTAGCTCCTTCGCCACGAGCTTACGGTTACCTAGTCTGGAGATGCACTCCTCTATTTTTATCTTCTCTATCTCTTCAAGATTTAGATAGTCATCTGTGACTCTGGTCTTGGTCTCACTAACCTCGACCTGATTATCAAAGTAGGGGGGCAGCAGGTCGACATCGATCTGATCGCCAACTGGCACGATATTGACCAGGTACTCGATAAGATTACTCAGTTCACGAATATTTCCCGGCCAGTGGTAGGCATTCAGGCTGTTAATCACCGTCTCTGTGATCCCCGGATAGCAGGCGCCTATGGCGTGAGAGTGGCGCTCTAGGAAGTGATAGACTAAGTGTTCTATATCGCCTTTTCGCTCTCTCAATGCAGGTAAATGCATAGGGATCACATTGAGGCGATAGTAGAGATCTTCACGGAAGTCATTCTGGGCTATCATCTCTTTGAAGTTGCGATTGGTCGCAGAAATAATACGAATATTTACCGGCACTGGGCTGTTAGAACCTATGGGCATTACCTCGCGCTCTTCCAGGACGCGCAGCAGCTTAGACTGAAGTGTCATTGACATATCGCCGATCTCATCGAGGAACAGGGTGCCATTATTCGCCGCCTGAATTAACCCGACTCTACCTTTCGTCAGGGCACCGGTAAAGGCACCTTTGACATAGCCAAACAGCTCACTTTCAAGCAGTTGCTCCGGGATGGCGGCACAGTTAATGGCAATAAAGCTTTGTTTATTACGATCACTATGGGCGTGGATAGCCTTAGCAAAGACCTCTTTACCCGTGCCACTCTCGCCATCGATCAAGATACTCGATGGGCTCCTGGCTACGCGGGAAATTAAGGTTTTTAACTGAAGCATTTGGCTGGATTCACCTATGATATCTTTAAATAAATTCATCGAAGTATCATCTTGGGAGATCGCGTTGTGGGGCTGATAAAAAGACATTAAAAACAGCTGCTGGCTCTTGATGACATGAAACTGTCCTACCACTAGCTCCTGGCGTTTTCCCAAGGTAATAATATGTTGCTCAGGTCCTTTTAATTTATTGTCATGCACCAGCAAAGGCTGAATATTGATCTCGATACTCGTCAGTTCCGTTTGGCTGATATTCAGGTTGGCTAAGGCTGGGGCGTTGCCATGTAAAACCCGATTACTGCCATCGAGAACCAGTACCCCTTGATCCATATTGTTTATTAAGCTGGAAAAAACATCATCTAGCCCGGAGCTACTCTTCTTAGATTCAGATACCTTGATGACAAAAATCTGTGAAATATGCTGAATATAATCGAGAAATAACTGAGTATTATTCTTAATTAATTCCCGTGATTTTTGATTAAATGCCACTAAACTGATCACACCGATACAAGATTCATTGAGTATGATTGGCACACCAAGAAAAGCGGTTTCCTCACAGCTGTCCCGAGTTGTACAGCCTTCACATATAGGATCGGTGCGAGTTTTTACGACCACCTTATTATTTTTGGTTTCTATGATGTATCTGAAAATTCTCGAACTGGTGTTTAGTTTCTTTCCTATGAATTTATTGTAAGGCCCAGTACCTGCGATACGCACTAAATTGGCATCAACCACTTCCGCGTCGAGTTGCAACACGGCGGATAACTTCTGGGTGAATTCTAATATGGTGGGCTGAAGTTTCATCAGCTCAGAGGTATATGCAGTATTCAATTGTGTGATCTTATGATTTTTGTCATCAATCGATATTAGGTGTCTGGCATTCTTTTGTTTTGATATGGAATAATTTTATTTAAGTAAGTTACGCGCTTGTGTAGAAATGTTACCCGCATCACATTGTGGGTATCAGAATGATAATTCTCATCTGAGAGCTATCATTTTAATCACTATCAATGATAGTGCCTCTCACTTCAAACCCTCTACTTTATTGTTTTGAAACCACAAATAACATTTAAAACAACGCCTTACCTTTATTTTTTGGTTTTGGCATCCATCTTGCTTTTAGTCTCTACATCCAATGTGACCTCTGCAAAAATTCCAGTAATCGCCTCTTATTTTAATAAGTAGGTATCAACAAAATCACAAAAGAAGTAGGAATAATGATGAAAAGCATCAATACACTTATCAAGGAAATTAATGAACTTGAATCTCAATTAGATCAAAAAGATCTTCTACTCACATGGGAGCAAACTCCTGCTGAGTTAGAGCGTGTACTTAAGACTGCGAAAGTCCTTAAAACCATGCGCGATGAAAACATTGCCACTAACGTATTTAACAATGGCTTGGGTATCTCACTATTTAGAGATAACTCCACTCGTACTCGTTTCTCATACGCATCAGCAATCAACATGTTAGGCCTGGCTCAACAAGACCTCGATGAAGGTAAGTCTCAAATTGCTCACGGCGAAACAGTGCGTGAGACAGCCAACATGATCTCATTTTGTGCTGACGCCATCGGCATTCGTGATGATATGTATTTAGGTGCGGGTAACGCTTACATGCGTGAAGTGGGTGAAGCACTGGATGAAGGTGTGGAAAAAGGCGTGTTACCAAGCCGTCCGGCACTGATTAACCTTCAATGTGATATTGACCACCCAACACAGTCAATGGCCGATCTTGCATGGCTTGAAGAGCACTTCGGTGACCTTAAAGAACTTAAAGGCAAGAAGATTGCTATGACTTGGGCTTATTCTCCAAGCTACGGTAAGCCCCTTTCTGTACCTCAGGGCATCATAGGCTTGATGACTCGTTTCGGTATGGACGTGACGCTAGCTCACCCAGAAGGTTACGATTTAATTCCTGAAGTCGTTGAGCAAGCGAAGAAGAACGCTAAAGCCTCAGGCGGTAGCTTCACACAGGTCGATACCATGGCCGAAGCGTTCGAAGGTGCTGACATCGTTTACCCTAAATCTTGGGCTCCATATCAGGTCATGGGCAAGCGTACCGAGCTGTTACGTGCCAATGACCAAGAGGGCCTAAAAGCGCTAGAGCAAGCGTGTCTTGCACAAAATGCAAAGCATAAAGATTGGCATTGTACCGAAGAGATGATGACTAAGACTAAAGATGGCGAAGCATTATACATGCACTGTCTACCTGCCGATATCTCAGGGGTGTCTTGCAAAGAGGGTGAAGTTGAAGAGTCAGTATTTGAAAAGTACCGTATCGCGACTTACAAAGAAGCAAGCTGGAAGCCATATATCATAGCCTCAATGATCCTAAACCGTAAGTTTTCCGAGCCAGGAAAAATACTAAAAGAGTTACTAACAGATGCTAAAAAGCGCGTTAAGTAATTAACTCTTGCTGATTCATTTACACATTCTTGGGGCAAAGCTCTGCCCCTCTATCTGTTTTCACCTATGAGGTATGCCCGTGTCTACATTCTCACTCAATATGGAGATAGCTGATAACCGTCATTACAATGGTCAACTGTCTTCACTTTTCACTGCGGCGGAAGCTAAGAAAGCCCTCGCTTTCCATAGCGGTATCGAAGGCTATCAGTCAACACCACTTCAATCTCTCGATTGCTTAGCCAAAGAGTTTGGTTTAGGTAAAATTTTAGTTAAAGACGAGGCGCACCGCTTCGATCTTAATGCCTTCAAAATGCTCGGCGGCGCCTATGCTATCGCGCGTCTGTTATGCGATGAATTCAAGCTTGATATTAATGCGTTTGACTTCGATAAACTGAAAAATGATATCACCGAAAAGATGACCTTTGCGACGGCTACCGATGGTAACCATGGTCGTGGTGTGGCTTGGGCTGCTAACAAGCTAGGTCAGAACGCCGTCGTTTACATGCCAAAAGGCGCAGCTGTCGAGCGAGTTAACAGCATCAAGTCTCTAGGGGCCGAGTGTATTGTTACCGACATGAACTATGACGATACCGTTCGACTAGCCATCAAGACTGCAGCACAGAACAACTGGAAAGTGGTTCAGGATACGGCGTGGGAAGGTTACCAAGAGATCCCAACTTGGATCATGCAAGGTTATACCACGTTAGCCCTTGAAGCCGTTGAGCAGATGGCAGAGCAAAACGTGAAAGCACCAACCCATGTGTTTCTACAGGCGGGTGTTGGCGCATTAGCCGGTGGTGTCTTAGGTTATCTGGCTTCTATTTATGGCCCGGACAAATTGCACTCAGTGGTCATTGAGCCAGAGACTGCAGACTGTATCTATCGCTCTGGCATCAGTGCTAATGGCGAGATGGTCAATGTCGATGGATCTCTTGACACCATCATGGTGGGTCTGGCTTGCGGTGAGCCCAACCCAATCGGCTGGCCAGTGCTACGTGACTGTGCGACACAATTTGTTTCGTGTGATGACGCCGTAGCTGCACTTGGTATGCGTGTATTCGGTAATCCACTGGGCACAGACCCTCGTGTAGTTTCTGGAGAGTCGGGTGCCGTTGGTCTTGGACTTCTCGCCGCGATTCATTTCCATAAAGACAAAGCTGATTTGATGCAGAAGATGGGTCTTAACAAAGACTCAGTCGTGCTGTTAATCAACACCGAGGGCGATACCGACCCGCTTAACTACCGTGACATCGTTTGGGGCGGCAAGTACCCAACTATGGCGTGATTTTTCAATAGACACAGCCTAGTGTCGTCATCAATGACTGAGCTGTATTTTTAGTAATCGAGAAAAGCTGGATGTGATGACCACCATCCAAGCTTGGAGAAATATTATGACAATTCCATTCAATGAAGTACTAGTAAAAGCAGAAGAATACAAAGCTGATATGACTAAGTTCCTTCGTGACATGATCGCTATTCCTAGTGAGAGCTGTGACGAAGAGAAAGTGGTTTTACGTATTAAAGAAGAGATGGAAAAAGTTGGTTTTGACAAAGTTGAAATCGATCCTATGGGTAACATTCTGGGGTACATAGGTCATGGTCCACATTTAATCGCCATGGATGCACACATAGATACTGTGGGTGTGGGTAACCTTGATAACTGGACTTTCGATCCTTACATCGGCATGGAAGATGACGAAATTATCGGTGGTCGTGGTACTTCAGACCAAGAAGGCGGCATGGCTTCTATGGTTTACGCAGGTAAGATCATCAAAGACCTCGGTCTTGAAGGTGAGTACACGCTACTCGTTACTGGTACCGTTCAGGAAGAAGATTGTGACGGCCTGTGCTGGCAGTACATTATCGAACAGAGCAAGATCCGTCCTGAGTTTGTCGTCTCTACCGAGCCTACAGATTGCCAGATCTACCGCGGTCAACGTGGTCGTATGGAAATCCGTATCGACGTTCCAGGAGTCAGCTGTCACGGCTCTGCTCCAGAGCGTGGCGACAACGCAATCTTCAAGATGGGTCACATCTTAGGTGAAGTTGAAGCGCTAGCGCAAAACCTAGGCGATGATGACTTCTTAGGTAAAGGCACGTTAACGGTATCAGAGATCTTCTATACATCTCCCAGCCGTTGTGCTGTTGCCGATAGCTGTGCTGTTTCTATCGACCGTCGCTTAACTTGGGGTGAGACTTGGGAAGGCGCACTAGAAGAAATTCGTGCTCTACCTGCAGTTCAGAAGGCTAAAGGCGTTGTCTCTATGTACGAGTACGACCGTCCTTCTTACACGGGTCTTGTTTACCCCACTGAGTGTTACTTCCCAACTTGGAAGATCGATAGCGAGCATGTTGCTACTAAGGCTCTCGAGTCTTCATTCGAGTTGTTATTTGATAAGAAGCCAGTCGTTGATAAGTGGACCTTCTCAACTAACGGTGTCTCTATCATGGGTCGTCATGGTATTCCCGTTATCGGTTTCGGTCCGGGTAAAGAGCCTGAAGCTCATGCACCAAACGAGAAGACCTGGAAAGCTCATCTTGTGACGTGTGCGGCTATGTACGCCGTGATCCCAATGATGTACCTAGATCAGCTTAAGAAGTAATTAATCAAGACACTTTAAGGGCGACTGCATCGCCCTTAAAGTGTCATTTATACCAAGCCTTTTATTTTCTGTACTTTCTCTTTTTTTCTTTTTTCTTTTTCTTGGGAGCGGTTTCGATGACATCAACAGCGATACTGATCATTAATGGCACGCTTGTCGATGCCCATGGTCAGTCCAAAAAACAGCTGCTACTTATCGATGGTAAGATAGCCAAAGTGAGTGAGACCATCACTGACACCCCGGCTGAGACCAAGATTATCGATGCACAAGGCCTCTACGTTATGCCTGGTGGGATCGATGTTCATACCCACTTCAACATAGATGTAGGCATTAGCCGCAGCATAGATGACTTTTACACAGGTACCCGTTCAGCGGCCTGTGGCGGCACCACTATGATCATAGATCATATGGGTTTTGGGCCTAAAGGTTGTTCATTAGGGCACCAGCTCGCCGTGTATAAAGAGTACGCTCAAGATAAGGCGGTGATCGATTATAGCTTTCATGGCGTTATCCAGCATGTAGATGAGCAAGTGCTTGCTGATATGCAAACCATGGTTGAAAAAGAGGGCATCTCTAGTTTCAAACTCTACCTCACCTATGGTTATAAGCTTGATGACGACAGTACCCTTAAAGCCATGGCGCGTCTCAATGAGCTAAATGCACTCACAACGGTTCATCCAGAAAATGATGCCGCCATAGCACAGCGTCGTGCTCAGCTAATTAAAGCGGGCAAAATTGCCCCCAAATACCATGCCGTCAGTCGTCCACTGGAATGTGAAGCGGAAGCGATTGCCCGCACGATCAACCTTGCTAGCCTCTCTGGTAACGCGCCCCTGTATATCGTCCATCTCTCTAACGGCCTAGGCCTGGACTATATCCGCTTAGCCAGGAAGAACCAGCAAGCTGTTTGGGCGGAAACTTGTCCGCAGTACCTGTTGCTGGACGATAGCCTCTATGAAAATGAAGATGCCGTTAAATATGTGATGAGCCCGCCTCTTAGGCCTAAAGCCGAACTTGAAAAGCTTTGGTTGGGGCTAGAGGATGGCAGCATAGACACGGTCGCTACCGATCACTGTTCATTTACTTACCACGACCAGAAGCACAAGGGAGTCGATGACTTCACCGCTTGCCCTAATGGCATGCCGGGTGTAGAGACCCGTATGCCACTCCTCTTCTCCGAAGGGGTGTCTAAAGGCAGGATATCTCCTGAAAAATTTGTCGAGGTAACCAGTTTTAAACCTGCAAAACTATTCGGCCTTTACCCACAAAAAGGCTGCCTTCTGGAAGGTTCGGATGCGGATATTGTGTTATTCGATCCTGAACTTAAGGTCAATATCAGTCATGACAGATTACATGACAATACTGACTACACCCCTTATGAATCACATGCTGTTACTGGATGGCCAGTCATGACCATCAGTCGTGGAGAAGTCGTTGCAAATCATGGTGAGTTTCTAGGGAAAGCCGGTGCAGGGCATTTCGTGCACCGCAAGCCGTTCGATAAAAACAACATCTAATTCATCATTTTATCCACAATTAACTCGCGATGGCTTCAGAGTCATCTCTTTCAGAACCGCGGGTTAATGAGTCGGAGAGTCAAGGAATATTTATGAAACCTATCGCTGTAGTTGCCCTAGGAGGCAACGCATTACTACGCCGTGGTGATGCACCAACTTATGCTAACCAATTAGCCAATATAAAGATTGCTGCCGCAGCCATCGCCGAAATCGCTAAAGATTATCGCGTCGCTATCGTACACGGTAACGGCCCACAAGTTGGCCTGTTAGCGCTACAGAACTTAGCTTATACCAAGGTATCTCCCTATCCATTAGATGTGTTGGGCGCCGAGACTGAAGGCATGATTGGCTATATGTTGGCTCAAGAAGTTCAAAATTTAATGCCAGATCGCGAAGTGTCTACTCTGCTGACGCGCATCGAAGTGGATGCTAATGATAAGAGCATGCTAGATCCGACTAAGTTTGTTGGCCCGGTATATAACGAAGATGAAGCCGGTGTTTTAGCTGAAGCTAATAACTGGATCATGAAGCGTGATGGTGAATTTATCCGTCGTGTGGTGCCTTCACCTAAGCCGATCAATATTCTGGATAAGCATGCTATCGATACTCTGCTAGCTGCTGACGAAGTGGTGATCTGCTGTGGTGGTGGCGGTATTCCAGTGTGTAAGTCTGATCTCGGTTATGTGGGTGTAGAAGGTGTTATCGATAAAGACTTATCGGCGACACTACTTGCTAAGCAGTTGAACGCAGAGAAGTTACTTATTCTTACCGATGCCGATGCTGTCTATCTCGACTGGGGTACTGAAAACCAACGTGCCCTGCGCAATGCAACGCCTGCTGAATTAAGCCAGTATGATTTCCCAGCTGGTTCCATGGGGCCCAAAGTTGAAGCCGTAAGTGACTTCGCCGCGTTTGGCGGCAAGGCTTATATCGGTGCTCTGGAGCATGGACTCGATGTACTAGCTGAACGCTCAGGAACCTGCGTGAGTAATTAATCACTGTAGAGCACAGGGGGATTTCCTTGTGCTAGCACAAGCTTAAACATAGATTGCGCCACGCATACATTCAGCTTAGGTGCATTATATGATCCATATTAAGGCAGTAAAAATATGAGACATACTTCCAAAGATATGACGCTACCACCAGATCTGACTACAAAGAAAGGCTCTGGCGCGGTGCGTAGTAAGTTTCCCATCTATGCGAACTCACTTCCTCCTTGTAATCATGCCTGCCCGACAGGCAGTAATATTCAAGAGTGGCTGAGTCTCGCTCAAGAAGAAGAGTATGAAGCCGCATTTCAGGCGTTGATCAAGAATAATCCCATGCCAGCCATTCATGGCCGCGTCTGTTATCACCCTTGTGAGAGTGCGTGTAACCGTAATGATGTCGACCAATCAGTGAGTATTCACGCGGTGGAGCGTTATCTGGGCGATCAAGCCATAGCGCATAAATGGCCTGTGCGTTTCGAGGCCAAACCGAGTGGTAAGCGAGTACTTATTATCGGTGCCGGCCCCAGTGGTCTGGCAACGGCTTATCATCTGAAGCGCAAGGGCCATGATGTCGAGATCCGTGATAGTGCCCCCATGGCTGGTGGCATGATGCATTTTGGTATTCCCGCCTATCGTTTACCGCGCAAAGTATTAGATCAAGAGATCCAACGCATCCAAGATATGGGCATTAAGATTGTGCTCAATACTAAGGTCGAGTCTATCTTAGCCGAGAAGGTGAGTGGCCAGTTCGATGCGGTATTCCTCGCCATTGGTGCTCACATTGGCCGCGGTGTAGACATCCCCAATGCCGATCCTGAAAAGGTGACCGATGCGGTCTCTTACTTAAGAGATGTCGAGCTAGGCAAGGCACCCAAGCTGGGTAACGTCGTGGTGGTTTATGGCGGTGGTAACACGGCCATGGATGCGGCGCGTACCGCTAAACGTTTTGGCGCCCAGGTTAAAGTGGTCTACCGTCGAGACCGGGCTAATATGCCTGCCCATGATTTTGAATGTGTCGAAGCCATGGAAGAGGGGGTCGAGTTTCATTGGCAGCGCACTATCAATCAGATAGATGGTCAGCAATTTACCCTAGAGAAGATGGCGATCAATGCAGAGGGTAAGCCTCAACCAACAGGCGAGTTCGAGACGCTGCAAGCCGACTCGTTAATTCTGGCTCTAGGTCAGAATATCGATACCAAGCTCACTAAGGCCATTCCGGATGTTGAGCATAAGTGGGATGGCAGTGTTGTGGTTAACGACAACATGATGACAGGCTATAAAGGCTTGTTCGCCGGTGGTGATATGGTGCCTTGCGATCGCACTGTCACCATCGCGGTCGGCCATGGAAAGAAAGCAGCGGCTAATATCGATGCCTTCCTCCAAGGGCGCATCTTTACTAAGGTCGAAAAAACGCCCCTCATCAAGCTAGATAAATTGCACCTTTGGTATAAAACCGATGCAGAGCAAAGTGAGCAACCCGCCACAGATCCTGTCGAACGTCGCACTAATTTTGACGAAGTGCTCGGCGGATTAACCGAGCAAGAGGCCCTTTATGAGGCCCAGCGTTGTTACTCCTGTGGTAACTGTTTCGAGTGTAATGGCTGCTTAGCAGCCTGTCCTCATGGAGCGATCACTTACTTAGGCAAAGGTAAAGGCTATAAGATTGATTATGACAAGTGTACCGGTTGTCACGCTTGCTATTCCCAATGTCCATGTCATGCCATAGAGATGGTAGCGGCCGAGCAGGCTTAGGAGCAAGATATGAAAACAACAGAATTAAACTCAGTCACGGCTTCGATGCACACCTGTGATGGTAATGAGGCCGCGGCCCATATCGCCTATCGTGTCAGTGAAGTATGTGCCATCTATCCCATTACGCCATCTTCGACCATGGCGGAGCTCGCAGAGGAGTGGGCGGCTAAAGATATTCGTAATATCTGGCAAGGGATCCCACTTATCGCCTCGATGCAGAGCGAAGGTGGCGCAGCTGGTACCGTGCATGGCTCACTGCAAAGTGGCGCACTGACTACCACATTTACGGCTTCTCAAGGCTTACTCTTGATGTTGCCGAACATGTATAAAATTGCCGGTGAGCTCACCGCGACGGTATTTCATGTTGCCGCGCGTTCATTGGCGGCCCAGGGGTTATCTATCTTTGGTGATCATCAGGATGTGATGGCAGCCAGAGGCACAGGCTTCGCGCTATTAGCATCTTCTTCGGTGCAAGAATCCCACGATATGGCGATGGTGGCTCACGCCGCCACGTTAGATGCGCGGATCCCTTTCATGCACTTCTTCGATGGCTTCAGAACCTCCCACGAAGTGAATAAGATTGCGCTTATTAGTGATAGCGATATTCGCACTATGATCGATGATAAACTTGTCAGAGCCCATAGAGAGCGAGGTCTGAGCCCAAATAAGCCCTTTATTAGAGGTACCGCGCAAAATCCTGATGTCTATTTCCAGGGGCGTGAAACCGTGACAGCGTTTTACAATAAGACGCCTGAAATCGTGCAGGCTTGCATGGATAAGCTCGGTGATATCACCGGCCGTTACTATAAACTGATAGAGTTTTATGGTGATGAAGCCGCAGAGCGGGTGATCATCGCCATGGGCTCAGGTATCGAGACCGTTAAAGAGACAGTCGACGCCTTAAACCGGGCGGGTGAAAAAGTGGGTCTATTACAGGTGAGACTGTACCGTCCATTGAGTGCTGAATATCTGTTTGCGGCCTTACCAAAGACGGTTAACAAGATAGCCGTGCTTGATAGAACCAAAGAGCCAGGTGCTAACGGCGACCCTCTTTATCAAGATATCTTAACTTCTCTGGTCGACAGTTATAGTGAGCAAGATAATCTGTCGCAGATGCCTATGCTAGTGGCGGGACGCTATGGTCTGTCTAGCAAAGAATTTACCCCAGCTATGGTTAGCGCTGTGTTTGATAACTTAGCTAAGGACAAGCCAAAGAAACATTTCACCTTAGGTATTATTGATGATGTTTGCCATTCTCACCTCGAGTTTGATGCCAGTTATGACATAGAGTCAAAGGATGTGGTGCGGGCTATTTTCTATGGTCTAGGCGCCGACGGCACCGTAGGTGCGAATAAAAATACCATCAAGATCATAGGTGAAGATCCTGATTATTTCGCCCAGGGCTATTTCGTCTATGATTCGAAAAAGTCAGGCTCACAAACCGAGTCACACCTGCGATTTGGTAACCATGCCATTAACAGCCCTTACCTTATTCAATCGGCCAACTTCATAGCCTGTCATCAGGCGACCTTCGTCGATACAACCGATATGTTAGCTAAGGCGACAGAAAACGCCGTGTTTCTGCTTAATACCCAAGCCAGTGCCGACAAAGTGTGGGATACACTACCCGCCAAGATGCAGTCTCAATTGATTGAGAAAAAGATGAGCATGCATGTGATCGATGCCTACAAGGTGGGGGAAGATACAGGCATGGGCAAGCGCATTAACACCATAATGCAGACGTGTTTCTTTGCCCTTTCTGGGGTGTTAGAAAAAGACGTCGCCATCGATAAGATCAAAAAGTCCATCGTTAAAACCTATACCCATAAAGGGCCTAAGGTCATTGAGAAAAACTTCGCCGCAGTGGATCACACCTTAGCCCACCTCGAAGAGGTGAAGATACCCGCATCAGTCACCGCCAAAGTGATTGATAGACCCATAGTTGATGAAAAAGCCCCTGATTTTGTCAAACAAGTTACCGCTAAGATGATGGCAGGTAAGGGCGATCTCATCCCTGTGTCTATGCTACCTGTAGATGGTACCTACCCATCGGGCACGACCCAGTGGGAGAAGCGCGATATCGCCCTGCAGATCCCTGTGTGGGAAGAGACAGCCTGTATCCAATGTGGTAACTGCTCAATCGTCTGTCCTCATGGGGCGATACGCGCCAAGTTCTATGACAAGTCTCTGCTTAACAAGGCGCCGGATGGCTTCAAGTCTCATACCATTACCGCTCGCGGTTTCCCCGATACCCGTTACACCTTGCAGGTCTATGCACAAGATTGTACCGGTTGCACCTTGTGTGTCGATGCTTGTCCTATGGTGATACAAGAGGCAACAGATACAAGTCCTGAGGTTAAAGCCATCAATATGCAGCCTAAAGGGCCGTATATGGAACAAGCTAAGAAAGATCTCGATTTCTTTACCTCAATCCCCTACAACGACAGATCACGAGTGGATTTCTCACATGTTCGTGGCGCTCAGTTCCTGCAGCCTCTGTTCGAGTTCTCGGGTGCTTGCTCTGGTTGTGGTGAAACACCTTACCTTAAGCTAGTGTCTCAGCTCTTTGGTGACCGCTTAATGATCGCCAATGCGACAGGTTGCTCATCTATCTATGGCGGTAACTTACCCACCACACCTTGGGCTAAGAATGATGCCGGCCGTGGTCCTGCTTGGGCTAACTCACTGTTTGAAGATAACGCCGAGTTTGGCTTTGGTTTCCGTTTAGCGGCCATTAAGCAACAAGAGATGGCTAAGCAGTTATTGGTTCGTATCAGTCAAGACCCGCAAGGGGATCTCAGGCCTGAACTCATCGATAAGCTACTCAATTGCGAACAAGCATCTGAGTCTGATATACAGGCGCAGATTAAACGCGTCGACGAGCTGAAACTTGAGCTTGAGAAGCATGGAACGGAAGATGCGCTTAATCTTATCTCGGTTGCCGATCAGCTGATCCGTCGTTCAATCTGGATAATAGGCGGTGATGGTTGGGCTTACGATATTGGCTCTAGTGGTTTAGATCATGTGTTAGCCAGCGGTGCTGATGTCAATGTGTTGGTGATGGATACCGAAGTGTATTCTAACACCGGCGGTCAAATGTCTAAATCGACGCCTCTGGGCGCCGTGGCTAAATTCGCTGCAGCGGGTAAGCAGACCACCAAGAAAGATGTGGCGATGCAAGCTATCTCCTATAACAACGTCTACGTTGCTCGTATTGCCCTAGGTGGCGATCCACAGCAGACACTGTTGGCCATGCGAGAAGCAGAAGCCTACAAAGGACCCTCGATCATCATCGCTTACAGTCACTGCATTGCCCATGGTATCGACATGGAAAAAGGGCTACGCCAGCAGCAGTTAGCGGTTAAGTCGGGTCACTGGCCATTGTTTAGGTACAACCCGCAATTGCGTGAGGTAGGAGAGAATCCATTCTCACTCGATTCACTGAGACCCAGCATCTCCTTGAAGGAGTATCGCTCCCATGAGGCTAGATTCAATATGCTGACACGCAGTGATCCTGATTTAGCCGAGTCACTAACAAACCGGGCCCAGCATGTTCTGGAGCGTCGATGGAAACTCTATGAGGAGATAGCGTCACGCCCAGGAGGTGCGGTTGCGGCTCATGTGGAAGTCGATGTTGAGGATATCCATTAATCGTTAGAGTGGACTTAATCCTATGGAGGTGACGACCGCGCCTCCAATTTTTTATTCGTTCATTTATACCATTCCGAGTAAGTATCTGAACTGACCAGATACTTATATGGAATGGTATTAGGTGTCATCGACAAGAGGTGACACCTTTATCATCCCACTCTTATAGCCATCCCTATTTTATACCCATGGCTATTGAGTCGCTCCAAGCTCGTTCATCACACTATTCACTATTCACTATTCACTATTCACTATTCACTATTCACTATTCACTATTCACTATTCAATCAAGAGAACACCCAGCAGGTTTGCCGTTGGCTTGTTCAATACTCGCGCATCAGACCAATCAAACACTAAAAAGGGAGCCTGCTGGCTCCCTAAGGTTGAATCTCTTGTGCTTAACTCTTGCCTAGCTCTTGCTTTAAGCTTGCCTGTTGCTCAAGTTAAACTATGGTTCGCTAAATCTTTGGCTCCGTCGTTATATGCTGCGCATATCTAAGTGTAGCAATGCCTCCAGCACACTGCCGCCGATGGCACGGGCTTTATCGGATACGCTCAGGTGATCGGCTTTATCTCCCCTTGGGTCGATATCACCAATCTTAAGACCTTGGTGAACCTCTAGCCCCTCATTAAGCAGGCCCCTGACCTTGCCGGACATGGGCGCTATGACGGGGGTGTCGTTCACTTGGGCGATAAGCTCGCCCTCTTTGACTATGTCGCCCAAGCTGACATGGCAGCGCATGGTGCCGGCTTCGGGGGCTCTTAATACCCTTTGGTGGGTGTAACCGCCGATGTTGCCGGGAATACCGGTATTAGGGGCTGTTTCACCTTGATATATGATGCGGCCTAAATGATGGCCACGATTAGTTTCGATAACGGCATCGCAGTCCACCCCAGCCATAAAGCCTGGACCGAGTGCTACTGTGTGTGGCGCCAGTGCTTTTGTGGTGCCTAAATTGCGCTTAGCCAGAATGGCATCGACCACAAAATTTGGCTGTAACTTGGCGGCAGTTTTACACTCTTCATCGACCAATACAGGGATCATACCCTTATCGATGAGCTTAAAGATCGAATTATAAGAGTTGGCCTTTTGGGCGGTGATCCCCTCGACTGTGGCTGTGTCATCGAATAGGCACTGGGCAAAGGAGACGGAGCGACGGATAACCTCAGGTTTAGCAATATCTGTCATCACGACTTTAAAGCCGACATTGTGCAGACGTATGGCAACCCCGGTGGCGATATCACCGGCGCCGCGGATCAGTACTAAACGTTTGCGGTTGATGCGGGGATCGTCTTTCATCAGGCCACCGGCGGCACCATTTTTGACCTTCAATATCTCGCCCATGATGCTGACGGCGAGCTCTTCCGGCGTCTCAGCCCCTATGCTAAAGCCGATAGGAGAGTAGACGGCTTGGACTCGCTCATCACTTATGCCAATATTTTTCAGGTGACTAAACAGGGTCTGTAACTTACGTTTACTGGCTAACAGGCCGATATATTTGGTTTCTTGTTTGATAATTTTAGTGATCGCGTCTTTATCTTCATGGTTTGAGGCGATAACCAGATAAGTTTGATCTGTGATAGTGAGCTTATCGATGGCCTGTTCCATGGTTTCAGCAAAGACCTGCTTGCAGCCTCGTGGGAAGTTCTCCTCGGCTAAGCTGTCGGCATAGGTATCGACGACAGTAATGTCGAAACCTAAGACATGGGCGGCCTGAGCCACGGCTTGGTTGACGTGGCCCGCACCGATAAGAATTAAGGGGGCTTTTAATCCAAATACATCGATATGTATCGACATAGTGCCGCCACAATCCATGTCCATGGAATCGGGGCCGGTGCGGGTCATACGGCCTTTTACCACTCTGGGATCTCTTTGCTGGATAGCCTCGATGGCTTGTTCGATAACATAGCGCTCAATCATGCCGCCACCTATGGTACCTAGTGTGGTGCCGTCGGCTTTAATTATCATTTGTCCTTGATGTCTGGGAGCCGAGCCTGATGTTTCGAGGATATTAGCCAGGGCGAAAGGGATATTGAGTTCTTCTAATTCAGCAGCATGAGCAAAAATATTCATAAATTTGACCTTGTACGAAAGGAGGCGGCTAATTCATCCGTCCTCGTCACTCATAGTGATTGACCTTTTAGTCATCACCTCTTTTATGGGTATAGATGCTTGCATGTTCGCTAAGCAGATGACGTCGAGCTGCATCTCCTGCCTGAGTAGAGCCATTGCGAGTGCTTTCACTGCTATATAGTTAGGTGAAAGTTCGACCTTATTAATGATCCAGACTCGCTTTGCTCTGTTGGGAGCGTGTTTAAACATGCCGTCTTCGTGGGCTATTAGCCTACCCAAAACCTGTTGATCCAGAATCTCGCTAGTCTTGCATTGGGTGATATGTTGAAAATCAGTCCAACGATGGATCTGTCTAGGATCGATTTTCTGGTTAATCACTTCGCAACCGGTGACCGCAATCACAGTATCAACAGAGGAAGGAATGCAAGGCTCATGCCCAGAAGGGGCTTTAATCGGTAAGTGTTTTGCGCCGTCGGCTTCTATGATGATTAGATCGAATAATGCCGCGGATTTTAGCTTATCCAACATGGCGAACGATATGCCGGTAACTTTGTTTTTTTCTTTGTTTTCAGGGTGTTCAATAATGTCTTGATAGCAGAAGCAGATGTTTGCTGTCGGCCATGATGAAGGAGTATAGTGCCTTGTCTGTGAAGGCGCTGACTCGGTCGTATCGCCGCAGCCGGGAGAGACTGTTGTAAAAATAAACGCTCGAGGGGCTGCTTGGCTAGCTGAGCTATCATGGCTATCAATTTGATAGCTTAAATTCTCAGCGTCTATGATAGTATCGAACTGGTCCGATTTGGGCAGGTACATCTTAGTGGTTGTGGTGATTAAGACCGTTAATCCTCGGGCTTTAGCCTGGCGGGCAAGCACAAAGGCTGTGGTGCTTTTACCGCCGCCGCCGACGAGGGCCAGCAGTTGGGTCGATGCATGATCTTGATTATAAATAGCGTCGAATAACATCATAAACTTATCCAGGAGAATACCAGCATGCCATTGATTCCAGAGCCTGTTTACCAGAACATCGATTGCGTGATGCCTGCCGCGGGTTTGTCATCGCGTATGGGTGACTGGAAGATGATGCTAGCATATCGCCATCATACAATTCTTGATCAAAGTATTGAAAATGCGCTGAGTTTTTGCTCTCGAGTCATCTTAGTTGCAGGCCATAGGGGTCAGGAACTGCTTGAGCGATATCGTGATCGCCCTAATGTCTTGGTGGTGATCAATGAGCAGTTTACCCAAGGCATGTTTACTTCTATTCAGGTTGGAGTGGCTCAGGTTAACAGTGAGTACTTCTTTATCGCTCACGGTGATATGCCCAATATAGGCGCAGATGTGTTTCGCGCTATGTGGCAACTAAGAGGCGAATCTAGCCTGTTTCCGGGAGATACTGAACATAGTGGTCATCCTGTGTTGCTGCCTTCCTCCTTAGCTTTGGCAATCATAGCGGCGCCGGCTGGCAGTAAAATGAAGTCCATCCTCAACAGGAAAACCGTGACTTATATGGGGCTGACTACGCCTGTGATCCATCAGGATGTCGATACCCCAGAGGCTTATCAAGCCTTGATAAATGCCCTATAACGTTTAAATAAATGCTCTGATGTGATCCTTACCCTAGATGATTTTCTCGATGACTTATCAGGCCTTGATAAATGTCCTATGACGTTAAAATAAATGCTCTGATGTGACCCTGATCTTAAATAACTTATCAAATTGATAGAGAAGATCACTCGGTGGAGATCATCTCCTATCTCGCTGAGCTACAAAGCTCTGTTTCTGCTTGTTTTATCACCTCGTTAGCTTGCCATCTCAGATGAAAATACAATATTTGCTGCTCAATCTTGACCAAGATCACGATTTTTTTTGCTTGTTTGTAAAAAATGTCACCTTGGCGTGGTAGTTGCTCCTGTCTGCTTAACAAAGGTCATTCCTAACTTAAGAGTCCTTATCATTGCTTGATGAAATGTAGCGGCTTTGTAGATAACAACAGCACAGAAATCAGGAGATTTACCATGGGAGACATCATGCGTCCCGTCCCGTTTGACGAACTACTTCATCGTATGTTCAGTGAGTTCAAACAGAGTCAATCGATATTCGGGATCCCAGCCAAGCAGTTTTATCGTAAAAATGATGCTAATAAGCTCGCGGTTTGGGGTGAGAATTGCCAAACACCCGTAGGTCCAGCAGCGGGTCCTCATACCCAGCTAGCGCAGAACATTATCTGTTCATGGTTAGCCGGCGGTCGTTTTATGGAGCTCAAAACGGTTCAAAAGCTCGATACCTTAGAGATTGCTAAGCCGTGTATTGATGCGGAAGATGAGTGCTTCAATACCGAGTGGTCAAGCGAATTTACCTTGCCTAAGGCGTATGATGAGTATGTTAAAGCTTGGGTTGCGCTTTATCTGTTAGAAGAGGTGTTCCAGCCTCTTGTTGACGGTGAAGAGAAGTCATTTGTATTTAATATGAGTGTTGGCTACGATCTGGACGGCATTAAGACTGCGCCTATGCAGGCCTTTATCGATAATATGATCGACTCCAGCAAGCACCCCTTGTTTGTGCAGCATATTGAGCAGCTCAAGTGTTTCGTTGCAGCTGGTGATTTCGAGCAGAAATATGGGGTTAAAGTTGCGGCGAATCGAATCGACGGCCTGCTTAACGCTATTTCTCCACAGATCTCTAAGGGCGTCACCCTTTCAACCATGCATGGTTGCCCGCCAGCTGAGATTGAAGCCATCTGTCAGTACATGCTTGAAGAGAAGAAGCTAAACACCTTCGTTAAACTCAATCCAACCTTATTAGGTTTTAAGCGTGTACGCTCAATCTTAGATAATGCAGGTTTTACCCATGTGGTACTGAGCGAAGAGTCGTTTAGTCATGATCTACAGATCGATGGGGCTAAAGCCATGCTGCATCGTTTGGTCGACCTCGGTAAAACGCTCAATATTGGCTTTGGCGTTAAGTTGACTAACACCTTAGGCACGATCAACAAGAAAGGCCGTCTACCCGATAAAGAGATGTATATGTCGGGTCGCGCCTTGTTCCCCCTCTCTATCAATGTGGCGCTCGAACTCTCTAATGAGTTCGATGGTGAATTGCCGATCTCCTATTCTGGCGGTGCGAGCAAGTTCAACATTAAAGAGATCTTCGAAGCGGGTATCCGCCCCATCACTATGGCGACAGACTTACTTAAGCCTGGTGGATACATGCGCCTAACCGATTGCGTGAACGAGCTCGCCAATAGCAGCGAGTGGGGCATGACTAAGGTCAATATCCCTAAGTTAGCTGAGCTGGCGAAGAAGTCACTGACGGTCGACTACACCCAAAAAGAGTGGCGTGGCCCCGAAGATATCACAGTCAATAAGGCACTGCCTTTAACTGACTGCTCGGTTGCACCTTGTGTTACCGCCTGTCCTATCAGCCAAGATATTCCAGAATATTTACGCTTAATGGGCGAGAAAAAGTATGCCGAGGCCCTCGAGGTTATCTACTCACGTAATGCGCTGCCTGCTATCACGGGTCAGATCTGTGACCATCAATGTCAGTACAACTGTACTCGTCGTGACTATGAAGGCGCGTTAAATATTCGTGAGATGAAGAAGATCGCCCTGGAGAAAGGTTGGGATGAATATAAGGCGAAGTGGCATCAGCCGAGTCTTACGGATAAGGCGCCTGCCGCCGTATTGGGCGCGGGTCCAGCGGGTCTGTCAGCGGCTTACTTCTTAGCGCGCGCGGGTCACCCTGTGACTATTTTTGAAAAAGAAGCCAATGCCGGTGGTGTGGTCAAGAACATCATTCCTCACTTTCGAATTCCAGCCGCAGCGATTGAGCACGATATCGAGTTTGTCACTAACCATGGCGTGAACATAGAGTATGGCTGTAAGACAGATTTAACCGTCGATGCACTGCGCGCTAGTGGCTTCAAGTATATCTGTGTAGGCATAGGCGCCGACAAAGGCAACCCAATGTCACTCGAAGGTGGCAACACTCACGTATTCAAGTCACTTGAATTCTTGGCCCAGTACAATAATGGCTTCTTCGATAGCCGTGATAACAAGCTAGGTAAGCATGTGGCTGTGGTTGGCGCGGGTAACACGGCAATGGACAGTGCTCGTGCGGCACTGAAAGTGGATGGCGTTGAGCAAGTCACGGTACTTTACCGTCGTACTGTCGCTGAGATGCCGGCCTATAAAGATGAGTATGATGAAGCGTTAGCCGCTGGCGTGCAGTTCATGTTTCTCACCAACCCAGAGTCATTAAGCCAAGATGGCAAGCTTGTCGCTCGCGTGATGGAGCTAGGTGAGAAAGATGCTAAGGGACGCCGCCGCCCAGTGGCGACCGATAGGACTATTGAGCTCAATGTCGATGCCTTAATCACCGCCGTCGGTGAGCAGAGTAACTGCGATGTGCTTAGCAAAATCGGTATCCCTATGGGTCAAGATGGCTGGCCAATCGTCTCTGCCGATACCGGCGAGACAGGCCTCGAGAATGTTTACCTTATAGGTGATGCGAACACGGGTCCTTCATCTATCGTATCGGCTATCTCAGGTGGTCGCAAAGCGGCTTCATCAATTCTTGCTAAAGAGTCTGTTACTGAGTGTCAGTATAGCGTTATCTCAGATCTTGATGTGGAAGAGCTCTACCAGCGTAAAGCCGAGATCCAAGTTAAGCTGGTTAACTCCGACGATCAGGACGCCTTCATTGAGCAAGAAGCCAAGCGCTGTCTGGAGTGTTCATATGTCTGCTCTAAGTGTGTGGATGTCTGTCCTAACCGTGCCAATATCTCACTGGCAGTCCCGGGCTTTAAAGATAAATTCCAGGTACTGCATATCGATGCCTACTGTAACGAGTGTGGTAACTGTGCTCAGTTCTGTCCGTGGAACGGCCGTCCTTACCATGACAAGTTGACCATCTTCAACTCGTTAGCAGACATGAACGCCAGTCACAATAGCGGCTTCCTCGTCGAAGACGAACGTCTTACGGTTCGCGCCAATGAAGAGATCTACACCTGTGAGCTAAATAATGGCAAGTATTTTACGCTACCTGACAGCTTAAGTGATATTTCACGCATCATTAAATTCGTGGTTACCGAGCATGATTACTTACTTGGTCAACTAGGTGAATAAGGAATAGTCTTATGATTTTATTACAAAATGTAACAGCTGTTCAATTTGAGCCATGTTTCGTTAAAGAGGGTGTCGATATCCTTATTGATGGCACTACGATTAAAGAGGTGGGATCAAACCTGCGCAGTGAATATCCGCAAGCAGAAGTGACGGATATGAAAGGTAAACTCGTTATGCCTGGGATAGTGTGCTCCCATAATCACTTCTATTCTGGCCTGGCGAGAGGGGTGATGGCTGATATTAAGCCTAGCCCCGACTTTATCTCCATCCTGAAGAACCTTTGGTGGCGTCTGGATCTGGCCCTCGATGAGGAAGCAGTCTACTACAGTGGCCTAATCTGTTCCCTTGAAGCGATTAAGAATGGTTGCTCGAGTGTGATCGATCACCACGCATCGCCTAACTATATCGCGGGCTCACTTAAGACCTTACGTAGCGGTTTCATTAAGGCGGGTCTACGTGGCATGACCTGTTATGAAACCACAGATAGAAACGCTGGCATGAAAGAGATGCAAGCCGGCGTCGAGGAAAATATCGCCTTCGCTCAACTGATCGATGCGGCTAAGAAGAAGGGCGATGAACCTTATCTGGTTGAGGCCCATATCGGTGCCCATGCACCGTTTACAGTGACCAATGAAGGTTTGTCTATGATGGCCGAAGCCGTCAAGGTCACAGGTCGTGGTATCCATGTTCATGTCGCCGAAGACCGCTATGATGTGGCCCACAGTCATCATCATTATGGCCAAGACATAGTTGAGCGTTTGGATAGCTTCGGTTTGATCAATGATAAGACCTTACTGGCTCACGGCCTGTTCTTATCGGATAGAGATATTGAGATTTTGAACGCTCGTGGCGGCTTCCTGGCGCACAATGCACGCTCGAACATGAACAACAATGTGGGTTACAACCATCAGCTGGCTAAGTTCGATAATGTCGTGCTAGGCACTGACGGTATCGGCGCCGATATGTTTGAAGAGCTTAAGTTCTCATTCTTCAAGCACAGGGACAGCGGCGGGCCACTGTGGCCCGACAGCTTCCTGCGTAACCTATGGCTGGGTAACGATATCTTAGCCAAGAATTTCGGTGCTAAGTTCGGCCGACTCGAAGCGGGTAATAAGGCTGATCTCACTATCTTAGATTACATGAGTCCTACACCTTTATTGGCAGATAACTTACCCGGTCATATCGCCTTCGGTATCAATGCCGGTAACGTTAACTCTGTGATGGTTGAGGGACGCTTCGTCTACCAAGATCGCCAGTTCCCATTCGATGTTGCGCCAATCTACGCTGAGGCAAGAAAAGTAGCTCAACGCATCTGGACCAATATGGATAAGCTCAGTTAACCATTAAGCGTTTGAAATAGGGAAGAAGTATTGCTCACAGAGGCATAGAGCCTCTCGATATTAAGAGCCGGTACTTTTTCCCTTTTTCATTATTGTGTTTCATTTGGTATCGCCCCATGGATGCACACATTAGCAATACGTATCTGGTGCAATACCACAAATACAGCTAAGAAGAGAAACGTTATGAAAAGGGATAAAACGCAATTCAAATGGCAAGAAGCTACAGGAGATGCGAAGTTTATTGCCGACCGTCATTTCGATAATCTTTTGGAAGGGCGCTTGTTTCGCTCTTCATGCCCAAGAGGTAAGATCGAAAGTATTAGGTTACCGGACTTACCCGAAGGCTATTTTGTCTTTGGCGCTAAAGACGTGCCTGGGCGCAACGTGCTGCAGATGGTGGAGGCGGATTGGCCCGTTTTCGCCGATGATGAAGTGCGTTATCTAGGTCAAATTATCTTACTTGTGGTGGGACCCGAGATTAAGGTTCTCGAGCAGATCTTAGACAAAATACACGTAGAGTATCAGCCGCTCACCCCTGCCTTCACCCTCCCGGATTCGCAAAAACTCACTGATGGTGCCATCCATGGCCAGGACAATAAATTTGATAGCCACAGGATCAATAAAGGTGATGTAAACAGGGGTTTTGCTCAGGCTGAGCATATTTTTGAAGAGATGCTGTCTACCAGCTATCAGGAGCATATGTATCTGGAGCCACAAGGCATGGTCGGCTATCCACTGGATGGCAAGATTGTTATCGAAGGCTCGATGCAGTGCCCCTGGTATGTTCATCATTGTATCTCAGTGGTGCTGGGTCACAATAAGGTACGAGCGATTCAGGCCACCACAGGCGGTGGTTTCGGTGGCAAAGAGGACTATCCCGATGTGCTTGCCGGTGCCTTATGTGTCGCGGTTGAGCGTGTGGGTCAGCCCATAAGACTCGTCCTGCCCCGTAGTGAAGATATTGCCTTCACCTCGAAGCGCCACCCTATCGATTTTCATTACCGCACCGGAGTCGATAAACAGGGCAAGATAGTCGCCATGGAAGTGAAGGTGGATATAAACTCGGGGGCTTACCTGAGTCTATCAGGCATAGTGCTACAGAGGGCGATCACCAGTTGTATCAATGTCTACGAGATTGACAATGTGCGAGTCGATGCCACGGCCTGGGCGACAAACACCTCACCTAACGGTGCCTTTAGAGGCTTTGGTTCCCCTCAAACGTGCTTCGGCATAGAGACCCACCTTAGTCATGTTGCCAAGCAACTTGGCTTGGAGCCGGCGGACTTTAAACATGATCATCTGTTAAACACAGACTCGACGACGCTAACCGGGGCTAGCATCTTCGGTGACTTAGTGCTCGAGCAGATGTATGAGCAGATCTGTGAGGCCAGTGATTACCATGAGAAGGCCAAAGCCTACCGCCAGCAGTCAAAGAACGGTGACCTGTTAACAGGGATCGGCTTGGCGATGTTTCAGCATGGCTGTGGTTTCGCCGGGGATCTCGAAGATACCTTAGTCAAGGCCAAAGTGCGTCTGGTGAAGGGGCCGATAATGAGGTTGAGATCCAGGTCTCTAACACAGATTTAGGCCAGGGACTCAGCCTGACCTTTTGTCAAATTGTCGCCGATGCGCTGAAAGTGCCATTAACCTCAGTCAGACTCGCGAGAGCCGATACCGGTGTGGTGCCTGATTCCGGACCCACAGTCGCATCGCGTTCAATCGTCATCGTGGGCTACCTTATCGAGGTCGCCGCAAAGAAATTGGCCAGTATCTGGATAAATGGTACCGAGCAATGCGTCGAAGAAGATTATAAAAAGCCCAGTTACCATAAATGGGATCAAGAAAAGTTTGAGGGAAATGCCTATCAGGTGACCAGCTATGGCATGAATATCGTTGAGATCGAGTTGGACCCAGCCACGGGGGAAACTGAGATCACCGGCCTGTGGGCCATCTACGATGTGGGCCATGCGATAGATGAAATGGTATTTAAGGGCCAGATAGACGGTGGTCTGGTACAGGCGCTGGGCTATGGCAGTTTAGAGCGGATGACCTTAGACAGTGAGGGTAAATTCCAACAAACCACCATGGCCGATTATGTGATACCTACGTCGATGGATGTGCCCGCGATCAGCAGCGCATTAGTCGATAATCCTTACAAATATGGGCCTAAGGGCGCTAAAGGGGGAGGCGAGTTGACCCATAATGGCGGCGCTGCGGCTTATTGTGCCGCGGTTGAGAGTGCTATCGGCCTGCCTATTTCATCGATCCCTATTACGCCAGAGGTGGTGTGTGATCTCCTCTATGGGGCGAAGAAGCAATGCCTCAGCAATATAACGGTTACAAGGGGCAAGACTCAAGGAGTAGCGCGATGAAGATTTGTTTCAAGCTTAATGGCCAGGCAGTCAAGGTGGATGTCGATCCACTGCAGCCTCTACTGCATACCTTAAGAGAACGACTAGGGATGACCTCGGCGAAGCAGGGCTGCGGTGAAGGTGAGTGTGGTTCATGTTCGATCATCATGGATAACCAGCTGGTCAATACCTGTTTAATCCCCACCATCCAAGCGAAAGGAACGGCCTTGGTGACCTTAGAAGGCTTAAGGGATACGCCGAAGGGGCTGTGCGTTATCGATGCTCTGCTAGAGGCAAAGGGCGTACAGTGCGGCTTCTGTTCGCCAGCCATGGTATTAGCCCTCTATCACCTGCTGGATAATCGTGTCTGTGCGAGTATTACGCCAACGGATAAGCAGATAAGGGAAGCGTTAGCCGGCAATCTGTGTCGCTGTACCGGTTACGCCATGATAGTCGAAGCGGGTAAAATTGCGGCCAGAAAGGGAGAAGGTCTATGGTAAATATCTATCGTCCGACTAAGTTAGAGCAAGCGCTTGAGTTGAATGCAATATACTGCGCTACGTTATTTGCTGGTGGCACAGATCTTATGGTGCAGGGAATGGCTCACTATGGTGACAGCGATAATGCTGTGGTGTTTCTCGATGATATTGCCGAGATCAAGGGGATTGAGCTCGATAATAAAACCAGTGAGCCTAGGCTAGTGATAGGGGCTGGGGTGACATTATACGAGTTGATTGCTCACGAGTCTGTTCCCTTCATGATTAAAGATGCGGCTAGGCGAATCGCAGCGCCGGCCCTGCGTAACCGGGCTACCTTAGTGGGTAATATCTGCAATGCATCGCCCGCGGCTGACATGTTGCCCGCCCTGTATCTGCTCGATGCGCGTATCGAGCTCGGCAGTCCCGGCGGTAAAAGGGAGTTAGCTATAGAGGAGTTTATCTCGGGTCCCGGTCAGACGCAGAGGTTAGCCGATGAGATAGTGACTAAGGTAAGCCTGACTCTGCCAATGTTTGATGACTATTTATATCATAAGGTCGGGACCCGCAAAGCCAATGCGCTCACTAAGTTGTCGATATTAGCCGGGGTGCGAATAGAATCGGGCATTATCCAGGATTGGCGACTGACATTCGGCGCCATAGGGCCAACAGTGGTCCGAAATGTCGAGTTTGAGCAGGGCTTGATTGGGCAGAGTGCGGACGTATTACAACAAGCGGAAACCATCGACAAGATCGTCGATTTTTATAGCCAGAAGATAGCCCCTATCGATGATCACCGTTCAACCGCCGAGTATCGCCGATGTGCGGCACTCAACCTCTTGCGACGATGGCTGGAAAATATAGGGTAAATCATAGGTCAATGAGTGTATATCACTATACTCATTGACCTAAAAGGGGTACAATTCTCCTCCGATTTCATCGTCGGAAAAGGACACTGCAAGAATGAGTAACCCCTTATATAATAAACATATAATCTCTATCTCCGATCTCTCACGTTCTGAATTAGAACTTATTGTTTCTACCGCCAATAAACTGAAAAAAAAACCTAATCCTGAACTATTGAAAAACAGTGTCATCGCCAGCTGTTTCTTTGAAGCCTCGACGCGAACTCGCCTGTCTTTCGAGACCGCGGTTCATCGACTAGGGGGCAGCATTATCGGTTTCCCCGATAGTGGTAATACTTCCTTAGGCAAAAAAGGTGAAACTTTGGCCGATTCGGTAAAGGTGATCTCCTCCTACTGCGACGCGTTTTTTATGCGCCACAATCAAGAAGGCGCTGCCCGTCTTGCCAGTGAGTTCTCTTCGGTTCCGGTGATCAATGGCGGCGATGGTTCGAATCAGCATCCGACTCAAACCTTACTCGACCTGTTCAGTATCTATGAGACCCAAGGCACCTTAGATAAGCTGCAGGTGGCCTTCGTGGGTGATCTGAAATATGGTCGTACTGTGCATTCTCTGACCCAGGCATTATCTCTGTTTGATTGTGAGTTCCACTTCATTGCCCCCTCTGCACTGTCGATGCCCGATTACATTATCGATGAGCTTAATGCCAAAGGGTGTAAATTTACCCTGCATGACACCTTAGACGGCGTGGTCGATAACTTAGATATCTTGTATATGACTCGGGTGCAGAAGGAACGCTTCGATGAAACTGAATATCAGCATTTGAAATCCAGTTTTATCTTGAGCGCTAAGATGTTGGAGGGAGTGAAAGACAATCTTAAGGTATTACACCCATTGCCCAGGGTGGATGAGATCACCACAGATGTAGACTACACCCCTTATGCTTATTACTTTCAGCAGGCTGAAAATGGCGTCTATGCTCGCCAAGCGCTGCTCGCCTTAGTGCTGACCAACGAATATGGAGATGAGTAATGAAGAAGCATTTAAAAGTCGAAGCCATTGAAAATGGAACCGTTATCGACCATATCGCACCCGGGCAAGGGATTAAAATCCTGAAGTTTTTTGAACTCTCCAAGGGGCAACAGCGTCTCACCATAGGTTTCAACTTGCCGACCAGTAGCGGCGACTTTAAAGATCTGATCAAGATTGAGCATACGGTATTCGATCAAAATCAGGCCAACCAGTTAGCCCTGTTTGCACCTGAGGCGACCATCAATGTGATCGAAAATTTTGACGTGGTAGACAAGTTTAAAGTGGCTATCCCCGAGCGTATCTCTGGGGTGTTGACCTGTCCTAATAGCAACTGTATCAGCCATAATGAACCCGTCGACAGTCGCTTCAATATTAAGCAAGAGCGCATCGGGGTTAAGCTGAAGTGTCATTACTGTGAGAAATCATTTATTTCCGGAGTGTTCCGCGAGTTTCATTAGTCGCACCAGAGTTTTACTGTGGCCAAACTTATCCAGCTTGGGCTATCACTATCAAAGTGATAGCCCTTATTATTATTTTGATAGCCCTTGATATTAATCGTCCGCTTCCGTCCCATCTCCCCCCTTTATTTCGTGCTTTATCAGGCTAATTTCTCCTGCTGAGAGTTGAATCTAGGTCGCTATGCTGCCGTATAGCGTCAAGAGTCTCATCGACGGCGGCATAAACTTGACCCGAATCACAAAAAAAAACAATAACCAAGTCAATCCTGATTCTGGCGTAAATGTTGCCACTAGTTAGCTCAATTGCATCACTTATTTTTAAATCATTTAATACTGGTTGAAAAATAGGCTTATTTGAGAAGGAAAGTACTATGATTGAACACTTTTTAAAGCCGAGCAGCGCGGACCAAGCTCTGAATTTAATGAAGGAGCACGCAGCCAATGCTACTTGGTTTGCTGGTGGCTCAAAACTCAATGCCAGACCGAGTCTGACTAAAAAAACTGTCGCGATTTCTCTGAATAACTTAGCCCTGGAAACCATTGAATTGCGCGGCAACTCCCTGTATATCGATGCCATGTGTCGGGTTCAGTCTGTGCTGGAAAATGAGTTAACTCCTTATGGTCTAAAGCAGGCTGCAAAATTCATTTATTCAAAACATCTACGTAATCAAGCCACTATTGGCGGAGAGATCGCCGCCTTTCAAGAAGAAGCCTTATTGTTGCCTGTCTTGATAGCCCTTAAGGCGCGCATCGTGACGGCCGACGTTGGAGAGATGGGGATCGAAGATTATCTGGAAAGTGCCAGCCGTGGCTTGATCCTTCAAGTCGTGATCCCGGATGTCAACTTGGTTTGTCTGGCCTACAACATGACTCGCTCAGCGGCGGGCCTCTCTATTATCAATGTGGCCGTATCTTTAGACCAGGCTGGTGACAGCGTGATCGCCATCGATGGTGTCTCACCACGCAGAGCTGGTTACAGCATTCCTGTTCGATTAAGAGACGTCGAAGCACAAAAGTTAACTGATGAACAACTTGAAAAAGCGGTGGCAAACTCAGTATTTCCAGAGGCTGATATTCGCGGCAGCGTCGATTATAAACAATATATTTCAGGCATCTTAGTGACTGATTTACTTGCCGAATGCCAACGTCTAGTAAAGGAGGCTTAGTGATGAGTATTAACCTAACAATAAATGATCGCCAGCAAGAACTTGCTTGTCGTCTTGGTGATAATGTCCAAACCTTACTGAACAAGGCAGGTTTTCGCTCCGTACGTAACAGTGATGACGGTTTTGGTTTTGCAGGTTCCGACGTGATATTAGTCGATGGCCGTCTACTGAACGCTTCCTTGTTGATCGCGGCTCAGCTTGAGGGCGCCGAGATCTATACGGCCGAATCATTAGGTAAGTGGAACCAGCTGAACCATGTCCAGCAAGCGATGATCGACGTGGGTGTGGTGCAATCGGGATATAACGATCCCGCCATGGCTCTGATCTTAACTGAGCTGTTAAAGGATAACCCGAATCCAAATCGTGACGAGATAGACGATGCTTTGACCGGCATATTTAGCCGTGATGCTGGCTACCAGCAATATTATGAAGTGATCGAGTTAGCAGTAAACCGCCTGAAAGACCCAGAGCATGATAAGCAGTACGCGCCAGAGTTCAGAGACGATCTCACCTTTATCGGTAAGAACACCCCTAAGCTAGACTCGGCCAAAATGGTGCAGGCGAAACCTTGTTATGTAGAAGATAGGATCCCTAAAGATGCTTGCGTGATAAAGATGCTCCGCAGTCCACATGCCCATGCCTGGCTCACTCACTTAGATGTCACTAAAGCCGAAGCTTTGGAGGGGGTGGTGACTGTCATCACCTATAAGAATTGTCCGGATATTCCTTACACCCCAGGTGGGCAGAGTGCCCCAGAGCCTTCGCCATTAGATAGACGCATGTTTTGTCAAAAACTACGTCATGTGGGTGATAGGGTCGCCGCCGTGGTGGCCGAATCCGTTGAGATAGCCGAACGGGCTCTGGAGCTGATTGAGGTTAAATATGACGTCCTCAAGCCTGTTATCAGCATAGATGAGGCCCGTGCCGCCGATGCGCCCATTATCCACAATGGTCCCATAGAGTATGTTGTTGGCGCCCCCGATGACTTGGCTGAACAAAATGAAAATGCCGATATCAGAGACGGTAAGGTGATCCTTAACTTCCCCATTGGCTGTTTTCCGCGGAAAAATATAGCGGCGAGTATTCGTGGCCATATCGGTGATATCAACAAAGGTTTTAGCGAGGCCGATCATGTCATAGAGCGTACCTATGAGTCTAAGCAGGTACAGCAGCTACCGACGGAAACTCACATCTGTTATAGCTATATGGATGGCGATCGTCTGGTGATGCACGACTCGACTCAGGTGCCTTGGCATGTGCGTCGTCAGGTGGCTAAAATTATCGGTGTTAAGCAGAACAAGGTGCATATCGTCAAGGAGCGTGTCGGCGGTGGTTTTGGCTCTAAGCAAGATATCTTGCTGCAAGATGTCTGTGGTTGGGCGACTTGGATCACTGGCAGAGGCGTGTATTTTCACTACACACGTGAAGAGGAGTTTATCGCTAACTCTACCCGTCACGTGGCTAAGGTGCATGTAAAAATTGGTGCCAAGAAAGACGGTACTTTGACCGCGATCGATATGGATTTTCTGGCTAACACAGGTCCTTACGGTAACCACGCCCTGACGGTGCCTTGTAATGGTCCAGCCTTGTCATTGCCACTATACCCGTGTGATAACGTCGATTTTCGTGTGACGACTTACTACTCCAATATCTGCCCGACAGGTGCTTATCAGGGCTATGGTGCGCCTAAGGGTAACTTCGCCTTAACCATGGCGATGGCTGAGATGGCCGAAGTTCTGGGTATTGATCATCTGGATATGGTCGAGATCAACCGAGTTCGTGAGGGTCAGGAACTTAAGATCTTGGCGGCTATCGGTGAAGGTAAGATGCCGGCAACGGCGCCAAGAGCCCTGAGTTGTGCCCTAGAGCCAATTCTTAAGCAGGGACGTGAGCTGATTAACTGGGATGGTGACAAGCAAGCGGATGGTGATTGGCGAATTGGTCGCGGAGTGGCGATTATTCAACAAAAATCGGGCATTCCAGATATCGATCAGGCTAACTGTTCGATTAAGATGGCATCCGATGGCACCTTCATCGTTCACTCCGGTGGTGCCGATATCGGTACCGGACTCGATACTGTGGTAGCCAAACTCACCGCCGAGGTGCTGCGCTGTCCCATCGATGAGATCACCATACACTCGGGTGATACCGATCATGCCCCATTCGATAAGGGCGCTTACGCCTCTTCGGGTACCTGTTTCTCCGGCAATGCCGCCAAAATTGCTGCCGAAGCCATGCGCACTAAGATCTTAACCTGTGGCGCCGAGATGTTGGATGAGGCCGTCGAAGATGTGGTTCTTGCGGCGCCCGGCGTGGTTAAAGGTAAGCAAGGTGAAGTCAGCTACTTCGATATTGCCCGTCGCGCCGAGAGCGGCACAGGTTGGGGACAGTTACTGGCCAACGGTTGTTACACGACCTCACTGTTCGCCTTCCCCTATGGTGCCAACTTTACCGAAGTGGCGGTCAATGTCCGTACCGGTGAAATCAAGCTGGAGAAGTTCCATGCCTTGCTCGATTGCGGTACTCCTATCAATCCAAACCTTGCCCTAGGCCAGATCTATGGTGCCAGTTTACGTGCTATCGGTCACAGCTTAACCGAAGAGCTTATCTACGATGAAAATGGTATCCCGCTAACCCGCGACCTTAAGAGTTATGGTGCGCCTATGATTGGCGATATTCCTAAGGAATTTAAGGCGGTACTGGTTCCGAGTGACGACAAAGTGGGTCCTTACGGGGCTAAGTCTATCTCTGAAATCGGGGTCAACGGAGCAGCGCCCGCTATTGCATCGGCTATTCATGATGCCTGTGGCGTGTGGATCCGCGACTGGCATTTCACTCCCGAAAAAGTCCTCGAAGGACTGAATAAATTATAACCCCCTGAGGAGAGCTAAGGGCGTACGCGACATTTGCCGCGTTCGCCCTCAATTTTACACCTTAATTGTTCCTGTTTGATCTGAAGTTTACTTAAAAACCCACCAAGTTTGTTGATGTCTTAGCGCATGACTTACCACCAAGTTTAGATAAGGATTCGAGATGAAACTGTTATATAAGATTGAAGATAAACCCCCAATGGGTGTCAGTATTGTGTTGGCACTGCAGCATATGTTAGCCGCTATGGGGGCGATTGTTGCTGTCCCTCTAGTGGTTGGTTCCGCCATAGGTATGGCCACAGATGAGATGGTTATCCTGGTTAATGCCGCATTAATGGTCTCGGGCCTGGTGACCATTATTCAGTGTAAAGGTGCAGGCCCGGTTGGAATACGTTTACCCGTGGTGATGGGCACCAGTTTTACCTTTGTTGCCATCTCTATCTCCATCGGTCTGGAATCCGGGGTCTCGGCGATTTTTGGCTCGGCGTTAATAGGCTCGCTAGTGATGATTATTGGCAGTCGTTTTATGCCGCAGATCAGAAAGTTATTTCCTCCCGTAGTCTCTGGCACAGTAGTCTTGCTTATTGGCTTAACGATTTTACCTGTGGCTGTAGATTGGTTCGCCGGTGGTTTTGTCGGCCAGGAGGGCTATGGAGATTATAATAACCTGCTGCTGGGCTTGCTGGTGTTAGTGGTGGTCATCGTCTTATCACAGCTAGGCAAGGGCATAGTCTCTGCCGCCGCCATCGTTATCGGTATGTTTGTTGGCTATCTGGTTGCGATCATCTTAGGAATTGTCGACTTCTCTCCAGTGGGTAGTGCACCGGTATTTGCCTTACCCAGTCTACTTCCCTTCGGTCTCAGTTTTACCATCAGCGGCATAATAGGCATGTCTATCGCCTACCTGGTCACTATCATGGAGTCCACCGGAGATTTCTTAGCCCTGAGTGATGCGACCAATACTAAGTTGACCGGTAGTAAGCTTTCCAAGGGCATCTTATGTGACGGTCTGGGCAGCGCCTTGGCATCGACCTTAGGGACCACACCATTCTCATCTTTTAGCCAAAATGTAGGCATAGTCTCGATAACCGGGGTGGCCAGCCGACATGTGGTGGCACTAACCGGCCTTATCATGGTGTTCGCCGGACTATTCCCCAAGATCGGTGCCCTGGTTGTCACCATACCTTCTCCCGTGCTCGGTGGTGCTGGCCTGGTGATGTTCGCCATGATCATCTCAGCGGGTATCGGTATCTTAGCTCGCATTAACTTCACTAAGCGCAACATGATGATCATAGCTGTAGGTGTCGCCTTTGGTATGGCAGTAACCTTCCGCCCCGAAATCCTCCACAGTTTTCCCGACTCAATTAGGGTGATCTTCAGCTCAGGTATCACAGCAGGCTCATTAGTGGCGTTGCTGCTTAACCTGGTACTTAGGGTCAGTCGCTCCGATGAAGTTCAGTGTACGGCAGAGAAACGCGAGTCGTTGAAAGAGCAGATTGAAGAGAGTGAAGCTGACAACCTGTCTGAAGCCGACAATCTGTCTGAATTAGATGAAAAAACGAATTATAACAATTAAATATTGAGTTTTAGTCTGTGTTTTAACGCAATCTATTGATAATAAGAGATAAGTTGAGGTTTTGGATGGGATGTAATCATACGATAAAAGTCATTAGAGCTTCGTTTCTGGATATCTTGAGTGTGGTCGATGATCCAGCTGATATCGAGAAAAATCTAAGGTTTATTGAAGATGGCCTGATGTTTGTTGCCAATGGACGCATAGAGTGGATCGGCACCTGGGAAGAGGGCAAAGACAAGATCCCTGCAGATGTCAGGGTGCGCAGTTATCCGGGGAAAATAGTCATGCCCGGGTTTATCGACACCCATATTCACTATCCGCAATCTGAGATGGTGGGTGCCTATGGTGAGCAGTTACTCGAATGGCTAGATAACTATGTTTTCCCCACTGAGGCGCGTTACAAAGACAAAGATTATGCCAAAGAGATGTCTGAGTTCTTTGTAAAACAACTGCTGCGCAACGGCACAACCACGGCCATGGTATTTGGTACCGTGCATCCTGAGTCAGTTAACTCACTGTTTGAAGTGGCTGAAAACATCAATATGCGCATGATAGCGGGTAAGGTGATGATGGACAGGAATGCACCTGACTATCTGCTGGATACGCCTGAGATTAGCTACAACCAGAGCAAGGAACTGATTGAGAAGTGGCATAAGCGTGGACGTCTGCTCTATGCCATCACGCCACGTTTCGCACCGACTTCATCCCCTGAGCAACTCGATGTCGCCGGTAGACTCAAGCAAGAGTTTCCCGATACTTATGTACACACTCATCTGTGTGAAAATAAGGATGAAATTAAGTGGGTTAAAGAGCTGTTTCCTGAGCGTGCCAGCTATTTAGATGTCTATCATCACCATGGGCTCACGGGACCTAAGAGTATATTTGCCCACAGCATTCACCTCGAAGATTGTGAGTGGGATTGTCTGCATGAGACAGATTCAGCGGTTTCTTTCTGTCCTACATCAAACCTGTATCTCGGCAGCGGCCTGTTTAAGTTACAGGAAGCCTGGAAGCGTAAGGTCAAGGTAGGCGTCGGCACCGATATTGGTGCGGGAACCACCTTTAGCATGATGCAGACCCTGAATGAAGCCTACAAGGTGATGCAACTGCAGGACTATCGTTTGTCTGCATTCGAGGCCTTCTATCTGGCGACATTAGGCGGGGCTAAGTCTCTGTCTTTAGATCACCTGATCGGTAACTTTGAGATAGGTAAGGAAGCCGACTTTGTGGTTATCGATCCCTGCGCGACCCCTTTACAGCAATTGAGATATGACAACTCTAAGTCGCTCGCCGATGAGCTGTTTGTGCTCATTACCTTAAGTGATGATCGCAGCATCTATCGTACCTATGTCGATGGACAATTAGTCTACGCACGCAATTAAGCGCGAGTCAGAAATTGGAATACTCGGCTGTTGCAGCCGAGTATATGTGGAAGTATGGGCCGAAAATAAAAGCTCAATAGTCATATTGAACTTTAATTTTAACATCAAGCCAAGGTATAAATCTTCGTCGTTCTATACCCTGGCGCCATTGCTTGAAGTCTGAGTAGACACTCGCATGATGTTATCAAGGCTCATATTTTGTGGCAAAAAGGAAGCAATGATATGACCGATAGTAATACAGTTGGAAATGAATCATTAGAACAAACTCAGTTAGCTTCAAAGAGTCCGCTAGACAATTACTTCGAGATAACCGAACGAGGGAGCACGGTCCGGCAAGAGTTAATTGCCGGTGTGACCACTTTCTTGGCTATGGTTTATTCGGTTATCGTGGTGCCCAGTATGTTGGGTATCGCAGGGTTTGATCCTGGCGCCGTTTTTATCGCTACCTGTCTGATCGCCGCGTTTGGTTCCCTGCTGATGGGCTTATGGGCAAAACTGCCGATGGCCATTGGTTGTGCCATCTCACTCACGGCATTTCTTGCATTCAGTCTGGTGCTGGGGCAAGGGGTCAGTATTCCTGTTGCCTTAGGTGCAGTCTTCCTTATGGGGGTCGTGTTTACCGGCATTACCGTGACCGGTATTCGTCAATGGATCTTAACTAATCTTCCATTTGGTATCGCTCACGGTACTGGCATCGGCATCGGCTTGTTTTTACTGCTCATCGCCGCCAATGGTGTAGGACTGGTGATAAAAAATCCCCATGAAGGTTTGCCCATTGCATTAGGTGAATTCACTTCATTGTCGGTGTTGATGTCCGTGATAGGTCTTGCGGCCATCTTGGGGCTGGAGAAACTCCGCGTACCTGGCGGTATCTTACTTGTGATCGTGGCTATCTCGGTATTTGGTCTTATCTTCGATCCTAATGTGGTTTATCAAGGCTTATTTGCCATGCCTGACTTTGGTGGTGAGAACTCCCTGATTGGCACTATGGATGTCATGGGGGCGTTGAACCCTATGATCTTGCCCACGGTATTTGCTCTGGTGATGACCGCTATCTTTGATGCTACGGGTACCATTCGTGCGGTAGCCGGTCAGGCCAATCTGCTGGATAAGGATGGGCAGATCATCAATGGTGGCAAGGCGCTGACTTCTGACTCTGTGACTAGTATTTTTGCTGGCATGGTCGGTGGTGCACCGGCTGCGGTCTATATAGAGTCAGCAGCGGGTACTGCCGCAGGCGGCAAGACAGGTTTAACTGCCACTGTGGTAGGTGGCTTGTTTATCTGTATGTTATTTTTGGCACCGCTTAGTTATCTGGTTCCGGCTTATGCCACAGCACCAGCCTTGATGTATGTCGGACTCTTGATGATGTCTAATGTCAGCAAGTTAGATTTCAAGGATTCGGTGGATGCATTATCTGGTTTGATGTGCGCCGTGTTTATCGT
Source organism: Shewanella psychropiezotolerans (assembly GCF_007197555.1). Taxonomy (NCBI): domain Bacteria; kingdom Pseudomonadati; phylum Pseudomonadota; class Gammaproteobacteria; order Alteromonadales; family Shewanellaceae; genus Shewanella; species Shewanella psychropiezotolerans. Next base: position 1,953,261 of record NZ_CP041614.1, read on the forward strand.
GCTGACCAGTAATATTGTTACCGGCATCATGCTGGGATTTTTAGTGCTGGTGATAGGGCGGGTGACTTCAGGTGAATGGAAGAAACTCAACCTAGGTACGGTTATTATTACCATTACATTAGTTGCATTTTATATTGGCGGTTGGGCGATTTAGTATTAGTCTGACTCAGCTTTAAAACTGAGTCATGATATAAAGAGTTACTTTACACAAGTTTAACCACTTAAAAAAATAATAAGTTTGTCAATTACAGGTGAGGAATATGAACAATAAATGGATATTAGTAGCATTGCTAGCAAGCCCTACAGTATTTGCTGAAAGCTTAGTTCAATGGTCTGATTTCAGTGTGACAGCCCTTTACGGCGATAACTTTGAGGTCGACCCTGCGGAGCAAACCACCATCACGCTAGAAACCGCCGGCGGTTGGAAATACGGTGATTGGTTTGCGTTCCAGGATTTTATTTACTTCAATGATGCGCCAAGTGATAGTAATCACGTTAACTATGGTGAGTATGGTACTCGCTTTAGTGCCAGTAAGATTTTTGATAGCAAAATAGGTTTTGGCCCCTTAACTGATCTGTCTCTTGCACTGCAATATGAGCAAGGTTCTGCTGCGGCGAGTACCATGCTTTATGGTATAGGTTCAGATTGGGCTGTGCCTGGTTTTAGCTACCTTAATGTGAACGTCTATCAGCGCACCGAATTGAGTAATTCTGCAGGAGAACGAGGTGCCAGTGATGGTTGGCAGCTAACCCCAGCCTGGAGAATCGATTTTGGTGACACTGGCATAGTGTTCGATGGCTTTATTGACTGGGTATTTAGTCCATCTGAAGACTCTTATGAGCCTATGCTGCACATTAATCCACAACTTAAGTATGACTTAGGTGCCGTGATCAATGGTAAGAGCGGCCAATTTTATGTCGGTGTCGAATATGATTACTGGAAGAACAAATACGGCATACCCAATGGTATTCCCGGTCTTGAAGTTGACCAAAGTGTCTTCTCGCTCTTGATTAAGTATCATCTATAAGCGTTAACTTAACGCAGAACGGGATACAGCAATAATAAAGCCCTGACATGAAAGTGTCGGGGCTTTTTCTTGGTTGGTGGACGGCGGGATGACTCGTATCATCCAAGTATCTTTAACGTGAGGTTACCCCTTAGGGGCCGTCGCAAGCGAGTTTGTTCACCGAGATTGGAAAGATTACATAGGTTGAAATCAGGTTCATTTTTCTTTTAATTTTAAACAGAATTGAAAGCTAAATCTTGTATCGTTATATTTTTGGGTGGAGGCTGGCTTTGTTGAGATGACTAACGCGTGGAATACGAGCCCCCAAGGTCATGACTTCCATATTCCAATCTTTAGAAAAGTATTGGAACCGACAGAAATAGAATACAGTGCCATAGATCATTCTATAGGCCCATGCTCTGAGATTAAGTTGACGGAGAAAGTTGGCGTAATCATCGATTCTGTCGAGATCCTTCGCCTTAGCTGTCAGTGCGCGATTGAAGATAAAACAAAGGCCGGTGATTGGGTCCCGTCAGGTGAAGTTGTTACATATGACTGGGGGGTCAACATCAAGCTATCCGATGGAACTAGTGTCTCAATGACGACTGAAGATGACTCAATCCTGGGTGAGTTGATTATATCGCCGCTGGCTATTGAGCCTTACTACAAAGAAGATGTCTGGGTCGAACAACTTGATATTTGCCTACGATTAACTTAATTGGAAAATTAATAGTGCCACCCACATTAAATGCTGCCTGGATTTTCACATATTCCCTCAAAAAACCTCATTTTATTCATTTTAGCTAGTGTAAGTCAGGATTCCCCTATGTTATTGGATTCATGGGCAAGTGGAATATTGATAACTTGCCACAGACTTCATATGTTATTGATTAATAATGGCTGGCTCGATTTTGGCTCGCTACTCTTGACTAACAGTGGTTAAGTGAGAGGTTGTTATGCCCCGCCCAAGATGAAGCCAAGTGAGTTTAGAAGACACGCCTATGTCCACTACTGCTCTCGTGTATCCAGACGTGCAATGCTGCTGGGAGATGATGAGGGCACTGGAAAAAACTATCACCATAGACATTACTGGGTTGAATCTCAGCACCATTTCGGTGATTTTATTTATTTTATCGTGATTCAATTTTATTGAGCTTCTGGTTAACTTGATTTTAATTATTTTAACTTGCAGGGAAGGTTATACTATTTTCACTGAGAAAGAGGTGGTTATAGGTTCTATGTGTTTGAATTAGTTGCTTATTATTAACTGAAAACGTGTCTATTTTCTATTGTCTATCTCTATCGGCTTATTGAGCCTTACGCCGCTGATCATATCACCTGTGGTTTTATTTCTGCTTCCTGTTTAGGTCATCTTCTGGAAATGAACCAACATGCATTTTGGGTATGAAATACGGTGAGATCTAATGCTGATGGATATTAATCCACTAGTGAAGAAGGGCGATGATTTAAATAGCTATACCAGTAGCATGATGGTGGAAGCTGCAACTGATTTTAAACGCCTATCTAAGTGTACAAGTTTTACTTGATCACAAAACACATCGTATTAACCGATGTAAACAGAGAACATACTCATGTATGAAAATGAAGAAAAAATAGTTAAAGCATTTATTATTGCCTCCATCGCTTGGGGGTTGTAGCTATGTGTATAGGTTTATTGGCGGCTCTACAGTTATACCTGCCCCAATTAAACTTTGCCAATGAGTATATTAATTTTGGAAAAATAAGACCGCTGCATACGAACGGGGTCATTTATGGATTGGTTTGTAACTTTATTATAGGTATGTCGCTATATATTGTGGCTAAAACTTCATTAGTTAATCTAATATCCAAAGGTTTATCTTGGTTTTTGTTCTGGGGTTGGCAGATAACATTGATAATAGGCCTTATATCAATCGCTTTAGGTTATACATCAACCAAAGAATATGCTGAATTTACATGGCCGGTTGATATCGCTATTGTTGTCCTCTGGCTAACGTTTGGATATATATTTTTTGGAACACTAGCTAAAAGGAAAACAAATCATATATTTGTTTCAAACTGGTTTAGTGGTGGTGTTATTGTTGTTATAGCATTAATTTACTTGGTAAATAATTTATCCATCCCAGTATATGCATTTAAAGGTTACTCGATATTTTCTGGTGCTAGTGATGCGCTTGTACAATGGTGGTGGGGTCATAATGCGGTTGGCTTCTTATTGACAGCTGGCTTTGTTGGTACCAACTATTATTTTATTCCCAAGTTAGTTAACAGACCTATTTATTCATATCGACTTTCATTAATTACTTTTTGGGGATTAATTGGTTTTTATACTTGGGCTGGTACACACCACTTAATTGGTACATCAGTTCCAACTTGGATTCAAAATATTGGCATAGTGATGTCTCTTCTGTTGTGGATCCCTTCATGGGCTGGCGCATTTAATGCTTGGATGACCTGTACTTCCAATAAAGAGGAGATGAAAAAAAATCCCATTGTATGGTTTTTCTTATCGTCAATCGCCTATTATGCATTAGCAACATTTGAAGGCCCTCTTATGGCTATCAGATCGTTTAATACGATAGCGCACAATACAAGTTGGGTTATAGGACACGTTCACTCTGGCGCACTAGGTTGGGTTGCTATGACGTGTATCGCAACTTTCTACTATTTCATTCCACAGTTATATAAAAAAGAACTCTACTCATTTGGTCTAGTTAAGGTGCATTTTGTGCTAGCTCATTTAGGTATAACCTTCTATGTCGTTGCTCTTTGGATTGGTGGTATAGGTCAAGGTATTAAATCGTTAAGCCTCACTGATTCGGGTTCACTCACTTATACGTTTGTTGATATCTTACGGTTTATTGAACCTTATATGCTAGGGCGTGCAATTGGTGGTGCTCTGTTTATCTCCGGTATGTTGGTAATGATTTACAACCTAATCATGACTATAAATAATCCACAAAAAGCAATGATTAAAGGAGGTTGTTAATGGAAAATTCAATATCTAAATCTGTAAAAGCATTTATTACTATCACGACAGTCGTTGTTTTATTTTCATTCTTTGTGTGGGTTTTTCCAGGATTTTTCTTCACAAATGACCTTAAGGAAATCACAACGGCCAAACCATATACCGCCTTAGAATTAGCTGGGCGAGATGTTTATATGGCAGAAGGTTGTGTGGGGTGTCATACCCAGATGGTTAGAAACTTGGAGCCGGAAAGAAAAAGATATGGTCGTCCTAATAAAATGGAAGATGATGTTTATGAGTTTACCTTTTTGTGGAGCTCACAAAGAACAGGGCCAGACTTAACTAATATTGGTTTGAAATACACTGAAGGCTGGCACAAGCAGCATCTAATAAACCCTCAAGCAGTTGTACCTGCTTCAATCATGCCTCAATATCCGTGGCTTTTTGAAAAAGAGATTAACGGTAGTCATGTTGTTGCTTCAATGAAAGCGATGAAAAAACTAGGCGTTCCATATACAGACACTCAAATTGAAAACTCAGTAAACAAAGTTGAGGGTAAAACGAGAGGCGATGCACTTATTGCTTACTTAATGAGCCTCGGTGTGGATACACAGGAAAAAGCTGGAGATTTAAATTAATGGAATCCACAAAAATATTATCTAGCGTACTATCGATTATCTTCTTTTTTATCATGGTCGCAGTTATCTATTCGCAGTTTAAAAAAAACAAAACTGCAGATAGTAATAAAACAATAGAGCACTTTGATGGGATAGATGAAAAAGATGCTCCTATTCCTAAAGTTTTCTTTGCGGCCTATCTTATTGCATTTATAGGCGCCATTGTTTATGTCCTTCTATATCCAAGCTTGGCTTCCTGGAAAGGTTTTGTCGGCTGGACACAGGCCGATGACGCTTATGTAGCGAAATCAGTTGATATTAACAATGATATTAATGGCGCAATCAATGCTCATACTGATGAGGAAACATTCACGCTTTTACAAAAAGAGCCTCTTGTTATACAAGAGGGTAAAGCAATATTTGGAGATAACTGTTCTGCTTGTCACGGTCTGGATGCAACAGGGCAGCATAACTATCCAAACTTAGTGGATAAAGACTGGTTATACGGCGGTTCACCTCAAGATATCTATACGACTATATATAATGGCCGTCACGGTAAAATGCCTGCTTGGAAAGAGGTATTGAACGGTGACGATATAGATGAACTTACGCAGTATGTTTCTCAGCTAAATAAAGGACCATTTGAAAGTAATGATCTTTTTGATGCTAATTGCTCATCATGTCACGGAAAAGATGCCCAAGGGACACATGGCATAGGTGCACCAAACTTAACGAATAATATCTGGCTTCATGGTTCAACCAAAGATGATATTAAGCGAGTTATTGAGAATGGCATGAGCAACACTATGCCTGCTTTTTCTGAGCGACTTACTAGAAATCAAATGTTGTCTTTAACCTCTTATATTCTCTCCCTACAAAATGAACCACAAGAAAATATCGGGCTTATGCAAGCGAAAACATATATTTTTTCTAGAAATGAAAAACCATTGCCCGCAGTGTTAGCCACTTGTGTGGGCTGTCATGGTGCAGATGGTCTTGGCGGTGTACCTGGGACGCCTAAACTAGCCGGTTTGAAAGAAGCTTATATCTATAATCAATTGAACTTGTTTGTATCAGGTTTAAGACAAAATACGACGATGCAAGGCATGACTGCAAACTTAAGTGTTGAAGATAAGTTGCTTGCTGCCAGCTATTTCAGCTCGCTAGATTCACCAGATATAAGTGAGATTTTCCCAGATAAATCTGCAGAAGGGCTGATTAAAGATCCTACTGAACGCCTAATATTCCAAGGTGATTGGCAACGAGCGCTCCCAGCTTGCGCTACTTGTCATGGTCAAAAAACGGAAGGTAACCCATCATTTCCAAGGTTGGCAGGTCAATCTTCTGACTATTTAGAGAAGCAATTATTTGACTGGAGAACGGGTGTTAGATCTGGTGATCAAGGTCAAATGATGCAAAACGTGGTTAGAAAGCTGACAGATGATGAAATTAAATCCCTTTCGAAATATTTATCAAAAATTAAATAATCGCTGAGCTGGCTAAAGGCTAATAGATTGAAGGCTAGTGGATTTAAAGGTTAATAGATTTAAAGATTAATAGGATACCGTAATTATGAAAATGAATAAGTTAAGAAGGGAAATCATTAAAGCTGGGGGCTATGTCGCACTAGCTGCTGCGCCATTGACTGCTTTTTCCAAAGAGTTTATGAAAGATGGGAAAATGTATTCGGATGGTGAAGGGGTGAGCTATGCTGCTGGCCCTAAGCCCGTACTAAGTACATTTCCTCAAAAAGATGATCTTGTGATTGTACATACTAGACCACCTCATCTTGAGACTCCTTTTAATGTATTTAATGAAGGGTTAATAACACCCAATAATCGTTTTTTTGTTCGTTATCACTTAGCTGACTTACCTGTTGCCATAGACACTGATAAATATACCATTACTATCTCTGGAGCTGTTGATGAGGAAGTTACGCTAAGTTTGGCTGAATTAAAGTCGATTGAAGGCCAGCAAGAAATCGTAGCGGTACAACAATGTACTGGTAATAGCCGAGGTTATTCATCACCACGTGTTTTTGGTGCACAATTAAGTAATGGCGCAATGGGTAATGCGAAGTTCAAAGGTGTGCCACTTAAAAATGTGTTAGCGAAAGCAGGTATTTCAAGTGCAGCGAAAAGTGTCATCATAGATGGTTTGGATAAGCCGGTACGAGACACGACACCAGATTTCAAAAAATCATTACCTATTGACCATATTATGACCGGCGAACCTATGTTGGTCTGGGAAATGAATGGTGAGCCCTTACCATTTTTAAATGGATTTCCAGTTAAATTAATCGTGCCTGGTTGGTATGCAACATACTGGGTTAAGCATGTATCACATCTCAAAGTCATAGAGGATAAGTTTGATAACTTTGATGCGTTCTTTATGACGACAGCATACCGTCTACCAGATAACGATTCGAAGAGTGAATTACCAAATGAAAGGGCGAAAACGACGTTACCTGTAAATCGTTTCCCAATAAGAAGTTTTGTTACTAGTTTAGAAAATGGTGATGAAGTTAACGCTTCAAGCAGTATTGAAATTAAGGGAATTGCTTTTGACAGTGGTAGTGGTATAAAAAAAGTCGAAATGTCAGTCGATGGTGGCAAAAAATGGATGCAAGCGACACTTGGAGAAGATCTTGGTCGCTTTTCCTTTAGAGGTTGGAAGTTAAGCCATAATTTCAGTGAAAAAGGAAGAACACTTGTGATGGTCAGAGCAACAGGTAAGAGCGGTGAAACACAACCTGTAAATGCAACTTGGAATCATGGTGGTTATAACCGTAATGCTATTGAACGTACAAGTATTAAGGTGGTTTAGATGCGGTTTTTACTTATTATATTAACGCTATTTTCATTGACTGTTAAAGCTGAAGTCGTATCAATTTCATTACCTATGGATAATACAAAACTTAAGCCATTGGCATTACCCGGGTATGGGCTTGCGCAATCTAAATGTCACCTTTGTCATTCAGTTGATTATGTCATGTATCAACCACCAGAAATGGATCTAAAAGAGTGGACTGGTGAGATGTATAAAATGCGAAACGCTTACGGTGCACCTATCAGTATGGATGAAGCTAAGTTTATTGCCGCTTATTTGTCAGTCGCTTATGGGTCTGCAAAAGAAACCGATGAAGAAATAATAGCCTTAACTAAACTCGCTAACGCCAAAATAATCTATCATCCGGATAACTTAGATGTGCAATCGCTATTATCTGATAATGATTGCTTAACTTGTCATAAAGATTCGGAAGCTCTTTCTATCAAAGAGATGCGGTCTAAATATGAAGGCACAGATAATGCTGTAGATAGATTGGGAGTCGCTATTAAGTTAGGGGGTCTTGGCATGCCTAAGCCACCTATAAACCGCCATGAATCAGAAGCTATTGCAAAATTTATTCTTGATGAGGGGGGAAATAGATCAGTTCCTGAAATCAGTGTAATTAGCTATCATTTATTGCAAATGATTAAACGTATGTACATCCAATCTCCCATAAAAGGCACTGAACATTTAACGCTCAGTGCCTTTTATTGGCAATGAGCGCCTTAATCACCTAAAGGAATTCACTTCGCGCCGAAGGACTATCTTGAATTGGTGGATGAAACAGGGAGAGTTCTTCGCGATGATAAGCGTGGGGCTATCTCTTTGAAGGCATCTAAGATATTAAGCAGGCTAAATATTTCCAGTGAAAGCTGGGTGAAAAAAACTTCTGATTTCGGTAAAATTTTCCATGGTCCAGTAGGCACACTACAAGAACTGACGAATTATTGTGACAATTTAGGGAAGCGCCGACGGCATTTTTCTAAAGATTGTCAGTACCTTCAAACTGGCTGGTAATTTTGCTCGCTCTCTCTGTTTAAACCTGACTCTTTTTTATAAAGAACGAATAAGACCTGTCTGAATTTTCACATATTCCCTCAAAAACCTCATTTTATTAATTTTTGCTAGTGTAAGTTAGGATTTCCCACTGTAATTGGATTTATGGGTAAGTGGAATATTGATAGCTTGCCACAGACTTCATATGTTATTGATTAATAATGGCTGGCTCGATTTTTCCGATTTTTCATTGGCTCGATTTTTCAGAGCAAGACACAAAAACAAAAAAGGCGAATGCATGAAGCACTCGCCTTTCCATATTTAACTCTTAACTTATCTTGATTAAACCCCTGTTTTTAACAGGCTTATGATCCCTGCTACGCTGGAAAAATTAAACTTCTCCATCATGGCTGTGGCGCCTTTAATGAAGGTTGGTTTATGCTGGCGTACCACATGATAAACTTGAAAGCAGAGGTGTATATCACTCTCCGATAGGCCATTATTCTTATGGGCAATCACAGCTAAATAGCAGCGCAACATAAAGCAGTCCAATACCAGTAATCTAAACGCAGACTGAGGTGCGTCACCTAAGGTAAGCGGAAAATATTCATGGTAAATATAGTAGAGAATATAGCGTTTAAAGATATCGCCATGCTCCTCTAACGCAGGTGATGCGATGGTATTCCATGCATGGTTTATCTTATCGATATCCACGGTTTTGTCGTCATTAAGCAAGGTACTGATAGCATCATTAACGGTCTTAAATCTTTCACCATCACGCCTTGGATGTACATCGATAAACATACCATGAATGGTTGCGAAAGCTTGCACCTGATGCTTATCAGCATATGCTAAGGTTTTATATTGCTCTTGCAGTACACCTTTCTCTGCCAACAACATCAGTTGCTCTAAACGAATATCTAACTGATCCGCGTCAACCTCATTTCCCCAGACCTTATCGGCAGTATTAATTAATAAACCGATCGCAAGCAGAGCTTGCTGCCAACTAAGGTGCTCATTGAGTAACAGATCGATGCTGTTATCGTAAGTTTTACTGGCCCAAAGAGGACTTGTACTTAAAAGGTTCTTTAAACCACTCTCTTTACGTTCAAACATAAAGGCATCGGGACTAAATAGGATCAGCCTTGCCGCCTCTGGGCAGGATAAATAGAGAGATTGATATTTATCCCCCTCTTTGACTAAGCTGGTTCTGGATAGGTTTTACAGGTATCGCTTAGGGTATCTTCACCGGCTAAAGAGTGGATTTTACACAGTCGATTGACATCGAGGAAAGGGCATGCCCCATCTGAATCGGCACGAATTATCGCCCACTTATCATCACTTCGTTTAATTTTTTTCATGGCTGTTTTAGCCAATGTTTTCAAATCTCGATGAGCCACTGTTTTTTTATAGCTTTGCTTATCAATATAGATATTCCAACCGATACAGCAGCTATCTTCACAATCTGGGCCTATACAGCTAAAATCACTGACATATTTAGGGGTAACAATTCCGCTAGCCATTATCTTTCCAAAGCATCATGAGATATAGATATAAAATAGCAAAGTCAGCGAGTTAGTCAAATAAGGAATTGAGGGGGTAGGAGTTAATAACTCTGGTTACTTTAACTGTTTATATCAAAATAACGAAGACACCCAAGATTGTCAGATGAAGATCCCTTGCCCTGGTTCAAAGTAGAAGTGCACCACTCATTTCAGTATAGATTTCAAAAGGTGTCTTGTAATTAAGACACTTTCTTGGCCTCGAATCAAGTGCATGAAAAAGACTAGCAGCTATTCGAAGTGGATAAGAGTAATAATATTAAAGATAAGCAGATCTTTAATAAGTGTTTATCTAGATTAAACATATAATTTTCTCCACAATTATCCAATCAATGAATAGTTGATATGAATCGTATTAACAATCAATTTAAAACGTTGACTGAACTTTATACTGGAATGCTATTGTTTAGATTAAATATTAGCATTCCAGTACAGAAGGTAATTATCAATAAAAGTTGTTTTTTTTTAGATTCTAGGCGGGGAAAGAAATGAAGTAACGAAGGGGAATAAGATCGTCAATAAAATAACGAAGACATCTAAGAGTGTCAATAAAATAACGAAGATACTCAATATTGTCAGATCAAGGTCCTTTTAGCCATTTTTCTTAGAATAATAATGAGTGTCTTGGTTATAGTTTTAATCTCTATTTCGAAGGCTAGAAGATTCCATTTTGAATCTAATTTCATAGAAGAGTGTGTTGATTGTTTATAACGGTCTGGTGTTTCGTAAGAGGTAAGTTATTCAAACCATGTTGCATTTTTTGTTTTGAGTTTTTATTTTAAGTAGAGCTTTTAAAAAATCTGTTTGTTTTTTGTAAAGTTCATCCGTTTCTTATTGCTTTATCGATAATTATTTAAGAGAATACCATTCGTATATCAATTAAAATGGAATTTTAAATATAATGAAACATTGTATAATATTAGCCGCACTCATCACTTCTCAAACTGTTTGTGCTACAGAGTTGGATTTTGTTTACCCCTCTAATGGAGAAGATATCGATAAATCAATTTTAGTGCAGTGTACTGTGGATGAAAGTACGTTATTTTCAGGCGAAGATTTGGAGAGAGCGATAAGGTTTAATATCCCGGAGCTGTTAGCAGGACTGGGTGATGGGAAACATGCTATAAGTTGTGATGTGACCAAGCAAGGTCGAAGTGAAGTCTATTCTATTGATTTTACAGCTATAAAGTTTAAGCGAGGCGAGTTTGGTAGCCAGGCTCCCATCTACTATAACTCCTACGGTTATGGCCTTGACCTAAATAGTAGAAGATCGGATTGTTACCTACCATCTGAATTGATTTTCGATGAAGAGTGTCTTGCACAATATTATGGTAGTGGTCAATATTATTTAAAAGGAATGAGTGGTCCAACAGATGTGCAGTGGCATTACCATGACTACCTGACGAGTGTCGGTATATTCATAGAAGCTAATCCAAAATTCAATCTGAATATATCTTCTGTTAAATAAAGTTATTTAAGCTTTGGCATTCGAATAAATTTATATCGACTCTATTAAATATTCTCAGGTGTACGGCCATGTTGTCTATTAATCTTGTGCATTCATTAAACTTAATTAAGTTGCAGGTTTGTTAATGGGGCGTGGGTAAGTGTCTGCTTGTACACTAAAATAATAGAGAGGCGCGGCTAATATTGATGTGATCGTAATAATAACTATTATTAGCCAAGTTAATGGTGTTTTTTGTGGAGATTTTTTATGTCAGCTCCCAAATAATCCAATGAAATATTTAATTTTATTCAGCAGGAGAGGATGTTACTGCTAACAATGAAAGTTGGACAGACCTTTTATATGAAAGCCCATCGCTTCGTTTTTAGGTACTGACTTAATAAGGCTCAATGGTATCACTTTGACGTTGATTTAATTAAAAGGATTTCTTTATGATAAAAACACGATATCTCTGCTTGAGTGTTACGATTAGCTCACTGTTTCTCGCAATAACTAGCGTAAATGCAACGGATCTGCGTGGCTTAGAACCACAGATAACCTCAGCAGCTCAAGTCAATGAAGCATTCGATCTATGGCAAGAATGTGCTACTCACTGCCAACTCGATTTAAGCCAAGGTATTAGATCAAGTGAATTGGATCTGACTCCCTTATTTGAAACCAGTAATGAAGAAGGCATACTGCACTACTCTATGCTACTGGGAGAAGGTAATGAGGGGCTCAAACTTGCTATCGATAATGCTCTGACACTACATACTACTCATTCAACGATTAATTTTACCAGTGAGACGGCGGAATCCGGTCCTCGCAGTTACTCATATATTCGTAAGGGAGAAAATAATTGGTCTCTAAACTGGCTTGTTCCCGTTGGTGATGATGCTCCAGCCAGCATTAAAATATTCTTCCTTGAACAGGACGCCGTAGGCCTGAACAGATATATATCTCCCATCTACAGTATAGAGGTGAGTAACAACCTGTTAAATAGTTTGGCGCATAAATCCACGTTTTATATTAGGGCTTTCGACAATAACCAAACATTGTCAATGGTCAATATCAGCAGTGCCGGAGTGAGCTATGTGGCAGCGCCGCAGCAGCACCATCGACAGAAACGCTGGAGTGAATGGCACACAGGTAAATTACTCTGCTTCCTTGACCCTTTCGATGCGTTCTACAATTACGTGACTCAACACACCTGTAATCCTGATGACACGTGGGAAGGGCAAATTTATCGCGTGTTGGCAGGTAATCCAGCGATCCTGGATACAACCGCTCCCTCAACGACACCGGCCGTTATCAGTCATCGAATCCATTTCGATAGAGGTAACAGCCTAGCATCCTTAACTGCCCATCAGGTATGCGGTATTCCTCTTGAATCTCTAGCTCGTACCCGCCATCCCAGAGGTTGGGAAGAACTCAATAATTGTGGTTATCCGGTACGTAACCTTGTCAGCCTCTTTATATTGGCCCGACTATCATGGGACAGGGTAGAGCAAGTGATCCACAATGCTTTGACCAACCCGACTCCTGGTAATGCGCTGGATGATGCTATTCGAGAAGCACCAGAGAGAGCTAGGGTGACCCTGACCCTGGCAGCTGCGCAGGTCAATCAATTTGATAATCAGGCCGCTGGCAATACGCCTGAACAAGCCCAAAGTGCTGACGTGGTGAGCCTATCCTGCTCTGCAGGTGCGCTTCATTGTAGTGCGCCAGCCGACAGTGCCAACGCGTTACTCGAACGAGAACACCCCAATGGTGCAAACTTTCTAGGAGCGGGGGAGGCGGTAAGCTTTACCACGAGGGGAACCAGAAACTGGTCTTCAGCACGCTTGAATCATGCACATCAGCAACTGATCGCGCGAGGGTATGTTTTTGTGGGCTATCACGGCAGCTCTTTGGAAGGTGCTCAAAGCATTGTTTTCGGGGGATCAGAACCAGAACACAGGCACTGGATGATGTATGGCAAGGCTTGTATATATCAGGTGACCCTGCCGTCGCCTATGGATATGCGCAAGATCAAGAGCCTGACTCGCGTGGCCGGATCCGCAATGGCACTATGTTGAGAGTCTATGTACCAGGCACTGCCACAGCATACCTCTATGAAACGCCTCTGACTCTGGCCGATCCTGAAGCTGTCGATGCTGTAGGTCACCTGATTGGCCACCCACTTCCCTTACAAACGGAAGCCATCACTGGCCCCGAAGAAGCAGGCGGGCGCCCGGAAACCATTCTCGGCTGGGAACTGGCTGAACAGGCTGTAGCAATCCCCTCCACGATACCGACAGATCCGAGTAATATCGGCGGTGATCTCGACCCATCGAGTATTCCTGATGAGGAAAGTGATATCAGTGCATTACCAGACAATGTCACTAAACCTCATCACGACGAATTATAGGAGTCGTCGGATAAGCGATGCCTGAAAACAGGCACCGTTTATCCGATAAAAATCACTAAGACACCCAAAATTTTCGGATGAAGATCCTATTGGCCATCTTCCTTAGAGCAAGAATGGGTGTCTTGGTTATATCTTGGTTATAGTTATATTGAAAAATCTAATCAACTGGCTCTTAATCTACAAGGAAACCAAAAATACGCTGCTCTGGGCTATGGGCAGCCAGATCATCAGTTTTGCCAGTAGGTCGCTAGTGCTGATGCCGCAAGCTATCGCGGTCATCTGTACGGCTTTTTGCACGGATATAGCCTCGCTGCAGTGGGTTAAGAACGAAAATTGCCAATCATCCAATTCAGTTGTGGTTACTCGGTAATCGACTCGGGTTAGTGCAAGCAGGCTCTTTTCTGGCTGCGGCAGGGTATAGTCCTCAGATTTTTCTACGCAATTCATTAACTCAAGGATCGGATAATCCAGCTTAAGAAGCCTAAGGCAGGGGGGTGTTTGCAACATGATTACCCCTTGTAAAAAAGCCAGTTCATATCCCATTTTTGAAGCGACGATATCGGTGTTATTTTCCAAACCTTTCGCCAATAACACTTCTGCATATGCCCGTTCAAATTGAGCTATTTGCGCGGGCAAGGCGATAAAGGCTGCTTGCTCTGGGGCATGCAGGCCTTGTGGCTGGGTGTTTTTTAGAAAGTCACTGAAGTGCTCGCCCAGATAGTAGAGGCTCCAGTTCTCGGATGGCACAGTCACAATATAAGCTTTGGCGAATGTCTCAAAAAACTCGTCGCCCATATAGGCGCACAGTACCGAAAACTCGGACTTTAAACACTCAACCAAGCGCATCACATATCCAGCGGCATAGATGTCAAGTCGCCGGTAGGGCGATACGCTTTGCTGGGTTTTTACTATTTGTTCGAGGTGCAGGTTGCCCGGGGTCGCTGCGGTCGCTAATTTTTCTCGCAGGCTGCCGCGAACCGTGAGGATGGTTTTCATCCACTGCTGGATCTGCTGTAGAGAAGGCTGTTTCAAGTTGTTCATGACACAAAGTCCTCCATACTAAAAAACAACAGGGGTCGATAGGACGGGCGTGTCATCGGACTGCCTATGAATTGGCACGTCTTGAATAGCCTCTCCAGCCAGCACCGCTTTCGCTTTATCCAGTTCGGCAACCAGTTCCGGGTAATCGGGTATATTGGCGTCCCATTCCAGCAACGTAGCGACACCGCCTGTTAACTCCTGCGCCAGCTTGTATAAGCGCCAAACGTCGGTGGGGACCGGTTGGTCGTGGGTATCGATCAGGCAGTCACCGACATCCGTCGGGCCAGCAACATGGAGCTGGACGATATTTTGATGGGGCAGTCCTCGTACATACTCAGTCGCGTCAAAGCTGTGATTATGGGCGGAGACATAGACGTTATTCACATCAAGCAAGAGCCCGCAGTTGGTTTGTTCGACGAGTAACGCTAAAAATTCCCATTCAGACAATTCACTTTGGGAAAATTCCAGATAGGTAGAAGGGTTTTCGATAATGAGCGGGCGACGCAGAAAATCCTGTATCTCTCTAACGCGCCCAGCGACATGCATCAGGCTTTCTTCGTTAAGTGGCAAGGGGAGCAGGTCGTGAGTGTTAACCCCGGCAAATCCTGTCCAGCAGAGGTGATCGGATATCCACTCGGGTTGGACAACATCAGCCAACTCTTTTAGCTTGTGTAGATAAGTCCAATTGAGCGGATCAGTACTGCCGATGTTCATTGACACACCGTGCATCACCACCGGACGTTTAGAACGGATATGTTGGAGTACATGACGTGCGTAGCCATGATTATCCATAAAATTTTCGCTGATGATTTCAAACCAATCAACGAGTGGATCGTCATTTTTCATCAGATAGGGGAAATGCTGTGGGCGTAAACCCACGCCAAAACCGAGATTTCTCAATCCAAGAGTTGAAGAGCCTTCCCCTGAAAGGCTCTGCATTGATTTAATATGGTTGCTCAAAGTAAATGGCTTCCCTGATTAGGTAGATGGTGGCAATGCCAGACGAATGTCACTAGGTTCTGGCTGAGTGGGCATTTCAATTGAACGGTGGTGTTCAAGTTGGTTACCTTTTACTTTCACCAGTCCCGCAGCAGTACAATAGGCTTTCCAAGCCACGTCATAAACAGAATCGCCAACTTTGTAGGGCATGGTTTCTACTTCTTTAACGACTGGCGGTAGCATGTCGCGGGCATGTAATTTCAACCAACTTATTGGTGTCGCCTTGAAATCAGGCGCGCCGCCAAATTTATAGAGCTGCATTTCATAGCAGTCGTCAGTCTGTTTGGGAAACAGTTGCGACGCCGAGATGGGCACTGCACAGCCCCCTAAATTACTGCATAGGTTATCCGCCGGTGCGCTTTTAATTCCCTTTGCTGCCGTACCGCTGCAACTGCCACCGCCGCTGGCGCTTTGTACAAAGCCGCAACCGCCCTGGGTTTTACACTCGTTAGAGCCTTTACAGCTGTGATACGCCAGTTTAGCGGCACAGCTATCGGGATCACTCACTGCGTCTGGGGTCAAGTCCATCCCCTGACAGGCGTGATAAAGCATGGCTTTGGTGTCCTGTGAGACAATACCTGTGACCAGATCGGGGACTTCGCCGGTGACGGCCCAGCAGATGGATACCCGGTCGCCGGAGCCACCCATTGCAGGCCCTGGAAAAAATACCGAGCGGTCACGCCAATAGGCATTAAGTTGCGTGGTAATGCCTTTGATGGTGCCTACTGCCGATTGGCTGAAGGTGTCGTAGGTGCTTGCCTTAATTTCTTCAGTTGAGATCAGATTATTAAGGGCCTGGGCAACATCTTGAGTGGAAGGTAGGTTTTGTGCATCGTTAGTGCCGAGCATGGCAGAGGTCCAGCTGTTGCCTTGTTGGTGCCAGGTATCCCAGGTCATGTAATCAGAATGCGACAAGAGTGCTTTTACTTCAGCGAATAACTCATAGTGATCTTTGTTTGCCGCGTCGCTGCGGGCTTGTGCACTGCCGGACATCTCTTCAGTGGGCTTACCGACATCGTTATAACCAGGATAATCTGCTGCCAGAGCGACTGGATCTGGTTGGTATTTAGATTGTACTGCCCCCAACATGCCTGTAGCGACTTCTGCCGATTTTTGTCTATAGAGTGTCGCCCAAGGTTGATGCCCCCAGACTTCAAGGATGTTGGGCACGACGGCATCACCTTCCCCTTGATCGGTAATGGCATCGATGTTATTGATTAGTTCGCACTTCAGTAGGTCAGTGCTTGATAACGTCCCATTGATGCCCGGGTACTGCGCTTCGGGCCTTTCGGGCACGTTGTTGAACTGATCTCGCTGGACGTTGGTCAAGCGCTCAAGCAGGGTCGAGCCGTCATCATATTTAATTTCCAGATAGCTCCAGTAGCACAGGTACATATGGCCGATGGAGCCAAACAACGGCAGGTTATTTTCGGTCATGCTGGCGGTAAACCAGTCAAAGGGCGCCGGTTCAAAGTATTTAGGCCGCGAACCACCATCTGGTAGGGGAATGTCTGGATTATGCAAGTTTGTAGCGGCTAAGGCTGC
This sequence comes from Shewanella psychropiezotolerans, assembly GCF_007197555.1. Lineage (NCBI taxonomy): Bacteria > Pseudomonadati > Pseudomonadota > Gammaproteobacteria > Alteromonadales > Shewanellaceae > Shewanella > Shewanella psychropiezotolerans. Next base: position 1,970,679 of record NZ_CP041614.1, read on the forward strand.
GGTTTCCTCGATGGCTAGAAATAGCTCTACCTGGGTCTCGTTCATGGCTCTGAGTTCGACCGTCATTGTGCTGAGGTCCGGGTGTCTGCCCTTCCAATCGGTAAAATCTAGAATATGCGGAATAGTGGTGTTGTCTTTGGCATAACAATGCCAGCCGTAGTTGTCTGTTTGCAGCGCATTGCTGGTGAAAACTGGGGTGAAACCCAACTTGCTTGACATATTTGCAGCGAGTTGCAAATGCAGCATTTCTTCAATGAATACGCTATAGACATTATTGAAAACTTGTTGATTCGTGGTCAGTGTTTTGCCAGCAGTTGGAGCTGTTCCAGGCCACCATCGGCCGGTATATAAGGTGCTGCCTTCGCTATTAATTTGGTGGGTTCCCTTTATCGAATATAGCGAGGTCATATAGAGCGGAATGGTAAACAGTTCCACGTTAACCGCTGCCTGAGCGATGGCCTGCACGCAGGCGAGATCGGCATCGAGATAATCCAGACTGCGATTTTCACAATCTGTAGTTATTTGGGTTTTCATTTGTTTTAAATACGGCGCGTATACTTGCTCTTTAGATGATGGGGTTGCCATAATCAGTGATTCCTTACTCAATGTATGGTGGTGGGGGTGAGCGCAGGCTGTAGCCGATGTTTTACAGTACGACCTGCATTGTTATTCATGCCGGAAAGCAAAAAAATTATCGGGTATGTGTTATCGCAATTTGCCCGCCAACACGGATAAAGGGGCCGTTATCAGAATCTGAATCTGGCTCAGGATTGACGATGGTAAATTGCTTGATCGCACCAGACTGGAAAATAAGGCACATGCTGGAGCCACCGTAGCTGAACCAGCCAAGTTCCTGACCTTTCTTCACTTTGTCGCCCACTTCGACCTGAATATCCACAGACGATATTTCCGTGATCCCGATCGGCATCACACATACCATGCCAATCGACGGATCGTCGCTTTCGATAAAGACGAGCCCACGCGTGTTGACATTCGCTTCATAACCTTGGGATTGGGTGCCTGCGGAGTCGTCAAAACCTTCGCCATACAGTTCACTGAACATGAAACCCGGCACCACCCGCTTTTCAATAATGGTGCCGGAGATTGGCGCCCACCAGCGGTGATAGTTGTTGCCACTGAGGAACGATTGCACAACGTCGCCGCCGACAAAACGGTCAACGTGACGACCATCCAGCATGTTTTCCAGGGAGTAATTTTGACTCTTGCAATCGAAACTGTCGGTGCGTTTGACTTCTCGAGCGATGCGGTAGACGGTGCCATCGTTGGCTGAAGTCACCACTGCAGGGTTGCCAGCTCCATCAATCGGCCGGGTGTTGGCAATGATCTGACGGTGGAAAAAGTCATTGAATGACGTATAACCCCAGTGCACGGGATCGTCTCGTTGCTGTTGTTTACTAACGAATTGATCGAGGTCGTTATCGGTGTAGGATTTTGTGTTGAGCCAGCCTTCTGCACCCGTGGTGATCACATTTAATGAGGTGGGTGAGTCGAGGTAGGTGCACCAAGCGTCCAGGATATCGGCGAGTTTGGCGTTAAATTTGTCATCTTTGAAGACGCGTTCGCCGCCCCTTGTCCACATCATGTATACAAAGAGGCCCGACATAGGAAAGGCGGAGTGGGGCACATCGGGCGTAAAAGGCGGAGCCCTCATAATGATGTGATTCATTGCATACAGCATCGTCTCTATCGAGTTGACGGTGTATGTTGTGTCCGGCTCATATTGCCTGTGAACGTCTTGCCCTTCGGCGATCATTAATCGCACCAGATCACGCAGCTCGTTGTGATGTTCCAGAAGCTCTGCCATGGCAAGGACGGCAGGTTGAAGATCCTCGGCAGACTTGCCTTCACGCGCGGCCAGGGCTTCTTTAACAATCCCGCTTAACCAGCTTGCAACGTATTTGCTTTCTTTGGGGAGGTATCCTGCTAATACGCCAATTTTTTGGGAGTAATGACGTTCAAAAACTTTTTTTGCAGCAAGTGTGTCTGACGCTAAAGCGCCTTCGGCAGCTTGTGCGGATTGCTTGTAATTATCCATGTTGTAATCCTTTACTTGGTGACGTTATGTCGTAGTCCTTTACTGGGTGACGTTATGGTTGACTTGGTCCTCGTTCATCGTTTCAGCCACTCGACATTCAAAATGTTCAATCTGGTCGCTTTTCAATCAAAAAAGGGGCCGTCATTTTTAATGGTGATCCTAATGCATTGAAGTATTAGGGTTTGTTTGTGGTTTTTAGTTTTATCAAACTGACACAACCCAAAAACCTCACTCAGATATGTTTAGACGGGATCGACAGAAACTGCAAATAAATATCTCAAGAACCTGAATACACGTCGTCGCATTAACGTGAATGTATTCGATGTTAACTAGGCATAAGTAGAAACGTTAAGCCACCCCATTCATCAACAGACAACGCCAGTTAATTTTGGGGCAGACCCTATAGCTAGGGCTGCACGATTCAACAATCCGTTACTTCTGAAAGCAGGTTCATTTTCCTTTTAATTCCAGGCAGAGTTGAAAGTTAAATCTCGTATCGTTATATTTGTGGATAACTAATGGACGGCCTGATTTTTGGGCGTTTTTTTTGGGGGGGGAGTAAAGCATGCCACAAACGAGTTACGAATTAGATGCTGAGTCTATTGAATCACTGCAGAGCCTGATAGGCCAAGAAATTAATTTACTAACCAAGAGTGTCGATATCAATTTTAGTCAGGGCAATGCCACATGTTTATCCCCATTATATTTTAGGGTGGAGGCTGGCTTTGTTGAGATGACTAACGAGTGGAATACGAGCCCTCAAGGTCATGACTTTCATCTTCCAATCTTTAGAAAAGTATTGCAACCGACTGAAATAGAATACAGTGTCATAGATCATTCTATAGGCCCATGTTCTGAGATTAAGTTGACGGAGAAAGTTGGCGTGATCATCGATTCTATAGCGATCCTTCGGCTTAGCTGTCAGTGTGCAATTGTAGATAAAACAAAGGCTGGTGGCTGGGTCCCGTCGGATGAAATTATTACGTATGACTGGGGGATCAACATCAAGCTATCCGATGGCACTAGCGTCTCGATGACGACTGAAGATGACTCTATCCTGGGGGAGTTGATTATATCGCCACTGGCTATTGAGCCTTACTACAAAGAAGATGTCTGGGTCGAAAAACTTGATATACGCCTAGGATTAACTTAATAGGTGTTGAAGCGGCGGGGCTCTAGTTTCAATCATAACGAGTTGATAGGGTTGAGTTTTTCCTGTAGCTCCTTATCTGGGTGTTCCTATTGGTGTTACAATAAAAGCGAGTCACTACGAGTTAGTGTAAGAATATTCAAAAAACTTTTAAAAAATTCATCCACGGCCTTCTTGTATCATTCTAGCAAGTGAATACCCTTCAAGTACATAAAGTCTAACTTTATGTATTTTATACTTCCTGAACGTACCTTTCGGATAAAAGTCTAAAAAGATAGACTTTATCATTTTCAGCCTATAATCTGTTCTATAAGTCTATTAAAGTAGACTTATACTATTACGTTAGCGTTTAGCTAATCGCAGCTTAAATTAACCCTATATGCTGGAGTTCACAATAGGAGGTATTAGATGGCCAAATCTGTAAAAGCCATAGCAAGCCCCGATCTCTCAAAGACCTTTTCGGTTGAATTATTAGGGGCCGCAATAAAAGCTAAGCGTACGCAAAGCGGCATCACTCAAACCGACGCAGCAGCATTGTGTGGCATCGCTAAGCAGACCTATATAAAAATAGAGCAAGGTCGAGATGATATTCGCCTGTCGGCGTTGATAGATGTAATGCAAGGCTTAGGGGTTCAACTTTCAATTAAGCCATGGGAGCAACAAGTGACTAGCGCTGAAAGTGAGGCTAATGATGGCTGGGTCTAATGCATACCGTTTAAATGTACTTTTTAATAAGCAGGTTATTGCTGAATTAAGCTTTGATCCAGATACGGATAACTTGCATTTTTTTTACCAACCACAATGGAAGCAGCAGGGCTTTGCATTATCACCCTACTTACCACTTGAAGGTAACATTCAATCAAGTGCTATTCGGCGCTACCTGCAAAATCTACTGCCAGAGAACCAAGGATTAGATCACTTAATCGACTACCTTGCGGTATCTAAGCAAAATACCTTTGCACTGATCCATGGGATAGGGCAAGACACATCGGGGGCTTTACTGTTTGTCCGACAGGGCGAGAATATCGAAGCTAAAACAGAATTTAGACCTATAACAACCGCTGAGATAGTGCAGCGCTTAAGCGACCCTAGCTTATTTGCCATGGAAGTGTGGGACGACAAACCAAGGCTCTCTGTTGCCGGTGTACAGTCAAAAATTAACGTCTTGCAGCTAAATGGCGAGTTTGGTTTTGGTAGTGGTGACTTATGCTCAACTCACATCATCAAGTTTGAAAAGAGTACTCAGCAGCATCTAGTCATTAATGAGTTTGTGACAATGAAACTCGCCCAGTTGATAGGCTTACCAACAGCCAATATTGAGCTGCATTACTTTGACCAATATCCCGCGCTGGTGGTTGAGCGCTTTGACCGTAAATTGATTAATGACGTAGTAAAGAGAAAGCATCTTATCGATGCCTGCCAGGCCTGTAACTTGGGAGTTGATAGAAAGTATGAGCGTAACTTAGGTAAGCAGCGTGATGTTGCTCATATTCGTGATGGTGTCAGTCTTAAAAAGCTGTTTGAGCTAACTCAAGTGTGCCAGAACCCCATTGCCGCAAAGTTAACTCTGCTGAATTGGGTACTGTTCAATCTGTGTGTATTTAACCATGACGCCCATGGTAAGAACATGAGCTTCTTTGTCAGTAAAGCAGGTTTAGAACCAACACCCTTGTATGACCTAGTGAATGTGCAGATGTACCCAGAGTTTGAACAAGAGCTTGCGATGGCAATAGGGGATGAGTTCAACCCCCATGCTATAAATGCTTACCAGCTCATGGAGTTTGCCGATGGCTGTCAAATCAACAATAAACTACTTATGCGACAGTTACTGAAAACAGCTAAAGCAATCACTGAACAGCTTAGCAGTGCAATTGGTCTGTTAGGGGAGCTAAGTCCCGCTCAACAGGCTTATATGGCTAAATACCACCAGCAAGTAGAAAAGCGTTGTCAGCATTTTATCGAGCAAGCGCAAGAGATCCCTAAGATAGAGTTGTGAGCACCTAGTGAAATACCAAGAGCAACTCACTAAGCTGAAAGACGTATTAGATGTAAGGGGCACTTGCATGTTGAACGCGGCTAATGAGTATTACCTGAGCGTGTAGGGTGGCTTTCTATGTGTAGGTCTAAACCACTCGCTCTGAAATTTACTCCCAGCTTTTTGAGAAATGACCATGCTGATTTCGTTTAGCGAGTCGTGCATGGGTTAGCAGCCACTGAATCGTAGTTGAATTGCAAGATGCTGAAGCAATATTGCAAATCTCCTTGATGCTGAGTTGATTAGTACTGAGCACTGCATACACGTCCACCAGCTCTCTAGTGGAAACAAATTTCTTGTCTGCCTCACCTATTCGGTAATAGATGTTGCCGTTTTCTTTAATATCTAATATTGCCGAAGTCACTCGTGGCTTATGAATGATGTCACCAATCTTAATAGCGTTGTATATTGTCGATACAAATTCACTCTCAGTCATAACATGCTCCACGCGAAATAGATGAGTATGAAGCAAAAGTGAAAAATGACTAAATTTCTAGCTGATTTTAAGTGCGTTATCAAGTTGGCTTTTGCCACTCGAAGGCAAACCGTTACTTTCATGTAACAGACTCCAACAATTAAGCATTCGCTATCAACCTTTAACAGGAATAACCTTCCATATCTTTGACTTAACCCCTGTGTTTCGCCTTGCATTTATGGCAGACTCGTTATCCATTATAGTGTCCATATATCCGCAGACGTCTCTGAATAATTACGTAACCTAATCGTAATTTCTCAACCGTAAACTGGACGACTTTATCTAAACTAGGTGTTCCTTAATGTCTCAAACTCCAAATAATCTTGCCGCCTTCTGCTGGTCAATTGTAGACCTATTACGCGGTGATTTTAAGCAAAGCCAATACGGCCGCATCATTCTGCCATTCACCTTACTGCGTCGTTTGGAAGGAGTGCTGGAACAGAGCAAAGAAGCTGTACTGGCAGAGCATGAAAAGGTTTAGAAGATGAACTTGCCTGAAGAAGCACCAGAAAAAATGCTTTTGCGAGCCAGTGGTTTGTCATTTTTTAATATATCAAAAATGGATATGTCCAAGCTGGGTGAAACGGGGATTAAGGCCAACCTCGAAAGTTATATTGATGGCTTTGACCTCAGGACTTGTGTCTGTTGCCTCTTGTATCAATCAAGCAAACCTTACAGATCCCTCATAGTTATTCCAAATCCAGAAGTTATATGAATTGTCATCGAAATTTGACGAAGAAAGTCGCTATACGTTAAATCAGTGGCTAAAGCTGATACGCAAGCAAGATCGAGAATGGGCACTCTCTATCGATACCAACCACTCATGATACCGCTGGCATACCTTCAGGGTGAGATCATGGGAGTTTAAATTTACACAGAACGTCCAATAAACACACTATCTATCTGTTTTGAGTTGTGTCTTAGAGTCCTTACTCCCTTGGCGCGTTGATCTCAACATATAGCGGCTCACGCGCTTATTACTGGAATCCTGATCCTTTCAGGCCAAGGTTAAAAGTAGTGGGAGTAATCTGAGATGAAATATACTAATCCTACGGAAACTGCATCTCCAAAAAATAAACTTGTTTTAGTTGTTCCAAGATCTAATCGGTACTCAGTATATATGGCAATTTTTTTGTTGAAGTTTTTTAATAAACCGAAATTCACAAACTCTGTGCTATATAAATCTTTTTTAGTCGTCAGTTTATTATATCCTGTATATACCTTGTAACTCTTAGAAAACCTGAAGTGTATGGAACCTTCGATACCTTTTGAGTTAACTAAGTTACCACTTAATCCCATGTCATATTGGTTGTTTTTACCTATGGTATAATTCCCGCCTATTAGGAATGAATCGGAATTAAACATGCCTCCTATTATTGTAGCATTGATTGAATCATCATAGTTTGATAAACCATCAGCATTAGCAATTTGATGGGCGAGTCCTACTTGATACCCTTTATATTTATAACGTATAGATGCACCATAGTTTGTATTAATACTGACTCTTGAGTTAACGTTATCTCCCTTTTGGTCACCGATTAACGCACTAAAAAAAAGTTTGCTAGTATCTAATTTGAAACTTGTCTTGTATTTTATGGAGTTATTACTACGACCAAACCCTGCAATGTGTGATACGGGAGAGAAAAAAGCGCCAGAAGCTGTATCTTTAAAGCTGAAGTTAGTATCACTGTACATCGCAATATCATAAAATGGACTCCATACTCGACCTATTTCTACTGAGCCAAAATGTGAACTTATACCTATATACATAAGGCGTTCAATGAAATCTACATCTTTATGTTGTTTTTCTATATAAGATATCCCATATTCAACTTTTCCATATAGTTTCAATGAGTCTGATATTGAGTGTTCTCCTGATACAAATACACGGGAAGCATTAGAGTTTAATCCTAGATCGTATGGGCTGTCGTCAATATTGTAATTGTATTCAGCTGCGATCCAGCCCCGAATTCAAAATTTGTGTTTTTATTAATATTCAATTCTATTGAATGGCAATATTTTGTGGGTATGCATAGAGTTATAAAAGATATCACTAATATTAATATGTAATTATTCTTTGTTTTATGTATACCAATAGACTTATAATTCATGAATACTCCTTCTTATACGATGTTAAATGCATGCCTGATTATTTTTGGCATCGCTTCTTCATAAGCGTGTGCGAGCTGAAGAACTTCAAAGTCTCTTTTGTTTTTACCTATTAATTGCATGCCCATAGGTAAGCCTTGAGAGTTAAATCCGGCTGGTATGTTAACTATAGGGCAACCAGATAAGGTTCCTGGAATTACCACCTCCATCCATCTGTGGTAAGTGTCCATTTTCTTACTTCCAATTGATGTTGGGTAATGAATTTCTTTGTTAAAGGGAAAAACTTGTGCTGATGGTAAAACGACAGCGTCATACTCATCGAATAAGCTGTTTAATGTGCTGTACCATTTTGTTCTGTTAATTGAAGCTTTATAAGTGTCAACGCCAGTCAGTTTCAATCCATTTTCTATTTCCCACCTCATAGCGCTGCTTAACTGCTCTCTCTTCTTGGGATCTGAATAAAGCTTGCTAGCAATACCTGTTATAAGCCAATGTCGCTCTATTAACCAAGTTTCCCAAAGCTGTTCCATATTAAAGTCAACGATTACACTTTCAACATGACACCCTAAACCTTCAAATATTTTCAAATTACTTTCGCACAATGCAAGTACTCCTTTCTCCATAGGCAAGTAGCCATTTAAATCACCTAGCCAAGCAATTTTTTTACCTTTAACATCGACATCCAAGTTATTTGTAAATTGGAGTGGATCATCATCTATTGACAGTGGGTATCGTGAATCATATCCAGCCATGGTGGAAAGAAGCATGGCTGTATCTCTAACATTCCTTCCCATGGGGCCGTTGTACCCAAGTTGTTGTATAAACACTTCATTTGTGGGTCCAGAGGGCACGCGGCCAAATGATGGACGAAATCCAATTATATTATTGTAAGCAGCAGGATTTCTTAAAGAACCCATCATATCGCTTCCGTCAGCAACTGGAACCATGTTCATTGCGAGGGCGACCGAAGCACCGCCACTACTGCCGCCGGCGACTAATTTAGGATTATATGCATTACCTGTTGTGCCATATACTTTGTTATATGTATTGGAACCGAGTCCAAATTCTGGAACATTTGTTTTACCTATTAAAATTGCGCCAGAGTTCTTAATCCGTTCAACAATAATATCGTCATGTTTTGGAATGTAATCTTTAAAAATTGGCGATCCCATGGATGAAACGATACCTTTGGTTAATGCAAGGTCTTTAACTGCATGCGGAAAACCGTGCATCCAGCCATGGTATATACCGTTGGATAAATCCTTATCTTTTTGTTGAGCTTGTTCTATTAATTTATCTCTTTCCTCTAATGCCACAATTGCATTAACTAATGGGTTTTTTTTGCTTATTTGATTTAAATAGGCATTCATGACTTCAACACAGGATATAGATCTGTTTTTTATTGCTTCAGATAATTTAATTGCCTTGGTGTTTTTTATGATGTCATCAGCGCTTGAAAACTGATGACCAATAGATTTTTTATTAGAGAAAACATTTGTTGGTACCATTATAATATTGCTGGCAATTATCGCTTTACAGAGTGTTCTTTTTTTTTTGTCTATTTTTTCACTTGGTTGGTTATCGATAGCTGTTTTCATTTTGTTTTACCTTTATATAGGATAATGATCTAGTGAAGACTGGCTTTCTGTTGGCTGAAATATTCTGCTACAGCATGTATTTGATCTGTATTCAGTTCATTGGCGATCACTTGCATCGTAGGAGATTGACGATCCCCGCTCTTAAAATCCAATAATTGTTTTTGCAGGTAATCACTATGTTGACCGGCGAGGTTTGGCCATAGGCTGTTGACCGTAAATCCCTTCATACCATGACAAGATATACAGCGAGCCCTAACATGCTTACCAGCTATGTTTTGAACTTTCTTCGCTGCTGTGGAGTTAACCTGTTTACTAAAGTGGTCGGCTAAACTCTCCATTTGCTGTTCGGATAAGCCTTCGACTATCTTATTCATCATTGAGTTCTTGCGGTTACCATCACGAAATGCTCTTATTTGTTTAGCTAAATAGCCCTTTTTTTGACCGGCTAAGTTTGGCTGGATTGCAACCATTGACACACCATTAGTGCCGTGACAAGACTCGCATTGAGTGATGAGTGAATCGATATTTTCATTTGATGCAGCTGAGGTAAACTGACTAGAAGTTATCATCAGCATAAAAAACAATAATCTAAGTCCTGAATTGGTTTGCTTTATATTTCTCATCTTATGTCCTGAATTATGGGGTATAAATTGTATGAGACCATCGTGGGAGATGGGGAAATCCATATGCATTATGGTAATTGTGATAATAAAAAATTACGGTATTCAGTTACTTCAAATAATGTCGATTGACGCAATACTTTAACTTCATCTGCGGTATATAACTCCATGTTAGCTGGTGTACTAAGACCTCCAAATTCAAGTATCATCCAATTGAGTACCTCAGCGAGCTGACTATCATCAAGTGTGGAGTTTGCCGCACCAGGCACGCGGATCAGGTATTCTCGACCAGAAGAAGTGGCCAAGAAGCGTCCAATATGATTTTTTATTTGAGGAATGTTCTTGCTGCCACTCCCATCGGGTGTATGGCACCCTTGACAGAGCAGTTGGTAATTGTATTTGGCTCTCTCATTATTGATGTCGGTTGCCTGTGACGGTGTGCTAAATAACGCAGCTAATAGGATTAGCAGTCCTATCAATCCTGTTAAGATATTCACTTGTCGTGGCCTTGTTCGAATGCAACACCCACAACAATGGCTGTTGAACAATGGTATACAGAGCTTGTTGCACCTAGACACCAATTTACATCGTTGGATTTATCTGAACGATAAATAGGCCTATCACCTTCATCCCTTTGGCATAAACAGGTTCCGCATTGAGTTTTTCCACAACAATCGTTATAAGAGATAACGTAATTTCTTCCATCAACGGGATTACGACAAGTACCTATCCAAGTAATAGGAGACATTTCAGTACCTGGAGGGCAGGTGTTGTAGTTACCACCACAGCACTCACATAAAAAGCCGTCGACTGCACAGTAACGCCAATAATCACAACTTGATGGGTCGCCGCTCTCTTGTGGCAATACCGGTGCATCTGCGGCGCGGGCAACAGGTAATAATGGAATCGTGGTAACCCCAACTAAAGTAGAGCCTAAACTTTTAAGAAACCCTCTTCTGCCGTTGGTCTGCGCTATGCTACGAGCTTTCTTTTCAAAAAAATTATCGAATAAACTCATTTTTATACCCTTTTGGCCAGATGTGTTTGATTGGCCATATATTCCTGAATTGAAGCCGTTTTTAGATCCTTTGCTTCGAATAAACTATCTATGTGTTCTCTGGAGTTAATGATGCCCATAGCAGAAATGGTGCCTTCATTGTTGATTAAGACAGCGTAAGGAAGTTTGGCAATACCAAAACTTTTTCCTAGTATTTCAGAAATGATATAGGGATAACTTTCTATAGAGTGTTGTTGTATATACCCTTGATGATTTTGCTCTTGACCATCACTGGCGAAAATAAGCTCGACCCAATCGGATTCAGATTGTGCACTCGATTTAATTGCAGGCATCAAGGTCTTACATACAGGACAGTCGGGTGAGATAAAAAAAATAAGTTGAGACTTGCCGGTATTTTTACCCGCTCCAATCTCTATGAGACCTGAAGATATGGACTGTAATGCCAAATTAGGACTAGACTGTCCCACTTCAATTGTCTGATTGATCGCCAGTGCACCTGCGGGAGCCACACGTTCGTAAAGTACGCCAATTTGACGGGTTAAAGCATAAATAATGAAAACGATACAAATTATAACTATCCATAAAACAGCATTTGAAACTATTAATAAGTTCACCGATGAATCCTCTATTTTAATATTTTTAGTTGAGTGTTGGCAATAAGCTGCTCAACGCATAAGTTTATTAGGATGACAATCATCGCTATAGAGAGTGATAAAATTGATAATGCATTGAAAGTAATTGATCCAGGCATTAGAGCAAGTAATGTTATACCTGTAAAAATTTGATTTCTTATTAGTGAATATGTGCTTATTATTATTTTGCCTTCTGGTCCGCCACAGCCACAGTCCATATTGGTTTTTCCTCGGTAAAGTTGATAAGCCATGATTAAGAAATATATCCATAGGGTGAAAACAACTCCGATAGCAGCGACAGTACGCGTGCCAGGAATTATGATGCTGATGGAAAGTAATATTTCATATAACCCTATAATTTTAATTAATAATCTTGAGTTATATGTGTTATTCGATAAATTAAAATAATCACTGATGAGATCTTGATAGTAACTATTATTATCGTGCATTATTTTCCTCCAACCTGACTGAATGAAAAGCCAAAGGGTAAATAATGCGCTAGCATCAGAAAGAAGTGTACTCATCATTAGTAAGCCTTATGAATAACCAGAGGACTAATATTTCCAAAGTCTTTTAATGTTTGGATTAATTCACCACTTTCAGGATTGTAAATATCGAGGTTGAGCTCGCCATTCGTGACTACTAATAGTGGTTTTATACCGCGGGTAAGCGCAATTGATACTGCCCAGTTAGGTATATCAATCACTTTGATTCTTTTTTTCGCTCGCACATCAAATATCCATACTTGACTGCCCCCTTGAGTTTGAGTTCCATCATGGCCATCAGAGTGCATGATGATATACATTAAACCCTGTTCATCACTGTCATTAAGCGCTAGCCCACCCGGTCGCCAATTTTGTTTACGCTCTTGCTCATTAAGTAATGACCAGCTTGTAATATGCTTAGCTACCTTTCCACTGAGATTTAATTCATGGAGTAGACCATCAAATGATGGGAAGTAGGCGATGCCATCGATAATTGCAGGACGTTCAAAAATAGGGCTTTTATCGGTATCGAAAAAAGGTTTAAGCCTGTGTCTGGATTTTAAATGTCCTTTCTCATCTATGACTGTGGTTAACATACCACCATTACTACAAAGTGAGCTTATACTACGAATTCCTGTTGAGAAGGTCAGTACACAGCCAGGTGTTTCTATAGTTTCAATAATTTTTTTGCTATTAAGTTCAACAACTGTAAATGATCCAGCAGGGCTAAAGTTTGCAACATAAAGAAACTTCTCGTCGGCAGAAAGAGCCATTGCATTGCGGCGTGGTAATGCCTGCAGACGCCGATCTTTCCACACGAGCTCCTTAATAACCGCCATGGTTGTTTTATTATAAATAGTGAGTACATCGGTTAATGGTCCACGTGCCCCCCGGGTGTGGAAGCTTTCCATGATGTAAAACTCAGGTCGCGTTTTTGCTTGAATAAAATTGCCCATTAAATTTTTGTCAGCCGTGCCTTTTATTCGCTTTGAGTGACGAGTTTCGGCGACATCGAGCAGGATCATTTTGCCGCCAAACATATTCGTGAAGCTTGTTTCATCGACAAACATCCAGGTCTCAGGGAATACATCGGGTAATATCATGACATTACCCGTTTCTTCAATGGGTAATGGAGGAAGCTTAGGGTTTATTGCCTTTTTAATTGCTGAGGAATCAATAGAAAAAGCATATCCACATTGAAGTAATAACAGTGCCACTAGTATTTTTAACGTGTTAATGTTCGATCGGATATTCATTTTATATACCTGATATTTTTATAGTTATTATTGGGTTTACTATATATAACAATCGTAAATTATGTTTTTTAACCAGATGAATTTATAGTCACGTCATAAATTCATCTACAGATAATAATTTCATTATTATCTGCAGTTTATTTGTTAATTTTTATTGTCTGAATAGAGGTAAACTCTGCTAACCCCTGGAGTCCAAATTCAATGCCAAATCCTGATTGTTTGATACCACCAAAAGGTGCGTTTGGTTGCAATGCACCATGAGTATTAACCCAAACGGAGCCGCATTCTAACCGGGAAGCTATGTGCGTCGCTTTGGCTATATCCTTCGACCATACAGACCCCCAAGGCCTGACTGGTTAAGGTTTGCTCTAGCAATAACCTCTTCGATATCAGTATATTTAATGATAGGGAGGATAGGACCAAACGGCTCCTCATCGACCAGTCGGCTACCATCTGTGAGGCCTGTGACTATGGTTGGTTCAAAGAAGTATCCTGCGCCAATTATTTTTTTCCCACCGGTTAGAAAGTGGCCACCGTTAAGTTTAGCGTCGGCTGCCAGATCCATCACGATGTTTAATTGCTGAGCATTTTGAATTGGCCCCAATTCGGTATCTTCTTGTTCACCATTGCCAACGTTAACCTCTCTGGCTAAGCGGGCCATTTCATCACAGACATCATCAAAGATACTTTCGTGTACGTAGAGTCTTTTTAACGCTGCACAGGTTTGGCCATTATTATGGAAGCAAGCGTCAAACAGTTTTTTAGCTGTGGATCGAATATCAACATCCGCGAGTACAATACCGGCATCATTTCCACCTAACTCCAACGTCAGACGCTTTAATGTCGCAGATGCCGTCTGCATGACCTTTTTACCGGTTGCTGTTGAACCTGTGAAGACTATTTTATCCACCCCGAGTGCGCACATAGGGCTGTGCCTACGGCGCTACCACCCGTCACTATATTAAGAACCCCATGAGGGAGAATTTCATTGGCCAGTTCTACGAATCGAATGGTTGCCAAAGGCGTTAATTCTGAAGGCTTGATGACGACTGTATTTCCCGCTTTCAACGCAGGAATCACGTGCCAGATAGCAATCATCAGTGGCCAATTCCATGGTGTGATTGAAGCTACGACACCCAAAGGTTTACGGTGAACCTCGATGCGGGCATCTTTATTATCTTGTATGACATCAATGGGTATGTCTAGTTCGGCTGTACTACGCGTCCATGCAATTGCACCACCGACTTCCATGCCTGAGCCAACCCCGCTTAAGCCATTTATTGGCTTACCTGTTTCTTGAGTAATCAGCGTCATTAACTCAGGCATATTGGCTTCAATGGTATCGGCTAATTGATGTATTTTTTGCTTACGTTCCTCTGATGATGTCTGGCCCCAGAGCTTAAAGGCACGGCGGGCTGAAGATACGGCATTATCTACATTTGCTGGGGTACCATTTGGACATTGGGCAAATGCCTGTCCTGTAGCAGGGTTTATAATGTCTAATTTTGATGACATATTGATACTTTGGCCATCGATAAACATATTAAACTGTTTCATATTACCTCCTTTCTCATTGATGAATTTATAATCTGTTATCTATAACTCTTGTTGCTTTACCTTGAGAGCGAGGTAATTTAAAAGGAGCCTCTATATTGATGCTTGCTGAAATACCGATAAATGTTTTTATGTTGTGAGTTAACTTATTAATTAAAATGTCGTGATCTTGTTTATCATTATTGGCGTCGACCTCGACTCTTATATTTATCGTGTCCATATTTCCACGCTTACTGACTTCAATAAGGTAATGGGGAGAAAGGCCGTCGGTTCTTATAATTTGTTCTTCAATTTGAGTCGGGAATACATTGACTCCACGAATGATTAGCATGTCATCACTACGTCCAGTTATTTTGTCCATGCGTCGCATCGTACGCGCTGATCCTGGTAACAAACGTGTAAGATCACGGGTACGGTAGCGGATCATTGGCATGGCTTCTTTACTGAGACTGGTAAATACCAATTCACCTTCTGAGCCATCCGGTAACACTTCACCTGTAATTGGGTCGATAATTTCAGGATAAAAATGATCTTCCCAGATAGTAAGGCCATCTTTTGTTTCGATACATTCTTGTGCGACACCGGGCCCCATCATTTCTGATAGGCCATAAATATCAACAGCATCCATTGACATTCTGCTTTCAATATCATTGCGCATCATGTTGGACCATGGCTCGGCACCGAAGATACCGATCCGTAGAGCCAACTCTTTTGTATCTATATTTTGCCGCTTTATCTCATCGGCGATGTTTAGCATATAAGAAGGGGTAACCATGATGATGTCTGGATCAAAATCAGTGATTAGCTGAACTTGTTTTTGTGTCTGTCCGCCACCCATTGGGATCACTGTGCAGCCCAGACGTTCAGCGGCGTAATGTGCCCCTAATCCTCCGGTAAACAAACCATAACCATATGAGATATGCACTTTGTCTTTTCTACGTCCGCCTGCTGCATATATAGAGCGGGCACCTAGATGAGCCCAGTTGTTTATGTCGTTTTGGGTATAAGCAACAACTGTCGGTTTCCCTGTTGTTCCGCTGGAAGCATGGAGACGGACTATGTCGTTCATAGGGCTGGCAAAAATGCCAAATGGGTAATTCTCGCGTAAATCCTTCTTGGTGGTAAATGGGAATTTACTGAGATCACTGAGTGTTTTCAAATCGTCGGGATGAACACCGTGCAGATCAAATTTTTCTTTGTATACTGAGGAGTTCGTATACGCATGATTCAGCGTCTTTTTCAGTCGATTTAACTGTAGAGCTTGTAATTCATCGATACTCGCCGTCTCTATCTCATCCAGACCTGCTCTATCATTTCCCATACTCGACCTCCTCACTGAATTATTACAATTTTTCAACATCGATTATAATGTAGTGCATTAATTTGATTTAGATCAATATAAATGTATCGCTAGTTTGTTTCGGCAATGTTTCATATCGTGGTTTGTTGTTATAACTTCTTGTCATTTTACCCGGAGATAATGTTTGAGTATTCAGTTGGGTATCACCTGTTTTATTGTTGACTTACAGTGAGGTTAAAATTTATTTATCGTATTGGTGATGGAGTGATTGATAGCGGGTATAGATTCTGGTTGTTATTAATTTATTGTTTTTAAAGTTTTATTTTATTTTTTGTTCCGTTGTTTTTGTTCCGTTATTTTTCTTTCGTTTGTTTTCACCGATCTTAAAAGATGGCTTTTATGCGTTTTTTATCATTTGTTTTTTGATGTGAGCCTTTAACCTATCCAGTGTTTCTTTTATCAAAGTTTACTTTGACGTAAAACGTTTAACCAGATTAAAAGTGATACGGTATATTGACATGTTATTTATTTTTAGTATCGTAATGTGTGATTGATAGTTGTGAGTGATATTCGAGTAAGTTGTGTTTCGCATTAATTTGAGGATTGAAAATGAAGTTACCTAGTTACCATTGCGGTGAGTGGTTGGAAGGCCTGAATGAAGGTGTTGAAGTTTATAATGCTATAAATGGTAACTTGGTGTGCAAGGTGAATAGTGATGGTGTAGATTTTAAGCGTATGGTCGAATATAGCCGGGAGGTTGGCGGGGCTGCTTTGCGTAAAATGACCATACATGATCGCGCCAATATGCTTAAGGCTCTTGCTAAGCACCTGATGAGTAAGAAAGATATTTTTTATGACATTGCTGCTCAAACAGGTGCAACTAAAGTGGATAGTTGGATAGATATTGAGGGTGGGCTAGCCACTATGTTCAGCTATTCAGGTATCGCTCGCAGAGAATTTGCGAATGAAGCGTTTATTGTCGAGGGAGGGCCTGAAATCTTGTCGGCGAAGGGGAGTTTCATCGCTCGCCATATTCTGACGCCTAAACGCG
This sequence comes from Shewanella psychropiezotolerans, assembly GCF_007197555.1. NCBI lineage: Bacteria > Pseudomonadati > Pseudomonadota > Gammaproteobacteria > Alteromonadales > Shewanellaceae > Shewanella > Shewanella psychropiezotolerans. Next base: position 1,988,018 of record NZ_CP041614.1, read on the forward strand.
GTGTGGCTGTTCACATTAATGCCTTTAATTTCCCATGTTGGGGCATGCTCGAAAAGATAGCTCCTAGTTTGATTGCGGGTATGCCTGTCATTGTCAAGCCCGCGACCGCGACTGCCTATCTAACACAAGCTATGGTTAAAGAGATGATAGCGTCAGGCCTTTTACCGGAAGGCGCCATTCAGTTGATCTGTGGTTCTGTCGGCGATTTATTGGCGCATCTAGATGAACAAGATGTACTGACTTTTACCGGTTCTGCTACCACAGGCAAGAAGCTTCGCAGTCATAGCAATATAGTAGAGAAAAGTATTCCATTTAATATGGAAGCTGATTCCCTTAATTGCGCCATATTGGGAGAGACAGTCAAGGTTACCGATCCTGAATTTGATTTGTTTATTACAGAAGTCGCTAAAGAAATGACCGTTAAGGCGGGTCAAAAGTGTACGGCAATTCGACGGATTATAGTGCCGGCTGCCAAGGTTAATGAAGTGAGTCAAGCCTTAAAGCTCAGACTGGATAAAGTGGTAATGGGCGATCCTGCATCGAGTGCCGTCAATATGGGCCCTTTGGCGGGCAGAGATCAGTGTCTTGATGTAAAAGATGCCGTCGCAAAATTGAGTGATTTTTGTAAGTTGATCTATGGAGGTAATGACGCAAGCTTTAAGCTGGTAGGGCCTGACACGAAAATTGACGCATTCTATCCTCCGACGTTACTGCTTTGTGATAAACCCTTAACGATACACGCCCCTCATAATATAGAAGCATTTGGTCCCGTTGCAACGATTATGCCCTACGATGATCTTGACCAAGCCGTTGAGATTGCGCGGCTTGGCAAAGGAAGTTTAGTCGGTTCTATTGTGACTCATGATGATAAAGAATCTATTCATTTTGTATTCAACGCCGCTGCATATCATGGTCGTCTTTTGATCCTCAATCGCGATTGCGCCAAAGAATCAACGGGTCATGGCTCACCATTACCCGGCTTAGTGCATGGGGGACCGGGTCGAGCTGGAGGAGGAGAAGAGTTAGGCGGTTCGAGGGCCATTAAACATTATATGCAGCGTACTGCCATTCAAGGCTCACCCAGTACATTAATGGCGGTAACAAAAGAGTATGTGGCAGGCGCTAATACCTCGAGTTCTTCCAGTCATCCTTTTCGAAAGTATTTCGAAGAATTATACATTGGCGAAAGCTTAACTACTCATCGTAGAACTGTGACAGAAACCGATATTGTTAATTTTGGTTGTTTATCCGGTGATCACTTCTATGCCCACTTTGATGATCTTGCTGCAAAAGATTCACTCTTTGGACAACGCGTTGCACATGGCTATTTTATTATTTCTGCAGCAGCAGGGATGTTCGTTGATCCGGCTCCAGGGCCAGTATTAGCAAATTATGGTCTGGAAAATTTGCGTTTTGTCGAGCCTGTCGCCATAGGCGACACCATCCAGGTAAAAATCACCGCAAAGAAAAAGATCAAGAAGGACAAACGACCTGAAGAGAAGAAAGCATCAGGTGTCGTGGTATGGGATGTTGAGGTGATGAATCAACACGGCACAGTCGTTGCCTTATATGACATTTTGACTTTGGTTGAGCGTTTGAGTGAATAAGTTCATCTCGTTGCCTTCGTGTAAGTGTTCATCGTTTGGTGTGATGAGAGCTTGATGTAAAGCGTGGACGTTGTGGCTGAACTTCGGTGAGTGGGGGGTTTCGGTCATGGATTGTAAACAACGTAGGGTCAGCTCCTGATATTCGGCAGTGCCAGAGGCTTTCCACTTTATTTCATCTTCGCTTAGTGTCCGCTTTATTTGCACCGGATTGCCGATAAGCAAGCTTTTTGGCGGACATTGAAAGCCAGATTTTACAAAGGTGGTCGCTGCAACAAAAGAGCTTTCACCGATAATGGCATGGTCCATGACGACCGCATTCATACCCACTAAAACATTTTGGCCAATGTGGCAACCATGAAGAATGGCCCCGTGACCAATATGACCATTTTGGTCGATGATGCAGTCAGTGCCGGGAAAACTGTGGATCACACAGGTATCTTGCACATTGCAACCTTGCTTAAGGACGATACGACCAAAGTCGCCACGTAACACGGCATTAGGTCCTACGTAGCAGTTTTTTTGGATAATCACATCTCCGATGATCACGGCCGTAGGATGGACATAACTTGAGGCGTCGATCACTGGGATCAAATCTTCTATGGCATATATGGGCATCTGGCTACCTTATTGATATCTAAATTTATTTTGGATCTATGGTGGCTGGAAAAAACACTTATGTCTATACATTTGAAGTTTAATAGATGAGTAAGGAAATTATGATGAATTTCGAAACCATTACATATGAGTTAACTAAAGGCGTGGGTATTCTTACCCTAAATCGCCCTGAAACATTAAACAGCTTCAATAGTCAAATGCATGACGAAGTACGTGTAGCAATGAAAGATGCCCGTAACAATTCTAAAGTACGTTGCTTAGTGATAACTGGCAACGGTCGTGGATTTTGCGCGGGACAAGACTTAAGCGATCGTGCTGTCACTGCAAGTGACACAGCCCCAGATCTCGGGGACTCCGTTGAGAAAAATTATAATCCGCTAATTCGTAACATTATGACGATGGAGAAGCCAGTCATTTGTGCGGTTAACGGCGTTGCAGCAGGAGCAGGAGCGAGCATTGCTTTAGCTTGTGACATCGTGATCTCCGCTCGTAGTGCCAAGTTTGTACAAGTTTTTTGTAAAATTGGTCTTATTCCTGATTCTGGCGGCACATTTAACCTGCCCCGTGCTCTTGGTCTGCCTCGTGCTAAAGGGCTAGCGCTGCTTGGTGATAAGTTGAGTGCTGAGCAAGCACTGCAATGGGGCATGATCTGGGATTGTGTTGATGACGAGCTATTAATGGATAAAGCCTTAACAATGGCTCGGTATTTAGCAACTCAACCTACCAAAGGTTTAGCGTCGATTAAAACATTATTGAATGGATCTTTCTCAAATCCGCTGCATCACCAATTGGAATTAGAACGAGAAATGATGCAGACATTGGGGCAGTCGGATGATTATCGAGAAGGTGTGAGTGCCTTCAAGGAAAAGCGTTTGCCTGATTTTATGGGTCAATAGGGACACAAGATAATGGACTATACCGAAAAGGAACAAGCATTAGCCCAAGCCTGTGCCGAGTACATGATGGCAAATGATACCGCGTCAAGAATACTGGGTATTCACATTGACAGGGTATCTTCGGGTTGCGCCACGGCGAGTATGACCGTCACTGGTGCGATGCTAAATGGTCATCTTACCTGCCATGGTGGATATATATTCTCCTTGGCCGACACCGCATTTGCGCTTGCCTGTAATTCACAGAACCAAGCCGCTGTGGCCGCAAGTTGCACCATTGATTATATATTACCAGCGTTAAAAGGGGATGTGTTAACTGCACACGCCAAACTGTCACATCAAGGCGGGCGTACAGGGATTTATCTGGTACAGATGTGTAATCAAGATAATCAAACTGTTGCACTGTTTAAAGGTAATTCTACCAGGATAAAGCGTACTGTACTTCCCCAATGAGTTAAGGAATAAAAATGAATGATGCTTTTATTTGCGACGCAATAAGAACACCTTTTGGCCGCTACGGCGGGAGCCTCGCGAGTGTTAGGGCCGATGATCTGGGTGCTGTGCCAATCAAGGCACTTATAGCACGTAATCAAGGGGTAGATTGGCGCATGCTGGATGATGTTTATTTTGGCTGCGCCAATCAAGCGGGTGAAGATAATCGTAATGTGGCTCGCATGAGCGGATTACTCGCTGGTTTACCCATTGAGGCAGCGGGGATCACTCTTAATCGTTTATGTGGATCTGGCATGGATGCGGTGGGAACGGGGGCGAGGGCGATTCGAGCCGATGAGGCGGATCTCATCATTGCAGGCGGAGTCGAGTCTATGTCTAGAGCGCCTTTTGTCGTTGCAAAGGCCAATAGTGCTTATAGTCGCAATGCCGAAATGTGTGATACCACGATGGGTTGGCGCTTTGTTAACAAATTAATGGAACAAGCCTACGGTGTCGATTCAATGCCTGAAACGGCAGAAAATGTCGCAGCTCAGTTTGGTATAGATCGCGCTTCACAAGATGCCTTTGCCTTTAATAGTCAACAACGTGCGGCTAGGGCCCAAAAAGACGGTATTTTTGCTCAGGAAATTGCACCTGTGATTATTCCACAACGTAAGAAACCTGATGTCATTTTTGATACCGATGAACACTTGCGTATAAGTAGTATTGAAACATTGGCAGGGTTATCGACTCCATTTCGTGAAAGGGGGAGCGTCACCGCGGGGAATGCATCTGGGGTCAATGATGGCGCCTGTGCCTTGCTACTGGCGTCAGCTTCTGGTGTCAAACAGCATAACTTAACTCCCAAAGCCCGTGTGATCGGCATGGCTACTTCAGGCGTTGAGCCCAGAATTATGGGATTTGGCCCTGTTTCGGCGACCCGTAAAGTGCTTGCTAGAACCGGATTAAGTTTAGAGCAGATGGATATCATTGAGCTTAATGAAGCGTTTGCTGCACAAGGACTGGCGGTCCTTCGCGAGTTGGGCATTGAAGATGACGCGGCGCATGTTAATCCGAACGGTGGCGCCATTGCGCTGGGTCATCCGTTAGGCGCCAGTGGGGCAAGGCTGGTGACTACAGCGATGTATCAGCTACATCGTGTCAATGGTCGTTATGCACTTTGCACCATGTGTATTGGAGTTGGCCAAGGTATCGCACTGATTATTGAGAGGGTCTAATAATGAGCAAGCATAGTAAGACTGAAGCTGAGCTTGACGCTATTTTTCAGCAAAGAATTGAGGATGAACAAAAAATTGAGCCTAAAGATTGGATGCCAGACACTTACCGTAAAAACCTTATCCGGCAAATGTCACAACATGCGCATTCAGAGGTCATAGGCACTCAACCCGAGGGGAACTGGATCACAAGGGCGCCTTCTTTGCGTCGAAAAGCGGTGTTATTGGCTAAAGTACAGGACGAATCAGGGCATGGACTCTATCTCTACAGTGCGACTGAGACCTTAGGCGTATCTCGCAGTGAACTCATCGCTGCTTTGCAGGATGGCAGCGCCAAATATGCATCAATTTTTAATTATCCTGCTCAAACGTGGGGAGATATGGGAGCGATTGGTTGGCTCGTTGACGGTGCGGCTATTGTTAATCAAGTTTCATTACAACGAACTTCTTATGGCCCTTATGCGCGTAGCATGGTTAGGATTTGTAAAGAAGAAAGCTTTCATCAGCGTCAAGGTTATCAGGTGATGATAGAGCTTGCCCAAGGTTCTTCAAAGCAAAAATGTTTAGCGCAAGATTCGCTCAATCGATTTTACTGGCCTGCCCTTATGATGTTTGGCCCACATGATTCTGAATCTGCGCATTCTGCTAAATCCATGAAATGGAAAATTAAGCGTGAGACTAACGATTATCTGCGGCAAAAATTCATTGATCAAACCGTGAGTCAAATAGAGTTTTTAGGCCTTGAACATCCGGATAAAAACCTGAAATGGAATGAGGAGAGAGGTCACTACGATAGTAGTGAACTCGATTGGGACGAGTTTTACGCTGTCATCAATGGTAATGGTCATTGTAATCGTCAGCGTATTCAACATCATATTAAGGCACATGAAGAAGGGACTTGGGTACGTGAGGCGATGGCTGCGTATAAAAATAAACACATTAAAGCTCAACATGTCGCATAGAACAGACGGCAATAGACTGGAGATTATGATGAATGTAGAAAATTTAGCCTTGTTTGAAGTTTTTGTACGCTCGAAGCGTGGTTTAGATCATAAACATGTCGGAAGTTTACATGCTGAGGATCAAGAGCAAGCGTTGGAATATGCAAGAGATGTCTATACCCGCCGCAGTGAAGGTGTGAGTCTTTGGGTGGTTAAGTCAAATGATATTTGTGCATCGCAAGAAGATGATTGTGATAGTTTTTTCGCCCCCTCAGATGATAAACCGTATCGCCATGCTGCCTATTATCCGATCCCCAAAGCTGTCACCAACATGTAGGAAGTTAATTGGTATGAATGTATCTGCAGAACAACAAGATCTTATACAGTATGCTATTCGTCTTGGGGATGATTCTTTAATATTGGGTCATCGCCTTTCTGAATGGGTCAGCAATGGACCTTTTTTAGAAGAAGATATTGCACAGGGTAATATCGCTCTTGATTATATTGGCCGTGCGAGGATGTATTATAGTCTCGCTGCTGATATTCACAATCAATGCGGTGAGATGAACGTTAAATCTGAAGATGATTATGCTTATCTTCGTGATGAACGCCAGTATCAAAATCACTTAATTAATGAATTACCCCGGGGAGATTTTGCTTATACCACAGTGCGTCAACTTATCGTTGATCTCTATAATGTGTACTATCTCGAGGCATTGAAACAGTCAAGTGAAGCGCAATTATCTGCCATTGCCCATAAAGCCGCTAAAGAGACCTCATACCATAGTCGCAGGAGTAAACAATGGACTTTACGTCTTGGTGATGGCACTGCCGAAAGTAAGCTGAGGATGCAGAATGCGTTAGATGATATCTGGGGTTATACCCATGAAATGTTTGAACAGGATGAATTAGAGCAACGCCTTATTGATAGAGGGGTTGCCGTAGATTGTGCTCGTTTTAAACAGGCATGGGAACAGGATATCACTGCAATAATATCACAGAGCGGGCTCAAACTGCCTGAGGCACAATGGTCGGTGCGCGGTGGCCGTGAAGGTTACCATACTGAAAACTTGGGACATATCTTGACCGAGCTACAGTTTGTTCATCGATCGATTCCCGATGCTAGGTGGTAACGTCATGTTGGTAATTCCGACTAAATCACCGGTTCAATTTGAACGAGAACAATATCGTCGTCATTCGGCCGTCCCTGAGCTGTGGGCGGTATTAGATCGGGTCACCGACCCTGAAATACCTGTGTTATCACTGTGGGATCTTGGTGTACTGAAAGATATCAAGCGGCTGGGTGAGCAAGTGACAGTGATCATTACCCCGACTTATTCAGGTTGTCCCGCGATGGATGTGATGTCTGAAGATATCCACCACGCGTTAGTCTCTTTTGGTATTAAAAAAGTCTCGGTGGTTGTGGAGCTTTCACCCGCTTGGACTACTGATTGGATGACGGCTAGGGGGCGTGACCACCTCAGAAGCTTTGGTATCGCAGCACCTGAGGATGTGGTGGCAACAGAATCAAATATTGTCGATGAAGACACCAGAGCGTTATGTCCCCACTGTGGCAGTGATGATACCAGTCTGATCAGCGAGTTTGGTTCCACTTCATGTAAAGCGTTGTTTAAATGTCACCGTTGCTTGGAACCATTTGATCTGTTTAAACATATTTAAATGACAAAATAGCAAAACCTAAAGGTATATTATGTCTAGTACTCAGCTTTATTCATTAAAAATATCACAAGTTCAGCCTGAAACAGAAAGTGCTGTATGTATCAGTTTTGAAGTGCCGCAGGCGTTGAAGGACGTATTTAGATTCAAGCCTGGTCAGTTTTTGACATTAGAAATAGCGCTTGACGGCCAGAAGATCCGCCGAGCGTACTCTATTTGTTCGGGGGTTGATGATACTCATCTGCGTGTTGGGATAAAACGAATCAAACATGGTCAATTTTCAAACTATGCTAATGATCACTTTAAGGTCGGCGATATAGTATCAGTACTACCTCCCCAAGGTAACTTCTACCCGTTACTCTATGCTGACGATACTAACAGCTATATGTGCCTTGCTGTTGGCAGTGGTATAACCCCCATTTTATCGATAATAAAATCTATTTTATCATCGTCTGACCAGAGTAAGGTGACCTTAATATATGGCAATAAACGAACCAAGTCGGTTATGTTTAAAGAGGAGTTAAGTTTCATAAAAAACCGTTACTTAGCACGATTCAAGTGGATCAATATCATGAGTCAGGAAGATCAAGGTTCAGATGTGCTTAACGGCAAGATAGATAATGATAAAGGATATCAACTGCAAAAGAAAAAAATGATCGATATCCATAATACAGCTTACGTATTTATCTGTGGTCCAGAATCGATGATTTCTGAAGTTTCACGAGGGTTTAGGCTCGAGGGATTAAACCAGTCACAAATCCATTACGAGTTGTTTGCTCATTCAGCCGTGGACTCGGAAGTGATTTTAGAAAAATCGCTTCAACGTGTACATGAATATGGCGAGAATAAGACCAGTCAATTGACCTTGATATCTGATGGCCGAGCCATCAATTTTGAGTTGGCAACAGTCGGGTCAAATATCTTAGATGCTGGAATTGAAAATGGTCTTGACTTACCTTTCTCCTGTAAAGCTGGTGTCTGTTCCACCTGCAAGGCCAAAGTGATTAAAGGCAAAGTGGACATGGATATTAGCCATGGGTTAGCAGCCCATGAAATTGAACAAGGTTTCATTTTAACTTGTCAGGCACATCCATTATCGGATGAGCTTGTCGTGAGTTTTGATGAACGATAATAGTAAGTAAGATATCGACAGTGAGTTAAACTGCTCACATTCTAATAACTCATTATAGGACGTGTTTTGACATCGATTAGCAAGCGGACAGACGATATTAGCCTACACATAAAACAACAGGGTGTGAGCTGTACCTCTATGGTGGTCACAGTTTTTGGAGATGTAATTTCTCAACATGGTAATTGGGTGTGGCTCTCGAGTCTGATAACGGCATTAGAGCCATTTGGCTTTAATGAACGCCAGGTGCGTACCGCCGTTTATCGCTTAGTACAAAGCGATTGGCTACAGGTGAATAAAGTAGGGCGTTGTAGTTACTATTGCTTGACAGAATCTGCCACGGGACATTACGAGAAAGCTTCCCGGCGGATTTATGCGAGTGACCATGGTGAATGGGACCATACCTGGACGCTGGTTTTACTGGTTTCAATAGCAGATGATAAAAAAGAAGAGTTTCGCAAGAGTCTTATTTGGCTGGGATTTAATGCGCTAAGCTCGGGATTGTTCGCACACCCCTCATCACAGCGTTCATCTTTGGATGAAGTTATTCATGAGTTAAACATACTTAACGACGTTGTCGTATTCAAGGCAACGACTGCTGATCTCTATTCTCAAGGCGCGCTCAAGGGGTTAACTAAATCATTGTGGAAGTTTACTGAACTTGAAGGGTATTACACTGATTTCTTGGCTTTTTATCGCCCCTGGTGTCAAAAGATATTTTCGAACTTACCCGAACCACGTGATTGTTTTATGTTGCGACTGGCTATGGTCCATGATTTTAGACGCATACTGTTACGAGACCCTGATTTCCCCAATGCCATGCTCCCCCAAGGCTGGGTTGGATACGAGGCACAGGATCTCGTGCAACGAAGCTATAAATTACTGGCCAAGTCATCTCTGTTGTATATTCAGCAAAACCTCAATAATGCTCAAGGCACTCTCCCTGATGCGTCTCCCCATTTTTATACGCGTTTCGGTGGTTTGATTAACAGTTAACTATTTATTCAAGAGGAGCAGACAATGATCCGGATAGCCGTGATGTATCCCAACGAACCCGATAAGCATTTTGATTGTGATTATTATCGCAATCAACACATGCCGTTAGTTATCAACGCGTATCAAGGCTTAGGGCTTATTGATGTGGAAATAGATGAAGCGAAAGTGAAAAATGGACCTCAAGCCGCGCCTTACATTGCGATCGGCTATCTGCTTTTCGATTCGGTTAAACAATTTATGACGGCTTATGATGAGGTTGGCAGCCATTTGTTAAAAGACATCATTAATTTTACTAATATAGCCCCTAAGATTCAGATCAGTGAATACACTCGTCTTACTTAATCATCAATGACCAGTCATAAAAATTGATAAGACACATCTTAGGCTATTAAACCTGAGGTTTTAGGTGACGGATTTTCATCGAGCCGTCTTTTATACATAGGAGGAAATATGGATGCTTTACAATATAAGTCAGCGGATCCGGTAACCTTATCCCATGATGGTGATATTGCCGTTATTAGTATTAATAATCCCCTGTTAATGCATTATCTCAGGCGGTGAGAAAGGGATTGGTTGAATGTATAGAGCGAGCGACCACCGATAATAGCGTTACCTGTATAGTGATTAAATGCGATGGGCGAACTTTCATAGCCGGCGCAGATATCTCTGAGTTTGGTCATCCTCCTCTCGAACCTCAATTACCCTATGTGCTGGAAAAAATTGATCAGTGCACCAAGCCAATAGTCGCAACATTGTTTGGGACTGTGCTTGGAGGAGGGTTTGAATTGGCTTTGTCATGCCATTATCGGGTCGCTGTTAGCGGAACTAAGCTTGGATTACCAGAGGTGACGTTAGGCCTCATTCCCGGCGCCGGTGGGACACAATTATTACCTCGTATTGGGGGGATTGAATTGGCACTTGAGATGATCACCTCGGGTAAGCCCAAATCGGTGCAATCGCTATCTGATACAGGAGTGATCGATCTCACTGTTGATGATAGTGCAGCGTTACTCGAACGTACGATTGAATTTAGTCGTAATGTGCTCGTTCAACAAAAAAACATACGGCGAACATCGAAAATTGTTATAGCACATCATCAAGAATATGCTCAATTGTTTAGTCTCTGGCGGTCAAAGATAGCTAAGAAGATGCGCGGACAGCAGGCCCCCAATATGCTATCGACTCCATTGAAAATGTGTTGTCATTACCATTTGAACAAGCTATGCAAGAAGAACGAAGATTGTTTAATGAATGTCGAAATTCTGCTCAATCACACGCTATGCGTCATGCTTTTTTTGCTGAACGTATGGCGGCTAAGCTGACCAAATATGAAGATGATGCACTGGCATTGAAGATTCATTCAGTCGCCATTATTGGAGCGGGTACTATGGGGGTCGGTATTGCTATGTGTTTTGCTCAGGCTGGTATTGCCGTCGTTTTATTAGATATGAAGCAAGAGAGTGTAGCAAAAGGACTGAGTGCGATAGAAAGCCGTTTCCATCAATCTGTCAAGCGGGGGATCATCAGTGGGGCTCAGTTAACGGAGGCTATGGCGTTGATAACAGGTACGTGTGAATACCGAGATGTAGGCGATGTGGATTTGGTGGTGGAAGCGGCTTTTGAATCCATGGAGGTGAAAAAACAGATCTTCTCAATTTTAGATGAGGTATGTAAGCCTGAGACCATACTCACGAGCAACACGTCATATTTAGATATCAATGAAATAGCGCAATCCACCCATCGAGCTCATAAAGTGTTAGGCATGCATTTTTTCAGCCCTGCTAATATCATGAAACTTCTGGAAGTGGTCCGCGCCGATAAGACCGATCAACAAAGTCTGAAAACGGTCATGGCGCTGGGTAAGCAAATAGGCAAAGTCTGTGTGGCTGTTGGAGTCTGTTATGGTTATGTCGGCAATAGAATGTATGCCTGCTATGGGCGAGAGGCTAACGCTTTGTTACTTGAAGGGGCGACACCTGGCCAGATTGATCGAGCGCTGCAACAATGGGGCATGGCAATGGGGCCGTTAGCTGTGAATGATATGTCCGGCATTGACATAGCTTATAAAGCACGGCAAGAGAATGGGGGCTATAGCAATGATCCGCACTATTTCAGAGCGGCAGATCTTATGGTTGAGGCTAACCGTTTAGGCCAAAAGACCGCTGCTGGCTTTTATCGATACGATAAGGACAACGGGAGCAGGATAGAGGATGCTGAGGTGTTAACGTTTTTATCTGCAGAGGCTGATAGGTTGGGAGTCGTGCAGCGTAGTGATATTAGCGATGAAGAAATTCAGTATCGCTTGATATTTGCTCTCATTAATGAAGGGGCTTATATTCTGGAAGAAGGTATTGTTGACCGTGCTAGTGATATCGATGTGATATGGCTTAATGGTTATGGATTTCCTCGTTACCTGGGGGGACCGATGTTCTATGCAGATGAATTCGGGTTAGCTGAGCTTGTGGCAATAATAAAGGGATTTAAAAAATTGACTGGCAAAGGCCATTGGGTCATTGCCCCTATACTGGAGCGCTTAGTTGAAACAAGCGAGAAGCTGGCTTTACAATGATCGTCATTATTAAGGGCTGATGTTTGGGTTAAGACTTAGCGTAGGCCCTGTTTATACCTTGTTGATTGCTAGACGTTGGTGAATAATTCGTTGTCACTACTTGCGTCAGATACAACACTGTTAACCGTCGTTGAACTCAATGAGAAAACGGGTTAAGGCCAGTGTCATACCTCTTTAGCCATATTATTGTGACTCATTACGCTGTGAAGGTTTGACAGAACCAGACAATGGAATGACAAGTACCGTTTTGTCAGTGCTGTCTATTTTTAGATTATCGTATTCATTACTAACGGGTTTTAGATGAAAGTTAATGAAGTTTTTATATTGATCATTGTAGTGCTTGGCTTTTAAACCATGAGGGTCTATGAACCCTGACTGGCCAGGTGCAACGACTTCATAGGCTGCCACTTTATTGGCATAAAATACCGTCATATTATTCTCAGTACCACGATTAAGCGCTATGGGCGTATCGAGTGTTTCATCATCATTCGCCTGCGGTACACCAATATAGTTTTTATTGTTAAAACGCAATGTATCGACGTTTTCAAGCCAAGTTTGATTGTTCTCACCGTATTGCAGGGTCAAAGTCTTTATTGCTGCCGTTAAGGAATCAAGCTGAATTTTGTTGCTATCTTGGTGATTAAATAGACTTGAATTGGTCCAGATTGTGTTAAGCACTTTAGTGCCGATTGAAATGTTATAGCTGTTGGTCATTAATTTATCTTTATTGCCATATCCCGGGTTAGTGAACCAGTGTAGATGACTGTCTGGGATGACAGCAGAGTAAGTGATTCTAAGGGCCTCTTTAAGCCATGCTCTAAATAGTGTTGAACCTGGGTTATCATATTTTCCATCATTATTATTATCGGTATTACTATAATCCCAATGAGTAAGGATGTTAGCAGCCTGTCGGTGTAACGGTACATTACTGTTTTGTGCTAATGAGATTAATGAAGGGACAAAATGACGCGCATTAGGGTCAACAAATGCTGCGTGTTTCATGACCTCCCAAGCTGCTTTAGGAGAGAGTGTTGAATTAGCATCTACCTGTGTGGTGAGCTCTAGTGCGCGATCTATGGTGTTCCAGTTATACCACCACTGATCAGGATTTGGAAAGCCAGCCGCCGGACGGTTATTCCAGTTGGCAATGTAACCACTGATTGGATTAAGGACATGAGGATTGGTATGAAAGGGATACAAGCCAAGCCAATCTGCACTGCCATCACCAGGAGTCGGGGTTCTGCCATCAAAGCCCGGTCGACGAACGGGATAAAATCCCCCTAATGTGTAACCAATATTCCCTGATTGGTCGACATAATACCAATTAACATTGATTGCGCTCTCTGCAACATAGTCTGCCCATTGTTGGTAGTTTTGTGCTTTAGAGACTTTATTCCATGACAATAAAGTGGATAACTCTTTTCCAGCCCAACCTCTTTTTTTTGCATAGGCGATGCCTTGTTTGGCTTGGTATTTAATCACTGGGCCATAAACAGAGCGATAGACTGTGATGGATTTATCTGGTTGATTTTTGACTTTTATGATCTGTTTTTCTTGTTCGAAAGGAATATACAATCCTTTATAAAGGTATTTTTTGCTATCTTGAGGATCTAACGTTAACTGAAAGATGTCGACGTTATCTCCCGCTCCCCAAGTACTGCCCCATGATATGTGATCATTGTGACCGAACTGGATAAGCGGGTACCCTGCAGGAGAGTTGCCCACTGCGTTGTAGCCAGCCCCGTGAAGTCCAACAGAATACGTGTAGGCTGGACGATAAAAACCAAATTGAGGACCATTAATAAGCACTGCCTCAGCGTCTTTAAGTTTGTTTTTTCCCAGAATAAGAATGTTACTAAACGGCGCCTCATTAAAATCTTGCCATCTCAAAGTACCATGACGGCCAGATGTCGACACTGTAGGTTGTATTTTAGCTGTCAGTAACGGGGAGGAAGCAGTATTTTTGCCTTCTAATCTGTTAACTAATTCGGTTTTATAACGATCTCTGCCAGTAACTGACCACTCACCGGGAGCAATGGTATCTATGGCATCTTTACTCATGTGAGGTAACAACATGTTAAAAATTTCATTCGCTTTGTTGGAACCATGCTTATTCATGAGAGCCATTAAAAGCTGCTGGTTGTCGAGTTCGGTATTATAATCACCGAATCTGTTTATCATAGAACCAACAAATACCATGATCACATCAAATTCAGTCCATGTTGTCGGAGTAAACTGATGATCAATAAACTGTTTTGGCATTAATGTGTCTGGTGATCGATTTATCTTAACTATCCATTGGTTAATGCCATCTGCGTACCCTTTAAAAATGGCGGAGTCTGCTTGTGATAACTTAAGCATTGCAGCATGAATAGTATGAGGGTTGTAGTGTTCTCGAATCTTGATGTCCAGAGGAAGATATTTTTGCCCCATGACTTGTGCAACATTTCCCTGAGCGCTTCGCTTTGCCATTTCTAATTGGAAGAGTCTATCTTGAGAAATCGCATATCCATAACCATAAAATAGTCCATAATGGGTATCTGCGTAAATATGTGGTGTACCGTAAGTGTCACGTATTATGGTCACTTTTTGCGTTTCAGATAAACTATTACAACCACCAATAATTGAAAGGATTAATGATAGAAATATTATCACTAAATATTTATGAAACATAGTCGCTCCTTGTCTAGACTCAAAATACTGTGTTATTACAGTCTGATTTATTTGCATTTCTACCTCTAATCATAGTCTTTCTGAAGTATTGAGCTTGTGTCCCAAATATCATCATTATGCCTTTGGAGGTTGGTCAGCTGATGTTTTTAGTGTTGTCATTTAAATTTGTCGCCGGTTATTTGAATTCGTGCGTTTAGACATAAAACGAATGGTGAGAATGGACTAGTTAACTTCAACAAACCCCATGAAGGAATAACGGGCTAGCTATGTTTAACCAGATATAATTGCATAACACCTAGACCTTCTTTATATTCACCCGTGACATCGCCAGCAAGATCTGCGCGTGTCGCATCTAGAGTATAATTATTACCATCATTCAACTTATTAAAATCAGTGCTAAATAGCGTGAAACTATTTTGGTACCGATACTGAAAATAAATTATTTTCTGATTTAACCCATAAGTTATACTGTACTGAGACGCCGTTTTTATCATTTTCCCCTTCTTATGTTTATAGGGAATATTAATGGCTGAACTCGGTAAGGCGCTTTCTAGGGTAAGGATGGCGTTGATATAGCTTGTAGGAGTGGGTAAAGCCTCCAACATATATTTACCTCGGACAAATCGCTGTGAACTTTCTGCATTCCCGGGTAAAGGGAAGGAACCTATTATGTCACGGGTACTCTTGGGTTTTAATTTTTCCCAGTTTTTCAATTGGAAGTTATAAGCTGGACTATTGGTGAGCACATTATTTTCCGGACCATGATAAATCTTAAATTTTCCGTCTAAAATCTCAATCACCGCTGAATCTCCAGATTTATCTTGAACCATATAATGGCCACCGACAATTGAACCATTCAACAGGTGTTTATAAATATTGATTTTACCTATGTTGTTGACGACCTCATTGACCGTTTTAAAGTTATCTACAACGTAAGGGACTAGCAAGGTGTTCATTAAATCTTGTTGTCCTTCTATGGGGCGGGTATTGGTTTCCTCATCTAGTGACAGGGCACTCATAGACAGTCCGGCTTCATTGATGCCCTCAACGGCGGTAAAATGGGCTAACGTAGATATAATACTGCTGTATTTTGACGTCCAGATCACAGGGTTATTTGAGTTCGGGTCCTTATAGGTTTGTCCCTTAGCCCTCACTTCCAGGCTGGGCTCTGTTGGGAAACCGAAATCTTCGGTTCTGGAGATGATGACCCCAAAGTCATCTGTGTCCCAAACCAGTTTAGTGCAAGCAAAACTGAATGAGATTGTAACCAACAAACAAACAATGATACCTATGCTCATCCAGGCTGTTAAATGAGGTTGACTTAAACTGTTTAAATAACGCATAAGCACTCCGCGATTCATTAAATGGGGACGTGGTAAAGTAAAATGCCTCTTAGCAACCAAGTACAAAGAGGCACATAAGCTGAGCGTGTTGTTTAGATCCCGCTATTACTGGCCGGTATAGCAGGAGAGACTTCAGGTGTTGTACCTGCATCTATAATTGCAATCTGCGCCCCTAAGCGGGTTTGTATAGCAGGCGCAACCATGCCTTTTGAGAATAATAATATATCCAAAGAGCCGCCGTATCTAAAATTACCTAAGCGGGTGAATCCGCGCTTTACAGTGTCGCCGACGATAAATTCATCGGATAATACCACTGAGCCAATAGTATCTAACCCAACCGGAATGGAGGCTACATACCCTGTCTTGGATACCGTTTGCCCTTCATCGTCTATTGCATCATATTGAACTTCAATAATGACAACACCGCGTTGGAATTTTTGGAATTGAGAAAAATCAGTGCCAGAGCGGCCGACGTTACCCGATAATGGAACCCAGTTAACGAAATCAGGATAGCCATAAGTGCCAGTGTTAACGACCTCTTTATAGATGACTTCTCCTGATACTGGCGTATGAAAACTGTGGTAAGTGTTTGGCATCAAGACACAAGATAAGCCCGTTCCACCGACAAAATGATTTTTCATTTCGTTGGTAGCATCTCCCAATAAAGACTTGATACTGATTGGGGTATTTTTTACATCGATCACATCGTTTAACTCTAATGGATTTTCAATATAGGCGGTTTCAGTGATAAGGGTATCATCCATACTCAACACCTGAGTGAGCGGGTTCATGATACAATCTGTTGGTGAAGAGATAATATAATCTTCATCAGGCTTTGTGACGGGTCGATCTCTGATGGTTTGTGCGCCGGAGTCGGCATCGACATCAATGATGATACTGCGAGTAAAGAAATCATTCCAACTACTGAATCCACCTTCTGGAACAGTATAATCTTCGATTTCAATTCTATCATCTGTAGTCCAATTATCTACCAGTCCAAGAGAATCCGAAGAGTCCATATAGGTGCCGCGCTCAGTAGTAAAACTGTTCACGAAGTTATAGCCTACATATTCACCTAAAAGCCCTCCCTCAGGATCTTCACCTTGGACCCATAATTTTGCTAAGTCATTTCGGTAATAAAACCAAGCAAACTCTTGAATGTAGGCAAGGCCAGTATCCTTGTCACCCTCAATATCAGGTAAAAACTGACACCAGTTAGTAAAGACATCGATAGTGCGTTGAAATAGTTGGGCTGGGGTGCCTCCCTCCCAAGGGTTTAGTGCAGATGGGTCTTCACCTTCGGGGGTATCAGGGTTTAGGGGATAGACACCGATATATGACTCAGGTAATGAATGCATTTTAGAATTCATCGTTATGAAGTTACCAATAGTGGCGGCGTTATTACTGTATTTGTCAGCTAAGTAGGCCAGAGAATTAGCACAAGCGGAATTGGTGATAGCTTCAACTTGGCTTTGAGTAAATAACAGCTCACCTCTATCCGCGCCTGTAGATTGAGTATAAATATTGAGATTGTCTACTCTTACTTGTTGTTCTGCTGGTGTGCCTATAAGGTCGCTATCATCTGCGAAGGCCATATTAGCGAGTGTCATAGATATAAAAATTAATGATTTTGAGAATTTCATACACTTCCTTAATTAAATTTTTAATTGGTGGTAGAAAATATTAATTGGTCCATGTAACTTTATAAATGACGGTGCGTAATATTTATAATTGAGTAGTTGAACGTTAATAATGTCACCATTGTTTGTGGGATATTAATTTTATCTATATAAACATTACAAGTTGGATACTATGGTGTTCTGCTGGCTTTGTGTTGTTTTGTTTGTATCTGCAGTGTTTCGACTTTATTTCTATGAATTAAATGATGTGATTCCTATGCTTGTTTTTGAATTGAGTTGGAACTAATTAATTAATTGATTTGTTTTTTGGTTTTGCGTACGTTGTGTATTAGGAGGTAAAGTTAAGGTTGATTTTCTTCTGTCGACTTTAAATCGCTACGTGAGTAATCTAAGTTAAAGAAGTTGTGCAGCAGTTAATAATATCTATAGAGGTTATTGGTTGTTATAAGTGACGTGTTAATTCCTAGAGTGAGTTAACTTATAATACAAGTTTGTTGGGCGTTGTGGAGGAAGGTAACGTGCAGAGTGAAGTAGGTTTTACTGTAGGATCTCATATAGCTTCTATATTTGAAGTGGTTAAACCAAAGGTAATATGTCATCAGTGCAAAGAAAAGGTAAAAGTTCTTCTCTGCATCTTCCTAGAACGTGACAATATATATAAAGGTTAAGCAATCCATAAGGTCAATAGTTAAACATACGGAACATTCACTATCTACCGTTTGAAGATGAATTTTCCGTAATGGCGATATCACTAAATATAGGGCTATATCTACAGATATAAACGCCTTAGCAGGGATCTGCTAGCCGTGCAACAGAGGCTGATCCCGCCAATAAGAAACCCCAAGGATACAAAACGATGCTAGATGGCAGCATTAATATATGTATATTAATAAATTCGATTGTTAATGGTATGGGGTGTAAATGATGAATTGTTTAAACGTGCTTACCTGTTTAATTATTTTCTGGGTCGTAACGTTATCCAAAAAATATACTGGAATTACCTAACCCCCAAGTGACGTCTGTTGACTCTTTTCTAACAATTAACGTAAGTATAATAAAGGTAAGGTTTATGGTTGTTTACGGTGTGGCTCTACTCTCAGTGTGCATGCTTTTGGGCTTGTATCTGGGGAATATTCTGGGTGAATTACTTGGAGTGAAGGCGAATATTGGTGGTGTGGGTATCGCAATTTTGCTGCTAGTCACCTTTATTCACTTTTATGGTCGAAGAGGAGGCAGTAGTGGTGACCGCCCATTTAAATTGCATAATGACACGGCCATCGGCATCAGTTTTTGGAGCGCGATGTATATTCCGATAATTGTTGCGATGACAGCCAAACAAAACGTATTAGCCGCCGTGTCCGCAGGTCCTGTCGCTCTGGTTGCTGGAGTACTTTCTGTTGCCGCCAGTTTCGCATTGATCCCTGTGTTGACCCGATGGGGCAAAGCGTAGCAAATAAGGGCTCATTCGGGGAAAATTCAGAGACGGTTTCTAACAAACAGGAAAGGGAAAACTCATGATTACCACAGCCCTTGACAGTATTATCCGTAAAGATAGCCTGATTATTGCTTTTTTGTTTGTTGGTGTCGTTGTTTGGTTTTCGTACCTGATCTCCAGCAAATTAACCTTTGGCCGAATTCACGGCTCTGCGATTGCGATAACGCTTGGTTTATTGCTGGCTTATTTCGCCGGACTCGATACTGGGGGAGTAAAGGTGTTGCAGACTATCCGCTGCTGGCAGGTGTTTCTATAATGGGCGGTGCGATGTTTCGTGATTTTGCGATAATTGCAACGGCCTTCGGTGTCGATACCGATGACTTAAAAAAGGCCGGTTTAGTCGGCGCCTCTTCGGTGATTATTGGCGTGGTGCTTTCTTTCGTCGTTGGGGCGGTTGTCGCCGTGGCTTTTGGTTATACCGATGCTGTCTCTGTGACGACTATTGGCGCCGGTGCAGCGACCTATATCGTTGGGCCAGTGACTGGTGCGGCCCTGGGGGCATCGAGCGAAGTCATAGCACTGAGCATTGCCGCCGGACTGGTAAAGTCAGTGCTGGTGATGGTAGGGACACCGCTTTTTGCTCGTCATATCGGGCTAGATAATCCCCAGGCGGCTATGGTTTACGGCGGATTGATGGGGACAACCAGCGGTGTGGCTGGCGGCCTTGCTGCGACCGATCCCAAACTCGTTCCTTATGGTGCAATGACGGCAACTTTCTATACCGGTGTGGGGTGTTTGCTTGCACCTTCAGTGTTGTTTTTTATGGTACGTGGTCTGATGTGATTAATGGTGAGGGATAAGCAATGAATTATGGCAGAATATTACATGATATGTTCGCTAACATATTCAGCAAATCTGTAAAATTGGGTAAGGATCAAGATAAAAGACAACTTAATGATTTATGTGAGGCATTGCTGGTAGAAAACAGCGAAGTGACGGTAGCGAAACTGGCTAACAGTATTCTCAATAAATACAGTGAAACCAGTCAGGCTGATCAATGCCGATTTTTCCGGGATCTTACCGACAATTTCGACATCTCAACTTGTGATATTATTGACGCTGTTCAAGCTTACGATACCAATGACTCGTCGGCTAATCTCTACGCCCTACTCAAAGCAACAGAACCTCGACGTCAGGAATTACTGCGCCGCTTAAACTTAGTTAGTGGGGCAACCGAGCAGTTGGTGAGGATGCGTACAGATCTATTGGACTTAACCGCGGATAACCCCGAGATCAGCAAAACCGATATCGATTTTCAGCATTTGTTTATGTCGTGGTTTAATCGCGGTTTTCTAATGATAAGACCGATAAATTGGTCGACACCCGCTGAAATTCTCGAAAAAATTATTGCCTATGAAGCGGTCCACACCATTAATGATTGGGATGATCTGCGCCGTCGCTTGCTACCGTCTGATCGACGTTGTTTTGCTTTTTTTCATCCATCGATGCCAACCGAACCACTGATTTTCGTCCAGGTTGCCCTGTGTGAAGGGATCCCACAATCCATTCAAACCGTGTTAGCCGAAGATAGACCAGAGCTCAGTGAATTGAACGCCGATACTGCAGTTTTTTACTCCATTTCCAGCTGCCAGCGAGGACTTAAAGGGATTTCGTTCGGTAGCTTTTTGATTAAACAGGTGGTTGAAGAGTTGTCAAATGAGCTTGCCAATGTCAAAACTTTTGTCACCTTGTCTCCTGTGCCAGGATTCATGAAATGGTTCGGGAGCCAGGCACGAGAACAAGCGAAACAAAATCCGGATGGTGAAATCAATCAGCTGTATTTAACCATCAACGAATTGAGCCTACAACAATGGAGAGATCAGGGCGAACAACATCGGGATCGGTTGATGAAACTAGTAGCGACTTATTTCCTTACCGCCAAAAATAAGCTCGGCAAACCTTTAGATCCGGTTGCCCGTTTTCATTTGGGTAATGGCGCGATCTTAAAACAAATAAACTGGCTGGCAGATCTTTCTGACAAAGGTCTGCGTCAATCTAGTGGGATCATGGTTAATTATCTCTATGATTTATCCAGTCTTGAGGCGAATCACGAGGCTTATAGCAATAACAATATAGTTGCCGTTACCAAAGGTATTACCGCTTTACAGGATCATTAAAACCTATTTCCTGTCTTGAGATTATTTTGAGGAATCTGACATTATGACAAACATATTATATGACGCGTTATTCAAACCACACCAAGGGTGCAGCGATATTTTTTTGAGAATGACTGACGGCGAACATATAAGCTATGATGATTTCCTGTCGACTGCCAATCGATTTGCTGCGGTCTTGCAGGATGTGGGCGTGGATATTGGTGACCGAATCGCGGTTATGGTTGATAAAACGCCGCAAGCGCTGGCGATTTATGCTGCCAGTGTACAGATTGGCGCCGTCTATTTACCGCTCAATACTGCCTATACCACAACGGAACTAGCGTATTTTCTCAATGATGCACGCCCCGCAGTGTTATTGTGTGACGAAAGTAAATATGCCGGTATCATTGATATTGCCGACACTGTCGGTGCGACCGTGATGACACTTAATCGTGATGGCAGTGGATCACTGGCTGAGCTAGCACGAGAACAAACTCGGCAGGTTGACATCGTTGAGCGTGCTGATGATGATCTCGCCGCAATGCTCTATACCTCGGGTACCACCGGGAGGCCAAAGGGAGCGATGCTGTCACATGCTAATTTGTTATCTAATTCAAAAGCATTGGTTGACCTGTGGCAGTTTAGTGCAACCGATGTATTACTGCATGCGTTGCCAATATTTCATACTCATGGCTTGTTTGTCGCGATGAACGTTACCTTGCTCGCGGGCAGTTCGGTCATATTTATGTCCGCTTTTAATGTTGATACAATGATTGAACAAATGCCCAATGCGACAGTCCTGATGGGGGTGCCGACATTTTATACCCGCCTGTTAAATGACCCACGTTTTAACCAGACATTGACTGCTCACATGCGATTGTTTGTATCAGGCAGCGCGCCTCTGTTGACGGAAACCCATGAGCTGTTTTCCGAGCGTACTGGCCACTGTATTCTGGAACGCTACGGCATGACAGAAACCAATATGAATATCTCTAATCCCTATGATGGTGAAAGACGGCCCGGATCAGTTGGATTCCCACTGCCAGGCATAGCGGCACGTATTTGTCATCCAGATACTGGGGCAGAAATGGCTCAGGGTGACATAGGTGGCTTGGAAATCAAGGGACCTAATGTCTTTAAAGGCTACTGGAATATGCCGGAAAAAACGCGTGAGGAGTTTACTGATGACGGTTATTTTATTACCGGGGATCTAGCTACAGCCGATAAAGATGGTTATTTCCAAATTGTTGGCCGCTCCAAAGATCTGATTATTACCGGTGGTTTTAATGTTTACCCCAAAGAAGTGGAACTCTCTCTGGATGACGTGCCGGAGATCCTCGAATCAGCCGTTATTGGGATCGCGAACAAAGACTTTGGCGAAGCTGTCGTTGCTGTCGTTGTACTCAACAACAGAGCGAATATTTCAGAAAGTGAAGTTCTTACGCAAATTAGCAACAAGCTCGCTCGTTACAAACAACCTAAACGAATATTTTTTGTTGATGAACTCCCCCGTAATACCATGGGAAAAGTGCAAAAAAACAAGTTACGTGAAACCTTTATGGATTAGGCGCTAGCCCTATCAATGATGATCTCTTCAGAGAGCGCATTTTCCAGGCTGCGGCATCGTTGGGTTCGAGCACGCTGCCGCCAGGATGGGGGAAAACGAATACTCATGCTTACTCAAGAAAGATTACGGCCAGTGTTGGTAAACTTGCTTATTTTTATGTTGCGGATATGACCAAAGTGAATGTATTAAATATCACTTAATTACAATACCCATATCGTTAAATCGCTGAACTTAATAAATCAGCTATCGGATTTTTGGTAATGGCGTCGTCCAGATGATCGGGCAAACTGGGCGTAGCGCATGGTGTCTTTGATATCTGAATGTCCGAGTATCTGTCTTAACACTAATATGTTGCCACCCTTCATCATAAAATGGCTGGCAAACGTGTGCCGTAAGATATGCGTCATTTGTCTATCAGGGAACTGTAAGCCGGTTCGCATTATCGCTTGCTCAAAGGATCTCCTGCAGGGCCTGAATAGTGGACCACGTACTCTGGGGAGCATGTCTGCTAACTCTTGGGCAATCGGTACCGTGCGGTTCTTTTACCTTTGGTTTTAATAAAGGTGATCCGATTGTGTGCAATTTGACTGCCGTGCAGCCCCTCGGCCTCTAACCAACGACAGCCGGTGGCTAAACAAGTGAGTACGATGGTTTTCAGGTGTTTATATTTAGCGTTGTCACACTCGGTTAAAATAAGTGGAATTTCTTCCGGGTAGAGGAACGCCAGCTCGATGTCTTCTATTTTAAATTGCTCAAGACCCTCTAGCGGGTTGGGGTGTGTCCATTCACCGAGTTTTTTAAGCGTAGTGAAGACAGTATTTAAATAGGCATGTTCATGATTGACCGTGTGCGGCTTCACTTTATTCTTATTGCCCTGGGCATCTTCCACTTCCCCATCGAGTCGCATTTGGCGATAGTTAGCAAAGTCATTGACGCAGATCTTACTGGCAACAGGGTCGCCCATGGCATGACTCATCATAGTTAACTTAGCCATGCGCTGTTCGGGTTTGGTCAATTGACGCCCGTGAAGATCATGCCACTTCTTTATCAATTCTGACAATCGACGGTGATCGACCTTTTCACCTAGCCAGGGTTTGTCATCAACTTTCTTCATGGTGAATAGCTCAAACGCGGCAGCCTCACCTTCTAGTGGCAAACTTTTTACGGATACGTTTACCGTGCCCCGTCCATGGGGGTAGCATTCACATAGCCACGGTTTGTTAGTGTCGTTTTTGAGATTACGGATAGACATAGTGATATCAACGCCAAAAGGAGTGGTGCTCAAAACTCATTGTCGAACACGGACTTGGCTGTCGGATATACTTCCTCGTCAATCAGGAACTCAGTCCATGATGTTGGCTCCGGTACGGATAGGGCTGCCTTAACATTGCAGATGATGAAGTTAAATCTCACGTTTATTCAGGCTATTGATATCTAAGTGTAAATTTGGTATTTGTTCTGTTCTTAGAAAAGTGATTTACCATGATTTATATCTTTTTATTTTGGCTATGTGATGGGGGAGCATACTATGTTGAATCAGAAATGTTAGTCGTGTGGAATGACAATGACAAAAAAGCGAATAAAGGCAAAGAAGCGAATATTGATAGCAGATGATGATCCGATTTCAAGAAGGGTGAATAAGGATATTTTTACCTCGTTTGGGTTTGACGTTGATTTGGTGGTCAATGGCCGCGAAGCGATAGAATGTTTTAAGTTATCTTTACAAGAACATTCCCCCTATTCCCTTATCTGTCTGGATATGGTGATGCCATTTTTCGACGGTACCTATGCTTTGAATGAAATTAGACTCATGGAGGCCAATAATACTGACGTGAAAACTGTACCCATTCCCATTGCGATGATGACGTCTAAAAAATGCAAAAGAAATAGAAACAGTATATTGAGTGTGAAAAACTTAATAAATGCTTATTTACTAAAGCCATTATCCATAGATGTCATGGATGAATTACTGATAAAGCTGAATATTAAGCCTCAGGAACGCAGACCCGTCTATCCATTCCTTACTGTCTAGATCATGAAGAGACAGTCTACTCCTCCATCGCTTAGTATTTCTGCCTCGTTGACTGTCATTGAAGGAATATACCCGCTACTTTTAATCAAAATGGCGGGGCTGTTAACGCTGCTGTTGCAACGTTTGCTCCTAGGGCGAAAGTGCACCATATTGTGGACAGTAGTTATTAAAGGGGGACTAGACTTAAGTTTTAGCAATGGACTGAGTACCAAAGGCCCCACGGGGGAGAGGGTGATCAAAAGCTTAGCCGCTGTGGCAGAGGCTGAGCCAATGTTAGAAAGAGCCAATGACGGGCGAAAAACGGCAATGGGGATCGGCAGTGTAATTGATTGTATGCTTACGCTGCTGTTTTCAACATTGCTTCACCGGCATAGCGTTCCCAATGTTGTTGCCCGCTATTACTGGATATTGAAGCCCTAACCTGAAGTAGAGAGTGCAGCCCTTTACGTGACCACTTCATATGTTGTTGCCGCTGTTCCTGTTTTTCTTGGAGGTGATTTTTTATCTCCTCAAGCCGGATTATTGCCCTGTCTGGGTAGCCTCGCCACAAATGCCGTTTAGCACGTTTTGCTTTTTCTAGTAGCGTTTGATTTTTTAGTGAAAGATTCTCAAATTTCATGGCAATATGAAATCAATCCAGTATCCGTGTGACATCATGGCGCTACCGCATTTATCACATTCCAGCAATTATCAGCACCGCCACATATCGCTGTCCTTGAGGTATCTTTGCTCATGCCTTGCTTGATGGCTGACTCCAGAGCTGCTTGTTTAAGGTATGATTGTTCGTCGGCCGAAGCGGTGCAGTGTTTGATGGTTAATTTACCCCTTAAGGTCGAAACTGCCCCCTCCTGCTTTAGCTGTCCCCCGCGGTAATCAATCTGCTCTGGATCAAAGATGACCGCGGTCATGACTTCAAAGCGCTTTTTATCAGCTACTTGGGGCTGGATAGAGTTATCAGTACCTACCGATAAACTAAGATATTATCCGATGTATTCTGTAGCTTTTTAACCCGCTCATGGCTATTAATACTCCGCTTCTTTGATGAGAGTAAAGTCATTATATGCTCCGCATCCTGGTAACTGTGTTTAGCGCCCATTTCAGTTTGAATCCTAGCAAGATCAGGGTGAATAGCGCTACCAAAAAGTGAATTGATACTGGGTATACTTTTCCATTTATATTTGAGACAGATTTGCTTTCTGGTGGAAACTTTGTGGTCAGTGTAGACGCCATGAAAATTGGATTTCACGTAACCATTGCGGATGATTTTGTTATTACATCGAGGTCATCGACTTGATATTAATGAGCGAGTGAGATTTTACTTAGCCAGCTTCATTTACGATTTCAACAATGACACGTACGCTAAGATTCATATTAGGCTCGCTTATACAATTCCCTTAATCAAAGCAAAGCCTATTTAGCATACAAATTAATTACACTTCCCTATAGATAAGCCTCCTGTAACTGGAGCAAGAAGCAAGAGGATATTTGTCAATTTTATGTTTAAAGTAAATTCACAGCATATATAAAATATATAGAAAAGATTAAATCTTTAGTAGACAGAGGGTTAGCCATAAAAAATATAAATCACATCATTTCACTAACGCTTTTACAGTATCTTCATTCAAAGTAGCGCCGCTCACCGATTTAGGTAATAAAGCTAAAAACCAATTACCGAATGACGGTTAAACTGGTTTTTGTTAACTCAAAAACACATTGTTACGGCTTTTACAGCGAATAGAATCATTGTCCACATCGATGTTTGAGTATTCAAATATCGACATGGCGATCGACAGGCATTCATTGATATCAGTCGTTTTGCTCCCCGTCCATCAATTTTTGTCGGGGTGTTAGCCCTCTTTAATTTTCAATATATTAAGGAGGCCAACTGCAGCAATAAAAGAAATGGGGCGAAAGCCCTTGGATAAACGGCAAATTAGCTAACTTAGGATAAACTTTAAAATGCAACGTAAAACACGTAAAAACTTTCACGGTCACAAAAAAGCACGCGGATTGGCATTACTCGAGATATTAATCGCCATTGGTATCTTAGGATTAATAGCAGCGGGTGTTGCCACCTTAGCTTCTAGAACTTTTGAAAAGCAAGATCTTAAAGATATTCAAACGGATATGACTGATGTTTCTATTGCGCTTCAACAAGTCTATAGCCGCGCTGCACAATATGTTGATACTTCGTCTCTGTCCGTTCAAGAATTTGCAGACTCAAAAGCAATTGATCCAAGTGTAGCAATTAACCCACTGACAAATTCGGCTTATCTCTTTAGTGTGGCTAAGGTCCGTGCTACCGATACCTTAGATACTGGTTTTGTACTTGGGATTGATAATGCAAATCAAACCGCATGTAATGCGTTGATAACAGGACCACTGCTTGATGATGCAGATTACATTACGGTTATGGATACTGGTGGGTCTATTGCGGATCAAACTTTTGATGTCGCTGGTACTATTGACATTAAAAATACAACTGATGGCATTAACCAAGATATATACGACCCTACAATTGTGCTTACATTATGTCCTAGTGCGACTGACCAAAATCTTATCGTGATCGGTTATAAATAATATCGTTAAATAAATAACAACCGCTCAACGAGTATATTGAGCGGTTGAACATTGTTAGCCAATAATTTGAATTCCTTGGATGTCTTATTATGAAAAAGCAACATGGCATGGCGCTATTAGAAGTCTTGATCGCTGTTTCTATTCTTGGTGTTATTACTGTGGGGGTTATGCAACTTCAAAGTAGACAGATGAAGAGTCAGTTTAAAACTTTAGCAGCAGCAAAAGTGGCTAAAATCTATCAACTCAGTACTCAGGTCATGTTTGATCCCTTAGTAAAACGAAAAGATTCAACCGATGATATTTCATCTTGGAAAATCAATGACACTATTAAAGGATTAAAAGATAGCATTACGACTGGAGTTGAATATATCTATCTTGATGTGAAAACATCAAGTAACCAAATAGTCGCCAATTTTTTTAATGGGGCTGAATATGGTACCAGTAATGATAGTTGTGACCCCTCTTTAGGGGTGGATAATGAGCGTGTTAACTGTTCAGCTGGATTGAGAGACACCGTTATCTTGGGCACGATTTACAGGGTTAGGGGCATAAAAGTTAATGGTGCAGAGCAATCATTTTTTTCGATAAATCATATTGATAACTCAAATATTAGTGATGTTAAGCCCACAGTTATCACCATATTTATTGATGGTCTTCATGGACAAGAGGGTCTTAAGGATATTTATGATGTAGCAGAAGCGGTGAGTGAGCAAGTGTCACAAATCGATGACATGGAGAACAGCGCCTATGCGGATATCCATATTGCAGATTTCAGTGGGGCGGTGACGACTTATGATACAGGGATTAATGCCCATGAAGCCCTGTTAGATGACAGGTTAATGATGATAACTGGAGACATGGGGCTTGCCATTGTTTTTGAGCTAGATGGCACCCAAGCGTTAAGAAGTGATGGCATGGTGGCGATGCAAGAAAGTCGCTCGCTGTGCTGGAATGTCACCGTTGGTGCTGCCGAGAATGATGTTATTTGTCAATCGGCCATTTCATCAATAGCTAATATTGATAATGGCCTCGATGGTAACCTGGAGCCATCAAGGTTTTTACAAACCGACGGTAACTTACTGTACCAGACAGCGGATCAAGTGTCGCCGGATAAGGTTTATCGCACCCCGGTAGAAGTGGTCGTGGATGCTTTCGATGCCTCTGGTAACGATATTATAATTGCCAAACCCGTGTGCCCGACAATCCAAGGAAATGAGTTACTGCCCCATCTGTCTGTGATCAGCAGTTCTTTTTCGGGCAGTCATTTTGGTGACTTCCCTGAAGTGGATGCTTCTGACTATGGGGATAATAGTATCTCTAGTGCTGATGAACCTGCAGAGTTGGTGTCGGGAGTATTATTTAGATGGGAGGATATAGACGGACTATCTTGGTCGCTGACGGGCATTGTCGGCTCTCCAAATGATGTAAACGGTGATGATGGAAAAAATCCAGAATCATTACAAATAGTGGCATTACGTTGGTGTGAAGTTGAAAAATCATGATGAAAATAAAATATATATTTAAATCAATATTAATAGCAGCATTAAGTTTAAGCATATTGCCGATAGCTGCGTTTGCAAATGATAATACAGTAATGAATGACGACAGTAATATAGGAATTAGTGTAGATAGTCATTTAGTAGCAAATGATGATAGTAAAAAAATAAGTCTCATCATTGAAAAAGGTAATAGTGTCGAGTTGATTGTGACCCATTTTGTTAAACAGTTTGACTATCAAATAAAATGGGATACCGAAGATTTTATTTCGGGCTATAGAGTGAGTTATGAAGGCGAAGATCCTATGGATGTTCTTAAAGAATTTGTGAATGATGTTCGTAAAAACGGTAAGCTAATTAAAGCCACTGTTTACAAGAATAATATATTGGTGGTAGAAAATGAAAGTAAATAAATTGGCTGTTATTGTTGTTACAATTACAGCTCTTTTGTCGGCATGTGCAGATATGTCATCATTTTCACGGGAAGTCGATGAAATTGATAGTAATAAAGCTGAAATGGATAAACAGTTTTCAGCCTTTAAAGTCTCAGGAACTAATTATTTAGACCTGCGAGATAATAGCGTATATCCAAATAGTTATTGGGGGTTGAATATAAAAACAACTTATTTTACCCCCGTTACCATTAATGAGGTGCTTAACAAGCTCGCCAATGAAATGCATGTATCTTATTTTGACAAAGGAGAGAATACCAACCTCAAAATAAAGATCATGTTTGAAGGCTCGGTGGATGACTATCTTAAATATCTAGCGGATGCTTATGATGTGTTTATCGATGTGGATAAAAGTAAAATTGTAAAAAGAAACCATAAGACAAAAATATATACACTCTATAATTCACGCTATCTGAAAAATGAATCAAAATATGCGTTTGGCTCAGCGATCGTCGATAGCGAAGGTGGAGGAAATGGGTTTTCAGGTTCAATAGAAATTGGTGGTACGGTCGATTTATGGAAAGAGGTTGAGGATTATTTGGAGTCGATGAAAGAGGAGAATGCCTCTTTTAGGTATTCTATTTTTAGAGAATTTTCTCAAATATCGACGACAGGTGATAAAAAGAATTGGATCGTATCGCGCTATTTGTGGAAAATTATAATCAATTAGCCTCTACGGAAATTAAGATTTCCTACAAAATAGTGACCATTAGTCAAGCGACGTTGAAGGCCATTGGCGCGGATATTCAAGGCGGTGATGGCTCATCATTCCAAATCGATGCGTCGGCAGCCAATGGCTTTGGTGGTCTCGATGTGGGCTCTGCGTTACTTGGCTCTGCGGTAGATGGCAGTACAGATAAAATTGGGGGGTCGTTAACCGCACAATTAATAAAAAGTGGCGCTCGAGTGATGAACGAAGGGGTAGCCGTGAGTTTAAACGGCAAACCTATCCCTGTGAATTCGGTAAATGAAATAGGCTATGTGAGTACCATTACTCGGGAGCCAGGTACCGGTGATAACGATGCGGCGGAGACAATCGAAACCGATACGTTAGAAACGGGCATGTCTTTTATGATTGTCCCGCAAGTGTTAGCCGATGGTCGAGTGAATATCACCATGGGATATTCAAGAAAAAAATTAAATGAATTAGTATCCTTTGGCGCGACAGGGGATTCGGTGCAATTACCCGATCTATCACGCAATGAGAATATTAATAACTTTATCGTAGAAGTAGGCCAAGAAACCGTGGCTGCCATATTCACGGAGGAGCAAATCACTCGAGGTGATTTTACTGGGTTAATGGGTAAGTCAATGAGTGATTCAGATTCAGGGAGTGTTACCATGCTCATCGTTAAGGTTGATACCAAGACATGAAAATTATCACTGATTCAATATGGTATTGTAGCCACCCGGAAAAACTTAACTTCCTCGAGAAGAATAAAGGTATATACAAACTCATATTTAATAGTGATGAATCGGGGAAAATAAATCTTTGTATCAATCTGAAATTACAAAGAAAAGATGAATCTAAAAATATTCCATTGGCAAAGTTTCTTATAGATAAAGAATATATTACCCATGAAGGTCACTATTATGTCGATTATAAAGATGGTAACCAATATAGTATTTTTTATAAGAATGACATGATTTATCCTTTTTCAGACCGAGTGTGCAGTGAGCATATCGTTAAGCAATTAAAACGATTTTTTTCTATCAAGGACACTCAAACGATTGTGCTGGGTAAAGAAGACCTGAAATTGGTCAAAAATGAAGAGATTATGATTAAAATGAGTACAGTAATAAAAATAATGCTTGGTATATTTACCTCGTCGGCATTGGCATCGTTAGCCTACTTTTTTTTATAGACCATTATGGATATCGTATTAAGTAAAGCCAAGTTGTATTTATTGGTCGCTGCAGTATCTGCGGTGGTTATGGGGGGGGCTTTGGCACCTATGTTTATAAAGAAAAAAAGAAAACGGAAGAAGCACATCAACAGGAACTGAGAAAAATTAGTGCGGCTAAAAAAGACTACTTAACATTAACGAGCAGTGTCGAAAAAAAGTTGTCATTCTCTCTCTCGGATTATAAAAAAGTAGAAAGTGAATTCTCGAATCTCAATTTACTTGGTTGGCAGCCGGTAGAGTTTACATGTCAATCTCTAGCCTGTGAATATACATTAAATACTGACAATAAGCATTATGTTGGCATACCTAATGTGGCCATGGGGTATCAAGGTTTAAATACCCTTATGTCGGGCGACAACTTGATGATAAAGGGCATTAATCTTGTGAAAGTAGAGCGAGTGTTTGATGAAGCCGCCTATGAAAGCTTGCCTTTGTGTACTGATTCTTTATCTGATATGAGGAAATTTTCTGATATTGCAGACTTTTCAGTGGGTAATCAAGGAGGCGCTAACGCATCGACATTTACTTTTCAGCAACCTGCTGCGTTAGTAAAGAGTAAAAACTTGCTAGATAAAGCAGGGGCTAACTATCTAGATATCTATGGTATTAATTGGAATGCACAGGGATTTGACCGGATGAAAATAAGTTATTTATCCAGATATATTTTAAATCGAAAAAATGTTGGGATATCAGCAATGCGTAAACGTTATGGTAAAAATAACCTAGGTTACAGCGTGACTGGAACAATTTATTGTAAGGCGAATTAGATGAAAATTAAATTATTGTGTGTATTAACCTTGTTAGTCTCTGTTAACGTTTTTGCTGTCACCGAGGACAATGATGCTGATAATAAGAAAGTGAGGGATCAACAAGTTGCAGGGGATGTATTAGAAACGGCAAACCTAATGGATGAAATTAATCTATTAGAGCTTAAGCTTGCAAAAGAAAAGCTGGATAAATCTTTAAATGAAGAATTATTAAGTAATATCGAAATTAAAAAAGAAATCGATAAATATCATAGTGTGACTAGAGCTAAAGTTGACAATCCGGCGGATGGACCATTTAGTAAAAATGGCATTAGGCTTTTATCCGTGACATCTTTACAAAATAGCCAAAAAATGGTGGTGTTTAGCTTTTATGGTCGCAAGTATAATCGTGTACCCGGCGAAAAGTTTAAAGGTTACAATGTGTTAATTAATGCTGATGATGTTGTTTTCAACTACAACGGACAAGATTATACGTTTGGGTATTAGCGCCGATGAAAAATATAATTACTGCTGAGTTCGATGATATCAGTCTTGAGAAGAGCCACATTGTACCGGGTAAAAAAGGGTTAATGATCTGTTGGTTAACCAGTCACAATGATTACTTTTTGGTTGACGATAGTGATGGAAAACAAGCTGTCTTTGATTACTTGATATTGGATAATTTTAATAATGAATTTGGTGCTTTACCTAAATTTAATGCCGTTGCGATTATCTCTAATACTGATTTTTACAAAATATTTACCGCTCTGGATACTAGCTCAGATAATGAGTCGAAACAAAGCACGGATATCGTAGATTCTATTGATGCCTTGTTTGAAAGTGCCATCATTACTGGGGCCAGTGATATTCATTTTGTCAGAAATGATCAAGTTGCAGTGATATCTCTTAGGGTTAATGGCTCATTGACAAAAATGAAGACCATATCCTCAGAAAGTTGCGATGAGATGATGTTTGTCTCTTACAATATCCTCGCCACCACAAAGGAGTCCACATGGAATAGAAATATTCCTCAGGATGCCAATATATTGCGGGATTTGCCTTCTGGCTCCTATCGGTTTAGGTACGCTCATATGCCAATATTTGGCAGATTGGGGGGTGCTATCATACGGTATTGAGGATAATTAAGGCGGAAACCGGCGAGATATTTGATGTTGTTGAAGACAAAGACCCGTTAGAAATACTGCAGCTCAGCGCTGATGAGCAACTGGATTTACAAACTATGATGCAATGCCCCCATGGCCTTTTGTTAATCACAGGTGTCACAGGATCCGGTAAATCAACCACAATTAAAAATATACTGGAGTGGATGTATACCAAAAAGTACGGAACTAATGCCTGTTTCGTGACGGTAGAAGATCCGGTGGAATATCGGATCATGGGGGCAGTACAAAGCTCTGTCGTCCGGCTTAAATCGGATGTGAATCCTTTTTTACCGGCATTGAAATCGGCCATGAGGCGAGACCCCGATGTGTTAATGATAGGTGAGACCCGTGATGAGCAAACTGCGACCGCGCTAACTGGGGCAATTGAAAGTGGCCATTATGCGGTGACGACAGTACATGCGGGATCTGTGACTACAGCCATTCAACGATTAGAAAGCTTAGGGGTCAAAAAAGACCGTTTAGCTTCGCCCGGATTTCTCGCGGGGATCGTCACCCAAACACTAATCCCGACACTATGTGAACATTGTAAAATATATTGCGCGACGGATAACTTTGAAAATCAACTTTTTACCAAGCATAACCCTGGTTGTGAAAACTGTAAGTATTCGGGAACATCAGGGAGAAAGCCAGTATTTGAAATGTTGCTGCCGGATCTCAATATTTTACAGGAAATCGCAGCGGGTAATCCGACAAAGGTCTATAAATATTGGCGTGATAAACATAATGAACAGCAGAAATTCAATCAAGGCTATCTGATGAAAGAGAAGATATTTGTTTTGGTTATGAAAGGGATAGTCGACTACCAATGGTTCATCAATTTTTACGGTGCAATAGACGAAACAACTATGAGAGAGATATATGAGAAAACTATCAACCAGTGACCGTATACAGCTGTATAAAATGTTAGCTGACTTAATGAAAGATGGCTTGCCTTTATTTGAGTCATTAGGTCTCATACAAAAAGAAGGAACTGGAATATATAAAGCGTCATTTTTAAAAAAAGTCAAATTGATTACAGAGCAACTGCAGCAGTCTTCATCCATTTCTGCTGCGTTTTCAGGTATTATTCCCGATGGAGAACAATCGGTGTTAGCCTCATCGGAGCTCGCGGGCGACCTGGCTGAAGGCTTTGAATCTGTGATTATTACTGTTCAGGTTAAAAAACAAATAAATGCAAAATTAGCCAGTGCGCTAACGGTCCCAGCCATATTAATCTTTGCCTGTATTTTAGTTATTATCATGTATAGCAAAATGATTTTTCCGTCCTTTGAAGCGGTTATACCATTAGATCAATGGCCTGATCTGTCTTTTTTCATGTATAGCTCGGGACTATGGTTGGTGAAATCAGGCTTGATTATTTTATCTGCTATATTTATTGTTTTATTTGTTATTATTTCTAAGTCAATGACTTCGTTAACCGGTAATTTTAGGAATAAAGTGCTTGATAAACTTCAGCCTTACAAGACATATAAGAAACTGCAGTCGTCCCAGTTTTTGATGGATATCTCTATCTTGATCAAGTCAGGTGTTCCTATTGCAGATGCGATTGAAAAAAAGGCTGAGATGTCCACCGGTTGGGTAAAATATCATTATGATTTGATGTATCGAAACCTGTCGATAGGACGTTCCTATAAGGAAGCACTTAACACGGGATTTTTTTCCAAAGAGGACATTTTTGTCATCAGTATATACAGCTCCCTGAATGGGTTCGTGGAAATGTTAACTCAAATCTCGAATAAATCTAACGAATCCACCATTAAAAGTATTGAAAAATTAGCTGGATTACTGAATCTATTATCATTAATCTTCTTTGCTTGTGTTGTATTAGCGATATTTGGCTCAACCTTTATGTTGAGTGGTTCAATTGCGGGTGCACGGTAATGTTTAATATTTTAATGTCTCTGATTATTGCCATGGTTTGTAGCTGTATTATTAGTTTTTTACAACTTTGTTTTTATAGAATGAAGTCTGGATTTAGCTTGGTTGATATACTTTTTAAACCTTCACATTGTGAACATTGTCAGAGTAAAATAAATGCTATTTTTCTCATTCCTATTTATGGTTTTTTAATCTCAGAAGGATCATGTCAATATTGTAACGAGTCTATTTCGCTAAAGTATTTCATTGCTGAGGTATTAGTTTTTGTTATGGCTTTTTTTTATGTTTTAAATTCATTATATTCCATTTCATGATATGGAATATAAGATCATTTATATTAATTTAATATCAAGGGGTTAATCCATGCTTAAGTGTTTATCTATATTAGGAACCACTCTACTGTTACTTTCTTCAGTGGTTCATGCTAATAGTGATGGAGACATTATACATTCTACATCATATATAAAAGGATCAATTAAGCCGTTTTATATCACGTTTAGAGTAACGACTGATGGGTATGATGGGCTATTTGGTCGTGGGTTGGAATGGTTTGGTAAGATTGTTATTCCTGTTATGAATGATAAACCAATTGATTCAATAATATGGGAATATGATAAAAAAAACCATACAAATAATAAACAATATAATATAGAAGTAAGTCCTCCTAGTGCTATCGTGATGTCGGATGCTAGACATCCGTTTTTTACACTCGATGGTACTTTTATGGATCAAGATGGCGCTAGTGCGGAAGATACTATCTGTAGTTTTAATCCTAACTATAAAATAGATCAGAATGATATTAATAAAACTATTGTATCTGGCCTTATTACTAATAATAAGCGTGACTGTAGATTTACACTACTCCGTTTTGAGACCATGTGATATTTAATAGTTCTCTACGTGTATTTAACTGTGCATTAATTTTAAGTTAACGATGACCTTAAGTCTATTCTTAGTGGGTTCTGTGAAATATTGGGTCTAATGATTCAGTCGATAAAAACGTCAATAAATTAACTGTGGATTCTATAATGATCATTCTTACCTGTTCGTCATCGTTGGAGAACGTTATCTTTCCCCTATGTCAGGATGGTTATTATTTAAAAACTGGAAATATTTTTAAAACTAAGGCAAAACTATAAATGAAAAATATTAATGAAATAATATTATTAAGTATAAAGAGTAAATATTCTGACATTCATTTATCCACTAAAGAAAAAATACATGTCCGAAAAAAAGGTTCAATTTTTGAAATTTCAGACTTTACGGTAAATGATGATTTAATTATTGAGTTTATACGTGAAACCTGTCAGGAAACAGGTTTTAATTTTACGAAAGATATTAACTATGCTTACAGATTTAATGAAGACACCATGTTGAGAATTAACTTTTTTAGGCATAATTTTGGGTTGGGACTAGTCATTAGGATTTTAAATCAAAGTATTATTGATTTAGGATGTTATGATAATGGTGAAGTTTTAAAAAGAATATCCGATCATAAAAAAGGATTGATTTTATTAGCTGGAAGTACAAATAGTGGTAAATCAACAACTTTATCATCGATGGTTGATTATATAAAAAAGAAAAAACATTCATATTCTGACTATTGAAGAACCAATAGAAACAGTGTTTAAAAGAGAAAAATCAATTATCAATCAAAGGGAAGTTGGCATCCATGTTGCCTCATTTGAAGATGCTATTTATTCCGCTCTTAGGGAAGATGTTGATGTTATCGTTGTAGGGGAAATAAGAAATAGAGAAACATTAAGAGCATCATTATTAGCGGCAGAGACCGGACACTTAGTGATTGCTACTATACATACATATTCTTCCTTAAAAACAATTGATAGAATTATTAATTTTTTCTCAGGAGATGAGCAGCCTTTAGTGAGAGACATTTTATCTGAAACGCTCACATCCATAATATCACAGGAATTAACGTTAGATAAAAATGGAAACATTATTCCAATTCAAGAAATTATTATAAATAACAAGGCAGTTTCTAACTTAATTAGAACGAATAAATCATTGCAAATACCTTCAATCATACAATTGGATAATTCTTTAGGCATGATCACCAGAAAAGATCATATTAAGAGATTAATAAAGAAGGGTATTTTACCCTCTTCTTACAATTGATCTCGTATTTTGGCTCTAGGCGCCTTTGCTTAAAAATCCGCCACATCCGGTATCTATAATCTGTAGTGGCTCAGATCTGATCTGACAATTACCCGTTTTTTGAAGAGCATGTTAGTTTAGATTTGAGCTAAATTCGGCTCTCCGCCCGTTAGTGTTGTAGTAGAACCTGGCCTATAAGGTGCAACGGAACGAAAAACTATGAGAAGGAATGATCTTCCTCTTCAACCAGCTCTCTTAATGGTCTTACCTTACCTTCTTTTACCTCTTTAGGAGCTAAAAAACATACTTCCCATTCATATACTAGAAAGTAAAGGTAAATACCTTGTCTATGTCTGCGTCACTTACCTCAAAACCTTCAATGTTTAATTGCCTAACCGTCTCCTCAATATAAAGCGCATTCCAGTAGACGATCATGTTCAGTATTAAGCCAAGAGCCCCCAGTTGATCTTCCTGACCACAGGGTATTGTTGGTTCTGTCGCAAAGTTGACGAAGTAAGCTGAAGTGTTGATGATTTAGTGGCTCAGATTGATGTCAAAGTTGAACATATTTCCATGCCAGTTTTATGAGTATTGATGAGGTTATCCACAGATTTAGTGGATAACCTTTGTACAAGTCCTACAGTATAAGTAAGGGGGCTTGTCAAGGCAATTAGAGGATTTGGCTCAATATTTTTGAACTCAATTCTCGTATATATAAATAGTACAAGTTATCGCTGGATTCAGCGTTATGCGCCAGAAATAGAGAAACGATTAAGATGGTATTGGAGGAATTGGGCTGGAAGGTCGATGAAACCTATTGGGTATTAACACATGAGAAAGATCGCTCAATAACCTTCTGTGTCAGCCTAGTCGTCGCCTTTAAATTTTATTATGGATATAGGCACTGTTAGCATGGCTACTCGATTCTGTGTAAAAGAGTAGGGGGTGAACACACCTATAGGCTATAAAATGGACAATGACATTTGAGGAGAAAGTATCTCCATGAATATTATTGGTTGATTTAGACTGAGCAAGGTAATTGTCGCTCTATATGGCTGGGTTAGGTCTTGTCATTCGCTATCTGTCATGTATTCTATTGTCATTACCCATCAGTTACCTTTTAAAGAGTGTTTTGAGTGAGCCAAGCAAAAAATTAAAGAAGGAACTTAGCTGACGATTTTTACCTAGGTCGGAATTGATGTTGAAGTGTTCAGGGGAAAAGCGTTATTATTTTCTGATAACGTGTTGCAGCTTAAAAAAGAGGGATGAATGAAAATATTAACTGCTGATGATAATAGAATGTCAAGGGAGTCACATAAGAAAATTTTGTCTCTTTTTTGTAAAGCTTGATGCACATCATTAGAGCAGGTATTGGGCAATACCAAAGTCGAAAGGTAAGCTCTTTCATGATTAAAGTTGTACTTTATTTTAGTTATAAATTGTTCAGAATCTCGTTCTATCCGAAATTGAACCAGAGTAAGGGACAACCAGGATGCTGACAGCTGCGTTAAAGAAAAGCTAGCACTGGTAATAAGTATAAGCCTGATAATGTTGCGCTTTAAGTAGTGAATGGTCATTTCCTCTACCTTTAGAATGAGTGATAAAAGTGTAATATCTTATTGGGGATGGTTTAACCAATCCCTCATCTACTAATTTTGATCTTAAACGATACCTCTGAATATAGATCACATTCTGTCTAGAATGTCGGTCAGCTCATAGAATTCGCTGTTTTTCGTTAAATATGATACTTATCACTTTTGCGGTCGTTGAACGGCTACATTTTAAAAAGCTTTGCACTTGGGACCAACTTTTTCCTTCATTAAGCAATAATCTAATATTCTGCCTTAACTCGTGATAGAGAGGGCTATTTCATCGGAAAGTTCATAGTTAGCCTGCAGAGCATCGCAATATAAATTAAAAGATTAGGCTGCTACCTTGAATACTCTTCGTTCGCTAGTGGGTCAATATTTTTCAACAATCTGTCTACGCTGATGTTATTTTTCTTAATTCCAAACGTATAATTACCTGCCAATTTTATATGCCGTCATGCCACTGGTGATAAATCGGCAATCATATTTACAGCCTCTTGATTGTTTTTACCGGGGTAAGTCGAAATACGTGTGAAAGTAGGTCATAAGTAGTCTGAAATGTCGCTCTATCCCTTGCCTTCCTAGGTTTTAGGTCTTCTTGATTAAATTCAGAAAACCGTTTCGTTCTATTGGCTGATGTATGGTACATGGGGACAATATACACCTAACTATTACAGAGGACCAATACTTTCCGAGTCACTAAGGTGACCTCGCATAAGCATAAGACACTAGGGCAATGGCTTGAGTTCATAGAGCTCATAAGCACAGTCAGTTAACGATTTTTTGCTCTCGGCATTACCTTGTGACTAACACCTTTAGCTGCAAGATAAGTGAGTTGATGAGGGCCAAGAAAACACAGTATTCAACCTTGGTAAAACTCACAGCTAAAGCAGAAGCTGGTAGAGCGTTTAGCGGCAAATACCGTGTAGCAAATAAAGCTCTATTCAGAGTGTTGATGTCTATATGTAAATTGGGTATTTATTCTGTTTTTGGAAAAGTGATTTACCATGATTTATATCTTTTTTATTTTGGCTATGTGATGAGGGACCATACTATGTTGAATCAGAAATTATTAGTCGTATGGAATGACAGAGATAATGACAAAAAAGCGCATAAAGGCAAAGAAGCGAATATTGATAGCGGATGATTGATCCGATTTCAATAAGGGTGAATAAGGATATTTTTACCTCGTTTGGGTTTGACGTTGATTTGGTGGTCAATGGCCGCGAAGCGATAGAATTTTTAAATGACTGGGGGAGTAACTACATTTGGCATTATGTTATCCATCTTGCCCAGTTAGCGTTAAACTGGCGGATAAAACAAACCATACAGTGACAAGAGTTGAATCTGAACAATCGATTTCTTCCAGTTGTTTATTTACTCTTTCCATTATAGCTGATAACGAAATAAACATTAAAGTATTAGGTAAACCGCTTGAAGTAACATATGTGCAAACCATTGATACACAGCTTTATCAAGGGATCGCTTCTAGTATTGAGCTCGTAAAATTTGATCAGCATTATTACTATACGATCTGTGCTTGTGATCCCCTTTCATTATTGGTTTATCGTCATAATCGTAAAATTTTTCAGAACATGACAACAAAAGCAATATTACAAGAACTCTTTGACAATTCTGGTTCGGAAAATACTTCAGTTTCTCTACTGCTGTTAATGGGATGAAACACGAATATTGTGTCCAGCTTGATGAAACAGACTCCAGTTCTCTCAACGTTTACTAGCAAGTGAGGGCTGGCATTACCATCTTGAATACGACAATAGTAAATATAAACCCTACGTGGTCATTGGTGATTCAAATCACAAATTTAAAATAGGTAAATTAAGTACCATTGGTTATGCAGGTAGAACAACCGATGCAGACGAGTTCACCATAAACAATTGGGTAACTAAAACTCGTATTGGGACAAGTAAAGTGTCTTTAACAGATCATACACAAAACCAAGCTGAAGTCTTTGACAGTGGCGAAATGAAAAGCACCTTTCCTCACAATCCTGCAGAATTTACAGCAAGCCATTTTGGTCTAGGTAATGAAAGTAAAAATGCCATTCGTTCGGCCGCAGATCGTCATATTCAAGCATTAGATTCAGAGCTATCGACTACATATGCAGAGTCTGATTTAGCAGGATTGTCATGCGGAAGAAAATTCAACCTTAAAAATCATCCAATTTCCAAGAGTAATCAAGAATATCTAGTCACTAAAATTAACTTCCTTATAGAATGCGAACATAACAAAAACACATCCATTTATCACAACAAGTTTGTCTGTATGCCCACCACTTCTACTTATCGACCTCAGCCAATCAATAAACCACGAGTTCACAGTGTGCATACAGCGTCAATAACTGGGCCAAAGGTCAAGAAATATACCGAGATAAGCTGGGAAGAGTAAAAGTGAAGTTTCATTGGGACTCTCAAGGCAAGGAAGATGAGAACTCTTCCTGCTGGTTATCTGTATCGCAAAGCTTAGCAAGTAAAGGATTTGGAGTCAATTTATCCCTCGTGTCGGCGATGAAGTACTGGTGCAATATATTGATGGAGATCCAGATAGATAGATTGTTGGCTCACTGTACACTAAGGTCAATACTAATCCCTACTCTGAAGCAACGCAAAGTGGTATTAAAACACGAACCAGCCCAAAGGGCAGTAGTAGTCAGGGTAATGAACTTCGTTTTGAAGATAAAAAAGATAAAGAACATTTTTTTATTCATGCAGAAAAAGACCTGATGTTCGATATCAACAACAACCACAGCTCAACAGTTAAAGGCGAAAAAAGAACTCAGGTAGATAAAGGCGTATCCTTAAAAGCTAAAGATAATATTTTAGTCGAATCTGACAAGTCACTCCAATCGAATAGTAAAGACAACTGGTCTGCAAAAAGTGATAAAGATATAGCGCTTTCTGCAAAATCAGCTGTCACGGTGGATGGTGACAATATCACGCTAACGGGTAAAAAAAATATCGAACTCAAAGTCGGTGCTAGCAGTATTAATATTACCTCATCAGGGATAACCATCAAAAGTACTTCGATTAAAATCGATGGCTCTACAATTAACATCAAGGCCAGTGGCCAAGCGCAAATGAGCGCCGCATTAATCAAAATAAAAGGTGATGCTACCGCAGAAGTCAAATCCGCTCTCCTCACCCTCAAAGGTGATGTACAAACGACAGTAAAAGGAGGCGCTATGGTTCAAATTCAAGGAGGAATAGCGAAGATTAATTAATGACATTATTAAAAATCCCATATCAATCCGCTCAGGACATCTTAGATCTTTACACTCCAGAAGTGTCATTTAGCCAGCTAGCTAATAAAAAGATGTTGCCACTAGAGCTGATAGAGATTGCTTTTGAAAACGAACTTTATGCTGAAGCAGTGATGTATTTAGCTCATGCTTTACCCTTACGAGAAACCATCTGGTGGGCATATTGCTGCGCCCACAGTCGTGATGATTGGAATGAAGCTGAAGCCAACGCAATCAGAGCAGCAAAGGCTTGGGTACATATACCTGATGAGGCGAGTCGACGCTTTGCAGAGGCCATGGCGAACAAATCAGGATTAGAATCAGGCGCAGGATGGGCGGCCCAGGCCGCATTTTGGAGTGGAGGAAGTATTACACAACCCGATGATCCAATCGTGCCTCCGCCTCCCTATTTATACGCCCAGGCGGCGGCTGGTTGTATCAGTCTTACCGCTATTCTTCCCGATGGAAGCAAGGCTAAAAAGCGCTATCGTCAGTTTATCGATATTGCACTACATATCGCTAAAGGCGGCAACGGACAAATTTAGGAGTAAATATGTTACCTGCAGCACGCGCCACTGACATGCATATATGCCCGATGCAAACCCCAGCACCGGTGCCCATACCTCATGTCGGAGGTCCATTATTGCCCCTGCCAACGACGGTTCTAATAGGTGCATTACCCGCCGCGACGCTAGGGCAAATGTGTATCTGTGTTGGTCCTCCGGACAGCATAATAAAAGGCAGCGCAACGGTGCTCATTAATAATAAGCCTGCGGCTAGAATGGGGATAGCACAGCACATGGCGGCACAATTGTGATGGGGATGCCCACGGTTTTAATTGGAGGTTAATTTGTCCAACAATGATTAAAGAGATGAAATTAATAAGCACGTGTACGAGTGTTAATGCCAAAAATAGACGAGTTAAAAGGTACGATGCCTGAAGCAAAATAACCTAAGAGAAATATTATGCAATTTATTGGATATCATGGTACTAGCGAATCATCTGCACTAAATATTTTAAAAACAGGTGTTCGGCGTGAGTGCCTGCCACCAACAGGTCAAATTGGCCCCGGTTTTTACATCGCTAAAATGAAGGGGAATCTCCCAGAATGGGGGGCAACTCAAGCAACAGCACCGGCGCGGCATCACATGTGGATATGGCGAACGATTGTAAGCCGTATTACTGGTGAGTATCACAATCCGTTTCTTCCAAACAATGCAAAAAGAACCATCCTCAAAATATACACAACAAAGCCACTACAGCAATGTAAATGGAATTCAATGAACCCCGTTGATTTTTCTGTGATGAATATGATGTTAAATGAATCTGAACAAGGTCGTCATCAAGCACTTAACGATTTTTTTATTCATCGCTCACAGTGGCTTCAAATGGTCATTCCGCCTGAAGAGTTGAAATATCTTGCTGTACGTCGTGATGATGACATCACCCAAAAAACGACGAATTGGTTTTCGAAAGAAAGCCCAATGTAGAGGAATTTAGGAGCTATAGTCATTTCTGGTGTATGAAGGAAGTCATTGCGATGTAATCTGTTAATTGATCTTGCCAGATCAACAATTAACAGGAGAAGCATCGCAATGAGTCAAAATAATAATATAGTGTCGATTCAAATACCAGAAAACCCGCTTGAACAGATTTTAAAACAAGGTGCTCAGCAGCTTTTAGCTCAAGCCGTTGAGGCTGAGTTGATATTGCTCCTGGAGCAATATCAAGATGATAAGGTTGAAGGGGTACAACGTGTCGTGCGTAATGGCTATCAGCCTGAGCGGACAATACAAACTGGATTAGGCGATATTCCTGTTAAAGTGCCTAAAGTAAGAGATCGAAAAAAAGAGGGCGTCAAATTTAATAGTTCACTGATCCCTCCTTATTTAAAGAAAACAAAAAACATCGAAGAATTAATATCTTGGCTATATCTTAGAGGTATATCTACTGGAGATATGCAGCCTGCATTAGCTCCGATATTTGGTAATGAAGCTAAGGGATTGTCGTAAACGGGTGGCGATCTACACCTAACTCTTGCTGAGGTTAGTGAGTTGCGTCTTTGTTACCGATACTTTCCGAGTCACTGAGATGGCCTCGCATAAACATAAGACACTAGAACAATGGCTTGAGCTCATAGAGCTTCATAAACAAAGCAAATTAACGATTGTTGATTTTTGTTCCCAGCATCACCTTGTCGTTAAAACCTTTAGCCGCAAGAGAAGCGATTTGATGAAGGCTAAGGAAGCATTCCATTCAACCTTTGTAAAACTCACGCCCAAAGCAGAGGCATTAACGACAGAGCCACCACAAGAAGTGGCGGTGATTAACCTGGCCGTAGGGGCAATGTCATTGACGCTTCCGGTCAATACTGACCCACGTTGGCTAGGCCAGCTACTCAGGGAGTGCCGCTAGATGTCACAGTTCTCTGATATAGAGACCCTCTACTTGCATCGAGATGTGGTCGACTTTCGCAAGTCCATTAACGGCCTGGTCGTCATCGTCGAGCAAGATATGCAGCTATCACCGTTTTCAGATGCGTTATTTGTCTTTACCAACAAAGCCCGGGACAAGCTTAAAATCTTATACTGGGACCGAACAGGATTTGCACTGTGGTATAAGCGTCTCGACAAGGAACGCTTTAAATGGCCTTCGAAAATAGAGTCTGAAACTTTGTCGCTCTCACATCAGCAGTTGCAATGGCTACTGCAAGGTTTTGAGGTGATGGGA
The DNA here is from genome assembly GCF_007197555.1 of Shewanella psychropiezotolerans. Classification (NCBI taxonomy): domain Bacteria; kingdom Pseudomonadati; phylum Pseudomonadota; class Gammaproteobacteria; order Alteromonadales; family Shewanellaceae; genus Shewanella; species Shewanella psychropiezotolerans. The sequence goes on from NZ_CP041614.1 coordinate 2,032,895, forward strand.
CATCAAAAACTGGACTATCAGTCAACGGTACAGTAACCGATTGAAAATGTGCAGATAAATAGAACTAAATAAGCTGTAAATCATCGTGCTCATGGGGTGTAGTGGTATAATAACGCCATGAATAAAGCACCGATAGAAACCAAGTTATCACCCTAACAGCTTCTGGCTAAATTGCTAGAAACTGAGGCGCTTTTAGCTGTAACGGAAAATAAATATCAACGTTTACTCGAACAGTTTCGTTTAGCTCAACATCACCGGTTTGGTAAAAGCAGTGAAGTGAGCCCAGAGCAAGCTTCGCTGTTTAATGAGGCTGAAGAGGAATGTGACAAGGATGAGTCAGCAGACGTTGAGACCGTTACCTATACCCGTAACAAACCCAAGCGTAAGCCGCTACCAGCAGAACTTCCTCGTACAGTCATTGTGCATGACATCCCTGATGAAGATAAGACTTGCGAGTGCTGCGGCCACGACTAACATAAAATCGGCGAGGATATCAGTGAAAAACTGGAGTTCGTGCCAGCTAAAGTGGAAGTGCAACAACATGTCCGTCCAAAGTATGCTTGTCGCCATTGTGAGACTCACAACACGATAACCCCGATTAAGTAGGCACCCGTTCCGCCATCACCTATCCCCAAGGGTATCGCAACACCGAGCTTGCTCAGTCAAATCATTACCGCTAAATATCAATACCATATGCCGCTTTATCGTCAGGAAACTCAGTTTAAGCAATGGGGTATCCACTTAAGCCGCCGCACCATGTCAGACTGGATGATGAAAAGCAGTCGGTGTTACGATTGAGCTCATTAAAAATGCTGTACTTGAATCAACAGAATTCAATTTGATAAAACATTCATCTTTTATAGATCGTCATCTTGTATTTTTAACCCCAGTTAATCATCCACGATTCTATTATTTCACCTTCTGGTTCTTTGCTTTTCTTGATTTGTTTATAGATGGATAAGCTTTCCCCTAAAATTTTCAACTTCAAGGTTAGGGTTGTAATGCGTGGTTGCCCAATATGTTTGATTCTTGTGGTCACCTATTATCCTGAATCCTATCATGGCCATTGGTGATGGCTTGTTCTTCTTTAATTTTAGAAGGTTAAAGTTTGGTGGTGTAATAATCTATCATTGATTATCAATGTTTGACGCCATTCTGCCGTCACTTTTAAAGTATGCTGAATGCTTAAACTAATGCTGTTGTAGCCGTGATAGAGCATTAGGGGCTACCTTGGCGCTTAAAGTGTTATTTTTACATGCTAAAGCTGGGTAGAGCGTTTAGCGGAAAATACCGTTGCAGCAAATAAAGCTCTCTCCAGAATGTTGATGTCTATATGTAAATTGGGTATTTGTTCGTTTTTGGAAAAGTGATTTACCATGATTTATATCTTTTTATTTTGGCTATGTGATGGTGGAGCATACTATGTTGAATCAGAAGTTTTAGCCGTATGGAATGACAGAAATAATGACAAAAAAGCGCATTAAAGGCAAAGAAGCGAATATTGATGGCGGATGATGATCCGATTTCAAGAAGGGTGAATAAGGATATTTTTATCTCGTTTGGGTTTGGCGGTTAATGGCCGCGAAGCGATAGAGTGTTTTAAATTATCTTTACAGGAACATGACCCGTATTCCCTTATCTGTCTGGATATGGTGATGCCGTTTTTCGATGGTACCTATGCTTTGAATGAAATTAGACTCATGGAGACCAATAATACTGACGTGAAAACTGTACCCATTCCCATTGCGATGATGACGTCTAAAGAATACAAAAGAAATAGAAGTAGAGTTTTAAATGACTCCAACTATGTCAATAACCAGTGATATTAACATTCTTATGGTAGGTAATATTCCGAAGATACTCATATAGAGTATCCATCATTGTAAGTTGCCTTATTAATTGAGGCACTAATTAAAGAGGTTGAAAATATGTCTAGTAATGGTATGTATATGCGTGTTGTGGGCCAAAAAGTTAAAGATGCAACAGATGTTAAAATTCCAGGTGGTGGTGATGGTGAGTTCTTTGAAATTATGAACTGGTCAATGTCTATGTCGCGCACAGTATCAATGAATACCGATACCAAGAACCAAGATCAGGGCACAATCCATTTCGATCCAATTAATATTAGTATGTTAAAAAGTGGTGCTTCGCCACTTCTTTATTCCATGATGCTTAAATTTGATAAAACCTATCAGTTAGAAATTGTTGAGACTAAACCAGCTTCTAAAGGTGATGGTGTTGAGATTTCTCACAAAGTTACTTTGGATGAAGCTCGTACAATAGGGCGTTCAATTTCTTCTATACCAGATTCAGTTGCACATGAAAACTTTACTTTTTCTTACAATAAGACAGAAGAAGACTTTTATATTGAAGGCGATGACAGTACAGGTACTTCTATTGGTAAAGTGGGTTATGACCGTAAGGTTAATAAACCTACTTCACTCGCTCTTTAATTCGGTTATTTCAATTTGTCTCCCTTCTTGAGGGAGGCAATTAAACCATCTAAAAATGCAATTGGAATTCTCTATGACATTGAACTCTCAGCATAAGCGTGTTAGTAAAAATCGGGTAAGTATCACCTATGACGTCGAAACCACGGAAGGTCTAGAAACGAAAGAACTGCCGTTTATTGTCGGTGTTATCGGGGATTACTCTGGTCATAAACCTGCTGCTGATAAAGTGGATCTTGAGGAACGTGAGTTTTCTACTATCGATAAAGATAACTTTGATACCGTGATGGGGCAAATTAACCCTAGTTTAAATTATAAGGTAGATAACAAGCTGACGGATGATGATAGTCAGTTTGACGTTAATCTTAATTTTAGTTCAATGAAAGACTTTCGACCCGAGCAGCTTGTTGGGCAAATTGAGCCACTGACTAAGTTGGTAGAAACGCGCAATCATCTGAAAACATTATTAAGTAAAGCCGACCGTTCACGAGATTTAGACCGCTTGTTAAAAGAAGTCTTTAAAGATGCAGATGCGATTCAAGGGCTAGCTCAAGAGCTTGGTTTGAATAAAGAGGAGACAGAGTAATGTCCACTGAACAACAAGCAACGACTCAAGCTGAAGTTGAGGTAGAAACAGTAGCACAGCAGAGTATTCTTGAGCGTGCTATTTCTGCGACTGCGCAAACGCCAGCTGATACCACCAAAGAACTACTGTCTATCATGACATCACAAGTGATGGAAGGGACTGTGACGTGGAATAAGAATCTCACGCTAACCATTGAGCAGGCGGTTGCAGAAATTGATCGTAAAATTTCTGAACAGTTATCTGCAGTGATGAAAAACCCAAGCTTTCAAAAATTAGAAGGCAGTTGGCTTGGTTTACATAAAATGGTTAAAAATAGTGAGCTTGGATCAGATTTAAAAATTAAAGTGGTTGATTATACCCAAGAAGAGTTACTAGAGCAGTTTGAAGATGCCACAGCCATCGATCGTAGTCGCTTCTTTAATATGGTTTATCAAGAAGAATTTGGTACAGCAGGTGGTTTGCCATATGGTGTGCTTTTAGGTGACTATGAATTTGGTTATGCTGATGAAGATGTAGCCTTGCTTCGTTACATGGCTGAGGTGGGATCTGCATCACATACACCATTTATCGCAGCTGCCAGTTCAAATATGTTTGATTTTGATTCGTTTACCACTTTTACAGATGGTAAACCCGTTGCGTCTGGCTTTGATTCACCTGCTTATGCGAGTTGGAATGCATTTAGAGCAAGTGATGACTCGCGCTACGTTGCATTAACTTTGCCAAAGACCATGGCACGCCTACCTTACGGACAAGAAAGCACTAAGGTGTCATCTTTTGCTTTTGAAGAGTTACCAGTACGAGAAAATGGGCAGCAAATAGTATCATCTGAAGATGATTTTGTTTGGAGCAATGCCGCTTATGAATTTGGCTTGTTGTTGACAAATGCCTATTCAAAATATGGTTGGTGTACTGCGATCAGAGGTGCTGAAAATGGCGGTAAAATAGAGAATTTACCTAATTTCACTTATTTTACTGATGCGGGTGATAGGGTTCAGCAATGCCCTACTCAGGTCAATCTGACTGATGAGCGTGAAAAAGAATTGAGTGACCTTGGCTTTTTACCCTTATTACATTACAAAAACACCAACTATGCGGTATCAATGGGTGCTCAGTCGACGCATAAACCCAAAACCTACGCCGATGATGATTCCAATGCCAATGCTGCTATTTCTGCACGCTTACCTTACACCATGGCAAGTAGCCGTATTGCTCAATATTTAAAAGTAATGGGTCGAGATCAAGTTGGCTCAAATTTGGGTGCTGATGCGATTGAATCCCATCTGAATAATTGGCTACAGCAGTATGTCAATGCTAACGCTGTAGGTAATGAGTCGAAGGCAAAGTTCCCACTTATTGAGGCACAAGTTACGGTTGAAGAGCATGCCGGTCGTCCAGGAGCATTTTCTGCTATCGCTCATTTACGTCCTTGGTTACAAATGGAAGAGCTGACGAGTTCAATTAGGATGGTGGCTAATATTCCTGGTAGTTAAGTCTTTCCAGTCGTACTGTTTTGAATTGGATAACCGATGATGACTAAAGCTAAAACAACCATTTCTAGATTATGGCTTACCGAAATTCAATTGGAAGAGGGAGATTCTCCTTCTATGATAGATTCGGTGGATCAGCTTAAGCTGGTGTTAACTCGGCTGATTGCAAAGCTTGATTCGTTGATAAGTGAACAGTTATCAGAGGTTATACAATATCCTTGTTTTAAGCAGCTCGAAGCATCTTGGTTAGAAGTTTCATCGCTGGTTTCTTTACCTGTTTCTCAGCGTAGGGTCAGAATTAAAATACTTGATGCGACATGGCAAGAGGTGTCAGAAGATCTCAATACATTTTTTAATCTTAAATGTAGTGCTTTGTTCAAGAAGTTATATTCAGATGAGTTTGATATGGCAGGCGGAACCCCATTTGGTCTGCTGGTGTTAGGGCATAAGATAACTTCAAGTTATGAAGAATCACAGCACTTCGAAGATTTATACACCTTACAATTGCTTTCAGAGTTGTGTGAAATGGCGTTTTGTCCTGCCATATTAGGGATCGATGAGTATTTTTTTGGCGATAACCCAAAGTATATTTTAAATGATTCATTACGTGTGAAACGTATTTTACAAAGTGATGATTTTTCATCTTGGCAATTACTTCGCGACAGGATCACATCAAGATTTATTCATTTGGTATTGCCGGAATATTTGTTACGTAAACCTTACGTGCATTATGCAGCAGGGTTTATGTTTAGCGAGAGTCAATTGGATGCTAAAAGTTTATGGGGTAATAGTGTTTTTTTATTGGCAAGTAATATCGTTCGCGAGTTTGACCGTGTGAGTTGGTTTAGCTTTTTAAGCTCTTACGATGACTCAAAAAATTCTGGTGCAATCGTCAGTCAGTCTGAAGAGGTGATAACGAAAGTCGATATTCACAGTGAAGAAGATGGTTTTTGGTCTGAGGAAGGGTTTATAGCACTCAGTAGCATCTACCTTTCTGGCCAGAAAGGTTTTTTCAGTAACTGTTCAGTTTGGAAAGCCCCCGATGATACTGCTCATTTACAAGGCATGTTACAAACAAACTTGATGGGGTGTCGTTTCGGTCACTACATTAAGGTGCAGTTAAGGGAGCTTGTGGGCTTATATGACAGTGCCGCAGCGTGTCAGCATCGGCTAAGTGAATGGTTACAATATTATACAAATTCAGGACAATTCGCTGATGACTCAATCATGGCGCGTTATCCACTTAAGTCTTTTGAAGTTCACATTAAAGAATCGCCAAATGATAAAACACGTTACATGTGTAAATTTATTCTCCAGCCTCAGAACCAGTTCGGAATGATGGATGCTAAGTTGATTTTGGAAACCTCTGTATTGGGATATAAATCGGATTGACACAATGAGCTTAATTACGAAACTGGGTCAGTGTTGGAGTGATAATCTTGATAATATTCATGACGATATTATTGATAATTTATGTGGTCTTATATCTGCCAGAGCTCCTATATGGCTGAAGAGTGAACAAAGTGACCGTTTATCTGGCACGATTGTGAATATGGGCATGACTTGTGTGTCACGCTGGCAAAATCAATCAAACAGTGACGGTATCGTAACTGAAATGACGGCATTGATTCAGCGCTACGAGCCAAGATTAAGTCAGGTTGAAATTGAAATACAAGAAACATTAACCAATGAAAACCGTTTACGCTTTCGTATTTTTGCCGTAATGCACTCAGCTATTGCTGAAGAAGAGGTTGTACTGGACTCTTTTTTAGATTTTAACATTAATCGGCTTATTGTAAGGAGAGCGAACCTTGTCTGATGATGTTCTCTCTTATTTTGAGCAGGAATTACGATTTATTCGTGAAGAGGCTGTGCAATTCTCTGAGCGTTATCCAGGGAGTGCCCGCGCACTTGGTATTAGCAAAGATGGTATTGATGATGTTCAGATAGCACACTTGGTTGAGAGTGTGGCTTTCTTAAATGGTCGTTTACAAAAGCGATTGGACGATACTTTTCCTGAGTTAGCTGAAAGTTTAATCCGCTTATTGTTCCCTCATTATCTTCGTCCCACGCCGAGCTTTAGTATGTTGGATTTTGTTATTACTGAAGATATAAATGCAGTGCATGAAATCCCTATCGGTACTGAGTTTGAAATAACTGATGATAAAGTTAGTGCCGTGTTTCGTACTACCGAAATGGTGGAACTATTACCACTGAAAATTGATCAGGTGAGCGTATCTTTTGCACCATTTAAAGGAGGGAAGCAATCAGGAGTTGAGCATGCTAAGGCGCTAATTGAAATTTCAATTTCCACATTTGATGAGAATATGGATCTCTCTTCTTTGTCACTTGAGCGATTGAAGGTGCAATTAAAAGGGGATGGTAGCTTTTTACTGCGTTTGTATGACCTGTTATTTCAAGGCGTTTTACAGATCAGTATTGAGGCTAATGGTGAGTGTATCGAATTAGGTAGAGACGCCATGCAGCCCACTGGTTTTAAGTTCGCTGAAAGTGTCTTACCGTATCAGTCAAATAGCTTTGGTGGATTTAAACTGCTGACAGAGTTCTTTATGTTCTCTGAGCGTTTCTATGGTTTTCAACTGGAATTTGGGTCAGCGTTCAAGCAGGTTGTTGGCAATCAGTTTAAAGTACAAATTTTTGTGGATGATCTGGGAGTGGATCTCGCTCGAAGTTTATCTGAGCAGCATTTTTCCTTATTTACGGTTCCAATCATCAATCTATCTCAAGTGGTATCTGAACCGATTGAGGTCGATTTTTTTAAGAAGCAATATCCCATTGTGCTTGATGCCAGAGGAGGGGACTCTCTGGAGTTGTTTTCTGTTGATCAGGTACTTGACGTCAGTGGTGCAGAAGCTATCGATATTCCACATATTTATGGTGAAAAATTCAATGATTCTCAAACGGGACTTCGTTGGCAGTTGCAGCAGTCGATACATACTCGAGGCGTACTTGATAGTTATATTCGAGTGGCTGATTTATCACATAACCATATAGGTAGCGAACTTCTGACTTGGGTTGTGAGGGCTACAGCCTCTAATGGTATCCATGCTGGCTCTTTAGGGGTAACCAGTACCATTGAATGTAGAGAGTCATTGACGATTCCAGCTGAAATACGGATGTTACGTCGACCTACCATGCCGGTACGCAGTAAAGAAACGAATAAAAGTGTCTGGGCATTATTACGTCATTTACATTTCAATTATCACTCAGTGATGGGATCGGATGATCCGGTAAGTACATTAAAGACGATGTTTGAGCTTTATAACTTTAATCAAAGCTCTTTGAATCAACTTTACATTGATGCGCTTGTTGGGCTCAAGCAAGAGAAAGTCGTTGCCCCTATATATGTGTCAGGTAAAGCGTGTTTTGCCTATGGCACTAAAATTATTGTCACTTTAGATTCAGCCAGTGTGAGTGCTGGCCTGTGCTTGTTCAGTCATTTATTGGATCATTTTTTTGCATTTTTTGCTGGTTTCAACAGTTTTACCCAAGTTGACATTCGTCTTGAAGGCGGAGAAGAAGTGTATCGATCGTTTCCAAGGAGAAGTGGATGCAAGAGTCTACTTTAGCGAGGCTAAATAACACGTTTAACCGTGTTGCTTTAGATAAGGCTTGGCAATGTTTTAAGCGTAATGCGGCAAACTCTGGACAAACTCCAGATGTACGTTTTAGTGCTGAATTTCTGCCAGCTTATTATCACAGTGAAATGACAAGGGTTTATGAAAATACAGTTGGTGAGTATGTACTTAAAACCTCTATAAGTGGTTTATCGGGCAATGATGGTGTCATGCCTAGGGCTATTTATCGTCAGGTCATGCACACCAAGCTTGATTTAGGAGATGAAGCACCTAGTGATTTTCTCGACACATTTAATAACCGTTATTTTCGTCTTTATTGTCAAGTTGAACAGAAGAATGACTTAAGTTCCCAGCTTGAAGAAGAGACATTTTTCTGGAATCAGCAGCAATTATCGATGACTGATATGTTAAGCAGTTTGAGCGGCTGCACTGAAGAAGCTAGCGGACTGCCCAAAGAGCGGATGATTCAGTATTCAGGTTTAATGGGGATGAAGCTGACTTGTCCAATTACCTTAAAAGCAATTTTGGAAGATTTCTTTGAAGTCCGTTTTGAGGTCGAGGGTTACGGACTTGAATATCAACCGGTAACACCTTGTTCATTGACACGATTAGGAAAAAAAACAAACAGCTCTCGTCTAGGGGCTGGGGCGATGTTAGGCAAGATGACGCCGATGTTAAGCCAGAAATTGAATATTTTCATCTTTCCGCTTGATTATCAGCATTCTGAAAATATTCGTTCCAATAACAAAATGATGCTTGCTCTAGATGATTTGGTGAAAAGTTATATGGGAGAGGATACGGACTATAGGCTACATATGAAGATTAACAGCCAGTTGTTACCTCGCGTTTGCTTAACCAGTGATCCCCGCAGCGCTCTGAAAGTGGGTCAATCTGCATGGATGAAAGCTCAATCTGACGTCGAGCAAGCTGTGGCAATGCCACTGTCTTTAAGTTAGGAAGCAATATGATAAATGTAGAATTACAAAATTTAGTAACCAGGCTGGATCCAGAGTTAAAGCAAGCATTAGAGGGGGCGGCTGGTGAGTGTGTTAGTCGTGGCCATTTTGCCATAGAACCAGAGCATTGGTTTGTCCAGTTATTAAAGTTATCTTCGGCATGGCGTGTGTCACTTGAGAAGGCAAAAATAGTCAGGGGCCTTTAGAGGAACAACTTTTTCAAGTGTTAGCCCGCCAGCCAAGAGGGAATGATACTTCGCCGTCTTTGTCTCCACTGCTTGTAGAATTATTAAAAGACAGCTGGATGCTAGCATCACTGAATAATAATCAGTTTGCTATTAATGCTTACCACTTGCTGATGGTGCTCAAACAACGCGTTGAACAAGGTGCTTATCATTGTGTATTGAGTCAGTGGCTGCAACAACTTTCTACACAGTGGCTTGACTCTTTAGCTGAGATGGATACGGCTAAGAGTGATGAGAGCCATTCACGAATAAATATCGGCTCTGGGGGCACCCCAGCGTTAAATAAATACTCACAAAACTTGACTGAATCCGCTCGTCAAGGGGGCTAGACCCTATTGCTGGCCGTGGCGATGAAATTCGTATGGTGATAGACATTCTGTGTCGGCGTCGTCAGAACAGTCCAATTCTAGTTGGTGAGCCTGGTGTAGGAAAAACCGCTATTGTTGAGGGGCTTGCGCAACAGATTGCCTCTGGAAATGTTCCACCATCATTGGCTAAAGTGGAGCTTCGCAGCTTAGACCTTTCACTGTTGCAAGCTGGAGCAAGTATTAAAGGCGAATTTGAAAACCGCCTCAAAGATGTCATTAACGAAATCAAGCAATCGGTAACGCCCATTATCATGTTCATTGATGAAGCGCATACGTTGATTGGTGCGGGGGGGCTGCTGGACAAAATGATGCTGCTAATATTCTAAAGCCTGCATTGGCTCGAGGGGAATTTCGCTCTATTGCAGCAACAACATGGTCGGAATACAAGCAATATTTTGAATCAGATGCAGCGTTAACTCGCCGCTTTCAGCTGGTGTCGATTGGAGAACCCAGCGAAGAAGATGCAGTTCATATGTTACAAGGGTAAAACAAAATCTAGAAAAGCACCATCAGGTTACTGTGATGCAAGAAGCTATCGATGCCGCTGTGTCATTGTCAATTCGTTACTTGCCTGAGCGTAAGCTCCCAGATAAAGCCATTAGCTTACTTGATACTGCGTGTTCTCGCATCAGATTGAGTCAGAGTTCTACACCAAGGCAGCTTGAGTCAATTGCAGAGCAAATTCGTTATGCTGAAAGCGAAATAGCTAACTTAAGTCATGAAGCTGCATTGTGGTCTCATAATGAGGGTGGGGCTGAACAGGCCTTGTCACAGTTGCAAGAATTAAAAGCTGAACATGATGAGTTGTTGATTCGTTGGAAGTTAGAAGGGGCTTTAGTTACTGACATTTTCGAACTGCAAACGAGCTTAGAAAAGCAACTCCTGTCAAAAGGAGGCGTATCACTACAGGAAGAAAAAGCCATTTTGGTAGAGAAAATGACCGAGCTTTCCTGTTTGCAGGGGGATGATCCTCTAGTTCAACCTCTTGTTACACAAAGCGTTATTGCAGAAGTTATTTCATTATGGACAGGGATCCCTGTGGGAAACATGGTGGCACATGAGGTTGAGAGCCTGATGAATCTTGAGCAACATATTGGTGAGAGGGTCATTGGTCAAGTGGCGCCGATTACTGAAATAGCTAAGGCGATCCGTATGTCCCGTGCGGGTTTAACGGATCCACGTAAACCAGTCGGTGTTTTTCTTATGTGTGGCCCCAGTGGGGTTGGCAAGACAGAGACCGCTTTGGCCTTGACTGACTTGCTATATGGTGGGGAGCGTAACATTACGACCATTAATATGACCGAATTTAAGGAACAACATAAAGTCTCTATGTTGTTGGGGTCGCCCGCTGGTTATGTTGGCTACGGTAAAGGCGGAGTGCTCACAGAAGCTGTACGTAAAAACCCTTACTCAGTGCTACTTCTGGATGAAATAGAGAAAGCTCATCCGGGAGTTCATGACATTTTTTATCAGATTTTCGATAAAGGTACCATTTCGGATGCAGAAGGGCGCGCTATCGATTTTAGACACACGATTATTATTATGACTTCTAATGTTGCAGATAGTGTTGTCGTGCAGGCATGCGTAAAACAAAGGCCTGATATCGATCAATTGACGCAGGCTATTTTACCTGAGTTGCAGCGTTTTTTTAAACCAGCGTTTCTGGGACGAGCAACGATCGTACCTTATTTCCCATTAAATAAAGAGGAAATGAGCAACATCGCTCACCTATCACTTAAACGTATCGAAAATAGCTTAAGAGATCGTTATGGCGCGAGTTTTGAGTGCAGCTCCGATGTGATTGAACTGTTAGTTAACATGAATCGGTCACCGGAAACAGGAGCAAGGGCAATCGAGCAGCTTATTAATCGTCAACTTGTTCCTGAGCTTGCCAATCAGTGTATTGTGCGCATGAGTCTGTCGCAAGCCATTAATACAGTGCAAATTTCAGTGGATGATGAGCAATTTGTCATCACTATTTTGTAGTTTATCAGACAAAGAACTTATGCCAGATAAGCTTAAAAATATTTCTGGCTTTTGAACGATGACGGTCATGCTGTAAAACCGCATAAGGAAAAATAGTATGCCACTAGCAATCAGAATTATAAGCTCGCCAAATGATGAGTCCATCTCCGAGCAGCATAAATCCTTTCCTGAAGAAGGAGGGGATATAGGCCGTTCATTAGGTGTTACGATGCAGTTGGCAGATTCTCATCGTGAAATATCTGCGGTGCATGCCATTGTCAAAAAGACTTCTTATGGTTACCAGGTGGTGGACAATAGTACAAATGGCCTATTTGTTAATGGTTCGAACTCACCGATAGGTAAGGGGAATAAGTATGCTCTGACGGATGGAGATATACTGGATGTGGGTCGTTATCGGTTATTGATTTCATGTTTTACGCCTGAATTGGCAAAAAGACCTACGTTAGCTCAAGACAATCAAATTTTTGATGACTCGTTACATAATGAAAGTCAAATTATTGATGATCCGTTCGCCAAGGATCTCGAATTATTAACCTCCCCTACTTGTGATACGTCAGAGCCGGTTCGCAAGTTGATTGATGATCCATTTAATAGCGAACCTGAGTTGGCTTTGGCTGATGCCTCTCCTGCGACCACTGCGATGCCGTTATTTCAGGCAGAAGAAGATATTTTTTCTTTTGATGGAGACCCCTACCGGGCAGAAAAAAAGCAGCAAGAGTCTCGATCGCATTGGGATCTCGAATTTCATTTCGATGCGTTGGGGGAGGCGCCTCTAACGAATATGGAATATCAGACGAAATTAACCGCACCTCTACAGAAAGAGGAAAGGAGTCGTCAAGATCCTATATCTGTGATGTCGGATTTTCGACAAAAAGAGCGTACCGATAAAGCCTTAGAAATAGCGTTTGCGAGATTGATGGATGATATTTCACCAGCATCAATGGAGGCGATGTTCGATGACTTGGTTAGGCCAGCTTTTTGGCGTCGTAAATCTAACTATTGGACAATGTTCAAGCGCTATTTTAATCGCCAGATTGATAATCAAGATTGGCAAATTAAGTTGCATGCTTATTTTCATGAAGCACTACGCCAGCAAAATAGCTTTGGTGGAGAACCTTGGTGAAAATATTGATGAATGTTTGGTTAATACTGACATTAACTGGCTGCAGTCTATGGGGGGACCCCGTGGAACCTAAGTTATTTCTTGATATTAATTCTGGGCTGAATATTAATCCCAATATCGAGCGAAAACCCTCACCCGTTGAGATCAGAGTCTACCAGTTAAGTGACAACCAAGCTTTTTCTCAGGCGAATTTCATGCAAATTTTTCATGGCGATCAAGGAGTATTAAAGGCCAATCTTTTGGTTGTACGCAGGCTCGCCAGTGTTATGCCTGGAGAGCAACGTAAGGAAGTTATTCCTTTGTCATCTGAAACCAAATTCATTGGTGTTATCGCGGGTTTTTCCAACTATAGAGAAGCAAAAAATAAGGTTATTTATAAAGTTATAGAGTTGGAAGACACTGAGGTTAATGTCAGTTTGGATGGTATTAATTTATCGATATCGAGCAAAGAGGAAGAGTGATGGATTGCAATAAGGTTCTTTGGAATGAAGGTATGTTTTTATCACCACAGCATTTTCAGCAGCAAGAACGATATGTTGAACATTTTATCCGTCAATTTGTAGGCCAACATGTATCTCAATGCTATGGGTTAAGCTCACTAAAACTAGACTGTTCCATGCTCAATATCGGAAAGTTAATCGTTCGTCATGCTAAAGGTATCTTTCCGGATGGATCACCTTTTGAAATAGAGCATAGATTAGAGCTTGATATCGCTAAAGATACCAGTAAAAAGAAAATTTACCTTGCGCTGCCCGTTTCTCATCCTGGCATTGTCAATGTGGGAGAGGACAAAAACCAACGTCATTCGTCAGTGAAGCAGAATGTATTTGATACTAGCCGAGAGCACAGTGATGCTTTGGAGTTAGAGTTAGCTCATTTGAATATTGAGTTAAAAATAGAGGGAGAAGAGCTTAAAAACTATACCTTACTTGCGGTTGCTGAAATTAGTGAGTACACAGCAGAAGGGAAGCTGACACTCAACCAAGCGTTTATTCCGCCTTGCATTCAATTTAATGTTTCAGGTTACCTTAAAGATTGCGTCGCTGATGTGTTCGCTCATGTTCAATACCGTGCTCGTACAACCTCTAGCCGCCTTCATTCAGACAACAGTAGTAAAAGTTATCAGGGGCTAATGCGAGATTATTTATGGCTGCAAGCATTGGGCTCTTGGATGCCTAAATTGGAACAGTGGAATGAAGTTGGCGGGTTGTCAACGCAGCAACTTTATTTTGAGTGTGTTTCTATGGCTGGGCAAATGCAGGGGCTCGAGGGGAAAGTGCCGAGTTCCTTTCCTATTTGGGATCTGAATGATTTATATCGCTGTTTCTCACAAGTCTTCTCAGAATTAATGTTGCTATTGCGGGAGGTACAAGTAGATAACGTATCGACACTGCATTGGCAAACGCAATTATTTGCCACCCGGCGATTATTACAGGCTCAGGTCACGGATCGGAGTCTTTATCATCAAGGCCGCTTTATCATGGTGGTGACTTCACCTATCGGTTCAGCACGTTTAGGTAAGGAGTTTCCAGAGGCATGTAAGCTGGCTGGTAACAGTGATATTGTCGGTTTAGTGCGAAATGCCTTGTCTGGAGTCACATTACGCCACCTACCTTATGCACCTTCAGAATTAAAAGCTCGTCATGATGCTGCTTATTTCGAGGTCGATGATAAATCAGCCTTATGGCAAGCTTTGATTAAAAAAGAAGAGCCTATTGCTTTGCATATCGATGAACGTATTGATGATATCGATGTTGAACTCCATGTAATTAAGTAGGTGAGCTGTGTCTAAATTATTTAATGAAGAACCCACCGTTTTAATTCGACGCTGTGAAGCTAACCCCGGTTACAAGCAGGTAGTTGAGAAATCGAGTTATGTTGATATTTCAAGAGTTGGATATTCACTCGATAAGTTAACAGCATACGGTAATCCTTTGCTGAATACGGCAGCCGAATTATTGGCTATTCTGGTTTCCATTCCACGGCTGGGAGCACCGAGACACATTGAGCGCTTTCGGCAAAAGTTGCTGGATACTATTGGGGTATTTAAAGAGAAGGGATTAAGTCTTGATTATCACCCAAGTATTATAGAAAAAAGTTGCTTTGTTTTCTGTGCGGCATTTGATGAAGCGATTCTGAACACCGATTGGGGGGTAAAGGCTTGTTGGGAAAATTATTCTTTGATGAGTAAGGTGTTTTCACAGAGAAATGGTGGAGAAGCTTTTTTTAGTTTGTTAGAAAATGCAGCTTTACAGCCTGCCAAGTTGACGGATTTTATCGAGCTGCAATACATCTTACTGATGCTTGGATTCAAAGGGCGATATCGCTATCGCGATGAGAGCGCTTTACATGAAATTAAATCGCAGACCTATCATTTATTACGACCTTATCGAAGCGAAAAGCTAACGTTAACCCCTAATACTCCTGAGTTAATTAAGCGTAAGCAACCTTGGTTGTTGTTGAGTAAAAGGAAAGTTGCGTTATTGGTTATGTTGACGATTTTATTTAGTTATGTGTTTTCTGAATACCAGTACCGTGAACTTAGTCAGCCTGTTTTAGCTCAACTTGATTCACTTTCACAGCGTAATCACATGACTAAAAACTGGGAGGGAAGGTTTACTTCAGCTAGGAATACTCGTTTGATTGATGAAACGTCTGAGAATGAGGAACAAGATACATTCGCTAATATCCCAACGAATTGGGAAGTAATATTAGCCGTATTCTCTCGTTCAGAGGACGCTACTAGCGTCGTCGAAAAATTGCAGCTAGCAGGTTATCACGCATTGATGAGAGATACAGGTTCAGGCATGCAAGTGTATGTAGAAGCTGTAAAAAATATTTCTGGAATACGTAAGTTAAAGAATGAGATTAATATTCGCTTCGGTTTCAATGCTAGAGTTCGAAGGGCTCAATAATATGATTAAGAAAATAATAGCAATTTTTTTTGCTGCATTGAGTCTGAGTGCAACGCTTGGGGCCTGGTTTTATTTACCAGCGGAAGATTATCTTTGGCTGAAAGTGGGTACGTTACTCTTTTTGGTACTGACGTCGGTATTAACTGTGTTGTGGTGGCGTAATCAGAATGCTGTAGAGCAAAATCATGAGGCAATACACGCTCAGCAGCGTTTGCTTAAACAAGATACCCGTATCATTCAGCAATATTTCGAAGCGGCAGCACGTAAAATTCGTGGTCAAGGGAGCTATAAATTTAACAGTGTTTACGCTTTACCCTGGTATTTGGTTATTGGTGGTGAAAAGGAGACCACAGGAACAATACTACAAGAAAATGGATTGGAGCTTGTTAACGAGCAACGGTTCGAAGCGGGGGAAGGCGATACTCAGTATCTGCGTTTTTGGAGTAATGATACAGCGGTCGTTATTGAATTAGGGGATCGTATTATTAACCATACGGGAATCGATGAACCGTTATGGAAAGTATTGTTGCAACAATTACAAAAATACCGTCCACGTCAGGCTTTAACGGGAGTTATTTCTGTTTTTGAATGTGATCAAATCTTAAAGAGCGATCGAAAAGCACTTAAAAAATTAGCCGATGTTTATCAGAGAGGTATTATTTCTCTGAGCAAAGATCTAAAGCTTGAATTACCACTATATTGCTTATTTTCGAAGGCGAATTACCTCGCTGATTTTACCGATTTTTTTGAGAGTTTCTCTGCTGATGATTTAGAAAACCCATTTGGGGTAACCTTACCATGTGACACTAAGCGGCGTTTCAATAAACAGCAATTTGAATTGGAGGTACAGGTATTACTTTCTTCTTTGGTAAAGCAGCAGGTTGAACTCATGCATAACTCGAATAGTGAACATGCTAGTGGGGTCGTCGCATTGCCTTATCAACTGCAAATATTCTTTGAGCGTGTGACTGAATTACTTAATGATATTGGCCGTGAGACTCGAGTTCGCCAAGCTGTTTGGATCCGCGGAGCTTATTTATTATCCTCAGGGCAAAAGGGGGGCAAATGTGATCTGCTTACTCAAGTGATTGCTGAAAAGGCTGAGTTTAACGCTAAAACGCAAGGGCAGCAGTGGTCAGGAAATCGAAACTATTTTGTTTCACGTGTATTTAGTCATGTGATCTTACCTGAGCGAGGTATAACGGGTCTTAATAAGTGGCGTGATTTTGGCTATATTACAGCAAGAACTGTGATGCTTGTTGTTATGCTATGCGGCTTAATATTTTCGGGGAGCGTTTTAAAAAATAACTGGAACGAGGATGAGCTGTGGCGGCAGGAGTCGATGGCAACAATACTTGATTTCGAGCGTAATACCAGCAAGATGTCAGCAAATTATTCAATTGTAGATATCATATCATCCTTAAATGCATTGAGGGTTACGGCACGTAAAGGTATAGAGCCTAGAGCTTGGTATCAAAGGGTCAGTGTCAAACAAGAGGAGACGGCATTACGCATGAACTCAACTTATCAGATGCAGTTAAGGTACCTTTTATTACCTAAGTTGGAAGGGATTATCAGCAAGGAGCTTTACCTACAGACGAGTATGGGTAACCCAGGTAAAATTTTAGAGGTGCTTCGTTATTATCTGATGCTGTTTGATAAAAATCAGCTTGATGCAGCTGCAATTGAAGGATTTCTGTTTGATATTATCAAAGTTAAAGGAGGGGTACCTCTTGATGATTTAGTCAAATTGTCCTATTTGGTCGAAGATTTACTCAAAAGTAACTATGACGAGTTTCTGAAGCCGGATAAAGAGCTTATCAAGTTGGCAACAAATAACCTGGAGGGCTTGTCGCCAGAGCGATTGATATATGCTCAAATTAAAAGCTTGCCTCAATATCGAAATCAGGTGGATTTACGAAGTATGCTGGGGCCTAAGTTCGATAGCGTATTTACCTTTACTGAGGACTTCAATGGTTATTTAGTGCCTGAAATTTTCACTAAAGCGGGATACCACAAGTTGGATTTTAGTGCTGAATCCTCCCTATTTCGTCATGAATTGAGTGTATTTAAACTGATCACAGGACAAGAACCTGATGTTACGTTTATGGAGCTAGCAGATTTACGTAAAAAAATTCAAAAACTCTACTTCTCTGAATATATTCGATATTGGGAAGGCTTGATAGGCAATATCCATATCAAACAGTTCAATAGTCAACCAGGGTTAGTTTATGGGTTAAAAAATATCGCTGATGTTTCAATAAGTCCCATGTTAGATGTACTGTCTGTAGTGGTGAATAACACTAGTTTGGTCGTAACAGAGCAAGTTGATGATACTGAGAATAGTGCGGCCACGGCCAGTAAATTAAAATTAAATCGGGTGGCGACTTCTTTAAATAAACTTAACCAAGTTAAACGAATTGGTGGGAATAAATTACTGCGTATGCAGCCTGCTTATGTGGTTAATGAAGCTTTTAGTGAATTTTCCGGCTATTTAAAAGGTTATGGTAAGTCTGGTGAGGCGGCTCCTGTGGATAGTTTGTTAGAGGCGGTGACTGAATTGAGTCGTTATCTGAACATTGCACAAGTCAATTCTGAGCCGAGTAAAGTGCTCTACAAATATGCGGTGGAGCACGCTAAAAGTGATCAAGATCCTATTACAAACCTTAATAATTTGGTAGGAAAAAAACCTGAAGTAGTGACTAAATGGACTCGTGATCTTGCCAAGCAATCATGGGAACAAGTTATCCTTGGTAGTTCAAAATATATCAATAAACAGTGGTATGAAGGTGTGTACTTGTTTTATGCAGAGTCAATTAAAGGACGATTTCCTTTTTATTTACAAGGACGAGGAGAAGTTGATCTTAATGACTTTACTTCATTTTTTAAACCAGAAGGACGGTTGGATCAATTTGTTGAGCAAATACTTAAACCTTTTGTGTATTGGGATAATGGTGTTTTAAGGCTGCGCGTGATTGATGGCATGACATTGGCTATCAGTAATAGAGCTCGCTCACAACTTCGGCAAGCCAATAAAGTTCGCGAGATTTTTTTTGGTCCAGTTGGGCAAGAGTTAGGCATTGGGTTAGAGCTGAAAGTGGGGTCAATGAGTACTAGTGTGACTGAATTTCAATTGAGAGAGGTTGAAAATGTTTTTGATTACAAGCATGGTCCTCGAATATGGGAAGAGCTTAATTGGCCAGCGAGTGATGTTGATGGTTATTTGAGCGCGAATTTTTATTTGGGACAAGATCGAGTCGCTACGAAATCATACACAGGGCAATGGGCGCTCTTTAGATTTTTGTTGGAGGGTAATTCTAGCAGTACTTCAGCTAGGCGGGTTCGTAAATTTAATTATTCTATTGAAGGAAAGAATATAGCACTGCAATACACATTACGTAATTCTAGCCAAGTGTTGGATAAACTCTTGTTCACGCAATTTTTACTTCCTAAACATTTATAGAGCATGGATTCTACGATTTATCTTAAGCAGGACTATTTGATTAAGCATTATTGTTGCCAGGAGGAAATGTGGCGTGAGTGGCAGGCTGTGAATGCTTGTTATAGCGCCTGTATTCAAAAAGCAATTTCAATTGATGAGCATAAGCTTGTTATTTACTTGGAGTATTACCCAGACTCTCGTTCGCTCAATGAATTAAAAGAGCACGAAATTGATTTGTGGGTGTTTGTGTTGCCGAAAGTGATTGATGCAATCGCCCACTGTCATCAACAGGGCTGGGTTCATGGTGACATAAAACCTTCTAATATATTGTTTAATGAAACGCTTGGCATTGTGCGGCTCATTGATTTTGGTGCCAGTAATCCAATAGGAACTAATCGAAACGCATTAAATAAATGGCAACTCACACCAATGTTCTCCTCAGAAAATCAAAAGTTAGGTGTAGGTTATGTCGAGGAAGAGGATGATTGGTATGCATTAGCGAAAATGATGCAACAAGTTGAAGGTAAGTTATTGGGAAAGATATAGACTATCATGTAATAATATAGAGGATGTTGAAATGAAATTTATTTACCCTGAAGGTATTGTAAGTCGAGACGATAAACTTAGATATGAATCTGAGCAAGCTTTGTTGATATTAACAGATAGTTCGAATATAAAATCATCATTAAAATAACAAAGTTAATTATTAATGTATTAGAAAAAAATAAAGATATCAGCAGTAATGATATTTCTGAATTTGGCAGATTTTATAATGGTTCTAGAACCAGTAATTTATTTCCTACGCACGCTAAAGTGAAGGGAGTGTCAGAAAAGAAAGACTTGATAAAATTGCTAAAAAAGCAGACTTCATCAAAAAAGAAAGATGCAATCATTGCCATTCTTACGGTTATATGGATTCTCCCTAAATATCTATTGTCAGTAATTGATGGGAAAAGAAAGGGTGAAATATCAAGTGTTTATTCTAGCTTTGATGAATTTGGTAGAAATCATAACACTATTAATTTGGGAGTTAAAAGTCAAATTTTGATGGCTAAGAATATTTTTGGAACAGCACAGATTAAAAGTAAGCTGTTAAATAATTTAAACCCTCTTTACCAACTTAGTAGTCATTATATTGAGAAGACTGATAATGGTCTTTCAAAAAAATCAATTTATACCAGAAATAAAGTGGAAGGTGTTCCATACTTGGCCGGCACATCTGGGATGGCTAATGGTTTTTGTAATACGTTAAGTCTTCTTAATATTGGAATTAATAGTAGCGAAGGACAGAACCTTGAAAAAATAATGTCTGCTTTTATTGTTGGGATCGGCTTCCACTCTTTTCAAGAATGCTATGATGCATTTGAAATGACTGATAAATATACAGATATGATCGAAATCATGATAGATATGAGCGATCATTTTATGTTTTAGCGGAATTAAACAGTAATAATTGCGGTTTAGTTATAGTTATGATTTGTGAGTTAATTGAGAAGTGAGTAAAAATGTTACTGTCTAATACTGAAATTGTCGATTTATTGATCCCCATAGATGAAGACTTACCCTGTGGTATCTATTTAAAATCAGATAAAATTGCGTTTCGGCCTCTGCGTAATAAGTTCAATTTGGCCAAGACATCTCTGCGTAAGTTATCTCAAAATCCAAGTGTTGAAGATAAAGAGCAATTAATGGAGGAAAATAAACATCTCTGGAAAGCACTCGCTGAGAGTTTGATGCATAGCTTTCGCCACGTGAGCAGAGATATTGAGTTTATAGCTTGGTTTATTACCGCGCAGGTGATTTTGGATAATAGTTTTGAGAGTGTTGCTAATAGTCTAACTTGGTTAGCTGATTTAATTGAGTCTAGATGGGATACCCTAAATCCGGTGTTACCAATTGAAAAGTTACAAGGGGGTACCGAGGCTGAGCATCTTGCGGAGCAAGCAAGCTTCAAATGTAAATCTTTTTTTCAGTTAGCTGGTGATAGTGAAGAGAGCAACCTTTTATATGGACCATTATTACTAAAACCATTAGTTGGAGAGTTTACTTTCTTCGATTACAAAAGTGCACAGCGAAAAGGTGAGGTAAATTTGCTGAAGGAGAGGGCGCTAGGGGAAGTTTCTCGAGAGGAAAGCATTATCATTACTCGTTTGATAAATGTTGAACGTTGTCTTAAAGAAATTGAAAGGTTGAATATCACGGTTAGTGATAAAGCCAAAATGTGTGGGGTAAAACCTACAAATTTTAGTGTGCTGAAGAATATATTTACACAATTCAATTACGCTTTGGAGCAAGTATCAGGATTAACAGCCCCTTCGAATCATATAGAGGAGCAAACAACTATTCATCCACAAGATAAACATCACGCAGAGATGGAGTCTGACGAAATAACTGACATTCCTCCCGCATTTACCATGAGCAATTTGAAACAAATTGCTAAAAAAAATGTACATAATCGAGAGCAAGCACTGAATTTACTTGGAGATGTAGCTGAGTACTTCCGAGAAAGCGAACCTCACAGCCCAGTTTCTTTCTTGTTACAAAAAGCAATTAGTTGGGGCAACAAACCCTTTCCAGAATTGCTAGAAGAACTATTCGATGGTCAAGATAGCGACGTTAGAAGTCAAATATTCAATCTTGTGGGAGTAAAGAGACCGGATTAGCTCGATTATGAGTAGAGCGACAATGGTTCTGTCGCAAACTGAGATCTCGCCGCTATAATTTGAGGGCGCAAGATCTCTCTGATACAATTAGGCCGCCAAAGAATAGAATTGTTCCCATGAGGTTATATTTTCAGTTGTGTCCATTTGTCCTTGCTTAATCATGGACCAAAGCTCAATATCCGCTAAGGTCGATTCAGCCCCTTCCCAAGACTTCCAGCCCAAACATTGATGCATTTTTCTTTTCACTTTTCGATGGCTTTGCTCGACAATATTATTCAAATATTTAACGTATGCGTGTGGTGATCTACACGTTGAGGTTAACGTTCCAAGGGAGTAAGGACTCGACTTCATTAGGATCTATGGCAAGCTGAGTCAGGCAGTGGTTGATATAATCAAAGGGCATGAGCTCGTTAACCTTGGCTGTTTCGATAATACTGTAGAGCACGGCGCTAGCCTGAGCACCAGAGGCCGTATTGGAGAACATCCAATTCTTTCTCCCCACCACAAAGGGTTTGACGGTCCGCTCTGCGCGATTGTTATCGATAGAGAGTCGCCCGTCTTCGATATAGCGCATCAGTTTTGGCCACTGGTTCAATGTATAGCTAATGGCTTCACCCAGTTTGGTTTTGGGTGAGATACGCATGACCGCTTTATCCAACCACTCCTTGAGAGTATTGAGCAAAGGGACTGCGACCTTTTGCCTTTGTTGGTATTTTTCAGCCGCGGGTTTACCTTTAAGCTTTATCTCAAGTCGGTAGAGTTTCTTTATATGGTTGATGGCCCAGTCGCTGCTCCCGATTTTACCTTTCACCTGGACTCGCTGCGCTTCCACGAACTTTCTTCTGGCATGTGCCCAGCAACCGACTAAGCTCGCTTTGGTCTGGGCATAGCCCTGATAACCATCACAGTGCAGGTAACCGTTAAAACCATCGAGAAAATCAACGGCATGATAGCCGTGCCGGCTCACGCGGTAGTCATACAGCACGATATTAGGTTGTTCATGATTGCCAGGCGAGTCAGTGTCTGAGCAATACACCCACATGTAACATTTAGCCCGGTCTTCACTGAGCACATTCAGCGTAGTCTCATCAGCATGCAGGACTTGCAGCTTGATAAGGATGGATTTGATTTTATCGTACAGCACTTGCAGTAATTGACTGCTTTTCATCATCCAGTCTGACATGGTGCGGCGGCTTAAGTGGATACCCCATTGCTTAAACTGAGTTTCCTGACGATAAAGCGGCATATGGTATTGATATTTAGCGGTAATGATTTGACTGAGTAAACTCGGCGTTGCGATACCCTTGGGGATAGGTGATGGCGGAACGGGTGCCTACTTAATCGGGGTTATCGTGTTGTGAGTCTCACAATGGCGACAAGCATACTGCACTTCCACTTTAGCTGGCACGAACTCCAGTTTTTCACTGATATCCTCGCCGATTTTATGTTAGTCGTGGCCGCAGCACTCGCAAGTCTTATCTTCATCAGGGGTGTCATGCACAATAACTGTACGAGGAAGTTCTGCTGGTAGCGGCTTACGCTTGGGTTTGTTACGGGTATAGGTAACGGTCTCAACGTCTGCTGACTCATCCTTGTCACATTCCTCTTCAGCCTTATTAAACAGCGAAGCTTGCTCTGGGCTCACTTCACTGCTTTTACCAAACCGGTGATGTTGAGCTAAACGAAACTGTTCGAGTAAACGTTGATATTTATTTTCCGTTACAGCTAAAAGCGCCTCAGTTTCTAGCAATTTAGCCAGAAGCTGTTGGGGTGATAACTTGGTTTCTATCGGTGCTTTATTCATGGCGTTATTATACCACTACACCCATGAGCACGATGATTTACAGCTTATTTAGTTCTATTTATCTGCACATTTTCAATCGGTTACTGTACCGTTGATTGATAGTCCAGTTTTTGATGTCCCATCACCTCAAAACCTTGCAGTAGCCATTGCAACTGCTGATGTGAGAGCGACAAAGTTTCAGACTCTATTTTCGAAGGCCATTTAAAGCGTTCCTTGTCGAGACGCTTATACCACAGTGCAAATCCTGTTCGGTCCCAGTATAAGATTTTAAGCTTGTCCCGGGCTTTGTTGGTAAAGACAAATAACGCATCTGAAAACGGTGATAGCTGCATATCTTGCTCGACGATGACGACCAGGCCGTTAATGGACTTGCGAAAGTCGACCACATCTCGATGCAAGTAGAGGGTCTCTATATCAGAGAACTGTGACATCTAGCGGCACTCCCTGAGTAGCTGGCCTAGCCAACGTGGGTCAGTATTGACCGGAAGCGTCAATGACATTGCCCCTACGGCCAGGTTAATCACCGCCACTTCTTGTGGTGGCTCTGTCGTTAATGCCTCTGCTTTGGGCGTGAGTTTTACAAAGGTTGAATGGAATGCTTCCTTAGCCTTCATCAAATCGCTTCTCTTGCGGCTAAAGGTTTTAACGACAAGGTGATGCTGGGAACAAAAATCAACAATCGTTAATTTGCTTTGTTTGTGAAGCTCTATGAGTTCAAGCCATTGTTCTAGTGTCTTATGTTTACGCGAGGCCATCTCAGTGACTCGAAAAGTATCGGTAACAAAGACTCTACTCACTAACCCCAACAAGAGTTAGGTGTAGATCGCCACCTGCTTACGCTTAACTTGATCTACGCGAGTGATCTTTACCGATACCGTCTTGGTTGATGATTTGCTCTGATCAAGTTCTGTCGGGATTGATCAAGAGGATAGAAGGGGGTCAACAATGAAGAGTGTCCAGATTCAAGTAATGTAAGCCAATTATGGATGATGCCTGCACAGATGGTGAGGTTATGGGGTAAATCATTATCTCAGACAGTGCCGTTTTTTAAGCTGAGCGAACTCATTATATGATGGTAAGTTAGCGTAAAGGGAGCCCACTCCCTTTACGTTAAGCATTTGACTTGGCAATTAGATCTTATTTAATTGGGTTAATGCTCGAGTGATATTATTTAATACTAAAGTGTCCTCACCATAAAAATGCATGGTGTGATTTTGGTTTAGTTGCTGCCTAATCATGTTCTTCACGATATGTAAGCCGAAATGCTCCTTATTATGTTCATCAACGGGTTTCAGTTCGGTGATGTTTTGCGTTGATAGGTTGAGCACCCCATCGACGATATTCCATTGACCGTTAACTGTGATGTTATATTCAAAATGTTGGTCCATGACCGCATTGTTTGTGCTGACGTTTATTTTGGTGGAGAATTGATCATTGGGGTAAAAGTGTATCCGTCCGTGCCACCGAGTTTGTATGTCATGTTTAAGGAATGCATGGGTGTGATTGATGTACTGCTCCTTGTCGAATGACCAGCTCGAATCGACGAACGATTGAGTATCACATAACTTATTTTGTAGTAGAGCCAATAAGATTGAAAACGCGATGAAACTCACAATCAATGGCATTTTATTTCTTATTTCAGAAAACATGTGTTCTCTCCTGGCGCGATGTCTCTGTTTAGTATTGTGACCAATGTCTTGCTACTTCCTTGTATTAGTGGCATTAAGGTCAGTGATCTATTTTCGTCGGAAGAAATGAGTAACGTATCTATCTGATTGGGGGACTGCGTGAGGAAAGCATGCACGCATTTTTCTATCAGGGGAGTTAGCGTTTTGTTGATCGGATTATGCTGCAACTGTAACAAATTGACCCCAGCAATTTTGGCTTCGGTCCAAGGCGTGGTTGCGTTCTGTAGCGAGGTGTCAACAGAGTTTAATGAGAAAATTACATTCAACGTTATGGCCAGTGCGGCAGCAATTGCAACCTGCACCAAGATAGATTTTTTGCTGAGCATGCATGGCTTACTGGGATAGGTGGCTTCTGCTTCTGCTTGCGACAACCTTTTTACGCTAACGCCTGGTGAAAGCGAGTAACCTAATTTTGGTAAGGTCTTAATGATTGCCTGCACTTTTGCATCGTCATTGAGCTGTTTTCTGATCTGTGAAATAGTCTGATTGACACTAGTTTCATCGACCACTAATCCCCGTTTCTTCCAGACCTCGTGTAATATTTTCTCGCGAGTTACTGGCGCTCCCTCATGTTTAATCAGGAGGGTGAGCAATCTAGATTCATTTAACCCCAGCTCAACGACCGCTTTTCCGTTATTGGTCTTTGCCGTGAGTTTATGAGTCTGTGTGTTAAAGAGGTATTTATTTGCAATATCAAAAATCTCTAGTTCCTGTTGATTATCCAAAAGAATTCCATAATGATGTCTTCGTTAAATGACCATAATTGTAGCGTATTTCGATCTCTGGGTAATGGTTTATCCGTGAAAAGAGGGAATATATGACTAACATTAGTTTTGCTATATATGGTCATTAGTTTTGCTATTGCTGACCATTAGTTTGAGCTATCGCGGTCCATTCTGTTTGGCCATCTTTATTTTTTCACTCGCTTAATTCGCTTACATCACCAGCGTGTAAGAATGCCATTTTACAGGTATAAAAAAGGTCAACCATTCTTGTTATAAGAAGTGGTTGGCCTAAAGGATTTGAAGGCAGGTTGATGTTTAAAAATAAAAATTTAAAAACGGGTTCATCGATCAAGGAATAGAAGAAGAGATCCGTCTAATGAGCAATGCACTGGTAAACAATTAATAACCAGCCAGATTGCCGGAGTACTTTCGGGCTAGGACCAATCTTTGCAACAGAGCCAGAAGACCTGCCTTTGCGGCTTACTGTAAGCTTGTAAGTTATTGATTTATATTGGCACCATAGTTTTGGCGTCCACGCATTGACCACACGTAACCGTTAGGAAAACAAAAAACCGCCTTAATCGGCGGTTTTCTGTTTTATGACAGTATCATTTAAAGCTGTTAGCAGCTCTATCAAAAAATCAGTCCGTGTTCAGGGAGACTAAACCCTTCGACACAACCTAATAAACAGCCTCCATTACCTGTCCTCAATCAAGATAACAATTAACTGACTAGGACCATGAGCCCCATAGGCTAACGTCTGCTGAATATCGGCAGTTTTTGAGGGACCAGATACCAAGACGATATTGGTCGGCATCTTCTCCTGCCACGCTTGATCAATCATCATCCCAGCGAAATTGCTAACGATAGTCGAACGCTTAATTAACGCGATATGACAAGGTGGAATTAACGATAAGGTTCTGGGCTCTGCCCTATCAGGCCAAAGCACTAAGGTGCCGGTATCCGCTATTCCGCCAAAACAGTGAGTGATCCCCGCATCGACCTCATTAAACAGACGGGATTTGAGCTCTTCAAAAACGGATTCAAACCGAAGTAACTCACAGTGGCGAGCCCCTGCAAGTATCTCAGCATAAAACTCCCCCCTTTCGCAGTGATAAGCAGTGCAGTCACTAGGGGGGCTATCACTCAAGGTTTCATCACAAGCACTCCCTAACGCAACTCTCTGACATCCCTTACGACTAATTACCAGTGCCAGTGTTGCAGTTATTTCTGATGAGTTGACGCAAATAACCTCTGCATGATTCGCCGATAAGCCCGAGATAAATCGTTGTTTTAGTAATTGCTCATTTTGGGTTTTCCACCTTGGATAACTCAAGGTTTCTTTCTCTATGGGAGGGAGCTTAACCCGGTTAAGTCGAGCTAATATTGCCCGTTTAGCTACCATGCTGGGGGTCGTTAGACTCATGATGTCTCTCCCTTTTTTTTGTTACGCGTTTTTATAAGCTGATGCAAGGTTTTATCGGCAAATTTGGGCGAGGTCCGACATTGTGTCCATGGGCCTATATTGTCAGGCATTAAGCCTTTGAGTTTCGTTGCCGACCACGTTCCAGCGTGATAGATCGTGGGGGTCGTCGCGGCAAACGCAAAACCTTTCATCGCTAATGACTCTAAGGTACTGGCCGCAGAGGCTTGACCTGTCATCGACATCATATCTGCCTCTGGGGGATTTTTTGCTGCGGTACGTAATCGCTGCAATATATCAGGAATAGGAATGCGAACCGGGCAGACTTCAGCGCAAGCCCCGCAAAAGCTAGAGGCCGTCACTAACTCTTTTGTCTTATCTAGTCCCATAAGATGCGGTGAGATAATTTGACCTATCGGACCTGGATACACTGTGCCGTAAGCATGTCCGCCAATACGAGTATAAACAGGGCAATGATTCATGCAGGCTCCGCAGCGGATACATTGCAACGTTTTACGCATGTCTACATCTTGATAAGCCTGAGTTCGGCCATTATCTAACAAGACAAGATGCACCTCCAGAGGACCATCTCGCTCCCCACTTTTGCGTGGAGAACTGATGATATTAAAGTAAGTGGTGATAGCTTGTCCTGTGGCTGAGCGAGTCAAGGCACTGTACAACGGCGGCACATCGGATAAAAACTCAACGACTTTCTCTATACCGGTAATGGCGATATGAACCTTAGGGACAGTGGTACACATGCGGCCATTGCCTTCATTTTCTACCAAACATAAACTGCCAGTTTCGGCGACTGCAAAATTAACCCCTGAGAGACCAATGTCAGCATCGTAGAATTTCTGCCTGAGGCGAGTACGTCCCGTTTGAATTAGCTCATCGACATCGAGTGTAGGCGTGAAATTATCTAAGTGACGTGCAAAGGTATCACTCACCTCTTGCTTATTTTTATGGATAGCAGGCATGATGATATGAGAAGGTTTGTCGCCATCGAGTTGGACGATATACTCCCCCATATCACTCTCCAAACATTCAACACCCAACTTGGCCATCTCATGATTGAGCTCAATCTCTTCACTCACCATGGATTTGCCTTTAATGATCAATTTGGCCTCATGACGTTGAGCTATTCTGGCAATAATATCATTGGCTTCGTTACTATTTTCCGCCCAATGTACCTGAATACCATTTCGGGTACAGGTAGTGTCCAACAGCTCGAGCAGTTGAGGTAATTTACTCAAGCAACGCTGACGTATCGCTTCAGATAGGTCGCGAATTTTGTCCTCTTCGACAGGATCATGAAAGGCGCTTTTACGTTTGTACTGCAGGTAATCCATTGCCCCACGAAAGTTCTGCCGCAACTGAGGATCGCCAAGCGCTGCTTTAGCTTGAGAATGAAACAGTTCAGGACCCGCTGATGAATGACTCATCTCACTTGCCTCCGGTACGTTCGAGTAAAAAGCTGGCAATATGACGACCTTTCATCAATTGTCCCTGATACTCAAAGGCCCCATTAATATTCAATAAACATCCCCAGTCAGCACTGACCAGCACCGTCGCTTTCGTCTCAGATAAATGACGTGTCTTATCTTCCACCATAGCCTGACTGATGTGAGGATGGCGCACCGCAAAAGTGCCCCCGAAACCGCAGCATTCACTTTCATAGGCTTGTTCTTTAAGCTCTACATTTTGCAGCTGGTTTAATAACTGAGTCGCAGTCACGTGGACCATCATTTCACGGCGAGCAGCACATGAAGTGTGCATCACCACAGACGTCGCATCCCCTTTGTCTTCGAGTTTAATTCGACACACATTGACCAAAAATTCAGTAAGCTCAAATACACGGTTGCAAAATTGCTCCACTTTCGCTTGGGTGCTATCACCTTGGTAAAGGCGACGATAATGGTGATGCATCATGCCCCCACAGGACCCCGACAACACAATCACGGGCCAAGGCTCGATAAACAGATCCATCTGATGTTGTGCGATAAGTTTGGCCTCCTTGGTATAACCTGAGCTATAAGCAGGCTGACCACAGCAGGTTTGTTTTTCGATAAAAATCACCTCCAGGCCTTGCTGCTCAAGTAAGCTTATGGCATCGAGTCCCGCCTCTGGATCGAACATATCCACGAGACAAGTGCCATAAAAGTACACGGTATTAGGTTTTGCCGGATAGATCCGCATAGGTGGCTCCTTATCAGTGTGACTCACTAACCATTAGTGCATCGGTAATATGAAAACCGTAAATCATAATTAGCCCCACAATGCCGGTGATAATAAGATAATACAGAGTGGGAATAATGGTTTTACGTAAAGTTGCTCCTTCTCGACCCAGAAGACCAACCGTGGCAGAAGCGGCTACCACATTATGGATGGCAATCATGTTTCCTGCCGCCGCCCCAACCGCTTGCAGTGACACCATCGCAGCACTCGACACCGCTAACGTATGAGCAACCTCGAACTGAAACTGGCTAAACATCATGTTCGACACTGTATTTGAGCCAGCAATAAATGCTCCTAAAGCACCAATACTGGCACTAAACCCAGGAAAAAAGTCTCCCATAACACCTGACACTAAGTGAGCCGTAGTCATCGGCATGCTGGCTAAGTCGGCGGCGTTAACGCCAGAGTTAATGAAAATCCGCACCATAGGAATCGTAAACATAAGGACGAAACCTGCCCCCATCAAGGTTTTACTCGACTCACCCAATGCACAAGCCATCGGCTTTAAACTGCCAGATTGCAGTAAGGCGGCCAGCAAGGCGACAAACACAAGAATACCACCGGGTAGATAAAGTGGCTGAATAGTCGTACTGACCCCAATCTCTCCAAGGATGTGATTAAAAGAGAAGCTCACTCCTTGCAGTAAACCTTTTAAATCTACACTCACACGGCTAGCGACCAAGATAAGCGCCAACAGTACATAGGGAGTCCAAGCCAATACCAGATTCATCGGCTGGTTATCCTCTTTAATCTCCATTTTTAATGAGCCAATCCACTCCGCTGGCCAGCGTGCTTCCTTTTCAAAATCCCATGTTTTTTTAGGAACAAGAAAATCTTTCTTAGCCGCAGACACCACTATTGCCAGACTCACTAAACCACCGATAAGCGAGGGAAATTCAGCCCCAAGAAACATTCCGGTTAATGCATAGGGGATAGTAAAAGCTAAGCCTGAAAATAGTGCAAAAGGCAAGATATCCAGACCTTCGGCCCAGCTTCTTTTTTCACCAAAAAACCGAGTTAACATCATGGCCATTAATACGGGAATAAAAGTCCCGACAGCGGCGTGGATTAACGAGACATTGGTGGTGATTTCTTGTAAATAGAAGTCCCAATTTGAGCCATTAGCAACAAGGGCTTCTGTGATGTTATGGGTATCGAGCCCTTTGTTTACCCCCACGATAATCGGCGTGCCAACCGCACCAAATGAAACCGGAGTCGATTGGATCATCATCCCCATCAATATGGCTGCCATTGCAGGGAAACCTATTGCCACTAACAGCGGTGCGGCGATAGCCGCTGGTGTGCCGAAGCCGGATGCCCCCTCAATAAAAGAGCCAAAACACCAAGCAATAATAATGGCTTGGACACGTCTATCGGCTGAGATACCAGTGAAACCATTGCGTATCGCACTTATTGCTCCAGTATGCTTCAACGTATTCAGTAAAAAAATGGCACCAAAGATGATCCACAACACTGAAACCGTAATGCCCAAACCTTGCAGTGATGAAGCAAGTACACGGGTGACTGACATCTCCCAGCTAAATAGCGCAATAATCACGGTCATTATAAAAGCAACTGGCATTGCTCGTTTTGCTGGCCAGTTAAGGGGAAGGAGGAGGACTCCTGCGACCACAATTGGGGTAAATGCGATTAACGCGAGTAGGGTTTGGTTCATGCTTATTTATCCTTTAATCTCACTATTGACCTAATGTCTATTTGAGGGGGCAACCCTCATAGTGATTCCTTTTATTATTGACTGTGATCCAGCCTGATTAGCTTTTTGCTCACCCTCATGTGAGACTGTCTTGTTACAACAATGCAACCGTACCTCTTTTACTTTTTGTGATATAGAGAAATAATGAAAAAGATTCTTTCCAAAAACGAGTTAATATGACAAGAATTGATGACTTAATTTTATTTGCTCAAGTGGTTGAGCAAGGTTCATTCAGCCGAGTTGCAGAACAGAATTCACTGACCAATTCGGTGGTGAGTAAAAGAATTGCACGATTAGAGAAAGATCTTGGTGTTCAACTTCTCTATCGAACAACCCGAAAGCTGACATTAAGTGAAGCGGGAAAAAAGTTGTACAAAGGGGCAGCCAATGTCCAGCAAGTCGCAACTGAAGCCATCAATACCGTCTCTGGATTTGGTGAAAGCATCACAGGTCACATTAAAATGTCGGTACCGACGATCTCTGGAGAGCTGCTCTTAGCCGATGCCGTTGCCGAATTTTGTGCTCAGTACCCAGGAATGACCGTCGATATGTCACTGGAAAATCTTTTTGTCGACCTGATCGAAGATAACTACGATCTTGTCATCCGAACCGGTTATTTAGAAGACTCAAGTTTAATCGCCCGTCACATCATAGAGTCACAATGGATCATTTGCGCCAGCCCGGGTTACATCAAACACCACGGCCGGCCCACGGAGCCTGAAGCATTAATAGACTATAATTGTTTGCAGTACGCCTACCAGACAACAGGGGCAAGCGAATGGGAGTTCAAAGGCGATGAGGGGGACTATATTCTTAAAATTAAAGGCAACTTTACCACTGACAATGCCTCCGCCCTTAGAAAAGCCGCTTTAGGCGGATATGGCATAGCTTATGTACCTCGGTGCTTGGTTTACCACGATCTGTTAAAGGGTGATTTAATCGATGTGATGCCTAATCAAGTCGCAAAAAAACTTGGCGTTTATGCTGTTTATCCTTTTACGCGTAAACCACCGAAGAAGATACGCCTACTAATAGAACATATACGTCAACGTTACTTAGCTATCAGTGAGTATTTTTAACACGGTCCAAATATGAAGGGTCTAAGTACAAGAGCGGGCTCTGTTGCAAAGATTGCTCTTAGCCCGAAATGGCTCCGGTGATCTGACTGGTTATTAATAATTTACCAGTGCATTGGTTATTAGACGGATCTCTCCTGCTATTCCTTGACCGGATAACCAGATCTTGAACTGTCCTTTTTTAAACATGTGCATCACTTCAAATCCCTTGATAGTGGCATAAGCCGTCTTCATCGATTTGAATCCTCGCACAGGATTGATGAGCCTTTTCAATTTTCCATGATCTGCTTCTACCGCATTGTTCAGGTATTTAATTTGCCGGTGTTCAAGCGCTTCAGGACATTTGCCTTCTTTCTTTAATTCCGTAATAGCTACACCGTAGGAGGCGGCCTTGTTGGTATTGATGGCGGAAGGACACTCCCAGCATTTGAGCCCTTTCAAAGCTTTACCCAAAAACAGTTTAGCAGCCTTAGCATTTCGTCTGGACGATAAATAAAAGTCAACGGTATGACCTTGTTTATCTACAGCCCGATAGAGATACACCCATTTTCCTTTCACTTTGATGTAGGTTTCATCGACCTTCCAGCTTAATCCCGCTTTGGGCTTCCAATACCATCTTAATTGTTTTCTATTTCTGGCGCATAACGCTGAACTCAGCGATAAATGGTATTGTGATCAACATTGATACCCCGTTCACAGAGCATCTCTTCGAGTTCTCGATAGCTGATCCCGTATTTACAATACCAACGTGCAGCCCAAATGATAATTTCATAGGAAAATTGTCGATACTTAAAGAGTTTCATGAGCTAGCAGGCCTAAAACAAAAGAGGAGCTTAGCTGAGCCGATGATCTTTGCAACAGAGCCACATTAAGCGTGAAGGGTAATGTTGTATGACACCGGTAACTTTACCCTTGATGAAGCCAAAGAACTGACGACAAAGGAACATCATGATTTAGCACAGGAATATTTGGATTATTGGCTTCAGGGAGCTGATGAGTTTTTTATTAATTTTAGGTTTATGTTGGAATCAGGTTTCTTAAACAAAGCTGCATTCGTGTTACATCAAGTCACCGAATCTTTCTATAGTGCCATATTATTAGTCTTTACCTGCTATAAACCCAATAGCCATGATTTAAAAAAATTAGGCGGTCGAGTGGCCAGTATTGAGCTTGAGTTTATCACGGTGTTCCCGATGGGGACCGAAGAGGATCGTCAGCGCTTTAAACTGTTGCGTAAAGCTTATGTCGATGCTCGCTATAAACTCAGTTATGTGATCATCTTGGAAGAACTCGAATGGTTAGGTGAGCGAGTGGAATATTTGCAAGCGCTCACAGAACGTCTGTGTAAAGCCAAGAACGCCAGTTATTTGGAGTAAACATTGAGTCGTGCCTTTTGAAGCCATGGCTGTGCGCTGTCGCCACTTTGCCGCCATTGAGAAACGATGAAGGAATGGTTGTTTTTGAAGCGTTTTACGCTGAATCAGGGGAGGGGATAGTGCGTAATAGATTGAATTTAAGCAATAAAAAAAGGCCAACCATTCTTGTTATAAGAAGTGGTTGGCCTTTCTTAGTAATTGGTGGAGGCGGCGGGGCTCGAACCCGCGTCCAAAAAGCCTACATCCAAGGCGCTACATGCTTAGTCTCTCTTTTGGTTAACCAAGTACACTCCGAAAGACAGGATTGCAATTGGCGAGTTCAGTACTATTTCGCGGTTCACCCCTGAACGTGGTTCCCTCGCTATCAAATGTAAGATGACCATCTATAAACCAAACCCATTTGAGAAGTTTCGGCAAGATGGCTAGCTAGCCTAAGCTGCTAGAGAGTAGTTAGAGTCGTTAGCAACTATAACAGTGAGGCTTTTTACGAGGCCAACCTCCCCTCGGCATGCTCCCAGGGTTTCGAGAATCTTGTCGAATCCAGAATCGCCCCCAAGTACAATTCGATTGTAACGCGTTGCCACTCGATTACCAAGCGTGTTTTGCAACTCGTTATATCGTTTGTTCGTTATCCGTACGTTTTGCGTGTTTTTTATTGTTTTTCAGTAAATGATTGGCTATTCATTGTTCGTACCAAGCATTTTATCATTTAAAACTTCGTTTCATGACCGGACTCCGGCTTAAAAGCATTGCCGGAGAGACGGGAGTGCTATTCACCACGTACGGCTTTTTTCATTGTTCGAGCTTTTTCAATCTGCCATTCACGATCTTTAGTATCGTCACGCTTATCGTGTTCTTTCTTACCTTTACCTAGACCTATCTCGATTTTGACCCAGGCACCTTTCTGCCAGTACATAGAGATAGGTACGATAGAGTAGCCCTTACGATCGACGAGCCCTTGTAACTTATCTAGCTCTTTTCGTTTGAGCAGAAGTTTACGCGAGCGCATAGGATCACAGACGACATGGGTTGATGCGGTATTCAATGGCGCTATGGTACAACCGAAGAGAAAGGCTTCGCCTTCTCTCATAAACACATAGCTT
This sequence comes from Shewanella psychropiezotolerans, assembly GCF_007197555.1. Lineage (NCBI taxonomy): Bacteria > Pseudomonadati > Pseudomonadota > Gammaproteobacteria > Alteromonadales > Shewanellaceae > Shewanella > Shewanella psychropiezotolerans. Next base: position 2,067,862 of record NZ_CP041614.1, read on the forward strand.
TCAGACAAGTTAACCTTGCCCATTCGAATAGACTTAACTTCCCATCCCATTAGGGACAGACCTGCTTCCATCTTCTCTTCGAATTTATAGTCGAAGGTTGCGCGTTTATTACGGGCAATCGATGCGGAGGAGTTTTTTGATTTTTTTGCATTTTTCTTAGCCATAGGCTGGCTATTATACGCAGGGACAAGTTTTTTGGAATTGCTGCCGACGAATTATTCAGACATTTCTGCAGAATAACGAGGGTTTGCGTGATTTTTGAACAAACAAAGCCTGCTTTAAGGTGGCAATTAGGCAAGCGGTGCTTTTAGGTGTCTCACTTTAGAAAGAGGTGAATATGCGTTTTTCTATGATCGTGTTAAAATCCTGTCATTAGTGATCATCTTTAGCGTTCGTTAAGGTGATTGTCTTTGGCAACTGGTTTAATCAAATTGTTGAGATAAACTGTTTCAGGTAAAGAGTAGAATGCCCCAAATATCCCGCAGTGTGTTAGTGCGCTTTAGCGCAATGCAGATGTATGAAATCGTCAATGATGTTGAATCCTATAAAGAGTTTTTGCCCGGTTGTGTCGGTGGCAAGGTGCTCGAGTTTGACGGTGAGACTATGCTCGCATCTGTAGATGTGTCCAAAGCTGGTATTAGTAAAACCTTCACTACCCGTAATCAAGTCATACCGGGTAAGAGTATTCAGCTTTCTTTAGAAAATGGCCCTTTCAAGCATTTGCTCGGCGAGTGGCGCTTCACTGAATTGACCGAAGATGCCTGCAAGATAGATTTCGAGTTAAGTTTCGAGTTCTCTAACTCTCTCGTTGAACTGGCTTTCGGCAAGGTGTTTAAAGAGTTGATGTCATCTATGGTGACGGCGTTTACCGGCAGAGCGAAAGTGATCTATCGATAGTCGTCAGCAATTAGCTATGAGCTTCGAGCTATGAGCTTCGAGCTATAAGCTTCGAGCTATAAGCTATAAGCTACTAGCTAATTGCTTTTAGCTTGTTCCATATTGAAAGAGATAAATTGATGAACATAGAGCAGGAAGGTTTTGCGGTAGAGGTTATCTATGCCTTACCCACACAGCAAAAACGTATCCAGATAAAAGTGGCGCCAGGAACTAGCTGTATTGAAGCGGTGGAATTGAGCGGCATGATTACCTATTTCCCTGAAATCGACCTTGAAACGGTCAAGCTAGGGATTTTTAGCCGTGCGGTTAAGCATAACGAAGTCTTAATGCCCGGGCAGAGGGTAGAGATTTATCGTCCCTTGATTGCTGATCCGAAAGATGTACGACGTCGTCGTGCCGAAAAAGCGAAAGAGGAAGGCCGGATAAATAAGATCACGGGCGGAAAGATATAGATAATAATTGAATGTGTTCCTGACGCCTGACGCTAGGAACACATCGACTTAATTCATTAAGCTTCTGCTATTCAAACTTCTTTTCTGCTTGAGATTCAGGATCATTCTCTTCTACTAATGGCTTAGTATCAGGACGCTGCTCCGGGATCAATGGCTCTTCATTGTTTTCAACTTCAGTTTCTAGCATAGACGCATCAGGAAGACGGCTCTGGTCTAGTGGTGTATCAAAATCTTCCGCAAGATCGTAATCCCCTACCACTTTAATCAGAATGTCATTTTCAAAGTGAATGATCAGCTCTTTGTGTATGATGCTGGCATCACGTCCACTCTTATAGTGATACACGTAATACCAAGTATCGTCGGAAAAGCTGTCACGTAATACGGGTCTGCCTAGTATGTATTCAACTTGCTCCTTGGTCATCTCAATACGCAGTTTCTCTACCTGCTGAGTTTCCATGTAGTTACCTTGTGGAATATCTGGCTTATAGATCAGCCAGTCAAATACACTACATCCTGTTACTGATAACGAGAGCGCAGCGGCGCCCAAAAGGGTAAGGCTCTTCTTTTTAATTGTCATTGAATACACTACTTCATAAAAATCTATCGGTCATCATACCCAAGCACAAGCTACTGTGACAAGAGTTGATGGAACATTATTCCGTTAATTTGAGTCGTGCCAATCTCTTGGTAAGACCGACTGATTCGACCATCATCTATTCGATTGGTTCAGAAAGTTAGCATTATAGGTTTAACTGTTTTCTTTTTGTGCAACAAACTGGTGTGAAATCCAGCTAAAAGTGAGGTGTGAAAAGTGTGTCTTAAGTTGGAAACTTTTGTCCTGTGTTAGGTGGGCTGCAGCTTAGCTAAGATAGCTTAGATTGATAACTCTATAAAATAGTCAAAATGTACCAAGTTTAGTTTTTTAAACAGCTAAGTTGAGCTGCAACATATTAATTTATTTAAGTTTGTTTTCTTAGTAATAAGAACTTGCAAAGTAACAGAAAAGTTATGAGAATATGTTTTGATGAATAGTCTATCTAGAGAACTCAAGTAATGCCGACGCTACAAAATAGTACATGTCACCAAGGTAGCCTAGTTTGTGTCGGTACTGGCCTCAATCTAGCTGGTCAGATAAGTGTTCTCAGCAAGAGTTATATAGAAAATGCCGATGTGGTGTTTTCGCTCGTGCCAGATGGGTTTGCACAGCGTTGGCTGGAAACCCTCAATAGTGATGTTCGTAGCCTGCAGCCTTACTATGCTCAAGGTGACGAAACTAAAAGCCGTCGTGATACTTATGACCAGATGGTACAAGCCATTTTAAATGCGGTTCGCGATGGCAAGAAAGTGGTTTGTGCACTCTACGGTCATCCAGGTGTATTTGCCTGTGTATCTCACTTTGCCATCGAGCTGGCGAGGGGAGAGGGATACAGGGCTAAGATGGAGCCGGGTATTTCGGCGGAGGCCTGTTTATGGGCCGACTTAGGAATAGATCCAGGTCATTCTGGTCATCAGAGTTTTGAAGCGAGTCAGTTTATGTTTTACAAACATACACCGGACCCAACGACACACCTATTATTGTGGCAGATAGGCATCGCAGGTGAGCACACCTTGACTGAGTTTCATACGTCATCGGATCGCTTGCAAGTCTTGGTGGAACAGCTAAATGAATGGTATCCACTCGATCATGAAATCATCCTCTATGAAGCAGCAACTCTACCGGTACAGCAACCTAGAATTGACAAGTTACCCCTGAAAAATCTTCCTTTCGCACAGTTAAGCGCCATCAGTACCTTGCTTATTCCGCCGTCGAGAAAGCTTGAGATTAACCATGATATCTTAGCCAAGTTAGGCATCACCGTCGCGGATTTAGGGTAATAGACTTTTATAAAATCAGTCATAAACTTTAGTTCTAAATTTAAATTATAACTTAAAAGACAAAGGGTTAAAGAATAAGTTAGGTAGCATTGCAGTATCGCTATAAATAAAAGACCGTAATTACATAAAAGGATCGACTTAATGTCAAAGTTAAATGACCTGTTAGAAAACCTAAGTTCAGATGCAAAGTTAAATGCTAAATACCTTGAGACTCCTGAGCAGGTGATGGAAGAGGCTGGACTTAATGATAAAGAGAAAAATGCTATGCGCTCAGGTGATGAAAATAGCTTGACTGATGTGACTAGTGACAAGAGAGCGTATAGTAAATATATAAGAAATCCTGATTAATGTATCAAGGCCAATTTTTATGCAGCTCTAATAGGATTATGAGCTGCAAGATATTTACTGTCTTAATCATTAATAGGTTATTTAGTGCTGAACTAGAGTCTACTATGTCAAACATAAAAATGATAACTAGAGTGATTCGAATCTATGAGATTACTTTTAAAAAAATCGATGGCGTAGTAAGTGTTTTTAATATGAGAGAACTGTTTTTAGCTTCTATTTTTATGATGATTTCGGGAGTTTTCAGTGTATTCCCGACAAAAGCTTTAGCTGAATTTAGTGGTAATAAAAAAATAACACAACTAGAGGTTACTAATGTCAGCCCAGAATATTTAGATAAAGCACTCTTAAAACTAGAACATATCCGTACACAGCAACCTGAAGTCGTTATTGACCAACTTAAGACGTTATCTTCTTTTACTTCAATCATGAGCCAAGAGCAAGTTTATCGCTACAGTTTGCTTCGAGCACATTCATATGCCTTATCTGGAAAATCAGAAATGGCCATAAGTCTCTTAAATGAACAACTGGCTAGCCCATTCAATACAGGTCTTATTAAGTATAAAAGTCGGTTTCTATATTTGTTAGCAAACACTTACTCTCATTATAACCACTATGCTAAGTCATTACAGACATTGCATCAACTACTGCCCTTACTTGCTGAGGTTGATGATATAGAGAGTGAGGTGTATGGATACACTTTAGCTATTGAGCTGTTAGTGCAGATGAACTTGAATAATGAAGCACTGAAATATGCAAAGATTCTTCATAAAAAATTGCCGAACATGTCAGAAGCGCGACATCGTTGCTTTACCACTTTTTCCTATGCTGAAAGCTTGAATGCAGTATTTAAGGATCAAGTTGGATATGGAACAAAAATTATTGATATGTATCAAGATGCTTTTGATGAGTGTTCACTGGCTAATGAGAAGATGGTCATGGCTGGTTCCTTGATTGGGCTTGGTAAGATTACCATGCAGCTAGATAAATTGACTGAAGCTAGGCTCATATTAAAGCAAGCATTGGAGTTATCTTCTTCAATTCCTTACCCGCTCGATATTGCTGATATCAATATGGCATTAGCTAAGGTTGATATGGGTGAGGCTAAATATAAACAAGCCTTGTCAAGATTAAATGAGGTATCTGAACTTATTAGTAGCCTTAAAGACAAACAGCTGTTAGCGAGCTTTTATCTCATACTCTCCGAAGTAAACGAAAATCTTGCTAATATAGATGCGGCATTAACAAACAGAAAATTATACCTGCAAAACTATTTAACAGATTTAGGTGAAACCCAAAGTAAAATCATCGCCTTTGAGACGACTAAGCTTAATTATATTGAGAAAGAACGACAGATACGTTATCTCAACAAAGATCGCGAGCTCTATACAGCTAAGGCGACTTTGACTGAATTACAACGAAGAAATGAACGGTTGATGAATACGTTCGTTTTCGGTGGATTAGTTTTATTGGCTATCTTCGCTTTGGTAATGACGATGCAGAAGCGTAAATATAAACAGTTGGCCCAGCACGATGCTTTAACGGGGATTTTCAATCGCGGTACAGCTCAGAACATTGCTGAAAACAGTTATATTAAGACTGCATCGAAGAGAGGAATGTTTAGTGTCATCATGTTCGATCTCGATTACTTTAAGCGCATCAATGATAACTATGGCCATGGTACCGGAGATTGGGTATTAAAGAAGGTGGCGGAAGTGATCAATAAAATCAGTCGAAGCGATGATATTTTTGCACGCTTCGGAGGTGAGGAATTTGCCCTGTTTCTACCTGGTACTGATGAAGCTAAAGCGAATGCCATGGCGGAAGAGTATCGCAGCCTTATTCAATCAATTGAGACCAGATTTTCTGGCCACAATTTTAATATCACGGCAAGCTTTGGCGTATCGACGAGTAGTGAAGATGACTTGAGTTTAGATCCCTTGCTGCATAGAGCCGATATCGCCATGTATCACTCTAAAGAGCAGGGGCGCAACTGTGTCACACTTTATAAGCCTGAGATTGAGCAGAGTCGCTCTGGTTATCAAAAGAGTAAGATGGCTCTAGGTTAACGGCTTAGGTTGACCATATAGTGGCACTTAGATAGTAAGCTGCTTTTAGAAAATCGGTATGAAGGTGCTCGTACCTCCTGAATCTGACCCACAGGGATGTGGCAAATGCCATGATGATACCGGGAGTATTATTGGCCCTTGGAGATCTCATTCCAACATTCTAGCTTTCTAGCTTTCCTATCACTCTTAGTATCACCTATTTCAGTTCGAAGCTGAGTTCAATCTATACCGATTGGCATGACTTCTCGTGAGCAATCCAATAGAGTTTCTGATATTTTTTCTAAGTTTTTCCCGATTTAACCAATGTTTTTTCCCATGTTGATCGATAAACATACGTCGGGAGTTGTTAATGCCTTGTTGTGCGTGTCTGTTTTTAAGTTGACGTTTTCGTAAACGTAAAATTAAAACAATCGTTTAAATACTGTGTTTTATCAGAACTGTATAAGTCATTGAAATATCGTGATGTTATGGTTTTACCTATGGGGAAGTACCAAACAGAAGAGCTTGTGTATATTTTCTGGGCCGTTTGTCTCAGGTGTATAGTTATAGTTACTTAATGTAATATTGTTACGTAATAAATTACCAATTAAGATCTCTGGTCAATTTGTCCAATAACTTATTTATTTGAATGCGCCTCTCTTTTTATTGACATTTATATTGTTTGTTTTCAGTGTGTTATGTTGTTTTTGTTGGTGTAAAAATTCCTTGTTCCTCTTAGTTTCTATTTAATAAATGATTTCAGTTTGTACTGTTTTACCATTGCAAACGATCGATTTTGTTAGTAGGTTTTGTTCAAAATGAAGCGATAGTATTCAGTTCTTGACTCATTGAAGCGAGTCGAGAGTCCAGCAGTTGTTCTGATTCGAACATGCAAATAGATTCGAGATTGAAGTCGGCGAAGCACAGCGAATGCATCGCTAAATAGCACAGAAGAGGAAGCGAAAAATGACACAAGATGTATTGAGTAGGGTCCAGCGTGAACCTCAATTTAGAAGTCTAGAGGTCGGTGAGCCTCTGCAAGCTTTGTCGGCAATAACACCCGAGCTTAAGGCAAACACGAGATCAGTCTCTTTTTCTGCTTCTTCCGCCAATAGTGCTAGCCCAGATTGCAGCAAACGAGATGTCGAATCTAACAACGAACTTAACATCATAGGTGAAGATGTCGATGGCCAAGAAGCTATTTTTAGTCAAGGTGCACTGAGCTTATTGAATGTGTTGTGTCAACAATTTGCTGCAGAAATACCTGAACTGCTGGTGCAGCGTTCACATAGGCAGGAGGAGTTGAATGCCGGTAAGCGGCCTGACTTCTTAGCTCAAACAGAGTCGGTTAGAAAGGCTAGTTGGCAGATCCGTGGTATCCCAGAAGATCTACAAGACAGAAGGGTGGAGATAATGGGATCGGTCGAACGTCAGATGGTGATCAATGCGCTTAATGCCAATGCAAAAGTATTTGTGGCTGATTTCGAAGATTCTTTAGCTCCCACTTGGAATAAGGTCGTCGAAGGACAGATTAATTTGCGCGATGCCGTGGCAGGAAACATAGAATATACCGATCCTACCACCGCAAAACACTATCGGCTTAATGAAGATCCCGCCGTTTTGATATGTTGCGTCCGTGGTCTGCACTTAACTGAGAAGCATGTTGAGTTTAATGGGCTAAGTATTCCTGCATCGCTATTTGATTTTGCCCTCTATTTTTACAATAACTATCGCCAGCTACTGAATAAAGGTAGTGGCCCCTATTTCTATATCCCAAAACTGGAAAGTCATCTTGAAGCCCGTTGGTGGGCTAAGGTTTTTGCCTATGTCGAGGAACGTTTCTGTCTTCTACCTGGCACGATTAAGTGTACGTGTCTGATAGAGACCTTACCTGCGGTATTTGAGATGGAAGAGATCTTATTCGAGTTACGTTCGAATATAGTGGCACTCAACTGTGGCCGTTGGGATTATATTTTTCGTGATATAAAGACCCTTAATAATCATGGTGAACATGTGCTGACCGATAGACAGAACTTAACCATGGATGAGGCATTTTTAAGCGTCTTTTCCCGTTTATTGGTTAAGGTATGCCATAAGCGTGGCGCACTCGCTATGGGTGGTATGGTGGCGTTTATTCCGACGAAAGATGCAGAGCTAAACGAAACCGTATTACAACAGCTGCGGACAGATAAGGAACTCGAGGCCCGCAACGGACATGACGGCACTTGGGTGGCACATCCTGAGCTTGCCGGTACGGCCATGGCGATCTTTAATCAATATCTAGGTGCCGGACAGAAGAATCAGCTACACATCACCCGAGATGTCGATGGCCCTATACGTGCCAAGGAGTTACTGCTGCTCTGTGAGGGAATTTAACTATTTCAGTTTGCTGCTCTGCAGCCGTTGTCCCCCGTGCAGTATTCCTACGTGCTGCATGGGTTTTTCATTCCAGACGACTATTTTAAAGAATAACATTGCTACGACAATGTTTGCTTGTGTTCGCGGCTCGATTGAGCCGCATTTTTTTATCTGTTTTTCCCCTTCGACACTCACTTCTTAACTGTGGTTTTTGATTTCCAAATAGTACAAGGCATGGTCGATAAATAGGCAGTTGATGTCGGTAACCACTTTCAAATCAAACTGTTTCGGTATTTTACTTAAGCTAGGCTATGTTTATTGGTATTATTTGTATTAACTATGTTATAAATTTTTATGCCTATACTTTAGATGTAGGCAAAAGCTTATCTCAATCCTTTATAAGCATCTATGAGAAGAGAACTATTTGAATTCCCAAACTCAGAGTCAATCTCAGGTTAAATCGAAGGGAGTCGATTACTGGACTAAGCGCATCAGCGATCAGGAGATGCCGGCATTATGCTCTACGGTGAAAACACTGGAGAAGCTGGCTAAAGACGACGTATCTTCCCTGGGATTACTCGGGAAGAGCGTGATGCACGATAATGCATTGACCTCTCGAATATTAAGAGTGGCAAATAGCGCCACTTACAGTAAAGGTCAGAATCAGGTGACGACCGTGAGTCGTGCCACTGTGGTGTTAGGTTTCGATACTATACGTAATATCTGTATTACCGCTAAATTACTCAGTAGCTTACTCGAATCAAAAGGCTTGTCTGAGCCTGTATATCAAAGACTTATCAAACTGATGGCCCGTGCTTTTCAGGCGGCCATGTTAGCCAAGATGATGCTCAGAGATCATGATGAAGAGTTACAGGAGGAGGTGTTTATTGCATCCTTACTGTATCACTTAGGTGAAAGCGCTTTTTGGAGCACCGGCTGTGATGAGGCGGTTGCGCTTGATGCGGCTATAGATCAGTGTAGCGATAATAAAGAAGAGAAAGGGATCATTCGTGAGATGTTAGGTACCTCTTTCAATAAGCTCACACTCGGTATCGCACGAAGCTGGGGCCTGGGAGATGTGTTACTTAAATCTCTGAGTAATCCCGATGAACGCACCCCTGAGATCCGCAGTATTTATCTAGCCAATCAGATAAGTGAACTCTTGGCACAGGAGAATCCGGCGCCTGAGGAACTTCAGCTTAGGCTAAAGCAAGCTGCCAGCATGTTAGGTATCGAGGTCGATGAACTGAAACTTCGCATGGTCCGCTGTAGTAACGCCACAAAAAAATTAGCCGAAGCCTATGGCGCTAAAGTGCTTATAGAACATCTTCCTAACCCCATGCATCTTAAGAAAAATCTGGTTGCCGAGATTAATGCCCCCTTGGTTCGTATGCCGAACATGACCTTACAGTTAAAGAAGTTACGCGAACTCACGGATTGTGCCATAAACAAAGCCGACTTTAATCGGGTGATCACCACCACGTTAGAGGGATTGTTAGATGGAGTGGGTGTGGATCGCTGCGGTGTTTTATTGTTATCCCCTAACCGTAAACGATTGCAGCCGCGCATCGCATTAGGCGAGGGGGCCGAGACGATGAAGACCGAATTTATTATTACCTTAGAGCAACCTCAATGCCTATTTTGTGACAGTATCGAGCTCAAACAGGCTATGTTTGTCGATGATCCAAGTTCGTCTAAATGGCGCTTGTATATGGATCCGGATCTGAAAAGCAAAACATCAGCCACGGGCTTCATGATTTCCCCCTTGGTGATAGATCACAAAGTGATAGGTATGATCTATGCTGACCGCGCGACCTCAGAGCGTAAATTGACTCAGGCCGAGTTTGATAACTTCACTCACTTTGCACAACTTGCCAACGTTTGTCTCACTGCATCCATGGGACATTAGGCTTGAGCATCGAGTTTTGGGTTACGAGTTTCTAGTTCCTAGGAACTTTTAGCTCGAACCTTCTTTTATCTACTTTTCTGACTTAATCCTTGCTGTTATCTCTTTAGCTATCTCATTAGGAATGGGGAAACTGAGGTGATATTGAGCAATTTCCCAACCATAATCTGTCTTGATGAGAGTGCCTGTTCCGTAATACAAGTTCCATTAAGTAAGTGATCATTCAGCGGGAGTTAAAAACGCTGTAGGCAAGGGCTATATTGCTCCTGCAATATAGACATTCGCCACATCCGTGTGGCTATAAGGGGATTGAAGCTAATAGTTATTCTCGGTAACAAGCTCCTGCGTTGCTCTACCTCCTGCATCCATGCAGTCGTATATCGAAAGCCACTTGCGCAGCATAAAGTGTTTTTAAAACCGCACTACGTGAGCTTCTCAGGACTTCTACTTCTGTGTTGCATTGCCTCAAAAGGGAATAACCACTTCCTCAACAATGCGCCGTGAATTAACAGCCCTGAGAGAGCTCTGAATTAATCATCAATTTAATGGAATTGGTATAAGGCCGTAGGAGGCACTGTCGAGTAGCTCATTGAACATCAACACTCGGTCATTGTTTTGGGTTTTTGCCGACACAAACACCCGGGTTTTAGGTGTGTACTCCCAGCCATCGGTTGGGCGTAGCCTTCAAATTCTGACATGTTCCAATGCTCAGTGGCATCGGTGCCGATAAATACCGCTTCTGGTAAGTACAGGCTGAAATAGGTGTCCCAGTCGGCTCGTGTCGCCGCTTGATGTAACTTGTCTACAGTAGCCTCGGTGTAAGTTATCGCTGTGGTGTCGGCTTCTGTTAGCTGGGCAGATTTTATTTGGGTTGCTGCATTAGTGGTAGTGGCTGCATACACTTGTCCAGCGACCAGAGTAAGACTGGCGAGCACGGTTAATGCTATAACCGATGTCTTAAATAATATGTTAGCTGACGATACCGAAATAGATCTATTGTAATTTTAGCTTGGTCATGTGTGTTTGCTAGTCTTGCCATGGTGACCTCTTTGTTATTATTTTAGCTTTTATTATGCAAGTTTTATCACATGTACTTCTGTTTTAGTCAAATTTGAGCCTTACCATCTAAAGCTGGATTTCGGCCAAAATCTTGCCGGAATGACTGGGTGTTTTTTGAATGTGTATTCGCTTTAAACAAGAGTAACCTTTCACACTTCTCCCCCTTTTAGCCTTGAGTTAATGCCAGTTTACCGGATCTAATTTAAAAAACAGGCTCAGCTCTTGATAGAGTTCTCTGTGATCTTGATAGAAGTCATCGGGTCGCTCGAAGAACACCTCAGTGATCACCGCAAAAAATTCGGCTGGGTTAGTGGCGCCATAATAACTAAAGAGTGAAGGGACATCTTGCTCGGCGTTGCGTTGCAGGACATCAAACTCTTGGCTGAGTATTTTCGACCAGGCAGAGTAATCACTCATTCTGTCTAAAATTGGTGCACCGTTGGCGTTGCCATCTTCTTGATCCAGTTGATGAGCAAACTCATGTATGACGACATTACTGCCATCCACCGGGTTGGCTGCATCGGCCTGAGCGGTCTGCCAAGACAAGATAACCTTGCCATTTTGCCAAGATTCACCGGATAAAATACGTTGGCGGTCACTCACTACGCCGCCACTTCTGTGTTCCTGGTTATTAACAAAAAATACCGAAGGGTAGACTAAAATTTGTTTAAGATTTGGATAGTAGTCGGTAGATCTGTTCAGTAACAGTAAGCAGGCCTGGGCGGCGATGGTGACACGCATCTCATCATCGATAATGATGCCATCGCAACCAACAAACTCCTTTTCAGAGAGGAAGACTTGGATATGCTTCTTGAGCTGTAGCTGAAGATCTGCCGGGAGAGAGCGAAAGTAGGGCATGCGTCTCTTGAGCACCTCCCGCCATGGTTTGGGAAAGGGCACTTGGGTGATGCGCATGCGACGTCGAGCAATGCGCCAGTTGCGCGATACTATCCAACCAATGGCGGCCGATGCGATTAAGCTAACGAGAAAGATGGCGATCATAATTACCTTATATTTATCTATTCCTAATACATGAGATAAGGGTGAAGAGTCTGTTTTTCAATCATAGATCGAGTTTAGAGAGAAATAATTGGTGGGAAAAAGAAGGAAAAAAAATGCTGACAGCCCGGAAAGTACTCTTTGGGATAAGAAAGCTGCCAGCTAAGGTTGGGAGAAACGGGTAGAGATTGTCACTAATCGACTATGATTGAAGTTTCCTTTTGTTTACGTTCATCTTCATTGAGTGAATAATGATGCTCAATGAGAAAACGTATGAGTTTAGACTTAGCAACATCACAGCCACTGGCTATCTCAGCAAGATGAGAGATCGCAGACTCACTCAAGGTAAAGGTGGCTTTCCTGTACGGTTCATCACCTTTACTTATTTTGAGTATTGCTTGGTTGCGATTCTTTTGCCTCTTTAGCTGTGGCGGTGTGAACTCTTCAGGTTCAGACCGAACAGGTTTTGACTGCATAGGAACCGAGTCGGGTACCGCAAATCTAGAGGCTAAATCCATGATATCTACCATGGTCGGATCATTGCTATTGTGACCCGCCGCATACAAGCTGGCATCATCGATAAAGTCATCAATCAAGGCATCGAGAGACATCTGCATGGGTCTCTTTGTATTGATGCCTGACGAGTTAGACTGCGTAGAGTTTTTCTTGAGATCGGCTAGACCCATACTCACCTCTCATCGAATTCATTTTGTTCATATGTAGTGTAGCGATACGATTTCTAATTTCGGTCGGATTCTTGGCTTGCAGCATTTCACAAGCGATACTCCGCATCTCATCAGCTGCTTTACCCTGGGGTTCTATCTCAATCACAGACAAGCCAGACTCTTCACTGTCGTCATAGATGTTTCGGCTATAGGTAATAGCATCTAGTACATTGATATCGTATGTGCGGCACACGTCTTTGGCTTCAAAGATTCGGTTTGACTGATTAGGCAGGCTAGGACATTGAGTGATAACGAAAGAAGCTTGCATCTTGGGGTTGATCATCATACAGGTCGCGACTATATCATCCATATGGCTTACCGTTTTCAAATCTCGGCGCTTGGGCCTAAGTGGCATGAGAACATGTGAAGCAACAGACATGGTGGCGCGCAGAGCTAAATTATCCTGTCCGCCGCAGTCCACTATTACGAAATCATAGTGTTGCTCCAGGCTGAGTAAGTCATTGCGTATCTTGCCATAGAGTTGCACACAGTTGATGCTGGGGAGATCCGGGTTATTGTTTCTTGCCTGGATCCAATCAGATGTAGTGCGCTGTGGATCACAGTCAACCATGATGATGGATGCACCACACTCGGCAGTTAAAAATACAGCGATATTTTGAGCTAAGCAGCTTTTGCCACTGCCGCCTTTCTCGCCTCCGACTAATATGATCATTTGTTTTCCCCTTACTTTAGTCGCCTAAAATTAGTCACCTAAAATTTCTTACACCTGTGTCACTGAGTGCCTGTCTTACGCTGGCTTTTATATTTAGTTTGTTTTTAAGTTGAAGTCATAGATAGCGCTTCAGCTCACTGGGTACTGCTAGCGTTAATGTTAATTTAGTGACTTATTAAAACGTCGTCAACATCCTGATTTTTTGACATTTTATGGTATTTTTCAGAAAAGGATGTCGCGACATCTATTTGACAGAACAGTGAGTTCGACTGAATTTTGACGTGGAATTTAGTGATTCACCATGCGTGAATATAGCACTATGTTATCAGTGGGTTACATTTCTAAGTTGGGTTTTAGTGCTCTTTGAACTGTAATAATTATTAATTTCTGCATATTTATGCAGGTATTGGTGAGGTTTTATATTCCTATAATAAACTGAGAGTACTTTTGTTATTCGAATTTGTTATGGTTAATTAGTACTTCTAGGGGGGATAATTTGGGCATGAGTATCTTTGACTGGCACTTTAATGACAAAGGTGTGATATTTCCTTGTGATTTATAACCTGTTCGTTATCCTGCAGAGCTATTTTCTAAGATGAGTCGGGCTTAAAAAAATGAATGAACAGGTGCTACTCGATGCAATTAATCAGAAAATGCCCTTCGGTAAGTATGCCGGGAGGAAGCTGCTTGAGCTGCCAGAGCCCTATCTGGTGTGGTTTCATTCCAAAGGTTTTCCTGAAGGAAAGTTAGGTGAGCAGCTAGCCCTAATGTATGAAATTAAACTCAACGGCTTAGAAGGCATGTTACAACCTTTATTAGATAAATCACGACGGTGATTTAAGTTCCGTAAAATTCGTGAGATTTTTCTATTGTGAGATCTTGCTCTAAAACTCGAACTTTGGTCGTGCATTTCGTGATTTGCATTAGAGATTTATTATTTGCTCCATGTTCTAATGACGCCATAACGTTGAAAATAAGGAACCAGCAATGATAGCTAAATTAATAAAGTTGGCAGCAGTAGCCACTCTCGCATTAGGCATGTCCAGCGCATGGGCGGCAGGGGTAGTTCATGAAGGCACAGTATTAGATACCATGAATGGTGGTGGCTACACTTATGTGCAAATTAAAGAGTCTGATAAGACTTTTTGGGCTGCGGGTCCTCAAGTTGAAGTTAACAAGGGCGACACTGTTGTTGTTCAAGAGCAGATGTGGATGAATGATTTTACCAGTAAGTCACTGGATCGCACCTTCGAAGAACTGCTTTTCGTAGGACGTATCGATAAAAAGTAATGTTCGCTCAATATTAGTTGAGTGTCATTTAACGTGATAAATGGTGGTTTGATTGCTTAGGCGATTGCCACCATTTTTGTGTTTATCTCATGGCATTTCTCATGCAAAATAGCCTATCCTTTCTTTTTAGTGCTTCATTTATGTACTCCGTGATCCCTTACCGAGCGGCCTATGCTCAAAGTGTCAGTCAGCTTTTCCATGATGCCATTCATGCTATAGATGAGGCGCAGTATTCTATGGCTGATAAATCTGCCTGGTCGGCTAAACCAAGATCAGCCTACCATTGGCATAAGCGTCTGACTCGCACGAAAGCCTGGTTAGTGATCGATACTGGCTCTATGCACTATGGTCTTCCAATTTGCTGTGGCTTTATCAATATAGAAATGGGATTTCATAGCCGCGGCTATATAGATAGCTTATACGTTCACCCCGAATATCAAGGCAAAGGTGTAGCGAAGATTTTATATCAAGCGCTGGAGCTTTGGTCACGGGAGCAAGGATATAAAGAGCTCAGTGTCGATGCATCCCGTCTGTCAAAGCCTCTGTTTCTTTCCTATGGATTTAACGTTAACCATAGAAGCTATCAGGAAAAGTTAGGCCAGGTGATCATGGGATATTTGATGAGCAAGTCGCTATGCTAAATAAAATATTAAGCCGATAAACTTAGCCGTGCTGATTGGGGTTTATTAGAGTACTAATTAATACATCTCACTGTGAGTACATCTATTTAGTTGGCTGCTTCTCTGTGGCTGGTATAACTCACCTGAGGCGGTAATTCCTGCTCCAGAGTTTGCTCACGTTTCATGAAGCGAATAAAGGCGTTGGGAAGGGTTAGCTCTTCGAGAGGGCGTTGCCACTGGGCCTTGAGCAGTGGATGATATCCCTCTTTTCCCGAGGCCGTATAGGCCGAAGAAACTCCAACATAATGTTGCGCTTTATTTACCGCTATCCACTTTTCCAGTGTGCTGTTCGGGCACAGTATCTCCAGTGTTAGGATGCGTTCGCCTTGTGGCTTTCTGCCGTCGTAGCAATACTTGAGTCCATAGGTATAAGGAAAACTGCCAGCACCTGTGCCGGTCACGCTGTTATTAGTCGCTGAGTTGATCGCCGACTCCAGGGCATCGAACAGGTATAGGCCTAAGATTTGATATTTTACTAAGGGGAGATCGAAGGGCAGCAAGCGACCGACAACATCGGCTAAGGTTAATTTACCCTTGCTCAAGGATTGGCGCACACCACCGGCATTATGCAGGGCAAAATCGACACTTGGGTGTATGCGTTTGGCCTCATGGTAGATGCTTTTACAGACCCAAGGGGCTATTTCACTGCCGTGGGGTAGGGATTTACTGGGTAAACGGGTGTGAATGAGATCTCTGGGTAGAAAACCTAATACCTGTTTGTCCATCGCGGCGATAGCCGGGCGATATTCAGAGGTAATTATTCGGATGATGTGTGGATCTTCCTGTTGCCAGAGAATCCCCGGATGTTGCTCAAGCTGATCACGGATAGCAGTATAATCTTCAGGCGCTACTCCTTCAGCCGACTCGAGAATAAATTGCTGATCCAGCATGAAATAGTTGTGGCCTTCGAGGCGAGTGACTCGGCCATTAGCATCGAACTCTATGTCGGCCAAGCCTAAGGTCTCTGCATGCTTACCCGCATGCAGTATAGGCGTGCTGTTGACTCGTTCACCGTAAGTCGTTGCACTCAGGCCAAGAGGCCTGAAATCACCCTGCAGGGTATGGCTATGACCGCCCACTATAAGGCTGATTCCATCCATAGTGTCGGCAAGTAGCCTATCTTGATCGAGTCCAAGATGACTCAACACTATGATATGGTCAACGCCTTGGGACTTAAGGTGCTCAATGGTTTTTCTTGTAGTCTCGATGGCATTGATAAAATAGGTATCAGGATCCGGGCGTGCAATCTGCGCCATCTGATCTAACGTGATACCGACAATAGCCAAAGGTTTATCTTGGATCTGTTTTATTAATACTTTAGCCCTGCCTGTCTGGCTATCATAGTCGAGCAAGCGGGGATGGCCGCTCATGGGACTCTCTTTACTCGCATCCTCTCGGCTCAAGTCCATATTACCAGCTAGCAGTGGGAATTGGATATTATTGAGAAAGGCTAATACCGGGGCGTTACCCGCATCTATTTCATGATTGCCAAGCACCATGGCATCGGGCTTGAGTTGATTTAACAGATGGGCATTGGCTACGCCCTTGAACTGACGAAAATATAGGGTGCCCTGAAAACTGTCACCGCCATGGAGGAAGAGAAACTCTTGCTTTTGTTGTTTCGCCTGATCTCTTGCGTGATTTATTTGATGTTGAATACGCGCATAACCACCAGTGTGACTGTATACATCGAACTGCTTACCGGCATGAGTTAAGGAGAATTTTATGCGGCTGGCATCGAAGTGAGAGTGAGTGTCATTGATGTGGGCAAGTTTAAGCGTGTATTTGTGGGGCATAGCGTCTGTTTAGTGTCTATTCGGGGGACGATAGTATCACCGAACGCGTGACACAAAAAAGGGAAACTTGCGTTTCCCTTTCTGCTTTTGTAACTAAGCGTTAAGCACTCGGTTTGATTTTTAGCAGATTAATGCTTTGCCGAGTCACTCTTTGGGGTTTGCAGATAAGACTCGAATTCACCGTCATCGGAGAGACGTATGCCTTTATCCGTCATTCGTTTCTCCCACTGTTTACGTGCGAGTTGCTGCATGTCTGTGACCGGGTCATTACTGTCAACGATCTCAAGTCCCAACAGAGATTCAATAATATCTTCCAGAGTCACAATACCTTCACCTGTGCCGTATTCGTTGACGACCATAGCTATCTTGGTATTGCGCTTAATCAAGAGTTGAAATAGGGGTAAAATCTTAGCTGTTTCAGGCACGATCACCAAATTTCGCTTCAAATTACCGATAGGCGCTTGAGGAGAGTTACGCTCTGCTAGCAAGATATCGTTTCGATTGATAAAACCTATGACATCATCGGGATCTTTATCATAGATAGGAATTCGGCTAAATGGCGTGCTCTTGTGACGTAATGCGAACTCCTCTTTTGACAGCGAGGCCGGCAAGCTAAACATAACGGTTCTCGGGGTCATAATCGCGGTCACTGGCATCTCTTTCACCGATAGCATCTGAGTCAAAATCTTAGATTCTTGTTCGTCAAGTTCACCTGATTCATGACCTATCTTAGCCATGGCACTCATCTCTTGACGGATATATTGACCGTCATCGCCTTTACCCAGAAAGTGGGTGACCTGGCTGGACATCCAAATAAGAGGCTTAGTGAAACGCTCCATCCACAACAGGGCGACCGAAACACTTGGTGCCAGCTTACGCCAATGATTTGCGCCTAGAGTCTTAGGTATGATCTCAGATAAAAATAGGATTAAGAAAGTCAGCACAGCAGAAAATACACCGAGCATATCATCACCGAACACTTTAGCCGCCTGGGCCCCAGCGACTGCGGCACCAACCGTATGTGCTATGGTGTTGAGGGTCAGGATTGAAACCAGTGGTGACTCTACATTTTTTTTCTGACGTCCGAGTCGTTTGGCGGCTTCAGGATTGGACTGAGATAAATTTGCAACATAGCTAGGCGTTACTGAAAGCAGAACGGCTTCGAAGACACTACAAAGGAAGGAGACTCCGATAGCGACAGCTACAATAGTAATGAGGGTGATCATTTAGGGATTTACATTGACGGACCGATATTAGCCCAAGTGAATTCTATCATAACTCCCAACCACATCAAGGTTAACAAATGCCCTATAGGAGTTAAAATTTAGCAATGATCTTGCCAGCGCTTACCCATTGCTAACTAAAGTGAGGTCGGGAGAGTCGATAACTAGAGTCATGGTGCCGTGAGCCTGAAGTGAAAGAAGAGTAGATTACTAGCTAATATACGCACAAATCTGTATAATTCGCCGCCCTGTGACAGGTATTAGAACAGTTAAGTGTTGAGGTTAGTCAAAATGAGTGAAAAGAAGATCAATTTATTGGATCTGGATCGTAAAGGATTGAGAGCGTTATTCACCGATATGGGTGAGAAGCCGTTCCGTGCGGATCAGTTGATGAAGTGGATTTATCATTTTGGCGTCAGTGACTTCGAAGTTATGACGAATATTAATAAGGTATTGCGGGCTAAACTCGCCGCGCGTTGTGAAATTAAGGCGCCTGTAATATCCAGTTATCAGAAGTCAGAAGATGGCACGATTAAATTTGCCATTAATGTGGGTGATGGTCAGGAAGTTGAGACCGTGTATATCCCCGAAGGCGATAGAGCCACACTGTGTGTGTCTTCCCAGGTAGGTTGTGCGCTGGAGTGCACTTTCTGCTCGACGGCCCAACAAGGCTTCAACCGTAATTTGACTGTCTCTGAAATCATAGGTCAAGTGTGGCGTGTCGCCGATTTTATCGGTTTCGTCAAAGAAACCGGCGAGCGCCCGATCACTAACGTTGTCATGATGGGCATGGGTGAGCCTCTATTGAATCTTAAAAACGTGATCCCGGCTATGGATATCATGTTAGATGATTTCGGTTTTAGCTTGTCTAAGCGGCGCGTGACCCTGTCGACTTCGGGTGTTGTTCCGGCCCTGGATAAGCTCGGTGATGCCATTGATGTGGCCTTAGCAGTGAGTATTCATGCGGCCAATGATGAATTACGTGATGTCTTAGTCCCGGTGAACAAGAAGTATCCTCTGGAGGAGTTCTTAGCCGGTATTCGTCGCTATATTGCCAAGTCTAATGCTAACCGAGGTCGTGTTACTGTTGAGTATGTGATGTTAGATCACATTAATGACAGCACAGATCAGGCTCATGAGTTGGCTAAACTGATGAAAGACACCCCGTGTAAGATTAATTTAATTCCTTTTAACCCTTATCCGGGCTCTCCTTACGGTCGCTCTTCTAATTCACGTATCGATCGCTTCTCTAAAGTCTTGATGGAATATGGCCTCACAGTCATAGTGAGAAAGACCCGTGGAGACGATATCGATGCAGCCTGTGGCCAGTTGGCGGGGGATATTAGAGACAGAACCAAGCGTTTAGCGAAAAAACGCATGCAAGAGAATCAAATATCAGTCACAATAAACTAACTCTCTGAATATTTAGGTAGATATCATTGCTAATGATACAAGGATTGCTAAGACTTACCCCATTACTCATCTTGTCTTCAAGCTTGTTGACCGGGTGTGTGTCTGAGCGAGTGTATACTGGTACTGACATTCCTGTTGCCGAGAAAACCTTTGATAATGTTTCGGCCGCCAAACAGCGGGCACAACTTGGCCTCTCGTATCTAGAGAGAGGCAATAGCGCCCAAGCTAAGTTTAACTTGAATAAAGCGATTGAATTTGCGCCTAACATAGAAGCCGTCAATGTCTCTATGGCGTATTACTATCAGTCAGTTGGTGAGTTGGATATTGCTGAAACTTATTATCGCAAGTCCATCAATAGTATTGATGCGACTGGCGATGGCATGAACAATTTCGGGGTGTTTCTCTGTCAGCAGAAAAAGTATGTGGAATCAGAGAAGGTGTTTCTTAAAGCGATCAAGCTACCTCAGTATACTCGCGCCGCGTCTAGCTATGAAAATTTAGGCATCTGTAGCCGTAAGGCGGGAAACCTAGAGAAAGCACAAACATATTTCGCTATGGCGCTAAAGTATGACCCCAGAAGACAAGTGTCTCTAATTGAATTAACCGAGATCGACGTCGATATCGGCGATTATCTTAAAGCACGTGCTCAACTCGTTCGTTACCACAGAGTCGTTGCAGAATCAGCCGAGAGTTTGACGTTGGGAATAACCATTGAGCGAGGCCTAGATGATCCTGATGCAGTAAGGAAGTTTGGTATTCTACTTCTTGCCAAATTTCCAGCGTCGGTCGAAGCCAAACAGTATCGGGCCAGTATGTAATAATGACAAATAAAAAAATCGATATGCTAAAGGATGAAGCAGATACTCACCAAGACAAACCTGATAGCGAAACGATTGGGTCACTGTTAAGACAATCCCGTGAAAAGATGGGAGCCAGTGTTGCCGATATAGCCGAGCAACTGCATTTGAGGCCCTGTATCGTTGAGGATATTGAAGCAGATAATTTTGACGAAATTGCCTCTCCCACCTATGTGAAAGGTTATGTAAAGAATTTCGCTCGCATAGTCCAAGCCGATAAAAAGGCTATTCAGCGCTGCTTAGCCAACCAAGTCCCTCAAGACCCTGAGCCCCAGATGCAAAGCTTTTCCCGTAAGACGACGCGCCAAGCACGTGATGGCAGGTTGACGTTTGTCACTTACTTGATTGCCTTCATTCTATTGGCTCTGTTAGTGCTTTGGTGGGTGCAGAAATCGGATACGCTCTCATCCATCGACTTTTCTCAACCTACCGCAGAAGAGATTGCCGCCTCACAGAACGAGCCCGGTGGCATTTCCAATGGTGATGATTCGGGCAACAGTAACGCTAATACTGGCATCGAAAATTTAAGTGATGACGCGGCTCCACTAAATGTATCGGGTTTAGAAAGCAGTGAACGCATTTCTGTACCAGCTTCCGGACCGAATGATGAATTGGGCTCCTCAATGAACGAGACCGAAACTAAAATTAACACTCAGGCACTCGCTAAGCTAACCATTAAGCCAGTAAGTCAGTCAATAGGACAATCTGCACTCGCCTTGAGCTTGTCTGCCGATTGCTGGATCAATGTCACCGATGCGGCAGGTAAAGTACTGATTAACGATCTTAAAAAAGCGGGCAGTCAGCTTAATGTGTCTGGTGAAGCGCCGTTTAAATTAACCTTAGGCGCGCCACAGGCTGTAAGCATTGAACTTAACGGTGAAGCGGTAAGCCTTGTCGACTATCCCAGTGGGCGAGTGGCACGATTAACCGTTCCTTCAGCTGGTTGAGCAGTATTCGCTCCTAGACATAATGATTTGAGATTCATTAATTTAGTCTGATGAATCTCGCTCTGATGAGTAGAGTTAAACTTGCCCTTGCATGGGGCAAACAGGATATAGAGTAAATAAGATGTACAACGAAAACCCGATCAAAAGACGTGCCTCTACCCGTATATATGTTGGAAATGTGCCCATTGGTGATGGTGCGCCTATTGCCGTTCAATCGATGACAAATACCCGTACGACCGACGTGGCAGCTACTGTGGCCCAGATCAATGCGCTTGAAAAAGTCGGTGCCGATATTGTGCGTGTTTCTGTTCCTACCATGGATGCCGCCGAAGCGTTTAAGTTGATTAAACAGCAGACCAATATTCCTTTGATTGCCGATATTCATTTCGATTACCGTATTGCGCTTCAGGTCGCCGAATATGGTGTCGATTGTCTGCGTATTAATCCAGGTAATATCGGTAACGAAGAGCGAATTCGCAGCGTTGTCGAATGTGCACGGGATAAGAATATTCCTATCCGCATAGGTATCAATGGCGGCTCGTTAGAAAAAGACTTGATGGATAAGTACAAGGAGCCGACGCCGGCAGCCTTGCTCGAATCCGCCATGCGTCATGTGGACATTTTAGATAGACTCAATTTCGATCAGTTTAAAGTCAGTGTAAAAGCTTCCGATGTATTCTTAGCCGTCGAAGCCTATCGCTTACTCGCAAAACAAATAGTACAACCATTGCACCTGGGGATCACCGAAGCCGGTGGCGCCAGAGCGGGTTCTGTCAAGTCTGCCGTCGGTTTGGGCATGCTGTTAGCCGAAGGTATAGGTGATACCTTACGTATCTCATTGGCCGCCGATCCTATCGAAGAGATCAAGGTCGGTTTCGATATCTTAAAATCTTTGCGAATTCGTTCCCGCGGTATCAACTTCATCGCGTGTCCATCATGCTCTCGTCAAGAGTTCGATGTTATCTCGACAGTCAATGAGCTTGAGCGGCGTTTAGAAGATATTGTCACTCCTATGGATGTCTCTATCATAGGTTGTGTGGTAAACGGTCCCGGTGAAGCTCTGGTATCAGACATAGGCCTGACAGGCGGCAATCGCAAGAGTGGTTATTTCGATGATGGTGTCAGACAGAAAGAGCGTTTCGATAATGACAACATAGTCGACTCACTGGAAGCTAAGATTAGAGCCAAAGCCGCTATGATCAACGAGAGAATTCCAGCCAAAGACCTCAGCAAATAAGTTCTCCCATTAGGCAGATTCAGCACGGTTTATTCTTGAGTCTGTCCTTTTGTTTCGAACAGTTTGCAAATTAACAGTTTTGAGTTTGATAATACTGCCCTGCAGGATATACTGCGGGGCGTTTTAATTTTTTAGCTAAATCGGACGAGTCTATATCGTGGCAAAACAGATCCAAGCGATTCGTGGAATGAATGACATTCTGCCTACCCAAAGCCCTCTATGGCAAAAACTAGAAGCCGTACTTCGTGAAACCGTGAGTGCCTATGGTTATAGTGAGATCCGTACTCCAATTGTAGAGAGTACTGACCTTTTTAAACGTTCGATTGGTGAAGTCACCGATATTGTCGAAAAAGAGATGTATACCTTCGATGACAGAAACGGTGATAGCTTGACCTTACGCCCAGAAGGTACAGCATCTACTGTTCGTGCGGGTAATGAACACGGTTTACTTTATAACCAAGAGCAACGCCTCTGGTATATGGGTCCTATGTTTAGACATGAGCGACCACAGAAAGGGCGTTACCGTCAATTTAATCAGTTTGGTGTTGAGGTTTATGGCATGGGGTCTGCGGATGTAGATGCCGAAGTCCTGATGCTTTCTGCTCGTCTGTGGGAAAAGCTGGGTATCACAGACCATGTGACCCTGGAGCTTAATACTTTAGGCGACCCTGCCGAGCGCGCCGCCTACCGTGAAGCGCTTATTGCTTATCTTGAGCAGTTTAAAGAGCAGCTGGATGAAGAAAGTCAGCGCCGTATGTATACCAATCCTCTGCGTGTGTTGGACACTAAGAACCCTGATGTACAGGCACTTCTGGTCGATGCACCTGAGTTGATGGATTACCTTGGTGAGGAAACTCGTACACATTTTTCACATTTATGTGAACTCTTAGACGCAGTTGGCATCAAATACGTCATTAATCCACGTCTGGTTCGTGGTTTAGATTATTATAATCGCACTGTTTTTGAGTGGGTTACCACAAGTTTGGGCTCTCAGGGCACCGTCCTTGCAGGCGGTCGTTATGATGGACTGGTCGAACAGTTAGGTGGTAAGAACACGCCAGCTGTCGGTTTTGCTATGGGGCTGGAGCGTATCGTCTTGATGCTAGAGACGCTTGAGTTGACTGATGATATTCCGGCTACTGTCGATGTGTATGTCACCGCCATGGGCGATGCGAGTAAAGTCGAAGCGATTAAAATTGCTCAGGCACTTCGCAGCGACTTACCTGGCTTGAAAGTGATGAGCCATTGTGGCGGCGGAAACTTTAAGAAACAGATGAAACGCGCAGATAAGAGTGGTGCACTCATCGCCTTAGTTATCGGTGAAGATGAATTGGCCAGTAACCAAGTCGCGGTTAAATACCTGCGAGAGAAGAAAGAACAAGCATTAGTTGCCCGTGACGGATTGGCAGCTTATATCGCAGAACTGATTTAAAGAGGAAGATTACGTGGAAATTTATAGCACAGAAGAACAACAAGTAGATGCTATCAAACAGTTCTGGAAAGATTATGGCACCTCTATCGTTGTAGGTGCCGTGGTTGGTCTGGGTGGTTTATTTGGCTGGAACTATTATTCCGAACACAAAATTGCACAAGCTGAGTTGGCATCTGAAGCTTTTCAGGCCGTGAGCGCCGGCAATATTTCTGATACCAGTATGTTAGCCGCGGCAGAAACGTTTGCCAAAGATCACAGCCAGAAAGGTTATCAGTCTCTGCTCGAGCTTATCGTTGCTAAAGCGGCCGTTGAAGCCGGCGATTTGGAGAAAGCAGAAGCCACACTGAAAAGTGTTGTCTCTTCAGCACCCGATAAAGGTTTAGTCATGGTTGCTACCATGCGCTTAGCTCGCGTTCAAGCGGAGCAAGGGCAAATCGCAACGGCTATCACGACGTTAGACCAGGTTTCTGATCCTGCCTTCACGGCACAGAGAGATGAGCTGAAAGGTGATTTTTTGGTGCGTAAAGGGGATGAAGAGCAGGCTAAAGCTGCTTATCAGGCCGCCGTTAAAAACGGTGGAACGAGTGCAAGCCCTGCGCTACAGATGAAGTTAGATAATTTGAACAAGGCATAAGGAAACGCCCATGAAGTCTTGGTGCAAAACACTAGTCGCATGTAGTCTGAGTATTGGCTTGTTATCTGCCTGTTCATCCAGCGATGTTGAAGAAGAGCCGATAAGTCCATTACCCGAAATAGAAGCAAGCGTATTTCCTGAAATAAGTTGGAGTGCGAGTGTTGGTAGTGGCGTCGGTGACTATTATTCTCGTCTTCGTCCTGCAGCCAGATATGACAAGCTGTTCGTTGCCGATAGATATGGCCAAGTCGTCGCTTTCGATGAAGCGACAGGTGATAAGGTTTGGAGTAAGAATTTCAGCTCGGCATTTAAAGATAATATCTTGGCCAAGAACAAAGGCGCTAAGCTAGCGGCCGGAGTCACTGCCGCGAGAGACATGGTCTTTATCGGTGGCGAAAGTGGTCTACTCGGTGCACTGGACGCTGAAACCGGTGATACTAGGTGGTCCAGTATTGCCAGCGGAGAGCTACTCTCAGCCCCCACGGTTGCAGAAGATGTTGTTGTCGTCAGCACCAGCTCAGGTACCTTGGAAGCCTTTAAAATTGAAGATGGTGAAAAGCTGTGGACCTATGAGTCTAAGCTGCCAACATTGACCCTTCGCGGCACAGGTTCAGCTACCTATGAAGCCGGTGGTTTCTTCGTTGGTACTGCCGATGGCAAGATTGCCGTGGTGATAAAAAATAATGGTCAGGCTGCTTGGGAACAAGCTATTTACACGCCAAAAGGGGGAACGAGTTTACCCGAATGGCCGATGTAGATATGAAGCCCTTGATCATCGGCGACAACCTATATGCAGTGAGTTTTAACGGTAACTTGGTCTCTATGGAGCTGAGAACCGGACGTGTTGTTTGGTCACGTAAGTACTCTAGTTTCCATGAGTTGGCTGACTCAGGTGTGAACCTCTTCCTGGTGGACGATTATAGTCGCATCTACTCTGTAGATAGACGAAATGGTTTAGAGACTTGGAGTAATATCGAGTTAACTAACCGTAATTTAACATCGGCAGCCGTCTTTAAAGATTATCTTGTTGTCGGTGACTTTGAAGGTTACTTGCACTTTATAGATAAGTCGACGGGAAAACTTGTTGGTCGTATCGAAGTGGACAGTTCTGGCTTGTATAGCCAGCCCTTGGTTGTCGGCGATAGCATTTATGTTCAGACTCGTGCGGGAAAAATTGCTAGAATAACGCTTCCGTAAGCTTTATCTGAATTGATATTTAGCCCCCGGAGATTGTTCTGGGGGCTTTTTGTGTTAAGTACTTTATATTAAACACAATAAGCAAGATGTAGTATCGGCTTGGGCTAGTCATAATTAGGTCAAGACCCGAGTTATTGATATTTTATAGATTTAAAAACAGTAGATTAGAGGCAAAAAAATGATTCCAGTTGTGGCCCTTGTTGGGCGACCCAATGTCGGTAAGTCGACCCTATTTAATCGCCTTACCCGCACCAGAGATGCTTTGGTTGCCGACTTTCCTGGGCTAACTCGGGATCGTAAATATGGTCGCGCCTCCCTATCAGGCTATGAGTTTATCGTAGTCGATACCGGTGGTATCGACGGTACCGAAGAGGGCATAGAAGTTCATATGGCCGAACAGTCCTTAGCCGCGATTGAAGAAGCCGATGTGGTTCTGTTTCTGACCGATGCCAGAGCGGGTTTAACCGCCGCCGACCAGGCGATTGCGGAGCATCTTCGTCGACGTGATAAGACCACTTTTGTGGTGGCCAACAAGGTCGATGGTATCGATGCCGACTCTGCTTGTGCCGAGTTTTGGGCTTTGGGTCTGGGTGAAGTCTATCAAATGGCGGCATCACAGGGACGCGGCGTCACGAACATGATCGAGTATGCTCTGGCACCCTATGCCGAGGCGCTCGGCCTGCATCGCGACACTGACGATAATATAGAGGTTGAGGAGAGAGAATACAGCGAAGAGGAAGCCGAAGCCGAGCAGAAGCGTCTTCAGGATTTGCCTATAAAGCTGGCGATTATTGGTAAGCCGAACGTGGGTAAGTCTACCTTGATTAATCGCATCTTAGGTGAAGAGCGTGTGGTCGTGTACGACTCGCCGGGAACCACTCGAGATAGTATTTATATCCCTATGGAGCGAGAAGGGCGTGAGTA
This sequence comes from Shewanella psychropiezotolerans, assembly GCF_007197555.1. NCBI lineage: Bacteria > Pseudomonadati > Pseudomonadota > Gammaproteobacteria > Alteromonadales > Shewanellaceae > Shewanella > Shewanella psychropiezotolerans. Next base: position 2,094,829 of record NZ_CP041614.1, read on the forward strand.
TGTACTTATCGATACCGCCGGTGTTCGCCGCCGTAGTAAAGTCCATGAAACCGTCGAGAAGTTCTCTGTCATTAAGACACTAAAAGCGGTCGAAGACTGTAATGTGGTGCTTTTGGTCATCGATGCCCGCGAAGGTATTGCGGAGCAAGATCTTGGTTTGTTGGGCTTCGTGCTTAACGCTGGTCGCGCTTTGGTTATTGCCGTTAATAAGTGGGACGGTATCGATCAAGAAATTAAAGACAGAGTTAAGAGTGAACTGGATCGTCGCCTCGGCTTCATCGATTTTGCTCGCATTCATTTCATCTCTGCACTCCATGGTACAGGTGTTGGTCACTTGTATGAGTCGGTAGAAGAAGCCTATGACAGTGCCACGCGTCGCGTAAGTACGTCTATGCTGACACGCATCATGCAGATGGCGCAAGACGATCACCAGCCACCATTGGTGAATGGCCGCCGTGTTAAGCTTAAATATGCTCATGCTGGTGGTTACAATCCACCAATCGTAGTGATCCATGGTAATCAGGTTAAGAAGCTTCCTGATTCCTACAAGCGTTACATGATGAACTACTATCGTCGTTCGCTTAAAGTCATGGGCACGCCTATCCAGGTGCGTTTCCAGGACGGTGCTAACCCGTTTGAAGGCTTGCACACTAAGAGGCTTACCGTGAGTCAAGAACGCCGCCGCAAGCGCATGATGAGTCACATCAGAGATAAAGATAAGAAATAAGTTGTAGGGACTAGGTTATAGTCTCTAGGAGCTTGTTTTATCGAAGAGGCCAGTTAATTCATTTTAACTGGTTTTTTTTGCATATGGATATGCTTATCCGTGATCGCCATGGACGGTGAAGGAGGGGGTTTGTATATGGACTTTGGTGGCTTTGAATGAAGGCTTAATGCATTTTTTGATTTAGCTTCTGGCTGAAGTAGGTATTCGGAAGTGACTGTTAACTCCTACCTTCATGGTTATCTATCGCTTACCAGCGGGGGATGTGCAGAGACTTTTGCGAAACGCCGTGAATCCGTCCATGTGGGCTCTGCGATGGCATTCATGCCATCGAAGATCGCAGCCGCATTTACACTTGATTATTTTTGACTTCGTCTGTCGTTTTCTTGGCCAAGCCGCTTAAATGAGGTTTTCTAAAAATGTGTAAAATGACCCCGTTAAATCATTTATGCAATGGGTACGCTAAGGCTGTATTAATAAATATGATTGATAATGGCGATAGTCTCATGAGTAACTCTTTGCTTGTTAGGTAAATTTACAGCAAGTGGACACTTTAAAACCTCGAAAATAACTGGGAATTGTTTGTAAACACTATTTAGACATCAAAGGACTTTGATAATGATAATTCAAATTATTGCTTTATTTTGCTGCGGCACTTTTTATGGAGCCGCACTTTATATTTCTCTAGCTCAACATCCTGCAGCCTTAGAGGCTGGAGTTTCAGTTGGTGGGCGATTTTTTCCACCTATGTACAAACGTGCGGCCCCTTTGCAGATAGCATTAGCATTGTCTGGCTTTATTGCAGGTGTCTTAGCTTGGTTTAGTGGTATGGGAGTATTATGGCTAGTTGGCAGCCTGATGCTAATTTCAGTCGTGCCGATAACGTTGATACTTATCAAGCCTATCAACGATATACTCTTAGCGCCCGAAAATGACCCCGAATCCGAAAATACTCAAAACTTGCTTTCACGTTGGGGACCAAAACATTGGCTACGCACAATAGTAAGTGGGGGAGCATTTTTAGTGTATTTATTTGCAGCAGTAGGCCAGAATAATTAACTAATCTGATCGTAAATCGCCCGTCAGTAAAGGCTCACTTATTAGAAGCTGGTTAGGTAATCTAACCAGCTCAACCGAAGAGGTAACTTTCTTAAAACCTTAATTAGGTGTGAAGGCTCTCGCTAGTGATGTTGTCACAAAGACGATAATGGGATCGCTTCAGTGAATGAGAGAGGGGGCCATATCACTATCTCTGTAGGTTAACTAAGTACCAAAGCAACCTAACAAAAGATACTGAAATACTGCTTATTACACAAGTGATTCGAGTTCTCACCCAAAATCAACATTAAAGTGGTTAAACCACTTTTGATTGAACCTCTCCCTCGAGTAATCGAGTCGTTAGCATATCCCCGACGCTAACGTCTGAGGCATTCAGTAGCACTTTGCCATTTGAATCTTGAGTAATACTGTAACCTCGGCTCAGTGTCGCTAACGGGCTGACTGTCTGTAATTGGTGAGCACTGACGCTTAGGCTGCTCTCGCTGCTGGCTAACTTCTCTTTGATGGAGTCTTTGAGTCTTGACGTTAAATAGCTGAGTCTCTGGCTCTCCAATTCAAGTTTGTTTACAGGCGATTGCTGATTTAAACGATGGCTCAGTTGCTGCTGTTTGAGCGCCAGGCTGGACAGTTTCTTGTCGATAGCGGCATCTAGCCTAAATTGCATCTCATCGAAACTCTGGCCGTATTGTTGTAGACGACGCTTGGGATCTTGTCGTTGCAGGCGATGGGTTAAGGTGCTCATGCGGCTGTTGGTTTTTAGCTGGTAATGCTGCCAGCTCTGTCTGAGCCTTGAAATAAACAGCTCGAGTTTCTCACCCTTATTTTCAGCATCTTTAGATAGCAGTTCTGCGCCTGCCGAAGGTGTGGGTGCTCTAACATCGGCGACATAATCGCTGATAGTGGTATCTATCTCGTGGCCGACAGCCGAGATAACAGGTAGGGCGCTGTTATAGATGGCATGGGCGAGATCTTCACTGTTGAAACACCAGAGATCTTCGAGGGAACCACCGCCTCGGGTTAGCAAGAGCACATCGACTTCCTGTCTGGCATTGGCGATGGCGATGGCGTTACAAATAAGCTGAGCGGCAGGCTCTCCCTGTACCTGAGTCGGGTAGACCACCACTTCGATAGAGGGGTCACGTCTGGCTAACACATGGAGTACATCTTTGAGCGCAGCCCCTGTTGCCGAGGTGATGACGCCTATCTTCTGAATATTAGATGGGATAGGGCGTTTGGTATCGGCAGCAAATAAGCCCTCAGCCGCCAGCTTCATCTTAAGCGCTTCATATTGCTGCGCTAACAGGCCGTCGCCGGCGGGGAGCATGGATTCTATGATGAGTTGATAGTCGCCTCTGGGCTCATAGACACTGATTGAGCCCTTTACCAGTACTTGCTGGCCATTAATTGGCTTGAAGGTCACCGAGCGGTTGCGGCCCTTGAACATGGCACAGCGAATTTGGGCCTGATTATCTTTGAGGGTCAGGTACCAATGTCCCGACCCCGGCGCTGCGAAGTTTGAAATTTCGGCATTGAGCCATATTTTACCCAGCTCGCCTTCCAGAAGTTGACGAACTTCACCGTTGAGGCGTGAAACGGTATAAACATTATTTTTTGGCATTTTCATAGGGATTTTGCGGTTAACCGTACTTTTTTACTATTTTCCATTTACCAAGGCCAATATGCAAGGTATAATCTCGCCGCAATATTTCACTCGAAACTTACTCTATTTGGGAGATGTTGCCATGCTACGTTTAAAGAAAGAAGCACTCACTTTTGATGATGTGTTACTTGTTCCTGCACACTCGACCGTACTCCCTAATACCGCCGTTCTCAAGACTCGTCTAACTAATAAAATAGAACTTAATACCCCTATAGTGTCTGCAGCCATGGATACCGTGACTGAAGCTCGTTTGGCTATTGCCATGGCACAGGAAGGTGGTCTAGGTTTTATTCATAAAAATATGACGATTGAGCAACAGGCCGAAGAAGTCCGTAAAGTTAAGATTTACGAAGCCGGTATCGTTCAACAACCTGTGACCGTGACTCCTACTACTACCTTGGCCGATCTTAAGGTTCTGACCCTGAAGAATGGCTTCGCCGGTTACCCGGTTGTCAACGATGCTAATGAACTTGTCGGTATTATTACTGGCCGTGACGTTCGCTTTATCACTGACTGGAGCCGTACTGTCGATCAGGTGATGACACCTAAAGATCGTCTGGTCACTGTTGCTGAAGGCACTAAGCTGGATGAAGTGCAGAAGTTGATGCATTCTCATCGAGTTGAGAAAGTGCTGGTTGTCGATGGTAACTTTAAGCTCAAGGGTCTTATCACAGTAAAAGATTTCCAAAAAGCTGAGCAAAAACCTAATGCTTGTAAAGATGAGCTAGGTCGCCTTCGCGTCGGCGCAGCCGTCGGTGCCGGTCCTGGTAATGAACAGCGTGTCGATGCATTGGTTATTGCTGGTGTTGACGTTCTGCTGATCGATTCATCACATGGTCATTCTGAAGGTGTTCTTCAGCGTATTCGTGATACTCGTGCTAAATATCCTGATTTACAGATTGTTGGTGGCAACGTGGCAACAGCCGAAGGTGCACTGGCGCTGGTTGAAGCCGGTGTTAACGCTGTCAAGGTGGGTATTGGACCTGGTTCAATCTGTACGACTCGTATCGTTACCGGTGTGGGCGTTCCTCAAATCACCGCCGTTTCCGATGCTGCCGAGGCCGTTAAACATTTAAATATACCGGTTATTGCCGATGGCGGTATCCGTTTCTCAGGCGATTTAGCTAAAGCCTTAGCCGCTGGTGCATCTTGTATCATGGCGGGCTCTATGTTTGCCGGTACCGATGAAGCGCCGGGTGAGACTGAACTGCACAATGGCCGTGCCTATAAGTCATACCGTGGTATGGGGTCTTTGGGCGCCATGAACCAAACACAAGGTTCATCGGATCGTTACTTCCAGAGCGACAATGCTGCCGATAAGCTAGTGCCGGAAGGTATCGAAGGCCGCGTTGCTTATAAGGGTAAGCTTAAAGAGATCATTCACCAGCATATGGGCGGTCTACGTTCATGCATGGGCTTGACTGGCTGCGCCACGATCAAAGAGCTGAATGAAAAAGCAGAGTTTGTGAAAATCACCTCGGCTGGCATGGGTGAGTCCCATGTACATGATGTGACTATCAGCAAAGAAGCGCCTAACTACAGCCCTGGTTCATAACTCAGCTGGCTACAATTGTTTAAAAATGGGCGGCATTGAGCCGCCTATTTTAAATATCCCCATTTATGCCGATCTTAGTTGACGTAATTAGCGTTAAATTAAGATTGATACCGAAAATTAGATAAACAAATAAGGTTCCCCATGAGCAATATTCATGAGCATAAGATCCTGATTTTAGATTTTGGATCTCAGTACACACAACTCATCGCCCGCCGCATTCGTGAGATAGGCGTTTACTGTGAGTTATGGGCCTGGGATGTGAGTGAAGAGCAAATTAAAGGCTTTGCTCCAAACGGTATTATCCTAGCCGGTGGACCCGAGAGTGTGACAGCACAAGGCTCCCCTCGTGCACCTGAGTACGTCTTCAATGCTGGCGTTCCTGTACTTGGGATCTGCTATGGCATGCAGACTATGTCTGAGCAGCTTGGTGGCAAAGTTATTCAAGGTGTAGGCGAAGGTGAATTTGGCTATGCTCAGGTAGAAGTTCAAGCAGATTCTGCTCTGTTCAAGAGCATAGAAGACGCTGTCAGTGACATTGGCAAGCCACTTCTCGATGTCTGGATGAGCCACGGCGATAAAGTCTCTGAAATCCCTGAAGGTTTCGTCAGCGTTGCCAAGACCGAGACTTGTCCTTTTGCGGCCATGGCAAACGAAGAGAAAAAGTTCTACGGTGTGCAGTTTCACCCTGAAGTGACCCATACCCGTCAGGGCAAGCGCATGCTTGAGCACTTCGCTTTAGATATCTGCCAGTGTGAAGCAAACTGGAAGTCTTCTTCTATCATCGAAGATGCGATAGCTAAGCTTAAGCAACAGATAGGCGATGATGAAGTTATCTTAGGCTTGTCTGGTGGCGTCGACTCATCGGTTGTTGCCATGTTGCTGCACCGTGCTATCGGCGACAAACTGACTTGTGTATTTGTCGATAACGGTCTGCTGCGTCTCAATGAAGCCGAGCAAGTGATGGACATGTTTGGCGATCATTTCGGACTGAACATCGTTCATGTTAATGCTGAAAACCGTTTCCTCGATGCCATGAAAGGTGAGGCCGATCCCGAAGCTAAGCGCAAGATCATAGGTCGTGTGTTTGTCGAGATTTTCGATGAAGAGTCGAAGAAATGTGCTAACGCTAAGTGGCTGGCTCAGGGCACCATCTATCCTGATGTCATTGAGTCTGCCGGTAGTGCTACGGGTAAAGCCCATGTGATCAAGTCACACCATAACGTCGGCGGATTGCCAGATGATATGGAGCTAGGTCTTGTTGAGCCACTGCGTGAGCTGTTTAAAGATGAAGTGCGTAAGATAGGTCTGGAACTGGGTCTGCCATACGACATGCTTTACCGTCATCCATTCCCTGGACCGGGTCTGGGTGTTCGCGTACTTGGCGAAGTGAAGAAAGAGTTCTGTGATCTGCTACGTCTTGCCGATGCTATCTTCATCGAAGAGCTGCATAAAGCTGACCTTTATAACAAAGTGAGCCAGGCATTTACTGTGTTCCTTCCTGTACGCTCTGTTGGCGTGATGGGTGATGGCCGTAAATATGACTGGGTGGTTTCATTGCGTGCGGTGGAAACCATTGACTTTATGACTGCAAATTGGGCACATCTTCCTTATGACTTCTTAGGGCTGGTGTCTAATCGTATTATCAATGAAATCGATGGTATCTCACGAGTCGTTTACGATATCTCGGGTAAGCCACCTGCGACTATCGAGTGGGAATAGTTGACGTTTAACTCACACTTAGGTGTAAAATAGAAAGGGCGCTTCGGCGCCTTTTTTGATCCTTGAAAAAGGACGTTAATAGAACTGGTATTATCTGGTGGAATCCCCCTTGTCTGAGCAGAAAAAAGAGTTCCAAGATCAGCCCGATGAACACGCTTCACAGCTGGCATTAGATAAACGCTTCATGTCAATGGCGATGGAGATGGCCCGTAAAGCCGAAGCGGTCGGTGAGGTGCCTGTAGGGGCCGTGTTAGTCAAAGATGGCCAGGTGATCAGTGCGGGTTTCAATTACTGTATTGGATTACACGACCCTTCCGCTCATGCCGAGATGCAGTGCTTGCGTCAGGCTGGAAAGGTGATCGAGAACTACCGTCTACTGGGTACTACTCTTTATGTAACCTTGGAACCGTGCGCCATGTGCGCCGGCGCTATCGTTCATTCCCGTATCGAACGTCTGGTTTTTGGGGCAAAAGATGAGAAGACAGGGGCGGCAGGAACGGTTATCGATCTGGTCAGACACCCGGCTTTTAATCATCAGCTGCAAGTCAGTGACGGAGTGTTAGCCGATGAATGTAGTGAGCAACTGAGTCAGTTTTTCAGGCGTCGGCGCAAAGAGAAAAAAGAGCTAAGGAAGTTAGAGAAGAGGCTTGAGGCTGAGAAGTAGTAAACTCTGAATACTAAGCTTAGGTGTTTGCCTGTTTAGATTAAGGGCAAACACCTTTATTACTCAGTTGGCTGGATAAACGAGAAGAACATTTTCTGTCGGCTTAAAGTGCGTAGATGTTTGGATTTTTGCTGGGTTCTGCGTCTGGTGGTAGAGCTAAATTTCATTTGTTTCTTTTTCATTATATTTCCGTCAAATCCATTAGTACTAGTGAAAAGCATGGGTGTGCTGATTATTCTGTGTCAGTGTTTCACTTGAGTGCGTAACTTGCTTACTGAGGTTGTGCACCCGATAGTTCACTATTCTCTTTATTAGAAAGCTCGACCACTTGAGTTTCTTCGGCTCGAGCTTTCTCATCTTCTATCATTTGATTCTGATTATCTACCCAGACTAAGGTGTCATAGTAGCGGCGAATGCTGTCAACATAATGGACCGCTTCGTTACCACGAGCATAACCATATCGGGTACGCTTATAGTATTTACGTTTCTGCAGCAATGGAAGCACTTCTTTAAGATCTCTCCATGCACTGGGGTTGAGTCCCATAGACTCGGCGAGCTTACGCGCATCTTCCACATGTCCATAGCCGATGTTATAGGATGCTAAGGCAAACCACATGCGCTGATTTTCCGGAATAGAGTCCGGTAAGCGCTTTAAAATATCATTGAGGTATTTAGCGCCTCCCTTGATGCTCTGCTCTGGATCTAGCCTATTGGCGATCCCTACCTGCTTTGCTGTAGGCAAGGTTAACATCATCAGCCCCCGGACTCCTGTGGGAGAGCGAGCATTAGGGTTCCAGTGAGACTCCTGATAAGCGGTCGCGGCAAGTTTACGCCAATCTATACCACCAGCATAAAATTGGAATTTTTCTTTGTATCTCGGCAACTTGTTATCTATGGCTCGCAGAAATGCACGAGTATCGACATAATCGAAGCGCTTAACATGGGCAAAATACTTTTCGTTGAGATGTGCCAGCGTGCCAGTGCGTTTCTCTTGGTGCCAGAAGGTCAAGAGATCACTCATCAACTGATCACTTTGATGTGGGGGCAGTAACCAAACTATGGCTTGTCTTTCCTTCAATATGGGACCAGCGCGGAGCTCTGGCATAAATCGGCGGTTGATATCGAAAGTGGTCGAGTCGGCGATGGTGTAAGTTATATCGCCTCTGGCAATCATGCTCATCAACTCTTCGCTGTCTTTATCTTTTTCCTGATCCCAGAGGAGATTCGGGTATAGTTTCTGCAGTTGAGACAGGGTCTCAACAAAAGATGAGTCTGTGATGACCGTGATATTTTCTTCTAATTGAGAGATATCTTTGGGCACTCTTGTGCCTTGCTTATAAACTAAAACTTGATTAACACGATAAAGAGGCGGACCTAGACGAAACTTTTCCCGTCGATTCTGTGTGTCTGCAAGACCCGCCGCAATAAAGTCGATGTCACCATTATTAAGTGCAGTGTAAAGCTCACCTATGTTGGGGTAAGGTTTCATCTCTAAATCGAGTTGCAGATACTCGGCGAAACGTGAAGCCATCTCATAATCGAAACCTGCTTCACCTTGTCCTGTGGTGACGAAAATTTGTGACCCATAGAGAGTACCTACATTTAATGTTGTTTTAGCTGCAGGTTCTGGCATCACTTCAGTTTGTTCCACAGCCACTTTCTGGCAGCCAGCCAGTAAAGTAAGTGTAAGTAAAACAAACAGAATATTTTTCATTTATCGCTAAATCATCTCGTTCTTTTCATGGGCGTAGCGGACGATTATATCATATTGCTCGCGAACTGAATAAAAACAGTATTTTCGGTACGAAAAGTAATCGCGTCAAGGCGAAGTGCTAGTTAAGATTATGATCTAAATACTCGATTAATTCCCGTTTAGGAACCAACTGAGAACAAAATTCATACAGGTCTATTTTTCGTTACACAGAACACTGTTTTCTCCAGTAACTACGGGTGCTTTGTCTGTCATCTTTCCCTATAATGTCGCCAGTTCTGACCCTGCAATTATAATATATAAGGTGAAATGACGTGATGGAGATCATCCGCGGAGCCCCAGCTTTATCGGCGTTTAGAGTTCAAAAGTTAATGGAAGCTTGTGAAACCGCTTTGCTTCCTGTTTCTGGCATCTATGCTGAGTACGTACATTTAGCAGATTTAACTGAGTCTCTCGGCGAGAACGAGACCCAGCAACTTGCAAAACTCCTAACCTATGGCCCGGCTATCGAAGCCCATGCGCCACAAGGCACACTTCATTTTGTCACACCACGCCCAGGTACAATTTCTCCTTGGTCTTCTAAGGCTACCGATATTGCCCATAACTGTGGTCTCAATAAAGTTAAGCGATTAGAGCGTGGTATTGCTTACTATGTAGAATCTGATGTGCTAACGACCGAGCAAGAGCAGTCTCTGACTGCACTCTTGCATGACCGCATGGTCGAAGTCATCCTTACTGGCTTCGAGCAGGCGGCTATGCTGTTTGTGCGTACAGAGCCAGCAGTCGTCAAGAGTGTCGACATTTTAGGTGAAGGCCGCAGTGCGCTTGAGCTTGCCAATACACAGTTTGGTCTAGCCTTAGCGAACGATGAGATCGATTACTTAGTCGAAAACTTCGTTAAATTGGGTCGTAACCCAAATGATGTCGAGCTGATGATGTTTGCTCAGGCAAACTCAGAACATTGTCGTCATAAAATTTTCAATGCAGATTGGACCATCGATGGTGAAGTTCAGCCAAAATCCTTGTTCAAGATGATCAAGAATACCTTCGCCGTTACTCCTGATGGTGTGCTTTCTGCCTATAAAGATAATGCCGCTGTGATGGAAGGCTATACTGCGGGCCGTTTCTTCCCGGAAGATGATGGTGTGTATAGTTACCACACAGAGCCTATGCATATCCTGATGAAGGTTGAAACTCATAACCATCCAACGGCGATCAGCCCATATCCAGGTGCCGCTACAGGTTCTGGCGGTGAGATCCGTGATGAAGGTGCGACTGGTCGTGGTTCTAAGCCAAAAGCCGGTTTAACGGGCTTTAGTGTATCGAACCTTAAGATCCCAGGTTTTGTTCAGCCTTGGGAAGCCGATTACGGTAAGCCTGAGCGTATCGTAACGGCTCTGGATATCATGACTGAAGGCCCATTGGGCGGCGCGGCATTTAACAATGAATTTGGTCGTCCGGCAATATTAGGTTATTTCCGTACCTACGAGCAGGAAGTAAGCAGTCATAACGGCATCGAAGTGCGCGGCTACCATAAGCCGATCATGCTTGCCGGTGGTCTGGGCAACATTCGTGGAGAACATGTACAGAAAGGTGAGATCACCGTCGGCGCTAAGCTGATTGTACTGGGTGGTCCGGCGATGAATATCGGACTCGGAGGCAGCGCTGCCTCTTCGATGACATCCGGCGAGTCAAATGAAGATCTCGATTTTGCTTCGGTTCAGCGTGAAAACCCCGAGATGGAACGTCGTTGTCAGGAAGTGATCGACCGTTGTTGGCAGATGGGTGATAACAATCCTATCCAATTTATCCACGATGTGGGCGCGGGTGGTTTGTCTAATGCGTTCCCTGAGTTGGTTAACGATGGCGAACGTGGTGGCAAGTTCGAATTAAGAGATGTGCCATCGGATGAGCCTGGCATGAGCCCGCTTGAGATCTGGTGTAACGAGTCTCAAGAGCGTTATGTTATGTCAGTCGCGCCAGAGAACCTAGATACCTTCATTGCTATATGTGAACGTGAACGTGCGCCTTTCGCTGTCGTTGGCGTCGCAACACAAGAGCGTCACTTATCATTGAGTGATGCGCATTTTGATGATAAGCCAATCGATCTTCCACTGGAGCTGTTATTAGGTAAAGCACCTAAGATGAGCCGTGATGTGGTCAGTGCCAAAGCCGAGTCTCCTGCAGTCGATCAAAGTAAGATTGATATTAAAGATGCTGTTCGCCGCATACTCAGATTACCCACCGTCGCCGAGAAGACCTTCCTTATCACTATCGGCGATAGAAGTGTGACGGGTCTTGTTAACCGCGATCAGATGGTGGGCCCTTGGCAGGTCCCTGTTGCCGATTGCGCCGTGACGGCCGCGAGTTTCGATTCATATACCGGTGAAGCCATGTCTCTGGGTGAGCGTACTCCGCTTGCACTGTTGGACTTTGGCGCTTCTGCACGTATGGCTGTTGCCGAGTCCATCATGAACATAGCCGGTACCGATATCGGTTCATTCAAGCGTATCAAATTGTCTGCCAACTGGATGTCTGCTGCGGGTCACCCTGGTGAAGATGCCGGCCTCTATGAAGCCGTTAAAGCCATCGGCGAGGAGCTGTGTCCTGAGCTTGATTTGACTATTCCCGTCGGTAAAGACTCGATGTCGATGAAGACAGCATGGCAAGAGGAGGGCGTCGATAAGTCGGTGACCTCTCCTATGTCGCTGGTCATTACCGCGTTTGGTGCAGTACAAGATATCCGCAACACAGTCACGCCAGAGCTTCGCACCGATAAAGGTGAGACTGAGCTGTTATTGATTGACTTGAGCGCTGGCAATAACCGCCTCGGTGGTTCGTGTCTTGCGCAAGTTTACAGTGAGCTTGGCGATAGTGCGCCGGATCTGAAAGATTCAAGTTTACTGCGTGGTTTCTTCGAGGTGATACAGCCGCTAGTCGCGCAGCGTGATGTTATTGCCTATCACGATCGCAGTGATGGTGGTTTATTTACCACCTTGGTTGAGATGGCGTTTGCGGGCAACACAGGTCTTAATATCGACCTTGCCGATGTAGACGGTACTGATATTGAGCGACTCTTTAATGAGGAGCTTGGTGGTGTCATTCAGGTTAGCAGTTCACAAAGTGAAGCCATCATTGCTAAGTTCAATGCCGCGGGCGTTGCCTGTCACGTTATTGGCAGCCTAACGGCTGACGATACTATAACGATCAATGATGGTGACAGAGCAATACTGGTCGAGTCGCGTACCGAGCTAAGGACTATCTGGGCCGAGACCACGCATAAGATGCAATCACTGAGGGATAACCCTGAGTGTGCCGATGAAGAGTTCAAGCTTAAGCATGATGCAAGCGAGCCTGGTTTGACTGTCGACCTTAAATTCGACCCGAGTCAAGATGTCGCCGCACCATTTATCTTGAAAGGTGCAGCACCTAAGATGGCTATCTTACGTGAGCAAGGGGTTAACTCGCATCTGGAGATGGCTGCAGCCTTCGACAGAGCAGGTTTTGAGAGTCGTGATGTTCACATGAGTGACATTCTCAGTGGTCGTGTCACCTTAGATGAGTTTCAGGGCTTAGCGGCTTGTGGCGGCTTCTCTTATGGTGACGTGCTGGGAGCTGGTGAAGGTTGGGCTAAGTCAATCTTGTTTAATACTCGAGCCCGTGAGCAGTTTACTCAGTTCTTCGAGCGTGAAGACAGTTTCTCTCTGGGTGTATGTAATGGTTGTCAGATGCTATCCACACTGAAAGAGATCATTCCTGGCACCGAACATTGGCCGCGCTTTGTACGTAACCGTTCCGAGCGTTTCGAGGCTCGTGTTAGCTTAGTGGAGATACAGAAAAACCCTTCAATCTTCTTCGAAGGCATGCAAGGCTCGCGTATGCCGATCGCTGTATCACATGGAGAAGGCCGCGCCGAGTTTGCAACGCCTGAAGCCATGGCATTAGCCGAATCCTCCGGCACCATTGCTCTGAGATATGTGAATGGTCAAGGCAAGATTGCCACTAAGTACCCACAGAATCCTAACGGCTCGCCAAATGCACTATCGGGGATCTGTAGCACCGATGGTCGCGTGACCATCATGATGCCTCACCCTGAGCGTGTGTTTAGAACCGTGGCAAACTCATGGCACCCTGATTCATGGGGTGAAGACAGCCCTTGGATGAGAATGTTCAGAAACGCGCGAGTAAAACTGGGTTAAACTGATATTTAGCAAGGTCTAAACTTAGCTTAGTTTTTTAAATTTTAACTTAAGCAAATCTTGTAAAAAAGAGCATCGAAAATTTCGATGCTCTTTTTTTATGGAAAAAAACCTATAATTTATTCACTACTAAATAGAGAGTTATGAGTGTATTAGAGAGTTAGGATGTACTAAACAGTGATAAATACATGCTTAGCTGCAGATCTGTTGGCAAGAGTGTAAATGCTGAGCTAGCGATTAGTAATAGACTCAACTAGTATATAAGTTGTTGCTTGATTAGGCTTTAGCTAACCTGTGCGGGCAGGGGTTTTTGATAGGTTTAGATATGAAAAAGCCACCTAGCTGAATCAGCTAGGTGGCCGTTTTGCGCTAACAAAACTTCAAGTAAATCTGTCTAGTCTAGTGGAAGTTTAAAGTTCTCTAGCAGTATAAAGTTCAACAAAAACACGCTTATAGTTGTTTGCTAAACGATTCAAAAATTTTTTCATAATGGTATCTCCACACAGTTAAAGGGTTATGTGAGCGGAGTTTGACTAGACCGGGCTACTTCACCGGATTACATTAGTCGCTCCTGAGCACAAGACGTATATTATTCTTGTATGGATTAATCATCAAGCGAGAAAAATTATACTTAATCATTACTAAAACTAATCAACATTGGTTTTTATTTATGGTTTATTTATATATCTTTAATGTAAACTTGATTTAAAACAATTAGTTATGATTTATTGGTTGGTTTTTAAGCCTAAAATTATTTGATGTTAATTGATGTTTGTTTTGTTTTTATTAAGGTTTGTTTAAAAAATTATTGTAAGAGGGTGAAATTCTGATTTATATTAGAGGTGGCTGACTTCCTAGCATGGTATTAAGGCTTGGTCAACAAAGTCGTGTAGTGAACTGTGTCCTTAGCCACAAAACCCATGTTAACCCTAGTGATTGATTGATTTGAATCAAATTTGAATGGTATAAAATAGCGGTGAGAATAGTCTGTGTTTTGGTTAAGTTTTTGATAATAAAGATTTAGCTTCTAGTTTGTTATTTTTTAGCCATGTACTTATCGCAAATATATATTTTGTTGTGAGCTTGGTCATGGAATTGGCTTGATTTGAACATTATCGTGCTTATTTCGAACATTTTGTAAAAAACGATATTTAGCCTCTCTTTACCGCTGCTGAGTGAGTAAAAGGCTTAAAATAAAATTCCTCAATAGGCATTAACTTTGATTGATGGGGATCTAATCTTAGTTGATGGTTGCACCACCTAAGGAGTCACTAATGATTTTAGAAGAAGTTGTTGAGCTCTCTCGCTTTCAATTTGCGATGACAGCCATGTATCACTTCTTGTTTGTTCCCTTAACTTTGGGCTTAGCTTTCTTGCTGGCTATCATGGAGTCACTCTATGTGATGACTGATAAGCAGGTTTATAAAGATATGACCAAGTTTTGGGGTAAGTTGTTTGGTATTAACTTTGCTTTGGGCGTCGCTACCGGGCTAGCTATGGAGTTCCAGTTCGGCACTAACTGGTCATATTTTTCCCATTACGTCGGCGATATTTTTGGGGCGCCACTGGCAATTGAAGGATTGATGGCCTTCTTCCTCGAATCCACCTTAGTGGGCATGTTCTTCTTCGGTTGGGATAGATTCAGCAAACGCCAGCATCTGGCGGTTACCTGGTTAGTCGCCTTTGGCTCTAACATGTCTGCTTTGTGGATCTTGATTGCCAACGGTTGGATGCAGAACCCTGTGGGATCGGTATTTAACTATGAAACCATGCGAATGGAGATGACGAACTGGGGAGAGGTGTTATTTAACCCGGTTGCTCAAGTTAAGTTTGTTCATACCGTGGCTTCTGGTTATGTTGCCGGCGCCATGTTTGTCTTGGCTATCAGTTCTTATTATATCCTTAAGAAACGAGACTTACCGTTTGCTCGTCGCTCGTTCGCGATAGCCGCGAGTTTCGGCTTAGCATCAATTCTGTCGGTTATCGTGCTCGGTGACGAATCAGGTTATAAAGTCGGTGAAGTGCAGAAAGTCAAACTGGCTGCAATCGAAGCCGAGTGGCATACAGAACCGGCTCCGGCTTCATTTACTGTTGTAGGCTTCCCTAATCAGGAAACTATGGAAACCGATTATGCCATTAAGATCCCATTTGCAATGGGGATCATAGCCACACGTTCTCTAGATGAAGAAGTGACTGGGTTACATGATCTTATTGCCGACCACGAAATTCGTATTCGCAATGGTATGAAAGCTTATGCCATGTTGACTGAATTACGCGAAGGTAATAAGTCACCTGAATTACTTGCAGCTTTTGAAGAAGCTAAAATTGATCTAGGTTACGGATTCTTGCTGAAACGTTATACCGATAAGGTAGTCGATGCGACAGAAGAGCAGATAATCGCAGCGGCTAAGGATTCTATTCCAAGCGTTGCACCTATGTTCTGGACCTTCCGAGTCATGGTGGGATCGGGGATCATTATGCTGTTCGTGTTTGCTGCTGCTTTCTGGCAAAGTACACGTCATCGTATCGAAGAGAAACCTTGGGTACTGAAAGCGGCGCTGTATAGCTTGCCTTTGCCCTGGATTGCCATCGAGTGTGGCTGGTTTGTGTCTGAATATGGTCGTCAACCTTGGACTATTTCAGAGATTTTACCAACCTTCATGTCCGCATCGAGTGTTACCGTAGGTGATCTTTGGTTCAGTATCATCTCAATTACGACTTTTTATACTATTCTGTTGGTGATCGAAGTGTATCTAATGCTTAAATTTGCTCGCATGGGACCCAGTAGTCTAAAGACGGGTCGTTATCATTTTGAAAATCTGGACGCCTAAAAGGAGATCTGATTATGTTTGATTATGAAATGTTAAGATTTATCTGGTGGGCGCTGATAGGCTTGCTCTTTATCGGTTTCGCCGTCACAGATGGTTTCGATATGGGGGTGGGTGCTCTCTTGCCTATTCTGGGTAAAGATGACACCGAACGTCGTATTATGATTAATACCATTGCCCCTCATTGGGATGGTAATCAGGTATGGTTCATCACCGCCGGTGGTGCCTTGTTTGCAGCTTGGCCTATGGTTTACGGCGTGTCGTTCTCGGGCTTCTATGTGGCGATGATGTTGGTGCTGTTTGCCTTATACCTCAGACCCGTAGGTTTCGACTACCGCTCTAAAATCGAAGATCCAAGATGGCGTTCAGCATGGGATAAGGCGCTGTTTATCGGTGGCTTCGTACCGCCGCTGATCATAGGTGTCGCATTTGGTAACTTACTTCAAGGTGTACCATTCAACTTTGATGAGTACTTGCGTGCGACTTACCATGGTGGCTTCTTCGGCTTGTTGAATCCTTTCGGTATCATCGCGGGTCTTATCTGCGTCAGCATGTTTATGATGCAAGGGGCAACCTGGTTACAGATGAAGACTGAGAGTGATTTGAGAGCCCGTTCTGCGAATGCGGCTCAGGTACTCGCTTTATTATTGTTTGTCTTGTTTGGTGCTGCCGGTGTTTGGCTGGTCAATGGTATTGACGGATATGTGATCACCTCAGCTCTCGATACTTATGGGGTTTCGGATCCAACCATGAAGACAGTTGCTGTCGAATCTGGAGCCTGGTTGGCAAACTATGACAAGTATCCTGTGACTATGATGTTCCCTGTTTTAGGACTTCTCATGCCACTCTTAGTCATCGTCGCCAGTCGCCTGAATCGTTCTGGTTTCGCCTTCTTGTTTAGTTCATTGGCTATTGCAGCCGTGATCTTGACCTGTGGTGCAGCTATGTTCCCATTCGTCATGCCTTCATCTTTGGAGCCAAACGTGAGCTTGACCATGTGGGATGCCACGGCGAGTGAAACGTCTCTGACTGTGATGACTTGGGCTGCGATTATCTTTATCCCGATAGTGCTTTCATACACTATCTACACTTACTATAAGATGTTCGGCCGTTTATCTCGCAGTTTCATCGAAGACAATAAGACGTCACTTTACTAATAAGGAGTTTAATCTATGTGGTATTTTGCTTGGATACTCGGAGTATTGCTGGCGTGTTCATTCGGCATTATCAATGCCCTTTGGCTTGAGAACACCGAGAATATGGACAGAGATACAGAGAATAAAGATTAATTATTTTTCGCTCTAGTCGATACTAAAAAAGCCCCGCCCTTGAGAAAGGAGCGGGGCTTTTTATTTATTGGAGCTATAGAAGGCTCAAGATAGAGCCAGAAGGCTCAAGGTACACGTCATTCCGGCATGCTTGTGGCCGGAATCCAGCTTGAATGATTTACAGTTTGTTTGCTTTAAGCAAGAGTCGCCTTACCAGCTATTTAATTGATATTAGATATGATATTGGCAGGTTTAGAGTAACGAGAAGTAGTAGGGGGTATGAAGCGTCCCTCTTTGTTATCTCGTCACTCGTTTATAGTAAGTCAGTAACTTATTTAGGCCCTAAATATGCTGATCTGTTGCTTTATTTCGGCGGCTATATTCGACAACTCCATGGCTGAATCGACAGTCTCGCCGGCTCTTTGTTCGCCGTCTCGGGCAAGTTCTGTGATTTGATGCAGATTGCGGGTGATCTCCTCAGCGACGGCGCTCTGTTGTTCTGTAGCACTGGCTATGCTGCTCGAGGCTATGGCGAGCTCTCCTATGCTGTTAGTGATCTGATTGAGTTGACCACTGGCCTCTTCACCTTGAGTTGCCGATGACACCCCTAGTTGCTGGCTCTGTGCCATCTGAGATGCGGTTGTTTTCACTTGAGACTGGAGTTGATTGATGGTCAGCTCTATTTCTGTGATAGACGCTTGTGTTCTCTGGGCTAAGGTGCGTACTTCATCGGCGACGACGGCAAATCCTCTGCCTTGCTCTCCGGCCCTGGCGGCCTCGATGGCGGCATTGAGCGCCAGCAAGTTAGTCTGTTCGGCGATGCCATTGATGACTTCGGTCACCTTGCTGATGGCCTCGCTCTCTTTAGTGACACTCTCGACACTGGCATGGCTTGAATTTAGCTGTTGGCTGAGTTTTGCCAAGCCTTGGACTACTAGGTTGAGTTGTCCATGACCTTCACGTGATGCCACATCGACTTGTTGGCTCTTGGATGCCCCTTCGCTGGCATGGCTGGCCACATCTCTGATTGACATCGACATCTCTTCGATGGCAGTGGCGATTTGATCTGTTTGTGTCATCAGAGATTGAGCTTCCTCACCGTTGAGTCGTGCGGTTTGCTGAGCATGTGATGCCTGAAGCTCGAGGGTGCTCACGGACCTTTGCAGCGCCAATATTAACTCTTTTAGACCATCGGCCATCTGAGAGGTACTTACAGTGATCATATCAACTTCATTTTTACTGTCTAAGTTTGGTTTGGCAAAGTCCTGGTTTAGCTCTCCTTTGCCCAACATATCCAGTTGTTGCTGCAATTTTTGTAAAGGCTTCAAGGTTCTGACGAGTACCAAAGAAAGCAAGAAGGTGATCACTATGATGCCCACGCCCGCCACCATGGCGTTAATACTGAGTAATTTAAGGCTCTCTTCATTGAGTTCACTCATTTTTGCTATGCCCACAAGATCCCAGTTCCAGCCTGGGATCTTGACGCTATAGGCATACATAGCTTGACTCTGTGAATTGGTATATTCCCATGAGCCCTTATGAGTGAGTGCCTGAGTCATGGTCAGGCCATCTAACATGTGGGCAGTCACTTTTGTGCCGACTTCATAGTGTGGGTGGGTGACGATAGATTGATCACTTTCCCGAATAAGCATGAAATAACCGGACTCTTCGAGTTTTAGTTGGTTCATTGACCGCTCAAGCTCAGTTAATGACTCTGTGATATCAAAGCCGATATATAAAATACCTATGACTTCGCCTTGGATATTTTTAATCGGGCGATACACAGTCATATAATCTCTGCCAAATAACTTGGCATAGCCTTCGTACTCTTCACCCTTGATTAAATGTGAATATCCCGGATGCTTCTTGCCCAGATATGTCCCTAAGGCGCGTTTGCCATCGGCCTTCTTCAGTGAGGTCGAAATCCGCAGGAAGTCATCACCATCGAGGACAAACACAGTGGCATTACCACCAGTGAGATTTGAGTAACGGTCGACCTTACTCTTAGAGGCATTTATCTGCTCTCTTTCGTGAGCCAGTGCCGGTGTGGCTTTTCCTAACACGCGAACGGTTTTATCTGGTTTCCTAAACTGGCCCGGGTACATTGCTCGTAAAACATCGGCGTTACGCCTAGCTAGGGCGAGTAGGTTACTGTACTGCAGCTCTATCAAGTCTGAAGTGCCATGCATTTGTGCCTGTATGGCACTGATCCCTTTGTCTTCCAACACATTGGCGGCTGTGAGATAGGAGATACTACTCAATATTCCGAATACGACGACGGTCAAAATTGACGCTAATGTCCCTATCTGTTTCGCAATTGGCCAGTTTTTATAATTCATGTAGAGGTCCACTCTTATTTTTTTGTAGTGTTAATCTAAATCACTTTAACAATCAATGAATTGATATAGATCTAAAAGCGACATGAATCAGTGTGACCTAAGTTATATTTTTCTTTTCTGTGAAGGCTAAGGGCAATGATGAGGTTAGCTCTGCATGGGGTAAAGGCAAAGAAGCCGACTTAGCTGAAGGCTTCTATAAAGATCAGTTCAGAGTATTAGAGCTTGGCGGCGATACTTGGTTAATTACTTTCATACAATCATTCCAGCGATAAAAGCCAACATCAAATAAATAAACATAAAGGCCGCAATTTAGCGGTCTTTTATACCTACCTGATAAGGGCTGTTAAACACTAAGAGACACCAATTGCTTTAATGATGAATCATCATTAATTAGGGTGTTTAATGGGCACATACAAAACGCAAACCATACAATTTTGAGGTAGACATGAAAAAGTCACTAATCGCACTATTAGTACTTTGCACAGTATTTACATTCACAGCTCAGGCTAAACTATTTCAACATACTGACCAAATCGCTGAAATACAGTTTAACGGTTCGTCTTACGAACTTGGTAAGCATGTTGGTGAGGTTGCTAAAGATCAGATATTAGATTCAATTGACCGTTTTGATTCTACCCTTGGCATGATGCTAGACGGCTTAAATGTTATCTCAATCTCAAAGAGCTTTGAGGCTAAAGATGTATTTAATCGCCTTAAGGTTGCCAGTCCTGAAGCCGCTGCTTATATCAAAGGCCTGTCAGAGTCGCTAAACCGCACTCCTGAGCTCTTATTATCAGTAGCAATGTCTGATGAGGCTATTTTAGAAAGTCAGATGAATGGCGGTATGGGATTCCTACAAACAGAAACAGAGCCTGCTTATAACCCCGCTGCACCAGCAAAATGCACTGTCGCAGCTCAAGACCAAAAGAATGGTTACGCCATGGGCGCGGCTAACTTCGATTACATGGCCGCTAACTACACTGGCTTAATTGTGCTTAAGCATACTGGCCTTGATGGTAAGACTAGTGTTATCCAAACATGGGCTGGACTTATCCCGTTCGGCGGCATCGCTAAAGGCGGTCAAATGATGCTAATGACCACTAATGCTACTGAAGGTACTGCAAGAGAAAAAGCAGGCGGTGAGATAATCGGTGATGGTGTTACACCTTCATTTTATCTCTCATGGGATGCCTACAACATTGAGAAAACTGCAGATCTAATTGATATCTTCAAAGCTAACGATAAGTACTCAGCCTATTTCTCATATACCGTTGCTGATGGCTCTGGCAAGGTTCTCAGTCTTGAAAATGGTTATCCTGCAGAAGTGCATTACTCATATGGCAATGCTAAGGCGCACACTAACCACTCGCTATACGTTGATTATGACTTTGTAGATGAAGCCTTTGCCGCTAACTCTCTGAAGCGTCAGAAAGCCGCTGATTCGTTCTTAGGAGCCAATGACAAGTTTACAGTTGAGCAGGCTCAGGATTTCTTAGGCTCTGATAAAGTTTGGAAAGGACGTGGTGATCTAATGGGTACAGTAACTTCAACTGTATTCAGTGTTACACCGACCAAAACAACAATGATCATTCAAACTGACAGTGTCGGTGCAGGTAAAGGCTCTGTAATTATTGATAACACGCCAGTACCAGCAAGCTAAATCAACACCAATGTTAAAGGCCGCAATTAAGCAGCCTTTAACATTTCCTTAATAGTCCCATATAAAACACAAATCATATTAATCCCGAGGTAGACATGAAAAAGTCAGTAATCGCTTTGTCAGTTCTTTTTGTTGCATTTGGTGCGTCTGCAAATGTGACTTATCATGAGCCTAATGCTCAGTATGAGGCGAATTTGAATGAGTTTGGCGCTGGTGTTAAGAATTGGGAGGAAGCACGTCTAGTGCCGCTTACATTGGCCGATTCACACCTTTATCATTACCATGCAGTGATCAGTGCGCCAACTGAAAAAATGCCAATGAAACTTGTTGGCGGTTTGGATGTCAGCAAGATCATGATTGATGACCTTATTCCAAACAGAAAGATTAGTTTGTATGACGTAATGCGCGATAGAGCCTCGATGCAGAATTACGTGGTAATGAATAAAAAGGGTGAGATCCTTGCCGAAGATTACTGGAATGGCACCGACAAGAACACTAAGAATCACTTAATGTCAGCTCATAAGTCATTTACCTCAATGGCTCTATTTATTGCTCAGGAAGAGGGTTTTTTAAAGCTTTCAGATCCAGCGGGCAAGTACGTAACAGAGTTTAAGGGAAGGAAGTTTGAAAACATCCCGCTTCAAAACTTTGCAGATATGACAACTGGTATTATAGATCTTCCTGCTAACCGTCCTGATTACCATTGGGGTAGCTATGGAGCTGGTACCACTGGCTCATGGGATAGCTCAATGCCTTCTGTTGTTGGTTACAGTGGCCTTGTAAGAAATGATGATGGTGATCTGGTACCGCCTGCGGATGCACTTGGGAATCTTGAAACATTTAGCGATTATCTAACCGAGTTCGTTAAGCATGTCGAACCTAAATATCCAGCTGGTGAAGTTTACGAGTACAAAGATATCAACACAGAGATTTTAGGTGTTGCTATCACCCGTAGCTCAGGCCTCACACTTTCTGAGTTCTTCGATAAGTACCTATGGTCAAAAGGTGGCTTTAACTCTGAAGCGACCATGTATGTGAACCAAGCTAAAGAAAGTGCAGCTTCTGGCTCTTTAAATGTCACTGTGCGTGATTTTGCCATCGGTTCTTTCTTGATGGTTAATGACGGTAAAAACTGGAAAGGCGAACAAGTACTTCCAAAAGCTTATGTAGATGCTGTTAAAAATGGCGATGATGGAGTTAAGCAGGCATGGCCAAAGGTCTCTTATGAGCATATGCTTTTTGAAAATGCTTTCTATAAAGACCAGTGGCGCACAGCTACGCATCCAGTAACAGGCCGCAAGATCTCTATGATGGTTGGTGTTAATGGCCAGTTCTCAGCCTTCGACCATGTTACAGGCAATATTGTCGCTATCTCTGGCGCATATCGTGAACCTTCAGGACTAGGCATGATGAAGCTATATTTGCTGGATACAATCTTCACTATCTTCGACACATTGGCAGTACAGCAAGCTAAGTAAGTCGAGACACTCATTAAAAGGCCGCAATTAAGCGGCCTTTTTTGTACCTGTAAATAGGTGATTACTATGATTATTGGTTGTATTTAGTGTTGGATTGAATGATTTAATGCTTGCTGATGAACATGGTTCACATATCTACAATGGCTAAGAAATCATTTTCTATTCATAATCTAAGGTCTATTTATTTTCATGAGAAATCTAAGTTTTTGCTCTATCTTCCACTGTTTTAAAGACTTTGCTCACTCTAAACTTGCTTGGGGTATTTTGGCTGGCTCAGCTTTATGGCTGGAAACCAGTGCCCTATTTTTTCAGCATGTCATGGATATGGCACCATGCCTTATGTGTGTCTATCTGCGTTTAGCGACATTTTGTCTCCTTATCGCTGGTCTAATTGGCTTCTATGGTCATAGAAATAGATTCATGAGGTTTACCGCTGTTTCGATATGGGGTATGAGCGCCTTTCAGGGGCTAAGCGTGGCGCTTGAGCTCCTAGATATGCAAACTAACCCATCGCCATTTGCAGTTTGTTCATTCGTGCCTAACTTCCCCGCATGGATGCCACTGCATGAATGGCTTCCATCTATGTTTTTGCCAGTCGGATCATGCTATGAGATACCGATATACATTCTAGGTCTGTCTATGGCTGAATGGATGGTAGTAGCCTTCTGTGTGTATGCTGTATTATGCATCGCGTTTTTCATCCCTGCACTATCTCGAACGGTGGAAAAATAATCGAATGTTCATTCCAAGGTCGCAATTAAGCGGCCTTTTTTGTATCTAGCTGAAAACCTCTCCTTATACTTAAACACTCACCAGATTTTGCAATCTTATTGCCGAGTTCTCGCAGGTAACGACTCGCAAAACTTGCAGTGATAACGAAGGCGTTGAATTTGGTGTTGTCAGTCAAAGTCCTGAGCTCTATTTTGTTACTCGTGCTATCGATAAGTGTCGCGCTGCCGGCCTTGTGGTGTTTACGAGCGTATTAAAAGGGAAGGTTTCGACTTTCAAACAGCAAGTGCTGAGTTTTCTAAGCCAAAGGCTGAACAGAGTAAGAAATAAGCAGAAGGGTGATTAAGTGAAACATATATTCAAAGTTGTGGTGTTGGCAAGCGTTTAACCCCAATGGCAGCACTAGCAGATGCAGTGACAATACTATCAGTGAAGCAGATTGAACTTGGTGCTTTATTGATACAAAAAGCCCCTGCCAATTCTCTATTGGCAGGGGCAGGTATTAGGAAGCCTAAAACTTTACATTTCGCCTACTGCACTGATAACGTCATTAGCTGCAAAATCGACCCAGTCTGCAACAGAGCGCTGACGATAACCGCCTACGCCATTAGCGACATAAGATTGATATTTACATCCAATCATTCCAGCAATGCCTTTCATCATGCGATCATCACAAGCGATATCTTGTAAAAACTCTGATGAATAGTCACCACCACGGGCACCGATATAAAGCATAGAGCCCTTACAAAGACCTTCAGTGCGACCTTGTTCATTATATCTGAAGGTAATATTAGGAATTATGACGGTATCCCAGAATGCCTTAAGAGCTGATGGAACTGTCAAATTCCACATTGGAGCTACAACAATAAAATAATCGTAACTAACAAAATCAGTTGCAGCTAGACCACATAAACCATGCGGGTTCATGTAATCTTTGAGGGTGTCACCATTGATATGTGCATATTCATTGGCACATACATCAAGAGTCGTTACCTCAACTTGCGGATGCTTAGCTTTAAATTCATTTAGAGCAACTTCGCCTAATGATAGGCAAACTGAATCTTTAATTTCTTTGGGGTTAGCAGTGATATACAGAACTTTCATTGACATGCCTATTTGGTTTAAGCTTAAACTTGAATCGCACAATATAGATAAATTTGCACCAAATCAAGTTTAAGGTTAAATTACTTTGGGTTTAATTATACTTTTCACATGAGAAAACATGAGAGCAGAATCAAATATGGGTGGATTGCTTGGGATTAGCAGTCGATTACTGAACAAAAAACTAGAAAGTATGTTCGTAGAATCAGATCTTTCAATCACTCAAATGCAGTGGGTTTTATTGCTAGAGCTAGAAATAGGGGAATATAAAACACCTGCAGCACTCGCTGACAGAATGATGAAAAGTAGAGGTGCTATAACCCAATTGATCAAAGCATTAGAACGAGCTGGAATGGTAGAGAAAAAACCAGACATAGATGATGCGCGTAGTTATTCGTTAGCCATAACAAAGCAGGGGATCGAAACTGCATCCAAAGGGAAAGCTCTGGCTCATTCTTGTTTGGAAAATGTGTTCGATAACTTTTCTAAAGATGAACTTGCTACTTTTTCTTCATTGCTAAAAAAAACTGTAAAAAACCTGAGTTAAAATATCGTGGGGAACTCTGTTCCCCGTTGCTATCATCAAGACCTTCCCTGTAAGATCTAAATTCCTTCGCTTACTTCGTTAATGCAGCAGGTATTCAAGGTATTTAACCCAAAAGATAGAGATGATCACAGCCTACATATCTTATCAATCGATCGCAATACAGGCTCTGAACATCTTCTGCAAAACACTAATAGTAACTATTAATCCTAGTGTGTTTTTGAGAAAATTAATGGTGTTTAATACCGTCATACCGCAAACAAATAACATTTAAGAGATGAGAATGACAAAATTAAACACCACTTTAATAGCTTCTATGATTGCTCTATCTACCTCAGCAGTTGCTTCTGAAGAAGTTCATGTAAATCCCAGTGATTTAACTCAAGTTAATACATTCATCAGTGGTTCTACATCTAACGAAGGTGATCTTAACGTTATGGGCGGCATTGCTGGCCAGTATTCAGAGGGTAATAACTTCATTGGCCTTGTTGAGCACACTTCAGCAACTAAGCCATCAGACGATGATCGCCTAGCTCAAAATACTCGTTTACGTTATTTCCAAGTGTTCGATGTAAGTGAAGGTGTACTTCCTCAAATAGGATTCAGTGTTGATTATATGAAGTCTTGGAAGATGAGCAGCACTGAAGATGCTAGCCTTGGTACCGATTTAATTGCTCTAGGCGCAATTGCTAAAATTCAGATAAGCGAATCAATCAGCGTGTTCCCGAATGTCGCTTATGTTGTCGGCAATGCCAAGGCTGGTGTTAATAATAGCGAGTTCGACCTTAAGGGCTATCAGTTTAACTTATTTGGTTCATGGGAACTTGATGATACAGGCTCATATATCGTGGTTCAGCCCCAATTCATGCAGCTTGATATCGATAGTAAAGATGGTAAATCAGGTGGCGCTAAGGTCGATGTACTCAAGATTAAGACTGGTGCAGGAATGGCGTTTACCGATAACGGCAAATGGTGGGTAGAGCTTAGCCATACCTACACAAAAACTAAAGGTGATGTTGAGCACGTTGGTAATAAGTTTGACATTATCGACAACGATAATAAGGTTGAGTTAGCAGTTAGTTACTACTTTTAATCGGAGCATACTCCCCCAGTCATTCAATAGTAATCGTGAAAAATCAATGATTAGTAAGAGTAATAAGGTGATTTAGATATTGTTAAATCAAGAGTCTTGCCAGCTTTATTGCTGGCTTTTTTATAGTCGAGACGCCACGACACATTTTTATTAACCTTGTTAGCATGAGACTATAACACTTGGCAGAGTTATTTTATGTGGTAGCAAGGGAGCCCAAAAATGACTCCCTTGGATGTAGTGTACTTAATTGTTTTCGGTGACTAACTCTCTTGGGTTTATGTGTGTTTTAGATTTTCTTACTGGCCTCATAATGAGTTTATACATAGTAGGTACCCAGATCAGCGAGAGTAAGGTGGTGAGCAAGGTACCTCCGGCAATCGCGATGGCGAAGGGGGCCAGAAGCCACCACCGGCAATAATCAAGGGCAGGAAGCCGCCGATTGTGGTAATGGTTGTGGAGCCGATATGACGGCCACAGCCCGATACGACTCTGACTATGGTGTCTATATTGCCTTCTCTGGCGTCACTTTGGTCCTCAAGCTCGGCCAGGATGACGATAGCCGCATTAATGGCTAAGCCCATCAGACCCAATAGGCCGATGATCACGGTGAAGCCAAAGGGATAGCCGAACAGGTAGACAGCCAGTAAACCGAGTCCCGCCGACTGCATCGCACTAAACAGAATAATGGCCGTTAGCCTGAATGAGTTAAATGACAAGACAACCGTTGCTAATAGTAAGGTGACGACCAACACCAAATTAGACAGTAGGTTACCTACGGCCTCATTGCGTTTAGCACTCTCACCGCCGACTTCTATATGATAGCCCGCAGGCAAGTTAAGCCCGTCTATTCGCGCCTTAGCATCATCGAGTACCTGTTGAGGCAGCACGCCGCTGACAATATAGGCTTCTATGGTATTGACCCTCTGGCCATCACGGCGAGGAATCGCACCGCGGCTGACTTGGATCTGGCTTTCGGCGAGGGCCGATAAGGGAATGCCAGCTCCCGATGAGGATACCAGGTTGATCTCAGATAGCTTGGTCTGCTGCTCCCGAGTACTGTCTTGTAGCCTGACTCTCACAGGGATCGATTCAGTTTGCTCTAAGATACTGCCGCCATTGATGCCAGTCGTGGCCATTTGGATCTGCTCGGCTATCTCAGTCAAATTGAGGCCGCTCATCAAGCTGGCATCTTCATTGACCTGAAACCATATCTTGGGGGCTCCAGCGCTTAGCGTGGCTCGCGTGTGTATCACATCCGGGGTATCGCTTAAGATGCGCCTGACTTCATCGCCTATCAGCCTGAGTTGATCTAAGTTAGGGCCAAATACCCTTAGTTCAACCGGGGCATTGAAGGGAGGGCCTTGCTCCAACTTTCTGACTAATATCTGCGCCTCCGGATTGGCGAGATCGAGGGCTTGTTGCAGCTGAGGTATGAGACGGTTAGCGGTGTCGAAGTCTTCGACTTTGACCATGGCCTGAGCGTAATTGCTCGCGCCTTGCTGGCGTTGAAGTAGATTGTAATAAAAAGAAGGCGTATTGCCACCTATGACCCAGTCTATACGGGTCACGCCCTGAGTCTCTCTTAGCTGTTGATCCATTTGTTCAACGAGATGGCGGGTACTCGCCACGCTCGCATGGGGGGGAAGATAGACTTCAATTTGGAACATATCCCGGTCTGAGGGCGGGAAGAATTGTTCTGTCATCTGACCCGAAGCAATGAAGCCTGTGATAGGTAAGATGCCTATTAACAAGCCTGATAGCAGAGGGCGCTTGAGCGCCAGGGTCAGCGAAGCGTTAAATAGCTTACTGACTTGTGGCAAACGTATGCCTCTTTGATACCATTTGTCTTGATCTCCTTCTACACCGAATCGGCCCGCTAAGCCGGCTATCAAGGTGTGAGAGATGATGTATGACCCCAGCAGGGCAAACATGACCGAGATGGCGATACCACCGACAAATTCCCCGGCTGCACCGGGCATAAGAACAATCGGGGCGAAGGCGAGCATGGTGGTGATGGTCGAGCCAGCCAGAGGTAACCATAGGTGTTTCAGCGTCGCGCCGACCGCCTCGACTCTCGATAAGCCCTGTTGTCTTCGCTGGGCGATGGCATCGACGATGACGATGGCATTATCGACCATGATCCCCAGCGCAACTACCAGGCCGGTGACAGACATTTGGTGGATAGGCAGGCCGATGTACTTCATGCACGTTAAGGTGAAGAGTGCTGTGAGAGGCAGAGATAGAGATACGATGAGGGCATTGCGCAAACCTAAGGTCAGCATCAAGACCACCAGAATAATGAGGAAACCTAAGAGTAGACTCCCTACCAAGCCGCCGAGCCTGTCACTGGTATAACTCTCTTGATCGAACAGCCATTGGATCTCGATATTGGCCGGAACCGATGCCTGCATCGCCTCGACTTCAACTCTGACTTTGGCTAGCCAGAGGTCCACCCGGGTATTATTGAGCATGCGGGCAGCCACCATCACACCTTGCTCCAGCTCTATGAGGGCAATGGAATTGGCTGGTGTCTTAGCTTGTTTTTCTATGGTCGCGATATCGCCTAAGCGGATAATCTGGCCCTGATCATCCACTTTCAACGGTACTCGGCGGATCCTCGAGAGTGAGTCGAGCTCTCCGGAGACTTCAATCAGGGCTCTGAAGTTATTGTTATTAATCTCTCCGGCAGACACCTTAGTATCGGCGTTACTGAGAATACGGGCTATGGACGCCGGGGTGAGTCCAAGCTGATTGACCTTGTTGCCATCGAGTTGTACCAATACCTCTTCGGTAGGGGCACCATAAAGCTTGACGAAATCTGTCCCGCTGAGCAGCCTGAGCTTACTCTGTAACTCTTTAGCATAACGGTTGAGCATATCGGTACGAATTTCACCGCCGCCTTTCCAAACCAGTCCTAAAATGGCGGTGCTGGCATAGCCAATTTGATCGTCCAGTAGTGGATTCTGTGCGGCCTTGGGTAATATCGGCTTGGCATCGGCGATGAGATCTCTCGCCCTGGACCACACAGGAGCTGTATCTTGTACACTGTCTTTAAGTTCGAGTTGAATAACCGAAATGCCTGGCCTGGATGTAGATTGGATCAGTTTCAGCTCTTCTAACCTGCGTAGACGATTCTCCAATACTTCGGTGACTAAGGCCTCGACTCGTTCGGCCGATGCTCCCGGATATTGAGTGATCACCGAGGCGAAGCGGTTGGTAATATCGGGATCTTCCATTCGCGGTAAGCTGGATATTGCGCCTAAGCCAGCCACTATCAAGAGGGCGATAAATAAGCTTGCTAAGCGTCCATTCTCTACTAAAGCTTTAACCATCTTGTTTACCTCGCAGCCGTGGCAGCTGTAGATGTGGGTTTGACACGCTGACCTACGACCAACTTATGCAGACCTCGATCGATATAAGCCTCATCGACATGGACCGCGCCTCGAATGAAGGCCATGTCATTCTTGGTATAGAGGATCTCTATGTCCCTTCGTTCAATATTGAAGGTTTCACGATTATCCAGGTTTAGCTCTGAACTCAGCACATACAGGTTCCAAAGCCCCCGAATGCCATCGGTGAGCGCCGAAATCGGTATCCAGAATCCCGCTTGATAGATCTCTTTCTCGTAGGCCAAATAGACTATCTCGCCATTGAGTACCTTTGAGTCTTTCGGCAAAGAAAGACGTACCGGTACGGTTCGGGTCACTGAATTAACTTCGGCGCCAATGCCTTCTATATGAGCCTGATAATCTGTATTGGCCACACGGAGTGATATTGTTTGTTGGGGACTCAGGTGTTGTGCCACATTAACTGGCACCCCTATGATGGCTTGAGGGTTGTTATTCTCGACTAGGGTAAAGATGGCGCTGCCTAAGTTGATGACTTCGCCTAGGTTGCTACTTCTTTTACTGATCACACCATCGAAAGGGGCGAGCAGTGATGATTTTTCTATTCTCAGAGCATTGGCATATACGGCTGCCTTGAGTCTTTTCTGACCGGCAATCAGGCTATTGAGCTGGCCCTTGAGCTCATCGAGTGTCTGCTCAGAGGTGTATCCCTGTTTTTTCAGCTCCAGACTTCTGTTTAAGGTACTCTTTGCCAGTTGCAGATCGGCGCTATTTTGTAACACGCTGGCATTGAGCTCATCTCGTTCGGCTTCGAGCAGTCGAGTGTCTAGCTGAGCCAGTAATTGGCCGAATTGAACCGAGTCGCCGCTGTCCACGGCAATGAGTTTAATCTTCCCCGCTAACTCGAAGCCTATGCCTGTGGTGTTACCGGCCTTAATCTTGCCGGTAAACTCTTGAGTATGATGATAAGAGGGGAGAGGGTAAGCGTGGCGGTAGTCACTGTTTGCACTATTGGTGACCCAGCATGCTGAGTCACCTCACCCTGACACGCAGCAAGAGAAATGGTAAGCAGTAGGCTTATTGAAACTCTCGAGTTTGAGACGGCTGTTATAATACTCATCCTGACACGCTTCCTTGGTTAATCTGGAGTTGCAAAAAAGTTAAACTAGACTGCCTAGTCTATTTACAAAGAACTGGACTGTCTAGTCTACTTTGTGATTAAATGTGTCTGAAATATAAAAACCTTGTTAAAAGAGGCTAGTGCATGGAATCGGTTACTCCGAATGAAAATTTAACTCGAAGCGAGCAAAAACGTCTGCAAATACTCGAAGCGGCCATGGAGCTTTTTTGCGGTCAGGGCTTCCCCAATACCAGTATGGATGAGGTCGCTAAGTTAGCCGGTGTCTCGAAACAGACTGTGTATTCTCACTTTGGCAGCAAGGATGAATTATTTGTCGCATCGATAGAGTCACGATGTGTGGTTCAACGCTTAGCCGAGGATGTGTTTACCGATCCTAGTCAGCCTGAAATAGCCCTGAGTTGTTTTGCCGAGTATTTCGGTGACTTGATTGTCAGCCCGGAAGCGCTGAAAGTGTTTACTACTTGTGTGGCTCAGTCTGAGACCCACCCAGGAATATCGGCGCTCTTCTTCGATGCCGGTCCACAACACTTACTTAACTTATTGACCGGCTATTTTGAAGACGTGCACAAGCTAGGTGTTTACCAATTTGATGATTGCCGCAGCTGCGCGGTGCGACTCTGTTTGATGATGTATGGTGAGATGAGATTAAAGTTGGAGTTAGGCTTAAACGTAGATGATCTGGTCGAGGGGCGTGCTGACTACTTAACAGGTTGTATTACTATGTTCTTAAAGGCTTATAAGGTTTAGTCGCTAGAAGCAGCTTAATCCTAGGGCTTGAGGCCCAGGATTAAGCCAGATATAACTATTTGCCTAACATGGCTTTTTTGAGACTGGTTTGTGCCGGGCTGTCACCCAGCCAAATTTTCAACAGGGCTTGTCGAAATGCTTCACCTTCAATGGTGTCCTGTGGGACGCCATTTTTATAGGCTGTGACACCTGAAACCTTACTGGTTACCAGAGTAAACTGGTCACCCTCTTTTATCTCGTCACTAAATAGCGCCATAAAGGCATCTATTTGAGCTTGGATGTCTTGGGTATTGCCATCGGTCGCGTCATCGAAACCATCTATGATGGCATCACGCATCTTATCTGAGGTGATCATGCCCGAGGTGATATTTAATCGAACCGCAGACTCCTCAGCTGATATAACCCTAGCCAAATCAGCGGAAGGGGCCGTTAGGTATAAACTTCCCACATAAAGATCGATAAAAAATTTACTGCGAACGCCTGCACCATTGAGCTGAAGCTGGCTGTCATTAATAACAATCTGCTCGGCGATATCGACGCCGGATATTTCACGTGCGCTAACCTGGCTGCTTAAAGCCCCGCTTAAGACAATGGCACTCATGAGCGTGGCTAGTGTGGTTGTAGTTAAAGAATCACTGAGGGACTTCATATAACCTCTTATTTTTTGTTATTTGGTTATGGGGGGGAGCCCAAGTTAAAACAATAGCATTAACCTCTATGACCAATCTGATATTGACCATCTTGATGGATCAGTGCCGCTTGTTTGTGTTTAGGGGATATTAGCAGGGGTCCATCATCGAAGAAAAGAAAACATTTCCAATTGCGAACAAACACATCCCAACGAGTCTCGATAACCTGATACTTCTCATAACAGAAATAGACGGGAGTATTATCGGCCCAATCGAAATGAGCGGCAAATATCTCAGGAAGTGCCACTTCTTCACTGTCCCAGGCACTCTGCCAGTCATCGGCTTCAACCCAGGCTTTGTCTTTCGCGGCCCAGTCGCCTTTAGAGAACTGCTCTGCACTACTGCTACGATTACTGATCCATTTGTTCCAAACTTCCATCGCCCCTTTCTGATCCAGCGGTTTGATAAACGCCTTATCTTCATCGGTCACAGGTAGATCTTTATGGTTAAAAATCCATTTACGTTGGTATTGCTCTAGGGGATGTAGGTATGTGCCACAAGGCCTCGCTGTCGGGGGAAGAGATATTCAGCGGCTATTATACGGTTTGGTAGGCAACAAGGGAAACGGCGCCAGCCGATAGTCTATCCTGCTGGCGCTTATTGGTTAATTTATCTGTTAATCTGCTGCATGTAACTCAGCGCCGCTTGGTTATCTGAGTCTAAATCCAATATATTTTGAAAGCATGATTTTGCCCCGTTGATTTGGCCAACTTCAGCCAAGAAAATACCAAGCTTAAGCAGCACTGGAATATCTTCAGGATATTTCTCTAAATAATCAAGGTACACATCTAAGGCTTCTTGTGGTTTACCACTGAGCTTTAATACTTGAGCATAGTGAGGGAGGTATTCATCGCTGTATTGAATAATTTTAGTGAAATTTTCTGTTGCTAACTCGAGCTTACAGAGTTTAAGAGCAAGATGGATTATCTGTTTAAATTCAGCCTCATGACGAAGCTCTTCTGGGGTCATTAATACTGTTTCAAGTGCCGATTCAGGTTTGTTTTCTAACATCTGCTGGTAACTCAGCGTGAGATGATAAAGCCTTTTTATTTCATGGTCAGTATCAATAAAAGGGTAGGTATATTGCACTATTTTGGAGATGCCCAATAGGTGTTTGTTGTGTAATAAAATTTGTAATTTATTAAAAGCATTGTCTATAAATGGAACAGCGGAGTCATCGCTCTTATCAATGAACTCTTTGACAATAAATTGTTCATTATACTTTTCTTTAGCAGCCTGAAGTTGGGCAAGGTTATTTGATGCTAAGTTCGCATATTGCTGTGGTTGTTTCTCTTGCCACAACAAGGCTCTTCCCCATTGTTGGTCGTCATTCCACTGTTGGAATAATGTGTTAATGTCGCTCGAGGGTTGGCACTCATTCATTCTAGAGTTTAGGCGGGTAATTGCAGAGGTGATTAGCCCTGACAACTCGTTGGCGATAGTTTCAAATGCCTTGTAATAGATACGAGTCTTCTCGTTGACATCTTGTTGTGACCACTCTTCGTTTTTCTTGGTTGAGAAAAATGAAGAGAATTCATAGTAACCGTAGAATTTTATTAAATTAGCTAAGTTTTCAAATTTTGTATTGATTTTTTGTTCTACTTTGTCGATTTTCTCCGCCAAAATAGCGATGCGTTTTGGGTTGCCATCGGCTAATTCAAGTTTATCAACAAGGCTGAGTGCGCTTGTTACTAGAGTGTTGAGTCGTCCGAGGTTTTCCTGAGTTTTTGTTAGTTCACCCAGAGTGTTATGTAGAAGGTCTAACTTTTGCGATAGGGGAACTTGATAGGTCTCAGGTTTCAACATTTGACGCTGACAATCTGTTATAGGCTCAAGAGAGACATGTTGTGGTGCGATGTAATCTATGCCATCGACTTTAGCTGCATCTTTCGATAGATTTATGTAAGTAGTGTTAGGAGCATCAGCAACGGACGCTTGCAAAGATTCTATGGCATATAAGAGTTGTTTAGGGGTCTCAGCCATTTCTTCTGAATAGGTTTCAACCCATTCAAACATCTCGCCAATATCAGGGGCTAGGCTTGCACCGTAGGTGCCTTGTGTGTGAGTTATACCTGTTTGAGAGTGGCAAAAGTCGACGCCACAAAGGAGCACCTGTTTAAATCCCATCTCGACAGCGATTTCAATCGCACTATTAGTTACGGTTGGACCAACAGATTTTATATTATCGTGATCGCAGGAGCTATTCCAAGGGAAACGTGTCCCCGTGTACAGCGAGCCCCCTCTCCATTGG
The DNA here is from genome assembly GCF_007197555.1 of Shewanella psychropiezotolerans. NCBI lineage: Bacteria > Pseudomonadati > Pseudomonadota > Gammaproteobacteria > Alteromonadales > Shewanellaceae > Shewanella > Shewanella psychropiezotolerans. The sequence goes on from NZ_CP041614.1 coordinate 2,129,335, forward strand.
CCCAAAATCTGTGGCGCCACATGATAGGAATTGATCAGTAATGCATCATGTTCTATTTGCATCAGCTCTTTGTTAACATCGAAGCTAAGGGATTGAGGATCGACAGACACGACGATATCGGTTTTTATATTCAGTTTAGCGAGCTTACCTACGACCCGAGATGCAGCAATGATCACTAATTTGTTTGCGTTCGTCTTTATCCATTCAATACTATTATCGAGTGATGGGCCGCCGCCTAATACGATGCAGGTTTTGCCGATAAACTTCTGTTTTAAGACCCTTGCTGGCAGTAAGTTTTCAGCAAGGTTGTGCAGCTGTGCTTTTACAAAAATTTTCTGTGTAAAGCCAATAGAATGTTGAAAGTATTCACTTTCAATCGCTTTTACTACCTGAGCATTAAGCGTGCAATAGGATTCGAGGTAGTTGCCCTCGACAGAGATCGCCCTGTGTATTTTGAATTTTTGTTTAACGATATAGATATTATTTTTATGTTCTGCAATAAGAGTTGTAAACTGCTTGAGTGATGTAATGTTAAAGTCGTTTTCAAGTTCCTTTGGAATATCGATATTAAGCAGAGTTAACACTTCTGATAATTCAATGAAAATATACTTACAGCCAGCAGTTAGAGGGCGCTCCATTACGTAGTTAGCCAATAGTCCTGAGTCTGATCCTATGATGATGTGCAGCGTATCTGGAGTAGATAAGGCATTTTTAAACTTTTCATCATAGAGAGAAATCGAGTCTATTTTTTCAAATGTATGACGATTCACACTGGGAAGGTAGCACTCGTTAAACTGACTAATTGCAAACGTTTTGGATATTTCAGATTGGGTATCAAGCATTATCGCCTCGTTAGTTCCATGGGCACAGACCTTGTCAATTAATTGTCATTTCTTGGCGATTAATTAAACAATCTTAAGCTGTTTACCTCATATTTCATTTCAAAAGCGATAATTGTGCCAATCGCGGAATGAAACATTAATCTATCGCAGTTTTATACAAATTTGTACAAATAGTTGATTTTCCTTCCCGAGAAGCAAAATAAGGTTAGACAATTAAAATTAAGTTACTAAAATTACAGATGTTTATAATATTAAAAATGCCAGTATTTTACCTTTAATAATTTGCTTCATTAATGCTTGCAGTCGAAAGTCATCAATTGTGGTGTAAGACTTGCAAAGACACTCGTAGGGCTAACATTAAAAATTGGCTTTGGCCAGCTGGCATAAACGATTGAATAATCGAGCCGGACTGCTTAAGCAACAATTTGGAGAGTACATGTTTGACAATAAATCGATCCTGATAACTGGCGGCACTGGCTCGTTTGGTCAGAAATATACTAAGACGATTTTAGAGAGATATAAGCCCAAGAGGTTGATTATCCTTTCCCGTGATGAATTGAAACAATATGAGATGCAGCAGATTTATAATGCGCCTTGTATGCGATATTTTCTTGGCGATGTGCGTGATGGCGATCGTTTGATGCAGGCTTTTAATGATGTAGATTATGTGATCCATGCTGCTGCTATTAAACAGGTTCCAGCCGCAGAATATAATCCCATGGAATGTATTAAGACTAACATTCATGGTGCTGAAAATGTGATTAAAGCCGCTATAGCGAATAAGGTGAAACGAGTCATTGCACTCTCAACAGATAAGGCTGCAAACCCAATTAATTTGTATGGGGCGACCAAACTTGTTTCCGATAAGCTATTTGTAGCAGGCAATAATATTGTCGGTGAGGAAGAGACGCGATTCTCCGCTGTTAGGTATGGTAATGTGGTGGGATCGCGCGGTTCTGTAGTACCTTTTTTTAAGTCTCTTATCGCTAATGGCGCAACTTCACTTCCAATCACTCATCCTGATATGACTAGATTCTGGATAACGCTGCAAGATGGTGTTGATTTCGTATTAAAGAATTTCTCGCGAATGCAAGGTGGAGAAATTTTTGTGCCTAAGATCCCATCTGTGCGTATTACTGATTTAGCACAAGCCTATGGACCTGGCCTTAAGCATGACATCGTTGGGATTCGCCCTGGTGAAAAAATGCATGAGATTATGTGCCCTGCTGATGACTCACATCATACCATTGAATTTGACGACCACTTTGTTATCACTCCCAGTATATCTTTTTTTGGCAAAGAGCATGACTATCAAAATAACCTTTTAAATGAGCAAGGCAGCCTTGTTGAAGAAGGGTTTGAGTACCATTCCGGTAATAACCCAAATTTTCTTTCAATTGAGCAAATAAAAAAACTCGAAGAGGGTGAGTGTTAATGATTCCATACGGCCATCAAAACATTAATCAAGATGACATTGATTCAGTCGTCAATGTTTTAAAGTCGGACTATTTAACTCAAGGGCCTCAAGTTCCTCTGTTTGAATCTAGTATTGCCACTTTAACTCAGGCGCGTTTCGCTGTGGCGTCTAGCAGTGCTAGCGCTATGTTGCATGTAGCGTGTCTTGCGCTAGGCGTGAGCAAGGGAGATAGGGTATGGACCAGTTCTATTACTTTTGTTTCTTCTGCAAATTGTGCGCTACATTGCGGTGCCGAAATTGATTTCGTTGATGTCGATATCAGTACAGCCAATATGTGCCCAAAGGCACTTGAACTAAAATTACAGCTCGCCGAGCAAGGCGGTACTTTGCCTAAGGTCATTATTCCTGTTCATATGGCTGGGCACAGTTGCAATATGGAGGCGATTGGTCGCTTAGCTAGACAATATAATATCAAGGTGATAGAGGATGCAGCTCATGGTATCGGAGGCTATTATCAAGGCAGAGCAATAGGTTGCTGCCAGTATAGTGATATTACAGTATTTAGCTTTCACCCTGTAAAGATAATCACGACTGCAGAGGGCGGCGTGGCGACCACTAATGATGCCGAGCTTGCTAAACGCATGAGGTTATTTAGCAGTCACGGCATCACTAAAGAGATTGAACAGCTTGTGAGGCCTGATGAGGGCGATTGGTATTATGAGCAGCAACATCTAGGTTTAAATTACCGTATGACTGATCTGCATGCAGCCTTAGGTAATAGCCAGGTGCATCGTATTGGTGACTTTATTGAACGAAGACATCAGCTGGTTGCGCGTTATCAGCAACTATTTGTAGCGATGAACCTAAAGGTTGTGACGCCACTGTCTGACAGTGTCAGTGCTTACCATCTATTAATCATTCAATTACCTGACTGTGTAGACCGAAAATTTGTTTTTAATCGCATGCGTGAGATGGGGGTCTGTGTTCATGTTCACTATTTTCCTGTGCATCTTCAACCCTACTTTATGGATCTTGGATTTAAAGCGGGCGACTTCCCTAATGCTGAACATTATTATCAGCACTGTTTAACTCTTCCCCTATTCCCGGATCTTACTTTTGAGCAGCAAGATGAGATTGTTACCAGCTTAAAAGGGCTTGTTTAATGAATGTTGCAATTATCCCTGCCCGTGGTGGCAGTAAGCGCATACCCCAAAAAAATATTAAAGATTTTTGTGGTAAGCCAATGCTTTCGTATGCAATCGAAACGGCCCTAATTAGTGGATGTTTTGATGAGGTCGTCGTCTCTACAGATTGTCCTGTAACAGCCACTTTAGCTGAGAAGTGTGGAGCAGTAGTGCCCTTTATGAGGCCCGCATCTCTCTCTGACGATCACACTGGCACAACTGATGTTATAAGGCATGCAATTAAGCAGTTAAGATTGTTAGATTATGACGTTGAGTTGGTATGCTGCCTATATGCAACAACGCCTCTTTTGCAAGGTAAGACTCTCAAGCGGGGGCTAAAGTTATTAACTTCTGATGACTCAGTGGATTTTGTTTTTAGCGCTTGTCATTTTAGCTTCCCGATCCAAAGAGCCTTGATTGAAAATGAGTTCGGAGGAATTGAGCCTTTTGATCCTAAGAGTATAGGCCAGCGCTCTCAAGACTTAACACCAACATATCATGATGCTGGCCAATTTTATTGGGGGAGGGCTGAAGCGTTTTTAGATCCAACTCGGTCAGTTTTTGGTTCTAACGGAAGAATGCTTTTATTACCTACTCATAGAGTTCAAGATATTGATACTATCGAGGATTGGTATCGAGCAGAGATTTTATATCAATTGTTAAAGGTGGAAGAAAGTAAAGGTAACCATCACAATGAGACAGCGTAATTGCATTATTTGATCCGTACGGATGCTTCAGACTCCATTGGCTCAGGCCATGTAATGCGTTGCCTTACTTTGGCTAATGCGATAATAGCCGAGGCGAAGGGTTTAGGTGAGAAGGCTCAAATTACATTTGTGTGCGCCAGTCATTCAGGTCACTTGCAGAGGATGATTCGTGAGCAAAACTTTACTGTGATAGCCATAAAACCATGTGACACTCAGCTTAAAGATGCCGAGGCTTGCCTAAGCAAACTAAATCAAAATTATGACCTGTTGATTGTTGACCATTATGGATTAGGAGCCGAGTTTGAAGTCCTGATGAGACAACAATGCCATCATGTTATGGTAATTGATGACTTAGCTGATAGGCATCATCATTGTGATGTTTTGCTAGATCAAAATCTTTTACCCAATTCAATTAACCGGTATCACTCTTTCATCAATTTTAATTGCACACCTCTATTGGGGCCTAAATACTCCATACTACGCGCTGAATTCTACAATATAAGAAGGAGTATGGTGACAGATAGCCAGCGTTTGTTAGTTTTCTTGGGTGGCTCAGATCCCGCTAATTTTAATTTAATGGTACTGCAATCTATAGCTATGATACCTGAGCCTATGAATGTTGACTTAGTACTCGGTGAGCATAACCCGTGGAACGATGAGATCATTGAATTGTTTAAAGAGGCAGATTGGCTGACTGTGCACATTCAATGTAGTTATATGGCCAAACTCATGAGTGAAGCACGCATGAGTATCGGTGCTGGTGGAAGTAGTCATTGGGAGCGGTGCACTTGTAGCTTGCCAGCTTTAGTCATGACAGTGGCAGCGAATCAGTTGGCTACCACTGCATATTTAGCCAGCTTAGGGGCATGTATCAACCTAGGAAAAGCGAAAGATATTAGCGTTATAGAGCTATCTAGGCTGTTAGTTGATCTATGGCAAGATGAAAAAAGATTAATTAACTTAAGTGATGTGGCACGGCAACAGGTTCCTACAGCTGGCACTCAGCGTGTTATTGAGCAGTTAAATAGATTTAAGCCAAGTGTGGTCCATCTAGGATATATTGGAGATCGTAATGAATAAGCAGCCTGCTATTGTAATTGGCAGCCATATCATAGGTGTAGGCAGTGCCCCTTTTGTTATTGCCGAGTTATCAGGAAATCATAGTCAGTCTATTGAAAAAGCGAAGGAGATGATTCGGGTCGCAAGTGCGTGTGGAGTTCATGCCATAAAGTTGCAAACCTACACGGCTGACACTATGACACTCAATGTCCAAAAAGGGGAGTTTGTCATCAATGATGAAGATAATTTGTGGAAAGGCGAGTCGTTACATTCACTTTATAAAAAGGCAATGACGCCATGGGAGTGGCACAAACCACTGTTTGAATATGCCAAATCCCTTGGTTTAGTGGCTTTTAGTTCGCCATTTGATGTCACTGCGGTTGAGTTTCTTGAGGCGCTTGAAGTGCCTTGTTATAAAATTGCCTCCTTTGAGAATACCGATCATGAATTACTTACAGCAGTTGCCCGCACTGGTAAGCCCGTTATCATGTCGACAGGTATGGCAAGCGAAGAAGAGTTGACTGAATCAGTACAGTTACTGCGGCGCGAAGGTTGTGAGCAACTTATTTTGTTAAAGTGCACTAGTCACTACCCTGCGGATCCAGTGGATGCCAATCTACAGACTATCCCAGATCTTGCTAATAAATTTTCTTGTCAGGCGGGGCTGTCGGATCACACCTTAGGCATAGGTGTTTCGATTGCCGCAGTAGCTTTGGGTGCAAGCGTACTAGAGAAGCACTTTGTTCTAGACCGCTCGCTCGGTGACGTCGATGCTGAATTCTCCATGGAGCCTAATGAGTTTGAGTTATTGGTGTCAGAAAGCCGCCGAGCACAGTTAGCATTAGGCAAAGTCAATTATGGGCCTGTCGGACAAGAAATTGAGTCGGTAAAGTTCCGTAGGTCGTTATACGTGGCTCAGGATTTACGTAAAGGTGATACATTTAACCGTGAAAATATCCGCTCGGTTCGCCCTGGCTTAGGCTTGCCTCCAAAGCATCTAACAACATTTATTGGCAAAGTGGTGAGCTGCGATGTTAAAGCTGGCACGGCATTAAATTGGGATATGCTCGCAAATGAGCAATAACAAGGACACGTGGCCCCCTAAGTTTGAACGTTATGGTGTGACGTTATCGCCTATTGAACCTGAACATTTAGAAATGATAAGGCAATGGCGAAATAGTCCTTCAATACAACAGTATATGCTGGATCAGCGAGAGATATCTCAAGTGCAACAGCAGGCTTGGTATTCTGGGCTAATCAAGGATAAAAGTAGACTTTATTGGTTAATTATATTCAAGAATACACCAATTGGTGTAGCTTCTATTTTAGGGGTCGATGAGACAAGGGATTCTGGAGAGCCGGGTTTGTATATTTACCCTGAACAATATCGTAGTAATATTGTGCCATTTTGTGTCGCTTTTGCATTAAATGATATGGCTTTTTTTGAGTTAGGACTTAAGCGGCTAGATGCTATTGTACTTAGCGAGAATAGTGCGGCGCTTCGATTTAACGTTAAATGTGGCTATCAGCAAAATGGTGAGCAAACCAAGGGGCAAATAGGCATGACTCTGAAACCTGACGCCTACATAGCTGCTCGCGATCCATTAGCTAGGTTTATTCGGTATTAAGGATTCAATGATGAATGAAATGTTAGCTGGCAAGAGTGTGCTGGTAACGGGGGCTAGCCGTGGTATTGGTCGAGCTATTGCTCTTACCTTTGCCGAGCAGGGCGCAACGGTTTACCTCAATGGTCGCGATCAGGCCTGCTTAAGTGACCTTAAAACCGAGTTAAGGGCGCTGTACGGTGATAGAATTCATACACTGGTGTTTGATGTCAGTGATGCAGCTCAGGTTAAACAAGGATTCCAGGCACTGTTTAAATTAACTAAAACCTTAGATGTTTTAGTTAACAATGCTGGCATTTTAGAACATGCACTGGTGGGCATGGTGTCGGACGAGCAGATACAGAAAAGCTTTGCTTCTAATACTTTTAGTGTCATTTACACTAGCCAATATGCCAGCAGACTAATGACGAGAAATGGTGGTGGCAGCATTATCAATATGGCCTCAATCATAGGCTGTGTTGGCAGCAGTGGTGACAGTGTTTACAGTGGCAGTAAAGCGGCCGTGATTGGGATCACTAAATCTCTTGCTAAAGAGTTGGCGGCAGCACAAATACGGGTTAATGCTATTGCTCCTGGGTTTATTGATACCCAGATGAATCATTCTTTGTCGGTAGAGAAGCAAGACCAAATCTTGCAATCGATTGCTATGGGGCGTAAAGGCAGCCCTCAAGATGTTGCTAATACCGCTTTATTTCTCGCGTCAGATTTGGCGCAATACGTCACGGGCCAGGTTATTGGTGTCGATGGCGGAATGTTGATTTAGTAGAGAATAATATGAACCAAGAAAAATTGATCCAATGTTTTGTTAACGCGCTGTCTGTAGATGCTACGCAAATTACTGATGAATTGGCGTATAACAGTATTCCTCAATGGGACTCAACGGCTCATATGATGCTAGTGGCTGAACTGGAAGCTGAGTTCGATGTTATGCTCGACACTGACGATATTATTGATATGAGTTCAGTGATAAAGGCAAAAACTATTTTGGCTAAATATCTGGATTAACCAGTATGGGGCGCAATATGTATTGGCAAACGCAATTTGATAGCCATATAGCTGCCGGTCGTGGAGGGAGCCCTGCATTACTGTGTGGGGATATTGAGCTTAACTACCGGCAGCTCAAGTTGGCGATACAAGCCCGACAGAAGGCGCTAACGGTAAATATTCAGTCTGGTCAGGTTTGTGCACTAGCACTGCAACCTAGCCTGACATCTGTTATCAGCTATCTGGCCTGCATGGATGCAGGTATTCCGTTGTTACTACTTGATAAACAACAAACAGATTCAGTGAACGATCGCCTTATGGATCTTTATAGGGTTGCTTGGCTATTGGATGTGACTGCTGGTGAAGATAAGGCAATTGCCCCAAAAGAAGCGCCTGTGCGGAAAGATCTTGCCCTGCTGCTCGCCACGTCGGGCAGCACTGGAGCTCCTAAAGCCGTCATGCTAAGCCGTAAAAACATTGTCAGTAATGCCTGCTCGATAGCTGAATACCTCCCAATGCGAACTAACGATATAGCGATTACCTGTTTACCTTTGCATTACAGCTTTGGCTTATCGGTACTGAATTCACATCTTTGGCTGGGGGCGTGTGTCTTGCTATCGGATGAGGCCATGTTGAGTCGGACATTCTGGCAACATGTGATCAAATATAGAGTGAATTCTCTATCTGGCGTGCCTTTTAGCTATCAGATGTTGAAAAATTTGCGAATTGAGGGAATGGATTTACCTGATTTGCGCTATCTAACACAGGCTGGTGGCAAGTTACCACATACGTTAGTCACTCACTTTACTGCTCTGGCTAAGGATAAGGGATGGTCATTTTATATTATGTATGGGCAGACAGAGGCCACCGCCCGCATCGCGTATTTGCCACCTGAGCATCTTGAGTCTCATGGTGATTGCATCGGCAAGGCTATTCCAGGGGGGAGCTTTTCCTTAAAGATGAGCAGGGGTTGCGTATTACCAGCTCAGAGCTGGCCGGAGAGCTGTATTATCGGGGGACAATGTGATGTTAGGTTATGCCGCTTGTTATCAAGACTTACATGGTATTGATTGTTGTAACGAGTTGGCGACAGGTGATATTGCTGAGCTGACTCCGTCCGGTTTGTATCGTATTAGTGGCCGAAAACGCCGCTTTATTAAAGTTAGAGGCAAGCGATTGTCGTTGGACCATATCGAAACTTTACTGGCTGCAAGCGTTGGCAGCAATGTATGGGCACTGGGTAAAGATGAAGAATTGCAATTAGCTTATGAGCAAGCTGAAGATATACAGGTTTTGACAAATTTTGCGATGGATCAGCTCGGGCTTCATCCTAGTTTATTTAAGCTAAAACATGTCGCTGAATTGCCTCGTTTGTCGAACGGCAAGCCCGACTATCAGGCACTTTCTACTCTAATGGAATACCAATGAAGCTGCTGCAACAGCCACCCTATGAATTGATGGCAGGGGAAAAAGAACCAGCGTTAGCTGCAGAACTTAGTGCATTATGCAGGCATCATATACTCGCATGCTCGGCTTATGCCAAGTTGGTGTCTGTACAATGGCCTGAACTGAATATTGGCGATCAAGAGTGCGCTTTAGCAGATATTCCCTGGTTATCGGTCAGATTATTTAAACAGTTTGCACTGCAGTCAGTCCCAGACAATCAAATATTCAAAACTCTCTACTCCAGCGGTACCACAGGGACGCCCTCACGCATTGTATTGGATGCAGATACTGCGGCAGTGCAGTCGCGTATCTTGGTTAAAATCATGCAGCAATGGTTAGGGAAAAAGCGTTTACCTATGCTCATTATAGATTGTTCTTCCGTGGTAAAAGATAGGGCTAATTTCAGTGCTCGCGGGGCGGGCATTCAAGGCTTATCTTTTATGGGCCGTCATCATTGTTATGCTCTTAATGATGATATGAGCCTCAATTGGCCTGCCATTACTGAATTTTGTGAACGCTTTGGCGGTGGACCTGTATTAATCTTTGGCTTTACTTTTATGGTTTGGCAGCATTGGCTGCAGCAACTGCGCATGGAAAGTAGGCAACTCAATATTCCTGAAGGTATATTAATTCATAGCGGTGGCTGGAAAAAACTAGAACAGATTTCTGTCAGTAATACTGTATTTAAGCAGCAGGTAACAGAGCTAACAGGGGTAAAACGGGTACACAATTTCTATGGTATGGTTGAGCAGGTGGGCGCTATTTTCGTAGAGTGTGAACAGGGCTTCTTACACTGTCCGAGTTATGCTGACGTTATGGTACGTACGCCAGGAAGTTGGCAGCTAGCACAAAATGGACAGGAAGGCGTGTTACAACTCTTATCAATTCTACCGCATAGCTATCCGGGTCATAGTATTTTGACCGAAGACCGAGGAGTCATCCATGGCGAAGATAACTGCACTTGTGGCCGTAAAGGCAAGTATTTTAGTGTGTTAGGGCGTTTGTCAAAGTCAGAAGCCCGTGGTTGCAGTGATACCTATCAAACAGCAGGTACAGTATAAGTATGCAGTGGCTTAATCAGAGTGAATTTCCCCCACAGGCCAGTGTCGCTTTTGCTGAGCAGGATCTGAAATATTGCCAGGCTCTTAGTCGGGCTTTATTGACACACAAGCAGAGCCGGGCGTTTCCTGACTTGGTTGCGCTGGGGTATTGGCTCAGGCGCAGTAATTTGACAAGGCTACTTGCACCATATAGACAAGGGGATGTTATCCATCGACCTTTAGGGACTGTATATCATTCAACTCCAAGTAATGTCGATAGCCTATTTGCCTATTCAGGCGTTATCAGCCTGTTGTGCGGTAATGCTAATATTATCCGCTTGTCGAGCCGAAGTGGAGGCAGTACAGATATTTTAGTTGATGTTATCTGCACATTAGCAAAAGACTTTCCCCTGCAAAATGCCAGAATTCAGCTACTGCGTTGTGACCGTGAGGCAACTGAACTTAGCAAGCTTATTGCAGGAATCGATGCCAGAGTATTATGGGGGAGTGATAATGCAATACAGATGCAGCGTAAACTTCCTATACCTGCCCATGCTCGCGAGTTAGCCTTTGGCCACAAATTCTCTTTGTGTGTACTCGATTCTATAGCGCTACTCGCTGCGAGTGATTCAGATTTAGCTGAATTGGCTCAAAATTTTATTAAGGATCAGCTGACATTTGCACAACAGGGTTGCAGTTCAGCAAAGACACTTGTTTGGTTAGGGAACACAGCTTCGATAAAGCGAGCCCAGCAACGACTTTGGCTACAATTGGACGTAAGTGTAAATAAAAAGAAATGGTTTAAAGAAAGTCATTTTTATGATGCATTTGCTAATGCCCAACAACTACTTCTACTTGATGACTGCATAAAGGGCTACCGGCAGCATGATTGGTGTTGCCGTCTACTGGCCAGCCGCTTAACAGATATACAAGCTAAAGAGCATTGTGGTAATGGTTTGTTTATTGAAATAGCGCTGACTGAGCTTAGTCAGTTAACGCCCATGTTAAAACATTATCATCAGACGCTGAGTTACTGGGGCGTTGATCACGTTAAGCTACAAAGTTGGTTAGCAGAGCAGATAATAGGAATTGACAGAATCGTACCTATTGGGCAGGCTCTGGCTTTTGATCTGCTGTGGGATGGTATGGATTTGATAGCCATGTTATCTCGCCAGTCGAGAGCCCTACGTTCGCAGATAAATTAATAGGGAAGACTGTGAAAATATTAGTGACAGGCGGTGCAGGTTTTATTGGTAGTGCTGTTATTAGACATATTTTAGATAACACTTCAGACAGTGTCATTAATGTCGATGTGCTGACCTATGCTGGTAACCTCGAATCAATACCTGGTGTCGAAAACCATTCACGTTATTGGTTTGAACCTATCAATATCTGTGATAGATCTGAGCTAGAGCGCGTTTTTAGTGAGCATCAGCCAGATGCTGTGATGCACTTGGCAGCAGAATCTCATGTTGACCGCTCAATTGACGGTCCTTTAGTTTTTGTTCAAACAAACCTGATGGGCACCTTCAACCTAGTTGATACCGCTTATCACTATTGGCAAAGTCTAACGAATGCACAGCAGTCCAGCTTTAGGTTTCATCATATTTCTACTGATGAAGTGTATGGTGACTTGGGACATACGGCTGCTCTTTTTACTGAAGCGAACTCATATCAGCCAAGTAGCCCCTATTCAGCAAGCAAGGCTGGCTCAGATCATTTGGTGAGTGCCTGGGGACGCACTTATGGCCTGCCAACGATTATCACAAGTTGTTCGAATAACTATGGGCCGTATCATTTTCCAGAAAAACTAATCCCACACATGATATTAAATGCCTTGCAAGGTAAAGAGCTGCCAGTGTACGGCAGGGGCCTGCAAGTCCGTGATTGGCTATATGTTGAAGACCATGCAAGGGCTCTTTACACAGTGCTTACTCGTGGTGAGGCTGGCCAACGCTATAACATTGGCGGCCATAATGAGAAAACCAATATCGAGGTGGTTGAAACCCTTTGTGTGCTGCTGGAAGAGATGGCACCGGATAAACCGGCAGGTATTAAACATTATCGGGATTTGATTAGTTATGTTGCAGATCGTCCTGGTCATGATATGCGTTATGCAATCGATGCATCAAAAATTCAGCGTGAACTAGGCTGGATACCACAAGAGAGTTTTGACAGCGGTATGCGCAAAACTGTGAGATGGTATTTGGATAATAGCGGATGGTGGCAAAGGGTGCTTTCCGGCGCGTATCAACTAAAGCGACTGGGGGCTAAGTGATGAAAGGAATTATTCTTGCGGGCGGTTCTGGTACCCGTCTTTATCCTATTACTATGGGTGTATCTAAGCAGTTATTGCCAGTGTATGACAAACCAATGATCTACTATCCTTTGTCGGTTTTGATGTTAGCGGGAATACGTGAAGTATTGATCATTACCACGCCAGAGGATAAGGACAGTTTCCAACGACTACTAGGCGATGGTAGTCGGTTTGGTATTGATCTGAGCTATGCTGTTCAACCCGAGCCAGAAGGGGTGGCACAAGCCTTTATCATAGGCGCTGATTTTATCGGTAGTGATAGTGTCTGCTTAGTACTTGGAGACAATATTTTTTATGGACAAGGTTTTAGCCCAAAATTAAGGCAAGCGGCAGCCTGTTGTGAAGGTGCTACAGTATTTGGTTATCAAGTAAAAGATCCTGAGCGTTTTGGGATCGTCGAATTTGACGAGAATAATTGTGCAATTTCGATAGAAGAAAAGCCTAATAAACCAAGGTCATACTATGCTGTCACAGGTCTTTATTTTTATGAAAATCAGGTTGTTAATATTGCCAAGACTATTACGCCTTCAGCGCGTGGTGAGCTAGAGATCACTGCAATTAATCAAGTCTATTTGCAACAAGGTAAACTTAAAGTGGAATTACTTGGCCGTGGTTTTGCTTGGTTAGATACTGGAACACATGAAAGTTTATTAGAAGCTGCGCAATTTGTTGAAACAATTGAAAAAAGGCAAGGCTATAAAATAGCCTGCCTAGAGGAAATTGCTTTGCTTCAGGGCTGGCTAACAGCATCAGATATTAAACAGTTGGCTAAGCCCTTTAATAAAAATAGCTATGGACAGTATATGCTCAGTTTAATCGAGAATGAAAAATGATTCAGGTAACTAAAACTTATTTACCAAATAAAGATAAGTATAAAGCTTATGTTGACCGAATATTCGAATCAGGCCAGTTGACCAATGCTGGCTCCTTGGTGCAGGAGCTAGAGCTACGACTGGCCGAACATTTAGGGGTTAAGCATCTTATATGTGTCGCGAGTGGCTCGCTGGCTCTACAAGTTGCATACAAAGCGCTTGGGTTAGAAGGCGAGGTTATTACCAGCCCATTTAGCTTCGCAGCAACGACGAGTACTTTGTTATGGGAAGGGCTTACTCCCAAATTTTGTGACATAAATCCGCAAACATTTAACCTAGCCCCTGAGCTTATTGAGTCTCACATTACGGATAAAACCAGTGCAATTGTGCCTGTGCATGTATTTGGTAATCCCTGTGACGTTGAGCAGATCCAAGCGATTGCCGATAAGCATAAGCTGAAGGTGATTTATGATGCCGCCCATGCATTTGGTGTGACATATAAAGATCGCAGTGTACTGCAGCATGGTGATATAAGTACCTTAAGCTTTCATTCCACTAAGATATTTCACACAATCGAAGGTGGAGCTATTATCACCTCGTCCAATGAGGTTGCAGCAAAAGTCAGGCTAATGATCAATTTTGGGATTTCAGGCCCCAATAAGACTGAAGGCTTGGGAATTAACGCCAAAATGAATGAGTTTGAAGCCGCAATGGGTTTATGTGTTCTGGATGATATTGCAAAAATCAGCCAAAATCGCTCTAACCATGTAGCTGAATATACTGAGGTTATTGGTGATAAGCTTACATTTCAAAAAACTAATGCTTTTTCTTCCAAATTATTTTCATATATGCCAGTGTTATTTGATACTGAGGCAGAATTGTTGCAAGTTAAGCAAGCTTTAGAGGTTGAAGGCATTTTTGCTCGGCGATATTTTTATCCATCATTGGATGTTGTTTATTCCAAAGGGGTTTTGTGCCCGGTCTCTAATGCGATTAGTCAAAGAGTTTTATGTTTCCCCTTAATGGCAGACTTACCTAAGATTGTGTTAGAAATCTTAGGTAAACTGCTGCAAAAAGTTTAGTTCATTTGTGCCAATAACGGTCTTTTTTTACAGGGATTATTGTGAAAATTTCTATTATTATTCCAGTTTATAATCAAGAGAAAAGTATTCAACATTGCCTTACTAACCTATTGCAGCAGTTACACTCTGAAAAACTAGAGATACTGGTTGTTGATGACTGCTCTACGGACAATACTTTTGCTAATGTTGCAGCCATGGCAGCGTGTTCACCGAGAGTAAAGTTATTCAAGACTGTGGCTAATGGTGGCCCTGGGGCGGCGCGAAATGTCGGCTTAGAGCAGGCATCTGGTGAATGGATAATGTTTGTTGATAGTGATGATTTACTGTCAGACAACGCAATTGAATGCTTATTACGACATTTGTCTAGAATAGAGGCTGATCTATTACAACAAAATCAAGTTGATATCCTTGGTTTTGACTTTAAATACAGTGAGAACTCAACTAATAATAGCCGTGTCTCGGGGAGAAGGGATTTAGCATCATTAACCAAGACTAAACAAGCGCTTTTGAATGATTATATTTCTCTTACGATGGATGGTTCGGTGATTTATTCGTTATTCAGTCACAAGTTAATTATGACTAATAACATCAGGTTTAGAGATGGTTTGCACGAAGATGTAGACTTCACGTTTAAGGCTTACTTTTACGCCAAGCGGATCTCTGTACTACCAGAAACCATTTACCTGAAAAATGATCGCCTAGGTTCAATCGTAAATACCTTAACGGTTGAACATATAATAGGTTTTTTTAACGCTTACCGAGAAATGTTGCGCTTCATGGTTGAGCGTAGCGCCAATACGGCGGACTTTACCCAGAAATATAATATGGGGCTGATAGGCTTAACAGCAACACGAGTGCTACTAGCTGTAGAGCAAAATAATACTGATCAAGCGCTTTATCAGACTCTTTTTGAACAAGTAATCAGTACCATGCAGCACACTGATTTGGACGGAAAGGCCTGGGAAAAGCCTGCGTTTGAAAGTAAGTATATTAAGTTATACCTGGGCTTTATCTCTTTGTTTAAACAAGGTACTGCGAATATAGTTACTAATGTAAGAGCACTGGTTGACGACTTAAAGCCTAAGTCTTGGAGTTGCTATGATCTACACCACTCTATTTATTTAGCACCTAATCAAATAAGAACATGTTGTAAACGTTATTTTGTTGAAGACAAAATAAAAGGCGATGTGGTGCTATTAGATAATAGTCAATATTCGTACGATTCCTTCAATATTGATAATGTACTTAAGGAAAAGCGTAAGCTGTATGTTGATATTAATAAAGGGGCTTCAGATGATTGCGATCAGTGCCCATTTTTAGAGTTTAAAGCATGGAGTGATATCAAAATTGAGCATGTTTCACTAGAGTATCATAGCGTTTGCAATATGAAGTGTAGTTACTGCAGCGAAACATATTATGACGGTAAGAAATGTAACTATTCTATTGAAGGCATAATCGGTGAATTAACTGCTAGACCTGAAGACTTTCAATGTAAGTCGATTGTTTGGGGCGGTGGAGAACCAACGCTAGATAAGAACTTTTCATTATTAATTAATAGCTTATTCGATGCATTCCCTAGCGTAAAGCATCGAGTTATTTCTAATGCTACTGTACTAAACGATGCATTGGCCTTAGGTATCGAGCAAGATAAAGCGATTTTAGTGACAAGTATTGATGCTGGTGATGCTGACGTTTTTTTCCAGGTAAGAAAATACCGACAATTTGACAAGGTACTAGCAAACTTAGCTCAGTATGCAACTCACCGCCCAAAGAACATCACTATTAAATATATTTTTCTGCCTGAGAATACCAGTTTGCAGCAGGTCACTGGTTTTGTTGAGAAGATAAAACAATACGGTTTACAACAGTGTAACTTTCAGATTAGTTATGATTTTAATGAATCGACTATTGATGATGATTCATTAGTTTATGTGTATATTTTGCATGGATTATTAACCCGAGCCAAGGCTTCACTCGTTTTCCTTGACGATCTATTTATGGCGAGATTGAAACCTACAAACATAAACTACCAGTATATCAGTGATAAGCTGAGTACATTGGGTTACTCATCGTTATCACCCTCCGTTAATAAGCAGACAAATATAGTTATTTGGGGGGCAGGTAAACAAACGGAATATTTACTGAAAAATACACATTTCAGGGAGCAATACAGGGTGAATTATATTGTTGATGATACGCCAAGTAAAATAGGCACTCAGTTTGGGGGATTTGATATCTTATCACCTGAGGAGTTGGTTCATAACGATTACCCAATACTTATTTCCGCCTCTCAAAGCACAAGTATTATAATGCAAAGATGTCAGACGTTGGGGCTTAAACCGACACGTATAGTGCGTGATCTTATTGTTTAAGGAAGTATGACGATGCTGAGTATATCGACGAGCGAGCAATAATTGATATGTTAAAACTATTGGTGATAGGCCCTGGCCTAATTGGTAAAAAACACATAGCGCTGATTTGTGATAATCTGCGATGTAAGTTAGAAGCGATTGTGACGGCACACCCAGCCAAACATAAAGACTTGTCAGAAGACTTATGCGTTCCTATTTATAATCTGTTAGATGAGGCTCTATCACATCATCAGTTTGATGGAGCTATTATTGCGAGCCCAAATAACCTTCATGTCAGTCAAGCCAAGGTGCTGTTAAAGAACCAAATTCCGCTATTGATTGAAAAGCCTTTATCTTCGACCATTGAAAGTGCAGAAGAGCTGGTACATTTATCACAAACTGCACAAGTTCCGGTATTAGTTGGACATCATCGTACATACAGTAGCTATGTTGATGCGGCTAAAAAAATCATTACTAGTCCACAATTTGGTCGTTTAGTGAGTGTGCAAGCTAGTGCGTTATTTTATAAGCCAACTCAGTACTTTTTAGATGGTCCTTGGCGTACTGAGCTCGGTGGCGGTCCGATACTGATTAACCTTATTCACGATATAGGAATGTTACGTTCTCTATGTGGTGAGATTGCCACCGTATTTGCTTTTGGCAGTAACAGTCAGCGTCTATATGAAGTAGAGGATACCGTGGCGATTTCATTTAGGTTTACGAATGGCGCTTTAGGTACTTTTTTATTATCAGATTGTGCTGCCAGCTATAAAAGTTGGGAGATGACAAGTGGGGAAAACCCGGCTTACCCCTTTTTTCCTAATGAAGCAAGTTATCACTTCTCCGGCACAAATGGCTCGTTAGATTACCCTAATATGAAATTTAACTTCTTTGCCGACAAAGAGAAAGCATCGTGGTGGAATGGATTTGTTAAGCAAGAAAAGCACATAGATTTTGTTGACCCTCTAGAGAAGCAATTGGATCACTTTATTGATGTTATTAAGCGTAATGCTAAACCTATTGTTAGCGCCGAGAACGGCCTTATGAATATGTACGTCATAGAGGCTATTAGTCAATCAATCACTCAGCAACGACCCATCTCACTAAGGGAATAGCCTTTATGCACACACCCAAAAAAGTATTATTAGTAGATAGTGCATTTTCGGCTATACCAATCTACCAAGCACTGTGTAAATCAGGCTTTGATGTTTGGACTATAGGTAATAGAGAGAGTGACGCTTTAGCATTAATCTCTGCAGAGCGCTGGATAAAACAAGACTATAGTGATGTAGCTCAGGTACAGGCCATAGTGGAAGAGCAAGCTTTTGACTATATCGTACCAGGCTGCACAGACTTATCTATTGAGGTTTGTCAGCAACTTAGGGGTTATAGGAACTTTTTTGATTCCGAGGAGGTGTACGCCAACTTAGGCAATAAAAAAGCATTTCGTAACTTATGTCAACAAATGGGATTATATTCTCCAGTTGAAATGAAGTTAGCAGATTTTCCTCGTGCGGGTTGTTTTATTGTTAAACCCGTCGACTCCTATAGTGGTCAAGGGATCTCTATTGTTGATGGTAATAACTTACAGGTTTTATCAACAGTTGTTGAACAGGCCGAACAGGTGAGTCGAAGCGGGCATT
Organism: Shewanella psychropiezotolerans; assembly: GCF_007197555.1. Lineage (NCBI taxonomy): Bacteria > Pseudomonadati > Pseudomonadota > Gammaproteobacteria > Alteromonadales > Shewanellaceae > Shewanella > Shewanella psychropiezotolerans. Next base: position 2,147,844 of record NZ_CP041614.1, read on the forward strand.
ATATAATAGAAAGCTACATTGAAGGGCAACTTTACAGTTTTAGTGCATTATTGACAAGTCACAAAGTAGTGGAAAGCTTTATTGTCAAAGAAGGCTCATCTACAAACCCCTATGCGGTTGATACCAGCTATATTGATGAAGGTTTTCCAGAAGAGGTAAAGGCTTATTTAACCGTTGCAATGGCTAAGTTATCAGCGCATTTACAACTAAAAGATGGCTTGATTCACTTACAGTTTATACTTCGTGATAATTGTGCATATTTAATTGAAATCACTCGTCGCTGTCCAGGTGATCTGTATTCATTATTAATTGAATACAGTACAGGCATTCCTTATAGCCAGTTATATGCTGCTTATTTTACTGAGACTAAAATGGATAATTTATGTAGTCCGAGGGAGTCGAATCATATTGTTCGGCATACGGTAAGTGCAGATAAAAACCTCCCTTTTACAGGACTAGAACTGTCACATCCAATATCGTGCAAAGCCATTTTTCCACTTTCTTCGTTAGGTGAGCCGTTAGCGATAATGCAGCAAAAGCGAGTGGCGATAATTTTCGCTGAAGCTACAGATGAACAACAAAAAATCGCACTATATGATAACTTTATTGATAGAAGTCGGTATCAAGTGACAGCTAAGTAATAAATAACTTGGCTCTTGCCATATTAGGGTTTTCTCTCAACTCCCAGGCCAAGTGATGACGTGCATCGAAGAACTGATTAAATGTTGCTGACTCAGTAATAAATCGGGTGAATCGTGCATCTTCATGTAGTTTTAAAAAATACATTGCAGTGGCAAAGTAGTGGTGTGCTTTACCCTTTGCTACTGTATCGTTATCCATACCGAGTGCTAAAGCTTTGTCACATGCCCATATCTGTGAATCCAAACATGCCTCACGGCGATTGAGGTCACTTTTTATGCGACTTGTACAGTTGTTATTGTGCACACGGTATCGGCCATAAACTTGGTTAATAAAATCGATACTCCCTCCGGCATACATAGTATTGAGAATATGCCACGAATAATCGCCGACTAAACCGTATGATCCATCTATAGCATCTACCATTTTGTCATGCCGTCTAAACCCAACGGAGCTAGTGTTTAAAAAAGTGCCATACTTTACTAAATGCTCAGCATTTGCTTGCTGTGGAATGTATTGCCAATTATAAAAGTCTCGGCTCCAATAACCCAATGTTTGATTGGTGGCGCTATCAAAACTCTCTGCTTCATGGTAAACAAGCGCGCACTCTGGATGTTGCTCAAGATAATTGACCATGGCTTGGAGCTTTCCAGGTAGAGCCAGATCATCACCATCCATGAATATCAAATAATGACCAGTAGACGCCTGCATTATTTTAATTAACGAGAGCTTACCGTCCAGGTTTACTTTATTTTCAAAGAAATGCAGATTTGTATGCTGCGTAGCTAATGCCTTAATAACGCTTGCACTGTTGTCTGAAGATGCATCATCAATACAGAGTACTTCAAAATCGAAGTCAGTGATCTGGGTCAGCACACTGAGCAAACATGCTTCTATGTACGGTTCAAAGTTATATGACAGAATTAAAACGCTAACTTTCAAGATTGTATTCCTTTATTGCTTACCTCTAACTGTTTTAGAGGTGATTCTGAGAAAACTCTAGCGACTAGTTATGCTGATTGAGCTGGTAAAGGGATAGCGTAAAGTACGGTTTCAAACCAATTATCGAGGTGATGGCCGATATAAAATGTATATTCAACATCTAGGCTATCTATGAATCTAGGTAAGCGCCATAGGTCATCAAAAAAGTGGTACAAACAAATTGCTAAGACGGGTCTATGCTGCTTAATAGTGTGCTGTGCCCCTGTAGAGCTTGATGTTCAGCTCCTTCAATATCCATCTTGATCATGGAAACAGAGTAGTTTTTGGCGGCGCTAAAGGAATCGATATCAATGACCTTAACCTTAATGTCACCTTCTGCAGTTAATGCACAAGCGGCGCCTTGTACTAGGCTTGAAGAATTAAAGCTGAGAACAGTTTCTTCGTTCCATAGTCCTTTTTCAATGAGCTCAAAACGGCAGGAGTCTTCACGCAGAGCTACGTTTTTCATAAGGTGTTTGAGATTTTCTATATCGGGCTCAAATGCAACAATTTTTGCGCTTGAGGTAAGCTTGTCAGCTAGCTCTATTGTTGAATCGCCATCGAAGGCGCCGCCATCAATGATAACACCTTGCTTATTTAATACCGATTTAGGGTGAATATATTGTGGGTAATCAGACATCGGGAAGTGGCCGCCGTGCTGATGTAGATAGTTAGCTATGTTTTGTAACACATTTAAACTGGCATCGTCTGCAACGCGGTTGGTTAGCCAATCTAATTGTTCAAGCCAGTTTGGCGATAATGGCGTGTTTGATAAGCCTGTTATACTAGCATCTGTCACATGCTTGCAATCTAGCAGTTCTAGTTGTTTGACTATCTCTTTATTCCATGTGCTGGCAATGACCACCGGGTGGTCGTTAATGATTTTCATGGTTGGGGTGCAGATTTCTATTCCAAGAACTTGCTTCCCCTGTTTCTTTTCATCATTATCATAAATGCGTACAACTTCAATATTGGATTTATGTAACCACTCGATAACTTGTTGACCACCATTTCCAGCGCCAAACACTGCTACTTTTTTATGCTGCTCAAAAAATGATAATTGTGTTGATACAAAGTTTTGAAGACTTATATTCATGAATTTAAATTCCCTTATCTCACTATATAGCACTCGGTGGCTTACTCACATTAATGATCAAATTGATTGTTTGTATTTGATGTTATCAGTTCGCAATAGCGAATCATGATGCAATTAGGTGAACATCTCAGTTGAAAGCATATGTATAAAAAACGTCCTTATCTAAGCAAGATCTCTATATAAAAAGCTTTCAGCTTCCTAGGCTAATCTAAATCGGTAAATAGTAAAGAGCAACTCTTAACAAACGTATTTAATTTCTCGGTAATGCTGACGCCCCTGTATAAGCTATGGTACTGGCTAGCTGACAAGTAGACGTGGTAACTCATACTCTAAGTCATCGGCTAGCCCAAGCCAGTCATGTCGCTCTTGAGCTGCCAACATAAGAGGCACTAGTTGTATTACTTGATTAGCTTGTTGCAGCGTAGGAAGCATCGGCTCTAGGTGGTCGATACACTCTCGTAATCGCTGGGAGCCTTCAGCTTCCTGCCCTAAGCGAAATCTATGGGCTGTTTCAATTAACTTTTCTATTAGTGTGTTTACTGTACAGTTACTCAAACTTTACACTCCCTATATTGAGCACCGTTAATACGAGCTCCGTCTAGACTTGATTGATAGAATTTTACCTGTGGTTTTAAGCGAATATAGTGCTCTAAACTTCGAAGGTATGCTCTAAAGTTGAGATCGGTGGCTACTTTGTCACCATGGCCATTTATCACCCAGTGTTTCGCTTCGGAGGCCTTTGGTCCAAGTAAGCCATCTTCCCAAAAAGCATGAGTTTTATTATTTGGATAACTAAAATCGCAACCGAAGAGAGTAATTTCCCAACTATTGAGAAAGGCCGCGAGATCAACAGCCGGGTGAATAACACTACCGTTAGTGAATAGCCTTAACTTGGGATGTTTTGCGTCCAACTCATCATAAAGTGTCGCTTTAGAGTAGGCATTGAACCTAGGCCCTGTCCAATGCTCTATAACACTTGAAGGTACTCTTGGGAAGTATACGAGTGTCACTGAGTCAGGTATCTCCTCTGGTAGGTGGGACAGAGTAATATTAGGGTCGATGCTAACTAATATATCGGGAATAATACTTTGGCTTGATAGCGCTTTAAATGCAGTATCTACCGCTATCATTAATGGCCGCTTTCCAATAGGGAGTGCTCTTTGTACTCTCAAATAGTCATAATGATCTTCTAGAGTAGGTCCTGCTCCAATGACTAAGGTGTTATGTTGGGTGTGAGTCAGTCTTAATGTCGATGCATCAGGATCTAGTTCTAAATACTTTATATTTTCATTGAAGCGTTCAATCAGTTGAGGATCATCAACCTGATGTTGTTTGTTGGCATACTCACGGTTATTTTCCAGTACTAATAAATCTCTTAATATCGCATTCTCATTGTCAGCAAGAAGAAGATCTGGAGTTATTGAAATAAATGATTCGGCTATTTGATGTTGATTGGGGATCTCTATAATCGTTATGCGTCTGTCAGTTAGCCATTCCCGTTGGTCTGTGTAAGAGAGTAACAGAGCAAATAGACCTAGATTGAGCGGACAGACAGTAATGTTTGTTATCAGCTTACTATCAGTCAATAAACTGGGGACATCCCCATTCCTATGCCATAAACGGTAACTTGTTTACAGTCTAACGGGAGCTGACTTATAAAGAGTTGGGCTTCGGACATTCGATTGTGGCGGCTGCTTAATTGGATGCCATTAACGCTGATAGTTTGATTGCTACCAGTGACAAGATTGGCATCGAGATCGTCAAAAGATTGAAACTTTAATGCTGAAGCAAGCACAGGCCAGCGCTGCTGGATAATTTGAAGATTTGTCGAAAATAGTTCAGTCATTGATTCTATCCTTGAAAGTATTACTCATCACAAGATATTAGATCACTAACTGGTCTCCCCACAGGGACTCGAACCCCGATCGATCGCTTAGGAGGCGACTGCTCTATCCTGTTGAGCTATAAGGAGACGCCTGTGATTATACTGGTTTTCGCCTCAATGAAAAGAGGGGATGAAAAGCTAATGAGTTCAGTTGCTTGTTTATCATGCGATTTAAGTCAATAACTCAGGTTTTAGCTACATTTTGATCGCAAGGTCATTAATTTGGACGTTATAAGAGGCATTCTTATCGATTAAAATCGCCGTCGCTGTTTTTTCAGTGACTTGATCGATTTTTATTTCCGCACGGCTTTTCCCTGCAATGGCGCGCATTTTATCGAAACGGTCGTTGATGTTTTGTTGCAGTATTAACTGAAACTTATCGCCGACTCGGATGCCGTGGCGTCGACCTAGGTTTAAAATGACTCTGTCATGCTGTCTGGCGACGACTTGTCCTAATACCGGTCGGCAACTCAATGTGCTATCTATGTCTTCAACTACATTGGCTAATACCTTATCGATACTCTTGCCGTAGGCTGAAGCCCAGAATCTTTGGTGATTCGAGGGGACGGTTTCTTGGCGTTCAAACTCCCAGGGAGAGGAGGTGGTGTAAGAATCGCTCCAAATCTGTTCTCCACTGATGCCATGGTATAAGGAAAGCCTGATGCGGAATTGGCGAATGGGATCACTATGCCATAGCCCCAGCATTTGGCTTTCGGCGGGATCGGTCGATATATCGAGAATCTCAGGCAGGAGTACGTATTGGCTATCGGTGATTTCGCTGAGCCAACTGGGTAGACGATAGCCACGGATATCGACGAGTTCTTGTTCAACATCTAAGCGCTCGTTGGCATGGATATGAACAAAGCTGGTCAGTGACTGAGCTTCTAGTGCATCACCGAGTCGCTGGGATAGGTCTTTCTCAAACAATCCGATATTGCCGTAGCGTAATTGAGCCCTGTCCTGAATTAAAAACTGAGGAACCAGTATTGCGGCTTTTAGCTGTTGGCTATCACATTGTGAGCCTTGTGATTGCATAACATCGACTCGGAGCATGACAGTTAGTTTTTCGCCGTCAATGAGCTCGTTGACTAATTCGACTCTGCTGGCTTGGGCTTGGTTTGTTAGCGAAAAACTGTCTTGAACGAGTTGTCCGTTACGGACTCTTTGGGTGCTGGTGAAATTGGCACCATTTTTGAGTGTGGCATAGGTCAGTGCCTGTTCTATTGCATCTTCCCTGGCTTTGCTTATGTTACCGTTGATAATATTTGCCTGGCCTTTGACCACAACCCATGCGGCATCGGCGGTTGAGGAAAAAGCGATTAAAAAGAGCCAAATTATTACAGCGATAATTTTCATGTAAGATGTCCACGTCTAAATCTATGATGGCATTTTCAAGCACACAATGGGCGTCAATAATGGGCTTTAATATTGAGGCCTGACACTATTAGCGTCGCATTTCTGACACTTGGTTAGCTCAAACTGTCTATTATCATGCTTGTAGCAAGGATTAAGACACTATTGATAAACCAAGCAATTAATATGCCATTATCCTGTCTAGAGTTTATGTCAAGAACATGTTCAAGAGCTGGTGTCGCTCATCTCTTGCTTTGTGAGTAATAACTTAGCTTAAGCTTTGTATTATTGAGCCGATAAACACCTAATAGGCAAAACAAATCTCTACTCATATTCTATATTTTGACCAAGGTGGCTTAATATTTGCTTTAAATCTTATGAAGCGTCATCGATTAACCCGAACAGTCTCATGGCACATAGGTAAATTCAGTGTCGGCAGACTTGGGTGATATTACAGCTTTGAAATAGTCAGAGACTTGAGTTAGATAATTGATATTGAGTGTTTATCCAGGAATTAAGTATGCGTAAAGCACTAGTGTTTACAGCAGCGTTACTCTTGAGTGCGTGTGCGAATAGCGGTGAAGGCCTGTCAAAAGATAACCTTAGTCAAGGCAATCAATTGCCGTCGACATCGGCCATCAACCACTTGTCTGAGCAAATTGTCAGTGAGTTGGTTGAGCAGAATGATGAGCTCGGGAGTGATCAGCCTCTGCTGGTAGCAACGCCTGTGTTACTGGAGTCTTTTAATGAGACAAATGCAGTTGGATTACAGTTGCAGCAAGGTTTAATTGCCGCCTTACATGGGCGTAAGTTTAATCTGGTAGATATCAATGTCGGCGATAACATCAGGGTTACCCCCAATGGGGACTTCCTATTGACTCGTGATTGGAAGCAACTCCCTTCTGGGATCGCCGTTGAGCATGTTCTTGTGTCGACGATGAGTATCAATACCAGAGGACTCGTGGTTAATTCCAGGATAGTGAACATAACCAATAATCGAGTGGTTTCGGCGTCACAGGGAGCATTTAATATCAACGAATTACCTGGGTACCTGAAAAAATCTGAGAAGATCACCTCAAGAGATGGTCTGTTATATAGAGATCCCGTCGGCGGATTGCAGCAAGTTCAAGTTATAGGTGGTGCACAATGAAAACATGGATAATCTTATCTTTACTGTTTATCTCAGGCTGTGCGTCACAGGACAGGTACATAGAGTGGGAAACTCAGGCTCCCGAAAGTTTTCCTAAATTAACGGCGATAGGCTATGCGCCATTAGACACTCAGCCAGCCCAGTCTCAGGCGCAAAAAGTGGTGATGGCGATGCAAGCCTCGAAGATTGCCGCATACAGAGAGTTAGCCGAACAGGTTTTTGGCCAACAGTTGTCAGCAAGCAGCAGTGTCAATGATTGGATGTTATCAAACGATAGCATTCAAGCATCTGTATCTGGTGTGATACGCGGCGCTAAAGTGGTGAAGAGTTATCCTGCCGGGGATCATTATGTGACCGAACTCGAGTTAGACTTCTCTCTAGTGTGGGCCTTGTATGAACAGCAAAATAGACCACAAAAGATAAAAGAGATCACTTACTTTTAAGCGTTAACTATTGGAGGCAGGAAAGCAGTAGGCTTGCTGTCTTTAATTTCCTTTTCGATTTCACATGACTTTCTTACCATTACTCGTTCCCTTCATGGCTTCCTGCCATTTTCTGGCACATGGCTCATGACTGTCTAGCTTAGAAAGTTCCTGTTCTGCCGAGCCGTATTTCTCTTCATAAGGTGAAGGTCTAGCTGTGTTTGGGGTCAGAGTGATGTGGGAGTGGTCTAGGTATCTCTTGGCCATTATGGGACTATTGTTTTGGGGATAGGGTATATTTATCTGGCTGATAAGGCTCTTAATCGCTATCTTGAGGCTTAGTCACCGTGATGCTTAAGTTGGGGCGTTTATAGCAGAGCAGAGTGTTATGGCTGGGGAGCATCAGATGGGCTGTTAGGCTTGTATATCATTGCCCAAGGTAGATATTGTCGAGGTCTTTCCCTTGTCATTATAGGTCAAGCTAGATGCATTGCGGCTAACTTGCAGAGCCTGGGAAAAACGATTCATGCTTGCGATATTCAGTTCTATCAGGCTGGAGTTTTCACTATTCAATTGTTTACATTCATCCAGCAGCATTTTGGCCGATGCCACTCGAGCTGATAAGTGTACATCATTAATGAGTAAAGCCTTATCAACATGGAGGGATAAAGCTTCATCTTTACTTTTCAACTCATCGAGTAATCCTGCCTTGGCGCTCGCCAACGAAAGTAGAAAGTCTGCATCTTGATTGGTCAGTGCAGCTTTCTCATCTGTAATGATTACTTTAAGCTTATTAAGCAACTCGAACTGAAGTTCGACGATGTCGTTTATCTTGCTCATAAAATTACTCGTTCATTCCCTTTAGGTCATTTTCAAACTGAGCTATGTTGATAGCCAGCTTTTCTGGATCAATTTTATAGCGACCTTCTGCGATTGCCAGTTTTATTTCTTGAACTTTTTGTTCATTAATTTCTGGGAAATCAGTCATTTTTGCTTGAGTGCTCTGCAGTTGCTGTGCCTGAGAAGTCAAAGAGACTGAGTCACTCTTAGGTGGTGTACTCAGAGAGTTGACCGAGTCATCATTGGATTTTTCACTGCTTTTATTGGCAGGAGACTTTCCAATGTGAGTGTTTACTGCAGTGTTTACTTGCTTAATATCAATAGCCATATTCGGCTCCAACAATTAAAAAATAAAAGAACATAATGGTATATCGGCAGTGATACCCTGAGCTTTAATAAAAATTAAGCAAAATTACATTCTAACTTCGACCTTGCCAACATCAATGACCCTTGCGTTGACAGCTTTATTCGAATAGGTGTTCTTTATACGAATTCTATCACCTAAATTACCATCTTGCAGTGCTTCTCCGACGGTTTTTATTTCAAAGTTATCAGTACGTGCAAAAATTGAGACTGAATCTCCTTTGCAGACGAAGCAGAGATTATTACTGAATATTGGTTGATCGGGAGCCATTCTTCTTTTTACTCGGGTACCAACGACCTCGTCCAGATTGTTGAATTGCTGACCTCGTAGAAGTGTTTGCTCTACATACTTGATGACAATGTCGCTTTTAGCGATTAAATCCCCTGGGCCCAATGTTGCTCTGGCGACGACAACCGGGTAAAGAATGTCGACTCTTACGGAGATAAATATTTGCCATGGGTATTGAAGTTGTGGACTTTTACAGGTTATTTTTACTGTATTGTTGCGTTTAATGGCTCTGTTACTGGCCAATTCCGCTGTTATTGGTGGAAAACATAATGGTGGCTTAAGTCGAGTGTCTAAACTTTGCGGGGTAATATTTACTCTTGCATGCTCTGCGACATCTATTTTTTCTTCTACAGCCCCTATAGCTAATTGGGATATGGCCGATAGAGTAGGCACACTCGCAGCTTGTGTGCTTAGCGCGTGATTTGACAAGAATATCAAAGAAACGAGGACATATTTTACTTTCATAATGAATAGACTAGCTTGATGGGCTAGATTACACCTATACTTTCTTAGTGACCGAAAATTTCGCCTTTCTCTGTAATAAACTTAAGGCGCCATAAACTTGACTATAAAGGGTCAAGTTGTGAGATATTTAACACTTATAAGTAAATAAGCAATTAGTATGCCTAGTATTCGTAAAACCATGAGTATTAGGTGACATTTAAAAGACGACAAGGCAAGCGCATTATGTCAAGTATTCTTGAGTCAGTGAACAAACGAACACAGTTAGTCGGTCAGAACCGTTTAGAGTTATTGTTATTTAAACTCAATGGTCGTCAAAGGTACGGTATTAATGTTTTTAAAGTCAAAGAGGTACTGCAATGTCCTCCTCTTACCAGCCTTCCTAAGTTAAACCCTTATGTGAAAGGGGTCGCCCATATTCGTGGTCAAACGATTTCGGTAATCGATTTGAGTGCTGCTACAGGGGGGCGTCCAGTCGATAGTATCGATAACTGTTTTATCATCATCTCTGAGTACAACAGGAGTGTTCAAGGTTTCTTGGTATGCTCGGTTGAGCGGATTATCAATATGAACTGGGAAGCCATCTTACCCCCGCCAAAGGGAGCTGGTAAGTTCTCATATCTCACGGCTGTGACTGAGATTGAAGGCGAGCTTGTAGAAATACTCGATGTGGAGAAGATTCTTGATGAGATCTCGCCGGTTAAAACTGAGATAAGTCAAGAAGTCGATGAGCAGTTGACCTTAGATAGGGAAAAACATTTCCATATTATGGTCATAGATGATTCGGCTGTAGCCCGTAAACAGATCATTAGGGCATTAGTATCATTAGGTTTGCAGATAGATACTGCCAAAGATGGCAGAGAAGCGCTGGAGAAGTTGAAAGCTATTGGCGCTGAAATGGACGATGTATCGACCGAGATCCCGCTTATTATCTCAGACATTGAAATGCCTGAGATGGACGGCTATACCTTAACTGCAGAGATTAGAGACAACCCTAAGTTGAAAAATATTAAAGTAGTGCTGCATACATCTTTAAGTGGGGTATTTAACCAAGCTATGGTTGAGAAAGTAGGAGCAAATGATTTTATTGCTAAATTTAATCCAGATGAACTTGCAGCAGCAGTAAATAAGCATTTGAGTCTATAATGATTATTAGTAGAGCGCAGTAAGTTACATTAAGCTTGTTTCTTGTGGCTCTCTCGTGTATAAAACTGCGCTCGAATTGATCTCGTTATGCTGAGTTTAGTTAAGTCGTTATAGCTGTTTTTTTGATACTAGGATATCAAGGTGCCGAATAAATCACTCGCTGAAACCGAATATACACAATTTAGACTTTTTCTGGAGCAACACAGCGGTATAGTGCTGGGCGATAATAAGCAGTATCTTGTGCGTAGTAGGTTGGCGCCTTTGATGGGCAAGTATAATCTGCCGTCGCTTTCTGAAGTTGTTAGGCACTCGATGAAACCCACTGAGCGTCAACTCAGGGCTGCTGTGATCGATGCCATGACGACCAACGAAACCTTGTGGTTCAGAGACCGTTATCCTTTCGAGCTACTATCGAGTGTACTCTTACCTGAATACGCCAAACTGGGTCGGCCTCTTAAAATTTGGTCGGCTGCTTGTTCGTCGGGGCAAGAACCTTACTCATTAGCTATGACTATCTTAGAGTATCAACAGAAGAGGCCTGGTACTTTACCTGGCAGTGCATCAATCCTAGCCTCAGACTTGTCCCCCTCTATGCTAGAGAAGTGTAAAAATGGCGAATACGATAATTTAGCCTTAGGCCGTGGCTTGTCAGATCAGAGAAAGCGTCAGTTTTTTGATTCTACGAGTTCCGGGACTATGGTTATTAAAGATAACGTGAAGAGATTCATTAACTTCAGAGCTCATAATTTGCTTGAAAGTTATACCTTACTTGGTAAATTTGACATTATCTTCTGCCGTAACGTGCTGATTTACTTCGCGCCGGAGGCAAAGGCAAAAATATTGCGGCAATTTGCTGCCGCTTTGAACCCCAAAGGGATACTTTTTCTTGGCGCTTCCGAGTCCATCGCCGGCTTAACCGAAGAATTTGATATGGTCAGATGTAACCCTGGCATCTATTATCAGAAGAAAACTTAATAGCGGACTGGACTCAGTGCCGCTAGATGGGCTGACCAGTTCTGTTCGTCATCCATTCCTCTCTCATTAGTTTGCGGCAGCTCTACGAAGACGCCATCTATCTGGCTCGCAGGGCGTTCACAGGCTCATTTCGAGCAATATTCATATCAAATTCGAGCTATCCAACTTCAAATGGCCAGCTAAGTTTTAACTTGTCAGTTTTCGGGCGTCCTTGTCGCTAGTTTGTGAGCGTCAAGCTGCCAAGTACCCATGCTGGGTACTCCTCCTTTTTTATGGCACAACTATTGCTTTATCTATGACATCGAGTTCAGGAGGCAATTTTATGGCGATTAATTTTGATAATGCATTGGGTGTGCATCAATACACACTAGGGATCAGAGCCCAGCGTGCTGAAGTTATCGCGTCTAATATTGCCAATGCCGATACTCCCCATTATAAAGCTCGTGATGTCAATTTTGATAAGGCATTACAAGCCGCAACGAGTAGGCAAGGTGGCTTGGCTATGAGCCGTAGCGATAGTCGACACTTTGATCTCGCAGCGTTATCACAACAAAATTATGGATATAGAGTGCCAAATCAGCCTGATACCGGTGATGGCAATACGGTTGATATGCAAAAAGAGCAGTCAGAATTTATGCAGAATGCACTCGAATATCAGATGTCACTCGGCTTTCTCGATGGTAAGTTTTCTGGTCTGAAGAAAGCATTAAGAGGAGATTAATCATGAGTCTATTTAATATCTTTAATGTTGCAGGCTCTGGGATGTCGGCTCAATCAATAAGATTGAATACTACAGCCAGTAATATTGCTAATGCTGATTCTGTTTCAAGTAGTGTCGATAAGACCTACCGTGCTCGTCACCCCATTTTTGAAGCCGAAATGGCCAAAGCCAGCCATCAACAGCAATCATCACCTTCAGTAGTAGTGAAGGGCATCGTAGAAAGTGATGCGCCCTTGTTAAAAGAGTATTCCCCAAATCATCCAATGGCTGATGGGGATGGTTTCATCTACAAACCTAACGTCAATGTGATGGAGGAGATGGCTAACATGATTTCGGCATCCAGATCATACCAAATGAATGTTCAGGTGGCAGAAGCGGCAAAGTCTATGCTTCAGCAAACCCTAAGAATTGGCAAATAATAGGAGGTAAAAAGTGAGCCTCATTAACCCACTTAATAATGCTCAACCCCTCGGTGGACAGTCACAAACGTCGACTCAGTCAGTTGCGCCGTCGAAACAAGCTACATCCGGTACTGTGCAGTCGGCCGCAACTCAGTCTACTGATCAGACATCAACGGGAAATCCGTTTCTTGATGCAATTCGTCTACCTGATGAGAAATCAATACCAGAGGCAAATAATCAAGAGCTGACCCAAGAGGATTTTTTCTCTCTCTTGAGTCAACAGTTGTCGATGCAAGATCCATTTAAACCTGTCGATAACGACCAGATGATTGCGCAAATGGCGGCATTTTCTACCGTAGATGGCATTAGTAATCTCAATGATGAGATTGTTAATCTTAATGCCGTAATGACCTCTAGTCAGGCACTGCAAGCTTCAGGACTGGTGGGACAGAAAGTGCTGATCCCATCGGATACCGGTCATCTCTCGGAGGAAGACCCAGTGCTGAAGGGGGTCGTGAGTACGCCAGAGGCTATCGACACCATAGTAGTCCGTATCGAAGATGAGAAAGGGCAACTGGTCACTACTTTTGAAATTGATGGTAGTCAAGGCGGTAATGTCGATGTGTCCTGGGATGGATTGGATAAGAATGGCGAGGCGATGCCAAGCGGCACTTATTCGATTAAAGCCAGCGGTAGAGTCGATGGTCAGAGTGAAGAACTTGCAGTCTCTACCTATGCTCATGTTACTAGTGTCTCACTAGGTACAGCGTCTACGGGTTCAATCTTGAACTTACGTGGTATCGGTGGCATTAAACTCGGTGACGTCTTGGCGGTTTCTGAGGTGTGATATCGCTTTCTTGGCGTGCAGTAATGAATTGAATGTCAGTGGTTGGTGCTATTGGCTGAAATAAAGAATTTGAATTGAATGTCGATGGTTAATTCCATCAGCTGAAAAAATGGATTTTAACTGGGTGAATATGTTCTTGCCTGCAGTTATGAATTGAATGTCAGTGGTTGGTGCTATTGGCTGAAATAATGAATTGAATCGAGGTGAATTATGTCGTTTAACATTGCATTGAGTGGCATCGCAGCTGCGCAGAAAGATCTAAATACCACGGCAAATAATATTGCCAACGTTAATAGCATAGGTTTTAAAGAATCCCGTGCTGAGTTCGCCGATGTGTACGCAAATTCCATCTTTGCTAACGGTAAAACGGCGGTCGGTGGGGGGTAACCACTAGTCAGGTCGCTCAGCAGTTTCATCAAGGTAGCTTACAGTTTACTAATAATGCCCTGGATTTGGCGATCAATGGTGGCGGATTCTTTGTGACTTCGTCAGAGCTCGAAGCTCAAGATCACTCTTTCACCCGAGCGGGCGCATTTAAAGTCAATTCCGCAGACTACCTGGTTGACTCACAAGGCAATTTTCTGCAGACATTTCCTGTCGATAAGGATGGAAACTCGACATCAGTTAGTTTAACCACGACTAAGCCGGTTAGGATCCCTGATACGGCGGGTAGTCCCCAGAAGACGGAAAACATCGGTATTCAGATGAACTTAAATGCTGCTGATTCTACATTAGATCCCGCCTCGTTTGATCCTAACGATCGTGATACCTATAACAACTCCACCGCTGTGACCATGTATGACTCCTTGGGCGAGCCACATATCTTGACGACCTATTTCGTGCGTCCACCGAATGCGGCTTATACCGGTGAGAGCAACTGGGTTGCCTTCTATGCCGTGGATGGCCAACAAGTTGACCTGGCAGGCGCAGCAGGAACATACAATCAAGATACCACAGGCGATGGTGTGGCAGATGTTATAGGTACAGCTGCTGTTACAGCTGGCGGCTGGAAAGGTGCGGTGATCAAGTTCAACGATACAGGTGCTCATACCACTACCAGTCCTGATCCTATTACCACTGTGCAATTAGGAGTCGGTGGTGCCGGTGTGTTGGGTCCTGGTACCGATGGCACGCAAACTCTGACGATAGATTTCAATAATCCGACTCAATATGCCTCGACGTTCGAGGTGACAGAATTAAACCAGGATGGCACCACTGTGGGTCGTCTAACCAATGTTGAAGTCGGCGCCGATGGTTTGATTAATGCCAGTTACAGTAATGGCACAACAGTCGCTCTGGCTCGGGTGGCATTGGCGCGTTTTGCCAATGAGCAAGGCCTGACTCAAGTGGGGAACACTTCCTGGAAGGCTAGCCAAAGTTCGGGCCTGGCACTGGCTGGTGAGGCAAATAGCGGTACTTTTGGCAGCATTCGTTCGTCTGCGTTAGAACAGTCGAATGTAGATTTAACCACAGAGCTGGTGGATCTAATTTCTGCTCAACGAAACTTTCAGGCGAACTCGAGAACACTGGAAGTCAATAATACTCTGCAACAGACCATATTGCAGATCCGATAATCAGCTTCTTATTTTCCTATATGCACAAAGGTATTGCCGCTCGGCAATACCTTTGTGCAATGTGGCTACCAGTAATCTGGTTAAATCAGGAAAGACATTAACGTAAAAATTTGAATACCGATGGGAGATACTCTCATTGCCTGTTGTTATGAATTGAATTTTGGTGGTATTTAACATTCCACCTGCTGTAATCGATTGAATATAGGTAAATCATGTCATTTAATATCGCGTTGAGTGGAATTGCTGCTGCTCAAAAAGATCTAAACACCACTGCGAACAACATAGCTAACGTTAACAGTATAGGCTTTAAAGAGTCTCGTGCTGAGTTTGCCGATGTGTACGCAAATTCCATTTTCTCTAATAGTAAGACTGCCGTTGGAGGAGGAGTTACAACCAGCCAAGTTGCTCAGCAATTTCACCAAGGGAGCATGCAGTTTACTAATAATGCTTTGGATATGGCCATTAATGGCGGTGGTTTCTTTGTCACTTCTTCGGATCTTAATGGCAAGGAGCAATCCTTTACTCGTGCAGGTGCGTTTAAAGTGGATTCGAGTAACTATTTAGTTGATTCACAAGGAAACTATTTGCAAACTTTTCCTGTGGATAAGGATGGCAACTCGACATCTGTCAGCCTTACTACGACTAAGCCAGTAACGATTCCTGATACCGCAGGCAGCCCGCAGAAGACAGAGAACATTGGCATACAGATGAACTTAAATGCCGCTGACTCTACATTAGATCCCGCCTCGTTCGATCCCAACGATCGAGATACCTATAATAATTCGACTGCTGTGACCATGTATGACTCCTTGGGTGAGCCGCATATCATGACGACCTATTTCGTGCGTCCACCGAATGCGGCTTATACCGGTGAGAGTAACTGGGTCGCTTTCTATGCGGTGGATGGTAAACAAGTTGATCTGGCAGGCGCAGCTGGCACCTATCAAACGGATACCAATGGAGATGGTGCCCCAAATGGAACCGGTACCGCTGTGACTGCCGGCGGCTGGAAAGGTGCGGTGATCAAGTTTAATGATATAGGGGCTCATACGACTACCGACCCAGCCACTATTACCACTGTGCAGTTAGGAGTCGGTGGTGCTGGTGTGCTGGGTCCTGGTACCGATGGCACGCAAACTCTGACGATAGATTTCAATAATCCGACTCAATATGCCTCGACGTTCGAGGTGACCGAATTAAATCAGGATGGCACTACCGTGGGTCGTCTAACCAATGTTGAAGTCGGCGCCGATGGTTTGATCAACGCCAGTTACAGTAATGGCACAACAGTCGCTTTGGCTCGGGTGGCATTGGCGCGTTTTGCCAATGAGCAAGGCTTGACTCAAGTGGGGAACACTTCCTGGAAGGCTAGCCAAAATTCGGGCCAGGCACTCGCAGGTGAAGCCAATAGTGGTACCTTCGGCAGCATTCGTTCATCTGCGTTAGAGCAGTCGAATGTAGATTTGACCACAGAGCTGGTGGATCTCATCTCTGCTCAACGTAACTTCCAGGCGAACTCGAGAACACTGGAAGTCAATAATACTCTGCAACAGACCATATTACAGATTCGATAATGTGCTCGGTATTGTGTCATTGATACAAAAAGGCATTGCCGCCCGGCAATGCCTTTCCGCCTTATAGCCTATTTTTTTGACGCCTCTTTACTCCAGCGCCAATTATTTGTGTTTATTCTGGCATGATGTTTGCTTCTGTTTTCTTACTCAGAAGTATTAAACAAATGATTGACGGAGGAACCCAGTGGATAAATTACTCTATGTCGCCATGAGTGGCGCAAAACAGAATATGAATTCGCTGGCTGTACGCGCAAATAACTTAGCCAATGCCAATACCGATGGTTTCAAAGCGGATATGGAGCAAGCTCGTTCGATGCAAGCATTCGGTGAAGGGTTGCCGACACGCGTATTTGCCATGACAGAGAGCCCATCGGCTGATTTTACTGCGGGTCCTATCAAGACTACTGGAAGAGATCTCGATATTGCCGTCAAAGGTGATGGTTGGATTGCGGTGCAGAGCGCCGATGGCGGAGAGGCATACACTCGCTCCGGCAGTTTAAGTTTTGACACTACCGGTCTACTGCGTAACGACCGCGGAAATCCCATCATGGGTGATGCTGGTCCTATCGTGTTACCTCTGCCTATCGAGAAGATAGAAATTGCTCAAGATGGCATTATCTCAGTCAGACCCTTAGGTTCTACGGCGGAAGTCATCGAAGAAGTCGGTCGCATCAAGTTAGTTAATCCTGGTAATCAGAATTTGATGCGCGGGGAAGACGGTCTGTTCAGATTGATATCTGGCGACAATGCCCCTGCGGATCCTTTTATTACATTAGAGAGTGGGGCAGTGGAAGGCAGTAATGTTAACGCCGTCTCTGAGATGGTGGCTCTGATTGATATACAACGTCAATTTGAGATGCAGGTCAAGATGATGAAAACAGCAGAAGAGATGGACCAAGCCTCCTCTTCATTAATGCGTATTAGCTAGGAGTAATATTATGCATCCCGCGTTATGGATTAGTAAGACAGGCTTAGATGCTCAGCAAACCGATATTGCAGTGATCTCTAACAACGTGGCCAACGCGAGTACGATTGGCTATAAGAAGAGTCGTGCGGTGTTTGAAGATCTCCTTTATCAAACCGTTAACCAAGCTGGCGGCATCAGCGCGTCAAATACCAAGTTACCCAACGGTTTAAATATCGGTGCTGGTACTAAGGTTGTCGCGACTCAAAAGGTATTCACCCAAGGCAACATGCTGACAACTGATAACTCCCTGGATTTGATGGTTGAAGGCCCAGGATTTTTCGAGATACAACTTCCCGATGGCACCGCGGCTTATACCCGCAATGGCCAATTTACGCTAGATGATACCGGGCAAATTGTCACTCCTGGTTCGGGTTATGTAGTTCAGCCGGCAATAACTATCCCGGATAATGCGACAAGTATAACCGTGTCTGCCGAAGGCGAAGTATCAGTTAAAACGCCTGGAACGATAGAAAACCAAGTGGTGGGCCAACTGAGCATGTCTGATTTTATCAATCCGAGCGGGTTAGACCCCATGGGACAGAATTTATACCTGGAGACCGGTGCCAGTGGCACACCCATTCAGGGGACGGCTTCACTCGATGGAATGGGGGCTATTCGACAAGGTGCACTGGAAACGTCGAACGTTAACGTGACGGAAGAGCTGGTTAATCTTATCGAAAGCCAACGTATCTATGAGATGAACTCGAAAGTTATTTCGGCTGTCGATCAGATGCTGTCTTATGTTAATCAGAATCTGTAGAGGCAAGGTTATGACCAAGCAAGGCTCATTATTAGCGTTATTACTTGGTTTCTTGTTGAGCGCTTGTAGTTCAACGAGCGGTCAGAAACCGATCCCAGACGATCCCTATTACGCTCCCGTATATCCTGAAGCGCCACCGACTAAAATCGCCGCTACAGGCTCCATGTATCAGGATAGTCAGGCATCTAGTCTATATTCTGATATTAAGGCACTTAAAGTCGGCGACATCATCACAGTTATTTTGATGGAGGAGACGCAAGCGACAAAAAGTGCCAGCAATGAGATCAAGAAGGGGACGGATTTAACACTCGATCCCATCTATGCCGGTGGCGGTAATATCACCATAGGCGGACAACCCTTGGATCTGAGATACAAGGACAGCATGAATACCAAGCGTGAATCCGATGCCGATCAGAGTAATAGTTTGAGTGGCAGCATTTCGGCCAATGTGATGCAGGTTCTCAACAATGGTAACTTAGTTATTCGCGGAGAAAAGTGGATAAGTATCAACAATGGTGATGAATTTGTGCGCATAACCGGAGTGGTGCGCTCACAAGATATACGTCCTGATAACACTATTGATTCACCAAGAGTAGCCAATGCACGTATTCAATACAGTGGTACAGGTACTTTTGCGGATGTGCAGAAGGTTGGTTGGCTCAGTTCATTCTTTATGGGGAGTTGGTGGCCTTTCTAAGGCTGCTATTGAACCTAGTCGTGATTAAGGAATTAACGCTATGAAATATAAATTTATCACTCTTTTATTGCTGATTTTTGTGGCTGCTCCAAGCCAGGCACAACGGATAAAAGACATTGCAAACGTTCAAGGTGTGCGCCATAACCAACTCATAGGCTATGGCATGGTTGTCGGCCTGCCTGGCACGGGTGAGAAGACGCGTTATACCGAGCAGACGTTTAAGACTATGCTGAAAAACTTTGGCATCAATTTGCCCGATAATTTTCGGCCCAAGATTAAGAATATCGCCGTTGTCGCGGTTCATGCGGATATGCCGCCCTTTATCAAACCCGGACAAACTATGGATGTCACTGTGTCGAGTCTGGGCGAAGCCAAGAGTCTGCGCGGCGGAACCTTAATCCAGACCTTCCTCAAGGGGGTCGATGGTCATGTCTATGCCATTGCACAGGGGAGTATGGTGGTCAGTGGTTTCAGCGCAGAAGGTCTAGATGGCTCAAAAGTCATTCAAAATACGCCTACCGTTGGCCGAATTCCTAACGGCGCCATTGTCGAGCGTACTGTTGCTACGCCTTTTTCAACTGGCGACTACCTCACATTTAACCTACGTCGCGCCGATTTCTCGACGGCTAAACGATTAGCCGATGCCATCAATGAGTTGCTGGGTCCAGGAATGGCGAGACCCTTAGATGCGGCTTCAATACAGGTGAGTGCGCCAAGAGATGTGTCTCAGCGAGTGTCGTTTTTGGCAACATTAGAGAATATTCAGGTTGAACCGGCAGCAGAATCTGCCAAGATCATCGTTAACTCACGTACCGGGACCATAGTGGTGGGCGAAAATGTGCGTCTGCTACCTGCGGCCGTGACTCATGGTGGCTTAACTGTCACGATTGCCGAAGCGACTCAGGTATCACAGCCAAATGCCTTGGCAGGTGGTCAAACCGTTGTGACTACAGACAGCACCATAGATGTCAATGAGTCAGACAGACGTATGTTTATGTTTAACCCTGGCACGACACTGGATGAATTGGTTAGGGCCGTTAACTTAGTGGGCGCAGCCCCCTCGGATGTGCTCGCTATTCTGGAAGCCTTGAAGGTGGCTGGAGCACTGCAGGGTGAACTCATCATCATCTAGTTATATGGCTAGATCTTGTTAGTCTTAACTTCCTTTAAAGATGTTCAGTTAGGGCCTGGTTCCAGGCCCTAACACTTTCTGTTCATTAGTGTATTACTCTTCAATACTTCCCCAAAAAAACCGATGTTTATTGGATTAAAACTCAGCATGCTGATGATCTGGCATGTGCTTTGCTTTATAAAAACAATACCGTCTGTTTATTGTCGGCACAACCGGGAACTCTTATGGAAAAGCTGTCAAATTCATCACACTTTTTGGACATTGGAGGTCTTGACTCGTTAAGAGCCAAGGCCCTGAAAGATGATAAGGCCGCTTTAAAGGAGGTGGCACAGCAATTCGAAGGGATCTTCGTGCAGATGCTGATGAAAAGCATGCGCTCTGCCAATGCTGTGTTCGAATCCGATAGCCCGATGAACAGCGAATACACTAAATTCTATGAGCAGATGCATGATCAGCAGATGTCGGTCAACTTATCAGAAAAGGGCATGTTAGGGCTCGCGGATATGATGATGCAACAACTGTCTCCCGAAACTAGCAATGTCACACCTGCATCTGTGCTTAGAGGCGATATGCATTCGGGTTTATCTCAAGCATCTTTCAAATCTCATGTGATGAACCGGGCAATAATGCCTGATGAAGCCATAAAAGCCGAGGACAGGGCAGATGCTAAGCCCATGAATCCCTTAGACAGTATTTTGACAGGCAAGAGTTTGCCATCTGAAGTAAGAAAGGCGGAAACGACCTTCACCGATAGAGATGATTTTGTCGCTAAGCTCTACCCCCATGCAGAAAAAGCGGCGCTAGCTTTAGGCACTAAACCCGAAGTCTTGATAGCACAGTCGGCTCTGGAAACGGGTTGGGGTCAGAAAATGATAAAAGGGGCTCGAGGCGAATCTAGCAACAACCTTTTTAACATCAAAGCGGATAAACGTTGGCAGGGTGATAAGGCCTTAGTCAGTACGCTCGAGTTCGAACAAGGTATTGCGGTACAGCAAAAAGCCGATTTTCGTGTCTACGAAGACATAAAGCAAAGTTTTGATGACTTTGTCAGCTTTATTTCTGATGGACCTAGGTACCAAGAAGCGATGAAGAAAGCCGCCAATCCCAACGAATTTATCAAAGCATTACAAGATGCTGGCTATGCAACTGATCCTCACTATGCCGATAAAGTGATCAAGGTGATGGAATCAATTAAGCCGGATATTAGGCTGCCATCTTTGGGAGCAAGGTAATGATTTTTATTTGTAACAGATATGAGTTTTCCTTTGCGCAGCAGAGTATGCAGCAAGGTGAACGGCAATTAGATAGGAGTCGAGTGTAATGTCTATGGACCTTTTAAATATTGCCCGCACCGGTGTCTTGGCTTCTCAGGCGCAGCTTGCTGTGACCAGTAACAATATCGCTAACGCTAATACCCAGGGATACCACAGGCAAGTTGCCGAACAGTCCAGTCTGGAATCCCAGCGTATGGGGGATAACTTTTATGGTGCTGGGACCTATATTTCTGATGTAAAACGCATCTATAACGAATATGCCGCTCGTGAGTTGAGGATTGGTCAAACCGGTGTCAGTGAAGCTCAGACCACTCAGATTAAGATGAGTGAACTCGATCAGCTGTTTTCACAAATTGGCAAATCCATACCACAGAGTCTGAATGACTTGTTTGCTGGTTTAAATAGTCTAGCCGATCTGCCTGCTGATATGGGCATTCGTGGCACTGTGTTAGGTTCGGCAGGCCAACTGGCGAATAACCTGAATCAGATGCAAAAGCACCTCGATGGCCAGATGAAGCAGACCAATGATCAAATCGCCGGCATCACCGACCGAATCAATGAGATTAGTAAAGAGCTGGGTCAACTAAATCAAGAGTTGATGAAGTCCCAGGGTGAAGATGCTCAGCTGTTAGATAGGCAAGATGCGCTCATTCAGGAGCTTAGCCAGTACGCACAAGTCAATGTCATCCCACTCGATACTGGTGCTAAAAGCATCATGTTAGGTGGCTCTGTGATGTTGGTTTCCGGTGAAGTATCCATGTCCCTAGGAACTATAGCTGGAGATCCACATCCGGGTGAGTTGAGAGTCGCCGCTAATGTTGGCAGTCAGAGTCAGGTCATAGATCCAATTAAGATGGGCGGTCAGCTAGGTGCGCTATTTGAATTTCGTGATGAAACGCTTATTCCGGCAGAACTTGAATTAGGTCAACTCAGCTTAGGGGTTGCAGATGCATTCAATCAGGCCAATGGCCAAGGTTTCGACCTAGATGGTGAGATGGGCCAGAACATATTTAAAGATATTAACGATCCTGCAATGGCGATTGGGCGAGTCGGTGAATTCGGTTCAAATGCAGGTTCGGCTAACCTAAGAGTCAATATTGATGATGTCGGTCTCTTGTCCGGCAGTAGTTTCGAGTTGAAGTATACCGCTCCGGCAACCTATGAGTTGAAAGATACAGTAACAGGCGCTGTCACCCCGTTAACCTTAAATGGCACTCAGCTCGATGGTGCCAATGGTTTCACCGTACACATAGATTCTGGCACTTTAGCCGATGGCGATAAATTCGAGATAAGACCCAGTTCCGGTGCCGCAGCTGGTATCGGGGTGATGATGACCGATGGTAAGGGGATTGCTGCCGCTGCACCTAAGATCACTGCAGATGCAGCGAACTCAGGTAACACTCAAGTAGAGATGGTGAGCATAGATGATCGCACCAATGCCAACTTCCCCATCACTGGCTCTGAGCTGACCTTCGAGATCAATACCACGACTAGCATGTTTGAAGTCTTTGATGCCAACGGCACATCCCTTGGTGCACCAGCAGCTTATACACCACCTTCAATTAGTGCACATGGTTTTACCTTCGATGTGGCCACAACGGTTGGTGCGACAGATAGATTTACTTTCGATCTCTCATTTGCACCTGGTGATAACACCAATGCTGTCGCCATGGCGAAATTGAGTGAAGCCAAGTTGATGAACAGTGGCGGTTCAACCCTAACGGATGTTTATGAGGGGACAAAACTGTCGGTTGGTGGCAAGGCTAAAGCGGCCGTGATTAGCTTAGGAACGGCGCAGTCTGTTTATCAACAGGCTTATACCCGGGTACAGAGCGAATCCGGGGTGAATTTAGATGAAGAGGCGGCAAATTTACTGCGCTTTCAACAGGCTTATCAGGCGTCGGCGCGGATAATGACAACGGCCAATGAAATCTTCGACACATTATTCAATGCAGTTAGATAGGAAAAGTTGATATGAGAATTTCTACGGCTCAGCTTTTTAGTCAGAACATTAATAGTATTCTGAATAAACAATCAGCGACCAGCCAAATCATAGACCAATTATCTAGTGGTAAAAGAGTCAATACAGCAGGAGATGATCCTGTTGCAGCAATTGCTATAGATAACCTATCTCAGCAAAATGCTTTGGTCGATCAATATATGAAGAATATTGATTATGCAAATAACCGCTTATCATTGACGGAAAGTAAACTTGGCATGGCCGAGACGCTGGCTAGCTCAACACGAGAGCAAGTCTTGCGTGCAGTTAATGGCACACTTTCCGATACTGATCGGCAAACTGTTGCCGATCAGTTACGTGGCACCTTAGAAGAACTGCTGGCGATTGCCAATAGTAAAGATGAATCTGGCAATTATCTCTTTTCAGGTTTTGAAACCAACGTGCAACCTTTCACGTTCGATGTTTCAGGCAATATCGTCTACAGCGGCGATAACGGTGTTAGAAGCTCCATAGTGGCCTCGGGAGTGACAATTGGCACCAATGTCCCAGGTGATAGTGCATTTATGAATGCTCCAAGTGGATTAGGAGATTTTAGCGCCAATTATTTGTCATCCCAAGTAGGTGATTTCAATGTTGAAAGTGCCAAAATATCGAATCCTGCAACATATGTCGCCGATACCTATACATTCACCATGGCGGGAGCAAATCTTGAAGTGAGAGATTCAAGCTCTACGTTAGTGACAACGGTCGCAGGCTTTGATCCATCAACACCGGTCCAGTTTAATGGCATTGAAGTAAAGCTCGATGGAATGCCTGCCGCGGGGGATAGCTTTTCTATCACGCCGCAATCCTCTGTCAGTATTTTCGATACTATTAATCAAGCTATTTCGTTGATCGAAGACCCGAATAAAGTCAATACGCCTCAAGGTAAAGCAGAGCTGGCACAAATATTGAATAATATTGATGGTGGCGTCAATCAAATTAGTACTGAACGTGGTGTTTCTGGTACAGCCCTTAAAAGCTTGGAAAGTTACAGCACTAACCACGTAGATGAAAAGATAGTTAATAGTTCGGCGCTTTCTCTGTTGGAAGATCTGGATTATGCAAGTGCAATAACAGAATTAGAAAAGCAGCAAGTTGCGTTACAAGCAGCTTCTAGTGTGTTCAGTAAAGTAGGGTCAGTGTCATTGTTTGATTATATCTAGTCCCTAATTGATAAAGTTTAATAAATTAATTTAGCCAAGCTCGATGTCTTGGCAGTATAACCAAGAAGAGGAAGTCTATTATGGCTATTACAGTTAATACTAACGTGACGTCGATGAAGGCGCAGAAAAACTTAAACATCTCTAGTGGAAATCTTGCAACCTCGATGGAACGTTTATCGAGTGGCTTGAGAATTAATAGCGCTAAGGATGATGCGGCGGGTTTAGCTATTTCTAACCGATTGAACTCACAGGTGCGCGGCTTAGAAGTGGGCATGCGTAACGCTAATGATGCCATCTCAATTGCACAGATTTCAGAAGGAGCAATGCAAGAGCAGACCAATATGCTACAGCGAATGCGTGATCTATCGATTCAAGCCGAGAATGGTGCAAACAGTAGTGCAGATCTTCAAGCCATTCAAGATGAAATAAATGAGTTAGCAACTGAAGTCACAGCTATCGGTAATAGTACGGCTTTTGGTAATACAAAGTTACTCGCCGGTGATTTTTCTGCTGGAAAACTCTTCCAAGTTGGTCATCAAAATGGAGAAGATGTGACTATCTCTGTTGGTACTTTAAATGCGGCCGTATTGTCAGTTAATGCATTGACTGTTCTAACTTCCGCAGGTCGTAACTCTGCTCTTGGGAAGATCGACTCTGCCATTAATTCAATTGATACCCAACGTGCGAAGCTTGGTGCGGTTCAAAATCGTCTGTCTCACAATATTAGTAATAGTGCTAACACACAAGCCAACGTTGCTGATGCTAAGAGTCGGATTGTGGACGTGGATTTTGCCAAAGAGACTGCAGTGATGACCAAGAACCAAGTATTGCAACAAACAGGATCGACTATGCTTGCTCAGGCTAATCAATTGCCGCAAATCGCATTGTCCTTGTTAGGGTAATCGGTGTTTTCTAATAGTGGCTATGCATTTTATTATAGTCACTATGGAACATCATCTAGATGCTGTTAATTCAAGCCACTGAAAATAATGACTTTGTTTTCCATTAAAAAAAGTAAAAAAAATTACTAAAGTAAAAAATTCCTCTGCCGTTAAATATACTGTAACCAATTAGCTCCGCCTGGCTTAAGCAGACAGGCAAGTTTTCAAGCCAGGTATAAAGAGGAATCGATTATGGCTATTACAGTAAATACAAACGTCACATCACTTAAAGCTCAGAAAAACCTGAATGCCTCTAGTGGTAATCTAGCAACGTCAATGGAACGCTTATCTAGTGGTTTACGCATTAACAGTGCAAAGGATGATGCGGCAGGTCTTGCTATTTCGAATCGTTTGAACTCTCAGGTTCGTGGTTTAGAAGTCGGTATGCGTAACGCAAATGATGCTATCTCCATCGCGCAGATTTCAGAAGGTGCGATGCAAGAGCAGACAAATATGCTACAACGTATGCGTGATCTATCAATTCAATCCGAGAACGGTGCAAACAGTTCTGCTGATCTGACTGCCATTCAAGCTGAGATTACTGAGCTTGCAACTGAAATAACTTCAATTGGTGATACGACGGCGTTTGGTAACACCAAGCTGATGACTGGTGATTTCTCTGCCGGTAAAACCTTCCAAGTGGGTCACCAAGATGGCGAGGATGTTACCATCAAAGTGAAGGATACAGATGCAGCCTCACTTTCAGTTAACGCGATTGTTGTTACAACTTCAGCAGGTCGTGCTTCAGCCCTTGCTAAAATTGATGCGGCGATTAAAACAATTGATACCCAACGTGGAGAGCTAGGTGCTATACAGAATCGTCTTGCGCATAACATCAGTAACAGTGCCAACACTCAAGCCAACGTTGCCGATGCAAAGAGCCGTATTGTGGATGTCGATTTTGCTAAAGAAACCTCAACTATGACTAAGAACCAGGTATTACAACAGACTGGTTCTGCGATGTTAGCCCAAGCTAACCAGCTACCTCAAATAGCACTATCATTACTATAAAGAGTAATGCAGTAGGGTTATAGTTAATAGTAGAAAGGGAGGTTCGGCGACGGATCTCCCTTTAATGGTTTAGGGATAAACTAAGTCAGTTAGGAGGGGTTATGGATATCAATTTTACAAGCTCATCCAATGCGGCAGCAACTAAGATTGAAATAGGTACAGGAACTGCTAAAGCGGGTGTCGTAGAAGGTGCAGACCTTGAGCCGAACACTATAATTAAGGCTGTGGAGGAAGTAGAAAGAAGTGCTTCCGAAGAGCCAGAATTGGATGAGGAAGAGTTACAGAATTTGGTTGAAGACTTGTCCAGTATGATGTCAGTCATGCGTAAAGGGTTGGCATTTAAAATTGACGAAGATTCAGGCACAAGTGTTGTTAGCGTCATGGACATAGAGTCGGGTGATTTGATTCGGCAAATCCCGAACGAAGAAGCGTTAAAACTGGCGCGAAAGTTGACTGAGGTGACGGGTGTTCTTATGAAGACTGAAGCCTGATAGTTCTATCAAAGATTATTTAGCAGTAACAGAATATTTGTTTAGTAAGAGGTTATTATGGCATTAACGGCAACGGGAATAGGCTCCGGGCTTGATATCAACAAAATTGTCGGTGTTCTTGTTGATGCTGAAAAGATCCCAAAAGAAGCAGCGTTTGATAAAACCGAGAAATCTATCGATGCAAAAGTATCGGCTATCGGAACATTGAAAAGCTCTTTATCGACATTTCAGGATGCACTGGAAAAGCTCAAAGATGGTGGGAGTTTAAACCAGAGAACCGTTTCTACCGGTGAGAGTAGTTATCTTACGGCCACAGCTGATAAAACATCCCAGACTGGTAGTTATAATGTAAAGGTTGAGCAGTTAGCTCAGCAACATAAAGTTGCTGGCATCAATGTTGCGGATCCTAGCCTTCCCGTTGGTGAAGGGAGCCTAGATCTGACGGTTAATGGTAATAGTTTTTCCGTGACTGTAGGTGCGACCGATTCACTCGAAGATATCGCTAAAAATATCAATAGTGCAACCGATAACGTCGGTGTTACCGCGACGATTATTACCAGTGATGCGGGTAGCAGGCTGGTATTAAGTTCCGATACGGAAGGCACTGATAGCCAAATAGGCGTGGTGGCCAATGATACTGTGGGTTCGGGACTCAATGATATGTTTGGTGGGGCCAACCTTACCGAGCTTCAAGTGGCAAAAAACTCGATAATCCATGTCGATGGCCAGGAATTGACGTCTCAGACCAATGAAGTTAAAGGTGCGATTACCGGGGTAACGCTCAATCTGACAGATGCAGACTTGAATAAAACAACCCTTGTTAAAATTGACCTCGATAAGGATGCAGTTAAAGACAACGTGCAAGGTTTCGTCGATGCATATAACAGCTTAATAAGTACTATTGATAAGCTGTCGGCTTATGATGTAGAGAAAAAAGAGGCCGCTGCTTTGCAAGGGGACTCCATGATCCGCTCAATTGAATCTCAATTGAGGAGTATGATCAGCTCAAGGGTAACTGTCGGTAGTGAAACTGTGGCACTCTATGATATCGGTATCGAAGCCGATCGTTATGGAAAGCTATCGGTCAATAGTGACAAGCTCGATATCGCGATTGAAGAAAATATGAGCGGTATCGAGGGACTGTTTTCGACAGAAGATACAGGTCTTGCCAACCGTTTAGACACCTTGGTTGAAAGTTATGTCAAACCGACGACAGGTTTGATTGACAGCAGAAATAACACTTATACCAATGACAAACAACGCCTGGATGATCAGCGTGAAGCCTTTACCCTGAAAATGGAGCAATTAAATGCTAGATTGATGAAACAATTTAATGCCATGGATTTAGTTGTGGGTAAATTGAATCAGCAGTCTTCCGGTATTATAAATGGTCTGAACTCGCTACCAGGTGTAGTGAGGAGTTCTCAATAGCAATAAATTTGTAGGTACCTAATTGCAAATGTTAATAGAGCTAGATGAAATAAATAAAAACTTGACCAATTGCTTAGCATCTTTGGAGAAAACTCCTGCGGAGGACAAGAGTGCCGATGAGTTGGTTCAAAAGTTGCATGAATGCGTTGAGCGGCGTCAATTTATTCTCGATAAGATCTTACAGTCATTAAATGCTGAAGATAAGCAGATGTTAGAAAAGCAATTGCAATTAACTCAGAAATTTGAGCAGCAAGCGCAAATTATCTTGCGACATAGGCAAGAACTATTGCATCTGGGAAGTAAAACTAAACGCCAAATTAATGTTTACAAGTCAATTGGTGCTAAATAGGTAGGTTACTATGAGAAAGTCATTACAGTCATATCGTAAGGTCTCACTCGAAAGTGAAATTTCGGTTGCGTCACCCCATAGAGTTATTCAGATGATGTTTGAAGGTGCCTTACAGAGACTTGCACAAAGTCGCTATGCTATCGAAAATAATGATTTGCAGAATAAAGGTGTGTACATAGGAAAAGCGATTGGTATTGTCAATGGACTTAACAACAGCTTAAATATGGATGAAGGTGGAGATATCTCTTCAAATTTAAGTGACCTCTATGATTTTATGTTGCGTCGTATTTCCGAAGCGAATATTAATAGCGATGTGCAAGCTATAGATGATGTTTGTGAGATTCTAAGAACGATAAAAGAGGGCTGGGACGCTATTCCAGTTGAACAACATCATATTGTCTCTCATAATGAGGCTGTTTAATTCCATTTTTATTCGGGGCGTGCAGCCCCAAATAATTGGCCGGAGTCAATTATTTGACAAATCATGATGGTTTCGTTGGATTTTTCAGCTAGAATCAAATAAGTTCAATGAATATCTATCCAGTTAAGCATTAAATGCGTCAGAGACTTGCTAATAGCTTGCTGATAATACACTATTCCTCATGGTAGTGATTTTGTTCAAATTTGTAATGGAAACACTACATCGCTTTTAAGCAACAAACACTAATAATTAATGCGAATAATAACGAGCGCTTTACGGCTTTTTTAATGATGCAAACAGATCAACGAATTCTACTTGTCGGTAACCAGTCTGAGCGAATTAATCGCTTATCATGTGTATTTGAGTTTTTGGGTGAGCAAGTTGAGTTAGTCGCAATCGATAAACTTGAACTGCGACTACGAAGTACTCGATACCGGGCCCTGGTTATTGCTGTTGACTCACAGTCTAAAGAGTTATTTCAATCTCTTGCCGGGAAACTACCTTGGCAGCCAATTTTATTGCTAGGTGAGCAGGACGGCGTCAGCGCCTCTAATATACTTGGCTATATTGAAGAACCACTGAATTATCCCCAATTAACTGAATTACTGCATTTCTGTCAGGTCTTTGGCCAGGCAAGACGTCCAGAAACTCCCACCAGTGTTAATCAGACTAAGTTATTTAGAAGTATGGTGGGTCGAAGTCAAGGGATAGCACAAGTCAGGCATTTGATTGGCCAGGTTGCCCCTTCTGACGCTACTGTGTTGGTTCTGGGTGAGTCGGGTACAGGTAAAGAGGTTGTCGCAAGAAATATTCATTATATTTCCGATAGGCGCGATGGCCCCTTCATTCCGGTTAACTGTGGCGCCATTCCTGCCGAGTTGTTAGAGAGTGAATTATTCGGCCATGAGAAGGGCTCATTTACTGGTGCTATCAGTGCCAGAAAGGGTCGCTTTGAACTCGCTGAAAAGGGAACGCTTTTCTTAGATGAAATTGGTGATATGCCATTGCAGATGCAGGTTAAACTACTTCGTGTACTCCAAGAGCGAGTGTTTGATCGTGTCGGAGGCAGTAAGCCTATCAAGGCCGATGTGCGTGTCGTAGCTGCCACTCACAGAGACTTAGAACTGATGATCTCCGAAGGGAGCTTCAGGGAAGATCTCTACTACCGACTCAATGTATTCCCCATAGAAATGCCTGCCCTATGTGAAAGAAAAGATGATATTCCCTTACTTTTACAAGAGCTGGTGAGCCGAGTTTACAATGAAGGCCGTGGCAAGGTTAGATTTACCCAGCGGGCTATCGAGTCTCTGAAAGAGCACAGATGGTCCGGGAATGTCAGAGAGCTTTCCAACTTAGTCGAGCGACTCACCATCCTTTATCCTGGCGGTCTGGTCGATGTTAACGATTTACCCCATAAATATCGTCATATTGATGTGCCAGAATACTGTGTAGAGATCAGTGAGGAGGAGCAAGAACGTGATGCCTTGGCTGCTATCTTTAGTGATGAAGAGTCGATAGAGATCCCCGAAACTCGCTTTCCAAGTGAACTTCCTCCGGAAGGGGTTAACTTGAAAGATCTTCTTGCCGAGCTTGAGATCGATATGATCAGACAAGCGCTCGAACAACAAGATAATGTTGTTGCCCGCGCTGCAGAAATGCTAGGGATCAGGCGTACAACCTTAGTCGAGAAGATGCGTAAATACGGCATGGGTAAGGATTAAATAGAAGTTTCTAGTTCCTAGGCCCCTAGGAACTAGCGCCAACCCTCTTGTTTTTTCAAATAGCCAGCTTTGCTGGCGTCTATTAGCAGCTTAATAAGTATCGTCTTAGCTATTATCCTTAAGTGAGCTTGCGAACTCGCCTCCTTTTTATCATTTGGCCCACTTCGTGCATCACCCCCGTTAGCAGCAATTTTTTGACGGAGTCGATATGTCCGTAAGTCCTCAATTACAACTTAATCGTTTGAACCAAGATTCGCCTAAATGGTTGGATACAGCGCCAGCTGCCAATATGTCGAATCGTATGGAGCATATTCTGCAGGCTATGCCATCGGGGATCATCATCATCAATGGAGATGGACTCGTCACCGATGCAAATCCGGTTGCTGTAGAGCTGTTAGGTTTACCCTTAGAAGGACTTAAATGGCTGCAGATCATCAATCGTGCATTCTCTCCTCAAGATGATGATGGTCACGAAGTCTCGCTTAAGAATGGCCGCCGGGTAAAGTTGGCCATTACTCCGTTAACCCCAGAGCCTGGTCAGCTGATAGTGCTCACCGATCTCACCGAAACTCGTTTGTTGCAGAAGAACCTATCACACCTACAGCGTTTGTCGGCATTGGGGAAAATGGTCGCAACATTGGCACATCAAGTGAGGACTCCGTTAACCGCTGCACTACTCTACGCTTCTAATCTGGCCAGTACGAAAATATCGGCGCAATCGAGAGCTCGCTTTCAGACTAAACTGGTCGACAGACTCAATGAGCTAGAGCATCAGGTCAATGACATGTTGTTGATGGCTAAGGGAAGAGGGCAAGATCAAGGAGAGGCTCACAAGGTTGTAACGATTTTAGATAATGTGATGGCCAATTGTGAGCCCATTGCTGAGCAACACTTGTGTAAATTAGTCCGAGTCGATAATTGTGTGAGTGAGTTTCTGGCTAATTCCGGTGCGTTAAGTTCTGCGATTAATAATTTGGTGATCAATAGCATAGAGGCAGGGGCGACACTCGTCGAGCTAAGGGGCTGTGAAACAGAGAGTCAGATTCAGATCCATGTCACTGATAACGGCAAAGGTTTAGATAAAGAGATGCAACAGAAAGTACTCGAGCCTTTCTTCACTACCAAGCCCCAAGGTACAGGCCTTGGCCTTGCGGTTGTTCAATCTGTAGTGGCCAATCATGGTGGTAAAATTCAATTGCGCTGTGAAAAGGGCAAAGGTTGTAAGGCATCTTTACATTTTCCTAAATTGAAAAGCTCGATGGTGCAGCCTGGCTCATCGGTTTCAGTGAGTCATTCAGTATCCGCAGTGGAGGGGGTAAAACATGTCTGAAGGTAAATTATTGCTGGTTGAAGACGATCATTCACTCAGGGAAGCACTGGTAGACACCTTGTTGTTGGCGCAATATGAATGTGTCGATGTCTGCTCGGCCGAAGATGCGATCATAAAACTTAAGGCTGAATCTTTCGACCTCGTCATCAGTGACGTACAGATGCAGGGTATAGGCGGCATAGGTTTGCTTAACTACCTTCAGCAGAATCAAGCTCAGCTTCCTGTATTATTGATGACAGCTTATGCAACCATAGATAATGCGGTCAACGCCATAAAGCTCGGTGCGGTAGATTACTTAGCTAAACCCTTCGCCCCCGAGGTACTGTTGAACCAGGTTTCTCGGTATCTGAAACCTAAGATAGTTCAGAATATGCCAATTGTCGCCGATGAAAAGAGCCTTGCCTTGCTAAATCTTGCCAAAAAGGTGGCTTCATCGGATGCTTCGGTGATGATAATGGGGCCGAGCGGTTCGGGTAAAGAGGTACTGGCCCGATATATTCACCAACATAGCAGTCGTGATAATGGCCCTTTTATTGCGATAAACTGTGCCGCCATACCCGAAAATATGCTGGAAGCCACGTTATTTGGCTATGAGAAAGGAGCCTTTACTGGTGCATATCAAGCGTGCCCAGGTAAGTTTGAACAGGCACAGGGAGGCACTTTATTACTCGATGAAATTACCGAAATGGATTTAAGCCTCCAGGCTAAATTGTTGCGGGTATTGCAGGAAAGGGAAGTTGAACGGCTCGGAGGGCGTAAAAGCATAAAATTAGATATCAGGGTCCTCGCAACCTCCAATCGTGATCTAAAAGCGGTTGTTGCGTCAGGGGAGTTTCGCGAAGATCTCTATTATCGAATTAATGTCTTTCCACTTACTTGGCCGTCATTGAGTCAGAGGCCGGCAGATATTTTGCCTTTGGCCCGTCATCTCTTGGCTCGCCATGGTGCTAAATCTGGACTATCGGAGATACCCAGTCTGGATGAAGCAGCTTGTAGACGATTGCTGACCCATAGATGGCCTGGCAATGTCCGGGAGCTTGATAATGTCATTCAACGCGCTTTGATCTTGATGACGGGGGAACTGATTGTGGGGTCAGACATTATTCTCGATACTCAGGAAGTTCTCATTAGCCAAGAACCTGTAGAGCAGCAATTATACTCAGCGAATAAACCTGTAGAGCTGGATGCGTTAGGTGATGAGCTTAAGGCACAGGAGCATGTGATCATTCTTGAGACGCTGAATATGTGTCAAGGCAGTAGGAAATTGGTCGCCGAAAAGCTGGGTATCAGTGCCAGAACCCTCAGATATAAGATGGCAAAAATGAGAGACATGGGCATAGAGATACCTGCGTAGAAAAACCCGCATAGAAAAGTTCCTAGCTCCGAGAGCACAGGTTCTAGGAACTTCCCCACCTTAATTCTGTTTAACTGTTATGGCTTATTACTCGATATCGTGTTGACGAGCCGACTCCTCTATCCTTCTTAACAACACTTGGCAAACATTTTGCATGTTCTTATCTAACAGTTAAGTTCGTCAACTATTCGTCGCTTGGATTTTTAGTAAGACGATGGGGAGAAAGATATGCAGATTGGAGCCAACTCATTATTACAAGAGATGCAGTCTCTTAGTGGTGAAATTAAACCTTCTGGACTCAATTCCGGTTTCGGTTCACCGATCACCCAACAAGTCAGTAATACTTCAGGGAGCGATTTTGGTCAGCTTCTGTCCCAAGCTATCGGTACCGTTGGCGAGCTTCAAGCAAATTCTGGCTCATTGGCCACCCGTCTGGATATGGGAGATACTAGGGTGACACTTTCTGATACCGTTATCGCCAGAGAGAAAGCCAGTGTCGCATTTGAAGCGACTGTGCAGGTTAGAAACAAGCTAGTTGAAGCATATAAAGAAATTATGAGCATGCCTGTCTAGTGACGGCCAATATTGCTAAGCAATACATACGATAATTAATAGAATAAACGGGTATCAATTTTGAGTACTGACATGGTTGTAGGTTCTGAGTCTACGTTGGCAAGCGATCAGCTGGCAGGTGGAGTCCAGGAAGAAAATAAATCCGGTGGCAGCTCGTTTGGCGGGGTTGATATGCTGCGCCAGATCACCATGATACTCGCGCTTGCGATTTGTTTGGCATTGGCTGTATTTATCATGCTGTGGGCACAAGAGCCGGAATACAGACCGCTTGGGAAAATGGATACCCAAGAGATGGTAAAGGTATTGGACGCCTTAGATAAAAACAAAATCAAGTATCAGATCGATGTCGATGTTATCAAGGTGCCTGAAGATAAGTATCAAGAAGTTAAGTTGATATTGAGCCGGGAAGGGATCGATGGTAATTCGAATCAAAACGATTACCTGAGTCAAAATAGTGGCTTTGGTGTGAGCCAGCGAATGGAGCAGGCCAGGCTCAAACATAGCCAAGAGTTAAATTTAGCCAGAGCAATTGAAGAACTCAGAAGTATCAGTCGAGCTAAGGTTATTCTGGCTATACCCAAAGAGAACGTCTTCTCTAGAAACCGTGCTAAACCCAGTGCAACTGTGGTACTCAATGTTCGTCGAGGCGGGCTTGGTCAAGAAGAGGTCGATGCCGTCGTCGATATCGTCGCTTCGGCCGTTCAAGGCTTAATACCGACTCGCGTGACCGTGACAGATTCAAATGGTCGGTTATTAAATTCAGGTAGCCAAGATGCGGTGTCGGCAAGAGCACGAAGAGAGTTAGAGTTAGTACAGCAAAAAGAGGCAGAATATAGGACTAAGGTTCAATCGATTCTAATGCCGATTCTAGGGCCCGAGAATTTTACCTCTCAAGTCGATGTTACTATGGACTTTACCGCGGTAGAGCAAACTTCTAAGCGTTATAACCCAGATCTTCCAGCCCTTAGAAGTGAAATGACTGTCGAGAATGATTCAAATGGTGGCAGTGAGTCCGGGATCCCCGGTGCCTTATCTAATCAACCGCCTATGGAGAGTGATATTCCACAGGATGCGTTAAATACTGACGCACAGTCAGAATCAGCGAGTCGTGGCTCATCACATAGAGAAGCCACCAGAAATTTCGAACTGGACACAACCATCAGCCATACCAGGCAGCAGGTTGGTACGGTAAGGCGTGTCAGTGTGTCCGTTGCGGTGGATTTTAAAGCTGGCGCCGCCGGAGAAGATGGCCAAATTAATCGCGTACCGAGAACTGAACAGGAGTTAGCCAATATTCGCCGCTTACTAGAGGGCGCGGTAGGTTTCAGTACTCAACGTGG
The DNA here is from genome assembly GCF_007197555.1 of Shewanella psychropiezotolerans. Taxonomy (NCBI): domain Bacteria; kingdom Pseudomonadati; phylum Pseudomonadota; class Gammaproteobacteria; order Alteromonadales; family Shewanellaceae; genus Shewanella; species Shewanella psychropiezotolerans. The sequence continues at coordinate 2,183,519 of NZ_CP041614.1, forward strand.
TGATATTCTTGAAGTGGTTACCGTTCCCTTTATGGATCAGCTTATCGAAGAGTTGCCAGCTCCTGAACTGTGGGAACAGCCATGGTTCTGGCGAGCACTCAAGCTGGGCATGGGCGGGGTGATCATTCTTGCATTAATTTTGTTTATCGTTAGGCCTATGCTCAAACGTCTTATCTATCCCGATAGCGTTAATATTCCTGATGAGCCTAAATTTGGTGATGAACTGGCTGAGATCGAAGATCAATTTGCATCCGATACCTTGGGAATGCTCAATCGCCCTGAAGCTGAATACAGTTATGCTGATGACGGTTCGATTTTGATACCGGATCTTCATAAAGATGATGATATGATTAAAGCAATTAGGGCGTTAGTCGCAAATGAGCCTGAGTTATCTACCCAGGTGATAAAAGGTTGGTTACAACAAGATGAGCAATAAATCAGAGAATAAAGCTAAAGCCGACGGTGTCGACGAGCTAACCGGCACTGAGAAAACGGCAATATTACTCTTGAGCCTAAGTGAAGCGGATGCTGCGTCAATTTTAAAGCATCTGGAGCCTAAGCAAGTTCAAAAGGTAGGCATGGCGATGGCTGCCATGAGTGATTTTGGTCAGGAGAAAGTCATAGGTGTGCATAAGCTGTTTCTTGACGAAGTTCAAAAGTACTCATCTATTGGCTTTAACAGTGAAGAGTTTGTCCGAAAGGCCTTAACGGCGGCGCTAGGTGAAGACAAGGCCGGTAATCTGATCGAACAGATCATCATGGGCAGTGGTGCTAAGGGACTGGATTCACTCAAGTGGATGGATCCTCGTCAAGTGGCAACCATAATACAAAACGAACACCCGCAGATCCAAACAATCGTGCTTTCCTATCTGGAACCCGATCAGGCGGCAGAAATTGTTGCTCAATCTCCTGAGAATACTCGTCTCGATCTTATGATGCGCATCGCAAATCTAGAAGAGGTCCAACCCGCGGCACTCCAGGAATTAAATGATATCATGGAGAAACAGTTTGCCGGTCAAGGCGGCGCCCAGGCTGCTAAAATGGGCGGCTTGAAGGCGGCAGCAGATATCATGAACTACCTAGACACCAATGTTGAGAGTCAGCTCATGGAAACCATGAGAGAGTCAGACGAAGAGATGGCGCAACAGATACAAGATCTTATGTTTGTATTTGAGAACCTGAGTGATGTGGATGATATAGGTATTCAAGTACTGCTTCGCGAAATTCAGCAAGATGTGCTGATGAAGGCACTCAAGGGAGCCGATGATGCACTCAAAGATAAGATTTTGGGTAACATGTCTAAGCGAGCGGCTGAGTTGTTAAGTGATGACTTAGAAGCTATGGGACCTATCAGGATCAGTGAAGTCGAAGTCGCTCAAAAAGAGATCTTATCTATCGCCAGGCGTTTAAGTGATAGTGGTGAGATTATGTTAGGCGGTGGCGGTGGTGAAGAGTTCTTATAATGAAAACTGATAGTGAAGGTAAGTCAATAGAGAACGAGTCAGGTCAATCCGAGACCGAGTTCACTCATTGGCAGATCCCCGATGTCACAGTTGCTGCTCCCGAAGGTGTTTCAAACTTGTTCGGCCGTAGAACGGCACACAAAACCATAGTAGATGAACCCCAATCTTTTTTGCCCCCTACATTAACTGAGATTGAAGAGATCCGTGAGCAAGCCGAACAAGAAGGCTTTGGTCAGGGAAAAGAGGAAGGTTTTCAGTCTGGCCTAGAGTCGGGTCGGTTAGAGGGGTTAAAACAAGGCCATGAAGAGGGATTGAAACAGGGGATTGAGCAAGGTCATAGTGAAGGAGTCGAGGAAGCCAAAGTGTTAATCTCACGATTTGAGTCCTTGCTGGAGCAATTTGAAAAGCCTTTAGCCCTGCTAGATACCGAGATTGAGCAAGAGTTACTCTCCTTGACGATGAAATTAACCCGAGCAGTTATTGGTCACGAGTTAAAAACTCACCCCGAGCACATATTAGCAGCATTGAGACAAGGAGTTGATTCACTGCCGTTGAAAGAACAAGGGATCACCATTCGCTTGCATCCCGATGATCATAACTTGGTTCAAGAACTCTATAGCGCTAATCAGTTGGACAAAAACCGCTGGGAATTGGAAGCTGACCCGAGTCTGTCACCTGGTGATTGTGTCATCAACAATCAGCGAAGTAGTGTCGATATGCGACTCGAGCAGAGAATAAGCACAGTTCTGGAGGAGATGGAGCATAATGTTCAACATCTCAATCAATCTCAAGAACAGCAACAGCAAGCATTATCATCCTATAGTCAGGATGGCAAACAGAATGAGTCTGATGAAGCAGAGGAGCAATCTGAGCTTGAGCCACAACCAGAACAAGAAGATAATGGCTTACCAACACCTGAGATTAAGGACCAGCCTGATGAGCTTAAGCCATCCGGGGGTCTAGAGAGTGAGCCTAGTGCACAAAAAGAGACACTTAGCACTAATGAAGAAAACGTGTCAGCAGCTAAAGATTCAGAGGGCGTAAAACAAGATGAGCAACCGCCAAAGCCAGTTACTGAATAAAATCAGACTGCAAAATGATAGGGTTCATCCATTCGTAGCTGAGGCCAGTGGACAGTTGATCCGGGTGGTAGGCTTAACACTCGAAGCCATCGGCTGTCGGGCTCCGATAGGTAGTCTGTGTAGCATAGAGACCTTGGCTGGAGACTTGGTCGCCGAGGTGATAGGTTTCGACGATGAGTTGCTCTACTTAATGCCTATAGAAGAACTTAGAGGCGTCTTACCCGGCGCTAAGGTGACTCCCTTAGGTGAGCAAACCGGACTCAATGTTGGCCTGGAATTATTAGGCCGGGTGCTCGATGGCAATGGTCACCCCTTAGATAATTTAGGCCGATTACGAACCGATCAAAAAGCGCCAAGACATGCACCAATCATCAACCCCTTAGCCCGAAGAGCGATCACTGAGCCCTTAGATGTAGGGGTCAGGGCGATAAATGCCATGTTAACTGTCGGCAAAGGTCAGAGGATGGGACTCTTTGCCGGTTCTGGGGTGGGCAAGAGTGTGCTACTGGGCATGATGACGCGGGGCACCACCGCCGACATTATAGTCGTGGGGTTAGTGGGAGAACGTGGCCGGGAAGTTAAAGAGTTTATCGAAGAGATTTTGGGGGAAGAGGGACGTGCACGCTCTGTGGTGGTGGCAGCCCCGGCCGATACGTCTCCACTCATGCGTCTTCGAGCCTGTGAAACATCAACCAGAATTGCAGAATATTTTAGAGATTTAGGCTATAACGTATTGCTTCTTATGGACAGCTTGACTCGTTATGCTCAGGCACAACGGGAAATCGCACTCGCGGTTGGTGAACCTCCCGCAACCAAAGGCTATCCGCCTTCGGTATTTGCCAAGTTACCCAAATTGGTTGAAAGAGCGGGAAATGGTGGTCCGGGTCAAGGCTCTATCACGGCGTTTTATACTGTGTTGACTGAAGGCGATGATCTGCAGGACCCCATTGCCGATGCGGCTAGGGCAATCCTAGATGGACACATAGTCTTGTCGAGAGCATTAGCCGATTCAGGTCATTACCCCGCCATCGATGTAGAAGCCTCGATTAGCCGTGTCGCACCTATGGTGATCAGCACTGAGCATCTGGAGTCAATGCGACGTGTAAAGCAAGTATATTCTTTGTATCAACAGAACAAAGATCTGATTTCGATCGGGGCATACACTCAGGGCAGCGATCCTAGAATCGACAATGCGATACGGCTTCAGCCTGCGATGAACGCATTTTTAAGGCAGTCAATGAAGGAGACTCTCAGTTTTGATTCCAGTCAGCTCATGCTTTCTCAGTTGAGTGCTCAGTGTAAGGTATGATCAGTTTCTAGGTCCTAGGGGACTTCTTTTATCTCAGGAATAACTATGGCTAAGCAAGATCCTCTTCATACTGTATTGAAACTGACGAGTGAAGCAGAAGAGCAGGCGGCGTTGCAGTTGAAATCGGCTCAACTGGCACTGCAAAAATGCCAGAGCCAACTTGAGGCGCTGCGAAATTATCGCTTGGATTATATGAAACAGATGGAGAGCCATCATGGTAAAAATATCAGTGCCAGTTATTATCATCAATTTCACCAATTTGTACGTCAAGTAGATGAAGCAATTACCAAGCAGCTTACTTCGGTCGCAGAAGCAGATACTCAGCGGGGGCATAGGCAGCGGCATTGGCAAGAGAAACGGCAAAAACGTAAGGCGGTTGAATTACTGTTAGAACATAAAGCACAGAAGGCAAGAAAAGCAGAGATGAGACTCGAACAAAAGATGGTGGATGAGTTTGCATCACAGATGTTTTATAGAAAAAAAATTCGCTGACACAAGATCTTTTGATGCTGTTACTTGCCTAAAGAACCCTTTATATATTGGCATCTTTATTGCTTAATTTATTGATAACGTGTGGGCATTTAATTTTTTGGCCACTATTTTGACAAAGCTGTTTTGACGAGATAGTTCTGGCGTCAGTGATTCTCTTAAAAATGCGCTTACCTTGATTGGACATCAGCCTTGTTGGAGGCTTAATGCAGAAAATGACGAATATACTCTTAGCGAATAAAGAAAACACATCCGATAACCTATCTGTTGGTGGAATAAAGCAAGGTGATAAGAGTCGTACTCAATCATCTGAAAATAATGATTTTTCTGTGGCTTTAGAGCAAGCTAGTACTCAAGCGAAAGAGTCAAATCGAGCTGAAAATATCAATGTTGAAACAAGACCGGTTAAAAATGATCCACAGCTAAAGGGAGCGGGCGATGAGTCTGAGAGTGAAGCCCAATTGGATGGAACAGAAATCGATGTCAATCATGTACTGGCTCAAATAAATTGGGCCAGTAAGCTAGAGGGAAATACTAGCCTAGATAACAGCGGCGATACCTTGCCGCAGGAAGGCAATGAGAAAACGTCAAGTCATTCAACATTAGATGATTATTTACTGAGTGTGGCAAATGATGCTGAAAATACAGATTTTAATCTTCCTGCAGAAGAGATAAAACAAGGCGAAGAGGTAATAGCCGGTGACGTTGTGATTGAGCCATCGCAGACGGTATCACTTATCGGTTTAGAGACTTTAGTCATTGATTCTGGTGCTCAGCTCTTAGATCCAGAGACTCAACTCCCATTAGATAAAAACCTTATTGATAAGCTAGTACAGGAGTCTGGTTTATCCGAGGCCGAATTAACTGTATTACCCCCTGAAAATTTACTTCAGCTAATTGCTACTGTGACAAGTTCAGACTTTCAGGCTGCGAGCGTGCGATCTGCTGCTATTGTTGGGAGTGAGAGCCGTGAGAGGAGCGAAAGCCGCAGTGCTGGTCTGTCACAGCCCAATGGCATCTCGACATTGTTCGAAGCACAAGCCACTGACAAGACAGCCGAAGTCAAAGATGTAGCAAAAGTGGTCCAGTCCCAACAAGCTGCAGGGATAGATGTGTTAACCCGCACGGAAAATCAAATCGAGCAAGGTAAAGATAAGCAGTTTAGTCAAATTTTAGGTGAGAAAACCCAAGTGGAAGAGTCAGCTAAGCTTCAAGGGAGCACTAAGCTGCCTGTTGAAGCTATGGCTAAGGCTGAGCAACAGCTTAAAGGGGCTGAGTTATCGGTACAGCTCAATCCCTTGAGGGCCAATGTAGAGGCATCTTCAACGCTAACGGACACAACATCCACGTCAAACTTAGATATTAAAACCTTATCTGGGATGCAAGTAGGCTCGACACCACCAAGTAAACTTGAAACTCCCCAGTTTCAGTTGGTACTAAGACAGAATAATGACACTCAGAGTCAGATGCAGGAGATGATCCAGCGTTTTTCTCCGGTCATGAAGCAACAGTTAGTGGCTATGGTGAGTAAAGGGGTCTTGCATGCTGAAATTAGGTTAGATCCACCTGAACTTGGGCCCTTGGTGGTAAGAATTCAGGTCCAGGGCGACCAGACTCAAGTGCAGTTTCATGTCGTCCAGCCTCAGACCCGAGATATTGTAGAGCAAGCATTACCTAGGTTGAGAGAGATGTTAGCCGAACAGGGGCTGCAACTCACCGATAGCCAAGTTTCTCAGCGTGATTCGGGAAAAGATCAAGGCGAAGCTGATCATTCGGAGCGGTCACAAGAGGGCTATGATTCAGAATTGGATGAAATATCTGCAGATGAGTCACTATTAAGCTCAAATCAGGCATCTAGTTATCGTTCAGGTATAGATTATTACGCGTAAGAAGGTAATCTATAGCAAAATTAGATCCTTGATGGGTAAAAAGACATTACCCCTTGGTCTATTATAGAAATATAGCAGCAGATTTAAGCCTAAAAGGGAAATCAAATGGCCGAAGAAGAATCCTTAGAGCTCGAAGAAAATGAACAGCCGAAAAGTAAGACGAAACTGATTATTTTCGGCGTTATCGGCCTGGTATTAGTGCTAGTTATTGCTGGAGCTTTATGGTTTTTCATGGGGTCAAGCGACAGCTCTGCAAACAGTGAAAATGCTGATGGCACCGAAGAAATTCAAGAGCCGATGAATGTAGGCGAAGCTTTCTATGTGGGAATGCCCAGACCATTTTTGTTTAACCTGCCGGGGGCAAACCGCTCGAGGCTGGTAGAGATCAAGGTTCAGTTGATGGTGCGTGGTGCTGACGATGATGTGTTAATTAAGAAACACATCCCCTTGATTGAAGATGCACTACTGACGACGTTTAGCAGTGCCGATGTTCAAAAGCTAAGTACCCTTGCCGGTAAAGACGAGATGCGTCAATTGGCCTTACTCAATGTGCAGAATACGCTACAACCTGTGACAGGGCGTAAAGTCGTTGAAAAAGTCCTGTTTACCGGTTTCGTCATGCAGTAGTGCATGAGAACGAACCAAGAATAATTTTTAGTTTTTTGATTTTTGCTAACCAGGCTTCAAGTCGCGCTTGTATGAGTTAGCACGTTTCCCTATTTTTGTTTAATAAAGGCATTATTGTGAGTGATCTATTAAGCCAAGACGAAATTGATGCGTTACTGCATGGTGTAGATGACGTAGATGAAGATGAAGATGAACAGGGGGAGGCTGACGCCCGCTCCTATGACTTTTCTTCTCAAGATCGTATCGTTCGCGGAAGAATGCCGACCTTAGAGATAGTGAATGAAAGGTTTGCCAGGCACTTGCGCATCAGTATGTTTAATATGATGCGCCGAGCGGCTGAAGTTTCGATCAATGGCGTGCAGATGCTCAAGTTTGGTGAATATGTTCACACTCTTTTTGTTCCGACCAGCCTGAATATGGTGAGATTTAGTCCGCTCAAAGGAACGGGGCTCATTACCATGGAGGCAAGATTAGTTTTCATTTTAGTGGATAACTTTTTCGGTGGCGATGGCCGCTTTCATGCCAAGATTGAAGGTCGAGAATTTACGCCAACGGAACGACGCATCGTTCAGTTATTGCTAAAAATAATCTTCGAAGACTATAAAGATGCTTGGGCGCCTGTGATGGATGTCGAATTTGAGTACCTTGATTCAGAGGTTAACCCAGCGATGGCAAACATAGTCAGCCCCACCGAAGTGGTCGTGGTCAGCTCTTTTCATATCGAAGTGGATGGCGGTGGGGGAGACTTCCATATCACATTGCCGTATTCCATGATAGAGCCGATACGTGAACTGCTCGATGCCGGTGTGCAGAGTGATACTCAAGATACGGATAAACGCTGGTCTTTGGCATTAAAAGACGAGATCATGGACATCAAGGTGGGTTTAGATGCCACCATAGTGGATCAAGAGATCACCCTTAAAGATGTGATGAACTTTAAAGTTGGCGATATTATTCCAGTCGATTTGCCTGAGCATATCGTCCTGCGGGTCGAAGATCTACCTACTTATAGGTGTAAGTTAGGCAAGGCTAGAGACAATTTAGCTTTGCGGATTACCGAGAAAATCCCACGACCGGAAACAGTAAAATCGGAGTTGCAATTAGTGACGCGTAAGAATAAGAGTAAAGACATTTCTGATTTATAAACCCTATCTTAGTCAAGGAACTAAATTGCTAAGGTATTAAGCTAAATTAAGTAGTTAAGGTAATAATCATGAGTACAGAAGATACAGGTGACGATTGGGCTGAAGCAATGGCTGAGCAAGCGATAGAGGAAGCTGAGGCTGAGGCTGAGGCTGTCGAGCTTGATGAGCTGACTGATGAAAGCCAGGCCTTGTCTGCCGATGAAGCGGCAAGACTCGATACCATCATGGACATCCCTGTGACCATATCGATGGAAGTTGGTCGTAGCTTTATCAGTATTCGTAACTTACTCCAACTCAACCAAGGTTCGGTGGTGGAATTAGATCGCGTCGCCGGTGAGCCTCTGGATGTGATGGTGAATGGCACCTTGATTGCCCATGGTGAAGTGGTGGTTGTGAATGATAAGTTTGGTATCCGCCTGACCGACGTCATTAGCCAAACCGAGCGTATTAAGAAGTTAAAATAAGGTAGATATGATTAACTCGTTGTTTATAAGTGGATTAGCGGTTTCCCCTACCGTCGCCTCAACTGCAGATAAGGGATCGGCAATCTCGACAATGACCAATATGTTGGGTGGGTTAATTGTTGTGCTCGCCCTCATTTTTGTGTTGGCCTATATCGTTAAACGCTTGAAATTAGCGCCATCTAGCCACAATGTATTGAAGACCTTGGCGGTTATGCCATTGGGGCAGAAAGAGAAGGTGGTATTACTCGAGGTGGGTGGCCAGCAATATTTACTCGGTGTGACGGCCCAGCAAATACAGGTCATAGATAAATTAGACACCCCCATCAGCATAGAGACTGAGTCCTTTGCTGAACGATTACGCCAAGCTAAGACGAATTAATGATGAAGCTATTATCATTTTCATTCATCTTGAGTCTGTTGCTGATATCACCAGGTGCATTCGCCCTTGATGGTGTCTTACCTGCGTTGACTGTGACCACGACTCCCGATGGTGGGACTCAATACTCTGTGACTATGCAGATATTGCTGTTAATGACGGCAATGAGCTTTCTGCCTGCCATGATTATCATGCTCACCTCATTCACGCGCATCATAGTGGTACTGTCGATTCTAAGACAAGCGATCGGTTTACAACAAACGCCGTCAAACCAAGTGCTTATTGGCATAAGTATGTTTATGACTTTCTTTATCATGGCGCCTGTGTTCGACAAAATTTATGATGAAGCAGTTAAACCCTATATAGCTGAAACCATGAATATTGAGCAGGCTTTCAATATTGGCAAAGAGCCGATCAAGACCTTTATGTTGGCCCAAACTCGGGTGACGGATCTCGACACATTTATCGAAATCTCGGGTTATCAGAACATTAACTCACCCGAAGATGTGCCCATGAGCGTGTTAATTCCCTCATTTATCACCAGCGAGTTAAAGACTGCGTTTCAGATTGGGTTTATGTTATTCGTTCCTTTCCTGGTATTGGATCTTGTGGTAGCCAGTATCTTGATGGCTATGGGTATGATGATGTTATCTCCCATGATCGTCTCACTTCCTTTTAAGATCATGTTGTTTGTGCTCGTCGATGGCTGGAGCCTGGTGATGGGAACTCTAGCCAATAGCTTCGGTGTTTAGGTGGGTTTATGAATCCTGAATCATTGGTCGACATCTTCCGTGAGGCGCTCTCAGTCATAGTGACCATCGTGTCGCTGATAATCGTGCCTGGACTCGTCATCGGACTCGTGGTGGCGGTGTTTCAAGCGGCAACTTCAATTAACGAACAAACCCTGAGTTTTCTACCTCGTTTATTGACGACCTTGTTTGCCCTGATGTTTCTGGGTCATACCTTGATCCAAACCATGATGGAATTTTTTGTACGGATGGTCAATATGATCCCCCAGGTTATAGGATGATGAAAGACCTATTTATTCAAGAGACTAATACAATGAGTCAAATAGGCTAGCCACGATGGATATTCTAATGGCGACCATAATGGACACGATAGCCTCTTACATGTGGCCACTGTTTAGGGTGTCTAGCATGTTTATGGTTATGGCCGTGTTTGGGGCTAATACCACACCTGCCAGAGTCAGATTATTGTTATCGATGGCGATTACCTTTGCCATTGCACCGGTTTTACCCCCAGTGGAAAATGTAGCGCTATTTGCGGCGTCTGCGATTTTTATCACCTTGCAACAACTCCTAATTGGCATAGCCATGGGATTTGTTACCTTGCTGGTGATGCAAACCTTTGTGCTCACAGGCCAAATCATAGGCATGCAGACAAGTTTAGGTTTTGCCTCTATGGTCGATCCCTCTTCCGGTCAACAAACTCCTGTGATTGGTAACTTATTCTTACTGTTAACCACCATGATCTTCCTCGCTGTCGATGGTCATTTGGTGATGATCCGAATGCTAGTGATGAGTTTTGAGACTATTCCCATATCGGATCAAGGTCTGAGTATCACAAGTTATAGAATGTTGGCCGAGTGGGGGGGCTATATGTTTGGTGCAGCATTGACCATGTCTATCACACCTATCGTTGCGCTTTTGCTGATTAACCTGTCATTCGGTGTCATGACCCGAGCTTCACCCCAACTGAATATCTTCGCCATAGGTTTTCCCGTGACCATGGTGAGTGGTTTAGTGATCTTGTGGTTAACCTTGACCCCTATAATGGAGCACTTTGGTGAGGTGTGGACGTCAGCCCAGTTATTGTTATGCGATATAGTGAAACTTCAATGTAATACCGATGGGACATTTTGATGTTTCAACTTGAGCGCCTGCAGAGTCTACCTAATGGAGTGCTAGTTCATGGCTGAAAATGACAGTAGCCAAGAGAAAACCGAAGAGGCCACCCCCAGGCGATTAGAACAATCCCGGGAGAAAGGCCAGGTTGCACGCTCCAAAGAGCTGGGAACCTCGGCGGTCTTGATGTCGGCCGCGGTCGGTTTTGCCATGGTCGGCCCAAGTATTGCCAGTAGCTTAGTCACCATAATGACCACCTTGTTCACCATGGACAGGGAACAAATTTTTGACACCAATCAGATGGTTTTGGTTTGGAGCATGATAGGGCGAGAGCTTGCCTTTCCCATGGCCAGCCTGATATTTGTCATCGCTTTAGTAGCCTTCATAGGTAATATCGTTTTAGGCGGTATCACCTTCTCTACCAAGGCATTTATGCCGAAAACTGAGAAGATGAATCCTATGAAAGGATTTAAAAGAATGTTTGGCGTGCAAGCCCTTGTGGAGTTGACCAAAGGTATCGCTAAGTTTTCGGTTGTCGCATTATCCGCATACTTTCTCTTGAACTTCTACTTTAATGATATCTTGGCCCTGTCTCGGGATCATCTTCCTGGGAATGTATACCGGGCGCTGGATCTATTAGTTTGGATGTTCATCTTGCTGTGCTCATCTACCATACTCATCGTGGTTATCGATGTGCCATTTCAAATCTGGAATCACAAAAAGCAACTCAAGATGACCAAGCAGGAAGTCAAAGATGAATATAAGGACACTGAGGGTAAGCCTGAGGTCAAAGGTAAGATAAGGCAGATGCAAAGGGAGGTGGCTCAGAGACGTATGATGTCAGAAGTTCCCAATGCCGATGTTATCGTCGTTAATCCGGAGCACTATGCTGTCGCGGTGAAATACGATGCCATGAAGTCGACGGCGCCCTATGTGCTGGCAAAAGGTGTCGATGAAATTGCTTTTAAGATTAGAGAGATAGCCCGTGAACATGAGATTGCTATTATCTCTGCTCCGCCTCTGGCCCGCGCCATATATCATACGACTAAAATAGATCAAGAGATCCCTGAGGGACTATTCACCGCCGTCGCTCAGGTTTTAGCTTATGTATTCCAGTTACGTCAATACCAACAACATGGAGGCCGAAGGCCAACGGCTATTCCGCTTAAACAGCCCATACCTAAGGATTTAAAATATTAATGATACCGAGTGTTTTCTCCGTATCCGATATCTCCTGGCCATGTACCTAAGCTAGATTTCTCGGTAAAACCCAATCAATGTTGGTTATATAGTGTATTTCTGCTGTAAATTTATTCAGTTAAATCATCAGGCATTCATTTAACGTCAGTCTAACGGTATAGTGCTGACTTATAAAATAAAAACATTATTGATAACTTAGTTATTAATGACGGAAATTATTTCCACTACTTGGCTCAAAAATTGCTTTGTTAGAGCTAGATGTCAAAAGTTTGGATTTCTTGAATGGATGTTAAAGCACGACTGGGTCAACTGAAACAAATAAAACCTTCGAGTTTTAAAGGCTTAGGCACGCCTTTGTTTGTTCTCGCTGCGTTAGGCATGATCATATTGCCTATGCCACCATTCCTGCTAGATATTCTGTTCTCATTTAACATAGCTTTGGCCTTAGTGGTGTTACTGGTGGCTATTTACACCGACAGACCATTAGATTTCGCCGCTTTCCCCAGTGTGTTGCTTATTGCGACCTTACTGCGCCTCGCGCTCAATGTGGCATCGACTCGTATCGTCTTACTCGAAGGACACAACGGTGGTGATGCTGCCGGTAAAGTGATTGAGTCTTTTGGATCGGTTGTGATAGGCGGAAATTATGCCGTTGGCCTGGTAGTATTCTTAATCCTTATTATCATTAACTTCGCCGTGGTCACCAAAGGTGCTGGGCGTATAGCAGAAGTTAGTGCTCGCTTTACCTTAGACGCCATGCCAGGTAAGCAGATGGCTATCGATGCCGACTTGAATGCTGGCGTGTTAAACCAAGAACAGGCAAGAGATAGGCGCGCCGAAGTCACCAAGGAAGCCGATTTTTACGGGGCAATGGACGGTGCATCTAAATTTGTTAAAGGTGATGCAATTGCCGGGATCATGATCATGGTGATCAATATCTTGGGTGGATTCGTTATCGGCATGGTGCAGCATGACCTGGATTTTTCTTCTGCGGTCGAGATCTATACTCTTCTTACCATAGGTGATGGACTGGTTGCCCAGATCCCCGGCCTTTTACTCTCAATTGCTGCGGCATTGATGGTCACACGTCAGAACGAGTCCGGTGACATGGGCCAGATGATGATGTCGCAGATGCTTGACAACCCTAAGTCAATAGCGATTGCTGCTGGTGTCTTGTTTATTATGGGGATAGTGCCTGGCATGCCACATTTTGCCTTCATCTCTCTGGCATTAGTTGTCGGTTCAGTAGCTTATTTTTTATATAAAAAACAAGCGCAGGAGCGTGAAGAGTCCCTGGCGCTTGCGAAAAAACCTGCTGCGGATAAGGCAGCCGCTAAACCGAAGGAGCTGAGCTGGGATGATGTTCAGCATGTCGATACCATAGGATTAGAAGTCGGTTATCGGCTAATCCCTTTGGTCGATAAAGGCCAGGGCGGCGAGTTGCTAGGCAGGATAAAAGGGGTGCGTAAGAAGCTATCCCAAGAGCTTGGCTTTTTGGTACCTGCGGTGCATATTCGCGATAACTTAGATCTGTCTCCAAATACTTATCGTATCTCCTTGATGGGAGTTGCGTCCGGTGAAGCCGAGATAAGACATGACTGTGAACTCGCCATCAATCCAGGCCAGGTGTATGGCAAACTCGATGGCATAGAGACGAAAGATCCTGCCTTTGGCTTAGATGCGGTTTGGATAGCCCCAGAGCTTAGAGAGCATGCGCAAACCTTAGGGTATACCGTGGTAGATGCAGCAACGGTCGTGGCGACTCACTTGAGTCAGCTATTAACTAATAATGCGGCTAAGCTTCTCGGTTATGAGGAAGTTCAGCAGCTTATGGATATGTTGGCCAAACATTCTCCTAAGTTAGTCGATGGCTTCATACCTGACGTTATGCCCTTGGGAACTGTGGTTAAAGTCATGCAAAACTTACTCAACGAAGGTGTTTCGATTCGCGACCTTAGGACAATAGTACAGACATTGCTCGAGTACGGTCCCAAGAGTGCCGACACCGAAGTACTGACCGCTGCCGTACGTATATCTCTTAAACGAATGATTGTCCAGGAGATCAGCGGGCCGGAAACAGAGATCCCCGTCATTACTTTGGCGCCAGAGTTGGAACAAATGTTGCATCAGTCAATGCAAGCGACGGGAGGAGAGGGGCCAAACATCGAACCTAGCTTGGCCGAACGGATGCAAAAGTCTTTAGAAGATGCAACACAAAGGCAAGAGATGGTGGGGCAACCTGCTATATTACTCACATCGGGCATGTTACGTTCGACTCTCTCTCGATTTGTAAAGCACACGATTCCTAACCTAAGGGTGATTTCCTATCAGGAAGTACCCGATGAGAAGCAAATTAGAATTGTTTCTGCCGTGGGTCAGTAGAGGGCATATAAGTGAAAATTAAACGTTTCTTAGCAAAAGATATGCGTACGGCATTGGCTCAGGTTAAAGATACCTTAGGCTCGGATGCCGTGATAATGTCGAATAAAAAGGTCACAGGTGGAATAGAGATCGTCGCTGCCGTGGATTATGATGAGCCTAAACCTAAGGCGCTAATTGCAGAAAAGCCAGCATTGTCTTCCACTTTTATGGATCTTGCCGAAGAGAAAATCTCCCTCGGTCTCAAGCGACCTGTTCGCTCTGAAGCTAGAGTAAAGCCAGCACCTGCGGCCGATTCGCTCCAGGCATTATTAGAGCGGCAGCAGAGTAGGGTCGAACAACACGTTTCTCAGCACAAGAGTGAAGAATTGGACATGCCTGAATGGGCAAAAGGTTTGCAGGCACCACAGTCGCTTGCTAAATCGTCACCTGAGACGCAGAATTATTCAAATAAACCTTCACATGAGACGAAGGGGAAACCTAGTCCTGAGCTTGAGATGATGCGTGAAGAACTGGCGTCCTTGAGAAGTTTGTTGACTCATCAAGTCACCGCCTTGATGAGTGAGCAGAAAAGCCGGCTTGACCCAGTTGGTGCCATGTTAGAAACTAAATTGTTGGATGCTGAATTTTCCCCGACGGTGGCAAAAAAGCTTTCTGAATTGAGCGAGCACTATACACCAGCTGATCTCGTGAGAGCATTGCCTCGTAGCTTAGCCAATATGTTGGATAATCAAGGTGATGATATAGTGCGCCAAGGCGGTGTGGTGGCCTTTGTCGGGCCAACGGGTGTAGGTAAAACAACAACCTTAGCGAAATTAGCCGCCAGATACGCAGCGCATCACGGTGCTGAGCATGTTGCTTTGGTCACAACCGATCATTATCGCATTGGAGCCTTTGAGCAATTGGCAACCTATGGCAAAATAATGGGATGTCCGGTTAAGCAGGCTCATGACCTCAATGAGTTGGAACAAATACTGTATCAATTCCGTAATCGCAAGCTAGTATTGATAGATACAGCAGGAATGGGCCAAAGAGACATGCGTTTATTCCAGCAACTTGATAATTTAGCTGCAAATAGCAGATTACCTATACGCAGTTATCTGGTACTGTCCTCTACAGGTCAAAGAAGAGTTTTAGAAGAAGCGGTGACACAATTCAGTCGAATACCATTATCCGGTGCGATACTGACGAAATTAGATGAATCCGTTTCCTTAGCCCCAGCATTGAGTGTTTTGATACAAAGTGGGTTACCATTAAGTTATGTGACTGATGGGCAAAGAGTTCCAGAAGATATGCAAGTGGCCGATACATTCGCGCTAGCAAACAAAGCGCTGTCGGTGTTAGATAATAAACCAGCAGTCAGAAATAGTGAACGGTCAGATGAAAGGGCCTATGCATTTGAGTAAAGCAATGAGTCGGGATCAAGCAAGTGGTTTACGTATGATGAATCAACCTTATAACGAAAAAGTAAAAGTAATAGCCGTGTCAGGTGGTAAAGGAGGTGTGGGTAAAACCAGTGTTGCCATCAATACCGCCGTTGCGTTAGCCGAGAAAGGTAAGCGTGTACTCGTCTTGGATGCCGACTTAGGTCTGGCCAACGTGGATGTCATGCTTGGCCTGCGCGCCGAACGTAATTTATCCCATGTCTTATCTGGTGAAACCGATTTAGACGATATCATAGTGCGTGGACCTAAGGGGATTGGAATTATTCCTGCCACTTCGGGTACACAAGCCATGGTTGAATTGTCTGCGGCACAACATGCCGGGTTAATTCGGGCTTTCAGTGAGATGAAAACGCAATTCGACATACTCATCGTCGATACCGCAGCTGGCATTTCCGATATGGTACTGAGTTTTTCCAGAGCCTCTCAGGATGTACTGGTTGTGGTTTGCGATGAACCTACATCGATTACTGATGCTTATGCGCTAATTAAGATACTTAGCAGGGAACATGGCGTCTTCCGTTTTAAAATAGTCGCCAATATGGTGCGAAGTTTACGGGAAGGGATGGAACTCTTTGCTAAGCTTAGTAAAGTTACCGATCGATTTTTGGATGTTGCACTTGAATTAGTTGCTACCATTCCATTTGATGAGAATTTACGAAAGTCGGTACGTAAGCAGAAATTAATCGTTGAAGCATATCCTAAATCGCCAGCAACGATTGCTTACCATGGTTTAGCGAATAAAGTCATTAGTTGGCCTATACCGCAGCAACCTGGAGGCCATCTAGAGTTCTTTGTTGAGCGTTTAGTACAGCGACCTGAGTATCAAGAGGATAGAACGAGTGAGTAAAGCCTCTGCGTATACTTGTTTAGATAATAAGGCTTTAATCGTTGAACAATACGCACCGCTTGTAAAAAAAATAGCTCACCATTTACTCGCTCGTTTACCTGCATCGGTGCAACTAGACGATTTACTACAAGCAGGCATGATGGGGCTACTCGAAGCTTCATCGAAGTTTGACGATAACAAAGGGGCTAAATTTGAGACTTTTGCGGGTATTCGAATCCGTGGGTCTATGCTAGATGAGATACGTCGTGGGGATTGGGTGCCGAGATCTGTGCATCGAAACCAGAGACGAGTCGCTCAGGTTATCGATGAGCTTGAACAGGAACTTGGCAGAGATGCTAAAGATGACGAGATAGCTCGAAGACTGGACATGACCTTAGATGAATATCATCATATTTTAAATGATGTTTCAGTAGGGAAAATAATTGGCATTGAAGATTTAGGCGTTTCGGTCGATGTTATTAGTCACGATGATGGGGTTAAGGACGATACCTATGAAGCGATTGCAGAAGATGAATTTCATTCTGCACTAGTAGCAGCAATTAAGTTATTACCTGAAAGAGATGGACTGGTTTTGTCGCTTTATTACGATGAAGCTTTAAATTTAAAAGAGATTGGGGCCATTCTAGAGGTTAGTGAGTCACGGGTTAGCCAGATATTAAGTCAGGCAATGCTCAGACTAAAAGCTAAACTTAAGCATTGGACAAAAAAATAACGATTACATGAGCAATAATTAAGAGCTCCGCGGAGGAAACTTTGGACAAGAATATGAAGATTCTCGTTGTTGATGATTTCTCAACAATGAGACGTATCATCAAGAACTTGTTAAGAGACTTGGGTTTTAACAATACTCAAGAAGCAGATGACGGTTCGACAGCACTACCTATGTTACAGAAAGGCGATTTTGACTTTGTTGTGACCGATTGGAATATGCCTGGTATGCAAGGAATCGATCTTTTAAAAGCGATTCGTGCAGATGATGAATTGAAAAATATCCCTGTATTGATGGTAACTGCAGAGGCTAAGAGGGAACAGATCATCGCCGCGGCTCAGGCCGGGGTTAATGGTTATGTTGTTAAGCCCTTTACGGCAGCGACATTGAAAGAGAAGTTAGACAAAATCTTTGAACGACTCGGCTAACCAAGGTTGTGATATGCAGGTGAATACTTCAGGGCTCATTTCGTTAGAGCAGGCAAATAAGCTTGTAGACTTGCTGACTCAAGGCGAGCAGTCGCTCGCTGACGATTTAATCAGAGATATTGCTGCGCCTATTCAAAAGGAACTGTTTGACGAGGTAGGAAGGCTCACGCGTCAGCTTCATAGCGCGATCGTCGATTTTCAGGTTGACGATCGACTGGTTGAGCTAACCAGTACAGAGATTCCGGATGCTAAAGAGCGGTTAAATTATGTCATAGATATGACTGAGCAAGCCGCGAATAAAACCATGGATGCCGTTGAAGAATGCCTGCCTTTAGCTAATGCACTCACGACCAATATCCAATCGGTTAAACCTGCTTGGGATCGTCTTATGAGACGTGAAATTGAGCTGAGCGAATTTAAAACCTTGTGTCACGACGTTCAACAATTTGTCGAGCGCAGTGAATTAGATTCGATCCGTTTGAAAGATCTGTTAAACCAAATCTTACTTGCCCAAGATTTTCAGGATTTAACCGGGCAGATGATAAAAAGGGTTATCGATCTCGTCCGTGAAGTAGAAAATAATTTAGTCTCGATGCTGACGGTATTCGGTGAACAACCCGTCAGTGAAAATCCGACAATCATCGACAGCAGTGTCGAGGCCGAAGGGCCAATCATGAACGCTGAACAACGTGACGATGTCGTCACAGGTCAAGATGAAGTTGATGATCTGCTGTCGAGTTTGGGTTTTTAATTAGGAGCCATATTAATGTCATTCGATGTTGATGAAGAGATACTGCAAGACTTTTTGATCGAAGCCGGTGAGATTTTAGAGCTTTTATCTGAACAGTTAGTCACGTTAGAAAATAACCCCGATGACTCGGAGTTGCTTAATGCAATTTTTCGAGGCTTTCACACTGTCAAAGGTGGAGCGGGATTTCTTAGCTTGTCTCCAATGGTCGATGTTTGCCATGAAGCTGAAAACACCTTCGATCTGCTGAGAACCGGCAAACGAGAAGTTTCTGCCGAATTGATGGATATTATTCTACAGGCGGTTGATGCCATCAACGCTATGTTTGTGCAGACGAAGGCTGGACAGCAGCAAGAGCCTGTAGATGCGACTTTGTTGGCTAATTTGAAATCACTGAGCTCAAGTACTCCACTTCCTACTGCCGCCGCGCCCAGTGACGCGTCAATTGAACTATTTGATGAGACGCCACTCGCGGATGATTCAGGTATAGAATTGTTTGATTCCGCTCCTCAGCAGACAACGAGTATTGCTGGCGAAGGTGGGATAGATGAAATCAATGATGATGAGTTTGAGGCGCTGCTCGATGCGTTACATGGTGGTAAAAGCCCATCTGCAACTAAGCAAGCTGAAGTTAGCGTGCCAGCACCGAGCCAATCCGATGACATTACAGATGATGAGTTCGAATCTTTACTCGATGAATTACATGGATCGGGTAAAATTGAGAAGAAAGCATCGAGCGCGAGTGTTGTTGATGCCACCCCAGCTGTAGATTCTGATGATATCTCTGATGACGAATTTGAAAAGCTACTCGATGAACTTCATGGCGCGGGTGGCGGACCCAATGTAGGAGGTGCGGCTCCAACACCAGCTGACAAAAAATCTATGCCAGTGGCTAAGCCAGCGGCTCCTGCAGCCAATCCTGTTGCTGCCAAAGCCGCACCCAAACCCGCTGTGCCAGAGAAAAAAGCGGTCGCTAAGTCAGCGCCAGCCAATATGCCTCAGGCTGAAACAACCGTACGTGTAGATACTGCCAGACTCGATCAGATCATGAATATGGTTGGCGAACTCGTATTGGTACGTAATCGTTTACTGAGCTTAGGTGTTTCCCGTGATGATGAAGAGATGTCAAAAGCGTTAGCTAACCTTGACTTGGTTACGGCGGATCTGCAGGGCGCGGTGATGAAGACCCGCATGCAGCCGATCAAGAAGGTCTTTGGTCGCTTCCCGCGCGTTGTGAGAGATCTTGCCCGTAGTTTGAACAAAGATATTACTCTCACCATGATAGGTGAAGACACAGATTTAGATAAGAATTTAGTCGAGGCTTTAGCCGATCCTCTGGTTCACTTAGTGAGAAACTCAGTGGACCATGGTATCGAGATGCCAGCTGAACGTGAGGCAAGTGGTAAATCCAGAACTGGTACGATAACACTCTCGGCGAGCCAAGAGGGCGACCATATCCTGCTTAAAATTGAGGATGATGGTGCCGGTATGGATCCTAAAATGCTCAAAGAAATCGCCATAACTCGCGGCGTACTCGATGAGGAAGGGGCTGCCAGGATGTCCGATCAAGAGGCTTATAACCTCATCTTCGCCCCTGGGTTCTCCACTAAAGTCGAGATTTCTGATATTTCCGGCCGTGGTGTCGGTATGGACGTAGTTAAAACCCGTATTGCTCAGCTGAACGGGACTATTCATATCGATTCTTTAAAAGGTAAAGGGACAGTATTAGAGATCAAGGTTCCCTTAACCTTAGCCATCATGCCGACCTTGATGGTAGAAGTCGCCACTCAAGTGTTCGCCTTACCACTGTCGAGTGTCAGTGAGATATTCCATCTCGATTTGACTAAGACCAATATCGTCGATGGCCAATTGACTGTGATTGTACGACAGAAGGCGGTGCCCCTCTTTTATCTAGAGCATTGGTTGAGTCGAGTGCCGTCTAATTTGAAGCACGGTGATAAGGCCAATGGTCATGTGGTTATCGTCCAGTTAGGCACCAAACAGATAGGTTTCGTTGTGGATTCATTAATTGGCCAAGAAGAAGTCGTTATCAAGCCTCTTGGTACCATGTTGCATGGTACTCCTGGTATGGCTGGGGCTACCATCACATCAGATGGTGGTATTGCATTGATCTTAGATGTACCTGGCTTACTTAAGCATTACGCAAAAAAATAAATAAAATAAGCAGTATAGGAATTTGAATGGGCATTAAAGTTCTCATAGTCGACGATTCTAGTTTTTTTCGTCGAAGAGTCAGTGAAATAGTGACTAAAGATCCTGATTTAGAGGTGATAGGTACCGCTGTGAACGGAGCAGATGCCGTTAAGTTAGCAGCAGAGCTTAAGCCACAAGTCATCACTATGGATATCGAGATGCCCGTCATGGATGGCATCACCGCAGTGCGTGAGATTATGGCCAAGACACCAACGCCAATCTTGATGTTTTCATCGTTGACCCATGATGGTGCGAAAGCGACACTCGATGCCCTAGAAGCCGGGGCATTAGACTTCTTGCCTAAACGTTTCGAAGATATTGCCACCAATAAAGACGATGCGATTTTATTGCTGCAGCAACGCATAAAAACCTTAGGTCGTCGGCGCATATACAGGCCGATAGCGCGGCCAAGTACACCGAGTTCTCCTAGCACAAAAGCTAAATTGACTAGCGGTTTATCTACATCTGTGCGTGGCGTCAAAGAGACAGCCACTAGCCCAAGGACTGCCAGTCTAGTGCGGGCCTCGGGTAAAAAATATAAACTGTTACTGATAGGTACCTCGACAGGGGGCCCAGTTGCTTTACAGAAAATCTTAACTAAATTACCTGCTAACTACCCTCACCCCATCTTGCTAATTCAGCATATGCCAGCGGCATTTACCCCGGCATTTGCCAGTAGGCTGAACGGATTATGCAAGATTGACGTCAAAGAAGCGCAATCGGGAGATCAGCTGAAACCTGGTACGGCTTATCTCGCGCCTGGCGGCATGCAGATGATGTTAGAAAGAGGTGGCGCTTATGGCAGGCTTAAAGTGCTCGCCGGCAGCGCCGATATGAATTATAAGCCGAGTGTCGATATTACTTTTGCTTCTGCATCAAAAATTGCCGGGCGAGATACCTTAGCCGTGGTGTTAACTGGCATGGGAGCCGATGGCAGAGAAGGTGCACGCATGCTCAAGAGCGCAGGTGCAACAATCTGGGCTCAAGATGAGGCTAGTTGTGTGGTTTATGGCATGCCACAAGCGGTTGCTGCGGCTGGGCTGTCGACATTGTCGATAGGCTTAGAGGATATGGCTGATTCGATAATTCGAGAGTCAGGTAATGGCTAAGTCGCAGAGGAAGCTAAGCACCTCCTCTTTGCTGATCATTTTTTTGCTTACACTCGCTGTATTTGTTTCAAGCTCTCTTTATCTTGATATTCGTCATAAGAATGAACTTTTACTGTTAGAAGTTGAGCGATTACAACAAAGCCAGGTGTTACTTATGGTACCCGATGAGCAAGCTCAAGCCCTTGCTACTTGGATGGCACAGCACCCGGAAGCGACTCAGGCATTACTGTCTCAGGTCAAGCAAGGTGAAAAGGTGACATTGGAAGTGGGTCCCGGCGTTAACAGCACTGAAGCTCAAGCGGACAGTCCTGTTGCCTCTCAACGAGTGTTAGCTGATGAGGACAATACTCAGTTTTCAGTACCCAAATCTTTGGAACAAGTGCCTTTGGCGCAGAGTCCTTCTGGACTAAGAGCCAAATCGAGTGATGGAACTCACAAGCAGCCACCCGAGCAAGTCGAACAAGCTATTAGTTTGATCGCGAATGATTTAAGCTTAGATGACTTCGGTGAGACGTTATCGAATGCTGCCGACACCTTGCCTAAGGGGGCGACACTTTCAGTCGATGAAGATGGCGTAAAGGTTATCAGCTTACCTCATGGCGGAATTAGAGTGACGACGCGAGAGAATAATTAGAATGTCGTTATCAGTAAATGTTAGGGGATTTTATTGAAAGTCTGGACAATCGCGAACCAAAAGGGTGGGGTCGGTAAAACGACTACGGTTGCCAGTCTGGCCGGTTCTCTCGCCAAACGTGGCCAACGTGTACTGATGATAGATACCGATCCTCATGCTTCACTGGGTTATTATCTGGGTATCGATTCTGAGGAAGTACCCGGCTCTCTCTATAATGTGTTTTTAGCCCACAAGGAGTTAAGTGCAGAGTTAGTAAAGCAACATATTATTTCCACAGCCGTAGATGGGATCGATCTTCTCCCATCGACCATGGCGCTAGCGACAATAGACCGCTCCCTCGGACATCAGGAAGGTATGGGGCTCATCTTAAAGAAAACCTTAGATTTGGTAAAAGATGATTATGACATCGCCTTGATCGATTGCCCGCCTGTATTAGGGGTGTTAATGGTCAATGCGCTCGCGGCAAGTGAGCATATTATTGTCCCGGTACAGACTGAGTTCCTTGCGATTAAGGGACTCGACCGCATGATAAAAACCATGATCTTGATGGGACGTTCTAAGAAGACCAAATACAGTTTTACCGTAGTTCCGACCATGTACGATAGGCGTACCAGAGCCTCTTCTTCAGCGCTTAAACATTTAGGAGAAGAGTATGGTGAACACTTATGGCCGGATGTTATTCCAATAGATACTAAATTTAGGGATGCCAGTTTGGCCCATCTTCCTGCTTCACATTATGCTGTCCATAGTCGTGGCGTAAAAGCATACGAAAGGTTACTAGACTATCTGCTTGTTGGGGCGTTATCTCATGTCAAGCTTAGTTGATGAAGCCGTATTCGATTACTTTAATATTTTGCTCACAGAAGTTGAAGAGCAAACTGAAGCTGAGCGTGATCAAGGAGCCGTTGCAAAACTGACCTCTAATGAAGCTAAAGCTAAGATCGCTTCAGTTGCTTCTAACCAAGGTAGAGTAAATAGCAGAGAAACAATCGTACTTGGTAAAGAGCGAATAAGTCATCTTCGTCAAGAAGAGATATTTCCTAGTAAAGCTAAGGTTGCCGAGCTCAGTCCTGCAGTTTCAATATTGACTCAACCTAAGCTGAAAGAGATTGAGCCTCAGCTAGATAAACAGGCCTTGGAGCAGTTACTGGCACCCGTCTTTAAGACTAAAGTTGAAGTACCTGCTGAAGTAAAAGTTAAAGTACAAATTGAAGCTAAAGCCAAAGTTAAAACACAGGTTGAAGCCAAAGCTAAAATTCAGCCTCAAATTATACAAGAAGTAGAGATTCAGCAGCTGGTTGCCGTGACTCCGCCAAAAGTCACAAAAGATCTGCTGGAAACCCTCGATGATGAGTTTCAGGTACTATTCTTTAAGGTAGCTGGATTAACTTTAGCCGTGCCCTTGGTTAGCTTAGGTGGGATTGTTAAGTTAGAGCGAGTTAATCACATCATGGGTCGACCCGATTGGTATAAAGGTGTGCAAGCTCACAGGGGATCACAGTTAAATGTCGTCGATACTTGTGCTTGGGTTATGCCGGAAAAGTATGATAGTGCATTAGCTGAAACCGTAAATTATCAATATGTTGTATTATTAGAAGATAGTAACTGGGGATTGACTTGTGAATCATTGGTCAATGCAGTAAAAATTAAGAAATCAGCGGTCAATTGGCGAAGTAATGCGGGTAAGCGTCCTTGGTTAGCTGGAGTGGTAAGAGAGCAGATGTGTGGCATTTTACATGTACATGCACTGATAGAGTTATTAAATTCAGGTTTAAGTAGTCAAGACCCTGTTGGTTGAGGTAGATATGTCAGACGCAAATAATGTAGCAGTAGCAGTAAATAAAGATGACGAAGTGTTGCAGTGGGTAACCTTTAGACTCGATAACGAGACATACGGTATCAATGTGATGCAGGTTCAGGAAGTGTTGAGATATACCGAGATTGCGCCTGTGCCAGGGGCTCCTCATTATGTACTTGGTATTATCAACCTTAGAGGTAATGTCGTCACAGTGATCGACACACGTTCACGTTTTGGATTGGCTTCGTCCGATGTTGATGATTCGACCCGAATCGTGATCATCGAAGCCGAGAAGCAAGTGATAGGTATTTTAGTAGACAGTGTGGCTGAAGTGGTTTATTTACGCGCTTCTGAAATTGATAGTGCTCCGAATGTCGGTACCGAAGAGAGTGCTAAATTTATCCAAGGTGTGAGTAACCGAGAAAATGAACTACTCATCTTGGTTGATCTTGACAAACTTTTATCAGATGAAGAATGGATGGAAGTGTCACAAGTTTAATGTCTATTGAATTCCCAATGTCTGGTTAGTAGGCATTGGGAATACCTACCCTATTTAAGAGTCTCATTCATGATCAGTGATGGAATTTTAATCGCAGCTTTAGTATACGTGATTGCTTGTCTTGGCCTTGTCTTGTATCAACAGAAGCAAACGAGTAAGTTGCGTGTGAAAGTTGAAGCCTTGACCTTGCTAATAAAAGAAAGTGATCGTCAGCGTGAAACCGTCAAACGTGAATTACAAGAGTTAAGAAGTGGCACAATAGGTGTTGGGCGTCGGATGTTGGAGCTTGAAAAGCGTACATCGAAGCAAGACGCCAGGCTTGATGAAGTGAATCAACAAGACCCTCAAGCAAGACTCTATTCGAGAGCGATGAAGATGGTTGATTTAGGCGCCAGCATAGATGAACTGATTCAAGAATGTGAGCTACCAAAGGCGGAAGCAGAGCTCATCATTCGGTTACATGGGAAAGGGTAGGGCTAAGAAGACGCTCCGATTGTCAGTTGTAGGACCGGCTTTAGCCGGGAGAGAATAAACCCACAAGCCATCGGGGCTAAAGCACCCTCCTACAGAGAAGGCGAGAATCTTTTCTAGCCAACTGGTTGGCGTCGTCTTTGTATTAATATAGTCTGTGCCTTTCCAGGCTCCGCCGTCATCTTAGATTTAAATATCATCTCAGCTTTACCAGGGCATAGCCCGTCAAACAGCTTGCGAAGCTGGCGTCGTCTTTGCTGTTAAATCATCTTTGTTTTAATCCCATCTTCGCTCGTCAAACCTCTTCCAGGATCTTCTGATGCATGTTGTTCCATTGCTCGGGAAATTTTCCATCCAAAGTATATGCAAAGGCGATTAATTCAGCGATTAACAGGTATAGCTGTTTTGGGATCTCTTCACCGAGTTCCAAGCGCTGTAAAAAATCGCTCAAGTGAGCATCTTTATGGATATGTACGCCGGCTTCTTTGGCTAGTGCGATTATCTCATCGGCGACAACTCCCTTTCCCGTGGCAGTGATCACAGGAGCTTGCTGGCCGTCATAACTTAAAGCTACGGCTTCTCGTTCGGTTTTGGCTTGAGCAGCACCGTCCTCTTTGGCTTCTTCTTTATCGTCATTCATTTTGCTTTCGGTTCCTATTTAACGATCTGTTTAATACCATTTTTTAAATGGGTTCATTAAGCTTTGATCTTAACTAAAAAATGTTCACCCGGTAGTAAGCTTGCGGGTACTTTCGTCAGCTTAGTTTCTATTCTATCTGGCGTGAAGCCAATATCTGATAGCTTATTCATTAACGGTGGTAATAGCGCATCTATCTTCTTTAAGAGTGTGTCGTTACTGCCATTGAAGGTCATATTTATTCTGTTATCTGTAACTTGAGCTTGTATTAACAGTGGCCCCTTGGTTAAGTTGAATTTAAGTTGAAGGCGCCAGCTATTCGCCTTAGGGTTATCGTCGTCATCTTTGTCTTCACTAAGGTGTCCTTCTAACGCTTCCTGATGTTGATTGAGTGAGTAGGGTAGGGTGAAATACCAATTTACTTGAGTACCTGTGTCATTACTCGCTTGCGAATAAAGACTCAAGTTTGAGAACAATTTACCCAGGGCCTCAGTTGCTCCGGCCTTGTCTAACAAATTCAGCAGTGAAGTACTTCCCCCGAGTTGAGCTTGCAGCTTTTGCAAATACTTTTGCGCCGGCCCACTGAGCTTGTCTGTATTGCCGCTGGCATGACTAGCCTTGACCCCTAGGAGTAACTGGAAAAGAAGACCGATGGAGTTGATATGAGTCAAGGGACTAGCAGAAATAGACAGAGGGTTGACTTGAGAGTGAAGACTCGCTATTGCTGAGAGCTCGTCTTTTATGGTACTGGGTAACGCTAAGGCATTCAGGGATAAGGGCCGCAGCTGCGGCAGTAGCTTGGTTAGGTTAGCTAAAAGGCTGTTTGCAGGCTTAGTTGTAGCTTCTACTACAGCCTGTTTACCGCTGAATTTTCCGTAGGCTTTTTGAATTGATACTTGCATCATATTTTGTTTACTAGGCTGTATAGTATCAGGCTCGGTCTTGGTTGTTTTAACACTGGAGGTTGAAGTCGTGCTGGTTAGGTCTATTGCTTTATGAGTCTCTTTACTCAGAACTTTATTTAGTTCTGTGCTCTGAACTTTACCTGCCTCTTTACTTAGTTGTTTGTTGGTTGTCTCGTCAGAGGCTTGTACCGATGGCTGCTTTTTACTGTTAGCAACCGCTAATGTCTGTGAGTGGTTACTCTTCAGCTCAGTCTGCAACTCTGGAGGTAAGGCTGATTTACCGGGCCCTTGTGAATTGTCCATAGAAGCTTGGCTTAACATTTTAAAGAGCTGGGTATAGATGTTGCCTATTTCAGGCTTGGCGAGCACTATCTGCTCCCCCTTAATGGGGGTAGTTGGATTCTTGGTCGTTTCAGGGGTTAATTTGATCTGTAGCTCATCTATCACGGGGCTTAGCGTCAGTAACCAATGTTTGTTCTGGTAATGAATGCTTGGGATGACACTTAACGGGTTTGGTTTGGCTTGATTAAACTGAGCGTTATTGGCGATCTCAGATACAGTCATATTTGAAATAGGCACGCTGGTACCGTTTGAAAAAATAAGCTTGTTATTACTTAATTGAGTCATAGGTAACGGATAGCCCTGAGCTCTGCTACTCAAGACTTTCATCTGCTGGATATCTAAGCCTTGTTGATTCAAACGCTGCTTTAGCGCTATCGGTAGTGCAATGCTAACGGACTTGCCCAGAGCGAGTAATATGTTCTTTATCTGATTCTGATAAAGCCCGTGTTGTGAGTTTGCCGTTAGCCTACTGTCGATAACCGAAGAGCCAGAAGTCGTCGCCGTATTTATAGTATCTCCAAGTCTACCTTTATCGCCGGTAACTGCAGATGGTAAGTCTAAAACTTGTTGACTGGCGACTAGCTGGTAACTCGTTGCGACAGCGGCCACTTGTCTATGTTTTATCGATGAAAATGAGACTAAATATCTGCTCCCATCTACAGAGAGATGATCAGTTTTTGGCGAAAATTGTATTGTGGCAGGTTTAAGAGCTAGACTTTGTATCTCTGCTGTAGTTGGCGTTAATTTTACATTTGCTTGACTCGTAGATGATATCCTTAGTGCCTCGCGGTTGAGTACATCTTGGGTCAGTGCATCTTGTTTTAGTACTTTTGGGTCTAGGACTTCTTGATTGTGAGCGCGAGGAAGCGATGAGCCCTGGGTTGTTTGAGCTTGCCGATTTTCAACTTGTGTTTTAGACAGCGTAGCCCCTGCTTTAGGTACTGAGCTTAATGGGTCAGACATCGAGAACTCCCAGAATTGATCATTAAAATTTACACTTTTTTTGAATTTAAGTTTGATCTATTTTTATTGCTAAGTATCCTTAGCGATCTTGTAACTAAAATCATACTCACAAGTCTAGTTATTAACAGGTGTAGAAAATTTTTACTGGCTACATCTGGTTATCGACATATTTCGATGTGTCTTTAGTTTTATGTCGAAGCTGAAAAGGATTCAGTTGCATTATCGAAGAGAGAAATATGAAGTTAAAATGGATAGCATCGGTCGTAGTGGCACTTGGTCTGAATCATGGAATTCATGGATTAGTGTTTGCTACAGAATCAGCCACCGAGCAAGGCAATAATTCCCAACCTGAAGTATTGGCTGTAAACCCGTCTAGCCAAGATCAAGTGGTTGTTCTTTATAATGATGACAGAGATCCACTTGAAGGATTTAACCGAGCCATGTGGGACTTCAACTATTTGTTTATGGATAGGTACTTTTATCGTCCAGTTGCCCATGGATATAAGGATTATGTACCAAGACCGGTAAAAACCGGCATCAATAACTTCGTAACGAACTTTGAAGAACCCAGTTCCATGGTTAACAATACCTTACAGGGTAAGTGGGGATGGGCTGCCAATGCCGGTGGCCGTTTTACGATCAATACTACATTAGGTCTGTTAGGTGTCATCGATGTGGCCGATATGATGGGTCTGCCACGTAAACAAGACGAGTTTAATGAAGTGCTTGGTTATTATGGGGTTCCTAACGGTCCGTATTTTATGGCACCTTTTCTCGGGCCTTATGTGACCCGTGAACTCGCCTCAGACTGGGTCGATGATCTATACTTTCCATTATCAGAGCTTACAATGTGGCAGTCACTCGTTAAATGGGGGCTGAAAAATCTGCATAGAAGAGCCGCTGCCATCGATCAAGAACGCTTAGTCGATAATGCATTGGATCCATATACTTTTGTCAAAGAAGCTTATTTTCAACATATGGATTATAAAGTGTATGATGGAGATGTTCCGGTAGATCAAGATGAAGATGATTTGCTCGATGAATATATGCAGGAGTTAGATTAAGAGAAGACTCAAAAACTACTAGTTTCTACTCGGTATAGTAGCCAGAGCCTTCTAAAAGGACCATAGATGGCGCTAGAAGAGTTAGTTATATTACTTGTCGAAGACGATCCTGTTTTTCGCCGAATCGTTGCCACCTTTCTCAACAGTCGTGGAGCTAAGGTCATTGAGGCGAATGATGGTGCACAGGGACTAGATAAATTTAAGCAGTATGCATTCGATATAGTGCTTGCCGATCTGAGCATGCCTATCATGGGAGGCCTAGACATGTTGAAGAAGATGTCTGAGCTCAAGCCAGATACCCCCTCTATAGTTATCTCCGGCAATCAAGTGATGGCCGATGTGGTCGAAGCATTGCGTCTGGGTGCCAGTGACTATCTGGTTAAGCCAGTATCGGATCTATTTCTGATCGAAAATGCCATAAAACAATGTTTAGAATCTAATGTGTCCAAAGAAGTACATTTAGAAGATTTAGAAGAGCTATCCTATCAAGAGCTTCAGGATAATTTGGTGCTGTTAGAGCAAAATGAACAAGCTGCCAAGAGCGTACAACAGCAGTTATTCCCTCCCTCTCAGATAAACTATTTAACCGCCAAGGTTGACTACAGCTTATATAAATCCGATGAGGTCAGCGCTTACTTCATTGATACCGTAAATGTCGGTGATAACCATCTTGTGATGTATATGGCCCATTTTCATCCTCAAGATAATCGGGCGGCATTTGCCAGTGTTCTGCTCAAGAGCTTCGTTAACCAAAAATTGAAGTTATATCGAAATGGTACGACCCAAGCGATTATCGAGCCATACAATATGCTGAGTTATCTTAACGAGCGTATGACTAAGTCTGGATTAGATATTTGTATCGACATTGTCTATGTTGTCATCGAGCTGACTCAATACAGGGCATCGATTGCTCAAGCCGGTAATGGTCTTCGCTGCTACATTCGAAATCAACAAGGATTAACCCCCTTAGCCCTTCCTGACTCCCTCCAGTTAGGCATTCTGGATTGGGGGCACCCTAGTGCCCAATTCAGAACTTTAATGCCTGGAGAGCGGCTCTGTATCGTTTCATGTAAACCGGAACACAAGAAGATGCTATTAGATAATCAATTCCACGGTCTGGCCTACGACACCGAAATTCCCACCGGCGGATATATGCAGGTGTCGTTCTAAACAAGATCCTAGGCGGACGCTACTTTGGTGGAGCTGAGATGATGCTGCGCTGGTGGGGCTGATATGATGCTTCGTTGGAAGATCAAGGGCAGCTTGTATTCGTTGTAGGAGCGGCTTTAGCCGCGAGAGAACAAACCAACAAAGCTTCGTGTTTAAAGATGCCTCCTACAGAAAAGCGTACGCTGCGCTTCGAACTGCTTGCGATGCAAGTGTTTTCTTCGGTTTTCTAGCCAACCTGTTGGCGTCGTCTTAGCTTCAATACCTTTAGTGCTTCTCTAGGCCGCGCTGTCATCTTTACTTTGTTGGCGTCATCTTCGCTTTACATTCCGTCTTTGCTTTAAAGCATCTATGCTTATTAAAAATAACTCAAGGATGAGATATATGCGATTTGAAAAGCTAGAGTTATGGAAGAAGGCATGTAATTTGTCTTGTTCTATCTACGAAATAACTCGACACTCAAACGATTATGGCTTTCGTGATCAGATCACACGGGCTGGACTATCTATACCTTCAAATATAGCTGAAGGTGTTGAGCGTCCCTCAGCGAAAGAACAAATTCGATTTTTGTATATCGCAAGAAGCTCAGCCGCTGAAGTTATTACACAGTTATTTATCGGAATGAAAATAGGTTATATCAATAATGAAATCGGGCATTGTTTGATAAAAGATATAAAAACTATTGTCACTATGATTACAGCACTCATTAAAAGTAAGCAAATGAAAGGTTAAGATGACTAGAGCTGAATTATGCTGCGATTGTCTGTTGTAGGAGCGGCATTAGCCGCGAGAGAACACTAAAGACCCTCCTACAGGAAATATGATGCAGTGCTGGTGGGGCTGGCCGGTAATTTCTCCCGGTATAACCGCCCTCCAGAAAAGAGTACGATGCGCTTCGAACAGCTTGCGAAGCAAGTGTCGTCTTCGGTTTTCTAGCCAACTTGTTGGTGTCGACTTCGCTTCAATATCGTCAGTGCTTCTCCAGGCTAGGCCGTCATCTTTGTTTTATCAGGCCATAGGCCGTCTATTATCATAAAACAAAAACGCCCGTTGATTTCTCAAAGGGCGTTTATATCAATTTTTTATCAGGTTAAAAGCGACTTAATGCTTTATCCCTTCATGGTCTGCAGTGACAGCCATCTCTTCTTCGAGTGCTTCTTCTTCAGTATGAACATGATCACCTTCGGCGCCGTGCATCCAACTTACTAGCTTGTCAGCCATAAAGTACAGCACTATGCCTGAAAGAGCTGACGTGATGGCGATACCAGCGAAGATGGCCATTGCATTAGCAAGTTGCTCTTCTTTTGGACCGCCATGTCCGATAAATGAACCCACGAAGCCACCAATCTTGTTTGCAGCAGCAACGAATAGGAACCATGCACCCATCATAAGAGATGCGATACGCAGTGGAGCAAGTTTAGTCACCATTGAAAGGCCGATAGGAGATAGACAAAGCTCACCCATGGTATGGAAGAAGTATGCACCGACTAACCACCACATGCTTGACTTACCGTCAGGATTTCCGCCCATTTCAAGTACTGCACCTATCATAAATAGGAAACCAATACCGAGCAGGACAAGACCTAGGGCAAATTTAACCGGAGAGTTTGGCTCGTTCT
This sequence comes from Shewanella psychropiezotolerans, assembly GCF_007197555.1. Taxonomy (NCBI): domain Bacteria; kingdom Pseudomonadati; phylum Pseudomonadota; class Gammaproteobacteria; order Alteromonadales; family Shewanellaceae; genus Shewanella; species Shewanella psychropiezotolerans. The sequence continues at coordinate 2,215,406 of NZ_CP041614.1, forward strand.
TACCTAAGCGGATCCAGATAGATGCAATGACAGGTGCGAAGATAACGATAAACATAGCGTTAAGAGACTGGAACCAAGTGGTTGGTACTTCCCAGCCACCGATCATACGGTCGGTAAAGTCGTTGGTGAATAAGTTCATCAAACCACCGGCTTGCTCGAAACCAGCCCAGAAGATGATAGTAAACAGACCCATGACCATGATCACCTTGATGCGATCGCGTTCAACACTCGTTAAAGGCACTTTCTCTACATCAGTCTTTCCTGCAGCTTTAGCTTTATCTCTTTCAAGTTTTGCGGCTGGGTATCTACCGATATCACCGAGTAGACGTTGTGCGAAGAAAAATTGAATGATCAAAGAGAAGACCATACCGATACCGGCACAGAGGAAGCCCATCTGGAAGTTGCCGTCATAGGCGCTGACTACCGAGCCTACGATGATACCCGAGAGGAATGCACCTACGTTGATACCCATGTAGAAGATGGTGAATGCGCCATCACGACGATGATCACCTTCTTCGTATAAATCACCTACCATGGTAGAGATGTTTGGCTTAAACAGGCCGTTACCTAGAATTAGCACACCAAGACCAAGATAAAAGGCTTGGATTTCCATTCCTGGTACCCAGGCGTGTGGCGTACCTAGAATGAATTGACCTGCAGCCATTAAAGCGCCACCAATCATGATTGAACGTCGTTGGCCAAGGTAGTTATCGGCTAACCAGCCACCAATGAGGGGAGTTAAATAAACTAAACCGGTGAAAGTACCGTAAAGAGAGATGGCATCGGCACTTGTCCATCCTAAACCATGACCACCTTGCGATTGTACACTATCTACCAAATACAGTACCAAAATGGCACGCATTGCGTAATAACTGAATCGTTCCCATAACTCTGTTGTAAACAACAGGAACAATCCCTTCGGATGCCCGAGCATCGTCCCTTGGGGTTTTGTTACGCTCATTAAGTCTTCCACCTTGCTTGTGATTGCCTGCGGGACAATTGTCACCACAGAAAAATTGTTATTGCTTTATTTTACAGTCTTGTAACTTAGTTTAGCGATATCTAGTTAAGCTTATGATAAATTGTAATTTAACAACCATTGTTAACAACAACTTAGCTACAGACTATTGTTATATTTTAATATTTGGTGTTATATATTCTACGAAACCCTACTTATATACCCTTTTCTTATTGCTAATGTCAATTTTGAAGGCTTGAATGCCGAGTATTTAGACAGGTTAGAGTGTAAAGGTGAGATGCTGGGCAGACATCACAATCTAGAAGGGGCTTCAAACATAAATTATCAATCCCTCCCGGCTAAAGCCGGTCCTACATAAAGATAACCGTCTACCTTGTAGGAGGAGTCTCAGCACAGAATCTTTCATCCGTCTCAGTTTGTCCAGCGTAGCGTCGTCTTCGTTTCAGTCACCATCTCAGCTTTCACTGGCCCCGCCATCCTCTTTGCTTTGCCAGCGCAGCGTCGTCTTAGCTTTCAATCACCGTCTTTGCTTAAACAGGCGCAGCCATCATCCCATCATCTATGTTTTATCCATCATCTCAGCCCTTCCTATCACTATCTCTGCTCTGGGAAGCAATTGCCGATACTTGGCGGCTAAAGCATGTTTGGCGTTGTCATCACCATGAACGATACGGATATGTCTGGGCTTATGGTGCATACGTTTCACGAAATTGACGAGATTATGCTGGTCTGCATGAGCTGAATAGCCACTTATGGTGTGTATTCCTGCCTTTATATCTATTTTGTCACCATTAATATAAACATAACCGCCTCGAGGGCCGTAAGTTTGTATTTCTCTACCAAGAGTGCCTTTAGCCTGATAGCCAACGAAAATGACATCTGCAGTAGATTTTGGCAGAAACTTTTCAAGGTAGTTCATTATCCGACCACCACTACACATGCCACTCGCTGCAATCACTATCGCTGGCTTATTTCGGTTAGCGAGATAATTAATTGTACTTAGATGTTCTTCATGGCTATCAACCGTATATAACTGCTCGAAATCAAGAGGGTGGCGATTTAAGTTGAGTTTCTTCTTGGCTTCATTGTCCCACAGGCGTTTAAACTGAATATATTGTTCAGTGAACTTGGCGGCGAGTGGCGAATCAACAATTATCTCCATCTGTGACCAGAGAGGATGGGTACGTTTTTGATGAATGATCTGCTCAAGTTCATAAAGCAGTTCCTGAGTGCGACCAATACTAAAAGCCGGGATGAGCACTACTCCATTGTCGGATACCGCTTTCTCAATCACTTGTTTTAAGCAATGGGTTCGTTTCTGACGACTCTCATGGTTTTTGTCACCATAGGTGGATTCAATGATCAGAGTGTCGGCGCGGTAAGGGCTCTTAGGGCTCGCAAGTAGTGGTGTATAGGTAGCGCCAAGATCACCTGAGAACACTACTCTATGTTTATTTACTCGGCTATCAACTGCAGCATTAATTGCAATGCTAGCTAGTTTATTGGCATTGTCTTCATCGCTAAGGGCGTTAATGTTCAGGTCACTGAGTTCTATCTCAATATAAGCGGAACCTAAGATGTGTCCGGCAGGCTTAAACTTAGCTTTAGCCGTATTAAAGCTTGAATAGATTTCATCTGATGAATTCAATGCTATAGGCTTAACTGGCAGAGGAAACCATAGGTTATATTCAATAGGAATAATCAGTTGCTGTAATTTATTAAGATAAAGCTTAATGAGGCGTTTATTCTTGGTAACACCCACTTTTAGCGCATCTGCAATCACTATGGGTAAAAGCGCAGCCGTTGCGGTAGTGGCATAAATAGGCTGATTAAACCCAGCAGCAAGGAGGTAGGGGATACGGCCGACATGGTCGATATGACAGTGAGTGACCAGCAAAGCAACTAGGTTATCAATGTCAAAATTGACCTCTAATGTATTAGCGTTCGCCTTACCAGCAGTTTCAGCGCCTTGAAACAGACCACAATCAATTAATACGGCAGACTCTGAATTGATATTCAGTTGATGACAAGAGCCTGTTACACCATCAACAGCGCCATGATGAATGATATCTACATTCTGAAAATTCGACATAATACCTTCCTTGTATTATCTGTAAGTAATCTAATGTATCCGAAAAAATATAGGAATTACAAACTAGAATCCATTCAAAACCTATTAGCAATAATCTAAATCAGCCCAAATATCCGCCTTTCCTAGTTTATCGCGGCTAAAGCCGCTCCTACTTTAAACGCGCTGCGACTATGGAACGCTTCGCTCACGGAACGGCCTTCGTCCTGACGGATAACAGCAGGCTACGCCGTCCTCTTTGTTTGATGTAGGAGGGGCTTCAGCCCCGAATCTTTTATTCCGTCTTAATTTTTATAAGTCACGGTGCGACTATGGAACGCTTCGCTTGAAGCTTTTACGGTAAACGAAGTGTTCCGTCATCCGTCTCCGCTTTTACAGCGCAGCGTCATCTTTGTTTGATGTAGGAGTGGCTTCAGCCACGAGTCTTTTCCCATATCAGCATCGCGTCTTCTTCGCTTTCCCCCATCTTAGCTTTCGATCTTTTTTCCCCTTTTACTCTAAAAACAATTCTGCTACCATTTTCTACCAGTGTAAGGATTTATGCACAGATACATTTGTGCTGTCAGATTAGAGTCAGAAAAAATGAAAGCTTGGTACCTCCTTTATTGTAAACCCCGCGGTGAAGCAAGAGCCGTACATAACCTCACTTTACAAGAGATAGAAACTTATCTACCGACAATCGGAGAGGAAAAAAAGGTTAAGGGTCAAGTAACAGTCAAACGTATACCTCTATTCCCTGGTTACCTATTCATTTATTTTGATCCGCAAATAACCAGTGTTGCCCGCATACATTCCACCCGCGGCGTTGGGCGTATCGTAGGTTGCAAAGAGTTAATGACCACGGTCGACGACAGTATTATTCACAGTATCAAGATGCGTGAGCATAAACTGCTGTCCGAGCTTCTTCCTGAGTACAAGGCTGAAGGGGCTGAATCTGACGGATTGCACGATTCCGATATTGAGTTTACACAAGGTGAAAAAATACGCTTCACCGAAGGTCCATTCGCAGAATTAGAAGGCATCTTCGAAGAGAAGAATGGCGACAAACGTTGTCATGTACTATTCGAAATAATGGGGCAGCAAAAACGAGTATCAGTCCCTAAAAAAAGCATTAAACCCATTTAATGTGATGTAGGAGGGGCTACAGCCCCGAATCTTTCCCATCATCTAATCTCTCATAGGCCCCGCCGTCCTCTTCGCCTCGTCTTTTTTTATGTGCCCAAAGCCTCCCGGCTAAAGCTGGTCCTACATCTAACCGGTATCGCATCATATTTTTGGAGGACGCGTCTTTAGCCCCGAATCTAGAATCCCGTCTCAGCTTTCACAGGCTACGCGGCCCTCTTTGTTTGATGTAGGAGGCCCGAATCTTTCCCATCGTCTTTGCTCTCCAGACCGCCTTAGGTTTACCAGCATCGCGTCATCACAGCTTTCCCTTACATCTCAGCTCCCTCTCTCTTTTCCCATTTTTCTTGTAAGAGATCTGCCATAGCTCTCTTTAAATATTGATAATTTATAGACTTAAATTAAACAAACCAAACTAAAGTGGCCTGATTTCATGTGAATTTACCCTTGTTATTTTGTTATCTGTTTCTTGGTTGAATGTAACTTGAGCGTTTGGAGGGGGAAGTTCTGCATCGAAACATGCATGCGGTAATAATGAGCAGCATTAAAATAAAAAATCGAGTACAATACGCCGCTTCATTTGTTTGTGTTTTTACCGAAGACTGAATCAAGGCAGAAACAAATAAATGGGGTCATTAAAATAGTATTAATTCTATTAGGTAGGCCAAAAGTTCTTAGCAACGGAGTACAAGAGTGTCGAGGTAAGTTTAGCAACTTTACTTTGTTTTCTTAGCCCTCTATTCAGAACAAAAATATGAATTTACGCTACGGCGTAGGGCACTCTGGAAGCCGCAATCCATGGGCGGTAGCGTGCCTGAAAGGCAAAAGTATGAAATATTTCATACTTTTAGCGAGAGTGACAGAGCTCTGCGACCATCAGGATCGGTAGCGTGCCCGAAGGGCATCGAATGAAAAGTTTCATTCGTTAAGCGAGAGCCGAAGGCCTCTCGACAACAGCTCCTGCGTTGTTCTACTAACCTACATCCTTGTAGGAATGGCCGCCACGTGGATCGGTAGCATGTCTAAAAAGCAAAGTTATCAACAATTGCCGTTACCCAAATTCCGTAAGTGAAGCGTTCCTCAGGTCGTAGACCGTTCGTCTTCGCTTCAACTTAAAACTTCTTTCGACGGAGAACACCGGTGTTACACAAAACCAAAAAAATAATCATTGCAGGCATAAGTGCACTCGTTTTGTTAAGTACACAGGCGCAGGCTGTAATGCCGTCTCCTCAGATGATAGAACAGTTCAAAAAGCTCCCTGCTTCAGAGCAGCAAAGACTCGCAAAGCAATACGGTATCGATCCGTCGATGATAAGTGGTGGTTCTAGCCAACAGCGTCAACTTGAAAACCCACAGCTAGTAAATGAAAGACAGCTGATAGATAACCGAGGTGGAGAAGGTAAAAAAGCCAAGCTAGATTTTGATGAAGATAAGGCTAAAGCAGAATTAAAGCGATTTGGTTATGACTTGTTCCAGGGCGAACCTACAACGTTTGCACCCGTTTCGGATGTGCCCGTACCGAGTGAGTATATGGTCGGTCCTGGAGATAACATCAAAGTTCAACTCTATGGCAAAGATAACAAAGAGTATGACTTGGTTATCAATCGCGAAGGAGTAATCCAGTTTCCTGAACTTGGGCCGATAAATGTCGCAGGCTTAAACTTTGAAGAACTGAAAAAGCAGTTAACGACGCGAATCAATCATCAGATGATCGGCATTGAATCGAATATCACCATGGGCGAGCTACGTTCAATTCGAATCTTTGTTGCAGGTGATGCTTACAAGCCGGGTTCATATACGGTTTCGAGTCTATCGACTATCACACAAGCTTTGTTTGTGTCTGGCGGGGTAAACAAAATTGGTTCACTGCGTAACATTCAGTTAAAGCGTAATGGCAAACTTATAGGCATCATGGACCTTTATGACTTGCTCATGAGAGGGGATGCTTCAGGAGACGAGCGTCTCCGTTCTGGCGATGTCGTGTTTATCCCATCTGTGGGTGGGCTCGTTAGTGTGACAGGTGAAGTGCGTCGACCCGCTATCTATGAGTTGAAGAAGCACGAAACCATAGGAGATATCATCTCTATGGCTGCAGGCCTTAAACCTGGGGCTTATCCTAGAAGTAGTAGCGTTGAGCGATTCAATAGCAAAGGTTTAAAAACAGTAACGAACCTAGATTTAACCACCGACAGCGGAAAAGCCACCAAAGCACGCTCTGGAGATGTTGTCAGAATCAAGAGTGCATCGAATCGGTATGAAAATGCCATCACAGTTGTCGGTGCGGTAGTTCGTCCTGGTAAGTATCAATGGTACCAAGGGCAAAAAATCAGTGATCTGGTTCCATCAATATGGGGTGACTTACAAGCCTCAGCAGATCTTGATTACGGTATTATCGTTCGTGAAATAAATGACTATGGTGATGTCGAAATCCATCAGTTTGCGCCAGGGCTTGCTATTAGTGATAAAATCCCATCTGAAGACCTGTTACTAAAATCTCGGGACAAGGTGATTTTCTTTAATTTCAGTGACGAAGCACAAAATCGCTATGAATTGAATAAACTCGTCAAAGAGAGAGTTGCAAAGATGACTAAATTAGCTGGCGATTCCCTGATAGGTAATGACATATTCAGCGCAGGCTTTTCGCAGTTACAAAAGCAAGGTTTAGAACAACGCAGTCAACTAGGTGGTGTGATTATTGCTAAAGAGGCGCCAGAAGATGACCAAGCTGCTGCAGTCATTGGCGAAGTCAACAAGATGTTAATTAACCTGTTTGACGATAAAGATCTGATTAAACTTAGTAGTGTAATGAATAGAGGCGAGCTTCTCTATCCAGTAGTTATGAAGCTCAGTAGTCAGGGGCGTGCGGGTAAGGGCGTCATGGTTGTTGCTGTTAATGGTAAAGTGCGACATCCTGGAATATATCCTTTAGCGGTTAATGCCAGAGTCAATGATCTAATTAAGGCCGGCGGCGGCCTTAAAGAAGGAGCGTTTACTGCCAGAGCCGAACTGACCAGCACAGTGACAGATAATTCTGGCTCAAGTATTAATCATGCCAATGTCGATCTTAAAAGTGCTATTGAGGGAAATGTTACTGCTAATGTTCTTTTGAAAGGTCGTGACATTTTAACTGTCATGACTACACCTGAGTGGCAAGAGAACAAAACTGTAGAGATCCGTGGTGAAGTTAAGTTCCCTGGTGTTTACAACATACGTCGTGGTGAGACACTTGAAGATGTACTAAAACGTGCTGGTGGCTTTACCGAGTATGCCTACCTTCCTTCATCTGTTTTTGTACGTGAGTCAGTTCGTTTACAAGAACAGTTAGAGATCAAGAAGCTCGCCGATCAACTACGTCGAGATATTGCGACTCGTGGTGTATCTAAAGACGGTAACGTGGTCAATTACGCCGACGCACAGATGATGTTAACTGATTTAGAGAATATCAAAGCAGTCGGGCGTCTAGTCGTAGATTTATCAGCTATTTCAATTGGCATCGAACAAGCCGATTTACAGCTTGAAGATTCAGATGTGTTATATATTCCATCGACTAAGCAGACCATTGCGGTAATGGGCGAAGTGCAGCATGCTGCTACTCATAGATTTAAGCAGGGCTTAACACTAGATCAGTATCTTGCAATGTCTGGCGGAGTAAGAGAGCGCGCCGATGATGATAGAACCTACGTCATCAAGGCCAACGGTTCGGTTATGATGCCGAGTAACTCAATGTGGTTCAGCAGTGCAGATGATCTACAGCCTGGTGACACCATTATTGTACCGCTAGATACTGAGTATAAAGACAGCCTAACTCTATGGACTCAAGTCACCAGCATCATCTATAACACTGCAGTTGCATTCGCCACAGTCGCTAATCTTTAAGGTTAAGATGAACGCCGCAAACGGCTACGGAACGGACTGCGTCCTTACGGAATTTACCGTAATCCGTTTTCGCTCTTACATCTTTTACCGTAAGTGAGCTTGCGAACGTTCCGTAAACCGTTATCGCTTTTTAGCAAAGCTCAACTTTTACCCTAACCAAGGATGGTTATGAAATTCCAAAAGACTAGAAGTCTGGCAATTGAGCTACAAACTGTCATGTTCTATTTATTTAAATACAAAAGAGCTAAAGGATTGGGGCTTTAAAGACCAACTAACAAGTTCTGGACTCTCTGTGCCTTCTAATATAGCAGAGGGAATCGAGCGGCAGGGAGTGAAAGAGCAGATTCAATTTCTCTATATTGCTAAAGCATCACTTGCAGAAATGATGACACAAGCAATGATAGGTAGAGAAATTAGTTATTTAGATTAAGATTTTGTTGAACAAATACTTAGTGATTCTGAGAAAATATCCGCAATGCTAGCAGGATTGATTAAAAGCTTAAAAAATCATAATAACTCCTCTTAGCTTTAAAGTTTTGCTGTAAGTGAGCCTGCGAACGTTCATCTTGGCTTGAAGTTTTTCCGTAAGCGAAGCGTTGATCTTAGCCCTAAGCTTTTACCGTAAGTGAGCCTGCGAACGTTCCGTTATCCCTTAGCGAAGCGTTCCGTCATCAAGACCTTAACAATGAGACACATTTTCAATGTCCACTGATATAAATAAATATAACGACTCACAGTTCGCTCAAACAACGAACGACGATGAAATCGATCTCCGCGAACTCTTCGCGGTAATCTGGCAAGGAAAATGGCTTATCATAGCCATTACTGCCGTATTCGCAATTGGTGCAGTCATCTACGCTATTAATCTGCCCAACATATACAAATCTGAAGCTCTTCTAGCACCAGCCTCAGAAGAGCAAAGTGGTGGTTTAAGTGCCTTAGCTGGCCGCTTTGGAGGGCTTGCCAGCATGGCGGGGATTAACCTGGGCGGTGGCGGCGGAGTAGATAAGACTAAAATGGCCATTGAGGTGATGAAATCACGCCAATTTACCAGTCAGTTTATTCAACGGCACCAGATCTTGCCTGACTTGATGGCGATTGATAAATGGAACATGAGCGATAATAGCATCATCTACGATGATAAATTATATAACTTAACTACTAATACCTGGGTTCGTGAAGTTAACGCGCCGTTTAAGCCAGAACCTTCGATGCAAGAAGCCTATAAAGAGTTCAATAAGGTTATTTCAGTTAACTCTGCTAAAGATACCGGCATGGTAACTGTATCAGTCGAGCATTTGTCGCCTGTTATCGCACAGCAGTGGGTGACTTGGTTGATTGAAGATATCAATCGTGTGATGAAAGAGCGAGATGTCGATGAAGCTAACCGTAGTAGTCAGTTTTTAAATAAGCAGATTGCGCTTACTAATGTGGCCGATATTCGTTCTATTCTTTACAAACTCATCGAAGAGCAAGCAAAAACGATTATGTTTGCTGAGGTGCGTGATGAATATGTATTTAAAACTATAGATCCAGCTTTGATTTCAGAAGAAAAATTTAAGCCAAAGAGGGCATTCATAAGTATCATAGGAACTATGCTAGGGGTAATGTTGGCTTTAATTTTTGTGTTTATCCGCTACTTCGCACGAAAGAAATAAATTATTTGGCAATTAATATATGAATTTTAGAGTAAATAAAATAGAAGAGACTGATAATTATCAGCACACAGAAAAGCTTATAAAACGTTTTAAGTCAAAGACACAAGTTTTAAATCAAAAACAGATCTATGTTTATTGCCCTGTTGACCGTGAACGTGAAATTGGAGAAATTATTGATGATTATTCATTTGACATAGTTGTGAATGATTATTCTATTACCGATTTTAGTTGTAAGGTTATTTGTCATTTTGAAAGTTCACATCTATCTAAAGAAAAACGGCAGTTTTTAGTGCAAGCTACTGAATTAGGCGCTTGGGTTGAACCACTAGTTAGCTATTTAGATGCTCGTTTAGGTTATACTGAAGTCCGATTATTACATAGCGGCTATTTTTTGCACCAGAAAGCTTTTTCAATTTTATCGACAAAAAGGACACAATTAGCCAAGAGAATTATCGATATTATTGCTATTACTATGCTGTCTATTCTCGCTATCCCTATTTGTATTCTGGCTGCTATTGCTATTAAAGTTGAAAGTAAAGGCCCTATACTTTATAGACAAAGACGGACGGGTCAATATAATGATGAGTTTTATGTAATTAAGTTTCGCTCTATGTGTTCTGATGCCGAAAAGTTTGGAGCTCAATGGGCAAGCAAAAATGATACTAGAGTTACGCGAGTTGGTGAGTTTATTAGAAAAACTCGAATTGATGAATTACCTCAAATAATAAATATTCTCAAAGGTGAAATGTCTATAGTAGGGCCCCGTCCTGAAAGAGAAGTATTCATAAGTGAACTAGAAAAAGAAATTCCATATTATCGCTTTCGGCATGCAGTTAAACCAGGAGTAACAGGTTTAGCACAAGTTAGTTATCCATATGGAGCTTCGGTCGAAGATGCCGTCTGGAAGCATAAATATGATATTTTTTATATTAAGCATCACAGCTCTTGGTTGGATATAAAAATACTATTTAAAACTGTAAAAGTAGTTTTGTTTGGTATGGGACGATAATTTATACCCTGCTTTTGTTGTGATTGAGGTTGTAAGTTCTTATGTATTTGGATGAAGATGTTTTTTCACTTATCGTAGCTAATACCCCATTAGTTTCGATAGATTTAATTGTTCTAAATGAAAAAAAGCAAATATTACTTGGAAAACGTATAAATAAACCCGCTCAGAATCATTGGTTTGTACCTGGAGGACGAATTCTTAAAGATGAAACTCTCGCACAAGCTTTTAAACGTCTCACAAGGATAGAGCTAGGTAATGAAATTGATATAACTCAAGCAGTGCTACTTGGGCCTTACGAGCATTTTTATCCAGATAATTTTTATAATGAAGAGTATAGCACTCATTATATTGCGCTTGGTTATCAGCTGAGTCTTGAACTAAGTTTACTTCAATTACCAAAACGGCAACATGCTCACTATCAATGGTTCGACGGTAACGAATTACTCAGTAGAGATGATGTTCATCTACACACCAAGTGGTATTTTGCCTAGCTTCTGTCAATTTTAAAATTAGGAATAAAAATGATTTTACCAGTAATTATGGCCGGTGGAACAGGTAGTCGTTTATGGCCACTTTCTCGTGAACTATACCCAAAGCAGTTTTTAACAGTGTCGGGTAATCAATCGTTGTTGCAACAAACAATTGAGCGTTTATCTGGGATTGAGCATCAAGAACCATTATTGATTTGTAATGAAGAACATAGGTTTATTGCTGCTGAACAACTACGCATTGCCGGTTTTGGTCATAATGGTATTATATTGGAACCCGTTGGTCGTAACACAGCACCTGCTATTGCTTTGGCTGCTATACAAGCATTAAAAAATTCAGATCTGGGCGAAGATCCAATCTTGTTAGTGTTAGCAGCAGATCATCTCATTCAAGATATTGCAGCTTTTTCATCATCAGTGGCTAAAGCATTACCTTTTGCTGAAAATGATCAATTAGTGACTTTCGGCATTGTCCCTACTTCAGCTGAAATCGGTTATGGTTATATTAAGGCTGGTAAAAGTGATAATGATGCCTTTAATGTTGAAAAGTTTGTTGAAAAGCCCAATCTCGAAACAGCTGAAGCTTATATATCTAGTGGTGATTATTATTGGAATAGCGGCATGTTTATGTTTAAGGCATCTCGATATCTTGAAGAATTGAGAAATCATTGCCCTGAAATTCTGAATGCATGTGAAAGATCAATGCAAGTAACAAATCTTGATATGGATTTTATTCGTGTTGATAAAACTGAATTTGAGAAATGTCCAGATGACTCAATTGATTATGCCGTAATGGAAAAAAGCAAAGGTGTGGTTGTAGTCCCCATGAATGCCGGCTGGAGTGATGTTGGCTCTTGGTCTACATTATGGGAAGTATCCCAAAAAGATAGAAATAACAACGTCTGCAAAGGAGATGTTATTTCAATTAACTCATCTCAATGTTATCTACACTCAGAACATAAATTAATTGCTACTGTAGGTATAGATAATATTGTAGTTGTTGAAACTAAAGATGCTATTTTGGTTGCTCATAAAGACAAAGTTCAAGATGTGAAAAAAATAGTTACCCATCTAAAAAAATCAGGACGGACAGAGCATAAAATCCATAGAGAAGTCTATCGTCCCTGGGGGAAGTATGATTCGATTGATTTTGGTCAACGTGATCAGGTTAAACGTATTACAGTTAAACCAGGTGAAAAATTATCAATTCAAAAACATCACCATCGTTCAGAACATTGGATTGTTGTGTCAGGCACCGCAAGTGTCTTAAATGGTGACAAGACAATCCTTCTGACTGAAAATGAGTCAACTTACATTCCGCTTGGCACAATACATGCGTTAGAAAATCCTGGTAAAATTCCACTGGAAATGATTGAAGTTCAGACAGGTAGTTATTTGGGCGAAGATGACATAGTACGCTATGAAGATAGATACGGGCGTATATGAGGATGATACCTGTGATAAACGAGTTCAATTTAATTAGTTCAACGGTTATTAGAGAAAGTGGCATTGTTTTTGGTACTAGTGGTGCTCGGGTTAGTGACTCAATTCACATCTAACGTATGTGCAGCATTTTCTGTTGCTTTTATCACCGGTATGAAGCGTGACTTTAATTTTAAAACCGTTGCAATTGCGATAGATAACCGCCCTAGTAGTTATGCGATGGCACAAGCATGTGCATCAGCATTAAGACAATTAAATGTTGATGTAGTGTATTACGGTGTAGTACCTACTCCTGCTTTGGCTTATGTAGCCCAAGAAGATTCGATGCCAGCTATTATGGTAACTGGAAGTCATATTCCGTTTGATCGTAATGGCCTTAAATTTTACCGACCAGATGGCGAAATCAGTAAAGCTGATGAACTAGTCATCACCAATGAGAATATTGAGTTTACTAAGCCAGCGGAGTTAGTTCAATTAACTATTAACAACAGAGCTGCAGAAGTATATATAACCCGATATACCTCACTATTTGACACCCCTTGGCTTACTGGAAAGCGTATTGGTATTTATGAGCATTCCAGTGCCGGTAGAGATCTTTATTATCGTATTTTCGAAAAGCTAGGTGCCGATGTAATCGCATTAGAGCGTAGTGATTATTTTGTGCCTATTGATACAGAAGCCGTATCTGAAGAGGATCATAATAAAGCTATTAATTGGTCTAAAGAACATGACCTTGATGCAATTTTTTCAACTGATGGTGATGGTGACCGACCTCTAGTTGCTGACGAAAATGGAGTTTGGTTACGTGGTGACATTCTTGGTTTATTAACCGCCGCTGCGTTAGAGATAGAGGCTGTAGTCGTTCCTGTAAGTTGTAATTCGGGAATTGAACTAAGTAATAAGTTCATCCATGTAGAACGTACGAAAATTGGCTCACCCTATGTAATCGCTAAATTCGCATATTTATCTAATAAATTCAATTCAATTGCAGGTTTTGAAGCTAATGGCGGTTTTTTATTGGCCAGTGAAGTTCGAGTTAATGGTCAACAGTTAAAAGCCCTGCCTACGCGTGATGCAGTACTGCCAGCGTTAATGGTACTAGCAGCAGCTAATAATTCTTCTATATCCAAGCTAGTTAATGGATTACCACAGCGATATACTTGTAGCGATCGCATTCAGAATATCACGACAGAAAAAAGCCAAGGGATAATTCTTAAAATAAAAAAGATCCTGAACTCTCATTGGCTAAATTAGGCTTGTACAATGGAGTTGTTGAAAGTATTGATGAGATTGATGGTTTTAGAGTAACATTAACAGATGGACGAATTGTGCATTTTCGTCCTTCAGGTAATGCGCCAGAATTGCGTTGTTATGCAGAAGCTTCAAGTTATTCTGTTGCTAGTGAATGTGTTTCAATAGCTTTAAAAAACATTCAAAACATATAGGACTTATATAACAAGTGTTATTACTGGAATAGAAGTTAATAATTAACTTTTTACATCTAGAATACAGAGGCTGAAATGAAAGTCGATAGAGTTTATGAAGGAACAAATTTCATTACAGGATTAAGGGCTATTGCTGTTTTTCTTGTATTCCTTATTCATGCTCGTGGTGGTGGGTTAGTTGAATTAGGAGGTGCATTCTCGAATTTGGTTATGATCGGAAAGTATGGAGTCGAAGTTTCTTTGTAATTAGTGGGTTTACTGTTTTCTATCAATTATTTGAAGGCGAATATACACTCAAAAGGTTTTTGTTAATCAGGGTTTCAAGGTTGTCAATCCCCTACTTTCCTATTTTGATAGTTATTTATGCTTATTTAGAGTTTGGTGGAGCTAGGTTTAATTTTTGGGATTTGAAATTTAATTTAGAAGAAAACTATCTAGTTAATTTGTTATATCATATTTCATATTTGGGATGTTTGATTTAAAATACGCCAATACAATGATCGGAGTTGAGTGGACTTTATATATTGAAGTGTTTTTTATTGTGTTTTAGGTTATTTAATAACTAGGGGAGTGATAAAACTAAAAACTCAGCATCTATTGATAGCTTTATTTATATCAGTTTTTATTGCCGCTTCATTTTTAATGTTGAGTTATTTTAAAGTTCTTGATCGCTTACTTGTACATTGGATGCCTTTTAAATATGGTTGGATGTTTTTACTAGGTGGTTTGGGATATTACTTAAGGAAAATGTTTAAAAGCTTTACTTCTAACAGTGTTAGTTGCTTAGTCTCAAACATTACATTTGTTCTATCTTTAGTTGTATTTATAGTGTATTTAAACTTAGATTTTTTGAATCGTATTGGACATGTTAATGAGGTGTTTTTTCATTTTTTACTTTTATTCTCTTGATTTTAATAAATGACAAAGCCTTTTTTACAAGATTGTTAACCAATCGCCTTGTTATGTTTCTCGGTACAATTAGTTTTTCATTTTACCTGATTCACCTTTTGGTAATAACACTTAATGTAGCTAAGTTGTGTTTTGGTGTTACGGATATAACTGTTGCATTCTTTGTTCATTTTTTTGTAACTGTGTGTGCGGCCTTTATTTGGTACAAAATAACAGAACAGTTTATATATAGTAAGTTAAGGTTTATATTAATAGTAAGTATAAAGATGTAAGTCATACACTTGGAGGGTCTGATGTTGTCAAAAATTGACATTCATTAGTTATTATCATTAATAAATTGTCCAGATGGCTTAGTTGAATGTTAATTGAACCGATAAAGATGAGCTAGAAATAGCATGAATAAAATTAGATTAGGACTTTAAAGTGTCAAAAATAAAATTGCGTTAATAACGGGTGTTACAGGGCAAGATGGTTCATACCTTGCAGAATTATTATTAGAAAAGGGTTATGAAGTTCACGGCATTAAACGTCGTGCATCGTCATTAAATACTGCTCGTGTTGATCATATATATCAAGATAACCATGAAAAAAATCAAAAGTTTTTTTTGCATTATGGTGATTTAACAGATTCATCAAATTTAATCCGAATTATAAAAGATGTACAGCCTGATGAAGTGTATAACTTAGGGGCACAATCACATGTGGCTGTTTCCTTTGAGTGTCCGGAATATACTGCTGATGTCGATGCTATGGGGACATTACGACTACTTGAAGCTATTCGTTTTTAGGCTTAGAGAAAAAGACACGTTTTATCAAGCATCTACTTCAGAACTATATGGTGAAGTTCAAGAAATTCCACAAAAAGAAACTACGCCTTTTCATCCTCGTTCACCTTATGCCGTTGCAAAAATGTACGCATACTGGATTGTAGTCAATTATCGTGAATCATATGGGATGTATGCTTGTAACGGTATTTTATTTAATCATGAGTCTCCCCGTCGCGGTGAAACTTTCGTGACGCGAAAAATCACTCGTGCGATTGCTAATATGTCTCAAGGGTTAGAGACTTGTTTGTATCTTGGTAATATGGATGCGCTGCGTGACTGGGGGCATGCGAAAGATTATGTACGCATGCAATGGATGATGCTGCAGCAAGATGTAGCAGATGATTTTGTTATTGCAACAGGCAAACAAATTAGTGTGCGTGAATTTGTTAGTTTATCAGCCAAAGAAGCAGGTATTGAACTTGATTTCACAGGTGAAGGACTTGATGAAATTGCCACGATAACTGCTATTACAGGTAATGATGCACCTGCATTAAAAGTAGGTGATGTGATTGTTAAAGTTGATCCTCGTTACTTCCGCCCTGCAGAAGTTGAAACGTTACTTGGTGACCCATCGAAAGCGAAAGATAAATTAGGTTGGGTTCCTCAAATCACTGTAGAAGAAATGTGTTCTGAAATGGTTGCTAGTGATTTAGATATTGCAAAACAACATGCAATATTAAAAGAACATGGTTATGTAAAATCAGTTGCTGTTGAGTAAATACTTATGAAAATATTATTAACCGGCGCTAATGGCATGGTTGGTCGGAATATTCTTGCTGTTTCTACTATGCATAATCATGAGTTTTTATCACCGAGCAGTTCAGAACTAGATTTGTTAGATGGCAATGCTGTTTATCAATATGTAGAAAAGCACCAGCCTGATATGATTATACATGCGGCAGGTGTTGTTGGTGGCATTCAAGCAAACATGGCAAGACCAGTTAAGTTCCTAGTCGATAATATGCAGATGGGAATTAATATTCTTACTGCTGCTAATGACATCGGCGTGGTTAACTTTTTAAATTTGAGCAGTTCCTGCATGTACCCTCGTGATGCCATTAACCCATTATCTGAAGAATTGATCTTAAAGGGTGAACTTGAGCCTACAAATGAGGGTTATGCTTTAGCTAAGATTACTAGCACTAGACTATGTGAGTACATAAGCAAAGAAACCCCAAGCCGATTATACAAAACAATTATCCCCTGTAATTTATATGGTAGATTTGATAAGTTTGATCCTAATCATTCTCATATGATTCCAGCAGTTATTCGGAAAATAGATGAAGCAAAAAATAATCAAGTTTCTGAAATTGATATCTGGGGTGATGGCGAAGCACGTCGTGAATTTATGTATGCGGAAGATTTGGCTGAATTTATTTTCTATGCACTTGATAACTTTGCCATAATGCCGCAAAATCTTAATGTAGGTTTAGGTACAGACTACACCATTAATGAATACTACCAAGCGGTAGCGGACGTAGTTGGCTATACCGGCGAGTTTACACATGATTTAAGCAAACCTGTTGGCATGAGACAAAAGTTAATTGATGATGCGAAACTAAAAGAGTTTGGCTGGGTTTATAAAACTAGCTTAGAGGTTGGCATTCAGAAGACCTATGAGTTTTATTTAAGTGAGTATTGTAATGACTAATTATGCTTTAGCGAGTAGCACCTGGAATGACAATGAGTATTCTGCGATTCAAAGAGTTATTGAATCGGATATGTTTACCATGGGTAAAGAAGTTGCTCAGTATGAAAAAGACTTTGCCGATTTTTTCGGAACTAAATATGCCTTGATGGTTAGCTCTGGTTCAACTGCTAATTTACTGATGATAGCTTCGCTATTTTTTACAAAGAATGAGTCATTAAAGCTGAAACGTGGCGATGAGATTATTGTCCCTGCTGTTTCATGGTCTACGACCTATTTTCCGCTTCAGCAGTATGGCTTGAAGGTTAAGTTTGTTGATATTGACCGTAAGACGTTAAATATGGACCTAGATAAACTCGAAGCAGCAATTACAGAAGATACACGTGCCATATTATCTGTAAATTTGCTTGGTAATCCAAATGATTACTTGCGAATGAATGAAATCATCGCTGGACGTGATATCTTTATTTTAGAGGACAACTGTGAATCAATGGGGGCGATGATTGATGGTAAGCAAGCTGGTACGTTCGGACTTATGGGGACATACAGCTCATTCTTTTCACATCACATTGCTACTATGGAAGGTGGGTGCGTTGTTACGGATGATGAAGAATTGTACCATATTCTTCTTTGTATTCGCGCTCATGGTTGGACACGCAACCTTCCAAAATTTAATATGGTTAGTGGTGAAAAGAGTGACGATCCATTTGAAGAGTCATTTAAG
Organism: Shewanella psychropiezotolerans; assembly: GCF_007197555.1. Taxonomy (NCBI): domain Bacteria; kingdom Pseudomonadati; phylum Pseudomonadota; class Gammaproteobacteria; order Alteromonadales; family Shewanellaceae; genus Shewanella; species Shewanella psychropiezotolerans. The sequence continues at coordinate 2,233,623 of NZ_CP041614.1, forward strand.
TTTATGTTACCAGGCTATAATGCCCGCCCATTAGAAATGAGTGGAGCTCTAGGAATTGAACAGCTGAAGAAACTTCCTGATTTTATCAAAACGCGGCGTAAGAACGCACAGTTGTTCCAAAGCTTATTTTCAAATCATCCGTTTATAGATATTCAGCAAGAGACGGGGAATAGTAGTTGGTTTGGTTTCTCGCTAATTTTGAAAGAAAATGCACCTTATAATCGTGCTCACTTCGTTAAGCTATTATCAGAACATGGTATTGAATGTAGACCCATTGTAACTGGGAACTTCCTTAAAAATACTGAAGTACTTAAATATTTTGATTACGAAGTTGCTGGAACACTTGAAGCCTCAGAATATCTAGATAAAAATGGATTGTTTGTCGGGAATCATCAAAATGATATAGAAAAAGAGATAAAGTTACTCAGTACTATTCTTTCGTGATTTTATTAGGGGCGGCTTACTGGAATGTATTGACTAAATGTGAAGTCAATGCCGCTCCCTATTTTAACATTTGTTGAAGCATTACCAACACTTTCTAGAGAGTTATGAGTATAATTAATAAGAATAAAGATGTTGTGATATTAGCAGGGGGTAAAATATTACAGGTTTTATTAGCGCTTATATCTATTAAGTTACTAACAAGTCTTTTAAGCGAGGAAGAAGTTGGTCAGTATTACCTTCTACTAACTATTCTGACACTGTTCAATTTTGCATTTCTAAACCCTGTAGGCCAATATTTTGGTAGGCATGTGATTGGTTGGCAAACTGATAATAAATTATCAGTTGCGACTAATACTTTATTGTCTGTACGATTGTTGGCAATATTGGTGTCAATATCTGTTAGTTATTTCATTTATAGTATTTTAGGTTATGACCAATACTATACTTTAGGTGAATTTTTAACTTTCGTTTCCATTTCCTTATTATCTGGAACTTACTTAGTCCTTCTAAATAACCTTAACACGCTCGGAATGCGCTTATTATTTATTAAATATCTCATTTCATCTTTGTTTTTGGGGCTTATTTTATCATTAATAATCACGCAATATGTAACTGCTACAGGTATTGGCTGGTTGTATGGTATTGCGCTTTCACAGTGTGTCTTTATTTACCCTGTATATGTGAAATTTGTAAAAGTTGGAGAGAGAACAAAATTAGCTGGTAAATTAAATAGAAGCTCATGTAAGAAAATAATTGCATTTGTAATCCCCATAACTATTACGTTGTTTTTACAATGGGGACAGAATTCTTCATACAGAATAATAATTGAAAATAAATACTCCATTGAAACTCTTGCCTATGTAGCTGTTGGTTTTTCTGTTTCTAGTGCTATATTTACAGCTGTATCTAGTTTGGCAACACAGTATTTTAATCCTATATATTTTCGAAATATCACTAATGCATCAAAAGAGCAAAGAACTGCAGCTTGGAATGAACTAGCAGGTGTGATTTTCCCTGTTTACATATGCTTGGCACTATTCGTGATTTGTTTATCACCATATTTAATCAATGTGTTAGTTTCTGATAGGTTTCATGACGCATATATATATGTTGCTATTGGAGCCATTATTGAACTATTAAGAGTCTCTTCTAACATAGTTTATTTAGTATCCCAATCTGAGGTTAAAACTACAACAACCATTTTTCCTTACATAATCGGCTTCGTATGTAGTGTTACAGTATTGTACTTTGTTGATTTTTCCCAATATATATGGATGATAGCCGTTGTCTTAAGTGTTTCGTACTCTATCATATTTATATTGCTATTTGTGAATATGAGGAGGTTATTACCAATAAGTATAAAGATGAAAGGCGTTTGTAAAAGTGTTTTCCTATCTATTCCATTTTTTTTAGTACCATTAATCGAATGCAAGCCTTCGATTATTTCTTCTTTATTAATTATTGTTTTTTTTGGAATGTATCTTATTTTATGTATTTACAAACTAATTCGTATGCATGATGGTGTTATTATAAAATGAAAAAAATTTGTTTAGTTATACCTAAATACCTTCAAAAAAATGAGGTTTTTAATATTGAAAGTCCTTTGAATCGGGATGGGATTTTCGATAAATATATCAAGTTGAAAAGTGAGTTCAGGAAACATAATTGGAACTTGTCCACAGATGATATAAATACTATAGAGGTGTCTGATGTTGTTTTGTACTTTGACATGCCAAAGACGCTGCCTAGTAAAAATAAAATAAATTGTTCTTATTTGATTTTAGTAGAAAGTAGTTTAATCAGACCTGATAACTACGAATTTGAAAAGCATTCATATTTTAAAAGAATATTTACTTGGAATGATGAGCTTGTAGATAATAATCGGTATTTCAAACTTAACTTTTCTCACTTGTTCCCTCCGAATATCAAAGTGGATGTGAAAAATAAAGACAAACTTTGTATTTTAGTCTCTGGGAATAAAAAAACACCTTCACATAATATCAATGAACTTTATTCTAAAAGAGTCGATGCTATAAAGTGGTTTGAGTCAAACCAAGCTGATAAGTTTGATTTGTTTGGAGTCGGATGGGGTAAAAGAAGATTTGAAGGTCCCATATTACTTAGGGCATTAAATAGAGTGCCGTTTCTATGTGAACTATTTGCTATTTTGACTGGTCAGGTTTACCCATCTTATAGAGGTGTTATTAAAAATAAAAAAATAGTTATGGAAAATTATAAGTTTTCAATATGCTACGAAAATGTAAAGGATATACCGGGTTATATAACGGAAAAGATATTTGATAGTTTTTTTGCTGGTTGTGTTCCAATTTACTGGGGAGCAAATAATGTTAGTAAACATATCCCAAGTAATTGTTTTGTGGACAAAAGGGATTTTCAATCTTATGAAGAATTGTTTGATTTTATTTCGAACATTGATGATGAAAAATATATTGACTATATGAATAATATTCAAAACTTTTTAAATAGTGAAGATGGATTTAAATTTACTGGCCAAAATTTCGCTGAAGTTGTCGTGTGCAATGTATTGAAGGATTTTTAATGATTAAAAAAATTTTATATGTAGCTTTTAAATATGAATCAGGTATTAAATCTAATGGCTTAGCTTTAAATTATAAGGCGTGGCATGATAATTTTATTGATCTTGGCTACGAAGTGGATGCAATATTTTATGATGACTATTCTATAGATGAAATTCAAAAAGAAATCATTATTAAAGCCGAGAAATATAAACCTGATTTGATATTCTTTATTCTTCAAAAAGATCAGGTTAAAGTAAGTACAATCAATCATCTACATATGAAAGGTTTTTTTACAGTCAACTTCTTTGGTGATGATCAATGGCGATTCGAAAGCTTCACATCTGTTTATGCACCCTATTTTTCTGCTTGTATTACAACAGATAAATTTAGTGTAGAAAAGTATATCAGTATTGGTCAACCTAATATTATATGTAGCCAATGGGCATCTTTAGAAAATAAAATAGAAATTGACAATAATGATTATAAATACAATGTTAGTTTTGTTGGTGGTTGTAACCGTTATAGAAAATGGTTTGTCGATACTTTAAGAAAAAGAGGGATCACGGTCGATTGTTTTGGCAATGGCTGGCCTAATGGAAGGGTGACCTACGCAAAGATAGAAGAGATTTTTTTGAGTTCAAAAATCAACCTCAATATTTCAAATAGTTCTAGCTTTGATATTAGATATTTGTTTTCAAGTTTTAAAGCTATGTTGTTAGGGATTAAAGCTGTTTTTATAAGTGGAAAAAGCAGTAGTCAAACTAAAGCTAGAAATTTCGAGATACCCGTTCAAGGGGGATTTCAATTAACTGATTATGTTCCAAGCTTAGAAGATTACTTTTTGATTGGTAAGGAGATTTCTTGCTATAATAGTATTGATGAATCGGAAAAGTTGATTCATTATTTTTTAAATAATGAGGAAGAGAGAGAAGTAATAAAGTCTTCTGGAATAAAAAAAGCAAGAAATAATCATACATTTAAACACCGAATAGTTGACTTCATGATAAAATTGGAAGAGTTGAAAAAAAATGACTGTTAACAAAATCGATAAGCTAACTTTAACTAATCTAGTTGAAGGTCATTTTGAAGCTGATTTTAATTCAGTAGAACATAATATTATCACATTGAATTCAGTAGATCTGTTGACCCATAATCGTTTTGATTTGGCTTTTAAGTTGCTTTATTTAGATGGTATCTGTTTTAAGTCTTATTTTTCGAAAGAGTCTTATAAGGAACACATTAGGGCTTTTAGTCTCGGCAGGTATACCGAGCCAGGGAATGATAAAAAGAATAATATTGAAAGTTTCTATCAATCATTTCATGTCACATATGAAAAAATTCAAAGAATTGGTTTTGATTCTACAGAGTCGCTTATACCGTTATCCTGCAATGGTTCTATACTTGATGGAGCTCATCGTTTAGCGAGTGCTATACATTTAGGGAAAAAAGTAAGTTGCATAGAATCGAATGCTGATTCAAAAAAATATGATTATAGGTTCTTTTTTTCCAGGCAGGTACCAATTAAAATGCTGGATTCTGCAGCAACGAAATTTGTAGAGGTAGCTAATAACATCTATATTGCTTGTATATGGCCATCAGCTATCGGACATGATGATCAGTTAGAAAAGGTTATCCCCAACATAGTGTATAGAAAAAATGTGCCTATAAATTTAACTGGTGCTCATAATTTATTGTCTCAAATATACTCTGGAGAAAAATGGTTAGGTGATGTCAAAAATAATTACAAAGGAGTGAAAGGGAAGCTTTCGGAATGTTTTAGCAATAATGATGATGTTCGATTTATCGCTTTCCAGGCAAGTTGTCTACAAGAGGTATTAGAAGTTAAAGAGTGTATTAGAGAAATATTTAAAATTGGGAAACACTCTGTTCATATTACAGATACAACCAACGAGGCGATAGAGCTCGCTCATCTTGTTTTCAATGATAATGCTTTGCACTTCCTTAATTATGGAAAACCAAATACTTACATTAATACTCATATAAAACTAAATGAGTTTATTGAATTTATGGATATACATAAATTAAATAAAAATGAAGTGGCATTAGATACAGGAATGCTTTTGGCTTTGTATGGGATAAGACCTGCTTCTGATATAGATTATTTATCTTTAGTAGAGATACATACTGAAGTTTCTGACAACATTGAATCTCACGATAATAGTTTGATCTTTCATGCCCAAGATAAATCTAATCTATTACTAGATCCTGAATTTTATTTTTACTTTAAAAACGTTAAGTTTATTTGTTTTAATCAAGTGTACAATATGAAATTAAATCGAGGTGAAGTAAAGGATATAAATGACATTCAGGTTATGAAAGGTATGTTAGAAAATAATATAATAAAACAATTTATTGGAAGGGTTAAGCAGAAAGTTTTTTACACAAAAGCAAAACTATTTAAGATCTTAGTTTTGATATTAAAACGAGTTGGCCTATTTGATTTTGTCTATAATTTGTATAAAGCTCTTAAATGATGCTTATGTTTTTCTAGTTAGACCTGAAGTGGGTTATTCAACTTTGGGTACTTCAGTATTATACTATTATGTTATTTTAGTACAATTACAAGGTTGGGGGGCGGGGGAACTAATATAGGACACCCTCTATAATATAGTGTGTATTTGCAGTTTTAACACATCACCCCGATATTATGACTCAGATATATACATATAGATAGATGTTTTGTTTGTATTGTTTATTAATAAATTTGTTAAAATAAGTCTTAATGATGGTAAGGTTGAACAGGAACGTTCAGTTTTCATTCTAGTTGGTGATAATGTTTGTTTTTATTAAAACTACTAGCGTGTACGTTACAAATTACTTGAGTTGCCTTTGTTATCATATGAATTACCCTTATTGGATTATAAATGTTTTTCTATATTTTACTTTTCCTTATTGTTATGTTACTCGGTTTGTCAAAGTTAAAGAATAAAAACGAATTTATTGCTATAACTTTATTTGTTGTTTCAGCAGCTAGGTTTGATGTTGGGTTTGATTTCTTATCATATTACAATTCAATTGAACTCTTTCAACCTCATGATATGACATATATTAGATTTGGTCTGTTACATGGTGGATTAATTGAGTTTTCAAATTACATCGGTTTTACTCAGCTTTACTTCATAGTTACATCCGCTGTCATATATTTTTTTATACATTTGAGTTTGAATAAACATAGTGAAAACTATCTGTATTCAATTTTAATATTCATAGGGGTTCCATTTTTCTTCCTTATGTCTTTTAATTTTATTAAACAATTTACGGCAATGGTTTTAGTCTTGTATAGTATAAGATATATTTTTGAACGGAAACTTTTAAGTTTTATATTTGTCATATTTATCGCTAGTCTTTTGCATTACACTGCTATTATGTGTGTTTGTTTGTATTATTTATATGGTCGTAAAATTCCCAGTGTGTTTTTGATTGTTTTCTTTGCTAGTTCATTTTTTGCTTTCCCATTAGCTCAAAATATAATTGATACTTTACTACCTTTCTACTCACATTACTTAGATGTAAAGGTAGAAGGAGGGAAGTCTTTTCAAGCTCTATTAATTCTTTTGTTTTTATTATTTATTATGTTTAGACGTCTTATTAATAATAAAAAGTCAGATTTTTATTTTGTGACCTTTATTATTGGGGCGTGTATATATAATACTTTTCAGCCTATTGGTTTTTCGGCTACAAGAGTAAGCTATTACTTTTTGATTTTTCTTATTTTATTAGTTCCTTCTTTTGGTTCAAGGATACGAAAAAAACAATTTACACTGTTATTAATAGCTCTAACATTTACACTCTTTATTATTTCTTTATATTCAAATTCAAAAGTTGGAACTCGTAGCCCTAGCGTTCCATACCAAACTTTTTTCAACAAAACTATCCATGATATTCGTCCATACGGATGGGTTAAAAAATAAGAGTGATTGCTCTTATTTAAGGTGTAAAGATATGAGTATCTCAATAATCCTCCCTATATTTAATGCTGAGTTGTATTTAGAAGAGGCAATATGTAGTATATTAAGTCAAACATATCGCGATTTTGAGTTGATCTGCATTGATGATGGTTCAACTGATAATAGCTTAAAAATTTTAAAAAAGTATATTGATTTAGATGATCGTATAGTGATTATCTCAAGAGAGAATAGAGGCTTGGTTGCTACACTGAATCAAGCAATTTCTTTATCTAAATACCGGTATATAGCAAGAATGGATGCTGATGACATTTGTGAATGTCATAGGTTAGAACTACAGTTAGCTGAAATGAAATCTAAAAAGTTGGCTATCATTGGCTCTTCATATCGTTATGTTGATATGAAGAACAATGATATTGGACACCGATTATTACCTACTGAGCACAGATTGATTTCTTGGATGATGGATTTAGGCTCCCCTTTTTGTCATCCTTCTGTATTGTTTGATAGTGAAATACTCGGGAAGGATTTATTTTATAGTGAACAACACCATCATTGTGAAGATTATGAATTATGGTTACGTTGTCGACAATTAGGCTATAAGTTTGGTAATTTAAGAGATTTAATGTTCAATTATAGAGTATTGCCTACAAGTATTTCCCGCTTGAATTCGAGCAGCCAATCGAGTAAATCAATTGGTTTACTAGTTAGTTATTGTTCATTTGTTAACGACTATTCTGAAGCTGAATATATGTTGTTTAGCCGGAAACAAAACAAAGATTATATTCTTAATTTAAAATTATGTAGTCGATTATTAATGCAGGGGAAGTTTTTTCATAGTATATTTTTATTTTTATATTTGTTAGCTAAGTAGGAGAGTATGTTGTTAAGTGTATTGATTTCTTGTTTGTATAATCGTCTAGATGGTGTTTATAGTATGGTCTTACCGGTTAACAATAATGTTGAATATATTGTTATTGTGCAGGGAGCGAATAATGAGGAAGTTTTCAAATTCAATGAGCTAAACTTCTTCTCCGAACGTAATGATATCAAGGTAATCTTCGATAATAATGTAGGCGTTACTTTTAGTAGAAACAAAGCAATAGATATTGCTACTGGCGATATGGCTTTATTTACAGATGATGATGTTACGCTAGAGTCTGATTTTTTCGAGTTGGTGCTAAAGTCTTTTTCAGATTTACCCGAATGTGATTTTCTTACATTTAATATTGAATCACCAGATGGTGACCTGTTAAAACCTCCTTTGTGTGATTCCTTTCATAACCTAAGAAGTATATTAGGCGTCGGCACTATTCAAATAGCGATTCGTTTGAATGATGCAACTAAGAGAATAAAATTCCCATTAGATCTAGGTGCAGGTTCTAAATATCCAAATTGCGATGAACCAGTTTATCTATCTAAGTTTATAAAGTCTGGTAAAGTTGGTGCGCACATTAATAAAACTATTTGTAAGCATCCAGTCGAATCATCGGGTAATAGTCTTAGAGGATTTCCTAGTCTCATGTCCCGGTTCATAGCTTTCCGCTATATATTTGGACATTTTTTTGGTTCTTTTATTTTCATAGTATTTATTTTGAAAAACATCAAAAAGTTTTCGTTAGACCATAACTAGGGGCATAATGAGCATCTATAATAGTAGTGAGTTGGTTTCTGTAATTATGCCTTCATATAATTCAGCTGAAACTATAGAAGCTAGTATTAACTCTGTATTAAAGCAAAGTTATTCAAACTGGGAATTAATCATTACAGATGACTTATCTATTGATAATACTGTAAATATTGTAAGAGAAATTGCTAAAGTAGATCATAGAATTAAATTATATACTTCCTTAGAAAATGGAGGCGCAGGTAAAGCACGTAATAATTGCATTTCAAAAGCCAATGGAAGGTTCATAGCCTTTCTAGATGCAGACGATCTTTGGTTGCCAAAAAAGTTAGAAAAACAAATCACTTTCATGTTAGAAAAAAACTATTATTTTACTTATACTGCGTATCAAAAGTTCTCTTCTAAAGGCATTGCGGGTGTTATTAGTCCTGTTCAAGAGATAAACTACAACAAATTACTTTTTAGTAATGAAATTGGATGCTTAACTGTTATTTACGATACCAGTGAGATAGGGAAGAAATATATGCCTTTAATCAGAAAAAGGCAAGATATGGGCTTATGGTTAGAAATTTTAAAATCTGTCAATAAAGCGTACTGTCTAGATGAGGTGTTAGCTATGTATAGAACTGACAGCGGTATGACTCAAAATAAATTAAAAGTCTTGAGTTATCAGTGGGAATTTTATCGCAAGATTGTTGGCCTAAGTTTTTTTAGATCGTCAATAACTTTTTTTGTTTACGCTTGTAAAGGTTATATGAAGAGTAGGAAGTAAGAGGTTTTATGAAAATAGCTATTGCTGGGACAGGGTATGTAGGTTTGTCTAATGCGGTATTATTATCGCAACATAATGAAGTCATCGCGGTTGATATTGTTTCTAGAAAAATAGAGATGATTAATCAAGGGCGTTCACCCATAGCTGACGTAGAGATAGAAGATTATTTAGCTAATCATAAACTAAATTTAACTGCAACGCTTGATAAAAATTTTGCCTATCATGATGCAGACTTCGTGATTATAGCTACACCAACAGATTATGATTCTGCTACAAACTATTTTAATACTTCATCGGTTGAATCTGTAATTCAGGATGTATTAACAATTAACCCAAGCGCAGTAATGGTTATTAAATCAACTGTGCCAGTAGGATATACTGAATCGATTAAACAAAAATTTAAAACACAAAATATTATCTTTTCACCTGAGTTCTTACGTGAAGGTCGTGCATTATATGACAATTTACACCCCTCACGTATAATTGTTGGTGAACGCTCCGAACGAGCTAAAGTGTTCGCTAACTTACTTGCTAACGCTGCTGTAAAAGAAGATGTAGAAATTCTATTTACTGATTCTACTGAAGCTGAAGCGGTTAAACTATTTTCTAATACTTATCTGGCAATGCGTGTCGCTTATTTTAATGAATTAGATAGCTATGCTGAGTCGCATGGACTGGATTCAAATCAATTAATAAAAGGTGTTTGTTTAGATCCTCGTATTGGTAGTCACTATAACAATCCTTCATTTGGCTATGGTGGTTATTGTCTTCCGAAAGATACGAAGCAATTACGAGCAAATTATGCCGACGTACCTAATTGTTTAATTAGTGCGATTGTAGATGCAAATACTACTCGTAAAGATTTTATTTCAGATTCTATTCTAAAGAGAAACCCGTCTAGAGTTGGAATCTATCGTTTAATCATGAAAAGTGGTTCAGATAACTTCAGATCTTCATCTATTCAAGGGATAATGAAACGGATTAAGGCTAAAGGTATCGAAGTTGTGGTTTACGAGCCGGTGTTAGATGAACCTGAATTTTATCATTCAAAAGTCATAAAAAACCTCGAAGAGTTTAAGATGATGTCTGATGTGATCGTTTCAAACCGTATGGTTGAAGAGCTCAAGGATGTATCAGATAAGGTCTATACTCGCGATCTGTTTGGTAGCGACTAACTTTTATTTTTGTTTATTACAATGGCTATTTTGATAGGTTAAGTTTTTATTAAGGTTTTAAATGAAAGCCATTATTCCTGTAGCTGGGCTTGGTACGCGTATGCTACCTGCTACCAAAGCTATTCCGAAAGAGATGTTGCCTTTAGTCGATAAGCCCTTAATTCAATATAGTTTGATGAATGTGTTAAAGCTGGGGTTAAAGAAATTGTATTGGTAACTCATGCCAGTAAAAATGCTATCGAGAATCATTTTGATACTTCTTATGAGCTAGAGTCAACACTAGAGAAGCGGGTCAAGCGTCAGTTACTGGAAGAAGTACAGGCTATTTGCCCTAAAGACGTGACCATAATGCATGTGCGTCAAGGCGAAGCTAAAGGATTGGGACATGCGGTCTTGTGTGCTAAGCCTTGTATTGGTAATAATCCTTTGCTGTAGTTTTGCCCGATGTGATTTTAGATGAATATACGGCTAATCAAACCAGTGAAAATTTAGCGGCCATGATTGGTCGTTACAAATCTACTTTGGCTAGTCAGATCATGGTTTCACCTGTGCCCATGAAGATGTCAGCATGTATGGTATTGCCGATTGTGATGGTGTTGGTTTATGTGCTGGTGAGTCAACGGCTATCTCTAAGATGGTTGAAAAACCTACGCTGGATGAGGCACCATCTAATTTTGCTGTTGTTGGCCGTTATGTTTTATCTGATAAAATCTGGGATCTCCTGGCAAGAACACCTGCTGGGGCCGGGGATGAGATTCAACTAACAGATGCTATCGATATGTTGATTGAATCAGATACCGTAGAAGCGTTTCACATGACAGGTAAGTCCCATGATTGTGGTGACAAACTTGGCTATATGACTGCGTTTGTTGAGTATGGGCTTAGAAACGAAAAGTTAGGTACAGATTTTAGAGCGCAGTTGGAGCAAATTTTGCGAAAGACTGAGTTGAGTTTTGAGTTTTAAGCTATAAGCTATAAGTTGTAAGTAAAAGATAAACACTGATGCCCGCCTCTATTTATTTAGGGCGGGCTTTTTGTTATTTGGGGTTCTGGTGGTGGAAGAGGGGGGCTTTAGGCCCGAGGCTTTAGTGATGTGCTCTCTCGTGGCTAAAGCTGCTCCTACAAGGTGTTCTTTCGCGGCTAAAGCCGCTCCTACAGGTAAGACGAACGTCGCAAGCGACTACAGAACGCTGCGCTTACGGTATGGCCTTCGGCCACATGAACGCTGCGCTCTATTCATTTAGGGCGGATGCTTTGATGATATGTTCTCTCGCGGCTAAAGCCGCTCCTACAGGTAAGACGAACGTCGCAAGCGACTACAGAACGCTGCGCTTACGGTATGGCCTTCGGCCACATGAACACTGATGCCCGCCTCTATTTATTTAGGGCGGGCTTTTTGCTATTTGGGGTTTGGAGGAGGGTCTTTAGATGTAAGAGGGTCTTTAGGCCCGAGGCTTTGATGAGGTAAAGCGAAAGCTATTCTATGCTAATTGCTTGGGGATGGGCGCAACACTCATCGGATTCGATCTGTTTTGTTGGAAATTTGTATGCATACTTGTTGCTGATCTGGTAACTTGTCTTGAAGGTGTTTGGTAATAATGCCTATTTTGTAAGCTTATTAAGTGTGGTGACTGCAGTTGTCTTTCGTATCGCTTGTTTTTTTACTTTTTTTACCCTTGATTTTTATCTGCTACTGCTTGATGCCTCAGCGTTATCGTTGGGTATTAATGTTACTAGCTAGTTATACATTTTATGCGTACTGGGATTGGCGATATATTCCTCTTCTGTTTGCTTCTTCATTTATTGATTATTTCTTCGCCTTAAAAATGGGAGAAAAGGAAAGGAAGTTTGCTCGAAGGCCTTATTTGTATATAAGTTTGCTAGTTAACCTAGGTATCTTGTTTGGCTTTAAATATTGGGATTTTATCGGCAGTAATGTGAGTTCACTACTTAGTGTTGATTTTGAACTGTATAACCTACTATTGCCCTTGGGTTTATCTTTTTATACGTTACAAACGCTAAGTTATACCTTCGATGTCTATTTAGGGAAGATAAAACCGGAGAGACACTTAGGTATTTTTTGTTTATATGTTAGCTTCTTCCCTCAATTGGTAGCTGGTCCGATTGAGCGCAGTCGAGCGCTATTACCTCAGCTAAAATCCTTGTCACTGCCGACCCTGTATCAATTTCGCTATGGTTTGTTGCTCATTGTCTGGGGTTTTTTTATCAAGCTTGTTATTGCTGACAATTTAACTGCTAGCATTAATTCGGTTTACTTTGGTGAAGCGCACTTCTCATCTTGGATTTATTGGCTTATAGGTGCTTTGGTTATACTAAAGATTTACTGTGATTTTATGGCCTATTCTGAGATCGCACGGGGTGTAGGCCTGCTATTTGGTGTTAAGCTGACGCTGAATTTTAGAAGACCTTTGTTTGCAACTAATCTTAGAGGGTTTTGGCAACGTTGGCATATTAGCTTAACTCGTTGGGTTGGGGACTATATCCAAATCCCCCTTCTCAGGCGTTATTCCACTGAACCGCTCCGCTCTGTTGTGACCATTATCACACTGATGATTATTGGGCTCTGGCACGGAGCCAGTTGGAATTTTATTATTTTTGGTTTGTTTCATGGTAATTTTATTATTTTTGGTTTGTTTCATGGTTTGGTTATGGTGCTATGGAACCCAATAAGTAAATTTATCAATGCATTATGTGGCGGTCGAGTGACTGATTCAAGTGTTTAGCCATCGTATTAATGTTTAGTGCGCCAATGTTTTATATTCAAGATACTTCATTACTCTTTAGCGTGCTTAATAGTATGTTGATACCGTTTAATTCATTTGGCTTTTTTCAACTGCTAGTCATTAAGGGCAAGTTAATGTTGGTTAAAGCTTCTTTAGGGCTTGTTTCGTTATTTTTATATAGTTTCTATAATGAGTTTAAACAGCTCGATTTTATCGAGGAAGTAACCGTTTTGACATCTTATAAACGTTGGGGATTATCGTTATTGATAGTGTCGAGTATCTTTTTTTTAGGGAGCTTCGAACATGAACCCTTCATCTACTTTGAATTTTAGATATTTTGCCTTGTTTTTTCTGAGGGCAACATTAGTATTTGTTTTAATTTTTTCAGCTGTTAATGGAATGCTTTGCTTGCTTCCAAGTGATGACAGAGTGATGGACAAACTGTCATTATTTAATGAGGAAAAAGATGGGTTCACTGCGTTAGCATTAGGATCTTCTCATAGCGTTGGGTTTCACTTCCCATCGTTAGGGGTTAAAGGGGTCAATTTTCATGATGGCAGCGGTGACATCGAAGAGGTGGTGTTTAAAGCTGGCGTGATATTGGAGCATGCTGTCAACATAAATACCATATTCGTGCCTGTATCTCCGGGTAGTTTGCATATATCTCAGCGTTATATAGCAAATGATATGCTAAGTCGCCGCTTTCTTATTATCAAAAATCTACCCTTGTCCCACGAATTTTTTTCATATGATCCAATGGCAAGCATTCGTCTTTGGGCTTCGAGGATAATCCCTGTTATTGAAGTTAAACAAAGGCTTATTTCATGGTTAGACTTATCTAATTTTGTATCAAAACAGGTGATGGAAAATGACAAGTCCTGCCTTGTGCCTGTTAGTGCCGATGTTAAGGAGGATGAATTATTACTTGGAGTTTATCGATTAAAAAAAATGGTCCCCAGCTGTTTAGCCGAGTATGCAGATTCTACTGTTGTAAGTCATAAATTGAGCGTCGAATCCTCCGTAATGTCTGATGCTAAATTGCCTATACGTAATGTTGAGCGGTTATTAGTGTTGGCCGATAGGCTTAGGCTAGGAAAAGTCGAAGGTCGGTTGGTATTGGTAGTACCTCCACTTACTCGCGAATACTATCAAGATGATAGAATTCAGCTGTGGATCCCTGAGCATCAAGAGTTGTTGGATTTGTTGGCTGAGCATTCAAATATTGATGTGTATGATTTTCATGATTTATTTTATGGTGAAATGGAAGATGGTAGTAACGATTACTTTTATGACGATGACCATTTAGCCTTGCCCGGTGCTATAAAGTTCAGTAAAGCGTTAAAGAAAGCAATGAATGAAAGGGTAAGGTGAACGCTTCGCAGGCTCACTCACGGAACGCTGCGCTCACCGATAACGGAACGTTCGCAGGCTCACTCACGCAATGCAGGCGTTTACGGTAAGGCAGGAGTTAAGCACCCAAAAGCGTTCCTTGTAGAACGCTTTTGGCTTAACAAATTGATTAGTGTTGTTTATTTTGTAGTTGTAGCTCAATTAATACATTTTCAAGTTTTGCTATTTTTGCATTTTGAGATTCAACCTTGTTCATCATTGCTTTAATTGCTGCTAATGAAATACCTGATGTATCGGTTGGAGATATGTGTTTATTGTCCACACCATAATTAAATAACTCGTAGAACTCTTCTGCCATTGGGCCAATATGAGTGACTTTACCTGCATCTTTTATATAAGACCAAGAGTAGATGTCAATGTCAGTAATCAATTTTAATATTTTATCGCCATCAACCATAGTAATATTGTTTTTTGTCGTGCGACTTGAACCTGGGCTTATCGTACCTTGTGCTGTTATATCACCTCCAACAAACAAATCTCCAGATTGATGTATTGCTTCAGTTGTAGCATCTAAGTGCCAACTCCATAGTTGATTGCTCATATCTGTACCGTTATTGATATATATGTCCCCATCAGGCTGGATAACCATCCCTAAAAACGTTTTACTTGGAGAATTGTTTAATAGTGCTAAGCCATTTCCGTAAATATCTTTAATTCCAATTTCCCATTGTTGATCAACTACATCATTTTCATTGAATAATATCTTAGGGTCATTTGTTTTTCTAATTGTGACTTGACCATCTGTGAGCATCAGATCTCCTGATTCAATATCTAGAGCTGCATCTGGCGTCGCATCACCTAAACCAATATCTCCATCACTTGCTACAAATATACTATTTGAGGGCGCGCTTGGTTGTATTCTGAAAACCAACTTACTGCCATTGGTAGCATCACGGACGAAGAAGTTAGCTTCGTTACCTGCTACATCCCAGGTTTGCGGGGTAAAGCCTGAACTGCCGTCTTGTTCTAGGCGTAGGGTAGGGGTGTTGCCAGACTTGATGTGTATATCAACAACGGGCGTGCTTGTTCCTAAGCCTAGTCGTCCGCCGTCATCGACGAACAGTGAATGGTTCGGTGCGCCAGCTTCAATGGTAAAAGGGGTTTTTCCACTATCTATATCGTCAATTGAAAACTTGTTTGCCCCACCATTAGAGCTATCATTGACCGTTATTTGCCAATCGTTGGACGGGAAGCTAGAGGAGCTACTGGTATCCTGGAACTTGATACGTAAGTTGTTTTCTTTAAGGCGTAGAGTATCGAAGCCGAATGATTCACCATTTACACAGTCAAATCCTATACAAGCGCTACCATCGACAATCAGGTCATCAAGAATGACTTGATCGGCATGTGCCGTTGCAGTCATTGCCAGTGAGAACGCCAAGCTAAGAGGAAGCACTGTTAATGCTTTTTTAGTGCTAATGCTAATACTCATATTCTTATTCATTATTATTACCCTTGCGATTCTAAGTCAGTAAGGAATAGCCTACTTACTTGGCTAAGTGCTCGTTCACAATTTCAAAATTATTCTTATCAATTATTTGCTCAAGCATCTGCTCAACTTTAGATTCCTGCCCCTGCTCTCCTTCATCATAGGTTTCTTGGACAAATTCACTGTCTTTGACATTGAAGTATCCAGATTTAGTCTCTACTTTACCTAAGTGTCTGGTTGCTCCCTGCCTACCTGTTTTACGATCATTCACTATCTCTACATCGCCTAGCTGACTATATTCAATTTGATAGCTGTAGTTGCCATCTTTGATTATGCCGAGCTGTTCTATGTCGAGCTCGGTATTGTTAGCACTCACTTTCATCTGCTTTTCAAACCCATCAGGGCCTGTAATGGTTACCGTGGCTTCATCAAATTTATTCTCACTGCTCAAAGCACTAATTTCTAATTGAGAACCGCTCGCAACTATAGGTTTTGCTGCAATAGCAAAGCTTGAAAGGCTAAGGGAAGTTGAAAGACAAAGGGCAATTAAAATAGGTTTTTTATATGCGTTTATCATATTTTTACCTGCATATTAAAATAATGAGTTAATTTTAACCTAATGGTAACAATAGGCAATAAAAAACTATGCTTTCGCGTCAAAGGTTTGACCACTTATAGTTGTTTGGCTAACAAATGATCAGGTTGTTGTTGCTTGTCATACTAATTAATGGCTGTCGGCTGCGCTGTAACTTATTGATGTGAGTGTGTATTTTTCGTGTTCTCTTTCTGCCTGATAGAGGGTGTTTTGTATTGAATGCTGGCAATATTAATTAAAAAGGGGGATAACAATAATTGAACCAAGTGTTATCATTATGTTTGTTGATATTTGTTCTTATATTTGAGTTGCGTTCTTTTATTGCGCTAATAAGAGATTTATAAAAGGAATTACAATGAAAAACACCTCCTGGCAGAAGAAGTGTCTTTTAAGGGCTGTTAATGCAGTTTTTTATATCTCATTATTGTTGGTCGCAAAATTTGCAAGTGCTGCAGGTACCGATTTAACTTTAGTGGGCACGTTTAACACGACGCCAATCGCATCGGGTCATGTCAGTACGCTGACTTATACCTTGACGAATACCTCAGCAAGCTCAGCATCAGATATTGGTTTTTTAGCGAGTCTACCAGCTAGTCAACAGATTGCAGGACAAGTGATGGGGGGACTAGTTGTACTGATGGTAGTTTTACAGCCAATGCTGGGGAATCAACTTTTACAGCAAGTAACTATCGGTTAGGTGCTGGTGCAAGTTGTATTTTTTCATTTAATATTACAGGAACAGTTACTGGTGCAACTCTTGTTACCGGGCTCACTTCCAGTCTAGGCAGTGGTTCAGACTCTTCCACCACGCTAAATATAGATGCGACTCTATTTACTGTTGGTGTAACTCTTGCCGCACCAACGATTTCCGTTGGTGCGATTAACACTATCAATTATACATTTTCAAATACAGGTAGCTTAATTGCTGGAGGTACGGCATCTATTAATCTACCAGCAGGGATTACCATTGCTCCTGTAGCCAACTTTACCACTGATTGTAGTGGGGTAGTCGTTAATGAGCCAGTTGGTGATGATTCAATCACAGTTACAGGGGTAATGCTAAACTCTGAAACCTCATGTACCGCATCTATTGATATATTAGCCGATACCCCAGGTACGTTTGATCTTATTTGGAATGATGCCTTTGTTACTTCTCCTTCTTTAATTACATCTGGTTTGATGGGGGCCTCTTTTTACGTTCAACGAGAATTTCTGAATTTAAGCTTTTCGCCAATAACTGTTGTACCAGGTTCTGCAGTTGGTACGCTTGATATTACAGTGACCAACTTTGATCGAAGCTTCGCTGCTACTGATATTACTTTTACTGACGATTTAGATAGCGCATTAACTGGTCTTGTTGCTACAGGTTTGCCGCTTGCGGATGTTTGTGGTTCGGGTTCTAGTATTTCAGGCTCTTCTAGTATTACTTTAACAGGGGGAAGCCTTGCCACCGAAGGAAGTTGTAGTTTCTCTGTTCCTGTAACTATTCCTGCGAATGCTGCTCAGGGGGCGTACACGAATACCGCTACAGGTATATCTGCAATACTCAATGGCTCAACAACTAATTACACTGATGTGAGCAATGCTCTGGTGGTGTCGAATGCGCCGAGTCTTACCGTTAGTGTTGTTGAACCATTTTTAACTGCAGGCGACACGGTTACTTTACGCCATGTTCTAACGAACCTAGATACTGTTAATGCCGCTAGTGATATTAGTTTTACAACCGATATTAGTGGTATAGATGGGATAGTGTCTCCGACGATACCTGCGGCTGGTAGCTGTGGCGGGAGCTCGGCTTTCAATTTGATATTCGCTCAAGACAATGCTCCTGTTGTTGAAGGTGTTGTAGTGACCAGTGCGGACCTCGCCGCTGGTGATAGTTGTACTTTTGATATGGTGCTAACTTTGCCAACCAGTTTAGCTGCAGGCAGTTATAATATGTCTGTAGGCACTATATTATCGACCATCAATTCACAGTTAATATCGAGTGGATCACCGTCTGCAAATGTTGCAATTAGCATAGATACAGCCCCTTCAATGAGCTTTTCATTTGCCGAAGGTACGGTTCTACCTGGCAGCACTGGCGTTATAAACTTCTCACTCCATCATGACTTTGCATCTTCCGCTTCTGCCACTGATATTGGTTTTACTTTAGATCTTGATGCCGCAATGACTGGCATGGTTGCAACAGGGCTACCTAGTGGGGATATCTGTGGCTCGGGTTCAAGTATCAGTGGGACTGGGCTGGTTACGTTTACAGGAGGAATACTGGCTGCGGCTGAAACTTGTGAGTTTTCGGTTTCGATACGGTTACCAGCAGATACTGTTGGGGATGTCACTCTTACAAGCTCAGTTATCAGTGCTCAAGTTAATGGCAATAGCGTCAGCAACAGTATAAACAGTGCCGACTTGAGTGTCAGCGGTGTGAGTTTTAGTAAAAGCTTTAATATTAACTCTGTGTCTGTTGAATCAATCAGAGTGGGTGCAAGTGGTGCAGATGTCGACCTTACTTACCTGATAACCAACGCAGTGGGAGCTGGCGACGCTACAGTTATAAGTTTTTCTGAAGATTTTTCAAAGCTTAATATCGGTGCAAGTGTCACTTCTATTGCTCAGTCTAATTTTTGTGGTGCTTCAAGTTCTGCCGCTGGTACGACTATGTTATCGGTGTCAGACGTTGAAGTGAGTGCTGGCTCCCAATGTGCTTTAACGGTAACGGTACATTTCCCTGCAGGGACTTTAGCTAATTCTTACACCACAGCCTCCAGTACTTTAATGGCAACCATAGGTGGGGTTGTGTTTATTAGCCCCGCCATAGATAACATCAGTGTTAACGAGATCACTGTTGCTTCAAGCGTTGATGTTACTAGTCCTACATCAAATACCTCTGTCAACATGACTATCAACTTTTCCGATAACGTGACTGATTTTATTCAATCGGACATTACCGTTATCAACGGGACGTTATCTGGATTTAGCGGTTCAGCGAGTAGCTATAGTGTCGTTGTTACTCCAATTGCCGATGGGGTGGTGACTTTATCGGTTGCGGCAGGCGTTGCAATTGATGCTCTGGATGCAAGTGTGACGAATACGGCGGCTGTTGACGTCGAGTTTGAATACCAAACGACTCCATTAGTCCCAACTCCTAGTTTAGCTATTAGTGCACCTTCATCATCATTAGCCAATTCTGGGCCAGTGACTTATACGGTGAGTTACTTTGATGTAGAGCAGGTCAATTTAACTGCTGCTGATATCACGCTTAATAAAACAGGTAGTGCTAATGCGGACATCACTATTGTCAATGGTGATATGAGTACTGCGACGGTCAGTTTAACTAACCTTAGTGGTGAAGGCTCCTTGGGTATCACTATTGCTGCAGGAACGGCTCGTTTTAGTACTAATTTATCACCTGCAGCAGGACCCAGTAATATTTTTGCAGTCGATGTAATTCAGCCAACGGTTACAGTGACAGGCCCTTCTAGCCCTCAAGTCAATTCATTTGTTGTGAATATCAACTTTGATGAAAGTATGTCGGGTTTTACTGTTGATGATATTACGGTTATTAATGGGACATTATCTGATTTTCAAACTGTGAATGCGGCTAGTTATACTGTTCAAGTTGATGTAATGGGGGAGACAAGTGTTTCTGTGGAAGTTGCTGCTGGTGTAGCAACGGACAGTGCAGGTAATGGAAATACGCAATCAAATACGTTGAGTATCAATTATGATGATGTTCAGCCGACAGTAACCATTAGTGGTCCATCGGGTACGACTACTACAGCATTTACTGCCACTATCGGTTTTAGTGAAAATGTCACAGATTTTGACATCGGGGATATCATTGCAACTAATGCGGGGTTGAGTAGTTTCACTGTGATAGATGCTGCAAATTATTCTGTTCTGGTTACCCCTGTGGCGCAAGCGAGTGTCAGTTTGGATATTGCTCAAGGTGCTGCGGTCGACCTTTCCGGTAATGGCAATATAGTGGCAACACGTTATGCCGTTGTTTATGACTTTAATGATACACCGGTCATTTCTGGTGTGGCATTGACATCGGTAGATGAAGACTCATTGTATAGCTTCTCTCCTACCTTTAGTGATGCTGATGTTGCAGATACTCTTTCATTTAGTATTGTAAATAAACCTGACTGGGCAACTTTTAGCTCTGTAGATGGTAGCCTTTCAGGCACACCTGCTAATGCTGATGTTGGAGTGACTACTGGTATTGTTATATCAGTTTTTGATGGCAATTTATCAGCATCGCTAGCGACTTTTAACCTCGAAGTCATCAATATAAATGATGCGCCAGTGTTTAGCTCATCACCCATTGTCGAAGTTGTTGTTGGGGCTTTATACTCATATCCTTTGTCTGCTACTGATATAGACTCTACTTATTCAATTAGCTTCGAGTTGCTGAGTGGTCCTGAATGGTTGAGTATCGACAGTGGCTGGGTTCTCCAGGGGACAGCTCCAGAGGATGCATTAGGTGATCTGCTTAATGTGGTTATTGCACTTAGTGATGGTGATACAGAGTCACCTGTTTTACAAGAGTTTGTCCTTAGTGTTATACCGCCTGAGAAAACTGAAATCTCTTCGAACTTCTATTTCACTCCCGCACCAGCAACGGCTGAACAAACGGTCAGTTTAGTCTTAGAGTTAACTAATCTTGGGTTAGCTTCTGCTGAGGATATCATTTTTGATATTGCCATTAATGGCAGTTTAACCATAGAAACACTGCCAGCTGTTTGTATTGAAACTGAGTCTAATACCCTAAGCTGTCAGTTAGGCTCTGCTATTAAAGCTGGGGATGTTGCTAGCACGCTTATAGCGTTAACTGTCGATGATGTTGATTCTGGGTTTACTTCTGCAGAGGTGGTGATTTCTGGTGGTAATTTAGACGGAGCCGTAGTTGATGACAATGCTCAATTGCTACTCGCCAATGTGCTGTCAATACTTCCTGGCGAGTCGCTGATAAGTAGCCCGTCTAGTGTCGGCTTCGCAGTGGATATTGATGGAGATACTTTCGTCGATCTGCTTAGTTATGATGCTAACACTATGATGACATCAGTGTTAATTAATGATGGCAATGGTCAACTTAATCCCTCTACGAGTTTAGCGATGAGCCAAGAGGTTAAATCTATACTGGTGGCTGATGTAGACAGTGACGGTAATCTTGACCTCATTACCGCAGGTGGAAGTGATGCAAACAGTGTTGTTTATCTGCTAGGCGAGCAACTACAAGTGCAATCAAGTGTGGTACTCGATGCTGTAAGCGCCGACTTCATATTAGTGGCGGATTTGGACAATGATTCATCGGTTGAGGTTATTCTTGCTGGCTTAGCTCAAGTTGATATTGCTGTGTACTCGCATGTTGGTACAGATGAGATGACGGTTAGTGTCATTAATGTATTTGAGCTTGCGCAGCAAAACAGCTCAAGTCATTTGAGTGTTTTAGGTGAAAAAAATAGCTCAGATAACTCAACAGCTAAAGTTGCAGATAGTGACAAAGCTCCAGCTCTAATCGTGGATACGGGGGTGACATCTTTAAGTATCGTTGAAAGTAGCGAAGGTCTCCGCTTACTTGTTGCCGGTGATATGAGTACGCCAGTGTTAGTCAATATGGATGAGACGCAATGGACATCTGTCACAGTTCCTAGTATTACCCAACCTATTGAGATGATGGCAGTTACTGATGTCGATAGTGATGGTATTTCTGACGCCTTTATCTATGGAGACACTGGATGGAAGCTCATAATTAATGTGTTTGAAACTGACTTTATGATTAGTGATGTCGAGTTTCCTGATGCGGATGAGGTGTTAGTATCAGATCTGAATGATGATGGTGTTAATGAGATCTTGTTTATCATGCCTCAGGGCGTGAGTATTTGGCATTATTATAGTCTGAATGACATCCGTGTTGATGATGCTGTGATTGTAACTGATGAACTCGCTCAGTTAGTATTATTGGATATCGATAATGATGGCGACTTGGACATTATTACCTTTGATGGACAAACTGGTGTGTTTCTTTGGTATTTGAGTCTAGATGGTGGTTTTGGTTTGCAAGAAACAGATGTTTCGATTTTTGCTGATGGACCTAACTTCCCTCAGATTGATGTAGCATCGCCTGTAACATTCAGTATCAGTAACCTCTCTGAAGCAATGGCTACAGAAGTCAGCGTATCAATCAGTGTTGGAAGTCGTTTTGAATCTTCTAATATACCTGGTAATTGTATTGGTCAAGATGGCAAGTATGTTTGTAGCTTAGGAGAGCTTGCAGGCGGAACTCGTAAAGAAATTGAGTTCTGGATCACACCTAAATCTGTTGGTGAGTTTTCAATTATCGCGACCGTTAAACGACTTGAGTTTGATACCAATGAAAACAATGACACGGTTGAGCTCGTGTTAGATGTTCAGGGGAAGAACAATAGTGAAAGCAGTAGCGGTAGTATGCAGGCCTGGGCTATTTTCTGCTTGTTAATGCTGGTTGCATATAGAAGAGTTTATGTACGAAAGAGCTTCTCTCTGTAGGTTTGCATGTTTGTAGGAGGGTGCTTCAGCCCCGAGGCTTGGGATAGGTCTCTTGGCCATCTGATAGCTTCCTCCCGGCTAAAGCCGGTCCTACATAGGTTTGTATCTTGTAGGAGGGTGCTTTAGCCCCGAGTCTTGGATAAGTCTCTTGGCCATTTTGTAGCTTCCTCCCGGCTAAAGCCGGTCCTACATAGGTTTACATGTTTGTAGGAGGGCGCTTCAGCCCCGAGGCTTGGGATATGTATTTAGACCATTTTGATAAGTTCCTCCCGGCTAAAGCCGGTCCTACATAGGTTCATATGTAGATGGTGCCCGTTTATTGGAAAGGAACGGTTGTAGGAGGGTGCTTCAGCCCCGAGGCTTGGGATATGTCTCTTGGCCATTTTGATAGTTTCCTCCCGGCTAAAGCCGATCCTACATAGGTTTGCATGTTGTAGGAGGGCGCTTCAGCCCCGAGGTTTGGGATATGTCTCTTGGCCGTTTTGATAGCTTCCTCCCGGCTAACGCCTGTCCTACATAGGTTTGTATCTTGTAGGAGGGCGCTTTAGCCCCGAGGTTGCAGATTTGTTGGCATCTATGTTGTTTTTTGATATCTTGAAATTGATAAATATTTAATAAAAATATGTCGGCCTCTCCTGCTGTTTATTGTGGCTTTAAGGAGAAGGTAACGGCAATAGGGAGTTGTATATGCGCAGTATAAGCAATGGAATTCATTCTAGTTTGGGCTTTAGTCATAATCCAGTTCGAAAACTAGCCGTCAGTATCAAAGCTGCAATGTTGGCTATGGTGCTAATATCATCGGGTATAGCTGCAAATGTTTACGCCGAGGATCAAATTGACATCAGTCAGCTAGATGATGGCATATTAAAACTGATGGGTAAGTTAGAGTCGGTGAAAGACCCTAAATGCCACGCTACAGCAACTCGTCTCGAAGGTCTTATCTATGGCACTCCCTTATCTGCAAACGCCAGATATGCTAAAACTGAACTGCAAAAACGACTCGTTCGTGCTATTTGGCAAAAAGCTGCGAGTCTTTATCCTGATGCCAGTCAACTGACACTTTCTCAAGTCAATGCAGCAAGTGAACTTCTACTTCAAACCAAGCTAAAGCAAGGTTTCCCTGATATTAATCAGTCTTACTGGTTAGTAAGTACTAATGGCGTCATCACAGAAATTAACAGTCGTGATCAACAGCATTATGGTTCGATTGCTTATACCTTGAGAGCCATGCTAGCTGTGCAGCAAGATGTGTTGCTCGATTTTGATATTGAACTTCCAGGGCTTAGTGATGATGCGACCCAAGCCATCACTGAAAAAGTGGATTTAGTCACTTTGTCACTGTTAAAACGAGCTGATATCCTTGCCAGAGATACGGATAGTTATGAAGTTTCGGCGCAGATGGTTACCCAAAGTTGGGGTGTTCTTTTCCCGTCTTTGGAGTCATCTGAAAATGTAAGGCTTGCAAACAGTTCATCAACTAAAATCGTGAAGTCAGGTTTGTTACTGCCCTTGATTGAGCAGAAAATTGCAGCTTTCGAACAATACAATGAAGTTAATCAAACGCTTTTTGCTCGTAATCTTCAAGTGTATTTTGCGAAACTAGCTTTACCAAAAGACCCTGCTAAAAAGGCCGCGTTTAAGCAATATTTCACAGAAGCAATGATAGCATTCTCAGGCACGCTTTATCTCGATGCTCAGGCTCGAGTCAGTAAAGGGTCAACAATTAAAGAATCTGATGTCGCAGCGTCAGTGCAAAGTTTGCTTCCTCACCGCATCAATGAATATGAAGATGTAATTTTTTATCCTAATTATCCCAAGGATAAGCAAGTCGTCATAGAATCTTACGATATGGACTCGTTCAGAGATTCTGGTTTGCATTGGCTTTACTTTAAAGAGGCATTGCTCGATGCTAAATCGTTAGTCAAAATTGAAGCAGACCCTTTTGCTGCTGAACTTCTCAGTGAAGCGATCGCTCACTATGGTGTGCTATTACTCCGAAATGCGGGTATTGAAGGAAAGCGGTTAAAGCAAGAGGTGCTTAGCTCTGATCTTGTAGCGCTGAGTTATGAAAAAATCATGTCAGATCTACAGACCTATCACAGTTATCAGCCACAGAAGCTTGTAAAAACAGGAATTATTTCTGCCGGTGGCAACGGCGGCGACACACCTCAGACTCGTTATTTTATTAATGTGACAGATAAGCAAGGTTTTAAAGCCGAGCACCGCTCATCAGACTGGCTAAGTCGTCAATTACGTAGCTACCTAAGCAAGAGTTCTGAAACTGGCATTATTACTATCCCTCCTGCATTTGGTGGCGGTGGTGTTGCGGCTGAAGATATTAATAATGACGGGCTAATCGATATCCTCATTTTGAGTGGCCTTGGTAACAAGCTCTATCTGAATAAAGGCGGTTACTTCGAAGATATTACGGTTTCAGCTGGTCTTGATAATCACAGTAAGAGAAAAGGTTCAGAAGACACCGCTGGTGAGCCTAGACAACCTTTGATAGCCGATTTTGATAATGATGGCGATCAAGACATAGTGATCACTTATGTCGATGAAGCTCACCGGGTATACCGTAATGATGGAGACGGAAAGTTTACCGAAGTCACCGCTACTGCTTCACTCGGTGGCGCTGGCCTTGTAGGCGGCCCTGCGACGACGTTTGATGTGAACAACGATGGCTTACTTGATATCTACATCGAATACTTCGGCAATTACCTCAAGGGCGAGCTTCCAACCCTTAAACGTAGAAATGATAATGGTGGCGTCAATGTGCTATTCATCAATAAAGGTGGTTTCAAGTTTGAACAGGCTAAGGATGCGTTAGGCGCCAATAACTCCGGCTGGGGGCAGGCGGTAACACATACAGATTTGAATATGGATGGCTGGCAAGACCTCATCGTAGGTAATGATTTTGGCGTGAATGCTTATTATATCAATCAACAAGGGAAGGGTTTTGTCGATTATGCTGCCAAGCTAGGTACTGATAAGCCATCATATACGATGAATTTGAGTTTAAGTGACCTTAACCGTGACGGTATCCCGGATATTTATGTGTCGAATATTGTGACCATGAATAAAGATCAGAAATATGTCACGCCAAGTGAGGATACTAGTGCCGAGTTTAATCCTGATAAATTAGCGAATATGCGAGTCGTCGAAGGTAATGATCTGTTTTTGTCCACTTTTACCGATAGCGGTGCAATTAAATATCAGCACAGTGACTTGGTTGGCCGAGGTTTTTCATCAACAGGTTGGGCATGGGATGCTGACTTTTTCGATGTAGATAATGATGGGGATGATGATCTCTATGTGCTCAACGGCATGAATGACTATTATGTCTACTCCACTGACAACCCCTATTACAATGATCCTATGACAGGCGAAAGCTTAGCCGTTAATTTCCCCGATGCTGCTAAAGCCAGTAATGTGTTTTTTCTCAACAGCGGCGGAAAATTATCGAATGTTTCAGCATTAAGCGGACTGGACATGATAGCTAACTCGCGATCGGCTTCTTATCTGGATTTTGATAATGATGGTGACTTAGATGTGGTAGTGAATAACTACCATGATGCGGCGCATTTATTCGAGAATCAGGCACAGAAGCTCAATAATAACTGGATTAAAATCACCTTGCAGGGGTCACCCGAACATGGTGTGAATCTCGATGGCATAGGGGCACAAATTGTCGTGGGTTATGAAGGGGATGGTTATTCGTGGCGTCAAGTGAGTGGCAGTCAAGGCTATATGTCAGTACACCCTAAACAGCAACATATAGGGTTAGGTAAAGCGACTTCGGCTAATCTTATGGTGATCTGGCCTAATGGAACCAGGCAACATATTAGTAATGTGAAAGCTAATCAGAGTTATACGGTTCGTTATCCGGAGAGGTAACTTAGGAGCGGTTTCGGGTTAAAGATAGAGCTAAGAAAGTCTCGAGTCGCGAGATACAAGCTAAGGTCACTGCAAAGGATGTTGCGAAAATAGTCGGGCTGACGGTTGGCTTTGATTGGTCATGCTTGTGTAGGAGGTGGCTTTAGCCCCGAGGCTTGGGCCATTTTGATAGGTTTCTCCCGGCTAAAGCCGGTCCTACATTGGTTCATATGTAGATGGTGCCCGTTTATTGGAAAGGAACGGTTGTAGGAGGGTGCTTTAGCCCCGAGGCTTGGGATATGTATTTAGGCCATGTTGATAAGTTCCTCCCGGCTAAAGCCAGTCCTACATTGGTTTGTAGCTCGTTGTTTAGTGTTCGATTGCTGGTGACGAGTTTGATTCGTGTCATTGTTGAGAGGACATCTGTTGTAGGAGGGGGGCTTTAGCCCCGAGGCTTAGGATATGTATTTAGGTTATTTGATAGGTTCCTGTTCATATGTAGATGGTGCCCGTTTATTGGAAAGGAACGGTTGTAGGAGGGTGCTTTAGCCCCGAGGTTTTAGTTAGGCTATTTTGATAGCTTCCTCCCGGTTAAAGCCAGTCCTAGATAGGTTTGTATCTTGTAGGAGGGCGCTTCAGCCCCGAGGCTATGAAATATGTATTTAGGTTATTTGATAGGTTCCTCCCGGCTAAAGCCGGTCCTACACTCTGACATGTCCGTAACGGTTAATTATTTTTGGTGAGAGATCCCTCCGATGTTTTCAAGGTTTTTTCTTATATCATGTTTTTTGTTCTTCATTAGCATTGGTCAAATCAGTGCGGATTCCGTGAGTATTAATAAGACAGTGCTTAACGATACTGACTTGATGATCGCTTTTGAAAGTCGTAAATCTTGGCTCGTCAATCGTAAGATTGTTAGTTCACAAACATCAACGCCTAAGTATCTTAATAACTTAATTAATTCAGAATCTCCCTACCTGCTCAGTCACTCTCTACAGCCTGTTGATTGGATTGAGTGGCAACCAAATTTTGAAACTGATTTTCAAAGCGGTGGCAAGCTAGTCTTTATTTCAATTGGCTATTCTACCTGTCATTGGTGTCATGTGATGGCTGAAGAGAGTTTTGCTAATACTGACATCGCAGATATTCTAAATCAGTCTTACATCAGCATTAAAGTCGACAGAGAGCAGTGGCCGCTGGTGGATGGGCGTTTTAAATCTGCATTGGAATTATTGAAAGGTGAGGCCGGCTGGCCTCTCAATGTCATATTGACGCCAGATGGCAAGATAGTTTGGATTGACTCTTATCTTAATAAAGATAAGTTTACTAAAGTGATCCAAGGACTTGCTAAGAGATGGGGGAAGCAACCAAAAGCTATATCTAGTTTGGCGAGTAGAGTAGACGCTATAGTAAATCCTGATCCACTCCCGACTTCGAATCCAGAGACAAATCTGCTTTCAAAAAGTGATTGGCGAAAGCTATTACCTGAGCAACATCAGTCAGTTTATCAAGCCTTACTCAATGAAGAACGCCTCGGTGAACCGCGTTTTTTTCGAGAAGTCTGGCAACTTGGTTTATTGGATGAGTATTTACGAACAGGTAATAAAGCTTATTTGGAGGCTGTAGAAAATCAGCTTTCTGAAATATTGCTAAGTCCGGTATTTGATGCAATAGATGGTGGTTTTCACCGTTATACTGTAGATAGTAAATGGCAGACCCCTCACTTTGAGAAGATGCTATATACCCAAGCGAATATGATCAGTCTGTTAGCAAGAGTTTACGGAATTACAGGTAAACAGCACTACCGTATTGCAATGGAGCAAACCATCAATTGGGTCGAACAGTGGCTGAAGAATGATTCTGGTTACTCTTCGGCCGTATCGGCTCTCTCAGAAGGGATAGAAGGTAAGTATTATCATTTCAGGGACACTCAATCTGACTCAGGCACTGTCAATTTGGTTGGATTCAAAGCTTTAACAGGAGTCATCAATGATACTCAAAGCGGAAATAATCAGAATGTCTTAGTATCACTTGATTCGTTAGATTCTGATTGGCGTAAGTTACCTAGTTATCAGGAATTAAAAAAATATCGTAAGCAAAAGGTAAAGCCAGAAATTGATGAGAAAGTCATAGTCAGTTGGAATAGCCGTTATGCGATTGCACTTATCGATGCTTTTGAAGTAACTGACAAAGCGGAATATTTAGATAACTCCACCCGGTTACTTGAGTTGCTTTGGCAAGGTGCGATATTTGATGGAAAACTATATCGGATAGTATTTTTGGGGCGTGCATCGATACCTGCACAGCTGGAAGATTTTGCTTTGTTTGCACTAGCTCAGTTCAGACTCGCTTTCTATCAGCCTTGGCAGGGTGAAGAACATGGTGAAAGCATATCATCTGGTATTGAAACTAGGGCATTTGGGGATGGCTCAGCAGTTACAAGTGGGAACTGGTTATTAGAGAAAATGATTGCCCATTTTGATGATTCTGATGGGGAAAATTTGTATTCAAAGATCTCTAATTTAAATACAGATGGAGAGCAATCTTCAGTCTATACCTCAGTATATAGAGCTTTGTCTCTAGGAAGTTTATATTCTCAACATCCGGCTTATAAGCAAATATCCAGTCAGCTCAGCAAGAGTCATAGTCCCCTCTTAAGTGAATTGTTTAAGAATTATAGTTTCGTTGGCAGTGTGGCTGATGGCTTAGTGCCAGTAAGGTTAAATCATTCTATTTTTGCAAAGGGACATGGGCGAATAAAGGCATTTAATGATGGGGGGATTATTCGTATTGAGTTTGATATAGAGCCGGGTTGGCATATTAATGCCAACCCGGTAGCAAACAAGCGCTTCATCCCAACCCAAGTTTCACTTGTTGGGATTGATGGGGGATTTCAATCAGATAAAAGCATTAAAGTTCACTATCCCCAAGCTACGGAGAAGCAGCTTTTTTTTTACAAAACGTTATTACATCTTTACGAAGGACGATTTGAGATACAGGTAGAGTTTCCAGAGTCAAGAACATCAAAAGGTGAGTACAATAGACATATACTCGGCATTCGATTGCAAGCTTGTTCTGAGAGCTTGTGTTTACTGCCCGAAAATTTGGTTTTGTTAAGGAATTAAATAAGTTTGAAGATTATGAATGAGCTTGTTTTATACCTCTTCATAGGATGATAGAATCTCAAAATTGATAATTGATAATTGATAATTGAGATTAGGGCGTGTTGGTCTCTAATTTTTGTCTAAAAGAGATTTTATGAAAGTTGTTATTCCTGTTGCAGGGCTTGGTACGCGTATGTTGCCTGCTACCAAAGCCATTCCTAAAGAGATGTTGCCTTTAGTCGATAAGCCTTTAATTCAATATATCGTCGATGAATGCGTAAAAGCTGGAGTTAAAGAGATAGTATTAGTCACTCATGCCAGTAAAAATGCCATCGAGAATCACTTTGATACTTCTTATGAACTAGAGTCAACACTTGAGAAGCGGGTCAAGCGCCAGTTACTGGAAGAAGTACAGGCTATTTGCCCTAAAGATGTGACCATAATGCATGTGCGTCAAGGTGAGGCTAAAGGTCTAGGGCATGCGGTCTTGTGTGCTAAGCCTTGTATTGGTAATAATCCTTTTGCTGTGGTTTTACCCGATGTGATTTTAGACGAATACACAGCCAACCAAACCAGTGAAAATTTGGCAGCCATGATTAGTCGTTATAAGTCTACTTTGGCTAGTCAGATCATGGTTTCACCTGTGCCCGATGAAGATGTCAGTAAGTATGGTATTGCCGATTGTGATGGCGTGGGTTTGTGTGCTGGTGAGTCAACAGCTATCTCTAAGATGGTCGAGAAACCAGCTCTTGATGAGGCTCCATCTAACCTTGCGGTTGTAGGCCGTTATGTTTTATCTGACAAAATCTGGGATCTCCTGGCAAGAACACCTGCTGGTGCCGGGGATGAGATCCAACTTACAGATGCCATCGATATGTTGATCGAATCCGATACCGTAGAAGCATTTCATATGACAGGCAAGTCCCATGATTGTGGTGATAAGCTTGGCTACATGACTGCGTTTGTAGAATATGGCCTCAGAAATGATAAGTTAGGTACAGAGTTTAGAGCGCAGTTGGAACAAATTTTAGCTAAAGGTTAAGCTTAGTTTTGTTTTTTGTAGGAGGGTCTTTAGATGTAGATGGGTCTTTAGGCCCGAGGTTTTGCTTATTTGAACCAATCGCGGCTAAAGCACGCTCCTACGAGGTGTGGTGGATATCGCCATAGACTACATGAATACAGATGCCTGCCTCTATTATTTAGGGTGGGATTTTTAGTTTTAGGGCTTGGTTCTCGGTGGTGTAGGAGGGTCTTTAGGCCCGAATTTGGTTTTTTGTTGTTAAGTCATCTCTGCTTCGTTTCAACAGCGCAGCCGTCGTCTTTGCTTTCATACCATCTTTGCCTCAACAGCGTAGCGTCGTTTTAGCTTTCTAGGTACAGCCGTCATCTTTGCTCCTCTACTTTCTTACCCCTCCCGCATTCATTCGAAATCGTTTCTGCACTTCATATTTCATTTTGATATAGATAAACGATTTTTATAACTTTTAATCCTTACCTGTGCTGCTATTATCTCTTTAAGTTAAAAGTTTCTGGTTATCGACACACTAAATTGATAGTTGTTGTTAATTAGGTTTGATTAGGGTTTACGCGGAAGTCGATATGTCTACACATCTAACTCATCTTAAACAGCTTGAAGCTGAATCGATTCAAATTATGCGTGAAGTGGCCGCAGAGTTTGATAATCCTGTAATGCTCTATTCTGTGGGGAAGGACTCATCTGTATTACTGCATCTGGCGCGTAAGGCGTTTTACCCTGGCAAGATCCCGTTTCCATTGATGCATGTCGATACGAACTGGAAGTTCAAAGAGATGATCGAGTTCAGGGATAAGATGGCAAAGAAACATGGCTTCGAACTGATAGTCCATAAGAATCCTCGAGGTATCGAAATGGGGGTGGGTCCGTTCACCCATGGTAGTGCTAAGCATACTGACATAATGAAAACCGAAGGCCTTAAGCAGGCATTGGACATGCATGGATTCGATGCCGCCTTCGGTGGTGCTCGCCGCGATGAGGAAAAATCTCGTGCTAAAGAGCGTGTCTATTCTTTCCGTGATAGTAAGCACAGATGGGACCCTAAGAATCAACGCCCTGAGCTGTGGAATATCTATAACGGTAAAGTCGATAAGGGCGAAAGCATTCGTGTTTTCCCATTATCGAACTGGACCGAGCTCGATATCTGGCAGTACATCTATCTAGAAGGTATCGAAATCCCCTCGCTGTACCTGGCGAAAACTCGCCCTGTTGTTGAACGTGATGGCACGCTAATCATGGTCGATGATGAGCGTATGCCGATAGAAGAAGGTGAAGTGGTTCAACAGAAGATGGTTAGATTCAGGACTCTAGGTTGTTACCCGCTTACCGGTGCAGTCGAGTCTGAAGCGACTACCTTGCCTGAGATAATTCAAGAGATGCTGCTGTGTACAACCTCTGAGCGCCAGGGTCGAGTGATAGATAATGACTCTTCCGGGTCTATGGAAAAGAAGAAGATGGAAGGCTATTTCTAAAATTGATAAGCGACTTTAGTAATAGGACCGGCTTGCGCCGGGAATAGATTTCTTGTTTGTAGGACCTATATCGATGGCAATAATGAATATTGGTGTTGATGGCAATACCCGTGTTGGTTTATTCAATCGCGGCTAAAGCACGCTCCTACGGTAAGTGTATAGAATTTAGATTAACTATGAGCAAGCTTTTCGAAGCTCATAGATAAGGAACAGAGATGACCACAAGTTCGAATTTGATTGCTTCTGACATTGAAGAGTATCTTCAAGTCCACGAAAACAAAGATATGTTGCGAGTGCTAACTTGTGGCAGTGTCGATGATGGTAAGTCTACTTTAATCGGGCGCTTGTTGTTCGATAGCAAGATGATCTTCGAAGATCAGATGGCAGCGATAGTTAAAGACTCGAAACGGTTCAACACTACCGATGAGTCATTCGACTTAGCACTGCTTGTCGATGGCCTGCAATCTGAGCGAGAGCAGGGCATTACCATAGATGTGGCTTATCGTTACTTCACTACCGAGCAACGCAAGTTTATCATTGCCGATACGCCGGGTCATGAGCAGTATACGCGTAATATGGCGACAGGTGCCTCAACCTGTGATTTAGCGATTATCTTGATCGATGCCCGCCATGGTGTGCAAGTTCAGACCAAGCGTCACAGCTTTATTTGTTCTCAGTTAGGTATTAAGCACGTGATCATTGCCATCAATAAGATGGATGCGGTAGATTACGATCAGGCCGTTTATCAGAACATTAAGAAGGCATATCGCGAGTTTGCCAAAGCATTGTCATTCTCTGATGTCCGCTTCGTGCCAATATCGGCCTTGAAAGGCGATAACGTTGTAAACGAAAGTACCAATATGACTTGGTATCCGGGGTCTACCTTACTCAAGTTGCTTAATACTGTTTCGGTTGAACAAGATAGAAGTGAGTCGTTCCGCTTCCAGGTGCAATATGTTAATCGACCCAATTTAGATTTTCGTGGATTCTGTGGAACCATAGGTTCGGGTGAGATCCGCGTTGGCGATACTGTTGTGGCTTTGCCATCGAATAAAGAGACGCGTATTAAGTCAATCGTCACATTCGATGGCGATCTTGAGAAAGCCTCTGCGGGGCAGGCGATAACCTTAACCCTCGAAGATGAGATTGATGTCGGCCGTGGTGACATGTTAGTGCGCCCCCATGATAAGCCACATTCACTCAGCAATTTCGAAGCTGACGTGGTTTGGATGACTGAAGAGCCTCTGTGTGTGGATCGTGAGTATGCGATTAAAGTCGGCAGCAAGTCCGTCTATGGTTATGCCGACGCCATCAATCACAAGATAGATGTTAATACGCTCGAGAAGCAAAAGGCTCAGCAACTTGAACTCAATGAGATTGGTAACTGCCATTTTGCCGTCACTGAGCCAGTGCAATTTGATCCCTATGATGTTAACCGTGCTACGGGGGCATTTATTATTATCGATCGTCTGACTAATGTAACCGTTGGCGCAGGGATGATCCGTAATCCAATATCTTCCAAGATCGCTTCCAACCAGTCGACACAGCATAGCTATTCAGAATTTGAATTAGAGATGAATGCTTTGGTGCGTAAGCATTTCCCACATTGGGAAAGCAAGGATATCTCTTTGTAGGAGGGTCTTTAGGCCCGAATTTGTGGTTGTTTCAATCAATCGCGGCTAAAGCGCGCTCCTACAACAGAAATAATCATAGGAATCTATGTCTCTAGATGCATATTTAACCATTGGAATATTTGTCGCGACAATCGCGGGACTTATTCGTTTTCAGAGCCGCCCAGCTGTGGTGTTTGGTGTGGCTCTGTTAGCCTTGGTCGGACTTAATTTAGTCTCGAAAGAGCAACTGCTGTCGAGCATGTCTAACCCTGGTTTGGTGACTCTGGTCCTATTGATCTTATGCTCCTTCGCATTGGAGAAGACTCGCTTGCTCAGAGTAATTGCCTCCAAGGTGATAGTGAGCAGTTACAATTCTACTTGGATGAGACTCTTCGGAATTACAGCGTTAAGCTCGGCCATGCTCAATAATACGGCCGTGGTCGCTACCTTGTTATCGCCAATTCGAAATAATCCGCATCATTTTGCCAGCAAATTGTTATTGCCTCTTTCCTACGCCGCTATCTTAGGGGGAACGCTCACCTTAATTGGTACATCCACCAACTTGATCGTTAACAGCCTCTATATCGATGCTACTGGCAAGTCACTCAGTTTCTTTTCGTTTACTGCAGTAGGCATCATGTTGGTATTAGGCTGCGGCCTGGTATTAAGACTGGCCTCTCGCTGGTTGCCTGATATCGAGCATAAAGAAACCTGCTCCAAAGGCTACTTTATCGATGCTAAAGTTGTCGCTGGCTCCGAGCTTATTGGCCGTTCGGTCGAAGATAATGGCCTTCGACATCTTGAATCGCTATTTTTGGTCGAAGTCGTTCGGGACGGACGCTTGATAAGCCCGGTAACACCGACAGAAGTGCTGCTGCTTAATGACAGGCTTATCTTCAGTGGTGATATCACTAAGATGATGCAGCTGAGTCAGTTTTCCGGCTTAGAGATGTTTGCCGAGAAAAATGGCTTACTGGACTCAAATTTAACCGAAGTGGTGGTGAAGCAAGAAAGTGTACTGATAGGTAAGACACTGAAAGGCTCTGGCTTTAGGGCCTTGTTCGATGCCGCAGTTGTGGCGATTCGCCGTGACGGGGAGGAGATCTCGGGTAAGCTGGGCGAGGTCGTCATCAAGGCGGGAGACTTTTTAATCCTCGCCGTAGGTGAAGACTTTAAGACTCGCAGAAATATCAGTAAAAACTTCATCGTTATCAGTGGTGTTGAGCCTGAAGTTCGCATCAATGGTGCCAAGGCCTGGCTCTCAATCGGTGGATTTGTATTGACTATCGCACTTGCTGCCACGGGCGTCATAGAGATGCTGCAAGGGATGTTGCTGCTGCTTGGCGTGCTTATTTTTAGTAAGTGCCTCAACGTGAACGAAGTGGTGAGGCGTTTCCCCGTCGATATCTGGTTAATTGTGTCGACGGCTATCTTGCTTTCACATGCATTGGTTAATAATGGCGTCGCCGATTTAGTGGCCCAGTGGGTAAATAGCGTCACGGATAAAGACCACCTCTATCTGGCTCTGATACTGGTTTATGTCGCAACCTGGTTGATGACTGAGCTCATTACCAATAATGCAGCTGCTGCATTAATGTTCCCTATCGCTTACAGTATCGCCTTAGGTTTTGGTGTGGATATATTACCTTTTGTTATGACCGTCGCTTTTGCGGCGAGTGGCAGTTTCATTAGCCCTTATGGTTACCAGACTAACTTGATGGTGTATAACGCCGGACATTACCGAATCATCGATTTTGTAAGAGTCGGACTGCCAGTGAGCCTGACCTATGGCGTCATAGTGCTCATGGCCGTACCTGTGTTTTTCCCGTTTATGTAGGAGGGTCTTTAGGCCCGATATTTTGCTTGTATCAATCATGGCTAAAGCACGCTCCTACGGTGTGTGGGATTGAATCGGTATATATTGTTTCTATCTTTTGTAGGAGGGCCTTTAGATGTAAGAGGGTCTTTAGGCCCGAGGCTTTTGCTTGTTTCAATCCTTCGCGGCTAAAGCCGCTCCTACAGGGAGAATATTTAATCCACCGGGAGAGGCATCAGCTTAAAGGTGTATCACCGGAAATAATCAAAATTGGATATGTGATGACAGTAAAGATAGATAAAATAGAAGAAGCGTCTCCCTATAAGAATGTTGAGACGCAAGGCGAGTCATCCTCCGACGTCGTTTGGCATCAGGCGAGTGTGTCTCATGAAGAGCGAGTAGCTAGTAATGGCCATCGCCCAGCCGTGCTTTGGTTTACCGGCCTAAGTGGCTCAGGAAAGTCTACGGTGGCTAATGCAGTTGATAAGATGCTGCATGACATAGGTTGTAAAACCTACCTGTTAGATGGCGACAACGTTCGTCATGGTTTAAATGGTGACTTGGGTTTCTCGGATGAAGACAGAGTCGAGAACATTCGCCGTATTGGTGAAGTGTCAAAGTTGTTTGTCGATGCAGGTCAGCTGGTCTCAACAGCATTTATCTCACCTTTTCTTGCTGATAGAGAGCAGGTTCGAAGTCAGTTAAAGAGCGGGGAATTTATCGAGGTCTTTATCGACACGCCGATTGAGATATGTGAGCTTAGAGATCCAAAAGGTTTATACAAGAAAGCCCGTGCAGGCGAGATTAAGAACTTCACCGGCATAGATTCAGCCTATGAATTACCAGTGAGCCCAGAAGTACACGTTAAAACAGCTGAACAGTCGGTGGAAGCTTGTGCGAAGCAGGTGATAGATTACCTGAAATCACATGCTTATATCGATATGTAGGACCGCAAAAACCATCGCGGCTAAAGCGCGCTCCTACAATGTGTGTTTGATATCATCGGTAGGTGTTGGTGTATGGTCTTATCTTGTGTAGGAGGGTCTTTAGGCCCGAAAAGAATTAACAAGAAAATCATCGCGGCTAAAGCGCGTTCCTACAATGTGTGTTTGATATCATCGGTAGGTGTTGGTGTATGTTCTTATTTTGTGTAGGAGGGTCTTTAGGCCCGAAAAGAATTAACAGAAAACCATCGCGGCTAAAGCGCGCTCCTACAATGTGTGTTTGATATCATCGGTAGGTGTTGGTGTATGTTCTTATCTTGTGTAGGAGGGGCTTTAGCCCCGAGAAGAATTAACAAGAAAGGCATTGCGGCTAAAGCGCGATCCTAAGGGGATAGGGTTTAATCGACCAGTGTTGGTGTAATGGGTTGTATTGGTCTTATCTTGTGTAGGAGGGTCTTTAGGCCCGAATTTTCCATGCCGATAATAAAATATATCGCGGCTAAAGCATGCTCCTACGGTGTGTAGGGTCTCATTTAAAGGGTGCTTATGAATTACGATATCTTTAACGGTGATGCTGATGGGATCATCGCCTTGTTGCAGCTTAGATTGGCGAACCCGATTGTGAGTGAGTTGGTGACAGGTGTTAAACGTGACATCCAGTTACTAGAAAAAGTTGCAGTGAGGTCTGGAGATAGCCTTACGGTACTCGATATCTCGATGGAGAAGAATCGAGGTGCTCTGCTCGGTGCTCTCGAAGTTGGTGCGATTGTATATTATGCCGATCACCATAGATGCGGTGAAATTCCTGTGCATCAGCATTTGCAGGCCTACATTGATTTAGATGCCAATACCTGTACGGCACTTATCATAGATAAGTTTTTAGAGGGGCAATTCCATCTTTGGGCGATCACGGCAGCTTTCGGGGATAACCTTATTGCTAAAGCCAATAAATTAGCAGAAAAGGCGGGTTTATCTCAGAAGCAAACTGAGCAGCTCAATGAGCTTGGTACCCTGATTAATTACAATGGTTACGGCAGTAAAACTCAAGACCTTCATTTTCATCCCGCAGATCTGTATCTAGCCTTGCTTAAGTATCCTAACCCTTTCGATGTGATAGCCGATGCTGATTCACCTTTCTACCAGCTTCAAAGCGCATATAGACAAGACATGGATAAGGTATTGGCAATAGAATCTTGTCATCGTAGTGCAAATTTATCTGTTTTTGAATTACCCGATAGTGCCTGGTCGAGACGCATCAGCGGCGTATATGGTAACTACCTGGCCAATCAGGAACCTGATTCTGCTCATGGGGTGTTAACTGATAATAATGATGGCACTTATACCGTATCTTTACGGGCACCATTAAATAATAAGCAGGGAGCAGGCGATATCTGTAGTCAATTTGATACTGGCGGCGGCAGGGCCGCAGCCGCAGGGATCAATGCATTAGCTAAAACAGATCTGGATAGATTTATTAAAACAGTAAAAGAGTTTTATACATAAGCTGCATTTTGTGTGTGGGGTTTAATCGACCTATGTAGGGCATTGTTTGATTATGTAGGAGGGTCTTTAGGCCCGAATCTTTTGTTTACATTAATCCTTCGCGGCTGAAGCACGCTCCTACGGTGAATCTTTTGTTTGCATCAATCAATCGCGGCTAAAGCTGCTCCATACGGCTAAAGCTGCTCCATACGGCTAAAGCTGCTCCATACGGGTAAATATATGCAATCCCAATGTGAGTAATTGCCAATGTTGTCTACTAAATTCGCTCTCAATGGGTTGGCCACTATGTATCTCATCACTTCCTTTATCTCTTCATCTTGCCTCAAGCAATGATCGTAAAATCCTGCTTGCCACACTTTAATATTCCGTTTTAGATGAGTATTTATCTGTTTTGCACTTCGACCTTTGATTTTCCCTACGGCATAACTTAAATCAGTGACATCATTGAGTGTGAATAGCCAATGCAGGTGATTTGGCATCAAGGTATAGCCTATAGTCGATGTTATCTTTTGGTCATCAGACAATCTCAAATTATTAATGACTATTCGAGCGCTGCTAAAATCACTAAACAATGGCTCTCTATCGTGAGTATTTGTTGTAACGAAATAGATATTGTTCTCTTGGCTATATCTTCCAAGCCGCAAGTCACTACCATGTTCCATAATTAGCCTTGTTCTGATTGAAATCAATTTATTAATTTTAGAAGAAAATCGCGGCTAAAGCGCGCTCCTACGGTTTAATTGGATTGAATCGGAGCGTACAGGTTTTATCTTTTTTGTAGGAGGGTCTTTAGGCCCGAATCTTTTGTTTGCATCAATCGCGGCTAAAGCCGCTCCTACAGTGTGATAAGATATCACCTCTTTTTTATCTAATTTTTGAGATGTAAGCCAAGTATGAGAAAAGGCATTATTTTAGCTGGTGGTACTGGGTCTAGATTGTTTCCTATGACTCAGGTTGTGAGTAAGCAGTTACTGCCAGTTTATGATAAACCTATGATCTATTATCCAATTTCGACTCTGATGCAAGCCGGAATAAGAGATATTCTGCTTATTTGTAGGCCGGCCGATCTGCCTCTATTTCGTGCCCTGTTACAAGACGGTACTCAATGGGGGATATCGCTGCAATACGCCGAGCAAGCTCAGCCCAATGGGCTTGCCGAGGCCCTTATCATAGCGGAAGACTTTCTCGATGGAGGACCTAGCGCCTTAATCTTAGGCGATAATCTCTTTCATGGTGATTCGCTAACTCCGTTATTGGCTCAGACCTGTGCTATTGAACCCGGCGCTGCATTATCTGGTGCTACTGTGTTTGCATATCACGTGTCTAATCCTCAAGATTATGGCGTGATTAGCTTCGATAAAAGTGGGCGTGCACTCTCGATTGAGGAGAAACCAGTTAAGCCACAATCTAAGTATGCCATGCCTGGGCTGTATTTCTTCGATAATAGAGCCTCTGATTTTGCTAAACAAATTACTCCTTCCGGGCGAGGTGAGCTCGAGATTGTTGATCTGGTTAACATGTACTTAAGTTCCAACGCTTTAAACGTGAATATACTGGGCAGAGGCACAGCCTGGCTTGATACAGGCACTCCTGATGCTTTAGCTGAGGCGACTCAATTTATTTCTGCCATAGAAAAGCGACAAGGCCTCAAGATAAACTGTCCTGAAGAGGTCGCTTACCGTCTAGGCTTGATTGATGATGCACAGTTGAGAGAGCTGGCTAAGCCCTTGCTCAATAGCGGTTATGGTGAGTACCTCTTAGGTTTGCTTCAAATCTCTCATTAATAAGATAACCTTCGCGGCTGAAGCACGCTCCTACGGGGGATTGGGTTTAATCGACCCATGTAGGTGTATTGAGTTACATTGGTCTTATCTTGTGTCGGAGGGGCTTTAGCCCCGAGAAGAATTAGCAAGGCAAGGCTTCGCGGCTAAAGCAGGCTCCTGCGGGTGTGTGGTATTGGCTCTGCATTCCTGTTGTGGCACCTTGGTTTTATTCGATATCTTTCCTATCTGCTTCTCGATCGTATCGAAGGCATCACACAATTGTTCTGGCCAGAACAATTGTGTCAGCTGTTTGTATTCTTGGCTCTCTTCGGCTGAAATATAGAAGCTGTTATCGGATCTAAGCTTCGTTAGCAAATCTTCAAAGTTATCTAAGGTTTTTGAGTGTCCTATTCCAAACAGGGGCAAGTTGTCTACATAGTCATAGTTGTCACTTTTAGTATGACTGTTTTCAGTCTCTGTTTTTGTCTCAGTCTGTGTAAGTAAAGCGCTTGTTGAAGGCTTCGTTAAAGTTAAAGTTGAAGCTGCTGTTTTTGACGTTTCGTCTTTTCTTACATCAGAGCTGGTATAAAAAATTGTGGGTGTTTGATAGAGCAGAAAATCGATACACAGAGATGATTCATCTGTGATCAAGAGGTCTATTTCATGAAAAATATTATAGATATCCTGCCAATGAGAAATATCTATGATGTTGGCATAGTTCTTAAGCTGTTTAGCCAGATGGGCTTGGCTAGGATTAAATCGGATCAGAAACAGCTGATTATTTTCCTGTAACTGAGTCGAGAGCGATTGCCAGTTGATTCCCCCTATGTATCGCTTGTTTGGCTTTATGTTCTTCTCTGAGCTTTGTTCTGCACTTTTTTCTGTTTTTTGATCATTCCCTCTCTCAGCCTGTCTTCCAATGTCTCTCTTAGTACTTATCTTTGCATCCCGGGGGGAGTCTATCCAAGTAGGGCGGTAGAGGATCACTTGATCATATTGTTGGTTAAATAATTGAGTAATAGACTGCTTTTTCTCCGGGTAACGTCGGTAGTAGTCGGTCCTTGGGTTTCCGCTGCGATGGATTTGTGATGTGGGTAGCCTAAACGCCGATGAGAAGAGCACATCCATCACTGGGCTAGGGCTGAACATGATATCGGGTTTGATATAGGCCTGATGGTACTTTAAGGAGTTGAATAATTTATTTTTCAAGTCAGTTGCCTGGTAAGTTGTTGCTAGTGGACCCGAGATGATGTCGAATTCAATTTTCTTGAGTGGCGATCCATGCCAGAGATTGACCTTAGTTGCACCTTTGGCCAAGTATTGGCTTATGTCCCCTATGTAGCTGGTGTAAAAATAGTACTTAGCGGTCAAACAGTGGAATATTCCTCTTATGCTTCTGCGGTGATAGGCTTCAAAGCCATCACCTCTGAGTTGACTAACTAGCTCCTTGTCACCACTTATCCAAATTGACCGGATAAAATCAGTATTTTGCCAGTGAAGGTACAGGTATTTGGCATTATCGGAAAATCTGTCTTGGTTACTTCCTATTACGGCCTTAGTGGCTCTTGGACATAGGCCCGAAGTGTAATAGATGGCTTTTCTTAATAATAAAAAAATAATGGATTTCATCAGACTTCTCCTATCATTGCCGATCTACTCGAAAGCACGCCAGAGCAAGTGTAGGTATTTTGTAGCTCTAAGATCTGCATCGAATTCGAGCTCTAATAATTGTCGCTCCTCTTCGGGAGCGGTATGGTCTAGCAGTAACTGTACAGGCCCCAATACGCCTAGGCGTCGCTGCTCTTTTCCTGTGGCGTATCTTGCTTCCGGCGAGTCACCAAAAAGATCTAGTCTTCCGGTTAACACGTGATACAATTGGGGTAGTCTGGCGGTGATCGCTGAGGGAATGTTCCACCTCCAGGCCGGAAACGTCTGACCGAGATTATCGATAAAAGTGTCAGAGATCGTTGAATCTTCAGCTTGTTTCATTAAGGCATTTCTGATGGATGAATATAAGGTCAGTAATGGCCACAGGGGCAGACTCGTTACCAGCAAAATGAGTAGCAGGCCTTTGGTTATGGAGCCGGTTTTATTCTTACCTGGTTTAGCTTGGCTCTCGTTTGCACCGATCAATGCTTGATCATTTATCTGGATTACCCCCGAGTTTTGAAGGTTGATCAGTAAGTTTTTGCATAGGATGCTATTTTTTACTTCTAATTTTTCACCCACATAGGTATTAGGCAGTATGATGCAGTTTTCTAAAGTAGACTCTTTATCGATCAGGCAGTTGCTGCCGATCACTATACATTCCTTCAGCTGAACCTTGTCTTCTATTCTACTATTTTCACCTATGATCCCCAGCCATCTTGCTCATTTAATGGACCTGTACGGGCCTTCGCACCAACATAAAAATCTTGCTGTGGGTTGGCCGATATGTAACTTCGTTCCGATGGAGAGAGTGATGGAAGTTCGTTAGTCGCTAGACTCAAGTTGGCGTCCATATAAGAGCGAAAGCTATCCAACATAAAGCAGCGTCCATGTAGGACAAGTGTCACTACGCTAGTGCTGTCAAAGTGTGGCGAAAATGGCCAGTCTATATCGGCGATATAGGGGAGCGCGGCGGGAAGTAGCATCATGCCTGCATTTTGGTTTTCCATCTTCGCTTGGACAAAGTCATCGGAGAAATCCATAGAAAAATCGATAAATTGGGCTATAGAGGGCG
This sequence comes from Shewanella psychropiezotolerans, assembly GCF_007197555.1. NCBI lineage: Bacteria > Pseudomonadati > Pseudomonadota > Gammaproteobacteria > Alteromonadales > Shewanellaceae > Shewanella > Shewanella psychropiezotolerans. Next base: position 2,276,662 of record NZ_CP041614.1, read on the forward strand.
AACGAAATATGTCACCCCGTACGAGTAGCAGGCTTTCCTCGGATGAAAGTGCTAAACGTTTTAAAATCAGACCTGTCTCTTCCTCTGGTTTACTCAAGAAGTAATCTATTTCCAGGCCCCACCTCTCACCTTGACCCAGATACTGTTCAATCTCTTTGGCTTGAGAGGAGACAATTAACTTTATTTTGGTAATACCAGATTTGACTATATCCTCTAAGGTATATTCGATCACAGCCTTATTCCCAATGGGGAGCAGGGCCGGGCTGTAATGGCTATTTAGAGGGGCTAATTCATCGCCAGATCTATTTGCGAAAATAATGGCTTGCATGTGCTGCGCTCCCAGATAAAAGTTTGTGTTATCGGTTGACTGCCATAGTCGTGTTTTATTTATGCTTTAATTGATGACCTTTCTTTACTCGCTTGCTCATTCATTCTTACCAGAGTGCTCTCAACTTCATTGTTTTAGTCACCCTTTGACACACTAGTAGGCGCCGCGAGCCCAAATGACTGCGGGTATGGTCTTAATGAGTAGCCAGATATCGGTGACAAAAGACTGTTGATAGATATAGTCAATATCGAGCTCAACCTGTTGCTCGAAGGGGATATCGGAGCGGCCACTGACTTGCCAGATACAGGTGATACCGGGCTTTACACTTAATCGTCTTCTGTCGTGGAGGCTATATTGTTTAACTTCAGACTCGAGGGCCGGCCTTGGGCCCACCAGGGACATGTCTCCGTGGATGACATTCCACAGCTGGGGGAGCTCATCGATAGACATCTTTCTGATCAACTTGCCAATTAAGGTGATTCTGGGATCTTTTTTCATTTTAAACAGGACGCCTCCAGGTACTTCGTTGGCCGATTGCAGTCTGTTGAGACGGTACTCGGCATCTTGATACATGGAGCGAAATTTCCACATAGTAAAGAGGGCATTATGTTTTCCTGCTCTTCGCTGACTAAAAAATACCGGGCCTTTAGATTCAAGGCGTATAAGTGCCGAGACGGTAAGCAACAGAGGCAGTAACAAGATAAGAAGTGTTATTGCGCCGACTAAGTCGACCCCTCGCTTTAAGCCTGAGTTAAGTCTTGCTAACACAAGTTGTCGCTGACAACGGTTTATTGCCTGACGGTTTTGGACTTGGTTATTCGTAAGGTTGAGGAGTTTACTGCTTAAAGGTGTTTCTACGGGTTTAAACCTGGCATCAGACTTTTTATGTGAAGCTCTCAAAACTTCACAGGTTGAGTCTGGCTTACTCGCTTGCCTCTTGATTGAAACTGATTTACTCTGCTTGGGGCTGAATATTTCGAGTAGAACACGATACAAGAAGAGTGGATTGCCTAAGAGGTAGCGTCTCCACATTCTTACGGGTTCCTCGGCGAGTCGGCATATCCACTCCATACCAAGTTGCCTAACCCACAAGGGGGCTCGTTTGATGTTTCCTGAGTAAAAGTCGAATAATCCGCCGACGCCTATTCCTACGGCAATGTTGAGTTTAGCTTGATGGGCCTCAAGCCAGACTTCCTGTTTAGGCACTCCCATGGCTACCAGTAATACATTGGCACCAGAGTCGTTGATTTTATCTATCACAGCCTGATTAAGCTTAGGCGTGTTTAAAAAACCATGGTGTGTTCCTGCTATCTGTAAATTGGGAAGTGTTCTCTGCATATTGACAGCGGTTTTAGCGGCTACGCCGGGTTCACCACCGAGAAGAAAAACCGATAGCCCCTTGCTTGATAGCTGCTCACATAATCTGGGAAACATATCTGTGCCATTGAGGTTATCTTTTGGTGAGTAGCCCTTCCATTGGCTCGCCAAACGTATTCCTGAGCCATCGGCAAACACCCTATGGCAACTCGTGCGTAAACATCTAAGATAATTAGGGTCTCTAGCGCTTATGTTGAGACAATCGGCATTGACGAACGCATATTGAACCATGCCAATGGGCGTATCCATCGAGAGAGGATTGAGTTTGGCTAGTTGGTGATTTAATGCATGTTGAGTAATATTTTCCAGCAACTCGTCCATGGTGAGATTATCTAGCTTAAGCCCGAACAGGGGGATGTGAGCTACGGCGCTGCTAGTTTTATTTGGGGTAAAAACTTGAGTCAGTGAGATCCTTAATGCAGCTAACAAGTAGATCATAGGGTTTTTATGTGCCTTGCATACTTCTGCATCTTGGCTTTCAAAATTGAGGCCGACCCTTTGGTGCATCTGCTTAAACGTCAGTATCCCAGGTTTTATATATGATTCCCTTGTTTGAATGTGCTGATCGTCTTTATCGGACGTCATAGCCGAATGTGATTTGAAGTTAAACTCTATCTCGCTACCGACGAGTGAGAGATCTCCTCCTAACAAGTTGATTAAGTAAGGCCAGCGGCAGCAGATCCCTTCCCCTGTAAATTGATATAAATCTATTTGCTTTCCTCTGGTACCATAAATGTTAATTCGCTCAATGGCTGCGCCATATCGGCACCTGCGATAGAGATATTTAAGAACTAGCGCAGGGGCTGCCGCCAGAATGAGTAATACAGCCATCGAGATATCGACCGCCCTAATGGCGTATCCATTGGTACTTTCAGCGTCTATTTGTGTCTCTGATAGCATTGTTTCTGCCTTATTGTTTATTGATAAAGCTATGGTGATTTATTTAGATAATGCATAGGTCAGGCCATATTTTAAAATCATTTGTTTACAGTTGATTACAGGTTTTTATCCGGCATCACTTCTGGGGGAGAGATGAAACGTTGCAGTTTGCATGGGAGAGCTTGCAAAGCGCAACGCGCTTTGTTGATTCGCTAAGCAGGTTTATGATATTAAAGATGATTTAACCCCATCTTTACTTATTCGTACTTTTTGAACATGGCCCATAAAATATTGGCCAATATTTTCAAATATTTTATAGAGAGCCGAAGGCAGCAGCCAAAGCAGGTAGGCCGCTGTTAATGTGACACAGGTTCTACTGGTTTCATTCAGTAATATTGATGGAGAGATCCTCAAGGCACTATTTATCAGCTTTATTGCATTTTTACCCTGACCATTGCGTATCGCTTGTCTCGCGAGATACCTGTGTTGGTAAGCCCTTGCATCCTGTTCATGTCGTTTTAACAGTTTTGGCGCGAATTGCTTCGCTTTATCTATCATCATCTCCCACGAGGCGAGCTGCTTCATGATGTTTGATGATACGCCTCGCTGGCTGAGTCGATAAAAAGTAAGGGGGGCGGGGATCCCCTCCATCTTCCACTCTGTGGTTGCCATTATTCTGAGCCAACATTCAATGTCTTCAGATTGACGAAAACGCTCATCGAAGTAACAAGTATAATTTTCGCTATGGTTTAGCGCTTGAAAACGGATGTCGTTGAGTGCTTCACGACGAATAACGGCTGCTGAGCCATTTCCTACCGGGTTACGACACAATAGATGAGCCGCTGTGATCCCTGTCAGCTGTGGCATCTGATAGAAATGAATTAACCTGCCTTTATGACTCATAAAGCTTGAGCGAGAAAAACTGATCCCAACCTTAGGTGATTGACTCAGGTGCTTGACATGCATCTTGAGTTTATCCGAATGCCACATATCATCGGCATTGAGAAAGGCGATATATTTGCCTATGGCGTGACGAATCCCCGTGTTTCTTGCCGCGGATAGGCCTTTATTCTCAGTATGATTTACGATGCGAATTCTATGGTCATGTATTGAATGGCAAATATCTACACTCTTATCTGTCGAACCGTCATTAACCAGAATAAGCTCAAAGTTAGTAAATGACTGCATTAATACGGAGTTAATGGCACTCTTGACGAAGTGCTGCACATTATAGATAGGCATAATTACTGAGACTCTAGGCGTCATTAGGAAGCTCCTGTTCAAATTCTTTTGCCATTTTTTTATTTTCTTTATTATTTGAACTGCTGTTGTTTTCCTTGCATACACTTGATTTTAAGATGAAAGACTGAGCGTAGTAACTGACTAACACCGTAGTGAACAGTTGAGTGAGGAAGACACCTAAGGCCACTTCCTTTAATCCCCACTGGCTGAAAAACCCAATAGTGAGGACTAACAGCAAGGTGAAACCCATATTGAATTTAAGGTTGATTCCTTGCATATTGATATTGGTCAATAGCTGGCTGGCGGCTTCACCATAAGGCCTGATAAGACCGCATAAGCTAAATAGAATAAATACGGGAAATGCTCCGGCATCAAGCCAATGTTCGCCATAGACAAACGGCAGGTATAGAGGGGCAAATACAAGCTGCAGCACTATTATTGGAACGGCGATTTTGAGGCGCTGTGAAAGGGAGTGCCAATAACGGTTTCTAATTTCACTTTGGCTGCTACTGTATTTATCGCTAGGTGGATTCGTGTGGGGATCAGGTTTAACCTTACTCGACGAGCCCTGTCCCATAGCAGTACAGATCCCTAAACTGGCGGTGACGGCAAAAAAGTAAACCCCAAGTGCTTCCAGTCCGAGAAAATACCCCACAAGCAAGTAATCTATGTTGTTCCTTAAGGCGATACTCAGATCATATAAGCCAATATGCGCCCCCATATGTAGCATGTCATTTGTGGATGGCGCACGTTCGGTGAGTTTATGCGTAATTTTCTTTATCTCTTCAGCATCCCTCAGGTTGGCGATGAGTTTGATACTTATTGCCAAGTTTTGAAGATCGGCTAGCCCTGTATCGTCCTTCATCTTGGCGAGGCTAGCCACCTGATGTGACACGCTTGTGGTCTCTATTTCTGAGCGTGAATTGATAGCGTGATTTTGATAATAAAAGTGCTCGGCAGGAGGACACTGGGAGTCTGAGCCATAAACTAAGGAGGTATGATTCCTGTGGATCCCGACCCATATAAGGATCACTAATACCTTAGGTATGATAATGGCCCAGATCCCCAAACCGAGCAAAGCTAAACTGGCAGTGAGTACCCCATCTGCTATGGTCTGCCACATAATGGCTTGACCGACGACAGGTATCTCGTTTGTCTTTAGGTTAGATGTCGCATGAAGCATGCCCAATGGAAGCAATAAATAGCTTGTTGCCATGAGTATCATAGGCGGGATTAATGTTGAATCCTGATGGAGAAATGCGAGAGGCCAGCTGAGTAAGCTCATGGCAACAAATGCGATAATTGCGACGAACCAATTTATCTTATTCGCAATAGGCAGGGCTGAATGGAAGGTCTTATCATCCATTTTTAGCAAGGGTACTGAGGTGATGCGTCTGGTTGGGGCACTGATGAGTTCGAAGCTGGCAAGTATGATGGCGACTTCACCGAAAACTTCAGGTGTCAGCAGACGGGCCAAGATGATGCTAGATGCAAATCTAATGCTCCGACCCAGTACTTGTGCCGAGCCAAGAGAGAACAGGCCCTTGGTGAGCCCTTTCCTGGTTTCCCGTTGGGAATTATCAAGTACTGGCATCAGCTTTCCTTAATCCTCAATATAGACATAAACGAAATATAAATCGGGTTTTCTATAAAGAGTTATACATAATTAGTGCCAGCTGCTGCGTTTTTGGCTAAGTGATTTAAATTTATTTTTTATTCTAATACTTTAGTGAGTGCTTGTTGGTTTTTATACTATTTTCTAGCTGATAATATTTCGCTGTTTGCAAATATTATCTATTTTCAAGCTGACTTGAACTGGTTATCTTTGCAAAATGCGAATGAACTGAGTTTTTGTTCGACAAGATGTGTTCCAGCATTGACCTAATTACTTCTCTCATGAAGGACGCGCCCTCCATAATAGAGACAGGTTCTAGTGTTCATCGAATCGTTGGAGCTTAGCTGACTTGTGACTGTGTTATTTTTGTTTTTACACAGGTTCCTATCTTCATTATCGATCGTGACTAAGCAGACTACGGCTGCCAGGTTTAGTAAGAGAAATATACTGAGTCTCTTGAGCGTATCGCCATCTAATTCTTCCATAATTAGCTCCTAGATATTCTATTATTTTTAGCCCTTAGCGTAATATGCTCTCATTGCTCAATAAGCTATCAAATGTTATCAGTGGGTCTTTTTCCTGTCTTGATGTTCAGTTATTGCTAGCAATCATTGAGTACATATATGTTCGATTGCCGCATCTCGGTCTTCGAAAATGGTGAACACATGATGTAGCCGCGTGAGTTCGATCAGGGCGCGTACTCCAGCCGAAGGAGCGAGCAAGACCACCTCTCCTGAATGTTTCTGGGTGAGTTTATGTGCCGAGATCAAAATAGACAGACCACTGGAGTCGATATATTCCACTTGATGTAGATCCATCACCAGCTTGGTACTGCCAGTTTCAATTTGACGAGAAATAGCGGCTCTGAGTGTAGGCGTCTGAGCCATTATCATCTCCTTAGGTAAGGTAACTAAGCATGCATTTTCGAGTGCCAAGGGAGAGAACTTCATAACTAGCTCCTTAAAAAATTATCTTGTTTTGATCGATACTTAATAATGTATAAAGCACAAGTTAGGCCAAGTCTTAATTGACTGATTATATTGATTTTAAACTCTTGTCGGTGTGTCTTCATGCAAGCAAGGCACTTCGCTCTTGTATAATTTGCCTTGCAATTTGCAAAGCTAGAAACCGTTAAATTTTATAGGAACGTAGGTATTCGATATTGTAGGACCGGCTTTAGCCGGGAGGGTTTTCTGAAAGGTTCTGGTCTAGATACCTCCTACAAGGGAGGTTTTAGGGGATAAGCTCGGGCCTGAAGACCCTCGTAGGAGCGGCTTCAGCCGCGAGAGAACACTAAACAAGCGGCTACAGATAACCGAACACTTGGTTCACAGAAGGCTGCGCTGACAGTCAAAGAATGAAGACCGGAGCGGCTTTAGCCGCGAGAGAGCCTCGGGTCTGAAGGCCCTCCTACATCTGAAGAACCTCCTAACAGGAGATCAGCGCAATAGGCTTAATCTGAGGTGAGTGCCTGCGACTGAGGCCTGGAACCTCATCTGATCCATCCAGCTCTGTATGATCCATAAGCCTCTCCCCGAGAGTGAGAAAGGAGAGGGGCAATCGACCTGATCGTCTATGGGGGTGTAGGGTGAGTTATCGAGCAGATCTATGGTGATGATCTCTTGATCGCAATGTAAAATTACCACTATCTGTTCCAGACGGCTGTCGGTATGCTCTAAGACATTGGATAATGCTTCAAGAATGCAGGTTATGACTTTAAACCTCTGTTGGGTACGAACGCTGTTTTGTTGTAAAAACTGCTCGAGCTCAGCACATAAGAGCTTACTGCTCCAGATTTTTTGAGATAGATTTAATTGTATGCTGTTCATATCGCCTCCAACTGGCCTGGGCTAACTTGTTTATATTGAAATGTTCGGGTTGAGATCATGTTTCATGGTTTTGTAGATATAACTGATTGATGATTGATTCATCTTGATCCACTTTTTCCTTTTTCATGTTGAGTCCTGGGAACTTATCTGAAAAGTCATTCCACTATCAGAATGATACTGAGCGATATCTATTTCTACTGTATTCAGTTTCGAGGTGGAAATTATCATGATTGAGATATCATCCTGGGGGAGTTTTGTTGCCAGAGCTCGATGGCGTGACTGAGATGATGCAAGAGAGATTCCGGTGATAGTTGGTGTGCATCGGAGCAGGCCTTGAGCAACCTCTGTTGGCCAAACTCGCCATAGGTGGGGTGTTGGCACTCATATAATCCGTCTGAGTAGAGCATTAGGTGCTGTTCACTGCTTAAGAAGAATGAGTTGTACTGGTATTGAAATTGATTGTCGATTCCTAGGGGAATACCTGAGTCCAGGCTCATCATGGTGGCGCTATCATTATCGAGTAAGATTGGCTGTGGGTGCCCGGCAATCGTTATTCTCACCTGACCACTGTCTGTATTGGCAATTCCCAGAATCAATGTGGCGAACCGCCCGGCATTTTCAGGGTCTTCAAAGTCAGCATTAAGTTCAGTCACAATTAACGCCGGATCTAAGCTGTCCCAGTGACAACTCTTACAGCTAAGCCTCTGGGCTAATGTAAAACTTTGCATCGAAGCTGCGATGCCGTGGCCGGTGACATCGAGCAGATAGAAACCTAGATGAGAATCGTCGATGTTAAAGCATTGGAATATGTCGCCAGCCAGGTCTTGGGCAGGCTGAAATCTGGTAGCCAGACTCCATTGATTGATAAGCTTGCTCGATGTCGGCAGTAACGAGCCCTGCAGCCTGGCGGCGCTATCGAGATCTGCTTGAACTTGTGCTAAGTAGGCTTGCTCCTTAGACAGGGCGTTGTTGAGTGCCAGGTTCTGATCGGTCAGGTGCTGCTGCATCTTGACGATGCGCGCCGCAGCTAACAGCCTCACTTTCAATATGCTAGGTATAAAAGGTTTGGTGAGAAAGTCATCCGCCCCAGATTCGATGCCTTCTACCATGTGTTTTGCCTGGTTGTTGGCGGTTAGCAAGATGATGTAAGGCGGAAATGGTGCCTGCTTGAGCCGTTGGCATAACTGGGGGCCGGTCAAACCAGGCATTCGCCAGTCACTGATCACAATATCGGGCATCTCGCTTTGATATAACTCGATTGCTTCCTCACCGCTAGCGCAGCTCGAGACATCCATTCCCATGCTCCGCAGTAGATTGACAATAAAGTATCGCTCGCTCTGAGTATCTTCAACCAGTAGGACTGAAAGTGTGTCTAACCGAAACTGGACTGCAGCTGTGGACATTCCATGTGTTGCATTTGAAGTCATAAGCAGGCTCATTACCTAACTATGTGGTATCAAGATAAAGGCAATCTTTGTGCCATGGCCTGAGTTTATGACCCTATCTAGTTGTTAGTATTTATAAAGTATTCTGCCTGTGATGATGTTGCTGTATTTGCAAAGGTATTAATTGCAAAATGCAAAAATGTGATACATATTGGATTAACCGATTGTTTTATTATGAGAAAAAGATGTTTCTGCCGAATTTATTGGTATGTGTCTAATGGATGGTGATACGCCCGCTGAGATTTGGCATAGGCCTTGCTCCAGTATTGAGGATAGTCACTGGTAAGGATACGCATAATGAAAATATCACAATGGCTCAACACACATCTGTTCCTCCCTATTGCCTTGTTTTTTTGTGGTGTTGTCACGACGCAAGCATCTGATACAAAACACACAGTTAACGAATCTTCGATTCTCACATTTGGCGTGGTGCCGCAACAAGCCGCTAGCATGCTGGCAAGAAAATGGTCTCCCTTACTGGCAGCCTTGTCGCAAAATGCAAATTTTCAATTGCATTTTGCGACAGCTCCCGATATTCCCACGTTTGAGAAGCGCTTGGCCAAGGGGGAGTACGATATTGCCTATATGAATCCCTACCACTTTACCGTGTTTAATGAATCACCCGGATATCTGCCTCTGGTAAAAGAGCAAGGTAAAAAAATAAAAGGCATTATCGTCGTTCAGAAAATATCAACGGCTCATTCCCTGTTAGACCTCGATGGACAGTTACTGGCCTTCCCGGCTCCTGCCGCCTTCGCCGCGAGTGTGCTGCCCAGGGCCAATTTGAAGATAAAGGGAATTAACAATCAAATAAAGTATGTGGGATCACATGACTCAGTTTATCTCGCCGTAGCCCAAGGGTTAGTGGCTGGGGGAGGAGGGGTCAAGAGAACCTTTAAAACCATGGATAAAGAGGTGACTAAGCAGCTGCGAGTGCTCTGGGAAACGCCAGGATACACTCCCCATGCAGTGGCTATTCACCCAAGAGTGCCCGTCGGTGTCAGAGAAGAATTAATGATAAAGTTCACTCAATTTTCTTCGACTCAAGAAGGAACCGTACTACTGGAAGGGCTTGGCTTTAAACCTTTCGAAGCCGCCAAGAGCAGTGATTGGAATGATGTGAGAGCCTTAGGCTTAGGGGATTTCTCTAAGCCCTTAGAGACGAATGATAAATAAGCATGAGCCGCTTATTGTTTGTAGATAAGAGATAAGAGATAAGAGATAAGAGGGAGGTTACTAATGACGTTTAGACTAAAAACGGTATTAGGCATCGCGCTAATAGAGGGCGTGCTTTTGATGCTGCTGGTTTATACCAGTGTCGATTATCTCAAGAGCTCTAATCAGGCTGAGATTGAAAAACGTGCCCGTTCAGTTGTGACGCTATTTGCAGCAGCGGCCAAAGATGCGGTTATCAGTACTGATGTCTCTACCTTGCAGGAGTTGTCGAACGAGTTACTCGAAAATACTCAGGTCTTATATGTGGAAATTTATGATCGTAATAACTTGCTCGTAAGAGCGGGAGAACCGGCGTTAATCTCGGCTAACGCTCAAGAAGCCAGTGAAGAGGCACTAGCTAATCTGGGTGGCGGATTTGTCGACATAGAAGACGGTGTACTCGATGTGAAGGCCGACATTATTGAGTCAGGGTTTATGTTCGGTCATGTTGAGCTGGGGATTAGCATCCATGAGTTCGATCTGTTTTTAGCAAAAGCCACAACGCGTTTTAGCTCGATTGCCGGGTTAGAGATGTTGTTGGTTGCGCTTTTTTCTTGGTTATTGGGCAGTTATTTGACCAAAAACTTGAGTGAGTTGAAACGGGCATCTAAGAGAATACTCCAGGGGGAAACTGGGGTACAAATTCCTGTGAATAGCCATGATGAGATAGGTCAAACTACCCGGGCATTCAATCGAATGATTGAAAAAATTGAGAAGAATGCTCAGGAGCTTGAGAGTGCCAACATCCGACTCAGTACGATTTTAGAGGCCGCTGTGGATGGGTTTATCATCATAGATACCAAAGGGATCATCGTTCAGGTTAATCCAGCCGTCGGCCACCTTTTTGGTTATGACCAGGATGACTTGATTGGCCAGAACGTATCCATTTTCATGCCTAGCCACGAACGACACATGCAAAATGATTTCCTGATGCGTTTCATTAACTCTAAAAGAGGGGTGCTACAAGGCAAGGGGAGGGAGCTGGTGGCACAACATAAGAGTGGTAAGCTTTTTCCCATCGACCTGTCTGTCTCTAAGATGTTGATTGATGGCGACGTCATGTTACTGGGCTTAGTGAAAGACTTAAGTGATATAAAACGAAAAGAGGAGGAGGCTAAACGGACCGAGTCTATTTTGCTCGCGACACTCGAGGCGAGCCAAGATGCATTAATAACCATAGATATCACAGGGCGTATTCAAGAGTTCAATGAAGCGGCCAGTCATCTGTTTGGCCATAGTCGTGAACAGGCTCTGGGTGAGATTTTAGAGGATCTGATATTTGTCGATATCGAGAGAAAGGCTTTTAAGGAAGGACTGGAAATTTTCAGGAAAACTGGTAGTGGTCCAGCCATAAAGAAGAGCGTAGAACTCATGTCTATTCGGGCCGATGGTACTAACTTTCCGGTTGAGATGAAGATGATCCCGGTACAACTCGGTGATGAGATCTTACTCACCGCCTTCTTACACGATGTTTCAGAGCGTATGCAGTATGAGACTGAGTTAAAACAGGCTAAGGAGCAGGCTGAATTAGGCAGTAAGGCTAAATCCAGATTCCTTGCCACCATGAGTCATGAAATTCGCTCCCCATTGAATGCCGTGTTAGGTGGAGTGGAACTGATGCTTGACTCTAAGCTGAATAAAGATCAACGCATCTATGCACACACGGCTAAAGAGGCCGGTACAGCCCTATTGAGCACCATCAACGATATTTTAGATTTTTCCAAGATTGAAGCGGGACAGATGGTGTTGGAAAATATGAGTTTCTCGCCTGCTAAGATGGTGGCTCAAGTGATGCAAATCTTAGCGCCTAAGGCTAATGATAAAGGGGTCAACTTAGCGACATTTATTAATCGAAATGTCCCGGATCTTGTCAAGGGAGATGCCCAGAGATTGCGTCAGGTACTGCATAATCTCGTCGATAATGCAATTAAATTCTCCAGTGGTGGCTGCATTTCTGTAGAAATGTGGATTCCTGATAGCCATCACCAGGAAGTGCAACTGCACTGTGCTGTCACTGATGAAGGCATTGGCATTAGTCTGCCAGCTCAGAAGAAACTGTTTCAAGAGTTTAGTCAGGTCCATGATCAACATAATACCAACTACAAGGGCACCGGATTAGGCTTAGCCATTTGTTCCGAGTTAATCACCATGATGGGGGGGAGATCGAGCTGAGTAGTCGCCTTGGACACGGTAGTTGTTTCAGGTTCAACGTACGTTTACAGCTAGAGGAACAAAGAGACAGTTATCTTACCCATATTCCTGCACATGCCAGAGTATTACTGATTCATCCGGATAAGACCTTTTCTCATCTGGTCAGAAAACAGTATAGCCAGTATGGGGTGCAGACCGTCAATGTGAGCCAATTAACGGACATCTTTAAAATCGAAGCAGTGAAAGGCAAGTTTAATCTTATACTGATCGATGACACTAGTTTATCTCAGTTGAGTTTAAACTTATCGAATCAATTTAAGCGCGATTTTCTGTTCGAAGATGGCTTAATTGCTGCGCTCATGTCGGGGTTAAGCCCTGAAATGCCTGTGGTCTTGGCCGATATTGGTTTAGAACAAGTGATCAACAAACCCTTGAGCCGAGAGATGTTGCTAGGTTTGCTCAGTGGTGAGAGTCAGGATGAATCAGATATCAGAGAGGTCGAGACCCTATTACCTGAACTGACATTGAGGAACAAACGTCTATTGCTAGCAGAAGACAGCCCTCAAATCGAGTCATAGCCGGGGCCATGTTAGCTAAATCGGGTTTCGAGGTTGAATTTGCCCATAATGGAAAAGAGGCCGTTAAAATGTCAGCCGAACATAGCTATGGCTTGATATTGATGGATATGCGTATGCCTGAGATGGACGGTGTTGAGGCGACCAGAGAGATATTACTCGCTCGGCCCGATACTGTGATATTAGCCATGACGGCCAATGTGTCGAAAGAGGACGTAGAGTCTTGCCTCGATGCTGGGATGAAAGCCTTTGTCGCGAAACCAGTTAATCAGGTCGAGCTGGTAAAGGCTATTAATAATTGGCTTCCCTCCTCAGATGTCGTTGAGTTGCCAAGCAAACATACTCAGGCAAAAGGGATAAATACCGACAAAGCTTGTGAAGCTAGTGTTCAGGAATTAAGCTTGGTTAAAGAAGCTACGATAGACGACATTATGAATGCTAAAACTGATAGCCCACAAATGATAGATAATGAAACAGGCATTGTGGACAAATTATTCGATGAGATGGTGCTGTCTGAGCTGGTCGATGCCCTTGGACAAGAGTCCATGAAAGGCATGTTCAATGTCTATCTTCAAGAGACCCACGATCGTTTAGAAAAGTTAAAATCACTGAAACTGTCGATGAATTTTAACGAGATAGATGATCAGGCTCATACCTTGAAAAGCAGCTCTGGGAGTTTTGGTGCTCAAGCCCTCTATGAAGTGGCTAAATGTCTGGAAAAAAGTGCCCGGGATAAAGACAAAAGTGAAGTAGAGTCTTATATGCTAGAAGTACAGGAGATTGGAGAGCAGACCATAAAGGCCTTCAGGCAGCGCTTTGCCGCTTAGATTTGGCGAACTAGATTGATCGATAAGAATATGGGTAAAACCATAAGTAAAGAAATTGATAAAGGAAATAGGTAAAGAAAATATGGAAGTTAAGCACTCATTTACCGTTTTACTTGTTGAAGATAGCATGTCGTTGGGGGCATTGTATACTGAGTATCTACGCTCCGAAGGAGCGAAAGTTACCCATGTTAATCATGGGGAAGATGCGTTAAGTGAACTGACGACTTGGCAGCCGGATCTGCTAGTGCTGGATATCAAGCTACCCGACATGTCTGGCATGGAGATACTGCAGAAAGTTCAATCTCAGTACCCAGATATTACCGTTATTATGATCACCGCCCATGGCACAATTGATCTCGCCGTCGAATCTATGAAATCTGGTGCTTTCGATTTCATTATTAAGCCTTTCGATGCTAAACGCCTATCCATCACAGTTCGAAATGCGCTGAAACAGAGACAGCTTGTCAATTTAGTCGCCAATTATGAGAAAAGCTTACCTAAGGCCAATTATATGGGGTTTATCGGTGAATCCCTTGCGATGCAAACCGTATATAAGACCATAGATTGCGTCGCCAATAGTAAGGCTTCGGCTTTTATCATAGGAGAAAGTGGTACCGGTAAAGAGGTCTGTGCTCAGGCCATTCATCATGCTGGCAATCGCCGTGATAAACCTTTTATCGCACTCAACTGTGCCTCAATTCCTAAAGATTTGATAGAGAGTGAGATCTTTGGTCATACCAAGGGCGCGTTTACCGGAGCCGTCGCTAACCGAGATGGCGCAGCGACTCGTGCACATGGAGGTACCCTGTTTTTAGATGAAGTATGCGAGATGGAACTTGAGCTTCAAAGCAAGTTTTTACGATTCATTCAAACGGGGATCTTTCAAAGAGTCGGTGGAACCAAGGAGGAGAAAGTCGATGTGCGTTTTGTCAGTGCGACTAACCGGATCCCTTGGGATGAAGTGATAGCCGGCAGATTTAGGGAAGATCTATTCTATCGCTTGCACGTAATCCCCATTGAGTTGCCCGCATTGAGAGTGCGCGGAAAAGATGTGCTGTTACTCGCTCACAAATTCTTAAAAGAATATAACGCCGAGGAAGGTAAGCAATTTAAAAGTTTCAGTGGTGATGTGAAAAAAATTCTACAGACTTATCATTGGCCGGGAAATGTCCGCCAACTGCAAAATATTATCAGACAGATTGTTGTACTTAACTCCTCCGATATTATTGATGAGTCTATGCTACCTACGTTATTTAAATCAGACTCGGGAAGCGGTCAGACTCAAATTAAGCCGGTTATCTCCATCGCGAGTGCTAATCAGGCTTCGGCAATCAAGAACTGTGAGTCACTTGCTATAGATGAGCTGGCTAGAAGCAACAAGTTGCAAGCAGCAGACTCAGAAATAGTTAAAGCTGAAACAATCATTCCACTCTGGCTGTCAGAGAAACAGACGATTGAGGCGGCGATTGAGCAGTGTGATGGAAATGTACCTAAGGCTGCGGCCATGTTAGACATCAGTGCCTCGACTATTTATCGAAAGCGTCAGGGATGGGATGAATTACAAGACGCTGTTTCTGAAAATTAGGCTAAGTGATTATAAAAGCGTAGAATCTTGGGCACTGATAAAGTATAAGAAGAGCCATTATGAAGTACCTTGTTGACACTCACGCCCACACCATTGCCTCTACTCATGCTTATAGTACGGTTCATGATTACATTGCTGTGGCGAAAGAGAAAGGTTTGCGGTTATTTGCGATAACCGATCATGGCCCGGATATGGCCGATGCCCCTCATTTCTGGCATTTTGTCAATTTGAGAGTACTGCCCAGAATTCTAGATGGCGTTGGTATTTTAAGGGGCATCGAGGCGAATATTAAAAATGATGCAGGAGAAATTGACTACTTTGGGGATTACCTGCAAGAGTTAGATATTGTGCTGGCCGGCTTTCACGAACCCGTGTTTCCCCCTGCAGATAAGCAGGCCCACACCCAGGCAATGATTAATACCATCGAAAGTGGCAATGTGGATATTATTACTCATCCGGGGAATCCGGCTTATCCTATCGATATCAAGGCTGTGGCCATCGCTGCGGCCAGATCTCATGTGGCACTTGAAATCAATAACTCCTCGTTTAAGATGTCCCGAAAAGGCAGTGAGGCTAACTGCGTCGCAATCGCAAAAGCCGTTCGAGATGCTGGTGGCTTGCTAGTGATGGGCTCAGATTCTCATGTCGCCTTTAGCTTAGGTGAGTTCTCACAAGCGCTGGAAATCATAGACGAAGCGGAATTTCCTGCTGAGAGAATATTAAATAGAAGTCCAGAGGCGCTGCTCACATTTCTTTCCAAAAGAGGACATAAGACTCTGGATGATTTTGCTGAGCTTTATCAAGAAAGGTTCTAGGAAAGAGGCTCTAGGTTTTACAAAGCTAGAAGGCAATGCCTATTCGATTAGCAGTGTTCTATTAGGTAATATAAAGCGGCTGGCACAAGTGCCAGCCGCTTTATATAAGCAAGGACGCCGACGTCAATTAACTCACGTACCGAGCGTCACATGACATAGGAGCTTATATTAAAAACTTCTTTCCCAGGCGGCGTACACCGTCGTATCCCAGTCATCACCACCGCTAGTCATATATTCACTATAACCTAAGGTGCCACCGACTTTTAGCGTACCTTCATAGAAGGGTCTGTGATAGCTGGTATCGAACTGAACCATACGTTCATACTCGCCAGGTGATACCGGGTTGCCCCCCTCTGGATTAGAAGTATCTGTGCCATCGAAGTTGAGTTTTAGGTACCTCAGCTTGTTGGTGATACTTTGCCCGCCACCAAGTTGGGTGATCCCCCAACAACTAATGTACGTGAATCATTGTCATAGGTACTGCCTAAGCTCTTGCCATAGTAGCGGTAGCCATCTTTGTAGAAGCCGTGCTCATACATGCAGTTGTAAATCTTGTCATCAAGGCCACAAGAGGCTGCCGTGTCAGCATATTCGATGAAGATTCGGGTATTGATATTGGCCAACACGAAGTCAATCCCGCCCATGTTAGACGCGTTAATCAGCTTGTTCTTACCGTTATGATAATCTTCATGGGTACGCTCATAGTAGATACCGTAGGGGATACCGAAGGCGGTATCTGACCAGCGAAAATCATAGCCGGCGAGCATGTTTTCCTGGCCATTTTCAAGGTCTGCCTCATTTCCACCACCATTAGCTAACCCATCCCACCAGTCACTTAAGCTATTGCCGTAGCCTTCACCGCCCCATTGCATGGTCCAGGAGAAGCCGACCTCCAATTTTGAGATGGGTCTGAGTGTACCGCGAGCGCCCCAATGCCTGGCTTCAGGCACGTAACGGTCGCTCTCCATTTGACTAAAACTGGTGGTGAACGTCCATGGACCAACCCAGTTGAGCCAAGGTGTTTCGAAGGCTTGGCTGTTATTGCGGCTAAAGGTGATGCCTGGCATAGGTCTGGCGTTGGTGGTTTGAATGAGACCCGTATCCCAACCTGGTCCCCAGTACTTTTGCTGGGCACCGGCGCTGACAATCCAGTTACCTAGCATGACGGCGGCGAAGCTGTTATCTAAACGCGCGCTATTTCCATCGATAGGATCGTAATGATAGCTGGCAGAAACTCTGCCACTGAACCAGTCTTTGGTGACTTCGGCATTCAATGTGGTTTCCGCTTTATCTCGGTAGTCATGACCAAAACCTAGAAAGCGAGCATTATCTGTTGCCGCTGCCAGTTTCACTTCGGCATTAAAGCTCTGATGATCTTTGTTATAGGCGGCCATAACACGGTCATAAGCGCTCGCCTGCATTGATGATAATTTTTCAACTTCAGCCTTATCCATATCTTGCTTTAGCCCTGCCCACATCAAGGGGTAGGTCGTCACTGGCTGTAAAATAATGCCGGTATCGGCGAGCAATTGAATGTCGGCTCTTAGGGCAAGGTCGTCAGGTTCGACCCACCAGGCGGCTTGTGCCGATGCACATGTAAGAAGTAGCAGTCCAGATAATATTTTGAGTTTCATTGTGATCCCTTATGTCATTGGCGGGAATTCTAAGGGATTTAAGTCATGTGTGACAGTATTGAGATGATAAACAGTGAAAAATATATTTTTTGTATCGTTGAGATTTGACGCATGTTTGTTTTATGTGTGTTTTGTTTTGTTTTTGATGTGGATTTGGAGAGAGATGAGTGAATAAAGAGATGAAACATATTCTCAATCGATAATGATTTGTTTTTATAAGTGTTTCTTAGGATCCATCGAGCCGCCATATGTCCCATCTCTGTGAGAGGGTAATCGATTGTTGAGAGTTTGGGATAGATATAATTGGCTAAACTGATATTGTCGAAGCCCACAATGTATATCTGCGAAGGAATATCGACATTGAATTGCCTGGCAGCATCCATGGCTCCTGCGGCCATCTCTTCGTTAGCACATATAAGTGCGGTAAAGGATTGCTCTGCTTTCATCAAGGCTTTAAATCCTTGGCTGTCACCTATTTCCAAGTTGTCTCCCTCATAAACCAGAGAGAGGGTAAACTCTAAGACTCTGCTAATGCCTGTTTGTGACCCACTCATCATGGCACTGTAGAAGGGATCGTGTAGCTCAGGAAGTAGCACTCCGATACTATTAGAGCGACTGGAGGCGAGAGATTGAGCGATAGCGTTCGGCCTGTAATCAAGTTGTTTCATGGCATTGAGCACTTTCTTCTCGGTTTTTCACTCACCTTAGTATTTTTATTCATTACTCTGGAGACCGTGGCTAACGATACTCCAGCTAGCACAGAGACATCATAAATTGTTGCCATATTTTTCCTTATTGTTCTTTCATGATTATTTTCTGTTATGTTATTCTTTAACTTGCTGATTTACCCATGTTTATCCAAGTTTGTTGGCCTTGCCTTTAAGTAGGTCAAGATTCCTACCTAAGGGATTGCTCCATTGAGTGCATCACCTATAGTTTGATTTTGTTTGCTGCTAAGCGGGTAAAACATTACTAATACAGCAGCGCTAAATGCAAACATGGCAGGGTTCTAACTCATGAGAAGTTACCCAGCCAATGCTTTTATGGTGCCGACTTCAGCCTGGAATCCTCTGTATGAAAATACCTTGGATCGGGTGAAAAGTGCTCATTTTTCTTCTAGAAAGAGGGTGATGACTCGATATCGAACCCGAAAGCTAAAATCTCTATTTTAGCTCAGTCGATGGTGAATACGATTGCAGTAGACTAAGGTGACTATCTTTCACTTGTGGCTTAACTTAATCTGGTGAGTATAGATGAGGTCAACTAGTACTTTTTCGATGTACTTTGATGAAAATGTTATTAAATATCTTAGAGGTTTACAGGCATAGTTATTATGCGTGCAATAAAAGTTGAGCGTGCCAGTCAGGCTAAAATAGTTAGCATTAATAAAGAGTCGATAGTGGAGTAAACAGATGTTGCGAATGGGCGTTGATCTTGGTGGGACTAAAATAGAGCTGGTAGCCTTGAATGCACAGGGGAAAGAGCTGTTTAGGAAACGTTTACCTACACCTAGGGAGTATGAGGCTACACTCGATACCATAGTAAGTCTAGTGGAGGAAGCCGAGACTAGATTGGGCATGACGGGAAGTGTCGGTGTTGGCATCCCAGGTGTTATCTCGCCCTTTTCAGGCTTAGTCAAGAATGCAAATTCGACCTGGATTAATGGCAAACCTCTGGATATCGATTTAGGTCTGCGTTTGAGTCGTGAAGTCAGGGTCGCTAATGATGCTAACTGTTTCGCCGTCTCTGAAGCCACCGATGGTGCGGGCGCTGGCAAAGGTGTGGTGTTTGGCGTCATCATAGGCACAGGCTGTGGCGGAGGTATCGCCATCAATGGCCGGGTACACAGTGGCGGCAATGGGATATGTGGTGAGTGGGGCCATAACCCGCTGCCATGGATGTCGAAAGAGGAGTTTAATTCCACCTCGTGTTTCTGTGGTAATCATGACTGCATCGAGACCTTTATTTCCGGCACTGGCTTTGTGCGTGATTATAACCAGGCCGGAGGCAATGTGACCAAAGGCTCTGAGATCATGGAGTTGGTCGATGCCGGTGATGTTCGGGCTGTGGCAGCGTTTGAGCGCTACTTAGACAGGTTGGCCAGATCCCTTGCCCATGTGATCAATACGCTAGACCCTGATGTGGTCGTGTTGGGGGGAGGCATGTCCAATATCGATGCCATCTATCCTAAATTACCCGAAATATTGGCGAAATATGTACTTGGCGGCGAGTGTCGTACCCCAGTGGTGCAGAACCTTTATGGTTGTTCATCTGGAGTGCGGGGTGCCGCCTGGCTGTGGTAATAAAGTACCTAAAGCTGCAGAGATAACAACTTATGTTAGACTAGCCCAAAATTCGATTCACTGGGCTAGCAACATGATGTTTTGGCTTAAAAAAGCAATCTCGCAACTCTTTATGCCAATTCCTTTGGTTGTTCTCTTATTGCTATTTTGCATCGTTATGCTGAGGAACCGTAAACTGGTTCGTTTTGTATTGGCTGTCGCCATTGTCATTCTAGTTTTCCTGAGTAGCTCGGTGGGGAGTAATTTATTAACGGCTTCTCTAGAAAACCAATATAAAGTCAATAACCAAGCAATCGGCGCCGGCTGTTTAGTTATGGTACTCGGCAGTGGCCATGATGATGAGATCCCCGGGGCCGCCGTTCATCAGTTATCTGCCACGGCTTTGGCTAGATTAACCGAGGGGGTGCGCCAGTATCAATTGGGCAAAGATTGTATTTTGATTGTCAGCGGATGGGGAGGAAGTGCATCTAATACCCCTCATGCTAAAATCATGGCTGAATCTGCCATGCAGCTTGGGATCCCTAAAGATCGAATTATTACTTTCCCATTAGCTAAAGACACCATAGAAGAAGCCCAATATCTTAAATGGGATGTGGGTACCTATCCATTTAGGCTTGTCACCTCGGCGACTCATATGCCAAGATCTATGGCCATTTTTCAAAGCCAAGGTTTACGCCCGGAAGCCGCCCCCACAGACTTTATCACCAGACAAGGTTATTGGTGGCAGCTGGATGCTAATAATTTACTCTCTTCTCAGCGCGCCATTCATGAATATGTCGGCAGGCTCTGGTTTAAGCTTAAATATGAAAGTAATTAGGCTTGTGTAAAAAATTGAAACCCAATAGCAATAATAGATCTTTTTAGGATAACTCTTGGATATTGAATTAGTACAGATCAACTCGAAATTGAAACCCAATAGCAATAATAGATCTTTTAGGACAATTCTTGGATATTGAAGCGGTACAGATCAACTCGAAATTTAAGCGTAATAGCAGAACCTTGACTTTAGTCGGCGCGATACTACTGACAATCGGCATAGGCTTGTTTTTGTCTTCTACAGCCATGTTTGCCCCAGGTATGCTCTGCTTCTCATTAGGAGTGATATCTTTAGTGCTCGGGGTGTCCAAAATTCTTGAGCCTGAAATCAGCCTGGAGCTTAACCAGCAAGGGCTTAAATATCACCACAGACGCGGCAGTATTTTTATCCAGTGGGATAATGTACAGAGAATAGACATTCCCCGTGGGCTCGACGGTTTCGAGTCTATCCCATTGCCATACATAGGCCTCAAGCTCAAGCGAATCAACCCAGTCCTGGATATCATCCCCGGTCGACTGGCCACAGGCCTGTTAACCGAGCAGCGACCATTGCTGATGTCTGCGGTCACCCTGGATGAAGACTTAATTGAGTTGGAAACCTATATGAACTCAGAGTTTACCCCATTAGTGGTCAATGATGAGCGCTACAGAGGTGTGTTGGCTATGTTCGGTCACAGATGTGAAATGTTAAGTAAAAACATGGGGTTTC
This sequence comes from Shewanella psychropiezotolerans, assembly GCF_007197555.1. Lineage (NCBI taxonomy): Bacteria > Pseudomonadati > Pseudomonadota > Gammaproteobacteria > Alteromonadales > Shewanellaceae > Shewanella > Shewanella psychropiezotolerans. The sequence continues at coordinate 2,298,007 of NZ_CP041614.1, forward strand.
ATATTTATATCCCCATAGACTGCCTGGACAGACCCGCAGATGAGTTTGTGAAACTGCTCAGAGAATACCTGTTAAAGGTAAGGCAACTCCAAGAATAAGTGTGTCGCTGGAGTAGGCGCCATAGGAAGGCGCCTGGAACTATGTTTCCACAGATGATGATTGTGAGTTGCGCTGGGTTAATTCAGTTTGCTTGCAGCTCACCTTGAATATCTGCTTTAGGCTCAGTGTGACTGTCTTCGTCTAGTGAGATCGTGTTCAATAAAGCGATATCTTCTCTTACACGCATACCGATAAACTGACCTCCCTCAAATATCTCCATAGATTCACAGGCTATTTCACCTTCAACTGTGCCTGTGCTGGTGATATTGAGCTTTTTACATTTTAGCTTGCCCTTGAAGTTACCTGAGACTTTTAACTCCTCACAGTTTACTTCTCCATCAACATAGCCATCCACTTCTATGGTGATTTTTCCCGTTGAGCTCACTTTTCCGTACACTTCACCACCTATGAGTGCTTCTCCGGCAAAGTGACTCTCGCCTGAGAGTTTAGTGCCCTGGGCCACGAAGGTAAGTCCTGTGCTGCTTTTCTTATTTCCGAACATAATGCTCTACAAATAGGTCATGAATAAACTGATATTAACCTTAAATTTACAGTAAACAAACCACTAATATTTGGCACATTTAAGTCATTTTTTTGGCTGTGGCTTGTTTTACTTAGCTAGAGCAATAGCTCTGTTTATTGGTTGAGGGACAGTAATTTGATGGCATTTGTGGGGCAGGGGGCTGCACAGGCGCCGCAGCCGGTGCATAGACCTGTGTCTATCATAGGTTTAGGCGCCTGGCCTATGGCGGATTCAAAGCTGATGGCGCGCTCATCGCAGGCATCTTTACAGCTTTGGCACCAGACGCCTTTATACGCCAGACAGGTCTCCTGTACCACAGCCTTTAACTTCCAGGGGGCTTGTTCGGTATCGAGAAACAAGGGCTCGGGGCAAACTTCGGCACACTTCTTACAGAAGGTACACTCGTCATCGGCAAAGTTAATCTCAGGAAAACCACCATCACCCCGGATAATTATCTGTGTCTCGCAGGCCTTGATGCACTTATCACAGCGGGTGCAGATATCGGTAAACTCGATATCTGTTTTACTCCATGGCGGCCGTATGGCATTGGACTTTTTTCGACTGAAAAGGCGTCGACGACTCTGATTAATATTACTCATTTGATACTGCTTCATTAAGTGAAAAACTAAGGTCCTGGAACCATCTTATATTCAAGCCTAGAACCTAGGACCTTAACTTATAGTCTATTGCCCATAGCCGTTAGGATTACTCGACTGCCAGTGCCAGCTGCTACTGGCCATATCTTCTAGGCTATGAGTCGCTTTCCAGTTAAGTTCGCTCTGGGCTTTATCTGGGTTGGCATAACAAGCGGCAATATCTCCTGGGCGGCGTGGGACAACTTGATAATTGATGGGCTTACCGCAGGCCTTCTCAAAGGCTTTCACCATATCGATGACGCTGTATCCTTGGCCTGTACCTAAGTTATAGGTTACTAATCCAGATTGAGTGTTGAGTTTATCTAACGCCCTTAGATGACCTACGGCCAAGTCGACCACATGAATATAATCACGAACCCCGGTGCCATCATGGGTGTCATAATCATCACCGAATACACTGAGTTTATCACGTTTTCCCACGGCTACCTGAGCGATAAACGGCATCAGATTGTTGGGTATATCATTAGGATCTTCACCTATACGGCCACTTGAGTGGGCGCCCACAGGGTTAAAATATCTCAGTCTGGCTATGTTCCAGCTTGGGTCTGAATGATGCAGATCTTGTAATATATGTTCGACCATCAACTTGGATTGACCATAGGGGTTAGTTGCACCTGTGGGAAAGTCTTCGGTGATAGGTAGGCTGGCAGGATCGCCGTAAACCGTGGCCGACGAGCTAAAAACGAGATTTTTGACATCGTTAGCCGCCATGACTTCGCATAGCACTAAGGTGCCGGTGACATTGTTCTCATAATAGCGTAATGGCTGGGCCACAGATTCACCAACGGCTTTGAACCCAGCGAAATGGATCACAGATTGGATTTTATGGTCGCTGAATACCTTCTGCAGGAAGGCTTTATTGAGCACATCACCTTGATAAAATGTGACTGTTCTTCCGGTGATCTCTTCTACTCTATGTAAGGCTTCGATGCTTGAGTTAACTAAGTTGTCGACGATTACCACGTCTTGTCCCGCATTTAACAGCTCTACCACTGTATGGCTACCGATATAACCCGCGCCACCTGTGACTAATATGGTCATGACTGCTTTTCCTCGTTTAGCTCTGATACTAGATTGATTAGGTATTGTTTGAAATCTTGGCCTATCTCTTTATGGCGTAGGGCATGTTCTATGCCTGCCTGCATATATCCCAACTTGTTGCCGCAATCGTGGCTCTTTCCCTTCATGTAATAGGCATTTACCGTCTGCTTTTCCATCATCATAGCGATGGCATCGGTGAGTTGAATCTCATCCCCGCACCTGCAGGAGTCTTAGCCAGTAATGGCCAAATATCTGCGGGTAGGATGTAACGCCCGACGACGGCGAGGTTTGATGGAGCCTCATCTATGCAGGGTTTCTCGACCAGCTGAGCTAAAGGTGCCGAATCACCGGGTGTTAACTGATGGCCATTGACGTCGGCGATACCATATTGATTGACTTGCTCTAAAGGCACGCCTTCAACCATGATCTGGCCGACATTGGTTGAGTTAAATAACTGCACCATTTCAGCCAGGTTATCTTGACTGAGGTCGCAGCTGGCTTCATCGACGATAACATCGGGTAATAGTACGGCAAAGGGCTCATCTCCGACCACTGGCTTAGCGCATAAAATAGCATGGCCTAATCCTTTTGCCTGGGCTTGCCTGACACTGATCACAGTTACACCGGGCGGACAGATTGACTGCACTTCGGTTAATAGTTGGCGCTTCACTCGTCTTTCTAGCTGGGCCTCGAGTTCGAAACTGGTATCGAAATGGTTTTCAATCGGATTCTTACTGGCATGGGTAACCAGAACGATTTCATTGATACCTGCGGCTATGGCTTCATTGACAACATATTGAATTAGCGGCTTATCGACGACGGGCAGCATCTCTTTTGGAATGGCCTTCGTCGCTGGAAGCATCCTTGTTCCTAGTCCCGCAACCGGGATCACAGCTTTACGTATTTGCGCTTGTTTCATTTTTATCCTTTGCTCAGTTGCCTAATTCGGTTGCAAAATCAGCTTAACGTGCTGAGTTTAGTCGCTTATCACGAATTTAGTCAGTGATAATTACAGCCTCATTGCTCTATTTTAATAAACTGACAAGGAAAAGCCATGTTAATAGCCTACTTAGGAGTAAAAGTGTGTTTCTATAATATTCCGTAAAGTTAAAGGTACAGGTAAATGTCATTAGTTTTAGTCGTTTGTGATACTCACTACTTAGGCTGTAACAAAAAGGTTACAAAGGAGGCGTGGATTTAGGCAAAGAATAAACTGTGAGGGAGTTAACAAAAAAGCTCGATTGATCGAGTATGAATAAGGGAACCATAATGAGTAATGTAAAAAGACATGAGTAAAAATACAGAGTATGTGGCTCGATTACCAGATGCAGATGGTCACATAGATTACCCTCAAGCAGAACATGAGATCTGGCAAGCCTTGTATTCGAGACAATTGGGGAATTTATCTGAATACGCCTGCAACGAGTATCAACAAGGTCTGATTGATTTGGGCTTATCGGACAGTAATATTCCACAGCTGCAGGATATCGATAAGGTGTTGTTAGATACGACGGGCTGGAAAACCGCTGCCGTGCCAGCATTGATCTCTTTCGAGCGCTTCTTTGAGCTGCTGGCTAATCGAGAGTTTCCTGTTGCCACCTTTATCCGCAGTAAAGATGAATTTGATTATTTAAGAGAACCAGACATTTTCCATGAGGTGTTTGGCCATTGTCCCCTGTTGACCAACGCGTCGTTCGCTAAGTTTTCACATACTTATGGAAAATTAGGTTTGTCGGCTAGCAAGGAGGACAGGGTATTACTGGCTCGTTTGTACTGGTTTACCGTCGAGTTTGGTCTGATCCGCAATCGAGACGATTCATTGTCAATCTATGGCGGTGGTATATTGAGCTCACCGGGAGAAACCTTATATGCGATGGGGGGTGAGCCACAGATTAAACCTTTTAACCTCGTTGATGTGTTAAGAACACCTTACCGCATCGATATCATGCAGCCTGTCTATTATGCCGTCGATGGCTTATCGTTTCTCGATGAAATCGTTGAGATGGATATCATGGGAGCCGTAGCAGAAGCTAAAAAACTAGGCATGTTTGCTCCCCTGTATGAGCCGAAATCTAAAGCCAGCTAAGTGATACAAAAGCCTGCTAGTAATATAAAAGAAATTTATCTACTAAGTGTCATATTTGTCACTTAGTTTAAGATCATTAAATAAGAAGGAAGAATAATGTCCAAGTTATCGGAAATGAAATGTGAGGCGTGTCAGGCCGACGCACCTAAAGTCTCTGACGGTGAACTCGCAGAGCTGATAAGAATGATCCCCGATTGGGGAGTCGAAGTGCGTGATGGTGTGATGCAGTTAGAGCGCGTCTACAAGTTCAAAAATTTTAAACTTGCCATGGTATTCACCAATGCTCTGGCGGAACTGGCCGAGGCAGAATTTCATCATCCGGGGATCTTAACTGAATGGGGCAAGGTCACTGTGACTTGGTGGTCTCATTCAATCAAGGGGCTACATAAGAACGATTTCATCATGGCGGCCAAGACCGACCAGTTAGTAAACTAACACTTATTAATATAAAATCAGTAGGTTAGTTTATCTAGCCTGCTCAATTTTTTCAAAACAGCTCCTCGTACTGTAAACAAGACTTGCCACATTTATCATAACCTTCTAACGTATAAGCCTTTGATGAACTGCTGAAAGCCGAGTTTCATATTTGAAATAGACGGCTTTTTATTTGTGAGTTATCCCAATAACGATATTATTAATAAAGGGAAATTTGACAGTATGCGCCTTGAAGTATGTTGTTTGGACCGGGTCGGTCTGGCCAAAGACATTTTGATGATTTTAGAAGGTTACGGCATCAACCTTATCGCGATAGATGCCAGTAACCAAGGTTTTCTCTATCTCCAGTTCGCCGAAGTCAATTTCGATGTGCTCAGCGAGTTATTGCCCCTGATCAGGAAAGTGGAGGGAGTGCATGATGTCCGCACCGTCTCCTTTATGCCATCGGAGCAGGAGCATTACGCCTTAAAAACTTTGCTCAAAACTCTGCCCGACTCTGTGTTTTCTCTCGATGTGAAAGGCCGGGTGCGGATCGTGAATGAATCTGCACTCATGACTGTGGGCATGGCCGAACATGAAATAATAGATGAACCGCTCAACCACTGGGTTCAGGGGTTTAACTTTAGTCGTTGGCTCAGTGAGGGCTTAGTGCTGGCTCAGGCGACCCGAGTCAACATAGGACAAAATGAATATCTAGCCGAGATGCTACCCATCTATCTGCCTGATGAGAATGAGAAAAGCATACTCGCAGGCGCTGTAGTCTCGTTGAAATCGCCGGCGCGAGTGGGCAAGCAGTTCAATGCTCTTCAGAGTCAAACTGTGGGTTTTGAGAACGTTCTTGTGACCAGTGACAAGATGAAAGAGGTGCTGGTTCAAGCACGTCGTATGGCTCAACTCGATGCGCCTCTGTTGATCACCGGGGAGACGGGGACAGGTAAGGAGCTGATGGCCAGGGCATGTCACGATGCCAGTATGCGTAGAGAGCATCCCTTTATCGCCATCAACTGCGCGGCCCTGCCGGACAGTGCCGCCGAAGAGGAGTTGTTTGGCTTCGTCAGTAACGGCACTGTGGTGAAAAGAGGTTTCTTCGAGGAGGGCAAGGGCGGTACTGTCTTTCTCGATGAGATTGCCGAGATGTCTAAATCGGCTCAGGTTAAGCTGCTACGCTTACTTCAGGACGGAACCTTCAGACGGTTAGGTGGGGACAATGAGGTGAGAGCCGATGTCAGGATCATCTGTTCGACTCAGAAGAATCTGGCTGAGTTGTGTCAGACCGGCGAGTTCAGAGAAGATCTGTTTTATCGAATCCATGTATTGAGTTTTCATATGCCTTCACTGCGTGACCGCAAGGTTGATGTGATCCCGCTGACGGAGATGTTCCTCGAGCATTATAGCCAACAACTGTCTATTCCAATCAGGCGTATTTCGGCTCAATGCCGGGAGCATTTACTCAACTATGCCTGGCCGGGGAATGTTCGTCAGCTTAAGAATGCCATCTTCAGGGCTGTGTCTATGTGGGATGGCTCTGCCGAGTTATCGGTGGAGCACCTGAAATTGCCTTCCTACGCGGAAGGATTCGGTTATTTTGACCATCAATTTGAGGGAAGTTTAGATCAGGCGATGAAACAGTTTGAATCCAGCCTGCTAAGACGACTCTACCCAGCTTATCCAAGCACGCGTCAGTTGGCTAAGAAGCTGGGGGTTTCACACACTGCTATCGCCAATAAGCTCAGAGAGTATAAGATCAGCAAGCAAAAATAGATGTAAAAGCTTATTGCCACGTGGTGACGTTTTTTTCAGCATGTTTTCGGTGAAAAGCCCCTATTTTAGCTGGGTGGAGTGAGTGTAATTATATCTTTACGGAATAGGGGCTTATCGAGGCTCATGTGATTTCGGTCACGCTATTCCTATCTGGCTATGCTTAAGGTACTTATATAGCCATTATTGCAATAGACATGACACCCGACTGAGATCAGAACTCAGTCGGGTGCAGATTTAGGATAGGAGCGGGTATGAAGTTAGCCAGTTATAACAATGGTCGTCGTGATGGCCAGTTGATGTTAGTGAGTAAAGATCTTTCTAAAACTGTGGCTGTGCCTGCAATTGCTCATACGATGCAGCAGCTAATCGATGCCTGGGAGCTGCTGCAGCCACAATTGCAAGAGCTGTATGAAGCGTTAAACGATGGCCTGATCGATAATGCCGTCGATTTCGATGAAGCCAAGTGTTTATCCCCTCTACCCCGTGCTTTTCAATGGGCCGATGGCAGTGCTTATGTTAATCACGTTGAGCTAGTACGTAAGGCTCGTGGTGCTGAGATGCCGGAGACATTCTGGACCAATCCTTTAGTTTATCAAGGTGGCTCAGATTGCTTTATCGCGCCTAAAGCCGATATTCCATTGGCGAGTGAAGAGTGGGGCATAGATTTTGAGTCCGAAATAGCCGTTATTACCGATGATGTACCCATGGGCGTGTCAGCAGATTCTGCACATAAGCATATCAAGTTGCTGATGTTAGTGAATGATGTGTCTCTACGTAACTTGATCCCGGGTGAATTGGCTAAGGGCTTTGGTTTTTTCCAGGCCAAGCCATCGAGCAGTTTCTCTCCTGTGGCGGTGACGCCAGATGAGCTTGGTGCTCGCTGGGAAGACTCGAAAGTGCACCTGCCACTTATCACTCATTTAAACAATGAGCTGTTCGGTCGCCCTAATGCCGGCGTCGACATGACATTCAACTTCAGTCAGTTGGTGTCACATGTTGCCATGACCAGACCTTTAGGTGCTGGTGCCATCATAGGTTCGGGTACCATCTCAAACTATGATCGTTCGGCGGGTTCCAGCTGTTTGGCCGAGACGCGCATGCTAGAAACGATTGCCGATGGTAAACCATCGACCACATTTATGAAGTTTGGCGATCGGGTGCGTATCGAGATGCTCGATGATAATGAGCAGACTATTTTCGGTTCAATCGATCAGCAAGTCGTCGAGTATAAAGGTTAACTTTTATAATATTTGATAGAGCGGGACTAATTCAATTGGATTAGTCCCGTTTTTTTTAGCCCAGATTTTAAAACTCAGATTTTTAAGGAAGTATGATGTTGAAACTATACGGATATTGGCGTTCGAGCGCCGCATATAGAGTCCGAATTGCCTTGAACTTTAAAGGACTCGATGCCGACTTGTTATCAGTGCACTTGGTGAAAGATGGCGGTGAGCAGCATAAGGCCGACTATGCCAAGATAAACCCCCAGGAGTTAGTGCCGACTTTAGTCGATATAGATGACAGTGGCAATGAGTTCGTGTTGTCACAATCTATGGCTATTCTCGAGTATCTGGAAGACTGCTATCCACAGAGTGCTCTGCTTCCTACAGAAGCCAAATCTAAGGCACATGTGCGAGCTCTCGCATTGTCTATAGCCTGTGAAATTCACCCGCTCAACAATCTTAAGGTGCTGCAGTATTTGGCTGGAGAGATTGGAATTGCCGATGAGGCTAAATCTGTCTGGTATCATCACTGGATCCATGAGGGATTCGGTGCATTGGAGCAACAACTCGAGAAGCATGCTGGACGTTTCTGCTTCGGGGACAGTGTGAGCTTAGTGGATCTTTGCTTAATCCCACAGGTGTACAACGCCCATCGCTTCAAGGTGGATTTGACTTGCTATCCTAATATTTTGCGCGTCACCGAAAATTGTAATCAACTGGATGCATTTATCCAAGCCATGCCAGAAAACCAGTTTGATGCCAGTTAGCTGAGGCTAGTCTGTTGGTGTATAAACGAATGTTCTACTTCGTCATATAGAGTCAGGTTGAACTGACTCTATATGACGAAGCTATATAAGAGTTAGTCATCTCGAGTGAGTACTTTTAATAGCTCAATCTCGAAAGATAGATTAGAATTGGCAGGGATCATAGACCCTATTTGACGCTCTCCATAGGCGAGATGAGCCGGGACCTCGAGCTTACGCTTACCGCCGACCTTCATCCCCATTAAACCGATATCCCAGCCCTTGATCACTCGGCCCGTGCCGATGACACATTGAAATGCCCTGCCCTTGTCGTAAGAAGAGTCAAATTTAGTCCCATCTTGCAAAAAACCTTCATACTGGGTGGTGATTAAGGCGCCTTTGACTAATTCTTTGCCGTCGCCAATCTTTATGTCTGTTACTTGTAATTCACTATTCATCTGTTTGTCTCAGTTAATACCAATCGGTATAAATACTTTTATTCTGGTTATGTTGCGATGCCTATTATACCAGTAGGCATTATCACTCATATAAATTTAAACTAAACATCACCTGTTTTTCATCAAGAAATCGACGAAGGCTTTGTCTGCCTGGCTGATGGGGCGTTGTTTTTTCCAGGCGATATGCAGATCGAGAAATACTGGAGGCTGGAAGGGTTTAGCCAAAATGTCATCCTTGTCGCCGATCACCATCTCCAGCACGCTGGTGATGGCAAAGCCTTGTGACACCACCTGTTTAATAAGGTTGATAAGATTCGTTTCGAAGGCGATATTGGCTCTGAGTCCCAAGGACTTAGCTTGGGTTAACATCCACTCCCGATGAAAGTAGCCGGGTTTGAACATCACCAACTCATGTTCGAAGAAAGCCGCTAAGCTGATGTTTTTCTGTTCTGCCAGTGGGTGCTCAGGTCCCATGGCGACCACCATCTGCTCCTTTAGCAACAGGTGGCTGTCAAACTCCGGACTAAGATCTTGGGCGGTGATGATGGCAATGTCCACCTCTTCACGGGCAAGCATCTTGAGCGAGTCCCGGGTTCCTCCTTCGAACAGGCACAGTTTAAGATCTGGGTATTGATGGCGAAATGCCATCAGACGTGAGGGGAGGTAGAAGGAGCCAAGCATACCCGGCACTCCTATCCTGACCTCTCCCTTGGTCAAGTTTGCCATTGACTTGATGTGGGCCTCGGCTTGCTTGAGTTGCTTGATGATCAACAGAGCATGTTGATGCAGCGCCTTACCTTCAGCGGTAAGACTGAGCTGTTTGCTACCGCCCTTCGCAGAGCTAGCTCTGTTCACCAGAGTGACGCCTAAGGAGCTCTCAAGGCGTTTGATACTTTGGCTTAAGGCCGGCTGGGCCATATTCAGGCTCTGCGCAGCCTTAGTGAAGCTGGCTGTTTTTACCAGGGCATCAAGATGCTTAAGTTGTCGTATGTCCATAACAAAAATCAATGACTTTGATTGCTTTAATCTATTATTGTTATGTTAACCTCGGTGCTAACCTATGTCTATGGAGTTCGATCATCGACTTGTATGGGCCTATGTCTTTAACTGATAACATTAATAATAAAAACAAAGAGGTAAGGCTTATCTGGGGCCTATCTATCGCCTCGGTTGTTATCTATATCAACCTGTACTTAGTGCAAGGTATCTTGCTCTTGATTGCCGAGACCTTCGATGTTGATATCAGTCACTCGACCATATTACTCTCGGTTACCAGTTTTGCCATGGCGTTTTCACTGCTGTTTTATGCCTTGTTATCCGACAGGGTCGGACGTAAGAAGCCCTTGATGATCAGCTTATATCTGCTGCTGTTGACCGATGTCATGATGATCTTTGTGACAGATTTTCCATCTCTTGTACTCTTACGGCTGTTACAGGGAGTCTTGCTCGCGGCCGTTCCTGCCATTGCCATGGCCTATTTTAAGGACGAGCTGAGCCAAGCATCCATGCTAAAGGCGGGGGGATCTATATCGCAGCGAATAGCATAGGCGGGATCTCCGGACGTTTGATTGGTGGCGCACTGTCATTACACTTGCATTGGCAGCAAGTGATTTTGGTTATCTTAGTTATCTCGATTGCTGGTGTGCTCTTGGTGCATTATCTGCTGCCCAATACCACTAAGTTAAAGAGCCAAGAGGAGCACAGAGCGAGGGGCGGCATGCTCAGGGCTGAAGATCTTAACGGTTTTATGGTGCATCTGCGTGATGCTAAGCTCAGACAAATTTATTTGGTTGGTGGTTTAGCTTTTTTAGTCATGGTGAATCAATTTAGCTTCATTCAGCTTCATCTTATGTCGGCGCCGTTTAGTTGGGGCCGCTTCGAGGTGACCCTTATTTTCCTCTGTTATCTGAGTGGTACTTGGGCGTCTTATCATTCTGGTCTTTGGATTAAGCGCTTCGGGCGCAGGGCTCTGTTTCGATTATCTCTGTTGCTGATGTTTTTAGGATCCTTGATGACTTTAGTCGATATCGGCGTGTTTATCTGTTTGGGTTTCCTGATGACAGCATTCGGTTTTTTCTTTATCCACAGTGGTTGTAATGCCTGGGTAACCCACAGGGCAAAGCGTCACAGAGCCAAGGCGACATCGCTTTATCTGTGTAGTTATTATCTGGGAGCCGCATTGGGTGGACCTTTGTTGATGCCATTTTGGCATCATTGGGGCTGGCAAGGCGTGGTGCTTGGCTCAAGTTTGGTTATGGCGGTCTTGAGTCTGGTTTTACTGAGACTGACTAAACATGAGCCGATGATATTGTCAGTCCATGCTAATAATAGCTAATTATCATCTTTACACCGATTGGTATTAGCTACTGGGCTAATCGCATTGATTTAATTTTTGTATAAAGTGTTTTCTATCCAGACTGTATTTTTGCATCTTGTCATATAAGGTTTTACGGGGGAGATCGAGTTGTTCCATGGTGAGCTTGATGCTGCCTTTATTGTGGCTTAACGCCTCTTCTATCAAGAGACGCTCAAAAAATTCGACTCTTTGCTGCAATGACATGCTGGCATTGAGTTTAGTTGAGCTATTGATGGCGGAGGTGAAGGCGGCTTCACCACCCAGTAGTACATAGCGTTCGGCAAGATTTCTCAGCTCTCTGACATTACCTGGCCAGTCGTGAGAGGAGAGTTGTGCTGTCTGTACTGGATCTAGTGGGATCAAGGCCTTGTGGTAGCGAGATGAGGCGATGCGGGAAAAATGCAGGAAGAGCAGAGGGATGTCCTCTCGTCTTTCGCGAAGAGCGGGAATGGGGACTGTGACCAAGTTTAGTCGATAGAGAAGATCTTGTCTGAATTCACCGGTTTGGCATAGGGCGTTGAGATCCACTTTAGTGGCGGTAATCACTCTGATGTCTAGCGCTATGCTCTTGTTTGAACCCAAACGTTCAATTTTCCTGTCTTCTAAGACGCGCAAAAGCTTTATCTGCAGCGACATAGGGGTACTCTCTATTTCATCAAGAAACAGAGTTCCGCCGTTGGCGTATTCAAATTTGCCTATGCGGGTCTTGTCGGCGCCGGTGAAAGCTCCGGATTGGGCGCCAAACAGCTCACTTTCTATGATGGTTTCGGGGATAGCGCCGCAATTGATAGCCACAAAGTTAGCCTTATGGCGGATACTATGATCGTGCAAGTATCTCGCCACTAACTCTTTCCCGGTTCCGGTTTCCCCCTCTATTAATACATCAGCTGGCATATCGATAACTTGGTGTAAAGTGTGCAACATCTGCTTGATCCCCGGACTATGGCCTAAAATTCTTGGACCCGGGAGACTTTTAGATTCCAGCTCTCGTTTCAGTTTTCGGTTCTCTAAGGTTAAGCTTCTTTTCTCCAGTGCGCGCTTTACGACATCCAAAATATGTTCATTGTTAAAAGGTTTCTCGAGAAAGTCATAGGCGCCTTGTTTTAATGCCGAGACGGCCATGGCAATATCGCCAAAACCAGTGAGGAGAATGATGGGAAGGTCATTGTCCTTGGCAATGAGGCTCTGCATAAGTGAGATACCATCGAGCGTAGGCATATTCACATCACTGATAAGCACGCCTGGCCAGTCTATATCGATGCTATTGAGTATGGATTTAGGCTCGCTGCTGGCCATTGCCGAGATACCTTCCAACTCAAATAGTTGCACCAGAGCCGAACCGATAAATGGCTCGTCGTCGACAATGATCACGCTGAAATTGTTGAAGTTAGCTTGAGTGCTTTTGCTCATTGAATGAGTCTCCTTGTGATGCATGATCTGGACTTGCTTTGTTGCTGCTATAAACGGGTAGGGTGATTTCGAAAATTGCGCCGCCTGTTTGCGCATTGGAGACCCTGATACTACCTTGCATTGAGTCAATTATCCGTCTTGAGATCGACAAGCCAAGGCCAAGGCCCTGACGATCACTGGTGGTAAAGAAGGGCTCAAAAATCTTCTCCATCTGGCTCTCTTGCACCCCAGATCCAGTGTCTTGTATCTTGATACACAGCTGGCTTTCAAGCACTAAGGTTAAGCTGAGCCTCTTAGGAGCACTGCGCTGCATGGCGACGATGGCATTACTCATTAAGTTAACCAGTACCTGCTGTAACCTGACGTTGTCAGCCCAGACCTGGCCGCTTATCTCATTGGCTCGATAGAGCAGCTCAACCCCTTGCTTGTCTATCTCAGGTTTTATGATGGTAAGAGCATCTTGAATGCATTGATTGATATCAGTCGCACTGTCTCTGGATTGGCTCTTGCGGGTGAAACTTTTAAATTGGCCCACGATCACGGCGAGTCTGTCGGTGAGAGATATGATGGTATTAATGTTGTCAGTCACCATCTCAGTCTGGTTTCTTGATATCATGGTCTTAGTGTTTTGTGCATAACTTCGGATCGCCGCCAGGGGCTGATTTATTTCGTGATTGATGCTCGCCGATAGGTTGCCTATGACGGTAAGTTTAGCGGCCTGGATCAACTCATCCTGGGTTTCGTTGAGTTTCCGGTTACTGGCTTGTAAATCTTGAGTTCTGGCCTGTACCCTCTGTTCCAACAGATCGTTGGCTTGTTGGATCCTGAGCAGGTTTTTACGTCTCTCGTAGCCAAAAAGGGCGGCTAAAGCCAAGAGTAGATATAGGGAACCATATAGGGTCATCAATAGGGGAAGAGACTGATATATGGGCGTTAATGGCGCCATGATATGCACGCTCCAACCGGCCTTTGCCATAGCTTTATGAGTCTCCATATAATCGAACTGGCCCTTAAGTGAGCTAAATGCATACAGATTATGCTCATCGGTGGCGCCTGCATCGTAAAGGGGACTGAGAGTCAATTCGTTAATGACCCTGCTGGCGTAGCGTTTTGATGCATGGATGGCATATTGTCTCGATTGATCCAATGGGGTCAATGACCGTAAGCGCCAGTGATTAATACTCGATAGAAAGATAATATTATCAGGATCGGTTATGGCAAATTCATAACCACCTGCTCGCGCTATTCCTGTGCTTTGCTGTTCTATCTCTGTGATATCGAGCTTAACAACGATAACCCCTAAGATGCTTTGTTGCTCATAGACTGGGTAGGAAAAATAAAAACCGCGTTTGTTCGACGTGGTTCCTACTGCATAGTATCTGCCGAGTTGACCGGAAATGGCTTGCTGATAGTAAGGTCTGAAGGAGAAGTCCTTGCCAATAAATGAGTAACTTTTCTGCCAGTTACTGGCGGCTATTGATACTCCTAATGCATCGACTAAATAGATATCCAGCGACTCGGTAATGTGCTTTATCTCTTCTAAATACAGGTTAAGCTTTTGTATACTCTTACCGTCTTGCTGATTCAACAAGGCATTCTTTAGTAAAGGGTTTGTTGACAGTACATGGGGAATGCTCTCATAGCGGGAAAGCGAACCATCGAGAAAATTGACCAGCTCGGTCATCTGCTGTTTAGAGCGTTCGGCCGTGTCCTGATAGCCTTGCTCTAAGTAGAACCAATGGGTTGCCTTTAGTGTGATGGCAAGTCCGCCGAGGAGTATGATGGTAATGAGAATATTTTTTTTTGTTCTTAGTGAAAACGACATAGAGCTATACACATCCTGGTGAAAACATAGCGAGTCTGACTCAGTCAGTTATTGATTTAGCTCATTAACTATACTCTGGGAGAGACTCGCTTTAAACCTTTAATCAATTCAAAAATAAACGACTTTTAGCTCCTTAATAGCCATTAAGTTTATCTATGTACTCAGGCAAGAAGAGGGAGATCTGTGGCACATAAGTGATCAACATCAAGAAGAAGAGCAGCAACAGTAGCCATGGCAAGCAAGACTGAATCACCCAGCCCATGCTTTTGCCGGTAATTCCGGCAGTCACAAACAAGTTAAGCCCCACTGGGGGGGTGAGCATACCGATTTCCATATTGACCACCATGATGATCCCTAAGTGAATTGGATCTATGCCTAGCTGAGTGGCGATAGGAAATAAGATGGGCGCCATGATGAGTAGAATGGCCGAAGGCTCCATAAAATTTCCCGCAGCGAGTAGGAGTAAATTAACTATGATCAGAAACCCCCATGGCGGCAGTCCCATGCCTACTATGGTTTCTGCAATGAGGTGGGGGATACGTTCTGTGGTCAACACATGGGCAAATAACATTGCATTGGCAATGATGAACAGCAACATGATACTGACCTTAGCCCCGTCACGGACAACACGGCGGATCTCCTTGTCACCAGGTGTCTTTATCACCGCGAGTAGCATATAACCAATATTGCGCAGCGCAGCGACGGGGATAGATTCCTGATTATTTTTCCAGGCCACATTCTTCATCGGACCTATGTCTCTATAGCCAAATACTGCGATAAAATAGGCGTAAACACAGGCCACGGCTGCGGCTTCTGTCGGGCTGGCAACACCGCCGTAGATAGACCCAAGTACAATGAGAATGAGTGCTAAGCCCCCCATGGCTTTGGCACCAGATAATGTTAAGGCACCGATACCAGGGAAGGGTCTGGACGGTAACTTTTTTACTCTGGCAACGATATAGATTGCCAGCATGAGCAGCAGTCCCATCATCAGGCCTGGAATAAGACCTGCCATAAACATGCGTGCAGCAGAAACCTCGGTAGCGGCAGAGTAGACCAACATGACGATAGAGGGAGGAATGAGTATCCCCAAGGTTCCCGATGTGGTGATCACGCCAGCGGCAAACTTCTCAGGATAGCCTGCGCGGACCATGCCGACGATAACGATAGAGCCAATGGCGGCGACGGTTGCCGGTGAGGAACCCGATACGGCGGCAAACAACATACAAGCCATGACTGAGGCCATGGCTAAGCCCCCGCGTATATGACCCACGCTGTCCATGGCAAAGTCGATGATCCGCCTAGCTACCCCACCAGTAGAGAGAAAGGCCGATGACAGAATGAAAAAAGGGATGGCGAGTAGGGTGTAGTGCTCAGATGTGGATTCATAGAGTTTCAGTGCCACCGATGCCAATGAATCATTGGAGAAGAGCAATATAGTTAGCATGCTGGAAAAGCCCAGTGCGATAGCAATAGGCATGCCTAACATCATACAGATGAGCAGGGTGATGAACAGGGTTGCTATGGTCATTATTTTTCATCCTTATCATTAGGACTTTGAATCACATTTTGTCGTTTATCCGCTTCGGCTTTATTGTCTTCATCGAGTCCGAGCGCCTCCTTGACAGTGTCAACAAGATGCATACTGTCTTCTGCCTCATCGGCTAAGGTAAAGCCTTCGGTCTTGTTTTTTACTATGGCGATGAAGAGCTCAAAAAAACGCAGAAATAGTAATCCAAAACCCAATATTAAAATGCTTTGGGATAACCACAGAGGCACGGCTGGCTCCTCTACGTCGATACGCAAGGTGTCCCAGGCGAAATCCGGATCCAAATTTTTGATGAGTAGATTAGGTAAGTCGAGGTCTTCCATAGGGATCCCGATTTCGTACATCTTAAGCAGGTAATCCCAGCTGCCTTTGAGAAACATAACGCAGTAAATTAGACAAATGGTGGTGGCAATCAAGCCAGCAATTTTTCTTCCTCCTTTGGGAAGCTTAGTCACAAACGCATCTACACCTATGTGAGCGCCCACTTTAACGCCATAGGACATGCCAAAGAGGACAAACCAGGCACAAATCGTGAGTGTTAGCTCCTGTATCCAGAGAAATCCGGTATTGAAGAAAAAACGTGCTATCACCTCAATAAATACCAGTAGCGTCATCGAGGTGATCAACAGGTTAAGAAATCCCTCCTCGAAATGAGAAAATAAACGGTTCATTACAGCCTTACTCCCCTTATAGGGCGGCTCAGGCGATGGTCCACTGAGAGCCGCTTTCATTCATTATTATTTTTGTTTTAATTTACTGTTTGTTCGACTCGACGGCGGCCTGGATCAGGTCTTTGCCAATTTTAGCCTCAAACTGGGACCAAACCGGTCTCATCGATTCTACCCAGAGGTTTCTTTGCTCAGGGGTTAACTCAATGACCTTTGAGCGTTTAGAGGTGATGATAGACTCTCTGTCCTTTTTGACTTTCGCTGCGGCAATTTGGTTACCGAAAGCGATAGCTTCATCGAGTGAAGACTTGATGATTTCACGCTTGTCATCGGGTAGGCTTTTCCAGAAAGTGTTAGAGGTGACAACCATATAGTCGAGAACGCCGTGGTTACTTTCTGTGATATATCCTTGAACTTCGAAGAATTTTTTGGAATAGATATTAGACCAGGTATTCTCCTGTCCATCGATTGCACGTGTTTGTAGTAAGGTAAAAACCTCTGAGAAGGGTTTCTTTACTGGAATGGCATCCAAGGTTAAAAATTGTGCGGCTAATACATCTGATGCCATGATCCTAAACTTCTTACCACGTGCATCAGCTGGGACTACCAATGGGCTGCTAGCTGAGAATTGTTTCATACCATTATGTAGGTAACCTAATCCGACTATGCCTTTTCTCTTCATGGCATTAAGCAGTTTCAGACCCGCATCACTCTGCTGGAAACGGTCAACTGAATCCATATTTTCAAACAGGAAGGGCAGGTCGAACAGTTGTAGTTTCTTGGTATATCGCTCGAACTTAGACAGAGAGGGAGCAACAAACTGAATATCATTGAGTAGTAGGGCTGAAATTTCGTTATTGTCGCCAAATAGCTGAGAGTTAGGGAATACATTTACCTGGTATTCACCGGGGAGTCTTTGTTCAACGAGTTCCTTAAACTTGAGTGCCATCTGGCCTTTAGGGGTATTTTTAGCTACCACATGTGAAAACTTAATTTCAACGGGGGCTGCTAGAGCATGAATGCTACTGGTTAACAGGCTCGCGACTGTGATTAGTGTTGACAGTATTTTTAGTGGTTGTAGTTTGGCACTTGACTGACTTGTCATCTTTGTCCCTTAGATTTCATTTTTATTGGTGGGATACGGCTTAGCTTCCCTGAGAAGGTTCACATAATAAAGAGCAAGGTATGTGCCAATGATGATGTTGGCTGGTAGTTGTAATGTTATCAGTACGTTGGATAGTTGAGTTGGGGATTTGAAGTCATTTATGTGTGATGAACCGCACAAAACAATATAGCTAATGGGTGAGGAACCACCCATTAGCTAGTGCTGGATATAAAGATTTATGCTTGTTTCTCTGTAAAGGGCCAAATCTTTGCCTTAAAGTGTCCATGGTAGAAGATGATGCCTGCCGTGAAGGTAATTGATGACCCCAATAGCAGTGCCCACTTCACATCAAACATAGAAACCACACCGCCTATCAAGGCTGCGAGTAAGTTCCCCAGGCAGAAAATGGTCACTAGCATGCCCATCAACTTGCCTTGAGCCCGATTCTCATAGGAGTGAGAAAGATAAGAGGGGAGGAAACCGTTGTAAATGGCGATGCCGGCACCCATCAAGGCAAATGTGATCAGGTAGGTTTGATCGATAAAAAAGGGTAATGCGGCAAGAGCTGAGCCGAAAATGACGATTCCCAACAGACCCGCATGAGGGTGATCTAGTTTTCTCTGTATGATGGGGTTGATAAAAATACTCGTTAGAATCATGCATGTAGTCAGAAATACGGTTGCCCAGCTGATATCCACAGCAAGATAGCCAAACTCTCTTACCAGATACAAGGGATAATACTCATAATAAAGATTGACCCCCATGGTCAAGAAGAGATAGAGCAGAAAGAAACGTCTCAGATCGGGTTGCGATAGTAGAGACAGGCTTGAGCCTGTCTCGGCATTTGTGTCGCGTTTATCTAGGCTCTTAGGCAGTAAGAAATGACTGATCAGAGCGCAGATTAGACAGGCGAGTGCAGCTACCCAGAATACCATATCTATACCAGCCATAATGAGGTATCCCCCAGCCAAGGGACCGAGAAGGTAACCGCCATATCCCATAGAGCTGATCAGAGAAAAACTACGTGTTTTGTCTATGATGGGATGGAGATCGGCTGCAATTGCACGTGCAATAGAAATATTACCTTCACATAAGCCTGTTAGTAAGCGCGAGATACAGAAGAGGAGAAAATTCTCAGAAACGGCGGCAATAGCGGTTAAACTATATCCTACCGCACTGCCCAATAAGGTTAGACTTAATAATTTTCTACGGCCGTAATTATCTGATATTGCACCAATAACGCTACTGCCGATAATAATTCCTAGTGGGTAAATCCCTAACACTATGCCTAACAGTAACTCAGAAGGTAGATTTAAGAATTGAGTTAGTGGTGAGGTCCCTTCAGCAAACAGTGGTGCCAATATCGGGTAGGGTAGGGCTATGCCGGCAACACTGATTAAGGTGACCAGTAGGGTAATTGATAGGATTTTATTGCCACTCCGTTTCTCGTTTTTTGAGTCCGAATTTATCGCTTGTAAGCACGGCTGGCTGTCCTGAAATTGACTCATATAGATAACTTTTTGGCTGAAAGTCATTTTACTATTGCATCAAAAACAGGTTAAGTAAAGTCATTGCTTTACTTAATTGTGAGTGAGAGCCGTTATTGGTTATTTTTCAGGGTTGATTCGTTTGGAGATAGCGTCACTCGGGAGTAATTCTAAATGGCCCAGTTCGTCGAAATACCAGCCAGTGATAAATCCTTTCTGTCTCATGCTGACGAGATTTTGCATGACTTCTTTCGCTTCAACTAACGCAGAGGCTTCATCGCAGTTATGAGTTAGCTTAAGGTAAGCTGCTATGCTGCTCAGGGAGGCGGATTGACTGACATCTGCCATAGGATAGATCTCAATTTATGTTATATCTGAAGAATAGTTGAACTTAGGTAGAATGGGGCTGAAATGGCTTTCATATCGGGAAATATTATAGCGACTAGCTGTGTTATTCGATAAATAAAGGTCATCGAAATTAGCTGTAGAAATTCGATTCTATATTAATTTTTTAACGGGATTAATTATGAGGGATTTACAATTTGGATAGGCTGAAAATGGTGGTCGATACTGGGCTCGAACCAGTGACCCCCTCCTTGTAAGGGAGGTGCTCTCCCAGCTGAGCTAATCGACCTGGGACTTTCATTTTGTACTGCGTATTTTCTTAATCACTTATGCTTATAAGAGGTAAGAAAATGGTGGTCGATACTGGGCTCGAACCAGTGACCCCCTCCTTGTAAGGGAGGTGCTCTCCCAGCTGAGCTAATCGACCTGGGACTTTCATTTTGTACTGCGTATTTTCTTAATCACTTATGCTTATAAGAGGTAAGAAAATGGTGGTCGATACTGGGCTCGAACCAGTGACCCCCTCCTTGTAAGGGAGGTGCTCTCCCAGCTGAGCTAATCGACCTGGGACTTTCATTTTGTACTGTGTATTTTCTTAATCACTTACTCTTAATAAGAGGTAAGAAAATGGTGGTCGATACTGGGCTCGAACCAGTGACCCCCTCCTTGTAAGGGAGGTGCTCTCCCAGCTGAGCTAATCGACCTGGGACTTTCATTTTGTACTGTGTATTTTCTTAATCACTTATTCTTAATAAGAGGTAAGAAAATGGTGGTCGATACTGGGCTCGAACCAGTGACCCCCTCCTTGTAAGGGAGGTGCTCTCCCAGCTGAGCTAATCGACCTGGGACTTTCATTTTGCACTGCGTATTTTCTTAATCACTTATGCTTATAAGAGGTAAGAAATATGGTGGTCGATACTGGGCTCGAACCAGTGACCCCCTCCTTGTAAGGGAGGTGCTCTCCCAGCTGAGCTAATCGACCTCGCTGTGTGGGCCGTATTATAGGGGGGAACGATTTTGTGTCAACGATTTTTTAGATAAAAACGCGTGTCCGGTGTTATTTTACACTGACTGGTGCATTGTTGCTCAAAGTGAGCTTGTGATGGAGATAAATCATTCAAATCACTAGCCGTTAGCTCCTTGTTATATTGAAATGAAGCGCTGACTGCTTACATATAATGGCTTCTAGCCATGTGGATACTTAGCTGAACAATGTATTTAGATACTCACCTTGATGGCGATGACTTGAATTTTCATTGAATCGAATGCTCCCATCTTTTTTAGGGGGAATATCAAACTAATTCCCTCTGTTTTAATTTATTTTACGTCTATATACAGAACTAGGTCTAAATAAAAGCAGAAAGCTAGATAAAGACGACATAATCTAGCTGCGGAATACGCTTCTCAGCACTTGGTAATGTCCATGAGGCTGTTTGGCTGTTAGAATATGCGCCACATTCATTGGTACAGTCTAGAATTTAGGCTTTTCTATAATAGGTTAGTGTCCATTATGACAACTAAGACGCGTTTTGCTCCAAGTCCTACCGGTTTTTTACATGTCGGTGGTGCTCGTACTGCTCTTTATTCATGGCTATATGCTCGTGCCAACAGTGGTGAGTTCGTTCTTCGCATTGAAGATACCGACATTGAACGTTCGACACCTGAAGCATGCCAGGCAATTCTCGACGGAATGGAGTGGTTAGGGCTGAATTGGGAACATGGGCCTTATTACCAGACGAAACGTTTCGATCGTTACAATGAGATCATCGCTCAGATGTTAGAAAAGGGCAGTGCTTATAAGTGTTATTGTTCACGTGAGCGCATCGAGAAGATGCGTGAAGAGCAGGCCGAGAAAGGCGAGAGTCAAAAGTATGATGGACGCTGTCGCGATCTGGCTCCCCGAAACACGGATGAGCCTTTTGTTATTCGATTTAAAAACCCGAAAGAGGGCAGTGTAGTATTTGACGATCATGTTCGTGGTCGAATTGAAATCGCTAACGCTGAGCTCGATGATCTCATCATCGCGCGTACAGAAGGAACGCCTACCTATAACTTCTGTGTTGTAGTTGATGATTGGGATATGGGGATCACTTGTGTTGTTCGCGGCGAAGACCATATAAATAACACTCCTCGTCAAATCAACATTCTTAAAGCATTAGGTGCCCCAATTCCTGAATATGCACATGTTGCTATGATTTTAGGTGATGATGGTGCCAAACTTTCTAAGCGTCATGGTGCAGTTGGTGTCATGCAATATCGTGATGATGGCTTCTTGCCTGAAGCGCTACTTAACTATCTAGTGCGCTTAGGTTGGTCACATGGCGATCAAGAGATATTCTCTATCGATGAGATGAAGCAACTCTTTAAGCTAGAAGATATCAATAAGGCCGCTTCGGCATTTAATACCGATAAGTTGATTTGGTTGAATCAACACTACATAAAAGAACTTGATCCAGTTTATGTCGCCAAGCAACTAGAGTGGCACATGACAGATCAAAGTATCGATATCAGTAATGGTCCTGTGTTATCAGATGTGGTCACTGCTTTGGCAGAACGTGCAAAAACATTGAAGGAAATGGCAGCATCGAGTCGTTACTTCTTTGAAGATTTTGCCGAGTTTGATGCGACGGCGGCTAAAAAGCACCTTAGAGGGGTTGCTATGGAGCCGCTGCAACTCGTTCAGAAGAAATTGGCTGAGCTAAATGAGTGGACCTTAGAAGGAATCCATCAAGCAATTGAAGATACAGCTGCTGAATTAGAAGTCGGAATGGGCAAAGTTGGTATGCCTTTACGTGTAGCGGTTACAGGAGCAGGAATGTCTCCCGCTGTTGATTTGACCTTATTCTTGGTTGGAAAGGCTCGTTGCGAGCAAAGAATCTCCAAAGCGATTGAATTTGTAGCAAATAGAATAAATTCCTAAAAAACGAGTTGACACTTTTGGGTGTGCTGCATAGAATGCGCCACGCACTTGAGACACAACGAAGTAAAAGCTTAGTAGCGTACTCAAAAGTGTAGTTTTATCGTTAAGTGAGGGGCCTTAGCTCAGCTGGGAGAGCGCAACACTGGCAGTGTTGAGGTCAGCGGTTCGATCCCGCTAGGCTCCACCATTTAACGCACACTCTTCTTAATAGAGTCTAAACAATAAGAACCTACCCCAGCGTCTAGTGGGAGTAAGTAGATCAAGTCTGAGTCCTTAGCCTTTGATTCAAACTTATAGACAACTCTTTATTTGTAGAGTTTAAAGAACAAATGTCCGGGTCCCCTTCGTCTAGAGGCCTAGGACACCGCCCTTTCACGGCGGTAACAGGGGTTCGAATCCCCTAGGGGATACCAATATTCTTATTTAACTGATAATTGCTTCGGTTAGATGTGAAAGACTCAGTTAATGTAAAAAATGAGTCGACATGTACCGCTCTTACTCACGCCTTTGAGTACTAGCCTACAAGCTCTTTTTTACTAGAGTCTAAACAAGTAAGTCCAGGGTCCCCTTCGTCTAGAGGGAACAAGACTAGGACACCGCGCAGTAGTTTCTTATAGAAAGTACGGTGGTAACAGAGGTTCGAATCCATAGCCTTCGGAATTGAACTTATAGACAACTCTTTATTTGCAGAGTTTAAAGAACAAATGTCCGGGTCCCCTTCGTCTAGAGGCCTAGGACACCGCCCTTTCACGGCGGTAACAGGGGTTCGAATCCCCTAGGGGATACCAATATTCTTATTTAACTGATAATTGCTTCGGTTAGATGTGAAAGACTCAGCTAATGTAAAAAATGAGTCGACATGTACCGCTCTTGCTCATGCCTTTGAGTACTAGCCTATAAGCTCTTTTTTACTAGAGTCTAAACAAGTAAGTCCGGGTCCCCTTCGTCTAGAGGCCTAGGACACCGCCCTTTCACGGCGGTAACAGGGGTTCGAATCCCCTAGGGGATACCAATATTCTTATTTAACTGATAATTGCTTCGGTTAGATGTGAAAGACTCAGTTAATGTAAAAAATGAGTCGACATGTACCGCTCTTACTCACGCCTTTGAGTATTAGCCTATAAGCTCTTTTTTACTAGAGTCTAAACAAGTAAGTCTAGGGTCCCCTTCCGTCTAGAGGGAACAAGACTAGGACACCGCGCAGTAGTTTCTTATAGAAAGTACGGTGGTAACAGAGGTTCGAATCCATAGCCTTCGGAATTGAACTTATAGACAACTCTTTATTTGTAGAGTTTAAAGAACAAATGTCCGGGTCCCCTTCGTCTAGAGGCCTAGGACACCGCCCTTTCACGGCGGTAACAGGGGTTCGAATCCCCTAGGGGATACCAATATTCTTATTTAACTGATAATTGCTTCGGTTAGATGTGAAAGACTCAGCTAATGTAAAAAATGAGTCGACATGTACCGCTCTTACTCATGCCTTTGAGTACTAGCCTATAAGCTCTTTTTTACTAGAGTCTAAACAAGTAAGTCCGGGTCCCCTTCGTCTAGAGGGAACAAGACTAGGACACCGCGCAGTAGTTTCTTATAAAAAGTACGGTGGTAACAGAGGTTCGAATCCATAGCCTTCGGAATTGAACTTATAGACAACTCTTTATTTGTAGAGTTTAAAGAACAAATGTCCGGGTCCCCTTCGTCTAGAGGCCTAGGACACCGCCCTTTCACGGCGGTAACAGGGGTTCGAATCCCCTAGGGGATACCAATTTTTCTTGTTTTTTGACTTTTTGTCAAAACACTTGGAAAGCACCCAGTTAGGGTTAAATGTACCGCTTTTACTCACGCCTTTGAGTACTAGCCTATAAGCTCTTTTTACTAGAGTCTAAACAAGTAAGTCCGGGTCCCCTTCGTCTAGAGGCCTAGGACACCGCCCTTTCACGGCGGTAACAGGGGTTCGAATCCCCTAGGGGATACCAATTTTTCTTGTGTTTTGACTTTTTGTCAAAACACTTGGAAAGCACCCAGTTAGGGTTAAATGTACCGCTTTTACTCACGCCTTTGAGTACTAGCCTATAAGCTCTTTTTTACTAGAGTCTAAACAAGTAAGTCCAGGGTCCCCTTCGTCTAGAGGCCTAGGACACCGCCCTTTCACGGCGGTAACAGGGGTTCGAATCCCCTAGGGGATACCAATTTTTCTTGTGTTTTGACTTTTTGTCAAAACACTTGGAAAGCACCCAGTTAGGGTTAAATGTACCGCTTTTACTCACGCCTTTGAGTATTAGCCTATAAGCTCTTTTTTACTAGAGTCTAAACAAGTAAGTCCGGGTCCCCTTCGTCTAGAGGCCTAGGACACCGCCCTTTCACGGCGGTAACAGGGGTTCGAATCCCCTAGGGGATACCAATATTTACAGTTTCATGCTTATATTCCAGTGCATGAAATGGGGCCTTAGCTCAGCTGGGAGAGCGCAACACTGGCAGTGTTGAGGTCAGCGGTTCGATCCCGCTAGGCTCCACCATTTTAATCAGTACTACATATTCTTAGATAAGAATAAAATAAAGTTGGTGTAGATAGATTCTATCTACCGACAGATTTACTAGTTTCATGCTTAATTTCAGTGTATGAAATGGGGCCTTAGCTCAGCTGGGAGAGCGCAACACTGGCAGTGTTGAGGTCAGCGGTTCGATCCCGCTAGGCTCCACCATATCTAGCTTGCTCATATCTAAATAGGATAGAGTAGACATATAAACCACCGGCAGGTGGTTTTTTTGTATCTGAATTTTCGTGGCTTTATCCGTACCAATTTCCCATGCATTGCTATTTCCCCACTATTTCGATATCTGTACATGACTGGTGCTAAGTTCTTTTAGTAGTACACAGAGTAAGGGGAAGCATTTCTAGCAGTACAGAATGCTATTGGTATTAGACCATCTTGAATTAGTGGAATCGAAAGCATAAAAAAGCCATCTGAATGATAGCTTTCATGTTCTTACTATCGATAGTGATTAATCTAGACCTAAGAAACCACCAGTCTGGTGCGCCCATAGTTGAGCATATATACCGCCATCGTGTATCAGTTCTTGATGGGTGCCTTCTTCAATAATATTGCCTTCATCTAAGACTATTAATCTATCCATAGCGGCTATGGTGGAGAGCCTGTGAGCAATAGCTATTACTGTTTTCCCTTCCATTAGCTGGTATAAGCTTTCTTGTATCGCGGCTTCTACTTCCGAGTCCAGTGCCGATGTTGCCTCATCCAGTAGCAAGATCGGTGCATTCTTGAGGAGTACTCGTGCAATGGCGATACGTTGTCTCTGACCGCCTGAGAGTTTGACGCCTCGTTCACCCACTTGAGCATCTAGGCCTAGATTCCCTTCTGCGTCCGTCAAGGTTTGGATGAAGTCATAGGCCTGTGCACTCTTAATTGCACTCATTAGCTCCTCATCGCTGGCATCGGGTTTTCCATAGAGAATATTTTCTCGAATCGATCTGTGTAGCAATGACGTATCTTGCGTGACCATGCCTATGTTGGCACGTAGAGAGTCTTGTTGAACATGTTTGATGTTCTGCTTGTCAATTTCGATAGTGCCTTTTTCTACATCGTAGAAGCGCATCAGCAGGTTGACTAACGTCGATTTTCCAGCGCCAGAGCGACCGACTAGTCCAACTTTCTCACCCGCTTTTATATTGAGGTTCAGTTTTTCGATCACACCGCTATTCTCACCATAGTGAAAGCTGACTTTGGTGAAGTCGATGGCGCCTTTTTCGACAGTAATCTTTGGCGCATCCTTTATATCTTGAATCTCAGTTGGCTTAGATAAAGTATTCATACCGTCGGCAACTGTGCCTATATTTTCGAACAAGGAACTTATTTCCCACATGATCCACTGGGACATGCCATTCAACCTTAAGGCCAGACTGATGGCAATGGCAATGGCGCCTACCGTGATGGCACTCGTTGTCCATAACCAGATTGACACGGCTGCGATGGCAAATGCGAGTAGGTAGTTGATGATCTGCACACTGACATTGATACCTGTGACGAGTCGCATCTGTCTATACACGGTATCCAGAAACGTCTGCATGCTGCCTTTTGCGTATTCGGCTTCTTTCTGGGTGTGGGAAAACAGCTTCACTGTGGTGATATTGGTATAGCTGTCGACGATGCGACCAGTCATATTTGAACGCGCATCGGCCTGTTCGGTCGATATTTGCTTCAATTGAGGTAAAAACCGGAGCTGTAGGCCGATATACAAGCCTAACCAGAGCAACATAGGTAGCATCAATCGTAGGTCTGCATTGGCTATCATAACCAGCATAGAGGTAAAATAAACTAATATGTACACGAGTACATCCAAAAGTTTAGTCACGGTCTCTCTGACAGCTAACGACGTTTGCATCACCTTTGTGGCGATACGACCCGCAAAATCATTTTGATAAAATGAAACACTCTGTTTCAGTAAATATCTATGGGCTAACCACCTGATAGACATGGGATAGTTCCCCAGGAGTCCTTGATAAACTATCAGTGCATGTAACAGGACTAAGGAGGGGATCACCACTAACACTAATATTGTCATCCCGATCAGCTTGAGGCCTTCCTTTTCAAATAAGGTATCAGGGTCATTGGCTATCAATAAGTCGACAAGCTGACCCATGAAGCCGAATAATGATACTTCTAATATGGCGAGAATGGCGGTGAGGATGGACATTAATATTAGCGGGCGTTCGAATCCCTTAGTGTAATGACGGCAAAACGCATATATCCCTTGAGGAGGTTGCTCCGGCTCGGCTGCGGGGAGGGGGTCAACCCATGACTCGAATCGTTTAAACATCTGTTACTCAACCATAATGAATTAATTATCTCTGCCGCTAGCATATCGTAAATTGATAACTTTGACTTAACTTTGGCTTTTTTGTATTCAGTTCCGTTTTCCGCTAGTTCATACTGCTTTTATTCAGTAAAGTGCTTTTAAGGATTTCCTCTTATAGTTAGCACAAATATGTCGAACGTTTTGCCTAAGTTATCCAATGAGTCATGTAGAAAAGCCAGATTATCCCGTGATCCACGTTTCGATGGGAAATTTTTTATCGGGGTACTCACGACCGGTATTTTTTGTCGGCCAATCTGTCCAGCAGTCGCTCCGAAGGAGGAGAACGTTCGTTATTTTGATTCAGCCGTTAGTGCGTCCAGTGCAGGGCTTAGGCCGTGTCTTCGTTGTCGTCCCGACAGTGCCCCCAACTCCAGTGCCTGGAAAGGTACTCGAACGACATTAGAGCGGGCATTGACCTTGATAGAGGGGGGCGTGCTTTCAGGAAACGATGGCATAGACATTGAGGCATTATCGGATAGGTTGGGTATTTCTAGCCGTTATCTCAGGCAGATTTTTAGCGACAATTTTGGTACGTCGCCTAAAAAATATGCCCAGTTTCGTGATTTAATGTTCGCTAAACAGCTTCTACATCAGACAAATTTAAGTGTCACTCAAATTGCGTTTGCAGCAGGGTTTAACAGTGTCAGGCGATTCAATGAATCATTTAAACAGACGTTAAAGCTCACGCCTACCGCCCTTAGAAAAACGACTCAGAAAAATGCTAAAGGTGAAAAGGGGACAGATAAAATGGCTCAGATAACTGATGGTGTGATGCTATCTCTGTTTTTCGCTTATAGGCCGCCATTGAATTGGACTCGTCAGATGGCATTTTATCGGCTGCGTATGGTTGAAAAAATGGAGTGGGAACTCGATGGAGAAGGTTATGGAAGATGTTTTCAGTTTGGTGAAGCGAAAGGATATTTCGAGGTAAGTCATCAAGCAGACAAAAATGGATTTAAAGTAAATATCTATCTGGCTTCGAGTGATCATCTTGCCAGTTTAAAAAATATCACGATGCAGATCCGTAGGTTGCTAGACTTGGATGCAGATATGGACAAGATTGAAACCGTTTTAGCTTCGACTGCCATCATGACCAAAGACATGATCCAAGGGCTAAGGTTACCAGGGACCTGGTCCGTTTTTGAAGCGGGTTGCCGTGCTGTACTGGGTCAGCAGGTGAGTATTATTCAAGCTACAGCACTGTTAAATACACTGGTCAAAGCCTATGGTGAGAATGTCACTATTTCCGGTAAGAAAGTCGTACTTTTTCCTACACCTGAAGCAATTGCAGCAGCGTCTCTGGATGAGCTTAAAATGCCGGGAGCGCGGAAAGCGGCGCTAAAAGCACTGGGGTTATTTGTCAGTGAGAATCCTGGCGGTGCTGTCGATGAGTGGTTATCGATTAAAGGCATAGGCCCATGGACGCTTGCTTATGCCAAGATGCGTGGCCTAAGTGATCCTGATATTTTATTGTGTTCCGACCTAGTGGTTAAGAAAAAGGTACTATCTCTGTATCAGCAAGGCGTAGAACCCGTCGCCCACGATAAGCAAGCCAATACGTTATCCCGAGTCGATTACAGTGAGCTAACAGATAGGCTTACTGAGCAAGCGTCTCCCTGGGGCAGCTACTTAACGTTTCAATTATGGAATTTAGCATGAAGCAATTAACGGATGTGCCAGTATTTGCCCATTTCGATAAAGAGTCGCCAATCACCTCAGATACCATTATGGCTAAAACCGTGACAACTCAGGTGGGCGAGATCTACATTAAGGCCAATCAATTTGGTTTATCACATCTGAGCTTAGTTGAAGCTAAGCTGGAGATGAATGAGCAGACAGAACTAAATCAACAAGCTTTCAGCTATTTAATTCAGACTGAAAAGGAGTTAGAGGAATACTTCTCTGGCAAGCGACAGCGCTTTTCAGTTCCGTTAGCGCCAAAGGGGACCGAGTTTCAAAAAGCCGTTTGGCAAGCCTTGTTAACGCTAGATTACGGCACGACCTGTTGTTATGCCGATATTGCCAACAAAATAAACAGACCTAAGGCCGTGAGGGCCGTCGGAGCGGCGAATGGCGCTAACTCCATTGCCATCATCATCCCCTGCCATAGAGTGATAGGGAAAAATGGTAGCTTAACCGGTTATGCTTATGGTCTCGAGATGAAAAAGTCTCTGCTCAAATTGGAAAACTGTACAGGCTTTTAGCTCAGTTAATTATTAATTTTTTGAGATCTCTGCTGCACTGGATGGTCTCATCGATTTTAGAGGCAAAGGACCTCAATGGTAAAAATCAAAATAAAAGCTTTCCCTGCTGATCTAGCGTAGAATATGGGCCATATTTAATATTGCCCTCTTTTTACGGATCTATCCATCCTTATGACCCAAGCACACTCTCCACAAGTTAAGCCTGAAATTACCTTCGAACAACTTGGGTTAATCCCGGAACTGCTCAAACGTTTAACCTTACTCGAGTATCTCAATCCCACTCTAGTCCAAGGGAAAACGATTCCAGCCGTTTTATCGGGTAGAGATCTACTGGCAGGAGCGATTACAGGCTCAGGTAAAACAGCAGCTTTTGCTTTACCTATGCTGCAGAAACTCGCCAAGAGTAGCGCTAATATTTCTAAAGGAAATCAGGTCTGTGGACTTGTTTTAGTACCGACCCGAGAACTTGCTCAACAGGTTGCTGAGAGCTTTAAGAGCTACGGACAATTGATTAAGCCTAGGTTGAAAATAGAGGCCGTATTTGGTGGTGTGTCGGCTAATACCCAAATGTTAGCCATGAGAGGGGGGGCTGATGTTCTCGTTGCAACTCCTGGTCGATTACTCGATCTCATTTCGAGTAACGCCATCAAGCTTGATGATGTGAAAACATTAGTGCTTGATGAAGCGGATCGCATGTTGAGTCTCGGATTCACTGAAGAGCTAAATCAAGTTCTGGCCTTGTTGCCTAAACACAAACAGACCTTGCTTTTTTCAGCCACATTTCCTGAAGAAGTCAAAATCCTTACCGATAATTTATTATCGACTCCAGTCGAAATCCAGATTCAGACTGAGGAAAAATCGACCATTAAACAGCAGGTGTATACGGTTAACCGTAATCGTAAGACAGCCCTGCTCGCACATCTGATTAAAGAGAATGACTGGCGTCAGGTGTTAGTGTTTGCCAGTGCAAAAAACACTTGTAATCGACTCGAGCAAAAGTTGGCCAAGGCTGGTATTGCGGCGCAAATATTTCACAGTGATAAATCACAAGGTGCTAGAACTAAGGTACTTGAGGCGTTTAAAAGTGGCGAGACCCATGTGTTAATCGCCACCGATATCGCTGCTCGTGGTATAGATATCGATAAACTACCTGTGGTGATTAACTATGAGCTGCCCAGAAGCCCAGTTGACTATATGCACCGTATTGGCCGAAGTGGTCGTGCTGGTGAAGCAGGGCTGGCGCTATCACTCATCTCTCATGATGAGTATCAGCATTTTAAGGTCATTGAGAAGAAAAATAAAATCAAGTTAGACCGTGAGCAAGTCAGTGGTTTCGAAGCCGATGATGAGGCGCCCTTAGATTGTCCCTCAAGAGAGATTAAATCTATGGCAGCCCCAGAGGGAATGGGTAAGAAAAAACGTAAGAAATTGCCTAAAGCAAATGCTGAGTTCTGGACTAAAAAATAGCTGTGTTAATGGCTAGCTAAAGTTTTATGTTTGACGGTGCTGGTTACTGTAATGATTTTTCAGTAGTAAGTGCCGTTATATTCCAATGTTAATAAGAGTGGTAAAAGGTTATGCAGCATCTATTTTGGTTAGTTGAAGACAAAATTGCTGGACGCAGTGGACCTAACAAGGAAGCTTGGGATTTAAAGGAAATAAAGCGCTCGGGGATCGGTGCAGTGCTTTCGGTTAATGGTGGTGAAGACTGCGACCCCCAAGCATTTATCGATGCAGACTTATCTTATGCCTGTATTCCATTTTCAAGCAACATCCCTCCAAAGGAAGAAGATTTGGCTTTGTGTGTGGAGCAGTTACCAAAGGCATTAGCGTTCATTCGTGAATGTGAGGCAAACAATATGCCGGTATTGATCCATTGTCGTTCTGGAAAAGACAGAACGGCGTTAATTATGGCTTATTACTTGATGGAAAATGGTGCTGCGCCGTTGCATGCTGTCAGTCAAGTTCGTGCCGTCAGGGATATCGCTTTTAGCGCAGAAGGGTGGGATCAATTTGCATTCGATGTGCTCTATGCATTACAAGATTAAAGCAGAAGTAATATACAAGCGAGTAGGGTAACAGGAGCTAGGATGGCGAGAGATAAACTGTATGTGATGCTAGTGTCAGTTTTATTTTTTCTGTTGTCTGCTTGTAGTAGCGCCCCCGATCTCCTTGATAAAAAAGCAAGCTATCGTCTTATCCCCGCAGACGATTCCCCTCTGGCCACATATGTTTCACCACTCATAGAAGATCACCCCGATAAAGCAGGGGTCATTCCGTTAATTGATGGTCTGGATGCCTTCATTGCCAGGCTGGCATTAATCACGTCTGCTAATACGAGTATCGATCTTCAATATTATATCTACCGTAACGATGATACGGGCAAGCTACTTATCTGGCATATTATCGATGCTGCAGAACGTGGCGTAAGAGTAAGAATACTACTCGATGACCTCACCACCAAAGAGTTAGACAAGGGCTTGATGATGCTGGCGAACCATCCAAATATTGATGTCCGCCTGTTTAATCCTTCCTATTCTCGTACCCTGAGAGGACTAGAGTTCATTACCGGTTTTTCGAGAATGAACCGCCGCATGCACAATAAATCACTGACCGTAGATAATTCAGCCTCGATTGTTGGTGGCCGGAATATCGGTAACGAGTATTTCTCTAATAATGACGATGTTGACTTTGGTGACTTCGATTTGATGTTTATTGGTGATTCTGTTGATGAGGTGTCTCTACAATTTGATCGATATTGGAATGCGGATGTCAGTTTACCGATAGAAGCGCTGTCAACTTATGTCATTGTTGATAAAGATCTCGCCCAAGCCATCGACTCGATAGAACTTGAGCGTGAGGCATTTGAGTCTAATCAATATGTTGGGCGTTTAAAATTAAGCCTGTTACTGAAACAGATCCAAGAAAATACGCTTGAGTGGTACTGGGGAAAGGCTGAGGTGGTCTATGATCCACCAGAAAAAGCGCAAAGGAAATCAGAAGAAAGTTGGTTGTTATCAGACTTATCTCGATTTTTATCCGGTGCTAGCCGTGAAGTGCTAATCGTATCCCCCTATTTTGTCCCCACAAGAGAGGGGACAAAAAGCTTGGTCGCAGCCGCTAAGGCTGGACTAGACATTAAGGTAATCACTAATAGTCTAGCTGCTACCGATGTATTGGCGGTTCATGCAGGTTATCAGGGCTATCGACTGCCTTTATTAGAAGCTGGCATTAAGCTATACGAAGTGAAGGCCGACCCGCTTTATAAGCCTTCGGCCTGGTCTGGGAGCTCTCGTTCCAGTCTGCATGCGAAAACGTTCATCTTAGATAGAGAGTCAATCTTTGTCGGTTCTTTTAACTTCGATCCCAGATCGGCAATGATCAATACCGAGATGGGTATCATGTTCCATAATGCCATATTTGCAGATGCCATAGTGACTGGAGTCGAAATGGGGCTACCCGAAGCGGCTTACACCCTTGCAGTGGAAGATGGGGAGCTAGTCTGGATAGATGAAGCCGAGGGGCTTATTGTCTACGCCGAACCTGGAGCGGGTTTTTGGCGCAAGTTTATGGCAGACCTGATTGCCTTGTTTCCTTTTGAGTCCCAACTATAGAACTTATCACGGTTATTTTGATTAGTGTCATCCTTTTTACACTATGATAGATTAGACTTAATCCATTATTTAATTCTCAATTCGGTATGCTAATGAAGAGTAAGGCCAGTCAATCACAAGGCTTACTGCTTTTTCGTCTGTCACAGAGACAACTTTTTGCGCTGGGTACACTTAAAATCCGTGAACTTGTCCCCTACACGCCTCTCAGTGCTATTCCACAGTCTCATCCAACCATCATGGGCGCCGCCACCATTAGAGGTAAAACCATACCCATTATCGATATGGCATCCGCTGTTGGCTATACACCCATAGCACAAAAGGAACTATCGAAAAGCTATATTATTATCACCGACTGTCAACGTATGGTGATCGGTTTCCTTGTTCGCGCCATAGATAAGATCATTGAATGTAATTGGCGAGATATTGAGTCTCCTCCAAATAATTTAGGTAAAAATGCGTATTTAACTGGGGTAACCAAGTTCGATGATCAGCTCGTTCAGCTGCTCGATGTCGAGCTACTGCTTTCCAAAGTTTTTCCACCTAGTCCGGAAACAACTCGAGCCATTTTGACCGATGTCCAACGTGAGAAGCTTAAGCCTCTCCACATATTGTTGGTTGATGATTCCAAAGTCGCACGTAAACAGTTATCCGATGCACTCGACAGCATTAATATTCCCTACCAGGTCACACCGGACGGGAGAGAAGCATTAGCTATCATGGAGCAGGCTGCTAAAGATGGTATGCCAATACAGTTGCTAGTAAGTGATATTGAGATGCCAGGTTTAGATGGCTATGAACTGGCGTTTGAAGTAAAGAATACGCCGGCGTTAGCTCAGGCTTACATCATCTTACACACCTCTCTATCCAGTGAAATTAGCGTGAGCCAAGCTCATCAAGTCGGCGCCAATGAAGCCTTAACCAAATTTGATGCCCATGAGTTGATTAGCGCCATGCTAAGAGGGGCAGAACAACACAATGCTAATGTTTAGTATTCTGTTACCATTATGCTGCCATAGGGTAATATAGTCAGGGTTTTATACTGTAGTACTAGACATGAGCAGGCTGTTTAGATAAAACTTCACAGTGAAGGAAGAAGATTCAGGTGAGGTTAAGGTTTGTCAAAATCTATACACCCTGATTGTACATAAAAAATATAATATAATAATGACAGGTCTATCAATGAAAGAAAATCGTTCTCTGTTAGCAAAAATTGTTAACGGCAGCTTAGTGCTGCAAATTTTATTTGGCATCATCGCCGGTATCTTAGTGGCGACATTCTCAGAAAGTGCAGCCCAAAGTGTTGCCTTTTTAGGTGGTCTCTTCGTCGGTGCTTTGAAAGCCATTGCCCCAATTTTAGTATTTATCTTAGTTGCGGCTTCTATTGCCAATCAAAAGAAGAATGCTAAAACCAATATGAAACCCATTGTGGTCTTATATCTCTTCGGCACTTTCGCCGCAGCTCTTACGGCTGTATTGATGAGTTTCGCTTTCCCTATTACTTTAGTTTTGGCAACCGGTGCTGAAGGTGCTAATCCGCCAGAAGGGATCGGTGAGGTGATCCATACCTTGCTATTCAAACTGGTGGACAATCCTGTTAATGCTCTGATGACTGGCAACTATATTGGCATCTTGGCCTGGGGTGTTGGTTTAGGATTAGCCCTGCATCACGCTAGTGATTCAACCAAACAAGTGTTTTCTGATGTGAGCCATGGTATCTCAGAGATGGTGCGATTCATCATACGTTTGGCGCCTATCGGTATTTTTGGCCTGGTAGCGGCGACGTTTGCTGAAACTGGCTTCGCTGCTATCGCAGGTTATGCTCAGCTGTTAGCGGTGTTGCTGGGTTCGATGGCGATCATCGCACTCGTAGTGAACCCTATCATAGTGTTTATCAAGATCCGTCGTAACCCCTATCCGCTGGTGTTTACCTGCTTGCGTGAGAGTGGAGTCACGGCCTTCTTCACCCGCTCGAGTGCGGCAAATATTCCGGTTAACATGGCGCTGTGTGAGAAGTTGAAGCTCCATGAAGATACCTATTCAGTATCAATCCCTTTAGGTGCAACCATCAACATGGGCGGCGCAGCAATTACTATTACAGTATTAACCTTAGCTGCGGTTCACACCATGGGTATTCAGGTTGATATGCTGACAGCCATTCTCTTGAGTGTGGTTGCTGCGGTTTCAGCCTGCGGGGCATCCGGTGTGGCTGGTGGCTCTTTACTGCTTATTCCTCTCGCTTGTAGCCTATTCGGTATTTCAAATGATGTAGCCATGCAGGTGGTTGCGGTAGGCTTCATCATAGGTGTTATTCAGGACTCGGCTGAGACTGGCTTGAACAGCTCTACCGATGTGATCTTCACCGCGGCAGCGTGTGAAGCGGCGGAAATGAAAGAGAATAAAACGAGCTAACTGATCCGTTAAAGCAGATTTAAGTT
This sequence comes from Shewanella psychropiezotolerans, assembly GCF_007197555.1. Classification (NCBI taxonomy): domain Bacteria; kingdom Pseudomonadati; phylum Pseudomonadota; class Gammaproteobacteria; order Alteromonadales; family Shewanellaceae; genus Shewanella; species Shewanella psychropiezotolerans. Next base: position 2,333,819 of record NZ_CP041614.1, read on the forward strand.
TAGTTATTGAAAGCCCCCGGATTCAGCAACCCGGGGGTTTTTTTGTTATTTCCAGTGCTATCATGCTCTTGATAGAAAACCAATAACTCAACAAGACGATCGATTTGCTTGGGTAATTGTTGTGTCTGGCTAAGGGATACACGCTCGCCGTGATGAATAACCAGTAATTCTTTAGGCTTGAGAGCTAAGCGGTGTAAACATTGGGTAATGGCGAGTGCTCGGCGATGGCTCAGGGCTTTATTGTACTGCTGGGAGCCTGTTTCATCGGCATACGCGTGCACCTCTATCCTGTCGGGTTCTGAGCCAAATTGGCTTAACCACAGAGTAAGGCGGTTTATTTCACTGATGTTTAACTGGTCTTGGTCGAAGTCAAAAAACAGCTGTAAACGTGTAAAGTGGGGACTGGGCTGCTGTTCTTGTTTACTTTGGGTTGGCTTATCTGAAAAATCATATTCGTAGGAACTCGGCTCTGTCATATAGAAAGTCAGTTGGGTTGGAATCGTCGGGATGCTCAGGCTCTGAAGCTGGACGAACTGATGCTTGTACAGGGGGACTGCGATAATCTGACTGATTCTGGGGGCCCCGTGCCATAGCCAGATTTTCAGTGGTGAATGACCAATATATTGACCATCTTTATAAATGGCAGCCTTGGTTGGTTTGGTCTCTATGGTTAACAGTTGGTTCTCGCTGCCTTCAGGGATCTCTCTCGAACTAATTTGCATACAAGCTGTAATTAGCACGAGTATCATCATAAATATTGGCAGAGTTTTCATGATGCTATTTCTTCATACAAATTCGCCAGACGTTTGGATATGGCCTGCCATGAGTAGGTTTCGACGGCTTTGAGGGCATGGCTTTGGATGTGCTTATAGAGCATCTTGTCTTGTAATATATCGATCATTTTTTGGTAAAGGCAGTCCACAGACTCAACGTCAAAGAACAAGCCATTTTCGCCGTTTATTACAAAAGAAGGCAATCCTCCGACATTACCACAAAGCGCTGGGGTGCCAGATGCCCAGGCTTCAAGCACAACAATACCGAAAGGTTCATAGAGGCTAGGCAGTACAAAAAGCGCTGCGGCGGCATAGGCATTAGCTAAGCTAGGGTCATCGAAGTTAAGATTGATGATAAAGCGAACATCCTGCTTCAGTTCTAGCTCCGTGCTTAGGCTCTCTAAAAGGTCAAAGTAGTCCTGATCATAGATAACGCCAATTAAAACAAGTTTTAATTCCGGGGAATGCTTGTGTGCTTTGGCAAAAGCCCTGAGTAAGGTTTCTTGGTTTTTTTGCGGGGTAAAACTACTGACACATAAGATTATCTTGTCAGTTCTGGTGAAATGGTATTTGCTAATAAATGCGGATGCATTACCCGAGGAAAACCTTTGTTTATCAACACCATTTGGTAGATAGACTACTTTTTTTTCAGGATATTTTGCCGCTATCTTTTCCCGCTCGTTTTCCCCTACACAGATAACGGCGTCTGCGCCTTCTATGACCTTGCCACTTTGTAGCAAGAGGTCAAACGGTTTCCCCCAGTTAAAGCTGCCTTTTAGGGGCTGCATCATATCGTCTAATTGCTCTTTAGGGAGGCCTAAATAGCCCCCATGAATACTGACCACATAGGGGATTCCTTTTAGTCGAGCAGCTATGCGGGCTATGGCTCCCAGTCTCCCCATGGTATGCAGGTGGAATACTTTGGTTTTTTTGCTGAAAAGAAGGTAAAAAAACAGGGAAAGAGAGAACATATTTCCGCCACGTTTATCGAGCAGGAGTCTATGCTTCTTTGAGAGGCCCAAGCGAGTATAACTGTAAGTAAAACGTTTGACTGGAATACCGAAAATCGACTCTTGTTTATTGTCAGATAGCGCTAACGTGGTGACGCTTTCAAGTTGGTAACCGATAGCCTTAAGCTGATGTGCAGTTTCAGTGATCACGGTTTCGGTGCCACCCCATTCATCTTTTACAAATCTGCGCGGTATATTGATAATGGTTCCTTTCGTCATATTCTTCTCCAAAAGCGTATGTTGAAAATCCACTCATTTAACTGTTTGTTAAAGACTAGTCATGTATCGGTTCGATTTACAATTTCAGCTGCAATCTAGGGGCCATAGAAATTATTATGTGTTTCAATTGATGGCGCTCACTGACGGACAGGTAACATTTGTAGGCAGAAAAGAGTGCCGGAATCACGCATATCACGCTGACCGCGATGATATGCAGGAGTGAGTTATAACCTTCTGTCACTAGCTCAAATAAAACGAGTCCCGACGCGAAGGGCAGGCCAACGGCAAGGCTGGCGATAACCAGAGGCTTGTAGATCTGCCAAATAGATGTTTGCGTAAATCTCTTTGTCATTGGAATGCTGACGAAGATGGCCAATAGGATATTTGGAATTAGTGTGCCCAAAGCTACACCCAGGATGCCAAGGGATTGTATTAGCAAGCAGCTTAATATCAGGTTGGCTATGCATTCGGTTATTCCTATCCACATCAAAGGTTTTTGGTAACCACACATGAGTAAGATTTGATTAGTGGTATTGCGATAAATAACCAGAATGGCAATATTCAGTAATAAAATCCGTGCACACCAAAAGGTTTGTTGATTATCAAGCCCGAGCCAGATCCGCAGCAGATCTTCGACAAAAAACCATGTAGGCACAATGAGTAAGACTACGAGAAGACAGACAAAACGTTGACTACGGCGTAAGAGTTGTCGTAAGGCCTGTTTATCTTGTTGTGCGTTAAAGCTTGAAGACATAGGGGCTAGCACGTCATGTATTTGCGAGCAGAGTAAGCGAAATATCTCGGCCAATCGGGTCGTCACGTGGTAGTAGGCCACCAGGCCTACACCCGCTAAGGCCGAGATGACAATTTGGTCGGTTCTAAAAACAATCAAATTACTAATGGTGATCACATAGGCACAGAGCGAGAAGCTCATCAGCTCGACCATTTTTGTCGGACTGTATAAACGCCAGGAGAGTCGTAAGCGAGGCAAGGCACGTTTAGCTGCTATATACATGGCAATATTTGCCAAGCATTGACTGGTGATGACTATAATGGCTAACACACGTATATCGGCATTTATTCTCAGGGCTATCACTAGCGCAATGCAGTTGGCTATATCTCTGAGTACCTCGATACGATTTCTAACTTGCATACACAAAGCGCCACGTAATACTTCCATAAAAATCCCAAAAGGAAAGATGAGACCGGTACCAATACCAAAAAACAGAAAGCATTGGGTATACAGAGCCTGAGTTCCCGGCTCAAACACAAAGATCAAATTCAGAAATGGTGCACTCAGGCAGGTTAGTACGACGATAACAAAGCCTAATAGAAAATAAGTCCCGAATAATGTTGACGCAGTGCGGTTATAGCTATCCCAATCTTGATGTTCTAATACTTCACTGGTTTTTTTCTGTAATGCGACGCCAAAACCCAGGTCCAGTAATACAGAGTAGCCAAATATGGACCAAAGTAAGGCCCAGAAACCATAGGATTCTTTGGGTAACTGTAGAAACATCTCCCGAGTCAGGTAGATCATGACCATAAACTTGATGATAGTGGCCAGGTAGTTTGAGGCTGTTAATTTAATTAACTGTTTAGAGTGAGGCATAGCGCATGCTCCTCTACCGCGTGTAGCAGGACTTGTTCCACTTTTTCCTTGACCATTTCCAGACGAAAGTGCGTGCTGACATGGTGATAACCGGCTTTAGTTATTTCATGATAACGGCCAGGGTCATCGATAAGTTGTGCCATGGCATCGGCTATGGCTATGGGATCCTCCGGGTTGATCAGAATGCCCAGTTTATCGTTATTAATTATCTCGGCAGGCCCGAAACGGTCACTGGCGATGACTGCCAAGCCATTGGCCATAGCTTCTATGATGACCAGGCCAAAAGGCTCAGGCATCAAGGTGGGCATCAGTAACACATGGTGTTGTTGATAAATATGTTTCATGTCATCAGTAGGAGGTAAAATCTGTACATTTTCACCTAAGTGCGCGTTATGGATCATCTGTTCGATAACCTGCTTGTAATGGGACTCTATCGGGCCTATACAGGTTAGGCTAAGCTGGTTGTTAGGAAATTTAGCTAACAATAATTTAAATGCCTGTAGGCTTTGCTCTATTCCCTTAATTTGACATAGTCGTCCACAAAACAGGAAAGAGGTAGGTTGATTACGGTTTCTTTGAGGCTCGGCGCCCAGTTGAGTGCCATTGTGTATGACTTCTACATTTCTGGCGTTGAGTTGCTCTTTAATTGCTTTACCCACCCAATGAGAGCAAGCGATGCAGGGGCCAAAATCGAACCTTCCGCCAATCAAACCCGGTAGCCAAGATTTTACTTTGCGTTTTAGGGCATTGATAAAGCCTGGACGAATATAAGCGGCGGGCCAAAAGTCACCAATTTCATAGAGTTTAGCAATGCCACTATTTTGGCTGGCAAGTGATGGTGCTAAAGAAAGGTATTGCTGATTCCAGAGATAGATAAGATCGGGTGATACCTGATTAATGTATCGTTGGCAGATTTGGTAATTGCAAGTTTCAACCTCGGCTCGTTGGCGATAGCTTGGGTTATCATAATCAATATAAATGAGTTCCCGGTGGACAGTTCCCATTTGCTGAATGTTTGATTGAGCCGTGTTGCCTTTATTCCCAGTTAGTACAGTTACCAGATGTCCTTTCTGACGTAAGAATTCTACCGTGTCTCTACAGGCGAGTTCATAACCGCCAATGTGAAAGGGTGGGTAGTAGTTACTGATAATCAAGATATTGAGTTTTTTCATAGTAATGACCTAATTAAATCGATAAGGTGAAAATTCTTAAACAGGTCGATCCCGAGCATTGACTTGATTTCGTATGCAACCCAGAGGACGATTAAACTGGCCAGAATAAAAAATATTCCTTTGGAAAGGATAAGGGTACCCTTGGCGAGTAAACCGCTGACGATAGGGACGGCGCTGGTGCGTTCTCTGGAGCGAGAGTCGATCCCCAAGTACACCACCAGATAGAAATGCCGGAAGAACCAGAAGCTAAGCTGGAGTGAGAGTAGTTTTTGACTGGGCACAGACACAGCCCGGTTTAATACTCTCAGGAATTCCTGACGTTGCTCCCGAGATAAGTCGGCTTCGACACCGGGAGAAAGCTGCTGATAAAAATAATTAGCATCTCTTTCGCTTGGCTTGGCCATTTAGCTCTCCTGTTTGGATCATTCGGTCCATGGTTGCAATAAGTGCAAAGACCAACATCAATTGATAAAAATTATTGGTTTGTTTCAACACCCACTCTAAGGTGGACTGCAGATAAATACAGGTCAGTGAAGCAATCAATGCGATGCAGATAAAGCGACTCTGTGAACCTTTCAATCGAAAATAATTTTTTATGTTTTTGGTATAGAAAAAAAGTAACAAGCTGATAAAAATAACCAGGTTTAACCAGCCAGTTTCGGCTGCAATCATTAAGTAAACGGTTTCCACCAAACCATGTTTTTCATCGGGATCATTTTCGTCGACCATAGGGATATGTGATGAGTATGAATAGGGAGGATTGATTTTATGAGCGAAGTTATTTAAGCCCACACCAAGAACTTTGTCATTGGCCATATAAAGCGCTGCTTTGGCGAGTTGAACTCTTACTATCTTTGACTCTTCCGGAGCGGATAAAAATCGTTCCATAATGGTGTCTGAGGCTTTGATTAACACCAGAGTTCCTGCCAGCGGTAAGATGATCAGTAAGATCAGGTGACGCTTTCTGACCTTGGCATTGCTTTGTTTACTGCATAGCGAGATGCAAAACACCATTAAACTGTTGAGAATAAACAGGGCAAGGCCAGCGCGCGAGAGGGTGGCGAGTATGCAGATAGAGGCCATACCAAAGATGGTGAACCAAAACCAACTTCGGCTGCTGGCAACATTGAGCAGATAGGCATGGGCCATGGCGCCAAAGATTGAAACGTACATCACCAATGAATTTTGATGAGGAAAGGGTCCCTTACATTGGAACATGCCGAGCAGATATTTTTGTTTCATGACAGAGAAAAATATGTAGATGATAATGGCGCCGATTGTGGTCATCAACCACTGCAATTGCTGCTCATTTCTCAGGTAATTTGCAATGGTCCAGAAGTAGACATACATACGGCACATCTTGAGTATTTCGAAGGCAGAATAGATACCAACATCGGCATTAATGATTGATGCCAGGCTAAACAGAAAATACAACAGGTACAGACTAGAGCCCATTGGGAACCAGTCGATGGGCAATTGATGCCTACGTTTAAGGACTAAACTCAGCAAAATATACAATGAAATATCCACCATGCCGAACTCGAACCCTCTGGTGGTACCACGATAAGTCTCCATGGAAACAAAGTTGATATCGACCATGTCGCAGGTAAAAAATATCACCAGAAAGAACACCAATTTCTCGCAATTTTTAGAATGCAGACAGCAGAGGTAACCTAGAGGCACACCTATTATCAAGGTCATGAAGAAGATGAGGTACTTAAACTCAGTCATATCAGCTTCCTTAATTACGACTCTGTAAGTCGTGTACTCTGCGTTCGAGTAATGAGCCTGTCAGCATGGTTTCCAGAGTCGGCATTAACTGAGTGAGTAATGCATTCCACGAGCCGATCATACTCTTGGGCACGTAAACCAAATCGTTGGGCTGGATCAAAAAATCATGTGTTTCTCCGTTGAGAATTTTGTCAATGTTGACCTTATAGACTAAGGGGTGTTTGATGTTGCCGCGGATAACCAGCACGTGGCTATTGGCGGAAAGTAATAGGCCTTGGGCTCTGGACACCAGGCGCGCTAATGTCATACGTTCACTGTAGCCATAATAGCTAGGCTTATTGACTTCACCTGTGATGAAGACCTCTTGGCTCATGGAGGAGGCAATGTAAACATAATCACCGTCCACTAAGGGGACATTGTGATGCATATTTCCTTTACGTATAAGCTTAGTTAAATCAACGGGTAATAGGTACTCACCTCGCTGGATATAGGAGTGTTCTAGATCCGCTAATTCGATGGTATTGTCATCAAAAATACCGATGGAGAACCCGCCTGCCAGGCCAATGGCTTCGGCGGCTCTCAGTGAACCATCGAAGTAATATACGCCGGGGTGAATGACTTTACCTATGATGGTGATAGAGGCACTGCGCATGTCGTATGGCATCAGGGTCACCTTAGGAAAATGAATATAACGCTGTAATTTTTTCTCCATTAAGGCGGTGGCCTGAGGCACGGTTTTTCCTGCAATTTGCACATCACCAATGAGCTTAAAAGTCAGGCTACCATCGAGTTTAACTATCGCCTGTTTACTATCTAAATCAGGCTCGCCATAAACGAAAATATTAAACTTATCCCCGGCTGAAATTTCATAAGTACCGGGTTTCACCAGATGTAAACTGGCTAGCTCTTGCTCTAGGCGTTGCTGGGAAATATGAGCTGGTTCGTCTAAGGTCTCTACATCAGCCATTTTTTGTAGCGCTAAGGGTAATTCAAGGGGCGGGTTACTACTCGGGTCCAGGTTGGCGCAGCTGGATAACAGAAGCGTCAGTGCAAGTAATCTATGGAGCAGGATAAAGTTATGCATGATAGATGTCCTTAGGTACTTGGGTGAGTATGATCCCTATGGGCTTAATATTCTTTTCGCTCAAATAGTTGCTCACTCGGTTGAGGTTGTCTTTTCGTGTAAATAGACTTTTTGCTATCAATAGAATCGCGGCAGGGGAGTTGTTGATCACGCTGTAGAGTTGTAAATGGCGCTGGGCAGGAAAAAGCTCCCAGATAACCACATCATAGTCCTGAGATATTGTGTTGATAGTCACGTCGAAACTGGCTTTATCCAGATAATTTAAATAAATGTCTTGATCGTAAACGAAGTAAGCATGATCAATACTATCGGCAACATTGAGAGGCTGCCATTGGGACTCTTTTCCGTAGATTAAGGGATTGAGTACAGCCTCATCGACGTTGTCACCTGCTTCAACTGACTCAATATACAGAACGCGCTTGCCCTGACGCAGGTAAATATCTGTGAGGGCATTGGCGATGGTGGACTTGCCTTCATGCTCGTGAGTGCTACTTAAGGTGATGAGTTTACTTTGATTCTTACTCTCACTTCGAAGTTGCTCAAGGTTGCTAAACAGGCCCTGAAATGCGCTGTAATAGTGATATTCTTCGACGGTATCTTTATCGGGAAGAACACCGATTAAACGTTTGGGATCTAAGTCATTACGGGTTTTCACTCTTGGATCAAAAAGGACACTGGCGATCAGTATCAGTGCGCTAACGGTAAAGCCAAATATGCCAGCTGTGATGGCCATGAGCTTACGATATGAACGTTCAGGATATTTTGGAGGCAGCGCGTTTTCGATGATTTCAAAGTCACTGATATTCGACTCCAAAGCGAGCTTAGAATCGGTGACCCGTCCCTCCAGGGTGCTGACCAGATGACGATATTCAATCATTTTATCCTGATGACGCTGATGTTCTTGTCTTAGGGCACTGAGTCGCTGCAGACTGTCTTTGGTATTATTAATGCCCTGACGATAACCGGCTAATGACTGATCTGAGACATAAAGATCAAATTCATAATGGATCATCTCCAACTCTAACTCCAGGTAGAGGGGGTTTTGACCATAGACCTTTGTGTCGACCTGGCCGGTAACAGACGTGCTATCGGAATTACTCTGCAGGGTGGAAATTTTTTGTTCCATTGCCATGACCTTAGGGTTTTGTGAGGTGTATTTCAGTTTGAGCAGTTGCAGGTTCTCACGTAGCCCATTGATACGGCTTAGAGCGGCACCAGCAACCATGGTTTCCAGTGGGATCTCCTTTGGAATAGTGGTGAGTTTTGAGATTGTGGCTTTTAGCTTGGCTCTTTTTTCGTCTGTGGCAACCTGGCTTTCGATGTATTTAATTTCTAACGCCTGTATTTTCTGGTAGTTCGATGCCATCTGATCGTCAAATGACAACAGCTTGTGTTTCTGCCTGAAGTCAGACTCTGCTTGTTGCGCAGCAATGAGTGCTTTACGGCTTGTTGAAAGCTCATTGAGGAAGTAGGTATTGACCTTTTGTGCTGCAGAGTTTTGTACGCTGGAATAGGATTCAAGAAAAACCGCACTGACAGTGTCCGACATCTTGACTGCCATTTCTGGTTGGTGCCAGATAGCGGTAATATTGATAATATCTGAGCGATTTCCCCGGCTGATAATGATGTTTTTGTATAAGTCTTCGGGAGTAAGGGATAGCTCTAACCGTTCTATAACCCTAAGCAGATGATCCCGAACCAATATCGTTTGCATTATGGTATTAAAGTCAATTTGCAGATACAGGTAAGGGATTTCTGCTTGTGATGACATGTTCTTCTGATGGCGGATGATGATGGTGTTGGCTTTCCAGCTATCTTTTATAAAATACTTAGTCAAGAGCAAAGTCGAGGCGCCACACAATATGGCCACTAAAAAAGGTAGCCATATTTTGCCTTTAACTTGTGACCAAAGTAGCTCCAGATCGATCTTAAGACCAGCTGTTTCAGTTTGATCATCCTCGGCGGAAGAAAACTCAGTTGCGGAGTTCATGCTCGATGATCCCGCGAATATCTGTGATACTTTTCACGTTTGCTGTGATGGGTTTATTAGCGGCGATCATGGCGTAAGAGTCTTTGTCCTCTGGGTGATAGCCATGCATTCCAGGAATGGATTTAAGCCCCATGTAACAGGGCGTGATGAGCATACCTGGCTCCATCAAGAAGAACAGCTCACCAAATCTATGGTCCTCAAAATACACATGCATCTTCTTCAGGTCATCGTCTTCGACGATAGCGCCGTGGGTTTGGTCTTCGAGTACCCGGCGAATGATGGCTTCTGCATCCGGCTGCATAAACCAAAAGCGCGCCATGGTGGAATCGTACATGGCAACATAATCTTTACCGTATTCCAGCCCGGTCGCCTGAATATCTGGAATGAGATCGATATCACCCGTGACATCCTTCATGCCGTGGTCGGAAATGATGTAGAGCGCCACTTCATCATACTGGCTTAGTGCCAGTTCATATAAGGAACGGATCTCTTGGTCTAGCCAATTTATCTGTTTTTCAACGGCAGGGTGATTGGTGCCATATTGATGCATGATGCCATCAAGACGGGGCAGATAAACATAGTTAAATTGGATCTCACCTTTTTCTATTTCGGAGCGGTTACTGGCCAAAATCTCTTGTTCACTATGACGCCAGTTCGAACAGTAATAAGGAATATCTTGGTTGACACACCAGTCAAATATGGTGTCCGTGGCCATAATTCCACCCGGGACGAAATAGTCGCGTTTCTCCAGATAGTCAAAATAGGGCAGATGGGCAAAGGGCACCGAATACATTTCGAAATAGCCTGTATATCCGTATACCTTGGCCATGGCTTTGCTCAGCCAATGGCGCACACGGCCCCGATCAAAAATTGCACTGGGAAGATGTGCTAAGTATTTAAAGGCTTTGAACGGAGATTCTTGTGGGTTGTAATTGAAGCATGACCAATGAGTATGTTCGTCCGGAAAACGGCCCGTGAGTATAGAGGGATCGGCTCCGGAGGAAAAACCGAATGTGGTTTGTAGCGGATGGGCATCTTCAATGATCCCATCAAGAAATCCATATCGCTGGTAGATCTCCCAACCAAATGCATCAATAAATGTAAAAAGAGTCAGTTTCTTTTTCATGGGCCTTGCTCCAGTTGTTTTTTGTATGCTCCTGGTAATACCCAATCAATCGTCGTGCCAAATCTTTCCAACTATACTTTTCCCTTACAAGATCAGCGCCTTGCTTTGATATTTTAAGGGAAAATGGTAAGTCAGTAAGTGTCCTTAAAATGTTATTCGCAAATTGGGATGCATTGTCGGCGTAGCAAATATGTTGCTGGTCGCATAATGCCAAGCCTTGTGCACCGACCCGGGTGCTAACAACAGGCCGCTCCATTGCTAAGGCTTCTACTAGTTTTAGTCGTGTTCCACCGCCTATGCGAAGGGGACAAATATAGACATCAGCCATGGCGTAATAGGGACGAATATCGGCGACTTCACCTGTGACGACAACTTGATCACCATTTTGCCAACTGTAAACTTCTTCCGTAGGCTTAGTCCCCACGATAATTAAGCGAGCATCAGGGAGTTTTTCCAATACCTTGGGCCAGATATCTTGTATAAACCAGCGCATGCCGTCTAGGTTAGGCTCGTAGTCCATGGTGCCGGTAAAGACTAAGGTTGGATTGTTATTAATGGGTTTTTGTTGTGGATAAAAATAGTCACTGTCGAAGCCATTTTCTAATACCAATGGAGGCGTGTCGAGTTGCTGGTGGCGCATTATATAATCTTGGTCTTCTCTTGAGCACACGACATGAAGGGGGAATTGTGCACTTAATCGCTTCTCGAAACGGCGCGTTTTAAACATGTTCTCTCTGGCTGACAGACGGCGTTTCCAGCCTTGTAAGTAGGGCAGCTGTTCTAATTGGTATTCGCTATCTATCCTGCTATGGTCGTTAATTAGCGGGCATTGACAATCTATTTCCTGAAAATACTGAGTCATACAGATATCACTACAGTGCACTAGGTCAAATGAATTAGATTGCATCAACTTCCTGAGTGCGTGACTGATCTCAATATCAAACCAGTGGTGTAAGGTATCGGGAATCGGGTCAAATATGCGTTTTGACAGACTGCGCCAGGCTTTTAATTTTATCGGCTCAGTGTGGAACTGGCTAAATGGCAATAGTGACTGTAATTCTTTGGCCCGTGATAGCTCGGCATCGCTATGGGTCAGGCTAAAAAAAATCACCTCATGCTCATCACATACGGCCTTAAGCAGATTAAATATGCGTTGGTTCGTCCCGCTGTTAAGGGGATAGGGGATATAAGGTGTTACAAAAAGTACCTTCATTATGATCTCCGTGTCTCGATTATTTTTGAGACTTGGTTACGTTATCAAGTGTTCATTTTTTGATGCTTGTTGCTTAACGTATTGAGTAACATTCTGGTATGAACTCCCCAGTCGAATGCGGTTACCCGCTCGAGTCCCCGCCGGATCAGCTCTTGCTGAAAAGACGGCTGTGTGAGTATTTTTCCTAGGCATTGGGCAATACTGGTTGAACTTTCTGGGTCGAAACAAAGGGCTGCTTCTCCCACAACTTCCGGCATCGCCCCCCGATTAGAGCAAGCCACAGGTGTTGCGCATGCCATTGCTTCCACCAGAGGGAGTCCGAACCCTTCATAAAGCGAGGGCATCACAGTCGTTGCAGCGCCGTGATACAGGCTAGGCAGATCGCTGCTATCAACAAAACCAAGCACCCTAATGGAGCTTGCTGCAGGTGAGTCGGCAATTCGCTTAAATACCACTTCGGCACCAGACCAGGCACTACCGACAAACACCAAGGGGTGTTTATTACGTATTGTCTCGGGCAGCTTTTCATACGCTTGGATCAGGCCGATATGATTTTTCCCCGGATGTTCGATGCGCGAGACATATAACAGGTAATCCGGTTTAAGCTGGAGGCGTTTTAATCGCTTAGCGTAATCTGATGGTTGTTGCTCATTGAACAGACTCTTGTCGTATCCATTGTGTAACACACTGATATGATGAGCCGGAATGTGCAGAAACGTTTCCATATCCTTACGGGTATTGTCACTCACGGCAATGAGATGAGGGCGGTAGGGACTCGCTATGGGTTGCAGAAATTTGGGGATAAGGTGACGAATGTAGTGCATACGAAGAATATCGTATTTATTGGCGATATGGCATTGGGATAAATCGTGAAACGTGGCAACTGTGGGTAAGGGATAATGACTCAATACTCGGCGGTTGGCAGCCGGTAAAATAAGGGCATCATAATGGCTAGTCTTGAGTCGTTGCTTGAGTTCGTGAGGCAGTACCCAGGTGTGGTAAACCATATTGGTAATGGGGTGGCTTAAATACCACGGGAGTACCACGAGTGTTTGCCTGGGGTGTTCAATGGGCCAGAACTGTTGATCCCTGTTATTAATTAACACAGTAACATGATGTGATTTGAGTAATTCAGTCACCACATTTTGCATATATTGAGAAATGCCTGATTTGCCGCAATCAAAGCCGCAAGCACTAAATATAAGACGCATATCCATCCCTCTTTTTAATATCTTATCTACGGGGGCTAAGAACCTGCCACCTGAGCCATTCGCTACTTACTGTAATGCCAGTTCTCTACGGTTCGATAAAATGCCTCTAAATGGGAGACTAGCTGAGGCCAACAGTATTCGCTTGCTACTCGAGCTAGGCCATGTTCGATCAGACGTTTTGCAAAGGATGGTGAGCTTAATACCTTGCTGACATTCGCCTGCAGTGAGTCCAGGTTGTCTGGATTAAAAAGCAAGCCATCATGATTGTGCCTGATAAGGTGAACTAAGCTGCCAACACGACTGGCAACGATAGGTAATCCGGCGCTCCATGCTTCCAATACCACAATGCCAAAGGGTTCATGAGTGGAAGCGAGTAAGAAGCAGGACGATTGTTGATACAGTGCAGGCAGCAATTCATTATCGGGCTCGATGCCTGGAATAATAGTGACATGTGCCTGCAGTCTATTGCGCTCTATGCTTCTGAGTAATTGACTCAAGTAACTTGACTGGATCACTGGGCCTGCCAATATCAGTTGATACTGAGTCTCCCCCCTAGCATGTAATCGGCTGAGCAAGTCGATAAGCATCAGTTGGTTTTTCTGACTGTCGATGCGCCCGACGGATAGCAGTAATTTTCGGCCCTTGGGTATGTGTAGATGTTGGTGAACATCCAGGCTTACGGGTGTTGAAAAACGGCTGGAATCCACTCCGTTTGGCAAATAAATTACCGGTTTATCAGGGAAGCATACTTGGGTTTTAAGGTATTCATTGTAACCAATACAGATGATGCCACTGGCATCGGTCAATACTTTCTGCGGTTGCAGAAGCAGATCGATAGCCTTACCGGCATTGAAGGTGTTTTGCAAAGGTTTGATCAGGCTGTCTATTTCGGTCTTAGGAACCGTAAATTGACCGCCGTGTAAAGAGATGACATAGGGGAGTCCACGCCGCTTGGCTGCATATCGCACCATAGCAGCCATACGCTGCATGGTGTGGCAATGATATAAACGAAATTCACCTCTTAATAGTCTCTGGCTAAGGGAGAAAGAGTAGGGATTCCCCCTTTTTTATCCAGATTGAGCCTCTTTTCTTTGGTTAACCCTATGTAAGGGTAATGGTAGCGAAAGCGTTCGATAGGGATGTTATCTATCACCTCTGATGGAACTCTATTGAGTGCTTGTGTACACAAAATATGGCTATTGATGTGATGTTGTTGCTTTAAGCCCAAGCTGGTATTCCAAACTGCACCTTCCATGCCACCCCATTCCTTTATATGGAATCTACGCATGACTTGAGCGATAGGATATTTGTCGCGGTTTTTCATATTAGGTTCCTGATATAACTTGAGCCATGTAGGCTTATCTCTGAGTTTTTGAAAGTATTCAAGGTTTGAGATCATTGGTATCGGGATAACACGGCTTGTTGTCCTGTCGAGTCGTTTTTTAACTGCTGGCTAATCCGGGTATTACCCCAGCGTAAGCCGGAATAATATGCCCAGTGGTAGACAAACACTCGACGTGGAGTGGCGAGCAGTCCAGCTAAGTCCGAGGTGATGATGTGGTGATAACATCCTCGGATAAAGCCTTTGACAAAACTGGTGAAGGCTGAAGTAAGATTATGTTTTTTATGATAGATAAATGCATCCGCTTCTCCCTCCACAAACCGTCGACCGTACAATTGTTTTAACGTGTAATTATGAGAATGCATAAGAAGTGCCAGAGGAACATAGGCTAATTTGTATCCACAAGTTTGAGCCCAATGTCCCCACTCAGTATCTTCAGACGCCCAGGCATCCTGATAGAAAGGATGTTGTAGCCAATATTGTCGGCGAATGGCGGCAAAGGGTAATGACAGGGTGATCCAGCTTGGGGGAGTGCCTGTGGCTGGAAAGCTGGTGGCATAATCGCGCTTTACCCATTGATGGGCTTCGGGGCGGGGGAGCTGACGGCCGAATGCTGCAACAGTGTCGGGATCATTAAATGCATCGAGTAAATTAGACAGGGAGTCGTCCCTTAGTAATACGGCGTCGGAGTTTAGAAAAATGACGATATCAGCCTGGCATTGTTCAATTGCCTGATTGAGCACCTTACCTGGGTAGTAATCACCTGGCTCTATATGGATAAGTCGGCAGTCATAGAAGCTGGCAATTTCCAGGGTTGCATCTGTCGAACCTGAGTCTACGAGAATCAAATCATAATCTTGGAAATCTTGCGAATGTAGCGCCGCAAGTGTGTTGGCAATGACCCAAGCTGAGTTTTTTGAGCGCATGATGATGGCTAATTTGTGGCTGCTCAAATTAGGGGGCGCGACGATTGTTGCTTTCTTATGATCTCGTGAGGCTGATTCAGGCATGGGTTGTTTCCTCTGCGAAATTTTGTGAGGGTTGATGGGCTGGGATTGAGTCACTGAGCCAAGCCGTCTCTTGTGTACTGATGTAGTCGAGTATCTTGTCGAAGCATTGAAACTTGTCACATAAGTACATGGTGATGGGGTGGATCAATAAGTTGGCATCAAGCCCTTGAGCTTCACAACTTTTCAGCTGACTTAACACCCGCTCTGTCCATTCCCGGATATAGTAGCTTTCGCTGCCAAAATCATCGGACCATGAATAACGTTGTTGCCAGTGTTCGACCCATTTTGGGGTACGCTCTGCGTGGTAAAGGTGCTCATGGTCTGGAATGATGTTAATAGGGAAGTTATAAACCCCATGCTTGGATTCGAGGGGGTAGAAATTGTTGCGTTTTACTCCATCGGAGCACAGCTTGATCCCGAGTTTACTCAATACTCTGTCGGTATGGTGACCGTGCATATACATGTGGTTTCGCCAGCAGGTTATCCGCTTGCCAGTCTTGCTTTCGATGATCTTGATGGTGCCTAGAGTATCTAAATATTGATACCAGTATGGGCCGTTATAGCTGCCTAAAAGCTTGTTACAGAGACGGTGCCAAATCTGTGGAGTAAACCCACTCCAGGTGTGACCGCCAATTTCAACCCAGTCACTCATGCATAGCACCTGTGTATCTGCCCATTCTTCGACGAAACAGCGACCGGTAATAAAACAAGTTAACTTGACCTGGGCTTGTTCGATACGTTTAAGAAATAACTTTGCTGTCTTGAGCTCTGAGATATCACAATGCGCTTGATTGCCCGTTCGTAAACTGGCGTGATGAATATCTGCACTTAGATAAATCATAAGTTGGCCTCCTCCAAAGATAAGCCTAAGCCATCCAGTAGGTTACTTATGTTAGCATCCACAAAGTCCTGCCAGTTTTTAAGGTAACGCCGGGTCAGGGTATCGGCAGAGTTTTCAGCTGGTTTCCCTTGACGATAGAGCACATAGGGAAAGCACAGCGGGAGCTTTTCAGCTTGAGTCAATGCCAGATAAGTCCAGGGAGAAGGCTCTTGGATAATGGAAAGCCCGGCCGTCATACCCAGAGTTCGCTTCATCAGGCTTTTAACCTGACTGTCGTTATTCCAAAAGGCATCTCTGGCAGCGTATTTAAGGTAGCTTGCCCAGGTGAGATTCGGTTTGTTCAGACGCTGGCGCTCACAGCGCAGATGGACAGGCTGCAAGGCGGTTATTATGGATTCGTTCCAGGCGGTGAGATCGATATTCTGAAACCGAGTATAACTGGGAGAAAATCGAAAACTCATTGCCTGTAGATACAGCTGTTTTAACTCAGGTTCTACGCTGGTTTCATTTGCCATACGCAGCTGTTTTTCTGCATAAGACCAATGGTATTTACCCAAGGAGAACAATAGCGCATCACCATAGCCAATGATCGCTTTCATGGTATGTTTAATGATGGTAGAACGATAACGTTCGGGTTCGTTTTGAGCCAACAAAAATCGATTAATAAGCAATAGAGACCCTCTGTTAATCAAGAGGTTTCGTGCATCCCAAGCCGGGATGTTCTGCAGCGTATGTTGGGTTAATGACGGTACGAAATCTTCATCCCCTAGCAAGGTTCGGTGACCGTGTCGCATGTCATACCAAATCACGCGGCAAGCCGCACTACGCATTTTAGCTCGGGTGGTAAAAGAGACATCAATTCCCAATCCCGCTTGCTGGCTAATGGGCTGCAACGCTTGATTAATGGATTTTTTTAACTGTGGATCTGCATTTATCTGCTGGTTGAGGATCAGTAGCAGATCAAAATTATTGTGTGGATAGAGCTGGCCACTCACTGGGTGCGAGATCAATCCTCCTTCACCACGGCCATACCCGCCTAACAAAACTAAGGCGCAGAGTTGGTTTTTATCCAGGTATCTCGAGACGGTATCGCACACCTGTGTAAGTACATCTTGGCAAAAGGCTTCAGCCTGGGGATCTTGTAGCAGAGTGACGTGTTTAATGGTTAACATGGCTGCTCCCTTCTGTCATTGACCTTGCCGTGATTGTGTGGCTTGAATTTCCCTTCAGAACATGGTCAAAAACCTGCAGAAGCTGGTTAATATGAGCTTTTATACTGTATTGCTGCATAATAACTTTCTGAGTATGGAGGGCATGGCGCTGAATCGTTTTGGGATGTAGAAGTTGCTTCCGAATAGCGTCGCTGAGTGCGAAAACATTATTGCTATCTACTAGTCTGCCGTTTACCCCATCTTGTAACCACTCGGGGATAGCGCCGACACTGGCTGCTATTACGGGGCAGGCGTAAGAAAGTGCCTCTATACCAGTCAAACAAAATGTTTCAGGTGTGCGAGACGGGATCACCAGCGCCGATGCTTGTTGGTAGTATTTGGCTAATGTGGCAGTGTTACACTGGCCCTTAAACTCCACTCTGGTTTCAATTCCAAGTTTTTGGCTGAGTTGTTGTAACTCCTCTTTTTGAGGACCTTCGCCGCAGATCAGTAAATTAGCTTGCTTATTCTGTCTAGCAATTGCACGTAATAAGAGGTCGACGCCTTTTCCCCGCATCAGGCTGCCAACGTAGAGCAGCTGGTTCGAGTTTCTGGGCTGTGATGGCTTGATAATTGATATGTTGGAGGTGGTGAATAGCGGGATCACATGGGTTTTATTAACTTCAAACTCATGTTGTTTGAGGACCTGTGACATATATTGTGAGCCAACAATAAACCCAGCTAAAGTTTGATTACTATGTTGGTGAGCACGTAAATTACCCAGTCGATTCAGCGTTAATTTATGTTGTGTATTTCGACCAATAAAACCTAAGCAGGCATAGCAGGCTGGCCCCGTTTTTTGTTGGCAAGTGTTGAGGCCTATTGTGGTGTATTTGTGCTCCCTAAGGCAGAAGAGTTTATGGTCGTGATAAAAACGAATACTGGGAATACCACTTTGAACGCAAGTCTCTATATCTTGTACATGGTCTAGTTGATGGAGATAAATAAGAGTGGCGGCTTGATTTTTTAGTTGTGTTTTAAGCTCTGTGATGGGATAGACACTATTAAATACATGAGTGAATCTGGGATGGATTTTTCCGTCTAACTGATATAACAGAGTTGATTTAACTCCTTTTTCAGCAAGTGCCTTCACGGTATCGTGGATATAGCGTTCCGCTCCGCCTACAAAATCCGCATGCTTATTTATCCAGATAACATGTAATTCATGGGGATTTGTATTCTGCATACGACTATGCGAGTGAGTGACTGCATAATTTGCCTTTTGCATATCAGCTATCCTTTTTGCTTTAGGGATACTGAGTTATTGCATGGAGCTTGCCAATACGGCAGATAGGAAGAAAGTACTGGCTTTGTTCACTTGGTTAAATGGCTTGTTCAGCTGAAGTTGCTTTTCAGTTTCAAAAAGTGTTGTTCGAACAGGTGGAAACTGCTTAAACCGAGCAAGGCGGTGAGCACCATTGTGGCTAAGAATGTGATGAGCCAATAATCTATATTTAGATACGTGACTACTTTAGCCACAAAGTTGTATGCCAGCATATGTAACAGGTACATACCATAACTAATTTGTCCTATCTTTCTGGCAAAACTATTCTCCAATAGGGGGCGAACTATGGGGCGGGGGCTGGTGACACACGAGGCAATTAATAATGCCATAAAAATATACACCAGTATTAATGGCACTCCTTTTATTGCCAGAGAAGTAAGCATAGCGATGAGAAATATCAGACTGGACTCAGGTCTTGCAATGAGAGGTGATACAAACTGATAACCCTTCTTGTTAGCTAATGTATGGGCTAATACAACCCCAATACAGATAGGAATAGCAATAATATCTAAGGCTCTTAAATAGAGGTTGTCACTGTCCACTCCAGTGTAATGTAACAAGATGCTGGCAATAATAATGAGAATGAGTAAAGGGATAGATATGACAGGCGCTATCATACGTTCTATGGTCGGCCAGATAAGATAGAACTGCTCTTCTGCAGCAAGAGACCAGGCGAAGAAGAATATTATTCGGTCGCCTGCAACAAAAGGAACAAACACGTTAGAAGTATAGGTGGCAAAATATTTCAGATTATCCAGAAAAGCTGTTCCGGTTGGAGTGTCAGGTTCAAGGACTAATACCAGAAGAATGTAAATAAGTAATACACAATAATAAAGCGGAAAGATACGCAGGGTTCGTCGGATATAAAATTTCTTAAGGTCGATTTTTCCCTTAGTTCGTTTTTCTTTCAGGAGCAAAGACGTGATTAAAAATCCACTGATCACAAAAAATAGCGTTACCCCGTGAAATCCTTGACTAGCGAGATATATATGATCCCAATATGGATAGCCAGCATGATGCCATATGACGGCCAAGATACTCAGACAGCGTAAACCATCAAGGCACAAGTACCTTTTTTGATTTAGGTAATTAGTGTAATTCATAGGGCTATTCTCCCTTATGTTCCATACCTGTTCAGATTCTGAAAACTGGGGTTATACCAATCGGTATTCGTATCTTGATTCTCGAGTTTGTCTATCGAAGGGGTATTTAGGAGCAAGTGTAGCCTAAAAGTGTTTGTTGGGTGAAAATTATGCTCATCACTCTCTTCCAAGATCATAAAATCGAATGAATGAGCTGCTAAGCAAGTATTAGCCAACATGGTGCATAAAAAGTGACTTGGATCGCATTTTTATGGTACAAATGGGTTACACTTTTATACAGTTATTGAGCTAAACTGAGTTGTAAGTGGCTTGTGGTTATTTGGTATCAGTTTAACTCGAAGTGCGCACAAGTAGTTAACATATCTAGTTTCAATGGAGTTAATTGAAAATGAGTTCAATGGCTGAAGTCATGCAATACCCAGATCGCCCTACAGAAAGTAGAGAATTACTTAAGGTGATTAAAATGTCAGTAGTAGAT
This sequence comes from Shewanella psychropiezotolerans, assembly GCF_007197555.1. Classification (NCBI taxonomy): domain Bacteria; kingdom Pseudomonadati; phylum Pseudomonadota; class Gammaproteobacteria; order Alteromonadales; family Shewanellaceae; genus Shewanella; species Shewanella psychropiezotolerans. Next base: position 2,354,230 of record NZ_CP041614.1, read on the forward strand.
AAGCGAAAACGCTTAGGTTGGCAAGATAAAGACTTAGAGGCTCGTGAAGTCATTGGCCGATGGATTGATGGGCGTGATGGCACTTCAAACAAATTAACTCTTTATAGGCAGGACGATAAAATTTACTTAGAGATTTGGTCAAGCGATGGCTGTCATAGCCTGGATGTCATGATGTGCACTCAAACTGAGGAAGGCTTAAAACTCGAAGATAAAGGGGGAATATTTTCGGCGAGTATTTCTTGTTATCTAATGATAATTCGCTGAAATTTTGTAATTCCAGCGAATGCTACTATACCGCTAAAGCAGCATAATATAATAACCAGTCGGTATTATCAGTGTTGAGAAAGGGCATCAGTGCGAAGGACTCATGCTTATGCCTCTCATGGTAATGTCGAATCAGGTCTTTTTTCCTGAAATAGAACGATTAAAAAGGGTGAGTACTCATGAATGTTATCTCTTTACCCGAAAAGGGATGGCTGATGCTCAATGACATTGCATGCAATCTAAGCCTGTTTGAAGCCGCTATTACCTCTTTATCACCATAAAACTCATCGCCTAATATTGGATGACCTATAGCCAGCATATGAAGTCTGAGTTGATGTGTCCTTCCTGTCACAGGTTTTAACTCTACCAAGGTACTGGTTTCTCTGCGATCCAGCACCTTGTAATAGGTCTTGGAGGCTTTGCCATCTTCTGCTATCTCTTGCAGTGGAGGTCGGGTTTTATCGGCTTTCATCGCCAGTTCTATCACGCCTTGATCTTGGTTTAATAATCCACGGACCTCAGCAATGTAGGTCTTCTTACTCATTCTATTCTGAAATTGAGTCTTAATATTAGACTCCGCCTTCTTATTTAACGCAAAAACCATAATGCCCGAAGTCGCACAATCGAGACGATGTATCAGTATGGTTTCAGGGTATCTCTGAAGTAAGCGGGTAAGCGCGCAATCGTAGGTATTATCTGCTCGACCAGGATTGGAGAGTAAACCCGAAGGTTTATTGATAACGAGTATATCTCTGTCTCGATAGCGTAGATCTAACCAAGGGACTGAAGGGGGGCGTAAGTGAATATCTGCATGAGTTCTCCTGTAGCGGCGAATTCTAGCAAAAACAGATCCAGTTGAGAATTGCTAAACCTAACTTTTTAGTTGATTTTATGCTGCTAAAGCCCTAAAGCCCTAAAGCCCTAAAGCTCGTTATAAATATTCTGTCGGTGTCTTACGGGCCCAAATACGGCTGTATGCCATCAGTTGTGGATAGAATGTTCTAAATGCAATCTCTATCTCGATATCTAGCTTGTCGACCGCTTGGGTAGCACCTTGGAAAATTTCAGGTTTAGAGATACGCTGAGCGACAGAGTTAATGGTTCGGTGGAGACCTTTCTTGCTTCTATATGCGGTGAGCCAATTTTCGCTGCGGATTTTCGGAGCAAGTAGTTGCAATTTTTCTGGCAAGCGTTCACAAGCATCTATGGCATCGTAAGCATTTTCGGCAAATTGTTGCAGAGTAAGATGATGATATTCATCCCAGTATTTCGCCAACATATGGTCGAAAGCCAGATCGACAATAATAGGCGCAGCTCTGGTTAAACTCTTAGGAAACTGAGCGACTAAGTCTTTGGTGAGTTCGTGGCTGTCTGTGAGCTGGTCAATTTGTCTATGTATCCAGATCCCTTGCTGTAGGTGTTTAGGATAATTGTCTATGTTGCCTTTGGCAAAATCGCCGGCAAGATTAGCCGCTAAACTGGTTTTACTGTTATCGGCAAGATGTAGGTGTGCAAGGAAGTTCATGATGTTTTTGTTAATTTTCTTGGTTATAACTCAAGTTTCACGTTATCATGGGCTCAGATGCTAAGATAGTTTTTCTCCAATTTAAATTGGTTTTAAAGTGACTTCTTAAGGATGTGCATCGTTTTGATTATATTCTCATCAATTATCGGTTTAAGGATCAAGGAAGATGTGGAACTGGTTATCTAAAGTGTTTCCCAAGAAAGAGCAAGCTCAGCGAAAGCGTGTGCAAATAGATATTCCCTACGAGCAGCATAGCTATCGAAAGGAAGATTTTGATATTGATGAGCAGTCCAGTGCCCTTGAAGATAGTAAAAGCGGCAACTGATCCTTGATCTTCTCTGTCTCTGTTAATAGACTAGCGCCGGATTTATGCTAAGCAGAGACTAACCATGCGTGTGACCGATTTTTCTTTTGAACTTCCGAACGAGCTTATTGCTCGATATCCTACCGCCGAACGTACCTCTTCGAGACTACTTTCTTTAGATGGCAATACTGGCGAGGTCACAGACAAGCAGTTCACCGATATTCTCAATATGGTTAATCCCGGCGATCTTATGGTGTTCAATAACACCCGAGTGATCCCGGCGCGATTGTTTGGTAAGAAGCAGAGCGGTGGCAAGCTGGAGCTTTTAGTCGAGCGTATGCTCGATGATAAAAGCATATTGGCCCATGTCAGGTGTTCGAAATCCCCTAAAGTCGATTCGATTATCTGTGTCGATGGTGGCTATGAGATGATCATGCTTGCTCGTCACGACGCCTTATTTGAGCTTAAACTGCTGTCGGACAAAACCATACTCGAAGTGCTCGAAGAGGTTGGGCATATGCCTTTACCGCCCTATATCGATCGCCCAGACGAAGACGCGGATAAAGAGCGTTATCAGACCGTTTACAATGAGACTCCGGGCGCTGTTGCCGCACCGACGGCGGGATTACATTTTGACGATGCTATGTTAAAAGCCTTGGCTGATAAAGGTGTTGATACCGCGTTTGTCACCTTACATGTTGGCGCCGGGACCTTTCAGCCGGTAAAAGTGGACAATATCCTCGAGCATAAGATGCATTCTGAGTGGGCTGAAGTCACTCAAGAGGTTGTTGATAAAGTCATGCAAACTAAGGCGAATGGAAAACGTGTTATTGCCGTAGGCACAACATCGGTGCGTTCATTAGAGAGTGCAGCTAAGGCAAGTGCTGCTGAACTGGAAGCATTTTGCAGTGACACTGACATCTTTATCTATCCCGGATATGAGTTCCAAGTGGTCGATGCCATGGTGACAAACTTCCATCTTCCCGAGTCGACCTTAATCATGTTGCTCAGCGCCTTTGCAGGCTTCGATGAGGTAAAAAACGCCTATCGACACGCGATCGCTCAAAAATACCGCTTCTTTAGCTATGGCGACGCCATGTTTGTGACTAAAAAACCGAACTAATCTCGAAAATTGTTTTAAAATACCCACCCACAAGATGAGGTGGGTATTTTTTTCTGCTATTTTTGTGCATATTTTAAGGATACAGGGTTGATACTCAGTTGTTTGCCCTTATCTCTAGTTTTAATGTTAGCTTGTACCGATTATTTAGCTTAGTGCAGGCACTTATGAGTCAGACTGTTTATCTGGCGAGGTGAAATCATGAAATTTGAATTAGATACAACCGATGGACGCGCCAGGCGCGGCCGTTTGATTTTTGATCGTGGCACAGTAGAGACCCCGGCATTCATGCCCGTGGGCACTTATGGCACAGTAAAAGGCATGACACCGGAAGAAGTGCGTGAAACTGGCGCCGAAATCCTTTTAGGTAATACATTCCACTTATGGTTGCGTCCGGGTGAAGAGATCATGCGTAAGCATGGTGATTTGCATGACTTCATGAATTGGCATGGTCCAATTTTAACCGACTCCGGTGGATTTCAAGTATTCAGTTTAGGTGATATCCGTAAGATCACCGAAGAAGGTGTGCATTTTCGTTCACCAATCAACGGTGAGAAGATTTTCCTGGATCCGGAAAAATCCATGCAGATCCAGAACTCGCTGGGCAGTGATGTGGTGATGATTTTCGATGAATGTACACCGTATCCAGCCACAGAAGATGAAGCGCGTAAATCGATGCAGATGTCACTGCGTTGGGCTCAACGTTCACGTGATGAGTTCGATAAGTTAGAAAACCCTAACTCTCTGTTTGGCATCATTCAAGGTGGTGTCTACGAAGACCTGCGTGATGAGAGCTTACAAGGGTTAGTCGATATAGGTTTTGACGGTTATGCCGTCGGTGGTTTGGCAGTAGGTGAGCCTAAAGAAGATATGCATCGTATTTTAGAGCATGTCTGTCCCCAAATTCCTACTGATAAACCTCGTTACTTGATGGGGGTCGGTAAGCCAGAAGATCTCGTTGAAGGTGTGCGTCGCGGTGTCGACATGTTTGATTGTGTTATGCCAACACGTAATGCCCGAAATGGTCATCTGTTTACCAGTGAAGGTGTGATTAAGATACGCAATGCGCGTCATCGTGATGATACTGCCACACTCGATGATAAATGTGATTGCTATACCTGTAAGAACTATTCTCGGGCATATCTTTACCATTTAGATCGTTGTAATGAAATTTTAGGTGCTCGTTTAAACACCATTCATAACCTTAGGTATTACCAAAGGTTGATGCAAGGTTTGCGCGGTGCAATCGAGACAGGTACATTAGACACCTTCGTTGAGGAGTTCTATACCAGTCAAGGTCGTGAAGTTCCTAAATTATCCGATTAATTTTAACTACTGCTAAATAAGAAGAGAGAACTATGTTCATTTCAAATGCGTACGCTGCAGATGCTCCAGCAACTGGTGGCACCATGGAGTTAATTTTCATGCTGGTTATATTCGGCCTGATATTCTATTTCATGATTTTCCGCCCGCAGTCTAAGCGCGTCAAAGAGCACAAGAACTTAATGGGTTCATTGAGCAAAGGTGACGAGGTGCTCACCAGTGGTGGTATTTTAGGTAAGATTGCTAAAATCAGTGAAGAAAATGATTATGTGTTACTGACAATCAATGAAACATCTGAAATTACGATTAAGAAGGATTACATAGCGGCCGTATTGCCTAAAGGCTCTATTAAGTCACTTTAAGCCAAGAGGGCGATGGTGTGTTAAATAAATACCCAATGTGGAAAAACTTGATGGTGGCTTGCATCATCTTCGTAGGTTTTTTCTATGCAATTCCGAATCTCTTCGGTGAAGACTATGCGGTACAGGTAGTCGGCACTCGTGGAGCCGAGGTGACTGTGGCGACTCAGTCAACAGTCAATGATATTCTTGCCAGCAAGAATATTGCGATGAAGCGTTCAGAGCTTGAAAATGGCCAACTACTTGTTCGTGTGATGGACGGCGATCAACAGTTACTCGCCAGAGAAGCGATTGCCGCTGCGCTGGGTGACAAATACACCGTCGCCTTAAACTTAGCGCCGGCGACGCCTGAATGGTTGGAGAGTATGGGCGGTAGCCCTATGAAACTAGGTCTGGATCTTCGAGGCGGTGTTCACTTCTTGATGGAAGTGAAGATGGGCGAAGCGGTCCGTAAGATGACCGAGTCTAAGATGGCCGATTTCAGAACCGACCTACGTGGTGAGAGAATTCGCTATGCTGGTATACGTGAAAGTGCTAAAGGCATAGAGATCAAATTCCGTGATGCCGAGAATTTAGCTAAGGCTGAGCGTTTCCTCAAGTCTAGTGGCAATGACATGGTGTTCACCGATACCTCATCGGGTGGCAATTACTTCTTGATTGCCAATCTCAGTGAGAGCTATCTAAAACAGGTCAAAGAGGATGCACTACAGCAAAACATCACTACGATTCGTAATCGAGTGAATGAGTTGGGTGTTGCTGAGCCAGTGGTACAACGCCAAGGTGCAGAGCGTATTATCGTTCAGCTACCCGGTGTGCAAGATACCGCTCGCGCCAAAAAAATTCTGGGTGCTACGGCATCGATCGAATTTCGCATGGTTGATGAGAAAGCCGATGCTACCGCTATAGCCAGTGGTCGCGTCTCTCCTAACTCGAAGGTCTATGACCGCCGTCAAGGTGGAAAAGTCGCCCTCTATAAAGAAGTCATGCTATCAGGCACCCATATTCAAGGTGCACAGCCGAGCTTCGACGAATATAGTCGTCCTCAGGTAAGCATCAACCTAGATTCCAAGGGTGGCTCAATCTTCTCGAATGTGACTAAGGATAACATTGGTAAACCAATGGCTACCTTGTTCATCGAGTATAAAGATAATGGTGCTAAAAACCCGGATGGCAGCATTAAGCTGGAGAAGATAGAGGAAGTTATTTCAGTCGCGACTATTCAAGCGCGTCTGGGACGTAACTTCGTTATCACAGGTTTGGATCATGGCGAATCACAAAGTCTAGCATTATTGCTTCGTGCCGGCGCCTTGATTGCTCCTGTGGTTATCGTTGAAGAACGTACTATTGGCCCAAGCTTAGGTGCCGAGAATATTCAAAACGGTGTTCAAGCGATGATATGGGGCTTAGCCGTTGTGCTTATCTTCATGCTGGTCTATTACCGTGCTTTTGGTCTGATTGCTAATCTGGCGTTAACCGCAAACTTAGTCATGGTGGTCGGTGTGATGTCGATGATCCCTGGGGCTGTGCTAACACTGCCGGGTATCGCTGGTATGGTATTGACCGTAGGTATGGCAGTAGATGGCAATGTGCTGATCTATGAGCGTATCCGTGAAGAGCTAAGAAATGGCAGAAGTGTGCAGCAGGCAATTCATGAAGGTTATGCGAATGCATTTTCTACCATTGCCGATGCCAACATCACCACCTTTATGACAGCACTTATTTTGTTCTCCGTCGGAACGGGTGCAGTGAAAGGTTTCGCAGTCACCTTGATGATAGGTATTGCGACTTCTATGTTCACCGCTATCGTGGGCACCCGTGCAATTGTTAACGCTGTTTGGGGTGGTAAGCGCGTTAAGAAACTGTCTATATAAGGAAAGTTGATTATGTTTCAGATTTTATCCATAAAAGGCACGGTCAACTTTCTGCGTCATGCCGTGCCAATCAGTATCCTGTCGCTTATTTTAGTTATTGGTTCTTTGACGTCGCTAGCGACTAAAGGCATTAACTGGGGTCTCGACTTTACCGGTGGTACCGTTGTTGAGCTCGAGTTCTCATCGACTGCAAACCTTCAGGCACTTCGCGCGGAATTAACTAGTGAAGAAACAGAAGGCGTCGTGGTACAGCATTTTGGTTCAAGCCGAGATGTGATCACGCGTCTTCCTGTTAAAGAGGGCGTGAAGAGTGAACTCCAGGTCCAGCATGTGATGGAAGCTGCGATTAAGCTAGATCCGCAGGTGATCCAGAAGCGTGTGGAGATGGTTGGACCTCAGATTGGTCAAGAGCTCGCAGAGCAGGGCGGACTAGCAGTATTAGTCGCATTGATCTGTATTTTGATTTATGTATCCTTCCGTTTCGAGTGGCGTTTAGCACTCGGCTCAGTGGCGGCATTAGCACACGATGTGATTATCACCTTAGGTGTGTTCTCTCTGTTCCAGTTGGATTTTGATCTTACGGTACTGGCTGGGGTATTGACGGTTGTCGGTTACTCACTCAATGATACTATTGTTGTATTTGACCGTATCCGTGAAAACTTCCTTAAGATGCGTAAAGGTGGGCCTGAGGAGATTGTGAATACCTCAATCACTCAAACCATGAGTCGTACCATCATTACGACTGGTACTACTCTGGTCGTGGTCATTGCCTTGTTCCTCAAGGGCGGCACCATGATCCATGGGTTTGCAACGGCACTCTTAATGGGTATCTTCGTCGGTACTTTCTCCTCTATCTACGTGGCGAGTTTCCTGGCGGTTAAGCTTGGAATTAACCGTGAGCATATGCTGCCCGTTGAAATCGAAAAAGAAGGCGCAGATCAAGACCCATTGATGCCTTAATATTTTTTAATCTTATTCGAAGTACACTGAAAACCACCTTCGGGTGGTTTTTTATTGCCTTGGTAAAATAGATAATAAGTATGTGTGCATTTGAGATATCAACAATGTTCCACACTCAAATAACTGAATTCTCATTTGTTATCCGGCTTGGCCGCATTTATCCTCGACAGACTCGCTAATTTAGCAGTAGGATGTTGGCACTCATATGATGAGTTAACATATTTATCACACCTTAAATTTGCCAGAAGAGCAACAGTTGTAGGGAATAACATGGAAGAGCGAAGTAGAATGGTTGCGGGCGGTAATTTATTACAGGCTCATACGTGGAAAGGTCTGTTAGAAACAAGTGGAATTGAAGTAGAGCTTCGTGGTGAAGCGTTACTCGGTGGAATAGGTGAGCTGCCAGTAGATCTGCAAAATGTAGAGCTCTGGGTCTGTGAGTCGAAATATGAGCTTGCTAAATCTCAACTCGAATCTCTTAATGCCGAAGGTCCTCGATGGCGCTGCGTAAAGTGCCAAGAAATGAATGAGGCTAGTTTTGACTTGTGTTGGCAATGTGGAACAGAGAGTTGTGAGATACACAACTAATTTCCTGCTACACATCAAATACTGTTATTACGATATACTCTATCCTCTGTTTCGTGGGTGCTCTTAGGCTCCAATACGATTGCCGTTAATACAAGTTTAGGAATTATTATTAATGCAGTACTTTCCCCTATTTGTTGATACATCCAAGCTGAAAGTCTTGTTGGTGGGCGCTGGTGATGTGGCCAGTAGAAAATTAGAGCTGTTATCCAGAACTAATGCTGAGATTCTGGTTATTGCCACAGATATCTCCACAGAGGTATCTAAGCGTGCCCAGCAAGGCCGTATTACTCTCGTTAAACGCAGTGTGGTGCCAGATGATATCCATGGGGTCGATCTCGTTTATCTTGCGACTGCTGATGACAAGCTCAATGCAAAGTTCGCGAGTATTGCCGATGAACGTGGGATTTGGGTGAATGTTGTAGATAGCCCCGAACTGTGCCGTTTTATCACACCATCGATAGTCGATCGGGGCCGTCTTCAGATTGCGATAAGCACGGCTGGCGCAGCGCCCGTTTTTGCACGAGAGCTAAGGGCGCGACTCGAGTCCTGGTTGCCTCAGTCTCTCTCGCCTCTGTTTGATTTTGTTGCGGCTAAGCGCAAAGAAGTGCAGCAAAGACTGCCTGAATTTAAGCAAAGAAAGCTATTTTGGGAGCATTTCTTCAGAGCGAATGGTGATAAGTTTGATGATGAAACTCCTGTTCATTACGACAACGGCTTCCAAGGCTTGTCGACAGGCGGAGAGATCCTACTTATCGATGATGAGACTCAAGCCTCTTTGTTACCCATAGCTGCAATGCCATTAATGCAGAAACTCGATCATATTTTTAGTCTCGAAGAACTGCCTTTTATTCTCAATGAATTTGTCAGACGCGATGCTGAAAGAGGGAAGTTACCCACTCTAAGCGAGCTGAGTAAGCTGTACGAAAATGGCCAACGTTGTCTAGTTTATGCGGATAACGAGACTGTGACTCAACTAAAAGCCCATTTCCCCATGGCGAAACACTTGAGAGCCGGAAAAATCTAATGTAAGCGCTAGTGATACTAATCGGTATAAGAAAGTAGTCAGCTTAGAGCTATTTTTACAGTGTATTTCGAGGTGAATGAGTGAGAAAGTGGTGATCCCTTTTGAACTTATTCAACACAGAAGTAGGCAGACCCAAACACTCCAGAAGGCGAGTTTATTTATCGAATTAAGGTCGGCATATCTCATTCGGCGGGAGATTGAGTTACACTAGCGCCAATTAATTGAGAGAATTAGAAGTTATGGCACCAAAAGCTACCGTATACAAAGTCACTCTGCAGATAGCCGATATGGATCGCGGCTATTATCACGATCATCAACTGACATTAGCTCAACACCCTTCAGAGACTGATTCCCGTATGATGGTCCGTCTGCTGGCTTTTGCAATGAATGCGAGTGAGTCATTGGCATTCAGTAAAGGGCTTTGCGTCGAAGATGAACCTGAGCTTTGGGAAAAGTCCCTAGTGGGCGATATCGAGCTTTGGATTGAGTTTGGTCAGAGTGATGAAAAATGGTTAAGAAAAGCCAGTGGCAGGGCGAAGCAAGTACAGTTATTTGCTTATGGTGGACGAGCAGTACCTATATGGTGGCAACAAAATGAGAAAGCATTAGAACGTTATAAAAATCTTAAAGTGTGGAATATCCCTGAAGAGGCCGTGAAGCAGATGGGAGACTTGGTTACTCGTAATATGGAGCTTCAATATAATATAAGTGATGGGGAGATCTGGCTATCCAGTGAACATGCTAGTGTTCAATTTACCCCAGAAATACTGAAAGCTTAGCGTTTAACCTTAATCCTAAAATTGATGTAAATCAGCCAGTCATAGACTGGCCTTTTTGTTTGTTTATTTATTAGTCTTGGGTTATGGATCAAAGTTTGAAATTCAAATATTGATTATAAAGGCATATATTTATTAGCCTTAAAGGTAGCAGTATTATGTCCGAATCAGTTCATGGCCATCAAGTGATGGAGTTGATGCTCACATTAGGTAAAGCAATAACCAAAGAAGAGCTTAAAGTATTGATGCACCAACATTTTGGTGCATCGGTGCGCTATCATACTTGCTCTGCGAGTGAGATGAATGCCGATGCGCTAATTGAGCTATTGGAAAAGAAGGGAAAGTTTATTGAATCAGCTAAAGGTATAGAGACTGTTGCGGATAGGATCTGTTCTCATTAAGAGCTTAATGTTTTGATTGTATAGCTTCATATAAATCAAAGTGCTAATTATTTGGTTGTTGGTTATTAGTCATCACTCAACTCGATAATAGTACTTTGCTCATGTTTGCTTTTTACTGAAAACTCACGAATTAAAATTCTGATGAGGCGTGATTTAGCTATTTTTTTCTCAGCCGATATCCTGTCTAGTATTCCAATTGCATCTTCAGTAAGGGAGAAAGTAGCGTGTTTATAAATTTTGGTTGAATGTTTATCTAAGCCTTTATGCTTAGCTCTGCTTAGTTTTTTTCTACTTTTACTGACGACGCTAGGTTGGCCAAAGGCGTAATTATTAGCATCTTCGATGAAATCCTCGATAGAGACTTGAGTTTGAGGTGTTTTCTTCTTGCGCCTTTTTAGATCAGTTAAGCTCATAGCAATTTTCTGGTTCTATAGCAAAAAGTTCATCTGCAATTGCTCGTATCTCTGCAGCGGCTTTTCCATCGGGCTCAATTTCAATAACAGATGAGCCAAGTTCTTCACTGTCATCGTAAATATTTCTGTTGAAAGTCACAGCATTTAATACCCGTAACCCAAATGATTCCACGACTTCTTTTGCTTCGAGAATTCTTTTAAATTGACTGGGTAGAGAAGGACATTGAGTCATGACTATGGTTGCTACCATTTTAGGGTTGACCATCTTACAGGTACTTAGCATATCTTCCATATGGGGTAAGGTTTTTAAGTCTCTACGCTTGGGTCTTAATGGAAGTATGACATAGGTTGCGACAGACATGGCTGCACGCATAGCCAGATTATCTTGGCCCCCACAATCGACGATGACATAATCGAAGTGTTTATCTTGACTCAAGAGGTCATTACGGATTTTTCCGTAAAGTTGAATGCAGTTGATGGTTGGAAGGTCTGGATCTTCATTGCGAGCCTGAATCCAATCTGAAGTTGTGCGCTGTGGATCGCAATCAATCATTAATACATTCGCTTGGTATTTCTGCGTGATATGAACAGCTAGATTCTGGGCCATACAGCTTTTCCCTGCTCCACCTTTTTCTCCGCCCACAAGCAAGATCATAAAAGTATCTCCATGTCTTTCAGCACCAATTATCTTTGATTATTAAACGCGTTAAGTATAGAACAGACTATAGAGTTTTGCCGAAAACTCCCTCTGCGGACATAGGGGCTAACGCTTATATAAGTTGTATTGCGATATGGAAGCTTTTGGGGTTACAGCTGTTGGTTCGACAGACTTGCCCTTTGACCATATGCTTTTTATCATTATCCGGATTAAAGGTTATAGTGAGAAGATCCCCCACTTTAAAACTCTTTTTATATTCAATTAGCACCCCGTGCCTCGCCAGATCGACACAGATCCCATCGTCTGTTTGTTCCTGGCCGTTTTCATCTTGCCAAGCCAAGAGAATACGTTCGGCTTCAAGGTCGACTCTGAAGGAGGTGCGTCGTTCATCTAAGTCTTCGGTATTATCTTGCATAAAAATCCCTAATGCGGAATGAAAAATAAGCTCTTTAAAAGTAGCATAATTTTTGTTCTAAAAACAAAGTTCGTGGATATTGAATGGCATTAGTAATAGCGATGACGGCATGGAGGAGTTTGCTCACCTAGTATTCTATCGACGGATACCAGGTGAGTGAAGTGATCGCTTGTTAGTGCTCTTCTTTACGTGGGTAAGGAAGTTTAAGTTGACCCCAGCGAATAACAATAACGGTTATAGAGAGTACTAGAGTTGATAATGCTATGGTCATAATTCGCCAATCATCCATGGCTTTTATATCTAGTATCAGGTAACGCGCCAGTGCCACAATCGCGATATAGATAGGCATGCGTATAGGTAGTTTTCCAGATTCGGCATAATTAGCCACCATAGCCAGTACTTCTAAATAGATAAATAGCAATAATAGATCGGCTAAATCGACTCTGGCATTTCCGATGATATGTACTATCTCCTGACCTATGGCGACTATTGTCGCGATGGCAATGATAATGAGTACGAAATGTTCGACAGCTTTAAGACTTTTCGAACCGTAGTGACTGTATAGCTTTCCCATAGCGATCTCTGGTAGGTGTTTTTTTTATGGTAGCAATATTTGAGGATTCTGCTTATTTTTCTATGTGATGGGACTCACATTATTGGTATACATAGGGAAATGAATAACCAGCTAGTGTTTGCTGCTTGGCTTGGAAGCTGTGACCAATGACAATTGTATAAGATACTAAGCGTTGCTGAAATAAAAAAGCCATCTGGCTGATGGCTTTTAAATCTGTTCTTTCAAACGCTAAGTTTAGCGTTTAAGTGCTTCGCTCAGTAAAGGACGAGCCGTTTTAACGATAGCTGAAGTCGTTTTCGGAGCGCCAGCTATGATATTGCCCGAAGTCATATAGCCGTGATTACCTGTGAAGTCGGTAACCGTACCGCCAGCTTCACGTACGATGAGATCGCCTGCAGCAATATCCCAGGGCTTGAGGCCGATTTCGAAGAAGCCGTCTACACGACCCGCTGCGACATAGGCAAGATCTAAAGCTGCAGAACCTGCACGGCGCATATCGGCACATTGAGTAAACAATGAGCCGAAAATTTTCATGTAAGTTTCTGTGTGCTGTTTGGCTTTGAATGGGAAGCCTGTCGCTAAGATAGTGTCTTTGAGATCGTTATGCTTAGATACGCGCATACGGAAATCATTGAACTTAGCGCCTTTACCACGTACCGCGCTAAATAGTTCATCACGGATTGGATCATAAATTACAGCGACTTCTGTCTTGCCCTTGTACTGAACGGCAATAGATACTGCGAAATGAGGAATGCCTCTAACAAAATTGTTAGTGCCATCCAGAGGGTCAATGATCCAAATGTAATCTTTATTCTCGCCTTTGTTCTCACCACTTTCTTCACAAATAATAGTGTGATCTGGGTAAGATTTACGGATCTGATATGTAATGGCGGCTTCAGCTTCTATGTCTACATTCGTCACGTAGTCATTCACTCCTTTCGCTGTCACTTCGACTTTATCGAGTTCAGCAAAAGCACGTATAATCGTTTGGCCGGCGGCGCGAGCGGCGCGCACGGCAATAGTCTGCATCGGATGCATTACAATCCCCTGGATGTTAAAGAACAGATATAATAATCGGGGCGTAGTATACGTTAACTAGTGAATATATCAAATACCGATTTTTGTATTAAGCAAACAAAGTTGACTGTGTTAATATCTGTGAATTGTTTAATCATCAAAATTAAGTAGTTTCATGCTCAGCAACATTCGTGTAGTACTCGTCGGCACATCCCACCCTGGCAATATTGGCTCTACCGCCCGAGCAATGAAAACCATGGGGCTCTCTACTTTATATCTAGCTGAACCTAAGGTCCAACCCGATGGCCACTCTGTAGCGCTGGCAGCCGGTGCGTCAGATATATTAAAACATGCGGTCATAGTTGATAGCGTTGCCGAGGCGATTGCCGATTGCAGCTTGGTTATCGCTACTAGTGCACGTAGCCGCACTCTAGATTGGCCTATGCTTGATCCAAGAGGAGCTGGCGAAAAGTTAGTCGCGTCAGCACTCGATGGTCCAGTTGCAATCGTATTTGGTCGTGAAAATAATGGCTTGTCCAACGAAGAGTTGCAGAAGTGCGATTATCATGTAGCTATCCCAGCGAACCCTGAATATACCTCATTGAATTTAGCTCAGGCCGTGCAGATCATCTGTTACGAGGCGCGTGTCGCTCATTTAGAGCACGAGAAGCGTGAGTTTGAGAAAGGCCGCCCTGCAGATTATGTCGAAGAAAAAATTGAGTATCCTTTTGCCAAAGAACGTGAAAACTTCTTTGATCATTTGGAATCAACCTTATTAGGCACTGGATTTATCGTTAAACAGCACCCTGGTCAAGTCATGACCAAATTGCGTCGTCTGTTTAGCCGCGCTCGCCTTGAAAGACAAGAGATGAATATCTTACGAGGCATGCTGACTTCGATAGATAAGAAGATGCCACCGAAAGACGACAAACAAGCATAAGGAATCGATCCATGGGAGTAATTGCTCGATTAAGAGATGATATTAACTCTATCTATCATCGCGATCCTGCGGCTCACGGAACCTTGGAGATATTGTTGAACTACCCTGGGATGCAGGCCATCTGGATCCATAGGGTAAGCCACAAGCTTTGGCGGCGGAAATGGCGCCTGCTCTCGCGTTGTTTATCTACTTTTTCACGCTGGTTAACCGGTGTTGAAATACATCCTGGCGCCACCATAGGCGATCGATTTTTTATCGATCACGGTATGGGCGTGGTGATCGGGGAAACCGCTGAAATTGGTGATGATTGCACCCTCTATCATGGGGTGACGTTAGGTGGCACAACATGGCAAGCGGGTAAGCGTCATCCTACGCTTGGTAATAATGTAGTGATTGGTGCTGGTGCTCAGGTATTAGGTCCTATCACCATGAACGATGGTGCGCGTGTGGGCTCCAATTCTGTGGTGGTGAAAGATGTACCTAAAGATACCACAGTCGTAGGCATACCTGGCCGCATCGTTTCAACACCTAATGCTAGCAATAAAGCGGAGAGTAAAAGACGTAGCGAGATGGCCAAGAAGTATGGCTTCGATGCCTACGCCGTTTCTCCGGATAACCCGGATCCGGTCGCTAATGCCATTGGCCAGATGCTAGACCATATGCACCTGATGGACTCAAAAGTTCAAGAAGTCTGCCAAGCGATTCAAACCATGGGCGGTAGTGTGTGTACCGATAAACTACCAGAACTTGACGTCGAAGACTTTAGCGATGCGGAGTTGGCTGCGGCAAAGCAACGTGAGAAGGCAATAAATGAGTTTGATCCCATTATCTGATTCTCAGTGAAAGAAACCCAAATCATTGATTGAATATTGAGACATAAACGGGTTAAATACCCCAGTCAAATTGAAGGGTATTATTCAGTGCTATAAATTCATTAATACTTGACTGTTTTACTAGGTTTAATACTTGACTAAATTACTCAGGTATGTTTGAATTCCCCTATGCATTATTGGGAGCCATGGTCGCTATGAAACTTACCTCGAAAGGCAGGTATGCAGTCACTGCTATGTTAGATGTTGCTATGCATTCTACATCAGGGCCTGTACCTTTAGCCGATATTTCTGAGCGTCAAGGGATATCTCTTTCTTACCTCGAACAACTTTTCGCAAAACTCAGAAGACATGGACTGGTCTCAAGTGTCAGAGGACCCGGCGGTGGCTACCGTTTAGGTGCCGATGCTGTCGATATCTCAGTTGGCATGGTCGTTCGCGCCGTCGATGAGTCAGTCGATGCAACCAGGTGCAAAGGTCAGGGGGATTGTCAGAATGGCACCCGTTGTCTCACGCATTCCCTGTGGGGTGACTTGAGCAAACAAATTTCAGATTTCTTAAATGGGATCAGCCTTGCTGGCTTAATGAATAAACGAGATGTTCAATTTATCTCAGTGAAGCAAGACGCAATGCAACAGGAACAAAGAGTAACGTTATAAGTTAACTTTGTATTTTATATTATTTTTTGTACATCTGTTTCGCCTCTCTGAGGCTACGCTGTACGGAGTGTGTGATGAAGCTTCCTATTTATCTAGATTATGCTGCGACAACGCCGGTTGATCCACGTGTTGCAGAGAAAATGATGCAGTGTCTGACTATGGACGGTAATTTTGGTAATCCTGCGTCTCGCTCCCATCGTTATGGCTGGCAGGCTGAAGAGTCGGTTGATATCGCTCGAAATCAGGTCGCTGACCTGCTCAATGCCGATCCTCGTGAAATTGTATTTACTTCCGGTGCTACCGAGTCAGACAATCTGGCCATAAAAGGTGTTGCTCATTTCTATCATAAGAAAGGTAAGCACATCATCACCAGTAAGACAGAGCATAAAGCGGTACTAGATACCTGTCGTCAGCTAGAGCGTGAAGGTTTTGAAGTCACTTATCTTGAGCCTGAGTCAAACGGACTCATTCCTCTCGAGCGAATAGAAGCGGCTATGCGAGACGATACCATCCTTGTCAGCATCATGCAGGTTAACAATGAAATAGGTGTCATTCAGGATATCGATGCCATAGGTGAACTTTGTCGTAGCAAGAAAATAGTTTTTCATGTCGATGCAGCCCAGAGTGCGGGCAAGTTACCTATAGATGTGCAGAAGACTAAGGTTGATTTGATGTCAATCTCGGCCCATAAGATGTACGGACCTAAAGGTATCGGTGCCTTATATGTGCGCCGTAAGCCGCGTATTCGTCTCGAAGCGACGATGCACGGTGGTGGACACGAGCGTGGAATGCGTAGTGGTACATTGGCGACCCACCAAATTGTTGGTATGGGCGAGGCAGCTGCTGTCGCTAAAGCCGATATGGCATCAGACAATGCTCGTATCAGAACATTACGTGACAGATTGTGGGATGGCGTCAAGCATATCGAAGAAACGTACATCAATGGCGATAAAGTACAAGGTTATTGCGGTAGCCTCAATGTGAGTTTTAATTTCGTTGAAGGTGAGTCTTTGATGATGGCATTGAAAGATCTTGCCGTATCATCGGGTTCAGCCTGTACATCGGCCAGCCTAGAACCAAGCTATGTTTTACGTGCGCTTGGATTGAATGATGAGATGGCTCATAGCTCGATCCGTTTCTCTCTCGGTCGTTTTACCACCGAAGAAGAGATAGATCACGCTATCGAAACAATTAATAAGTCTATCGATGACTTGAGAGAGATGTCTCCACTTTGGGAGATGTTTAAAGATGGTATTGATTTGGACTCGGTTGAGTGGGCACACCACTAAGTCGTATATCAACAGATAAAGATTTTGGAGTAGTATCATGGCTTATAGTGAAAAAGTAATCGACCATTATGAAAACCCACGTAACGTAGGTTCTTTTGATAAAAATGACCCATCAGTTGTAACCGGCATGGTCGGCGCACCTGCTTGTGGTGATGTGATGAAGTTACAACTTAAAATCGATGACAAGGGCATGATTCAAGATGCCAAGTTTAAGACTTATGGCTGTGGCAGTGCCATCGCATCCAGCTCACTGATCACCGAGTGGGTTAAAGGCAAGTCTATCGAGGAAGCTGCAGCGATTAAGAACACTGATATTGCTGAAGAGCTTGCATTGCCTCCAGTGAAGATTCATTGCTCTATCTTGGCTGAAGATGCCATTAAAGCAGCAATCGAAGATTATAAGTCAAAGCAAGCTAAGTAATTTCTGGAGTTAAGATGGCTATTTCAATGACTCCGGCCGCCTCAGAACGCGTTAAAAGCTTTCTGAGCAATCGTGGCAAGGGGATTGGTTTACGTCTGGGGCTTAAAACCTCCGGATGTTCAGGCATGGTTTATGTCATCGAGTTTGTCGATGAATTGAATGACGATGATGAGGTCTACGAAGTTGCAGATGTTAAAATCATTATCGATGCAAAAAGCTTTATCTATCTTCAGGGCATAGAGCTGGACTTCGTTAAAGAAGGGCTCAATGAAGGTTTTCAGTTTAATAACCCTAATGCAAAAGGTGAGTGTGGTTGTGGCGAAAGCTTTACAGTCTAACTAGCCGAAAGAATGAAGCCATGAACTATTTTGAGTTGTTTAGTCTCACGCCCTCCTATGACATTGACACCGCCCTCCTTGCAGAACGTTATCACGAACTGCAACGGGCGGTTCATCCCGATAAGTTTGCTAATTCCAGTGAACAAGATAAACGTATCGCCGTTCAACGAACCGCTCAAGTTAATGATGGCTTCTCGACATTGAAAGATCCTCTGTCGAGAGCCGAACATATCTTGGCTCTAGCTGGCATAGATCTTAGCCATGAGTCGACCACGGTGAAAGATACGCAATTTCTGATGCAGCAGATGGAATGGCGTGAGTCGTTAGAAGATATTGCTCACAGTGAAGATCCCGATGCTATGATAACCGAGTTGTATGCTTGTTTTAATGAGTATAGCAACTGTATCAGTCTGGACTTAGCTGGCTTGTTACTCAGTCATTCTGAGTCGGATCTCGCTTCCGCAGCAGACCTTATCCGTAAATTAAAATTTATGGCAAAATTACAAATCGAGCTGGAACGCATCGAAGATGCACAGTTTGATTAGTCGTTTTTACTCTTTTTTTGATTAGCTATCCTTTCTCAATGGCTAATATTTAGGTTGGAATTTTATGGCCCTTTTGCAGATCGCAGAGCCTGGACAGAGCACAGTACCACATCAACATAGGTTGGCTGTTGGAATTGACTTAGGTACTACAAATTCGTTAGTGGCTACGGTTCGTAGTGGCGTTGCTAACACCTTGGCCGATGAGCAATCTAGACACTCGTTGCCCTCGATTGTGCGTTACACGGACGATGGCATCCAAGTCGGCGCCGAAGCAGAATCTTATTCTGCACAAGACCCACAAAACACCATCATCTCTGTTAAACGTTTTATGGGTCGCAGCCTCAGTGACATTCAGTCAGGCAGCCAAGATCTTCCTTATCGATTCGAAGCCAGTGAAAATGGCCTTCCTCTGTTTGTGACTAAGCAAGGTCAGGTGAACCCGGTGCAAATCTCGGCCGAAATTTTAAAGCCGCTGATTTCGCGGGCAGAGAAGACCTTAGGCGGAGCTCTCGAAGGGGTAGTGATCACAGTACCAGCCTATTTTGATGATGCTCAACGCCAGGGAACCAAAGACGCTACAGCCCTTTTGGGAGTAAAGGTCTTACGTTTATTGAATGAGCCAACGGCTGCTGCGATAGCCTATGGCCTAGATTCGGGGCAAGAAGGCGTGATTGCCGTCTATGATCTGGGTGGTGGTACCTTTGACATCTCTATATTACGTCTGAATAAAGGCGTGTTCGAAGTGTTGGCCACCGGAGGTGACTCTGCGCTTGGTGGAGATGACTTCGATCATCTCTTGCATCACTATTTATTAAATGAATGGCAGCTGGGTACTCCTTCGGCGACTATCAGCAGGCAACTGCTTATCGAAGCCAGACGCATCAAGGAGCAGTTGACCCAAGATACTGAGGTCACGGCTTCATTGACGTTAGAGGATGGTAGCCAATTACAGCACAAGGTTACCAGAGCCTTATTTGAGTCATTAATCGGTAAATTGGTGAAAAAAACCATAAGCAGCTGTCGTCGCTCTTTGCGTGACGCTGGGATTAAAACCGATGAAGTGCTTGAAATTGCCATGGTGGGTGGCTCGACTCGGGTGCCTATGGTCAGACAACTTGTCGCCGACTTTTTTGGTCGGGCGCCGCTGACATCCATAGATCCTGACAGAGTCGTTGCCATAGGCGCCGCTATTCAAGCGGATATATTGGTCGGTAATAAACCTGAGTCCGATCTCTTGTTGTTGGATGTTTTGCCTCTGTCTCTGGGAATAGAGACCATGGGAGAACTGGTGGAGAAGGTGGTATCACGTAACACCACCATTCCGGTCGCCAAGGCACAAGAATTTACCACATTTAAAGATGGTCAAACCGCGATGGCATTTCATGTGGTCCAAGGCGAACGTGAGCTGGTGGGTGACTGCCGCTCTTTAGCAAGATTCACCTTGAAAGGCATACCGCCAATGGCTGCAGGTGCCGCTCACATTCGAGTCACGTTCCAGGTTGATGCCGATGGCTTACTCAGCGTCACAGCGATGGAAAAGTCTACCGGAGTTAAATCCAGCATTCAGGTGAAACCTTCATTCGGGCTAACCGATGTGGAGATTGGTGCCATGCTCAAAGATTCCATGGCCAATGCTAAGGAAGATATCACCCGACGCATGTTGGCAGAGCAACAAGTAGAGGCGGCTCGGGTCTTAGAGACCCTGACAGCCGCTTTAACAAAAGACGCTGATCTGTTATCTGAAGGTGAACGTGTCACTATCGAGAAGAGTATGGCTGAGCTCGCTCAGGTTGCTGCGCTTGATAATACCGATGCCATTGAAAAAGCCATCGAGACATTAGATGCTTGCACGCAAGATTTTGCATCTAAGCGTATGGATAACTCTATCCGTTTGGCACTTACAGGCCAATCGGTTGACAGTATTTGATCAGTCATCAATCATAATCATCAATAGATTAATTGGTAATCAATAGGTAAAAAAGATGCCACAAATTGTATTTCTACCCCATGAAGAGCTGTGTCCAGATGGTGCAGTCGTCGAAGCCAATGTTGGTGAAACCGTTCTTAACGTTGCCTTGAAAAATGGTATTAATATCGAACATGCATGTGAGAAGGTGTGTGCATGCACAACCTGCCACGTGATCGTTCGTGAAGGGTTCGATGAGTTAGCAGAAAGCGACGAGCTCGAAGATGACATGTTAGATAAAGCGTGGGGACTCGAGCCCGAGAGTCGTTTATCCTGCCAGACGAAAGTGCCAAATTGTGATCTCGTGGTCGATATTCCTAAATACACAGTTAATATGGTGAGTGAGGCTAACTAGTCTTGATCGCAACTTGTGTCTATTTGAAGATAGTGAGTCGAAGATAGTTAAGCCAGTCTCCCGAGACTGGCTTTTTTTATGCGGTGAGATGCCAGCTATACTCTAGTCATTACAAATATGTTCAAGGGGCTAGATATGCCATTAAAATGGATAGATTCACTCGATATAGCCTTAGACTTGTTGGAGACGCATCCAGAAATCGATCCTGAAACGATCAGATTTACTGATTTACGTGAATGGATTTTAGCGCTGGATTCGTTCGATGATGATCCAGAGCACTGTAATGAGCGCATATTGGAAGCAGTCCAAGCCTGCTGGATAGCCGAGCAGTGAGCTCTGGAAATCGTTGGCGCATAGACAAGTTTATACCGGCAGGTATTAGTGTTCAGCTTGAAATCGGCACTGGATAGCGATGAAGCAGGATAAGTTAACGCAATATTGCATTCCGTGGGCTATAAAGGTAGGTTTTTGGTGTCAAATTTCGTATAATCCGCGCGAAAATAAAAACCTGTTTATTATGAAGGAAGCTTCTCATGGCTATCGAACGTACTTTTTCTATCATTAAGCCCGATGCTGTTGCAAAAAATAACATTGGCGCTATCTACAACCGTTTTGAAACTGCTGGCCTGAAAATCATCGCTTCTAAAATGGTTCACCTAAGCAAAGAGCAAGCTGAAGGCTTCTACGCCGAGCACAGCGAGCGTCCTTTCTTCGGTGCACTAGTTGCATTCATGACTTCTGGTCCTATCATGGTCCAGGCTCTTGAAGGCGAGAACGCAGTTCTAGCTCACCGTGACATCTTAGGTGCTACTAACCCAGCTGACGCTGCACCTGGGACTATTCGTGCCGATTTCGCTGAAAGCATCGATGAGAACGCAGCTCACGGTTCTGATTCGGTTGCTTCTGCTGAGCGTGAAGTGGCTTACTTCTTCAGCACAGAAGAGCTTTGCCCACGCACTCGTTAATTCGACGCTAAGTAAAGTTGAAAAGGAGCCTATGGCTCCTTTTTTGTTGCCCGTATTTTGAATGTTTACAGGTCTCCTCGTCTCAGTAACTGTAAATTTCTCATCGATTAATGTAGCAAGAGTATGTCGCTTTTTCTCTAGCTCGTTTCTATTATCTTATTCATTCTAGCAAGTGAAACATCCCGGTTATTTGTTAATAATTTACTCTGAAATAGAGTTTTTCTTGTTTTGTGAGCGTTTCCTGCCTGGTAAGTTAACGAGTTTAACACGTATTTGTTTAGTAATTGTAAATTTCGTGGTTTGTATATTGCTTGCATGATTTTTTGGTTTTTTATCTCGAGAATACATAATTAATTAAAGTTATATTTCTGGTTTTAATCTTTCTTCGGTTTATAGTTTTGCAGTGGTTATTTGTTGTTGTCTTTTATTTATTTTGCCTAGCTATTTTAATTAACTGAATAAACATTTGGGATATACTGGTCTCAATTTGTATCCTATCGTCGCCGCAGTTTTTAACATTGAGTGCTCAATCATTTGTTGAATTAAATTCACGTGTAACACATTGATTTTATCGGCTTTACTTTGTGCTTGTTGTTTTTTTGAAATGTATCGTTTTCTTGTAAATGTATCAATTATTATCATTTAGGTTGTTTGATTGTAATTGATGTTGACTTGGGTGCTGTATTTTAACAATATTTAACCCGAAGGTATTAACTGTTTAATTACAGTTTTGAAAAAACTAAAACAATAAAATAATAATTATTGTCACGATGTCAGTATTAATCGTTCAGTTATTAATTAATGTCTAAGTGATAAGGGAAAATATATGAACTCAATGACCTTAACAGCAAAAGCAGTACGCGTTGGCTTATTAGCCGCAGCAACAACAAGTGTAGCATTTTCTGGTTTAGCATTTGCTGAAGAGCAAGGTGATGGTGCAAAAGTAGAACGAATTTCTGTCACAGGCTCGCGTATTAAGCAAGTTGATATGGAAACATCATCTCCAGTTACCATTATCAGTGCAGCTGATATTGCCATGACAGGTGAGAAGACAGTCGCTGATGTACTAAATAACTCGGCGATAAACAGTTTTGGTTCATGGCGTGGTATGTCTGGTTATGGTTCAGGCAGTAGTGCTACCAGCAGTGTTAATCTTCGTGGCCTCGGATCTTCGGCGACATTAATATTGTTAGATGGTCGTCGTATGCCTGGTACAAGTTCAAGTTCAGGTGCAACTGCAGATACTTCTCAGATCCCAATGGCAATTGTCGAGCGTATTGAGATTCTTCGCGATGGTGCATCAGCAGTTTATGGTTCAGATGCTGTTGCCGGTGTTATTAACATCATCACTAAAAAAGATTTTGAAGGTGTTTCAATTGATTTTAGTACAGAACAACCAAGTGTAGATGGCGGCGATGCAAACCGTTTCTCACTTGCAGCAGGCTACAACACAGATAAAGGTAATGTGACATTCACTTATGAATATTACGACACTAAAGCTGTGATGGATAAAGATATTTGGGCATTAGATGATCCTAATTATGAAGGTTATAGCTCATTCAGCTCAGTTCCTAACGGCTATTATGACACTGGTAAGCTTGATGAAAACGGTAAGCCAATTTATGACTTCTATACCAACTCAGAGATGTGTGATCAGACTGAGAATGTAACTGATTGGCATGATGGAGAAAATAATGGACGTTGTGGTTATAGTTATGGTGAAGTGACTAAGTTATTCGGTGATGTCACTAGAAACTCTTTTATGACTACTTTTGATTACGAAGTGACTGAAAATATCCAATTCCGTGGTAGGGGGTCTGCGACGTTAACTGAAACCAATACTCGTTATGCTGCAACGCCAGTATCTACTAATTACCCAGTGATGGGTGCTGATAATCCTTATAATCCTACTGATACTGATATGACCCTCTACATGCGATCAGTGCAGACAGGTGAACGCGATACGCTAACAGAAGGCAATAATTTTGATATTTTAGGTGGATTTGTTGGTTTTGCTGATATCGGTAATGGTATTGATTGGGAGCTAAACGCTCAACATTCTTCATCAACTACAAATTCTTTTAATTATAACTTAATTAATGACAGTATTGTTCAAAGTGAAATTGATACAGGTAACTATGACTTATTTAATACATCAGGCATGAGTTACGAAGATTGGAATTCTCAAATGACTGATCTGTATGGTAAGGCTGCTCATACTGGGGTTTATCAAGGTAAATTTGATAGCACTCAATTTGACGGATTAATCTCTAGCACTTTGATAGAAGGGGACAGTGTTGTTGTTGCTGCAGTGGGTGGTCTAGAGTATGAGATGATTAACTTCTCGCAGGTAAGTGATCCTGAGTCTGCTGCCGGGATTATCTCAGGTGGTTCAGGTGGTGATGATGTTGATGCAGAGCGTACCCGTCAAGCTGCATATGTTGAGTTTCAAGTCGGATTACCTGCAAATGTAGATTTGTCTGCGGCATTACGATATGAGCGCTATGAGCAAAATGGTAATACTAATAATGGTAACCAAGAGTCGACATTTGACGCTGTGGTTCCCAAATTAGGCCTAAGCTGGCGTCCTGTTGACTCGCTGTTACTTCGTGCAAGCTATGGTGATTCTTTCCGTGCGCCTAACATGGGTGAAATGTTTGCTTCTGAGGCATTAAGTTTCGAAAGTACAATGGATACGGTTTGGTGTGGTGATAATACAGATGCAAACTACTGTCGTTCTACTCAGCAGCACAAGACACTTTACGGTGGCAACCCTGACCTAGAGGCTGAAGAGGGTAATTCCTTTACCTTGGGTGGTGTTTGGAATGCAACTGATGCATGGAACATAGAGCTTTCTTATTACAGCATTAAATATGATAATAAAATTGAAATTGTTGATGTAGCAGATCTTGTAAAAGAAGAGAGTGAAAACGGTGGTTCTGAATTTATTAAACGTGGCCCAGACGGAAAAATTCAGACAATTCACAGCCAGTATCGTAATTTAGCTAGTGTTAACACTTCCGGTATTGATTTTGTGACAGGCTATAATTTAGAAACTGGTGTCGGTGATTTTAGCTTTAAAGTTGAGATGACTAAGATTCTATCTTTTGAAGAGCAACAAAAACCAGATGCTGAAATGGTTGAATGGGTTGGAGAAGTAGGAAGACCGGATCTACGTGGTAACTTCATGGTTTCATGGCAGGGTGACAACTTCCAAGCAGCTTGGAATACCGTATATATTGGAGCTCAAGATGCTGATTTTACCAATGACTACTACGGCAGAACTGATACGGGTTATGAGTACGCAGATCGTCCAGACTACTTCAAGCATAACGTACAGGTTAGCTATTATCATGACTGGAATGGTTCATTAACTCTTGGTGTTAACAACTTATTTGACGAAGAAGCACCAAACGACTTTGCCGAATACCGTGATTATCGAGATGCAGATACCGGATTATATGATGTGCTAGGTAGAACTTACTTTTTGCGCCTTAATCAGAAGTTTTAATCTATCAATCTAATTTAAAGCTAAAAACCTCCGCTTGCGGAGGTTTTTTTATGCCTGATTTATGGCCGTACGTTGAAGCGACTTTCAAGGGGAATCTCCAATATATTAGTGAAACCCTCAAAAATACCTTTTCAACAGACGTTAATTCTTATACAAAATAGCTCAAGATAATAAAAAGAAGCAGGTTCTAGATGAAACAGGCTCAGAGTTATAAGCCGAACATGATGGTGGGGGATCAATCTTATCCGGCCTATCAATTACGTAATGTACTGGCTTATCTCCGTCAGCATTATGGTGAAGAGGTGGTTGAGCTATTGTGCTCTCAAATAGGCGTCGGTGAGCAAGAGTTAGCACATCAGCAGGTCATCTATGTGTGGCAAGCTGATTTCGCCATGGAGTTTCTGCAGACATATACTCAAGACGCCGAAATTGGTGCCAAAGTGGGTCATCAATATTCGGTGGAAGATTTAGATTTTTTACTGAGCTTTTTTAGTCGCTGCGATACTATCGGCGACTGTTTGCAGTTTGTACTGACGCATCCTGAGCTTGTTGGCAGCTTTACCGATACCTTAGTCAGTCACGAAGATGGCAAATTGTACGTTCGCTGGTTAAACACGGGAAAAATCAAACCTGAACGTTACTCATGTCAGTTTCAACACAGCGTTTGTGGCTTGTTGACTGTGGGTAAAGGCTTGGCCGGCCAAGCCATCTTAGCCGATAAAATATTGTTGACTGAAAGACAAAGAGATGCCGAGTTCTTATCTTCGGTTACTGGGGCTGAGGTGATATTTGAGGCTGAATTTAATGAATGGACGATAGATCATAAGTATCTCTCACTTCCTGTGACTTACTGTTTCGACAAAAGTAATACCAATACGACTTCAAATCAGCAAGTTTCTTATATCCAGGTCTTACTCGATGAATTGCGTCAGTCTTTCCCGGACTGCCCAAATATGGATCAGATGGCAAGCAGTCAGAATATCAGTAGTCGAACCTTACGTCGTAGAATCTCACAATCAGGTACCAGCTATCAGAAGTTGGTCGATCAGGTTCGCTGTCAGGCTGCCATCGGCTTGATTTTGTCGGGTCAGAAGAGCGTAGATGAGATAGCTGAAGTGATGGGGTTTGGTGAAGTCAGCCACTTTCGACAAAGCTTTAAACATTGGCTGGGTCATCCACCCGGCCATTTCCTGCGTTTGAATGAGAAACTCATTTAACTATTAACTATTAACGATGAAAAACCCTAGGTCCTGGTACCTAGGATTCAGCCTTTAGTCTTACCATTGGCAGTTGCCTAAGGATGGAGGCAGAGTATCGATCCAGTTTTTTATGATTGCTACCGCTTCGGTGTGAGTTAAACTTCGGCCTAAGGGCGGCATCCTGTCTTTAGGCTCACTGAGCTCTTGTCTGTAGGCTAATATCGAGTGTTCACCATCACCCGGGACAATATCGTAGGATAAGCCTTTAGCGCCACCATCCCAGCCTGGTGGCTGTTTGCATATGCCGTATTGGTAGCTGGTGTGGTCGATATTAAACCCTAATCTGAGTCCTGAGATACTGGCAAAGCCTTCGGCTCTGTGACAGTGGGCGCAGTTGATATCTAAGTAGCCTTTAACCCTAAGAGTGAGGTCGGCGTCGGTATCGAACAGATTGGGTGCATGAGTTATCTCTTTTGCGGCCCCGCTGGCAATGTCATCAGTATTTGGTAATCCTGTGAGCATGGAGAGCTCCTGCCACAGGGTTAATTGATTTATGATTTGGCCTTGGTAGTTAATATCGTGATTGAGTAGGTGGGCCTTGAGCCCTATTGGGCTGATAGTACTGTTGCCGTCACGATTTAGTTGGTGGCATAACTTACATTCCGCACGGCTGGGAACATGGTAGTCGAAGCTTTCTGTCTTGCCTTGGTGGTTTAAGCTATGAGGGATGTCGGCTCCGGCTTGAATGAGAGTCGCTTTGCCGTCTTGCCACAGATAGGGCAAGGTGGTCCAGCCAGTTGCTCTTCGGATCAGCAATCGGGTTTCGATCAATACTTCATTTTCAGCGCCGATGACTTGAGTGTCATAGGGCATGGAGAAGGTCTTAGCCAATACTGTGCCTATGGGAAAGTCGAAGGCTTCACTGGGATGAAAGCTGGCCTGTTCGCCCTCTGGAATGAAGACAAACCTGTGCTTGTTGGCGTAGTTGGTAAATAACTGGGTCGATAATTGGTACAAGATCCCTGGGGAAACCGGGCTCGATGTTGGCGTGCTCGGATCGATAAAGAGTCCGTACTGAGCTAAGTCATCGCAATTTTCAGTTAACAGGGCATCCCAATTGATGGTACTGCTGCCAAGCTCACACACTGATATTGGCGAGGGGGGAGTAGGCGTTGTAGGTGTATCTGTTACTGGGTCTTGTTGGGCATTTGAGTCACTGTCTGAGCCGCCGCAGGCAGTTATCAGTGTGATGATCAATAAAAGCAGGCTCGAGTTTTTCATAGCTGCACCTATAACTTTGAAATATTTGGAGTTATACCGATTTTTTAAAAGAAAAGGCCGGGGTTAGCCGGCCTTGTTTGAGTATTACCAATCGGTATAAGAAAGTGGCCAACTCAGAGTTATTTTTGGCTGCGTAATTCAAGGCGGATGAGTGAGGGAATGGTGATCCCTTTTGAACTCATTCAACACAGAAGTAGGCTGCCAAAACACTCCTGAAAGGCGAGTTTTAGCACTTCCGATACGGCGTTAACGAGCTTAAACGTAGAATAACTATGTTCCTCACTCGTTGCCTTGCCTCTGAAGCGCTAAACTCTCGCTGAGTGACCACACCTTTATACCGATTGGTATAAGCTTATAGTGGTAAGCTCAGCAGTTATGGTGAACAAGTCGCTACAGGTAGCCTTTTGATCCATTCATGGATAAGCGCAACACCTTCACCGTGTGAAAGACCTCGGCCAATCTCAGGCATGCGATCACCGGGGAGATTAGTCTCCATTCTGAAGTGTAGGATAGAGCTTTCCGGGGCTGTTGGCACGATATCGTAACCCAGCTCTCCACCGCCATAGGCGACGGGAGATTTACAGGTGCCGTGACCGTCGGAATAAGGTCTCCAATATTCCAGTGTGAGGCCTGTGTTGGATGCGTTGCCTTCGGGACGATGACAATGGGCACAGTTCACATCCAGATATCCCTTAGCCGTGTCCATCAGCTGCTCATCGGTTAATGACGCTAAGCCTGTTTCATCGCCATCTGAATAAGCTGGCACAGCATCGATAGTCGCCACATCGGGGGCACCTTGGAGTATGCCTGCAGACTGCCACTTGAGTAACTGGTTCATGGTGCCATCGGCATAGACATAGTCTTTATTCAGGTGACGCGCCTTAGGACCTATGGGTACGAAGACCGCAGGACTGTCGGCATCGACCTTGAACTGATGACATTGTTTACAGTTGTTCATACTGGGAACGACGTAGTCGAACGCTAAGGTTTCACCATTATGGACTATCTGCTTACCTTGAATGGCTCCGGCCTTGGCGAGTACTGCATCAGATTGCTCCGAATTATACACGTAGGGCAGGGCTGTCCAGCCTGTTTCACGGCGAATAAGCAGACGAGTTTCGACCATATCCTCATTTTCGATGCCACGTTGACTCGTATCAGCTGGTAATGCGAAGGTTTTACTGATCACTGTCCCTACAGGGAAGTCCATGCTTTCCTGAGCCGAGTAATTAGCTATTTTGCCTTCGGGTACAAATACGAAACGATATTTACTCGAGTAGTCGGTAAACAGTTGTGTGTTCATATCGTAGGGCATGCCAGCTGAGTTGGCGCCAGTAGAGGGATTTTTCGCATCGGCAAATAAGTTGTAATCTGATAGCTTGGGGCAATTGGCACCGAGCAGGGCATCCCAGTTAACCTCAGATCCCGAAGTTTCACACAGAGCCAGATCACCGTCACCGACTAGGCCGCCTTCACCTTCACCTATACTGCCGCCGCCACCGATTAGGATGCCACCATCACAGCCAGCGACATTATCGTCGACACCACAACCAAATATCTGATCACCAAATGTCACCGTATGAACCGGCAAGCTGACCTGAGCACATTTTAGTAGATCTGTTTGTGTCGACTCAAATAAGACATCCGCAATACTGGCGTCTGTGTTGTCATTGGCATAAAGGCGGCCTATGGAGACATCACCATTATTACTGGCACAGACATTATCACTGCCGTCTGCGGCAAATGGCGTCTCTTGTAGGCCTAAATAAGCCGCAGTGCCATTATTAGATAACATCTCGCCCAAGCCATCATAGAGTACGCCTGGGAATTGACCATGGGTGAACAGGTAAGCCTTGATAATATCGTCGATAAGGTAACCGTTGGGTTTTTTACCGTAACCAGTGATCACATTATCATGAAGGTAGATGTTTCTTGGAGTCGGTCTCCAGCCATCTTCGATGGGTTGGTTTTCCTGGCCGTAACTCGCCACAAAAGCGCCCATATCGGGTTCGGCGATAAAGAAGCTGGTAATGGTGACAGCCATGGTATCGTGGTTAGTTATTTCGTTGTTGAAGATCTCGACATTATCAGTAGACAGGATGATCATACCGGTTCCGGGTGGAACGATATGGACACCAGCTGGGTTTGCAGAGGCATTGGCAAAGTTCTTGGTGTTGTTATCATAGATCTTGTTATTGAAAATTCGGACACTAGAACCGTATCTATGGTTGTTGATCGGTAAGTCGAAGACTAAAATACCGCCGGTATTGCCCATGGCTTCGTTGCCGTATACATCGGCATATTTTGAGTTTTCAATTTCGATACCTGCCACGTTTTCTTTGGCGATATTGTTTCGAACCACTATGTATTGAGACTGACCTACATAGATACCTGCATCGGCGCTGCCTCGTACATAGCTATCTTCGATGAGGATGTTTTCACATTCGACAGGATAGAGGCCGTAGGCTCCGTTGCCTTCATCTAACTCGCCTTCCCACACGGTAGCGAGTCGGCGTAAGATTATGCCATTAGTGTTTTTAAGCTTGATACCATTGTTCTTGGCTTCGTTGACCGACATATCCTGAATGATAATATTGACGGCGTTCTGTACGAAGATACCATCACCGGAAACAGACTCGGAGAAGTCTAGAACGGTTTCATTCATACCGTATCCCATGATAGTGATGTTCTTAGCATAGGTACCATCGCCGTCCACATCGCCATCGAACAGCAAAGTAGATGCAATCTTGAAATTACCTTTAGGCAGTACAATCACATCGTTGGTTTGCGCATTGATCAGAGCTTCCTGAATACGGATGGTGAGGTTTTCACCATCCTCAATCATGATTGCGCCTTGTGGAAAGCTGGGGGATGGATCTGGGCTCGGCACGACAGTGCCTTTATCTTCTTCAACAACTGGGTCGTCATCATCCGATGAACAACCAGCGATACTTAGCGCGACGGCACTGGCCACTAAAGTTGGGATTAACCAAGATGGTTTCTTGTTGAACATAGCGTCTCCTGCTTATTTTTATTATTCCTTCCTTAGATTGCACTGACGTACCATATATGCAATGTGAAATCCGGCCAACAAGTTGTTAACATTTTATCGTCAAAGTTTGTTGTGGGAGTGTCAAACAGGCGTTTAATATTTTATCCATATAAAACAGGGTGAAGCATGACGAAACTAAACGCAGGAGTTGGATTAGATTAAATTTATTGTTTTCACGCTAGCCTGTATATATTTGTAACTAGTGCCTTCTATCAAGGTAAACCCGTATAAAAACATAGATGAGCATTATTTAGATCGTTGTATCTCTGGGGGAAAAGGTAGTGACCTATCTAGTCGATAAAACCAGGTTTAACAGGCTTTAATCTGAGAGATGTTAGCAAAATCCTTAAAATTAATTTTATCAAGTTTAATTGAAAAATCTTTTATATTAAGAGGTTTATCAAAATAATAACCCTGAATCTGGTCACAGCCAAGTGAAGATAAATATTGATATTGCACCTCTGTTTCTACGCCCTCAGCTACCACTCGCTTTCCTAGTTTATGGGCCTGCATGATGATAGCTTCGACAATTTTACAGGTGTCCTTGCTCTGAGGCAGTTGGTCGATAAACGACTTGTCGATTTTTAGCACGTCACAGGGAAATTGCACTAAATAGCTTAGGGATGAATAGCCAGTACCAAAATTATCGACTGAGATATGAATATCGAGATCTTTGAGGTGATTGAGTATCTTAATATTTTCTTCACAGCGCTCCATTAACAAGCGTTCAGTTATCTCTATTTCGAGTTTATTGCCAACCACCTGATATTTTCTTAGGGTACCTTGAACACAGGAAACCAGATCGCCTCGCTGAAATTCTCGGCTTGGGATGTTGACTGAGATCACCGGGACTTCAAGACCCTCCTCTTGCCATTGGCTGATCTGATTAATGACCTTGTCTAGTATATAGCTATCGAGCTTTAGGATCAGATCGCTCTGTTCGGCAACCGGAATAAACTCATTTTTAGGATGGTGCCACCTGATCAGCGCTTCTGCACCTGTGACTCTCTGGGTTTTTACATCTACTTTGGGTTGATAGACCATATGAAAATCATCATTAGCTAGGGCTAGCCTGATCTCCTGCTCTAGATATAATCGCTTCTGAGCTTTGGCTGTCATCTCATGGGAGAAATAGATAAAGCTGTTTTTACCATTTTTTTTGACCGATAGCATGGCGGTTTGGGCATTGCTGATTAAAGTTTCACTGTTTCCGGTGAATTGACTGTGGTAGCAGATACCAATACTGCAATAAAGATAGATTTCGTGGTTATCAATCTTTACAGGTATAGTGCTGGGTCTAATTATTTTTTCGGCAACAATTGCAGCATCAGATGCATTCTCTATAAAGTCAAGGTAGATAGCGAACTCATCTTCACCCACTCGGCAAAGGGCATCGTTACTCCTGATGATAGATTGCAATCACCGCGATCATGGTGCGATTATCTTAAATTGGCAATATATTTAGTGTTTTATCTTGATTTTTCATCAAAAAGTCCTTTTTTTGATAAGGTAAAACGAATTGAAATATGGACTCATTTGAAGATAGTTAAGGGGCGTATGTTTAGCAAGATCCCCACGCTGTATGCCTGTTCACAAGACTAAAAAGTCTAATCTGTGACTCTGTGATAACTGCTTGGCATAAAAAAGGCCGCAATGCGGCCTGGATAGTGAGTGATTATCCCATATGGGTATTAAATATCGATACCGAAACCGATAATGAACTGATAGTCATTTTGTTTAGGGAAGCTCATATCGGCATTTTGCTGTGGCTGGTTAATGTGATCCCAGACTAAAGAAAGATCTAAATCAAACATGTCGGTCAGTTCGATAGAGAAGCCGGCTAATGCATGGTGAGTATACCCGCCAGATGCATCACTACCATAGTTAACTCGGTAGAGTGTATTGAAGTCAATATCAGCGGTGATCTCTGTATCAAAAACGGTTTCAATCACTAGAGCTGCACTGGTTTCACTCTCACTTTGACCCTCTAAAACATCATCAAACTTAGTATAAGTGTATGCAGGACCGCCACTCACGCTCCAGTTCGTTTTGGATGAGTCGATAATGTCGTAACCGATACCGAAACCGACCGTAGCCTTATATTCATAGTTAAGAAAAGGGTCAATATAGATTTCAGCGAAGATAGGACGTAAATAGAACTGCTTCGATAAGTACCAGTCAAAATTGGTGTTAATACGGTGATTATTGATGGTGTTATCACCATCTGTTTTCGAGTAGTTACCTATATAATCAAGGTTGTATCTAGACTCTGTGGTGCGACGGAGTGCATTAGCTATGGCGCTATAATCGACTTGATCTGTATTCCCTGAACGTAGATTTGCACCTAGGGATATTTTGCTCGACCAGTAGTTCGCTTCTGTTTGCTCACCAGCGATAATCGTCATGATTTGAGTGCGGTCAAATTCAACGTCATCAATAAAAGTCTTGCCCTCTTTAATGAGCAATTTACCAGTACGCGTCGTAAGGTCGGTAAAGCCAACACTGACGACACTGTGGCTCTGAAGAACCTTAATATCATCCCAGTCAATGTATAAAGTATTGAGTTCATCACTCTCAAACTCTAATTTGTCATCATAAAGGTTTTTAACTTCACCTTTAAGGAGTTCATTAGAGCTTAACTGTATCCAATCAAAATCTGCATCGACAGGTGGAGATAAATCCCCTGGATTTAGCTGCACCATTTGAGGCTTTAAGGAACTGGTGGCAAGTGCACTAGTGCTGAAAATTAACGGTAGGCATAGGCCCGCTGCACTGATACAGAACGTGATGGTATTGAATGGGCTCTTCATAAGCCAGCTCCCTGAATAAACTAATTCTAAATATTTGCTTATTTTATATAAAAGGCTATTAAGCGGCAATTTTCTGCCGAGTTTATTATTTTTTCGGGAGGTGGAACACAGTTTTAGTGTTAAATAGCTAAAAGTTTAAAACTGCGCTTGAGAATGGGATAGTCAATTCGATGCCTGTGGTGGACTCACTCTAAAATTTGTGTCACCCAAGGCTGTACGAAGTCGGCAATCTGCATCTGTGCCTGAGCATTGGGGTGAATTCCGTCTCTTTGCATCAATTTGGGATAGATGGCGATATCTTTCATGAAGAAGGGCATAAGGGTTATTTCATGCTCCTCTGCCAACTGGCTATAGACATCGGCAAACATCTGCGCATATCTGGGGCCATAGTTTGGCGGTACCATGACCTCACTCAAGAGCACTTTTGCATGAGTCTGTTTGGATAAGATGATTATTTTTGTAAGATTTTCTTTCAGTTGTTGGGGAGTAAATCCGCGTAATCCGTCATTGCCTCCCAATTCAATCAAGACGAGCTTAGGTTTACCAGATTCAAGCAGGGCGGGGAGTCTACGTAATCCCCTGCCGTGGTTTCACCACTCACTGAGCCGTTTATTATCTCATGTTTCGGTAGTTGAGCTCTTAACAAATTGACCCAACCTTTATCTTCATCGATACCATAGCTTGCACTTAAGCTATCTCCTAGGATTAATATAGGGGCGGCTAATACTTGAGTGCTAACGAACAGGCAGGTTAAGGTTAGCAGAGTCAGGAAACGTCTAAGTAAGATGGAATAGAAGGGTTTTATGTCAGATATCAGTGCTATCACAGTTAAGAATCTCGTTAAGTCAGTGGCTACCCAAGAGGGAGAGCTTACTATCCTCAACGGCATCAATATGGATGTCAAGCATGGAGAAAGTATCGCTATTCTTGGGCCATCAGGGTCTGGGAAGTCGACCCTGCTCGGCTTACTCGCGGCGTTGGACTCTCCGAGTTCCGGTGAGATCATCTTAGACGGTATTGCCATACAGCATTTAGATGAAGAGAAGAAGGCGGCAATGCGAAAGCAGAAAGTCAGCTTTATTTTTCAATCATTCATGTTGGTCGATACACTCAATGCGTTGGAAAATGTCATGTTGCCCGCCGAATTGGCTGGAATATCTCAGGCCAAAGAGAAGGCTAAGGCCATGTTGGACAGAGTAGGCTTAAGTCATAGGCTGAATCATTTCCCCAATCAGCTCTCTGGTGGTGAGCAGCAACGCGTCGCCATCGCCAGAGCATTTATTTGTGAGCCCAAGGTGTTATTTGCCGATGAGCCCACGGGAAACCTGGATGCAGCCAATAGTAAGAAGGTGGCGGACATGTTGTTTGAGCTCAATCGCGAGAGCGAGACGACACTCGTGTTAGTGACTCACGATCTGGTGTTGGCTAAACGATGTGAGCGTCAGTTGCTGATGGACTCGGGTGAACTGAGTGAGGCTAGAAATAATATGTCAGATGCCACTAAGCCTAAGGTTGTCATAACAGATAGTCAGCTAGCTAAGGCGGAGGCGAGTTAATGGAGATGAGTCTGGCGTGGCGTTTGTTTAAACGTGAACTCTTACAAGGGCAACTAGTGCTCATCGTTTTGGCTATCACTCTGGCTGTGTTATCTGTGACAGGATTAGCACGAGTCAGTGAGCGATTACAGTTAGCCATCAATGGCCAAGCATCCAAATTTATAGCTGCCGATAGAATCATCAACTCACCGACTAAACTCGATGAGTCAATTCTCGCCAAAGCCGATGAGATAGGATTGGAGCGAGTCTCCAGCTTACAGTTTAACTCTATGGTATTTGCGGATGATAAATTTCAATTAGTCACGGTCCGTGCCGTGGAGCAGGGATATCCTCTTAAGGGCAAGATAGAGCTTAACTCGGATAGCCGTGTTTCCTTACCTGGCTTGGGAGAGATTTGGTTTGAAACCCGTTTGGGGGCTTATTGGGTTACCCCAAATCCTTAGAGCTAGGTAAGGCTCAGTTTACCTTGAGTGAGGAGATAGCACGCTTACCCGACGCCGGATTTAACCCATTTGCTTCCTCGCCCGTGGTCTTGATGCGTATGACGGATGTGGCCGGAACCGGTGTGATCCAGCCTGGCAGTCGAGTGACCTATCTGGCGCAATTTACCGGTAATGAGACTCAACTGAAACGGTTCGAAGCCTATGTTAAACCGCTGCTCAATAACAGTCAGCGTTGGATAGATGTGCAAACGGGTGACTCACCCATCGCCGATGCGGTTAAACGGGCGGAACGTTTCCTCTTACTCGCCAGTCTACTGGGTATTGCGCTGGCCTGTGCGGCTATCGGCATCGCCGCACAGAGGTATTGCCAACGTCATTATGATGTCGTCGCCATGCTTAAGACTTTCGGCGCTTCGGGTAAACAGATCCGGACCTTGTTTGGCATGCACTTGCTGTTAGTGACCTTGCTCGGGGTTGTGCTTGGTTTGCTCGGTGGTTTTGTTTTAGATATGGCAATCACCTTCTTGTTACCGCCTGAAATCGCCGCCTATTCTCCGCCTTTATCCAGACCTATATTACTGGGGCTCGCCACCGGATTTATCAGCGCCTTTATGTTCTCGGCCTACCCCTTGATGAGGTTATTATCTATTCCGCCTCTGCGGGTTTTGCAGCGTCAGTTAGAGGGATTGCAACTGGGGATGTGGCTTCATCTGCTATTGAGTCTGACTGCCATGGCGCTGTTGGGGTATCTGTATTCCGGCAGTCTGGTATTGACCCTGACGGTTGTCGCCGGTGTGCTCTTGCTGGGCTTACTATTGAGCGTGTTAGGTTTTTTCATGATCCGTATGGGTCATAGTGTGGGCATGAAAACCACTAACCCATTACAGTTAGCCCTAGCGGGTCTGAGACGTAGGGCGAAACAAAATGCCATACAGCTCGTGGGTTTCAGTAGTGCACTGGTATTATTGTTGACCATTTTCGCCTTGAGGCAAGACTTACTTAATGAATGGCAGAAGCAGCTGCCCGAAAATGCGCCAAATTATTTCTTAGTCAACATAGCTCCCGATGAGGTTAGCCCTTTAGAGCGCTATCTGGCTGCCAATACGGTTAAAACCACAGATATTTATCCTGTGGTCAGAGGTCGCTTAACGGCGGTGAATGGCGAGAAGTTCCTCACATCTGAGCAGGTAGAGGCAGGGGGCGAGGGCAGGCAAGGGATTTCACGTGAGCTCAACCTCACCTGGCGAGACAGTGTGCCGCCAAATAATGAAATACTGACAGGGGAATTTAATGTTAACTCAGACGAGGTGTCGGTTGAGTCGGGTATTGCGGAGCGCTTGGATCTTAAGATAGGCGATAGTCTGACCTATATCATAGATAACCAGACCTTAGTCGTTAAGGTTGGCAGTATTCGCGCCGTGCATTGGGAGACCATGCAGCCTAATTTCTTCATGATTTTCACTAAGGAGTCACTGGGGGCGTTTTCCTATACTTCGATGGCAAGCTTCTATCTCGAGGATAATAAGTCTCAGGTCATTCTGGATATCATCAAGCAATTTCCTACGGTATCCATCATAGATGTGGGCACCATGATCAAGCAGTTGCGACAGATAATCGATCAGGTTTCCCTGTCCCTCACCTTGGTGTTAGTGCTGGTGGTGTTGGCCAGTAGCCTGGTAATGATAGCGCAAACCGAGGCGGGCATGGCGAGCAGACAAAGAGAGCTGGCGGTGTTACGAACCTTCGGCGCATCGGGCTGGTTATTGAGGATGGCAACCGGACTCGAATTCGCCTTGCTGGGCACCATAGCCGGATTACTGGCGGTGATAGTTGCCGAGTTTATTCTCTATCTGCTCAAGACTCAGGTGTTCGAATTGAATGTCTATATGCACTGGCCTTGGTGGGGGCTGGCACCCTTGTGTGGTGCTGTCACTGTCGCACTTTTGGGTGTGTGGCGTTGCCGACAGTTGCTACAAAAGTCTTGCAGCGACTTGCTTAAAGCGGGCTAGCGTTCACGCTTTGATGAAGGCGAAGCCGCAAGGTTTCGCCTTTTTCATTTCGATTTACGGGCCCCTAGATTGCTTATTTTAACCGTTTATAGGCTTGCTATTACTCAGTGGGTTTCTGCAATTGAGAAGCTAGATCTATACTCACAGTAATGACATCTAATTGTGAGTTTAAAAGTCATGGTATGGTCTTTCTGAAGCTGGGGTTCTTATTATGTATTTCTGGTATTTTTTTCTCTTGTGAGATGCATGCCGAAGTGCAAAGAGTGCAAACCGCCCCCGTTGAGCATTGGCAACAAGCGTCTGCAAGAGGTCAAGCAGTCGTTTGGACTCGAGAAGTGCCAGGCACCTCGATCAAAGAGTTGAAGCTGGAGGCGATAATCGATGCGCCTATCGAACAGGTATGGCGAACGCTGACCCAAGTTGAGCATTACACCAAGTTCTTGCCTTATATGGATGAGATCAAGGTCGTCAAACAAGAGGGAGTGAATAGAGCTTATGTCTACCATAGAGTTAATCCGCCCCTGGTGAGTCAAAGAGACTATACCTTACTGGTAGTTAATGAAGTGGACACAGAGAAGGGGCGATATTATCGTTATTGGACCCAGAGGAACCAGTACGGACCTAAACCCATAAAGGGAATAGTACGTTTAGTCGTTTGTGATGGCAGCTGGTCTCTCACTGCTCGAGAAGATGGACGTACCCAGGCGACGTATTGGCTGTATACCGACCCTGCGGGCAGTATTCCAGCTTGGTTTGCCAATACTGTCAACACCAGCGGCTTGTACGATATCTTATGGGCCATAGAGGCCAGGGCCCAAGATCTGAGTTGGCAATAGCCTTTTAGGAATAGGTATTACTTGGCATTCTCTATCAGTGAAGAAAATGCCTGCTCTAACTCAGGATAGGTAAATTTAAAGCCCGCTTCCTCAGCTCTGGCGGGAAGTACGTATTGACCTTGGGTTAACAACTCTGACATCTCTCCCAACAGCAGCTTTAAAATAATGGTGGGCATTGGCATTAATGCCGGACGAGAGAGTGCTTGTCCTAGCAGTTTAGAAAACTTGTAATTACTCACGGGAGTGGGGGCGGTGGCATTAAAGATCCCCTGACATTTTGTCTGCTTGAGTAAAAACATGATTAAATTAATGTGGTCGTCTTGATGGATCCAACTCATCCCTTGCTGACCCGTCCCTATGGGTCCCCCTAAACCTAATTTAAACGGTAACAGCATTTTGGCCAGTGCACCGCCGGATAAACCTAATACCAGTCCAGTACGAATTATGCAGACTCTGGTGTTGTCTGACTGAGCGGATAGCGCAAGCTCCTCCCAGTGAGAGCAAACTCTTAAGGGGAAGTCATTGGTTGTTCTTTCATCGAGTGAGGTTAACACATAGGTCTCATCGATGGGCTGAGCACCTTGCTGGCCATAGATACCTACTGCAGATGCACTTATCAATACCTGAGGTGGACTATCACTGGCTTTAATTAACTCAGCAATACGTGAAGTCATGTCCCAGCGACTCTGACAAATCAATTGTTTCTGTTTTTCTGACCAACGTTTATTGACAATCGGCTCACCGGCAAGATTAATCACGGCGTCAAACTCATTAAAATCTGATAGTGAGGTCAAGTTTCCCAAGTATTGATGTTCTGCACCTAGCTGGTGGTGAGCCGAGGCGGGAGAGCGGGTTAAAATAGTCAGTTTATTTTCATGACTCAAGACTCTGACAAGCTGGTGGCCAATGAATCCTGTCGCACCTGTGAGCAATATTTTCATGGTTCAGCTTTTCTAAAGGTGAGATTAGTCATAGATTCAATTGTAGCAGAGAGATGTGTGTTGTCGCACAAAGCCTTTATATTTATGATGTTTTCGACATGTAAACGGACTGAAATTGAATTACTTGTCTATCATTATTGGCTAAGGTCTGTATTTAACTCGGGCGGGCTTGGTTCACTTTGGGACAGGGTAACCTGTGTAAACTCTGATGTGAGTGAATGTAGCGGCTGAAGTCAAGAACCTGAGATGTCAGGTTCTTGACTATCAATACGGGGTAAACTGGTCCAAATCATTAATCGGTATAGCTCGTGATTACTGACACTTACATCTTGTTATTTTTACTGTAGCAAAGCGAGAGAGACACAGAATCTGCGAAACGAAGTGCATGAGGCTTATCTATTTCGACACTTGCAAACTCGACCCAAGCGTGGTCGCTGGCGATGTTGAGCACCTGACCGGTAAGGTTTTCTAATAAATTAAATCGATTGTGTTCAACTAATTCGATGATTTTTTTGGTGATTGTGCGATAATTCAGCGCATCATCCATATTGTCACTGTTACGTGCTTTATTAGCACAATAATGAATTTCAGTATTGATTAAAATATCTTGTTTGTTTTGAATTTCGTCATCCTTGATGCCGATAAATGTCCTAAGACGTAGATTTTTGATGCGGATGATGGCGATTTCTGGTCTCATACTAGTCATTGCTCCATGCTGAAGTTATTTTTATTACGAGCTATTAGTTATTAAGCCTATCAATCTATTAGTTAATCATGAAGGATTATATTCATATGCCAAGAGTTGATACCCAATCTGTTGCGTATAAAGGTTTCGCGATCATGGCATTTATTGTCGTGATCTTAGCCGGAATTAAGGCGGCAAGCCCGATTGTGGTGCCATTTGTGCTTTCGGCATTCATTGCCGTGATCTGTAATCCGGTTATTGGCGGAATGACACGGTTTAAAGTGCCAAGATCTTTGGCTGTTCTCCTCTTGATGGTGTTTATTGTCATGCTGGGGTTGTGGTTAGCGCAAATTGTCGGCAGTTCAATCAATGAGTTTTCTAATCAGTTACCACACTATCGTGATCAGCTGGTGGAGCAATTTGGTTGGATTGTTCAAAAGCTGCAGAGACTCAATATCATCATCACCAAAGAGCAGATCTTGGACTATTTCGATCCCGGTATCGCCTTATCCATGACCACTAACATGTTAACTGGCGTGGGTGGTGTGATGGCTAATCTGTTTTTAATCATTCTTACCGTGGTGTTTATGCTGTTTGAGTCTCAGACCTTGCCTAGGAAGCTACATTTTGCTCTGGATGATCCTGAGATGAGAATGCAGCAGATAGATAAGTTTTTGCATTCGGTTAATCAGTATATGGTGATTAAGACGCTAGTGAGTCTGGCGACTGGTGTGATTGTTGGGTTCGGCCTGGCAATTATCGGGGTGGATTATGCGCTTTTATGGGGGGTCATCGCCTTCCTGTTTAATTACATTCCCAATATAGGTTCAATTATCGCCGCTATTCCTTCTGTGCTATTGGCATTTATTCAACTCGGCCCAGCAGCAGCAGGGGCAACGGCTCTGCTTTATTTCGGCACGAATATGGTCATGGGTAACGTAGTTGAGCCTAGATATATGGGTAAAGGTTTAGGTCTTTCTACCTTGGTTGTTTTCCTATCATTAATCTTCTGGGGCTGGTTATTAGGCTCAGTAGGCATGTTATTATCGGTACCCTTAACCATGATTGTCAAAATCGCCCTCGAATCGAGTCAGGGAGGGAGCTGGTTAGCGATATTGCTGGCCGATGATGTTGATGATGTTAAGCCGGATGATAATGATAAAGAGGATATGTCTCAGAACGTTTAAGTTTTGTCGGCGAGATTCGAATATTAACAAAGCCACTGATACGTGGTTTTGTTGTTTTTATAGAGAAATAAATTTCTACAAGTGAGAGAAATGCAGTTATTTTTTGATGAGTTGAATAAAATGACTCTGGGGGAGGAGGTTAATCGCCTTTTTCATGGTCGTGGTGGCTTATATCCAGGAGCTGAGCATATCTGTTTGGATTGGTACCCGCCAGTACTCCTGTTAACCAGTTTTAAGCCTCTGGAGCCTGATACCTTAGATAAGTCGGTAGAATTGATAAAACAAAGGTGGCACGTCCTTAAAGGCAGCGAACTGATAAACCTTGTTTATCAGTATCGCAGCGGCGGACGTACTCAAACCGATTTAATCGAGGGAAGTGTCCCGGATAAGCACACTGTCCTTGAGAACAGTGCCCAATACCATGTTCATCTGCTGAAAGGGCAGAATCATGGCCTGTTTCTCGATATGAAAAACGGCCGTCAATGGGTGAGGGAACATGCCCAAGGTAAAAAGGTACTCAATTTATTTTCATATACTTGTGCATTTTCAGTGGCAGCACTGCAAGGTGGCTGTGACAGTGTTGTTAATATCGATATGAGCAAGGGGGCATTGTCGATAGGTAAACAGAATCATCTACTCAATGGGTTCACTGCTGGCGCACGTTTTTTCGGCCATGATATCTTCAAGTCTTGGGGTAAGTTAACCAAACTTGGTCCCTATGAGATGATTATCGCCGATCCGCCAAGTAACCAGAAAGGCAGTTTCGTGGCGACAAAAGATTATTCCAGGCTGCTGAAACGTCTGCCTGAATTATTGACGCCCGATGGTGAGGTACTCTTGTGCTTAAATGCGCCTGAGTTGAGTATCGATTTTTTGATGAAGCAAGTGGAAGAGTTTAGCCCAATACTAGAATTTGTTGAGCAGCTGGCTAATCCAAGTGTTTTCGTGGATATCAGCAAAGACAAAGCGCTCAAGGTACTTAAATATAGGCGTAAAAACACCTAAGTTTCAATTATAGATACAAGGACAAAATACCAGTTAGAATGTAGGACTGGTATTTAATTTTGCTAATAGATTAAGAGATGTCCGCAGGATAACTAC
Source organism: Shewanella psychropiezotolerans (assembly GCF_007197555.1). Lineage (NCBI taxonomy): Bacteria > Pseudomonadati > Pseudomonadota > Gammaproteobacteria > Alteromonadales > Shewanellaceae > Shewanella > Shewanella psychropiezotolerans. The sequence goes on from NZ_CP041614.1 coordinate 2,396,741, forward strand.
TCAAGCTAAAGAATCAATAATTCAGTCTTTCATGGATCGTCGATTGACCATGGGACTCGATAATATGCTCGACTTTTGCTTTATCTATATATTTTAAGGCTGATATCTCAGAGAAGAGTCTGTCCTGTACATCAATTGGCATGTTCATCATGTCCATAAACATGAATATATTGAGTGTGTCACCTTGACCAAACAGGTCAACCAGTCTTCCTGCTTCAAATTCAACAAGCGCATTCATTATTCCGTCCTCCAAAAACTCAATGACGTTCCCACAAATATTAATAGCTATCCTTAATTGATAGCAGTTTGAGGGCCGAAGCCTAGATTTTTTTGCAGCAAAAAAATCACACTTAGGCCTCAAGCGTATAAAAATGTGAAAGTCTTTCATCTTTTATAACGGTTTAAGGCTATTTTTAACGAATTTGACGATAGATTAAGCTTTCGAGTGAAACTAAACTGAAAGTTTTATGTAATTGCGGCAGGATGCCTGATATAATTAGTTCAAGAAGTAAGTAGAACATCTGCCACTTCCTATCATGGCAAAATGTCATCAAAGTAATGACATGCCTCAGACCTTACAAACTGGATTCGGAGTTGTTATGGAAGTTCAAGAATACGAAAGCGCATACTACCAAGTACAAGACGAAGTGATGGAGTCTTTACCTGTTGAGAAGGATGAAGATGCGTTTTTGGATTAGGGAACAATCCTCAATTCGAGAGTTAATCTAGCTTATGCTGGAATAAAAATAGCAAGCTTAGCTTGCTATTTTTTTGCCTGTTTTTTCCGTTCTACTTTCTAGTTAAGATTACCTTTCTCGAGTAATACTTCGGTAATCTCCCAACGCGAGCCAATTTTGTGCAGTCGAATGGTTCTATCGTCTATCCAGGCCTCACCCCCCTTTAGTCCCTGCATCTTGACGATAACGGTAACGTCGTCGGTGAACTTTCTGAAGAAGTCGATATCTATCTCTTCGATCTGCATGGTGACCTCTGTCATGGAGAGGTTGAGGACGTGCCTCTGTACCGCCGAAGCTATGTAGTAGTGGCTGAGCACCTCTTTCATGGGCTCATTGACAAATTGTTTGGCCTTGTTGACGTCTCGTTCCACATAGATGGCGTGAAAGAAGCCGAGAGAAACCTGTTCAGGTGTTCGGGTCGGTGCGCTATCAGGACTGCAACCGGCAAGAAAGAGGAGACTAAGTAGGGCGATAATTTTCATATAGATTATTTTTTATGGCTCGAATAAGGTTTGAGTCAGTATCGCTATTCTGCTGCAGCAAGGCAAGGCTGATGAGTGCATCAATCCTATTAAGTATTTTAATTCTTGACAGCGAAGCGTTATTCAGTCATATCTGAATGAATAACTTTTACTGGTTATCCACAGAATCTGTGGACAAGTATGTTGAAGACTAGATGCATAACTTTTAAGTTCATGTTTAATATGGACTTAAACTGCTGGTTAAAAAGTGACGCATTACTGTTTCGAATGATTTCTCGTCATCTGGTCGAGCTAGTTATCCACTTATTAAAAAAACCTCCCTAGCTTGTGGCTAGAGAGGTTTTTTGTTTTATACGTTAACCGACAGGCTTGATTTAAGCTTGCTCACTTTGTGAGGCTTGAATCGCTGTTAAGGCTATGGTGTAGACGATGTCGTCAACCAGGGCGCCACGAGACAGGTCATTGACGGGTTTGCGCATGCCCTGAAGCATAGGGCCGATACTGATCAGGTCGGCACTTCTCTGTACCGCCTTGTAGGTTGTATTACCCGTATTGAGATCAGGGAATACAAATACCGTTGCCTTGCCGGCCACAGGGCTATTAGGTGCCTTAGACAGGGCAACATTTGGCATTACTGCTGCATCGTATTGAAGTGGTCCGTCTATGATAAGGTCAGGACGCTTCTCTTTGGCGATTCGAGTCGCTTCACGCACTTTATCCACATCTGAACCTGTGCCTGAGTTGCCGGTAGAGTAGCTGATCATAGCCACTCTAGGCTCGATACCGAATGCGGCAGCCGATTCGGCAGACTGGATGGCGATATCGGCAAGTTGCTCGGCATTGGGATCTGGGTTGATGGCACAATCGCCGTAAACTAATACCTGATCTGGCATCAGCATGAAGAAGATAGACGAGACGAGACTCGCTCCCGGTGCTGTCTTTATCAGCTGTAAAGGAGGGCGTATGGTATTGGCTGTGGTATGAACTGCGCCAGAGACGATACCGTCAACTTCATTTTGAGCGACCATCATGGTGCCTAGCACCATGTTGTCTTCCAGTTGCTCACGAGCAACGACTTCAGTGAGTCCTTTGTGACGACGCAGATCCAACATAGGTTCAACGTAACGTTCACGGACAGTTTCCGGCTCGATTATCTCGATACCTTCGCCTAAGGTCACACCTTGTTGGTTTGCAATGCGTTCGATCTCTTCCCTGTTACCAAGCAAGATACACTTAGCTATTCCTCGCTCGGCACAGATACTGGCCGCCTCGATAGTGCGAGGCTCATTACCTTCGGGCAAAACTACGGTGCGGCGGGCGGCTCTCGCCAGCTCGGTTAGCTTATATCTGAATGCTGGAGGTGATAGGCGATGCTCACGAGGTGAGTTCTTGGTGGCAGACTCAATCCAATGTTGATCTATGTGACTGGCGACGAACTCCTGAACCTCTTCGATGCGCACGGCGTCATCCACTGGGACTTCATGATCGAAGCGCTGGATGTTGAGCGATGTCTGCCAAGTATTGGTATCGATAAGGAATACCGGTAGTCCGGTTTCGAAGGCTTGTTCACATAGGGCCATGATCTCTGGCTCTGGCTCATAACTGCCTGTGAGCAGCAGGGCACCGACCTTGATACCATTCATGGAGGCCAGACAAGCGGCGACGATGACATCTGAGCGATCGCCTGAGCTGACCAGTAGCGAGTCAGTTTTTATGTGAGTGACCATGTTGGGAATACTGCGGGCACAGAAGGTGACTTTACGCAGACGGCGGGTGTGCATATCACCGGCATTGATGATCTTAGCCCTAAGATGCTTGGCAAGATCGGAGGCGCGAGGTGCAACCAGATCCAGATTATAGGGCACACTGCCTAATATACGCAGTGAGCTCTTACCCGGTAGTTGGAACATATTTGCCGCATCGGGTCTTTGGATATCCTGATGATCGAAGACTTCTGAGAGATCCGGACGCGTGCGTCCTTCCTCATCGACCGGGGCACCAATCTTGTTGATGATGGCGCCTATGATACGTTTGTTCTTCTTTCCGCCCCATGAGTTATGGGCTATCTCTAAACGGTTCATCAAGGCCGTAGCGCTCTCATTGCCAGGTGTGGCAACAAAGATAACATCGGCATCCAGAGCCTTGGCGATAGCATAGTTAACATCGCCGGAAAACGGATGATTTCGGGTCTGTACCAGACCTTCAACGACCAAGGTTTCAGTTTCATCGGTATACTCACTGACGCGAGCGATGATCTGCTCCATCAATACATCGATTTTATCGGCGCGAACTAAGTTTTCCGCATGTTCCATCTCGAATGGTTCGAGTGGGTTAACTGTCGGAGACTTGCATAGGATGGTGGTCGAACGTTCAGGGCCCGCATCTTGTGGACGCTGTTGGGCGATAGGCTTGAAGAAGCGAACCTTAACACCGTGGTGCTCGAAGGCGCGAACCAGACCTAAACTGATAGAGGTGAGGCCTACGCCTGTACCTATGGGGATTAACATAATATTGCGAGACATAACAACCTCTTGGTGACGCTCGAAATGGCATGTTCTCTAATTTGAACATGCCGAACGATTTAGCTTACTCAATGACTTTCGTGACAGGCTCGAGGCAATCAATATGCCCCCAACCTGCATGTATTAATTTACTTCAGCAGACTCATGGCATCTTCTGCGATGACCCATTCTTCATTAGTCGGGATAACTAATGCGATAGGACCCTTGTCTGTGGTGATTTGACCTTGATTACCGAAACGTGCAGCCTTATTACGCTCATCATCAACCTCGAAGCTGAAGATTTCTAACAGGTTAAGCACCTTAGCTCGGATAAGATCTGAGTTCTCGCCTATGCCGCCGGTGAATACCAAGGCGTCCAGACGACCTAGTGGCACTGTGTATGAGGCGATATATTTAGCTAAGCGGTAGCAGAAGATATCCAATGCCAATGTGGCACCTTTATGACCTTGTTCATAAGCTTCTTCTATGCCGCGACAATCGTTGGTCAGCTCAGAGATCCCCAGCAAACCACTCTGCTTGTTCATCAGGTTGTTAACTTCATCTAAGGTGTAACCTAGACGGCTGACAAGATGATGTATGATGGATGGATCGATATCACCACAACGTGTACCCATGACTAAGCCTTCCAGAGGCGTGAGACCCATGGATGTATCGACACTCTTTCCGCCTTTGATGGCTGTGACCGAGGCGCCGTTGCCTAAGTGAGCACAGATGACATTGGTCTCTTCGATATTCTTACCGATAACCTTAGCTGCTTCACGGCTGACGAACAGGTGGCTGGTACCGTGCATACCATAACGACGTATACTGTTTTCACGATATAGCTTATAGGGAAGGGCATAGATAAAGGCTTTTTCCGGCATACTTTGGTGGAAAGCGGTATCGAATACGGCAACCTGAGGCTGGCTTGGGAAGGCGGCTTGGGCGGCGCGAATACCGATAAGGTGAGCCGGGTTATGCAGTGGTGCGAGAGCAGCGCAGTCTTCGATGCCTTGGACTACCGATTCGTCTATGATGACTGAATGAGTGAATTTCTCTCCGCCATGAACCACACGATGACCGATAGCCAAGATCTGTTCGGCAATTTGTGGGTGAGCGCTTAAGATATTATCAACGATATATTCTACTGCTTCGCGGTGAGCGGTGAATGCACCTAGGCTGGCTACTTGCTTCTCACCGTTGGCTTTCCACTTGATACGGGAGTCTTCTAGTCCAAAACATTCAGCAAGACCTGAGATCTGGTCATCGCCCGTAGAGGCGTCGATAACCGCAAATTTCAATGACGAGCTACCGCAATTAAGTACCAATACCAGTTTGTTTGACATGTTTAAACCTTTTGTAATGCTGTGATTATTTATCACTGAACAATATGACTTCATTGGCAATAATAGCCGAAGTCGCTAGAAGTGCTCCTATGTCGGAGCCTGGAACTGCTTAATTTAGCTATCGCAAGGCCTTGGGGCTCTATTGCTGCATGTGCTATGGTAAAAGCAGTATCCATATAAATAGGTGTCGTAGTTGAGCATTCAAGTTATCAAAACTCTGGGCGATGGTCGTCGATATATGAAGACTTGGCCTATGGTCAGACAACTTAGTTTTTACTTTCCCGAATACCGGGTCATCAGGGCGACTCAACTCGCAGTGACCTTGATGCCAGTGCTCGCCCTCTTGGCTGCTACGAGTCAAGTCTATATCCATGGTTGGGGGTTCTTGCCCCAGGCAATCACTATTGCCCTGTTTTTTCTTAGCTTACCTGTTCAAGGTCTGCTTTGGCTCGGCTGGCGTGCTCGCCATCCCTTGCCTCTGTCTCTGCTCGATTGGTGCGATCAACTGACCGCTAAACTGTCGAGTATGGGAGTCATACATAGTCCCCTTGGCCCGAGAGCTTGTTATCTCGACATGGCGCTGTTATTAAAGGCGGCATTTGAGCGATTAGACGATACTTATTGGGAAGAGCTTTAATTTTATCACTAATATTGAGCGAGTATCATCCATTCTACTAGTAGATGGCCTTGATCCCAGCGTCAACAAAGACCTGCTTTATCTGTTCCATGGTTTCACTCGACGGTGGTGAGATATTATCGAGTTGATATGTCTCTCCCATGGCTTCCCATTTATGTTTTCCCAGTTCGTGATAGGGCAGTAGTTCAACTTTCTCTATATTAGTCATTGGCTTGAGGAAGTTTGCCAGACGTTGTGCCGCGCCAATATCATCGGTGAAACCACCGACAACCACATAACGTATCCAGGTTTTTTGTTGTTTTTTATTCAGGTACTGGGCGAACTCTAAGGTGCGTTGATTGCTGACCTGTGTCAGGTCGATGTGTCTTTGATCGTCTATATGTTTTATATCGAGCAGCACCAGATCGGTATTATCTAGCAGCTCATCTATGATAGGCGTGTATTTACGTACAAAGCCATTGGTATCCAGGCAAGTGTGAATGCCTTCTTTCTTACATTCTGCGAATAGAGCCGAGACAAACTCCGCCTGCAATATAGCTTCGCCGCCACTGGCGGTTACCCCACCGCCACTCGCTTCGAGGAAGGGGCGATAGCTGATAATTTGTTCCATGAGCTCTTTCACTTCGACTTCTTGTCCACCGTGAAGATCCCAGGTATCGCGGTTGTGACAGTATTGGCAGCGCATCAGGCAACCTTGCATAAAAGCGATAAACCTTATGCCTGGTCCGTCTACAGTACCAAAGGATTCCAGTGAGTGGATCCGACCTTTTACTGTCATTATTTCTCCTTAATTTTGCTAAGTTAGGCTGTAGTTTATTTGGCTACAGCCTGACTCTATTGACGTTAACTAGGACTCATCTATATAAGATAAGCTCATTACATTCCCTTAGTAAAGGTACGTGTGATAACGTCTTGCTGCTGCTCTGGTGTCAAGGCATTGAAGCGAACTGCATAACCTGAAACTCGGATAGTAAGCTGAGGATATTTGTCCGGATTAACGATGGCATCTTCGAGCATCTCACGATTCATTACGTTGACGTTCAGATGTTGACCACCCTCACGTGACTCGTTATGAGAGAAGTAGCCGTCCATAAGTGCTGCAAGGTTAGTGCGTCGGCCATCTTCATCTTTGCCGAGTGCATTTGGTACGATAGAGAAGGTATATGAGATACCATCTTGTGCATGAGCAAATGGCAGTTTTGCTACTGAAGTCAGAGAAGCTACAGCGCCTTTCTCGTCACGACCATGCATTGGGTTTGCACCCGGCGCGAATGGTGCACCTGATGGGCGTCCGTCCGGTGTGGTACCTGTCTTCTTACCATAAACCACGTTAGAGGTGATGGTGAGGATAGACTGAGTAGGTATGGCGTTGCGGTACATTTTCATATGACGAATCTTCGCCATGAAACGTTCGACGAGATCACTGGCTAAGTCATCGACTCGTGCATCGTTGTTACCGAATTTAGGGTAATCACCTTGGATGTCGAAATCGATGGCGATACCATTTTCGTCACGGATTGGCTTAACTTTGGCGAACTTAATCGCAGACAGTGAATCGGCGGCGATAGACAAGCCCGCAATACCACATGCCATGGTACGACGCACATCACGGTCATGAAGTGCCATCAGGGCGGCTTCATAGGAGTATTTGTCATGCATGAAGTGAATAGCGTTGAGTGCAGACACATATTGAGTGGCTAACCAGTCCATCATGGTATCCAAGCGGCCCATAACATCATCAAAATCTAACACTTCTGATGTGATAGCATCGGACTTAGGACCTATTTGCGTCTTAAGCTTCTCATCGACACCACCATTGATGGCATAAAGCATAGTCTTGGCCAAGTTAGCACGAGCACCGAAGAACTGCATATGCTTACCGATAACCATAGGACTAACACAGCAGGCGATAGCGTAGTCGTCAGACTCGAAATCGGGACGCATAAGGTCATCATTTTCATACTGGATTGAGCTAGTGTCAATAGAGACCTTAGCACAGTACTTCTTAAAGTCTAACGGTAGCTTCTCAGACCATAACACTGTGATGTTTGGCTCAGGACTCGCACCCATGTTGTACAGAGTATGCAAGAAACGGAAGCTGGACTTAGTGACCAGAGTACGGCCATCTAGACCCATGCCGGCAATCGATTCAGTGGCCCAGATTGGATCACCTGAGAATAGCTCATCGTATTCGGGGGTACGTAGGAAACGAACCATACGTAGCTTCATCACGAAGTGGTCGACCATCTCCTGAGCTTGCTGCTCGGTCAAGGTACCATTTTTAAGATCACGTTCGATGAAGATATCGAGGAAGCTTGAAGTACGGCCAAGAGACATGGCGGCGCCGTTTTGGCTCTTTACTGCGGCTAGATAACCGAAGTAAGTCCATTGAATGGCTTCTTTAGCATTGCTTGCAGGCTTAGATATGTCGAAACCATAGCTGGTAGCCATCTGCTTCATTTGACCCAATGCCTTGTGCTGCTCGGCAATCTCTTCACGAAGTTGCATGGTAGCACTTAAGTCTTCACCAGTTTCGAAACGCTCTTGTAAGGAGCCGAATTGGGCGAACTTGTCGGTCATCAGATAATCGATGCCGTAAAGGGCGATACGACGGTAATCACCGATGATACGACCACGGCCATAGGCGTCAGGTAAACCGGTCAGTATGCCTGATTTACGACAACCCATGATTTCCGGGGTGTAGATATCGAACACACCTTGGTTGTGAGTCTTACGTAGCTCAGAGTAGACATATTTAATCTCTGGGTTAAGTACGCGATCGTATGCCTTGCATGAACCTTCTACCATACGAATACCACCGTTTGGCAACATGGCACGCTTAAGCGGTGCTTCTGTCTGAAGGCCAACAATGGTTTCGAGCTCTTGCTCGATGTAACCGGCTTCATGGGACGTGATGGTCGATACCTTGTCGGTATCGAAATCCACAGGTGCATGAGTCTGGTTTTCTTGCTTGATCCCAACCATCACCTTGTCCCAAAGCTTGGTGGTTGCTTCGGTTGCTTCGGCTAAAAATGACTCATTGCCTTCATAAGGGGTGTAGTTAGTCTGGATAAAGTCACGAACATTGACTTGAGATTTCCAATCGCCGGCGGTGAATCCTTCCCATGCGTTGGCAAACTGTTCAGTTTTTTCGGTCATAGCGCAAATACCTTCTGTTAAGAATTAAACTTGATTATCGTTCTGTGCCTTCGCGAGTGCGGGGCGGCGATAAACAAACCAATAAGTGAGTCCTACGAAAATAGCGCCGCCCACAATATTACCTAAAGTGACCGGGACGAGATTGTGGAGTATAAATTGACTCCAAGTTAGATCGGCAAACTGGTTAGGGTCTATCCCCGCGCTTGCCCAAAAATCGGCTGTTGCAACTTGCTTAGTAAAAATCGCCATCGGAATAAGAAACATGTTTGCTATGCAGTGTTCAAAACCTGCGGCGACAAACATGGCAACGGGTAATACAACGGCAAGCAACTTGTCGGTGACGGTTTTTCCAGCGTAGGCCATCCAAACAGCCAGACAAACCATGATGTTACACATGATGCCTAAGGCAAAGGCTTGTCCGAATGTATGGTTTAGTTTAGCTTGAGCTGTCTGTAAGTAACCTAGGCCAATCAGCCCGTGTCCCGCCTCATAATGCTTAGCGGCGATCATGAGACCGACTAAGAGCATGGCACCGATAAAGTTGCCCAGATAAACCAGCCCCCAGTTACGCATTAACGCTTTAGTGGTAACACGTTTGCTGGCGCGGGCAGTAATGGTCAATACGGTAGAGGTAAATAGCTCGCCTCCCAAAACGACAACTAACATCAGGCCCAGGCTAAAACAGAGACCACCGATGAGTTTATTGAGTCCGTAGGGAAGAATGCTGCCTCCTGCCGTGGCAACGACATAGAAGATAAAGGCTAAACCGATAAACATGCCGGCCGTCATCGCCAGGATCAGCGTAGACACTGTGTCTCGGTTGACTTTAATAACGGCAGCATCTTCCACTTTTAGTGCGGTGGCTGCTGGAGTATTAGCATCAAACGGACTCGGACTATTTTTCATGTTTCGCCTTTTAATTGCCTTATATTGGTTTTTTCAACCAATATAAGATTGATCCTTGGTTAATGGAACCGCTAAGTGAGTAAATTTGTTCCCGATAAAGCCAGTATAAAAAAGGTGTAATTAAATTTCGTGATCTTGGTCAAATTGCGGCCTAAAACTCGAAAAGTGTAATTTATTTACAGAATGTTCCTTTGTCAATGCTTGATCTTTACTTGAATCTAGCTGTGGTTCATTAACACTCGATCTTAAATTGGTAAGACCAATTTACCACGGAGATGATAACACAATCTGAAAATGACGGCACTCCTTGTCTGGGCTACTGGCTTTGATAATCAAAATTTTGCGAGCAAGGTAACAATTGTATAGGTAAGCCTAATAAAGGGATACTTTAGGCACGTAATTTGCTTCATGTATTCTAGTGAGTATTATTAATATCGAAAATAATAACGAACAGAGAAGGTTTTTATATTTATATTTAAATAATTTCAATCGATTAGGATAGATCTGTTCAAGATTAAATCAATTGGTAATAGTCTTTAAGTTTGCAGATCAGGTTAGCTTGTTAGCGGATAATTTGTACTGCAAGATGGTGGTAGTGATATTTATGATTCGATAATGGGCTCATTAATTTGAGACTACACATTGCTTCTGTGTGTTATCGCTTTGAGGCAAGTGTTAATTTAGTTTATATTGCGTCCATATTATAAGAATAAATGGCTGTAAATATGGAACAGACGAGCTCAATTGGTAAAGCCCAAGCGGTCAAAAACATCTCTACATGGCAGATGCCAGATACCTTAGTTATCATTTTTTTCGTTGCATTGGCGGCTGCGGTTTTAACCTATTTTGTCCCTATTGGGGCCTTCGATACTCAAGAGGTCAATTATTTAGCCGATGGTGTTGAAAAGTCGCGAGTCGTTGTCGATCCAAGTTCATTTCAATATATCCTAGACGAGCATGGCGATCCTAAACTTCAGCCTGTTGCGCTGTTTGAAGGAGGCGGTGGCGCAGGTTTCTTTAACTTCGCTTTCGAAGGTCTTGTCTCAGGCTCCAAATGGGGTAGCGCCATCGGCGTCATCATGTTTATGCTGGTGATTGGCGGCTCGTTCGGAGTCGTGATGGCAACGGGCACCATAGATAATGGCATCTTAAGGCTTATCGATAAGACCCGTGGTAATGAGATGCTGTTTATTCCGGCTATATTTAGTTTGTTTTCTCTCGGCGGCGCCGTGTTCGGCATGGGGGAGGAGGCTATTGCCTTCGCGATAATCATCTGTCCCCTGATGATAAGACTGGGCTACGATGGCATAACGACCGTGATGGTTACCTATGTGGCGACCCAGATTGGGTTTGCCAGCTCATGGATGAATCCATTTAGTGTAGCCATCGCCCAAGGGATAGCCGGTATACCTGTGCTATCGGGCTCGGGTATGAGAGTGATCATGTGGGCAGGATTCACCCTGATGGGGCTGGCATTCACCATGAGCTATGCTAAGAAGATCAAACAAACACCTTCACTCTCCCTTAGTTACCATTCGGATGCTTATTTTAGGGATAACCAGAGTAAAGCTAGCTTAGATAGTCGTTTCAATATCGGCGACATCTTAGTATTACTGTCGATTGTTGCGACTGTTGCTTGGGTGATCTGGGGCGTGGTGACTCAGGCTTGGTTTATTCCCGAGATCGCCAGCCAGTTTTTTACCATGGGTATAGTGATAGGCTCGATAGGCGTGATATTCAAGCTTAATGGCATGACAATCAATAAAGTGGCGACCAGCTTTAAGCAAGGCGCAGGCACTATGCTTGAACCTGCCGTGTTAGTTGGTTGTGCTTCAGGCATTCTTATCTTACTCGGCGGCGGTGGTCCAACTGAACCTAGCGTGCTTAATTCTATTTTAAACAGTGCAGGTAACGTCATTGGCCAATTACCTAACGCTCTTTCTGCCTGGTTTATGTTGCTGTTCCAGTCGGTATTTAATTTCTTCGTGACCTCTGGCTCGGGACAGGCTGCTCTGACGATGCCTTTAATGGCGCCATTGGCCGATATTGTGGGTGTGACCAGGCAGGTGGCCGTGCTTGCGTTTCAGTTGGGAGATGGTTTTACAAATGTCTTGGTTCCGACATCGGCATCCTTGATGGCGACCTTAGGTGTGTGTCGCGTCGATTGGGGGGATTGGCTTAAGTTTATCTGGCGTTTTATGCTTGGATTGTTTGTTGTATCAAGCTTAGTGGTCGTAGGGGCACACTATTTAGGTTTTAGTTAATGCCAGTATGATTAGATAGATTAATAGAAAAACGGCATCAAATGATGCCGTTTTTCTGTTTAAAATCATATTAACTGAGTTAAAAAAGCCTAGGAATAACCTAGGCTTTTGTCAAAAATTATCTTTTTTAGAATTTTTGTGTATAAGACGCTGTGTATGTACGTCCGTATAGATTATAAAGAGATGAATCATATTCTAGATCTGAATCTAGAACTGGATCTTCATTGGTGATGTTACGCACACCTAAGGTAAACTTACCATTCCATGCAGCCATGTAACTATAGCTTGCATCGAATGTTGTTTGTGATGAAAGACTTCCTATTTGCTCATAGGTATTTGGATCTGTTTTTTCAGATTGTCCATCAATGTATTGAGTCAATAGTGAAGCTGAGTGATCACCATATGCCCAATCAACAACCCAAGTGAAGCGGTACTCTGGCATGCCATTACGACCAATTTGGTTGTTTACTGGTCCGTTGAAGTACTCTTCATCATCGAAAGAGATGATGTAAGTTAGATCGAATGTTGAGCCAAAATCACCAGCGGCAGTTTCTAAGCCAGAATAGGTTAAGTTGAAATCGATACCAGAAGTATCGAAGCCATTACCGTTGACCTGTGGGGTCGTTGCAGACAAGATTTTACCATCTGCATTATTACCCACACGTTTGATATCACCTAGAGCCAAGTTACCGTAGCCGACTTTCTTCTCTTCTTTAAGCAAAGAGTCAAGAGTGATAAACGTGATCACATCATCGATACTTAAATTGTAATATTCAACTTTAGTACTGAAGTTGTCTGTGATGTTCCAGATTGCACCAAGATTATAGAAATCAGATGTTTCAGGCTGTAGCTCAGAGTTAGCCGTACGAGTTACGTCATATTGCTTAGCTTTACAGTCTGTAGTAGACGTTCCTTGCTGTTCACAATAGTGATAATCGGTTGCTGAATCTGCACTGAAAGAATCGGCAGCATAAAGATCTGATAATGCCGGTGCACGGAAGCCTTGGCCCCATGATGCACGTAATACAACATCTTCAATTAGCTGGTATCTAAGTGCAATCTTAGGAGTCGTTGCTGAGCCAAAGTCTGAATACTTGTCGTAGCGGAATGCAAGGTTGAGTTCCAGATCATCAGTAACGGGAATGATACTCTCTGCAAAGACTGCAAATACATCGCGATCTCCGCCTGAACCGTTACCCGAAGATCCGATGACTTCACCTGCAGCGGTTTCGGCATCGACGTTAGCTTCATATTTGTACTGCATAAATTCAGTACCCACATACCAACCAACTATGCCAGCAGGAAGATCGATAGCTTCGAAGTTGATACCAGCATTCACACTTTGGAATTCCATGATATCTTGCTTAAGGGTATCGTGGCTTATTGCAGCAACAACAGCCTCACTGTTTCCTTCTGGACCGAAATTAAATTCACCACTCTTAACCATAGCCTCAACAGTTGGACGGTGTACATAGCCCTTACCGTAGTTGCTATTTTCAGCTAGATTATAGTGATAAGTGAAATCCCAGCCAAAGTCATCATGCTCACCGACTAAACCAACTTGGATATCTGTGCTGTAATCGATTGTAGATGAATCACGGGTACCTACGTCGGTGAAACGATAGTAAACTCGGCCATCATTTTCATTTTTACTTGTGCCAGTGTTAGTACCATCGGCTGAGTAATTTTGAATATCAACTTGACCAGCATCAACATTAAACCAGCCAGCTGCAGGAGCGAAACGACCGAAAGTCTCGTTACGTGAGAATAGGCCTTGAGTTTCAAACATGATTTCGTCAGATAGCTCGTAATTTGCAGTTACATAACCTGCAGTATACTTACGCGCGGCGTGATCGGCTGCTTCTGAGGTGTAGTCATAACCACAGATATAATCGCCATCACCATAATCGTAAACATGGCCGCCACCGACCATTTTTTTGTTATCACAGGCAGCCATTGGGCTAAACTGTCCTGAAGTCATATCCAAAAAGTTACGGGCATATGCAGAAACACCCGTCGTATCGGCATATTTCTCTGCTAATGTGTTAGTAGAGCTTGTGAACCAACGATCACGTTGGAAGATAATTTCACGACTCTGATGTTCGAATGAGAAAGTTAGACTGCCCTTGTCGCTGCTCGTACCACCTATGATGTGAGTTTTCCACTCTTCACCACCAGCTTGTTGAGGGTTAGTACCCGTACCGGAGATCTCTAGTCCTTCAAAATCTTTCTTAAGGATAATATTAACAACACCAGCAACGGCATCAGAACCATAAACAGCTGAAGCACCATCAGAAAGGATTTCGATGCGTTCAATAGCGGCAGTAGGAATGGTGTTTAAGTTAACTGCTGTGCCACCCATAGTCGGTGAACCAGGCATACGTTTGCCGTTTAGAAGAACCAAAGTTCTGTCTGCTCCAGCACCACGCAAGTTGATATTAGCTTGGCTCTGCCAAGAGCTACCCGATGATTCGGCGCTTGAGCCGAAGGTGTTTAAGTTACTACGACGTAAAACATCGGCGACTGACATAGCGCCAGTTTTTTCCATATCAGCAGCGGTAATAGTCGTTACCGGTGAAGATCCTTCTAAGTCAGTACGTTTTATACGTGAACCAGTAACTTGAATTCTTTCTACTTTTTCATCATCACTTGCAGCAAATACGACTGGCGCAGTTAATGCGGCAGTTGCAGCACCACTAATTAATGCAAAACGTACAGCTTTAGCCATTTTTGAGTTTGGCAGCATTTTGTTCTCCCTGACACTTATTATGTTTTTAATAATTTGGTTTTAATTTTTATATAGCAACAAATGCAATCAGTCATACGCTTGTTAATTTTATTAAACGAATATTGATTAATGTTGCTAGGAGTGGGATATAAGCACGTAGTGATAACATCTGCAATGGTATGTAAACGAGAAGGATTAAAGCGCATTACTACTTTTGGTTAACTTGCCCACCCCTTTCTCGCAACACTTCAGGCTGTTGTAAATCTGTTAATCAATGGCTTAGGTTACAATTATAATGGGTGTGTTAATCTTTGGGCATTTTATATTCTGTTTCTATTTGTTCGGAGAGCTTTATAAATGTTTCCCTGGGTTAAATCGGTAACATATGGTTAACCGGATAATCGTGAAAAAAGTATTCGATTGAAACAAATATAATCATCTTGTGATTTTGGTCACCATTTTGATCTCCTTGTTTTGTTTTTAGTTTGTTTGAAATATCATCAATTTTACAAGTTTGATGTATTTGTAAATAAGTTTAATGTTTGAGTTTGTTGTTTTTGTAAGCGACTTGTGATCAGAGGAAATCAATATTAGAAGACAGAAAGTCAGCCATCATAAATTGATGGCTGTGGAAAATACTGAATGATATGTAATAAATAGTTGAGCAGTACCTGTTTCCGTGTAGATATTTATGCTCTCCAAGCACTAGGACTGTAGTGAGATAAGTAACGATAGGCGACATATATGACCACTGCGGTTGCGATAAACAGTTCGCCCTCTGCTGCTTGCTGGATAAGGCTGGTGAATTGATTCATTCCATAGGTCTCAGTTAGCCAGTAGTAGGTCTTGAACAGAGCTGTTGCGCCTATGACCATAGGGAAGGTAAATGCAGCATAGCCAGGTGAGAAGGGCAGTGTTAACAAATGAAAGAAGGCCAGATAGATAACCGACGTCATTAAGACTGCAATGCTGAGCAGAAGTGCGACAACAACAATCGAAGGCTGGGTGCTAATCGTCAGGTAACCGGCTAAAGATAAACTGGCGGGGGCAGCCAGTATGGCAATGGTGGGTTTAGCTGCATCGGCAATGGGGGCACAAAATATCAGGCGGTATAGCATGATTGGTAACATGACGAGGTAACACAGCATACCGAAGTTTAATGTGCCGTTAGCAATCCACTGAAGATTTTGAGCTGCCGACTCAGCATGACTAGGGAAGCTTACGGCGGCGACTATGATACCAATAGGCGGCACAAACCAACTTGGTACCATATGCTCTAACTTAAAATCTATGGCTCTATAGAAAACAAACATACTGAGGAAGACCAAGTGGATGATTATGGCTAGTAACCAGATTATTTGACCTGTAGCTGCTGAGTATTGACCGATGGAGTTTGAAATGACCATAAGCGCCATGGCAAACGTTGGGATCACGCTGCCTATGACCGGGTGAGTGAGCTCCTCATGTAAAACCTTTGGGTGAAGTACAAATTTAATCACCAGGCTTGCAAGCAAGATAGCCGCAATAGCAGCGCTGATGATTTGGCCTCGACCTCCCATAGCTGGAAGCATACTCTCCCATGCCCAACCTAGGCTAGCGATAGCAAGTGCTAAGCCGGCCATAGGGCTTGGTAAACGAGAGACTCGGTGAGAAAGGAGGTTAAAAGTAGATTTCATTTCTACTCCCTAGTTATTAAGTGATGACTTAATGTTAAGGGAATAGACTCATTAAAAATATTTGATTCTAGTTAATCATGAGTTCAATTTAATTTAATTATGTATGACTAAATAGACTCCATATTAGCTTGGTTTTAGCTTACAACGTAATAAGGTATGCCCGAGTCCAATGTCATCGATATCCTCATCGACATACAGACCGGCTTGGGAGATGAGACTCAACATATCTTTAGAGTGATACATTCTACTGTCACCATTTGCCATGGCGGTGAAGTAGATAGAGGTGGCATTGACACAATATGCGCCGGCCTCGAACGGTTGCCTGTCCCAATAAGTTTCTAATATACACAGCTCACTTAGCGTCGTCATACTCAGTGCAGTCCGTTTCAGAATACTTAATATTTGCGGCTTGGAGAAGCAATCCAAAAATTGGCTCATCCAATAAAGGTCGCCCTCACGGCAGAAAGCTTGTGACTCATCGAGGAGGTTGCATTCATACCCCTGGACTCGGTCGGCTACATCTTTATTCTTAGCATTTTTTAAGGCGACTTTCAGCTGACCGGGGAGGTCCATGATGGTGATATTGACCTGGCTGTTATAGCCTGTGCATGCCAGTGCCCATTTTCCGGTATTACCGCCGACGTCGACGATATGTTTAGGCTGGTTTTTAAATATTAATGGCAGTAACTGGCCAAAAGCATGATCTGAATAGTAGTGATCGAATTCGAACCAACTTTGTTTTACTTGCTCGGGTAATTCACTGAGAGTGGGGTAGATAGTCTCCCAATCACCGAATACTTTTAGTCCCTTTGGCTTGCCTTCGACGAGTGATGCCTCTAACTCGTATACACCTTGGTAGCAAACATCATGGACAAAATTCAGGTTAACCTTGGCCATATCATCGTGTAGCAGGAAGAAACCAATCTTATCCAAGCGATAACGTTCATCTTTATGCCAAACGAGTCTCATACTCAGGCCCATATCCAGTAATACGCTGACAGCATATTCAGATAACTGGGTGCTGTGTTGAATATCTTCGAGCAAACAGCCAGATTTACCCGCAGCATCTATCTGCTCTAATATGCCAAATTTGAGTAAACAGCGTGCGACTTGAAAACTGATAGGGGCGAAAGCAATTTTTTGTGCTTCAAATTTTGCATCGAAAGCACTGATATCCTGTGGAGACTGATAGAAAGGCATAATAAATGTAGACTCGGTTATATAAGTAAAAGCGCAAGTCACTCTATCATGTTGGAAGAAAATAACAGTATGATTTATCCGAGTTTATTTGTACTTTTATATTAACTTGTGATGCAGCCTGTACTTGTCGTTAATAACACCAGTCAGTGGGTGACAGCCTCGAGCATGTCGGCAAATACACTTGGAAATGTTCCTACACCTATGACGGTTATGATAATGACCCAAGAAGTCACTTTTTCCCTTATATCAAGTTTACATGGGACAGAGGCGCTTTCAGTTTTAGCTAACATGATCATGATGATCCTAAGATAGAAATAAAGGCCTATCACACTGGCAATCACCAAGAAGCTCATCGGCCACCAAAGCTGGCCGGAGATGGCTGCAGCGACAAGATAGAACTTTCCCATAAATCCTATGGTTAATGGTATCCCGGCTAAAGACAGCATGAGTACACTTAAACATGTTGCCTGCAGGGGTTGTCGCCAGAAAAGGCCGCTTAATTGCTTGATTGAGGTGGTATTTTCCAGCTGCATTAACACTGAGAAGGTACCTGTTAAGGTGATCATATAGGCGAGTAGATAAAAAACCATTGCTTCAAGATTAAAGCTTATATCATTTAGCAGGCTGGCATTACCCTCGAGTAATAACAACATAATCAGTAGATAACCAAAGTGAGAGATAGAGGAGAAGGCCAATATTCGCAGCAGTCTATCTTGCTGCAGTGCTAACAAGTTACCAATAAGCATAGATGCGACCGCGACTAGGGCGATGACGTCTAAAATTGTGCTATCGGTTTGCCACTCTCCATAACTGAACATCCTCCATAACACGATAAAAGCTGACAATTTCGAGACGATAGCCAAGAGGGCCGTAGTGGGCAGAGGAGCTCCTTCAAAAATGTCTGCGACCCACAGATGACAAGGTACCAGAGACAGTTTGAAACAAAGTCCTGTGAGAATAAAGATCATCCCGCTAGTGGTTAAATTCAGCGGCGAACTCGCTAGGTGCTGCAGCTTGTTTGTAGACACTGCATCAAATGTCAGGCTGCCCGTTTGCAGATAGATGAGCGCGATTCCCATGAGTATCAAAGCCGAAGCGCCGGCCGATAGCACTAGGTATTTAATTCCGGCTTCCTGACTATTAGGATTGTTATTTGAATAGGCGATAAGCCCGACGAAAGAGAGGCTCATTAGTTCTAAGGCCAGGAAGAAACTGGCGAAATGCTGACTGGCAATCATGGACACAGCGCCCAGACTGGCCGTCAATAACAGCAGATAATACTCTTCATTGGTGTTATCCGACTTATCCAGCCAATGATAAAGCTGAGACCAGAGAAAGACTAAGATGACTAATAATCCAGCAGAGACAAGGGCATTTACCGGGGTGAAAATAAATAGTAGCTCAGACGTGGCAGGGGCTTCAATCAAGGACACTTGAACCAGACAAGCGCCAATTAAGCCCACACCTGTGATCAAAAAAGCATGAATGTGCGAGCGTTTTAAGGCAATACTCAGTAGCAAGATCAAAATTGTGCTCAACAATATGCCTGCCGGAAGGTAGTGGTTACTCATAGTGCACTTCCTGTTATGGCGTATAGCGCAAGTACTTGGGCTAATGGTTGCTCTAGCATGTCCAATAGTGGTTGTGGGTGTATCCCCAAAAGTATCAAGCCAGCTGCGATTGACATGAGAGTCAACTTCTCCTTCAGGCTAAGATCTGGGTATGGGCTGGAGAGGGTAGGCGGTTTTGAGAGGGGAGCCACTTTGGCGCTTACTTGATCACTTGTCGATGTGAGGGCTATTTCTGTGTCAACTGTGGAGGCTGGGTCATCCAAGTCTGAGCCTCGGGTTTGAAAAGGCCCGAAGAAACTCTTTTGAATCATGCGCAGGGAATACACAGCGCCAAGTATCAAGCCCAAGGAGGCTAGAACGGCAAAACTAGCGTGCTGTTCTAAGGCGCCGACCAGTACGAGAAATTCTCCGATAAAATTGCCCAACCCCGGCATGCCTAGGGAGGCGATGGCGAAGAAGAGTCCCATGGCGCTCAGTTGAGGAAAATAGCGCCATAAGCCGGAAAATTGATGCAGATCCCGGCTATGAAGCCTTTGTTGTATCAGGCCGACTAACATAAACAGAGCCGCGCTGCTCAGACCATGGGCGAGCATCTGCATCACAGCGCCCTGAAGTGCAATCATGTTCAGGCTAAAGCAACCTAAGAGTACGAAGCCCATATGGCTCACACTCGAGTAGGCCACTATGCGTTTCAAGTCATGTTGAGAAAAAGCCATCAAGGCGCCGTAGATGATGCTCAAAACGGCGAGGCTCATCATCAGTGGCGACCAAAACTGCACCGCGTCGGGAAACAGGGGCAGTACGAATCGTATGATGCCGTAACCACCTGTCTTTAAGAGTATTGCCGCCAATATAATACTCGCCGGAGTGGGGGCTTGGGTGTGGGCATCGGGTAACCAGGGGTGAAAGGGAAAGGCGGGCAGCTTGACCAGAAAAGCGATAATAAAACCTAAACAGATCCAGATGGCCGTAGGGGAAGCGATGGGTGCGAGAATTAACACATGGTAGTTGAAGCTAAGCTGGCCGGTTTCCTGATAATGGAATACGACTAAGGCTATGGTGCTCAGTAGCATCAATAATCCGCCAGCCTGGGTAAATAAGAAGAATTTCAGCGCAGCATATCGACGGTTTTCATGTCCCCATATGGCAATAAGAAAATACATGGGAACCAACATGACTTCCCAGAAGACGAAGAAGAGCAGCAGATCCATCGCCAGAAAAACACCTATGATCCCGGCTAAGGTCCAGAGAAAATTGAAGTAGAAGAATCCCTGATGTTTGTCAATCTCACTCCAGGCCGAAGAGAGGGCGGCTAGGCCCATCAATAGGGTTAGTAATATCAAGATCAGGCTAAGGCCATCCATGGAAAAGTGAGCCGTGATGTTAAACCTGTCAATCCAGACATGGCTCTCATCGAAAAGCCACTGACTGCTTCGGGCAAGTGGGCTGGTTAATGTCAAAATCCCTATATAGGCCAAGCTGCCCAGGAGTGTGAACAGAGATATTCTGCGTGGCAAGTTTGGATTAAAGCCTTGACTGTACCAGGCCAGCAGTCCGCCCAGGAGTGGAATTAAGATTAACAAAGATAACGTCATCTTATGACTCCCCATGCGATAGCTAAGATGCTGAATAAGATCAGACTGGCGCTGTAGCCTCTAAGTTGCCCCGTTTGCAGCCGATTGAACATCAGGTGGAGGCGGTAGCTAACGGTCTCGAGTGCTCGAAAACTGGCATCAATAATGTCATGGCGATTGAGGAAAGTGAGTTTTTTAAAAGGTGTGATAAAAACGCGAGTGAACAAGGCATCGAAGCCCCAGCCTGAACGTATAAAACGGCTTAAACTTACTTTATTGACGGGTTTATCTCTGTTGGTTTGACCAAACAGAAACCAAGCTAAGATCACACCGATTAACGGCACTAGAATAGGTAAGCCATGTTCGAGAGGCGTCAGGCTTGAAGATGAGCTAAGGGTTAACTCGCCAAACAGGTGCAAGACGCCTTGTGGCTGTATGCCGCCGAGTAAGGCGAGAGTCATCAAGACCACGAGGACTGCAGCCATAACCGTAGGGGTTTTATGGCTAGGCGCATGGCCAAGTTTTCCCATAAAGATAATAAAGAATAACTTGGCACTGTATAGCGCGGTAAATAATGCGCCTAATAAGGCTCCCCACCATAGGAGGGGCTGCTCAGCCATTGCCACCTGCTGTAAAATTAATTCCTTGCTGAAAAATCCTGATGTCATGGGCAAAGAGGCCAGGGCGGCGCAGCCTATGGCAAAGCTTAGAGCCAGTAAAGGCAGCTTCTTACTCAGGCCGCCCATCTTCATTATGTCTTGCTCATGATTCATGCAATAGATCAATGCCCCGGCACTGAGAAACAGCAGGGCCTTGAAAAATGCATGGGTCATCAGATGAAAGATTGCCGTGGATGCGGCGCCGACGCCTAAGGCTAAAAACATATAACCAAGCTGACTGATGGTCGAGTAGGCCAATATGCGTTTAAGATCCGTTTGAAACAGTGCCGAAGTCGCGCCAAGGAGTAGGGTCAATACCCCAATAACGGCGATAAAAAGCAATACTTGAGGGGCGAGTTGGTACAGGGCATCATTTCTTGCGATCAAGTATACGCCAGCGGTCACCATAGTCGCCGCGTGAATGAGCGCACTAACTGGTGTTGGGCCGGCCATGGCATCGGGTAACCAGGAGTGTAATGGCATCTGCGCCGACTTTCCCGCGGCGCCTGCAAATAAGAGCAAGCATGAAAGTGCAATTAATTGGTTTCCTCCCACGGTATTAGCCTGTAGAAGTGTTTGAGATTGCTGCTGTATCTGCTGAATATTGACGGTATCGAACTGATAAAAAAGCAGTATAATTCCGATTAACATGGCGGTGTCACCGATGCGGGTGATGATAAAAGCCTTGTTGGCGGCCTTGTTATTGTCAGTCTTTTGATACCAAAAACCGATCAAGAGATAGCTGCACAGGCCCACGCCTTCCCATCCCAGATAGAGGACCACCAGATTGTCGGCAAGCACCAGAATCAGCATGGAAGACACAAACAGGTTTAAGTAAGCGAAGAAGCGGCATTGGTCGGTATCTTGGATCATATAACTTGCCGAATAGATATGGATCAGGGCGCCGATACAGCAGATGATGGTGATCATCACCAGGGATAAGGGGTCCAGATACAGGCCAAAGTTCAGGTTTAGTGATCCTGGATTTTGAGTGGCTAACTCCGAAGACACTAATGCTGGAGCGCCTATATTGAGCCACTCACCCAAGGAAGTCTGAATGATAAACACCTCTTCATCCCAGACTTGCACATTGAGTATAAGGGCTAACAGGGCTGCCAGGCTCACAGAGCTCACCCCCAGTATTCTTGTCCACCGATCATTGGGCTGAACTAAAATTAATATTGCCGCGCTGCAAAGGGGAAGCAATGGGATGGCCATCAACAGGTTATTCATCAATAGATCATTTATAAATAGACTGTTCATATTATCCCTTCAGCTTAGTGAGTTTATCGACATCAAGATCTTGCTGTTGCCGGTAAATATGAATAACCAAAGCCAGGCCAACAGCAACTTCACAGGCGGCCAGTGTGAGGATGAATAGGTACATGAGTTGCCCATCGACATTGCCATGCAGATTCGAGGCGGCGACAAATATCAGGGCTACGCCATTGAGCATGATTTCCAGTGAGATCAGCATAAAGAGTAAATTTCGGCGGCTAAGTAAGCCGAACAGGCCGATAGCGAACAGCACACCACTTAACACCAGTACCCAAGTGATCTCTATCATCTGTGTTCACCTCGGGTTTGCTTGTTCGTCTGTGCCTGACTCGGTTCAATTTCGGCGAGGGTTAATTCGCTAGAACCTAAGCTTAGTGCCTGCTTAGATTCAGTATCCGGCTCAGGGTCGTTGGCTGAATTGGGTGACGCTGTGCCACCTTGTTTGGTTATGTAGTTAACACTGACGTCTGGGGTGAATTCGCTAGAACCTAAGCTTAGTGCCTGCTTAGATTCAGTATCCAGGTCTTTGACTGAACTTGATGACGCTGGATGCGGTGTGCTGCCTTGCTTGGTTATGTGGATGGCACTGACGAGTGCGGCCAGCAGCATGATGGCAGCTAACACGACCAGAACCCGATAGGAGCCGAAGAGCTGTATGGCCAGCTGTTTCACCGTTTGATTCACAGGTAATAGGCTAGTGAGTATCTCTTGATGTAGGCCAACCGAGCCTAGGGATATCAAGATGAGCTCTATGACCAATAGCGCTGATAATATCAGGGGACCTTTAGCCACCTTAGGATTAAACAGTAGCCGCTCGGCGGCTAAGCTGCGCTCACCTTGGTGGAGCATCATGGTGACAAATACGAATAGCACCATGACGGCGCCTGCGTAGACAATGATCTGTAGTGCAGCGGCAAAAGGTGAACCTAGCAGGAAGAAAATCAGCGCGATAGCCAACATCATGGTGACCAGATACAGCAGAGCATGTACCACATTATGGGCGCTGACGGTGAGAAGTGCCGATATGATGGCGACGGCGGCTGTGATGAAAAATATAATGTCAATCATGGCAACAGACTCCTGACATTGATGGGAGCTTGCTCGTCGATGGCTTCACCTTTAGCCTTGCCCGTTATCGCCTTACCACTGACTTTATAGAAATTATACTCGTGATACTTACCCGGGCCAGAAATCAGCAGGTGATGCTTCTCGTAGACCAGGTTTTGCCTGTCATATTCCGCCATTTCAAAATCAGGCGTGAGTTGAATCGCGTGGGTCGGACAGGCCTCTTCGCAGAAGCCGCACATGATGCAGCGGGAAAAGTTGATGGTGAAGGTCTTAGCCTCCCAGCGGCCATCGGGTTTCTCGGTTTTTTCTACCGAGATACAATCGACGGGACAGGCGACTGAGCAGAGATTGCAAGCGACGCAACGTTCCTCACCATCGGGATCTCGAGTCAGCACAATTCGGCCTCGATACCTGGGAGATAGGTAAGGTTTCTGCTCCGGATACTGCACCGTATCGGCGGGGGTGAAGGTATGCTTCAAGATGGTGATCAAGGTTCTTATTTGGCTAAGCATGATCCACTCTCCTGTTAGAAACCAAGTGTTAACTGCCATAGGGCGGTTAACAGCAGGTTGAGTAAAGTGAGAGGCAATAATACCGCCCAGCCGAGTCGCATCAGTTGATCGTATCTGGGCCTGGGTATGGCGGCTCTCAGCAAAATGAAGAACACCACGAAGAATCCTGTTTTTAACAGGAACCAGATAATAGGGGGCAGCACTGGCCCTTGCCAGCCACCAAAATAGAGAGTGGTTATGAGCGCGGAGACAAAGATGACGCCCAGGTACTCACCAATGAAGAACATGCCAAATTTCATGCTGGAATACTCGGTATGAAATCCTGCCACTATCTCAGTTTCGGCCTCGGGAAGATCGAAGGGAGCACGATGACTCTCCGCCACGCCCGCGATAAGAAACAGCACAAAACCAAGGGGCTGACTCAGAATAAACCAGTAATTTTCCTGAGCCGCCACTATATCGTTGAGGCTAAAGCTGCCTGTGATGATGACAACGCCCATCAGAGCCAGCCCCATAAACACCTCATAAGACAGCATCTGAGCCGCGGTTCGCATCGCGCCCAGCAGGGCATATTTACTGTTGGAGGAGAAACCAGCTAGCATGATGCTGTAAACCGACAGTGAGCTCAGCGCCAGGATGAACAGCAAGGCATTATCGAAATTGGCTATCTGGATATTCGGGGAGAAAGGTATGATGGCGAACCCGAGTAAGGTCATTATCATCAGGATCATCGGCGCGATAATGAACAAGGCTTTATCGGCGAAGGGAGGGACCCAATCTTCCTTGGTAAAAATTTTTATCATGTCGGCAACCACTTGCAAGAGTCCCATAGGGCCGACCCGATTGGGCCCCAATCTATCTTGCCAGACCGCGAGCAATCGTCTCTCGAGCCAGGTAGACCAGGCAGCGCACAGCAACAATAGTAGTAAAACGCTGGTGGGAACCAGTAACACCTCATATAGGGCCATCATGCTCCTCCTTGCCCTTGAGTGGCGTTATCTTGGCTCGCTTAACCTGCAAGGTGAAAAGGATGAATAATGTATTGGGCAGCGGTGACACTTCATATAGGACCATCACTGTCCTCCTTACCCTTGAGTGGCGTTATCTTGGCTCGCTTAACCTGCAAGGTGAAAAGGATGAATAATGTATTGGGCAGCGGTGACACTTCATATAGGACCATCACTGTCCTCCTTCCCCTTGAGTGGCATTATCAGGGCTCGCTTATCCAGTAAGGTGAATAATCTAGTGGACAGCTGTGACACCTCATATAGGACCATCACTGTCCTCCGTCCCTTTGAGTGGGCTTATCTTGGCTCGCTTACCCAGTAAGGTGAATAATGAATTGGGTACTTGTGCGACATCTGGGGACATCTGCTGATTGAATGTGCACATAAGCCTGGCGGCGCTATGCTCACCTCGGATCTGGGCTTCCTCTCCTTCGATGAGGTTCAAAGAAGCGGCAAGGCTTGGGTGAATATTAAGGCTGGGCTCCGGGCTCATGGAGTGTATTGGTGATGAATAGCTTGCCAGCTCAAAATCGGCATATAGGTTTGCCGAAGGCATTAAGCGGATGCTGACGCTTGTTAACTCTGAGCTATTGGTTTCCTTTCGACTCGCATTGGTTTGCAGCCCGTTTTCTTGCTCAGCTTGACGCTCGTCTGAGTATGCTGGCTGGCTCGATGGGGAGGCTTGAGAGAAAAGTGTGATCCCCAAGGTCCAAGGGGAGTGACTTTCATTGCCGAAACGATTGGCTCCCTGATCTGAGTTCCACTTGGGTGACCAAGCATTAGCGGGCAAGACTGTGATCATCTGTACCTGACTCTGACGAAATCCCTCGACTCCTTCCATAGATTGAACAAAAGGCGTGCCAGAAGCCGATATTGGCATCTGCTCTTTGACATCATGAACGGCATGTATCGCCGTTCTGGCACTGGCTCGTTTGGGTTGGCTGGCGATCCGGAACTGGGAGCCTAGATTGATTTGAGCGAGCTCAGAAAATGTCTCTATGGGGGCCAGTATGGGGAAATGCTGGGATAGCCAATGATGGATCTCTGCTGGGCTAGATAAATCCGTTAGCTCAGAGAGCCAGGTCCAGGGCATCATGCGTTGATTAAGCCCGGATATGGTGGCAAACCCATGCTGTAATCTTCCTTCAGAGCTGAGGTAACAGCCTTGGGATTCGGCAAAAGAGCCGCTTGGTAATATAAGATCTGCCATCTGAGCGGTTGGGGTTAACATTTGATCTATGACGATAATATTATCTATCGCATCCAATGCGGCTTCTAGTCGCTCAACTTCCATATAGCGATACAGATCTGTCTCTAAAACAATCAAGGTATCAGGGGCTTTATGGGTTGAGTCTTCTCCCTCTTGGCCCATGACTCTGGTGATGAAGGAGTCGATACCCTGATAATTTTCCTCTCCTTCCTCATCCTTGATAAGCAGGCCAAAATGAAGATCGTTTACCTGCTTGGTCACCCCATAAAAACCCGCATTCGGCTTAAGCTGTTTGAGCAAACTTGCAATATTAAGGCTAGTGCTCAACAGAGTCGGATCTTGACTCTGAAGGCCGGTAATCACCATGGGAGTGTCGGCAGTTAACAGAGTGTCGACGATGCGCTGGGTAGAAGCAGAATAGGACTCTGTATTTGCATATGGTTCGATATTGCTATTAATATCGCTATCTATGTCTGCTGCGGAGCTGGTGGGGCGATGGGGTATGTCTGTAAAACGCTCGGGATTTTCGTTAAGTCTCTCTGCTTCGTTAAGTTTCTTAGTTTCTTCAAGTCTGTGCGCTAGTTGATCCTGTATCTCTTCAAGCAAGATCACTTGCTCATCGGGGGAAATGATAACTTCCTCAGTTGCCAAATTGGACAATTGACTGGTATCGCTGGCGATAATCGCTAAAGGTGAGCGGCTCGTTTGCGCTATATTCCTAACCGAGCCATCTTGCCAATCGGCTAGGCCCAGTTTCGCGGCATTGTCTACCCCCAGGTTACGGCTCATCTGCCTGATGGCGAGTGCGAGTCTGGGCGCCGTGTGACTAATGTCTTCATTGATTATCAGGGCGGCGTCGCAAGCTTGGGCCTGTTTGATGGAGAATGGGCTGACTCTATTGCTCTGATAAGCACTGCACAGCATGTGCAGCATCTGGACTTGTTGGTCCGGTACGCCCAGATAAAAGTTGTCTTGACCCACCAGTTTCATCAGCGCAGCATTATTTTCTATCTGTGTTCTGGCAGAGCCTATGGCAATGCACTTGCCTGTTGCTTGGCTGAGATAGCTTCCTTGGTCATCGCTGTCCGCTGGTGAAAGGAGCTTGGCTAGCTGCTTCTTGGCTTCAATGCTGGAAAGGATTACAGAACTCTTATCGGCGTTATTGCGCAGCAAGGGAGCATCGAGTCGTTCATTGTGATTAGCATGTTCATAACCAAATAAGCCAATATTGCATAGGAAATGGCCGTTGATCTCATCATGCCTGCGGTTAGTTATCCTGCGAACCTTCTGATCTCTTTCACTCACTGTGATGTTGCAGCCCAGGCTGCAGTGGGGGCAGATAGTCGGGGCGGTTCGTAGGTCCCATTTTCGTATGTAGTGTTCGGAGAAGGGTTTATCGGTAAACACTCCGGTCGGGCAGACCTCGGCCAAGTTGCCTGAGAAGTTATTTTCAAGGGCCCCGGATGTGGCTCGGCCAAAGTAGAGATGGCTTTTCGAGCCAAACACATTGAAGTCATCCCCACCACAGTAGTCCCGATAGAAGCGGACGCAGCGATAGCATCCTATGCAGCGGTTCATCTCATGATTGAGCATGGGACCTAAATATTGATTCAGATGCGTGCGTTTCTTACCTGTGTAACGTCGGTTGATATGGCCACTGATGGCGGTCATATCCTGCAAGTGACAGTTCCCCCCCTCTTCACACACCGGACAGTCGTGGGGGTGCTGGGTCATGATGGCTTCGATATTGGTCTGTCTAAATTGTATTGATTGAGTATCTTGCATCGAGATGACCATGCCGTCACATACTGGGGTCATGCACGCCATGACCAAGCGGCCGACCTTGTCCTCATCATTTTGATACTGTTTTACCGCGCATTGTCTACAGGCGCCCACTGAGCCCAGCTCCGAATGCCAACAGAAATAAGGCAGATCTAACCCAAGTGTCAGACAGGTTTGCAGCAGGTTTTCATTTGGCGATACTCGATAGGCCTTGTTATCTATGGTGATGCTGACCATGTCTGTTTCAGTGTTGAGATTATTCATCACGTCCCCTCGACTCGGTTAGCATTTATCGTGCTGAGTGTCTCAGCTGTGGCTGTCTTCTTTGCGGCTAGTTCGTCATGATAGGGGCAGCATTGATGATTGATATGTGTCTCAAAGTCTTGCCTGAAATATTTAAGGGCGCTCTGCAGCGGCTCGACCGCGCCAGGGGCGAGTGCGCAAAAGGTGTTGCCGGGTGCTGCAAAGTCGCACAGATCCTCCAGCTGAACAATGTCTTTGAGCTCACCTTCTCCTCGCTCAATTTTTTCGAGTAAGGAAACGGCCCAGGGCAGGCCGTCTCTGCAAGGTGTGCACCAGCCGCAAGACTCCTGAGCGAAGAAGCGCACTAGGTTGAGCACCATAGAGATGGGGCAATATTGATCGTCCAAGATGATGATGGTACCGGTGCCCATGCGGCTGCCTAACTTGCCAATTTCGTCGTAATCCATGAGAGCATCTAAGTGTTCTTCGAGGAGGAAATCTGTGGAGCCGCCGCCAGGAAGTAAGCCCTTGAGCCGATAACCGTCGCACATGCCGCCAGCATGGTGCTCGATGATCTCTCTGATGGATGTGCCCATGGGGAGCTCCCACAGTCCTGGACGTTTGACTCTGCCGCTGACGCCGAAGATTTTAGTGCCTGCGTCTTGTCCCTTGCCGAGTGCCTTAAACCAGTCACTGCCGAAATTGATGATGTGGGGCAGATTACAAAATGTCTCAACATTGTTGACTATGGTAGGTTTCCCCCAAAGACCGGCAACTTGAGGGAAGGGAGGCTTAGCCCTTGGCGTCGCGCGCTTGCCCTCCATGGCGTTGATCAGTGCAGTTTCCTCGCCGCAAATATAACGTCCGGCACTGGAATGGATATGAATATCGAAGTTAAAGGCTTGTCCTTGAATACCTCGGCCTAAGATGTCCCGGCCGAGTAAGTGGTGTTGCTTGCATTCATCTATCGCCTGCAGCAGTCTCTCCTCGGCGAGATAGTAGTCACCTCGAAGGAAGATGTAGCCTTGAGTCGCCCCTAAGGTTAAGCCGCCAATGAGTAGACCTTCGATGATCTGATGTGGGGTCTGCTCAAGCAGCCAGCGGTCTTTAAATGCACCAGGCTCCATTTCATCTGCGTTGACTATCAAGTATTTTTCCCTAGGAGCATCTGCCCCGCGAGGGACAAAGCTCCATTTGAGTCCGGTTGGGAAGCCAGCTCCACCGCGTCCCCTGAGGTTTGATTGTTTAATGCTATCTAGCAGCTCATCTGAACTCATCTCCATAGCCCGGGTTAATCCATCGTATCCGCCATGACTCAGGTACTCAGACAGTTGCCAGCAATTAGCTTTATCGGTAATGAAACGAGTCAAGGGATTGAGAGGAGAGGTCATTTTTTATTTCCCTCCAGTTCATCGAGCAACTGGGCTATTTTACTCAGGGTTAGATGCGGGTAAACTTGCTCTGACGCTATCATTACCGGGGCTTTATCACATGCCCCAGGCAAGGAAGAGGAATTAGGGTGAAGCGGTTATCTGGCGTCGTTTCGCCGGGTTTAATATGTAATTTCTGGCTAATGGCTGCGCGAACTTCGACCCCGCCCATTAAGTCGCAACTGATACCATCACAGGGGTGAAGCACTACCTCACCAACGGCTTGTCTGAATATCAGGTTGTAGAAGGTGGCGACAGAATCCAGATCTGCAACGGAGACCTGAATATAAGCAGACAGCAGAGATAAACTGGCATCGCTCACCCAGCCTCTTTGCTTTTGAATCACCTTGAGTGCATCGATGGAGGTCGCTGCCGGATATGGGGCCGATGCCAGTAGCTTATCGAGCTGCTTGGTTTCACATGGACTCAGTTGAGATAAATCGTCAACAGCTTGCCTATCTTCAACCTTGGCTAGAGTCGCTGCAGTCTCTGCGCTGGGTGTTAGCCTCGACTCAGCCAGTGTGCTACGGATTGGAAACTCATCCTGAGTATGGATCTTCTCTGGTGTCGTGAATGTAGCTTGTGTGTTATTTCCCGCCTGATCATCGGTTGAAGCATCGCCGTTCGAGGGAAGGTCACCTGACATGACTTCCTGGATGGAGATCCTCAATAGCTGCTCATAATTCTGTGTCATATCAGCCCCTACCTATCCACGTCGGCCATAACAAAATCGATACTGGCTAAGATCACAATCAAGTCGGCTACCATTAGCCCCTTTGCCATGGTTGGGATCATTTGCAAATGGGGAAAAGATGGGGTGCGGATCCGAGTTCGATAACTTGAGCTGGTACCGTCAGATATCAGGGTGTAAGCGTTGATGCCTTTGGTGGCTTCAACGGCGAAACTTGACTCTCCTTTGGGCATCACACCTCCCCAACTCACATTCATAAAGTGTTGGATCAGGGTTTCAATATCTTGCTTGCTCCTGTCGCTTCTTGGTGGGGTGGTTAATGGATGGTCTGCCTTATAGTTTCCCTGTGGCATATGATCTATGCATTGTTGGATGATCTTTATGCTTTGTCTCATCTCATCGACCCTGAGTTGGCAGCGGTCATAGGCATCGCCATTGTGGGCCGTCGGAATGTCGAACTGATAGTTTTCATAGCCTGAGTAGGGGCGGGCTTTTCGCAGATCCCACTCGAGACCCGTGGCTCTTATGCCTACGCCGGAGATATTCCATTCGAGGGCCTGCTGGGTGTCATACTTGCCTATGCCCACGGCGCGATTTTTGAGTATGCTGTTTTGCATCACCATGACTTCGTATTCATCGAGCTTGGCCGGGAAGTAATCGACGAATTCCTGCATCATAATATGCCAGCCCTGAGGCAGGTCTTGGGCCACACCACCTATCCTAAACCAACTTGGGTGCATGCGAGCACCTGTGATGGCCTCAATGATGCTGAACAGTTTTTCTCTGTCGATAAACAGATAAAAGATGGGAGAGAGCTGACCGACATCTTGGGCAAACGTACCGAAGAACAGCATATGACTCAATATGCGAAAACACTCGGCCAACATGACCCGGATGCACTCGACTCGCTCAGATACCCGAATATCAGCTAATTGTTCTATGGCCAAAATATAGGGGAAGTTGTTCATCACCCCGCCTAAATAGTCAATTCTGTCAGTGTAGGGGATAAAGCCATGCCAGGTCTGACGCTCCGCTATCTTTTCTGCGCCTCTATGGTGATAACCAATATCAGGTACCGAATTTTTAATCTGCTCGCCATCGAGTTGCAGCGCGATTCTAAATACCCCGTGTACGCTGGGATGATTCGGGCCCAGATTGAGAAACAGATAATCATTATCTTCGCTGCTGTCGTCCATTCCCCATTCTTTTGGATTGAATCTTAGCGCATCTTGCTCTCTGGCAAGCTTTTCATCATCCAGAGTGAATGGCTCAGTCTCGGTGGCGCGGCAGGGAAACTCTTTGCGCAGGGGGTGGCCCTGATAGGTTGGCGGTAACAGAATACGGCACAGGTTAGGGTGTGCATCGAATACGATGCCAAACAGATCCCAGGCTTCACGCTCATACCAGTTTGCCGAGGGCCAGATTGAAGTGATGCTGGCTTGATGTTCATTATCCTCAAGCGCGACCTTAAGGCGAATATCTTGGTTTCTTTCTATGGAGAGGAGTTGATACACCAAGGTGAAATCTTTGGCCGGCAGTAACGCTTTATCTAACCTAAGACGCTCGTCGACGGCATAGAGGTCGAACAGAAAGTTGAACGGCTCGGGAATCGATTTGAGCAGATTTAAGGCTGGAGTAACCTGATGCTTATCTATCCAGAGGGTGAGAATATTGTCCGCCGTATTCTGCTCAATAGCACTGTCTCCCAGAAGACGTTCCAGTTCAGGGATCATGGCTAATGTCAGCCCCAGTTTGAGAGTCCGTGTGGGTATTGCTGACATATCCTTCGTCATTATGGTCATCTTTATACCCTGTCTGGCGGCGTGAGTTTATTGCTAGCGACTCTTAAGGCATGTTTTTCATCCCGGAGGTTACGGCAGGAAAAGGATTCTATCTCTTGTGGGGTGATGACGCGGTTGAGTGGTCTTCGCTGTCTGGCATCGCCATTCTTGATGGCCTCTTGTAGTAAAGTGAGCCCATACATCAGGGCTTCAGGTCTGGGTGGGCAACCCGGAACATAAAGGTCTATGGGGAGGAATTTATCTGCACCCTGGACCACGCTATAAACATCATACATGCCGCCTGAATTGGCACATGAGCCCATGCTTATTACCCACTTGGGTTCCAACATCTGATCATAAAGGTGCTTGATCACCGGGGCCATCTTAAGAAATACTGTACCGGAGATGACGATGAGATCGGCTTCTCTTGGCGTCGCTCTAATGACTTCGGAGCCAAATCTGGCGATATCATGACGACTGGTGAAAGAGGTGGCCATCTCGACGTAGCAGCAAGATAAGCCGAAATTAAACGGCCATAAGGAGTTGCTTCTTCCCCAAGCGACTAGGTCTTCTAAGCGGGTGACTAACAGGTTCTTCTCTACCACCTCTTGCATGCTCATTGAGGCCGTTGGAATTGTCTGAGTGTCGTTAATATCAGGTTTGGTTAATTGCCATCGCATCAAGATTCCCCCTCTTTGCGAATTCCCCAATTGAAGGCGCCTTGTTTGATCTCATAAATCAAGGCAATGAACAGGGCTAAGATAAATAAACTGGCTGTGAGCAGGCCGGGCCAACTTGTTTCTACTACCACCAAGGACCAGAGGTAGAGAAATACGGCTTCGATGTCGAAAATTACGAAGGAGATGGCGATTAAGAAATAGTTTACGTTCCAGCGAATATTGGTATCACCGACGGGGACTATGCCAGATTCATAGGGGTAGGCGTTGCTTCTCTTATGACCTCTGGGGTTTAGGGCATGCGACAGAATAATCATCGTCATGGTGACTATGATTATTGCCAAAACATAGAAAATAAAACTCGCAGATACCATAGCTCAGCGCCTTATTCTTTGTTTCTTATCCCAAAAGACTTAATTTATAGGCCATGCCTTAATTGTGATAAAGCATAGTCCAAAAAAATGAGTTCAAAAAAATGAGTTAGCTAATATTTTTATTTTAATGAGTGACTTGTGTTCGCATGCTTGACTGCATTGATCCGCTGAGATTTTAGTCCAGGTTGGTATCATCGCGAGTACAAGCTAAACCAAACGGGTGTGTCCACGCTCATACATGGCTCTTAAATGGTCGTCTAAGGCCTTTAATACCGCTGAGCGATTAATTACGCCAATTAATTTATCTTCTTCATCTACAATAGGGTAAATTTTAGGCTTGTGATGGGTCATCTTTTGCGCTAGGTCTAAGACAGATGCTTCCTTCTTTACCGTAAGAGGATCGCCATGCATCACATCTCCTACAGCATAATGATTTTCGTTGAGGTAAGTGGCTTCCAGCATCTTGATTAAGCAGTCTTGTTCAGACAGAAAGCCTATGACTTTTCTATTTTCATCAATAACGGGCCCACCAATTTGTTTGTTATGCAGGAAGAGTTCAACTGCCTCTGCGATTGGCATATGCGCTGTAAATGTAACTGGATGTCTATTCATGTAGTCAGCAATTTTAATCGACTCCATAGTTCGCTCCCTTATTGCAACTGAGTGGTCCTGTCTGTCATATTAAGTTGACGTTATGTTAAAATGTAAGTGTTTGGTAAGTGATGTGCCTAAGCATCTGAAAATATGCTCTGTTGTTATAAGATTAGACGCAATTTCTTGTTTTGTTAGAGAGATAAACAAAAAGAATTAAAAACAAATGTCGGAACAAAATTTATAGTGACTTATATTGGTACAAGTGAAAATGTTAAGCTTAGTGACTATTTTTCAAGATATTGCCAGCGTAATGAGCTGGCTAAAGAGCAGAAGGACTCATGATGACTCATCAGTTAACCTATGTGGGACGTCAAACAAGCCGAAGTGATGGCGAGGCGAGGCGGCTGGTTATTTTAGAAGCCACCCTGAGGCTTATTGTCAGAGAGGGGATCCGTGGGGTTCGCCATCGCGCCGTGGCGAAAGAAGCCGATGTGCCTTTAGCATCTACCACTTATTATTTTAAAGACATCAAAGATCTTATCAGTGATTCATTGACCTATTTTGCTGAAAAAACCTTATGGATGAATAAAAAGTTAGAAACCCGCAGCTTCGAGTTACTCAAACAATTCAGCAGTGCGAGCCTAGGAGCCGACGAAGAAGCATATAAAGCTAGCGAAAGCACTGAAGTTTTAGTGAGCAAGTTAACGCAATTTATCTGTACCCATATCCGAGAGCAGGTGTCCTGTAGAGATGATCGTATACTGGAGGTGGCTTTTCATGAGGAAGCGCTCAGAAACAAACAACTTGCCAGTGCGATAAAGCAGTTAGATGAATCTTTACTGGCGACCATTCAAGGTTTTTTCGAGCAGCTGGGTTCGTGCAGCTCGTTGGCGGATGCCTACCAAATATTAGGCTTGATAAAGCTGCTCGAATACCAATCTATCGTTCGAGACGATAATAGTGAGTCCGGGCCCGAGTTTGAAAAAATAATCAGTTCGACGATTCGAAATATTATCAGAGGTATTCTTGCGTAACGGGGAGGCATAAAAAAACCGGATATCACATCCGGTTTTTTAATTCCAATATCAGTGATTCTTACTGAACATTTTCAGCGTCAGAGAATTCGCCCTGGAATAATACTGAAGAGAGATAACGCTCGGCAGCAGAGGGTAAAATCACAACTATGGTCTTGCCTTCAAATTCTGGAAGCTCGGCAATGCGATTTGCAGCCACTACCGCTGCACCGGAAGAGATACCCACTAAAATACCTTCCTCTTTCATCAAACGTTGAGCCATTTCGATTGACTCTTCGTTAGTCACAGCTTCGACGCGATCGATTATCTCAAGGTCTAAGTTACCAGGAATGAAACCAGCACCGATACCTTGGATCTTATGTGGTCCAGGTTGTACTGGTTGACCTGCAAGAGTCTGGGCGATAACCGGTGAATCCGCCGGCTCGACAGCAACAGAAGTGATTGCCTTACCTTTAGCATTCTTAATAAAACGGCTCACCCCAGTGATAGTACCACCGGTGCCCACACCCGCAACGATAACATCGACTTCACCGTCGGTGTCGTTCCAGATCTCAGGACCCGTTGTCTTTTCATGGATCTCTGGGTTAGCCGGGTTATCAAATTGCTGCAGTAATACATATTTCTCAGGAGCAGATTGGCGAATTTCTTCGGCCTTGTCGATAGCGCCCTTCATGCCTTTAGCACCATCGGTAAGCACTAAATTAGCCCCTAAAGCTTTGAGTAGCTTACGGCGCTCCAGGCTCATGGTATTTGGCATGGTTAGAGTCAGCTTATAACCGCGTGCTGCTGCAACATAAGCCAGGGCGATACCTGTATTACCCGATGTTGGTTCGATCAGCTCTTTATCTTGAGTCAGCAAACCTTTCTTCTCAGCATCCCAAATCATATTTGCACCGATGCGGCACTTAACGCTAAAGCTTGGATTTCTGGCTTCTATTTTGGCTAAAACATTGCCTTTGCTCACACGTTTTAGGCGAACAAGAGGGGTGTTACCTATGGTATAAGAATTGTCTTCGAAAATTTTGCTCATTGCTTGCTGCTCCTTTGAATATCCAAGCTAATCATAATCGCCTTTAGCGGCAATAGAAGTGATAGTTTGTTCTTCGTTATTCCATTTAGTTATGAAACATCATGTATCTAGTATTAAACCTTGAGTTGGAAGTCGGTTAAAAATGTTAACCTATTGTATCTGTAATTGATTCTGGCTTATATCTACTACTAAATCTAAGATGTTTAATATAAAGGTATTTACCTACCTTAGGTATAAAATATTTGCTCACTTTGGCATAAGTTTATCTGTGTATAAACTAAAAAAATAATAAAAGCGGATAGCTATGATAAGTGCAACTCACGAGAAAAAATCTGAACACGTCTCGCAATTGGCTCCTAAAACCGATCCTAAATCAATCGTCACTCCCTTTGCCTTCGAGATTGCACCTCAGGTGCTCTATACCCCATTAGCGACTCCAATGAAGCGTGGCTTGGCCATGTTGGTCGATGGCTTGTTGATTTCCGTGCTCGCTGAGCAGGCGGGCTGGGTGTTTATCCTATTAGTTGGTTTGACCTTGCTGATCCAGAAAAAGAGCCGTGAACTGGGGAAAATATTTAAATGGGGCCTGTATATTTCCATGTTGGTGATGATGCTTTGGGTGACAATAGGGAACTTCTTATCCTCAGCCGATGATGATGATTTAAATATAGAGTCAGGCTTCTCCGCTTCGCCAGTGACAATGGAAGCTGTAGGCCAGCTTATTGGTTATGTACCCAATATTATTCGTTTTAGCAGTTGTTTAACTTTGGATTGCGCCGAAACTGAGCTAAATGAGTTAGTGCCTGCACTGAGAGCATCACAATTGCCAATTTCTGAGCAGGCCTCGATACTCAAGGATACCATAGAAGATCTTGCCTTATCGGAAGCCGACAAGGTAAAGCTTAAGCAGAATATAGCGCAAGGCCTGGCCGAATTGGATGAGTTAAAATTAGGTGAGGTAAATGGGCTCGAGAAAGATAAGTTAAATGAGGCTAGTGTCATTAAGGAGACTGAATTAGTACCGCCACAGGGGTCTGAACAATCCGGTGATGAGGAAGTCTTAACCAATACTCGGGTGTTACAAGAGCTGAACCTACCAGAGGAAGTCCAGGAACTGCATGAGTTTAGCCAATCGGGTGAGATGAGCCAGTTACAAAAATTAGACAAAGAAGATGATGAGGGGATGACTACAGTATAATTTCCTGGGCAAAAGGGATACTCAATGACTTAGGTTTGGGCTTTGGTTGGGCTGCATTTTACTTCACCGTATTTACCGCCTGGTTTGACGGACAAACTTTGGGCAAGAAGCTACTGGGGATTAGAGTCATCCAACTCGATGGCACTAAACTCTCTTTATGGGATTCTTTTGGTCGTTATG
Organism: Shewanella psychropiezotolerans; assembly: GCF_007197555.1. Lineage (NCBI taxonomy): Bacteria > Pseudomonadati > Pseudomonadota > Gammaproteobacteria > Alteromonadales > Shewanellaceae > Shewanella > Shewanella psychropiezotolerans. The sequence goes on from NZ_CP041614.1 coordinate 2,434,270, forward strand.
GTGGCTATGGTGCTGGATTTGCAACTGGGCTGCTTGGATTTCTACAAATATTTTGGGATGCAAACAGGCAGGCAATACAAGATAAAATTTCGGCAACGGTCGTGATTGATCTCAATAGGGCAAGAACAACACATGTCGATGATAGTGAGTCGTTCAATCTCGATAGAAGCGCTAAAACACTCGGTAATTATCTGTAAGGGTCGATAAGGCATCGCTTGTACAAAATTATCGATACTATCAGGTAAATCTTTTGTGGCAAACAGAGCTAAAGTGCTACCTTTAATAGATGCAACAAAACATATTCGGCTCCATGAAGGGGTGGCATAGTTCAAAGACGTAGCAGTGGATATAAACGAGAAACGGAATCCTCGCCAGAACACGCTCATCAGAGAAATATATGATAATACCTATGAGGGAAATAAAAGTAAGTCATTATATTATAAATAGAATAAGCCTTAGGAGAATAAATTGCGTATTTTAGTCGTAGAGGACAGTAAAGTTGTGTCCCGTATTTTACAGCATCTTATTGCTCAGGAGTTAGACTGTGAAGTCGATTTCGCGGTGGATATGGCGTCGGCAAAATTGCTATTAGAACAGAAAAAATATTTTGTCGCGATCACAGACTTAAATCTGCCCGATGCCCAGGAAGGGGAAATCGTCAGGCTGGTTCTGTCAAAAAAGACGCCCTGTATCGTGCTCACCGGAAGTCTGGATTCAGAGAAGCGTCAGCGCCTGTTACAACTCGGCATTGTCGATTATATCTTAAAAGAAAATCGTTTCAGTTACGAATATGTCGTCCGTTTAGTTCGTCGTCTTCAACGTAATATAGACGTCAAAGTCCTTGTTGCCGATGATTCCGTGGTGAGCCGAAGATTTGTCAGAACTTTACTCGAGCAGCACCTCTATCAAGTTATCGAAGCCGATGATGGAAATTCGGCTTGGGAGATATTACAAAGCCAACCAGATGTCCAGCTGCTTATCACAGACTACAATATGCCAGGTTTGGATGGTTTTGGTCTCATCTTGAAGGTCAGAGAAAAGTTCAGCCGGGAAGAGCTGGCGATCATCGGCCTGTCCAGTGATTCGGATGAGAGTTTGTCTGCACGATTCATTAAAAATGGTGCCAATGACTTTCTGAAGAAGCCCTTCGTCCATGAAGAGTTTCACTGCCGAGTGCTCAATACTTTGGACTCTCTGGATATGATCCGTAAGCTGTGGGATCAAGCTAACTTAGATTACTTAACTGGTGTTTATAGCCGTCGATATTTTTTCGGGCTCTTTGAAGAGCAAATTGAACAAATTAAGCAGAAGCAGGGGTATTAACGGTTGCCTTGTTGGATCTCGATTTCTTTAAGAGGGTCAACGATACCCATGGCCATGATGTGGGAGATGAAGTGTTAATTGAGTTTTCGGCTCGTTTAAAGCATTTCTTCGGTCAACACTTTACCGTATTTCGATTCGGTGGTGAGGAGTTCACCGTTGCGTTTAAAGGCCTTAATCAAGAGAAAGCCTTTGCCTTGATGGATAAGTTTCGCTCTCAACTGGAGATGAAGCCTATCGTGACTTCGAGGGGGATATGTTTATCACTGTGAGCACAGGTATTGCCGGACTGGCAGATGATGGTCTGGATGGACTTATCCAAAGAGCCGATAAGGCCCTTTATGATGCCAAAGAGTCTGGTCGAAACTTAGTCTGTATCGACGCCTAAGCTCGCCTTCGTTTTTAGAAACCAGCGGTGACGCTACTCTTCGGCTTGAATCTGGCCCACCAGTAACACAGGAGCTGCATCGAGTTCCTGGGCATCCATCATCGAGGCGATACGCTCTACGGCCGACAGCAGTTGACTCTGCTCCCACCCTTCGAGGTTTTGATAACGGGTAATAAAATGTTCTTGAAGGGGCTTTGGGGCGTTGCTCAGTAACGCTTGTCCATCTTCACTCAATGACAGATGCACTTTGCGTTTATCTGTTTTACTACGAGTTCTGAACACCAATTTACGGCTTTCGAGTCTATCGATAATCGTGGTCACAGTGGCAGGACTCAGGGCAACTTCTTGGGCTATCTCTTTGACGAGAGGTGCGTCCAACTGGGCAATGTTTTGCATGACCATGAGTTGAGGGCCAGTTAACCCCGATTGCTTATTCAGCTGACGGGAATGTATATCGATGGCCCGAATAACCCGGCGCAGTGAAATCAATAGTTGTTCGTACTTTTCCATAATCCTCCCCTCATTTTTGAGCACAATAACAGAATTCTTAGTGGGACTCACGCAACAAAAATGCAGAATAACGTTTAAGCGCTATTCTGCATGTTTTATGGACTAACCTTGCCTAGCAAGGCCAAGTTAGAAACCAAAGGTTCGCGCTACAGACAATACCGCACGGGTATCGCTGGTATCCATGTTCATGCTGGTATCTTCCACCGCGAGATTAAAGTCGAAGCCTTTCCAGCTTGTCATATACTCGGCGCGGTAATGGTTGTAGGCCTTATCTCCATCCCATGCCCATTTGTCTTCATCGAGAGAGGTTGAGCGATCGAAAACGATTCGAATGTCATGACCTTCGGCAATATTAAACGTATGAGCTGCCATCATGATGTAATGGCCTGCATCGACACCAAAATAATCCCATGAATACCAGAAATTAAGTTCACTCTGGCCGATTGATGAAGCATAACCAAACTTAGTGTATAGCTCAGGGTATTGGTATTCATCTGAACCAGAGTCACCATGATAGGTGTAATAAGCGATACCGGCGTCCAGAGACACGCTCTGTGTTAGCTGGAAGAACTTACCGCCATAGAAATCTAACTCTAACCAGGTATCGTCACCCGAGCCAAAGTCGACATTTGAGGCCCAAGTGCCAACATACCAACCTGAATCTGCTGCATAATCCAGGCTGGCTTGTAAGGCCGGGCCATTATCTGTTTGGCTCACACCGTTGAAGGTGTAATCAGATACCGCCGTGACGGTCGAGCTTACGCCTGCCATTGCCGTTGTCGGTAGGGCTATTAATCCCAGTAATGCTAGATTTTTTATTGTATTGTTCATCATCTTCTCTTTGTTTTATTTTCAGCTTATTAGTTAGCTAATTCAATTTTAGTAAAATCAATCTTGTTTTCTTTAGGTGATTGCTCGATGGTCGCCACTTGCTTATATTTCTTCGCTAAAATATAACCGAAGCAACCTAAAATCAGACCGATAGCGACCGCACCTACCCACTGTATTTGCAAGAAATCCAGTTGGAACAGTAAGGTTAATCCACTCATAAGCACTATGTTGCCGATGATGTACTTGGTCTTACCGAAACGCTGTACAGTTAAGTTTAGATTGTCAGTATAGAGTCGAATGAGTGAATCCAGTGAATTGACTACAAAGGTGATACCTACCATGACCATAGCTAAGTTATAGAAACCTGTGGTCGCGATTTCGTTGGCGCTGTAGTAGTAAAGCACAGTAAACCAAACTGCGATTGGGATAGATGGGAACACCATCATGGCTATCAGCACTTGATAGGTCTTCATACCACCCACGAAGCGAGAGGTAAATTGACCAATCATGATGCTCCAGGCAAACCACCAAAACAGGTAGAATTCATGGTAATCATTCATCGGTAATACAAAGTGATGTAGGTTGCCGAAGTAATCGCCGATCATGGCAAAGGTGGTGATAAACTCGCCGACACCGGAGCCGTCCGACAAGAAAGCGCCAGCCCACATTATCACGATCAAGCCTAAGAACATCCAAGTGCTGGCTAAGCTCAGGGTTCGGACGTAACGAATACTGGTACTGGAATAAACAGCTGTGGCAATCACGGCAAAGACAATCAGATAGAAGCTGCTGACAATAGTCTCACCGTCGCCCATCCCCGGCAGATACCAAGGTAGGTTAGTCAGCAAGAGGTAAGCGGTGAAGGCACAGGTACCGATAATGACCAGGTTATTGATAAACTTAATCAGCGGGATCTCAAAGAATTTAACTCTCGGCTCTATCACACAGAAATAGAAGCAAGTTAAGAAGTAAAATGCCCAGATCAGAAATGCCCAGAAGCCAAACTCTATGGCCAAAGGATTGCTAAAGCCGTATTCAGGGCTAGCAGTCACATCAGCATATCCGGCAAACTCGGTGAGGGGGAACATGATGAGTCCCACGTCGAGTCCAGAGGTGAAGAGTATGGCGATAAAGGTGAAAGTACGAACGGGGGTGACACCGATACATTCCACATTACCCCAACGGTAAATCACAAAGGCGATAGCGGCGAAGGTAAATAATATCCCGATAGTAAGCCAGGTTGTCATTATTGAGTCCTCGCCTTAATATTATGATAAAACATAGGTTTAGTTCCTTATTTTTATTCTAAATGTGCCAAGGAACAAGGTTTTAAACTCGTAAGAATCCCTCAAGCCTTAAACATCGATGCGACAAAATTTAAGGATTGATAAATTGAACTTGGCGTTAATAGGGCCATTTAGCCGATACGGCTCAGGTTGGCCTTACTACCTGGTAATTACCTCTTGTCCTCATGCCTCGGGCTAACGAGTCATCAGGGGTTATCTTTTTGGTGGGTTTAGCCTCTGTTTCTGCTGCCAATCACTGGCTAAGGTGACGGGGACCGTACTGGCTGTCAAAGGTGCATTGCCCAAAATAAGATCGGCAGCGCGCTCGGCCACCATGATTGTGGGTGAGTTAAGGTTGCCATTGGGAATGATAGGGAAAATCGATGAATCAACCACCCTAAGCCCTTGGATGCCATGTACTCTGGTTTCTGAGTCCACTACAGCCATAGCATCTTCGCCCATCTTGCATGAACAGGAGGGGTGGTAAGCACTCTCGACCGAGCTTCTGACGAAGGTATCGATCTCTTCATCTGTTTGAATCCCAGTTCCCGGTTGGATCTCTTCGCCACGGTACTCATCGAGCCCAGGCTGATTAATGATCTCTCGGGTTAAACGTACACAAGCCCGAAAGCCCTCAATATCATCTTGATGAGATAGGTAATTAAATTGAATACTCGGGGCCGCATGGGGATCGCTGGATACGACCTTGACAGCACCGCGACTCTTTGGCTTGTTGTGACCTATGTGGACCTGGAATCCGTGTCCCGCGAAGGCCTCTTTACCGTCATAACGCATGGCTGCAGGCAGGAAGTGATATTGCAGATCTGGCCACTCAAGTCCTGGTTTGGAGCGAATAAAGCCACAAGACTCGAAATGATTGGTCGCGCCTAAGCCAGATTTATTTAAGATCCAGCGGGTACCGATAAACAGCTTATTCAATGGATCGAGTTTACCATTGAGCGAAATGGGTTTAAGACACTTAAACTGAAAATAGAACTCGAGATGATCTTGTAGGTTTTCGCCTACACCAGGTAATTCATGTATCAGGTCAATACCTGCTTTGGCCAAAGTATCGGCCTCACCTATGCCTGATAACTGAAGAATGTGTGGCGAGCCGATGGAGCCTGCGCTCAGTACTACTTCATTGTTGCACTCGATATCGGTAATTTTGCCCTTGCGCTCATAACGAACACCGACCGCTTTTTTACCCTGGAATAGCACCTTGTGTACCAAGGCATGGGTAACGACTGTCAGGTTACTGCGTTTCATCGCAGGTCTAAGGTATGCATTGGCCGTCGACCAACGTACGCCATTCTTGATGGTCATATGCATAGGGCCAAAGCCCTCTTGCTGGGTACCGTTATAATCCGCCGTTGCCAAGTATCCGGCATCGACACCGGCATCGACGAAGGCCTGATATAAGGGGTTCTTCATATTGTTGCCGTTATTGATCGCCAGAGGTCCCGCATCACCACGGTACTCATCAGCGCCAAAGGCCCAGGTTTCGGCTTTCTTGAAGTAGGGCAGGCAATGGGCATAATCCCAATCTTTTGCGCCGCTTTGCTGCCACTCATCGAAATCACGGGCATGACCCCTTACGTAGACCATGCCATTGATAGAGGAGGAGCCGCCTAATACTTTTCCACGTGGGCAATGCATACGGCGATTGTCCAGGTGAGGCTCGGCCTCAGTCTCAAACTGCCATGCGTACTTAGCACTGTTCATCGGGATCGACAGGGCTGTCGGCATCTGGATGAAGATGCTTCTATCACTGCCACCGGTTTCTAATAAGAGTACCTTGTTCGCCGAGTCTGCCGACAGTCGGTTGGCTAATACACAACCTGCACTGCCAGCGCCAACTATGATGTAATCGTACTCGGATTGTTTTTGTGTCTGGGTATTTGTCATATTCATGTCTTAAAACGGGCTTTCCAGTGGCTGCATACCGACATACACAGCTTTAATTTGAGTATAGGCTTTCAAGGTCTCGCTGCCGTTTTCACGGCCTATGCCTGACATCTTGTATCCACCGACGGGCATCTCAGCAGGGGAGGCGCCATAGGCATTTATCCAGCAGATCCCTGCCTCTAGTTGATGGATCACGCGATGGGCGCGGGTGATATCTTGAGTAAAGACACCGGCGGCTAAGCCTAAACGGGTATCGTTAGCACGTCTGATCACTTCATCTTCATCAGTAAAGGTCAGTACCGACATCACAGGGCCGAAAATCTCTTCTTTGCTCAGGGTCATTTCATCGGTGCACTGAGTAAAGATGGTAGGGGCGACGAAGAAGCCATTAGGGGCATTCTCTGGTCGCAAGGCCTGACCACCTGTAAGCAGATGTGCGCCTTCTTCCTTGCCAATCTCGATATATTCGAGCACTTTTGCTTGGTGGTCTTTTGAAATGAGAGCGCCAAAGTTAGTGGCTGGATCCATAGGATCGCCGCAAACTATATTCTTCTGTGTGCGCTCAAGCAGTTTCTCGATAAAGCTTGGGTAAATGTCTTGCTGGACAAACACCCGGGTGCCGTTGGTACAAACTTCACCTTGAGTGTAGAAGTTACCTAACATGGCCGCAGATACCGCATTGTCGACATCGGCATCGTTGAAGATGATCAGAGGTGACTTGCCGCCTAGCTCCATGGTCACTTGTTTCAGTGAGCCCGCTGCCGCAGCCATCACTTTTTTACCTGTACCGACTTCTCCGGTGAAGGATACCTTAGCGATATCCTCATGTGTCGTCAGCCATGCACCGACGCGGCCATCTCCCTGAACGACGTTAAACACGCCATCGGGTGCGCCTGCTTGAGTGAAGACTTCAGCCAGATTCAGTGCTCCTCGTGGCGTCTCTTCAGACGGCTTAAAAATCATCACATTGCCGCATGCCAGTGCCGGTGCCGATTTCCAGCAGGCTATCTGCAAAGGATAGTTCCATGCGCCAATACCGGCACAGATCCCTAGAGGCTCACGGCGGGTGTAATAGAAATCATCGCCAACTTGCTGTTGATTACCTTCGATACTTGGCGCTAGTCCTGCAAAAAACTCGATGGAGTCGGCTCCAGTCACTACGTCGACCTCAGAGGCCTCTTGCCAAGGCTTACCTGTATCTTGTACTTCGATTACGGCAAGTTCGTCATTGCGCTCTCGCAGAATCGTCACTGCCTTTAATAGAATGCGACTACGTTCCATCGGGGTCATCTTTGACCAGATGGCAAAACCTGTCTTGGCACTTTCTATGGCCGCTTGTTGAATTTTTTCATCAGCGACTTCAACTAAGTAACTGACTTCTCCGGTCGCCGGATTAATGACTTCGAAGGTTTCACCTGTGTCATTGGAGAGAGATTGTCCGTGGACATAATTTTGATAAACAACTAATGACATTGATGTTCTCCATACTGGATGATCACAGCCTCAATAAAGGCTTTACATAATAATTGGGCTTGCTCGAATTCTTTCTCGGGGTAGGCGCTCAATGCGCTGCGTAGCCAAAACCCGTCAATCATAGCCGCAGTCTGTTTTGAGGCAGTTATTGCCTCAGACTCAGGAAGTAATTGCTTAAAAGAAAACAGTAAGTTGCTATATAGACGTTGGTTGTTGATGTGTTGCAGCCTGGCTAAACCTGGCTCGTGCACTGCCTGAGACCAGAAGCTTAACCAAGTCTTAGTAGCCGGGGTTGAACGTTGAAACTCGGTAAAGTTGGCTTCGACAATCATGAATAGACGTTCGATTGAGGTCAGGTTTTTACCTGAGGTGCGACTCAATAAAGCCAGTTTAAGTTCGTCGAGAAGATGCTTGAGTGTCGCCTCTATCAGACCTTGTTTACCACCAAAATAGTGACTGATTAGCCCGGATGATGTGCCGGCTAGATCGCTAATGGTATTAATTGTGGTGTGGTGTAAACCATGACGTTCAACTGAGATCAAAGTTGCGTCGATTAGCTGCTGTTGTCTCACAGCTTTCATTGGCGGCCTGGGCATAAAAAAGCGAATTTCCGTGTTTTAACTTGTTAATTGAACGTTCAATTAATTACAACTCTAATGGTTAGAGCTGTAACTATCAAATCAAATTCCAAAGTGAGAACTCAATCACAGATTTTTTTAGGCTTTGCGATTAGAAGGTTTCACGTTGTAAGGTACTGTTTATCAATGAGTAAGTAAAATGTTGAATCCGAAGTGTTAATGGAGAAAAATATTTCGATATTTTATCTAAAATTAGTTTCAACCCTAACTTTTGTCGAGGTTTGGCTTTAAATTTAGTCAATTGAAAAATCTAATAACGGTTTAATTTTTTTGGAGGGAAGTGCTTTTATTGGGATAAATATTTAATTTTTAGCGTCGGTGTTTCTACAAAGAACAGCATCGAAACAGAGCACCAAAAATCGGTACCCTTAGCAATTAAAGCCGATTTTTACTCTACTTCGTCACAAATCATCCATCAGCCGAAAGCCGTAAGTTATAAGCCATAAGTTAGAGTAACCAAGCATAACTGAGTTTCATGTTTTGTATAAGGTTTGCTCATCTTTTACTGTACTCACTCACTCACTAGCTAGAGTAACCAAGCATAACTGAGTTTCATGGCTTGTATGAGGTTTGCTCATCTTTTACTCTACTCACTTACTCACTAGCTAGAGTAACCAAGCGTAACTTAATTTCATAAAGTAGGTTTGCTCATCCCTCGTCAGAGAATCTATATCGTCGTTTGACTGCATACCGTCTGAGTAACCCAGGTAAAACACACTCTGTGGGTTGAGCTTGTAACCGTAGAGGATCTCACTGCCTAGGCTCTGTTCGTTCTCTTTTGGTGTGCTGTAGAGGTATAAACTTGGATTGCGTTGAATATCTGTATAGATACTGGAGATGCGAATGAAGTTGTTGATATTGAAATACCAACTGAGGCGCATGTCCGTCAAGTTAGCGGTGAACAGCTCGCCATCATAAACATCTAAGCTGCGATACATATGGGATAGCTCCAGAGATACGCTGTCTGTGATATTCCACTCTACTCCTGGGTTGATAAACAGCTGAGTGCCTAGTCTGTCGTTGCTATAATCTATGCTGTCGCCGTAATCGGCATCCAGTTCTATGCTTATCTGCCTGAAAGGGGTAAATTCGAAATAGAGCCAGCCAACATTTTCGGTAAACATCTGCGTGTTTCCCTCGATGGCCAGACTCGAAGCATCATGGCGTCTGCCGACACGGTCTCGATTGACAAAGCCAATGGCGGTGAAGCTTTGCATCGAGCCCTCAAGCTCTATTCTTGCTTCTGTCTCCTCTTCGATTAACTCCCCAGCTTGGTTGTGGCTGATATCCCAGTCGCCACTGAGTTCGATACGGTTGAAGCTTGAATTAAGGGGATACCAAATATAGCCACCGCCCGCGACCAACTTAGTCACATCGACTCGGCTGATAAAGCCTAAGTCGGCTCTGAAATCGTCACCAACCGATTCATATTGAGTGAAGGCAAACCAGTTGCGGCGTTTATGGACGTATTTGAGTCGATAAAAATCATCACTGATCTCATCATCTAGTTTGGTCCGCAACACGCGCTCATTGATGCCACAATCACCCAGCTCACATGAACTGTCGGGAATACAGGTATCTTCCGAGCAGAGCTCCTTATACAGAGAATCGGGATATTCCGTGGTCGAGAATACATATTGTGCAGTAATGGTATCTTGTTTTGTCGGCTGGTATTTCACATCACCACTGGCCACATAGTTATGGTATTGCTCGCTCTGTTTGGCTGTGACAAGTGCGCCGATAGAAAGCTCACTGCCAAAGTCGGCTCGGTATCGCCCCGCAAGGTTATAGCTTTCCTCGTCGATGCTGGCGATATCTGAGCTCAAGTTACCCGGTACCAGGAAGTTGGTCTTAGTGTCGTTGGTGACCATCACGGCGAAGGTGTGGTTATCGATCTTACTGGTGAGCTTGACACCATAGTCGGGTGAGATGATATTTCGGGTATGCAGCAGCTGCAGTTGAGTGTCGAAGTAGTCCTTATTATCGAGGAAGAAGGCCCGCTTCTCCGGGTAGAAGAGGGCGAAAGTGCTGTTAATATCCAGCTGACCCGCATCGGCTTCGACCTGAGAAAAATCAGGGCTTATGGTGGCACTCAGTAAGGTATTCGGGGTGATCCCCAGCGAATATCCAGTCCGGGCTCTATGTTGTTATCACTCTGCCAATCCTCTAACGGATCTAAATCTCGCTGACTGTTTTTGTTCATCACCAGTGACGGTGTGAGCTGTAGATCTTGGCCAGACTCTATGCCGCTGAGGCCTGTCGCCGTGCCTAACTGGCAGAGTTGGCAATTATTGTTTCTGTCAATGGAGTGGGTCGACAGTCTATGGGTCTTATCTCTCGGGTAAAAACGAATAAACTCGATGCCCCAAGTCTGCATGTCCAGCTTGCTATCGAAATTAAATAGTCTTAAGGGCAGCTCTATTTCCACCACGTAGCCTGTATCGTTTTTTCGGGCACTGCTGTGCCATATCCCATCCCAGGCGTTACTCTCTTCACCGGTAAGCTCATTCTCTATGGAGTCCATCTGCACGCCATAGGGGTTAACGAAGAACTGATAAGCGAGGCGCTCATCATTGAAGGTGTCTAGCTTGATACCGATTAAGTCGTCACCCCAAAGAGAGTCACGGTCGGTGATATTGGCGCGGATAAGGTTACCACTGACACTGGAATCAGGGTCTTGGGCGATAAAAGAAACAAATAAACTGGTGTCAGTGGCGAAGATTTTGACCTGAGTCGCCACCGGTGCGGCTATGTTCTCCCCTGGGCTGGTTTCATATTTTAGCTCAGCATTTGCCGCCAGCTGCCACTGACGCTCATCGAGCCGTCCATCTATGGTGATGCCTTGTTCCAGCGTTGGAATATCGATATGAAATTGCTGGCTCGTCCCAGCTAAAACTGAAAACGCGCAGGCGGATGAGGCTAATAGAATAGTAGAGAGCAGGGGACGTACTAGATGTTTAGATGTCACTTTAAAAGTCATTATGTTACTGCTGATCAATTTATGTTGTTGTTGTGTGTGCGAACTGTGACAGGTGAAGGCGGTTATGCGAAGCGCTAGCCGACTGGAATATGTTACAAAAATTGTCAGCATTAGAATGAGGGTCGTTTGGATTTTAACTTTGGCTTGTTTAGGGATGGGATTTCTGCTTTTGTATCTGTGTTTTAAATTCAAATATCACAGGTAAGTTCCTAGCTTACACACACCATTTTTCTTTAAAGGCCCTTATTTAAGTCGTTTTTGCAATTAACCCAAGACTATTGGGCTAAAAACACCGATAATTCTCATCAATTAAGACAAGCTCGCCGATTGACAGCGCACGTATCTGGACATATTTAATGGAAATCAAAGTTAATTTTCTCGACAATCTTAGACTGGAAGCAAAGTTTGATGATTTTACCGTCACCGCCGATCAGCCTATTCGCTATAAAGGCGACGGCTCAGCTCCCAGCCCTTTCGATTATTTCTTAGTATCGTCAGCTCTTTGTGCGGCCTACTTTGTAAAGGTGTATTGTAAAGCTCGTGACATTTCAACGGAAAATATCAGACTGTCACAAAACAATATTGTCGATCCTGAAGATCGCTACAACCAAATTTTCCAAATTCAGGTCGAGCTTCCCGATGACATTTCTGATAAACATAGAGAAGGTATCTTACGTTCGATCGATCGCTGTACCGTGAAAAAGGTGGTACAAACAGGCCCAGAGTTTAAAATCGAAACGGTTGAAAACTTAGACCAAGACGCTAATGCCATGTTGATGGGGCAACCCGATGACGATACTAGCACTTACATCTTGGGCAAAGACCTGCCACTCGAGCAAACCATCTCGAACATGACCGGCATGTTAGCCGACCTTGGTATGAAAATTGAGATATCTTCGTGGCGCAACATAGTCCCCAATGTGTGGTCTTTGCATATTCGCGATGCCGCATCTCCCATGTGTTTTACCAACGGTAAAGGCGCAACCAAAGAAAGTGCGCTTTGCTCTGCACTTGGCGAGTTTATCGAGCGCCTAAACTGCAACTTCTTCTATAACGATCAATTTTTCGGCTCCGATATCGCAAACAGTGAGTTTGTTCATTATCCCAATGAAAAATGGTTTCAGTTAGAAGAGGACGATGCGCTACCGTCTGGTATTTTAGATGACTATTGTTTAGATATTTACAATCCAGATGGTGAGCTCAGTGGCTCTAACCTCATCGATACCAACTCGGGCATGGTTGAGCGTGGCATATGTGCGATTCCCTATGTTCGTCACTCAGATGGAAAAACAGCGTACTTTCCCTCGAATTTGATCGAAAACCTATTTTTAAGTAATGGCATGAGCGCAGGCAATAACCTGCAAGAAGCTCAGGTGCAATGCTTATCTGAGATTTTTGAGCGCGCGGTTAAAAGACAGATCATCGAGCAAGAAATAATCTTGCCAGACGTGCCCATGGATGTGCTGGAAAAGTATCCAAGTATCTTAGCGGGCATCAAAGGCCTAGAAGCACAGGGCTTTCCTGTTGTGGTTAAAGATGCGTCTCTGGGTGGCCAATTTCCGGTAATGTGTGTCACCTTGATGAACCCGAGAACGGGCGGGGTATTTGCCTCTTTTGGTGCTCATCCTAGTTTAGAAGTGGCGTTAGAGCGTAGCCTGACTGAGTTATTACAAGGTCGCAGTTTTGAAGGCTTAAACGACGTACCTAAGCCCACCTTCGATAGCATGACTGTCACTGAGCCAGAAAATTTTGTCGATCACTTCATTGATTCAACTGGGGTTATTTCCTGGCGCTTCTTTAGCAGCAAGCATGACTATGAGTTTTGCGAGTGGGACTTCTCTGGTAGCAACGAAGAAGAGTGTCAAAGCTTATTTGGCATATTAAAAGGTATAGGTAAAGAAGCTTACATTGCTGAATTTGATCAACTCGGTGCCTCAGTGTGCCGCATTTTAGTGCCGGACTATTCAGAAGTGTATCCGGTAGAAGATCTTATTTGGGATAACACCAATAAGTCACTCCATTATCGCGAAGATATTTTAAATCTTCATTCGCTGACTGATGATGAGTTAACCAGCCTAGCTGAGCGTCTCGAAGAGAGTCAATTAGATAACCAAACCGATATTCCTACCTTGATTGGCATCGTATTTGATGACAATACCCCTTGGGGTCAGCTAACCATTATTGAGCTCAAGATTCTGATCTACCTTGCCTTGGGCGAACTTGAAGACGCCATGGAGCTTGTCGGCGAGTTCTTGCAGTACAATGACAATACGGTAGCGCGTGGCCTGTTCTATCAAGCGGTACATGCAGTGCTTGAGGTTAGCTTAGATGAAGAGTTGGCACTCGAACATTATATTAATAACTTCAATAGGATGTTCGGTAAAGACATCATGGATAATGTGGTTGGCTCAGTGACAGGTGAGATTAAGTTCTTCGGGCTGACCCAAACCAGCATAAAGCTCGAAGGCATAGAGCCGCATCTAAGGCTGATCGAAAGCTACAAAAAGCTTCATCAAGCCCGCAAAGTTAGCGCATCGAATTAATACGTTAAATTCTTTATTGCTAAGAGCTAACAGGCCCATCAAATGATGGGCCTGTTAGCATCTAGACTTAGTGGTTTTCAAGGCTGTTTGACTTTAATTCGCTCTGATTCCTTTATCCCGTGACACAGAGAATGATGAATGAAAAAAATTGATTATTTAGTTAAAGTTACGATTTTACCTGAAGATTTGAAACAAGCCTCTAATGACCGAGCTTGTGAGCTATTTCGTACCTATCAAATATATCAGCTATTAGTGGAATCACATTTATTGTGGAGAGTATGCCTGATAGATGAGTTTGACCATACATGGGTTGAAGTGAACTTTATTAACAACGATGGAGAGCCTGAGTTTCACACCATCAAGCTGGATGAAGGAACCTATCAAAGAGTTGAATTTGATACTTACCGAGTTCTAGACTCATTAGCCTGAATTCACGTTATAAGTTAGAGAGTTTAGGCTGCTGTAATCAGTAGCTTATTTGATTTTTCTTACTGTAGCTTGTTAAAGTTGTAGTCTGAACTCCCCATAAAAAAGTAAGATTATGACCCAAGTAAAAATCCGCAGAGAGCAAGTTAAAATCAAGGAGATACAGTGAACGGGATGACAGAGCAGCTTAGGGACTTGCTTGAAAAAAGTCGTCATTCTAGCTCGTACCCGTTAGCTAAAGGTCAGCAACTCTTTAATTGTGGTGACAAGACCGCGCATGTCTATTGGCTCGAACAGGGCTTGCTGTGCGCATATTTTGTTACCGCAGAGGGTAAAGAATTTTGCAAAGAGTTCTATTGGCAAGGGGATGTGATATATGGCATGCGCAGCCTACTCGGTAATGAACCTCTGCCTTATAGTGTGGTAGCCCTCGAGCCGTGTAATTTGCTGCGCTTATCGGTAGACGTCTACCGGACAATGATCGATCAAGATCCACAATGGGCCGATTACCACCGTGAGCAGCTGGAGCAGCACCTGTTAATTAAAGAACGTAAAGAAGCATTTCTGCTGTTAAACACTCCCGAGCAACGAGTGTTCGCCTTTCATCGTGATTATGGCTTCCTACTACACCGTATCAAGGACTACCAGATAGCTTCCTATCTGGCGATGACTCCGATTAGTTACAGCCGCATAAAAAAACGCCTTAACTTAACATAAGTTAATGAGCCCCATGGCCATTCCTCATAGACTTTAGCCATTAACGAGGAAGGATAACCATGCATTTTATAACCAAAAGCTTTAAAGAACTGACTATAGATGAATTGTATGAGCTGTTGCAGCTGCGCATTGAAGTCTTTGTGGTCGAGCAGACCTGCTATTACCAAGATCTTGATGATAAAGACCGTCACCCTGGAGCCCAGCATCTGCTCGGTTATCACGACGGCCGTTTAGCGGGCTATTTACGAACATTGCCAAGAGGCGTGTCTTATCCAGAGTATCAAAGCATAGGCCGGGTTGTCACCAGTGATGCAGTGCGTGGTCAAGGGACAGGGCATCAGCTGTTAGAGGAGGGCGTCGCGCTGTGTTTAGCCCAAGACGCCGAGTTAGCAATCAAGATCTCTGCCCAGGAACACCTACAGGGCTATTATGGCCGTCAGGGATTTGTCACCGTTTCTGACGTCTATCAGGAAGATGGTATCGACCACGTGGCCATGGTCAGAGCGCCGCAACAACTCATATCGCAGTAATGAAATACTCTGGTGGACTGCTGATGGCCATGGCCTTGTTGGTTTTGGGCAACCTGTTTGCCACGCTCTCCGATGTAGTCGTTAAGGCCCTAGGTGATGGAAATACTGTGTTTCAATATCTGTGGTTACGCCAGGTGGCAACGCTTGTGTTGGTGTTTCCATTATGGTGGGCACAGGGCCCGAGTCAGCGCCGTCCTGGCGCGATCAAAATTCACTTGCTCAGGGCTCACCTGAGCATTATCGGTGCGACTTGTACACTTTTCGCGTTATTACACTTGAGCCTCGCCACCGCCAATGTCATTTTCTATGCAGCGCCGTTATTAACTGTGTTAGCAGCCTTTATATGGCTTAAAGAGAAGGTTCAGCGCCAGCGTATTATCAACGCTGTGATTGGTTTTATTGGCGTGATGATAGCCTTACGTCCGGATCAGCTGCATTGGGCTGCACTGGTGGCTTTTGTGGTAGCCATAACCATCACAGGCTTTAATTTATTAGTGGTGAAACTGCCTAAGACTATTTCGGTGGTGAGCGTCATGATGTGGACTAATCTGTGTGCACTACCGGTGACTAGCATATTGGTCTTGGCTACCTGGCAGCCTATGAGTGGCCAAGAATTTCAGGATCTGCTGATACTCGGGACCTGCGCCGCCATTACCGTGGGTATTTATCAGGGCTGCGTGGTGCTAGCGTTTCGACAAGCCGATGCCAGTGCCGCAGTCATTGCCGAATACAGCGGCCTGATATTCGCCGCACTCTTTGGTTATTACTTGTTTAACGAATCCTTAGATATCTATACTTCAATGGGCATCTTGTTGATCATATTGCCAATTGCACTTCAGGCTTGGCAGGGAAAACGGCAATAAATAAGGCTTAAGCTATAAATCGAGCTCACATGCTAAGACGTATCGCTCAACATGTGAGCTCGGTTAAAGTGAAGCTGGTATAGGACCGTTTATCTTAGCGTGTCTCATCACTACCTGCGTTTGAAACACTTTCACCGAATCATCTTTATGCAAGACTCTGGTGGTGAATTCATCGTATGCTTCCATGTCTTTTGCTACCACCCGCAAGATCAAGTCAAAGTCTCCCGTCACGTACCAGGAATCTAAGACTTCAGGTTCTTTGTTAATCCGAGTTAAAAACTGGTTTAGTATCGAACTGTGATCCCTTTCTAAGGTGATCATCACCATCATGCTCAACGGCCAGCCCATACTCTTAGGTTTGACTACCGCAATCTCTCGCTCTATGACGCCACTTTTACGCAGCAGCCTTACCCGGCGATAACAAGCGGGTTCTGACAGGCCAATCTTGTGGGCTAAATCGCCCATTGAGACTTTCGCGTCAATTTGTAGCTGTTCGAGGATTTTTAAATCAATGGCATCCATAACTTCAAGATCTCTTTTGCATGAATCGTGATAAAAATTATCATTTTCGGTTTAAGTTTAGCAGTTATTACGCTTGCATTTTGATAAAATTTATCACTCTTATTGGGTGACGAAAGTAAAAATCATGAAAGGTCTACTAATCAACAATGAAACAGCGCTGTCAGTTATGGCTGTTGCTCTAGCGATGATGTCGCTAACGGCTGGGGCGGCCTTAGCCAAATCGATGTTTTCCTATATTGACCCAGCCAGTGTGACCGCGATACGATTCATCATGTCAGCCGTGTTTCTCACCTGTGTACTGCGGGCTTGGGAGGTGCAATTAACCCGGGACAATATCGGCACTGTCGTGGTGTATGGCAGCATGATTGCAGGAATGAATCTGTTTTTCTATCTGGCAATCGAGACTATACCCATTGGCATGGCGCTCGCCATTGAGTTGGTGGGGCCGCTCTGTGTCTCTATCGTCTATTCACGCAAGCGCTCTGATGTTATTTGGGTGGCCTTAGTGGCTGTTGGGATAGCGATTTTACTGCCAACTTCAACCAGTGTGATGAATCTAGACGCGACAGGTGTGCTCTACGCATTGGTCGCTGGCGCCTTTTGGGGGCTTATGTCATTGCGGGGAAAAAAGCCGGCAGGCAACACGGACAGAAGGCGCCGGCTTTAGGGTTAATTGTTGCGTCTATACTCGTCTTTCCCATCGGAATTGAAAAATTATCATTCAGTATCATTGATTGGAATGTGATCATGTTAATCGCTTTGATCGCGCTCTTGTCGAGTGTGATCCCGCTTATCCTAGAGATGAAAGCGTTACGGCATTTGCCGACAAAAACCTATGGCGTCTTAACCAGCGGCGAGCCTGTTGTGGGGGCAGCGGTTGGTTTCTTCATGTTAGGTGAGCAGCTTACCACTCTTCAACTTCTCGGCCTCGCCACCATAGTAATAGCGTCCATAGGCACTGTAACGTCGCCAATACCCAATATTAAACGGGTAAATAATAAAAAGGCTATGGGCGTAACCATGACTAAATAAACAGAACCTCCTTATAATATTGATTAATAATAGGTAGCCTGATTTTTCTGCCCACATACTCAGCAATGTGACGGCCATAGTCAAAGAGCTCAAGATCAATCCATTAAAATGGTTGGAACGTATCACTTTCATCAACAGAAATGCCTCTTGCTGCTATGGATGTAACCTTTGACGTTTAGCCGTTATGCTTGCCATGGTTTCCCGCATAGCAAACATAAGCACTGCAGCAATACTTAGGGTGAGCAAGCCCCACCTAACATATTGTACGATGGAAATATCTGAAAAGTCGTAGCCCGTATGCAATTCACTCGACACTAGAGCCGAGAAAAAGAGTAAATAAGCCAATAGGCGCTTTCTGAACGTGAGTCGGATTAAAGGACATATGTGACTCGCGGCATAGGCACAGCTAAGACCCACAATCGCCCCCATGACTACATCAGCAGGCCAATGTGCTCCCACCAAGATCCGTGATATTCCTACTAATGTCGCCATGAAGATCATGCTCATCCTGAGAAATGCCTGCTGGTTTGAAAGGTAAATGAGCCCAGCGAATAGGAATGCGGTGGCGCTATGTCCGGAAGGAAAGCTGTGCTTGTGTCTGGCCTCTCCGATCACGTTTAAATGTTCCAATATCACAGCTGGCCTTGGCGCATCGAAGTACTGCTTAAGCAAGGGGACAAAAATCAGGCTTAACAAGGCTGCAAGGAGCACTCTACAGATCAACTCAGGACGTTTGACTAGATAGCATAAGATCAAAGCCCCCAGGGTGATGCCATTACCAAAATCGGAGACCAACGCCGAGATCCAATTCGGCATATAGTTACTCATTTCATTAATGCCATGAAATATTAGATAATTGCTAGCTTGGTTTAAGGTGAACAAATGCAGAAGAAATAATATGCATAAAATGATGGGGAAACCGCTCATCAGACTGTTCGTTTTGTCTATGGAACGTTTATTTATTTGTTTAAATGCAGGCAAGTTATATCTCCATAGTGGCTAGTGGGTACAAATTAACTCTTGAGGTGTAAAATAGGTCCGGGTGGTTGTAGATGTTACCGTTACGGACGTAGGTATTGCTTTGTGCAATGGCTTGGAAGGACATCAAGGTTATTGAGATAATTGAGCTTATTCTTTTCATTTTTGATCTTTATTGCACCTGTACATGACTATGGGGTCACTATATTCCACCTGCAGACAGGACACTGTATCCAAATGTAACCAGAGAATGTTTGGGAATGCTGGTGATCCATATCTGTTAGCTTGCAATGAATAACAGTACATCTAGCCACTGAGTTATACTGCTTCTACTTGATGATTTATCTCTTAAATTAAATGAAACTCATCGCCACAGAGATACCTAATTGAGTCATTTAATGAGGTTAGCCATAGTGCGCTTTAGTAACCGCTAACAGCAGTCACGTTGAACTTCGCCTTCAAGACATCACCTACTAGTTGCACCTTCTCTGCTATCAGTAATCGAGCCCATCGCAGTTCCTACTAAATCGCCTTCTTTTAATGAATTAGCTATAGCGCTATAATTGTCGCGAATTGTAAAAGAAGTTAGGTTCGAATGAATAATAACAGAGAGATAATCGCGATTCTTCGCGAGCGTATTCCGTCGTTTGAATGTGTGAAGGGGTGTCACGATTGTTGTGGACCGGTAACGACTTCTTCGGAAGAAATGTCGCGCCTGCCAGTGAAAACTGATGCTGAACATGAAGCCGCATTAGATGAGTGGAACTGTGTACATCTGGGACCTAATGGTTGCGAGGTATATGAGGAACGCCCCTTGATCTGCCGTGTGTTTGGCACAACACCGAATATGCCCTGCCCAAATGGTTGTCGACCAAAAGAGATGATTGACTCGAAAACTGAGGGTCAGATCCATCACTACATCGCGAACACACGACAAGTCTTGGTGTAAGTGATCAATCACAGCTCAGTTATGGACTCATTCATTGAGTCCAACTAGCATCAAGCCCCAAAAAACCAATGAAACTAAACCCCAAATAAAAACGTTAACCTGAGACGTTACTCAGGTGCTATCTCTGGATATTTATAGGCTTCATGATTGCTATCTTACTCATCATAGCGCCACTAACACTTAAGGGATGGCTGGATAAGTTATTCAGGTGCTATTTCTGGGTGTTTATAAGCTTCACGATATTTATCTACCCATGGCTGTCGCGCCACAAATAGCCACTGGCATCACGATAAAGTTAACTGTCGGGATCATCGAAAATAGGGTAACGGCGGCGCCGAAATTGAAACTTGTTCCCTTGGTTTGATTGAGGGCGAATTTCATGTCGGGGAAGGGCACCTTATGGTTATCGAAGGGATAATCACAGTATTGTATCGCCATCATTCAGGCACTAAACAGGAACCAGATGATGGGGGTAAAGGTTTGACCGACGAAGGAGACCCAGAACAAGATCAGGCAGATGAATAACGAGACATCCATTTTTATTCTAAGGGAGATAGCCAAGGGATCCTCATCTGACAATCTTGGTTATTGGTTATTGGTTATTGGTTATTGATAGTCAATCACACAAATTTTGATAAGTTGGTCATTCCGTAAAGTGAGGGACGAACTTATACGGAATCTAAGGCGCTTAAGTCTAGCTGGATCCCGGATATCTAGTTCCTCGATTCCGGGATGACGAAAGCAGTCAGTTTTTAGATACGACTCGGCATCATACTCTTAGCAACTCGAGTCGATTAATTCGACTCTAACCTTATCTCCCTGCGCATTTATACCCGAGTATTGCAAAAAGCATTGTGACTCGACAGATAAACCTTTGGGCACAAAATTGACAAAATTATCATTGCCGTGGATATAAATACCCCACTGGCGAGTAACGACAGAGGACTCACCCTTGAGATGCTCGGCATCTAATGCTAAAACCTGAGTAATACTTTCATATACGGCGGCACTATTATCAGCACTACCATAGTTACTTGTGTTGGCTTTTCGTGTCACCTGCAAAGAGGAGGGGATATGACCATAGGTCAATACGGCGCTGCCGATGCCACCTCCCAGCTGAACGTCGGCCACAGCTTGCCGCTCTTTTCCCTGTAGTACAGCTTTAGAGTAGACCAGCTGGTTTCCGCTTGAAATAGCCCCCTTACGCCATTTAATACTGAACGATGAGCCTCACTTTTTAAGTTGATAAATTTGGGCGTCGCAATGACTGACAAAATGCCCAAAATCACTATCACTATCACGAGTTCGACTAAGGTAAAACCTGAATCTGTTGTTAATCTGACTGCTGGACGCAAGATTATTGCCTCTTTTGGTACTACTGCTACTGCGTTGGTCATTGTGATAAACCCGTTGTGGCCGAAACCATATGAAACAAGTTTTATTTGTCTTGATGATCTCTATGGTAGAGGGCCCACTCTTCAATGACTTCACCCGAGGGAAGCGTGCAAATACCTTGTTGTCCATCGGGACCGGTGACTATCTCCAGCTCTCCACCCTGTGTGATACAGTAGTCGGAAGCTGGGTTACTCATGTTTGCCATAACGGCCTCTTCATGAAGGCAACATGCCGCGAGGGCTAAGATAATAGTAAGCAGGCCAACACTGAGAAAGACGCCGTTAACCACCTTCTCAAATGAGACTTTGCTAAACAAACCAGGGTGCATATTTTTCATGAAATAACTCCAGGTAATCTTCGATATCAGACCGATAAGCTCTCACTTATCGGCCTGTAGATATAACAAAGCGCCCGAGTGGACGCTTAGAGATAACGCTTATCGTTTATTATTTAAGTAATGACTTAGAAACGGTAACCGACAGTAAACATCACAGTGCTGAAGTCTTTGTTATCAATTTCGTTTTTAACACGACCTAAAGAGCCGCTTGTAGACTTGCCATCCATATAGGCACGAGCAGAGTAATCCATGTCTCTATCACCACTTTGAATGGTGTAGTGCAAGTTGAAGTTCAGGCCGTTATCCATGTAGTAACCTACACCAATCATTGGGCTAACGACTGTACTGCTGCTAGCATTCAAATGGAGTCCAGTGTCATGACTAATGCCTCCTGGAGCCATTTCAGTGAAATCAGCACCAGCACCCATCTTATATTTTGAGAACTCGGCACCCGCCTTAACCGCTAGGTGACCCGCACCCACGGCAAACTGATAGCCCACATATAGAGTGTGAGCTTTATAGCTTTCATTTGTATAAGCATCAGCTTGAATAACTCCATTAATATCAAAAGGAATTACATGTATATCATCACTAGCAGCCGACCAGTTTGACTCATTTTTATCGCCTGTATAGGTATAACCAAAGATGAAATTCTGGTAGCCGGCTTCCAGGCCCAAAGCTAAGTTAGTACCGAATGCTTTATTGTTGGATGCACCAAGCATAGGGTTGAGTGTAAATTCACTCGCACTCGCACTCGCACTTGCCGAAGCGGATAGGGCAAGCATTGAAGTTACGGCGCACGCTAATAATACTTTTTTCATCTAAATTCTCTCTGATTCTCTGAATGAGTTGGCTGTTGCCCGGTTGTTCACCTTTGTGAGCCTGGCTACTTTCTGACATAGCGTGTCACTGGCGACTACTTAGGCTTGCTAATGGTTACTATGGTTTGGTTTTAACAAAGATGGGGTCTCTCTTTATTAAGATGGGTTCATGATATTGGGAGAGGGTTTACCAGACATCATTAAGAACATTGATAAACCTTAGAGATACAAAGAGGAAAAATCGCCGCCTCATCGTTATTATACGGTGATCATTTTTAACGGGTGGTTTCAGTAGAAATAAATATGTCAGAATTGAGTTATTCTCGAGGCTCTTTTTTTATATGACTTAGGTTACTCAGCCGGCAAAATCTTAGTGATAGGTATAAAAAAGTGACTCAACAACTAACACTGTAAGTAATGAATAGTGGAAAGGTTATCAATAAGATAAACACACATCGAATCGGTAAATTACTTTTAATAATGATGGGTGAAAAAATGAAAATCAAAACATGGGTCTTCGTGTGATATCTGTAGATTATACTCTGGCACCTCATGCCAAATATGACACCATAACAGATCAGGTTATCTCTGTTATCCAAGGGTTAACCAAGCAAGGTTACAAGATGTCTGATATCGCCATCTATGGGGACTCCGCGGGTGGGGGCTTAGCCGCAGGTTTAGGCATGGACCTCCCCGCAGCAGTTGTGCTTTGGTCTCCCTGGTCAGACATTACAGATACCGGCGACAGCTACCACACGCTAAAAGATGCCGATCCTCTTTATCTGTACGACTTACTGCTAAGACCATCGGCAGAAGCCTACGCTGCAAAGAAAGATCAAAAGCATCCTTATGTATCTCCGGTATATGGTGACTACAGCAAACCTTTTCCACCGACCTTAATTCAAGCTGGTACCAAGGAACTCTTTTTAAGTGACGCACCAATATTTCATTACGCTTATAAACAGGCACTAAACGAGATGTTTCAGCAACAGAGATATAGAGATATAGAGATGCAGTAGCGAGTTATCAACCAGGTTCTTCATTATGTCCTGGTAAGGAAGTTCATTCAAAAAAAAACCTAATAGTTAGATTAAAAACTAGACTGGATTTTATCCTTTCAATGGACCATATCACAGTTAAATTGACCTAAATCAGCATTTGAATACTTTGCCTTTATGTAAATAATTATGTTTTATATCAAGTTAATAGCTGCAAGCCTGACGTCGGGTGACCGTGATTATAAAAAGGGGGCTTGTCTTTATGTCAACTGACCATTGGGAGAGTTGCTCAGTATTACTCTATAACAAACATTGCTATCTTTTGACCGCTACTTAGCGGTTTTTTTGCCTTAATTTCTTACCGTCTAACTATCTAGATTTCATTTTCGTCAACTGACTTTTAGGAGAGTTGCTCGTCACCAGTCAATCATTCATTCTAGTACGGAAAGTTAGATTCCTATTTAGTTTTTCAGTGACTCCAACCCGCTAATTCCCCCATCAATTAGCGGGTTTTCTTTCTTTAAATATTCATCAATATCGATTCTTCATTAAGGGTCTAAACCTATGACTTGAAGGAATCGAAGTGGGAAGTAACTTTTAGTGATTCCCACCGCTGTTTAGTTTTATAGGTGCATTGCTTACAGGCGAGGTGGTAAGGTCATGTTCGGGATTCTAATGAGCGTGTATTTAAAAGCCTATATAATGTATTTACCGTACTTTCATTATTAGAACTATGTAGTGCTCAAGTAATGAGTCGTTTTAATCTATGGTGCGGAAAGACCTTCTTATCAGCCATCTTTATTTTACGGTAAATAGACCTGCTTTTAGCTAATTTATCAGCTGTTAACTCACACGTTTATGCCCTAAATTATTTAGTGCAAATACTCATTAATACATTATTAATACGTTCACATATACCAATTGTTAATAATTGTCACCACTAATTGATAATGCATTTGTATACAACAAGTATAATATTCCGATCGTGAATATTAGAGTGTGATTAGTGTCACTTTTAAATTTAAATAAAACTGATAAAACTGATAAAACCATACTTTAAGTAAGATAAAGGAAATGAGAATGAGTGATATAAAAAATGACATAGAAGGTTTAATGAAGAATGCGGCAGAGATTACCTCGTCTGTATTCGATTGTGAAACACATCAACCGTTTATTTGTACCCACCCCACTTTTTACCATGAGGGACATTTTTATATATTGTCGACTAAGATTGCCAAGCAAACAAAATATTATGAAGCAGGGAGTGAACTCTCAGTCATTGTCGTTGGTGAGTGCACTGTAAAGCAAAATCTTTTCTCTCGTAAAAGGGTGACAATACTCTGTAAACCCAAAGAGTTAGAAAAGGATGATAAATTAAGAGGGTTATTTGAAAAGCATCTTGGTACATTTGCCTCTGGGCTTATGGATGTTATAGATTTTAAAGTTTTTTTATTAAAACCCATTGGAGGCTTGTATTTTAGAGGTTTTGGTAGGGCTTTTGAATTTACTTCTGATTCTGTCGATGTAATACATTTAAAAGAACCCCATAAACCAAAATCTGGTAATACGATGGCAAAAATATTAAAAAATAGTTTGTCGAAGGTTTAACAATCATGAAGATAGGCTCCATTTAGCCTATTAAATTGTAATGATTCGTTTGCTAAAATGCTGTTATAGCACTTAAAGGATCTTGTCCTTGGTGATACTGAATGAAAGTTTCTTATGCTGGATGTGCAACTAAATGGTTATCCTTGACTAGATAAATTCCCGATGTAAATTAGGGCTAGTTCGTCCGATGACCGTGATATAGCGGCAGCTAAGAATATAAAAAAATTCGCCTGTGCAGCGAAGCTGTTTAGTGTGGGGAGAAGTCAGGTTGTTATATTTTACAACAACAATCGCGTAAAAATAGGATATAAAACAATATACATTAATACTAACTATTATCATCTCTAACGGCATGGATTAACATTATGAAAAATATCGCGATATGGGGAGCAGCTAGTGGGCTTGGTGCTGCAATGGTTGATTACTATCATCAAAAAGGTATTAACGTAATCGCTATTGCAAGAAACCCTGATAAGAATACTAAGATCGCAGAATACCAGTTGACGGCTATTTCATGTGATGCAACAAACAGCAATCAAGTTGAAAATGCTGTCAGTCAACTACCTAGAGATGTGATAAATATTTCTACAATGGGAAGCTTTCGCGCTGATATTCCTGTTGATTATATTGGGCACCGTAATCTTATTAATGCATTAGAAAAGTACTCCCACTCTCGTTTTCTCTTAGTTACATCACTGGGTTGTGGCGACTCATGGAAATACTTATCTGAGCGTGCAAAACAAGGTTTTGGTAGTGCTGTACGGGAAAAATCACTTGCTGAGGCGTGGCTCAAAAGTAGTAGCTTAAATTTTACTATTTTACGTCCCGGCGGTTTACTAGATGGCGCAATGACAAATAACGGAGAATTGTCACAAGAAGTGGAAGTTCATGGCGTGATAACACGAGCTGAAGTTGCAAGATTAACGCATAAATTATTAGAATCGTCATCTGTTGGTGAGATTTACCAGTGTGTTGATCCTACTGCAACCGACTAAAGAAAGTTTTAAGGAGGAAAGCATCCCCTTAATCAAAGTGCGCCAGAAAATAGTCTGTTAAATACCTCCCCAAAGGGCGGTATTTAACAGTTTTTCTATTTATGCGCACTTGTAGACTTAAATCATTTCGGTCCATAAACGTGCTAAAACCCCACACATTTCACATAGAAAAATATATTCAAATCGAAGAGATAACTTTCTCGAAATCATAACAGGTGTAAACGCGGCTGTGACCTTCCGTGGCAAGGATGTCTCGGCAGAGGCTATAGGGTGCTTGAATGATATCCTACCTAAAGGCCAGTTCGGCGTCCTTGCCTCTCGTTCATAAGCACTTGGCTATGCCAAATTCACCGTGTCGCAGAAGTGTTTGCACTTTAAGGTCATTCACATCTGACCCATAAGGCCTGAGATATTCCAGATATCACTCAGGCATTTCCCACGTCCGTGTTGGTCAGATGGGAAATGTCTTGAGATATCTCTGACCATGTGAATACGACATTAGTGAATCCTTGTACTGTACCCATAGTAGATGATTAATAACCGCTCACCCTTGTTCAAAGTAGAAGTGCACTTATGCATTGAGTCCAAATGGCACCAAACCCAAACCCAAACCCAAAACATCAAACAGCTAAATGAAACTGAGCTCAGAATAAAATGTAAACCCGAGACGTTACTCTGGCGCAATTTCTGGGTGTTTATAGGCTTCACGATATTTATCGACCCACATGGCTGTCGCGCCACAAATAGCCACTGGCATCACGATAAAGTTAACGATGGGGATCATCGAAAATAGGGTGACGGCCGCGCCGAAACTGAAACTCGTTCCCTTGGTCTGATTGAGGGCAAATTTCATGTCAGGGAAGGGTACCTTGTGGTTATCGAAGGGATAATCACAGTATTGTATCGCCATCATCCAGGCACTAAACAGGAACCAGATGATGGGGGCAAAAGTTTGACCGACAAAAGGTACCCAGAACAAGATTAGGCAGATGATGGCCCTGGGCAGGTAATATTTAAGCTTTATCCATTCCCGGCCCAAGATACGTGGCAGATCTTTAATTAAGTCTACCGTGGTACCGGTATTGAGATCTTTACCTGTCAGGTGTTGCTCGACCTTTTCGGCGAGTAAGCCATTAAAAGGCGCGGCAATCCAGTTCATCACAGAGCTAAACAGAAAAGACAGCACCACCAGTAGGGTGATCACGGCCAGAGGCCAGAGGATAAAATTGAGCCAACTAAGGTACTCAGGGAGTTGACCCGATACCCAGGCGAAAGCACTTTCTAACTGACCTATGGCAAAATAGATGACGCTGGCAAAGATGACCAGGTTAATCATCAAGGGGATAAACACAAAGCGTCTCAGCCCTTTAGTCTTGATCAGACTAAATCCATCGAGGAAATAGTTCACTCCGCTCTTCGTCGTTGCTTGGTTTGTTTTGGGGTTCATAAATAGATTCGATCACCGTTCCATGTAAACTTAACGAGATTGTGTTCCACCCGCATGATGATGACAAGTAGTAATACCAATCAATATAAGAAAGTGATCTACTCAGAGTTATTTTTGGCAAACTAATTCAAGGTGAATAGATAATGGGATGGTGCTCCCTTGTGAAGTAATTCAACGAAGAAGTAGGCGGCCAAAAACACTCCTGAAAGGCGAGTTTTAGCGCTTCAGATGCTGTGTTAACGAGCTAAAACGTAGAATAACTATGTTCTTCACTCATTGCCTTGCCTCTGAAGCGCTAAACTCTCGCTGAGCGATCACATCTTTATACTGATTGGTATATAGCCTCTAGCTCAATAAAAACGTGACAAAAACCTACCCGTTTTGGTAGAGTAGCCGCAGAAAATCAACTCTAAACAAGCTCAGTTCGGTAAAATTAAATTTAGTTTATTCTTACCGGAAACGACCTAACTGGCACCATGAGACTCAAACAGATAAAACTTGCTGGATTTAAGTCGTTTGTCGATTCAACTAAGATCCCCTTTCTTAACCCCTTAAGCGCCATCATAGGCCCAAATGGTTGTGGTAAATCTAATATCATAGATGCCGTACGTTGGGTGTTGGGCGAAAGCTCGGCTAAACATCTGCGTGGCGACTCCATGGCCGATGTTATCTTCAATGGCTCGACGGCTCGCCGTCCAGTTTCTGTGGCCAGTGTCGAGCTGAACTTCGAGAACTTAGATGGCAGGTTAACGGGCGAATATTCCAGTTATCAGGAAATTGTGGTTAAACGTCAGGTCAGCCGTGACGGAGACTCAAGCTACTTTTTAAATGGTCAGAAGTGTCGTCGTAAAGACATTACCGATCTATTTATGGGCACAGGTCTTGGCCCGAGAAGCTATGCGATTATCGAGCAGGGGACTATTTCAAGGTTAATCGAGTCTAAGCCCCAAGAGCTGAGAGTGTTTATCGAAGAAGCGGCGGGGATATCTCGTTATAAAGAGCGTCGCCGTGAAACCGAAAATCGCATCCGCCATACCAGAGAGAACTTAGAGCGTCTCGGTGATATCCGAACAGAGTTGGGTCGACAGTTAGACAAATTAGCTGAGCAAGCCACGGCGGCGAAGCAATATCGTGAGCTGAAACAATCTGAGCGCCAGTTAGACTCAGAGTTGTTTGTTAGTCGCTACTTAGAGTTAACCGATCAAACTGAGAGACTGACCCTGGACGTAAATCGTCTCGAGTTAGCCAAGGCGGAAGTTGAGGCCGAGAAGGAGCGCACAGAGCTTGAGCTGACTCGGCTCAATGTGCAACTGGTAGAACTCGATGGTGAAGAGCAAAAGCGCGTCGAGTCTTTTTATCTCTCTGGTACTCAGATAGCTAAACTTGAGCAAGATCTTAAGCACCGTCAGCAGCAAGACTCACATGTCGAGCAACGTATTGCGGGTATCGTGCATAAACTCAAGCAACATCAAGATAAATTATCTGCTGATGAAATCTCTCAGCAGACATTGAGGATCGATTTGGCCCTCAAGCAGCCGCAACTTGAACTGGCACACTTATCCTTGACACGGGTCACCAGTAACTTGAGTGAGCATGAGCTTAAGGCCGGAGAATCAAGAGCCAAGTTATCCGAACACAAAGAAAAAGTATCCTCGTATCGTCTGGCCCATGAAGTCTCAAGGGGCAAATTGTCACATCAAGGCGTTATGTTGGAGCAGACAAGGACTCAGCTTACTAAGATAGAGCAAGAAGCTACCGGGCTCCTCGAACAAGAAGCGGCTAAGATTGAGCAAGATAATATTTCTCGGCTGACTCAATGGCACAGCGATGCCATGGAGCAAGGCGAGTTCAATGATGAACATGACGACAAGCTAAGCGAACTTCTACAAGCCCAAATTAACCTCAAGGCTAAGCAGGAAGCCCTGGGTCAATCTCTCGCCGAAGAGCGGGGGCGTTTGGCCTTAGTCACTAAGTTATTGCCCGATGATGTGAGTCAAGAAGGGACTAAAGCCCTATGGCAACTTATCGATGTACAGCCAGGTTGGGAGAAAGCAGTAGAGCTGATATTTGACGGTTTACTGAAAATTCCAGCGGGTGTGGACAAAGGGGAATTTGGCTTTGAAGGCCTAGTACACCAAGAGTGGCACGGGCTGAGCAGTAATGCGAATCTCTCACCTTGGTTGAGTCAGGTTCAATGGGCCGATAGCCTGGAGCAGGCTAAAGAGTGGGTTGGCGGGATAAGTGAGCACGAACGCATAGTGACCGCGGATGGCTATCTGTTAGGCAGAGGCTTCGTGATCAAGAAAGGCACTGATTCAGGTTCTCTGGTCCAACTTAAGTGTGAGCAAGAAGCGTTAGAAGTCAGCATTGATGATAGCGAGTCCTTACTTAATGATCTTAATCGTCAGGGCCATGACTTAGATGCCCATATCAAGCCGCTAAAAATAGAGCTGTCATCGGGTATTGAGACTCTACAGAAGCTCAATGTATCCATTGCTAGCTTGAGCGTGCAGATAGAAGCGGATAAACAACGAAATCAAGAGCGAAACCGTCGCCGTGAACATCTTGACTCTGAACTCGCTCGCCTAAAAGCCCTGCTTAACGAGCTGCAAGAGGGTGAGTTGAGTATTCAGGCTCGTCTGAATGAGGCGCAATCTAGCTTGGAGCAAGGTGAGCAAGCGCAAACTCGCTTAGTTCAAGGCCTTGAGGAACGAGTGGACTCGGTGAGTGTTTGTAAAGATAAATACAAGCAGCTGCAACAAGAGGATCGTGAGTTGAGCCAAATATGTCAGACATTAACGACTAAGCTGGCGCTCAACGAGCAGTCTATCGAGCAGCAAGGTGTTCGCATCGAGGAGCTGACCTTAGCTAAGTCCGCGCTTGAACATCAGTTGATTGAACAAAATGTGGCCAGTGAAGATGGCCGCCTGAGCACTTTAAAAGAGCAGTTAGGTCAGGCTCTGGCACAGCAACAAACTAAGCAAGTCGAATTAGCTTCACTTCGTTCGCAGCAGACTCAACTGCAAGAATCGAGTGATAGTGCAGGAATAAAGAAAAAACAACAGCTTGGCAAGACAGAAAACTTGACTCAGTCTATCAGCACGTTAAAGTTACGTCGCGAAGGCTTGAAAGGTCAGGCTGATAGCCAACTGATGCAGCTAAAAGAGCAAAATATTGAGTTGGAACAAGTTAAATCTTCGCTGGATCTGAATAAAAGTGCTCAGACTCGTCAACGAGAGTTAGAAAGGATCAGAGCTCAAATTATTCATCTAGGTGCGATCAACTTGGCCGCTATCGAAGAATATGAACAACAAAGTGAACGAAAGAACTATTTAGATAGCCAAGATGCGGATCTTACTTCGGCGTTGACCAGTCTGGAAGAGGCGATTCGTAAGATAGATAAGGAAACCAAGAGTCGCTTTAAAGATACCTTCGATAAGGTGAATAAAGACTTGGGTTTGTTGTTTCCTAAAGTTTTTGGCGGCGGCAGTGCCGAGCTGGCGTTGACCCATGATGATCTACTCGAGACCGGAGTGACTATTATGGCCAGACCGCCAGGTAAAAAGAATAGCACGATCCACCTTCTTTCTGGTGGAGAAAAAGCGTTAACCGCATTATCATTGGTGTTTGCGATTTTTAGGCTCAATCCAGCACCATTTTGTATGTTAGATGAGGTTGATGCCCCTCTGGATGACGCCAATGTCGATAGATTCTGTCGATTAGTGAAAGAGATGTCTCAGAGTGTGCAATTTATTTTTATTAGTCATAACAAGATCACCATGGAATTGGCCGATCAACTGATAGGAGTCACTATGCATGAACCCGGAGTTTCACGCATAGTTGCTGTAGATATTGATGAAGCGGTGGCACTGGCCGACGCTGGATAACATAGGAAAGACAGGGTACCCAATGGAAAATTTGCAACTTGTATTATTCGTTTTAGGCGCAATAGCTATTATCGCCGTACTTGTGCATGGTTTTTGGTCCATTAGAAAGCAACAACCTAAATCATTGAAAGATAGCCCCATGTCGGGCTTCTACAAAGATCAATCCGCAAATCGGGACTCACAAGGTTTCGATGTCGACGGTATTGGTGAAGTCAGGGTTCGTAAAAGCGAACTGAATTTAGACGATGAAGTCCTTACCGATCCGCTTGATTCCGATACGGTAAAGAGTGAGCCACAATTTAATTCTGCAGCAGAGGCACAGAGCCTGAGTGATGTGGAAATGACAATTGAGAGCGAGAGTGATTTTTCATTGTCAGATCAACCGAAGCAGAAGATGAACCGCCAGAGACAAGAGCCGGTATTATCTGCTCAAGTTCAGGATTCTGACGATCTCAATCAGATGGAACTCGGGCTTGGACAGGAAGCAGCGCCGAGTCAAAGCTCTTTGTTTGAGACGGATAGTGCTCAGCCAGAGGCCGAGATTTTTGTAGAAACAGCAGCCCCTATCTACGCCACACCAGTGACAGAGCCTAGAGTACAGGCCGCGCCAAAACTTCAGGCTAAAACAAAGCCTCAAGTTGCCGAGCAAGATATCTTAGCCGAACCCAGAGATGTATTGGTGCTGCATGTTGTTGCGGCTGAAGATGCGTCATTAAATGGCACCGACTTGTTACCTAGTTTGCTAACGCTTAACTTTAAGTTCGGTGACATGAGCATTTTCCATCGTCATGAAGACAATGCAGGCACAGGTAAGGTGTTGTTCTCGCTGGCGAACATGGTGAAACCTGGTATTTTCAATCCAGATGAAATGGAACAGTTCAGTACAGAAGGTGTGGTGTTATTTATGACATTACCTTGCCATGGTGATCCTCTGATGAACTTCTCGATTATGCTTAATTCTGCGCATCAACTCGCTGATGACTTAGGTGGTAAAGTGCTCGATGGTGGTCGTGATACCTGGAGCGAGACGACTAAACAAAGCTATCTGCAGCGTATTCGAACGCAATTGCCTTAAACACTCCTGCAGACTCATTGATTTTAGAAAGGCCGCCTTTGCGGCTTGCTGTAACCTTGTAAATTATTGATTTATATCGGCACCATAGTTTTGGTGTTCACGTATTGACCACACGTAACCGTTAGGAAAATAAAAACCGCCTTAATCGGCGGTTTTTTGCTTTATGACAACATCATTTGAAGTTGTTAGCAGCTCTTTCAAAAATGTCAGCATCCATTTCAATGGTCCTGTCACAAAGTTGACGAAGCAAGCTAAAATATTGATGATGTTCAGATATTAACTTTGAGCATTCACTGCATGACCATCAACTTCTCAACATTATCTACCAAATATCATCATGTAGGCGCTTCGCTATTATCTGGCTTATAAACTCAGTTACCGTGACATTGAGGAGATGTTCGCTGATTGTAATATCCACTTTTACCACTCAATCCTGAACCGTTGGATTATCAAATATGAGCTGCAACTCGAAGCCGTATTCAGGACGTTACAGCGCCGAGTATTTGGCTCTTGGCGAATGTATGAGACCTATATAAAAGTTAAAGATCGCTGGATTTACTATTATCGGGTCGTGGATAACTACGGCGCTATTATTGATTTTTTATTTGAGTGAAACCCTTGATGAGTCAGCGGCACAGGCCTTTTTAAATAAAGCTATGAACCAACATGGCTTATCTGACAAAGGTAGTTATTGATAAAGGTGGTGCGAATGCTGCAGCATTAGATACCATCAATATTCGTCTTTGGTTATCTGGACATATACTGTCTATGATTGAGATTTTGGCCGTTAAATATTTAAATAATATTGTCGAGCAAAGATGGACACAACTGAAATTATGACGCCATGGGATCAATTTTATTCTTTAGCGGCCAAACAGCACGTGGAGGAAACTGCGATCACTTTGTTTCTCAAAGATGAGACAGAACCTGTTTTCTTACCTTGAACTCCTCCTGTATTCCTCGCACTTATGTTGCATATTTAAGCGCCTTGTTGTAAAGGGTAGGAAATTTGCTCATAATAAAATTTAGTTTTTATCTATAAATTGGCAGGATGCCCTCAAACAGAGATGTTTTGATTCTAGATATCAAATTTTTCTACTACAAATTTAGCTTAATTTGAATTCTGTTCTACTATTTTTGTATTTATCGAAAATTTACTTATGAACAATATGAATCAGTCTTTTGATGAGTTGACTCATCTGGATCTTAATTATTTACCCATGTTAGCAGTTTTATTAAAAGAAATGCATGTAACAAATGCTGCAAAAAAACTGAAAGTGTCTCAGCCCGCTATGAGTCAAATGTTAAAAAAGTTTCGGCATCTATTTAACGACCCCATCTTAGTTAAAACTAAAGACGGCATGATTTTGACAAATAAAGCTCAGGAGATAAAACAATCACTTGAACCCATCTTTGCACTCATGGTTGATACGATTGAAAACCGTCGGTTTTCTCCATTAACGGCCCAAGGCTCCGTACGACTGGTCATGGATGATGTCAGTGCTCGACTCTGCACGGTAAAAATTATCGAGCATTTAAAGGTTTTAGCGCCGAAATTAAATCTGCAAATTAACTTATTAGATCACAATAGTTTTCAAAAATTACGAGGAGGACAGGTTGACTTTGTTATTAGCTGTTATGACAGAGTCCCTTACGCCCTTAATCATAAGGTCATTTCCTATATTACTTATCAAGATGTGTCAATGGGTCACGTTTCACAAGATAAGGAATTAAAACGATTGGTGTATACACATCTCGGCTGTGAAAAATCATCAGTTGTTGCAGATAAGTCTCTCGATGAACTGATCGTTTTGAGGTCTTGCTTGTTAGGCTCGGTTATGAATGCCTTGAGTGCTCCTAATACAGTGGCTTGGCTGCCTTACTATGCGGCAAAGGTGCTGGATGGTGAGTGCCGTACCGCGCTCCAATGGAAAGGACACGCAGAGCAACATGCATTAAAACTGTTTTGGAATGATTATAGTGAACATGCGGAAGTTAACAAATGGTTACGCAATGAGCTTGCTCTGTTATTGCCTACAATACTGTGCGATTGAGGGAGAAGGGGAGTGCATTATTCAATATTAGAACGTATACAAGCATGTGATCTTAATTTGTTATTGAGTTTAGCCGTGTTGATCGAAGAGCAAAGTGTTTCAGTTAGTGCAGAACGTCTCGGGCTTTCTCAACCGACAATGAGCAAGCATTTAAAGAAGTTACGCATTTACTTTGATGATGAATTGTTCTTTAAACAAGGACATAGGATCAAAGCTAACGATAAAGCGCTGTCGCTGTTACCCAATTTACATCAATGGCTACAAATGAGTCAGCGCCTTATGCTGCAATCGCCTTTCGATGCATCAGATCTCCGAGGGGTGATCCGCATTGCATTTCGAGATGATCAGGCAGAACAATTTATGCCGTTAATATTAAGAACAATGGCAAGTGAAGCTCCTCATCTTGAGTTAGAGTTCATGAATAAATCTCGTCAGGTGTTTTCGATGCTTGAGAGGGGTGAATTAGATTTAGCTACCGTTGCCAGTGAACACCCGCCGACAAATATTTATGGAAGTGTGATTCCTAACCTTAAGAATTATGCTGTGTATGTTCAAAGTCACCCACTTTCAGCCATTAACAAGCCGACGTTGAAACAAATTTTGTCTCATGCAACTGCGGAGTATAGCTCATCAGATTCATTGGAGTCAGTAATAGATCAACTTGCTACTCAGCTTGATTGCATTAGACAAGTCACATTTAGCAGTGATTCGATGACGGTGATGTTACATGGATTATTAGCTGGGCAGCATGTTGGTTTTGTACCTGAAAGGATTTTTCATGATCCTTTTTGGCGCCAGCATTTATTACGGGTTCATATTCCGGAGGCAAAGAGTGCTATCAATTATTTATGTTGGCATGCACGAGTACATAGCGACCCAATTATTCAGTGGTTTAAAAATCGAATTTTAAGTTTGATTGATGAACACTTAGACACCATACGTTGACTCAATTAATTACTCTGTTGTGTAAAGCGACAGGTTAAATGTAACGTGATAGACATTTTTTATTAACAATACTCTTTTGTAGGATGACACCGATGAAACGATACTTGCTAACTACACCAATATTATTGCTATTTTGGGCAATGTCTTATGTACAGGCGGATACCGTGAATGTAGCTCAAGATGAGAACCTTGGAGAATGGTTTGATACACGTCAAAATAATGCACATGCTTATGTTGGTTTGCGCGGAGGGTGGACGAACGTTGAAGGTGCGTGTTCAAGTGATAGTTCAGTGTGCAATGATGATACCTTCGGGTATGGCTTGTATGCGGGTTATCAGTTCACATCTTGGTTTGCGCTTGAGGCTGCTGTGACTGACTATGGCTCTCCTGACGCGAGTTACGGTGTGAACAATGTCAGTGCCGATATCTGGGGAAGTGAGCTGTCGGGTGTGTTTTCTTACGACGTTTCTGAGCATCTGGATGCTTACCTTAGGGTGGGTGCAGCCTATCAAGGCATTGATAAAGAGAGTACCTGGGGTGACGCGCAGACATCCAATGAGTGGGGGATCGTGTCTGCGGTGGGTTTGGATTATCGATTATCTAAGAATTGGTCGCTTCGCGGAGAATACCAGTTTATCGATGGGATAGGAGATGAAGAGGTGATGCAGGCTGACATGCATTTTGTGTCATTGGGTTTGAGTTATCACTTTGGTCAGAAGAGGCAGTTTATTGCAGCGCCAATCCCTGAGATGGTTGAGCCTGTCGTAGAGTGGGTGCTGGTGACCACCCAAGTTTCTTTAAAGCCGAGTGCTACGTTTAATTTTGACTCGTCAATCATTAAAGCCAGCGCCAAACTCACGGCGTTGATAACGCAGTTGCAGCTATCGAGTGAAGGGAGCATTGAGATTACGGGCCACACGGACAGCTCAGGGAGTGCGAAATACAATCAGTGGTTATCAGAAAGGCGAGCGAACGCCATTGCAGACCATTTGATACAAAACGGCATTAGCTCATCACGTATTACTGCAATCGGTAAAGGGGAGTCCTCCCCTGCTGCGAGCAATGAAACGGCTGAAGGTCGTGCGGAAAATAGACGTGTAGATATCACGTTTGAAAAAACAATCACAGAAGAAGTGAGCAACGAGACATCAATTAATAGCGGCAATGAACAATGATGAATTACTTTAAATACGCGTTCTTTTTTTTGGCTTCGTTGACGCTTACTGCGTGTAATGGGGATGATGGTCTTTTAGGGAGCCCAGACTTAGGGGACCCTATTGTAGGGTTACAAGTCACTCCGGCCACAGCTTCCATTCCCGTAGGGCTGCACCAGCAGTATGAGGCCACGGCCATCATGTCAGATGGTTCTACCGAAGATGTCACCACGCATCCTACACTATCGTGGAGTAGCAGTGATACCGCTATCGCGGCGGTAGAGATTGCAACAGGGTTTGCTACTGGCGTCATGCCGGGTGAGGTGACTATTACTGCTTCGGGTATGGCTGATGGGATTGAGTTCAATCAAACCGCAACCTTAACCGTGACCGATGCAACAGTCACATCCGTTGCG
Organism: Shewanella psychropiezotolerans; assembly: GCF_007197555.1. Classification (NCBI taxonomy): domain Bacteria; kingdom Pseudomonadati; phylum Pseudomonadota; class Gammaproteobacteria; order Alteromonadales; family Shewanellaceae; genus Shewanella; species Shewanella psychropiezotolerans. The sequence goes on from NZ_CP041614.1 coordinate 2,471,296, forward strand.
GTTACATCGAATACCGACAGCGTGGCGGCAGGCTTCTCAATAGACTTTACTGCCACAGCCACCTTATCTGATGGCACAACCCATACTGGCTTAGAGGATGGTAGTGAAGAGGACTGGACTATCGTCTCACAACCAGGAATCGGTGCGACCATCGATACTAAGACTGGGGTGCTAACCACTGGAGTGGATTCAGTGGGTGAGATCACGGTGCGGGCTACAGGCACTTCGGCGGCGTGGAGTGACACTGCCGATAAAACCATTACCGTGACCGATGCATCAGTCACATCAGTCGCGGTGACGTCGGATATTGACAGTGTGGCGGCGGGCTTCTCAATAGCATTTACTGCCACGGCAACCTTATCCGATAGCACAACGTATGTTGCCACACAAGATGGCAGCGAAGTGAATTGGACCATTTTCTATCAATCAGGAAGTGGTGCCACCATTGATGCCAACACAGGGGTGCTAACCACTGGAGTGGATTCAGTGGGCGAGATCACTGTGCAGGTTAAGGGGACCTCGGCTGCGTGGAGTGACACTGCCGATAAAACCATTACCGTGACCGATGCATCAGTCTCGTCAGTCGCGGTGACGTCGGATATTGACAGTGTGGCGGCGGGCTTCTCAATAGCATTTACTGCCACAGCCACCTTATCTGATGGCACAACCCATACTGGCTTAGAGGATGGCAGTGAAGTGAATTGGACCATTTTCTATCAATCAGGAAGTGGTGCGACCATCGATACTAAGACAGGGATACTCACGACTGCGACAGATTCAGTGGGCGAGATCACGGTGCGGGCTACAGGCACCTCGACTGCGTGGAGTGACACTGCCGATAAAACCATTACCGTGACCGATGCGACAGTCACATCCGTTGTAGTCACATCGAATACCGACAGTGTGGCGGCAGGTTTCTCAATAGCCTTTACTGCCACGGCGACTTTGTCCGATAACACAACGTATGTTGCCATACAAGATGGCAGCGAAGTGAATTGGACCATTTTCTATCAATCAGGAAGTGGTGCCACCATTGATGCCAACACAGGAGTGCTAACTACTGGAGTGGATTCAGCGGGAGAGATCACGGTGCGAGCTACAGGCACCTCTGCGGCGTGGACTGACGCGGCTGATAAAACCATTACCGTGACCGATGCAACAGTCACATCCGTTGCGGTTACATCGGATATCGACAGTGTGGCGGCAGGCTTCTCAATAGACTTTACTGCCACAGCCACCTTATCTGATGGCACAACCCATACTGGCTTAGAGGATGGTAGCGAAGAGGACTGGACTATCGTCTCACAACCTGGAACCGGTGCGACCATCGATACTAAGACTGGGGTGCTAACCACTGGAGTGGATTCAGTGGGTGAGATCACAGTGCAGGTTAAGGGGACCTCGACTGCGTGGAGTGACACTGCCGATAAAACGATTACCGTGACCGATGCAACAGTCACATCAGTCACGGTGACGTCGGATATTGACAGCGTGTCGGCAGGCTTCTCAATAGACTTTACTGCCACAGCTACCTTATCTGATGGCACAACCCATACTGGCTTAGAGGATGGTAGCGAAGAGGACTGGACTATCGTCTCACAACCTGGAACCGGTGCGACCATCGATACTAAGACTGGGGTGCTAACCACTGGAGTGGATTCAGTGGGTGAGATCACAGTGCAGGTTAAGGGGACCTCGACTGCGTGGAGTGACACTGCCGATAAAACCATTACCGTGACCGATGCGACAGTCACATCCGTTGTAGTCACATCGAATACCGACAGTGTGGCGGCAGGCTTCTCAATAGACTTTACTGCCACAGCTACCTTATCTGATGGCACAACCCATACTGGCTTAGAGGATGGCAGTGAAGAGGACTGGACTATCGTCTCACAACCAGGAATCGGTGCGACCATCGATACTAAGACTGGGGTGCTAACCACTGCAACTGATTCAGTGGGAGAGATCACGGTGCGGGCTACAGGCACCTCGACTGCGTGGAGTGACACTGCCGATAAAACCATTACCGTGACCGATGCGACAGTCACATCCGTTGTAGTCACATCGAATACCGACAGTGTGGCGGCAGGCTTCTCAATAGACTTTACTGCCACGGCCACCTTATCTGATGGCACAACCCATACTGGCTTAGAGGATGGCAGTGAAGAGGACTGGACTATCGTCTCACAACCTGGAACCGGTGCGACCATCGATACTAAGACTGGGGTGCTAACCACTGGAGTGGATTCAGTGGGTGAGATCACAGTGCAGGTTAAGGGGACCTCGACTGCGTGGAGTGACACTGCCGATAAAACGATTACCGTGACCAATGCAACAGTCACATCCGTTGCAGTGACATCGAATACCGACAGTGTGGCGGCAGGTTTCTCAATAGCCTTTACTGCCACGGCGACTTTGTCCGATAACACAACGTATGTTGCCATACAAGATGGCAGCGAAGTGAATTGGACCATTTTCTATCAATCAGGAAGTGGTGCGACCATTGATACTAAGACTGGGGTGCTAACCACTGGAGTGGATTCAGTGGGTGACATTACGGTGCGGGCTACAGGTACCTCGACTGCGTGGAGTGACACTGCCGATAAAACGATTACCGTGACCAATGCAACAGTCACATCCGTTGCAGTCACATCGAATACCGACAGTGTGGCGGCAGGCTTCTCAATAGACTTTACTGCCACGGCGACTTTGTCTGATAGCACAACGTATGTTGCCACACAAGATGGCAGCGAAGTGAATTGGACCATTTTCTATCAATCAGGGAGTGGTGCGACCATAGATACCAACACTGGGGTATTGAGCACTGCGACAGATTCAGTGGGTGAGATCACGGTGCGGGCTACAGGCACTTCGGCAGCGTGGAGTGATACTGCCGATAAAACCATTACGGTGACCAATGCGACAGTCACATCCGTTGCGGTGACGTCTAATATTGATAGCGTGGCGGCAGGCTTCTCAATAGACTTTACTGCCACGGCGACCTTATCCGATAGCACAACGTATGTTGCCACACAAGATGGCAGCGAAGTGAATTGGACCATTTTCTATCAATCAGGAAGTGGTGCCACCATCGATACCAACACTGGGGTATTGAGCACCACGGCGGATTCAGTGGGTGACATTACGGTGCGGGCTCAGGGAACATCGGCTACGTGGGCTGACACTGCCGATGAAACTATTACCGTGACTAATGCACCATTTAAGCTATTAATGTGCGGGGGCGCGGTCAACGACAATGACCCGACTAACGCAGTCGGGGACTGCCTAAAAGTAGCTACAGACGGAACAACAGGAATGCTTTTCACGGGTACGCCCAATGTAGCCGTAATGGATGCATTGGAATACGTGACTACTGCTGGATCTATCGATAAGAATGATGGGAAAACTTATAGGAATACGTATACAGAGAATGGATTTAGTGCCGGGTCTGCTGGGCAATTCGCGCGCTTTGACCAGCTATTGATAGGTGGTGATAACGCTAGCTCTATCTCTGCGGAAGGCGTAAACGGTCAGTATGACCGTTGGTGTAAGGACCTTGGTGACATGAGCTTCAATGAACGGGATGATTGGCGAATGGCGTCACAAGCTGAATTACTGGGGTTGTATAGCGATAGAGGTGATATGTATAGCGGGTATGGTTGGGCGACCACTGCAACCTATTGGTCAAGTACGACCTTGGGGTGGGGAGCGGCAAATACGAGATCGTGAACTTGGGCTACGGCGGTAACCCCGTCTATACTCCGGACGGGAACTTCTACGCTTCGTGCGTTTCAGCTCCTTAGTTTTTAATGTTTAGCCTTTAATCTTTGCTCCCCGAAGGGGAGCATTTTGTGTTTGCCCTGCGAAGTAGGTAAACCCGTCTGCCTGAAAAAAGGCAGAATCGCCCCGTCTGAGGGGAAGATTATTCGAATGGCAAGGGCGTCACTGGCCAACGGTGAGGTCTGAAGGAAGCCATAGGCAACTAACCGTAACCTATATTGGCGGTGTTGGTGGGTAAGTGTCCGCAATAGCACGAAGCCCAATACTCAAACAAACCAACGCTGTAATAAGGGCGGGATCTTTAACTGGGAGCCTGTGCAGTAACCGGGGAAGCCTGACACTACATCCAAGCAAATGCTGGAATCATACACCAGAGGGGAATCCAAAACCTATGTTGGTGCTAGGTGGCTGATGAACCCGTAGTAGTGAGTAAGGCTAGGCCAGTGAAAGCCTGTAATGGTGTTGAGGACAAAACCAAGCCGACCATTGCCAATATGTGTAAAGGAGTTAGCCATCATCAAAAGCATGGCAAACTGGCTAATAAGTCAGGGCACCCTTGATGGCTAAGAGTTGTATCGGTGCTGGGCTGGGGGAGTAACCATTTCTCTTCATTAGAGGCAATGAAGGCAGATTGCATAAAGCTAGAACACTTAACAGCGGTGGTGAAATAAACCTAACCATACTTAAGGCAATCAGTGGATATTGATGTGAGAAAAAAATAACAGTAGATAAATATCACAGCCTTTATGGTCGGTTGCTATCGATTTTTGAGGCGTTCAAACGAGTGAAGGAGTATAAGGGTGCTGCCGGTATGGACGGTCAGGGTGTGGATGATGTTGCACAACATTTGGAAAGTAACCTCAAGCCGTTATTAATCGAACTGCAAGAAAAGCGGTATCAACCGCAACCGGTAAAGCGACGCTGTTTATACGCAAGTACAGGCGGCAACACGTTGTTGATATGGATTTGTCGAAATGTTTCGATATGCTTGATCACGAACTGATAATCAGTAGTGTGAAACGGCGGGTCATAGACGGCAGCATCCTAAATCTGATAGACATGCTTCTAAAAAGTGGGGTGATGGTGGGCTCAAGTTTGCAAAGCAACAATTTGGGAAGTCCACAGGGCGGAGTGATTAGCCCGTTGTTAGTGAACATCTATCTGGATGCATTCGATCAAAAAATGATGAAGCGGGGGCACCGAATCGTGCGATACGCCGATGATATCTTGATGCTCTGTTGCTCGAAAACAGCCGCAGAGAAAGCGCTAAAGGTGGCGAGGGATATTTAGAAGTGACACTAAAGCTGAAAGTAAATGAGCGTAAAACCCGCATAGTGCATAGCGATGAGGGGATAAATTTTCTGGGTGTAGTGATAGGCAGTACATATACGCACATTCAGGAAAAGAAACTCAAGATGCTGAAGATAAAGGTGAAACAAATCACCAGACGCAATGGCGGAATGAATTTAGCTATGGTGCTAGAGGAACTTAATCCGGTGCTCAGGGGATTTGTAAACTACTTCAAGGTAGCGAATATAAGCCAAATACTGAAACCGTTAACTGGTTGGATACGACGAAGGCTAAGCGCTATCCAGTTGAAGTTGTGGAAGAAAGTGTTAAAACTTCACCGCATACTAAAGCTGCGAGGGTTTTAAGCCTCCGTTTTAAAATATCCTAATGACCTTCTTGCCGGAATGCCGGGAGCCTATTAGCGCATTATGCGATGCCAAATAAGTGGTTCGAGGAAATGGGCTTATATCAGGTGGACAAAGTTATGACAGGGGTTCTCGCTCCTTATTGCTAAGAAATAGAAGATTACAGGAGCCGTATACGAGGTCCGTATGTACGGTTCTGTGAGAGGAATGAGGCGGTAACGCCTAACCCTACTCGATTTTTTCGCTGTCGAAGGTTGGTATGTAGTGTAGTTTTAATTCTATTTCTATTGCTCATAATACGTACTGTAAGTTGGAGCGATATCAACTTTTTTTGACGTCAAAATAAGCGAATCCCAATACCGCTTAAAGCGGAATGGCAGGGAGTTATATAAGGCTCATGTGGACATTCAAGACTTATCTATGAGTGATCCTCTAATGTTCAGCCCCTGCTATTTTAAAGTTGATAACGGTATTGAGATACAGCGTTATCGAGTGATCTTTTTCACGCTAACACGCAATTGCAGTAAAACCTCGGCTGGAGGAGGGAATAATGACTATGATAAACCCTGACTACTCAAAATGCGACAGAATCACTATTTCTCTATACAGCGATTATAATAAACCAATGGGAGAATTGTTTAATGCGATGGTTTAACTTGTTCACATGGAAACCATTAGCACTACTATTACTACTCACGGCCTGTAGCAGTATAGGTATTTCCTGGATTTATTCGTATTCACTGGTCAAAGACAAAGCGGAAAACGATTTATCACAGCGCCTTGCTTACCTAGAGTTTCAGTTTGACCGCGCACTGTTAATAATGAGGAAATTCTCTCAGATAGAGGTAAAAACCTGCTCAGCTGAGGAGTTAAGTGACTTCAAGCACTTTCAACTGAAAAACTCTGGTAGCGGTTTTATCATCTCCCACCCCGATACATTTCCTAAGTATAAATACTGCTCCAGCCTTGGCTTGCTTACGATAGGAGAACAGAAAACGTCGTCTCACCAATTGATTAAATTTGAGGATAACCATGAGCAACTTGGTATGGGGGAGTTTAAGTATAAATTGGAAGGGGTTAGTCATACTGGATTATTTTTGGGGACCAAACTGAACGGTCGTACTGATGCAATGAAAATAGACATAGACGATAGCAAGTTTTTCTTCAAAAATTTCTGCAATGAGTGTCGCTATATGTATGGCGAGTTATTTAATGGTTACCCTATTATTGAACTTGGCAGTGACTTTAGCTCCCCGTTACTGAGTATTGAAATACGCTCAGAGCGCTATCCTTTAAGCATATTAGTGAAGCTGGATTACAACTACACACTAATTAAGTCAATCGGTTCACTCTGGTGGGCTGGAATGGTTGCGCTGGCGTTCTGGCTGGCTATTTTTTTCGCCGTATTAAGTTACCGACAAAAACAAAACTCTTTGTTGAACAGGTTACAAAATGCCCTGCAGAGCGGAGAGCTCATCTCTTTCTATCAGCCAATTATTAATGTGGACTCGGGTGAAATGTACGGAGCAGAGGCATTGATCCGCTGGGTAAAGAAAGATGGCAGCATTATCTCCCCAGGTTACTTCATCGACGAGCTCGAAAGCTCTTCATTGATCACTCCTGTCACGCTTTGCCTGATAAGGCAGGTGCTTGATAATTTATCCGGGATATTAAATCAGGACCCAGAGTTAAAAATCAGTGTCAATATTGTGCCGGAGCATTTAGAGCATCCTCATTTGCTTGACGCGCTTGAATCCATGGCTGCGCAAGGGGAGCAGGTGCAGAGTCTGTCACTGGAAATAACCGAACGGCAGCCCATTTATGATATCGCAAGTGCGAAGATCCAAATTGCCCGCATAAAGGCATTAGGGTTAACCTTGAAACTGGATGACGCTGGAACGGGTTATGGTGGTATTTCGTATCTTCAAGAGTTTGACTTCGACTATATCAAGATCGATAAGATGTTTGTTGATACTCTCCATTTTGATAAGGCTTCGTCGGCGCTTGATGCGCAAATATTAATGGCAGGGCATCTCAATTTACCCCTAATAGCTGAAGGGGTTGAAACAAAGAAGCAGGCCCTGGAACTGCTTCAACGTGGAGTGCACCTGCAACAAGGGTATCTTTTTGCTAAACCAATGCCGCTGGATGACTTTATCTGCTTTTATCAAGAAGCGACAAAGCCCGATAATATTGTGAGGAAGCTCCGTCGGTAGTGCCTACGATTAATCTAAGTTTGCGACAGAACCCATTCGTTTGCGAGTCACTTTAATCATTCAAATAATGACCTATGCACAGAATCCTTTGGCCACATTACGCCCAAACACGTGATATAATCTGCCACACGTGGCTATATTAATTATAGGTAACTACATGATATTTATTGTAACCTATTGATTGTGCGCATGTAAAAAAGGCCGCTTTTGCGGCCTTTCTCATGCTTATCCGGACCTACTTATGCAAAATGATACTTCACTCAATATCCAAGCTGTCGCCCTAGAGATTGCCGAGCTTACCGATACCTTAAACGGGCATAACTATCGCTATTATGTCGATGATGCCCCTAGCATTCCTGATGCAGAGTATGACCGTCTACTTAAGCAGTTGAAAGCGTTGGAAACTGAGCACCCTGAATACTGTTTTCCTGACTCTCCGACTCAGAGAGTAGGGGGTGTTCCCCTGGCTAAGTTCGATCAAATAACGCACCTTAAACCTATGCTTAGCCTGGATAATGTCTTTAGCGATGAAGAGTTTGAAGCCTTCTATAATCGCATTAATGACAAAACTGAAACTGCACCGACATTTTGTTGTGAGCCAAAACTCGATGGGCTGGCAGTTAGCATCTTATATCGTGATGGTGTTTACGAGCGGGCGGCGACACGAGGTGATGGTAAAACCGGCGAAGACATTACCGAGAATGTCCGTACCATACGCTCTATTCCAATGAAGCTTCGCGGTGATAACTTTCCGCCGCTTTTGGAAGTGCGCGGTGAAGTGATCATGCCTAAGCAAGCATTTGATTCGTTGAATGAGCGTGCCAGAGCAAAAGGTGAGAAAGAATTCGTCAACCCGCGCAACGCAGCAGCAGGCAGTTTGCGCCAATTAGATAGCAAGATCACCGCCAGCCGCTCACTGGGTTTTTACGCCTATGCGCTAGGTGTGGTTGAGCCTGAAACTTGGGGATTGGCCGATCATCATTATGGTCAGTTGATGCAACTTAAATCTTGGGGCTTCCCTGTGAGCGCCGAGGTGAAGCAATGTGATAGCGTCAGCGATGTTATCGCTTATTACACAGATATCATGACTCGTCGCAGTGCATTGGCCTATGAGATTGATGGCGTGGTGATTAAAGTCGACAATATTGCTCAGCAACTCAAGTTAGGTTTCGTTGCCAAGGCGCCAAGATGGGCCACAGCGTTTAAGTTTCCGGCACAAGAGGAGATGACCTTACTCGAAGGTGTGGATTTCCAGGTTGGCCGCACCGGCGCCGTGACACCAGTGGCCAGATTGAAACCAATCTTTGTCGGCGGAGTGACGGTATCGAATGCGACGCTGCATAATGCCGATGAGATTGCCAGATTGGGCGTTAAAATTAAAGATACTGTGATCGTTCGCCGCGCCGGCGATGTGATCCCGCAGATTGTGGCTATCGTGGCCGAGAAGCGCCCCGATGATGCTAGTGAGATTGAATTTCCTCAAACATGTCCCGTGTGTGACAGTTTAGTCGAGCGTATCGAAGGTGAGGCAGTTGCACGCTGTACCGGTGGTCTGTTTTGTGAAGCTCAGCGAAAAGAGGCCATCAAACATTTTGCTTCTCGTAAAGCCTTAGATATCGATGGCATGGGCGACAAGGTTGTCGAGCAGCTTATCGATAAAGAATTAGTGGAGAGCCCGGCCGACCTGTTTAAGTTATCGGCTTCGGCGATCACTATGCTTGATAGAATGGGGCTTAAATCGGCAACTAACCTGGTTGCAGCCATCGAAGTCGCCAAGAAGACCACTTTTTCTTGTTTCCTCTATGCACTGGGGATCCGGGAAGTCGGTGAAGCAACCGCGGCTAACTTAGCTAATTACTTTAAGAGTTTAGACAAGCTTAAAGCGGCGAATGCTGAGGAGTTTATCAAGGTTGATGATGTCGGCACTATTGTGGCTCAGCATTTGACCCACTTCTTCGCTCAGCCTCATAACTTAGAGGTCGTCGATAGCCTTATCGAGGCTGGAGTAAACTGGCCCGTTATCGAAGAAGTCGCAGAAGAGTCGTTGTCGCTGAAGGGACAGACCTGGGTATTGACCGGCACCTTGACGCAACTTAATCGCAACGATGCTAAGGCTCAGCTGCAGGCGTTAGGCGCTAAAGTAGCGGGGAGTGTGTCTAAGAATACAGACTGTTTAGTTGCTGGTGAAGCGGCAGGCTCTAAACTGACCAAGGCGCAGGACTTAGGCATTAAGATACTGGACGAAGAGGGCTTACTCGCCTTACTCGCCGGGCAATAATGTCAGTTAGCTTTTATCCTTAGTTTTAAACGCCATCTCTGATGGCGTTTTTTATTTCCGACATTGAAAATGGCTCATTTGGCACCATATCAGTGTTAGGATATTCTAAAAGAACAATAATAGGCAAAGCGTGAACTTCAGTAATATTACCTGGCTCGACGATAAGGGCCATATCAAGCCCCCCTTGTATCTATATTTCATACTGGTATTTATCGCTCGGGGTTGGTGCATCTTTATCGCATCATTGACGCAATCCAGCGATAGAGCGGCTCTGGTAGCCATGTTTTATCCGCAAAAGTCAGATTTTATCATGGCGCTAGTGGCTGGGTTCGGTGCCTTACTCATTTATGGCGTCGTTATCGCCGAGCGAAAGCGTAAACCTCATTGGCTCATGCCTGTGTTTGCTCAACTGAAGTGGATCTTACTCTTGTTGCTGGTTATAGACGGTGCCTTGCTATTCGAGCGAACGATTAACTCTCATTATCTCTATAGCTGGAGCACCGGGCTGGATGGCTTGCTGTTATTTTGGAGCCTGATCTACCTGTTTAAGTCTAAGCGCTTAACCCATTATTTTGCAGATTGGAACAAGGATGAAGATGAGCAGGAAAACAAGCCTGAATTAGTGGAAAAGCCCTCCAATAAGTAGAGTCGGTCTATTTACTGCGATCAGTCTACTAAAATTCAAGTAAAAAAATGGCGCTGCATGTGCAGCGCCTAAAGATCTTTCACTTTTACTATTTAGTAAGAGTAGAAATACAGACTACTAAATTGTATTTCGATCCAGGAATGTTAACAAAATACCTTTTCAAATCTATTATCTATCGACAGCATGACTCGATAACAGCTCTGACATTAAGGACAATTGACAGCAACACTCTTTAAGTCGATGTGATCGGGGTGTCCACATGTCCCTAAAGAACGACTCAACTATAGCATAAAGAATATTGTATACAATGTTCTGACTTCGGTTTATTTGTTATAAGTTATTTCTTGCGGTTATAAGTCGCTAAACTTCGAGATTCCTCTGCTAATGTAAAATCTTGTTCTTTGTTTAAGTGTTAGCAGATTGCATTAGCTGTGGTTTACTAGGTAATAGGAGGTTAAAGCTTTGTCATCCAGTGTGATTAGCGAGTATTAGCTTCAATTTGGGGGGGAAGTTGGACCTGACAGTGATTTACTTCATTTTTTTACAATTATTTTTCATTTATTACTTAAGGTTTTTAGTTATTGCTCTATAGTTATGTCATTAAGTTCAGTGGGTTTTCGGTAACCGTATTATACTTAACTTGTTAGTCTGAACTAAAATGGAGTATGACCATTTAGCTGGAATACTTGGTTATGAAAGGCGTTGCGAAGGAGTTTTATTGGGTGGCTAAAGCCGAACAGATACACTTACCCCTATCTAAGTTACAAATTGGGCTCACTGTTAAGTTACCTCTCTCGTGGAAGAATCATCCTTTCCTGTTTAATCGTGTCGAAATTAAAGAAGAAGCCCAAATAGAACTGATTAAAAGCCTAGGAGTTCCCTATGTGATCTTGTTGTCAGGACAAGAGTTACTGCCCGAAGAAATTGAAGAAGAAGTTGTCGAGGAAGAAGTTAAACAAGTTGTAAAAGAGGTGGACCTTAAGGCGCTTGTACGTAAATCGCTTCGGCTCAGCCAACAGAGATTTGTTCAATGTGTGAATGAGAGTCGGGCAGCTTTCAGTAAAACAGGCAGTGACCCCGAAGGCGCCTATCGAAGTTCGGTGACACTAGTCGAAGAGATGCTGGACCATATGCTAGAAATCGATACGCCATTTTTAGCCTTGGTGAGTGCTGGAGAGTCGGATGCTAGTGTGACTCAGCATGGGATCTCAGTCGCCGTAGTTGCCTTGATGATAGCCAAGGCGATGGATATGTCGAAATCTGATATGCGAGATATCGCCTTAGGCTGTTTGTATCACGACATTGGTAAATTAAAAGTCCCGGATATTATACGGCGTAAGAAAGGGGCTTTGACCGAGCATGAAACCAACTTTTTGAAAAAACACCCTAACTTTGGCTATGAGATGTTGAATAAATCCGGGCTATATGATCAAGCAGTGCTGAATATAGTGCTTCATCATCATGAGTTTATCGATGGCACAGGTTATCCTGATGGTCTCAAAGGCAACAAGATACCTATGGTGACTCAAGTTGTGAGCCTAGCGAATGATTATGACAGTCAGCTTTGGGCCGAAAATGTTCGCTCCCCTCAAGTTGCTTTAGGTTACCTGTTTAAGAATCGCGCCGGTAAACATTCCGAGGCTTTAATTGCCGTATTGGTTAAAATATTGGGAATATATCCGCCAGGCACTATAGTCGAGCTATCTGATCAATCTGTAGGTAAGGTGATGATGACCACCAAAGAGGTTAAGCAACCTCAGGTTTGGGCCTGTAAACCCGATGGCAGCGAAGCGGCCTTACGATTTTTGACTAAGGAAGATGTATTAGTCGAGAAAGTGTTAAAGATCGAGGAGTTATCGGAAGGTGCGATGAAAGCGCTGCAGGCCGACATGGGGATTAGTTTTTATTTCAGTGGTGTTCCCAGCTAACGACTAGTTAATCTACTGCGTTCACTCTATGATGTGATGAGTCGATTTCAACTATAGGGTTACAGCTTGAAGATTAACACAGTGAGTATTGTCGGTTGCGGTTGGTTCGGTCTTCCTTTAGCTAAGCACCTTGTTAAACTGGGTTACCAAGTCAGTGGTAGTAAGAGGGAGAGTGAGGCTGCCAATAAACTGCAAAGTGATGGTATCCGAGGTTTTAGCTTAGATCTCGATAATCATGAGTTTAATGGACACTGTTTCGAAGTTGATAAATTATCTCAGATCGATGTAGAGTTAACATCTGAATTTCAATCACAGTTGCAAGGGTCTTTGCATACTGATGCGCTAGTGATCAATATTCCCCCATCCATAAGAAAACTTCCCCATGCTTATCTCAATCGACTCAAGTTTCTTAAGTCGCTGATGGCCAAGCATGTATACCAGCAAGTCATATTTATCAGTACCACTGGGGTATACCCAGCTACGGGAGAGCCAATGACTGAGAGTGATGCTGCGGCTCACTCGCCATCAAGCGAAATTTTACTTCAGGCCGAAAGCCTGTTTTCACAAGATTATCCTACTTGTGTATTGAGATTCTCAGGGCTGATAGGCCCTGCTAGGCATCCTGGGCGTTTCCTTGCCGGAAAGAAAGATCTGCCAGGAACGGATGCGCCGGTAAATTTAGTGCACCTCGATGATTGTATCGGCGCCGTTTCCTGTTTGTTGTCTAGTGAGCTTTTATCGCCTGTCTATAACCTATGTGCAGCGGGTCATCCCAGTCGAGCAGACTTTTATACGCGAGCAGCTCAGCACTTGTCATTAGAGGTGCCGATTTTTGGGGAAGAGCTTCAAGTAGCAAAAATCATAGATGGCAGTAAGATAACCAAGGAATTAGGCTTTAATTACCGCCATAACTCCCCTTAGACATGTTGAATAAGTGCTAACTTAGGTTAGTTGAATATTTTTGTGTTAGACAAACTATCGGCTATGGTTGCAGTCAATTAATGATTTTATAAATAGCGTTTTTCGTTGGATTTTGTACATAAATTTTATAAAGAGTAGGAGAGACAATGGGTACTATCAAGTGGTCATTTACCGCCTTGTTTTTCGTTATGGCGAGTTTAGTTATAAGCGACAGAGTCGAAGCCAAAGACTTTGTTGAAGGCGTGGATTACGTGCAAGTGAGCGGGATCCCCGAGGCGAAATCACCGATAGTGCGGGAGTTTTTCTCCTATAACTGTCCACACTGTTATCGCCAAGACCCCATTTTCGAGGAGACGGTTGAGCTTCTCGGCGATACCATTGATTTTGAGCGAACTCCCGTAGGTGCAGGGCGTCCAAGCTGGATCTTAAGTCAGGAGGCCTATTATCTTGCGCAGAAATTTAAGATGACCCGCCAAGTCCATGGCAATCTTTTTAAGCGTATCCATGAGAAAGAGGGGCCTTTTACTAGGCCCGAACAGCTCAAGGACTTCTTCGTTAAGCAAGGCGCCGATGCAAACGCAGTGGAAAAAGCGATGAATTCGGTCGATGCAAAGTTAGCCATCTCTAACTATGATACTCAAGCCCAGTTAGCGGGGATCCGTGGGGTACCTTCACTGTTAGTGAATGGTAAATATCTCATTGGTTCTAAATCCAGGACGCCGGAAGAGTTGGCCGAGTTGGTAAAATACCTGTCAGCACTCGAAGGAGCTGATAAAAGCTAACGGAGGCTAGGTAGCTTCCTACTAATCACTTATAAAGCCCCTATGCTGAGCGATCATTGCGGGTTATAAGGTTCAGACTTAAGGAAGAATGGTATGTTAAGTAAAGAAAGTACTGGTCTAATTATCACCGACATACAAGGAAAATTGGCTCGGTTAGTTCATGATAGTGACGCTTTGGTTTCAAATTGTGCAAAGCTGATTAAAGGCGCACAAGTTCTTGGTTTACCGATAATATGGCTTGAACAAAATCCAGATAAACTGGGTTCGACGGTCGATGAACTGAGTGCTTTGTTGGCAGACCAATATCCCATTCCCAAGTTTACCTTTGACGCCTGCGAAGAGCCTCAATTTATGCAAGCGGTGCGCACTGCAAATGTAGATACATGGCTGGTTTGTGGTATTGAAGCACATATTTGTGTTTATCAAACATCATTACATCTGAAACAATTAGGTTTTAAAGTGCAATTAGTCTGTGACAGCATCTCTTCACGTACGCTCGCCAACAAAAATTTAGCAATAACTAAGCTGGTTAATCGAGGCGTCGATGTTTCGGGGGTAGAAATGTGCTTATATGAATTAGTTAAGGATTGTCGAGCAATCGAGTTTAAAGACATACTCAGTTTAATTAAGTAGTTAGGTAAACTTTATACCCGAATTCGACATCTAAGTGCACCATTTTTTCTAAAGTGTATAACGCAGTGGTCACTGGTGATATGGGCGGTGTAGCCTTATATCTGCCCAATTGCCCGGCCTTATCTAAGAGCTTTGTAAGCAGCGTGAATTCGTTATCTCGCTCGTATTGTTTTTAGAGGTTGTTCTCTTCGGTCCAATCTTTAAGTTTTTCTAGTATGTCTAATGCGGTACGACCAAAATCTGTGATCTCATAGGTGACTGCAATCGGTCGAGTACAGATCACTTCTCTGATCACTAGCCCTTGGTTTTCTAATTCTTTAAGGCGCTGATCGACCATTTTCTTACTCGCACCACCTAGCATTCGAGATAATTCATTAAAACGCACAGGTCCATCTTTCAGGTGCCAGAGAATTGAAGCCTTCCACTTTCCGCCTAAAATTCGCATACCTCGCTCAATCAGGCAGGGTTCTTCGCAACTTTCTAGATTTATTTTTTTAATATTGTTCTTTGTTTTTAAAGTGTTTTCCATATTTATTCCAATCTAGTCAGCCTGGTTACTAAAAGTATACTGGTTGCTTTAATTCGCCACTCTAGCAAAATGTAACACAACAACCAATGATAACTTGTTATATGGAAGCCAATAGATGTCAATGCTCGTCTCTTACGATCCAATCAATCGAATAGCACTCGGTGAAGTGCCGATAACAACCGCTGAAAAAATACCAGCTGTGGTTAAACAAGCAAAGAATGTCCAAAAGGCATGGGCTGCCTTGTCCCTAAACGAGCGTCAACAGAAAGTGACCTTGGCATATGAACATCTAGTTAAAGTCCAAGAGGCGCTTACGCTTTTGATCAGTAAAGAGATGGGAAAAGACTATCGTAGAGCCAGTTATGAGGTCGGTGGTACGATTCAAAATAGCGATTATTTTTGCCAAGAAATAGCACATGCACTTGCACCTGAGCCGAAGGGACATGGGGTTGAACTGCAATATCGCCCCTTAGGTGTAGTCGCGGTTATTTCACCTTGGAATTATCCGCTAGCAATGGCAAATAATTTACTGCTTCCGGCATTAATGGCGGGTAACAGTGTGGTGTTAAAACCGTCAGAAGAAACGCCATTGGTGGCGGATCTTTTTGTCAAAACACTCAATGAGGTATTGCCTGCAGGGGTGTTACAAGTTGTTCATGGTGATGCCGTTACCGGAAAGTCGCTCGTCAATGCCGATATCAATATGGTGGCATTTACAGGCTCGCTCGCGGCTGGAAAGCACATAATGGCCAGCGCCGCGTCATCGCTAAAACGGCTAGTCATGGAGCTAGGGGGTAACGATCCCATGATTGTGATGGCCAGCGCAGATATTGATGAAGCGGTGCAGTTTGCCGTAGCCAGTTCGTTCGAAAATGCAGGCCAGATGTGCACTTCAACTGAGCGGGTATATGTCGATGCACGCGTAGCAGATGAGTTTGAACAAAAGGTAGTCGCGCTTGCCAGTCGTTATCGAGTCGGCACGTGGGACCAAAACAACGTTAATATTGGTCCTATTGTGAATCAGAAACAGCATCTAAGTGTCATTAATCAGCTTAAAGATGCAGAGGCTAAAGGTGCTAGATTCCTGTTAGGCACAGCAGACTATGAGCCGCCTTTTATACAGCCAACTGTCGTTGCCGATATCACACCTGACATGTGCTTAGAGCGTGACGAAACCTTTGGCCCCATAGTCGCGATTAGTCGTTATAAGCATATATCAGAGGCGATCGAGCGTGCTAATGCTAGCCAATATGGCTTAGGTGCGACGGTATTTGGTGGCGCAGGTGCCCCTGCCGTTGCCGAACAAATGGAAGCCGGTATGGTGGGAGTTAACCAAGGTGCAGGTGGGGAGGGGCCTTGGGTAGGTGCTAAGCAAAGTGGTTTTGGCTTTCATGGCACCGCCGCGGGACATCGACAATTTTCTCAGGTACGCGTTATCAGCAAATAAGGCCACTCATCAATTCAAGTGGACTGGCTTCACGCAGTCACGTGAGTTAAAGAACTATCAAGAAGAGATAACTATGAATCAAGATAACGACACGAACGCTAATTTTTTTGTTGCGGCGTTAGAACCTGGAGCCGAGCACCCCTCATTACCAGCCTGGGGTAACCATGAGCCTAACCCTGCAAATTTGAGTCATGATGTCGATATTGGCCAGATTGAGCGCCGTGAGTTAGCGCGAGTACCTGGTGCATTTCAGTTATTAAACGTCTTGTCTAAAGCGGAATGCAAAAGACTAATAAACATCAGTGAGCAACTTGGCTTCCTGCCCGATGCTGCGGTGTCCTTGCCCCGCAGTGTACGCCATAACGACAGCCTAACTTGGATCGTAGACGAAAAAACAGATGGCACTATTTGGCAGCGTATTGCTCATTTAATGGATGATAGGCAGGGGATTTTTGGCGGCAGCAAAGCTTTAGGCATAAACGCCCGTTTTCGGTTCTATCGTTATAGCCAAGATGACTTTTTCAAACCACACTCGGATGGTTCTTGGCCAGGTAGCCGGATCATAGATAATGAGCTTATTGCTGACGCTTTCCCCGACCGATATAGTCAAATGACCTTGTTAATCCTGCTCAGTGAAGACTTTCAAGGCGGCGCTACTCGTTTTCTAGTGAATGCCAGGGATACAAGTCGACCTGCAAAAGCAGGAGATCCCGTTGCAAATGTCGACGTTCGAACTCCTGCGGGTAGTATATTGTGTTTTCCTCATGGTATGCATCCATTGCACTGTATACACAGCTCAGTTGCGATTACTGGAGGGGTTAAATACATTATCCGCAGTGATGTATTGTTTGAGGTGTAAGCAGGACAGGCGTGACTAACCGAAATAATGAGTCACGCGAGTTACCTTATTGATTTTCATCATGATGAGGAACCACCAACACATTACTACGGATCCGAGCTAAAATTGACTCGGCAGTATTACCTATTACATGGCCAAGCAGACCTTGGCGTTGACGTGCACCTATGACTAAATACTGCGCTTTTAAACGGCAACTTAATTCAAAAAGGCACATGTCAGCGTCTCCAGCCATAATATGCACATGGTTTTTATCCAGGCCTATTTCCTCAATGACTTGTCGATGTTGTTGATAGGCATCTTTAATCAAGGTACGACTGTTCACTAGATCCATATCCCGCAATATTTTAGGTAAGCGGATCACAAAACCTAGATGTAAGTCATGACCCGTAGAGGCTGCAAGTTTATGTGCTTGTGTAATGACAGCTTGATTGAGTGCTTGCTTTGATGGCTTATTACTCCCCAGGTCTACCGCCATCAAAATCGACTTTGTCCGATTGAGAGGGTTATTACTCAGTAACATGAGTGGCACCTTGGTATGGCGGATAAGTTGCCAATCCATAGGAAGAAAATGTGCCGACTCATGAATCGATTTAAGCATCATGGCATACTCATCTGGATGAACATGTTCGCAGGCATGTTCGGACAAGGTTTTACACCAGATATTGGTAAAAGGGACATCATTGGCATCGAGCTCACCCAGCAGGAGCTGCACTCGTGTTTTGTCATCGGCCAAAATTTGCACGCGCGCAGCGCCCGCGATGCGGGGATTATAGTAAGCATCTCCACTAAAGGACTCATAGCTGTAGGCCATAATTTCAGGAAGTAAGCCCAACTGATTGGCTAATAAAATCCCTGCACTGATCGCATCGGTTTGCTGCTGATTACGTTGTGAAATGATAAATAATTTATCCATGAGCTACTCCTTCCTTGACCTTAATTTGAACATAGCAAATGGTGTAATTTACACCTTGATCTTCATCATTAAAACGCTCAGTATTCACTCAGTTCTCGCTGTGGTTACGAGGGATGTATGGCGGTAGAGCAGTTTATTATCTCGTTATGCTTGATCTTATTTTGCGGTAAACTTTTCGGAAGTTTGTTCGAACGCTTTGGCCTACCTGCAGTGGTGGGTGAAATACTCGCAGGCCTATTGTTAGGACCTACATTGCTTAATTATATTGCCCCCCACCCGACCTTAGCTGTACTGGCCGAGTTAGGGGTGATCTTGCTGTTATTTTCCATCGGCTGCGAAACATCTATTAAACGGTTATATCTAGCAGGAAGCCGCGCAGTAAGTGTTGCTGCGCTAGGGATCATTGTCCCCGTGATTGTGATCGGCCTTAGCAGTGCCTACTATCTCACTGATTCGACCTTTACCGCGCTCTATCTTGGTTGTGCATTAACTGCCACAAGCATAGGTATTTCATTGCGCGTGTTAGCACAAACTCAACAAGCCCAAACTCCAGTGGGTAATATTATCTTAGGCGCAGCGGTTATCGATGATATCGCGGGTGTGATTTTACTCAGTGTATTATTTAACTTTGCCAGCCAGGGGGCCTCGATGCTGGCAGTGCTATATTGCTTATAGTCAAAGTGCTGTTGTTTTTATTGTTCACACCACCAGTTGCACGGGCGCTGCTGTATCTTGCACGAGCTCTCAAACCTGTTGATGATAATTCCGGCTATGAAGTCATCATTACCATGATTTTAGTCTGCTTTTTTGCTTGGCTTGCCCACTTGTTTGGCGCACCTGCACTACTCGGTGGCTTCGCTGTCGGTTTAGCACTCAGTCGGCAGTTTGTTTCGCCTTTTAACCGTTACTTAGTTAACCCCTTTGCCTTTACCCACAAAATGGAATTATCAACAAAAGCGTTAGTGGACGTGTTTGCGCCGATCTTTTTTGTTTATGTTGGTATCAGTTTAGATTTAAGTCAGTTGGATTACAGTGCTAGCGGGATCTTACTATTGCTGTGGTTATCTTTGCTGGCCATTGTCAGTAAACTGTTGGCGGGTTGGCTAGCTGGTGGGCAATGGCAGACCAAAGCGGTAGTAGGCAGTGCCATGGTACCCAGAGGGGAGGTCGGTTTAGTGTTTGCCGAGTTGGGACTGAAAATGGGGATTATCGACAGCAAACTGTTTACTGAATTAGTGGTGATCATAGCGGTCACGACTCTCATTGGCCCGCTACTGCTAAAGTGGAGTTTAAAAAAGTACGCTCATCATTAGCAAATGGAGACTGGTACGAGTCGAGTGAGGGAAAATAAGCATGGGTTCTCCAATGCCACTAAAACTGAATGTTCACTCAGTTTTAGTGGCGAGTATTTTGTAAATAGCTGGAACTGAGACGGGTTTCAAAAGGTATGAATCACAATGGTTTTTGATGGTTAAAATATCCCCGCTTGGACTTCTGGATGTCACGATAATGATATGGCAGGGCTTTACTCTATAGCTAGAACGTTGCTCTAATTGACGTATTTTATTTAATGCATATTCTCCGTTAAAGTATGGCATTCCGCGATCTAGCATAATTAAATCAAAAGGTTCTCCGGCTATGAGTGACTCCCTGAAACTATCAACAGCTTCATACCCGTTCGATACTGTTTTTATATAGATGTTATCTATTGAATTAGAATTAACATAAGAATATATGAGCCTTTTGTTAACTTCAACACCTACGGGGTCATCATCAGCAATCAAAACTCTCATCATGAATTCCTTATTCTTATAACTTTTTTCAACATTCTGAACGTTAACTATGAAAATCCGAAAAATACCATCGCTTCATCGAATAAAAAAGCTGTTATCAATAAGGCCACACCAAACCTAAACAACCATTGCATTCTTGTTTTTCTATGTTTAGCCGTTGCCTTATCTGGTAGAAGAGGTTCGCTGCAATTGAGGCAAACACGTCTTCCATTGGGAACGATACGAAAGCAAGCTGAACAAAATACTGACTCTCGTGAATTTTCATCCATAAAACCTCCTTAACAATAAATAGATTAATCAGTATATCTGTTTATCGTGTGTATATTTGAAATGACAAAATCTAAATTAGATCTTGAACATTAATTAATACCTAAGTGGAAGCGATGTCAATCAAAAGTTTATTGTGACGTTTTGATTCATTTGAGCGTGTAGGTGTTTGCTTTGTTGTTTTTTGGTGTTTTTAACTGCTATTTAGAATGGGTCTTTAATACGTTATTTTTAAATGATTATTCTGGAGAGAAAATCTATTTCACTAAAATGTTTTGTGAGGAGAAACTGGATAGCTTCATTGTGAATGAAGCCGAAGGATAGTTCATAGGTGTTGTATTTACAGTGATGAATGAAGTCAATAATATGTTGGTTAGGGCCGATGACATCAAATTTAATATTATTGATCAAGTAGGTTGTCAGTTAAGAAATATTACTTGTTAACGTAAAATTATTTTGTAATATAGCTAGTGGTAAAGGTAAGTAAGAATAGGTTTTTAAGGTGTTGAGGTTTTTGATTTCGAGTCATTTTAAAATAGAAGTAATCAGGTTTGGAGATGATTAGTTGTATCTCATTTAGTTTGTGGTGGTTGTAAAATAGGAGCGAAAGATGAAGTATCTGATTTGGAGAGCTAAGGTAAGATTATTGATCGAAAAGCACTCGGATTCTGCTGAGGGTTGGGAGTCTTTGGCTGATTGGAAGGAATATTTTATCATGGGTTTTACCCCACTTAGGGCAATCCTCAATGTCAGAAATATAGCTAGTGAGAATGTCGAGTGACTGTGAACATTTGGGTAAACGACAGCACTTCTCTCAACACTGCCAGTATTTTCAAGCTGGCTAAGGGTTTCAATCACTCCTCCTGTTAAAGCTGGCTCATTATAAATTGAGTCAGAACCTGCTGTCTGAATTTCACCATTTACACCCCTAACACTTTCTTCGTTTCGAATAAAACATAGACTTGTTCGATTAGTTTTATCGCCAAGTAGAACATTTAACCAGCTATAGACTCAGTATGTTATTGATTAGCAATGGGCGGGTAGGGTTTTTAACTTAAGTTTCAATTACTTGGTTGTGTAGCTGTCCGTAAGGCTAGTTACGTTAATCTTGTTTTTCAGTTTAAATATTCAACGAAAGGGCTCGTTATTATATTTGGAGTTTAATTATGGAAAAAGTACTTAACTCTTTCGCTCATCGCACTCAATCAGTCCGTGAGAATGAATTGGAACTGTTATTGTTTAGGCTAAATGCGACACAAATTTTTGGCATAGATACTCAAAAAGTCAGAGAAGTGGTTAAGCAACCTCTGTTTAGAGCTCTGCAGACGCCACATCGCTGCATCAACGTTGAAACGAGTATACGTGGCACATCGATTTCGGCGATCGACCTCAGAGGTTTGATGGGGTATAGGGATGTCATTGGTGAGCATGAAAATAATATGATCATCACTGAGTATAATGGCAGTGTTCAGGGATTTAAGGTGGGTGAGTTTTTAAGAGTCGTTGAAATATCCAGACGGGATATCTCATCGATATCTAAGGTTGTTCGCTCCGATAAATACTTAACCGGGATATCTACCATTATGAACGTAGAGAGAATGGGGAGAATCGATCCTGTTTTCATCATAGATCTTGAGAAAATACTGGTGGACCTCGTCGATTACGAAACTCTGAAATGTTGAATTCGAGAGAATTGTTGCTGAACATGTCTAGATTTTTTATTTTTCTAAATCAATAACTTTGCAGCGTATCGGTAGCGTTGGCATGCTGGCACCTGAGGATAAGCTACGGACGAAATCGATGGCTTTTATCAGATCTTGTGGTTCAATTTTTAGGTCATTCGCGATACGTCCATCATTAGTCATATCAGTATCTACGACACTTGGACATAAACAGCAAACTTGAATGTTATCAGGAAGAAGTTCCTGATAAAGAGATTGACTATAGCTAACGATAGCCGCTTTTGTGGCTGAGTAAGCCGCAATTTTTGCTACGGGCTCTAAACCAGAGGTAGAACCTAGGTTATAGACTTCACCGTAACCTTGTAACTTCATTTTTTCGACCACCAAATTACATGTCATGATAGTCGAGACTAGGTTTACGTTTATCAACTCAGAAAGCTGATCGAGAGTTAGGTTGGTGTGTCCAGCCATTAAAATACCGGCACTATTGACCAAAACATCAATCGTGTCGTGGCGCGCTATAATGGATTTAATCGCTGATTCAACTTCAGTGGGCTTGTTGAAATCTACCGTAATGGTTTCTATATTGTTTGTTGTATACAGTGATTCCAGCTCCAATTTTGTCTGGTTAAGGTTGTCCTTATTTCGGGAAACTAAAATAAGCGAGTAACCTTGCTGAGCAAAGTAGTGAGAGATAGCTTTTCCAATACCACGACTAGCTCCTGTGATTAACGCAAATTTGGACATGAGTGGTGACCTTTATCATTAGTTTTTGGCAATATACATTTTTTTTAGGACTTTCACAAAGTTGAAATATTGTTATAAATATCGAGTCTAGCGGTTATAAGATGTGTGTTAC
Source organism: Shewanella psychropiezotolerans (assembly GCF_007197555.1). Classification (NCBI taxonomy): domain Bacteria; kingdom Pseudomonadati; phylum Pseudomonadota; class Gammaproteobacteria; order Alteromonadales; family Shewanellaceae; genus Shewanella; species Shewanella psychropiezotolerans. Next base: position 2,494,484 of record NZ_CP041614.1, read on the forward strand.
CCAACCATCTATCATACGTTTGATGCTGTGTTTAGCCCTCACTTCTCCTTAAATGTTGCGGCCTTACTGAGTCAGTGGCGGCTGATTACCATCGAGCAGAGACTCTGTTGCAACCATAAGAGAATTAAAGCGTTCCTTATGAATTTGAGGGCATTGTTCTGCGAGTTAATCGTGTCGTATTTTAGTATCGCGGATGGTGTTGTTATCTGGTTTGTTTTTGGCGTAAAGAAAGACAGTAATGATCAGTATACGTATGAAAGGCAAAGGCAAAGGCAAAGGCAAAGGCAAAGGTGGTTCTGTTTAATATGAATAAAGTGCAGTTTGGTTTTAAACCTTCGTCGCTTATTCTAGTGACTAAATTAGGATGTTAGCTTGCTAGTTTCCTAACATTATAGGAGTCAAGAATTCTGCCCAAACGAAACGCCTGTAACCTTAGAAGAGTATTTAGGTTGGCTTTGGTTAAAAAACCTAGTTTGGGTAATGAAATGATATTAAACTGTAGCGATGAACTTGCTAAATTTATTCGGCATTATCAAACGAAATGAATGTTTTTTTTCGTTCCTCAACATTTTAGTAAGAAATTTATTGTCCATTATTAGGGCGCTACACACATTTTTAGGTATGGAGTACCTTTATATGAAAAAATTGAATTTATCAGTACTTTTATTTACTTTGTTTTTCTCTTTGGCAGCGACTGCTAATAGCAGTTTTCGTCTAGAAAATGGCAAGCTGTTAACTATAGGTAAAAGTAAGTCTGAAATCATAATGCTCGCAGGTTCGCCAATTTCTGCAGATGTTGAAAAAGTAGCAATAGACAAGGGTCAAGATGGTGACTCAGTAAAGCGGGAAGTGTTAACTTATAAGCTAAAAGGCTCTATTGGGGGCTTCTACCTTGTTGTTGTAACCATTGAAAATAATAGAGTTGTATCCATTACATCAAAGCAATATGAGCGTTTTTAACTGTTTGGTTATTAATTATGTATAGCAAGGCGGTTAAGCGGGAATAAATACAGTTGCTTGTGTTCACTTCGTTCACTATTTTTAGCCAAACTGTATTTCCCCTCTTAGCTTAGAAGACTAACTTAGACATATATGGCATAATTTTAGTGTTCAATACTGTCAGTGTTTTCAAGTCGGCTAAGTGTTTCAATCACTCCTCTTGTTAAAGCCAGTTCATAATAAATTGAGTCAGAACCTGCTGTTTGAATTTCATCGTTTTCGTCCCTAAATACCCATTCCTAACACTTTTTTAGCTCCGAATATATGGTCCAGTTTTATTGGGGAAAATAAATGCTCCTGTTCTTTCCCTGAGTTAGCCCCCTTTGATACCAAGGTAAAAGATGACCTCGATGTAGTCATACTGACTTATTTCTTTATTATAGTGCTCTGCTTCATCTCTATTTTCAACGAGGTAATTACCTTGATAAAAATGCGTATATGGGTTGTGAGTCTATTTTTAGCCATCTTAGTGATGGGGTGTGATCGTAACAATGATGACGATAAAACGTCAGTAAATATTCACTGTCCACCTCAACAGAAATAAGGGATCTACCTATGTCACTTTGTATGAGTCGTCGTAAATTTCTAAAAAATGCCAGTGTTGGATCTGCAAGTGTAGCGGTATCCGCCATGATCCCCGCTTCCATTGCAAAAGCACTATCCATCTCTGCGAATACCAAACATGGCGATATTCGAGATGTAGAACACATCGTTATTTTGATGCAAGAGAATCGTTCATTTGATCATTATTTCGGTAAGCTAGCAGGGGTGAGGGGATTTGCTGAACGTCATCCTGTACCGACGAGTTACGGCAATATTTGGCAACAGAAATTTACGGATAGATTAATTTATCCGTATCACTTAGATGCTCGATTAGGTAATGCACAGCGAGTAAATGGTACACCACATATTTATCCAGATGCGCAAGATGCCTGGGATTTTGGCCGCATGAATGCGTGGCCTACGCACAAAGAAAAACAATCGATGGCGTATTACACTGAGGCGGAGTTACCATTTCAATACGCTCTCGCGAATGCTTTTACCCTGTGTGATGAGTATTACTGTTCGTTTCATGGTGGTACGAATCCAAACCGTCTTTTTCTTTGGACTGGGATTAATCATCATGCCGCAGATCCAAATGTTCCTGCTATTACCAATGATTTTTCAAATTTAGGCAAGCCAAGTGAAGGTTATACGTGGAAAACATACCCAGAGCGCTTAGAAGAAGCGGGCATAAAATGGAAGGTTTATCAAAATCTCCCCGATAATTTTACAGACAATCCACTGGCCGGATTTAGGCAATACCGAGAGGCTAACGCACAAAAAGGCAATGATTTAGATGGCAAGCCATATCCTGTTTGGGCAGAAAATGATAATGCGATTAACCCGCTATTGAAAGGGGTTAGCAACACCATGTCAGACGATGGCTTTTTAGACAGCCTGAAAGTGGATATTGCCAATGGAACCCTACCAGAAGTTTCTTGGATTATTTCGCCCGCTGAGTATTCGGAACACCCGGGGCCATCAAGCCCGGTACAAGGTGGCTGGTACACACAACAAGTCTTAGATCTTCTAACGGAAGATCATGAGGTGTGGAGTAAAACGGTCTTTATCGTTAACTTCGATGAAAACGACGGGTTTTTCGATCACATGCCGCCACCGTGTGCGCCGTCGATTGAAAACGGGATCAAGTATGGTGACAGCACCATAGACACTTCTGGAGAATATCACTCAGACGATCATCCTTATGGTCCGGGGCCGCGTGTTCCTGCTTTGGTTATTTCGCCATGGAGTCGAGGTGGTTGGGTGAACTCTCAAGTTTTTGATCATACCTCTATCATTCAGTTTATAGAGTCTCGCTTTGGTGTGATTGAAGAGAATATTACCCCTTTCAGACGTGCGGTTTGTGGAGATTTACAATCGACTTTAAATTTCACGGATCCGAATGCTGAATCCTTAATGCCCTTACCTGTTATTAACAAATATGACGCGGATCAAATAAGAGAGAATCAAGAGACACTGCCTCAATTAGATCCGCCGTCTGAAGCCGAACAAGGCTTTCCCGTCACAGGTCGTGGGATTCGTCCATCTTGCGCGCTGCCTTATGAATTACATGTCAATGCTGCTGTTGATAATGCTGATTTTTGCATCAATTTACAGATGAGCAATACAGGGGAACAAGGCGTTGTTATTCACGTGTACAACATGTATGAGCTGGACAGTATCCCTCGTCGCTACGCGATTGGTAGTGGAGAAAACATCAATGCGTCGTGGTTGGCAAATGAGAGTAACAATGAATATGATCTATGGCTGCTTTCTGCCAATGGTTTTCACCGCCGTTTTAAGGGGCGTTGTGATAAGACAGTAGCAGCGACGCAAGAGATATCAGTCTGTTATGACGTCACAAAGACAGATCCCGCAATTATCATCACGTTAAAAAATCAAACAGAGAAAGATGATGAACTAACTGTCGATTTTAGTCTTTATGAAAAAAGTAATGTGCAAACGTATCTGGTTACTGCTGGTACAGAAATGGAAATTAGGCAGTCAGTAAAAACGTGGGCTAATTGGTACGATTTTACCGTAACAAGCAAAGATACTGGATTATTACGGCGGTATTGTGGACGCATTGAAACAGGCCTTCATACTTATTCTGATCCGCTGTTAGGTTTGCGTTAAAAACGGAGCTTGTTCTTTATCGAACCGTCCAGCGATAAACAGTCCATATATGGCACGATTTTAGGCTTATTGACTGTTAGCGCATTAAAACCGGGGAATCATCAGGGCAAACTAACTTGACAGCACCAGGGAGCACACGGATATGGTGCGTGAGGTGAAAGGTGGGTTCACCATCTAAATTTACTGGTAGTGGAGTGTCAGAAGTTAAGGTGATTTCTGTCACTTGCATTCGATTGACATATTCACCGCTAACATGGGGATCTTTAAGTTCATCAACGACTTGCTTAAGTGCTGAACTTGGGAAGTGTTTCACCAAGACGACATCAAGCAATCCATCGTTTAATAAGGCTTTGGGCGCAAGGTTTTGTCCTCCGCCCGCTAATCGGCCATTACAGATCGCGCCCAATAGTCCAGCACCTTGCAGTTGGATCTGCTGTCCATCTGCTAAGGTTGCTGCGATTTTTCCTTGATACGGCGTAAAGTTAAGGGCTTGTATAAGTCCGGAGATGAAATAGGCTTGCCCGCCTAATAGATTTTTTAGTTCAACAGGGGTATCAACGGTGATTTGTGCGCCGAATCCGGCCGATGCAACATTAATAAAATGGCGGTCATTCGCCAGAGCTAAATCAATGGGATGTGCGGTAGCGGTCACAGCAAAGCTCAGGGCAGTGTCGATTTTTAATGGGATAAGGCATGCAGTGGCAAAATCATTGGCCGTGCCGAGTGGTAATATCGCGAGCTCCATCTCTACCTTATTAGGATGAGCTGAAGTGGTTGGGTTAGCCAAAATAGCTAACGCATCGGCAACTTCATTAACGGTTCCATCACCACCACCGGCTATGATACGGGTGATGTTAAGTGCGGCAGCTTCCTTAACATAACGAGCCACATCCCCGCCTTCCCACGTACAGCGAACCTCAATGCTATGTCCTTGCTCTCGAAGTAAGTTAACAGTCTGCCTAATGAGTGGCAAACCTGCTTTCTTGCCGTTAAGAATTAACATCGTCATAGTGAGTGTTCAGTCCTGAAATTGGCTGATTATTCAGCGTATGTACTATACCTTAGACCAGTACTGAGGTCTGGCCACAATAATAAACAGCACCATCCACATTTAATGATACTGGCAAGGTTAAATATTTCTTGTGAGCATGAGTTAAAAATTACTCCTCCTGTTAAATCCTGCTCATTATTGAGTCAGAACCTGCTGTCTGATTCTCATCATTTTCGCCCTCAAAAAAATAACCAAGACACCCAGGATTGTTAGATGAAGACTCCTTGGCCACGTTCCTTTTATGCAGCAGCGATTATGGTTGGGGGATGTGGTTTCCCTCCGCCAATACTCATTGGGCCGGAAGAGGGGCCCCTTGGCGTTCGCAGTACATGAAAATTCGCCGTTTTGAATATATCCCAGAGGCGACAACAGGCGCAATTTACCAGAATCAGGGAGAGTCCTATCCTAAAGATTTTTTCAGAGCGTTAAACGGACTGACCGTGGCGAATCAATTGGCTCAAGTGTATGCCAGTGCCCCCACGGGAGAGAGCATTTATTACACCGTTGAAATGAGCAGTCCCACGCTTAATATTGAAGGTCATCCGCCAGGAAAGGTGTACTTAGTGCGGGGCTTTGACGCGCTGACGGCAAAAGATCATCAAGGCAATCTGATTGAATATCACGCGGCAGGTATTGAGATCCAATTCCCGAAAGTGGGTGAGGGCAATAGCACGTTGAATATCGCGGTGCCTAATGTGAATGGCGAGGTCTCGCGAAGCTTAAGGGTCATTAAGGAGGCGGGCGACAAAATTGAAGTGATATTGCGTTTGTACACCAGCTCTGGCTATCAATCTGGCCCTGCTGCCCCAGAGCTGCGATTAACCGCCAAAAGTTATGAGAAAAAAGAGGGGGTGATCACGCTGGTGTGTGGCTGGAAAATTGAGTTTATCAATAAAAAGTGGCCCGCAAGAATCTATACCGCGTCGGATTACCCCGGCTTGGATTATCTGTAATGGCGATTGCGTATAGCCACTTACTTCGTTACCGCACCGTGCCTTATGTCGATGGTGGGCGAGACCTGAACGGCTGGGATTGTTATGGCCTGGCGCGGTATGTGGCTCAAACCCATTATCATTACTCAGAGCTGTCCATATTTGACACCATTTTAGCGGCCAATAAACGTCAACTCACCAAAGCCTACCGCGCAGAAACAACCACGTTAACGCGCACGAATGCGGTAGCCGATGGGTGCTTGGTGGCTTGTCTGCAGCAGGGTGTTTGTGTGCACCTTGGCATCGTCGTCGAGGTGAGCGAGAACAACCAGCTGATCGTGCTTCACACGGGCGAGAAAACAGGGGGCTTAATGACGCCGCTCCCGTTGTTTTTACATCAACAGCAGCAACTGGAATTTTGGCAATGATATCGTTAATCGTGTACCCCAATAAGCTAGATAAAAGCGTGTACTCATCTTATGGGCTTGAGCAGTCGAGCACACTCTTAAGTACGTTAGAGGGCTATTGCTCATCGCTTGAACGCGATCAATTTATGGTGTTTGTTAATGATAAGCCCCTGTCGTTTGAGCATTGGTCAGCGTGCCGACTTAATGACGGCGATATGGTGGAAGTCGTGATAGAGCCTAAAGAGCCTATTACTATCTTTTATGCGGTGGTGGCTGTGCTCGCGGTTGGCAGCGCAATCTACAGCATGAACAATATCCCCGATACGTACAACAGCACGACGCCGAAAGGCTCCTCTATTTACGATATCAATTCTCAAGGCAATCGAGTCAGGATCAATGGTGCTGTGCCTGAGTTATTAGGACGGCATAAAGTGATCCCCGATTTGATTGCGCCTCCTTATAAAACCTTTGAGGATAATGAGCAATGGTTGCTGCTGTTGATGTGTGTGGGCGGGGGGAATATCGATTTTGACCATCCAGATAGGCTCAATTACCCCAATGATAAGCTTATCTACATTGCTGAAACGGAAGCGGATCGTTTAGGGATTGATTGCCAGTATTTAATCGCGCCTCCGGGTTCTGATTTAACGGCTCATCCTGCACATCAAATCATGTATACGGCACCGGAAGTGGCCAATGGTGAAGTGGAGATTGAGGTAGCGGGGTTAGTGATTGGGGTGGCGTCGAGCTTTAATAAGTTTTTAAAACCTGCTTCAACCAGCAGTTTACGGCTGATTAAACAGGAGTTAATTGGAGGCAGCGAGCCGATTGAGCGAGAAATATCACAACAATGGCCAGTGACCTTTACCAGTGGCTCGAACATCGAAATAGAAGGCAGCACAAACGACAATGGTTTCTACAGCATTGTCTCGGTCAATGATAATCGCCGCGTGCTGGTATTGAATAAACTCGATACCGATGGCATAGATGATCCAAGTTGGACAGGGTTTGTAGGCAGTGGATTAATCGCCTTTGCTCAAGTGAATTTAACGGGTTCGGTTGATGGCAGAAAGTCAGGGCCATTTGCTGCCAGTAAGAGCGGAAAATCAGCTCGCTACATCTGGATTGATTATAAGTTCCCGCGTGGGTTAGGGAAGCTTAACGACCGGGGTTCTATTGATGAATTAACCGTGACGTTTCGGGTGGAATGGCGCGCGATTAGCAGTGCTGATGCCTGGCAAGCAGCCATGTTTACGCATACCGATAAGACGCTTGACCAACTGGGGTTTAGTCAGCGTATCGATATGCAGGTCGATATGCGTGCAGAGGTCAGATTGTCACTGGTGACAAGTAAGCTTGATGATTTAAAGGCGCATGATGATTTGATGTGGGTGGGGCTACGTTCAGAGGTGCAGTCTCCTGTGAACTATCCACACGACACCTGTTTGCTGATGAAGCTTAAAGCCTCCTCAGCGCTATCGGCAGCGGCTTCAACCAAGGTGAGTGGCATTGGTACGCGGGTAATACCGACTATGCAGCCAGATGGCAGCTTCGTGACGGATAAAACCCGAAATCCCGTCAACGCCCTGGTGCACCTATTCAGTACATCAAACTTAGATTACCTCACCGATTTAGACCATTCTCGGTTGCAGTACCTCAATGATATCTGTGCTTCTCGTCGGCAGTACTTTGATGGGGTTTTTGATAATCAATTGACCTTTATTGATGCCGCAAAACGTATGTTAGATGTGGGGTTTGCGATACCCAGTATTGAGTGGGGCAAGTTAAGGCCGGTAAGGGATGATGCTAATCGGGTGGTGGAGCAGATGTTTCAGCCAGATAACATGCTGTCACCGCTTAGGGTACGCGAAGAGCTTATCATCGATGATGAGTTTGATAGTGTTGAAGTGGAGTATATGGACAGTACGACCTGGAAGTCATCAACGGTCTTGTGTTCATTACCAGGTGACTCTGGCACTAAGCCTAAAAAGGTACGTGCATTTGGGATAACGGAGAGGCGAGAAGCATGGCGCTATGGCATGCGCAAACGCAGAGAGTATAAATATCGGCGTATCACTTATCTATTTGATACCGAGCTTGATGGCTTTAACTGTGAGCGCCTGTCGTGCGTAGGCATTGCCGATGAGGATGACTTCCAGGGGCGTATTGTGAACTTTGATAGCCACGATAATGTCGCCTTGCTGTCTGGAATTATCGAGTGGATACCTGGAGAGAAACATTACACGGTTTTAAGGGCACCAGATGGTTCTCCTTGGGGGCCTGTTGAGGTGTACCAAGGAGGCTCAGATAGGGAGTTTGTGCTGTCCAGTTTGCCGCCGTTCCCCATCTCTCAGGGCAGCCAGGATGACGTGCTATATCGCTTTGGCATATTGGATAACATAGAGACGAAAGCCTTGATAAACACCATGCAGCCTGCAGGGACTGAAAAGGTCTCATTAGTGGCATCGGGTTATGATGAACGGGTATATGCAGATGATAATAATGAACCACCTACATAGTACCTGTGGGCTATCGCTATTGCTTTAACACGTTTCTGGACATAAATGAGCTAGAAATTTAGCTCTAGCTCATGATATTTTGATTAGGAAATGTATGGAAATCACATATACGGTAACGCTATCGGTGGCTTTTACTGCTCTTGTTAAAAGCCTCAGCTCCTTAATATGGAGAAAATATAAGCTGCGACTACTGAACTACTAGCGGCAATAACCCAAGACAAAATACTTGGCCAAGCACGCTTGAAGAAACTGGGTTTCGCTTGCTCAAGGTAAATAGTTGTATTCGGTATGAATTTGTTGTGGATAAATAGCAGGAAGTTAAGCAATAAAAATACTGTAACTACGAATATAGCCCTGCTTTCCCAGTCCACAATATCGGGGATTGCTATTAACATCGCAAAGAATATTACCCCATTAAAATTAAGGCTATATTTTCTGTAGGTGGTGACTAGCGAGTTTTGTTTTGGTTTTAGTGTTTGAAGAGTTGACTCGGCTTTCCCTAGTACCCATGACTCATTGATGCCGGATACTCGTATTTCGCTAATCCCATTAGCGACGAGTTCAATTACGATAATCCTATTAATGCCATATGCTTCAGGCTCTTGGATAACAAGTTTTAGATAATTTAACTGCTCAATACCATCTAACTGAGCGAAAAAATCATCAGCATACTTAGTAAGGTCACTGCCGCGTTGCGCGTAGGTTACAATTACCTTTCCGCTAGTAAAATCCTTTTTGATGAAGCTCACCAGCTGTACGACATCGTCTTTGAAAAGCCTCACCGAACCTAGCTGTATGGTTTTGTTATAGATTTGCTCGGGGTTGATTTCTCTTGCGCCAGCGCCTGGATCGACTGAAGTTATGTCATGAGGATAAATCTCGAAGGTACCAGCTGTGCCAATTGTTGACTCCCAATCGCCTTTAATATTACCTTTAGCTGTTAACCGTCCTCTGATTTTTACATCACCTATTTTAATACCTTCAATTGCTTGCGATGGAGTGCAGTTAAGAATAATATCTTCATCAAATGTTCCAGTGTATTCATATATTGATACACCAAAGATAGAGTCCATTATCCTTAAACAACCTGATACATTTTGGTCTTTTTGAACTAAATCGAGAAAAACATTTCCTGTGTTAGTGCCGTACAATCGGCCTGCCCATCTATTAGCTAAATTTGCCATTACTTGATAGTCTCCTTCCTCTTAACGCCCGCAACATCTGGTAATTTGGAGCGAAACGGAAAATTAATCCGAGTGTTTGCACTTGTTAAATGAGTTACCAGAACACAGGTAATGCGTTTGATGTCACAACCTGTGAGCCACTTTTCTTTCCGTTACAGCTTTCGCAAAGTATTTGTAAATTAGTTGGATCGTTTACCCCATCTAGAGCGATTGGAACTATATGATCAATAGCAAGTTTGCCATTTACATGATGCAACGATGTCAAGTCTGTCTTACATATCGCGCAAAGCCCTTTTTCTCTACAGAATAGAGCTCGTTCTAACCATTTCGGCCAATAAGTACATCTAGGAGTTCTGACTCCTAGCCCCTCAGCAACCTTTAAATTGAAAGCTTTCATTGCTTCACGGTCAGCGAAAAGTAACGTGAAAACTTCAGTCACAATCAAAGAAGGAAGGTTTTCTAAAGCAATATCTTCTAAATACTCTGATGCATACTGATATTTATATTTTTCTATGAGCTCTTCCGTAACGGATATTGTTTCGCCAGTATCATCATCTCGACACCAACCTTCGATATACTGTTCCAAAGTTAGATGTTGGATTCTATGTGAATCCAACATAGAAATGATCGGCAGTACATCATCGTAATCCCAACCTCCTCCCCGGAAGTAGAAGTTCAAATCATCACGAACAACATAGTCAATGTAGTCATGTAAGAGAGTCCATTTTTTCGGTTTGGCTATTTGGTTTTCCAAATCGCTCGCTACGTCTATTGGTTCAATAGCATAAAGGTCTTCGAAAATAGCCTTCCGTACTTTATCTGCATAGGCATACGATTCGCTGAAATTAAAAATATGACATTTCGAAAATACCTGACTCATATTCGATACCATTAACGTCTCATTCAATAGCGGCATGATAATGTTCGCAGCTGCTCGATTAATCCAGCAAAGCTACCACCTCTAACTCATTGCTGCAAATGGATTTTTTGACTATCGTCCAGATGATTACTTAAAACTATCCCGATAGAAAGAGGCGTGCTTGCTTTATATGTTTACATAACCCTCCTCATTAATCATCAACCTATTGATATTAATGAAGATAAAATCATGATTCAGAGATATCGATGCGACAAAACATATTTTCATTCAATAAACCTCAAATTCAATTATAACTGTACATAATCACAGCCAAACGCAGTCAACCTTGTTAAGTAAGAATTGGCTTTATTACTAAAAGTAAGTGCCATAGCGTGGACCGAAGAGTAGTGAGTTCGCATAAACTTTGATATTGGAAACGCAAGATAGAGGCTTACTAAAAAGCAATTGTTCTAGCTAACTTTGGGGCAAAAAAGACTTAGAGTGATCACTTTAAGCGGAATCAACACGAGGGATTAAACTTGATTTAAAGAGGGTTTAAATCTATCCAAAAACTAGATTTGAACGCCCGTAGGGCATGTTGAAAGTAAGTTCTCTCCTTTCAACATCTCGCCATGTGCTATCGCTACAATCTTTTTCCCAAACGATCCGAATTGATAAATCGTTAGATTTTGTGGATTTATCTGATTTTTAGCTGACTGCATTTCCCAAACCATCCGAAACGAATTCCCAAACCAAGCGACGCGCTACACGACGCGCTACAAAATTTCAAACAAAAACTCTCCTACCTTAGTCTAAGGTTTAGCCTTGAAATGACACCTGGTTTACGCGCGCGTAAACTCCTATCTATCTGTTTTTTAACTTCTTTAACTGTTAACCCTTGATGGGTTGCCGTTAGCGTTAGACTAAGGTCGCGATTGTTGTTGTGCTCTGCCTTGATAGATTAACTGTGACTTTAAATAACAAATCAGCACAGGGGAGTCGCTATGAGTTTTGAAAGCAACGACAAGGCAGAGGGATATTGGCGCGAGAATTTACGCCTGGTACTTAAATTATTAGCTATATGGGCTGCAGTATCTTTTGGATGCGGCATTTTACTGGTAGATGTACTGAATGAAATTCATTTTATGGGATTCAAGTTGGGATTCTGGTTTGCACAACAAGGTGCCATGTATGTGTTCGTCGCGTTAATTTTTGTCTATGTGGCGAAAGCCAATGCATTAGACAAAAAATACAATGTTCACGAAGACTAATGAACCGAACCTAGATAAGGAGTCATGAGATGGACGTACAAACGTTAACTTATTTGATTGTGGGCACAACATTTGCCCTTTATATCGGAATTGCGATCTGGGCGAGAGCCGGTTCGACAAAAGAATTTTATGTTGCAGGTGGTGGTGTTCACCCGGTAATGAACGGCATGGCAACGGCGGCAGATTGGATGTCGGCAGCCTCATTTATCTCCCTCGCGGGTATAGTGTCATTTACTGGCTATGACGGCTCAGTGTATCTGATGGGTTGGACGGGTGGTTACGTGCTGCTGGCATTGTGTATTGCCCCTTACCTGAGAAAGTTCGGTAAATTTACCGTACCTGATTTTATCGGTGACCGTTTCTACTCACAGACCGCACGTACCGTTGCGGTTATCTGTGCCATCTTCATCTGTTTTACCTATATCGCGGGTCAAATGCGCGGTGTGGGCGTGGTGTTCTCCCGCTTCTTAGAGGTCGAAGTTGAAACTGGCGTCTACATAGGTATGGCGGTGGTCTTCTTCTACGCCGTACTCGGTGGTATGAAAGGCATTACCTACACTCAGGTTGCGCAATACTGTGTACTTATCTTCGCCTTTATGGTGCCGGCTATCTTTATCTCTGTGATGATGACGGGTCATATCATTCCTCAAATTGGTTTCGGCGCTGAGCTTATCGATGCCGCGGGTAATGGCACAGGGGTGTATCTGTTAGATAAACTCGATGGATTATCCACAGAACTCGGATTTGGGCAATATACCGAAGGTTCTAAGAGCATGATCGATGTGTTCTTCATTACCGGCGCCCTGATGTTTGGTACTGCGGGTCTTCCACATGTGATTGTGCGCTTCTTTACCGTACCTAGAGTGAAAGATGCACGAGTATCAGCGGGTTGGGCGCTTGTTTTCATCGCCATTATGTACACGACCATTCCTGCACTCGCGGCGTTCTCTCGTGTGAACATGATTGAAACCATTAACGGTCCTGAGTCTACCGGTGTTGCTTATGAAACGGCTCCCGAGTGGATTAAGAACTGGGAAAAGACAGGTCTGATTGAGTGGGATGATAAGAACCAAGATGGCAAGATCTATTATGCCAAGGGTGCTGAGAATGAGATGAAGATTGACCGAGACATCATGGTTCTCGCGACACCTGAAATTGCTAACTTACCAGCTTGGGTTATCGCGCTTGTTGCTGCGGGTGGCTTAGCGGCTGCACTCTCGACATCAGCGGGTCTCTTGTTGGTTATCTCGACATCGGTATCTCATGATTTACTCAAGAAGAACCTGATGCCACATATCTCAGATAAGAAGGAGTTGATGTTTGCCCGTATTGCGGCGGCGCTGGGTATTGTGATGGCGGGTTACTTCGGCATCAATCCTCCCGGATTTGTCGCAGCTGTGGTGGCCATCGCCTTTGGACTCGCCGCATCGTCACTCTTCCCTGCAATCATCATGGGTATCTTCTCTAAGACCATGAACAAGGAAGGCGCAATCTCAGGTATGGTGGTCGGTCTGCTATTTACTGTAGGCTATATCGCATTCTTCAAGTTCATAAACCCTGAGATCAACAATGCAGAGCATTGGTTCCTGGGTATATCTCCTGAAGGTATCGGTATGCTAGGCATGATGATTAACTTCGCCGTGGCCTTTGCTGTAAGTAAGGTAACAACAGCGGTACCTGCAGAGGTGGTGAGTATGGTCGAGTCTATCCGTTTCCCTAAAGGAGCGGGTGAGGCGCAAGATCACTAGTTAGATGTTTATCTGACTCAGGTATCTACATCTGGTATCGACATAAATGAACAGAGCGCTTAGGCGCTCTTTTTTTGTTTAAATAATGGATGAAACAAGTTAATCCAAAACATGTGTTGGAATAACAATTATAAAATTCATGTCCATTCCAACGGTGACTTAGGTATCCAACAGGTATTGGACTTTAACAAGCTGGATCAGCAAGCCTACCCGAGAAAGGATCATCGTTTCACCTTACATCACATGGGCTATTTCACCGATAAACAAGCCGATGAGATGAAGAGTCTGGGCATGGAAGCTTCGGTTAATCCTTTCTATCTATGGGCGTTAGCGGATAAGTATGCGACTGATGGACTCGGCCCCGAGCGTGCCGACTCTCTGGTTGCGGTGAAAAAGTTAGTCGATAGAGATATACCTGTGTCTTTCCATTCAGACTTTGCCATGGCTCCGGTTGAGCCGCTGACATTAGCCTGGACCGCGGTAAATCGAGTGACAGCTAACAATCGCAAGGTATCTCAAGATCAACGTATAGATGCATACACGGCGATGAAGGCAATTACCATCACAGCGGCGAGAACGTTAAACCTGGAGGCCAAGATAGGTTCAATCGAAGAGGGTAAGGCGGCTAACTTCACTATATTGAAATCCAGCCCGCTTAAAATAGATCCCATGGCGATCAAAGACATCGCTATCTTAGGCACGGTTTTTCACGGCGATATCAATATCAATAAGGCGGCTAATCTGAAACATTAGTTACACTAAGATCTAGTCTCTTTTTGAAAAAAACTAATTTGAAAAGACTAGGCAGTGACAGAAAAGAGTGAAATCGATTTCGCTCTTTTTTATTTTTACTCTTCAGCAAATAACCCCGTCTTATTGCTCAAGTTCCTCGTGCTCATCTGATTGTTTCGGGTTTTAAAACCCCCGCAACCTCAGGCAGTGCCTGGTATTAAGGCATATACTTACCACATTGCTCATGGTGCTTGCTCCTGCTTATAGTTGAAAGTAACAGCTACAAGCCTGCAAGATTTGGTGGTGTGGTATGTTTGGCTTATTTTTGTCTGCTTCGGCTATTGTGAACAGGTATTTCGCTAACGGCCTAATATGCCTCTGTTTACTGCTGACCAGTCTCACATCTGCTGTGATGGCAGAGACGCTAACCCGAGGCCCTTACCTTCAGCTAGGCACAGAACACAGCATGACGGTAAAGTGGAGGACGGATGTCACCGGGCCATCGGCTGTCAAATATGGCACCGAACTCAGTAATTTAGCTGGTAACGCCACGGGTCTAGATGAAACCGATCACAGCGTCACTCTCAATGGACTCGCGCCCAATACTCGCTACTATTATGCCGTCCTCGATAATCAAGGCGGCGTGCTTACCGGTGGCGACAGCACACATTTTTTCTTTACCTCGCCAAGTGTCGGTAACACAGAGCTGACTCGGGTGTGGATCATCGGCGATTCAGGTACGGCCAATAGCAATGCCAGAGCCGTGCGGGATGCCTATAAGGCCCGCACAGGCAGCAGTTATACGGATCTGTGGATCATGCTGGGGGATAACGCCTACTCGACGGGCACAGACAGTGAGTATCAGGTGGCAGTGTTCGATATTTATCCTGAATTGTTAAAGCAATCTCCGCTCTGGTCAACCCTTGGCAATCACGATGGTGCCACTGCCGACTCTGCAAGCCAGCAAGGGCCCTACTATGATATTTTTACCTTGCCAACAAACGGTGAGGCGGGCGGTGTACCGTCGGGCACCGAGGCCTATTACTCGTTCGATTATGGTCAAATTCACTTTGTCTGTTTAGAGTCATATGAGACCAACAGATCCGCTAGCGGCGCCATGTTGACCTGGTTAGTTAATGACTTAGAAGCCACCAGTCAGCCCTGGATAGTCGCTTACTGGCATCACCCGCCATATACCAAAGGCTCTCATGATTCTGACTCAGAAAGCCGTTTAATCGAGATGCGGGAAAATGCACTGCCAATTTTGGAATCATATGGCGTCGACCTGGTGCTATCGGGACACAGTCATTCCTATGAGCGTTCATACCTTATCGACAGTCACTATGGTCATTCGTCTAGCTTCACAGAAGCGATGCAGCTAGACGCGGGTGATGGCAATAAAGCGGGTGATGGCAGTTATCAAAAAATGGCTCAGATCCAGCAAGCCAACAATGGCGCCGTGTATCTGGTTGCGGGCAGCTCGGGTAAAATTTCAGGAGGGGCGCTCAATCATCCTGCCATGTACGCTTCGATCAATCTGCTTGGCTCGGTTATTTTAGAGGTTATGAATAATGAGCTGACGGCCACCTTTATTGACAATACTAATGCCATTCAAGATGAGTTTACCCTGACGAAGGGGCCGGATGTCCTACCGCCGACAGTGACGTCAATTCAGGCGATGGACTCTATGACAGTGAAACTGAATTTCTCCGAAAACCTAACCCAAGCCAGTGCGACAGATATGTCCCATTACCTACTGGATAAGGGGGCGAGTGTTATATCGGCGCAATTAAGTGCCAATCAGCGTCAAGTGACTCTGATCACATCAGCGCTGGTGCCATCACAAGTCTACACCTTGACCATCAATGGCATTCAAGACATCTCTCTTAATACTATTGCCGCCAATACTCAGCAGGAATTTACCTATATCAACCTGATCACCATAGAGTTTCAGGATGGTGTCAGCCCTGAACTCAGCTACAGTGGCACCCGTGATGCTTATATTAGTGAGCTCAATATAACGACTAACTATGGTGCGAACACCAATCTCTATATCGACGGTGACGATGGGGCCGGTGTCGATCTTTCGAGCCTGCTTAGCTGGGATATAAGCCAGATCTCCTCCGATGCAATTATCGAGTCTGTGGCCATAACCTTGGAGGTTTTTAATCCATCTTCAAGTCAATATGAGGTTTACCCGCTTAGCAGAGCTTGGGTTGAAGGTGAGGTTTCTTGGGATCAATATGCCACAGCTCAGTCTTGGCAGCTTGCTGGTGCTCAAGGGCTTGGCGATCGCAGTTGGGGAGCTTTAGCGACTATCTCTCCATCGACAGGCTTGTTTACGCTCAACTTTAATGAAGCTGGCATTACACTGGTTCAGTCTTGGCTTGATGACTCGGTCACCAATTACGGGGTAATCTTAGCTAATACCTCGTCCAGCGATGGCGCCGACTTTTACTCGAGGGAATCGAGCAGTTTTCATCCAAAATTGACTCTGGTCTATTCAATGCCTGAGCCTGAAGGGGATCTTGTGCCACCCACTCAAGTTGAAAACCTAGTGTTGATGTCTGTGGGTACCGATACCGCGTCGATTTCATGGGATGCAGCGAGCGATAATCTGGCTGTAAGCGGATATAAAATTTTTCGCGATGATGTGATGCTCACCACGTCGACTGATACGAATTTTAATGACAGCGGCTTAACGGCTTCGACAAGTTATATTTATAAAGTCGTCGCGTTCGATGGTGCCAATAATGAGTCAGTTCCCAGTATCGGCTTGGATGTGACCACTCAAGCTGTGACTGCTTCACTTCATATAGAAGACATTGGCTTGGCGATAGAATCCGTTAACAAGAAAAAGCTCAGGGCAAGGGCCGAGGTGTTAGTGGAAGATAGTGTGGGCATACCTGCTGCCAATGCTAGCGTTCAAGGCACTTGGTCGGGTCTGTCTAGCTTATCTGTGTCTGGGGTGACAACGAGTGGAGGTAAGGTGAGCTTTGGCTCAAGTAATGTGAGCAAGAACAGCAGCGGGCAATTCATCTTCTCGGTTAACTCAGTTAGCCTCACCGGATACGGTTATCAAGAGAGTGATAATCTTGAGACCAGTGATTGTATTGGCCCAGATGCCAGCCCATGTGATGGCCAGGGTGATGGTCTGAGTGCGCCAATGGGATTATCCGGCAGTTTCGATGGCAATCAAGTCTTACTTGATTGGAGCCCTGTACCTCAAGCGACACATTACTACGTTTACCGCTTGGGAAGTTCAGCTAATGACTATAGCCTTTTGGATCAATCATCAACAAGCAGTTATCAAGACAGTGGGATTAGCTTTAATACCAGCTATTACTACAGTGTTTCGGCAAGTGATGACATGTATGAATCGGATTGGTCAGCAGAAGTCCAGGTGACAACGACTATCTCTCCTCCCACAGTGTTAACAGCCGATGGTGTGTCTTTGTCTCTTAAGAGAAAAGGGCGAGCTTATGATGTTATCGCACAAATCAGCGTGAAAGATGATTCTGGTAATACTGCATCGCAAGCCTTGGTGAGCGGCGAATGGACCTTAGCCGATGGCCCTAAACTGGCGGATTCAGGGACAACAAGTGAAGCTGGAACCTTAATCCTCAAGCTGACTAAAGAGTCGGCAAAGAGTGGCGACATCTTCTTTTTTACCGTGACAGATATTGAACGAGGCTCAGATAGCTTTGATGGCGTAATGACCTCAAGCTCTGTGACTGTGCCTTAATGATGAACGCTGAAGTGATGGCAATATTAGCGATGAAAAGAGTTATGAAGATATTAATTGGCGTATGTCTCAGTTACAGCCTATTTTGTTCAGGGCTTGCGGGTGCCCATGCCCAGCTCGATGTTCGGGTTCAGCATATGAATGACTTGCTTGCCCCTGATTTGAATGCCCAATTAGCCTCCCAGACTAATAATGCCCACCTATTGCTGCAGCGTGGCGAGCTTCATAGTGAAAATCATCATTGGGGCTTAGCCTGGCAAGATTTTCAAAGCGCCATGGATAGCACTGACGATGCCAACCTGCGTATCGATATCTGGTTTTACATGGGAAGAATGAGGTTGCAATCCGGAATGCCAGACGAGGCCTATAACTTGCTATCTAAGGTGATCAAACTCGAGCCAAGTTATAAGTCGGCCAGGCTCAATCTGGCGCGCACTTATATAGAGCTCAATGATTATAGAGCGGCCGTCGATGAGATGGATATTTTTATGAGCCTGTTACAGCGGCCCACCCCAGATCAATATATAGAACGTGCGAATATGGCAGAGCTGATAGACAATGATGGGGAGGGCTTGGTCATCGAGGGGCTTAATGAAGCTGTTAATCAGTTAGGCCCTATCGTCAGTCTAGTGGACTTGTTAGTCGACAGTTATCTTGAACAAGATAAGCGCGAAGAGGCGTTGAGGGTTATCGAGCTGTTGCCCCATGACGTTAATAGCTTGCCTCGTTGGCAACTTAAGAAAGGAGATATCTACCAAGAGCTGAAGCAATATCTTGATGCCGAAACTGCTTATAAATATGGTTTAAACAGTATAAGCCAGATGCCTGAACATCGGCGTTTAACACCTGCAATAGAGGATTTAAAAAGCCAGCTTGAAGCTAAATTCTTAAATTAAATGCTGTTATAAATTACCCTGATTGAGCTCTTCTTAAAAAATTGCCCACTGTGGCCATTGGTCGAATACCCTTATCTTGTTCAACTGGGTATAGTTTTGTTATCAGTCTCTTCCGGTTTTCTGGTGACAGTCTATGGATGCAAGTGAGCTACAGCCAATATCTCAATTTATTAAGGCCCAAGCGCCGTTTGATACCTTAACTGCAGCCGCCCTCGAGCGTTGTTGTAAAAGTTTAACCGTCGGCTATTACAGCAAGGCATCGGCGATAGTGCCTCTGGATGAAACCCATCCTCAGCTTTATATCGTGCGCAGCGGTGCATTTGAGGTGCGAGATGATGATGGCGAGTTAGTCGACAGACTCGGTGAGGGGGATTATTTTGGTTTTCTCTCGCTGCTGTCCGGTGAAAAGGTCAGTAATCGGGTACAGATATTAGAAGATGGTCTGGTTTATCACTTAGATCCCGATACGTTCAATTACCTTCGCGGTGAAAATCGCCACTTCGATCGTTTCTTCAATCGCGCTTTCGCGAAACGGCTTCGCCATCAAGGCCGATTTAAGGCAAAAGAATTGGCTACCACGAGTCGGGTAAACACCTTGATGTCGAAACATCCTTTGGTGATCGACAGCAATTCTACGGTTGGTGAAGCAGCGCAAAAGATGCGTTTGGCGCGGGTCTCCTCGGTGCTGGTTATCGACAATCATCAGCTGGTGGGGATCTTGACCGACAGAGACTTGAGAAATCGCGTGCTGGCTGAAGGGTTAGACGGGCATCTGCCCGTGCATCAGGCGATGACGACCCGGCCGAAGACATTGACATCAAGCTCCCTGGTATTTGAAGCCATGCTGCTTATGAGTGAGCACAGTATTCATCACCTGCCCATCGTAGATGAGGGAAAGCCCATTGGTATCATCACCAGCACAGATATATTACGTGGCCAAAGCTCCCAACCTTTATTGCTTATCGGTGAAATAGAGAGACAAGACACAGTTGAAAGTCTTATTAGCGTGAGTAAGCAGATTCCCTTGTTGCTGCAAAACTTGATCAGTGCCGATGCCAGAGCCGAAGAGATTGGCCGGGTGCTGACGTCGGTGACTGATGCACTGACCAGGCGCCTTATCGTGCTGAATCAGCAGTTACTGGGCGAAGCTCCCATGGCTTTTTGTTGGCTGGCATTCGGTTCTCAGGGGCGACAAGATCAGGCTGCGTGTTCCGATCAGGACAATGGTCTGTTACTCGCCCATGAACCCGATGAAGCGGCGGCGGCTTATTTTGAGGCCTTGTCGAAATCGGTCTGCGCCGGACTGGATCTGTGTGGTTATGTTTATTGCCCCGGGGAGATCATGGCGCAAAACCCCCAGTGGCGCCTCACTTTGAAGCAGTGGCAGCATAAATTTGAAACTTGGGTCAATACCCCTGAGCCTAAGGCACTGATGCACGCCAGCATTTTCTTCGATATGCGTCCTGTCTACGGCCCAAGCTCGTTATTTAATGACCTGCAAGATACCGTGCTGGCAAATACCAAGGGCAATGATATCTTCCTTGCCGGTATGGCAGGAAATGCCCTGACCGAGTCGCCGCCCCTGGGCTTTTTCAAGAAGTTTGTTTTAGAGCGTGATGGCCGTGAGGTCAAGGGTATAGATCTGAAACATAAGGGCAACGCGCTTATCAATGACATTGCCCGGGTCTATGCCTTGTCGGCCGGGATCAAGGAGGTAAATACGGCAAAAAGGATCCGAGAATTGATGGAGCTCAATATCATCAATCGCAAAGATGCCCTCAATCTGGCCGATGCCCATGAGTTTATCGCCCACATGCGCTTATCCAATCAAGGCTATCAAGATAAGCACTCACAGGAGATCACTAACTATCTCAAGCCCCAGCATCTGTCTTCTCTGGTGCGCCATCAACTCAAGGATGCTTTTAAGGTGGTTCATGATGCTCAGTCCGGCATTAAAATTAAATTTACCCGGAGTTTTTAAGGTGATTAATGAGGTGGTTCATGATGTTCAACTCGGCATTAAACTTAAATTTAGCCGGAGTTTTTAAGGTGATTAATGAGGTGGTTCATGATGTTCAACTCGGCATTAAACTTAAATTTACCCGGAGTTTTTAAGGTGATTAATGAGGTGGTTCATGATGCTCAGTCCGGCATTAAACTTAAATTTACCCGGAGTTTTTAAGGTGATTAATGAGGTGGTTCATGATGTTCAACTCGGCATTAAACTTAAATTTAGCCGGAGTTTTTAAGGTGATTAATGAGGTGGTTCATGATGTTCAACTCGGCATTAAACTTAAATTTACCCGGAGTTTTTAAGCCGTGATCTCTCTGCTGCTCAAATCTCAGTTGTGTTGGCGTGCCTTTCGCTGTCGCTCGGAAGTGATGAGGCAGTATCATCGCGAATTAATGGCCGTGATAAGCCAAGATGTCAGCCAATCTAAGTTAATAGCCCTAGATCTGGAAATGACAGGTCTAGACCCTAATCATGATCAAATTCTCAGTATTGGCTTAATTCCCATTGAAAATAACTTGCTGCTACTCGATAAGGCGGAGCAGAAGCTCATCAAAGTCGACGGCGGCGTGGGTCAGAGCGCGGCGATCCACGGCATCTTAGATAAACATTTGCAAGATGCGATAGACATAGAGGAAGCCATATCCTGGTTTCTTGAAAAGACACTCGGTAAGGTGCTGGTGGCTCATCATGCACCTTTAGATATCAATTTCCTGCAAAACGCCATGAGTAAAACAATCGGAGAGTCAGTTAAGCTTTGCGCGATAGATACCCTGACCGTTGAGCGCAGACGTTTACTGAGAAAGCATGATGTATTAAAAGAGGGGTCCCTGAGGCTAGGTGCGTGTCGTACTCGGTATGGTTTACCTGTGTACGCCGCTCATAATGCCTTGGTCGATGCCTTAGCATGTGGTGAGTTATTGCTTGCTCAGGTTGCAGCTATTGGCCAAGGAGAGCCATTAACGGTTGCCGAGTTACTTGCAATTAAATAACGCACAAACATACTTACAAAGTTCATATTCACATCTTTAGGTTAACTGACTAATCTCGAGTTAAGTTTTTATCTAAGAGGCTTATTTATGGCTTTACCTCTTCTCCTGGTTGGTAGTGCGCTGGGCGCGGTATTTTTGGCCAATGAAAGAGAGAAACGTCATCAGTTGGAGCTGAAGAGGCGCAGCGGCACAGTGCCGGTTCCCGAGGGTAATAATAAGCACGTGGGTCTTCACCCGAGTCTTTGGCAGGCGGGCCATAAGCGGGTTAAACCTTTACCCGGGACTATTATCTGTTGCTTTGTCTATGGCGTGATAGAGCACACAGGGATCTGGCTCGATGATCATACCTTGATAGAGCTCCATGGCAATGGTCTTATCCGCGCTGTATCGACCCAACGTTTCTTAGCCGGACGCACAGGCAGTAAGATCTATATCGCCTGCAGTCATGATCATCGACCGCTGGTGGATGAAGATGCGTTAATCAAAGCAGAGCAGGCTATTTTTACTTATCGGGAATATGACTTGTTTGATAACAATTGCCATCGTTTCGTCTGGTCCTGTCTCAGTGGCAAGGAGGAGTCATTACCGGGCTTTAATGATCTCAATAAACGCCTGTCAGTCCACTTTGGACAGAGTATTTATTGGGATGAAGCGATATTTTAGGATGATTTATCGATAACGCTGACTAAATTGTATTGTCCATTGTTCTAATATAGAAACAATTTTGCCCTAATGTCACTCCTCCTGATGTAGATGTAGTCAACTAAGGGGAAATTCGTTTGAAATTCTTCTTTCCATATGGATGAGATTGATAACTATTGTAAATAACTAATATCCGATTGCGATTGACAGCCCCGTACCATCAAAGATTCCTCATTATTTACTTGACCTCTGCTCCAATTCTTGAAATTTATTGATCCATAAGCCAAATATCTTGGTATTGTTGATTGGTTTTGTGAACATTAGCAACACGCCTTATTGTGCTTTTTGAGTCTGATACTGGCTGCATTTGACCCTATGCGTTGTTTTGTTATACCTAAACGAACTAAAAATAATGGCTATTGCGTGACTGAGTTTACATCTTAGGGATCTGCATTAGAAAACATCACTATCGCCACCAGGAAGACACTATGAAAATCGGAATACCAAGGGAGATCCTCGCGCAGGAGAGCCGGGTAGCCGCGACTCCAGCCACTGTGATACAGCTTAAGAAATTAGGCTTCAGTGTTGTAGTACAAAGCGGTGCCGGAGAACTAGCTAACTTCAAAGATGAAGCGTATCGAGAAGCTGGCGCCGAGATTGTTAGCCTTGAAGATGCATTTCAAGCCGATCTCATACTGAAAGTTAATGCACCGGCTATCAATAGTGATACGGGCGTTGACGAGGCCGATCTATTAAAATCCGGTGCGACAGTAGCAAGTTTTGTATGGCCGGCTCAGAATCCTGAGCTGCTAGAAAAATTCAAGGCTAAAGGCATTAACCTACTCGCTATGGATATGGTGCCACGTATTTCACGTGCGCAATCCCTCGATGCCCGTAGCTCTTTAGCCAACGTCGATGGTTACCGCGCCGTTGTCGAAGCTGCGAACCATTTTGGACGTTTCTTCACCGGACAAATCACAGCGGCGGGTAAAGTGCCGCCGGCAAAAGTCTTAATTATCGGTGCTGGTGTTGCCGGACTTTCAGCCTTAGGCGCCGCGGGAAGTATGGGCGCCATAGTGCGAGCCTTCGATACTCGTCCCGAGGTGAAAGAGCAGATTAATTCCATGGGCGCCGAGTTCCTGGAACTGGATTTCGAAGAGGAGTCTGGATCCGGTGACGGTTATGCCAAGGTCATGAGTAAGGCATTTATCGATGCCGAGATGGAGCTCTTCCGTCAGCAGGCCAAAGATGTCGATATTATTATCACCACGGCACTCATTCCCGGTAAGCCGGCTCCCAAGCTTATTCTTGAGGACATGGTCTACCTGATGAAGCCCGGCAGTGTGATTGTCGATCTCGCAGCGGCCAATGGCGGCAACTGTGAATTGACGGTACCGGGTGAAGTAACAGTGGTGAACAATGTGACCATTATCGGTTACACCGAGCTCTCCCGTCGTTTACCGACTCAAGCCAGTCAGCTATACGGTACTAACTTAGTTAACTTACTTAAAATTATGGTGCCTGAGAAAGATGGTAACTATGAGATTAATTTTGACGATGAAGTGATCCGTGGTTTGACTGCCGTGAAGGAAGGGGAAATCACCTTTCCGCCACCTGTGATCCAAGTCAGCGTTCAACCCAAAGCTAAGGAAGAAGCCGTAGTAGAAGTGGTTGAAGCTAAGCCTAAAAACCCATGGGTTAAGCCAGCTCTTGCCGTTGTCGCTGCGGGTCTGTTTGGCCTGATTGCCAACTCGGCACCGCTTGATTTCATTCAGCACTTCAGTGTATTTGTGCTCTCCTGCGTCGTGGGTTATTACGTGGTGTGGAACGTGAGCCATTCGCTGCATACGCCTCTGATGAGTGTGACCAACGCCATTAGTGGCATCATAGTCGTAGGTGCTCTGGTGCAGATGAACAGTGACAATACCGCTGTTTTAGTATTGTCGGGGATTGCGATATTGATCGCCTCAATCAACATTGCCGGTGGTTTCACCGTCACTCAGCGCATGCTGAAAATGTTCCGTAAAGACTAAGGGGAAAGATTGATATGTCTATAGGATTATTAAGTGCTGCCTATCTTATTGCAGCAGTCTTGTTTATCTTTAGCCTCGCAGGCTTAAGTAAACAAGAAACCGCACAACGCGGTAACTTCTTGGGTATGATCGGCATGGCCATCGCCATAGTGGCGACCCTAGCCAGTACTCAAATTGACGGTAATAGCTGGATCATTACCGGCGCCATGGCTATCGGTGCCGTGATTGGTATCCGTTTAGCGTTAAAAGTCGAGATGACCGAGATGCCAGAACTTGTGGCTATCTTACACAGTTTCGTGGGTCTGGCGGCAGTGTTAGTGGGTTTCTCGAGCACCATAGATCACGGCGCTTTGATGGATGCTATCACGGGGCAAATTGATCCAGTGGCTAAGATTATCCACGATGTGGAGGTCTTCCTGGGGATCTTTATCGGTGGTGTCACCTTTACCGGCTCAATCGTCGCCTTTGCCAAACTTCGTGGCTTGGTGAAGAGTACCCCTAAAGCTCTTCCTGGTGCTCATTGGCTTAACCTTGCCATGTTAGTTGCCTCTGTTGCTCTTGGTATTTATTACATGCAAACCGATGCCATAGCTGCTTTGGTTATCATGACGGCTATCTCGTTTGTATTTGGTTATAACTTGGTATCGGCCATTGGTGGCGCGGATATGCCAGTGGTTGTCTCCATGCTTAACTCATATTCGGGTTGGGCCGCGGCTTCAGCTGGTTTCATGTTAGGTAACGATCTCTTGATCATAACCGGTGCCCTAGTGGGTAGTTCGGGCGCCATCCTGTCCTACATCATGTGTAAGGCGATGAACCGCTCATTCATCTCGGTGATTTTAGGTGGTTTCGGTGCCGAAGGTGGTACTGTGGTTATTGGCGATGGTGAGCAAGGTGAGCATCGTGAAACTCAGGCTGAAGATGTGGCTGAGATGCTCAAGAATGCGCGCACAGTCATCATAGCCCCAGGTTATGGCATGGCGGTGGCACAGGCTCAATATCCAGTGGCTGAAATAACCAAGAAACTGCGTGATCTAGGTGTGAAAGTTCGTTTTGCCATCCATCCTGTCGCGGGTCGTCTTCCTGGTCACATGAATGTCTTGTTGGCCGAAGCAAAACTGCCCTATGACATAGTGATGGAGATGGACGAGATCAATGATGACTTCGCCAATACGGATGTGGTGCTGGTTATTGGTGCTAACGATACTGTAAATCCTGCCGCGAAAGAACCTGGCAGTCCGATTGCCGGTATGCCAGTACTCGAAGTGTGGAACGCCGATAACGTGGTGGTTTTCAAGCGCTCTATGGCGACCGGCTATGCCGGGGTCCAGAACCCGCTATTCTTCAAAGAGAACACTGAGATGCTGTTTGGCGATGCTAAGGATACAGTGTCTAAGATTTTAGCCAGCATCTAAGAGCTTCTGCCTAATTGTTAGTCTAAGTGTTAATCGATAAATGCCAGTCAGAGATGACTGGCATTTTTTATTGCAATAAAATTTACAATATCTTTTATTAACTGAACCTTAAAAAATTGATTTAAATCAATACTCAATAGATATCGCCTATTCTTATTGAGTTAATCACGCCTATTTCATGTCGTGTTTTTACTGGTAAATGTGATTTATATCAATATACTTACTTGGTATTCGACGTTTTCTAACTTAGATCTCTAACGTTAAGCACGAATATTTACTATGCCAATCCTATAGAAAATTAACCGTCAGCTTCATGATGAACTTTTCCGATTAAAGACTTTTTTGAATTTACTACTTACAGTTCATTCGATGGATTAGGCATGCCTGAACAAAATCAATACAAAAGGAAAGACTATGTCTAGATTCGATCTTTCGCGTCGCTCGTTTATCAAACAATGTGTGGTGGGCGGAGTCGCCGTCTACAGCGCGCCTATGCTGTTTAACGCAGGCAAGGCGAACGCGGCAATGATTTCTGATGAGTTGATGGAGCAGTGGAAAGGGACGGGTAAGCCTAAGTTTCGCCTAGATGGTGTCGCCAAAGTCACCGGGCAGAAGATTTATGGTCGCGATTATCGCGCCATGGACATGGATGGCTGGCCAGATATTCAGCACTATGGCTTTATTTTACGTGCTAATAAAGCGGATCACCGCTTTGAAGGCATAGATCTTTCCGCTATTCCGGAAAGTGCCAAGCCAAGCCTGATCATTACCTCTGCAACGCTTAAAGATGCGGGCATTAAATTGCCGGGCTTTTTCGGCGATAAGATGCTGCTAGCTAAAGGTCAAACGCCTGATTACTTAGGTCACGCCGTTGCCCTGCTGATATTCAATAACTTTGCTTCTTTTAAAGCCGCTAAGACCAGATTGCAGTTTAGCGATAGCGCCGTTATTTATGGTGAGAAAACGCCATTAACCAGTGAGAGCAAAGATCCCTTAGCCAGTTGGCGTATCGTTCGCTCTGAAGGGCAAAATGGTGCCAATGGCGTGGATAATTACAGCACCTTGAGTGATGGTCTGTTTTTCCCTAATTATGTCGATCATCAGGCGGTCTGGCCTACAGATGGTGATAAATCCGGTTCAACGGATCAGCGCGCTATCTATTATGCTAATGCAATGGCGAAACAGATGGACGAAGAAGACTGGTTTATCTTCGAGCAAGATTATCAGACTCAGTCTATCGAGCCCATGATGATGGAGCCTGAGGCGTTCAATGGCTGGTTCGATCGTGCCAGTGGCACTCTACACACAGTGCTCACTATTCAATCTCCCCATGATTTTTATCTGCAAGCCGGTGAGATGATTGAACACAGCCAATATAAAGGTCAGATCACTAAGCTAGTGGTGCATTCTCCCTTTATTGGCGGCGGCTTCGGTGCAAAAGATCATTCCATATTTCCTTATTATGGCCTGATGGCATCTCTGCTCACTGACAAACCTGTGCATATCGCCAACGATAGATTTGAGCAATTCCAATCGGGGCTGAAACGCCATCCGTTTAAGATGCACCATAAGCTGGCCATCGATAAGAAAACCCTTAAATTTAAGACATTAATCTCGGACATGGTGATTGATGGTGGTGGACGCTTAAACTTTACCGGCTCTGTGACTATGGTGGGTGCCAGTGCACTGCAAGGTGTGTATTATCTGCCGCAAAATGACATCACCGCCGTGGCGCATCCATCGCAAAATCCGGACTGTGGTTCGATGCGAGGTTATGGCACCTTACAGTCTATGTCATCTATGGAGATGATGGTCAACGAGTCGGCAGAGAAACTCAATGTTGACCCCTTCAAGCTCAGGCTCGCCAATCTCATGCAGCCAGGCTATCGTAACACCCAGGGTGCTATTCCCAATGGGGCGCTGCGTTATCAGGAGATGTTGGAGCTGGCGCAAAAGCACGATATCTGGGTTAACCGCGAACAGAAAAAACAGCAGTTTGAAGCGAAAAATCCAGGCAAAAAATACGGTGTAGGCTTTGGCATAGTCACCAAAGATTATGGCACCGGGGCTAATGCACCTTCGACCCAAGTTTCTATCACTAAAGAAGGCAAGATTATTATCCGTCTCGCTTCGATGGAGATGGGAACCGGCACAGACACCTCCCAAGGCACGCTCGTTCAGCAGTATTTGGGTAATATGGCCGATGAGGTATTCCTCGGTGAAGTGACGCTTTGGGATGTGATGAAGCTCAAAGAGACCGACTCTCCCTATTTTATCTCGCAAGATAAGCAAGATGAGATGCAGAAAGATCCTCGCTGGACGCCGTCTATCGCGATGGCCTCTTCGGCGTCTCAATCTTCATATTTTCAGAGTCACACCACAAGTATTGCCGCCAAAATTGTTTTCGAACAAGGCTTATGGCCCGCGGCAATTGAGATCTGGCGAACCCAATTTTTCAATAATGACCACGCGGCTCCTGACTTTACCGATGTTAACAATGCCCATTGGGTTGACGGTAAGTTAACGGCGGCAGGTTACCCACCACTGTCTATCGATATTCTTGCTCATAAAGCCCACACCATGGG
Source organism: Shewanella psychropiezotolerans (assembly GCF_007197555.1). Classification (NCBI taxonomy): domain Bacteria; kingdom Pseudomonadati; phylum Pseudomonadota; class Gammaproteobacteria; order Alteromonadales; family Shewanellaceae; genus Shewanella; species Shewanella psychropiezotolerans. The sequence goes on from NZ_CP041614.1 coordinate 2,523,184, forward strand.
ACTCGTGACCGGGGTGATGGTTCACGCATTTAACCGTTGGTCTTGGGCCGAGAGTGAATTTGTCATCGAAGGCAAGAGTAACAAGTTATCCATCGATGCCTTAGCCCTTCAATACGGCAGTGGTGCCAGTGAAAGTAAGCAAGCCTTGATGGCCAAGAGCGGCTATCACTTACTCGATAGAACCCAAGTGAGCTACCCAGCGACGGCTATGAATCATGCCATGGTGACTTACTATGCACCGTGCGCCACCCTATGTGAAATAGCCGTGCAAGAAGGCAGCGGTGAGGTCGAAGTATTGGCCACCCATACTTGGCTGGAATGTGGTCGGGTAATTGTCGAGAAATTAGTCGAAGGCCAGATAGAAGGCGGCCTGGTGATGGGGCTGGGCCATGTGCTGCATGAGTACCTGCCATTGGGTGAAGAGGGCGCGGGTAACGGCACCTGGAACCTCAACCGTTATCAGGTTCCGCTGGCTAAGCATGTGGGTGTGTGGAATTTAACCCATACCATATTGCCGCCGTTGTCGGAGTCAGATCCGACCAAAGGCATGGCGGAAGTGGTGATGATCCCTATCGTTCCGGCCATCGTGGAAGCGGTTTATCAGGCTATAGGGACGCGTTTCTATCATCTACCTATCAGTAAGAAAGAGATTAAGAAGGCATTATCATGAGCACTATTGCACTGAGTATTAACAACAAAGCCATAGGTCCAATTGAGACCAGTGACGATATCATGATGATTGAATTTCTTCATGAGCATCTGAATATGACAGGGACCAAATTCGGTTGTGGTGTGGGTGTCTGTCATGCCTGTACTGTGATCGTCGATAACGAAGATGGCTCCAGTGAATCCGTGCGTACCTGTATCAATGGTGTGTCGAGATTTAATGGCAAGAAGATCAGAACTATCGAAGGTCACGCCAAGGAGAATGAATTTGGTGAGATCATTAAGCTGTCTCCGGTGCAGGAAACCTTTATCGAGAACTTCTCCTTCCAGTGCGGTTGGTGTACCTCAGGTTTCGTCAATGAGACGACTGTCTTGGTTGAGCGATTAAAGCTGATGCCAATTCGTGTGAGTGAGATTGAAACCGTAATCGAGAAAGCCTTAGGCGATCACGTCTGTCGCTGCACTGGGTATGTTAAATACTACAAAGCGGTGAAAGAGTTAATCTTATCGACAGAAGGACTCACACGCTCATGAAGATCAATTTAAATGCATTTACATTATCGGCGCTGTTTCTGGCCTTGCCTCTGACAGTCAATGCCGCGCAGGATGAGTTGGTCGAGCAGGGCAAGTATCTTGCGAAACTTGGCGACTGTACCGCCTGTCATACCATAGATGAGGGCCAGGCCAATGGTGGCGGTCTGCCATTTACGACTCCTTTTGGCATAGTGTATTCCACCAATATCAGCTCAGATGAAGAGTTTGGTATAGGCCATTACAGCTTGGAAGATTTTACCGATGCGATGCGGGGCGGTGTAGCACCTAAGGGGAATCTCTATCCTGCCATGCCTTACACTTCTTATCATCTGCTGATGGACCAAGATATCGAGGCCCTGTACCGCTATTTTTTGAGCACTAAGCCGGTGAAACAGAAAAACAGGGACAATGACCTGATGTTCCCAACCAATATTCGTTTTGGGCTTAAGGCCTGGAACTTGGTGAATCACGACTCAAAGGTCTTCGAGGCTGATGCTGATAAGAGCGAGAAGTGGAATCGAGGCAGCTACATCGTCAATGGCCTAGGCCATTGCGGTGAGTGTCATACTCCAAGAGATGTCATGTTTGCTATGGATCAGTCCAGGCATTTTGAAGGTGAGCTTATTGGTGGCGCTGAAGCGTCCGACATTACCCCGAAAGAGTTAAACCGTCAGGGTTGGACTAAGCAAGACCTTGACGATGTGCTACGTAAAGGTTACTCGAGAAAAGGCACTGTGTTTGCCGGCATGTATCCCGTTGTCTTCCACAGTTTTAGTCACCTAACCGAGGATGATATGTCGGCTGTGACCAGTTACTTATTGGATAATGACGCTGAAGTCACGGCTAAGAGTGATACCTTCAATGGCCACGATAAATCAGATCCAGGATATAAGCTTTACAGTGGGTATTGCGCCGGTTGTCATGGCATCAATGGTGAAGGAAAGCCCAATGTGAGCCCTGCATTGATTGCTAATGCCACCATAGACAAGGTGGTGCCAATCAATACCCTGTCTGTGATGCTCAATGGCGTAGAGGAGCAGAGATACAGTCATACTCATGGTTTTTATGCCATGCCGTCTTATCGTGACACATTGAATGTGAAGCAGTTAACCGAGCTGACTAACTACATTCGTAAGGTATGGACGAAGCAGTCATCGGATTTAACTGAGTCTCAGGTCCAGGGCTGGGTGGATAAGATAGAGGACAGCATTGCCGATGCAGCTCACTGATATCTCGGTATTAGAGACCGTATCTGATTGGCTTATTGATCACCGTCAGGTATGGCTCTGCACAGTTGTGAGTACCTATGGGTCTGCACCAAGACCCATAGGGTCCTTGTTTGCGACCGACGGTCAGTCTCGCGCGGGCTCTATCTCTGGGGGATGTCTCGAAGAGGCATTCCTTAAGATGATTAATCAAGGTGAGTTTACCGGACCTGCCTGCTTATTTGACTATGGCAAACACCATAACGAAGAGGGCAGTGTATTCGAGCTTCCTTGCGGTGGCACTATCCGTCTGCTCATAGAGAAGCTGACGCCGAGCCCAGATTCGATCAATCAGCTGTCGGTTTGGCTTAAGGCCGAGCAATCGTGTCTGAGCTATTGTCGCCGGGTTAACCTGGAGTCAGGTTTGAGCCAAATTGAAGCAGAAGGTCAATGTTCAAACCAAGCCGTGTCAGTGGAAGATAAATCAGTATCATTGCATTACGCTCAAGCCTGGAATGTCTTGTTGTTGGGGATAAGCCTGGTGAGTCAGCATCTGGCTCAACTGGCACGCCTTGCTGGTTACACGGTCAAGATATGTGATATTCGCAAAGATCTTGCCGGTGATTGGCAATATGCTTCAGTTAATGGTGGGGTGGATGTGAGCTGGCAATCACCTGATCAATTTGTCGAGCAAAATGTTAACTCCTGCTCTGTGGTTCTTGCTTTAGCACATGACCCTAGGGTGGATGATTTAGGCTTGATGGCGGCGCTGGAGTCTGATGCATTCTATATCGGTGCCATGGGCTCCAAACGCACCACGGCGACGCGAATAGAACGCTTAAAGCGTATCGGTGAATACAGCGAGCAGGATATCTCACGCTTGCATGCGCCCATAGGCTTGGACATAGGCAGTAAAACGCCTGTGGAGATTGCAATTTCTATCATGGCCGAGGTGATAGCTAAACGTAATGGTATTAAGTTAGCTAAGGTTAGTTAAGGTTAGCTAAAGCCGATATTGGTTTTACCTGTCTCTATCTTGTAGCAAAGCGGCTAATAATATTTAGTTGAATGTAATGTCGACCCACAAGGTCGGCATTTTTTGTCTACAGCCTAAGCGCTCTGCAAGCTGAATTCATATTATTAAGCTCACTAAGAGAGCGCATACTTATTTTTACGTCATAAATCTGTTTTCTTTCCGTCATGTTAGTGTCATCTATCCTCATTAGAGTTCAGCTCAGAATATGTCAGCAATTAGTCGTACTGAGGATATTATGAGTAAAGCAACCCACGATGGAAATGTGTATAACAAAAGCAATAATGAAGCCTTTTCTGAGGTCTTAGATAAGCACATCTCAAGAAGAAGCATGCTAAAAACCGGTTTAGGCGCAGCGGGTTTTTCACTCTTTAGTGGAATAGGCCTCACGGGCTGTTTTAGCAGCAGTGATACTAAGCCTGATCCAATACCAGAACTTAAATTAGGCTTCGACTCCATCGCAGGTGCCAAGAAAGACAGTGTCATGATTGCGAATGGATACTCGGCTCAGGTACTGGCCCCTTGGGGGACACCGCTCAACGATATGGCTCAGGAGTGGCAGAGTGATGGCAGTAATACTGCATTAGATCAAGCTAACTCGGTCGGTCAGAATCATGATGGCATGTACTTTTACCCGCTAAATGAATCGTCTACAGATGGTTTGTTGTGTATTAATCACGAGTATATTCAGCAAGCTGCACTGCACCCGAATGGAGCGAGTGTCGATCCTACCTCAGGTCTAAGAAATAGCGTCGAAGAGATCAGAAAAGAGATCAATGCCCACGGGATAAGTGTTGTTCGCGTTCAGCTTATTGATGGCAGTTGGCAAGTCATTAAAAACGATGAGCACAACCGCCGATTTACTGCAGCATCAGAAATGATGATTGCAGGACCTTTATCTGGACACGCTGAACTCGTTACACCTTTCTCTCCAACGGGCGAGCGCACCCGAGGCACATCTAATAATTGTGGCAATGGTTTCACTCCTTGGGGCACTTACCTGACCTGTGAAGAAAATTGGCCTGGTTATTTCGTCAACAAGGGTGAGTTAACTGAGCAACAACAAAGAATTGGCATTTCAACCAGTGGTGGTCGTTATGGCTGGGAAGATCTTGCCGGAGATGAAAGTGAGCAAGAAAGTGAGTTTGCCCGCTTCAATATTACGCCAATAGGGAATAACTCGCGGGAAGATTATCGAAATGAAGCCAATGGTTACGGCTTTATCGTCGAGATAGACCCTCACGATCCTCAGTCTGTCGCCGTTAAGCGTACCGCACTGGGACGTTTTCGCCATGAAGGCTGTGCTTATGGCAAGGTGGAAGAGGGCAAGCCAATTGCTTTTTACTCGGGGCATGATGCTCGCTTCGAGTATATCTACAAATTTGTCTCGGAAGCCTTGTGGGATCCTGCCGATGCAGATCGCAGCGATAGATTAACTGTCGGTGCTAAGTACATGGATAAAGGCACCCTGTATGTGGCGCGCTTCAGTGAAGATGGTGTAGGCCATTGGCTGGCGCTAACCTTAGAGGGTGAAACTAAAACTGGCGGTACTCTGGGTGATCATTTCGGCTCTCTGGCTGAGATTATTCTCAATACGGCTGGTGCGGCAGACTTAGTTGGTGCAACTCCTATGGATCGTCCCGAGTGGACAACCGTAGACCCAATCAGCGGCACCGTCTATCTGACTCTGACAAATAATACCAAGCGTGATGAAGTGAATGTGGCCAACCCTAGGGTGGATAACAAGTTCGGTCATATCATTCGCTGGAACGATAGCCAAGATAGTAATGAGTTTAGCTGGGATATATTTGTATTCGGCGCACCCTCAGATGGTGCGGATGATATCAATCTATCTGGTCTGACAGAGTCTAATGAATTTGCCTGTCCCGACGGCTTGGCATTCGATGCTCGGGGCATTCTTTGGGTACAAACCGATAATAGCGGGGCGATGGAAGTTAAAGACAAGACTAACGATCAGATGCTGGCGGTTATTCCGACTAATCTGGTCGATGCCAGTGGCGAAGCCGATATAATCCATACTGATAATCAAAACGAATTGCGACGTTTCTTCGTCGGGCCAAATGGCTGTGAGATCACGGGTCTCACTTTCACACCAGATCAGAAGAACTGCTTCTTGAATGTTCAGCATCCTGGAAACTGGCCTTATAGTATGGATGCCACTGCTGAGACCCCTGAGGGGCTGCTTGTTAGGCCTCGTTCTGCCACTGTGATCATACGCAAAAATGATGGCGGTGAGATTGGTGTTTAATACATTAGTGTAACCGTTAATAGTAAAAAGCTAATGGTGCTGGTAACTAGCCACTGCCATTAGCGATTCTCCTTCCTGCTCATTCATATCTGCCTATGCTTATTCTCTCTAGACCCTAGAGGGTCACTCGATCACCTTCCCCATTACAGACTACTTAAAATAGACTGTTGAATATTTTATACTATGATGTATTGTTGATTAGACACTCGTTGTGACTAACACTTAAGTTTTATTGTCTTCAAACTCAAGTTTTAATGTTAGATATTTAACAACAGATGAATTTACTGTCTAATTATTTTATCAGTTGGAATTATTTAGTACCTAATATCTATTGGTATAAGAGCGAACGCTAAATCTTCCTCAAGCTGACTTCGTGGGAAAAATATATAGGTATATAAAGGATGTATTATGAATAATTCAAAAAAAATAATCTTAAAGAACGATCAAAATAATCACCTGAATGACCAGATAGAAGGCTTTGGAGAGTTTTCAGTGATGAGTGCCAGTAAGAAAGAATATCAAGCTTATAATATCGAGGCTAACATGAGCGACGATGTGACCTGGAACTATGTGCGCGGCTATAACTAGGCTTCATTTCACTAGGCATTAGATTCGGGAGCTAGGAAACTAGGAGCTAGATGTCGGTTGATCCCCTTCTAGCACCATCTGACCTCTAGGGATGGAGGAAATGTCTATAGCTGTAGGGAACCGCTGAGACCATGGTGTCCGGGGATAACTTTTCAGGTAAGGAAGCCTTGTACAAACCCCCTCTAACACCATCCATAGTGTCCGGGGATAACTTTTCAGGTAAGGAAGCCTTGTACAAACCCCCTCTAACACCATCCATAGTGTCCGGGGATAAGTACATCCCTGTACAAAAACACCAGCCTAGGCTGGTGTTTTTCGTTGAAGCTTATTGATCGCTAAGTTAGCGGTTAGCCACAGAAGTGCTTAACGGCTTTGCTGACCAGTTCGATACCTGTCTTATCACAAGGGGGAAGCTCGGCATAACTCTCGTTAATAGGCGTGACCCTGTCACCCCATTTGATTAATGCAGCCGCCGAGGTGAGTCCTGCGCCGAAGGCACAAGATAAAATCGTCTGACCAGGCTTAATCTTGCCTTGTGCTAAAGCATCACAGATGGCGATAGGGATAGTTGCCGCCGAGGTATTACCATAGTTAGCTATGTTTACTATGGCCTTCTCTTTCGGGATCTTCATGCGGTTGATGAGGGTATCGATAATACGCTCGTTGGCCTGATGAGGAATAACCCAATCGATATCATCTTTAGATATTTCGCACTTCTCGAGTACCTTAGTGCTTAACTTACCCATGCCGGCGATAGCACGTTTGAAGATCTCTTGACCATTAAACTCAATATAGAAGTCCAATGATGAAGCTTCAAACCTGTCCATTGCCGTACCAAAGGTTGATTTGAGTATATCGCGTCCGGCAGGATCGTTGCTTAGCTCGTAGCCTAAAACGCCGATTTCTTCATCTGTTGCTTCCAACACGACGGCACCCGCACCATCACCGAACAGCACGGCGGTATCACGACGTGACCAATCTAAATAGAATGACAAGCGCTCGGCACCGATAACCAGTACCTTCTTGCACTGACCACTCTTGATCTGAGAACTCGCCAGGCCTACGCCATATAAGAAGCCACTGCATGCGGCATTGATATCAAAAGCAGCACAGGTCGCGCCTACATTGGCTTGAACCGTAGAGGCAATATTCGGGATCAAGGTATCTGGACTGGCAGTAGCAAGAATAATCATATCCAGCTCGCTACCCTCTATGCCCGCAGCGGCAAGTGCATGCTGCGCAGCAACTGAAGCCAGCTCTGAGGTGTTCACGTGACTAATATGACGTTGGCTAATGCCGGTACGTGATTTGATCCACTCGTCTGAGGTTTCGATGAAAGTGGATAGGTCATGGTTCGTTAATGTGGCTGGTGGAACGCATTTTCCCCAACCTGTAATCGTGGCGTACTGCATGTGCTTTCTCTCAAATAAAAAGGCAGAACCTGAGCTCTGCCTCATCTAACAAAATTAACTCAGCTTAGTGCATCTTAAGCTTAACAACCGTGACTCATTCCACTTGCTGAGCGACGAGATCACGTATTGCTTCGGCTGCATGCAAAATATGTGCGCGTAAAAGCTCGATAGCCTTGTCTGTATCTTTGTTTCTACAATAGGTCAGCAGATCTCGGTGATCTTGTTCAGCACGGGGTATTCCCCCAGCAAGCAAAAGCTGTAAACGGATATAACGATCGCAATTGGTATTGAGTCCGTGAACCACTTCTAGCGTGTGTGGACGATCAGCAGCCTGATACAGGCAGGTATGAAATTGTGTATTGAGTTCGCTCCAACTCGCTACAGCGTCTTCTTGTTTGAATGCCGACTCGAGTTCATCGAGTACTTTTTCAGCCTGAAGCAGATGCTCATCTTGTAAATTGGGAATCGCTTTAGCCAGTAGATCGGTTTCAATCAGGGCTCTCAGCTCAAATAACTCTGTGACTTGCTCGACAGAAAGTTCGGTGGCTGTAGCACCTTTATGGGGCTCAAATTTGACTAAACCTTCGGCTTCAAGTTGCAATAGCGCTTCACGAACCGGGATACGGCTGACATTTAATTCATCGGCTAGTGCACTTTGTCTAAGGGGTTCACCGGCAGCGATATCACCAGAAAGAATTTTTTCCCTAAGCACCTCAACAACGACTTGAGTTCGTGTTTTATGGATAATTGGTGTAGATCGGCTCATAGTTCCCGTTTTTATCTGTTCGTTATTCTATTTTATCCGACTAAGATTACCGTTAAAGCTTGTTAAAATAAAGGGAAACTGTGTTTCCCTCTATTTATTTTCTCATTTCAAGCAGGATTAAAAGCGGATGACTTTAGAAGCGCCGCTTTTTAATTCATCGGGAAGCAAGGATGCAGGCATATTCTGATAGCAGATTGGACGCTCGAAACGCTTCATGGCCTGACTGCCTACGGACGTTGTGCGGCTGTCCGTACTCGCAGGGTAAGGCCCACCGTGATTCATCGAGTGACAGACTTCGACTCCCGTTGGCATCTGATTGAAGATGATACGGCCTACGCTGAAGGCTACCGCCTCAATCAGTTGCTGATTTTGGATTAATTCAGCTTCATGGCCGTGAATGGTGGCCGTGAGTTGGCCTTCCAATTCAGTTGCTATGTTGAGCATCTGCGCCTCATCTTCACATTCTACGATTACTGCACATGGACCAAAGATCTCCTGCTGCAGTTCAGGCGTTGTCAGGTAATCGTCGGCATTGACTCGTACTGTCGTTGGTCTGGTTAAATGACTCGCTTGTGCCGATTGACCCTGTGCAACTAACGCCACACAGGTGTCTTTAAGCAAAGCTTCAACTTGGGCTTGATAGGCTGCGGCAATGCCTGGGGTCAGCATCGCTGATGCTGGCAGTGCAGCTATTGTATCGGACATAGTGGCAATATATCGGTCGAGTGCTGAACCTTTTACTGCGACCACAACGCCTGGGCTGGTACAAAACTGACCATGACCCATCATCATCGACTGGACTTGAGTCTGTGCCATCTGCTCTGCGTTGGCTGACAATATGTTATTGAGCAAGAATTGCGGGTTAGTCGAGCCTAATTCGCCATAGAATGGGATCGGCTCAGCACGTGCGGCGCACAGATCAGCCAAAATACGTCCCACCTTGAGTGAGCCGGTAAAACCAACGGCTTTTATGGCACTGTGGGTGACTAAATCTGTGGAGACTTGCGGCGCGGCGCCTTGCACTAAGCTAAATACCCCAGCCGGCATGTCACAGGCGATGATGGCTTTCTCGATGGCGCGGGTGACAAGTTCACTGGTGGCAGGGTGGGCAGGGTGGCCCTTAACGATCACCGGACAACCAGCGGCTAACGCAGATGCCGTATCACCACCTGCGGTTGAAAATGCCAGTGGAAAGTTTGATGCGCCAAAAACGGCAACCGGGCCAATGGGCAGTACACTCAAACGGCTGTCGGCTTTTGGCAGCGGGGCACGGTCAGGATTGGCTAAATCGACAAACTTTGGCTCCAGTGGCTCACGCAGTGTGCCTGCGAATAGTCTTAGCTGATTACAGGTTCTTCCCGTTTCGCCTTGAACGCGTGCCATAGGCAAGCCTGACTCACGGTTTGCCGCCGTGGTGATTGCCTCTATATCCGCTTCTAGTTCACTGGCGATGGCATCGAGAAAATCGGCTCTTTGACCCGGTGTCTTGGCTCTGTATTGGACAAATGCCGACTTGGCTGCTTTAGCTGCACTATCTATATCGCTTTGACTCGCACTGGCAAACTGCCAGTCTAGCTTGGCATTTGCGACCGGATCTAAGCTATTAAATGCATTAGCTTCACCAGTCCAGGCGCCATTGATAAAATGTTGGCCAGTAATTCTTGAAGTAACTGAGTCTGTCATATTGTTCCCTATTAGGTTTGTTGCTTAGATATGTATCCAGAAACAAACTGATCTTAAGTTATGGGGTTAAGTAACTTGGAAGCCAAAGGCGTATGGGTCACTGTCATCTATGGTGATTGAGTTTTGGCCGGTTATTCTGGCCCAGCCTTGAATACTTGGCATAATCCCTCGGTATCCGCCTACAAAAGTGGCAGATTCGATGCAGCCGATAAATTGGCTGCCTATGATGCTCTCATGGGTGTATTTATCGCCAACGTTTAGCTGTCCCTTGGCATACAGCTGAGCTAAGCGAGCGCTGGTGCCAGTGCCGCAAGGGGAGCGGTCTATGGCCTTGTCGCCATAAAACACCGCATTGGCGCCATCGGAACCTTCACTGATGGTTTCGCCGGTCCAAAGAACATGAGTGATACCAGATACTGTTGGGTCATCGGGATGTACACAAGTTAACTGCTCATGGGCAATCTGGCGGACGATGGGGCTCCATCTGAGAATATCGGCAGCGGTCCAGTTTCTTAAACCAGGGAAAATGGCTTGGGGTTCGACGATGACATAATAGTTACCGCCGTATGAGACATCGACCTTGAGAGGGCCAAGTTCCGGGATATCTAAGATCACATCTTGATGGGCGAGGTAAGCGGGGACGTTGTAAATCTTGACCCAATCGATTTTCTCTCCGGTCTGCTGATATTCGATATTTATCTGACCTGCGGGCACATCTATGATGAGTTTCCCTGGCTCCTTTGCCGTCAACAAGCCTGATTCGATAGCCGCGGTGATGGTACCTATGGTGCCGTGTCCACACATGGGCAGGCAGCCACTGGTTTCGATAAACAAGATCGACGCGTCGGCGTTATCACTGCAGGGTGGATACAAAAAAGCCCCCGACATCATATCGTGGCCCCTTGGTTCGAACATCAATCCTTTGCGGATCCAATCATATTCTTTGAGAAAGTGTTGGCGCTTCTCGCTCATTGTGCGGCCCTTAAGCTCTGGATGGCCACTGGTGACCAAACGAACAGGATTGCCGCATGTATGAGCATCGACGCAAAAGTAAGTGCCTTTTAACATCTGTGCTTTACTCCGTTTCCTTCAGACCCTTAATTCTTTTTATAGTGGAGCCTCAGTTTTAGTGAGACTCCATGGGTCTTGAACCATTTTTGAGATTTAATCCAGATTGTACTTGTCTAGATCTATGCGTGTGTCCATTGCTTCTTTAATTACTTTTTCAACATAAGCACGTTCATCGCCAACCAAGGTCATGCGCGGCATACGGACATTTTCATTACCACGGCCAAGTAGTTGTTCGGCAAACTTGATGCACTGAACTAATGTTGGAATCGTGTCTAATCTAAGTAGAGGCATGAACCAACGGTAGATCTCGCGCGCTTCCTCTATGCGACCAGCACGTGCCAGTTTAAACAGGGTCACAGATTCACGTGGGAATACGTTAGTCAGGCCTGAGATCCAACCGGTAGCGCCCAATAATATGCTTTCCAGGGCGATGTCATCGACACCACAAAGTATGCTGAAACGTTCGCCGAAACGGCTCTGAAGTTCAGTTAAGCGGCGCGTATCTGTCGTTGATTCTTTAATGGCAACTATGTTCTCTTCTTCTGCAAGAATCGCTGTCATCTCCAGGTTGATATCGATACCGTAACTGACAGGATTGTTGTAGATCATGATAGGTAGCTTAGTCGAACGAGCCACGGTCTGATAATGAGCCACAACTTCACGATCGGTACCACGGTAAACCATAGCCGGTAGTAGCATTAAGCCATCTACACCTAGTTTTTCAACATCTTGAGCATAGAGACAGGCTTGTTCAGCCGTGTTTTCAGTACAACCGGTTAGTACCAAGATGCGGCCTTTAACGGTTTCTACTGTGTGCTTGATAAAGTCACGTTTCTCTTGTGGGCTAAGTGAAGCATTTTCACCAATAGTGCCTAAAGCGATGATGCCATCGATACCATCTCTGATGAGATCTTCGAGCATGCGTGCATTCGATTCATAGTTGATTGAACCGTCATCGTTGAACTGAGTAGAGATTGCTGGGAAAACACCTTGCCAATTTACTTTCATGTTTAGGGCCTCATTGAGCTATATGCTTTATATAAAAATGTAATGGATCGGAAAAACGTATTCTAAATTTGGCTTGTTCCGAAAACTTATAGTATATTGTATACAATTATTCGAAGATTAAAAGCCCCCGTCAGATTTTAATTGTCTTCGTTGTTATCAAATACTATATATTGCATACAAATTATAAGAAAGGAGTAAGCCATGCATCTGAATCATCTCCCTGCCGAATTATTAGAAAAGTGTCAACAATTCATAACAATCGATGCCCATACAGAGGGGGAGCCCCTGAGGATCATCACATCGGGTTATCCTGAGATAGTGGGTGAAACCATACTTGAGATGCGTCAATATGTAACTCGCCATATGGACAGGTACCGTACTTTGTTGATGCATGAGCCAAGAGGACACGCAGACATGTACGGGGCGCTTATTACCCGGCCTGTGACGGCAGGAGCCGATTTTGGGGTCTTGTTTCTACATAATGAAGGCTATAGCAGCATGTGTGGTCATGGCATTCTGGCCTTGGTTAAAGTCGCCTGCGAAACGGGAGCGATCAGTTTAGGTACTGATGCAAGAGTGATTAAAATCGATGCACCTGCTGGACTCATTACTGCCAAGGCGAGCCGAGACAGCCAAGGGAAAATCCACGCGAGTTTCTTAAATGTCGATTCCTGGGCCGAGTCCTTAGCGTGCACTGTGATGGTCGAAGGTTTTGGTAGGGTTAATTATGATATTGGTTTTGGCGGTGCTTATTATGCCTATGTAGATGCAGACGCCCATGGGATCTCCTGTGGTCAAGAAAATGTGGCCCAATTAATCGATATGGGTAGGCGTATCAAGCAAGCTGTGATGGCATCACATCCTTTAGTGCATCCTATTGAGGAAGATTTAAGTTTTCTCTATGGCACTATTTTTACCTCTCAAAAAGTCACAAATAAGCAGGCACATTCCCGCCATGTGTGTATTTTTGCCGACGGGGAAGTCGACAGATCGCCCACAGGTACAGGAGTGGCCGGCCGTATAGCGCTTCTGTATGCCAAAGGAGAAGTGGAGCTCAATCAAGAGCTGATGATAGAGAGTATTGTCGATGGTAGGATGATCGTCAGTGCCACTACTGAAACTGAGTTCTTTGGCAAGCAGGCGGTGATTCCAGAAGTCTCTGGCCGTTCATATATCACCGGCCGTCATCAGTTCATCATAGATCCCGATGATCTGTTTCAAAATGGCTTTATGTTGCGTTAAACCATGCTCGCTTAATAGACACTGAAATGCAGATAAGAGATTAAAGATGAGTGATAACACAAATAGCCTAGTAACAGGCAGCGTCACTATTGTAGGCGCTGGGATCATAGGATTAACGACTGGCATTGAGTTGCTGCGAGCGGGGCATAGGGTTCGAATTTTAGATAAAGAGGGAGTGGCAGCCGGCGCATCTAAAGGCAATGCCGGTCATTTTGCCACCGAGCAGATTTTTCCATTAGCCGACCCAAGTATGTTACCTAAGTTGCCGGGCATGTTGCTTGACCCTCTAGGGCCATTTCGTATTCAACCTGCATATTTCTTCAAGGCATTACCTTGGTTTATGCGATTTCTAGTGAATATGTTGCCGGGTAAGAGAAAGCACAATAGCCAAGCCATCAAGCGATTAAATCAGGCATCTATTGCTGCTCTTGTGGAGCTAACCGATTTTTGTGACTGCTCTGAGCTAATGATACTCAATGGCAGCTTGTTGGTATTCGAAGATACGCCTCTCGATGAGGTCACCAAGGAATATCGGCATTACGCAGATGCAGGCGTACAAGTTCGGTTACTTACGGGAGAGGAGGTTAGACAACTTGAGCCTTGCCTGAGTCAAACCATTACCCATGGTTTATATTTCACTCATGTTGGGCATACCAGTGATCCCTATGGTTTATGTAAAGCCTTCGCCGATAAGTTTATTGCCTTGGGCGGCGAACTGCTCATCGATGAAGTGAGCGAGATTATTGCTTCCTCTACCGATGAAGACAATGTTTCGCTACAGCTAAGCTCTGGTGAGTCGATACGCTCAGAAAACTTGCTTATTGCGTCAGGTGCCTGGTCCAAGCCTTTTGCCAAGCAGTTAGGTTACCGTGTGCCGCTGGAAACAGAGCGAGGTTACCACCTGATGATGCCGCAGAAGAGTACGCTCTCTCGCCCGGTTGCATCCTATAATCGCAAGTTTATCATCACCCCCATGCTTGATGGCACATGCCTCGCGGGAACCGTGGAGTTTGGTGGTTTACAGGCCCCGTTAGTTGAGGCTCGCGCCGATTGCTTATTTCCACACGGCAAGGCCTTGCTGCCTGAGTTATTTGCCGATGCAACAGCCGCAGATGGTGAGCGTTGGATGGGGTTCAGACCCTCGATGCCAGATAGTCTTCCTGTGCTTGGACGCAGTGAAAAACATAAAAACGTGTTCTTCTCTTTTGGTCATCAGCACCTGGGACTGACCTGGTCTGGAATTACCGCTAAGCTTGTGAGTCAAGAGATATCGGGTAAGCAAACCGCAATCGATTTGAGTGATTATCGTATCGATAGGTTTCGCTAAAGCTGCTTGCATATAGCCTAGAGAAGTCAGGTGTTTTTCAATAAAGATGAGTGACATTTTTATCTTTGTTTATTTTGTTTTGGTCGATACTTTTGCCATTCTGGTAGATCTTTTGAGCCGGAATCCAGTGATTTTTTCGTTGGGGTAAGTGATTGTTCTTGACCGTTTTCGGCGTAGTCACTTCAATAAATTCTTTATGAGTGTCTAAATCTATGAAAGTTATGCTATGTTTTCTCATACTAGCCTCCTTTGTAATATTGTATGGTCACAAATACGGTATGGCCCAGGTGTACAATTTAACTATTTTGGACTAACCCACGAACTTGGAGGCTAGCACCTCGTGGGGAGTCATTATGTCTATGCAGTCGTGAACTGTTTCAAGAATAGGAAAGTATAATGAGTGATAGTTGGGATGATTACGCTGATGGTTGGGATTCAAATTCAGATGTAATCGAGTATTCTAAAATAGCTTTTGATTCACTGTGTGAATTTATAAGTCCAGAAGGCTTAAATGTTTTAGACTTTGGCTGCGGAACTGGACAACTAACAGAAAAAATAGCTCGTGTAGCATCTTCAGTCGTTGCTATAGATTCATCACCAAAAATGATTGAAGTGTTAAAGAATAAGAATATCCATAATGTAAATTCACTATCATGCGAAATTTCAAGAAACTCGATCAATGAAAATCCTATTTTTAAGCCTGGTTTTGATTTAATTGTTGCGTCATCTGTTTGTGCTTTTGTTCCTAATTACGAGAAAACATTATCCGACCTTAAGCTTCTTTTAAAGGAAGGCGGTATATTTATCCAGTGGGATTGGAAGCGAAGCAATGAGGATGATGATTTTGGTTTTACCAATGAAATAATTACAAATGCCTATTCAAATGTAGGCCTTTCACTTGTACGTGTGTCAGAAGAGTTTTCGCTAACAAGTGAAAAAGGCACCATGCAAGTGTTAATGGGAGTAGCAAGCAATGCATAACGAGTGACTATGGTGTCAAACCTTAAGAGCTAATTCATTTTTGGGTTCCACATGCACTATCTTTAATCATTAAATGGCTTTCAGGTACAGCCAATGATGGCCATTTTTTTTGGTTTTCCAGAGTGCATGCTCAGATTACACTTTGGACCAGTAAACTGTAATGGTTATCTTATAAACTAGTTCATTGAGGTTTTTAAATTAAAGAGATCGAACCAATTTGCTAGCTTTTGTTTTTCCTCTTGAAGCATGGCTGGAGTTTGCTGACCAAGCTTATTCAGATCGAGCTGTGAAGAGTTTCTATCATAAATCAGTTTTGCCCACTCTTTTGCCCAGTCTTCTAATTTATAAATGGTAGCGTTCGCCTGTGAAGTCTGCTGTTCTGGTTTTGAGTCCTGCTTAACAGGACGGGTGATCTGAAAGTCAATCTCTGTTTTATCTAGTTTCTTAATATGCATTCCTTCATCTGATTTACCTGTCACTAGGTACATTTGCGAGGATTGTTCTCCCACTTTCAGTTTCAGTAAGTCGTATTTTTCGCATGAATCATACAGGGGTTGGTTGTCAGATATAAGTTGAACAACTTTGTTTGGGTCGTACCGAAAGCCCACATCGTTCCCCTCTAATTGCATACTAAAGGTATCTAATTCGAGCTTATTAGCGATGCCAGCCGATTCGATAAGTGTAGTTACCTGATAGTCATAAAACGGGATCATGAACCCTTTGCCCCCAAATGACAGGCCTTCGTTCATAGACCCTTCACCGGAATATACTGATGGGATATCTGCATGTTTCATAATGGCGTTGACGAGAGTGTTGTTGAAAAAACCTTGAACGATCACAGCTTCCTTTCCGGACTGTGTTTTTAAATGGAATTGTTTGTAGTCACTACCACTCACGTTAAAGCTTGCTTTTGGTGTGAGCTCCAGACCTGCTTCACTTGCCTGTTCCGATAACGCTTCGATCTTTCCTGTTGCTAAAATGATGGGTTTGTCGACGTTCGCTTGCTCTGTCATCGCTTTGAGAATATCAGCAAGAACACGCTTCCCTACGCTTAAATTTTGACCTTCATGGACGTCATCGTAACGGTAAAACTGTCGCTGATTAATCACCTGAGAATTTTCACGAGCCATCATCAGACCGAAGCGCTCTTTGATAATTGAATCAAATGAGGCGTCATTGGAAGGGGTTTGTGTTTGGCCGAGAGTATGCTGGATAATACTCGAGAGTACATCTTTGATTTCCTGTTGGTTAGCATCCACGTCAGCATTGGGAATGCCAAAACCTATAGCGCCGCGAGATAAACCGGTGAAGTACGCATCATCCACCATGCTCACTCCAGCCATTCCTCCAATTTCACCTACTCTCAACACGTTTTCGTCTTTGGATACGGACTGGAAAACAGATCCCACATTATATTGAATTTCAAATTTTGGTTTGTGGTCTTGGGCTATTTCCGAGACCAATCGATAGCTGTAATTGGGATCCCATTGGCGATTAGCATTATGGTGCGTGATAACTTTAATGTCCTTATCTAGCAACTTGTCTAGTGTGCTGTTGGCAATGGAGTATCGGTAAAAATGCGCATAAGCGTCGATACGTTCTTTTAACTCAGGATGCTTGGAAGTAATTGATTTATAGAGCATCTGGAAGTTCACTAGATCACCAAACCCAGCAATGGCGTAGCCAGTCATTAAAATTCGGCCTTCGCTGTTTAGAAGCTTTTCACAAAATCTCTCAACTTCCTGTTGATGTTGCTTAGTGAGTAATTCAGAGTCGTCGACAGTATCAAAGTTATTGATACTGTACTTTTCACTCATTAAATCTTGCTTCAGATTCATTGGTTTTTGAGTATCAAAAGCTAACGAAATGCCTTTGTGCGTAACCAGAATTTTTTCATCGGCTAAGAGCGCTGTCTCTTTGTTTTTCAGGCGTGTATTGATGTCTGATGGGGCATTTGGGTACTCAAAATGCGAGCCAGTATTAGTGTAGTTTTGCAGTTTTTTGGCCACTTCCTGATCCGTTGTTTCTGCATTGATACCGATTTTTTCAAGCGTCTTGAGGAAAGACCCTAAGCGAAAAAATTCAGCTTTCTCTTGTTGATTAAATTTCAGAAAAGTGTCCGATAGCGCTGGTTCCATCAGCTTCTCTTCTGGTGTTCTCAATGCTGGATATTCATCTGTACCATAGTGAACAATTTTGACTGTAGTGCCAGACTTGTCGAGATGCAGCCCCGTGTATGTCCGGTCAGCATCTTTCAGGAAGTTGAAGAGTTTTCCTATCCCCGATGTGTCGTCAGTTTGAGGCATTTGAAGCTGATCCTTAATGTCAATTTGATATTTTTCAAACAAATTGGAGGATCTGATCACTGTGTTCGGCCCAGTGTGATCATAACTGGGCATATTGGTGAACTGACCATGGGTAAAATTACTTAAGTGGTGATCTTCAAATTTGCTTGTGTCAAGCTTATGCAACACCAATAATTGCTCCCATTGATACCGTATCTCTTTTATGTTCTCTGGTGTTAAGGCGGTACCGTTCATTACTGGCACCGTATTATTCCTTGCTGGAGCCTCGGCCGCTGAAAACTGGAGATTTAAATCTGAAGCCAAGTCTTTCAAATCTTTATTTACAGCATTCTGGGCTAATGATCCTATTTGATTTCCAGAAGTGGTGAATGACGCTGAGTTGATATCAGTATTGGTACTGTGATTAACATTTGTCACCATACTATTCGAAGTTACTTTCATGCCAATGTACCTATTAAATTATGCAAATTAATAGTCTCACCTACTTGATTTTGTGTACTGTAATCTTTTTTTAGCTGGTCAATTTTTGAAGAAAAATGATACATCAAATTAGTGAAGCCAATCTGATCTAAAGAACTTATATCCCTGGAATGGGATAAAACAAGCTTGTTGTCAATTAAACTTATCCAGCAACCTTCCATCTTTTTCGCATTTGCATTATCAATTAAAGCTCGTTCAAGCAATCCATTGAAATGACCATCGTTGATATTATGAAATGGGCCAATTACAGTTAATTGATAGTTTTCACTTACAAAAAATAAGCTGAACTCAATGTTTAAATCCTTTTGTATGATGTTACAGACACCATCATTTATAGAAAAATCAGGGTTGATATCTTTTAACCACTCTTCAATTTTGCTATCCATACCACTCCCTCTGTTAACTGTTAATTATTGGTCAATAAAGGTAACGATAATAGAGCTGGAAGATTAGATATATCAGAAAAAATCGACACTTTTTATAAAGTGATTGGACCACAAACACAATTTGAGAATACCCCGTGTTATAACTTTATATCATATTGTATTATATGGATTTTTAAATAAACAGAGACACTCAAGATTATTGGTTAAACTTTTCCTATCGAAGCTAAGCTTCGATTGTTACTTACTGTAGGAGCTTGGTATGCCCGGACTACGAAGCACTCAAATAAGTATTGAAGACACAGCTTTCTACTATTGCTGTAGTAGAACCGTTAGACGAGCCTACTTTACGGGAGTTGATGATTTTACAGGGAAATATTATAAGCACAGGCTTGGTTGGATTGAAGCTTAAGGTATAACATTTAGCGGAGGGAGATTAGCAATGGACAGTATGAGTTTAGATACTGCTATTTTTATCTCTGGTAAGATTTGTCTTCTTCATTTTTTGGTATGAATTAAGGCTTAATAATCAGTAATAAATAACCAAGATACCTTTGAAATCTATACTGAAATGAGTGATGCACTTCTACTTTGAACAAGGGCAACCATCTTCCTTAGAATAAGAATGGATGATGGGATGGAGCTCCCTAATTCTGCGTCAATACGCCAAACTGATGCTTTACCCTTAGCGCCTTAAGATGGTGCTCATTTTTCTTGCCGGGCGAGAAATATGAGCACTTATGCGAGTTGCACTTAAGCGAATGACATTTTAGTTAGTTTATCACTGTGCGCCATCTTTGGTTTGACCCTGAGTTATAGTCCCAAATGGTGATCTCTGAGCGATCACTATTTCCATTGGCATCGATGACCTTGTTGTGATTTAAACGGGAACGGAAATATCCACCATCATGCTCCCATTGTTGACTCTTCTCATTGTTACAATCTGAGATGATGATGGGAGTGTTGTTAGCTGTGTTTGCCCCTTCGAGTGCAACGCACTTGTTCCAGTTGAGTTTGCTGCGAATATTGCCCAGCTTAGGATCGTAGAACCACTGTTGATTATTAGCCCCGTGGCAGCGATCGAGCTGCAAGCTGTTGCCATTGCTGAGGTTGCCATAGGGGATATCTAAACAGCGGCCACCTTGATGGGTACGTAAGGTCGACCATGAGTAGACTTCCCTCTCAGTGCGCAACTCCCATGCCTGACTATTACTGCCGTCAAAGGTCCATGAGCCGATGAAATTGGTGTTACTCGACCCCCATACGTCTATGACATAGTTTTGATCTTGCTTGGCTCTTAACCAGTAGCCGTCGTAGACCCATCGTTGATTATCGTTGTTATTACATCTGCTGATCCCGATGTTGCCGTCCTTGTATGTTTGACCTCGATTATCAAGACACATATTCGGATCGACCCGGTTGCGCAGTGTTTGACTTGATCTGTCATAGAGCCATTGCTGGTCGTCAGACTGATGTTGGCAGTCATACTGCTGTACGGCTTGGCCGTCGGTGACGCCGTTATCCTCTCCGGCAATATCGATACACTTGCCATTACCCCAGTTAACCACCCGAACATACAGCTCTAGTGGGTTGTGATAATCGCGATTGTCATTCGCTTCGGCTCGCTCCCACATTTGTAAATAGGCTTCGGCCGAATTCATGATAGATTCATAGATACGAGCGGGGGCCTGTTCACGAATATCTTGCAGGTGATCGGCGACCATGCCGTAATGGGCCATACCATCATTGTTGTAATCGTAGCTGCGATTGCCTGATTGCTGTCTGTCAAATTGCAAACCAAACTCAGAGGTAAAAGGGTATTTAAGCGGATTCGTTTGGGCGTCATCACGGGGCCCAGGTTGGTTACCTAGTCCACTCATGTCGGTCGCAAAACTGACACCGTGAACGAAGGGCGTTTTTTCAACCTCATCGAGATATTGAGATATGGTGTTGGCGATATCGGTCGATGTCCAATTGTAGGGAGTGACGAAGCCGCCCACTTGCACCGCACGTTTTAGGTTGTTGTGTAATTCGCCATTCTTACCTGCAGTCATCCAGCTGTGTGAAGAGATCACGCCGTTGTAGTGCCTGGCTTCTACTATGTCCATCACCGAGGAGGCCGTTTTTTCACTCATATGATCGAGTTCGATCAACATCTTCTTATCTATCATGCGATTGACCAGGTATACCCCAAGCTCTGACAAGCCTTGTTGGTTACAATTTTCGACGCCAGGCTCATATTGAGGATTGGCAATCGTGTTGGCTATATCGCCGATGACGGGTATACCGCCGAGCAGGGGAAAGCCGGATGTCATCTCAGGGCCATGGGTAAATGCATCACATTCATTGGTGTCGAACGCATACCCTGTGCTGAGTACCTGTCCCACGTTAATCAGGCTGTCCTCGACACGGGAACCGCCGAATTTATTGTCAAATTTATGTGTAGGATAGATAACCCTTATTCCTAAATCATAGACCTCTTGTAGCTGCTTTTCGACATCAAATCTGTTGCAAGTGTCCTTAAGTCCGCAGTTGAAAGTCTCTGAGGCTTCGATTCCCATGAGCACGGCTAATTTGCCCTCTGCTATCACCTCTCGGGCTTGCTCCGGTGAGGTGATCAGACGGAAGAAACCTTTACCGATACCACCGGCTTGTGCATCTATGTAGGTTTGCATTTCATTGAGTCGTTGTACCTGCAGACGAATGCTGTCCATGGTATTACAACTGTTATGTCCGACCCATGCAGCTGGGTTTACCGTGGATTGAAGCTTACATAACACCTCATTTTCCACCAGGTTGGTGACGATCATACGTTGACCACTCAGGTAGGCCCGCTCCATCCATTTATAGTAGTAGCCCATATGGCTCATCTGTTGGTAATTAGGCCAGTGTGGAAATTCTGGCCAGCCACGGGTGTCATAGCGGTAGTTCACATCATTGTAGGCCATTAAGTTGCCAATAATATCCAGCGCGCCCCAACTACCATGGATATCGCTGCTGTCGCTGAGTGCCGTTTCTACACCGAAACGGTGAAATGGGTACCCGTGCATGAAACGGCCGCCCATAAATTCATAGGACGTGATGTGGGTGTGGGGATCGATAAAGCCGCGCACTGGCATATCGGAATCGCCCTTCAGGGCTTTAATATTGCCAGTGACATTGGTTTGGATCTCCGGGAATGGTCGACAATTCGTTTGCTGAACCAGTTCGAAGTCGGTTTCGCTGGTGTAATTATAGGGATTTAAAGCGTCCACGAAGTACAAGCTATCTGAGCTGTAGTTATGGCGCACGTCTCTGTCTAAGCCGGTTACTCTAAGTCGATAACGAAATGTCCCATCGGTTTGTTCGATCGCTGTGGTTTTCCATTCGGCAAACTTTCCTGCATAGGTGCCGGCGGTGATGTTAAAGGGTAAACGGGCTGCCAGATAATAGCTGTCTTGATCTGTCATCATGTAGTGATCTAAACCCGTAGGTTTAAAGTAAAAACGGCCGGCATCTTGTAAGCTGGTACTTAGGAAGCCATAACTTTGGCCATCGTTCACAGTGCCGCCACTGGTATAACGCTTCACGAACTTATTGGTCTGTGGGGATCTAATCGAGTAACAGCCCTGGGCCAATGAGTGAACCGGGCTGTCGGCTGTCGATAGAGGGTTACTTTGGAGATATTCAGTTGTTGCCCAGGATGTGCTTACCGCCGAGACTCCGGCTGTAAACATGAGTAGTCGAACTAATGATCTAATCTGCATTATTCCATGTCCTTTTTTATTATGATGTATTTCTTATTTTTAATGAGTGGTTAACCTAGCCACTCGGTGAAGAGTTGCAAAATCATCAATAATTTTATTGCAGCATAGAAATGATTACAGCGGATGGTTTTGAACGTCACTAATAAACTTAAACACTTGTTTTATTATTTATATAGTAGGAAAGTACTATTTTTATTATCAGGTGTTTATAGGAGGATAAATAGAGTCGGGTAAATGTATCGAGTTGATCAGTTTCTGGCTTATATATCTGGATTTTATATAGGGAATGAAAAACTATCTGGTTATTTAAAACACTTATCACCTTATGGTTTTATGATGATTATATTCTTAGCCTTACGCTTGAATTTAACTTGGTGAGTCCGTTAAGCTTATGAAGTTATCATTGTTTTTATTTCCACATAATGGTCACTATAATTGTTCTTAGTGCTTGTATCGAGGGAGTACAGTTGATCTTCGTAGAGTTGTGAATTCCGACTGTTTTAAACTGTAATATATGTGACTAACTATTGTGGAATAATAGACCTTAAATTGTAACCTGAATGTTCGTGTATATATTCATCGCAAATATTATTTTAAATGCTATTAATTTTAGTTGAGATTATTTGTTATGCTTTTATATTATATAAGGCGAGAGGGAACTGAGGTGTTATTTTATAACCGAGCTTAAATTAGTGGTAATAGTGAAGTGCATAGTGCTAGAATTTGTTGAGTGTGGATTTAGCTAGATCACCGTGAAGCGGCGTCTAGCTATAAAGGGCTGGTGCCAGGATTAAAAAACCTCCTGAGAGGGACATATTAATCATATTTATCTGGTCATAATGGCTTCAATTTCGCTTATTGTTCTGGGTACACCTGCCGATAGGTTTTCATGACCAGCTTCGGTAACCAAAATATCATCTTCGATACGGATCCCCATGCCCAGATACGCTTCAGGGACATCAGTTGCTGATAATGGAATATAGATCCCAGGTTCAATAGTAAAAACCATTCCAGCTTCTAGCTTACGCCACTGATCTTGTTCATCGTGATAGGGACCCACATCGTGGACATCCATGCCAAGCCAATGACCCGTCTTGTGAACGGTGAAACGTTTATAGGTTTCATTTTTCATGACGTCATCGATATTGCCATTTAATAGGCCAAGTTCCAGTAAGCCTTTAGCCATCACTTCCATACAAGTTTCATGTAGGCTGTTCCAACTCGCGCCAGGTTTGACTTCAGCTATGGCGGCATCTAAAGCGCTTAATACTAGCTGATAGATGGCTTTTTGTTCGGTGGTGAACTTACCATTCACCGGATAGCTGCGAGTGATATCCGATGCGTAGTGAGCAAGTTCGGCGCCTGCATCGATAAGCAATATCTGTCCATCTTCGACGGTGCAGCAGTTCTCTTCATAATGCAGGCAGCAGGCATTGTTGCCCGAGGCAACGATATTGGGGTAGGCCACATCGGTAGCGCCATATTTGGCTATGGTAAAATTAAAGGTGGCGGCGAGTTCGGCTTCGTTGACCCCAGGTTTACAGGCTTTCATGACGGCCTCGTGGCCGTCGGTAGAGGCTTTGACTGCGGCCTTGATCTTAGCTATCTCATCTGGACTCTTTAACACTCTCATAGGATGAAGCACCTTGGCCAAGGGGCTCAGGCTGAGATGGTGTTTGATTGTGTCGAAAGAGGCGGTGTTACGCTGATGATTCATCCAGCCGATGACTTGGCTTGAGAAACGACCCAATTCATCACCAATGAAAATGTGTCGCTGCGTTGTTAACTGTGACAGAAGTACTGTCTCTAACTTGGCAACATCATAAGCCTCATCGGCGTTAAAATCTGTTATGGCTCCATCGACACCGGCGCGTTCTCCGAAGCTGACTTCCTGGGCTTTATCTTTGGGACGGCAAAATAAGCTGTATTTAAAGCCTGAATCTTGACTTTTATCGGAGCAGAGTAGGGCCACCGCATCGGGTTCATTGAAGCCTGTTAGATATAGAAAGTCATTGTCTTGTCTGAAATGATACTTGATGTTCTTACTGCGAACTTTCTGCTGATAGCCAACAAGAATGACAATACTGCCTTCAGGGAGTTGCTCGAACAGGGCTTTTCTTCTTGTTTGGTATAGATCACTGCTCATTTTATAAGTCTCTTCATTGGTGTACTTATGTGAACTCACCTTGCGATAAGCCTCATTACACTGTTGCTGGTGTTTACTTGAGCCAGCCGTGTGAATCGTGCTTTTCCTGGCGAACCCCAAATATAGACATAGTGGTAAAACTAGCATGTTTGTATATTTTATTCAGTGTAAATATTCTTAAGATTAATCGATAAGTTCGCGGTGCAATATGCTTCAATGGATGGGATAATGTCTGGAATCAGACTTAGGAGTTAAACACGTGAGCCCAGCAGTTTTTTTAGACAGAGACGGTGTGATCAATATAGATCACGGTTATGTGCATCAAGTTGATGACTTTGAATATGTAGAGGGCGTGTTCGATGCGTGTCGCTCTCTTAAAGAGATGGGGTATAAGCTGGCGGTAGTCACTAACCAATCGGGTATTGCGCGTGGTATGTATAGCGAAGATCAATTTCATACCCTGACAGAATGGATGGATTGGAACTTTGTCGATAAAGGCGTCGAGCTTGATGGCATCTATTATTGCCCACATCACGCCGAGCAGGGCGTAGGTGATTACAAGCAAGATTGTGATTGCCGCAAACCTAAACCTGGCATGATGTTGACCGCGGCCAAGTTTCTTAAGGTCGATCTTAGTCAATCAGTCATGGTGGGAGACAAGCGCGATGATATGTTGGCGGCAAAAGCGGCCGGGATCCCGACTCGCATATTGGTTCGTACCGGCAAGTCGGTCACCGATGAAGCCATAGCTGCCGCAAGTGTGGTACTCGATTCCATTGCCGATGTGCCTGACTATCTGAAGAGCCTTTAATCAAATCCTCTCCATGCGAAGAGCCTTGGGTTATTTATCGAGAGATAAAGCGCTTCATGCTGGCTGACTTCAGCAATCCAGCTCGTTTTACTGAGGTTTTATTAGGGCTTTACTGGCTTAGCAATGGGATTCGCGATGGAAATAGTACGGGATTTAGACGTATTGTTTGATATGTGAGCGCTTGAGTCGTTTTTATAAAACTATCCCATTAAAGGGGTTGACGATAAAACCCAAATCAGTAGAATACGCAACCCAAGCCAACGACCAAGCGTCACGGCAGTATCTGCAATATGATGCAACGCTCTTTAACAATTTATCAAGTAATCTGTGTGGGCACTCACAGGTGTTGAGTTATTCGAAATCATTTTCTACTACGTAGTAAATGAAAATAAAATTTACTCAATGATATGAGTGTTCATAATTGGAATCATTTATGGTTTCAAAAAATTTATGTACAAATATTTTTAAGATTCTTCCGAGTCTTTTAAATGAATCAGAATTCGTTGAGCCGATGTCATTGCCGAAAGGTAATGCATCAAAAAAACTTTAATTGAAGAGTTTGATCATGGCTCAGATTGAACGCTGGCGGCAGGCCTAACACATGCAAGTCGAGCGGAAACAGAAAGGTGCTTGCACCTTTGCTGTCGAGCGGCGGACGGGTGAGTAATGCCTAGGGAACTGCCCAGTCGAGGGGGATAACAGTTGGAAACGACTGCTAATACCGCATACGCCCTACGGGGGAAAGGAGGGGACCTTCGGGCCTTTCGCGATTGGATGTACCTAGGTGGGATTAGCTAGTTGGTAAGGTAATGGCTTACCAAGGCGACGATCCCTAGCTGGTCTGAGAGGATGATCAGCCACACTGGAACTGAGACACGGTCCAGACTCCTACGGGAGGCAGCAGTGGGGAATATTGCACAATGGGCGAAAGCCTGATGCAGCCATGCCGCGTGTGTGAAGAAGGCCTTCGGGTTGTAAAGCACTTTCAGCGAGGAGGAAAGGTTGTAGTTTAATAAACTATAGCTGTGACGTTACTCGCAGAAGAAGCACCGGCTAACTTCGTGCCAGCAGCCGCGGTAATACGAGGGGTGCAAGCGTTAATCGGAATTACTGGGCGTAAAGCGTACGCAGGCGGTTTGTTAAGCAAGATGTGAAAGCCCCGGGCTCAACCTGGGAATTGCATTTTGAACTGGCAAACTAGAGTCTTGTAGAGGGGGGTAGAATTTCAGGTGTAGCGGTGAAATGCGTAGAGATCTGAAGGAATACCGGTGGCGAAGGCGGCCCCCTGGACAAAGACTGACGCTCAGGTACGAAAGCGTGGGGAGCAAACAGGATTAGATACCCTGGTAGTCCACGCCGTAAACGATGTCTACTCGGAATTTGGTGTCTTGAACACTGGGTTCCCAAGCTAACGCATTAAGTAGACCGCCTGGGGAGTACGGCCGCAAGGTTAAAACTCAAATGAATTGACGGGGGCCCGCACAAGCGGTGGAGCATGTGGTTTAATTCGATGCAACGCGAAGAACCTTACCTACTCTTGACATCCACGGAATTTTTCAGAGATGAATTAGTGCCTTCGGGAACCGTGAGACAGGTGCTGCATGGCTGTCGTCAGCTCGTGTTGTGAAATGTTGGGTTAAGTCCCGCAACGAGCGCAACCCTTATCCTTATTTGCCAGCACGTAATGGTGGGAACTTTAGGGAGACTGCCGGTGATAAACCGGAGGAAGGTGGGGACGACGTCAAGTCATCATGGCCCTTACGAGTAGGGCTACACACGTGCTACAATGGTCGGTACAGAGGGTCGCAAAGCCGCGAGGTCAAGCTAATCCCACAAAGCCGGTCGTAGTCCGGATCGGAGTCTGCAACTCGACTCCGTGAAGTCGGAATCGCTAGTAATCGTGAATCAGAATGTCACGGTGAATACGTTCCCGGGCCTTGTACACACCGCCCGTCACACCATGGGAGTGGGCTGCACCAGAAGTAGATAGCTTAACCTTTCGGGGAGGGCGTTTACCACGGTGTGGTTCATGACTGGGGTGAAGTCGTAACAAGGTAGCCCTAGGGGAACCTGGGGCTGGATCACCTCCTTACCTATACGACTAACTCAATATTTGGTTTGGTAAGAAATTGCATCCGTGCATTTCTTACACACAGCACATCCGTGTGCTTGAGTGTTCACACAGATTACTTGATAGAAGAAAGAGAAATATACGTGTCTATTTAGACGACGTTAATTCACTCTAGCACAAGGCTCTTGAAGAGTGAGGGAGGACGTGTAGTTCACTACACGACGACTGAACGATGAAAAGCAACGCTGTGATTGAGTGAAGAAACAAGTATAAATGGGTCTGTAGCTCAGCTGGTTAGAGCGCACCCCTGATAAGGGTGAGGTCGGTGGTTCAAGTCCACTCTGACCCACCAATTCTTCGTGATACTGCGTTATGTAGTTCGTCGTTTAGCAGGCTAAACGTCCTCACTACAAGCCTTGTCTCACTTGAATTGGCTTCGCCAAATCTTTATAAGTCTTGGCTTACTCGATTTGGTCACGTTATATATTCTCAACTGCATGTAAATGGGGCTATAGCTCAGCTGGGAGAGCGCCTGCCTTGCACGCAGGAGGTCTGCGGTTCGATCCCGCATAGCTCCACCATTTACTTTTGCTTAAGGATGTTAAACATCTTTAAATATAAGTGCATGCACATGGATAGAGATGCCAAAGATAAATGAATATTTATCTTTGGCTTTTTTAAGCCCGCTCTTTAAAAATTTGGAAAGCTGATAGTAATTTTTACATCAAAAAACGATGTAAAAATTATAATAAATAATTGAGTTCTCAAACACTTAAATCAAGTGCCGACTCTTTCTTAGAGCTTCTTGTATAAGAGGTCTTTAACGATTGGGTCATGAGTATTCTTTTGGCGAAAGTAAACACCATTAGTTGCAATACGATCTTGAAAAGGCTTATGTCATTTCAATTGAATCGAAGCGCAGTCAATGTGCTGTTAGGCAAGGCGCGAAAGCGAACGAGGAGGGCGTGTAGTTTACTACATAACCGACAAGTGAGTTTGAGTAACGATGCATAAGAGTACAGTGGCAAGTGAATAGATCCATGTGGGTTGTATGGTTAAGTGACTAAGCGTATACGGTGGATGCCTTGGCAGTCAGAGGCGATGAAGGACGTAGTAACTTGCGAAAAGCGTTGGCGAGCTAGTAACAAGCATTTGAGCTAACGATGTCCGAATGGGGAAACCCACTCACATAAGTGAGTATCACTACATGAATACATAGTGTAGTGAGGCAAACCCGGGGAACTGAAACATCTAAGTACCCGGAGGAACAGAAATCAACCGAGATTCCCCTAGTAGCGGCGAGCGAACGGGGATTAGCCCTTAAGTCTATAGGGTGTTAGTGGAATGAGTTGGAAAGCTCAGCGGCACAGGGTGATAGCCCCGTACATGAAAACTAACTATAGATGAAAACGAGTAGGACGGGACACGTGACATCTTGTCTGAACATGGGGGACCATCCTCCAAGGCTAAATACTCCTGACTGACCGATAGTGAACCAGTACCGTGAGGGAAAGGCGAAAAGAACCCCTGTGAGGGGAGTGAAATAGAACCTGAAACCGTATACGTACAAGCAGTGGGAGCGGTTCTTGAGACCGTGACTGCGTACCTTTTGTATAATGGGTCAGCGACTTACATTTTGTAGCGAGGTTAAGCGAATAGCGGAGCCGTAGGGAAACCGAGTGTTAACTGCGCGTTTAGTTGCAAGGTGTAGACCCGAAACCCGGTGATCTATCCATGGGCAGGTTGAAGGTTGAGTAACATCAACTGGAGGACCGAACCGACTTATGTTGAAAAATGAGCGGATGACTTGTGGATGGGGGTGAAAGGCCAATCAAACCGGGAGATATCTGGTTCTCCTCGAAAGCTATTTAGGTAGCGCCTCGAGCGAATACCATTGGGGGTAGAGCACTGTTAAGGCTAGGGGGTCATCCCGACTTACCAACCCTTTGCAAACTCCGAATACCAATGAGTACTACTCGGGAGACACACGGCGGGTGCTAACGTCCGTCGTGGAAAGGGAAACAACCCAGACCATCAGCTAAGGTCCCAAAGTTATTGCTAAGTGGGAAACGATGTGGGAAGGCTTAGACAGCTAGGAAGTTGGCTTAGAAGCAGCCATCTTTTAAAGAAAGCGTAATAGCTCACTAGTCGAGTCGGCCTGCGCGGAAGATTTAACGGGGCTAAGCAATACACCGAAGCTATGGGTACTAGTGCTTGCACTGGTGCGGTAGAGGAGCGTTCTGTAAGCCGTTGAAGGCGAAGGGGTAACCCACGCTGGAGGTATCAGAAGTGCGAATGCTGACATGAGTAACGATAAAGGGAGTGAAAAACTCCCTCGCCGAAAGACCAAGGTTTCCTGTCCAATGTTAATCAGGGCAGGGTAAGTCGACCCCTAAGGTGAGGCCGAAAGGCGTAATCGATGGGAAACAGGTTAATATTCCTGTACTTCTGCTAACTGCGATGGAGAGACGGAGAAGGCTAGACTAGCGCGGCGTTGGTTGTCCGCGTTTAAGGTTGTAGGTTGTATTCTTAGGCAAATCCGGGAATACGCATTAAATTGCAAGACTGAGGACTGATGACGAGACCCTAAGGGGTTGAAGTAGTTGATGCCATGCTTCCAGGAAAATCTTCTAAGCTTCAGGTTAGTAGGAATCGTACCCCAAACCGACACAGGTGGTTGGGTAGAGAATACCAAGGCGCTTGAGAGAACTCGGCTGAAGGAACTAGGCAAAATGGTACCGTAACTTCGGGAGAAGGTACGCTCCTGACGGTGATGAGACTTGCTCTCTAAGCTGTTGGGAGTCGCAGATACCAGGTGGCTGCAACTGTTTATCAAAAACACAGTACTGTGCAAACTCGCAAGAGGAAGTATACGGTATGACGCCTGCCCGGTGCCGGAAGGTTAATTGATTGGGTTATCTTCGGAGAAGCTCATGATCGAAGCCCCGGTAAACGGCGGCCGTAACTATAACGGTCCTAAGGTAGCGAAATTCCTTGTCGGGTAAGTTCCGACCTGCACGAATGGCGTAATGATGGCCACGCTGTCTCCAGCCGAGACTCAGTGAAGTTGAAATTGCGGTGAAGATGCCGTATACCCGCGGCTAGACGGAAAGACCCCGTGCACCTTTACTATAGCTTGGCACTGAACATTGAACCTACATGTGTAGGATAGGTGGGAGACTTTGAAGTTGGGACGCTAGTTCTGATGGAGTCAACCTTGAAATACCACCCTTGTAGTTTTGATGTTCTAACTCAGGCCCCTGAATCGGGGTTGAGGACAGTGCCTGGTGGGTAGTTTGACTGGGGCGGTCTCCTCCCAAAGAGTAACGGAGGAGCACGAAGGTTGGCTAAGTACGGTCGGACATCGTACGGTTAGTGCAATGGCATAAGCCAGCTTAACTGCGAGACATACACGTCGAGCAGGTACGAAAGTAGGTCATAGTGATCCGGTGGTTCTGTATGGAAGGGCCATCGCTCAACGGATAAAAGGTACGCCGGGGATAACAGGCTGATACCGCCCAAGAGTTCATATCGACGGCGGTGTTTGGCACCTCGATGTCGGCTCATCACATCCTGGGGCTGAAGTCGGTCCCAAGGGTATGGCTGTTCGCCATTTAAAGTGGTACGCGAGCTGGGTTCAGAACGTCGTGAGACAGTTCGGTCCCTATCTGCCGTGGGCGTTGGATGATTGAAGGAAGCTGCTCCTAGTACGAGAGGACCGGAGTGGACGAACCGCTGGTGTTCGGGTTGTTATGCCAATAGCATTGCCCGGTAGCTACGTTCGGAATCGATAACCGCTGAAAGCATCTAAGCGGGAAGCGAGTCCTAAGATGAGTCATCCCTAGGAATTTAATTCCTCTAAAGAGCCGTTCGAGACTAGGACGTTGATAGGCAGGGTGTGTAAGCGTTGTGAGGCGTTGAGCTAACCTGTACTAATGACTCGTGAGGCTTAACCATACAACCCAGATGGGTTTGTGTAGTTAGTGTGTGTATTACTTCATAAGCACAAAAGAATACAAACTTGATTTAAGTCGAACCTAATTATTTATTATTTAGAGAAATCTAGATACAGCTTTCTAAATTCTTTTACCTTTAGCTTTTTTAAAAAGCTGAAAGTAATCGTCAAATTAGTCTGGAAACCATAGCATTGTGGCCCCACCTGATCCCATCTCGAACTCAGAAGTGAAACGCAATCGCGCCGATGGTAGTGTGGGGTCTCCCCATGTGAGAGTAGGTCATTTCCAGGCGCCTAATAAACGATAAATCCCCAGCACCTAGTGTTGGGGATTTTTTCGTTTAACAGCTTTTGAAATGAGCTTCTCACATGGGGAATATAGATAGCGCATGCGAAGCATGCATCCTTTTATGTGATAGTAGGGTGATATCGCTGCGTTCAGCAAACGAAGTTTGATGCTGCGGTAGAACGCGAAGGATTTATCCGAAGCTGGGCCATTGGAAGGCGCCTTTGTTGCAGGCTACAAAGGAGCTACTCTGATATCTGTACTGGTAACCGCCGCAGTGTGGGCCTTTCAGTTCGACACCTACGTCGTCTCTCGCTGCAAAGTAGCTGAATGCTGCGCATCCAAAGTGCTACTTCTCCGCCCCCATGTGTTCGGCCTTCGGTAAGTATCATGACCTTTCCAAGCTGTACCATTGGAAGGCGTCTTTGCTCTTTGTTCCAACGACTCATGCTGCGCATCCAAAGCGCTACTTCTCCGCCCCCATGTGTTCGGCCTTCGGCAAGTATCATGACCTTTCCAAGCTGTACCATTGGAAGGCGTCTTCGCTCTTTGTTCCAACGACTCATGCTGCGGCATCCAAAGCTCTACTTCTTCGCTCCCATGTGTCCACTTCGCGAACTACGAGAGGTCACCGATATGCTCCTCGGTAACTGCTCCATGCGTTACTCTCGATAATAGCTCCTGCATTAATCTACCTTCGTCCATCCTTGGTCTCGTACCTCCTGAATATAAGTGACACTTTCCAAGCCCATGTAGATCGTAGGTCAATTCCAGCCGCCTCCGTTCAAACTTGTTTAGTAATCGTTAATGTTAATTGGATTTTTCTATGTGAGTTATTTAAATAATCAATTATACAAGTTAGCGTCGAATCTATAGATTTGATTGGGTTCCGTGGGGGAATTAACTTCAGGTCTTCTTATGCCATTATCGATTGCTGCCAATTCAGATTTAGAACCATATATAGCTCGTGTGCTTGCCGATGATCCATCTCCAAACAAAGGTAATGATCAGCGCTATAACATACCTGAGCCTATTGCCCGTACGGCTCTAGTGGCAGAAGGTGGCGGTCAGAGGGGGATATTTACTGCAGGCGTACTCGATAGTTGGTTAGAGTGCGGCTATAACCCATTTGAGTTACTGATAGGCACTTCTGCAGGGGCACAGAACCTGTCTAGCTTTTTGACTGGCCAAGCTGGGTTTGCTCAGGCCTCGATTGCTCAACTTTCTAAGCAACCTGAGTTCTTCAATATAAAAAGAGGGCTGAAAGGATCCAATACCGTCGATCTTGACTGGTATTTCGAACAGGGCAGTGATGCACAATTTCGTTTAAACACTGAGTACGGTTTGACTAAGCTTCAAAGTCGTAGCTTACTTATCTCGACAACGAATAGCTCCAGTTATCAGGCTTTATTTTCTTCGCCAAATGCCAAAAATTGGTTAACCTTGCTTAAGGCATCGAGCGCTCTGCCTTATCTTTATCGTAAGGGAGTGCTGATTAACGGGGACTATCATGTCGATGGTGGTTTATCGGCTCCCTTGCCTGTGGAGGAAGCTTATAAACGGGGGGCGAGGAAGATAGTGGTGATCCGCACTATGCCGAAGGAATACACAGCCCATACACCTTGGGTTAATCGGCTTAAGTCCTGGATTTGTTCGTCGAACCGATGCCCTAAAGCACTCGATTATTTCGTTCATCATGAAGCAGCTTATAAGCATTCTCTGCAGTTTATTGCATCACCACCGGACGACGTTGAGGTGATACAAATATTCCCCGAGTCCAGGCTCACTAGCCATATTTTGGGCAGTGCAGATGCTCAGCTTGAACATGATTATCTTATGGGGAAGCGCGCCGGTTTGCTATTTATCGAGGACAATTCCGTATCACTGTTGGCGAGAGAGAATTTGGTTCAATTTCAAGAGAGAGCGGAGGAAGCCAGCGCAAGACTTAAGCTGGTTCATTACTGCTAGTTGAGCCGTGTGATGAGCCTCAAGCCAGCGTAATAAGTCTACTGGCTTTTATAGGCTATACAGATTACCGATTGGGATTAGTCTTGATTTATGCGAAACTTGAAGGCCTTGCGAGTCTCTTCATCCGCTTGGCTATACCAAAAATCCAACATTTGACCGACATTTATCTGGTCTTTACTGGTGTCAGGCATCTGTTCAGAGGCCTGACTATTATGAGTAACCACGACAGTGGTTGCAGGTAATACTACAGGTGTTGATTTCTGTGTTTGTGGTATAAGGTTTAGGAGGGCCGCAGGCGCTGAACTCTTGTTATAGACTGCTATTTCTTTGTCATAATCCCGGCCTAGTTGTATTCCCACTTTGAGGAGTAGGTCACTGGTGTATTCAACATCTCCCCCGCTTCATCGATAAGGGTCAACTCTGCAAGCTTATTAAACTTGTCTGCATCACTGTCAGATCTAAGTCTTGGCAACGACAGCTTATACGCTGAACCTTGACCATTGAATGTCAGGATCACAGCTTCTGATGTGAACCTTCTTTGCTCACCTTGTTGCCTGAAGCTGGTGTTATATTTAAACACAATCTGATTATTGCCATCATTGAGCTCTAGTGAGGTTTCATCCTCCATCTCTACACCATTAACTACTAAGAGCTGCGCAGACTTAGGTAAGGTAAGGGTGAGTTTTGCATATGCTGGCAGTGAACAGGCTGCAGTAAAAATAACTGCGAGGGCTAAAGTGTGCTTCATAGAATTCTCTAGGTTAGATCTGTGGAGTGATTTATACCACTTTTAACCACATTAATGTAATTGGTATCGCAGAAGGTGCACTTGTTAGGTGAGTCTCAGATTTTTTCTTATGTTTGATTAGACATTTGTACCAGTTTAAGCAATGAAAAGACGTTATAATCACGGGTTATTATTACCGTTGGAGTTCGCCGTGTTCACGAAAATACTGATCACTCTCTTAGTCATTGTCGGCGCCTTTTTCTACTTACGTAAACCTGCTCGATTATCAGTTCAAACCAGAACCGTCGATGTAGGGAAACGAATCATGTTGCGCTATATCTTTATGGGTTTGATAGCCGTTTCTATGTTTGGAAGCACAGGTTATTGGTATTGGAGCTGGCAAGACGGTAACCAAGTGGTCAGAGTGACCATAGTATCACCGTTAATAGACAGTACCAGTGTGTATCAGGTGAGAAAGAAAGATATATTGAACAATCAGATCACAACTATTGATGGCATTAACATTCGCTTATCGAATCAAGAACGTGTCATTATCGCAAATTCTAACTAATACCAACTTTGACTAGATTATTGTTTATAGAGCTTTTTAATCTTGCCGATTAAGGTAGAATAGCCTCGTTTTTTACCCTGCGCTGTGGCACAAAAATTCGTCATAGTGTTTTTTCAGGAGGTACCATGATAACTGCTTATGTCTATAACGATCGTAAACTAGCGATTACTGAACTGAACATACAGGATGTTGTACCTCCGGAAACGCTCTGGTTAGATCTTTTCAAACCCAGTGACGAAGAACGTGAATGGTTGAGTAAATACTCTGTTGAAGAGGTACCAGAGGAAGAAGATATCAATGAAATTGAAGCTTCCGCACGTTTCTATCAAAATAACGATGGTCTGCATATTAACTCCCTGTTTCCTCAACGATTAGGCCAGGATGTCAAAGGCGTTAACGTCTCATTTAATTTACGTAAAGATTTTCTGCTAACGATCAGAGAGGATGATGTCGGTCTCATTCGCTTGCTTAGAAACTATCTAAGGTTGGGACGTATCAAAGTCACCACACCTCAAGGGCTTTTTCTTGAGTTGTTCAATCTGAAAGTCGATTACTTATCAGATCTTATCGAAGATATTTATTCAGTGGTCGATGGTGTCAGTGAGCAGGTTTTTGAAAACAATGAACTAGACGAAGTGTTTAAACTCATTACCTTGCAGGAAGACTCAAATGGTAAAATTCGTTTAAGTCTGCTGGATACTCAACGCTCACTACGTTATATGCAAAGATATTATCGTGGTCAACTCACCGACGATAACCTTAAAGATTTACGTGAGATGCTGTTAGATATCGAATCTCTGATGCCCCACAGTCAATTTATTTTCGATAAATTAAACTTTCTGCTGGATGCCGCTATGGGCTTTAGTGGATTACAACAGAATAAGATCATTAAAATATTCTCGGTTGCAGCAGTCATCTTCCTACCGCCGACTGTGATAGCCAGTGCTTATGGGATGAATTTTACCACTATGCCTGAGCTAGAGTGGCAGTTTGGTTATCCTATGGCCATCTTGATGATGCTGGCCAGTGCCGGTGGAACCTATGCATTCTTCAAGAGGAAAGGCTGGCTTTAGTCAGTTAGTCGACAGCTTTTTTGAAGGAAGTACCAGGATTTTGGCATTTTGTTGTCGAAATTCCTGAGGGTGATTCATTATGGTGTTTAAGGCGATAAACTTGTCGTTCATGATGCTGATGGCCAAATAGCATCTGTGATAAGGGTTGGAGCATCGAGATAGCTGTTGCTCAAGGTGGTATTGCATCGAGATCAGTTGTTCTTTGTTCGTTTCCGGGCAGCAATCTATCGCCTCTTTGCAGAGTGTTTTTTGAAGCTCTTCGAGTTCATCAGGCTCATTTTCAGCCAGCCATCTTAGTTTATCGAAGTCAGGTAATTCAGTCATAGCCTCTCCCCCCAGAAGATAGCGTTACTTTCAAATTAGCTAATAGTTTGCTATTCGGCAAGAAAACTTGAGAATAACGGGGGAAATGTGTGAGTTTTTAGTTATAAGAGCTGCAGTGTTATTAGAGGGGAAAAGGGTTTTAGTCATATTTCCTCGATGTTTTTCAATACCTTCCTTTCCCTTTCGTTCTACTTTTCGAAGTCATAATCGAAAAATAATTTAGCTATCTGAACCTATATAGTAGCTGACACGCTCTCTAGGGTTTAAATATTTAAAGATTTTCTCGGGTAACGCCATTGGTTGTATACAGCGGACTATGCTGAGACCTTCGACTTCTAGATCCACAATCGGAGCCTGATCTTTGGGAACCATGGCATCGTAGACCAGTATTCTGGGGAACAATATTTTGTCCAGGTTGACCGACATGACCATGGCAAACTGGCCAGAAGATAACTCAACAATACTGCCGGGGGATAGATGCCTAACATTTTGATCATCTTGCCAGTGACTTGCTGATTTAGCTGTGTCTTGAAGTTTTTATAGATATGACCGAGTGCAGCATAGGGAGTACGCGCTTTTGTCTGTGCGTCAGGGTGACAAAGAGAGTCATATAAGTTAACCACGGCAACGAGCTGGCACAACTTGTCGAGTTTATTCTCTTTAAGCCCCTTAGGGTAGCCAGAGCCGTCTAGGTATTCATGATGATTGAGTACTATTGGCATGGCACCGGCTGGAAAGTTTTCAGCGAGTTTCAACAAGTCTGCACCCATGATTGGATGTTGCTTCATAAAGTTAACTTCAGGCGGCGTTAATGGTGTCTTCTTCTTGAGTAATTGTGGAGGGACTTTCAATTTTCCAGTATCGTGAAACAGTGAACCCATGCCGACTAATTCGATATCTGATCTGTCCCAGCCCAGTTCTTTTGCCATTAACATGGAGAGTACGGCGACATTGAGAGAGTGATAATAAATTGATTCGTCGTCTTTGGCTTCGCCCATAAGATGTAAGACTAAGTTATCCGAACTCAGTAATTTTTCACTCATGTCATTAATTAATTCCTTGGCATCATCTATGGCATTTAGCGGACGGTTGCGTAATTTAGATACCAAGTTACGCATTTTTGCGATGGATCGGTCAAAGTCTTGCTCGGTTTTCTGAAGGTCTCGGCGCATCCGCTTGAGTTTTTCAATACGCTCACTTTTGTTTTTTTGCATCTCGATGGTGAGTGCATCCAGGTCTTCTTTCTGCGGCGGCACCACTTTAGTCTTGGCAACCTCTTCGGTGAGAGGGGGATATCACTTCGCTCGATATCGACGAACACAAAGTCGATGGCTAATTTTTTAATAAGCTCGATTTGTGCCTGTTGCTTGAGTCTGAAGCTACTGAATAGGAAGGGGTGATCTTTCCAAGAAACGGGTAAGCGGATGAAATTACCGACTTGTAATTGATTGACTGCAACTTTACGGTTTTTCTTCATATTCTTCTTATTAGTATCCCCATCTCTTTAGAACAATTATTCCAGAACTGGTTTGATTGTTATAGTGATATTTTAACTTAACTCAATGACTTTACAATCACTTAACCATTATGTCAGCATAGACTGAACACAGAATAGGCAAAGTTAACAAAATGGACTTCATTGAAGTATACCCTAATGCTATCCCAGATGACTTATGTGATCGTTTGATCGCCTCTTTTGAACAACATAAGGGGGTGGCCGATGGCAGAACCGGCCAAGGGGTGGATTTAGAAAAAAAAATAAGTCGCGATCTCACCTTAGACAGTTTCGAGGATTTGCAGAGTATCAGGAATGAATTACTCACTTATACATTGAAATTCTCTACCGAGTATTTCAATCAATATTCGATGGCATTGATGGGGGCTGTATCGGTGCAAGTCGCTGATGACAAAGGCCAAGGTGTTGCGCTGACGCCTGATAACTATCAGAGTCTGGGTGAACCAAGATCCGAAGCATTAGTTAAGTATCTCTACCGCAGTGGGACCATTAATGTTCAGAAATATCAGCAGGGTGTAGGAGGGTACCCTCACTGGCATTCTGAGCAGTTTCCTCAGGCGGGGCATAATGAAGCCTTGCATCGCGTGGTGCTCTATATGTTTTATCTTAACGATGTAGAAGAGGGGGGGAGACGGAATTTTTTTATCAAAACAGAAAACTCAAACCAAAGAAGGGCAGCATGGTCATAGCACCAGCGGGCTTTACTCACTCACATCGAGGCAATAGACCGATCAGTAACGATAAATATATCGCGACTTCTTGGGTCATGTTTAATCGCGCCGAGCAATTGTATGCACCGATAAGATAGCGTATGAATACAAGGGTCTTGTGATCAAGACCCTTGTATCTAGTTGCATGACTTAGTTCTGGGCTTAAATTGGAATCGTTATTCTAAACTTAGCGCCTTCAAGCTCTGAGGTTTCTATGCTCAAGTTACCATTGTAGCTGATGACTATTTCATTACACACGGCGAGTCCTATCCCTTGTCCGGCTTTTTGTGTGTCGGCTCTGACACCACGCTCGATGATTCTTTGGCGCAGACTCTCTTCGACGCCAGGTCCATCATCTTCGACAATCAGTTCAAACTCTCCGGCATCGCTATAACGGGCAGTGACTCTCACCTGACTGATACACAATTTGAATGCATTCTCCATCAAGTTACCGCAAAGCTCCATCAAGTCGCCTTTATCTCCAGGAAAGACATGTTCCTGGGGAATATAGGCGATGAATTGAACCTGCTTGTCACGATAGACCTTAAAAAGCATCTGAGAAAGCTGATTGACCAGGGGGGCGACTAAGGTTTGTTCATGCTTGAGTCCTTTACGACCTAGCATGGCACGCTTGAGTTGGTATTTAACCAGCAAGTCCATCTGGCTTACCTGCTCCATGATACGCTCGCTTGCCCCTTGTTTATCTAATGACGCATCATCTGTGATAGCGTGGACGGCTGCAAGGCGTGTCTTCAGGCTATGAGCAAGATCATTCATCGCATTCTGATATCTCTGCTGTTGGGCACTCGATTGAGATAGCAGCTGATTGAGCGCTTGGGTAACTCCTTCGAGCTCAATGGGGTAATCTTGTGATAGCGCCTTAGTCTTACCACTGCTGACACTCTCTAACTCGTTTCTCATTCGAGTTAAAGGTCGCATTCCCCAGTAACCGGCACTGACTAACAGAACCAGAGCCAGTGCCAATACCATGGCTAGCCTGAAATAAGTGCGTCGACTGAATTTGTCTAATTCCTGCTCGAGCTTTTGGGCATCTTTCATCACCAACAGGTTATATTGACTGCCAGACATTTCTAATGACAGTAAATAGATGAAGTAGCCCTTATCGTCTGCAAGATTGAGGTAATAAGGAGGGGAGTCGTGTCGAATGTCGTTGAAGCGTTCGCAGGTATCAAAAAGCCCTTTATCGACAGCCTGAGATGAGGTCCAAATTTGTCTATAATCTGCATCACAGCTGGCTATGGTATAGCTTTCTGGTGTATTGTTTTCCTCGAGCCAGTCGTCACTGCTAGCGGGGAGTAGATCGTGCTCCCTCAGCTCTGCGGCAACTTTAGGGATCTCTGCGATGAGCTGAGCCGTCTCTTCGTTGTAGTTGTCTTGTGCATGAAGAATGTTGACCAGCCAGGCTAAGCCGAATCCTACTAAGGCAATAATTGACAGTGAGGTAAGAAACATCCGTGTTAGCAGACGTTTCTTAAATTTAAACCTTAACTGCATGGCAGATTAAACTTGTAACCTTGGCCGCGGATCGTGGCAATAGGATTCTCCAGCCCCTCTTTGGTGAGTTTCTTCCTGAGTCTGGACACCATGACTTCTATGGTGTTTGGATCTCCCTCTTTATCGCCATAGATCACATCTAACAGACGTTGCTTTGCGACGACTTCATGACAATGACGCATCAAATACTCGAGTATGAGATATTCGAAGGCGGTGATCTCCATGGGGACACCTTTCATCGAGAGCTGCTTAGCGGCGAGATCCAGTTCCAGATCACCACTGGTGATCTGGGGCTTAACAAATCCTGCACTGCGTCTGACTAAGGCGTCTAAACGCGCGACTAATTCCTCTTTTTGGAATGGTTTAACCAGATAGTCATCGGCACCGGCATTGAGACCCTCAACCTTATCTTGCCAATTGACCCTGGCGGTTAAGATAAGGATTGGTGCCTTTAGCCCTGCATCGCGTAGACTTTCAATTAAGCTCATGCCATCCTGATCCGGTAAACCTAAGTCGATGATGGCAACATCTATGGGATAATTAGTTGCTTGATAAAATCCCTCTTTGGCGGTCAATGCGACTTGAACCTGATTCCCAAGTTCACTCAGTTGCACCTGTAAATGGTGAGACAAGATAGGATCGTCTTCAACAACCAAAATTCTCATAATTTTATGCCTTTATAATTTTTTACAACAGTCTACTCAGATAAAGACATATTGCCAATATCTGTATTTGCCAATATTTTACTTGAGCGTAACTTAATACCAGCTGACTTGATTTGTAAATAAATGGCTGCAAATAGTGATCGAGTCTTATTTTTGCAATAAATCACTTTGTTTCTGGGGCTATTATCGTTAAAATCCTGCACAATTTTTACTGACAGGAAACATCTCATGAGGCTAATAAACATAGTCGCTCTACTACTCTTAAGCACGCTTTCTTCCGGTGCATTTGCGACTGTATTTACTTTCACCGCCATTCCCGATGAAGATGAGAGTCAGCTTCGTACACGTTTCGATAAGGTGGCTGAATATCTTCAGAGCCAATTAGGCGTCGAGGTTAGATATATTCCGGTCAAATCTTACTCCGCAGCGGTAACCGCATTCAGGAATAATCAAGTTCAGCTGGCTTGGTTCGGTGGTTTATCTGGTGTGCAGGCTCGTCGTCTGGTTCCTGGCTCCGAAGCGATAGCTCAGGGCTATGAAGATCAGTTTTTTAAGAGTTATTTTATTGCGCATCATTCGGCTGATATTCTGCCATCTGAGAGTTTTCCTAATTTAAACGGTTACACTTTTACCTATGGTTCAAAAGGCTCAACATCGGGTCGGCTTATGCCACAATTTTTTATCGAGCGAAACCTAGGTAAGAAGGCTGAAAATGTGTTCACCCGCATTGGTTTCTCCGGAGACCATAGCCGCACCATAGCCCAAGTTCAAGCTGGGGCGTATCAGGTTGGCGCGGTTAACTACAAAGTGTGGGAGAGGGCGTTGGCTAAAGGCATCGTGGATCTGGATAAGGTTGATGTGATCTGGCAGAGCCCGGCGTACCCAGATTATCAGTGGACAGTCAGGGAAGGAGTGAATGAGACATTTGGTGCCGACTTTAAGACTAAGCTGACAAAAGCCCTGCTCGACATGAAAGATCCTGAACTTCTCGCGAGCTTTCCAAGAAAGTCTTTCGTAGAAGCTGAAAATTCAGATTATCAACCTATTGAAAATATAGCTAAAACTATAGGGCTTATCGACTAGTATTTATTCGCTATGATAACATTTGAAAACTTGACCCTTAAATATGCTGATAAGCTGGCTATCGATAGTCTCTCTCTGACGATAGAGGCCGGAGAGAAGGTGGCGATAATTGGTACCTCAGGTGCGGGTAAGTCGACGCTGTTGGCTCACCTCTATCTGTTGCTAAAAGATAATGCCGCTTATTGCTCACAAAAACAGGGGCTGGTTGATAGCTTAAGCACTTATCATAATGTTTATATGGGGGCATTAACCAAGCATCACTGGATTTATAACCTAGCTAATTTGATCACTCCATTCAAAAAGCCGTTAAGTGAAGTCAATGAGCTATGTCGGGAGCTCGAACTCGATTTTCATGTCAGTAAGAAGCTCTCAACACTTTCAGGGGGTCAACGACAACGCGTTGCATTGGCCAGAGCCTTATATCAAGAGCAATCTATCTTTATTGGTGATGAACCCTTTTCGGCGTTAGACCCTATTATGGCTAAACGTCTATTGGATCTCGTGTTTGCCCGCCATGAAACCGTGATCATGGTGTTGCATGATAAGTCATCTGCGTTAACGCATTTCGATCGTGTTATCGGCTTGAGCCAGGGTCAACTAAAGCTGGATATTCCTCACGGCGAAATAACCTCGAATCATATCGA
This sequence comes from Shewanella psychropiezotolerans, assembly GCF_007197555.1. Taxonomy (NCBI): domain Bacteria; kingdom Pseudomonadati; phylum Pseudomonadota; class Gammaproteobacteria; order Alteromonadales; family Shewanellaceae; genus Shewanella; species Shewanella psychropiezotolerans. Next base: position 2,565,949 of record NZ_CP041614.1, read on the forward strand.
TGAACTTTATTCTGGCTCGGTCTCCAGACCTATGTCAGATACATTAAACCATGCCTAAACTTCAGCCCGAGTCCATGGCTGTGGATGTGAGCAAGCATTACCCCTTTTTTAGTTATTGGCAGAAAGTCACCTTGCTGTTATGGCTTATTGCTGCCGTGTGTTTTGCCCTGTCCGATACTGAGGTCATCTCTCTCGACCCTTGGAGTGAGCTACTGAGAATGGCTGAGGGATTTATGACCCCAGATTTTTTTGCCACTGAGTATCTACTGGAATCTTTGTGGCAAACGGTCTCTTTTGCGCTACTCGGTGTGGTCGGTGGCTTGCTCTTCGGGGTTCCCTTATCTTTTCTGTATTCCAATCGCTTGGTGGCGGCCTTCTGTGCGGTCACACGTTCAATTCATGAAATATTTTGGGCGCTGCTGTTTTTGCAGGTGTTCGGCCTGTCGCCCATAACGGGAATATTGGCGATAGCCTTACCCTATGGGGCTACTTTTGCCAGGGTATTTAACGATATCTTGATACAAGCCCCCAAACAACAACTCAAACCTTGCCGGCTAATACCGATAGAATTAGTCGATACTTTTATGGTCGAATCAGTCACGTATTGCCCTCAATTTTAGCTTATGTGCGTTACCGGTTCGAATGCGCCCTGAGAAGCAGTGCGGTGCTGGGTTTTATCGGTATGCCGACGATAGGCTTTTATCTGGAGACGGCGTTTAGGCAGGGCAATTATCATGAAGGCGCGGCCCTGTTAATCTTGTTTATTGCCTTGATTGGTACCATTAGGTATTGGTGCCGACCTAAGCTCATTTTGTTTTATATCTTGGCAGGCTTATATACTCTGCCTACTATCCCCAGTGTCGATGGCATGCTGTTATGGCGTTTCATCACAGTAGACATCTTACCTCCCGTCTTACAGCACGTTGAGCATTGGCATCAAATTGACTTAAATCTTGTCAATCAGCTGCTGAGCTGGGTGCAGAAGTTATTTTTCTCTCAAGCCTTGCCGGGGTTAGCGATTACCTTATTGCTGGCATTATCCGCGCTGGCTATGGCCCACATTATTGCCTTGTTTAGCTCTGCCTTTTCATCCAGGAAGCTAGCTGGGCCAGTGCTCTCTAGCGGCGTTAAATTTGGCTTGCTAGTGTTACGATCTGTTCCTGAATATATTTTCGCCTTTATTTTTATGATGCTATTGGGTCCATCTATGCTACCGGCAATGCTGGCGCTGGCGCTTCACAATGGTGCTCTGATTGCCTATCTAACCGTGAGGCAGTCGGATACCTTAGAGGTCTCGGCAGATTATAATGGCAGGCTCGATGGATATTGTTATGAGGTGTTGCCTCAGATATACCCCAATATTATGGGGCTGGTGTTTTATCGTTTCGAAGTTATCTTACGTGAGACAGCCATTTTGGGCATGTTAGGTGTTGCGACTTTAGGTTTTTATATCGACAGCGGCTTTGCTGAGATCCGCTATAGCTCAGCACTATTCCTGTTGGTGTGTACCGCCATGCTCAACATAGTGGTCGATATGATAAGCCGGCGTTTATTAACAGCTAACATGAGTCAGCAGATGACCTGCAGTGGTAATCATCAGGCCAGTACTCAAAAAGTAGGTAGCGTATTCTAAATACTGATCTTTAAAGACGATGGGTCATCACCGGGCTAGTTCTAAAACGTTAGGTAGCGCACTCTGATTAATGATCATTAAAGGCGTTAGAATAAGGTTCTGGCCTTCAAACGTTTAGCTATTATGCCATTGCAACACGCGGCCGCTATCAAGGTGAAAGTCGCTACTGCAGATATAATCATGCCTAATCGAAGCCAAGGTTGCTCAAGCACCAAACGCATCTGTACTAATTCGTACCCGCTCACTCCCCATACCAGTAAGGTACTAATCAGCAGGGTAGCTTGTAACAGGCGAGTCGCTAATTTATGTTTGATGAAAAGTAGTAGGGGAGCCAATGCGAATAGTGAGCAGGCAAGAATGTAGCCATAACGCATGAAGTGAGCGCCGATCAATAAAAAAGCCAGAGAGATGATAAGAATACGCCACCACATGTTGAAGCTCCGAGGATCAAGAATTTGATACTCAGAGACTACTCTATTTGTGGATGATCATACCTTGGCGGTGTTCACATTTTTACTCGAAGATGCTATTTGATTCAGTCTAATGCATCTCTTATGGCCTGCTTCTGCGCTTCAGTAAGCCCGCTTTGCTTAATTGACTCAATTAAGTGGCGGGTAATATCAGATTTATCATCACTATGAAAGATAAATACATGTTGACCATCATCATTACGTTCATGAATCTCTATTTCGATATCACTGAAGTGTGAGACGATTTCAGATACATCATCGGCAAGCTCATCCATAACGATGTCGAACTCTTCTCCATGTTGCTCGAAATAGGCTTCGAGTTCCATGGCTTTAGCTTCCATCTTGTGGGCATGGGATTCCATCTGCGCCATATGCACTTCAAATTCTCTCGCCTTAGCTCCCATCTCATGTCCTTTGGCTTCCATTAAACGGCCCATTTTTTCAATTTTCAACATTGTTTCAGGGTCGAGTTCATTTTTAACTAGGAGGTCAAAACTTAAGCGCTGCTTGCTTGCAATTCTGCTCAGTAAATGAGCGACCTTTGTCGCAGAGGCTGGAGGCAGGCTACTTAGCTTATCTTCAATCCCCTGTGGGTCTTTTAGCTCATCTTGAGTGAAGGTAAATTCCTGCTTATCTCCGCCTACTCTGACTTCTACCTGCGTAAGCTCATTCTCATCACTCTCGATCTTGGTGAAGGTCGTTTTATCTTCAAACTCAAGCTGATGTAGCTGAGTTGGCGCAGCAGCGACATTCAATGTTAGTAGGCCACTGCAGGCTAATGCGATCACGATATTATTAAGTTTCATATTCAGTCCTTGTTCTACCCACAGGGTAATGATTTATTGATGTTTGTGGCTGATTTGGTGACTTTCCTTATTCAGCGACACCGACCTCGATTATTGAGTGTCTTGCTTAGGTAAAGCCAAGTTCGTGCCAATAATTTAATTTCAATTAAAAACAATTAGATGAATGATATTCGCTTGGTGGGAATAGAAAATGAGCGGGGTAAAACGTGAAGGCTACCCGATATGAGTATGTGACTTCCTTATATGGGGAGTTATGTTGTGATTATGATAACGTTTGTTTGCAAACGACTGTTAGCACTTGTATTTTAAGCTTGGTACTCTTCTTGTATAGCTAATGAATAAGTATAAATATGATGGAGCGAGTATGTCGATAAAGCGTTATGTGTTTCTCCTTTTTGGAACCTTGATTATATTGCTTGGGGTCAGCCAACTCTTGATCTCTCAGTACTACAAGGGGGAACTACAGAGTGAGTTGAGCCAAAGTTCTCGGACGCTCTCGAAAAATTTAGTTAAGTTGCTGATAGATAATGTCGGCAGTGAGCAGGAATTCGTTGTCGAGTTTTCGGATGAAGAGTTACAGGAAACTATCCAGGATATCGAAGAGGCAAGAAGTGATTTTAAATTTGATATCGAAGAGATAAGCCGAGAAATAGGGCAGTTGACGGAAGAGGTTATCTTAATCGAGACTAAGAATAATCATGATTTTTCGCGGCAAGAGCGCAGAGATATTCAAGCGGCGATGCAGGCGAAGCAGCGTGAATTAAAGGCGCACTTAAGAGAGATGGCAGTGCATGAGCGTGAATTAGAGAAAATGCAAAGAGCCAATATTGTCGAGGCTCGTCGTGAAGCGGCTATTTCATATCGTGAGAGGCTACACCAGGCCGTGAGCCAAATTCAGATCGATACCAATACTTGGCTAGAAGATGGCAATGTTGCCATTATCGAGGCACCGACAGTAAACCGCGATGGTGAGTTTGCCTTCAATTTTATCCATGATTTATCGATTCCGAGTCAAAATACCAATAATCAATTAGAGCGCTTCAGCGAGTCTATGTTAGCCCTGATATTGCTAACCTCAATAGCAGCGTTAATATTGGCTTATATGCTGAGTCATTATATCAGCTCGCCATTGACTAAGCTGGCAAAGGGACATGAGAAATTAGGCGATGGGGAGCTAGGTTTTCAAGTTGAAGAGAAAGGTGTGAAAGAGCTGAAAGCTATCTTGACTGGCTTTAATAAGATGAGTCGAAAACTTGCTCAATTGAGCGAAAAAGAGCAGTTGATGACTCAACAGCAGCAGTTAGCCGAATTAGGCGAGGTCACACGAGGCATAGCTCATAGTCTACGCAATCCATTGCACACGGTAGGCTTATTATCTGAAGGCGCAATGCAGGCCCAAAGTAAGGAAGAGGGAGCCGAGCTATTACAAAAAATACAGCAGAAGATCGCCATGATGGATAAGAGTATTCAATCTCTGTTGACCCTGTCGAGTAATGAAGTCAACCGTAGCCACAGCGTGCCGATCAAGGCTATCGTTCAGGATATCTTGCTCGAGCTGTCTATTAATGGCTCTAAGCCTAAGATCACATTCGACTCTACAGGCGGTTTAGCTGCAATTAATGGCGCCGAATCGGAAATAAGAAGCATATTGCATGCGGTATTAATCAATGCCGTAGAGGCCACTCCCGATGATGGCCGCGTTGAGGTATCAATAAACAGTCGCAGTGAGAGTTATCAGGTGATTGTAAAAGATAGCGGTAAGGGCATATTACCTGAGGTCAGAGATCGCTTGTGCCAGCCCCATGTGACCACTAAAACAGAGGGGACAGGCATGGGGATTTATATCGCCGAACGATTGATTAAGGGGCATTATGGCGGTGATATACAATTTGAAGACAACCCCACAGGCGGTACACTGGTGACATTGACATTTTCTAAATCGGCTAATGAAGGTACAGAGGCAGCACAATGAAAGTTGAGACTTTAAAAATATTAGTTGTCGAAGATGAGCCCGATCAACGTAGCCTTATTTCGCAGATGCTTGAAGCGAATAATTATCAGATCACCAGTGCCGACAGTGTCGAAGCCGCCATAGTGTCATTGAAGCAGCATGTGCCTGATCTGGTCTTTTCAGATTGGAAGTTAGGCCAGCTGAGTGGCATGGATCTATTAACCTATGTTAGGCGTGAGCATCCTGACATGGGATTTATCATAGCGACGGCATACGGCACTATCACACATGCCGTCGATGCTATGCAGGCTGGGGCGGATGATTATCTGGCCAAGCCTTACCAGCGTCAGTCGCTATTATTGGCTATCGAGAAAGTGGCCAAGTCCCTGGTGTTAAAAAAGCAAAATAGGCGGCTTACATCTGAGTTATCCCAGCAACAGGAGCTGGTGGGTATCGTGGGTAAAGCGGCCTGCATGCAGAAGGTTTATTCCCGGGTTCAGCGAGTGAGTGCGACCGATGCCACTGTATTGATAGGTGGAGAGAGCGGTACGGGTAAGGAGCTTGCTGCCCGGGCCCTGTACCAATTATCCCAAAGGAAACATAAACCTTTTATTGCGATCAATTGTGGCTCTATTCCCGAGTCATTGGCTGAGTCTGAATTATTTGGCGCCGAGAAAGGGGCATATACCGGCGCTACGGCATTAAAAATTGGTAAGTTAGAAGCGGCCAATGGCGGTACGATTTTTCTCGATGAGATAGGTGAGTTACCTTTGTTACAGCAAACTAACTTACTCAGGTTTCTCCAAGAGGGGATCATCAGTCGTTTGGGACAAAATGGTGAAATCAAGCTCGATGTGAGGGTGATTGCTGCCACTCACAGGGATCTTAAATTGGAGGTTGCAGAGGGACGATTCAGAGAAGATCTTTATTATCGACTCAATGTTGTGCCAATTCATATGCCGCCGCTAAGAGAGCGTCAGGAAGATATTGGCAGATTAGTCGAGCACTTTTTGCAGTTGCACAGCGGTCAATATAAGATGGAACAAGCTAAATTATCGGCAAATACTTTAAAGCAGCTACTGGATTACGCGTGGCCAGGGAACGTCAGAGAACTGTCGAATCGTATAGAGCGCTTCGTGTTACTGGGAGATGAAGCGGAGATGCTCGATGAGTTATCGAGTCAACCAAAGCCATTAAATACCAGTCAGTTCTCTTTGCCTGAGGATGGTATAGAGTGGGAAGTGTTCGAGAAAGACTGTTTAGAACAGGCTATGAATAAGCATCAAGGCAACCGTACTAAGGCGGCTAAATTTTTAGGGTTAAGCTATAAGGCCTTCTTGTATCGATTAGAAAAGTATCAACTGGTGTAAGCTATTTAAACTTTACTTCGGGGGGAGCTAGTGATTAGTGTCAAAACAGGTGCTAGTCACTTAAGTTATTGATAAGGAATTAACCAGAGTGCTTTATGTGTATTTAGGCTGTGCATCATTAAGTAAGTGTACTCTGGCTGTTTAATTGGAAAGGTAAATAAATTATCAATGTCTGTTTTTTGTTTTAAGGTTTAATTAATAATTACAGTTTTAATCGAATCTTTAAAATTAGTTTATTTGGTTGCTCGTGCGGTTTAATTGGTGTTTGGATGCCATTTATAAATAGTTATGACATGAATATGAATAACGTCTTAATTTATTGCCTCTTACTTGATTTACCCTTGACATGATTTCATATCATATTATAATTCAGCTCAAATTTACTAGATGAGGCCGCTATATGGATACCGACAGTTTAAAGGGAACTCGCATTGGCGCTTGGAGAATTCAATTCTGGTAAAATAACCACCTTAGGTTTCATTCAGAACTATCCCTTCTTTTTTGTTGCTTGCTTTCCCCTCCTTAGCCTCAAACCCCACAGCTAGTTGATGACTCGTGTTCATAGCGATATACGCTGCATGCTATAGCTCTGCTGTGAACTCTAGGCTTGTGCTCAAGTCAACGCGCGATATAGCCAAACTTGTCGCGTTCTTAGTGATTTAGTCATGCTTTAAATATACAACATTCACGTACGGATAAATTTATAAATATCCCCCTGTATGATGTTTATTATCTCACTACTTTCATATTTATTTAGTTTTTAGGAGTTAAAATGGAAATCGACATCCCTCCGAGTAGAGAAAACGGCGTGATTGGGTATTTATGGTTAAATTAACGTTAAATTAATAAATCTGTATATGTCATAAACTCCCTCCTCGCTGTCACTCCTATTCTATTTTCAATGTAGCTCGATACAAGTTGAGCTATCAGTAAACTCAATGCGAGTTTTAAATCCTATTCTATGGGAGGGCGACATATGCCCAATTTTTCTGCTGAAATTAAAAGTGATCTTAACATTAACTCAATTCTTAATTTAAATTTCGATTTTTGGAATGATGATGTCAGTCATAAACTGATTATTTTTATGCAAGAACAAGCTAGTGGTGTTATTCAAACTTGGCTTGAAAATAAATCTCTGCTGCAGTGTTTCTATATTCATCAACTCTTACCTGAGGCAGAGAGTAAGACCTTCTTTCGTTTGATGCCAGCTTGGCTTGTGAGCGACATGGAGAAAATTGAGACTGAGATTCATCCGGTGATTTCTGCGGTTTCAACGGCTCCCCATCTTTTTTTTACTCATGATATGTGTGTGGGTGATGCCATCACCAAAATACATGAGACGAAAGAAACCTTTAATAACCACCTGGCTTTCATTGTCGATGATCAAGGCTGTTATTGCGCTGTGCTGCAGATACATCAATTGCTTAAGCATAGTGAGGCAAGATTACTAGTCGACATTGCTGAGTCTGTTGGCTCATGTCACGTCAGCACAGATAGAGAAAAAGCCGTTGCCATGCTGCAACATAGTGATTTGGATTATTTACCCATTGTCGACCTCAGCGGCAAACCTGTAGCTACACTGAGTGCTAAAAAAGCGATGGAGGTGATGCAGCTGGAACAAACTCAAGATGTAGAGATGTTGATGGGCATACAGGCAGACGATAATGGTACGCCATATATGAAAACATCAGTTTTAGAGCATGTCAGAAAGCGTATCTTCTGGATTGTGGGCTTAGCTGGCGTGGGTATCTTGTCAGGTATGGTGATTCAAAGTTATGAAGATGCGATCACCGCTCTGACCATATTGGCGCTTTATATGCCGATGGTGGCGGACACGGGTGGTAATGCGGGCAGTCAGGCATCTACCGTCATTGTGAGGTCTATGGCTTTGGGAGAACTCAAGCTCAAGAATTGGTGTGAGGTCTTATGGAAAGAGCTTAGGATTTCACTCTTTATTGGTCTAGGTTTGGCGTGCATTTCATTTATTAAGGTGTACTTCTTGTCCCACGGTGTTTCATTACCCAATGGCCTGACCTTGTCTATGCTTGGCAGTGCAATAGCCTTAGCCCTGTTCTTTCAAGTGGTTACGGCGACAGTCATAGGAGCGGCTTTACCTTTGTTAGCAAAAGTGTCCGGTCAGGACCCTGCCGTTGTTGCTAGCCCGGCCATCACCACTATCGTGGATGTCACTGGGCTCTTGATTTATTTCTATGTCACCTCATTGATCTTGCTGAGTTAACTGGGTCTTAAAGATTCGTTAATATCAAGCTGACAGGCATTTTTTACTCAATTAATAACGCAACTAATTACCCAATATTAGTCATCCATGTCTAGAGGGGTGAGTCCTCTCTAGATGCTATTTTTGAATTTATATTTTTATCCTAATTTAATGGGAGGACTTTCTATGCCCTATCAATATGTAAAACGAGCAGAGTCTATTAAGGCCAAATCCGCATTGTTATCTAAGGTGCTGATCATTTTGGTATGTTTATCTAGATCTGGAGGCCTACAGGCGTCAACTGAAATCCTAAATAACACAGGAGAAGAAAAAGAAAGCTTATTGGTGGGGGAAAATCATCTCAGTGTTCAAGTTGAATTTGGCGGCGAGACACAATATATCACCGAGGGACGCGATCAGCTCGATGATGGTGGGATCATTTGGGGCGAAATGGTCATGGAGTATGCAAGTATTCACCTCTACTCTAGCTTAGGACAAGCTAGCCGGCAAAACTACAGGGAATGGCAGTTGGGGATATCCTATGATGTATTCGAAACAGAAACCTTCGATGGGATAATCGGCCTGCAGTTCGTCGAAATATATGGAGACGAGCGGGAAAGTGACGCTGAGTTTGCCAGCGCTGTGGCCTACAGGGGGATTGGCTGGGTCACAGTATCGATTGATCACACTTACTCGCTGCAATCTAATGGCCATTTTATCGAGTTGAGCCTGCATGGTAAGAGTGTCGAATTGGCGGGTAAAGGACTCGTGACACCCTATGTGAGCCAGGCGTTTGATTTTCAGTTTGCCAATGAAGAATATAATGGGGCCAATCATGTGCAGTTTGGCATCGAAGCGCGATATCCACTGAGTCAAAAGTTGAGCCTATCGGGGCATATGAGCCATGTCATTCCCCAAGGGGGAATTAAACGTGATGTTAGCTTCGAGGCCAAACAGCAGACCTTCGCAGGAGTGAGTATCAGCCTGCAGTTTTAGTCTTATTCTCATTTTTTTCGGGGTTTTAGTGTTTAATTATTCACCTCTCTGTCGCTGCCTGACATCCTGAGTATGCGGCAGATAGCGGTGATTCGAGTGCTGGCGAATCCTACTCTGGTGCTAACTAAGCTGTGTTGAATCAAGAAGACAGCTTAAACGGCGCCAGAGACTATGATGATAGCGACAGATATAAACAGTATGCCAGTGACTAGATTTATGATTGGGCTAGCTCTCTTTACTTTCAGTTGAATAAGGGGTTTGGATAAGACTAAGGCTATAAATATAAACCAGATTAACGATAAGATAAGCATGATGAACACGGCGCTCACCTTAGTGATAACGTTGATATCAGGTGTGATCATGGCAGAAAACAGCGTGATAAAGAACACCATAGCTTTTGGATTTAATAGGTTAGTGTACAGTCCCTGGAAAAAACCTTGTTTGATCGATAATCCAAGATGACTCGCATTATCCAGATCCTGTGAACTCGCTTTGTCGCGCCACTGGGAGAGAGTGCCTCGAATAGCACCTATACCCATCCAGCCAAGATAACTCGCTCCTATTAATTGCACGGCGACAAAGAGCAGGTCTGAGCTCTTGATGAGTAAACTCACACCGGTGACACTGAGTAAGCTGTGCAACAAGATGGCCACGGATATTCCCACCGCTGAGGCGATAGCCGTCGCCCGACTTTCTTGGCTGGCCATCTTTACCACTAAGGCGAAGTCTGGTCCCGGGCTCGCCAAAGCGACAGAGTGAATAATGGCAAGAGAGATAAGCAGTTGCAGTTCCATATTGAGATCCGATTTTATAACTTGTCCCAATAATGGGGGATTAAGCACGAGAGGTATTGTAAATTATTGCAGGCGTGTAGAGAACTGGGCGTGATTCAGATAACGCGCTTCTGGAAATGAGAGGGCGTAACCAGAAAGGCTTGCTTAAAGGCTTTGTTGAGATGGCTTTGGTCGAAAAAACCGACTTGCAGGGCGATGTCTATCACAGCTTCACCTTTTGCCAGGGCTTTCTTGGCGTATTCCAATCGTATGCGTTTCAAATAGGCGTGTGGTGTCATGCCTGTGGCGGCTTTAAATTGACGCAAAAACTGAAATTTACTCAAGCCCATCGAAGCGGCTAAACCTTCGAGCTGAAATGCATAGTGCATCTCGTCATGAAATTGAGATTTGATGTCGATAATCTGCTGATATGACAGTGCATGCTGTTTATGACTAGCAGTCTTCACTGAGCCATAGCGTTGGAAAATCTCCGTGGTGAAAGCCATCAAGCTGGTTTCTATCTGCAACTGGGTTTGTTTAGCATGGGGACTGGTGAGATTTTTATGCAGATGTAAAAAGGCCAGGTGGAGATCCGGATCCCAGGAGAGAGGAGATGCAAAAAACTGTTCTTTGATATTAAGCTCAGCGGTGATTTGGTTGACATAAGTGATGGGAATGGACATAACATTGGCTTGGTAACCCTGGGCCTCAACACTTTGGCCATTATGAGCCTCATCGGGGTTTAGGGTCGAGATGCATCCCTTGCCTAGATGGTAACTTTCGCCCTTGTGCTGATATTTTTGACCGCCCTTGGTCACAACCCCTATGTGGTAATCGAGATGAACATGTTGATCAAACTCAAACTGCTGGAAGCTGGCGGTACTTAGCTCCATCTCTGGCACTATGGGATTACGCCAATATTCAATTTTTTCTTCAGTCACTTCTCTTCGCCACTCTTTTTTAGCCATTGTTCATCAAGTATTCGTTCATCAAGCATAAGTTCATTGAATATGAGTACATCAAGCCATCGCTATTCAGCTAGATATCCAGATCACTTGCTGTGGTCATGGGTCGCTTCTCGCTGCCTTTATACTATATTAGCCGTGGGTTAATCATCTAGGCTAGTAAAAAATTGCATGAACAAAATATGTTGCAATATAACACTGTATTAATCAGTATTTTGGCCCATAATATCAAACTCATCTGCTATACATTTATTCGATTGGAGCTCAGATTGTGAAGGGACAGATTTTACGTGAAATGAAGGTTCAAGCTGCAATAGAGCCAGAATATGAAGTACAAAGGCGCGTTGCTTTCATCAAATTGAAACTCAAAGAATCTCACTGTCAGAGCTTAGTGCTTGGGATCAGTGGTGGGGTCGACTCATCACTCGCAGGTCGTTTATGTCAGCTTGCTGTCGATGAGTTAAACCATGAAGCAGCAAAGAGTGTTTATCAGTTTATTGCCGTGCGTCTTCCTTACAATGTTCAGCAAGATGAAGATGAGGCTCAATTAGCCTGTCAATTCATCTTTCCTTCCAAACAAGTCACCGTCAACATACATGAAGGCGTTGTCGGCGTTCACACTAATACGTTAGCTGGCCTTACGGCGGCAGGGATAGAGCTTAGTGATGAGAGCAAGGTCGATTTTGTTAAAGGCAATGTAAAGGCGAGAATGCGTATGATCGCACAGTATGAAATTGCCGGTTTAACAGGTGGACTGGTGGTCGGTACCGATCATAGCGCCGAGAATATCACCGGCTTTTATACTAAGTGGGGCGATGGAGCTTGCGATTTAGCGCCGTTATTTGGCTTGAATAAGCGTCAGGTACGTAAGCTCGCTGGCTTCTTAGGGGCGCCTGAAATATTAGTCAGTAAAGTGCCAACGGCAGATCTTGAAGATGATAAGCCCCAACTCGAGGATGAAGTTGCACTGGGATTGACCTACGATCAGATAGATGATTTCCTTGAAGGCAAGTCAGTGGATAGGATCGTGGACGATAGACTCGTTGGGATCTATAAGGCAACGCAGCATAAGCGCAAGTCTATTCCGACTATCTATGACTAAATGAAATAGTCTGCAGGCTCAATGTAATGATAAAGGCGCGAACGCGCCTTTTTTATTGGCATTTTCTAAATTCATCCAGTTAGCTATTTTATTCGTGCAGATAAGGTTTTAACTGTTCAATCAGGCTATTGGGGAATTGGCGATAGTCCAGATAAGGCGAGATGAAAACCCCCAAGCCATCTGCATGGAGTCTGTTTTGTTCATCCAGGCTGTTAAATAATGTGTTAGCGCTATTGATGCTTAATTTAGCAGCCGATACGGCGCCGACTATGATATGTCGCTCTGCGGTTGATAACAGGTTTGATGCACCTATCAATATTTGCTCGTCACGTTTGAGTAACTGAGTATCCCGATAGTTTTTCCAATCGGCATCAGGGGCTGACAACTTGGCCATTATGGTTAATATCTTGCGCCAATGATTGCCATTAAGTGCGATGAGTATCGCCAAGGCGTCTTCTTGGCGATAACTCCAGTCTTGGGGCAAAGTAGGGGCGTTTGGAAGGTAATAGCAAGTCTTAGCTTCGGCATTGCCGATATGCATAGTCGACACGGGTTTGGACATTATCTGCTCAGCCATGTTTTCGGGAGTGAGTATTGGTGGATTTTACCTAGTTAATGCGTGTAAGTTAACCTAATTAAATGAAATTTCAATTAAGACAGTAACTTTTATCGCTACTGGTGCTAGTTACTTGCGTCTAGGTATGTTGGAACAGATATGAGAACGATCGTTATAGGCTCCACCAAACACCTGCTCATGGCGATTTTTTATGCTTCGCTGGGGATTTTTGTTGCCTTGCTGGTGGCCGGGGTCTGGTTTCTTAACGCGAGACCCGATCTTGATATTTGGCATACACTAGAATTAAAGTCCGAATTTAAACGTACCAAAAACGTAGAGACCTTCTCTGACTATCTCGCGCTAGAAAAGGCGCTTTTCGAAGAGGTCGAACAGAAGATTTACGATCAGACTCAGGCACCGCATCCGTCGATCTTGAATCGTTATGTGCGTGGCAGTTTGGCGGATCCACAAAAGTGGCGTCATGACTGGAACCGCAGTTATGAGTGGCCAAAAGAAGATGCAGATTTCGGTGTCTTGCTGCTTCATGGTATGTCAGATTCCCCTTACGCATTATCTCATGTAGCCATGCATTTTAAGGACAAGGCGTATGTCTTAGGTTTAAGGTTACCCGGTCATGGCACCATTCCCTCTGGTCTGGTTAACATTCAATGGCAAGACATGGCCGCGGCAGTGACGTTAGCCACCGAGCACCTTAAACGGGTGCTCAATGGCAAGCCTCTATATGTGATAGGCTTTTCAACTGGGGCAGCTCTGGCATTAAATCATGAGTTAGAGCTAGTGGCCCAGAATAAGGCTGGCGAATATTCTGGAATGGTATTTCTATCTCCGGCGATAGGCTTGCCTCCTGTGGCTGCTGGCGCACAGTGGCAAGCAAAATTAGGTGCCTTATTGGGATTGGAAAAGCTGAGCTGGAACAGTATTCAGACAGAATATGATCCTTTTAAATACAACTCTTTTGCGGTAAACGCCGGCGATGTTGTCTATCAACTTGCTGAGCGTAATCAGCTACTGTTAGAGCAAACGTCGGCTCAGCAGCTTAAGTCTCTGTCATCTGTGCTGGCGTTTCAATCGCTGACTGATGATACCGTGTCGACACAGGCGGTGTTCTCTGGTTTATATCAAAAGCTGCCTCAGGATAATCATCAACTGGTTATCTTCGATATCAATCGTACAGAGATCAATATGGGGCTCATTCCGGAAGATCCTATATTGCATTTTGACGGCATATTTAATACCAAACACCTTAAATATGACCTGACCTTAGTCCATAATAATGCCAAGACACTAGACCTGCCCAGGGATGTGGTGGCTGAGACTCATTTTACCCAAGGCGAACCTGAAACCGAAATCCTGAATTTGAGCTGGCCAAGAAATGTTTATTCTCTGTCTCATGTTGCCTTGCCATTTCCCATTGAAGATACCTTGTATGGTCCGGAAGGAGTGCATTATGTGAAACGGATACAGATAGGTGCAACATCTACTCGAGGGGAGCGCGGTGTGCTCGGGGTGTCGGCCGATGAGATATTAAGGCAGAAATGGAATCCATTTTTCCCTTACCTTATCTCCAGAACAGACCAATTTATTGAAGGGTTAAAGGCGCTGTGACGTTAAACCGATAGGCTATTTTGAGTTGGGAGTTAACTTTTATCTGAATATATAAGTATAGAGATGATGCCATTTCTCCCACTATTGCCGTATCTCCAGAACAGATAAGTTTATCGAAGGATTAAAAGATTAAAGGATGTAAACTGTAATGATATTTGACCGGATGTCGCTGTATTAGCTTAGGCGTATTCACTTCGGGCTACTGATATTATACTGTCACCTGCTTATCAGAAGGTTTCGGCATAGAGATGATGACTTTATCTCTGCCCTGGTTTTTAGCCAGATACAAGTTAAGATCGGCCTGTTTAAACCAGGCATCTAACTCGGTGCTGTATTTAGCATTGTTCACTAGAGCTCCTATGCTGACCGTCATGGTTATCAGACGTTTATCATTAGGGTTTTCGATGGCTAACCGCTTAACTTTATTTCTAAACTCGTTGAGGTGATCTTCAATCATTAGCACATTACAGAAAGGTAAGATGAGCAAAAACTCTTCACCACCATAACGTGCAATGACATCGGTATCCCGCTTAAAGTATTTTTTCATCTCTTTTGATAAAACCCGCAGGCATTCATCACCGCCTTGATGACCATAGGTATCATTGATTGATTTGAAATTATCGATATCTAAGATCCCCAGAGCCATCACTTCATCGCAGCGTTGACAAAAATCTTGAGTAGATCTGAATTTGACTTCGGCATAGCGTCGGTTGTACAGCGAAGTTAACTCATCTTTTTCGACTAATATTTGCAGTTTCGCATTGGCTTTTTGCAATTCAAAGGTACGGATCGCGACTTTCTCTTCAAGTTCTAACTGGTAAGAAGTTAGCTCTTGTTTACTCTTCTTAATACTCTGGTATAAATTGAGGAACTCAATAGGTGATTCCTCATTGATATGATAATCGGCAGCTTTACTGTGTCCATACTCGGCAAACTTATTGGCAATGACGCCAAGTGGCTGAGTCAATCGAATACTCAGGACTCGAGTCACTAAGACGGTAATGATAATAGATAATATAAGTACCGCGAAGGTAGTGAGATATTGAGACTCTAGTAATTTTAATAGCGGAGAAAACGGTTTAACCACATAGAGCTTCCACTGGTTATTGAGCGTGTAGCTGTCATAGACAAATTCGGGACTCGGGTTATCGATATCACGGAGGTTGATCATGGACAGACTGGTTTTATAGCCTTTGCCACTTTCAGCCCATTTAAATTTAGACAATGGCGCAAGACCTAACGCATCCGATGCGTATATGACCCTGCCAGCTTCATCGATGAGGATCATTAACTGATCTTGGTAGACCTCATTGGCCTGCTCAATTTGAGCAAAGGTGGTTAAATCTAATGAACCTTCGATGATCCCTGTGGGCTGGTTAGGCTCATCGCTGCGGTAGAAGGGCGCGCTGATGGCGACGATGGGGTCAGTGCCGAACCCCCGACCTAAAAATGCCGGTGAAATGTAGGTAATTTGATTGAAAAATGCTTCCTGAAAGTAGTGACGGTCTTCGACACTGATCTCTTTGTTGGCTACCTTGTCTACCCCTAATGCCGATAGTGGACTCGCCGCTATGATACGTGCATCGGCGTTAGTCACCAGCATGGTGGCAAATCCCGGGTAACTCTGATGTAGCTTGACCAGTTTGCTTTGCCAGCCAGATATGTTCTCTGCGCCTGACAAACTCAGCCATCTAGATGCATTATCTATCGCTCGCTCATGCGTCTCAATGAACATCTCTGTCGCAAGCCCTAAATGGGTTACTGAATCATGTAAGTTACGCTTCAAACTTTCCTGCTGCTTGGTAATGACCTGATGATTGAATATCAGTGCCGAGCCCAGCAGTGAGATGGTCAGTACTAAGGAGAAACTGTAAGTGAGTTGAGCATTGAAGCTGCGTCTTCTCTTGTCTTTCACCTTACCTTCGAGATGCCATAACTCTGAGACCATTGTGACAGCCAGAGACCCTAAAGCGGCGCAGATTAAACCATTAATCCCTTGTTTTAATGTGATAAAGGAGAGATGGCTTTCAGGTAGTTCCGAGAAAATGCTGGCGTAGAGTACAAATAATGGCATACCTAACAAGAGCCAATATCCTATATCTGCGTATAAAGAATAAATGTCCTTTTTGCGGGCGAAGCCTAACCAGATAGCCTCCAGACAGAAGATGATAAATACATGGGGGCTAGACCAGGAGATAAACAATCCGATTGAGCAGAGCAGGGCGGTAAACAGTGCATACCAAGGCCCTAACAAGATGGCGACGAAGACAAAAACACCGTTGCCTAAGATCAGTTGAACATTGCCAAACAGAGGGATGGGGTACAGGTTCGCTATGAGGCCAAATAAGCCTAGAAAGAGGGAGAACTTGAAATGCTGACGATTAATCTGGAACATTAAAGCCTTATATTCTTTATCTCGCAGCTATGTATAGATGCTAGCGCCTTATAGGTCGATTCTCAATACATATGTAACAAATAATCACTGTTTGCTGGGTATTTATACCAAGTGGTAAGTGCCGCGTTAATAAAATAAAAACAGATAGAAAATAGTGACTAGGCAAATGTATCAGAAGATCGTAAATTAGGTTGTTTTTTATGTGTGTATTATGTGATTAGGTAAGGTTGAGGTTGAATAAGTTTACTTTTAGTTGAATTACTTAAGTCAGTTGCAAGAGAGTATTGTTCTTGAGAGTCAGATTAAGTTTATCTTCATTGTCGTGCTGCATAATTTTCGCTTAAAGCGATAAGCTTCATTCTTATACTAATCGGTATAGCATCAAATGGATCATGAAAATGGACAATTTAATCAATCAACATATCTTTAAAGTCGGCATAGGCCTGGCCATTTTATTATCATTTATTGTCTATGGGATCACCAAAGATCTGCGTCTACAAAAGCAGTTAGAAGCTGAGAGAAAGCAGAAGGCTGACGCCGAATAAACATGGATATATTGAACCTAGTTGTGAAGTAAAAAGACCTGTTATTTGGCTGCAAATAACAGGTCCATGTTTTGTTAATTAAGCTTTAGAGTCTGAGCGGCTCATAAACTTCTGTTCGGCCGTGTTGATCTTAATCTTCTCGCCATTGGCAATATATTCAGGGACCTGTACCGTCAGACCGGTAGAGAGAGTCGCTGGCTTAGTGCGGGCACTGGCCGAAGCCCCCTTGATTGAAGGGTCTGTCTCTACAATGACCAGGTCGACATGGGAAGGCAGTTCAATGGCAACGGGTGAACCATCGACAGTAAGCACATGCAAGCCTTGAGTATCTTCAGTGATATAGAGTAACTCTTCGGCGATGGTGTCTTTGTTGAAATGGTAGGGCGTGTAATCTTCTACGTCCATGAAGACATACTCGTCACCATCGATATAAGAGAAGGTGACATCGTGGTGGCTCAGATCCGCAAGGCTTACCATATCATCGGCCTTGAAGGTATTATCTAGCTTAGAGCCCGTAGCGACATCGTACATGCGCATGCGGTATAGGCTGCCTCCCGAACGTCCCTGTGGCACTGAACGTTCAATATCTCTGATGAGATAAACATTATTGTTGAATTCGATAGCAGTATTCTTTTTAACGTCGCTTGCCTTCGGCATGAGTAGCATCTCGATAAGTAATTTGGTCAGTAAAATATCATAAGCTTAGGTGGATACCAATCTAGCAAAGATAAAATTAGTGCGAGAGTAGATAATACAGTCTAATCCGTCTGTATTTGGTTTTCCAAACACCGCTATGGATATGCCTGCTAACATTCTGACACCTGTCACAATATTGAATTCTAAAAGTTGATCTGTTAAGCAAGTATTCAGAATACTCGACTTAATTAAGATTCGATTAAGACTAATCTATAAAATTGATATCAAGAGTTTCAAGATAGAAGTTGAGCTCTTTTTTACCTAAGTTGCAAAAAATAATTTTAGGGTGAGCAAATACAGATAAATGAGGTATAGAGATGAAATATTTAGCGATTATCGCCGCGTTAGCCTTTACTGGCTCTGCTATGGCTGTTGATTGTACCGATTGCCATGAGAAGATTGATGTGACTGTTCATACTGAGGCTGAGGCTGAAGCAAGCATTGCGACCTGTAACGATTGCCATGATTTTGAGGGCGCACATACTCTAGATATGGAGATGCATACTCCAGATCTGACTATCGCAGAATGTGCAGACTGTCACGAGTAACTCGAATCTTTGATGCCGTTATCGTATCGGCTTTTTTATCAAATTTCAGATAGTAAAAAGCCAGACTCATTGCTGAGTCTGGCTTTTTTAATGTGGTCGGGATAGCAGGATTTGAACCTGCGATCTCTTGTCCCCCAGACAAGCGCCTTACCGGACTAGGCCATATCCCGAGATTTTCTT
This sequence comes from Shewanella psychropiezotolerans, assembly GCF_007197555.1. Lineage (NCBI taxonomy): Bacteria > Pseudomonadati > Pseudomonadota > Gammaproteobacteria > Alteromonadales > Shewanellaceae > Shewanella > Shewanella psychropiezotolerans. The sequence continues at coordinate 2,584,779 of NZ_CP041614.1, forward strand.
AGAATCTAAACTGCGTCTAAGAACACCTAAATATCTTTTTCAAGGGGCTATTTAGGTGAGGCAGAACTTTAGCAAGTCACTTAAGGTTCTGCAAGCAATTAGTCACCACACTCGATCTAATTGCTTAGTTTGTAAGCTTTTTAGCCAGTTATCACTCAATTAACACGAATTACTGACTCAAAGAGATATCGATAAACAGTACGGGCTATTTATATTTTAATTGTTATACATCCTACGGCCTTCACGCATCACTTCGATTAGCTCAGGTGCACTCAACTTCTTGCGCAGGCGATGCTGGTAATTTTCATCATAGATGCGGTATTTACCGTGTCTATCGATCACCGTAATTTCAGATTTTTGATAGATGCCAAATATTCGATTATCACCGACATAGACCCAAGACTCAGCATCGGGTTGCAATAGGCTTCGACCTGCACTGTAATCGGTCGCCGGATTCGTGCAGCCAAGTACTTGAGTCATTAAGGTGGGGGCGATGCCATAGTGGCTGGTACGATAATTTACGTCTTTTGCCGGTGACTGTGGCCAGTGGATCACCAAAGGTACCTGAACATTGGCAGGAGAGAGGTTACCTCGAGCTTCATTCGGGTTACTGGTGAACAACTTACCGCTGACCCCTGTGATGATGACCAAGGTATCTGCCGGTAAATCGGTGACAATTCTTTCAATCTCTTGATCGATAAAATTCAATGACTGACGATATTGATTGAACAGGACTCGTTGGGCAGGTGTTAATTTCTGCTCAGACTGGACAGTTTCAATACCTAAGAATCCAATGGGGTATCGTAGCTGTCAGGGGCTCTGAGGTTGATGAGACCAAACCAAGGACTTGTCTGTGCCTGTTGCCAAGTTTGGAATCCAGCGACATTTTCAATGTCTTGAGCCGCATCGCTACTGTTTGGTGCCGAAATTATCTGCTCAAAATCATCATAGATAGCCTGAGGCATCTGACTGGCATGCAGACCAGAGAAAAAGCCCAGCTGGTAGCCCTGTTGTTTCAATATCTGAGTCAGTAGTGGAGGAGTTTGTGACAATCCACCTGAGTTGATATAGCTGCCTTGAAGTCCATAAAGAATGGAGAACATGCCACTGTTGAATTGATTTCCGCCACTGATGTGGTGAAGATACTCCTGATTGTGATTACCATACTCACTGAAGAAGGGCATGGTCTTACTATTAACCATATCTGCTCTGAAACTATCTATGGTTAATAACAAGATATTAGGCTGCACTTCATTGGTATTGGTGCATTGCAGTGGACGTTTGGGGTAATTCAAACTGCTTCTCAGGGACGAGCTTACTTTAGGCCGCGTCGAGCTATCTATGCCATGGCTTTCCATAAATGAACGGGCCGTGGCGGGATAGGAGAGCGGGTAAGCATCATCGAGACGGGTGATCTCTGTGATATCTGCGGCATCGGCCCAGATATGGATCAAATGACTGCTGACAAAACACAGACCTACGAAGGCGACGACCTTATTACCACGACGAACCTTGTGAATTTTTTCGATCCGTTTCCAGAGGAAATTTGCCGCAGTGAGCTCAATGGCTAAAATCCCTAAGGGGGTAATGATATAGGAGGTACCACGAAGCAGGGCATTGAGATCCGCCCATGCCAGATCGAACACGAATGGACTCAGGTGCAGACCGTAATCATCATAAATGATAGTGTCATAGAGCAAGATACATAGACTTAAGGTGGCAACACTTGCTGCATAACCACGTAAAATTTTGGAATAGGGCAGCAGTAAGGTTACCGGAAAAACCAGCACTAAATAAACAATAAAGGCCAGAAAGCTAAAGTGACCTATGGTACTGACGGCCAGATAGCCCCAGCCAATCCAAGTTTCCGGATAGCCTACCGTATCGAGATACCGGAAGCCCACAATCATGGCAAGAAAGCCGTTGAAGAAGGCAAACCAATGTCCCCAACTTACCAAGCGCGATACACGATCACGCCCCATTTCTTTTTTACGCTCGACCATGTGGCTCCGCTTACGATTTAAGTGCTTATTTATTATATACTAAAGTATTTTTTTACGTCTTTGGCTAGTTTTCAATGCACAAAGGCATAAATTAGCGTTTAACAGACTGAGCTAGGGCTTTTGAAAACTGCTCGGCTACCTGGACCCTGGCTTCCTGAGGTACTTTACGTGCCAGAAGATCTGTCACACAGTTACCCAATACCATGAGTCTTAAGTCAGTCGGTGCTTGATGCTTATCCATCACAGCACTGATTTCAGCAATAAGAGATTCAACTTGAGTGTTTGAATATTTTGATTGTATAGCCATATTTAAAAAGTGTTTCGATTACCGAGATATTTGGCGCTCATGATAACCGAAATCAAGCCTAAGCACGATATCATTGCACTGCTTAGTCTGATTTTGATACCAATATTCACTTTTACTTGTGTAAATATGGCTAATGACTCTGTTGGCGAAGATTCGCTAGTGAGTCTTAATCATCTTATTCTTGAAGCAGGATTTCAATTGGGGCAATATAGGCTCATTAAAATTGACCCGAAAGTGAGGTACTGTTTACGCGATCCGATTCGCACGAACAGTGACCTTATATTGGTGATATCACATTTTTAACCATTATCTTTATCGAGACCTATGAGCATAAACGTCGAACAAGCCATCATCCATGCCATTATTCAAGACAGTGACGGACAGCTAAGCTGTCGATTGCGTCCCCAACCTTTATTGAACGGCGAAGCCGTTGAAGCCATGTTGGATGAATTACATCAAACATACACCACAAAGGCGGGTAAAGGTTTTGGACATTTCGGTATCTCTGGTGAAGATGGTGAGGCTAACCCTAAGTTTATGGAGGCGTTAACGGAGTACAGAGATGGTCAACTTGGCTTCGTCGAATTTTCAGGTTTAGCGGGTAAGTTATTGCAAGAAGAGTTGTCCAAGTACGATTTCAGTCAAGGTGGTTACTTACTCTTGTCTTGTTATACCCATATGACCAGTGACTATCTGTATGTTTCTTTACTGAATGCTAAGTCATCGATGACAGTGCTCGATGATATGGAACTATCACAAAATACTCACTTAGATCTTAAAGATGTACAACTCGCGGCGCGTATCGATTTGACCGAGTGGCAGGCAGATGAAGGTTCACGTAAATATATCTCATTTATTCGCGGGCGTGCGGGCAGAAAAGTTGCCGACTTCTTCCTCGATTTTATGGGGTGTGTAGAAGGCGTTAACACTAAGGCTCAAAATAAGCAGTTGATGAATGCTGTCGAAGATTTCGTTTCCAGCAGCGAACTGACCAAAGATGAGCGTCAGCAGTGCCGTGAGAAGGTCTTCGATTATTGTACTGAGCGCTGTGATGTTGGTGCAGATATTGAAATTAAAGATCTTGCCGATGAGCTCGCCGATAGTGGCATGGAGTCATTCTATGATTTCGCCAAGGGTGGCGAATATGAACTCGAAGATGAGTTCCCTGGTGATAAGCCGACCCTACGCCAACTGAAGAAGTTCTCTGGTACAGGCGGTGGCGTGACGCTTAGCTTCGATGGGGCACATCTAGGTGAGCGGGTCATGTATGATCCCATCTCTGACACCATCATGATAAAAGGCGTACCGGCTAACTTGAAGGATCAGTTAGATCGACGTCTAAAGGGCGGCCAGTAGATTTTAGGTGAATCATGGTGAATGTACGATTCAATATTCTCTGACACCATCATGATAAAAGGCGCTATTAAGCGCCTTTTTTGTTGGCCGAATAAGATTACTGCTCCTACTTAACAGCTGCGACTTAAATTGACTAACTGAGTTTTCCTGAGCAACTAATCAAGCCAGCGAAATGAGCGTTTTAGGAAGGCTGGAGCGTCTTGCCAGATACACTCACCATGGGCAATGATTATTGCTTTAGGTTGCCATGCTTCTATCTTTTGCAAGCAAGCTCTGGCTTTTTCTTTGCCAAAGATAAAACTGATACGCCAGTCGGCGGGGGTCTGACCATCCGGGGCTAATATGCCAACCAGCTTGGCGATATGGTTTTGCCAAGGTTTAAAGTGAGCGGTAGGGAAGTTTTCTATCAGATCGGTCAAGATGAGCGTGCCACTGGCTTGATGAAAGAAGACGACTTCCTCCATTGCGGGACTCCCGGTAAAGATAAGCTGGTCTATCTGCTCGCGCCAGGCATCATTGGGTTTTGAGATTAACTCGCTCGAAAAAGGGATGTCCGGGCATTTCTTTAACAAGCCTGGCGCCGCATAGGAATTCGCATCAGGATAGCGGGATATCCACTCTTGAATAAAGAGATAGTGGATCTTATTTGGGGCAATGAGATAGCTGACTTCACCTAGGCTGTCGACCTCTTGCTGTAGAGAATCCGTCAGCTTACAGGGGGAGTGGACCCACAACTTACCATCGTCTAGGCGGATTACCGTCATTCGAGTGGTATAGGGCATGCCATAGAATGACACTGTGGGGCCATCGTAGTACCAAATGTCTGAGTCTATTGCGTGTAACAGACTCAGATGAGTGGCGCTAGTGGGGTTGAGAAGCGTATCTGGCATATGCACCTCCTGTGCAGCTTGTAATCATATCAATGGGTATGGGCTTACGAAAAGTTAATACAACACGAAAACTATATACGAAAACAAGTCAGAGCAAATTAATAGCAAACTGAGTGATTCGAAGTAAATTATCAGGCTTATACTGATGACAAATCAAGCATACTCAGCAAGTTTACAATTAGGCGCAATAAACGGGTCGAAAATTAGTGTTATCACATGTAAACTTGCTTAAACCTCAAAGATCATGACATTTTGTCTTGAGACACTATTTCAGTCCTTTGGCCATTGCCGAATGGACGTAAAAAAGGTGGACTGTTTTTCCATCTAGGAGCGTAAATGCAACTTTTTGTTAGAGATTTAACTGTAATCGATTTTTCCTATTTGTGTCCTATTCGAGGCATGGTGGGGGAGAGCTGGATAGTCGATGTGCTGCTCGATGGCGGCTTAGATGAGCAAAATATGGTGTTAGACTTTTCGAAAGTTAAGCGCACCATTAAAAATACCATTGATGAAGTCGCCGATCACCGTTTACTCATTCCAACGGCTTGCAGTGAAGTGCGCTGGCAACAGAAAGGCGATAAAGTCTGGATGGACTTTAGCAGCCTGCAGGGCGATATTCACCTCGCATGCCCATCTCAGGCTTTTGCCTTGATCCCCAGTGAAATTATCGACTTTGATAGCGTTAATGCCTTCTTGCAGAAAGCATTGAGAGCCATGTTGCCGGATAATGTCGAAGGTATAGCGCTGACGCTGCGTAATGAGATGCATGAAGCACCATTTTACCACTACTCTCATGGCCTTAAAAAGCACGATGGTAACTGTCAGCGGATTGCTCATGGTCATCGTAGCCCAATCAATATCTTCGAAAACGGTATTGCGGCACCTAAGTGGGATGAATATTGGGCTAAGCGTTGGAAAGACATCTATCTCGGTACCGAAGAAGATGTGGTTAATTTGAGCGAATTAACCCTTTCTCCTCAGGCTAAGGTGAGCGAAGAGACTCACTATGGCTTCTGCTATCAGGCACCTCAGGGAGAGTTCCAACTCGCCATGCCAAAGTCTCGATGTGAGATCATTCCACATGATACTACGGTAGAGCTGTTGGCAGAGTTTATTGCTAATACTCTGGTTGAGAAATCGCCTCAGAGTGAGTTTAAAGTGATCGCCTATGAAGGGGTTGGTAAAGGGGCTATCTCAGTCAAAAACATATAACTGGAAAATTAATGTCTCTATTATCTAAGATAGTCACCCCACTGGCAGCGTTAACACTCTTATTTACCGTTAACGCATCGGCGCAAATTCAGCTGACGGGGAAGATGGAGCAGGGCGCCCTGATCCGAGCTATGGTCGAACCCGGTACTCAAGTATATCTCAACGGTAAAGCGCTTAAGGTGACCCCAGAAGGTGCTTTTGCATTTGGTTTTTCCCGCGAGGCCGAGCTAAAGCAAGAATTGAAACTTGTTTATCCTGATGGCTTGACTCAGATTAAACCACTGAGCATCAAGACCAAAGAATACAAGATAGACAGAGTGAATGGGATCAGTAAAAAGATCATGAAGCCTGATCCCAAAGCGGTAGAACGCTCGAGAAAAGACAGCAAGCAAGTCAGAGCCGCCAGAAGTCAGTTTTCAGAAATTGAGTCTTTCACTCAAGATTTTATTTGGCCATTGACGGGGCGTATTTCAGGTGTCTACGGCAGTCAGCGTGTTTATAACGGCAAGCCGGGAAATCCTCATTATGGCGTCGATGTCGCCGCGAAAACCGGTACTGTAGTAGTCGCACCTGCCGATGGTGTCATTAGTTTATCCGTAGCGGATATGTTTTATTCCGGCGGAACGATTATTCTCGACCATGGATACGGTGTCAGTTCGAGCTTTCTACATTTAAGCAAGCTGTATGTCAAAGATGGCGAGGTTATCAAGCAGGGCCAAGCTATCGCCGAAGTCGGCGCGACGGGCAGGGTTACGGGCCCACATTTAGACTGGCGTGTTAACTGGTATCAGATGCGCCTCGATCCTGTGACGATAGTACCGAATATGGCAGAAGTGCTTAAGAAGTAACTGTACCTCGATAAAAAATCACCTCGATAAAACAGATAAGATGAGCCAGAGTTTAACTCGGCTTAAGCCTGCGCGTTACTAGCTGCGCTAGAGACTAATAGCTTATCTTGTACTTAACTTGAACGAAGTCGTTAGGGAAGGCTGTAGCCTCAGCTTGTTGCAGCTTGATATCTTTGAATACCTTGCCGAATAATGATTTACCTTCGCCTAATAACACAGGTGCGCGTGTTATTGTCATTTCATTGATAAGCTGAAGATTGATAAAAGCCTGAATGGTTGTGCCACCGTCAATATAGGCATGCTTGTGTCCTTCACTTTCAAGCCGGGACACTAAGGCTAGAAGATCGCCTGAATACATCTCTACCTTACCTTTCATATTCGTAGGAGCTTCATTTAGGCTGTTGCTGAGCACTATAATGCGAGTGGCACCATAGGGCCACTGTTCAGTAGTCAAATTCATGCTTGAAATCATGTCCATACACTTGCGGCCCATGATCATACAGTCAACAGAAGCCATGTAGTCCAGCATCCCCATATCTGCTTGTTTGCCCATATCAGCTTCGGGTTTGCCTGCTGTGTGTAACCAATCGACACTGCCATCTTCTTTAGCAATAAAACCATCAACACTGGTTGCAATAAATACTGAACATTTCATATAAATATTCTACACTGTAGAAATAAAAGTAGTGTAACGAGAGGCGTGAATGACTGTCAAGGGGAAAAAACGTGGGCGACCAAGTGGAGCGGCCAACCAACTTAGCGCCCAAATCATCATGGATATGTCAAAGTCCTTGATGCGAGAACAAGGAAAAGTACCAAGTATTCGTAAGCTTGCAAGATGTTTAAACGTTGATGCAATGGCAATCTATCATTATTTCAGTAATAAAAATGCGCTGTTAGAAGCCATTACGACATCATTGATAGAAGAGATTTATCTGCCTGAAGAGGGTAATTTCAACACGAGAGATAATTGGAAACTTGAATTAAATAAGTTATGCACTAGTTATTTGTCACTACTCAGTCATTATCCTGGATTGTTAGAAACCTTCCTGTCGATGAGCACAATAAGCCCGGCTGAAGTCTTTGCTGCACGTTTCAATATCGTGATTGAACCGTTACATTTAGACGTTGAATCGGCAAAGAATGGATTGGATCTCTTGGTTGACTATCTTCATGGCTATGCACTGGCATTGAGTTGCAATGGGAAAGACTGCAACAGCAAAGACAGCCAATCTACGCTGAATATGGAGATGCTCGAGGGACCATTAGCTTTATACTGTGTTGCTTTGGAAAATATAATGAATACAAATGGATAAAAGTGTCACTTGGGTTTAACCTGTCCATTGGGCTTATGGTGTGACTAAAGCGAGTACCGATAACATGAGTGTATAACTCAGTAGTTTTTAAATCGGTATGGCCGAGTAACTCTTGAACCGTTCTAATATCCGAACCATGTTGTAACAACTGAGTAGCAAATGAATGTCTGAAAGCATGGGCTTTCACTTGTTTGGGGATTTGAGTCGCTCCACTCACTTGCCAGCTCACTGCTAGATGATTTAAAAATGCTCAATCTCTTGGTTACCCATATCCTGGGGATGCTTTTTATCATTAAAAATGATGAAGATTTTGATCCAATACAGATAAACCTTCTCAGTTTTTATGCCTGTTTGTATGTTCTAGTGTCGAGTACGTAGTACAGTCCGAACGGACCCCCAAAACGGTGATGTAGACATCTCAATCTCTTCACATTATAACTGTTTATTTATACAGTTATAATTCAGATTTGCCTAAATGCAAATGTTGCTTCTCGTTATGTAAAAGGAATAATTCTCGGTTTCACCTAACGAACAATTCTATCTTGTTGAAAATGTAATGATTTTATATTGGTAATTCTTACTTAAAGAGTTCATAACGACCCAGATCGGTTCTCGATTATCTAAATTCTCGCTTTCTCCAGCAAAAATGGTTATTGCTTCACAGAAGTCATACTGATAACTTACTAAAATCATTGTGAATAGTTTGCACTTTACTGTTTTCGTTTTTATAAGTCTGTGGAGTGTTTATCGGAATTCACGCTAATACGCTGTTATAAGCCATAAACTATGGATAATTTATCGAAAAAAGAAGCGTACCTTGCTATGTATGCTTTTCTTGAAAATATGTACAAGTTGACGGGGTCTGACGATATTGGTGGCCTCTTGGGCAGTATGTCATTGCTACAAGATGGACATACGGCTGACCCTGCGGCTTGGCAGGATTGGGAAGATGCTATCGTCAAAGCGACTTCTGGAACAATTGATGCGTCTCTTAAAATTAAACGATGATGCAAGCAGGGTATTTAAAGATTTTGACGGCTTATAACAAGCTGCTGAATGAAGATTCGTCAAAGCTGTCACGCCATTTGCTGTGCAAATCGCCCGCCAGTATTGGTTACTTATTAGCAGGGCGCTGGGGGATCCCCTCATAATTGAGGCATCCCAGCACAGTGAACTTTCTTAATGTATTCAACCATTGCCCAATGTAAATGTTGCTCTGTGATCTTGTAGCTTTTTCGCTTTCTAACTTCCTTCCCCAGCCTTACGATCGATAGTACAGGCCTATGTCGGATAGTATTCGCTTGGAAATGACGTTCCTAGCCTAGGTGATTAGCGATGATACCAATGAGCCAAAGTACAATTTCAGCCAACATAGCGATAAGTAATAGAACATCTAATCGTCTAGGGCATCGACTCTTGCAGTGCCTAAGCCCCATGCCATATTGAGGACTTTTCTATCTGCATGCGCTTGGCTATAACTGGGTAACTTTAGCGGCGGTAAATGTTTCAGGTGGCAAGTTGGTTGCCAGTAACCAAGGCTCTTTACTACCAGTACGATAGCTTTTTGAGCAGTATGATTACGTCCTGCTTTTGATGAGCGACGGTCTTTTCGATGTTTCGGCTTCTCCTTGTACAGATGGATATGGCAGCTTAATGGACTTTTCTTAGCGAGATAGACGGCACCTATATACTTGGCTTTATTGTTTGCGGCTGGATAAAGCGATTTATTTGATTGCCACAGGCCCTGACCATGGTGCTGGAACCTCACATCGCCACGAACTCGACCGAGCCAGCCAGCCGTGACTGGCGACTTGTTGGAACCAGGTATTACGATAACCTGCATCAGTAACAATCAAAGGACAGGAATTTTTAGGGAGAATTTGAGCGAGCTTAGCTAAGAATACATTGTGGCTTCGAGGGGCATTATAGTCTTCAAATAAAAAGGTGCGTTCATAAAGTGTCACTGAGCGGCCTTGAACAGAGATGGAGGCTCTGAGCGTCATTAAACGAAGTTGTTCCCGTACATCAGCCCAGTCAACCAGCACGATAGGCATAGGGTTAGCGCACATAGGTGTATTGCATGCCAGCGATAAATATCGAGTCTATCAGTTCTAAGGTGCGGATTACCCAATAGCCTATCGATACGTTTGATGCTGTGTTTAGCCCTCACTTTACCTTGAATGTTGCGGTCTAATTGAGTCAGTGATAGTTGATTACCATCGAGTAGGGACTCAGTTGCAACCATAAGAGAATTAAGGCGTTTCTTATGAATTTGAGGGCATTGATCTGCGAGTGACTCGTGTAGTATCTTAATATCGCGCATGGTGTTGTTATCTGGTTTGTTTTGGCGAAATTAATTAGATCAAATAGCACCATGCGTGTCTAGTTTTTGAAAATAAAAGAAATTATTTGGGGATTCCCTAGATTGCGGCGTTAGTTGCCAGTGGAGTTTTATGTTTCAACGAATACTCAGCTATTTTCAGAAAACGTTTTATATCCAGATCTGGGAAAAGAGAATTAAGGTTACGGATGTTGATACGGGAAATTGCTTTGATGAAAAGCCTTATCTCGCCATAGAGACTAAATCAGATGGTGCAAAAATAGTTAAGGCTGTCGGTAATAGTGCCGATATGGGCAATTCATCCACAATTAAAGTTGTTAATCCCTTTTCTCATCCAAGGTGTTTGTTCTCAGATTTCTATGTTGCTGAAAAAGTACTTCAACATGTAATTAAAACCCTACATGGAAAAGCATTTGTAAGTGCTTCACCAAAAATCATCATTCACCCGATGGAAAAAATTGAAGGTGGCTTAACGATGATCGAAAAACGAGCATTTCGTGAGTTAGGACATGGTGCAGGTGCAATGGAAGTCGTTATTTATACCGGGGTAGAGATCGCCATTGACAGGTTAGACTACGATTCTGTTAAGGCACAAGATGAAGATTTCAATGGAAATTTAAACAAGCCAAGATCAAATATTGGTATAATTATTTTCTTTGTCATTGTTGCAATTACCATCGTCGTAATTGGCAACTAACAAAGTTGTAAACGCGGACAAAAAACAGTTGGCTTTGTTCGTGCCTCACAAATTTTAGTTAACTATTTTTAGTCAGTTACAACGGCGTTAGGTGTTACATAGTGAAGTCTGAGTTAGCCGATATACCTTTTTATTACCTTTTCTTGGATTCGGTAAATTTTAGCGACGGTGAACTTATTGTTTCGCTTAGCCAAGCAGCTTTATCTACTGAAAAAGAAAGCCTTACAATTAATGTGGGTAATACGGTTAAAGACCTTCGAAGAATCGAGGTGCATGACAATTCACTAGGTTATGACATTCATTTTGATGATACTGTTTATTATCAAGTAATAGGCGAAAGCGCGAACGACTTTAGTAAAGATGAAATCGAGGAAAGTGGTAATATAATTACCTTCAAGGATTCATCTCTACTCAGGTATTTAAAAGAACATACGTGTTTGTTCAAAGTTACAGCTCAAGATGACGATATTGTTCATTATTGCATTCAAACAGCTGACGATTGGATTCATGTTCTTTCAAGAGAAAAACCAAGTGTCGTGCCACGTACTACCTAATCGGGTAGCCAGAGGTATCTAGCCTCACTCAGCGCTTGCTGTATCCCGGGTGTTTGGAGCTTCACCATGGCCCGGCTTTAGCTTCTTTCGGTCCATAAGCTTGTTAGCTTGTCTGATTAGCCGAGCTCAGTAAGGCGTTGATCTCGGAACCAGAGTCGATGTAAAGGCTGCAGAGAGTTTCGGCAAAAGGATGTGGTTTACACTGTGAAGGTTTCGAATTGAAGTCGGAAATAGATTGATCATTCTCGGGTGTCTCTGTTAAATCAACCTCTATCTTGTCTCGATCCAAATCGTGATAAAATGAATGGGATTTTCCCCTGTGTAGTACAGCCCCTATGAGCCTCTTACGACAATTCAAAGATATGTTAGGCAGACAAGATCACCATGCGTCAGTATTTGAACCGGCATCACTCGATGATCTGGTTGCTACGATAACCCAATGGTCAGCGTTAGTGCCTGACAATGCATCTTTTTGCTCCCATAAGGCCAAGTGTGTTTCAGCTACACGCGTAAAGTTCAGACCGCGTATGATCCCGCTAATACTTGCCCCATTACTGATGTTGGTTGGCACTGTTGTCATCCTTGGCTTTTCTTTTTCCGCGTTAACCCACGGCGATGGCACACTCTTAATTGGGACTGTCGTTGGTATTATCGCCTTGGTGATGGGGACTAAACTGCTGCACCAATGGTCCATCGTGCATATCTTTGATCTACAATCCGGTGATTATCATACCAGCCGCAATCAACAGTCTGTCATTGGCAGCAAGCAACATTGTCAGCTTGCAGATATCCACGCTATACAGTTGTTGCAGAAATACATATACAAAACCTATGCAGGCGAGGGGCGACAAGTCACTTGTGGCTATGAGTTAAATCTGGTGTTCAAGGATGGTTCCAGAATAAACATTGTTAGTCACCGTGAGCATGATTTTATCCAATCTGATGGCCAAATTTTGTCTGAATTTCTGAATGTACCATTGTGGGATGCGACTAGAGTCTAACCGGCCTTAGGCGTAAAGTTCGGTCACTAATGAGGATGTTATCGCGCTTGACTCATGGGTGAGGGCGATAAAGAGTGTTGAAAGGTTGTGGTGCTTAGTGGTTGGTAATATGGGCGCTTTGGACGGCTATGCCTGGTGACAACTTACTCTGTGAGTCATGACAGTATTGAATTTTCATATCAGTCAAAGCATTGCTGTTCGGTTGTCTTTAAATTCGCTTCTCGCTTCTGGGATGCGCATTCATTGCCGGGCGTGTGCAGCATCAATCGGCCGCGTGCTCGTGGCTGGATTGGGTAAAGGTTCAATCCCTACCAGAGACGAGCGTCATCACTTTTCAATCTCTTGATCATTGTCGGCGCTGTTAACATGCAATTTAGTGATCAATCAGCAAAGGGTGATTGCCAGTGCTGTGGGCGCTATCATCGCTTAGAAAAGCTCGCAATAGCTGAGTATAAGATCACTGTTGTGGAGAAGCACTGTCTAACATCGTATTTTTTACAGTCGGTTATTGATAGCACTGGTTACAGAAGACAGTGCTATCAATCCGTTAGTGTAGTCAAAGGCCCCTTCTTTAACTAAATTCGAAATTGCCTAAGAAGTGTATTCACTTCAGTACCCAGTTGGTTTAACTTTTCCGCTGAGGCCGTAGTTTCCATTGATTCAGACAAGGTTCTATCGGATATCTCTGACATCGTATTGACGTTCATACTCACTTCGTCAGCGGCCTCTGCTTGCTGCTTGGCTGCTGTTGAAATATGCTCAATCGAATCGTTGATTTGAGTAATGAATCCTTCTATAGATGTTAAGGTTTCTTCCGTTGAATGAACCAGCGCCGCTGTTTTTTCCGCGCTACTCCTGCTTTGTACCATCGCTTGACTGGCTGCTTCAGAACGCTGCTGCAAGATTTTGATGATATTGTTAATTTCAGATGTTGACTCTTGAGTTCTGGAGGCTAATGAACGAACTTCGTCTGCAACAACAGCAAAACCGCGCCCTTGCTCACCCGCTCGTGCGGCTTCTATTGCAGCGTTAAGCGCTAACAAATTAGTTTGTTCTGCTATACTCCTGATCACATCGAGAACCGTTCCAATTTGCTCACTATCAGTTCTAACTAGCTCTACAGTGTCACTCGCATCAGAGATTTGTTGTGAAAGACTTTGCATTGAGTTAGCCGCTTCAACGACTACCAGAGTCCCTTGCGTAGTTGCGCTAGTCGTGGATTGCGATAATTCCGCAGCTTGACTCGCACTTTGACTCACTTCCTGAGCGCTAGCCGACATTTCAGTCATTGCAGAAGCTGCCAGCTGTGCTTGAGATTGTTGCTCACGAACTTCTTGTTGTGTACTGCTGGCTTTTTGAGTCAATTCCATCGCAGACTCAAGCATGCTAGACGATGCTGTATTTAAGTGGTGAACGGTTCCTTGTAATTTTTCAGCAAATGTATTGTAGTTGGTTGCTAATATCGCTAACTCATCACTGCCAGAGACAGGAATTCTAATCGTTAAATCTCCCTCACCTTGCGCTATATCAGCCAGCACTCTATTGGTATTATTTAGTTTAGACATGATGGCTTGGGTCACGGTAAATGATACGACAACACCAATCAGACCAGCCACCACGGTCATTCCCATGATAAGAGAAATAGAAGTATCTGTATGCTCTTGTGCTGTGGTTGCTGCTTGCTCCATCGAATTGCTGATGGAAGCTCGTAACGTGGCGATAGCTGTAGCTATTTTGGGGCCTACAGTATCTAACGTGTTTATCCCCGCATTGCGCTTACTAATGATAGTTGCAACCTTGTTTGCAGCCATTTTGTATTGTTCTAATGATATTTGAGCTTCACTAGCCAATTTTCTTCGCTCAAAATTTTCCAGATTTTCGAGTAAAACATCGATCTCTACTGCTGCGGTATTAAATTCAGTGTTGAATCGCTCGACTTGGGATGAGAGGTTTTCTACTAAAAATTTAGAGACGTATAAGCGTGCCAGTAGTAGTGCGCGAATAGCCAATCCAGCACGATAAGCCGCAATGACATCCCCATCTCTCTTTGCTGTGCTCATGACGAGTGTCAGCTTTTGTTCTATATGGGGGCCATTCACATTCAAGGTATCATTAACGATACTATTGCGGCTGTTCATGTTCGTGACAACGATGGTTGTAAACGTAGATAAATAAAGGGATTTCATCTCATCAATAGACTTCAGCATTTTTACTCGTTCTGGATGTTGAATTTCTTGATAAGCGCGGGTCATATCCGCGGTCCATTCATTAGCTTGTTGATTAAATTTATCAATATATATCGATTTACCCGTTTTTATAAAGTTTTTAACGGTTAAACGTAATCCATAGACACTATCTGTTATTTCCGCCGCTAATTCAGTATCGGGAGCTAAATCGAATGATATTTTCTTCATATCATCCGACAAACTGTCTAGTAAATTGGAACTCACGATGGCCACAATCATGAGTATCGCAATTAAAATCGTGGGTGATATTGATATTTTTTTGGCAATTGAAATGTTGTCTAATCTCATAATCTATCCGAATTTTTTTTATTCACCCTAAAGAATAGTTCATTTATTGTACAAATCATTGCCTCCACTTTATTGTAAATCAATATTGTGATTGGCTATGGCAGGAATGGTGATCACCGCTAATGCCTCCGGTTGGTTTTGCGAAAAATAAGGGAAATAAAATCAATCGATTACCACCGATGGCATGGCAGTACATTAGCTTCGTTGGGAAATATGAGTTTTATAACTGAAGTGTGTCTAATAATATTCAATAGGTTATCGATTATTTGATGAGCAATTTTAACATTGGTTTTGGCTGTACTCTAGTGATAGTAGGGTTGCAGAGGAGCGTGGTGACAAACCGTTCTTATTACCTTGAATGTTGTGGCCTAACTATTACCATCGAGTAGTGATTCGGTTGCAATCATAAGAGATTTAAGGCGTTTCTTGTGAATTTGAGGGCATTGATTTACGAGTGAATCATGTAGTACCTTAATATCGTGCATAGTGTTGTTATCTGGTTTGTTTTTGACGAAATTAATTAGATTAAATAGCACCGTGCGAATTTAGATTTTGAAAACAAAATAGATTCTCTGGAGCCCCCAGAGAAGAGCGTGATGTGGTTAATTGAGTCATTAAAGTTAATATGAAGAAAATTCCGTTATTATGCATTTTGTTGTTCAGCTTTCACTCTACTGCAAATGATACACATATCAATCAAATTCCAGATTTTACACAGACTCATGTTAAAGGGTATAACACTGGAAATGGTCAACAATTCTGTGCTCCAGTAGCGGCTTCTAATTCACTAATTTGGCTATCAGGTCAAACAATTGAGCAAAACTCTTTGATTCTCAAACTTGCTTCTCGTGAATACATGAATACTCATCTTAAGAATGGAACTGGCACGAGTGGTTTTCTTAAGGGGATAGATAAAATATCTAGGGAGTTATTTGGCCACTACAGCAAGCTTGAGTATCAGGGATGGCGAAAACACCCACCTAGTTTTTCTACTGGGGTAACAATTCCACGGCTAGAATGGATTAAAGATAGTATTGGGCGTGAATCTGCAGTTTGGCTCAATATTGGCTGGTATAAATATGATAAAGACAGCATGAGTTATATCCGAAAAGGGGGCCATTGGGTGACGGTTGTTGGCTACAATCATGGCAAGTTGATTATTCATGACCCCGCTCCCAGAGCTGGACAAGACTTCTCAAATGAGTATGTTTCAGTGCACCACTTAGTAAAGGGGAGATTGATAGGTAAAAAATCAGGGCTTCCAACAAGTGCGGTGGGTTACCTTTCCCTGGGAGAAGGAATGCATATAAAGGGGTCAGTGGGTTTTTCAGTTGTCGATGGTGTGGTTCGCCTAATTCTATAAATCAACCGCCCGCACATGATTCACTTACTAGCAGCGCGTGAGAGGTAAATAGGAGTGGACTATACAGTTTGGCAGTTGATTATCGTTATTATCGCATTGGGAATGGTGTTACTCAGTTCTTTTTGTGTCCTTTTTCCGCAAAAGCTAATTCATGGAATGCCGTATCTCGTAAACTCAAAACTGGCAAAATGTAGTGATATTACAATTAGAATATTTTTTGGGGGGTCATTAGTTTTATCAGCAGAAACTGCAATATTTCCTTTAATATTTACTATCTTAGGTTATCTTTCATTGGTGGCTGTAATAGCGATAATGGTTTTGGGTACTAGTAGACTGGAAGCCATAATCATATATATCACTGATACATTACCAGTTTGGGCTGTAAGGTTAGTTTGTGCGTTTAGTGTATTTGTTTTTTCCTTTATAATTCATGGTGTTCGGTAATCCTACCTCTATCAAAGCATTTTTAATCTGGCCGCTAACAGTTGGCTGGCGTTCGAGCCCCACTATTTTAGCCCTGTTATCAGCCGATGAATGCAGGTTAGGTTTTGCAAGCTTGTAGGATATTTTTCCATAAACACTCTCACTCAAGGAAATGATTGAGATTGAACACGGGCGGGGTCTGCCGTGCCATCTTGGGGAAAGTCATTAAATTTAAAAGTATTTTTAAGTCTGGCTCATGGTCGTTGGCTTGTTTTTACTTCGTTTTAGATTATAACTAATGATTATTAGCAGCTTGAAATGGCGTTAGGGCTCTATAAATTCGAGAAAACTTCCAGTATAGAGTATCCTATTGGTCATTAAATTTATTGTTGTTGTTTATGACCATTAGCGTAAAAAATTTACTCGTCTCCGAAGTCAAATGTTCAAACTGCCAAGCATGCTGTTGTAGTTCAGAAGTCATTATTATTTCCGATACAGGTGTTCCTGATCAGCATATTTATGTTGATGTGCATGGGAATGAATCTATGTTGCGATTAGATGATGGCTGGTGTTCTGCTTTAGACCGAGATACATTACTGTGTTCTATCTATGAAAATAGACCCTGGGTTTGTCGAGAGTTTGGCATGGGATCAAATGAATGCATAGATGAGCGATTAGAGAAAATGTAGTGTTCTGTTAATGTTAGAACCGAGAATCTTTCACCCTATCCCGAGTGTACTCTTCACCCTATCCCGAGTGTACTCTTTACCATAGAGAGCAAATCGAAACTAGTTAGAAGTTGTACCTCTAAAAGACTCTTTAATAAGTAGAATTCGATCTGTAGGGTGTGGTAGTCAGTGACTCTCTTTCGCTAGCTATGGCACCCATTAACAATGTAAATCAATAAATTTACATTGTATCAGTGAGTTGCATTTAACCTTTCTCGGCTATTTTTTTCAAGATAGCTGCCATTCTCCTTATACTTCCAGCGCTAAGCTTTGAGCATCATCCTTTCCGTTTATTTTAAATGTCACTCTCGTGTAGCCGATCGGCTGTTGGCATCATGGGCAAGTAGTATTTCGGTTATTTGCGGGGATATTACACCTGAGACAGCTAGCATTAATGGGGTACATTGGCGTAGTTTGGCTACACTTGCATTCATAACCCATAGTTACACACTCGAGATACTTCTTTGGTCTGCATATACTACAAGATGGTATAGATAAAATTAAATGAAATATATTCTCTACTTTTAAAATTGGCGGGACATAGAACAGAGGAATAACATAGTTTTATATATATAATGTCTGAGAATATTATGGGGTGAGATGCTATTTAGTTATGATGACTATATTGGCTTAATAATAGGTTGTTTACTGAAATATAATTCAATTTGATACTCTGATTCTTGTCGTTTAAGCCTCTAGCTCATCTGTGGTGAAAGATTATGTCTGGTATTTACTCATTTAAATAGAGGGAGTTGGTATTAATCGATGGTTGTTTATGTAAATTAATTATTATATTTGTTCCTCTCATCTCCCCCTTATTTATAGTCGGCTATTTCTTTACAATAAGAGTGCCACCTCTTTTTTTTTATATTTTAAATGAGATTTTTATCGAGTTGCTTCCTGTAAGTTGTTGATAGTTTTAGTATTGTATTTTTTCGTGTTTTGAATTGACGACGATTAGGTTCTTTACAGTTCTCTGGTGTTTTTGTTATTGAGGTGAGGAAATATATACATTCGACTGTGTAATATGGTTGATTTATAAAATAATCAGGCTTTCATTTCTTGTGAATAAACCCTACATGGTATAAGTTCTCATTCTCATTTGAGGTATTTAAATTTAAATGGAGTAATAATGAATAAAATTAACGTAATTGGCTTAGTGGCTCTTTTGGCAACAGCGACAGTATCTGCAAACAATGTAATTGTATTTCCTGGTACTAGTGATGCATCAGTAACAGAAGCCTCTATCACTTTCCCACAAGAAAAAACACCAGTTCCACTTGTTGGTGGCTATCAAATTGAGCAAGGTGTTTTGACATCAAGGACGTACAACTGTGGTATTAACATCAGTGATCTTGAGATTGAAGCTAAATTACATTGGAACGGGGCAACACCTCAACTTGTTATTGTCGGTGCGTATCCAGCCACTATGTGCCGTGCCGGTTTTACTGGTCCGTTTTCAGTTGACCTGACAGAGTTTATTCACAATACACCGACATACATTTTAGACCAGCTCGAAGTCGCAAACGTCGTAAACCTCGGTTTGTAAGACTATTTATTTGTTTTATTAATATGACCCATAAGCCAGAATAGCCTCTGGCTTATTTTTTGTAAATTATTTTGGTCAATGTATAAATCACAAGTTTGCATTATTTTAGTTTGTGTCAACTGATTGTTTTATTTGGTTTTATCCTTTATGGGGGCTAGGTGCCGCAATATATAAATTGTTAGTCTTCTCATAGCGTTATTTTTAATCTTGTGAGGATATGTATAACGTGTTGTTTTATGCAGAGATAGGCTTAGATTTAGCCACTGACCCATCACAAGATATTATAAATCCGCAAATATGGTCGGTATTAAAAATGTCCGCTAGTGGAATAAAACCGACGACTCATGTGATTAAGGTGTAGTGATTATTATAAATAATTAAAACCCATAAATTAAAACTCATAAACTAAACATTTGTAAGTTTATTTTTATTATTCATTGCTAGCTGTCCAGTTGGGCAGTTGTTTTGGTTGTGATGATTCTACATTATCTGCGCCCTAACTTTTTAAGGTGAACGTTTTGTTTTATTTTGAGTGATAAACATCGATTTAGTTAACACTCACCTATCTTATGGTAGCTAATGTATCGGGCGGTCACTTTTGTGTGGAGTGGTCTTCTCTTTAAGTGTTTACAAAATGTGCATTTATTTAACTGTTTTAAGTTAGTAGCGGTTATATTTTGTCTTTTATTATTTTAATGATTAAAAATTAAATTAAGGTTGTTAATTGTGAAATCCAGTACCTCGGCCTTGCTTTGTATTATCATTGGCTTGTTGACCATCTTACTGGTCAATTTGACCCTGCTACATCACTTTTATAAAACGTATGAAGATGATTATCAGCGAAAAGAAGATCTATTTTTTAATTCGACCCACGATATGTTGTTGCAACATAAAATCATGCTCAGCGCATTACGCTCCTTATTTAATGCCTCTGATATAGTTACAAAGGAAGAATTTAATATTTTCTCCGAGGAGCTGTTAAAGATAAAATCTGCGGTTGCATTTACTCTGGACGATAACTACCAAGTTAAATACATATCTGATCCGGTTTTTCTGTCCGAGATATTAGCTGGTAAGGTACAGCTTAATAAGGATGATAAGCTGGAATATCAGATGAAAAATTTTTCCAGCATCATCGTTAGCATTGAACAGCAACAAATGCCGTATCTGGTGTATGCCATTTCACATCAGGGGGTGCAAAAAAGGTTAGATGAATATAAGGGGGTCTGTGCCCGACTGACTTTAGATGGCACTGAGTTTAACAATGCATATTGCAATAAAGAAGCCGCTAATTGGGTGACCTCTTTTTTAAAGTATCAAGGTACCGATACTATCGACTTGCCTGAGTACAATAAACAATACAGCATCTCGGCCTGGTCTATTGCACCTGCTGTCCAGACTTACGAACTGTATCTGTTGGTGTTCTTTATCACAGCCATGGGAGGTAGCCTATCGGCACTCCTGTACCTTAAGATCCGTAATCATACACGTCTCATTCAGATGACCATAGAGACTAAGTCAAAGTTTGCCTTGCTGTCCAGCATAAACCATGAGATCCGCACGCCTATCAATGCAGTGCTAGGCTACAGCCAAATGCTAAAAGACAGTGATTACTGTGATGTATCCGGACGAAAAACACTGGATAAGATCATCTGGTCGGCAAATCTACTCAATAGTGTTGCAGAAAACACCCTGAATTTTTCAAAAGCCGAGGCAGGGCACCTGAGCTTAGACTATCGGGATGTCCATTTTATGGATGAACTCAATGCCATAGATGATTATTACAACGACTTTAGTCAAACTCACGAGAAGCGTCTGGTGATGCAGGTGCAAGCAGACATGCCAGAACATATTGGCCTGGACAGCACTAAGTTTTTTCAGTTAACGACCAATTTTATCAATAACGCCTTTAAATACAGTAATAGCAGTGAAGTCGTGTTCGATATCAGTTTAAAGTCCGTGTCCGGTCAGCACTTTGTGCGTGTGGCGATCAAAGATACCGGAAAAGGTATGTCTGTCGAGTCGAAGAAAGCCATCACCCATCCTTTCAATACCGATCCTAATGTTAAGCCGGCCATTCAATCGGGGATCGGGATAGGTCTCTATACTTGCAAGAAAGTGATAGAAGAGGTCGGCGGCAGCATACGTATACGCAGTAAGGAAAATAAAGGCACATTAGTCCTGTTTCGTTTCCCATATCGCCAGGCTTCTGAGATGGCTTACAGTAAAAAAAAGATTGAATTGCATGCTAACCCAAGTGGGCCTTGGACCGATATCTCATTATTGTTGGTTGATGATGATGAATTTAATTTACAAATATGCGGCAGCGTACTGAAGGCCTGCGGTTTTGTGGTCAGAGCACTTCAAGATGAAGACCAGGCTTTCAAAGCCTTTAAAGCATCTCAGCCTCAGGTTGTCGTTATGGATTACCGGTTAGCTAAAGCTGATGGGATCAGCTTAATAGGAGAGATGCAGCAAGTTCAGACCGGTGAGGTTCACTATTTTATTTTATCGGCTAATGATAAAAGTGAGATCCCCAACGCCGATGCTTATCCCGATATTACCTTCTTACAAAAACCTCTTAATCTAGCCGTTTTTATGCAGCAGTTGGATCTTAGAGTGGCGTGACTAAAAACTCGGCCGCTCTAATCCTCTATTAGTGTTCTATATACAGATTATACAAGGAAATGATAATGAAAATGAGCTATTTTGCATGTGCTTGTGCGTTGATAACAAGCAGTGCGCATGCTTATGAAATCTGCCAATTGAGTGATGAACTGTCGGTACTCGACAAAGAATCTTTCAATACCGTTCAACGAGATAATTATCAGACCTTCAGTGAAGACATCACTGCTGATACCTTATTCACGACCGCCCCTGAACATTTGCCTGAACTAAAGCCTTCGTTACCCGATACTGAGGGGATATTTGCGCGCACCTCGTTATTATTGGAAACTGGGCCAGCCTCGACCTTGGCTATCGAAAGTGGTGAAGCGGCACGTTTGATGAGAACTTTGGGTCGTACAACCAGCGGATTAGCCAAAGGGGCACTCGAAGCTTTGGGGCCGATTGGTGATGCTGCTGTCGTGGGGTTATGGGCACGCGATGTCGCTAATACCTTCCAAGATGAATCACGCACCAGTTACGATCGCTTTACGTCGGTTATGGGGTTAATCGATTGGTTCGGCGTATTGAAGTTGCCAGAACGTGAAATTGACCGCCATATTTTGAGCAAGCGTTGGGCTGCTATAGCCGCAGGTGATCATTATAGTTTTTCTGTACACAATGATTTAGTGACTCAGCAAGACGTACGCAATAAAGTACATTGGGCGGCGCTGGCAGCCAATCAAGATGCGATGTTAACGCAGGTGGTTAACGGTTATGCCACAGATCTTGCCCTCAAATACCAATTGCATTATCAAGAAGCGGTGAAAGCACAGACTGAGATGGCGGAAACTTTGCTTAATGCGATCGATCTGGAAGTGCGCAAAACTCTGAGTACGCATTTTGCGTTTGATTGGGAAGATACCCGTCTGTTTGCCAGTGACTTTTCAAGTGCATGCCAAACTCAAGTGACCGCGCTTGAAGCACTCTATCCTGCGTACCAAGAAAACAACAATGCCCCACAACGCCTACCTTCAACTAAGGAGGCAAACCGGGCCCTCTCGAGCTTGCAACAGTGTCAGTTTGCGTTACAGCAATCGGCTTTCGCCGTGCTGGATGAGCTAAGTAAAGGTCAGCGTGATGGATTATCGCAACCAGCCGTGCACTATCTGTATCGCAGAGCCTTAGAAGCAAAAAAACAGATTGTCGACACCACCGACAATCACTTGAGTCTGATCCAACAAAAGTTACGTCAGGAGATGCGTAAAGCGGGACATGACACTATTGATGCCTTATTCGCATCAGGTAGCATCCAACAAAGCACGCAATTTTTCAAAGAGCAAGCCAGCCGCTATGCGGTGGATGAAATGGCACGCAGCGTGCTTTATCGCCCTGCCACGGGTCGCGAGCTCAGCACTAAAACTTTAGTTTTGCAGCCTGGTTACTCAAAATGTACTTACTTTGGCGTTTCACGGCGTAATCCTCAAATTCCAATGTGCTTGGAGGAAACGTGGATCCCCGCGGAAACCCGCACGTTTGATCAGACTAAAGATGATGTGGTAAACGCGATTCGCCTACCCAGCAAGCAGACATACATCAGCCACTTTGATGATGCCATGCAGCAATTAGTAACCCATGGCTGGGATGCCAATAACGAAGATGAATGGTTAGAAACACAACTGAAAGACTACGCCAGACAACAAACCACCAAGCAACAATCCCGTGATAATAAGCTCTTAGTACAGCGCTGGCTATTTGCTTCGCTCGGCAATGAATGTAGTGGTAATAATGCTTGTGCAGGGTGGAGCCAAGACTACTTGGCTAAAGAAAATTTGTCACACAATTCATCATTGGCCGATATTGCTAAATGGCTGGCGGCGTACCCAAGTCCAAATAGTTATGTGCATAAGAATCGCCTAGCCAAGCTCAAGGTCGAGTTGCCTCGCGCATTAGAGAGTGAGTGGCAAGCCGCTCTTAGTCACAGCTATCACAGCTATGCTTACCCAAACAGTTTCAATATTGAGCAATATGCTCCCTTGATTGATAGTGCATTAAAAGGTGCAGGACTGAATTTTTCAGCACTGGTTAATCCCGCGCAATCAGACAAGGTGATGCCAGTGTTTAAGCGCATTGTGAAGACCAAGATTATGGATGCGATGGTTCAATCTGAGACTAGAGGCAACGAGTGGCTCAATGCACAAATTGGGGACTTCCAACGTTATGCTGCCATTGTCCATGCTCAGCATACGACAACAGGTCATTACGCCCCAGCTCAAGCCGATCATAACACTCTGTTTTCTCAACCTCTGCCAGCATATCTGCTGCGCTATAGCATTTCCGAGGTGCCTGGTATCTCCAATTTACCCGCAGGTTATGACGGTACGCTGAGAGCATCAATCGATGCTATGTATACGCCAAGCTCATCACTGGGCCAGCGTATTACTGAGGTCAGCGCTGCGCAAGACGCAGTAGCCGCTCAGATTGGGCGGGCATGTGACATTGATTACACCGACCTGAAACAAAGCTTACTGAACTTATCAGGCAACGACACCTTGATGTGGTTATATCCAATGTCAGATTGGGTCGACAGCTTAACGCGTGAACAGTTGCGTTTGCAGGCGGTGATTAACTGGGGGCTCAACAACAAGCCAATAACCATCTTCGTTGCCAGTTGAGTCCCAATAATTCGCGCTATTTCTAATGTGTCTAAGACAATGTAGGGCAAAATTATGAAGTACATCATTACACTTATCGTCAGTTTGACGTTCAGCCTTTATTCCCAAATTTTACTCGCATTGCCATTGGATGCTCTGAAGCAACCAATGCGTACACAACAAGAGTTAGCGCAGCTGTCAGAACAGTTCAAAGACTGGTCTGTAGCAGCAACGAGCTGGCGTCATAAGCTGCTGACCGCAACTGAAAAAAGTGCACTTGAGGATTTTTCAGTGTCGGGCTACATCACGGCGAATGACTATTTACGTGCCAGTGATGGTGCAGAATGGGGCGCAGCTGCGCGTGATGCACAAAAATACATTCGTCTGGTGCGCAGAGGGCTCGTGAAATTACCACGCTATAAAGGCACTGTTTTTCGCGGCAGTTGGATGAAAAAATCATTAGCGCAGAAACTTAACGTGGGTGATGTACTACTTGATCCGGCATTTATGTCAACCAGCACCCTACCTGAAATAGCAATACGCTTCTCTGTTGCACCACCTACTTCAGCCTTGCCAATGGAAAAAGCCTTTTTTGAGATCAATGCACAACATGGCAGTTATACCTTGGGCGGGGTATCAGAATACAGTCCGGAAGCAGAAGTATTGCTTGCACCTAAGCGTTTCTTTCGTGTCACAGCGCTTGAAAAAACGGCAAAGGGCAACTTCATTGCAATGGATACCTTGGCTGGAGCGCCTTCAAACACCAGTCGAGTTTTTAATTTGTTCTCAGGAGAAGAAGTATCGTCATCACGATGGCAGCGCTTATTTTGTCGTTAGCCATTTCATTTAATACATACAGAGATGCTCTCGTCACTTAACCACGAGAGAGTCACATTGACAACGGAGTTATCATGTTAAAAACATTGATATCAGTATTACTGATTGTCTTTACTACGTTTACGTGGGCAGAAGACTTTACTGAGTTCACCGGACGCGCACTGAGTCCACAGCAAGAAGAAAACATAGCCGATGCATTGATGGATTGGAGTGTTGCTCACCATGTGAAAGCTGAGCAAAGAATGTTGCCGGAAGAGTATAACGCCATCAAACGCTATGGGCGTGTTGATCATGATGTGATCAATGAATTCCTACGTGCTGGCGAGCCGAAAGACTTTCTGGGCGGACTCTTTGGCGATGCCCCACAACGCAGTGTAAAAAACATTAAATCGGCTTTGAATAAACTGCCCAATTACAAGGGGACAGTTTATCGAGGCTCAACCATCAAAAATGTGCTGCTAGAGAAAATTAATGTGGGTGACATTCTGCATGAGAGAGCATTTCTCTCTACCTCAAGGATCCCGAGCTATGCTCGCACTTTTTCAGCCAGCGCTGCATACGAAGGTGCGTCGGCAGCACAGTTTAAAATCTCACTTAAATCGGCGGGGCGAGCGATCAATGCATATACCTTTAAAGCTTATGAAGCCGAGATCTTAGCTAAACCTAATACGTATTACCGTATTGAGGCGATAAATCGCCACTCTCGTAATCAAAATTTTATCAAACTCAGAGAGATCAAAAAACCAAGTCGTTACTTACGAGCGGATCCGGATGTTCGCGTGTATGACAGTTTTAGTGGTGAAGAAGTGATATCTCGTCGTAGCAGTCTGATGTGCCTTTAACTAGCATAACCTGCACATATTAAAGCCTAAGTTAGCGTTTATTCACAACATACCAGCATTCGTTTTATTAATATGCTTAGTAAGCCAGAGCAGTCTCTGGCTCATTTTTTAGAAGTAGTCATTATGATTAAAACTCAAAAAGAACACAGTCAAAAACAGCCTCATATCGCCGTGATTGGTGCAGGGATCTCTGGACTCACTATTGCGCATCAGTGCATCAAACAGGGCTATCGAGTCTCTGTTTATGAGAAGGAGTCTTCTGCTGGCGGAAAATGTATTGGTCATGTTATCGATGGTAAAGTACACGAACTGACTCACCGACAAATATTCTCTAAAAATAAGTGTCTGCTCTCTCTTTTAAAGGATATTCCAACCGAGACAGGTACATGTTTAGACCATATTCACCCGCAAAATAAAGTGCAATTTCATTGGGCGAAAACGGATAAAACGATGCAGTTTCAGCGTAGCTATTTTTCGACCATTGAAAAATGGATCGATAACGCCAAATCTGCCTATTCGATGCTCTATGCAAAAGTATCTTTGCATGATATCTACTGGTTCAAACGACAGGCTTTATCAGCTGAGATAAATGATTCATACATTCACATACCTGTTAGCGAATATTTTCAATATGGGAAACGACCGCAGCTTGCTAACTTTTTACGACCTATGCTAACAGCATGGATTGGTGCGACGGATGATACTCCTGCGATTTCAGTATTAGATTTATTAAGAAATAAAGAGGGAACATTTCACCCGGATCATCCCCATGGTTACAGCTTAGGTTTCACCGCTCCTATTTCACAAAGCGTGATTGAGCCATGGTATCAATATCTTAAAACCTTAGGTGTGAAATTTAATTTTAATCATGAAGTGGGGAATATTCTTGAAAATGAAGAGATACCTGCTAATGCCAATATTTGGCTCAATAATGGTGAAAAGCTACAAGCCGACTACTTTGTATTAGCGATACCAGCACATGTTATCCAACAAAAACTATCAAGTAAGTTTAGCGGGAATTTAGCCCTACACCAGGTGTTTAGCCATGGTTTTCAACTGCACTTCAATCAGTTACCTGAAGCACTTAAAGAAAAGACGGTCGGCATTGTTATTGACTCGCCTTGGGGGCTGAGTTACTGCATCACTTATCCTGAGTGTAAAGAGCAACAAAGCAGACTGGTTTGCTTGTCGATCACGGCAACCAATATGGATACTGCTCGTGGCAGTGTATACGACAAACCTCTATTTCTTTGTACCCAAGAGGAAACACTGATTGAACTATCAAGCCAACTCACAGGCAACACACAGCTTCTTGATGACCCACATTTCGTGTCATTCCATATTGGTCCTGGAGCAAAGCTTGTGTCTCTACTTGACGCAGAACATGCAGAGTATAACGATTGGTATAAAGGTAATACGTTTTTTGATGAAAATGGAAAAGGGTCTTGTTGGGTTATGCAACATTCTCTGGCGCATCCTACCTATCAGAACAAAATGGATTTTCATTCTGACGAGTTTTACAATTTGTTTTTCACTGGTGAATGTATTGTCGATGCCAAACAAACGTGGCGTGTACCAGCCACATTAGAACGTACCATTGAAACTGCAATTTTATGTCATGAGCGACTGAGTGCACGCATAGAAACCGTGAGTCACTCGCGATGACTCACATTTCTCGCACGCACCTGTTTTCCAGTGGATTATTTTTATTGCTGTGTTTGATCTATGCAACTGGATTCTATCAACTTGCACAGTCTTCGGTGGTCATAACAGTCTTAATTACCTTATTTTTGCCTGTCTTATTTTGGCCGCTTACCAGGACGGTAGAAAACCACCAAGAAATCAAACGTATCCTAATGTTAGAGTCCTGCTTCAACGTTATCTGTGTGCTTGCTCTGACTCAATCCATCTCTCAAGGAGCGACAGATATATTGTTTGTCGTCTTCTTTATCCTTCAAGCTGGCGGTTTTATTGCCGTTCAAATTAAAAAGAAAGCCTTTCACTCATTACCGAGTTCACTGTGCCTATCAGTCGCTATTGCTGTGTGGATATTCAATGGCAATCAAACCGAGCTTTTAGGTGATGGGAACTTGTTGATTTTTGGCTCACAAGTACCTTGGCAATTAAAAGGTATCTATCTTGCTTGGCTTGCTCAAGTTATTTTGAGTGAATATCGCCATATACTGCCTAAACTCACTATTTTGTTGGTGCATATGGCATCATTTATTGTTGCTGTCATGGCTGACGACTTCTTTCATGCCCGTATAGTAACAGCCAGTCACCTACTGTTTTTGAGCTTATGCTTTGACTTGAAGTTACGTAGCTGGGGAGGAGCAGACTTTGCTATTTCCCAAAGGGTTGGTGTCATGATGTCAAAAGCGAATATAGCCAGCTGGGTATCTATAATCTGTTTACTGGTATGTTTAAGCTTGGCCATTCATCTGTTATCTAATACGTTAATTACTTAGTGCTAAGTTTGACATTAATTGGCTTAGTTTTGCTTAAATTTAGGTTTAAAGGGCCAGTCGCTGGAAATTGAGTCAATGTCGGTGCAGTGATACTCGCTTATCATGGTCTGTCTCATCCTGTTTTGTATGGGATACTTGATAAGTGAGAGTCCGATGAAGTATTGCCAATCCTTTTTTCTGATCCACAAAACACCTAGTGTCATTTCTGTGTACTGAGACTTAATCTTATCAGCATCTAAAAATATAAGTATAGGACCTTATGTATCTGTCGTTAGTGCTGAGTAAGGCTAGGTAAACTCTTCGTTGTATTGTCAGTTTTATTATAAACAGGTATGTGAAACATAAAAATATAAAACTTTTATTGATAGATTATCCCTCCGCAAAAAAACAAATATAAAGGGGTTGTGATTAAATAATAACTTGCGTGTTATTCATTGTTGCTTATTTGTTTTCTTGCTCTGTATGCAATAAATGACATGATTTTAGTTATATATCATTAAAAAAGACGGATACCTGGAGGAAGAGACGCTAATGCCTATAAATATAACTAATAATCTGCACACCATAACTGGAACTGCTGGAACCAGTGTCACATCTCATGATGCATTGCCTGCTAGTACGCTAAAAATATCAGGGGTACTTCAAAAGCCACTTTCACTTGCTTCGATACAATCCACTAGTTCAACACTAGAACAAAGTGGGATGCAAGAACAGCATTTAACTGGGTTAACGTCTTCAACATTGGCTAGTGATTTACACGCAGATGGCAGGCTGATTACCGAAAAACTAGCTAATATTATTAATAAGTTACATGAGAATATCACTAGTTCAAACCTTGTAAACACTGCGACGAACAAGCCACTTTCATCAATATTAACTATCATGGGTAACCCCCCGCAGCCGACAGGGATTGTATCTATAGATGATACCGCAAAGTTATCCTATCAACTTGAAAAATTGGCAAAAACATTACCTAAAGGTGATATAAAAGAAATTTGTTCCTTACTCGGCCAAAATATGAAAAGTGGCTGGATAACACTAAAAAATCAAGAGTTAAACGCAGAAAAAAAACAACAATTAGCGCCTTTGGGGACCCCGGGAGCATCAGAAACCCTAAGCCTTTCAGTTGGCGTAAGCTCTGGGGTAAGTTTGTTGCCTGCCTTGGGGGGAACCGGGTCTGTTGGCCCTTATGCTGAGTTATCTGTCGGAGGCCAAAGAACAACAGGTTTATCGGCTGACGACGAGACGCTTTTTTTTAAAGATTCAACAACGGGCAGTCACGTCAGTGTTGCAGCGGGTGCAAAAGTAAAGCTCACCGACCAAATCGGTGCAAAATTGGGAGCCAATGCTCAATTTAGTCACACTAATACTCAATTTAAAGAATATGATAGTGTCGAACAATACGTCGATAGAAAAGGACATCAGCTTAATCGGGCTAATCGTCGTGAATATATTGATAGCTCTAAAAACCATAAGGTAGAAAATTTTGTTAAAAGTCATCTTCCTTTTAATTTAGGATCCGAATTAAAAAATATAAAATACGAGCGCCAACAAGCGGTAAATAGTCAGCATCGTTTAAATGACTTACTCGAAACGGTGTTAGATATAAAAACAAACGTGAACGCCACCCCCCTGAAAGAAGTAAGCCACTGATGGGACATTATAATACCTGGACGGGAGAAGTTAAATTAGAGGCTAATGCAGGGATGACTGTCAATATTGGGGAGGCGGGATTAAAACTCGCTGCTGGGGCGACGGTAAGCCATAAAAAATCAGTCACCAATATTTATGAGTTTGTGCCTAGTCAGTTTTATGATGTCATTAAAAATAATGCAGATAAATTGAAAGAATTACCCGCCAATCTGACTCAGCATGCAAAGGCGATCACCGCTTATTCTTCAAGTTCAAACGGTGCGACTAAAGGTTTGAAACTTTTATCACAAGATATTGATAGCTATTATAAAACAGTACAACAATATGATTATTTGAAATCAGAAAAAAATGCAGACTCAAGCGTCCTTAAGCAACACAGAATAGACAAACATACGATTGAAAACCGTTGGGGAGCCATTGGACGTCATCAGTTTTTGCAATTTGCTAACGCATCTCATGCTTATTTAGCGCATAAAGCAATGGCAGATGATCCTCAGTCAAAGGCATTAACCACTGAACAACAAACGAGTAAAATGGAGTTAATTGCTAATGTTGCAATGAAAACCCAGTCTCCATCAATAGAATATTCCAAGCAACGTTTAGATAAAATTGCGACATTTAAACAGCAAATTTATTTAAAAATCACAGACAGTAAAACAGGGATCAATGTGTCGGCTGGCCCCTTTTCTGCTCAGTTAGATGTATTGCAACGTGAACGTATTCACCCTAGTCGAATACGTGCAGGTAGCTATGTCGATCTCAATCTAACATGGACGGTATCTGGCTCCTTACAAGGCGTTATTGATAAAGCCAGCATTACTGCAAAAATTAATGAAGCTGCGGCAAAAGAGGGAGTGCAGTTGCCTCAAGAATTTGATTTTTCTCCTGATTTAAGTGGTGGTAAATCGGGAACTGTGCTGATTCGTTTCTTTAAACCTAACTACGCAAAAGGAGCTGAGTTTGAAGGAGATACAGGTTATCGACGTCAATTTATTCGTCATTTAAGTTCCGTTTCGGCAGGGGCTGGATTAGGCGCTGCAGCAATGGTGGTACCTGGGGTCAATGTCGGAGCTAATCTCGGTGTCAATTACAGTAAAACCACAGTATCCAGTGAAACGTTAGGCACTGAAGATCTCACTTATAGCATGGTACGTTACAATCGATTCTTCCGTAATTCAGGCAAAGACCCAGCCAATAAAGAATGGCAAGCTTTTGAAAGTAAAAATAAAGTCGAGTATCAAAAAATATTCCGCCATCTTGGAGACCCAGCACATAAGATCCATAAAGAAGCGCAGCATTTCTTGAGTGAGTTGGTCGATAAAGCCCCTGATGAATCTAATAAAATCAAGGCTCAGTCATTATTTGATGAATTTAATCAAGCCATGAGCAATTATGACGCGGATCCAACTAGTGAAGATAAACTCAATTCCGCAAAAGCGTATTTTAATGAGTTTCTTGAGAAACAAACACTCCCATGGTGGGAAGACCATATGAGTTCTTGGACCGACCTGCCTTTCGTGCAAACTGCCGATTCAGGACTAAATCTGGGCACTAAAATTAAAAAAGCTCTAAATCTCCATGAACGAGTGAAAGTATAAATCACCACTTATGGGAAATTGTGACTGAAAGCAGAGCGTAATATAAGCGATAAAAGTAAATCAATAAGCCTAAATAAGAAGTAAGTTAATGCATCATACTGAAACTAAGATAAAAGAACTCTTTTCTGAATTAAGTGATTCAGTAGGAAGTCATTTGGATATAAAAACTGGCATTTGTGCTCTCTATGATCATGATGGTCAAGAGGCCGCCATTATTGAAATACCTAAAAATAGTGAGATGATAATCCTTCATTGCGAGCTGCTCAGTATGAATGAGGGTCTTACTATCGAGGCGTATCAACATATAATGACGAAAAATTTCTCCATTAGTGATATGAAAGGCTGTTGGTTTGCTTTGGAGCATAATTCTCTAAAGTTATGCACTCAACGTGCGATCACGGACATGAATGGTGTACGTTTTTGTAACTTAGTGAATGGTTTTGTTCAGCAAGGAAAACAATGGCGAGAAAAATTACCTCAGCTATTAGATCCTGGATTAGACATTCCATTATCGCCCTGGTTAGCGGTGTAAAATTGAGTCTGAGCTTGCCTGTTGGCAAGCTCATTTTTTATGACTTAATAGGGCTATTATTCAAAACTCGATAATCAGTACGCGATTTTCAGCTTACCTTTACCTTATGATCTCAGTTACATAGCCTGCAGTGGTAAGGTTATTAAGCCTCCGACACCACTAGGAATCCTCTTGAATTACCATTATCTTTTATGCTCATAGCTTCAAAGATCTTATCTGAATCTACCCATACCCAGGTTTGGAAGGTGTTAGATACATCCATGATAAGGAATGAGTCTGAAGCTTTATGGTAGGCCACCACCGGTGAGAAATGACCGCTACCAGCTTGGTCCAATACTACACGTGAATAGTTGACGATGGCGTAGGTATCTTGACTCGCAAGTGCGTCGATAAGACTCGCCTTTTGCTCCGCATGTGTGACTGCGTTTTTCACAAAATAAGCGTGGGCTGTGAGACCATGGTTTTTAGCTAGGCCCGCTAAATCGGATAACCCCAGTCCATAATCGCTGGCTTGTTCTTTCTCTTTTTCTTTTCTGGGTTTACCCATGATTTCGAGTTTGGTTTTAGGGCTGAGGTCAACCACTGTATTTTGGGTATATCGCTCGAATAACGGGCTCCAGTTGTTTTGTGGGAAATAACCTCTGTCTTGCGGCGCTATGATGGACTCATCTGGGGTGATCACATGCTCATCTCTGCCGACACGCAGGGCATTTAAGATCACTGTCATAGAGGCAACGCCACAATAGACCTTATTTTGCTGGCCTTCGAAATGGGTCGCTAACGCAAAAAAATCATTCTTCACTGCAGATTTTTCGAGTCTATCTATTCCTTCATGGCTGTCCCAGTGTACCAGTGGGCTGGCGAAAGCCGGTGCATGAGTGAGTAAGTAAAAAATTGAAAAACATAGCAAGGTAATAAGACATCTACGTATGGTCGTATTTATGGCCTGTGGTTTCATAAAATGTAGTTTCATAAAGTGTTTATGGGAGCAGTCTATTTAAGCTGTTTTTACTAAGCATTTGTAAGACGTCTACAAAGGCTTAGTGATTTCCGCTTAGTTAGAATGATAAGCATTACTAGACAGACGGTTCCTTCATGTTCCCTAAAAATAAGTCATTTTGGGCTGTAATTGCAGCAGTCAGCCCTTTTTATCTCTACGCACATCAAGATCATCAGAATATTGAAGTTATTAGCGTCATGGGAACTAAACAGCCTATTGCTACGAACAGCTCGGCCATGAAGATGGACATCAGCCAACTGGAGACTCCAGGCTCAATCTCTGTGTATAGTAAGGAGTTAATTGAGGCGCAGCGTGCTACAAGCTTAGGGCAAGTTTTAAAAAATGATGCCAGTGTGTCCTCTGGGAATGTTCGTCGTAATCGTGAGCGCTTCTATATGCGAGGCTTTATATTAGAGCCAGATCAAAGTTATCTGCGAGATGGGCAGTTTCATCTGTCACGTTACGCTCAACCCATAGAGTTATATGAGCGTATCGAAGTTCTGAAAGGCCCTTCAGCCTTGCTCTATGGTAAGTCGACTCCCGGTGGCATGATCAATATGGTGACAAAAAAGGCCCAAGAAGAACTGCAATTTAGTTTTCAGCAGGAGTTTGGCTCGTTTGGATTCAATCAATCAATACTCGATGTGGGCGGGGCCTTGAATGCATCAGGAAGTATACGTTCGAGAGCAATTTTGTCTAAGTCTTCCCAAGATGGCTGGCGCAAATACAAAGATGGCAGCTATGCGGGCCAGGAACGCTTTGTCGGTGCTCTGATGTTGGAGGCCGACCTCAGCGAGGATACCACTCTCAGTCTTAATTACGACCGCACTCGAGATGAAGGCGCATTAGACATGGGACCCCAGCACCTTAAAAATGAGCAAACGGGTAAGTATGAACTCGCCGGGAAACGAGGTTATATCTGGGATATGCCCTGGTCCGCGCGAGAGTCGACCGTTGAGAACATGGGCTTTAGCTTAAATTCTCATCTTGACGATGATTGGTCGATACAGATGGGCTATAACCAGCAACGCCATGAAAGACAAAGCCTGGAGAGTCTCTATGGCAAGATACAGAAAATGGATTTGGCGGAAGGGACCTATGAACTGCGTGGGCGAGATACCTATGAGAAGTTTGATGTGTCGACGGCATTCTTCGATCTCAAAGGCGAATTTTATACCGGAAATATTCACCATAGGCTGTTGATGGGAACTAGCATGGTGGATTACGATCGCTCTGGTAAACAAAAGAAAATGAAGATAGCTGGTAGGATCAGTATGAACGATGAGCAGATCATTCGCAGGCCCGATGAATTGGATTATCGAAATGGCGATGCCCTGACCCGGGTGCAGCGGAAAACCTATGGGGTTTATGTACAAGATATGATTGAGTTTAGTGATCGCTGGCACCTGTTAGCGGGTGTGAGGTTTGACAGGGAGCAGACTCAGGAGGCTACACACAACAATCTCTTGCCGAAATTGGGTTTGATTTATCATCCCAGTGAGAATACATCCATATATACGACATACAGTGAAAGCTTCGAGCCTAAAGATCCTGTCTCTAATACAGACGATATCAATTACGGAAAAAAGCTGGATGCCGAGCGTGGTCAGTCTTTCGAAATTGGCGCTAAGGGTGAGTTTTTCGATGCTAGCCTGTTTCTTTCTGCTGCGCTATTTTCTATTGAGAAGAGTAACAAGGTGGTTACTGTCAAGAATGGGAAGGGGAAGCCGCCTATTACTACTCAAAATGGTAAGGCCCGTCACCAGGGAATAGAGTTTTCGGCCGAAGGCAAGCTGACGACACGACTGTCGGTACTCACCTCTATGATGTATCTCGATGCCAAGATTGTCGATGATCCTCTTTATGCAGGCAAGCGAGCCAAAGATACCCCCCAATTCAGTGCCAGTACTTGGTTTAACTTCGATGTGACCGAAAGCAGCCAACTGTCCATTGGGGCCGTTTATGTGGGCGAGCGTTATGGGGATACACCTAATGACTTCTTGAAACAAGCCTATGTGAAAGTCGATATGGGCTATAGCCATACCTTTAGTCTTGCCAATGAGCATGAAGCGATTTTGCGAGTGAATGTCGATAATCTGTTTGATGCCGATTATCTCAGGGGTGGCTGTAACAACAGCGCCATGTTTGGCGACGGTCGTGCTATCAAGGCGTCAGTGCACTACAGGTTCTAGCCGTTAGTGATACATTAAAGTGAGTGAAATAAAGAGGTGGGCCAATGGCTCACCTCTTTATTTTTAAAACGACCTGCCAGACTCTATTGACGCTCAGACTCGATAACTGCCTTGATACCGTGGGGATGAATCTTGATACAGATATCATCTTTCTTGAAGGCGATGGTAGGATTTGCCAAGCGTTCATGTTCTCCCTGAGGTGAGCTCATCTTGACCTTGATAGCTGATTGTCCGGATAACACAGGTGCAAGTTGCGGCGCCATGTCTAATAGCTGCTGTTTAAGTTCATCACACGTTGTGGCGGTGCAAGCTAATACCAGTTCGATATGTTCCCAGCCTTCGATTGGGTATTGCTTGTTGCCCGGATAAGGAAGCTCCACGCAATCAATCTTCATCTGTCCCATGATGAGTGGCGTATTAAGCTCAAAAATCAAGATAGGCCGACCATTGATGATGTTGTTGGAAATGACTTTTCCCTGGCGTTGGAAATAAACACTCAGCGCCTCGGCGGCCTCAACTGTATTGACTCTTAATGCTGTGTGGTCGCAGGCTAACTTGAGTTGCTTGAGTCCAAGCTCCTGTAGGAAAGTGGTTATTCTGTCGCAGAAAATTGGCCAGGTATCGATTAAGACCTGCTCAGATATAGCGTTTGTCATGCTTAGTGATGATCCCAATAGCAATATAGGTTAAGGCAAGATCTCGATGGGCGTGCCTTCGTCTATGGCGCGCCACAATTCATCCATTTGCGGATTAGTGATGGCGATACAACCATCGGTCCAATTGTACTGTTGCGCTTCTTCGGTGCTGAGAGAAGACCCTGGATTCTGGCCGTGGATCATTATCTGGCCGCCGGGCTGAATACCTAAGGCACTGGCACGTAATTGATCTTCTTCGTTAGGGTAGGAGATATGTATGGCTCGGTAGTAAGCACTATCCAACTTTTTATAGTCTAAGGTATAACGCCCTTCAGGTGTTCTTTGGTCTCCCTCTTGGAGCTTATGGCCTCGGGGCCTGTCTCCCAGAGCTACGTGGTAGCGCCGTAACACTTTTCCGTCCCGCATCAAGGCCATGGTCGAGGTCGACTTTGTCACTACGACGAGATCGATCTTACCTATGTTCACAACCGTCGAGCTCGATAATGAGTTTTGCATCGAAGATACTGCCGAGGCCGGCAAAGAGATACCTGCAAAAAGTGTCAGTATCGCTACAGAAAAAAATAGGTGCATCGGAAAATAATAGCTCATCAATTATTTGAGTTTCGTGGACTTATAATACCTTAATCTGGCAATAAGCACAGGACTTGAGGTATCTGTTTGGTATTGTGAAAAAGAAGTGGCAAAATACTCAGCTTATTCAGAGTTAAGTATAATCGTGATTGAGGCAGAGGAAAGCTCGCCGTGATCATTACCTGCACATCCAAATTAAGCAGATGAGGAAAGTTCGTTTACATGTATCAAGAGAAATCATCAGATAATGGCAGTTCGATACGCCATCAACTTCGTCGGATCATATTCGGTACCGATACTAAACTTGGGCGCTATTTTGATATTACCTTAATGGTCTGCATCATTCTCAGTGTGGCCTTGGTATTTCTGGATACTGTTGCCAGTATTCATGAGCAGTATGGCGAGATCATCGGTATTCTGGAGTGGGGTTTTACCATTATCTTCACTCTCGAATATCTGTTGAGGCTCTATTGCTCCGCTCATCCGGTACGCTATGCACGAAGTTTCTACGGAGTGGTGGACTTGCTCTCTGTGATGCCAAGTTACCTGGCATTATTCTTCCCTGGAGCCAGTTTTACTCTGGTTATCAGAATACTAAGACTATTTAGAATATTCCGTGTATTAAAATTGTTACGATATCTTAGCGAAGGCAATGTTTTGCTTCGAGCTATGCTACAGTCTGGACGTAAAGTATTTATCTTCTTTTTCTCAGTTAGCCTGATAGTCATGGTGCTTAGTGCCATTATGTATGTGGTCGAGGGACCCGAGAACGGGTTTACTTCGATCCCTAAGTCGATCTACTGGACGATTGTGACCATTACTACTGTGGGCTATGGCGATATTACCCCTGGAACCAACTTAGGACAGGCGATAGCAGCCCTGACCATGTTGCTTGGTTATTCCATTATTGCGATCCCTACCGGAATATTAACCGCCGAAATATCACAAGAGATAAGCCGCAGCAAAGATCTGCGCCGCTGCAGTAACTGCCTGAAGAATGGTCACGAGAATGACGCGTTATTTTGTGATCACTGCGGTGGTGAATTAGAAAGAGAGCTTTAATTTCTATGGGAATGACGAGTCCAGTTAATTTAATATCGGTAAGACAGTATCAAGGATAGAAATGACCACAGCTAAATTTGTTCAAGGCCCAATCATGCGCCATATTCTGGTGATGAGTTCCACCGCGGCCGTAGGGATCTCGGCGCTCTTTGTGGTCGACTTGATTGATATCTTCTTCTTAAGTCTGTTGGGTGAGTTGGAACTGGCCGCAGCTGTGGGATACGCCGGCACCATTTCATTCTTTACCACATCAATAGGCATAGGACTTTCCATCGCACTTGGGGCATTAGTATCACGCTCCATAGGCGCTAAACAATTGGATGTCGCCAAGCGGTTATTGCTTAATAGCGCCATTGTCACCCTGATAATATCGGTGATCGTATCTGCCGTGGTGACCTTCTTTATTCCTGAACTTTTGGCTCTGGTTGGTGCCAAGGGCCATACTGCCGAGCTTGCCGCAGATTACTTGTATACCTTGGTGCCTTCATTGCCTTTCATCAGTTTGGCCATGGCACTGGGAGCGGCGCTAAGAGCCGTTGGAGACGCTAAGTTATCTATGATGTCTACCTTAGCTGGCGGTGGTGTCAATCTGGTGTTAGACCCTATTTTCATCTTCGCCATGAGCATGGGGATTGAGGGCGCGGCTGTGGCGTCTGTGCTGGCTAGGCTGGCGGTTATGTTGGTGGCTGCACGTGGCGTTATCGTTAAGCACAAGCTCTTTGGTCAGTTTGAATTGGATAGCTTTATCGCCGATTTAAAGCCCATTTTTGCCATCGCCGGGCCTGCCATGATGACCAATGTCGCGACGCCTATAGGTAATGCTGTCGTTACTCGAGCCATCGCCGATTTCGGTGATGGTTATGTGGCGGGCTGGGCCGTATTAGGGCGTATTATTCCTGTGTCATTTGGCATGATATTCGCGCTGTCTGGGGCGGTAGGGCCTATTATCGGTCAGAATTTTGGTGCTCATGAATTTGAACGAGTGCGGGAGAGCCTTACCAAGGCGCTGCAATTTTGCGTACTTTATGTGGTCAGTGTTTCCGTGATACTCATGTTACTTCAAGATCAGATTATTTTTGTTTTCGGTATGCAGGGGGAAAGTGCAGAGCTTATTCGTTTCTTCTGTACTTACATAGCGGTATTTTTTGTGTTCTCCGGGGCTCTTTTTGTGGCTAATGCTTCGTTTAATAATCTGGGTAAGGCTAAATACTCGACCTTCTTAAACGTGGGGAAGGCTACGATAGGCACCATACCTTTCGTCTATTTTGGCGCTAAGTGGGGAGGGGTCGAAGGGGTATTGATAGGACAGGTTATTGGTAGTGTTATTTTCGGTATTTTGGGTGTTATTACTGCCTATACTCTGGTTGAAAAAGTGAAACAGGCTTGCCTCAATGATACAGGAATAAGTAACGAAACATCAGCGAATGGCATAGACCCGTTAGATGAAGAGTTACTTCCGAGTAGTCCCAATCCTCTCTCATCATCATGTGCTCAGATGGCTCAGATTAATGAAGAGCAAGACTGCGAGGCGAGTAATCAAGTGACTGAGGCACTAAAAGTTTCAGATCATAAAGCAAGTTAATCTATAGACAAACAAAAAGGGAGCCATGGCTCCCTTTTTGATGAATGCGTAAACGCTATGTTGGTGAATACCGCTTATTTAGTTTGGGTTTCAACATCAGACTCTGTGGCGTCTATTTTGTTAGAGGCAGGATTCTTATCTGCAGTGGTTGTCAATGCCGAATCAGCTTCCTCTTGGGCTAGCATCTTAGCTCGGTCAGACTTAGATATATATTTCTTAATCGTAGGAGCTGTGTGCTTATTTTTACGAGCCTTGGCACGTTTTGCCGTTAGCTTGATCATCTTTTGTTTTTTATTCATTGCTCTCTACCGAACTGTTTGACTGATCTGGCACTCATAGTGGCAGATATTAACCGGACGCGGATTTTAACTTAATCTACATCACCAATCCAGTCACAGCATCAATACTTATGTTATTTGTTTAGAAAAGACGGGTTTCTCGTCAATTCATAGTGCTTGACCCCATTTCACTTTATGCCGCTAAAGCTTGAAGTCTTACAGCTTAAACGAGGTGACTTGTAGCTAAGAGGAAAATTTGTCTCTATCTGCTTGGGTCGCACCTTCGTTACACTCGCCGCGAATTTCGCCGCGATCGGCTTCGATAAGCCGACTTAATTCCATATAGCCCTCACGACAATAGCCTGTCATGTCTAATGTCTTAGATAAGCCGAGTTCTATCTGTTGGGTCCAATCAGTCAGATCGACTTCGTAGGGACGAGAGCGAGATCGTTTACTCCATTTGGCTTGCTCCACTCTTTGTTGATGGGGCATTTGGTCGATAGAGTCACTTGAGGAGGCGAGCTTGGCTTTATAAGTAAATAACTTGGTACCGTTACTTCGTATATCTGTTTTTAATCTATCTTTGACTTTGCCTTCAAAGTCACTGGGGTCAGTTTTTTTTCCTGCGCATCCGGCGATAACACTCAAGATAAACAAGGTGGACAAGGTTTTTATTAGGCATTTTCGCATCAGATTTATGTGTTCTTATTAGTATGATTTCTCGGCGGCAATATTTGATTTCTTAATCCATAAACAAGGTAGAAATTTAAGCCGCGGAGCAAGCTGTTAAGGCAGAATAGCGTAATTATGCCGAGGGCGCAGCATGATATACACTTTTTTACGTTAGCGACTCGTGACCTTAAGCGATGGACAATATCTAAGACTGGTGAGTTAAATGCTGAGAAAGCTTGATAGGTATGTGGGGGAGAAAAATTAAGGCAGTAACTCAATCTGAAATGATGTTACTGCCTAAGAGATAGTGAAGCCGTAGGTTATGCGAAACGGGTATCTAGATAATTGATAATATCCGAAGACTCATACATCCAACGTGTTTCACCATTTTCTTCGATTCGTAAACAGGGCACCTTAGCCTTACCACCTTGATCGACGAGAGTTTGCTGATGGTCATTTTGCTTAGCATCAATTGTGGCAATATTCAGGCCCTGGCGACGCACGGCGCGGCGAACTTTCACGCAAAATGGACAAGCCTTGTATTGATACAGGGTCAGCAACTCAGTTTCATTATCAATTTTTGCTTGCTCATCCGAAGGACGCTTACGTTTCTTGGGAGTGAAGATAAAATTAAGAGTAAGTATGATACGGCCTAAAAGCCAACGAACAACAAACATGAGCTACCTCTGATAAAGTCTGAAAACGGCAAGAGTGTAACTCATGTCTGCTCAATATTGAATCTTTGTTTAATCGGCACCTAATGTAAGCAGGGCTTCCTGTGCCCCGTGGTTAATATCGATTCGGCTGTCCAGGAGGAAAATTCGCGACGGCGGTATTTTATTGATCTCGACCAGATGTGTTTTTACCGCGCTTGCTCTAGAACTGGCCAAGGTCCCTAACATGTCATCATCGACAACTTGTTTGTTTAAACTGAAGTTATATAAGGCGATGTGCCATAGCGTCTGCAGCTTCTCTTGGTCAAGTTCAGCCTCTTTTGTGTGTTCCTTTTCAATACTGAGTTTTAGTTCACTCGCGCTCAAGCCTGTCTCATTTTTATACAGGCTTATCAGTGCATCTGATAGTGACCCTTCTGTTGGGAAGTTACTGGCCGAGAGGTCACTTGGCAGAGACTCTATCTCTGTTTGGCTTAAATTCGCCAGTTTTTGGCGTAAAATTTGCTCCTTGAGGATCCGGGCATCAGTAACTGCATCGATGGCTCCTTCTATGCTCAGGGTTAATTTAGGTCGGTCGAGTAGGGCTTTGGCCAGTATGGCAAGCTTCTCTTGCTCATCGGCTGAGATCTGCGTCTGACCCGGTTCAAACGCTATCTTATCTAGCTGTTCATCATCACCAAAGAGGCCCGCCAGTAAGCTGAAAGGAGCGGTGACGGCTTTAGTGATCACATTGGTAAATGCCGTCATGATGATGCTGCCAAAGCTGAAACTCGGCGAGTCTAGATCGCCAGAGACATCTAAGCCTAGATCTATGACTCCGTGTCTATCCTGCAGTAGAGCGATGGCTAAGGTGACTGGCAGGGTGGTTGCCAGGCTGCTGTCGCTGGGCTTGCCCAGTTTGAGTTGGTCCACCACCAGGTGATTACTGCCTTTGAGCTTATTGTTCTCCAGTTGATAGTTCAGTGATAGAGACATTTGCCCCTTATCAATATAGTAACCGGCATAGGTGCCGGAATAGGGGTTAACCGATGTCAGCTCAACATTGCTGAAATTGAGTGCAAGATCCAGATAGGGCATCTCCAGTAGAGGGTTAAGATCTCCCTTGAGTGTGACCGGGGCATACTTATCTATCTTGCCTTTGATGTCCACCGAGGCGGGACGCTTAGCGGTGGATGATAACTTGTCTATGCTGCCCTCTAATTGCTCAATACTGGCGGCGAAGTTAGGTGTTAAAGAGTTATCGGCGAAGAAGGTAGAGCCTTGATTGAAACGTATCTGGCCTATGTTTATTTCGAGAGGCGCTTGAGACTCTGACGCTGGTTTATTTGGTATATTAGCTGATTGTTCAGAAGAAGATTTTACCAGCAGGGCTTGGATATTGGTGCTCTTGTCTTCGGCAATGATGATGCGCCCGTAAGGTTTGGTGAAATCGACGCTCTCTATGGATAATTTATTTTTTCCTTGATCTAGAATGAGTCGATTTACTGACATAGATTGCCACTTGACTAAGGTTTTTTTGTGCAGATTATCTTTCACCAATAACTCGTCGACCTTAATATCGCCGGAGAAATAGATCGCTTTATCTGATCCAGCTGTGAGGCTGCCCTTGGTATTAAGTTCCCCCTGCTTTAAGTCGATATTAATGTATGGCTGCAGGTAGGCTTGGATCTGACTAAGATCAAATTTAGACAAGGCGATGTCGGCTTTCAATGTCTCTTGCTTGGCATCCACCGAGCCAGATGATTGCAATGTGCCTCTGTTGTTTATGGCCAAGTCTAAGCGGAATTCTATAGGAGATTCGAGATTTGAGCGTATCTCGC
The DNA here is from genome assembly GCF_007197555.1 of Shewanella psychropiezotolerans. NCBI lineage: Bacteria > Pseudomonadati > Pseudomonadota > Gammaproteobacteria > Alteromonadales > Shewanellaceae > Shewanella > Shewanella psychropiezotolerans. The sequence goes on from NZ_CP041614.1 coordinate 2,627,595, forward strand.
CTGTGCTCAGATTGAACGGGAATATTCGCCAAGGGGTATTGTCTGTGAGTCGATTATCTACCAAGTTTAGATCGTAGTCTTTAACCGCTACACTGGTAATGATCGCAGACCAGTCTAAGGCGGCCTGTTTGTCCTCAGAGTCTTGGCCTGTTTTTTCTTGTACGTAAGATTGTGACGACTTAGGGGAGCGCTTCTCGCCTGAGTTAACAGGCATAAATAGGGGAAGAATATCCAGCCCCTCTGTTGTCAGGCTAGCGTTAAGAGATAATTTCTCTGTCTCCACACTGGCAATTTTGACCTGCTTATCGGCTAAGTTGAGACTGATGCCATTTAAGCTCAATAGAGGAAGTGACAGCAATGGGCTTTGATCATCGACGAAAGAGATATTCTCCAAAGAGAATTGGCCATCTTGGGTGAGCAGTTGAAGGGCCAGATCTGCTTGAGCTAGGACTTCGAAATGGGTGTTAAAACTAAACTGACCGCTATCTAGCCTAGCTTGGACATCATCGGCAATGAATGACCAAAATTGTGGCAATTGAATTGCCGTGAGTTGCAGTTCACCTATGATGTTTAACGGAGATAGCTGCAGCTTACCTTGAGTGGCAATTTCTCCCCCATCTTTGCCTACAAAGCGTATTGAAAATTGGTTACTGCCGTTTCCATTACTATCAAAACTTTTTAGGGTGTCGAACGCTTTCAAATGAAGAGTCATGGCGGGATAGTGGAGGCGGCTATCGGTGACCTTATCAGTGTAGAGCAGCTCAGCATCTAGGATGGACAGATCTTTAACCTTGATATGAGGGAGGCCGCTCGGTGTTTCTGGTTGATCGATGTCCGTCTCATTGACTCCACTATTCGCAAGTTCTTGGATGATGTCTGAAAAATTAAAAGTGAATGAATCAGGCTTGTTGAGGCGCTCCAGTAAGGCATAAGGTTTGTCCAGAGTCACATGATCCACACTGAGGGCTGCGTTGATAATAGAACGCCAGAAATCCAGCTGGAAGGTCAGTTTACCGAAGCCGATGAAGTTACTCTTATCTTTCTCTTGAACACTAAAACCAGTCAGCGATACCTTGAGAGTTAATGGGTTGATGGAGACATCTTCAAGCATAACCGGGCGCTTGAGCACGGCCGATAATTCTTGGGGCAATTGTTTATGAGCAACATAGGGGACCAAGAGTCCGAGTACAGCGGTGAAAATAAGGTAAATAGTCAACAAAATAGCCAGGTATCGTTGATACTTAGGGAGATGGCGAAATTTGACTGCCAATTGGGTGAATGGTTTTGACATTTGAGGCCTATTGACTTAGTTGCACGAAGAATATTCCAGTTAATAGGTATTTTAGCTAACTTGATGGCTGTGTTATATAAATGTTTTAAACTATTGCTCTCTAATTGAGCCCTGTAAGCCAAAATGGATATAGAGTGAACGGATGACAAGATTTTATTTCGATGGTCAAGGTTTCGATGCCCAATCTGATGAGACAGTTTTAGACACCTTGATCAGAGAAGGACATCAAGTTAATTACTCATGTAAGAAGGGGTCATGTAAAACGTGTCTGGTGAAGCATGTGGATGGTAAACTTTCCACAGGTTCACAGCGAGGATTAACCTTAACCTTGAAACGGGATCATTATCTCTGTGCGTGTCAATGTAAGCCCACATCAGGATTAAAACTCAAATCTGTTTTGGCGCAAGACCTGTTTATCTCGGCTCAAATTCACTCGAAGCAATATTTATCAGACTCTGTGGTAAAACTTAAGTTGAAGTTATCTGAGACGATCAATCATTGTGCCGGTCAATACATCAATTTACGCCGATTCGATGGGTTAACCCGGAGTTATGCGATTACCAATGATCCCTTTGGGGAGTTTATCGAGCTTCATGTTAAAAGGAAATATAATGGCCAGTTCAGCGATTGGTTATTTAATCATGCCAGTGTTGGAGAAGGACTGTTGCTACAGGGACCTTGGGGACACTGCTGTTATTCTAAGGCTTATATTGAAGATGACATCAGCTTGATTGCCTGTGGTACTGGCCTAGGGCCTGTATATGGAATTGCACTCGATGCACTTAAGAGTGGCCATAGAGGAAAGATAAACTTGTATCATGGTGCCAGAAATCATGCCGACCTATATCAGCATTCAAGCCTGTTACAACTCATGTTAGAGCATAGAAACTTTACTTATCACGGATGTGTCTCCACATTACAGAAAAATGACGCTCAGCCCATGAGCCGGGTACAGCAAGGTGACCCTTTTGACATCGCTATGATGCACTTTCCTGTGAAGACACTGCCTGGTAACAAGAGTCGACATCGAGTGTATCTCTGTGGAGAACCTGACTTCGTTATGAGAGGCCAGGCGTCGGTATTTCTAAATGGTGTGCCTCTGAATAGGATCCATGTGCTTTCATTTGATTATAAAGACCTGAGAAGTATGTCCAGAAGTTTATGAAATTTGATTCTATTACTTGTCGACTTTTTGATAAGTGATTGCGGCTATGATGGCTCCAGCAGGATCTTGTATCCAGCAAAAACGACCGATATTGGGAATATCTTCGGGTCCGTATAGTAAGTCTCCTCCTAAGGTTTTCGCTTTGATGGCAACCTCGTCCACATCCGTTACTGTGATGTATCCCGTCCAGTGGCTCGGCAGATTGGGGCTGGGATTCGGGGCTATCCCACCTATACTGGTCCCCTGATTCTCTATAATGTAGTAAGGGCCTTGTGGCATGTCCATTTTTTTAAATGTCCAACCGAAAATCTCCCCGTAGAAGCCCATTGAATCTTTGCAATTGTTTGATGTCAACTCATGCCAACTCAAGGTACCCGTAGTCTTAAATGGTGAGCCCATTGGAATGTCCTTTGTTAAATATTTTCTTATTAAAGATTAAGTTCCAAGTGTAGTTCAGCTTGTGGTTTTTAAATATTCTAAGTTATAAAAAATTCATCGATCATATTTATATTTATGTGTTAAGGTTATGTAACTGAAAGGGAAGTTGATGACAAGTTATCCATGTCATTATTCGGTAAGTCATATAAATAGACATTATTTCAAGGAATGAAAATGCACATTAGAATCGCCACTGATGAAGATCTACAGTCATTGACACCGTTATTTGATGAGTACAGGAAAAGCTTAGGTCAGGACTCTCGATTAGCTGCCTGTAAAGAGTTTATCGAATACCGATTACAAGAAAATGATTCCGTGATATTTATTGCCTTTTTGGTGGATGTTCCCGTCGGATTTATTCAACTCTACCCCTCATTTTCATCATTATTACTTAAATCACTCTGGTATTTTGACGATCTGTTTGTAGCTGAGCCCTATAGAAAAAGAGGTATAGGCACAGAACTGGTTAAAAAAGCTAAGGAGCTTGCCGATGAGACTCAAGTGTTGGCGGTTCGCCGGGAGAAGATAGAAGGCGATGGATTTTTGCCTATAGATACTCTGGCTCTATTTGAGTCTAAGCTATAGAGTCCTTACTTCTTTCTACTCTGTAGGTTCGGTATTTGTGATATTCAAGTATAAAGTCATTAAATTTGTTGAGTCAGCACGTCCGCTATTCACTCTGCTATCTGTTGCCCTGTCGGAAATAATGTGCCTCCATAATTACTGAAAACTCAGCTGGCTATGATATTATGCCAATCTCACTAAATAGGTGCTCAGTTCAGAGCCATTCAGGCTTTTCAATTCAAGGCGCATTGATGAGGAAATGGTTGTTCCCTTTTAAGTTAATGCAACGCAGAAGTGGAATGCCTGAGAGGCTCACATAGTGCGGGTTTCAAAGCACTTTATACTGCGTTAGATGCTTTCGATATAGAATAACTATTAGCTTCAAGCATCCGCCTTGCCTACAGCGCTTTGAACTCCCGCTGAAAGATCACATTATTAGTGGGATTGGTATCATAAGGAGTTTTGTAGCTGTTTTAATTTTTGGAGCAACAGATTGAATAAGAGTGTGATCACAAACCTAATCGCGGCCCTCTTGCTGGCATTAGGCTATTATTTTTCATCGGCTATCGTCTTGAGCATAGGATTATTTGCGCTGTCCGGTGCACTGACAAACTGGCTGGCCATCCATATGTTATTTGAAAAAGTCCCAGGCTTGTATGGCTCTGGCGTTATTCCATCTCGTTTCGAGGAGTTCAAAGCCGGCATCTCACATCTGATGATGAAGCAGTTTTTTACCGATGAGAATATCGATCGCTTCCTGTCGGATCAAGGTGGCAGCCAATCTCCTATTAATCTACAACCGGTTATCGAGCAAGTTGATATGACACCGGCATTTGATGCCCTGGTGACCACAGTTGAGCAGTCATCTTTTGGTGGAATGCTGGCCATGGTTGGCGGTACAGACGCAATCACCCCGCTAAAAGAGCCATTTATCGAGAAGATGAAGGCCTCTTTGGTCGAGATTTCTCAGAGTGAAGAGTTTTATACCTTACTTAAGAATGAGCTCGAGCAGCCCGATGTGTTGGCCGACATGAAGACCAAGATCAATGAGATCGTCAGTCAGAGGTTAAACGAGTTGACCCCTGAGTTGGTGAAGGACATCATTCAAGAGATGATCAGAGAACACTTAGGTTGGCTCGTGGTGTGGGGCGGCGTTTTTGGTGGTGTTATCGGTTTGATAGCAGCCCTTGTGCAGGCGTAATTATCAAGATTTAATTTTAAGATAATGGGAGCTAATAGGCTCCCATTATCTTGCCTGTAGACAATCATTAAGGGAATTTGCTAACTTAGCAATCTCTGTACTTAGATCAGGACATTACCATGAATGCGCATCATGCGATTAACTACATAGAGATGCCCGTGGCCGATATTTCTGCCACTAAGCAGTTTTTTGAACAGGTATTTGACTGGGAGTTTGTCGATTATGGTCCTGAATATACCTGTTTCACTAACGCTGGTATCGCCGGTGGTTTCTATTTGTCTGAACAGATTTTCGATCTGGCTAAGGGAACACCATTAGTGGTGTTGTACTCTTCTCAGCTTGAGGCTTCTATGGCAAGAGTCGAAGGTGCTGGTGGAGAGGTGTCTAAAGCCATATTCTCATTCCCTGGCGGAAGACGTTTTCATTTTAAAGACCCAAGCGGTAACGAATTTGCCATCTGGTCAGAATAATCGCGCTTTCAAACGTTATTTCCCCATTTTTGCAGAGAAGTATTTATGCCCCATTGCGTGATCGAATATTCGGCGCCCCTCGCCGAGCAGATAGATATATCTAAGCTAGTCAAAGCAACCCACCAAGGCGCTGTAGACTCAGGCCTGTTTGAAACTTCGGCAATCAAGACCCGAGCCCACAGATGCGATGACTTTTTGATTGGCGATGACCCTAAAAACAGCTTCATTCATATTCGTCTGTCTATCATGCCGGGTCGCAGCCATGAGCAGAAAACGGTGCTTCTGGAGCAGGTTTATAGCAAGGTCTCAACACTCACTGCGGGCGTAAATAGTGTGACGATGGAAGTTCTCGATATCGATCGTCAAAACTATTTCAAGGCATTGGCACTAACTTAGGTGACAGAGATCGTTGTACTCCCTGAATCGGGCTTATACTAGTACTGTGAATCGCTAACTGGAAGTAAGCTAAATGCGACGTTGGCTGTGTTTTATTCTTATGTTCGGCTTACCTGTCTGGGCTGCGCCTTCTATGCGAGCCTGCATCGATCATTATCCTCCGTTTCAGATTATATCTGATGATGGGATCACGGGAGAAAGTCTGGTGGCTTTGAACTTGTTGGCTAAACTTATCGGACATGAGTTGGTGATCAAGACCAGCCCCAATTTTGCCAGATGCCTTCGCATGCTTGAAGTTGGTCAGGTGGATGTGGTCGCTGGTTTGATTTTGAAGCCGAAAAGGCAAGCTTATGCCAGCTTTCTTCCTTATCGGGAAGACAGCCATTATCTGTTTATTAGCCGTGATCCCGATATTGATATTGAGCATTACGAGCAGTTAGCTGACTACACAATCGCTGTGTCCCGCCATACTCATTATTTTGACCGATTCGATCAAGATCCCGATCTACGTAAGATGGTAGTTAACGATCTCAAGACTGCGATTGTAATGCTGGCAAAACGGCGCTTCGATCTCTTGATTGTACCTGAGATGACTTTACCGAGTATCAGGCGTGACTTTGCTCAGTTTAATAGTCTGTTTAAGGTGCACCCCTATAGATTTAAGCCGCAGCGCATTATCTATTTCGGTTTTAGCCGTAAGCATCAGCTGGCTATTGAGCCTGATATGCTTTCGACTACAGTCGAGGCAGCTTATGAAGACGGGTTATTTATCAAAAAAATTGAAGAGTTTACCAGCGAACATCTGGAGTGGTATTAGGTATTTTTCGAGTGATTTGTGATAGATTTTCAAAGATATTGAAGAGGTTATCAGCGCATATTCAGAGTAGTATTAAGGATTCGGCCTGCATAAAAAAATGCCGTGAATTGCAGTTCACGGCATGGTAAAAATCAAATGACTCACTCAGCGAATCGTCAGCGGATCAATAGGCACTGGTGTGAACCGATTGTACTGCTCGGCCCGATGGGTCAATGACATCCTGGAGGCTCTTATCCCAAGCAAGTGCTTCCGGAGTCGAGCAAGCCACCGATTTGCCGCCAGGAACGGTTTTTGCGGCAGTATCCAGTGGAAATTGCTCTTCAAAGAAACAGCGGTAGTAGTAGCCTTCTTTGGTATCAGGCGTGTTATAAGGGAACCTAAACTTGGCATTGGCCAGCTGAAGGTCATCAACTTTCTCGGCTGCTAGCTCCTTTAAACCATCGATCCATGAGTAGCCTACGCCATCACTGAACTGTTCCTTCTGACGCCATGTCACTTCTTTGGGTAATTTGTGCTCGAACGCCTGACGTAGAATATGCTTCTCGATACGACCATCTTTAGACATCTTGGCTTCTGGGTTGATGCGCATCGCCACATCCATAAATTCTTTATCGAGGAAGGGCACGCGTGCCTCGAGTCCCCATGCTGCCATCGACTTGTTGGCACGAAGACAATCGAACATGAACAGCTTGTCCAGTTTACGCACTAACTCTTCATGGAAGGCCTGTGCATTAGGGGCCTTATGGAAGTATAAGTAGCCACCGAATAGTTCATCTGCACCTTCACCCGATAGCACCATCTTAATACCCATGGCTTTAATTTTTCTCGCCATAAGGTACATAGGGGTAGCGGCACGAATGGTGGTGACATCATAGGTTTCCAGATGATAAATCACATCTTTAATCGCATCGATACCGTCCTGGAAGGTAAAGATGATCTCATGGTGGATTGTGCCTATGGCGTCGGCGACTTTTTTCGCCGCAATCAAATCAGGGGCACCTTCAAGACCAACGGCAAAAGAGTGAAGCTGTGGCCACCATGCATTGCTCTGGCCATCATCTTCGATACGGCGTTTAGCATAAGTTTGTGTGATAGCCGAGATAACCGATGAATCCAGTCCACCCGATAGCAGTACACCATAAGGTACATCAGACATAAGCTGACGTTTAACCGCGGCTTCCAGTGCATCTCTAATCTCATCTATACTGGCTGGGTTATCTTGCACGGCCGCAAAATCACGCCATTCACGTTGATAATATTGAACATAACCGTCGTCAGTGGTGCTCGCCTTATTACATAAATAGTGGCCCGGCTTAAATACATCGACGGTCTTACACACAGGCATCAAGGCTTTCATTTCTGAGGCTATGTAGAAGTTCCCTTCAGCGTCTAGGCCTGTGTATAGAGGAATAATCCCCATGTGATCTCGGCCAATCAGATACAGGTCTTTAGTCTTATCGTAGAGCACGAAGGCAAATATTCCGTTCAACTTATCGAGGAAGTCGACACCATACTCTTGATAGAGGGATAGGATCACTTCACAGTCCGAGTGAGTCTGGTAAGCGTATTTATCGCCTAGCTTGGCCTTAAGCTCTTTGTGGTTATAGATCTCACCGTTGACCGCAAGAATAATGTTTCCATCGCTACTAAGCAGAGGTTGGGCACCGTTATCGATATCGACGATGGCAAGACGTTCATGAGCGAGTACGGCTTTGTCGCAGCTGTAGATCCCTGACCAATCCGGTCCACGGTGACGCATCAACTTCGACATTTCCAGCGCGACCTGTCGCAGCTGTGTTGCGTCTGACTTAATATCTAAAATGGCAAAAATTGAACACATATTCTAGCTCCTACAAATCGCTGTAAATCTCAATGGGTATTACTGTGCCAGTAATTAACGCTTTTGCCAAACTCTAAATTGATAAAACATGAGATAAATTGCGTTTTTTAGGGTTGTTAACTCACTAATCCCGTCAATAAAATAAGATTTATTTAGTGAATGTTAGTTTTTGTTGTGGATAATTTGTTTTCACTATGTGGTGGGTGGCTGAAATTGATTTTTTATCAGTGGAAATTGCTTAATATCATTTTACTCTGTATCTGAGTTAACTGTTGTTTTTCCCTCGTTAAAACAGGCATAGAGACATCTAATACAATGGCTCCCTGAAAGCGGGAGCCATTCTTAAATCATCATGAAATAGAGAAGCTAAGTGACCCATGAACTTGGTGGCTAGTCTCTGGCGTTAAGGTATTATACCATTCCATATAAGTATCTGGTCAGTTCAGAGACTCTCAGTTTTTTCAATTCAAGGCACATTGATGAGGAAATGGTTATTCCCCTTTAAGTCAATGTAACACAGAAGTGTAAACACTGAGAGCCTCACGCAGTGCGGGTTTCAAAGCCATTTATGCTACGTTGAATGTTTTCGATATACGACTGCATGGATGCAGGAGGTAGAGCAACGCAGGAGCTTGTTGCCGAGAATAACTATTAGCTTCAAACATTCGCCTTGCCTACAGTGCTTTGAACTCCCGCTGAATGATCAGATACTTACTCGGAATGGTATTATTCACTCAAGGCCTTAGTGTTTGCTCCTCGAAGAGAGTGAAACTCAGTTCCGGCAAAGTATCCAGGCCAATCTTGGCTGTTGGCTAAGGTTTCTGCTGCACTGTAATAGATGGCCAGATCTTGTAAGGCGCCGCTAAGATCCCAATCTTCCCGGTATTCATCGCAGGTGTTGTGGTAACAGCCCTTCATTTTTTCCTTCATCATGACCTTGTACTGGGCCGTAGCCTCATCGATGGGTTCATTGCCACCGCCGGCAAATACTGCCGGAATGCCGAGCTTAGCGAAACTGAAATGGTCTGAGCGGAAGAATCCGCCAGATTCTGGTCGACTCTCGCCCTTTGCCACACGGTTTTGTGTTTTCAATGCGTCTACAAGGTAATTTTCTAATTCAGATTTTCCTTTGCCGACGATCGTGTAATCCAAGGTGCGGCCGTATATGTTGGTACTGTCTAAGTTGAATACGGCTACGGATTTATCGATGGGATAAATTGGGTTGGCAGCATAGAAACGCGAGCCAAGTAGGCCTTGCTCCTCACCTGTGGTGGCGATGAAAGTGACCGAGCGAGAAAGAGGTTGGCCTAGCTTGGCTTGATTGGCAAACTGACGCGCTATTTCGAGTATACCTGCGGTGCCCGAGGCGTTATCGAGGGCACCGTTGTAAATTTGATCGCCGTCTTTACTCTCATCTTTGCCGATATGATCCCAGTGGGCGCTAAATAACACTTGTTCATCGGGTCGATCTTTTCCCGGAAGGGTGGCGACAACATTAAAACTGTTGGCATAGCTGGCCGTATTGGAAAATTGAATATTAGCCGTCTGTTTCAGAGGAATATTCATTGGGCCACTGGCCGCTCTATTCATAAGATCTGATAAGGTTAAACCTGATTTTTCAAAGACCTTGGTTGCCACATCCAGGGTGATCCAGCCTTCAACTTCTATATGCTTATCTTGTTCAGCTTTGTCGACCACCAGGTCTTGCTGAGGGCCTGTCCAGCTGTTCTCAACCACGGACCAGGGATAAGAGGCCGGGGCGGTATCGTGAACAATGATGGCACCTAGAGCTCCCTGTTTACTTGCTTCACTGAACTTATAGTCCCAGCGGCCATAGTAGGTCATCGCCTTACCGTTAAACTTACCAGAGTCGGGTAAAGCAAATCCGGGGTCATTGACTAAAATAACCGCAACCTTGCCATGCATATCTATGTCTTGGTAGTCGTTCCAGTCGTATTCAGGCGCATTGATGCCATAGCCGACGAAGACCAGAGGCGCGTTAGCAATATCGACGCCGCCATTGTCGTGACGGCTACCCAAAACGATATCTTTTCTGTGTTCCAGTGCCAAAGCACCGAAGCTGATAGTTTGCTGCTCTGAGGCCGTATAGGTCACCATCGGCACGGCTTGCAGGTAATCGCCATGATTAGCACCAACCAATCCCATCTCCTTAAAGGCCTGGGTTAGGAAGTTTAAGGTGAGTGTTTCACCTTTGGTGGTTGGAGCGCGGCCTTCAAACTCATCGGAAGAAAGAGTTTTGATATCTTGTCTGAAGCGAGCTTCATCGAAACTCACGGGGGTGTTTGCCAAGCTGTTGGCGGCTGTTTTAACTTCAGGTGTTACAGTGGTTGGAGTGTTAGCTGGCTGTTGGCTGCAGGCACTAAGCAGTGCTAGCGCACATACCGGAGGCAGTAATCGCATTGATTGTCCTATTTATAGTTATTGTTATAGACGAAATTTGTGTGACACATCATGAATGAACAAAGCCCACTTTGACAAGTGGGCTTTGTTTTTAATTCAGGGAAATGTGTTTCGTAATATTTACCGCATAAGAAAGCCTTAAACGATATCTATGTCTCCAGCGCAGGCGAACACATGGTTAGGACGGAAAGGCTCCTTATCGACATCGCTGAGCTGACTCACGCCGCTGGTGACCAGAATCGTTTCCAGACCAGCCTGAAAGCCTGCAAGTATATCGGTCTTCATGTTATCGCCGATGATCACTGTATTGTCCGAGTGGCCATCAATATGGTTAAGCGCCGAGCGAATGATCCATGAACTAGGTTTGCCAACATAGAAAGGCATGCGGCCACTGATACGTTCGATTGGGGCACACAAGGCACCACAAGCGGGACTATGCGCTGGACCATGGGTATCAGGGTTGGTGGCGATAAAGCGTGCGCCCTCGACGACGAAGCGAGCCGCCTTATGGATCATTTCCCAGTTATAAGAACGGGTTTCGCCAACGATAACAAAGTCCGGGTTGATATCTGTTATGGTAAAGCCTGCCTTGTAGAGCTCGTGGGTGAGGGCACCTTCGCCGATCACATAAGCCTTGCTGCCTGTTTGGTGCTTGAGGAAATCTGCCGTCGCCATGGCCGATGTATAAAAACACTCTTCAGGAACATTTATCCCCGCCGCGCCGAGTCTGTTTTGTAAATCTTTGCCGGTTTGAACCGGATAGTTAGTCAAAATAACCAAAGGGTTACCTTGTTCCAGCACCCGGTGAATGAATTTGTCGCTGCCGGGGATTAACTCGTTGTTGTGAAGCAGAACACCGTCGATGTCGCAAATAATATTTTTCATTTATCAATCTCGGTATACAAAGGAATTTTAGCTAACGTCATTTAATCCATATAAAGCCAAATTCACTGTGATTACAATGATTTTTACTAAATTTGGTTAGGAGAATTGCAATGGCTAGTGGTATTGGCTAGAGGATTAACGCTGTTTACAGCAGGTTGTAAGCCCTTCTAGCGAGTCTGCTGATAACGAAAAGTGTATTGCAAAATGAGGTCAAGAGTGGGTCTATTTAGCGAGTTAATGTAGGGACTCATTTTGAGCCCCTTTTTTTACTTACCTGAGTATTCAATCCATTCAGGGATGTTCCTTGGATCACTAAATGTTTTAAAGAACTTAGGCGCTGACTGTGGTGCTCTTGTACCTATGTTCGTTTCACACCAGAGCGATAATTTGTAATGAGACCCATAACCATCCATAAATGCATCAAATGCTTTATCTGCATTTTTCCAAAACTGATGGTCTAATCGACCTTTTTCAGCCAAAAATGGATAACTTGGTTTAGGCTCTAAGTGGCCTTGAACAGCACCAGAAAGCATGTTCAAATACTTCGCTAATGGTTCATAACCGATTTCAGATATCGTTAAACTGGATACTTTCTGGATATTACCACCACATAACAATGCAGCTCTTTGGGTCAAAAAGTCAATTTTCAAATCTTGTGCTAATTCAAAAGCCAACCATGCTAATCTCTCATCAAATGCTTCATAGAAATCAGATTGTTGCTCTTTAGACATTTTATTATAAGCAATAATGTTTGGGTGTTTCTTTATTACATGAGATTGGAGATCTGGATACTCATCTAGAGCAGACGGATTCTGAGCGAGTAGGTCCAAAAGTTTTTCTTGATTTATCAGAAGCTTACCGAGTTGAATCTGTGCTTCATTATTCATAGCAACACCCATTAGTAATGACTAGTAATTACCCGATTATGATAATTGCTTCACTAACAAATTGACAGAAGAAAGTATGAGTAGAGTTAACAGAAATGACACAACTGATTTTGATGTTGTAGTGCCAAAGTTCAATGCAAGCATTTATGTGAACCACCAAATGACCTATGACATCAAGCGTGAGTATAAAACCACCGATGTTGTATTGAAAGATCTCCAGTTGCATGAGGTTAAATTAATCTTGAGCGAATTAATACAGTAAGAAAATTAAAATCTAAAACCCAGAACGCGTAAATAGTAATTATTTTGCACGTATAAAAAGGTGATCGTCTATAAGTGACAAGTCAGTAAAGTAAAACCCGTCAGTAGTTTCAACCACTGGCTATGGTGGGATCGGTAATGCTGATGGGCTTGGTTTATCAGTACCAATAAGCTAATAAACAAACAACTATACTTGCTACTGCTGTTATTTTATTCTTTAACTGAGTATGGGTCGTTTAATCGGTCAGAGTTCCAACTATATTCAGCTAAACGTTCTATTCGGTTAGCTTCATCTAACCCTCGTAATTGGCTAATAAAGTATAAGGCGGCATCAGTTCCAGCAGATACACCTGATGACGTTAAGAATTTCCCATCATCTACCCATCGAGATTTTGAATGCCATTTAACTTTATTTGAAATGCTAGTTACCCACCTATAAGCCATTTTATTGGTGGTAGCATTCAAGCCGTCCAAGATGCCAGCTTTAGCTAGCAATACTGAGCCTGTGCATATCGAGAAGACCTTGGTTGATACCTCTGTTTGGCTTTTAAGCCAATCCAATAGGATAACGTTATCAATTTCTTTACGAGTGCCTAGACCACCAGGAATTATCAGTAGGTCGCATTCAGTAATAACTAAAGGAAGATTCGTTAAAACTCTCGGTCCTTGATAAGAAGGAACAATATCAGTAGCGCCAATTAACTTTATTTCAACGTCTTTCATATGACCGAGCATTTCAATTGGTCCATGCAAATCCAATGTCTCATAATCATCGAAGACTAGAGCTAGTATTTTGAACTTACTCTCCGAGAAAGGTTTAACTTCATTAGCGATAAAGTTAGTAGCGAAAGCTTTAGTTGAAATTACTGTGGCTATTGCTGCTGTTAAAAATGTTCTTCGTTTCATAACACTCAACCAAAAATGGCTCTAAAAACTGTTAGAACCGTAGTTTAAAAACTAGAAATAATAAGAAAATGCGACTTCGAATAAATTGTCATTATCGACTAAATAAATATGATTACCAATGTGAGTAATATTGGCATTAGTTTCGAGTTTAAGCATGCGAAATTTTCATCCACCGTTATCGGTGACTTCCCATGAGCCAAATAAATTATCTTGATAACCTTTGACATCAAACTCAATATCATTTGCGCCATAAATTCCCCTTTCGGAATAAGTGATTAAGTTAAGTTTTTAACTTAGACCTATTCTATAAAACGGGTCGTAGGCGTAAACAAGTGTTTTCAATGAAAGTGAGATTATTTAAGGCTTTACCATTGGGTTTAACTTGATTTTATTTTATGTATATAGAATAGCAACCGCTCTTTAACTAGGCATTTGATTCGATTGTTGTGAATGCTAGAAAGGGAGCCATCAGGCTCCCTTTCTTAAATTTATTAATGATTTAACTTAGAAGTATGCACGAACACCGATGTCTGGCACGCCTAGAGAAAAATGTACAAAAGCGGATCCGTCTTTTAGCCTTGGCCCACTTCTGTGGAGGACATAATCGCTCTGAGATAACCAATATACTTAAGGTGAGCCGTACCAGTGTAAATAAGTGGGTGAGTGACTTCCTGGAGCAAGGCTTGGTTGGGCTTGAGCACAAAACACCGCCAGGCCGATCTCCCGCCTTGAGCGCTGCTCAATCTAGGCAACTTTCAACATTTATTGAGGAACTTAGTCTCTCCGAAACAGGCGGGAGGTTATCTGGTCATGACATTAATGAATATTTTTTTAAGCATTTTGGCATAGTAAGGATCTAGATGATGATTTTGATAATCTGACGATGATCAAACTCCCTCCCTATTCACCAGAACTCAATCCGATTGAACAAGTGTAGCGACATCATTGGATTTTAGGCTGCTTTGAATCAAGTCAGGACAGATAAGTTTACCAAGACTATCAAACTCGGTGAGACGATGAATAAAGGTACGCACCAAAGTTTCAGAGAGCTCCATAAAAAAACCAGTGCAAACAATAGTCTGTACTGGATTTTGAAGCCTTTTAAAGATCGGTCAATCGATCATATTTTTCTTAACTGATCGGCATTATTCTGCAGGGAGTAATTAGATTCTTAGAATCTGTAACCGACGGTGAACATTACAGTGCTGAAATCTTTGTTAGCAACTTCACTATTAGCAAACTTCTTGCTGTCTTGAACACCATTGAAAGTGCCTTGAGCAGAGTTCTTCATGTCTCTGGTACCGTTCTGCCAAGTGTAATGAAGGTTGAAGTTTAGGCCGTTGTTCATGTAGTAACCTACACCAACCATAGGGGCGTATTCGTAGTTACTTTCGCTCGTGAAGTTAACGCTATTTATGTCTCTGCCAATGCCGCCATCGGTATCAATTACCATAGAAGAGCTCATGCCAGCCTTTTGCTTGAACTTTGAAAGCTCTACACCAGCTTTAACTGCAAGATGACCTGAACCCATATCAAACTGATAACCAACGTATAGAGCGTGAGCATTGAATTTATCGTTGCTATATACACTTGCTGAATAATCTTTATCAGCAAATGGGACTGGATTTAGCTCATCTTCGCTATGACTAATGCTAAAATCATTGCTGTTACCAGTGTAGGTATAACCGAAAAGGAAGTCGCCGTAACCAGCTTCTAGACCGATAGCAGAATTAACGCCGCCCGCTTTGCTATGTGATGCACCAATCATAGGATTGATGGTGAACTCGCTTGCGTTAGCTGTAGCGATTGAAGATATAGCAACGATTGAAGTTAAGGCACATGCCAATAATACTTTTTTCATAATGTTCTCTTGTGTCTCTCTGAGTGTAAAATTGCTTGTTAATATCGCTAATCGGGCAGCGAGAACGCCATAATATTGGGTATATCTTTACTAGACACCACTAAGATTACTGGTAAGTCAGGGGTGATAAATTGAATGTGATGATATAGATAGGAGGGTTGCCGTCCTTGGCAGTCAGAGAGCCTTGTCATGCGAGAACATGTTTACAAGAGTCGATAATACTTTATACAGGCACTTATAATTAAGCCACACATGCGCCCTTAGTGATGCAAGTAAAAATGCCATCCGCTATAGATTAATGCCACTCGGATAAGCATTATTGCTTATATTTAAGTGGATAGCGGCTAGGTATATAGAGCACTGAACGTGGATACGTTTGGTGCTTTCTTTTATCTGGAAGGATAAAGTGTTTTATATCGGCTCGCATTTGCTTCGGTTTCCTTTGCTATCGCTGTCATTTTTAAGCGAATGAGATTGTAAGTCATAGGACTCACTTTCTTCAACAGACTCATAAACTAACTAGCTCTTGCGCAAACATAAAAAATCCCCACCAGAATACTGGTAGGGATTATTAATCATCTGCAAGATTGTTCAAGTGTTCTTAAACGATCTACATTGATCGCTAGATTGGCCTTTATTCTGTTCAGATGCTTAGTTGGTGTTGTTTTCGCCGACAATAACTACCTTTCCAGTACTCTCATCAAGATAAGCGCCAATTGGTTGTAAGGTTTGTTCATCATGTTGGATCGTGAATTCATAGCAAGTTCGAGACTCCCAAACTCCAGAGCGGTTTTTACCTTCTCCAGCGTATGAGTTTTTAATTTTAAGTATCTCATCAGCAACCAAACGTAATGGTTGTTCATCGGTGTCACTAAACAAACCTGATGTTTGATAACACACAAGCATCTTTTCAGTATTGCTGGATTGTGCTGGCGGTACTAGGTATTGATTGCCGTCTTTAGCGTTATAGATAGCATCACCTACGGCGAGCAAGTTATAGTCCATCATTAGTCCACCTGCTTTAGCCATATTAATGATCGTGCATCCGCTTACTGATACTAATGAAGCTACTAATGAAGCTACGATTACTTTTCTCATAATGTCCTGTCTTTTGTATAAAAATTAAAGGACTCGAAAGAGTCCCTTTTGATTACTTACTTAGCGTTAACTGCATCTAATAAGATCGGTATGGTACTTAAGAATGTCAAAGCAACTGTTCGTTTAGCTTGCATTTCATCTTGTGCGCCGTTGAAGTGTAAAACTGTTCCAGTAGATGGCTCTCCAATTGTTAGTTGACCGTGAATGCCTACAAAAGCTAAGAATTTATGACCTTTAATATCAAAAGTTCTGATTTGGTCTTTATACCAACGGTTAGGAGCAAGTTTAGATTCAGAGCCTTTAGACCATGCTGAACGGACGTCTTTGTTGCCAGCTAGTAAACTTTCAACAAACGCTTTAGGTACGATTTGATCGCCATTGCGGTTTTTGCCATCATTAACTAATACATCCATCATTAAAGCTACATCTCTTGGTGTAGCATTCAAACCACCAGAACCAACAGCTTCACCATTTGAGTTTGATTGGATTTTTGCATTACTTGAAAAACCTACTTTCTTCCAAAGTCGATTTTCCATTGCTTCTGCTAATGGCTTGCCAGTAACTTTAGCAATGATCATACCGAGCATTTCAGTGTTAGTGCATTGGTAGTCATACATTTCGCCAGTATCGAAGTCAGTACGCTTGCCAACTAGTTCGCCGAAATCTAAAATTGATTTAAGTTCTGGATACTTATTTTGACCATTCCACTCTTGGACATTGGTCATACGGTCATCCCACATCTTGCCTTTAGCAAAGACTATTTTGATACCTGAACGCATATCAGCAACTTCTTGGACAGTTGCTTTAGAGAAAGAAGGGGATGATGTTAACTCTGGTAAATAGTCAGTGATTGAGTTTTCCATTTTCACTTTACCTTCAGCAACTAGAGTTTGTAGCGTCATAGAAGTAAATGATTTGGTGATTGACATCATAAGGTGCGTAGAATATTTGCTCATCCCATTCCAGTAATACTCATCGACTAGTTTCCCGTCTTTAAGAATAACTAAAGCTTCTTGGTTTAAACGATCACGGATGAGGATATCCATTGCTATTGGACCATCAATATCATGGCCGTAGATGCGACTAAGATCTAGACCTGAGGCTTTGCCCATGTCGTGTATGAATGCGCCATTTTCCATTTCTACATAGCTTGTGAAGCGATAAGCATTTTGCATGGTAAGTTTAGCATTTTTACCTGAATCCCAATTTTCTTGAGTAACACCATATTGGCCTGCGAGGTCGATAAACTCTTGGTCTGGAGTGTGCAGCGTTGTAGCTTGCGCAACAAAAGAAGTTACGAGTAAAACTGATAAAGCGATAATTAACTTTTTCATAAACCCTCTATTTTTAATGGCTTGCATAGATTGGGTGAGTTGAAACCTAGCCAGGATCAGTTTGTACGTTTAATTCACGCATTTCACATCTGGCCGTTTGTGATATTGATGCGTATCAATGAGATCATTGTTTCATTTCGTTCATAACTAGACATCAAAAGTGGGATTAGTATTAGGTAGATATAAGAAAGGCCATCATCAGATGGCCTTGTATGCGTCGGGAAGACTTTTAGTTGATAAGCTTTGGGGGGACTGAAGTTCTTTCATCGGAATTTACCACTCTGTAATGTCTTCCATTTCATCTGCTCTCGAATTTGTATCCCATTCGAAAACACTGTGAGTGAATGCATCTCCAGTTAGAGATTAGGTGTTGACTAGTACAACGATTAGTTTTGTCATTGTGTTTTCATTTGATTAAAACCTATAACTCACGATAACGCCGTGGGCGTCTTTACCCATCATGGCTGGTGCAATGATTAGATCAGGATTTTCATATACTGAAGTAACGAAATAGCTCACCGTGTATGCAATTGCTGCTCCCATGAGGACATCAGTTTCCCAGTGCTTGCTAGCATCAACTCTAGATGCACCTACGGCTGTAGCAGCTATATAAGCAGGTAACCCATACTTTAGACCGTATCTATGGTGTAAAAATGCTGCTCCACTGAAAGCACTCGAAGTATGACCACTCGGGAAACTGTTGAAATCACTACAGTTAGGACGTTGTACTTTTATAGTGTGTTTCAGGGTATGGGTGATACCTTGTGTGTAAGCCCATCCCTTACTTAGTTGCCACATTCCATCCGTGTCATCTTTTGACCAAGCAATAAACAGTGCCGTTAATGGGATAGCTATTTGACCAATATCGCCATAAGTCTCGAACGATTCACTATGGGCATTTGCGTTAGTTGCGACCAATAGTGGTAACGCTATGATTAAACTTTTAGATAACATCACTTTGTCCATTAGTAAAAGGCGAGTAGGTTATAAACTGTTCTGTTTTT
Source organism: Shewanella psychropiezotolerans (assembly GCF_007197555.1). NCBI lineage: Bacteria > Pseudomonadati > Pseudomonadota > Gammaproteobacteria > Alteromonadales > Shewanellaceae > Shewanella > Shewanella psychropiezotolerans. The sequence continues at coordinate 2,646,434 of NZ_CP041614.1, forward strand.
GTTGTGAGAATAAATGTATGTATTTTCATGTGGTAATGTCGTGTTCTTTGCTCTGTGTTGGGGATTGTATTGAAGAAAGGATTACTAGGCTTTAAGGGGGGGCGGGGTGATTGCTAGTGACAAAAGGCTCTCCTATAAATAGCAAAGCCTTTTCAATTTATAATTTTCATGGCTTTTAACGATCGTAGTTCAGACGCTCCCATGCTTTATGAGCAGCTTTTTTAACTTCACTTGATAATCTTCTTCGATTTCGAAAGTTTGGGTGCTCTATAATGTTTTGAGAATTTCAAAACTCTTACCTGATGCCATTTTCAGCGCTTATTATTGAGGAAATCAGCTGTCTTTATGGCCGACGTACATCAAGCACTCTTTCGGCACTTAAATCCTCACCGCGGCGAGTCCCCCTGTGTCAGGGTTGTTAAATTTTTATTAGTGTTAACTAGATAGGCATCAAAAAATCTGAGACTGCATAGTGTGGTTGCGAGGAGGTAAGCTGGTGGTTTTAGATTTAAACATCCCTGTTTAAATCTAATGATCACGTGAGAGCTACAAGAGTGCACCCAGGACCGGTCGCTTAAAGAATCATGCTCAGCACGGCGACTATGATGAAGGCAATTGTGCCCAAGAGAGTTTCCATCACAGTCCAGGTTTTCAGGGTGGTTTTCTCATCCATTTCCAATAGTCTTGATACCAGCCAGAATCCAGAGTCATTGAAATGTGACAATACGGTCGCACCGCCTGCGATAGCGATAACGATGAAACACAGATCCAGCTCAGACAGACCTGAGGTAGCCGCAACGACGGGGGCGATCAATGCCGCTGTTGTGGTCAGGGCTACCGTGGCGGAACCTTGAGCGACACGAAGACAAGTGGCGATAACGAAGGCTGCCAGAATCACAGGCATGCCAGTATCTGAGAGGACACCAGCCAGTGCATCACCAATACCGCTCGCACGAAGCACGCCACCGAACATACCGCCTGCACCTGTCACCAGAATAACCGCACAGATAGGGGCTAATGAATCACCGCAGAGTTTTTCTAGTTTCGCCATGCCGAAATCTTTAGCGAAGATGGCTAGGCAGACTAACAGGGTGATCATTAGGGCTATCGGGGTTTTGCCTAACATCCTCAAAATCTCAACCCAAGGTGATGAGCTGTCGAGTATGCCAGCTACAGCGAGTGTATTTAGACCGGTATCCATGAATATCAGCGCGAGTGGTAACAGCAAGATACTTATAACTGTCGAGAATTTTGGCAGTCTTGACTCATCTATGATGGTGTCTGTGTTAAAGAAGGCTTTAGAGAGAGGAATATTAAACTTCTTGCCCGCATATTGGCCAAACAGATAAGCGCCGATATACCAGGTAGGTATTGCCACCGAAATACCTACAAATAACAGCAAGCCGATGTTAGCGCCTAATAAGTCTGCTGCGGCGACTGGTCCCGGATGAGGGGGGACGAAACCATGCATGACGGCAAATGCACCCGCTGAAGGCAGGGCATATTTAAGCGGTGAACCACCAAAACGAGCGGCGACACTCAAGATGATGGGCATCATCACAATGAGGCCTGCATCGAAGAAGATGGGAAAGCCGAAAAGCAAGGATGCGATACCTAAAGCTAGTGGCGCATTTTTTTCACCAAAACGTCCAACCAGCTTATCGGCCAATACCTTAGCCCCGCCAGTTACTTCCAATATTTTGCCTATCATGGCGCCGAGGCCAACGAGCAAGGCAACAGATGCCAAGGTGCCACCAAAACCACTCATCATAGTAGGTACCACGTCTTGAGATGGTACCCCTGTGACGATTGCGGTAGCGAAGCTCACTAAGGTGAGAGAAACAAAAGCATGGATTTTTAATTTAATGATTAAGATGAGCAATGCAGCGATAGCGAGCACCGCGACACTAAGTAGAAATGTTGGATCTGCTGTTTGAGCCATCAGGTTCATAATGATACCTATCTCATGTAAGGGGTAAGTTTGTTTGTGTTTTAGTTCACAAATCTCTTGGTTACGGGTAACATGTTACCCGTAACACTTCTTGTGTAAAGTACTATTTTTAATCTGAATAGCAAAAATGTCATCTGAGTCACTCTGAAGGTAGAGGAAGTTATATGCTTGGTAAAAGTATTATCGTTATGGGTGTTTGTGGTTGCGGAAAAAGCACAGTGGGAAGTCAACTTGCCGAGATGATAGGCGCAAAGTTTATTGATGGTGACGATCTGCATCCCAAGGCAAATATCATCAAGATGGCAAAGGGTAAGCCGTTAAATGATCAAGATAGAGGCCCCTGGCTGGAAAGGATCAGGGATGCGGCTTACAGCATAGAAACCAAGAACGAAACCGGGATAATAGTCTGCTCTGCATTGAAGAAAAGTTATCGCGATCTCATTCGTGATGGCAATAAAAATGTGTACTTTGTGCATTTATACGGTGATATGGCGTTGATCTTAGATCGAATGCGCCAGCGAAAGGGACATTTCATGAAAGAGAGTATGGTTAAAAGTCAGTTCAACACATTAGAAGATCCGCAGTTAGAATCGAAAGTGATGGTGGTAAATATTGATGGCTCCCAAGAAGAGGTTATCAGTCGCTCAATGATAGCGCTGAAACAAGCGGGGCTGATTAGCTCACTTTCAGTTAAGCTCTGAGTTATGACCGTTTTTTTGTTGCCGAAGGACACAGTCGGGTTCGCACCTGATTATCTGTTTCTTCAACTTGTTCGATTGTTGGTAATCATTTGATTTGTAAGTGTAAAATCATTGAGTTATAAGTTGTTAAATCCTAAATTATTAAATCTACAGATTGTAAGTATGGACAATTATGCCGAGATAAGTTGCGAGTAACCCTAGGTCTCGGCAATGTGCCTTAAACACGAAACTTACTGCAAACTAAAAATGCCGCGCGTAACGAATCCCCTTACACGTTTTGTTAGTAATATGATCTTGCGTTAAGTCCGAATGATAGGTAATACAACCGCTTTTAGCTGCTATGAGCCTCATCAATAAGCATTTGATGAGTCGGGGATAATGCCTTGGTGGAGTCGACGTCCATAAATGACACCTGTTGTACCACGCCCACGGCACTGCCAATTAGGCATTTGGAGGGGCTTGTCTTTGATGCTGAACGACACAGCCCATTGAAGATGACTTATTCTTAACTTAACTTAACTTAACTTCTTCGCTTTTTAACTGTTCAAGCAATTGTTTAAAAAAGGTGATGGTCTCTTTTTCCTGTTCACTGATTATTGCAATTGGATCGTAATACTCTGGATGGGTGAGATACCAATATTCTCTAAGCTGAGAGAAAACATAACGGCTAGGGTCGAGACTCAATACGCAGATATTTACACAATGTGGCTTATTGATAAGAAAGCAATATTGACAATACTTCATGGGTCTCTCAATTATCGTCATGATTAAGCAAAGAGGTAACCTCTTCCTCTTCGAGACCTAATGCTGCGCTCAATTCACGCCGTTCTATGTGTACCTCTATGCTATGACGCACCATGCGCTGCTTTATTTTAGTCTTAGATTTTGGCTTAGACTTAGGCTTAGGTTTTTCCTTAACTTCAGATTTGATCTGCATACTCTCTGCTGTAATTAAAAGATGTACTCTTCGTGCTCTCACTTATCAATAATCCCGAGAGCGGCTAACATTAGACTGACGATACTTTGTCCCATAGGACGTGAGTCAGAACCAACAACTTAGACAGTCATTCACCTTATACCACCGGAATAACCTAACAAGTTAACCATAAAAGGCACCATTAGTGTAGCTACCCATTTGGACAGCTAGTTATAAATGAAAAACACGAAATCCAGTGATAACAAGGTATCCAAGAGAGATCTCAAGCAAGATTAAAACGATGATGATTATTCAGAACGACTTACCCAATGAGACTGACCATGATGAGAGAGTATTGCTACGTTGAGATAGATTCCATTTGCAGCGACTTATCAGATTGTTAGCGGCAAGCGTCAATATCTACTTTTCCTCAGACATTTAGGTTGCAATCATAATCGCCTAATAAAAGATTCCACATAAGTGGGAGTTCTGGCATTTAATTTTGGGTCTGCTCATGGTGCAATTCCTTTAGGCTGTAATAACGGGTTAAAAATACTCTTGTCACATTGTTGAGTTTTAGCCTCATTATCCCGTGCCCCACCAATAATGACTTGACCAACTAATTGCCGTTTTCGAGATTCAGGCCACAGCAGTGTAGCTTTATCTATCGCGTCCTCTTTTTGAGCTAATTTAATATAAACATCCCATCTTACTGGTTTGTTTTCAATCAACTTTAGATATTGTCAATTAAATCATCTCAATAAAATCGCTCACCTATGTAAAAAAACTCATCGACAAAATGATGCAGAGCAGAAAACGCGGCTAGATTCGATTTTGAGGGCTAAATCCGATAGGATTTTTGTGTATGAACCTTAATCCTATGGCGTTTTCGGCACTCCCACCGTCTGGCAGTCTGATGTGCTTTACAGCGTTTCGCAGAAGTTATGCACATGCTTCGCCGGGCGGGCGATAGATAACCACGAAAGTATGACCTTCAAAACTACCCAACAACAAAACAGCCAAATGAATCAAATAAAAATGTGATCAAGCTTCATTTGCAGCTTGCTCTACATCTGGGTAAGACGCTGATGATACCTGTAGCATTTAGATGGAGTATTACAGGCTTGAGCCTGCAGAAATGCTATAGCCCAAGTCGAATACCTTCTGCTCACAACTGTCACCAGTTAAAGCATTGATAATCAGCTCGGCACTTTTTTTGCCAATTTCATATCGGGGGAGTCGATACTGGTGAGCGCTGGGCTCATAACAGTCCCTATGTCTAAGGCGTTATTGCCTACTATGCTTAACTGCTTTGGCACCTCGATGCCTTTTTGTTGCGCGGCCATCATGATGCCGACGGCGATATCATCATTGGTACAAAAGGCCCCATCGAGGATTTTGTATTGCTTGAGTGCTTGTTCGAGTAGGCTTGCGCCGATTGAGAAGCTTGAGTGTTCTTCTGTTAGTACATAAATGGGTTTATGACCCTGAGCCTCTACAGCTTGTGTGTAACCTTGCATTCTGAGTTTGGTCCGGCTGTCCAGACGTGCACCGAAGTAGGCTATCTGTTTCTTACCAGAGTTGAGCATCTGGGTGACAACCTTATACGCAGCCCCTTGATGGTCTAAACCAACAGCCATATCAATCGGATTTTGAGGTAACTCCATGGCTTCAACTACAGGAATGCTTGCTGTACGTATCATCTGTAAGGTGCGCTTTGTGTGTGAGGTTTCCGTGAGTATGAGCCCATCGACTTGATAAGAGAGCAGGGATGCGACCTTAGTCTCTTCTTCTAATTCACTGTAACCAAAGTGGGCGATAAGCGTTTCATAGCCATGGGCTTTAGTGATCTCTTCTATGCCTTGCGTAAAACGCGCGAAAACTTGATTCGATAGTGAAGGCAGTAAGATGCCTATGGCCTTACTCGACGACTTTGACAACATGGTGGGAGCGCGATTTTGGATATAACCTGTAGCTTCTATCTCCTTGGCAATTTTATCCCGAGTGCTTGGCGCAACAGAACTAGGATCTCGCAGGTAGCGTGAAACCGTCATTTTAGTGATGCCAATTCTGTCGGCGATATCCTGAAGGGTTGGTCTGGTTTTTTGTGCTGCGCTCATACATATTCTCACTCTAATGTTACAGGTAACATTAACATCAATATATGCATGGATCTATTGGTAATGATGGGTCACTGAAAGCTGAAAGCTAATGTAATCAGCTAAGTAGATCACTAGGTTTACTTCAAAACGTTCAACTCAATACCAATTGGTATAGTCGGGACGGGACAGAGCCCCAAAAAAGGCGCTGAATTAAATTCAACGCCTTTAAATTATCGACTTGCCTGTGGAAGCTTATTAGTCCGCAGCGTAGCCCATGTCTTCGAGTGCTTTACCATCGAGGAACGCCTGACCATCTTTCATCTCGAGTCGATTCTGGCTAAACCATTTTACGACCATAGGATAGATGGCATGCTCTTGCTGATGAACTTTCTCAGCTAAGGTATCGGCGGTATCTTCATCATAGACAGGCACTTTAGCCTGCAGTATGACAGGACCCGAGTCTAGCTCCGGCGTCACGAAGTGTACGCTGGCGCCATGTTCGGTGTCTTTAGCATCGATAGCACGCTGATGGGTATTAAGCCCTGTGTACTTAGGGAGGAGAGAAGGGTGAATATTGATCATTCGTCCTTCGAAACCTTGTACAAATTCATCGCTCAATATCCGCATAAAGCCGGCTAAGACAATCAGATCTGGTTGATATCTGTCTATGGCAAGCTTTAAGCGGGCATCATATTCGGATCTTGCTTCATCCTTTCGAACAATCACACAGCTAGTGTCAATCTCGCTTTGGTGAGCACGGATAAAACCGTAAGCATCGGGCTTGTTACTGATCACACCGACGATTTCAGCTTCGAGGTGATCATCACAATCATCGATGATCGCCTGCAAGTTGCTACCATTTCCTGAGATTAATACTAAAACGCGACAGTTTGAGGACATTACAGGATCTCCACTTGCTCTTCGTCGCCATTGCGCTTAGCAATGTCACCGATAAGCCAAGCTTTCTCGCCTTCGGCGTTAAGCAGCTTCAGTGCAGCATCGACTTTATCTGACGGTAGCGCGACAACCATGCCTACGCCACAGTTGAATGTACGGTACATTTCAAATTCGGCAATGTTACCGTTTTCCATCAACCAGTTGAAGATGCTTGGCCACTGCCATGAATCACCTTTAACAACGGCTTTACAGTCATCAGGAAGAACGCGTGGGATGTTTTCCCAGAATCCGCCACCAGTAATGTGAGCCATAGCGTGCACTTCAGTTTGTTCGAGTAACTTAAGCAGCGACTTCACATAAATTTTAGTCGGCTCAAGCAGATGGTCAATCAGTGGCTTGCCTTCGAAATCATCTTCAGGGTTAGCCTTGCTGACTTCGAGTACCTTACGGATCAATGAGAATCCGTTTGAGTGAGGACCACTTGACGCTAGTGCGATAAGTGAGTCACCAGCAACGACTTTAGTGCCGTCGATGATGTCAGCTTTCTCTACGACACCGACACAGAAGCCGGCTAGATCATAATCATCGCCTTCATACATGCCTGGCATCTCGGCTGTTTCACCACCGATAAGTGCACAGCCTGACTGTACACAACCTTCGGCAATACCTTTAACGACTGCAGTTGCGGCATCAACATCAAGCTTGCCTGTCGCATAGTAATCGAGGAAGAAGAGTGGCTCGGCGCCTGAAACGATTAAATCGTTAGAGCACATAGCGACAAGGTCGATACCGACTGTGTCGTGCTTCTTATAATCGATTGCCAATCTTAACTTGGTGCCAACACCATCGGTACCAGAAACAAGCACAGGGTGTTTGTACTTAGTCGGAAGCTCACAAAGAGCGCCGAATCCACCTAAGTTGCCCATAACTTCTGGACGGTGGGTGCGTTTCACGGCAGATTTAATATTATCAACTAGTGCATTTCCGGCGTCGATATCGACACCTGCATCTTTATAGCTAAGCTGTGTAGGAGTGCTCACGAAGATCCTCTCGGGTACAGAATGATTATTGGATTTTATGCGGCGCCATTCTACCAGTTTGTGACAGGCCTCGAAAGCGAAGATTTGGCTATTTATAGCGGACATAGCTCACGATTTATCGTGTTTTTAAAACTTTATGTTTTCCATTGCGGACAAATAAACTAAAATCTCGTTAATTTGCTTGTACCAACGCTAAAAATCAGGAGAGAAAAATGAAAGTTGTCGAGGTTAAACACCCATTAGTTCGTCATAAAATAGGCTTAATGCGCGAAGGCGATATTAGCACTAAGCGTTTCCGTGAGTTAGCTGCGGAAGTGGGTAGCCTACTGACCTACGAAGCAACTGCTGATTTTGATACCGAAACTGTCACTATCGAAGGTTGGAATGGTCCGGTTGAAGTTGAACAGATTAAAGGTAAGAAGGTCACGGTTGTGCCTATTCTTCGGGCCGGCCTTGGTATGATGGACGGTGTTCTGGAGAATATCCCGAGTGCGCGTATCTCAGTTGTTGGTATGTACCGCGATGAAGAGACGCTTCAGCCAGTCCCTTACTTTGAAAAGCTTGCCAGTGATATGCCTTCACGCATCGCCTTGGTCGTCGACCCTATGCTTGCGACGGGTGGCTCAATGATCTCAACTATCGATCTGTTAAAAGACCGTGGTTGTACCGCGATTAAAGCTTTGGTACTGGTTGCTGCACCTGAAGGGGTTGCAGCATTAGCGAAGGCTCACCCAGATGTGGAGCTTTACACTGCTTCTATCGATGATTGCCTGAACGAGCAGGGATATATTCTTCCTGGTCTTGGTGATGCGGGTGATAAGATATTCGGTACTAAGTAGTCTCAATAAAGGTAGTCATAAGCACTGATGTATAAACTTAAATTAAACTAACCCTTAGTTTATATCTCTAGTTTATAAATAGAAAAAGGAGCCGAATGGCTCCTTTTTTGTTTTCAATTTTCATTTTGATTCAATGCTCGAACTTCGAACTTCGAACTTCGAACTTCGAACTTCGAACTTCGAACTTCGAACTTCGAACTTCGAACTTCGAATCTTTCTGCTACAGCACCATAGCTGCTATCCAGCCAAACACCAGCAATGGGATGTTGTAGTGAATAAACGTTGGGATCACACTGTCTTTTATATGGTCGTGCTGTCCATCGGCGTTTAAGCCTGCCGTTGGACCTAGTGTCGAGTCCGAGGCTGGTGAACCGGCATCTCCCAGCGCTGCCGCAGTGCCTACAAGTGCGATTGTGGCGGTGACAGAGAAGCCAAAGTTCATGGCCAATGGCACATAGATGGTGGCGATGATCGGAATAGTAGAGAAAGATGAGCCTATACCCATGGTAATGAGTAAGCCCACGAGTAACATCAGGAAGGCGGCTAAAGCTTTATTGTCGCCTATGATGTTGCTCAGTGAGTCGACTAAACTGCTTACATCGCCGGTTGCTTTCACTACTGCGGCAAACCCTGCAGCAGATATCATGATAAAGCCAATGTTGGCCATCATGCGCACGCCTTGGTTAAACACATCCTGATCGGCGACATGCTTGAGTGCGCCAGAGAAGCTGAAGATAATAAAACCAATCAAGGCACCGAAAATCATTGAGCCGGTAATTAATTGAACCGCGAGTGTTGAGGCGATAGCAATGGCTGCGATGACAATATTACGACCGCTCACCGTTTCTTCGGGCTCGGCGGCTAAGATCTGCTCTTCTTTATATTCGCGAGGCTTTCTGTAGCTTATAAATACTGCCACAAGCAAACCCGTTATCATGCCCATTGCCGGGATCATCATGGCGGTGGGGATCTGCTCGCGTACGGCGTTGAGGTTATTGTTATTTAGGTTGGCCAGTAATATATCATTTAAGAAAATGCCGCCGAAGCCAATGGGCAAGATCATATAGGTAGTCACTAAACCAAAGGTGAGTACACAGGCCACCAAACGTCTGTCCAGTTTTAGCTTAGACATCACATGTAGTAGTGGTGGAATAAGAATAGGGATAAACGCGATGTGGATTGGGAGCAGGTTTTGGGAAGAAACCGCCATGGCAAGGATAGCCAGTAACAGGGTCCAACGAACGCGATTCATATTAGCGCTGTTCTGTTCTTTTCCTAGTAACGAAATGACCTTTGTGGAAATAAGCGTGGTTAAGCCTGAATGTGACAGAGCCACGGCAAATGCGCCTAGAAGTGCGTAGCTTAACGCAATCTGTGCTCCACCACCTAAGCCGGTGTTAAATGCATCTACCGATTGTTGAAGACTCATTCCCCCAACCAGACCTGCGACCAGTGCACTTACCGTGAGTGCGATTACAACATTTACCCGAGCTAAACTTAGGCCTAGCATGAGGCAAACAGCGATGACGACTGCGTTCATATCAATAAATTCTTTCTTATCTTTAGTTGGGCAGACATTCTTGCCTAGCTAGGCTTGCCTTGTCCAGTAGACTGAGGATATATCTGTTAAAACTGAGGGTTTGTTAACTCAATGTGGACATAAATAGTTAATTTTTGTAAATAACCACAGTATCGATAAGTTTATTACGATGCCTTAATATACGAAGAGATGAAGATTCAATTAATAAAGGTGATATTCGTCGCAAAAAGCTTGTATGCGAGAAAACACTGCCTATAATGCCATAAGATTTAAAACGAAAAGCGTTTTTCAATCCATAGATGGAGATATAAAATGAGCGTATTAGTAGGCCGTAAGGCACCTGATTTTACTGCTGCAGCTGTACTTGGTAACGGCGAAATCGTCGATAGCTTCAACCTAACTGAAGCCATCAAAGGCAAGCCAACGGTAGTTTTTTTCTACCCACTTGATTTCACTTTCGTATGCCCATCTGAGCTGATCGCTTTCGATCATCGCATTGAAGAGTTCAAGAAGCGTGGCGTGGAAGTGATTGGTGTTTCTATCGATTCACAATTCACTCACAACGCATGGCGTAACACTCCAGTTGCTGAAGGCGGCATTGGCCCAGTTCAGTACACTCTTGTTGCTGACGTTAAGCATGAGATCTGTAAGGCATACGACGTTGAGCATCCAGAAGCTGGTGTTGCTTTCCGTGGTTCTTTCCTAATCGACAAAGAAGGCATGGTTCGTCACCAGGTGGTTAACGATCTTCCACTAGGTCGTAATGTCGATGAAATGCTGCGTATGATCGATGCACTTCAGTTCCACGAAGAGCACGGTGACGTTTGTCCTGCAGGTTGGGAAAAAGGCGACAAAGGTATGGACGCAAGCCCAGAAGGCGTTGCTTCTTACCTAAGTGATAATGCAGATTCTCTATAATCTTAATTGATTATCGTTAGTCTAAAGCATTAATAAAACCGCGATGATCGCGGTTTTTTTATGTCTGTTTTATTCTTTACTATTTATCATGCCCGATAACCAGAGCTTGGTATTGAGGAGAAACTGCTCATTCTGTTCCGCTCCCGGCGCCTTTAATCCCATCTTCCATTGTTCATTATCGTCACAAGCAATCTGAGCGGCAATCAGGAATAGCAATCCATCCTCTTTTATCCAGTAAAAACGGCCATGAGGCCGTTTCTTGATACTAGATTGGGTCTAGTTAATGATTAGCTTGGCTCTAGATTTAAGCCTATTAATCCGTGCTTGCTTGACTCGCCGTTTCAACAGGTGCATCAAGGTCGTGATTAACCGCTAATGGCCAGCCGCCGAGGGCTTTCCACTTGTTGACTATATGACAAAATAGCTCTGCGGTACGCTCGGTATCGTAAAGCGCCGAGTGGGCTTCGCTGTTATCAAAATCGATGCCGGCAATTGAACAGGCTTTGGCCAGCACGGTATGCCCCAGCGCTAAGCCTGAAAGTGCGGCGGTATCGAAGGTGGCAAAAGGGTGGAAAGGCGTACGTTTAAGCGCGCAACGTTCAATCGCCTTGGATACAAAGCCATGATCGAATGCGGCGTTGTGGGCGACTATGATACTTCTGTGACAGCCGACGGCTTTCTGCGCCTTCTTGACCTCTTTGAAGATCTCGAGGAAGGCTTCTTTCTCGCTGACAGCTCCGCGTAGTGGGTTCGTTGGATCTATGCCATTGAAGGCGAGGGCATCAGGTTCTAAATTCGCTCCTTCGAACGGTTCTATGTGGTAATGCAGAGTCTTGTCTAAACTGAGTATACCTTCATCATCCATTTTCAGCATGGTGACGGCGATTTCAAGCAACGCATCGGTTTGGGAATTGAAGCCGGCAGTCTCGACATCGATGACCACAGGGAAATAGCCCCTAAAACGGTGATTTAATTTGTTGGCGTCGCAAATTTCGCTCATTGAAAGTGTCCAAATAGTTATCAGGCCGCTATTATGAGGGAAGCACTTAATGCTGTCATGTCTGAATGGCTATTTTTTAAGCTAAAGGTCTGTAAAAGTGTGCCGATAGCATTAAGTAATAGAATTAATATGAGTATCAGGTATGTGGCTTAGAGTATTGATAGCGTCGACATTATGTATGCCCTTTTTTGCGACGGCAGAATTGCGTCATTATGTTGCCTCTCTCGATCAGTCACAGTGGAAGCTGAGTGGCAATACGCCGATCATATGCCGTCTCGAACATGATATCCCCGCTTATGGCAAAGCGGTGTTTACTAGCACTGCAGGTAAAAACCATAATTTGAATTTCAGTTTAGATATGTGGGTTAAACCTGATCAAGTCACTCAAGCAACCTTGATGAGTATGGCACCAGCTTGGAGACCGGGGATTCTCTCTAAAGAGATCACTGAGCTGACCTATCAGAAGTATTTCAGCGGCGAAGTACCACGTAATGCGGCCTGGTCCATGTTGGCCGAGCTTGAACGCGGCATGGAACCTACCTTTTACTACGCCGATTGGTACAACCAATCAAATAAAATCGCTGTTGGCCTCTCTGCGGTGAATTTTAATCGTAAATACAGAGATTTTAAGGCTTGTCTTGCCGGGTTATTGCCTTATAGTTTCGACGATATCGCTTTTACTGTATTAACCTATGAGTCGGGTGGTTCGGAGTTAACCCGCTTCTCTAAAGCACAGATAGCCAAAGTACAAGAGTACCTCGCTTATGACTCTGAAGTAGAGCTGGTATTGATCGATGCTTATACGGATAGCTATGGTGGTCGTTCAATCAACCAGAAAGTGTCAGAGCAGCGTGCGGACTCGGTGAAGAACTTCTTCTTATCGGCGGGGATCAATCAAGATCGTATCTCTACGGTTGGTCACGGGGAACGTCGTCATGTGGCCTCTAATTCAACCATAGATGAACGAGGCAGAAACAGACGGGTTGTCATTAGGATTAGTAAACCTATGTGATGGATTTCAGTAAAGGGTACGCCATACCCTTTATGTGTTAGTGATTAGGCCCAGCTTTGAAGTTGGGCTTTTTGTTGCTGACATTCTAGTCAGTGGAGAGCTAGAGAATTTTAGGTAAAAAAAAGCCCGCTTAATAACTTAAGCGGGCCGCAAATAATATATTGCAATCAACAAATTGAAGGAAGGAAGTCAAGCATAAGAACCAGGGATAAAATTCACGTGTCAGACACGGGAATTAAGAGTTCTTGTTTTCATATCTGTAAAACAGATACTTCCTGAAAACGAGATAAGTATAGGCTTAGGCACCTGAACTGACAAACTAGAAAAAATACCGTTTAGCATTAGAATATATAATGCGTATAAATGTGATCTAGGTCCGTAAATGCACTAATTTAGCTGGTTTCCGCTTGATTAAGCAAATTAACTGCATAATTCAACATCTACTTAATTAATCCATGTTACAGGGTTATTAATATGGCTATTGATGCAATCATTAGCCAGTCAATATTCTTTGATTGCCTCGCAAATAATTACTTGTATAGTGGCTTGCAATGCTGGGCCTAGGCTCAGGGGAAACATAATAAGAAATACCATCAATATCAGCAGGACAGCAAACATGATATTTAAAAGCAAATTGAGAAAGCAGCACCTATTAATCGCGAGTTTAGCTCTTGCGCTTATGGGCTGCCAGGCAGCGCAGCAAGAGTCAGGGCAAAAATCTTCTTCGGTCGCAATAGATGCCGGTACGATTGAAACCATTCACGGTGTGCAAGTTGCAGATCCCTATCGATTTCTTGAACAAGACACAGAGCGAACTCAAGCTTGGGTGAAGATGCAGCAAGCAGAAGGGAAAGCATACCTCTCAGGCATCGACAACAAACAAGCCGTGGTTGACCGTATCACCGAGTTGTGGAATTACCAGAAGGTATCGGCGCCGTTCGAGCATGGTAAATACACCTTCTTCTATAAAAATGACGGCCTGCAGGCTCAATCGGTACTTTATGTTAAAGCTGCCAATGGGGTTGAGAAAGTCGTATTGGATCCAAACATGCTATCGAGTGATGGTACTGTGGCTTTATCGGGTGTCTCGGTCAGTGGTGATGGCAAGACGTTAGCTTATGGCGTGTCTAAGTCGGGTTCTGATTGGCAGCAGTGGCAATTTGTCGATGTCAAAAGTGGAGCTAAACTCGATGACGAGCTAAAGTGGATTAAATTCTCCGAAGCCGTGTGGAACAAAGATAATACCGGTGTGTATTACGCTCGATATGATGCACCCGCAGGTGGCAACTTACTGGCCGATGTTAACTTCAATCAGAAGGTGTATTTTCATCAGATAGGGACAGAGCAGCTGACCGATAAGCTCGTCTATGAGCGTCCACAGAATAAAGACTGGGGTTTTGGTATTGAAGTCTCGGAAGCGGGTGACTATCTGTTGCTTTCAATCTCCCAAGGCACAGATACGCGTAATCGTTTCTTCTATAAGTCGCTGGAGAAGCCTGCTGAAATGCTGGAGTTGATCACGGACCTAGAAGCCGAATACATTTTCTTAGGCAACGATAAGTCGGTGTTCTACTTTAAGACAGATCTCGATGCACCAAATGGTAAAGTGATCGCAATCGATGTCAATCACAGTGATAAGGCCAATTGGCAAACCCTCATTGCCGAGTCGAGTGATCCAATCAGCAATATTGCAATTATTAACGATCACTTGGTCGTGAGTTATCTGCATGATGTGCTCGGTAAACTATCAATTTTTAGCATGAATGGGGTAAAGCGCCAAGACGTGACTCTTCCTGGTAAAGGCAAGGTTGCCGGTCCCTATGGTAAGCGCAGTAAAGACTATTTTTACTATGTCTATAATAGCTACGTGCAACCTAAGACAACGTACAGGTTTGATTTCAAGACGGGTGAATCATCAATTTACGCTGATCCAAAGGTGTCATTCAAGCCTGAAGATTACACTTCGGAGCAAGTCTTTTATACCAGTAAAGATGGTACTCGCGTACCTATGATGATCTCATACAAGAAAGGCATGCAGAAGAATGGCGCAAACCCGACACTGCTATACGCATACGGCGGCTTTGCTATCTCGCTGACACCAAGATTCAGTCCGGCCAATATAGCCTGGATGGACATGGGGGGATTTATGCGGTACCCAACTTAAGAGGTGGCGCCGAGTATGGTGAGAGCTGGCATCAGGCAGGCATGTTAGATAAGAAGCAGAACGTGTTCGATGACTATTATGCAGCGGCGGAATATTTAATCGATGAGAACTACACCAATAAAAGTAAGCTTGGGGCCTATGGCCGCAGTAACGGCGGTTTATTGATGGGAGCGACGCTGACTCAGCGTCCAGAGTTGTTTGCCGCCGTGTTACCGGCAGTTGGTGTGCTCGACATGCTCAGGTTCCACAAGTTCACCATTGGCTGGGCCTGGACCAGCGAATATGGCAGTGCCGATGTTGCCGAGCAGTTTCCAGCCTTGCAGGCTTATTCCCCATATCATAACGTGACCAAGCGTAGCTATCCGGCGACTATGGTGATGACAGCCGATCATGACGACAGAGTGGTACCGCTGCATAGCTTTAAGTTTGGTGCCATGATGAAGGCGAAACAACAGGGAGATGCACCAATCATCATGCGTATCGAGTCGAAGGCGGGTCATGGTGCGGGTAAGCCAACATCGATGAAGATCGATGAGTTTGCCGATATCTACAGCTTTCTATTTGAAAGTTTCGGGTTAAAAATACCGGAAAAAGTTAATTGATAATCATGTAATCGTGAAATGATGAAGAAAAGAGGAGCCTCGCTCCTCTTTTTTATTAACAATTTTTTATGATTATCACCCGCTTCTAAGCATGGCAAGCATTCACAATTGCATTGGGTCTAGGTATAGTAGGCCTCTATTTTATCTCAAGATTGGCGCTTAGAATTCATGTTTCGTTGGCCTATTTCTGTCTATTACGAAGATACCGATGCAAGTGGCGTTGTTTATCATTCAAATTATCTTAATTTTTTTGAGCGAGCTCGTACCGAGTGGCTGAAGGCTATGGGGGTCAAGCAGGCTGCTCTGTTGGCCGATGATATTGCTTTTGTGGTTAAAAGGGCCGAATTAAATTTTTGCCGTGCAGCAAGATTTGAGCAGAACCTTATCGTCGAAACAGTTGTCATAGATTTGAAGAAAGCATCCTTGATGTTTGAACAGAAGTTAATTGACGAGCAAGGCGTTATATATTGTGAGGCTAAAGTCTTAGTCGCCTGTATTTCTTTATCGCGTATGCGACCTCGTGCCATCCCCAAAAATATAGTTCAGGAGTTTAAAGGTGGAAGCTGAAATTTCAATTATAGGGTTATTTTTACAAGCCAGTATCTTGGTTAAATTTGTGATGATCACCTTGCTGGGGCTGTCTGTGATGTCCTGGGCCGTTATCATTCAACGTCACCGTTTATTGAAAGCTGCGAAGCAAAATGCCCTCAAGTTTGAGGATAAGTTTTGGTCTGGAGTGGATCTCAATAAACTCTATAAAGAGTTATCGGCCAGACAAGATAGCAATACCGGATTAGAAACCCTGTTCCATACAGGTTTTAAAGAATATGCGAGATTAAGTAAGCTCAATAGTAAGGTTCCAGGGGCTGTGATGGACGGCAGTTATCGCGCTATGCGCGTATCTCTGTCTCGTGAGATGGAAAAGCTCGAAGTCCATTTACCTCTGTTAGCCACAATCGGGTCTACCAGTCCCTATATTGGGTTATTCGGCACTGTTTGGGGGATCATGAACTCCTTTATCGCTCTGGGCGCGGTGCAAAATGCCACTCTTGCCATGGTCGCTCCGGGTATTGCTGAAGCCTTGATTGCCACGGCTATGGGTTTGTTTGCCGCTATCCCAGCCGTGATCGCCTATAACCGCTTCACGACTCTGGTGGATAGTGTTGAGATGTCCTATGCGAATTTCATGGAGGAGTTTTCCAGCATCTTGCATCGTCAAGCATACAGTGACAGGGAAGAAAGCTAATGCAGCAGGGCTATCAGCGAAAACGCCGGCGCCCCGTTGCCGAGATTAATGTGGTGCCTTATATCGATGTGATGTTGGTATTGTTGATCATCTTCATGGTGACGGCGCCAATTGTCACCCAAGGCGTGAAAGTGGATCTTCCTCAAGCGACATCTGAGATGCTTCCCGCCGACAGTAAGCCGCCGATCGTCGCCTCTATCGATGCCGACGGGGATTACTTTTTGGATGTGGGCAGCTCAAGTTCGAAGGAGCCCTTAGATCTTGAAGAGGTCGCGATTCGTGTGGGCGCCATCATTCAATTGGAACCCGAGCGCCCTGTAGTGGTAAAAGCCGATAGAAGTATCGCCTATGATAAAGTGATCCAATTAATGGTGAGCTTACAAGGTGCAGGCGTTCCTTCGGTTGGTTTGATGACAGATTCACCTGGAGACTAGTCGGTGGCAGCTAAATCAGATTTTACCTTACCTTTAGTTATTTCAGCTGGTATTCATATTGGCGTGTTAGTCATCCTCGTCATGGGCGTAGATTTTTCCGATAAACCAAAACCTCAGCCTCAGGTGAGCGCGCCAGCGATGAAGGCCGTGGTGGTCGATCAGAAATTAGTGGCTCAGCATGTTGAGAGGTTAAAGGCTGAGAAAAGAGAGATTGCTCGACAAGAGAAGGCGCGTCAGGATGAATTGGAACGCCAAGCGACTGAAGCTCGTCAGCAAAGAGAGCGCGAGCAGGCTCAAATTAAAAAGTTGGAAATTGAGCGCAAGCAGAAAGAGATAGAAACTAAGAATGCACTGGCTGCGGCAAAAGCGGCTCAGTTGAAGCAGAAGCAGGAAAAAGAGAAGGCGCAACAGGCAGAAGAGTTCCGTAAGCAGAAAGAGAAAGAGCGTCAGGCTTCTGAAGAGGCGGCTAAGAAAGCCGAGGCGAAACGAAAACAGGAAGAGGCCGTGGCTAAAAAAGCTGCCGATGAGCGTAAACGTAAAGCAGATGCTGAGCGAAAGCGTAAAGAGGAAGCCGAGCGTAAACGTAAGGCCGAGGAGAGAGAACGTCAACTGCAAGAGCAGATGATGCAAGATGCCTTGGCGGAAGAGCAGGCTGCACTGTCGCAAACCCGTAACAGGCAAGTGATGAGTGAGGTTCAGCGTTTTACCAGCATGATTAGGGCGACCATCCAACGTAACTTGGTGGTCGATGAGTCGATGCGTGGAAAAAGTTGTAGGGTATTTATTCGCCTAGCTAATGATGGCTTCGTTACAGGAACCAAGATACTGTCTGGAGATTCTGTAGTATGCCGTGCGACTAAGGCTGCTATAAACAAGGCTGGACGTCTGCCTGTATCGAGTGAGCCAGATGTGTACAGCAAACTCAAAGAAATTAATTTAACAGTTCAACCGGAATTCAATTAAGAGGAGTCCTATGAAGACTTTGGGGAAGTGGCTCTTTTTAAGCCTGATTATTTTAAGCTCACCAGTAAGAGCCGCGTTAGATATCGTTATTACCGAGGGAGTGGATGCCGCACGTCCTATTGCCGTGATCCCGTTTGTTTGGCAAGGGGCCGGGGCCGCGCCTGAGCAGATCTCAGATGTTGTTATGTCGGATCTTATTCGTAGTGGTACATTTAAGCCGCTCGATGAATTAGGCCTACCTCAACGTAATATTAGTAGTGTGTCTCAGTTTGTCGCTAAAGGCTGGTCAAGCATCGGCGCCGAAGCTGTTGTGATGGGCTCTGTCAAACCTTATGGTAATGATCAATACTTGGTTACTTTCGACTTGGTCGACCTGGTTAAGGCTCAAATGCAACAAGGTACGGGTCCTCAGTCTAATAGTGAATATCTTATCGATAGTCGAGAGACGGTTATCTCAGCCGCACAATTTAGGCAGTATGGTCACAGGATCAGCGATCTGGTCTATGAGAAACTGACTGGCATTCGCGGCGCATTCTTAACCCGTCTCGCCTACGTGGTAGTGAAGCATGGTGAGAAGTCACCCTATCAGTTAATGATCTCTGATTATGATGGTTATAACGAGCAGATGTTATTGCGTTCCCCTGAGCCACTTATGTCACCGTCTTGGTCTCCGGATGGTCGTAAATTGGCTTATGTCAGCTTTGAAAATAAAAAAGCCGAAATATTTATTCAGGACATCTATACTCAGTCTCGTAGCAAGGTCTCCAGTTTCAATGGCATTAATGGAGCTCCGGTATTTTCCCCTGATGGAAAGAAGTTGGCATTGACTTTATCTAAAGATGGCCAGCCTGAAATTTATGTGATCGACATCGCGACCAAAGCACTCAAACGAGTTACAAACCATTACGCTATCGATACCGAAGCTTCATGGTTTCCCGATGGTAAGTCTTTAATATTTACTTCTGAACGTGGCGGTCGCCCTCAAATCTATAAGGTGACATTAGCCTCGGGTAAAGTGCAGCGCCTGACCTTTGAAGGGGAGTGGAACTTAGGTGGTTCTATTGCACCAGACGGTCGCAGTATGATATTCGTAAACCGTACTAACGGTAAGTATAATATTGCAAGAATGGATCTTGAGACGCGTTTTATGCAAGTACTAACGTCAACGCGGCTCGATGAGTCACCGAGTGTAGCGCCAAATGGCACTATGGTGATATATGGAACAACCTATCAAGGTAAGCAGGTTTTAGGGGCTGTATCTACGGACGGACGATTCAAAGCAAGATTGCCTGCGGGCCAGGGGGAGGTTAAGTCTCCTTCATGGTCACCTTTTCTCTAACAATTTTTAACTATAAAAAATATTAAGGATTTTAAAATGGATCTCAATAAGCTGTTTAAAGCTATGTTGGTTGTACTTCCGATTATGGCCCTCAGTGCTTGTAGCTCTACTTCTGAGTCTGAAACTGATGCGACTAGCTCAACTTCAGGTTCCGGTAGTGAGTTAGCTACTGGTGGTGTTGAAACCGGAGGCGTAGCTCCAATTTTGACTCCTGAAGAGCAACAACGTCTGAAATATCAAGAGTTGCGTAAAGAGCACATCATTTATTTTGATTTTGACCGCAGTTCGGTATCGGCTCAGTTCGCAGAAGTCCTTCAAGCCCATGGTAACTATTTAGTTGAGCATCCAAATGTTCGCTTGATGATCGAAGGTCACGCCGATGAGCGTGGAACTCCTGAGTACAATATCGCGTTAGGAGAGAGGCGTGCGAAGGCTGTTGCTAAGTACCTACAAGGAATGGGCGTACTGCCTAGCCAAATGAGTATTGTCAGCTATGGTGAAGAGAAGCCATTAGATATGTCTCGTACAGATGATGGTTTCGCGATTAATCGCCGAGCTGTTTTAGTTTACTAACCGTTTGGTAGGTTTATCTATGAAAAGAGCCGTATTAACGACGGCAATTCTTCTTAGTATAGGTGTGGCGTCTGCTGCACCTGCACCGGTGGCTGATGCTACCGGTAGTTCTACTGAAGACAGAGTTGCACGTTTAGAAAGGATCCTTCAAGCAAAGCAACAGTCAGAATTCCAGACTCTGCAACGTTTGGATACGCTACAGCAGGAAGTGCTCGACCTACGTGGTTTAAATGAGCAGCAAGGTTATCAAATAGACCAGATGCTCCAGCGTCAGCGTCAACTCTACGAAGAGATCGCAAATCTATCGGCTAAGTCCGCTCAAGCGCCTATTGTGGCAACGTCACAAGCTAGCTCAACTTCCTCCTCTTCTACTTTAGGCGAAACAGCCAGTTATGAGCATGCCGTTAACTTGGTGCTCAAGCAGAGGAAATATGACGAGGCGATTCCTGCCTTCAGGGGATTCATAAAACAGTACCCTGACTCTACCTACGCAGCTAACGCTAACTATTGGCTGGGACAGCTCTTATATAACAAGAGTGATTTTGAACCTGCTAAGCAAGCGTTCGATACTGTAGTTAATCGCTTTAAAGACTCAAATAAGCGTGCTGATAGTTTAGTTAAGCTTGGGATGATAGCTGAGAAGGTTGGAAAGGTGTCTTCTGCGAAAGTTTACTACCAACAAGTTATTAAAGAGTATGCAAATAGCGCAGCAGCTCGCTTGGCACAACAGCAATTGTCTGCTCTTTAATCCTTATTTATTCAAAAAACAGGCTCTTAGTCTGTTTTTCATGCAAACAGCAAAAAATGTAAAAAATGCACTTGCAAGAGAAGACGAAAAAGGTATTATAGGCGCCCTCAGAGCGGCAGAGTCGCTTGAGGGTCTTGAGTTAATCAGTTTTCGAATCGTTTAACCAGAGATTTTGCTACTAAGAAGGGCCGCTAGCTCAGTTTTTTGTAGGAACAGACAGTTGGCTTTTAATCGGGTGATAATCGGTTATTAACTTTGAACTATCAGCAATACCAGAAAGGGCCGTTAGCTCAGTTGGTAGAGCAGTTGGCTTTTAACCAATTGGTCGAAGGTTCGAATCCTTCACGGCCCACCACTTCTTGAAAGTGTACGACTTAAGTTAATCCTTGGGATGTAAAATTCAAAACCACTCTAACTGAAAGTGGACTTGTTCATTGCGATGAAGAAGCAAATTCAGAGTGCAATACCAGAAAGGGCCGTTAGCTCAGTTGGTAGAGCAGTTGGCTTTTAACCAATTGGTCGAAGGTTCGAATCCTTCACGGCCCACCACTTCCTTTAGGTGGATAAACTGAGGAACGGTTGAAGAGAGATTAGCTCAGTTGATGCTTTGTTATAAGAGCACAGTTGGCTTTACTCTTAACTACCACATTGGTCGAAGGTTCGAATCCTTCATGGCCCACCACTTCTTGAAAGTGTACGACTTAAGTTAATCCTTGGGATGTAAAATTCAAACCACTCTAACTGAAAGTGGACTTGTTCATTGCGATGAAGAAGCAAATTCAGAAGTTTAAGCAATACCAGAAAGGGCCGTTAGCTCAGTTGGTAGAGCAGTTGGCTTTTAACCAATTGGTCGAAGGTTCGAATCCTTCACGGCCCACCACTTCTGAGGTGGATTTGCTTCAAGGCAAATGAATTCAGAAAAGCAATACCAGAAAGGGCCGTTAGCTCAGTTGGTAGAGCAGTTGGCTTTTAACCAATTGGTCGAAGGTTCGAATCCTTCACGGCCCACCACCCACCACTTCCTTTAGGTGGATAAACTGAGGAACGGTTGAAGAGAGATTAGCTCAGTTGATGCTTTGTTATAAAGAGCGCAGTTGGCTTTACTCTTAACTACCACATTGGTCGAAGGTTCGAATCCTTCACGGCCCCCACTTCTGAGGTGGATTTGCTTCAAGGCAAATGAATTCAGAAAAGCAATACCAGAAAGGGCCGTTAGCTCAGTTGGTAGAGCAGTTGGCTTTTAACCAATTGGTCGAAGGTTCGAATCCTTCACGGCCCACCACTTCCTTTAGGTGGATAAACTGAGGAACGGTTGAAGAGAGATTAGCTCAGTTGATGCTTTGTATAAAGAGCGCAGTTGGCTTTACTCTTAACTACCACATTGGTCGAAGGTTCGAATCCTTCACGGCCCACCACTTCTGAGGTGGATTTGCTTCAAGGTAAATGAATTCAGAAAAGCAATACCAGATAAGGGCCGTTAGCTCAGTTGGTAGAGCAGTTGGCTTTTAACCAATTGGTCGAAGGTTCGAATCCTTCACGGCCCACCACTTCTGAGGTGGATTTGCTTCAAGGCAAATGAATTCAGAAAAGCAATACCAGAAAGGGCCGTTAGCTCAGTTGGTAGAGCAGTTGGCTTTTAACCAATTGGTCGAAGGTTCGAATCCTTCACGGCCCACCACTTCTGAGGTGGATTTGCTTCAAGGCAAATGAATTCAGGAAAGCAATACCAGATAAGGGCCGTTAGCTCAGTTGGTAGAGCAGTTGGCTTTTAACCAATTGGTCGAAGGTTCGAATCCTTCACGGCCCACCACTCCTTGGTGGTCACCTTAACTCTGGTTCAAATCGATTTTCCTTTCTAAAATTTAGTTCTTATATAATCTACCCAATTAGTGATTCAGAAAAGCAATGCCAAAAAGGGTCGTTAGCTCTGTTGGCTTCTTATAAGTGCTTGGTTGTATATGAAAAGGCAGTTGGCTTTACTCATTAGGCCAATTGGTCGAATTCTTCATTTTAGGCAGCAAGAAGCCACCACTTTTTTAGTGATCCCCCTAATTCTGGTTTAAATCGATTTTCCTTTCTAAAATGTTAGCCCTTACATAATCCACCCAATTAGTGATTCAGAAAATTAAGCAATGCCAGAAAGAGCCGTTAGCTCAGTTAATGGTTTTTTATAGGAGCGCAGCAGTCTTGGTATTAACTCTTATTACATACAAGGGGGCGAATCCTTCACGTTCGAATAGTTCAAAGCCTTGTACTTAACGCTACAGCATTTCAGAGATAGCATCTCAAAGAGAGTGCCCGATAAAAGCGGTAGCTTATTACTTCAGATCTCGCTGTTATACTTTTGTCTTATAGACGTATTGCCAATGTTGTTCGATTGTTATCTAGTTCATATTATTGTAAATAATATAATAATGTTACGGGAGAGAGATAATGAGACAAGCAAAGATGAGCCTTGTGGCCATGGCGACTATGCTAGCAGTCAGCTCAGGGGCACAAGCAGGTGATACAGAGTTTAAATTTGGAGGTTATGTCAAAGCTGATGTGATGTTCAGTGATTACAGTAATGGCGCTCCTGATTCCGGTAACCTGTCCAGACAGTTCTATGTTCCTGGTACCATATATGGTGATGCTAGTAACGGCAATGAAGTTGTAGACTTTCAGGTTCGTGAGACCCGTTTCAATTTTAAGACCAGCACAGATCTCGACGGCCATAAACTCACGGGTTTTATCGAACTCGATTTTATGACCCATACCGATGGTAATGAGCGAGTATCTAACAGTTATTCTCCTCGTATCAGACAGGCTTTCGTCAGTTTTGACAACTGGACAGTGGGTCAAACCTGGACAACTTTCCAGAATCCCGGAGCACTTCCTGAGAACCTGGACTTTGTCGGTGCAGCAGAAGGTACACCTTTTGTTCGTCAGACTATGGTGCGTTATACCAATGGCGGCTTCCAGTTCGCGATAGAGAACCCAGAAACCACAGTGAACAGTTATGCTGGCAGCAGCGGATCAAGTTCCCGTATTACCAGCGGCAGTGGCATGGTACCAGATTTTGTGGCTCGATATAATTTCAAGACTGAAGGCGGCGCGAAATTCACCGTTGCGGGCTTGGCGAGACAGCTAAATGTTGAGATAGATAATCTCGATACCCAAGAGATGGGTTATGGTGTGAGCTTCACAGGGGTCATTCCTGTTGGTGACGATGACATTAAGCTCTCTGCTACCGCTGGCGATGGTTTAGGCCGTTACATGGCGCTGAACTATGCTAACGCCGGTGTATTAGATGCCAACGGTGAAATTGAAACCATCAGCTCTTATGGTGGCTTTGCTTCATATCGTCATTGGTGGACTGATCAGTGGCGCTCAAGCTTCACGCTTTCGGGCTTTAAGGCTGACAATAATGAAGCACTAACGGGGGGAGGGGTAAACAAAGAATCTTATTCTGCTTATGTAAACTTACTCTATTCACCGGTTAAGCCTATGACAGTGGGTGTCGAGTATATGTATGCAGAGAACACCAAACAAAATGGGGATAATGGCGAGTTAAATCGTGTCATATTCTCTGTGAAATACGTGCTCTAATATCAATCGATACATCCGTTTATAAAACAGTAAGATCAAAAAAGGAGGCTTAGGCCTCCTTTTTTAGTTGAGAATTGAGAATGCAATCTTATACGTTAAGCCGGAGCTGAAAGTAATTGATTGTCTCTGACATACTGTTCAAACTCAGTGCAACCACCGACATGTTCTTTGTCGATGAAGATCTGTGGGACAGTTTCAACAGGCTTACCGACTGTTTTTTCAAGATCCGCTTTGCTAATCCCTTCTGCATGGATATCGATATACTTAAACTTAAAGTCATCGCGAGCTTCAACGAGTTGCTCAGAAAGTTGTACCGCTCTAACACAGTAAGGACAGCCTGGACGGCCAAAGATTACGACAAACATATTAACTCCTGAAAATTTAGTCGCTACTTTTATACCATAATTGTGCTTAAATTGCATATTCTCTATTGAAGAAACTTATTCTCAGTTTGGTAGCGGCCTTGATAATCGAAGAAGGTTTCCTGCAGATCCCAACCCTTTTTATGCTTTTTGAGTAGCAACATATCTGGTTTACGAAACAGGTCTCGGGTTGCAATAACTTCTTGTACCTTGCTGTATCTTGGATGCTTTAGCCCAGGTGTTCTGGTGTGCGACAATACGAATATGGCATAGAAAGCGCGGATCTGCGCTTTGGTTTGAAAATTGAAGTACTGACAAAAATCGTTACCGTCGGTGTCTATGTATCTGATTTTTAGTCTGTCCTTATCCTCTTCGAATAACATGGCGTCACATTTAAACAGATGATGATGTTTCTGCTGCAGTACCTCTTTGAGGCGTTTATCGGGATCGATCAGCACGGCATCGCAGCTATGACAGATCTTAGCGGCAATATCATTTTCTTCACCGCAGTTTGGGCAGACTTTAGATCTAAACCTGAAATCACATTGCTTCTTCTGGCCACCTTGTTCGATTAACGCCTGACAGCGTCTACCGAAGTGCTCGATGATGTCGCCATCGTCATCGACCAGGCCCCAGAAGATATTAGCGAAATCGCACACTGGGCAATGTACCTGTACCGGAACAGATTTACTGTTCGGCTTGTTTTGACCCACTTCCGGAAAGTAGAGATCGTAGCCGTTAGCGGCATAGTCAATGATGAGGCACTCAGATTTTCCCTCGCAGATTCTCAAGCCCCGACCGACCATCTGCTGGAACAGGCTCACCGAAGCTGTCGGGCGTAGAATGGCGATAAGATCCACATGGGGCGCATCGAAGCCTGTGGTTAATACGGCGACGTTTATCAGGTACTTAATCTTTCTGGCCTTAAACTGCTCAATCAGGCTATCGCGCTGCTCGGTGCTGGTCTTGCCTGTGATCAGCGCCGCTTGCTCTTTAGATAAGAGTTTGAGTATCTCTTCGGCGTGACGGACTGTGGCGGCAAAGATGATCACGCCTTGTCTGCTGCTGCCTATCTGCACCAGTTGTTTAACGATGGCCGTGGTTGCCCGGCCGCAATGGCTGAGTAGGTCATTGACTTCGGCTTCTTGATATTGGCCGCTAGTAGAGGCTTTAAGGAAGCTGAAATCATATTGGGCACTGAGGCCATCGAATATTTTAGGTGTGCTCAGGTAGCCGCGTTTTATCAAGGGGCGCATGGGGAGTTCGAAGATGCATTGCTCAAATACCGCCTTGTCAGGGTTGCCTACCTTACCATGATAGTGGTGACGGTAGATCCAACCGAGATCGAGTCGGTAGGGGGTTGCTGTGAGTCCCAGCAGCCTGATTTTGGGATTGATGCTCTTAAGGTGTATTAGCAGCTGTTGATATTGGCTGTCTTTATCCTGACTTATCCTGTGACACTCGTCTATGATCACCAGAGAAAATGGGGTGCTAAACTTCTCCGGCGCTCTCACCGCAGATTGAATGCTGGCGACTATGGTTTTATCTTCGGTGGATTTTTGATTCAAGCCTGCAGAGTAGATCCCGGCGGCCGTGGTCAATATGCCGACTTTTTCGGCATTTTGTGCAACGAGCTCTTTGACATGGGTTAAGACCAAGACTCTGCCATTGGCGATACGGGCCAGCTCGGCAATCACTATGCTTTTACCCGCTCCAGTAGGCAACACCAGTACGGCTGAGTCTGGGCTTGCCTTGAAGTGTTTTACCGCCGAGTCGATCGCTTGTTGTTGATAGTCTCTTAATTGCACAAAAATCTGCTGTTCAAAATACCGATGGCAAAGCATATCAGTGGGATGATTGAGTCGCTATGTTTCCCGTTAATTAATTTCATCTGGACAATAAAAAGCCCCTCATGTGAGGGGCTAGCAAGATTACTGTCTATCTTCGAATCATGACTCGCTGTAAATCAGTTATTCGCTGCGGTTCAGACGAGACTCAATCAAGACATCGATCACAGCCGGATCGGCTAGTGTCGATGAGTCACCTAAGTTGGTCACTTCATTGGCTGCAATCTTTCTCAGGAAACGGCGCATGATCTTACCCGAACGAGTCTTAGGCAGGCCGCCAGCCCATTGAATGAGATCCGGTGTCGCCAGGGCGCCAATCTCTTTTCTCACCCATTTTCTCAAGTCTTGGCGAAGCTCTTCAGATTCTACCGTGCCTCTGGTTAGCGTGACATAAGCGTAGATACCTTGACCCTTGATGTCATGGGGGTAACCCACAACAGCGGCTTCTGCCACACTTTCATGTGAAACTAAAGCGCTCTCTACCTCGGCGGTGCCGAGTCTGTGGCCAGATACGTTGATCACATCATCGACACGTCCCGTTATCCAGTAATAACCGTCTTCATCACGTTTAGCGCCGTCACCGGTGAAATACATGCCGCGGAAGGTCTTGAAGTAAGTCAGTGCAAATCTGTCATGATCACCAAAGACGGTACGCATCTGTCCGGGCCAAGAATCGAGTATAACCAGGTTGCCTTCGGCTGCACCTTCTATGATGTTACCCATGTTATCGACAAGGGCTGGTTGTACGCCGAAGAAGGGGCGGGTAGCCGAGCCAGGCTTGGTATCGATGGCGCCAGGAAGCGGGCTGATCAGAATACCGCCGGTTTCGGTCTGCCACCAGGTATCGACGATTGGACACTGCTCGTGACCTATGACTTCGTTATACCAGCGCCAAGCTTCTGGATTAATGGGTTCACCCACGGATCCCATGATGCGCAGTGAGCTGCCATCGAATTTATCAAATTGTTCCTTGCCTTCTGCCATCAGAGCGCGAATAAGAGTCGGTGCGGTATAGAGTATGTTGACTTTATGGCGATCGACAATTTCACCCAAACGAGAAGGTGTTGGGTAGTTAGGTACCCCTTCGTGGATCAGTACGGTTGCGGCATTGGCAAGCGGGCCATAGACCATATAGGAGTGACCGGTGATCCAACCCACATCTGCGGTACACCAGTAGACTTCACCGTCTTTGTAATCGAACACATATTCATGGGTCATGGACGCGTAGACCATGTAACCACCTGTAGTATGTAACACACCTTTAGGATTACCGGTTGATCCCGAAGTATAAAGCAGGAATAGAGGATCTTCGGCGCCCATCTCTTCGGGTACGCAATGCTCAGAAGCTGTTTCCATGACAGTATCCCACTTGATGTCACGGCCTTCTTCCCAGTTGATATCACCACCGGTACGCTCGAGAACGATGACACGCTCTACACAAGTCACATCAGGGTGTGACAGTGCCTGATCTATATTGGCCTTGAGCGGAATAATGCGACCTGCACGCACGCCTTCATCGGCGGTGACGATAACCTTAGAGTTACCATCTATGACGCGTGTGGCAATGGAGTCCGGTGAGAAACCACCAAATATCACTGAGTGAACCGCACCAATGCGAGCACAGGCCAACATGGCAACGGCAGCTTCCGGGACCATAGGCATGTAAATGGTGACCACATCGCCACGTCTCACACCTTGGCTTTTTAATGCATTGGCAAACTTACACACATCTTTGTGTAATTCACCGTAAGTAATGATGCGTTGATCTTTAGCATCATCGCCTTCCCAGATAATGGCGACCTTGTCGGCATTTTTTTCAAGGTGACGGTCTAAGCAGTTGGCTGAGGCGTTGAGTGTGCCGTCATAGAACCAATTGATTGACAGGTTATGATCGTCGAATGAGGTTTTCTTTACCTTAGTGAAGGGCTTAATCCAATCGATGCGTTGGCCGTGTTCTCTCCAGAAACCTTCAGGATTCACAATCGACTCTTGGTACATCTTTTTGTATTTTTCTTCGTTTATATGTGCGTTTGCAGCGATTTCGCTGGGAACTTTATAGAGAGACTGCGTGCTCATGGGGCTTCCCTTATATCTAATGAGATTGGGTTCAGTATGTAGGTTTCGGGGCTATTTGCTCTATTAGACCTTGGTCTAGTACAAAAATATCCTTTGTTTTTAGTCTGTTGTCAATAAACTCATGTCTGGATTTAATCTTCTATTTAACGCACAATGAGCATAAAAAATGAGAGTCATATGAATCTGACCATAGTGGTTGGCGTTATTGCCGTTTTTTATGTTTGTCTGCTCTTCCTGCTCGCGTGGGGGCGGAGCGTTGGTTCAGTAAAATAACCAAGAAGATCCAGGTGTGGATCTATGGCTTGAGTCTGGCTGTTTACTGCTCATCCTGGAGTTTTCTCGGCACTGTTGGCCAGTCGGCCCAAGACCTCTGGTCTTTCTTGCCTATATTTATCGGCCCCATCCTCATCTTTACCTTAGGCTTTGGCCTGCTGCGAAAGATGGTGATTGTCTCTAAAACCCATAACATCACTTCGGTGGCGGATTTTATTGCCGCCCGATATGGCAAATCTCAACTACTCGCGGTAATCGTCACCTTAATTGCGCTATTTGGCATCATGCCCTACATCGCCTTGCAGCTTAAGGCCATGGTATTTAGCCTTAATCTGTTTCAGCCCGATGACTCTCCCTTCGATGGTGCCCAGATATCCTTGATTATCACAGCTGTACTGGCCGTGTTTGCCATCTTATTTGGTACCAGAAAACTCGATGCTACCGAGCATAATCCCGGCATGATGTTGGCCATAGCCTTCGAGTCTTTGGTCAAGTTAGCGGCATTTTTACTCGTCGGTGCGGTGATAAGTTTTGGTTATTTCGATGGTTTCGGTGATATCTGGCGCCAGGCGGCGGAGCGAAACTTGATCAGCGAGCCCAGCCTCAGAGTGGAGTCCCTGATGCCTCAGCTCTTGGTGGGAATGGCGGCTTTCCTGTGCATGCCCAGACAGTTCCATGTGATGATGGTGGAGTGTATGGATGAGAAAAGTCTATTAAAGGCCCGCTGGATATTTCCCATCTATCTATTGCTGTTTGGCTTGTTTGTCGCGCCATTAGCCTTAGCTGGAAAGCTGATTTTAGGGGATTCGGTAGCCGCCGATACTTATGTGATTAATTTGCCTTTAGCCTTAGATCAACCCATGTTGGCCGTTGTGGCCCTGCTCGGTACACTTTCGGCTGCGACCGGCATGGTGGTGGTGGCAGTGGTGACCATCAGCGTGATGGTGAGTAACGAATGGTTGGTGCCTATCATGTTACGCACCGGGAAAATTAAGCAGAAAAATTTCAGTCAATTTTCTCAGTTTTTACTCAATGCCCGCCGCTTGTCGATCATTGTCATCTTAGGCTTAGGTTATTTCAGCTATCTCACCTTTATGGACAGCGACTCCCTCTCGGCGCTGGGGATGTTATCCTTCGGCGCTTTCGCTCAACTGGGGCCTGCGCTCATAGGTGGTATGTATTGGAAGCATGGCAATCGCTCTGGGGTGTTACTTGGTTTGCTTGTTGGCTTCGGTCTCTGGTGTTACATCTTAATCAAGGGAGCGTATGATGCCAGCGGTGTGTTTGGTAGTGACTTTGGTCTGCTGGAGACGATTAATCCCAATGTAAGAGATATTTTAACCGCCTTACTCGCCAACTTAGCTTGCTATATCTTAGGCTCTATCTGGTTTAGGGCTGGGGTATCGGAGCGTATTCAAGCCAGTGAATTTGTTACTCCCGGGGAGTTGAAGAATAGCAGCAGCCGCAAGGGAGCACCCATCTCTCAGCAAGATCTTTTGATCCTGGCGAGCCGCTTCGTTAGCCCGACTCGCGCCTATGAGAGTTTTTCTCGATTTTCCGAAGAAGCAGTGAAGAGTGACAGTTGGCATAAGGCGGCTCCTGCCGAGCTTATCGCCCACACTGAGCATATTCTGGCAGGGGTATTAGGCGGCTCGAGTGCAGCCTTGGTGATGGATTCTGTGTTGCAGGGCAGGGATCTGGCACTCGATGAAGTGTTTAATCTGGTCGATGAAGCCTCTTCCAAGATAATTCTCAGCCAAGACATGTTGCGCGGCGCCATAGAACACGCCTATGAAGGCATGAGTGTGGTGGATAAAGACTTAAATCTGGTCGCCTGGAATCATAAATACTCTGAGCTATATCAATACCCGCCAGGTTTCCTCAAAGAGGGAATGCCCATCAGTGAGGTGGTGCGTTTTAACGCCGAACGTGGTTTTTGTGGTGTGGGTGAAATAGAGGATCAGGTTAATAAGCGGGTGCAGCACATGATAAACGGCACCGCCCATGTGTCGGAGCGAGAGAGGCAAGACGGCAAGGTGATCAAAATACAGGGCAATCCTATGCCGGGTGGTGGTTTCGTGATGACCTTCACCGATATTACTCAGTATCGTGAGCACGCTAAGGCCCTGCAGGAGGTGAACGATTCTCTGGAGGCGAGGGTGAAGGAGAGGACCTATGAGCTGGCGATGTTAAACAGTCAGTTATTGGAGTCTAAAGCTCAGGAAGAGATGGCTAATGCCTCTAAGAGTAAATTTTTGGCAGCAGTGGGCCATGACTTGATGCAGCCCTTGAATGCGGCGAGATTATTTACCGCCTCCTTGTCTCAATATCCAAACTTAGATCAGGAGAGCAAGACGACACTCTCCCATGTAAACAGCTCGCTCAAGATTGCCGGTGAGCTGCTCACGGATTTGCTGGATATCTCTAAGTTGGATTCGGGTGTGGTGGATGTCAATCGTCGTGACTTTGCTATCTCAGAACTGCTCGATGGCTTGGCGGTAGAATTTGCTGCCATGGCCCAAGATTATCAGATCAAGTTCAGTATGGTGCCAAGTACAGCCTCCGTTAACTCAGATCTGAGTCTGCTCAGGCGGGTATTGCAAAACTTTTTGACCAATGCCTATCGCTATGCCAAGGGTAATCGCGTCTTGCTAGGCTGCCGTCATCGGGGAGATTATCTTGAAATCCAGGTACTGGATACGGGGTGTGGTATCGATGAGAGTGAAATTTCGGAGATTTTCAAAGAGTTTAAGCGTTTGGATAACCCCACCAGTAAGAGCGTCAGCGGCCTGGGTCTTGGTTTAGCGATTGCCGATCGGATCAGCAGAGTATTGGAGCATGAGATCAAGGTGGATTCAATTCTTGGTCAAGGTTCAGTTTTCTCAATCAGAGTCCCTATGGGCAAAACAATTACTGAGACGCAGGTGAAAAAAACGGCGGCCATGATCCAGCCTTTAGCCGGTGTTAAGGTATTGTGTATCGATAATGAAGAAACAATTTTAGCGGGGCTGGAGAGTTTACTCAGCCGTTGGCAGTGTGAAGTGATCTGTGCCACCGATCTTGCCGATGCCAGGATTAAACTGGGTCTCAAGGGGGTCGCACCAGACATCGTATTAGCCGATTATCATCTGGATAATGATGAAAATGGTGTCGATGCTATGGATGGCATACGTGCCCTATATGGTAGCCATCTTCCCGGCGTACTTATTACTGCCAATACCAATAAAGAGCTGGTGGATGAAGTTGAGCGTAAAGGGTATCGCTATATGGCGAAGATGGTGAAGCCCGCCGCGTTGAGAGCCTTAATTTCGAGTCTGGTTAAATAATACCAAGATTGAGGGCTGAATATGCCAGCTTGCAATGTGATCGTCAGCTCTTATCGAGTCGTCCTTTTATGAAGGTGTTTTGATAGAATAATGTGGGCCTATTTTTTGGAGTGGAGCTAGATGAATACAGTAGTCGTCAATAATAGAGTTACAGTCGATAAAAGAGTGGTAAGGCCTTCGAAAGTCGTGTGTGTGGGACGCAATTATGTCGAGCATATTAAGGAACTCAATAATGAGGTACCCGATGAGATGGTGCTATTTGTTAAGCCAAATTCGGCGATCTCAACTGAGTTGGTGAGTTTTCATCAAGAGGCGATACATTATGAGGCCGAGTTATGTTTTGTGGTTGAAAATGGACAATTTAGTGCCGTAGGTCTTGGGCTAGACCTCACCAAACGTGGTTTGCAGAGTCGGCTCAAAGCCAAAGGGCTTCCCTGGGAGAGAGCCAAGGCATTTGATGGCTCTGTGGTATTTTCTGAATTTGTTGCCATTGAGAGTGTAAGTGAGAGCCTGACATTCGAGCTGATGATCAATGATGTAAGAATACAAGTTGGCACTATCGCGTTAATGCTGAATAAACCCGAGCAAATCTTGGCCGAGATACAGAGTTTTATGAGTTTAATCGACGGCGATATCGTGATGACTGGCACGCCGAAGGGGGTTGGAGTCGTTAACAGAGACGAT
This sequence comes from Shewanella psychropiezotolerans, assembly GCF_007197555.1. Lineage (NCBI taxonomy): Bacteria > Pseudomonadati > Pseudomonadota > Gammaproteobacteria > Alteromonadales > Shewanellaceae > Shewanella > Shewanella psychropiezotolerans. Next base: position 2,679,575 of record NZ_CP041614.1, read on the forward strand.
AAGTTCAACGCTAAGCTTTACGATAAAGAGCTGTTACTGACACAAGCTTGTTGGACGGCTCAATAAGTCCCGTATTCTACCTTCTTTAAAATTGTTTAAGCCTGTTTAAGGCAAGACGCTCAGTCTCGCCTTTCTGTCGACTGCTTTCTGTTGCTACTTTCTGTTATTAAGAAGTGCCCACTTACGTAAAAAATAAATGACTCTAACTAGGGCCTTTATGTTTGAACTGCCTTCACATGGCCTTGAAGAGGTCATGTCTCTCGCTATTTGTAAAATATTTCAATCAGTGTGTTGACGAGAAAATAGCCTGGTATATACTTAAATTTTTTACGCGTGTAAAAAATGTAAAACAACCGAAACAGAAAGATTTGCCTTAGCAAACAGACGGAGAGCCTATGCCAGAACAACGCTGTGATTCTTACTACAACGCCACCATCAATGATGAAACACATTATCCTCGGCTGGAGGAAGACATTCGGGTCGATGTGGTCATCATAGGCGGCGGGTTTACCGGCGTTGCGACTGCGGTGGAGCTAGCGGAAAAAGGAATAAAAGTTGCCATCCTAGAAGCGAACAAGATAGCTTGGGGCGCTACCGGGCGTAATGGCGGCCAGGTGACCGGCAGTTTGTCCGGTGATGCCGCCATGACGAAACAGCTGCGAAATAGCATAGGCACCGAAGCGGAAGATTATGTCTGGGATCTCAGGTGGCGCGGGCATGAGATCATCAAGAGCCGGGTAGCCAAATATAATATCGACTGCGATCTCAAGTTTGGTCATCTGCATACCGCTTACAAACCTGCTCACATGGCAGAGATGGAAAAGACTTATGAAGAAGCGCTCTTAAGAGGCATGGGTGATGAGGTGCATCTGTTGTCGAAGCAGGAGATCCCTGACTATCTGGAGACGCCCCTGTACCATGGCGGACTACTCAATAAACGCAATATGCACTTACATTCGGTAAACCTGTGTATCGGTGAGGCGCGGGCGGCAGAGATGCAAGGTGCATTGATCTTCGAGCACTCGGCTGTCATTGATATCTGTGATGGTGACTTAGCAGTAGTCAAAACTGAGCATGGCTCCATCACCGCCAACAGCGTACTATTAGCGGGAAATGCCTACCATAAACTGGCACGCAATAAACTCAGTGGCCTCTTGTTTCCCGCATCTTTGGGCAATTGCGCCACGGTAAAGCTCTCTGCCGATGTCGCTAAGGCGATAAATCCTCATGATGTTGCTGTGTACGACAGTCGGTTTGTGCTCGATTATTATCGAATGACGGCGGATAACCGGCTTATGTTCGGTGGTGGTACAAATTACTCGGGACGGGACTCTAAAGATCTGGCAGCTGAATTACGCCCGGCAATTGAGCGGACATTTCCTCGTCTGAAGGGAGTCGATATCGAGTTCGAATGGACAGGTATGGCCGGTATCGTGGTTAATCGTATTCCACAGCTGGGTAAAGTATCGGCTAATGTTTTTTACTGCCAAGGATACTCGGGTCATGGGGTGGCCACGTCCCATATCATGGGGGAGATCATGTCCAAGGCAATCATAGGTCAGCTAACTGAATTTGACTTGTTTGCCGGGATGAAACATATCCGCATTCCCATGAATGAATGGCTGGGCAATCAGGCTATGGCACTGGGGATGACTTACTACCGGATGATGGAACATTTTCGTTAATGTCCCCACATTGAGTTTCTATGCTAATCCATAAACTAAAAAGCCAATCTAAATAGATTGGCTTTTGCTTCAATTACGTCTGAGTTTGACTAGAGCTCTACTTTTTCCATCTCTAACTGCTGCAACGAGATAACGGCTTGGGTGCGATTTCTCACGCCTAACTTACGAAATATCGCTGTGGCATGAGCCTTGATTGTGGCTTCCGATACACTTAAGTCATAGGCAATTTGCTTATTGAGTAAGCCTTCGGCAAACATCTGCAGCACCTTGTATTGTTGTGGAGTGAGATCGGCAAGCTTACTGGCCACAAGAGCGGTAGCATCTTCCTTTATCTCCTGTATCTCGGCATGATCCGGTAACCAAATATCCCCATAGAGTACCGAGGCCAAGGCGGCAGCCAGTGTTTCCATCGAAGATGACTTAGGAATAAATCCTGAGCTACCATAATGGACGGCACGGCTGATGGTCATATTATCTTCATGGGCGGAGATAACGATGACTGGAAGATCGGGAAAGTGGGTTCGCAGATGAATAAGGGTCGAATACCCGTGGGAGCCAGGCATCTGAAGATCTAACATGACTAAATCATAGGCCTGCTGTTTATTTTCAAGCAGGCTCTGAAGTGCATCGGCACTGTCTGCTTCGAACCAGTTGGTGTTTGAGAAGGGACCACTCAAGGCTTGTCGTAAGGCGTTACGAAACAGCGGGTGGTCATCGGCAATAATAATGTTTAAATTTTCTAGCTTCATGGCTTTATATTTTATTTCGTTGCGCGTGAAGATTACATCAATGTAACAGAAAAAGTATGGGGGGGACTATTGGTTTATGGGTATTTGGCGGTGATTTAGCCTTAAAGCCCGATTTTATTCGACTTCGGTCTAACTAGAGGCATACGGAGTTTCAGGGGATGAAAACTATCGGGACAATAATCTGGTCATCAAGGCAGTGATTATTGTCACCGCCTTTTATGATTTATGACCCTTGCGTCCAGACTTGGGTGGGTTGTCTGTCATCATCTATGGCAACGAAGGTGAAGACGCCTCGAATAGCATGCTCTCTGTGGTCTCTATACATGTCTTCGACAAAGATATTCACTTCGACTTTTAAAGAGGTATTACCCACATGGATAACCCTGGCGATGATTTCGGCCAGGCTGCCAGCAGGAATAGCCTTCTTAAAGTCAATCCTGTCCGAGCTCACTGTAACCAGAGGCTTACGGCAGAAGCGAGTGGCGGCGATAAAGGCGGTTTCGTCCATCCAGGCCAAGGCTTCGCCACCGAAGAGGGTGTTGTGGTGGTTGGTGATGGACGGAAATATGGCCTTGATGACACGGGCTTCGGATTGTTCTATACGGGCATTGATCACTGGCGAGCGACATTCGGGTGTTTGGGATAATGGCATACGGCAACCTAAGGTTATGCTAGTTCAATATTGGCGGAATATAGGCGGAGAATTATAGTGAAACTTCCTGTCTAAAGGAATCATTATTAAACGAGTGTTTTATTGCCGTTTTTAAAACCGATTATCTATGATTTAGCGGTGTCATTTGTTAAAAAATAAACTGATATTGAGTTTATTTAACCTGAGTTGATTGTATTTAAAATAATAAATACGCATCTATTTCGCATAGTTCATCGCTTGTGGCGTATTTGTTAGTCTTTGAAAAATAAATGAAAAGTTAGCTAAGTTATAAGAGGTGATTTTATTATTATATTAAACTAATAAACAAATTCAGAATATGAGTGTAGTTTAAATAGTATCCAAACCACTTCATAACCAATGGCTTGAAGTGAGCGGGTGTAAATACCGATGAAGTTATCTTGCCGTTATGGTTGTTGAGTTTTGTTGTCTCTGTATTTAGGTATTTCGGTACAACTAAATAATAATAGGAATAATCAAATGAGTAACAAAACTGCATATTTGGGCAGGCGGCACCGCCTCGCTTTATTAATAAGCACATCGCTTTTGAGTCAAGCCGTGGTCAGCCAAGCTTACGCTGTCGATTGCCAAGGGGTCGCACCTTGGCTAGCCGATACCGTGTATGCCAGTACCACACAGGTCACAGAGCAAAATACCCTCTTTCAAAATAAATGGTGGACCACCAACGAGTCACCAGCGGATGCCGGTGAGTGGGGGGTGTGGGAAACCTTAGGTCAATGCGATGGAGCCTCAAATCAAGCGCCTGTGGTGAACATACTCGCGCCTCAAGCAGGTAGTACAGTCAACCTAAATGATTCGATGGTGCTTAACGCCGAAGCGACCGACAGTGATGGCACGGTAGACAGCTTGATGTGGACGGCGAACGATATTCCGGTGACCAGCCCTTGGTTAGCACACCTTCAAGGCGCCGTGGTATTGAAGGTCACCGCTACCGATAATGATGGTGCATCGACTGAGCAGCTGGTTAATATTACTGTGGTGAATAACCAGAATTTATCGCCTGAGACAGCTATTATTTCGCCAATTAATGACAGCGCTGTCACATCCGGAGACTCGATTCTTATTACTGCAAATGCATCGGATCCCGATGTTGGCGACAGCATAGCTAAGGTTGAGCTGCTTGTTGACGGCGTGGTTGTGAGCACAGATACTAGCGATCCCTATGAGTTTAGCTGGATTGCTAGCTATGCGGGAGATCATAGTCTGCAATCGCGTGCATTTGACTCTCAAAATGACAGCGCTGTCTCTGCGTCAGTCAATATAAACGTTACAGCGGCCAATCAGCTGCCGAGTGTTGAATTAACCTCTCCGAGTGCCAATTTCAATTTGGTTGTCAATGGTGAACTGTCTATCGGTGCCAATGCCTTGGACAGTGATGGTGATATCGTCTCGGTGAGCTTCTTCGCCAATGGTGTCTTGATAGAAACAGACACCCTAGCGCCGTATTCGACTCTGTATAGCACAGCGCAAGTGGGCGATCTGTCTATTACGGCCGAAGTGACCGATAACCTGGGGGCGAGTGCGCTTTCGAGTGCCATTCTTGGTTATGTGGGTGATAGACCGACAAGCCATGAAGCCTGTCGTCCCGATGGTTTAGAAGGGGATTCAGTTTATTGTGATATTTATGATGAAAATGGTCGTGAGAAGATGGGCGCCGATCATGCGCGCCGCGTAATTGGTTACTTTACCTCCTGGAGAAATGGTACCAACGGCCAGCCAAGTTATCTGGTGAACGATATTCCATGGGATAAGATCACCCATATTAACTATGCATTTGCCCATATCGATGGCAATAACAAGGTATCGGTTGGTGATCCAAACAGTTTGGAAAACCCCGCAACCAGCATGACTTGGGCGGGAGTGGTCGGCGCCGAGATGGATCCTGAGTACAGCTATAAGGGACATTTCAACCTGCTTAATAAGTATAAGAAGTTGCATCCTCAGGTGAAGACCTTGATCTCAATCGGTGGTTGGGCCGAGACCGGTGGCTATTTCGATGATACTGGTAACCGTATTGCCAGTGGTGGTTTCTATGAGATGACCAAGACACAAGCTGGGATCAATACCTTTGCCGATTCTGTGGTGGAGTTCTTGCAAACCTATGGTTTCGATGGCGCAGATATTGATTATGAGTATGCCACCTCGATGGCTAAATCCGGTAATCCCGATGACTTTGCCGTCGCCGATCCGCTCAGAGCGACCCTATTTGCTCAGTACGACACCTTGATGAAAACCCTGCGTGAGAAGCTTGATACTGCCGGTAAGCAAGACAATAAGCACTACATGCTTACTGTTGCCGCCCCTGCATCTGGCTATTTGCTGCGCGGCATGGAAGCGTATCAGATGACGCGATTCCTCGATTACGTCAACATTATGAGTTATGACCTACACGGTGCCTGGAACGATTTTGTCGGCCATAACGCCGCGCTTTATGATACCGGCGAAGATGCCGAGCTGGCATTTTGGGATGTGTATTCGACTGCGCAATATGGTGGCATTGGCTACCTCAACACCGACTGGGCCTATCATTATTTCCGCGGCGCCATGCCAGCGGGCCGTATTAATATAGGCTTACCTTACTATACCCGAGGTTGGCAAGGAGTCACTGGTGGGTTAAACGGTCTGTGGGGTAAGGCGGCATTACCTGATCAAGCCTCTTGTCCATCGGGTACCGGTGAAGGCGACAATAATTGTGGTTATGGTGCTCAGGGGATAGATAACCTCTGGCACGATCTTGATAAAAACGGCAACGAGATGTTCGCCGGATCTAATCCCATGTGGCATGCCAAGAACCTGGAACAGGGCATAACCGGCAGTTACCTTGCCAGCTATGGCCTAGATCCTATCAATGATCCTGCCGATGAACTGACGGGAACTTACGAGCGTCATTACGATAATGTCGCCCAGTCTTCCTGGTTATGGAATCCATCAAAGCAAGTCTACCTGTCTACCGAAGATGAGCAGGCGATGAATACTAAGGTTCAGTATGTGGTCGACAAAGGTATCGGTGGCGTGATGTTCTGGGAGCTGGCCGGTGATTTTGACTGGTATCCAGAGCGTAACTCTGGCCAAGGCGAGTATTTCATCGGTGAAACGATGACAACGATTGCCTACGATAAGTTTGCCAGTGCGACGCCTTACGGCAATACCGTCAGCAACTCTCCTGCGCTGGCTAACGCCTTAGCCTTGAGCGCGAACTTGTCGGGTTACAAGGTGGGTGACAGTAATTATCCCATTACGCCGACACTCACCATCAGCAACAACAGCCAGAGCACTATACCTGGCGGTGCCGTGTTTGAGTTTGATATCTCGACGTCGACGTCATCTCAAATAAGCGATCAATCGGGCATGAACTTAGCGGTTGTTACCGATGGGTCAAACGCGGCTTCGGGTAACGTCGGCGGCCTGGAAAATGATTTCCATCGGGTTCGCTTTACTTTGCCTAGCTACAAGTCTATCGCGCCTGGTGCCGATTTTGGTGGCACGATTAAGTATTACTTACCTGTGTCTATGCCTTCGAACTTCACCGTGTCATTTGATGGGGTTACCTATGACTTTGGTCAAGCAGGGAGCACAGTGCCGGGTGAATGTGAGCTGGATCCAACGGCGCCGGGTTGTGGTGATACCACACCACCAATATCTGATTCATGTCGTGATGCCAATATCGAACCGTCCGTTATCCCGGCTTATCCGAACTTCCCTCAAACAGACTGGGCGGGAAATCCCAGTCACGCCACTGGTGGAGACAGGATGAAAGATGAGACGGCCGTATTCGTTGCGCTTTGGTGGACCAATGCCAAGCCAAGTGCCTCGAGCGGCGATTGGGACTTTGTTTGTAACCTGAACTAGGTGATGAACTAAGTCATTAACTGCGTAAGTCATCAACTGAATCAGTTTTTTAATTAAATAACTGATTGGCTAAGCCAGTATTTGAGTGAACCAAACTAAAGGAACGGTTCGCTTAAATACTGACTCCAGATCGCTGCAATGGACCTAAGTCGCGACAGAGCCGCTTATTCAGGCAATCAGTATCAGGCCAAGTGGTGGCTTTTCCCTTGTATTACCCGTTTTTGATTGAGGCAGACTCAGTGGTACTGCCTAATCGATGAGTGAGAAACAATGAAAAACTCAATTCAAATTATCATCAGTCTCGGCCTGACAATGGCCTTGCTAAGCAGTCAGCTCGTTCAGGCTCACGGTTTTATGGAAAATCCTAAGGCGCGTCAGCAGTTTTGTGTCGAAGCGGGGGGCTATTGGTGGCCCGAAGACGGCTCGGCCATCCCGAATCTGGCTTGCCGGGTGGCTTTTCTTGCCAAGGGCACTAAACCTTTCGTGCAAAATAACGAATTCTCGGTCAATGTTATCGATTACCACAATATCGAAGCGGTAAAACTGGCTATCCCGGATGGTCAGCTCTGCGCCGGTGGAGACATTGACAAGTCCGGCATGGATATCGCCTCACCATACTGGCAGCGTAGCCTGATCACCCCGGACAGCGAGGGTCATGTGACTGTGACTTTCGATGCTCATACTCCCCATAACCCCAGTTTCTGGGAGTTTTACCTGTCCGCCCCCAGTTTCGATGCTGACACGGAAACTCTGAGTTGGCAAAAACTCGCGCTTATTGCCGAGGTGAGCGATGTTGCTGTCACCAGTCTCGATGGCCGTAATGTGTATCAGATAAGGGTTCCTTTTCCTCGAGACCGCCTTGGTGCTGCGACCTTGTATACTCGATGGCAGCGTGAAGATGCCGCTGGTGAAGGTTTTTACAATTGCAGTGATATTACCATAGTAAATGAGACTCAACCTTTGGAGTGGACCGAGTTAGACCAATATATCGTCAACGGTTTAACGGCTAATGAAGGTGATGAAGTCTGGTTCCGTCTGTTTAGCCCCCAGGGGGATGAGTTGGTGTTTGAGAAAATTACGGTAGAGCAGTCAAACCTGGCCACTGAGATATGGGCTAAACAGCTTTCACAGCAAGTGTCGGCTCAATATTTTTCAGTAATACAAGTGGGAGTTAAATCTAGTGGTGATGCAATTGTCTATTCAGAGGATCTGGCTCTTAATAAAGTGTGGGTTAACCAGTTAGGACTCACCTTCAGGCTGGATGTGAAAACGCCCACTGAGCCACCTAAAACATGCACTCAGTCTCCATGGGATGAGTCTGGTACCTATAACAGTGGCGATCTCGTGGTATATGAGTCACTCAGCTATCAAGCCAAGTGGTGGACTCAGAATGAACTTCCATCCGCGTCGGGCGTGTGGCAGTTATTGGGAGCGTGTCAATGATCTTGATGGATTTTTAGATCAAAAAAAGGCTTCTTAGCAATGCTGAGAAGCCTTTTTTACGGGATTAGCCTTTACGAGCTAAGTTTATTTATTCTGTCTCTCGACGCTTTAGCGAGAGAGCGAAGCAGTTTCTCTGAGTCTTCCCAATGCAAACAGGCATCTGTGATGCTCTTACCATAGACCAGCTCCTCACCAGGGATCACCTTCTGGTTACCCTCTTCGATGAAGCTTTCGGCCATGATACCTGCGATAGCCGTCGAGCCTTCATTCATCTGTTTGATGATGCTGTCGGCGACGATGAGTTGCTGGGCATGTTTCTTCTGGCTGTTGCCGTGGCTGAAGTCGACAACCATACGATGGGAAACACCTAAGCTTTTCAGTTGCTCTGCAGCGGCATTAACGTCTTCGGCGTGATAGTTAGGTTGCTTACCACCCCGTAGAATGATGTGGCCAAATGGGTTACCACTGGTGCGATAAACCGCCATGGCGCCATCTTTATCCGGAGAATAGAAGATGTGCGGCTCTTTCGCAGCGCGCACGGCATCGATGGCAATATTGATGTTGCCGTCGGTGCCATTTTTAAAACCAACCGGGCAAGATAGGGCCGATGCCATCTCACGGTGAATTTGACTCTCTGTGGTGCGCGCGCCGACAGCGCCCCAGGTAATGAGGTCGGCGATATACTGACCGTTCACCATATCGAGGAATTCGGTTGCGATAGGCAACTTGAGTTCGGTAATTTTTTGCAATAATTCACGGGCGAGACGAAGTCCCTTGTTGGCGTTGAAACTGCCGTCGAGATCGGGATCTGAGATGAGTCCTTTCCAGCCGACTGTGGTTCTGGGCTTCTCGAAGTAGACGCGCATCAGGATACACAGATCGTCTTTCAGCTCCATATGCAGTTTTGCCAAGCGCTCCGCATATTCTACGGCCGCCTTGGTGTCATGAATTGAGCAGGGACCTATAATAACCAGCAGTCTTGGGTCTTCACCGGTTAAGATAGCTTCGACTTCGCGTCTCTGTTGAACCAGGTAGTCGGCAGCCTCTTGGGTGAGGGGATATTCAGAAGCTAATTTAGCCGGAGAAATTGCCTTACATAATAAAGTGGTGCGTAGTTCGTCTGTTTTAATGGTCATTCATTGTACCGAGCGTTCGTAAGGGCATTTAGCCTGATTGCTTCGGATTATAACGAATAGTTTAAAGATGCACAGCGCCTTAATCACGAAAAGTGAGGTTAATTTCGGCTCTCTGTGCATATAAGTTGCCAAATAAGTGAATATTTAAGCAGTTTCAGCCCTACATCAGAACATATGACGTTTCAGTCCGGTGACATCGAGGATCTTAGTGGCTATCTCTTCGACCGAATGATTGGTGGTGTCGACGTAGGGGATACGCTCGCGTTTGTACATCATCTCTACCTCTTTAACTTCGATACGACATTGACGCAATGAGGAGTAACGGCTGTTCTCCATGCGGCTCTGGCGTATCTCATGGAGGCGTACCGGATCTATGGTTAGACCGAATAGTTTTTTCTTATTTCGTTTGAGCTCAGGGGGAAGTTTGAGGTTATCCATGTCATCTTCGACAAAAGGATAGTTGGCGGCTTTAATACCGAACTGCAGCGAAAGGTAGAGGCTGCTTGGGGTCTTACCACAACGAGACACACCTAATAGAACTAGATCGGCACTATCTATGTTCTTTAATGTCTGACCGTCATCATTATCCATGGTGTAATTGATGGCTTCTATTCTGGCCTCATAGCCTTCATTATCCTTGCCGTGAGTTCGATGAACCACGGGAGAGGCTTTCATTCCCAATTGTTTCTCCAATGGGGCCACAAAAGTGTTCAAAAAGTCATAATCTATGCCTTCACTGCTGAAGATGATGTCTCGAATCTCAGGTTTGACGATAGAATGGAAGACTAAGGGACGTTCACCTGTTGTAATAAAACAATCATCTATTTGGGCTTTAATTGCTTGAGCTTTAGCTTCTGTTTCGACGAATGGAATTGTAAGTGCATCAAATTCAACGGGAAACTGTGAGAGGACTGCATGGCCAAACACCTCTGCTGTGATGGCGGTACCGTCTGAAATATAGAAAACTTTACGTAACATTTTGACCTCTTGTAGTAATAAAATTACAAATAAAATTATAGATTTACGCTTGTTGCGATGGAGTGTAAAATGCCGCTGCCCTCCTGTGAAGGGGCCACACTGAAATAAACTTGCGGAGATAGAACTGTGCAGCAATATGTACTCTGGTATCAAGAATTAGGCATGGGTGACGTCAACAAGGTCGGCGGTAAGAACGCTTCTCTTGGAGAGATGATTAGCAACTTAGCTAATGCAGGCGTTCAAGTGCCTGGCGGTTTTGCCACCACCTCTTACGCGTTCAACGAATTCCTTGAACAAAGCGGACTGAACCAGAAGATATACGACATTCTAGATATTCTAGATGTAGATGACGTGAACGCACTCGCTACAGCCGGTGCACAGATCAGACAATGGGTGATAGATACCCCATTCCACCCCGAATTTGAGCAGGCCGTAAGAGATTCTTACGACAAGCTTTCCTCTGAAACTAAGGATGCATCTTTTGCGGTTCGCTCATCGGCGACAGCAGAAGATATGCCCGATGCTTCATTTGCCGGTCAGCAAGAAACCTTCCTTAACGTTAAAGGCTATGACGCGGTTCTGGTAGCGATGAAGCATGTATTTGCCTCCTTGTTCAACGATCGCGCTATCTCTTATCGTGTTCACCAAGGTTACGACCATAAAGGTGTCGCCCTGTCAGCCGGTGTGCAGCGCATGGTTCGCTCTGACACCGCCGCTTCTGGTGTTATGTTCACCATGGACACCGAGTCAGGCAATAATGATGTGGTATTTATTACCTCTTCATTCGGCCTGGGTGAAATGGTTGTTCAAGGTGCGGTTAACCCGGATGAGTTTTATGTCCATAAGCCCATTTTAACGGCCGGTCATCAAGCCGTTGTTCGCCGCAATATCGGTAGCAAGCTCATTCAGATGGTGTATTCCGATGATGAGGCCCATGGCAAGCAAGTCAAGATTGAAGACGTTGCCGCCGATAAGCGTCGTCAGTTCTCTATCAATGACGATGAAGTCATGGAACTGGCTAAACAGGCCATGGTCATCGAAAAGCACTACGGACGTCCAATGGACATCGAGTGGGCTAAAGATGGCAATGATGGCAAGCTTTACATCGTTCAGGCTCGCCCTGAGACTGTGCGTTCTCGTGAAGATGTGCAGTTGATTGAGCGCTATCATCTTAAGACTAAGGGTGAGGTACTCTGTGAAGGCCGCGCCATCGGTCATAAGATAGGCAGTGGTGTGGCTAAGGTTCTGTCTTCAATCGCAGACATGGATCAGATTAAAGAAGGTGATGTACTGGTTACTGATATGACGGATCCCGATTGGGAACCTATCATGAAGCGCGCCAGTGCCATTATCACTAACCGTGGTGGTCGTACGTGCCACGCGGCGATCATAGCCCGTGAATTAGGCGTGCCTGCTGTCGTAGGTTGTGGTGACGTGACTGAGCGTATTAAGACCGGTCAAAAAATCACAGTTTCTTGTTCTGAAGGAGATACTGGCTTTATCTATGAAGGTATCCAGGACTTCGAAGTCACTTCATCTCGTGTAGATTCTATGCCTGATCTTCCAATGAAGATCATGATGAACGTGGGTAACCCGGACAGAGCGTTCGACTTTGCCCGTCTTCCTAATGCCGGCGTTGGTCTTGCACGTCTTGAGTTCATCATCAACCGCATGATAGGTATTCATCCTAAGGCGCTACTCGAGTTTAACCAGCAAGATGCTGCGCTTCAGGAAGAGATCAACGAGATGATAGCGGGTTATTCATCGCCGGTTGAGTTCTATATTGCGCGTCTGGTTGAAGGCATGGCGACTATCGCATCGGCTTTCTATCCGAAGAAAGTGATTATTCGTATGTCTGACTTTAAGTCGAACGAGTACGCTAACTTGGTCGGTGGTGATAGATACGAGCCTGAAGAAGAGAACCCTATGTTAGGTTTCCGTGGCGCTAGTCGCTACATCTCTGATTCTTTCCGTGACTGTTTCGCACTCGAGTGTGAGGCTATCAAGCGTGTGCGTAATGAAATGGGTCTGACTAACGTCGAGATCATGATCCCATTCGTTCGTACTTTAGGTGAAGCGGCTCAGGTGATTGAACTGCTTAAAGAGGAAGGTCTGGAGCGCGGTAAAGATGGTCTTCGCGTCATCATGATGTGTGAACTGCCTTCTAATGCACTGCTTGCCGAGCAGTTCCTCGAGTACTTCGACGGTTTCTCTATCGGTTCTAACGATTTGACTCAGTTGACGCTAGGTCTGGATCGCGACTCAGGTATCATCAGTCATCTGTTTGATGAGCGTGACGAAGCTGTTAAAATCCTGCTGGCTATGGCCATTAAAGCCGCTAAGGCTAAGGGTGCTTATGTCGGGATTTGTGGTCAAGGACCTTCAGATCATGCCGATTTTGCTGCCTGGTTAGTCGAGCAAGGCATCGATACTGTTTCACTGAACCCCGACACTGTGATCGATACCTGGCTGTATTTGGGTAAAGCACAGAGTTAATTATTCTTTACATAGAATAAGCTAATCTTAAAAGCCGCTATATAGCGGCTTTTTTTTGTGTCAGATTTTTATATAATAGCGGTATAATTACATAAATATAATAGACAGAAACATATATGTTACCTAACGCTAAGTTGCCCAAGTTATCACATGAAAACACCCTCGAGCCTGAATACCTTGCCTTCTTAATCGCACTCGAACGCAGTGAGTTCAGCGGTGACATAGACAAGCGTTACAGTGCACGCTTAGCTCAGGCAACCGATAACTCTGTCTATCAATTTCTACCCCAGGCTGTTCTTTACCCCAGAAATCAACAAGATGTTGCCCTTGCCCTTTCGCTTGCTTCACGAAAAGAGTTTGATAGCGTGGTATTCAGTGCTCGTGGTGGCGGCACCGGCACCAATGGTCAGTCACTGACCCATGGTTTGATTTTAGATCTGTCCCGCTACCTCAATAGCGTGCTGGAGATCAATGCCGAGGAGGGCTGGGTGAGGGTAGAGGCCGGTGTGGTCAAGGATGCCCTCAACGATGCGCTCAAGGATCATGGCTTCTTTTTTAGTCCAGATCTTTCCACCTCCAACCGTGCCACCATGGGGGGCATGATAAATACCGATGCTTCCGGGGCTGGCTCGCTGGTCTATGGCAAGACTTCCGATCATGTACTCGAGCTATCCAGCGTGTTATATGATGGCAGCGTATTGAATACTTATGCAATTAAGCGTGAAAAACTGAAAAATGTCGAAGCGCTCACTAATAACCCACTAGGTCAGCAATTAATCGCTAAGATTGCCGATATGTGCAGTGTCAATCGTGGTGAGATAGAAACGCGTTTTCCTAAGCTCAATCGATTTCTCACCGGCTATGATCTAAAAAATGTCTGGAATGATGAACTCACCGAATTTAACCTGTCGCGTATTTTAACTGGCTCCGAAGGGACCTTGGCGGTGATCACCGAGGCTAAATTGGATATTACGCCTCTGCCTGATGTCCGCATGATGGTCAACATCAAGTATGACTCATTCGAATCTGCGCTGCGTCATGCTTCCGAGCTGGTTAAAGCCAACGCGACAGTGGTAGAAACTGTCGATTCTAAGGTCCTCAATTTAGCGCAGCAGGATATTATCTGGCATTCTGTCTCAGACTTGATTAAAGATGTTCCCGGTAGTCGTATCGATGGCCTGAACATGGTGGAGTTTGCCGGTGAAAGAGAAGAGGTTGAAGCGAGAGTATCAAAACTTATCTCCAGCCTAGACGCCCAGCTAGCGGCAGGTTCTTGTGGCTTACTTGGTTATCAGCAGACCAGTGATAAAACCAGTATCAATATGATCTACGCCATGCGTAAGAAGGCGGTTGGCTTGCTAGGGGCGATGAAGGGGCGACGTAAGCCCATAGCCTTTGCCGAAGATACCGCCGTACCGCCGGAGAAGTTAGCCGACTTTATCATGGAATTTAGAGCCCTGCTCGACAGCCATCAGCTTCAATATGGCATGTTCGGTCATGTAGATGCCGGGGTATTGCATGTGAGGCCGGCGCTGGACATGTGTGATATCAATGACGAGAGGTTATTGAAGCGAGTTTCCGATCAAGTCGCTGAGCTAACCCTTAAATATGGCGGCCTTATGTGGGGCGAGCACGGTAAAGGAGTGCGCGGTGAGTATGGCCCGGCGGTATTTGGTCAGCATCTGTATGGCCTGCTCGAAGAGGTGAAGGGATTGTTCGATCCCCATAATAAACTCAATCCCGGCAAGCTGGTGGCGCCTAAAGGCACTGGTGCCTTGATCTACAATGTCGACAGTGCCAAACGTGGCAGCCTAGATCGACAGATCCCGATACAGACTCGAAATGCATTTCCCGATGTGATGAACTGTAATGGCAATGGCCTGTGTTTCAACTACAGCAGCTATTCACCCATGTGCCCTTCATTTAAGGCCACAGGTGACAGAGTCCAGTCGCCGAAAGGTCGTGCGGGTCTGATGCGAGAGTGGCTTCGCCTGCTTGAGAAAGAGGGGGTGGATGTCGTAGAGCTTGCGAAGCAAAAACCTCAGGGCTTGCTACAGAGGGCACAAAATAGCTTAAAAGCTAAGAGTGAATACGATTATTCACACGAAGTCATGGAGTCGTTGAAGGGCTGTTTAGCCTGTAAGGCCTGTGCATCTCAGTGTCCGGTTAAGGTCGATGTGCCTAAGTTCAGGGCACAATTCTTCAATATCTACTATCAAAGGTATCTGCGTCCGGCAAAAGATTATCTGGTGGCCGGCATCGAGGACTCTTTACCCTTGATGGCCATCGCGCCCAGACTCACCAATGCACTGGCGCAAAACAGCATCAGTCAATGGGTGATCAAGAAATCCTTGGGTTATGTGGATGCGCCGGCTTTATCTGTGCCTACTCTGAAGCAGCAATTAGATGGTCATGCTTGCAGAGGTTATGATCTTGAGGCGCTGGAGGCGATAGACGATGATGAACGTCATCAATATGTCTTGGTGGTTCAAGACCCATTTAATAGTTTCTATGAGGCCGACACGGTTTACCATTTCATCAAGCTCATTGAAAAAATGGGGCTTAAGCCTGTGTTGCTGCCTTATAAACCTAACGGTAAGCCCATTCATATCAAGGGGTTCTTGGATAAGTTTGCCAAGACTGCTCAATCATCGGCAGATTTTCTGACCAAGTTGCACGCATTGAACATGCCCATGGTAGGCGTAGATCCGGCCATGGTATTGTGTTATCGCGATGAGTATCGGGAAGTTTTAGGTGATACCAGAGGTAATTTCGAGGTTAAACTGTCCAGCGAGTGGCTGCTTGAGGCGATAAAAACCATGCCCGAGGTAGGGGAGGCGCTCAAGAACACCAGTTTTACTTGGTTTAGTCATTGTACTGAATCGACTGCTAAGCCAAGTACTGGCGCCGAATGGAAGACGATTTTCTCTCACTTTGGTGCCAAACTTGACACTGTGAGTCTAGGTTGTTGTGGCATGGCTGGCACTTATGGCCATGAACTCGAGAACAAGGAGCGTTCTAAGTCCCTGTATGATATGTCATGGGAGCAGGCCATGAAGGCCGTGCCTCAGGAGCAAATATTGGTTTCGGGTTACTCTTGTCGAAGCCAGGTGAAGCGTTTTGGCGGTTTCAAGCCGAGGCATCCCGTGCAGGCGTTATTGAGCTTAATTTAATCATTGTTGAGTATGAGATAAAAAGGCTAGGTTACCCTGGTCTTTTTATTAGCCTTTCCACTGCCCTTTCTATTGGCCTTTCTACTGGTAATAAGGGGAGGGCGGCATAAGGAGATGAGATGAGTAAAACATCGGAAAATAGCAAGGCAGATAAAGTCGGTAGTGCATTGAAGCAGTTGAGGCAAGATAATGCCCTATGCACTGAAACTGTGTTATTTCATATCGACAATCAGGGGCAATGGTTTTACCAAAATGAACCCCTACCGACAAAATTTGCTCGTCTGTTCAGTAGTATTCTTCAGCGTATCGATGCAGAACATTTTTTGATCACGCCGGTTGAAAAGCTTAAGGTGTCGGTGGAATCTGTTCCTCTCATTATTGTTGATTATCAAGCGCTAGAAAGTGGCAGTTTTAAGCTGGTGACAGGCTTGGATACTTACTTTAATATTGAGGGCGTAAGCGCCTTTACCATTGAAGAGGATGGCGTCTTCGTTGAGCTATCTAATGGGCTGGCGGCCAAGCTCGGCAGGGCTTGTTATTACCGATTCGTAGAAGAGTATGTTCTTGAGTGAGCTGGTATAAAGAAAATCTAGGTTAACGCTTTGATGTTATATCGTTTTCATAATTAGTTTTGAGTATTGCTAGTTTCTTGTGAGCTTAGTGGTAGTATTAAATTAGGTTCTTATTGAATTGGAGGTGCTAGTTGAAACATTATGAAAGTCTTGGCTACTTGGTATCTCACTTGAATATTGACCTGCAAAATGCACTGGATGAGAAACTCAAACGATACCAACTCGATATTAAGCTTTGGCCGGTTCTTTTTGCTCTTTGGCAAGAGGAGGGGATAACGCAAACTGAGTTATCTAAGCGTTGCGATGTTGCTAACTACACCATGACTCGGTTATTAGACCAACTTCAGACACAAGGTTTAATCCATCGCCACCAAGAGGCCGACAATCGTCGTGCTTTTCAGATCTTTTTAACCGACATTGGCAAAGCCCTAGAACAAGATTTAATCCGTGAAGCCGAAAGGGTCAATGATAATTTTCTGGTCAATTTGTCTGAAGATGAGCAAGCGTCTTTTATCCTTATGCTCAATAAGATCAATCGCTTCCCCACCTGATCGGTTAAGATACCTGCCATTGGTCACAATAGGCACAGCTTCAAATGTCAAAATCCACTGCAATACTCGTCTTTTCTCTTATGCTGAGCGCATGCTCTGTTAATATTCAGAAAACTGCCGAACCGTCATCCATAAAGCGGGTGAGCGAGAACAATACTGCCCAAATTTATGTCACTAAGGTCGAGCTTGCAAGGGGTTACACTCTGGTGGTGTCTGAAGGCCCGTTGGAACCGAGATCTATCGGAAGTGTTACCGTAAAACTGTATCGGGATTTAAGCGTAGGAGACTTCGTCTCTGCAGTGTCATATCCCAGAGATGGGACGATATTAACGTCGTTATTGATTGAACATGGCACTCATAAACAAAAGCTGTCAATTACCACCATCACGGCAGGCAGTGGCAATTACCAAACTAGCCAGCTTATCTGCATCCAAGGTGAAAGGCTCAGCCTTTGCTAGCTCAGAGCGATAGAGGTGTATCCATCACCTTACTGGTTTAGTCTGATCCCTCTTATTGAATAAAGTGATCAGTTTAATAGCAGCAAGAGTAAGCCTGACAATGTGGTGAAAATGACGAGATTTTGCAGCAACTGTCTACTCTTGCTCAGGTTCTCTTTCCCCTGGTGAATGCTAGTGATTAGACTGTTACTCTTATAAATTCGACAGATCATCTCTTCGGATGTTGGATCTATAAGTAATTGAAAACGACAGGAATTACCATCATTGAGCCGGATGTTGTGTTCACTGTTATGGCCAAAATTTAGTTTTCTTGAAACCCGTTTCCCATTGACAAAAACTTGCTCTAAACCACACCAGTTACTGGCCTGAAGTTCTATCATGTCTTGGTTGAGATCATACCTGAAAGTCACCATAGCATTTTCCTATGCGAGTAAACGAGCCTCTAAGTTAAGCTGACAAATATGACATTTTCCAGTACGGTTTGATTAAATTTCTATGTCTGACTTGTATCTATTTGCCTGCATTGAAAATTTATTTTTAGAAATAAAAAATGGGACAAAAAATTAATTTTGTCCCATCAATATAGTGAAAAAATCTGTAGTAATTTTACCGATATTTCCTATTTTTTTGCCGCTTCGATGATCTTGCGGGCCATCTCATCGGCAATAGAAGCGGTAGTGCGATCTTGCTCATCAGATGCAGTAAAAATAGTCATCAAGGTGTGGTAGATTTCTTCGACTTTTTTAGTCGATGCATTGGCATCATAGTCTTTTTCGAAAGAGACATTGATGATGCCACCAGCATTGATCACATAATCCGGCGCATAAAGAATCTCCAGTTCTTTTAGCTTCTCGCCGTGATGTGCTTCGGCTAACTGATTATTGGCACAACCTGCCACTATGCTGGCCTTAAGCAGTGGGATAGTCGTATCGTTAATCGTTGCGCCCAGAGCACAAGGGGCATAAATATCGACATCTTGATGATAGATATCTTGAGGAGCAACGACTATGGCACCAAATTCGGCGGCTGCCTTATCTAGAGAAGCCTGATGTATGTCAGTGACGATTAGCTCAGCCCCTTCCTCATGGAGGTGACGACACAGGTAATAACCGACATGGCCCACACCTTGGACAGATATCTTGAGTCCTTTGAGTGAGTCGACACCTAGCTTATGCTTCGCCGCCGCTTTTATGCCTAAAAAAGTACCCAATGCGGTGAAAGGTGATGGATCGCCACTTTTTCCTTCGAGTCCTGCCATGTAAGGCGTTTCTTCATGAGCGATCATGATATCTTTGGTCGACACCCCGACATCCTCTGCGGAGTAATATTTCCCCCCAGAGCGTCGATGCAGCGACCAAAGGCGCGAAATAGGGCTTCACGGTCTTGAAGCTTAGGGTCTGCGATGATGACAGACTTACCGCCTCCCATGGTGAGGCCCGCGAGGGCGTTCTTATAGGTCATGCCACGTGATAGGCGTAACACATCGTTTAATGCCTCATCATCAGACTCATAATTCCACATCCTACAACCGCCAACGGCTGGCCCAAGATTGGTGTTATGAATGGCAATGATGGCTTTTAAGCCACTTTCCTTGTCTTGACAAAATACGACCTGTTCATGATCGTCGAAAGAGATATGATTAAATACAGCCACGTACTGTTCTCCACTTGGGGATGTAAACGCCAGAGCTCAAAGAGATGCTCCGACGGCTTGTTATATTTATTGCAGAACGATAGCATTTAGCGATACTCTCAACAAAGTAAAGATTCGGATTAATTGTGATCTGTGTGGCAATCTAGCTTTCCACTTTACGTCAACGTAAAGTAGTAGTGGTTTTAATGTCCAAATTGCATTAGCCAGCGAAGCGAAATCAATATGTTTACAATAATAAGATAGGAATTCAGTATGACGGAACAAGCAGTCGATCAAACTCAAGCGCTAACAGCAGAACAACAAGAAGAGCTGAGACAGGAGTGGATCAGAGAGCATTTTCAAAAGGCGAATAAATTCTTAGCTGAAAAAGGCATCATTCCTAGCAAGGTCATAGCCGATGAGAGCCGTTACCTGGCGCCCTACGTCGCGGTTTGGAAGATGCAGTCTAAGCAGCCTAAGAAGCAGACTTTTTGGGTGATGTCTGGCGATCTACCCTCGGATTATGTTGATGTAAAAGTGGCGGCAACAGCCCGTGAGGCATTGCGTCACTTCTCTATGGTGTGGCAGTTGAAAGCGGAAAACTTACAAAAAAGTGGCGCCACAAGAGAGCCTACTCAAGCTAAATTTGCTCAACTTTTGGTCTCTAGAGCCGAAAGTTTGTACCACATTCATAACGATGAAAAACTCTGGGGCTAGTGGTAGATTATTCTCTGTTTTAAACACTGCACATAAAAATGGCACCTTATTTGAGGTGCCATTTTTGATTCTGCTAGCTTTACGTGAGCTAAGCCTAAAGGAACTCAGCTTAAGCTAGATAATAATAGCCTAAGTTAAGCATAGTGAGCAGAAACTTTGTCACCTCTGCTGAGCGGATTAAGCCGAGCACTTTATCATTATCCAGACTCATCTGATTGGCGATATAGCTCAGCTCATCTTGGTCTATGTTTAACTTGAACTCCTCACCGTTAATGAATAAGCGTGATTGAGTATCGTCCTCGAGACTGATAACTTTTAAGCCTCCAATTCGGACTAACTGAGCACCTTCCGACAGGGCAGAGGTTAAATCTGCCGTCGAGTAATCTTGCTCTGGCTCGCACAAGTCCAACTCGAAACGGTTCTGACTCAGCAGTTGGCCTAACATCTGCTGGTAATGCTGAGGCTGTGCTAATAAGTCTTTGAGCAGATCCAGTATTCCTGTTTGATGGTCTATGGAAAGACTCGCTGGAAACTCAGGCTCATTTGCAGAGATAAAACGCTGTAAGCCCGTGTTGGTATCAAGCAGATGATCCGCCAGTCCACTCATCAGCTCTTGCTGACTCGGTGCTCTAAAGCCTATGGAGTAGCTCAAGGCCGTTGTGATAGTTTCCCCTCTGTGTGGGTAGCCAGGGGGGATATACAGCATGTCGCCTTTTTCCAGCACCACATCGATAATAGGCTCGAAGTCGTCGATGAGTGCGGTATGGGTATCGCCACCACGAGGAGAGTAATCTCCTCTCGCACCTACTTTCCAACGGCGTGTCCCATCTCCTTGAAGCAGGAAAACGTCATAGTTATCGATATGAGGTCCGACGCCGCCTCCAGGTGTCGCAAATGACACCATGAGGTCGTCGAAGCGCCAATCTGGGATGAATCTGAAGGCTTCGACTAATGAGACTGAATCAGGGTGCCAATGATTGACGGCTTGCACTAACAATTGCCAATTATCTTCACCAAATTGATCATATTCTTCTATGGGGCCCTGAATGATATCCCAGCCATCGCCTTTGGTTATGATAACCCGAGAGGAGAGCTCTTCTTCGCAGGCGAGACCCGCAAGCTCATCGGCGCTGATAGGATCGATAAAATCTGTGAAGGCATTTTTGATGACTAAGGGGGTCTGCTGCCAATGCTGTGCTAGGAAGTCTTGAGTATTGATATTCAGTTTATACATAGATGCTTATTGATAAGGTCATAAAAAAGGCGGTAAGGATAAGCTTACCGCCTTTGGTGTAGTTTGTCTTATAGACTATTAAAGCGTTACTTTAGTTCATCTACGAAGGCTTCGGCGCGGCCAATGTAGTTGGCTGGCGTCATCTTCTTAAGTTCAATTTTCACTTCAGCTGGAAGCTCCAGACCCTCGATGAATACGGCTAACTGCTCGCCATCGATACGCTTACCGCGAGTCAGCTCTTTAAGCTTCTCATAGGGCTTCTCGATGCCGTAGCGGCGCATCACGGTTTGAACTGGCTCTGCCAATACTTCCCAGTTTTTGTCCAGCTCGGCTCTAAGCTGAGCTTCGTTAACTTCCAGCTTGCTGATCCCTTTCAGGGTTGACTGATAAGCGATCAAGGCATGTGCCATGCCTACGCCTAAGTTACGCAGCACGGTAGAGTCGGTAAGGTCACGTTGCCATCTCGATACTGGCAGCTTAGCGGCTAAGTGCTGCATCAAGGCATTTGCTATGCCTAAGTTACCTTCCGAGTTCTCGAAATCGATAGGGTTAACCTTGTGAGGCATGGTTGAAGAACCAATTTCACCGGCTATGGTTCTCTGCTTGAAGTGGCCCAGTGCGATATAGCCCCAGATATCACGATCGAAGTCGATCAAGATAGTGTTGAAACGGGCGATGGCATCAAACAGCTCGGCGATATAATCGTGAGGCTCAATCTGAGTGGTGTATGGATTCCAGTTTATGCCCAGACTTGTGACGAAACGCTCGGATAATGTGTGCCAATCGACTTCAGGATAAGCTGATATGTGAGCGTTGTAGTTACCCACGGCGCCATTGAGCTTGCCCATGATTTCGACCGCTTGGATCTGCTTAAGCTGACGCTCCAGACGAACTACTACGTTGGCCATCTCCTTACCTAAGGTCGAAGGTGAGGCGGGTTGACCATGGGTACGGGACATCAGTGGCACTGTTTTGTGCTCGACTGCGAGTCCCTTGATGGCATCGATAACCTTCTGACAGTAAGGAGCCAGCACTTGCTCGCGAGCTTCGGTTAGCATCAGAGCATGAGACAGGTTGTTAATGTCTTCCGAGGTACAGGCAAAGTGAACAAACTCCCCGATAGCGGCCAGTTCGGCATTATCGGTAATCTGCTCTTTGATGAAGTATTCGACCGCTTTCACATCATGATTAGTGGTCGCTTCGATAGCCTTAACTCTCAGTGCATCTTCTTCACTGAAGTTATCTTTAATTTGATCCAGAAGGGCTAATGCCGTTTCGCTGAACGGTGGGACTTCAACTATTTCTGGGCAGCTGGACAACAGCTTTAGCCAGTTTATTTCGACTTGAACACGGTACTTGGTCAGGCCGTACTCGCTGAAAATCCCTCTTAATGAGGCGGTTTTACTACCATAACGACCGTCTACGGGAGAGATAGCAGTTAGTGCGGAAAGTTCCATTAGAAGCTCCTTAATGAACTTGACTTATTATAGGGTGAGGCTTTTTTTAGCTATATCGACTATTGTTTTTCTGGCGAAGACAAGGTGTCTACGCTTGCCTCCTAATTGGCGCCATAATACTGCGCTGCGCATGGCAGAGAGTAATAGGGCTCGGATTTTTTCCTGTACCTGAGACTGTTTCAGATATTCAGGGTTACCCGATATCTGGATTTTAGGACCTAAGTTACTGATAATATCGCTGTAGATGCCAGCAAAATTGGCAACTACCTGTTCATCTGTGATGGCGAAATGGTGCAGTTGACGGTGCACCTGATTGATTCTTTCGGCCAGGATCCCCATAGCATTACCTCGGGACAACTTGCGTTCCAGAGCCAAAATGCCAATAAGGTAACGTGTGACCTCTACATCTTTCTCTTTGCCGTCGCCTAACTGATTGACTATCAGTTGATAGCCTTTTCTTAGGGCAACTTTATCTGCGTAGACATCTGATGTGCTCTCAGGTTCAGTGACTAAGACCGTGTTCAGGCTGGCTGCGAGACTATCAGTATCAGCACTTCCGTGTCTGGCAATATGTTGCACCTGGGCGATGGCCTGTAAGATACCTGCGAAGGCCATTGTGCGTTCATTTAGTTGCTCGTTCACGGATTACTCTCTGATTAATGAGTCGATGATGCCGCCGCCTAAGCAGAGCTCACCAGAATAGAAGACAGCCGATTGGCCTGGGGTCACGGCCGCAACAGGTTCATCAAAAAGGACTCTTATTGTGTCTTCGCCTTTATCATTGGTTTCAAGGAACAGGGTGCAGGCTACGTCTCGTTGACGATAGCGGGTTTTTACCGTGATTTTTGCTTCATTGATGGGGCCTTTTCTGTCGACCCAGTGGAGCTGATCAGCATAAAAACCCACGGACATTAATCTCGGGTGAGTGCCACCTTGGCCGACGACTAAGACATTTCTGTCCATCTCTTTATCGACAACATACCAAGGGTCGTCATTACTGTTCTTCATTCCGCCGATACCCAGGCCTTTACGCTGGCCTAAGGTGTGGTACATGAGTCCCTGGTGCTTGCCGATGACTTCGCCTTCTGCAGTTTCTATATTGCCGGGCTGGGCAGGTAAGAAGGTGCTTAAGAAGTCGGTGAACTTTCGCTCGCCGATAAAACAAATTCCGGTACTGTCTTTCTTGTCATGGGTGATGAGGCCCATCTCTTTGGCTATCTCTCTGACTTCACTCTTCTCGAGCTCGCCCACGGGGAAGAGAGAACGGGCAATCTGCTGATGACTGAGCGTGTAGAGGAAATAGCTTTGATCTTTATTGCCATCGACACCACGTAGCATCTGACTTTGACCTGTTTCATCGCTGCGGCGTACATAATGCCCCATGGCGATATAATCGGCGTCGAGAATTTCATCGGCAAACTCGAGAAATGCTTTGAACTTGATCTCTTTGTTACAGATGATATCTGGATTTGGAGTTCGACCAGCCTTGTATTCGGCTAGGAAGTATTCGAACACATTGTCCCAATATTCGGAGGCGAAGTTGACGGTATGGAGCTTGATGCCAAGCTTGTCACATACAGCTTGGGCATCTTTTAGATCGTCTGCAGCAGCACAATATTCATCGGTATCATCTTCTTCCCAATTTTTCATGAAAAGGCCTTCGACCTGATAACCTTGCTTAAGTAGCAAGTAAGCCGAGACTGATGAATCAACACCGCCGGACATACCGACAATGACTTTTTTACTGCTATTTGCTGTGGGTTCGATAAATGCCATAGATCCTAAAACCATTGAATGTGTCTTTAATCGCTGATTTACTTAGAGAAGAGCCCATGAATCAAGCACAAAATTCTGCGTTGACCGTTTTCAAACAATGAGCAAAATAAGCGACTTTTTCGGGGACGTATTCTATCACGCATTATTGTTCGGGGCTAACTTGAGATAGTCATCATTGAGCACTTCCAGCGGATAGTGAATTTTATTCAGGAAATCATCTATGCAAGAGAGCACTAGCGGGCTTCTCAAACGGCTTCCCAGTGCCGAAATTTCAGCATAGGTCAACCAATGTGTGTCCTGAATTATCGGATCTTGTGGTTGAGTCTGGGCACAGTCTTCGAGTGTCACATGAAAGGTGAATCGTAAGAAGGTGAGGGATTCATTGGCAGAAAACTGATAAATGCCCGTTAGGCCTTGGGGGATTATTTCGAGCCCAGTCTCTTCCCGAACCTCTCTCTGGCAGGCCTGAAGCAAACTTTCTCCTAGCTCCAGGTGACCTGCAGGTTGGTTATACCGTCGTTGACCTTGGATAAGCTCTTCGACAATCAGATATTTACCCTGGGACTCTATGATGCAGGCAACAGTTACATTGGGTCTATATCTAGGTGTCATTTCAATGCCCTCAAGGGAGTGATTGTAAACTTGTCTGTGTTAGCCTTTGGCTTTCATATCCAGGATCCGGTATTGGCCGATATCGATATCGTCCAGACTCCATTGATCTATTTTATAACGGATCAGTCTGAGGGTGGGAAAACCAATATGGGCGGTCATGCGTCTCACCTGTCGGTTGCGGCCTTCACAGATCTGTATCTCAAGCCAGGTGGTCGGAATATTTTTACGTTCACGGATAGGGGGCTCTCGGTCCCATACTCTGGGTTCTGAGATGATGGATATCTTAGCGGGTAGCGTGATGCCATCTTTCAGTTCTACACCGTCACGCAATGCCTGTAGCGCTGCTTCATCCGGTGCGCCCTCCACTTGAACCCAATAGGTTTTGAAGGTTTTTTTCTTCGGCTCAGTGATTTTTGACTGCAGTTTTCCGTCATTGGTCAGTAGCAGTAGGCCTTCACTGTCTCTGTCTAGACGACCGGCGGCATAGACATCTTTCACGGGAATGAAATCCTTGAGGGTCTTTCGGCCTTGTTCATCGGTAAATTGACAGAGTACATCGAAAGGCTTGTTGAACAGAAGGATCACTGGATCTTTAGCTGCGGGCTTGCTTCTGGTGGGTTTTCCAGCTTTCGCCCCCTGGGTACTGTGCTTCTTATGAGTGCTGACTTTCTTCTTATCACCCCAAGTAGAGATTTTATCTGCTGAGGACTTAGCACGGGTTTTTTTTAACTGTTGTTGATGAGGAATAGTATGACTCACTCTGGCTATCTTCTGGCATAGTATGGCTTGATGCGAACATTGTACTTGGCATTCGCCATTAGTGGAATTTGAAAATTGTCAGGAATGTTTTATGATGTTGGCCATTAAAATATGATCTATCTCAAAACGTCATGTTGTTTTGAGAAGTTCAACGCAGGTATTTACGCGTTAATATAGGCGTTAAAGTCTTATTACTGCAAGGGAGTACCTAATTTTGAGTCATAGGGTTTACTCTCTATCTAGCTTGCACAAATTCAGTTGCCCACCCTGAGGTGGGAGACTCAATGATGTATTTATAAAAAACTGTATTTAAATAAAAAGCAGTATAAAAAATAATCAAAAGTATCTTAAATTCTTATTATTAATATAATGTAGGACGGAAAATGACCGATAACTCATCAACCATTATTTATACTGAAACAGACGAAGCCCCCGCGTTAGCGACCCTGTCTCTGTTACCTATTATTAAGACGTTTACACAAGCGGCTGGTATCAATGTTGAAACCCGTGACATCTCATTATCGGGTCGAATCATTTCACTCTTTCCTGAGAAATTGACTGAGTCGCAAAAAATTGCGGATGCACTGGCTGAGCTGGGTGAGCTTGCGGGTAAACCCGAAGCCAACATCATCAAACTTCCCAATATCAGCGCGTCAATTCCTCAACTGAAAGCCTGTATTCTTGAGCTACAACAGAAAGGTTATGATATTCCTTCATATCCCGATGAGCCGACTAATGCTGCAGAGAAAGATGTTCAAGCCCGTTACGACAAAATTAAAGGCAGCGCCGTAAACCCGGTGTTACGCGAAGGCAACTCAGATCGTCGTGCGCCAGGTTCTGTTAAAAAATATGCTCAGAAGCATCCGCACTCTATGGGAGCTTGGTCTAAAGACTCTAAGACTCACGTTGCACATATGAATGAGGGTGACTTTTACGGCAGTGAAAAATCTGTCACTCTGACTGAGGCAACTCAAGTCAGTATCGTCCTTAAAACGAAAGAGGGCGGTGAGCAGGTATTAAAATCTGCACTTCCTTTGAAAGCGGGCGAAGTGATCGATGCTTCAGTGATGAGTAAGCAGGCGTTACTCGCGTTTTTCGAGCGTGAAACTCAAGATGCTAAAGCGCAAGGCGTGCTGCTTTCTTTGCATTTGAAAGCCACCATGATGAAAGTATCGGATCCTATCCTTTTCGGTCATGCGGTTAAGGTCTACTACAAGGACTTGTTTGCTAAGCATGCAAGTCTGTTTGAAGAGCTGGGTGTCGATGTGAACAATGGTCTGGGTGATATCTACGCTAAGATAAGCACATTACCAGCTGAGAAAAAAGCCGCGATAGAAGCCGACATCGCGGCTATCTATCAGACGCGCCCTGAACTGGCTATGGTCGATTCAGATAAGGGCATTACTAACTTGCACGTGCCTAGTGATGTGATCATAGATGCGTCTATGCCTGCCGCCATTCGCACCTCAGGTATGATGTGGGGACCGGATGGTCAGCCTCAAGACACTAAGGCCATGATCCCGGATCGTTGTTATGCCGGTGTATATCAGGAAACTATCCAATTCTGTAAAGAAAACGGTGCCTTCGATCCAACCACTATGGGCAGTGTGCCTAATGTAGGCTTGATGGCTCAGAAAGCCGAAGAGTATGGTAGCCACGATAAAACATTCGAAATATCTGCCCCTGGCAGTGTGAATGTTATCGATGCTAATGGAAACACGCTTTTATCCCACGATGTTGAAGCGGGTGATATCTGGAGAATGTGCCAGGTTAAAGACGCGCCTATTCAGGATTGGGTTAAGCTTGCAGTCAAGCGTTCACGCCTATCGAATACACCTGCGGTATTCTGGTTAGATGAGAAACGCGCACATGACGCTCAAATCATTAAGAAAGTGAATCAGTACCTTGGCGATCATGACACGGATGGCCTGGATATTCGTATCTTGTCACCCATAGAGGCTACTCGTTTCACCCTGCAGCGCACTAAAGATGGCTTAAATACTATCTCTGTGACGGGTAATGTTCTGCGTGATTACCTAACGGATCTGTTCCCCATTCTTGAGCTGGGTACCAGTGCTAAGATGCTTTCTATCGTTCCCTTGATGAATGGTGGCGGTCTGTTTGAGACTGGTGCGGGCGGAAGTGCACCTAAGCATGTACAACAGGTCGAGAAGGAAGGGCACCTGCGTTGGGATTCATTAGGTGAATTCCTGGCCTTAGCCGCATCGTTAGAGCATCTGAGTCAGACGACTAACAATGCTAAGGCGCAAGTACTGGCTGATACACTCGATGTGGCTATCGGACAGTTTCTCGATCAGAACAAGTCACCTTCTCGTCGAGTGGGGCAGCTGGATAACCGTGGCAGTCATTTCTATCTTGCCATGTACTGGGCTCAGGCTGTCGTTAGCCAGTCACAAGATGCTGAGCTTAAGGCGCAGTTTGCTGAACTCGCAGAAGCTTTGGCTAGCAATGAAGACAAGATTGTTGATGAGTTAAATTCGGCGCAAGGTAGCCCTGCAGATCTGGGCGGATATTATCGTTTAGATCCTGTAAAGGCTGCTGCCGAGATGCGTCCGAGTGCGACACTTAACGCCTTGTTTGTTTCTTAAAGCAGAAATCTAAGCTGAGGTCGATTTACCGTTTCGGCTTAGTTTTAGCCTGTAATGGCTCGAAAGCGTCAATAGGTTTTGGGTGTGAAAATCAGGCAATAAAAAAGGCAGGGAGCTCCCTGCCTTTTTTTGATCTTGGCCACTAAATTAATTAATTGTTGATATTACTGACGCGTGCATACCTTTTGGACCCGCTTCTACTTCAAATTGAACTGGTTGGCCTGCTTTTAGAGTTCGATAGCCTTCCATTTCAATGGTAGAATAGTGTGCAAAAACATCTTCACCGCCAGCATCAGGGCAAATAAACCCGAATCCTTTGGCGTTGTTGAACCATTTAACAGTTCCGTTTGCCATACTTCCACTTCCTTCTGTTGTTTACTTACCAGTAAGATAGTAAAACTAAATGAGCGGGCTGATCCACCGCTTGTTGAACAGAATGAAAGCAGTTCGTATGTAAGTCAAGCGCATTTTAACAAAGAATCAACATTTAAGTTGAAAATTTGTATCAATTAGTGTGTGAGATATGAGATGTTGAGTAAAAGGTTCAAAATTTTTATATCGATTGGTACAAGCCATGACAAGAGGCTAATATTGAAACATGGGTAAAGTAGGAAATATTGAACACGTAGAAGAGCGTGTTGAATCGGAGTTGATGCCACCTTCGATGTATAAGGTAGTGTTAAACAATGATGATTATACTCCGATGGATTTTGTGATTGAAATATTACAACTTTTCTTCAAGAAAAATGAACAGGAAGCCACAGATATCATGTTGGCTATCCATCATCAGGGCAAGGGAATTTGCGGCGTTTTTTCATTTGGAATTGCAGAAACTAAGGTTGCTCAGGTAAATCAATTTGCAAGACAAAACGAACATCCGTTACTGTGTTCTTTAGAGAAAGCCTAAATTTAGGTTTGTTACGTTGTATATTTAGGGGGTGCTTATGCTAAACAAAGATCTCGAAGTCACCTTAAACCTGGCGTTCCAGCAAGCCAGAGATGCGCGTCATGAGTACATGACGGTAGAACATTTATTGCTGGCCTTGATTGACAATCCGGCTGCTCAAGAGGCATTAGTCGCTTGTGGTTCGAATTTGGACAAGTTGAGGGAGGAGGTATCCAGCTTCATTCAACAAACCACGCCCATCATTGCTGATCCTGAGGATGATAGAGAGACTCAGCCTACACTAGGCTTCCAGAGAGTGCTTCAGCGGGCGGTGTTTCATGTACAGTCTTCGGGCCGCAATGAAGTCACGGGTGCCAATGTGCTGGTTGCTATTTTTAGTGAGCAGGAATCACAAGCGGTTTACTTATTACGAAATGCCGAAGTCACTCGACTCGATGTAGTCAATTTCATCTCTCATGGAGTGTCTAAGAACGAAGGCGACTCGGCAGCGAATCAAGAGCGAATTGAAGATCATAGCGAGTCAGAAGAGGAAAAGAGCAAGCTTTCTCAGTTTGCCGACAATCTCAATGAGCGCGTAGAACAAGGGCATATCGATCCCCTTATCGGACGCAGTGAAGAGATTGAACGTGCGATTCAGATCCTTTGTCGCCGCAGAAAAAACAATCCGCTGCTGGTGGGGGAAGCGGGGGTGGGTAAGACGGCAATTGCCGAGGGACTTGCCTATCGTATCGTTAAGAATGAAGTGCCGGAAGTGATGAGTGGTGTCACAGTCTATTCCTTGGATCTCGGGGCTCTGTTAGCCGGAACTAAGTACCGCGGTGACTTTGAGAAGCGCTTCAAGAGTCTGCTTAAAGAGCTTGAGAGCGATGAGAAGGCGATCCTGTTTATCGATGAAATCCATACCATCATAGGTGCCGGCGCTGCGTCGGGTGGGGTGATGGATGCGTCTAACTTGCTAAAGCCTTTGCTGTCTAGCGGTCGGTTAAGATGTATGGGCTCGACCACGTTCCAGGAATATCAGAGTATTTTCGAGAAAGATCGTGCCTTGGCCCGACGTTTCCAAAAAATTGATGTTAATGAACCTTCCGTGGCTGAGACGACCAAAATATTGCGTGGACTAAAGTCTAAATATGAAGAGCATCATGGGGTGAGGTACACCATGGCGGCTTTGAGTGTTGCGGCTAAATTGTCTGATAAACACATTAACGATCGTCATCTGCCCGATAAAGCCATCGATGTTATCGATGAAGCTGGTGCCCGAATGGCGATGCAACCCGCGAGCAAGAGAAAGAAGACTATCGGTCAGGGTGAGATTGAATCAATTATTGCTAAGATTGCCAGAATACCTGAGAAGTCCGTATCAGCCACTGACAAAGATATGCTGAAGAACCTAGACCGTAACCTTAAGATGGTGGTGTTTGGCCAAGATAATGCGATTGAAAGCCTTAGCGCTGCGATTAGATTGTCTCGTAGTGGGTTGAGCGGCGAAGAGACACCCGTTGGTAGTTTCTTGTTCGCAGGTCCTACCGGTGTTGGTAAGACCGAGGTGACCAGTCAATTGGCTAAATGTCTCGGGCTCAACCTGGTCAGGTTCGATATGTCCGAGTATATGGAGAGTCATACTGTGTCTCGGTTGATCGGCGCTCCTCCTGGTTATGTTGGCTATGATCAGGGAGGATTACTTACCGATGCGGTGATTAAAAATCCGCATTGTGTGGTGTTACTCGATGAGATTGAGAAGGCGCATCCGGATGTTTATAACTTGCTGTTGCAGGTGATGGACCATGGCACCCTGACGGACAACAATGGCAGGAAAGCGGATTTCAGGCATGTCACCCTAGTGATGACCACCAATGCGGGTGTGCAGGAGACTGTACGCAACTCCATTGGCTTTAAGCAGCAAGATCATAGCTTAGATGCATTGTCTGAGATCAATAAGATTTTCTCTCCGGAATTCAGAAACAGGCTAGATGAGATTATCTGGTTTAATCATTTGGATATGACTGTCATCGCTAAAGTTGTTGATAAGTTCTTAGTGGAGTTGCAAGCTCAACTCGATGATAAAGCCGTGACTCTGCATGTCAGTGACGAAGCGAGAACCTTATTGGCTGAGAAGGGCTACGATAAGTCTATGGGAGCTAGGCCTATGGCAAGGGTAGTTACTGAGCTTATTAAGCGACCGCTGGCGGATCAGATATTGTTTGGTGATCTGGAGAAAGGAGGCGAGGCACATGTCGATGTCGTCAAGAAGGAAATTGTGATCACGACCGACAGAGTGGAAAAGGTGCTGAACTAGTCGGATAAAAAAAGAGTAAAAAAAAGGCTGCAATTGCAGCCTTTTTTAATACGATAAACTAAAAAAACCGGTCTGGCCGATTTTAAAAATTTTGTGATAGCTAACTTAGCGTGAACGGAAGACGATGCGACCTTTGCTCAAATCGTAAGGGGTCAGCTGAACTGTCACTTTATCACCCGTTAAGATACGGATGTAGTTTTTACGCATTTTGCCTGAGATGTGTGCAGTCACAACGTGACCGTTCTCTAGCTCTACACGAAACATTGTGTTCGGCAAGGTTTCAAGGATCGTGCCTTGCATCTCAATGTTGTCTTCTTTCGCCATTAATCAGTTATCCTGTTAGCCTTCAAATGTTAAAAACGGGCGTATCATGCCGCAATTTCGCCTTGCTGTAAAGAGCAGGTTAACTTATCGGTGTTAAATAGCGCGCTCCTTGGCCGCACATACTCAAAAACCAATAAATTATTTCTCATCAGGTGTTTGCAGCCAGCCCGAGCTGGTTAATATTTGATAGGGGGTATAGTCTCTTTTATAGTTCATCTTTCTCGATTCATCAATTTGATAGCCTAGATAAACAAAATCTTTTTTCATCAATTTAGCCAGACGACATTGGAGCAGAATGAGCAAAGATCCTAAAGAGCGCTTGTGTTCCTCGGGAGCAAAAAAGCTATAGATTGCCGATAAACTGTTAGGCAGAATGTCGGTGACAGCCACCCCTACCAGTTTGTCTGCATTCCATAGTTCAATAAATACCGGGTCTAGCCAACCAGAGCCAATGAAATGTTGATATTGCTCTTTGGAAGCCGGGTACATGGGCCCATCACTGTGCCTTTGATTGATATAAGTTTCGTACAAAGTATAGTGATAGTCGGCTTGTTTGCCGATTATTTTCCACACCAGATCTCTGTTGTTTTTCAGGGTTCTTTTTTGTCGCCTCGAAGGTGTGAAACTCGCGCTGGGTATACGAATGGGCAGGCAAGCGTTGCAATGGGGGCATTGGGGTTTGTAAATGGTGCCGCCACTGCGTCTAAAGCCCAGTGACAATAACTGCTCGAACAAGTTTATGTCGATACTCTCTTCCTGAAGCATCAGGAGTTGCTCCATTTGAGTGTCTAGGTAACTACAGGGAAAGGTTTTAGTTATCCCTACTGAAACTTGTTGTGATTTAGAGCTCAATATAAACCTCGTTGGGTAACCAAGTGTTGACTGAGACATCACCATCACGGAAACGCTTGAGTAAATTGATAAAATCTTTTCTTTTTAATGCCGTAGCGCCTAGAGAGGCTAAGTGTGGGTTCATCACTTGGGCATCGATTAATTTGAAACCGTTTCTCAATAGATGCTGATGCAACATCAGCATGGCTGCTTTAGACGCATTGGTTTGGGTGTGGAACATAGATTCGCCACAAAAGACCTTTCCTATGACTACGCCATATAACCCCCAATGAGGGCGCCATTATCCCAAACTTCTACTGAGTGGACCTGTCCTTGCTGGTGTAGTGCCAGGTAAGCTTGCTGGATTTCATTGGTGATCCAGGTGCCATCTTGTGCCACTCTTGGCTGAGCGCAGCCCTTTATGACCTCTTCGAAAGCATGGTTTATGCTATAGGTCCAAGTTTGTTTTTTTAAATATTTTATTAAACTTCGACTGACTTTCATGCTTCCCGGGACAAATACTGCCCTAGGATCCGGTGACCACCAAAGGATAGGGTCATCGAGATTAAACCAAGGAAAAATACCCTCATAATAAGCATGGAGTAATCGAGCTGGTTGCAGGTCCCCCCTATGGCTAATAGCCCGTTAGGATCTGTCAGTGCCAGTTCAGGTTCTGGAAACTGTTCGAATTGATGATTTAAATAGGACAGTGAGTTCACAATTGAGTAAGATTATCTTTAGTAGACCTTATTATAATTTAGCGGAAAAATGACTATGTTGAAACCTAGTTTTAATCTATTACTCTCCTTAGTGGTGGCTTTGACGGTCACATTTTCACTGAATTCCGCGGCAGCCTATCAGAGAGATCAAGCCGTTCCCGTAGAGAAAGTCCTTTATGGTGACCTGGTATCGGTGAGAAATATCACCGAGAAACAACTCATAGAAGATCAAAATCAAGGATGGAAAACCTTCGGTGGAGCCTTGATTGGTGGCGTTATTGGTCATCAATTCGGCGGCGGTAGCGGGCAAGATGTCGCGACAGTTTTAGGCGCCTTGATAGGGGCTGGCGTGGGTCATAGATATGGCGATAACTCTTATTACCAAGAGCTGAAACTTGTTGAACTCATGATCAAGCAGGAGGATGGCCAGCAGGTGATGATTATACAAGATCTAGATTCAGGCATGATATTCAACGCTGGGGATGAAGTGAGGGTCGTGTATCTTCAAGGAAGCGTTAGGGTCGATATGGCCATGTGATTTACCCGTATAGCCATAAAAACAAAAAGGAGCCTCAGGCTCCTTTTTGTTTTTATGACTTCAGAATAAAGATTAGAAACCGCGAGGTAACTGACCTTTTCCTGCTAGTTTTTCACGCCATAGCTCTTTTGGCGTCTTACCGCCTTTTGAGCTTGAAGTGGTCACGGCTTCGGCTCTAGTCTTCTTAGTCGGCGTTGTTTTAGCTGCCGCCTTAGGTTTAGCCGTCTCTGCAGCTGGTTTAGCTTGGGTTTGAGTCACTTCAGCAGAAGCTTCACCGCCACTTAGCTCGGTTAGCATAGTGTCGAGATCGCTAATGCGTAATGACTTACCGCCATCGATTTTGTACCAGCTTCCTTTTTGTTCAATCGTTACAGTCGAACCTTGCTTGGCAGCAAGAGCAGACTCTAATGCGCTGATAACCTCTTCTTTGGTCAGTTTTGACATAGTAATAACCTATTTATTTTTTAATGTTAACTTGAAGGTTTGGACTAATTTTATAGGCTAAACCAGTAAAATGTCCAATTTTCACTGAAAATCGCCCGTATTTGCTGGTTTTTACGGCTTATTGACAGGTAATTGATAATTAACTTGATTTTAAACCAGTTAATTAAAGGTTGTTAAAATGTCACTTGGCTATTTTTTGAAGTGTGAGCGGGTTAAATCTGTGCCGGGATTAGTACATGGGTTACACTTAAACTGTATTTTTATAAGGGCGGTTCAATGACACGTAACGAGTTAGCAGAATATCTTGCAGAGTTTTTACAAGTGGGTAAGTTTAAAGATTATGCGCCTAATGGTCTGCAAGTTGAGGGACGAGCAGAGATAAAAAAAATCGTTACTGGGGTCACCGCCTGCCAGGCGTTGATCGATAAAGCCATCGCTCTCGATGCCGATGCGCTGTTAGTACACCACGGATTCTTCTGGAAAGGGGAGAGAGAGGTGATAACAGGCATGAAACAGAGACGGATAAAAGCATTATTGACCCATGATATTAATCTTTTTGGTTACCATCTTCCCTTGGATGCGCACCCCATGCTGGGCAACAATGCCGAGTTAGGTCGAAAGCTAGATATTTCGGACGCTGAGCCAGTTGAAGGAATTGCTCAAGGATTAATTTGGCAAGGACGTCTCGATACGCCTGTCTCTGCTGGGGTTTTTGCTAAATCTATCAGTGAGATACTTAATAGAGAGGCTCTGCATATTGGCGATCCAGCTGCTGAAATACAGAGTATTGCCTGGTGTACCGGCGGGGCTCAGGATTATATCGATGATGCGGCGAGCTTAGGCGTCGATGCATTTATCAGTGGTGAAGTGTCGGAGCGTACCTTTCACAGCGCTCTTGAGTTGGGGATACACTACTTTGCGGCGGGTCATCATGCGACAGAAAGGTATGGTATTCAGGCCCTTGGTGAGCACCTTGCGCGTGAGTTTGATATCGAACATGAGTATGTCGACATCGACAATCCTGTTTAGGTTTAGGCCTACTGGCTTAAGATTGATCCATCTTGGACTCAATAAACTAAGCAGTCGCAGACAGACCGCTTAGTTTATGATGAGTACTAATCGGTGTGAATACTTGTTTTTTTCTGCATGGCGATTTGAGCTTGTTGCCGAATGACGCTGTGCCAAAAACTTGCGCCTAATTTAGCTATCACTCTTGATTCACCATTGAGTAACATGGCCATGCCGACTTTTAACCGAGGAGAATAGGCGACTTCGGCGACATAACCTGCAACCCAACCTGCATGATATATTAATTTTTCCCCTTCAAAATCATACACACGCCATCCTTTGCCGTAATGAGCATCATTCAGATAAGCTTTCCATTCCCGGCGACGCAACTCTTTACTCGTTCGCACTCCCGGGGTTTGAATATCCGCCAATAAACTTGGGGATAACACATCTGGATTATTTCCCAGGTTAGCCATTAACCATTTAGAGAGATCGGTAATACTGGCATTAACCCCAGCGGCAGGCTCGACTTGATAGTAGTTAGGTTTTACCTTGACCTTTTTAAAACCCGAACGTGTCTTGATATGCGGACTGGCTCTATTATCTGTTGCCATAAAGCTATCCATGCCTATTGATGCGGTATCCATATGTAGGGGCTCAAAGATACGCTTCTCCACCAAACTAGCGTAGCTGTCGCCAGTTTGTTGTTCGATCACAGGTTGGATGAAAGAAAATGCGATATTTTGGTAGCTATAACACGTACCCGGTGAACACATAGGGGTTAATTTTTTGAACTTAGGAATGATCTTCTCAAGTTTACCGTTGGCATTGAGAATATTGTCATAACTGTTTGGCATCAGGCCTGTGCTTTGTCCTATGAGGTGTCCAAGTTTAACTTGCTGACTCATTTGTGGATCGGCGAGGTGAAATTCGGGCA
Organism: Shewanella psychropiezotolerans; assembly: GCF_007197555.1. NCBI lineage: Bacteria > Pseudomonadati > Pseudomonadota > Gammaproteobacteria > Alteromonadales > Shewanellaceae > Shewanella > Shewanella psychropiezotolerans. The sequence continues at coordinate 2,716,156 of NZ_CP041614.1, forward strand.
TATACTTACGTAGTGGATCATCCCATTCAAATTTATTTTCATGAACCAGCATGCTTGCTAAGCTGCCCGCGAAGGTCTTTGATACCGAGGCGAGCCTGAAAACAGTGTCTGTGTTGATATTGAGACTAGCGCCTTTTTGGCGCTTGCCATAGGCGCTCATTTTTATAATTTTATTATTGTCGACAATAACGAAGGCGCCACCAGGTACCTTGTTTTTCTTCAATTGAGCATGAAATTGCGACTTAAAACTGTCACCGATAGCCTGATAGTCAGATTGGGCGAAACTTGTGGCAGAGAAGATTAAGCTGGCGAGGGGAAGAGTAAGTAAAAATAAAGACCAGTTGGACATGACGAAAAAATCCCAAAAATAAAATCTAAAGAAACAAAAGGCAAGATAATTGATCATGTTAGCAATAAATGAGGCCAACAAAAAACAGTCAATTGACAAAAATGGGTATTAATGAATCTTTTGTGTGAAAAATAAACGTTAAAGCGACAAGCAATAAACTGAAATCACAATTAATCTGAAAAACCTATTTTAGAGCGATTAGGTTATGGCAAAATAATGAGATGAGCTTGTAGCATTGTAGGTATGTGATTACTCTGGTTCATTCCTCAGATAATTAAGACATCGATATGAAGTTGGCATTGGTTAGTGATCCAAATACTGAAAATGGCCTTGCCGGAATAAAATATGTGTTGGATGCACAGGGTTCAAGCTCGAAACACATAGGCTATATCGCCTCACAGCCAGATCCTGCCAGAGATTACTACATACCTACTCAACACATGTACAGCAAGTTAGGTGATAGACTCGATTGTTATCTGGAACTGGAGTCAGGCTTCAATGAAGTTAGCTTGAAGCAGTTATTAGCGTGCGATGCGATTCACTTATCCGGAGTGTATTTTTGTGGTGATAATACCAGCCTGGTCATTATCGATGGAGATCTAGTTGAACTTGGTGAGCCATTCTCTTGGGTAATGAATTAGCTTATATCTAATCTATAATCTGTTTCTGAATCCTAAATTGAGCAGATATAAAAAAACCGCCAATAGGGCGGTTTCAGTGTGTAGCATATGTTAGCGGTTTAGCACTGCGTTAAACCGAACGAATCCCGCTTCTAGATCGGCGATCAAATCATCCGCATTTTCCAGACCTATGTGCAGTCGAATAAGAGGTTTACTGCTATCCCAGCTTGTGGCCGTTCTGATCTTGTCGATACCGAAGACGCCTAAGATCAGACTCTCGAACCCACCCCATGAGAAACCCATCTTGAAGTGATCCATGTTTTCCACCAAGGCGGTAACAGACTTAAGGTCGCCCTGTTTTAATACGAAAGAGAATAGGCCGTTGGAGCCACTGAAATCTCGTTTGAAAAACTCATGACCCGGACAAGTCTCAAATGCTGGGTGCCTTAAGTGATCCACTTCCGGGCGAGTCGCTAACCAGTTTGCCACTTTTAACGCGTTCTGTTCATGCTGTTGCATTCGCACGCCTAGGGTTCTCAGCCCCCTACTGGCGAGATAGACGTCATCGGGGGAGGTGCACTGTCCCATGAGATAGCTATTCTCTCTCAGTTGCTCCCAGTGCGTGTCGTTTGACGTCGCTGTGCCTAACATCACATCTGAGTGACCAACAATATATTTAGTGGCCGCTTGAATGGATATATCCACGCCCATCTCGAAAGGACGCGAATTTATCGGTGAGGCCCAGGTGTTATCCAGCATGACAATGAGGCCATGCTGATGTGCTATTGCGCTCAGGGTCGGGACATCCTGAATCTCCATGGTGACTGAGCCAGGTGACTCTAAGAACAAGACTTTGGTGTTCGGTCTGATAAGTTCTGCGATGCCTTCACCTATCATGGGATCATAATACGTGGTTTCTATGCCAAAACCTGCGAGCAGCTTGTTGCACAGATCTCGGGTTGGCTCATAGGCACTGTCGACCATCAACAGGTGATCGCCTGCTTTTAAAAATGATAATAGTGCACCGCTGATGGCCGCAGATCCAGATGGGTAGAGTGCAGTGCCGCTGCCACCCTCCAGTTCGGCGATAGCCGCCTGAAAAGCAAAGTGAGTGGGGCCACCACGTCTGCCATAAAACATTTCGCCGTTAGCGCGGTTCTTGGTGGCAAAACGCATCTCTTCCATAGTGTCAAAGATCATGGTCGATGCTCTAAATACAGGGGGATTGATCACACCCTTAGTCCATTTCTTGTCACGTCCAACGCTGATGATCTTGGTTTCTTTTTTCATAGGGCATACTTCCAGAAACGAGTAGGAGAAATAATGGGTTTTAGCCATCTTAACATCTAAATGGCTAAAGAGAAGAGTGAGTGCTGTTTGCTCTATCTCTGCTTTTTAAGATAGATAGATAGAGCGCTTCACCAACATTCAGTGAGTTATGATGATGCTCAATCTTTTATATAAGGCAGTGACACCAAGATCTCTACGCCTGAATTGACTAAATTAGCGCCAGCTTTACCGTTTTTATCTGGAGTCTGTAGATCTCTTGCCTTGATGGAGCCTTTGTGGAAGTCAGTGATAAGCCGGGCGATATAGAGTCCGAGGCCTAAATGGGGCTTATCTTGGGCTTTTTGTTGGCGTACAGAGACCATAGATTCGAAAATTTGTTCAGCCATTTTTTCGGGTAATAGGGGGCCGAAGTTTGAAATGGTCAGCTCTGCGTGCCTGTGCTTGGCCGTTAGGGTGACTGTAATGGGCGTATTGTCGGTACTGAATTCTAACGCGTTGGCAATCAGCTTATCCATGAGCTGAGCGATATACTCGGGCACACCACTCATAGTCAAGGGCTCCTGTATGATTGATACTAGGAATTCCTTGTTGGGATAGGTGAGCTGATAACCTTGCATACAACCTGAGATGACCTTGGATAGGGGAAATATGTCCACTTCGGCTTGAGATAAGCTCTCCTCCAGACGCGTGGCTTCACTCATGTTATTGAGGATCATATTGAGTCTGCTAACGCCTTCTTCCGCCCTATCGACGTATTTTCGGGTGTCAGGATCTAATTGTTGTAGGCTCAGATGCTCCAATGAAGAACGCACTACGGCCACAGGGGTTCTCAGCTCATGAGATAAGCGCGAAGACATATTCTCCAGGTAATGGGTGTATTGGCCCAGACGGCCGACAATACTGGCAAAACTCCTCGAAAGATCGCCAATTTCATCTCTGACTTCAGAGCCCTGGATGGTTTTTCTGATCCGGCCTTGGCTGTCTATGGCTTCTTCGGTTTCATCCCTGAGTTTTCTTATCCTGCTGGATATACTGGAAGCGAAAAAGAACAGGGCTAAGGTGCCCATGCTCATGATGGTCAGGATGACGTTAAATAATTTCTCTAGCGCCTTGTTACGCAGAGTACGAATGCCATGTGTGGTCTCCTCGGCTATCACCACCCCCATGACCTTATCGTCAATCCAGATGGGACTGGCTGCTGCCAGTATGACGGCTTTATTGTCCGGGGTTAATCGCCAGGTGGAGCCTTGTCTGCCGGCGAGTGCATTCTTGATGTGACTTCCTTTGAGAACGGTAGAGTCCTGCAGGGAGTCGATAAAATCTTTTGGTGGGGTGGTTAAGATTTTATAATAGAAGCGGTGAAGGTAGTCCCGCTTAAAGTGACCCCAAAACGAGTCATCGGGTGTGTCTTGGACAGTTCGAGTCCAGACACTGCTACTTGTACGAATGTCACCGGACTTGGCTAATACGCGTCCATGTTTATCGACTACCCAAATACGCGAACTGTTATGGCTCATCCCTTTGATGATGCTTTCTATTTCAGGAGAAGGCACCAGGACTGTACCCAAATTTTCTACATCATCGATGGCCGATGTGCCGACGATGGCATCCAGAGTGCGTGTCTGCTTATTATTGACATCATAGATGGCGAAACCCAGTTTGCTACCTACCATATCCAGCGGCATGCGTATCTCAACATTGTAACCGGCTTCAGTCTTAATCCACTTTCCCTGAATTTTAAGCTCTGGCGTGACAGGCATTCTTTTTTTAGGGTTTTCAGGCAGCTTATATGAACTCACCCAGCCATCTCTTTGAGTGGCGATGATATAGCGTTTGAATTTACCATCGGGAGCCAATGTGGCAATGGCCAGGTGGTCATTGACATCGATTTTGAGACTGTTGCTGCCACGATAGATCACATGAGGATCTGTCACTTCGAAGAAGGCGTAGAGGAAACCAGCATATTTACCTACCATATGCTTAAAACTGACGTTTAATGGAGCGTCGGCTGAACGTTTAAAGATCAGATGGTCTTCGCCATAATTGATACTTCGGTGGCGGTAAGAGGCCCAGTCACTCAATTTTCCATCGAGTTGAATGGGTCCGGCTAAAGGGTAAGCATATAGGTCGCGCCCCTGTTCTACCTGAGTAAGAAAACTGGCCTGTATGTCAAAGAGGCTAGGGCGTTCATGCAGTGCGGTTGCGAGCGCTTGCGTGGTGCCTTCGAGTGTTTTTTCCTGACCGTATCTCAGGTATTTTTCCATCTCCCACACATATTGATAGCCTAACCAGGGCAGGCAGAGGAGAAATAAAGATAAGATGGCGACTTTCGATCTCAGGCCTATGGGAGGATGAAATTTAGATAATTTGTGTTTCAGCAGAAAAAAGAGTTCGCTCAGCCTGTTCGCTATTTTATAAAATTTGGCCGGGGTTATCTTGACCAGTTTTGTTTTTAACCAGCCCCAATGCTTGCGCATGCTGTTTTTTGTCTTGCTAACGATGAGGAAAGCATACATAGAGGCTTTAGCTCTGATGTCCAAGAGGCGATATAACACTAGCGATACTCTTTGTTTAAACATATTAAGCGGCGTTGATTAGTCGAGCTTAGCCCTGAGGGTCCCATCGGTATCCCATACCATAAACGGTATCTATACAGTCGAAATCTGCGTCGAGGGCGAGGAATTTCTTTCTAATTCGTTTCACATGAGACGTGATGGTGCTGTCATCGACAAAAATTTTAGCTTCCTGCATTAATTCTTGTCGATTTTTAACATGCCCAGGGCGTTTTGCCAGTGCGTGCACCATCCAGAATTCGGTCACAGTGAGTTCAATATGCGTCTTGTTCCAATACACTTGCATGCGGTTGATGTCGATGACCAGCTTATCTCGTTCCAGCAGGTTTTCATCTAATATCTCTTTGCCCTGCAACTCTGCACGACGAAAAAGGGCGGCCAGTCTGGCAATCAAGTGTGGAAAACTGACATCCTTACTCAAGTAATCATCTGCGCCCAATCTGAGACCACATACGGTATCAAAATCACTGTCTCTGGCGGTTAAAAAGATAATAGGCAGGTTGCTCGACATGGCCCTGAGGGACTGACACAGGGTGAACCCACCGTCAATCTCATCTTCTAGCCCGATATCTATGATCGCCAGATCCGGGAGTCGGGTCAAAAAAGCCTGCATCGCCATAGGGCGATTAGCATACGCTTGGACGCTGTAGCCTTGCTGTTGTAATACTTCTTTATAGTTTTCGCGAATGGCGACTTCATCTTCAACGATGGCGATACGTTTCATGACCTTTAACCTTTTAAAGTCGATTATCTTGACACTAGCTAATTGATAATCGTCGGCAGCTTACTTTATTGCCGGATAACCCTGTTGGAGTGTGACTATACAGCAAAACAACGAGGTAAAAAGCCAACTTAAGTGATTGCCTTTTTGTTGCCACAATTGATACCCGCAATGCCATTTTTCCTCCCCGTCAAAGTCATCTCTATTCGTTTTAATGTTCATATCGAATTGAAGCGAACTCTTCGTTCACAGAACACATAAATAACATTAATGACAGTAGGAAATAATAAGATGAACAAACAATTGATTGCCGCATTAGTGATGAGCTCATTAACATTTTCGAACATGGGCTATGCATCAGACACTGAAAATCAAAGAGAGCACCATGAAGAGTTGATCGGCGTGGGCTCGGGAATTGTCCTAGGCGCGGTCGTTGGCGGGCCCATTGGCGCTATCATCGGTGCGTTTACCGGCGGCATTATCGGTAAGTCGGTTGGAGATGATACTGAGATAGAATCTCAACAGGTAAAGTTAAGCGAGCAAGAAACCACCATTCACCAACTCAATGAAGATAACCAGTCTCTGGCGCTTATCTCTAATCAGTATGAATCGGTGCAAGATGAACTGGCCGAACTCAAGTTGGCCAGGCAGCAGAAGTTGACGGAGTTAGAGCTGGGCTTAAATATTCAATTTAAGACAGGCTCTTCTCAGTTAGAGACACATTTCCAACCTCAATTGGATGAATTGGCGAGTGCACTGCAGATGTCTGATGACCTCAGGTTAGATCTTACCGGATATGCGGATCGCCGGGGAGAGTCGACCTACAATCAGGCTTTGTCTGAGCAGAGAGTGGCCGAGGTGAAGAACTACCTGGTGAGCAAGGGGGTGAATGAACAAAGATTAACTGCTAGTGCATACGGTGCCAGTGCGCCGATAACCGTTGAGCAGAGCTTTGAGAATGACTTCTTCGATCGCAGGGTCACGATTAAATTTGTGTCACAAGATACGGCCATTGCTGCCAACCATTAAGCGGTTTTCATAATAAAGGAATATAAAGATGAGAACAGGTTTGTGTCTAGATCATTATTTGAATTTACAAGCCCCTCTTAGGAGGGGGCTTAACTTCGCCATATCCGGGATAGTCATCATGATGGCATCTTGGATAAATGTCGCTCAGGCCATGAGTGCCGTTGAGATAACTCAAGGGAGTTTTGTTTATCACAGGCAAGGAGAGAGTGAGCCTCAGGTGGCGATGCCGCTTAACACAGATGTTCAGATGAAGGTTTCTGGCTGGGTTAATCGGGTCACAGTGACTCAGACATTCATAAATGATAGTGACGATTGGCTTAATGGTAGCTACCTGTTTCCTTTACCCAATGAGGCTGCCGTGGATCATATGCGCCTGATCGTTGGGCAAAAGGTAATAGAGGGGCAAGTTAGAGAGAAGGAAGAGGCCAAAAAACAGTTTGAACTGGCTAAAGCTACAGGTCAAAGAGCCAGCTTGGTGGAGCAGTCGAGACCCAATATCTTTACCACATCTGTTGCTAATCTGGGGCCGGGTGAAACCTTAGTGGTGCAGATAAGCTATCAAGAGCTGGTGAAATATGAAAAAGGTGAATTCAGCCTCAGGTTTCCTATGTTAGTCAATCCAAGATACGTGCCCAAACAAGGAGGCGGGAAGAATAATTCCTATCCTTCTACACAGAGAATGTTGGCACAGCTGGTTGACCCAAGTTATGGCTTTGGGGAGTTCAGAGCAGCAGGTCCTAAGGTCAACATTGAGATAGATCTCGATGCGGGCATAGCGCTCAGTGAGATAACCAGTGTTTACCATGATATTGATAAGCAGCCGGTGACTAATACTCAATATCTGCTCAAGTTAGCGGGCGATACGCCTGCCAACAGAGATTTTGTCCTCAGATGGACACCTGTTTCGGGGAGTGAGCCCGTTGCGGCCATCTATGCCCAGCAGGGCCAAACCCATAAGGATGCAAACTCTTCACCAGAGGACAGCGACTATGCCTTACTGATGTTGATCCCCCCAGAGGTTGGTGCGATCAGCGCGATAGCCAGAGACTTGATACTCGTTATCGACACCTCTGGGTCCATGTCCGGTGAGGCAATAGCACAAGCCAAGAAGGCAATGGGCTATGCATTAGCCGGATTAGGGACGCGTGACAGTTTCAATATCATCGAATTTAATTCAAATGTGCACGCTTTATCTGCACAGTCTCTGCCTGCCACGGCAAAAAATATCGGTAGGGCTAATCAGTTTATACGCACCTTAAAGGCCGATGGGGGCACAGAGATGGGTTTTGCACTGACTCGTGCGCTCGCTCCCGGGATGCACTCGGCTTATCAGCAAAATGAAGATAATTCAGACCCAGACAGTACCCGGTTGAAGCAAGTATTGTTTATGACCGATGGGGCCGTGGCGAACGAGAGAGATTTGTTCAGTCTTATCGAGGAGCATATAGGTCATTCGAGACTGTTCACCATCGGCATAGGCTCGGCACCTAATTCTCATTTTATGGAAAGAGCGGCTGAGCTAGGTAGGGGGAGCTTCACCTACATAGGTAAGCTGGACGAGGTGCAGCAGAAAATAGAATCGCTACTGTATAAAATTGAGCATCCTCAAATCACTGATATTGAACTTCGCTATGGCGATGGCACTATTCCCGATCATTGGCCGATCAGTATTGCGGATCTGTATGCTAATGAACCCTTGTTAGTCGCGATAAAGATGCGTCCCAAGATTTACCAGGCTTCGGCCTCTGAGTTAATCGTATCGGGCATGATAGGTAACCAATATTGGCATAGCAGTTTGTCTCTCAATGAGCGCAAATCCGCTGCAGGTTTAGATCTTGTCTGGGCCAGAAAGCAGATAGCCGCATTGGAGATGAGTAAAAATGGGGCTAACCAAGCCAGAGTAAAAAAACAGGTGACGGCTTTGGCGCTCAAATATCACCTGGTGAGCCAGTATACTAGTTTAGTGGCGGTTGAGAGCATTCCTGCAAAGCCTTCGTCTGTGGTGTCAAATAATGCCAGTGTGGTGCAGTCCACGCCATTTGGCTGGCAACCCCCAGTGGGCTATTTGCCTCAGACTGGGGGGGAGAGTCGCTTGCTTATCATGATGGGCATGATCTTGTTGGGTCTAGGTTTAGCCTATCTGGCAAGCTTTAGCCTTGATAAGGGAGCTGGGTTGAGTATGCTCCGTAGTTTAGCTGCTCAGAAAAGGCGACAAACAGTGTCAATTAAGACTGGCGGTGACGGACATGTGTCAGCAAAAGGCCTGGAGACATGAGTCGTTTACAGGGCTGGCGAACCGGGCTTTGCTGCACTGTGATATTGACCGGACTGTTATTCTTGGGAGGAGGCTCATATATGCAGGCTAAGGCGTACTTCGCACAATATCTCATTGAGCAAGCATGGCGACAAACCTTAGAGGATAAGCGACCCCATAAACCATGGAGCTGGGCTGATACTTACCCTGTGGCTAAACTGACCTTGATGACGGCAGATAATGTAGACAGTGAAGACAGAACTTTTTATGTGCTGTCCGGTGCATCGGGCAGAAATCTAGCCTTCGGGCCAACTATGGTTCAGGGCGGAGGCTTGCAGACCCAAGGGGGGAACAGGATCATAGCGGGTCATAATGATACGCACTTTTCTGTGCTTAACGGGATTAAAGCAGGACGGGTGCTAAAATTTCAAGACGCAGATAAGCAGACGAGTCTGTACCGGGTATCCTCGACTCAAATTGTGCACGAATCTGACACTCGTGCGTTGATGCCAAGTTATCATGACCAGCTGACCCTGATCACTTGTTATCCATTTAATGCCCTACAAACAGGCAGCCCGTATAGACTCATAGTGAGGGCGCTGCCTGTGTAGCGACGAATGTTCTAGCTGGGAATGGGCATGACCCTGTTTCGCCCCAGACGTTTGGCCTCATAGAGAAGTTTGTCCGCTCTCTCTATAAGCTCAGCGCCCTCGAGGTTTTTATCCCACTGTGCGACGCCAAATGATGCAGTGATCTTATTGATTCTAACGTCTTTTCTTCTATCTTTAAGGGAGACTTTTTCCAGCCCCCTGCGCATGGCTTCGGCCAGATGACGAGAGGAGCTAAGTTGGCTTCTAGGTATGATGACGGCAAACTCCTCTCCACCATATCGATATATTTTTGCACCATCTCTGCAGGCTTCCTGCAATCGCTTAGCGACCGCTTTAAGGACTTGGTCGCCTAATTGATGACCATAATTGTCATTAAATGCCTTGAAATGGTCAATATCCACCAGGATGAGGCATAAGCCGTCAGGTGATTGACTCAGGGAGCCTCTTAGATCGTTATCGAATGCGCGGCGATTGAAGATACCCGTTAGTGCATCGTACAGCATGATTTGTTCAGATTTTGCGAGTTGCTGCTTTAATGCATCTATCTCTTGTTGGGCTTTACTGAGTTGGCCAGTGAAATATTGTGTGCTCGAACGTATGTCGTCGGACTCTTTGACTAAGCTTCTGACGATACCGAGTACCTTCTCTAAACTGACGCCTTCCTCTTCTATCCGGTTTAACTTCTCGAAATTACTGTCGATACGGCGCTGAAATTGAGTGGCGTCTAAGTTAGTATCCTTGAGAGAGTGAGATAGTTCTGTCGCCATAGCCTCAAGGTTCTGTCGCATGTCGAGGACATCGACTTCGATGGGATCTGACACGTACTCACGATATAGCATCTCTGCATTCACGGGCGGGCAGGTATGATGCTGCTCAATAACCGTGTCGAGTCGTTTATTTAATTCTGGGCTTTGCTCTGAGACATAGGTATACCAGAGCGCGTAATTGGTTGGCGTGGTGGGAATTTGGTGCTTCAACATCAAAGGAACGGCTTTTTTTAAATTTTTTGCCGCTATTTTTATTATTTCTCTAGACATAAATCTCCCAAGACTAATACCAATCTAAGCTTCCCAGACTAATACCGATTTAAGTAAGTATAAGCACTTTAGTTGGTAAATGAGAGCATAGTTAATGAGCCGAATAAAGAGCAGCCAGAAGGGGGATATTTTCCTCCTGGTCATGCTTAATTTGTGAGGTTATTGTTGGCTGAGTTGGACTGGTGCCCATGTTAACCATTTAGCTTCGAGTTTTTTATGTAAGGTGAAACTCGCGTCTGATGTCAGCATGTTACTCGTCATGGTTTGCTGCTCGGTGACTACACCTACGCCACCCGCTAGTATGCTCTCTAATGAACCTGTCTCAATCTTAGCTCCTGAAAAGAGACCTACATCGATTTTTACACCAGACAGATCCCAGAATTGACTAGTTTGGTTGACCAGGTGACGATATTCCCCATCGATATGGGCGAACATCTGTACCGAGTTACCCGTATCGGCTAACTGATAAGCATCGATAGCACCAATGCTTATGCCCCTAAAAACAATAGGGGTTCCGGCTTTAATTGAGCCCAGATTAGTGTCTTCGAGAGTGAATTGTAACCAGTCTTTTTTGGCCTGTATAACTGGGGTCACTTCACCGATAAACTGAGTACGGATTTGAGTGCTTACCCCAGGTTTGACGCCGATATAGGGGCCGGTTATTAAGGTTTCAGGCGCTTTAATACCGGCGAGAGAAATTTGAGCGTCGACGAGGAAATACTCGGCGTCTTCTTGAGTAAAATGTTGGGCATAATCCCCATATAGATAGGCATCAACGCTGACGCTTATCAGGTCTTTATTCAAGGTGACACGTTCGACAGCGCCCACCTTGTGGCCTAAGTAACGTATAGGGGCCTTGGCCGCTAACTTGACATCGGCGGGGAAGGTGAGCTTGATGGGTTTTGCCTGAGCCAGTGCCAGGGATTTAGATTCATACAGGTGAGTTTGAGAGCCTATATCCTCATCGTCGAGCAATCCGAGTGTGATGCTGCCTTTTAATGCTCCCTGTATAGGCGCTACATCGATTTCTATGCCAGAGAGACCGGCATTGACTGTGACGGCACTGTTTCGCCAAAAAACGCTATTGGTTTTGACTAATGGCTTGAATTGGTTTCGAATGCTGATGTTAATGTTGAAGTTTTCATTAGCCGAGCTCCAGTTAACCTCGTCGACCTGGCCTATCTGCATTTTTTGATAGTAGACAGGCGATCCCGATGACAGATCTGCTCCATCGGTACTCATCAGGGATAATGTAAACTGATTTAGCTTGTCAAAATAATCATCAGCCGCATCTGTTGAGAGAAACAAAGCCAGTTGTGCATGATTTTTTGCCACGGTTTTACTGGCCCCCTGAATCAGGCTGATAGCGCCTTTTGTCAAGGTCGATAGGTCACGGGTTTTCACTGATATACCATCGAGGGATGCCTCGATTGACAGGGCCGATTCGGGGATGAAATAGCTATCGGTATTAACTAAATCAGTAAACTCAGGCCAGATCTCAATCTGGTATTCTACGCCAGTTAATGCCTGATTAAGGCTGACGGAATTGACCTTGCCAATGGCCAATTGCTTATAACGAACTTCGGCCCCTATCCCGACTCCCGGGTTATTCTCGGCGGTTAAATTTAACAGTAATTTAGATTGTGCGTCTTGATCCGGTGCTATCTCCAATAAAGGGTATTGCTGTTTAGGCTCTCCGCTTCCTGGTGAAAAGTTAATGACACTACCTGTGATCAAGCGCCCCGCATGCTTGATACCAGACAAGGATATATCGGCACCCTCAAGCCAGAAGTGAGACGTACCTGAGAGCAACTGGGCATATTCTTTATCAATTTTGGCGGTGAATTCCACACCTGTATCGGTTAGATGTGTATCTGTGATACGACCTATATTGATGCCTCTGAAAACGATGGCCGTGCCGGTAGATACAGCATCCGATTCAGTGGCTGTCAGAGCAAATTCGATGCCACCTTGGGCTAATGCTTGGCTGTCATAGACTCGGTAACTGTGTCCATTTTCGGCTCTTTGAGAGTCATCGGAAGAGCTAAAACTAAGGCCTCCGGCAAGAATAGACGACAGGCTTTCGGATCTGATCTCTATGCCAGAGAGCGAGGCGGTGATATGGAGTCCGGACACGTTCCAGAATTGAGAGTCCGTCTTTACCAAATGAGTGTATTGCTTCTTGATAAATGCGCTCAGTAAAATTTGCCTCGAGCCTTCGAGATGATAGCTGATGATTTCTCCGACGGGGATCTGTCGATAGAATATTTGTGAGCCTACATCCAAAGACCCTAAGGTATCGGCTGTTAATTCAATGACTAAACCATCGCTTCCCGGCAGCATGGCTGGGGCATCCGTTTCGGCTTCGAAAAAGGATTGAGACTGACCTCCACCAGGTTGAATGGCGATATAATTCCCTGAGAAAAGCGCATCTAAACCTTCTACCCCTGTGATCGAGGCTTTAGGTGTGACTAGCCAAAATTTGGTTTGCTCATTCAAAAATGGATCCGCTCGGTAATCCATCTTTAGATCGACATTAACGCCTTGTAGCTCGTCATCGATGCCAATATCGACGACTTTACCCACCGTCAGCCCTTGATAGCGTACTAAGGTCTTACCGACATCAATCCCAGTCGCGCTGGGGAAGTGGATACGCACTTCAATACCGGCTTCTCTTATGCTTTTTATGCCTAACCAGGACCCTAGGGCAATAGCCACAAGGGGGAGAAGCCAGATAGGCGAAAAAAGCTTCTTCTTAACTACTTTCGGTGTTTCTATTTGTGTCATCTTGCGATTCCAATCGATCCCAGAGTAAACGAGTATCAAGTACTTTAGCGGCAATTTGTGTCAGTAAAATCACTAAAGCAAATGCGGTAGCGGCAGGTCCGGGCTTTGCATCGAGCAATTGCCCCATATTGACCACCGCAGCGGTAATAGATATGACAAACAGGTCAAGCATTGACCATCGACCTATCCATTCAATAACATGAAAGCCGACCATCAACCTCTTCTTGGAGATGGGCAGACGGAAACTGATGGCTAGCAGATAGATAGTCAAGCCACAGATTTTTAAAATAGGAACTAAGATACTGGCGGTAAATAATATGACTGCAATCGGCAGAATATTCAGATCGATAAGGTGGGTGATACCGGTAAAAATAGTATCGTGACGTGTCTGTCCCTGACTGGTAAAGATAGTGATCGGATAAATATTTGCCGGGATCAATAAAATGGCGGCGGTTATCAGCAAGGCCCAACTTTTTTGCAGGCTGGAATAATCACGAAATGCGAGTGTTGAGCCACACCTTGAACAATGGGTTGCCTTGTGGGACATCAACTGTTGGCATGAAGGACAGAGCGTCAGGCCTAAATCTTTCCCTTGGTTTCTCTGTGGCTGCTCAGAGGGGCTAGTCATCTAATACACTCCACATATGTTCGAGATGATATTCACGCTGTAAAAATAGGGTTACCAGAAATAACATGGCAAAACAGAAGGTGCCCATTCCCAGATAGATATCGGTATAGTCCGTGAGTTGAAAGACGGAAACGAAAATACTGATCATATAAATTTCTAACATGGTGAGTTGTGAGAGTAGACCATGATATTTAAGCAGGCGCTTCAATATATCTCGAAAAAAAGGCACCTGCAGTCGATACTTGATAATTAAAATTTGCGACAGCACAGATAAAAGCAGTAAACCAGGTGCGATGACCGCCGAGGTGAGAACGGCAATGGCGACGACCCAATAACCTTGGTTTGCTACAGCCATGGCACCTTCGGATATGGTTGTGGTCCTGATGCTGCCAAGAAAATGTAACTCGAGAACGGGGAGTAAGTTTGCCGGGATGAAAAAAATAATCGCGGTGAGGCACAGGGCTAACATGCCGTTTAAGGAACAATATGGTGCATCATAGATGGGAGTATGACATCGAGGGCATAAGGCACGAACAGACGAAGGCAAGGCTCGCTTCCTTATCACAAGATCACAAGAACGACACAGGGTCACACTGGTATCTGCACACTCATGTTCCGTAAGTAATTTCACCCTTTCTTACACATCCCTTTTCTTGTTAATACTTGGCTCGACGAAATGTGTTAATTCGTCTGAACTGCTTGTCATTGAGTCATGCTTAGTTGGAAAAACCTGATAGATATCACTCTATAATCAGACAGATAATATCAGATTTTCCAGAATACTTGCATAAGAAGTTATTTTTATGAGACCCTACAACTGTATATATAAACAGTGAGAGGGACGTTATGGCGGTTGTAACTAAATTTGTAGTGGTCAGAGAGGGGGTTGAGAAAATGACATTCACATCTAAGAAGGAGGCTGATGCCTACGATAAGATGCTTGATATCGCCGATAACCTAACCCCCTTCTTAGCTGAGTCAGAATTAGAGATAGATGAAGTCACCTGTGAAAAACTGAGTTTTTATCTTGCTCAACACAAGGACTTATTGCTCAGTTTGCTTAAAGGCGTGGTACCTCAGAAAACAGAGACGACAGAAATTAAAAAAAAGACTAAGAAAGCCGACGCTAAAAATGTCGATACAAAAAAATAAAGTGTTAGGAAGTTTGTATGAAAACTGAATTTTATCAAACGCTGAACCGTCAAGCACAAGCCCTTCTTCAGGGGGAAGATGACTTAGTGGCAGCGATGGCCAACTTTTCCGCCTTACTCAATGACTCACTCGAAGATCTAAATTGGGTGGGGTTCTATCTGCTAAAAGATGAGCAGCTAGTGTTAGGCCCATTTCAGGGCCGGGTTGCCTGTACGCGTATACCTCTGGGCAGGGGAGTCTGTGGCTCGGCGGCATCAGAGAAAAAAACACTTAGAGTGGCAGATGTTCATCAATTTTCAGGGCATATTGCTTGCGACGCGGCGAGTAATTCTGAAATAGTCATCCCCGTTCTTAGGGATAACCGACTCATCGCCGTTTTGGATATAGACAGCCCTAAGCTAGCTCGATTCGATGAGAACGATCAAATTGGGCTAGAAAACTTAGTCTCAAGCTTCGAAAATGCGTTATTTGGCTAAACTATAACCAATTTTTCATAATTCGTGTTCGCAATCGTCAAACTGGGGTTTATAATAGGCGGTTCGAATACTAAGGACGTCGAGGATATCCCTCATTTGGGAATGAATGCTTGGCGTTTGTTAATTGTAATTGCTAGAGTATGTCTGCCGTGTTTGAGCTGCGTCTCGATAATTCTGTTGAGGATTATCTGATTGAGCCCGCGAAAGACAAATATAAACGACACTGTATAGCCTACTTTCTGTCTAGGCAGTGCCCCTTTTAAACTGTGGAAGAAATAATGGAATCAACAGACAAGTTGACCGACACCAACGCAATTCTTGCGTATTTATATGAAACATTTCCTTTGTGCTTTATTGCCGAAGGCGAAACTAAACCTTTAAAAATTGGATTGTTTCAGGAGTTGGCTGAAAGGTTAGCTGATGATTCTAAAGTCAGTAAAACTCAATTGAGAATTGCTTTGAGACGCTATACTAGTAGTTGGCGTTATCTGAAGGGCGTAAAAGCAGGTGTTCAGCGAATCGACCTCGAAGGAAAAGAGTGTGGTGAGTTAGAGCAAGAGCATGTCGAACACGCGCAATCGACGCTTAAAGAGAGTCAGGAAAAAGCAAAGGCGAAACGCGTAGCGAAAGCGGCGGCGGCAAGGAAGGAAGGGCAAGCTGCTAAGCAAGCCAAGAAACCCGCGCCTAAACGAGTCAAGCCAGTGGCTAAAAAGCCAGCGAAAGAGCCTGCGCCTGTTGTTAATTTGACGCCAGCAGTGTTAAATGAGCTGAAACAAAATCAGCGTGTTAGTGTCAAACTAGGTAAGTCGCCAGTTTCTGGTGTTATCGTTGATATTAAGAGAAATGATGTTCAAGTCCAATTGGACTCTGGCCTAACCATAAAAGTTAGTGTTGAGCACATCATGCTTTAATTTTAGTAAAGGAGTAACTTGTTGATGCGAAAAATTTCCCTGGCTGTCTCAATCGCCAGTATTTTTGTCGGATTCTCGGCGTGGGCGTTAACCCCTACAATTCCATTCAGCGAGTTACCCGCCTTAACGCAGGAGCCGCAACACAAAGTTGCGAGCAAGCGCGTGACTGGCCTTTTCACTCGTTCTCACTATCACAGATTCGATTTAGATGATGCGTTTTCCGAGCAAGTGTTTAAACGATATCTAAAGCAGCTCGATTACCGACGTAATGTGCTGCTTCAGAGTGATCTGGACAGCTTTCAAGTATTTTCTAAACAGTTCGATGACATGCTTAAGAGTGGTGATTTAACACCTGCTTATAAGATGTTCGAACGGGTTCAAAAAAGACGTTACGACCGTTTTGCCTACGCACTCACCCTATTAGACAAAGAGATAGACTTTACGGTCCCTAATGATAAGTATCAGTATGATCGTGAAGATGCGACCTGGCCTAAAGATGAAGCGGAAGTGGATGAGCTTTGGCGTCAACGTGTCAAATACGATGCATTAAATCTTAAATTGACCGGTAAGACATGGGAAGAGATCGTTCCTGTGCTTGAAAAGCGCTATAACAATGCGATAAAACGTTTGAGTCAGACTAAGAGTGAAGATGTATTCCAAGGTGTGATGAATGCCTTCTCTCGTACGGTCGAACCACACACGAGTTACCTTTCCCCCGTAATGCCGAACGCTTCCAGATGGAGATGAACCTGAGCCTTGAGGGGATCGGGGCGGTACTGCAGATGGATGATGACTACACAGTTATCAAGAGTCTTGTGGCTGGTGGCCCAGCTGCGACCAGTGCAAAATTATCTCCAGAAGATAAAATTATTGGCGTAGGTCAAGAGGGTAAGGAGATCGTCGATGTTATCGGTTGGCGATTAGATGATGTGGTCGAACTGATAAAGGGCCCTAAAGGCAGTAAAGTTGTACTGCAAATTTTACCTAAAAAGGGTGGCTCTTCGGCGAAATCTTTTGAAGTCGTCATCGTCAGAGATAAAATACGTCTCGAAGACAGAGCGGCAACATCCGAAGTGATAGAGCCTGATAATGGCCTCTACGCAAATCGTAAAATTGGCGTCATTCAGATCCCCGGTTTCTATATGGACTTATCGAAAGATGTGTCTAAAGAGCTGGTTAAACTTAAAGAAGCCCAAGTTGAAGGTATCATCATCGACCTTAGGGGAAATGGTGGTGGCGCATTAACTGAGGCCACTTTGTTGACTGGATTGTTTATCGAGCAAGGTCCGGTGGTTCAGATTAGAGATGCTAACGGTAAAGTTTCTCAGAATCGTGACAATGATGGCCGAACCAGCTACAGCGGTCCATTGACTGTGATGGTGGACAGATACAGCGCATCGGCATCAGAAATTTTTGCTGCGGCACTGCAAGATTACGATCGTGCGCTAATTGTAGGTGAATCTACATTTGGTAAAGGTACTGTGCAGCAACACAAGAGCCTTGGTCGCATCTATGACATGTATGAAAAACCTATCGGCCACGTGCAATACACCATAGCTAAGTTCTATCGCATCAATGGTGGCAGCACTCAACTCAAAGGTGTGACACCCGACATATCTTTCCCGAGCGCATTAGAGCCGGGTGAGTATGGTGAGGCCGAAGAAGAGAATGCACTGCCTTGGGACAAGGTGCCTGTGGCTCAATACGGTACGTTAGGAGACATTAATCCTAATCTGGTGACTAGCTTAGACTCTAAACACCAAGAACGTATAAAAACCGATGTAGAGTTTGGATATGTTAACAAAGATATCGCCGAGTTTAAGCTGCATCACAATGAAACTACTGTGTCATTAGTCGAGAGTGAGCGTGTTGATGAGCGCGAAAGCAATGAAAAGAAACAGCTCGAGAGACTCAATGAACGTCGTGTTAAACAAGGCTTAGAAATCGTCAAAACATTGGATGATGAAGATGAGACGAGTAGCGATGATAAAGATGCAAAGTCGGATGAGGAAGAAGTTAACATCCCAGATGCCTTCCTCGATGAAACTGTCTATATCACCTTAGATCTTGTCGACATAGAAAGGCTTGCCAAGAACGAATCACACTAGATTGATATGATTTTTAAAAACGCGCTTCGAGCGCGTTTTTTTATATTTATTATTCAGCTTATGACGACATAAGCGTTGAAAAGGATTTAAGGTCTGTTTATGACACAAGCACAAGCAAAATACCTAAAAGACTACGCCGCACCTAGATTCAGCATCACTCATCTGGACTTGAGCTTTAACTTAGATGGGAAAGAAACTCAAGTGATCGCTAAGAGCCAGGTGGTTAGACGAGACAAACAAGCGCCAAGCTTGTTACTCGATGGTGATGAGATGAAAGTCTTATCGGTGAAGATCAATGGTGAAGATGTCAGTTACAAGCAAGGATTAACGAGCCTGAGTATAGATACAGAGCTCGATGAGTTTGAACTCGAGATAGTGACTCAGCTAGACCCGGAGGCAAACTTGAGCCTCGAAGGCCTCTACATGTCAGATGGGGCATATTGTACTCAGTGTGAGGCCGAAGGCTTCAGACGAATCACCTACTTCCTAGATAGACCCGATGTGTTGGCCATCTATACGGTGCGTATAGAAGCCGATAAGGCCGCTTTCCCTTATCTTTTAAGCAATGGTAATCCGGTCGAAAAGGGCGATCTCGATGACGACCGTCACTTTGCCAAGTGGCATGATCCATTTCCTAAGCCTGCTTACTTGTTTGCCCTAGTTGCCGGTGATTTTGACTTATTAGAAGATGAGTTTATTACCCGTAGTAATAAAGCCGTAAAATTGCAGGTTTTTGTCGATAAAGGGAATTTAAATAAAGCGCATCATGCTATTGCGTCACTGAAAAAATCCATGGCGTGGGACGAGTCACGCTTTAATCTCGAGTATGATCTCGATATCTACATGATCGTAGCGGTGGATTTTTTCAACATGGGTGCCATGGAGAACAAGGGACTCAATGTTTTCAACACTAAATATGTGTTAGCCGATACCAGCTCTGCTACCGATGATGATTACCATGGCATCGAAGCTGTAGTGGGACATGAGTATTTCCATAACTGGACAGGAAATCGGGTGACTTGCAGAGACTGGTTCCAGTTGAGCCTCAAAGAGGGGTTAACAGTGTTCAGAGATCAAGAATTTAGTTCAGATCTGGGATCGAGAGCGGTTAACCGTATTCATGCCATTAAGGTGATAAAGAATCAGCAGTTTGCCGAAGACTCAGGCCCAATGGCTCATCCTATACGTCCCGAATCTGTCATCGAGATGAATAACTTTTATACGGTCACTGTATATAACAAAGGTGCCGAAGTGATTCGGATGATGCATACCTTACTCGGGGAACAGAAATTTCAGGCCGGAATGCAGTTGTACTTCGAGCGTCATGATGGTCAGGCGGTCACTTGTGATGATTTCGTTGCCGCAATGCAAGATGCGAGCGGCGTAGATCTGGTTCAATTTAGGCTGTGGTACAGTCAGTCGGGCACCCCAATGGTGACGGTTGAAGAAGATTATGATGAGGCAAACGCGTGTTACCGTTTAAGGATTAAGCAGAGCACTCCTGAGTCGGCCGAGCAAAAAGACAAGCAAGCGCTGCATATTCCCTTCGATTTGGAGTTGTTATCCAGTCAAGGTGAGTCGATGTTGAGCGAAGTGCTCGATGTTAAACTGGCAAGCCAAGAGTTTACCTTTAATGATATCAATCAGAAACCTGTGCCATCTTTACTGCAGAATTTCTCTGCACCAGTTAAATTGGTATTCGACTATTCCATTGAGCAATTGGTCCATCTAATGAGATTTGCCAACAGTGAAGTCGCTCGTTGGGAAGCATCAGTGACTCTGGTAAGCCAGTCGATTTGGGACAATGTCGCTAAGTTACAGCTCAATCAAGCCATGCATGTCGATCCCAGAGTCGTTGATGCCTATCGAGGTGTGCTGCTCTCTGAAAGCTTAGATCTTGCCTTAGTCGCAGAAATCTTTACTTTGCCGAGTGTTTCCGCCCTCATAGAGCAAGTTGAATCGGTAGAGCTCGATGCCTTAGCGACGGCGCGAGACTATGTAGCAGAAGAGATAGCCAATGCCTGTGAAGATGAGTTACTCACTCGCTATCGTGAACTGGTTGGACTCGATAATGCCGCTGCTCGTGCGCTTAAAAATATCTGTCTACTCCTGCTTCAAAAAGTCTCTGATGAATATCAAGACTACGCCGAGAAACAGTATCGTCACGCGGAGAATATGACTGATAGTTTAGGGGCGCTTCAAGCCGTGAATGGTGAGGCATCACCTATCAGAACTGAGCTGATGTCTGATTATGAAACTAAGTGGAAAGCGACGCCATTAGTGATGGATAAATGGCTGACGTTACATGCGACTTGTGGTGATGATAATTGTTTGGACACCTTAGTGGCCTTGACTGAACATGAGTCTTTTAGCTACTCAAATCCTAATAGGGTTAGATCATTAGTCGCTGCTTTCGCCGCCGGTAATCTGGTTCAATTTCATGATATCCAAGGTAAGGGCTATGACTTTTTAACCGATGCGATCATCAAGCTTAATAAGGTGAACCCTCAGGTAGCTGCGCGTATCATTACGCCTTTGATTCAATTTAAAAAGTTTGATTCAACCAGACAGGCTATGATGAAAGCATCCCTCGAGCGTATCTTAGGTCTACCAGATTTGTCGAAAGATCTGTATGAGAAAGTGTCCAAGGCACTTGTCCTCTAAATTTGGAAGTGATTTTTGACCATACCAGCCACTAGCAGCTTAGGTTTCTAGGGGCTTATATCTCATTTCTTGTAGTTGCCCCTATGATTTTTTATTTTTCACTCAATGTCACTTATCACGATTTCCAGCAATTCTACCGGGGTGAGGTGAATAAGGTCGAAGTCCATGACCGTAATGGTAGAACCTTGTGGATCCATGGTAGACATTTTCGCCGTTTCTTAACACGCTCAGGTATTGTGGGTCAGTTTAAGATGGAGATAAACGCTCAAGGTGAGCTTGTGTCACTTTGTAAACTCTAAACTATTATAGAGTAATTACTTCAAACGAACGATTTATTACTTCCTTGCTTCTCACTCTCTCTATCTGTAGTTAATTAACTGTATTTACAGTTAATTAACTTGCCTTATCTGCATTATAATTTCCATCTAGTTTCAATTTTAAATCAAGTGTTTGAAATAATGCTTTAAAACCAGCTAACGTCTTTAATTCTTTAGAAGATTTTCTTAAATTCCGCCTTGCTCATCACATGTAATTGCTGTAACAATGGTGTTACCTGCACGCTAACAAGATGTTGGTTGCCATTCCTAATAACAAGAATTCAGCAGGTTACGGAGAAGCGCTAAAATGAAAAAGGTTAACAACGGCTTTACGAAGTCGACACTTGCTTTAGGGATCGTAGCGGCACTGAGCATGGGGATCTCATCCAGTGTCAATGCTGTATCTTTTAATTGGGGAGAAGTTGAAGGTACGTTCGATTCTACATGGTCAGCGGGTGCAAGCTGGCGTGTAGAGGGGCGTGATTGGGACAGCCACATAGGTAAGGTCAATCACCCACAATTTGATTGGTCTAACTATTCTGCATTTGGTGATACCAAGTACACGTCGGATCAGATCTGGGCACAGCCCGGCTCTTATTCCAGTAACGGTGACTTGAGCAATCTACTCTATTCTCAGGGCGATACTACAGCAGTCGTGTTTAAGGGCTTGCATGAGCTATCGCTTAAGTATAAAAATTTCGGTGTGTTTGCTCGTGGTATGTATTTCTACGATCAAAAAGCCAATAACGGCAGCTATGGTTTTAGCGACCCGTTGACGGGAAATGAGTACGACCCCTGCGCCGATTCCAAATCTTCAGAGGTGCAATGTAAAGACATTCGCCTGTTAGATGCTTTCGTCTATGGTGATTTCGATTTTAACGATGGTGCCAATCCCCTGTCTGTTCGAGTCGGTCAACAGGTGGTTTCCTGGGGGGAAAGCACACTCATCCCCCATGGTATCGGCGTGATCAATGCGGTGGATTTGAACATTCTCAATGCGCCAGGCGCCGAGCTCAAGGAAGCGTACAGACCTCAAGGTATGGTTTGGGCATCTTTTGGCGTCACAAATGAACTTTCGGTGGAAGCTTTCTATCAGTACGATTGGGAGCCAGTTTGGGTGCCAACACCAGGTTCATATTTCTCGACTAATGATTTCGCCGGTTACGGTGGTTACGGCCAGAATGCCCAGCTAGGTTTTCAGTCTAATCCTGACATGAACCTTGAGTTTCTTGAGGGTGAATATAATAATTTAGCACAGCTAGTTGCTGCTGGAATGTTCGATACAAACGGTGAGTTAGATATCAACAAGTTTCGCGATGCAGCCCTAGCGTATTCTACAAAAGCCACGTTAGTCCAAGATCAAGCCAGTGCCAGTGATTCGGGACAGTACGGTTTAAAGCTTGGCTACTATGCACCCCAGCTGGGAGAGACCGAGTTTGGCCTGTATTACATGAACTATCACAGTCGTCGTCCGTTAATTAGCGGGACGACAGCAAACTACACAAACGAAGCTTTACTCAGGGATGGTGAAACACTTCGTGGTGCTGTGGGAGCTGTAGATAGGGCTACACTATTAGGTTTGGAGAGTTTCTCTAAGGCGCAAATTGAGTATCCGGAAGACATTCAGCTCTATGGATTTAGCTTCAACACGCTTATCGGTGATACGTCGGTGGCGGGTGAGATTGCCCATCGTCAAGATGAGCCTCTGCAGATTGACGATGTGGAACTCCTGTTCGCCGCCATGCCGCAACAGCTGGCTAATGCAGGTCTCAGGCCAGATCTTGATGGGATATCTCAAATGGACAATGTTGCCCCGGGCCAATATGCCGAAGGTTACATTCGCTTAGATACTACACAGGCTCAGGCGACCTTTACTCATCTATTTGGTCCGACATTCGGTACCAGTAATCTGGTGATGTTGGCCGAGATAGGTGGTGTCTGGATCCACGACATGCCAGGATTTGATGAGCTAAGACTCAATGGTCCGGGTACAGCCCGTTCAGGTGGTAATCCTGATATGCCGGGAATTATCGAAGCCGTTCACAATGGCCCTGAGACTAACCCATTCCCGACGGACTTTGCATGGGGTTATCGTCTGGTTGCCAAAGCGGATTACAACAACTTGTTTGCCGGGGTAAATATGTCGCCGCGGATAATTTTCTCACATGATGTTGAGGGTATCACTCCCGATCCTATGTTCCTGTTCACCGAAGGCAAGAAGTCAGTGTCTGTAGGCGTTAACTTCGATTACCAGAGCCGTTGGGGAGCAGATTTTTCCTATAACAGCTTCTTCGGTGGCGTAGGCACAACAAATCAGATGTCAGACCGTGATTACGTGTCATTTAACATCAAATATTCAATCTAAATCACAAGGACAATAATAATGAAGAAACTTGCGATATTGTCGGCGGCTGTGATAGTTGCTTTGAGTGCACCGAGTGCATGGGCAAAAGTTACAGAGGCAGAAGCGGCTAAATTAGGCACTGAATTGACGCCTCTGGGCGGCGTTAAGTCGGCGAATGCCGATGGGTCAATTCCAGCCTGGGATGGTGGGATAACAACGCCTCCAGCTGGCTATAAGAAGGGGATGCATCATCCCGATCCGTTTGCTGGTGATAAGATAGAGTTTACTATCACCAATGCTAACAAGGATAAGTATAAAGCCCATCTTACCGATGGTCAGATCAAACTCTTTGAACTGTATCCTGACACTTACAAGATGAATGTCTACCAAACAAGACGTACAGCTTCTGTGCCTCAGTTTGTCTATGATGCAACTAAAGCGAACGCGACGCGTGCCGAGTTGGTTTCCCAGGGTAATGGCGTGAAAGGGGCATCTATCGGTGTACCTTTCCCGATCCCTGAGAATGGATTAGAGGTTATCTGGAATCATGTACTGCGTTTTCGTGGTGTCGATGTAAAAACTTCCCGTAGTCAAGCCGCGCCTACGGCTGGCGGCAGCTATACGTTGGTTGAAACTACCGAAGAGATACGTTTTCAGTATTCACGTCCTGAAATGACGCTGGATAAGCTTGCTGCTTCAAATACTCTGTTTTATTTCAAACAAGTTGTGACTCAGCCTGCTCGTCTTGCGGGTACGGCTCTGCTCGTTAAAGAGACCATGGATCAAGAAGCTTTGCCAAGGCAAGCCTGGACCTATAACACGGGACAGCGTCGAGTGCGTAAAGCACCTAATGTGGCATTCGATACGCCGGGTTCGGTCTCTGATGGCCTGAGAACAACGGATGATTTTGATATGTTCAATGGCTCGCCTGTTAGATATAACTGGGAGCTTATGGGCAAAAAGGAAATTTTTATTCCTTATAACGATTACAAACTTCATTCAGATCAACTGGAGTACGATCAGATAATTAATCCGGGTCATATCAACCCTGAGTTTGTTCGTTGGGAAAAGCATCGTGTTTGGGTGGTTAAGGCTCAACTTAAAGAGGGCATGCGACATATCTACAAGACGCGCGTCTTCTATATAGATGAAGATTCATGGCAGGTATCGCTTGCCGATATGTACGATAACCGTGATGAGCTATATCGTGTCGCGGTTGCACATGCAATTAACTACTACGAAGTACCAACACATTGGAGTACGTTAGAGGTCTTCCACGATCTTCAGTCCCGTCGTTATATCGCCATGGGTCTAGATAATGAAGGCCGTATGTATGATTTCGATGCCAAGCTCAGTGAAGCTAACTTCACTCCGGCAGCATTGAGACGTGCAGGTATTCGTTAACCCTCAGTTCCAAGGGGCGGTTTACCGCCCCTCTATTCTTTAAGGAAGTCTGTATGTTGTTTAGCATGCTTCGATCAGTATCTATCTGTCTGTTTTTAGTCGTTTTGTCACAAGCTGGGGCGCTGGCTAATGAGGCCTATGATGTCAAAGGTCAAATACAAGCTTTAGCCATTGATTCTATTATTCTCGATATTGCGACTAATGGAGACACAGTTCTGGCTGTGGGCGAACGGGGCCATGTTTTTATCTTCGATGAACAGGCAACGCCCCAGTGGCTGCAAGTGCCAAGCCCAACCAGCGCACATCTCACCAAGGCATTTTTAATCACCCCTCAACTTGGCTGGGCCGTTGGCCATGATGCGACCATAATACACACCCAAGATGGAGGGAAAACCTGGCAGTTACAGATGGAGTCTAAGGAAATTGAAAAACCCCTATTAGATATTCATTTCTTCGATGAGCTAAATGGCATTGCGGTCGGTGCTTATGGGCTGTTTTATCGTACTAATGACGCCGGTGCACACTGGACAAGTGAGTATCATCAAGAATTATTATTCGAAGAAGATGTCGACTACTTGGCCGAATTAAAGGCCGAGGACGAAGCGCTCTATTTGAGTGAGCGAAGCACCTTGCTACCACACTTTAACCGGGTTATTTCAACGATAAATGGCCAGTTGGTGATGGTGGGAGAGCTAGGTCTAGTGGCAGCTTCCAATGATCAAGGGCGGCAATGGCAGAAGCTAGATTTTATCTATGAAGGCTCCATGTTCAATGCTGTCTATGTTAAAAATTCATTATTTGTTATGGGGTTGCGGGGACATGTGTTTAAAACTGACGCAAGTCTGACAAACTGGCGTGAAATCTCATTACCTGTGACCTCTACCATCAATGGCGTCATGGTAAAAAAGGACGGCAACCTTCGTCTCGTCGGTAATGCTGGTGTAATTATCGATGTAACGTTAGCGGGTAAAAGCCAGCTGATCGAGCAGCGCCAAGGTGAGAATTTAGTGTCCATAGTTCAAGATCCCCAAGGTCATACCTGGATTGCAGGTACCAAAGGCCTCTTCAAACAACAATAATAGGATCTTAAGATGTTAGAAAAATTAGTTAATGGATTAGAATCCTTTTTATTCAGGCGACGGGCCTTCGTCATCTTGCTATTTATGTTAACTACCATTTTCTTGGCGTTTCAGGCCAGTAATTTGAAAATGGATGCGGCTTTCATCAAGAATATCCCGCTCAATCACAGTTACATGCAAACCTACTTGAAGCACCAAAATGATTTCGGCGGTGCCAACAGCATCATGGTTGCCGTCGAAGACACGAGCGGTGATATTTTCAATGAAAACTTCTTCGATGCGTTAAAGAATGTCCATGATCAGCTCTTCTTCATACCGGGTGTCGACAGGGCGCAAGTTAAATCCCTGTTTTCCCCTTCCACACGTTTTACCGAAGTGGTAGAAGATGGTTTTGCCGGCGGCCCGGTTATTCCAGCAGACTTTTCTACCACTGAGGCAGGCCTGGCGGTTGTTAGAGACAATATAGAAAAAGCGGGCATCGTCGGTCGACTCATTGCTGAAGATTATTCGGCCGCTATGGTCAAAGCTCAGTTAATGGACTTCGATCCCCAAACTGGCAAGCCACTCGATACCTTAGCGTTCGCGGCGCAGCTTGAAAAAGAATTGCGGACAAAATATGAAAACGAACATATAAAAATCCATATCATAGGCTTTGCCAAGATGGCGGGGGATGTGGCCGATGGGGCCAAGGGCGTCATGCTCTTCTTCCTTATCGCGATTGTCGTCACAGCGATCATGGTTTACCTCTTCTCTAAGTCATTTATTCTTACCTTGTTGCCCTTAACCTGTAGTTTAATCGCAGTGATCTGGCAGTTGGGCTTATTGACTGTAGTGGGCTTTGGGCTAGACCCTATGTCGATTCTGATCCCATTCCTGGTGTTTGCCATCGGGGTGAGTCACAGTGTGCAGATGATCAATGCCGTGCGCCGGCGAGTGCTCGAAGGGGAAACGAGTAAGGCCGCTGCTGCACTTGCTTTTAGAAGTTTATTGATCCCTGGTGGCATCGCGCTTCTGTCCGATACCGTTGGGTTCTTAACCCTGTTATCTATAGATATTGGCATCATCAGAGAGCTGGCTATCTCTGCCTCTCTGGGTGTTGCCGTTATCATATTAACGAATCTGATCTTATTGCCACTCATCATCTCCTATACCCAAGTATTGGCAGTGAAATCGAGTGATGCCTCAATTGAGCGTACCAATCGAATCTGGGAGTTTTTGTCTCGATTTGCGACAACAAAATATGCTATCTGGGTGTTAGTGACGACAACGGCATTATATGCCTTAGGTTTGCAGCAAGCTAATTTAATGAAAGTGGGTGACTTACAGGGCGGGGCCCCCGCACTGCATTTTGACTCTCGCTACAATCAGGATACTTTTTACATCACAGATAAGTTTTCAATCACCACTGATGTGATGACGATTATCGTCGAAGCCTTCCCGGAAGCTTGCACTTACCACTCAGTGTTAACACAAATAGATGAATTTGAATGGTTAATGAGTAACACTCCTGGGGTGGAGACCACAGCCAGTTTGGCGTCGGTTGCCAAGCGAGTGAATGCCGGCTTCAATGAAGGCAATCCCAAATGGCAGATTTTGCCTCGAACCACAGCGAGTCTGGTACAAGCGGTTGGGCGTGTACCGACGAGCTCCGGGCTACTTAATAGTGATTGTTCTGTCATGCCTATTTATCTTTTCTTGAAAGATCACAAGGCTGAGACGATAGAAGTTGTCATCGATAAAGTGAAAGCATTATCTGCGACGATGAATAATGACAAGTTGCAGTATCGACTCGCGTCGGGTCCTGTTGGCGTGATGGCCGCGACGAATGAAGCTGTGGCTGCGGCTCAATTACCTATGATGTTATATGTCTATGGAGCTGTATTCTTCCTCTGTCTGATAAGCTTTAAATCTCTTAAAGCGACGATATCTGTCATCTTGCCTTTGTATGTGGTGTCTACCTTGGCCCAGGCCTTGATGACACAACTCGATATCGGTTTGGCTGTGAGCACCTTACCTGTGATAGCCCTAGGTGTCGGGATTGGTGTTGACTATGGTATCTATATCCTTTCCACTATGGCAGGCAGGCTAAGAGAGGGAATGCCGGTGCAACAGGCGTATTACGAAGCTCTGGTTGAGCGAGGCAGTGCGGTTATTTTTACCGGACTCACCTTGGCTATCGGTGTC
This sequence comes from Shewanella psychropiezotolerans, assembly GCF_007197555.1. NCBI lineage: Bacteria > Pseudomonadati > Pseudomonadota > Gammaproteobacteria > Alteromonadales > Shewanellaceae > Shewanella > Shewanella psychropiezotolerans. The sequence continues at coordinate 2,744,694 of NZ_CP041614.1, forward strand.
AGTACCTGGTTCTTTTCGGCGCTTAAGTTTCAAATGGATATGGGAATACTGCTAACATTTATGTTTTTAGTAAATATGTTGGGGGCCATAATTATTTTACCGGCAATAGGCGCGGTTCTGTGGCGAAAACCCAGAGAGGTATAAGTTAACAGGGAGCTTAGGCTCCCTTTTTATTGCGCTGAAAATGAATAGTTACGCTGTTATGCCGATTGATTTTTCATCTAGGGGGCTAAATACTGCTGTTACTGGTTTTAAGGTGGATCTACCACTAAAATAACTCTCGAAATGTGGCAGCTTTAGTAATAAACTTCGCCCATGACCTAGGTCACACTATTTTGACTGGTCATTTGTAATAAGCATCCCAAAAATTATAAAAGCGCTGCCATAGACCCTTAAAGGAAACAGCAACATGGCCTTGAAAGATGCAATGCCTTCAGTACTGCTCGAAAACGTAGTCAATCTTATTCATTCAAAAGTTCCTACAACACAAGCAAAACAGGTCGAGCAGTTTGCCACCTGTCTGTATGCCCACATGTCGAAAGACGATCTTAAGTCCCGTAACGACAGCGATCTTTATGGTGCCGTATTAAGTCTGTGGAATGCCGCGAATATGACCGTAAAAGGCGAGTCACATATTCGGGTTTTTAATCCCAGTCAGTCGAAGCATGGTTGGCAATCAACGCATTCAATCATCGAAATCATTCAACCAGATATGCCTTTCTTAGTTGACTCTGTGGGTATGGCGCTCAATCGTACCGGGATCACTACCCATATGATGTTGCATACTCCCTTGTCGATTAAGCGAACCAAAGGTGCCATCACTCAAGTTATCTATGGCGATGACGTCAAAGGGAAACTGGAAAAGGTTGCCGTATTCCTTATTGAGATAGACAGACTCAGTAGTAAAGATGATATTAAACAGATAGAAAAAGAGATTTCATCTGTACTTGGTGATGTCGCTGCTTCGGTCAATGACTGGCAAGCCATGTCCGTTAAGCTTGATGAAACGATTAAAGATCTCGCTATACGCCCATACCCAGGTGAAAAGCAAGAGCTTAAAGAGGCCACTGACTTTCTTAACTATCTGAATAATCATCACTTCACCCTGTTAGGGTATCGCCGCTATGACTTACATAAAGTTGAAGGCGATCTAGAGTTGATTCCTGATACGTCATCAAGCCTAGGCTTAATGAACATACCTGGTAAACCTCAACCAGATACTGGATTGTTATTATCTAACTTTTCGGAAAGCGCACGCAAAGAAGCCCTAGATCATAGCTTGCTACTGCTGACTAAGAGCAGCGAAAAAAGCCGGGTCCATCGTCCCGCTTATGTGGATTATGTTGGCGTAAAGCGTTTCGATAAGAAAGGTAATGTGATTGGGGAAGACAGATTCTTAGGCCTTTATGCCTCGAATTTGTATAACCGTAGCCCACGAGAAATCCCATTATTGGCCGAAAAAGTGCAGCGCGTGCTGGACCGCTCAGGTTTAACACCTCGCTCCCATGATTATAAAGCCTTGATGCACATACTCGAGACCTTGCCCAGAGATGAACTCATACAGGGCAATGTGGAAGAGCTGGCTTATGTCGCTCACGGCGTACTTGAGATGCAAGATAGGGATAAGTTAAAGCTGTTTGTGCGTAAAGATGGCTTCGGACGCTTCTTTTCTTGTCTGGTCTATGTGGCTAAAGACAGATACAACACTAAGTTACGTGAAGATACTCAACGTATTTTGGCTCAGCATTTTAAGAGCGATGCCGAGGTTGAGTTTACGACCTATTTTTCTGAATCAACACTTGCGCGTACTCACTATATAGTGAAAGTCGACAATAACAGTATGGATGTAGACGTGGCTGCCATTGAAAATAATTTAACCGAAGCTGCTCGTTCTTGGGAAGATAAGCTTAATGATTCCCTTAGCAGTGCCCGTGGCGAAGAGTCTGGCACCAGGCTAATGAAGCGTTATCTCACCGCATTCCCACGTAGCTATCAAGAAGATGTATTACCCAGCTCGGCGCTTGTGGATATATTGCAGCTCGAAGCCTTGGATGATGCCCATAAACTGGGAATGCTTTTTTATCTACCCCAAGAAACAGCATTAAGTAACAGTAAAGTGCGCCTGAAGTTGTTCCATAAGGATGAGCCAATCCATCTTTCAGATGTCTTGCCTATGCTGGAGAATTTCGGTCTTAGAGTGATCAATGAGCGTCCCTATGAGATAAAAACCGCCAATGGTGATACTTATTGGATCTTAGACTTCCTCATGACTGTTCAGGGCTCCACCACTGAAAATGTTGCAGAGAGTCAAGACAGATTCCAGGATGCGCTTTCTCAGGTATGGAAAAAGCAGCTTGAAGATGATGGTTTTAACCGTTTAGTCTTGGCAACGGGTCTTACCGGTCGCGAAGTTTCTATACTGCGTGCTTATGCGAAATACATGCGTCAAATCGATGCGACTTTCAGCCAAGCCTATATCGAAGAGACATTTACCCGCTATCCTCAGCTCGCCGATCTCTTGGTTAAAATGTTCATTCGTAAGTTTAACCCCAAACTTAAGACCCGCACTTTGGGCAAGTTTGTTGAACAGATAGACTTACGATTAGACGAAGTATCTAGCTTAGATGATGACAGAATTATTCGTCGTTATTTAGACCTTATCAATGCCACATTAAGAACTAACTTCTATCAAACTGCCGATGACGGTGCTGTTAAGCCTTATGTGTCATTTAAGTTTGCGCCGGAAGAGATTCCCGAGATGCCTCGTCCGCTGCCCAAATTTGAGATATTTGTCTACTCACCAAGAGTAGAAGGTGTACATCTTAGGGGCGGAAAAGTGGCCCGTGGTGGCTTACGTTGGTCTGACAGACGTGAAGATTTCAGAACTGAAGTGTTGGGCTTAGTTAAAGCCCAGCAAGTTAAGAATACCGTGATCGTTCCCGTTGGAGCTAAAGGTGGATTCGTCTGTAAACAGCTTCCAACAGACGGCGGCCGTGAAGCCTTCTTCTCGGAAGGTCAAGCATGTTACCGGATATTCATTCGCGGTTTGCTCGACATCTCAGATAACATCATAGAAGGTGAAGTTATTCCACCAAAGAATGTTGTACGCCATGATGATGACGATCCTTATTTGGTTGTTGCTGCTGATAAAGGTACGGCGACTTTCTCTGATATCGCCAACAGTATCTCTGAGGAGTATAATTTTTGGCTAGGTGACGCATTTGCCTCGGGTGGTAGCAATGGCTACGATCATAAGAAGATGGGGATCACGGCTCGTGGTGCCTGGGAGTCGGTTAAACGTCATTTCCGCGAAATCGGTATCGATTGTCAGACAACGGATTTCACCTGTTTAGCCATTGGTGATATGGCGGGAGATGTATTTGGCAACGGCATGTTGCTCTCGGAGCATATCCGCCTCGTTGCGGCTTTCAACCATCTGCATATCTTCATCGATCCAAATCCTGATACAGCATCCAGTTATAAGGAGCGTGCTCGTTTATTCGACCTGCCTCGTTCTAGTTGGGATGATTACAATAAGGAATTGATCTCTAAAGGGGGCGGAATATTCTTACGCTCGGCTAAGAAGATCCCTCTGTCTGCAGAGATGAAGGAGATGTTAGGCACCAAGAAGACGACGATGACACCGACGGAGCTACTTAAAGAGCTGTTGAAGATGAATGTCGATCTTATCTGGAATGGTGGTATCGGTACGTATGTGAAGGCATCGACTGAAACTCATGCGGAAGTGGGTGATAGAGCGAATGACGCTCTGCGTGTCAATGGTGATGAGGTTAACGCAAGAATAATAGGTGAAGGTGGTAACTTAGGTTGTACTCAGTTAGGGCGTATTGAGTATGCTACCCATGGTGGCCGGATGAATACCGATTTCGTTGATAATGTCGGTGGTGTCGATTGTTCCGATAATGAAGTGAATATTAAGATCTTGCTTAATGCTTTGGTTGCCGACGGTGAGATGACGCTTAAGCAACGTAACCGTCTCTTGGTTGAAATGACAGATGAAGTAGGCCGTATAGTCCTTCAGGATTGTAACGATCAAACCCGGACAATCTCAGTGACTCAGGTTCGTGGGGCTGAGCAGTTAAAAGAGCAGATCCGCTTCATTCATTATCTGGAGAAAAATGGCAAGCTAGATAGAGGACTTGAGTTCCTGCCTTCGGAAGATGATCTGGCAGAACGCTTAGCGAACGGTAAGCCGTTGACTCGTCCAGAGTTATCTGTGCTGGTTGCGTACGCAAAAATGGTGCTTAAAGAGCAGTTATTGACACCAGAAATTACCGATGATCCTTTCTTGAGTCAATTACTGATTGCTTATTTTCCACAGCAATTACAAGAGAGATACAGTGATCGCATGGCTGCACATCCTCTGCGCGGCGAGATCATAGCCACCTCATTGGCTAATGAGTTGGTTAATGATTTGGGCCTTAACTTTGTTCAACGTATGCAAGATGAGACTGGTGCCTCAGTCGCGGAAGCCGCGATTTGTTATACTATGGCTCGTGAAGTATTTGGTTTAGCTGATTTAACGAAAGAGATCACCTCACTCAATGGTATTATCCCCGCGGTAGTTCAGGGCGAGATGTTGCATCAATTACGTCGTAATATTCGTCGAGCCTGTCGCTGGTTCCTGCGCCATCGTAATCGCAGTCACAGCATTGAGCAGTCAGTCGCGTTTTTCAGTCCTGTGTTCGCGGATTTAAAAGCGAATGTTCATGGCTACATGGTTGAAGCTGAAGTTAAAGGCATACAAGCTGAAATTGCGGCACTGGTGAAAGAGGGGGTCAATGAACCTATAGCGACGAATGTGGTTAACATGAGTACGCTATTTTCGGCACTGGATATTGCTCAAATTGCTGAGTTAGAAAGTAAGCCTATTGCACTGGTCGCACAGACCTATTTCAAGTTAGGCGCACGTGTTGACTTGCATTGGTTCCTCGATCAGATCAGCGAGCAACCGGTCGCCAACCACTGGCAAGCACTTGCCAGAGCGGCATTTAGAGAAGAGTTAGATTGGCAACAGCGCTCACTGAGTTCAGTGGTGCTAAGATCATGTACCTCAACTTGTGATGCTGATACCATCATCGATCAGTGGATAGACTCCAATCAGGGTTTATTGGAGAGATGGTTCCATATGCTCGCAGACTTTAAAACTTCGCAAAGCCATGAGTTTGCCAAGTTCTCTGTCGCCTTACGTGAGTTAAATCTTTTGATTCTTCATTGTGAAGGTTAAAAGTAAATAATAATATTAATCAGCCCTGGCATTTGCCGGGGCTTTTTTCGGTCTAGGAGAAAGCATGTTTTACAAAATCGCTCAAAAAGTCATGTTCCAAATGGATCCTGAGAGAGCGCACCATATCGCACTCAGCAGCCTTAAATCCACGGCGAATAGCCCGTTAGATTGTTTCTACGCTCAGACGTTTGAACAAGCACCTGTTGAGTTTATGGGGATAACCTTCCCTAATCCTGTTGGCTTAGCCGCCGGTATGGACAAAGATGGTGAATGTATAGACGGTTTTTATGCTATGGGCTTTGGACATATCGAAGTGGGTACAGTAACACCTAAGCCCCAGCCAGGTAATGAGCAACCACGTCTATTTAGATTAAAGCCTGCAAAAGCCATTATCAACAGAATGGGCTTCAATAATAAGGGAGTCGATAATCTTATTACCAACCTCAAAAAGGCAAAGTCTGGTGCCCTGGTTGGTGTCAATATCGGTAAGAATAAAGATACTCCGGTAGAGCAGGGCAAGGATGATTATCTTATCTGTATGGAGAAGGTGTACCCATATGCGGCTTATATTACTGTTAATATTTCCTCTCCAAATACACCAGGTTTGAGAAGTATGCAGTATGGGGATCTGCTCGACGATCTATTGAGATCACTTAAAGAGAAGCAGAAATATCTCGCACAGAAGCATGGAAAATATGTACCTTTGGCATTAAAAATCGCGCCTGATTTAACCCCTGATGAAATTGAAAAAATTGCTGTTTCGCTCATTCGCAACAAATTTGATGGGGCTATTGCGACCAATACGACCCTGAGCCGTGATGGTGTTAGCGGACTTATCAATGCAAATGAGGCTGGTGGACTAAGTGGTAAACCACTGAATTCATTATCTACATCTGTAATAAAGCAGCTTTCTGATTGTCTTCAGGGTGAGATTCCGATCATAGGTGTTGGTGGAATTAACTCTGCAGCTGACGCGCTAGATAAACTCGATGCGGGAGCCAGTATGGTGCAAATATTTTCAGGGTTTATTTATCAGGGACCTGAATTAATTAAAGATATCGTCAATGCATATCGAGTTCGCTAATTAAAAGATCGTTTTCCAGATCCTTTTTAAGATCGCGCGATCGCAATTTGATCGCGCATGATCGATGTAAGGTGCTGTTATATTAGTCAATTTATTTTAATTATATTTTGATATTGAGCAAAATATCGTCTATTATCGGCTTGTATTCTATATGACAGGTAGATGTTATGTTATTAATGCCAAAAAGGGATTGGCAATGGAAATATAATGATGCGTATGGTGTGTTAAGCGTCTCATTAGGTTCAGAGATGGAGTTTCTGACTCCTTATAAAATGAAAGTTTTAATTCCTGATGCTTTGATGGAGTTAGAGTTTAATATGGATCATGCTAAATTTTATATTGATTTTCTAGATCTTCTTTCAAAGTCATTACACATAACGGGGGCTTTACAAGTTCAGCTAGCGCTCAATGCCACGGCTGCCCATTTTTTATTAAAGCCACAAATGCCTAAATCATGGTTTTTCTCTACCAGTAGTATGTGTGTCTTTAGTGAACTCGGTAAAATTTTTCAGTTATCTTGTCTGGGGAGAAAAGCGCAGGTCTTGGTTGTTGAGACGAGTGTTCAAGCCTCACTGGTGATGCTACTGGAGAAAGAGTTACAGCTGAGTGATAGCAAATCACTAGGTCAATTCGAATGTATTAAAGTGATGCACGATAGACTGCATCCAATTATGGTTAATCGGCAGATTGTGGCAGCATAGTTTGCCTGTTCAGCCATACTTCACAGTCCATTTCCATCCTATTCCCCTCATAACTAGTCTAGGTTTAAGTCATTCACTTTGATTTAGTCTGCCAAAATACCTCAGAGTTGAACACTTTCTTATACTGACAGGTATGGCTTTAAAAAGGAGAACCATTCCCCACTCGTTCGCCTTAAATTAGTCCGTCAAAATTACTTTGAGCAGATTACTTTACTTAAACTGCATAGGTGTAAGAGTGCGGTCTTTGTACAAAACATATGATAAGAACTGGAATAATCTCCATGAGAGCCAATAACTTTTTATCATTTCAGTGCTCATCAAGGTATAATGTCTGATTAATTTTTACTGTGTGTCTATCTATACGATGTTAAAATTTTTTGCTGCGGCTCCTAGGGGCTATGAATATGCGTTATCACTTGAGTTAGCTGAGCTCGGTGCCTCTGAAATCAAAGAGAGCGTGGCGGGTGTCTACTTTACGGCATCTCTTGAACTGGGTTATCGAATTACGCTTTGGTCACGTTTGGCGAGTCGAATCATTTTCGTCATACATAAAGGGCCATGCGAGTCACCTGAGCAGCTCTATAATGCTGCTTACGGTATAGATTGGCAGATGCAGTTTTCTAATCGCAGCACATTTAGCATCGATTTTCATGGTCAAGGTGGTTTCATCAATAACACCATGTACGGTGCACTTAAGATAAAAGATGCCATCGTCGATCGTTTTCGTGACGATGATTTTTCAAGGCCGGATGTCTCTCGCCATGATGCTGACTTTCGAATCGACGCACACTATCGTCGTGGAGAGATCACCATAGGGTTGAATTTTTCCGGACCAGCTCTGCATAAGCGTGGTTATCGCTCGACCACGGGTGAAGCCCCTTTAAAAGAGAATCTTGCCGCAAATATGTTGGTTCGTAGTGGGTGGAAGAAAGAGCCGGTTTCACTGCTCGATCCTTTCTGTGGTAGTGGCACTATCTTGATTGAGGCTGCCATGATGGCCTGTGATATTGCGCCGGGTCTTCATCGTGAGCGCTTTGGGTTTGAGCATTGGCTGCGACATAACGACAAACATTGGCAAGAATTACTCAATGAGGCTCGTGCCAGAGCCTCTATTGGCATTACCCGCTGTACCACTAAATTTTATGGGTCAGACATAGAGCCTCATCTCATCTCTATCGCGAAACAAAATGCAGAAAATGCCGGTGTGAGTGACTTAATCGAATTTAATGTTAGCGATGTCTTAGAGGTTAAAGTGCCGGAAGCATCCGGTTACCTTATCAGTAACCCCCCATACGGTGAGCGTTTAGGTACAGTTACTGAGCTGCTTCAGCTCTATTATCAGTTGGGTGATAAGTTTAAGTCTGAATTTGGTGGCTGGAAATTGGCCATGTTAAACAGTGATAAAGAGCTGTTATCCGCCTTGAAGCTCAAAGCTGATAAACAGATGAAGATGAGTAACGGTCCACTGGATTGTGCATTCAATCTCTATACTGTTCATGCCGAGAATACTCGCCGCGTCGACCCTGAGAATATCAAGGTAGAAGGGGATGTTAGCGATATCGCCGTGCCTTTCGCTAATCGGGTAAAAAAGAATTACAAGCAACTTAAGAAGTGGGCTAAAAAAGAGGGGGTCGACAGTTACCGTATCTATGATGCCGATTTACCCGATTATAAAGTTGCCATCGATAAATATCTGGATTATGTCGTTATCCAAGAATATACCGCGCCAATGGATATTCCCGAGTCAGTGACTAAGCGTCGTCTGACCGATGTGCTGATCGCTTTACCGAGCGCGATTGGTATCGATCCTAAAAACATCATTTTGAAAAAGCGTGAACGTCAAAAAGGCACTAATCAGTATGAGAAGCTCTCGACGGCTAAGCTTGAGCTAATCACGACCGAATATGACGCCAAATTTAAGTTAAACCTTAAAGAATATCTGGATACCGGCCTGTTCCTCGATCATCGTCTCACCCGCAAACTTGTGGGTGAAAAGTCTAACAATCGCGATGTCCTCAATCTGTTTGCCTATACGGGGACGGCTTCTGTGCACGCCGCGCTCGGTGGGGCTAAAACGGTTACGACCGTAGATATGTCTAATACCTATATTAGCTGGGCTAAAGAGAACTTTGCCTTAAATGGGCTAAATGACAATAAGTATTCGTTTGTACAGGCGAACTGTTTGACTTGGATCAAACGTACCCATGATACCTATGACTTTATCTTCATCGATCCACCGACGTTCTCAAACTCGAAGCGCATGGAAGACTCCTTCGATGTGTTACGTGATCATGTCGCTTTACTGACTGACTTGATTAAGATTCTTAGGCCTGGTGGTGAAATCATCTTCTCCAACAATAAGCGTAAGTTTAAGATGGAGATAGAAGCCCTCGAAGCTGTTGGCATTAAGGTTCAAAATATCGATAGTCAAACGTTACCTATGGACTTTAAGCGTAACCCACAGATCCATAACACTTGGCTACTAACACATGCCGAGTAAGTCCTATATCTTGTTCCACACAGATGCCTGTCATCTGTGTGAGCTAGCCGAGCAGCTGATTGTTATGTCTGGTATCTCATATATAAAAACAGACATCTGTGATGATGAAAAGTTAGCCGATCAATATGGCATTAGTATCCCTGTGCTAAAACAGATAGATTCTCAAAATGAGCTCAATTGGCCATTTGATGAAGATGTATTAAAGAAATTTTTAGGAGCATAAATTGAGTCTTGTTCGTATTAATAGTGGCTCTCTAGCCTATGGTTACACCCCACTATTACAAAAAGCTGATTTTACCATTGAACCTGGTGAGCGCGTCTGTATCGTTGGCCGAAATGGTGCCGGTAAGTCCAGCCTGATGAAAGTATTGAGCGGTGATGTTTTGCTCGATGAGGGCGAATTTAATATTGCCAGCAACGTTAAGGTGAGTCGTTTACAGCAAGATCCACCCAAAGCCGAACAAGGCTCTGTCTATTCCTATATCTCTGCCGGCCTTCAAGAGGTTGGCGAGAAGCTAGAACGTTATCATCAGCTGGCCCACGATGTCGGCACCGCAGAGCCGGAGCAGATGGACCGCATGCTTAAGCAGATGGAGCGGCTTCAGGAAGATATCGATCACCTCAATGGTTGGCAGTTAGACAATCGGATTAATCAGAATTGTGAACTATTGGGTCTAGACCCCGACAGTGCCTTGACAGAATTGTCGGGTGGCTGGCAACGTAAGGTCGCCTTGGCCAGAGCCTTGGTCAGTGAGCCTGACCTGTTATTACTCGATGAGCCTACCAACCATCTGGATATCGATACTATCGAATGGTTGGAGCAGTTTTTGTTAAGTTACAAGGGCGCCATCGTGTTTATCAGCCACGATAGGGGCTTTATTCAGCGCATGGCGACCCGCATCGTCGATCTCGATCGCGGTGTCATCACCTCTTGGCCTGGTAGCTATCAGGTATATCTCGATGGCAAAGCCGAGTGGTTACGCGTCGAAGCCGAGCAAAATGCGCTATTTGATAAGCGATTAGCGGAAGAAGAAACCTGGATCCGTCAAGGTGTGAAGGCCAGACGCACACGTAACGAAGGTCGTGTTCGTGCATTAAAGGCGTTGCGAGTCGAACGTATGGCGCGCCTCAATCGACAAGGCGGCGCTAAGATGGCCGTGGCTGATACCGATCGATCCGGAAAGCTTGTTTTCGATATCGAAAACCTGAACTACAACCTGCCAGATAAGAACTTGGTGAAGGATTTTACTTCGGCTGTGATGCGCGGAGACAGAATAGCCCTGATTGGTCCCAATGGTTGCGGTAAATCGACCTTAGTCAAACTCTTGATTGGTCAGCTAGAGGCTCAGTCGGGTAGTATCAAGATAGGAACTAAGCTCGAAATTGCCTACTTCGATCAGTACAGAGAAGCGCTCGATCCTGAGAAGACAGTGGAAGAGAACGTAGGTGAAGGTAAGAAAACCATCACTATTAATGGCCAAGACCGTCATATTTTGAGCTACCTACAAGACTTCCTCTTCTCGCCAATGAGAGCCAGAACGCCAGTGAAGGCACTTTCAGGTGGTGAGAAAAACCGTTTATTACTAGCACGCCTGCTGTTAAGGCCGGCTAACTTAATTATTCTCGATGAGCCAACCAACGACCTTGATATTGAAACTCTGGAATTGTTAGAGTCCTTGTTAACCGATTATCAGGGAACTTTACTCTTAGTGAGTCATGACAGGGCCTTTATCGATAATACAGTGACCAGCAGTTGGTGGTTCACCGGTAACGGTGGCTGGAGTGAGTATGTCGGTGGTTATGAGGATGCCGTGTCTCAAGGCGCTAAATTTTATTCTGAGGAACCTCAGGCAACAAAGAGTGTCCAACCTCAGAAGGTTGAGGTTAAACCTGCAGAAAAACCTAAAGTCGAAAAGAAGTTATCTTATAAACTTCAACGTGAACTCGAAGTGCTACCAGCTAAGATGGAGCAGTTAGAAGCAGAAGTTGAAGTTTTTCAAGAGAAAGTGAGTGCGCCAGATTTTTATGCTCAAGATCAAGATAAAATTAATCTCCAACTCGGCCAACTAGCCGACAAAGAGCAGGAGTTGGAAGTGTGCTTCGAGCGATGGGAAGAGTTAGAGTCGCTCAAGTAATACAAAATTAAAACTAGAAATAGTATGGGAATAGCGTTAATGAAGTTGAAACTGGATAAAGCCTTATCATTAGTTGCAGTAGGTGTAATTGGTGTTTTGCAAGGTGCCAATGCAGCACCTATATATGAAATTAAAAACTTAGACGAAATTTATAGCCAGACAGACGGCGCTGAATTAATCGGCACATTACAAGGCACTCGTAGTGGCTACGGCATGGCGATTAACGCTAATAATGAATCTTTAGGTGTGGCAAAAGGTAAAAAATACCTGAGCGTGTCTGAGGATGATGATGGTGTTATCGATATCGAAGATGGTATCGCACCTGAAGAGAGAGTCGTCTTTTCCATTAATACGCCGATTAAGGCTAACAACTTCACCTTTACTGCTCAAGACAATGATCCATCTAAGCCTTGGCTACCTGTATTTGACAGCGTCAATGGCACAACACCACCTGATGAAACCGACCCCGAAGTTCCAGAGACTATTAACTCTGTCGATGCCTATTATTATGGTATCAATGATACGGGCGTAAAAGTGGGCTCAATGACTTCTGAAGAGCAGACTGAGCCCTATACAGGCAGTACGGCCGATCAAGAGTTCTGGTACTACAGAGAGTTCGAAGAACGTGGCTTCGTTAAAAATGCCGATGGGATCGAAACTCCGTTAATTCCTGCATTAACCACTTATACCAAAGATGATACTACAGTTAATGTTGGGGGATATTCAGTAGCGGCTAAAGTGAACGCCAGTGGCCTAGTCGTAGGCTATGTAGGCACTGAGTTATCTCAGAATGCTAAAGATCGCATCGATGGTTGTGTCACTGGTGACACCTATCCACTAGATGTTTGCGTGCAAACGTTGCAGTTTCCCTATGACCAGTACGGTAACAATTATGTTAACTACCAAGTACGCGGTTATGTGTGGCAGTTAACTGCGGATGGGACAGGTGTACAGACTGGGACTGAGTTACCATTAGGTTTAACCCCTGATTCTAGTGATACAAGAATTTTTACAGCTCAAGGCTTGGGAGTCAATACCGCTGGAATCGTAGCAGGACGCTCTCATGTTTACCGTAGAGGCGATACAGATAAGCTAGCTTATGATGCCGCCTATTGGACTAAGAATGATGCCAGCGGTGAGTATGGCTATCACTGGATAGACATGATAGATGATAGATATCAATCTATTGCCTATGATATTAACGATAATGGCATCTTAGTGGGCAGTTATAAGCAATTTCTGCAAGGTTACGAAAGAGATAAATTCTTCTATTTCGATATTAATGGGACTGAAGAGATAGTTACCCCCTATGATTTTAGCAGCAGTACTGGAATCTCTGATCTAAGCAGTAAGCCAAAAGATATCAATAACAAAGGTCAGGTAGTCGGTTATATCGAAACCACCCACGATAAGGATAAGCCGCGTCCTAAGGCGGGTTTCTTGTTTGATAAAGAGACTGACGACTTTAGGAACCTTAATCAGCTGTTAACTTGTGAGTCTAAGGGCTTCAAGAAGGTCGATGATAAGTGGATACGCAGAACAGTTGAAGTCGCAGATGGCTCAGGTAAGACATTAACCTATAATGAAGACCTAGTGGTTGTCGAAGCAAACAGCATCAATGAAGAGGGGGTCATTGTCGGCACCGTGTTTGTGCGTAAGCCTCAGTACAAGTTCGATTCTGATGGCAACTTGGTCATAGGAGATAACGGCCTGCCTATCTTCGAAGTGAATGGCTATGGTGATCCACTTACATCTTACCTGCCTCGCTCTGTGGTATTACAAACAAATGGAGCCGACGCGACCGATGAGTGGCTAGCCGCTAATAACTGTGTCGATAACAATGAAGACCCTGAAGACTATGAACGTAAAGGCGCGGCCAGCTTTGCCTGGTTATTTGCCTTACCCTTACTTTGGTTCCGTCGCCGCAACTTATAGAAATAGTAAGAATGTTCATTTGAAATAACTAAGGTTAGTGCTTGTAATAATGAGTGCAGACTCTAGTAGAACAAGTTCATAGAAAAGTCGAGGTAATAGCCTCGATTTTTTTTGTCTAAAAAACTCAATAGCTTAAAAAATAACCATGAAAAATGGTTAAATTTTGATTGATCTTGAGTCGAAAAAGATCTATTTCTATCAGGTGAAGCTATTGCTTCTTTGTATGTAAAACAGAGGATGCTTGCATGAAGAGACAAAAAAGAGATCGTTTAGACAGAGCTTTTTCGAAAGGATTTCAAGCCGGAGTTGGCGGCCGCTCAAAGGAGAATTGTCCGTACTCGACACTTGATTCTAAGTCACAATGGTTAGGGGGGTGGCGCGAAGGCGTAGATGGCCGAATAACTGGCTTATTTAATAAGTAACGCAGCATTTTGCCCTCCTGATAACAGATAACTGTAGTCGAAGAGGGCATTTTTATATCTGGTTTATTAGGCTTAAAACCACAGGCGTAGAAATAAAGTCTAGAAGTTGCTGGTATCTGTGAAGATGCCGACTTTCAAATCTTTAGCGCTGTAGATCTCGCGTCCATCGACTTCCATGGTCGCATCAGCGATACCCATGGTGAGTTTGCGGTAAACTTTACGCTTAATCGTCAGCTTATAGGTGACTTTCTTAGCATCGGGAAGTACTTGTCCGGTAAATTTAACCTCTCCCACACCTAATGCTCGCCCTTTACCTTCGGCGCCTTCCCAACCGAGGAAGAAACCTACTAACTGCCACATAGCATCCAGACCCAGACAACCCGGCATAACGGGATCATTTTCGAAATGACAGCCGAAAAACCACAATTTTGGGTCGATATCCAATTCTGCAACAATTTCACCTTTTCCGAATTCACCACCATCGGCATTTATCTTAACGATGCGATCGATCATCAACATATTGTTTATCGGCAGACGTGGCGAGTCTTTACCGAATAACTCAGCATGACCACAGGCGATAAGCTCTTCTTTACTGAAACTGTTTGCATTACTCATTGATTTACTTCACTCCAACAATATGAGCAGCCAAGATTAGCGAACACGTGTACGCTAAACAACTCCGATCAGCTAGAAAACTTCAATTTTCGGAGCAACTTCTCAAAAAATGTACTTTCTTCATCAGAATAACCCGCTAAATTTGCTAATCGACCCTGGACCAGACCATAGAGGGACTCTTCAGGAAAATCATTATTTTCATCGGCAACACCGGCATTGACCTTCATTAGTAGCTCGACGGCTTCATCGATATGTTCTATTTGGAAAAGGCTAAACTTTTCGGCTTCAATCGCTGCGACGAGTTTCGCTGAAAGGTTGAGTTGTTGGGTGTTGGCTGTGGGGATTATAACCCCTTGATTGCCCGTTAGTCCGCGACGTTCACATAAGTTAAAGAAGCCTTCAATTTTCTCATTGACGCCCCCTATGGCTTGTACTTGACCGAATTGATCTATGGCACCGGTTGCCGCAATACTTTGATTAATCGGTTTCTCTGTAATTGCAGATATCAAACTGCAATATTCAGCAAGCGAGGCGCTGTCTCCATCGATCTCTTGATAGGATTGCTCGAAGACGATGTTGGCATTTAAGTGTAGTGGGGCATCTTTACCAAAGATGCGATATAAGCAAGAAGATAAAATCATCATTCCCTTAGCATGGATATTTCCCCCCAGTTCAGATTTTCTTTCTATGTCGGCGACCTCTCCATCGCCATAATGAACCGAAGCGGTAATACGTGCAGGCTCTCCATAGCAGTATTCAACCGTTTCGAGTACCGTCAGACCGTTAATTTGACCGATCCTCTCGCCATCTGTTGGTAAGTTTATAAACTTATCATCGAAATTTTGTGCCGATAGTGTCTCAGAGGCGTTATGGCGCAGCTGATAACGCGTCAAGGCGTAGGCGATATCGTTAGCCGAAATGTCAGACTCTCCACTATATGCGCGAGCCTGAGATAAGAGTTGCCCCACTTGAGATGATAGCAAGGTCAGGCGTCGCTGATGATCGGCTAATCGTGCACTGTATAGAAACAAAGGTGCTAAGGCTGATTGAGATAGAGATACTTGATTGAGCGCGGCAACAGAAATTAACCAGTTGCCATATTCTTCTTCGGTGTGATGGGTCAAATCCAGTTCGTAGCTCATCTCTCCCAGAAGAGGAAAATGAGTTGAAAACTGACTCTCTTCTATCCAGCAGGTACTATATTGAGTACTGCTGCCGACGAGTACAATCTTGCAATTGAGGGGCACAGGCGGAAGCTGAGAATGTATTCTATAACTCTTAGATGACAAAATATTGAGTAGCAGATCCCACAAACCTTCTCGCTTCCACAGGGAGTCAGCACAGATAAACAGGGTATGGCATTGGGCTAGTGCGCCAGCTTGATATTGGAGTTTATCGAGATTATCTGCATTTATAGGATGTTGGCTGGTATTTAAAAATCTACCGACTAAATCAGTACGTTTAATATTACCCGATAGGTAAGCGTAAGTTTGCTTTTTATGGGTGAAAACTAGCGATTCTTTCTCTTCATCCTGTACTAAGTCTTGTTCATCTATCCACTGAAATCTAGGTGTGTTGCTATCATTTGAACCAATGAGCAGCTGAGAAGCCTTATTATCTTGCTGGCTAGCTAACGCATCAATGAATGCTTTCCTATCTATACCGGCAAAATCTGCAAGATACATATGCTGGTGTGGGGTTTTAGTCAACAGTGTGAAAGCGTCAACGACTCTCTCTTGACCTAAAAGCAGACTGTTCTTTTCGTTTTTTAGTGTTGAGAGTACAGGAAGGTTATGCTGAGGCGTTAATGATGACACTGGAATGACGTTTGGATTCATAGAAACATTAGCTACTTTAAAAATAGAAATCAGAATTGTGATTATTGATATGTTAGCACATCGAGTGTATAGCCCATATTCTAATTGAAGCTTAGACTCTGAGTTATGAGAGAAATTGCAGTAATTAGAGCTCGATAGGTGCAGACTAGACTATTTAATACCAATTCCACTAAATAGGTGATCAATTCAGAGCCATTCAGGCTTTTCAATTCAAGGCGCATTAATGAGGAAATGGTTGTTCCCTTTTAAGTTAATGCAACGCAGAAGTGGAATGTCTGAGAGGTTCACATAGTGCGGGGTTCAAAGCACTTTATGCTGCGTTAGATACTTTAGATATAGAATAACTATTAGCTTCAAGCATCCGCCTTGCCTACAGCGCTTTGAACTCCCGCTGAAAGATCACATTATTAGTGGAACTGGTATATTAAAGCCAAGCTTAAGCATCTGCTATCTTCCACGAAATATTGTGTGTTACCTAGCCACTTAACCCAAATCTTAAAAAAAGAGTTTACTTCGAACTTAGATACTTATAGTATTCGCAGCGTTCGGAGAGATGGCAGAGTGGTCGAATGCACCGGTCTTGAAAACCGGCATGGGTTTATAGCCCATCTAGGGTTCAAATCCCTATCTCTCCGCCACATTTAAGAGAAAACCCCAGCAGAAATGTTGGGGTTTTTTCGTTCGTAAATATATATTTTTTGAGTCATGGGTTTATAGCATATCAATGTAGGGTTCAAATCCCTATCTCTCAGCCATATTCAAGGAAAAATGCTACTCGAAAGAGTAGCATTTTTTCGTTTTAGAAGATGATAGGAATATGAACCTTTGGTTCCTATTGTTTGAAGTCAGCTATCTCTTGGCCACATTCAAGACGAAGCCTCAGCAGAAATGTTGGGGTTTTTTCGTTTTCTGTTTTGTGCATTTTAGATAGTAAAAAGAAGCAGCAACAAAATCTCATTCATCGTCTGAGTATTCGATTCAGGGCTGAAAGCATTTACCTGCCAGTTATTTGGCTTTCTTATTGCGCTATTTAATGCTCGACTATCGAGTTAATCATGATGGGTTTAATCTATGTCTGCATAAATAAAAGAAATACAATATCTTGATTATTATCTACTCAATGTAAGGGCTTACCTGCGATTAATCAACTAGCATATTAAAAAACGAGCTTTCTTATTGAGGGTTTATGGGCTAAATTAGCATTAAATAAGAATTTGAATCAGGCAAGATTCTTCACATTTACCCTAAGGTAATTTGAATTGATTTCAGTATATTTAGTTGATGATCATGAGCTAGTCCGCACCGGAATTCGCCGTATTCTTGAAGATGAGCGGGGCATTAAAGTCGTGGGCGAAGCGGGCGATGGTGAAACAGCGGTTCAATGGAGTAGAAGTAACGAAGCCGATGTCATCCTGATGGACATGAATATGCCTGGGATCGGTGGCTTGGAAGCAACGCGTAAAATTTTACGTTATCAGTCACATGCAAAAATTATTGTACTAACAATTCAAACTGAAGATCCATTCCCGACCAAGGTGATGCAGGCTGGTGCATCTGGCTATCTTACCAAAGGTGCGACACCACCTGAGGTGTTACAGGCGATTAGGCAAGTGGCACATGGGCAAAGGTATCTTTCTCCGGAAATCGCCCAGCAGATGGCTCTGAGTCAATTTAACTCGAGTGATGAGAATCCATTCCAATCACTCTCTGAGCGTGAGTTACAGATCATGATGATGATCACCAATGGCGAAAAGGTGAGTGAGATTGCTGAGCAACTTAATTTGAGCCCTAAGACAGTAAATAGCTATCGCTATCGTTTATTTGCTAAATTGGGTATCAATGGTGATGTTGAGCTGACACGCCTCGCGATCCGTTATAAAATGCTTGATGCAGGGCAGTTCTAGTCATTTAACATGACTAATGTTAGAAATTCGTTAGTCATGAATAAAAACTATCGCGATTCATTAGCGTAAACAACTTTAGCCATTTTACCTATGCCAGTTCAGTTTGATTCAGTCCTTTTTTTAAAAAGTGTATCCTCATCGCCGGGCGTTTATCGCATGTATGACGCAGAGGATGCCGTCATCTATGTGGGTAAGGCCAAAGATCTTAAGAAACGCCTAAGCTCCTATTTTCGTAAAAACCTTGACCATGTAAAAACCCAAGCCCTGGTCTCTCATATCGCTAACATCGATGTGACTGTGACTCACAGTGAGACCGATGCGCTGATCCTCGAAAATGATTATATCAAGCAGTATATGCCCAGATATAACGTGTTACTTCGAGACGATAAATCCTATCCGTATATTTTACTGAGTCATCATAAACACCCTAGACTTGCCTATCATCGTGGACCTAAGAGAGACAAAGGGGCCTATTTTGGCCCTTATCCAAATGGTGGTGCTGTTAGAGAAAGCTTGCATCTGATGCAAAAAATATTTCCTATCAGACAATGTGATGATCTTTATTATAAATCTCGCTCTCGGCCATGTTTACAATATCAGATAGGTCGTTGTAGTGCCCCTTGTGTAGATAAAATCAGTAGTGAAGAGTATGAAGCTCAGGTCAAACTGGCAAGCTTATTTCTTAAGGGTAAGAATCAACAGGTGATGGTTGAGCTAGTGTCGAAAATGGAGGCTTGCGCGCAATCCCTTGAATATGAAAAAGCGGCCAGCTACCGAGATCAAATATCTGCACTGAGAAGAGTGGCTGAGCAGCAGGAGGTGTCAGGTACCTCTGGTGATATGGATGTGATTGGTGCTTATTACGCATCGGGTGTGGCTTGTTTTCATCTGCTTTTCATACGCAATGGTAAAATTTTTGGTAGCCGAAGCTACTATCCAAGTGTACCGGCTCAAACCGATATGGATGAAGTCTTGAGTGCGTTCATGATCCAGTTTTACCTCAATGGCGATAGTCAAAGGACGCTGCCGAAAGAGATTTTATTGAGTCAGAGCTTCGATGATCTGCCCCAGTTAGAGAAGGCGATACAAACGGCGCTGGATAAAAAGGTTGAGATTAAAACGAATGTACGAAGTGAGAGAGCGAATTTTTTACGCTTAGCCGTCACAAACGCGACTAATGCGGTGAATACCCGATTGTCTCATAAGAATACCGTCGAACAGCGCTTCTTATTACTAGAAGAGGCCCTGGAAATGACGACGCGAGTCCAAAGAATGGAATGTTTCGATATTAGCCACACTATGGGAGAGAGCACTGTGGCTTCCTGTGTTGTTTTTAATCGAGAAGGTCCGAACAAGGCTGACTATCGTCGTTACAACATTAATGGTATTACGCCAGGTGATGATTATGCGGCCATGAAGCAGGCGATCACTAGGCGGTTTGATAAAATTGATAAAACTGGCAAGATCCCGGATATTTTATTTATCGATGGAGGTTTAGGTCAGCTTAGAATTGCACAAAAAATCGTAGATGAAAAATTCGCTGATATTGATACGGCTCCTATGTTAATCGGTATCGCTAAAGGAGAGGGGAGAAAGCCGGGCCTGGAAACTTTGATCTATGGTGAAAATGAACTTTCTTTCTCTATCGCGGCAGACTCAGGTGCTTTGCACCTGATACAGCATATTCGTGATGAGTCTCATCGCTTTGCGATCACAGGTCATAGAAATAAGCGACAGAAGACACGCAATACTTCTACACTCGAATCCATTGCCGGTGTCGGACCTAAACGCCGCAAGGCCTTGCTACAATTTTTAGGTGGAATACAGGAAGTGAAAAGCGCAAGTGTGGCAGAAATGGCGAAAGTGCCGGGGATCAGTGTAGACATGGCGCAAAAAATACATGATTTATTACGAGGCTAGTCAGGTTTTTAGATAGCGTTAACGATTGAAGCTTGAATTTTGGTGAAACGACTCGCTTTCTCTACGGGATCAAGGGACTGAGTTGTACTCGATTCAACACATTGCTGATGATTCTCATCGCTTGGGCATCACAGGCACCATAGCAATAAGTGACAGGAAGTAAATGATCGTAGAGATGTAAGATTTACGCCTTTAAGGTCATTGTGTGTACAGTCATAAGGTCGAAAAGCGTTACCAACTTTAGGCGATGCACAGTAAATGAAGGGTGCAAGCGTGACTGATATGAGCAAAAGAGCCCCAGATTAGACTCGAAATGGCATAAACAATACATGATTCATTGCGAGGCTAGCTAAATTAAGGCAAAATTGGCGCTGCTTTTAAACTATTGGTTTTCTCATGCCGTTTAATATACCTATAGCTTTAACTTTGTTCAGAATATTTCTGTTACCTGTGTTTATAGTGGTTTTCTACCTTCCTTACTCTTGGGCGCCTTTTGCAGCAGCCTTTATTTTTTGGTTAGCAGCTGTTACCGATGCATTAGATGGCTATGCAGCTCGAAAATTAAAGCAGTCTACTCGATTCGGTGCTTTTCTGGATCCCGTGGCTGATAAGATCATGGTTACCACCGCACTCGTTCTGCTGGTTGCCGATAACAATAATATATGGCTCACATTACCGGCATTATTCATGATTGGTCGCGAGATAGTTATTTCGGCGCTGCGTGAATGGATGGCTGAGATTGGTAAGAGAGGGGCCGTTGCTGTCTCCTGGATCGGTAAATATAAGACGGCTGCACAGATGGTGGCTATCACAGGTCTTATCTGGCATCCCAACGATCTCCTTACCTATGCTGCATACGCACTATTTTACGTTGCCACAGTCCTCACTTTTTGGTCAATGATGAATTATATCTTGGCCGCTTGGGGGGATTTGACGGCGGAATCGGGTAATTAAAATGCAATGAGGCTATTTAGTATTCAAGCAGTCATTTATCGGCAAATATGCGATTGACTCTTGATGCTAAATCGGTAGAATGCCATTTCGCAGTCAGGGGAAAGATTCTTAGGAAACAACTTGCTGCAAAATAAGATGTGTATTGATGTAAAGCGACATTAGCTCAGTTGGTAGAGCGATACCTTGCCAAGGTATAGGTCATCGGTTCGAACCCGATATGTCGCTCCAATCATATTGTGACCTAAAAGACGTGCGACATTAGCTCAGTTGACTTTTTATTTATATCAACTGTGCGATACCTAGTTATAGGTTATCGGTGATTTGTTTCGAACCCGATATGTCGCTCCAATCATACAGGTCATAGGTTCGAACCTCTCTTTATAAGAGAAGGTCGCTCCAATAATACAAGATAAAAAATTGGCGCGATGGCAGAATGGCTATGCTACGGATTGCAAATCCGTCTATCTCGGTTCGACTCCGGGTCGCGCCTCCATATTTAGATTGTGATGAGTTTGGCTTTTTATTAAGAGCAAAACAGTATTAACTACCGATAATACGTATCATCAAAGTCAACGAGTTTGCCCGAGTGGTGGAATCGGTAGACACAAGGGATTTAAAATCCCTCGCTTAATAGGCGTGCCGGTTCAAGTCCGGCCTCGGGTACCATCATTTAAGCCCTGACAGTAGTCAGGGCTTTTTTGTATCTAAATATCCAGAAATAGATTTAAAATCCCTCGCTACTCTTCATAGGGCATTTCAATCAGTTTGATCAAATAGTCGATCGCACCAGCTTAGTAAGCTTTTAATATATCGAGCCGTCAACATGACGATAGGGGATTTAGTAGCAGAAATTAACTCCGCAATCTCATAGCCATCCATGTCGGGCATGTTGATATCGAGTAAGAACTACTGCAAATTTATCATTTATCAGCTTAGATAATGTCTTACAGCCTGAGCTGGCCAGTACAAGCTGGGTATTTGTTAAGGGCTGTAATGCCCTTCGCCAAGGCGATATGATTATTGTGCAGATCATCAAGGATGAGAATTTTGTTTACGTGCAGGACCATTTTCTCATCATACGTTTATCTTCCTTGAGAACTGTGCCGAGAGGTCTTTGATTAACTGAGTGTAGACCAGGATTTGATAACCTCCTTAATTCTAGGATTATGTATTTTAACCGTTTTGTTCTGTGACCTAGGTTAAGAATTTAGATAATTTGCTACCAAGTTCGTGACTCTGAAAGCCTGGGTACGATATAATGTATACGTTTTATTTTGTATCAGTAGTAGAAGGTTGTTGGTTATGAAAGGTGTTGTTTCAAAAGGTTTTACCCTTATCGAGCTTGTGGTCGTTATTATTATTTTAGGTATTCTAGCAGTTATTGCCCTGCCTAAGTTCATCAATTTAGGTCAAGATGCCCATGACTCGGCGGCTAAAGGGGTTTTTGGGGCATTTCGCTCCGGGGTCACTATGTATCACAGCTGCTGGGCAGCATCGGGAGCCAGTGCTCGTGTTGAAGATCTGGTCTGTTATGGTGATGGCACTGTAGACTCGAGTGTTACAGGTTATCCCTTGAGTACGACTAATGGCGGTGATGGGACTATATTATTCGGTGATAGTTGTAAAGAAGTGTGGCAAGGGCTGCTTGAGGGGGATGACTATGTGTTAGCTCCTCATGCCGATGCCTCATTTGGTGGTCAGACTGATATCATTTACTGGTATGGTGCGGGCTCCTCAATCAGTGGCGGTTCGTATTGTTATTATAATTATATATCCGATGATCGCTCTAAGGGCTCAGAAAATTGGCAGCTCAAATATTTCCCCGGCTCAGGTGAAACTGTGATCGTTCGAGCAACTTTAAGCTAACCATTCATTCTTTTAAGTGATTGAACCTCCATTTTAAATGGAGGTTCGAAAAATCCTCCTTTCGTATTCTACTCAGCCCACCTTAAATTTTGCCATACTTAAACCACTAGCCAGATATGTTTACAACTGGTGAAAATTCGGAGATTGCATCTGTCGATCATGGAGGTGAATTTATGTTTACAAGGTGTTCGAGTGCAATGGTGTTCGCTGTCTTAATTATTTTGTTCTGTACCAGACCACTCCTTGCTATGGATAGCTCAGAAGCCGCATTTAATTCTTTGCTCTATCAAGTTCAATTTGTACGATTAATTAAACCATCAAAGCAAATTGAACAAGATTATAGGGCATTAACCTTAGGGCCCATGAAGTTAAAACAAGCCAGAGTCGAGCGGATTAAATCTGAGCTGCAGCAATTTTGGGCATCCCTAGGGATCCCTACCAATGCAATGAACATGAAAAGCTCGGAGAACTTGTTTCAACAGGTTATTTCCCTGGAGCCACTCTCTAAGGATTATCTAGCCACGAGTAATAAGATCCGCTATTTACTCTGGCTAGATCAAAAAGGGGACTGGAGTGAATTAGCCTCTAACTCTTGGTTAAAGCTGGGCGATAAACATAGCTTAGTACCTGAAATCAGTCGCAGATTAAAGGGGCTAGGCGATTTGAGAGAGTACAATCCGGTCAGTATACTGTTTGATGCTAATGTTAAAAATGGTGTTAGACTTTTTCAACAGCGTCATGGTTTGAAATTAGATGGCATTATTGGCCCCGAAACGCTTCGCTGGATCAATATTAAACCCGTGAAGCGGGCTGAATTGTTAGCGATTAACTTTATAAATAAGACCCGTTACTTAGCCTCAATTGAACCTAGTTTTTTAATTATAAACATTCCAGCATTTGAATTAGAACTTATCGATAATGGTCAAGTGGCATTGCAGTCTCGGGTGATAGTGGGTAAACCCTATCGTCAAACTCCACTATTAAGCAGTCGAATTTCAAACCTGGTGATCAATCCAAGCTGGCGTGTCCCCAGGCGTTTATTAACTCGGGATCTCTTGCCTAAAGTCAGGGAAGATGGCGGTTATATTCAGGATCGAAATTTTAATGTTTTCGATCGTCAGGGAGAAATGGTGAGTAAAACCGCGCAAGAGTGGCAAGATTTAGCTCATGGTCATTTTCCCTATCGTCTCGTTCAAAAGCCAGGAGAAGGCAATACCTTAGGACGCTATAAGTTTTATTTTGAGAATAAATACAGTGTCTATCTACACGATACTGCCGACAAGGAGTTGTTTGAAGAATCTAACCGTGCACTTTCATCCGGGTGTATACGTATTGAAAATGTCGAGGGACTAGCCAACTGGATGGCATCTAATCTGGTAACTGATAAACAGACTTGGGTCGATATGCAGACTGAACGACAAAAGACTCAATGGTTTTCTTTAGATCAGAGTCTACCCGTTCATTTGGTTTACTGGACCGCTTGGGTAGACAAGTGGGGCGCCGCTCAATTTAGAAATGATATATACCATAGAAATTCAACACTTAACTTAGCATCGGCTCGTGCGTCTCCATGAGCCTGTGATGCTTATCGTATACCTTTATTATTGTTAACTTGATATTTGTCAGGTTTCAGTTTAGTTTGTCTGCTGTTTTGCTTGAAAAATAATCAATGGTGGTAGTGTGTCTGTAGTATGTCCAACTCGTAGGCAGTTGTTGCTAGGTCTTAGTGGCGCTGCAATGTTTTCGATGGTTCCTTCTAAAGTTTATGCAAGTCGTTCGACGAAAGGCGTTCGTCGTTTAGGTTTTTATAATTTGCATACCGGGGAGCGTGGGCAGGGAAGCTATTGGGTGGATGGAAATTACCAAAGTGAGATTTTGTCAGATTTTAGTCATATTTTGAGAGATCATCGACGTAATGAATCGGCGCCTATGGATAAGCGCCTCTATAATTTGCTATTTAAGCTCAAAGAGTCGCTAAACATAGAGCAGGAATTCAATGTTATCTCGGGATATCGCTCACCTAAGACTAACGCCATGTTAGCGGCTAAAAGCAGCGGTGTAGCCAAGAAAAGCTATCATATGAAAGGTATGGCTATGGATATTGCGCTTGAGGATGTGAAGTTGACTGATCTTCGAGATGCGGCCATTGAACTTAAGTTAGGCGGTGTCGGTTACTACCCCAGATCTGGGTTTATTCATGTCGATACCGGTCCGGTCCGTACTTGGTCATAAATGATTGATGAATCTTTACGGTCGTCACAATAAAACAGTTTGTTAGCCCTATGTCATTATGCTATTATTTCGCCGCGTAAAAACGTCCTTGCTGGTCGAAAGTAGGGACACTCTGAAATTAATATTATTTTTTAAGTGAGAAAAACATGTCTTATACTATTGCTGCTGAAATCCGCACTGAAATCGGGAAAGGTTCGAGCCGCCGCCTACGTCATGCGAACAAAGTTCCTGCTGTTATCTATGGTGCTGGTAAAGAGCCTATCTCTATCAAGTTTAACCAAAAAGATATCATCAACATCCAAGAAAACAAAGAATTCTACACTGACGTTCTAACTATCGCTGTAGATGGTAAAGAAGTGAGTGTTCGTGTTCAGGCAATGCAGCGTCACGCATTCAAGACTCTTATTGAGCATGTCGATTTTACATTCGCATAATTTTTATATGTGAATGTTAAAAGCGCCTGTTGGCGCTTTTTTTGTGCCTGATTTTTATCGAACTACAGGTTATCGGACTCCTTTTCTTTATCGGGACAAGCAGCGATAACCGTGGCGACTCCTTGCTCGTTAACCTCTTCCAATCTGATGTCAAATCCCCAGAGCCTGTGCAGATGTTTTACCACCTCCTGGCAACTTTTAGCTAAAGGCATTCGATTAGTTGGAATATGTTGTAGGGTAAGTGAACGATCGCCGGTGACTGCAACTTGATGGATCTGAATATTGGGTTCAAGATTGGAAAGATTGTACTGTTGGGATAACATTTGACGTATATCTTGATATCCCTGCTCATCATGAATCGCTGAGACTGAAAGGTAGTTTTTCTTATCATTATCCAAAATACTGAACAATTTAAATTGCCTGATGATATTAGGTGACAAGTATTGGCTAATGAAGCTTTCATCTTTAAAATTTTGCATGGCAAAATGTAAAGTCTCTAACCAGTCGCTGCCAGCAATATCAGGAAACCACTCTCTGTCTTCATCGGTAGGATCTTCACAGATCCGTCTGATATCGATAAACATGTTGAAGCCCAAGGCATAAGGATTAATGCCATTGTAGTAGGGGCTGTTGTAGCTTGGCTGCACAATAACATTGGTGTGGCTCTGCAGAAACTCCATCATAAATCTGTCTGTCACTAAGCCATCATCATAGAGGTGATTTAAAATCGTGTAATGCCAAAATGTGGCCCAGCCTTCATTCATGACTTGGGTTTGTTTCTGAGGATAAAAATATTGCCCCATTTTCCTTACTATCCGCACTATCTCTCTTTGCCAGGGCTCCAATAAGGGCGCATGTTTTTCGATGAAGTAAAGTATATTTTCCTGAGGTTCCTCAGGAAACCTTAACTCGGTTTTTTCGTCCTGCTCTTGATGTGCCTTAGGCACGGTGCGCCACAGATCGTTGACCTGACTCTGGAGATATTCTTCACGCTCTTTCTGCCTGAGCTGCTCCTCTTTAAATGAGATCTCACTCGGCCGCTTATATCTATCGACCCCATAGTTCATCAGAGCGTGGCAAGAGTCTACTATCAGCTCAACCTGCTCTATGCCATGGAGCTCTTCGCACTGGCTGATATAGTTCTTGGCAAAAACCAGATAATCTATGATAGAACTGGCATCGGTCCAGGTTTTAAAAAGATAGTTATTTTTGAAGAAACTGTTATGACCGAAACTCGCGTGAGCCATCACCAAGGCTTGCATGGTGATGGTGTTTTCTTCCATCAGATAGGCGATACATGGGTCAGAATTGATGACAATTTCGTAAGCCAGTCCCATTTGACCGCGTTTATAACTCTGTTCAGTCTCAATAAATTTCTTACCGAAGGACCAATGGGTGTAGCCTAAAGGCATGCCGATACCCGCATAGGCATCCATCATCTGTTCTGCGGTGATCACTTCAATTTGGTTGGGGTAGGAGTCGAGCCGATAGTGGGCGGCAACCCTCTCTATTTCGGTTAAGTATTTCTGCAGCAGTTCGAAGTTCCAATCTGGCCCATCATCGAGCGGTGTCCGTTTCTTCTTGTTATCCATAACGCCCCCTTATACAGCTTGCTTCTTGAAGAGTTCTCTAAACACAGGATATATATCTTCTGCTTGTTTGATATGCTGTACGGCTATGTTATCGAAAGACTTCTGTAGGCCCTCATATTCGCGCCACAGTGTCTGGTGAGCTCGGTTGGTGATCTCTATGTAGCTAAAGTAACGCACTACAGGCAATAGTTTCTTCTCCAGTATTTGCTTACAACCGGGTGAGTCGTCGGCCCAGTTATCACCGTCAGATGCTTGCGCCGCATAGATATTCCACTCACTCTCCGGATAACGTTCCTTCTGGATCTGGTGCATCAGTTTCAGCGCACTGGAGACTATGGTGCCACCGGTTTCTTGTGAGTAGAAGAACTCATGTTCATCGACCTCTTTTGCTTGGGTATGGTGACGAATATAGACAACGTCTAAATTCTTATAGGTACGGGTTAGAAAGAGGTACAGCAAGATATAGAAGCGCTTGGCCATGTCTTTCGTTGCCTGATCCATAGAGCCTGATACGTCCATCAGACAGAACATGACGGCCTGACTCGAGGGGACCTCACGTTTAGCAAAGTTGTTGTACCTTAAATCGAATGTGTCAATAAAAGGCACTTTAGCTATCTTCTGTTTTAGCTCTTCAATTTGCTCTTTCAAAAACAATATACGTTCGGCTTCGGCGCCCGGGGTATTCTCGAGCTCTTCGAGTTCAATCTCTAGCTCACCGAGTAACTTCTTCTTACTCGAAGACATGGCGATACGTCTTGCCAGTGAAGACCTCAATGAACGGACAATATTGATATTGGCTGGGACACCATCATTGGTAAACCCGGCTCGATAAACCTGATATTCGACTAATTTGTTGAGTCGATTATTCTGCAGGTTAGGTAGTTCTAGATCTTCAAAAAGCAGTTCTAAGTATTCGTCTTTCGAAATTTGAAATACGAAATCGTCGTCGCCTTCTCCTGAATCGGAAGCATCTCCCTGACCCGAACCTTGGCCTCCACCGCCCGGCGGACGTTCAATCTTGTCTCCTTTGATAAACTGATCGTTGCCGGGATGGACTCGTTCTCTTATTCCACCTTGGGCTTGATGAAATGAAGGCTCACTGATGTCCTTGGTGGGAATACCAATTCTCTCGCCCTTATCGACATCGGTAACGCTACGACGCGTCACCGCATCACTCACGGCTTTTTTAATCTGTTGCTTGTAGCGATTGATAAATCGTTGACGGTTAACCGTACTTCTTCCCTTAGCATTGAGTCTTCTGTCTATGAAATTCGCCATGCGCACCTCCTGAGCATAACCGGAAGCGTGTCTTGCTCCCGGTCTGCCTATATTAAGAAGACTTACGTACTCTCAGGTACCATTCAGATAGGAGTCTGACTTGCTTCTTGGTGTAGCCTTTCTTCATCATTCGGTTGACAAAATCATCGTGTTTACGCTGATCATCCGTGGATGTTTTGGCATTGAAAGAGATCACAGGGAGCAGATCTTCAGTATTAGAGAACATCTTCTTCTCTATGACGGTTCTGAGTTTCTCATAACTAGTCCACAGAGGATTTGAGCCCTCGTTATTGGCCCGCGCCCTGAGTACAAAGTTGACAATTTCATTCCTGAAATCTTTGGGGTTGCTGATCCCGGCGGGTTTTTCGATTTTTTCCAGCTCAGCGTTGAGTGCGGAACGGTCGAAAAGCTGGCCGGTATCAGGATCCCGATATTCCTGATCTTGTATCCAGAAATCGGCATAGGTGACATAACGGTCAAAAATATTTTGTCCATACTCAGAGTAAGACTCCAAATAAGCTGTTTGTATCTCTTTACCGATAAATTCCACATATTTAGGGATCAGATAACCCTTAAGAAATTCCAGATAACGTTCGGCGGTTTCGGTGGGGAACTGCTCTTGTTCGATCTGACGTTCGAGTACATAGAAGAGATGTACAGGATTGGCCGCTATTTCAGTCTGATCGAAGTTAAATACTTTAGATAATATTTTAAAGGCAAAACGTGTCGATAGGCCCTGCATACCTTCATCGACGCCGGCATAATCGCGATATTCCTGATAGGACTTTGCCTTAGGATCTGTGTCTTTCAGGCTTTCACCGTCATAGACACGCATCTTGGAGTAAATGGATGAGTTCTCGGGTGACTTGATACGGGATAACACACTAAATTGGGCTAAGGTTTCCAGTGAGCCCGGCGCACAGGGGGCATTGGTTAGCTCAGAGTTAGACAGTAATTTCCTGTAGATCTGGATCTCCTCAGACATCCTCAAGCAATAGGGCACTTTAACGATATAAACCCTATCCAGAAAAGCTTCATTGGTTTTATTGTTGCGAAACGTCGTCCACTCAGACTCATTAGAGTGAGCCAGAATGATGCCGCTGTAGGGCAGGGCAGATAAGCCCTCGGTGCCATTATAGTTGCCTTCCTGAGTCGCCGTCAGTAGTGGATGAAGCACCTTGATTGGCGCTTTGAACATCTCGACAAACTCCATGATGCCTTGGTTTGCCCGGCACAGGGCGCCAGAGTATGAGTAGGCATCGGCGTCATTCTGCGCAAAATGCTCAAGCTGGCGAATATCCACCTTACCGACCAGAGAGGAGATATCTTGATTGTTCTCGTCACCAGGTTCAGTCTTGGCGATGGCCATCTGATCCAAAATGGAGGGGAAAACCTTTACCACCTTAAATTTGGAAATATCGCCGCCGTATTCATGTAGACGTTTTACTGCCCAAGGAGACATGATGCACTTAAGATATCGGATGGGAATATTGTATTCTTTTGCCAATAACTCACTGTCTTCATCAGGATTAAATAAACAGAATGGGTGGTCGTTAACAGGACTTCTAACGCCATTGGCGGTTAGCACATAGATAGGGATTTTCTGCATCAAGTCTTTCAGTTTCTCAGCCAGAGAAGACTTACCGCCACCGACTGGGCCGAGGAGATACAATATCTGTTTCGATTCCTCTAAACCTTGTGCGGAATGTTTAAGGTAAGCTACGATCTGTTCTATGGCCTCCTCCATACCGTAGAAATCTTTGAATGCCGGGAACCGAGAAATCAGCCGGTTTGAGAAAATACGACTGAGAATTGGATCCTTGGAAGTATCTGTGATCTCAGCGTCACCGATAGCGAGTAGCAGCCGTTCGGCAGCCGATGCATATGCACTTCGGTCTTGTTTGCTGATCTCTAAAAACTCTTGCAGAGAATACTCTTCGTCGAGTTTCTGTTCGTAGCGCTGTTGGTAATGCTCAAAAATGCCCATATTCCACCCCCTGAAACGCCTAAAAAGTGTGTAAGCGATAACGGAAAACCAGTCTCCTACTTTTAATATTAGACCTAAAAAATAAACTGCGTCATAAAAAAGTCAAATAAAACAAAGAGAAACAGTTGCAAATGCAACTGTTGCACTTGTAGTCAGGAGGCGTTTCAGTGGAACTTACCGGGAAGAATAAAAAAAGGAGCCTAAATGGCTCCCTCTTGTCTGTGTGCTAGGTTTTTACCCAGGCATTATCTTTCGGCGAGTTACGCGAAATTTTGATTAACGAAATCCCAGTTAACCAATTCCCAGTAATGGGCCAAATAATCAGGACGTACGTTACGGTAATCGATGTAGTAAGCATGTTCCCATATATCGACTGTCATGATTGGGGTAACTGTGCTATCGGTCAAAGGTGTAGCAGCATTGCTAGTATTAACAATCGCTACGCTACCGTCAGCATTCTTAACTAGCCAAGTCCATGCGCTACCGAAGTTATTGACGGCCGAATCGGTGAACTTAGCTTTGAACGCTTCAAAAGAACCAAAGGCGTCATCAATCGCCTTAGCCACTGCACCCGTTGCTGCGCCGCCACCATTAGGTGATAAGCAGTTCCAGTAGAAAGTGTGGTTCCAGATTTGTGCGGCATTGTTGAAGATACCGCCAGTTGACGTTTTGATGATCTCTTCAAGGCTTTTTTCAGCAAGTTCAGTGCCGTCAACTAGACCATTTAGCTTAACAACATAGGTGTTGTGGTGTTTGCCATAATGAAATTCAATAGTCTCTTGCGAGATATGAGGTTCTAGTGCGTCTTTTGCATACGGTAATGCAGGTAGTTCAAAAGCCATGAGTTGCTCCACTCTAAGTTAGGTTTATTATATTTCTAGAATTTAATTCTACTTGAAAATTCCTTATCAGTATCTTCAATTTCTCGATTAAATCAATAAAAATGTTTATATTTAATAACCTTTTAAAAAGTAGGTTTTTTTTATGGGTAAACCTGAAGTACAATAGGAGAAATTATTAGTAATTGTGCGTGCAGTTTAGGAATTGAAATGGAAACAAACGAAACAGTAGAGAAAATCAAGGCACAACTCGCCGAAAACCCAATCATAGTCTACATGAAAGGTTCTCCCAAATTGCCTAGTTGTGGCTTCTCATCCCAGGTTGCTGAAATCATGATCAACTGTAATGCACAATTTGCGTTTGTTGATATTCTGCAGAATCCGGATATCCGCTCTGAACTACCGAAATACGCCAACTGGCCGACTTTTCCTCAGCTCTGGATTGAAGGTGAGTTGATCGGTGGTTGTGATATCTTGACTGAAATGTACCAGAAAGGTGAGCTGCAGACGCTTATCACTGAGACAGCGGCAAAATATGCTTCTGAAGATGAAAAGAACGCTTAATTTTAGTTAAGCGAGTCAGTCAAAAAAAGCCTTTCATTTGAAAGGCTTTTTTATGGGACTAGCATTTTACTTATTAGTATTAAGCCGGCTCTGACTCAGTGTCTTTAGACATAGGTAATAACAAGTTCATGGTGATCGCTACGATACCGCACAGACTGATCCCGGTCAGGCTAAATGAGCCGATACCCAAGGCCATGCCGCCGATGCCAAATACCAGAGTGACTCCTACGATACAGAGATTTCTTGGCTCGGTGAGATCCACCTGATTCTTAATTAGTGAGTTTAACCCTACCGCTGCAATCGATCCGAACAAGAGGCACATGATACCGCCCATCACAGGGACGGGGATGGTCAGCATGATGGCGCCGAGCTTGCCAACAAAGGCGAGAATAATGGCAGTAATAGCAGTCCATGTCATGATCACTGGATTAAATGACTTGGTTAAGGTGACTGCACCAGTCACTTCTGAATAGGTCGTGTTTGGTGGTCCACCGAAAGCCGAGGCGGCAATCGTTGCTACACCGTCACCGGCAAGGGTTCTGTGTAGTCCAGGCTTCTTCAGATAATCTTTCCCCGTAACGTTAGAGATAGCCAGAATATCGCCGATATGCTCCACGGCTGGCGCAATGGCGACGGGGATCATAAATGCAATGGCATGCCAGTTAAATTCCGGGGCGACGAAATTGGGCATGGCTATCCAACTGGCTTGGGCGACTGGGGTAAAGTCGACGATGCCAAAACTGAGACTTAAACCATAACCCACTAGAATACCGGCTAAGATGGGCATCAATCTGAAGATCCCTTTAGCAAAGATGGCGATGCCTATTGTGGTAAGCAGGGCACCGAGTGAGATGATTAACGCGATATTTTGCTCCACTATAACCAGAGAGCCATCACCACTCTTGCCCATGGCCATATTCACGGCGACCGGGGCCAAACCCAGTCCTATTACCATGATAACGGGCCCGATAACGACGGGGGGAAGTAGACGTTTGATGAAACCATCACCCCGAACTTTGACCAGACTGGCTAAAATCAGATAGACAACACCGGCTGCCATCAGTCCCCCCATGGTAGATGGGATCCCCAAGTCTGTACGCCGTACATGATAGGGGCTATAAAGGCGAATGAAGAGGCGAGAAAAATGGGGATCTGCCTTTTAGTGATTAACTGGAAAATCAGTGTGCCTATACCTGCGGTAAACAGGGCAACATTAGTGTCTAATCCTGTCAATAAAGGCATTAATACCAAGGCGCCAAAAGCCACAAACAGCATTTGAGCCCCTTGAAGGGCGAGGGCGAAATTTTTCATTATTATCTCTGTTATTGGGTACCTGGCTAATGTTAACAGTATGAGAAAACTTTCATAGTAATTAGTGTCATGCTGGCTTGAATTTTAGGTAAAAACAAAAAACGATACAGAAAAGATGAAATAGCCAAGTGAATTATCTGGAGTGAACAAAGATGTGATACAATTTTGTTATCTTGTCTCCCGTTAGAACAGTGAAGATGCTGAAAACCCTATTAAACTCTTCGATTTTTTGTGCTGGCTATTTATTGTTACAAACCAATCTAGTGAGTGCTGCCGAAGTTTACCAACTCGATGAAACCTTGGTTCCGGTTGAGTCCCGCTCCGCTGCCCAGCGACAAAAAGCCATTTCAATAGGGCTGAGAGAAGTGGTTCTGAAAAATTCAGGCACCAAAGCATCCATCTCTCATCCAAGTGTTCAGGCCAAGGTGAAAAACCCCTCCTCATTACTCAGTCAATTCGGATACAAGGAGATCGACGGCGAGCTTTTTTTACAGGTCAGTTTCGATCATCAACGTATTATCCAGCTCTTAAGAGATGCTCAATTACCGGTCTGGGGCAAACAGAGGCCTTTGACCTTGATATGGCTCGTTGAGGACGATGCGGAAGCAAGACAGATCGTCAATGATGAATCTGTGCTCGATAGCCGGGAGCTGTTCCAATCTGCTTCAGAATCGAACGGGGTACCTTTACTGTTTCCTATCATGGATCTCGATGACAACATGAATGTGACCCTCAATGATATTCGCGGCAAGTTTGTCGAACAGGTGGCTAGGGCATCTCAGCGTTATCAGGCTGATTATTTCGTTATGGCGTCTATCGACACGCGTGGAGAGTCCGTCGAATATAGCTTTGCCTTGTATCCCAAATCCACTGGCGAAACCATGTCGACCCCACTAACGAGTAAAAGCAAAGTGGTTAAAGATCTCGATACTGCGGTGAATGAGATTATCTCAGGGGTGAGTGAATTTTATGTTGGACGCTATGCGATTGCGGACTCGGGCAGCGACCTAGATAGTTATGTAACGTTTGTTGATATTACCGAACTCAAACAAGTGGTCGAAATTGAGAAATATTTTAAGCAACTCAGTGCCGTAAAATCAGTTCAGCTGACACAATTACAAGGCACTTCGGCTAAGTTTAAATTGGATCTATTCGGCACCGAAGAAGATCTACGCAGATTGATGAAACTCGAACCTAGAGTCAGTGTCTTGGGTGAGTCAATGCCTGTGACACCGACCGATGATGGATTTGATCCACTGCCTTCTAACGAGGTGCAAGGCCCCGAGTATCGCTGGCAAGGCTAGATATAGAATATGAATTTTTAGGTACTCGTGTTAAAATGAGCCCTAAGTGTTACCCGTGTAATTGAGAATTATCTGAGTGAAATCTAACTCGCCATTACAACTGTCTTTGCCTGTACATCTACCCGATGATGAGACTTTTAACAGCTACTATCCCGCAGCGGGCAACGATGAGCTTATTCAAAGCTTACAAGCCTGCGCCGAAGGAGCAGCCCATCAGGCTGTTTTTCTTTGGGGCCAGTTAAATCGGGTCGAACCCATCTGATGCACGCTGCCTGTGCCCATGCGAACGATCTTCAAAGAAGTAGCTTTTATTTACCATTAGGCATACATGCCAGCATTTCTCCCGCGTTATTGGAAGGTTTAGAGCAGTTAGATCTGATCTGTATCGATGATGTCGATGCCATAGCCGGTCATCCTCTTTGGGAAGAAGCAATTTTCGACCTTTATAACCGAGTCTCTGAAAATAACCAATGCTCCTTGATCGTCAGTGCCAGCATTTCACCCACAGATTCTGGCTTTGTGCTGGCCGATCTCGTTTCTCGTATGCAGTGGGGCCTCAATTATCAGCTACAGCCCATGGCCGATGAGGAGAAGTTGGCGGCGCTGCAGCGACGTGCAGCCATGCGTGGTCTGCAACTCGAAGACGATGTGGGGCGTTTCTTGCTAAATCGTTTAGCCCGAGACTTGAGAACCCTGTTTGATGTGCTTGATAAGTTAGATAAAGATTCACTCGTTCATCAGCGTAAGTTAACGATCCCTTTCGTTAAGAAGATGCTCAGGCTGTAATGATACCAATCGGTATTACACGTCATGAAAAACCGGTAATGACCTATGTTATTACCGGTTTTTTATGCCTGCTATTTATTGGTGTTAATTCATCTTATGCCTATCGCCACTAATCCTCAGCTCGGGGATAAATCGTTCTTGAGATACTTCTCTATCGTCTGACGACACTGGGTTTCTTTTCTGCAGTGCCTGGGATAACTGAGGTGAAATAGTCAGATTATCTAACCAAGACTGGCCTTGAGTCATCTGGATTGGTTCCGGTAAATCCCCGATAAGCTGACTGCCATCTAAAGCCGGTAAGATTTGATTGATAACGAAGGCCGCTCTTTGAGGGATCGTAGAGCCTGGACTCTTCTCACCTATGCGTCCGCGTTGTCCCCAGTCAACTATGATACTGGTAGCTGTGGCATTGTCCGGGTTATCTGTGATACCAACATCGCGTATTATACCTAATCTGTAGCTCATCATGACCTCTTCAAACAACATGGCGGTATCTTCACGGCTGGTTGAATAGGCGTAATAGTCCGTTGCACTGTCCTCGGAGAAGAAGGCGGTGATGTCACTTGGCAGATAAGCTTGCTGCGCAGCTGTGGCGGTTTTTCCCCTGAAGCTGACGTCGGCGAGACTATACATCTCGTCGCTTAAAAGGGGGTACAGAGACGTGACTCGATCGGATATTAACTCGCCGGCCGAGCTTCGGCGATTATAGTGATCTAACAAAGTTTGGTCATCGACGGGGATGGTGTCGTAAATCGAACTCGGGAAGAAGTCATTGGCATGGGCGAGCTCATGAAATAATAGCGAAGACAAGTCTGGACTCATCTGGGCCATACTGCGTTCGGTCCTAAGCTCTCTTGGGCTCGAGTATGATACATAGACATTATCTTTTACATAACGCCAAGGCATGATGAATCCTAACTGATTGCCAAATGCGCTACGAAAATCGGCTGCTTCGTTGATCACATCTCGCTCTTCGGCGAGTAACCATAGGTCTGTGGGATCTAAGTATATCGCGCCTGTGACAACCCAATAAAATGATGGGCGAATATCATAGCTGATCACTATGGCGGTTACCGATTGTAATAGTTGAGCAAAGTCACTGTCTGGATCCATTTTATCGAGAAATGTCTCGAAATTGTCTCCCATCCATTGATGAGACACCAGGACTCTCTCCATGATCTTCTCTTTTTCAGAGAGGGAGATCGTCTGACCGAGTAAGGGTAACTGCTGGATGCTACAGGGGGAGAGCAGTTGATTGGAATAAACGCACGAATTGAGTGCGCTTCTATAGGATGAGTTCTCTCTGTAGGCAAATGTACGGGCGACAGGTTCATCGAA
This sequence comes from Shewanella psychropiezotolerans, assembly GCF_007197555.1. NCBI lineage: Bacteria > Pseudomonadati > Pseudomonadota > Gammaproteobacteria > Alteromonadales > Shewanellaceae > Shewanella > Shewanella psychropiezotolerans. The sequence continues at coordinate 2,781,481 of NZ_CP041614.1, forward strand.
ATAGGGGGAGGTAATGACAGACTCATTAGTGATTAGCATGAGGACCTCATCGGTAACCTCTTCACCATCGACGCTGCCAGTTGCTCTTAATATGGCGATAGTATCTGAGTTAACTGCCGGGGCCTTAAATTGAGGGCGTTCAATATTACTGATATCTATGTTTAGCTCGGGCCCCAATGCGATACACCAGCTAAGCGCAGATGGGATTTCATCTGCATTGACGCCGACTCTATCGGTTCTGACACTGACATCGTTACCTTCAACCACCTGTTGGTCGCTGCGGACATTGAACTGAGCTGTAGCCATTGCCGAAACAGAGATATTGACGGTTTCATTGAAGGACATTCCGTTACCTGAAACATTAACGGAGAAGCTATAGTCTCCAGCATCGGCAAATTGAAATGCTAGAATAGGACTTTTTACCGATTTCAGTATGAGGGACTGACCCGCTGTTTGTAACCACTCAAAGGCAAGGTCTCTACTATCCGAGTCACCTATTCTTGCGACTATGGCGGCGGATTGATTGGCGTTATAGTTGGGTTCGATGACAAACTCTAAGGCCGAAGAGGTAGATATAACCGTTAATTGAGTTTGCTGCTCGCATCGAGTTAAATTTGGTGGCGGTGGATCGATAGGCGTATTGTTATCTCCATCTGAACTCCCCCGCCGCAGGCTGCTAGGGCTAAAACACTGACTAGGGGAAGCGTGTTAAGTTTCCACATCTAAGGGGACTCCCGTTATTGATTAGTTTAATTATTATTTTAACTAAAATATAACACGAGATTTAACATTCAAGCACGAGTTTTACTCAGAATTCTTGTGACACTAAGTAACGGAATAATAAGGGCTATAAAAAAGCGCCCAGAGGCGCATTATTGTGTTTATTCATGAATGTCGGTTACGTCTTTTTCTTCTTTAACCCTAGACCTAATTCTTTGCCACGAATACGGGCATAAAATGGAAAGCCTATCAGCAGGGCACCTAGCAGGAGTACCTCTACCAGAGCAAACAGGAAATGGTCTTCGGTGACGTAGATTAAGGTGAGACCATGAAGCATATACAAACATATGATGTAGCTAGCCCAGGCATAGGTGTAGGGTTTACCTTCGATGATGCCTTTCAAGGGGAAGAATAATGGGATGATCCACATCGCAGTAAATACCAGAGAATATTCTCCCGTGATCCCTTTGTTGATAAACCAAGCGCTGAGCATTAATACTAATGCCAGATAACCAGCTCGGCATAGTTGAAATAAACGAGTCGAATTCATTGAACAGCCTTATAAAATCGCAAGAACATTTTCAGGAGGACGGCCGATAGCGGCCTTATCGTTGGCCAGCACTATGGGGCGTTCAAGCAGTTTAGGGGTATCGACGATAGCCTGAATGAGTTGTTCTTCAGTCAAGTTGGTGTTGGCTAAGTCTTGCTCTTTATATTCAGTCTCCTTGGTGCGCATTAATTCTCGCGCACTTAAACCCAGTTTAGTGAGTAAATCTTCAATTTCATTCTTGTTGAGAGGAAATTTCAGATACTCAACTATTTGGATTTCGCAATCTCTTTCCTCTAATAAAGCAAGGGTTTGACGGCTTTTAGAGCAGCGTGGGTTATGAATAATACTGACCATAGTCATAGGCTAATGTCCGAATGAAAATATTGCCGACATCATACTCGAAAAGGTGGCCAAAGTCACAATCAGAAAACATGGGTAATGGGTTAAATTGGGGTGTATCTTGGAGGAATTCACCATGATACCTGTGTGTACAAGGGAGATGATTGCCAGTGAAAGTCAGTGACCTCGACACAAGGTCACTGACATTATTAAACTGTTACTGAAGTGCCTCTATTGCCGACTTAGCCTGCTTGAATTGTCGAATTCTAGCCTCGATCCTGGCAAGTTGCAGCGGCTTTTCTTGGGACAATCGATAAGCGAAATTAAGTTGGTCTATCGCGCCTTTATAATCTGCACCTAGCGCCATAGATTCTGCGTTGACAAAATGTTCCATCGCTTTATCGCCAGTCTTTTTATATGCATCGCTGAGCAAGAAGAAAGGCAACTGATTTTGTTTGTCTAAGAAGATGAGTTCCTCGAGCAAAGGGATGGCTTTCGTTGCCTTGTCTGCTTCAATATACACATGGGCCAAGTTAGTGTTAATTACCTGAGAAAATGGCTTAAGTTCATGTTGTTCCTCGAGAAACTTTATGGCTTCATCCGTTGCTTCTCGCTGCACTAATAGATCTGTCTTGGTATCGATATAAAATAGGTTGTTTCTATCTTCTTTTAACAAGTTATCGATAATTTCTTCGGACTCATCGAAGCGCTTAACTCTAAATAAGGCTAAAGCCTTACCGTAAAGGGCCGCATTTTTGAAAGTATAAGTTCTTTTTCTGAGCTGTTTGTCGAATAGGGCGAGGGCGGCTTCTTCACTGTAGCTGGAGAATCTGACCTGAATACGCGCCTTGGCTAATTGAAAGTCGATATTATCCGGCACATATTTGTGAGGATATTGAGCTGCCCTGTAACGGGCTTCAGTAATTCGTGACTCGGGGAGTGGGTGAGTCAACAACATCTGTGGAGGCTTGCTGGTGAAGCGGTAGCGAGTGGCTAGTTTAGCGAAAAAATCAGCTGCGCCGTTGGGATCGAAGCCTGCATCCACCAAAATTTGCATGCCTATTCTGTCAGCTTCTTTTTCATGAGCTCGGGTAAAGTTAATTTTGGCCTGAGTCGATAGGGCTTGTGTGGTGGCCAGTGCAGCCATCCCCGCCTGTGGTGACGCTATTGTCAGGAGTATAGCGCCTAACATGCCGACAATCGTTGCGGTCGAACTCTTATCTTGGGCTTCTAATGAACGGGCTAAGTGTCTTTGGGTTACGTGGGTAATTTCATGACCCAGTACCGACGCTATCTGGCTCTCATTATCGGCATTTAAAAACAAACCTGAGTGAACGCCGACGTGTCCTCCGAAGAAGGCAAAGGCGTTGATTTCATCATTTCTTAACAAGAAAAAATAGAAAGGGGTCTTAACGCCTGTCGCATGAGCCACCAGTTTATTACCCAGTTCAGTTAAATATTGACTCAATACCGGGTCGTTGAGCATGGGAGCTGAGGAGCGGATCACCCGCATATACGCATCGCCATAGATGGTCTCTTTCTCGAGACTGAAGGTATTGACGGCGGCAGTACCCAGATCGGGAAGGTCGTTGTTCGCAAAAGCCATAGGCGCGGTAGCACAGAAAAAAAGTGAAATGGCACCGGCTAACAGAGACTTGGTTGATGTAATTTTACTCAAACTTATCCTTAATGTGGGCAATGTGGTCTTGGTCAGAACATTCTCTAGGAACTAAGTCAATCATTATTAAACAAGCTGCTGAGTTTACTCGAATAACTCATGTAATTATGTTTAATAGTGAGATTAATATTACCTGCAGTTTTGCGCATATTCCACACTTGTGTATATTCATTGTGAATATCGGACTTCGCATTGACCACGAGGTAATAGATTCACCATAGATCGCTTGTGGTTTGTCTTGCAACTTAGGATAATAGCCAAAGTTTGTTCATGGCAAGATTATTATGGTTTTTATCGATTTAACCACACTGCGTTGTCCATTAGTGTTAGTTAAAGTCAAACTCGCATTGAAAAAACTCAGCAGCGACGATGTACTTTGTGTTTCGTTATCAGACACTGGCTCTAGACAGGATGTTCCCCGGTTTTTAAAAAAAGTCGGTTACCGTTACTCAGAAGTGAGAAATGATGACCGGGTGTTAACATTAGAAATCGCTAAATAGGGGCTGGCCCCTACACAGTGACAACAAGACGATCAACAGTTTATTTTCAGGAATGGTGAATGTTAACTTTATTGACAACTTGGTATAAAGAACGCTTTAGCGATCCCCAAGCGGTGACCTTAGTCTTTATTTTGATTGGGATAGCCTTAGCTATCTATTTTGCGGGGGCTTGTTGGCGCCCTTGTTGGTGGCCTTGGTGCTGGCCTTCTTACTCGAGTGGCCAGTGGCACAGATGTCAAAGTTGGGCATTAATCGAACCACGGCGGCCTCATTAGTGCTCGTCATGTTTGTTGGTGTCATGTTGTTGCTGATCTTTGGTCTGGTGCCCAGCATATGGAAACAGGGACTTGCCCTGGTCACTGACTTACCCACCATGCTCGATAAAGGCTTGATCATCGTCCAAGGTTACGTTAATCAGTATCCACAGTTTGTAAACCCAAGTCAGCTCGATACTATGGTTCAGGAGCTGAAGAAGATGCTAGATACACAACATCTTCTGGATATAGGTAAGCAAATTCTTGGCTATTCGGCCTCCTTGTTAGTCTTGATGGTTTACGCAATTTTGGTCCCGCTATTGGTCTTTTTCTTTCTAAAAGATAAAGACGAGCTGCTGCGTGGCAGTAAACGATTTATTCCGACGAATCGAGATCTCGCTCATAAGGTCTGGATTGAGATGAACCAGCAGATATTTAACTATATTCGGGGCAAGGTGATAGAGATAGTCATTATCGGAGTGGTGAGCTACATCTTCTTCGCCGTGATGGATCTCAGGTATGCAGCCCTGTTAGGTGTGTTAACTGGTTTCTCTGTCCTCATCCCCTACGTTGGAGCAACCTTAGTGACTCTCCCCATCGCGCTGGTGGCCTTCTTTCAATGGGGGATTAGCCCAGAATTTGGCTACCTTATGTTAGGTTACGGTATCATTCAGGCATTAGATGGCAACGTATTGGTGCCCATTCTTTTCTCCGATGCGGTGGATCTACATCCGGTATTTATTATCGCCGCCGTGTTGATTTTCGGTGGACTCTGGGGGTGTGGGGCGTGTTCTTCGCCATACCTTTAGCCTCTCTGGTCAAGGCGGTATTAAATGCCTGGCCGACACCAGAATCTCAAGTTGAGACGGTAGAAAGAGAGTCGTGAATCGACTTGCTAAATCAGTTTAAAAGGGCCTACGGCCCTTTTTTATGGCTAATTTTTGGGTAAATTAGTTGAGAGATTCATCATGGCATAGGGATTGTTTCGCCGTTACCGCCAGAGACCGATAGATGATGGTGGTCTGTTTGGCTTTAATGTTCCAATGCTGCCAATACAGGGGCACACGTTTTCTCTTGCCTGGGGTGATCTCAATCAGTAGACCTTTCTCCAGCAATGGCTCGGCTTGAAGATGGCCTACTAGTCCGTAACCTAATCCCTGTAAAATGGCATCGAGAAAACTCTCTGAGGAGGGGATCTTGTGCTCACGCCAGCTGCCGGTTTTCATCTTAAAATATTGGCTCAGATACTGCTCATGAAGCTTGTCTTTAGTCGAGAACACAACCGCAGGCGCTAGCTCCAGAGAGGTTTGAGAGACGGTAATGGGGAAATATCGCTCGATAAATTCAGGGGTTGCGACGCAAAGGTACTCCATATCCCCCAGATATTCACTACTGCAACCGGTAAGTGCTTGTTTGCTTGTGGTGACACACCCAACTGCTTCGCCGTTTTTTAACAAATGATGGGTGTAAGACTCATCATCGACAATCAGCTCGAGTAGCCATTGATGGCGCTTAAACACTTCACTCAAAGCGGGTAAGAACCAGGTTGCTAAACTGTCGGCATTGACGGCTATCTTCACTATGGTGGGTAAACTTGGGTCATCTACATTCATTTCTACTCTGAGCTCACTTTCTAATAACTCCACTTGAGAATAGTGACGTAATAAACGCTTACCGGTAGCCGTTGCTTCGACAGGTGTTGTGCGTATGACTAAGGCTTGGCCGACTCTCTCCTCCAGCTGCTTTATTCGTTGTGACACGGCAGATTGAGTGATGCAGAGCACCTTAGCAGCGCGTTCGAAACCGCCCTCGGAGATCACTATGGATAGGGCGCGCAGGTGAGCATAATCGAGCAAAATATGACTCCTCAGAATAAAATGAGATGTGTATAAGTTTTACTTATACACCATAAAAAAGATTAGTTATATTTATTTATCCAGCTTGTGTACGCTTGCGTTCAATCAGATGTTTTTAGGAAAAACCAATGCAGGCATTCATTCAAGGTGTAGGAATAGGCGGTAGCCTTATCATGGCAGTAGGAGCGCAAAATGCGTTTGTACTCAAGCAAGGCTTAAAACGTTCACACTCTCTGCCCATTGCGGCTCTTTGTTCTATTATCGATGCCTTGATGATCACCGCGGGTGTTGCAGGCTTAGGCCATCTTATTTTGGCATTTCCCTTGATAAAGGACATTGCCAGCATTGGTGGGGCAATTTTTCTACTGGTTTATGGGGCTCGGGCGCTTAAGTCATCGTTTAATGAGCAGAGTCTGGCTAAGGGGCTAATAGTGGTACCGGGACGCTAAAAGCGGCCGTGTTAACTACATTGGGGATCAGTCTGCTTAACCCTCATCTGTATTTAGACACAGTCGTGTTACTGGGCAGCATCAGTGCTCAATTTGAAGGGTCTGATAGACCTTTGTTTGGCGCAGGCGCCGTTCTGGCTTCTTTCGTGTGGTTTTTTAGCTTGAGTTTTGGTGCCAGATATTTGAGCCCACTGTTTGATAAGCCCAAGGCCTGGAGTTACCTGGACCGGTTTATCTGCCTGACCATGTGGACAATTGCTTTGATCTTGATATGGCCCTACTTCGTTTAGGTTTCCCTCTAGCACTTCTTTTTTATGTGTTTTATTGGCACAAGAAAGCCCGCGGTGAGCGGGCTTACTGTTGAGTTAACTCACTGTTCAGTCTTGCTTCAGATGCTTAAGCACTACTTCGTGATGCTCTTTGGTCTTAAACTTGTTAAACAGGTGAGTGACTTTACCATCTTGTCCGACTAAGAAGCTCAATCTATGGATACCGTCATAGACTTTACCCATAAATTTTTTCTCGCCCCAGACACCGAACGCATCGGCTATGGCATGGTCTTCATCGCTGAGAAGAGAAAAGTTCAATTCCTGCTTTTGGGCAAATCGTGCCAGCTTGGCGACTGGGTCTGGGCTAATGCCTAACACGGTAACTTTCAAGTCATTGAGTTCTTGCATGCTATCTCTAAGGCCGCAGGCTTGAACGGTACAGCCAGGTGTAGAAGCCTTTGGGTAGAAATAGACCAGAACAGGGCCGTTATTCAAACACTCTTTCAGAGAGATGAGCTTATCGTTTTGGTTTTTTAGCTCGAAGAGTGGGGCGTTATCGCCAGCAGTTAAGGTATTCATTTAAAACTCCTATTTATACCAATTCTATTAAATTTATGATCAATTCAGAGCTTTCTCAGGGCTTTAAATTCAAGGCGCATTGTTGAAGAAATGGTTATTTCCTTTTGAGGCAATGCAACGCAGAAGTGGAAGTCCTGAGAAGCTCACCTAGTGCGGGTTTAAAAACACTTTATGCTGCGCAAGTGGCTTTCGAGATAGAATAACTATTAACTTCAATCCCCTTACTTGCCTACAGCGTTTTTAACTCCCGCTGAATGGTCACTCACTTAATGGAACTGGTATTAGCTACTCGTGATGCCCTGCATACGTTCGATGGTACAGTCTAATGACATCTCTGAAGCTAGCTCATTTATACTGTTTTCCAACTTATCCAGTTCGACTTTCTCCGGAACATTGATCGTTAGGAAAACATGTTGGCTTGGATTCCCCTTAGCGTCTTCCTCTGCATGGGACCTCACCGCGGCGAGATCCAAGGAACGTTCGGCAAGGAACTGAGTGATTTTTCTCATGGTGCCCCGCTGATCTTGTCCGGTAAAGATGACTTGCAGACGCGAAATATAGTTTTGTGCGGTGTGCTTAGAGGTGCGTTTCATCACAGTCATCAACTCAAGCTCAACGCTTAAGGCGGGGAGTTGGGTTTCCATCTTAGTGATCGAGGCCCAAGAGCCTGATAGCATCATGATCAAGGTGAATTCATTGCCAAATAAGGCCATTCGACTGTCGACGATGTCACAGTCACATTCACTTGCAAGTCTTGCAAATTTACTGACAATACCTGGGCGGTCTGATCCCATAGCAGTAACGACAAGATGATTGGACATGAATTTTCCTTATTTATAGCTAGTTTTGTACATAAATGCACCATTTTCAGGCGCGTTTCTCTGTTGGGGACAATGCTAACACAAGATCGTGGAGATGAGATCCCCGCCTGATACAACAAACTTGTCATTGCATACACTACATGGTGAAAAACTCTTAACGTGATTCAATCGCTGAAATGCTTGTTTTTAATGGATAGCATCAGTACCATAGCCAGTCCTGAATCTTGGGGAAGTCACATGATAAACGGAAGCATCGTAGCCTTAATCACACCACTCAATAGTGATGGCGCAGTAGATTATACAAGTCTTGAAAAGTTAGTTGAGTACCATATAGCAGAAGGCACTGATGCCATCGTTGCCGTAGGCACCACAGGTGAGTCTGCCACACTTCCTATATCTGAACATATTGAAGTCGTAGGGCAAACGGTAAAATTTGCATCCGGGCGTATTCCTGTCATAGGCGGAAATGGCGCCAATGCAACGGCAGAAGCGATCGAGCTGACCAAGGCGCAAAACAAACTTGGTGTAGCGGCTATGTTAGGTGTTACGCCTTATTATAATAAGCCAAGCCCAAAGGGCTTGATCGCTCATTATAAGGCCGTCGCTGCCAGCACGGATATTCCGCAAATTCTTTACAATGTGCCAGGCCGTACGTCTGTTGACATGTTGCCAGAGACCATAGCTCAGTTGGTTGAAGTTCCTAATATCATAGGCGTTAAAGACGCCACTGGTGATGTCGCGCGGGTGAAACAACTACGTGAGCTCTGCGGTAATGATTTTCTGCTTTATAGTGGTGACGACGCCACCGCGAGAGAGTTTTTGACCTTAGGTGGTGACGGTGTCATCTCAGTCGCCAACAACATAGTGCCAAAGATATTTAAATTGATGTGTGACGCCGCATTAGCCGGTGACACCCAAGCCGCTATGGCTGCTGAAGATCAGATCAAAGGTCTATTCAGTGCGCTATTTTGCGAAGCTAATCCTATACCAGTGAAGTGGGCCGCCCATCAGATGGGCTTGATCAGTCAAGGTGATATTAGATTACCATTGACGGAACTTTCTACCGAGTTCCATGGTCTCTTGTTAGATGCAATGAAAAATGCCCGAATTGAGGTTAAATAATAGATGTTGAAGCAAGTGACTCCTTTAGTTCTTATTGCCGCCGTTACCGCGTGTAGCTCGCCTGTCGATAGAAGGCAGGCCAATGGCGGTGATGAGTATACCAACGTACTCGTTGAATCGGCTTTAATTATACCCGAAGGCCTTAATACGCCGGTATACAGTAAAGAGTTCGATATTCCTAAACCAGGTAGCAAAGCTAACGCGAGCCTGGTGGGTAAGCAGCTGGATATTCGCCCACCTCTTCAGGTTTTACCTATGGCTGAGGGGACCCATGTAGAGGAAGGCAGTGACAACATTAAAATTGTCGTAGAAGCTATCGATAGTGATATCGAACTAAAAAATGAACTGTTCGACGTGATCAAAGATTATTTAGCGAGTAAATCAATCGCTATTCTTAACGAAGATTTTGACAAAGGTTTGATTGAAACTGATTGGATTGAGAATCAAGAAGTGATCGATTCTAGCTTCTGGGGTAGCGATGAGATCTATACCCTGCGTCAACGTTATGAATTTAATATCGATGTTCGTCCACACGGCCGTAGTGGTAACTTGATGATCGATCTTATCGATCATCAAGAGAGCTTTGATGGTAAGCAACAAGACATCATACTGAGCGGCGAAGATAAGCGAAGATACACTATCGATATGCTGAACAATGCCGTTGCGTATATGAGTATCAAACGTAATCAATCGATCAAAGCCAAGCGTCTGCGGGAAAGTCTCGGTATTGACGTGAATATAGTGAAAGGCACCGGCTCTGAGGTCGAAGGAGAAGACCTTGTTGCTTCATACTGGTTAGCAGAAGCCCCGTTCAAAAGAACTTGGGATCGCTTGCGTATCGTTTTGCCTGAGATGGGCTTTGAGGTTGTCGATATGGACAGCAATAAGGGTCTTTACTATATCAATGTTACCGATGATTCTGGCTTTTGGAGTTCGCTTTGGAATGAAAAAGAGCTACCCGTAGAAGAAGGCTCTTACCGCATGATACTGGAAGATGACACTAATGCTGATAAGACTCGCATCTATCTGCGTGATTCATCGGACAAGCCATTAACTAATGAGGTTGTTGAAGCTGTTTATGATGGTTTCTCTGAACTGATGCAGGAAGATCGCAAGATTCGTTAAGCTTATTGGTTGAAGCATTGCAAAAAAGGAGGCATTTAGCCTCCTTTTTTATTGTTTTAATTTTGACATATTAGTGACTTCTGTATCGCAACTATCCCTCACACTCCACTATCCAATCTCACTAGTTAGCATTAAGTTCTACAAAAATTAGACAGGGCTTAAACTATTCTCTGTTGTTAACCCTATGTATCAATTGTAAGTAAAGGTAAAACCCCTTGAAGCACTGTGATCTATGGGTAAACTATCTGCATAAAAATAAGTGGTATTTTGGTGATTTGATGAAAAAAATAATAATATTGTTAATGCTCTTGCCTCTTGCTTGGTTTATCTATCAGCAAGTTGTAACTGAGAGCCTTTCTGTGGGTAAGAAACAGAGACCCATGGCTAACGTCGTGGTGGCTAAGGCGACGATTGAGCCTATTAGGGACGAAGTAGAGGCATTGGGGACCAGTAAGGCCAATGAGTCGATAACCGTCACTCCGAAAGTCACCGAGGTGGCAACCAAGATCAACTTCGAAGACGGTGATATTGTCAAAAAAGGCCGTTTACTGGTTCAACTTCAGGACAGAGAGCAGAGGGCCAGGGTGAAAGTCGCCAAGGTACGTGTCAGTGACCATATACGTGAATTGGACAGGATACGCTCTCTGGTCACCAGTCAGACCATTGCAGAGCTCGAACGTGATAGATTACAAACCTTGATTGATACCGCCAAGGCGGAATTAGAGCAAGCTCAAGCAGCCCTCGCAGACAGGAAGATATTAGCGCCCTTCAATGGTCGGTTAGGCTTGCGTCAAGTCAGTGTTGGCAGCCTGTTGACCCCAGGAACTGTGATTACTACCTTAGATGATATCTCTGTGATCAAGTTGGATTTCTCTGTGCCTGAGCGCTTCTTGCGATCTCTTGCTATAGGTAAAACTGTCGAAGCCAGTGCGGTAGCATTTCCGGGTGAACTGCTCACAGGTAAGGTGATATCCATTGACAGCCGGATCAATCCGACCACTCGAGCCGTTACCGTCAGAGCCGAGCTCCCCAATCCAGACCATCGCTTGATGCCGGGTATGTTGATGAAAGTCGCCTTGATCCAACAGAGTCGTGAAGCCCTTATTTTGCCCGAGTCGGCGATCATCCCAATTCAGGACCGGCATTATGTCTATCTGGTCAACGATGAAAATGTCATCGTTCGCCGTCAGGTTACCTTAGGTTTGCGTAAGCGTGGTTGGGTCGAAGTACTTGATGGGGTCAAGATAGATGAACAGGTGGTTATTCGGGGATCTTGAAGGTTAGGCCCGGGGACAAGGTAAAGGTTCAGTTTAGTGAGCGTTTTAGTTTTCTTAAAGAAGCTAAGGTTGGGCCAACTGCATGATGTTAACCGACCTTTCTGTTAAGCGTCCTGTCTTCGCTTCGGTGATCAGCATATTGCTTATTGCCTTTGGCTTAGTGGCGTTCGACAAGTTACCCTTGAGAGAATACCCCAATATCGATCCGCCAGTGGTGTCGATACAGACAAATTATCGCGGAGCCAGTGCCTCTGTGGTCGAAAGCCGCATCACTCAGCTGGTGGAAGATAGAATAAGTGGCGTCGAAGGCATACGTCATATCAGCTCCTCGAGCCGTGACGGTCGCTCTACTGTGACCCTGGAGTTCGATGTCGATCGTGATATTGAAGCGGCTGCTAATGATATTCGTGACAGAGTATCGGGCCTGTTAAACAATTTACCCGAAGAGGCTGAGCCGCCCGAGGTACAGAAAGCCAATGGCGGTGATGAGGTGATCATGTGGTTAAACCTGGTTTCAGATCAGATGACCACGTTGCAGCTCACAGATTATGCCCGCCGTTATCTGACCGATCGATTATCCGTTATCGATGGTGTGGCGAATATTCGCATCGGTGGCGGCAAGGTATACGCCATGCGAATTTGGATCGACAGACAAGCTTTGGCCGCGCGAAATTTAACCGTAGCTGACATAGAGAAAGTACTGAGATCTGAAAATGTTGAGTTACCTGCGGGCTCGGTGGAGTCCAAAGAGCGACATTTTACTGTGCGCGTCGAGCGTAGCTTTAGCACTGTGGAAGATTTTTCCAACCTGGTGCTGAGCGAGGGTGATGATGGTTATTTGATCAAGCTTGGGGATGTCGCACGAGTAGAAATAGGCTCCGAAGAGGAGCGTATCATGTTCAGGGGGAACCGCGAGGCCATGATAGGCCTTGGGGTCTCAAAACAATCCACGGCCAACACCTTAGATGTGTCGAGGGCGACTAATGCCTTAGTGGATGAGCTGAACCCGACCTTACCCGCAGGTATGGAGATAAAGCGCTCCTATGACAGCTCAGTGTTTATCGAGGCTTCGGTGAAGGAGGTGTATCAGACTCTGTTTATCGCCATGTTCTTGGTTATCATCGTCATCTATCTGTTTCTCGGTAGTGTGCGCGCCATGTTGATCCCAGCGTTGACCGTACCTGTGTCCCTGATGGCAACGTTTATCGTGCTCTACGCCCTGGGCTACACTATTAACCTACTGACCTTACTGGCGATGATCTTGGCCATCGGCATGGTGGTGGATGATGCCATCGTGGTGCTGGAGAATATTCACCGCCGAATAGAGGAGGGGGATTCGCCATTAAAGGCGGCCTACCTTGGTTCTCGTGAGGTAGCGTTTGCTGTTGTCGCCACCACTCTAGTGCTGATCGCAGTCTTTATGCCGATCACGTTTCTCGAAGGTGACATAGGTAAACTATTTAAAGAGTTTGCCGTGACTATGAGCGCCGCCGTTATTTTCTCGAGCCTGGTCGCCCTGACTCTGAGTCCCATGATGTGCTCTAAATTGCTCAAACCCGCAGGGAATGATCCTTGGTTGGTTCGCAAGGTCGATGCCGGTATGAGCCATGTCTCAGACAAGTATCGTCAGTTGTTGACCAAGGCCATGTCCCACCCGGTGATCGTGACCTCGCTAATAGTGGTCGCACTTGGCTCAAGCATGGTCTTGTTTACGTTGGTGCCTCAGGAGTTTGCTCCAAGAGAGGACAGGGGCTCGATGTTTCTTATCGTCAATGGTCCTCAAGGTGCGAGTTTCGAGTATATTGAGTCCTATATGGATGAGATCGAAACACGTCTGATGCCCTTGGTAGACAGTGGGGATATCAAGCGACTCTTGATCAGGGCGCCGAGAAGTTTCGGCAGCAGTGCAGATTTCTCTAACGGCATGGCCATCATAGTATTGGAAGATTGGGCGGTGCGTAGAAGCGCAGCAGAGATAACCACTGACATACGAGGGCGACTGTCCGATCTCGCTGGGATCAGGGCCTTTCCTGTGATGAGGCAAGCTTTCGGCCGTGGTGTCGGCAAACCGGTTCAATTTGTGCTTGGTGGGCCAAGCTACGAGGAATTAGCCAGATGGCGGGACATTATTCTGGAAAAAGCCAAAGAAAACCCGAACCTTGTTGGATTGGATCATGATTATCAGGAGACTAAACCTCAACTTAGGGTGATCATAGATAAAGACAGAGCAGCCGATCTGGGAGTCTCCATCTCTCACATTGGTAGAACATTAGAGTCTATGCTGGGATCACGTCTGGTCACTACCTTCATGCGAGATGGCAAGGAATATGATGTCATCATAGAGGGCAATCGAGAAAATCAAAATACCGCCAGAGATCTGGAGAACATCTATGTTCGCTCGGACAGAAGTCAGGCCTTGATCCCCTTGTCAAACCTGGTGAGTGTCGAAGAGTTTGCCGATGCCAGTAGGCTAAATCGTTATAATCGTATGCGAGCTATCACCTTAGAGGCAAACCTTGCGGAGGGGTACAGCCTAGGTGAGGCGCTGGACTACCTCAATGAGCTTTCCGATACGTATCTGCCCGCCGAGGCGGTCATCAGTTATAAGGGCCAGTCACTGGATTATCAAAATTCGGGGAGCTCCATGTACTTCGTGTTTGCCTTGGCTTTAGGCATCGTATTTTTAGTATTGGCGGCTCAGTTCGAAAGCTTTATTCATCCCATGGTGATCATGCTCACAGTGCCATTGGCAACGCTTGGTGCTCTTATTGGACTCTATTTAACCGATCAGAGCCTCAACATCTACAGCCAGATAGGTATCATCATGTTGGTGGGGTTAGCGGCCAAGAATGGCATCTTGATTGTCGAGTTTGCTAACCAGCTAAGGGACAGGGGACTCGAGTTTGAACAGGCCATTATACAAGCCGCCTCTCAGCGACTCAGGCCTATACTGATGACGGGGATCACCACAGCTGCTGGCGCGATCCCACTGGTTTTGGCTCAAGGGGCTGGCGCCGAGACTCGATTCGTCATAGGTGTGGTGGTGTTATCGGGTATTTTGGTTGCCACCTTATTCACCTTGTTGGTGATCCCCGTGGCCTATTCTCTGTTTGCCCGCAACTCGAGTTCTCCCGAGGCCGTGGCGCGGGCATTGGAGATCGAGTTAGAAAAGTAAGCCCAGTGAGCTATCTTAGCTAATTAAGCGTGCTAAGCCAGTCAGCAATCTGACTGGCTTTTTTATTCTTTTCAATTGAAACCTCTGCTCATAAACTTTTGTCTCAAGAACGGGTATCACTGCTATAAATAGATAAGAGGTGACTGAGATGAAGTCGTTCCTGTACAAATATTTATGCGCTATTGCCTATAGTTTGTCGCTTTTCTTAGTGACAATCCCTCTGGCCATTTCTGTAGAAAATCCAGTGGTAGCAGAGCCGACAGAGCATATACTGATCCTTGGAGTTCCCCTAGATCGCCCTCCCTATGTGGTTGGAGATGGCGGCATAGAGGTCGACATATTAAGACAAGCCTTGCAATTGCAAGGTTATAAGGTTGAAGTGCACAAGTTTTCTCATCTCAGGTTACAGAGAGAACTGGAGAAAGGAAGAATTGACATCAGCTCCAGATACATGGCACAGAATGACAATATTGCCTTATCTCTGGCCTATATCACTTTCTATGATGTGATCTTCACTAAGACCAGCCTTGGACTGACAATCGATTCATGGGCCGACTTGAATGGTAAAACCTTTCTTGGCTGGCATGGATTCGAAGATGATCTGGGTGATGATTTCAAACAAGTCTATCGGGAAAATACCCACCTCTGGGATGGCTTAGTCTCTCAAGAGGAGCAGTGCCTGCACTTTTGGAAAGGCATGGCCGATGCCATCATACTCGATATCAATATCTTTAACTGGTATCGCAAGACCTTAGGCCTACAGGGGATCGACACCTCGGCGCCGATATCCATGCATCATCTGTTGCCTGAAGGTGTTTCTTATCAGGCAGGCTTTAGGGATAGCAAGGTCAGAGATGCTTTCGATAAGGGAATCGCCGAGCTCAAAGAAAGTGGCAGTTATCAAGACATCATAGAGAGTTATACTCAAGTGGATACTAAATAGCTGTGCCTGTCTTTGATATGTACTTTCTTTTGTACGGGTAATTTTTATAGTGTTTGGTATCCTGTGGTTCAGCACTATAATATTTCCTAGCTTCCTAGCTTCCTAGCTTCCTAGCTTCCTAGCTTCCTAGCTTCCTAGCTTCCTAGCTTCCTAGCTTCTTACAAACTTCCTCAGGTTCGACCTCTGTACCTTCTTATCTCATTGCTCTCGATCATTGTCGACCTTTACTTGCCAAAACCTATAAATCTCGTTAATAACATGTTGCATTATTGTATATCGTATATTTTATGTGTTAGTTTAGTTTTTGGTGATTAATCGAATGATTTGTGTTCAATCATTATCGCGTTGACTCAAACTGATTGTTAATTGACAAGCAAATATCACTAGCACGACTAGTAAAAGCGGCATGGGCAATTCGTTCTAAAGTCGCAGAACAGAAATCGTGGCATCAGCAGTGGCCCGTCACGTTACTTTATCCTGATAAAAACGAGAATATAACAATGATAAAAACCATTAAAGGTGGTGCTATCTTAACTGCGCTGACCCTGTGTGCAAGTTTGCCTATTGGGCATGCTTGGGCCGGGTTGTCGGTCAATAAGATAAGCCAAGCCAATAGCAATCAACAAAAAAATACCATGTCGACTCATCTAAAGTCCGGAGGTCAGGTATGTGGTACTGACAGCAATGGACAGACTTGGGTGCCGAGTCCAAATGAAGGATTATTTTTCGGTTCAACTTCATCACAATCACAATTACAAGCTCAGTCAAAATCTTTATCTAGTCCTGCTAGTTTCTCTGTGGGAGTACAATCTATCGGTAATGCCGATCAGGGCGAGTATATCGTCCCTGTGGTATTTCACGTCTATGGCGCAATACACAACTGTGATACCGGTGGCTCTTGTGTACCAGACAGTCTAATTGCCAATGCGCTAAAGAGATCAAACGAAGATTTTCAGGGACTCAATACCTTAGATGGGCCTATTGCCAGTCAATTTCAAGCGATAAGAGAGAACATGAATGTCGAGTTTGTGCTTGCACAAATCGATCCTTGGGGAAACCCAACTAACGGCATAGTCAGGCATGGTGAAGCCACGGGTTACGGCAATTATGACGCGCCGAACGATGCCGCTAGAGACGCGAAAAATGCCGAGATTTCCGGGGATGCCTGGGATAACTATCGCTACATGAACATCTATATCATGAATGATTTAGATGGGGATGGCGCCACCAATAACTCAGGTGTTGCCTGGTATCCAACCACATCTATGTCTGACTCAGGCCTGGCTCGAGTGGTCTATAACGGTGCTTATTTAGGCACCAACACAGATGAAAATTTTCGCTCGATTTTGACTCATGAGTTTGGCCATTGGCTTAACTTACCCCATGTATTTGACGGTGCTCAGTGTAATACAGATAACGAAATTTTCTGTTCTCATTCGGGAGACCGAGTCTGTGATACGCCCCAGATGAGTAGTCAATCTATGGCCAATAATGCGCAAAATTGCCTTGGGCAGGCGACTAATACTGAAAACTTCATGCACTACACCGACAATTACGCCATGTTTACTCAGCAACAGGCTCAGCGTATGTACGGTGCCTTGAATCATCCGGCTCGCAAGACGCTGTGGACAGATGATAACTTAATCTCTGTGGGACTCAGTGCCTATACATCCAATTTTCCACATAACTGGGATGGTTCGGGTGTCGATGCACCACCAGAAGGTGCGGTATTGATGGAGTTACTTGGGTTGTCGGCCTTAAAGGGAGAGATCAACACTTATACTATCGATCTGCCTGTGGGCACCGAGGTGGTGGCCGTTTATCTGGATGGTTTCTCTGAAGATCCCGATTTGTACTTGAGGTACGGTCAGGCGCCGAGTTATGACGGTACTAACTGGACTTATGACCTTCACTCTTTTAGCTCTGCTGGCACCCCGAGTTTATTGGTCTTGTCGGTCCTAAGACCACAGGGACGTACCACATCACCATAGATGCTTTTTCGGCCTATACCAATGCCAGATTGATCATCGTTTCGATGGACGATCCTACCCTGTGTAACGGTTGTGAGCGTGTCACTGCAATCGAAGAAACTAAGCTTGCGGCGCTTAAAGGCTCTGCACCTAAGCACTTTAGTTTCACAGTGCCTAATGATGCCACTCGTGTCATGGTTGAGATCCCTGCAGGTTATGGCAGTACCCTTCAAGGAGGGCCTGATCCGGATCTGTATGTTAGCCGTGATATCATTCCGACGACCTCAGTTGCCGATTGTAAGCCCTTTGCAGCGCCGGGGTTAAGAGAAGTTTGTGAATTTACTGGGGCCGACCTCGGTGGCACTTATAATATCATGATCGATGCATTTCTCGACTACAGTGAGGTGACACTTAAAGCCGTTTATGATCATCCTGTAAGCGCTAATGCGCTGCCAACGGCTCAAGCCAACGGACCCTACTCGGCAACCTTGGGCGCAGGCATCAATTTCTCAAGTAATGGATCAGTAGATTCAGACGGTTCGATTGTCAGCTACAGTTGGGATTTTGGTGACGGCAATACCAGTAATCAAGCCAATCCTGTTCATACCTACGGATCTGCTGCGACATTTAGTGTGACCCTGACAGTTACCGACGATCTCGGTGGTATAGGCAGCGTAGCCACGACGGTGGTCATCAGCAACTCAGGTCTTGTGGAGCTGAAAAATGCTCTACCTCAGTCAGGAATCTCGGCGAACACAGGTGACTTTGCTAAGTTTTTCATCAATGTCCCTGCTGGAGCGACCAATCTTGTGATCAAGATAAGCGGTGGCAGCGGTGATGCCGATCTCTATACTCAATCTGGCGCAGAGCCCACCGATAGCAGTTACGTATGTAGACCTTATGTGGGGGCAACAGTGAGACTTGTACTGAAACCGCTCCGGCAGAAGGACTCTGGTACGTGAATCTTAAGGCCTACAGTACCTTTGCCGATGTGACCGTGGTGGCAAGTTTTGATAGCGGAACGGCTAATGCCGCGCCGATTGCCAATGCCAATGGTGGCTATGCGGGCTATGCGGGCTATGCGGGCAATGTGGCTCAAGCTATTAGTTTCTCAAGTCAAGGCTCTAGTGATGCTGATGGGACAATAGCGAGTTATGAGTGGAATTTCGGTGACGGCAGTGTCAGTAGTCAAGCCAATCCAAGCCACGCATATTCGGCGGCGGGTAACTATACGGTTACCCTGACGGTTACCGATGATGGCGGCTTAAGCGATATCAGTACCACGACGGCCACTGTCAGTGCCACGCAAAATATAGCCCCCACAGCCGCGGCCAACGGACCCTATGCCGGAGATGTGAACGCTAATATTAGCTTCTCTAGTCAAGGCTCCAGTGATGCCGACGGTACTATCGCCAGCTACAGTTGGGCGTTCGGTGATGGTAGCACCAGCACTCAAGCTAACCCAAGTCATGCCTACGCAAGTTCCGGCAGCTATACAGTGTCTCTGACGGTGACCGACAATCTCGGTGCCATAGGCACCAGTGTTGCCGATGTTACAGTCTCGAGCGTACCTAGCAATGGTTTGGTTAATGCGTGTGGTACTCAAGGGGCGGTGGATTATCTTGAGGTACAATCGGCCAGCCCAATTTGTGTCACATCGGGCAGTGATATGTATTTCTACTTCTACGCCGATGGGTTGAGTAAAACCGTTATCCGTACTCAACACGGCGGCGGTGATGTGGCGCTCTATTACAGTAACTCAGGTTGGCCGAGTAGCTCATCCTATACTCAGATATCAAACACTTCAGGTAATACTGAAACGATCACGGTTAATGGGCTGGCAAATGGCTGGCACTACATCATGGTTGGCGGTAGCCATTCGGGTGTGACGCTTAAGGTCGATATGCAGTAATGTCTGTACAATACCGGTAAATCCGAAACCGGCATGGTTCACCATGCCGGTTTTTTTTACGCTATTTTTCTTGTATAAGCATAAGCCGGTGTCAATAACGGGTCAGACTGGGATCAACCTGGTCGATCCAAGCCAAGATACCTCCATTGAGATTGGTCACCTTGTTAAAACCTAGCTCAATCAGCTTGTCACATACCTTAGCGGATCGGCCCCCCAGTTTGCAGTGAAAAACCAGCTCCCGACTCGGGTCCAGCTCAGCCAAGTGAGCATCGAATTCTTGCATGGGAATAAATTGACTGCCCGCTATCATGCATATTTCCCGCTCGAAGGGTTCTCTTACATCGATAAGAATCACGTGCTTATCTTTATCCATCCAAGCCTTGAGTTCTTTGGCTTCTATCTCTTTATAGGCCTTTACCTCACTGGTGTGGGAGAGGCCACAAAATGCCTGATAGTCGATGAGCTTAGTAATGGATGGGCTATCGCCGCAGATGGGGCAGTCAGCATCTTTCATTATGGCAAGAAATTCAAAATCCAGAGCCAAGGCATCGTATAACAGCAGGCGCCCAGAGAGTGGTGTGCCGATATTGGTGATCATCTTGATGGCTTCGGTGGCTTGGATAGAGGCTATGATACTGGGTAATACACCGAGGACCCCACCTTCGGCGCAGGAGGGCACCAGACCTGGAGGGGGGGAGTAGGATAAAGGCAGCGATAGCAGGGACCGGCTTGATAATTGAATACACTGGCCTGACCGTCGAAGCGAAAGATGCTGCCGTAGATGTTAGGTTTATTGAGTAAGACGCAGGCATCATTCACCAGGTAGCGGGTAGGAAAGTTGTCTGTGCCATCTATGATAATGTCGTACTTGTCTATAATCTTGAGTGCATTGTCTGAAGTGAGGCGCTCACGATAGCCGGTTATGTTAATGTTTGGGTTGAGTCGCTCTAGACGCCGCTTAGCGCAATCGACCTTAGGTAGCCCTATGTCATCGACGGTGAACAGCACTTGTCTCTGCAGGTTTGATTCATCGACGACATCATCGTCCACTAGACCCAAATGGCCCACTCCGGCGGCGGCCAGATAGAGGGCTAATGGACATCCCAGGCCGCCAGCGCCGATGATCAGTATGCTGGCACTTTTCAGGGCTTCCTGTCCTGATATTCCTATTTCAGGTAAGAGGATATGTCGACTATAGCGACTGAGCTCATCGGCTAACAGACTGGTATCGAGCGAACTACCCCCGGCGATTGCTGGGACAATTCTCACTTCACTGCCAGCTTGGAGCTTAGTGTCCAGACCTTCTTGCTGACGTATATCCACCTTGTTGTGATATAGGTTAACAAAATTTCGTAAGTCACCTGTGTCGTCCATGATCTGAGGCTTAATATCCGGATAGCGGTTAAATAGTTCAGTGAGCGCTTCTTTTACTGTTAGGGCATCGAGTTCTATCTGCTTCTGATTGTCGGTAAATCGGCGCAGCGGGGAAGGGATCTTCATTACCATCTTCATGATTCAACCTCTATTAGCATGTCTTTTTCATCTGATTTGGGGAAGTGATCTTCATGGTTCATCCTCCATTAGAATGTCTTCTCCATCGAACTGGCTGTGATCTTCCCTGAGTTGCCAGGAGCGATAACTGTTCACCTGACCCTCTAGAACGGAGATGATGATGTAGCTCAGTCCGGGCCAGGCATGTGAGCGGTCAAATTCGGAAGGATCATGGCTATGATCTGGGTGTGAATGCACTATGCTGATGATGGCCAGTCCCTCCTCATCGGCCCTGTCCTCTGCGACTTGGTATTGCAATGGATCGATAAGGAAGCGGCGGGTCTTCTCTACTAAGGTATTATGACAGGGAAGGTAATAACTCGCCTTAGACAATGCCGTGTCTGCCTGGGTGCCTGCGATGAAACCACAGCACTCATGGGGGTAACAAGTCTTGGCATGGGCTAAGATTTGGGCCTCGATCAGTCTGCTTATTTCTATGCTCATCTAAGCTCCTCTGGTTAGTATTAGTTAACACTCTGGTTTGCCAGATACTCCAATCTGGATTCTATCGCTGCCACAAGCCTGAACTGATGTAGCGCTCTCCCAAATCACACAATAATGTGGTGATGACGCCCGAGGTCAGGCTCTGCATTAACTTCTCACTCGCGGCCAGGTAAGCACCTGAAGATTGACCCAGGAAGTAGCCATGACTCGACATTCTCAGACACATCTCCTTAGCTTCATCGGCGCTGATGTCTATCCACTCATCGACTAAGCTGGCATCAAAGATGGCAGGTATGATGTCAGCGGGATCTCCCAGAGGCTTTAATCCTTCTATGCCGGGCCAGATTTCGGGCCGAACACCGACAATGCATATGTCGCTATTGGTTTGTTTCAGGCGCTTGGCTATACCGGTTAATGAGCCACCGGTGCCGACACCACAGACGAAGTGGGTGATGGGCTCGGGACTTTGTTGAAGAAGTTCGTTAGCGGTGCCGTGAAAGTGGGCTTGGACATTGAATGGGTTGCTGTATTGATCGCAGTAGAAATACTTGTCCCTCGAATCGGCGTAAATGTCGCGTACATGGCGTAATGCCTGATCGTAACCTTCTAAAGGGTCTGTCTCGATGAGAGTCGCACCATGGGCCTGTAGACGTTGCTTACGTTCATTGCTGGCATTACCGGGAATGACGATGGTGACAGGAAAACCCAGGGTAGCGCCTATCATGCTGTAAGAGATCCCTGCATTGCCACTGCTGGAGTCGAGTATGGTTTTACCTGGTGTGAGTTCGCCAGATTCGATGGCATGTAACAGCATGGCCTTGACTGGCCTGTCTTTGAGGGAGCCTCCAGGATTTAGCCACTCGGCTTTGGCGAATAGCTTGATACGATTCGGTGTTTCGCTGAGAAAACTCAGATCCAGTAGCGGAGTATTGCCTATCAGCTCAAGCAGTGTCATGTCCATGTCTCATTATTTACTCAGACACGAATGAGTATAGTGCATGAGAATCAGAGCCTGAGTAGAAACGGCACATTGGAACTTAGGGAAAATAGGTAAAGGTTGTAGATACTCTTGGATTTTAGTATTTTGAGCAAAAAGGAATATCTGAGTCTAGGAAAAATGGGGGCGGTGAAAACCCGCTGTGATCCAGTTACGTTTTCAGATGTGTTGGCAAATTCTAAGAGCCCGATTTATCATCAGTATCTGTGTTCTCAGCTTTATCCGCATTATCAGTCTTACCCGTGGCATTAGCCGAACTCTGATCCGTTGGAGTGGTTTTTTCCTTAGCGCCGGCAGGCTTCTTGGCTCTGACATTGAGCTTGGTATCTTTACCGAACTGAGTCATTTTAAATTTAGCACTGTATTTGAGCACAGCGAGATTACTGGCTATCACGCCAATAACAAGAATGATGATGAGCCAAGTTTCAAGATCAGACATTACAGCCCTTAATCAATGTTCTCAAAGGAGTAAAACAAAGCCCATAAGGCAGGCTTTGGCTTATTTAATCCACCGCCAGTCTGGCTTCACAGATGCGGATATCTTCTGGGGTATCCACTTCTGGAGAGTCGAAGGCACTGATAGCGACCTTGATCTTATGACCATGCTCCAGCGCCCTGAGTTGCTCAAGCTTCTCAAGATCTTCTAAACGTCCTAATGGAAGTTTAGCAAAGGTAGATACAAATTTTCTGGTATAAGCATACACACCTAAATGCTTATACACAGGGTAGTCGTTGGTGTCACGACCGAAGGGAATTCGAGCACGGGAAAAATACAGTGCATTAAAATCGTTATCGAACACCATCTTCACGTGCTTAGGATCGTCGAGTTCACTCTTTTCGGTGATCTCAAAGCCTAGAGTGGCCATGCCGAACTCGCCGGGATGACGTTTAAACAGGCTGATGATCTGTTCGATTGAGATAGGATCGATCAGAGGCTGATCGCCTTGTAGGTTGACGATAAGGTCATCATCTTTCAAACCAAGCTGGGTTATGGCATCTTCAATTCTGTCTGTACCTGAAGCGGCTTCCGGGCTGGTCATTATCACTTGACCACCGAAGGCTTCTACAGCGTCCTTGATACGAACATCGTCCGTGGCCACATAGATGGAGGTCAGGCCTTTGGCTAATGATGCACGCTCAACAACATGCTGGATCATAGGCTTGCCGTTAATCGGGGCTAGTGGTTTTCCTGGAAAACGACTTGAACCATAGCGTGCCGGGATTAACAGGGTAACATTCATGGGATTTACCTATCACTTTACAATTCTAGTTCAATAGATGAGGGCTCAATTGAGCCCTCATTCGTAACATGCGCTGACACAAAGAGTGCCGTTAGCATCTCACATGAGTGCAGCATGATTACATGCGACGGTAGAGTGCCGTTAGCATCTCATCGGTGACTTTCTCTTCCCAGCTAGGGCCGTAGACATTTTCCCATAGTGGGCCCATGCTCTTAGCGACCTTAACCATTTTAGCGATAGTCTCATCAGGAAGATCTTTACAGATACCTTTAGGGATGGTGATGTTATGTTTTTCTATCATGGTGCGGAACTCTGCAACCCCTTGAGGGTAGAAGTCTTCGAGTACATCGAAGGCAATACAGTTACCGATACCGTGATGATAACCCAGTACATAACCTAAGCCGTAAGATACGGCATGGCAAGCACCGACCTGACTATAGGCTATGCTCATGCCGCCCATGTATGAGGCCATCATCAACTTATCATCTTTCTCTGCATGATCGTCGATATAGACTTGACGACAAAGATCCATAGATTTTTCAGCGAAGGCTTTAGCAAATTCGTTGAGGAAAGTGCCCTGTAGCGATTCAACACAATGGATAAAGCAGTCCATACCCGTATAGAACCATTGATCTTTTTCGACACCGGCGATAAGTTCAGAGTCCATAATGATCTGATCGAATACCGTGTGATCTGAGTTCAGACCCAGTTTACGCACCGGACCACACAGCACAGCTGTGCGTGATGCTTCGGCGCCGGTACCCGAAATCGTCGGGATACCGATATGATGAATCGCCGGATTCTTGATAAGATCCCAACCTTGATACATGGCGCTGCCACCTGGGTTGGTTAGCATCAAAGACACTGCCTTGGCTAAATCCAGAGTCGAACCACCACCCAGACCTACGACGCTCACAGGAAGCTTGCCGTTGAAGGCTTGCACCTGTTCGGTGAGGGCATCGACTTGCTTAGTCGATGGCTCTTCGTCAACGTTAACATAGATAAGTAGATCATGGCCTTTAACGGGAACGCGAGCCGCTAGTGGCTTGTCCTGATGGACATCATCCACAAGAAAGACCACGAAATCATCTTCACTCTTACGCTCTTCGCCCAATACTTTATCGAGGTCGACGAATGAACCACGTCCAAAAATCATTTTAGGTACGCATTTGAAATTCTTAAAACTCATTACAACATTCTCCGTTGAAATGTGAAATTGCGCCTAGATTGAAGGCGCAATAAAAAATATGGGTCAATGCTATTTAAGCAAAGGCTTTCTTAATGTTCTCGATACGCTGGGCAATCTCTTCCTCAGTCCAGGAGAGTTTAATCAACATAGAGATGGTCTTGCTCATGATGGCATCAGACTTAGGCACCGACACTTTAGTATAGTCAGGACGGTCGTCGATTAATGTGATCGGCAGGGCAGAGCAAGATTTAAGCTCTTGAATGTGCTTCCAATTGTTCAGGTAGTGCCAGTTGTTGATATACCAGTAAAAACAACCGTCTACGCCATTTCCGGCTAATTTTTTGTTGATCTCTATGGTGCGCTCTTCAGTTGGCATCATAAAGGTCAGGAAGCCAGCCGAGTCGCCCTCTGCATCGGGAAGTTCACGGAACGTCACTTCGGCGATGTCGCCCATGGCATCCTTGATGATCTTCTTATGCTTACGCTGGATCTCTATGATGGTATCAAGCTTACGCAATTGCGCCAGGCCCATAGCCGAGTTCAGCTCAGAGATACGGAAGTTAAGACCCATGATTGGATGGTCTTCGGCGCCGCGGTCGTTGCCCACATGGTCGTGGCCATGATCAGAGAACATATGCGTGTGGTTATAGATGGTGTCGCTGTTAGTGATAACGGCTCCGCCTTCACCACAGGTGATGGTCTTAACCGAGTCGAAAGAGTAACAGCCTACATCACCGATGGTGCCTAGAGCTTGACCCTTGTAGGTGCCGCCGATAGCCTGACAGGCATCTTCCAGCAAAACCAGATCATGCTTATCACAGATGGCCTTAATTTCGTCCATCTTGCCCATAGAACCACACATGTGCACTAAGTTAACTGCTTTAGTACGCGGGGTGATCGCCGCTTCGATGCCTTCAGGAGATAGACAAAGCGTCTCATCTATTTCGGCAAAAACAGGGACTGCACCAGCCATAAATACAGCTTCTACAGAGGCGACGAATGTAAATGGAGGCACGATAACCTCATCGCCCGCACCAATACCCGCTGCGGCAAGGGCTGTTTGTAGGGCTGCTGTACCGCTTGAAAGAAGGTGAGCGTGTTTCACATTCATCTTCTCACACAGTAACTGCTCCATCTCACGCGTTTTCCAACGGTCATTACGCATATGATCAAAGTTATAACGGAAGGTAAAACCGTTCTCCATTACGTCTGCAACTTCTTGCTTCTCTTCAGGACCAAATAATTCAAAACCGGGCATGGAAATTTCCTTAGAATTCGCTGCGCTTATCTGCGCGAGATATAAATCATAACTGAAAGATTATAACTGGGTTAGCCGGAAAACTGCGATGTTTATTAAGGATTATTTATCTAAAAAAGCAAGATATTGGAGAGATAGGGCAAAGCGTGTACATCCAGCCCCTAAATTTTAACGAGTTTAAGGGCTGGTACGGTCAAGTTAGTCGATTTCAGGTTTATATTGTTCGTTATCGACCGTGACATCAAGATCTGACAGTAAGCCATTTTCGACACTGTAAATCCAGCCGTGAACGGAGACATTTTGTCCTCGTTCCCAGGCATCCTGAACGATATTGGTGCTACTGACATTGCCGACTTGCTCGATGACGTTGAGTTCACAGAGACGATCGAATTTCTCTTGTTCATCGAGTTTATTGAGTTCTTCACTATGAAGACGGTGGATATCTCTGATGTGCCCGAGCCAGTTATCGATGAGTCCGAGTCTCTGCTTACCCATGGAGGCTTTCACGCCGCCACAGCCATAGTGGCCGACAACCATTATGTGTTTCACTTTTAGCACTTCGACCGCATATTGAAGTACAGATAAACAATTAAGATCCGTGTGGATCACCATGTTGGCGATATTGCGGTGAACGAAGACTTCCCCAGGCATAAGGTCGATAATTTGATTCGACGGAACTCGGCTGTCCGAGCAGCCAATCCACAAATATTCAGGATTTTGCTGCTTCGCCAACTGCTCAAAAAAATCAGGCTTCTCTTGTACGATACGTTCGGCCCAACGGCGATTATTGTCAAATAGGGGTTTTAGTATTTTCATTTATTCACTGAAATTAAGTAATTAAGAGTCGGTTGTGACGAAAATGCATTCTAGCATCGTTTGTTCACTTTGGTGGTCTACTCAGTAAGGTACAAGGTGAACATTAATTAACGATTAACAGACTATTTTACGCGCTTAGCGAGAAACTTATCTAATTCACCATTGACAAAATCTGGCTGTTCCAGACTCGAGATATGACCGGCCTTGGGAATATTGATAAATTCACTGCCATCGATGGCATCGTGCATTAAATAGCTTTCTAACACAGGTCGTACTGTGTCTTCTAGTCCCGTCATGATTAAGCAAGGTGAGATCAATTTATTGATATCATCCATAGTGTCACGGCGTCCGAAGATAATCTTACCTAATCGACAAATACTCTCGATACGCCCGGGTTCTATATCGGCGAGAGACTGTTTAAATGTGTTAAATAACTCTGGATTATCAAGCTCAACGTTTTTGGCGAAATAAAGTGGGGCTATCTGCTCGATAAGCGGCGCAGGAACACTTTGGGTCTCTTTGATGATATCCAGCATAGCGTAATACTTAGCTCTGGCGACCTCAGGCTCATAGCCTATGAAGCAGTTCATCATGACGAGTGCCTTAACACGAGTCGGCGCAATTAATGCCAGCTCTGCACCCCACATACCACCGACAGATAAGCCAATCACAGAAAAATCGTCTATTGATAAGCTATCCATCAACTGCAGCATCTGCTGACTGATATCTCGTAATGAGTGGGTCGACTCAGGAAGAGTGTCTGACTCACCGTGTCCCCATAGGTCGGGCACAACACAACGATACTGTTTCGACAGATGCTCAATTTGAGGAGCCCACATCTTAGAATCCCAAAGATAACTATGGCCGAATAATAGTACCGGACCTGTGCCTATATCTAAGTAACTAAGACTCTTGTTATCTATGGTTATCTGCTTTCTTGCGGATGAAAAATTCATATTTCCTGCTGTGATTATTGGTAATGAGAGTTCGATTTTCATTAGGTGTAACTAAGTCCGTGGCGTTAATTTCGCCGCGTTTACTCGGTAGTGCTTACTTGGGCTCACCTACTCGGGAGGCGGCGCAACCTTAAACACATATTCTTGTGTTAAAGCTGGCAGGCGTGACAATATCTCATCTTTAAATATGATGTTTGAGTCTATGAGTGTCTGTCTTAAACCTTCGATATCGAAATTGCTTAAGATGCCGTTGGATACCGGGTAATAGCTCAAGTGCCAGGGCTCTGGGCTGACGCCACTTAATCCTTGTTGAAAAGGAAAATAAAAGCCAAATTCAGCGGCATGCTCTAGCAACCAGAGGTAAAGATTGGCACAAGGCCCCCCGGTGAGTATTCGGCGGTCACCAGTTTTAAATCTTCTTGTTTGATACCAGTAGCATCAAAGACATCGAGATCTGTGCCCCAGTGGTGGCGTGAGGCACCGGGCAGTGCTGACCAGAGCAAGATCAGATCTATGATCTCATCGGGTGATTTACCTTCAAGGTTAACCGCTCGCGACTTAAGGTCAAGAACAGGCCGTTTACCACTGGCCTTGGAGTTCCAAATCTTAACTTGTCTTTTGAAATCACGGTAACCGGAGCAGAGCTGGAGTGTTACTCCATAACAGTCGGCGGCGCGGGCCATCTCTATGAACGCATCTCGTGTTCTACGTTCGAGTCTATGACCTTGATGTTCTACTAAGTGATTCGAATTAAGGCCATAAGCCGCCTTGGAATTTAGCAAAGTAATTTCTCCAATATCACTTCATAACAAAGCGCGAGTTGTTCGATATCATCCACTTTAACGCACTCATTCACTTTGTGAATCGTGGCATTAACCGGGCCAAGCTCTATCACTTGTGCGCCAGTAGGGGCGATGAAGCGTCCATCTGAGGTGCCACCTGTGGTTTGTGGATCGGTATCAGTTCCCGTGACTTGCTTGATTGCTGCTTTGGTCGCATCGAGCAGAGGCCCATCACCGGTGAGAAATGGCAGGCCGTTATAAATCCAGCTGATATCGTACTCTAACCCGTGAGCATCTAAAATATTGAGCACGCGTTGGATAAGGATCTCGGCGGTGACCTCGGTGGAATATCGGAAGTTAAACATGACTTCTAATGCCCCGGGGATCACATTTGATGCGCCTGTGCCACCATTGATATTGGCTATCTGGAAGCTGGTGGGGGGAAGTATTCATTGCCCTTATCCCAATGCATCTTGGCCAACTCATCTAAGGCTGGCATCGCCTTATGAATTGGATTGTCCGCAAGGTGAGGGTAGGCCACATGGCCCTGAATGCCATTGACGGTTAAGTTACCCGTGAGGCTACCTCGGCGACCATTCTTGACGATATCACCTAGCTTATGAGTCGATGATGGCTCACCGACCAGAGACCAGGTGATCTTCTCATTACGGGCCTCTAAGGTGTCTATGACGCGAGTGGTGCCGTTGATGAAAGGTCCCTCTTCGTCACTGGTGATCAAGAAGGCGATGGAGCCCTTATGATCCGGGTTTTTCTCGACGAAACGCTCTGTCGCAACTAACATGGCGGCGAGCGAGCCCTTCATATCGGCGGCGCCGCGTCCGTGCAGATAACCATCAATAACGACTGGATCGAATGGCGGCGTGTGCCAACGATTGAGATCGCCCACAGGCACCACATCGGTATGACCTGCGAAGCAAAACAGCGGCTTTTCGGTGCCGCGTCTGGCCCACATGTTGGTGGTGTCTTCGAACACCATAGGTTCAATGTCGAAACCGGCCTTAGCCAATCTGTCGGCCATTAATTGCTGACAGCCTTCATCCAGTGGTGTGACAGAGGGGCGAGAGATAAGGTCTTGTGCCAGCGTTAATACATCCTGACTCATAGGTTAAACCAGGCTTGGTATTCGGCTTCTTTAAAACCAACTTGTACCTTATCTGCGGCAACTAATACGGGCCTCTTGATCAACGTAGGGTGGGCAAGCATTAGCTCGATGGCCTTATTCTGATCGATATCAGACTTGTCGGCATCCGACAAATTTCTAAAACTGGTGCTGCGTTTGTTGAACAAGGTTTCCCAGCCCGCCATGGCGACCCAGCTAGTCAGCTGGTCTTTGTCGAGTCCATCTTCGCGAAAGTCATGAAAAGTCACTTGAGGTTGGTTAGCCTGAAGCCATTTTCTGGCTTTACGTACGGTATCGCAGTTTTTTATGCCGTAGAGGATCAAGGTGGTTACTCCATTTAAAAAGCAGATGTTCATGCCGATTGTTACTCATGCCAATGTTACTCATGTAAGTGAGCAGGTTAACTCACCAGATGCATGAATTGTTATTTGCACGCATTGTGGCATTGCCATGCAAAGGACTCAAGCATCTAGTGCGCTTACGAGTAAATAGCATAAACAAGGTTAATATTTTATCGAAATTAGCTCAGTGAGCAGTAAATGCCTAGGGTCATTCTGTTAAATCTAGGATTCATATCATTATGCTGAGCCTTAGGGATTTCTAAGGTAGCAGCACGTTTAGGTGATGGCATTTCATTACTGAGAGTAAATGAACCGCTCATGGGTGCTGGATTATTTCCTTTAAAAATCTATTTTAGAAAAATACTTCTCTTTTGACTTAAGCAAAAACTAGCCTTGAGCTGTATTGATACACAATGATATTCTGATTTATAAAAAATCAAACCACTATTGCCAAAACTAAATTCACGCTTTATTATTGAGATACAAAAAAGTGGTGTAAATTCAGTAAGATGAAAGTATGCGTTCAAGTCCTACTCAGATAATAGGACGTGAAAACGCGCAACTGAGTTTTGTCCGAAAGTGTATTGGATACAATCTGCTTGTTGTTAAAGTAATGAACTGTTTTTAATGTATTTTTAAGACTGATTTTTGTGCACTCTTTCCCAAGAGACATTGGCGAAACCCGCTTGCCGTATACTAAAATGATATTTATAATCGAGTATTAGGTCAAATGAAAAGTAAATTGTTATTAAGCTCCTTAATTTTATTATGTGCATGTAAACCAACCCCATACGTTAGTAAAACTTCGCAGTCAGATATTAATAAATATTTTGAAAAACAAGTTATAAAACCTCAAGGTGGGGAAGTTGAACACATTAAATATGGAAAAATGGCCGCTACTCAAGAGCCATATGCGACAGACTATAATGAATGCCAAAATCAATCTTTTTTAGGTAAATTCTTTATGTTTGGCGAATTAAAAATTTCCGATCCGAAAAAATTATATCAGTATTCAATGGATAGTTTAATGTATCAACTTGCATTTAGTTTTCCAGAGTTAGGTCTAAGCGACATTACTACTAACCCAATATTCGAAGATAAAGAATTCAAACGTACATTAGATGAAATTAACCTTTTAACCAGCAAAGCATTAATTTGCGTTGAAAATAAAGGTTGGATTTATTTAAGCCAAAAGAAAAGTGAGAAATAAATATCAACCTGTTAACAGGGTGATATTTTGCTTCGAGGCACTAGTAATTGAAATTTGAAGCCACATTAAAAAGTGCTTCACTGCTAGGAGTAATCCATGTGGTCGCAGGCATGGCAACCCTTTTTACATCACTAGCACTAGAAATAAGTCAAGGAGCAGGGGTTTTTATTGGCTTACTTTATGGCTTGGTGATGTCAGTGACTTCTTACATTTGGGTAATAGGCTTTCCTTTTAACCTGAATAGCGTAAAAAGAATGTTTTGTTGGTGGTTATGCGGTGGTGGTTTATTGGCTTTAGGTGGTTTAGTATCGAATATTTGGTCATAAATATGGAACAATCAGGACACTCATAGTTATTCTCACCTTGCTTTGCACTGATAAACCTAGAATTTCAGACAGGCTGCCGTCTTCGATTAACGCCACTATAAATGCGCTTTATCTGTTGGCCGTTTGCTGCTTTATCTTAGTGTCTTTCCCGTGAGCGTAGCGTTCTCTTTTTCTTAGCCCATATTCCGTGAGCGCAGCGTTCTGTAAGAGAAGCGTTCGTCACATGGTGAATTTTTCTAGGTCGAAGCGGGCTTAGTTCCCCTTCACTGGGTTTAACTCCTGTGAAGGGGATATGACACTAGCGAAGGGAGTTTAGAGCACGACAGTGAAGATGACATCCTTGCCGGCTTCGATGGAGCCTTGCCTTTTATCCAATGATTGAATATCTTCCATGTTGGCGAGGACGACCGGAGTCAGTAGACTCTCGACTTGTTCTTTGAGATAACCGATATCAAACTCTAAGATGGGCTCTCCCATTTTGACTTCCTGGCCTTCTTCAGCCAAACGCTTGAAGCCATTGCCTCGTAATTCCACCGTGCCCACTCCAAAATGAACGAAGAGTTCCAGCCCTTGCGGCGATTCAATGCTGAATGCGTGGTTGGTTTCGAATATTTTTCCTATGGTGCCATCGATTGGTGCGACGATCTGTTTGCCCTTAGGGTTGATGGCTAACCCGTCGCCGACAATTTTCTCGGCAAATACCACATCGGGTACTTTTTCAATTGGGACTATCTCGCCTGATACGGGGGCATACACATCTATGCCTCCAACTAGGTCGGTTTGCCCGGACATTAATCGTCTGATACGGCTTAAAAAACCCATTTATTATCCCCTAGTATAATTTCTATCTTATTGTTATTACTCTTGTCATCACCAGCATACTGAATAATATCAGCTAGTAACAGTGTGACACATAATCATTTAATTCATCTAATCTTTGTATCGATAATGCCTGTTGGCTCCATTTCTGATAGGTAGCAAGAGTGTGATTGCACAGTGAAGATTTAAGCTCCAGCAAGGAGGACGGACTGACACTGAGCTCATCTAATCCCATGCCGACCAGAATGCCAGCGACATTGGGATTCGTGGCGAGTTCACCGCACAGAGAAATAGGGACCCCGGCTGGCTTAGCCGTGTTAATCGTCATCTTGATGAGTGTCAAAATGGCCGGTGAAAGTGAAGGGTAAGCCTTAGTTAACGCCGGATTAGTTCGGTCTGCCGCCATGGTATATTGGGTGAGGTCATTAGTTCCTATGCTGATAAAGTCGAGTCTGGGAAGCATAGATGACAGGTTTAGTACCGCAGCTGGCGTCTCTATTACTATGCCATAACTGAGATCGCCATATCCTCGCTCCTCGTCTACCAGTTCTGTCTTACACTCTTCTATGATGTCGAAAATCTTGTCCAGCTCTTCCACTTGATTGACCATGGGAAACATTAATCTGATCTGACCATGGTTGGCAGCCCTGAGTACGGCTTTCAATTGAACTTTGAGCAGTTCAGGGTGAGCGAGTGAATATCTGGCACCACGAAAACCCAGTGCCGGGTTGTCTTCTGGTGGCAGGGACAGACAGGGAAGCTCTTTATCTGCACCGATATCTAAGGTTCTTATGGTGAAAGTTTTACCATCTAACAGCTGCAGCGCATCACAATATAGTCTGTATTGCACTTCTTCCGTCGGCATCTCACTGGCGTTCATCAACATAAACTCGGTGCGAAATAAGCCAATGCCATCGGCGCCAGCATCGGATAAATGACCTATCTCGCTTAAGCATCCCACATTGGCTAACAGGGCGACTCTGTGAGAGTCTTTGGTGACCATAGGCTGGTCTTTGTATTTGAGTAGCTGAGCTTTTCTTAATGTGTCATGTTTACCGAGCTGTGTAAGCTGCTCAAGAACATCTGAGTTAGGGGTTATATGCACATTGCCTGATAGGGCATCGAGAGCCACCGTTTGATCATCTTTGAGAGTCTCATTTCCTTTGATTAGGTCAAAATCACAACTGAGTAAGGCCGGGATCCCGGCGCTTCTGGCTAGGATGGCGGTATGGCTAGTGAGGCCGCCGGTTTTGAGCACTATGCCGTTAATCTTATCCAGGGGCAGTGTGGCAAACTCGGCTGGAGTGAGATCATAAGCGAATAGTATCGTTGGCCCATTGAGGTTTTGCAGATCATGTTTGATGTTACCGTTGATGGCCGATATCAAACGACTGCCCAGACACGCTATATCTTGAGCTCGATCTGCAAGATAAATGTCTTCCATGGCTCTTAGTTGATTCGCATGTTGAGTGAAAATACGCTCCACTGCGACACTGGCGGTAAATTGCTGGTCGGCAATTGATGTCTGTAATTGCGAGATAAGTTCATCATCTTCTAGCAGTAAGATATCGGCCTCGATTAACTGATAATTCTCACAATCCTGGCTTAAACTTTGTAAGCTGATAGTCAATGAGGTGACAAACTGGGCTATCGCTGTGGAGAGCTTGGCTTGCTCGGCTGGAATTTGCTCTAAGGCTAATACCCGATAATCCAGTGCGGTGTTGTGTTGCTTAAGTATTCTGGATTGACCGAAGGCGATACCCGATGACACAACAATTCCCGAAATGGACATACTGTTTTCCTATGAACGAATGACTTGATGATGTTTCACATCTTTTAGCTGAGCGTGATTAAAAGCTCTGAGACTCTCTCAACGGCTTGCTCTGCTTCTTCACCTTCGGCAAATACTCTGACAGTGACGCCATTATATAAGCCTAACGTTTGCAGTTTAAACAAGCTCTTGGCACTGGCTTGCCTGCCGTTGCACTCAACTAAGACATCACATGCATAGGTCTTGGCTTCTTTAACAAGCAATGCTGCGGGTCTGGTATGAATACCATGGGTAGCCGTTATAGTGACTGATTTTTCGTACATAGCAAGAACTCTTAAAATTGGATTGGTATTAATATTCGGTAATGATAAAGTTCTTTTTCTTTAATGCTGTGATGGCTTTCTCGAGTTTGTCTTTTTTTACTAAAATATAATCGGTATCGAAGGTTGAGATGGCAAATATACTGATCTCAGCATCTGCAAGAGTGCCGGAAACACTGGAGAGAATCCCTGTCATGGAGAAGCCCAATGGACCCATCACTTCGAAGCAGCGCCAACCTCTTTCCTCTTCTATGCTGTCTAGCAGCAAATGTGTAGGCACTACAACGGATAGCTCATCCTTGGTTTTTCCCACAAAAAACATCTCTTGTTGAAAAATTTCTGGGGCTATAGGCGCATCGGGGCTGAAGCTATGTATGCTGTAGAGTTGAGAATGAACTGCTAACGTCATCCGCGCCATGATTATCCGTTACCTAATATTTTTGAAATTAGAGTCAGTAGCTTAGCATAGTTATTTGGGGCAAAGCTTTGCAAAATTATGCTTTATTTAATTATGTTAAATCACTAGGATTTGCTTGTTCAATAAGGGAGCTATCGGCTCCTGTATTGAACAAGTATAGATGTGTAAACTTTGAATGAGATTAACGTTTTTGTAACATCTTCGCTCATAGTTTGTTGAGATACTGCCGAGCAGCAGTTACTTTTAATGACGGCATTAAACGCGAGCAGCTGAATTTGAACGACGACACCTCTAAATATCTATTAATAAGCGTAAATGTAAAAGATTTTACCTTAGTCTGAAGAGATATCTTGCTGTTATACCAATCGGTAGTCGTTTTAAAGTGTAACTTTTAGTGTCTTTTTTCGAGATATTAGCAATAACCTCAGGGTATTATTCATTTTTTCGTCATCATGAGTAAATTTTAAAAAATCATTTAAATTCAGTGCCTTATCGTCATGTTTGAATGTTTTCTTATATTATACCTGTTAATTTATTGTTTTCACTTTGATTTTTTTGCTGATTGGGCGCAAAATTAATTATTATTCTTTTTGGGTTGGCCTCATGACTACAACACCCACTGTTATCACATCCGATGACATATTAATCAAACTTTGTAATTCAGTTTCCCATGTATTATCCAGTACCACGGCAAGCCAGGTCACACATGCTGCTATGGTGCAGAGTATTACCCGCACTTGTCTCAAACCCGATCTCGGTTGTTTCTCTATTTTTGATGGGGGCTTCTCGGGATTAGTTGTGATTAATTTCTCGGCCCCTGCAGCCATCGAGATTTATCGCTCTTACATGAAACAGATGGGTATGCCGGAATCTGAGCTGGCTTTTTCTCATACATCCGATGAAGTCGGTGATGTATTGAGTGAATTAATGAACCAGATCTTGGGCGACTTTATCAGTAAGGTGAACAAACAACTACAGACTTCTATTAACCAGAGTCAGCCAAAAATGCTGACCATCAATAAAGAGCTAACTATCTCCATCGATACCAATTTAGACGAGGCTGTGGCGAGAAGAGTATCGTTCCGAACTCAGAGCAATCATATATTCTATCTTGAGTTTGCCATGGACAAGACTGAGTTTATTAAGCTTAAAGATTTCGATGCCGAAGAGGAGTTTGATCCTGATGATCTATTGGCTGAGCATGGACATAACCACAAGGCTAAGTCTCAGGTTTCTCCCTTAGTTCAGGTAATGGATAATAAGCCGATGG
This sequence comes from Shewanella psychropiezotolerans, assembly GCF_007197555.1. Classification (NCBI taxonomy): domain Bacteria; kingdom Pseudomonadati; phylum Pseudomonadota; class Gammaproteobacteria; order Alteromonadales; family Shewanellaceae; genus Shewanella; species Shewanella psychropiezotolerans. The sequence goes on from NZ_CP041614.1 coordinate 2,817,870, forward strand.
CTGATGAAGCAGATGATCTGCTCAATGAACTAGGACTTTAATGGCTTTTTATTGAAGCGCAATCAGGCCATACGTAAGAGTATGGCTTACTCACTGGCTAACAGGGTTTAGAATCTATCTGCAATAATGGTTAATACTCAGCGTTAGAATAAAAACAATAATAAGGTGCTTAGTTAAATGGCATTGAAAGCAACTTCGATAGACATTGCGTATCGCGCAGGCGTATCTCAATCTACAGTATCCAGGGCATTGAGAAACAGCCCATTGGTGAATCTCGAAACCCGCGAGCGGATCCAAGCGATAGCTAAAGAGCTCAACTATAAAGTCGATAAAAATGCCAGTAATTTACGGACACAAAACTGCAAGACAATAGCGTTACTTCTGTGTGAAGACCCAACCAATGATGACTCACTGATCAATCCATTTTTCCTCTCCATGTTGGGATCAATAACCAGAGCCACGGCTCAGCAGGGCTACGATCTGCTGGTTTCATTTCAACAGCTCAGTAGCGACTGGCATGGAGATTATGAAGACAGTAATAAGGCCGATGGCATCATATTGCTCGGCTATGGTGATTATTTGGATTATGAAGCCAAGTTGGAAAAACTCCTGGAGCAAAATACCCATTTTGTTATTTGGGGGGCGGAGCATAACAACAAGTCAGTCTTGTCTATCGGTTGTGATAACTTTCAAGGGGGCTTGATAGCGACTGAGCATCTATTGTCGCAAGGCCGTACACGGCCCGCCTTCTTAGGCGACTCGAGCAGCCATAGCCCTGAGTTTAGAGACAGGTACTTAGGCCATAGCAGAGCGATGAAACAAGCTGGTTTACCTCTCAATAAGAAGTGTCAGTTTAGTGCTATCAGCACCGAGGCATCTGGTTTCGAGGCGGCGAATAAACTGTTCGATTCGGGATTGGAGTTTGACTCGATTTTTGCCGCCAGTGATCTCATTGCCATAGGTGCCATTCGGGCGTTAAAAGAGCAGGGGATTTCAGTTCCGCAGCAAGTATCAATCGTTGGCTATGACGATATACCTGTCGCCAGTTTCGCTAACCCTCCGCTGACTACGGTTAAACAAAACACTAAACTTGCCGGTGAAATCTTGGTTGACAGTGTACTCAAGCTGATTAGAGGTGAAGCAGTCAAAGCCCAGCTGATCCCAACCAGGTTAATTGTCAGAGAGTCGACGGCCTGTGCGCGTTAAGCTCTGGTCATGAACTTAATCGAGCATACTTAAGAAGCGATTGACCTGAGCCTTAGGTTTTCGTGACAAGTCCTGCATCAAGGTAAAACTCGGTTCTATGATGTTATGTTCGTTGCGCATATCATCAAGCATCTGTAACCAGAGCTTAGCTGTCATCTCTGAATCGGCCAATGCCCGGTGAAATACACCATCATTTTCAATCTGTTTATATTCAACCAGGCCACCGAGTTTATGGTTGGGGGCATCTTGATATAAACGGCGTGCTATCAACATGGAACAGGCAAATTCCCCGCCATAGCGTAAATTAATAGCGTCGAGCTCGGCATCTAAGAAGCGTTGATCGAACGAGGCATTATGTGCCACCAGATTATGGTCGCAGATGAAGTCAGCGAAACGTGCCATCACTTCTTCACATGGAGCTGCATTGGCTAACATAGCGTTTGAAATACCTGTGTAGCCAGCAATGAATCCACTGACACGAAAACCTGGGTTCATCAGTTCTTGAAATGTATCGACGACTATACCGTCTTCTATTCTCACGGCGCCAATTTCTATGGCTCTATCTCCTTGGTTAGGGGAGAGGCCTGTGGTCTCGAAATCGAGAATAATGACTGAGTCGGCTGCGGGAGAGCTCATCTATTTTTACGCCTAATATGATACAGAAAACAAGGTCCATTTATACCGATTGGTATGATCCCAATCCAAATGCACATAAGTGTTCTAAACACAAAAGCCCGCGATTTGAGTCGCGGGCTTTTACGTGTTTAGAAAGCGTGCTTAAAAAGTAATATTACTTCTTAGCTTCAGCTGCTTTTCTTTCTTTAACATCAGCGATAACTTTTTCAGAAACACTGTTTGGACACTGACTGTAGTGAGAGAACTCCATAGAGAACTGACCACGGCCCGATGTCATAGTACGTAGTGTACTGATGTAACCAAACATTTCAGATAACGCTACGTCAGCCTTGATACGAACGCCAGTAACACCCGCCATTTGATCTTTGATCATGCCGCGGCGACGGTTAAGGTCACCAATAACATCACCAACGTGGTCATCTGGAGTGAACACGTCAACGGCCATGATTGGCTCAAGAAGCTTAGGATCTGCCTTTGGAATTGACTGACGGAATGCGCCTTTAGCAGCGATTTCGAATGCGATAGCTGACGAGTCAACTGCATGGAAAGCACCATCACGAAGTTCAAACTCAACGTCAAGCACAGGGAAACCAGCAACAGTACCAGTACCCATTAGAGATGCGAAACCTTTCTCAACAGCAGGCCAGAATTCCTTAGGAACGTTACCACCAACAACTTTAGAGGTAAATGTTAAGCCAGTGTTGGCTTCGCCTGGACGGATAACGTAGTCGATCTTACCGAACTGACCAGAACCACCAGACTGCTTCTTATGGGTGTAGCTATCTTCAACCATCTGAGTGATAGTCTCACGGTATGCCACTTGTGGCTCACCAACGATTAGCTCAACGCCGTAAGTACGCTTAAGAATATCAACTTTAATGTCTAGGTGAAGTTCGCCCATGCCTCTAAGGATGGTTTCGCCTGAATCTTCGTCAGTTTCAACGCGGAAAGTTGGATCTTCAGCAATCATCTTACCGATAGCGACACCCATCTTCTCACTGCCACCTTTGTCTTTCGGTTTAACAGAGATTGAGATAACTGGCTCTGGGAATACCATGGCTTCTAGTGTACAAGGGTGCTTAGGATCACATAATGTGTGACCAGTTTGCACGTTCTTCATACCCACGATAGCAATGATGTCACCAGCTTGTGCTGAAGATAATTCGTTACGCTCATCGGCTTGCATCTCAACCATACGGCCAACACGCTCAGTTTTACCTGTGAACGAGTTCAGTATGGTGTCACCTTTATTAAGACGACCCGAGTAGATTCGTACGAAGGTCAGGGCACCGAAACGGTCATCCATGATCTTGAATGCAAGCGCTTTAAATGGCTCATCGGCAGATACGATAGCGAATTCACCATTTGGCTCGCCTTCTTCGTCGGTAAGCGGCTGTGGATCAACTTCTTGTGGCGCTGGTAAGTAATCAACAACGGCGTCAAGCAGAAGCTGCATGCCCTTGTTCTTAAATGCTGAGCCACAGTATGTTGGGAAGAAATCTATTTTACGAGTACCAGTACGGATACAACGCTTAATATCTTCGATAGAAATCTCTTCGCCTTCCATGTAGGCTTCTAGCAAATCGTCATCCTGCTCTAGGGCAGTTTCGATTAGCATTTCACGGTACTCTTCTACAAGGTCAACCATGTCAGCTGGAACATCTTCAATCTTATAGTTTTCAGCTTGTCCGGTTTCGTCCCATATCCAAGCCTTACGAGTCAGCAGGTCAACCAGACCAGAGAACTCATCTTCGATACCGATAGGAAGTACCATGACGATCGGGTTAGCACCCAGAACATCTTTAGTCTGCTTAACAACACGTAGGAAGTCAGCACCCATACGGTCTAACTTGTTGACGAAGATGATACGTGCAACTTCTGATTCGTTCGCATAACGCCAGTTAGTTTCTGACTGAGGCTCAACACCACCAGAACCACAGAATACGCCGATACCGCCATCAAGGACCTTAAGAGAACGATAAACTTCTACTGTGAAGTCAACGTGGCCAGGGGTGTCGATAACGTTAAAACGGTGATCGTTCCAAAAACAACTTACAGCAGCAGACTGAATGGTAATACCACGCTCAGCTTCCTGTTCCATGAAATCAGTTGTTGATTCGCCATCATGAACTTCACCGATCTTATGGATTTTACCGGTAAGCTTTAGGATACGCTCAGTTGTGGTGGTCTTACCCGCGTCAACGTGAGCGAAGATACCAATGTTTCTGTACTTTGATAAATCAGTCATTTTTCTACTCTAATTGGAGTTACGTTCTAAAATTCGGGGGAAGTATATCAACACTTTGAGAATATCTTTATAGATTTTTATTAAAATCCGCTACTTTCGATTAGATAAGCCAATAAAATACGCATTCTAACTAAGAGGTTATTGCCTGTATTGCCTGATATGACTGAGTTATGTGACTGTCAGACTAGAATTGTTAAACCCTATTTATACTTATATCATTTTTACTAAATGTGAGCTTAGTTCAGTACTATTTCATCTGTTAGTCGCAATTGTCTGCTTAAAGCCTCCTTTTTTATGATCTTATCGAGCGTTTATAGGGATATTTGTTGCTAGTATCGCGCAAATTTTTAATGGCTTTATTACTATGCATCTGCACTTAGGTGAACTTACACCGGAAACCTTCCTTAGAGATTATTGGCAGAAGAAACCTCTGGTTATTCGACAAGGATTCAGAAATTTTGAAGACTTACTCACGCCCGAAGAGATGGCGGGTCTTGCCTGTGATGAACTGGTCGAGTCTCGCCGTATCTATAAAGAGCTAGGACAATGGCAGGCCGAGTTCGGCCCTTTTGATTCTTATGAAGATTTAGGAGAGTCAGACTGGACTCTGGTCGTTCAGGCACTAAACCATTGGCTACCAGATGCAGAGCGGCTTATTCAGTGTTTTGATTTTATTCCCCGCTGGCGTTTCGATGATGTCATGGTGAGTTATGCCACACCTGGTGGCGGTGTTGGTCCACATATTGATCTCTATGATGTGTTTATCTGCCAGGGCTCTGGCCGTCGTCGTTGGCGGGTGGGAGATAGAGGACCACATAAAGAGTTTGCCGCACATCCAGCACTGCTGCACACGGAAGCCTTTGAGCCCATTATTGATGTCGAGTTATTGCCCGGTGATATCTTATATCTGCCACCAGGTTTTCCTCACGACGGGGTGACACTGGAAGCGTCCATGAGCTTCTCTGTGGGATATCGCACCGCATCAGCTAAAGATATGGTGAGCGCGCTCGCGGATCATCTGATCGATAATGATTTAGGCTGTGAGCAGATAGCCGATCCGGGTCGTCCCCTTGCCAGGCAAAGCGGCAAGATAAGTGATGCAGATCTGGCCCGTATCAAGGCGCAATTACTCGATACTCTGGATGATCAACTTATTAGTGAATTTTCCGGCCGTTATCTGACTCAATCTAAGTGTGAATTGGACCTTGTTGAAGAAGAATTAGGATTTCAGCCCGCTGATATTGTTGAGCTTCTCGGCAATCAAGGGCTAACTCGTCTTGGGGGGCTACGCTGTCTCTATTTTGAACATTCAGTCGAGCAGGGGATCTTCTATCTCAACGGCGAGAAAATATCTATGTCGCCTAGGTTGATGAGCATAATTCCCATGCTCTGCGATCATCAAGTCCTTACGCCTGTGATGCTAGAACCTTGGATTAAAGATGATGGCTTCATCGACATGCTCACCATGTGGATCAATGCCGGTTTCTGGTATTTCGAAGAAGATTAACCTTTTAAAACTCGTCATAAAATGGAGCCATAAGGCTCCATTTTTGTTAGAGTATTTATATTGTTTTACATCGTCTTTTGGTTTGATTAGAGAGACGATGTCGTATTATCTCATCGAAGGAGAGCCAACTTTGGCGATTGAACACAGCGTAATCATGTCAGTTTTAAGCTCATTGGAGTGCCGTACTAACTTCACCATCAAGAAGATCACCGAGTATATGTTGCCTCAGCTCAAGGAACCCGTGTACCTGCACGGCTCGGCCAGTGACTGTCAACTGGTGATCAGACCCGCTTATGAGGTGTTTCTGGCGGATCTCAGTGGGCTCGAGGGGGTAAAACATAAACAGGGTTATTTTCATAACAATGAGATGACGCGTTTCCCAAAGCGAGTACAGAAGAGCCTCAACGGTATTCATTATGGTTTGGCATTTAAATTTGAAGATGAAGCTGCCGTTAAGCGATTCATCAAGCGTCTGATCGGTATTATTAATGGCGAATAATACCAAACTTGATAAACGCTTAATCGTCGATAGGATCATTTATTAATGGCGAATAATACCAAATTTGATAAACGCTTAATCGTTGATAGGATCATTTATTAATGGCGAATAATACCAAATTTGATAAACGCTTAATCGTCGATAGGATCATTTATTAATGGCGAATAATACCAAATTTGATAAACGCTTAATCGTTGATAGGATCATTTAATAATGGCGAATAATACCAAATTTGATAAACGCTTAATCGTTGATAGGATCATTTAATAATGGTGAATAACACCAAATTTGATAAGCGGTTAATCGTCGATAGGATCATTTCTGGGCTTGAGCTTGCCAAGCAGGCAGCTATGTCTGCGGCGAAACAGGCCCACGAGACCGCCACACACAGTGAAACTGTGGCCAAGAGTAAGTATGAGACTTTTGGCCTCGAAGCCTCATACTTGGCCCATGGGCAGGCTCAACGAGTCGCAGAATGTGAAATCGAGTTATTGGCCTATAGGTCGTTGAACTTAGCCTGCTTCTTAGATGATTCAGGTATAGACTTATCTGCCTTGGTGACCCTCGAAGACGAGCTAGGAGTAGAGAACACCTATTTTATCGGCCCCGGCGCACCGGGTATGAAAATTGACCTCGAAACTGACAAGAATATTGACCTGAAGATTAACAAACACACAGAGATTGATTTAGCGGCCGGGTGTCATAAAAATTCAGACAAAGGGCAGCGGATGATCATCGTCATCACTCCATCATCTCCCCTTGGGCAGTCACTCATGGGCAGGTATCTTGATGATACCGTGCGGCTCAATATAGGCGCTCAGCCTAAGGTTTATGAAATCACAGGGGTGGAGTAAAACATCCTGGAGATTAATGCTCGTTAACCCCTGTCTTTTATTACTGAATTTGTTAGTCTTTTTCTAATTCTACTTGATTTATCGGCCATAATGGTTAGTTTGGTTTGTATCGGATATGTTGCGGCTCGGTTTCAATGCTGTGCCGTCATCAACCATTTTTCTGCCGGATAGCCAATCGATGTCATTTATTGCTCCTGAGCATATTTTCTCAAATCTAGCCCACACCCGCTCTTTTTCCTTTTGGGGAGCCAGAGGTGTATTGTTAGCTGCGTGCTTGGCTCAGTGCGTCACTGGTGCCCAGGCCCAAGATCTCGAACCCAGAAGTTACACTAATATTCCCATTGGGATGAATTTTATGGTGCTGGGGTACGCACATTCTCAGGGGGAAGTTTCACCCTCTCCTGGTGCACCTGTCGAAAATGTACAGCTTAATATCGATGCCGCCGCTATCGGATATGCCCATTCTTTCTCTCTGGGGGGACGATCCGCTAAAATAGATATGGGGGTATCACGAGTCTGCTTCGATGGCAGCGCCATGTTAGCGGGAGAAACCATCACAGCAGACCAATGTGGTTATACCGATCCAAGTATCAGGCTCACTTGGAACTTTTTCGGCGCGCCGGCCTTATCACCTAAAGAGTTTGCATCTTGGGATCAAGGTGTCGTGATCGGTACCAGCTTGCAAGTGACCGCGCCCATAGGTAGCTATGATGAAAAGCGATTGCTTAATGCAGGTACCAATCGGTGGATTTTTCGTCCGGGAATAGGCATGTCTCAAAAACTGGGTCGCTGGTATTACAACCTTATCGCCTCCGCGAGAATATATGCTGACAACGATGAGTATTACAATGAAGTGGGTTTAACCCAAGAGCCTCAATACACTTTTCAGGGCCACCTCATTTACTCCATTGGCCCAGGGCACTGGATCTCTTTTAACTCGAATTACTTTTTTGGTGGTGAGACCACCAAAGGAGATATTGAGTCCAATGATTACCAGGAGAACTCTCGATTTGGGTTAACTTACTCCATTCCTCTGAGTAGGCATCACAGTATCAAGCTAAATTACAGCAAAGGGGTACTGACTCGAGTAGGCAATGATTTCGATTCATTTGGTGCATTTTGGCTGTACAATTTTTAAGGCCTATACCAATCGGTATTACTTGATGCCTGATAAATACCAACAGAGATCATTACAAGAATGCCGGCTAAGATGCCGGCATTTTTATTGAGACTCGAGATGGAACTTCTAATTTTTCAACTTATCATCTACCACAGGGTAATGATCCCAAACGCGTTTATCTGTTAAGGAACGTACCAGCTTGATGTATTCTGCATGGGTCCAGGCGAGCGGGGTGGCCGAGTTGGTTCCTTGGCCATGTCGATAGTGATATCGGCTAGGGTCGCCTACGCTGTCCCACACCTGCTCCGGCAGCATCAGCCCTTGGTTGGCAAAACTCTCCATTCCCTGAACATAAGTATCGACCAGCTCCCTATGGCGCTTCTCGGTTAACGCGTCATTGTCGATGGCAAGTGCCAGCTCATAGTGCCCACGCTCACCGGTGAAGAAGGGCCATACCCGGCCCCTTTGGTGGGGAGTGTTTGTACCTTTCTCTGCATAACTCGCTCCGGTCTCGGTATCTTCACCATAACCATCGTTGCCATAGCGCCGGAACCCAGGAAACAGACTGCCATCTTTGGCGGTGAAGGTGTATTTGACCCTAAGGTTATCATCCAGTTGGGTATTGTCCATCAGGGCCAACGTCTGCCTAATCACAGCATCATCTGCCGGGACGACACCGTAACGGACCAACTCGAGGAAACCACCGTCTAAGATGAGGCGTTGATCTAAGCCCGCTCTGCCATTGTTATCACCGAGTGTCCTTGCTTCATTGGGCTTACCCTGAGGCGAGAGACGCAGGTAATAGGGAGGAGTTTGCTGCTCGTCAGCGAGAGTCATGGCTACTCCATCGGCGCTAAGCAAGCCTTTAGTGGTGATGACTCGTTCTGCGAGTCCTTGCTTCATGGCTTTTGCCGTATCGAGATAACGTTGTGCGCCTTTGAGATCTCCTGCAACCCGTGCGATATCGCTGGCGGCCACCAGGCCCGAGATAACTGCGGCAGCAGTCGATGGTGAATAGCCTTGTTGCTCTTCCCAGCGCTCCTGCTGCGTTTTTAGCGGCGTAATGTGAGTGTGATTCCAGTCAAGGTTTACCTCACCACCGGTGACGAGAAATTCGGCCGCGGGTTTGAGCATTCGCTGGTACCAATGCGTAATTTCAGCGTCGGAAAATATTTGAGCTTGCCAGAGTTTCCAGCCGAGCATGATGGGCATGGCAGTTTGATCCAGCTGCACGCCAACCCATTCTATTTCGCCATCCACATGGGTCTTTTGCAAGAACCAGCCGGGAGTGCCGGTATAGCCCGGGGTATGCTTGGTGACTTGTACCTTCTCTAAGTATTCGAATGCCACCTTGGGCGTTTGAGTGTCTCCCATGGCGAGAAAGGCCATGGCGCATTGATAAAAGTCCCGCGGCCATACGGCTTTATAGCCTGTGCTACCCACTTTAGCCGATACCGTGTCACCCCAAGGATTAGACAAGGAGGCGATAAGGGCGCCGGTATGTGTCTTATCTTCCTGAGCCTTAAGTACCAGCGCGCTGGCATATAAGAGTTTGCCTTCATCTGTAGTATTGCCGGACATCGCAGGCAGGGCGGTTAACGAAGCGAGGTAGTCTTGCCAACCTATGGCTTCGCCTTCGCCGTTATAGTCGGCTAATACTTGGTTATAGCCTCGCGTTAACGTCGCATCGGCGTTGGCCATGCTCTGGGCTGGGTCATTACCGAATCCCAGCACTAAATTAAAGCTGAGACTCTTCATCTCTTTATCGGTGCTCTTCTCGAGTCCTGGCAATTGCGCCGTGAGGGCGACATTGCCTATGGTCTGGTCTTGTGGATCCGATGTCGATCTGTACTGCCAGTTCATTTCGCCATCTTGTTTAATGTCGGTGAGACCATCGGATACCCCGACGAAACCTGCACTGGCTTTGATGAAGGGCAGATCGGATTTCACCGTCATCACACTGGGTTCTGCTTCATTGGTGTAAGCAATCAGAGCCAGATCCCCGTCTTGGCTTACCACATCGGCTATGTCGTTGGCGCCGCTATTATCCATGTGAGGATTCACGTAAAGATAAGGGGTGATACCCTCCTCGAAGGCGGTAAAAGTCACTCGCATCATCAGGCTGGCGTGAAGCGGATCGGTAAAGATATGCTTCTCTATTCGATACTTGCCATCCTTATCTGTGTTGATGACCTTGTAAGCCAGTGACAGCGGGCGACCTAACTCATCTTTGTGAAGATAGTCAATTGTGCTGATCGTATCTTGCTTCTCGGTATCGACGAAGCCATTTCCCGTGACGATAAACTGTAGCTCTTTAAGCTGGGCGTTATGGATCAGGCCATACATGGTCTCGGTTAGCACGCCTTGGGCGATAGAGAACCAGACCTTGCTGTGTGACTCCGACTCATTGTTAGCATTTGAGTAGGGCGCATAAGAGGTGCCTATGCCTGTCTTACCGGCAAATGCCCATGTGGGGTCAATCCCCGGGGCGCCGGGGGAAAATGTGTTCGAGCTAGATTGTGCGTTTATCACAGGCTTTTCGGTTGTCGGTGAGCAGGCACCGAGAGCGGCAATGATGGCCAGAGTCACTAGCGACTTAGTCACGGGTGAAGGCAAGTATCCATGGAACATATTAGTCATCCCCAAGTTGAATTTATTGGTTTTATTTTTCGACATGATCTATGTCATCGGGTTTGAGTCGGCACTTTGACAAACAGCACGCTGACGCCGGCAATCATCATGAGTATGCCGCCTGTGATGAGGGCAAAGATGGGCTTGCCATCGAACCCCTGTTTGATAATTAACCCCAGCACGCTGGCAGCCAGCAGTTGAGGGATAACTATAAAGAAGTTAAATATTCCCATATAAACCCCCATTTTTTGTGCAGGTAAGGCGTTCGCCAATAGGGCGTAGGGAATCGATAAAATTGACGCCCAGGCTATGCCAACCCCGATCATGGGTAGCCAGAGCAGGCCGGGATCTGTGATGAAAAAGAAACTTATCAGGCCTATGCCACCACAGAACAAGTTGATCATATGGGTCAGTTTAAGGCCCACAGCCATGGCAAGCAGAGGAATAACCAAGGCGGCCAGGGCGGCGAAACCATTGTAGGAGGCGAAGAGCATGCCCACCCAGTCCGCGCCGTCGTTATAAGCCTTGGATAATACGTTTTGGGTACCATAGTGATGATCTGTGACCGCCGCGGTGGTGTATATCCACATCGAAAATAGGGCAAACCAGGAAAAAAACTGCACCACAGCCAGTTGGCGCATGGCTTTGGGCATGTGAAACATATCGTCGATGACACAAAATACCAGGCCCTGTTTATCGCGAGTCTGGCTCTGTCCCTGGTGACTCTTGCTGATTTGCCTGAGCCTATGGGCGCAGTAAAATTGCAGGGGTCCGAAGGACAAGATGCCTAAGCTTAAGATATAGAGCTGTTTATCCAGATCCTGACCCCAGATTATCAGAGTGAACAAGGCGCCCAGGGCGGTCCAGATGAAGGAAGATGAGCGGTAGGCTTGCTCGCTCCTCTTGTCTTCAGGTTTTAGATTTGACTCTAGGCTGGTTGCGGATTGTTCCAGGCGCTCAAATGCGGCCAGCTCTTCGGGTGAATACTCTTTCGTCGAAATGACAGTCCAGCCCACGGCTAACAAGAGTACGGCCCCACCAAAATAGAAGGCATAACGCACCGAGTCGGCTATCTCACCCGCCGGCGCGGTATTGGCCACGTCAAAATAGTTAGTCAGTATGTAGGGCAGAGCCGAGGCGATAACGGCACCAATACCGATAAAGAAGCTTTGCATGGCATAGCCGAGGGGACGCTGGCGTTGGGGCAAATTATCGCCGACAAACGCCCTGAAGGGTTCCATGGCGATATTGATCGAAGCGTCCATGATCCACAGCATGCCAGCGGCAATCCATAGAGTAGGGGAATTAGGCATGATAAAGATAGCTAAGGTGGTTAAGATGGCGCCGATGAGAAAGTAAGGTCGACGTCGTCCCAGTTTTCCCCAAGTGTTATCACTCATATAGCCGATAATAGGTTGAACTAGGAGGCCGGTGAGCGGCGCGGCTATCCAGAGAATGGGGATCTCATCGATTGAGGCTCCCAGCGTCTGAAAAATTCGGCTGACATTGGCATTTTGCAATGCGAAGCCAAATTGGATCCCCAGAAAACCGAAACACATGTTGAAAATCTGCCAGAAGCTGAGCTCTGGTTTACGGCGGCCATGAGTGGCCTGATGGCTAGGGTGTACGGGCTCAGACATACTATCGTTTACCTTAATATTGTTATTATTTTTTATGTCGATTATTCAAATGTCACAAGCATGATTTGAAATTAAACACATTGGCATAGTACCCTCGGGCACGAATTTGATACAATGAAATGCATACGTATTCATCATGTTTATTAACACTAAGTCAGGGGTAGGTTAACCTGGAGGTGTTTTCTGCAGGGACTAATCATTGAAATTATTTAACTTTCTTATATTGACTATATTGGTACTCTTGACCGGATGTAACTCAGCTAACCATGGTTCATTTGTCACTCAGACTTATGATGGCGCAGAGGCTAACAGGGAGACAGGTGCCGCTTTGGTTAAGCTTGGCAAGGTTGAAGGAAAAAGTTGTCAAACTGCCATTTTGTATCTTATCCCTTATGATGAATCTGCTTCGACCCATAGGGCGATCGAAGATGCTAGATCCAAGATTGAGGGAACAGAACTCCTGGCTGATATCTCTATTGACGATAAATTATGGGTTGAGTTTGGTTATTCGGTGCAATGTATCTCAGTGAGTGCAACGGCCTATGGCGTTAAGGCAGGTTCACAATAACCTGTCTTAACGAGACGTTTAGTTGAGTGTGTGTCTTGGCGATGCTGAGCATGCTGGTATCTAAACGTATCTGTGGGGTGCTAATCAATACCGTAACGCATTGCAATGAATAACAAAGCCACCATTAGGTGATAAATTGTTTAGCCAGTTCATCTAAATCTTTCGATAGTGAAAGAAGTGCCTGAATGGTGTCGGATACCTTGTTGAGGGATTCTGTATTGTCGTAGCCCAGGGATACTATCTGATTAACATTCTTACTCAGCTCTTCGGCCACATGAGATTGCTCGTTAACGGCGACAGCAATCTGTTCAGACATAGAGCTGATTGAGCTAGTGGCATCGAGAATGCCGGTGATTGAGGCTTCGGATCGCTTAGCATTGTCCACGGCTGTGGCGCTTAACTCGAAGGAAGCCAGTGTAGACTCAACCGCAGTATTTGTGCTCTTTCTGAGACCATCAATTTTCTCTTTAATCTCTAAGGTGCTGGCCTGTGTGCGCTGAGCCAGGCCGCGTACCTCATCGGCGACGACGGCAAAACCTCTACCATGCTCTCCGGCTCTGGCGGCTTCGATAGCGGCGTTGAGCGCGAGTAAATTAGTTTGCTCGGCGACGCCATTGATCACGTCCATCACAGAGACTATTCCTTGGACATTCTCATCCAATGAGTTGATAGCATGCTCAGAGTTTTTGAGTTGCAGCGCCAGCTGTTCGATGGACGCGACTGTCTCTTGTAAGATCAATGCCACGGCTTGGGTATCTTTACGTGCTTGCTCCGCCGACTCTGCTGTTTGATTGACCCGGCTGGCGACTTCTCCCGCAGAGGATGACATCTGTGTGATGGCTGTAGCCATTTGATCGGTTTCTTGTTGCTGAGCCGCGATGAGCTGGATACTCTCTCTGGCATCTTCATTAGCCTGCATTGCCTGGACGCTGGTTTTGGCTATTGACTCTTGAAATGCACTGACGATGGCTTGGATCATCTCGACGAATCGGTTGAATCCTTGGCTGACCCGTGCAAACTCATCTTTATTGCCGACATGGAGACGATGAGTGAGATCGCTCTGTCCTCGGTCCATATTCTCCAGTGCCAATGTGAGTTTGAGTAAGGGTTTTGCGATCAGCGTCTTATATAATGTATAGGTAATTAGAATTATCAATAATCCCAGTGACAGGGCTTCGATAACCGAGGTAATGAGTAAGTCACCGAGTACAGACCGTATGCTGTTATTGTCTATATATATGGCTAATTGACCCAGTGAGTTGGACTCGCCATCTTCGATGAAGACCAAAGGAATACTCATTTTTTGCCGAGTCTTGTTGTCACCGACGGTGGCGCTGATCTCGTCTTTATCGTTGATAAATTCGATGACCGCGATATGTTCAGATGCCTGCTCTGACTTGAGAATATTAACGATGCGTTCCTGCTCAAAATTCCACACCGCCGTGGGAAGGTTCAATTCGAGTCGTGAAATGGCATGCTGGAGCTGCTGCTGTTGCCTATCTTGGAGTAAGGTTTTTTGGCTGTAATAACTGATGGTACTCATTACAGTGATTAAGAAACTAACCGCAATCAGGGTCGCGACAATCAATCTGAATGCGATAGAGTTAATGATCTTCATAGGGTTATTTCCAGTCAATGAGCCCATAAACGGATAAAATCTGCTGTAACTTGCCGGATTCTCTCAGCTGTTTTGTTCCCTTCTCGACGATATCGATATACTCCTGACTGCTAGCTTTGCTGGGTGAGCAGGCGATAAATAGCGGGGTAGGGTTACCATCTTCACCACCAGACACTATGTTAGCCGATAGACCCATCTCGCTGACTTTGGCTGCGCCTACAGCTTGAGACTCGATAACAATATCGAGTCTGCCGGCATTGAGCTTCTTGAAGTTTTTTTCGAGTGCATCGTTACCTGTTGCCGCTTTATATGTACTTGGATTTGCCTTAATCAAGGCATCCATTTTGTCACCGTAGGAGTAACCGGAAATAATGCCTATCTTCTTACCTTTTAACGAGTCATCGCCATTGAAGCGCCAGTTGTCATCTGCTTTGACATAAAAAGAGGAAACATCTGTGCCCCAGGATTCTTTCGGAAAGATAAAATCCGGCGCGTCGTCGGTATAAGCCCCTATGACACAGTCGAACTTACCGTCACGTACCTGATTGACGGCCCGCTCCCAGGGCATGGTCTTATATTCAATTTGATGGCCAGCGGCGCCGAATATCTCATTTGCAAAGTCAATCATGTAACCGGCGGGTGTTGCTCCCGGAGCGGCATTCATGGGAAACCATTCATCGCTGCGAATCGTAATGGTCGCGCTGTTGGCCAGAAAGCTGGCCAGAGACAGGATAATAATAGGGGTGAACTTATTCATCATATTTCCAAAGTACTAAGAACTGAGCGTACTAAGAAGTCTAGTCAATGAATGCTGCTTTATCGAACAGAGGTGTTTTGCTGATAGAAAGTGGCTTATGAATATGGATTCAAGGCGTTAACTGAACCGAGTGATACACAGGTTTAATGCTGAATCCGCCTTGAGGCGATCTTCATAGGTGTCTTCTTGCCAATAGGCTCAGCTAAGCCTGGTTGAAAATCTTCACTAGATTAAATACTCTAGCTTCAGGTTTAAGCAGAAAGTTATCTCTCGAACGGAGTCAATAGGAGCAAAATGAAACTCAGCCCCAAGTCTATGAAGCGATTTCTGAATCTCTATCCACCT
This sequence comes from Shewanella psychropiezotolerans, assembly GCF_007197555.1. Classification (NCBI taxonomy): domain Bacteria; kingdom Pseudomonadati; phylum Pseudomonadota; class Gammaproteobacteria; order Alteromonadales; family Shewanellaceae; genus Shewanella; species Shewanella psychropiezotolerans. The sequence continues at coordinate 2,833,499 of NZ_CP041614.1, forward strand.
TACATAGGAGCTGGGATAAAGATCACCCACTTGAGCCAAGATTGGCGGGAACTTCATGTTGCTATGTCGGTGCGCTGGTACAATCGCAACGCCGTGAATACGCACTTTGGCGGCAGTCTCTATTCCATGGTCGACCCACATCTGATGTTGCTATTGATGCAGCTGCTCGGCAGGGATTACTTTATCTGGGACAAGGCGGCCGATATCGAGTTTTTGAAGGCGACAAAGAAGAAAGTTAACTGTGTTATCAGCATTTCAGATAATGATTTAGAGGAGATCAAGCATCACACCCAAGGGGAGACAAGTATTTCCCTACATTCACCTTAGAGATAAAAGATGAAATGGGTGATGTGATAGCCAGAGTAAACAAGACTCTCTATGTGAAGAGAAAGCCGCTCAAGGCGTGACAGGCTTATTTTCACTGTGCAGGTTCAGGCCGTGTCCGCGACTGAATACCTTGTGACAACAGGCCTTGTGCCATTCCTGCCGTTATGATCAAGCTGCAACCTAGGAGTTGAATCGGCGTTAAGCTCTCAGAAAATAGCCACCATGCCAGACTGACCACGGCCACAGGTTCGAGATAGGCTAAGGTGCCGAAGGTGACCGCCGGCAGGTGCTGCAGCGCTTTTACCGCAAACAGAATCGCCAAGAATCCCGGCAGGAATCCGATAGCCAGTAAGTAGCCAAGCTGCTCGCCACTGAGCGCGATATCTTGGGTCATGACCAAAGGTAAGAGGCATAATGCGCCCACCGAAAGCTGAATCAAGGTGCTCTGATAGGCTGTGGCCTTGCTGGGTTTACGATTGATCAACATGAAGCCGCTGTAGGTGAATAGGGCTAAAATTGAGAAGAACAAGCCTCTAGCCTCATCTGAGTTGGCTAGCGTATTGCTGCTCGCACTCGGGCTCATCAAGGTAAACCCAAGGAGAGCGATGCCAATGGCGACGATATTGAGCAGTTTGAGTTTTTCACCTAAGACTAAGTGAGCGATGATGGCTGTGAGCAGGGGAGCGAGATAGATCACCATGATGACATTAGCCATACTGGTGTAGTCGATGGCTTCGACGTAGAAAGACATAAAACCTGCCAGCATGGCACCATTGATCATATGGCGTTTACTGGGTTTATGCAGTATTTGAGCTTTCTTACCAGAGACAAGCATGTAGGCAATTAAGAACAGTGATCCCAAAAGTAGACGGAAGAAGGTGATTTGCTCAGCCGGAAGCGCGGCATATTTAGCCAATATGCCGATAGTGCCCATCAAGACTGCCGACATTAAAGCCAGTACAATATATCCAGTTTGAGATTGCATCGAGCATCCTTATCTATATTTCAGGCATTATGAGTCCGAAAAATTTGCTTAACAAACCTTTTATCAAGGCATGTTATACCGATTGGTATTATTAAACGATAGGCTTGGTTATCATCTCCAATGCTAACACTAGAGTCATAGTTCAAATGAGAGTTAACGCGTTAAAATCAGAATTGAAAATTAGAGTCCAAAATCAGAGTTTTGGACTTCACAGATGAAACAAAAATGTGCGACACCAGTATTAGGACAATGAATATGAAACAATCGATCGTACACATAGCATTGGTGGTCAGAGATTATGATGAAGCCATCGATTTTTATGTAAACAAGCTGAAATTCGAACTCATCGAAGACACTTATCAAGCGGAGCAAGATAAACGTTGGGTCCTGGTATCGCCACCAGGATCCACTGGAGTGAGTTTGTTATTGGCTCGGGCATCTAAAGCCGAACAAGCGCGTTTTATTGGTGATCAAGCGGGAGGAAGAGTGTTCTTGTTCCTCAATACCGATGATTTTTGGCGTGATTATGAGCGCATGCTTGCAGACGGCATCAATTTCATTAGGCCTCCTAAGGTTGAAGATTACGGCACTGTTGCCGTATTTGAAGATCTGTACGGTAACTTGTGGGATCTACTCCAGCTCACTGACTAAAGAGTATTGGTCACAAAGTCGTGAAGCATGGACCCCATATCCTGAATGGATCTCGGGCCCATGCTTTATTTAAGAGTGTTAGGTCACAAGGGCTTTATTTTTTGCTTTTCTTATTGGGCAGCAGTTTAAAACGTATGGCTGTACCGCCACTGCTGGCGAGGTTGAGGATTAACTTGTCTTTATTGGTGACAGTCTTAGTCTCAATAACGTAATCATAGGGATTGTGCTGCCAGTTAGCCTTGTTACCATCCCGGTAAATTTGCGCCTGATAGTATTTTCCTTGCTGTAAGAAATCCAGCTCAACTTCGAGTTGTCTCGCTTTATCATCGGTTATTGCCCCAAGGAACCAGTCGGCATTGGCTTGTTTAGTGTCGACTCTCTCTTGTCTGGCAAACACCACAAATTCACCGACTTCACCCTTTAGCGCGATACTCTTATGCCAGTCCGTAGGCACATCACGAATGAACTTAAATGCATCCGGGTGCTTGTCATAATTACGCGGCAGATCGGCGGCCATCTGAATCGGACTATACAGCACCACATACAAGGCCAGCTGTTTAGTCAACGTTGTCTGCACGCGATTAACCGCATCTAGTCCTTCGGGGGCTAAGTCAAAGATCCCGGGAGTGAAATCCATTGGGCCAGCAAGCATGCGGGTATAGGCGAGGGTAGTGGTGTGCGCGGGGTTATTAGGCGGCGTCCCCCAGGCGTTAAACTCCTGACCGCGTGCACCTTCACGGGATATCCAGTTGGGATAAGTGCGGCGCAGACCTGTATCCTTGATAGGCTCATGGGTATTGATGCTGATATGACGTTTAGCGGCTTCTTTAACGCTGTGCAGATACTCATTGACCATAAACTGGCTATCATGCCACTCGTGGCGGATGATCCCTTGTTCGTCGATGCGTTTGATGTCGCCGCCATCGGCCACATAACCCGTTTTTATTTGAGTGACGCCGTATTTTTGATACATGTCGTAAGCATCACTCATCTGCTTGCGATAGTTAGTCACCGAGCCTGAAGTCTCATGATGACCAATCAGACGTACGCCTTTGTCTATGGCATATTGGGACACAGCAGCAAGATCGAAATCTGCATAGGCTTGAGTAAAGCTAAACACATCGCCGTTATGGAACCAACTGCCGTCCCAGCCGATATTCCAGCCTTCGACTAACACGCCGTCGAATCCATTATCGGCGGCAAAATCCATGTAACGTTTAGTCTCGCTGGTGGTCGCGCCGTGTTTGTCTCCTGAGCCCCAGGTATTCTCGTTAAGATGCATGCCCCACCAGATCCCAATATACTTACCAGGATCAACCCAGCTGACATCGCCGAGTATATTTGGTTCGTTAAGGTTAAGGATGAGATCGGAATTGAGCAGGCCTGTGGCTTGATTCGCTATTTGAATCGTGCGCCAAGGGGTTGAGAAGCCTGCATGGGTTTTGACCTTGATGCCATCAGACCAAGGCGTGAGATCGGCCCTTAATGTCCCGCCACGTCGCTGATCCAGTGTCATCGCCGCATAATCGGTAAGCGCCGCCTCATGAATGCTCATATGCACGCCTGAGTTTAACTTAAACGTGTAGGGGGTATGGACTCTGTCGATATCTTGCACCGGACTCTGGGTATAAAGGTATTCATAGCGGTTCCAGCCACGAGCCGGGATCCACCAACTTAGGCTTTTATCCGCATCGGGAATGCTAAATTCGGTGAGCTCATTGGTGATGTTTAGCGTATTCAAGTCTGCTTGCTTAGGCACGCTATAGCGAAAACCTATGCCGTCATCGAAGGCTTTAAACTCGAGGTAGAAGTGGTACTTATCATTGCTTAGTTTTACTTTTAATCGGTTATGGTGATCGCGGATCCATTCCCGTTCTCCCCAAGGCTGTTGCCAGCGTTCATCATGACTCGTTTGCTCGATAGTTTCTATCTTAAAACCTTGGCCAAACTCGCCGATAGACTGAAACTCCAGGCCTAGCCTTGAGTCATTGATGACAGCTTGGCCGTGAAATTTGACCCGATACTCGGGGCCTTGATTATCGTCACTGAGCTCTATCATTATCTGCTTGTCGGGAGAGGCAAGCGAGACGGTCTGGGCCGTAGCAGTTGTACTGGCAATAGTGGAAATACCAGCAATTACCAGCGCGTATATCCCCGCTAAGGCATATGACTTATCTTGAACTATCATTCTTTTATTTTTTTTGTTCATCTTAGGTCTCATAGGCTCCCCTGTGCTTTGTTTTAATTGTTCTAGCTGAGATGTTTAACGCTGAGATATTGAGCTCACATACTAGTGGGGAAGCGACATTTGGTTCAATAAACTGCATACGTATTCAGCTGGATATAAGCCAAGGGAACTTTGAGCCTAAAGCTATTTATACTGTGTGGGCATTATGATAAAAGAGTGGTCTAGGTTAATTATTTAAAACGATAATATGGATCAATAAGAAAGGTCATGTATATCCCGCCACCAATGAAAATGGACAATCAGCAACAAGTATTCGATCTCATCGAGCAATTTAGTTTTGGTGTGATCGTGTCAAATATTGAGGGGCTGGAGGCCAGTCATCTGCCGTTTATGCTGGATAGAGGTCATGGCAATAAAGGGCGTTTACTCTGTCACTTTGCCAAGGCAAATCCACAATGGAAGGATTTAGCCGAACGGGAAGTATTGGTCGTATTTAGCGGTCCCCACAGTTATATATCACCGAGTTGGTATGCAAATTACCCTGCAGTGCCAACCTGGAACTACAGCGCTGTGCATGTAAAGGGCATGGTTAAGATTTCAAGCAAGCAAGATACTGCTCAATTAGTCAAAAATATGAGCGCAAAGTATGAACCTGACTTACTCGACAAACACGATATCATGAGCCCTGAAGTTATCGACAAACTCAGTGGCGCCATCGTTGGTCTATCGATTGAAATATCAGAGATACAGGGTAAGTTTAAACTAGGTCAACACAGAAAAATTGACGACCAACAAGGCGTGTTCAAAGCATTATCAGAAAGTGATCACAATGATGCCCAGCAATTAGCTCGATATATGGCAGCATTGGGGATGGGTTTAGGAAAGGTTTAGAGCGTAGTAATCGCCCCTCATACATGTCAGAGCCTACAGAAAGTGATTATTTTAATAGCCTGTGGACTAAAACCCACCTTCGTTAGATGGTGAGTTTTAGTCTATCTAGTTCAGGTTAATTCACTACCACTTCTTTAATCGCAATCATTTCACCATTTCGGTCACCACTCCTCATCATAAATGTGACTTTATCACCGATGGATAGCGGTTCGCTGGTAACTCTGTGGACTTCTTTTTCATTGTTAGTAACACTTGATCTAGAGTAATAGCATGTGTGCTGGTCACAAGACATTTGATAATTGCCATTCACTTCCACTCTAACAAAAAAATCAGCGAACGAACTGTAAGTATCGCTAAATGACATGGAGATAGTATTGGTTTTTAATAGCGCTTTTACCTCAGAAAAATGAGGGTTAACTATGACTTCTTTTTTATCTACAATTTCACCATTTGAGCCACCAGTTCTCATCGTAAATGTGACTTTGTCACCGAAGGATAGTGGTTCGCTGGTAACTCTGTGGACTTCTTTTTCATTGTTATTAATACTTGGCCAAGAGTAATAGCATGTTTGCTGTTCACAAGACATTTGATAATTGCCGTTAACCTCCGCTCTAACAAAAAAGCCTGAGAACGAACTGTAAGTATCGCTAAAAGACATGGAAATGGTATTGTTTTCTAATTGTGCTTCAACCTCAGAAAAATATGGGTTAACTACCACTTCTTTTCTATCTACAATTTTACCATTTGAGCCACCAGTTCTCATCGTAAATGTGACTCTATCACCAAAAGACAGCGGTTCACTGGTTACTCTATGGACTTCTTTCTCATTGTTTTTAACACTTGGCCAAGAGTAATAGCATGTTTGCTGCTCACAAGACATTTGATAATTGCCATTCACTTCCACTCTCACAAAAAAATCAGAGAACGAACTGTAAGTATCGCTAAATGACATGGAAATGGTATTGTTTTCTAATCGTGCTTCAACCTTAGAAAAATAAGGGGTAACTATTACTTCTTTTTTATCTACAATTTTACCATTCTTGCCGCCGGTTCTCATCGTAAATGTAACTTTATCACCAAAGGATAGAGGTATATTGGTTTTTCTATGGACTGTTTTTTCATTGTTATTAACACTTGCCCTAGAGTAAAAACACCTTTGCTTTTCACAAGACATTTGATAATTATCATTGACTTCCACCCTAACAAAAAAATCAGGTAATGAACTATAATCATTGCTAAATGACATGGATATATTGCTATTATCCAGTTCGGCATGTACTTCGGAAAAAGATAATTCAGCCCCTAACTCATCGTTTATATCTTCATTGGTGTAGTTAGTGCTCATGGCTTGAAAAGAGACAGTGTTGAGTACTGCTATTAAGTACAAATGGAATTTTGTCTTCGACAAAAATTGCATAAATTTATTCATTATTAATATCCTTACGTATACAAGAGGTCTTTCGATGGTTATTTAACCAATAATTCATGATTCAGTTTTTATTTTTATGGACACTACGCAGTCACAAGTGAACTGTTTATAGATTGAATTTCCATATTAAGTAAATAAGGGATCATAGAATGAGCCCAGTGCAATTTTTAACACCTATTTAGGTGATGCGTCACTGTTTTTAATGTATCTACAATGTTGCGATAACAATACGTTCAGATGTGCAGTTTTACTGGTTTGATCAGATAAACGTGCTAGGGAAACTCTTTGGAAATATCGAGCATGAATACACTGGCGAGCTTGCGTTTGAGTCTCTATGCTATAGTCAATATTACTGAACGATTAGCAGTAATAGATTACTGTTATTTACAAAAACTAAATGTAGAATAAACCGCCGCATTAACTGTTTTTTGAAGTGTTGAGTATGAGATATGATATGCTATTGATTAAAGTTTTTGCTCTTTATTTGGGTAAATAGAAATGACATTACTATCTTCAGTAATAGCAATATAACCAAAGACTATGGTATCAATAGTTAATTACACGCACCTTCATAACGGTGTTTTATTTTCAAGGAAGTTAAATGATCTACTCAACCACTGAAACGATTCCCGGTAAAGACATTACTGAAATAGTCGGTATCGTTACAGGCAATGTTGTTCAATCGAAACATATTGGACGTGACATTATGGCAGGTTTAAAAAGTATCGTGGGCGGTGAGATCCGTGGATATACGGAAATGCTGACAGACGCCAGAGATGTTGCTATTCAACGCTTAGCTGCAAGCGCTCATGAAAAAGGTGCGGACGCTGTAATAGGTATTCGCTTTACTACCAGCTCAATCATGGATGGCTCGTCTGAAATAATGGTATTTGGCACAGCGGTCAAATTAAGAGGCTAACAGGTAAACGGTGTTCGTTCCAGCAACTGAGTCTGGTCGGATAAGCGGCACCTGTTACCAGGTGCCGCTCTCCTAAGAACCGTACGTGCAACTTTCACTGCATACGGCTCAAGCCTCCACTAAGGCGTACTATGTTACCCGGTAACCACAGGGGTTACCTTTGCAATACTCACTTGAAGCTTTGATACTTTCTGCTCTGTGACTTTCCTATCGAAGGATTGTCATTGAGCAAGCAAGGAGAGGCACTAACTTCATTTGAAGTCATCATTTGCGTTTCTCCATCAACAAAGTTCTTCAAACTTTCTTGCAACGGGAGACCAGCTGGAAGTGGGCTCACTTTTGTGCCAGACACAAGGTCTGTATCTGCATCATTACAATGCAGCTTTGGCTTTCTCCAGCCTCCTTTACCTGCACCACTATCGGCTATCTTCACAGATAACTTTCCCAATGGGAGTGATACAGGCTTACCGTGTTCCGTATGTCGCGCAATGTCAGGTTAGATGCCCACTCTAGTGCGGAGAGCTTTACAACCACGAAAGAGCATTGCCCAATCTCTTTCCTACTCTCGTTGCCATTTTGGCCACAGCGTATAAACCACTTCCGCTGCTTCTCATATAACGCACCTTACATGGATTCACATATGTTCATCATACTGACTCCCTAGCACTTACCCGACTTGTGGTTATCAGGAAGAACGTCCTCTCACGATTCTGTTCCCATTCGGTATAAAACCAAATTTCGTTACATTGTCTGGCTCGCTACTTTATTCAGAGCCATAGGGTCATCTGGTGATACAGATGGTTCACTCAAAAGCGGTGAACAGCGCTTCATACGACTTCACGTCGCACAGACAAAAATGAGTTGGTGCCTGTATCTAAGCGCTAACTCGCAATAGGAAGTCTATGTTACGCATTAGAGATTATCAGGAAGAAGATTGTCATGAGCTGTGGGAGCTATTTTATAACACCATTCATTTCGTCAATATCAAAGATTATTCCAAATCTCAAGTTGAAGCGTGGGCATCAAAAGAGATAAAACGTTCTGATTGGTGTTCTGTATTGACAAAAAACAACCCCTTTTTAGCTATAGTCGATGGTAAGCTGGCTGGATATTCAGACTTACAAAGTGATGGTTTGATTGACCATTTTTATTGTCATCATGAATATCAAGGGAAAGGAGTTGGCTCAGCACTTATGCAGTATATTTTTGATGAATCCACCAGCAGAGGTTTGAGTAAACTATATGCGCATGTGAGTATGACTGCTAAACCATTCTTCGAATCATTTGGTTTTCAAATCGTGGCAGAACAAAAGGTCAATGTTCGCGGAGAAAAGTTAACCAATTACCTGATGGAGAAGGTTAGTTAATCATCTTCTAAATTAAGGATTTACTAGGTCTAGGTGGTAGTGAACCGCTGTAAAGCAAGCGTACTTTGTTAACCGTAAATCTAACGATATGGATATTTATTAACTCTGCTGGTAATACATATTACTTAAAATAAACAATATGTATTTTAAGTATTTTATTAATAAGTCTACTTTCAATGGCAGTTTGTTCAAGAAGAGAATAGTCTAAGTCAATTGACTTTAAATTATATCGGATGACGATTTGAATTTTTAGTTAATTACTTCAGTAATATTATTGAGCATCTCAGGGAGGAGGAATGAAATTTTTTATTAGGGAAAACTTTTCTCAGACAGATAAAGGGCAATAATATTTAGTTCAATGTGTTATCGATTAAATTAGACGTGAGTATTATTGTGCCGATTTATTAACCAGGGCTCATGCCCCAAATAAAGATTAGTTTATTGAGGGTTTTGAACATGAAATGAATCAAAAGTTTACAGTAAAAGCCTTTAGGCAATATCGGATTGACCTTATCGAATAGTGTGATGCTTTGACTTTTATTCGTACTTCAATGAGTGAGAGTGGGGAGTATGAACTAGCCTACAATCTATATTCAAATAATCCAAGCCTATTTTTATGCCCATTGGGTTAATGCTCCGATAAAAAACACATTACTCAGAGAGTTTATTTATTTTTATATTTTTACTGTGACTCTCTGCTAGCTGAAACTGTGTTTAATCAAACATGGTCAAAGTGAGATGATATAGGTAGCAGTTTCTAAGCCTCTCCCTTGTTGCTTTATCCTTACCTATTACACCTCAACCTTTTTCATTTCAAGAGAACCTGTACTTCGTCGGTATGGGAGTAGACGTTTGGATCTGATAGAAGTTTATGTGATTTTTACAGTGCTTTTTGTATCAGTAATGAACAAATCCTCACCATCACTGAATTAGCCACAGGCATTGGATGAATCTTAGTTATTTGCCAGTTTGTTTGGCTAGACAAATGGAAATATAGGGAGCAATATCCTTCTCGATAATTAAGTTATAGGCTTATTAGTTTAAATTAATGTACGCCATTTTTTGGCAAAAACACTCAGAGAATACATATGGCTCCTGAAAATAAATATATTGTTATCATTGGTTTAGGTCGATTTGGTATGGCTCTTTGTCATGAGTTGAGTCAAGAGGGGGCACAGGTACTCGCTATAGACATAGATGAAAAAAATGTACGCAAGGCGGCCGAATTTGCGACTGAAGCCATAGTTGCAGATTGCTCAGATGAAGACACTATTTCTGAGTTGAAACTCGATGATTACGATCTCGCCATGGTAGCGATAGGTGAGGACGTCAACGCCAGTATATTAACCACACTCGTGTTAAAAGAGGCTGGAGTGAAAACGGTTTGGGTAAAAGCCAAAGATAAGTTTCATGCGAAGATTTTGGACAAGATAGGGGCGGATAAAGTCATTCAGCCTGAGCGTGATATGGGAGTCAGAATTGCCCATCACATGCTAGATCAGCATATTTTTGAGTTCATCGATTTAGGCTGCGACATTGCTTTAGCTGAGGTTGCTGTCTCTGATAAGTATTTAGGCAGTAAACTTATGGATCATCCTTGCTCTAAGCGTAGTGATATCAATTTATTGGCATTGAAAAGAGGCGTAGAAGTCGATAAGTACCCGTCACCCGAGGCCACTTTTGATAAACATGACATGTTGATCGTGACCGGGCAGAAGGATAAATTAATAGAAGTGTTAAGACGACTATGAAGTTTATCGCTCACAGGAATACTTTCTTTCCAATCAAAGCTGAAAAATCCGGTGTAAAATGGTCTGAGCCTAAGATCATCTTGTGCAGTTTTTTTGCTATTTTATTTCCTTCCGCGGTATTACTGACCCTGCCGGTATTCTCTGTCACCGGGCTAAGCTTTACCGATGCATTGTTTACGGCGACGTCGGCGATCAGTGTGACCGGATTAGGTGTGGTCGATACCGGCACACACTTCAGAGCGAGTGGTAAAATATTATTGATGTTCTTGATGCAGATAGGTGGCTTAGGCCAGATGACACTCTCTGCAGTATTGCTTTATATGTTTGGTCAGCGTCTGAGCTTGCGCCAACAAGCATTAACTAAGGAGGCGCTTGGCCAGGATAAGTCTATTAATATAAGACGATTAGTGAAGCACATCGTCGTCTTTTCACTGATTGCCGAATTGTTAGGTTTTATCTTTCTGGCCATACGTTGGGTGCCGGAAATGGGCTGGCAGACTGGCATGTTTACCGCTCTTTTTCATGCGATATCGGCATTCAATAATGCCGGTTTTTCACTGTTTTCAAATAGCTTGAGTTCCTACGCCACAGATCCCTTGATCACTTTCACCATTGCTAGTCTGATCATCTTTGGAGGTTTGGGCTTTACGGTTATCTCAGATCTCAGGCGCAATGGTGCAAGTGGTTTTCGCTATTTTCAGTTGCACACTAAGATCATGCTGCTTGCCACACCATGTCTGATCTTGTTCGGTACCTTGATGTTCTGGCTACTGGAGCATAATAATCCGAATACATTAGGGCAATACAATCTGGGGCAACAATGGTTGGTGGCCTTCTTTCAATCCGTCACGGCGCGAACCGCAGGTTTTAACAGTGTGGATATCGCATTGTTCAGCCAGGGCGCTTTTTTTATCATGATCATCCTTATGTTGATTGGCGCGGGCTCCACATCGACGGGGGAGGGATTAAGGTATCTACATTTGTGGTTGTGGCTGTGGCAACTTGGTCTTTCCTAAGACAGCGCCCTCATGTATCCATTTTTAAACGTACCGTGCCATCGAAAACGGTGACTAAATGTCTGGCCATCATAGTGGTCAGCGGCATCATATTGTCACTGGCCATGTTCAGCCTTATGCTCACTGAAAATGCACCTTTCGAACAGATCATGTTCGAGACTATTTCGGCATTTTCCACCGTGGGGTTGACAGCGGGCTTAACGGGTAACTTATCGGAACCTGGCAAGTACATCATGATAGTGGTGATGGTCATAGGTCGTATTGGCCCATTGACACTGGCCTACATGCTGGCAAGACCCAATCCTACCTTGCTGAAATATCCGGAAGATAACGTATTCGCCGGATGATGTTTGATAGCGATAGGAATTATTATCAATAGGTATAAAAAACGGACACGAGCACACTCGTGTCCGTTTTACTCTTTCTTGTACTTACTGTTTACATGTTTTTCTATTCAATTCTTTTATTAAGAATAAACAGAACAGAACCTTAAGCTGGTCATGAGTAGCGGAAGATATCTAAGCCTTGGGGATCGATATCAGGCGTTCTGCCACTGACTCGATCGGCTAGCAATTTTCCTGAGCCACAGGCCATGGTCCAGCCCAAAGTACCGTGTCCGGTATTGGTAAACAGGTTAGGGATAGGTGTTTTACCTATGATAGGGGTGCCATCTGGTGTCATGGGTCTAAGTCCGGTCCAGAATTCGGCCTTGCCTATATCACCGCCTCCGGGGAACAGATCATTAACCACCATGGCTATGGTTTCTTTGCGTTGCTCACTCAAGTCAAGATTATAGCCTGAGAGTTCGGCGGTTCCTGCCACGCGAATTCGTTGATTAAAACGTGTGATGGCGACCTTATAGGTCTCATCCATCACTGTGGATATTGGCGCGAGTTTCTCATCAGTGATGGGGAGTGTCAGCGAGTAGCCTTTTACCGGGTAGACAGGTACAGACAAACCTAACGGGGCGAGTAGGCCGGCGGAGTAACTGCCCAAGGCGACCACATAGGCATCGGCTTTTAGCTCGCCGGCACTGGTAGATACCGAACTTATCTTGCCATCGGTGCGCTTGAGCCCTGAGATTTCAACGCCGAATTTAAAGCTGATTCCGGCCTGTTTAGCCAAGGTCACCAGCTGTTGGCAAAACAGGTAACAGTCTCCGGTTTCGTCGTCGGGTAGGCGTAAACCGCCGACGAGTTTCTCTTTGACATGCGCTAATGCGGGCTCTGCTTGAATGCAGGCCTGAACATCCAGCTCCTGATACCGGGTGCCGCTCTCCTGCAGTAGCTTGATGTCTTTAGCGACGGCGTCTATCTGGGCATGACTGCGAAACACCTGTAAGGTACCTTGCTGGCGACCTTCGTAGTCGATGGCATGGTGTTGCCGTAACTCGATTAAGCAGTCCCGGCTGTAATTGGCCACACGTAACATGCGTGATTTATTGAGCTGATAGCTGGTTTGGTTGCAATTTGCCAGCATTTTACTTGCCCACAGATAAAGGTCTGGTGACATGCCGGGCTTTATTTTTAAGGGAGCGTGTTTCTGAATAAGCCACTTCAGTGCCTTAATAGGAACACCTGGTGCGGCCCAGGGGAGGAGTAACCGTAGGAGATCTGGCCCGCATTGGCGAAGCTGGTTTCTTCACCGCTGTTTAATTGACGGTCGATAACTGTGACTTCATGTCCGGCTTGAGCCAGATACCAGGCAGATGTTAAGCCTATGACGCCACCACCGAGTACAATAACCTGCATAACATTCCTTAATGAAACTCGCTACATTCAGAGGGCTCGACTCAAATAACTGAGTCGAGTGTACAGGATTTATCTATGCCTCTGTAGCATTTATCCTCGATAGTATCTCTGCTCAACGAATGGCATTTTGGCTATCTTCATCGGCATCTTCTTACCACGAACTTCGGCAAACACTAAGGTGTCTAAGCTGGCAAACTCCTTGGCTACATAGCCCATGGCGATGGGAGATCCGAAGCTTGGTCCGGCGGTGCCGCTGGTGATAATGCCTATTTCCTGATCTTGCTCATTGTACAGGACAGCGCCTTCGCGCACGGGGGCCTTACCTAGTCCAATCATACCTACGCGCTTGCGGCTCACAGCTTTGGTGGCTATCTGCTCCAATACTATCTCAGCACCGGGGAAACCGCCCGGTCGAATTCCGTCTGCGCGGCGGGCCTTGCTGATGGCCCAAAGCAGGCTGGCTTCAACCGGTGTGGTGCTGGTATCGATATCGTGTCCATACAGACACAGGCCAGACTCGAGCCTCAAAGAGTCACGTGCGCCCAGTCCAATCCACTCGACTTCAGCCTCACTGAGGAGTAGACGTGTCAGCCTGTCGGCATGCTCGGCTGGGATAGAGATTTCGAAGCCATCTTCTCCGGTATAGCCAGCCCGGCCAATGATGCAATCGACGCCATCGAACTTGAGTACTCTGGAATCCATGAAGACCATGTCGGCGGTGTAGGGAATGTGCCGTGCCAGCACTTGTGCTGCGAGTGGCCCCTGTAAGGCTAGCAGTGCCCGGTCTTCGAGGATTTCTATCTCTACATCATCTGGTAGGTGCTGGCGCAGATGTGCGATGTCTTGGTTTTTGCACGCGGCATTGACCACAAGGAACAGATGATCGCCAAAATTACTCACCATGAGGTCGTCCTGAAGGCCACCTTCATCATTGGTGAACAGGGCGTATCTTTGCTTACCTTGGGGAAGATCCAATATGTCCACAGGTACCAGAGCCTCAAGTGCCTTAGCAGCGTTGGGGCCATGAAGACGCAATTGTCCCATATGGGACACATCGAAGAGGCCTGCAGAGGCCCGGGTGTGCAGATGCTCCTTCTTGACTCCCAATGGGTATTGAACCGGCATCTCATAGCCTGCAAAGGGCACCATTCTGGCTCCCGCTTCCACATGTAGATCGAAACATGGGGTTTTTAATAAGTCTTGTACTTCTTGTGTCATTTTTGGCTCCAAAGAAGCCCCGCGAACGGGGCTTATCTTTATATAGGTGATGAAATAAAATTTGCGGCGTGACTAGCCTTAACCTGGTTCTTTTGCACTGTTATCGTCTTCATCAATGCGGCTCTTAGCTTGGAAATACTCTTTACTCAACTTGAACACCACTGGGCTAAGCAGTACTAAGGCGATCAGGTTGGGAATGGCCATCATGGCGTTAAGTGTGTCGGCCAATAACCAGATGAACTCTAATGATCCTACGGCGCCAACTGGCACGACGATGATCCACAGGACACGAAATGGCATCACAGCTTTAGGGCCGAGCAGGTATTGCACACATTTTTCGCTATATACACTCCAACCTAAGATGGTGGTGAAGGCGAAGACGGACAGGGCAATGGCGACAATAAAGTTGCCGTAAGGTATGGCGCTGGAGAAGGCGGCCGAAGTGAGCGCCGCACCAGTTTGGCCACTGGTCCATTCGCCGGATACGACGATGGCGAGGCCCGTAATAGTACACACGACTAAAGTGTCGATGAAGGTACCTAGCATGGCAACCAGACCCTGAGCGACAGGGTCGTTTGTCTTCGCTGCCGCGTGGGCTATGGGGGCACTACCTAAACCTGCTTCGTTGGAGAATACGCCACGGGCCACACCGAATCGGATCGCTGCCCATACCGCTGCACCGGCGAATCCACCTTCGGCCGCCGTACCTGTAAATGCACTGGTATAGATCAGCGTTAAGGCTGCTGGTAGTTCAGATGCATTGATGGCGAGCACTATGATACCTGCGACTATGTAGAAGGTAGCCATCAAGGGGACCAGCTTACCTGCGACATCGGCGATACGTTTGATCCCCCCATGAGTACTAAGCCAACCAATACCATCATGATCAGGCCTGTGATCCAGGGATCAATGCCGAAGTTGACATCTAAGGCGTTAGCTACCGAGTTTGCTTGTACCGTATTGCCTATGCCAAAACCTGCGATGGCGCCAAATAATGCGAATGCAGTGCCTAGCCAGGCCCACTTGCTGGAGAGGCCGTTCTTGATGTAATACATGGGGCCGCCGCTGAAGTTGCCATTTGCGTCCACTTCACGGTATTTAACCGCCAGTACGGCTTCGGCAAACTTAGTCGCCATACCCACCAATGCGGTACACCACATCCAGAAAAGGGCGCCGGGGCCGCCGAGGAAGATGGCCGTGGCGACACCAGCGATATTACCTGTGCCTATGGTGGCTGACAGTGAAGTCATTAGGGCGTTGAACGGGCTGATTTCTCCCTTGATGTTTTTGTCTTTGCTGGGGATCCGTCCACTCCAGAGCAGTTTAAATCCGCTGCCGAGTTTCAGGATCGGCATCATCTTGAGGCCGACTGTCAGAAATAAACCCACGCCGAGAATAACGGCCAACATGGGAATTCCCCAGACAATTCCATTGATGTAAGATAGTGCACTTGTAATAGATTCCACGATAACCTCTTCATTTTTTTATAATTTTTTAGTAAGCATCCAAGCTGCTTCTATTTGGTTTTTTTATTACTGCGTCAATCATCGGAAACGTTAGCATTTTGTTAGGATAAATTTCCAATAGGAAAAAAATTAGTCAATTTAGAGAAAACATTCAAGGTTTAATTTTCGTTAATTTAGCAGTTCAACATGTATTGTTGCTCTAACTTGCTGAGCAATAAGCTATAAATCAATCAAATTTTTTTTGTGTTTCTTAAATTAAACTTAATTCAATTTTGAAATTATTTTCCAAAAAAAGTGATTGTTTATTCCTAAAGGGATAGGGATACGTGGAAATAGAGGGTTTAGGAATAAATGGAAGCGGTATTTGGTATATGGGGAACAAACAGGCAAGTAAGAAACGTGTTCACTAAAGTAAGGAAGGCATTAAGTTTAGCGACTAAAGCGTAAACACTAGGGCATTATAGACTGAGTTTCGGGAAAGCTGGCTGATGAGTTATGGAGTGTCGCTGAGGCTTCTGTTTGTCGGGATGTGCAGGACCGCCTGGCCCGAGCCGGATCCTTGGCAAGGGGCGTTAAGTCATGTCGCGAGATTCACATGGATTAAGCAGAGGTGATCCACAGAATGTGTGCATCTTTTTCGCTGAGTGATATTACGGCATGACCCATGGTGGCATCGTAGTAAGCCGAGTCACCCACGGATAAGGTCGCTGGCTCATAAAATTCCGTGAGCAACTGCACCTGTCCCTCTAGCACATAGAGAAATTCTTCGCCTTCGTGGCGCACCCAATCCTTGTATTCGTCGAATGAACGAGAGTGAATACAGGTCCTGTAGGGCAGCATCTTCTTGTTACTCAGTTGAGTGGAGAGTAGTTCATGCTCATAGGTCGGAGTGAGCTGTTGTTTTCCCTCTCCCGCCTTTGTGATGTCTCTGCGTCCGGTTGCCAGCACCGTTTTAGGTTTAGTGAACAGCTGAGGCAGGTCAATCTCCAGCCCGGCCGCCAACTTCTGCATCACCATAAAGGTCGGTGATATTTGCTCATTCTCAATTTTAGATAGAGTGGACTTGGCTAATCCTGTGAGTTTGCTGGCCTCTTCCAGGGTGAGTTTGTTTTTGGTTCTGATGGCCTTGAGCTGCTCACCTATGTTTACGGAACCTACTTTACTCTCGCCACCTTCACTTCTTGTTAGGGCGATAGAGGGATAAACATCGGTAACACCGTTCTCAATCATGGGATAAATCGACTTATATTATCTTGAATTGACTCATTGTTGCATATTCCCGGCGCTTCATGAACCGAGATGAGGGATATTCACGTTTATCAGCTCTGGTTCTTCTGTGTAAATCGCTCACTTATTCCTCTGTATCAGGTTTTACAGGGGATTTATCTCATCTGTTCTAGACTGCATAATTATTCACTACCGATAAAAAGTTTCCAATAGGAAACTTTTTTGTTGTTAATGAAAAACAAGCCTGATATGTTGTAAATGTGATCGGGATCAAGACATTCATCCTCAGGAGACCCCTAGTTATGGCTCACAGTATTTTCGATTTATTTAAGGTTGGCATAGGACCATCGAGTTCTCACACGGTAGGCCCTATGGTCGCCGCGAATCGTTTCGCGAAAGAACTGGTGACTCAAGATTTGTTGCAAGAAGTAGATAAAGTGCGAGTCGAGTTATTTGGCTCTCTGGCACTCACAGGAAAAGGTCATGCTACAGATAATGCCTGTGTATTGGGTTTGATGGCTGAATCGCCCGGGTGCCTCGATGCAGATAATATTCCCGGTCTGTTGGCCTTGGTTAAAGATACCGGTGAGCTGCCTTTGTCGGGTAAACGTTGGATCTATTTCTCATCGGAAGAAGACCTCATCTTTCATTACCACACCTCACTACCAGAACATCCCAACGCCATGACAATAAAAGCACTGAATGCAGAGGGGGGACTCGTGCTGAGCCGAACCTACTTCTCTGTCGGGGGCGGCGCTGTGGTTGGGGAAGATGACCCACAACAGACGATAAGCTCAAGCTTAGCTTATCCTTATTCCAGTGCTCGTGAATTGTTACAGCATTGTGGTCAAAGCGGACTCTCTATCGCCGAGATAACCTTGGCTAATGAGGCAGCCTTAGGCGAAACTGAGTCAGAATATAAATTACTCTCTCTGTGGCGGGTGATGTCCGGCTGCATTGAGCGGGGCTTAGCGCAAGACGGTGTCTTACCCGGCAGCATAAAGCTTAAACGACGTGCGAAAAATTTGCATCAAAGGCTGCTGGCACTAGATGAGGAGGGCTGTAGTCAGCCAGGTGGTATCGACACCTTAGACTGGGTAAACCTCTATGCCATGGCCGTCAATGAAGAAAATGCCGCCGGTGGCCGTGTGGTCACCGCGCCCACCAATGGCGCCGCCGGGGTGATTCCCGCCGTACTCGCCTGGTTTATCAAGTTTAAGTCAGATAAAGACCAAGATATTGTGACCTTCCTGGCCACGGCAGGTGCCGTTGGCCTTTTATATAAACAAAACGCCTCTATCTCGGCCGCCGAAGTGGGCTGTCAGGGAGAAATAGGTGTGGCTTGCTCCATGGCCGCGGCAGGTTTGACCGCAGCGCTGGGCGGGACTCCTGAACAAGTGGAAAATGCCGCCGAGATAGGTATGGAGCATAATCTGGGGCTGACCTGCGATCCCATAGATGGCCTGGTACAGGTTCCCTGCATCGAGCGCAATACCATGGGCGCGGTAAAAGCCATTAATGCCAGTCGACTCGCGTTACTCAGTGACGGCACACATCTCGTACATCTGGATGATGTCATCAAGACCATGCACCAAACGGGTCTGGATATGATGTCCAAATACAAAGAAACTTCCCAAGGTGGCCTGGCCATCAATGTTATCGCTTGCTAATTAAAGGAACTTAATAATGAAAAGCCAGTACACCTCACACGAACTCGAGCATTTTTTCGGCGCAGGTCTTGCTGCCACGGATGGAGAAATCCAGAGCGCAATTGAACTGGAATCTCAGCGTCAGGAGCAGCAGATTGAATTGATCGCCTCGGAGAACATAGTGTCTAAGGCGGTAATGGAAGCGCAGGGCACCTCGTTAACCAATAAGTACGCCGAAGGTTATCCGGGGCGCCGCTATTATGGTGGCTGTGAGTTTGTTGACATTGTCGAGCAATTGGCCATCGACAGGGCCAAGGCCTTATTTGGTGCGGAATTTGTCAATGTGCAACCCCATTCAGGTGCTCAGGCAAACGGCGCGGTTTTTCAGGCATTGCTGCAGCCTGGAGATACGATATTGGGCATGTCTCTGGATGCCGGTGGTCACCTGACCCATGGCGCTCGCCCGGCGCAATCTGGCAAGTGGTTCAATGCCATTCAATATGGGGTGAAACAGGAAGATTGTTTGGTGGATTTCGAGCAAGTCGAAGCCCTGGCCAGAGAGCATAAGCCAGCGATGATTATCGCTGGTGGCTCTGCTATTCCCCGTGAACTGGATTTCGCTCGTTTCAGGGCCATTGCCGATGAAGTGGGGGCTTATCTTATGGTAGATATGGCCCATATCGCCGGTTTGGTGGCTACGGGTCATCATCAGAATCCAATCCCCCATGCGCACATTGTCACCACGACGACCCATAAAACATTAAGGGGTCCCCGCGGTGGCATGATCCTCACTAACAACCAAGATATTGCCAAGAAGATTAACTCGGCTGTGTTCCCCGGTCTACAAGGTGGTCCCTTGATGCATGTCATCGCGGCCAAGGCCGTGGCGCTGGGCGAGGCGCTAGAACCTGAATTTAAGCGCTACATCGCTCGGGTGCTGGAAAATGCTAAGGCCATGGCCGAGACCCTGCAATCCAGAGGCTGCGATATTGTCACCGAAGGCACAGATACTCACCTCATGTTAGTGGATCTCAGACCTAAAGGGCTCAAGGGTAACCGGGCGGAGGAGAGTCTTGAACGTGCGGGTATCACTTGTAATAAGAATGGCATTCCTTTCGATACCGAGAAGCCTATGGTCACATCGGGAATACGCCTGGGCACGCCAGCAGGCACTACTCGAGGCTTTTCCCGTGAGGACTTTATTCAGGTTGGTCACTGGATAGGCGATGTTCTGGACGGTTTAGCCAGTAACCCAGATGACAATAGTGAGGTGGAGTTAATGGTACTGAAACAAGTGCAGGCACTTTGCGAGAAATACCCCTTGTATCGATAACTCTGGCGAATGAAGCCTGAGTTAACAAGATGTAAAATATATTATTAATCGTTGAATAAAAAGTAAATTTAAGCTAGGAATAACAACAATGAACGCAATTGAAAATAACTATAAATTTGCCGGTACCCATGAGTGGGTAAAAGACAATGGTGATGGAACTGTGTTAGTTGGGATCTCAAAGCGTGCGCAGGAGCTGTTAGGCGATGTGGTCTTCGTGGAGTTACCCGAAGAGGGGGATGTCACTACTGCCGGGGAGAATTTCTCTTTGATCGAATCGGTAAAGGCCGCATCAGATGTGTATGCGCCAGTATCGGGTGAGATAATTGCGGTCAATGAAGTCCTGGATGACAGCCCTGAGACGGTGAACGACTCACCATTTGATGAGGGATGGATAGCTAAGATAAAGCTGTCTGATCCATCAGAGCTGGATAACCTCATGAGCTACGAGAGTTATCTCGCTGGCCTCGAAGATTAAATAGGAGGCAAACAAGATGGCTAGAGATGACATGAAAACCCTAAGTTTACTCACGAAATTGGCAACTGATGATGAGTTTATTGCTCGCCATAATGGCCCGGGTGAACAAGATCAAGCTGTGATGCTAGACGCTATCGGCGTCGAGTCGATAGCGGCGCTTATCGAGCAGACCGTACCCGAAAACATTCGTCTTCCGGGGGAGATGGCCCTGGCTGGCCCCATGAGTGAAGCCGATATGTTGGCGAGACTCAAGAGTATTGCCAGTAAGAACATCATCAATCGCAGCTACATAGGTCAAGGCTATTACGATACCCATGTGCCTAATGTCATCTTGCGCAATGTGATGGAAAATCCCGGTTGGTATACGGCGTACACCCCATATCAGCCAGAAATTGCCCAGGGCCGACTCGAGGCCTTACTTAATTATCAGCAGATGATCATGGATCTGACTGGCATGGAGCTGGCGAATGCTTCCCTGCTCGATGAGGCGACGGCGGCTGCCGAAGCCATGTCTTTATGTAAACGCGCGGGAAAGAGCAAGAGTAACCTGTTTTTCGTTGCCGACGATGTGCATCCACAGACATTGGACGTGATTAAGACCCGCGCCGAGTATTTTGGCTTCGATATCAAGGTGGCTCCGGCGGCTGAGGTTGCAGAGCTCGATGTTTTCGGTGCCTTGCTGCAATACCCAGGCTCTACGGGCCAGGTACAAGATCTGCAGCAGCTGATATCTCAGGTGCAAAGTAAGAAAGCCTTAGTGGCGGTGGCGAGCGATCTGCTGGCCCTCACTGTACTCAAGTCTCCCGGCGAGATGGGCGCGGATCTGGTGATCGGCAGTGCCCAACGTTTCGGTGTGCCGATGGGGTTCGGTGGTCCACATGCCGCTTTCATGGCGACGAAAGAGAAGTACAAGCGCACCATACCCGGCAGGGTGATCGGTGTGTCCATCGACAGTAAGGGGAAACCCGCGCTGCGCATGGCGATGCAGACACGTGAGCAACATATTCGTCGTGAGAAAGCCACCTCTAATATCTGTACCGCACAGGCGCTACTCGCCAATATGGCTGCTTTTTATGCCGTGTACCATGGCCCGGTGGGACTCAAGAAGATAGGTCGCCGGGTACATCATCTGACTGCCATCTTAGCCGCCGGACTCGAGGGTGTGGGTATTGAGCTGGCTCATGAACATTTCTTCGATACCCTGACACTTAAGACGGGTGAGCAGACTCAAGCCATCTATGAGCGCGCCCTCGAGGCTGGCTTGAATCTACGTCTACTACCGGATGCTTTGGGAATAAGTCTCGATGAGACGACTAAGGCTGAAGATGTCGAGGCTCTGTGGCTAGCAATAACCGGTGAGACTCAGAGTTTAACCGATATCGATGCCAGGGTGTCTGCCAACGAATTTGCCGCCATCCCGGCCAACTGCATCCGTGAGTCTGAGTATCTGACTCACGAGGTGTTCAATCGCTATCACAGCGAGACTAAGATGCTGAGATATCTCAAGTCCCTTGAGAATAAAGATTTCTCACTGACACACGGCATGATCCCATTGGGTTCATGTACCATGAAACTCAATGCCACGGCGCAGATGATCCCTGTCACTTGGCCTGAGCTGGGTAAGCTGCATCCCTTCGTGCCTCAAGATCAAAGTCTTGGGTATCAGGAGATAGCAGAATCATTTAGTGAGATGCTCAAAGTCGTCACTGGCTACGATGCCTTCTCTTTGCAGCCTAATTCTGGTGCCCAGGGAGAATACGCGGGCCTTATCGCGATTCAGAGGTATCACGCTAGCCGTGGTGACAGCCACAGAAACATCTGCCTCATTCCCAGCTCGGCTCATGGCACCAATCCAGCGAGCGCGGCCATGGTGTCCATGAAGGTAGTGATCGTTAATTGTGATGATAAGGGTAACGTGGATATTGACGATCTGGCGGCTAAGATCGACATGCATGAAGCGCGACTCTCTTGCATCATGATCACCTATCCGTCGACTCACGGTGTCTACGAGGCTGGCATTCGCGAGATTTGCGAGCGGGTACATCAGGCGGGCGGTCAGGTGTATCTTGACGGCGCCAACATGAATGCTCAGGTAGGACTGACCTCGCCAGGCTTTATTGGCTCAGATGTGTCCCACCTGAATCTACACAAGACTTTCTGTATCCCACATGGCGGTGGCGGTCCGGGTATGGGACCGATTGGGGTTAAATCTCATCTAGCGCCTTTCTTGCCTGGCCACGGTATTCATAATACTAAGGGAGCCGTGTCGGCGACGCCTCTGGGCAGTGCCTCGATTCTGCCTATCTCCTGGGCTTATATCGCCTTGATGGGCGCATCGGGTCTGACCCGGGCGACGGAGCTTGCGATCCTCAATGCCAACTATCTGATGGAGAAACTACGACCACATTATCCTGTCCTGTATCTGGGGGATGAGGGACGCGTAGCTCATGAGTGCATCATAGATCTACGTCCTCTTAAGGAGAGCTCAGGGATCAGTGAGGAAGATGTGGCTAAGCGCCTGATGGATTTTGGTTTTCATGCACCTACCATGTCGTTCCCGGTGGCCGGCACCCTGATGATAGAGCCGACCGAGAGTGAATCATTGGATGAACTGGATAAGTTTGTCCATGCCATGGTGAGCATCCGGACTGAAATTGCCAAGGTGGAAAGCGGTGAGTGGAGCCTGAGTGATAATCCTCTGGTGAATGCTCCGCATACCATGGGGGATCTCAGTGAGGCTCAGTGGGATCATCCGTATTCGCGGCAGCTGGCGTGTTTTCCGGGGCTTAATGCCCACAAGGATAAGTTCTGGCCCAGTACCAATCGTATAGATAACGTCTATGGCGATCGCAACTTGATCTGCAGTTGCCCCAGCATAGACAGTTACCGGGATAGTTAAGCTTATTCAACCTTTTTAAACTCTCTGTGAGGCTGTTACATACAGTCTCACAGAGAGCGCTTTGCCGTCGTAATGCCAAGTTGAGTTGTCTGTCATTGCATTTATCTCGTACTAAGGAAAGAGAAATGAGAAATATAAAATCAAAAACAGTATTACTTCCTTTGATCATTGCTTTGCCTACTTTTGGGCTTCAGGCTAATGATGAAGATGTGAGTAGAGAAGCGTTACAGACAGAGCTTAATCAGATCCGCCTGCGGTTAGCCACACTGGAGGATCAAGACAAGGCTGATGACAAGGCCAGTGAGCAGACTCAAAGCTTATCTAATAGCATCAACTTTTATGGTTCTTTACGACCAACCTTCGGGGTCACCATGTCGGGCTCCGATGATGTTTGGGATGTGGGTGATGCCCTGTCCCGGATAGGTATCGCGGCAGAGCAGGAACTGGGCTATGGACTGACAGGTTTTGCTAAGGGAGAGTTCAAGGTCAACATAGAAGCTAATGGTGATTTTGGTGAGGCACGTAAGGCCTATGTGGGAATAAAGGGTGGTTTTGGCCGCGTCGCCATAGGTAAGCAGTCATCGACGCAATATCGCTTCATTGCCGATCCCGTGGATATCTTCAACCGCGCCGCAACGCCACTGGCCTATGACAGCGCCAGTCCGTTTCGGGTCAATAACTTAGTGACCTATCGTAAAGACTTAGGTGACTTTAGTTTCTCGGTAGACTCTCAGTTTGATGGTGACAAGGATGCCAATGCCAGTGATTTTTTCAACACGGGTCTCGCCTATAACAGTGACTTGCTTCGCGCAGCCGTAGCTTATTACAGTAAAGACTTAGATGACGGTAAAGAGGAGACGGCCTACGGTGTTTCTGTGTCTAAGCACTTTGATGACTTGTATCTGGCTGCGGCCTATCAGGACAGGGAAGTGGATAATGTCAGTGGTTCAACATTTGACTTGGTCGGCGCTTACGCCATCACAGAGATCTATAAGCTCAAGTTAGGGGCATCAAATTTTGATGACGGTATCGATGATATCAGTTCCGGTAATTATAAGGCTTATAACACCACATTAGAGTGGCAGGGAACTGCGGATTTCCGTTTGTTTCTGGAATACCAGAAGACGGATTTCGAACACAGAGACGCCGATGATTCCATCATGGTGGGTATGCGTTACGATTTTGACTATAAGTTCTGATAAGCGCTTAACGATGAAAAACTTAAGATAAGTCATCAGGCTTATTTGTAAAAGCGGAACTTGCTGCCATTAGGCTCAAGTTTCGTTTTTCATTTTTGATCTGAAACGGGTTTAACATCTACTAGGGGCACTGATAATACGTGTGAAAATAGGGTTTATCTCAATCAATGTATTAATACTCCCCTTTAATCGGATTAACTTCATTTTTGTGATAAAGCAAACCTCTCGCTTAACGAATGAATTTATAACACTAATCATCTGCCCTTAACTGCGCTCAAGACAAGATAGCTTACTCACAACGAATCGCTCTTCTTAAGACTGGCAATGTGCATGTTGAACTGCGAAGGGAGATAATCACTTGGTTATACCCATCTATTTTAAGACCCTTTTTTGAGTAATATATAAATAGTTGACTTCTTATTATTTACATCCTGATAACTGACTGAAACACTAATCCCCATAATATAATGTCCAATTATTATTTTACTGATGTTGACTAATTAACTTAATGCTTTTTATAGTAATAATTCTCCATGTAAGTGCCGAACGTTTTTGTGGTCAATATTTTGAGGGGATATGGCATCAATTAATAGAAAAACCTATCTTAAATCTGATAAACAGTTGAGCGATGAAGAACTTCATTTTATTACGATCGTACAGACAATGAGGTACTATTTACTCGTCGACAGACTAGGTCAGGGGGACTTGACTAAGCTCCTAAAGGCTCGCCGCCAGTTAGGGGGGTTATGGCCCTGAACAATCCTCTAGTGAATAGCTTACTATATAGCAAAGAAATTAGACTTGATTCGTACACTGGAAACTGGCGCCGCTTATCCGATTATTCATATAAATTGCTCAATGTTCTGGATTTGATAAAATGGTAAAAGAAGTAGATAAACGAGAATTTAGTCGTGTTATGCGTGATGTAAATAGTGCATTTATTGCGTTAGATGAGGAAAAATGCAAGACAATAAGAGTAGGCTTTGTGCTGCTTGAGCATTTTTCCATGATGGCCTTTACGGCCGCCATGGATACATTAGTCACGACCAATCTAGTACGCTCAGCTCCCTTATTTACCATGTCTACCTTTGGATTGTACTCTTCATCTGTTAAAAGTGATCTCAATTTAAATATATCGACAGATTTTACTATTGAAGATCTGATTATTGATGATTATGTATCAATGGATGCGATCATTATTTGTGGTGGTTATCGCAGTTCGCTCAATGAATCAGTACATCTTTCCGCAAAACTGAAGTTATTGGATAAAAAAAATATTGTTTTAGGCGGTTTATGGAATGGAGCCGTAGCACTTGCTCATACTGGGCTGCTAAATCATAAAGCCTGCTCCGTACATATAGATAACCATGCCTTTATTAAAGAGCATTTTCCTTATATCTATCTCTCTGAATATGTTTTTAAAATAGATGGTAACTATATGACTTGCGCAGACCCCAATAGTGCCTTGGAGATGATGTGCGTATTTATTGAATCTTGTTTTGGCCGTGATACGGTGCGGGCTATTCGCGAAATATTAATGTGTAATCAAGTTGAAAATAATAACGAAGCCACCTTAATGAAAGCCGCCGATAATCCGGCTTTTCCCGATACATTGCGCAATATATTACAATTAATTAAATCTAACATTGAGGAGCCTTTACAGCCCCATGAAATAAGTTCGTATGTGGGATTATCACGACGATACATAGAGCGCTTGTTTCAAACTCATCTAGCAACAACACCATCACGGTATTATCTTGAATTACGGATCACACATGCTCGTCGGTTATTATTACAAAGCAACGATTTGATAGGAAATATAGCTGTAGCCAGTGGTTTTCATAGTACGACCCATTTCAATCACTGTTTTAAAGCCTATTTTGGATTATCACCGAGTCAAATTCGAAAAAAGTATCGCAGTGACCCCTTTTAAGCTATCTGTCGTTAACAATAAAAACCTCCATGATCAAATAGAGGCTTTTACGTATTCTAATCGTTGATTTGTGGTTTCATTAATTAGGCTGAATGGGCTCAACTCCCTGTGTTGGTGTTTCTTCGGTATCTATTTGTTTTCGTTCATCATCGGTTAATTTAGGAGAGAAGCGTCCGGTTGCCGCATAAAAGAGTCCAATTAAGGGGGATATCCAACAGGCAAACGCCAAGGGAATATAGAGTAAATTTTCTATATTACCGTCAGCAATACCTAAACCTAAAGCGGTAATGACGACGGCTCCTCCAGCGTTCCAGGGAATAAGTGGTGAGATTAAGGTCCCACCTTCTTCAACTGCCCGTGAAAGGTTAAGCTTAGAGTAACCTTGCTTTATGTATGCAGGTGCAAACATTCGGCCCGGTAGGCTAATCGATAGATAGGGATCTCCAGCTACTAGGTTAGTGACGACGGCGGTTCCCATTGCCGCTGCCTGCAGTCCAAAAAAGGAACGGGTTTTGTTTAATATCACTTCAATAATACTTTCTAAGCAATGTGTACTCTCTAATGCGCCGCCAAAGCCCAGTGAAATCATGACCAGAGTGATCACCCAAGCCATTGACTGAATGCCACCACGGTTAAGCAAGGAATCTAGCTCTGTTACACCGGTATGAATACTGAAACCATTCTGCATAAATTGAAAAATTTCATGTAAAGAGAAACCTTGAACAACCACCGCAAGTACAGCACCGGCAACCACACCAGCAAATAAGGAGGGTAATGAAGGCATGCGTTTTAAAGAGAGAAATAACACTATGGCTGGAGGCAGTAATAGCCATGGAGAGAGGTTAAAGCTAGTTTCGAGTCCTGTAGTGATAGTGTTGATCGTTGAAAAATCAACTGATTTTGAATCAATTACATAGAAACCAACAAATAAATAGATACATAATGAAATGAGCATCGAGGGGAGAGTTGTTGGGACCATATTCTTGATATGATCAAACAGGTTTACGCCAGTCACTGCGGGCGCTAAATTGGTTGTATCCGATAATGGTGACATTTTATCACCAAAAAATGCCCCGGACACGACGGCCCCTGCAGTCCAATATATGGGGATATCAAACCCTGCACCTATGCCTACTAATGCCAGACCTATCGTGCTCACCGTCCCCCAAGACGTTCCTAATGATACTGAAACAATCGCGCACAATAGCATGCCTGACGCAAGGAACAATTCAGGGCTGAGAAGCCTAAGACCATAATATATCAATACTGGTACTGTGCCACTGGCTATCCATATCGCCACTATCATGCCAACAGTAATTAAGATGGCGATAGAGGGTAATGCGATCCGTAAGGCATTGAACACACCAGCTTCAATATCGTGCCATTTATACCCTCTGAACCGCGCAAGTATAGCGGTTATTCCGATACCTATAGCCAAAGGAATGTGAGGGGTAAAATCGTTAAATACAAATAATTGGATAGCGAGTAAGAGGAGTGTGAGAGCAATGGGGAGTAAGGCCATCGTAAAACTTGGTTTTATACCCTTATTATTATTCATGTACATGCTTCCTTACATTGAAGTGTTCAAATTCATTGTTCCGCTACCACCAAATTCCTAATGAAAAACAAATGGCTTTTGTGTCAGTAAAACAAAAAAATCCTAAACACTTATTAGTAAATTGTTGGTTTTTTATTTCTTGTTGTGTGAGCTGGAACCTAACATAACTGAATCAATGATGAATGGCGGAGCGAACCATTTGTCGTCAATCGACAATAAGTGGCCGCTTAAAAGCAATAAGGAGTTTTTAATTACGAGTATTGTCTCATCTATGTCATGCAAGTCATCGCTGTTGATGACGAGTACAAGTACAAAGGTGAATTTAATGTTTAATTATAGTATTAAGATTAAAGAGTTCGATGCCGTGGTTGATAAAGCCATTCAAAAAGAAAATGTACGCCAAGAAGCGCACATCGAACTTATTGCTTCTGAAAACTATGCCAGTCCAATGGTGATGGAAGCACAAGGAACATCACTGACAAATAAATATGCCGAAGGTTACCCTGGACGTCGTTATTATGGTGGATGTGAGCATGTTGATGAAATAGAAGCATTAGCCATCGAGCGGGCGAAAGAACTCTTTGGCGCTGATTATGCCAACGTGCAACCGCATTCAGGTTCTCAGGCCAATGCCGCAGTATTTATGGCATTAGTTGAACCCGGAGATACAGTATTAGGCATGAGTTTGGCTCATGGTGGGCACTTAACCCATGGTTCCCATGTGAGCTTTTCTGGAAAATCTTACAATGCAGTTCAGTACGGTATCAATGAAGCTGGCGAAATTGATTACGATGAAGTGACTGCTTTGGCTCACCAACATCAGCCCAAAATGATCATTGCCGGATTTTCAGCTTACTCTCAAATCATCGACTGGGCTCGCTTTCGTCAAATAGCCGATGAAGTCGGGGCCTATCTTTTTGTCGATATGGCCCATGTTGCAGGCCTTGTTGCTGCTGATCAATATCCAAATCCTTTACCACATGCTCATGTCGTCACATCAACAACTCATAAAACCCTACGTGGGCCTCGTGGTGGCTTAATTCTGAGCCTAAATCATCCTGAGTTAGAGAAGAAGCTCAATTCGGCCGTTTTTCCTGGTGTTCAAGGTGGGCCTTTAATGCATGTTATTGCGGCTAAGGCTGTGGCATTCAAAGAAGCGTTGCTTCCTGAATTTGCGTACTATCAAGCTCAGGTTGTTCGTAATGCCGATGTGATGGCTCGCACATTGATTGAACGTGGCTATGATGTGGTTTCTGGTGGTACCCGTAATCATTTATTCCTTCTGAGTCTCATTAAACAGGGCCTCACAGGCAAAGAGGCTGATGCGGCTCTGGGCCAGGCTTCAATTACGGTAAATAAAAATGCGGTACCTAATGATCCCCAATCTCCCTTTGTTACTTCAGGACTTCGTATTGGTTCACCTGCAATCACAACTCGAGGTTTTAAAGAAGAAGAGTGTCGTCAGTTGTCTACTTGGATAGCGGATATATTGGATGCTCTGCAAACTGAAGATGTCAGTACAGTGATCGCAGAGGTGAAGAATAAAGTAAGCCTGCTTTGTGGTGACTATCCGGTCTACCGTGATCAGTGATGTTATCGCTATCTCATATTTAACGGCTATATAGCCAAATATTGAAAGGGCTTTGGAATGGAAAAGTATTCTGGTTTTGGGCTGGTAACACATGCTCTAAGTCATCATGAAAACTGGCAACGGGTTTGGCGTAACCCCCAGCCAAAGAAAAAGTATGATGTGGTGATTGTTGGTGGTGGTGGTCATGGTCTTGCGACGGCTTATTATTTGGCAAGTGTTCACGGTATTACCAATATTGCTGTGCTTGAAAAAGGGTATTTGGGGGCGGTAACACAGCGAGAAATACGACGATTGTTCGCTCTAATTATCTTTGGGATGAATCAGCACACTTGTATGAACATGCGATGAAGTTGTGGGAGGGGTTATCTCAAGATTTGAACTATAACGTGATGTTCTCCCAGCGTGGGGTCTTGAATTTAGGCCACACTTTGCAAGACATGCGAGATATTGAGCGCCGGGTTAATGCCAATCGATTAAACGGTATTGACGGGGAAGTATTGGACACCCAGCAGGTACAGGAAATTGTGCCTATGATGAACTGCGGTACCGATACTCGTTATCCGATATTGGGCGCCTCTTGGCAGCCTAGAGCAGGTGTTGCTCGTCATGATGCCGTTGCATGGGGCTATGCACGTGCAGCCGATGCCTTGGGCGTGGATTTAATTCAGCAATGTGAAGTGATTGATATCATCACCGAGGATGGCGCAGCTGTGGGGGTTAATACTAAGCAGCATGGTGTGATCAAAGCTGATCGTGTGGGGTGTGTGGTTGCCGGTAATTCCAGTGTATTAGCTAAAATGGCGGGTTTTGAGCTGCCTATTGAGTCGCACCCACTCCAGGCGTTGGTGTCGGAGCCGATTAAGCCTATTTTAGACACTGTGGTGATGTCTAACCAAGTGCACGGCTATATTTCTCAATCAGATAAAGGTGACTTGGTTATCGGTGCTGGTATTGATGGCTATAACGGTTATGGCCAGCGCGGGGCCTATCACACCATAGAACATACTGTTCAGGCCATTTTGGAGCTATTCCCAATGTTTAGCCGTGTCAGAATGAACCGTCAATGGGGAGGCATAGTTGATACTTGCCCGGATGCATGTCCCATCATTTCAGCGACCCCGGTTGAAAATCTATTCTTTAATTGCGGCTGGGGCACGGGCGGGTTTAAAGCCACGCCAGGCTCAGGTCATGTCTTTGCCGATCTGCTAGCGAAAGGGAAAGCCAATACGTTAGCCGAGCCATTTTCTTTATCCCGTTTCCACAATGGGGCTTTGATTGATGAACATGGTGCTGCCGGCGTCGCTCACTAAAGGAGGGGAAAAGATGTTTTATATTTATTGTCCTTATTGCCAGGAACATCGTGAGGAAGAAGAATTTCACGCCGCAGGTCAAGCGCATATCAGCCGTCCACTAGACCCTGATAATTGTAGCGACGTGGAGTGGGGTGATTATTTGTATTTTCGGAAAAATCCTCGTGGACTGCACCATGAGATGTGGTCTCATACTGCGGGGTGTAGGAAGTATTTTAATGTGACCCGAGATACTCAGAGTTACCAAATTAAAGAAGTCTATAAGATGGGTGAACTGCCCCAAATTGTTGCTGAAAAAGCCTCGGATAGAGAGAGGAGTGAAGTATGAGTCAGACAAATCGGGTTTATTCTGGGGGATGCATAGATCGCAGCAAACCATTGAACTTCAGTTACAATGGTAAAACTTATCAAGGGTTTGATGGTGATACGCTGGCCTCTGCATTACTCGCGAATGGGGTTGACATCGTTGGCCGTAGTTTTAAATATAGCCGGCCTCGAGGCATTGTTGCTGCAGGCAGTGAAGAACCCAATGCCATTTTACAAATGGGGGCTAGCGAAGCGACTCAGGTGCCTAATGTTCGAGCGACGCAGCAAGAACTCTTTGATGGGTT
The DNA here is from genome assembly GCF_007197555.1 of Shewanella psychropiezotolerans. Classification (NCBI taxonomy): domain Bacteria; kingdom Pseudomonadati; phylum Pseudomonadota; class Gammaproteobacteria; order Alteromonadales; family Shewanellaceae; genus Shewanella; species Shewanella psychropiezotolerans. The sequence continues at coordinate 2,865,243 of NZ_CP041614.1, forward strand.
AGTCTGTCATTCTGCCAAAGGTTGGCCAAGCTCTGATTTCGATATGATGGGCTTATTGGGTAAAGTGGGCGGAAAAATGATGCCTCCAGGTTTTTATTACAAAACCTTCATGTACCCCCAAACGATGTGGCGAACCTACGAGAAATATATTCGTAAAGCCGCGGGGATCGGACGCTCTCCAACTCAAGCCGATCCTGATATTTATGATAATTTCAATCAACACACAGATGTGCTGATTGTGGGTGCTGGTCCGGCAGGTTTAGCGGCAGCGTTAAGTGCAGCACGCAGCGGCGCTCGCGTTATTTTCGCTGATGAACAAGCGAAAATGGGGGGGCATTATTATTCAGCCGTGAACTCATCAATGGTCGACCTGCAATGGAGTGGGTGGAGGAAACGTTAACTGAGCTCAGACAATATCGTGATGTATTGATGCTTCCACGTGCCACAGTGAATGGCTATCACGATCATAACTTCCTCACTATTCATCAACGTTGTACCGATCATATTGCTGATAAAGCACCTGGTGGCCAGATCCGTCAACGCCTGTATCGAATTCGTGCTAAATGGGTCGTACTGGCAACTGGTGCTCATGAGCGAACTTTAGTTTTCGGTAACAATGACGTTCCCGGGTGCATGCAAGCCTCAGCAGTATCGACGTATATTAATCAATATGGCGTGGTACCGGGTAAGCAGTTAGTGTTAATGACGACGAACGATAATGCGTATCAAGCCGCTTTCGATTGGCAAGACAGTGGTCGAGATGTGGTTGCCATTGTCGATACTCGCAGTCAGCCTCAAGGTGAAAAAGTACAGCAAGCGCATCTTCGAGGCTTGAATGTCATAACGGGCAGTGCGGTTATTGAGGTTAAAGGCAGTAAAAGAGTGTCGGCGGTGTTAGTTGCCTGCATCAATCTAGACGGTACTCGAGTGGTAGGTGAAGCAAAGACAATCAAGTGTGACACTATCGCGAGCTCTGGCGGATGGAGCCCGGCGGTGCACCTTTCTTGTCATACTGGCAGTCGCCCGCAGTGGAAAGAGGATGTGCTTGGGTTTGTACCCGGTGACACGATTCAGCAGCAACTGACTGCTGGTGCCATTAAGGGGACTTATAGCCTGAGTAAATGTTTACAAGAAGGCTTTAGTGCCGGGCAAGAAGCGGCAATAAAATCGGGCTTCACTGATGTAGGCAATCACGAAATCCCCACTGTTGAACGACTCACAGAAGAAGCAACAATGCCTCTGTTTCATATCCCTCATACGCTTGCAACTAGTCGAGCGCCTAAGCAATTTGTCGACTACCAGACTGATGTCACTGCGGCTGGTATAGAGTTAGCGACACGTGAAGGGTTTGAGTCCATAGAACATATTAAACGTTATACCGCAATGGGGTTTGGCACTGATCAAGGTAAGCTGGGTAATATTAATGGTATGGCGATTGCTGCAAAATGCATGAACAAGTCGATACCTGAAACTGGTACGACTATTTTTAGGCCTAACTATACCCCGGTTACTTTCGGCGCGATTGCTGGACGTAACTGTAATGACCTGTTTGATCCAAAGCGTTATACCCCGATGCAGCAATGGCATGTTGAGCATGGTGCCTTGTTTGAAGATGTAGGCTTGTGGAAACGTGCTTGGTATTACCCCAAACAAGGGGAATCAATGTTAGATGCCGTTAAACGTGAATGTAAGGCAACACGTGAAAGTGTCGGTATTTTAGATGCATCGACGCTAGGTAAAATCGACATTCAAGGTCAAGATGCCCGTGAGTTTATATCTCGAGTGTATACCAATGCATGGGCCAAACTTGCGGTAGGTAAATGTCGATATGGTTTGATGTGTGGTGAAGATGGGATGATATTTGATGATGGTGTGACGTCATGCCTAGCTGAAAATCATTTTATTATGACAACGACAACTGGTGGTGCAGCCCGTGTTTTAAGCTGGTTAGAGTTGTATCATCAAACTGAATGGCCTGAACTTGAAGTCTATTTTAATACCGTAACGGATCAGTGGTCCACGATGACGATTTCAGGCCCTAATGCTCGTAAGCTATTAGCGGAAGTTTGTCATGATATTGATTTAGACCGTGATAACTTCAAATTCATGGATTGGCGACAAGGGACAGTCGCTGGCGTGCCAGCCCGTATATTTCGTATCTCATTTACGGGTGAACTTTCTTATGAAATTAATGTTCAGGCAAATTATGGCTTGGAGGTATGGCAAGCACTGCAGGCCCAGGGTAAAAAATATAATTTGACCCCCTACGGCACCGAAACCATGCATGTCTTACGGGCTGAAAAAGGCTTTATTATTGTCGGTCAGGATACTGACGGTTCAGTTACTCCTATGGATCTGGGGATGGGTTGGTGTGTCAGCAATAAGAAACCATTTAGCTATATTGGTAAACGGGGGATGAATCGTGAGGATTGTTTACGATCGGGCCGTAAACAACTTGTTGGATTAAAGACCAAAGATGCGAATGTGGTCATACCTGAAGGTTCACAGGCCGTTGCCGATCCCCATCAAGGGATTCCTATGACTATGTTGGGTCATGTCACTTCAAGCTACTACAGTGAATGTTTACAGCGCAGTATTGCAATGGGAGTGATCATTGGGGGTCTTGACCGTATGGGCGAGACTGTTTATTACCCTCAAGCTGATGGTCGAGTTATTGAGGCAGAAATATGCAGCCCTGTTTTCTTGGATCCTAAAGGAGATCGACAAAATGTCTGATGTTGAAAGTGTGATTGAAAAGTCAGAATTAGCTCGAGTCGTTACACCGGATACACCGAAAGTGGATGCTCCCACCTCGATATTGTCTAAGATATTAGAAATGCAGCAACTTTCTATTGAAGGTGTGCAAGCCGTTAGCCCTTTATTCAAGGAGATATCGCAGGCTAGTCAGCGACCAAACCTAAGTGTTCATCTAAAAGAGTTAGCATTTTTAGGCCACTTAGTGTTAAGAGGAAATAGTCAAAACAAACAGTTTTCAGCAGCGATAGAAACCGTGTTAGGAGTACCATTGCCGAGTGCGTTACAAAGTGAAACGAAAGATGAATTATCAATAAGTTGGATTTCACCCGATGAATGGTTAGTTATTTTCCCTATCACTCAAGCTTTTGAAATGGAACGTCGATTACGTCTCATGGTCGACGGCCACTGTGCGGTGGTGAATGTTTCTGGCGGGCAGATTGTATTGAGCTTATCTGGGGCGAATGCATTGAAAGTATTGCATAAATCTACGCCCTATGATGTTCATGAGCGTAATTTCCCAGTAGGGAAAGTGGTGACGACGGTATTTGCCAAAACACAGGTGATTATTCGTCGTACTGGGCCTGAAAGTTGGGAGTTGACGGTTCGAAGAAGCTTTGCTGCCTATGTGTGGCAGTGGTTAACGGATGCTTCAAAAGAATATGGAGTAGAGGTCAGCGCCTAGTGTTTGGTTGACATTTTTGTTGGGAACTTTGGTTCAAAATTGAACCAAAGTTCATCGTTTCAGGCTTAATTAAAGAGATATAATCGTGGGAAATAATGAAAACACTTGGATATTAACCGCCCAGTGTCCAAGTTGTCTTGGCACTGTCGATGTTGTTACTCGCTTTCTTGCTGAGAATAGTTGCTACATTGTGGACATACAATCATTTGATGATCGTGAACTTAATCTTTTCTGCATTCGTGTCCAATTTCGTCCACTCAATGAAGAATTCACCCCTGATGTCTTTGAGCAAACATTTCAAGCGCGGGCTCATAAGTTTGATATGACCTGGTCGTTAACAGAGCCAAATCATAAAACTCGTGTGGCGATCATGGTTTCAAAATATGACCATTGTTTAAATGATTTACTATATCGATATAGAACGAATGCATTACCTATTGATATTGCGGTTATTATTTCTAATCATCCTGATTTGAAAGCCTTAGCCGAATGGCATGGTATCGATTATTACCATCTACCTATTACGGCTGAGACTAAACCTCAGCAAGAAAAGCAAGTACTGGAAGTTGTGCAGCAATACGCTTGTGAACTGGTTGTGCTTGCTCGTTATATGCAGGTTTTATCTGCCGATATGTGCTCCAAGCTCAGCGGTAAAGCCATTAATATCCATCATTCTCTGCTACCTGGTTTTAAAGGCGCTAAACCTTATCATCAAGCGTGGGATAAAGGGGTGAAACTGGTTGGGGCAACCGCTCATTATGTTAATGACGATCTCGATGAAGGACCTATTATTACTCAAGGTGTTCAGGCTGTTGGTCATAGTCACTATCCGGAAGATCTGGTCGCAAAGGGGCAAGATATAGAAAGTCAGACATTAGCCAGAGCGATTAAATATCATATCGAGAAACGGGTGTTTTTATGTGGCAACCGAACCGTTGTTTTTGCTGATTAAATTTATATTTAATCGATCTGCCGACGGAAGTTTAATCGATTTATTCGGACAAATAAAATGGGATATTAGTCTTTTTATGTAGCGCTTATGATATGTGTTCTATTTTTGCACATTTGTCATTGTACACCTAATACTGACTTATATATTGCTTTGGCGGTCGGCCTAAGGTTTTCTTGAAAAAAGTGATGAAGGCGCTAACTGACTCATAGCCCAAATCTTCAGATACCCTTTGTACCGAATATCCCGATGACAGTTTCTGCAGGGCGATGACGATATGCAGCTGACCTCGCCAGCGGCCGAAGGTGACGCCGATTTCTTGTTTAACCAGACGCGCCAATGTTCTCTCACTCATGGCAAATTTCGCCGCCCACTGGCCAATTGTTTCCCTATTGTCGGGCTGTGCAATCAAGTCTTGGGCAATTTTATTGAGTCTTGGCTCCTTAGGTATGGGGAAATCAAATTGCTCTGTAGGCATTTTGACTAGCTCATGCATCAGCACATCGACAAGCTTAGCCGTAGCACTCTTGGGTCCGTAGTCCTGTGGCAAGCTGGTTAAGTGTAAGATCAACTCTCTTACCAGCGGAGAGATGGACAGGGTACAGCTCTTTTGGGGCAAGTTGGGTAATTGAGGGTCGATAAACAGCATGCAGACCTGTGCATCCGGCGATATCCTGTTGCTGTGGGGGACCAGACTTGGGATCCACACCGCGCAATGAGTCGGCACCATCCAGATCCCGTCGTCGATGTTGCAAGTCACATGACCATGAGTCGCCAGCACTAGCTGTCCCTTTCTGTGACGGTGGAAGGGGGTCTCACATTCCCTGTCTCCGCCTCTTAGCTTCAAAGAGACCACCTTTTGTGGGTATTGGTCCGAGTCAAATTCGGGGAATAATGCATCTGTCGACATAGGTTTGTCAGTATTTAGCAATAAAATGTCAATATAGCTCAATTCGGCTGTTGGTTTAAAGGCTAGAGTAGCGATATTCTTCTTGTTGGAGCGCTTCATGACCAAAGAACATCAAACCTTGGCCACTAAATCGATTTTTCTTATTCTGGGTATCTTACTTATTGCGGCTAACTTACGTGGCCCCATCACCAGCGTGGCCCCCTTGCTGGACTCGATCCGCAGCTCTCTGGATTTAACCGCAACTCAAGCGGGCTTGCTCACGACCTTGCCCTTGCTCGCGTTCGCGTTTATGTCGCCATTATCCTCTAAAATTGGTCACAAAATAGGATTAGAGCGTGCGCTTATGACGGCGCTCGTCCTTATTCTCGTTGGGATCATAGTGCGGGCGCTAGGCTCGACCAGTGCACTCTTGTTCGGCACTTTTGTCATTGGAGCCGGCATTGCCATTGCCAATGTGCTCTTGCCCAGTCTGCTCAAACGTGACTTTCCCACCAGAGTGGCGACACTCACGGCTGTCTATGTACTTACCATGGGAATAGGGTCGGCGATTAGCTCGGCTGTGGCGGTACCCATGTCGAATCTTGCCGAGCATTTAAGCATCTCATTTATGCCTGATTGGGCCTTTGCTCTGGTTAGTGTGATCTTGTTCCCCATACTTTCAATCCTGTTTTGGTTGCCTCAGATGCGGGAGCGTACTGCTCCTGAAAAAAATACTGCCAGACTCGATTCCCATAGCTATGTCTGGCGTTCTCCCTTGGCCTGGCAATTGACATTTTTTCTGGGGTTAAATTCATTCGTGACCTATATCATCATAGGTTGGTTGCCCAGCATGCTGATGGATGCAGGCTACTCTGAGGTTGAGGCTGGGTTTAACGCGGGTTTGCTGCAACTGGCGACAGCGCTTCCGGCTATCGCGCTCATTCCTATCATGGGCAAGTTAAAAAATCAGAGCCTGCTCGCCTTCGGCACTGCACTTATCGCCTTAACCGGCATCTTGGGCCTCTTGTTACTGCCACAATTTGCCACCGTGTGGGTATTGGTGTTTGGTTTTGGTGGGGGAGCAGGCTTCATCGTCGGCTTATCCTGTATCAGCCACCGCACTCACCATACACATCAGGCGGCCGCATTATCTGGCATGGCGCAGTGTGTGGGTTATCTGCTGGCGGCAACGGGGCCTATTCTCATCGGTTCTGTGCATGATACGACGGGGAGCTGGAGCTTACCCTTAATTCTGTGTGCGATAGCTTGTGTGCTGTGCAGTGTGTGCGGCTTTTTGGCTGGGCGGGATCGTATTATTGAACATAAGCCGAGTATCACCATGAAAGTCGCCGATGCTGGAGTGGTCTAGACAGATGTGGAATTTTTAAGGGGGATTGGTCATTTTACGCCGATGGCGCTTCAAGTTATCGGCCCGGCCCTGTTATAATGAGCTCACTTCTCTGTTTTGCCGCATTTTCCTATTGAGCAATTACTTTCTTTTGAGTGCTTATGTTGAGTGTTTCATATTAAGCGCCTTGTGTTAGCTAATGTGATCTAAGGCTTAAACAGTTATTTACTCGTTATTATGTTGAGACCCAAAATGTCATTCTCCAATCTTGGATTAAGCGATCCGATTTTAACATCCCTGGCCGAGCTGGGCTATTCATCGCCAACGCCAATTCAAGCCGAAGCGATCCCGCTGGCCTTAAAAGGCAAGAACTTGATCGCGGCGGCTCAGACGGGCAGCGGTAAGACAGCCACGTTTGTATTGCCTATGCTTGAGATGTTGGCAAAAGGGGAAACCCAACGTAAGAAACGTGTTCGTGCACTTATTCTCACTCCCACAAGGGAGCTCGCGGTTCAGGTCTGCAACAGCATAGAGGCTTATGGCAAGTACCTTAACCTTAAGGCTTTAGCGGTATATGGCGGCGTTGATTACGAGCCGCAGAAACAGGCTTTGATCGAAGGCATAGACATAGTCGTTGCCACTCCGGGTCGCTTGAGGGATTTGTATACCCAAAGATCTATTCATTTCGATGAAATCGAAATGTTAGTGCTCGATGAAGCCGACAGAATGCTGGATATGGGCTTTATCGAAGATATCACTAAGATCATAGATACCTTGCCGGTAGACAGGCAAAACCTCTTGTTCTCGGCGACCTTATCGCGTCAGGTCAGGGAACTTGCCAAAGAGACCATTCCTAATGCCATCCAGCTCTCCGTCACTAAGAAAAGTGAGGGTAAGCCCAATATTGATCAGTGGTTAGTGACGGTGGATAAAGATAAGAAGTCGGCGTTATTGAGCCATCTGATCAAAGAAAAAAGCTGGCAGCAGGCGCTTATTTTTATCGAAACTAAACACGGCGCGGCTAAGCTCGTGACTCAGCTTGAGAAACGGGGCATTCAAGCCGAGTGCATCCACAGTGGTCGTGCTCAGGCCATTCGAGAGCAGATCTTGGCGGATTTCAAGTCGGGTAAGATACAGTTTCTTATCTCTACCGGGATCTCCGCTCGAGGCATAGATATCGATGAGCTGCCGTTAGTGATCAACTATGACTTACCTTATCCTGCCGATGAGTACGTGCATCGTATCGGTCGTACCGGACGCGCGGGCGCCGCCGGTGAGGCGATATCTTTGGTGTCTAAAGATGATTTCAAGAATCTGTGCATGATTGAAAAGCGTTTAGATCACTTGATCGAAAGAAAAGTGGTTGAAGGGTTTGAGCCACGTAAAGAAGTACCTGTCTCAGTGTTAAATTTCGTGCCTAAGAATAAGCCGGCTAGAGATGATTCAAAAGATAACCGGGTTAAGCCAAAAGATAAGCGCACGGCATCGAAATCCAGCGCGTCGACTCACAGCTCAGGCAGGTCATCGACACTTAAACAAACTGACAAAAAAGAGAGTTCAGCCGATAACAAGTTGCCGCTTAATCCCTGGGGTCGATAGCCCATATCCATGCCAAGAATCAAGAATCCAGTTAGCGAACGCTAAACTTCATCGAGATTTTTTCGAATAAAAGCTCGAATGAAACAGCAAGGTGGGTGAATTCACCTGCCTTTTTAGGTTTGTATTTTTGGCCTATTCATTATGCCATTGATATGATTCAGGACGTAGCGACAATATCTTAGATTCTAACGGTTTAAGCTTAATGCCTATCGACCCAGAGCCTGTGTCATCAATCACAAGAGCGTGGGTTTTGAGTCTTTTTAGCGGCTGATTTAACGGCTCTGCAAGCAAATCTTTCAAAGGGTAATGACCGGGTTTGACTTGCCACTGAGCGATCAAGTCTGCAGGTAGCTTGAGTGTAAACGCTTTGCCTTGTGAACGAGAGAAGTTACTGACAATCATTAACTGCTGCTCTTGACTGAAACGGGCGAAGGCGAACGTCATCTCATCATAATCTGATTTAGAGCCAGAGTCTGATTGACCCATTTGATTCGCTTGCCTATGGGCTTGACTGAGATGTTCGCTCCTATGAGCACGATTTACTGTATCTAAATCATAGTATTCACCCAGCAAGGCGGGGGCCGTGTGGCTAAGGTTTAACAGGCGGGCGTAATAATTCCTGAGTGCTAGCTCACTCCTGGTTGACTGTCCGCCATCGAACTTACCATCATTCATAAAGCGCTGATGTGCCGGCACGCCGATATAATCGAAGATGCTGGTACGGGAAGGCGCACCAAAGCCCGGGTTCTCGCTGCCATCTTCTCCGACTTCTTGGCCAAAATAGATGAGCGTCGGCGCCTTGCTTATGCTGGCTGACACCACCATGGCGGGCAGGGCGGCGAAAGGATCGCCGGCAAATTCTGGGCTGGATATTCGTTGCTCATCATGATTTTCCAAAAAGTGCAGCATATGGGACGCGATATCTGCGACTTTTAGCCTATCTGTCTCAATGGCTGATGTCGATTTCTTCCCTTGAATGATGGCTTTGAGGGTGTCATACAGATCGACCTTATCGTAGAGATAGTCCATCTTTCCCAGATGAATATAGTCACGAAACAGTGCCGGGTTATAAACTTCTGCCAGTAAGAAGGCATCAGGATTTATCTGTTTAATATTGCTGTTGAGGTAACTCCAAAACTCCACCGGGACCATCTCCGCCATGTCGTAGCGAAAACCATCTACCCCTATACTTAACCAAAAATCTGTTATCTGTTTGAACTTGACCCAAGAATCAGGCAGCTGCGCTTCATCTATGCTTTGCCAGAACAGGTAGTGAGCAGAGACATCCTGCTTGGCATATTCTTTGGGCAGAGTAGGGAAGTCGTGGGATCCATCAGGCTTGACGCCGTAATTGATCTTCACGGTTTCATACCAGTCATTGGCATCGGGTTTGGCTAAACGTGAGCCATTGCCGGTCCATTTTGCGGGGAACTCATCAAATTGACCATCATTGAGTGGATGTGTCTCACCGCCAAGTGGCTTGCTGTTACCTAGGTCTGGTACTTGAAATGAGGCGTCACTGACATAATAGAAGTGATTGTTTTTGGCGTATTCGACTTGTGTGTTGTCAAGTGCGCCGAAATTTTCTATACCTGCCAGCATCGAGGTGGACTCATAACGGCGTGCCACATGATTGGGCACGATATCTATGATCACCTTGATGCCATGTTGATGAGTGCGCTCGATAAGGGCTTTGAATTCATTTAATCGATTAGCGGGATTATCGGCGAGATCCGGATTGACGTTATAGTAGTCTTTCACCGCGTAGGGCGACCCCGCCCGGCCCTTGACCACATCGGGATCGTCATTACTTATGCCGTATAAGCTGTAGTCACGGATCAAGGCATGATGCGGCACGCCCGTGTACCAGATGTGGGTGACACCTAAAGATTGAATGCTCTTAAGGGCGATATCATCGAAGTCACTGAATTTCCCCACGCCGTTTTCTTCAATCGTGCCCCAAGGCTGATTGTTGCTGTTCTTGTTACCAAATAATCGGGTGAAAACTTGGTAGACAACAGGCTTAGTGGATTGATCGATATGCTTGCTGTTTGGTATTTCGTCGCTTAATGCCTGAACAGGGACTCCGGCAGTGGCTGATTGGTACGCACAAAACAGAGTGACTAGAATGAAACTTTTGCTGGTTTTTGGCCATGATTGAGCGAATATCGATGCCGATGTCTGGTTTTTACTGATTATTCTCATAGGCTTGTTCAACTTATTATTCTTGTTTATTGTTTTATTTAATTGTCTTGCTTCTTTTGCTTATAGGGCAGCCTGAATACTTGTTCTGGCTAGTGCTCCAACTCCAAGGATAGAACCAACACGCCACGAGGCGGCAGGTGGATCTTTGACTGAGCGTTTGCTGACGTGTTCAATTGCACACGCTCTTTAGTGAGTACATTTACCCCTAAGTTAACGCCTTCGAGCTGAGTGTGAAAGCGACGGGTTGCCAGAGAAACAGGCTTATCATTCTTATTGATGATCACCATGACAGTTTCATCATCATTAAACCTGAAGTAGACGTAGACGCCGTCGATAGGCACATAGTGTCTGAGTTTACCCGAGTGGATGGCGCTCGAGCTCTTGCGGAAGTTGAGCAAGGTCTTGATAAAGTCTTGAGCATCTTCTTGCTCTTGGGATAGGCCGATACCTGTGATTGCGCTTACCTTGTCGGTATTCCAGCCACCGGGAAAATCCCCACGCACAGTGCCATCGTGTCGGCCCGCTTTAGGGCTGGTCATCAAAATTTCCGTGCCGTAAAACAGTTGAGGAATACGATTAGACATTAAGGTGTAGGTGATGACCATCTTAAACAGATCCAGATCTTCATTCATCAGGCTGTATAAACGGTTAGTGTCATGGTTGCCTTCAAACAGGACTAATTTACTGGGGTCGGCATAAACCACATCGTTAGCTAACATCTCGTATAGGGAGATGAGCCCGGTATCCCAGCCCTCGTGCTGATTAAATGCTTTTAACATGACTTTATAGAGCGGGAAATCCATCAGACTTGGAAGGTAGGAGATGTAACCGTCTTTGTTGCGCTTACCTGCCTGCCAATAGGAAACGGTAATGGGGTTACTGGTCCATTCTTCACCGACTATATTGAAATTTGGATATTCGCTCATGATGGCTTTAGACCAGATACTGAGGAATTTTTTGTCGGCATAGGAATACGTATCTTCACGTATGCCACTTAACCTAGCGTATTCGACCCACCAGATGCTGTTTTGGATTAGATAAGTGGCGAGCAGGGGATCTTGCTGGTTTAGATCTGGCATGGAGTCGACAAACCAGCCATCGACGAACTGGCTGTGATCTGATTGAGTGGCGTAGGGGTCTTGAACTGTGGTGCGTCTGTGTGTGGTGAATTTCACCGAGGCGTTATCATTTGCTGATTTTTTGCCATTTATCCAGCTTGAGCTGGGTAAATCCTTCATCCACCAATGCTCTGAGCCTATATGGTTAACCACTATGTCTTTAATGATGCCTATGCCTTTCTCTTTGGCGCTAACAGCCAGTTGTCGATAGTCTGCATTGCTGCCAAATCTTGGGTCGATGCGATAGTGATCTGTGGTTGAGTAGCCGTGATAGGAGTATTTGGCTTGATTGTTCTCCAGTAAAGGGTTTATCCAAAGTTGAGTGACACCTAAATCTGCGAGGTAATCTAAGCTGTTTTCAATGCCTTTTATGTCACCGCCATGTCTGCCGTTGACATCTTTACGGTTAACTTGTTCTGACATATCAGCTTGATTATCATTGTTAGTATCGCCATTCACAAATCGGTCAGGGGTGATGAGGTAGATAACATCCTTATTGCTGAATCCCTGGCGCATAGCCGAGTCAGCGACACGTTCAAGCAAGGTATAGCTAAAGGACTGTACGCTTTTTCCGGCTTTAGTGAGCGCTAAGTCAAAGGTCTGCGGCTTGGCATTGCTCAGGTCTAGGGTGATAAAAAGGTAATTAGGATTATCGGTGTTCTCAACCTTGAGTATGGTGATGCCGCCCTCTCTATGGGGCTTGTGATTAGTCAGCTTATCCACAATCACTGGGGTGAAGTCAGAAATATGATGACCATGCAGCATCAACTGCAACTCGGAATTAGCCATATCCGCCCACCAAAATTCTGGTTCTACTCTGAGATCTGAGTTCTGCTTAGCCTCTGCTGCAACGGCAAGTGTTGCAGGCGCCATTAGCCACAAAAATAGTGACAAGACGATAAAAAGGCGCTGACTGGCACTATCTGTGACTGGTTTCATATATCGCTCGAGTGGTGATGGGGGAAAGACGAGATAAACTCAATAGTAAAATATTAACGTTGTGAAAACCTGATACAAAAAATGAAAAAGCCTGCTTCATGGTGAAGCAGGCTTTATTGACATCACATTACAGGGTGTAACTTAGGCCCAGGAAGTACTGACGGCCAAATGTCTGGATTGTGCCTGTTTGGTACTCTTCACCGAAGTGAGTCTTGCTTGGTTCATCTGTGAGGTTATTCACCTGAAAGAGGAACTTAAGGCCATTATCCAAGGCATAAGATGCTTGATAATCGATAATCGTCTCGGGGGCGAAGTAGGCAAGCTGAGATTCGACGGCCACTTGTTCAGACACATATTCGCTGCGGTAGCGCATGCTGACGCGGGTATCGAAACCTTCGTAACCATAGAACACGGTTGTATTAACCACATGCTCAGACAGTCCTGGTAGCGGGATTGCACGTGGTTCGCCGCCTAGGTCTGTTTCAAATTCAACTTCACTGTCGGAGAAGGAGTAACTGCCGGTAAAGCCTAGACCACTCCATGCATCGGGAAGGAAATCGAAGACTTGGGTATAAGCCAGCTCGATACCGCGGATATAACCGCCATTATCGTTGTTGACTGCTGTCTGATATTGACCCTCATCTTTCACTACCGGGTATTCAACACCATTTTCGACAATCGTATCGGGTACGATAAAGCCTGCGGCTTCAAAATCGAATGGTTGGACGGTAAAATCATTGATGAATGATTTAATATCTTTATAGAACAAGGCAATCGCTATCGCGCCTTCAGTGTCCGAGAAATAGTGCTCGTAGGAAATATCATATTGATCGGCGTAGAAAGGGTCCAGTAGTGGACTGGTGTTACCCCAGGCATTGTACTTTTTCTCACCAGGTGTCGATGTGTCATCGTACCAGGAGCCCATACCGGACTTTAGCTTGTTAATTGGTGGGCGAGCCATAACAGATGCTGCGGCGAAACGAATTTGATCATTTTTGGTTAGGTGAAAGTTCAGGTTTAACGAAGGTAGGTAATCTGTGTAGGTTTTACCTATCTCATTGCGGATATAGTCAGAGCTGATCACCCCATTATCATCGGCTATCTCTTCGCCTAAGCCGAAACCAACTTGCTGTAGACCTTTACTGGATTGGTCGGTATTGACAATGCGTACGCCGATATTACCGGTGACGGGCAGGCTGCCGATTTCAAAATCCAGATTTGCCTGAACATAACCGGCCAATACATCTTCATTGACCGAGCCGCTCTGGATCAGGGTCCAATTATTTTCCCAGTTAGCGCTAGGGGAGAAGGGATCGTTACCCGTCGAGGCGAGTTGAGTATTAACTAAATCTACCGCTTTATCGAAATCTATTTTTAAGAAACTTGGATAACCCGATAGGTCACCACCGAAGTTAACGACTTCAGTCATGTCATCTGTGAGTCTGATGACCGGCATATGATCCGGGTTCTTACCAAATTCTGAACCGTATCCGGCCTGAGAACGTTGTGCATTATATTCTCGCTGAGAGTAACGGACTCCCACATCGACAGATGAGATAAAAGAATCTGATAACTGATAATTTAGATCTAGCTTGTAGGCAATAAGATCGTTTTGCTGATCGTATGGCCACATGCCCACTTCGCGCAGACCTAATGTCGATGTGTCGGTGTAATCCTTAGCGAAGTTTACATCGGCTGGGTTTAAGCCGTTAAGCTGGTAGGTAACCGATTCCGCCGAGCGGATCTGATTGTCCATATCATCGTAGATCACAGCGCGGGTTCCGCCGTTAACAAACTTACCGTCGGCTTTCGAGTAGCTGATATCCGCTGCTAGGGTTAAGGCATCGCCATTGTTCCATTCGATATTGAATGCGCCAGAAGTCAGCTCCGAGTACTTTGAGTCGTTGTCGTTCACCACAAATACGGCGAAATTATCTGTGCCGTCGGTAGACACTGTGCCGCCAGTCATGGTGCCATCTTCGACTGTGGCATTACTGATATTACCATTGGCTAAAGACTTGACGCGAAAGCCTCTGGCAAAGGTTTCGGAATCAAATTTCGAGTGAAACAGATCGCCTTTTATACTCCAGTTATCATTAGGCTGCCAGTGAATGGCACCCATGTAGCCGTCACGGGTCTCTTCACCGCCTTTTTGCTGCATCTCGAAGCCTTCACTGATGTTGTCATCGCTGCCATCAGCGTTAACGTCTCTTCTCTGCCAAGATGGATACTGTAGACCTATAAATTGGCTGGAGACGGAAGGTTGATATAGATGGGCGTAACCCAGTGCAAGGCCTAAGGTTTCTTCGAGGAACTTACCTTGATAAGAGAAGCTTAAACGGTTACCTAAGTCATCGGCATCACTCACATCACCGGCTTTATCGTTGAAGCTGCCACGTAGGTTGACGGTAAAGTTGTGTTCTTTACTGGCTTGAAGTGGATCGGCGGTTTTTAGCTCAACCGTACCAGCTACGCCCCCTTCGATGAGTGACGCTTTAGGCGACTTATATACTGTGGCCTGATTGATAAGCTCTGATGGGTATTGATCGAACTCAATGGCTCGCTTATCGCCTGTTGTTACCTGCTCACGCCCGTTTAAGGTCATGAATACGAAGTCACCATCGAGTCCGCGAATGTTAAGCCCACTGGCTTGGCCACCGGTACGCACTGCGGTAATACCGGGGAGTCGAGTCAAGGCATCTGCGATGGATTGGTCCGGTAGGGCACCTAAATCATCTGCTGAGATGTTCTCAGATACCGTGTCTGCAAAACGTTTACTGTTAAGAGACTTAATTAAACTGGTACGAAAGCCTCTAACTTCGATAACTTCGATCGACTCTTCTTCTGCGGTCGACTCTTTTTTTGTGGTTTCATCGGCGGCGTAGGTGTGCATGCTAGCGCCGGCAGCGATTAGCGCTATGGTTAACAAGCTAGGTTTAAATTGAAACATCCATCTTCCCCTTATTTACTCTTTTCACTTTTATTTTTTATTCTCAGCAGTCACGGCAAAACACAGATAATGCATATGAGGTTGTGAATTAGATCTGCCTGTTATTGTACTTGTACGCAACTTGTTGCGGTACGGTGAAGATGTTACTCCCGCCTATCCTAGCAAAACAATCTTGTGCATACGTATTCAAAAGATCCGAGTGATATAAAATTAGGCGGCTTAAGGGTTGAAAGCTAGATAAAACTCTGACGTGAATGGTAGCTAATCATTTGATAATAAAAGGTTTGAACTTGATTGTGGTGCATGGGTAAGAGTAAGCTAAGTTATGCATACGTATGCAGAGATATTGAACCCTATTTCCCTATTCACGTATGCTCGTCTTATTCAAACAGGATATGCAGCCAGTAACCTCAAACAAACGTTAAGGCAACAAGGGTGTTGCTGGGGCAGGTTAGTCTGTTACATATCTTTAGTTTTTTATTAGGGGCGACAATGACTCAAGTTTCTTGGTGGCGGGGCGCCGTCATCTACCAGATCTATCCGCGTAGCTTGATGGACTCTAATGGTGATGGTGTAGGAGATCTTCAAGGGATCATCACTAAACTCGACTATATTGCGAGTCTAAATGTCGATGCAATCTGGGTATCTCCCTTTTTTAAGTCGCCGATGAAAGATTTTGGCTATGACATCAGTGATTATCGGGCGGTGGACCCTCTGTTTGGCACCATGGATGATTTCGATGAGCTCATCGCTAAGGCTCATGGCTTCGGGATCAAGGTGATTATCGATCAGGTACTGAGTCATACGTCTGATCAGCATGAGTGGTTTATAGAGAGTAGGGAGAGCCGTACCAACCACAAGCAAGACTGGTACGTATGGGCCGACCCTAAGGATGATGGCACGGCGCCCAACAACTGGTTAGCCATTTTTGGTGGTGGAGCCTGGGAGTGGGAGCCCAGGAGACAGCAATATTACTTGCATAATTTCCTCACCAGTCAGCCTGATCTGAATTTCCACAACCCCGATGTCAGACAAGCCGTGCTTGATAACGTCGAATTTTGGCTTAAGAAGGGAGTCGATGGCTTTAGACTCGATGCCATTACTTTCTGTTTTCACGATCAAGACCTGAGAGATAATCCGGCTAAGCCTAAAGATAAGCGTCAGGGAAGGGGCTTTAGCGAAGACAATCCCTATGCCTATCAATATCATTATTACAATAATACCCGGCCCGAGACCGTGGGTTTTATCGAAGATCTGCGAGGTCTCATTGACCGCTACCCTGGGGCGGTAACCCTTGGCGAAGTCTCATCTGAAGATTCTTTGGCCACCATGGCCGAATATACTCGGGGTGAGCATAGGTTACATATGGCCTACAGCTTCGAGTTATTGACCGATGATTTTAGTGCGGGTTATATTCGACAGACTGTCGAGGCACTCGAGGCGAGTATTGGTGATGGTTGGCCTTGCTGGGCGATAGGTAATCACGATGTACAGCGCGTCGTTAGCCGCTGGGGAAAAGGCAATACTCAATCGGCTATGATAAAGATGCTCACGGCTATGCTATGTTCAATGCGAGGCAGTGTTTGTAGCTATCAAGGGGAGGAGCTGGGCCTGAGTGAAGCCCCTGTTGAATTTCATCAGTTGCAAGATCCCTTCGGCATTGCATTCTGGCCCATGTTTAAGGGCAGGGATGGGTGCCGTACGCCCATGCCCTGGTTACATGACAAGCGCCATGCTGGTTTCAGTGATACAACACCTTGGTTACCTGTGCCTGAGCATCATCTCGCCTTGTCGGTTGATCTACAAGAATCAGATGAAGCCTCAGTGCTCAATGCTTATCGCCAGTTTCTAAGTTGGCGGCAGCAACAGCAGGCATTAATTACAGGAAGCATCAGATTTATGGATGCACCTGAGCCTATTCTTGCCTTCATTAGGGAAACGGCCGGGCAAAGGTGTCTTGTGTGCTTAAATCTGTCGGCTAAGTCAGTTAGCTATCAGGGTTTACCATCTTGTTTAGGGGAGATCAGTCGAGAGCAAATCATCACAGGACATGGTTTACTTCAAGGAGGCATTATCGATAATGAGATCCAGCTTCCTGGGTTTGGCTGCCTATACGTCAAGTTGAAGTGAAATAGATTCACATTTAATGGTTAACACCAATATTGTCAAAATAACATAGAGAATAACAATATGGCTTCATCGTATAATCCGGATACAACGAGTAATATAAGGGCCACTGCGGGCAGCGACTCCCAAGGGAATTACCGCTTCGCATTAGTTTCATTGACTTCACTATTTTTTATGTGGGGATTTATCACCTGTCTTAATGACATCTTGATCCCACATCTTAAGGCGGTATTCTCCCTTAATTACACAGAGGCCATGCTGATCCAGTTCTGCTTCTTCGGTGCCTACTTTCTGGTGTCCATTCCTGCGGGTAAGCTGGTTAAACGCTTAGGCTATCAAAAAGGGATAGTGACTGGCTTGGTGATCGCGAGTCTGGGCTGCGCCTTGTTTTACCCCGCCGCCGAATTCGCCACCTACGGGCTCTTCTTAGGTGCATTATTTGTGCTGGCTTCGGGGATCACCCTATTACAGGTCGCAGCAAACCCCTACGTTAATGCCATGGGTAGCAGCGAGACAGCATCGAGTCGTTTGAATTTGACGCAAGCGTTCAACGCCTTAGGCACCACAGTCGCCCCTTTCTTTGGCGCAGTATTGATATTGTCTGTGGCCTCATCGGCAGCCTCTGATTTGGCACACGCTCAGGCCGAAGCCGAGGTGGTTAAACTGCCTTATCTCTTACTTTCGGGCATGTTGGCAACCTTAGCCCTCATTTTCGCCAAACTGAAACTGCCTAAGATAGAAGCTCATACAGCAGATGACACTGGCCAGATAAGCTATAAGGGCAAGACTAGCGCTCTGCAATCTAGGCATCTGGTATTGGGGGCTGTGGGCATATTTGTTTATGTTGGCGCCGAGGTTTCCATTGGTAGCTTCCTGGTGAACTTTCTCGGTGAGAGTCATATAGCCGGATTGAAAGAAGCCGATGCGGCGCACTATATCGCCTATTACTGGGGCGGTGCCATGATAGGACGATTTATCGGCTCGGTTGTGATGCAAAAAGTCGAGGCGGGTAAGGTACTCGCCTTTAATGCGCTCATGGCCGCTCTGTTGGTGGCAGTGGCCATGACAAGCACTGGCAGTATGGCCATGTGGGCAATACTGGCGGTTGGCTTGTTCAACTCCATCATGTTCCCGACCATCTTTAGCCTGGCATTACGGGATCTGGGTCCTCATACATCACAAGGCTCTGGCATCTTGTGTCTGGCAATTGTCGGCGGCGCAATCCTGCCACTTCTTCAAGGTGTGACTGCCGATGCCATTGGGATCCAACAGGCTTTCTTCTTACCGATTATCTGTTATGGCTTTATCTTGTTCTATGGGGCCAAGGGCTCAAAAATGTAGAGGGTTTTACATCGATATTTAGACTTAAAATGGCGACCTCAGGGTCGCCATTTTTGTGATGGTTAATTGAATCGTGCCAGATGGTCAAAAATAGTTAGCGCTGGGCCAGACTTTACTTGCGTATTGATGGCTTAACTCCTATGATCCACACGTTTTTATTTTAGTCTTGATTTTCAGGCATCCACCGCAGGCGATTTCATGCTTAACTCACCACTTTCTCCCAGCTCGACCGAATTAGTCATCAATGTTTTAGATATGGTTTTATCTGAAGGAAAACCCTTAGACAGAGCTTACTCTCATCATTTCTCGGGCTTACAATTAGCGCCGTCTGAACAGGCTCGTATCACTGTGGTCGCCGGAGATATCCTACGTAAATTAAACCTTTACTGTTATCTTTCCGATGTGAAATATGAAGAGATGTCACGCATGGGCACGCGTTTGCTCAACGTCTGGCACATGTTCCATGAACTCGAACTGCCTAAGATGCAATATGCATTACAGGTGGATGAGAGAGAATATTTTGACCGTTTGGAGAAAGCCAAGGCTCAGCCAGCGTTATGGGACGGTTGTCCTGAATGGTTAGATACCATGGGTCAGGCCCAGCTCGGTGATGCTTGGGCGAAAGAAAGAGCGGCATTAAGTACGCAACCTAAGCGTTATTTACGAGTAAACCTTCTCAAGTGTACTCGTGAAGAGCTAGGCAAGAAGCTGAGAAATGAGCAAGTTCAAACCAAAGAGGTTGAGGGCGTAGATACTGCACTGGAAGTCACTTCCGATTCGGCACTATTTCGCACCGAGAGTTTCAAGAAGGGTTGGTTCGAGCAGCAAGATGCCGGCTCACAACTGGTGGCAGCAGCGGTAGATGCTAAGCCGGGTATGCGGGTTATCGATGCCTGTGCCGGTGCTGGTGGTAAGACCTTGTCCATCGCGGCTCAGATGCAGGGCAAGGGACGTTTACTGGCCATGGATGTCGAGCAATGGAAACTCGATAGTCTGAAACAGCGTGCTCGCCGCGCCAACGCTCATAATGTAGAGACTCGTATCATTGCCAGCTCTAAGACTATCAAGCGTCTTAAACTCAGCGCCGACCGTGTGCTGCTGGATGTGCCATGTTCAGGTTTAGGGGTACTTAAACGTAATCCAGATGCTAAGTGGCGCGATACGCCTGAACGTTTACCTGTGTTGGTTGAGCTACAGAAACATATCCTGCAGAGCTACAGCCGCATGGTTAAAGTGGGTGGCATTTTAGTCTACGCCACTTGCTCTATCATGCCTGAAGAGAACCGAGATCAGATTGATGCCTTCCTGGCTGAAAATGAGCATTTCAAGTTTATCGAAGATGAGAACATCAGCGTGGCTGATTCTGGATTTGATGGCTTCTACTTGGCTAAGCTTGAACGCATCTCTGAGTAATAGATACTCCTTGAGACAGAGACAGAGACAGAGACAGAGACAGAGACTGAAACAGAGGTGGACTTTCCACCTCTGTTCGCCTCTGTTAGCTTATTATTCCCTGATCTGATTCTCTAGTCTTACCTATTTCTCTGGTACCTATACCCTCTGATACCTAATACGCCCCCCTATTGCGAGTCACAATGACGATTCGAAGATAACTAATTCTCAATAACGTGCTGCAGCACACATTTATTCGACATAACATCTTGTTTAATTAACAAATCTTAACCCTATTTATTCCAGATAGGCGTAAAATGATGACATGGCTTTATATATATTATTAGCCAGTATTTAATTAGACGTATTGTAAAGATCTGGGGGATCACTATGTCATTATCGACTACCGAAGACACAAGTCAGAACAAAACCTACCGTGTATGGGACAGACCCACACGCATGTTTCATTGGGTTAACCTGCTATTGGTGCTTAGCCTGATGTTTGTCGGCTTGATTATGTTGTTTAAGAGTGAAATTGGCATCTCGGGGTTAGCAGCCAAGATAGGCCTGAAAGAGCTACACACAGTTATCGGCTATTTGTTCGCAATAAACCTGATCATAAGGCTTGTGTGGGGTTTTATCGGTAATCGATTTGCCAAATTTGCTGACAACGTACCAAAAATCGGGGCCATAAAGCAGTATCAGACGGCCTTACGTGCAGGAGAAAACCCGCAATACCTAGGTCATAACCCCACGGGTAAACTCGCTGTTCTGGTCATCATGCTCATACTGACGGTGATCATGGCGACGGGATTGATCCGCGCCGGTACGGATATCTATTATCCGCCATTTGGGGCGGCAGTGACTCAATATATTGCCGCTGACGGCGTCGATGCCACTAGTATTAAGCCTTACGATGAAACTGGCGTAGACAAGGCTAAGCTTGCCGTGATCAAGCCATACAAAAGCCTGGCGGGCACAGTACACCTGTATAGCGTCTATTTTCTTATGCTATTGATTGTGCTGCATGTCGCGGGTGTGATTATCGCCGAACTACGTCATCAGCCAGGGATAATCTCGGCCATGTTTTCGGGAAAGAAACGAATAGTGGGAACACCGCTGGATAAATGAGTCTAGATGTAGATTTTTTTCCTAGTACTTTACCTAGGCCCTAGATCTTAAGTAAGGATCTAGTTTTTGTCATGTATCAGCCAGCTCACAGGATTAACTTATGCAGCTGGCTGATTTACCTATCTTATCCCTTATCTCATTAGCTTTTGTCTAAATAATGGATATCGGTGGCATCTCTGAGTCTGGTTGCAGCTTGCTCAGGTGTCAGATCTCGCTGAGCTTCGGCCAGCATCTCATAACCCACCATAAACTTCTTTACCGTGGCGGAGCGTAGCAGTGGCGGGTAAAACACGCCGTGTAACTGCCAATGATCACTGCCAGTTAATTCACCTTCTCTGTCTCGCTTGAATGGCGCGAAGTGCCAGCCCATGGAATAGGGGAAAGAACAATTGAACAGGTTGTCATAGCGGCTGGTGAGCTTCTTGATGGCCAAGGCTAGATCGTCTCTTTGCGCATTACATAATTCATCGAACCTTCGAATGTGGCTTTTTGGCATTAAGATGGTCTCGAAAGGCCAGGCTGCCCAATAAGGTACAACGGCCAACCAGTGCTCGGTCTCGACTACGGTACGGCTACCATCTTCCATTTCACGTTTGACATAGTCCAAGAGTAGGTTACGGCCATGCTCTTGCTGATATGCTCTTAAATTATGGTCTTTTTTCCTGACTTCATTCGGCAGGTAGCTATTGGCCCATACTTGTCCGTGGGGATGGGGTTGAGAGCAGCCCATGACAGCCCCCTTGTTCTCAAATGCCTGTACCCAGACATATTCCTTGCCCAACTCGGTTATTTCACTCTCCCAGGCATCAACGACCTGACGTAGCTGCTCTGTGGTGAGCCGAGGTAGCGTCTTGCTGTGATCCGGTGAAAAACAGATCACCCGACTCAAGCCGCGGACGCTTTCACTGCGCATTAGTGGATCGTCATCAAAAGGCGCTGCAGGCGTGTCGGGGGCTAAAGCCGCAAAGTCGTTACCAAATACAAATGTGGATTGATAATCAGGGTTTATCTCACCGCTTATGCGTCGATTACCGGCGCACAAGAAGCAGTCTTTATCATAACTTTGATCTTGTTCATCGGGAGTCGCTTCGTCCTGGCCTTGCCAGGGACGTTTAGCTCTATGGGGAGAGACGAGTACCCAGTCAGCCGTGAGAGGGTTAAATCTACGGTGTGGATGTTCAATAGGATCGAAGCTAGTCATAGT
Organism: Shewanella psychropiezotolerans; assembly: GCF_007197555.1. NCBI lineage: Bacteria > Pseudomonadati > Pseudomonadota > Gammaproteobacteria > Alteromonadales > Shewanellaceae > Shewanella > Shewanella psychropiezotolerans. Next base: position 2,887,874 of record NZ_CP041614.1, read on the forward strand.
ATTTTACAGGAGGATATTGTATACGAATGGATTATATAAGAATGAAGCTAAAAAGCGATAAGAGAATTGTACATTTATCCTATGTTTTTTATATAACTGGCTTATTCAGTAACCAATAGAATTACTATTAAGGTGAAAAATGGCGTTTATCAAACAATACTATATAGGGCTTAGCCCCATCAATGGTATAGTTCTCCCTTTCGATTTAATTTAAATGGTTTAGAAGCTTGGACGCGGTGAGCTGTTTGCTGTCGCCTTGGTTTTTTGTATGAATTGATAGTTATGATTGGAAGGCAAGATTGACCCAACTAGATAATTTTTTTAGCCAGTCAGTAATATTCGACGGTATGCTGGTGTTATTGGAAATGACAGTGGTTGACTTTGACTACAGCGGACCTGTGTTGTCTGCGAAGTTTAGCTCGGCTAAAGATCTGGGCATAGTCACTGAGGGTATTGATGTCGGTGATACTATTCAATCACTCGTCACTGCGAGATTGGACTGGTCTGCGGGTCCAGTCATTGCCTCCGCTAATACGGTGTGCAGCCAGTGTAGCGAGTCACTGTTACCTTGTATTCATCTTGCCGCTATCGCCATCGATTATGTGGCCAGAAAAGCCCCTATCATTCCCTATCCGAGTGAAACCAAACGTGCCGATACCGCACTCAGGTTATTGAGAACTGAGCTGAGTCAACGTTACGATCCTTATCCTAATATGGCCAGACATAGAGTGGTGTACTTGCTATCAACAAGGAAGGGTGCACTGCACCTGAGCGCCCATAAAGGCTATGTCAGTAAATTAGGTCAATACTCAATCAAGACAGATTTAGGCTTTGAGGTGTTGGACCGAGGCAGCTTGCCAAAATTTGTGACTCAAACCGATGTTTATTTACTGCATAGGTTAAGAGAATTAGCCCAAGTGTTGGATGATGAGACGAGAGCTGCTCAGCAAGAGACACTTTCCTTAGGGTTAGGAGAAACGTGTGACAGTGAGTTCCTTTATCAATTAATTTCTACTCAGCGCTGTTTCTGGCTGCATTGCGAGCAAGTCCCCCTCAAGGTCGAGCCGCATTATCTTGATGATTTTGTCGAGCCAGGCGCCTTACTTCAAGTGGCTCCAGGCCAATACCTTGATTTTGCCAGTATGAGTCTGGTGTTGACCGAATTACCCCCATCTCTGGGTGAACTCAGCGATAAACAGCGCACTGAATATGTACAACAAGTTGCAGATGATGACAGGGAATGGGTGCCTAAACTTACAGTGTATCGCAGGGGTATCGAATTTCCCTGGGATGAACAGAGTCATCTGGATTTACAGGTCGCTCGCTTTTCCCTCATCAGCGATGATTTGGAGTGTGGTTTAGTTGACATTTTTGCTCATGCCAGCGAGTCACCGCATCTGCTCAAGCTCGCCGCTGAACTGAGTATTCAGCTGTCCGATTTTCCCCTTCTTTCATCTGGATTTGAACCCATAGTCTGGCATCAGTTTCTACTCGGCGATCGCCAGTTACCTGAAATGTTGAGTCAACAGATGTTTGCCATAAGGCGTCTGATGTTGGCTGGCTGGTCAATTGATTTTCAATTAATCAATCGTTTTAGCTTGGCCCAAGTCCAGACTTGGTATGGAGAGGTGAGTCATCAAGCTGCAGATAAGCAATGGTTCGACCTTGAACTGGGTGTTGAAGTGGATGGCAAGAAGATCAATTTATTGCCCTATCTGGTCAAAGCAATAAGACAGGGCTTGCTGCAAAACTTAAGCGACACAGATACGATACTCATGGAGCTCGACTCCGGTCAGCGTCTGTCTCTGCCCGCCGACAGAGTGAAGCATATTCTCTCTGTGCTGGTCGAGTTGTATGAGAGAAAACCGCTGTCAGTCGATGAGACATTAACTATGTCCATGAATCAGTTGACTCGAATTGCAGAATTGGCTGATCGAGATAAAATAAACAAGAAAGACTGGCATTGGCAGGGCAGTCACTGGTTACAGAATAAGGCTCAGCAACTTTACTCTTATTTAGAAGTGAGTTCAGGTGGCCAAGGCCCAGCAGATCGGGACGCTAAAGCTAAACAAATAGATTTTGCTGTTTCGCCGCCTGTCGGGCTCAATGCGCAGCTTAGAGAATATCAGCAGCTGGGATTAAACTGGTTGCAGTTCTTAAAGGCACACGAATTTTGTGGAATACTCGCCGATGATATGGGTCTGGGTAAAACAATCCAAACCCTGAGTAGTATCTTACTCGATAAAGAGGCCGGTAAACTGTCTGGCCCCTGTTTAGTGGTTGCGCCAACGAGCCTATTAGCCAACTGGTTGCATGAAGCTGGGACATTTGCCCCCGAACTTAGGGTGCTTCTCTGGTCAGGGCCTAAGCGCCACAGTTTACAAGATAAGATTGATAGCAGCGATCTCTTGATCACCAGCTATGGCACACTGCAACAAGATGTTGAGTTTTGGGCCAAGCAACACTTTCATGTGGTGATCTTAGATGAAGCTCAGACCATCAAAAATGTTCGAAGTCGAATTAGTCGAGTGGTTTCCAGCTTATCCGCGACCCATAGACTCTGCTTAACCGGTACGCCTTTAGAAAATCATCTGGGGGAGCTATGGTCACTGTTTAACTTCCTGATGCCAGGTTTCCTCGGTACCTATGCTCAGTTTCAGCGGCATTATCAAGTGCCGATTGAAAAAGAGCAAGATGATGAGCGTCGCCGGGCGCTCGTGCAACGGATTGCGCCGTTCATGTTACGCAGGCTTAAATCTGAGGTCGCCACAGAATTGCCCGATAAAACGGTGATCAATGAATATATAAACCTGACCGAGACTCAGGGGGATCTGTATGAAACGATCCGTTTGACCATGTCTGAAGAGATGAGAAAAGCGGTGTCAGTCTCGGGAGTGAAACGTAACCGTTTAGCCATCAGTAATGCCTTGCTCAAACTCAGGCAGGTCTGTTGTCATCCCGACTTACTCAAACTCGATCACCTCCAGCAATCAGACTTAGCCGGCGCCGATGTCGATACAGTCTCAGTAACATCTGATATTGATGAGCTTGGTGATCAAGGTTCTGCCAATGGAGTGCAGCCTCTCGATGATGTTGGCAGGCTCAATACTCGCTCAGGAAAGTTAAACTGGCTTGCCGCTAAGCTGCCCGGCATGCTCGAAGAGGGCAGGAGAGTATTAATTTTCTCCTCTTTTACCAGCATGCTGAGTCTGATTGGTGAACTTCTGGAAAAGCTAGGCATTAGCTTCGTTGAGCTGACGGGAAAGAGTCGAGATCGAGGGGCACTGGTTGAGCGTTTTCAGCAGCGAGAGGTGCCGATATTCTTGATTAGCTTGAAGGCGGGAGGCGCGGGTCTAAATCTAACTGCTGCCGATGTGGTCATCCATACCGATCCCTGGTGGAATCCAGCAGCCGAGCAGCAGGCCAGTGATAGGGCTCACCGGATAGGCCAGGACAAGTCGGTGTTTGTCTATAAACTTATCTGTAAGGATACCGTTGAGGAGAGGATACAGCTGCTGCAGGAATCTAAAAATAATTTAGCACAGAGTATCTATCAGCAAGAGAGTCTGGCTGTTTCTGAGATGACAGGGGATGACTGGCTTGAGCTATTAAAGCCTATAGAACTGGATGACTAAATCTTGAATAACTCGCTTTGAAAAAACGCTTCTGAATGGGAGTTTTGGATGAATAGCTCTGGCACAAGGGTTCTGTATGGATAGTTTTGGATAAATAGCTCTAGAAGAATAGCCCTGCCTTTTTAGTAACAGGGCTAAATAAACTGATTAAATAGTAGGCCTTTTCGCTCCTCCTCATCTTTTTTCAGGATCACGGCGATTTTTAGTTGCAGCTCTGTCTTGAGCAAATCTGCCGAGCTTTGGGCATAATCGGTATCTTGAATTCGCGAGCGTGCCGCGCTGCTATTAATACTGCTAATTTGGTAGTTATTGACTCGGCTGTCGATGGCGTTACTCTCAGCTCCTGCAACGCTGGCATTGTCATCTATAATCACTGAGGCATCGTCTATAGTGGTCAGTGAAGCACTTGGATTACTCGCATCTAAACCTGAAATAAAATTATTCTGTCCCAGTACTTCTGCCGCGACGACATTGATCTCTTCGGTCAGTTGATCAAGCTCCGCTTGTATGGCTTGTTTATCGTACAAGGGATTACCTGCTTGTATGGTCAAGTCTCGTGCTCTAAGGAGGTTGTCAGTAATTGAAGCATATTGTCCTGCTTGAGTGTTAATTATGCTCTGCTCATCGAGTGCATTTCTTACACGTACTCCTGACTCATTAATACTGGATGTGAGCCTATTGGCGATCTGTAGGCCAGCGGGATCGTCCGAGGCCTTGTTAATCTTGAGCCCGGTACTGAGCTTCTCCATCTGCTCTTTACGTTTCTCTTGCAGTTTCTCAAGGTTACTTAGACTCGATGACTGAATGCTGGGCAATTTCATACCTGTCTCTCTCAAATTGAAACCTGATATTATTATCTAACGGTATTGTCTAAAAAACAAACATATAATCACAGTTACTTAGAGTAAATCAGAGTAATAACCTGCTTGTTATTATTAATCGTTATAACTCGTCATTATCTACTGATTTACTTCTTGAAAGGTCTGGGGACTTGGCTGTGGATGAGCGAATATTTAATTGAGAGAGATATGAGCATAGAAGGGCAATACGCTAGTTATACCGATTGGTATTTTACCTCAGAGTTTAAAAATAATTCTCCGTACTCGAGATAATCCCTATAGAGAAGGAACAATGCTGCGACCATACAAAAAACTTGTTACATGAGCCTGAGCATTGAATTTTGGTAGTTCTGGGTTGAGCCCTGTACGTGAAAATAGCATATAGGTAGCAATAGGACCAAGTAATGCTGTGAGAGTTAACATCGGATATTCAGACCTTAATGCATTTTGATCTTGGTGATGTTTAATCATCTTCACCATACCTTGTAAGTTGTTTATTAGATTCATGGTTGCATCGCGTATGTCAGGGTTGCCAGATATCTCATGAAGGAGACGAAAAACAATATCGCCATAGATATCAAAGGTGACAATGTACGATTTAACTAACGCAACAAGATCGTCGTGCAGATCGTCGGATATCTGCACAAGGCTGAGAGGAGTATTAATGAGTTGGTGATCAATTGCTCTTGCAAATAACACGGCCTTATTACCATATCGTCGGAATAGCGTTGCTTCATTCACACCAGCAATACTGGCAATAGCTTTTGTGGTGGTGGCGGCATATCCGATAGTTAACCATTCGTTAACTACAATACCAAATAGCTTATTCTCGTCAATTTTACGCGGCATCGATACTCCTAATTTGTTTCTTGATCATACCATGTGCAAGCTTTTACTTGCAAAAGAAATGGACCTCCATATAATGCAAGTATCCACTTGCATAAGGGCGGGAATATGACAAATTCACATCACAACCGAAAATCTGACATTATCTATGCTGCACTAGGAGCCAATGAACGCGATATTGTAGATAAAATAAAGCTGCCTTGGTTGCGTCGATTTTTGATTCGTTTCGTTGGTGTTAAGCTGCGCTTACAGTTTACTGGTTGGCTGCAATATCTGATGCCAGTGCCAATCGTGTTGGGGCTGTATATCATGAGTGGATTACTTTATTTGCTATTACCATCTGTGGCGACAATTTTTGTACTGCTTCCTACACTACTGTTGGCCATCATATTGTTCGATATCGTTACAACTCGACTACGCATACGCTTACCGGAGCCCCTCCCTAAGAGTAACGAAGAAAGTGATGTATTTAGTCTGATGCGTAATCGCAGATCTTGTCGTTCTTACCAAACACGGCCATTAACCGATGAGCATGAACAAGCTCTTCTAGAGTCAGTGACTCGACATTTAAAAGAGCCGAAATTCAGTGAGTCAAATATTCGCCTAGAATGGGTACATGCGCCGTTGACTATCTGGCCGGTTGTCAATGCTCGTCATTTTCTAATCGCTATTGCTCCTGCAAAATATGACCGTAAAGCGGTTCTTGATATTGGTAAGACACTCCAAAAAGTTGTCATTGATGTAACGCGAATGGGACTCGGCAGCTGTTGGATCGGTCCTGGTGCTGATCATAACAGTGTTAAATCTGTCTTGAATGAACGATTCGATGAAAACAAAGATGCCATTATTTGTGTTTGCGCGATTGGGTATAAGTCTTGGTATACCCCCTTGTTTATTCGTATTTTTAATGCTCAATTTCATAAACGATTACCCTTGGAGTCGCTGTTTTTTTCAGATAACGACTTGACTCAACCATTAAAAACTACAGGGGAAAGCTTTATTCAATACGAACGCTGCTTCGAAAGTTGTCAATGGTCACCATCGTCTTATAATGGCCAAACAACCCGTTGTGTAGGCACGCAGATTGCTGACGATCAACTACGTGTAGACTTCTATGCAGCGACGTCATCACGATATTATGCAGCAGTGGCAACTGGCATCTGGTGTGCTAATTGGGAGATGGGGTGTGATGAATTGGGCCAAGGTGGTAGCTTTCGAATACTATCAACAACAGAGCGAGGTATTTCTGCCCCTCAAAACGTTAATGAACTACCACATTACGATGTTAGCTGGATCTCTAAAGATACTCTCCCTGCAGGGTGATAATGAGCCTGCGTTTACCACCAGAATCTCTTGGCTCACATAGATAGATCCCTTGCCATGTGCCCAGATTTAAACGGCCATTGGTGATAGGGAGCGTCAATGAAACACCAAGTAAACTCGATTTTAGGTGAGCGGGCATATCATCGGGCCCCTCATAGGTATGGGTATAGTAAAGCTCATTCTCTGGCGCGAGACGATTGAAGTAGCGCTCGAAGTCGACCCGTACACTGGGATCGGCATTTTCATTGAGCGTTAATGCGGCCGAGGTGTGCTGCAGGTGGATATGGGCTAAGCCTACCTTGAGTTTTTTAAGCTCTGGAAGCGCATCATAGACCTCGTCTGTGATCAGATGAAATCCGCGGGGTTTTGCACGTAAATTAACTTCTTTTTGATACCACATGACGACTCTTTAAATTGGACAGTGAGCGAGATTGATATTCAGGTTAACTCATTGGCTGTATTAATGATGCTGGTATTAATGATAAAGGTAAAGAGTGGGGAGTTTACTCTATGGAGTCGCAAGTTTAAGGGGCCTGGATGACTCGGTTTCTACCGGCATTTTTCGCCTTGTAGAGCGCCTTGTCACTGGCATTTAACCATTCATCTAAGCTTTCACCTTCGAGCTCTTTCACCCCTATGCTGCAAGTGATGAGCTGGGAAACACCTGGCAGTTTTATTTGTGAAATAACCTGCCGCAACTGCTCAGCATAGATGACGGCATGCTCACCGTCGGTATCCGGCAACTTGATTAAAAACTCTTCTCCTCCGAAACGTATGACCTCAGCGTCTACAGGCTTGTGGCGTGTAATGGTGTCCGCTACCGCACGTAACACACAATCCCCGTGATATGGCCATGAGTATCATTGATCTGTTTGAAATGATCGAGATCGAGCAAGAGTAGGCTCGTTTTGGTCTGGTGTTTTATCTTGCTTTCTATTGCGTTATTTAAACTGGGTTTTAAGCGTTTTCGATTGTAGATACCTGTCAGTTCGTCGGTATGAGCAAGATAAAATAGGGCATTCTTTTGTTTATTGATGATGTGTGAGAAGAGGGCGCCGAAGACGATACAGTCTATGATGGCGATGGAATAACGTGCAATGACTGGCGTAGATTCTATGTTGAGTGCGAAGCCGAGTCCGAACAAGGCATAGAGAATAGATAGGAGCAGGGCTTGCTTAATGTTAAACAGGAAAAAATAAATAAAAATGGTAGGAAATAGATAGATAAGGCCTTTGTAACCTAAGTAAAGGCAACTGTAACAGATGGCAATGCTCACCATGATGAGTGTGATCTGCTTCTGTAGTACGTTGGCCTTGTATTGCCATTCTCGCAGCAGTGAGAAAAGTAGCGGGGTAATGGCTAAGGAGAAGAACCCAGCGTGTTTGTAGTCACCGATCCCGATCCGATATAGGCTAAAAACACTCAAAGTGATAATCGCAGAAACATGAAAGACGATTGAGGCATTTCTCGGTATTTTATTCACACTATCTACATCCACAACATCTTGCCTCGGTTCGCTCGTTATACATCATTCAGTTTAAAAACCTTAATTCATTAAGTTTTTATCGGTATTTGACTAATAACCTTTAATTATTAAGAGAGATATGGGTTTGATCGCCTATTTATTGCGCACATCTGTATCTTGTGTTCATGGTCGTTTCTCTAGCAAGAAAGTAAATAACGTAAATTTACTAATAATGATAATCGTTAACATTTAGTGTGGCGGCACATTTAATATTTACTATGGTCGATTTGACTCGCCCGAACGATTAGCAATGAAGTCACTAAAAGCTTTACCAGAAGATGCTCCTCAGCTTGTTATCCATGACAAGGTCACGAAAACCACCAGGATAAAAGCAAAAAAAATCCGCGTCAGCAGAGGTTCTCTGTCCATCGCGCGGACCATTCATATTTATGTGTCTATGGCTTTGCTAATACTCATGCTGTTTTTTGCCGTGACGGGGATCACTCTCAACCATCCAGAGTGGTTCGATAGCAACCAAGAGGGGGCACAATACTCAGAGGTGCCACTGCCGGACTATCTCATCACATCTCAAAGCAATGAAGAACAATGGCGTGCAGCCTTAGGTCATTGGATGAAAAGCCAATGGTCTGTAGATATGACTCAAGCACAATTCAGTGAAGATGAGATTTCACTGGTGCATAAGGCGCCGGGTACCTATCAGGTTTTTACCTTAGACCTGCTGGATAACCGGGTTTTTGTCGAGAGCCATCATTACGGTGCTATCGCCGTATTGAATGATCTGCATAAGGGCAGAAATGCCGGCCTCGCCTGGCAATGGATACTCGACATTAGCTCCATGTTAATCATTTTGTTTTCAATGAGCGGTGCCTACTTGTTACTTCCTCAAACCAGAAAGCTTAAAAAGTCACTGTTTTACATGGTCATAGTGAGTAGTAGCTGTGGCTTGGTATATGTCACACAAGTGCTTTAGCGCATTGTATTGGGATAGATAAATCAACGTAAGGAGTTCCATGAAGCGGAAACAGAGACACGTTAACAACATCAGCACAATGAAGCGGTATCTAGCTCGATCACTGCTTTTTTTCTCCTTGATAATAGTGCCGTCTTGGGCCTGTGCCGAGGTCGATGCTGGGCTTGATATTGAGGTTAACTTACCGGAAATAACTCAAGGTCAGTATTTAAGGCCCTATACCGCGGTATGGATTGAAAATGCTAAAGGCAAGCATATCAGCACGCTCGCTTTGTGGCGTTGGGATGAAGGCTATAAGTGGCTTAAAGATATCCGGCGATGGTGGAGAAAAGCCGGGCGTGAAGATAGCCAGTTAGTCGATGGGATGAGCTCAGCTACTCGCCCGGCGGGGAAATATCAGCTGCACTGGGATATGACTGATGTCGACGGTCACGCTGTCCCCAATGGCAAATATACCTTGCTGATGGAAGTGGTCAGGGAGCATGGCGGTAGAGATCTGGTGAGACATAAGTTTGAGTTAGGCTCTGAGGCGTTTACTGCCAAAATAGCTCCGACTGAGGAAACTGGCGAGATCAAGATCCATTTCCAACCTTAACGCTTTTAATCTTTAGCTCGTCATTCATTTACACATTTAATCATGTAATTTATAGGTCAACCAATGAAGAAAACACTGTTAGTTACCGCGAGTCTTACCTTAGTCAGCACCTTGTTAAGTCCCTTTGCTAGTCATACTGCTCAGGCTCATGACCGTTGGATCTTGCCAAGTCATTTCAATGTCTCAGCCGATGCAGGCAAAGGTGTGTGGATCACTTCCGATGTCTCTGCCAGTAATCAAGTGTTCATCTATGATAAGCCCTTCGGCAGCGAAGATGTTCAGGTTGTGATGCCCGATGGCAAACTAGATTCTCCCTCTTCAAGCTACAGAGGCGGCCGTAAGTCTGTGTTCGATTACCAGCTGGCACAGGATGGCACCTATCGGTTCGAGAAAAAAGCCAAACCTAAATACTATTCTCGTTACAAGGTGAAGGGCCAAGATAAGCCCGTGCGCCTTGCTATGGACAAACAGGCGGCTGCCGCAGCGATGCCAAAAGGTGCATATGAGCTGCAAGGCGCCATGTATTTCTCACGCGTCGAGACTTATGTGACCCTTAATAAACCTAACGATGTGGCTTATCAGGCTAAAAATGAATACCTTGAATTGCTGCCTGTGACACACCCGGCGAACATCATTGAAAATGAAGTCACAGAGATGAATTTTCTTTTTCATGGTAAGCCTGTTGAGGGCGTGACGGTTTCTGTGGTCAAGTCCGGCACTCTGTATCGCAATAAAATTGATGCCATCGAACTCGTCTCAAATAAAGCGGGTTCGATAAGTTTTACTCCACCAAGTGCCGGTCTGTACTTGCTTCACGCGAGTTTCGAGCAGAAAAATACCGATACCCGTCTAGCCGATAAATCCGTTAACGAAATATTTCTGACCTTCGAGGCAGGCTTAGAATAACTGACTGCAGATAACTGCAACTGATGTTAGCCCAAACTAAGATCTGGTTTGGGCTTTTTATTATCGGTATAAAAGTAGGGCAGGTTTAGTATGAGTCGCCTATTTAGTCACTGCTGGCGCTAAGGCATTACTCGGTGTATAACTAGTTTAATACACAGAGTTTTTTGGGCTTTAATATGCAACTATTAATTTTAAGGCGGTTAAGCCAGCTGGTTAAAATTGGCCTGATAATGAGCATACTATTTCAGGTTAATTCACTCTCTGCGGCCCCAAATCTGGATCTCAGTGTCCAGGATGTAGACGGGCAGTCATATATATTATCTCAAGTTTCCGGAGAGTTGATTTATATCGATTTTTGGGCCTCTTGGTGTGGACCATGTCGAAAGTCTTTTCCCTGGATGAATGAGATGCACCATAAGTATGCTGATCAGGGGCTTAAGATCATTGCCATCAATTTAGACAATGACATATCACTCGCCCGTCAGTTTCTCGGGCAGATTTCTGCCGACTTCATTATCGCCTATGATCCCGATACTCAGGTGGCAGGACAATTCGATATCTTGGGAATGCCGAGCAGCTACCTGTTCAACCGACAAGGTAAATTAGTCGCTAAACACGTGGGTTTCTATTCCGAGCATAAGGCGGACTATGAAGCCGAGATCTTACACTATCTCAAGCAAGCAAAGCTGGAACAGAGCACAGACAAGCAGTGAGTAAAATGAGTAAGTGTGGGGGAATCCATCAAATTAGAGGCGAGAGATGATGATATTCGAGACAGTGCTGATTAAATCAGTCAGAAGCCTACCGTTCTTGGTGTGTTTATCTTTGACGGCCTGTGCGGGTTTAGGCGTTGAGCCTTGGCAGCGGGATCAGTTTGCCCGTGAAGATATGGCGTTGGACAGTGAGAAACTGGATCTGACCTTGGACGATCATATTTATTTTAGCAAAGAAGGCACCAGTGGCGGCCGAGCACTCGCCGGGGGCGGTTGTGGCTGCAACTAAAACGGTCAATAAGTCACAAGCACGCATTGGAACCGGGCCCGAAATAGGTGCAAGTTTTGGTACCAGTACTATTGAGTCCTCGATTGCCGAAGCGTTATCGATTGCCAGCTTTGCGCTGTTGAGCATGACGAGTTCGGTGGCCATTGCCGCTCAACGAGACTCAGGAGCCGATAATCCAATAGGCAGAGACACTAAACTCGCCGCAGTAATCACTACCGATGAAGCCGTCACCTCAGACTCTGTTGAGACTGATTCACCTCAAATCGATGCCGCCTTACTCTATTATCTGGAACAGGACAGGGTGACGGTAGCCGAGGGGATCTTCAATCTTAAGCTACCTGTAGGCGATAAGCGGCTTTACGAAGGCAAGTTGGTGCTAGATACCTTAACCGGCTCCTCGGCCAATGGCGCTGTGCCCCAAGATGAACGCCAGACTTTTACCCGTCCGTCAGGCAATGGCGAATACAATATAGATTCTGCTAACACCCCGTTAGATGACACCTTCAAAGACACTCGACTTCAGCTCAGTGGCAACTGGGCCGAGATATGGTCGCCTGACTGGAGCAGTAACCATGGGATCTATCTGTCCAGAGAATATGACTACACCTCCATGGGCATTAATTCGGCACTGGAACGCTCGTTTAACAAGAGTAATACTCAGCTTTCATTAGGGATGGCCTATTACTATGATCTGGTCGATCCTGTCGGAGGGCGGCCTGTGGCCATGAGTAAGATGGTGTTTCGGGATGATTTTGACTCCCAAGCAGAGTTCAGGACTGAATTTGATAAGACTCGCCAGATAGCGAGTACCGATAAACAGACTGTGGATCTTAGCGTCGGCTTAACCCAGATCATCAATCGGTATATGCTGGTGCAACTCAGCTATAACCTGTCTTCATTAAAAGGATACATGACAGATCCCTATAAGGTGCTTAGCCTGGTTGATGCGTCGGGAACCAGTGAGGCATATCTTTATGAGAGTCGACCCGATGAGCGTCTCAAACAGAGCTTTTATCTGTTCAGTAAACACGCATTATCCACCGGGGTGACAGATCTGGCTTATCGTTATAGTCATGATGACTGGGGCGTGTCCTCACATACCTTCGAGACCCGTTATAGGTACAACTTCACTTCAACTTTTTTTGGCCAACTGCACCTGAGGTATTATCGACAAGAAGCGGCCAGCTTTTATCGGGCTTTCCTGAATTCGGGGAAGGACTCCCTGAGTATGCATCGGCAGATTATCGTATCGGTAACATGAATGCTTATACCTTAGGCATAAAAATTGGCCATACCTTAGTTGATGGCACTGAGGCCAGCTATCGCCTGGAGTATTATCAACAAGATCCCTATTCTAATGGAGAGCAAGCCAGCGGTCAGCTGGCTCACCATGAGCTATATCCAAGCATTAAGGCGATCATTTTTCAGCTAGGCTTGTCATTTTAGTGGTATCTATTCCGCTGTGTAGCCATGGCATGCATGCTTATAATGTGGTCATTCATGTGGTCAGTTCTGTGATGATTAGCATTCGATGATGAGTGACGTAATGCCCCATCGAGAGGAAAACAGTCTATGAGCGAAGAGCTGTCATTGGCAGCCACTTCCTTGGGACATCTGGCGAGCTTTCATGCCATGGCCAGTCGGTGTGAGGTGCTTATGCGCACAGCCGACAGAGAGCTGGCCTATGCCATGGCCTACCAGGTTTTGCAGGAAACACGGCGCATAGAGAAAAAGTACAGTCGCTTCAATCACACCAGTTTGCTCAGCGGGCTTAATGCCAATGCTGGCGACTGGCAGAATATCGACGTAGAAACCTCGGCGCTCTTGGTGTTTTCGAAACAGTGCTTCGACTTAAGTGATGGCATGTTCGATATTACGGCGGGACCCATATTGAAACTCTGGAACTTTGGGTCAGATGCAAATATGCCTACTTCTGCATCCATCGAGAGGGCACTTAAACATGTCGGCTTTGGTAAGTTGAGCATAGAGGCATCACGGCTTTATCTTCCGCTAGACATGAGCCTTGATTTCGGTGGCATCGCCAAGGAGTATGCCTGTGACAGGGCAGCGAGCCTGTTGACGCTTCATTACCCTCACATACCCGCCCTAGTGAATCTAGGCGGTGATATAGCCTGTGCTTCAGTCGCCGAGAAACCCTGGCAGGTGGGAATAGAAGATCCCAGCGAACTGAACAATGCCACAGGGACAATAAGCTTAACTGGCGGAGGGCTGGCTACCAGCGGCCACACCCGGCGTTATCTACTCAATAAGGGCAAGAGATATGGGCACATACTGAACCTGAACACCGGCTATCCGGTGGAAGGCGCCCCTCTGTCTGTGACCGTTAAGGCCGCCAATTGTTTGGTGGCAGGCATGTTATCCACCATCGCCATGTTAAAAGGCGTCAATGCGCAGGCCTTTATGGCCTCTCAGGATATCGACTTTCATATCTGCCGTTAGCATATTCTTGCTGGTGACTTGTAATATCTTAATGTTTTTGTTAGTTTAATTTTGACATGATATGTCAATTGTTAGCTGGTTAACTTATGGCGTACAACAGATTAATACCTATTGTTATAGTTAAGGAGCAAGGAATGCTGGAAAAATATTTTTATATGCAATTGCAGGAGTCGTGGTTGTTTTCAAATGGCTAGCTATAGTGCTGGCCCCCACAGTAGCGTTGGGAATTATGGGTTAATCGAATTCGATGGCAAGCTTATCGGTCACCCGGATATTGACGGGCATAATGTGTTAACAAGTGAATCGAAAAATAATAAGTGATTCATGCTTATTATAGCGGAGCATTTGTTGTGGAAACAGCTCTTGGGATAGAGGCGTCAGGCAAACCTTAAGTTTGTCACTCTGTTCCTGCCGCCACTCTTGGCACGATACAGGGCTTTATCTGCGGCTTTTAACACTTCATCTGCGCCAAGTGTATGTAGCTTGGTTCTGTTATTGATGCTGTCGGCGACGCCTATACTGACAGTGATATTTACGGTTTTATGTTCTCCACCATTTTGGCCACAATTTTTAGCATCTTTATCGAGAATGGGTCTTTCATAGTGGTCACGAATGACTAGATCATACTTGGCTATTTTACTCCTTAACTCATTGAGATAGGGCAAACATTGATTCGAGTTCTTTCCCTTGAACAAGATAATAAACTCCTCGCCACCATACCTGAATACCGAGGCATTCCCTTCCGTTTGCTTCATTATCTGCGCCACTAGCCTCAACACTTCATCTCCGGTCCTGTGTCCATAGGAGTCGTTAAACAGCTTGAAGTGATCCACATCCAGCATGGCTATAGTGTATAGACCATTTATGTGCTCCATCTCAATTTCTAGTGCCCTACGGCCTTGAAGCTCAGTCAGTTGATCGACAAATGCCAGTTCATGGCTAGAGGTAATAATCCCTAGCAGGAGAAGTGTCGCTGCCAATGAAAAACATATTGCTGAAATTTGAGGGGTATCAAAAAAGATGAGGGCTATAGTTGAAAATAGTAGATTAATGAAGATGGTATGGTCAAAGTTAGCGTTTCTGAATAAGACAATGAATGCGCTAATTAAGGTGAGAAATATTGAGATTATGATGAGCAGCAGCGGTGATGAAGATAATGCCGGTATAGGCTTTAGATAGGCACTCCAGAGCCAACTGACATTTTCATTCGTTATCTGTTCAAGCAGGAGCCAGCACCATATCACTTGAAACAAGATTAATAGAAGATAGTTAATGCCGAATCGAGAGAGCAAACGTTTTTCTGGTAAAAAATGAATCATGAAAAGATTCACAGGAAGAGCAAATACCAATAAGCAGAAAGCGAATTTCTGAATATCCGTCAGGTCAGCAATACCTACATATCTTTGTACCAAATAGAAGCTAACAACCATTAAGAGAGCCACTAGACCTGTAGCTCCTTGATTAAAAGGTTGACTCAAAAAAATGACGATGGAGAGCATGATGTAAGGGAAAGTAGAGATTAAGCTATGGTAAGGAGTTAGAAAAATTAGAAATTGATCAACCGAGATACAAAGCGGCAAGGACAGTAGCAGCGGAAACAGTACCCGAAATGGGGCACTTCTTATGATGGTAAAAGAGAAAAATGACATTTATGTCCCTGTAATTTGCTCTCTATACAGTTTTAGCGGCACTTAACTAATTATTATAGTTGGCTTATTAAGATAACAGTCTAATTTTTTGATTTTGAGTGTAAATAAGCATGGTTTTGCATAACGTGTTCTAGTGACTATGCTTACAGAATAGGCTTGATTAATTCTTAATATAATGGAGTTGGACTTGCAAAAAGTTTATCAAACTTTTCTGGGACTGTTGAGTTTTTTTCTTCCTATTACTTGTTTAATATTATTTATTTTGATCACCATTTTATTAAGAATAAATGGTGATCTTGGGTGGCTTTTTTATATAACTCGGGAATGGTTGGCCGGTAAGGAGCTCTATACACAGCTTATTGAAGTAAACCCACCTATGATCATCTACTTGATGGCACCCGCTGTTTGGTTAGCTAACATGACCGATTTTAGTGCTGCTGGTGCTACTAAAATTTATTTTTCTCTATTTGTACTCATTCCAACTATAGCTCATATTAATTTAAGCAGATTGGTCTTGCCAGAGAAAACTCGGAATGTTTATATCTATGCCGTCATTTTTATCACTTTTGTTGTTCCATTTTATGACTTTGGTCAAAGAGACCATTTAGCTATCATTTTATTAATTCCATATCTGTTTGTTCGATATTTAAAAGTGTCAAGCCAGATAAGGATTAACTCTTTTAAGTTATTTCTTTATGGTGTTTTTGCTGGGATTGCATTATGTTTGAAACCATACTTTATAATTATTCCATTTTTTTCAGAGTGTTTTTTGTTGTATCAGTTCAGAAAGGAGTATCGACTGGTAACGATAGAACCTGTTACTGCAGTTTTGTTTTTTTGTGGCTTTATAACTTCTATATTTATTTTTCATCCTCAGTACTTCTCCCAAATAGTGCCACTGGCACTTGCCACCTACTGGACCTATGGGAAGCCGATTAGCAGTTTCGGTCTGCCATATTATGCGCTTATGGTGATGTTAATTTTTATTGTGGCGAGATATCTCACATCTAAAAAACATCGTGAACTTGTGATGTACTTTAATATCATCCTCTTAGCTTCATTTTTGTCATTTTTAATACAGTCTCATTATAGTTATCAATTGCTACCATTCAAAACAATTTTATTCTTGAATTTTACTTTGACTACTTGTTTATATGTCCATGATAAGGCAGAAATAAAAAAATCCATGATTCTTATTTCTGCACTGGCTTGTTATCTACTGGTGTTCTCGACAGGGCATATATTTTATGATCAAAGGGGGGTAATTCAGAAGTCAATGACTAATATCGAACTACCTAAGTTAAGTGATATTGGATATAAAGGTTTGGATCATACTGCTGAGATGATAAACAATAATTTTACAGGCAAGAACATCTATATTTTTTCGACGAATGTATGGCCATCAGCATTTATTACTTCATATACGAGAGCAATATGGAGCTCGAGCTTCGGTGCACTATGGCCCATACCTGCAATAGCCATGGCTAGGAATGATAGAGGAAGTTTATCTGAAGAAAATGTAAAAAAAATAGATGCGGTAACAAACTACGTCGTGAATATCATTAATCACGATCTTACTATTAATGATCCAGCTATAATTGTAATTGATGTCACTGAGCCACCTTCCTATTTTTATGATGGTTTCGAATTTGAGACGTTTATAAGTCAAAACAAAAAAATGTCTGATATTTTTAAACAATATCAATTAACTGATATAAAGTTCTCTATACATAAAGACAAGAAGTATAAAGTTTATACCAAGAAATCAAATCCTGTTCACGCTAGTTCGGATAAGAAGTAAGTCATAGTGAAAAGGATTATTCAATGAGGGGGATTTATGATCTCTATTATCTGCCCTATGTATAATGAAGAAGGGGCACTAAGACTGTTTTTCAAAACTTTACTTTCGGTATTATCTAAACAAAGTAACTCATTTGAAATCATATGCATAGATGATGGTTGTACTGATGCTACCTTAGAAGAGCTCATTAAGATTAAACAAAAAGTAAAACAGATAAGAATTGTGAGTTTTTCAAGGAATTTTGGTAAAGAAGCAGCCTTAACAGCTGGTTTTATGCTTGCGCGTGGTGATGCAGTCATTCCAATAGATGCTGATTTACAAGATCCACCTGAGCTTATCTTAACTATGCTAGAGCAGTGGCACCTTGGTTATAAAGTGGTATTGGCAAAGCGCGTGGATCGTTCGAGTGATTCATTTTTGAAACGCAGTACTGCTAATTTTTTTTACACCATACATAACCAATTAGCGTCTGAGAAAATTCCATTTAATGTTGGTGATTTTCGATTAATGGATCGAATAGTTGTCGATGCAATCAATTTATTGCCTGAAAGACAAAGATTTATGAAAGGCTTGCTGTCTTGGGTTGGTTTCAAATCGATCACTATTCCCTATACCCGTGAATGCAGGTGTAATGGTGAGTCGAAGTTCAAGTTAATGCAACTCTGGAATCTAGCCATTGAAGGTATAACAAGTTTCAGTACGATTCCGTTGAAAATTTGGAGTTATATCGGTGCTTCTATTTCTTTGATCTCTTTTGCATATGGTTCATTTATTATCATTCGTACCTTAGTTTTTGGCATAGAGGTACCTGGGTATGCATCACTTTTGGTCGTTGTTCTATTTTTAGGTGGAACTCAACTGATTGGAATTGGCGTATTAGGAGAATATATATCCCGAGTTTACCTTGAAACCAAGCATCGACCTCTATATATCATTGAGCGAGAGTACTAACTTATGGAAAAAAAAGCCTATGCTGAACTGGCCGAAAATCAAGATAACCATTGGTGGTTTAAAGGCAGAAGAGAGATCATTGAGTTTTTTCTCCGTCGATATTCAGTCAATCGAGAGGCTAATGCTAAGGTACTCGAAGTCGGTTGTGGTACTGGTGGAAACTTGGCTATGTTAAGTCAGTTTGGCGATGTAACTGCTGTCGAAATGGATGAGTTTTCAAGGGCGTATGTTAAGGAAAAACTGAACATTGAAGTACATTACGGTGCGCTTCCATTTGAAATAGATCTTCAAGATAAACAGTTTGATCTTATTTGCTTATTTGATGTGTTAGAGCATATAGAAGATGATATATCATCCTTAGAGCGAGTAAGTAATCTTTTGAAAGATAAAGGATATTTAATTATTACAGTCCCTGCATACCAATACCTTTACGGTAAACATGATAAAGAGATGCATCACTACAGACGCTATAACTCTGCACATCTATCTTCAATGCTATCTGATTGTGGATTTAGCATTGTCAGCATGAGCTACTTTAATTCCTTTTTATTGCCTATCGCGGGACTGTCTCGGCTGCTAGATAAATTTACTGTTAACGACAGTGCAATAGGAGCTAAACAACCTGCCACTGTCATTAATCAGTTCCTATACCGTATTCTTTCATTTGAAAAACATGTTCTAAAATTTACCCTGCTTCCATTTGGATTATCATTAATATGTATAGTTCAAAAAAAGTAACTTGGGAAGAGATCCAGGAATTCGGACGTTTTGCCGTGGTTGGGCTATTAACGACTTTGATTTACTTTTTCACGGCTAACAGGCTAATGTTAATACTGGCACTGAGTCCATTGTTATCAAATCTATTGTCTTTTGTTATTAGTTTTATTTTTTCATATGTTTTGCAAAGTATTTGGAGTTTTAAAGTGAAGATCAATAAGTCCCGTTTTGTGCGTTTTAGCATTATCTCGAGTGCTAATTTCACGTTAATATTGGTTATCACACTTACTTTTGACTACGTGGGATTCTCTAATGAGAAGGCCATACTATTTATTTGCCTATTATTACCAATCATTAGCTATTTATTTCAAAAATATTGGGTGTTTAATGATAAGACAATATGATGTTAATTTGAGATTGGAGTGACTCGTTGACATGCTTTTAGGGGATCGAATCCAGGATCTCCTTCATAGTGATCACATATGCTTGCTAGCATCTTCTTCCATGGGGCTTCTCCCGTATATTCGGATAGACTCTGCCACTCTTTATTGTCTGTATCGATTAAAATAAGCTCCTCATAGTCAGGAATGAAGGCAAGTTGCCAGTGTTTGTAATATACAGATCTTTGCTTCTTTGCCACCATCTCTTTATAAATAGATGGAATCAATACTGCTCGACCATTTTCTCTAACTTCGTAATTGGATGCCGTTTCTGACATTACTTTCTTCTCGTCTATGAAGCTGGCATTTATTGATCGAAAGGGAACTGAGGATTCTACAAAAACGGTTCGTTCCGATGTGTTTTGTGTCGAGTTTGTAAGCGCTGTACCATCGAATGGTTTATCTTTGGCCTGTAGTGCTAAATTTAGTTCATTAAAAAGGCTAGGAGCAATATCTACTAACGAAAACGTGCCTTCGATCTGTTGCGGTGTTTGATTGTCAAGAGATGAGCTAAACCTGCGGTAAGCCATCAAGACATTTGTTTGTTCCTGACTCATTACATTGGTTCCATGGCCCCAAGCATTAGGATGAAGTTTAGTCTCTTCTCGTACTGATTTACTGGTAATAACATCTTTTTTTAGCATGAAACCTTCACCATGATCTGAAATTAGATAGACAATAGCATTGTTGAGAAAACCTCTCTCATGCAGATCCGTAAGCAATGCGTTCACTTGGTCATCTACTTTTGATAGCAGGGCTTGATACATAAAATGGTTATAGTTTCCATCCCAATGTGCCTTGTTAACATCGATGAAGTCTTTAGAAGTGTATGGCCAATGAAGCTGGCAAAAATGTACCGCTAAGAAGTTGGGCCGCTCGGTCGATAGGCTGGCGAGCACTTCCTGGTTAAAATGTATTGGTGAATAGCCTTTCCCGTAGCCTCTATTCATATAAAGGTATGGAAAAAGTGTTGAAGCCGTTGGGATATTGGAAAACAAGTTAATTAGAGGGAAATCAGCCATGCTTGAAATAATGGCATCTGC
Source organism: Shewanella psychropiezotolerans (assembly GCF_007197555.1). Classification (NCBI taxonomy): domain Bacteria; kingdom Pseudomonadati; phylum Pseudomonadota; class Gammaproteobacteria; order Alteromonadales; family Shewanellaceae; genus Shewanella; species Shewanella psychropiezotolerans. Next base: position 2,908,537 of record NZ_CP041614.1, read on the forward strand.
AGCACCTACTTTAGGCCCCACTATTTCATCAAAGCCATAGGCTTTATCTATTTGATTAAACCGCCTTTCATCGATCGCATAGGTTGTTTTGTAACCTCTTGCACTTAGTTCGCGAACTAAGGGGATGTCCTTATTTATTAATTCAGGAGGAGCGAGGTTAAATCGTGCTCCATGACTCTTGGGGTACAATCCTGAAAGGATGCTCATCCAAGCAACATAAGTACGACCAAGTGGACTATAAGTATTTGTAAAAACATGGGATTTCGAGATGAATTCATCTATGTGAGGAGTGAACTTGTTTTCACTGTTCCTATATTCTAGATGATCGGGCCGCAGTCCATCTATTCCTATAATAAACACATTGGGATTATTTTTATCATTCAGAGCATAAGCCCGTTCTGGGGAATAACTCATAATAGCAATTGACATGGCAGCGAACAATAGGGTAAAGGTCATCACTTTAGGGCCAAAATCACTATAGATAGCCCATATAAGTTGTGATACCAGCAACATTGAGGCAAGTGTTAATCCGAGTGAGGATGCTAGAGGAGTACCTCTTAAAAAACCCAATAATGACGTGGGATAAAAATATGCGTTTGCGGCGAGTACTATTGTCAGATGAAGTAAGACGATAACTAACCAAATTTGTGTTCGTATTCCTTCATGAGCAACTAATCGAAACCATGGTTTACATGAAAAAGTGATGATAAGTGACCAGAGGATATGCAAAACAATCACGATAAAAATAAATTGAGAGAGATCTAACAATAAACCTTGACTGTAGAGGTCTTCACTGCGTACATGGGTCATGACTTCAGCAAGAGAGAATGAAGAGAAGTACTGAATAAATAATTTAAAATTATATAAGGCAATAAGAAACAGCAACATAAGTGCATTCGTTCGCCAAAAGGTTCTTACCATGGATATTTTTTTAGACTTCAAACGTGTCTCAACCTCCATATTTTTACCTTCTAGTCCAAGCTAGCTTTAACCTATTGAGTAGAGAAGGATAATTACTGCATATCGTCATTATCATCTATGTCTGATGTTGAACCAGAATTTATTGTTGTCTTTGCAGAGGTGACGATAAATTTGTCATTATCTCTTATCACGCTTGAAAGATCAGATTCTGCAGGCCAGTCTCCAAGAATAAGGTAACGTTCGGCAAGGCTTGAACCCGATGGAGCATCTGTCTTGATAGACATCCTTGATTGATAAGCACTCCAGGCTGGTACAAGATTCGACATAAGCAAAATGAAAACCGTTACGGATAAACTGGCTTGTGTAATCATTTCAGTATTTTTAGTCATATTTATCTACCTGTGGACTAATTCTATTCAAAGGTGGAGTTCTTCAGAAAAATGGTATGCAAGTACATTTTCCTACCAAAAGTATAGTTGTAATTGATGTGCTTCGAATGATCTTTGGATAAAAATACTGTTCTGAAGTGTCAGCCTAAAATTTGTCATGGGCTAGCTTGTGTACTAAATTTTAAGAGAGACTCGGTAGAGTAATAAGAATAATCATGGCCTAAAATCATTTTTTATTTCAATAAAATGATTATTAAGCAATTACATAAAGGATTATTGGTATTTTAGTCTGCGCTTTGAATGATAACTCCATCAGATAATGTGTCGAGGAGGGAGATAATGAAAAGTAAAATGTTTTTGATCAGCTTATTCTTCTGTTCATTAATAATCTCTATTCCCTCTTTATCTGATGGTAACTCTTTAGCATCAAATCTGTCAGATACTCAAGAAGTGGAGCTTATTTATGAGCTTAACGATCAGCAGTTAATTTGGTTTGACTCCCATGGTTTAAGTGTAAATGGTCTCTCACTAGCACAATTATTAGAAGATCTAGGCATAGGGCTTGGTAACTATTTATCTATAGAACAAGTTGATCGGACAAAACTGAGTAAGGGCGAACGAGATAGAGCTTATACCCGCGCTTGTCTCTATCTTCTAGATAGAGTGTCAAAGTTGAGCCTGAATATGAATCTCAACTTAGAACTCAGCTTCACACAAGCGATCAGAAAGCATAGGTTATCTGAATTTATTGAACAAGTTCTACCTCTCTATGATGAAGTCTCACAATTACGAGGAATGATAAGAAAATATAAAAAATTGACCCACAAACCTTGGCCTAACATAGGTCAAGCGGAGTTTAGGCTTGGGCAGAGCTCGAACAAAATTTCGACACTGAGAAATTTACTGGTTGATCTTGGAGATTTAAGTGTTAAACCTGAACTTAGACAAAGAGCGTCTATATATGATCCGGATATAGTACTAGGGATTAAGTCTTTTCAGATGCGTCATGGCCTCGAAGTTAATGGTCAGCTCGATACTCAAACGGCAGAAAGCTTGAGCGTTAAGCCAGAGACTAGAATAGTTCAAATGCAGTTAAACCTATGGCGTTGGTTCAGTTTACCTAATACCTTGCCTGAGCGGTTTGTCTGGATAAATATTCCAGGTTACCAATTACAATTATTGGACCAAGGGGAAAAATTACTGGATATGAAGGTGATAGTAGGTAAGCCCCTGACACCAACGCCTATTATTACTTCCTCATTGACTCGCTTTACTGTCAATCCTAGCTGGACGCCTCCCTGGAGTATCGTCAGTAAGGAGTTAATCCCTTTGGATGCTAAGTATCCAGGATACTTAAACCGACAAAAATTTGAATTACGAAAATATGGAGCTAGTTCTTCTCTTGACTTGGTCGATATAAGCAGTTCTTCGATTCTGAATTTCTTGTCAGAATACCAGCTGGTTCAATCCCCTGGACCTGAAAATGCCCTTGGGAAATACCGTTTCTCTATTCCCAATAATCACTCTATTTACCTGCATGACACACCATCTAAATCTCTATTTACTAAACGTATAAGAGCCTTGAGTCACGGTTGTATTAGGCTGTCAGACCCTAAAGGGCTTTTGGATTATTTGATGCAAGCAGATAACAGAGCTGCTGATGTTGAAAGGGCCGTTAGAGGCACCCTGACACACTATTATTCTATAGTTAGTCCGACGCCTGTATATATCACTTATCACACAAGCTGGGTTGATGAATTTGGTAAGTTACAACTTAGACCTGACATCTATGATTTAGATAGGATCCCTCAATATGATGAATGACAGTTATGATAATCCTGATTTTATGAAACTGATCAGACAGGAAAAAAATGCCAGAATGAGGTTAAAACTTTTAGCGTTATTACATTTCCACGAAGGAAAATCGAGATATCAAATCTCAGATTACCTCAAAGTCAGTCGTACCAGTGTGAATAAGTGGGTAAGTAATTATTTAACTCATGGGTTAGAAGGACTTAAAGATAAGAAACACAGTGGTAGACCAGCTGCTTTAACGGCTGAACAGTTAAAACAACTTTCTGTGTATATAAAACATAGATCTACAGCCAATGGTAAGGAGAAGCTACATGGCAGTGAAATTCAAAGCTATATATCGGATAACTTTGGTGTGAGTTATGAGATAAGTAATATTTATAAAATCCTTGAGAGACTGGGATATGCTTGGGTGACACATGCATAAACGAGAGCCTTACAACCTATGTTGAATAGTAAGGTGGACTATTAAAACTGTATTAATATGATTTAACGACTAGACTGATATTATCTGAAAGAGGTGATTTCTATCTGACTTAAAAATACTACAAATCACATATCTATTTTGTATTGCTGTCATCAGGGATTATCGTGTAGCGACAGTAAGTGCACTTTTTTAATCTATAGCCTTTTAAAACTTATCAATACATCTTGTTCATCTCGCTTGCAATACAGGCTTCATCTACACCTCTCCCCTATCTTTATATAAGCAGGTATTGAAAATGGATTAATTAATTGATCTGTTTTTACTTAATTACAAAAAAAACTAAAACTCATGATTTATATAACTGTAATGATTATAAATGTATAACTTACAGTTTTTTATGATGTTTTTTTAAATAGATAATAGTGTCAATGTAGAATTCAGATTCTCTTTGTCTATTGGGAAGATTCCTCTCTAGTAACTGCTATATAAACTTAGATAGTTCATATGGAACACTGGATCACTTCTTTCTTCAACATAGAGTGAAGAGCTGGTGTTTGCTACTTTTAAGTTAGCTTTAAATGTTTATGGTTAAATGGGCACTTAAGGCTGATGGAATAAGTGACGCTCACGTAAATGTTACTGTAAGGGGTTATCATTTATCTAAAGTTTTATTGAAAGTCTTTAGCCATGTGCCGACTGCACGATTAGGAGAAAACACTCATGAACATTAAACAATTATTGACAGATTTTATTGAAGATGAAAGTGGATTAACTGCAGTTGAATATGCAATTGCCGGTGGCTTAGTCGTTGGTGGCATGATCGCTGCTTTCAATCAACTGGGTTCAAATGCAACAGATAAATTGAATTGTCTCGCCTCTGCGGTAACTGGTGCGAGTAGTGACTGTACAGGTTCTTAGAAACTTATTCTTTGACATTAAGAATTGCCCATATGGACATGGGCATGTTTTCTAACTCTGTTCCTTTGTGATGATGTCCATGGTGGCAGGTTATGACAGATACTCAATTAACACTTCAGATTTTACTCTCGGGTCTCTTTTTTACCTCAGCGATTATCATGGACCTTTATCAAGAGAAAATCCCTAACAAGCTTTGTTTACTCGCCATTTTCTGTGGTTTTGCAATTAATGCTTATTACGCACAATTAGCTGGGGTATTAATGGCAAGCTTTGGTTTTGGGCTGGCGTTTATTCTTCTTTTTCCTACATTTATATTGAGGATATTAGGGGCTGGAGACATCAAATTAATGATGGGGATAGGTGCTTTAATGGGACCTGAATTGTTACTCTCAAATATCGTTTACGGCATCGTTGCTGGTGCAGGAACCAGTTTAATATTAATCATTTGGAAAACTGGCTTCATTGGTTTAGCAAAAACATTTAAGCGATATTGGGATTGTATTTATCTTCAAAGTTATTTTAAACCTGAAGCAGGTGAAGCAGCAGGTGAAAAGGTACCTTATGCACCTGCATTTGCTATTGGTTGGGTATGGGCTTGTTCACTCGATAGTAATATTTTAGAGCTTTTCTTCAACTGGAATCAATATTTAAGTCTTTGGGGAGTATGACTATGTTGAAACTTAGCACAGATGAAACGCATACACTTCCTAAAATAGATCAGTTAGATAGCGCTCAATTAGCCCCTCGACCTAAAACTATCGAACAAACAGGTATCCATGAATCGGTTTTACTTGAGCTAATGCTAAAACATCTGCTTTCAGCTGGGGTACTTACTAAAGCTGAGCTTGTGTCTTATATGGGGATCACCGGAGGGATAATACAAGGGCTTCTTGATAGTGCAAAACAGCTGGCTTGGGTTGAAAATCGTCAATCAACATCAGATGGACAGATGCGGTATGCATTGAGTCATGGCGGAGAGGAGTTTGCCAAGCAAGCATCGGCTAAGAGTGGTTATAAAGGACTAGTCCCTATTCCTTTATCTCAATACTCAGATATTTGCTGTAAGCAATCTAGCCGACGAAATCCGATAACATTTGAGATGCTACAGAATGGGCTAAAGTCATTAGTATTACCCAATGAGCTTCTACACAAAATTGGTCCTGCACTGAATTCAAGTCGACCTGTTCTTATCTATGGGCCACCAGGCACAGGTAAGAGCTATCTGTGTCGAAATTTGAATTTAACTTTAGGTGACTCGGTGTTAATTCCATACTCTATTTCAATCGGTAATGAAATTATTCAAGTTTATGATCCCCAACTTCATCACAAAGTTGGTGAAAGTGATGTAAATAACCAATTAGACCTGGTTCGAGGACATGATCCTCGTTGGATAAAATGTAAGCGACCATTAAGGATCACGGGCGGAGAGTTGAACGCCGATATGTTAGAAGTACAATTTGACAGCCATAGTAGAACCTATATGGCCCCCATTCAATTAAAAGCAAACAATGGCATCTTACTTCTCGATGATTTAGGCCGGCAAAAAATCAGTGCCAAGCAGTTGTTTAATCGTTGGATTATTCCAATGGAGGAGCGACGAGATTTTCTTGCATTGCAGTCCGGTGAACATTTTGAGATACCTTTTGAGCTTATTTTACTTTTCTCTACTAATCTAAATCCTAACGAACTTGTCGATGATGCATTTCTCAGAAGGTTAGGTTACAAGATTCATTTTGATGCATTAGATGAACCTCTTTATAGGAAAATTTGGTTTCAGGTGTGTGAGGAGCAAGGGCTTAAATGTAGTGAAGAGATGTTCCAATACTTGCTTACAGATTTTCATGAGTTGTTTGAGAAGCCTTTAATTCCCTGTTACCCAAGAGATCTGTTGGGATAATGTCGGATCAGATTAGCTTTATGCAGCTAAAGTCAGAAGTGACGAAGTCATTGATTGTTGAAGCATGGTCAATTTATTTTGTGTCGTAATCATAAATCTCGTTGCTCTCAATAAGCATCTAAGGAGTTTTTGATGAACAATAAAACAATACTATTTGTCATTCTTTCATTAGTGTTTGGCGTTACTGCTGTTTTCTTGGCACAAAGTTGGCTTAAATCAAATACAGAAGCCAATTTGCCGCAAGCTTCTACTAATGTGATCACCATGGCCACGGTGGTTCCCTTAGGTGCCATTCTGGAACGAAAACATCTTAAGCAAACAGCTATGCCAAATTCGATTATACCGGAAACCGCTGTTACTACATTTGAAGCAGCCGAAGGTATGGTCGTTAAACAAAACCTTTATGTTGGTGAGATCCTTCGTAGTGAAAGGTTAACCAAAAAAGGTGAAGGCAGCACTCTAGCAAGTCTTATCTCACCTCAAATGCGCGCGGTGACAATTAGGGTTAATGATGTGGTAGGAGTGGCTGGTTTCCTACTGCCTGGTAATCGTGTTGATGTGCTAAACCTGTTTAAAAGGCATGGGCGGTTACAAACAGATGTAGTGTTAGCTAATGTGAAGATATTAGCGATAGATCAACGTTCCTCTAATGATGAAAATAAACCTAAGCTGGTAAGAGCGGTCACTCTAGAATTGAGTCTAGAAGAAGCTGAAATACTGATGATAGCCAAGGGGCGTGGAAAATTGCAACTGGCACTAAGAAACCCCAATGACTCGGCCGTAGTTGAACTTGCTTTAATCAATGAAAATAAGGAGGTGCAACCTATAAGCAATATAGTGAAACCTTCTAAGGAAACAGTTTATGTTTCATCAGAATCTAAGGTTAAGGTGTATCTGCTCAAAGGGATGAAAGAGCAGGTTATTAAGGTCAGTAATTAGCATCAGGTGTTAGTGAGTTCCTCACAAATAACGTATAGGAGTGCACCATGGCACGTTCAATACCTCAAACGGCTAGGCTAGCAACTTGCATATTATTTTTGTATTTTATTTCTATTTCAAGTTATGCCGGTGGCCCAACAGGTGCCGATAGAGAGATTAAAAAGATCCCAATATTTAAATCTCGCGTATTTCAAATTGGTCATGCAGTGCATCGAGTGTCTGTAGGTAACCCGAAAATTGGGGATATTAAGTTACTGCCAAACAATGAACTTTATGTACTGGGTAAAAAACTAGGCAGCACTAACATCATGATTTGGGATAAGAATGAACAACTCGCAGATGTCATCGATATAGAAATAACGCATGATCTCAATGGATTAAAGGCTAGGTTGCATGAATTTCTACCTTCCGAGAAGCTAGGTGTACAAACTTCTCAAGGTCAGCTTCTTATCAGTGGTCAAGCATCAAATTTACATAAGATGAATACTGCTGTTGAACTTGCAAAAGCCTATGCTGCAGCCGCGTCAGTTTCAAAAGTAAAAAGTACGGTATTGAACATGATGACTGTCGGGGGGATCATCAGGTTATGCTAGAAGTGGTCATTGCAGAAGTGCAGAGAGAAGTCGCTAAACAGTTTGATTCTAAGTTTTTTATATTTAGTCAAGGTGATAACTTTTCTGGTGGTACGGCAGGTGGTGGCGGTTCGTTTGATCTTAATCCTGCGGCAGCTATCGGTAATCGAGGTTTTTTTGCTCGATATTTAAATGATAGTCTATTGATGAATTTTGCCCTTGATGTTGCAAAACAAAACGGGTTGGCTAAAGTACTGGCTGAGCCCAACGTCACTGCGATGAGCGGTCAATCTGCAGAGTTTTTATCGGGAGGGGAATTTCCTATACCAGTCCCTGGAACGAACGGCTCAACCACCATCCAATATCGTGACTTTGGTGTCGGTGTTCGATTCGTGCCTTCGGTGTTGGACTCTGGTCAGATAAACCTTAGTCTTAATGTTATGGTCAGTGAAGTGAGTAATGCTAACTCAGTGACGCTTTCCGGTGGCGGATCAAATGCTGCTCTTGTTGTGCCATCTATTGTAAAGCGTACAACATCAACAACGGTAGAATTAGCAGATGGGCAAACTATAGCTATAAGTGGCTTAATTAGTGATACGCTCCGAGAAAATATCGATAAACTGCCAGGCCTTGGTGATATTCCTATTCTCGGTCAATTATTTACTAGTAAGAGCTTTAAAAGTGGTCAGAGTGAGCTGGTGATTTTAGTGACTCCTCGCTTAGTCAGGCCATTTAATCGTAAACATATCTCTTTACCTACCGATGATTTTGTATCGCCTTCAGACATTGAGTTTTATCTGCTAGGTAAAATGTCACAGAAGCAGACCAAGTCGGATAAGCATCAAACTCCTTATGAGGCTGTAGAGAGTGAGGCTAAGCTTGATGATAGTGGTACAAAACAAAAGTATGGCCATTCACTTTAAAGTTGGAGACTGTGACAATGGATTTTTGTGATAAAAATAGCAAGTCGATGATTAAATTGAGTTGTGTATTGATTGGGTTCAGTATCAGCTTGATGGGATGTGCTGAACTAAATGATTTTCCTATGGATCAGAGTTATCAGCAGGTGAAGCAGTTACAGATATTAGATATGGGGGCTCCAGAACGTAATGAAGGGATCGTGGGTACGCTAGATGGGCAATATGGTGAAAGAGTGATGAAAGCTTATCGTGAAAGTAATTATCCTCCTAAGCATGCTAGAGGACATATAGCCGTGAAAGTTGACTAAACTTATATGAAGTAATAAATGATAAAAATGTAGAAGATAAATTCGTTCACATATATATGTTAAGTATAAACATAATTCTTTAGTAAGTTACACCGCTCTGGTTAAGGATGGCGTCAACAAGGTGTAGTTAAACATTCCTCGTCAGTCAGAGGATAAAAGGCAAGCAGATGAAGTCTGCAAAAAATGAATGTCTGTATTGTACGCATCTAGATGCGCACCAGACTGGCTCTATACTCGTGATGTTTACTATTGGTATTTTTGCTTTGTTGACGGTAGCAGCATTGGCCTTAGATAGTGGGCATATGTTGCTGGATAAAGGCAGATTACAAAATGCCGCTGACTCTTCAGCCCTCTATGGGGCAAAAATCATTCAGGATGGAGGTAGCCTCTTTGAAGCAAGAGAAGCTGCAACATCAATGCTTATTCAGAACTTTCAGTTCAGTGAAAATGCCGATCTCAACACGAGTGTTTCACAATCTTCAGCTGATTATAATGCCACCCAAGTCACTTCAAATATCTTTATTGAGTTTTCCCTATGGCCTGACCCTTTTATACCTGTGCTTGATGAAGATGCACAATATGTGCGTGTACGAATTGAGAATGTAGGCTTGGATAACTTTATTGCTCAGATCATGAATTTTAATAAGGTCGTTAGAGCATCGGCAGTTGCGGGAAAAAGTACCGATATTGAGTGCCTCAATAAAGTCGTCCCCATGATGGTTTGTGCTGGATACGATGAACCAAACTTCCCTGATTTTATCGATGATTCGATGCCCTTCGGCCTCCCGCGTGACGAATTATATGTGATGAAAGCCGGGTCAAATCAAGGGACCGCCATAGGTCCTGGTAACTTTCAATTATTACGTTTAGATGGCGCCTCTGGAGGGGCCGATATTAGGCGTGCATTAGCCGGTGAGTATACTCCGGGCTCTTGTGTAAGCAGGGGCGATGATGTTCCGACTGAGCCAGGTAATACTGTTGGACCTGTGGTTCAAGGTCTTAATACTCGCTTCGGACAGTGGCAGGGAGGTGGAGTGAATTCAACTGATCACCCAAGAGATTTCAATAATTGCCAAGGTGACAGAGTCGAGGTCGACAATGATGGGGTCATCATTCCCTTTACTGGATCTGCTGTCGAGTATAGTCACCTTGAATATATCACTGGCGATACACTTAATTGTGACACCGGAGGTATCTCTAGCGATGCCTCCATTTCGGCTGGAGGTAGGAGAAAGCTGCCTGTTGTGATCGGTATCTGTGATGGTATGACAAATGGCGCCAATACGATTGAAGCCCTAAGCATTGGATGTTTCTTTTTGTCTCAAGATATCTCGCAAAAAGGCAATGAAGCACATGTTATTGGGGAATTTGTGAGTGTTTGTTCCAGCTCTGGAGCTGCTTCACTCGATCCTGGGTTTGTGAGCAATACGTCGACGATTGTCCTCTATCGTGACCCCGATAGTCCTGATTCATAGGTGAGGAAGATGAAGAGTAGCAATAGAGGTGTAGCGGCAGTTGAGTTTAGCATAATGCTGCCTTTGCTACTGTTATTAGCCTTCACCACCGGTGAGATAGGGCGTGCACTGTTTCAATACAGTCATTTGACTCGCATGGTTAGAGACGCGGGACGATACCTTTCAACGACCGCCATACCCAATACGACAGAGAGTGTACCAGACCCTCTAGATGATGGCAGCTGCCAAAACTGTATCTCAAACACGAAAGATATTCTAGTTTATGGTTTTATTGGAGGGACAGTGCCTCTACTCAGGGGCTTATCGACATCGAATGTGAATATAGCAGCCATTCCCTCAACGGACAGTGTCACTATCACCGTAGACTATGACTGGCAACCCTTGTTTGGTGAGGGGGCGTCACACTTTGGTCTAGGTGAACAAGCTAGCACTGATTTGAGTTTCAATATGCAAGTTAGCTATACGATTAGGGCATTATGAAATCCCAAAAGGGAGTATATGCCGTAGAGTTTGCCATTGTGGGGGGATTTTTCCTATTTCTGTTATTTGCGATCATTGAAGTTGGCCGTTTAATGTATACCTATAATGTGCTCCATGAAGCTTCAAGGCGTGCCGCGAGAATAGCGGTTGTGTGCCAAGTCTCAGATACTGATATCGGCCATATGGCTCTATTTTATGGGGCAAACCTAATTCCTAACTTAACTCCTGCGAATTTAACCATCAGTTATCTCGACGAGTTGGGTAATGTAGCAACAGGGATAAATATTGTCATGGTGAGAGCCGACATATCGAACTATCAGCATCAGTTTTTAGTCCCAGGAATGTCGCGGGTTATCAGCTCTCCCACTTTTTCTACTTATCTTCCAAGAGAGAGTCTAGGTGTATATCGCGTCGATGACGAAGACCCAGGAAGTGGCTACATAGATTGTAATTAATTCATCTGATCCTCTCAAATCCTTACTATAGTCAATATAAGGATATTTATCTGGGAAGGATTACTGAATGGATAAGCCACTGGAGTTACTTGTGTCTAGCATAGATAACACAGAGACAGATTCACACTCGTGCACAAATACTATCCATGATGCCATGCAAATAACTAATAATATTTTACCTTACCCTGTTCATGCACTGGTGATTAACAGTCAGCATCAGCCGATTGCTAACATTGAAACCAGACTTGATAATTGCCTTAACTTATCGTGGCAGAGTATCAATACCCTAAATCCATTCGTCAGTAATAAGACTAATGCGCGCCCGTTTAACTTGATACTGCTTGTGTTGCCTAATGAGGAGTCCCAAGCAGTACAAGCGTTAAAGTTGGCTGCTACTCATCATGTGGATATCATCATTTTAGGTCAAGATACCCCGCAAAGTGTATTAAGGCTGGCATTTCAGCAGGGGGTCAGTGATTTCATTCCGGTTGATGGTGACGATAATGTATTGTTGCAATCTTTGGACAAAATTGCGAAAAAATTGGCCAGCAAGGCCAATTTAGCGCCTGTTTTAGCCATTGTAAACGGAAAAGGAGGCTCTGGTGCCAGCTTTGTTGCAACGAGTTTAGCCGTGATAGCAGCAAGAGATAAGGGGGAAGTAGCTCTTCTTGATACCGACTTATTACAAGGAACGTTAGCCCATATGCTTGGCTTGGAACCTAGCTACTTTATCACCGAAGCGATACAGGAACTAGATTCATTAGATGAAGTGGCGTTGAGAGGTGCGATGACTAATCGAGGGAACCTTCACCTCTTGGCAGCGAAGCCCTTTGCGGTGCTTAATGCTCCCGATCATATAGATCTGAGGAATACTAATGAGTTACTTCTTAAGTGTAGACAGTATTATGAACAGGTGATTATCGATTTGTCTCGTGGGCCAGAAGTATGGAACGCTGATATGTTGACTAATGCTGATATTTTGTTGGTGATGCAACAAAATGTGATGAGTATTCGGGAAACAAGAGCAGTAGTTAACCAGCTAATTAATTTTATGGGCATAAACAAAACCAAAATTCACATATTGGTTAACCGTTATCAGAAAACGAGTTCGGGGATCACACTGAAAGACATTAAAGAGACAACAGGAATAAGCTCTCTTTTTGTTGTCGCCAATGATTTTAAGTTGTCGAGCCAATGTATAGACCTTGGTACTCCCATCACGGACGTTGCAAAACGTGAGCAGATGCTTGTCGATTTTGTGGCTGTGACTGATTATTTTTTCCCCAAAAACAGTACCGATGATGATGATGATCCAAAAGGATTTTGGAATAGGCTATTAGGAAAATAACATGAGCATAACTCAACAAACTGAGCCATTAGAGTTTAAACCTCTGTCACCTGAGGAGCAACAAATAAAGGAGGAGCTTTATAATAAGTTGCTCGATGTTATGGATTTATCCCTGATAGAAACTATTTCTAAAGACCAAGCAAAACAACAGATCATTGAAATAGGCGAGAAGTTAATTAACGATCTGCATATACCCATCAACCTAAGTTCTAGGCAAAGGTTAATTCAGTTGATCATCGATGAAGTTTTAGGCTTAGGTCCCTTAGAGACCTTGCTGGCGGATCCAACCATTTCAGATATTCTGGTTAATTCATTTGACCGTGTATATGTAGAACGAAGAGGTAAGCTCGAGTCCGTACCTATCAAGTTTCATAATAACGTACACCTATTGAACATTATTGACCGAATTGTCTCCAGCGTTGGTAGAAGAATTGATGAGTCATCGCCTATGGTTGATGCCAGGCTAGAAGATGGTTCACGTGTCAATGCCATCATTCCACCCTTAGCTCTTGATGGTCCCGCATTATCTATAAGGCGTTTTTCCGTAGATAAACTCAATGCCGAACAGCTTATTAGTTATGGCTCGGTTACCCCTGAAATGGTGGAGCTTTTGAGAGGGGCGGTTGCCGGTAAACTCAATATCTTAGTGTCAGGTGGTACCGGTAGTGGAAAAACGACCTTACTCAATATGCTATCTGGCTATATTCCAAGCGATGAACGGATTGTGACTATAGAAGATTCAGCAGAGCTTCAGTTGCAGCAACCCCATACCGTACGCTTGGAAACCCGGCCTGCCAATATAGAGGGGAGAGGCGAAATTACTCAACGAGATCTGGTTAAAAACTGTCTACGTATGCGGCCAGATAGAATAGTCATCGGTGAGGTTCGTGGTGGTGAAGCACTGGATATGTTAACAGCGATGAATACCGGTCATGAAGGATCATTAACCACGTTACACGCTAACAGTCCACGGGATGCCCTAGGCAGATTAGAGTATATGGTGTGTATGGCTGGATTTGACATGCCTGTTAGCAATATCAGAACACAAATTGCATCGGCTATCGATCTTGTGGTTCAACTAGAGCGTTTAGAAGATGGAGGAAGGCGGATAACCAGCATTCAAGAGATTAACGGTATGGAGGGGGACATTATAACCATGTCTGAGATCTTCCACTTTGTGAGAGAAGGGCGGGATCAAAATGGCGACATTATCGGTAAGTTTAGCTCTACAGGTGTGATCCCAGGTTTTCACAGTAAGCTTAAACAACATGGTATTGATCTTCCCTATGAACTGTTCAATAGCGGCGATCCATTTGCTGATTTCTAAAGGACTTGATTATGTTTTCTAATGAGATGATTTTTCTCGGTTTGATTTTTTTGGCCGTGATCTTACTCTCACAGGCTTTATTCTTGCCAGTTTATAGTCCTCAAAGAGCCAATACAGCCCTTGTACGTAAGAGGCTTAAAAAATTGGCTGAGAGAGCGAATGACTCCGCGTACGAAACCTCACTACTCAGAACAAGTAGGTTGAAGAATGTCACTAGTATTGGTAGAACTCTTGAAAAAATAGAGTTTATTGAGAACCTAAGTTATAGACTCGAACTCGCTGATTACAAAATAATGGGGCATCATTTTCTACTAATAACGCTAATCTGTGCCACCGTTGTAGCTTTAGTTTCCTGGATTTTTATCCATGAACCCATTCTTAGCTTCTTTCTTTTTGGCCTCACTGTGATGATGTTCAACTTCAAACTCAATAGGGATACCAATAAGCGCATGGATGCCATAGAAGCCAGTTTCCCTGATGCTTTAGATGTAATACGAAGAGCACTGCAAGCGGGATATTCATTTTCGGATGCCATAAAACTGGCCACTGAAGAGTTAGATGGACCGATAGCCAAAGAGTTTAAACTCATGTTCGCCAATATTAATTACACTAAAGATACCAAGCGGGCATTACTTGGATTTATTGAACGTGTTCCCAGTATCTCTTCCATGGCTTTTGCCAGTGCGGTCATGGTGCAAAAAGAGACTGGGGGGAATTTGGCTGAAAATATCGGTAATTTATCTAGGGTAATTCGAGAAAGGTTTACATTCAGGCGTAGAGTGAGAACGCTCTCTGCAGAGGGACGGTTATCTGCATGGATCTTAATCTTGTTACCTTTTGTACTTTTTGCCGTTATATATTTACAAACACCTTCCTATGTAGGCGAATTAACTGGCACTGAACAGGGGCAAAAATTATTGATGTGGGGAGCCATCGGAATGACGATAGGTGGCTGGTGGATCAGCAAGTTAATTAAAATAGATGTGTAATTATGGACTATTTAATTGGATTGTTCGGCACTCTTTTCGATAACCCGGAAAACATTAAATGGGGCATTTATGGTGTGGCTGCTATTGCAGGTGTCACGTTAGCCATTGCCATTTCATTTCTTATTAGTGGAATTTATTCCCCTCTTAGAAAGCGACTCAAGCACATCAATCAAGAAAAGTCTTCCTTAACTGGTTTCGAAGATGATGTGAACTCTACTCTGGAGCACGGGATCAGCCATGTTGTCAAAAAATTTCCAATTGATTTTTCTAATGATCAGACACGACGCTTATTGATCCATGCAGGTTTGCATTCAGAAAATGCCCTGGCTGTATTTAGTTCGGCCAGACTTATCTTGATCTTGATAGGAGCAGGTCTATCTGTTGTTGTGTTGAGCTATTTTCCAGAACTTTCCAGCATGATGACGGCCTATGTGATCGCTTTTTTGATGGGCAGTGCATTTCTGTTGCCATCCATGGTTTTACAAACGTTAGCGAATAGACGTATGAAGATGTTGAGGAGAGGCTTTCCCGATGCTTTAGACCTGTTAGTTGTTTGTTGTGAAGCGGGTCTTGGCCTATTAGCGGCAATACAGAGAGTTGCCAATGAACTTGCAATAAGTCACCCCTGTCTTGCCAGCGAACTAGATCTTGTTTGTAGTAAGGTTAGGGCGGGCTTAACGGTCAAAGTGGCTTTATCGGAATTTACAGAGAGGACTGGACTTGAGGATATCAAAGGACTTAATTCTGCTATTTCACAGAGTATTCGTCTCGGAACTGGTATCGCGGAAACGTTAAGAGTGTTTTCTGATGAATATAGGAATAAGCGGCTACAAGAAGCAGAGGAGCAAGCGGCAAAACTGGCAGTAAAAATGATTTTCCCCATGATGCTCTGTATTTGGCCCTCGTTTTTTATTGTCGCAGTAGGTCCTGCAGTATTGAAAGTGATGAAGGTGTGGGGGCAGGCATTTTAGGCTATATTTTTCTGATTATTGGGGGCGTTAGGATGGGAATCAACGATGGTCCGACTATGAATAATACTCGATTTTTCTTTGTGTTGATAGGAGCTCTTCTTTGCAGCCAATTATTGTCAGGCTGTACTTCTACGGTTAAGGAAGATGAACTTTTAGTTGAAAATACAGCGCCTTCACGCCATGATCTCTATGATGGAAATGCTATGGTGTCTGTGGCGGCTGCAAACCCGCCAATAGACGAAGCCGATGCGTTAGACAGAGCAAAAAATGAAGAGAATAAAGGCAATTTAGATCAAGCACTTTACCTGTATGTTCAAGCGCTAGATTTCAACGGTGAAAATGCAGATACATTGTACAATATCGCAAGGATTCATAGTATTAAAGGAAATATCCAGCTTGCTTATTTAACTTATAATGAAGCCTTGGTACTCGATCCAAACATGTTGATGTCACATGCAGGTCTTGGATTAATCAATATGGATAAGAGGCAACACAGCCAAGCGAAAATCCATTTAGAAAAAGCCATCGAACTCGATCAGATAAGGCTGAAAAATGCCGGTTATAAGGCGATGTCCAATCATTATTTTTCATTAGACCAAGAGTCTCCAGTTAGGATTTATAATGCATTAGCTATTTTAGAGGACATGGGTAATGAGTATCAAAATGCCAGAGAATATTATCAATTGTCTTTGCAAAGAGAGCCTCATTCAGCACTTATCACGACTAATTTAGGCTATTCATACTACTTAAGTGGCAATTATACTCTGGCAGAGAAATACCTTAAACAGGCTGTGAAGCAAGATCCGAGTTTTGAACGTGGCTGGACAAACCTAGGGCTGGTTTATGTGAGAAAAGGTCTTTATGCCCGTGCATTAACAACGTTTGAACACACGATGGAACCTGCGGATGCTCTTAATGACCTTGGCTATTTTCTTATGCTTGAAGGTCAATATAAACAAGCTATTAAACTTTTTCAGCGCGCCATCGACAACTCCCCAACTTACTTTGATCAAGCACAAAAGAATTTAAAACGTGCATCAATGGAATTAAAGTCTCAGGGTCGACATTGATCTTGAATTTAGTGCTAAAAACAAAAACGCCCAAGAGGGCGTTTTTGTTTTTAGCTGTGATCGGCGTCTAGAAGCTTGCCGACTTAGGTGCGCGAGGGAATGGGATCACATCGCGTATGTTGGACACGCCTGTGACATATGAGACTAAACGCTCGAAGCCAAGACCGAAACCTGCATGAGGTACGGTACCGTAGCGGCGCATGTCACGATACCACCAGTAATCTTCCTTGCTCAGGTTCATCTCTTCGAGGCGTGCATCGAGTACGTCCAAACGTTCCTCACGTTGAGCGCCACCGATGATCTCACCGATCCCTGGTGCAAGTACGTCCATTGCGGCAACGGTTTTACCGTCATCGTTGAGGCGCATGTAGAAGGCCTTGATGTCTTTCGGGTAGTTTTTCACGACCACTGGAGCTTTGAAATGCTCTTCCGCCAGATATCTCTCATGCTCAGATTGCAGATCGATTCCCCACTCAACGGCATATTCAAATTTCTTGCCACAGTTTTTCAAGATCTCAACTGCATCGGTGTAATCCACTTGAGCAAAGTCACTCGTCACGAAAGACTCAAGACGCTCAATTACCGTTTTATCGACACGTTGGGCGAAAAACTCAAGATCATCACGACGTTCTTCGAGTACGGCTTTGAAGCAGTATTTAAGCATCTGTTCGGCGAGAGCGGCAACATCATCGAGATCGGCGAAGGCCACTTCAGGCTCGACCATCCAGAATTCGGCCAGATGGCGACTGGTGTTTGAGTTTTCTGCACGGAACGTAGGACCGAAAGTATAGACTTTAGATAATGCGCAGGCATAAGTCTCGGCATTAAGCTGACCGGAGACGGTGAGGAAGGCCTCTTTACCGAAGAAGTCTTCGCTGTAGTCGACCTTGCCTTCGTCGGTACGGGGTAAGTTTTCCATGTCTAAAGTTGAGACTTGGAACATCTCACCAGCACCTTCACAATCCGATGCAGTTATGAGGGGAGTCGATACCCAGATGAAACCTTCTTCATGGTAGAATCTGTGTATTGCCTGTGACAAACAGTTACGTACACGTGCAACTGCACCGATAATGTTTGTACGTGGGCGAAGGTGTGCCAGCTCTCTCAAATACTCGATAGAGTGACGCTTAGCAGCCATAGGGTACGTGTCAGGATCTTCTACCCAACCGGCAACTTCAACACCAGTGACTTGCAGCTCAAATGACTGGCCTTTACCCGGAGACTCAACCACTTTACCTGTCATGATGACAGAACAACCGGCAGTCAACTTCAAGATTTCGTCATTATAATTTTCTAAGCTATTAGGCACTACACCTTGGATAGGATCAAAACAGGAGCCATCATAAACGGCAAGAAAAGAGATGCCAGCTTTGGAATCTCGGCGCGATCTTACCCAACCGCGAACGGTAATTTGCGAACCAATCGCAAATTCACCTTTAAATACAGAAGCGACAGATGTAATGCTCATTGTTGCTTAGTTCTCCAACGAAACGTTTATATATAAAATTTGGACGTTTATATTACCTTGCTGGCTGGTTTTCTCAAGTAGCAAAATCAGATAAAGGGCCTAATAGCCGGTAATATTGATGATTAATCCTGCTTTTGAATTTTAACCCAAACCCAGATCGCAGTTTTTCTCTACTAACTGCTTGAAATTGGCAGCCATAAGGCTTACTTGTTATGATTAATTAGAGGGCTAGATTAATTACATTTGTTAGAGGGGTTGTCATGAAGAAAATAAAAATTTTTCAGCGATTATTGGCCACTCTATCTATTACAGGTTGGTCTCTTGCAATATATGCCTTGCTGGTTTTCGATAAGGCTAGGCCAGATCGCGCGATAGGGTATTATTTGAGCAAGGGCGCAGCGATTCGTCTTGGTTGGGATCCTGTACAGACAGTTCAATTGGAACATATTATATGGGCGTGTGCGGCAATCAGTTTTGTCAGTTTGGCTTTTAATTACTATTTTGCTCATCACAGTAAGATGGGGTATTGGTTCAATATTCCTCTGCTGCTATTAAGTTCTGTCGCTGCGGGCCTGTATATCACCTTTGTAATTTAACGAGTGACTAGTTTCTAGAGTATCAGATGTTTGCAGAGTCTGTTTATCATGGCCGCGGTTACGCCCCAGATAAGGTGTTGTCTGTAACGGATAAAATAAATTGCGAGCCGTGGATCCCATGGCCTTGGTCTATCTGCTTTTGATGACTGTCGTTTTGTAATAAATATTACTGAGAGTTTCTAGAGAATCAGATGCTTGCAGAGTCTGTTTATCATGGCAGCGGTTGCTCCCCAGATAAGGTGTTCTCGATAACGGATAAAATAAACCGGGTGATGGATCCCATGGCGTTGATAAATCTGCTTTTGACGATTCTCGGCTTGTAATAAATAGGACAAAGGCACGGTGAACAGTTCATCGACTTCTCCCGGATCCAGTTTAGGGGTAAAGGCTTCCTTTACCAGGCCTATAACTGGGGTTATTTCGAAACCGGTAAAGGTTTTCATCGCAGGGTACTGGCCAATCACTTCTACATTACCGGGGTAAAGCGCAATCTCCTCCGCGGCTTCTCGCAATGCTGTTTCGATAAGAGAAGCATCTCCCCGCTCAACTTTCCCCCCTGGAAAACTGATTTGTCCCGGATGAGATCTAAGATGAGTAGGGCGCCGGGTAAGCAAGACATGCAATGCACCCTCTTCTTGTATTAAGGCAATAAGGACAGCAGCTTGGCGCAGGGGATCTTTAATATCCGGATTCGACTCGTGAGGGGCTTGCAAGAGGCTATATCTGAGTTTAAATTCAGTTAATTGTATAGGCTTAATATTTTTTTGCATATAACCTCTACTGATTTCCACTTCGATATCAAATATTAACCCTGTAATACTGGCAGGATTTTACTGACTTTGTCATAGGTTTCTTTGTATTCACTCTCAGCCGTCGAGTCGACAACTATTCCGCCGCCAGCCCAGCAATAAATGATCCCATCTATAGCCACTAAGGTTCGTATGGTGATGCTGGTGTCCATCTGACCGTCTTGACTGATGTAACCGATAGAACCACAGTAAAGGCTTCTCCTCGAGGGTTCAAGCTCTTCTATGATCTCCATCGCCCGGATTTTTGGCGCTCCGGTGATCGAGCCGCCCGGAAAACTGGCTTTTAACAGGTCGATGGCATCATATTTAGCGTCGAGTTGTGCTGTGACTGTGCTGACCAGATGATGCACGGCTGGAAAGCTTTCAATCTCAAACAGATGAGGCACAGATACCGAGCCCGGTTTGGCGACCTTGCCCAGATCGTTACGAAGTAGATCGACTATCATCAAGTTCTCCGCCCTGTCTTTCGCTGAATGGCGTAGCTGTGTGGCCGATTGCTGATCTTGTGCCGCCGTGGAATATCTGGGACTCGTGCCTTTAATGGGCTTAGTCTGAATATCTTTCCCTCTTAACTGAATAAACCGCTCGGGAGAAATAGACAATAACGCACCTTGTGGTAGGCGAATGAAGGCGGAGAAGGGAGCCTTATTGGATTCCCTGAGTTTGAGGTAGGCTCGCCATTCATTGCCCTGATATTTAGCCGAGAACCTTTGGGTCAGGTTTATTTGATAGCAATCGCCGCTTTGAATATATTCTTGAATGGCATCAAATTTTGCTTCGTAGTCAGTCTTAGTTAGTTGTGGCTGCCAGTCACCGATAAGGGAGAATTCAGGCTTCTTTGGTTTAATTTTCAGCTTAGCTTGCAGCCAAGCCAGACTGGTTTGCGCGGCTTCTTCGCTGCCGTAATGCACCAAGCTCCAGACGTGTTCTTGATGATCGAATACCAGCGCCCATAAATATAAGCCTATGTTCATCAGCGGAAGGGCGATATCGTCGGCGGCTATTTCGGGGATTTTCTCAATCTTACGTCCTAGATCATAATTGAAGCTACCCATCGCGCCCCCGGAAAAGGGGAATTCACTCGACTTCGGTATCGGGAAGTAGTGTGTTAACTCCTGTTTAACCAAGTCGAATGGGTTTAACTGGCTAAGGCTTGAGTCTGTCAGACAATGAGTTCGATACCGGCTTATTTTTGTACTGTCTCCCTCGGTGACAAGTGTCGCAATAGGGTCAAGGCAGATAATGTCAAAGTGGCTATCACAGTGATCGCCACTGGCCGAGTCGAGTAACATAGCCCAGGGGATATCTGACAAAGATGAAAATAATTCTGTCGTGGTATATTTCCAATCAAGACGCAGTATTGATACACCCTGCAGCGCCGAAAAACTCATCGATTCACCTTATCTAAAATGTGATATTCCCCTAAAAGTCGCGAAAGAGTATCATATCTCTCAGCTAGCATTAATAAAAACAGATATAGATGCCGAAAATGGCTGAAAAGTGTCCCTAATGTCGTGTATAAGGAAGTGATTGTGAGTAAAGAAGTTGTCATCAAACAAGTGGATCTCATCGAGAGCGTAGCCGATTCCCTACAATATATCTCTTACTATCATCCTAAGGATTTCGTCGATGCAATGACGCAAGCCTATGAACGTGAAGAGAGCGCTGCTGCAAAAGATGCTATCGCTCAAATCTTGATAAATTCACGTATGTCTGCCGAAGGCAAGAGACCTCTGTGCCAAGACACGGGTATTGTGACTTGTTTCGTCAAGGTCGGTATGGCTGTTAAGTGGGATAAAACAGACATGACCATTCAGCAGATGGTCGATGAGGGCGTAAGACAAGCCTATCTCAATCCAGACAACCCACTGCGTGCATCCATAGTCGCAGATCCAGCCGGGGCACGTAAAAATACCAGAGATAATACGCCATCTGTGGTCCATATCGATATGATACCAGGCAATCACATCGAGGTTGCTATCGCAGCTAAAGGTGGCGGTTCTGAAAATAAATCTAAGATGGCCATGCTAAATCCATCTGATGATATTGCCGCTTGGGTTGAAAGAACCTTGCCAACCATGGGAGCGGGCTGGTGTCCTCCGGGCATGTTAGGTATAGGTATCGGCGGTACAGCTGAGAAAGCGGCCGTTTTAGCGAAAGAATCCTTGATGGATCCGGTCGATATTCACGAACTACAGCAAAGAGGCGCCGAGACGGCCGAAGAAAAGTTACGTCTCGATATCTTCGAGCGTGCCAACAACTTGGGCATAGGTGCACAAGGGCTCGGTGGCTTGACAACCGTCCTAGACGTGAAGATTAAATCACTGCCTACTCACGCGGCGTCTAAGCCTGTTGTCATGATCCCCAATTGCGCCGCGACGCGGCATGTACATTTCCATCTTGATGGCACTGGACCTGCGGAATTAACGCCGCCTTCTCTGGAAGACTGGCCTGTGATCACCCGTGAAGTGGGGGAGAACACACACAGGGTCAACCTAGATACCGTGACACAAGCCGAGATAGAAAAGTGGAAGAGTGGTGATACCTTGCTCCTCAACGGTAAGATGCTGACGGGTCGCGATGCGGCTCATAAACGCATTCAGACCCTTATCGAATCCGGTGAAGGGCTTCCCGAAGGCGTCGACTTTACCGGTAAGTTTATCTATTACGTCGGTCCGGTCGATCCTGTGGGCAGTGAAGTTGTCGGCCCTGCGGGTCCTACAACGGCGACCCGCATGGATAAGTTTACCGATCTAATGCTAGAGAAAACTGGCTTGATGGGCATGATAGGTAAGGCCGAACGTGGCCCTGCCACCGTTGCATCAATCAAGAAGCACAAGGCTGTGTATCTTATGGCTGTTGGCGGCGCGGCTTATCTGGTGTCTAAAGCCATTAAGAAGTCACGTGTGGTAGCCTTTGCCGACTTAGGCATGGAAGCTATCTATGAGTTCGATGTTAAAGATATGCCAGTCACAGTGGCGGTTGACTCCAAGGGCGTGAATGTTCATGAAACCGGTCCTGCACAATGGAAAGTGAGCCTGGAACCCGCGAAATAACACACTTGTTTCTAAAGTAAAGTTTGGCTTAGGTGTCTTGCCTAAGCCAAATATTTTGGATAGTGTGCGCATATTCAGCTCGATAGATTAAAATTTTTTATGTCTGCAGGGATGCTTGCTAATAACACCAGCTAACTTAGGTGTCGGATGAATGTTGGACAGTTTAACTCGCTGACCATCTGGACTATACGCCAATCGGTTAGATTGAAATCACAAAAGATGATAATAACAATGAAAAAAACTGCAATCATACTCGCTATGGCTGGTGCTGGAGTCGCTATGTCGGCTCAAGCCTCATCACCACAGCCTTTCAAGGTTCAAGATCTCGTTAAAATCAACAAACTTCATTCATCAACTTTATCTAGCGATGGTAACAGCATCGTATTTGGCATCAAAAAATTTGATGCTGAAGGTAAGGCCAGTTCAGACCTTTATATTCAAGACTTGACCCAAATGGGATCGGAGCCGAAGCAACTCACGTTTGCTGCCGGTACCGAACATAGTGCCGCTTTTTCGGCCGACGACCAGTCAGTCTACTTTCTGGCTTCACGTGATGGTTCGAGCCAACTGTATAAGTTACCTCTGACAGGCGGTGAAGCTAGGCAAGTGTCAGACCTACCACTGGATGTGGAAGGCTTTAAACTGTCTCAAGACGGCAAGCAAGTGGTCTTGAACATGCGTGTCTTCCCGGACTGCCAAGATCTGAAATGCTCTGAGGATAAATTCACCGCAGAAGCTGAACGTAAATCCAACGGCCGTGAATATAAACAATTGATGATCCGTCATTGGGATACCTGGAGCGATAACTCCCGCAGTCATCTGTTTGTGGCACAATTGAACGGTGACAAGATCACCACTGCCGTGGATGTCACCGCTGGGCTGGACACGGAAACGCCACCTAAACCTTTCTCCGGCATGGAAGAGGTGACCTTTACCCCTGATGGTAAATATGTGGTTTATAGCGCTAAGGCGCCGAGTAAAGATCAGGCCTGGATCACTAACTATGACTTGTGGCAGGTGCCGGTAACGGGTGGTGATGCGGTTAATTTAACCGAGTCTAACAAGGCGTGGGATGCACATCCGACATATTCTGCCGATGGCCGCTACTTAGCTTATCTGGCAATGAAAAAGCCGGGCTTCGAAGCCGACAGATATCGCATCATGTTGCGTGATACCGTGACGGGCCAGGAAAAAGAAGTTGCGCCCCTATGGGACAGAAGTGCGAGTTCATTGACCTTTGGTAAAGATAATCGAACCTTATACGTCACGGCTCAAGATGTGGGTCAAGTCACCATTTTTGAAGTGAACACTCAATTTGGTGATGTAAAAACCTTATACAACGAGGGCAGCAACAGCATAGTCGGCGTGACGGCGGACAAGATTATCTTCAATCACAAGAGTCTGGTACAGCCAGGTGATCTTCATTCTATCAATTTAGATGGTCAGGGCTTACAAAAACTGACCGATATCAATAGCGAGAAACTCGCCAAGATTAAATTTGGTGAGTTCGAGCAGTTCAGTTTCAAGGGTTGGAATAATGAAGAGGTCCATGGTTACTGGATTAAGCCATCGAACTTCAAGGCTGGCACTCAGTATCCTATTGCGTTTCTGGTTCACGGCGGGCCTCAGGGCTCATTCGGTAATTCATTCAGCAGTCGCTGGAATGCTCAACTCTGGGCCGGTGCGGGTTACGGCGTGGTGATGATCGATTTCCACGGCTCTACCGGCTATGGGCAGGCATTCACCGACTCTATCTCTAAAGATTGGGGCGGTAAGCCACTGGAAGATCTGCAAAAAGGCCTAGCCGCCGTGACCAAGCAACAGAAATGGTTAGATTCTAGCCGTACCTGTGCACTCGGTGGGTCATATGGTGGCTATATGATGAACTGGATCCAGGGTAACTGGAGCGATGGCTTCAATTGTCTGGTTAACCATGCTGGTTTGTTCGATATGCGCTCCATGTATTATGTGACCGAAGAGCTCTGGTTCCCCGAATATGAGTTCGGTGGTACATATGATGAGAACAAGGACTTGTATGAGAAATTCAATCCAGTCAATTACGTAGAGAACTGGAAGACACCTATGTTAATCATTCATGGTGAGCAAGATTTCCGAGTGCCTTATGGACAAAGTCTGGCTGCGTTTACCTTTATGCAGAGAAAAGGCATTCCATCTGAGTTGCTGGTTTATCCGGAAGAGAATCATTGGATCCTCAACCCTGATAACCTGGAACAGTGGTACGCCAATGTCTTGGGTTGGATGGACCGCTGGACTAAAAAGTAACCTGTAATTTACCGCTTAGTATGGTTAGATGAAAAGGTCAGATATTTATCTGGCCTTTTTTGTCGATGATTTTTGAATAAAGTGTATATCGTTTTCAGGTCTCAAAGGAGTGAAGCATGCGGCTTATACAGCTATTAAAGAAAGAGTTAGCACACGAAGCTAGGGAGTGGGTAGATGAATCAATTATCACCCATGAGCAAGGCCAAGCGATTTTGGCTAAATATGGTGAGTCTCTGGATAATGACGCCAATAAAACAAGCTTTGGTTATTATCTATTAATGGCATTAGGCAGTCTATTTATCGGACTGGCCCTCATATTAATCATTTCTCATAACTGGGATGAGATCCCAAGCTTGGTTAAAACCGGCGTCTTAATCTTATTGACTGCCACCACGAACCTAATTGGCTTGCGTTTATATCTGACTAACCGGTATCAAGCCGCAAATATTTGGGTGTTTTTTGGGGCCATATCCTATGGCGCCAGTATTATGCTCATTGCGCAAATTTACCACTTAGGTGAGCATTATCCAGATGGTATATATTGGTGGGCGTTAGGGGTGTTACCTTTAGTGCTATTAACCCGAAGTCGTTTACTGTCATTATTGATGCTCGCACTTGCTACAATTTGGCTGTGCGTAGAGGTCGGTGAAGCATTTTTCCCCTCTAGCTATCCTGTCTTTCTCTTATCTGCCCTGTTCCTGGCGCTGTATTGCCGCTCAACACCCACCATATTTGTCTTTAGTCTGTTTGCACTGCTGGTTTGGCTTAACTTAGCCTTGGCTTGGCTGATGGGTAGCGGCATTCATTATGAGCCCTTTGGTGACTTGCTGCCGTTCTCTCTCGCGCTTGGGTTAGTATTCAATGGCTTGGCCTGGGCATTGATGCGTACATCGAATCCTACATGGCGAGAGTATGGACTCGTGTTGCATCTTTGGCTCTTAAGAGTTTCTGTGGTGACTCTGCTCATACTCAGTTTTGAAGGTATCTGGCACGAGTACTCATCAGAAAGTGACATGTCTCTGGTATTGAGTATCGCTGCATTGATTACGGGCGGCGTGATTTCATGGAGCCTGTCTGCTAGAAATAGCCGATACGCCTCGATGCCCGCTGTACTTTTTAGCCTTTGTTTTAGTATTTGCTTTATTGCTCAAGCCTACTTTAGCAGTGGCGATATGATTGCTGCAGTCACTATCAATTTTTTATTGCTGGTGCTGGGCATAAGTTTGATTAGGCGGGGCATAGAGCAAGATGAAACCCAATACTTTTATACCGGAGTCGTGGCGTTGTTAGCGACGGCATTTGTGCGATACTTTGATCTTATCGGTGATTATCTCGGCGGCGCGCTGCTGTTTCTGATTGCCGCGTCTATCATGATGCTTGCTGCCAGATATTGGCGATTACGCGGGCAAACAGAGCTTGGAGGGCGAACCGATGAAGCTTAATTCAGGGCTAGTGCAAGATACGAACTGGTATCAGAGTCATACCTTTAAGATAGGACTCATAGTCGCGATCACTCTTCAGCTTTCGGTGCTAGTGGTAGAGTATTTGGGCTCAGTCTGGCCAATTTGGACCGGCACCCCAATCATACTCAAAACCCAGCCTTATGATCCCAGAAGCCTGTTTCGAGGCAATTTTGTGCGTCTTAGTTATGAAATCAGTCAAGTAGAGAGTGATAATGCCAGTGAATATAAGCTAGGCAGTGTCGTCTACGTCAGTGTCAAAGAAGAACTGAACCATTGGCGCTTTCAAAGTATTTCTAAGTTAAAACCGGTAACTGGGCTGTTTATACGTGGAAGGGTCAGGGCTAATTACGGTAACAGTTTATCTATCGAGTACGGTATAGAGGCATTTTTCATGCCCAAGGAGAAAGCGCTTTTAGCACAAGAAACCCTGAGGGAAGGAGCATTGATGCGTATCTTTGTGTCGGGAAACGGTAAAGCCCGCGCGCAGGAATTTGTCTGCCAAGGTGATGCTTGTTGAGATAACTGACTAAACCCGGAACTCAGTTCCGGGGTGTTATTGTTCTCGTTATTTTATCACTATTTTATCGTTATGGCTTAAATCGTGCCAATATGGATAAACACCCAAGCCATTAATTCATTTTGATACATGACTCACAAAAATAAGGGCTGAGTGAAAACACCTCTGGTTTTATGGTAAAAAGCGAGTAGTTTAATGATTGGGTAATGGGGTTCTACTCTATATCAATGGACTGATATTAAACCGCCTTCTGGGCTGATGACTCCTGGCATTTATAACGAATTAAGATCGTTAGAGGTCGGGCACAGCTGTATCAATTTCCTTCCACAACGGTCTTCCTAGCCATTTAAGCGAAGAGACTGCTATGAATTATTCTACCGAAATTCAAAATATGTGTCCTATAGCAAGAGGACCCAATCATGCTAATGCGCCCGTCCCCATAGAGGGAAACTTTATCCACGTCACAGAAGTCAGCCATATCTCAGGTGTCACCCATGGTGTCGGGACGTGTGCGCCGCAGCAGGGTGCGGCCAAACTGACCCTCAATGTAAAAGACGGCATCATCGAAGAGTGCTTGATAGAGACCGTTGGTTGCTCTGGCATGACACATTCAGCCGCCATGGCCTCTGAGATCATGACGGGCAAGACCTTACTCGAAGCCATGAATACCGATCTTGTGTGTGATGCCATCAATGTGGCCATGCGCGAGCTGTTTCTGCAGATGGCCTACGGACGCAGTCAAACCGCATTCTCTCAAGGCGGTTTGCCTATTGGGGCCGGGTTGGAAGATTTAGGCAAAGGGCTGCGCTCTCAAGTGGGGACCACCTATGGCACCCGGGCCAAGGGGGTTCGTTATCTGGACCTTGCCGAAGGATACATTACCCGAATGGCATTGGATGAAGACACTGAGGTGATCGGTTATGAATATGTGCAACTGGGTAAGATGATGGCATTAGTGGCCGATGGCGTCGATGCAAATGAAGCCATCGACAGAGCCAAGAGCCATTACGGTCGATTCGATGAAGCCGTGTCATACATTAACCCAAGAAAACAGTAGGGGATCATCATGATTGAATTTGAACGTAGCGTGGAACGTATGCCACGTATTCAGCAGATATTGGATATGTATGGCCTAGAGAGTCTAACTAACAGCCGTGACTTGTGTAATAAGCATGGCTTCGATCCCTTCGACATAGTGAAAGAGACACAAACCATCGCCTTCGATGATGCGGCCTGGGCTTACACCTTAGGGGCCGCTATTGCCATAAAACAACAGAAGTTTAAGGCCTATGAGGCGGCGAATGCCATCGGTGAAGGCTTGCAGGCTTTCACCATACCTGGCTCGGTAGCTGAGCAGAGGAAGGTAGGCTTGGGCCACGGCAACCTTGCCTCACGCCTCTTGTCTGAAGAGTCCCGTTGTTTCTGTTTTCTCGCGGGCCATGAATCCTTTGCCGCAGCCGAGGGGGCCATCAAGATAGCCCAGAATGCCAACAAGGTCAGACAATCGCCTTTAAGGGTGATTCTTAATGGTCTGGGGAAAGATGCGGCCTACCTTATTGCCCGCATCAATGGTTTTAACTATGTGGAGACTCGGTTTGATTATGCGACCGACGAGCTCAGCGTGGTGCGTGAGAAGCGATTTGGTAAGGACGTGCGTGGAGAGATCAACTGTTATGGCGCCGATGATGTGATGGAAGGCGTGGCCATCATGCACAAAGAAGGGGTGGATATCTCTATCACAGGCAATTCGACTAATCCCACCCGTTTCCAGCATCCTGTGGCCGGCACTTACAAGAAAGAGCGTCTGTTGTTGAAACAAGCTTACTTCTCTGTGGCATCAGGCGGCGGAACCGGACGTACTCTGCATCCGGATAATGTTGGCGCCGGCCCTGCTAGCTATGGCATGACAGATACTATGGGTAGGATGCACAGCGATGCCCAGTTTGCAGGCTCTTCCTCGGTACCCGCCCATGTGGAGATGATGGGTTTGGTTGGCATGGGAAATAACCCTATGGTGGGGGCCAGCGTGGCAATCGCCGTGGCCATCGAACAGGCGTTTAGTTAATACCCTAGGTATACAGGCTAGATTTTCCCTTGGTATATTTAGTCAATCAGATGAATAGATTGGGATGACTTTTCGTATTCCAAAAACAGAAAAAACCGAAGTCGTGTGACTCCGGTTTTTTGTTTCCCTTATCCCTATTGGGGATTTAGTCGGGGTAGTTAGTAGGGCATTAGCCGAACTGGTTCATGGTGTTGTCTTTACCCGACGCCTTCAGCGCCTGATCACCAGAGAAGTATTCCTTGTGAGCATCACCCATATCTGAGCCAGCCATGTTCTGGTGCTTAACACAGGCGATACCCTGGCGGATCTCTTTGCGCTGCACATTAGCCACATAACCTAGCATGCCTTGGTCACCGAAGTACTCTTTCGCCAAGTTGTCCGTAGACAAGGCAGCCGTGTGGTAAGTCGGTAGCGTGATCAGGTGATGGAAGATACCGGCTTCACGGGCTGAGTCGGCCTGGAAGGTACGGATTTTCTCGTCCGCCTGAATACCGAGTTCAGTTTCGTCATACTTGATATTCATCAAGTCAGCACGTTCGTAACTTGATACATCATTACCAGCTTCTTGCATGATATCAAAGATCTGTTGACGGAAGTTAAGCGTCCAGTTAAATGAAGGCGAGTTGTTGTAAACCAGCTTAGCATTTGGCACGACTTCACGAATGGCATTGACCATGGCACCAATCTGAGCCACATGAGGCTTCTCGGTCTCAATCCACAATAAGTCAGCGCCGTTCTGAAGACTGGTGATACAGTCGAGCACACAGCGCTCTTCACCAGTACCCGCGCGGAATTTAAACAGGCCATTGGGTAGACGTGAAGGCTTAACCAGCTTATCGCCGCGCTTAAACACTACGTCGCCATTTTCTAAGTTGTCGCTAGTGACTTCTTCTACTTCGATGAAAGAGTTGTACTTGTCACCCAAATCACCCGGCTCTGAAGTTACCGCAATCTTCTGCGTCAGACCCGCACCGAGAGAATCGGTACGTGCCACGATAACGCCATCATCGATGCCAAGTTCTAAGAAGGCATAACGTACGGCATTGATCTTAGCCAAAAACTCAACATGAGGAACCGTTACCTTGCCGTCTTGGTGACCACATTGCTTTACATCGGAAACCTGATTTTCAAGCTGTATACAACAGGCACCGGCTTCAATCATCTGCTTAGCCATCAGGTAAGTGGCTTCTTCGTTGCCAAAACCTGCATCGATATCGGCAATAATAGGTACAACATGGGTCTCGAAATTATCTATCTTATCCTGAATCGCGGCTTTATCGGCGGCGTCGGCATTATCAAGTTCACGGAACAGGCCGCCCAACTCACGAGCATCGGCTTGGCGAAGGAAAGTATAAAGCTCGGCAATTAGGCTAGCGACTGAAGTCTTCTCATGCATTGATTGGTCAGGCAGAGGACCGAACTCACTGCGAAGGGCTGCAACCATCCAACCCGAAAGATAGAGGTAACGTCGTTTCGTAGTCAAAAGATGCTTCTTAATCGCAATCATCTTCTGTTGGCCGATGAAACCGTGCCAACATCCTAGTGATTGAGTGTACTGAGAGCTATCAGCATCATAGTTAGCCATGTCTTCACGCATTATCTTGGCGGTATACTTAGCTATGTCTAAACCCGTCTTAAATTGGTTCTGAGTGCGCATACGAGCGACTGACTCAGGATTGATTGCATTCCAGGCACTACCTTCATTCTCAATCAAGCTTGCTGCAGTATCAATATCGGTTCGGTAATTTGACATGGTAAGTCCCTTCCTACAAAAAATAATTATCAACGATTGCTTCCGTTCAAAATAATAGTAATATTGAGCTAAATTAGTCTAATTTATAGTAATTATCTTCGGTATTTGTTTTATGAATATATCTCGTATTGACCTGAATTTGTTGGTTTATTTTGATGTCTTGCTCAGGGAGTTGAATGTAACCCGAGCCGCAGATCAGCTGGGGATCAGCCAACCGGCCATGAGTAATGGTCTTAAAAGGTTAAGGGTTTTGTTCGACGATCCGCTCTTAATCAGAACCAGTAAGGGGATGACACCGACAGAGAGGGCAAGTGAGTTAAAACCTGTGATCCGTGAGCTATTAATTGGGCTGGAGAAAGCCGTACAACCCAAAGCCGAGTTTAATGCATTAGAGAGTGAGCAAGTGTTTCGCATGATGGCGTCGGATTATGCCGAGTCTACCCTTATTCCCTTGTTGATCGCTCGCTTGCGTAATGAAGCACCGAAAGTCATTTTGGATATCATGACCCCAAGCGATGTCAATTTTGCCGATGTGGAACAGGGTAGAGTGGATATGGCGATTAACCGCTTCGATGAAATCCCTCAATCTTTTCATCAAAAAGTGCTCTGGAAAGATACATTCAGTTGCCTCATTAACCGCACTAATCCAGTATTGAGGGACTTTAATTTAGACAATTATCTTAAGTCTCATCACGTCTGGGTGAGTAAGACCGGCATGGGGGTCGGGGTCGGCATGGATCCCGATGATGTCCAACGTCTGGGCTGGGTAGATGAGGCCCTCGCAAAAATTGGTGCAAAACGTCGTATCACAGTATTCACCCGAAATTATCAAGCGGCCAGTTCATTGGCGGAGAGGCAAGATTTGATTGCCACTGTGCCCAGTAAAATGGCCAGATTACAGCAAGATAATACCCGAGTCAGTATAGTGACACCGCCATTCGATATCCCCCCATAGAGTTGACCATGGCCTGGAGCCCCTTATTGCAACATAATCCGGCTCACAGATGGATGAGAGAACTCATCACTGAAACTGCCAGAATCATAGATAGATTCTAGTCATTGGACATCAAGTTTTATTTAAGTAATATAAGTTTTATGAATGCTAGCTATAACTACGATAAATTAGTGATATACATTTAGGCTGGATAAACTGAACAAAACTTCTACTAACATTCTGCTCTTATGAGTCTTCATGTAGAGTGAGGTTCAATCGGCTTCATTTTTTAGCAATAGAGACAGGCACGACATAGTCAATGACACCTATCGGAAGGGAAAAATATGACATCACGTATTCAAGTTGGCAATTTACAGGTCGCTACATCATTATTTAAATTAGTTAATGAGCAGATTATTCCTGGGACCGACATCTCATCGGAAAGGTTTTGGAACTCACTTGAATCCATTATTGATGATCTAACGCCAAAGAATAGAAGTTTATTGGCCCGCCGCGATGAGTTACAAGCTCAGATAGATAAGTGGCATACAGATAATAAAGTCCATGATCCTCTGGCCTATAAAGCATTTTTGCAAGAGATAGATTACCTCGTTCCAGAAGGCGACGATTTCAGTATTACCACAGAAAATGTAGATATTGAAATTGCCCAGCAAGCGGGTCCTCAGCTTGTAGTCCCGGTTAAAAATGCCCGTTTTGCCCTAAATGCTGCGAATGCGCGATGGGGTAGTTTATATGATGCCCTCTATGGTACCGATGCCATCAGTGAAGAAGGCGGCGCCGAGATGGGTAGCGGTTTCAATCCGGTACGTGGTAGTAAGGTGATAGCGTTTGCCAAGCAACACTTAGATCAACTGGCTCCTTTAGCGGTAGGCAGCCATCGCGAGGCAAGCCATTACCAAATAGATGGAAACCAGCTGGTTATCACCCTAAGGGATGGAACTGATACTGGGCTCAAGCAGCCTGAAAAGTTGGTGGGTTATCTCGGTAATTTGGTTGCTCCCCATGCAGTCTTACTCAAAAATAATGGTCTGCATGTGGAGATCCAGATAGACAGACATCACGTCATAGGTAAGACAGATCTGGCTGGCATGAAAGATCTGCTGGTAGAAGCTGCTGTGACCACCATCATGGATTGTGAAGACTCGGTGGCTGCTGTCGATGCCGAAGATAAGTGTGAGGTCTATCAAAACTGGTTAGGCTTAATGAAAGGCGATCTCAAAGCCCATCTGACTAAAGGCGACAAGACCATCACTCGAGAGCTCAACCTTGATCGTCATTATCTGTGTCCTCTTGGAAGGGAGTTTACTCTGCCTGGTCGAAGCCTGTTATTTATCCGGAACGTCGGTCACTTGATGACCAATGATGCCATTTTAGACAAGGCGGGTGATGAGGTTCCCGAGGGGATCTTAGATGGCATGGTGTCGGTGCTGGCTGCAATGCACGATCTTAAGGGCAATAATAAGCAGCGGACTAATAGCCGAGCTGGATCGATCAATATTGTTAAACCTAAGATGCATGGACCGGATGAGGTGGCGTTTACCTGTGAGCTGTTTACCCGCATCGAAGATGCGCTGAGCCTGTCCAGAAATACCATCAAACTTGGGATCATGGATGAAGAGCGCAGGACGACAGTAAACTTAAAAGAGTGTATTCGCGTGGCTAAGGAGAGAGTGGTGTTTATTAACACAGGATTTCTCGATAGAACTGGCGATGAGATCCATACCTCTATGCTCGCCGGGCCTTTTGTGCCAAAAACACAGATGAAACAGCAAGCCTGGATCAATGCCTATGAGGATTGGAATGTCGATGTCGGTCTGGCATGTGGTTTACCTGGTCGTGCTCAGATTGGCAAGGGGATGTGGGCCATGCCAGATGAGATGGCGTCCATGCTTGCACAAAAGTCAGCCCATCCCAATGCGGGGGCTAACACTGCCTGGGTGCCATCACCCAATGGCGCCATACTGCATTCGACTCATTATCATCAGATCAACGTCGCCGAGAAACAGCTGGAATTGTCTAACAGAACCCATGCTAAATTAGATGACATTCTGACCATTCCCTTGTTATCGGAAACCTTGACAGATGAGCAGATCCAACGTGAACTCGACAACAATGCCCAGGGGATCTTAGGTTACGTTGTGCGTTGGATTGATCATGGTGTCGGTTGCTCGAAAGTGCCCGATATCAATAACGTGGGCCTAATGGAAGACAGGGCAACCTTGAGAATATCATCACAATATATTGCCAATTGGCTGGAGCATAAGATCTGCACCGAAGAGCAAGTTACCGCGTCCATGAAGAGGATGGCTGCTGTTGTCGATAAGCAAAATGTCGGTGATGCGCTCTATCACAAAATGGCGCCAGATTTCAGCGGTATCGCCTTTAACACGGCGCTTGATCTGGTGTTCAAAGGAAAAGAGCAGCCTTCGGGTTACACTGAGCCCTTGCTGCACGCTTATCGGATTAAAAAGAAGGCTGAGCAAGCTCAATAAAATAGATACGCCACCATCCCTTTGATATTTTAAATAAAAAGCCAGTTAACATTATGATGTTAACTGGCTTTCTTATACGGCTGATTTTATACCGATTGGGAGCAGCTAGTGTTTAGACCCTATGCACATGGAACTGGTATTAGCTATCGCTATAGGCGTTGCCATAGAAACTGTCGAGCAGTATCTGCTTTAGCTCTGCTATCAGGGGATACCTAGGGTTCGCTCCGGTACATTGATCATCGAAGGCATCTTCGGCTAACTCGTCTAGTTTAGCTAGGAAGTCGGCTTCGTTGACGCCTGCATCTTGGATTGAAGCCGGAATGCCAATCGTCTTCTTGAGCTCATCGATTTTTTCAAGCAAAGCTTTAACTTTCTCTTCATCTGTATTACCACTTAAGTCTAGGTAGTCTGCAATCTTTGCATAGCGACAAAGAGCCTTTGGTCGATCGTATTGGCTAAATGCCGCCTGTTTAGTGGGCATGTCAGTCGCATTGAAACGGACAACATTGCTGATGAGCAATGCATTTGCCAGGCCATGGGCAAGATGAAATTCGGCGCCTAACTTATGGGCCATAGAGTGACAGACTCCAAGGAAGGCATTAGCAAAAGCTATGCCTGCGATGGTAGAGCCATTATGTACCTTCTCGCGTGCCACGGGCGCCGCAGCGCCCAGATTATAGGCATCGGGAAGGTGCTTAAATAACAGGTCTAATGCTTGCAGAGCTTGGCCATCACTGTATTCGTTGGCCATCACACTGACATAGGCTTCCAGTGCATGGGTGATGGCATCTATTCCACCGAAGGCGGTGAGAGATTTGGGCATGTCCATGACTAAATTAGGATCGATTATGGCCATGTTCGGTGTTAATTGATAATCGGCAATAGGGTACTTCATTCCCGTGGTTTCATCTGTCACTACCGCGAATGGCGTGACTTCTGAACCTGTGCCTGAGGTGGTCGGGATGGCGACCATCTGCGCTTTGACACCCAATTTAGGGAACTTGTAGATACGCTTGCGAATATCCATAAATCTGAGGGCGAGATCGGCAAAATCCACATCGGGATGCTCATACATGACCCAGATAATCTTAGCCGCATCCATGGGAGAGCCGCCGCCCAGTGCGATGATCACATCGGGTTGAAAGCTATGGGCCACCTTGGCGCCTTGTTTGACGATGGCTAAGGTAGGATCGGCTTCTACTTCATAAAATATCTCAGTTTCTAATCCCTGAGCCTTGAGGATCTTGACGGTTTCGTCACAATATCCATTATTGAACAGATACTTGTCTGTAACTATCAGTGCTCGTTTTTTGTCACTCAGTTCCTCGAGTGCAATAGGCAAGCTACCACGGCGGAAATAGATAGATGAAGGAAGCTTGTGCCACAACATGTTTTCAGCCCTCTTAGCGACCATTTTTTTGTTAATCAGGTGACTCGGTCCCACATTTTCTGAGATGGAGTTGCCGCCCCATGAGCCACAACCTAAGGTGAGTGAAGGTGCTAGCTTGAAGTTATACAGATCGCCGATGCCGCCTTGGGAGGCTGGTGTGTTGATCAATATGCGGGCGGTCTTCATGCGAAAACCGAAGGTCTTGACGCGATCTTCTTGTGTATCTTGGTCGGTATAGAGACCCGAGGTGTGTCCTATTCCGCCCAAGGTGACCAGGGCCTCCGCCTTATCCATAGCATCATCGAAGTCTTTGGCTCGATACATACCCAATAAAGGAGAGAGTTTTTCATGGGCAAAGGCTTCGGCGTCATTGATATCTGTCGCCTCGCCAATCAAGACCTTAGTCCAATGGGGGACGTCTAGACCAGCCATGGAGGCGATATCTATCGCGCTCTGTCCGACGATGTCGGCATTGAGTCCGCCATTCTTGAGTATGACGCCTTGCATGGCCTCTGATTCATCGGCACTGAGAATATAGCCGCCGTGAGTTGCGAAGCGCTCTTTCACTGTGTCATAAATTTCATCGACGACGATCACCGCTTGCTCTGATGCACACACGACGCCGTTATCGAAGGTTTTAGACATCAATATTGAGCTGACAGCACGCTTGATGTCAGCGGTTTCATCTATCACGATTGGGGTATTACCCGCGCCGACGCCGATGGCGGGTTTGCCTGAAGAATAAGCCGCTTTTACCATGCCGGGTCCACCGGTGGCTAAGATGAGGTTTATCTTGTCATGGGTCATCAAGCGATTCGACAATGCGACACTCGGCTCATCTATCCAACCGATAATATCTTTCGGAGCTCCGGCTTTAACGGCAGCATCCAGTACGATGCGTGCTGCGGTTGTGGTCGACTCTTTCGCCCTGGGATGAGGTGAGAAGATGATGCCATTACGGGTCTTGAGGCTGATAAGCGCTTTAAAGATGGCGGTGGAAGTTGGGTTAGTGGTGGGGACTATGCCACAGATGATACCGACAGGTTCGGCTATGGTTATGGTGCCGAAGGTGGGGTCTTCATCTATTATGCCGCAGGTCTTCGAGTCCTTATACTTGTTATAGATGTATTCGGAGGCGAAGTGATTCTTGATCACCTTATCTTCAATCACGCCCATGCCAGTTTCTGATGCTGCCATCTTAGCCAGAGATATTCTTGCATCGGCCGCCGCTAACGCCGCCGCTCTGAAGATGATATCGACTTGTTCCTGACTGAAGTTAGCAAACTGGGCTTGTGCATCTGCAACTCGTTGTACAAGAAGATCGAGTTCTTGCTCATTGGTCACTGTCATTTTGTATTTCCTTGAAAAAATTTAGCCAAAATCGGTTTTGGCTAAATCTTCTCGATGACTAAAAATTACACCCAAACCCCCTCGATAACCGTGATCTTAGCCACAGTTTGCGGCCTTGTTGTAATTAAATTACATTGTTAACGACTTGTTTGTTTAATTGGTGAGCTGTGATGTTTTTAATCGGAATAAAAAAACTCATTTTTACCGGATGAAATCATAAGGTAAACTCGTCTGCTCAATACAAGGGCGATGGCAAATTAGCTAACGCTTTAATCTGTATTTACACTCGAGGATATGTCGTTGGATTATACATTTTATGTTAAGTTTTTTTTAGGCTTGTTGGCCATCATCAACCCTGTGGGTCTTTTACCTGTGTTTGTGAGCTTAACCAGTCATCAAAATGATATCGAACGCAATCATACGGGAAAAGTGGCTAACTTTGCCGTTGTGGTTATCTTGCTGGTGACCATATTTGCCGGTCAGCATATTCTAAACTTGTTCAGTATCTCGCTGTCGGCTTTTAGGATAGCCGGTGGTTCCTTGATTGCGATCATTGCCATGTCTATGCTGCAGGGAAAATTGGGTGAGGTTAAACGTAACAAGGAAGAAGACAGGGAATCATCGGGCATGGAGTCGGTTGCCGTGGTACCTCTGGCCTTACCCTTGATGGCTGGCCCAGGTGCCATTAGCTCTGTGATTGTGTCTGCGGCTGAAAATAACACCTTTATCAATCATGTCGGCATGTCTATCACAGTCATGGTATTTGGTTTAACCAGCTTTATGCTCTTTAGGGCGGCGCCCGTGATATATAAAGTGCTGGGGAAAACGGGTATTAATGTCATTACTAGATTGATGGGACTCTTGATGCTATCTATTGGTATCGAAGTGATCGTGGCAGGGTTTAAAGGCCTGTTTCCCAATTTGCTGAATTAGCCATTTAAGTATTAAGCTTAATCAGGATTTACGTAATTTTTCATTATTGTTTCACATGTGCAGCCAGTAAGGCGCTACATGAGTAAACGCTGTTTGAATGACTCGAACGGCGTTTTTGTTTCATCATAAAATAACCCTTATAGCGGATCTGTACTAAGATTTTGATAGAGCTCTACCTCCTATATCATGGAAGATTTTATGTCACAGCTTCAGACTCCTCGCCAACCTTTTTTTTTACAATACTGTCATTTAATCAGTCTTCTAACACTCGCCTTTATTTTATGTGCCTGCTCCCGAGAGCAGGTCGATGCCGAACTTCTCTTCATCTTCGGGGAGGAGGGTGCAGCCCCTGGTCAGTTTAAATACGTAGAAGACTTCGCAGTGGATGGCAACGGGAATTTACTGATTACCGATGCGCTCAATGGCAATGTTCAGGTCTTCAGCGCCGACGGCACCTATATTTCCATGTTTGGGGCCACTAAACAGATAGGGGGCTTGAGAAAGCCAGAGGGGATAGCCATAGATGAAGATGGGAATATTCATGTAGCGGATTATTTAACCGGCCATGTAGAGAAGTTTTCATCTGACCATAACCATATGCTGACATATAGCGGTTATGGCAGCGTCGAGGGGAAGACTCAGGAAACCGAATTTATGACGTTTCATCAAAATGGTTTCCTGTATGTGCCCGAGGCTGGCAATAGTCGTATCAGCGTGTTCGATAAAGAGGGGAACTTTCAATTTACCTTCGCACAAAAAGGCAATGAACCGGGTCAGTTAAGCAGGCCTGAAGCCATCAAACATAACAGTCGAGGCTTACTTTATGTTGCCGATCTTGGAAATCACCGAATTCAGGTTTTCGATGAGTACGGTAACTTCCTGTTTCTCTGGGGAAATGAGGGAGATGGTCCGGGAGAATTCAGGAAGCCCTCAGGCTTAGCGATAGACGCTAACGATAATGTGTATGTAGCGGAAATTGGTAATAACCGGATACAGAAATTTAACAGCCGTGGCAAATTTCTGTATATGTTCGGTCAAAGTGGCCGTGAACCCGGCGATTTCGGCAATATACATGGTCTCGTTATAGGTTTGAATAAGTTGCTTTATGTTGCCGATACTGCCAATCATAGAGTGCAAGTTTTTGATGTCAGATGATGTAGGAATTACCTATGTTTATTGCGATGAAAAACCTGTCATTGAGAGATTTACCCATAGCGAAAAAATTTGCTTTGCCTGGTATTGTCTATATTTTGGGGATATTAATCATAACGAGCACTGTGTATGCCTTTATTAATGACCAGCGCGCACGCAATGTTTTGATCTATGACGTTATTACCCAAAAAAATATTTTGTCAAATTTAGAAAGTAACCTTGCTAAGGTCAACGAGGGCCTGAATCAGATGTTATTCTTCGATAGTCGTGAATTTGATGTCTTATTACTGGCGAAGGCCGAAGACTTTCAATCGACTCTGGTGGAGTTTAAGTATATTTCGCAGCGGCATGCTTTTATCAATGATGAGTCTTTGGCTGAAGAGATAGAACCCGTCCTCGAACTGATGAGGACCCAGTTGATTAAAGTGGTCAGCCTGTCATTTAGTCGCTCTCTCAGAGGCAGCGGAAAGTCATATCAACAAGAATTTATCTTGTATTCGAATCAAATTAGAGCATTTACTAATGATGCCTTGTACGGTAAGTCTGAGCTGGTAGAAGCCTTGTTAAAAGAGAATGTTTATAGAGAATGGCTGTTTTCTGTCCTTTTCCTGTTGGAAGTCACTATCACGGCACTGTTAAGTTATTTTATGCACGTGCTCGTATCCAGGCAACTTATTTTTCCCATCAATAAAATAAAACTCATCAGCGACGAAGTGATTAAGCGCTACGCTTTTAATGATAATAATGCCCTGGACTATGAAATGTTGTTGACGCGACTCGCCTTGATAACATCTAAGGATGAAGTGGGAGATCTAGCTAGGCAATTTTTAGTCATGATGCAGACGATAGATCTTGGCAGACAAATAGAGTCCGAAAAAAAACAAGCGATTGAACATCTCTACAGCACATTAAAACAGACCAATGAACAAGTATTGAAAACAAAGGGGGAATTAAACCTGCGTAATCAAGAGTTAGAACGTATTCACGAGAAGCTGATCACGTCGAATAAACAACTGGAGCAATCGGCCAAGCTTTCTTCAATAGGGGAGATGTCGGCGGGCATTGCTCATGAAATAAATCAGCCACTAGGGGTGATGAGATTATACACAGACTGCATGCTTCTGGTTCAGGGGCATCCCTCTAAGATAAATGACATGCTAGAAAAAAACTTAATGCAAATAGAGCGGATCAGCAAGATCATCAATCACCTAAGACTGTTCAGTCGAGATGAGCAGGGTGAAGAAAGGGAAATCATTGCCGTGGATTGGTTGATCGATCAATCCTTGATCCTCATTTCCCCAGAATTAAAGCTGCTTTCCATCACACTCGCCGTAAATATCCAAAACAAGGGTCAATTTATATTATGTAATCAGGTTCAGCTACTACAAGTGCTGACCAATCTACTCAATAATGCCAAAGATGCCATCATCGAACTCGAATCCTTAGCCCTGCCACAGGGCATAGGAAAACTGATATCGATTAATGTGCAGTGCCGAGCAGAACGTGTCTTGATTGAAGTCAGTGACACGGGTGTAGGGGTTCCAAGCTCACTGATTAGAAAAATATTCCAACCTTTCTACACGACTAAGCCCGTCGGTTCGGGTACTGGGCTCGGGCTTTCTATTTGTTATGGAATAATAGAACAGCATGCCGGCACTATAGAGTGTAGGAGTCAACAAGGCTGTGGAACGACCTTTCTAATCGATTTACCCCATGTGTTAGCATTGAGTTCTTAAAAAGGAGAGATCTATGACTAATATTCTTATTGTTGATGATGATGCTGATTTCTCGGAAGCCTTACAAGACTCCTTGTCTATGCTTCTGAGCCATTATCAATTTATAACTTGTGGTAAATCTAGTCAGGTATTCGACTTAATATACAGTTTACCCGCTTCTCTTGTTATCACGGATATGATCATGCCGGATGTGGAAGGGATAGAGATCATCACACGGTTAAAGCAAGAGATGCCTGATATACCCATTATAGCCATGTCCGGCGGTGGCCGAGTCGGGGGAGTAACTATCTTATCTTGGCGGATGCGTTAGGGGCCGATGCCATTTTTGATAAACCATTGAGCGTGTTTGATATGTCTAGAAAAGTTGAAGACTTGCTAGGCTCAACTTAGCTTATGATCGATATTCTATGGCAAGTTTTTCGTGTTCTGTGATGACTTTTGCCACAGAGGCTATGGCAAAAGTCATCACCAAGTAGCTGCTCAGCCCATTTAAGGCTGAGAGGTGCAGGTGATGAACAGACTGAAATTCCAGTCTGTTTGTGTGTACTGGTTTCAGAGTTCTCGATTAAACTCTAGCATAGAGCCTGAATTTGGGCTAAATAGCTGTTGGTGTAGCCTGGCTGCAAACTCATCGGTCATGCCAGAGATATAATCTGCGATGACTCTGTGACTGTTCAATCCCTTGTCTCTGCTATTACGCCATCTTTCTTGAGTATTGATCGGTAATAACCGCTCAGGATCCGATTCGAATGCCTCGAATAGCTCCATAACAATCTGCTGACCCTTGTATTCAAGCATCTGTATTTCGGGTTTTCTGATCACATATTTAAAGACAAATTGCTTCAATATTTCCAATGCTTCGGAAAAATTCTTATCCAAACCCGCATTATAGCGCAATAAGTTATCTTCAAAATCGGTATTGAGTTTGATATCGATGGCGGTGACGAAACCATTGACTAAGGTCCCTATGGCATCTTTTCTCAGGTGATGCTTACTGGAAAAGAGTTTATTGCCAATAGAACCAAACTCATCCTGGATCCAATGGTCTTCACTGCATGTGAGTTTGCTGCCTACATCCACTTGCCATTGTTCCTGGTTGACGATTCCCATGACAATCGCATCTTCGAGATCGTGCACCGCATAGGCAATATCATCGGCTAATTCCATGATAGAGCAGTCTAATGATTTATAGCGCGTCCGCCTGTGTTGTTGGCCATCGACATCCTGATGTGAGAGGAACTTATGTCTGTCATTCTCAGACAGGGGAGACAAGACCCAATCTAGTATCTCGATATCGTCGTCGAATATGCCTTTAACCGGTGGCCATTCAGAGGGTTTGAGTTGGCGAATGTTGGTGACTGGCTGGCTGGATGAATCTTGATGTAGACTCGAATAAGCGGCTGGGTACTTCAAGAGCCCCAATAAGGTTCTGCGGCACAGGTTCATGCCATAAAATTCTGTGTAGGGTTCTAGGCCTGTGAGGATCCTGAATGTTTGGCCATTACCCTCAAAACCCCCATGATCTCGCATCATATAGTTGAGTGCAACTTCTCCGCCATGACCATAAGGGGGATGACCTATGTCATGGGCTAAGCACAAGGATTCGATTAAACTCATGGAATCAAACAAGTGGTCCAATTGAGGTTGCTTCTGTTTGAGTTGAGCACGTATGCCGGTGCCTATTTGTGATACTTCCAGAGAATGAGTCAGCCGGGTTCGATAGAAATCATTCATACCGACACCCAAGACTTGGGTCTTAGCCTGCAGACGTCTAAAAGCAGCCGAATGTAAGATCCGTGCTCTATCTCTTTGATAGGGACTGCGGTGATCATTTCTACGTTTCTTATCTTCTGTTAAACGTCTGGCATGCCATACTGACTCTGTCATTGGGATCCTTAACCTGCGTTAATCCTTGGAGTGATTAACCTGAATAATTAAAGTAACTGGTTGATATCGTCTAAATTTAATTTAAAACTCGGAACAAAACAATCAATAAAGTATTGCACGGCAGGATCCGGGTTATCATTCAGTGATTGCTCGAGCCGTTTTCTGGCAGTATTAAATTCACTATTACCGGCTCTATCTTCTTCTAAGCACTTAAGGTAAGCACAAATCGTATCGGCTGATTTGACTAGCGCCTTATATTC
Source organism: Shewanella psychropiezotolerans (assembly GCF_007197555.1). Classification (NCBI taxonomy): domain Bacteria; kingdom Pseudomonadati; phylum Pseudomonadota; class Gammaproteobacteria; order Alteromonadales; family Shewanellaceae; genus Shewanella; species Shewanella psychropiezotolerans. The sequence continues at coordinate 2,951,920 of NZ_CP041614.1, forward strand.
AATATCGGCATCCTCACTGGTGAGTAAGCTGGCATATTCTTGTTTAAATTCTTCAGGGACCATTTCGAGTAATCTGTTTTCAGCAATGGCTTCAATTTTTTTGTACTCAGCTTCTATCTCTTTATTGAAGTACTTTACCGGGGTGGGGAGATCGCCGGTAATGATTTCACTGGCATCATGAAAAATGGCAACAGTTGCTGCTCTGTCTGGGGATAGGGACTTACCAAATTTGTGATTACCTATGATGGCGAGGCTGTGTGCGACCATGGCCACCTGAAGAGAGTGTTCTTGCACATTTTCGCTTCTAACATTGTACATTAGTGGCCAGCGTTGAATTAATTTCATGCGAGCTAGGTGAGCGAAGAGGTGACTCATATTGATTTGCAACTTAATACAATGACTACATAAAGTTACATTATCACAAGCCTTCCAGCTAGAGGCAAATAATTGTCGCTTAACTCAGAATGGTACAGATTAACAAGCGGTGATCTATCATCATTCTCAGTCCAAAGGATGAAAAGATTAAATATAAACAGCTTGATTTACTGCTTCCTTTTAGGGTTAGCCAGAGTGATAAATTGGAGTAGTGAAAAGTGGCGGCTATACCTTCATATTAAGTTAACGATAGGGCGTAAATCTCTATCGCTAGTATTATTTACACAGCCTAGTGAGGCTTCTTCCTAGAAATCACCTCGTTATTGATCCGTATTTTCATTTCTTTTGTTGATAACAGTTCTGCGGGCTCCGGTTGAAACTGTGTGTTCAGAGTGAAGTTATCATTCTCTGTGTCAGCATGTATACAAGTGAGGGAAATGCCAATTAATCAGACTGTTAAGAGTTAACTATGCATCAAAAGTGCATGGTTACGCACACTGGTGACTTTTATATATTTTATATGGACAATTTATTAAGTTAGACGCTTGTACCAGTATTGATGGTGATAGCAGTGTTAAAGCCTGGGGAGTGTGAGTTGGTAGGGTTTTTAACTGCTCACTAATTGACTTATTGCCACTAAAAATGTAACATGCCGTCCGTTTTTTTGATTGGTTACATGTGTTGTGTTGCCAGTTTGAGATGAGTGTTACGGACTTGGTGTTTGTCCTTCTGGAGAATTGAATTGAAAAAAGTGGTAATTACGCAGTCTGGAGAAGTTTTGATTGCTCGTGGAGTGATCGAGGTTGAAGTAAACAGTGTGGTGGAAGATATCACCCAGGGCAAACATATCCACGCAGGATCAATTCTCTTTATAGAAGATGGTGCAGAGATCAGCATAGCTTATGAAGATGGCACCGCTTTTCATCAAACTCAACACGGTCAGATTGTCGACAATAATGAAATCAGTGATGCTTTGTCTGATGCTGCCGAGATCGCGCAACTACAAGATTTAATTTCTGCAGAAAAAGATCCGACAGTTATGTTACCTGAGACTGCTGCGGGCTCAGGACTCAGCAATGAGGGAGAAAGCCACTTCATCTCTGTGGGACGTACCGGGCATGAAACCATAGCGGCGGCGGGTTATTCCACTATTGGTACGACTCAAATCAGTTTTGATACTACAGATGGTATTGAGAGCAGTGACATAGATGAGCCCTCGACCCTGGAAAGTGACAGCAACACCATAGCCGAAGATACAGTTGCGACCGGTAATGTGTTAAATAACGACACGGATATCGATAATGATCTTAGTGTGACGAGCTTCGAAGTCGAAGGCAGCAGATACAGCGCTGGCACTACGGTTATATTGGATGATGGCAGCTTGGTGCTCAACACCGATGGTAGCTACATTTTTACCCCGAATGAAAACTGGAATGGCACAGTACCAGTTATCATCTATACGGTGAATACAGACTTAAGCTCTACCTTGAACATTATCGTTACTCCGGTAGCTGATGATTTTACCGATGACAATGAAGTGCGCACCATAAGCGAAGACAGCCCAGAAGTGAGCGGCAATGTCATCGACGGCAGCAGCGTCGACGGTGATGTTTCGCTAACCAGCTTTACTGTCGATGGCGACGATACCGTTTATCAAGCCGATGGCAGCGATATTGTTATCAATAATGTCGGTACCTTTAGCCTAGACAGTCAGGGTGACTACACCTTTACCCCAGCCGCCAACTATAACGGCGCGGTCCCGGTGATCACTTATAGCCTGACCGACGGCTCAAGCACTGATACTTCAAGCTTAAGTATCACAGTCACGCCAGTGAATGATGATTTTACCGATGACAATGAAGTGCGCACCATAAGCGAAGACAGCCCTGAAGTGAGCGGCAATGTCATCGATGGCAGCAGCGTCGATGGTGAACTTTCGCTAACCAGCTTTACTGTCGATGGCGATAGCAACGTCTATCAAGCCGATGGCAGCGATATTACGATTGCCGATGTGGGGACTTTTAGCCTGGACAGTCAGGGTGACTACACCTTTACTCCAGCCGCCAACTATAATGGCGCGGTCCCGCTGATCACTTATAGCCTGACCGACGGCTCAAGTACTGACACGTCAAGCTTAAGCATCACAGTCACGCCAGTGAATGATGATTTTACCGATGACAATGAAGTGCGCACCATAAGCGAAGACAGCCCAGAAGTGAGCGGCAATGTCATCGACGGCAGCAGCGTCGACGGTGATGTTTCGCTAACCAGCTTTACTGTCGATGGCGACGATACCGTTTATCAAGCCGATGGCAGCGATATTGTTATCAATAATGTCGGTACCTTTAGCCTAGACAGTCAGGGTGACTACACCTTTACCCCAGCCGCCAACTATAACGGCGCGGTCCCGGTGATCACTTATAGCCTGACCGACGGCTCAAGCACTGATACTTCAAGCTTAAGTATCACAGTCACGCCAGTGAATGATGATTTTACCGATGACAATGAAGTGCGCACCATAAGCGAAGACAGCCCTGAAGTGAGCGGCAATGTCATCGATGGCAGCAGCGTCGATGGTGAACTTTCGCTAACCAGCTTTACTGTCGATGGCGATAGCAACGTCTATCAAGCCGATGGCGATAGCAACGTCTATCAAGCCGATGGCAGCGATATTACGATTGCCGATGTGGGGACTTTTAGCCTGGACAGTCAGGGTGACTACACCTTTACTCCAGCCGCCAACTATAATGGCGCGGTCCCGCTGATCACTTATAGCCTGACCGACGGCTCAAGTACTGACACGTCAAGCTTAAGCATCACAGTCACGCCAGTGAATGATGATTTTACCGATGACAATGAAGTGCGCACCATAAGCGAAGACAACCCAGAAGTGAGCGGCAATGTCATCGATGGCAGCAGCGTCGACGGTGATGTTTCGCTAACCAGCTTTACTGTCGATGGCGACAACACCGTTTATCAAGCCGATGGCAGCGATATTACGATTGCCGATGTCGGTACCTTTAGCCTCGACAGTCAGGGTGACTACACCTTTACCCCAGCCGCCAACTATAACGGCGCGGTTCCGGTGATCACTTATAGCCTGACCGACGGCTCAAGTACTGACACGTCGAGCTTAAGCATCACAGTCACGCCAGTGAATGATGATTTTACCGATGACAATGAAGTACGCACCATAAGCGAAGACAGCCCTGAAGTGAGCGGCAATGTCATCGACGGCAGCAGCGTCGACGGTGATGTTTCGCTAACCAGCTTTACTGTCGATGGCGACAACACCGTTTATCAAGCCGATGGCAGCGATATTACGATTGCCGATGTGGGTACCTTTAGCCTCGACAGTCAGGGTGACTACACCTTTACCCCAGCCGCCAACTATAATGGCGCGGTCCCGGTGATCACTTATAGCCTGACCGACGGCTCAAGTACTGACACGTCAAGCTTAAGCATCACAGTCACCCCAGTGAATGATGATTTTACCGATGACAATGAAGTGCGCACCATAAGCGAAGACAGCCCTGAAGTGAGCGGCAATGTCATCGATGGCAGCAGCGTCGACGGTGAACTTTCGCTAACCAGCTTTACTGTCGATGGCGACGATACCGTTTATCAAGCCGATGGCAGCGATATTACGATTGCCGATGTCGGGACTTTTAGCCTGGACAGTCAGGGTGACTACACCTTTACTCCAGCCGCCAACTATAACGGCGCGGTCCCGGTGATCACTTATAGCCTGACCGACGGCTCAAGTACTGACACGTCGAGCTTAAGCATCACAGTCACGCCAGTGAATGATGATTTTACCGATGACAATGAAGTACGCACCATAAGCGAAGACAGCCCTGAAGTGAGCGGCAATGTCATCGACGGCAGCAGCGTCGACGGTGAACTCTCGCTAACCAGCTTTACTGTCGATGGCGACGATACCGTTTATCAAGCCGATGGCAGCGATATTACGATTGCCGATGTCGGTACCTTTAGCCTAGACAGTCAGGGTGACTACACCTTTACTCCAGCCGCCAACTATAATGGCGCGGTCCCGGTGATCACTTATAGCCTGACCGACGGCTCAAGTACTGACACGTCAAGCTTAAGCATCACAGTCACCCCAGTGAATGATGATTTTACCGATGACAATGAAGTGCGCACCATAAGCGAAGACAGCCCTGAAGTGAGCGGCAATGTCATCGACGGCAGCAGCGTCGACGGTGATGTTTCGCTAACCAGCTTTACTGTCGATGGCGACGATACCGTTTATCAAGCCGATGGCAGCGATATTACGATTGCCGATGTCGGTACCTTTAGCCTAGACAGTCAGGGTGACTACACCTTTACTCCAGCCGCCAACTATAATGGCGCGGTCCCGGTGATCACTTATAGCCTGACCGACGGCTCAAGCACTGATACTTCAAGCTTAAGTATCACAGTCACGCCAGTGAATGATGATTTTACCGATGACAATGAAGTGCGCACCATAAGCGAAGACAGCCCAGAAGTGAGCGGCAATGTCATCGACGGCAGCAGCGTCGACGGTGAACTCTCGCTAACCAGCTTTACTGTCGATGGCGATAGCAACGTTTATCAAGCCGATGGCAGCGATATTACGATTGCCGATGTCGGTACCTTTAGCCTAGACAGTCAGGGTGACTACACCTTTACTCCAGCCGCCAACTATAACGGCGCGGTCCCGGTGATCACTTATAGCCTGACCGACGGCTCAAGTACTGACACGTCAAGCTTAAGCATCACAGTCACCCCAGTGAATGATAAGCCAACGATAATTTTCACTTCGGACACCATAGTTTCCGAAGAGGGGTTAACCTCTGGTCTTGCTGATAACCAAGGCAGTTCAGATACAACGGACTCAGTTACGGCTAACGGAACGTTTAGACTGCAAGATATTGATACTGACACACTGAATGTCACTCTTTCCGGTCCTGAGGGACTTACCTCCGATGGGCAAGTCGTTCAGTGGCAGTGGAATTCAGACTCACAGACATTATCCGGTTATGTGGGAACACCTGGCGAGAGTGATTATCAAGAGATATTAGAAATTAGCCTGACTCCACCGGCTGGTCATTCATCTGGCGATTGGGGCTATGAGTTGACCCTGAAAGGTGCCGTGGATCATAGTGATGACAACACAGAAGATACACTATCCTTGGCTATCGGAGTCAATGTCTCCGATGGAAATGGCGGTACGGCTAGCGGAAGTTTCTCTGTCACGGTTGAAGATGATGCCCCTGAGTTTACTGCAGTTCCTGCCGTTGACGTGGTATTGAATGATATTCCAGATTCATTGATTGGAGAGACTGACTTAACCAACAATCAGGGCTTTCATGAGTCGCTCGATTTTGATGGATTCACCATTACCGCCAGGGGTTTTACCTCTGCAACGGACTCTACACTCGTCGATAGTAAGCTATATGGCAGCAGCCAAGGTATAGGTGTCCAAAGTGCAGACTCTCCCTACCTCAGTTTAAATAATGAAGTTGAGTTTCGTAAGTTTGCCGATGGTAGCACGGCTTCGGAGGAGGTTGTTATCACCTTAGATCCGGGTACCGTTGCATTTGGCATGAACATAGAGTTTAGCCAGATGTTTGGTGGTGAACTCGAGACCGGCGTTGTTGAGTTTTACCGTGATGGTCAGATGGTCGCGACTCAAGCTTTCACATCCGATGCTCTCCATGGTAATTATGCGGCTAACTTTGAGGTGCTTGAAGGCGGTTTTGACAGTGTCATTATCAAGGCAACCGATAACGGCCACTCGGCTGCACATGGCGATAACAGCGATCTGACGATAAAATCGATAGAGTTTGTCGGCACAGAAACAAGCGATCCCATTGCCTATGCATCGGGAACTGTTACTCCAGAGTGGGGGGCCGATGGAGTGGGTTCTATCGAACTGACCGGGAGTGATGAAACCGCGCTTGTGACCAGTACCGGAGAAGCTATTTCCATCACTCAATCGGGTAATACCTTGTTGGGACAAACCGCATCCGGAGTCGTGATCTTCAAACTTGAGTTTACTCCGGGCACCGGACAGTGGGACTTCCATCAGTACCAGGATATGAAACCAAGTTCCGATGGTGATATCGACTTCAATGTACTCATCACCGACGCCGATGGCGATAGTGTCGAGGGGGCATTTTCGGTGAAGCCTAAGACGAGTACTCCGCCTGAGACTAAGGAAGACAGTATAGAACTGAGTGAAGGTCAGTCAATTAACTTCAATGAGGCGAGCCTGTTAGGCAATGACGACAATTACGACTCGGGTAACTTGTCTGTTACCTCGTTGGCTACAGACAGCTCAGGTAGCGGAGCGATAACGGCAATAGAGCAGGGCGTAAGTTTCACCACTGCGCTCGGTGGCACAGTCACCATTAACCTCGATGGCAGTTATAGCTATCAGTCCCCAGCCAGCTTAGATCACAGTGGGGATGATAACCTGACAGACAGCTTCTTTTATCAGTCAACAGACGGAATTGAAAATTCACTCTGGACCAAGGTCACAGTCAATATTGCCGATACGGCTCCGGTCGCAAATGATGATGTAGACAGTATCGGATTTGGTGGCACGGCCCATGGTAACGTCATCTCCGCGATCGGCACCGGTATTGATACTCTGGGGGCAGATTCGGCGAGCATCTCCTCGGTTTCCTATAAGAGCACGAGTTATAGTGATTTCGATGCCGATGGTAATATCACGATTACCACCGATGATGGCATCTTAGTGATGAACCATGATGGAAGTTACAGCTATCAATCGACCCTAAATGAATTTGTTAATCATAACGCTGAAGATCTGTTTATCGGCAATGGTGTTCAGTTATATGGTTTTGATGCATCCACCAACTTCGTCAATGGTAGCAAGCTGGATACCTCCAAACTTAACGGTTCAGGTGACGGTATCTATGAATATAACAAACAGATAGGTGCCGGTGACGATGAATGGATAGCGCGTGGTGAGTCGGTCGTTATCGATCTCGAGGCTAGCATCAACGAAGTGTCGTTAGGTTTAAATGGCTGGGCGGGAAGCGATAGTTATGCCCACGGTCAATGGTCAACCTATGACAGCGTCGGGCATCTGGTCTCGAGCGGCACTTTCTCCGGCAGTGATTCACTGAACATCAATTCGGGTCAAGCCTATCAATATGTGGTTATAACGGCTGATTCAACAGGTTATTTATCACTGACTTCGGTGCAAACGGCGGTCGTACACCCGCTGACCAGTGATGAGTTTGGCTATATTCTGACCGATGCCGATGGTGACAGCGATCCGGCGACACTCACCATCAATCAAGACTCTAACCCACAAGCGAGCAACGATTCAGCCAGTGTGGCAGAATCTGGTTTGGCTTCAGGTACGACAGCTGGTGACAGCAGCAATGTCACCACAGGCAACCTGCTCGATAATGACTCAGGTGTGAGTAGCTCTACCCATATCAGTGAAGTGGAAGGGGTGACAGCGATAAACGGTGTGATCACCGTGACGACTAACTTAGGTGAGTTGACGGTATATAGCCAAGATTCTGGCGAACACAGAGCCGGAGACTATGAATATAAGCTGACTTCTAACAGTACAGATGGCGATTATGCCAGTGAGTCATTCGATTATACCATTACTAATAGTCTGGGCAGCAACGACAGTGCCAGCTTGACGGTCAAGCTTGGTGACGATGCACCGGTTACACATGATATCAGCCAGAATCTGCAATCCAGTGCAGATGTTGTCACAACCAACCTGACTCTGGTATTGGATGTATCCGGCAGTATGGGCGATCCCGTCGGTAATGGCCAAACCTACCTGGAAGTTGCAATCGACGCCTTAACGGCGTTGATCGATGAGGTAGATAATACCGGTAATGTTAATATTCAAATTGTTAATTTCCACGGAAATACCGATTCTTCCGGTTGGTTGATTGATGATGTCGCCGGCGCCATCAGTTACCTCGAATCTCTGGTCGCTTATGGACCGACTCACTATGATGCGGCATTAAATGCGGTGATGAATAGCGGGCCTCTGCCAGAGGGAGCCGACCAAAGCCTACTCTACTTTATTTCGGATGGCTCACCCTCACAAGGGCAGGAGGTTGACAGTACATTGCAGTCAACCTGGGAGAACTATCTCGAAACCAATGGCTATAAGACAGCGTTCGGTATTGGTATCGGCGATGCGGGCCTGAGTGATCTACTGCCCGTTGCTTACCCCGAAGTCGATGGTGATGAAACGTATGCGGTTAAACTCGATGATCCCGAAGATCTCGCTAGCACCATACTTAACTATTTCGATGGTGATACCATAAAGGGGAGCTATAGCACAGGTGTCGTATTTGGCGCCGATGGTGGACGCATAGGGAGCATAAATGTCGATGGTGTGACCCATAACTATGATGGTTCAAATCCGGTTCAGGTGTTCACGACGGCGCTCGGGGGCAAATTCACTGTTAACTTCGATACCGGCGAGTATAGCTACTCTATCGATGTGGACCGTGATGTGCTTAACGAACAAGAAACACTTATTGCGGTTGTGAAAGACGGTGATGGAGATACGGCCTCTGTCACCTTAGAACTGGGTATCGATTACCATGCAAATCTTGATGCGAATTCGAACAACATTATTACTAATTTGGCCGAAGGAGCGAGCATAGATATTCCGGTCGAATATCTACTCCACGGTGATAAGACAGCGGGTAATGCGGGTATCACTCAGGTGTCCGGCGATAATGTGACCCTCAGTGAAGACGTAGTGACATTATCATCGACGACAGAAGGCTCGAGTTTCAATTACACCCTAAAGGGCAGCAGTGGCCAAGGTGAAGATTCGACCCATGTGGATCTCGACTACTCACAGCAGTTAATAGGAACGGCCGAAAACGATATCATTATCAACTCAGGTACCGGCCAGCTAATACCAAATGATGCTTTGATCATGGCGATAGTGACGCCGGGTGAGAACAGCAGGGTTAACAATCCGTTCGGTTTCAAATTTGCCACTAACAGCGATGCGCTGTCGGTAACAAGCGTCAGCGTTAATCTCAGGGGCGGCAATGATAAGGATGCCTTCATCGAAAATTACGCGCTGGGAGATTCTGTTGGCCTGAACCCAACGAGCAGTATTTTTTCTCTGTCTGAAGGGAACTCAGTTATCACGGTTAACTTTTCAGAGGGTGATTTTACCAATGGTGATGAATTCTGGTTTACCCTCGATACCAGCCTGCTTAACAGCAATGACAGTGGTGTCTTCGCTCATCAAGCGGTGACCTTTACCGTCACCTTGAGTGATGGCTCACAAAAGAGCGGTGTCTATCTGGCTTATGAGGGCGGGGCTCAAAGTAAACTGGTGTTCGGTGATGTCTTAGATGGTGACGCCGGTGATGATGTCCTCGTTGGTGGCTCAGGCAGTGATATTTTACTTGGCGGTGATGGTGAAGATATGTTGATCGGTGGTCTGGGTGATGATCTGCTAAGTGGCGGAAGTGGTGCGGACACGTTCATTTGGACGACTGGCTCTGAGGGGACAGATCATATTGCTGATTTTAACCTCAATGAAGATAAGCTTGATTTGAGCGACCTGATTCAGGGAGCTACAACTGGTAATCTCGATGAGTATCTCAACTTTAGCGTCGATATCACTAGTCACTCTACCACAATCGATATTGATGCTGATGGAGATGGAACCTTCGAGCAACATATCGTTCTGGACGGTGTCGATCTTAAAGCGGCATTCGGTAATACCGATGAGCAGATAATCAATGGTCTATTGGGTGAAAATAGTGACGGGCCTTTGATCATAGATTCACTAGGTGAAAGCGCTGCAGCGTTCTCAATGGAAACTGGCTCTGCATATTCGATGAATGATGAAATGGTGAATCACTCTATACTGTAAATTAGCAGTTTAGCTTCATCGAACTAGTTGACCGATTGTGGATAAGCTATTATCCACAATCGGTGCGTCGACAAGCACAAATAGACTAGGGTCTTATACCAACCCTATTAAATATGTGATAGTTCAGCGGGAGTTCAAAGTGCTGTAGGCAAGGTCCAAATATTGCTCCTCGGTAACTACTCCTGCGTGACTCAACCACCTATACCCCTATGGGTCAGGGGAGGAAATGTCTTATTTTGAGGCCACTCAGCCGTATATCAAGAACATCTAACCTAGCATAAAGGGCTTTGGCCCTTTGCTTTAAACATCAGCCGCACTAAGTGAGCCTCTGAACTGATCGCATATTTAATGGGACTGGTATTATTGACGGTAACCATCCATAAATTCACCAAACTCGATTAAGGCCTTTTCGAGATCTTCCTTATGTGGCAAAAAGACTACACGTAAGTGATCCGGCTCAGGCCAGTTGAATGCGGTGCCATGAACCAGCAATATTTTCTTCTCTTTCAACAGGTCCAGCACTAAACGCTCATCATCGCGAATATTGAACTTCTTGGCGTCTAGCTTAGGAAACGCATACATGGCTCCCTTGGGGCATTTGACACTGATGCCAGGGATCTGGTTGAGTAGTTCTACACAGGTATCTCGCTGTACTTTGAGACGGCCACCATCCACAAGCAGTTCGTTGATGCTCTGATAGCCCCCCAGTGCCGTCTGAATAGCATGCTGATTGGGTACATTGGAACAGAGGCGCATCGAAGCCAGCATTTCTAAGCCCTCGATATAACTTTTAGCCGCTTTCAGATTACCCGATAGCATCATCCAGCCTACGCGAAAGCCTGCCGCTCGGTATGATTTTGACAGACCATTGAAGGTGACGGTCAAGATATCATCAGATAGGCTCGCAGCTGGAATATGCATCGCCTCATCGTAGAGTATTTTATCGTAGATTTCATCGGCGAACAGGATTAGGTCGTGTTGTCTACATAGCTCGACGGCCTCTAATAGCAAGGCCCTGGAATACACTGCACCGGTAGGGTTATTGGGGTTAATCAATACCAGGGCTCGGGTCCTTGGGTTGATCTTAGACTTGATATCTTGCAGATCGGGAAACCAGTCTGATTCTTCATCACAGCGGTAGTGCCGGGCACTACCGCCTGAGAGGTGAACGGCTGCAGTCCAAAGGGGGTAATCCGGAGAGGGGATCAATACCTCATCTCCTGAATTTAACAGGCCCTGCATGGCCATTACAATCAATTCAGATACGCCGTTACCAATATAGATATCTTCGATATCGACACCGAAGATCCCTTGCGACTGATAATGCTGCACAATCGCCTTTCTGGCAGAGAAAAGCCCTTTAGACTCACAATAGCCTTGGGCACTGGGCAGATTTAAAATCACATCACGAACAATCTCTTCTGGGGCTTCAAAACCGAAAGGGGCGGGATTACCGATATTGAGTTTTAAAATTCTGTGGCCTTCATCTTCGAGTCGCCTGGCTTCTTTGTGTACCGGGCCCCTGATGTCATAACAGACGGTATCTAGCTTGTTCGATTTGATTATTGGTCGCACTCTCTAACCTCTAAAATTCTCAAGAACACCGCTTGGTGTTCAATGAAAGCAAATAATGCATAAAGTCATTGGACAATAACGAATTAATAGCGAGTTGAGAAGTAATTTCAGGTGGATATGTGGAAGTAGCCAGTAAAACTTCTGAGTCGTTATAACTGAATCTTAACAATTAGTCACATCGCCACAGTCGAATGCCCTGTGTGAGGCGACAATTTCAGTACTTATCACTATCGGGTTCGGCTCGAACGTCGACTAATATCGATAAGTATAATCAAGGGCATTTAGAAGTTGAATTTGGGGTATAAAAAAGCCAGTGAGTGTGTCACTGGCCTTATTACAGTCGACGTCAGTTGTAACTGGCGGTCAGGTATCCTTTGTATATTAGGACTGAGAGCGCCACAAGTAACGGCTATACGCGTTTCTTAAACTCATGAGTACGAGTATCAATTTCTATCATATCGCCTGTTTTGACGAAGTCAGCAACCGTTAAGGTGAAATCAGTGCCAAGTAATGTCGCTGGCTTCATTACTTTTCCAGAGGTATCGCCACGAGCCGAAGGCTCTGTGTAACCCACTTCACGTGCGACTGTTGTTGGCAGCTCAATTGATATGGCTTTACCTTCATAAAAGGTAACTTGAACGATATCTTCCATGCCATCAACAATATAGTTAAGCGCATCGCCTACATTTTCGGTTTCTACGTCGTATGGATTAAAGTCTTCATCCATGAATACATACATAGGGTCGGCGTAATAAGAATAGGTACAATTTAAGCGCTCAAGGATGATGTCTTCTAATTTGTCTTCGGCTTTAAATGCGGTTTCAGTTGCTGAACCTGTCAGTAGGTTTCTAAGCTTCATCTTCACAACAGCAGCTGAACGGCCAGAGTTGTGAGTTTCAGACTTGAGAATGACCATAGGGTCTTTGCCTACCATGATCACATTACCGACTCGCATTTCGTGAGCTGTTTTCATTTATTTAATTCCTAATATTCACAGACAATTTGTTTCAGCGCAGAATATTAGCCTTTTTTGACAAATTGCACTAGTCGAGTTGCCAAATCTGCGTGATTTAATGCCAACATTGGCCATTTAGTGGCGTGTTTATCCATAAAAGTGCGGCGCTCATGTAACTCTTTCCACATTTTCACTGTAATTTCTCCGTCTTCCTGGTTGAAGGCCAGGTTGAGCCTTGACCAGGCTTGTCCTGTGTCTTCATCTAGAGAGTCAATATAGCGGTCGCTAAATGCAGATAATTTATCTAAATGTGCATCATTTTCCTGGCCATATATGTGCCAAATGAATGGCTTCGCGGCCCATTGAGCACGAATAAAAGAGTCCTCCCCACGCACAATATTAAAGTCACAGCTCCAGAGCAAACGATCGTAAGCGCCTTGATCTGTCATGGGCAATATATGTAAGGTCAGGGAATTTAAAGTCAGTGAATCTCCGGGCACAAGGCTTAGCCCATCTGGGATCAGGCCCTTGAGGCTATTTAGGCTACGTCCCATGGGAATAAGAGCATGAATCCGCTTTGTAGCTTGCCGCCACGATTGACAAAGGCTCAGCAATGCAGAACTTTCATAGCTAAAAACGCTGATCAGGGTGTCTTCACTGTTAACGCCATCTATGCCTAATTGCTTGAGTAAATGAGCTCGATTAGTAGGCTCGCCTTGCCAACTGTCTCTAGCTTCGAATAGACCGTGTTCGCAGAGCAAACCGCCGCTGCTTGGTGTGAACCCCGGGAAGTAAAAATGCTTACTTATCCCATTGGACTGCAGCGAGGGCAAGCCATGGCAGCTATCTATCCAGTCCTCGGCGCTCAGGTATTCCAGGTTGAGCCATCGTGGCGGCGTGTCGAGAGAGGCTAACTGATCGAGTACACATGCTGGCAAGTTGCAGGCAAAGGCTTCGATAAGTACGTCACCCGCTTGCCATTGCTCAGGTAAAGGCTGGCGCCAATGATATATCCTGACTCCCATGATCTCTTGCCGAGAGAGGGTGATATCGAGTTCTGGCAGAATATGGGCGAAACTCTTGAGATCGTCGACCCAGAGTCTGACTTCGATATCGAAATCATGTACCAGTTGTTTCGCTAAGCGCCAGGTTACCCCAATATCGCCATAGTTATCTATGACGGCACAGAAGATGTCCCAGTGCCCGGAAGAGGAGAGCGGCTTAATCATGATCTACTCATTTATTTGGCTGATATGGGGCGGCTATGACTTGTATTAATATACAAGGTGAAATTTTTCCCATCCATGGCTTCTTATCAAATAAAGAGTACATAAGTGTTCCTGACACAAGGTCAGTTTTTATAAATCCGTGTAAAACTGACATAAATGTTCCAGACATTAAAAAGCGGCGCTATTTCTAGTCGCCGCTTTTTTAAGAGCTATGGAGAATTAATCTGCTAATTCAGCCAAACACATCTCTTCGTAGATCTGCTTGACCCAAGCATCGACTCGCTCTTCGGTCAGTTCAGGCTGTCTGTCTTCATCGATACCCAGACCGACGAAGTGTTTCTCATCTTCCGTTAACCCTTTAGAAGCTTCGAAATCATAGCCTTTGACAGGCCAGTGACCTATGACGATACCGCCACGGCCTTCAACGATTTCATTGACCATACCCATGGCATCGAGGAAGTACTCGGCGTAATCCTCCTGATCGCCACAACCGAAGATGGCAATGAGTTTGTCTTCGAAGTTGATTTGTTCTAATTCCGGGAAAAAATCATCCCAGTCACACTGAGCTTCACCGTAATACCAGGTAGGAATACCGAACATTAGAAGATCATATTCTTCTATCTGCTCCTTGGTACTCTTGGCGATGTCTTTGACTTCGACCATTTTTTTACCCAGTTTTTTCTGGATCATCTTGGCGATGGCTTCAGTGTTACCTGTATCGCTACCGAAAAAAAGACCTACAGTTGCCATTGTCTTTCCTTTATCTATTTCGTTGTATGTTGATCGTTAACAAGAGCAATCAGGCGTTGACTTGCTTCTGCAATATTAATTCGATTAATTGACTGCGGCTGATATTACTGGCCAAAGCCTTTTCATTCAAGGCGTCGTATAAATCTTGTGACACCTTTAACTCTATTCGTTTTAAACCGTTCGCTCTGTCGCGTTGGATCTGATTTCGCTTATTAATTTTAAGCTGCTGATCTCTAGGCAGTGGATTACTACGTGGACGACCACGACGTTTTTCTGTGGCGAATAGATCGATTGTGGTTCTATCTGATGTTTCTTTTGCCATCGGTTCAATCTTACCCTACGCCTTCCCAAAAGAGCTGAATCATTCCTTTCGCAACAAATCCCGCGCAGCCTAAAAATAGCACTGACCAAACAATAATACGGCCAAATTTGGGGACTCTACCTTGTTTCAGTACGTCATGGATAGCCATGCCGATAAAGAAAAAAATCGCTGCAAAGAATAGGTCTAGGCCTATTGCTTCAATCTGTATCATGTACTGAGACAACATAAATCAATTCTTCAGGCCAAAAAGAGGCGCGAATATATCATAGTTGAGCAGTGCCTGCCATATGGATAGTGCCCTATGGGCATTATTTAACCTCGTGTTTCGCTAGAAATTCACTCACTATCCGATTAAAAATGGCGGGTTTTTGCGCATGTAACCAATGGCCCGTCCCCTCAATCGTTTTAGCCTGAACTTGGGGGAATTGACTCATGATGGCTTGCCTATGTTCACTGGTAATATAATCTGAGTCGCCACCGCGAATAAATAAGGTGGGTTTTCTATATTGTAAAAAATCTTCGGCCTCGATGTCATTGTACCAAGCGATCAAGTCCCGATAGCAAGACTTCAGTCCTGCCAGATTCATTTTCCAGTTGAACCCTTCGTCGGTTCGAGACAGATTTTTTAACAAAAACTGAGCGGTACCTTCATCTAACCCTGCAGCTGATAGTTGTTTGAGTGCATCAGAGCGACTCTTTAAGCCGGTAAGATCGATACCCTCTAGTCCTGAAAAAACCTTATCATGTCGTTGTTCATAACTCACCGGAGCGATATCGGCGGCAATCAGACTAGTCACTCTGTCCGGATAACCTAGCGCCGTCGCCATGGCTATCTTTCCTCCCATAGAGTGGCCAAGAATATGCGCGCGCTCTAAATGCAGACTGTCCATAAGCTCGATGACGGCTTGTGCCAGCAGTGGGTAATCCATTTTTTGCCAATGGGGGCTGAGTCCATGGTTGGGCACATCGACTCGCACCACCTGATGATTCTCTTCCAGGCTCTTGCCGAGGCCCTTTAAATTATCCAGATTACCGAAGAGGCCATGAATTAAGATCACAGCGGAACCCTTACCAGAAGAGATATAATGCATGGTAAATCCTGTCGACGTTTTTGAAGAGTGCAGATTGTGCCTGTAAATGAGGTAATTTAACAATCAAACTCGGATATAGAGACAATGCTTGCCGTCTTTTTGAGCAAACTCGTCATATTTTCAGGATCTAATGAGGATCTATGTCATTTTTACTGGTTTGGCACTTTATTATAAGCCACGAGTTGGCATACACTTGCAACTGACATATGAACGTTGATTTAAACAAGAAAAGCCAAAATGTTCAGTGCGAGCGGAAAATTAATTAATTTCACTTAAGGAAGATTAAGGTCATGAAATATATCGAGGTCGATGAAGAGCTGTATCGCCATATTGCCGGTAAGACAGAGCGTATTGGTGAGAGTGCTTCAGATATCCTGCGCCGCTTGCTTGGGTTAGATGTCGAGTCTATCAATCATGACACGCCGGAAACGATAAGCCATCCTGGAATGGAGTCGGTTCCAGCCAAGCCTCAAGTTAAGGCTCAAACTGGCCATAAGCGACAATCGAATAAAGACTTCTCAGAGTGTATAGACACAGAGGAACTCGCGGCTCAGAAAGGGGCTGTGGGTCGTTTTCTATTTATCTTAGAGGCCGTTTACCGCGCCGCGCCAGAGCAGTTCTCTCAAGTGTTACAGATTCAGGGCCGCGATAGACTCTACTTTGCGACCTCAAGAGAATCACTGCTTAAGGCCAGCAAGTCTGCCAATCCAAAAGAGATAGGTCAGAGTGGTTTTTGGGTGACCACCAACAATAATACCGCCAAGAAGCGTAATATTCTGACCGAAGTCCTACAGCAATATGGCACGGTCGAAGCGCAAATTGAGGCGATTACAAATAATTTGTAGGTAACAACATAAATGTAATAGGCCAGCAATAAGCTGAAATCATCTGAGTATGAATTCAGCTTTTTTTTACCCATCATTAAATCAGCGCAATAAGGACACGAGATTGAGCATTCATGAGCGAGCAGGGCAAGTTGCACAGCAAGAGGACTTAGTGAATATTCCCAAGTTGATGAGTCACTATTTTTGCATCAAGCCAGATATTAAATTGGATGAGCAGAAAGTCTGCTTCGGCACATCCGGTCATCGTGGCAGCTCGCTGAAGGGCAGTTTCAATCAAGCGCATATATTGGCCATCAGCCAAGCCGTTGTCGACTACCGCAATAGTGCCAGAATCACCGGTCCCTTGTATCTGGGCATAGATACCCATGCATTGTCACAAGCCGCATTTATCAGTGCGATTGAGGTCTTAGTGGCGAATCTGGTTAGCGTCATCATACATAAAGATGATGGCTTCACGCCGACACCTGTGGTTTCTCACTCGATCATTCAAGCGAACAAACAGCCTGATGCACTTAAGCCGGCACTAGCCGACGGTCTTATTGTCACGCCTTCCCATAATCCTCCACAAGATGGCGGCATCAAGTATAACCCGCCACATGGTGGTCCGGCGGAAGGCGAGATCACCAAATGGATCGAGCAAAAGGCCAATCAGTATCTTAGAGATGGGCTCGCGGGCGTCAAACGTCTCGATTATGCTGTGGCCATAGCGTCGCCGTTAGTGAAAGCTGAAGACCTAATCGCGCCATATGTGGATGATTTAGATGCTGTTATCGATATGAAGGCCATTTCAGATGCGGGCATACGCATCGGCGTCGATCCATTGGGCGGCTCAGGCATCCACTATTGGGCTAAGATTGCTAAGCGCTACGACTTAGATATAAAGCTGGTCAATACCCGTATCGATCCCAGTTTCAGTTTCATGCCGCTGGATAAAGATGGCAAAATACGCATGGATTGCTCTTCACCTTATGCCATGGCTGGCTTGTTAAAGCAGCAAGATAATTTCGACCTCTGTGTTGGCAATGACCCTGATTACGATCGCCACGGCATCGTGTGTCCCGGTTCTGGTTTGATGAATCCCAATCACTTCCTGGCGGTGGCCATCGATTATCTGGTGACTCATAGACCACAATGGTCTGATGCATTGATCATAGGTAAAACCTTAGTCTCAAGTGCCATGATCGATAAAGTTTGCGCCCAGCACGATAAGCCACTGTGTGAGGTGCCGGTTGGCTTTAAATGGTTCGTCGATGGTCTCGCCGATGCAAGTGTTGCCTTCGGGGGAGAGGAGAGTGCCGGTGCGGCATTCTTGAGACGTGATGGCAGCACCTGGTGTACCGATAAAGACGGTTTTATTCTCGCACTGCTAGCGGCTGAAATTCTCGCGGTAACGGGTAAGACACCCGCGCGAAGATATCAGGAATTAGTGGCGTTACACGGAGAGAGTTTTTACAAGAGGGTCGACAGTCCGGTACAAGCTGATAAGAAGGCCAAGTTTGCCCAGGTTCTGAAAAATGATGTTAATACCCAGACCTTAGGCACCGAGATGTTGGCCGGAGAGTCGATATTAACTGTGCTGACCAAAGCGCCTGGAAATCATGCCGACATAGGTGGCATCAAGGTCATCACAGAGAATGCCTGGTTCGCGGCTCGTCCATCGGGCACCGAAGCCCTGTTTAAGATATATGGCGAGAGCTTTATTAGCCAAGCCCATCTGGAACAAGTTATCATTGAGGCACAAGCCATGATCGATGCACTCCTGATTTAAAATAGGGGGTTAACGGACTACTTGCTTGTTCCTAGTACCTAGGCTGTACGCTTGAGTGCTAGGAACTTTTATTAGAAAGATATATGGCAGCTGGGGAGATTGTTCTTCTTCAGGTAATTCTGGTGATATTCTTCGGCGCGATTAAATTCGAGTACCGGGGCTATTTGTGTGACTATCTGTTTCTCTCCCCATTTCCCACTAAAGATCAGGGCATGTTTCGATTGCTCAGCAATCGTTTTTTGTCCATTGTCGTGGAAAAAAATGGCGCTGCGATATTGAGAGCCGACATCAGCCCCTTGTCGGTTGAGCGTGGTCGGGTTGTGATTTTGCCAAAACACCTCGAGCAAGTCCTGATAAGAGACTAAGCTTTCATCGTATTCCACCTGGACGACTTCGGCGTGACCGGTTTGACCGATTTTAACTTCTTGATAGGTGTTCGTTGCGTTATCGCCACCCATATAGCCACACGTTGTTAGTTTAACGCCTGCAATCTGGTTGAAAAAATACTCCACACCCCAAAAACACCCCGCACCAAATGTCGCTACTGCCATATAGACCTCTTGAATTTGTATTAGATTAACTATCGTTTGCTCTGGTTTGCATTGCTAGAGGCAATACTGAACCATTTACTACCCGCAATTCACTTAGCGCGATTGACTCTAATAAATACCCATTCAAACGTCTGGATGGCTAGAAGTCTACAGTCTGTACTTAATGGTTATCTTTTGCAATAGGTAAATAGGTATTATTTGATGCCCCGATAAATAGCTGACGTGTGGGTTAAGTGTTATTATTCTAAGCAATAGATTTTTCGACATAAAATTAAAGGATCTTGCATGAAATTGCGCCATCTTGAGCCGCAATTTATTGGTGAGAACAATTAAGGAGAATTTTGTGCTAGAGGCGCTAATAGAGTCACAAGACTTTTTAACATTTACGTTAGATAACCCACATCATATAGATGAAAGCGGTACATTTTCCATAGGCGAACACACTCAAGTAACAGTGTGGGATACCGGAGTCATTGTATTTGAGCCAAAGCATGCAGAAGGAAAAGATATTGTCCTCTCTTGTGCGGTACACGGTAACGAAACAGCCCCCATCGAGCTCTGCAATGACCTGATAAAGGACCTGCTGCAGGAAAAGATCATTACCAAGCAAAGAGTCTTGTTTTTGTTTGGTAATCCGCCAGCAATCATCAATGGCACCCGCTTTATCGAAGAAAACTTAAATCGTTTATTCAACGGTGCACACTCTGCGGGTGAGGGGCTGACTAATCCTGAGCGTATTCGAGCAAAAAAACTCGAGTTTTACGTCGATAAGTTCTTTTCGGCGTCTAGTGCAACAGATCAAAGAATTCATTACGATCTGCATACGGCCATTCGTGGCTCAAAACATGAAAAGTTCGCTATTTATCCCTATCGCCCCGGTCGCAAGTATAGCGCCGAGCAGATCATGTATCTCGAGGCTTGTGGTATCAATACTGTCTTATTCCATCATGAACCGACCACAACATTCAGCTATTACTCTTCAAAGAATTACCAAGCCGATGCATTCACCATTGAGTTAGGTAAAGTCTTGCCCTTCGGCCAGAATGACATGACGCGCTTTATCGCTTTAAGAGAGATGTTGAATCGCTTGATCACCAATCAGGACTTAGCACTTGATGAATTCGATGTGAACAAGGTTAACCTGTATCAGGTCTGCCGCGCGATCAATAAAGGTTTCGATGATTTTGAATTTACCTTTGCCAACGATGTCGAAAATTTTACTGCATTCCCTAAGGGTTACATCTTAGCCAAAGAAGGTGGTATGGATATCAAGGTTGAGCATGAGGTTGAAGCCATCGTGTTTCCTAATGCCAAGGTACCCGTCGGCCAGAGAACCGTTTTATGCCTAAAGCCTGCCAGCATAGATAACATTGCTTAGTGCTGGCTAAATCTCAATTGCATGTAAAGCTAAACATACGCCGCGAGTGACCGTTAGTTGTTAGTTAGGCCTTGAGAACGGTTGATTGCACGTTTACGTTAACGTAATGTCTTTCCCGCGTATTACAAGAATTGCTGATCCGATCGACAAGAGCGGGTCAACTTATAACAAAGCACTCAGCTGATAAGAGATATAGTATGAGCAACGCAACAAGCGATAACGAGACTGTCCATAGAGTCAGTTTTCTCGACAGGGAGTCAGTTAACATCCCTATTCTTAAAGTATTGCAAGCCGACGGTACCGTTTATGACAAGGCCGTACTGCCTGCAATTGATGAGGCATTGGCTCATCGAATCTATGATACCTGCGTTTTCACTCGTGTTTTAGACGAACGTATGTTGGGTGCACAGAGGCAAGGTCGCATCAGCTTCTATATGACATGTACCGGTGAAGAGGCCTCTATCATAGGCAGCACAGCTTCTTTAGATGATGGTGATGTTATCTTGGCTCAATATCGTGAGCATGCGGCTATCCGTTATCGTGGTTTTACCACTGAGCAATTTATGAACCAATTGTTCAGTAATGAAAAAGATCTCGGTAAGGGCAGGCAGATGCCGATCCATTACGGCAGTGCCGAACTCAATTATCAAACCGTCTCTTCTCCCTTAGCCACCCAGATCCCACAGGCTACAGGTGTCGGCTATAGCTTCAAGATGCAAGGTAAGCGTAACATCGCCATCTGTTATTTTGGTGAAGGCGCTGCGTCGGAAGGCGATTTCCATGCCGGATTAAACATGGCTGCGGTACTCAAATCACCCACCATCTTCTTTTGTCGAAATAATGGTTACGCTATTTCTACGCCGACAAGTGAGCAGTTTTGTGGTAATGGCATTGCCAGCCGTGGTCCTGGTTACGGCATACACACGATACGTGTCGATGGTAACGATATGCTGGCGGTACTCGCCGCGACTCAGCAGGCTCGCGCCTATGCAGTAGAAAACCATTCACCCGTGTTAATCGAAGCCATGACATATCGTTTGGGTGCTCATTCATCGTCTGACGACCCATCGGGATATCGTTCCAAAGATGAAGAGGCTAAATGGCAACAGCATGATCCCGTTAAGCGTTTTAAATTATGGATGATCAATAAGGGCTGGTTAACCGAGAAGCAAGATGCTGAAATGTACGAGAAATATCGTAAAGAGATCCTTGCAGAGCTTAAAGTAGCAGAGAAGCTACCTATGTCTATGCTCGATACTTTAATTGAAGATGTCTATGACACACCAACCCCTCGTCTTAAGCAACAGTTAAAAGACCTTAAGAAACATCTTAAGAAATACCCGGATTCCTATCCAAACAGTAAAGGGAGACTCTAAGTCGTGGCTGAGATTAATATGTTACAAGCCATCAATGATGCGCTATCCATTGCTCTGGAGTCCGATGAAAACTCGATTCTTTTTGGTGAAGATGTCGGTCATTTTGGCGGTGTTTTCAGGGCAACTTCGGGTCTACAAGAAAAATTCGGCCGCGATCGTTGTTTCAACACACCTTTGACTGAGCAAGGCATAGCGGGCTTCGCCAATGGTTTAGCCTCTAACGGCATGGTCGCCATTGCCGAAATCCAGTTTGCGGATTACATCTTTCCCGCCATCGATCAGATAGTCAATGAAACCGCTAAGTTCAGATATCGAAGTGGTAATGAGTTCAATGTCGGTGGTGTGACCTTCAGGACACCTTATGGCGGCGGCATTGCTGGCGGTCATTATCATTCTCAATCACCGGAAGCTTATTTTACCCAGACTGCAGGCCTCAAAGTGGTGGTGCCTCGTAATGCTTATCAGGCAAAAGGCCTGTTATTGGCGTCGATTCGCGACCCCAATCCGGTGATATTCTTCGAGCCAAAACGCCTCTATCGCGCCAATATTGGTGAAGTACCCGATGAAGACTATGAGATCGAACTCGGCAAGGCAGAAGTCGTTAGAGAAGGTAAAGATATTACCTTACTCGCCTGGGGCGCTCAGGTGGAGATCGTCGAGCATGCTGCTGATATGGCGGCTAAGAAAGGCATCTCTTGTGAGATCATCGATCTGAGAACCTTAGCTCCATGGGATGTTGACACCCTTGCGACTTCGGTCAAGAAGACGGGTCGTTTATTGATTAACCATGAAGCGCCACTGACGGGCGGATTCGCCGGTGAGATCGCGGCGACGATACAAGAGGAGTGTTTCCTTTACCTCGAATCACCCATCGCCCGAGTCTGTGGTCTGGATACGCCTTATCCTTTGATCCATGAAAAAGAGTATATGCCTGATGCGCTCAAGACATTCGAAGCGATTAAAGCAACGGTCAACTTTTAGGAACCTGGCATGATTAAAGAATTTATTCTTCCCGATATCGGAGAAGGGGTTGTTGAGTGTGAACTGGTCGAGTGGTTGGTGAGTGAAGGTGATCTTGTCACCGAAGACCAGCCGATTGCCGATGTCATGACTGACAAGGCTCTGGTGCAAATCCCGGCTCCCCATGGTGGTGTCATCAAAAAACTTTACTACGCCAAAGGTGAGATAGCCAAAGTACATTCACCTCTTTATTCAGTGGATATCAGCACTACAGAGCAAGATGGTGTGAATGATGAGGGAGACAAGTCATCAGGCAAGCAAAACTCTCATCCCTCCGATGAACATATTTCACTGCCAGAACCGGTCCAAGTTACCGGCCAGGTGCACATAGAAGAATTCCTGCTGCCAGACATAGGTGAAGGGATTGTCGAGTGTGAACTGGTTGAATGGCTCGTCAGTGAAGGCGATATAGTGGCTGAAGATCAGCCTATTGCCGATGTGATGACAGACAAGGCACTGGTACAAATTCCGGCAATTAAAGCGGGAAAAATCGTTAAGTTATATTATCGCAAAGGCCAACTCGCAAGAGTCCATCAGCCCTTGTTTGCGGTAGAGGTTGAGTCCGAAGAGGCTATTGACGCTACACCTGTAGTGACAGTCGAAGATTCTGCTGAACCTCAGAGTCAAATGAATAGCGAGCCAGTCCCTCAAGGCAAGGCGCTCGCGAGTCCAGCTGTTCGGCGCATGGCGAGAAGCTTAGATATCGATATTTCTACCGTGAGTGGCTCAGGTAAAAATGGCCGGGTATATAAAGATGATATCGAGCGTCATCACTCTGGTAGCAAGCTATCTTCAACTCAAGTTGAATCGCTTACTGCCGTTGATGAATCCAGCTCCACAGTCGTCAGCACGACTCAGGTATCAGATCATAGTGAGAATAGGGTAGAGCCTATTCGCGGCGTTCTGGCTGTGATGGCCAAGATGATGATGGAGTCTGTATCGACCATTCCTCATTTCACTTACTGTGAAGAGATAGACTTGACTGAGTTGGTTAAATTACGTGAGAGTATGAAGAAGAAGTATTCAAACGATGAGTTAAAGCTCACCATGATGCCATTCTTCATGAAGTCACTGTCACTGGCAATTAAACAGTTCCCTGTGATTAACAGTAAAGTGAATGCCGATTGCACCGAGTTGACCTATTTCAGTCGTCACAACATAGGCATGGCGGTGGACTCTAAAGTGGGTCTACTGGTGCCTAATGTTAAAGACGTGCAGGATAAGTCGATATTAGAGATTGCCTCGGAGATCACTCGTTTGACTAAGGCTGCCCGTAGTGGTCGTGTTAGCCCTGGCGATCTTAAACAGGGCACAGTGTCAATTTCCAATATAGGCGCACTGGGTGGCACGGTGGCAACACCTATCATCAATAAGCCCGAAGTCGCCATTGTTGCCTTGGGTAAGATGCAGGTATTACCGAGATTTAACGCTGCAGGTGAAGTTGAAGCACGTAAAATCATGCAGATCAGCTGGTCAGGGGATCATAGAGTCATAGATGGCGGCACTATAGCCAGATTCTGTAATCTGTGGAAATTGTACCTGGAGCACCCACAAGAGATGCTATTGGCTATGCAGTAGCTCATAATTGGCATCTTGTACAATAAGAAGGGCGCATTCGCGCTCTTTTTTATGGCTTATAATTCATTTTTAGTTAATTTTTCAATCATATTTACGTATAATCCCGCTAATAAGAATTCCTCCTTGGTTTTAAGATGAGTCAGTCAGCCCCAGAAATTGAAGATATTCAATATATTTTTCCACCTAAGCCACTTCCATTAACCGAACTCGAAAAGGCGCGTTACAAGTCGCGTATCAAGCAGTTATTAATCGAAAAAGATGCCGTGCTCGTGGCTCATTATTATACCGACCCTGAGATCCAGGCCTTGGCTGAAGAAACCGGTGGCTGCGTCTCTGATTCATTGGAGATGGCCAGGTTTGGTCGAGACCACCCGGCTAAGACTTTGATCGTCGCGGGGGTTAAATTTATGGGAGAGACGTCAAAAATACTCAGCCCAGAAAAGACAGTATTAATGCCGACCTTAGAGGCCACCTGCTCGCTGGATATAGGGTGTCCTATCGATGCCTTCAGCAAGTTCTGTGATGCTAACCCGGATCACACCGTTGTGGTTTATGCCAATACATCGGCCGCTGTCAAAGCTCGCGCCGATTGGGTCGTCACGTCAAGCATTGCCCTGGAAATAGTCGATCACCTCGATAGCCAAGGTAAGAAAATAATCTGGGGGCCGGATCGTCATCTGGGTGGTTACATTGCCAAACAGACCGGCGCAGAGATGTTGATGTGGCAAGGCGACTGTATCGTTCATGATGAATTCAAGGCTAAGGCGCTGCGGGAGCTCAAGCTGCTGCATCCAACAGCAGCAATATTGGTTCATCCTGAATCACCGGCCAGTGTCGTCGAGTTGGCCGATGCCGTGGGCTCGACCAGTCAGCTCATTAAGGCTGCGCAGCAGATGGATAACGATAAATTCATTGTGGCGACCGATAGGGGCATCTTCTATAAGATGCAACAGGCAGCCCCTGACAAAATCCTTATTGAAGCGCCGACAGGTGGCGACGGTGCTACCTGTAAGAGCTGCGCCCATTGTCCTTGGATGGCCATGAATGGCCTACAGGCGATTGAAGCATCATTGATAGCAACGGAAACCAGCAAGCATGAAATCTTTGTCGATGATGAGTTACGTCAAGGCGCATTAATCTCACTGGATAGAATGCTAAATTTTGCTGCCGAATTAAACATGAAAGTGAAAGGGAATGCCTGATACGGAATGTTACATTAACTGAAGAAAACAGTTAAATTTCATGCAGGTAGCAATTAAATTTGATCTATATTAATAAGTCCTCAATTAGAGGGCTTTTTTGTGGTATTTTTTAAAGTCTTGCTGGGGCATTTGCACTAAACTCTCGTCATAATCCCTACAAACTCTTGATCAAGGAGATCATTTATGAATATTCGATGGATCGAAAACCTTACCATAAAAAATAAACTGCTCATTGTTATTTTGCCTCCCATCTTGGGGTGCTTATTTTTTGGCTTATTCATCGTCTATAACCAATTACAGTTAAGCCAAAGCCTCTCTAAGGTGCAGGTGCTCAGTGAGCTGGCCAAGGTGAATAGCTCCCTAGTGCATGAATTACAAAAAGAGCGCGGCATGAGTGCCGGATTTCTGAGTGCAAGCGGTCAGGCGTTTGCGGCTAAACTGCCAAAGCAGAGAAAGGCCACAGATAGACAGATCAACGCATACCAAGTTTTTATTGCCGATAACCGTTTACCCGATAGCTTTAGCCGTCAATTAACCAGTGTGAACAGGGCGCTGGCAAGCTTGCATGGGATGAGAAATAGCGTTAATAACTTATCGATTTCAGTCCCTGAAGAAGTGCAGTTTTACACCAGACTCAATATGGCCTTACTCAGCATTGTCGATCAAACAGCCCATGAGGGTGGGAGTCAGGCCATCGCCATTCAGGCCGCGTCTTTTAGTGCTTATTTGCAGATGAAGGAGCGCGCTGGACTCGAGCGTGCCGTCCTTAGCTCCATGTTTGGTAAAGAGGAAGTCGATCCACAGAGTTTCATTAAGTTTATCACTTTGATTTCAGAACAAAATAGCTATCAAGAACGGTTTTTGGCATTAGCAGATGATGGGATTAATCAAGATTATCGGCGCCTGCAAGATTCCAAGGCCGTCAGTGACGTTAATACACTGAGACAAGTCGCGCTAAGCCAAGATTTAGCGGCCATTGCAGCACAAAGCAAGGAGCAGTGGTTTACTCAAGCAACCGCGCGTATCGAACTGCTCAGTCAGTTTGAGCAATCACTGGCCAATGGCTTAATGGGCCAAACTCAAAAGCAATTATCCGCATCTAATGCCCTGATGTATAGCATCATCACTCTGATGTTAGTGTCTGGCGTTTTAGTGTGCGGCATATCAGTCATACTGGGCAAGTATCTGCATCAGAATTTGCGCAACATGCACTCAATTGTCACTCAAGCCCAAGCCAGTTTCGATCTCAGTCTACGAGTCAAGGCCGACACCAGTGATGAACTGGGTCAACTGGGTAAGGCATTCAACCAGATGATGATGGATTTTGAGCATGTCATCTTAAGAGTCAGAGACAATACCGCGAGCCTGTTAACGGCATCTCAGAAGATGGACACGTGCGCCACCTCAATGCAGCGAGATGTTGCCATTGGCCATAGCGAATCGGAGCAGGTGGCCTCTGCGATGACAGAGATGAGTGCCACGGTACAAGAGATTGCCCAGAATGCAGTGAGTGCATCGGAAGCCTCTGCCGCCGCAAACATAGATGCCAAAGAGGGACGCTTGGAAGTCAGTAAGACAGGCACCAGCATTAAACTGCTTGCGGTTGAAATCGATGCAGCGTCGAATGCTATTAATCACTTAGACAATGACATTCAATCCATAGTCAGTGTGTTGGCCGTAATAAGCAGCATTGCTGAGCAAACGAACTTACTCGCACTTAACGCTGCTATCGAAGCCGCCAGAGCCGGTGAGATGGGCCGCGGATTTGCCGTCGTAGCCGATGAGGTAAGAAGCCTGGCACAGCGTGCTCAAGCCTCTACCGAAGATATCCGTACCATGACAGAACGTCTCGAGTCGGGCGCTAAACTTGCGGTCAATGCGATGGAGAAGGGCAAGGCTCAAGCCGAGCTCAGTGTCACCGAATCACGTAAGGCAGGTGAAGAGTTAGATCGCATCGTCACTGAGGTTGGAATCATCGACAGCATGAACGAACAGATCGCAGCGGCGACTCACGAGCAGTCAACCGTGTCTGAAGAGGTTAATCGCAATGCGCTCAAGATAAGCGATACCTATCGAAATACCCAAGCTGTCGCCGATGAACTCAGTCAGCTTAATGAAACCTTACTCGAAGATGCTAACAAGATGGCGCAGGAAGTCAGTAAGTTTAAGTTAAGCTAATTAGCTTGCAGCCGACAGCAGTATTTTTACAAGAGATAAAAGCCTATTCGTAGGCTTTTTTTCTGCCTGATAGCCTAGTATTAGTTAACGCTCAGCAACGATAGTAGGCTTTCTTACCGAATATGGCGGTGAGGAGGGCTTCAAATCTTATTTAAGATGGTGTAAAGCTTTGATACACCGTAAAAATACTGTGTTATGTCTTTGAGTTGGTATATCCAGTACACGTTTGAACCCCAAATTTCTCACACTACAACACTATTGACATCTATAACCATTGATTCTGTTATTTGGCTGCTCAATCAAATTGTCATAGCGTTGAACATGATGGATAGTGGCCAGCACTAACTACCACACAGGATAAGGCCATTTCCGTCACCATCAGAGCCTTGTTTTCCTGACCTGCTTTTTTCCTCCCTAAGGCACCACGGCTACCGCCTCTTAACACCCATTGAGCGAATATCAGATCCTATCTCAGTCCAAATCAATCCAGAAAATGATCCAGCTAGGATTCACTGTAGACAAACAGTTGTTTAATATGATTTTTTGATGGATAAACTCGAACAGAGACACTTCCAGGTTGACCGGCGCTTTGCCATCTTATGTTAACGATTGTGATCGGTTTGTGTTAACTGTTATGATTTAACCATACTAACTAAAAGGAACATATTTTGCGTAATTTATTAATTTCACTTTGTTTATTTATCGTTACACTTAGCAGTTTTAATACTTGGGCTATTGAAAAGAAAGAACCATTCAAAGTTGGGATATTGATGTTTGATGAAGTACAGATAATTGATTTTGCTGCACCTTACGAAGTGTTTGGTCATGCCAGATTTGAAATATATACCGTATCAGCAACGGGTAAACCAATAACGACGGCAATGGGGCTAAAAGTTACGCCGGATCATAGTTTCAGTAGCTTACCGGAAATGGACGCTATTGTAGTTCCCGGTGGTGATGTTTCCATAGTCAGGAAAAATAAACAGGTACTAAACTGGTTGAAAGAACAACACAGGAAAGTGGACCATGTACTTTCTGTTTGTACTGGTTCAAATATCATCGCTGAATCAGGATTACTCAATGGTCTTAGTGCCACTACATTTCATAGGAACCTTGATGATTTAGCAAATGAGTTTCCTGAAATTAATGTTTTGGATGATAAACGCTATGTCGATAATGGTAAAATTATTACTTCGGCAGGTCTTTCATCAGGCATCGATGCATCTTTATATTTGGTTAGTAAAGTTAACGGGATAGAATCAGCTAAGACCATTGCAATGTATATTGAATACGATTGGAAGCAAAGTGATGTATTTATTCGTGCGGCTATGGCAGACAAGCATTTGCCGACTAATGATTATCAGTGGCCGGAAGATGCAAAGTTTTCAAATGCTATTGGCTTTGGTGATAAAAACAATTGGTACAGAAGTTATGGAGTGGTCACATCCGGAAATATCGATAAACTACTTAAGGTTTTTAGCAGCGCAATGCTGGTTAATACTGACTGGGTATCTAAAGCATCTGGTGCAAAAAATACCCTCTTGTGGGAAAAAACCATCAAGGATAACTTGTGGCAATTAGAATGGAAAGTATTGGCAGACGAAAATGGTAAAGCGAACAAGCTTATCAATACTCTTTCAAATTTAAGTGCAGTAAAAAATATAGATTTGGCTCAGACCGTTAACTAACTTCTTTTGAACCTCTAATCTGAGTAGTGGTACGCTAAATTTGGCCACCTGATTAGAGGTGTTAACTTGGGCTTTCTTTTACCAAAGTTATTTGAAGCCTCTTTACCCTCTCTGGTACGAGTGACAATGAAGTTTCTTTCTATCTTTGCAAACATTCCAAGTTCTTGAGAATTATGCGGGCGAGGGCTACTTCAATGTTTCGCTATCAAACTTTGACGGATATGAGTTCTCGGAGTTTCTAAAGATGTCTGAGGATGTCTTGAAGGGGCTTGATAGCCTGCAGAGGGAGTTTTACTCATTGGAAGACCTAAGCAGCAGGGGTCGCTACGCGATGAAGGCGGCCTTGCTGGTATTGAATTTATGACTAGAATGGTGACTGATTCATGGCTAATACGAAAAAGCCCTGAATTAATATTTCTATTAATCAGGGCTTTAACTTTAAAATATGGCGGTGAGTTAGGGGTTCGAACCCTAGATGGGCTATAAACCCATACACACTTTCCAGGCGTGCGCCTTCAGCCACTCAGCCAACTCACCAATTTTCGTTATGTTTAAAGTGTTTAACGCCACCAATATCGTTAAAAGATTCATCAAGCTGGCTTAATTGCTTTCTCCTTTAACGGAGCCGTACTTTACGCAATACCGGTTTAATGGTCAAGGGATAAAAGTGTACTTTCAAGCGTTTGCACGTTTGCTAAGCAATATTAGCTAAGTTGGTTTAAATTTGAAAAAAATAGACGAGTAATGAATCTATTAATCTGTCAGTTAAAGCAGTGGACTGAACAGATAGAAAAACTGTTCTGTTGCACGTTTATGAACCGGTCTTTTCTGCCAGAGTGAGTAATCGATTAAGCTGGAGCTATCCATATATTCCTGCTGTAACTGAGTTAACTCCTGGGTAAAGCTAAGATCGTCGACGGCCAAGGTCAATTCGAAGTTTAACCACAGGCTGCGCATATCGAGATTAACGGTGCCGATTAAGCTGAACGTCTCATCAATCACCACAGATTTAGTATGCAGCAGACCGCCCTTAAATCTGTGGATGTTAACTCCGGCTTGTAAAAGTTCGGTGAAGAAGGACCGGCTGGCCCATTCCACCATGACTGAGTCATTTTTGTTGGGGATAATGATATTGACACATACGCCTCTGTGAGCCGCGGAAATTAAAGCTACCTGTAAGTTTTCACTGGGCACAAAGTAGGGGGTTGTGATGACTATCTTGTGCTCTGCTTGGTAAAGGCTTTGTAGCAGGACTTCGTGGATAATCTCTTCCGGCATTCCAGGTCCCGAGGGGATGACCTGAACCGTGTCCAGCTGCTCCGGGGAATGATGGGGCTTACAAATGGGGCTCTCTGGTAAAAAACGCTGATCCGTTTCCACTTCCCAGTCCCAAGATTGGATGACGTCCAGAAGAGGTACGCAGGTCCCTGTGATGCGGATCATCACGTCTATCCACTCGCCGACACCTAAGCTTGCTTTAAAACAACTGGGATCCACTAAATTCATCGAGCCCGTGTAGCCGATGCTATTGTCTATGATCACGATTTTTCTGTGCATTCTAAGATCCATTCTTCGAAACAACACCCTGAGCGGACTGACCTTAAGTGCTCTGGCTAGCGTGATACCAGCAGATTGCATTTTAGCCGGCCATTTACTTCGAAAAAATTGATGACTCCCTGCCGCGTCGAGTAACAGTCTTACTGTTATGCCCCTTTGAGCCGCTTGCACCAAGGCCTGGGCTACTGAGTCTGCCATGCCGCCGGGGTGCCAGATATAGAACTCCAAATGGATAGAGTGCTTGGCGTTATCAATATCCTTAATCATCGAGTTCAAGATCTGCTCGGGAGATGATAATAGTTGTAAGTCATTATCGGCAAGAGGGGGGATCCCGAGGCGGTTTTCACATAAGAGGCCAATAGATTGCGCATGGTGGCTCAGGGTACCGGGTTGATACTGTCTAATTTTAAACAGATGTGAAAACCATTCGGCATAGGGCCGATACATGTTTTTAGCTCTGACAGCCCGGGTACGACCTATGTTTTGTTCACCAAAAAGCAGGTAGGCGACTATGCCTACCACAGGAATGACATAAATGACCATCATCCAGGCAAATGACACGCCGATGGAGCGACGTCTTATCACAATCCGAGCCGTGATAGCTGCGATTATTATCCAATAAGCAAGCACGCTCAATAGAGTGAGAATTTCGTACAAATGATCCATGGAGTCTTTTGCCTTTAAATAACTTCCCTTCAATTATTTTCAAGGGAATGCTTGATAATATACTGCATTAAATAGCTATAAAGATCAGTATTTTTAGTACATGGCGAGTCTGAACTCGCCACCATTGCGCTTGCACTGTATCGGTAATATGTGTGCCTGGCGATGTTTAGGTGCGATGACTTGTGGTATAAATTGCAGACTTATCCTTATTTATTTCACTGGCATGAAAATCGCTAATCTGATCCGTTCCTTTTGCATTTTTATTTTTGTTCTTTTTATCTCAATCATTCTATTTTTAGCATTATTGCCAACGAGTGAGCCTAAAATCTTGACTGATCTCGACATACCATCCTTCGATAATCGATGTGTCCAAGGCCTTGACTCTAAGAGTTCATACCTGGATAACCAAGGCTCATTGAGTGTTTCTATCTGGAATATATATAAGCAGAAGAGGCAAGGCTGGGAGAAGCAACTGGCGAATTTAAATCACGCGAGTCAACTGGTGTTACTGCAAGAGGCAGGCCTGAGCCCTGAACTCAGGCAGTATATTCGACATGCTCAATTAAAGGTGTCTATGGCGAAGGCATTTACGCTCTTGGATACCTCATATGGCGTGATGAACCTGTCTCACACAGAGGTAAAATCTGCTTGTGCATTTACGGCAACAGAGCCGTTAATCCGTTTCGAAAAATCCGGGATACTTGCATATTATCCACTGTCGAGCGGCGAGGAACTTTTGGTTGTGAATCTACATGGCATTAATTTTGAGTGGACTCTCACCCATTACTCCAGGCAATTTGAGGCGATAGCCCTCGAACTCGAAAAGCATCAGGGTCCTATCATCTTAGCGGGTGACTTTAATACCTGGCGTGCACAGAGACTCAATCTTGTTAGCGATTTTGCTAAGCGATTTAACTTGTCTGAAATCAGTTATCGAGTCGATGAACGCCAACGTGTATTTGGCTTCCCCTTAGATCACCTTTACTATCGTGGCTTAATCTTCAAAGAGGCCGAATCTTTAGCGACCTCAAGCTCAGATCACAACCCCATCACGGCTCGCTTCATGCTTAAGTGATCCCATTGAACTGTTCCTGATAAATATGGGGACAAGATTTAAATCTGCTCAGTTCATTGACTGCCAAAAGAGCAGGCTGAGGTATGCTCATTAAAGTCTGTAATAAATTCCGGGTATTTAGCCAAGAAAATTTTACCGAAATACACCCCAAGTGGTTTGCTCTTGTTATGTACACGCTTAAATTGGTCCATGTCCAATTCCGCTCGCTCGACAGCGGATTGGAACAGTAAACTATTTTCCATTATGGCATCCACTCGTTTGTGAATGAGTAGCTTAATGAGCTGATCGATAGAGTTGGTTTGATGGGCAATCATAAAATTGTTTTCAACGAGCCAATGTGTGGTATTTGAGTGCTGACGACTGGCAAAGACGGCTGTCGATTTTATCTCGGTTGGGCTAGAGGGGATCTTACTGTCTTTTAGCAGGTAAAAATTCCAATCTTGTTCAATAAAGGTATTTGATTGAACGGCATAAATGTCTCTCTTATCATTATGTGATGCGGCAAAGAAAGCATCATACATTCCTAATTCGACGCCTTTTTGTGCGCGCCCCCAGGGAAGAAATATGACCCGATAATCCTGTTTAAGGCGCGTCATCACACAATTGAGCGCATCGATAGCATAGCCAGTCTGTTTGTCGTTCGACTCCATCTGGTAGGGAGGCCATTCTTTGGTTGATATGGATAATTTGGGCACTTGCTCGTTTGCCTGAGCCGCGATCAGGCTCCCAAGTAATAGCATCGCCATCGAGCCTGTGATAAATCTGAGCATCCCCATGGGGGCCATTTTTTCGCAGAGCCAATGCCTGAGAGGAAAATCGGAGTCAGGTATAGATTGAAGTAAAGGTATCAAGGTAATGTCACTCACAGCCTTCATATCATAAATTCTAGTTTAGGTTTAGGTGATGTCAAAAGAGATGCGTTGAAAACTAAGTAACAGCGAAAGTGCAGCTGATTTTCTGTGTAAGTTGAGATTCATCTTGTTAGTTTTCTAGAAAAATCCGTGATTGAAGCCATTTATCATGGTTAAGCTTGTACACTAGGGTTTTAAGAGCCCGTTTCTCTATATTTAGGCGCATCACATGTCTTCAAATGCTATCACTTCCCAGTCTTATCACTTGTTACAATCATATTTTGGCTTTGAAGCGTTTAGGCCAGGTCAACTTGACGTTATCAATGCTATTTTGAACGGGCAGAGCGCTGCTGCGATTTTTCCGACCGGTTCCGGCAAGTCTATCTGTTACCAACTCCCCGCTATCGCCTTGCCTCACCTGACATTAGTGGTGTCGCCATTATTGGCCTTGATGCAAGATCAGCTGGCATTTCTTAAGCAGAAGGGGATTAGTGCGGCAAGCATAGATTCCACCCAGAGCCGGGAGCAAGCCAATGAAATCATGAGGGGGATAAGAAGTGGTCAGATTAAAATATTGATGATCTCCGTCGAGCGCCTCAATAACGAAAGGTTCAGACAGTTTATCTCAGAGATCCCCCTGTCTTTGTTGGTGGTGGATGAGGCGCACTGTATCTCAGAGTGGGGGCATAACTTTCGGCCCGATTACCTTAAACTACCCCGCTATCGACAAGAGCTTAATATCCCACAGACCTTACTCTTGACTGCCACAGCCACCCCTAAGGTGATTGAGGATATGGGGGATAAGTTTGGCATAGCTAAAGACAATGTCAGCTTAACTGGTTTCTATCGTGCCAATCTTCACCTGGCCGTACAGGGCGTTAAAAGCGCAGATAAACTTGATATCTTGTGCCACTGGTTACAGCCCAGACAAGAGCTGTCAGGCATCATCTACGTCACCTTGCAAAAGACTGCCGAGCAGGTGGCCGATCACCTTAGAAGCAGAAATATCCCGGCAATAGCCTATCATGCCGGCATGAACTCAGATGTCCGCTCAAAAATTCAAGATGATTTCATGTCAGGTAGGCAGCAGCTTATTGTGGCGACTATTGCTTTTGGCATGGGGATAGATAAGAGCGATATTCGCTACGTGGTGCATTATGATTTGCCAAAATCCATTGAAAACTATGCCCAGGAAATTGGCCGTGCTGGTCGTGATGGTGGCGATTCTGACTGTCTGGTGTTAGCCAATGGCGATAACTTAAGCACACTGGAAAACTTCGTCTATGGCGATACACCAGAATCTTCAGCCATTGCTATCGTGCTCGATGAAATCCTTAAGGCGGCGCATAGCCAGAGTGACAACAAAGGCCAGGAGTGGGAACTGGTGCTCAATAGCCTGTCCGGGCAATCAAATATTCGCCCCTTGTCTCTAAAGACCTTACTGGTATATCTCGAGCTGTTTAATGTGATCAAGCCCACCTACAGCTATTTTGCCGAGTATAAATATAAATTACTCAAAGGCGAAGAGGAGATCTTGGCCGGTTTTAACGGCGAGAGGCGTGATTTTGTTCACGCCATTTTTAACAGTTCAGATAAAGCTAAGATCTGGTTTAGTGTCAATTTCGATAGGCTACACCAAGATTATGCCAGTGATCGCCAGCGTGTACTCAAAGCCATTAATTACCTGGATGAAAAAGGCATGATCGAGCTTCAGAGTAAACAGATGACCCAAGTCTATGACATTCTAGATCCTAATTTCTCTGCACAATCTCTGCAGTCTTCTCTGTTTGAGCGATTTAGCCAAAAAGAGCGCAGTGAGATAGAGAGAATTAACCATCTGGTGTCCTTCTTTACGTCTGATTCATGCCTCAGCCAACAACTGGCTCACTATTTTGCCGACAGGAACATGACGGCTGCTTGTGGCACTTGCAGTGTCTGTCTGGGTCAACTGGCCGTATTACCGCCGCAACCTTACCTTCGTTCCTTAAATGAGCTCGATTTTAATGCGCTTACCCAAGCTGGCATCATAAAACTGGATAAGGCGTGCAGCCCGGTACTCTTGTCACGATTTCTGTGTGGTTTGACGACGCCCATATTCACTCGTCTCAAGATGAGGGCATGTAAAGGCCATGCTTCTTTGGAAAAATATCCCTTCGGCGAGGTAAAACTTTGGGTTGAGTCTAATCTGACCTAGATTTCAGCACAGTGTCAGGCGTTGAAATTGTAAATCTCTATGACATATCAATGCCCGATGCTGATATTTCTCATCATACGTGTTCTACTGTTTGGTGCATTTCTAGTGTCAAGGTGGGAGTTCTCCCACAAAAAATAATAACGAAAATATATATTGGGAATAACAATGAAAAAAGCCACATTATCGCTAGCCATAGCCTTATCTTTTGCCGGATTAGGCGGATGCCAAACGCAGGAGGAAACCTCAGAGACTCCTGAGGCACAGGCCAGTCAGCAACAGAATTTCGCAACATTTTCCAGCCAGTTTATTGACGATTTATGGAAAGAGTCACCGACTTGGGCGCTTTACAGTGGTTTTCACCAATATGATGGGGTGCTTAAAGTACCCAATGCCAAGAATCGTGAACTGTCTTTAGCCTTTAACCAGAAAGAGTTGAGTAAGCTCGCCTCTTTCGATCTAGACAAGTTGTCGGCTAATGAGCTGATCGATTATCGATTGATTGAAAACTTACTTAAAAGAGACATCTGGGAGATCAAGCAGTTTAAGTCCTGGCAGTGGGATCCCTCTTCATACAATGTTGCCGGCGGCTTCGCACAGCTGGTGAACGAAGATTTTGCTCCCTTGGATACCCGTCTACGCTCGGTGCTCGCCCGAATGGAAAATGTGCCAGCTTATTATCAAGCGGCCCAGGATAATATTGAATCGCCAACGCTTGAGCATACTCAATTAGCGATAATGCAGAATAAGGGCGCCTTCTCCGTTTTTTCTGATGAGCTACTGACTCAGGCAAAAGAGTCTGGGTTAACAGCAGATGAAAAAGCCTTGTTCGAGACGCGCTTTAACGCATCGACGCACGCTATCAATACGCATATTCAGTGGCTGGATGGGTTAGAAACACAATTAACTCGGGATGGTGCGCGCAGTTTCAGAATAGGTGAAGCCCTCTACGAAGAGAAGTTTGCCTTCGATATTCAGGCCGGGATGAGTGGCAAAGCCTTATATGAGAAGGCCAGTGCCGATAAGGTTCGGGTACAGGACGAGATGGCAGAAATCACCTCTAGGCTTTGGTCTACGTATTTTGACACAGCTATGCCTGCAGATAAAAACACCGCCACCAAGCAGTTGATCGATAAATTGTCATCTAAGCATGTAAAACGCGATGCGTTTGTCGATGAAGTACGCGCACAAATCCCTGAACTCATTGCATTTGTGAAAGAAAAGAAGCTAGTCACCTTAGATCCCAATAAACCTCTGGTTGTGCGTGAGACGCCAGCCTATATGCGTGGTTTTGCCGGGGCGTCAATCAGTGCGCCTGGTCCCTATGAGAAGTCGAGTAACACTTATTATAACGTGACTCCTCTCGATGGTATGAGTGATGAATCGGCAGAAAGCTATCTGCGTGAATACAATCACTGGATCTTGCAGGTGCTTAATATTCACGAAGCCATTCCTGGTCACTACACTCAGCTGGTTTATTCAAATGAGTCGCCGAGCATGATAAAGAGCTTGTTTGGCAACGGCGCCATGATCGAAGGCTGGGCCGTGTATTCTGAGCGTATGATGCTCGAAGAAGGTTACGGTAACTTTGAGCCTGAGCTGTGGTTGATGTACTACAAGTGGAACTTACGAGTTATTGCCAACACCATTCTCGATTACAGTATTCAGGTAAAAGGCATGACTGAGCAAGAAGCCCTTAACTTGATGACCCAAGAAGCCTTCCAGCAGACGGCCGAAGCCGAAGGTAAGTGGAGGAGGGCGACGCTGAGTCAAGTACAGCTGACCAGTTACTATTCAGGTTACCGCGAGATCTATGATTTCAGGGAGGAGCTTAAAATGTCTCAAGGCGAGAAATTTGATCTTAAAGGCTTCCATGAGCAATTTCTAAGTTACGGCAGTGCCCCTGTTAAATATATCCGAGAGCTGATGATGAAATAACATTGTAAGCGAGCAGGTTGAACTATTAGGGTTCGACATTCTGTTTAAAAAGAGTGTTCAAAAAAAGACCAGGCATTAGTCTGGTCTTTTTTTTTGCCTAGGTATTTAACAAGGTGCTAACCAATGCTTTTAGTTTAAATAACTAACACAGCTCACATTTAAATAAAAAACAACTGGAATAAAAATAATAGCTATAGTAGTGTTAATGATAACGGTTCGCATTCGCAATGTTTGGTGAGATGAGCAACATATTATTGGTCGATGATGATCTAGTGTTTAGGGAATTACTTGAGGAAGCGTTAGAGGCTGAAGGACACAATATCGTCTGTGCTGAGAATGGTTTTGAAGCATTGGCAATATTAGAGGAAGACCTCCCCGATATTATTCTGCTAGATATTATGATGCCAAAATTAGATGGATTTGGTTTATTGGCTGCAAGGAAAGATCAGATCCCTGTGATAGTGATTTCTGCCATCGATAATGAAGATGAAAGAATAAAAGGCTATGAACTCGGGGCCGATGATTTCCTTACAAAGCCTTTTAGCGTAAAGGAGCTTTTAGTCCGCATGATAGCATTACAACGTCGCGTAGAATTAACTCGAGCAGAGCAATTTACTGTCAGCCCAAGCTCTGACACTGAAGTTAAATTTGACGATACTCAATATTGTGTTTCGATAGCATCGAGAAAGGTTACCCTTACTCAAACAGAATTTAAATTGTTTAAGTACCTGTTTGAACGCAAAGGGAAAGTGATCACGAAACAGGAATTACAGCGCAGTGTACTGCACAAAGATCTCGGCAGGTTCGATCGAAATCTGGATATGCATATCAGTAACACTCGCCGTAAATTAGCCGATACCCAGCTACCAAAAACTCTGATTAACACGGTCAGAGGACAAGGGTATAGCTTTGCTAATTGGTGAACCGGTTTAAATAAAGGATACAAAAGCCACATTCGATGTGGCTTTTTTGTTTTTTAGCTGCCCCATTGCACATTTTCGTTTATCCTATAGGCCATTTATTGAGTCACTAGGTTCAGATGACTCATTCTCTCAGATTAATCAAAGGAAGACCTATGCGGATCAGTGCTAATTTTGATGGTGGAAACATTGAAGTCATCAATCAAGATGATATTAATGATGTGCAGTTAGCCATTCGTCCGGACGTTGGTGGAGAATTTTACCAATGGTTCAACTTCCGCCTCGAAGGTGAAGTGGGTAATCGATATCTGCTTAATATTGTCAACGCTGGTTCTGCTTCCTATCCAAAAGGATGGGAAAACTACCAAGCCGTCGCCACATACGACAGACAACAATGGTTTAGGCTGCCCACAGAGTATAAAGATGGCAAATTGACCATAGCGGTCGATCTCGACTGTGATGCGATTCAAATTGCCTATTTTGCCCCATACAGCTACGAGCGTCATCAAGATCTACTGGCCGCAGTGCAAGTGCACCCTCTCGTGAGTCTTGAGCATCTGGGTCTGACACTCGATGACCGAGATCTGACCTTAATCAAGGTGGGTGATGGCGACGAGTCGAAGGCAAATATCTGGATCACCGCTCGTCAGCATCCGGGCGAGACGATGGCCGAATGGTTGGTAGAAGGCTTTATCAATAATCTGCTCGACGGTGATTGTGCCAATGCAAAGGCATTATTAGACAAGGCAAACTTCTATATTGTGCCTAATATGAATCCGGATGGCTCGGTGAGAGGGCACTTGAGAACCAATGCTGCCGGCGTCAACCTTAATCGTGAATGGCTCAGCCCGTCTCTCGAGAAGAGCCCGGAAGTATTCCATGTCACCAACAAGATGAAAGAGACTGGCGTGGATCTGTTTTATGATGTTCATGGCGATGAAGGCCTGCCTTTCGTCTTCCTTGCAGGCTGTGAAGGCGTCCCTTGTTATAATGATAAGATGGCAGCATTGCAGCAGAAATTTATCGATACACTTAAATTAACCAGCGCCGACTTCCAAACTGAGTTCGGTTACGACAAAGATGAGCCTGGCAAGGCAAATCTAACCGTGGCCTCTAACTGGGTCGCTGAAACATTCCAATGTTTGTCTAATACATTGGAGATGCCATTTAAAGATAATGATAATTTAGCAGATCCTATGTCGGGATGGTCTCCTGAACGCTCAATCTACTTAGGTGAAGCCTCACTCACGGCGATGTTAGCCGTAGTGGACGAACTTCGCTAGGTCACTCATCATAAATTTGAGGTAACGATGGCATTAATTAAATGTCCAAGTTGTCAGAAACGGATCTCGAGTAAGGCGACAACATGCAGCTTCTGCAATGCAGACCTAACCGGTAATACTGACTCATTGACCACCATCAGTCATATTAAGCGTTCGAATCAGCTGATGAACCACAGCATGTTGTCTATGACCTTGTTTATAGCGGGAGTGGTGATCTGGTTTTGGGGAGGGGAGCCTGCCCAAGGGATTAGATCTTACATCGCCGGTGTGTGTTTTGTGCTGGGTTTTGTGGGCTACATGATCACTCGCGTGAGAATGGTATTGCATAAACGGAAAAGTGTATGACAGATATAAATAAGATGATCGATGAGATGCCCCATGTCGTCTATGAGAGACTGGTTAGCGGCGTCGAGTTGGGCAAGTGGGAAGACGGCACCGTGTTGTCACAAGCGCAGCGTGACTCGACTCTGCAGTTGGTGATGCTGTATCAAGCGAGAAGATTGAACCAAACGGATCATTTAACGGTGAACTCTGCCGGGCAGCTCAATGAATTATCTAAGTCTCAGCTAAAGAAACAGTTCAAAGGTGAGTCCATCGCCGAGTTTAAAGAGAAAGACCTATAATAGATCTGCTACGCATCTCTATTGAGAAGGTGAGTAACCAAATAGCAGTTACTCGCCTTTTTTCTTTATTTTCTGGCTAATATGCGCAGCATATTATTGCTAATCTCTCATACTTCAATAAACATCGAGTTCACAGTAAGGTTTCAATGGGAGATCAATCTTCGCTCAGCTCGCCAACCAGATCCTGCTGCATCGCCTCTCTCACTTGTGTAGGGGACAAGGGCTTAGACAGTAGGTAGTGTAACTTAGCCAAAGCGGCTTCCGTCGTCATATCCGAACCACTGATCACACCCGCCTCTTGCAGGGCATTCCCCGTCGCATAGCCCGACATATTGACCTTGCCCTGTAGACATTGAGTGAGGTTAACCAAGACTATCCCACGTTGACTCGCCTGTGACAGCACCTTAAGCAGCGCTGGATTTTGAGGGGCGTTACCGACCCCATAGGTAAGCAAGATCAGTGCTTTGACCGGTTGCTGTAAGATGTTCTCTATGATATCGGTGGTGATGCCCGGATAGAGTGTCACTACGCCTATTGGTTGGGGACTGATGGTGGCGACATCTAAAGGCTTATCCGACGGCTCAGCTATTTTCCCGGCCTTCATGTGGATCTTGATGCCTGCTTCGAGTAATAAGGGAAAGTTAGGTGAGGCGAAGGCGCCGAAACCATCGGCATGAGCCTTGGTCGTCCTGTTTCCCCGAAACAGCTTGTTATTAAAGAATAGGCACACTTCGGCGACCGGGTAATTAGCGGCGATGTAGAGTGAATTTAACAGGTTGGTTTGACCATCG
The DNA here is from genome assembly GCF_007197555.1 of Shewanella psychropiezotolerans. Classification (NCBI taxonomy): domain Bacteria; kingdom Pseudomonadati; phylum Pseudomonadota; class Gammaproteobacteria; order Alteromonadales; family Shewanellaceae; genus Shewanella; species Shewanella psychropiezotolerans. Next base: position 2,993,600 of record NZ_CP041614.1, read on the forward strand.
GATCTGAGCTGGGCTAAGGGGATCTGAGACCCCGTGACAATCACAGGTTTTGAGAGGTCTTGTAACATGAAGGACAAGGCCGAAGCAGTGAAGGCCATGGTATCTGTGCCGTGCAAGATCACGAAGCCATCATACTTATCGTAGTTTAACTTAATATCATTGGCGATCATCTGCCAATCTGTCGGCGCCATATCCGATGAATCGATCAGTGGACAATATTCCTGGATCACGAATTGTGGCATATCATCATGGTAGAACTCAGGCATAGCCTTGACACAATCGGTGAGAAAACCTGCGACAGGGGCGAAGCCATGGGAGGTCTTTTGCATGCCTATGGTGCCGCCTGTATAGGCAACATAAATGGAACGTTTGGTCATGGTTATATTCAGGTGGACGCTATTTGGCTGAAGTATACTTGCTTGGTGAGCTTCACCCAATGGTTTCCGCTATTTAAATTCGTATCTGTATAGGGTCCAGAGTTAGACATTAAAAAACCCGAGCAGGCAGAGCCTGATCGGGTTTGTGTTTGTTGAACAGCCTGTGGTTAGACTCTGTTACCTTGAGATTATAGCGTACAGTTATCGCAGAACAGGTACATGCCATTAGGATCATCGAAGCCATTGAACTCTTCAATCACACCGGACCACTGAGTCAGTACTTGTTCTATGATTGAATTATCCATGCTGCTCTGGGGCAAGTAAGCGGCGGCCGATGCGAACATCTCTTGGATAAACATCTCTTGTGGGCTCAACTCTTGTTCTATGATTTGACTATCGAAGTCTTCCAGTCCAGCCATTTCAGCGGCCTTGGCAACGGCATTGTCCAGATCGCCAAGCTCATCGATAAGTCCTAACTTGAGTGCCTTACGGCCGGACCACACACGTCCCTGGGCTATGCTATCTACATCTTCCAGGCTCATGTCACGTTCTTTAGCGACCAGAGAGATGAAGTCATGGTATCCACGCTCGATATGACGTTGAATGACGCTCTTAATTTCAGGAGTTAAGCCTTTGGCTACCGAAATACCCGCCCACTGTGAGGTGGCGACACCATCTGTGTGTATGCCTAAGCTAGAGAGCGAATCTTCGAAGGTGGTGATCATGCCGAAGATGCCGATGGAGCCTGTGAGTGTCGTAGGAGTGGCATAGATGTAGTCGGCGCTCGCCGAGATCCAGTACCCACCCGAGGCGGCATAGCTGCCCATGCTCACGACGACGGGTTTACCGGCAGTCTTGAGTGCCAGGACTTCTTGACGGATCTGCTCAGAGGCAAACGCACTGCCACCAGGGCTGTCTACGCGCAGTACAACGGCCTTGACCTTATCATCAAATCTGGCCTTGCGAAGTAGCTGGGAGGTACTCTCACCACCAATTTGACCAGCGGGCTGATTGCCGTTGAGTATGGTGCCTTTCGCCACTATGATGCCGACGGTATCATCGATGAAGAGATCCGGTTGAGTCGAAATGAGCGACTGATAGTCATACAAGCTTACTTGCTTGTAGCTGTTGCCTTCTGCGGCTTTACCCACTGTGTCTATCATATCGAGTCTAAAGGCTTCTGCAGAGGCTAATTCGTCTACCCAATGCATGTTGATTGCCATATCTGCCGATTTACCATCGGCCTTATCTAGTTCACGCAGGTAATCTTCTGCATCGAGTACCAGCTGCTCTGGCTTGATGTTGCGGTTACTTGATACCGTGGCTGCATAACTGGCCCAGATATCATTGAGTAATTCAGTATTGGCTTTTTTAGCGGCCGGTGACATATCGTCGCGGATATAAGGCTCTACTGCGGACTTGAAGGTACCTACACGGAAAATATGCGCATTGATTTTAAGCTTATCTAACGCAGACTTATAGTACTGACGGTAGCGACTCAAGCCATTTAATTCCACGCTACCCTGGGGATTAAGATAGATGGTGTCGGCGAAGCTGGCTAAGAAGTATTGATTCTGTCCGTACCAATTGGCTGTCGCCATAATCGGTTTTCCCGTTGCTTTAAAGCGGGTCAAAGCATCACCAATAGATTGAAGTTTACTTATCCCAGTCCATCTGAGGTGACCCATGTCTAATACGATAGCAGAGATACGCTCATCGGCGGCGGCATTATCGATGACATTGAGGATATCGGCGAGTAATATCTCACCCGAGCCATCGTTATTCTTGCTGCTTTTCATGGCCGCTTCGATGGGGTCAACTTGACGTTTTTGTTCAACGACTGAACCGGCTAAGTCCAGGACTAGGGCTGAGCCTGATTCAACCTGAACATCATTATCGACACTGACTGCGACGATAAGCATGGCGAGGAAACCGAAAAAGAACAGATTAAGCACCAGTTTTCTAAATCCGTTGATACTTTTCCAGATTAGCTGAAAAATTCTTTTAATTAATGAGGGTTTAGCGGACATCATCCACTCCTTTATTACTTCAATATCACTATGCTAACTGAAAAAATGCTAATTGGGTTAATTGAATTGTAAAGGAATCTGATAAAACCTTGGTGGCGCTAGAGTTGAGCTTAGGAGAAACAAGAGGTATGCTGATTTGAATCACTTGTTTAAAAAGGATGTTTGAATGTCGTTTCCGCATTTATTAGAACCCTTAGATCTGGGCTTCACCCAGTTAAAAAACCGTGTGCTAATGGGCTCCATGCACACAGGTTTAGAAGAGGAAAAGGGCGGTTTTGAGAAACTGGCAGTATTTTATCAAGAACGTGCTCTAGGTGGAGTAGGTCTGATCGTCACTGGCGGGATCTCGCCAAACTTACGTGGCCGTCTTGCGCCTAACGGCTGCCAACTCAGTTTCCCCTGGCAAGTGTCTAAGCATAAGAAGATCACCAAGGCGGTGCATGACGCTGATGGCAAAATTTGCATTCAGCTGCTCCACGCCGGCCGCTATGGCTATCATCCTTTTTCTGTAGCGCCGAGCAAGATTAAGTCGCCTATTACCCCTTTTACGCCGACCGCCATGTCAGCCAGGCAAATTCGTGGCACCATCAAAGATTATGCGACCTCATCTGCCTTAGCGAAAAAGGCGGGCTACGACGGCGTAGAAGTCATGGGCTCCGAAGGCTATCTCATTAACGAGTTTATCTCAGCCAGCACTAACGTGCGTGATGATGATTGGGGCGGCAGTTTCGACAATCGGATTAAATTTCCACTGGAGATAGTTCGTAGCATACGCGAGAAAGTTGGCAAAGATTTTATCATCATTTTCAGGCTCTCCATGCTGGATCTGGTTGACAACGGCTCCTCATGGGAGGAGGTGGTTGATCTGGCTAAGCGACTCGAAAAAGAGGGCGTCAGCATCATCAATACCGGGATTGGTTGGCATGAGGCCAGAATCCCCACCATAGCCACCAGTGTGCCAAGAGGCGCGTTCGCCTGGGTCACAGAGAAACTCAAATCTGAAGTTTCGGTGCCGCTCATCGCCACTAACAGAATCAACACACCGGAAATTGCCGAACAGATCATCGCATCGGGTCAGGCCGACATGGTCTCCATGGCGAGACCTTTCTTAGCCGATCCGGACTTTGTCAATAAAGCCGCGGCTAATACGCCTGAACTTATCAATACTTGTATCGGTTGTAATCAGGCGTGTTTAGACCATGTGTTTGCCCGCAAACGTTCGACCTGTTTGGTTAACCCCAGGGCCTGTTATGAGACAGAGCTCAATTTCACACCGGCGCAGAAGAAGAAACGTATAGCGGTTATGGGCGCTGGACCTGCCGGCATGGCATTTTCTATCTACGCCGCCACTCGAGGCCACGAAGTGGTTTTGTTCGAAGCTAAATCTGAAGTTGGTGGCCAGTTTAACCTTGCCCGAAAAATTCCGGGTAAAGAGGAGTTTGACGAGACCATACGTTACTTCAAGGCCCAGATGAAGCTCAATAAGGTCGAGTTAAGACTCAATACCCGTTTGGACGCCTCAGTGGTTCGGGATGAGAAGTTTGATGAAATTGTGATGTCATCGGGTGTGGTGCCAAGAGAGCTCAAGATTGATGGCTTCGATGATCCCCGCGTCGTGGATTACCAGCAAGTGCTAAAAGGTGAAGTGAGCTTAGGTAAACGTGTCGCCTTGATTGGTGCCGGCGGAATTGGCTTCGATCTGGCTCATTTCATCTGTGAGGAGGAGTCTTCAACCTTGCAACCGGATAAATGGTTAAAGCAATGGGGCATAGATAAAGAGTATAAACACAGAGGGGGTCTGCGCCATGCCGATGATGCTAATGCTCTCGAGACTGAAACTGAGAACGGGCCTGAGGCCCATGAGATCTATTTACTGCAACGTAAGAGTACTAAGATGGGCAAAGATCTGGGTAAGACCACGGGATGGATCCATCGCTCTGTGCTGAAACAGCATAAGGTCAAAATGAAAACCGGGGTCAGCTACCGTAAGTTCGATAATCAGGGCTTGCACATATCGATTGATGATAAAGATGAGATATTAGCCGTGGACAATGTGGTTCTGTGTGCCGGTCAGGTATCCAATCGCACCTTGCTCGAAGAGATGCAAGCCACAGGCCTACCGGTTCATCTCATCGGTGGTGTCGACGTTGCGGCCGAACTGGATGCGAAACGCGCCATCAGGCAAGGTGCCGAGCTGGCCATCGCGTTATAACACAGATTGGTATAACAGGGTTTCAAGCTGGTAATTAAAGTCTGATAGAGATGTATCGATTCTGTCAGGCTTTTTTGTGTCTAATTAATCAGGATTAGGTTTGTTCCAGGATTATCACAGCGGCTGATATATAGAGGGCACTTACCGAACGTTTATGTAAAGCCAAGATCGCCAGTTACCTCGAGTAACCGTGAAATCACGCTTCTTTAAAGCATAGCAGTGCGCTGTCGCCACTTTGTTGTAATTGGAGGCGGCGGGGCTCGAACCCGTGTCCAAAAAGCCTACATCCTATCTAGCAGTCAGTAATCACGTATGATTTCAACAGTTTCAACATGTTACCATTTAACCTCTGTTAGAAAGCATTAGCCTTTCTAAATGGTTGCCGCCATTCTGTCGCCATTTTTGTAGGTAACTAACTCCCTGCCTGAGCTGTGTTAGTGCATGACGTAGCAATAACAGATACAAACACTATCCGGCAGAGATAAACACAATAAGCTGCGTGTACTAAGTAGTCGATATAGAATTACTTTATGTTTAGACAGCTAAACATATCTGTCAATTGATAGCAGTTACTCTGGTTGTATTTGCTTTGTTGACGACATTAACAAAAAGAGGTGGTAGCTATGGCAACTGCGTCATTCAATAAAGACTTTGTTGTTACTGACGAAAAGAGTATACAACAATTGAAGAGCGAACTTTGCAAGCCGCGCGTAGTGGAAGTAAAGAAGCGCGATCAGAAAAAAGATAAAGTCAAAGGGATCAGCTTATTAAGACAACGATTGTCAAGCTTGGACTTACTAGAAGAGTTTGGAAAAGAAGAAACTTCCAAGCTATTTTTAGATTTTACTTGCCCCAAAAAACCCGATGTAGAAGACTTCATCCGTTTTAAGTCCATCCGTTTTGAAGAAAGCGACAGTGTACGAACATACTTAATATTAAATGAAGAAGGCCTCATTCTGGCTTACTTTTCCATATCCTTTAAAGAATTGTATCTTGGCGGCTTCGAACTCGCGAAAACACAAGTTAAGAAGCTTGATGGAATGCGAAAGGATGTAGAAAGGCTTCGGGTCTTTTTGATAGGCCAACTAGCAAAGAACTATAGTGTCGACGACAACGTACTTACTCTTTAAGATATTTTAGATGAAGTGTATTGCGTCATTGACTTCTGGTTCGTTATTTCAAGCCTAAATTAAAAGAACATCGATATCGACGAATGAAGAGCGAGCTTCGACGTTTTCTCTCTATAGGCCGCTCTGTAAATGGGAATTTAGAAGTAAAATTGAATGAGATTCATCAATTACATTGCTGCCTGGAGCGGAATCTTACCGATGCTCAGAGATTATTTGATTTACTTGAAATCCTACGATGCGAGCAAGGCTTAGATAGCCGATTTGTCAATGAAACCGAGAGAAGAGTGCCAGGTTTTATTTACATGCTGCAAGAACATATCGAGAACGGGTTTAATGACGATGGCGAGCAGGTTTCCCCTATTTCATTATTCTTGGAGTCAGATAAAACTGGGGGATTGGTTGAGGCCATCGAACAGACAGAATTGTTTAGCGCTGAGATGAAGCAGTTAAATGAAGAAGCAAAACAAGGTCACATATTGCTTCATCCTATAAAAGTTAAGGCACTAGCTTAGTCTAAATAATTATCCCAGAAATTTCGGCGGTTCTGGCTTGCATGCTTCCCTTTAAAGAGGCATATGGTTGACATATGCTCGCGTTCTGTTACTCTGAGCATATGTTTAGCCTATGGTGACAAAGGAGTCTTTAATGAGAACTGTATCAATTTTTAAAAATGGTCGAAATCAAGCTATTCGATTACCTAAAGATATGGAATTTGATGGAGTGAGTGAACTTGAGATCATTAAAGATGGTGATAACGTCATCTTAAGACCTGTTCGACCAGATTGGTTGTCTTTTAATGGACAAGAAATGGCTGATAGTGATTTTATGACTGAGCGTGAGTCAGTCATCACTGATGAAGGGCGTTTTGAATTTTGAAAAAAACTACTTATATGTTGGACACCTGTATTTGCAGTTTCATTATGCGTGAGCAGCCTTTAAGTGTGCTTCAGCAACTGCAAAATGCAGTCAGTAGGCAAAATCGAATCGTTATATCGGTGATCACTTATGCTGAAATGCGATTCGGCACTATAGGTAAGAAAGCATCGCCTAAGCATACAATTCTTGTGGATGAGTTTTTAAAGCGTGTTGATGAAGTGCTTCCTTGGGATGTGAAAGCCGTAGACGCTACGACGGAAGTAAAACGTCAATTGATCTCAAAAGGTACACAGATAGGGCCGAATGATACAGCAATAGCAGGTCATGCTATTGCTTCTGGTTGTATTTTAGTGACTAACAATGTTCGTGAATTCAGACGTGTTGATTCATTAATTTATGAAGATTGGGCACATTGAGTATAAGTCTGTAATCATTGGTATTTAGGGTAGAAATTATGAACATGGTAGAGTGAGAGTCGGGTCAAAATGGATCGAAGTCTTTCAAGTTCGAAAACACCTGGGGGCAATGGTTCTGCTCACCAAGTAGTGGTTAACTTTAGTTCGGCGGGAAAGGCATCCTTTATTATCTGTGGTGTCCACTATGATTGTAATGCATCAGATTGTACTGGTCTGATAAAACCGGTGTTTTTCAAGGTAGTTGGCACTCTTCGCTTAAATTTTATGCTACTTTTTGCTTCTCTTCATCGGGCTCTTTATCTGGGTTCAACATTACCGCGCCGATAGGTTCACAATTCCTTATTCCGTTAGGCCAACGCATTGGATTTCTCTCTTGCGCAGCTTCAAGTACGGTTTTTCGATTGGACAAAATATCCCTATCTTGCATCGCATGCCGTTTGCCTGGAGAGACAAAATTGAGCTTGCTATGCTTATGCTCGTCATTATACCAAGTGACAAATTCTTCCACCCATTCACGAGCCTCTATTAAGCTATTAAAGCCTTTAGTAGGCCATTGTGGCCGGTACTTTAGCGTCCTAAATAATGACTCAGAATAAGGGTTATCATTACTCACACTCGGCCTGCTCAGTGAAGCCGTTACACCCAACTCCTCTAGCTTAGCTTTCATTGTCAGACACTTCATTGGCGCACCATTATCCGAGTGCAAAACCAGTGGCTGGTTAAAGCATTGTTCGCGTAGCATGTTTCGTTGCATTAGCTGGGCGGCAAGCTCACCACACTCCCGTTCATGGACTTCATATCCAACAATTTTACGGCTGTAAATATCTTCAAACATATACAGATAATAAAACTGACCTTTGATGACTGAGGCGCAATAAGTGATATCCCAAGACCAAATTTCATTTGGGCCTTTAGCCTGATAGGCCTCTGGTTTACTCCTTGCCGTGACCTGTCGACTACGGCCACGATGATTGACCTGTTCGTTGGCTTTCAGCACACGATAATATGTTGATTCAGAAGCGATATACACACCTTCATCTAATAGCGTTGGCACTATTTTCGATGGTGGCAAGCTGGAAAACCTTGGCTCATTGCACACATCTAATACTTGCTGACATTCGTGTTTTGTCAGCTTATTGGTAGGCTCAGGCCTCACTGCGCTGGCTCGTCGGTCAGCCTGTACTGTGCCTGCACGATACTAACGACGATAAGTCCGCTTACTCAGTAAGGCGACTTCACACGCTTTATCCAGCCTGGCACCGCTATGGTGAGCCTCTCGAATTAACTCGACTAATTTAACCCGCTCTGTTAGCTCTCCTCGTTGTCGTCTCCTCACAAGGCATTGAGCTTTTTTCTGAGCACCAATAACGCTGCGGTTTCAGCTAGCGCCTTATTTTTATATCGCAGCTCTCGTTTCAACGATTTTATCTAGGATTTATCTGCTTTAGCCTGAATTTTTATCTCTTTAGCTTGAGATTTACTCGACTGAAAACCACCTAAAAAATCTTGTTTCCACTCAAGAACTTGCTCTCTATATAAGCCCTTTTCTCGACAGTACTGGCTAATTTCAGCTTCTGACATCGGGGCTGTTTCGATAATGACTGCAAGCTTAGCTTCAGCAGACCATTCATCACTGGTTAATGTTTTACCTGGCACGGGTTGACCTTCTTTTCTGAGTTTATCGCGCCAATGATACAAGGTTTTAGAGGAGACACCTTCACTCAGTGCGACCTCTGCTACAGTCATGCTTTGGGGAGGCAATAACTTTTTAAGGATCGCTTCTTTACGTGCTTGTGAATATCGGGCCATCTAGCTCTCTGTTTACCGCCCCCTATATTGAATTAATGGATGATTTTAAGGGGTGACAACAATCCTGACACAGGGGGGAGCTTAGATGTTGCTACTTTGCGTTTTGAATTTCCAAGCATAATATTCTCACAATAAACAGCCTGAAAAATAGGCTTGAGGGGTAATTCTATCTACCTTCTTAATTCTTCTCGAGTGTGATTTTTTTTAATGTGCTACACGACGGGGTGCCGAAAAATGGTCTTCATCCATTTGGGGTCAGTATTCGGACTATCGGATTTTTGGTGATGGCGTCGTCCAGGTGATCGGGAGCGAAGTGGGCATAGCGCATGGTGTCTTTGATATCGGAGTGTCCGAGTATCTGTTTTAGTACCAAGATATTGCCGCCGTTCATCATAAAATGGCTGTCAAACGTGTGCCGTAAGATATGCGTCATTTGTCTATCAGGGAACTGTAAGCCGGTTCGCATTATCGCTTGCTCAAAGGATCTCCTGCAGGGCCTGAATAATGGACCACGTACTCTGGGGAGCATGTCTGCTAACTCTTGGGCAATCGGTACCGTGCGGTTCTTTTTACCTTTGGTTTTACAAAGGTGATCCGATTGTGTGCAATTTGACTGCCGTGCAGCCCCTCGGCCTCTGACCAACGACAGCCGGTGGCTAAACAAATGAGTACGATGGTTTTCAGGTGTTTATATTTAGCGTTGTCACACTCGGTTAAAATAAGTGGAATTTCTTCCGGGTAGAGGAACGCCAGCTCGATGTCTTCTATTTTAAATTTCTCAAGACCCTCTAGCGGGTTGGGGTGTCTCCATTCACCGAGTTTTTTAAGCGTAGTGAAGACTGTATTTAAATAGGCATGTTCATGATTGACCGTGTGCGGCTTCACTTTATTCTTATTGCCCTGGGCATCTTCCACTTCCCCATCGAGTCGCATTTGGCGATAGTTAGCAAAGTCATTGACGCAGATCTTACTGGCAACAGGGTCGCCCATGGCATGACTAATCATAGTTAATTTAGCCATGCGCTGTTCGGGTTTGGTCAATTGACGCCCGTGAAGATCATGCCACTTCTTTATCAATTCTGACAATCGGCGGTGATCGACCTTTTCACCTAGCCAGGGTTTGTCATCAACTTTCTTCATGGTGAATAGCTCAAACGCGGCAGCCTCACCTTTAGTGGCAAACTTTTTACGGATACGTTTACCGTGCCGTCCATGGGGGTAGCATTCACATAGCCACGGTTTGTTAGTGTCGTTTTTGAGATTACGGATAGACATAGTGATATCAACGCCAAAAGGAGTGGTGCTCAAAACTCATTGTCGAACTCAAAAATGTGCCTTTGAGTCGCAATAATGAGAGCCCGATTTTCTCTGCTCATTCGCTGAGGCGTTTTCCTACTACGCTCAACGTGCTGGCATTGATTGGTGTATTTGTAGGTCATAGTTTGGTTTCTTAATGGATAGACTCTGCCTATTTCATCTGTCAAAGCTTGTCCAATACTGTCAATTCTCTCAACGTCGACGTGTACGAATGTGAAGCCTCACATGGTCAATAATCAAAGCCTATCTGAGTGTACTCAGGCGACAGCATGTTGATTTGGTCCTCATTAGCAAAAAATAGCTGTGTTATATGCTAAGGGCAGCCAATCGCGGCAAACAGCTAACTGTATCCTTTCAGCACCGCTTGACGTTGCGTCAGCCAACTCATCTCTACTTGACGCAGCAGATTTTGCTCCTCAATCCATCGACCTATCCCCGTTGCCCCCGCCAGATAACGGCTACGGGCGATGGCTGCTGCCTGACGTGCAAGCACTAACTGCTGTTTTTGTACCGATTCTTGATCACGATTGAAGCGTAAGTTGCTGATGGCATCATCCACTTCCAGTAACGCTTTATATAAACGCTCGGTAAACGCCGTCTCGGCTTGCTGATAAGCTAAATTCGCCCGGCTTGCTGATTGGTGCGCTTTGCGGTACTCGAGAAAGGGGAGCGTCAATCCTGCCCCCAAGATTCAGTCGGTGATATTTTTGTTGAAGGTCATGAAGATGAGATGCTGGTTCAGGAATTCGATCACATCGTTACCGTGCCAACCGATCCACAGTCGGGTCAGCCTTCAGGTCAGCGTATCCACAAGCCATTTAAGTTCACAGTGGCACTGAATAAGGCCGTCCCGTTGATGTATAACTCATTGGCATCGGGTGAGAAGATCACCGAAGTTGAATTGAAGTGGTATCGCACTTCTGTTGAAGGTAAGCAAGAGCATTACTTCAGCACTAAGCTCGAAGGCGCCACTATCATCGACATTAAGTGTCACATGCCTCATTGTCAGGATCCAAGCAAGGCTGACTTCACTCAGCTGATCACTGTGTCTATGGCATACCGTAAGATCGATTGGGACCATACAACTGCAGGTACTTCAGGCTCAGATGATTGGCGTAAGCCGATCGAAGCTTAATCAGCCATTAAGTTAACTCATCCGTTGCCCCTATGTTTCGGCGTAATACTCGCTTGAACCCGTCGTTTAAGCCTGTCGTTCGGATCATAGGGGCGGCCAAATGAGAATAAGCAGGGGCTGATCACGCCCCTGCTTATTTTATTTTTCAAATGTTAATACCCAAGTAAAAGACCATAGCCTTTAGGGAAATGGATCGGTCCAGATAGGGAGGGTTATATTTCCCTAAAGATTATTTCAATCGGCATTTAGCAAGGCACAAGTTGGCTACATGCGCTTAGGATACAACATCAATAGATAAGGATATTGTCATGGGGCTTTTAGGATCAGGTTTACGTTTTCACTTCAGTGCCAAAGGTCTGGATGAAACCAGTTTAGATGTGGTTGATTTCAGCTTGACTGAGAGTTTGTCGACCCCATTTGAAGTGACGCTCAACCTGCTAAGCCGATTAGATGATCTCACCCCCGCGTCTATCGTAGACCAAACAGGCTTACTCACCTTGACGCTAGATGGCGATATACAGCGTCAGGTACACGGTATTGTGAGTCAATTCAGTAAAGGCGATACCGGCCACCATCATACGCAATACGAGCTGACCTTAGTGCCTGCACTGTCCAGACTTAAATTGAGACGCAACAGCCGAATTTTTCAACAAAAAAGCGTGCTGGATATTATGGCAACCTTGTTAGATGAGATGGGCCTAAAAGAGTATGGTTTTAACTGTGATCCAAGGTTCGAGTCTGAAGTGCGTGAGTACTGTGTCCAATATCGTGAGACCGATTTTGAGTTTATCAGTCGTCTGGCGGCTGAAGTGGGGTTGTTTTACTTTTTCGAACACACCAAAGACAGCCACACGCTGATATTTTGTGACAGCACCAGTAAATTAACCGGCCTGGCAGTGCCTTTTCCTTACAATGCTGTCAGTGGGGGAGTGATTGATGTTCCCTATGTTGAGGCGTTCAGCTTTCAACATCAAATTAAACCTGCCACTGTGACCCTTAAGGATCACAGCTTTAAGAAACCACAGTACAGTTTCCTGCAGACCAGTACGGGAAAAGAACTGGATTTTCAACGTCAGGATTACGAGCACTTCGACTATCCGGGACGCTATAAGGATGATGCCGCTGGGATCCCGTTCACTCAGGTGCGCCAAGAGTACCTGCGCCGTGATGCACAAGTTGCCAGTGGTAAAAGCAACATTATGCAGGCCATCTGCGGTTTTAAATTTGATCTGATGGAACACAGTGATAGCGCGCTAAATCGTGACTGGGTCATTACCGGGGTTAAGCATACCGGCGAACAGGGGGCCGCAGCGGAAGAGGCCAATACTCAAAAGCCTACTCGATATCATAATGAATTTACCGCCATTCCAGCCAGCTTACCCTGGCAGGCAAAACCGAATGCTAAACCTCTGGTTACTGGTCCTCAGATGGCCGTGGTGGTTGGACCTGAGAATGAAGAAATTTTTTGTGATGAATTTGGCCGGGTTAAGGTGCAATTCCCCTGGGATAGATACGGCTTATGCGATGACAAGTCCAGCTGTTGGATCCGTGTCAGTCAAGGCTGGGCGGGTGGCCAATATGGCATGATGGCCATTCCGCGTATCGGGCATGAAGTGATCGTGAGTTTCCTCGAAGGTGATCCTGATCAACCCATCATTACAGGGCGTGCTTTTCACGCAACGAATTTGCCTCCTTACATCTTACCCAACCATAAGACCCGCACGGTATGGCGGACCAATAGTCACAAGGGGGAGGGCTTCAATGAGTTACGCTTTGAAGATGAAGCCAGTCGCGAGCAGATTTATCTTCATGGTCAGAAAGACATGGACATCGTCATCAACAATATACACAGAGAAAATATTGGTTACGATCAGCATGTGACCGTAGATCACGATAAATTTGAACAGATAAAGAATCACCGACACACAACCATTGGTCAGGATGAACTTGGAGAGGTGGGACGGGATCATCAACTCCTTATCGGACGTAATTTTATCCATCGGGTGCTCGGCATGGTTAAGCGTTATATCGGTGGGGGGATCATCACTCAGATCGATGGCGCCAGTCAGACTAACATTGCCGCATCAGAAGAAAAAATCATTGGCGCTAGCCAGCAAATCAAAGTCAATAAAGACAGTTACCTTACAGCCAGCAAGATTATCTTAGATGCGGGGCAAGAGCTGACGATTAAAGGTCCAGGAGGCTTTATCAAGATCGACGCTGGCGGGGTCACCATCTCAGGTAACAAGGTCAAGATTAACGAAGGGGGATCACCGGGTGCCGGAACGGCGCCCAGTGCAGTGGCGCCAGATGAGCCCACTAAGCCGTCAATCCCAGAACCTGCCGACAAGCGATAAGGAGGTCTTATGCCTAAAGCAGCTCGGTTAGGGGATAATTGTGCCGGTCATGGCTGTATGCCCGCGACACCGATTAAGGCGGGAAGTGGTGATGTCAGCATTAATGGCATGCCTGCCGCACGGGAAGGGGATCCGGCGTTATTGCATGCCTGTCCGTGCCCGCATATGCCCCATGGTATCCATGGTCGTAGTATTTCAGCGGGCTCAGCTAATGTGTCGATCAATGGTAAACCGGCTGCCAGAGTCGGGGATGCACTAGGTTGTGGTGGCAAAGTCGCTGCTGGCTCTGGGGATGTCTTGATCGGCGATTCTCCCTACCAGTCGCCGTCACAAGCATGCGGTGAAAGTGCGGTAACCAATCATGCCCCCTTGCTGGCTCTCGCACCCATGCCGTCGTTAAAACCCATTGAATGGGGTCAGGCGGCGACGCAATTCATCAGTGCCGATTCTCCCGTGTCGACCGTGATGCAACGCAAGCAACGTTACCAGGCACGTAAGAAGCTTGCCAAGTCGACTGAAAACCAGCCCGGCCTTGAAGAGACAAGTGAGCGACTGGCATTTAACAATGACAGCATCTTACGCGCCGAAGCGGCACAATATGTCTACAGAGTGGATGAGAATCGACGAGATCCTGAGGAGTTTCCTTCATTACCTGAGGCACCATTGGGGCTGGAGTTACTCGACACCGCCGATATTCCCGGACTGGAGAATGCGGTGTTAATGGATGAGGATACAGGCTTTGGTGCCGCGCTGTTTAAGTCAGAGATAAATGATGAAACCATGCTAACTTATCGGGGCACCAATAATGGTGTCACAGGGGTAGATGATTGGCGAACCAACGGCGCCCAAGGTATGGGGAAACAGACAAAACAATATGATCAGGCAATGGATTTAGCTGATTTAGTATCTCAATCTTTGGATGTTGTGCTTGTTGGTCATTCATTGGGTGGTGGGCTCGCAGCGAGTGCAATCGGAGTGACTGGTATGGAAGGCTACACCTTTAATGCCGCGGGTTTACATGAAAATACGGTTAGCCGTCAGGGAGGGTTGAAAATGGAGCAAATTAATCAGCTGGTGCAGACTCAAGCCGTTGATGGTGAAGTGCTGACTTTACTACAAGGTAACAGAGGAATGCTGACTCCAATCCTTGCAGGGGCTGGCAGTATGCTGGGTGGCACTGTTGGTACCGCCATTGGTGGGGTGTTGGGGACAGCATTGCTTAACAAAGGTGCTGTACCTGAGGCGCCAGGTAATATGAGATCATTGGAAAGCATCGAGGGTGGCAGCCCCGTCACCCGACATGGGATGGATCAGGTGATTGCAGGCATTGAGTCGCAGAAAAAACAAGATATCAGCACTCTTTCACAGTATCACTGGGGGCAGTAATGGCATTGAAACGAACAATTACGCTTGGATTATCACTTTTATTGGGCCTTTTTTCGGCGTGCAGTGCAGGAGACACAAACATGAAAGCAGATCTTTTTTTCGAACCTGAGATGGTCTCTCTTTTAAACAGTATTCAGCAAGGTGATAAAAACCAGGCGCAAACCATCATTGATAATGATACTGATCTCAACATCTTGGGCAATGAAAGCATCACGCCTCTGTTGTGGCTGATTATGCAAAAAGACAAAAAGGCTGTCCAACTCGCCTTAGAGCTAGGTGCAGAGCCAAATTTTGAAAGGCCTAATGGTGATAACGCGATCAATTTTGTGGCTGGCGGGGATGATCCTGATTGGCTAAAGATGTTACTCGAAGCCGGGGGCGATCCCAATTCCATCGATAAAAATGGGATGCCTGCCATATTCGATGCCATAGGAGGAGAGCGTTGGGATGATATCCATACTCTGCTTGAATATGGTGCCAATGTAAATTTAAAGGATCGTAGCGGTCGAAATAGTGCACTTTACCCAGCCTATATTATGAAATTTGAGTTTGCTTATTTCTTTATCCAACAAGGCGCAGATGTAAACATATATGCCAGTACTGGTGCAAATCTCGCTTGGATGGTGGATGACAAGCTCAGTAGGGGGATCATTGGGGCGGACAGTATTAATTACCCTTGGGCAATGAAAATCAAGCAACATTTTATCGATCAAGGTGTTGAGTTTCCACCGCCTTCGCCTAAAGAAGTGCGTGCCATGTGGGACAAGAATGGTAAGCCTGAGTAGTCAATAATTAACTCTCAAGGAAGGTGCTATGAAAGGGATGATTCGCTCTGCAAGTTTATTGTTATTGAGCTTTTTCTCGGCGTACAGTGCAGGAGGCACTGATATGAAAGCAGATCTTTTTTTCGAACCTGAGATGGTCTCTCTTTTAAACAGTATTGGGCAAGGTGATAAAAAACAGGCGCAAATCATTATTGATAATGACATTGATCTCAACATCTTGGGCAATGAAAGCATCACGCCTCTGTTGTGGCTGATTATGCAAAAAGACAAAAAGGCCGTCCAACTCGCCTTGGAGTTAGGTGCAGAGCTAAATTTTGAAAGACCTAATGGTGATAACGCGATTAATTTTGTGGCTGGCGGGGATGATCCTGATTGGCTAAAGATGTTACTCGAAGCCGGGGGCGATCCCAATTCTATCGATAGGAATGGGATGCCTGCTATTTTCGATGCCATTGGCCCCGAACGTTGGGACGATATTAATATTCTTCTAGAATACGGTGCCGATGTAAATCTGAAAGATCGTAGCGGTCGAAATAGTGCACTTTACCCGGCATTTTTAAATAAGTATGAATTCGTTTATTTCTTTATCCAACAAGGAGCTGATGCTACAGCTTACATGTCGGGCAGATTTAAGAAGAACGGAAGTAGAAACCAAATCACCACCCCTGTAGTTAATAAGGCTACAGCCGTTATTACTTTAACAATCGATGAAATACCATAGATGGGTTCCCAGATCACCATAGCATTCGTCAGATGTGAAATACCACAAGCGAGAAAAATCACCGAGCCAGCGAGTAAAAAGAACCACGGATAGGGGAGATCTTTTCGATTTCGTACAAACACGATTACAGCGATGGTAATTGAAAAGTATGCTAATGCTGTGACGACATCAGATATCAGCGAAGTCCATAAGATCCCTGGCTGCCACAGGTAGCACATACCATGAGGCATAAATGTTTCATTATTAAAAAAAGTCACTGAACTCATCAGCTCAACCTTCATATTTAAGTCTATAGGATGGTCTTAATTATATAAGATGATAGTGGGACTCAACGTTAACTTTTACAATATGTGCATTATGTTAAAAGTTTAGCTGCTGGCGTATAGTCTACATATGGCTTACACGACGATGAAAAATAATAGCAAATAGGCAAAATTTGAAGAGTGATAACCATTTGGTGACCAATGGCCATAAGAGAAACTACTCAGCTTGTCAAAACAAAGAAAAATAACTTGAGTACGGAGCGAAAACCGGCTCTGTCGCAAAGATTGTATTACTCCAGCAACGGCTCCTTGGCCGAATAACCACTCTTGAACTGTCATTTTTTAAACATGTGCATCACTTCAAATCCTTTGACGGCCGCATAAACCGCCGCCACGCAAGGCTATTGGCCCCTTTTAGCAAGATTAAATATGGAACACTTTATGATTGAACAACACATAAGCTATAGGCCGGATTAACAATTAATAAGCGGTATCAAAGTATGAATCAAATCAACAATCGTTCTAAGATGCTCTCATACGCTACAGCTCTGAGTTCGAATAGACAGCAACAATCCAACGAAAAGAAGGCGAAAAAGAATGCAAGCTCACTCGTTACCAACTCGAAAGTTAGGGTTAAACGTGAGCATCCGGGGATCCAAATCACAAGTGCAGAACATCAGATGTCACTTATTGCGGGCAGCCATCACCTTCAAGCTCAAGAGCAAGCACCTATAAAAATACCCGACATGCCGCCTCATCAGGCAGAGGGGAAAAGAGGGCGTACTGTTAATGTTATGGAGCTAGACGGCGGACTAGAAAACAAAGACTATCTTTGGTTAAGAGCCACAATAAAAGAGCATACACGACCTCATCATTATTCCAAAAATGCCATCTCAGCTCTAGAGGCGGTAGCCGCAAGCGAAGACTTATCCTCTGGTAAAAAGCAAGCCTTACAAATCTGGTTAACCGAATATAAAAATGATTTTGGTGTCGATAAGAAAGCACTGGAAAAAGCGTTGCAGGGTTTTCCGAAACTTGCCGATCGTCATGATGAAATGTT
Source organism: Shewanella psychropiezotolerans (assembly GCF_007197555.1). Lineage (NCBI taxonomy): Bacteria > Pseudomonadati > Pseudomonadota > Gammaproteobacteria > Alteromonadales > Shewanellaceae > Shewanella > Shewanella psychropiezotolerans. The sequence goes on from NZ_CP041614.1 coordinate 3,011,474, forward strand.
GAATGTATATGACGGGAAAACAACCTTCGCAATGACCATTCAGGAATTGATTACTTCTGAGTCCTTACGCTCATCATTGCAATATGGAACTTTTCGAGACTGGTCTTATTTGGGTAAAGAAAAATTGTCTTCACTTGTACTAAGGTATAAAGATGCTATAGACATTAATCAAAGAGCCACAATAGAAAAAGCATTGACGGATGTGGGGATCGACGCTCGTTATGATGACATTTTGGAGATAGATGATGGAAACATAACAATTGCAACGACCTTCCTGGAGTTGTTTTCTTCTCTATCTAAAGAAGGCTTCGAGTCTCTGTTAAACAAGTATAAAAACCATCAAAGCATGATACATGACATACAAAGAGAATTTAAGTTAGGCGTGTCTCAGCTTGGAGAGGCAACACCACTCTATTTCCATCCAGAATCTAGCTATCAAGACGTGTATGAAGCTAGATATGAGCGATTAACGATTTCCTCTGAAGAGCCAATTGAGGGATTTGAAGCTGAATTAAGGCACCTTTCCACTCTATTATCGGATTCACCTCGAGCGCCTGAAAATAATTATCTCTCAACCTATGCAAGGGCAAGGACCCACAATATCGCAACGGCTAACAATGGCATTGATAGCTACCTTTTCAAAGGGTTGGACATCGACCATTTCTTTAATTCGTACCTCATTTACACCTATATTGATAAAGGCAGAACCGAGCGTGATATCATAAGTGTTAATGATTACCTTGGTAGCATTGCCACTCAACATTCTATTACAACCCGCAAAGATGTGAATATTTTATGGCCAAAAGAGATTAACCGGTCACTGCAAGTATTTTTGGAGGAGGAAAAAGGAAATATTGCCGAATTTCCCAAGTTCATGGATAAATGGCGAAAAGTAGAAAGTCAAAAAAGTAGCTTATCAACCAAGATCCCATCACTTAGAAAGGCCTTTCAAAACACCTTAAATGACTTAGCCTCAGGGCATAACTTATTCGATGAGGTATTGGTTGAATATCGCGCTAAGGTTGATGATATGAATCTCCAAGCAGGAATAAGTATACTTTCACCTACACAAGAAAAAACATTTACAATCGCGGATATCCTTATGGGTAAAGAGCGTGAATGGCGAGCGTCGAATCTTGGTTACCGAGAGCGAGACTCAAAAGTTCTTTCTTCTAATGTTTCGCCTGAGCTATTTCAAGAGCTTAAAAATGTGGATATACAGAATAGCTACATGATTCAGCTTACAGAAATAAAAAATAGTGGGCCATTTAAACAAGAATTCTATGCTTATGTTGAGTCGGTTATTGAATTGCATGGACTGGACAAAAATAAGCACTACAGCATCCAAAATGCGCCTATGTTACTGATATTCCCTGATTCAAAAGGGGGCCGAGACTTGCCGGTACGTACTCCGTCGGTCTGAGCCCTGAGCATAGTCCTATCAAAGTGGTGTCCTTAGCGACCAATCAAGCCTATTCATTTCCCTCAATAAATGACTTCATTGATGCCGCTAAAAAAGAGGGTCAACTACGTGATTGGGTCACGATGCATTTCCCGTTAGACTCAGATGCTAACGACGATGACATGGCCAGTACCCTCTCAATGGGAGCCGGTGATTATTCGTATTTGTTTGAAGGCACAATAGACCAGTACGTCAAAAATATGGATATATTGATCAGGTCTCATTCAGAAGCCAATGCGCTAAAATTCTTTGAAGTTCTCGAGACTACAAGCCCCCTTTTATTGGCACCGGCTTTAGTTATGAGTCCATTTTCGGGCTTTGTATACGGCTCAGCGTTAATTGCAGCGCCACATCTGGGCAGAGCCGCGATTAGTGATACCCAAGACGAACGTGATAATCACTTAAAAAATGCCGGGATTGCAGTTGCCATGGAGGCGGCGTTTGAAGGAGGGGTTTATTTGGCTGGCAAAGGGCTTGGGCGTATTATTGGTAACCTAACAACACCAGTCAAAATTTCAGCTGACGGAGCGGAAAGGCTGGCAAGGACACGCAAGGGGACGTTTGAAGTGTCTTCTAATGAGGGTATAAACTGGCAAAATGGGACCAACAAAGAATATATTGCATGGCGCAATCATATTGAAATGGAGCCACGGACTGTTGAGTTGTCTATTATTGGGGACGATGATGGTCATCTCTTAACCGCTCCCTCAACCGCTTCTCAATTAGCCCCCCCCGTAAAGTAAAAGGCTTTTTTACGTATTTTTGGAATATACGTGAACTCGATTTGATTGCAAGAGAGACCGAGAATCAGCTTCGATTACTGAGCTTTTCAGCAAAAAAAATATCAGGATACACAGCCTTAAATATCACAAGAGAAATATCTGTTTCTGGGGTTAATTATGCTATGGGGATTGTTCCAGGCATACCCGGGGTGCATAGCATCATCGCTGGTACACCGGGGTCCCTATCAGGGGGCTGGGTAATTTGATGATTAAAAAGACACTTAAAGCAGATTTATCATTCCAAATTAAAAAAGGCTCTAGTATTATTTCTTCTTCAAAAGACACGGCTAGGGATCTAACTTTTGCAGGAGGCACATCCCATAGTTTTCCGATGGCCCCCACTGATGCAGTAAGAGCCGTAGCCTCCAGAAACTTTGTCATTGAAAATATAGATAATGCAACAGCACGCATTTACAAAAAAGATGCCGTTGCACGCGATATACTCGAGCAGTTGCCTTTAATGCGACAGGTTGTGGAAAATAAAGCAAAGAAAGCTCGTACCGCAGTGCTGTCTATGCCTAGTAGTGATTCTCGAATGATTAGGCTTCAAGAAATTAAGGTAAGAGAGAAAGCAGCATTAGTGAATATTAATAAGCTTGAAGATAAGGCTCAACAGCTGGCTTACCCAATACAATATTTACAAGATAAAGGCATGGTTCCTGAACCTAAAGGTGACACTCTAGCGGCAGTATTGAGAGACAGGCCTAAACCTACAGGTGGTCATCTGTCTTACATTGATGAGTAACGATTCGGCTAACTTCCAGATCCTCCACTAAGCGAAACTCTTATAAGGATTCTCTGACTAAAAGAACGGTTTGTCACCATTCTCCTCTGTAACCCTTGCCATTACTAAGCTGCAGCCAAAAAATCGGTTTCAGAATCACTCATCAAATAATCAGTAACTTATTGAATATTAATAGAAATGCTTCGGCTGTAAAATTCATGTTTTCCATTGAAGCTGATGCGACGTCATAACGCTATAATTTAATTGGTTTATCTAAAATATACTTTCCTATAAAATGACAGTCAGGAATAAGCCATAGAGAAAGTTAGTGCCACTGAGTGTTGGTAAATCGACCTGTTAGGAAACGTAGGGCTGGATTCAATTATTGAATGTCACCATGTCTTCTTCTGTTAACCCTAATGCCTGCATTAACTGCTCATGTTCCAAGCGCGCCTTAATACTGAGAGCAGTCTGATTGATTTTTAGTTCTGCCTTAGTTCTTCGCTCTGATTTACGCTGTACTTTGTTGGTTTCACTGTAGATAGCGAGGTTCTGTGCATCGATAGTTGAAATAGGCATAAAAGTTGTCTCTAGCTGGTATAAAGGGGGGATTGTACGTAAACATATAGGCCGAAATGTAACGCTTATGTTTCATTATCCTTCCTGTGACATCGATATACCAAGAAGTCCAGTTGCCGTAACCGCCGATAGTTCCGTCACACCATTCATATGCGAGTAGTGCTATATATTGAACATATCACTACTTGAAAAAGTGGTGAACTTCAGAGGCTAAAAACAAATTTTGCGCGTTTAATCTTACTGTATCACAAATCGAAAACAATGACTTCATCGACGAACTCCTCGCAATATTTGCAGGCTATCGTGGTTTTATGTCTGCGTTTGAGATAACAGAACGTCAGGAGTTTGATGATGAAGAAGCTGCCAAGCGTAATATAGAGAGACTTCAGTCAAGCGGCTATCAAATCAAGCTAGACGACGCCGGTACCGGCTATGGCGGGTTTAGCTACTTCCTGCACTTTAATATTGATACCGTCAAAATCGACAAAATGTTTATTGATGTCATTGGCCATGATGAGGTAAAAATGAGTGTCCTTAACGCCATCATTGAGATGGCCAAATCACTCAACTTAACCATTATCGCTGAAGGTGTCGAGACACAAGCCCAGGTTGATTATTTATCAGAAAAGGAAGTCGATTTACTGCAAGGTTATTATTTTCTAAACCAGTACCTTATGCCCAACTGAATATCACCTCACCGATGGAGCGCCCCATGGTTAGTGGGGCTAACGTTAACGAGGGTCTGTCAGCAAGCCATCCTAATTGTCGCTCTATAGACCACCATGCTAGGCCGCAATAAATTCTTGTTCAACTAAGCTATAGCCTTTACCGCGTAAACTCTTTATGGCACTTTCAGGAATGTTGGCGGCTTTTAATTTTTTACGAAGTCGACAGATAATCAAATCTATACTTCTGCTCCAGCCATCATATGCATACCCATTAAGTATGTATGATATTTCGTCTCGGTTGACCAGACTGTTCTTATGGCGCATCAGGAAGTTGAGTAATCTACTCTCTTTCTTCTGCAGCTCAATGATTTCTCCATTGACATTACACTGACCAAGCTCCGAGTGTAGAATGATATTATTGATCGACACGACATCACTCGATGCCTCTGGTTGAACTTCCGTCGCAGACTGTTGATTTAACAGACGACTCACTCTGGTATACAGCACATTCATGCCCCGCTGTTTGTTTATAAAGTCATCTCCACCACTTTCTAGCGCTTTGATTTCCATCTCTTCAGTTGCTACCGATGAATAAAAGATGACAGGGCAAAAGCTAATACTCTTCAGCTTTTGAATGATAGACACACCTGAATCCGTGGGCAAAGTGACATCTAAAATGATGATGTCGATTTTCTTATCTGCTGCATACATGAATGCGGCACCAGAATCAAAAGCTTGATAGGCGATGTAACCTTTACGCTCAAAGAAGCTGGTCATGAGGCGTGATGTAAATAGATCATCTTCGACGATCAGTATTGTTTTCGCTTTCATATTGTTTACTCCTAAAAGACTAAGTTTTTGCTATAGGAGTCATTTTGTGTGAGAAAACGGTGTGAATACAGTAAAGGGTTATGAAGTTTTTCATCAAAAAAAAGGAATTTAGATACACTTAAGAAACAAAAGGTTGAGGGGAATAATGGTCGAGATAATATCTCAATTATGTGAAATTAAGTCTCAATTATTTTTTGACTGCCATATTTGCTAGCAAATTAAGGTTTTACAAGGGCTCAAGCGGAAGAACCCAATTAAGATTAGAAGAGTTTTTATCAAAATCTCCGGTTCTGTCGCATCTTGAAGTTTAAGAAATGATCTACATACAGAATTTGATAAGTAGATGATAAATAGTCAAGCCCTGCAGTGGTGCTAAGCTGGTTTTTTATTTGGTATGTGAATTTCTCCTATGGCCTTAAGTTTCGCAAAAAACAGTTTCCTTCAGCCACAATCCTGATGACCGTTCGATGGTATGTTGCTTATAAGCTGAGTTATCGCGATATCGAAGAGTTACTCGCTGAACGTGGTGTTCACGTCGATCACGCGATACTCCATCGCTGGGTGTTGGAATATGCTCCTTTGCTGGAAGCTGTGTTTCGTCACGGCAAGAAGCGCTCAGTGTCTGGCTCGTGGCGAATGGATGAAACGTATATCAAAGTTAAAGGCCTTTGGTTTTACCTGTACCGAGCCGTCGATAAATACGGCGACACTATCGATTTTATGTTAAGTGAAAAGCGAGATGAAGCTGCCGCCAGAGACTTCTTTAACAAAGCTATCGGGCAGCATGGCTTACTAGAGAAGGTGGTCATTGATAAAAGTGGAAGTAACAGCGCGGCTCTGGATAACTTGAATTGGCAGCTTTGGTTCGCCGGTATGGCCGCTTATATTATCGAAGTGTTGCAGGTGAAATACCTCAATAATATCGTAGAGCAGAGTCACCGAGCGGTAAAGTGGAAGATGCGTACTGCCCTTGGATTCAAATCGATGGCTGGGGCTGAAGCTACGATAGCGGGTGTCGAGTTATGGCAAATGCTTCGTAAAGGTCAGATGAAAGATGCTGGTGAAATGACGCTATGGGAGCAATTCTATTCTTTCGCGGCTTAACCATGTCTGGAGGATACTGCGATCACTTCATTTCCCGAAGATGCGACAGAACCGTTATTAGGGCTCTGTTGCAAAAATTGCTCTTAGCCAGAAAGTGCTCCGATTATCTGGTAAATTATTAATAATTTACCAGATAATCGGTAATGTATACGGATCTCGATCATGCTTGCGCTATATTAACCCTTGTTTAGTTGCACAAACAACCGCCTGAACCTTGTTTTCAACGTTGAGTTTTTTATATATATTTTTCAAGTGATATTTCACTGTTCTCTCTGTAATTAAGCAAATCATAGCTATTTCCCAGGAGGTCTTACCTTCACAAGTCCAACCTAGTATTTCCCGTTCTCTTTTCGTCAACGACCCCACTGGAGATATGAGACGCGTCATGGCTTGAGCTGAAACGGTATTGATCAGTTTTAAGGCCGCAAGCTGCTCCGAGTTGAGTGAACGGCCGCAGACAGAAGTGATAGTTAACTCTTTATATATATGCCTGGTAGAAAGGTAACCAATACTGGCTCCCTCTTTTAACCCCACATTTTGAGCGCTATCGAGAAAGTTAAGCTGCTTTTCAGACAGTAATATCATCGAAGGGACAGAGGTCCAATTAAAAGGCTCCCTATATAATTTAGAACAGTTCACTACCGGATCAAGATATTGAAGTTTTTTCCTCTGATACAAACGGTCCCATTCTGCACTCATTGTCGAAAATCCAAATCCGGAACTAACTACTTTCTCAATATGAATCCTGTTATCCGGACGAATCATGAGAGTCATTAGGGCAACTCCCTCAACGTCAAGCACATGTTGCAAAGTCTTAGCACTCTGCATTATATCACCATAAGACGATGAAGAATTGAACATTTGATAAATGTGAGAAACTTTATTTATACTTAACAAGTTATAAGACCTTATCTCAATCTCAGGGCAAAGAGCGTGATATTTCCCTAAGAAGCTATCAACGCTGAGTCTAGTGTTAATGCCATTTTATCTCCTCTTCTAACATTGACTGAATACCGTTAAGAAGTGAGTGGCTAACGAAGGGACTTTGTTGCAATGATCTAGGTCTTTTGATGAATTTAGACTCTACGCGTCTCTGCGTGAAATGACTAATTTCTGTAAACTTCAGTCGCTCTCAGCCATAACTCAAAAAAGTATAAAGTGTTGCAGTTGAAATACCTCAATAATATCGTAGAGCAGAGTCACCGAGCGGTGAAGTGGAAGATGCGTACCGCCCTTGGATTCAAATCTGTGTCTGGGGCTGAAGCCACAATAGCGGGTGTCGAGTTATGGCAAATGCTTCGTAAAGGTCAGATGAAAGATGCTGGTGAAATGACGCTATGGGAGCAATTCTATTCTTTCGCGGCTTAACCGTGTCTGGAGAATACTGCGATCACTTCCTTTCCCGAAGATGCGACAGAACCTTAAAATCGACTATCGCGTTCAGAAATTAAATCAATCTGAGCTTACTTTTTTTTGCTGCCGAAGACCTTTTTAAAAGCAAAATCAGTTTTAACATCCAGAAATTTCATTAATATGTTCCTTTGTGCCAGTCATATTTCATGCTCAAGAGGCCCTGCGCCAGTTAGCCTGCTCGAGGTAAGAGATGATTTTACCATTTCTGTTTTTATTTAACAGGCGTTATCTTGGTAGATACCGATGTCGCTATTTTGCTGCTACTGCTGTCCAGGGAGAGGGAGGTGTGGTTTTTTCGGCCTCTTGATGGACCTCCTTTATGATTCCCCCTAGTTTGCTTAAAGTGGCTACCTTAATAGAGCTTTTACGCCACATTAACCCTATCTCCCGATAAGGGACTTCGCCAGACAGCGGCATCACATGCAGGGGTGTATGGTTAAGTATGCCTCCATCAATCGCCATTTGAGGCAGAAAAGTCGCGCCAGGCTTGCCGCTAATTAATTGGACTAAGGTGTGCAGGCTTGTGACCGTAATGGGGTTGACTTTTCCATGGCTATCAAGCAAGTGAGCGCGCAAAACTGACTTGGTCATGCAGCTTTCTTCTCGTAGTAAGTGGATACTGTTGCCCGGCAGGCGTTGGATATCAAGCGGCTCCCCCATGGCTTCTACTAATGTTGAGTGCACGACAAACTTAAACGGGTCTATACCCAGTTTCATATAATGATGCTTACCGACCTCTACAGGTACAGGCTGAGCGACCAGAAGCAGGTCCAGCTCTCCTCTGGTTAATGCCCCAGTAAGCTGTTCATCGGTATCCTCTGTGACCGTTAGGATTAAATCCGGATAATGTTGTTCGCAGTGCTCAAAAATAGGCCTCAGCAAGAACGGGGCTATCGTCGGAACACACCCTAACCGAACCTCCCCCGCCATTATACTTCTTTGGTTTTTAACCAATTCGACCAAGTCATTGGCCTCAGCCAATAATTTTCTGGCCCGCAAAACCACCTCTTCGCCCACGACTGTAAAAGCAAAGGTCTTCCTGAACCGTTCAAGCAATTGGTCGCCAAGCAGTTCTTCCAAGGTTTTTATACCCGTGGACAGCGTTGACTGGCTCACCCCGCACACTTTGGCTGCGCGGCGAAAGTTTTGCTCTTCGTGCAGGTGAGATAAATAAATCAGATTCCTAAGGCTGGGTAAGTCATTCATTGTGTTGGTTACTTTTCTTTTTGATTTTGTCATAACGTATAACTCCTACCATCACTGTGGACCACTTTTAGTGCCTCATTTGACTAATAATTGGGGATGGACCTATTGGTTGATACACCGATGAAACAATCTGACGGGGTTAATCCTATTCAGCTGATCGTATAAATCGATCGGATCCCGTTGATTGATCTGTTTTGTTGATCGCTGTAACGCAAAGCGAGCTAGGTGTGGAGTTGTTAGTAGCTTTCCACAAGTGCTCGCTATTTACATTTAAGTGTAGCCCTTATTAGTTATTCGCTGAGGACCTAAAAATGAAGCCAGTTGATTCGAATTGTACTGAGAGCCGCGCCGCAGCAGATATGCCACGATTGGATATCGTTTACTTGTTACACAAGAAAGGCCTTTCTCTGAGAAGGGTGGGGCAGGAGGCTGGCTTGGGGCCTGGGACGCTAAGTAAAGCGCTAGACCGCCCGTGGACCAAAGGTGAGCGCTTGATTGCTGAGGCTTTAGAAATGAAACCTCAAGATATTTGGCCCACTCGTTACGAAAGTATTCGATACGAAAATCGTCCGGTTTCTCTGCATGGGAAACTCAGAGTTAATTAGGTATAGGGCCCTATGAGGTTGATTACTGCATAGGCTAACCTTCCCCCAAAAAAAGGGGTGCCCCTTCGATAAAAGAACAAAAAAATACACATATCGCTTTGAGGACGCCTTGGTCTTCTCAGGGGTGTTATGTGAACACTTCATAAAGGAAGAAAAATGACCAGACTCATTGGCCCGATGGCCACGAATTTACTACTCAGCCTTTCACAGGCATTAATTTATCGGGAGGGGGAGCAATGATAGCAAGCAAACTTAATCTGTTAACGTCTCTGATGTTATCGACTCTACTCCTGTCGGGGTGTGGCGGTGGCGACTCAGGCTCTGACTCTCCCGCTGCTGGTCCTGTTGTAGAGCAAGCGCCGGTATCGGCCCGCGACGGCTTTAATGTGGTTGCGCCCGACGAACCGGGTTATGTTGATTTGTCGAGCCTGATAGAGAGTGGTACGGCAGGGGCTAAGGTAACCGATATTTATCTCGAATCCAGCCAGGGCAGCGGCGAGTGTGGTCAGGTGCAAACGGGTGAAGGCAGTGACATCTTAGGTTTGGGCTTTAATGTCACAGTCGAAGGCGCGGCCATTTGTGAATATGGTTATGAAGTTGAAAGTATTGCTTTATCGGGTCAGACTAAGACCCGTGCCAGGGCTAAAGTTATGGTGGCCAGTAGTGCAGGTGGCTCAGCCGTATTACCACCGATATCGATAGCTATGGCGATTAACGATGTTAATGTCACTGATGTTGAGGCAGCTCTGGGAACTGATTTCCCCGCTGGTTATACCTATCTGAAGATTTTAGTGTGTTAGGTGATGGTGATGTCACGGTCGACGCGCCTACCTTCTCCATCTCCTATACCGCCACGGCTGAAGGTGTGTCACGAGTAGTTTACGCTCTCGAAGGTGATATTGCTGGCGTGCCCGATATCAAGATGGGCACCTTAGATTATGCAGTGTCGGACAGTTTAAATAATGCGCCGACTGCGGCCAACTTCAGTTATGGCTCAGATGTTGAAATCAACACCAGTGTAGATATTGACGTTATTGACGCTATCAGTGATGCAGTTGACCTCGATGAGCTGCAACTCATCGAGGTAAAAAGCTATACCGCCAACGTGGCGTCAAAAAATGTCGGTGACTTAACCAACACCGTGTTTACGTTTGAAGCGCCGACGGCTGATGAGCACTACGTCAGCTATATGGTGTCAGACCATCGAGGCGGCTTCGCGACGGGTATTGTTGAAGTGACGACATTTGATGCCAATCAAGTCGCTCAATGGGGTGATATCGAAGAGGGGTTAAAATTATTTACCGCCCCGCATACTAAATTTACTGCAGAAAGTAACGGGATAGACATACAGGGGTTTTGGCGGGACAGTGCTTATAGCCCAAGTATCGATGTGGCGACATTCACCCTGGCGGGCGCGGTCAATTATTGTAGCACCCGTGGCCGATTACCAACGCCAGCAGAATTAGTTGATATGCATGCGGCCAAAAGCGCTAAAGTTAACTACCTATGGCCAACGGGTAAACCCTATATCACCGAAGAAGCAGGGACTGCGACCTTGGTAGACCTTTCTTGGGCGACCGCTCAACAATCTGCTGCTGGCGGCGACAGTTATTATGTCACCTGTATTGACAGCGGTGGGTTAACGTTTACCGGCTCAAGCTCCGCCGTAGCAGACGGGGTGAGTACTGCGGCACTGGCTATCGACTTTACTCGTGTTACAGGCCCGGTCGTTGACGCGTCGTTAACAGTGTCAGTAACTGGCAGTGCCAGCCTTAGCACTTCGGTACTCATAACCGATACTCGGGGCAATGACGATTTTACGCTAACCAATACCAAAGCCGAGTTGGTTACCGTGTCTGTTGAGTATATTACCGCCCAAAATGAAACTGTTACAACCGTCACAACTGTTGACTTTACTGCCGATGCAAGTACCGCGGCGCTGAATAGTCTGACCGTCACTAATGACAATGCAGGTAGCGACGGCAGCATGACCAATGGCTTTAATGCTACTGTCGTGGACGCCTACAACAATGCATTAAAAAATATTTTAATTGACGTTAGCTTTGACGGTGTGACGCCGCAGTTAGTCGAATTTCCTTCTGCGCTGATAACCGACGCCAGTGGTAATATCAGCTTTAATGTCACCAATACGGTGGAAGAAAGCGTATTAACCACTGCATCACTGACCAACAGTCAGGGCGTCTACTCTGAGCAAAGCGCGTCAACTAACTTTGTAGAATTACTTCCTTGGGGGCGCTCTTGTGCTGACTTAGTTTTATCCACCAATGGTTTGGATTATCATTGCCCGATGACTTCGAGTGAGCAAGTCGCTTATTGGGGTCAAGGGAAAAGTAAAGGTGCCGACTATTACGGTGCTTCTTGGGGACTTTTTAATATGGATGACAGCATAAGTTCTATCTCTGGTGCAAATGCATATTGTAGCCTGTTAGGGGCAAGTTTAGCGACAAAAGATGAGTTAGTGACCTTTAACGACACCTTTGGTACCACAGCGCCAGAAAATGACACCGACGGTTACGGAGATTTACATGCATTAAATGGTTGGCCTTATGGTCAGTTTTGGTCATCAACCAGCGCTGGCACTGGTACCTTTTATGGCTTCGACACGGTGACAGACACAGTAACCAGCTTCGCTGATACAAATAGAAATAGTTTAAAGGTCATCTGTGTCACGCCCACACCGGGTAACCCTGCTACGGCGATGGTAGACAGTATCACCGCACTCACATCGCTGGCACGTGCTGATGGCATCGCCACCAACTCGTTTGAGGTATTGGTGTTAGATGATACCGGTAAAATGGTGAAAGACGCCTTGGTAGAAGTAACCTTTACGGGTAGTGCAACCTTAGTCGAAACAGCGCAGAGCTTACTGACCAATGCTCAGGGTTTAGTGCAATTTAATGTTGTTAACACGGTCGAGGAGGATGTCACCGTGACCGCTCAGTACGTAGCTTCGATCGCAGGTCTCTCGTCGGTTGACAGCCTAAGCAGTTTTACCGCGTTAAGTTTTGAGGTTGTAGCAATGACAGGAGCCTTGATGAATTCGACGGAGTCGGATGAATTTTGTGGGGTGAGTGGTGGTGTAGTGGCGTCGAGAGAGCAGTACGAGGAATACTTTGGGTATTACGCACCAGTCGATGTATTGTTATTGATGTTCCCTGAGCTTGAAACAATACCAGGAAACGACGGGTTGCAGTACGTGGTCATGGCTCACCACCGTCAGCCGGTGCTCCAAAATTACGAAGCGTTTCCGGTAAACCCAACGAATAGTAATGTTGACATCTATTATCACAACAAGATGGCTTATAGTCTTACTAGCGTGAGGGAGATAAAGGCGACATTATGTGTGCAATAGGCCGATGAAGGATGTTACCGAGGCACGGGGAACGTAATAGCCCTGCCAGTGGACCTTTGTGAGCACGCGTAGGTGCTTCGCCACCCTCCATCGGTGACTCACCTGCACAGCACCAGTTGCGAACATAGTGCGTCACCCGCTCAGCCAGGCCAGTTTGTAAAGCTGGCTTGGTTTGGGCTTGCTCATAAAGCTTGCGTAATTTGGTTGCAAAATTAGTGAGGGCGCGTTTTCCTAGGCCGACATGGCCGTTTGAGTTGTATTGTAGCCCTAGCCAGTCAAAACCTTTGGCGGTTTTACCAATAAAGGTTTTACCGGAATGCTGTAAAGCCGAAGTGGTTAAATTACTGATTGAGTTGTTTGACCGCTTTACGCAGTGTGTCATGAGTATTGCGTAACAACAGAAAGAGCGGTTCTGTCGCATCTTCGGGAAATGAAGTGATCGCAGTATCCTCCAGACATGGTTAAGCAGCTAAAGAATAGAATTGCTCCCATAGCGTCATTTCACCTGCAACACTTCGATAATATAAGCGGCCATACCGGCGAACCAAAGCTGCCAATTCAAGTTATCCAGAGCCGCGCTGTTACTTCCACTTTTATCAATGACCACCTTCTCTAGTAAGCCATGCTGCCCGATAGCTTTGTTAAAGAAGTCTCTGGCGGCAGCTTCATCTCGCTTTTCACTTAACATAAAATCGATAGTGTCGCCGTATTTATCGACGGCTCGGTACAGGTAAAACCACAGGCCTTTAACTTTGATATACGTTTCATCCATTCGCCACAAGCCAGACACTGAGCGCTTCTTGCCGTGACGAAACACAGCTTCCAGCAAAGGAGCATATTCCAACACCCAGCGATGGAGCGTCGCATGGTCAACGTTAACACCACGTTCTGCCAGTAACTCTTCGATATCGCGGTAACTCAGCTTATAAGCAACATACCATCGAACGGCCATCAGTATAGTGGCTGAAGGAAACTGTTTTTGGCGAAGCTTAAGGCCATAGGGGAAATTCACATATCAAATAAAAAGCCAGCTTAACACCACTGCAGGGCTTGACTATTTATCATCTACTTATCAAATTCTGTATGTAGATCATTTCTTAAACTTCGAGATGCGACAGAACCCCCTCAAGTTATAGCGGCGAGATCTCAGTTTGCGACAGAGCCAGAGTTCTTCGTAGACGAGTGGTGATCTACACGTTTATTGTTAATATGTAGCCATTAGTTTTTTCGGCTTAAGCCTGGTCCGTAACCAAAATGCCGCTTATAAGCTTTAGCAAATGAATTTTCATTTAAATATCCAACTTCTATCGATACCTTTGAAACCGTCATGCCCTGTCTAAGTAGTTTTTTGGCCTTTGATAATCTTATGTGTGTTAAATACTCTAATGGACTTTGCTGTAAATATCTCTTGAAGTGAGAATGAAAGCTTGCGCGAGAATAGCCGCCGATATCAGCTAAACTTGATAAATTCCATTGGTGGCTGATATTACAAGATAAAGCTTGTAATACTTTTTTCATTTTTGGGTCTTGAAGCGCCTTGAACAATCCAAGGCTAGTGTTCTCATCTTGTAGTAGGTTTCTGAGCAAAGTGAGAAAAAAAATTTCGCTTAGCCTAGCAAGTACAATTTCATTAGCTTCTGCTCCTTGTAGTGCCTCACTGATTAAACAATCTACAATTCTATTGAGTGTCATGTTCATACTCAGTTTCTTAACAAGAATACATGAAGGGAGCTGTGCGATTAGTGGATGTTTTTTGTCTTCATCAAAGTCAAAATATCCACAAATCAACCCAGTGGAATTGTCTATGTTCGCTTCGATTGGGTATGAGATAAAGCTATTAGTATTATAAGCTATCTCTTCATTAGAATGATAACTGATGAGATGAGGAGCATCGTGAGGAAATATGACAATATCACCTTCACTTAATGGTTCTGCGAGATAACCGTCACAATAAAGAAAAGCCCCTCCAGAGCTTATAAGGTGGAAACTTGCCAGTCCGGTTCCTGAAGTGTCAGTACTCCATTCTCTGCATAACAGTGAGCGGTGGAAAATAGTTGCACTAAGGTAAAACGAAGAGAGGAGATTGATCACAATACATCACTTTTAAGTTGATTGTGCATAACATTTAGATTTTACACCATATCGAACCTCTTCGGATCTCTATATTCTTCCACGTCAAATAAAATAAGAGAAAGTGTGAATTGTTATGACAATAAAGCAGAAGATGTGGGGGCTTGTCGCTCTCTGCGTGGTGTCAATCGTTACCATTTTAATGGTTGCTATGGGTGCCAACAGCCGGATGGCTGCAATTAGCGATGTAATAGTTGAGGCTAGCCAATTGGAAGTTAGTTTACTTAATCTTCGCCGGAATGAAAAAGATTTCCAATTAAGATTAAATGAAAAATATAAAGTGAAATTTGAAAGTAACAGCCTTTCTTTTAAGAGGCAATTACAAGTTTTGATTAAAGATATGTCAGAATTGTCAATAGATGCACCGGTGCTAGAAGCGTTATCAATAAGTATAGATTCTTACCATACTCAGTTTATGTCTTACGCTATCGCCGCTGAAAAACTAGGGCTTGATAATGAGTCTGGGATGTATAGATTATTTTACTACAATATAACAACTCTCAGTAATACGGACAAAAGTGAAATCATCCGGTTACTCCGAAGCGCTGAACTATTCATAGCAACAAATACCCCTTCTTACTTAAAGGCGTACACTGAACTATACAATAAAACCAAAGGTGAAAAAACTGATGAAAATTACGCAGTTAAACAATTAAACAATACCTTTAATGAAATCGTTAAGCAAAAAGAGTTAATTGGGCTCAAGTATAATAGTGGGTTACGTGGGCATGTTCGAAGCAATGCACACAATGTAGAAGCTCTATTCTCTAAAGTAAGGATTCTTTTGGATACAGTGGAGAAAGAAGAGCGCTTACTTGTTTGGGAAGTTCTTCTATCATTGCTTTTTTTGATTGTAGCAGTATTTATTTTTATTGAATTTAAAATGATAAATAATATCATTACCCCCCTTGAAAACTTATCGAGAGTATTTAATGAACTTGGAGAGGAAGGGGGGGATTTACAGTATCGTTTGAATGTCATTGGTCAAGATGAGCTGTCTAAAATATCAGTAGGATTCAATAACTTTATAGGGAAAATCCATCATTCAGTAACAGAGGTCGCAGCATCTGGAGTCGAGCTGCTGGAGGCATCTAAATCTATAGAGGAGCAATCTAAGTTAACTTTCACGAATAGCTCACTTCAACGAGATAATGTGACTCAAACAGTGGCGGCTATTTATGAAATGGGCGCAACGGTCAATGAAATTGCAAATAATGCCTCACAGGCCGCAGATGCAGCAAACGAAGCTGAAAGCAAGGCAAAAGATGGACAGTTGGTCATATTGCAAACAACGGCACTAATCGAAACTTTATCCCTAGATATTAAGCATGCGAGTGATGTTGTAAGCACTTTATCAGACAATACCCGGCGCATTGAAGGTGTCTTAGATATCATTCGGGATGTGGCAGATCAAACTAATTTATTGGCTCTTAATGCAGCCATTGAAGCCGCAAGAGCTGGAGAGCAAGGGCGTGGCTTTGCCGTTGTTGCTGATGAGGTTCGCTTACTGGCAAGCCGCACATCAAACTCAACGAGTGAAATTCAGGAGATGATAGTGTCTTTGCAGGCTGAAGCTGAAAAAGCTGTTTTGACTATACATCGCAGCTTGGAACTCACTGACGAGGTTGTAGTATCCACAGCTAGCACATCTATTGCTTTCGCTTCTATTTCAGATAACGTTATTCTAATTTCAGACATGAATACACAAATGGCAACAGCAACAGAGGAGCAGTCAACGGTTGTAAATGAGCTTAATGTTAATATGGAAGTCGTACAGGATGGTACTCTGAAGTCGTCAGAAACCGCTGTTGAACTTACTGATTCTAGTGAGCGGCTAGACGAGCTATCTCAGCGTTTAGCTAAGATAGTGCAGGATTTTAAAATTTAGCCATTTCTAGAGTTATTAGCATTGTGAATACAGAAATTTTTGATTGGGTTAAGCGGTTAAATTTACCCATCAGTTTGATTATACTGAGTTTGTTATCTACATACTTTTTGCAGCCAACTATATATAGATTGATAATAAAACCATTGATATATATGGAATTGTCTTTATTTGGTGAAAGGTTAAGAGAAAATCTTCGTAGAGAGACTGAAATTATAAAAAAGCTTAACATCCCTAATGAATGTTCTGAATATGTCAAGATGGTATTGAGCAAGACGGCTTATGAGAGTCCAGAAATTCGAGAGGTAGAGTTGATAGTTGGAGAGCAAATATGTACTCCGGCAGGTTTATCCGCTCATAAAATTAGTGACATACTTGTTAATCCGCCTTTAGTTAGATATTCAAATGAAGTGGATGGTAAGGAGGAGGTAGGTATTATAATAAATGGCCCATCAAATGACTTCATTGTATCTTCTAATAAGTTGAGATTAGAAGATTTTTTTAGGCTTTACTGCGATAAGTGCCTCACATACAAATTTGTTATAACGGGAGAAAATGAACCTAAGCAACCTATTGACACTTGGTTTAAACTTGTGGATGACTATGGGATAGCGAAAGGGTATTTATTTATCCATTTGAAATTAAAGGAGCAATTATACAATAAGTATAACTACATACTCGTTATTTTATTTTTATTCTGTTATGCCTTTTTATCGGTATATATCAACCGAAAGTTACGAGCGGGCTATAGAAAAAAAGAACTTATAACAGCATGTGCAAACAATGAATTTATACCGTACTATCAACCTATTGTTGATAGTACTGGGCAAACAAAAGGAGTCGAAGCCTTAATGCGTTGGCGTGATAGGTTTGGACAGGTTTTACCTCCTGCGGCTTTCATTTATGACGCCATTAATCTGGAGGTTATTAATAACATGACGTTGAAAATAATGCTGTTATCTAAACATGAACTTAATACTGTAAATCATGGGCATGTCGATGACTTCTTTTGTTCTTTTAATCTAACAGCCTCTCAAGTTGAAGATAATGAATTTATTCAGTCCGTTATTGCAGTTCTTTCTGGCTGCTGTTTTCGTCCAGAAATAGAGATAACTGAAAGTCAAAAGTTTAATGATATTACCGCCGCCAAATCGAATGTTACTAATCTTAAAAAGTCAGGATTTAAAATAAAGCTAGATGATGTGGGAACAGGTTATGGTGGTTTTAGCTATTTTATCGATTTTGACATTGACTGTATAAAAATTGACAAAACCTTTATTGATATAATAGGGAAAGAATGTTCAAAGTTAGAAGTGCTAAACTCTATCATTGATATGGCTAGAACACTCAACTTAGAGATTATTGTAGAAGGAGTAGAAAGCGCTGAGCAAGTTAATTATTTTACCCTAGAAAAAGACATCTATATGCAAGGGTATTATTTTTCTAAGCCTCTCTCTGATGTAAAAGAGTTATTGTTGAAGTATAAAATCATAGCCAATAGCGCTTAAGGGCTAAACAGAAATAACCTTGACCGGTCCAGCGACAACTAGGGTGGCCGATTGTTCTGATGCAGCCTTAACCAATTCTGGCTCTGTTGCAAATCTATAGTCCTGCTGCAATATTCCTGTTGATGAGGAAGTCTCACAAGTTATAACTTGTGAGACTTCCGGCATGGTTCAAAAACGGTTCTGTCGCATCTTGAAGTTTCGGAGATGATCTACATGTAGAACTTGATAAGCAGACGATACATAGGTCAGCCCTGCAGTGATGCTAAGCTGGCTTTTTATTTGATATGTGAATTTTCCCTATGGCTTTAAGCTTCGCCAAAAACAGTTTCCTTCAGCCACTATACTGATGGCCGTTCGATGGTATGTTGCTTATAAGCTGAGTTACCGCGATATCGAAGAGTTACTGGCAGAACGTGGTGTTAACGTTGACCATGCGACACTCCATCGCTGGGTGTTGGAATATGCTCCTTTGCTGGAAGCTGTGTTTCGTCACGGCAAGAAGCGCTCAGTGTCTGGCTCGTGGCGAATGGATGAAACGTATATCAAAGTTAAAGGCCTTTGGTTTTACCTGTACCGAGCCGTCGATAAATACGGCGACACTATCGATTTTATGTTAAGTGAAAAGCGAGATGAAGCTGCCGCCAGAGACTTCTTTAACAAAGCTATCGGGCAGCATGGTTTGCCTGAGAAGGTTGTGATTGATAAAAGTGGCAGTAACAGCGCGGCCCTGGATAACTTGAACTGGCAACTCTGGTTCGCCGGTATGGCCGCTTATATAATCGAGGTGCTGCAGGTTAAATACCTCAATAACATGTAGAGCAAAGCCACCGAGCGGTGAAGTGGAAGATGCGTACCGCCCTTGGGTTCAAATCGATGGCTGGGACTGAAGCCACGATAGCCGGTGTAGAGTTGTGGCAAATGCTTCGCAAAGGTCAAATGGAGGATGCTGGTGAAATGATGCTATGGGGGCAATTTTATTCTTTAGCGGTTTAACCGTGTCTGGAGGATATTGCGATCACTTCCTTTCCCGAAGATGCGACAGAAGCCTTTTATCTAATGATTTCAACTCTACTTCAGTATTGTTTAATTGAACCTTTACCATGATCGACCCCGCTTATTTCCTTATTAATCAAATGAACAACTGAGGAGAAACCCCAAATCTATTTGATAATGCTTGATCTGTTCAAGAGAGAGGTTTCTTTTACTATTCAAAATCATAGACACCATACTTTTCCCGCCAATTTCATTTTGAAAATCAGTAGTATTGAGTTTATGTTGATCCATCAAAACCCTTAAAACAGAAATCCACTACCTAATGATTCAATTTTTGCATTGAACTCTGAAAACTCTTCTGACTCGTCTTCCCATCTCTCTATAGAAAGAAAAAGCACTTCAATTAATGGCTTTTGCTCATCATAGTCTTCAATTAATTCATCCATTAACTCCAATGCTGATTCGTAGTCTTTCTCATTATGAATATGAGTAATGAAATCTGCGCTTGAAAACAGTGATTTGGCTTGTTCTTTCAGTTTAGCTATGTTCATAATTAAGTCCTCTACGAATACTTCTTACAAATTTGGTCATAATCAGCATGAGAGCAAATATGCTTCACATACATTCGATTATCTTTAAACTCAATAAAAGCAATCAGTCTCAAGTTGTTACCGCCTATATCAATTACCCACCATTTATCTTCGTACTTAAAGTTATCTAATGTTGCAAAAAATTTTCTTACTACAGCTGACATCTTGGTTGTGGGAAGTAAAGTCGACTTTTGACAAGTATGCAGTTGTCTTCTGAAAATGACATTTTCTGCGCCACTGATGCCACAATAGTTTTATTGCTGTCTAACTTGACTTTAAGGTAGGGCTGAAGTGGGGTTTCACTCAGTACAACGCCGCAGATCTCACCGACTCCAATACGAAAAATGACATAAGTTTTACCTTGTCGCTCTACAGATATATCTGGAGGGAATTGCAATTTAGGGGCTTTATTCATGAGAAAGATTCAAGTTTTAGTCTAACGAGCACGCGCTTGAGCAAACTTAGCTCGGCGTTGATAATTATCTTCATCGTAAAGAGTTAAACATTTAATCACATCTCCCGCCTCTAATTCAGCCTTGTACTTAATGAAGAACAAGGCTGACGTCATCATCTGCAGCCGAAAGGTGACTTTATCAGCCGCATTGGTATTGAGTCCCCAAGGGTGTCGCTTCAATGCTTGAGCACGTATAATTGTCGCGTATTTACGCTGGCCTTCGGTGCTGCCTTTTAATGCTTTCATCGATGTTTTACCCTAATCCGCTTTTACTTCCGTTGTTTTACTGCACCCAGCCGCGTTTTGCAATAGCCTAGGCCTAATCAAATCACTCATCAAATAATCGATAGTCTGATGAATATGAATAAACATTATTTTGTTATCGACTCTATAAGAGTTTCAACAATAATTCTATACCATCAATTGGTTATGGTTTGTTTATTGTCATGTTCTACCGTTCTTGTGTTTAGAGGCAAAGAGAATAAAGACAAAAGACGCATAATGTTATTTTTATAAGGTTATAATACCATTTAGCTACCCTAACCGGGGCAATATTATGACTAAAACTACGCTCGAAGCTCAGCGCTTCACGATCAATCATGAAGCCAGTAAAGTACGTAAGTCTCCTAAACCTAAGACGGAAGGAGAACGAAAAATAAATAAGACCAGACGCAGCATCGAAGAGCGTCTTGAGCAAAAACAGTTAATGCATGAGTTAGGGCTGACAGAAGAAGATATCAGCATTCTCTGATTGATTAAACCTACCCATATGGCCAACCTTGTGGAGAGCCTAAAGAATAATGATTTTTGACCTTTCCTGTCATGCTCATCTTTCTGCTGGATAGTATTTACCATGAGCTCACTAGCAATAGAAAACTCGCTGGATCCATAAAACAAACTCTCTTCGGGTTGTTATCGACGCTGATGCAAACTCGACAATATCTTGACCTTCAAACTTACCCGTCACAAATAATCGCCCAATTTCAACTAACCAGTAGTTATCGCCATTAACCACTTTGAGTTGACCATCTACGACACTCGAAGAAAAATCACTGTCTTTCAATACATTCCCTTAAAATAATATTACTGAGCCGTAGACTATAACACGTCTATATTTACCAGCATGTCCCTGAACACTTTGAGTGACATGCCCAAATGCACAGATCTGACATCTTTATGAGTAATGGACGCCCGTCGACTCGCTACTGTCTCACATTGAATAAAGCGATCTCGCTTCTCTTTTGTTGAAAACGCAAAAAGCAGACCGTTAATATTCTGCTCTCCAGTGACTGGATTGGGCTCTCCTACACTTTGAACGCGGCCTTGAGGATATTCAAAGGCATAATAAACACTCATGTTGCCTTTCACTCTAAAGCCCTGCTAACTCACCGTCACCAGACCTCGGTATTGGATGCAATAAGATATGAGCTTGCTGCTTATCTTCATTCATCTGCTGCATCTCAGCGCTAAATAACTCGGTCAGATCAATTGCTTCTACAAGCCCATCGATCTTATCCGATTCTAAAAACAGCGACACCGGCGCAACTTGCTCACCAGCATCATTGAATCCGTTATCAATGTGATCTCGCAACAGATAGATAAGACCTGGCATCCTTCTTTCTGTTTCATTGACGACCCGGCTATCCAGCCCTTGTTCATACCTTAAGATCTCAAGCAGGCTAAATAACCTTTGTGCACCTGAGGCATTTTGTTCGACTTGATGGGCTAAGCCTTTTACATCAATCAATTGAGCTTCTAAATCTCCCTTTGCACTTCGACCAGTAGCCAGCAATCTCCGTAATTCACTTTTGACTCGTCGATAACGGTTGTCCTTAAGCATCGGTTTCAAGTGACGTACCAATATCTCATTACGCTTATGAACCGGCACAATCCGAGAAGTTTCTGCAACGGTGATGTACAGGTGCAGCAGCGAGTTATCAACCAGGCGCTTCATTACGTTCTGGTAAGGGAGTTCATTCAAACAAATACCTACAGCTGTGGAATAAAAATGGATTCGATTTTATCATTTTATAACTCTATTTATCCTTATCAAGGCCCGAATGTGAGCATTCCCCGTGATTATTTAAGGCAATAAAATCATGAATATGCAGGCGGTCACCATTTACTGTTCATTCAACGGGTCATCACTTTGCAGATGGATGTTTTTAAAATCGATTTTTTGACTACAGCCTAGTGATAGCATAGGTTACAGAGGAGCGTGGTGACAAACCGTTCTTTTAGTCAAGCAGGCCTTTTCTGCTTAAGCTGACAAATATTTACTGCAGCGCCTTCATTTTTGTGACTTATCATCACTCAGCGCTGAGAATATTCTATCGGTGTGGTGTTGTTTTGGTTAACCTGCGACAAATGGCGACTGCATTCATATATCCCTAGCTGACACACAGGCAGTAAGTGACGACGTCCTCTGTGATCATCAGGGATGATCTGGTCTTCGATACAAAAAGGGCAGCTGACCTTAAATGGTAAATAGGTATAAATACGTTGTTCTGAGGAGCCAAAAAACTTCATTACACTTGTGGCAATAAAGTTTAAGAACATGCTCAAACATGAAGACCTCTGAATGGATTCAGTAGCTTACTGTCCTTATATAAAACAAAAACTGCATAATGAACTACAGTTAAATAGCCTTTGGGGGGAGAATAACGTTGCTATACCCGATTATAGTCACGCTCTTCCTAAAGGTTCTGTGTTCCCGTCTTACTCGCAATGTCGCTGTTTAGGAACACAGGAAGGAAGAAGTATAACTAGATTAAGAAATCGCTTAGTTCAAAACCTTCGTCCAGTTCTTTCTTAAATACTGTTGGCATACGGCCTTGGCCTGTCCAGGTGATGGTTTCACCACCCACTTCAATCTTATACTTCGCTGGACGAGGCTCACGTTTTTTCTTTGGCGCCTTAACAGCGTCCAAGTCTTCCGTGTTTAGTCCAAGTTCTGCCATCTGTTTACGGATAGCATCAATTTGTGCGTTACGCTCAGCGTTCATCTCTAAATCAGCCGCTTCTTGTGCCTCGCGGTCATCGATGAGTGCGTTGAGTTTATCCTGGAATAACTTTAGGTCTTCAATAGGAAGATCTATTACTGCCGCTTTAAACTTACGGCCATGAGTGAGTGTTGCTAAAAAATCTGACATTGATATAGGTTCTTTGAGGTTGGTGAAAACATCCATTTAATCGAGCGACTGCTACTAGGCACTGGATTGTTGCCTAGGCTCCTTGGAGGCTTAGTATATCTAGATATAACCCTTGTAGGTCAAGTTATTTTGATGGTTTCTCTGTTGGGCTCACATACTCGAATAAATTGATGTACGACTCGTTGGTGTTGAACTGACTCTGGAAATACCATCAAAGAAGAAATAAGACCATTTAACCAGTCATATTGTTTGTGTATATTAAAAGACCTATAATAAGCACTCTTAAATGGTTTCTAGGTGCGAGATTATGCAAACAGTCAGACCAATATTAGCGGACAACTCTACGAGTATCTCAGAGTTAAAAAAGAACCCTATGGCTGTCATCGAACAGGGGGTGGCTTTCCCGTGGCGGTACTAAATCGTAACCAACCGGTATTTTACTGTGTTCCAGCGGTCGCCTATGAGCTGATGATGGACAAACTTGAAGACCTAGAGCTTGCTCAACTGGTACAGGAACGTAAAAATCAGCCAGAAATAGAGGTCAGTATTGATGACCTATAGGCTGGTTTTTAAACAAGATGCACAAAAAGAATGGAAAAATCTGGATTCAACGATTAAGCATCAGTTCAAAAAAAACTGATAGAGCGACTTGAACAACCAAGAGTTGAATCTGCTCGATTAAGCGGAATGAAAGACTGCTACAAGATAAAACTGAGGAGCGCTGGTTACCGCTTAGTTTATGAAGTCAGGGATCGTGATATTGTTGTGTCGGTCGTTGCAGTGGGTAAGCGAGATCGAAATCAGGTTTATAAAATTGCTGTTAAAAGAATTTAGTAGGGGTGATAAAAATGGTGAAACACAAGTCGGGTCAAAATGGATCGAAGTCTTTCAAGTTCGATAACACCTGGGGCGATGGTTTTGCCCATCAAGTCCTGGTTAACTTTAGCTCGGCGGGAAAGGCATCATTTATTATCTGTGGTGTTCACTATGATTGTAATGCATCAGATATCAAGATGATGATTGATCAATCCATTGGCGATCCGGAACTAGAGAATGCTTGGTTTTCAATTTCAACAGATAACTTTAGCACTAGGGTGTCGTTTGACACGTATTTAGCGCTGGTTGTTTTCCCAGAGTTCGCATGCACTGAGGTGATTAAACCAAATTGTGAATACTGTGACAGTCTTATTGAGCACCCTTATGATTCAATCGTAAGAGATAATGATGAGATGATTTTCTGCTCTGAACTTTGTATGCAGCGATTTAATGATGTAGCACCGTGAGTTTACGCTTAGACTTTCCCTTAATCATGTCACATATGATTAAGGTGGGGTTGTGAGGTTTTCTTCTACGCAAA
This sequence comes from Shewanella psychropiezotolerans, assembly GCF_007197555.1. NCBI lineage: Bacteria > Pseudomonadati > Pseudomonadota > Gammaproteobacteria > Alteromonadales > Shewanellaceae > Shewanella > Shewanella psychropiezotolerans. The sequence goes on from NZ_CP041614.1 coordinate 3,036,290, forward strand.
AAGATATCTTATTTGTACTGTACCAGCTCGAATTAAGAGATGTGGTCCAAGCTATCCCTGCTATTAACCTACTGGAAATGATAAATCAAAGTCGAGAGGTTGATGTTTTGGCCACAAACTTCAGGACTTCTTGCCATACTCTGCACCGTAATGGCTTTCTGAGTAAATACAGAAATACCTCGCTTCAACTGGCATTCTCCTTAACGGAACGAGGTCGTATGAAAGCGGCTGAATATTATGAGTAGCCTTAAGATAACTAAATGACATACCACGTAATTACTCCCTCATTGACAATCAAACTAATAAATAATTTATTTTCTTTTGATTGAACTATCCGCTTGCGTTTCCTTTAGCGTGATGAATTGACATTAGTCATTCATTTTTGTTTAGGGAGTTCCCCATGTTCAGAGGTTTATCCGTTGTAGAAGGCAATATAGGCCAGGCACCCAGTATTACGCATTTAGAAGGTAACGAGCGCAGTAGAGGTGAGCTTAGGCCCCTTACTTAAATTTACATTGAAGTATGATCGCTTAGTCAATGGCTCAAACAATGAAGGCTTAGTGGATAAAGGCGGGTATTGGGTATCCATTGATTATTGGAAGAAAGACGGGCCGCACCTGGCTAAATTACTGCAAAAAGGGATGCGGTTATTGATCATTGGTGAGCCACGTTGCGAGCCATGGATGAATGACCAACCAAGGTGTTATGGAGCTGGGTCACAGCATGACCGCTGAATCTATTTCAATTTTACCCCGTCGTATCGCCGCTATCACGCTAGAAGAAAAAGCGCCATACCAACAAGAACCGCAATCTCATGTTCAATCCCCTTCATATATGCCTGCGGGCAATCAAGCTTCGGTTGCGTGGTATCTCGCGTCTTATGGTGTGACCTCACACGATACGCTTGATCAGCTTGCTAAGGATTTAAGAGTTTATACAGATTGAGGTCGAATGTGGTGGGTAAGTGACGGTCAGCTTCAGTTCGAGCGCCTGCTTGATAAAGAAGAGAGTGAATTTGACTATTTTTAATCTCAGGGAGGGGACTACAGTATTGCATCAATCATTCACTGAGTAGAAGAATGACAGCATCCATTTTATCTGTTCCCGTTTGCTAAATGTGTGAATAATGGCAGAGGCACTGTCTTAGTGTGCCAACGATGGATGAGAATGATGACTGATGAATTTATGCTGTACCAGAAAGTCGACCTGTTAAATGGACTATTTCTTCACCTAGAAACTGAGATTAAAAAGGATGTGTGTAATGCAATTTTAGCGGATGTACTCATGGTACATAAGCAGTTGTATTTCACCACAGGTGTTATGCTTGAGGTCCTTGATGAGCGAGGGACTACACGAGGTCGATAGCGTTAGGATAGAGGGCTGAATGACTCGTCAGTGGATCACCTGTTGGGTCTTATGCATGAATCATCGGAGAATGATCACGCCCTAAATTATGAGCGCTAGGCTGAATCTGCGTATACAGAGATCCAAAGCAAAGCTCCCAGCGTCTTGCGCGCTTTAAAAGAGTAGAAAGGGAGGCAGCTTAGACCTAGCGGCACATTGGTCGTCATGCGCATCGCTCACCTAAACGCTGACCTTGTAGCTCACACCCCACGGCAAGGCGGGCCAGTTTTACCGCACTGAGCAGGTGAGGGTACTTTTTATAATCTCTGTGGGAAAGTGGTGTTGTCACTGAGTACCCTGTAAGCGTGTGATAACCCATAATCACAGTGGGTGCCGAGTCTTGACACGCCACATAGTTTTTTGAAATATGTTTTGCGGTTTTCTGTCGGGCTTGTTGTTGCAAAAACTGATTGAGTTCAGTGACGCCACAATCAAACCTTTTGCGATGATGTTGCTGGGTAATAGCTTCAACGGTGAGGGACATTCACTGTATCCCTGTAATGCTGTGCAGCTTTAACTAGCTTATTGTTTGCTTTGGGTGGGTTCTCCAACGCGGCAAACAAGGCATCTGCATCTGCCATCGACAGATGTAATGTTTCGGTTCGTTCAATCACACTACGTGCTCTATCCATTGCCGATTCAATAAGGAACTGAGAGAGTGTCGCTCCGGAATGATCCGCAGCCCGCTGGATCATTTCTTGTATCTATGTCGAAGTTCGTGCAACCAAACGGACGTCTTTACGTGCTGCATTAATAGCCATCATTAACCTACGCTTTTAATGTAAGTTTATCTGGTGTCATTGTGGCATACAAATATGATTTTTGTACAATCTGTACGCCAGAATGACACACACTTTCAAAACAATGATGTTGGGTGTCAGTCATCATGTATCGTTTTTGATAGGTGTGAATTGCACCTATCACAGCGATGTGAATTTGATCGGTATGTGGCAGGGAACTGACGTTTGATTGATCTAGTGATCGTTGCTCTTGGTACTGCGAACACTTTAGTTAAGTCACCCATTGAGTATTCCTTTGTTGTATACAGATTACATCACTCTGCTTGAAGTGAAAAAAATAGCTGAACGACTAATCTAACATTGACCTGTTTCACGCATTCCACCTCACTCTTTTTGTTGCTGGTTAGCAAGTTTGGGCTGCTTCCCTTTAGCAGGGGGCTATTGCCATTCCTTCGCGGGTTCGCATCCGTATTCAGTCAACGTTAAATCCTGCGACAGCCATAAGAATATTGAAGAACATCTTTCCATCGGGTCGCTAGGATCATAAACACATTGTCACGCTATGCTCTCGTAAGTTCACAACTGGCCTGGTAGAGCGTCGATAACCTGATCCATCAAAACACCAAGCCAGAGCACTTCCAGTCACTTCGACGCTTAAGTGTGCGTAAGCCTGCTTCAATCCTTCGCTCGTCATTTATCAGCCGTTGTTATCTCATTTTTGCCTTCGCTCTGACTTCTGATCTGTCTCATCGCATAACCCGTCAGGCAAGGGAGGCTTCGCCGCTGCGCGCCCTTGTCAGTCTGAACATGCGTTGAGCTCAGGAAGACAGGCGAACACAAAAGACGATACCGAAAACCACTGGAGATAATGCAATGACAAGCTCACTTCCTACACAGACAACTCCCACTAAAACCCTCATCGAGACTGCTCGTTACAAGATACAAGCAGGCTCCTCCCAATCCGATATCTTCAGAAAGCAACAGACTTTCATGCAGCGTTATCGTGAATATTATCAACTAATGCTACTCGGGCGCTTTGGCTCTGTGCGCCCGTCACACAATGCCATCGCAGTGTCACGTTATGGGCTGCCATTAGTCCTGTCATTTGAGCGTTACGATAGCCTTATTCATCGCTTACAAGGTTGTAATGTCCATCAGCGTATTAACTTCCGTCAACATGCGGCTAATACTCTGCCTGATTGGCCACAGCAAAGCGCCCGGCTCAATAAAATGTGGAGCACATGGTCATGATTAAGCATGACAGCCAAGAGTGTCAGTCTCAACGGGGATCAGTAGTAAATCTGAGTAGGTGCCAAAAGGTGCAGAATTCAGCTCAATGGTTTACGCGGGAAGACGACAAGATCAGAGAATTTAGCAAGAACAATAATGTTGCAACCGCCCGTAAGGGGCGGTGTTGTGGGTCACAAATCGGGAGTAATCCAAGACCGATTAAGCGAGAAAACGCGATGTTTACCAATGAAGAAAACACCATCCTTGTGCAAGCCGCTGCGATCATTGAATCGAAAATGCGTACGGCTTCAGCACTGTCTAGTGCAGATTTAGCACGTGCAGCTTGTGTTAACCGCTTGGTACACAAAGAGCATGAGGTATTTGCTATCTTGATGCTAGATAGCCAACACCGCTTAATTGAGTTTGTGGAGTTGTTCAGAGGGAGTATCGACAGCGCTTCCGTTTATCCACGTGAGGTGGTCAAATCAGTGCTTGAATATAACGCTGCTTCGGTCATTTTCGCACATAACCATCCTTCAGGTATCGCTGAGCCTAGCCAAGCGGACAGGCGCATCACTGAACGGGTATCACAGGCGTTAGCATTGATCGATGTCAATGTGCTCGATCATTTTGTGATCGGGGTAGGGGAAACGGTTTCCTTTGCTGAAAGAGGCTGGTTATAAGTCATTGTTGCGGTCATAGAGCTGGCCGCTAAAAAGTGCGTAGGGCTGCAATGCAGCCCATAAACGTAACACCAAAGCGGAGTTCATTTAATGAGTCAGACCCGTCCAGGATATGGCCGTGCTACTGCCGTAACCATTGAAGCTTTTCGAAATCGGCCGTGTTCGTTACCTAAAACACACCCTGATTATTTACCCCCGACGCCGGAAGAGGTTAAATCGTTGCGGAACTTGCTCGGTTTCCCGCAAGCCAGACTGGGGGATTTTTTGGGGAAATCTTACAATCTCAAAGGCTGTAAAGCCGCAAGACGCTGGGAAACGACGATTGAGAGTAAAGAGCATAACCCGATAGGTTACTGTGCTTGGCAGTTGATGTTGTTAGCGACGGGGGTGATATCCATTGATGAGCGGATCGAGTCCTCGCTTGGGTATAAAGACATATTGAATAGTCGGGATTAACCCAAGGGTTAACCGTGATGGCTTGTAATGCGATTTGTACCTTGCTCAATGATGATATTTGCATGAATCTGTGTGTTTTGGCACTGGACCCTAGCCAGTATTACACTGACATTCAGGGCGAATGGTGTTATGTGTTGCATCCGTCATTGGTGCATCCCATTGCCAAGGTATCGATGACAGACAAGGTTAAAATTGCTGAGTTAACGGCTTATATTTCAGACTTTAATAGAACAGAATAAGGAATATCAATGAATGTGTTTAAGGGCGTATTAGTCGGTGGACTCGTATTGATTAGCGGTAGTGTTGTGGCCGCTAATGAGTCTAACCAGTCGTTCAGTAAAGCAAAGAAAATGTTGGAACGACAGGTCTATCAAGATCACCGTGAAACGGTATATTGTGGCGCCAACTTTGATGCGAAGAAGAAAATAAGTCCTCCAGCAGGTTTCACTACCACCAAGCATGTTAAGCGTGCCAAAAAAGTTGAGTGGGAACATGTGGTACCGGCAGAAAATTTTGGTCGCGCATACAGTGAGTGGCGAGAGGGGCATGCACAATGTGTCGACAGTAAAGGGAAATCGTTTAAGGGCCGTAAGTGCGCCGAAAAATAAATGTTGATTATCGATACATGCAAGCCGATATGTTTAATCTGTTTCCGGCCATTGGAGCTGTGAATGCCATGCGCTCAAATTACAACTTCACCATGCTGCCAGGGGGGGTGAGTTCGGTTCTTGTCAGATGAAAATTGATAACCGTAAAGCGGAGCCACCCGTCGGTGCGCGAGGGCGTATTGCCAGGACTTACCTGTATATGGATAACACCTATCCTAAATACAGCATGAGCAAGCAGCAAAAGCAGCTCATGAATGCGTGGGATAAAACCTATCCGGTGAGTGCCTGGGAGTGTAAGCGAGTGAAGCGTATTGAGGCGCTGCAGAAGAGTAGGAACTCGATAACACAAAGCCGCTGTGAAGCAGCAGGTCTATGGAAAAAAGCCTAGGTGACTGACAAGTGAATATTCGTCGGTAATGTAAACGGACAAATTTAGCTGGTACGATAAAGGCCCTGGTGGCCTTTATTTTTGCATCTATGAAAAAACTGATCGTACTGACCGCACTCACTTCATTAAACGCGCATGCGTTTTGTTTTGATGAGGCTGGGAGCTATTATCATGTTAACGCCAAACTATTAAGCGCCATTGCTAATGTCGAAAGTGATTATCAATCACACGCCATTAATATTAATAGAAACTCACAAGGTAAAACGATCAGCACTGATTATGGATTGATGCAAATAAATTCACATTGGTTTTCTCGCTTAAGTCCGTTCGGTGTTAATAAAGACACCCTATTATCAGATGCGTGCTACAACGTTCATATTGGTGCCTGGGTGCTGTCTCAAAATTTTTCGACCCATGGTTATAACTGGAATAGTGTTGGTGCCTACAATGCTGGATTTAGTGCCAAGACCCTCACGCGACGATTGACTTATATTCGAAAAATAAAAGCCGCCCTGGCCACCCTCAATCCGTCTACATATTCCTTCCCAAAAATGTGATTTCAAACGCCAATCTGAAGGCTATCGGTTCACACTAAGCAAAAAAATCGCCTAAATTGTAATATGAGCCATCAGTCATTAGATGGTTAATTTTACGTCGAGAAGAGGACCACACCCCACGCAGAAATGACAGGTCATTTCAATGGCTGCTTGCAAGGTTAACTTACTGATTTATATTTAATTAAAGTTACAGCTGATCAGTAAGTAAATTTTTAAAAACCCGTTTGGAATCCCGGTAAAAGCGTACTGCACGTATATTGCTCGTCCAATACTATAGTATTAGATGGAGTTACGGCCGGGACTGGCGTTAAGCGTATTGCACGTATATTGCATTTTGAGGGTTATTGCAAGTTACTGTTTATTCATCATTTGTTGTTTTGGTGTCTTGCCTGTGCAATACTCAAAAAACGCGCGAAATACCGGTGTATTGCCCGATTCTCATTGTTATTTCGACGGTGCAATACATCTGTATTGGACGTTTGAGTGAAGGGAGTGTCTTGTGATGGCTAGAAATAAAGTGATCCAGGTGGCTTGTGCCCCTGAGTTGTATTCAAACGTGGTGGATTACAAAAAAAGCAAAAATCTGACCAGTGATGCGGAGGCAATGAGGGAGTTAACGTTGTTTGCGTTGCGCCTTTTAGCGCACTCAGATAATGATGATGGGCTATCAACGCGTGAGTTAATGGAGACCATTCTTACTTATGTGGTGAAGAACCAGTACACCTCAAGCCTGGTTCATTATCAGACTTTCAATGAGGGAGGCGTTGATTTGAATAAGGCGAGTGCCAAGCATAAAGAAGTGATCGAAAAAGCAGAGTATAAGATTTCGCAAATATTGAATGGAGATAAATAGGGCACAGTTGAGGGCTCTGTTGCAAAGATCGTCGATTCAGCTAAGCTCCTTTTTTGTTTTAGGCCTGCTATCTCATGAAACTTAAGTATCGACAATTTTCCTACGACATTATTATTTGTGCTGTAGGTTCTGATTAGTAACCAACAGTTACAATCATAGTCACAGCCACACACTTGTTAAGTTTCTTTCTAAGTCATCTATGGCTATATTTCAGTGATGGACTAAGCAATGGTCAAGCTCAGAAAAATATGATAGCTATGTCATTCTTTCAAAATAATTTACGGTTCCAGATAATATTCCCACTTTCGCTTATTATGGCGATTATGTTAGCGGTACTTAGTTTTTCTATTCCAATGGTGGTTGAAAGAAATGCTGAGCAACATGCATTACACACAGCACTTAACTCATTAAAACAACTGAAATTATTACGTGTTTATTACACCAAAAATATTGTTGAGAAAGTGCAAGCGTATGTCGTATTAGCACCGGTGATTAAGCACTTAAATGAGACTGATAAAATCCCTCTGCCAGCAACCATGATTCACGATTTAAGCCAGCTGTTTGATGAACATGGCAGTAAATTGAACTTATACAGCCCTTACCCTTTTCCTAACCGTCAACATATCGTACTTGACCCTTTTCAACAAAAAGCGTGGTTGGAACTTAATGAAAATCCAAGCAAAATAATTAGTGTCATCAATAAAGAAAATGATCATACGGTATTAAGAGTCGCGATTTCTGATCAAATGCAAGTTCAAACTTGTGTTGATTGTCATAATAATCACCCACTAACGCCTAAATCAGACTGGAAATTAGGTGATGTGCGCGGCGTATTAGAGATGAGCATAGATATTTCGTCTCAACTAGCCCTAGCAAATACGTTAAGTTTGTGGATAATTTCATGCATACTCATTGCGTGTACATTACTGGTTATCATCTTTTATTTTTTAACGGGAAAAATAACTGAACAAGTCAGTAATATCTCCCAAGGAATGATTGATCTTGGTAAAGGCAATTATGAGACAGAAATACCTCAATACTCTATCACCTTAGAAGCACATCAAATGTACACGGCATTTCAACTATTTAAAACTGCATTATTAGAACGTCAAGAACTTGAAAAAAAACAACAATTACAAATATTTGAAACAGAAAAAGTCAACTCATTGGGCAGAATGGTGGCCAGCATTGCTCATGATGTGAATACCCCCATAGGTATTAGTGTTACCGCAACCAGCTTTTTGCAAGATGAAATTGAAATATTAGCCAAGAAATTTGCCTCTGGGGAGTTAAATGAGGAGGATTTTGACTTTTTTTTAGAATCAAGTCGTAGTTCAATAACTATTTTAACTAGAAACTTATCTTCAGCGGCAGATCTTATTCGCAGTTTTAAACAAGTATCAGTCGATCAAATGAGTGAACAAGTGCGAGAGGTATTGCTATCTGAATACTTCAAAGAAGTGATTCACAGCATGTTGCCTAAAACTAAAAGAGCACAAGTAACGGTTGATTTAGACTGTATTGAAGGGCGCTCGTGCTTTATTTATCCGGGATTCCTATCTCAGGTGATAACTAACTTGATAGCCAACTCCATTATCCACGGCTTTGCTGAGCAAAATAATGGTACAATTACGCTTGCTGTATCAGCTCAAGAGAATGAAGTAAGCATACAATATAGTGATGATGGCATTGGTATTGCTGATGATATTCTGCCAAAGGTGATGGAGCCCTTTTTCACCACGAAAAGAGATGAAGGAGGCAGTGGGCTAGGATTCAGCATTATTCATAATATCGTCACTCAAAAGCTGAATGGCCATATCAAGCTCACCAGTGGTGTCGGTAAGGGACTAACGGTGGATATTTCTTTTCCCATTTTGAAGCAAGCAGCAAGCAGCTAATAGCTTTGATGGCTCTGTTGCAAAGATTACTCTTTCGGGGCGTACTTCTCAATAATCCCATCGATAACGCCACTACTATTTAGCTTACCTATCGCATTATTAAGCTCGGCTAAAGTGATTGGGGCCTTATTTGACAGTACACCATGAATATTGTGCTCACTTATCACCAAGGGGCTTAAAGCAATCGCGCTGTCTTGCTGCCTAGCAAGTTCGAACATCACTAATGTTCTTGAGCCTATAAAACCATCTATACGTTTGAGCTGTAATCTGGCGATATTCGATGGCATCTCCCTTACATCTGAGCGGTAAATCTGCTTCTGCTCAAAATATTGGGTTAAGGTCGGATAAATAAAGCCCCGTATTGTGCCGATCACTTTTCCGAAGAGTTCCTCTACTTCCTCTATGACTTTGGGAGACTCTTTCAAAACCCATAATCTATCTTGCTCCACAAAAAGTGGCAGACTCCAGCCATAAGCTTCATTGGGTGTTAGCCACTTAGGGTTTGAGATAGGTGTAAAATGAACCTCGCCACTGGTCAAGTATCGCTCTACTCTTTTTTGTGGTGTTTTAATGTAAGTAACATCGATATCAAGTTCATCAGCAATTTCATCAGAGATGTCTTTAATTATGCCAGCAACCAACTGATTACTTTCGGTTATTGCGTAGGGCTCAGCGTTATGAGAGCCATAGGTCACAATTAATGTGGGTTTTGATACCTCTTCTGCGATGGCGGCTTTTAGCAAAAATACCGACAAACAACAGATAGATAAAGCAGTAACAACCATCCAAGAAAACATACTGTACTTAACCATATTAAACTCCAAAGCTTGGAAAAGTTTCAACACTTAGCTAAGTATGGCTCTGTTGCACAGATTGATCCTACAGTATCTATGTTGATGAATGTGGTCTCAAAACTTATAACTTGTGAGACTCCCTTTGCTATAGCAAAAATAAGTATCAAAAGTCTTGGTTTTGCAGTTTTGACACTGCAGAGCGTCACTATCGATATTTGAGACTGATTTGAGTGAAAAATGGCCTTACTTGGATATGCCCGGGTTTCTACGAACCAACAAAAGCTAGATTTACAAATTCAAACCTTAAAAAAAGCCGGTGTCCGCAGCAATCGTATTTTTACGGACAAAATGACCGGATCGACAGATAAAAGAGAAGGGCTGCAAAAACTGCTTGCCCGAGCAGAAAGAGGCGATGTGATTATCTGTACGAAAATGGACTGAGTACCGAAGGCACCATGGGGAAGATGGTGATCCAAATCTTAGCCGCTGTGGCAGAAGCTGAGCGAGAGTGAATTTTAGAAAGAACCAATGACGGACGACAAGCAGCCATGGAGGCGGGGATCAAGTTTGGACGTAAGTCACATAAAGGGCGAGAGCTGGCTCAATCGATGATTAATCAAGAATGTTCATTACGAGAGGTAATGGAAAAGACTGAGATCTCACACGCTACTTACTTCAGACTCAAGAGGGCGCTAAGCACCTAAAGCGGTTCTGTCGCATCTTCGGGAAAAGTCGCTACCACATTCACTCAGCCACACTATTTGATCCCAAGTGTGGTAAGCATATTCTATTTAACCACTCGGTGACTCTGTTCCTGAGGCATTTCACTTCGCTAATATAAGCGACCATAACGGCGAACCAGAGTTTCCTGCTCAAGTTATTCTGGGCCGCACTGCTACTCTCGCTTTTACCTATGACCACTTTATCTGTGCTCGATATTTTTATTAAAGAGGTCTCGGGCGGCTGCTTCATCCCATTTTGAACTTGTAGAGTGGAATAAAACTACCAAGATTGAATCTTTCCACAGTTTCATGGCGTGGATAGCGTTCGGTGGGACAGTGATTAAAAGTGGTGATCCTGCAGAGCAATCAAAGCGGATGAAATACATGGATGTCGTGACAAATGCCATAATGCTTCAAAATGTGGCCGATCTGACAGAAGTATTACATACGATGTCTAAAGATGGGTTTACTATCACAACAGAGTTGGTGAGCAGTCTAAGTCCATATATTCGAGGGCATATATTGCGATTCGGTCAGTGGGCTTTGAATATGGAAGATCCGCCTTCACCTTTAGAGCCTAAACCAGTCCCTGTAAGTGTTTGAGGCCATGTGGTCAAGGACATGTGACAACAAATTACACGTATACTGAACATACCCCTAAAACAAAAGAGGAGCTTAGTTGATTCGACGATCTTACAGCAAACGCCTCAAAAACATCATTAAATTCAATCAATAACGTTAACACCACTGGTCTATTAAACTAAACCTAAAGCGCAAGAAATTTTCTTGCGCTTTAGGTTTAGTTTATTTAATGAGAGCCTTGTTCTTGACTTCGATGGTAAGTATAAGGGATCTGACGGGCAGCATAATCTCGGCCAGTTAACGAGTTCAAACAACAAAATGCTTAATCGAAGATAAAAATCAGCCAGTAAAAACAGTTAAGAACCAAGAGCTCGTCGTACAGAATTGTTTATTGGTCTGCGTAAATATCAGAGAGCCTGAGTTCGCTACTCAATGAGAGCTCGTACATAAGTACGCATTAATTCTTCGATTCATAACTATTTGTTGTTGACAGTTGGGGAGTCCACATAGGTTCTTAGGAGAGCGGCACTTGGTAACAAGTGCCGCTTATCCGACAAAAGTGAGTTTGACCACTGGTGATCAGCCTTGTGATCAGTCAGCATGTATCAAGTCATGTATCAAGTCATGTATGAGAAAATTGCGTTACCTATAGAAAAACATATACTGTAATGACAATTGTAATGACAGAGGTATTTATGGGAACAATTAATATTAGGGTTGATGATGGACTTAAAGCTCGTTCTTATGCTGCTTTAGAGAAGCTGGGTGTCACGCCTTCTGAATTGTTACGTCAAACACTTGAGTATGTTGCTCAAAGAGGGGCGCTCCCTTTTAAGCCTGTACTGTTAACTGATGAGGATGAAGCTTTGATCTCATTAGCTAAAGCTCGACTTGCAGAACCTTTACCTGGAGTAAAGGTTTCTTTGGATGATTTATGAATTAGAGTTTGATCCTCGTGCCCTGAAAGAGTGGCGAAAACTAGGTAATACGGTTCGCAAGCAGTTTAAGAATAAGCTAACGGAAGTTTTAAAGCATCCGCACATAGAGGCTAATCGTTTAAGAGAGCTACCCTGCTGTTATAAAATTAAACTGCGTAGTGCTTGGATATCGATTAATCTACTAGGTTCAAGATGAAAAGGTCACCGTGTTTGTTATTGCTCTTGGTAAAAGAGAAAGTGATCGCGTTTATAAAGTAGCAAACAAGCGGGCTTAAAACTTGATAAAGTTACATTACCAACTGATTGAAAATTAAGCCCTCGTGTTGTGCCGGTTCACAAGCGTAATGAAATCTTAGTGCGTCACTTGAAACCGATGCTTAAGGACAGTCGTTATCGTCGGATCAAAAGCGAGTTACGCAGGTTGCTGTCTACAGGCAGAAGTGCGAAGGGGGATTTAGAAGCAAAATTGGTTGACGTGCGGGACTTAGCCCTGCGCGTTGAACAAAATGCTACAGAGGCTCAAAAGTTATTTGAATTGCTTGAATTGCTTGAAATACTGAGGTACAAGCTGGGGCTGGATAGTCGATTTGTGAATGAAACCGAGAGAAGGATCCCTGGATTTATTTATATGCTGGAAGAACATGTCGAGCATGGCTTTAACCAGGCTGGTGAGTAAGTATCACCAATATCCTTATTTTTAGAGTCTGATGAAGGTCAGTGGGCTTGTAGGGGCTATTGAGCAGACGGGGTTGTTTAGGGCAGAGATACAACAGATGAGTGAAGATAAGCTTCAAGGGCATATCTTGCTTCATCCAGTAAATGCTTCGGTCATTGGTTAATTATTGAGATAACGTTATTCTGTAATGTTTCCAACTATATTGTTGAGAGGCATGAATAGCTTTATCAAGCGATTGAGCTTCTTGGAGGCTGAGTCCTTTTGATATCAATGTCAGTATGGCTTGAGGTAATTCGGTGGTCTCTGCCGTGTTTAATTTTTCGTTTACTACTTCAACTAACATAAAATATTCCCTGAGTTTGTTTATTGTAGCCTAAATTCACCTTTGTTTTGATGGTGAGATCTAACTAGGAGTCTTGGGCTGATTTGAATTAATCATTTCACTATGGTCTGACTCCAAGTGTAGAAATTTACAGTGTAAAAGTGATTTTCTATGATAATGAAATTTAAACAAACAGAAGATCTAAAGGCTTCTGCTCATCCAGAGACTAAAGAGGTTGTCAGGTGGCTGTGGATGATTGATGTAGCTGATAGCTATATAGTTCAGAGATTCGGACAAAAAATGGTCGATACTTACTTTGAGTCGAGGGATGCCGCTGAAGAATTTATTAATGATAGTTCTCGATAGGGGATTGTCCGTTTGGCATAAAGTTTTCAGCGAGATGATAGTGTAAATACAATACCTTCGCGTCAGATACCCTGTACGAAAGTGATGTACTAATCACAGGCTGTGTACGAATTGAACTGAGTCGCCTTTGTTTATCTCTCAAGCGTAGGCTAAATAGGGTATGCCCTAGTGGCACAATACTTAAAGATGGTTTCGCTTAAATCGTTCGATTCGTATATAATGAACGAATCAATCAAAGTTAGAGGTCGGATGATTATGCAAGCACTCTCAGCCAATGAGGCAAAAACTCACTTCGGTAACATGTTAATGAAAGCCCAACGATCACCCATTCAAATTAACAAAAATGGTAAGCCCGTTGCCGTTGTTATTTCGGTAGACGAATATAATAGTATAGAAACTTTAAAATTACGCTTATTGCAATTTAGAGCAGCAAAAGCAATTAACGATATTGATAATGGAAATACAGTGGATGGGGACCAATTTTTTAATGAGTTAGAGTCGGGGGAACACGATTAGATGGTTGCTTATAAACTCACTATCGATGCCCGAGCAGAACTAATTGAGATCCGTCGCTACACATTAAATCAATGGGGGAGCGAGCAATCAAAAAAGTACCTCGCTGAGTTACGTCAAACCATAAAAGTATTGTCAGAAACACCAACGATGGGTAAACAACGTCATGATGTTGGTACTAATGTGTATAGCTTCCCTTATGTCAGTCACGTGATTTACTATATTTATGAAAAGCAATCGTTAGTCGTATTTGCCATTCTGCATAAAAATATGTTGCCTCATTTGCACCTCGATGATCGAAATACGATATAATTTTAGAATGTTATACCTTGATTGCCCCCATTTATGGGGTTGGTGCAAATAAGGGTTCTGTGGCATCTTCGGGAAATGAAGTGATCGCAGTATCCTCCAGACACGGTTAAGCCGCTAAAGAATAGAATTGCTCCCATAGCCTCATTTCACCAGCATCCTCCATTTGACCTTTTCGAAGCATTTGCCATAACTCGACACCGGCTATCGTGGCTTCAGCCCCTGCCAACGATTTGAATTCAAGGGCGGTACGCATCTTCCACTTCACCGCTCGGTGACTCTGCTCTACGATATTATTGAGGTATTTCACTTGAAGCACTTCGATAATATAAGCGGCCATACCAGCGAACCAAAGTTGCCAATTCAAGTTATCCAGGGCCGCGCTGTTACTGCCACTTTTATCAATGACCACTTTCCATGCTGCCCGACAGCGTTGTTAAAGAAGTCTCTTGCTGCAGCTTCATTCCGCTTTTCACTCAACATGAAATCGATAGTATCACCGTATTTATCGACGGCTCGGTACAGGTAAAACCAACTATCTTTAATTTTGATATACGTTTCATCCATTCGCCACGAGCCAGTCACTCTTCGATATCGCGGTAACTCAACTTATAAGCAATATACCATCGAACGGCCATCAGGATTGTGGCTGAAGGAAACTTGAATGGCTCGGGAAATAGCAATAACAGAGCATGATGACGGGTCGGCAACTATTCAATTTAAGCCTGATTTTATCGAATATAATTTTGATAGTTGTAACGATGCTCTGGCAGCTCTTAGCATGCTGCCAGAGACTGAAACCAAATAGAGGAAACTGAGTCATGAATGTGAAAGTAACCGAGAATAAGTACAATGAAGTATTAGATAACAAGATATTCTCAAGCTCAGACAGTGTAAATGTTATCCAATGTACAGAACCGAATTGCTCACAGCCACCGGTGTGGGTTGAATTTAACGAGCCTCAATTCAGCTGCACCGGAAAATAAAGGGCACCACTATTAAGTGTACCAGGTTTTTTACTGTCAAAAAGCTAAGTTCTGCTAAAGGAGAATAGAGGAAACATGAGCAGTGAGAGGTATGAAAAAAGACTTAGTTAATGACTTTATCGATCAGAAAAGACGTTTAGGGTCCTTACCCGATGGTGCGACAATTCAGCAGCATGTAGAGCGTGAACAGCAAGTATTAAAGTTGGCTGAAAAGTTACTAATTGCACACCCAGAATTGCTTGAGCCTGATGGTTGTGGCCTGCCGTCACATACCTAAACCAAACTTGCAGGGTTTAATGATTTAGATATGAACAATCAGCTCAAAGTTCGGTTAAATAAACTGGACAGATTGAGTACGTCTTTTCAAAAAGATGAATGAAGGAAACTGAACACATGGCAGTGATAACAAAGAAAAATGAGAAAATATCTAGTGTAGTTATTGAGTTAGGTGCTTCTTATACAGCAGAAAATTTTGTGGTGTAATTTAAAGAAATATTCCCTAAAGATTGGGGTAAAGTAGGGCGTGAATATGCAAAGTATGAAAGGAAAACTAAACCAGATAAAACACATCCAATGTCTGAGCCTGTCCAGTATCTAATTAACGCTTTCAGTGTTTGACAAAAATCTAACTTAGGTAAATGAGACATGTATTTCCTAATCACTATGCATAACCCGCCAAGTTTTTTCACTACCCATTGTCAGCAGGTAAGTCCTGTTTTGAACTATGTTCACTCTCTAACAAAAACGTGCATAGAAAACGGTAAAGTTCATACTTTTGAATTGAGTTCAAATAGTCACTTAAGTAGCGATGGCGATTGGATGGTTGAATGTCCAAGATCCGCACTGGAACAACTCAGAAAGCAAGATATTCATCCATTTAAAACAAAGAAAGAAGCAAAAGACTTTGCAGTATTAAAACAGCTTCGTTCTTACCGTTACTTGAAGGTTTAGACCGCTAAATGAGGAACAGATCACGATTAATACTTTCCCGTATTGTGCTGTTACGACTCGTTCGGTTAAATAAGAGCACATCCAAGCCCAGCAAGATCACAATGGTGAAGTCATTCAAAATGGCTCTGTCGCACAGATCGTCGTTTCAACTACGCCCCTCTTTATGTTTTAAACCGATTTCCTCATGGCACTCTTTCAGTACCGACCAATTTCCTATTACATGATCAATTGAGCAATTAGCGGGTTTTGCCGCTTTTCATACCCTTTAAGTGACACGTATGCTTCTCAAATGTTGTTTTTATGTTGTTTTTATGTTGTTTTCCTCCTTTCTTTGACTCCGATGGCCGCAATAATGACCCTGCTTTAACTGGGGGAGTGACGATCAATGTCGGCGCATGGCCCAGATTTTTTAGTCGTTTCGTTAATCATGAGAACAGTGAATGGAAGTCACGCACGCTAGCCAAACGCCTGAAAAGGGGAGTTTCAACTCCCGAGATTATACCTTCATTGAAAAAATCGGCGAAGGCGGATTCAGTCAAGTCTACAAAGCCATACAACACAACACCCAAAAGTACGTTGCGATTAAATTTCTGATCCTGTGCGGTGATGCCAATCAAGATAAAAATCGCCGCCATATCGCCCATGTGTATGGTGAAGCGGGGATCGGAAAATCGCGCTTGATACTTGAGCTCCTCGAAAGACTGCCCGCCCGCCGATACTGCGTGGCTCAATGTTTGCCAGAACATCAAAATAATACCCTGTATCCCATTCTCAATTTACTCAAACACCAATACGCCCTCGTGGGACTGTCAGAAATACAGTGCCTCAGCCAATTACCCAGATGATCGACCACACCGCTCTCAAGGCGACTAAGGACAACACATGGACACTTCAACAGTAAAGTATTTGATCTATCCCGCTATCGGTATTGCACGAGTAGGCAATAGTGAGACTGAACATCTTATTTCTCCCGATTTGATCAACTCGCCCCTGGATAGCAGCGTAAATTACAAAGATGATGCGGGAAAAGTAAAACCCCAGGCGGCCAAATTTCGCATTTATGCCATCGCTGCAAACGGCAAGGTGATAGAGGAGATCACCGCTGATAACGCAGAGTCGATTGAGTGGCGTGTCCACTTAGCCAATCGTAAGGCGATTAACTATGAGTTTCAAAATGCCATGGATCTCGGTCCCTCTCTCTCACTGGATTGCCCTCTGCGAAATGCGCAGATCAGCCCATTGGCAGAGAGACGCACAAAATTGCTACTCGATCCCGGCTCAAGAACCATCTCAGGATCGTGCCGGCAGCAAAGTAACGCCAAAGAGGGAGAGCATTTTTGTTTCGATAGCGCCCAATTCTATGCCGGTACTGCGCATCAGCAAGATGTCTATTTAGGCCAGTTGCAAACGGATCCTTTGGGACGACTGCTTGTCCTTGGCGGGCGAGGGAAATCCGCTAGCTTTGATGGTAAACCTGCCGTCACATTCGCCAACAATGATGGCTGGCACGACGATGTGTCCGATGGGACGGTCAGGGCCACCATTATCATAAATGGTCAATCTTTTGAGGCTGAGCCCGCCACGGTGGCCGTGACTCCCCCTAATTTTGCGCCTGGGATTCAGGGCGCTGTGACCTTACTCGATGTCGTCGAAGATCTGTTTGAACAACACCGGTTGATCGCGCCGATCACCGAGGTCGATTTTTACCGTGATATTTACCCAGTCTTGAAAAGCTTAGTGGATAACCAAGCCGTCAATGCGGGGTTCTACTTTTTGTTCGGTGAAAATGCGCCCGCCAATTTTACCTCTGCCGATCTGCTCGCGAAGTTATCCAATAACAGCCAACAACACCTAGCGCTACGTCAAAAGTTGTTCAAGCAGTTTAGGCCAAGTGAGACCGTGGCACAGTTTCAACGCATCAAGGCCTCCCTCGCGCTGCCGAATCCCAGTGTGTCACCCGCCGATCTGCAGTTTGTCTCGGCATTGATCGAACGTTCGCTGTCCAGCATCCCCGAAGCGGAACTGCTGCAAGTAATGGAGCAGATAACGGCAATATTGGATAATCCATCGCACCAACCCGGCCTCACCTTGCAGGTCGGAAACATAACCAAACAGGCCATTTCTGCCAGCCAAGAGGCCATTCAAGCAGATCTGTTACCGCCATTCTATGGGGATGCCTATGGCGATTATTCAGATAACCCCTTAGCCAACTTGAGTCTGACCGACAGGCAATATGGCGCATTAACGCGCTGGGCCGCTGGCGATTTTGTGGATAATGGTGAGCTCGACCCTGTCAGTTGCGTCGAAGCCTTAGATCTACAAGCTCAACCTCAAGCGCTCACTCGTGGCCATTTAGCACAGTGTTTAGGCGGACCTTTTCATCCTGGGATCGAACTGACCTGGTTCTTACGACTGATGAGTATGTGGAATAAGGACAACCCAATTGATAACATGCGGCTGAATATCTTAGCCGAAGATGAAGAACCCAAGGACTACTTCGGGCCTACACTCACACCGGAAATCGCACTGGCTGAGATGTTCAACGCCAGTGGCCCTGGCACCTTAACGCGTTTCATGGGCGTGCCCTGGCAAACTGATGAAGCCAGCTGTCGCTCAGGACAAGATTACGATCCCGCATATTATCTGCCATTGGCCAGTTTCTGGTCTGCCAGAGTACCCAATCAAGTATTAAGTCAACGCAGTCTTGAACGACTGAAAGATCAATCTCTAACGCCGCTTCAGCGTTTGAAACATCTCGATTATCGTCAAGACTGGCTCAGGTTTTTCAACTCTACAGACTACCAAACGCAGATCAATGGCATGGTACAGGACTGGGATAAAGTGGGCATTGTGAAGCAGCAGATAATCGATCCGCCATTACGCGTTGAAAATTACCAATTAACCTCGCTGTGGGTCGAGTCTGAAGTGAACCCCAAGTTCACGGTCAATGATCCAAGCTATCGCCAGCTACTCCATATGGAAGGGCTGGTCGCTGGCACGGATGAAGCATCCCGCGCGAGTGCCAGCCATGACCAGTACACCCGAATGCTACGACAACTTGAGCAAGAGGATGTGGAGTTCGCCAACCGCAATGAATCACCGAGGGAGACCTTTACCCGTCAACAACTGTTTGGCAAGCATCGCTAGTGCAGCACTATGATGTGGTCATCGTAGGCGCCGGGGTGGCGGGGATGGCCATCTCGGCTGTTCTGGCCCGCCAAGGACTCAGCGTCGTGCTGGTTGACCGAGGGCAGGCTGAAGGGATCTCCACGGGGGAATGTTTAATGGCCGACGCGCTGCCCATCATGGCGCGGTTAGGGCTCGATACCGATTTCATCGCCGCCAATCATATCGCTTTGCAGTCCTATCGGGTGTCTTGGGGCAACAGCAATCCTATGAACGTCACCTTGTGTCCAGTCCTACCGGACCGGGGTGGATCGTCGACCGTCATCAATTTGATAGCATGCTATTGGCACAATGTCATCACTATCAAGTCAGGGTGCATTGGCAAGCCACACTGGATCATGTGCACCGGCAAGCAGATGACCACTGGTTGCTGACCTTTAAGCACACCGATCCGCCGGATATCCGTGCCCGGTTTGTGATTGACGCCAGTGGCCGGGCAAGAGCGCTGACAAAGCAACTGGGGATCAACAGCCTACAACTGGATAAAATGGTCGCTAGCTGCTGTCATATCGAGAACGATAATCAGCATTTTACTGGCACGGCCCATATCGCGAGTGATGTTCAGGGGTGGTGGTACTATGCCAAATACTCCCCTTTACGCGGGAGCCTGTGTTATTTTTCTGACTCAGATCTGGGTCTACCAACCAGCCCAGAAGCCTTGTTATCCCAGGCAGCAAAACAGACTCCGCTAGTTAATATCCTTGCTGGAACCCGGCCGATCAAGCATACCTTTAAACGGTGCGCCGCCTATTCGTCAGCCTTACAAGACTGTACAGGTCATCATTGGCTTGCCGTCGGTGATGCGGCGGTCAGTTTCGATCCTCTCTCCTCCTATGGCATGACGTCTGCGCTGTCAGGCGCGTTCTATGCCAGCCAAGCCGTTATGCGCTTTTTCAATGGGCAGCCAGAGTATCTGCAGGTGTATCAAAGTTTGATTCAACGGAATTATGTGAGTTATTTAGCGCGTCGAGAGCAAGAGTACACCAAAATTAACCCCGAGCTGAGCCTGTTTTGGCAACGCCGGCACTCGTAATACACGGATGTTGAACGCGTCATCATCCGTGTTACCAGGCCAGTATAGGCTTGGTTTACCCCGTTGCAGTCCGATAAACCATTGACTGTAGAATAACCCCATCATGGAGATGATGACGGTACCCAACATTGTGCTCTTAGTGAGTGATGTCGCCTTCAGTATCGTGATCTTTCCGACGCAGTGGACGCAAATGATCACATCACTCTATCGTGAATGTTTGAACGTAATAGTAGTAATAGTAGTAATAGTAGTAATAGTAAGCGTGAGAGGGAATGAAATAATCGCTTGTGGTGACATTCGCTTTTTCAGGGAGGTTATCGCCTCAATAACAAGGAACGTGATAATGACAGATAGCACCGAACAACAGGATAACTGGTATCAGCAGATCAGTGTGGTTGACGCCAGCCTCAATGCGCAAGCCATTGCCAACATTGTGAAAATAGACAGTGAAATGCTGGTGAACATGAATGAGTTGCAGGTTCTGACTCAGCGGGATTTAACCCAGTTTGGTCCCGTTATTGTGGCCCAGTTTACCCCAGGGGGCGGTAAATTTACCTTAGTACACTGTGAGTATGGTAAGCCCTCTCGTATCACCGTTGAGCCGGTTGCTAACCTCTTTGCTATTGCTAAATCAATCGCGCATACCCCATTGGGCATTTACGGCTGTTTTGGGGCTTACAGTACCAATCCACTCAATCAGGGGTGGCGTTCCCCCTTAACAGATTACCGCAACGTCATTGAAAATGGCTTAATGAGTTTGCCCGATATTGAGGTTAAAGATGGCTATCAGATTGATGAGTCCCTCGCCGCATTGTTGGTCAGTCGACTCAATCAGGTCACGGGACAATTTGATGGTGCAGCCCCTGTGCTCAATCATGACAATGTACTGTCGCACATTCAACAAGTGTTCCACACACTGTTGAGTGCCTCCATTGATTTTATCGATACGCAGGCACTGACGCTCGAACGTAACCAATCCCCAGCCAGAGTGTTTCAACAGTGGTGTGCTCAAACCAGCGATGACGACAATGCGCCAGATGACACCGTGTATAAACTGATCACGCAATGCCAGGTGATTGCAGCGACGGCACAGGCTTATGGGATCACGTCGATGATGAAAACCTGGCGCAAGGCATTGACGGCTGAACAATGGCAGAAACTGTATGCTGTGGTCGAAGGCGAGTGGGTGACTAGAGAAAGTAACTCCATTGCCCAATGTATGTTGCCTGAAATGGCAGAGAAGCAAGCGGCATTAAACCAGCACTTGATGATTGTCACCAATCTGGAAGGTGTCTCTGCGGCATTGAAATTCTTGGCCAGGATATTAGAAGACCGTGCCGCGGCGGCGATGATCTTAACCGAACATACTCAAGACCGCGAACACCTCTCTGGACAAACCGATCTCTTAGGACCTGTTATGCAACGTGTGCTCTGCCCCTACCAGATCCCCAATAATAACGACGGTCCGGTTTTGACCAATTAAGTCAAAGAAGCGCTGAGCGCGATCATGCCATAGTGGCCAGTATGCCGAAACAATTGACCGCGAAAGTACGTGCTGAATGCAGCAAAGTTAAGGCGCCTGTGGATGCGACAAAATAGCGTGTTTACGCTTACTTTTGCAGTTTGAGAATCAGGTGCTTTCAATTGAACGATTAGTACACGAAACCCTGCTTATTTATCAGTGAGATCGCACGTTAGTTTTCCACGAATGCTTTGGGTGTAACAAGATATGCCCTTGCTGTGTATCTTCAGTCAGCGGTTGTAGCTCAGCACTAAATACCCCTGTTCGCTCAACAACCTCTATAACATCATGGATCCGATTCGATCCCAAAAATAACGACACCGGGGCTACTTGCTCACCGACCTGATTAAATGCATGCGCAACATCTTCTTCTAGCATGTAAATGAATTCTGCCACGCCTTCATCATTTTCATTCACCAACTGATTGCCTAAGCCCTGCTCACAGCGCAAGATTTTAAGTAGATCAAACAACTTATGCACATCAGTGGATCGTTTTTCTGGGTCTTGATACACCTTTCGAACTTCTACAAGCCTAGTTTCTAGATCCCCCTTGGCACTTCGGCCAATAGCAAGCAGACCTCTCAGTTCTCTTTTGATCTGTCGATAATGGTTGTCTTTAAGCTTCGGCTTTAAATAACGTACCAAGATCTCATTACGCTTAGACATTGGGATAAACCGGGATGTTTCTTCGACGGAAAAGTAAAGATGCAAGAGTGCGTTATCGACGAGATCACTCACTAAAGTGTTGAAGGCCATATTGTTCAAAGAAATACCTAAAGCAGTCAGATTACAAATCAGGCTGAAGTTTATCAGTTTGAGCCGGATGCAAAACTATCCACTGGGACATCTTGCTATAAATTAAAAAATAAAATCCACTTATAATATCGCTTAGCCCCAATGAGTAACCTGAATATAAAAACGATGTGCTTTTAGCCGTTTAAAGAGTGCTGTCTGCCACTAAGGCAACTAGGCATAAGTCACTGCCTCTGGCGTGTCCTGCTCCCAGCGACCGTTTCCATTATCATGGAACCATGAAAACGTTCCTCTATCACCTGCCCAAACAGAAAATCCATGAACTCAAGCCAGTCATGTTGAACAGAATGACCGCCTCAGTCAGGGGTTATTAGCACATGCTCAACGAACACCTGTTAGCCGAAGACATTACCTTCATCAATAGACGAATTCGCAACAGTCAGTACTTCTACATGGATATCAAGCGTGAAGGCATTATGTTATATGACACGGGTAACTTTACCCTTGGTGAAGCCAAAGAGCTGACGGCACTGGAACGTCATCTTCTGGCGCAGGAAGTTTTTGACTATTGGATGAAAGGTGCTGGTTAGGTTTTTTCGTTTCGGTGTAAGCGAAAACTGTCTCAGTAATGAAGCCTTTCAACTGCATTAAGCCACTGAACGCTTTTACTGTGCCATGTTGTTGGTTTTTACCCGCTATAAACCCAATAGCCACGATTTAAAAAAGCTTGGCGGTCGAGTAGCCAGTATTGAGTCGGAGTTTCTCACCGTGTTCCTGCAAGGGACCGAAGAGGAGCGCTGGCTCTTTAAATTGTTGCGAAAAGGCTATGTTGATGCGCGCTATAAACCCAGCTATGTGATAACCAAAGAAGAGCTGGAATGGTTAGGTGAGAGAGTGGAATATCTGCAAGCCCTGACCGAACGTTTGTGTAAAGCCAAAATCGCCTGTTATCTGGATAAATAGCTCACTTATCTCAATGCAAATTGAATAGCCAGCTCCGTGGCTCTAGCCTCTATGCCCCCTTTTGTTGATTGCCTGAATGTCAGGATGATGAAAGTACGCCTTAGTGGGAGGCTTGAGCCCAGTGCAGGCGAGGGTGGCACTTGGCAACAGGTGCCGCCTATCCGACAGTTACCTCTTAGCGTGGTTGCTCTTATCCCTTTTCCCCTTTTCTTTGTTAACCGCAACGAACATCGAACAGCCTTAAAATATAGTGGCACAAGCAAACGACTGATTGGAAAAATTCACTGTCATGACAGGAGCTCACCATCAGGTTTAAGACACCCTTCAATGACCGTTAAGCTTGGCAGTGTATCGTCACTGAACGCGTAGTTAGGGTATTAGAGGTGTTGGATGTGCAGGTGTTAGACCATATTGTGGTGGGATTGAATGATGAAAGAGGCTGGTTATAACCCGCAGCAGGCCACGCGATGTGGCCTTAATATGTTGGCAGGAGCAGGCAAACATGGGGAGAGCGTTGAATAAGTTTTCGATAGCCCATCACCTCGTAGATTTAAAGGGGGGCTAACTGCTTGGAAAACACCGTTAGCGACTCTCACGTCTAAGTGAATAATTGACCGACTGTTTTCTTGGAATAAACATCCTAATTCTGTCATTAATTTCACAGAGAACCTCAAAACCATATTTTGCGCAAAATGACTCCGCCTGTTGTGCCACTACACTTCTTCACTATTTGAAGAGGTGAATTTCATGTATTGCGAACGTACGCCTAATTAGAGCTCGTAAATAAGCCCACATTAGTTCATCGATAACACATTTTGTTGCTGATAGCTGGGACGTCCACATAAATTCTTAGGAGAGCGATGCCCTGAAAATATTCATCGGATAATTTTGGGATTATGCAAGTTAAAAATAAATCACATATCTTCACGTTACTTAGCTAGCTAGATGCGTTAAATATAAGCAACAGGCGAAAAAGCTCAAATAAATGGTGGGATCTTATAATTGCTTATCAGGTTGAGTTAGGTTTGCTTCTAAATATCGGGTAGCAACGAATTAATCTGGTCTGATCGCTTCGGATACCTTGATTGTGGGTCATACGATAATCAATCGAGGTGAACATGAACACAACACGTCAGTATCGAGCTTATGCCAAAGAATTCAAAGAAGACGTCATCGGCTTCATCACTGAGCAGGGCGACACTGTCCCACAAGCTATAGATGCGCTAGAAGTACCGTCAAGACTGCTTGTGACTGGAAAGAGAAGGCTGAAGATTTAGAGATCTTAACCGTGAGTTCAGATGAAAAAGCAGCGTTGTTAGCGCTTCGAAAAGAGGTCGAACAGCTGCGGGTGGAGAAAGAAATATAAAAATACCCAAGGGGCACGCCGAGTCCAGTGGCTTCTTTCACGAGATAAATGAAGTGAATTTTCGGTGTATTCGAGCGTATTTTCCTCGCTCCGCGATAAAAATGCTTTGTGATGTTCTGCAAGTGAGTCGCAGTAATTTTGGTGGTTAGTCAGGTTCGTTAACATTATTAGCGAACGAGAGCGTAATTTATACCGAACGGCAAACGTCTTTTTAACCGTAGCTAAGGAAGTTTAGGTTCTTGTCACTAGCCAAGCAACTCCGCCTAGACGGCTTCAGTATCGATCGTTACCGCACTCGTAGCATCTGCGAAAGCTCGGCTTAGTGGCCACCGAGCGTCAAGCTGACAAGGTAACGACGAAGCGTAAACACAGTGATAGCGTTGCAGATAACCTGCTGAATCTGCAACTTAATCCTACGCCGGCGATTCAGGTTGGGCTGATGATGTGACCTACTTAAGGGCGCATAGTGGGTTGAGCAGTATCAACACGCTTGACCGTAAGCTTACTTAGTTGAGCGGGCATTACCAATGGCATTAAGGCTACGCAAGCCAGAGGTGTCAAGTTTCATCGTGACAGAGGCAGACTTCGCTCGGGGATTTAACACCGATTGGCGATGAGAAATTACAAAGTAAGGTGTCCGGTTGGACTTGAATAGTCCAAAACTAGGAGGGTCTAGGGATATTTTGCTTCGCTTACGACCTGTTTTTACACGTATCCCGACTGATACAAAAACTCGTTTTTGTGTAGTACACATCTGGAGATGAATAATGAGATTATCGAATGATAGATATGGTCTGAATGAAGCCGAATTTGACAAAATATTTTGTCAATGGAATAAACCCAATACGTCATACCCCTCAGATAAAACAATCAATCAACTATTCGAAGAACAGGTAAAAAAAACACCTAACAGTATTGCTTTAGTCTATATGTCGCAAGTTTTGACTTATAAGGAACTGAATCAAAGGGCGAATCAATTAGCAAGATATCTTCGTAAAGAATATAGAAACAAGACATCGACCCCCTTAACAGCCAATACACTCATTGCCTTAAGGCTAGATAAAAGCCTAGAGATGGTTGTTGCCGTTCTCGCGGTACTAAAAGCAGGCGGGGCGTATGTCCCCATTGATCCTAGTTACCCACCAGACCGCTTAGCTTATATATTAGATGATACAAAAGCCCAAATTGTATTAACACAACAACATTTCGCTAAAGCGCTCCCTGCTACAACTCAAGTACAATATATTGTTACTGATTTAGATTCAGACATTTATAACACTGTTGATGGCGATAACCTGAAAGAGTACGCAACGGCTCAAGATCTGGCCTACGTGATCTACACATCAGGAACAACGGGGAAACCTAAAGGGGTGATGATTCCACATAAAGGTATCGTCAATCGCCTAACTTGGATGCAAAGCGAATACCCATTGTCGGCACAAGACGTTGTTCTCCAGAAAACGGCCTATGTGTTTGATGTTTCTGTATGGGAGCTGTTCTGGGCACATTGGTATGGCGCCAAGTTAGTCATGTGTGAACCCGAAGGACATAAGGACAGCAGTTATCTTTATCGGTTGATCAATGACCAGAATGTCACCAAGCTGCATTTCGTGCCAAGCATGTTAGATGCATACAACAGCTACTTAATGGCGAACCACTTAACATTAAACCCCTGCATTAATACCCTATTTTGCAGTGGCGAAGCACTGCAGCCGATCACGATGGAGCAAACCTACCACAATGCTGTCAACAAACAGTTTAAGCTGCATAACTTATACGGGCCGACCGAAGCCTCAATCGATGTCACCTACTTTGAAACCTTTGCGGGTCATGATATCTGTATCGGAAAGCCAATCGCCAATACCAAAGCGTACATCTTAGATGAAAGTCGACGTCCTGTTCCTATCAACACGATTGGAGAACTTTATATCGGGGAGCAGGATTAGCACTCGGATACCTCAATCGTGCACAACTCACTGAAGAACGGTTCATCCCAAATGATTTTGCTACGGAGGATGATATTAGAAATGGTTACACAAAATTATACAAAACTGGCGATTTAACCCGATGGACTGCCGATGGCAACATCAGCTACCTTGGGCGCAAGGATGACCAAGTCAAAATTCGAGGCTATCGTATAGAACTAGGCGAAATAGAATGTACGCTACGGGATATTGAAGCTATTGAACTGGCCTGCGTACTGGCAAAAACCAGAGAAACGGATATTGGCACCAGTAAATATTTGGTTGGCTATTATAAAGTGATGCCCGGCCACAGTACGACACAAGCGCATATAGTGAGTGAGTTGTCCAAAGCATTACCGGAATATATGGTCCCTAACGCCCTTGTGGAGATGGCGGAATTTCCGCTAACGGTGAATGGCAAGCTAGACAAAAAATCGTTACCCGAAGCACACTTCACCGCCACTGAAAACTATGTTGCGCCTCGCAACGACCTCGACAACAGACTCTGCACGCTTTGGCAAAGCGTGCTCTGCATTGAAAGAGTCGGCATCACTGATAATTTCTTTAGATTGGGCGGTGATTCCATTCTAGCGATAGTCTTATCTGCCAAAATGAGCCAGCTCCTAGACTATGAAATAAAAGTTGCCGATATCTTCAAGTTTACAAGTATCGAAACGATCTTAGCGGATTGCCCGAAAAAGAAAAAAATCAGCATTCCGAAGCTTGAACAAAATACATCCGCGCTTTCATTTGCACAGGACAGACTCTGGTTTATTGAAAAATATGAAGAAGGGACATCAGCATATCACATTCCTTGCCTATATCAGCTCAGTCCCGATGCAAACATCAGCTGGGTCAAACAAGCAATACAAGCCGTTGTTGCGCGTCATGACATTTTAAGAACCACGATTGAACAAACGGACCTGGATGATATTCAAGTTATTCATCGTGAGCCAGTATCAATTGCAGAAAAACAGGTGAATGACGGCTCAAATTATCGAGATATACTCAGTGAAGACATCAATGCCCCTTTTGATTTGCGCAGCCACTATCCAATAAAAGTCACTCTTTATCAGCTACAGGATGATAGCTTCAGTTATTTATTGCTCATCAACTTTCATCATATAGCAGCTGATGGCTGGAGCGTTGACATCTTCGAACGGGATTTTATGTCCTATTACGATGTGTATGCGAGCCAACGTGGTCGGAACTTAGCAGAACTTCCCATTCAATATGTGGATTACGCAGAATGGCAAAGAAAGCATTTGCAGGGAGACGCATACCAAGAACAAGTCAACTATTGGAAACATAAACTCGCGGGATCCCCCACCCTAGAGTGCCCAACAGACTTCCCCAGACCCAACAACGTTAGCTATGCAGGCAAGCATGAATGTTTCTCAATAGACCTTGAAACTAGCCAAGCGTTAAGAGCACTAGCAAAACAGGCAAATTGTACTTTGCATACTGTCACGCTCAGTCTTTTTTCACTCCTATTAAGCAAATATTGTCATCAAACAGATATCGTGACCGGGACACCAATCGCAAATCGACACTTGGTACAAACACAGGATTTAATTGGGCTATTTATTAATACGCAAGTAAATCGAGTGCACATTAACGCTTCTGAAACATTCAAAGAACTCATTCAGAGGGTGCAGCAGGATCAAGTCGATGCACAACGACACCAAGACATTCCATTCGAACAATTAATGAAAGAATTAAAGGTAGAAAGAGATATCTCTAGACATCCAATATTCCAAATAATGTTTGGTGTGCAAGGGTTTGGCCATGTAGAAGAGCAGGGCAAAAACAACAAGGGTAACCCCTTGATCCCTTACTCTGGTTTAACCGACATTTATGAGTACGCTCGATTCGATATGGAGTTTTTCATCGATGATAGACAAGAAGCGCTACAAGGTATTATTCGCTACGCGCACAAGCTCTTCAAAGCTGAGACAATCCTCGCCATCATTTCGCGTTATAAATATTTGATTGAACAAGTTGTTAGCATTGCTGATGTCAAAGTCCACACCTTGAGCATTCTTCGAGACGAGGAATTAAAAAAGTTAACCCATGATTGGAACCAAACAGACAGAGCATTTCCGACACACAAAACGATTCATCAATTATTTGAAGAACAGGTCGTCAAAACGCCTCATTCAACCGCAATACTCTCTGCTGAAACGCGTCTCTCCTACCGAGCATTAAATATCCGCGCAAACCAGTTAGCGAGGCAGATAAGACATCTATATCAGCAACGAACAGGTGATGAGCTAGCGCCTAATACATTGATTGCCCTTTACCTGGATAGAAGCATAGAAATGATTGTGGCGGTGCTAGCGGTGTTAAAGGCAGGAGCCGCATACGTGCCAATCGATCCCTCATATCCAACTGAAAGATGTCGATTCATGATTGAGGATACGCAAGCAGAGCTTGTGTTAACACTGAAAAACACTTTACTTAATGAGTATGCAGCGTCAGAAGAGCGTTTATCGCAACCTATTTGCGCACGAGATAAATGGGTGACCATCGACCTTGATGAACCATTCTACCGACAAATCGACAGCAGTAATCTTGAGCCCTATTCCAACTCTGAGCACCTTGCCTACGTTATTTACACCTCAGGAACAACGGGCAAACCTAAAGGAACAATGCTGCCGCATCGTGGCATCGTGAATCGGATCACCTGGATGCAGGCAACGTATCCATTGTCAGGATCGGATGTTGTGCTGCAGAAAACACCCTATGTTTTTGATGTCTCTGTATGGGAGCTTTTTTGGGCTCATTGGTATGGTGCTACGTTGGTACAGGCCAAACCTGATGGCCATAAAGATAGCGACTATCTGAATAAACTAATCGTAAAAGAGAGCGTAACGACATTACATTTTGTGCCAAGTATGTTGGAAGCATACAACGGATTTTTAACGTCGAGTAATGATAAGCTCCCTAATACCATTAAGCAGATGTTTTGCAGTGGAGAAGCTTTACATGAAACCACTGTCAATACAACTTATCATCTTGCACAAAGCCCTGAGTTCAAACTGCATAACTTGT
The DNA here is from genome assembly GCF_007197555.1 of Shewanella psychropiezotolerans. Taxonomy (NCBI): domain Bacteria; kingdom Pseudomonadati; phylum Pseudomonadota; class Gammaproteobacteria; order Alteromonadales; family Shewanellaceae; genus Shewanella; species Shewanella psychropiezotolerans. The sequence goes on from NZ_CP041614.1 coordinate 3,066,107, forward strand.
ACGGGCCAACAGAAGCCTCCATTGACGTGACATATTTTGAGACTACAGCTGGCAAAGCAGTCTCAATAGGTAAACCGATCAATAATACTCGTGTCTACGTTCTCGATGAAAACCAACAGCCGGTACCCGTTGGTGTCGTCGGCGAGCTATACCTTGGTGGCGCGGGGTTAGCTTATGGATATCTCAACAGACAGGCGCTAACAGCTGCGCGTTTTGTGGACAATACATTTGCAACAGAAAGTGATCGTCAAAAAGGCTATTTAACCCTATATAAAACGGGTGATTTAGTGCGTTGGTTACCCGATGGCAATATCGATTATATCGGTCGTAATGATGACCAAGTTAAGATCAGAGGACATCGGGTTGAGCTCGATGAAATTGCTAGCAAGCTCAGGTCTGTAGACGGGATTAAGCAAGCCTGTGTGATGGTCAAGCAAAGAGTGATCAGTAACAGTGTCACCCAATACCTCGTGGCTTATTACACCGAAACAAGAAAAAACAGTGTTAATGATGAATTAATATTGGATAAGCTTGCTAACGATCTGCCGGACTATATGCTGCCGAGTGTGTTCGTTAAGATGGATGCTTTTCCGTTAACAATCAATGGAAAACTTGACCGTCGGTCACTACCTGAACCGACATTAAACCATGATAAGAACTTTAAAGCCCCGAGAGGTCAACTCGAAACCGCCTTGTGCCACATCTGGCAAGAAGTGGTGGGCCTTCAACAGGTCGGCATTACTGATAATTTCTTTAGGATCGGGGGGATTCAATCCTAGCAATAAGAGCCGTTTATCTTAGTGCTCAAACAGGATATCAGTTTAGCGTTGCAAATATATTCCTCTATCCAACGATAGAAAAACTTGCCGAGTTTCTGCGTAAAAACCAGAACGCCCACCCACCTTGCCGTCACCAAAAAACCTATCAACCATTCGACCTGGTTGATCGCACTCAGCTAAGCGACGAAGACCTCAGTCATTTCGAGGATGTCTATCCTGTTAGCTATACACAACTTGGCATTATTTCTGAAAATCTTAAACATGAACACTTAGTCCACACTGATAACTTTCATTTTAAGGTTTTTCACCCTTATTCGCATACCAAGCTGCTTGCCTCTCTTAATGTGCTCTTAAAACGCCATGAGCTATTGCATTCTATCATTCATGATCATCCCACTTATGACTTTTTGATTGGTGAGAAAAAAGACTACCAAGTCGAGGACTATGTGGTTGTGCACACGTTGATTTCGGAGGACTACGAGGCTTTTGATGGTGAAGCGTTTGGTCACGAGAAGTTCTCCATTGACGATGTTATCAATGATATGGGACAGACGCTTTTTCAACTGCATGTCATTATTAATGAAGAGGATACGTCAAACTTTACTCTTGTTGGCCTGTTTAATCATGTCATCGCTGATGGATGGAGTTTGAATCTCTTTTCTAGCCAATTGATGAATATGTACCTGTATGACAAGGAACCTTCGTTTGTCGACAGCATGAAATATGCTGAGTTTATTGCCAATGAACAAGAATGTGTGGCAAGAGATAACAGCAGGGAGTTTTGGCTAGATCACCTTAAAGACTATGAGCCAAAGCCACACCTAGAATTACGTAATACCATCGAAGCCAACTCGATTGAGGTTGACGCACTATTGGTACAAGTTGATCCGACATTCATTGAAAATGCCCACAAGCTTTGTGAAAAACTGCACATTAATATCGATATTATTTTCATGGCAGCCACCTATGTACTGATGTCTAGGTTTTATACCAGTGATGATATTACTCTGGGCTACATACAAAATAACCGTCCAGAAACAATCGGTTCAGAAAACACCTTTGGCTATTTTTTAAATCCAATCCCACTTCGAATTAACGGTCAACATAACGATCCAATTGAACTGTTGGAGAAAATCAATCAAATAAGATCGCAGGTTCTCAATCATAAATTATATCCCTATCCGCTGATACAAAAAGAATTAGGGGCAAATGGTACTCTCTTTAATATGGCCTTTAACTACATCAGTTTTAAGGGGATAGATGCATTTTCCGGTAAGGATATCGACACCTATATCAACACGGGTCTAGAGGATGTCCCCGCGTATGTGGAAGTGCGCGATATAAACGGTGAGTTTTATATACAGCTTAATTTTAAAGAAGGTAGCGTTGATGCTTATTATCAGAAATACCTCACTGAATATTATCTGTTTTATTTAGCCAGCATTCTCAGTGAAAAGCCAATAAAAAACCTGATGCTTGAGGATCATAAAAAAATTGTCTCGACCTGGAATCAAACCGAAGCAACCTATCCTAAGGATAAAAATCTCCAACTCTTGTTTGAGGATCAGGTTAAAAAAACACCACAGAGTATCGCGCTGGTGTTTGAAAACGAGAAACTGACTTACCATGAACTCAATGTGCGCGCTAATAAGCTTGCTCATACAATTCGTGCACAGTATCGAGATGAATATGGTACTGATCTTCAGCCTGATACTCTGATTGCTTTATATCTGGACCGTGGTCTGGAGATGGTGATTAGTATCCTTGCAGTGCTAAAGTCGGGTGGTGCTTATGTGCCTATATCTCCTGAGTATCCTAAAAATCGTACGACTTATATTCTTGCTGATATTAACGCGACGCTGCTACTCACTCAGCAACATCATCTTGAGCGACTTGACGGCTGGGCATCAGAACTCGACAACTCACTCGTGTTTATTTCAATAGATCACCGCGATTTTTCTTCGTTACAGACCTCAGATAATCCTGAGCCAGTCAGTTCGGCCACTGATTTGGCTTATGTTATTTATACCTCTGGAACAACAGGAAAACCCAAAGGGGTCATGGTAGAGCAGGCCGCTGTGACGTCCTTTGTCATAAACAACAACTACCTTGATGCTAAGGATGTGAATGTAGTTGCCAGCCTTTCTTCTCACGTATTCGACGGGTTTATCTTTGATTTATTCTTCTCCTTGCTGAATGGAAAATCCGTTGTTCTTTTGAAAAAAGAGGATGTACTGGAGTTGCCAGCATTGGTGAGAAAATTATCTTACCATCATGTTGACTCTCTCTTTGTGACCACAGCCTTGTTTAATTCTTTGATGGTAAACGGCGATCTGAAAACCACAAGCTTGCGGAATATTTTATTTGGTGGTGAAGCATCAAACATAAAACAGGTTGCTGATATTATTCGCAAGTATCCAGAATTATCATTCACTCATGTGTATGGCCCAACTGAGTGTGTTGTATTTGCTACTGCGTGCAGATTATCATCAATGTCAGCTGCAGTATTACCCATAGGTAAGGCTTTACCAGGAAAGTCGCTGTATATTCTTTCTAGCTTAAATAAACCGGTCCCCATCGGCGTACCCGGAGAGTTATATATCGGTGGTGCTGGGCTGGCACGGGGCTATTATAATAATCCAGCTTTGACATCTGAGCGCTTTATCGACAACCCCTTCGCCACCCAATCTGATATCGAAAAAGGTGATACCCGTCTGTATAAAACGGGCGATTTAGTGCGTTGGTTGCCCGATGGCAATGTGGAGTATCTGGCCCGTAATGATTTTCAGGTAAAAATCAACGGCTATCGTATTGAGCTTGGTGAAATTGAATCTGCTCTGACAGCACTGCCTGATGTAAAACAGGCCGCGGTCATTGAACGTGAGCATCAGGGACAGAAGTATCTGGCTGCCTACCTGATGCAGCAGGGGGGGCTTCGTTTCAAGCTGAAGTGTTTCGCAACGCACTGAAAGAAACACTGCCCGAATATATGGTGCCTGCGACTTTTACCCAGATGACTGAGCTTCCGCTGAGCATCAACGGTAAGTTGGATCGACATGCACTACCGGAGCCTAAATTTGTTGCAGTAGATAATTATGTCGCACCACGTGATGAGCACGAGAAAGACATTTGTGTCATCTGGCAAGACGTATTAGGGCTGCAGCGAGTCGGGATAAATGATGACTTTTTTAAAATAGGGGGGGAATCGATATCAGCCATTAGACTATCCCACCGTGTTACCGCTGAATTAGGTTATCAAGTCAGCGTTGCCAATATTTTCAGCTATCCGACGATCCTATCTCTCCTTGAAAATATAGATTTTAACAAGCAATCAACTACTTATGGTGAACTCTAATGCACACAGCCTACGAAACTCTCATTTTTGCAAATAAAATTGGTATTTCTCTTTGGGTTGCAGAAGGTGACAAGCTTAATTATAAAGCCACCAATCACCCTAAGACTGCAGACACGCTAAAAGACATTGTGGCGCTGAAACCTGAAATTATTGATGTGTTAAAACGCAATGGGATCCATAACGAGGTCTATCAACTTCCAATTATTTATCGGTGCGAGCAGGTACAGCCAAAGCTTTCCTTCGCACAAGAGCGACTTTGGTTTATTGAACAATACGAAGGTGGCACAAACGCCTATCACGTACCGAGAGTTTATCAATTACGTCCTGACGCGAATATAGAAGGGATTAAGTTTGCCATCAGAACGATCGTGTCCAGACACGAAGTCTTGCGCAGCACGCTGAACACACAAAACGAGGTGGCCATACAGTGTGTGCACGAAGACGAGCTCAACATTGACGAGCACACCGTGACTTCCACAGATGAACTCACCGCGGTAATAAGGAAAGCGATCAACCGGCCATTTGATTTAACTTGTCAATACCCTATTCGAGTCACGCTTTATCATATCGAGAAGCATGAGTTCGACGATAGCACGACAAGCCAAGCGGACACCTTGCTATTAATTAACATTCATCACATTGCCACCGATGGCTGGAGCATGGACTGCTTTCAGCGTGAGTTTCAATTGTGCTACACCGCCTTTACTCACCACCACACGAACGATATAAAACTGCCGATTTTGCCCATTCAGTATAAAGATTTCGCTGCTTGGCAACGGGAATATTTTCAAGACGATGTATTGCAAGAACAAGCAGACTTTTGGTTAAACAAACTAACAGGTTTCGAGAGCCTCAACTTACACTGTGACTATGCTCGACCAAAGTATCTGGAATACCTTGGTAAACGTCAATTTTTTACGATAGATGAAACAGTCAGCTCGAAGCTGCAAGCCTTCAGCAAAGCACAAGGCACCACGCTACATGTTATCCTGTTGAGCGTCTTTTCTATCGTATTAAGCAAATACAGTGGGCAAACTGACATCGTCACAGGCAGCCCAATTGCTAACCGGCATTTTTCACAGCTTAAAGACAGTATTGGCTGCTTTGTTAACACTCAGGTGAATCGCACCCAGATTGATCCACACGTCAGCTGCGAAGAGCTGTTTTCACAAGTTCATGATGAACAAGCAGAAACTCAGAAACACCAGGATCTTCCATTTGAGAAGCTTGTAGAGCTACTTCAAGTCGAGCGAGATTCAAGTAGGCACCCTATTTTTCAAGTCATGTTTGGTGTACAAAGTTTTGGCAAGTTGGTGGACGATTCTGATGCACTTCACAACAGTCCACTGCTCCCTCGGGATGATATAAACCAGGAAAATGAAATTGCTGCATTTGATTTATCATTATTCGTTGATTGTAGTGAAGATCATTTCCACGGCATGATTTCATACAAAACAAGCTTGTTTTGTAAAGATACAATAGATCAGTTTATTCGCCACTATGGTTATATCCTAGAACAAGTGTTGGAGGCACCAAAGCAGCCGATAAAAAATTTGACTCTCCTGTCACCGGACGACTATGAAAAGCTGGTCAATCAATACCGTTACACTGAACAGCATGACGGTACGACCAACAGTATTTCCCAGTGCTTTTTAGCACAAGTCGAACGGTCACCTCATGATATTGCCTTAACCTATAATGACCTGAACCTAAGCTATCAAGCACTCAATAACAAAGCGAATCAGTTAGCAGCACAGATACAAAAAACGATTAACCAAAGTGAAGTATCGGCCACAACCCACAAGTTGAAAATTGGTTTATTGCTTGATAGAAGCCCGGAAATGGTGATTGCTATGCTAGCAATCTTAAAATGTGGTGCGGCTTATGTGCCGATGGATCCAGGTTATCCTAAACAACGACTGGATCATATGGTCTCAGACACTAAGCTGCCGCTTATCTTATCATTGCGCCGCACCGCATACTCGGATGAGCCGAATGAGTCCGTTCTAAACACGCAAAAACGGTTTAAGGAACATTACCGATCGTTCGCCGACAAACTGTTGATTATCGACTTAGATGAAACTTTTTATGAGACCAAAGCTAACGAGATACAGATAGACTGTCACCCCGATGATTTAGCCTACGTAATCTATACTTCTGGCACAACGGGCAATCCAAAAGGTGTCTTGATTAGTCATGCCAACATCTCAAGCCTAATATTTAGCGACTTCTTAAGCATCAATCGTGATGATACTTTTATGTTCTTGTCCTCGCCAATATTTGATGCGGCAACATTCGAAATTTGGATGCCATTATTACATGGCTGCAAACTCGTTATCCCTAACGATGTTAAGTCTCTCATGGCCTCACCTGATGATTTGGCTATTCTCCTCGACAAACACAATATCACCACTCTTTGGCTCACTAACACATTGTTTGAAAACCTATATTCAATCAAGGCAGATTTATTTCAGCATCTACATTACTTATTGGTCGGTGGTGAAGCACTCAATAAAGAGATTATTAATCGTCTGATCGAATCAAAATACCGCCCTAGACACCTACTGAACGGTTATGGCCCCACTGAAAGTACAACATTTACCTGTATTCACTCAATGGATAATAAAATTGGCACCGCTAATGTGCCCATCGGAAAACCGATAAAAGGCAGAACATGTTATATCCTCGATAAGGATGAAAACCCTGTTCCTGTAGGCATCGTTGGCGAGTTGTATATTGGTGGGGCCGGGATCGCTCAAGGGTATCTCAACAACCCTACACTCACCGAAGAAAGGTTCATCCATGATCATTTCATTCACCATCGTGGAGCGGTGAGTTCACCCCGAAAACTGTATAAAACAGGGGATCTCGTGCGGTGGTTACCCGATGGGTCCATTGAATATATAGGACGCAATGATGCTCAAGTTAAAATCCGCGGCTATCGTATAGAGCTCACCGAAATTGAAAATAAACTAAAAACACTATCAGGGATAAATCAAGTCGCAGTGTTGGTCAACACGCGCGAAGTCGGGAGCAGAGTGAATAAAATGTTGGTGGCTTACTATACGACCAATAAACCACAGCCTATTACGCCACAAACGCTCACCGAGCACTTAATAGAACAACTGCCTGATTATATGATCCCGAGCGCGTGGGTTGAACTCGATGAATTTCCGCTAACGATCAATGGAAAACTTGATACCCACGCACTGGCTAAAGTTGAGATTGCAGCTAACAGCGATGGCGTTGCACCGAATAGCACTTTAGAAAAAACGCTGTGCCAAATCTACGCCAATGTATTAAGCCTCCTGGTCGAGGACATAAGCATAAATGCAAACTTTTTTGCCATAGGAGGCAACTCGATACTGAGTATTCAATTAAAGCATCAGCTCAATCAGGTTAAAGAATTTACCCACCTCTCAATTGCAGATACATTCAAATTTAATACCGTCAAAAAGCTGATTCAAAGTGTACAAAATAAAGACAACAATGCTTACAAACTACAAAAAAGTGCCGATAGCAATGACAACAAAATCGCAGTTGTTGGACTCTCTGGTAGTGTTAATGGTGCGGATAATATCAGTGAATTATGGTCTCTGTTAGCCAATCAACAAGAGGGAGTAACGTTTCATAGCCAGGAAGAGTGTAGAGAGCTCGGGGTGTCTGAAGCCGTTCTTGCCAACGATAATTACGTACCGATCTCCACTCATATTCGACATACTGACAAATTTGATCCCTTATTCTGGAATATGTCACCGAACGAAGCCAAGCTGCTTGACCCGCAAATACGAAAGTTCATGGAGCACTGCTGGTCTGCACTTGAATCATCTGGCTATATTACCCAACGAAAATCACAGCTGATCGGCATCTTCGCCGGAAGTGGAACAGACCATTATTTCCAAAACAACATCGTAAACCGGACGCAAACAGGAGAAATTAACCTATGGGAAGCTTCTATCTCAAACCGAAAAGATGCGCTGGCAACCAAAACCGCGTATTTTCTTGGGCTGACTGGCTCAGCGAATTCGATTAATACAGCCTGCTCTACAGGGCTCGTCTCAATTGTCGAAGCTTGTCGTAATCTCCAGCTAGGGACATGTGACATGGCCCTCGCTGGAGGGGTATCACTCAGCATGCCTGAAGAAATAGGATATACCTATACAGAAGGCATGATCATGGCACGTGATGGTCATTGTCGGCCATTCGACCTAGACGCATCAGGGACCATTCCCGGCTCAGGTGTCGCCGTGGTTGTACTCAAGCCACTGTCAGCAGCAATGCAAGACAACGATGAGATTCTTGGAGTAATATCCGGGTATGCAACAAATAACGATGGTGATCGTAAGACAAGCTATACCGCTCCGTCACTGATTGGGCAAAGTGAATGTATCATCAACGCTCAGGTAATGGCGGGTATCAGCCCAGCAGATATCGATTACATTGAGTGTCATGGCACTGCAACTCATCTAGGTGATCCTATTGAAGTTCAGGCGCTTAAGGAAGCGTTTCATCATCAAACTCCAGAAAATGGCTTACAGAGTAAAGCGGTGCTGGGCGCTGTTAAAGCCAATATAGGGCATACCGATGCCGCATCGGGAGTCGTGGGTTTGATCAAAGTTCTCCAAATGCTGCGGCACAAAATGATACCTGGTCAGGCAAATTACGCGTCTGCAAATGTCGAGCTTAACCTAGACGACACACCTTTTGAAATTATTCAGCAAAACAGGCCGTGGGAAGCAAACAACATCAAACCCCGCATTGCGGGAGTGAGTGCCTTTGGGATCGGCGGGACAAATGCCCATGTCATTGTAGAAGATTTGTCTAATCAACCGATACCAGAGGCTGCTTTGGCAGCAGAATGTACAGAGGGTGAAGGCCAGTCCGTTATCGTTCCTATATCGGGTAAATCTAGATCTGCACTGGAAAACTATAGAACTGTTTTGCTGAGCTACATTGAACAACATGGTGATAAACCAAGATTACTCAACGATCTGGCTTTCACTTTATTGAACAATCGCGAGCACTATGATCACAGAAGCGCCTATGTTGCTGGTAATTGTGAGGAACTGATCCAAGCCATCAAAGCAGATCAATCTTACTGTCAAGTCGATATAGAATCAGACACTAACGTCATTTTTATGTTTCCAGGGCAAGGCACACAATATGTCAACATGGGCAAAGGGTTATACGATAACGAACCACAGTTTGCTGATATTGTTGACCACTGCATCCAAATCGCCAGCCAATATTTGCCTAATGATTTGCATGATGTCCTGTTTACACAAGGTGAACACCCCACCAATAACATCAACAATACAGAATGGACGCAAATCTGTCTTTTTGTCATTGAATACTCATTGGCGAAATTCCTCACCCTGATGCGGGTTAACGCTGATGCCTATATGGGACACAGTATCGGTGAATATGTCGCCGCGACGCTATCGGGCATCTTTAGCTTAGAAGATGCCATCAAGGTCGTGATCGCACGTGGTCAGCTGATGCAATCAATGCAACCAGGCAAGATGCTGGCAGTGCAAGCGCAGCTAGCACAAATACGACAAACGGTAGAGTCTCATCATTGTGAAATATCAGTGATCAACTCTCATGAAGATATCGTCATATCAGGATTAGAAGAAGACATACAGACCTTGCAGGCTGACTTTACCCACTCAGACATACCATCAGTACTCCTGACGACATCACACGCTTACCATTCTCGGATGATGGATATGGCGGCCCATAAATTCAAGCAAGTGCTATCGACTGTCACCATCAATGCTGCCAGTAAACCTTTCGTGACCAACCTGACGGGGAAAATGGCCACATCAAATGTACAGTCTGCAGAGTATTGGTGTGATCAGTTGAGGAATACGGTTCAATTCGCAGAATGTATCGACACGATCAGTCAGCACTTTGACCACAAAGTGACCTTTATCGAAGTCGGTTTGGGCAAAGGCCTGACGTCCTTTGTCTGCAAATATATTGAATCAGATAAGAGGAAGAACATTCATGTATTTAATATACTCCCCTCTTATAAAGGGAGTCAGATCTATGATGTTAAATCTAGATCAGATGTATTAGCCATTCTATGGAAGAATAATCAATGCCTTGCTGAGAATTTAGATGTTTATCGAAACATCGCTTCAGGAAGAAATCTTTCTGATTGCCCCACTTATCAATTTGATCGACAAAAATGTTGGATTGAAAAACCACTAAACAACGTTCACCAGAATCAGCTTCAGCTTTTAGAAAAACAGCACTGGTATAGCACGCCACAATGGTCAACCTGTAAACCATTTCATAAGAGCAGTAATCGTATTCTCTTTAGTAAGGCTCTGATTTTACTGAGACACGGCCAAGAATACTGTGATACCTACGCCTCATTAGCAACATCAAGTGCTATCGTCAGGCTCAATATTAATGTGTCTGAGTACTCCGTAATAGACAATAACATCTTAGTTAACCCAGAAAATGAAGATCATTTTTTACAGCTGCAAGCACACTTTGTGAATGGGCAATATGACGCCATCATTCATGCTGCATCGATTGATAATCATGAGCGCCTCGAGCTCGCACTCAGTTACAGTTTTTATTCACTATTCTTGACTAGAACCTATTTACTAACCAGCCCTCACCTCAAAACACTGTTAGTGTTGACTAACCATATTGCTCAAATTAGCGAAGTTGATCCCGTGAATCCTAGCAATGGCACTTTGGTAGGAGCTGGGCGAAATATTAAACATGAATATGCGCATATCAATACCGGATTACTGGATGTAGGGGTCGTTGGTCCACACACAACGGCCTATATACAGCAGGCGTTTCAGGTTAACTCCAATTACCGAACAAACACGCTATTTGCCATAAAGTATGGCAAGCTTTGGCAAGAAAGTTACCACGTGGTTGATCAAAAAAACCTTACTAGTCAGCCGGTTATTTCTGATGGTGATATTATCCTCGTCACAGGCGGCATGGGGGGGTTGCGTTGAGCATTGCACATGCCATTGCTGAAAAACACCGAGTCACATTTATGCTGCTGAGTCGAAATGATATCTGCCAAAATCAGGCACCTTCAGACTACGTGAAGCAGAAGCTGGACATCATCGAGAGTATCAAAACAAAGGGGTCCACGGTCTTAACGCGAGCCGTCGATATTGCCAATCCGGATCAATTCAATCAGTCGTTCCTTCAGGCACTTATTGCAGAGAGAGACATCACAGGCATTATTCACACCGCAGGGGTCTCACCGCTTCCTCCTGAGCAATACAATATCCAAAATATGAAAAATGCGCTTGCGGGTAAAGTGTATGGACTTAACAATATATTAAGTTGCATCAACACTCAGAGGTTAAAGTACCTAGCTACGACCTCTTCGCTTGCGAGCATTATGGGTGATGTCAATCGGATTGAATATTGTGCGGCGAACAGCTATCTCGATTACCTTGCTGTCGATAAGCTCAGTCTAGGCGATACTGCTGTTGTCTCAATTAACTGGCCGGGCTGGTCTGATATTGGTATTGTCAGAAATCAGGAGAAAAATAATACAAAATCCGCTACCAATGAGTTAAGGGACGATAATTCGCTGGGTTCATTGATGTTGTTAAACTCAGTAAAACAGCAAGAAGGCGCATCGGTTTTCTACGACCTTATCCAGCAACCCTACTCGCAAATTATCTTCTCTAAACTGGATATCAAACGACTAGAAAAGGCACTGTTCCAGCCATCAGATCCAGCAGAAGTCACATCCAGCAATGAGGTTGTATTACTGGAAGACTCGCATTCAGAACAAGAGGCCCAGGTGGCACAGCTCTTTGCCGATATATTAGGCGTGGAGCAATTGTCTCTGGATGATGATTTCTTCAACATTGGTGGAAACTCCATTCTCGCCATTCAGCTATCCCACAAAATTAGCCAAACCCTGGACAGGGATATCAAAGTGGCAGATATCTTTAAATATAGAACGATTAAAAATATTCTCTCTTCTGTTGTCACGAAGCGCAAGCTTGATATCCCCAAAATAGCGGATCGAAGAGTCACCTTGTCATTTGCACAACAACGTCTGTGGTTTATTGAGCAGTATGAGCAGGGAACCCATGCTTATCATATCCCGACCTTATATCAGTTAAAATTGGGAACTGATATAGCAGTATTGAAGCGGGTAATAGCCAAGATCATGGATCGCCATGAAGTGTTGAGAAGTGTCATTGAGCAAGACGAAAATTCAGAGTTAGGCGTACAAATCGTATGTGATAAGCCCTTACAAGTCGAAGAGGTTACTCTGTCAGATCGCGCTTCCTTGGATGTAATGATCACTCGAGATATTACTTGTCCATTCGATTTATCTAATGAGTACCCAATAAGAATCAAGCTCTACACTTTTTCCGCTCCCACGGAAACAAGCGCCCCCGAACTGACCGGCCAACATACCGACCATCAGCATATACTGCTCATCAACATGCATCATATTGCTACAGACGGGTGGAGTCTGGATATCTTTCATCGAGAGCTCTCTGCGCTGTATACGGCTTACAATACGAATCAATCAACTGAACTGATTACGTTGCCAATTCAATATAAGGATTTCGCCCACTGGCAGCGTACGTATTTGCAAGGGGAGGTTTTACAGCAGCAACTTGATTACTGGAAAGAAAAACTGACAGGGTTTGCGACACTTGAATTGCCTATCGATCATCAAAGACCCACTCAGGTCGACTATCAGGGCGGGCATCAGAAATTTACCCTCAATGCAAACATCAGTCAGGCAATACAATCGTTGGCGAATGAAAAACAAACAACAGTCCATACGATCCTGTTGACCGCTTTCTCAGTGTTGCTCAGCAAACTATCAAATCAGTCAGACATTGTGACAGGCTCCCCGATTGCCAATAGGAATTACGCGCAAATAAAAGATCTCATTGGTTTATTTATCAACACACAAGTGAATCGAGTGGAAGTTAATCCAGAATTGACTTATCACCAGCTCATTGAGCAAGTACATCAAGATCAGATCGCTGGGCAACAATATCAAGATGTGCCATTCGAAAAGCTGGTTGAAGCACTGAGTATCGATCGAGATTTAAGCAGACACCCTATTTTTCAGGTTATGTTCGGCGTGCAGAGCTTTGGTCAATTGGATAATAAGGAAGAGGATGGCCGCACACCGCTACTCCCCTATGAAATAAAAGAGCCCACTGATGAAATAGCTCGCTTTGATTTGGCTGTATTTATTGATGACAGTCGGGATGAAATACAAGGGCATGTATCTTATAAAACCAGTCTGTTCAACGCTGCAACGATATCCAGTTATATTAACCGTTTTACACAGTTGCTAGCATGTATTCTGCACTCTCCAGACGACGCAATACGGACACTCTCTATCCTGACAAGGGAGGAGGAGCACATCATTCTCCATGACTGGAATCACAGCCAATGTGATTATCCAAATCAGTCAACCATTGCTGAATTATTCCAACGCCAAGTTGAGCTTTGCCCGGATAACATTGCCCTCGTCTGTCGTGAGACACAGCTTACCTATCAAGAGTTAAACAGCAAATCAAATGCTTTAGCCAACGTGATTCGCCAGACATACAAGCAACGAACGGGGGCTGATATGAAGCCGGGCACACTCATTCCCTTGTGTTTCGACAGATGCCTGGAGATGGTGATCAGTATACTGGCAGTATTTAAGGCCGGTGGCGCCTACGTTCCCATCGATCCAAATTATCCAAGCGAGCGAATAGATTACATACTGAGTGATATTTGTGCGGCGTTTATTCTGAGTAAGCGCTGTTTTGTGCAACACAATAAAACGGAATCGAGTTCGAATAAACCCGATAATCAGCACATAAATCGACCACTCTTCTTTGACGATTTTGCCGTGGTTGCCGATCTTGATGAGGCCTTCTATCATCATGCTGAGCCTAACCGCCCTCCATTTTCTGCTGCCACGGATCTTGCGTATGTCATTTATACGTCAGGAACAACGGGCCAGCCTAAAGGGGTGATGGTGACTCATCGTGCTTTAGCTTATTACACCTATATGTTCATTGAAACCGTTAGTGTAGACAAAATTAATTCTGCCTTTGTATTAAACTACTGCTTTGATGCGTCACTACCAACCATATTTTCTGGTTTATTAACGTCAGGCACAACAACGATACTCGATAACATCAATGATTTTACCTCTCAGGATTTGGTGGCATATCTACAAGCCGAGAAGATCAATACGTTAAGGCTTACCCCTTCAATGCTGATGTCATGTCAAGATGAGTTGGTAAAATATAACACGCGACTTAGCCTCGTCTTGGGGGGAGAGCCCATAAATTATGCAGCGGTAAATGCATTACGCTCAAATAGTCATATAAAACTCTTTAATCAATACGGTCCAACGGAGTGCACCGTCGGCAGCACCGTCAAGCCCATTAGTGAAGATGTCTCTGTACAAAACATAGGGAAACCCTATGCTGGCAAACGGCTATATATACTTGATCAGTCGAAGCAACTCTCTCCAATTGGGCTAATTGGTGAGCTCTATATTGGAGGCGAAGGCTTAGCCACGGGGTATTTAAATCGTTCAGAGTTAACCCAAGAACGATTTGTCGCCAACCCCTATATGACGAAAGAAGACAAACAGAAAGGCTATACACGGTTATATAAAACGGGGGATCTTGGACGTTGGCTGGACAATGGGGATATTGAATATATTGGTAGAAACGATGATCAAATTAAACTTCGTGGTTACCGTATTGAGCTGGGAGAAATTGAACATAAAATTCTGGCTCTTCCTGGAATAAAAGCAGCGTGTGTTTTATTACAACAGCAAGCCAATGCGAGTCATCACAAAAAATACGTGGTCGGCTATTATCGATTAGAGGATAACGTACACATAACCGGTGATGTTATTTTACAACAATTGGCCATTCATCTTCCGGAATATATGTTACCCAGTCATGTCATTGAGGTCGATGCGTTCTCACTGACGGCCAATGGTAAATTGGACAAAAAAGCCTTGCCTAAACCTGAGTTCACTCAATCAGAGCATTATGAGACTCCCAGCAATGAATACGAAAGAAAAATCGGGGTTATCTGGCAGGAAATTCTAGGGTTAGAGCGTGTGGGCATGACTGATGACTTCTTCCGTATTGGTGGTGACTCCATCACCTCTATCCAAGTCGCGAGCCGAATTCGACGAATGGGTTTAAACTGCCAAGTTAAGAATGTCTTCGAATACAGGACGGTGAAACGCCTGTGTCAATATCTATTGAGCTCAGACTCGTCCGTAAAAATGCAATCAGAAGAGGGAACATTAAGGGGGAACTCGGTTTTTTACCCATCCAAGCGTGGTTTATAAATCAAGTCTGTTCTGGCAAGATACGGAATGAAAATCACTGGAATCAGAGCTTTCTTGTCAAAGTACCACAGTTAGATTGTGACATTATGCCAGAAGTTATTCGCCAACTTATTAGTTACCACGATATTCTACGAGTCCGCTATACGAAACAACAAGACACTTGGTTGCAAAGTTATCAGGCTTCGATGGAACAACCAGAGCTTAAAGTGCTAGATGTTAGGCAGTATAGTGATGATGAACTGAACGCAGTACTCACAGACTGGCAAAGTCATTTTGACTTACAGCAAGGTCCACTCTTTCAGTGCGCCTACCTTTACGGATATCGAGACTCAAGCGCGAGACTGTTCTTTTCATTGCATCACATGATTGTGGATTCAGTAAGCTGGCGCATATTGATAGAGAATTTCAAAACCTTGTATGAAGGAGGCACTCTAGAAAAGAAAGGCACGAGCTACCGACAATGGGTCAATGAAGTACGACGCTATCCTGACATTAACCCTGATGAAGACATGTTTTGGCAAAGACAGGTCGATGTTCTTGCAGATTGTCACTCGCTATTAGACCGAGAAGACAAAGGCCAACCTGTTTGTTTTCATGAAATAACGTTAAACCAGGAGCTGACATCTGCACTCTTGCAAACCGCAAATAGGCCCTATCATACGGCGATTAATGAGCTGTTGCTTACCGCCTTGGTCTACGCTTTAAAACACATATCTGGGAAAGATATCCATGGGATCACTTTAGAAGGCCATGGAAGAGAACACCTCAGCGACTCGATAGATCACAGTCATACCGTTGGATGGTTTACCAGTAAGTTTCCCGTTAAGCTTCAAGTGCAGCACGACCTTGCTGTGACAATAAGAGGCATAAAACACCTGTTACGCAGTATTCCAAATAAAGGGATTGGGTTTGGTGCTTTTGTGGCTAATCAGTCACAGTCACCAGCACCAAGCTATGACTTTAATGATATGCCTGAAATCAGTTTTAACTATCTAGGTCGCTTCGACGCTATTGAAGGCTATTGGCAAGTCGTCAATGAAAACAGCGGCCAGAGCGTTTCACAAGACAACCCCATGCTAAATGTCCTCAACATCAATGGCATGATCAATGACGGGAAATTATATTTTGGCATTCATTCAAAACTCTCAGCAATACAAGCCATAGAGTTCTCAGAAGCTTTTCAGAAAACACTGGAAACGGTCATTACGCATTGTTGTGAACAAGATAAACGGCAGGGGTATATCGCTCACCCAGAAGACTTTAACGACTTTGTTCCCTATGAAATGGTTAATGAGACAATCAACCAACAACCGATCTTTATTTTTCCCCCAGGAGGCGGCGGTGCTGAATCATTCTACAGTAACCTGGTACCTCATATGGCGGATCATAAACTGGTGTTATTTAACAACTACTACGATTTTATCAATGAGAAAAAAGGCGAGCAATCGACAGATAGCCTCACCTTTGAAACGCTCGCGATATTCTATATTGACTATATCAAGCAACTACAAATCAAAGGGCCCTATCTCTTTATGGGCTGGAGCTTTGGTGGGGTACTGGCCTTTGAGATAACCAAACAGCTGACCGCTTTGGGAGATAAGGTCAGCCATTTAGTGTTACTTGATTCTTATTTCAATTATAAGGAAGCATGGAATCACTCTACGTTCACTGCGCGCGCGCAATTTGAGAGAAACGTGAATTATCAGTACCAACCTAAGCCATTTCGTTGCCCCGATCCAATAAAAGTGACCTTGTTCAAAGCAAAACACGTTGATGAAGGCAATGTCCCTCACGGTGTCGTCAATGACAGCGTAGAGGGGACTATGCTGAAAATTATAGGAGCATCCATGCCTATTATGTGAATAATATTGAGGACAACCATGTCAATCAATATATCAGCCATGCGGATATCAATATCATCCCGATGGAGGCATCACACAATAGCTGGGTTAACAATCGCCAAGTCATACAAGAAATAGTGGACGTTTTAAATACCCCAACCCACCCCATCGGGTAGGTCATGACAGCCATTAATAACAAGGCGAAATTGTTTTCCCTATGCATGGTGCTTTTTATCGATGCGATTGGCTCAGGTTTGATTTTACCCATTCTTCCTGAGCTGTTTTTCAACCCTGAATATGGCTTATTACAAGGTTATGCTTTCCATAATACGAATGTGATCTATGGGATCACCCTCGCGGTTTTTCCATTGGCCAGCTTATTTGGAAAGTATTTATTTGGAGCACTGTCTGATCATGTGGGGAGAAAGAAGACGATCATCGCGGGCCTTAGCATTATTCTGCTTTCTTACTTACTCAGTATCATCGCGATAATGATAGACAGTATCCCACTTTTTATCCTGGCCCGCTTCATTACAGGGTTTGGTGCCGGTACCTATACCGCTGTCTATGCCATGATCGCGGATATGAGTAAAACGATTGAAAGAAAAATGACCAATTTTAAATGGCCTGCTCTCGCCACCGTTTTAGGCTTTATTGTGGGTCCTATTCTTGGTGGGGCATCTGGTATCGCCCATGGGCAACTATCGCTAGTGATTCCTTTTGCCATTGGTTTTATATTAACGTTATTGAACATATTTAAAGCAAAGGCCTCGCTCGAAGAAAATGTGGTCGTTCAGGGGAGCCACCATTTCAGCCCATTATTTTTTTTTAAAGAGTCGTATCATTATCTACTCTCTATAAAAAACAAAAAGCTGATTAAGTATCTCCTCGGCAGCTATTTAGTGTTTCAGTTTGCAATCGGCTTGTATATCCAATCCATTAGCCTCTATTTGTCAGAGTATTGCCACTTTACAACCAATCAGATAGGTTTCTTCTACGTCGTGATGGGGGGGCGATTCTGTTGAATACTCTCGTTATACAAAAAAGGATCCAGGACAGATCGAGTCCGCTAGAAATAACCACTAACATTTCACTGGTGGGGATTGTAGTGTTTGGTATTCTCGAAATATCAAGACTGCTCTTAGAAGATAATATTATGATTACATTTATCGTTTCATTTGTAGTCTATATTTTGCTCAATGTGAGTGTCAGTGTCTATACGGCTTTATTGTCTGAGCACACCTCAAGTTCAGAACAGGGAAGAATCATTTCGTTATCAGGTCAGGCCTATTCGCTTACTTGGTTTCTCGCAAGCCTGTTTATTGGCGTCCCAAGAGCGAATGATTTCTTACTACTTATCTGTATCACTTTTCTGTTTCTGAGCTTATTATTTATTCGCAAGTTGCAATAGCATAGCGTTTCGATCCAGCTTATAAAATAACTTCATTCATATTGTTAATATAGGTAACCGTTTGTGATGGCAAACAATGAATTCGTCCAGAAAATCGAGAACAAATCCCTACTTGAACTAAAGCTTGCAACCTGGAGCAAAACCTCATATGCCGCTTCAAATTATGATGAACGACTCTTCCTGCAATATAACTTCAAGTTTCCATCAGAGTTAAAGGGCGCGGTGCCAAAGCGTTGTGCAGAATTTTTGGCGGGAAGGTTAGTTGCTCGTCAGGCGTTACAGCAACTAACTAACGAACCACATCAAGTACTAAGTGCGTACGATAGAGCGCCCATTTGGCCATCTGGTATCATTGGCTCCATCACTCATACGAGTACACAAGCAATAGCGGTGACAGCATATAGGCGACACCATCAAATTATTGGAGTTGATCTAGAAAACTGGATTGAAACTGAAGTCGCTCGAGAAATCTCTTCTGAAATTATAGACTCCCGTGAAAGTGAGCTCATTACCCACAGTAAGCTTGAATTCAACCAAGGACTCACTCTTCTTTTTTCGGCAAAAGAAAGTTTATACAAAGCGTTATACCCGAAAGTGAAATACTTTTTTGGTTTTGAATGTGCTCAGGTCAACACTGTTGATATTGATACGGGACAATTTTTTATTTCATTGACTTGCGATCTGAACAACGATTACCCCAAAGGATGGGGAATTAAAGGGCGCTTCCTGCAAGAAAAAGACACGATTCTCACTCTTATTAATGGCTAATGAAGGAGAGCATAAAAAAGGATTCTGTCGCAAACTGAGGTCTCGCCGCGATAATTTGAGGGCGCCAGATCTCTCAGATACAATTAGGCCGCCAAAGAATAAAATGGTTCCCATGGTGTCATCATTTAAGTGGTGTCCATTTGTCCTTGCTTAATCATGGACCAAAGCTCAACATCGCGACAGAACCGAAGGTTATTGTCGGAGCTGTTACTAGAACCTTCCCCTATGGTTAGATGTGTCAATTGAACGAAGCCCCTCTCTAGATACACTTATCATAATACTCTTTGTCGTTCTTATAAAACGAAGGCACTGCACCTTTGGGGGGCTGACCCTGAGGGATCCCCACGAATTTAATAGCATGCTTGTGGATCTCTGACTAAATCTAGCAGTGAGCTAATTGCTGCTCGCCAATGCGACTTCAGCATCGCAATTCTAGTGCCGCTATCATTCATCTTTAGACCCGTTTTAACATCCCTAAAGCTCTCTTCTATCTGTATTCTCGTCGCATAAATTTTAATGGCTCTCTTAGCTGTGTCGGTGGACTCACATAATGATGTTGCCAGTAACCATGGCTCTTTTTCCCGCTCTGCGCTAGCACGAGAGCTTTTGCTTTTTCTAGCACCGTCACCCATGTGAAAAGTACCCAGGGTCTTGGCACGTGAACTAGCTAGACCGTATAGCTTTTTAATTGGAGCCCACTCGCTTTCTGCTACTTTTTTGCAGTGAGTCCGGTTTCTAACACGTCCAACATAATCCCATCCTATCAAGGCCATTGGTATCGCTTTGTTCTGCTGTAATTTCAGATGGTTAAGGTTTGGTGGTGTAACATGCTAGGAGTGAGTGGTAATGTTTGCCGCCATTCTGCCGCCATTATTGAGTATGGTGAAATGATGCTGAAGGCTTAAATTAAAGCTGTCTTAGCCGTGGCAGGGCTTTTCTTATACCGTTTAGAATGCGACTCCAACCGATACGCTTTCGCCACAACTTACCATCGACATAGGCGTCATAACAATCTATGCGATCACATCGTATCAGCTCAATTTTATGAACTATAGGTTCGCCAAAATCATAATCAGTAATCACAATCGTTCGACGCAAATGTGGTAGAGCCTGAGGGGCTTCAAGATCGTCGCCTTGAAGCTTAACGTGTTCTTTTTGCATTCGAAACAGGGTGGATTGGTCAACTTTCTGTTGATACTTTTTTGTGCGCTTGTACATTAAATAACTAAGACACCCATAATTCTTGCTCATAATTATTGATGGCTTTTCAAGCTGAACTAAGATGAAATTATCACTAATAACGAAGACACCCAAGATTGTCAGGACACAATAACGAAGGCCATCTTCCTTAGAGTAAGAATGGGTGTCTTGGTTATACAAGAGCCCAAAGCCAGCATCAAAAAAAGCAAATTCCTATAGCATAAAGCATACCAATTAACTTCGACTAGGCATCGGTCAAGTCCAACAAGCAGCGCAACGCACAAATACTAAGACGTTAGGCTTTTTCCTCCATCTTCAATCTAAATGTTCTAATATAATAAATTATAATTTGTATTTTTAGGGGGGTTATGAATAGGGATGAAAATATCACTATTGTTATGGTCCACGGAACTTTCGCGCAAGAAGCATCATGGTCAAATAACATAGGTTCAACTCTACGCAATATAATTACTGATCATATTGGTATAAGTGTTTCTTTTCAGGCTTTCAATTGGAGTGGCAAAAATTCTCATAGCGAAAGGATAAAAGCTGCACGTAAACTTCATGTTCATTTAGAAAAAATTATACAAGAACCAACTTCTGGAAATATATATGTTATAGCTCATAGTCATGGTGGGAACGTAGCTTTTTACGCACTCAAAGATTCAGTGTTGCAAAGTAAAATTTCAGGAGTTATTTGTTTAGCAACACCGTATATACGATGCCACGAAAGAGATCTAGACATTGTAAAGCGTGTTTTATTTGCACCGCTTTGGCTTTTTATCATAGTCATACCAATTGTATTTATGATTGTGGCCGCATTCAATGAGGCTTGGATACTATATGCTATAAGTTTGGTCTTTCAATACTTTTGGATAACTAAGTATGAATACTCAATATCGTTGGCAAAAAAAGTATTCACTCCGGTTAGCAGGCTATTTGATTGGATGAAAATAGTACAGCTTGACAGCGTTGTACGTATTTCTTTGCCTAACATACGAACTACACCTGTTTTATCGATAAATGTCCATGGAGATGAAGCTGAAAGGCACCTAAGAATAATTGAAAGATTTGGTAATGTGTTTTTACGCTATAGTCCATACGTTTTGGTTGGAGGAGGTGTTTTAGCTGTGCTAGGAGTTGTTCCTTGGTATCTAATAACATATGGGGTTGAAGGGCCTATAATAGGTTCTGGATCTGTGCAAGCAAAAATACTCATATTTATGACTATATTTGGTTGGTTAGTCATTTCTGGTATCTATTATTTAGTTGGGAGTATCTTTCCTAGTATTATTCGAGGGCATATTGCTGGCTTTGGGTATGAAGGGATTTTAAAAAATGCATTATTACGGATATTTATAAATAAAAGTCCTGAGCAAGTTATATCTCTTACTGAAATTACCTACCACGTCGAGGTGGATAAAGGCTTGAAACATTCTTCGTTATATGAAAACAATGAAATCATTAAATATTTATGTAGCTGGATTTGTAAACAAGAAAGTCAGCTGATAGTTAAAACATAATACAAGCCTAACTAATAGGATAGGCCGCGCGTAGCCGCGTCCTTATCCCAAGTGTTGTAAGAATAAAAATAACGAAGACACCCATAATTATTGATGTTTTTTCGAGCTGAACTAAAATGAAATTATCACTAATAACAAAGACACCCAAGATTGTCAGGACACAATAACGAAGGCATCTTCCTTAGAGTAAGAATGAGTTTCTTGGTTTTTTCGTTTCGGTGTGAGTACAGAAAAATATAACAAAGCCGCCTTCCTGTTACATCAAGCCACCGAACATTTCTACAGTGCTATCTTATTAGTGTTTACCCGCTATAAACCAAACGTCCATGATTTAAAAAAGCTCGGCAGCCGAGTGGCTGGTATTGAGCCTGAGTTTCTCACCGTGTTCCCGATGGGGACCGCCGACGGTTCAAACTCCTTCGCCAGGGCTATGTTAATGCCCGCTATAAACCCAGTTATGTGATCACCAAAGAGGAACTTGAATGGCTTGGTGCGCGGGTGGAATATCTGCAAGAGCTCACAGAACGTCTGTGTAAAGCCAAGATCGCCAGTTATTTGGAGTAACATTGAATCGTGTCTTTTGAAGCCATGGCTGTGCGCTGTCGCCACTTTGCCGCCATTTGGTCATTTTTCGCCAATGAAAACGATGAGTAAATGGTTATTTTGGAAGAGTTTTACGCTGAATAAGGGGAGGGGCAGTGCGTAACAGATTGAATTTAAGCAATAAAAAAGGCCAACTATTCTTGTTATAAGAAGTGGTTGGCCTTTCTTAGTATTTGGTGGAGGCGGCGGGGCTCGAACCCGCGTCCAAAAAGCCTACATTACTGGCTTAAGAGAACTGACTGGTAGATTAGGTCTTGGTTTGTTCTCGGATGATCACAGCGGCTGATATGCCGGAGCGAGTCACGACATCTGCGCCTTCTGGTGACAGATTAAGATCTAAGTCGCTAACGGGAGTACAACAACAGGGCAGACATTCATCGGCTTTGAGTTTGACTAAGGGCTCGGTATGGTAGATCACGCTGCCGCTGATAATTTTGGTCTTACAGGCACCGCAATAACCATTGCGGCACTCTGAGAATACCTGAACTTTCTTTTGCTCCAGTGCGATCAAGAGGCTAGGGTGCTGCTGATTAAACAGCAGCACCGGCTGGCCATCGAGACTGACGATGGGCGCTTTTTTAAAGATCTTATTAAAGGTCAAAGTCTTCAAATTCACTTTCATCGATAGAAGCATCGATTTGGCCCACAAGGTAAGAGGAAACCTCTACTTCTTGTGGCGCGACCTGAACCGCATCACTCTCTAACCAGTTCTTCATCCAAGGTAGTGGGTTGGTGATTTCTTTATAGTGACATGGCAGGTTGACCGACTTCATACGCTCATTGGTAATGTATTCGACATATTGACACAAGATGGTTTCGTTAAGACCTATCATAGAGCCGTCTTTAAACAGGTATTGGGCCCATTCTTTTTCTTGCTCGGCGGCTTTGACGAAAATGTCATAGGCTTGCTGTTCACACTCTTTGGCTATCTCACCCATTTCAGGGTCGTCAGCACCGGCGCGCATTATCTTGAGGATATGTTGCGTGCTGTTAAGATGCAGCGCCTCATCACGGGCGATAAGACGGATAATCTTAGCGTTGCCTTCCATGACATTACGCTCGGCGAATGCGAAAGAGCAGGCGAAGCTCACGTAGAAACGAATCGCTTCTAACACGTTGACTGACACCATACACAGATAGAGTGACTTCTTGATCGTACGTTGTGTGACTAACAGCTCTTTACCGTTGATGGTGTGCGTGCCTTCACCGTGAAGGTGAAAGGCTTGGGTAAGTAGAATCAAGTCATCATAGTACTGGGCAATATCTGTCGCACGCTTCAAGATCTCTTCATTTTCAACTATGTCATCAAAAACGATAGAAGGATCGTTGACAATATTACGTATGATATGGGTGTAAGAACGAGAATGTATGGTCTCAGAGAAAGACCAGGTTTCAATCCAGGTTTCCAGTTCTGGTAGCGATACCAGAGGCAAGAATGCCACATTAGGCGAGCG
Source organism: Shewanella psychropiezotolerans (assembly GCF_007197555.1). Taxonomy (NCBI): domain Bacteria; kingdom Pseudomonadati; phylum Pseudomonadota; class Gammaproteobacteria; order Alteromonadales; family Shewanellaceae; genus Shewanella; species Shewanella psychropiezotolerans. Next base: position 3,090,391 of record NZ_CP041614.1, read on the forward strand.
GCCCTGAATCGAGTCGAGTAAGGTTTGATATTTCAGATTAGAGATGAAAATATGTTTTTCATGATCTGGAAGTGCGGCGTAATCAATTTTATCTTTACTGACATCGACTTCTTCTGGACGCCAGAAAAAAGACAGCTGTTTTTCAATCAGCTTTTCAAACACTTCATATTTTTGTACGTCGTAACGGGCGACGTTAACCGACTGCCCCATGAACATAGGTTCAAGACGTGCATTATTAGGTGTTTGACAAAATGTAGAATAGGCCATGTTTTCTTCCAGAATACAGGGGCATGATGCCCCTAATAAATTTAATTATGGATTCAATCATTATATGATGAATCCAGATCTCAATCACTGCAACGTGTTATACCAATCGGTACTATATCTTACACGCACCGCCTTCGCAGTCTTCGTCTTCTTTCTCTATGCTGATAATGCTATCTAGCTGATCCGAAGCGCCATCACGAGTGTTGTGATAGTAGAGCGTCTTGACTCCGAGTTTGTAGGCATTCAACAGGTCTTTCAATAATACCTGCATCGGGACCTTGTTACCTTCGAATCGGCTTGGGTCATAGTTCGTGTTTGCCGAGATGGCTTGGTCGACAAATTTCTGCATCAAGCCCACAAGCTGTATGTAGCCATCATTATTGGGCATCTGCCAAAGCAGCTCATAGCTATGCTGATACTTCTCGAAATCCGGCACCACTTGCTTTAGCTGGCCATCTTTACTCGACTTAACACTGATGAGTCCACGCGGTGGCTCGATGCCGTTAGTCGCGTTGGAGATCTGCGATGATGTTTCTGATGGCATCAGAGCAGATAAGGTGGAGTTACGCAGTCCATGTTTAACGATGTCTTGACGTAGTGTTTCCCAATCCATATGCAATGGCTCATCACATATCTTATCCAGAGCACGCTTATAGGTATCGATGGGCAGCACACCCTTTGAATACGTCGTTTCATGGAATAATGGGCAGGGGCCTTGCTCTTTGGCCAAATTCATCGAAGCCTTGAGTAGGTAGTACTGTATGGCTTCGAATGTTTTATGGGTGATGTTATTAGCCGAGCCATCTGAGTAGCGTACACCTTCCTTCGCCAAGTAATTAGCAAAGTTAATCACGCCTATGCCCAAGGTACGACGATTCATCGAAGACTTACGTGCTGCGATGATAGGGTAATCCTGGTAATCAAGTAAATTATCCAGGGCTCTCACTGCCAGGTCTGCCAAAGGCTCGAGTTCGGATAGATCCTTGATCGCACCTAAGTTTAAAGCAGACAAGGTACAGAGGGCTATTTCACCTTCAGGATCATCTATGTTGTTGAGCGGCTTAGTCGGCAGTGCAATCTCAAGACACAGGTTTGACTGTCTGATCGGTGCAACCTTACTGTCAAAAGGACTGTGGGTATTACAATGATCCACATTTTGAATATAAATACGGCCGGTAGAGGCACGTTCCTGCATCATCAATGAGAACAGCTCTGTCGCCTTAATCTGTGTTTTGCGCACAGAGGCATCGGCTTCATATTGAAGATACAGACGTTCGAATTCGTCCTGATCTGCAAAAAATGCATCATAAAGCCCAGGTACATCCGATGGGCTAAATAAACTGATCATTCCGCCTTTGATCAAGCGTTGATACATGAGTTTATTGAGCTGAACACCATAATCCAGATGACGGACACGGTTATCTTCGACACCACGGTTATTCTTCAATACCAGCAGAGATTCGACTTCAAGATGCCAGAGAGGGTAGAACAAGGTGGCTGCACCACCACGAACGCCGCCCTGAGAACAAGATTTAACAGCGGTCTGAAAATATTTAAAGAAAGGCAGACAACCGGTATGGAATGCCTCACCGCCGCGGATAGGACTACCTAAGGCTCTAATTCGGCCCGCATTCACACCTATGCCGGCGCGCTGGCTGACATATTTAACGATAGAAGAGGCCGTTGCATTGATTGAATCTAGGCTATCGCCACATTCGATCAACACACATGAGCTAAATTGGCGTGTAGGGGTACGCACCCCTGCCATGATCGGTGTTGGCAGTGAGATTTTAAAGGTGGAGACCGCATCATAGAAACGTTTAATGTAGCTTAGGCGTGTATCTCTTGGATATTTAGCGAACAAACAGGCGGCGACTAAGATATAGAGGAACTGCGCACTCTCATATATCTCGTGAGTGACCCGGTTTTGCACCAGATACTTACCTTCCAGTTGTTTGACTGCCGCATAGGAAAAACTCATATCGCGCCAGTGATCCACATAACCATCTAAGATATAGAGTTCTTCGCGGCTGTAATCTTCAAGTATATGTTGGTCATATTTACCTGACTCAACCAATTTCACAACATGGTCATACAGTTTAGGCGGCTCAAACTGGCCAAATGCTTTCTTTCTTAAATGAAAGACGGCTAAGCGGGCTGAGAGGAACTGGTAATCTGGTGCTTCTGGTGAGATGAGATCGGCAGCGGCCTTAATAATCGTTTCATGAATAGCTTCGGTAGGAATACCATCGAAAAATTGCAGATGTGATCTGAGTTCCACTTCTGATACCGAAACATTTTTAAGATCTTTGGCTGCCCAAGTGATCACGCGGTGGATTTTCTCTAGGTCGATGGTCTCGCGCTCGCCACTACGTTTGGTGACTTTCATATTGCTATTCATTAAAGATAGGCCTTGATAATAATTTTTTGAGTATGAGGGGTTAAGCTCATCCTACTATTCCCTGTATAACAACCAATTTTAACACCCTGAATTGGTCATTTTCATGACGATAAACAAGTCACTACTTGTGTCTCTATTTGTCACTCACACACAAGATATAGTGTTTTTAAATTTCTTAGGTACAAGATAGTGTCGTTTGGGTGATTTTGCAAGTCCCAATTATTTCAACAAGCTGTGGTCATCTTGTGGATAACTTGAGGGTAAGATTTAGGGTTAGTATTGGCTAACCTTTGAGGTCGGAATTCATTGGCTTTATCCCATCGAGATGGAATATTGAGCGGACGACACAAGATGAAAAGATCCCATGATCGATTGGCGATCTTTTAGATCTTGTGAACCTTATATGAGCAAAGAACGCCTGTGTGCTAACTGAGAAATTTAAGTACATCCTGGGGGGAGTCGAAATGATAATCGCTTGGCCAATTCTCAGGCGTGTCTGTCTCACCTATATAGCCCCATAGCGCGACACCACCGAGCATTCCCGATGCCCGCGCCGCGACCAGATCTCGTTTCGCATCCCCAAGGTAGAGAATCTCTTGGCTCTTGCGATCTATCTGCTGTGAGGCGAGCAGCATGGGAGCGGTATGAGGTTTAGGGTAAAGTGTGCTGTCACCGCTGATCACGGTTTTCATGGATTGGGTCAAACCTAAGGCTGCAATCAGGGGCCTGGTGTATCTGGCGGGTTTGTTAGTTACTATGCCAAAAGGGATCCCTCGATGGTCCAAATGCTCGAGCAGCTCAGCTATGCCGGCAAATAAACGACAAAATTGACCGTTTACCTCTGCATAAAAGCTCAGCAGTAACTGCTGCGCCTTAAGGTGAACCTCCTCAGAGACGTCTGGCAAGGCCGCTTTAGCTAGCGCCATACTGCCATCGGAGGCAATGTGGCGCATCTCTTCGAGGCTAACTTGAGGGTAACCTAACTCGGCTAGGCTCATATTCAGCGCCGCCACCAAGTCTGGTGCGGTATCGGCAAGCGTACCGTCAAGATCGAATAACACAGCTTTTACTCTGACGTTGCTAGCCTCATCGAGATGTGTTGTCATTAATCTTCACTCTTACGTGTGGCGATCATGTAGTTCACATCGACACTTTTGGTATAAGTGAAGGTTTCCGTTAGCGGGTTATAGGTGATCCCTGTTGCATCTTCACAGAACAGCTCGGCATGCTCGGCGAGTGAAATTAACTCCGATGGCTTGATAAACTTCTTATGGTCATGGGTTCCCACAGGCAACATCTTCAGCAGGTATTCGGCGCCTAAGATGGTTTCTATATAAGCACGTAGGTTTCGATTGATGGTGGAGAAGAACACATAACCGCCGGGTTTGACCATATCGGCACAGGCTTGAACCACTGAACGAGGGTCTGGTACGTGTTCGAGCATCTCCATACAGGTGATCACATCATAGGTAGCAAGATTTGTTTCCCGGTGAGATTCGGCTGTGTCTTGTATATAGTCAAGCTCAACGCCAGTTTCTATGGCGTGCAGTCTGGCAACATCCAGAGGCTCGGTGCCCATGTCTAAGCCATTCACCTTGGCGCCAATGCGGGCCATGCTCTCAGATAAGATACCACCGCCACAACCGACATCCAGGACTCGCTTACCAAACAGACCACCACAGGTTTGATCGATATAGTTGAGTCGAAGCGGGTTTAGCTTGTGTAATGGTTTAAATTCGCCTTCTGGATCCCACCAGGTAGCTGCCATTTTTTCGAATTTTGCGATCTCGGCCGGATCGACATTTATCTCAGGTTTAATTGCTTGCTCCACTATATCACCTCAATAGGGATTATTAATGCCGCCATTATACCGATAGAATGTCAGATTCAAAGCCGCTATAAATAAGAAATCAACGAATATTTAACCAATTGATTGATTAGCGAACATTGTTTGATTTTGGTCAAGTATCTATAGCTGAACAGATATTTATCGCTAAAGTTGAATAGAGTCTGGTGACAGAAAATAACTGTGTTAGAATGCCAAATCACGTTTTCAGGCTGAGACTTTTACTGCGCTATTTTGGCTGGTAACAGGTAAGCACAATTTCAAGGGATCGAGCAGTTTATGACTGATCTGGCTTCATCTATAACACCAATTAATATTGAAGACGAATTAAAAAATTCATATCTAGATTACGCCATGAGCGTGATCGTGGGCCGTGCACTACCGGATGTTCGTGACGGTCTTAAGCCTGTTCATCGCCGCGTACTCTTCGCGATGAGTGAACTTAAAAACGATTGGAACAAACCTTATAAGAAATCGGCACGTGTTGTCGGTGACGTTATCGGTAAGTACCACCCCCACGGTGATACTGCGGTTTATGACACTATCGTTCGTATGGCACAGCCTTTCTCCATGCGCTATACCTTAATCGATGGCCAAGGTAACTTCGGTTCTGTCGATGGTGATGCGGCAGCGGCGATGCGTTATACCGAAATCCGTATGGATAAGTTAGCCCATCAGCTATTGGCGGATCTTGAGAAAGAAACCGTCGACTTTGTGCCTAACTATGATGGTACTGAGTTTATTCCGGCAGTCATGCCTACCCGCATACCGACACTCTTGATTAACGGCTCTTCAGGTATTGCCGTTGGTATGGCGACCAATATCCCGCCACACAACATCACTGAAGTGATTAAAGGCTGTTTGGCGCTAATCGAAGAGCCTGCACTGTCCATCGAACAGTTAATGGAATACATTCCAGGCCCAGATTTTCCCACTGCCGCCATTATCAATGGTCGCAAAGGGATCATCGATGCCTACAAGACGGGCCGCGGACGCGCAATCATGCGAGCCAAGGCTGAAGTACAAGTAGAAGATAATGGCCGTGAGCGTATTATCGTCCACGAAATTCCTTATCAGGTTAACAAAGCGCGTCTTATCGAGAAGATAGCCGAATTGGTTAAAGATAAGAAAATTGAAGGCATCACAGGTCTGCGTGATGAATCTGATAAGGATGGCATGCGCATCGTTGTCGAGATTAAGCGTGGAGAGGTGGGTGAGGTTGTACTTAACAATCTTTATGCTCAGACTCAGATGCAATGCTCATTTGGGATAAACATGGTGGCCTTGACCAATGGTCAGCCAAAACTGTTTAATCTAAAAGAGATGCTAGAGTGCTTTATCTTACACCGCCGTGAAGTGGTGACTCGCCGTACCGTATTTGAACTGCGTAAAGCGCGCGACCGTGCCCACATCTTAGAATCTCTCGCAATTGCGCTGGCCAACATAGATCCTATCATTGCGATGATCAAGGCGTCACCGACGCCTGCTGAGGCCAAAGTTAAGCTGGTTGCTCAAGGTTGGGAGTTAGGTCATGTTAAAGCCATGCTTGAGAAAGCCGGCGATGATGCGGCGCGACCTGAATGGTTAGAGCCTGAGTATGGTATTCGTGATGATCGCTACTATCTTACTGAGCAACAAGCACAGGCTATCTTAGACTTACGCTTACATAAGCTAACCGGTCTAGAGCATGAGAAGATATTAGCCGAGTATGAAGAGCTGATTGAGGTCATTGCGGCTTTACTTTATATCTTGCGCAGCCCTGAACGTTTGTTGGAAGTGATCAAGGAAGAGTTAAACGAAATACTTGAAAACTTCGGTGATGAGCGCCGCACCGTCATCAATGCTAACGAAGTTGATATGAGTCTGGAAGATCTTATCAACGAAGAAGATGTAGTAGTGACCTTATCTCACTTAGGCTATGCCAAGTATCAGCCATTGACCGATTACCAGGCCCAGCGCCGTGGCGGTAAAGGTAAGTCAGCGGCAAAAGTGAAAGATGAAGACTTCGTCGAGAAGCTACTTGTCGCCAACACCCACGATACGATTCTGTGTTTCTCTGATTTTGGTAAGCTCTATTGGCTTAAAGTGTATCAGTTGCCGCTCGCTAGCCGTCAGGCTCGTGGTCGTCCAATCGTTAACTTATTGCCTCTTTCTGAAGGTGAGCACATTACGGCTATCCTTCCTGTGCGTGAATATGCCGATGATAAATACATCATCATGGCGACATCACACGGCACAGTGAAGAAGACTGCACTCACGGCATACAGCAATCCACGTGCTAATGGCATCATCGCGGTAAATCTTAAAGATGGCGATCAGCTCATTGGCGTCGATATTACCGATGGCAAGAATGACATCATGTTGTTCTCCGATGCGGGTAAAGTGGTTCGTTTCAACGAGATGATGAGAGACTCTGAAACTGGCCTGGTCAAACTTGACCCGGAAACCAACGAAGAGCTTGTTGCACTGCGTCCTATGGGGCGTACCGCTACCGGTGTTCGTGGTATTCGTTTAGAAGACGGTCAGAAAGTGGTTTCACTGATTGTGCCCAAAGAAGAGGGGGCTATCTTGACCGTTACCGAAAATGGATACGGTAAGCGTACTGCACTCGATGAGTATCCGGCTAAGAGCCGTGCGACTAAGGGTGTTGTTTCTATCAAGGTCAGCGAGCGAAATGGTCCCGTAGTAGGCGCCGTTCAAGTTGGCGAAAATGATGAGATCATGCTTATCAGTGATAGAGGTACCTTAGTACGTACCCCTGCAACTGGTGTTTCCACTATTGGCCGTAATACTCAAGGTGTGACGATAATTCGTACCGCCGAAGGGGAGAAGGTTGTTGGTCTTCAGCGTATCGATGAAATCCAGGAGGATGAAGTCGAGCTCGATGAAGAGGGCAATCCTATCATCCAAGAGGGTGATAACGTCGAAGCTGGTCAAGTCGTCGAAGGCGAAGAGCCGAAAGGTGATGATGAGCCCGAGGCTGAGGCAGAACCTGCCGAATAAGCATTAATCTCTAAAACGAGCGTCCAATTGGACGCTCGTTTTGTTTTAGGCAGCGATAAAACAGAAAAGATAATTCCAAATATAAAAATATTATGGGTAAAGTCTTTAGCCCTATGGCAGACTAATTTATAACTAACGATGAGAGGATAGAGACGTGAGCGTGACATACAATTTCTGTGCAGGTCCTGCAATGTTACCCCAAGCCGTAATGCAAAAGGCGCAATCTGAGTTATTGGATTGGAATGGCCTAGGGACTTCGGTGATGGAGATAAGTCATCGCAGTAAAGAGTTTATTGCTTTGACCGAGCAAGCGGAAATCGATTTGCGTGAACTGATGTCGATCCCTTCTAATTACCATGTGCTGTTTATGCATGGTGGCGGCCGAGGTCAGTTTTCTGCTGTGGTGAATAATTTTCTTGGGCAGCAGGGTAAAGCCCTCTATCTGGTCTCAGGTAGTTGGTCTCAATCTGCAGTTGCAGAAGCCAAGAAACTCACCAGTGATGCTCAGATAGATAGCATAAATATCGTGCAAAATACTAACGGAATTAATCAAATAGCCTTACCAGAGCTCACCAAGATAAATCAAGATTATCGTTATCTGCATTACTGCCCTAACGAGACTGTCGATGGTATCGAAATATTTGATGAACTTAAGTCTCCTTGGCCAATTATTGCCGATATGTCATCGAATATCATGTCCAGAGAGATAGATATCAGCAAGTATGCCTTGATCTATGCGGGTGCTCAGAAGAATATTGGACCTTCGGGTCTGAGTATCGTTATCGTCCGTGATGACATGCTAGAGCTGCCAAGCCTGCCTCAGTCTTCAATCATGGATTATCGTTTAGCGGTGAAACACGGCTCCATGTACAACACGCCGCCGACCTTTGCCTGGTATCTGGCTGCCGAAGTCTTCGCCTGGCTTAAAGTCAGTGGTGGCGTATCGGCCATGGCCAAAATTAATCTGGACAAAGCGTCGCTGCTTTATGATTTTATCGACAGCTGTGACTTCTATACCAGTAAGGTTAGCGTCAAAAATCGCTCGGTGATGAATGTGACATTTTACCTGGCCAATGAAGCGCTCAACGCTGAGTTTCTTAATCAAGCCACCGCAGCAAAACTTGTGGCGCTGAAAGGTCACAGGAGCGTGGGCGGCATGCGCGCGAGTATCTATAATGCCATGCCAATCGAAGGGGTAGAGGCGTTAGTTGAGTTTATGAAGGATTTTGCAGACAAGCATAAGGCCTAAGATTCGAAACAAGTTCCTAGAACCTAGGAACTTGTTCTTTCTTACTTCTATAGCACTTTTGCTATCGATTCCGCTAAGTAATCAACGTTCGCCAGTCCGATCCCTGCGATGCTGATACGGCTAGAATCTACCATGTAGATGCTGTGTTCCTGCTGCAGGCGTTCTACTTGCTGTGGGTTCACCCCTAAGAATGAGAACATGCCTTTTTGCTGAGCGATAAAGCCAAAGTCACGCTTAACTCCCTTCTCGATTAACTTGTCTACCAGCATGATGCGATTGCCATTGATACGGTCTCGCATCATTTTTAGCTCATGTAACCATTGCTGCTTTAATTCATCCGAACCTAGGATAGTTTCGACTATGGCAGCGCCATGGGCTGGTGGCATAGAGTAGATGCAACGCACAACATAAAGCAGCACAGAGAAGGCTACATTCACGCTGGCAGTATCTCTTCCTACGATTGAACAGGCACCGATACGCTCGCGGTACAGGCCGAAGTTTTTAGAACATGAGCTACACAGAATCATGTTATCTACCGATGCAGCCATCTTACGTACGCCATAGGCATCTTCATCCACGCCCACACCAAAACCTTGATAGGCCATATCGATAAGCGGAGTGAAGCCTTGTTGCTGGGTTATCTCAATGATTTGATCCCATTGGGCTTCATTGAGATCCATGCCGCTGGGGTTATGACAGCATGCATGGAGTAAGACCACATCGTCAGGACCAACCTGAGACAGGGCCGCCTTCATCTCATCGAATTTAAGGCTCTTGTTGTCGTAATCGTAATAAGGGTAGGTTTTGACTTGGATGCCGGCGGCTTCGAACAGACCTGTATGGTTGGCCCAGGTTGGATCGCTGACCCAGATCACCGCTATTTGTGATTTTGTCGCTGAACTGGCACGTTTAATAAACTCTGCAGCGACTCTTAATGCGCCCGTTCCACCCGGCGTAGACACGGTGCGGATACGATCGGCTAACAAGGCTGGATTGTCCCTGCCGAAGGCGAGCTCGCCCAGCAGGCTATTAAATTGAGCCGAGCCAGTGGGGCCGATGTAAACTTTAGTTTCCTCGGTATCGATACGGTGTTGTTCGGCTTTTTTAACACAGTTTAAGATAGGGGTATGACCCACCTCATCTTTGTACACACCGACGCCAAGATCTATCTTGTTGGCGCGGGTGTCTTGTTTGTATTTAGTCATCAAGCCGAGGATCGGATCAGCAGGCATAGCGGTGAGAGTGTCGAACATAAGCTTATTTACCCTTTTATTAGATTTGTTGGCGTAATCTACCTTTTACTCATTAAGTTTAGAGTAACGTAAAACACAGACCGAGTAATAGTGAATAGGACTAAATCACCAAAGTAATTATCTGGCATGATTCATTGCCACTTCGCTTAGTTGTCTCGCCATGGAAAACAGATAAAGCCTAGTTTTAGCAGTGTATTGATGCAAATGATGTTAGAAAATTGTCACTTTGAAAGAAAATCACCTTGAAACAGGCTAAAAACATAAATAAGTGTTGAATACTGCCGTTTAATCAGTAAATTTAGTACTACGAAGTTCAAACACCGGTTAAGCAGAACACCATTTTGTCGTGATGGTGCCAGTCGTAAACCTTACAGTCTGTTTGCCATGAACATCTAATGTTAACCAGCGGTTTGTTTGTCCCGCGATGATAAAGAAGTATTTTAATGAAGCAGCTACGTCTCGAGCCAATAAGCAAGGTCCAGGGCACTATCAATATCCCTGGCTCTAAAAGTATCTCTAACCGTGCACTATTACTAGCCACGCTAGCCAAGGGCACCACGACACTGACTAACTTGTTAGATTCTGATGATATTCGCTATATGTTGGCATCACTCAAGCAATTGGGTGTGAACTATCGACTCTGTGACAATAATACCGTCTGTGAACTCGAAGGGATCGGGGCGCCACTCAATGCAGATCAGGTGCAGACGCTGTTTCTCGGCAATGCCGGCACGGCAATGCGACCCCTTTGTGCGGCATTGACCTTAGGCCAGGGTGAGTTTACCTTAACCGGTGAGCCACGCATGGAAGAGCGTCCTATCGGAGACTTGGTTGATGCATTGCGTCAACTCGGCGCATCGGTGACTTATCTCAAGAATGAAGGTTTCCCTCCGTTAACGATCAAGGCGACCGGACTAAACGCCGGCGATGTTGAGATAGCAGGGGATTTATCCAGTCAGTTTTTGACCGCACTCCTTATGGTAGCGCCGCTGGCAAAAGGTGAGGTTAATATCAAGATCAAGGGTGAGCTGGTCTCTAAGCCTTATATCGACATCACCATAGCCTTGATGGCACAATTTGGTGTCGAGGTGATAAATCATGCTTATCAGCGCTTCGAGATAAAAGCGGGCCAGACTTATGTGTCACCGGGTAAAGTATTAGTCGAAGGGGATGCCTCTTCGGCGTCTTACTTCCTAGCCGCTGGCGCCATAAAAGGTGGCGAAGTCAAAGTCACTGGTGTAGGGCGCCTGAGTATTCAAGGCGATGTGAAATTTGCCGATGTGTTGGAGAAGATGGGCGCCGATATCGAATGGGGAGATGATTACATCATCTCCCGCGTGGCAAAGCTAAATGGCGTGGATCTCGACATGAACCACATTCCGGATGCAGCCATGACGATAGCCACTGCCGCCTTGTTTGCGACCGGGACCACCACCATTCGCAATATTTATAACTGGCGCATCAAGGAAACCGATCGCTTAGCCGCCATGGCCACCGAACTGAGAAAAGTGGGCGCCATCGTGGATGAAGGCCGTGATTATATTTCTATCACACCACCGAGCAAGCCACATACGGCGGAAATCGATACTTATAACGATCACAGAATGGCCATGTGTTTTTCCATGCTAGCGTTTGCCGATTGTGGCATCACCATTAATGATCCAGATTGTACATCGAAGACATTCCCCGATTATTTTAAGCAGTTTGCTGCCTTAGCTCAGTAAAACGGGTGTTATAATCACTATGAAAAAGAATGGGCCATCAGGCCCATTTTTTTAAACTCATGCCTAAGATGCCGCCTTAATCCAGTTCCTGTGTTCAAACTGAATCGGCTTATTGAAATATTTACCGCTTTATTTTTTTATATGGTTTATAATGCGCGCGCTTAATTTTCAGTGTGCGTATTAACATATGCAGCGTACGGATTAGCGTGTGGGTCACTGGAAACACTCATTTAAAAATCTTAGGGAAGATAGATTTTACTGTGGAGAAATTTATGTCAGAACGGGCTCCTGTTGTCACTATTGACGGCCCTAGCGGTGCGGGTAAAGGTACGATTAGCCAGTTGTTAGCCGGGCGTTTGGGCTGGAACCTACTGGACAGTGGTGCGATTTATCGGGTTTTAGCCTTAGCCGCTATTCATCATAATGTTCAACTCGATAACGAAGAGTCTCTTACTTTACTTGCCGCGCACTTGGATGTGCAGTTCATTACCGGCAGTGAAACTCAAGGTATCAAGGTCGTACTCGAAGGCGAAGATGTCTCAACAGACATACGCAGCCAAGAGTGCTCTAATGCGGCCTCTATAGTCGCCGCATTTCCACGCGTTCGCGAGGCATTATTACGTCGTCAACGCGCCTTTAATACTGCACCAGGTCTCATTGCCGATGGTCGTGATATGGGCACGGTGGTTTTTCCTGGTTCACCCGCTAAAATTTATTTAACTGCATCGGCGGAAGAAAGGGCCCAGAGACGCTATAATCAGTTGCAGGACAAGGGCTTCGATGTTAATATCGACCGTCTTTTATCCGAGATTAAAGAGCGTGATGACCGCGATATGAATCGCAGTGTCGCCCCCTTAGTCCCGGCCGATGATGCATTGGTCATAGATACTTCGGGTATCGGGATAGAAGATGTGCTCAATCTTGCATTGGCACACATAGAATCGAAATTACCGAACGTGAGTTAATTTTGACTGACGTTTAACCATTCGCAACATGGATGATGCGGATTATTATACTGACTCCACGTCCAGGATGGGCCGTGGTTTATTAAAGAAAGTAACTTAAAAATGACTGAATCTTTTGCTGATCTATTTGAAGAATCCCTAGCAACTTTGGAGTTTCGTCCTGGTTCTATCGTAACAGGTGTTGTTGTACGCATCGAAAACGGTACTGTACTAGTTGACGCAGGTCTAAAATCTGAAAGCCCAATCCCAGCGGAAGAGTTCAAGAACGCTCAAGGCGAACTTGAAATCTCTGTTGGTGATACTGTGCACGTTGCGCTTGACTCTGTTGAAGATGGCTTCGGTGAGACTCAACTGTCTCGCGAGAAAGCTAAGCGTCACGAAGCTTGGATTGTTCTAGAAAAAGCGTACGAAGATGCTGAAACTGTAATCGGTGTCATCAATGGTAAGGTTAAAGGCGGTTTCACTGTTGAATTAAACGGTATCCGTGCATTCCTACCAGGTTCTCTAGTTGACGTTCGCCCTGTTCGCGATACTGCTCACCTAGAAAACAAAGATCTAGAATTCAAAGTTATCAAGTTAGACCAGAAGCGCAACAACGTTGTTGTTTCTCGTCGTGCTGTTATCGAGTCTGAAAGCAGTGCAGAGCGTGATGCTCTTCTTGAGAACTTACAAGAAGGTCAAGCCATTAAGGGTATCGTTAAGAACCTTACTGACTACGGTGCATTCGTAGACCTTGGCGGTGTTGACGGTCTTCTACATATCACAGATATGGCTTGGAAGCGTGTTAAGCACCCATCTGAAATCGTCAACGTTGGTGACGAAATCGACGTTAAAGTACTTAAGTATGATCGTGAGCGCACACGTGTTTCACTAGGTCTTAAGCAACTTGGCGAAGATCCATGGTTAGAAATCAGCAAGCGCTACCCAGAAAACACACGTTTGACTGGTCGCGTTACTAACCTAACTGACTACGGTTGTTTCGTTGAAATCGAAGAAGGCGTTGAAGGTCTTGTTCACGTTTCTGAAATGGATTGGACTAACAAGAACATCCACCCATCTAAGGTTGTTAACCTAGGTGATGAAGTTGAAGTTCTGGTTCTTGACATCGATGAAGAGCGTCGTCGTATTTCTCTTGGCCTTAAGCAGTGTAAAGTTAACCCATGGGATGACTTCGCAGAGCGCTTTAACAAGGGTGATAAAGTTACTGGTAAGATCAAGTCAATCACTGACTTCGGTATCTTCATCGGTCTTGACGGCGGCATAGACGGTCTAGTTCATCTTTCTGACATTTCTTGGAACGGTACAGGCGAAGAAGCCGTTGCTGATTACAAGAAAGGCGACGAAATCAACGCAGTAGTTCTTTCTGTTGACCCTGAGCGTGAGCGTATCAGCCTAGGCGTTAAGCAGACTGAAGACGATCCATTCAATGCTTATCTTGCTGATAAGAAGAAGGGTTCGGTTGTTAACGGTACAGTTATCGCTGTTGACGCTAAAGGCGTTACAGTTGAACTAGCTGAAACTGTTGAAGGTTACCTACGTGTATCTGATATCTCTCGTGAGCGTATCGAAGATGCATCTACAGTTTATTCTGTAGGCGACGCTATTGAATCTAAGTTCATGGGTGTTGACCGTAAGAACCGTACTATCAGCCTATCTATCCGTGCGAAAGATGAAGCTGAAGAGAAAGAAGCAATGGCTAGCTTGAACAAGCAAGAAGACGCTGTGATGAGCAGTGCTATGGCTGAAGCGTTCAAAGCGGCTCGTAAGTAAATCGCCTGAAGTTCTGGGGTGCTTGCATCCCTGTTAGGTGACTGTGTTTGGCTTGAAAATAGAGGGTATAGGATGACAAAATCCGAACTGATCGAAAAACTTGCCACTAGGCAGTCGCAGCTGTCGGCTAAAGAGGTAGAAAGTGCAATCAAAGAGATGTTAGAGCAAATGGCTCATACATTGGAAGGCGGAGATCGTATCGAGATCCGTGGCTTTGGTAGCTTTTCTCTTCATTTCCGTGCGCCACGTACTGGTCGCAATCCTAAGACTGGAACATCAGTCGAATTGGATGGCAAGTATGTTCCGCATTTTAAGCCAGGCAAAGAACTGCGCGAACGTGTCGATGCGATCAACGCATAAATGACATTGTTTTAAAAGCCTCCGAATGGAGGCTTTTTTATGCCTGAAATGAACTAAATCCTAGCTAGTTCAGTTAATATCTTAGATAATCAGTTGATTGAAATGGGTATATGGAGTGTATCGTGCGGTCATTTATCGTCACAGTGTTAGTAGCACTACTTTTCTTCTTTGCATTAATCTTCGGTGCGCGTAACGAGCAGATGGTAACTATCAGTTATTTTGTTGCTCAGGGCGAATTCCGATTACCCCTAGTGCTGGCTTTTGTATTTCTGGCCGGTTTTATGATCAGCTGGGTATTTGCCATTTATCATATGACTAAACTCAAATTGGCGTTAAGAAATGCCAAAAAGAGATGCACCCAACTCGAATCTAGATTAGAAGGGATGACTCCCGCTCGGGACGTCGACGCCTAATATGCAAGAGATCCTGTTTCTGTTGCTTCCAATTGCCGCCGGTTATGGCTGGTATATGGGACGGCGCAGTGTAAGGCATAATCAGAGTAGCCAAAGAAAACAGTTGAGTCGTGATTATTTCACGGGTCTTAATTTTCTCCTGTCCAATGAGTCAGACAAAGCCGTCGATCTGTTTATTACCATGTTGGATGTCGATGATGACACCATAGACACACATCTCTCTCTTGGCTCTCTATTTAGAAAGCGTGGAGAAGTCGACCGCTCAATTCGTATCCATCAAAATTTAATTGCTAGACCCAGTCTCACCACTGAGCAGCGCGACATTGCCATGATGGAACTGGGTAAGGATTATCTCGCCGCAGGGTTTTATGATCGAGCCGAAGAGATATTCATTAATTTGGTGAAGCAAGACGATCACAGTGAAGATGCCGAAACCCATCTGATCGATATCTACCAGGTCACCAAAGATTGGCAAAAAGCCATCAATATCATCAAGAGCTTAAAACGAAAAAGACAGCAAAGCCTCAAGCACAATACGGCCCATTTTTATTGTGAACTGGCCAATGAACAGACTGACGTCGCCCCGCAGTTAAAACTGCTTCAGGCCGCGTTAAAACAAGACTCAGATTGTGGTCGGGCCTTACTCACTTTGGCGGAGAAGTATCTTGATTCAAATGAGTATGGCAAGTGCAAAGCACTGCTGGCTAAGTTACTCGACGCCGATATTGAGCTTTTCCCCGATGCGCTGTCGATTGCTCGTCAGGTATTCTATGACAGTCATGATCTTACCGGCTACAGCGACCTGCTTCGCCAAGCATTACAAAACGGGGCTGGTGCGAGCGTCGCCATCACCTTAGCGCAAAATATGATTGAACAAGGTGAGGCTCAAGAGGCGGAGCAGCTTGTTCTGGACGGATTATATCGTCACCCGACGATGAAAAGCTTCCAGCATCTGATGAAGATGCATGTACAGCAAGCCGAAGACGGACAAGCTAAAGAAAGTTTGACCATGTTGGAAAAACTGGTGGAGCAGCAGATCAGGTTCCGTCCCGGATACCGATGCAGCGGATGTGGCTTTCCTTCACATCGGCTCTATTGGCATTGTCCATCCTGTAAAAGTTGGGGCAAGATCAAACGAATTCGCGGTTTAGATGGCGAGTAAAACATGAACTCTCGCCCCCCATTTTGATGTTACTGGCGCTAGACTAGGTCTATGAGTTAACACGCTTAGAGTGAATCAACAGAACCGCCAAATATTTCTATCAGTCAGTAAATAAGATACTGATTGCGTATACCGCAAAGCAAATGGAGAAAAAATGAGTAATAAGTCGATTTTAGTCGCCCTGGATTTTGATGATAAGCATGCTGCTTTGCAACTGGTCGATCAATTAGATCCTAGTATGTGCCGTCTCAAAGTGGGCAAGGAGATGTTTACTCTTTTTGGACCCGAATTTATCAAGGCGCTCCATGAACGTGATTTCGAGGTGTTCCTGGATCTTAAATTCCACGATATCCCTAATACCGTAGCCAAGGCCGTCACCGCCGCAGCCGAGCTAGGAGTGTGGATGACCAACGTCCATGCCAGCGGCGGTCTCGCCATGATGCAGGCGGCTAAGAAAGCGCTTGAACCGTTTGGCGATAAAGCACCCATGCTGATCGCCGTTA
Organism: Shewanella psychropiezotolerans; assembly: GCF_007197555.1. NCBI lineage: Bacteria > Pseudomonadati > Pseudomonadota > Gammaproteobacteria > Alteromonadales > Shewanellaceae > Shewanella > Shewanella psychropiezotolerans. Next base: position 3,107,307 of record NZ_CP041614.1, read on the forward strand.
CTGTACTAACCTCCATGAGTGATGAAGATCTTAAGCTTATCGGCATAGATGTCCCAGCGTTCGAGCATGTACAGCGTTTAGCCACTTTGACAAAACAAGCGGGACTCGATGGTGTTGTTTGCTCTGCACATGAAGCACAAGTGCTAAAATCTAAGTTAGGTAAAGAATTTAAGCTGTGTACGCCGGGTATTCGTCCCGTTGGTGCCGATAAGGGCGATCAACACAGAGTTATGACGCCACCAGAAGCGATTGAAGCCGGTTCTGACTATTTAGTGATAGGAAGACCTATCACTAAAGCAGGGGATCCATTGGCCGCATTGAAGGCGATTCATGAGTCATTAAGCTAAGTATATTTGAAACTAGAGTCATGGGTGTCTTCTAGCTTCATTTCAATGAGGTAGTTGCTATGTTTAATTATCAAGATAAAAATGTCGTTGTTGTGGGTGGCACCAGTGGCATTAACTTAGACATAGCGACCGCATTTGCTCTGGCAGGCGCCAATGTGGCGGTTGCCAGTCGCAGCGCCGAAAAGGTCAATGCCGCAGTTAAATTATTGCGTGAAACCAATCCCAATGGCACCCATATGGGGGCGAGTTTCGACGTACGAGACCTTGAAGGTCTCAAGGCTGGTTTCTCTCAGTTTAAAGTCCATTTTACTCAAATCGATGTCTTAGTCAGTGGCGCCGCCGGTAACTTTCCGGCTCCCGCTGCCTTACTGAGTGAAAATGGCTTTAAGTCGGTGATGGACATAGATCTGCTGGGCAGCTTTCAGGTGCTTAAGCAAGCTTACCCTTTGATGACCAGACCAGGGGCTGTATCATTCAGATCTCGGCGCCCCAGGCATTTATCGCCATGCCCATGCAGGCACATGTGGGCGCGGCAAAGGCTGGCGTAGACATGTTGACTAAGAATCTGGCGTTGGAGTGGGGCTGTGAAGGGATCCGAATAAACTCAATCGTCCCGGGCCCCATCAGTGGTACTGAGGGCTTTAATCGATTAGCTCCCAGTGAAGAGTTACAAGCGCGTGTGGCTAAGAGCGTGCCTTTAAAGAGAAACGGCATAGGGCAAGATATTGCTAATGGCGCCTTATTCTTGGCATCTCCAATGGCCTCTTATATCACAGGTGTCGTACTGCCCATAGATGGCGGTTGGTCACTTGGCGGCGCATCTATGGCGATGGCTGAGTTGGCTCTGCTAGCGGCCAAACGGTCTAAAGAATGAGTTGAATTATCCAAGGTAATGAACTCAACAGAAATATTAATTACAGTGAGATACAGATGGCAAATCCTTTTCAAGAGCAACTGCTCAAAGCTGGTCTAGTCAGCAAACAAAAAGTACAGAAAGCCAGGACTCAGAAACGACGTGACCGTAAGGCCAAGGTTGATGATGGCTCTGCGGATTTAAAACTGCAAATAGCAGCGCAGAAACAGGAGCAGGCGGCGAAAGATAAGGCATTAAATGAGCAAAAATTTGCTGCTGCAACCGAGCAAGGCTTGGTTCGAGGCCTAGTGACTGAATTCACTCGCCTAGCCATAAAGCTACCGCAAAGCGCTGAGATAAAGTTTAATTTCACCCACAATAATAAAATCTTCTCGATTTATGTGAATGATAAATTACAGACTCAACTGCTTAACGGACAACTGGGTATAGTACGTCATGAAGATACCAGTTACTTAGTGCCCCATAAACTCGCAGAGCGAGTCAATATGTTGGTGTCCGAGTGGTGTGGCTACTTGTGGGTGAAAGATGACAATAGCCAAGTCGTCTGCGACGACGATCCTTATGCAGATTACGTCATCCCAGATGATTTGATGTGGTAGTAAACCAAGGGACTAGGTTCGAGTGCTTAGTCCCTAGTCCCTATCATCTTCGTCCTTAGATTTCCCATTCCCAGATCCCTCGTTCCTAGTTTCTAGTCCCTTATCCTATACTTACCTCTTTAGCTGAACTCTCTTTTCCCTCAATTTATCCAAATATCTCTTTCTTTTCCTACGGTATCTGGTATAAATTAAAACAAGTGTTTAAATCCAACGTTTGAGAGTCGATAATGAATCCTTACCAAGCTCCGTTAGCCGAAATGAAATTCCTGTTAGATAAGGTGTTTGATGCGCCTCAAACATGGGCATCTTTACCTGCCATTGCTGAAAATGTCGATATGGACACGGCGGTGGCGATAATGGATGAAGCAGAAAAGATAAGTCGCGAATTACTCCATCCTATAAACCGTAGTGGTGATGAGCAAGGTGTGGTGCATCAAGATGATAAGGTGATCACACCTGATGGCTATAAAGAGGCTTACACCCAGTATGCCGAAGGCGGTTGGGTAGGCCTCTGTGGCGAGCCTGAGCTCGGTGGCATGGGTATGCCTAAAATGTTGGGCGTACTCGTCGATGAAATGGCCTACAGCGCCTGTAACGCGTTTACCTTATACGGCTCACTTACAGCTGGCGCGGCCTTATGTATCAATGCCCACGGTAGCGATGAGTTGAAACAAAAATACCTGCCTATGATGTACAGCGGTGAGTGGTCAGGCGCCATGGACATGACAGAGCCTCAAGCTGGCTCAGATCTTCGGGGCATCCGCACTAAGGCAGTGCCTTTAGATGATGGCAGTTACAGCATCACAGGCAGCAAAATATTTATCACAGGTGGCGATCATGATCTCACCGAAAATGTGATTCATCTGGTATTGGCTAAGCTGCCTGACTCCAACGGCATCTCACTCTTCTTAGTTCCAAAAATCAAGGTCGACGATTCTGGTGCCTTGGGTGATTCGAATAACGTCACCGTCGGTTCAATAGAGCATAAGATGGGGCTGAAGGCATCGTCGACCTGTGTGATGAATTATGATGATGCACAGGGTTATCTCATCGGTAAGGCTAATCGAGGTTTAGTTTGTATGTTCACCATGATGAACTACGAGCGTCTGGCGATTGGTATCCAAGGTCTGGGTACATCACAAGCGGCTTACCAAATGGCAGCCGATTACGCCAAAGAGCGTGTTCAAGGGGTAGCTGCAGGTGGATCACCGACTGGTGCGACTAGCGACCCTATCATAGTGCACGGCGATGTACGCCGTATGTTGCTCAACATTCGGGTGTTAACCGAAGCGGGCCGTGCCCTGTCTGTGCTCACTGGGCAGCAGTTGGATATTGCCAAATACGGAGAAGGTGAGGCTCAAGCTAAGGCGAGTCGATATGTTGGCCTGTTAACCCCGGTAGCTAAGGCATTTTTGAGCGATCGCGGCCTTGACGCTGCCATCACAGCTCAACAAGTATTTGGTGGTCATGGCTATATCCGTGAAACGGGTATTGAGCAACTGGTACGTGACACTCGAATTGCACAAATCTATGAGGGGACCAATGGTATTCAGGCCATAGATTTTCTTGGCCGTAAGGTCACAGGGGATAATCTGGCTGCCTTAACTGAGTTTGTTAATGAGTGTACTGCCAAGCTATCGACCCTGAGTCATGCCGATGCAGCACACAAGGCTAAGGTGACTGAGCTGTTGCAACAGCTTATCTTAGTCGCATCTGAGATCAATGATAAGAAACTCGAAAAGCCTGCAGTTATCAATGCCTGCGCCGTCGATTTTCTCGATGCCTTTGGCCATGTCTTATATGGTTATTTCTGGCTATTGATGTCAGATGCCGCCGTGCCACACTCGGATAAAGAGTTCGCTGTTCAGAAACGCTACCTGAGTGATTTCTACATCAACAAGATGCTGCCTAAGGCCGAATATCATCTGGCTCAGGTGCGTGCCGGTGAAGCTACCATTATGGACATACCTGAATCTTTGTTCTGATCTAATACCAATTGATATAGCGCGTAAAAAAGCGAATACTCCTCAGTATTCGCTTTTTTGTTTTGGGCCTTAATTTATGTGGCTTAAGCCATCAATTTGCTGGACTCGAAGGGGTGAGGGCAGAGCCTGCTTGAGACTCTTGGGCTAACGTATTATCCATTAAAGAGTGTAGAAACAGTGCGCTGAAAGGCGCTCTTTGTTGTTTCTTCTCCAGGGGACTCTGACCGTTTTCTAAGATCACAAACAGGGTGTCACCTTGGGTTTCACTCCTGATAAAACCAGCAAGATTATCCACTCCCTGCATAGATCCCGTTTTAGCCATGACATGCTTGAGCAGGGGCGGTTTATTAAAACTTGCCTTATATTTGAGTGTGCCGCTGACGCCTGCAACCGGCAGTGAGTCTATGAGCTGGGCAAATCTTGAGTCGGTATAGATCAAATGTAATACCTGACTGAGCTGACGTGCACTGAGTAGGTTATATCTGGAGAGCCCTGAGCCATCGACAATCTGTGCATGGGTTAACACTATACCTTCACCACTGAGTACATCTTTAAGGGCTCGGCTGCCGTTACTGAAGTTGCCTGGTCCTTGATAGTTTTTTGTGCCTAGCTGTTTGAGTAAACTATCGGCAATCAGGTTATCGGACTTGATCAGCATGATCCCTAGTAAGTCGGGTAGAGGGGCGGAATCATGGGCCGCAATTAAGCGAGCCTGGGTAGGTAGCTGGTGTTTAATCGATATGTGTCCCTTGAGTAGAATCTTACTGCTTTTGAGTATTTGCGACATAGACTCTTGCATAAATAAGCCGGGATCTGTGATGGCAATGGCGAGTTTAATGGCTTGTGAGCCTGAATAGCAGCCGCTAAGGGAAAAATGATTGCCGGGTAAGCGTTGTAGATCTAATTGGCAAAATTTTTCGATGCCCGATTTATCAAACACTGAGGTGTTGGTGATGCTGATAGGGATATAGCCTGGAACCGATAATTGACTCTGATTACTGGCCAGTTTTGGGGAGAGTTTTCCGTGAACACAGTTCCGGTTGAGTACAAAACTTGACACAGGCGCTGCATAACAGATCCCCAGATCATCCCAAACCCAACCAGGTGCTTGTAACTGTTCATTGGCCTGACCGATTAAATAGAGGCTGCCTTCGATTCGATATAAGCCTTGCTCGGTAAGCTGTGAGAGCAGTGACCTGAGATCTTGGGTTTTCAATGTTGGATCGCCGCTGAAGCTGATGTAGACATCACCGGCAATCACGCCGTCCTTTATGGGAAATCTAGAGTACACACGAGTGCTGAATCTAAACTCGTTGCCCAGTGATGATGTGGCTGCTACCGCAGTCAGTAATTTCATGGTACTGGCGGGTAAGAGTAAGGTATCCGGGTTCTGCTCAAAGATGATGTTGCCGGTCACCAGGTTTGTAGCAATGATCGCCGTATGGGAATGAGGCGGCTTAATGATGGATAACAAATTATTAAAATAGTCATCGCCTAGAACAGGGAGAGATAAACAGCTAAGCAGAAAACAGGCGTTAACGAGAGGTCTCATAAAATTCACATAGGTAAGTGACTTAGCAGTGATGAACATGGGTGACTAAGTCAATAAAGAGTACAGACTTATATCATAGCGGTTATTCATCTTCGGGTTTATCTTTTTCCATTAACCGATAGAGCCTTAACGTCACAAAGGTCACTAAGCCGATAAAGAGCGGTAAGATAAAAATCCCCAGCTGTGCCTTGAAGTGAAAAATAGCCCATGCCATGAGTAGGCTTATCGCGATTGTGCTTAATATCTTAACATTCATTATTATCTCCATATCGATTGTTTTGACGAGTCGGCTATTATAACCAAAGTTTGAATTCAATGCCGTGTCCAGTGAAAGATATTAATATCAATTAAGCTAAGTTTTCGTTGCCGATGCTACAACTGGGTTGCATAGCTTGGGTAATACCGATAAATTGCTGTGAACATTATTCACATTAGTTCGATCTGCTATGCAAGTCGGTTAGTGCTTAATTTGAGCGCTTTGTGCACTCAAATCTGCATTTGCTCGAAATACGTACACTTCTTATAGTCTTATGCTGCAAAAATGGAGAAAACCCTTGCCCAATGGGGTGTAAATCGGTAATTTCTATCCCCTTATGATTTATATAAGGGATCGATATGCCTCATATTCGTATGCGCGGACTACCTGAAGACGCTGTAGCCAGCCTGAGCCGTACATTACTCGCACAATTAGCCGAGTTATGTCGGATCGATGCTCAAGGGTTTACCTTGGACTGGATACCAAGTACAAGTTACCGCGATGGCAAAGTCGATCTGAGTACGACACAAGTTGAAGTACTCTGGTTCCCTAAAGATCCCGATACCCACGATAAAGTAGAGCAAGCGATCCGTAAAGCCATCACATCGGCTTATCCGGAGTTGCAGCATCTGGCTGTAATGTTTAGCGCATTAGACCCGAGCACCTACTACCGTGACGGAAAGCATTTTTAAAGGAGATGACCTTGCTTGATAAGCTTGGTGGAATACCAATCCAACCCGACGCATTACAATGGTTGCTTACGCCCAAAGCCTTAAAGGCTGAACTCTTAACGCGTATCGCCGCTGCGGTTAATTCAATCTATATCGCCGCCCTTTATCTCGAAGATGATGAGGCGGGCCGAGAGATCTTAGCGGCATTAATGTCAGCCAAAGACAAGAACCCTGAACTCGACATCAAGGTCTTAGTCGATTTCCATCGCGCCAGGCGAGGCCTGATAGGTCATAAGGGTGACAGTGGGAATTATCAGATGTATCGCAAGGTGATGCAGGCTGCTAAGCATCCAATCGAAATTTTAGGTGTACCGGTCAAATCTCGTGAGTTTTTGGGCGTACTGCATCTTAAAGGATATATTGTCGATGACGCCGTGATATACAGTGGTGCCAGCATCAATGATATCTACCTGCATCAAGGTGAAAAATACCGCTTCGATCGATATCATGTGATGGAATCGGCTGAACTGGCGCGATCCATGAGGCAGATGATTCAAACCTATTTGGTACAAGATCCCGCGGTTTGCTCACTGACTCAAGATAAAGCTACAGAATCTCTGCCTGATAAACACGATATCCGTACACTCAAGTCACGTTTAGCTAAGGCGAGCTATCAATATGAATCCACCACCATAGGCAATCGCGTCACGCCTTTAGTGGGTTTAGGCAGGAAGAAAAACAAGCTCAATAAGATAGTCGTCGATATGGTGGCGCAATCAAAAGATGCCTTGTTTATCTGTACTCCCTATTTTAACCCACCTTACATACTGGCACGTGCCTTAGCTAAGCATCTTAAAGACGGTAAGCGTATCGATATCGTAGTGGGGGATAAAACCGCCAATGATTTCTATATTCCGCCAGAGCAAGATTTCTCAACTATAGGAGCCTTGCCATACATGTATGAGCAGTCTCTTCGAAAATTCGCCAAGCGTCAGCAATGGGCGGTGGAGAATGGCCAACTCAATATTCATCTCTGGAAAGATGGCATAAATAGCTATCATCTCAAGGGGATCAGTGCCGACAGTAAACGTCATTTGCTCACCGGCAGTAACTTAAATCCTCGTGCATGGGCGCTGGATCTGGAGAATGGCTTATTGCTCCATGATGAGTGCGGTGCCTGGAAGGATAAGTTTGAACAGGAGCAGGCGCATATCCTGCAGCACACAGAGCGCTTGTATCATTACAGCCAGATAGAGACACTAAACAAGTATCCGGCTCCGGTGCGTAAGATAATGACTCGTATCAGGCGCCTAAAAGCAGACTTCCTGCTAAGACGTATTCTTTAGGCTTCAAGTAAGGTCCTGACCATCGTGATCAGGACCTCGTCTATAAAATCTCAATTCTCACCTATTAAGTGTTGTCTCTTACCTAGCGACTAAATACCTAAAATCTATTAGTAGAATAAATCAAGTACTGGCAGAATTGTGGCCCAAATCTGAACCCATTTTGGCGTAATTCAGTGCCAGCATGACTAAGAAGACCATGATGGCGCACAAGACTCCGACACTGAGTTGACCGTGCATGGGCACCAGTGACATCAAGAGCGCTGCCAGTCCCGCGCCGAAGTTCTGCAGACCACCGAGTAGGGCGCCTGCAACACCCGCATGGCGGGGAAATGGCTCCAGTGCCGCCGAGGTCAGCACCGGAAACAGCATGCCGGCACCGCTAAAGAAGAGAATCGAACCTAGGAGCAGGCTCCAGCCAATCACTAAGTTTGACAGACCAGGGATCAAGATAAACAGAGTACCGGCCCCCAGAAGCGCCACACTTCGATAAACGACGCTGTGTTTGTTATCTATTTTGGCTGCATAGTATGCACCTGCCAGGTAACCCGGTATTGGTGCCACAAAATAGCAGCTGACCCAGAAAGGTGACAATTTGAGAAACTGACCATAAAAGATACCGGCAACAGCCTCGAAAGCGGCAATGCCGGCGAAGGTGGCAACCAGGCAGAGCAGATAACTCTTAAACTTCCTATTGGAGAGTACGAAGCGGTATGAGGCTAACACCGACTCAGGCTTTCGCTGTGTGATGGGCAGCGACTCCTTAAATTTGAACATGATCAGCAGGAGTACCAGGATGCCGAATGCGGCGAGCAGATCGTATACCGATTGCCAACCAAAATAATGGGTCATAAAGCTGCCGACAAAAGGGGCTATTAGGGGAGAAAATACCACGGCCATTGAGATATAACTGTTAACTCTGACCAGAGGCTCACCGAAGTAATGATCCCGCGGAATACTGCGACACAAGGCTCCGGCACTGGCGGTCCCCGCTCCCTGCAGTAAGGTTGCCGCGATGAGTAATTGGTAGTTGGTGGCAAAGCTGGCGAGCAGGGCACCGAGAATAAAAATACTCAAGCCAACGATTAATACTGGTTTGCGACCGTATCTGTCGGAGGCGGGACCATAGATAAATTGCAGTAAGCCATAGGACAGCAGATAACAGGCCATGATGGCTTGAAGTTGCCCCGGTGATGCATGGAAGCTAGCCGTTATGTCTGGAAGCGCGGGAACGAAGATGGTCTGAGCCATCTGGCCGCAGGCGACCATCATAACGATTAGGAAAATTAGGGATGAGAAACCCGTTTCCTGACCGTGATTTTTTCCGGTAGAAACAGGTGTTGACTGAGGGCCGGTCATGATGACTCCAAAAGGATAAAACAGGGGTTTGATAAGGAAGCGGCATCATACTGGGTACTGAAACAAATTCAATGGATAACAACCCTTATTATCAGGCATTTATTCTCATCGTTTTCATCAATTTTTCTAAGGTGAAAAGGCTGTAATTATTAGTTTACGTTTTGTATGGTTAAGGTTAACCATGAAATAAGTCGATAACATGGCATTGAGGCGAGCTCATCACCTCAGAGGGGGTAATCTTGCAGGTAGCTGAAAACTATTGTGTGGTGTTCGGCCCGATAGTAAAATAGCGGATGTGCCGATAACGGCTATCAAAAAATTTAATCACAAATGACGAGTTATGAATCTTAAGCAACACGCTATCCACAAGCTTTACCAATACCGTAAGGCGATCTCCACCCGGCCTTATGGAGCCAGGGGCAAGAACCTGATCAGATGTGAGCTGTGTTTACTGGCACAGACATATTGCACCTGTCAGAGTCGCCGCCAACTGGTGTCTGATAATGCATTTTTACTCATCATGTATGATGATGAGGTGCTAAAACCGAGTAATAGTGGTCGCCTCATCGCAGATCTGATCCCCGATACCTATGCCTATATCTGGTCCAGAACCCAGGCAAACCGAAAAATGTTGGCATTGATACAAGATCCTCGTTATCAGCCTTTCGTCATCTTTCCTGGTGAATATGCCTACCCAGATCAAACAGTGGTCAGTGAGCTTAAGCCCACAGGTTTAGATAGCGCTAAGAAACCACTGTTTATTATGCTAGACGGTAGCTGGCGCGAAGCGATTAAGATGTTTCGCAAGAGCCCTTACTTACATGATTTGCCATTGCTCTCTTTTACCCCTGAGACCCTTGCCAAGTACGGTTTGAGAAAGGGCAGCCGGGATTTTCAGCTTGGCACAGCCGAAGTGGCAGTATTGGCATTAGCGGCGTCGGGTGAGAAGGGTAATGCCGAGGCGCTGAGTATCTGGTTTGAGCTGTTTATCGCCGCTTCGATGTTTAGTCGAAGTCGTCAAAGCAATAAAGATCTCAGTCCCCTGAATCAACTCTCAGAAGAGTTTACGCAAATGGTTGACGTAAAACCTTCTCGGTAAGTCTCACTTTATTCAGGTCTGGCTTTTGCCCAGCCTAGACCTGGTTTTATTCGTTTTACCCTCTTTATCTCTTCCATTGTCTTGATCGTACGTAAAATACCGCAACAGTTAAGTCGGTGTTCCACTCAAAAAAAATCAATACTCTCCTGCATTTCAATTACACAGTTTCAACAGCTAAGAAAAAAATGCGCTATTTGCGTGTATTTGTTGAGCGTTTATTGGTCAACCCTGTATTAAAGTTAACATTCTCTTGCTGTTACAGTTGTTTAGAACTTACAATTACATTTGATTAACTTAATGAATATTTCTTTATCGGACACATTAGTTGATTGTAAATCGAACAAAAATAGGCATCCGATCATCAAATACAATTTTGGGACATGAATATGGCACAGGTTTTCACACGTTCAGCGCTCACCTTAGCGTTGCTCATAGGCGCTGCAACATTGATAGGTTGTGAGAAGGATGTGCCCCCAATTACCCCGAAATTAGTGGTCGTCGAGCAGGTCACTACGGCCACTGTGCCACTCTATGGAAATTATGTGGGGATCACTCAGGCTTCACTCGATGTAGAGGTGAGAGCGCGTGTTGATGGTTTTGTTGAAGATAAGAGTTTCATCGAAGGCAGCGCGGTGAAAGAAGGTACTGTGCTTTATCGGATCGATAATCGTCCTTATCTCGCCGTCGTGAACCGACTGAACGCCAATGTCGAGTCACAGCAATCTATGCTAGATAAGGCCAGACGTGATGTCGACAGATTAAAACCTCTCTACGAGCAAGATGCCGCCAGTCAGCTGGATTTCGACAATGCCTTGTCAGTCCTATCCCAATCAAGATCGAGTCTGGCTGCGAGCAAGGCGGAATTGGAAGAAGCTGAGTTAGAGTTAAGTTATACAGAAATACGCTCACCCATATCAGGGCTGGTCAGTCGCTCAGAAGTCGACATAGGTGCCCTGGTGGGGAGCAGTGGCCAGTCATTGTTGACCCGAGTGAAACGGGTAGACCCTATCTATGTGACATTTAACATGTCGGCGCTGGATTATCTCAATGCCAGGAGACGCATGACCAGCTATAGCGAACAAAAAGAGGCTGAGGCCGAAGGTAAAGCGGTCGAAGGCTTTGTGACCATCACCTTGCCCGATAACAGTGAGTATCGCTATCTTGGTGACGTACGTTTTACCGACCCATCGGTCAATCCAGAGACAGGGACATTCCAGGTACGAGCCGAGTTGCCCAATCCAGATAAAGAGCTGCTCCCGGGTCAATATACCAATGTACGTATCAAGCTCAATGAGGTGAGTAACGCCATCGTTATTCCGCAGAAAGCCACTCAAGTCGAGCAAGGCGGAGTCTATGTGATGGTGGTGCTACCCGATCATAAAGTGGAACGCCGTTTTATCGTGATTGAACATCAGGGGAAAATGGGTGTAGTGGTTAAGAGCGGCCTCAAGGCGGGAGAGCTGGTTATTGTCGAAGGCATGCACCGCGTTCGTCACGGACAATTGGCCGAGCCCTTAACCGCGGAGCAATATCTTAAGCAGGAAGACACTAAGCAGAAGGAGCAGGCACTCAAACAGCAGGCACTAGAGCAGGAGCAGAAATAATGGCTCAGTATTTCGTTAATCGTCCTGTCTTTGCCTGTGTTATCTCCATCGTTATCGTGCTGTTGGGCCTGATAGGCATGGTTAATCTGCCTATCGATCAATATCCCTATATTACTCCGCCTCAGGTCAAGGTTTCTGCATCATATCCGGGCGCGACGTCGACGACGGCGGCGGAGTCAGTGGCTACGCCCTTAGAGCAAGAGCTCAATGGCTTGCCTAATATGATCTACATGAGCTCCAAGAGTACTAATTCGGGTAGCGCTAATGTCACCATCACCTTCGATGTGGGCACCAACCCGGATCTCGCCGCGGTGGATGTGCAAAATTCGACCCAACAAGCCAGCGGCAGCTTGCCCATAGATGTACAAACCGAGGGAGTGACGGTATCGAAAGAAGCCTCGGTTGAGTTGCTCAAGCTGGCGTTGACCTCCAGCGATGAGCGCTATGATGAAATTTATCTGAGTAACTATGGCACCATCAACATCGAATCTGCGCTTAAACGCATTCCCGGCGTCGGGCGGGTGCGTAACACTGGCGCACGAAGCTATTCGATGCGAGTCTGGTTAAAGCCTGATACCATGGCGGGCTATGGCCTGACTACGGCGGATGTGATCAGTGCTATCAAGGCGCAGAACAAGGAGTCTCCTGTGGGCACTATCGGTTCTCAGCCCAACAGCGACACGCTCAGTATGACCTTGCCAATTACCGCCTCGGGCCGCATGAGCAGTGTGCCCGAATTTAATGAGATCATCGTTCGTGCCAATAATGACGGCTCCCTCATACGCCTCAGAGACATAGCTCAGATTGAGCTCGGTTCATCCGCTTATACATTGCAGTCTCAGCTCAATGGTGCCAACGCCACCATCTTACAGGTCTATCTGTTACCAGGATCTAATGCCTTAGAGGTGACCAAAAACGTCAAGAAGGAGATGGCTAAGCTAGCTGAAAAGTTTCCTCAAGGCATGAATTGGGAAGTCTTCTTCGATGCATCCGTGTTTATCGAGAATTCCATCGATGAGGTGGTTAAAACCTTAGTCGAAGCGCTTATTTTGGTCATCTTAGTCGTGTATCTGTTTCTGCAAAACATTCGCGCCACACTCATCCCTGCCATTGCTGTGCCAGTTTCCCTGATAGGCACAATGGCGGCCATGCTAGTGTTTGGCTTCACCATAAATACCGTGAGTCTGTTAGCCCTGGTGCTAGCTATCGGCATAGTGGTGGATGATGCCATCGTGGTGGTAGAAAATGTCGAGCGCTTGATGAATGAAAATGGCCTCAGTCCGGCCGAGGCTACCCGCACCGCCATGAAAGAGCTATCCGGGGCCCTGGTTGCCACAAGCTTGGTGCTCGCAGCCGTGTTTGTGCCTGTGTCATTCTTGTCTGGGATCACTGGCATCATGTACCGGGAGTTCGCGGTAGCCATCACAGTGGCTGTGCTTATCTCTACTGTGGTAGCCTTGACCCTGTCGCCAGCCTTATGTGCCTTATTGCTCAAACCCGGCGACAAAGCCACATCGGGTTTCTTTAAATGGATAAACGACAGACTCGATACCAGTACCAGTAAGTATGTCGCCTTAGTAGCCCTAACCACTAAGCATGCCAAGAGAAGTTACCTTGTGTTTGCCCTTATGGTGGGCGGTGTGTATTTGATCATGTCTAACTTGCCGTCCAGCTTTATGCCCAATGAAGATCAGGGTAGGTTCTTTATCGACATGACCTTGCCCGATGGCGCGACGGTAAACCGCTCACAAGCCGTGCTTAAAAAAGCCGAAGCTAAGGTATTAGCCAATCCCGCCGTGGCCTACTCATTTACCTTAGCCGGTGAAAACCGCCGCTCGGGTTCAAATCAGGCAAATGGTCAATTTGAAATAATCTTAAAGCCTTGGTCTGAGCGGGTAGAGAAAGATGCCACTGTGCAAAAGGTGATGAAAGAGATCCAAGCTTCGTTGCAGGGAATATTGGAGGCAGAATTTAACAGCTATTTACCCTCCGCCGTGCCGGGACTCGGCAACGGAGCAGGCGTTGAAATGGAGTTGCAGGATACCTCAGGCACTAACTTCAGGGGCCTGATGGAAACAGCCGATGAATTGGTCGAGAAGCTTAAGCTGCAGCCGGAAATTGCCACCGCGGGCTTATCTCTACAGAGCGCCATTCCTCAACTGCATTTGACGGTCGATGAAGCTAAGGCCATGGCCATCGGAGTCAATGTCGCCGATATCTATAGCACCATAAAGACCTTTACCGACTCATCCACGGTGAACGATTTTAACTTGTTCGGCCGTGTCTACCGGGTGAAGGTTCAGGCACAAGAGAGCTATCGTCAGTTTCCCGAGCAGATTAAAGATTACTATGTGCGCTCGGCAACCGGGGCCATGGTGCCTATAGGTGTACTCGCTAAGTATGATTACACGGTGGGACCCGCGGCGGTGACTCACTATAACCTGTTTTCCAGCGCCTCAATTAATGCTACACCTGCGCCGGGTTATGCCTCGGGTGATGTGATTAAGGCCATTGAGCGTGTGGCTGAGCCTTTGCTGCCTAAGGAGTTCAGTTATGAGTGGACCGGAATTACCTATCAAGAAGTGCAATCGGCCAACCAGACCAGTATTGCGGTCACCTTGGCCATGGTATTTGTCTTTTTGTTTCTCGCAGCCCTCTATGAAAGCTGGACTATTCCCATAGCCGTGTTGCTTATTGCGCCTATTGCCATGTTAGGTGCATCACTGGGCACCTTAGTGAGTGGCATGGAGAGTAACCTGTTTTTCCAGGTGGCCTTTATCGCGCTCATAGGGATGGCCGCCAAGAACTCCATCTTGATCGTAGAGTTTGCTAATCAGCTGCACAAACAGGGGAAGAGTAGACTCGATGCCGCTTTGGAAGCGGCCAATATGCGTTTCAGACCCATCTTGATGACCTCTATGGCCTTCATACTCGGTGTGCTGCCGCTGGTACTATCGGTTGGCCCAGGTGCTGTGAGCAGACAAAGTATCTCTATTCCTATTCTTTGCGGCATGATATTTGCGACAACAATAGGCATAGTCATGGTGCCACTGTTCTTCGTCACCACGGCGGGATGGCTTAAATCTAAGGTAAAACCAACAACAGACGCTGAGGACAGCTCAGATACCGGGTCTAATGGATCAGTGGAGGGGTCGAGCCATGTTTAAACACTACCTTGCAGCTAATTCTTTTAAACGACAGGGACTCGCTTGTGCGTTATCGACTGGCATATTGCTGTCAGGCTGTGCCATGGGACCAGATTATCAGCAGCCAGACCTTGAGATCCCCGGGCAATATCATGATGACCTGGCGCAAGCCCCTGGACCGAATATCGGTATGAGCCCTTGGCGTGAGTTTTATCTTGACCCGGACTTACAAGTATTGATTGAGCATGCGCTATCCAAGAACTTAGATCTGGAAACCGTACGTTCACGGCTCATCGCCGCACGCTCAAATATCACTGTAACGGATGCGGCGCTTTACCCTGCGTTGGGAATAAATGCCAATAGTGAGCGCTCTATCGACAGTAGTATCACCAACACTAATCCCAGTCATGAGAACGAATTTGATCTGGAGGGAACTGTTTCCTGGGAGCTGGATATCTGGGGCGCAAACCGGCGACGCAGCGAAGCTGAGTATGCTCACTTTCTCTCGGCGAAAGAGTCACTTAACCTGGCTGTGATCAGTCTCATCAGCGATGTGGCCAGTCGTTACTATGAGTGGCTGGATATCGAGCAAAGATATCAAATTTCATTGAACACAGTAGAGTTACGTAAAAAAGAGCGCAATCTGGCGCGTTTGCGTAAGGAAAACGGCGTTATTTCCGGACTGGAGGTGCGTCAAGCTGAGGTTGAGTATCAAAGTGCGAGAGTCACTCTGCCAGATTTGGACTTTGAGCGGCAGGAGAAAGCGAACCAACTGCGTATATTACTCGGCGAATTTAGTTATCCTTTAGCGGTCAAAACGGAAACTGACATTAAGACTGAAGGGAAATTGTTTCCTGATCAGTTTGCTGTCGGTGTGCCGTCGCAGATGTTATCTCAGCGTCCCGATGTCAAGTCGGCAGAGCAGGCCTTAGTGGCGGCGAATGCCAATGTAGGCGTCGCGAAAGCCGCCTTCTTCCCCTCATTCACCATAATAGGTAGCTATGGCACGGAAACCGATGACTTGAGCAGCATCTTCGACAGTCAAGGGGTGACTTGGTCTCTGCTTGGCGGGATCACCGCGCCAATCTTCAATGCAGGCAGCATATCTGCTCAATACGATATCGCACAAGAGGACTCTAAGCAGGCATTGCTGGCCTATCGCAGCACTGTGCTCAGAGCCTACTTTGAAGTTAATGATGCCATGAACAGCTTCAGACGTTCAGAGCTCGCCATCGAGGCGCAACAAGAGTTGGTTGCGGCATCGACTGAATATAATCGTCTGGCGACGCTCAGGTATCGAAATGGCGTCTCGAGCTCACTGGATCTTATGGATGCTCAGCGGAGCCTGTTTAGTGCTCAGCTCAGCCTAAGTCTGGTAAAGCGTGACAGGTTATTGTCTATGATCACTTTATACAGAGCACTCGGTGGAGGCCTGTTAGCTCAAGAAGAGAAGAGTAAGGAAGGGCAGGCCGTGGTGCAAGACTCCACTAGCAAGATCGCAGTATCACAAGGTGATAACGGCGAAGGTACTGCAGAGGCCGTTCAGGAACTGAACTAAGCATCCCATTAACATAGTGGTTAGAAAAATATCTTATTCCCCATCAGTTTTGCCATATGGTGGGGATTTCCTTATATTAACCCTATAGCTTTGCCCATCCTGACTGACATGAGTCAATTTTGTTGGGCAAATAAAGATATTCATGGAGTGGTAGATGGCCTTTATACAGAGATTTAACATACATTCAACCACGATTACCCCCGCGGCTTCGTTAACTGCCTTGATTGTCATCGGGGCATTATCGAGTGTCACGTCTCAAACATTCGATTCTGCAACACAAGCTTCAACACTCGCCACTGCATCGACTCCTAGTCAAGGTGTTCAACTCAGTTTCAATCGATATCAGGCGGGGTTTGCCTGTCGAGAAAATGGTTGGGAGTTCTGCGAGAAATGGGCATATCCTAGGGGCCTGCTGGCTTGATAACTAACGGCACATCTTGTCGCTGTGTAACAGTATTCATATTCCTGCAGTGCTCTCTGTTGGCAATAATATGAATTCTAATATAGAAATGAAACCGAACTGCCAATCGTTTATTTATTCTTTATGTTTGAATAATAATTCACCATTAAAATATGTATATTGTTTTCGCTGCTATGCGACTGGTATTAACTACCGACTATTTTAGTTAGACTCTACACCCCATAAAATATATTGTCAATAGATGGGGTGATATTAACATCTTGTCTTTACTTGTTTTTTTATCTTAATTTATTATCAACCCATAAATAACCCAGCACTAAATAATCCGATGGATTTTCTATTTATGAGTTGGCTACTTATGTCTCACCCGTTTTTCCGAGTTATCCCTTGGATGCTTGTATTGAATAACTTCTCACTTCTGGCGTCGCGTGTACAGTATTCATACAGCTTGTTAATGCTATAAATGTGGTCAATAACAGCATGAAACACTGATAGGCGAAAGTGGTGGAATAAACAGATGAAAATAGCAATGACATTAACGCTAGCGAAGAAAATTTTAAAACTCCCGGAAGGTGCTTCCAATGGTGATCTGCGTAGATGCTACATTAAGGCGGTCAATAAGTATCATCCGGATAAGCAGGGCGGATGTGTAAAAAAGTTTAGAATTGTTAAACAAGCTATGGAATATTTCACTAATGAGTCTGCCTTATTATCTAGTCGACTCGTCATCAACAAAACACTGAATCAACACTCTATAGAGCAATATAAATTGAATATTCGGACATAACGGGAGGGTTTTACATGTTGGACGAAATGTATAAAAATCCTGTAAAAACAGTTTTATTGGGCTACTTGATATATATCGTTTTAATGATATATATACATTGAATTGGCTTGTAGGCATTTCAGTTCTAAATTCGGATCCAACTTGCCAATGTCCCGGGTATCAAGAATGTTTTAAACTCGTATGTTAGATAATTTAACAATTAATGATGATTTGAAGACCAGGGGAAAAATATGGTTGATGAACAAGTCACAGGACTATATTTTGTCGGAAAACTCCATCGTATGTGGATCATTTACACAGAAACGCATCCAGAACGGATTGATGGCATCAATAAAGATGAATACTTGGACCTTTTAAAAAATATAAGCAAAACCAATGGAACACGATATGAGCTCTACAGCTTACTGCTACACAAGCGATAAAGACAGTCATGTGTTCTCTATCTTTTTAAGAAATACTCGACACCATAATGATCTTTCTCAAGAGCAATTCTGTCTGTATTTAAGGGAGCAGAGCAGTCTCTTTTATAATTTGGATACGATCACTGTGAGCCGCTGGGAGAGAGGGGTCAACATCCCTTCGCTTGCCAAACAGGCTGAAATTGTTGAGCTATATAATCACGAATTAGTCGATATATATGGCAAAGACAATGAGTTTCTTAATGAGTGCACTAAGCTATTGGCGTTACCGATTAACAAGCGTAAATCATCTCATCCTTATTATCGTAACGATGAGTATCTTATCGAAGAGATAGACAATGATCACCCTTGTTTTCACTTGATTTTGGGGATGATTCTCCAATATGAGGGCAACCCTTGCTTGAGTCTCGATGAGATTAACAGCCAGAGAAAGCAACTCGGTAAGCTTAAAATCAGTGTGGCTACCGCCTTTGGCGGTCAGATAATCGGTCATTGTCTCTTTATGGAGACAAGGTCCCATATCATTCTCGAGCTGTTAAACTTCAAGATTAATCTACAGGATATTGCGGAGCTCGACGCTAAGGGCCAAGCCAATGCGGTGTTAGTCTTGTCCTCTGCGGGTGCGACGACCCAGGTTGAGAACAGTTTGATGTCTATTTATATGCACTTCTTTGCCAGTCAGAAACATCTCACTTACCTGAGTTTCAGTGTTTGTGATGATAGCTTCGTTAAAAAACTCAATGGGGCTAAGTTATCACCTTTTAAAGTTAAATCAGTATCTAAGGGCAAAAATAAGGTCGACATAACTTCATTTCTGGTCAGTCGTTCAGAAGTGATGGCAAATCGATTCTTGTTAAAGTTGGCGGTCATTTCTCCTTCGAATCTAAATCAGATAATCGATGTTGGCGTTAAAGGAAAACAAGCAAGATGAACATTTTGATAGTGGATGACCAACGTTTTATTCGGGAATCGATAAAAGCGGATTTCGAAAAGTTGGTCGATGAGCAACCCATGCAATTCTTCGAGGCGGACAGTGGCAATCAAGCGATAGACTTGCTTAAAAATAACGATATGCCCGCTGCTGAGAAATTTGATCTAGTGATTGCAGATCTTAAGATGGATAACGGCGATGGCCTGTCCATTATCAATCATATGGCCACCTGCAGTGACTGCCATGGACTCCCGTTGGCGGTGGTGAGCAGCTCAGATGTCAGGACCTTAGAGTTGATCAGTAATATTACCGAAAGTTTTAACCTGAACTTAGTCGGCGTATTTCAAAAACCTGTCGATATCGGGCACTTGTTTACTTTATTGGCAGCCCTTAAATACAAGGCTCCTAAACAGGAGCCTAAATTAGTCGAGACCATAGATGGCGTTACCAGTAAGGAAATTGGTGCCTTACTCAATCAAGACAACCTGATCTTATGTTACCAACCCAAAGTCGATATCAGCAGTCAGTCGATAGTGGGATTCGAGGCGCTCTCAAGGTTATGTATCCAAGGCGATGGCTTTATCTATCCAGACCGCTTCATTCCTTTGATAAACGAGGCAGGATTGAATTGCCAGTTTTCAAAGTTAGTACTCGATCAGGCAATGACTCAATGGGAATTGTGCCCACAACTGCAGAAATTCTCCCTCTCGGTTAATATCAGTGCAGAAGATCTGCTTTCTGAAACATTCATTAATTACGTTATTAAAAAGAAAAGTGACCAGCCCAATATTCATCTCATCTTGGAGTTAACGGAATCCCAGCAAACCATAGATCAAGATCTGGCAATGAGATCCATTGCTAAGTTGATTATCAACGATATCACCATCTCCTTAGATGATTTCGGTAAAAGTTACTCAACCTTCGACCGCCTCGATAATATTCCATTCGATGAAATTAAGATCGATAAAGATTTTATCTCAGATCTGGACACTAACCCTAAACATCTGGCTATCGTCGAGTCGACGATAGCTTTAGCCAAGAAGCTAAAAGTGAAAGTGGTTGCCGAAGGAGTAGAAACATTGAGTGTGTTGAATTTATTGAAAGGTTTAGGGTGTGAAATAGCCCAAGGCTATTATTTTAGTCCGCCGATAGAAGGCCGTTATGTGACGGCTTGGATAGACAGTTACAGCCAAAAATAGGAAGAGTCTATGGATAGCGGTAATCATTTTATTCATCATAAAATACTTGCATTTTTCAACCACCAGCATGAAGGGAAAAGGTTGTATCTGATTGATATACTGAGTGAAGAGTTAGACAGCTTATTTTCTCAGACCCAGGAATTAGATGCCTCAGAGCTTTCGCAGCTCTCATCATTAGCCCATAAGTTGAAGGGGATCTGTCGCTATTTATTGATCCAAAATGAAGTATTTCTTTTCGATGTAAAGAGCAAACAAGAACTCATGTTTTCAATTTTAATGCTACAAAATGAAATTAAGGTCGTTAAGTGTGAAATCTAGAGCTTCGTCCTTTCTTTGTATCATCATAGGTTTGTTGGCAACCTTACTGGTCAATATATTACTCTTGCATCACTCCTATAAAGAGTTCGAAGATGACTATCAGCAAAAAGCAGATCTCTTGTTTAATTCGACTCATGATATGTTGCTGCAGCATAAGATCATACTCAATGCACTGCGCTCCTTGTTCAATGCCTCCGCTATAGTCACCAAGGAAGAGTTTAATATTTTTTCCGAGGAGCTGTTGAAGATAAAATCAGCCGTTGCATTTACTCTGGACAATGATCACCGGGTTAAATACATATCGGATCCAGAGTTTCAGTCTGAGATATTAGCCGGTAAGGTGCAAGTCGGTCCAGACGGTCAGTTGGAATATCTGATGGAAGGCTTCTCCAGCCTCATAGTGAACATAGATGAGCAGAATATGCCGTTTCTGGTGTATGCCATCTCACATCAAAGGGTGCAGAAAAGATTAGAGCAGCATAAGGGGATCTGTGCTCAGTTGACTCTGGAGGACACATATTTCACTAATGAGTATTGCCATAATGAAGATGCTAATTGGCTGACCTCATTCTTTAAATATCAAGGTTCCGACTCTGTCGACTTGCCAGAATACAATAAGAAATACAGCATCTCAGCCTGGTCTATCGCACCGGCTGGCGAAACATACGAACTCTGTCTGTTGGTGTTATTTATCACGGCCATGGGCATGAGCCTGTCTGTACTCCTGTATCTTAAGCTCCGTAACCATATGCGATTCATCCAGTTGACCATAGAAACTAAGTCAAAGTTTGCCTTATTGTCGAGCATAAACCATGAGATCCGTACGCCTATCAATGCGGTCTTAGGCTACAGTCAGATGCTCAAAGACAGTGATTACTGCGATGTATCCGGACGAAACACCTTAGATAAGATCATCTGGTCGGCAAATCTGCTCAATAGCGTCGCAGAAAATACTCTGAACTTTTCAAAAGCCGAAGCTGGGCACCTGAGTTTAGATTATCGGGATGTTAATTTCCTCGATGAACTCAATGCGATAAATGATTACTACAACGCCTTTAGTCAAACCCACGACAAGCGTCTAGTCATGAAGGTACAAGCCGATATGCCGGAATATATCGGCCTGGACAGCACTAAGTTTTTCCAATTGACGACTAACTTTATCAATAACGCCTTTAAATACAGCAGCGGCAAAGAAGTCGTGTTCGATATCAGTTTAAAAACTGTAGCAGGACAAGATTTCGTGCGTGTGGCGGTCAAAGATACTGGTAAAGGCATGTCAGCTGAGTCGATGAAAGCCATTACCCATCCTTTCAATACCGATCCCAATGTCACGCCTACCAGCCAGTCAGGAATTGGAATTGGCCTCTACACCTGCAAGAAGGTGATAGAAGAGGTTGGTGGCCATATACGTATTCGCAGTAGAGAAAATAAAGGCACATTAGTGCTGTTTCGTTTCCCATATCGACAAGCGTCTTCAAAGGTGAACGCTAGTGAGAAACAGGCCTCAAATCATGATGACTCGAGTAAGATTAAGTCTGGAAATATTAAAGATTTACATAAGGTTAGTGATATAAACTCAGGGAGGGAGTCTAACCGAACCCCTATTCCATCGGCTAATCTCAGGCTGAATACAGAAAAGAGAACCACAGGTTTCGCCCATTCAACGCCGGCTAGCCTAGGCTATATCACTAAGGCCAGATATGCCGATGTGTCTCTGCTTCTCGTGGATGATAATCGATTTAACTTGGAGGTTTGTGGCAGCATACTGGAGACCGGAGGATTCAAAGTCAGTGCATTTCAAGATGAAGATGAGGCATTCGATGCGTTTAAGACATCGACGCCTCAAATAGTCGTCATGGATTACAGGCTAACTAAAACCGATGGGATCAGCCTAATCGGGGAGATGCGGCAGCTTCAAACAGGCAACGTTCACTACTTTATCTTATCGGCTAACGACAAGAGTGAAATTGCCAATGCCGATGCTTATCCCGACATTAGCTTCTTGCAAAAGCCGCTGAATCTAGAGGTATTTATGCAGCTGCTGGATCTGAAAGTTAAACTGGCTTGATTAAGACATTAGGTGGCTATACCAATCGGTATTAGAAAAAGCCCGGCAAAGGGTATGCCGGGCTTGTCTTACGAGCTTCTCACTAAACCGTTAACTTAAGTAAAATCATCGAAGGCTATCTGACTATCATCTACTTTTTTGGATTTCAGCAGGTCTATGGTCGAGCTCATCATGGCGGATGGGCCACACAGATAAAACTCGACCTTATCTAATGATGATTCAAACTCAGTACTCAGATCCTCTGCCAGATGATCCTGTACATATCCTTTCGCCCCATCCCAGCCATTACCCTTGGTCGGTGTTACGCGTGACAGCACGGGAATGTACTTGAAATTAGGGAAAGTGGTCGCAAGTTGCCTGAAAGCGTCTCTGTAAATAAGATCCGCCTGGGTACGTGCACCAAAATAGAAATGTATCGGCCGGGTGCTATTTAATTTTATTAGCTGCTCCTCTATCAAGGATTTCAGCGGTGCCATGCCTGAGCCTGCTCCTATCAGTACCATAGGTGAAGCTGAATCTTTGTTCGTAGATTCTATTGCGAAGAACTCCTCAAATGGACCCACAGCTTCTATGGTTTTACCTGGAGTCAAGTTACAGATGTAGCTCGAGCCGATACCGGGTTTAACCTTCTCGCTTGGCGACGTCTGAATCTTCACGGTAAACACTAGCTCATCGGTCAGGCCATCGCCATTAGCCAGGGAGTAGTTACGACTACAGGCAAGGTGCTCATAGTCCATGTGTAACACTTCTTGCCAATGGTGTAGCAAGTCTGTGGGTAAATCGACGGGAATAGAGCTACCTTGAGCCGATGGAATGAAGAAGCGCATAAAGGCGCCGGCCTTAAATTCAAGGCGTTCACCGCTGACAGATTTAAAGCGCAGCTCCTTGATGTAAGGGCTGATAAATTCACTGCTTATTAACTGTAACTCGTGGCTTGCCGCTTTAGTCACATCGACTAAGGTTAATTGATTAAGCTCGTCGCTATTATGCTGACAGGCTAAACGATAACCCATATCCAGCTCTTGCTCGGTCAACTGACTCTTATCCGCCGAGGTCATCTTAACCTTAGACATCACCTTTATCTTACATCGGCCACATGTCCCGCCACCGCCACATGTCGAGGGCAGGGCAATATCATGGTTGATCAGGCTATCGAGTAGATTTTCATGACTGGACATAGCCAGCTTGCCCAAGCTCTTCGAGTGTTTGTCGAAAATATTAATCTTCTTGGTTTTAGCGAAACGGCCGCCAAACAGAGAGGCCAAGGTATATTGGCCATTAAACCCTAACTCTATGGTCCAGATAAGGCCGGTAAAGGCGAAAAACAGGGTGAATACGGCGAAAACGATAATTTGAACATTGTTAAAGCTGCGTTCTTCGGCGTAATCCATGAAATGCAGCATAAAGGCGATATCGACGATACGTCTGTCATCGTTGGTATGCGCCGCGAGTCTGCCAGAGCCTGCATCGAGATAGACCCGAGTATTTATCTCATCGTCAAAATCGATACGCCAGAGAATGTTTTGCTCCTTTAGCCTGTCATCAAATGGTGGCCCTTGTTTAACGGCGCCGACTATTTTTCCTGGCCCCTTATATGACGCGATCGCCAGTGCTTTCGCCATAGTCTCATCGACAAACGCCTGTTTACCCGTTAATGCATCTACTAAGGTGTAGTCATTGTTAAAGTATGAATAGAGTGCTTTATCATGGGTGAGCAGGTAGTAAGGTTGTGCGAGTAATGATATTTGTGACAGTGAGACTGAGTTTTTAAAAGTGTGTAATACCTGTTTTGGCTCCACAAGTTGTGTCAAGTCAGCACTGGGCTCGGTGACGCGTACGCGATATTGATTGCCCGAGGCCGCTAAGGGATCCATGACATTAAAATACAAGCCTGTACCTAGCCAAATAAGCAGCTGTAAGCCAACCAGAAGCGATAACCATTTATGAATCTTCTTAATTAATAGCATTAGCTGACCTCCTGATTTAAAGAGGTCTTGCTCTTGTCAGACTGACCGTGTGAGCCCTTGTTAGAACTCTTGTGTAAGTTATTGCCGTCATTGGGTGCAACTGAGTCTTCCTCATCCTCACTGGATTTAAAGACTCTGAAATAAGTTAAGATAAGACCCAATATCGAAGCCGTTAGAGAAAATAGTAAAAACCAGAACAACAACCAGTTGCTGGGATCTTCATCTTCATAATCCATCACATGTAGACTGAACATAAGATCGAAGGTGCGCCAGAACTCATGACGTTTAGTCACCAACTTGCCTGTCTCGGCCGACACATAAATAGAGGGACTGCCAAAGTCATCGAAACTTACCCGCCATGCGGGTAACACCCGGCGGCTGAGCTCGAAAGGTGGGTCTTGAGTGATTAACTCAACTTCTGCTACCTCACCGTCACCAGTGTAATAGTGCTTAGCGGCTTTGACTGCCGTTGTTTGGTCGAGGGGAGATAATAGCAGGCCAGTATGCGCATCGATTAAAAAATCTTGTTCACCTTGCTTGAAGCTGTACACCGTTTTGCCTAGAAATACGCCCATTTCCAGACGCTCAGCGTCCGGATAAGCCTGGACCAGTTCGGCTAAGGGATAGTCGATTTTATCCGGATTGAGCTTAGTCTGATGATTCTCCACTAAGCTGTCGCCGTGAATATAATCAATATCGAAGATCACCATATAGGCCCCAGACACGGACCAAATTACAAACTGCACACCCACAAATAGCATCAACCATCTATGGTATTTACGACTTATTTTCAATAAGTTCATTGTTGTTTTCCCTTGTAGATTTTACCGCACCGGTCATAGCCAGTGCCTTTGTTATTATAATGTCCAAACTAGCCATTAGTTAATAGCCAGACAATGATTAACTATAGCTAGCCATGCTCGAGTTAATCCTTATTTAGTTGTGAGCTACAGAGCTACAAGTCGTCAAATAATGAAGCTAACGTGATTCAGCCGAGTAACGTGCACCTAAAAGATGCAGCAAACAATGTAAACTAAATGCCTGCTACACGGGCAATAAAAATGTAACAGAGTGAATAGATTGAGTATGATTTATTCGATACCCGTCTCAAGTATGCCGACATGACATATTACTACGTCATCCTGGAACAAGAGTGCCGGAATGATCAACGATTCCGTCTTCCCGGACTCGTTCCGGGATCCAGCTTTTGTCTTTAGATTCTAAAGAATAGATTCCGGCCAATGAGAGTGCCGGAATGACATAAAGGGAGCACGCCGGAAAGACAGAAAGGAAAGGCCGTTCACTTAGCTCTTCACTCATCGCAGATTTAAACCCTTCTTTGCTTCCCAAGGCGAAGCCGTCATCTCAGCTTCTCCTCGTCCTAGCTTTGCTCAACCATCTCCTTAATCGTCTCTTTGAGCCAACGTAACTTGGGGTTATGTGAATTACGTTTATGCCACATCAAGGTAATGGGGATCTCGATTTGTTTGCTCGCTGCTGCACTGATGGGTAAAGGCCTAGTGACCAGGTTGGGATGATATTGCTTAATATAGTCTTGGCAATAGCTTGGCGCTGTAGTGAACATGGTTTGATTGGGCTGCGCCGCCATAAACAAGGACTGCTCGAAGGTCGATAACGACAGGCCTATATTACGACTTAACCCAGTCTCAGCTAAAATCTCATCCAGTGCCCAGGTCTCAGCCTTTTCCCAAAGTATATTGATATGACGGTATTTTAAAAAGGTGTCCATATTCCAGTTTTCATCCAGCGCCGGATGATTTTCTCTGAGATACACCAATGGCAAGTCGGTAAACAGCACTTCATAATCGATAAAGTAGGGCAGTAAGTCGAGTGTTTCTGATGAACGCGGATGACTTTCTCGTCCACATAAACCGATATCGGCCTCACCATTGATAATGGCCGCTAACGAGTCATACTCCCAGTTACGGATTTTTATGTTGGCATCTGGATATTGTTGATTGATACGTTGGGGTAACTCGCCAAGTTGAAGCATATGTAGCGGCGACTCCATCATCAGCTGAAAGCTGACGCCCTTAGGCGTCTCGCTACTGCGTTTGGCAGCGATTTGAGTCGCAACCTGAAACCATTCAGAAAGATCGCCTTCCATACTCAAAGCAAGCGGTGTGGCCTGCAATCCTTGTGGTGTACGCACAAACAAGGGATCGTCAAACCAATCTCTGAGTTTTGCCAGAGATTTACTCACCGCCGATGGTGTCACCGACAGCCTTTTAGCTGTCTTAGTCACGCTGCGCTCGTTTAAGAGTAGCTGCATGGTAAACAGCAGATTTAAATCAAGACGATGCAGGGACTTTGTCATTACTGTTTAGCTCCGAAACCTTGTGAGTTAACTTGTCACTCGATGCTGTGTCACTGGGGACAACAAGCAGCAGTATGATGCTACTTACACTTGCTAGCAGCAACAAGAATATCAACATATTAAGTGCACTCATGCTCAGCCAGCCCATCAGTGTGATATAGGCGGCAGAACAAGCTATCTGGCTAATACCTAACACTGAACTCGCCATGCCCGCTCTCCGGCTATAA
Organism: Shewanella psychropiezotolerans; assembly: GCF_007197555.1. Taxonomy (NCBI): domain Bacteria; kingdom Pseudomonadati; phylum Pseudomonadota; class Gammaproteobacteria; order Alteromonadales; family Shewanellaceae; genus Shewanella; species Shewanella psychropiezotolerans. The sequence goes on from NZ_CP041614.1 coordinate 3,134,375, forward strand.
GGAGATAGTGCCTGACTCATTGCCGTGCCGAACCCGATCGAGAATCCTGCGCAAATCAAACTTATACCGAGTAAGATCACACTGCTATCTAGCTTAAATTGATAGCCCGCCATTAGCACTACAGCAGATGATATAAATAGGCACTGAGACGCTAACATTATTCTTTGTTGTCCAAAATACGTCAGTAACTTAGGTGCTAAAAATGAGGTTGCCATACTAATCGCCGCTAAGCCTGCCATCGCCGCCGAGTACTCACCGGTCGAATAGCCCATCTGTTCCATCAATAACATAGGAGAGATGTTTACATAGGTCAGGATAACGGTGACGGCCAAAGAGGTCGTAATTAAACGACTGATAAATAATCGAGAGACTAGCGACTCATTGCTGCTTTTTTGCGTACCTTCATTGTATGGAGCATGATTAAAGCTGTTTTCTGACTGTGTACTTGTATTCGTATGAGACGCCTCAATAAGACGAGGCTTAGTTTCTTTTAATATCAACAAACAAAGCTGAAAGATCAGCATGGCCATAATTGCCATAGAGAAGAAAAGGCTAGACCATTCGAAGCGCATTAAAATCACATGACCTATTACAGGGGCCAAAACAGGCACAATACAGGTAATGCCGTTGATCATGGTCAGTACCTTGGCGCGTTTGTCATCATCTAAGGTATCGCGCAAAATTGCGAAGGTCACCACATAACAAAAGCCTGCGCCAACACCTTGGCCGAATCGTGCAAATAAGAAATATTCGACAGTCACAGAGTTTGCTGCATACCAGGAGGCAATAGCAAACGTTGCAGCGCCCATCAAGGCAACGGGTTTACGTCCGACATGATCCGCGAACCATCCGGCTAGCAACATGGTCGAGGCCATGCCCGCTAAATATATAGAGAAGGCCACGTGCAAGTCAGCCTGTGAGGCATTTAAATCTCGCGCGATATCAGGCAGACCGACTAAATATAGATCTATGCCTAAGGGATATATAAGCACTAAAGCGAAACTACACAAAAGGTATCTAAACATTATCAGTTAAGGTCTTATTTTGATAAACAGGAATGACCGAGAGACTAATGAGTTATGCATTGAAGCGCGAGTTGCCATAACGACAACAGGTATTTCCTATATGGAAATACGTTTTGCTTTGATATGTCATCCCGTTTTTTCTGTTGTTGTCTTCGACCGCCACAGAGGGAGGAAATGTCGATCATGCATTGAGCCGGACTTTTGCTGTTGTTGTCTTCCCGGACTTGTTCCGGGATCCAGCTTTACTCTTGGTGCGAAGAATGGATTCCAGCCTAAAAGAGTGCCGGAAAGACGAGGTGGGTGTAAATGGTCTTCTGACAGCCATGGGTCTGCGATATTCCCGATATCATTCAGACATTCCCCATATCCCTATGGGTCAAAGCGGGAATGTCGATCATGCAGGGAGCAATTATCGACCCGGACTTTTTTGTTCCTGGGCCCAGCTTTTTCTTTAGGTGTGAAGAATTGATTCCGGCCAACAAGAGTACCGGAATGACAGTAGTTAAGCGTGCCGGAAAGACGGTAGGGGAAGTACTAAAATTTCCCAGGCCAAAGGTCGTCTTCTTAGCTTCACCAAGCGAAGCGTCCATCTTAGCAGTTCAGGTGAAACCGACATCTCAGCTTTAACAGAGGTCCTAGGCCCTCGTCTCAGCTTCACCGAGCGAAGCGACCATCTTTGCTTTCCAAGGCGAAGCCATCCTTTCGGTCTCTCCAGACCGAAGGTCGTCATTTCAGCTTTCTTCCCTCTCTGCTCTTAACCTTTAAACTTCTTCTTTATCGCCTTCCAGCACTGCGAATAATTTGGCTGGCGGGTCTTACCTTCAAGAGCAAACTTAGTCGGCTGTATGATGTAGCGAGACTCGAACATAAATGCCATGGTGTTTTCATAGCGCTGTGGGGCAAGTTCAGCGTTCGATGCTTTCTCGAATACTTCGGCTTCGGGCCCATGGGGTGACATGCAGTTGTGTAGGCTTGAACCTCCAGGCACGAATCCGTGTTCCTTGGCATCGTACACTCCTTCAATCAAGCCCATAAACTCACTCATCATGTTGCGATGGTAATAAGGCGGTCTGAAGGTGTTCTCGGCAACCATCCAACGCGGCGGGAAGACCACAAAGTCGATATTGGCCACACCTGGCGTACCAGAAGGGGAAGTCAGCACGGTAAAGATTGAAGGATCAGGATGATCGAAGCTCACTGTGTTGATCACATTGAAGCGTGAAAGGTCGTACTTGTAAGGCGCACTATTACCGGTCCAGGCAACTACATCGAAAGGGGAGTGGCCTATGTCACAACGGAACAGGTTACCGCCAAACTTAGTGATTAATTCAAAATCACCTTCTTTATCTTCGAAACAGGCTATTGGATACTCAAAGTCGCGATCGTTGGCATAACCATTGGCACCAACTGGGCCGCGTTCGGCTAATACATAAGGGTGGCCATAGTTTTCACAAATATAGCCGCGAGCCGTGTCGGTGAGTAATTCGACAGAGAACTTAATACCACGTGGGATCACCGCAATCTCACCGGCTTTAATGGCAAGCTTGCCACATTCTGTATGCAAGATAATCTCACCAAGCTCAGGCACAAACAAAAGCTCACCGTCGGCATTACAAAAATAACGGCCTTCCATCGAGCTGTTGGCCACATAGATATGAATGCCAATACCAGCCTGACCGTTAACACTGCCATTAGCCGCCATAGTGACTAAACCATCGATAAAATCGGTTTTGTCAGTCGGTAATTCAACGGGATCCCAACGTAGCATCGTCGGCGGGGTGACGACTTCAGTGATGGGCGCACTGCGAACCAATGCATTGTTTATCGCTTCATATTCACCTTGAACCACAGAAGGGCGAATACGGTAGAACCAGTTACGGCGGTTATCACAGCGAGGCGCAGTAAAGGCGGTGACATTAAACTGCTCGGCATACAGGTCATATTTTATCTTCTGCGGGCTAAACTGACCGATTGGCAGGGCACCTGGCAGGGCTTCGGTCTCAAACTCGTTACCAAAACCTGTCATATATTTTAGTTCAATCGTCATGCTTGCTTGTCCTCTATGGCACCCAAGTTCACACTCAGATGATCTGATTCTTGTATTGTTATTTTGTTCTATCACAATAAAACTACTCTCAAGTGAGACTAGTTTCAATCTTTATGCTATAAATAGTCACGAGATTTACTGTCAACTTTGACTGGGTTTTGTAAATGAAACTGTACAAATTGATAAAGCCAATTGAGATATTGTAGGTTATAAGTCTCTAGTCTAGTGTTACAAAATATATAGATTGCCAGGTTCTGCTTGTGCATGCTCTTAGGTTTAATCAGAAATAGTAAGCGTAATAGTCACCAAGTGCCGTTAAACTGATTTGGCAACAAACTAGTCTCATGTGAGAATTAATCAGTATCCGTACGCCCTAAACTAAGAACTAAATCAAGAACCAAACAAAGAGAAAGCTAATGCCTGAATCACGCGAATCCAGTCTCATGTTAAAAAACTTCCTTCCCTATAGGTTAGTGAACCTGGCTCAAAACGTGAGTGAAAAGTTCGCCGAGGTCTACCAGAGTGAATTTAATCTAACCACACCAGAGTGGAGGATACTGGTCCACCTTGCCGAGCATGATGATCGCAATAATGGAAATGGTAAAAGAGACTTAGTCGATAATAGTGCTAAGAATAATGATACTGCTGAGCGAGTTGAGGCGGCAGACAAAAGTGAGCGAGTAGAAAGAACGGAGAAAAGTGAGACAACCAAGAGAGCTGTGGTAAATGAGATAGTTGAGAAGAATAAAAGTACCGAGCCTACCGGCATTAGCGCCAAAGAGCTCACCATACTGGCATCGATGGATAAGTCCACCGTCTCACGCGCCGTCAAACTTATGTTAGACAAAGGCTACCTGATAAAACAGCTCGATGAAAATGACAAACGCGCCTCAGTATTGGCATTAACGCAGCAGGGTAAAAAGCTGTATCAAACCATTGCCCCAAAAGCTTTAGCCTGGGAAGCTGATTTATTAGATGTGCTCAGCGCGTCCGAATACCGCGACTTGATGCGAATAATAGATAAACTGGATAATAGACTAGCTTAAGTTTGAAGTTCTCTATACCCAGCTTATTGAAGCTTAGAGCTCACTTAAAGCCTGGACAATGGATTCCGGCCAAAAGAATACCGGAATGACGTACATCTCGTCTTCCCGGACTTGTTCCGGGATCCAGCTTTTGTCTTTTGGTTATAAAGAGTGGATTCCGGCCTAAAAGAGTGCCGGAAAGACGAGATTGAAGAACACTGAACTAGTCGATTTTACTGTCATCTGACCTACAGGGATGTAGGAAATGTCGATTTGTGGTGACTATAGGGATATAGGAAGTAGAGTGAAGCATGGATGCTAGAACCGAGAGCAATTATCGACTCGGACTTGCTACCTTTGCTGTCATCCCGGACTCGTTCCGGGATCCAGCTCTTGTCCTTAGATTCAAAGCAATGGATTCCGGTCAACAAGAATGCCGGAATGACAATAGTTAAGCATGCCGGAAAGACGAACTAAAGAGGTTCAGCTCTGAATTTCATCCCATAAGTCATGCCATTCAGGATTCTGGCTTTCAATAAGATTGATTTTCCATTGCCTACACCACTTTTTAAGTTTCTTCTCACGAGTTATCGCTGAATACATAGAATCCGTAAGCTCATAGTAAACCAGCTGGGTAACATGATACTTATCAGTAAATCCAGTGGCGAGGTGCTCTCTATGTTCCCAGATGCGTTTAATCAGGTCACTAGTGACACCCACATACAAGGTACCATTTTTTTTGCTGGCTAATATGTACACACAAGGCTGCATGCTCTTCGTCCATGAAGATAAATAAAATCTAATTTTAGACTAGTGAGTCACAAGGAGCAGGGATAAAAGCAGACAAGAATAGATTCCGGCCTAAAAGCATGCCGGAATGACGATTGATTAAGCATGCCGGAATGACAGTCGTTAAACATGCCGGAATGATGATTGATTAGGAATGACAGTAGTTGAAGCCCTGCATAATAGCAGGGCATTTGTCATTCAATTTCTGCCGTAGATGCGGGGGCGGGTGTAGCGGTAGAAGCCATTTTGTTCTTCTTTTGATATGGTGGAGGAATCTTGTTCGAAGTACTTCTCTCTTAGACTGCTGAGCGCGGTCTGTAATGCTTGTTGTTGATTTACGTCAGTAGCCAGTTCAGTTTTTGATTCAAGTTCTAAATCAAGTTGAGGGCCTGTGAGCGTTGCCATCATAGCTTTTCGCTCTGTCATGTAGGCGTAGCCGGTTTGCCAGTTATCTTCTTTAATTTGGTCTTGATCTGCAAGATAGGCTATTTGATCTTCATCGTATAACAGGTCTCGTCTGATGTTGTCGATTTGCGCTTGTCTGTCTTGTACGTCCATGGCTGCGAGATCGCGCTGTACGCTGCCGAATCTGAAGAAAATGTCGGCTATCATGCCCTTGCTGATGAGTAAGTTTTGTATCTCGCCGCCATAGTTATCTTCCAGGGCACTTTGTAATATCACTAGACGTTCGTTGATCTCGGTATCATCAGCAGCATCGAGTAAGGCAATGGTCTGCTGCATGTTGGCTTCTCGTGCGGCGATGCGATCTAATTCATCGGACCAAATCAACTTGGCATTATTACCAAACAGTTGATTGCGTTTATTCCAGAGTTGACCATTTCTTTCTAAAAAGGGAAGTGTATTGAGCTCTGCCATGCTGTCGAGCAACCAGGCGTTATAGATATCCATGGTGGCGATGGCGCTTAAAATATCGTGTGCCCATGAGGGAAATACTGAAGTGATCACCTCGTTGAAGATGCTTATACCTTCATCATGGTAGTTTTCGATAACATAGGCGCGTACTTCGATTAATGACAGCTGCTTGACGATACCGGCCATGCCATTAGGGAATTCTTGTTTTAGGTTATCCGACAAGGCTTGTTTAAACTGAATCAGATTTTTATCGGCTTCAGTCATAACTTCATCTGAGTTGCCCACTGACTTCATGGCTTGTGCTAACTTAGGTTCTGACTTTGGATCTAAATTGGCATTGTGAGTTATAACACTTGAATTATCGGCTTGCCGTTCTTGCGAGCTCCACATGTATATGGCTACACCTATGAGTGTTAACGCACTTAAGATAAGTAAAAATGTGTTTAGCTTAGATTGCTGAGTGGGTTTATCTATCGGTACTGTCATAAGCTAAATGTCCTATCCATGAAGATGGCTGAACCGGGTTTATAATCGTATGAACTACTTTGTTAGTTGTCCTTAAAATAGTTCTGTAAATATTCTGAAAAATGTTGTTCGAATTGCTCTTAGAATTAGTTGAAAAGTTCGGATGAAAACAGCGCCTTAGGTCCAGTCGACTTTCATCCTAATGTTCAGGCGCTTTCTATAGCAGAGGTTCTAACAGAGGCCAGATAAGCGCGGCCATCTTTTGTGAGCCAGATGTGGTTGGATGGATATTGTCGGAGATAACATCACTGGGGACGATAACCGAGCGTGGGTCGATAAAGCTACAATTAGCAGTAGTATTGCTACAAGCCTCAGACAAACGCGTGTTGCCGTAATCAACAGCCTTGATCAGACTAGTGAGGTTACCTGTGGTGTGGTAATAACCCAGGTAGAGCACGTTTGATACGCTCTCGGTTTCCATTTGATTGAGCAAGGTCACCGCGTCAACATACACATCATCAACTAAAGAGATGCAAGAGTTGGTTAAATTTGGACGGTACCATTTAGTCTTACAACGATAGGGGTCGAATATCATGGCCGGAATGAGGATATCGTTGCCTCCACCGTTCATGACGATAGTTTCTATGGTTGAATGATCAGCCTTAGCATCGGCATATTGTGTAATGACAGAGGTAGCCAATGCGCCACCAGCCAGTTCGGCACCACTTTGGGTATAATCTCTGAATGTCTCACCGGCATCTTGCTCCAAAAACATCTGGATCTCACCAGAAAGATCATAGATCGAATCACCTAAGGTAATAATCTCGTTTCTTTCGGCATTCGATACATAAGGATTGCCGCTACAGCCTACAACACTGACCATGAATATTAATCCCGCCGTCAGTTTGGCGAATTGTAGTGTATTTTTTAATACGCTATTACTCTGTCTCTTGTTCATCATTCTTCTCCATTGAATTTATTCTGAACATTCATTAGTTGAATTGTTATCCATTTTTAATTGATAACAATTTCACAACCTAAAGCAGAGATTTAAATCGGTCAAATAGTAAAAATAGAGATTTATCTAATTTATAAAGCCTATTTTCATCTTTTCAAACACAGCAGGTAAAAATAGTTTTTTCAGAAAAACACCAAATTTAAGCAGACAACTTCCTATCTCCATGGCGACTATTAAGCCCTTAAGTCTTTGACTCTTAGTGGGTAGCTTGAATGGAATGTCAGATAGGTAAATTATCGGAAGTAAGTTTTAAGATGTTGTTTTATCATGTAAACTTGATTAAGGAATTAAAAGGTAACAACTAGTTCAGGAAATAATCAGGGTTTAACATATAGATCCAATTCACCCAGTTTAAACGGGTCAATAAAACATTAGTGCTAAGGTTAAGTTATAAAATAATATTTATCAAAATACTGGTCAAACCACCATTAGAGTGATTACTTAAAACAGCGTGTAAACAAAATGTAGCGATTAAAAATAATTTAAAATAAATTAACCACAAACTAAAAAACATTCATTTAGTATGAAAAGCTAATTTTAAGTGGTTATTACCTAAAACAGAAAAAGATCAAAGATCGGAATAGAGTAGGGGGCTCTCATTAGTTATCCCGACCTAGGTACCATTGCCGTATTCTGACGGCTATGAAGTATGTCATCCAGGGCTAACCCCGAAAGTCCTCTATTAGTCTTTCTAGACTCGTTCTTTTGCTGTCTTCCCGGACTTGTTCCGGGATCCAGCTTTTATCTTTAAGTTCTAAACAATGGGTTCCGGCCAACAAGCATGCCGGAAAGACAATATACGAGCGTACCTGAAAAACAATATACAAGGACGTCGGAATGACAGTAGTAAGCACACTGAAATGGCTGTCGTTAAGCTGCACACAGGAATGGTAGCCGTTAAGCGTGTCGGAATGGTCGTACAAGCTTGTTCTTTTGCTGTCTTGCCGGACTTATTCCGGCATCCAGCTTTTGCCTTAACACTCACAAGGCTTTCACCATTCGTTACAAACAGGTAACCTTGCTGTCTATCTCGAATGAATGACTCGTGAGCTCGGAAAATAGCCAATGGAAACACGTTTAAGCCGGTATTTATTATTCATACTATTAATGCTAATTATCGGATTAGTCGTTGAAGAGTACGGCAAAGACGGATTGCGTATGACCACTAAAGACAAGGTCATCGAACACTTCTTGGCTAATCGCTATAAAGCTGGGGTTATCTGCCGCGACAAAGGCTGGCAGTTTTGTCAAAACTGGGCTGAGTTACCAAGAAGCCGATTCACACTTGGCCAGACATCCGGTAAACCTGATACGACAACAGTATCAAAGAATGGCGCTGGCACGCAGAAGCGAAATATAGAGCATAATGAGACTCTGACAACGTCAAAAAGCACGCCCAATTCAGGATTTAACACTGAACAAGAAGACACTCAATTTACTCAGGGCTACTCATTCGAGCATACAGAACAGAACTCAAACCAAAATCAATTTAAATACAACAATATCCCAGGTTGTGCCACTTCAACCTTGAATGAAGCCGAGCAGGCCCAAAGAAAACAAAACAGAAAGCGTATCTATAGCTGGACCGATGAAAATGGCCAGATGCACTTCACCGATGATGACAGAGAATACGCTCAACACGATATCGCTCTCACTCAATACCAAGAGCCTGAATACTCATTTGAACTCGAAGTTAACTCGACTGGTGGCAAGTTACCTCTGTACTACAAGGACAAGGTTACCGCAGCGATCAAAAAAGTGAGCGACATCTATAAAAGCTATCTTCCACACTCAGGTGTAGCACCCGTTAAAGTCAATCTTACCTTAGCTAAATCCAAAGCGAGTTATAATAATCTACAGGCTAAATACGCCCCTAATCTTGGCCCTAGCCAAGGGTTTTATGTCGCCAGACAAAATATGGCCGTGGTACACCATAAAAATGACCGCCAAGCGCATCAAACTTCGGTTCATGAATCCGTGCACGTGCTCAACGCAGGCTTATTTGGCCCTACACCGCGTTGGTTTAATGAGGGCATGGCTGAATACTTTGAAAGCATAGAGATGTCAGGCTTCTCAGCTAAAATCCCCGTAAGAGACTGGAAGCGAACGCTTACAGGTAAACAGCTTAGTTTAAATGCGCTACTCAACTCCAAACGACAAATCTGGGCCGGAAGCCAGCAAAGCAGTATGTATGCTCAGTCGCATTCGCTTATTCATTTCTTAATGAGCAGTAAGCAGGGCAAGCAGACCATCACAGCGCTATTAGCTCACATGGTACAAACAAGATGTGAGACATCAAATCCTAAAAGCATACTCAGCCAATATCCTGGTGGTTTAAGCCCACTACAAAATGACTGGATAGATTGGATGAATAACCGTCAATATCGTGCACACACGTTTTAGAGCGTAACCAGTCCCAAAAGCTGGGCCATTTATTGCCCGCTGGGCAACTTCTTGCTCAATTCTGGGCCACATATTGCCCAGTACTCACATATTAAAAACAGAAACCTAGATAAACACTGACTTTACCGTTTTGGTGTGATTTTTGCTGTATGCGGAGAGATTTATACCTAACTCCTTAAATGCTGTAAAAGGAAGTCACGCAGAATGTCGATACGTTTAGCCACACTTGATTCATTAATGCTGCACGATGCAGTGCTCATTGAGTCTGATTTATCTAGTCTTAGTGACGGAGATTGGCAAGCCATAACCCCGTCTGGGCATTCATTGGATAAAGTGAAAACCGAACTAGAGCAGGGTGAGCTAGTGGTGCTTACTGACACTCCTAGATCGCCACTGTTTGCCATGGAGCAGGGCAAGCCAACCGCAAACTCTGGATACGGGAATGGGATCAGTGCACAAACCCTGAATCAGTTAACCCGACGATTCGAGTCAAGGGGCAGCAGTACACTGTATAGTTTTGGTAGTGGTCGATCTTCTAGTAACAAAAACGACAATCTGGATCCTGCACCGCCGCTGGATTATGTCGCTGACACATCTAGAGTCAGAGTGGCCGAAAACAAACCTAAACCCGCGTTAATCAGTGACGATTTTGGCAAACCACCACCTAAGCTGGAACTCGAACTCTGTTACGACGACAGCGAAAAAACCTACGCCAGTAACGTGCCCTATAGCGTGATCTTCAGTGACCCAGCTAATACCGTCATTAAGGGCGTTCTTAATGATAAAGGCTGGGCTATGGTCGAAGGCGGACCCAATTATCCAGCTCAGGTGATATTTGGTGATGAAGCAGACAAGGCCGAAGCAGAAAAGGCACTTGAGTCTCAATATAAGCAGTTAGACACAGCACTTAATGACGTCGCTATACAAATTGCACAGCAAACACTCGATGCCAAAGAGGTCGCCAAGAAGAAAAAGCTTTTTGAAGTGACTGAGTCATTTAAAAGCGCAGTAGATAGCAAAATTGCAGAGCTAAACGCCCAGAGTGAAGAGTTTGATAACCTCTCGTACTTAGCGCAGTCATGGGAGCTAGCCAAATCCGCAAAAGAGGGCGCATCTAACGGGTTCACCGAATATCTGCCGGATTTAGGTGATTTCGGTAAGTTGATGGACGCTGCCGATATAGACATCACCATGCTGATCGAAGCCATAAGCACTGGTAACATCAACGACTTAGAAGATAAACTAAAAGAGTGGAATGATAGAGGCGGGCAAGGTTTATCACAAGCCCGTAAAACCATGGAAACGCTCATTCTATTACTCTGCGACCCGACTAGCCGTGAAATGTTAGCCAGTATACCAAAACGTATTCTGGCAGCCCTCCCTGAAGACCAAATCGCAGAGCTAACCGCATATCAAATGACCCAGATGGGGATGGATACCACTGTGGTCGTTGGCGGTACAGCTGTCGGTACTCTCGCAGGAGGTGTTGGTGGGCCCGTTGCAGCGGGAATACTCTTCACCGCGACCACAGCCCGAAAAGGCGGCAAGGCACTCGAAAGCACCATTAATATCGTCGCCGATATATCTAAATCGCTGAAAAAAATCAATAATCAGCATGACATGAAGCCTTATAAGAAAGAGAATGAACTACCGCTGAAGAGAGAGAAGTCATCTAAGGCTGCCGATGATGATAATAAAGCCAAGCTTATCGTCGCTCCCAGACACAAGGTCGCCTGTTTTAAAAAGAATAGCAGAGGTGATGCAACCGAATATGAGAGGCAGCTAAAAGGCCAACAAGATGGCCTTAATGATATGACTGTGCAGCAATACTTAGATAACCGTAAAGCTTATAAAGAAATAGGCCGTAAGGGGACTGGTGCAGCTCAAAAAGAAGCGAGAACTAAATTTAAAGATAAGCTAATCGAACAATATACAGATGAATTATTACTGGAAGGTGCTAACGATGAGGATATTTTAGATAAAGCAACAGAGCTTGCTTTAAAAGATATGAAGACTCTTAATGCACTGCACAATCCTGATATGATTGCTGGTGGTTTTGATGCTAAAGATGCCAAAGGAAATGGAATAGCACTCGATCTTGGGGATGCGAGTGTCAATCAGTCCATTGGATCACAGTGGAAAACAAAGGGCGGTGAGACGTCAAGTCGAGTGGGACTAATGGATGTAGAAGCACATAAAGCTCTGGCAGAGCATGGGCCAAATACTAAGATGAACGTAGATTTACATAGGTGTAAATGATGAACAAGCTATTCGATCGATTTTATAATTTTTCTAATTTTGGCCCCGCTATCCAATCTATAAAACCTACAGCTAAAGAACTTAACTTTTTCGAAGATAAGCTACCAGCTCGTTTATTAGAGTATTGGCAGGAATATGGGTTTTGTGGTTGGGGGAAGGTATCTTCTGGACAGTAAATCCAACTGACTATGATGATATTTTAGCCAAGTGGTTAAGTGATACTCCTTTTGTTGATCAAGACAAATATTATGTTATTGGACGTAATGCATTTGGGAATTTACGAGTTTGGGGTGAACGATCAGGTTATAGTTTAGAGATATCTTCTGCTTATGGGATGCTATTTCCTACGGATAACACTGAAAAAATGAATATTCATGGCCCTGACAAAATTATGGATCTATTTTTTGCTTCAAGCCGAAAAGAAAGCATGGATATGAAAGATCTAGATGAAAATCCTCTTTTCGAACGCGCTATGGCGCTACTTGGTCCTCTAGAAGCCGATGAGATGTATGGCTTTGTTCCTGCACTTGCAATAGGTGGTGCACCTAAGCTAGAAAACCTTCAGAAAGTGAAAGTCATTGAACATCTAACATTCCTAGCTGATTTAGGGGAGAAGACTGTCATGGCCGATATTGTCGCTATGTCGAATGCACTACACAAGTAAAACTGGATTCCGGCCTAAAAGAATGCCGGAAAGACTGGAATAAAGGGTCTTAGACTTTCTTCTTTGTTGTCATCCCGGACTTGTTCCGGGATCCAGCTTTTATCTTTAAGCTCTAAACAGTGGGTTCCGGCCTAAAAGCATGCCGGAAAGACAGAAATAAAGGGTCTTAGACTTTCCTCGCCACTCGACACTAGGAACTCGTACCTTCTTAGCTTCCACCTCGCAACTAGTCTTTCTCGTCTCAGCTTTCCTAGGCGAAGCCATCATCTTAGCTTCACCAGCGCAACGCCGTGTTTGCTTCTCCAGACGAAGTCGTCATCTTTGATTTTACCTCACGGCTTTATTGATCTCTTATTAATAGTCGCTAATTATCTGGCCTTCATCGCACTAGAAGCATAGAATTCGGCCACGACTAATTCAGTTTTAGCATTTATTCTTATCTAGGAATTATTCTTACCTAGGTATAAACAGGAATGGCAAATGAGTAAGAAGCCAGATAGACAGACAGCCATGTTACTTTTGATTGAACAAGTAAAAGATGGCTTGCCCCTGTATGAACCCGACACCTTCATCTGCGGTCCGGACGGCAGCTGCGAAGGTTGCCCCAAGAAACTCTTGGAACTGGTCGATACCGAATTGACCTATTGGGAGTCGGCCATCGAGCGTGGTGCTATCCCTAATTTCGATGAGATCTCCCGCTTCGGCAAGCTCTGCAAGAATGTGCGCCGGGGTCTAGTGCGCAACAATATCTTGAGTGCCTAACTAAGCATTCGTCATCTCGGAAAGACTAAAGACTCAGTCATCTGACCGCCATGGGTCTGTGATACTCCCGATATCATTCAGACATTTCCCATATCCCTATGGATCAGGCTGGAAATGTCATCCCGGACTTGTTCCGGGATCCAGTTTTTTCCTTCAGGCTCTAAACAATGGATTCCGGCCAACAAGCGTACCGGAAAGACAATAGATAGGCTTAATGGGTAAGTGCTGTCTTAGTCGCAGCTCGATACTCGCGACCTCACTTATTCGTCATCTGACCGCCATATGTTCTAGGTCAAGTAAACAGGATATTTCACTATTCTTTTCTCTGCGTCACTATGGTAACGTCTTTTGCATAATTGATAGTTATATCAAATGAGTAACCACCGATTAGGTAACCAATCAGCGCAGAGGGAATCGCGATCGTGACAACTGAGATCTATGACAGCACTAACATCCGTTTCTACAATGAACATGCCGATGACTTGGCTGAGCAGTATCTGTCTAAGCCTTTCGAAGAGGTTCACGCGTCCTGGTTGCCTCATCTCAACAGCATCCTCAATCCAAGTGAACAGAAAGCCAAGCTGAGTTTCTTAGATATTGGTGCCGGAGTAGGGCGTGATGTTAAGTATCTGGCAGAGCAGACCACAGTAAATCGAGAAGTAGAAGTTTATGCTGTCGAGCCCGCACAAGGCTTGACAGCTTTTGGCCTAAAGCTCACTCAAGGTCTTAATGTCACTTGGCTTGATGATGCGTTACCGGCTTTAGCAAGACTCACAAGTTTAGACTCCCGTTTCGATCTCATTCTGCTCAGTGCCATCTGGATGCATATTCCACCACAAGAACGAGCCGATTCAGTTCGAACGCTGGTTAAATTACTCGCTCCAAATGGAAAATTGGTCATTACGCTTCGTCATGGCCCGTGCAGTGATGAACGTCAGATGTTTCAAGTGAACGATAAAGAACTTAAACAACTGGCAGAGAACGTGGGGCTAACCGTTATCGATACCTCAGCAAACGTAACCGATAAGCTGGGAAGGGCGGAAGTTTATTGGCAAACCTTAGTGCTAGCACACGCAAGTGTTTCAACTGCAAGCATGAGGTCACTCAGTGAATAATGCATTCTTAAAAGACTCATTTTTGAAAGAGGTCGATGCCACAAAGCAGGTCGAGTTTATCGCTTACTTACAGCGCTTACTGGTAGAAGGGGACTTTGTCGCCACCTATAAGTTTGCACTGCTTCATGCACTGGCAGATATCTGTATCGAAAAGACTCATTACACACGCCCGAATGCAGGCTCGAATATAAGTCATGAAACTGATGGCGTCATCACCATAGATGAAATTGTCGAGAAGTTTATCGAACTCTACTGGCAGCACTCGTTGCCATTTAGCGCCACAGATGCCGAACCTTTTCTGCTGTTACAAAATAGCGGTAAGCAATCGGCATTAATCAATAACCTAAGTGCTTTTCGTAGCCAAGGGATAAGAAACCTGTCGCAACTTAAAGCCCATAGTGGTTGGAGCAAGTTGTGTAGTGAAACACGTAAAACTCTCAAAGAAGGCCCGTTGTGGCGATTACAGCTATTGGCTGGTAATGCGGAGTGCTTTTACTATCCCCATGACAAGAGTAAAAAATACATTCAGTTGAACCCTAGTATCGCATTCTGTTTCAGACGTTTTCATGATCTAGTCGTCTCACTGGCCCGCAGTCACTGGACTCTGAAGGTGTGTGACTTTGCTTCCAATCAAAACGTGATCGGCGGCCAAGGCAATCTGTCTGACTTTCTGTTTGGCTGTGATCGTAAGGCAATCACTAAAGCGAGACCATTATTGCTGCAGATACAGCATGGCAACTGCTTTTATTGTCAGCAACCGTTGAAAGAGCAGGGCGAAGTCGACCATTTCATCCCCTGGGCACGTTATCCGTCAGATCTTGGTCATAACTTCGTACTGGCACACAGCAAGTGTAATAACGCCAAGCGTGATCACTTAGCCGCTGAAAAACATAAAGAACGTTGGTTCGAGCAGAACATCATCAAACATGAAAAGATCATTACCTCAGAGCTGAATAACTACTTTGTCTGTGAGAGTCCGCGCTCTGAAGCCATTGCAACCTGGGCCTATCAACTCGCAGCGCAGAACAGTTCGCCGCTATGGTTGAAGGGTAAAGTGTTTAAGGCGTTATTGGTGTAATAGAACAACTGCAACGGATAATGATCTAGTTCCAGAGCAGCCAAGTCTTTAATTTGAGATTATAAGATAAGGTTCTGTAAATATTTCAAGCGCTAAGTCTAGATACAACCTGATACTTTATAGCTCGTTTACTATCCAGATCAAACTATCGCTATTTCAATAGTTTAATCTATGTTTAAGTGATGTTATTTCAAAGCCGTTGTGGCAGAATCTTAACGCCTTTTAGGTTTAATATAATTAGACAATTCAAACTAACTAGATCCGCAAAAGGACGTGCATGATGCTAGAGCAACCACTGAATAACATACCTAGCTACCAATCTCTTATGAAGCCAGTTCTGATAGCGCTTAAAGATGGAGACTTACTCAATATTCCTCAGATTTATGAACGAGTGGTAAACGAGCTAAGTCTCGCAGAAGAGCTAGTGAACCTGCGTATTCCCAGTGGCAGAGCGACTTATATTCGAAGTCGTATCGGTTGGTCTAAAACTTATCTAGTGAAAGCTAAGCTAATTGAGCAACCCAAACGTGGCCACTGTATCATCACCCAACGTGGTTTAGATGCCTTAGGCAGCAATAGACTGATTGATAATCAATACCTAAATCAATTTAGCGAATTCATCAGTTTTAAAATGAACTCAGATGATGTGACTCAAGTTAGCTCCAATGCAGTTGCAAAAGAAATAGACTCGTTTAACGAACTGCCTCCGCTAGAACAGATAGATAATGCTTTTCAGTCCTTAAATGCTTCTCTTGCCGATGAAGTGCTGGAGGCAATCTTGGCTGCATCCCCAAAGTTCTTCGAGCAATTGGTTGTCGATTTAATGGTGGCTATGGGTTACGGCGGTAGCCGAAAAGATGCAGGGCAGGCGACTCAATACACTCAAGATGGTGGCATTGACGGCATTATAAAAGAAGACAAACTCGGTCTTGAGATGATTTACCTGCAAGCCAAGCGTTATCAAGCATCCAATACTGTTGGAAGGCCCGATATTCAAGCCTTTGCCGGTGCGCTCGATATGCACCGAGCAAAGAAGGGCGTGTTTATCACCACGTCACGTTTCAGCAAAGAAGCACAAGATTTTGTGTCATTGATAGAGAAGAAAATAGTCCTCATCGATGGCAAACAACTTACCGAACTTATGATTGAACACAGCCTAGGCGTCACGGTTAAACAGACCTACACCATCAAAGCTGTGGACAGCGATTATTTTATAGAAGATTAACATGACAAAAGATAATACAACTCCAAATAACTTAGCCGCCTTCTGCTGGTCAATCGCAGACTTATTACGCGGTGATTTTAAGCAAAGCCAATACGGCCGTATCATTCTTCCATTCACATTACTGCGCCGTTTGGAAGGAGTACTGGAAGAGAGCAAAGAAGCTGTATTGGCAGAGTATGAAAAGGTTCAGAAGATGAACCTGCCTGAAGAGGCACAGGAAAATTCTGGAAGATGTCTCCGATCCTGATTTGATATTTGACCTGTTCGATAAGCTGCGTGCTGCAGGAATTTTTTATTGGCATGAAGTTGAGCAGTTTTGTGACGCTTTCTTTGTTAAGAGCAAGAGTAACGCCGCTATCGCCAATATTTGTAAGCCTGCAGTGGAGCGTTGGAATATTCGCTATAAATCGGCTGCTGCGGCATACAAGCAAGCTAAGGATATGTTTGAACGAACCAAACGTACCGATGATGCAGTATTAATTGCCAATGCCGAGAACAGCTTTAAAGAGTGTAAGCAGGAGAAGGATGCACTAGATATATTTAAGAAGGATCTAGGTACCTTTGTACGCTTCTACGAGTTTATGTCACAGATTGTCGATTATGACGACAAGGAGCTGGAGAAGCTTAGCCTGTATGCGCGTAATCTTCGTCCCATGCTGCGTGAGTCTATCGAAGAGGAAGATGATATTGACTTGAGCAATGTGGTGATGAGTCATTATCGCCTTTCTAAGATCCGCCAGCAGGATATTAGGTTAAAAGAAGATTCCCCTGATTATGAGCTTCAACCTGGTGATGGTCTGGGCAGTGCGAAACCTAAAGATAAAAAGGAAGAGTATTTATCGCAGATAGTCTCAAGGTTGAATGAGCTGTTTATCACCGATGAGCTAACTGAAGCCGATATGGTGAACTACGCCTACACGGTCATGGATAAGGTAAAAGAAAACTCTGTAGTCATGGACCAACTCGCCAACAACACTGCAGAGCAGGCCATGTTAGGCGATTTTCCCAAGGCGATTGATGATGCGATTCTCGATAGCAGTGATGCACATCAAAATCAGATGATGCAGTTGTTATCGGACCCCAATAAAAATGCACAGTTTGCCCGTGTCGTGTTTGATATGTTAAGTCGATTCAAGGGGCAACTAAATGGATAGGTATTGTAGTGATAGAACATCCATAGCCTGTTTAAGTGAGGAAAAAATTACCCAACTCTATCGTCGAAAAGGCGGTTTAACGAAAGCATAAAGCATTATTTTGAGCTTATTAGAGTAATCTGAGTACTTTAAGAAAACTGCTAATATGAAAAAGAAAAAATAGGTTAATCATGGAAGTAAATAATAAGTTGGCACTTAAAATACTGGATTATTGGCACAAAATTGAGTTCTTTAACTCTGCCGATATGGGAGATATTGCCAAACGTGGTAATGGGGCTATTCATTATGATACTCAGCAGGTTTGGGATACGCCAGATTGCTTACCTTGGATAAACCGAAACCATATTCGTCGCGCGGGCGAGAAATATAAGCATACCGAGCACTATACTTATAAAGTGTACCTAGGATTATTCTGGCGAACGGAAATCTTTGAGGCTGGGAAGCAATACTTACCTAATTATGAAGACCAAAGTTTAGATGGTAATGAACGTAATCAAGATTCGGGGTTTACTTGTTCGGTGATTCTCCATATTGATCAGTATGGCAATATCGACTTAGACAAGACGGAAATATCCACCGCACCTTGGGCTATTGGGAAAACACAAAACAAGCAACTTCATGAGCTGAAATTTGAACACTTCGACAATGAAGGCAATGCATTGTGTGATAAGTTCAATGAAGTTTGTGTTGTGGCGAATAATATTAAAGAAGAACACGGCTACCCGAAAGTATTGACGACTTATGAACTGATTGAATTTACAAGGTTGATCGCCGAGTGGGCGAAATTCGAGCCAATATCAGGTAAGCCTATACCATTTATGCTTATTGAGTTGCAGCCGAAAAAATACAAGCAGCAAGAGTATTCGCCGCAAATTCGAGACTTTAATGATCTTCCTCTACCTGATTTGTCGGATTTAAATCAACGAATAGAACAATATTATTCACAGGCTTCCAATGCGTCTTCTGCTATCGATAATGATCAGAATAACGCCAAAGAGTCGAAGTCTAGTATCTCAATCTTAAATAGTTTTTATATCCGAGATATAGAACTTGTCATTGAACAATTGCGAAAAGGAAAAATTGATCCACATTCTGCACTCGCTTCCTATGTTGGGCATACTCCGCAACGTGAAAGCGATCTATTGTCGAAAAAAGGCCAATCATTAATTAGAAAGCACTTATCCCTCAATATGACACCATTAGGTCGCTGGCCAGGTGAAGATGAGCACTCAATGAGTATGATGCAGCAGTTTGCTATCAATACTCTCTATAAGGAATTAGAGGAGCAGGGGGTTTATTCGGTCAATGGGCCTCCGGGAACCGGTAAAACAACGATGTTGCGCGATATCATCGCTAATAACTTAGTGAACCGAGCTCGGAGCATATCAGTATTATCTTCAATTGCAGACTCATCGCCAGAATCAATAAAGGTTGATATTGGCGATGAAAGTGTGACTCTTCCTGTTTTATGTCCGACATTAACCGGGTATGAGATGGTTGTTGTATCGAGTAACAATACTGCGGTTGAAAATATCACCAAAGAACTTCCTCAATCGAAAGCGCTGGGCAAGCGTTATCAAGCGGTTGAATTTTTCAAAAGTGCTGCTCAGAAGTTGGCCGCGAATCACATCTATCCTAAAAACAACCATGGAAGAACAAAACTCAAATGTCTTGAGCACAATGAAGAGTGCTGGGGTGTGATGGCTGCTGCCATTGGTAATCAGAGTAATCGAAAAGTGGTTGGTGATCGTCTGTTCTTTTTGAAGCCGCAAAGCTTGGATGTCGAAGCCGGAGCTGAAGGCTATCAAACGTTATTTGATTCGATTAAAGATCAAGCCAGCAAAACGAGTAATATTTATGAAGCATTTACTCGTGCTCAGTATGCGTTTAAACAATCAGAGCAAGAATTAGAAAGCTGTTTGTCAGAGCTAAGAGCATTACAGTTGATCGAATCTAAAAAATGTCATTTACGTGATTATGAAAGCAAGTTTGCTCGGGTAGAGTATCGATGTCTTAAACTCGATATATTGGTGGGTCGATTGAAGAAAAAGCAGCTTTCACACTTGTTGTTTTTTCTACCTAAGTTTTGGTTCCAAAGACAGTTATTTTTCAAAATGAAACAAAGGTTTGAACTCTTAGGTAAAGAAAACATGCTAATAGGGCGAAAAGTCGCGAACTTTAAATGCGAGTTAGAAAAAGAGATTCAAAGGTGTAGCGAGTTTCAAGTTAAATATACTGATGTGCGATTTGATGACGGTCAAGCAGACCTAGAGTGCGCGAGTTTACAAAGGTCAGCTTTTGCTCATGGTTTGGAATTAAACCAGAAGCGGGCAAATGTGACGTCTAAAGCGATAGCGCTACATCAAGCATGGGTAGTTACTGCATATAAACACTTTAATTTGGGTTACAAAAGTGTGCTCTTCTATTTGCATAAAGCCATGTCTAACAGCATCAAAGATCCAAAAGCTAGCAAGGTGTTATGGCAATGGTTATTTATGTTTATCCCTGTGGTTTCATCAACCTTTGCTTCAGTATCGCGTCAGTTCTCGATGTTCGGAAAAGGTGACATTGGATGGTTATTTATTGATGAAGCAGGTCAAGCTTCCCCTCAACAAGCGGTTGGTGCTCTGTATCGTTCCAAGCGGGTTGTTGTTGTGGGTGACCCTCTGCAAATTGAGCCTGTTTTTACTATCCCACCGGAATTTGTTGAGGGGTTAGCTAAAGAGATTTTAGGTGAAGAGCAATGGCGTGTCTGGTCGCCAACTAAGACATCGGTGCAAAAGTTAGCGGATAGAATAAACCGATATGGTACAGAGATGATTGCTAAGGGAGAGTGGCTAGGAAGTCCTCTGCGGGTACATCGTCGCTGTGATGAGCCTATGTTTAGCATTGCAAACAAAATTGCTTATAACGAAAAAATGTTTCACGGCAGCGATTCACCAGAAGGCTGTGCCCATAACATTTGGGGGCATAGCACTTGGATTGATATTTCCGGTGAAGTAGAAGGTAAACATTATGTACCCACACAAGGCAAGCATATTGCGAAAATGGTACTCATGTATTTCAGAGAATTGCACACACTACCGGATGTTTACATTATCTCTCCTTTTAGAAAAGTCGCGTATGGTGTCCAAGAAGAATTGCTCAGTTACCTTGGCAATCAGGGTATTCCTTCTATAGAACTGAAAAAATGGATAACGGGTCGAATTGGAACTGTACATACGTTCCAAGGTAAAGAAGAAAAAGTGGTGATATTTGTGCTGGGTGTATCTGATGAAACTAAAGGGTCTGCCTACTGGGCATCCAGTAAAGCCAATATCCTAAACGTAGCGGTGACTCGTGCTAAGAAGCAAGTGTATATTGTTGGCTCAAAGAAAGTATGGGCAGGATTAAGTTTCTTTTACGAAGCAAACAATCTTTTAAGCAGTGAAAACGAAAGGCAGAACAGTCTTAACCTTCGTATTGCTTAGATTTTAAATTTATTGAGTCGCGTTGCGTTTCTTAAGGCATAAATGCAGTGGATAGTTTTCTGCTAGGGAGTACTTTCTCAGACTAGAAGTCGATTGAATGAAAAGGGCTGTCTTGATTGTGTTTTCAAGGTCTTTTTGAATAATGTTGTAATCAATATAGGTAATACATGACAGAATTTTTGAAAGGGATTTTATCACTGCTAGTGTTGCTTTCTGGTATGGGGGTTGTTTTATTCGCCATGTTTGTAGCGCTTAAAAAACGGGATTTAACCGTTAAACTACCTATTGATAGAGATAAGTTGGCTAGAATGCCTGGTTTTGGTCTTCAAAACCAGATTTTAGATCATCAGTTTAATCTACTTAGTGGTCTGTTTATGGCAACATTGGTTATGTGTTTGCCATTTGCGATTAAAGGAGTGCAAGGCTATCTCACTATAGGATCTTTACCTTGGGTTTATGTAATATTGCCTGTATTGGCTCTACCATATTTTGGCTTTAAGACTTATCGGAATATGTCTAAACTGACTAAGTTACGACTGGGTCATACGGCGGAGTTGGCTACTGCATCTGAGCTAATGCGTTTACAAGGTTTAGGCTATCAAGTGTTTCATGATATTCAGGCCGATGGTTTTAACATCGATCACTTGGTTGTTGGCCCCAATGGTGTTTTTGCTATAGAGACCAAGGGCAGGCATAAGCGTTTTCGTGATAAGAAGTATGAAGCTGCAGATAAACAGAAGGCTTATGAACTTCTTTTTAAAGACGGCAAACTTCAGTTTCCTTCCTGGGTTGAAACTTCCCCAATCAGCCAAGCAGATAGACAAGCAAAATGGGTGAGTGAATGGTTAACCAAAGCTGTTGGCCAATCCACACTAGCACTGCCTGTTTTAGTTTTCCCAGGTTGGTACGTTACAACTCAAACAAAACCACCTTTTCCGATTATTAATCATAAGCAATTGGTCGGTACCATTCCGAAATTAAACCGTATTACCTATAACCAAGAACAGATCAACGCTATTGCTTATCAAGTCGCTCAGCGATGTGTCCAAGGAAGTTAAGTTTTACAGCTAATGGGCTAGTAGATGCAAGTCAGGGAAACTAAGAATGGATCCCGGAACCTCTTGTCTTTCCGGCACTCTCGTTGGCCGGAATCCATTCTTTGAACTTAAAGACAAAAGCTGGATCCCGGAACGGGTCCGGGAAGACGAGATGGATTCTGGGAAGACAAAATCGATAAGCGTGATTAATGCAGAGGAAGTAGTAGGTCGATAATTGCTCTCAGCATAAGAGGAGGCTCGATTACATCTACACCTAGCGCGTCTTTCCGGCATGCTTGTTGGCCGGAATCCATTTTTTGAACTTAAAGACAAAAGCTGGATCCCGGAACGAGTCCGGGAAGACGAGATGGATTCAGGGAAGACAAAATCGATAAGCATGATTACAGCAGAGGGAGCAGCAGGTCGATAATTGCTCTCAGTATAAGCGAAGGCTCGATTACATCTATATCTAGCTCGTCTTTACGGCAATCTTGTTGGCTGGAATCTACTCTTTGTGTAAGAAGTTAAGAATGGATCCCGGAACGAGTCCGGGAAGACCATAAGGGAAGCGGGGGAATGACATATCCCCGTCATTCCGGCACGAGTCCGGAAAGACAGAAGCTGGGGGGCTGGGAAGACGAAATGGTCAGATGACTGCTTAAATTGGAAGACTGCAAGAGGAGTAGCAGGACCGCAGCTTCAATTGGGACAGCTGCTAAGTTGAGCTGCTTTACTTCACTTTTAACATATTTAATCCCGTCGATACCAGCTGATAAAATACCTCCCGCGTAACCTCGCTTATTTATTCGTGGGATCGTACGTTAATTTTCAGCTAATTCTTTGGATGTAACAAGATATGCCCTTGCTGCGTATCTTCAGTCAAGGGTTGTAGTTCAGCACTAAATATACCTGTTCGCTCAACAACGTCTATAACACTATTGATCTTATTCGATTCCAAAAATAACGACATTGGGGCTATTTGCTCACCAGCCTGATTAAATCCATGCGCAACATTTTCTTCTAGCATGTAAATGAATTTTGGCACGCTTTTATTATTTTCATTAACCAACCGATTGCCTAAACCCTGTTCACAACGCAAGGTTTTAAGTAGATCAAACAACTTATGCACATCAGTAGATCTTTTATCTCGGCCTTGATACACCTTTCGAACTTTTAAAAGCTTAGTTTCCAGATCCCCCTTGGCACTTCGGCCAATAGTAAGCAGACTTCTCAGTTCATTTTTGATCTGCCGATAATGGTTGTCTTTAAGCTTCGGCTTTAAATAACGTACCAAGATCTCATTGCGCTTAGGCATTGGGATTAATCGGGAAGTTTCTTCGACGGAAAAGTACAGATGCAAGAGTGCGTTATCGACGAGATTGCTCACTAAAGAGTTGAAGGCTATATTTTTCAAAAAAATACCTAAAGCAGTCAGATTAGAAATCAGGCTGAAGTTTATCATTTTGAGCCAGATGCAAAACTATCCACTAGAACATCTTGCTATAAATTAAAAAATCGAATTCACTTATAATATCGCTGACGCAAAAATCGGTTTTCTTGCTAGCAGAAATAGACTTAATACCTGAAATTTATAAACTCTTTACACAATGCGCATGATGTAAAGAGTTTAAATTCTGATCCATTGAATCTCACGGAAATATTGTAAACTATGATGAGTTTTTCAGTGCGCCATATTTATCTTTAACCTGTTTTATCACCTTTGACCGTTTATAAACGGTTCTATAGCGCATGGGGTATGTCACTTCAAAGTGATGATGACGGTTGCAAGAAGTGAGTGGTACCAGTTAATGATAGGCTTGTGCCAGTAACTGAATGACAGAAATAGAAAGAGGCGATTAGCTTCATGGCTAATCCCGAGTTCAGGTTATATTAATATAGAATGGAGCAAATATGATAAAGATCACCGTTATCGGCGTCGGTTCCTTAGGCGGATTCGTTACCGCCAAGTTGATAGAGGCTGGCTATCCTGTTCAGCTTATGGTCAGTGCCAATAGCCGTTTACTCGAGTTATCTCAGTTACATGTCATCGGCAAAGAGCCTTTTCAGGTTCCTTATCAGAATATCATCAGTAATAGCCAGCATATTTCCGGTGATATCATTTTTATTACCATAAAATCGGTATCAAACCCGCTGCTGTTTGCTAGCCTAAGTCATCTAAAGAACAAAAAATTGATCTTGCTACAAAACGGGATTGGGGAAGAAGAGCTGCTTGCTGAAGCGATAGATGACAGCAACAAGGTCTTGGGGGCCATCAGTCATATTAAGGTGACAATGCATGCTGATAATAAAATTGAGGTACAAAATGATCAACTTGATTTTATTTACGCCGATCTTAATGGCACTGAGTCTGATCCAAGCCTAGAAACGGTGATCCGTGAGGTTTTCCCTCAGGTAGAACACAGGCCTGATATTTATCAAGTCAGGTTTCCTAAATTGATGGTAAACGCAGCTTGCAATGCCCCTTCGGTGATTTATAACCTGAGTATGTATGAACTTACGCAGGCGCCCATAGCGAAAGAGATGATACATTTGTTGGCTAAAGAAGTCCGCCAAGTGGCCAAAGTTTATGGCGTTTACTTAGAGAAAAAAAACATGGACGATATTCTCGACATGTTAGCTTGTGAAGATTATCGGTCGGCCTATTTTAGTATGAAGCTGGACTATGACGGTAAACGTCCCATGGAAATTGAGGCCGTCTACACTAATTTACTTCACATGGCTAAGATAAGGAATATAGCCACACCCGAACTTGTTAGGGTGACTCATATCTTACAAACACAATTTCTTCATGAGTAGGCGGTTGTTACAAATAATGTAATATAGATAAGTTCGCCAAAATCTTTAGTGATTTAATGCGTGATCAACTTTAATTGGTATCTTTTAGATTAGGCAACGCATTTTTATTTAGTGTGATTATTAAATGAGGCTATACGAACCGAACAAGCTAGTTGAGGCTCAACAGTTTTTTCATTGATCAGTGGATGAAGTACTGAGAGACTTAGTGCTATCTTGAGTCTTAATAAATTGCCGAGCTTGCTCTAAATAAACATTAAATAGCCCCTCTGATTTCATCTGTTGGAAAGTCTCTGCGAGTTTACTGGCCATTTTTTCGTGTCGGTGATGCAAGTAACCATATATTTTACCTTCTTCTAAGATTGCAACAAGATGAATGTTTTCATCAATAAATTCAGGTGTGACTAATAGTTCATTGACAATAAGAGAAACGCCAATATAGATGTCAATTCTACCACGTTGTAAAAGCCTTAATGAGTTAATAGGGTTGGATGAATCTGTGAGATTATTTTGGGGAACACGCTGAGTAAGTCTCTGTTGAGCAAGGGCTATACCACGATAATATTCAACTTTATATTGGCCTGCTTTGATGTCGTCCCATGATTGTATTTTTATTGAAGGATTGACTACAAAAGCACTTAAATTACTATTGAAAAGTGGTTCCTCGATGCGAATTAAGTTGGGGTGTTTTTTGGCATACCATTCACCTCTTCCCATTTCACCGTCTATTTTTCCAGAGTCGGCCGTATTACTTGCTCTGAGCGCAGGTAGCACAATATAGGAGCCGTTAATATTAAGACGGCTAAAAGCCTCGTTATAAATCAATACTCCCCATTTCCCGTAGAGGTTAGTGTTAGGGTCGGTTATTAGAGCAAGTGTGATCTGCTGTTTATCAGCAGTTTGCACTATAAAACTGAAGCAGGAGAGTATAATAATGAAAGTTATGCGCAGGAGTTGTAAGTGCATCTTAATATACTCAAAGCTCGCAAGGATAAGATAGATTGAGTATAGGATAATTATATCGATGCGATTGCTGCTTATTCCATAGGGATCCCTTTTTCTCGAAAGTTATTCACCTGTCGTTTATTACGGGCCCAACGGAAGATACCGCGAAAATTGGGTATATTCAGTACTTTGTTTAAGAAGCTAAGAATGGATCCCGGAACCTCCCATCTTTCCGGTACTCTCGTTGGCCGGAACCTATTCTTTGAACTTAAAAGACAAAAGCTGGATCCCGGAACAAGAAAGCCCGGGTCGATAATTGCTCCCCGCATGATCGATATTTCCGCCCTCCGTGGCGGTCGATGACGGAAGCAGGATTCCGGGAAGACGAAATAGACAGACGACAGCTTCAATTGGGACTGCATAATAAGACAACATCAACGCAGGCTAGATGTCCAGGCGGTGGTGTTTGCCAATGGTTGTTTGAAAGCGCGTAAAGACCCCAGCCTCTTTGGCGAAGTGGTTCCACCTTGAAACAGAGTCGACCACTTGCTCTATCACGGAAGCGGCTTCTTTTTGGAATAACTTGCCGATGATCATCAGATCATTGATATCAAAGTCATCACGCTTGCCATTAAGCGTTAGCTGGCTCTGACTGACCCAATACGAATCTGGTCTGTACGAATAAGCGATGTCAAAAGCGGGCGCTATGCTCCAATCATTCTTCTGGTTGAGCATGAAGCCGAAGTTTTTGGTGTGGTCATCGTTATTGCGACTCACGATGTTAAACACCATCCGTCTGAACATTTGCACAGCCTGAGACCGAGGAAGACCCAACTGTCGCATCAACGAAAAAAGCTGTTCGTAGCTATAGCCTCCTGGCATTTTGTAATCTGCATGTGCCATTGCACAGAGGGATTGATAGTGAAATTTCTTATTATGATCACGGTCAAATCGCTTGGTCATGAAATGCGCGCGATCACCGTCATGCAATAATTCACACGGCTGCATCTCAATGCCGGCATCGAGCGCCATCAGGTAATAAGCGTATTCCATTTTCCCATATCCTTTGGGATCCCCGAATGTTTCTTTACTAGACTGGGACTCACTTACGCCATCGAATTTCAACAACCAATGCTCAAAACCTTGGGGCAGGGCCACTTGGCCACTCCTGATCTCCGTTCTGTTTTGGTTGATGCCGATGACGGCTTTAGCGCGAGCGCCGCCCGCTGAAGTGCCAACTTGCATCATTTCAGTTAATGCGGCTTCCTTGTCCTGATCGAATGCAAGCTCGATACCTGCCCGTTGATCCAGCACGGTTTGCGCCATCTCCATTAATGATTGGATCTCTAACGGTGTTGATAGTTTACCCTTGTCAGAGCCATAACCGGGGGCGTACTCTAAGGCCCCCATGCCTCGATTACCAGTGTAGAGCAGGCGGTCCAACGCCGTAAAATTTTCTTTGGTACGACCTTGTCGCGCCAACCAAGCATCAATCACAGCGTTACCAAAATCATCCGGTAATGTATCAGCAAATGCGCCAGGAAGTCCTTTGTAAGTCTCTGTATTAAGCCGTGGAAAGGAATAGATCTTGTCGCTTAAAGGTAAGTGAATAGGGGATATTTCGATCCCCTTATTGAGCCAACCATCAGCGTATTGAAAAGAGCATATGCCCTTATCGATAGAGAGTGCGCCAACAAGTTCACCGGCAATGTTGACTCGCGCAACGGTAGGACTCTTGTTTACCATTTATCTTCTTCCTTAATGACACTGTGTCGGGTTAAGTGTGTCTTGGCCACGTCAGTAGTGGCACTGCGGTTTGATGCTGAGGCCCTTTTACGCTTTTTCCCCTGTTGCTTAAGTAACGCCATCGGGCTATATGTTTTTTCTGGGATGAACTCATCAACAAGCTGAAGTTGTTTTAACGCTCGAAGTACCGCGATCACCCATTGGAATTTGCCATTGCCATTGATCAGGTTCCTATAGGTTTTTCGGGTGATCCCCACCTCTTCAGCGAGTTGCTCTTGGCTGATGTTTGCTTCAAGGCGCATCTGTTCAATTCGCGAACCAAGCTCTTGGGCGATGCCTTCGTCGGTCATCGCATAAATATTGTTAATGGGCATAAAAGTAACCTTTAATGACTATTATGGCTTTATAGGGTAATTATATACTCATTAATTTGAACTGCCTAGGGTTACCATTAATGGATACTTTTTTACCCATTAATGGTAAATATAAGGTTTAAGGGTAAATAAATACCCACTACCAGCGATATGTTCAAGAAAGTTAAGTTTTACTGCTAATGGGCTAGTACATGCAAGCCTGAGAAGCTAAGAATGGATCCCGGAACAAGTTTTAAACCTATCTCGTCATTCCGGTGTGCTTACATTCTGTCTTTCCGGCATTCTTGTTGGCCGGAATCCATTCTTTGAACTTAAAGACAAAAGCTGGATCCCGGAACGAGTCCGGGAAGACGGCATAACAAGAAGCTAGGTCGATAATTACTCCTCGGTTCTGGCAATAACCTCCTTGTTAAAAGGCCAGTTCGACTTCCATGTCTCTCGCTCAAAACCATCATTTCATGATTCTCGCCCTGCTTCACCCTACCTCCTACCTCCTATATCCATATAGTCGTGCATAATCGACATTTCAACCTTGACCCATAGGGATATGGGAAATGTCTAAATGATATCGGGAATATCACTGATCTGTGGCGGTCAGATGACAATTCCTATTGTCTTTCCGGCATGCTTGTTGGCCGGAATCCAGCGTTTTGGACTTAAAGGCGAGAGCTGGATCCCGGAACGAGTCCGGGAAGACCATAAGGGAAGTGGGGCGATGACATATCCCCGTCTTTCCGGCACTCTTGTTGGCCGGAATCTACTCTTTGTTTGAGAAGCGAAGAATGGATCCCGGAACAAGAAAGCCCGGGTCGATAATTGCTCCTGCATAATCGACATTTCCGCCATTCCTGGCGGTCGAAGACAGAAGTAGGATCCAAGAACAAGAAAGTCTGGGCTGATAATTGCTTAACATATAGATTGGGATATCACTTTTAATGGTTTATGTTAAAGTGCGATTTCTGGCTATATAACCCGTTACTCACTATTTACCAATTGGTTATCAATGGTCAGTCTGCATCTACCAACGACTAAACAGTTACTTATCAATTCTTAAGAAGGTTTTGTGGATAAACTTAATATTGTCATCGAATTTTTTTCAACCTATAAGCTTTTGTTTACCGTCATCATCATTGTGTGTATTTCGTTTCTTAAGCGGTTGGTGGTATCTAAAATTCGTGGTGACTTGCCCTTTGTCACCGAAGGTCAACGTAAGTGGATGTCGCGTACTAAAAATGGCACTTTCATCCTCATTATTATGGTCTTGTTTCTGCTGTGGCAAACCGAAATTAATAAATTTGCGCTGTCAGTTACGGCGATTGCCATTGCCTTTGTGGTGGCATCGAAAGAGATCATCTTGTGTTTTACAGGTTCAATTCAGCGAGCCAGTTCGCGTTCGTTTGTGATTGGTGATTGGATTGAAGTGGGTAAGTTGTGTGGTGAGGTGATTGAGCACAACTTGATGGCGACGGTCATTCAAGAGATCGACATACTTCACGGCCAATATAATTACACGGGTAAAACGGTCACTTTTCCAAATAGTATGTTTTTCAGTTACGCGGTTAAAAACCACAATTTTATGAAGCGCTATGTTTATCATAGTTTTAATATAACGATTGTTGATTTCGTGAATCTGTACCCGCTATTTCCTGAGCTGATTGAACAAATTGAAGCGCATTGTGAAGATTTTCACGATGTGGCGATTCGATATAATAGTATTATTGAGAGACATGCTGGTGTCGATTTGCCAGGACCCGAGCCGCACATTCAAATTCATAGCGGACCTGCTGGTGAGCAGATGGTGCATATTACGATTTTTTGCCCAACAGAACGCGCAGCCCATTTAGAGCAGTTGATCAGAGAAGACTTTATGCTTGTGTACCATGAAACATTTTCTAAAAAAGCTTCAGAATAATTTATAGGTCTGATACAGCAAAAAGTCACTGGATTACATCTATATCTAGCTCGTCTTTCCGGCACTCTTGTTGGCCGGAATCCATTCTTTGAACTTACAGACAAAAGCTGGATACCGGAACAAGTCCGGCATGACGAGATGGAGTCTGGTATGACAGAAGCAGGGGCCAAGAAGGCAAGAAGGCAAGATGGTCAGAAGACTGCTTAACTGGAATAACTGTTTCAATTGGGACAGCAGCTAAGTAGAGCTGTTTACTTCGACTGCTTATTTCAGCTGCTACTTGCTTTGAGCATATCCAGTGCCACGGCTTCTGCAATTTTAATCCCGTCGATACCAGCAGATAAAATACCTCCCGCATAACCTGCGCCTTCGCCGGCTGGGTATAATCCTTTGGTATTGATGCTCTGATAATCCGCATTACGTTTAATTTGAACCGGTGACGAAGTACGTGTTTCTACGCCGGTGAGCATGGCATCATCTTGGGCAAAACCAGGGATCTTTTTATTGAACGCGGGCAATGCTTCGCGGATCGCTTCAATGGCAAAATCAGGCAGGCTAGTGCTGAGGTCTGTCATGGTCACTTCTGGCTTATATGATGGTTCAACGTCACCGTATGGTTTGGCTTCAACCCCTTTCAAGAAATCACCCACTCGTTGCGCTGGGGCTTGGTAAGTGCTGCCGCCTAAGATATAAGCATTACGTTCTAGCTTGCGCTGTAGGGCGATACCTTGCAGTGGATCGTTATCGAAATCACTTGGTGAAATACCCACCACAATGGCGCTGTTGGCATTACGCTCGCTACGTGAATATTGGCTCATACCATTAGTGACCACGGCTTCGGTTTCTGATGTGGCCGCTACGACAACGCCGCCTGGGCACATACAGAAGCTATAAACCGAACGCCCACTTTTACAGTGGTGCACCAATTTGTAATCGGCAGCACCTAAAATCGGATGACCCGCATTGCTACCAAAGCGCGCTTGGTCAATCAGTTGTTGTTTGTGCTCAATGCGAAAACCCACTGAGAAAGACTGGGCTTCAAGGTAGACGCCTTTATCATGCAACATTTGTACTGTGTCACGTGCACTGTGTCCAATCGCTAAGGTCACATGCTTCGAATTGATGACTTCGCCGCCCTTGAGCGTCACCCCTGTCACTTGGTTGTCGACGATATTGATCTCTTCAACCCGGGTTTCAAAACGAATGTCACCGCCAAGCTCGATGATCTTGCTGCGCATACGTTCAACCATAGTGACCAGCTTGAACGTACCGATATGAGGCTTGCTGACATAGATAATTTCAGCAGGTGCACCAGCGGCTACGAATTCTTGTTTTACTTTTAAGCCGAGGAAATTAGGATCTTTCACTTGGCTGTATAATTTACCGTCAGAAAATGTCCCGGCACCGCCTTCACCAAACTGCACATTTGATTCAGTATTTAATTCACCCGTACGCCAGAAACGGAAGGTATCTTTTGCGCGTTCATGTACAGATTTACCACGCTCTAAAATGATAGGTTTGAAACCCATTTGAGCCAGAATTAAGCCAGCAAAAAGACCACATGGACCCATACCAATAACAACGGGACGTTCTTCTAAATCCGCAGGCGCTTGAGCGACATACTTATAACTGGTGTCTGGTGACTTTCTCACGAGTTGATCATCTTCAAAGCGCGTTAACACTTGGTCTTCATCAAGATTATCAAACGTCAAATCTAGCGTGTAAATCAAGGTGATTTTATTACGCTTACGAGCATCATAACCCCGTTTAAAGATATGGATGTCGACAAGCTGCTCTGTCGTGATAGACAGTTTATTAAGCACAAAATTGCGCAATGCATCATCGTCATGATCTAACGGTAATTTGACTTCGTTTAGACGTATCATCGGGTGGTTACCTAACAGGGGATATGGTTCATAATCTATGGCGCGCAGTTTACGTGATCTAGGCTAAAAATGAAATTAAAAAGGCAGCGACTATCAGTCAGATGCACTCTCTAAAGCTTATGAAGGGCAAGGGATTCTCGTCATTCCTAAATTCTTACCTACTGTCATTCCGGCACTCTTGTTGGCCGGAATCCTTGCTTTTGAATCGAGACCTGAAGCTGAGAATGGATCCCGGAACGAGTCCGGGAAGACGGCATAAAAAGAAGCTAGGTTGTCGATTACTCCAGACTTAATCGACATTTCCGTCTTGACCCATATGGATATGGGGAATGTCTGAATGATATCGGGAGTATCACAGACCCATGTAGGTCAGAGACATATATGTAGAGCTAAGTCGACAATTGCTCAGAGCGTAAAAAGAGGAGTCGATGACGTCTACACCTACTTCGTCTTTCCGGCATGTTTGTTGGCCGGAATCCATTGTTTAGAACCTAAAGACAAAACTGGATCCTGGAACGAGTCCGGGATGACAGAATAATAGATAATTCCAGCATGCTTACCTACTTCGTCTTTCCTGCATGCTTGTTGACCGGAATCCATGTTTTAGAATCAAGATCAAAAGCTGGATCCCGGAACAAGTCCGGCATGACTAAACGGCGAAGAGTGGCTGATGACTATGAGAGAGTGGCAGTCAGAAGCCTGCAAGGGAAGTAGGGTGATTATTTAATCTCCCTTCGATTTCATTGCTTTGCTGGCTTTATTTCTGCTATTTGTTACCAGCACTTTGTCTAATACTGTTACTAGAGCTCTTTCAAGGGCTCTTTCTAGAGAGGTCTCTACTGTCTGTACTATTGCCACATGCGTTTAGTTGCTAATATGCTCGGGAATTTTGCATTTCTGAGGTTGTAGATGGAGCTTAGGCGACATGAGGTTAAATTTGGTTTTCTGCAGGGGCTGTTTTTTGGTAGAACGGCGAGCTTGTGTGAGCAAGGCTTAACCATTGACGGTAAATTATTCACTTACCCCAGCATTGAACAACCAGTTGAGGTGAGGGCGGGCTGGTTTACTCAGACTTTGGTGTGGGGTAGCAATAAGTTTACCTTTTTCAGGCTTATCCCGAGTAAATCTCTATTTAGATTCGCTAAGCACAACAGACTTGTGTTTTGTAAGCCTGCTTTACTGGCAGCATATGATGACTTACTGGTCGATATTGCCAGCTTCGATAAAGACTTTGGCCTGCATCAACGTTATTTACGCCATTCAGATAGAACTCGTTTGCACCAAGGTTACCGTGGGAGCTTGGCTTCGTTTAAACAAACCACGCATTTCAAAAAATTAGGTTTCGATGTCACCAAGCTCAATTGCCGACTGGCTAAGTTTATTAAGCAACCGCAGCAGTTTACGGCTAAATACAATCAATGGTGGCAGGGTAAGCAGTTAGAGTCTTATCAGACTCTGTTTGATTCTTTAGAAAATCATCCGTTAACACCACTGCAGCGCCAAGCCTGTGTTATCGATGAAAACAACACCTTAGTTATTGCCGGTGCGGGTACAGGTAAAACTAGCACCATGGCGGCTAAAGCTGCGTATCTGGTTAAACAAGGTTTAGCTAAGCCCAATGAAATTTTGATGTTGGCTTATGGCAAAGATGCCATGGTCGAACTCAAGGAGCGGGTTTACGCTATTTCTGGCCTAAACTCGGTAAAAGTGAGTACTTTTCATGGTTTAGGTAAAGAGATTATTCAATCTTACTTAGACGACTCTACTCAAGTTTCGGTGCTTGCCAGTGATACGAAAAAGTTTACTCAATTTGTCGATCAGCAGATCGATGCCATTGTCGCCGATCCTAAAATGGCCGATCCTGTTGCCGATTATTTTGGTCGTTATCTGTATCCCCAAGTCAATGAGCTGGACTTTCAAACCCAGGGCCAATATCGATCATACCTTAAAAATAATGAGATAAGGGCGCTTTCTGGTGACTTGGTGAAGAGCTTTCAAGAGCTCACTATCTGTAATTACCTATTTACTCACGGCATACAATTTCAGTATGAACCTAAGTATCAGCCTGAAAATGGAACTTCAGTGAGTGAGCCGGGAAAGAGTGTATATCAACCTGACTTTTATATTCCGGCACTCGATGCTTATCTGGAGCATTTTGGCATAGATAAGCAAGGCAATACCCGGCCTGATATCGATAAAATAGCTTATAACCTTAGCCGCGAATGGAAAATTGAGACCCATAAACGCCATAACACCTGTTTATTGCAGACTTTTAGTTGGCAAGCCGACTTGGGCGAGCTAGAGCAGCATTTAGAGGCCCTGTTATGTGAGCGCTGTGAGCTGATAGGCCTTGCACAAAACCAGTTGTTTAAACCTATATCGCCTGAAGCGGTGTTTGCTCAGGTAAAGGCCTTGGGCGTTTACCGCAATGTCAGTCGGCTAATGTCGAGTTTTCTGTCACTTTTTAAAGCCTCGAGCTTGTCTTTAGCCGATCTTGAGCTGATTAAGGTCACGCCAGCTAGTGATAATAATGATAAGGGGATAAAAAAAGTACTCTATATAATCAAGTCAGGTGGAAGGCCTTTCTGCACCTGTTTAGATGGGTGATAACCAAGTATGAGGCGCACCTTAGCTCGCTTAAGACCTTAGATTTTTCAGATATGATCAGTCAAGGCATTGAGATGACGCAAGCCAGTGACTTTCATCAGAAGACGGACGGTAGGTTTCGTTTTAAATACATCATGGTCGATGAGTTCCAGGACATTTCGGCAGAGCGCGCTAAGTTGGTGACTCAGTTACGGGATTCAAGCCCAAGTTGTGCGCTATTTTGTGTGGGCGATGATTGGCAGGCGATTTATCGCTTTACCGGCAGCGACCTTACGTTAACCACCGAATTTAAGCGGGTGTTTGGCGAGACTCGAGTTGTCACCTTAGACAAGACCTTTAGATTTAACGATAGGATTGAGAAGGTCGCATCAAGCTTTATTCAGGCTAACCCGGCACAGCTTAAGAAAACCCTGACCACCCACACCGTCAGTGACAACCCGGAAGTCTGTTTATTGATTAACTCAAAAGAGACAGGGTTAGCGCAAGCTTTCAATAGCATTGTTGAAGCTATTGGTTCTAATGCAGACTCTACAAGTGTGATGGTGATCAGTCGTTTCAAATCTTCCTTGAAGGATTTAAGTGTCTGGCAGAAGCGTTATTCACCGCTGCAGATCTCTGGTTTTTCGGCCCATGGTTCAAAAGGTAAGCAGGCCGACTTTGTTATTGTGCTTGATGTGAATGATGACAAGTACGGTTTTCCAAGCAAGATAGCTAGCGATCCTATTTTAGAAGCTCTGCTGCCAAAACTAGATACTTATGCTTATACCGAAGAGCGACGCTTGTTTTATGTCGCCTTGTCGCGTGCTAAGAAGACGGTATTTGTTCAAGCGGAGCTTGGTAAAGAGTCTGTTTTTGTCAAAGAACTGCTTAAATTTGAAGCCGATGTTCGCTGTTATCTCAGCGATCTTGCGCCTGTGTATATCGAGTCTTTATCTTGCCCCGAATGTAAGGAAGGAAAACTTATTCCCATAGAAGGGCGCTACGGTCTTTATTACACTTGCTCATTATGCAAACATTATTGTGACACTAAGCTAGACGCGTGTACATCCTGTAAAAGCGCCCCCATGATACGTAATGAAACCCACCATATTTGTGCATCGGTACAATGTGACCATCAGCTACAAGTTTGCCCTGAGTGCATTTCAGGCAAGCTTATCAAGCGCACCAACAGTAAAAGTGGTAAAGAATTTTTAGCTTGTAGCCTGCATCGCATGAAAGATGCGAACAGCTGTCAATATACGGAAAGTTTGCAAGCTTGAAGAGCTAAGGTGGGAAAGCTGGCTGGTAATTGCTCCTTGCATAACCGGCATTTCAGCCTTGACCCATAGGGATATGGGGAATGTCTAATGATATCGGGAATATCACTGACCCCTGGCGGTCAGATTACGCTGCGCTGGAGGGGCTAAGACGATACTCACTACGTAATTAGTAGTGCAAAGACAGAACTTCACTTACTTCGTCATTCCGGCACTCTCGTTGGCCGGAATCCAGCTTTTAAACCAAGTTCAGAACCTAATCCCGGAATGATTAGACTGCGCTTTATTGCTCTTTCGACAAGCGGTCTTTTAAGTGCTCGATGAGTAAGCTTGTTCGCTTGGGGAGGTGCTTTCTCTTTGGGTAGAGGATATACAGAGGGAGCATACCTGTGGTTGCCCACTCAGGTAGTAATCTTATTATCGAGCTTCTCTCATTCTCTGTCAGCTTATCAAGAGCAAAGTCTGCGAGCATGGCTATACCTGATTCGGCTAACATGGCTTCGACCATAGATGGCAGCATATTCGTTTTAAAGTTACCTGTGAGTTTGGCATCATAGATTTCATTGGTTTTTGCATGCACAAACTGCCAGTTATCAAGATTCAGTATTTCACTCTTATAGATGATGTGATTGTAGGTGGTTAATTCTCTCGGATGGTGAATATTGCCATGAGCCTTGATGTAATTTTCGTGAGCGTACGGGGCACAGACTATAGGTTTTAGCTTATGTCCTACATAGCCTTCAGCTGGTGTGTCGGTTAAGTATACCGCTAGATCGACACCTGCTTCTATCAAGTCTATTGGCTGCTCAGTAAATAAAATTTCCAGCTCTATCTGTGGATGCTGTTTACTAAACTCCGCAACAATGGCCGAGAGTCTGCTAGCCCCGAATGAGGCTGAGGCCGAGATCTTAATTTTACCTCTAGTCGATTCGCTATCACATATTTTGCTTTCAATCTCTTCGGCGTGATCCATTAGGGCTTTGGCGTTTCTGTAGAACTCTTGCCCGTCTGCGGTAACAACAAACTGGCGTGTAGTCCTGTGGATCAATTGCTTATTTACTCGTGTCTCTAGTTTAACCAACTGGCGACTCACATGAGCTGTCGAGCAATCTAAGCGTTTAGCAGTCGCAGCAATGCTGCGTTCTTCACATAGATGAATGTAGAGGGGGAGGTAACTTAGCCAGTTTATTTCCATATGGTAATTCTGATTATCCATTTACTCACTTCTGGTAATAATAGTAATTCGTTAGACTCTTTACAATAAAAACGTTTACTGCGGATGCATTTGAGACTGTGTGCTCCTCAGTAAGCCGTTTCATATGAAATAGGAAACTGAAAAGCGGAAATGGTCATGAATGAATTTGCAAGCTGGTTAGAGTATCGAGCACTTAAAGAGCAGATCGTTAACCCAAATATTGAGGTGGGTGAGCACAGTTACTATTCAGGATTTTATCACGGTAAATCTTTCGAAGATCTTGCTGTACGTTACCTGCTTGGTGATGGTTCTACTAAGGATATTTGGGAAGCTGGAGTATATGGTGAAGTCGATAAACTCATCATTGGCAAGTTCTGCTCAATCGCTTCAGGTGCGTGCTTTATGTTGGCGGGGAATCAAGGCCATCGACTAGATTGGATCTCTACCTTTCCATTTGCAACAGACACATTTGGTGATGGGGTTAAGAGTGGCTTTGAGCGTGCAGGAAATACAGTCATAGGTAACGATGTATGGATAGGCAGCGAAGCCATGATAATGCCAGGCGTACATATCGGTGACGGCGCAGTGATAGGTGCCCGCGCGGTGATCACAAAGGATGTCGCGCCCTATAGTCTTGTTGTTGCCAACAATAGAGTGATAAAGAAGCGCTTCAGTGAGCAGGCTATTGCCCAGTTACTCGAGATGAAGTGGTGGGATTGGCCCATGGATAAACTACAAGCTGCTATGCCTATTCTGTGTAGCGGAAATATTGAGGGTTTTATAAGGCTAAAATGATGCTCATTTCATGAGCCGGGAAAGCGAAGAAGTTGGGTAGAACTGAGATGACGCTGCGCTGTAGAAGCAGAGAAAATCACATTGGTAAGCTAACGCTGGAACTGCAAAGCCGGTAATAGTTCCATGCATAACCGGCATTTCCGCAGTGGCCCATAGGGATATGGGGATATGGGGAATGTCTGAATGATATCGGGAATATTACTGACCTATGGCGGTCAGTAATATATATGTAGACGAGTGTCCTTGATAGCTCCGAGCAAAAATAGAGGTGTCTGGCATCTACACCATCTTCGTCTTTTCCGGCATGCTTGTTGGCCGGAACCCAGCTTTTCAATCAATTCATTTTACTTTTCATGATTAGAGTAAAGATTACTGTGACAATACTCTATGCAAAGGCTTTAATTATCGTCTAATCCTTTTTAGGACACGTCGGTAGATGAAGTAAGCCCCAAATGCGACGATGATGAAGGGGACGACAGTGACTGCAACGTTGAACATTAGCTTAGTCACTGGAATGATGATGAAAGTTGCCATGATTAATATGGCTAAGGTGACTAATGCGATAAGGGTAATTTGATTCATGTGTTTCCTGATTTGGTGCTTTTATTTTTTGCTATTTGTTGCCAGTTCTCTAGGACTGAAAGCTTAATCGGCCAAGCCAAAGAACGAAACAACGCCTAACGACTTGATATTATTATCGCAGGCTTATCTTATTCATCCCTTAATTGAGTTTAAAAAATGATAGTAGGCTGTAGAAGCTAAGAGGACATTGAATCGGTAGAGGAAAGCGGGCACCTCAACCTCGTCTTTCCGGCATGCTTGTTGGCCGGAATCCATGTTTTTAAAACCAAAAGTTGCTGATTTTCTTTATCGCGGTTTGAGGCGATAAATAGATCCACTGTCAGTGGCGATGAGTAAGTAGCCCTGATCATCTTCGATAATCTGACGTATACGTTGTTTAAGTTCAGTCAGCAGTCGCTGCTCTGAGCTGGCGCGATCGCCATCGAGCACCACACGATTTAAGTGAGTCAGTTTCAATGCACCACTGAGTAAATCACCACGCCAGGCGCTGAAGGCGCGTCCGGAGTAAAGCAGTAAACTCGAGGGTGCGATCGATGGGGTATAGACTTTTATTGGCGGTTCCATCCCGGCCTTGAATGTGGCTTCACCGACACTAAATGGCCCCCAATATTCCTTGCCAAATGACACCACAGGCCAGCCGTAATTTCCTCCAGCCTTAATCAGGTTAATTTCATCGCCCCCCTGGGTCCGTGTTCTATCGCCCACAAGCGCTGGTTTTTAGTATCAAAAGCCAGTCCTTGCGGATTACGATGGCCGTAACTGTAGATTGCGTCCAAAGCATTATCATCAGTTACAAAGGGATTATCTTGAGGAACTGTACCATCGAGGTTTAGCCGCAAGATGCTGCCGGCGTGGGTGGTCAAATCCTGGCCGTTGGGACGATGTCCACGGTCACCTACCGAGAAAAACACATGGCCCTTGTCATCGAAGGCCATGCGTGAGCCAAAGTGGCGGTTGGTGGTCGTTGCCGATTGGGTCACGAGCAGATCTTGCCATTGAATTAAGCTCTGACCCTGGAGCTGAGCACGCGCCAGCGTGGTTCGGCCCTGATCGGCGACAGGTTTTGCATAGGTAAAATATAGCCATTGCTGCTTGCTGTCAGTATTAGAGTCAATATTAGAGCTAGTGGGGCCAAGCTGGATATCGAACAAGCCGCCTTGTCCCTTGGCGTAAACCTGTGGCACGCCCTTAATATTGTGGCGCTGACCGGTAGTAAGGTCCAACTGTATTAATTGACCACCGCGCTCGGTGACCAAGAGTATATTCGGCCCTATTAAGACCATGCCCCATGGGATGCCTAGACCTTCTGCGACCTGCTCCAACACATAATCTGGGCTGGAACTCGCTTGGCACTCGACGCCAATTAGCGCAGCAATAAAGGTTAAAATTAAGGATAAATGTTTCATCGTCTAGCCTCGCGCCGGGGTTTAGAGAGCTTGCTTATTGCTATCTATAACGCAGGTTTGAGCGAAAAACAAATCGACTAGGGCCAAAACCCTTTGCTAGTAAGTTCTTTCGTTTGGGTGGTTGGACCGCTGAGACAGTAGTTATACCAGAGTGATGATTGTTGGGCGGTAAAAGATAAGTTCGGATCGATAAAGGCTCTTCGGCTTTAGCAATAGCACTTTTGTTAAAAAGTCAGTTCGACGCAGTTAGGGCTAAAGCGATACTCACGATGTGAGCTAGGGGAGCTAAGAGGTGCGGGAAAACGGAGACGACATTGCATTGGTAGAATTGAGATGTCACGTGCCTCGTCTTTCCGGCCCGGCACTCTTGTTGGCCGGAATCTACTTCTTTAGAATTTAAAGATAATAGCTGGATCCCGGAACAAGTCCGGGATGACAGTCAAAGAAAGGGAAAGGTGACGTCTACATTTATCCGTCAGAAGATAATTACCAGTAATTATCTAAGGATCATCTGCTCACGCTCTGGGCCGACTGATACCATTTTTATTGGTACACCCATCAAGGCTTCGATGCGAAGCACATAGGCTTGTGCGGCTTGGGGTAGGCTTGCGAATGTGCGGCAACCTGTGATGTCTTCACTCCAACCTTGCATATCTTCGTAAATAGGCGTGAGGGCTGCGGTTTGGGGCCAGATTGGGTTTTGTGTGTGTTCACCGGCGTAGGATACACAGATTTTCAGATCTTTCATGCCTGTTAGGCAGTCAATCTTAGTCAGTGCGATTTCGGTGGCGGCTTGTAGCTCTACACCATTACGGGTTGCGACGGCATCGAAATAACCCATATCACGAGGACGACCAGTCACTGCGCCGTATTCATTGGATGCTTCACGGAAGTTATCTTGCTCTTCCATTGCGGTCACTAATGTACCTGTACCCACTGATGAGCTAAATGATTTAGCCACGGCTATGATTCGCTCCGGGCGTAGCGCCGGTAAACCACTGCCAATGCCTGCATAGGCCGCCGTTACGTTTGAAGAGGTTGTCCATGGGTATTCGCCATAAACCAAGTCGCGGCCTGCACCGAGTTGCGCTTCAAACAGCAAGTTAGCCTTGTTGCTTTGCATGACTTTTAGCGGCTCAGTCACGTTGCAGATAAATTCACGCCAAGGCGCCGTTACTTCTAATAACCATGCGGTCATCTCTTCAGCGCTTTGGCTGAAGTCACAGCTTGGGTATAGGGCTTTTAATTGTGGCATTTTCCAA
This sequence comes from Shewanella psychropiezotolerans, assembly GCF_007197555.1. Lineage (NCBI taxonomy): Bacteria > Pseudomonadati > Pseudomonadota > Gammaproteobacteria > Alteromonadales > Shewanellaceae > Shewanella > Shewanella psychropiezotolerans. Next base: position 3,175,564 of record NZ_CP041614.1, read on the forward strand.
TCGAGCATAAATTGAATACGCTCAAGCAGTACTTCAGGTTGCATTAACCAGCCGACAAGAATACCTTTCTTCATGACACGGTCGCCATAGGCGGGTGCTATACCTTGACGAGTTGAGCCATAAGCTGCATCGCCTAAACGCTCCTCTTCCAGAGTATCTTCGAGTGCGTGTAGAGGCAGACATAAGGTGGCGCGATCTGAGATGTGTAACTTGACACTCACGCCAGCCGCTTTCACTTCTGCAATCTCTTCGCTTAATGCCGCAGGGCTGATGACCATGCCTGGGCCGAGTACCGCAATACAGTCTGGATTGAATATGCCACTGGGGAGCTGGTGTAATTTAAAGGTGCCAAAATCATTGACGACAGTATGGCCCGCATTATTACCACCTTGAAAACGAATACTTGCAGCTGCATCAACGGCAAGAAAATCAACGATACGGCCTTTACCTTCATCGCCCCAATTGGCACCCACAACAACAATAGACGGCATAACTCATACTCCTGAATGATTAAGAGACTATGCTAATCCAATGAGTAGGATATGGAAAATTAATAATTATTATCAATTTGATAAGTAACTCATATATCATAAGGAGTGAAATGACTTAAATATCCAGGTAAAAGTATGCTTGATCTCAATTGGCTTAGAACGTTTGCCACCTTAGCGCAGCACCAACATTTTGGTAAGGCCGCGGCGGCGCTGCATATGACTCAGCCTAATGTCAGTCTGCATATCAAGCAGTTAGAAAGAACCACCCGAGTTAAGCTCATTGAGCGCAATCCCTTTCATTTAACCCAAGCCGGGGTTAGATTACTGCAGACCAGCCAGAAAACCTTGATGGAGTTGCAGGTCTGTCAGGCGGATCTCAACGCGATCAACGATCTTAGCCAAGGGACGCTGACCATTGCGGCCAGTGACATCATTTCCAGATTACTCTTGATCTCGCCATTTCAGCTGTTCAAAGCCGAGTTCCCGGGTATCGATTTTTCGCTGTTAAATACCACCTCTTCACAAGCATCTGAACTGGTTAAAAATGCCCAAGCAGATTTGGGCTTTGTGATCGCCCAAAAAGAGAGCCAGCCACTGTATTTCACCGAGTTACAACAGATACACTGGTGCGCACTAGGAGATAATCTAGCACAATGGCAACAGGCGAAACTACAGCCTGAATTGGCCTTAGAGAGTGAAGCCACCTTGATCTTGTTAGGTCACGATACCCGTACCCGAGACTTACTCGATTCAGCGTTGCCATCTTTGAATTTGCCTAAGTATCGAATTATGGAAGTAGGCAGTGTCGATGCACAAATAGACTGGGCGGAAGCGGGCTTTGGTGTGGCGATCGTGCCCGAGTTTTCAATTTATACTAAGCGAAATCTAAAGACCAAGGTGACGCCGTTACCCGAGTTTCCCACCACCAGCCTTGGTTATATTGTGCGACAAAACCAGATACTCTCGAAAGCCATCAAGCAGTTATTAAGATGGGTCGATGAAGAGATCATTCGATTGCAGAATAGGTAAAGTGTAGATAATGCTCACTGTGTAAGCGGGTGGAGCTAAGAGGTGGGGAAGGCGGAGACAACGCGCACTACGTGTGCTGTAGAGTATGACGGGAACATCTATCTCGTCTTTCCGGCATGCTTGTTGGCCGGAATCCATTTGTAGTATCAACATCAAAATCTGGATCCCGGAACGGGTCCGGGATGACGGCATCGGTATGCTTACTTACTGTCTTTCCGGCACTCTTGTTGGCCGGAATCCATTTTTTATAATCTAACATCAACGGCTGAATCATTAGCGCGTGTTACGTCTAATTCAATCTTTTGCTTGGCCGCTGTCGCGAGGAGTTTATCCAGAACTTCCCGTTCGAGTAATTGACCATTATTAACGACCGCAAAGATATCTTGTGTTGCATGAATGTCTTCAAGTGGGTTGCTGTTTAAAATGACTAAATCAGCTTCTTTATTAGCTTCTACAGTCGCTATTTTATCTTTGACACCCATAAATTTAGCGCCATTAACTGTTGCTGCCTGTAGAATCTGTAACGGTTTTACCCCGGCATCCTGGAATAAAGTCAGTTCTTCATGTAGGGCCATTGCAGGATAAACAAAGGTATTTAATGCTGCAGAATCACTGCCTGCCATAACAAGTACACCGGCCTCTTCAAGATGAGGGATTTGACTCGCAATTAATTGGTAACGGGTTTTACTTGCTTGGATTTGTTCAGGCGTACGTTTACCCATACGTTCGATGCGCCATGCATAATGGCTCATAAATTCAGCGGTTAAGTATTTTTTGAAATCATCATCAGCGTGATCATTTTCATCAAGATAAGCAAGTTGTTTACCGCCGATAAGCGTCGGAGTGATAGCCACGCCTTTTGCCGCAAGTGCTTGATAACGTTTATTGGCAAGCGTTTGATCAAATTCACTGACATAAAGCTTACGTGCTGCGGATGATTTTATTTCACCGGCATTTATTTTTGCAATCAGTTCGGCTTCATTGGGGATCCCTAACCGCAGCATATAGCTTGCATGTTCAATGCTACTTACACCGGCACCAACAATCATCTCAACCGTTGCCTTTTGAGGTATATGGGCCGACACTTTGTAGCCGCGTGCTTTCGATGTTTTAATGCCTTCAACAAACAAGTCCGGTTGGAGTGTATTTGCGGTCATTTTAATAAAGTCGACATGTTTTGAATCTAGATAATCTAAGGCATCGTTTAACTCTTTTGTGTTACCTATTTCTAAGTCACCTTTCCAAATTGAATCGATGCCTTCAAGTTTTCTACCTGCGGTGTAAATTTGTGGTCCTAAGATTTCACCTGCATTTATTTGGTCACGCCAATCTAAAACTTGTTCACCAAGATCGCTGGCGGCATCACGGACAGTCGTTATACCGTAAGCAATATAGACTGGGAATAAGTCAGCGTTATCTTTAATCAGGTTCTCACCTTCAAAATGCACATGCATATCCCAAAGGCCTGGAATCACATATTTATTTTCAGCATCAAACATTCTTGTTGCTTGATTGGTGTCGAGTAACGATTCATCACCGACGAGTGCAATTTTATCGTCGTCAAGCGCAATGACGGCATTAACACGAATTTTACCTGTCTCGACATCAATCACATTCGCATTGTAAATAATGACATCATATTGTGTTTTAGTGATTTGCTGGGCTTGGGTATCTGCTTGGCAGCCTGTGAGCACTAAAGCGGCAAATATACTCAGAGAAAGAGTTTTTTTATACATTGTATTCCTTGGTTTTTTTATAATAAGGCGAATAGCATATAAGGTTTCGTTAATGAATAATACAGTATCCACATACTATATAAGCCATTGAATTATCAACAATGATTAACGGTTTTTTGAAGTGGGATATTGTATTAAACCATAATTCATTTTCACAATATTTATGAATCCTGAATGTTTCAAAATGGGATGTCTCAGTGATATCGGGAATATCACAGTCCCATGGATGTCTGATGACATATATAGTCTTGTCATGTTTTATCTTGTATACCTATAGCTGTCATCTTTGCATTATCACGCTAGACGCTGCCGTGATAGACCAGAGCTACTCTAATATTATATTCCTAATCTCTGTTTTCTACTCTCTAGCAATATCTCAAATAGACATTTTGCTGCTGGGCCAGTTTTAGCACCTTTAGGCTGGGTCAGGTGCAAGGGGACTTGGTACATGTCGGCATTTTCTATTTTTAATACTGTGATCTTGCTCGAATCTCGTTTTTTTAACTGATGCTCAGGCATACGGCAAAAACCGACGCCTTGCTCTACGGCTTCCCATGCGTGATCGAATGTATCTAACGTTATACGCTGCTGAGCTTTAAGCCAACCTACATCCTGTTTTGAGTTACTGCCAAGATCTCTTACTACAATTTGGCTATTAGTCGTGAAATCCGCTAAGCATAAAGCCTGCTTATCAGCTAATGGATGGCTCTTGGCTACGACCGGAAGCATGGTGACTATGCCGAACGCTTCCGAAGGGTAGTTTGTAATAGGCAAGGTGATGATAGAAATATCGGCTTCCTGGCTTGTGACCATGTCTGATGTTTTTGATAACGAAGTTTCGACGACTTGAATCGAGGTGTTGCTATTGTCTTTTAAAAACGCTGCTATTGGTTGATACAACCAACTACGGTCACAAAGATGATCTATGGCGATGGTTATTTCAGACTCTATGCCTTTGCCCAGTTGTGTACTCATCTCTTCAAGCTCACGGGCCTGCTCTAACATAGAGTCTGCTCTGCGAAGCAGAGACTTGCCATCATCAGTGAGCACGGCTCTGCGGGCCTTCACTTCGACTAAGGTAACGCCTAACTGCTGCTCCAGCTTTTTAACCGCGTAGATGAGCGTGGTGTGACTCTTGTTTAATTGTGTCGCTGCAGCCTGGATGCTGCCGGCACGATTGATCTCATACAAGGTTAGCCATTGATCTAGAGTCGTCTTGAGTCTCATTGTCAGTTTTTTCCACATTAATGCGCAATATTATGAACTTTTCTGTTCAATTCATACAGGTATTATGACACCTAAGCTTGAGAGGCTGGTGAATAGTTTGATTCTCAGCCCCAATTTGCAATTAATTTAGTTTTTAGGTGGAAAGTTTAGATGAAAAAATTACTACAAGTCGATTTTGATTTTAGTGGCCCATTCGGCGATGAGATGGCGAGCCAGATGCTTGAGTTGGCTGAGTCAATTAATCATGAGCCTGGCATGATTTGGAAAATTTGGACGGAAAATCAAATCTCACAACTTGGTGGCGGTATCTATCTGTTTGAAGACGAGTCGAGTGCTCAAGCGTACTTGAAGATGCACAGCGCTCGATTGGAAAAGATGGAGATATCAAACATCAGAGGCATAATTTTTGATGTGAATACTCGATTATCACAGATTAATCAGGCTCCTTTTATGGCGAGTCAGTAAGTCTGGCCTGTCATTTAGAAGAGCTTTAAAATATTTGTAAATCAGTAAGTAATGATGAGTAGGATAATATGATGAACAACAAAACTTTTTTAACGGTCCATGGTGGCATATACACGGTCTTTGCATTGGCTCTATTTTTTGTACCTGCGCTGATGTGGCCCATGTATGGGGTCGAGATTAATGACCAATACGCTTATTTTCTTTCACAGCATACTTCGATATTTCTAGGCGGTATTGCTGCCGTCAGCTTGTTACTGCGTGATATAGAAGTAGGCGCGATTGCAAAGAAGTTATTTCTAGCCTTATTGATCTCAAATCTTCTGGGCGTAATTATTACTACCTATGCAGGGCTAACAGGAATATTTGTAGGATTAGGCTGGAGCGATCCCGCTTTCTTTAGCTTACTGTCTGTGATGTGTTTTGTGCAGTTAAAGAAGCAAAAAGTTTAGGGCTGGGTCGACCCAGACTACGTGTGCTGTAGAGTATGGCGATAACCTCTACCTGGTCTTTCCGACATGCTTGTTGGCCGGAATCCATTCTTTGAATTAAGAGCACAAGCTGGATCCCGGAACAAGTCAGGGATGACTGAAAGAACCGAAAAGAAGACAGACACTCATCATTCTTGCTGTTCACAAAGAGACCACACTTTTTATAGTCTCATACTTGTGCTCGCCGGGCACTCAGGAACAAGTTCTCGGGGAAAGTGATAAAGCTTGGGTAAAACCTGTCAGGCTAATCTTGTATGGTGGTTAACCCATGATAAGGAACTAATCGTGGTAGCCTTTTTGATCGCATAAATAAGTAGAGAGTATAAACATATTCTAGCTTTTCAGGCATATAACTTGAACTCTGCCCCTATTATGGGCAAAATCTAGCTTCCTGAAAATGTTTTAAATGTATTGGTTAATTAGATGGACTCGGAGAAGTACTCAAGGTCGGGCGGATTTACGCTTATAGAACTTGTTGTCGTGATTGTTATATTGGGGCTTCTGGCTGTCATCGCAGCCAGTAAATTCATTAGCTTGAGCGCCGATGCTAAAGATGCTGTGTTGCAACAATTCAGCGCCTCAGTTACGGAGGCAAATAAGCAGATGTATATCTTGTCTAAGCTGTCCAGTTACCGGGCTCAGCCCGTATCGGGTCGTGGTGACCTTACCGATGTAGATGTTGACGGTGATGGCATATTCGAAACTCGTTTGAAATGCGGTTATCTGGATAATACCGATGTTGCTAAGAGATTAAATTACAGCGATGATAGCCTAGGCTTTGAATTTGAGGGAGTCGATAAAGTCTATTTTGGGTTTGACCAGAGTAATATAAAGTCCAGCCAATGTTATTTCATGTACCAGCAAGCCTACGGTACGACAAATCCCACTACCTGCAATCAGGACGATCCTAAAGCGGCACCTGTTTATGAAGTCGTGATTCAAGGCTGTTGAACCGTAAGTCTTCACCGGGAAGGACTCACCCTAACAATCTGAGGACATCAATAAGCAACTATTACTGATGTTTACAAAGAGTCTAGATACCCACACGTTAACAGCATCTGTAGTCAATTTACTTTGCTCTTTGTTTCACTAGTAATTGGTTTAACTTTGGCTTAATTTTAGCCTTTGCTCTCGCATCTGTGTGATTGAGAACAGAAGGTACTGTTCCAGCTTCTGCTGACAGCGTTTCATCTGTGATTTTTGCCTTTCTAAGTTGCTTTGAATTTGATAACTGTCCATTTTATTACGCTCTCAGCGGCGGTAAGCGTATACCTAGTTTGAGTGTCTGCCTGAGTCGATACTTGGGGTCGTGTATCACGAGACCTATGAGGTTGTAGGTTCGATTATTCGCAGTTAAGCCGAGTTTGTATAAGCCTGCTTGAGCTTAAGTTCTGGGTGGTTAAAATTGCTTCCTGGCTTGAGGTCTTCTTAATTGCTGAAAAACTTCAGGCTCCCATGGACGCAGTGCCAGCATCAGGCTGGTACCAAACTTTTGCTCTAACTGAGCCGACTGATCTTTGGTATTCATCTCGGCCAGCTCGATTGCGAGGCGTTGTATTTTCTTGATGAGTTCGGCATTTGAGTCTCGAGTCAGCATGCCAGATACGAACAGCTGAAACTCTCCCGGCAGGTTAAATGAGGAGTCGAGAAATTCCGGTTGTATAGCGTACTTGTAGAATGATTGAATCGGTCCCTTATCTATCCAGCGAAAATTGTTCGCAATCATCATTTTCACCCTATTTCCTGGCTGTAATTCGATGATCTTCATTCTATCTAGCTTAGCCAGTAGCTGGATCCCTTGGGTTTCGGATATGTCGTAGTTATCTGTGATATCCGAGAAGCGCAGGCCGTTGATAAGAAAATGCGCCATTAAGAGTAACTTAATATCGCTAACCAGCTCTGTTTCTTGTTCATGTGATAACTCGCTGGTTAAGTTAACATTCTCTTCCATTAGCCGAACCAGATCGCCGAATTCGAGATGCAGCAGTGCACATATACTATCGAGGCGCTCTAGGCTAAATGACTCTTCGGCGAACAGTCGCTTCACGCTTGCCTCTGATAACTCCAGTACCTCGGCCACCTGTTTATAGGTCTTCTGTTGTTTCTTCAATTCACGCTTTAAGGTCTCGAGTAACAAGCGAGTCTGACGCATGGTATTACCTTTCAATACTGGCCGTTGTCTAATTTAATACTTTATAGCAAGTCGTTGTGTATTTCGCCACTGGTGAGCAAGATGAATCCAGATAAGGCCGTTAATTGATGCCGTCCATTGTGGCATTTATAACTATCTTTAGTAATGAGTAGTCGAGGATGTGATGAAGAGAAGCCAGATCATATTATTAACGCAGCAGTTACGCTTGTATTGGCGTTTGTCCCTGCTTTTGTGCATCATACTGGGCTCTCTTTTGTGGATGTTTAGTTTAGATGTTATAGCGCAAGATAGGGCTTACCATGAGTTTGCCGATGGGCGCAGTTTGTTACTGATCCCCAACTTTCTCGATCTTATATCAAATGTACCTTTTTTGGTCATAGGCTTACTCGGGTTTAGCTTGTGCAATGGTATTGAGAATAGAGCAAGCCACAAAGAGTGGCGGATATTCTTTATCGGTGTGGGATTGGTGAGCCTGGGCTCAGCGTATTACCATTTTGAGCCGACTAATCAGTCTCTGTTATGGGATAGACTGCCTATGACATTGGGCTTTATGGGGCTATTTTCCGCATTAATGAAGGAGTATTTGGGCAAGAAGATAGGTAGTTTAGTCTTTATACCATCGATATTACTCGGTCTAGTTAGTGTGTTTTATTGGTACCTTGTCGATGATCTGCGCCTCTATTATTGGATACAACTGCTCCCCATCTTGACCCTGCCAACCGTGATGTTGCTGTTTAACAGTGACTCTTTACAGCAGAAGTCACATCAGCGCTATCTGCTGATTGCCCTGGGCTGTTATCTGTTGGCTAAACTCACCGAATATTTTGACGGGGCTATCTACTTGAGTTCGCTGGAGCTCGTCAGTGGGCATACTCTCAAGCATTTACTGGCAGCTGCAGCTTGTTACTCGATTCTGGTTATGTTGAAAAAGCGTCAGTTAGCACTACGCTGTTAAAGCGGAGACGATGCTCACAATGTGAGCAGGTGGAGCCAAGAGGTGAGGGAAAGTTGAGAGGACGCTAGCGCTGGAAAGGCAAAGCCGGTAATAGCTCCACATTATCATCTTGTGCGCGGCGCTTTATGTGATTTATCGCAATATACATAGAGGGCGGATCAGCAAATCTAAAGAATATAATGTGTTATTTGATGAAGATACGATAGTGGATGAGTTAATCACCCAGCTTATCGAAAAGAATCAAAACCAAGAAAACCAAGATAAAACCATACAAAGTAAAGAAGACATATTGGCGACTTTTATCGAGTTGCATAAGTCTGGTAGTTTTTGTGCTCAATTAAGTGAACAAGAGATCGTCTACTTTGTCAAAAAGAAGTTAAATATGGAGACCAATAAACATGGATAGTAATGTTCAATCAGCTCAGCAAGTCACACCAAATTCTCTAGTAGCCCGCATTGGGCGTCGTAACATCATTTTAATTGCCGCATTTGTCACCGTACTGGTGGTCATTGCGACATTAATTTCGCAGATGGTCGCCTGGAATGAAGCGGACGAACGTCTGGTTCACCAATCGGCATTTACCGGTAATCTCACGGTTATCAATCAAGCCGGGCCTTATTTCAAGGCTTTCGGCACAGTATCTGCCTATAACAAAGTGATCTCGATTAATTTTACCGGTGATAGTGCTGCTACGGCGAGTGCATTGGTACCATTAATCCCGATTCGCTTCCTCGATACGACAACAGGTGATGCCAGAGGCGTCGCGCGCTTTAGATTACCGGGTAATGTTTCGGCCAGTGAATCAGGAGCATTACGCGGTTTACTTAAAATCCACGAAGAATTTGGTTCGCAGGAAACCTTAATCTCAAACCTATTGATGCGTGCCACGACTGAGAATGTGAAGGCATCAGCCAGAATGATGTCAGTAGAGCAACACTATTCGGGTGGTAATGGGCAACTGAGCCAAGATTTTGCTGATCAACTGGTCAATGGTATTTTTGTCACCGAGCAAATTTTTGGTTCAGGCAGCCGGGCTAAAACAGGCGAGTTTAATAATTTAAGTAAACAGCAGCGTGTCACCATCAAGATAAAAGAAGATCGAGAAGGCAAGCCAATGCGTAACGCACCTATCTTAGGTGCCTATGGGATCACGGTCGTCGATGCGAGTATTATCGATATCGATTACGAGAGCAAAGTGAACTCCAGACTTGAAGCACAAAAGCAGGCCGCTGCCGATGAAGCACTTGCAAGACAAAACCTGAAGAAGGCTGAACAGCAAGCGCGCACCGAAGTTGCTTTAGGTGAGCAAGCCATCGCTAAGCAGAGAGCCGAATCTGAAAAGCTGAAAATTAAGGAGCAGATTGATGCCGAAAGGGTTAAAGCCAATGCAATTATTTCTGCGCAGCAACGTGTGGCCGTTAAAGCTGAACTTGCTAAGGAGCAAGCCGAAATCTTGAAACAGCAACGCTTAGAAGCCCAGGGTATGGATGTATTAGCCGAAGCACGTCAAAGGGCTAAGTCTGCGGCGCTGGATCCTAAATATGTTTTCGATGAAACGCTAAAAGCGGAAGTAAAAATCCAAACGGCTCTGTTTAACAGCTTAGGTAACAGTCGTCTAGTGCCTGAAATCGTGATCGGAGGCGGACAAGGTGATCTGAATAATGGCTCTGAGTTTATGCGCTTGTTAGCCGCCGATGCGGCACTTAATCTTAAGAAACGTTTAGACAGTAAGCAATAAGAATTTTCAGGTAATCACTGAGCGAGTTGATTAACTCGTTTCTATTGTTACTGCATAAGTCGCATAGCGCTAGTTTACGATACTAAAATAAGTTGAACATACGCAAAAACAAAAACGCCGCCAGACTCGAGTCTGGCGGCGTTTTTTATTGAAGCTATTATGAGCGACTAGTTAGTCGCGTTAAGCGGCATTTCTGGCCGCGGCTTCAGCTGTGCTGGCCAGGTACTCATCGAAGGTGCCGTGGAAGTTAACTAGCTTCTTATCTTTCACGTCTATGATGTGTGTGGCCAGTGATGACACGAACTCACGGTCATGGCTGACGAAGATAAGTGTACCTTCGAATAGTTTAAGCGCATTGTTTAATGCTTCGATGGCTTCCATGTCCATGTGGTTGGTTGGCTCATCCATGATTAGCACGTTGATGTCTTGCATCATTAGCTTGCCGAATAATAGACGGTTTTTCTCTCCACCTGAGCAATTCTTGGCTTTCTTGTTGGCATCGTCTTCGGTAAACAATAGACGACCTAACATGCCACGGACCGAAAGGTCGTTGTGCTTAGGCGTGCGCCACTGTGACATCCAATCAAATAGTGACAGTTCATTCTCGAAATCAGCCGTGCTGTCTTGTGGGCAATAACCGATAGCGGCATTTTCTGACCACTTGATCACGCCATGATTGTTTGACAGCTCGTTGACTAAGCAGCGAAGTAGGGTGGTCTTACCCACACCGTTCTCACCGATAACGGCCAATTTTGCGCCAGCTTCGAGGATCAGCTCGCCGCCTTCAAATAAAGTTTCATCGTCGAAGCCATGTCCGAGATCTTCGATAACCAACGCCTGACGGTGCATCTTCTTGCTCTCATCGAAACGCAATGATGGTGTCATACGGCTCGAAGATTTGACTTCGTCCAAGCTGATCTTATCAAGTTTCTTAGCACGTGAGCTGGCTTGTTTGGCTTTAGATGCGTTGGCACCGAAGCGGTTAACGAAGTCCTGTAGCTCTACCATCTCGGCGCTCTTCTTTGCGTTACCGGCTAATAGCTGCTCTTGGATAAGGCCAGATGCTTCGAGGAAGTACTCGTAGTTACCTGGGTAGATACGTAGCTCACCGTAATCGATATCAGCCATATGGGTGCAGACAGAGTTAAGGAAGTGTCTGTCGTGCGATATGATGATCATGGTGCACTTACGTTTATTAAGCTCGCCTGCTAACCAAGAAATGGTATGAATATCCAAGTTGTTGGTTGGCTCATCGAGTAGCAAGATATCTGGGTTTGAAAACAATGCCTGTGCCAGAAGTACTCGTAATTTCCAACCTGGAGCAACTTGCTGCATTAAACCAAAGTGAAAATCTTCTTCGATGCCCGCTTCGAGCAAGATCTCACCGGCGCGAGACTCGGCGCTATAACCGTCCATCTCGGCAAACTCACTCTCGAGTTCGGCGACCTTCATGCCGTCTGCTTCGCTCATTTCTGGCAAAGAGTAGATGCGGTCACGTTCTTGCTTCACTTCCCAAAGCTTTGCATCACCCATGATCACGGTATCTACAACACTGTATTGCTCAAACGCAAACTGATCTTGGCTCAAGGTACCTACTTTAAGACCCGGAGTGATAGACACGTTGCCAGAGCTTGGTGCTAAAGCGCCACTGAGGATTTTCATGAATGTGGATTTACCACAACCATTAGCGCCAATAAGGCCATAACGGTTGCCGTGTCCAAATTTCGCTGAAATGTTTTCAAACAAAGGCTCAGCGCCAAACTGCATGGTGATGTTCGCGGTGGATATCAAAGAAATGTTCCTAGGTGTACAGGCAGGTTTTGAATTGACTCGCTTTTTAAAACTCAGGCCAAAATAACAACGTGCAATAATATGAGTAAATTAGGTCGCGGATTATACAGAGTTTGAGTGGATTGGGCTAGTGAAGATGTGCTTTAAGCCGTCACTTGGTTGAAAAGCTGAGAAGATATTGGGTTTTAAGCGCTGAGATGGTACTTCGTTGGTGTGGCTGAGAAGACACTAGGTGGCTAGAAGTACATAGAACGAGGGACGACATTTACATCTAACTCGTCTTTCCGGCACTCTTGTTGGCCGGAATCAATTTTTTAGAATCAAGATAAAAAGCTGAGAATGGATCCCGGAACGGGTCCGGGAAGACATACATCCCTAGCGGTATCGTCTTAACTTTCGTCTTAACTTTCCCTGGGCAGTCGTCCTCTTAGCTATTTTACTTTTCCAACATTAACGGAATAAATTTAAGTTTAAGATTTTATTTAATTAAAGTAAGTTGTTTATTAGCGAACGATTAAAAATCATAAACTGTGCAAGGAGGCTTAATGTTAGATGTTATCGATTCAATGCCGAACGTTCCCACATCACCGAGCTTGTCATTTCCTTTATCCATGAGTGAGTTTTCAGGTCCGATAGAAACTCCTTTGGCGTCGCAAACCATAGGAACCTATTTTGATGATATCGCTAATCGATATCCGGATAAACTTGCTGTGGTGGTGCGGCATCAAAAGATACGTTGGACCTATAAGCAGTATCAACAGCATATCGATGAGTTGGCCATTGGCCTGCTTGAACTCGGCATTAAGCCTGGAGATAGAGTCGGGATCTGGTCTCCCAATAATATTGAGTGGTGTCTGACTCAGTTTGCTACGGCTAAGATTGGCGCCGTCATGGTGTGTATCAATCCCGCTTATCGACCCGAGGAGCTGCAATATGCCCTCACTAATGTGGGTTGCAGCGCCATTATCTGCGCCGAGAAATTTAAAACCAGTCACTATCTGGAGATGCTTTACCAGTTAGCGCCTGAGTTATTGAGCTGTGAACCGGGAAAGTTAACTTCAGCTGCACTGCCTGAGCTTAAATCTGTCATCCGTATGGGTGATGATTTATCGGCGGGCATGTTTAATTTTAATCAGATAAAACGCCCCTTAATCGATAAGGATCATGCAAGGCTAGATTCGCTTGCGGCTAGTCAAAACTCGAATGATGCCATCAATATTCAGTTCACGTCTGGCACTACAGGTAGTCCTAAAGGGGCGACACTGAGTCATCACAATATCCTTAATAATGGCTTGTTAGTCGCCGAGGCCATGAAGCTCACAAGTGAAGATAAATTGTGCATTCCTGTGCCGCTTTATCACTGCTTCGGTATGGTGCTCGGTAATTTAGTGTGTATAGCCAAAGGGGCTGCAGCTGTATTTCCTGGTGAATCATTCGAGCCATTGGCGACGTTAACCGCAGTTGAGAGTGAGCGGTGCACTGGACTTCACGGTGTACCTACCATGTTCATTGCCATGTTGGAACTCGATAGCTTTAACCAGTTCGATTTAAGTTCACTGCGGACGGGCATAATGGCCGGGGCGACATGCCCCGAAGAGGTGATGCGCCGGGTGCAAGATTTGATGTATATGAAGCAGGTGCTGATTGGTTATGGTCAGACAGAAACCAGCCCTATCAATCATATTACCGAAATCGATGCCGCGCTTATTAAGCGTGTAACTACCGTTGGCCGCGCTATGGCTCACACCCAAGTTAAAATCATCGATGAGTCTGGTAACACAGTAGCAATTAACCAGCCGGGTGAAGTGTGCTCAAAAGGCTACTGCGTAATGCAAAGCTACTGGAATGATGCAGAGAAGACTCAGGCGACTATCGATGGCCAAGGCTGGCTGCACTCGGGTGATATCGGTGAGATGGACGATGAAGGTTACGTCAAGATTGTTGGTCGTATCAAAGACATGATCATTCGCGGCGGCGAGAACATCTATCCCAGAGAGATTGAAGAGAAGCTCTATACCCATGCCGATGTGTTAGATGCGGCGGTATTTGGCGTACAAAGTGATAAATACGGCGAAGAGGTGTGCGCCTGGATCAAGTTACGCCCAGGCTGCCTTGAAATAGAAGATGAGATCCGCCACTTCCTCACCGAGAAAATCGCTTATTTTAAGGTGCCGCGCTACATCAAGTTTGTCACTGAGTATCCAATGACAGTAACCGGCAAGATCCAAAAATTTAAGATGCGCGACCTCATGTATGAAGAGCTGCATAAAGATTTGAATCAATAGTTGAAAGGCGAAGATGATACAGTGTTGGTAAAGCCGAGACGACGCTCACCTAGCGTCTTTCCGGCACTCTTGTTGGCCGGAATCCATTAAGATAAAAAGCTGAGAATGGATCCCGGAACGAGTCCGGGAAGACCATTTCCTTATGGCGGTCAGATGACAGCATCTTTAAAGGGCTGCGTTCGTCTTAGTTTTACCAGGCATAGCCGCCATCTTGGCTTCAACAGGCCAACGGCCATCTTCTTAGCTATTCGCAGCGCTCGTCTTTACACCCATAGGCTAAAAGCCGTCTTCTTAGCTACTTCAAGCGCAGCGCTCATCTTTTACTGTTATAGCTCGCGTATAACGTTAATCTGATACTCGGTTTCTGCCGCTCTTCTTGGCCCGATAGAGGCCTTCGTCGGCTCGTTTGACTATCGACTCTGTATCATCATCTGTAGCAATCTCGGCTACACCTATACTAACGGTAAACGTGACGGGTTCATGGTTTTGACTTAACACCATCTGCTGGGATATACAATTTCGAATACGATTGGCAACGTCTTTTGCAGCTTCAAGCTGAGTATTAGGCAGCAGTGCAATAAATTCTTCACCGCCAAATCTGACTAATAGATCGACCTCTCTTAACACTTCTTGTGCTTTTTTAGCAAACTCTTGTAATACCTTGTCGCCAATAAGATGCCCATAGGTATCGTTCACCACTTTGAATTTATCAAGATCTAGCATCAATACACAGAAGCTATGACCGAAGCGCTTATATTGATGATAAATATCTTTTATTTGAGTATCAAAGTAATTTCGGTTATAAAGTCCGGTCAAATTATCTGTATTTACCTGGTGTTGTAGTTTTTCTATAAAGGCTATTCGGTTAGATATATCACGAATAATAGCGGTGAATTCTATTTTCCCATTGATTGATATCTTGGATATGGTTATCTCAACGGGGAACTCACTCTTGTCTTTTTTTACTGCCATTATCATGACCCGAGATAACATGTCTCTGGATTGAATGTCAGAGTCTGCAAATTGTTTGATATAATTTGAATGACTGGATCTAAACTTCTTTTGCATGAGTTTAGTAATACTTTTACCTATTATTTCATTAGCAGAGTAGCCAAATATATTTTCTGATGCATGATTAAATAGTTGGATTCTTTGTTTATCATCCATAGTGATAATACCATCGAAGGCGGCATCTATCACTGAGCTAAATCTGGTACTAGCATTATTTATCTCATTTTGTAATTCTTGTTTATCACTCATATGAATGCCTATGATCATCACCCTCTGGGGTTGATTAGGCATATTTTCCATCGGATTTAAGAATAGTCGCCACCAGGGGACTTAGAGGTTAATTCAAATGTTTGCTCTATCTCTATGGGTTCTAGGGTGGTAAAAACTTGTGGTAAGTAGGTATTGAAAATTTGTGAGACACTCGTTGAAGTTAAGCTGTCCAATAGGCAAGTTTTGAGAATTACACTTCTAGGTTTATTTTTACCAAGCATACGCAGAAAGAGTTCATTATGGGCGACCACACGAAACTGTTTACCCTTACCTGATCTGTTTTTCTTTTGTTCGACGATGGCAACACTTGCCGCTATGACGTCGACCAGGTGTTGAAGTTCCTCTGTTGGACTGGGCATTTGATTCTCTCACCATGACTCAAGATATCTAGTTAAGTTTAGTTGTATTTGATCATTTGAGTATGAGTTAGCCGTTATCTCGACCCGTTTGGTCTGTTAAGTGGATAGAATGACTCAATCTCAGTACTCACTCTCAACACCCATTCTTAAACGCTTATTTCAAGTGAGTCGTTTGACCCTTTTAGGTATTGGGTGTGAATCTATATTCATAATTTTGAATGGGTGTTAAAAATATCTCGGGGTTATATTTTACATTTTGAATAGTTAGCGCATAAAGCGTGCATAAGTTGTTAATGTGTTTGGCCGGTAATTTTTTTCATATTTTGGAGTTGGCTGCCTTTAGAAAGGAATCTCAGACGGACATTCTAATTAATAAACTGGGTTATCTGCTCGCTAAATCCAATGTTGTGTTAAATGCTTTATGCTTAGTCAAGAGAGTAGAAAAGAGTAGAGAGGACAAATGCATGAGAATTCCGGATACAGACAGACTCGAGTTTCATTTCATGACCCGTAAGGATGCCGAAGCCTTGTTCGAGCTTGATCAAGATGAAGACGTGATGCTCTACATCAATGGCGGACACAAGACTACTATGGAAGATATTCGTAGAATCTCGATCCCCAGGCTCGAAAGCTATGCCAATGAGGATGAAGGTTGGGGGATCTGGAAGGTGACAGCTAAACCTTCTGATACTCTAGAGGCTCACCTCTATTTGGGCTGGATATTGGTGAGACCCATGGATTTTTTTAATGATGAGCCTGCATGGGATAATCTTGAACTTGGCTGGCGTTTCAAACAAGCTGCATGGGGTAAAGGGTATGCAACTGAGGCGGCAAGGGCGGTGATGGATGTGGTTACTGCACCGGATAAGATCAACAAGGCTTCGGCCATCGCGTTCGAAGAGAATCTAGGTTCGATTAAGATCATGGAGAAGCTAGGGATGAGCTTTCTTAAGAAAGACATTCACAAAGACCCATTGGGTGATCTGGAATTAGTCTATTACGAAAAGGTCTTATAAAAGACCCGTTGATAATGGCGACTTTTAGACACGTCGTAATAAAATTTAATTTATAAGCGCTCATTGGAACACTGTCATAAATAAACTGAATATAGTACCTTATGTTCAGTTTATTGTGTCAGATTCACTTTTATGTATCTTTAAGATTATTCTCTAAAACCCCAACTCAAGGGATTAAATTAAATTAAGCATCATAAAACACATGATTAATACTTTTTACTTACTAGGGTTAACTGGTCTAGTAAAAACGAAGTAATATCTTAATTCTGTGAAATTGTTATCATAATTGTAATATTAAAATGATGAAATTATAAGCGCTATAATAAAACAAATACTTACAACCAATATTATTTAATTATCTTCTAAGAATATCTAATTAGCTTGTTAATGATAAAACCATGGTTTCAAATCATTAGTAAATGTGTGGTTTTTGTTATTACCAATCATGTAAAGAGATTGTTACAATAAATTAGATGTATCCTGTGCTTGTTTTTCACACTCTCATTTGATCTGTTCATTAAATGAACTAGGTTAATTATGCCCCTGAGGCACAATTAATAAAAATGGAGTTAAACCATGTATAAGAAACAACTGATAGCAATAGCGGTCACTGCAGGATTAGCATCGGTCTCTATTCAAGCCCAAGAGTATCAAGCGCAGATGATTGAGGTCGAACAATCACGTGCTATTAAAGATACCTATATTGTGGTGTTCAACACACCCAGTGTGCTCAACCTTTCAGATCAGATGTCGATTCAGAGCTATGCCATCCAGCAAGGTCAGCAGTTAGCTAATCGTTTCAATATAAACGTAAAGAACAATTTCGGTAGTGCACTGAATGGTGTATTGGTCAGTGGTAGTAAGAAAGAGATCATGGCCCTGCGCAGTGATCCAAATGTTAAATACATCGAACAAGATCAGATGATGTCTATTAACCCTATGGTTAGCGCTGCGGGTGATCAAGGCAGTCCGACCTGGGGTTTGGATAGGGTAGATCAAAGGGACTTGCCCTTAGATGGTAATTATCATTACGATTTCGATGGCAGCGGCGTCACGGCTTATATTATCGATACCGGCGTATTGACCACCCATAATGAATTCGGTGGCCGTGCCAGCAGTGGTTATGACTTTATCGATAATGACAACGATGCCACCGACTGTAACGGTCATGGTACTCATGTGGCCGGTACTATAGGCGGCTCTACTTACGGCGTGGCTAAAAATGTCAGCGTAGTGGGCGTTCGGGTTCTCAGCTGTAGTGGCTCGGGCAGCAACTCAGGGGTAATATCGGGTATTAACTGGGTGAAGAATAATGCTCAGGGCCCATCGGTTGCCAACATGAGCCTAGGGGGCGGCGCATCGCAAGCCACAGACGATGCGGTAAATGCAGCAGTTGCTGCAGGAATCACCTTCGTGGTGGCCGCCGGTAACGATAACACTAATGCTTGTAACTATTCGCCTGCCAGAGCCGTGGATGCGATTACCGTTGGCTCGACAACCAGCAGCGACAGTCGTTCAAGCTTCTCCAATTACGGTAGCTGTTTAGATATCTATGCACCGGGTTCAAGCATCACATCAGCCTGGTACAACTCTAACTCTGCGACTAACACCATCAGTGGTACCTCGATGGCTGCGCCCCATGTCGCGGGTGTTACAGCACTCTATCTGGATCAAACCCCCTCGCTTTCTCCCTCTGAGATTGACGCTTTACTCTCGTCCAGAGCCAGCTCCGGTAAGGTAACCGATGCCAAATCTGGCTCACCGAACGAGTTATTGTTTGCCCTCGAAGGTGCTGGTGGCGGTTGTGGTAATAATTGCCCGGTCGATGAGACTGAGCTGACCAATAATCAGAGTGTTAGCACCAGCGGTGCTACGGGCTCAGAGAATAACTACTTTATCGACGTGCCTGCAGGTGCTACTTCACTCTCTGTTAATCTGTCAGGTGGTAGTGGTGATGCAGATATCTATGTACAGCAGGGCAGTAAGCCGACCTTGAACAGTTATCAGTGTCGCCCTTATAAAGGTGGAAATAACGAGTCTTGTAGCTTCAATAATCCAGCAGCCGGTAAATGGTATGTGATGGTACATGGTTACAGTACTTATTCGAATGCGAGTCTTAATGCCAGCTATTCAACTGGCGGAGGTGGTGGCGGAAACTGCACCGATGCAAATTGTTTAACAAACGGCGTTGCAGTGACAGAGATTAGTGGGGGAAGTGGATCAGAGCAAACTTACAAGGTCTATATCGAGGCGGGTTCACAGTTAACCGTGAGTACCACAGGTGGTAATGGTGATGCGGATCTGTACGTGAAGGCGGGCAGTGCGCCGACCACTAGCTCCTACGATTGCCGCCCCTATAAGAATGGCAACACAGAAACTTGTTCCTTCAATGTCAATCAGTCTGGTATGTATCACATCATGCTAAGGGGCTACAGCACCTTTAGTGGCTTGTCTTTAACCGCCAGCCATTAATTTACAGTTTGAGCTCACCAAAATATAGAAAATAAAAAGCCCTGATGATGAATCAGGGCTTTTTACTCTAATCGAGTGTCTTATACCAATCGGTATTACTCAGTGGGTGCGACAGAAACGGTCCAATGTATGTTTGGCCCAT
This sequence comes from Shewanella psychropiezotolerans, assembly GCF_007197555.1. Taxonomy (NCBI): domain Bacteria; kingdom Pseudomonadati; phylum Pseudomonadota; class Gammaproteobacteria; order Alteromonadales; family Shewanellaceae; genus Shewanella; species Shewanella psychropiezotolerans. Next base: position 3,195,192 of record NZ_CP041614.1, read on the forward strand.
TTTTTTCGGCCTTATATTCCATGGAAGCCTTTTGTCCAGCGGGGATCAGAGAAAAACTGGGCAAGGTGTTGGTATTGCGAAAATCACCTTGGCGGAAAATAAGTTGAGCGGTGACATCGACCTGTTTCTGATTCTCCGATAAGGTATAACGTATATAATTGTAGTCCTTCAGTGTCACTGGAAACTCGCTAGTTTCACCGTTATCGAGGTGAATTTCAGTGGGTCCCGCTTGTACACCGTTCAAGGTTAGCTGTGTTGTCAGCATGTAGCCTTTGGATGTAAAGGCTGACAACATGAAGATGAATAACAGTGATAACAAACTGAATATGATGAGTGTAGGTTTTAACATCAAGATTCCATAGACCTAAGCATTTGATAACGATATTAACATCTTTATGAGCTCGGCCAAGTCAGATTGTCATACAAAGAACTGGTTTACATAATTCATTCAGCTTATATACAGCTAGGTGTTGCAGCCATATATTTGTCCTAAATTAAACTAGAGTATTAAACAATACCTCATAAGTAAGCGTCTTCGGCTAGATCTAAAATCTTCCTTAAGCAAAGCGTTATAACGCAAATTAGACAATATCTTGTTGGCTGTAAGCTTTAGTCTTGGGACGATATTAGGTAATATTCGTACCCAGTTAAGATGTTATTTACCTACAGCAGTAACCAATAGCCATTATGCAGCCACAAACAGACCCTTTTATCGTGCCCAAATGTCTCGATGACATTAATGTCCTCTTCCGGGATGAACATATCTTAGTGATCGATAAGCCTAGCGGCTTACTGAGCCTGTCGGGTAAACATCCACTGAATATTGACTCCGTTCATTATCGATTAGTTCAGGACTATCCGACCTGTACTTTGATCCATCGCCTCGACTTTGGCACTTCCGGTATTATGCTACTCGCCATGAACAAACAGATTAATGCCTTGTTATGCAAGCAGTTCAGTGAGCGGCGAGTCAGTAAACGTTATACAGCCTTACTGCACGGCAATCTTGAGTCTGACTCAGGCTTGGTAGACTGTGGAATAGCAAAGGATATTGAGAATTTCCCGCTGATGAAGTTATGCCAAGTTACGGGTAAGCCGGCGCAATCACAATATCGGGTGATATCACGATTTATTCAGACTGATAACGATAACTTCTTTCTCGATGATACCAGGGCGGGAGATCGACAAGTGACTCGGGTTGAATTTGAGCCTGTAACGGGCCGCACTCATCAACTGAGATTACACAGTCAACATCTGGGCCATCCAATCTTGGGCTGCGATCTGTATGCGACGGATGAAGCATATTTTATGTCTAACCGTTTGATGCTGCATGCATCTCGCTTGTGTTTTGAACACCCCGTTTCCGGTGTGCCAATGACAATAGAGTCCAAGAGTCCGTTCTAATCCCACCAAGTTGTAAGTCTAGGTTTCTGCTATAGCTTTATCTGCATCTCTTTTGTTAAAATCACGCCAATTATGTTAAACGATGTGACTTTTGTCTGGGCTTACCCCCAGATTTTTCTTGTTTATTTGTCACCATTTTCGTTTAACCGCTTCAGTAATTTCAGCACAGTAACATGATAAAAGGGAATGGATATGTATCGAGTTATGACCACCGGATTGGTGACAGTGTCTCTATTGGGCAGTGGAGTCATTCAGGCAGATGAATTTGTCTTGAGTAAACAAACAAAGCCAATATCTCAAGCTGTCAGCTTGGCTTTAGATCCCACTAAAGATGATTTTTCCGGCAGTACCGATATCAAGATACAAGTACTTGAAAAAACAAAGATCATTCAGCTTAATGGCGTCGATTATACCGCAACAAACATTCAACTCTCAGGACAGCAAGCCTGTGAAATGACGGCCAAGATGTTAGATACGGGTATAGTCAATCTTATCTGTGAACAGGAGATAAAGCCTGGCAGTTATAACTTACATCTGGATTTTACCGCGCCTTTTAATCGTCAATCTGTGGGCTTATATAAGACGGTCGATGCCGGTGTACCTTATCTCTTCACTCAATTTGAGATGAGCGATGCCCGTCGCAGCTTCCCGGTATTTGATGAGCCTGAATATAAGATCCCATTCCAGATCACCATTACCGCACCATCGAATGAGAAGGTCTACAGTAACACTCCAGTCGAAAGCACTAAGGTAGAAGGGCAGTTAACGACTCACGTTTTTGCTCAGACCAAGCCGTTACCCTCCTATTTGGTCGCCTACGTGGTGGGTCAATTTGAAGAGGTGACCCTGGAGGGGATGAAAATCCCGAGTCGAGTGATCACCACCAAGGGGAAAATAGAACTGGCCCAATATGCCGTTAAAGAGATGCCAGCCATTCTTAGCGCTTTAGAATCTTATTTTGATGTCGATTATCCCTATAAGAAACTCGATTCGATTGCCGTGCCTGAGTTTCCATTCGGCGCCATGGAGAACGCCGGCCTGGTGACCTATAGAGAAGATATCTTGCTTCTGGATGAAAAAACTGCGAATCAAAATACTAAACAATCATCCGTCTCAGTAGTGGCCCATGAACTCGCCCATCAGTGGTACGGTAATTTAGTTACCATGGAGTGGTGGAATGATTTATGGCTAAACGAAGCATTTGCCAGCTGGATGGCCGCTAAGGTTACCCATCAGCTACATCCTGAATTTGAATCGGACCTTCGTTTATCGAAGAACCGTGTCATGAGCCTGGATGCACGACTATCGACTAAGCCTATTCGTAAGCCTATTAAGACTGAAGCCGATATCATGGATGGCTTAGGACTGGCTTACAGTAAGGGATCCGCCGTCTTATCCATGGTAGAAAACTGGATTGGTGAGGAGAGTTTTAAACAAGGCATTCGTCAATATATCAAGGATAATGCCTTTAAGAATACCCAGGCCGATGACCTTTGGAATGCCTTATCTAAGGCATCGGGTAAAGATGTGGGTAAAGTATTGAGTACTTTTATCGAGCAATCTTCTTACCCGTTAATCACTCTTGATGTAAAGGGTCAATCACTGACGCTTTCTCAGCAAAGATTTGTATTTGCCGGCAGTAAGGCTCCGGATCAGACCTGGGTGGTACCTGTATCTATTAAGTATGGCAAGGGCGATAAGGTAATATCGACAACTGTATTGCTCGACGGTGAAACGAAAACCTTAGATCTAGAATTTACTCCGGATTGGATCTATCCCGATGCCGATGCCATGGGATATTACCGTTGGTTATTGGATGATAAGCAGTTCGCTAACTTGCTCGCCAATGCGAAAACTAAGCTGACGGCGAGGGAGCGTAAGGCACTTATTTCATCTGCCGATGCGCTGCTAGACGGTGGCTTCATCTCGGCCGGTGATCTCTTGGCAATCTTGGGCGAATTTATCGATGACGCCCATCCTCAAATCGTCTCTTCGGCGCTGAGTTATCTGCAGATCCAGAAGATGACCTTTGTCGATGAAAGCAATGAGGCCAAGTGGGCTAAATTTATTAGTGCTAAGGCGAAAGTTGCCATCGATAAATATGGCCTGGTGGCGACGTCCGGTGAGAGTATAGAGATAAGTAAATTGCGTCCTAGTCTTATCGCTATCCTGGCATTTGAAGGAAAAGATAAAGCGGTTATCCGTGATGCTAAAACCGCGAGTCAGGCCTACCTGGCAGGTGATAAATCTGTCGATGCCTACCTGATAGGTACTCAACTTCAGATCGCGATATACTTTGGTAATGACAAGTTAATTCAAGAGTTTAAGACAACATTTGAGACGACTAAGAATCCACAGAAACGCACTAAGTTGATGAGAGCCTTAGGTTATGTTGCCGAGCCAAAACAACAAAAAGCCATATTGGATTACAGCTTAACCGATAAGTTAAACTCTCCTGATCTTAGATATATCATGACGGGTCAGAGTTATACACCCGTCCGAGAAGCCCTATTTCGAGACTGGGTGTACAGCAATTACGAAGCCGTTAAGGCTAAGTTACCGCCATTTTCAGTGGCTAAGTTGCCTAACTACACAGGTACGGGTTGTGATCTCAAAGCACTGGAGCAGACCAATAGTTTCTTCGAGCCTAAGCTTGAAACTTCACCTGAGTTTAAGCGCACTCTGGCCAAACTCAACGAAAAGGTAAAAAACTGTGTTAAGTTAAAGACTCGCGAACAGGCTAGCGTAGACAGTTATCTGCAAAAACTTTAATGTTTAATAGAAGCTGAAAGTGTTAAGTACTCAGTTTTAAGTAAACAAAGAGTAGAGCAGAAACAAAGCGGAGCCTAGGGCTCCGCTTTTTTATGTCAGCTTTTAACTGCTTATACTTTATAATTAAATCTACCGATCTTGTCAGCCAGTTAAGTCATAGAATTATTTAATGGTGTAACCATTTTATTGGTCGATTCTAGCCTGCATAAATTATGCGGGCACGATTATGACTAGTCTTTAGGTTTAAGATAATGTCTCAGGGAGCGGGGATCTGTGTGTCCGGTACGCGCCATGATATACAGATGGTCCTTATCGTTTTCATGCAGCTGAGTTACGCAGCCACTGCGTAAACTGTGGGCTCCATAAAATTCTGGGCTTAAACCCGCTTTACCACAATATTTCTTTATCATCTGGTAGATATCATCGCCACGCAAAAAACCTCGGTTTACTTGGAGGGGATTATCATCGATATCGACACTGGTTTTATTTGCTACCGAGTAAGGTCTGAGCCGCTGACCATCTCGAGACAGAGAGCGAAAAAGATGACCTTGGGTTAATTGTGAAACTTCCAACCAATGTTTAACGGCTCCGAACGCCGAGAAGAGCTCCGACTCGGGCAAGTCTTTCCACTCCTTGTGTCCCTGCTGATTACTTTTAGAGTAGGCCAATCTCACTTTCAATTTTTTACGAAGAAAGTTGACATGGTTAACCTGGATCTCCGCTAGTTCAGAACGACGGAACCCACCTTGAAAACCCAATTGAATAATGGCCTTATCTCGAGCCCTGGTTAATTCTTGCCCCTGTTTATCTATGGTCTGTAACAGTAACTCGAGTTCATCATACATGATGGGCTGCTGATCATAACCCGTGGTCACCCTATGCTTATTTCTACTTAAACCACGCATGACCCGGATCACCAGAGGGTGTTCGGTTGGCGAATGAAAACCGGCTTGAATATGATAGAAACGGATAGCCGCCAGCCGTGTGGTGATGGTCTGCTTAGAAAATTGTGTGCCAGTCTTTTGATGCACTTGTTCTTTCTGATGACCTATAAATGAGATCACCGAACGTGGGTCCGCGGGCAGATTACTCAAACCATGATGCTGGCAATATTGAGTAAATATATTGAAGCTAGAACGATAGACACGGCGAGTGTTAGCCGCGACTTCATATTCAGTCTCACTGGCGGCGCTCTTGAAATCATCCAAGATTGAGATCGGCAGTTCCGTCTCCTCGAAGAAACTCTTATCACTAGTGACTTGGCGCTGATTGATGCTGAGCTTATTCATGATAAATCACGCATGTTTTCCCTGGAAACAGAGCCGAAATTATAGCTTTTGCTGTCAATATCTACCAGTGATAATCGTCATTATCACTGGTAGCGATGAATTTAGTACCAACTTAGGAGGATATAAGAATAAGTGGAAATTTAACGAGAGTCGGAAAGGGTTACGGATGGGCACAATAGTGAGTAGTGACTTAACTGGATTTGCTAAGAGCACATTAAAAGATGACCGGTCATCTCACCAATTCTGAATATAGGATATTATGACCTGCATGTGTGGTGTATTGATAAGTTCGGTTTATAACAGGAGTTGATACTGAAAATGTCTGCTACAAGCTAATAAAGAGTTTTAAGCTATTCAATAAACCTTATATATTCATATTTAGCTGCCGAATAGATACACTTTCATCATTACATATCGGCTAATAAAGGCTTAACCAGAGATATTAGCCGTAAAAACGAACAGCTCTATTTCTATAGATTAGGTGCATTACTGGCATTGAATTGTAAAATAAAAGAGTGGTGCAACCATTTTATTGGCTGTGCGTAGAGTAATAATTAAACAGATTAATCACTTAAGTTATATGATTCTAGTGACATAATAATGGTTGCACCATACTATTGTTTTTGACATTATTACTAAGCAACAGGTGTGCAGAGCAGTAGACTCTAAAAAACAAGAGTAAACTAAAATCAAAATTAAAATTAAAAGTAGAACAAGATGAAAGGGAATAGGATGAGCTGCAAACATCCATGGCTTTATCACGGAGAGTCGCCTAAAGCGGGAAGGAAATTATTGTTACTCGAAGTCGATGAACTCACATTTGCCTTACCTCTTATCTATCGTCTTATTCACCCGGCTGAGATAGATCAGAAGTCAGATTGGTTTAGTGCCAGTGTTGTGACTGCAGATGAGAAACAAAACAAAGAATATATTTCGCTGGTGGAGTTATTACAAAAAGTCACACAAGAGCGCAAGAAGTTGACAAATTTAATTGATCCCTTAACGCGATTAAACCAGAGCTTGAATCAATATTTTAGCGACTATGGTTGGCGAATGGTACGCAAAGAACTGTCTCAGATTAAGAAGCGACAGAAGAAGTCTCATATTGAACTGAGTAAAGATCTGATCGTAAAATTGAAAGCTTATATGGAGCAGGAACGTTTAGACAGTTTCGATCAAGCCATAGATAATTTGCTGAGCGAAGTCGAATCCTTTAAAGCGACAGATCATCAGCAGTACTCTTAATCATTGTTATCTGAGTAGCAGACGGGTTACGACAAACACCTAATGGTGGGGAGGTATCGTAACTGAGTGATGAGCTAGTATTTTTATAGGCCGAGTTTATCCTCTAAGCAGAGAGCCCTGATACAGTAAGAAAAGTGTCCTTTGACACACTTGGCGCTATGCCGATTTACGTTTATCCGTTAGCTCTCTTGTATCAAAGTTTAGTCGACTTTGATACAAATTGGTAATTTTTGAGCCCAATTAATCTAGTCATAACTCAGCTGTACACCTTTATTCATCATGATTTTGACCAATTGAATATTCAGATTATTAAGTGAAATTATTTAATGACCTGACTGGTCATGTACCTGCTAAAACCATTATTTTTGTGGTGATCGGGTGCCCAGCCTAAAATAAATCGTTGGAAATCGGCCCAAGCAACCGCAAAAAGAGGTCTCCATTCCCGTTCAATATCCTTAGCCATTATTGCTGAACACCTGTTAATTAATGCCTGATCAAGTTTTAAAAAGTAAAAGCGGGTGAGGGAAGCATGGTGTTGCTTGCATTCTTCTTCAGACAAACAGCTGCCGATGAAATACACCAAATCTCTCATGCCACAACCTCCACCGACATATTGAAAGTCTACGGCGGCGACTCGTGAGCTGTCCTCGCTGAAACAGAAATTTGCCACCTTGGCATCACCATGAATAAGTGTTTTAAAACGGGTTTGGTTTAATAGTGCATCGAGTCTGTGAGCCGATTGCTTGAGGCTAGAGTCTGGCATGGCTTGATACTCATCTTCCCGGGTACCTAAGTGCCAGTAACAGCCTATCTTCCACAGTCCTTTAGGCCAATTAACTTGAGGCGAATCCTGCATGAAATGTCCATGAAAATTCGCAAGCCATTCTATGCACACCTTAGCTTGCTCTAGTGTTAATCTCTGATGCCGAATGGGAAAACCTTCGGTATCGAGATCGCTAAGCAAGATAATAGCCGCACTATCACGTTCGATGCAGGTCGAGTGAGTATCATAGGCGTCAACTGCTGCATAGACTTGGTCATGGGATGATAAGCCATAGCAGGTGGGGACTCGAGAGTCTTCATCACACATCTTGGACCAGCTATGATACCAATTTGCTTCTACGCGGTATGAGAGCAATTTTCTTTGATGAGAAGCCGAGGTGTTCCAACCTCTAGGATGCTGAGTCTTCTCGGGAGGACGAATTGATTTGACGATAATACTGGCTGGACAGGTTTGTCCTTCGAGTCGATAACGGACTATCTCACCATAACCACTCCAGAGTGTTTGAATGGTTTCTACAGGAATAATAGAATCACAACTGATTGTTTGTGATATAAAATCTTCAATTTCCAAGGCTAATCACTTAAGTTATATTTACCGCCGATGATAGCTTATATCTTTGAGATTGGGTACAGGATAGGCAGAGATCCTATATCAATATCTACCTATTCCGGTAACATCTTCAATGATTAAATCGTAAACTGAGCGATCTGACTATTTAACTTCTCAGTCTGTCGCTCGGTATTATTGATTGATCGATTTACATTTTGGATCTGCTGTACACTTTCCTCCGCCTTGTCACTGATGTCTATGATATTTTCATTAACTGCTGAGTAAACTCGGTCATCTGAATATCCATGCCTGCACTACCAATCAGGGTGTTATTTCGATACAAGGGCTGGCGCATGGCTAATGCCAGTCTACCTGATAGGTCTCGTTGAGGATCTTCGATGTATACGGTTCTGTTTGAGCAGGTCATTCCACCAAGGGCGCTGGGATACGTTGTAATCATTTTCTATGTATCGTCCAAACTTATCGTAATATTCGTGTGTGACTACCGATGAAAAGTAGGGAGTGACAATTAAGGGATCTTGGTCGGCAATTTGACTAATGTAATCGAGAAGTGTGACGACGGTTCGATTGTCAGCATAGCTTGCGGCTCTCACCGTTAATCACAGAGATTTATGTTACAAGCTTTGGATTACTCTTTAGTGGATAAGCGTTATAATTATCAGACCGATTATGTTTGGTTTATATCAATGCCTAAAACAACCCCCTTGCCCAAAGAGAAGAGACTAACGGTATTATGCAGAATAGAGCCTGGCTGCCTGGGGCCCGACGGTTTAGATCATATCGCCGATTTTTGCCGTTTCGCCAATCAGGAACTCAAACAAGTTGATGCGAACTTCATTATCTGGTTACCACTTCCACGCTATGATAAATCCCTGCCAGAGATGCAGTATTCGGTGAATCAGAAACAATTGAGTCATGACAAGGCTGCCCAATATCTGGATCATTTCAAAAGTGACTTAGATGATTTTGAAGAACATTTTCATGATAAATTATCGGTTTTAATAGACGAATTTCTGGCAAATATTAAGGCCTGATTTTCAAGCTAGCTCTATGAGTTACTTGGTATTTTACGATTTGTGTGTACATTAGTCTGGTTATAACTAAAATTACATTTGATTCTCCTCATTACTCCTTCCAAGGAATAAACTAATGGCTAAACATCTCTTTATAACCGGTGCAAATCGAGGCTTGGGCCTGACTATGGTCAAACAGTATCTACAGGCTGGTTGGAACGTTACAGCATGTTGCCGCGAGCCTGAACAAGCTGGCGAGTTAACACAACTGCTCGAAGAAAATGAACCCCTGTCTGTTTTTCAGCTGGATGTCACCGATTATCAGGCGTTACAGCAGCTTGCCGATAATTTGCAGGGTAAGCCCATAGATCTGCTGATCAATAATGCGGGCTATTATGGGCCCAAGGGCAGTACCCTTGGAGATATTGACGTGGAAGAATGGCGCAGGGTTTTTGAGATCAATTCAATCGCCCCTTTAAAAATATTAGAAGCCTTCAGAGCAAACCTCAAACTGGTATCTTCGAGTATCTTTGCGATTCTATCATCTAAAATGGGCAGCATGGGTGATAACACCAGTGGTGGTGCCTACATATACCGTTCATCGAAAGCCGCAATTAACTCAGTGGTTAAGAGTCTATCGGTTGATCTAAGAGACGATAACATCGCAGTCGTTGCCCTGCATCCTGGCTGGGTGAGAACCGAAATGGGCGGCCCCAATGGTCTTATCGATGTTCAAGAGTCGGTAACCGGGTTAAAGCGGGTATTAGATGGGCTAGACATGAGTCAAACCGGTGGTTTTTTAGACTTTCGTGGACAAGACATTCCTTGGTAATACCAGGTATCCATGGTGTCTGGTGTCTGGTGTCTGGTGTCTGGTGTCTGGTGTCTGGTGTCTGGTGTGAAAATCATAAGTCAATAACAAAAATATAAGGTACTAACTGACATTAGTACCTTATATTTGCGCTCTTGTTGCAGTTTATTGGCATAGGATGAGCTAGTTTGCTCTTGGCTTTGCCTTATCGAGTCCAAATGCGGGTGAAATGCACTTCTTCACCTCGAAGCTATAGCCATAATCGGCAGCTTTATCACGGCGTATTTCTACAATTTCGTAATCGTTGAGCTCTACGATATTACTACCTGGCGCAATGGCACAACGTGAACGGCTGTCAGACTCGAGTTGATAAGCAAATCTGGCGATCATGCTTCTGACCATTTTCTCATAATCCTCACGGACATTTTCATAGTTGTCCACTTGTTCTTTTTTCTCCGCATCACTGCCGTTAAAAGATAGGCCGATTGTTAGGGAAGCATCGTCGGTTTTATCTTTTTCTCGCAGGTTGGTTAACTCATTAGATAACTCTTCTTTATCTTGTGCGGAAAGCTCATTCATGACCAGACCATCTGGATCGCTAAGATCCTGGCTTAACTCATCGTCCAGGCTCGTAATCAACATCAGATGATAAAGCACGACCGAGGATAAAATAAGGCGGATGAACATGGTGGTGAATCTGAAATGGTTGTGATTAATGAGTTTAAGGCCCGTTACACCGAAGGGTTTTAGCAACAAGAGACAGAGTAAATAGAAGGGCACAGCCACTTGTAACATCAATATGGCCAATGCCGTCATGACGATAATCCAGGCGGGTAGATACAGCAAGATGGCAAAGTTATGTGTGTATGAGAAATGCTCAGTGGATACCCCGACGACTTCATTGACCACGGAAGCCGCCCCAGCGATGGCGAAATTGGCTATCACGGCATAGAAGAGGAGTAACACGGCCTTACCCGATAAACTGTGCCAGACTCGTTCAAAAAGGGGCCAAAATTCTAGAGTTAAGGCTGCCACAGTCACTATGGCGACCATGCCAAAATTATCAGAAAATATGAGTAAAAAGAGGGCTAACAGGTATAACTTTTGGGCTACCGTTAGCCTGCCAAGCAGGCCACTCATTGTACCTAGTATTCTCGCAATAAATTGATAGATGATAATGATGAGCTTCTTGGGCTTGTCGATGGCCTGCTTAAAACGTACACCCGTCTCTTCTTGGGGTAACTTTTCCATTAATACCTGATCCTAAACTATTCCATATGGATCAAATAGTAACCTTTGATTAACAAATGCTCCACTGGTATTACAGTAAATAAACGTTTGGATAAAAAAGTAGCAAATAAAACGCCCCATGGTCATCAAAAACCATGGGGCGTTAATACCGGATAGCATAAAGCCTACCAATTAGATCTTAGGGTAGTTAGGCCTGATGTCGGTTGGGATTTGTGCCATCTTCTCGTTCAAAGCGGCAACTTCGTCGGCCATAACGGCATATTTAGCTAAGAAGTCCTTAGATTGTTGATAATCACCTAAGGCTTGGATCATACAAACATCCCGGACAAGATCTGAGATTGCTTGGGTCATCTTATCAAAATTAACGGTATACCTTTGTGTACTGGAATCGAAACTGAATGCCTGCTTCTCTTTGAAATAGTTGTATTGAAACGCCGCACCGGCTCCATGAGCTTCATGCACACCGAAACGCATTGAACGGAATAATCCGGCAAAGTAGGTGACTAACATATTATTTTTCTCAGACTTAGGTAGCACATCTTTATCCATCAAGAACAACATGTTGTACGCACCCATTACATCGGCTTTACCTTCTTCAATCTTAGAGTAAGTCTCTTGTAGTTGCTCGGAAACTGTGGTGGTTTTGCCGTCCTTGACGATAGTTCCCGGACCTAAGCCATGGGATAATTCATGAAACAGGGTCTCATTGAAGAAGTAGCGTTCCATAAGCAGTGACTGCTGTGGTTTGGCGATGATCAAGGCTGATATCGGCTGCATCACCGCCTTGTATTTAGCATTCAGTACGTTTTTGAGCATGACTTTTTTACTGCCTTTTACCTCACGCACATATTCATCGTTAGGTAAATTAAAGGCCGTAGTTTGCACCGCTGGCTTGTTATCACCGCCGCCAGCAACTTGATCCACGACAGAAATCGGTGACTCAGAACCACGCTGAAAATTCTTATGTTCATCAGGAATAGGCAAGTTTAGCTCCATCCCCTTAAGATATTGCTTATACACGTCGAGCTTGGCACTGTCTTCTGGGTTACGCACGGTAATAAAAGCTTCAAAAAAGGTCTTATAGCCGAACAGCTTGTCAGTATATGTCTCATAGGGGCCGATAGCCACTTCAAGTGTGCCATCAAGATCCATCCAGGCCATCTCAGAGTCGCGGTATTCATCGCTGAGGAAGGCATCGGCTCGCTTAGACAAGAAGGTCTTTAGGCTAGCATCTTGTGTTAAGGCGGCGGCCTCGCGCATCAATAGCGCCGCCTGCTGCATATCTGTTGCATAAGCCTGACTGTACGGGATGGCGACCAGTTTATCGCCTTGGCGCTTAATCACGGTATAGCCACTCTTGAATGCCGCTTCATCCTGAGGATGGTCTTGGATCCATTGATTAAACTCAGCCTTAGTCATGTCGGTCGGGTATACCCCGGCGCCCTCTGGGCGAGTGATATCACCGAAGAAGGTTTTATCACCTTCCAGTGTATCCCAGGGACCGTAGTGAAGGTCATAGAGAGAGAGTAATTGTTCAGTATTCGTCAATTTAGAGTCTTGGATCTGCTGTCTTATCTCGGCATTATTTTCATAGGTCTGCTCCAGATACACCTTGTCCAGAACATCTGCAACTGAGATGAGTTTACGCAGGACCTGCTTATCGATATCACTTAAGCTGGACAGATCGGCTTGCATGTCCACAGTTAGAAATTTGTCGAGCATGGCTTGATATTTATCAGTAGCCGCAACAACTTCAGTTGCTTCTAGTGTCTTAGTATCTTGACTGGCCTGTGGTTTAGTGTGGCTAATCTCAACATCCGGTGAGCATGCCGACAGCGCGGTTAGCAAGGCTAACGATAATAATGATTTTTTCATTTAAAGATTTCCCCATCTTTTGTTTTTATTGGCGCTAACGTTACAGGTAAATACTGGTTTGATAAACCCTGAACAAGGAATCGCCGTATTAAATTTTTTACACATCTTGTCTTAGGAGATTCGATGAGTAAAAGAAAAAACACAGCGAAATCTGACTAACTATGTACTTATCTCGCATTTTTGTTTAGCTTATCTTCACATATTCACCGAAACCGATTGGTTCGCAGGAGAGCACTATGATTCAAACGTTAAGCCCAGAGCATTTTGCAGATGTTATCTCACTGGGTAATCAGGTTCATGGTGACGGCTATCTGGATGAGGCATCGTTAGCAACTCTATATCGAAAAGGGATCAAGGATGAGATAAACGCAAATTTTGTCGCCCACCAAGATGGAAAACTGATTGGATTTCGTCTCACTTACGCACCGGGAAATTGGCAAACAGATAAATGGTGTACCCCCCATGCATGGGGAATAGAACCCCAAAGAGTCTGTTACTTTAAGTGTAATACCGTAGCCGAGCCATATCGAGGTGTGGGAATAGGGGGCAAGCTGCTGAGTGCCTCTATAGCAGCGACCAAACGGCAGGGAGCGACAGCTGGAATAAGCCATTTATGGCAGCAGAGCCCGAACAACTCGGCGGTGAGATATTTTACCAAGGCTGGTGCTATGCTGATAAAGGAACATCCAGATAGATGGAATGACACCAAGGAACACCCTGATTATATCTGTGTGATCTGTGGCGCAGATTGCCACTGCACCGCCTGTGAAATGTTGCTCATTTTCAAGTAACAGTTTCAGGTCTGAGTTAGATCTGGCTCAGATATACTGCAGCACTGTCACCACTTAATTCCTCAATAACTGACCTCAAATAAAGAAAAACATGGCCCAGAACCCTATTAACTCCAAGCATTTCGACCCTCTTCTAGCCTCGGGTCCTGGAGGCCTTAGTTGGCCGGACTCATATTGGGCAAGTACCATAGCATCGCCGCCTCAAATAAGCCCAGCACTCACAGGCACCAATCAAACCGATGTTGCCATCATAGGCGGAGGCTACACAGGACTACTGACGGCCTATTATTTAGCAACAGAATTTAATATTCATGCCACCGTATTAGAAGCCAATCGGATAGGATTCGGTGCCAGTGGCCGTAATGCGGGATTCGTACTCAAAGGCTCAGGCCGACTAGGTTATAGCCAGATGGCCAACCGGTGGGGACTGGATACGGCGAAAGGCATTTATAGTGAATTTAGTCAGGCCGTCGAGCGCGTCAGTGATCTTATCAAGGATAATAGGATATTGTGTGAGCCCCAGCAACCTGGCTATCTTAAAATCGCCCATAATGCCAAGGCCCTCAAGCAACTTAAGCAAACCGCAGAGTTTATTACCCGTGAGCTTGGTGGTCAGGCTGAATTTATCCCCTTAAAGCAACTCACCAATGAGTACATGGCCCATAAGCAAGCTTATGGGGCGCTGAGGCTAGCGGATGGTTTTGGCATAAATCCACTTAAGTTAGTGTTGGGATATAAACAGCTAGTAGAAGCTCAAGGGATTAAGATCTATGAAAATTCTTGTGTCGAGCAGTGGATCGAGGAGCTGGGTAAGCATAGATTGATCACCGAGCAAGGAGAGTTGCTTGCAAAACGCGTAGTGACCGCGGGCAATGCCTATACGCCTAAACAGTTTAATCCTCGAGTCGATAGAAAATTCTTACCCATATTAAGTAATATTATCGTCACCGAGCCTCTGACGGCGGAGCAATTGAGTGAGTCGGGTCTCAAAACCCATCAAGTGACCATGGATACCCGTATTCTGAAGTATTACTATCGATTATTGCCTGACAATCGTCTCTTGTTTGGTGGTCGTGGGGCCATATTTGGTAAAGATGCATCGGACCCCGTGTATGCACAAAGACTTAAATATGCACTCAACCAATGTTTTCCTGTTTTAGCGGATGTCGGGGTGTCATACAATTGGACTGGGTGGATTGCGGCCGCCATGGATGATATGCCCCATGTTTACCAAGCTGATGGGGTCGGTTATAGCTTGGGCTATTGCGGCTCAGGTGTCTCCTTCAGCGCCCAGGCTGCATTTCGTCTCGCCCAAAGTATTGCAGGTGATAAAACTCCCGACTTGCCTCTCTACAGACAGGCTTTACCCGTATTTCCTATGCCGGGTCTGAGGCGTTTGGGTCAATGGGCTTATTACCATTATGGCTGGCTAAGAGACAGATATGGCTAGCTCTTCTCATCCAATCTGGGTATTAATGAAAGGGAAAGAATGACACTTGGCTGGCATCCTGATTAGCATCTAGATTGGCTTTGTTTGTCATCTTTTTCATGATCTCGTAGGAGCTATGATCATAGGGAGGCACAAACATATTTCCCTTAAGGATTTTGCTTGCATCACCCAGCATAGTATTGACTGGTGCTAGTTTGGATGCTGGTACCATAGAGAGCTCTCGAGACACACGAGTTTGAACCTGTTTGCTAATAAAATAATTAGCAAAGATTTCCGCCGCTTCGAGTTTCCTACCTTTTAGTCCCTTAACGAAATTGATCGTATCTAGCCAGGCCATGTGTCCTTCCTTGAAGTCAATCAACTGCCAATTAGCCCCTTTCTCATTTTCAGCGTGTATTTCAGGCCCCCAGCTACTAACAATCAGCAAATCCTTATGAAATTTAGGCGAGGTTTTCCAGAAATCACCAGCGGCTCGATAAAGAGAGGATAGCTGTTGCTGCGTTACTCCCTTAGGATCAGAAATTTTTCTAACAACTTGGCGGTCTTCCTCTAGCAATGCCTCGTATAAAGAGAAGGGGGAGAGGCCCTGTCTCATTAAGGCTAAACCTAAGTTATACCACTCCTGAGATTGGTTTAAGGAGAACTTATTTTGCCATTCATCTTGCCAGAGTGCATCGACTGACTCAGGCACCTCGTCTTCCATCACTTTATTTTTATCGATATAGAAACCATATATACCACCGCCCCAGGGAATATACAGGGGTTGATTCTTGCTATTCATTCCCATGTCCAGCCCAGTGAGATTAGGATAAAGGTAGGCATAATTCGTTAAACGGGGGGAGTGGATATCTATGGCTTGAATCAATTTAGCCGTTTTCTCTTTTTGCATCTTGATGAAGAAGAGAGTGAGAAAGGTGATATCACACTGCTTAGCACGAATGATATCGAACATCTGCTCCGCCCCCTGGGCATAGGGAGCGACAATATCGATTTTATATTTATATCCCTTCTCATCTAAGAGTGTATTGACCTTATCTACGTCCTCTGGAGTCACATATCCTTCCCAAGTTAGTACCCTTAGCCAATGATCAGCCTGAGTCTCCTTAGCAAATAGAAGCGTAAATATCAGGGTTAACACGATAAGGATAGCGCTGGGAAAGGTCATATTTTTGATAGAGGTCATAGAACACCTGTTATTGGTCTATTGTCAGGTTTTACTTATTAAGCTTAGTTCAGCATTTATCTGTTTGATATTGGATCTCTTTAGTGCGAATTAGCGCCGTACTTGCTATCATTAACGACTGCTCAACAGGGGAACAAAATGAAATCACAATTAGATAAGATGCTCACTACACACGACAAGCTAGTGCACTCAGAAGGGGTAAAGATTATTTCTCATACTCAAAGAGATGTTGAAGAGTGGGTACAACATACTGTGATGATAGAGGGCTGTGATGCGCCATTTAAGTTCAGACGCCCCAAGAAATTCAAATGTCTTAAGGGAAACCGCGTCAATATGACCTATTATCCAGAAACCGAGAAAGTGGCGGGATTCGAAATTGAGGTGATGAAGGTGGTCCGAATTAAGCGGTATTAAGCTTTTATCTCATTTTGGTTAACTTGAAGCTAAAAACTGCACCCAGTTGAAATTCTGCAATAGAAAATGACTCAATATCTCTGATAAACTCAGTGATCTTATATCTCCTATACAGGCGATATAACTTAATTAACTCATATATCATTAAGTCTACATTCAGTCATTTTATCTTACTCTCTTCCTGTTTACGGCTAATACTGATCGTAGTAGCCTATTAACATTGTGATTACAATTAAGGTATCCCGATGAAGAAAGTATTATTAATGGCAGGTTTGTTCCTGTTCCACACAACTGCCTCTGCTTCAAATGTCATTATCGATAAATCTGGTGTTG
This sequence comes from Shewanella psychropiezotolerans, assembly GCF_007197555.1. Taxonomy (NCBI): domain Bacteria; kingdom Pseudomonadati; phylum Pseudomonadota; class Gammaproteobacteria; order Alteromonadales; family Shewanellaceae; genus Shewanella; species Shewanella psychropiezotolerans. The sequence continues at coordinate 3,212,377 of NZ_CP041614.1, forward strand.
ATGAAAAAGATTACATTTTCGATATGCATGAGTGTACTGAACTATCACAGCAGGCCCAGAAAAAACAAACAGAAGGTGGTTTGGTATCGGGTGCAGCTAAAGGGGCAGCCCTAGGCGCGGCTGCTGGCGCTATTTCCGGAGGATCAGGTACCGATGGTGCTAAAACAGGTGCGGCCATAGGTGTGGTTGGTGGCGCCCTGGGAAGAAACCGCTCTAAGAGACAAAATGAATCCAGCCATGAAGCTGAGAAACAGATGGTGGTTAAAAATTGCATGATTAACCGAGGCTACACGGTACTCAACTGATTTAGACAAGATACTCCACCGGCATAAAAAATCCCGCGACAAAGCGGGCTTTTTTATGCCGTAAATTTCTTATGGGCTCAGCGAGTAAATGAGGACCTCATTCTAAAGTCTGATACAGCGTACGGTTAAGCAAAGGTTCAGCTAGCTTTTTACATAATAGCCTCAGAGTTATCCCATTCCTCGAGGTATTTTATGCAGACACAGTCCATTCAAGATAGCTTATTTGAAATTAAATATTCTGATTCTATAAATGCACAGGCCAGAGCCGCTAACTCTGTAATACCTCAGGGTTCTCACCGATTTAAAGAGGCAATAAACAACATAAGCATTCTGTCACAGTGTTCACTAATGGCTCATTATCAGGGTGTAAAGCAATCCACAGTGCCGACACTACTGGCTCATAAATCAGATGCCCTTGAGATGTATAGAGTGGTGACCTGTTCACAGGTCAGTCCCGCCGAGCAAGACATCTTGCTTGGATACATAAATCAGACGATTTATGCCTTAGACGATGGGCTTAGGTTTAACGTTAAACAATTATTAGTGTATGGCGTTTAACATTGAGCGTCATTGACTCTGTTGCGATAAGTACAGAAGATGGAGTATCTAGATATTCATACCCAGAGGTATGCACTCAGATACTCCATTTTTATTCAAACCTCTTTGTGACCAGTATTCCTTAATTATACAGATAGTTAACTGTCTTGGCTGCCCATCTGGGATTGCACATAGTTCTGAATTCCCATCTTGTCTATCAGGCCAAGATGTTGTTCTAGCCAGTAGATATGATCCATCTCGGTATCATCGAGTAGATCTTCGAGTATTTCCCGGCTGATGTAATCTTGCTCTTTCTCACAGATCCCAATGATCTTTCTGAGGCTTTCCGCCACGGTTCTTTCTGCCGCAAGATCGTTTTCCAGCATTTGTTTGACGTTATCGCCAACATTAATCGGTTGCCTGCTGGCTGTATCAGGTTTGCCTTCCAGAAACAATATGCGTTGAGTCAGGCGCTTTGCATGCTCCAACTCCTCTTCATATTCGTGAGCCAGCTTCTCATGGAGTTTATTGATCCCCCAATCTTCATACATCTTAGAATGAGCCAGATACTGATCCATTGAGGTTAACTCAAGGGTGAGTTGTTTGTTTAAGTGGTTGATGACATTCTGAACACCTTTCATGTTAATCCTCCATCATGGTTTGCTGGTAATTTTCAATGCCTGTGGCATCGATAAGGAACTGTTGCGACTCGATCCAATCAAGGTGATCTTCTTCACCTTCTAAGATATCTTCGAGTAACTCCCGACTGACGTAATCCTCTTCGGTTTCACACAAGGCGATAGCACCACGTAATGCCGCAATTTGTTCTTCTTGTAGTTCTTTATCGCACTGGATCATCTCTGCTGTGTGCTCACCTATCCTCAATTTATTCAGCTGCTGCAGGTTAGGAAGGGCCTCTAGAAACAAGATACGTTCAATCAGATCATCGGCTTGTTTCATATCGAGAATCGATTTTTTATATTCTTTCTCGTTAAGCTCCTCTAATCCCCAGTTTTTATAAATGCGGGCATGTAAGAAGTATTGATTGATTGAAGTGAGTTCTAACAGCAACATCTGATTCAGTACTTGGGTGACTTTACTCTTGCCTTTCATCAGCACTCTCCAAAAGCTCGTTAATTTTGTTGGCCCTGTCGGCCAACAGTTAGCAATGGGGCTCGATGTCATTCAAACAAGCAGCCACCACCATAGTGAAACTTGGTCCTTACCACTTAAATAATAGATAATGTAAGCCTGTGTGCTAGACCAAATTATTATGCTTGAAAACATTATAGGCCTGTGAAAGATAAGCAATTTATAAGAATAAGGAGAGTGATTCTCATTCACGAATCAAATATATCCAAGACAAAAAACACCTCATTGGTTAATGAAGTGTTTTTTGTCTTGAAGGGTGGGGAATACTATTTCGTTTAGTGTATAAAAACAGGGAGTTTAACCTAGTAAGCCAGCTTTTTACTTGTGGGTATTTAGCTTCCTGCCAATGTCATTGAGCAGTTGGTGCGCCATCTTACAGTCCCTGTCACCGAGTAAGCTCATGCCATCGAGTAACCAGCGGGACAGTTTTACATCATCATGGGCATCGAGCTGCTGTAACAATATCTTGGTTCTATTTTTCAGGGCCTGCAGTTGACCCTCTTGTGCATCGACTTGCCTAAGGTTGAGCCGATTATTGACTTCGCTAAGGGCGTAACTGTATACCATGACAGCCTGAGCCAGATTGAGCGAAGGATAGTCGTTTATCAAGGGCACATAGGAAAAAAGATCACATAACTCGAGCTCACTGTTGGACAAACCACTGGACTCTCGACCAAAGAGTAGGGCAATCTTCTTTACTGAGCCTGATTGTCGTAATACTGTATTTTTAAGCTCGTCAGGCGTTAAATATTGTCTGGGAGTTCCTCTCTCTCTCGCAGTGGTTGCTATCAAGTGATCATATTGCGCTCGAATGTCTGCAACTGAGTCAACGACTAAGGTTCGTTCCAATATATCTGTGGCACCATGGGCCAGCCAATGGGCCTCTTTGTCGAGATGTAGGTTTGAATTGACTAGAATAAGCTGTTCAAAGCCCATGGTTTTTATTGCCCTAGCGGCGGCGCCAACATTGGCTGGACGACTAGGTTCTACGAGCACGAAAACAAGAGACATATAAAAGGCAGACTGAAGAGGATAAACGGTGGCATATTTTTACCTGAACTAATGCCAAAGTAAATGGATCTGCGAGTTATTTTACACTCCGGAGTCAATCACTCTTTGGCCACTTGCACATGAGGCTGGATGCAGATGTTAACCTGAAGCAGGACGCTGAGTTTCCATACGAAATTCGAGTTTGAATATGCCAAACATAATGATGACCTTAGTCACTCGTTAATGTTATTATTTTGTGATGCTTGGCAAGCGTTGTCTTGCGATCGAATTTTTGCGCTTACAACTGGATGTAGCCAATGGACCTTAACCTGCCACTGTGTCGTCGATTACGACACATCTGCTTAGTTAAAAAATCACTTTTTTTCTTTGCCATATTTTACTACCTGCTTGCAACGTGCTCCAGCGCCAGTGAAAATGATCAGGACATTAAAAATACCAAGCATAAAAAACAACTGATCATAGCCAATTCTAAGGCATGGAAACCTTTTTCTTATATAGATACTAATGGCGAGGCTCAAGGTTTACTCATTGATATCTGGAAGGAATATGCCAGAGTCAACGATGTAGATGTGTCATTCCTCTTAACAGATTGGAATGATTCATTGCAAGCAGTTAAAGCTAAAGAGGCAAATGTACATGCTGGCTTGCTTTGGTCCGAACACAGAGAAACTTACCTGGACTTCCTCCCTGGCATAGTCAAGATCGATACCCAACTATTCTTTTCATCTAAGCTATTGGGCACAGATGTACGCAACTATCTCGAGTCGGGTAGGGTAGGCGTGGTCTTTGCGGGCTATGAAGAAACATATATGATGAAGCACTATCCTAAGGTTAAGCTCATCGCTTTTGATAATAATGAACTTATGCTGAAGAGTGCATTTTCAGGTGAGATTCATGCCTTCGTAGCAGATTTTCAAGTCGCCAACTTTTACTTATACACATCACAAAGACCTAATCAGTTTTCTCCGGTGAAGCATCTTTATAGCGGATTAATTAGGCCTGCGGTCGCTGAAGGTCAAAACCGATTAAGGCTGGAACTTCAACATGGTTTTAAACAGATCTCAGCCGTGGATCTTGAGCGCATACAGCGTAAATGGATCCATGTAGAAACGGTTTACCCCAAATACTTGTTACCCATGTTTTTCGCGTTAATCCTCCTGTTGACGGCGGCCTATATATTTCACCTACGCAGAGCCGTTGCACATAGAACCCATGAGCTGCACCAATTAAACAGAGAGTTACAAAGACTCGCCTCCATAGATGCAATGACTAACATCTATAATCGTCGTTATTTTATCGAGCTGTTACAACAGGCTTGTGATGACAACCAGACCGGGCTTTCTCTGTTGCTGTTTGATATAGACAGATTTAAGTCGATCAATGATAATTTTGGCCACAGTGTCGGCGATTTCATTATTTGTGCGATGGTCAAGACGATTAAACGGCAACTCCCTCCCGAAGCTGTATTTGGCAGGATAGGAGGAGAGGAGTTTTGTATTTTCATTCAGGGACTCACACCTGAACAATCTCAAGAATTAGCCAAACGAGTTCAATCATCGGTGACTAGTAGCCACTACTGCCAGAATAATATTCGTCATGCGGTCAGTATCAGCCTAGGCGCTGTCTACTGTGAAGAGGCTAACATCGATCACCAATTTCTGATTAATCAAGCCGATCACCTTATGTACATAGCAAAATCCATGGGGCGGGATTGCTACCAGTTCAATAAACTCTAATGTAATTAAATGTTATTTTCGGCTAAACAAGGATGAATCAACGATCTTATCGCCTCGAATCAAGCCGAGCAGAAACCATTATCAGATGACCTGGCTGCAGAAGGTTTCATCCTAGAACAAGTAGGCGTTCTAGATTCTGCAATCGCCCTGAGTCAATATACAGCTAAAAAGCAGAGCCCTAGCCAACAAATCACAAACGATTCATTCACACACCACAAGACAGAGACTGAGCGTCAGAGCCCAAGATGTCAGATTGGTCACAAACCCGCATCGATGGCTTTACCACTGCCCAACCTACCAGCCCCTTATTAGGCCTGTTATCCATTCCTTCTATCAAACTTGTGGCGGTTTGTTATTGATGCTTGGACAATTTATGGGGTGGAGAAGAAGAGGGCAGTAACAAGGCCCAAGTTTGTTACCTCATAAAAAAGGAAGCAAAATGCTTCCTTTTTAATGTTCTGCCAAACAAGATCGCCTATTTGTATATACAAGTACTGGTCTAGACAAGTAAACATATCCGAGACGGCATATCATCTTGGCATAAAAAAGCCAACCTTGAAGGTTGGCTTTTTCGAAAACTTGTTTAGATTACTTGGCAGTCATCAAGGCGACGGCATTATCTAGCATACGGTTACTGAAACCCCACTCGTTGTCGTACCAGGCCATGACTTTGACAAGACGACCGTTGACGCGAGTTTGGGTAGCATCGAAGTTACATGAGAATGGGTTGTGGTTGAAATCAATAGAAACCAAAGGCTCCTTGTTGACGGCTAACACTTCACTCATTGGTGATAGTGATGCTGCACTTTCGATAATGGCATTGATCTCTTCTACCGTAGTATCACGCGTCGAGATGAATGTTAAGTCGACCAAAGACACGTTAACAGTCGGAACACGTACTGCCAATCCATCGAATTTACCGGCGAGCTCAGGAAGCACGAGTCCAACGGCTGCAGCAGCACCTGTCTGAGTCGGGATCATTGACATTGCAGCAGCACGAGCACGACGTAGGTCGGTGTGGTAAACATCTGACAGACGTTGGTCGTTAGTGTAAGCGTGAATCGTTGTCATCAAACCAGACTCGATACCGATCTCATCGTTTAATGGCTTAACCATAGGTGCTAAACAGTTTGTGGTACAAGAAGCATTCGAGATCACAGTCATGTCAGAGGTGATGACATGGTTGTTAACACCGTAAACGACTGTTGCGTCTACGTTTTTACCCGGTGCAGAGATAAGGACTTTCTTAGCGCCTGCATCAAGATGCGCTTGTACAGCTTCTTTAGATGTGAAGATACCAGTACATTCAAATACCACATCAATTTTTAATTCGGCCCAAGGTAGTTTAGACGGGTCTCTTTCTGAGAATGTCAGTATCTTATCTTGGTTAACATAGATGGCTTCATCGTCATGATCGACTTTAGCGTTGAAACGACCATGAACAGAGTCATATTTGGTCAGGTGAGCGTTGATAGATGCATCGCCAAGATCATTGAGTGCAACGATCTGGATTGAATAATCCTTTTCGCTTTCATAAAGTGCACGTAAAATATTTCGTCCGATACGGCCATAACCGTTAATTGCTACGCGGATAGTCATTCGATATCCCTCTGGTGATTTGTAAAATTATCTTCTGGTTGTAAAATTACCAAACTGACAGCTACCGTCAAGTAATATCCCCTGTAAAAGCCATTTATACGTAACAATTTCGCTTTTATTTTTACATTGGTCATGTTTTTAACAAAAACTAGCATGTTCTTTGTAAATATCTTCCAATATGGCATACATTTTTCGACGGGCAAGCGCCCATAAGAAAATGGTTAAAGGCTGGGCAATTCTTGCTTATGGAGTAGGAGGGGAACGGAGCAGCATCGTCTTAATAGCACTGGATGAGAATTCTCCATCTTCTATCACATCAACAAGTTCTTCGGCCTGTTGATCTAAAAATCTCTGCAGGGTTTTATCACCATAGATTAATCCGAGCATCATCTCTTCCGATACATTCTGCTTGGTCATCAATACATTTGCTCTGGCCAATAGATATGTTAACTCGAGGTCATTGAGCTTCTGGTAATTATTGGACAGTCCCAATAGCCAGTCAGGATTAAAGTTCTCCTCGTCACTGATATCAAGCACCTGGAGATAGATTAAATTAGATTGTAAGGCATCAAATTTTTGATAATAGGAGGCCACTCGAGACAGTAATAATATGTCATCTATCTGATAAGCCTTATAGGCTGCTAACACGACTTTCTCAGCTTTCAGATCATTGAAGCGCGTCCAGTGATAGAAGGCTAGGTAGAGATCTTGACTATTCTTGGTGGTGTCTTGAAGCTGAGAAAGGCTTTGTGCACTCAAACCAAAAGCACGAAGTCGGTCGTTCGTTCTCTCTGGATGCAAAATATGTTGTACTCCTGCGGCCAGTTCGATGCATTGATTGTACTTTTCTAAGTTGAGTAGTTGGTGGTATATCTGCTTGCTGGAAGGCGATTCGGTGAACTTTAGCTTATATCTATTACGAATTAAGTCGCCTTTTTCATATCTGCACCAACTATCGGCATGAAGATCGTTACAAAGTTCAGGATTATTTTTACAAATGGTGCCTGTATCTGTTTGTTTTTCACAGCCTGATAGGCAAGAAAATGCAATAAAGCTAACAAATGATGTAATTATTACAAAATTTCTAGTCAAAATAGGCTCCAAGCCAAGTTTTTGCTAATAAAATTACAGCGTTACAAAAAATATCTTGCTAGCCTGAAAGGCTACTTTTCATTACAATAGCGCCGACCAACAGGGGATTATCCCCTATTATTAATTAGAGTATTGGTCTTTTCTTTTTGTTACTCAATCATTTCTGAAAATAAATCGGAAAAGTGAGATAAAGGATCTGTAAATGAGCGCTGATAAACACCTACAAAGCTGGCAAGAACGTTTCGAAATGGCAGAGGCTATGCAGCCTCTGCTTGGTAAATTATATCGTAATCAAGGTGTCGAAGTCGTTTTATACGGTAAGCCGCTACTCAATGCCTCTACCATTGAGATCATCAAGTCACACCGTCTGGTACGTCGTTTTGTTGGCTATAAACTGAGGTTGCGTGAAAGCTTTCCTTTTGTAGAAGCATTAAGCAAACTCGCCGTTAAACAGTGTAAAGTTGATATAGGCAAACTGGCTATCAACTATTGGCGTGAACATGACGATGCAAGTGATATAGAAGCCTATATGAGCCGTGAGCTGGCACCTGCTATCGATCATGATGATACTCAAGAAGCCAGAGATGTTGTGCTTTACGGCTTTGGTCGTATCGGTCGCCTACTTGCTCGCCTGTTAATAGAAAGAACCGGTGTAAGTAATAAACTTCGTCTTCGCGCCATCGTACTGCGTGGTGGTCGTAAGGGCGATTTAGAGAAGCGTGCCAGTCTGCTCAGACGCGATTCGGTTCATGGTCCATTCAATGGTTCTGTTGAAGTCGATGAAGAGAATAATGCCCTTATCGCGAATGGTACTTATATCCAGGTGATATATGCCAACTCTCCAGATGAAGTGGATTATACTAAGTACGGTATCAGCGATGCGTTAGTGGTAGATAACACTGGTATCTGGAAAGACGAAGATGGACTCGGTTTGCACCTAAAGTCTAAAGGCGTAGCTAAAGTCCTCCTTACCGCGCCGGCGAAAGGTCAGATCAAAAACATCGTTTTTGGTGTCAATGAGTCAGATATCCTCAGTGAAGATAAGATAGTGTCGGCGGCGAGCTGTACTACTAATGCGATCACCCCGATATTAAAAGCGATGAATGATAAGTATGGCATCACTAATGGCCATGTAGAAACCATTCACTCTTATACCAATGACCAGAACTTAATTGATAACTATCATAGCGCCGATCGTCGTGGACGTAGTGCACCATTAAACATGGTTATCACAGAAACTGGTGCCGCTAAAGCGGTTGCTAAAGCCTTACCAGCACTTGCAGGTAAGCTAACGGGTAACGCAATCCGCGTACCTACACCAAACGTGTCTATGGCTATCATCTCTTTGAACCTTGAAAGCGAGACAGATAAAGAGCAGGTAAATGAATACCTGCGTGACATGTCACTGCATTCAGAACTTCAAAATCAAATCGATTTTACTGAATCAACAGAAATAGTTTCATCTGATCTTGTCGGTTCACGTTATGCCGGAGTGGTCGATTCACACGCCACCATCGCTGACGGTAACCGTGCCATTCTTTATGTATGGTATGACAATGAGTTTGGCTACAGCTGTCAGGTTGTTGGTGTAATGCAGAAGATGCTTGAGCTTAACTATCAATCATTGCCAAACTGTTAATCAGATCACCTAGCGATTGATTAACGCTTAATGATAAAAAGCCTCGTTAATACGAGGCTTTTTTATTACTACTCAGTATTCCGTCCCGAGAAGAGTTTATACTCAAAATAAAGGCCCTAGTAGGTACCATTTTTTGTTGGGAGATTAATTAGCCTCTATTAAGAACTTTAATACATTAGCTTGCGCTGCTGGACTCTAGAACGAATATTTAACGTTAAAACCACTGTAATCAAGAACTAGGTCATTATTTATCTGTTTAGATTCCACTTGTTGTTCGAACCTGCCGACAACAATAGAAGCAGCCCATCGATTATTGAACTTATAGCCAATGCTTGACCATATGTCTTGAGAATTCAAACTTGAAGAAGCAGTGAGTCTTAAGCCAATACTTGCAGATAGTTTATCTGTGAATTGGTATCCAACTTCTGTTGCCACAGATGGCGCGATAAAGAAGTTACTGGCCTCAGCTAAGTGCTCACCAACGACATAGTCCATTCTCATTGATAGCAAGCTCGTAGTTAGACCTGCACCAACATCAAGCTTCCAGTTGCTGTCCGGTAACAACTCAAACATATAATCAGCAGTGGCATTCCATAGACTATAAGCTACTACAATCTCATTGCCCGCAAGATATGTCTCATTTTTAAACTTCACGTCCTCCCTGTGTTCTTTCTGAGTTCTCGACTCATAAGGAGTGAATGAGAGATTCACATATTGGTTGTCTGCGATCCCAAAGGTGAAGTGAGAAGCTGCATAGGTGTTTGGTTCGTTCTCGCGTCCGAAGTAATACAGATCGAACGGATTATTCACGCCATCGTCAATAATGTTTCTTTTAGTACTTGAACCACCGATAAACAGTGAGTAACTATTACGGTAATCAGTGCTATCTCTAAGGTTGCTGTATCCGTCCCTTGGCTTTTTCTCTCGTCCAAATACATAACTAGCGTTAATCGCGAAACCATCTTTTGTCATCGAGGGGACAAACATTAAATCTGACTGATTGTAAGGGTCCGTAAAATAGAGACTAGTGAGCACTGAGATAGCACCGCCAGCCATGACATCATCCATAAAATGTCTATTTGCGTGAACACGACTAAAGCCAACGAATGCAGCTGCGCCATATGCTGGAACAGCCCAAGCATCACCGTATCTATGATGCAGGTAAGCCGCGCCCGCGAACGCGGCAGAAGTATGGCCGGACGGGAAAGAGTTCGGCTGTGTACCGTCTGGTCTCATCTTTCTATACACGAATTTTAAGCCGTGGGTAATGGATGCAGAGGTTCCCAGCCCTTTAGTTAGCTGCCAAGCCCCTTCAGTATCTCCTATAGCGAGACTTCCTGCCATCGCACCAGCAGGGATAATAATCTGCATCCAGTCGCCTATTTCTGAAATAGTTCCGGTATTGGTTTGCAATATCTCGCTCTTGGCCATGACCGTGGTGCTGAATATGCACGCTGCGATCGCAACTGCCAGTGTGTGTTTTACAAATAGTGTCACCGGGAAATTCTCTTGGTTGTAAGTTGCCTAAACAGAAATGAATAGAGTGGGGGAGTTAGCAATGAATTGGTTTAACTAGTATTCTTTTGGGGTCAAAAATGGTTAGCCTTCAATATTATTTCTTGTCTGATCTTATTGCTCAATTTTTAACTCTGCCTTACTAGTACTTATAGTGATGGCTAGTGTTTTTAGCGCTTGATACTGCAAATTGAGCATTGAACAAACAGAATCCAGCTTAAATTTAACCACAATGATCGTTTTAACATCGGTCAGTTAAAAAAGCCCATTTTTAGTAAGTTTCTTGATTGACTATCACCAGTAAATCGGTAGAATGCCATTCCGCAGTCAAGGGAAAGCTTCTTAAGAAACAACTTGCTGCAAGTAAGATTAATAAATTGATGTAAGCGACATTAGCTCAGTTGGTAGAGCGATACCTTGCCAAGGTATAGGTCATCGGTTCGAACCCGATATGTCGCTCCAATCATCTAAACAAGATGTGTGGCATTAGCTCAGTTGACTCTTTATTGAAATCAACTGTGTATCTTACAAGAAGATAATACAAATTGGCGCGATGGCAGAATGGCTATGCTACGGATTGCAAATCCGTCTATCTCGGTTCGACTCCGGGTCGCGCCTCCATATTTAGATTCTGATGAGTGTTTTCTTTCGAGAGACACAGTATTAACTACCGATAATACGTATCATCAAAATCAACGAGTTTGCCCGAGTGGTGGAATCGGTAGACACAAGGGATTTAAAATCCCTCGCTTAATAGGCGTGCCGGTTCAAGTCCGGCCTCGGGTACCATCATTTCTCTATGAGAACTGGCAATGAGCCTCAACGAAAGTTGAGGCTTTTTTGTATCTACTGTTTGTAGATGATCCTGTTAATGGCTTTTAAAATTCCTCGCTACTCTTCCCTTCTTTTATAAGGAGCAGGGCACGTGCAGATTCAACTCCCTGTTTCAAAATCTGGCTCGAGTACCATATTTATTTGAGAACTGGCAATTAATCTCAACGACAGCTGGGGATTTTCGACTCTAGAATTCCAAAAGAATATTTGAAGTATGACGGAGTTCAAACACAATGATATGAATATAACGATCCTTAAAAAAACCACCTAAATAATCAATTTTATTCATATTATTCTTGATTTACTGCTTGTTACCCCAAATGAAAACGATTTATTCTACTAATATCAAAACTAGCTTTCGATGCCAGACTCACAATGGTATAAAGAGGCTCTACAATCCCCTACATCATCTTTTTAGGAAAGACGTCATGATATTTACTCAGGTTGAACTTGCTCCTGCCGATCCCATTTTAGGCCTCACCGATGCTTTTAAAGCAGATACAAGAACAGAGAAAGTAAATCTTGGGGTCGGCATTTATAAGGACGAGTCTGGTTCGACTCCAATACTTAAGTCGGTCAAACTTGCCGAAGAGAGATTACTTGTCACAGAGAAGAGCAAAAGTTATCTGGGCATCGAAGGCGTCGAGGCGTATAACCGTGTAGTACAAGAACTACTGTTTGGTGCCGAGCATGACGTCGTCAAAAATAAGCGAGCATTAACGGCTCAAGCACCAGGCGGCACAGGCTCGTTAAGAGTGGCCGCTGAGTTTTTAGTGCGTAACACAGAATCAAACACCATTTGGGTGAGTAACCCGACTTGGGCAAACCATCAGAATATTTTTAAATCTGCAGCACTCAAGATTGAACAGTATCGTTATTATAAGGCTGAAACTCACGGTAAAGATTTTGATGCCATGATTGCCGATCTCAAAACGGCAAAAGCGGGTGATCTGGTCTTATTACATGGCTGTTGTCATAACCCAACCGGCATAGACCTCATCGAAGCTGAATGGCACATCATAGCCGACCTCTGCCTTGAGCAAGGTTTAGTGCCATTATTCGATTTCGCCTATCAGGGCTTCGGTACTGGCGTAGAAGAAGATGCACAGGGCTTAAGAATTGTTGCCAACAAGGTACCAGAGCTTATCATAGCTAACTCTTTTTCTAAGAACTTTGGCCTGTATAACGAAAGAATTGGTGCCGTAACTGTAGTCGCCGAGAATCAGGCTGATGTCACTAAAGCTTTTAGCCAAGTAAAGAGCACTATCCGTGGTAACTACTCTAATCCACCGGCTCACGGCGCATTGATCGTCAGCACCATACTCGGTGATAGTGAATTAAAGACGCTTTGGCAAAGCGAGCTTAAAGAGATGCGTGAGCGTATCGCAAAAATGCGCGGCTTATTTGTCGAGACGCTTAAATCTGAAGGGGTTAAACAAGACTTTAGCTTTATCTCTACACAGAATGGTATGTTCAGTTTCTCTGGCTTAACCAAGGAGCAGGTGGCTAAACTTAAAGACGATCACGCCGTGTACATAGTGGGTTCCGGCCGCATCAGTGTCGCGGGCATGACCATTGAAAATATGCCGGTGATCTGTAAAGCCATTGCAGCCGTGCTGTAACTATTAACTAGCACAAAAATGTAGTTAAGTGGTATGTAATCAAAAAGGACAGCGAATGCTGTCCTTTTCTGCTCTTAGCCTTTCTATAAATCATTCTTCTCTATGTCTAGTTCAACCATACTAGCCAAAGCATCGGCAAGAGCCCTTTTGTCATGTAAACCCGCATGGTGTTTACTCACTAGCGGCCGATAAGAGATGATGCCATCCTGATAGCTTTCCTCTGAGTGGCATAAGATCTGATCCACGACTTTAAGCCCTAAGATCTGGTGGCACCAGTCTATTCTCTGCTGTAAAGAAAAGTCCGCAGAGGGTGAAGGCTCACGGGTCAAGTTATCGACTAAGATGACTTTAGCTTTCGATTGATTAAGGGCCGATGCAAATTTCGGTAATAATAAGGGCGGCATAATACTGGTGAGGAAACTGCCAGGTCCTAATATCACTAAATCAGCCTTTCTTACGGCCTCGCAAGCCTCATAGGTAGCAGTCACCATTGGCTCTAACGATAAGGCCATAGGATGAGTGTCCATGCCATCGACACTGGTTTCGCCAAAGACGCGATTACCACAAGCTTCGATTGCCACTAAGTGCGTAGGCTCTTCAGACATAGGGATCACTTTGGTCTCTATGTTAAGCAACTGCCTGATGAGATTGACCGCTTCTAATGGCCTGACACAGAGTTGATCTAAGGCAAGTAAAATAAGATTGCCCAGGTTATGTCCGCTCAATTCATTTTTCCCGGAAAATCGATACTCAAATAACAAAGAGCCGGTAGAAGGCTGGTTTGAAAGTTGAGATAAGCAGTTTCTAAGATCTCCCCAGGCGATACAATCCTGCTGTTGACGTAATCTCCCTGTCGATCCACCGTTGTCCGTAGTGGCGACGACCCCTGTGAGCTTAGCGCCTAGAAATGAAAGAGACGATAATACACGCCCCAGTCCATGGCCTCCGCCAACGGCGACTATGTTTTCAAATTGATTTAATTTGTTATTTTGCATCTGGGTTTTTCCTTCCTGAATACCCAACGAATATGCGCATCATAGGCTTAGGATTATAACTTACAACTAGAGTTTTGTGTGGGGTTTTGTCAATTAAGATATATGACATATAATTGCCGTCAGTTTTCGAAATAAGAGAGAAAAATGAAAACAGGTAGAATCGGAAAATTTACCGTATCCCTGAGTCTAGTGATTGTCATCTTGATTTTTTTAAGGCTTATCTTTATTAAAATTGACGATGCTGATAAGAGTACTCTTGGTAAATTAATTGAAAATGAACAGCCTTTGAGCCTGATCCCGGACTTTGAGTCTATTGCCAACGTGGCTCAAAAGAAGCAAGCCTTCTTCGATTATCTACGCCCGGCAATTCGACATCAAAACGCCATCATTTCAGATGAGCGACATTTTCTTTTACGAAGCTCACAGCATCTTGAAGATGGACTGAGCCTCACCGAAGCCGAGCATTACAGAATTGAAGAGATCGCCAATAAATATCAGTACTCGCCCAGAAGTATCAATCAAAAGACCCTTAGTGAGCTGCTGATCAGAGCCGACATCATCCCTGAGTCTATGGTACTCATACAAGCCGCTAATGAAACGGGTTGGGGCAGCTCTCGATTTGCCAAACAAGGGCTCAACTTCTTCGGCCAATGGTGTTTCAGGAAAGGCTGTGGACTCGTGCCTCAATCACGAACTGCCGGTAAAAGCCATGAAGTTGCAGTATTCGATTCCGTAGCAGACTCGGTGGCATCTTATATGAAAAACCTCAATTCCAATGCCGCGTATGCATTATTGAGATCTATTCGTGCAGATTTACGTGCCCAAGACAAACTTCCCGTTGCAGATCAGTTAGTATACGGATTAGTTAATTATTCCGAGCGACAGGAGGCATATATAGATGAACTCCTGGAGATGTTACGTCAAAACAAGCAGTATTTGGTGGAGAATCATGAAGAAAGGCCTTCTGTTTAGCTGTTTACTCGTTGCTGTTACTTCGGTACAAGCAGCACCAATATCAATACCGTACCAAGGTTTTTATCAAAGGCTTAAACAAGTTAATAAAGGGAACTATCCATTAATTGAGATCGCTTTTTCGGTGCCTGATAAATCCCGGTGCCTGATTAAAAGTGGCACACTCACCACGGAAAAAGAATCTTTTCCCCTGACTATCACAGAGGATCAGAGAATCTTCTTACCCTATGATGCTCGACTCAAGTCAGATAGGGCGTTAGTGAATTTGGATATTGAAGGCTCAGCGGATAATTGCAGTATCTCAATGCAAGTCAGGGCTAAGAACACCAAGCAGAGCTATAGCCAGAAAGAAGTACAAGAAATTCAGGCTGAGATGAACACTATGCTCAGCGATATGCAGGGGTTCCCTATGCGCTATTTTAGCCAAGATATTGCAGGGGTTAATTTTGAGTTTGAGCCTGATAGCAAGACATTGGTTTATATCGATGGTAAAGAGCAAATTGTTACCGACAAACTTAGGCTATCTAGCGAGCAGATAGATAAATTATCTGACATCAAATTTGACGCTAAGCCCCTGGTCATCAGTCCATGGACAAATGGTTAATAATATCAATCGGTATACTGTTTCAAATCAGGTAAACAGATAACAAAAATCCCGGACTAGTCCGGGATTTTTAGTTTTAGCGACGCAATTTAAAGCACGAATCGAATTAGGGAGTATAAGTACTCACGACGTTGATTTTCTGCTCTTTAGTGACTCTACTTGCAGCATCGAGATCGATATGGCCATTATTGGCCACATCGAGAAAATCGAAAGCTGGCAAGTCAGACTCGGCCACATCTCCTTTCAAAGGGGCATCAGCATCTCTTTGCAGTGCAAGGAAATCAAATTGCTCCCGGTCGACCCCCTGGGAAGGCGAAGTATTCTGCATCGCGGTAAAGATTGATTCTATTCGACCAGGATGATCTGCATCCCATTGCTCTAGCATGGCTTTAACCGATGCACGTTTCAGGTTTTCCTGAGAGCCGCAAAGATTGCACGGAATGATGGGAAATGATTTCAGTTCTGCATATTCGGCGATATCTTTCTCGCGCGAATAAGCCAGTGGCCTTATCACCATGTTAGCACCATCATCGGACAACAGCTTAGGCGGCATGGCTTTCTGTTTACCAGCATAAAACATGTTGAGGAACATGGTTTCTATGATGTCATCTCTGTGATGCCCTAAGGCTATTTTAGTCGCCCCGATTTTCTGAGCGAAACCATAGAGGGTGCCTCGACGAAGTCGTGAACACAAAGAGCAGGTCTTTTGCCCCTCAGGGATCTTAGATCTGACGATAGAGTAAGTGTCTTTCTCGAGGACATGGTAAGGGACATTGAGAGTATCAAGGTAATTGGGCAGCACTTCTTCAGGAAAACCTGGTTGCTTCTGATCTAAGTTAACCGCCACGATTTCAAACTTGATTGGTGCTCTCTGCTGAAGATTGAGCAAGATATCCAGCATAGCGTAGCTGTCTTTGCCCCCAGAGAGACAACACATCACGCGATCACCTTCTTCTATCATCTGATAGTCAGATATCGCCTTACCCACTTCGCTACGTAGTTTCCTTTGTAGCTTACTCATGCGGGTGAGCTGTGTTTTTGAGAGAATGTCGGACATAAAAAACGCGCCTAATTACACTTGAATTCTGGGCGCGTATTATATAGTAAAATGAGCAGATTTAGAACCAAGCTGACCGACTTCTTACTCTGACATAACTGCTCGACTTAGTCTTTCTCTAAGGGGGAGCGGTAACCATCGGGTTTAATTGCCAACAGATCACAGTTAATGCTGTCGATAACGTGCTCGGCAGTATTACCAATCAGAGCCGCTGAAAAACCGGTACGGCCTACAGTGCCTAAAATCACTAACTCAGCATCTATCTGCTGGGCGATATCAGGAATAACATCTTCAGGAAGACCTTCTTTAACATGACAAAAATCACTGGAAATATCGAAACTGTTTGCCAGGTAGCTGATTCTTTGCTCATGCTGCATCCGAATAGTTTCTCCATAGGTATGGGCATCGAAATCGGGGAGTTCTATGGCAAGATTAACCGGTGTTCCCGGATAACCGTTAACAAGATGTACTTGTGCATCAAATTGCTTTGCCAGGTCTTTGGCATACTCGATGATCTTGCCGTTGAGTGTCTGATGATCATCATCTTCAGAGCCCACATTGACGGCGCAGAGTATTTTACCTGCAACAGGCCAAGCATGATCTTTAACTAATAGCACAGGTACCGGGGATTTTCGCATCAGATGCCAGTCGGTAGGCGTGAAAATGACAGATTTAAGCTTATCGTGAAGATGTGTTCCTTTCACTATGATGTCGAAATTTCCCGAGATAGCAAATTGAATAATGCTCTCGAAGGGACGATTATGCCAAATCACTTCACTTTCGATCTGCACTTTTTCGTTGGTATAGCCAATTAGCAGCTCTTCTAACCAAGCCTGACGTTGAGATATGACTCCTTGGCGCATCGCTTCTCGCTCGTGACCCGAAAGAATCGAGGTCATCTCATAAGAAAAATCAAAGATAGAGAGAAACACCGTAATATCGGCACTATTAGGAGAGGCTAGCTCGATGGCTCTGGCGAGAGCCGGTTGTACATCACTTGTTGGATCGATAACAACTAAGAGTTTCTTTAAATCCTTCATAGTCACTCCTTAATTCAGACAATGAATTAATAATGAGCTAAAGAGAACAAAATGCAATGATTTTAATCACAATTTGGCTAAATTGTTGGTATTAAACTAAATAGTAAAATGTAGGCGAGGAGATGGGTAACCTGAAAAGTGGGCCGGGTTACCCGATATCGTTTATCTTGCGATGGCGTGATTGCCGGCTAGCTCAGCTAGCGCGTCGAAATTGATGATGGTGATGTACTTACCTTTGACTTCTATCAGTTCAGCTTTTTGAAAGCGACCCAGTAAACGGCTAATGGTCTCAACGGTCAGGCCTAAGTAGTTACCGATATCACCACGAGTCATGGTTAATCTAAACTCTTTAGGTGAGAAGCCGCGGCTGCCGAAACGATTGGCTAGATTACTGATAAAGGCGGCGAGACGCTCTTCGGCATTTTTCTTACTCAGTAAGAGTATCATCTCCTGATCGCTCTGGATCTCATGACTCATCAAACGCATCACTTGTTGCCTCAACTTAGGCATGGTACCTGTGAGTTCATCCAAGGTGCCGTAAGGGATCTCACACACCATAGAGGTTTCTAAGGCTTGAGCAAAACTTTGATGCTGTTGGGAGTGGATGCCGTCGAAACCTATGACATCACCAGCCAGATGGAAACCAGTGATCTGTTCATCACCTTGCTCTGTGATAGTAAAGCTTTTGACCGTACCGGAGCGAATAGCGAATAGCGACTTTAATGGGTCACCTGACTTGAAAATCTGTTCACCTTTTTGAATCGGCTTCTTTCTTTCGATAACTTCATCGAGCTGATCGAGTTCGTTGCTATTGAGAGTAAAAGGAATACACAAGTCTGCCATACTACAGTCATGGCAATGGATGGCACCTCCAGGCACTGACGAACGACGACTCTTACTATTATCTGTCATAGTGTTTCTCAAATGTCACAATTAGTCCTATATTAAACTAATTTAATAAACTCAGCTAGCGAAGCTGGGCAATTGCAATGTATAAAGTTTGTAAACCAAACAGCACTAAGATCAAGCCACTGATCAATCTGACGGCTCGGTTCTGTACCCAGCGGCCAAACAGATTTGCCGCCATGCCGACACTTAAGAGTGCCGGTAAGGTACCAAGCCCAAACGCCGCCATTATCATAGCGCCTTGCTGAGCAGAGTTAGCCGCAACAGCCCAAGTTAACGTGCTGTAGACCAGGCCACAAGGAAGCCAGCCCCACAACATACCACCGACAAACGCCTGGGGCATAGTTTGAATGGGCAAAATCCGTTTAGCTAGGGGGGAGAGGAAGCGCCAGAGGTACTTGCCAACACGCTCAATTTGCACCACACCGGACCAAATTTTAGCTATGTAGAGACCCGTGGCTATCATCATTAAGCCTGCTATCACTCTTAGAGTGATCAGGTACAGATCAATATCGAACAGTAGCGCTAATGCACTGGCAGAGCCACCGACCAAGGCGCCAGCCAAGGCGTAGCTCAAAATGCGACCCAAATTATAACTAAGCATGAAGCGTAGCTGAGATACAAATTGGCTTTGGTGCCTCGACTTAGGTAACTGAGATGAAAAAGCGCCGATAAGACCGCCACACATGCCAATACAATGACCCGCTCCCATCAAACCGACGAGGAAAGCGCCGGTAACATTGTAATCAATCAAGAGGATGTGGAGTCTTTAGATTCACTGTTTTTAGTCTCAGTATTTACAGGCTTATCATCATCGAACAGTATCGATACGCTCTGTCTATCGAGATCATCAAATTGTTCGGATTTAACCGCCCAGAAAAAAATGCCGATGGCGATCAAGACAAACAGCATGGCGATAGGGATTAATACATAGATAATACTCATAAACGAACCTTTAATAATCTGAGACTGTTGCCCACAACGATAAGAGAACTCGCGGACATACCAAGCGCGGCAACATAAGGTAAGACATGTCCTGTTACGGCGAGGGGAATTATAAACAGGTTATAACCCAGCGCCCAGAATAAATTTTGTTTAATGATCCTGTCAGCTAACTTAGCGACCTTGACAGCATCCGTATAACGAGAGAGTTTATCGCCTAATAAGATAAGATCGGCCGAGCTTTTCGTTATCGCGGCGCCACTGCCCATGGCAATGGAGAGATTAGCCCCGGCTAGCACGGGAGCATCATTGATACCGTCGCCGAACATGGCCACATTCGACCGGATCTGATACTGACGAACCAGTTGCAGCTTACCTTCCGGACTCAGGCCCTTGTTGACATCGTCAATGCCTATCTTATTCGCTACCTCTTCCACATGATTCGACGAATCTCCGCTAGCAATAGAAACTCGACAGCCATTCTCTTTTAACTGCTTAACGGTTTCGGCGGCATCGCCTCGAATGGCATCGACTAACAAAAATTTCGCCAAGATTTGTGACTCATCGACCAGGTAAATAGCTTGCTTGGTGCTATCAGTGATATCAGTAGTACCAACAAATGCGGCGCTGCCAATTCGGTATTTCAGACCATTGATTTCACCGCTGAGCCCTTGTCCGATATGGTTTTTACTCTGCATAACACGCAAGTTTGGATCACGGTATGACTCGAAAGCTTTTGCTATGGGATGCTGTGAGTTCGCTTCTAGGCATGCGGCAATAGCGAGGACCTGCTTCTCATCCGTAGCGGTGAGAAGCTTGGTTGATTCTATCTTTAGGTTGCCGCAGGTGAGGGTGCCTGTTTTATCGAATACCACATGCTGGATCTGAGTCAGCTTCTCAAATACTCCGGGGGTTCTTGCTATCACGCCGATGCGGGTAAAGATCCCTGTCGCACAGGTAACAGCAGTGGGAGTAGCAAGAGCTAAGGCGCAAGGGCAAGTGGCAACCAACACCGACAATGTGACCCAGAAAGCATCTTCAGGCCAATAGATTTTCCACACCACATAGGTCAGTGCGGCAACGACTAAAATGGTCCAGGTAAAATAGTTTGAGATGCTATCCACATAACGTGCGACTTTTGGCTTGTTGTTAGATGCCGCCTCCTGTAGGCGGATGATTTCAGCGACCAATTGTTCCTGACCGACTGCAGTCACTTCGACCCTGATAGGCTGCTCGACATTGATAGTGCCCGCATAGACTTCGCAGCTTAGAGACTTGCATACTGGCATCTGCTCGCCGGTGAGCATGGCCTCATTGAGACTAGAACAGCCATCGACAATAAGACCATCGGCAGCAACCACTTCACCAGGTTTGACTAAGATGATATCGCCGACCTTGAGTCCCTTAGCCGGAATATCCTTAGCACCGCCTTCTGTGATCAAGTGTGCGGTTAACGGCACTAGCTTATGTAAGTTACTCGAGCTTACCGAGGCTTTTTGGCGTGCATTTTGTTCAAAATATCGCCCCAAAAGCAAGAAAAAGGTAAACATGCTCACGGACTCGAAATACACTTCACCATTGGCGTTAATAGTCGCGATGCAACTGGCAATATAAGCCCCTAAGATGGCGATTGAAACCGAGACATCCATATTGAGCCTGCCACTAAATATGGAGCGGATGGCACTGAAATAGAAGGGCTGTGCCGAATAGAAGACCACAGGTGCGGCAAAGATAAGGCTAACCCAACGGAAATAATCACGAAACTCGACGTCGAGATCGGTGAAGTAACCTGCATAGAGGGCGAGGGCGAACATCATCACCTGCATGGTGGCAAAGCCAGCCAAACCTAGCCTTAGCAGGTATTGCCGACTATTTTTCTTGCTGAGTAATTCTTGTTCGTCCACCTGATAGGGGGCGGCTTGATAACCAATGGCGCTGATTTGATTGAGAATGGCACTGAGCTTTATCTTTTCTGGTAACCAGGTAACCAGAGCACGCTCGGTAGTGCTGTTAACCTGGATTTTGATGATACCCTCCACATGCTTAAGCTTATGCTCAATAAGCCAGGCACAGGCGGCGCAGGTGATGCCGTCTATCGACAATGACACCGTCGATGTATCACTCTCCTTATGGACAAAATCTTCCTGTACTTCGGCGAGGTCGAATGCACAGAAGCTGCTGAGTTCTTCGGGCACTATGGCATTTTGTTTGCTACCGGGCTCGGTACGGAATTTATAATAGTTGGTTAACCCCGCATCTATGATCGCCTTAGAGACAGCCTGACACCCGGGACAACACATAGGCTGTTCTTTATCATTAATACAGGTAGTGAATTGTGTATCCGTTAATACCGGCTCTCCACAATGGAAACAATCGAGGGGATTCATAATCACTGCCATTAACCTGCTTCAATGTACAATCATCAAGTCGAATTCAATCATGTACAGAGTCGACTTGGTTCTTATTGATAATTATTCATGCAAATGAACCGACCTTTGCCGGCTCATTTGATTACGCCTGACGAATCTAGTTTAACCAATATTGACCGTCATCGGTTATTTCGAGTCGTTTCTGGATACGCCATTTACGGTCATAGCCGTCGAGTCTCACTTCCCAACTACCTGTGATAGGTTGCTCGAGTGCAATCCGATAAATCTGATTGCCATCTGCAGTCACGACTTGGGTAAAATCACGTGCTTTGATGGTGGGGTGAAAAAACTCGACATTCATCGCGGCCAGATAAGGCTCACCACCATGCTGTGTGATGGTTAACGTGTTGTCATCCACTATCATCTCGAACTGCAGTCCGAGTTGCTTAGCATACTTGATTTTCTTCAGATCCCTATTGATGCGCTTACCATCTTTATAATAATCTTCAGACACCAAGGAATCTTTGTTGACGACGGCAAGGTAGAGCAAGTTGACGCTCGCCACGACAGCGCAGAGGGGTAAAATAATTAAGAACCAAGGCCAGAACTGCTTATACCAGGGTTGTTGCTTGTTCATCTGTCATACCTATTAAAATAATTGATAATATTTTACCGTGAAAGGTGTGATATAGCACTCTAAAAAAAAGGCCCCGATGAGATCGAGGCCTTTATGTTACTTAGATGTAACTACTTGTTTGATAAGCTATATACATAAGCTGTGATAACGTGAACTTTCTCTTCACCCAACACATCTTTCCAAGCCGGCATCACCCCACTTCGACCATTCTTAATGGTCTCTTGGATTACGCCACGGCTTCCGCCGTATAGCCACATGTTGTTAGCAAGATTAGGTGCACCCATCATCTTATTACCGGTGCCATCCATACCATGACAGGCGAAACAGCCCTTCATGAATGAACCTTGACCCTGAGCCGCAAGCGCCTCATCGTGATCACGACCCGATAACTTAACTACGTATTCAGCTAAACCTTTAATTTCGCTGTCTTCGATAGGTAAACCACCTTTAGGTGGCATCATGCCATGACGACCATTCATGATAGTGGTCTTAATCGTGGCTAACTCGCCACCATATAACCAATCACCGTCAGTCAAGTTAGGAAAGCCTTTACTGCCGCGAGCATCACTACCGTGACACTGTGAGCAGTTTTGTAAGAACAAACGACCACCAACTTTCAGTGCTTCTTCGTTGTGAACCAGCTCATCCAGAGGCGTATCAGCATATGCCTTGAAGATAGGGCCATACTTTGCATCGGCACGCATCACTTCTTGATCATACTGAACCCAACGACCTTCGTCTTTAGCCAAGGCAATAGCGGCTTCAGAATCGGCCTTAATGCCGTTCACTGTGCCTATGCTTTGGTTAGAGCTACTCCAGCCAAGGAAACCTTTGAAGTTACCCAGACCCGGATAAAGGGCCAGATAAATCAAGGCAAAGACGATAGAGATATAGAACATATAACTCCACCATTTTGGCAGTGGGTTATTCAGCTCTTCAATACCGTCGAAGTTGTGGCCCATCGACTTGCCTTCTTCAACACCTGTGTAGTTTTTAGAAACGGCTCTTAATAAAAAGAAACAGCCTGCGATCACAACCAATGTCAGGACTGTGATCCAAATACTCCAGAAAGTACTCATCACTTATTCTCTCCTGACTTTGTGTTCGTCTCATCTTCAAACACAAGATTAGCCGCTTCGTCGAATTGATCCTTACGACGCGAGCTATAAGCCCATGCAAATATACCCAGGAAGGTAAACATCACAACGATCGTGATTATGCCTTGTATAATTCCGTAATCCATATCATACCTCCTATTATTTCAGTGCATGTCCTAGGGACTGCAGATAGGCGATCAGTGCTTGCATCTCAGTCTTACCTTCGACGGCAGCTTTTGCTCCAGCTAACTCCTCATCGGTGTAAAGGTCATTACCCTTATAGCCACCTTTGTGGAAGTTGAGTAGAATTTCCATCTTCTTTCTGGTCAATTCGCCATCTAGCTTGTTCTCGGCTAACCAAGGGAAACCAGGCATATTCGACTGAGGCACCACGGCGCGAGGATCGATCAAGTGAACTTCGTGCCACTTGTCGCTGTAACGACCGCCAACACGGGCAAGATCCGGTCCAGTACGCTTAGAGCCCCACTGGAAAGGGTGATCCCATACAGATTCGCCAGCAACCGAGTAGTGACCATAACGCTCGGTCTCGGCGCGCAGTGGACGGATCATCTGGCTGTGACAGTTATAACAACCTTCACGGACATAGATATCACGACCTTCGATCTGCAACGCTGTGTAAGGAATCAAACCATCAACAGGCTCGGTAGTGTCTTTCTGAAACAGCAGGGGAGTTATCTGAACCAAACCACCAAAACTAATGGCGATGACGGTGAAGATACCTAACAGACCGATGTTTTTCTCGACTAACTCATGATTAAATTTCATCTGATCTACCCCTTATGCTTCTGCTAATGCAGGCAAGGATTCTTTAGGCGCTCTTACTGTCTTAATCACGTTGAATGCCATAATGAACATACCCGTCAAGAAGAAACAGCCACCGAGGAATCGGACAAAGTAGAATGGATATGAGGCTTCAATACTTTCAACGAAGCTATAAGTCAGAGTACCGTCGGCATTAACTGCACGCCACATCAGACCTTGCATCACACCAGAAATCCACATAGATACGATGTACAAAACAGTACCAATCGTTGCTAACCAGAAATGAACGTTTACTAGATTAGAGCTATACATGCGACCGTGTCCGAAAAGAACAGGGATCAGATGGTAAAGCGAACCAATTGAAACCATAGCAACCCAACCTAGCGCACCAGAATGAACGTGACCAATGGTCCAGTCAGTATAATGAGATAGTGCGTTAACGGTTTTGATTGCCATCATTGGGCCTTCGAAGGTAGACATACCATAGAAAGACAATGAAACAACAAGGAAACGTAAAATAGGATCGGTTCTCAATTTATGCCAAGCGCCGGATAGTGTCATGATACCGTTAATCATACCGCCCCATGAAGGTGCAAATAGGATCAATGACATCGCCATACCCAGAGATTGTGTCCAATCAGGAAGTGCCGTGTAATGTAGGTGGTGAGGACCAGCCCAGATGTACAGTGCAATCAGTGCCCAGAAGTGAACAATTGACAGACGGTATGAGTAAACAGGACGACCCGCTTGCTTAGGTACGAAGTAGTACATCATACCCAGGAAGCCCGCTGTCAGTAGGAAACCAACGGCGTTATGACCATACCACCACTGTACCATGGCATCCACAGCACCAGAATAGATGGAGTATGACTTCCACATACTTACCGGTACAGCCATAGAGTTAACTATGTGTAATACGGCAACCGTGATAATAAATGCGCCAAAGAACCAGTTTGCCACATAGATATGTGAGGTGGTTCGTTTGACAATAGTTCCGAAGAAAACGGCGCCGTATGACACCCAGACTAAGGTAATGAGGATATCAATAGGCCATTCCAGTTCAGCGTACTCTTTACCACTGGTGATACCTAGGGGTAGTGTGATTACTGCTGATAGAATGACGGCTTGCCAACCCCAGAACGTAAATGCGGCTAACTTAGGCGCAAATAGCTTGGTTTGACAGGTTCGTTGGACGATATAGTAGGATGTTGCGAAAAGTGCTGAAGTACCAAACGCGAATATCACGGCATTAGTATGCAGTGGTCGAAGACGACTGTATGTTAACCATGGAGTATCGAAGTTTAGTTGTGGCCAGATTAGCTGTGCCGCGATCAATACACCGACAGACATACCAACTATTCCCCACAACACAGTCGTGAGGGCAAATTGGCGGACTACGGTGTAATTGTAATCAGCGCCTTGAGGCTGGGAATGGTTCATCATTTTGCTTCCACTGCTTATTACTTATACTTATAGTTTGAGTAAATTATGACTTTACCCGTTAAAAAGACACAAATGCCGCTTTCCTACGGAATCACGGTAGATGTGTCAACGTGTATCCTTGCGATAATTGTATTATTAACAAGGTAAAGCAATGATACTTGAGCCATATCAAAAAAGATAGGAATTGTGCGTGGTGAAATGTTGATCTAGATCAACCTACGCAATAGAATGTAACTACTTTTTATATAAAGGTTAATTTTTGTGCTACGTGTTAACTTATCCGTTAAATTGAGCCTCTACACACCACTGATCTTGGCATTCTTATGCTCAGCCTGCTCGCCTCAACAACAAGCCGAAACAGACTTCCCAGCCTCTATTTTTGTCAAAGACACCAGCTTATGTAACTTTAGTCAGGCTTCATGTAACAAACAAGTAACTGGTATCAATTTGTCACTTTTGATCACCCCCTTTAACACCCCCAGTGAAAAGCCGCTAACCATTGAGCTAGCTAGCTCTGAGGCCATTAATGACGTTACCATGAGAATCGAAGGAAGAGACATGTTTATGGGGTTATCCCAGTGAAACTGTCTAAACTTAATGAAAAGCAATATAATGGTCAACTGATATTCGGCTCTTGTAGCAGTAACTATATGGTTTGGCGTGCCTTTGTTAATTTCACAAAAAACGGCGAACCACAGGTCGCCATTTTTGACTTTCTTGCCGATAGCGGTAAATAACAGACTTAACCGCTAACTCGCCGTGATATCCAGTTCTGCGTTTTGATCGCTAAATTCCTCTTTAACTTGGGTGAATACATCTATGTTATCGATAAAGACTTTGAGTAAATCAGGATCAAAATGGTTGCCAGCGCCTTCTTTCATCACCTTCATCACCTCTTCGATAGGCCAGGCAGGTTTATAACAGCGGGCGTGAGAGAGGGCATCGAACACATCGGCAATAGCCACGATACGTGCAAACACATGAATTTCAGTGCCTTTCAAACCCGAAGGGTATCCAGATCCATCGTATTTCTCGTGGTGTTGTAACGCTATGGTGCTGGCAGCTTTAAGAATAGGCCGCTCCGAGTTGGCCAATATTTGATAGCCTATCTCGGGGTGCTGACGCATGATCTGCCACTCTTCAGCATTCAGTTTACCGGGTTTTAGTAATACGGCATCTGGGGTCGCAATTTTACCTATGTCGTGCATGGGGGAGGCGTGTTTGATCAAATCCGCTTCATGCACTTGCATGCCAGAAAGGAGAGCCAACTTGTAACAATACTCAGCCATTCTCTTCACGTGGTAAGCTGCTTCTTTCGAGCGACTCTCGACCACATCGCCCAAGCGTAGAATGAGCTCTGACTGTGTATCTTCTAGTTCTTTATTCAATAACAGATTCTCGAATGCTACGCCGACATTAATCGCAAAAATGTCGACCAGCTTCTTATCCATATCGTCTATCTTATTGATCCCATCCATATAGAGCAGATTAATCCAACCACTCTTAGCCGGAAAATATCCAACGAAACAGTCTTCCTCATAGAGACAGCGTTTCTTTCTTAACGCCTCTTCCAATAAGGACTTGATACGATCAGGTACAGGTTTGTCATGATGACTGGAAAATTGCCCCGTTCCAGCCAGGATATGCATACTGTCGGTATTTACGTCTTCACTCATCGCATCCATAGCATTACAGGATAGCAATAAGGTTTGCGTGTCTAAATTCAGTAGATTAGCAACTTGTGTCAACAAGCCATCGGCAAAGTTGTGTAAGGTACGTAGCTCAAACAGTCCAGATGTCGCCTGAAGAACACGCTCTAACCCTTTGCGGTGTTTAACTTGATTAGCTCTTGCTGTTTCAACTTCTATGATGTCACGATATGAGCGAAGAGCAGAGTAGACACTGGTCACTAGTTTACGAGAATCTAGCTCAGCTTTGGCCTTATAGTCATTAATATCGTAATTGACGATAACATCTTCTTCGGGCGCCTGGCCGGGTTGTCCTGTCCTCAAGATTAAACGGATAGCAGCATTTTTAAGATCCTCCCGTATCCATTTTACTAACTCTAAACCTGCATGGTCACTTTCCATCACCACGTCGACAAATGCCATGGCAACATTGTTCTCGTTAGAGAGTATCTGTTTTGCCTCTTCCCCACTGTATGCATTGATAAACTCTAGGGAGCGGCCATCGAGCTTAAATCTTGAAAGCGCTAACTTTGTCACCGTATGGACATCGGGTTCATCATCGACAACGAGGATCCGCCACGCCGGACCCGACGCAACTTCTTGCGTCTTCTTTTTGCCTGAAAAGAGGGGGCTCTTTTTTGCTATATCGATCAGCATTAGACAACCTCAATAATGTTAAAAAAACTTTCATCCCTATACATTGAGTGTAGATCAATGTTTAGAACAGTGAATACCTGACGACAAAAAACTCAATTTGTTTATTCCATATTTATATAGACCTTAGAAACGAGCCTGCTATTACTTGTCTCATCCCTCTATTCGTGTTGATAACCATTCTCATTTACGTGTAGACTTACTATTAAAACAACAATAGGAACACGCTGATGAATAACCAAAGGGTAAACCTGTCTATATCAACAGAAAAGCTGACTCAGCTGATTCAAGACGGCGTCTTATGCGCCGCTGATTTTCGTTGCCTGGACCAAGTGTCTAAGCAGAAAGTGTGGCAGATGTGCCTCTGGTGCTGTAGCAAGAAAATCAGTTGTACTAAAGACTGCGCCCTGAGCTGCTCTCCCGGATGTGCCTCACCCACGAAATATCAATCCCATTCAAGTATTGAACAAGTTAAAGAAATAACAAGTCAATCAACAACAAATACCAGCACTAAGTATGAACGGCTGCTGTAATGGGGTCACTACAAGTAAGGGTTAGTCTCAGATGAGATATTTTCTTAGGTTGGTGGTGAACCGGGATATTCTTAGGTATAAAATATTGTCTCCATGGCAAGTACACTGTTAAGATCAATATCTTAGCGATATTTAGATCCTCTGCTAGAAAAGCACCAGGACTTGCAATGAGAGTTAAATATGCACATGCCCCCAGTATTGCCACTGTTTGAATCAGCCAAATTCATTGAAGAAGGCAACAGTGTCATCAATCAATACATCACTCAGATCAGTCTCGACCAGGTGAGCGATGCAGGCTTAATCTTCGAACACGCATCAGAACTGCTCTACGAACAACAGCATAATGAAAACAGTTATAAAGCCTACCGCAGCGAATTAACCACTTTTTTTCATTGGTGCTTCGACGTAGTGAAACAGTCACCTGCATCGTTGACGCGCAGGGAGATTGCCCGCTATCTCGCCTATTGCCAAAATCCTCCCCTAGAGCTGATAGGCTACTTTAATGTGGCCCAATTTAAACTCGATAAGGCAGAAGGGCAAAGAGTCCCCAATTTTGCATGGCGCCCATTCGTGGGTAAGAAAGCCATGGGTAAAGAATTACCTTATCTGCTCAGCGAAAATGCCTTGAAGACCAAGATAGCCATTCTCTCTTCTTTTTATAGCTATTTGATGAGTGAAGACTACTGTGAGCGCAACCCAGCCCAAGCTTGGATGAATCACAGCCGTTTCTCCTCTAAGAAGAAGTACCGGGTAAACCCAGAAGACAGCAATATGTTGGCTTTCACCGAATTACAATGGTCTTACGTGATTGCCACGGTCGAAAAACTCGCCATCGATGCTCCAGACATACACCAAAGAAGCCTGTTTATGATAAAACTGGTCTACTCATGCTACCTGCGAGTCTCCGAAGTCGGGGCCAGGGCAGGTTACTCACCAGTGATGAGTCAATTCAGGCAAGACAAACAAACAGGAATTTGGAGTTTTCATATCCCCCTTAGTAAAGGGGGAAACGACGTAGCGTGGCGATATCGAAAGCCTTACTTGCCGGGTTAGTCGAGTACCGCCAGTTCTTAAAATTACCCGACTACCCGAGCTCAGGGGAGCAACATCCCTTGTTTATACGTCGTAAAGCCGCTGGACGGGGAAGGGAAGCTGGCACACTCAATGCCAACCTGGGAATACGCCAAATCAGAGACGAAGTGGGTAAGATCATCGAACATGCGGCTAACGCCGCCGAAAGTGATGGTTTTACAGAAGATGCCAAGCAGATGAGGAGCCTAAGTGTACACAACATACGCCACACAGGGATCACTCATGACATCAATATTAACGGTAGGCCGCTATCTCATGTTCAAGCCGATGCTGGGCACGAGAGTATCGATACCACATCCCAATATCTGCATACATCACAGATAGAGAGGCACCAAAGTGCGCAAAACAAGCCATTAGATCATCTGCAAGGGATAGGATAAATCCGATTTCTGAGAAAGTTTTAAGCTATAAATGATAAGTCTGAAGCGCCAATCAATCAGAATTTCAGCTCAGTTAATGCCGATAAGTGTCATTATCGGCAATTGAGTAAAAAATTGAAATAGGGTCTATATCCAGCCACTCAAATAACGTCTCATATCTCAGATCTTGCAATAAAGCGTTGGTGGTTCGCAGCGTAAAGAGCCTGATTGACGGCTATGCATATCGGCTAATGCCGTTCTCAGAACTGTATTTTAAGACAAAGTCACACCAATCTGTGCCCAGTTACGCTCAAGAGACTCTAAGTATACAAACTAGAGCTTAGCTCGAATAACTGGATTTAGACCTAATTTAAGTATCCAGTAAATTGGCTCGGATAACAGATCGAATTGGCGCAGGTTTCTTAGAATGAGTGGCTGGATCTGGTCAACAAGTCATGCAGCACATATGGCTTGATTTAAAGAGTTACAACACGGATCACTCGAAAAACCAAGCGTCGCTGTGTGCATACTTTAAAACTCTGTGAGTACTTGGTGGTTAGATTTTACGTAGCGACGCGCTAGAAATGATTAAAACTAGTATTGAATCAATGGATTGTATAACCACAAAAACCAAAGCGGTTAACCTAGTTTTATCGAAACACCATAAATGAAAACTAATGTGACAGTTTGCCATCTTGAATACCAAACCAGAGTTAAGTTGCTTATCGGGTCTAACAGGATTCTAATAGACTATGTTTCAATTTAATAAGGTCTGGGTACAAGCTTTGGCTTGGTGTTTAGCTGAGTGTTGAAATAGCAGTCAATACAGAACAGATACTCAATCAATTAATAGCTCTGATACTTGGCTCTGAATAAACAGTGCTAAATCAAATTACTGGCCATTACACAAAAAAGATATCAGGCTCTAAGGTCCCATATCTTCATCCTGGCGCTCTCACCCATGAGTGCGCACAATGTATATTATGTTAAATAACCTATCTAACATTAGGGGCTGATAATGCTTTGCACTCAAGATCCACTCCACTTAGGATTCCAGTTGTTTATGAGCATAGACTGCCACCATTACAGCTTTCACAAAACGCAATAAAAGAGGCTCATCGAAGTATTACAATGAGCCCTGTTTATGATCGGTATGTTTAAGAGTGTTCAGATTTATCCCAAAGTAATAGCTTGCGCCAGCCATTCACGTTAGCCGGGCCGGTTTTTCGGATCACCATGTTACGAATGACACGACCGATAAATGAGCGCCCTTTTCCGGCCAGGTGAATCACTCTATTGGATTCATCGATAACCCAGGAGATCTGCGCTAGACGTTGCGCTTTAAATTCTGGCAATAAGGTTTTGGTGGTTTTATGAGTCTTAAGTAAGTCAGCCAAACAATGCACATCTTCTAAGCCCATACCAACACCTTGTTGCAGTGTCGGTGGGCATCCATGCAGTGCATCGCCAATGAGCACGACTTTACCCGAATAGACATCACGCGAAGCCACGGCTTTTAATCTACCTTGTATAACAGGCGTATCGGCCTCTAAAGACTCGATAGCAGAGACAACCTTGCTCTCGAAACCAGAAAAACGTTTACGCAACCAGGCTTTCTTATCGCTTATCGAGTCAAACTCACCACTTTTATCTAGCACGTGTGCATAGCAATAGACTTTGTTGTCTGGCATAGGATAACGCATAAAGAAGTTATCTGAGCCCAAATAATATGTAGGCTCTAGTCCTTGAGTATCTTGCTCAATCAAGAAACGCCAGTTTGTCACACCCAGATCTTCTAATTCCGAGTTCTCGAATGCCATATGACGAGTTTGTGAGTTTATACCATCAGCAGCAACCACAAGATCAAACAGCTCAGAGTGTCCATTGTCGAACTCAACATCGGCAATTTCATCATATTGATTTATTCGCTTAATGGTGACGCCAAACCTGACTTTATTATCCATACCTTGGCGCAGTAACTCGAGCAGCTTTACTCTTGGCAATGCCAGAAATGGCTGCTGGTTCAATGGTTCTTCTAATAAGGAAGCAGACGATATAACTTTGCCATTGGGCTTAACGTAACTGACAGTTTTAACCTGATGAGCCGACTCTACGACTTGCTGCTTCAATCCTAACTTATCCAAACCTGCTACGGCATTCGCAGGAAGGCATATTCCAGCACCATCACACGACCATGAACTAGTTCGCTCTATGAGCGTATATTCATGTGCGGTAGCATCAAGACGCCTGGCAAGGGATAACCCGGCGATACCGGCGCCAACAATAAGGATTTTCATTAGTTTTATTCTTGTCTATAAATTATATGGGCCGAGTATGTCAGTCTAAGTAGGCTAACGCAAAAAATAGTTATTAGTGAATGTTAGGTAAAAGTTGGTGCGTAAGCGCCCTATCCTTCTTATCAGGCTTTATTCATCAGATAGATTGCTGGCTCAATATCAAACCATCGTCGACAGGTATGTAACTGCCAGTAATATTTGATGATTGATTTGATAAAAGAAATAAGGCAGCAGATTCTGCTTCTTGAGCTGTAGCCATCCTTTCTAATGGCACTTGATTAATGACAACACGCTCAAATTCTAGTTTTGCATCTTCGGGGAATAAACTTCCGGGGGAAGTTGCAATAGATCCAAAAAACAATGCATTAACTCGCACTCCTTTTGGACCTAACTCTCTAGCCCAGACTCGAATACTTGTTAGTAGCGCACCTTTTGACGCTGAATATAAACTCGTTGGGGCGGCTTCTTCATACACAGAACTGGAATTCGAAACGAGAATCGAAGCATCACTTTTCAAATACTTACTTAATGCCACAACCTGTAATATTGGCCCTCTAGAATTCACACTCAATACTGGTTTATAAATGTCTTCAGTTATCTCATCACAAGTATCATGCCTATCTATGCTGGCATTTAGCCAAAGACCGTCGAGATAACCATGCTCTTTGACGACTACGGCCAGTTCAACCCCCGTCGATGGACTCCGGGAGTCATTTTCAACCACAGAAATACACGAACCATATTGTTCTTCTAATTCTTTGAGCTTAGTGACATTTCGTCCTGTAGCGATAACCTTGCCACCATGATTGATAATACTTTCGGTAGTGGCTAATCCCAAACCACTGGTCGCTCCGGTTATTAAGTAGAGCTTACCTTGAAAATCATACATATAAATTCCTAGCTTGGTTTAACCATTTCTCCCAGGGCAAGTTGACCAACTTCTCACGGTGAAATCGGTTCACACTCTGAGTGCACTATGTTCAAAAAATCCCTCGGTTTTCGACGAGGGATTCTTGATTTAAATCAGGTGGTCTGAGATCTTCGCGATTAGATAGGGAGAGATTCTAGCGTCAACACGAAATAGTTCTTTGCATCAGGAACAGCCTTCACAGACATGTTTTTAGGGTACAGATTATCAGAAGCATTCCAGTCAACTTCTACTCCACCACTCTGTGCTGAGTGTTTGAAGTACAGAGCACCATTGGCAGGATATATCCCACCTTTTTCGACTTGCACACTGATAAACATGTCTTCAATTTGTGTAGGGCTCATTTTACCGATAGGATAAAAATCGGGATCATCACTACTGGATACAACCGGAATTAACGCGCCAGAACCTGATACGTTAGAATGGAGTGTGTAAACCCCTTCTATGCTTTTACTCGTTTCAAGTTTGATGTAGATGACGTCGTTATCATTAGGGATAACGCAAAAACAACTAATACCTTCACCGAAACTGTTACCAATTTCCGGTTCATCTTCATAAAATTGCTGAGTAATACCTAAACCCTCTCCGTGTTGCCAGCAAATAATAGAGACATCTTTACCTACACGAATAGACTGAGTTTTGTCGTTAAACCCTTCTTCCGTAGCGCCAATCACACCATCTTCAGGGCTATAAGTGTGTTCGATACCGTCATAAACAGGCGCTTCAAAAAGTGTACATGTTGTATTGTGAATTTGAGCTTTGCTCATTTTTATTCCTACCTTATATATTGACGCTTATATTAAGAAACCATTCACTTACACATCGAAGTAATTGATAACCTGTTGATATTTATCAATGTAGAATAAAATCTCGCGTATGGTAACTTCTCTTTCGGACAGGTAGACACCCCCAGAAATTTAGAACAAAGGCATATATCAAGCGAATGCAGATACAAGACCGAACACAGCTCAGAAAGAAAGTCCAAACAAAGGTGACAGAGCGACATAAAGGTATCGGAGCGAATAACAGAACTGTGGATGTCGGTGTTATTCGATATGCTATTGAGTAAAGTATTCTCTACTGTTTTATAGATATTACGTCCTTTTTAGAATCCATTTGGATTATCAATTAAGTAGACCCACCCATTATCTTGATACTGCATAACTTCAAGCGCGGTGCCACTAACATCACTATCGGCAAGCTTCCACTCGGAACGAATCAAAGCGATGTTGCCATTGATATGAATCGACGTAGACAAGGTCTGCATTTCACTGTCAAAACTTAAATAAGGGGCTAGTGCTTTAGAAATTTCTTCATGGCCTGTCGCCCTCCCCCCATCACTATCAAGGATAAATGTCGCATTTGCTGCAAATAATGTTGTCAGTCCTGTAAGATCTTTTACCTTAAAATACTGAGCAAATAGAGAGTGAAGCTCATCGGGTGATTGTGGCTTCTGGTAATCAAGGGGGACATCGGCTTTTGCATTAACAACAAAAAATGACACCAAAAGTATTAGTATTTTTACTAGATTCATCTTTATTTCCTTCATTGTGTGCGCCATTAAATAATGATATTTTGGCAATGAAGTTACGATACTCAAGTTAGTTTCTTTTTACTATTAGTAACCAAAAAGTAACTAGTTACCTTTTGATTACTAGGGAATTTTGCACAAAAAAATGATATTTTGGACAAACTAAAGCGGTGAGGAAAACTAAATGAGACATGTCACAGCCCCCGAGGGGTACTGTAATGTTGATAAGTATTTATCTTTAATATCAACTAAGTGGACAGCGCACATTGTCTATCTGCTTGGGAAATGTGAGCTAATGAGGTTTGGCCAAATACAGAAAGAACTGGCATTAGTATCCAGTAAAGTGCTCAGCTCAAGGTTGAAATTGTTGGAGGCTGAGCAGTTTATCTGGAGAGAGCAACA
The DNA here is from genome assembly GCF_007197555.1 of Shewanella psychropiezotolerans. Lineage (NCBI taxonomy): Bacteria > Pseudomonadati > Pseudomonadota > Gammaproteobacteria > Alteromonadales > Shewanellaceae > Shewanella > Shewanella psychropiezotolerans. The sequence goes on from NZ_CP041614.1 coordinate 3,247,748, forward strand.
AGCAACGATTCCAGTGACGGTCAATTATGGTTTAACCGCTAAAGGGAAAGAGTTAGCGGAGATAGTTAGCCTGATAGTCGATAAGTCAGACGCTTGGGATGCGAACATTACTAGTAAGTGATTCAGTTATGTTCTCATAATATGTCTTTTAATTAATGATACACAAGCTGTTTTCCTATACTAATCCCACGTAAGCCCACGAAATTTGTCATCAACAACAAATCGTCCCCAATACCATTAGTCTGAGATGATTTGGTAAAAAGGTTCTTCGAAAAGTAAGTGAGAAGACGTTCCCTCCCGATCACTTCTGTTTTCATTTCGATAAGAGATAAAATTCCAAGTCGCTGCAGAAACATCTGATTCAGGTTTAACCCCAGGTGAAATAACATTTTGGCCTAAAGTGAGTTCTATCTCACCCAAAAAATCTTTAACTTTTTTCAGTTCTTCAGAGGCATAACCTAATTCCTTATCAGCTTTTACATAAAGAGTGATTTGTGCTCCAACGGCTACACGAGATTCCGGCGGGCAACGATTTAAGTCACTAATAGGTTTTATATATGTCAAATAACGTCGATAAAGTGTCACCTACATTCGTTATTTTCAGGTGACCGTTTACAAGGAAATACGTTATTTAATGTTTAAAATGATTTATTCTTGATTACAGAAACCTGAGTATGGCTCTGCAAATTGGCCGCTGTTACCTGCCCAGTTATTGGCTCGTTATATGCCAAGTTCCTTTTTTATTTTATTGTTTTCCAACGCGAGTTTAATTGTCTGAAAAGTACAGAAAGCAGCCCAAGGAACTGCGATGGCTAATGCTGTATTAACTACCGAGGAGTCTGCTAATAATGGATGAAGGGACTCAGGGTTGTCTCCAAATTTTGAAAACAAACCTAAACCTATCACAAGCATGGCTGGAAAGTCGTACCAGCTTAGCCTCTTTAGTTTATTTTCATTTTCTTTTAACCTATTTTCTAGTTGATCCCTTTCATATTGCATTTACTTATTCCTTGTTTCGAAGATTAGACATATAACATTGGTCTAGTGCACATAGGTGCATTTATTAATGCCTATCATCTAAATTAATCATATTGTCAGTAAGCTGAGTTTACATATCACAGCACGACAAAGCCCAATATATTTATATTTCAGGAGGAGTTTTCCAACCAGCAAGCATTCGATGACCATTGCCAGCAGCCTCACTTCATTACTCTGCTGCAGCGGCTCGAAGGTCTACTAGCGCAAGAACCAGAGAGCGGTTTCTTAACCCCTTTAGAGAATAAACAATACAAACCATCAATGACCTATGTTACTCGCTAAGTCCACACATTATGGTTTTACAAAATAGGCCTTATAGCATAAATGTCATAAAGCCTATTTTTATCACGTGTTATGCGAGATTGCACATTACGTCTGTTGATAGGGAGAAATTATGGCTTTTAACATCAAGCCCGAGTCTAGTATTAAACCCGTATTGCGTTTAATTCACTGATTGGTTCCCCTAACCAAAATAAACTAATGGGTGTCTCATTTTTGTTCTCAAGGTGCAAGTCAGAGAGCTTAGATGCATAACCATAACGAACGTGCTCAGGGGTTCCCCAAGCAGGGATGGCATTAGTATCAATGGATTTCAGCAGCTCCTGTTTCAAGTTTTTTTCCTGCTCTAGTCTTTGTTCAGATCCTAGGGTTCTATTTTGCTGTAATTCAATCAAAGCATCTGTAAGTTCGGGCTTCACATTAAGCTGGCTCAAGTGAGATAAGACTGATTCAGCGTCGTGAGTTTTCAATAACTCTTGAGTGTATTGTGATAAGTCACTCGCAATTCTATCTAGAAATTGCCCTTTATTCATCACCCGTAAATCGATTGTGTCTTGAATAAACTGCTCTGCTGCAGTCTCAGGTATTTTGGGGAAATTATGGACCAGACTTACTCTTAACATAGTCCTGTTATCGGAGGAGTAATTGACCTCACCTGCTGCTATATATTGCGGCATAATATTGGTTAACGCCCCTATTGAGGCTTTCACAGTAGCAAGTTGCGGAGAGACGACAACTGATGCGACCTCTGTTTTAACTACATTTTCGACCTGGTCTCGCACGCCAGGTCCTTTAGCACTGGCTAAATCCTGTTGCGCCGTTTGATAATGAGAAAGCGTTTGTTGCAGAATGGTCACATGTCCTTGATAAACAGCCTTATCATGCGAGTTTAAACTGACCGATTTAGTTTTTGCAGCGCTATCAATCTGGTCCTGTATATCGGCTAACTGGTCTTGTAATTTTGAAACATCAACTGGCGATAAATCAAGCTGGTCTGTCAGTCCATTAATACGCTCGCGCACCTGTTCTAAATAAGTATGCTGTACATTACCAGCCATCTGCGCGACCGAAGCCCCCACGATGATAACGCCGTTCTCTGATTCGGCCTTTTTAGATTGAATCCCCAGTACCGTATTGTAGGGTTTATCGGAATAAATCTGATCGATATCATAAATGGGTTCTAAGTATTTTGAGATAGATGGGTCTAATACCGAATGAATAGCACCAGCTCTCTTGCTATCTTGACCCAGTGCATAGACATAAAAGTCTGCCTTCAAAGTGTCCGCTGTTTTCTCTTTGTTATTATGAGAGAAATCAATGTTAATCTTGCCGTTTTCATCCGGAGAAATCGAAACCTTATCGACTTTAACCAAACTTTTTTCGGCAGCCTCTGGTGCATGCTCAAGCTGATTACCATCTAACAGTACAGGCGAGGTTGAACGAATAAACCATTTAATGTCGGCACCCAGACTCCCTGCTCTTTCAACCGCATCAATACCAGCATTTGGGCCATGCACGACAACCGTTTTTCCTTTTAACGATTCTCCATTATCTGTTAAGCGCATAAACTCATCTAAATCTAAGACCTGACTCTTAAGGGATTCTTTGTTATTCACAGTGATATTGCCAAGGCGTTGTTCTGCAGGCGTCAGTGATGATGAATCATCACTTTCAGCCAAAGCATTGGTGTGTGGCCCAGCGCCAATACCTAATATAACCTGCTTAGCAACAAACTCATGGCCTTGCTTAGTACTCACTTTAAACAGGCCATTGTCACCTTTTTTTACACTGGTTACTTCGTCATTTACCTCTCGAACACCGAGGCTGACCGCACGGTTAATTTGCGCGGTATTCGCATCAGAAAATTGCTGGCGATCTGCATATTCCTTACTATATTCTGGTGCTTTACTGCCCCAGGTATCTATCAGCTCATTTTGATGATTGATAAAACCAGAGCCTCGTACTTCTTTAGACCAGGGCTCAGAGCTACCTATGACCATGGCTCGCCCCGTTAATGGAGGTTCATGGGATAGTGCTTGTGCTGAATGCTGTCCTTCATATCGGTCACAAACCTCAGTTAACGCATAAGCAATACTGCTTCCACGACCAATGAAGATCACATCCTGCACTTGATTGTTGCGTGCCGTCTCCACCTTGTCAGAAATTTTTTTAATTGAACTGGTTTGGTTAACCGTCGATACATTTTGATCACTAGTGTGTGTGGAAATAGTCGTTGGCTGAGATGAGTTAAGTATCTGCATATGGCTCCAGTTATTTATTTAATAATTGATTGCTAATTTATACATTTATTCAAAATAAATGGCATAACAAAAAGACGCTTTTTTTTATATTTCAATTAATTAGTAAAAAACATCATGTGCCAAAGGCTACAAGCCGGTGAACAAACTAACGGATATGATGGTAAGCGGAACGCTATAATCTCTGATAGTGCCAGTATCAAATCAATTAGACTGCATAAGTTAATGCATAAAAAAAACCCGCAGCCTTCAGAGGAAGGCTGCGGGTGAAAGGACTAGCGAGATTAGACATGCTTGTCTAAGCAGAGTAAAACAGAATCCTGCGCCTAAACAGCTGTCCTAACGGTCAGGACCCATAGCGGTGTCAAGGTTCATTTATTTTATTCAGTGCTCACATAAAGCTGATATCAGGTCATAGCTCATGTTACAGCTTAGTGACTGCCAGCTTAGCGCCGAAGCCCAGGAAGATGCTGCCGGAGACATAATTCATCCAGCGGGCGTTTCTGACATTCGTCAGCAGAGATTTAAACTTCTCAGCCATCATTATCACCACCAAAAACCAGCTCGAAACCACGATGGCTTGAGTCAGGCCTAAGATCATGCTGTCGGCCAGTACGCTTTGCTGCGAGATAAACTGCGGAAATATAGACAGGTAAAACATGACAATCTTAGGATTAAGCATGTTAGTCAGAAAGCCTTTCATAAAATCATTGGCCATAGCCCGACTGTCTTTACTTAATTTAGTGCTTGCGGCGACAGTTTCCGCTACTTTTTCGCCGGCAAGATCGGCTTGTGGTTTGGCTACTGGCTCTGTGATGGGCTCAGCTGCTAGCTTCAATGTGCTTAAGTTGATGCCTGCGCGGATATTGCTGATGCCTAACCAGATTAAGTAGGCTACGCCCAACCATTTTAAAAGCATAAATGCCCATACAGACTGGCTCAATAACAGACTGATGCCTTGAGCCGAGATAAACGCGTGGACGATGAATCCCAGGCTGACACCGGCAATGTTGCTAAAAGCCAGTAATCGACTTTTTGTCAGCGCAGTAAAGAGTACCAGTAAGGCATTGGGTCCAGGGATAATGGCGATCAGGAAGACAATTCCTGCGAACAAGATAATAGTATCGATATTCATGGTAATTCCATTTTTAAATGTGCAACAATTCCACCCGAGACACGCTCAGATGTTTAAAAAATTGTACTTGTACTTGGTCAGCTTCTTAAACAGTGATGAATAAGTAGAAGCTAAGCCATCAGCCTTTGGCTGGAAATATTAACCGCGCGGGGGCAGCGGTTAGCGCAGATACAAGTCGTGCACATCATAGATACCTTGTTTGATTGACTCAAAATACCGCCACATTGTAACGGTCATCGATTTAGAAAGCTGATTTAAAGAAACAACTGATTTAAAGCAATCAGCGAACTCCAGATTAACTAACCTAGTATCAGACCGCAAGCCTAGTGCTTCCTTCTGTCACAACGAGTGCAAGTTATAAAGAGAAGAGATAGTCCTGAACAGTAAAAAGCCATGAACGGTAAACAGCCATGAGCAATAAACAGTCCTGAACGACAAAGAGTTGAGACAAGCGCCCTCACCTGCAATCGCTCGACAAAGTCCTAAGATCCAGTGATGTAAAATTCGGGCTCAAAAATCTTAAGCCATAGCGATTAATTAGATGTTGTGAACAGGTCTATCCCCCTGTAGCTCTGTCATAGTAGTTCCTTAAATCGCCAGACTTCTATTTAAGGAACTAACTAACCGGAGTATTATTTTCTCTAAGCTCGAGTATCTCTTGTTTAACAGAGCCCGGAGATTTAGTTGAATTGCACAATAATTTATACATGGTAGGGATAACCACTAGTGTAACCAATGTAGAAAAACCCATACCGAAAAACACCACTATCCCCACAGATATGCGACTCTCAGCCCCAGCACCACTGGACAATAATAACGGTAAGGCACCAGCTAGTGTGGTAAACGCAGTCATAAGGATAGGTCGTAATCTGCGAGTCGCACCTTCTATAATTGCAGAGTCGAACGACTCGCCCTTATCTCTTAATTGGCCGATAAATTCCACTATGAGGATACCATTTTTAGTCACCATACCTATCAGCATTATGATGCCTATCTGACTGTAGATATTAATACTCTGACCGGTTAACCAAATTCCCAGCAAAGCACCAAATATGCCTGTTGGCACGGTCAGCATGACAACAAAGGGATTGATGAAGCTTTCAAATTGCGCAGCCATCACTAAGTAAACAACCAACAATGCCAGTATAAAGATGAGCATGGTGCTATTTTGATTATCAATAAAATCTTTAGAGTCTCCGGAATAACTCAAGTTGATATCTTGAGGTAGGTTATCAATAGCCAGATCTTCAGCATAAGTTAATGCATCACCTAAGCTTGCTCCATCAGCCAGGTCTGCTTTTATCACTATTGATTTCCGTTTTCCTATATGTGTCAGTTTCTGCGCCGAAGCAATGCGCTTTACACGCGTGAAAGAGTCGACAGATACTATTTCCCCTGAGCTAGTCCGCATAAATATGCTCGATAAATCACTACTCGATTTAAATTTTTGCTCATCGCCACGCACGAATACATCGTACTCATTGCCACTTTCAATATAAGTGGTCTCTGTTTTCCCCCTAACATGACATTTAAGGTATCTGAGACCTCTGACACACTTATCCCCAGTTCAGCCGCCCGCTTTCTATCGACTTTAATTATCATTTCAGGCGTTTTTTCCGAGTAATCGATCAACGCACCAGTCATGAGAGGACTGCTCTCCATCTTGGTTTCCATCACCATCGCCCACTCGTTGAGCGTGGCGTAATCGCTGCCACTTAATACGATTTGTACTGGTTCTTTAGAGCCACCTTTAAATCCTGGAAGCGTAGGTCTTATTCGCACATCAGGAATATTAGCAAGTTGCTTCTTTACTATTTTTAAGATGGTTTGAGCACTTTGCTGACGTAAATCCCAATCTTCTAATTGCAAGATGGCTAAACCAAATTGATCGCCACTTTTACCGCCTGAGATGGGTGTCTGTACACTGATTGACTTTATAGTACCGTCATTTAGCATCGACAATAGCCGCTTTTCAATCTTCTTCATATTATCTGACATGCGGGTAAAACTAGTCCCCTCAGGGCCATTCACTTTAATTAAAATAACGCCTCTGTCTTCTTGAGGCATTAGCTGTGAGGGAGTGTTAGTGGCAATGATAAAACTTGCCACTAAGCAAAGAATGATGATAATTGGTGCGTTATAATTATGCTTTAAGCTCTGATTAAGCAAGTTTCGATAATGCACTTCTAGCCCTGATAATGCCTGCTCTACTTTAGTATTGAATACATTGTTTGTTTGCTTTTTACGTAACAGCTTTGCGCCTAAAACTGGCGTTAAAGTTAATGCAATTAAGGTTGAAAATAAGACCGAAACCGCAATCATTACTGCAAATTCGGTAAACAAGCGCCCAATCATACCGTCCATAAATGCAATGGGCAGAAACACCATAACCAGAACAAACGTAGTTGCTAACACAGCAAAACCGACTTCTCGAGTTCCTTCATACGCTGCAAGTAACGGTGGCCGGCCTTTTTGGATGTGATGATATATGTTTTCAACCACTACAATGGCGTCATCAACGACTAACCCTATCGCCAATATTAGGGCTAATAGGGTTATTAAGTTAACCGAAAATCCTAAATAGCTGGCAAAGATAAATGTCGCAACAAGCGAGACGGGAACAGTAACAGCAGGGATCAATGTGGCCCGCGCCTGACCAAGAAACAGATAGAGCACCAAGATAACCAGAGCACAAGTCATCAACAGTGTTTTGTATACTTCATTAATCGAACGTTCTATGAAAACGGTAGCATCATAGTCGACAAGAATTTGGGTTCCTTTTGGCAGAAACTTTTGTATCTGAGCCACTTCGCTATGAACCAGGTTAGCAAGTTCCAGTGGATTCGCATCTGCTTGAGGCACTATAGCCAGACTCACACTGGAAATACCGTTACTTCGATAGCTTGAATTTTCACTCTCGGCCTTTAATTTAACTTCAGCGACTTGATTTAGATAGATCACAGTGCCAGAGTTTGATTTACCAATAACAAGAAACCTGAAATCTTTCTCAGCATCATAGAGACGCTCTGTACGGACGGGCATTACGATGGAGTCATTTCTCACCTCGCCCGCCGGACTCTCTAAATTCTCTGCCTTCAAAGCATCGAGGATATCGGTCGTTGTGATCTGATGCCCTGCCATTTTTTCTGGATCTAGCTTGATATACATGACTTTAAACAAGCCACCAGATAAATCGACCGCGCTAACACCATTGAGGATGTTAAACCTGTCTTCAACATTCTGACTAACGAAATCAGTCAGCTGGGTTCTATTCATCGCTGAAGAGGTGACATTGACATATAGCGCTGGTTCACCCGTTCCGTCATCTTTTGATACTGTGGGCTCGTCTGCATCTTCAGGTAGAGAGTTCTTAGCCCGTGCAATAGCATCTCTAATATCGCTCACACCTTCATTAATATCGGCGCCTTCCTCAAATTCAATGGTGATACTCGACGCACCATTTTTACTGGTTGAGGTGATATCCTTAACCCCACTAATACCAGTGAGTTGCTCCTCAAGTTTAGCGGTGACCTGACTTTCTATGATCGATGCCGAGGCACCTTTATACTTGGTACTTATGTTCGCAATAGGACTTACCATATCGGGCATTTCAGTTACTGGGAGTTTAAGAAATGCCACCATGCCAAACAGGGTCAACAGTATGCTTAACACTATCGCAATCGTTGGTCGTTCGACGGAAGTATCAGAGATCCACATTATTTAGTCGCCTCTGATGCTGGTATAGTGGATTCCTTTACCCTGTCTTGGTCTTGTATATTCACCAAGCCTTCTGTCACGATACGTTGACCTGGACTCAGGCCTGATATCACTGTCATTAGCTCACCAAATTGATCCCCTAGCTCCACCTCAATCCTGTTAGCTATTTGTTTATCATCTATGATGTATACATAAGTCTGGTCACCTGCATATTCAATCGCTTGTAACGGCAAAACTGTGTAGTCGTACGATGGAAACTGGAGTTTTGCATGAGCAAGCATGCCAGGTTTTAGCTTTTGTTGAAGATTAGGAATAGAAACTCTTATTTTTATATCAAGACTTTGTGGCTGCACTCTGGAGTCAATTGCTTCTACGACACCAATGAACGTCTCGTCGCGCCATGCACTGACTTTAGTGGTAATAATCAGGCCTTTCGTTAGTTTTGAAATATACTTTTCGGGAATATTTAAATCCACTTGCATCAAGGAAAGATCGTCCAACGTCATTAGGGACTCGTCCTTGATCAATCTTTGTCCTACCGTGATATTGCCTAAACCCAGTACCCCTGAAAAAGGCGCAACTAATTGGTGATCCTTAAAATTGACTCTTGCGGCATCAAGTTTTGCTTGCGCTATATCCACACTGTTCTGTTGGCTCTCTTTGATGGTCTGGCTTACTCCACCTTTGGGGCCAAGTTGTATATATTCATCTAGCTTACGAGTTTCATCTTTAAGGTAAGCTTGCGCTTCAGCCAATTCAGCTTTTACCAGATCATTGTTGAGTGTAAGTAGGATATCCCCTTTCTCAACATACTCGCTGTCTGCAATCCTTACCATTTCAACTCGCCCATCAACTTCTGAAGTAATAACCACTGACTTTTTAGCCACAAGTGTTCCCACAAGTTTTACCGAATCAAGAATAGTCTGGGATTCAACCAGCGCAGAGGTAATGTATATCTCTTTTTCTTTGGCTTTATTGGTTTGATTGCTATCGCAACCAAAAAGGAAAATTAAGAGGACCAATAACAAGGAAGTATTTTTCATGGGCTTTATCTGAAATTAAGATTGACTTAAGTCTAGACTATATTTTTGTCAGATCTATTGGTTTTACACTTAATTACACTAACCATTACAGTGAGTTACTTCTCATTTAACCAGATAAACGTGACATCCGGCACTTAAGTTTAAACAGATTTATAAATGCCTTCGGACAGCAAGAGTCGAAGGCATTTTATGCAGATAAGTATGCGACTCTGTATGCAAGAGCGCACTTGTCCCAGATAACCAATATTAGCTTGCCTGCTGCAGCGCTTCACTGTCGGCTACTTGATCATCATTCATCATCCTGGTCAGCTTAGGTGCAAGCCAAGCCATGATGATAGCGATGACTAAGGTCACCAGACCTATGTCCAAAAACAGATCTATGTAGATAGGTAAAGTCAGCAGTGGCTCGGTCACGTTCTCTGGTGCGGCGCTGAAGGTGGCAACGTAACCACCGATGACAAACGATGCCGCCTGAGTTAGGAACCAGGCGCCCATGGTGAACCCCATCAGACGTTGAGGCACTAGGCTGGCTACCATGGCCAGACCCAGACCGCTGATCAGCAACTCACCCAAACTCTGAAACAGATACACTAGTACCATCCACCACATAGACACCATGCCTTGGCTGTCGGCAAAGTAAGTGCCTGCAGCAGCAACTATCAAGAAGGCAAAGGCACACATAAACATGCCTAAGGTAAACTTGGCAGGCATGGACAGATCCCGTCCCTGCTGGCCAAAGCGCAAATAGAGGTAAGCGAGTATGGGACTACACAAGACCACCCAAAATGGATTTAACGCCTGCAGACTAACAGGGTTAATATTAAAACCCATCACTTGGGTATCGACATTGTAGATGGTGAAGAAATTGAGCGAGGTCGGCATCTGAGCGTAGAGAACATAGAAGATGATTGCTTGCAGCATCAGGATAAACACCACTATCATCCGCTTTCTGGTGACACCTGTCTCTGCCAAGGTTTCCTTGGCAAATATACTAATCACGCCTATGGCAATCAAGCCCAGCACGATATTAGCCATCATGATGTTGACCATCAGCCAGGCACACAAAAATACCGCAGCCACAGACACTAGCATCACAATCAATAGGCGGATATAGCTCAGTGGTTGATTATCGGGTTTCGAGCCGATTCCTTGTACGGTATAGCGAAACAGCAGATAACTCAGCAGACTCGCGATCAGGCCAAGACCTGAGATAGCAAAGGCCACCCCATAACCATACGCGTCAGCAATGACCGGGCTCAGTGACAGCGCCACCAGAGATCCCACATTAATCGCCATATAGTACAAGGTAAATGCGCCATCGAGACGACTGTCGTTATCCTCGTAGCATTTTGCCAGCAGGCTTGCCGGGTTAGCCTTAAACAAACCATTGCCCACGGCCACAGTGGCTAGCGCATAGAAAATAAGTCCGGGATGCTCAATTGACATGGCCATCATGAAATAACCTAGCGCCAACACCAGAGCGCCCAAAATCATGGTTCTCTTAGTCCCCAGCACATGATCGCCCACATAACCACCGATCGCCACTAAGCCAAACACTAAGGCAGCAAATGCACCGAAGGTCACGAAGGCATCTTGCTGGCTATAGCCCAGATGCTCGACAAAATAGACGGCTAAGATCCCTTGCAGGCCGTAGTAACCGAACCGTTCCCACAGCTCGATGAAAAATATCATCTTGAAGGGTTTAGGCTGGTTGAAAATACTCGTGTCACTTTTCATGCAGGATAGGTTCACTATTTTCTAATTGAATAAAACATTAAACCCCGAGTCGACGAATATTATTGTGAGCTAATTAACTATCACAGGTTTAAAGTGTGACCTACGTCACAAAGGCACACCTGCGAACACAGAGGTAACATGCTGTAACACAAGTTAATAACCAAAACCTTTCTCTGTAACAGCTACACCCCTTCAGACACAGGGCTGGCAGTCCCTGCACCGATAGATAGAATCAGAGATCAAGGGGGAAACTCTCATAGAGACAGATAAACACTGGGTTGCTGGAGCGGTTTATTCAACAGAAATTTGAAGTTATCGCGACTTTTTAGCTTTGCAATTTCTATCGAGCAAGAGTAACTTGAGCCATTACTAAAATAGAATTAGCAAACGTATCGTTTAATAAGCTAATCGAGCATAAGAGGAGATCAGGTTAACTATAATGACAAATCGGATGTCCCTGACGCTTAAAAATAGCCTCTGGCTAGTGTTCGGCTTGTGGCTGATTGCTCTGCAATCAATCACCCTCGCCCATTCTGTCGAGCATGCGCTTGAGCACGATAATACCCACTGTGTTTACAGCAATATTTATCATGATCACAGTGCTGGCCCGACAACGGTCATCATGCCAGCAATGTGTCAGCAGCAAGCTGAAATTATTGCTCCTCCACAGTATCTTCAGCCTTCATTACCTTGGCTGCGCAGCCTAAACGTACGTGCCCCTCCCTTTTAGTCCTTAAGCAAACCCAAAATTAATCTAAAAATTATCTAAAAAGTTTTTTGCTTATCTATAAGGACAGGCACAATGAAACACGCTCTATCATATATAGCGCTAGCGGTTGCTGGCGGTTGTACACCTGTAATGGCGGCTCAGCTACAAGGTCAAATTACCGATATTAATGGGGCGCCTATCGCTGGCGCACATGTGAGTATCGACGGTGGTAACAAGACAACCAGTGACTCTCAAGGTCAATATCAATTAACGCTTACCGACAACAGTCATGTGCATCTGCATGTGAGTGATGACAACTACAGACATGCAGATCATGATTTACAGATAGCCACAGGCACTGTGACGCAAGATGTGTCACTCGAGCAGGCCATGATGGAAAACATTGTCGTTACCGCATCGCCTTTTCTGCGCTCGGCCATGGAAAGCACAACGCCAATCAGCGTGATGACGGCAGATCAGCTGAAACTGAATATCGAACCTAGCTTAGGCGATACACTCGAGAAGCTGCCCGGTGTGCAAGCCTCTCATTTTGGTGCCGGTGCCAGTCGCCCGATTATCCGCGGAATGAGTGGCCCTCGAGTGTTAGTGCTAGAAAATGGCCTTTCGGTGGGCGATGCCTCGACTGTATCGGCGGATCATGCGGTGACCACTGAAGCTGGAACGGCGCAGCAAATCGAGATTCTGCGGGGACCAGGCTCTCTACTCTATGGCAACGGTGCGATTGGTGGCGTCGTCAATGTGGTCAATAATCGAGTTCATGAAGAATCAGTCGATGAATTATCCGGTAACTTCGGCACTCACTATGTGACAGGCAATAATGGCCGCACGGTCAATGGTGAGTTAAACGGCGGCAACGGACAATTCAATTGGCATCTAGACGGCACTCATCGCAATACAGATGATTTCGATATTGCCGGCAACGCCATTGAGGGTCAAAGCGACACCCAAGGTAGCTTGGCCAATAGTCAGCTAAAACTCGATGATTATGCCGCCGGTGTCGGATACACGGGGGATGACAGCTTTATCAGTATATCCGGGGCTCGCACTGAGTCTAACTACGGTATTCCGGGCCGAGGTGTGGAAGGTGATCCCGACATCACCATAGATTTGCAAAAAACGGCCTGGCAACTTCACTCTGGCCTGTTAGATCCATTCTCTGGTGTGAGTAAACTGCGTTTCGACGCAGGTTATACCGATTATCAGCATGCCGAGGAGGAAAATGGCGATGCCGATACCTTCTTTTTTAACAAGCAAAGTGAAGCCCGCTTAAGCATTAACAATACGCCTTGGGGCGAATGGCAAGGCGTTATGGGCCTACACGCCATTCACAGAGATTTTTCAGTTCAAGGGGAAGAAGCACTGACCCCAGACAGCAAAACTGACACCATCGCGGCGTTTATCGTACAAGAGCGTAAAATTGATAATTTTCGTATCGAGCTTGGGGGTCGCATCGAGCATTATCGTTTAGACCCTAACACCATGGATCTACAAACTGGCGTACAAGACTACCAGCCCGAAGGCGTGAGTGATAACAATATGACGCTTTCAGCCGGTGTAGTCTGGGATTTCGATCCGGCCTACAACTTAGGCTTATCAATCGAAAGAGCCGAGCGTTCAGCCACCGCCGAAGAGCTTTACAGTTTTGGCGCACATGATGCGACCCAAAGCTTCGAAGTGGGCTCTCAATTTAAGATTGAAAACGGTAACGTCATTCCCAACAGTGACGCTAGCGATAAGGAGATCGCCAATAATATCGATCTAACCTTGCGAAAATTAGAGGGAGCATGGACCGGGTCTTTGAGTGTGGCCTATAACAGGATCAATGATTTCTACTATGAAAGAGATACTGGGCTTAACGCCTCCGATATTGGTGCAGAAGGCGATCTGCCGGTGTACCAATTCACCCAAGGCGATGCCGACCTCTACTCGGTAGAAGCCCAGGCTAATATTCCCTTTGATGATACCTGGTCACTGGATTTACTCAGTGATTACACCCGTGGAAAATTGGTCGATGGTGGCAATTTACCCCTTATGTCACCTATGCGTTTTGGCTCAACCCTTAACTTTGATCTTCAGGACTGGCATGCAGAGCTTGGTGTGATGGCTTATGCAAAACAGACAGACACTGCCGAAAATGAGACAGAAACTGCGGGTTATGCCCTGGTCGATACAGCGGTTACCTATCACCTTGGAACGGAAGATGGCGACTTGATGTTCTATGTAAAAGGCAACAATCTACTCAATCAAGATGCGAGGCCACATACCTCATTACTGAAAGAATACTCCCCACTGATGGGACGTAGTTTTATGATAGGCATGAACTACGATTTTTAATCGGCTCTACACTTAGGAGTATTACCGCGTTCTAGCCTCAAAGCGAAGTCATTGACTTCGCTTTTTTATTAGCCGCTAGCCTACTATCAAAGGTTCTGAACTACACTTTCAGCTAGACCTGTCACTCTTATTTACTCGGTGAACTTGATAAAGCTTGGTATCGGCTTTCTGACAAAGCATGAGTTAATAGCAATTGGTTTTGATATTGGATAAATCTAAAACGCATCTGTTTATTTGGTTAACCATAGGCATTAGTCTATTTGTTCACGCTGCCGCACTGATTATTAGCAACACAATTCTAGAACTCTATGTCTGGCCGCTGCCGGAGGCTCATTCATCTATCGAGATGTTCGGCTCTGCTATCGCCCTATTTCTTGCGCTCTTACTCATCGTCTTTGAGAAAAGCGGCCGGGGAACCAGCCACAATATTGAAATTGCCTGCGCTATGATAGCCATGGGGACACTGGATGGGTTTCACGCAATCGTCGAAGTTGGCCAACAATTTGTTTGGCTACACAGTTTAGCCACTCTGGCTGGCGGCCTGTTATTCTCCTCGTTTTTACTGACTAAGGGTGGCTTATCAAATAATTTCAAGGCACCTTGGATAACACTGGCACTTTCTATCTTAGTTGGCCTAATTAGCCTTGTATATTCGCCGTTAATTCCTATCATGGTTATTGATGGGAAGTTTACTCTAGCCGCTATGGGCCTCAATATTGTTGGCGGCATTGGATTCTTTATTGCTGCGTTTAAACTGATAAAAACTAACCAAAAAACCAATAATATTAATGACCTGCTCTTTAGCATGCACTGTTTGTTATTTGGCGCCGCTGCGATCATGTTTGAGCAATCGGCATTATGGGATCTTGCATGGTGGGGCTGGCACTTGCTCAGATTGATGGCATACCTTGTTGCCGTCATTTTTTTAATCTTAGAAGGTCTGGTGATATTAAAAGAGCTGAAACACTATCAGCGCAATTTAGAAGCCACCGTGCTCGATAGAACTCAGGATCTTGAAAATGCTAATCAGAATTTAAATCGCGCATTGATAGAGCTAACAGCCACCCAAGATCAACTGATCCAGCGGGAGAAAATGGCATCCCTTGGTGAGTTAGTTGCAGGCGTTGCCCACGAGATCAATACCCCCATAGGTGTCGGCGTCACCTCAACCTCTTTTCTTGAGCAAAATGTCCAAAGGATCAGTCGAGCCTATAAGGCTAATGAGCTGTCATCTGAAGAGCTGGAAAGCTTTATCGACACCACTGAGCAGACTTGCGAGTTACTCACCTCAAATCTGCGCCGGGCAGCCTTGCTGGTCAGCAGTTTCAAACTCGTTGCCGTAGAGCCTTCAGATGTGAAAATGAGAGAGTTTAAGGTTAAGGAATATCTCGATGGGATAATTTTTTCAATCAATGATTCGGTTAAAGATCAGCGCTATAGCGTCATCTTAGATTGCGACCCCAATTTAGTCATAGTGAGTAAGCCTTGTACGCTATCGAAAATAATCAGAAATCTTATTCTCAATTCAGTCCATCACGCATTTAACTTTGACGGCAATGATGACAGTTCAAAGGACGCCATTAGCAAAGGGCTTATCAATATCTCAATAGAATGCTGTGATAACGAGGTTCACTTAATATATCGGGACAACGGCATAGGATTAACTGATGAGCAGAAACAGAAAATATTCAATCCTTTCTATACCACTAGCCGCAACTGTGGCAGGGTCGGCCTAGGCGCACACGTCATCTACAATCAGGTTTTACAAGGGTTAAAAGGCTCGATAGAAGTCAGCAGTAAGTTTAATCAGGGGACCAGATTTGATATTAGGTTCAATGTTAAGGGCAAACAAACCTTGTTGGACAACTCAATATAAAAAGCAGCCGATGTTAACAGCTGCCTCGATGTTGAAACTATGCTAATAGGCACTATTTCAGCGTTGCAACCTCTTTTCTTACACCTTCAACAACCGCATCAACAACACATGGAGTATTTGGTCGATATGGTGAGGCTTCGGTGACAAGGTCGCGATCATCTTTCTGGTTTTTCAGGATACGCATCATCAAATATTCTGCATCTCTCCACACCCCACCTAAGGTTGCTGAGCCTCGGGTATATAACCAAGGAAGTCCAATAAAGTACAATCCATCGACATCATCACTGATCCCACGATAATTACTTGGGTAGTTCATCTCATCAAAAGTGATATTTTCAATCCAGAAAAAGTTGGGTTTAAACCCTGTCGCCCAGATAATATTTTTGATACTGCTGATGCTGCCTTTTTGAAACTTTATACTTGTCTGGTCGGCCGATAATGTTCTCCCCATATGGATCACATTCTTTTTGGCCAGCAGTGTCTTCACGTCGGTACCTATAACCGGTTGCACACCTTTACTCAACCATTGACCAATTTTGCTAAAACGTGTCACCGATAAAAAGCCTATTTTTGTGAACCACCACCATAAGGTTTTGCCTAAGAATGATTGTGGTATCGCCGTGATTTTATCGGTTCCAGAGAAATGCACGGTACGTCCAGTCTCTGCAATTTCTGATAAAATTTGTACCCCTGAATCTCCGGCTCCGACGACTAAACAGTCGCCATCTTGCAGCTGTTCGGGGTTTTTGTAGTGTTCACTGTGTAATTGAATAATATTATCAGCGATATCGGCGTGGCAAGGGGGGGTGTATGGCGTATGGAAGGGACCCGTGGCAATAATGATCTGTTTGGCCTGATAACGACCCGTTGCACTGATTATTTCAAAAATACCATTAACTTTTTTGACTGAGGTGATTCTTTGATTAAATTCAATGGGTATAGAAAATTTTTCAACATAACTTTTTAAATAGTCTGCCACTTCATATTTATTGGGGTAATACCCTTTAGGAAATGGAAATAACATCCCCGGAAGATGGTTATATTCTGTAGGGGTAAACAACTTTAACGAATCCCAGCGTTTTAACCAAGGCGCACCAATGTGCTCATTGGCGTCTAAAATTAGGTAATCTTTATTATTTTTCGATAAATTATATGCCATAGACAGTCCAGACTGCCCTGCGCCAATAATGATAAATTCTTTCATGGATCCCTAATAAGTTGCTTATTAAAATTATTATGCGCGGTATTCTAACAGATCATGGCAAGCGAACCTGACTATTCGTAGAAAGGATGAACGATTTTGTAACAAAACTGGATGATTTTCAGGCCGGCGTGTAAAAAACGCACAATGTACACTCATAAAAAACCACGGTATTTACCGTGGTTTTCTCTTAAATCGTGATTTATTCCAGACTCGAGAGTATGGTCATCACAGGCTGCTATTTAAGCGCGGCGATCTCTTCCTCTACCGCTGTAACCACACCTTGTGGATTGCTCAGGTACTTAGAGTGATCGACAAAGATACCATGATCACCGATGGTGATGACCAGTGCAGGGAATGATTTCGTGCCTATCATCTCCTGGATCTCGGCGATATCCGATAATACGTATTCGGCTTCGCTGCTCAATTCATCTTTGAAGACTTTATTTGAGGGCGACAACTTGAACTTTTCAACCACGTCATTGAAGTCATGCTTAGTATCTAGCGGGTTACCTTCGATGAAGTGCGCCCTTTGTAAAGCATTGAGCACTGCCAATACTTTCTTAGGCTGCTTGCTCTGCATCCATCCCATCAAGTTTGCCGTTTTGAGCGAACTCTTAGGGCTGTTAACGTAACGAATGTGATCTCTGCCAAACTTAAGCCCAGTAAGTTTCGCCACTTCTTCCATCTGCTCTTCGCCCGCGCTGTCTGTGCCATTGTAATGTGCGCTATGCAGCAGGTGGATATTCATCTCAGGGTAAGCTTCATGAAGTGCGTTGACCAAAGGTGTGGCCCCGTAGCTCCATGGACAATGAGAATCGAAGATAAAATACAGATCCTTGCTAGAGTTCTCAGAAAAAGGAGTCTCAGGATCAGAGATAGGCAGCTCGGTAAACAGTTCTTGGGTCATTCGCGTGAGTCTTGGTCAAAATCAGATGGCAGTGATCCTAATTAGTTTGTCTTCAATATTCAATCTTTGTCTTGAGAAGTTTACCCAAATCTTAGCTCGAGTCACTCGAGTCCTTTGTTTGCATGATCACCGCTTACCGCATCGTAAAGAAGAAATGGGCCGACAATGCCTTCGACGGTGAGAGTGCCAGACTCTATGGAGGACGCTGGAATAGCCGCGGCCAGTCTTGTGTTTATCTGGCGGGCTCCGAGTCTTTGGCTATCTTAGAGATATTGGTTCACTTAGATAATACCAGGCAGATCAATCATTACTCGCTATTTGCCATCGAGCTGGATGAAAAAGATATCATGTTGCTGGACCATGACTCCCTACCCCATAACTAGCAGGAAGATCCTGCGCCGGCGGATACCGCCGATCTTGGGGATGAATGGATAAACAGTCAGAGCAGTCTGGCTCTGTGCATCCCTTCAAGCATCATGACCCGTGAACGTAATTTTCTGCTCAATGTCGACCATCCCGCTTTCGGTAACATAATGAATACCAAAGTAGAACTCGAGTTTTCCATGGATAGCCGACTCTTGTCAGTAAACTAGACTATAGCGGCAGGCTGGCGCTTCAAGGAGGTTAATTTTTCACGCCGTCAACCAGCCAAGTTAGTTGACTAGTTACTTACTGGCCTAATTATAATTTCATAGTAAAATGTCTATATCGACATCGTTTTATGAGATAGCTGGCCTAAAATAAAAGAGGAGCTTTGCTGAATCTACGCGCTTTGCAACAGAACCAGCCAGCTTAAGCATGACTCACTGGTGAGCACCGCGCTCTACAGTTTTGAAATTGAAACTGAACTAACAGTCTCATTATTTTTAGGAGGAAGTGTGGCGAGATTACTCATAATGTTTATCGTATTAACCATCTTGCCATTATTTTCAGCGAGTGCAAAAGACCTTAGGTTTGCTGTTGTTCCAAAGTTTTATGGTGTTTTTTTTGATCAAAGTAAAAAGGGTTGTAAAGACGCTGCCAGCCAAATAGAAGGAGTAGAATGCGTTTATCTTGGGCCTGAAAAAGCAAGTGTAAGAATACAAGACAAGATTATAGAGCAACTGATCGATGAAGGTATAGATGGTATCGCAGTAGCCGTTACACAATCCAAATTTCTCGCAGAAAACAGCCTACAAAAAGCTAAACAAGCAGGAATTCCTGTTATTACCTATGACTCTGATTTTAACGATCTTACCCTGGAAAAGTATAAGAATTTACGTTTAGCGTATATAGGAACAAACAATTTTGAGCTTGGTATGGCTTTAGGAGAACAATTAAAAACATTACGGCCCAATGGAGGAACACTTATTATTCAATCCGGACGACCAGATTCTCCAAATTTGAACCTGAGAATGATGGGCATACGTAGCGCACTTTCAGGAAAAAGATATGCAAGGCCTCCAGGAAAATTACTCATAAACGATCATGGATGGACTGAAGTTCGAGAACCTTTTTTTAATTTTGACCAGCTTACTCGGGCAGTTAAACAGATGGAGTCAGTGCTGAAAGGAAGGCCAATACAGGCAGACTCCTTTATTGCTGTTGGTGGTTGGTCTCAGAATGATGAAGCCCTCTATCGTAAAATGATGGTTCCGTACAAAGGGAAACTTAATAGGAAGGAGCTGGTAATTGTTATGTCTGACGCGTCTCCCTCTCAGTTAGTCATGTTACGTGACCATCTTGCTCATGCAAATGTTGGTCAAAGCCCCTATGAAATGGGCAGACAAGCAATTTTAACACTTCTTAAAATTGTGAAAAAACAAAGATATGAGGAAGTCATCCATACTCCTTTGAATTTTTGTACACCAGATAACTATGATACTTGTACTAAAAGCTTATAAATGGAGCCCATAAAAAATTAGCAAAGTACCTCTAGCCCTGTCTATTGGCTATGCTTAGGACTAGGCTATCACACTTGCTCAATACTGATGACTCTTCGACGATTTTCGTTTATTTATTCTATTTGTCTGATGTGCATATTCTCTGCGCTCCTCATCGGATATCGCTACTATTTTGAGTACCCACAAATACTTCAACGAATAGTCATGTTACAAACACGGGAATTACACGCGGTAGACATCATGATCGACCAACAATTACAACAGCTGGCGATCAGTAATTATGACTATGCTGTTTGGGATGAAAGCTATGAATTCATCCAATACCCCACCCGTGCATTCATTACTGAGAACTTCCTGGACGATACCTTCACCTCATTGAAAATTGACGGTGCTATTTTTGTCGGGAAAAACAAAAAAATACAGTGGGAGCGCGGGTTTGATTATGTCGAAAAGCGTGCCCTGAGTGTTGAACCCTTGGATGTGGTGACAGCTGAAATCGTCAATATAACCTATCCTACGTCCTCTCAAACTGACGCAGTTCCGCAAAAAATGGGGTTTATTAGCACCAATTATGGTCCGGTTATGTTTGCCTCAAGCCAACTCAGGCAGTCAGATCGTTCCGGTCAACAGGTCGGCATGCTCTTGTTTATCCGTAAAGTCAGGCTGTCACTTATACATCAACTAGCGGATTTTTCTCAACTGAGCATCACTCAGGGAGACATAAATGCACAGCAAAACATCGATCACATTCCAGATATATCGGCACCAATAGGCGATGCCGCCTTTAGCCTTACCAGGCAGAGGGTGATAAAAGATATCACCGGAAAAGCAATAATCATATTGAATATAAGACATATAAATAATGATCCCCCGCCTTTTTTTAATCACACGCTGCAGATCATATTAGTAGTGCTCATAACGATACCGTTTATACTTCAATGGATTGTTAATTTAATGTTTATTAGACCAATAACAATAGGCATCACTAATATTGTTAACATGATATATCGTGGTGAACTTACCCCATTAAAAGGGGAGTCTAATATTTTAGAGATTCAAAAACTGATCACCAGTTTCAACCAACTCGTTAATATTGTTAACCAGCAAAAAGAAGATCTTGAAGTTTTAGCGCTTAAAGATGCGCTGACTGGGATAGCTAACAGACGGGCTTTTGAGAACCACCTATCGTTAAGCTGGTCTCTGACTCAGCGCAATGCACTTCCTCTGGCCATAGTGATGGTTGATATCGATTTTTTTAAACACTATAACGATAACCTGGGTCATCAAGCTGGAGATGCTGCGATTCAGCAGGTGGCGACCACGTTATCACAACACCTGGTCCGTAATGATGATATGGTCGCCAGATACGGAGGTGAAGAGTTTGCGATCATATTAATCAACACAGACATCTCTCATGTGCAAAGTATGATGAGCAGGCTACTTCTCGCGGTGAGACATCTGGCCATCTCACACCCAGGGTCCTCGGTATCTTCCCACTTGACTATCAGCCTTGGCGCGGCAGTCACGACTCAATTTGAGTGTACCTCAGTAGATGAATTACTCCTGCATGCAGATCAAGCGCTCTACCAGGCAAAATCAGCAGGACGAAACAACGCCATGTTATGGGGATCATGAGCGTCCCTAGTGGGAACAAGTCTGACAACCAACAAAAAATCCCATCAAAAATATTGATGGGATTTTTATCGACTACAACCAACCAAAGTCACGTAAATAAAAGACTCTAGCGTTATTTAGTGAAACGTTGAGCCTTGTATTTAGGATTCATCAGGTTCTCGATTGAAAATATTTCATCGATTTGTTCTTCGCTGAGTAGACCTCTTTCCAAGACGACTTCACGGACATTCTTACCCGTTTCAGCGCAAATTTTTCCTATGATGTCGCCTTCATGATGACCGATGAAAGGGTTAAGGTAGGTAATGATACCGATAGAGTTAAGCACAAATTCCTGACAGACTTCACGATTTGCCGTGATGCCTTTAATACACTTGTCGTTCAGAGATAAACAGGCATTTTCCAGCAGTGACAGAGATTCGAACAGACATTGGCCTATCACTGGCTCCATGACGTTCAGCTGTAACTGCCCCGCTTCTGCAGCCATTGTGATGGTCAGATCATTGCCACAGACCTTGAAGGCCACCTGATTAACCACTTCCGGGATCACAGGGTTCACTTTAGCCGGCATGATGGACGAACCCGCCTGCATCTCTGGCAAGTTTATCTCATTAAAACCGGTACGCGGTCCCGATGACAACAAGCGTAAATCGTTACAGATCTTAGACAGCTTAATTGCGAAGCGCTTCAATGCGCTCGATAGCATTACATAGGCGCCACAGTCTGATGTTGCTTCGACTAAGTCTTCGGCGGGCACAAAAGCATGACCTGTGATCTCGGCGAGTTTAGCGATGGCCAAAGCCGAGTATCCATCGGGGGTGTTGAGCCCGGTACCAATCGCCGTCGCACCTAAGTTAATCTCTAGCAATAGCTCCTGACAACGCCTGATGCTTTTGATCTCTTCTTTAAGGGTGATGCCAAAAGCGCGAAACTCCTGCCCTAAGGTCATGGGTACTGCGTCTTGCAGTTGAGTACGACCCATCTTCAACACATCACTAAACTCTTCTGACTTAGCGAGGAAGGTATCGATCAGTAGAGATAACACTTCAAGCACTGTGTTGGTGCGCTCAAACAGAGCAACCCGAAACCCCGTCGGATACGCATCATTGGTGCTTTGACTCTTGTTTACATGATCGTTGGGATTGATATGACTGTAGGCACCTTTAGCCTGACCAAGTTGCTCCAGGGCAATATTGGCAAGGACCTCATTGGTGTTCATGTTGACCGATGTACCCGCACCGCCCTGAAAAGCATCTACCGGAAATTGCGCGTAATACTCATCGGTAGCCAGCAAGGTATCACAGGCCTTGATAATGGACTCGGCGATGTCACTGGGTATGGTACCGAGTTCGGCATTGGCCATGGCCGCCGCTTTCTTGGTTTTGACCATGCCACGGACAAATTCGACACAATCGCCAATTTTCTCATTACTAATGTTAAAGTTTTCTATCGCTCTTAGGGTATGAATGCCGTAGTAAGCGTCATTGGGGATCTCTTTAGAGCCTAATAGGTCGGTTTCTGAACGTGTGCCTTCTGCGAAGCTTGTGTACATTACTGTCATTTGTGGTCTGCTTGTATTTGAGGTCTGTTTTAGCTCTGATTCTAAGCTAAATGTATCAGTCGCAGACGAGGGTAACATGGGAGTATAAAGCAGGTAAATCGCCCCTGTAGAATAGTTAAAACCTCTTTGATTTAGCGCATTTACTCTAACATTTCATTGATGATTTTCATTCTTATTTCACGCTTCTATTACAGATAAGAGACCGTCATCATCTTGTCTTTAGCGCCTGTGTTTTACTTTACTCCACTTTCTGTCTTGATCCATATAAGACACACAAGCCTGGCCGCAGGCATTCTGACAACAGCCATCATCGACCACGCCACATAACTCACCATGTCGCCATAAGGATTCAGATGCGACCAGAAATACCCATGGTGACAGGCCCGTACCATAGCGCAAAGATTTAGGCTTATCCGGCTGTTGCAGTTGTTTGATTATTTTGAGTTTAGCTGTCGATAACAGATCGGCTTGCATGGCTAATTGTCTCCACTAATGAGGCCCTAAGGCATTACAAATTCAAAGCCATCAATTAGTTTGATGGCTCCATATGGCTATGCATTGTCGATTAATAGTTGATATCTTATTTTATAGACAATTAATTCATCATTGCGATGAATTAATTGAATCGATTTAGGTCTACCAGAATTCTTCTTAAGACCTCATGTTCTCTCGCCGGTAAGTCCTTTAGCGGTAATCTAGGCGACCCCACATCGGTTCCCTGAAGTTTCAAGCCAACTTTGATACTCGCGGCCAAGCCTTGCTTAACGATAAACTCCAGAAAAGTGATCTGTTGGTAGAAGAGCTTTCTTGCCATGTCATTGTCGCCACTCTTGATGCTGTCGAACAATTGCTTAGGCAGATCGCCTATTAGTATCGGTGCCGCACTGCACCAGCCTTTGGCCCCGGCATTAATCGCCTCTAGGGCAAGATAGTTACAGCCATTATAAAACGGTAGCGTGCCATTAGAGAGCATATGGAGTTGATGCATCCTGCGAATGTCACCACTGCTTTCCTTAACCATGGTGACATTAGTTATGCTGTTAACCATCTTGCACATAAATTCCGGCGACATGTCTATGCCACTGGTCGACGGATTGTTATAGACCATGATAGGCACCGAAATCGCATCCGATATGGCCTGGTAATGATCAAATATCTCATCTTCACTCAGCTTGTAATACGACATAGGCGATACCATGACGGTTTTCGCCCCCGCCTTATCGGCAAATACTGCCCGAGCGACGGCATCGGACGAGGTCAGCTCAGAAATGCCTATGATGACGGGCACCCGATCCGCCACATGATGTATGGTGGCTAACGCCGTTTCTTCCCATTCGGCAGTATCCAGATACGCCCCTTCTCCGGCACTGCCCAATGCTGCAATGGCACTCGAACCCGACGAGATTAATCCATCTATGATGCTTTGCAGCTGCAAAATATTAACCTTGCCTGTGACGTTTGAGAATGGGGTGATGGGATAACCTATGATCCCGGTCAGTTCGAGAGTTCTATTCATCATGCTTCCTCTCTGATAGCCAGTTGGCCAAGGTTCTGTAACATGGGCGCATTTTCACAGGCCAGGTATTTAGCCGGGGAGGTTGAGTTGGTATTCACATGGTGATGCCAGGCCCAGTTAGGGATATAGATGACATCACCGGCCTGCCATTCGATTTTTTGATCTTCAATCATGGAGTAACCTTCTCCTTCGAGGATATAAGCCAAGGTTTCATAGCTGTGGCGGTGGCGATTAGATCTATCACCTGGCAACAAACCGCCGATGGTCATGCTGATAGAGTTACTCGGCAAGTTGACGATATGCACCGGATGCTTACGCTCTTTAGAAAAAGTGTTGCTGACATCGTCATTCTCAACCGCTTTATGGGCTAATACTTGCGGCAGATGCGCTTTTAAACTCGACTTGGTTTCACCGAAATCTGCTGAGCTGAATTTTTTAGTTGTCATAGATATTTCCTTAGTCTGGTGTGACTCTTGTTTCGTTGGAAGCATCCTCGCAGATAATAGATTGCAGAAATAACTTTTAATTATTACCATATTGATAACTAAAAACTATCAATAGGTCGTGAATGGAACTCAGACATTTTCGTTATTTCAAGGTGGTTGCTGAGCTACAGCATTTTCATCAGGCCGCCGACGCCTTGTGTATCTCACAGCCGGCACTGTCGAATCAGATCAAACAGTTGGAAGATGAACTCGGTACTAAATTATTTAACCGAGTGGGCAGACGCGTCGAAATTTCCGAAGCCGGTAGCCTGGTTCTGGCATCGATAACCCATATTTTGAATGACGTAGATAGAATGAAAGATGCGGTAGCCGAAATAAAATCAGGTGTGGCGGGAACGCTGCGAGTCGGGGTGATCCAGTCCGTTAATGCCTTATATGCTCAAGAGCTGGCTCTGGCCTTCGACAGTATGTGTCCCAATGTCTCCCTTTGCATAGAGGAGCTGTCTAATGATGAGATCACCACTAAGGTGGAACAAGGAGAGCTGGATATCGGCATTGGTTTCGCCCATGGACCCGTTTACAAGAATCTGGCCTTTACCGAGCTGTTCAAAGAAAAATGGAGCCTCATCTGTTCACTGTCCCATGCAGATTCGGCTAAACGTCTGTTAAACAGTGAAGCACACGATCTTAAGGCCATACTGCTACCTAATCATTTCGAAACCCGCAGGATAGTGAATAAATACTTTCTCGAGCATAATATCCCGGTCAATAACATCACTGAGCTCAACTCCATCATTCGTATTCTGGCATTTGTACGTAACAGTCGCTCCTTTACCATACTGCCGAGTTCATTCGCGGCGCTATCAAGCACAGAACCGCTGCAGTCATTTGACTTGAGTTCGGCCATCACCCCCAGAGTTGTCGGCATGCTACAGGCACAAAACAGGATCACTAAGCGATCCGCTAGTATATTTGCTAACATTTTGAGCGAGCAACTTTCGGGATCTTTAGGCTAACCATTCCTCAAGAGCTAACAGGGTATTATCGTAAGAGATTAAGATAGGCAGGAGGTAAAAAACTAGAAGCTACACACAGTATTTCTGTTTCTACGTTTTGCTTCATATAGGGCGGTATCCGCTTCATGGATCAATTGACCTAAAGATTGATGGCGGAAGTAAGACAGGCCGATGCTAACGGTTAATCTAAGCGGTTTTCCATCATCTAATAACATGGGGCTGTTGGCTAAACTTACCCGGTAATACTCGGCCAATGCCGCAGCACCATCTTCGCTACTCCCCGATATGATGATCATAAACTCTTCGCCGCCATAGCGGATCAGCACATCAGACATACGACTGTTATCTCTGAGGATTTTTGCAACGAACTGCAGTGCGCGGTCGCCTACCTGATGACCATGTTTATCGTTCACTTGCTTAAAATGATCGAGATCTAACATCAGCACAGCTAAATGACCCTCTCCGCGAGAGGCTATCTTATGTATCACCTCTCCCTGCTTCAGTCCTTCACGGCGATTAAAGAGTCCGGTGAGATCGTCGAAGCTGGCTTGCTTAGTTAATACGGCTTCGAGCCTTTTTTGCTCGGTGATGTCAAAAATCACCCCGATAAGGCCGGCAACCTGGTTATCCTGATCAAAAAAACTGGTCTTATGGAATTTAACGAACAACTCGTCACCTTCTGTGGAACGAATTTGTTTCTCATAGACTTGAATGCCAGGTTCATCGAACAAGGCATGATCGGCTTGCTGGTAAACATCGGCTAGCTCTTTGTCGAACAGCTCGTAAACGCTGCGACCTATCATCTGCTCCCTAGTGAGTTTGATAAAATCTTCGAAGGCCTTATTACAACCAAGATAAACCCCGGCAACATCTTTATAGAAGATAGGCACTGGCAAGGTGTCTATCATCAGCTGTAGCATAGGACTGTTATTCGATAGAAACGATAACAGATCGGGCGCTTTTATCTCGGTCAATTTATCCATCCCCTGTCTACTCGTTTGGCACCTTGCTCTCATCATGCCATTTCACTTTTATTTAGCTGACGGTCAGGTCTTATCATGATCTGCTAAAACATCTATTGGAAAAACGCGTCGACACCGCTAGCCACTCTCTGTGCAGGTGCAGGTGCAGGTGTATATGTTACCCCAATACAAACAAATACCACATTCTGATAACACAGTTAAGGATAGAATCGATATTTCTAAGTAATTAGACCATTTCATTTTTGTAAGCTTACTCGTCTTTATCGGCCGCAAGTACCCTAGCTTAACCTTTGTTTACACTTGACTTATTGCATATTAACTGCACAGATTTAATTCAATAATGTTAGTCTCGTCAACTAAATATTGATGTATGCTAATTCATCAATTTGATTTAGTTTTTAGACCTGCATCACGCAAACATGATTAATTACGCTTAATCGGTCTTTTTTAATGATTAGCCGCTAGATATTAAAATCTTTGTCTGCTTTAATACCGCCTTAATTCGGCTGCTCTATGCCTTTTGTTTATTCGCTAAAAATAGGAAGAGATACTTGTTCGATATGAAAACCTCAACCCAGATCCTACAATCTAAGTTGACACTGGTACTCTTACTGGTGGTTTTCGTGTCTCAATTATTCCCTACCTGCGTGGCATCTGATATTCATCACAATGATCAAAGTGCCGCCGCAGTGTCTAGTCTGCCTATCGAGCAACAAGAATCTTGCTGTCACCTTCCGGGTCATGCTTGTTCCCATACGAGAGCAGCCAGTGACCAATCAGATCAAGATGGCGATTATCACACCTCTTGCCATCCCCCATAGAATACAACTTCGTCTCCGATTTCAATCGGGTCCAAGGTGAAAGCCCTTTTATTGTCAGCTACCAAAATAGAAGTTACGCACCGCCTATTCCGCCTCCCCACGCCTGAACTCCTTTCAATATTAGAAATATAATTTCACCTTATTTATAAGTCAGAAATTCATCCTTAAGGGGCATATCGCTATGTCTCAACAGGCTAAGTGCCTTGTGGCCCCTGGAATGAAACGAAGACTTAAGTCACCTCAGCTTGTATTGCTAGCGATAGCGCTACGTTGGCTGAGATAACTGGAGTTCACTCTCGTGAAGAGATACCAAGAGATCACTCTCGTGGCCTGCCGTCGTGGCCTAGTCACTGTGAGTCTGTGTGCGTTTTCACTGTTTGCAGGCCTATTTTCACACCAAGGCCTGGCGCAAACAGATTTAAACCAAGCCCAAGGAGAAATTACTCTGCCTTGGGTGCTCGAACAAACCTTATTACACAACCCCCAACTGCAACGCTATCCCTATGAGCTTAGGATCAATGAAGCCCTCACTCTACAGGCTGGGCTCACCCCTAATCCTGAGTTTTCGGTGGAAGTCGAAAACATTCTGGGTACAGGCGAAATGCAGGGAGTCGATAACGCCGAAATCACCTTAGGCTTAAGCCAAATCATCGAACTTGGTGATAAACGCCAGCATCGAATCGATTTCGCTCAAGCCGAAGAACGTCAAAGGCTCAGCGAGTATGAGCTGTTACGTTTGGATATATTGGCTGAAACAACCCAAAGATATTATCAAGTTCTGCGTCTTCAGGCCCTACAAGATTGGAATGCCAAGCGTATTCTCGTCGAGCAAGAAGCCTTAAGCGCGATAGAGTCACGGGCCAAGGCAGGCGCTGTCACTCAGGCTGACGTGAGCAAGATGGCCCTGCGTCTATCACGCTCAGAAGCGATTCAATATGGTCTCGACGGTGAGGCTCAGCTTGCCAGACTCGGTCTAGCCTCCATGTGGTCAAGTGAAGCACATTTCGCTCTGGTCGCCGGTGAGCTTGTCCCATTACACGCCTTTCCTACGGCTGCGAGTGTGCTCAATGCCATGGAGACGGCGCCTCAATACCTGCAACTGCTCAGTATCGAGCGGGTCATGTATGCCAAACGGCGCATGGAGGAGTCGAAGGCGCAATCTGACATCACCTTAGGATTAGGGGTCCGTAGCTATGACGGTTTCGACGACGGCGCTTTGATGTTTAACTTCTCTATGCCCATTGCGCTATCTAACCCGAATCAGGGCAACATAATGGCTGCCCGCGCTAAGGAAGAGATGGCGATGGAGCAACAGAGGCTGGCCCGGGGTCAACTCAGGCTGTCCTTACTTGAAATCCATCTGACCATGGTCAATAACGCCAAACAGGCGAAACGACTTCAGCAGCGTCTGATCCCCTTAGCCAATCGACTGCTTAAAGACACACAGACCGCCTACCAGACCGGTCAAGTCAATGTGCTATTGCTAGCCGATGCTCAATCTGAGCTGTTTAGCCTCCAACGCGAGCTTATCGAGGCCAAAGTCGGTGTCTATCAAGGCAGACTCGAACTCGAGCGCATCACAGGGCAATCTATGACCGCCACTCTCGATAACATCAAGCCATTAGTGGCACAGGAACACAGATAATGAAATTTAAACTCAATCATCTTTCATCGGCACTCATGGCTGCGGCCATCACCTTATCGGTATTTAGCTTATCGAGTCTGCTGCCGACTAACTCAGCCTGGGCCAGTAGCGATCACGGCCATGAAGAGAAAGAAAAAGAGGAGCATGCTCCCGAAGGCCCACACGGAGGCAGATTACTTCAAAGCGGAGCGTTCGCCATCGAGATCACTATGGCCGAATCGGGTATTCCGCCTGAGATGCGGGTCTATGCCTACCATAAGGGTGAGCCAGTCGCGCCCGGTGACGTACAGCTCGAGATCTTACTCAAACGTCTGGGCGGTAAAACCGACCAAGTCAGTTTCATCGCCGAAGATGATTATCTGGTCAGCAAGGTCAGTGTGGCCGAGCCTCACTCATTCGAGGTCGAGGTCGATGCCGACTTTAACGGTAAAAGCTTCGATTGGCATTACGACAACTTCATGGGCCGCACCGAGATCAATGACAGACTGCTCAAGCTGTCTGGTGTACAGACTCAGCTTGCCAAGGCGACACAGCTCACCTTCATCGACACCCTGTTTGGTATCGTCGCACCGATTGCCGACAAACAGTTTAGCGTTAATGCCCCCTATGCCGGTGTGATTGAGCAGCTACACGTCAGTATCGGCGACTCGGTGGTAAAGGGCCAAGTCATCGCCACAGTGCGCAACTCCAGCACCTTGCAAACCTATGCGGTCAAGAGCCCGGCCAATGGCCAGGTCACCGAGCAGCTATTGAGTCTGGGCGACAACACTTATAACCGCGCCTTAATCCGCATCAGCGACCTATCCAGCGTATGGATAGACCTGTCAGCCTTTCCTAAGAGCATAGGCAAACTAGCTCTGGGTCAGAGAGTCTCCATAGGTGATGACCATGGCAATGCTCATGGCGCTGAGAGTGACACAAACGACGCACACTCCAGTGCATCTGCCAGCAGCACCATCAGTTATATCGCCCCGACGATGACGGGAGGTCACATCGCTCGGGTGCGTGCGGTTATCGATAACGGTCACGGCCATTGGCGTCCGGGTATGCACATTCAGGCTGACATAGAGACCCGCATCAAGCAGGTTCCCCTGGCCGTGCGCGTCGATGCCCTGCAGAACTTCATGGATAAACCCGCCGTCTTCGTCAAACATGGCAATACCTTCGAGGTGCGCATGCTGAGCTTAGGTGAGAGCGATGGCGTATATGTCGAAGTGCTGGCTGGCCTGGATAGTGACGTCGAGTATGTCACCGAGAACAGCTACTTATTGAAGGCGGACATCATGAAAGATGCCGCTAAACACGTACACTAGGAGAAGATAATCATGGATACAATCATCTCCTTCGCCTTAAAGCGACGGTTATTGGTACTGGCGATGACCCTGCTCATCGCCCTGCTGGGTGTCTACAACACCTTAAAACTGCCTATCGATGCGGTGCCAGACATCACCAATGTCCAAGTGCAGATAAATACGGCCGTACCTGGCTACTCACCACTTGAGTCCGAGCAACGTCTGACCTATGTGATAGAGAACGCCATGGCGGGCATTCCTAGCCTGGAGTATACCCGCTCCATCTCACGCTATGGCCTGTCTCAGGTGACGGTCATCTTCGATGAAGGTACTGACATCTACTGGGCCAGGCAACAGATCTCCGAGCGCCTGCAAGGCATACGTGGCGAGCTTCCCCAAGAGGCCAAGCCGGCTCTCGGACCAGTGAGCAGTGGTCTTGGTGAGGTGTTCACCTACTCCATTCGTGCACAAGACGGCGCGACTAAGGAAGACGGCACGCCCTATAACGCCGAAGATCTGCGTACCATTCAGGACTGGATCATTCGCCCTCAGCTGGTCAAAGTTGCCGGTGTCACCGAGATCAACAGCTTGGGCGGCTTCGAGCGTGAATATCAGGTCGCGCCGGATCCTGGCAAAATGTTAGCCTTTAAGATCACCATCACTGATGTGATCACCGCCCTGGAGCGTAACAACCGCAACGCGGGCGCAGGTTACATAGAGAGAAACGGCGAGCAATGGTTAGTCCGCTCACCCGGACAGCTTAAAGATCTCGAGGAGATCCGCAAGGTGGTGATCACCAAGCGTGACGATGCGCCGGTGCGGATCGGCGATGTGGCCGAGGTTTTCTACGGTAAACAACTCAGAACCGGCGGTGCCACACAAGATGGCCAGGAAACAGTACTGGGTACCGCCTTCATGCTCATGGGGGAAAACAGCCGCGTGGTCGCCAAAGAGGTCGGTGACAGGTTAAAAATCATCAATGCCAGCTTACCCCCAGGCATCATCGCCGAGGCTGTGTATGACAGGACAGGCCTGGTCGATAAGGCCATAGCCACGGTGCAGAAAAACCTGTTCGAGGGTGCCGTGCTGGTGATCGTCGTCCTGTTTGCCCTGCTGGGTAACTTTCGCGCCGCGCTGATTGCCGCCTTAGTGATCCCGCTGAGTATGTTGTTCGCCATCACTGGCATGACGACTAACCGGGTGTCCGGTAATCTGATGAGTCTGGGCGCCATAGATTTTGGCATCATAGTCGATGGCGCGGTGATCATCGTCGAGAACGCCTTGCGTCGTCTCGGCATGGCTCAGCGCAAATACGGTCGTCTGCTCTCTCTCGAAGAGAGAATGGAGGTGGTGTTCGACGCAACCAAGGAAGTGTTCCGCCCTGCCGTGTTCGGTGTGCTTATCATCATGCTGGTCTACCTGCCCATCTTCGCCCTTAGCGGCGTCGAAGGTAAGATGTTCCATCCCATGGCCTTCACTGTTGTGGCTGCACTGATTGGTGCGCTTATTTTCTCGGTCACCTTCGTGCCGGCCGCCATCGCGATATTCGTCAAGGGCAAGGTCAATGAGAAAGAGAACTGGCTCATGTCTAAGGCCCGTAGTGTCTATGAGCCCGTGTTGTTTTTCTCCCTCAAGCGCCCGGCCATCATAGTCCTTGCTGCAATAGGCTTGATGGCGGTCACCTCTTATCAGGTGACCCGTTTAGGCTCTGAGTTTTTGCCTAAGCTGGATGAAGGGGACATTGCCCTCCATGCTATGCGCATTACCGGCACAGGTCTTGAGCAGTCTATCGAAATGCAGAAGAAGCTTGAGCTGATCATCGGCGAGCTCGATGAGGTGGAGCGGGTGTTCTCGAAAATTGGCACACCTGAGGTCGCCACAGATCCTATGCCGCCAAGTGTTGCCGATACCATCTTGATCATCAAACCCAGATCCGAATGGGCCAACCCCAGTAAGACCAAGGAGGCGTTCATCGATGAGCTGCGTCATCATATCGAGCAGGTACCAGGGAATAATTATGAATTTACCCAGCCTATCGAGATGCGCTTTAACGAGTTGATTGCCGGCGTGCGCGCCGATGTGGCCCTGAGGATCTATGGAGACGATCTTGATATCCTCAAACAGGCCGGCGATCGCGCCCTTGGCTTATTTCAGCAACTCGATGGCGCCAAGGATGTCCGTGTCGAGCAGATGTCAGGCCTGCCAACCCTCTCTATCGAGCCAAACCGGGATCACTTAGCCCTGCTGGGTCTCACCATAGTCGATGTGCAGCAAGCGC
The DNA here is from genome assembly GCF_007197555.1 of Shewanella psychropiezotolerans. Classification (NCBI taxonomy): domain Bacteria; kingdom Pseudomonadati; phylum Pseudomonadota; class Gammaproteobacteria; order Alteromonadales; family Shewanellaceae; genus Shewanella; species Shewanella psychropiezotolerans. The sequence continues at coordinate 3,281,079 of NZ_CP041614.1, forward strand.
TGCAGGTCGCGGTGTCCGGCGTGCAAGTTGGCCTCATCTATGAGGGGGACAGACGTTTTAAACTCATAGTGCGTATGGATGGCAATATCAGCCAAGATCTGAGGGCACTGGAAAACCTGCCTATTGCGCTGCCCCTAGATCTCAATCCGGATCTTAGCTATGTGCCTCTGGGTGAAGTCGCCGACATTAAGTTCAAGGTCGGCCCCAATCAGATCAATCGTCAGAGCGGCAAGCGTCATGTGGTGGTGACAGCCAATGTCGAGGGACGAGACTTGGGCTCCTTTATTAAGGACACTAAGCGTCTCATGGGTGATGAGCTTAATCTGCCCAGTGGTTACTGGAGCGAGTATGGCGGCACTTTTGAGCAACTCGAATCGGCATCCGATCGCTTGATGATCATAGTGCCACTGACCTTACTGCTCATCTTCGGCCTGTTATACAGCGCTTTTGGCTCAATCAGAGACTCGATGATCATCTTCAGCGGCGTGCCGCTGGCACTGACCGGAGGCGTACTGGCTCTGGTGCTCAGGGACATGCCTCTGTCTATCTCGGCGGCGGTGGGCTTTATCGCCCTCTCGGGCATAGCCGTGCTCAATGGCGTGGTGATGTTGAGCTTCATCAAGGAGCTTAGGGTACAGGGACTGGAGCTTTTTGAGGCAATTAAACAAGGCGCGAGTCAGCGACTGCGACCGGTATTGATGACAGCCTTAGTCGCGAGTCTTGGATTTGTGCCCATGGCCCTTAATGTCGGTACTGGCGCCGAGGTGCAGCGTCCACTGGCAACCGTAGTGATAGGCGGCATAGTGTCATCGACCCTGCTGACTCTGGTCATCTTGCCCGTGCTCTATTTGCTGGTGTATCGCTTCAAAGCAAAAGCTAAGGAAGTGAATGGGTAAATTCATCCTTAAACTCGCTCTTAACAATAAGAGTTTTTAGTTTTAGCGAGTTAATGGCGGGGGCATGTCCCCCGCTTTTTTATTTCAGATTTTCTTTACCCAGTTCGCGCCTCAAGAAGATGACAACCCCCATAAACTTATCCCTATAAACAAGTTTCAGCCTTTTGACTGATAGCTTTTCTCCTTTCTTGAGTAAGTTTTAGACGTTTAAATCCACGGCCTGACTATAATTTAAGCGCTTGAACGCTTTATTGGCTAAAAAACGCTAACTGCCGAAATTAACTACTGAATTTTTAAATCTTCATGCCTACACTGAAATCATCAAGAGTCATATACGAGGTTGCCTATGCCAATATCTCCGTTATCCCCTCTAAGCAGTGACCAGCTTTACCGCAGTTCAGAGCTATCAGGCCTGGAGGCCGATTGTAAATCTACTAAACACTTAACTCCCCTGGATGAAATTGTCGGACAGGAACGCGCCCAACAGGCCGTCGAGTTTGCCATGTCCATGCCAGACAAGGGCTATAACATCTACGCCATCGGCCGTAATGGTCTGGGTAAGCGCACCATGGTGATGCGTTATCTCGATCGTTATGAGCCCAACGGCCGCGGTCATAGTCTCCATGACTGGTGTTATGTAATTAACTTCGATGAAGCCCGTGTGCCTAAAGTGCTGAAGATGTCAGCTGGCTCGGGTATCGAGTTCAAGAAAGATGTCGAGAAGTTCATCATCAAGCTAACCAAATCCTTGCCTTTGGCGTTCGACAATGAGATGTATTACTCCAGCGCCGAGAAACTCAAGAGTCAGCTGTCGAACAGACAGGAATCTGCACTTACAGGCCTCACTAAGGAAGCCAAAGACACGAGTATCAGCCTAACCATCACGGCCCAGGGCAGTTATGAGCTCGTGGCCATGAACGGTGAGGAAGCCCATACCGACGAGACATTTAAGGCACTGAGCAAGAAACAGCAAGATGTCTTAGAAACCTCTATCGTCGAACTCGAATCTAAGCTCAGAGTCATAATCCGTCAATTTACTGTGTGGGAAGAGGAATACTCTGACAAGCAACAGAAGCAAGATGAGCAGGTGGCTCAGGATGTTCTCAGCCACCTGATGACCAAGCTCAAGGAGAAATACAGCGGCATTCCGGCCGTTAAGAGCTATCTTGGTGCTATGCATAAGGACATTCTCGACAACTTAGATCTGTTTCTCGAAGACAACGAGGAGCAGCTGGCGCTTTCTTATGCTTCTTTAGACAAGAAGATGCCCCGCCGCTATCAGGTCAATGTGCTGGTCAATCAAGATGACGGCAAGATGCCTATCATAGTCGAGGAGTCGCCCAATTATCACTCCATCTTCGGTTATATCGAGAATGCGACCTTCAAAGGCACCATCTTTTCCGATTTCTCACTGATCCGCTCCGGCAGTCTGCACAAGGCCAACGGCGGCGTGCTGATGATAGATGCGGCCAAGGTATTGGAACAGCCCTATGTGTGGGACGGTCTTAAGCGGGCCCTTCGCTCGCGCAAGCTCAGCCTTAGCTCCCTCGAACGTGAAGTCACCCTGTCAGGCACCATCTCACTGGATCCCGAGGCAATTCCTCTGGATGTAAAAATCATCTTATTCGGTGATTATCAGACTTATCAGTTACTGCAGCACTATGATCCCGAATTCAGTGAACTGTTTAGGGTGACTGCAGATTTTGAAGATGTAATGCCACGTACCGAGAAATCTGAGGCCCTATACGCCAAGTTTATCTCCAGTATCGTGCATGGCAACAAGATGCTGCATTGTGATCGCAATGCCATAAAACGCATCATAGAATTCAGTTCTCGTCAGGCCGACGATCAGAACAAACTCTCCCTGCACTCAGCCGACATTGCCAACCTGCTACGAGAGTCTAATTACTGCGCTCGCGCCGTCAATGCCAACATGATCCGCGCCAGCCATGTCGAACAGGCCCTGCACAATCATGAGATGCGCGTATGCCGACTCAAAGACAATGTAATGGAAAGTTTCATCACAGGCACCACACTTATCAGCACTGAAGATCATGTCGTCGGACAGGTCAATGCACTGTCTGTTATCGCGACCTCCGATCATCAGTTCGGTGCACCGAACCGCATCACGGCAACCACAGCCTTCGGTGAAGGCAGGGTGTTCGACATAGAAAGAAAAGTGGACTTAGGCGGTAGCTTACACTCCAAGGGTGTGATGATCCTATCGGCCTACCTGGCGTCCTTGCTAGGTAAGACCGCCAAGATCCCCCTCACCACCCATATCACCTTCGAGCAATCTTACGGTGGTGTCGATGGTGATAGTGCCACCATGGCCGAACTGTGTGCCATAGTGTCTTCGTTTTCTAATCAGGCAATCAGACAAGATGTAGCCATCACAGGCTCGATGAATCAGTTCGGTGAAGCCCAGCCAATCGGCGGCGTTAACGAGAAGATTGAAGGCTTCTTCGATGTCTGTACCATCATGGGACGCACTAACACTCAAGGGGTGATCATTCCTAAGACCAACGTGCAGAATCTGATGCTGCGTAGCGATATTGTCGAGGCAGTCAAGAAAGGCAAATTTAATATCTGGGCTATTGACCATGTCAGTCAGGCCATCGAGTTGCTGACAGGCATCGAGTCCGGAATTAATCTAGGCACTAAGTCGAAGCAGCAGGATGAGCATCCAGCTGCTTCGGTATTAGGTCTGGCTCAGGCACGCTTGAGTGAGCTTAGGAAGACATCTCCAGCTTCGAGCGTAGAATGAGCCTCTGATCATTTTAAAGCGGGTCATTCGTGAAATGAAATACTCGCTTAAAACAGGTCATTCCGTAAAGTGAACAACGAACTTGTACGGGATCCACGCCTCTTAAGCAGAGCTGGATCCCGGGCATCTCGTGCCTCGCTACCGGGATGTCGACTCAAGGATTGTCATTTAACCAGGCTCCTCTGTAACCCTTAAGCAACACTAGGCTGCAGCCAAAAAATAGATGGAAGCCAGACTTTTCCGGCTTCCATCTTCTCACGACCCCACCTTTAAACTGATTTCTCATTTAAGTCCTATTTAATGAGTTTTGATAATCTTGAGTGGTATACCAATAGGTTAAAGATTTCGCCCAATTGTCGAAGCCGCTCACTGCTTAAATAAGTACACATTGGTCACAACTCCTTTCTTTTTTACGACTAGGTTCGAGCATCTGTCTTAATGTCAGGCCATTTATTGCCCAACTGGGCAAGATCTTGCTCGAGTCTGGGCCATTTTTTGCCCAGCTCAAATGTTCATTTTTTGTGTCAGTTATAAAATCAAAAGCTTACCTAGTTGGCATGTTGTTTGCGATATCAGCGAGCGGCCATATTTAACTTTCGTTAATTTATTGTTAATAAAGGAATAATCAATGCCAAGAGATAAGGGTTCGGATACAAGTTTCCAGTCAGTGCCACAGCCGATCGGTTTAGTGACTAAAGATGGCGAGCGAAAGACCGTTAAAGCGCTTGAACCAGCGTCCACTTCCCGAATGAGTGATGCAGAGTTTGAACAAGGCAAAAAGGAGATGGAACGCAAGGCATTCGTTAATCGCAAACGTGCTGAAGTGGCCGTTCCTGACAAGCCAGAATATTACCGTAATCAAAATGTCATTGATTCGCAGGCCACACAGGCGGCATCCAGTGAGGCTGTACGCGCTAAGGACGTATCTAAGCCTAAGCCACCGGGTAAGCAGGCCAAAATGCACATCCCAGTCTCAAAGGGAGGTCGGCAATTGAGCATAAATTACGTTTGGTTGGGCAGTAATCCTTTGGGGGCCCTGGAAAAATTCAACATTTACTCCTGGAGAACTCTGGGCCACAAGGTCAATATCTACACTCATCCCTTCGCTGGTGCCTCTGAGCATACCGAAGTCACTTTGGGGTTAGAAATGGGCGATGCAAGGGTCATCTCTCTGAGTAATATCCTTGCCGCCGACGATACGGAAGTAGGCGCGGACAATCCCAAGGTGCACCTCGGTGATGCGCGCTCGATACTACAGCGTTGGCTTGAAGCAATACCTAAAGAGGAAAGACCCTTAATAGAACATATATTCAATATGGTTGATCTTACCAAGTCATACCTGGGTGGCACGCAACGTGGGATTGTATTGGACATGAAGGTCGGTCCGAGTATTCACCTTCAAGACTATGCAGCAAGTTTCGACAGCAAGCTAGTCAGCTACACACGAGGTGGGAATACATCTGGAGAGCTCCCGGAAAACCAATGCATCGGGACGATGCAGGAAACTGAAGATCTACGGAAATGCTATGCACAACGCTTCAATAATAAAGTGAGAGGACTCGCCGAGGAGAGCCCAGAGGAAGCCTGGTTCAATCAGATCACCGGTTATCATGGTCGATCCTATAAACAAATAAAGACATGGCTAGATGTAGCCACTAAAATACCGTCCGGAAAGGCAGCGACGACCAATGAATTCAGTGTAAGTGAACCCGGAATCCCTGGTCATGGCCCGTTTCGTGTCTTTAAAAGGGCCAGCGACCAAACCAATAAAAATGCTGGAAAAACCAAACCTGCGGAGGTGAAGAGCTTGGCCAATGATGTCTTGGAAAAGGAACTCTCGGGCTGCGGAGGCGACCAGGCATTTTTTGGCAAAGCGCAAGTTGCGGCAAACCTACTGCCCTCTTAAGAATGCGTTGACAATGATGAGCTGGATCCCGGGCATCTCGAGCCTCGCTCCCGGGATGGCAGCTTAAGAGAATTATCTGACTAAAAGAATGCTTTATCACCACGCTCCTCTGTAACGCTCTAGTACCACTAGGTTAAAAATTGCGCCCAATTGCCGCAGCTTAAATAAGTTACACATTGGTCACAACTCCTTTCTTTTTTACGACTAGGTTCAAGCATCTGCCTTAATTTCAGGCCATTTATTGCCCAACTGGGCAAGATCTTGCTCGAGTCTGGGCCATTTTTTGCCCAGCTCAAGTTTTCGTTTTTTGTGTCAGTCATAAAATCAAAAGCTTACCTAATTGGCATGTTGTTTGCGCTATTTGCGAGCGGACACATTTAATTTTCGTTAATTTATTGTTAATAAAGGGAATAATCAATGCCAAGAGATAAGGGGTGGGATACCAGTTTCCAGTCAGTGCCACAGCCGATCGGGTTAGTGACTAAAGATGGTGAGCGAAAGGTCATTAAAGCGCCTGGTTCGGCGTCCACCTCCCGAATGAGTGATGCTGAATATGAACAAGGTAAAAAGGAGATGCAACACGAGGCATTCGTTAATCGTAAACGTGGTGAAGTGACCGTTCCCGAGGACCCTGAATATTACCGTAGTCAAAATGTAATGGATTCTCAGGCTGCACAAAGTGCTGATAAACCCAAGGTGGTTAATAAAAAGTGGAGTGAGTTTCAACGAGACTGGCAAAACTATGTAGAGGGAAAAAACGTCGATGTTCGTGTTATACCTCCAGAGGCGAGTGTACGCTTCAGTTATCGCTATGTCACAAGTAACAACACCGGAGGCCTGAAGTATGATCCTGCTATTGTTGATAAGCTTTTAGCAAATGAATATAACAGCGATAAGTTAGAAGATGTGTACTATGGCCGTCAGGTACATGATTCGAATACGAGCACAATAGCGGATCGAACTAGAAGTAAGCAACCTGAAGCTCTTACAAAATGCATCATGAAAATATCCCCAAATAAGCAAGCCGGAACACCATTAATAGTGGCATCAGTCGGTATGCCGAAAGAGTTTAAAAACGATAGAGGCCTAGAGAAACTGTATTGGTATAACCAAAGTGATTCGAGACCTGTTTATCTCTTTGTACATAAGTCTGAAGTTAATTTATATGAGGTAACAATGGGAGAGATATTAAGTAAGAAAGGCATTGGTTTAGTCAGCTGGGAATACCCGTCAGGACAGGTTGGTTTCGGCGCTACGCGTAAGGCAGCGGTTGACTATAGCGCAGATAAGGGCTTCAACAAAGTGATAATGATGGATCACAATGTTGCAGATTCTCAATATGATCTAATATCTATGGCAGAGGATGCTACGTCAGAGGTCGGTGATGGAAGCGCCCTCTATATTGGACTTGGTGCATCAAGTTCTACTTTGTCAGCTAGACCTGTCAAGGCTCACCTAACTAAAAAAATCATAGGCCGTCCAATAGAACAATTGACCATGTTAAATGATAAAGTGCAGTTTGACCCTGCATTTATTGCATCCTCGGAAGATATGGACCTCACAAAGGACATACTGTTTTTTAATAGCCTCAATCAGGAAGAGCTCATCTCTTCTAGTTACCTAAAGTTACAGGATAAAAATACTGGGGCATATCCCAAAATTCTCAAGGTCCCGCTGAGTGCAACATCACGTGATTATATCCAATTAGTGGATGACCTTCTGAAAAAATTATCAGAGGAAGAAAAGGATATCGTTATTCAGGTTAAAAGTGGCGTGAATGCTAGCGAGAAAAATTATGTGGGCGAGGAAGTTAGCCAGAAAGAGCATTTCGTGACCATTGGAACTCTTGCCGACTTCATTTCGGATAGGCTAGGAAAAGATAAATCGAGAATTCAATCTATCATCGTTGAGAAAATGTTGCTTCAATATAAGCACACAAACACCCGCTCTGCCTATAAATTAAGCACGTCTGAACCCATGGATACAGTGTCGGTTTTCAACGATATGGAAACCGATAGGCTTATAAAAAAAATGAAGAGAAAATAGTGACTAATCCTGAAAAATTTATCAGGAGTGGGATGATATGATGAGAGTAGCTGGACGAATAAACAAAACCATTTACTTACTGAGCTACATTGATGATGAAGACTACCGGCGAAGGATTTTAACCCAACTTAATCGTGGATAACGACGACACTCTGTAGCGTGTGATTTGCCATGGACAACGAGGAGAGAGCCGTAAACGGTATCGAGAAGGACTGGAAGATCAACTTGGTGCACTAGGTTTGGTTACCAATGCTGTAGTTTTATGGAATACCATTTACATGCAACCGGCGTTGGATCATTTGGAGGTAACCATTGAAATAAAAGAAGAAAATGAAGCGAGGTTATCACCATTAGGGCACGGACATATAAATGTACTAGGTCACTATTTTTACGCTGGCAAAACAAGCGACGAAAGGCATCTTAGACCACTTAATCAACTAAACGACGATGATTAAAATTCCTTAGCATACGTTTCCGTACCACTGGACTTCAAACCCCTTAAACGTGTCATTCCGTAAAGCTAGCAACGAACTTGTACGGGATCCATGTATCTTAAACAGAGCTGGATCCCGGGCATCTTGTGCCTCAACCCTAGGATAACGGCTTAGAGATGATTACTTAAAACCTGGCATTCTACAGACAAAATTAAAGGCCGAAACATTGCTGTTTCGGCCTTTAAATTCTGTTTACTTAACGACGGTTAACTGTCTATAAAGATCAGTTTAAGCCAGTGCTTCCTGTAACTGAGGCACAATCTGCTTCTTACGGCTCAATACACCATCGAGCCAGACGCGGCCGTTCTCGGTAGTCTTACCGTAGGCACGTTCAGTCAGAGTCGCATCATCACTGACGATCAACAGCTCAGAGCCTTCTTTCATGATATCGGTCAATAGCAACAACATGCTGTGACGTCCGCCTTCGGCTTTAAGAGCGGCGATATCGGTTTCCAATTCGGCCTTAATGTCGTCAAACACAGACAGGTCGATGACCTCGAGTTGACCGATACCCACCATATGACCATTCATATTGAAGTCTTTAAAATCACGCATAACAAGGTCACGTACCGGTGTGCCTTGGACGGCTGATTTCACCTTGAACATCTCCATGCCCAGCTCTTTGAAGTCTTCGATACCGGCGATTTCAGCCAAGGCTTCGACACATCTGATATCGGCCGTGGTACAGGTAGGAGACTTGAAGATGACCGTGTCGCTGAGAATCGCACACATCATGATACCAGCGATGTCTTTTGGAATAGGCACACCATGGAAGTCATACATCATCTTGATGATGGTGTTGCTACAGCCTACGGGGCGGATCCAACACTCGAGCGGGGTCGATGTGGTCAAGTCACCCAACTTATGGTGATCGACAATACCGACAATCGTCGCTTCGGCGATATCATCCGGGGCCTGAGTCAGCTCAGAATGATCGACGATAAATACCTCTTCACCGGCATAGCTCGTCTTGAATTCAGGGGCCTCGAAACCAAACTTTTCTAAGATGAATGCGGTTTCAGGTGATAGGTCACCTAAACGAGCAGCAATGGCTGGCTCATCGATTGCATTTTTCAGGTTAGCGAGTGCAATTGCACCGCAAATTGAATCTGAATCTGGGATCTTATGGCCCACTACATAAACTGACATTGATAACTCTCCTTTAATTACCGTTTATTCTACCAAATTCATCCCGTTTGAAAAACATTAACTGACAAGTAAGTAAGCCTGCGCTGCATTTATACCCAAAATGCAGCGCAGGCTTAAGGTACAAGGTTCAAGAATGTCCACTCTGTCGATGACAATTGCAGCAGTGTTGAAAGTATTTGATAGGAACAGATGAGGCCTAACGGAGGAAATCATTGATTATCTTTTGCATCTCACCGCTTCTTCGCATGTCGTAGATGATGATGTCGAACTGCTTCTTGAAATCCTCTTTAAATGCAAACCGACCTTCATCCATATCGGTAAAGCCTAAGAAGCCTTGCTCTATGCTGACTGTTGCTCCCTCCATCAACATCGTATGTTTGCCTCCCTCGTCATATTCGCCGCTCTGCTTAAGTTTTTTGAGCCCCCACAAAATAGAGATGCGATCGTTGAGGTAACAATCTATCCGCTTCAAACCAAGCTGAAGCAGATTCTCTCTATTCCCTTTCGCCTCGCTCACGGTGATTTTCCCATCCTTAACCGCTTGCCAAAATGCTTCCCCACCTAAATGGAACCCCGAATTAATGCCTATCACTAACCCATAATAATCTTCGACCCAGTTCAACCTCAGCGCCCTGAAAAAGAGGTCCTCCCGGCATATGACCATGACTCTCTCATCCAATATAGGTAGCGAATAAGGCCAGATATAGGGTCTCTTCTCCACATGAAAGTATGGCGGATAGATGGCGAAACCTTTACCGCTTTCTATCAAGCGTAACCCACGCTTCCATGGCACGCCGACCAGAGTCACCTTGTAACCTTTCATCCGGGACACGGCAAGCTTGATGATGTTGGCATAAATCCCCTTCAACTCTCCATCCTCCACATAGGAGTAAGGTGGGTAGTTGGCATCGGCATAGAGGGTGACCTCAATATCTTCAGCAGATGCATGTAGCGGAATAAAAAAATACAAAGTCAATGCCACCAGCATGTGAATAAATTTCATGGCACCGCCTCCTTCAGTTGTTGGAGCTCAATGATAAAGCGCATCGACATCAATAAATGTAGTTTACATCAGCCTTTTTTTCTCCCCTCCCCCATAAAGCGACTGAGCAACATTACTTAGTCACAATCATCATAGGGTATAGCCATCACTACCCGTAGCAGTTCCGCGACGGGTTCAAACAGGCTCTCTGGAATAGGCTCTCCCGCTTCAACTTGACCATAGATGGCCCGGGCCAGAGGGATGTTCTCGACAATAGGCACACCAGCTTTTTCCGCCAATGCCACGATATGCAACGCCATATGGCCTTTGGCTTTTTCCAGCACAGTTGGCAAAGGCGTTTCACCAGATTGATAATAGAGACAGATAGTCAGGTGAGTCGGGTTACGTACCACCACAGTGGCCTTCTGCACATTAGCTGCTAAACTGCCCGATGCCACTTCCCTTTGGGTTTCACGTCGTTTCTGTTTAACCTCAGGATTACCCTCTGAGTCCTTATATTCTTGTTTTGTGTCCTCTTTCGACATTTTCAGCTCTTTCATCAAGCTATAACGTTGAAAGGCATAATCAGCGATACCAAAAATAACATAACAGCCTAAGAAGCAGCCCCAGAGCCAAGTGATTAACGTCGAAATTACGCCAAGGCCACACGCCTCTCCACACAAGGGAAGATATTGAAAGGAGTTGACATAACGATGCAGCAGGTAATAGAACACCAGACTGAGCACTATTACCTTAACCAGATTTTTACCAAGCTCAAACACACTTTTCCATGAGATCAGCTGCTTAGCATTATTGATCACATTTAACTTATTCATGCTGGGCTTCAAGGCTTCCGATGCCCATACTGGCCCGGTTTGAACCACATTGCCTAGGATGATGGTAAACAGCAGCACTAAGGTCAGCCCACCTAAAAAGCGCAAGGCTATCATGACGAACGTGCCGACAATCTGCTCCGCAGCAGTCTCCAATGGCAAGTTAATGCTATTGATAGTGGTATTAATTAAGTAGATAAATGACTGCATTAAACCCTGGCCTTCAAACAGGAAGTAACCCAAAATAATGGCCATCTGCAGGCCTGTGACAACTTCAGCACTCTTGATCACCTGACCACGATTTCTCGCTTCCCGCAGACGCTTCTCTGTGGGCTTTTCCGTTTTTTCACTCATATATCCCCCATTAAACTAGTGACCAGACAAGAGGCCAAACAGTATGCCTGTCTGTTGCTCGACGCCGGTAATACGTTCGAGATAATGAGCCAGTGCAAATTGCAAACTATAGATGAGCAGTAATAGCACTAAGGCACTCTTGATCGGCATAGAGAGAAAGAAGACGTTGAGTTGCTGGGCCGAGCGGTTCACTAACCCCAAAGCCACATCGACCAAGATCATGATCACCATGGCGGGCATTGCAAAGCTCAGGCATAACTGGCACATCAGTTGCCATTCATGACCAATAAAAACCAGTAAGGGCTGAGTTAAACTCAGATCGAATCCTGGTGGGAGTTGATTGTAGGACTGATACATGGCGCTCAAGAGATGATTAAAACCACCGGAGACAAGAAACAGCACAGTTAATACTTGGGTAAACAACATACCATAGATTGAAGATTGCAGACCCATCAAGGGATTGAGTACCGTCGACATTGAGGCGCCGCGCATGGTATCGATCACAAACCCCGCCATATCTATGGCCCAAAAAGGGATCGCAGCGCAAAAACCTAACAAGAAGCCCACAACCACCTCCTTGCCATATAAGCTAAACAAACTCCAGGTATCAGCCTGTAAGATCACCTGTTGCATATCATCCATTGCCGGCACAGTGGGCAGCGCAAACAACAAGATCAAACTATTACGGATAAGCGCACTGCCCATTGCCCCACCTTTAAAAAGAGGCAGCAATAACATCATTCCTAATGGACGCATCATACACAGGGCCAATACCGGCAGTTGCGCAGTGATTTCAATGGGCAGTGGATTCAACATAATCAGCCCCCCATATGACTTATTTGATCGAAGGTCATGTTGGCATAGTTAAGTAAAGAGCCGCCCATCCAGTGGTAACTCACTACCAAGGTAATGCAGACCGCAACCAGCTTGATCAAAAACTGTAAAGTTTGATCCTGGATCTGAGTCAGTGCCTGAACCAGACTCACGATGACCCCGACCACAGAGGCGACAATCACCACAGGCAGTGATAACAAGAGCACCATCCATAATAGCTCGGAGGTGAAATGTATTATGATAGTTTCACTCATGAGAAGGACACCATAAGTTGGCCAATCAGCTTTTCCCAACCCCCCATCAAGATAAATATCAACAATTTAAAAGGTAGCGCTATGGTCATGGGTGATACCATCATCATGCCCATAGCCAGTAAGATATTGGACACAATGAGATCAATCGCCACGAACGGCAGGTAGATCAGCAGACCAATCTTAAACGCCTCGATAAGTTGACTCATGGTGAATGCCGGAACCATCACGAAAAGTGAATCTTTCGACAATTCATCCTGGTATTTGTCAGGCCAGGTCTTATGGCCGATATTAGCGAAAAACTCCAATTGAGTTTTACTGGTGTTCCTCTGTAAGAAGTCACGATAGGGTGCGATGGCTTGAGTATTTATCTGTTCGAGAACATTGGGCGAATCAAACACAATGGGAGTCGCCTTTAAATTATCGTTGATCTGCATCCCCACCGGCGCCATGGTGAACAGGGTTAAGATGAGAGCCAGACCGTATATTGCCATATTTGGTGGGATCTGCTGAATACCCAGGGCATTTCGTAACATGGAAAATACGATGGATAATTTAAGAAATGAGCTGCCCATCACCGCAAACAAAGGCAAGAGTGACAGGCAAAATAACATGATGATCAATTGAATAGGGTTATCGAGTAAGGCCATGGAAACCTCCTTTATGACTAGAGTTCCATCATGGCGCGATTCGGCACACTTCGATATCAGGTGAAGACCTGAAACCTAATAAGTAACTAAGCTAGAATCTCAACTTGAGCCAAGAGATCATCTCCGCTTCGCAGTAAACTGGCTGTTCCCAACAAGATATTCTCCTCCTCGTCTTGATAGCAGAGTCTCACTTCAGCGTTAAGGCTCACCTCAGCCTGTAACTTATCCCCCATCATCATGGCACCTAGATGTGAAATAGGCAGAGTCACTCTGGCTATTTCGGCAATCACAGGCGTATGAAGGAGATCCATATCCACCATAATTTCATCTATCATCAGGCTGAACTTGCCTCCTTGCTCTCCCTGAGCTAACGTCACTCTTGCTAACGGACCATTGCACCAGAGCAAGGCCTCACCACGTTCGAGACGAATATCCCCATCTAACCAAACACCTCCCCCACCGCTGGCAGTTGGGGGCTAGACGATGTTTGTAACGCAAATCCCGCGACTAAACTTAAGCTCAAGTTCGCAGACGACCCAGCAAATGGAGACCAGTCGGTCACTATGCTCTGCCACTGATCCTGAGGCCAATTGATCAGTACGCAGGTGATATCTCCCACCTCGGCATGAGTCAAGGTGAGTACCGGATAGATTTCAGGTAAAAGTCCACACGCACTCGGCATCGGCTCCACAGCATCCAGCAACCACGACGCCTCCCCTTCCAACATGGCGGCACTCACGCAGGGCAAGAGCTCACTCGACAAATTAACAGGATCCGGAATATCCGTCATGGCAAGGACAAGCTTTTTCCAGTCCTGTTTAGGACACCAAAGCCCCGTATTCAGGGGACCGCCTTGCAGCTGCCAAAACATCCCGTCTCCTCCAACCCGCTTGAGTTCGATTCGACAAGCCGCTTGCTCTAGCCCTCGACCCAGTATTTGTCCGGCTTTAATCAAAGTGTTCATTAATATCACCCCCACTCACTCATTAATTTATCTATCTAGTCATCTAGCTTCACTTCTTGACTGGCATCAGTTCTAAACCGATCTCAAATCGCCTCCCCTTAAGGGCCAGAGAGAGCTTAGGTAACACAGCGGTCAACACCCGAGACTGACGTTGATTCTTGGGGTATATCTGTAATCGGATCCCCAAGCTGTGATAACTGGCTTGAATAACCAGTCCCATCATAGGCCCGTTAAGCAGTCTATAACTCAGCATCTCTCCTTGGCGCACGACTTCGGCGCTACCATGACGATAGATGCCGCCATTGTGGCTCAACAGAGACTTAGTCAGCTCTGAAATCGACCCAGAGGCATTTTTCTCTTTGCCTTTACTGCCCCCAGTCAAGCAGGATTCGAAACGACGACGAATATCCGGATCGGACTCGTGACGCGCTTCGACACTGGTTACGCTCATCCTTCGCACTCTATTGATGTCTATTTGATTATTCATCGAACACCGCCTTTAGCTTTTCCTGATCTTTGCTTAACTGTTGAATGTCTTTGATCAAGGTTTCCATGGTTAAGGCCAACTCATCGGCCTCGTGCTTAAGCGTAACGAGCCCCTCAGCCAGTGCTCGTTCTTGCTGATAGCCTTTTGCCAACATGAGTTTAAACTGCACTAACTCACCAGGGCTCAGGGCTTGTAGCGGCAGGACTTGCTGCTCTAGTTTAACCACTAACTCATGCCGCTCGGCTTGCATCTGTAAGGATTTATGGACCTGCTGCTTGCTGACTTGCCGACATTGTGCCAATTGCCGCCGCAGCTTATCTTGCTTAACCTGCCGGATCACCAGTAGGCGCTTCAGCATCTCAATGTCACTAGTGACTAGACTCGATGCCATCATTTTTCCCCTTACTCAAGATTCTAACAGGGCTGAGAGTCCCATTTGAGTCTGCTCATAGGGGCTAAATTCGTTCACGGATTGACGTAAAAACCGAGTGATGTCTCTATGGCGTTTCACCGCCTCATCGGTTTCTTCATCTTGGCCCTCAACATACTCACCAACTCTGATCAATAATTGAACTTCGTCATACAATGACAAGAGTTGCCTCACTCTGGCGGCATGCTCTGTTTGCTCTTGTGTCACTATCTGATCCATGACACGGCTGACGCTTGCATTGATATCTATGGCGGGATAATGTCCTGCTCCTGCCAATTTACGCGATAGCACGATATGGCCATCGAGCAAGGAGCGCACTTCATCGGCAATGGGTTCATTCATATTGTCTCCCTCCACCAATACGGTGTATATTCCGGTAATGCTGCCTTTTGCCGCAGGTCCTGCCCGCTCAACTAACGCCGACAGATTGACAAAAACACTCGGTGGAAAGCCATTCGACACCGCGGCTTCCCCAGCCGCTAAACTGATCTCTCGAGCACTGCGGGCAAAACGTGTCAATGAATCCACCATTAAGAGCACATTCTTACCTTGATCACGAAAGTATTCGGCTATGGTTGTCGCCGTTAATGTCGCCTTCATCCGCTCCAGTGGTGGCCTGTCGGAGGTGGCAACCACCATCACAGTTCGCGCCCTCGCTTCCGGGGATAAGTTATATTCAATAAACTCCCGCACTTCACGTCCTCGCTCTCCCACAAGCGCTAACACAATCACATCGGCTTGGCAGTGGGACGCTATCATGCCGAGCAAGGTGCTCTTACCACCACCCGCTGCGGCAAAAATGCCGATCCTCTGACCGACACCACAAGTGAGAATACTATCGATAGCCCGGATCCCCAGGGGCATGACGTCATGGATCAAATTGCGGCTCAGAGGATCCGGGGCGCTGGCATAGTTAGGCCGAATCTCAGTTAAACTCAATGGATACCCATCCATCACAGCGCCGAAGCCATCCACCACTCGTCCCAGCAAGCCCTGGCCCAGAAACACTTGATGACCGTGACCGAGTGGCTCGACTAACGCTCCCGTTTGCAACCAGCTAGTGACATCGAAAGGTGAAAGCACCACCTCATCGCCTTTTACCGCCACCACTTCGGCTTTGAGCTCATCGCCGATAAGACACAACTCTCCCTGGTGAGCACCGGGCAGAGTGGCACGTACAACCGTGGCCCCCACCTCCTGTACCTTGCCGAAATAACGCACCGGGGCAACGGGCCTCGACTCCACGTGCGAGAACAAGCTGGTTTCTAAAAACGAACTCATGGCTTGGATATCGGGTAGATTCATCGTGTATTCCTCCTAGCTGGCCATGGCCTCGTGTAATACTTCACCCACCGAGGCTATATGTGCTTAATGTCCAAAAATGAACTCATATCTTGTCTTTATGCTAACTAGCCATAGCCTCGTCTAACGCTTCACCCACCAGATCGACATGGGCTAGCACCTTAATCTCGGCGTCATCACCCAGCTCCTGAAATGACAACACGGGAGTGGTAAACAATTCACGCTCTATAATTTTTCGCAGGTAGCGGCGTACATCAAGCGAAGTGAGTAACACGCAAGCTTGCTGAGGAGGCAGCTGGGCCTTTAAGGTAGTTAGAATCAAATTACTTTGCTCCATATCCAATGCCGAATATGATCCCGCTGTGGATTGGCGTATCGACTCACGGATCAAATTTTCGATCCCTTCTCCCACCATCAACACCGAGATCCAGCCCTGCGGTGTGGCAAACTTACGACGAATATGGCGACGCAATGCGATACGCACATATTCTGTCAGCATGATGATGTCTTTCTCTTTCGACACCCATTCCACTAAGGTTTCGAAGATGGTACGCAGATCGCGAATGGAGATCCCCTCCTCCACCAGACGCTGAAGGATCTCAGCCACCTTGCCCACCGACAGCATGCGTTGTAGCTCTTTAACCAACTCGCCATATCTGCCTTCCATGGCATCCATCAGATAACGGGTCTCCTGTACCCCAATAAACTCACCTGCATATCTGCCGATCACCTTACCGACTATGTAAGCTGGGATCTGTTCGGCGCCATAGACAGATAAGCCTTGATCGCGGGCCTGCTCGAGTACATTGCCTTTAATCCAATGAAGTTCTTCACCACTAAAAGGGAGAGTCTCGGATCTACTGGGCAAGGTCACTATGGGCTCGACCAAGAGAGATTCTTCCAAGTCGAGCTGTAGCTGCAATACCGGCTCCTGATACAGGAGTACGTCACACTGCGCTGAGTGACCCTTCTTCGCGATTTGCAGCTGTATCTCAGGAAGAGGCACCCCCAGCTGTTCGAACAGCTGCCAACGCAGACGTTGCAATGCATCTTTCACTCCTTGACTGGGTACATCCGCCCCCAGATAGAGCATTAAGGGCACGGCTCCCGGCGCCATATTGTCATCCCCCCCTCATTGACACTGGCACTATCAGAGAAATGCGCATGTTCAGCCTGCTCACCTTCTTGCTTTTGCTTGCGAACTAACCACCAGGAGGCAGCTAAGGTGACCGCGCCTAACAGGCCAAACACCAGCATTGGAAAACCGGGAATAAACGCAAAGATAAACATCACCACCCCGGCCATCTGCAAAGATGAAGGCTGGCGTCCCACCTGCGCGACCAATTCGTTAGCCAAATTTTGACGTTGTTCACCCGGCACTCGAGTGACAATAAGCCCTGCAGTAATAGAGATAAGCAGCGAAGGTATTTGCGCAATCAGGCCATCACCTACCGATAACACCGCATAGGTATTCACGGCTTCCGAGGCCGACATATTATGCTGCATCACCCCCACGGCTATCCCCCTAAGATATTAGTGAGGATGACTATGATGCTGGCAATGGCATCTCCCTTAACAAACTTCATCGCCCCGTCCATGGCACCATAGAGCTGACTCTCTTTTTGCACCTGTGCACGTTGACGTTTAGCTTCTTTAGCGTCGATAATCCCGGCGCGCATGTCGCCATCTATGCTCATCTGTTTACCCGGCATGGCATCGAGAGAGAAACGGGCACTCACTTCGGCGACCCGTTCTGAGCCTTTGGTGATCACGATAAATTGCACTATGGTGATGATGGCAAATATGATTATCCCTACCGCTAGGTTCCCCCCAACCACAAAATTACCGAAGGTGTAAACGATATCTCCTGCGTCATGTTGCAATAAGATCAACCTACTGGTGCTGATGGTCAGTGCCAAACGATACAAGGTCGTGATTAACAATAATGAAGGGAAAACAGAGAACTCTAAGGGATCACGGATATAGATGGCGATCATCAATAACACGATCGATAAGCATAAATTAAAGGCGATGAGTACATCGATTAAGGCGGTGGGAAGTGGCAAGATCATCATAAATACAGCCACCATCAACATGGCACTGAGAATGATATCGTGTCTGCCTGCGGCTTTACTTAACCAGCGACCGATGAGGTTCATAATTGACCTCCTGTGATGACTTTACTCAGGAATTTTTGCTGCATCTGACAAAGGTGATACCAATCATGTGCCTGACTAAACGATGGACACAGACAGCTGATCATCAAACGACTTTTAACCATAAACACCCTTTGGGGTAATCCCATAAAGGCCTCAGGATGCCAACGTGAGAGCCAAGGTTGCAGCTGTGTCACCTTAGCTTCCAACAGCCAAGAGGTCATTAATAAGCGATCATCCACGGATTCCAGCAAGATGCCATAGGGAGTCCAATGACATTCGATACGATCTTCGAGATGAACCGGCCAACGATTCAGCAGCCTGAAAAATTGCTCAAGATTACGCGTAACTTGTAGATCCATACCAGACTCCCTCGATTAACTCTCAGGATCATCATCGCCCAGTAAAGCCAAAAATGGGATCAGGTAAACACCTGAATCCCCTTCTTCAATTGCACCATATTAAGACCCTAAGGCATTATCGACCTCAGCCATACACAACAACAACTCCTCCTTAGATACGCCCAAGCCTTGCAAGTGTGTTTGCGCTGCTTCAATCACATTTTCACGCTGGTGAGTGTGTATATTGTCCAAATCAGCCCCTTTTATCCGGGCATGATTTGTCATCAGATGAGAGAACATTTCGGCTTGCTCCGCAGGTTCAAGCGCGACAAGCTGGTCGGTTATGCGCTCACGCAAACGGGCTTGTTGCTCTGATGACTCTAGAGACAGCAAGTCGCCTAGTGTCTTGCTGCTGCCGGCATCGTCCGTTAGAGCATTTCTCCCCAGACGTGCCAAGGCCAGCTCTATCCTCTGACTCGTCATATCTCTCTCCACTTGGCGCGCCGTATCTCCCATCCCGAGGAAATTGCTGTCCAATAGGCTTGAGCGAAAACCTCTGGCTAAGAGCCCTCCTAGGGCAGCACCGCAAGTCCCCAGGCCCACAGCGGCCACTATGCCCAGCCCACCAGTACCTAGGGTCAACAGCGTCGCCGCTACGGCCGCCGCAGATAGGCCCACAGTTGCCACAAGGGTAGTGACCACAGCGAAGACTTTCGCCCCCGGGGTCGCATGTTTCCACCAATTGAGTCCATCGGAGATGAAGCGTTTCATGGCCCCCAGTTTACCCACTTCAAAACTATCACGGGCTAATGTGCCAACCTCCAGCAAAGCCTGACGCTGAACCATATAACCGGCCACAGCTTTACCCCGCGCAGCAAGCCCACCATCGGCCTGCATCCCTTTTATCAGCGCGTTAACCATAACTTCGGTGCTGCGATAACCACTCATCTGCTTGGCTAATTGCCCCTCAGACCAGGTCTGTAGTAAGCCTCCCACCAAGCCGACAACCGGCGCCGCGATGCCCGCACCCGGGAGCATCATGCTAAATACACGGGTTAATACGGGTCCGCCTATACCGGCATTTGCCGCACCTTTGGCTCCTCCAGCAACATAAGGTGCCATTTGAGCCATATGTAATAGGGCTATCATCTCAGGAGTCATGGAGAAATTAGCCTTATCAGGCAGCTCCTCACGCGTTCCATTTAAAATATCATGGACCTGACTTTTAACTGTTCCCGTTTGCCATACCGTTTTCACTGTATTGACTAGCTCCTGGCCGAAAGTGCCGGGATTAGCCGTGATAATGTGATAAGCATGGGTCAGGTTTCCCGCCAATTCCCTGGCTTCAATGGGATGTGACATAGACCAGTTATGCAAATCGCCAAAGGCCGATGCCATTCCCTTAGGCGAAGCCAAAGATGCCACGGCCGACATAGGATTAGGCGAGTGACTAGACCCTTTTACCGTTTTGGCTAATGCAAGATAGGCTTCCCCCATATTACTCATGTTATTCTTCGCCAATTGGCGTTCAAGGATCAGCGCTTCCATGCTGGGGCGATATTGGCCCGACCAAGAGCCTACAAATTTTTGCACAATCCAGCTCTGCCAAGCCTCGGCACTGGTCGAGACCCCCTGATCCGGATAGCCGCCCTGCTTTTGTGCTTGCAAAGCACTCTGCTTAAGCTGGAGTAAGCAGGCCTCATACTTCTCATCACATGTGGACAATTTGCTCTGCACCTGAGTTAACTGAGCAGACTCATTGAGATAGGCTCGTAATTCAGGGGAGCTCAATTGTGGATCGGTTAATTCTGTCTTCCAATCAGATCCGTATAGATCCTTAAGATAGCTCTCACGAGTGGAAACTCGTTCAGTCAGTATCTGTTTCTGCTCGGTTAACTCACGAACCTGTGCATTATTCGATTGCAGATCTGGTAGGAAAGCTAAATACTCCTGTAAATTTATCCTGGCCCTCTCAGCTTTCATCTCTTGAACATAAACCGTGAGATCTTGGCTCATGGCTAATAGCCGTTTGTTTTGATTGCCAGCAATGACTAAGGTATCTTCCACCTTTTGCTGTGCCTCTATCGCTGTGAATAGAGCGCCATTTGCATCCCGCTCCAGCTTAACAGTGGCTAACTGCACTACTAACTGCTCACTCACCTGACCCTCTGGTAGTGATGAGATCAAACTCACTAAGGCTGTTTGATAAGCCTCACACATAGGTTGACGTTCAGCGAAAAAACTCAGATAGGCAGCCTTGTTTTGGGTTATTTCTGACGCCAATCTTAGACGAGCAATATCTTGGTCTAAATCGATATTTTGTTGATTATTCGGGCTGTGACTCACCGAGCTCATGCCTCTATGCCACGCTAGCTTGTGCTGGGCCTGTAACACATCTATAGCAAGCTGAGATGCATGGGGGAGATTGGCACTCTGGATAATTTCGGCTGTTATGCCTTCGGCCAGATTCAGATCGTCTATCAGCACTGGCTCATCAAAAACCAGAGCATTACCTTTAGCTAACACCTCCAGGCCCCCCAAATACAACAGGGAAGCATAGGTGTTGTCCTCGGCCTCGGCGATTTGAGGATCCATCAGTTGAACTTCACGCAGCAAGCGGGTGAACTGAACGGCACTTTGATTCATATCTCGGGATTTTTGTTCCAGTTGAAGCTCTTGTGCCAGACTCCCCATCTTAGCGTCATCTAGGCTCTTCGCTTCGACTAACACCTTACTAACAAATTGTTGCGCCGACTCTAGATCGCTTAGCTCTTGATGAGCTTGTTCAGAAGTCGTCAGAGAAGCGGATAAGGTTGCCGATTGTGTCTGGATCAGTAATACGCATTGCACTAACGTTTTTACATCGGGCAAGCTTTCACTTTGCTTTGCCCCCCTTGGGACAGAAACAGAGTCAGGTGATTGCCCATGGCAGCAGAGAGCTCCAGTACCTGGGAGTCGCTTTCTCCCCCAACTTTGGCTGAATCAGCCATGAAAGGAGCGAACATCTGATAACAACTAAGCTGTTGAGATGAGGATAATTTAGCCTGTAACTTCATGGGTAACTGAGCATTAAACTTAGCGATATCTTGACGCAGCGCCGCCGTGTCCGATAAGGCTGTTGAAAATGCTTTAGTCGCTGCCAACAGTCCGTCACAAACCTGCTTCTGTTTGTCAATTGAGTCCAATAATGGGGCCACTAGCTCCCGATACTCCTGGGGCATATTTAACCCCGACTGCTTTAAAACTACTAAGGTTTGATTCAATGTACTCAAGTCAGTTTCGAGTCTTTTTTGACGCACAGACAGCTCTACTGGATCAGCGAGAATATCTTTAGCTAAGCTGAGTTCATCGACTCTCGCAGACAGGTTAATCCGGCTCACAAGGCGATTAAAATCCTTCACCTCTTGCTGTAGCGTCTTTATCGGCTCAGCTTCCGAGTACACCCAAGAAGCTAACCAAGTTTGCCCCTTGGGCAGCTTAAGTGGCTCTACAAGTTCTTTGGTTTGTAAAAATTTAAAGGACTGATTCACTTTGGATACAGCTAATACTGGCTCACTAAATTCATGTTTATAGGCCGAAACATTAGGCTTGGGAATGTCTGAGTTTGTATCCAGTTCAATGACTGAAGGCCGACTCACTTCTCCCAGATGAGAGAGTGTGCGAGCGCCAGAGTTAACTTGCCGACGAACCAACGCATCTGTGCCATCGAGCGCCCTTAATTCACCCGACTCCTCACTCAGATTAGCTTGGCGAGCATTGATCAGAGAGTGTAGCCCATCCGCCTCTGTGGTGGCCCGTTCAATGGTCCTGGCATTCAGTGGACTATGACCGGATAAGTCTAAGTTGTCCGATACATTCATCGCCACTTCATTGCCATAACGGCTCGCCAACGCATGGAGAAAAACACCCAACAATTGCCGGTTGTCGATAGATAGCCCACTTACATATTCTTTCACCGCCCGGGTATCTTTTAGTAAAGGAACATGATTAAGCATGCTAAGCAGCTTCTCCTTAAGCCCCTCTCTGGCGGATATAATCGTCGGCGCACCACCTAAGTTATCGGCAAGTGCCAGACGGCCATTTAATTTGGCCGCCTCGTTAAACGCATTCATTTCAATTGCCATACTCTATTCCCCCTACACAATGTTAACCGAAGAGCTCACTCACTGAGTCTTGCCTGCACACTTTCATAGCTATCAACTAGGCGTTCTATAAACTCAGTCACCGAATCTGACGTTGCTGGCATGGGCAAACTCATGAGATACAACAAGGATCCTGAATCTGTGTCATAGCTGATGCGCCCCATTCCCTGCTCCGCTAAAACCAAGTTGAGCTGCAGACACAAACGCCAATATTGCGCCGTCTCGTGGTTGGAAACTTGGGCTAACATGCAGTAAAAGGTCCACAGTTCATCCTGGTAATGAATTGAAATCATTAATTTGTTATCTAACATCAACAAGCATTGCTCGTTGGTGTCAAAGGTTAGAGGCAGGCCTAAGGACTGACCGACTTGGTTCAATAACAGTTCATCTTGATTCATCATTATCTCCCACTCTGTTCATGGTAAACTTGTATGAATTTTGCTCCCTCTAGGCTTCAATGAATATCAGGTATACACCTTAACTGAGCTTTTTTTGCTCTATTCCTGATCGCACCACTTATCCAACAGGCCCATCATGGCTTCTTCGACATGCTCTTTCTGTTCCGGATCCCTAAAGCAATCCAACGGCACTATGGTCAATAATTCGCGCCATCTACGTAAAAATCCTAATCGTCTGGCGGGTAATAGAGGTAAGTGGTGGATCCGCTCTTCGAGCCATTGAGGATAAACCCAGGCTTGCTCGATAAGCTGTAAGCTGATGTTCAGCACCTCATCACCATCGAGCTGGGTCGCTCGCCCCAACAGATTGCAATGTTCCTCTAAGGTAAGAAAAATGAGTAAACGGCGCAGGTCATCGACCACAGCAACCAGTTTGACCATGTTTCTAGCCGCTGTCTGGTCATTGAGAGGCTCCGACAAGGCGCGCAATAACACACGGATCTTTCGACGACGATCGGGCAGATGTCTCAACATATCAAACCACTTAGCCAGGCCTGCATTGCCTCTTGCGGCTTGCTGATACATCTGTGTCAGGGCATGCAGACCAGCATGATCTAGGGGTAGGCCCTCCATGGCTGCAAATAACGCAATTTCGGCCCCCTCTTGAGCCAGCAGCTCTTTCAGGGCTTGCTTAAGTTTTTTGAGTGCCGCCTCGCCGAGTTTCCCCGACATGACTAAGGCCATCATGAGTAACATCACACTGCCGCTATCCATTCCGGATTGCTTCAGCTGCGATAAAATCCGTTCACCATCTCCCAGACTGGCAAATTGCTCCACTAATTTGTTCACTGTGGTGGATTGCTCATCACCGAGTTGCTGCATCAAGTTAGCTAATGCGGCAAATCTTAGATCTTCCGGCTCTTTTCCCTGATTAATTTTTTTCAGGTGGCTGCTCAGACCCAGACTCAAGCCTTCCATTGTCTCCTCTAGCGCTTCGGCGCGAACTTCGGCTAACTCTGCCGCCGCCATCGCCATAACATTCGTCGCCGGGCTCACCTGAGCACGGATCCCATGGGACTCCTGTGGTTGATGAAAATCCACAGAGCTGGCACCATCGACTCTAACCATATCTCACTCCTAACATTCATCAGAACCTGTTTTTATCGACTCAATCCTCTGTATTTACTCACGTCCCGACACTCTTTATTCGGGACTCGGCTACAAATGTTTCCAGTAGGAGATCAAGGTGTTCAGCCAGATCGACTCTGGCAGTAAGGGAAGTGGAGCTTAATTCGGCTTGCCCTGACAATAAGTCAGGAGATACCTCCACATTCATGCGTCCCTCAAAGGCCTGCGCCATGGCCTCATAGTCATCAGCTGCCACCAGCAGGGAAACCGCTTCCAGTCCCACCCGTTCACTGACCTGATCTGAGAGTCGTTTGATCAAGAAGGGAGATGGCTCTTGCTCTAAAGTCCAGGCTTTAAGCACTGATTTAATCTGTCCCGCTATACTCGCTTTTAGTTTATCCATCACGGCTTGAGTCAATTGTGCCTCATCAAAATGCCAATCAATGGCTTCAGCTATGGCCTGCTCTTTGGCCTCTTTTTGCCACTGAGCTCGTAACATCTCAGCCTGTTCACTGGCTTGTTCTAGTATCTCTTTTGCACGTTCTTGTGCATCATCTCTTTGTTTTCTGGCCTTTTTTATTATTTGAGCTATTCTGCGTCGTGCATCTTGTTCCAGAGTCGTGACCGAGGCGGCACGAACAAGCTCAGCGTCACTGACCCAGTTGGAACCCTTCCTCGAAAGCCCGCAGGTTTGTACTTTTATTAAAAATGGATTCATAATAATCGCTCCAATCTGGATAACCATCTGGGTATGTCGACCTCTCCAGTTGGCTGATAGACCTGTAAGTCTGAAAGCTCTACACGAGCAGAAGGCAACATCAATGCCAAAGCCAACCAGAGGGGATCCTCTTGCCATTGCTTCGCAATAAGAGTCACCCCGACTGCTTGAGCTCGTTCCAGTAACTTATCCGGGGAGATAGCAGACGACTGCAGCCTCATTTCCCGAGTCGGCCTTTGAGGCCAGATGGTCCAAGCCTGTTGAATTTGAGCGGGTGTTAACACATAAGCGAGCACATCACGATAAATCCGTAACGACAAATACTCGGGAGCATTAAGATAAAACAGACCTAAAACAGTCACTATGGCCTCGATTTTAAATCTCATTCCAAGCACAGCTTGCTGCTGAACATCCAAATGAGTGGGCAACACCCTATCAGCCAATCCATAACGCCTTACGACTAAGGTCTCTATGCGCCTAGCCAGCTCTGTAGTGGCTTGATATTTTTCCTGCCAGCCCTTCAAAGACAATGTCTGCCACCAACTCGGGTGCATGCTCGATACCGGCTGCCAAACGAGTCGATTAAATGCCTTAAGCTCTTGGCTCATCATTCCGCCGTTCACCCTATCTGTGATCGATGTTTCCGGCGGCACATTCATTGTCGATACCTGATGACTCATAGTGCTTACTCCTCATTGTGCCAGCCTCTGTTATTTCCGCCTCATCCACCACATGCCGCCCAGGCTCATAAGAAAAATCCCTGACAAACTGATCACTATGGGTAACTTATACTGCTCTAGCTGGGTCGAAAACTGGCTTAAACCTGCGTGTTTCGTTGGCTGAACAATAGGCTGATAACGATAACTCGATGCCTGAAGATAGACACTAATATGCTCGAAACTTAAACCCGGAACCGAATTTTGGATCAGACTCTTAATCTGATTTTCCGAATTAGATAAGTTAGCCTGAGGCGAATATTTAATGTAAACCGACGCCGACTTTTCCTGAGGTGCTTGCCTGTTAGTATCCGGCGTAGGTTCGGCTATAGACACTCGGGCACTGATCACCCCATCCATACTCGACAGCGTTCGCTCGAGTTGCTGCTCCTTGAGGTAACCCATTTTGGCCTCCTCTTGAGCCGGTGAAGTTACTAACTGGCCCGAAGGAAACAGATCCTCAATATTGGAATAGTGTGGCTTAGGAAAACCGTTCTGCCGAAGCAACTCCACCGCGTTGATAAACTGATCTTTCTCTATCCTCAAGGTGATATTACCGGTTTTTTGATCGGCTTCTGCACCGGCATCTATATGATTTAGCATCAAGAGCGCCACCATCTGATTAGCCTCATCCTGGGGAATATCCCGAAACAGATCAACCCGACACCCACTGAGCATAAGCACTAGCAATAACAGAGACCACTTAAGATATTTCATTGCATATTCACCAATTTATTAATGGATTGGGACAAGGCACCAGCGGTTTTCGCCGCCAGATCTACCTCAACAATGGCTTTGCCCATCAACATCTGACTGGCAAGCATGGCCTCCGGTGAGGGGTTAATGCCCTGAGCTGCGCCCATGTCTGTAGCGCCAGTTAAGGGCTGAGATGTCCCTGTCTGGTGCATCATATTCGCCGCCTTCATCAAAGGGTCACTCGTGCCCACTTGAGTCACTAGATTAGCCGCCTGGCTGATGGCCGGCGTACCAAGCTGCATCAACTGAGAAAATTTATCGACTAAGCCTGCATCGGTTTCTACCGCATCAGGCTTACTGGCTTGCTCTGCAGCTGCCTTAGCGAGCTGACTAACACTTTGAATGTCCATCTTGGCCTCCGGTTAACATTTGGCAGATCAGTTCACTGCGTCCATCGATAGGTCCCGCACCCGAGAATAAGAATCGCAAGCCTTGCGCCGCTTCGCTGTGACATGATTTAAGCTCACGCAGTGCCTTAGCTTGCTCCTTGAGGGCAAAATAGATCACGCT
The DNA here is from genome assembly GCF_007197555.1 of Shewanella psychropiezotolerans. Lineage (NCBI taxonomy): Bacteria > Pseudomonadati > Pseudomonadota > Gammaproteobacteria > Alteromonadales > Shewanellaceae > Shewanella > Shewanella psychropiezotolerans. The sequence continues at coordinate 3,308,289 of NZ_CP041614.1, forward strand.
GGTACAGATCCGCCTGTCCTCTTCGTCTTGAATTAATTGTGGAAAGATGGCCAACAAGGCATAGGCTTGTTTATTCAGACCATGGTTAGATGCGGCAATAGCGGCCTCTACGAGTAACTGCTTATCTTCACTTTTCATGATGCTCTCCCGGGTATAAATTGGGCTAAATTTTGGAAATTATGCCCTGGATCATGTCCTTGACAGCCTTGATCATCGCACTCTCATAGGACACAAAATTGGAATACTGCTGCATAGCAAATTGTGCCTTTATCATCTTGTCCGGATCGCTAAGATCTCCTGCAGACATCTTGGCCTGTACCTCTTGAGCCGAACGTGTTGATAGCTGAGATAGCTGATTGACGATAGCGCTTAAGTCCATAACAACCTCCTTAAGCCAATGTAGAACGCATTATCTTGGGGCTACACAGATAACGCTTCTTGAATGACTCGGTAAAATGAGAATGACTACTGAAACCACTGTCCACGGCGATATCGATGACTTTTTTCCCAGTCTCTAAAAGCTGCTGACGGGCATAACTCAAGCGCCGCTCCAACAACCACTGTTTAGCTGAAACACCGTAATTCTTGTAAAAAAAGAAATTAAGTTTGCGCACCTCAATCTCTAAGTCTTCGGCGAAGCGGGTCACCGACCAGGGCTGCATAAAATTCTTCTCCAGATAACTGAGCATCTTGTTGTTATGAGCCAAGAAGTAACGTAATAGCCCGGAAAAATACTGGTTTTCCATGCCCAGGCAATAGATAAAAATAAACTTCATCAAGAGACTGCGATTACCGTTAAGCTGCTCGATCACATTACTTAACTCAGCAAATACCGGCATAACCTTGATGGGAATGATGTTAAATGGCTTGGTATCATCACAGGGACAGATCAAGTCCACCACCTCGTGATATAAAGCATGTAATTCGCCGGGATAACAAAACAGATTGAGCCTAGTGCCACGATCAGCCTTAGACACTCTGGCTTCGCCTGTGGTCACCACAAGTTGGTCGCTTGCGATGGCTAAGGTATTGCCTTGATAATTAATGTTGCCTGCTTGTCTAAACAAAACAATCTGTATCTCACTCATGTGGATAACCCTTTTACTGCAAACTATGATTCATTGTGAAACATGCCTAAGTCCATTGGCATCAGGTGTTAACCTGAGATCGCCTAGAAGACTAACAACTCAATAATGAAAGCTGGATTAAACACTCAGGTCTCTATGTATTATTAGCTCTGTCGACGGGTCTATTTTCCAACTAGATAATAGGGGAGGATAAATCTTAATGGACAATGTCTGAGTCTTATTCAGATATTATTTGGTCGATCAGTTCCTAAGCTCTTTCGCTTTATTTAAGAAGAGTAAACACTGGTTGTCACTTACCTTATATTCAGGCTTATATCATTATCGATGACAAATTTAAACTCGATGGAATGTTGAAGGGAGATAACCTAATTAATAAGCTCCCCATCAACCTTGTGGATTCCAAAGTCTATTTTCTATGAATAAACTGGCTAGATTTTAGTAAAGCCTTTCATGCCGTCTACCACTATTTTTGTCGCAGCATCTTCATAGGCTATCGCCCCCATATCACCTGACTGAGGATCATTAGGTTTAATACCTTTCCTGGTGTCGGTAAAAAAACTACCTTGCTGAAGACCTTCTTGAGATTTATCTTTATCATATTGTTCCTGCCCCTCTTTTGTGTAAGAAAATGGCGTTGTCAATTTCATACTTGCTTCGAGTGTTTCTAACGCAGAATGTAGGCCATTTCCGATCAAAAATGCATTGGATAATGCAACCCTTGACGCCTGTGCTCTACTCGTCACTGCACTATCGTCTTTGCTCAATACCTTCATGGTTGTAACAATTTCATGAGGTGATCCAGACATATGTCCCATGAACGGCTCTGTGGTATTTTTAACCCTTGAGTTTGAGATCAGTGCTTTCTGAGGGGACATAGGCGCGATATAATTCTTTTCCCCTGGTTCACTTGCATTTTTTATTTTCGTTTTGTTATCGGAAGTTTTACCATAACCATGTATACCAGTTCTTTCATGTTTTGCATCTGTACGTGATCTTTCTTGTTTCTTATTAGGTCCCACATTCTTAGAGTCAGCAAATGCCTTGCTTGTCTCTATATCAGTCTTCATGTTTGGAAACTGCTTTAATGTTTCATTACGTATCGTTTTTTCCTGTTCACTTGTTCTTCCTTCTACCCCTGTTGTAGCACCTGTATCAGCAAACAGTGCGCCTAAGTCACCTGCAAGTGCAATGACTGCGGTCCTATCCATTACTGTGACATTTGGTGATTTACTCCTGACTCTGTTTAACACCTCCATAGCTTGATCTGAAGATTTGCCTTTCAAGCTCCCCTCTTCACCAATAAGCCTGTTGAAAAGAGCGCTCTTATCGTCCACATTCAACGAATTTGCCAAATTGTATAAACCTTCGGCGGTTTTACTTAGCTGGTTTTCAGTTATTGAATCAGGCTCTCTTAAAAGCGCCCTTGCTGCCGATGTTTGCTCCAGTGCAAGATTTTTAGTATTTGAATCAGTTCTAGAACGAGTGGCCGGATCTACATGTGTATTTTCATTTTCGCTACCGCCTGTGTATAAACTGCCTAATGCAGCTCCTATTATGGCCCCACCGCCAGCCACAACAGCAGTAAGCTTCGATGATTCGACATTAAAGGCACTACACAAACCTAAACCAATCACACCACCAGCAAGCATTGCCACTCCAGTTAACAATGAAGACGATTGCAAAAGATCATTTCTCACCGTGTTTATTGCTGGGGAGTGCTTGTCAGCTGTCTGTGTAGCTGCTAGGCCTATTGTACTGCTACTTCCTATATTACCTATACCAAACATGATGTTAGCCCCTCAAAGTGATAAATTGTTCAGTTGACTGTTTATTTGCAACCTCTACATAACCGTCATTCATCATCTCCATGATATGCTTTTGCCATTTTTCACAATTACCGACAAAATTTATAAGTAAACTTTGCAAACGAACAAAATCCATTGTTTGAATATTTTCGATATAGCCAAAATATATTTTTCTGTTATCTGGCGAAACAGATAAGGTACCGCCACCTGTTCCCATCCAATTAAAATTTTCATGTAACAAATTAAGAGCTATTTTTTCATTACACTCTTCAGGCAACTCCCCAACTATCCCTAATAGGGTTACTTGTTCACCTTCATCAACATATTGTAATCTAACTGTTATATTTCTATTAAAAGTCAACCAACAGGTATTTTCTTCATCATGGATCATATTTTCAATACCATAAGCATTATTAAGTTCTTGAACTAATAAATTAAAACGTCTCATCATATTATTCCTTATATTTAAAATTTAAGATCACAATTATTTTAATAAAGTAATATCTGCTGTAATGCTTTAAGTTGCTGCATAACATCGCTTAACTCAGACTTTGAACGACTGAAGTGTTCAGTTAATTGCATAAGTTGCGCTTCCATATCGGTGATCTTGTTGTCTTTGTTATCCAATTGACTCCTGAGATCATTATTATTTCTTTGTCGCTGTTCACTCTGTTTGGTCCGCATTTCGGCATCGAACAGCGCGGCTTTGATATTGGCCTCACTCTCTTTCAAGCGTGACCCCAGTTCACTTATCTCCTGCCTGCCTTGCTGGACCTGAAATTGATGTTCATTAGCCTCGAGTCCCTTAGCCGACAAGATTTTCTCCTGTGACTCAGATTTCAACTTAGCGGCCTTGTTCGTCGGTGCCTCTTTGGCTAAATCGGCGATACCGGTAACCACTGGCCCAGCACTTTTACGGGCCATGTTCACCATGCTAACCGTGCCGGCGATACTTCCAGGTAGTGATGCAGGCGTGATAATCGCACTCCACAGGGTGCCTACGGTTAACGCGACACGGGAGGTGATAGAGACGGCCTTGCCCCACCACTGCGCCTTGTCATCGGCGACCCCCATCTTACCCAAGAGAGCATTGACACCATTAGCAACAGCATCGCCCCCATGGCTAGCCCTTCTCCGCCCCCGCCTTACTTCGCCAATCAGCAAATGCACAGCCAGCGTCCGCCACCGCCAAGGTAAATGCCACACCGGAGGCGATAAGCAGAGGTAATCCTGCACCGCCTGTCAGTGCAGTCGCCGCAATCGACACCCCTAAAGCGACCCCAGTTAAGGCTAATGAGCCCAATTTTGCAAAAAAGCCAGATTTGGCGATATCCACACCTAGCTTTTTAGCCTCGGCGTCGGCGAGTGTTGCCTCGTCCCGAGTCTGTTGCGCCTTGGTGCTAATGTCTCCTGTCAGCCCTGAATTAGCCGAAGGTAACGGCACTTGGCGAGGATTAAATCTGGAAAGTTCACCCTTAGGTAAAGCCTTAGAGGAGCTGACGAGATCTAACCCCCTTAAACTAGAAGAAGACAGGGATACTTGAGCTAGCTCATTCATAACAAACCTCATTGATTACAATAAATTGAGTGATGCTGGCACCGAGACCAGATCAGTGGTTAAGCTTGGTCAGTAATTCCTGCGCCAGTACACCTATCTCATGGTGTTCAGGATGGCTAAAACTTTGTGTGATCGCGGTTTGTAGTGCTTCTATTGCCGCCGACTCCTCATCTAAACTCAATAAGCATTGGGCGATCCGAAAAGACGCACCGGGATCACAGGCATCCATGACTAAGGCATAGCCATAGAAAGTCAGTGCATGTTGAAACTCGCCTAACCAGTGTAATGTCGATGCCAATGCCATGTGGAAGCGTCGATCCCAGGGCTGATGCATCACTAAATAGGTAAAATCCACTATGGCTTGAGCTGGAAAACCGGCTTGATATTTATTCTGGCCCGAGTCATATACCGCTTCTAAATCTTGGCTGGTGAGTCCTGCCATTTCGGCTAAGGTTATTTGGTCCACCAATGCCAATTGTAGATTCGCCTCTAACTTGTCAAAATCTATATTTGATTTAATCACTTGAGCATTCATATGTTCTCCTTAAGGATCGATTCCCTGATGGCTCACCACTCAGGAAATCATCAGGAAATGTGTATCAACATGAAATTTATTGGTAATGGGGCAAGGCACCTGTTGTATGTATTGTCACTGGCGCAACATCCCGGCCATATGCACTATATTGACTGTCGAGTTGAATCACATCTGCATGATTTTGCAGGTCATAAACTTTTCCATTTTGACCATCAAGGAGATAAGCTTGACCCGACTTGAAATGAAGTAAGTTCATTAATGCTTACCTCTCTGTCTTTACAACACCAAGATTATTCGGCTAATACACCAACCAGGTGTTACCGTCTTGATTGACCTCTTTTGCGCCTTGCTGCACCAACACATCATGCAGGGCCTTACGTGTCAGTCGCTGGACAGGTAAGCCAGCATCATAAATAACCATGCCTCGAATCTGTTTAATTTGCGGAACCTTACGACGTATGACCTTGAGTTGCTCAATCAGCTCAGATACGGCGCTACTGATGCCGGTATTGTTGCCTTTACTGGAAAAATCACAAATGGTGAGGGTGCTATCATCGACACGATAAACCAGTGACCAGTGCTGACTGTCCCAACGTTTTCCCCACTCAAATTGACTGGTTTCAAAGTAAGCTGGGCTCACCTCTATACCCTGATGAGCTAAATATTGTGTGACCGGATCCATAATGAACTCCTTAATTGTTTCACTAATCAATAACCACTAACTCACTACTTAGAGTCAATATCCACACTGAGCCGCGAAAGTTGAGGCCAGATATGATGGGACTGACCTCAGCAGACCTAGTTATGCACGGCCGAACTGATGCGGCCGTGAAGATCCACCAGATCTTTGATCAAGGCGCGCATTTGCTCTGAAATCTGCTTAGCCTTATCACTAAGTTCATTGGCCCCCTTAAGATAGCTCTGGGCATTACTGGCCTTAAACTCGGAAATAGTACGCTCCAACTCGGCTTCCTTACTGATCCCCGCGCCGACAAGTTTTCCAGTCCCCTCCAGACCTTTGCCAAACGCGTTACTCATATGAGTTGCCGCATCACCAAACTTACTCGATAGTCCGACACCCGCCATACCGATCACGCCACCGGCAATCTCGAGGGCGCCAGTCCACATCGCAGATTCGCAGGCCTTATCTATCGCGGCGCGCTTATCATCCATCGAGGCGATTTGCACATTCCACCCCAACTCTTGTTGCTTGACGTTGTAGTCCTGTAATATGTTGCGCAGCTTCTTAAACATCTCCGCTAACTTCAACATAAGGTCGTTGATCTGAGAGATAGCATCCATACCGTCACTGCCACAATTGTCATTGAGTTCATCAAGTTTATCTGTGGTGTTAGGCGCTGTAATGGGACTCTGACCTGAAATAGTTGTCATGTCTGTCATGGTAAACCTCACTTATACTGTTGAGCCTGCGATTCTTGCCTGTATAGCACCGGTCTGGCTGATCACCTTACTGGCACCATCTAAACTATCACCTTGTTTATCAATAAGATCTTTCACAGATTTCATCTGCTGTTCCTTGGCTTTGTCGTACCAGTCATAACAAAATTCGACAAAGTTTTGCTTCAAAATCAGCTCCTCAATCTGCTTCTGTAGCTTGGCTTTTTCTAGGGCTATACTGCCCTCGGTAATGGCCTTTCCGGCTCCAGCCGTCGCACGTATAACATCGAGACTGGTGAACATACAGGCCTTGATAGCCGTCTTTATCACTTCGTGACTGACCTCTTTAACCACCTGTTTAGTGATCTCTTCGGCGGTCACCGCGATACCCTTTTTAATCGCTTGTTTGCCCACCGCTTCGACTGAGCGTGTCACCAGCTCCTCGATGGCCTGCTTACTAAAGGCATCCATCACCCCGCTGGCGAGTTGACGCCCTCCTTGTTCGGCCGCTTCCTTAAGCCCCTTGCCTAAATTAGCTATCACTTGATCTGTTACCTGTTCGGCGACCTGCTTACCGACCTCTTTTGCAACACTTGTCACGGCCTCAGATGAGCCTTTACTTATGCCCTCCACGAGTTTAGGTGCCGCCTCTTTCATCACAGTTTCGGTTCCTTTGGCGATGGAACGTGTTGCCGAAATAGCCCGACCCGCCTGGAAGATGTCTAAGGCCATACCGACCATTTCGCAGCCCAATTGCACCTTACCCGCAACATCGATAACACTTTGGCACTTCTCCTTGTCCGCACCGCACAGGATGGCGGTTTCCGCCGCGGCCTTAACCATGCCCGCCACCCCAGCAGCCAGGTATGCGGCGCCGCCAGCTATTTCCAAAGCACCACCCGCAACATCCCCCACGGCGCAGCGCAATGCCCCTTCGACTAATTTGATTGCTCCATAGATGGCTTCGACAGCGCCCACAATCCAATCGAAGATGGCACCAAAAACACCGCCTTTCTGAGCCTTATCGGATTGTTCTATCGCTTTCGCCAGCTGCTCCTGATACTCCTTCACTTTTTTATCACGAAGAAACTCTTGGGTATCTGTCATTATCTTGCTGGCTTTCATGGCTGAATTAGCCGTATCGGCAAAAGTAGATATGCTCAGATTCGCCGCCATCAGAACCATGGCATCCATAGAGGCTTTTTCTAATGAAGCTAAGGAGCCCCCCGTTCCGTGATTGCCACTCACTTCACTTTTTTTCCCGTCGAAGAAAGGCGTTAAGATACGTTGCAGTGCTTTCTCCGCCTCTTTCATGGTCACTGGACCTTGGTGATAGTCTGTGTGTTCGGTCTGATTTAAGATCACAGGCCTGGACCAATCGGGTAAACTGGCTTTTGCCACATCCCGGGCTCGCGCCGCGCCGTAACTCCCGTTAAGGTTTTCGCTTCCTCGCTCGACAACACTATTAATTGACATGGGAACTCTCCTCAGTGATCGACGCTAAACCTTGCTGCGCACTGGCGGCAATATCGCCACTTTCTGGGTGGCCCTGACACCAACGTAAACTGGCATTGAAACTTTTTACGGCATAACCTTTGTTCCCTAGCGCGAGGTAACTCAATCCCGCATGGTAGGCTGGCAAAGGATTATCGACCTTGATCATGCCTGCTCGTCCCAAACAAAAGATGGCCTCTTCATGTTCATCTAACTGCTGGCAACATATCCCCAGTGAGAAACAGTAGTCATAGTTCCACTGGTCGATACGCATCAGGAGATAGAAGAGTCGTTTTGCCCCTTGTTGATCCCGGCAAGCCATCAGCTGCAATGCATATTGATATAAGATATTGAGATCAGTCTGCTCCACATCGGCCAACATACGTAAGGAACCGCCTCGCTGAAGAAAATGCTCAAGTACTTCAAATTCTTGTTGTTTCATCTTAGGCTCCTTAGCGTATGTTCTGGGCTATCGACTTATTCATTTCGGCTAACATGGTCTGCATACTGTTTAGCAAGCTGACTGTCACATTGTAGGTTTGCATGATTTTTTGCAGCTGCAGCTGTGACTGTGAAACGAAATCTGAGGCTCGATTCGATACAGATTCCAGTGCAGATTTCACCGCCTGCAGTTTGCCTTTATCTAAGCCACCCGCATCACCTAAGGTATCGGCAATCTTCTGCATATGAGCTTTACTGATATTTTGCCAGGAACGGCGTCCCACCTCAGGCAAACCCCAAATGTAATCGCTACACTTTTGTCCATCCACCTTGATGCCCTTAGCATCCATATAACTGACTACGTCTTGCCAGCTGGCAGACTGCATCCCCTGTGGACCCACTTCACCAATTTTTCCTAACAATTTTTTAAGATAAGCCGCCGAGGGATCATTCTTGCTCAGGTAATTATCAATGGTCATACCATCGACTTTAAAACCGTTGTCACTCATATACTTGATCACATCAGGCGGTAATTTTTCAGCGGCCTTATCATCTCCCTTCGACACTTGAGCGATCACTTCATCGACGCGATTGGCCATATCCTGAGCCTGACGAGAAACATCGGCTTTCTGTTGCATCTGACCATATTTTGCATCGGCCAACTCAGACAACAAATTCATAAACATATACAGCACAGCGATGCCGCCCGAGAGCACTGAGTCCCCTCGAGATGCGATCTGGTTCTTCACATCTTCCGGAGCCTGAGAGTTGCTGATACTGGTACCTTGAGTTGAGACATTTGTAATATCCACAATGACTACCTCCAACAGAAATTCAGATTGATGCTCAGAGTTATCGTATGTTCTGGGCGATGGATTTATTCATCTCAGCGAGCATGGTCTGCATACTGTTGAGTAGGCTGACGGTGACGTTGTAAGTCTGCATAATTTTCTGCAGCTGCAACTGAGATTGCGACACAAAGTCTGATGCTCGATTTGACACCGATTCCAGTGCAGATTTCACCGCCTGCAACTTGCCTTTATCCAGCCCCTTACCATTAGGATCATTCTTTGCCATGTATTTATCGATTGTCATACCGTCGATGGTAAAACCATTGTCATGCATATATTTAACGACATCATCGGGGAGCTTCCCCATCGCTTTGTCGTCCCCCTTAGAGACTTCGGCAATCACTTCATCGACTTGATTGGCCATATCCTGCGCCTGACGGGAAACATCGGCTTTTTGCTGCATCTGGCTATATTTAGCATCGGCCAGCTCAGAGAGCAGGTTCATAAACATATAGAGCACTGAAATCCCGCCTGAGAGCACTGAATCACCTCTGGCTGCAATCTGATTTTTAATATCTTCAGGCTGCTGAGAATTAATAATACTGGTACCTTGATTAGCTACTGACATACTCATGATAATTTCCTCATTGATTTGTTAATCATTTAAATAAGAAATGAAAAAGTTCACACTATAAATAATTCCTGACCTTCTTAGCTTTAACATTATTAACGTTATTTAATGCCTCTGCTTCACTCACTTGCTCAGTTAACTCCTCTCCCCCTTACCACCTTCTGCAGATTCTATTTCACCTAACACATTAAATTGTTGTTCCAAACTTTTAAAATGAGTTTCTAATTCATCAACCTTATTCATCACCTTAGCCTGTTGGAATTCAAATCCTTCCGGAAATGCGTTTTTTAACTTTATTAACTTCGCCATAGCATCGGCATCGTTATCTGATCGTTCTACAAGTTGGTTAATCTCAACCTGAAGTCCTTGAAACTCCTTAAGCTGTTGTCCCAAAGCGGATTTACGTTGATTAAGGTCATTCATTACTGATTTAATATCGCTGAACATATCCATAATTTTCTCCTTGACTCTCATATTAATAGGTTTGTTTATTGAAAATATCGAAAAAAATAAAATACAAATAAAAACTGGTCTGACCACGCGTTATTTATCGACCATAACGACTGAACAATATATCGATCACCTCCTCAGCTGCATCCACCGCTTCCAAGCAAGACTCATTACCATGAGTCTTTAATAACACCGCTCGTCCTCTCATCTCTTTCATCCGAGTTCGATATCCTTCATGATTTTTATTACCTTGCTTAATATCATCTTCCAACTGAGTGATTCTAGACATAGGTGTCTCCTTAAAAAATTAATGGGATATGTATTAACTCACCACCGCGAGTTAAATCCAGGCCATGAATATTCATGTAATTAATCATGAAGCCATTATCTAATTTACTGCCAGCCGATAACCTCATCCCATTGCCCAGTTCAATGAAGGGAGATTTAGCATTACCTCCAAAACTGACAACCGGCGCACTTAACATCTGGGCGAGTTCGTCCCGTACCGGAATATTCTGAAACACCAGCTTAAATCCACTCGGGTGGCTCTGCTCCAGTTGCCTTGCAACACTCATGACCTGCTGCTGCTTCTCCTCACTGATCTTGCCGGTGATCACAATCGAGTTTTTCACACGCTCCACCATTAATCCGCTAAGCAGTTGTTTCTCTCTGAGTTGGGCGATCAAGGGTTTTAATTGTCTATTCACTTGATTGGACACATGCCATCTCACCAGACCCGGTAAACGATTAAAGCCATCAACCGCCTTATCCCAAGCCTCACCGGATCGAATCGCACCAGAAATATTGACGCTACCCAGTTCATGCCCCAGTTCGACAATCGCATCAGGAAAGCCGTTTTGAGCCAGCACTCCCTTTACATTAGTGATGAGTTGATCGCCGCATTGAGTGTGATCGACAAACAAAATTCCAGAATTTTTTAAGTCACTGAAAAAAGCCGTTATCTGCTGCGCGTCAGTGCAATAGCCACTTAGGGTGACAATCCCTGAGTTTGACCAGCTAGCTCTTATATCTTTGAGGCCATCTTGGATCAGTTGTTGTGACAGCCATTGACTCGGCGTCTGCACAGTTTGTGGCGGTGAGCTTGGTACCAGGAGTACACTCATCAGCAAAGTGAAGGTAAGCAAAGAGGCAATAACCAGCATCCAATAGGACATTTTCGATTTAGACAGCACCTGCTTAGGCACCGCTTGCATCCTAAGTACATCGTCCGCTCCCCCAGCACCATAGCGATACCGGCAAACTCAATGACCCGGCCTAATGGCAGAAGATCTAGCTTGCTAGCAGGCTTACCATCGATCCAAGTCGACACTTCACTTTGAAGATGTACTCCGGCATCATCGATAAACAGCTCCAGCTGCCTTAACTCAACTAAGGTCGCGAGAACATCCCCATCCGGACCAATACTCATGCAGCCTAGAGGTAGAGATAGCTCCCGCCCTTGCAGGGGGCCGTTTAACCATAAGAGCTTGTATTTTGAAGACATATCAATCTCCTTGGTTAATAGGTTCCGCTTTGATAAGGAACAGACGCATCACACTTTGTGTGTGGTGATCTGTACTTCTGAACAAGCCACCCAACAAGGGGATATCACCCAATAACGGGATCTTGTTCTCAGTGGTTTCGTCTCTGTCCTGCACAAATCCACCGATAAGCAGGCTCTCACCAGACTTAAGACTTGCCTGAGTCGATATTTCTGAACTCTGTACCTGAGGCAGAGGCTCACTCCTGTTCACAGCCTGACTCTGCTGACCATCTTGTATATTCAGATTTAGCATCACTATCTGTTGACCCGATTCTTCTATCAATCTGGGGGTGACCCTAAGCAGAGTCCCCGTGGTGACCGACTCCAATTTTGCCACCTTGTCTCCCTCTAATTTGGTGTAGAAAGTGACATTTTTATCCAACACAGCCTGTACATTGTTAAGGGTGACCACTGAGGGGCGGGATAACACTTTTGCCTTTGAGTTTTTCTCAAGCGCATTGAGCCTCACCATAAAGTTGCCGGTATTACCGATGACAGTGGAGAAATTATCGCTGCTGACGCCACTATTGAAGCTCACAGAGCCACCGCCTAACTTGGCCGAGGCCGACCAATCGACGCCTAATTGATTAAAATCAGAGGTATCCACATCTATGATAGAAACGGAAATTTCGATCATACTGGGCTTAGTATCTAGCTGGTTAATCAGGGAGCCATAGGTCGCCATATCCCTTCCACTTCCCCGCACAATAATGGCATTTCGACGAGGATCGGCGGAAAAGACCGGGCCGCTGATACTACTCACATTACCGGCAACAGCATTGGCCACCTGGGTACCTTGATTCATCTCCTTCAGCACAGTTACCAATCCGGGGATTTTCACTGACTGACTGCGATATTGATAAACGGAGTCAGTTGCCGATGCATATTTGAGCGGATATACCCGTACAGTCTCACCAGTCTCGGAAGTGTGTTTGGCACTGGCATCGAGTTGCGCGGTCAGCTTAGTGACACTGGTGATGCAAGCCGGTACACCTGACACCTGCAGCCCCTTGATCCCTGCGACAGGCTTGATACTGCAAACGCCTGCATCCAATACACCTGCCGACTTCAGATATTGGCTGACTTTAGCCGCGGACAGGCTGTTTAAGGATAAAATATCATTGGTGATCTCACTCGCTTTATAGACGTACAACACCTCACTGTTGTAGTACCAGACCAAGCCGTAACGTCGGCTCAGGTCTTTGATCACTTGTTGAGGATCTTGGTTCTGAATCTCACCTATGTAGGTGTCTGTCACCTGATCACTTATCACAACGGGTACGCCATAATTACTGCCGAAGTCTTGCAACACTGAGGATAGAGCGGTGCCGCGACTGAGCATCACGAAAGGTTCGCCTTGCCATTTAACCGCCGTTAAAGGCATTGCCTGGGCCAGGCTTAAATTAAAAAGTAGTAATAAGCAGATAAATCTCTTCATGCTGTCCTCCCGATAATAGAGCCACGATGACGATCGAGTGGTTTAACTAGCCCTTTTTCAAGAAATCTCGCGATAGCCAGCTGTAGCACAACCCCTTGGTAAACTAATTCATCATCTTGATTTTCATCGTAATAACGCCATAACAACCAGGCATTATCTCTAAACTGTAAGCCACAATCCCGGGCTTCTTCACAGGCCGCAAGCGCTAGGCTCGCTTGGTTTATCCAGTCAAGTTCCATCTCAATTGACACATTGAGCACTATGGCAACAGAAGCAGACGTCTCTTGCTCCACGACATAGGCTTTTCTCTCGGCCAATAACCAGGCATTTCCCTCTTGGGATAATGTCGAGGTGAGAAATCCACTGTTAACTAATCTATCTATCATCTGAGTAGCCACTTTGCTCTCCTCCATGGATTCAGTATGTGATCGAAGGGATTTCGCGCCCATCAGGTGAACACCTTAACTAGCACTCGGGACAAATAGGTTTGAGGAGATGGCAGGCACAACTCAGTAGTTCACCTGATATGAAAACGGCAGAAGAAAACTAGTATGACGGGTCACAGGGTTTTTAAAGCTTGGCTTAAAACCACATGCGCTAACACAAATAGAAGATAACTATGACAACAAGCACAATAAAAATGGCGATAAGCCTGTCGGCATTATCTATGCTGATCTCCGCCAATATTCATGCCTCTCCCGACGTGATGCAAGATAAACACTCCTTCGACTCGGATGCTAAGCCACACTCACCTCTGCCTAAACGTTACATCGTAAAATTTAGAAATGCCGGCAGCTCGACGGAAACAAGATCTACAGCCAACATATTGGCTTACAAGCCACGCATCAATGAGGTTTTCTCTCAACATCGAGCCTTAAACAGTGTCTCAGCAAAAGAGATAATACGCATAGGCCGCAGTAATGGTTACACCGCCAAACTGAATGAAGAAAGCGTGCAGGCGCTGAGTTTGCGCGCTGATGTGGATTATGTAGAGGAAGATGACCCCGGACATAATAATGCCCATGGCATCCATGTTGCAGGAACCATAGCCGCCATAGCCAATGAGCAGGGCGTTGTCGGCATCATGCCCAATCAAAACGTCAATATACATATCATCAATGACTCTCTCAGTCGTTCACCTGATAGCCAATCTCGCAAACTTGACTCAAGCTGATATCAGTAACCCTATACAGAGTCAACTATGCCTAGTGTGGGAAATAACAAATATTCGATGCAAGTACTCTGTTTTTACGGTACTTTCTAACAATAACTTATGATTGCCGCTGGCAACAGATGGAAGAAGATGATGAAGATTAAATGGAAAGCCTCACTGGTCACCAAACTCACAGTATCATTTACCGCCGTCCTCGTCAGTCTCTGGCTCATGATTGAATACCAAGCTTACAGCAACACCTTTTCCCGAACCCTCCACCGAGCTCAAATCGCCTACGGTGAGCTAAGTGACTTAAGATCTCAGGTAAGTAACACCCTATTTTCCGATGCACGCTATGATGCTCGTCAACTCGATAAGCAGTTACATCAATTCTCATCCATGAATGAGATCAATGCCCAAGGAATAGTCGCTCATTATTTTCCTCTGGCAGAAAACCCTAATAAAGAAAATGACACCTTAAGCATGTGGATTGCCCAGACTTTTGGTAATGCGGGCCAACACAGATATTTAGATAGCTTCATCTATAAGCCTCATAAAGGGATCTCTATTTATGCGGACTCCAATGCAGACGAAGAATATTTTCAGATAAGGCTCGAAGAGATAAAACAACTGACGAGTAAAAAATCCCTCGATGGTTATCGTTGGGGAGCGCCCATTCTTGATAAAAGATCCGGTGATTATCACCTCATATTCAGTTATTCCAGTGATCCGGCTAACCCTGACGCTCCCCAGGTAGGTTTTGGGATAAACCTGGTCTCAGTGATGGATCTCAATAATTCATTAGGGCCTGGGGATGTCAGTTTTTTCATGACACCGGAAGGTGAACTATTCTCTAAATCTATGTTGGCCTTGTCACCTGAGACCATCAACACCTTAAAACACCAGTTTAACAGCAGCCACCCAGATAATGAGAAGCGAGTTCTACATCCCTTAGGTGAATACTATGTGATTAAAAATCACATTCATGGCCCTGGATGGCAGCAAATCACATTGATATCAAATGATTTTCTGAAAGATATGGCCTTAACCCCCTTCTTCGCGGAACTTCCCTGGTCACTCCTTTCTCTGGCCTTTATGTCTTTCGTCCTGCTCAATGTGCTACGCATCAATTTTGCCAAACCTATTGGTCATTTTGTCAGCATAATTAACAGTGACAGCCAACCGACCTTAGAGCGGCGCCTCCCCGTAGACAGAAAAGATGAATTAGGTCAGATAGCCAAGGCCTATAATCACTTATTGGATACGGTCAAAGAAAATTATGATGTACTCGAAAAGAAGGTCGAAACAAGAACCCATGAGCTGGCCATTGCCACCCTGGAAGCGGAAAAGGCCAATAAACGTAAGACTGAGCATTTAACCAACATCAGTCACGAAATCCGCACCCCACTCAATGGCATAACCGGCTCATTGGAGCTGCTGCGTAATACCGAGCTCACCACTAAGCAGATGGATCTCAGAGACACAGCCTATAACTGTGCGAATTCCCTATTAGCCATTATCAACAACTTGCTCGACTTTTCTCGCATAGAAGCCGATCAAATTGAGTTAAATTATCAGCTCTATCCCGTGTTGACACTGGCCGACAACGCCATGATCACCATACAGAGCAGAATTGTGAACAAGCCTATTTCACTCGAATGCATCGTTAACGCCAATGTGCCGGAAAAAGCACTACTGGACCCTTTAAGAGTGAGGCAGATCTTAGTCAACTTACTGGGGAATTCGGCCAAATTCACGGAAGAAGGTTATATTTTATTGCGTATAGAAGTTGTTGAAAATCATCTCTATTTCAGCATTGAAGACACGGGGGATGGCATAAACATTCAAGATCAGCAACGCATATTCGAACCCTTTGCTCAAAGCTGTCACCACCAACCGGGCACAGGCCTTGGCTTGCCCATATCGGCTAAACTCGCCAAGAAAATGCAAGGTCAGCTAACCATGTTTAGCACCTTAGGCAAGGGCAGCACCTTTGTGTTAGACCTGCCCCTGTCTCAAGCCACAGCCCCCTTAGTCTTGCCAGACGATACCATCACAGCACCACTTGCCCTGCATAAACAATTAGCATTATGGGGAGCTAAACCTATAGAGGGTGATAATGAGGAGCTAGATAACCCTGAGCTTACTCACCTGCCCGCCCGCCTATGGCAACGTCTACACGAGATACGTCACGACTTGCCTCGCAAACAAAGCAGCCATACGCTGGCCCTGCTCCCCTGGAAGCTAAAAATTCTGCTGGTGGATGATGTAGATACTAACCGGGATATTATCGGCAAGATGTTACTCGAGTTGGGCCAACAAGTGTTCAGTGTCAGCAGCGGTGAGGCGGCATTGCAAAAAGGAATGCGCCATATCTTCGATCTGGTATTGATGGATATCCGCATGCCGGGACTCGATGGGTATCAAACCACACGAAAATGGCGTGAAAGTGAAGATATTCTGGACACCGAATGCCCTATTTTTGCTCTCACGGCAAATGCTAACCCTATGGAGCATGACACCATTCGAGCCGCTGGAATGAACAGCTATTTGACTAAGCCTGTGTCATTGAAGCAGTTAAATATGGCACTTGAAGAGGCGGCAGATCTGCAACTGGATCGCGATATGCCCCTGATCATCAATACCGATATCGACACGCCGATGATCGATGTCTCCCACACGGATCTTAATCAGCGACTGGCCGCTCATTTAACGGATATGGGCGAACAAGCCAAACTGCATATTAATCAAGACGAATGGAAACCCCTCAGCGATGTACTGCATACGATTAAAGGCAGCGCGGGCCTAGCGGGAATAAAAGATATTTCTGAAGCAGCTGCCGACTTAGAGGTCGCCCTTGAAGCCGAAGCCTGTTTAAGTTTGGAGGAGTTTGCGCCCCTAGAAGCGCTCATTCAGGCATTAAATTGCGAGACAAACACATAAGATGATTGCACGCTGATACTGGGTTAGTATCAGCCGTACAATCACAAAAGCAGAATTAAGAGCCCAACCTCTGAGCCCAACGCATCAATTCGGCCACATTGTGTGCGTTGAGTTTGCGCATTAAATTCATTCGATGGGTTTCAACCGTTTTCAAACCTATGACTAAATCCTCCGCGATATCCCGGTTGCGACGCCCCTCGCAGATCAACTTGAGCACTTGTTGTTCCCTCGGAGTCAACATAGGGATATCACCATCGACGGCACCAATCAGGGCTTCAACTTGTTGCTCGTCCAGACTCGAATCGATAAAAGTCTTGCCTTTACTGACAGATTTAATTGCCGCTAATAAGGTACTTTTCGGACTGTTTTTAAGTACATAACCATTGGCTCCGACATCCAATGCTTCACGGGCACTCTTCTCTTCAACGGTGGCCGTCAGCACTATTATCATCATTTCCGGCCAACGTTGACGTAATTGACGGATAACATCGAAACCACTCATGCCCGGTAATTTAAGATCCATAAACACCAGATCGGGTGTTAACTTTAAACATTGCTCATACACAGCCAAGCCATCTTCAACAAATCCCACCAAATTCAACTCGGAATATGGGGCTAAGCAGCTACATAATCCATCAAAAATTAACGAGTGGTCGTCTACTACCAATATATTTATCGCCTTGTACTGGCCAAACGTCATAAGCTTACCTCCAGAAGAGAGTTCGAGTTACCTGTATTATGTAGATAACAGTAAACTGATCTTGATCACAATGATCTGCATATTGAAGGGCTTTCAGTCGGCTTGTCAAGACTTAGTACACAGTAGATTGTGCTTTATCACCGTCAATAAAACGGATACTAAGCTCATTAAAATACTGATACATAAAACACGCCAAACCCAGTTGCAGTCTCCTTTCAGCACATCTTAATCCGAATGCGGGCTAAGATGCCTCTGTCGACACTCAAGCGTTATCCACCAAATATACGAGGTTCACAGGCAGATCCAATCTAACCCTATTAACAAAAAGTGCTTAAAATCAGCCGTTTCTCCCCACGAGCCAGATTAAACGACAATCCTACTTTAACGTTCTGCCACCATCATCCCGAAAAAGATTGCCAGTGCCTGGATTACTGCTAGACTTACAACTGTATAAATATACAGTACAGGGTAAAGCGACCATGATAAAAATGATCCCAATCTCAGCCAGTGCGGGAATAACCGGCTTCGAGAGTCCAGCCACAGACTATAAACAGCTTCCTTTAAGCTTAGATGAATTACTTATCCAGCACCCCAGTGCCACTTTCATCGGCCAAGCAAGCGGATGCTCGATGCAAAATGTCGGTATATTCGATGGTGATATTCTCATCGTCGACAGACACGTCAAGGTACAAGATCAGGACGTGATAGTGGCAAATTACAATGGCAGTTTTGTCTGCAAAATTATTGACACAAAAAGAAGAATGTTACTCTCTGCTAATGATGAACATCAGCCAGTGGTCATACATGAGTACGACCAATTCAGTGTCGAAGGTATCGTAGTACGTTCAATTCGCTGCCATCGGCCGAGTCCTCTGCTGATGAATGACGCAGCCGTCGAGCCGACTTTTAACCGATGAAAGTTATTGATGCCAGTGTCGTTACAGAGTGAGTTATAGCACCAGAACGAGTACTGAAACTAATACAATAACTTGTACCAGAACTTATACCAGAGTTAATGGGCCAGCAGAATCAACTCACACAGAGGAGATATGATGTTCGCCCTCGTCGATGCTAATTCATTTTACTGTAGTGCCGAGCAGGTATTTCGTCCCGAGTGGCGTGGCCGCCCTATTGTGGTGCTATCTAACAACGACGGCTGTATCGTCGCCGCTAACCGTCAGGCCGTCGATGCCGGGGTCCCAAAATTTGAGCCTTACTTCAAAATTAAGGCACAGTGTGATCGCTTAGGTATTATCGCCTTAAGCTCGAACTACGAGCTCTATGGCTCACTATCCGCCAGTATGATGGAGGTGATTGGTCGTTTTGCACCAGATCAGCATGTCTACAGCATAGATGAATCATTCCTGTCGTTTAAACACTGTTATCCAGCCATACCTTGCCTAGTGAAACATGGCGAGGCCTTGCGGCGCACAGTATGGAAGGAAACTCGCTTACCTGTGTCCGTTGGCATGGGAGAAACCTTAACCTTAGCTAAGATAGCCAATCATGCAGCTAAGAAGCTTGTAGACTACAACGGAGTCTGTGTCATAGATAACTCAGGCCAACGCAAGGCAATTCTCTCGCAGATAAAGCCATGCCATGTCTGGGGCATAGGCCGGCGTTTATCTAAGAAGCTGGATTTAATGGGAATAAAGTCGGCCTATGCGCTATCTCTGATGGCACCTGGGCTGGCCAGAAAACAGTTCAGTATCGAGATGGAACGTACGGTGCGGGAGCTTAACGGTGAGCCGTGTAAGGATTGGGATCAAGCCAGAGCCGATAAACAACAGATATTTTCGACTCGTAGCATGGGAGAGCGGATCACAGACTCAAACTCGCTACAGCAAGCCCTCAGCAAACATGTCGGTATCGCCACCAGCAAGGCAAGAGAGCAAGGCTCATTGTGCTCGGTACTGCTTATTTTCGCCTCCAATTCCCCTTTCGATGAGCAGCCTATAGGCTTTAAACTCACTCACAGATTTGCTTATCCCACCAATGACACAGGTGAAATAACCCAAATAGTGACTCAGATAGCCAAGCAACAATTTAGAGATGGTGTGCGTTATTACAAGGTAGGAGTAGGCCTAATCGACCTTATCAGTGAGTCACATAACCAGTTGGATCTGTTTGCATCACCGAAAAAACCGGCATTAATGAAGGTCTATGATGCACTCAATCACAGATACGGCTCCGACTCTATATTTATGGCTGCACAAGGGTTCACGACCAAGTGGCACATGAAACGAGAATATCTCACGCCTCAATACACCACCAGCTGGCGAGATATCCCCAAGATCAATTGCTAATCTACTGACAAATAATATATAGAGCTAAGACATCACCACCAGCTGGCGAAAATTATCTAGTTTGTTCCTAATTGACAGGGTTTAAATGTATTTGCAAAGAGGTGAGAGAATCTCCGCACTAAACAGCGTAATTCACTGGCAGAATATCTCTCTTCCCTAGGACCTCTTGTTAGACGCATTAACCTAATAGATAAATGACGTCATTTAGAACTCACCCCCTAGTCGATATCACCACCTGATGCTTTTCAATCATAGGTCTGCCGGTAAAGGCTTCCTTGGGTAAGGGATTTTGATGAGATAACTTAAAATCTTCACTGTGGATCCACGCCTCAAAAGCCGCTTCATCTTGCCAGGTTGTGAAAACGACATAAGGCGCCCCTTCACTCACAGGTTTTAAGATCTGCATGGAGACGAAACCAGCTTGCTGGTCGATTTGTCCCACACGTTGACGAAATCGATTCTCAAATTCATCTTGCCAATCCACAGCCACCGGAATACGGTTCGCGACAATATACATAACCCCTCCTAATAAAGACATCCAAAATTATTTCAATAAAAAACAACCACTAGAAACATGTGAAACTACCGTAAAACCCAGTGTGCCACGACTTATCTATATCATCAATTATCAGGCATGATAAATAGACCTCTTTAATGCATAACTCATTAAGAATTGTCGAGAAGAGTTCAAATTAGATGAAATAGTCAAATCAGGAAAACGCAAAATACCGAACGGAAATTCAGCTGGGTTTACACTCTTTCACTAAGGAACCTTAACGGATATATATTAGGCGCTGTCTAGCCATTTATGACAATTAGCCGCCCCATGCCTACGTTTTCTTTAAATGCTCACAGTAACGACTTAGCTCCTGTAAAGTTCCTACAGGGCCTTTAAACAACCGAGTAAACTCTGATGTGATTTTCAGCCAATTCTGTTCCGGAATATTGAGTTTATGTAAAGTTGGTTTAAGCCTAGTTCATAGATTTGCTCTTTTAAACTTTGGGTGTCTTGATAGTCTTTAGCTGTTTTGTTTGGGGCGCCATGAGTTTTGGGCAAGTTTTTCATATTCAAAGGTTAACGCTACGTCCGGACTAAGGACCTTGAGCTGATGTACGACGTCATTACACTCGAGGGGGATATTGGCATCGACTCTCCCCTCTTTAGTACGGCTTTGTTGCTGCACTAAACGACCGATAGCATCATAATAGAAATGCACACTGGTGCCATCGGCTAAGGTTTTACTCTCGAGTCTGCCAGCTGCATCATAAGTGAACACAACCCTGCTTTGTTGAGACATGACAGGCTGAGTCGCCACCGCCTGAACAGCTTGACCTTGATAAGAATGAAAATACAAAGATGAATCTGAAATTTGTTTAGCTTCACTCACGCTGATGAGCTGACAATCATGGTTATACTGATAACAGCTTCGCCCTTGTGGAGTGACATGACTTATCAAGGTATCGAATGCACCATACTCATAATCATGCTTGAGCCCTTGGGAGTTCGTCACACCGATTAAGTGCCCATCACAATCATAAGCAAAATTAGTTTGTTGACCCTCTTCATCAACCCAAGCGCAGGGATAAGGCATACCGAACTTATACTGCCAGAATTGAGTCCCCTCTTTACTTCCATCGGCCAAAGTCTGACATCGTGTAACTAAGCGGCCGAGTCCGTCATAATGAAAAACAACAGTTCCACCATCAGCCAATAAAATAGTCACTAATTGACCTAATCTGTTGTAGCGATAGCCCGTTTGGCTAGCGTCTGGTGAGATAATCCAAGCTAATTGGCCCAAACTGGTGTATTGATAGAACCACTGCATAAGAAAAGGATCGGATACGCTGACAAGGTTTCCTTTATTATCATATCGGTATGACCATATTTCACCTTTTGAATTGGTGTATTGCGTCAATCGCCCCGAGTCATCGTAGCTATACTCCCAGGTTTTGTCTCCCTGGATACTCATTGCAGTCACTTGGCCAAAGTCATTATAGGTAAATTGACAAGGCTCTCCCCGGGCATTGATTTGAGCGATAAGGCAATTGTCCCACCACTCATTGATCGTTTCATCACCATTGGAGAAGACTATGCGGGTAATATTGTTTTGCTCATCTGTGTAATAATGCCTGATCCCGTAGCGCGCACTCTTGTAATACACCACACCTTGCTCGTCATCGTACCTAAGTTGAGCATTGAAACGCTCCTCTGCACCACGTATGGCAAGGGCACGCCCTTTTACATCATAATCAAACTCAAGCCAGGTGAGACTCAAGTCAGAACTGCGCAATAGAAAACCATTTCTGCTATAACGATAATCAAAATTAGCACCGGGATCGGCGCGGCAAGACGTCATATAACCAAGCGGATTATACTCGTATCGAGCCAAGGTTTGGATAGGTAATGCTTGTGGAGTAAGTAAGGTCAACTGCTTGATGCAGCCCAGATCAGTATCCACCCGAATCTGTCGGCCATCGGCCAAACTAATATGACTCAGGACTGCGCCATGATAGGTGAAAGTTAGCTCATTGCCTTTGCCATCACTAATACGAGAAAGAAGCAGCCTATCGCCAAAGGCGTGACCAAAGCGATAACTAAGACCATCGAAATGCCTCATCAACAGATCATCACCACGGCGCAATAATCGCCATTGTGGCAGATGGGAAACCCGGCTTTTGTGTCCCGCTACAGGCAAGTCGTACACGCCTTGATTATATTGCTCATCGGTAAAAGTCACCGACTCACCATCAAGTAGCAAGCTCATGTCCCACAAACAGCGCCAACGGGTGCCAAGTAAACCTGGACTCATCATACTGCCTGAATGATAGAAGCGTTTATGCAGCAGAGGGAGTCGGCCCGAGAGGGTAAAGTCGGTGCGCCGCTCAAGCACATAACCTGTGGCCATCTCGATATGCTCTGCTTGGGTAAAGCGCCCTTCGCTACTAGCCGTTCGTACATTCAAATCAAATGCATTCATCAGGCTTTGCTGCCTTTCCAATATGTTCACTGCAACTTAGTCCAATCAAGCCTTTATTAATCTGAGGTTATTTCAGTAAATTCAGCATCCTGCCAAAGCTTAATTTCACTGTATGTCGCTTGATTAATAATGCCCAGTTCCAAGGCCTTATCCATATCATCTTGGATAAGATAGGCGCCTAATATGAAAAGTCCATCAAACTGGCGCAAGGGAGCATATTTAGGTTCATCTTCCCATTTGTCATCATAAAAAGCCTCGTACGTTCGGCTTAAGCTATAACCCGCCTCACAGAAAAACGTACGATTCAGTAACGCGGCTGCATGCTTCCATGCCTGTTTATCCATTTCATCAAGGGATTCAAGCGTGCCATGATGTTCACTCATAGCCAGCTTTATCTGATTAATAGCCTCCAGCGTCGGAGGGGCCGCCTGCAACTTGCTGTCATCACAGCCTTGAAGTTCATAAACTTCACTTTGGCAGGCCGTCAGCAGTAACAGAGTTATCAGGCTAATACCTGCTTTAATCGATGATCCTTGTATCATATTCATATTCCTTGTTTATCGACTTTTTTTAAATGGAAACGCCTGCTGTTTCAACATGCCTTCAGGTATATAGTCGCCTACTACGCCATATTCATCCGGCCACTCTTTTTGATCACGCACGGCGGTTCCCAATAGGTAATCGATAAACGAAAAATGTGCCGCATAATTTCTGTCAATTGCTGCACTATCCGAGGAGTGATGCCAGTGATGAAACTGAGGTAAGACTATGATGTACCTTAACCAACCTAGATTGATTTGAACGTTGGCATGATTAAACACAGCCTGCAGACCGACAATAATGACGTAGAGTCCAATCACCTCTTCAGGGAAACCCAATACAAATATCGGCGTTAACACCAGACACCTGGTGATTATCAATTCTAAAATATGCTGTCTTGAACCTGCTAACCAATCCATATGTTTAGCGCTGTGGTGCACTGCATGAAAACGCCATAAAAAAGGCACTTCATGGTAAGCCCTGTGCGCCATATATTGAACCAAATCGGCGACCAGGATAATGGAAAAAAGCTGTAGTACAAATGGAAGACTGGATATAAAACCTTGTATATCGGTCGAAATAGCCCAACCAAAGGCTTCATGTACAAAACGGTTAGCCACTAAGAGTACAAAGCCGACCGCCAGATGATTAACGAAGAAATGATTCAGATCCCCCTGCCATTCAGGCCTGAGAATGACTTGTTGAGACTTATGGGGTAACAGTTTTTCGATGAAGATAAAGATAAGAGTCGAGCCCAGAAGATCCAGGATAAACCAATCTAAGCCTAAATAAGGGGTGTTATCATCAAAATCCCCCACTTCCACTTTGTGGCCACCGAGTGCTATTGCAATGATCACAAACAACCAGGCAAGCATGCCTAAACGTTTATTTTTGTTACGAACAAAATTGAGTAAGCCCAGGCTCCCGGATATCACTAAAGCAAAAAACATAATCTGCCTTAATAAG
Source organism: Shewanella psychropiezotolerans (assembly GCF_007197555.1). Taxonomy (NCBI): domain Bacteria; kingdom Pseudomonadati; phylum Pseudomonadota; class Gammaproteobacteria; order Alteromonadales; family Shewanellaceae; genus Shewanella; species Shewanella psychropiezotolerans. Next base: position 3,333,047 of record NZ_CP041614.1, read on the forward strand.
CTCACACTGTAATTTTGTCTCAGCTCAGGTGTGGTTAAATATTCGGGGAAATGAAATGCCAGCACACCTAGCAATGATAAAAAGGAGAGTAAACACGCGATATAGCCACTGATCCTACCTTCACCTAAACGTAATTCTCCCTCTTTCACTAACTTATTTAGCATAAAAACATCCATTTAATATGTGAATGACAAACCGTCACTATCCGTTGATTTAATGATATGGAAAACGGTTTATCACCATAAGACTCTCTCGAATAAAGGTTCAATCTTGCCTATGCAGGCCTCTATTATAAGAGTGCTATTATAAAAGCTATCACAAAAACTGCCATAAATAAAAAGCACTCGCAAGAGTGCCATCGAGCTATTCAGCCACTTAAAATAATCTTTGCCTTTAACCAATATTGACGGTGCCGCCACCGACTAACGAGCCACCACAATCGACGGCATCGCCACTGCGGGCTGCGGGCATACCATCGGCTGATACGGTCCCTGAACCTGCCGAGATCGCACGGGGATGAGGTGGGTTATTGGGTTTATCGTGAGGTGCTAATGCATCCCCCTTTCTCGCCAAGGGAACGCCATCGACCTTGACCGTCGAGGCAGCAGCAATCACTGCCGTGGGTGGAAAACCATCATGATCTAATCCCATATCGCCTAACTTCACTGCATTGCCCATCTCTCAACTCCTTCTGAATATGTTTAATAGTCTTGTGTACGTCATATTTTTAGCTGGATAATCTGATAACCAGCATAGAAGCATTAGCCAGCAGGATGGCACTAGGCCGCCTTACTCTTTTTAAAGATATCGAGTACTGGGCCTTGCTTAGATGACTTTTGTTGCTTATCTCTTATGGCTTCAAGCGTTTTCGTGAACTCTTCATCACTCATCTCACGCCAGTAATGGCTGGGGTGATCTCGTTTACCCGCTAAGTCAAACTTGGCCGTGGTAATGTCGCGCTCACGGGCCGCTTCTAAAATTAATACATCGGGCATGGGTTGACTGATATCCATATAGCGCTGGATCATATTCCACAGGGCATGATATTCAGCCACCTGCTGATTATTAGGCATTAACCCATGTAAAGGAATGCCTTGGGAATAACCATTATACCGGTGTACTAAATACAGGGCGTAATTAATCAGCCCTTGCTGGCTCGGCGCCGAGACTAAAATACAGTCGAACTCGATAAAGGGGTGGCTAAAACGCGGCTTACCGTTACTTTTATACAAGGTCACCATGCCAGTTTGGCGATTCAAGCTAAATTGCTTTTTGGTTTTTAAAAACCAAGGTGTAAAATACCCTCGATTCATCAGCTCAAACTGGCCCCAGAGCAGACCTAGGGGAAGAAAACCATAGAGTAAAAACAAACCTACCATTTCAACAGCCTGGCTAAAGTTAGTTCTATCATCATAAAGTGGCATAGTTAAAATAACTAAAATGAAAAGTGGTACAAAAAACTGACAACAGATCTTACCCACTGCAGATATAAACATATAAGCTTGGGTCCAGCTACTCAAGGCTTCTTGCTCTAGCCTTTGTTCATCCCAACCCGCCTGCTCTTGTGTCTTAGTGATATATTCAAGTACTGTTTGCCAATGACTGGGCGTTTCAGTCATCACTGCACTGGTTGAAATAGTGCTTGTCGGCCGTCTAAAGCTAAACGCTTGACCTTGAGTTAACAGGCGTTGTAATAAGCCCTTGGGGCTTGGTGGCACCTGCGGCGTTATTTCTTGGCTGTTATAGGCTGTACTCGTATAAGGTTTATTGTTATCCGAGCTGGTTGGTTGCTGCTTCATTGATATGTTTCTCTTTTTGGTGCCTAGTACTGGTTTACTCGCCTTACACTTAACACTTAGTCATAGTCATAGTCATAGTCATAGTCATGCGAGGCTATTACACTATTTTTAACTGGGGCGAGGTAAAGGATAATTTAACTCATCGGCCCAATACCTATCTTGCTCATTAAATGCGGGGGCAGCTTGGGGATCTGCAAGGACATTGAGCTCGTTAATGGGTAAGGCCGGAAACGCCTGACCGTCTACCTCTATTTGCGCCCGAACCATAAAATGGGGCTGATGAGTATAGAAATCAGGTCTAGTCATTTTAAACCAACTATTGTCCATGCCATCTTTTGGAAGTTTTTTATCGAAAACGACAAAATACACTCGGCCTTCTGCGCTAGTGACGCTATCAATAACCGTACTGTTTATGGTATCGACATTGATAATTTCGACAGAATGGCTATTCCCGTAACGGCGCACCTGCTTAATTGTTTTGGCTATGGCTTGGCGCGCAAAAAATCGTACTTTTATCTTATCGGCATTGAGTAACTGCAACAAGTTACTGCGCAGCATAATCCCATGGGTGACGCCTTTATCTGCGAGTACTGCGCGGGTATCCGGGCCTATTTTAACCTTATCCAAAGGGTACACCGTAATCGATACCGACATGATTAAATTGATAAATTGCGATAATGCCTGCTGTGGCTGTTGCAGTGATGCATAATCGCCAGAGGTGGCCGGCGACGCACCGAAAGGGCCATTTTTAAGCCAAGTTTCAATGGGGCTATCTTTAAAATAATAATACAATAGCCCGCCGCCAATGGCGATGGCGATCCCCAACCAAGCAATGGGACCGAGTCCTAAAAAGGTACTGGAAGATGCGATAAAAGTACTCGCAAAACTTGATAACCCCGTGCCAATGGCTACCATACCCATGGCAAAAGCGGCATCTTTATCTTGATTACTGTATAGGCGAGCCGCATCCCAAAGGCAAATCACTGCGGTTAACATACCAGCCACAAACCCGGCCACATTTAGCCGACTTACCGATGACACCAGTTTAAACCTAGCGTTAGGAGTACTAAATTTAGCCACTGTCATAGGGGAGAAGTTAAACGTGTTAACTTGGCTGGCCTTTGCCAGCACCGAGGCATTGTGGCTCATCATGTTAGCTGCATGGACTAGGGCAATACTTAAATCTGCAATAGCACTACCAATGTTAGCCACATTTTTCCAACCATTATTTTCAGTTTTTATTGCATTTATCGTGGTCACTAAGTTAATGACTTCGATGACCGAAATAATATAGGGCACGCGCAACTTTTCATAAACATTACTTAAATTCTTACTCCCATCACCGGTATTGTTTAACGCCCTTTGGGCCTCAGCCTTGCTCATAGCCAGATCGCTGCCCTCATCTATCATTACTACGCGAGATTTGACCTTCTCTAATTTAGCATTCTTAGGGAAATCTTTTTTATTGGTTGAGGCGATTAAATTACCCCCGTCATCATAAAGACTGCCATAGGCTACTGGCGCGGCCCGCTTACCATACTTATAGGTACTGTTACCTTCAGGTACACCATAGGTAATACCTGCCCCCATGACGCCCACAACATACCCTTTCAGCGGTATTCCAGTAACAGGAACAAAAGTCATCGTGGCAAGGAATTTAGCGTTAATGGCCTTTAAGGTACTTAGACTGTTAACATAAAGTGCAGTAAACTCTATATTTACCGCACCGCTGTTTATCGCAGACTGAATAGTAAACAAGGATGTGAAAAAACCTTTCAATATACCGTCCACCACACTTGAAATGCGTCGATAATTACCAAATGAGCCTTCACTGTTATCAGCCGAGGCAAAGATAGTATTTAAATCGATAGACTCTAATTGCGACTCGTCAACGAGCAAATTATCACTCGACCAGCGCGCAATATTGGCAGGAGTGGCCAAACCGGAGCCATCATTGTCGGCCTCAGGCGGCACATACACGTCATCTAATGGAACCTTATCCTTCGGTATAAATAATAAAGGATGTAAAGGGTGGCGAGCCTTAGAGTCATGAATATTCACTAACGTATTAATAGACGTGTGATTTTGCCTTTCTTCTACAGCTAGCAGGGTATCAAGTTTATCTGCATCTAGGGACAACGCTGACAAGGCATCACTCACAACAGTATGCCCTGCTCCTCCATTGACACCTGACATTGAAGTCAAATCTAATAGTGCAATGGCAAAACTAGGATCATCGAGAACGCTAGCTAATGCCTGTTGCAACAGGTTAAAGTCAGTGCGAAATAACTGCCGCTCTATGGTACGTATAGTACGGTGGAAGACTCCGCCTAAATTGGTATTTACATCATCCTTATGCTCGTGTAACTGATTTTCTGTTTCACCAATTTTATTGGGAAGCACCAAACGCTGCACGAGTTCGGCACTATGAAAGTGTTTATTTTTACTAGCACTCAATTGAACTTGTTGTAAATAACCACTGGCTAATAATGTTAACGACCCATGATGCTTAAGGATAAAAATCATATCGGTTAAGGGAAGCACGCGCAGTTTTCTGGCTTTCGCATCATCAAGATAATCAGGAGTAGATGTTAGCTGAACAAATGGGTCGTTACGACCTTGAATGAGTGAACGTAAGACATGTTCCCTGGCACCATATTCAAAACGCAGCTCGTTATTATCTTTAAAAACCTGTAACGCCGAATCCCCTCCCTTTTGCAGTCGCTCTTGCTCCAATTCTATATCTTGATACAGAGCCGATGCATACTTTCCAGAAAGATCGCGATTAAGTGTAATAGGATGAGCAACACTAAGTTCAACTTCCGGAGCACGCGCTCTCATTTCAGGTAAACTGGCGGCATGGAGCAAATCTACAGAGCCATCGATGTTAATGCTGTTAAACGCGACGAGTCGTGTCGTCAGTTTGCCTGAGTCCTTTTCAAGTGCATTAAGACGTGCACTGCTCCATTGCACTTCAGAGTAGGCTAGATGAATTCTGGTTCCATTTTTGTTGTCCTTTGCCGGTAACCAAATTTCTTTGAGTGGCAGCCCGACTGCGATGCGCTTCTCATCAAGAAACGGCTTATCCCGCCCTTGGCGATATTGATATAAATCGATATCTTTTAAATTGACGCTACCATCATCTTGGGTACGTATTTCAATTTCGCGCCAAGCTTTATTATTATAAAACACATAAATATAACCATTCCTCACTGGTGCTAATCGCTCTTTAGCGGTCAGTGATGTGTCATAGGTCGGTAGCAAGGTCAGAGGCATCACCGCATGTAACAGGTAGTCTTGTTCGCCGTCTACGCGCTTTTTGGCTTGAATATCGGTAAATAAGGGTAATTTGATCACTCCGGAATCAGCTGTAATAGCTAGCCAAGCATTAATCGGCGTTTTTTGCTCATTCCAGTCCCAACTGTTTATACAAGTATCTTCAAGTGATTCTACTTCTAACTTGTTCTCCAGAAACTCCTGCTGAACAGCATCCTTATCATCATAGAATTGAATGCTATGCTCTGTGCCATGATCGAGTCCGGTTACTTCAATAAATAATTTCTTGGGGTCACATGCCGGCCCAGGGCTAAGTTTATCAACTGACATACAAAGAGTCCTTTCTAAGTGTATTTTCTAAATACTGTAATTTTTCTGAACCAGTTAAACTGAACAGGTATGATGATTTCAGCAGAGATTCAGCAGGCTTTCCATATTGACGACATAAGGTTAAGTAACGATAAATACAGGTATTATCGATTAACCCCAGACTCTCGGCTTGATTAAGGTATTGCCGATAATTACACCACTCGACGTTATCAGTAACTGAAATAGAAATAGATTCAAAAAAGCGACTCAAGGTTTTATCATCATATTGTATCTCAAGAGCCATTTGCTGCGATGGCGTAATAATCCAAGATGAATTTGAAGTATCGCTTAATAGTTCTGCGGCTTTTATAGGCAATGAATTACTGACTGAACACCATACACCTTGGATTGCGGAATATGGAAAAGCATACCAAGAGATATGTGTAATAGGCCCCATCCAAAGCGCCGTATCTCGTTTATCTGACTCCCCGAAGAAGTAGTGAGCAACGGCCGGATTTTGGAAGTGCAGAATGCCCTTTTTATTCCCGGAAAACTGCATAATTAATCGTTGTCGAAGATGTGTGATTAAATCATCAAAAGCAATTTCAGCCAGAGCTGAAATAAGAATACCAGACCAAGAGCCACCCGAAACAGCTTTAGTGTGAAATATATTCAATAGAGTATCATCTGATTTAACTCTGATCACATAGGGGCTGTATTCTAATAGCTCAGCTAAGTCGGTACCTATGTATAAGGGGGCAATATCCGGACTGGCTCCATAAGCATACAAATCGTGAGCAGTATCAGGGTGATAATCAGCAATCAGGTAATGTGCTAACTCTTCATCATCGAGTTTGTCTTGAAGCTGAAGAGTATGATGTAATTCCATTAACCGTTATTCCCACAAGGACAGTCGGTTAAAGGGCATGAACCATCAGTTTGTTTTTGACATACCTCTGTCAAGGGAGCATCTTCTTGCTGATCGGAAATTATTTTATGTTTGAGTGCAGGCGTCACAGCTACACTAGCCTCTGCCACACCAGCGACCTCTGTGGCCTCGGCTAACTCCATCTTTTCACTTTCAGCAACAGTCGCCGCTTCTACGCCTAAGGGTAATATGGCATTTTGGCCCGAAAAACCACTGCCTGAGCCTGCGCCGCCGCCTGAGTTAAGGTTGATGGCTGAGCCAACCAGATGTACGCCAGCGGAGTCAATTTTGACGAAGCTGCCACCGGCCTTGAGGGTGATTTCCGTGCTGGTTTCGATTACCACTTTCTGTCCGGCCTTGATGTGCACTTCGGTGCCCGCTTCATTTATCCAGGCACTGCCGGTTTTCATCTGTATCGAACCTTCCACGGTTAAACTCATGTCGCCTTTGATATTGTGGCGACTCTCGCCTTCTACGGTCAGGTGATCATTGGCCTTAATACGGGTGAAGCGTTCGTTATCCACATCAAGATGTTGATCATGTTTAATCTGTGTTGCTTGATCATTTTCAACTAAGGTGTTCATGTCTTTCTGGGCGTGAATGTATATCTCTTCCTTGTCACATTCATCTTCAAATCTTAGCTCATTACTGCCCTCGCCCTTATGGGTCTGAGTCTTGATACCTGTGCGTGTCTTGTTCGCCGGTAACGGATAAGGCACTTGGCTGATAACGTTAAAAGCACGCCCTGTGATGATAGGTTGATCCGGGTCGCCTTCAAGAAAACTCACGATAACTTCGTGACCAATCCGTGGAATGGCCATCATGCCATATTGACCACCGGCCCAGGCCTGACTGACACGCACCCAGCAACTGGACCCCTTATTAACACTAGCGTCACCATTACCATATCTGTCCCAGGGAAACTGCACCTTAACCCGGCCAAATTCATCACAAAATATCTCTTCATTTTCAGGCCCCACCACGATAGCCATCTGCGGGCCGGTAACCAGAGGTTTAGGGTTCGGCCTTGCTTGCCAGGGTAAGCTGGCTGGAATGGCGGTAAACTCATTATGATATCGGGTAGGCTTTTGAGTGTTGGCTTCTTCCGCTGCGGCTCCCTGCTCGCCGGTATGTTTAACCCCGGTAATGATCCAGTCACGATTAAGGCTGCTATCGCCGTGCTCCATCAAGTCGAATTTAAAACCACTGATGGCCTGCATGATGTTGCTCTTGCCTGTGGCCACTTGTGCATCACGGCGCAGGTATTCCTGACGCACCTGAGTGATCGGGATCCCCGCGGCATCATCCTTGTAACGGCCCGGATAGTCGAAGTGCTCGTAATCCAAACGTTGGCAATCTAACTCTTTGCCTGTGCTGGTCTGCAGGAAGCTGTATTGGGGCTTCTTAAAGCTGTTATCTTTGAGGGTGACGCTGGCAGGCTTTATCTGATGTTGAAAGCTGAACGCGTTCACATAGGGAACATCGATCACTCCGCCACTAATGGCATTGTAAGGAAAAGGCGCACCCAAGCTCGCCAATTTACTGGTGCTGTCACAGAAAATCAGCGTGTGCGTGTCTGCAGTGTGCTCGAAAAAGTAAAACAGACCGACTTCAGCCGCCAGACGACTGATAAACTCGAAATCTGTCTCACGATATTGCACGCAATATTCACGTATTTCAGACTCGAATCTGGGATCACAACTGAAGGCATAATCTTTTAGCCCCATCTCACCTAGCAAGGTGGCGATAATATCCAGCACGGTTTTCTGCTGAAAAATCCGACTGTTCTGCCTGAGCTTGAGTCTGGAAAGCGCCGGCACTAAGGTCAGCTGATATTGAGTGTGATGATGGCCGGTATCGCCCTTGCTAAATTGGCTCACAATGCCGTGCACCTGACGCTGAACCGACTCATCTAAGGTCCAGGTGAGTAAGCCTGTTTGGTCGACGATAGACTCGGCAGTGAGATCGTCTAATCGGCTTAATAGCGTCAACTTAACCTCGAATGGCGTCGACAGATGCTCGATGAAGTTGAAATCGACCACATCCAGGCTATCCTCGTCCAAGCCTTGGGCACTGAAGTGGAAACGTAAACCTGAGCCAGAAAGCGCCATGACAATATCCTTATCTATTGGGGTTGTATCCAGTGACATCGAGTAGGCTTTTGCCTGACTCTATGTCGATTGAAATTGCCGATTGCAATAAATGTTAGGGAAACAAACCCGGCCTTGGGCAGGTGTATTTCCCTAACACTTATCTCCTTCACTAAAATAAATAGTGAGAATAAAAATAATTAAAAAATTAAGTGAAAACCGAAATAAACGCGCTAAAAGAAAATCAGGTGCTTATGTAAGCACCTGCTTATTCTCATTAGCCGTACCTATGATCCGAACGACTGGCTTAAATGACGGATTCAAGCCAGTACTGCGTCGAAACATAGGGACAACTGATGAGTTAACTTAATGGGCTATTAAGCTTCGATCGGCTTACGCCAATCATCTGAACCTGAAGTACCTGCAGTCGTATGATCCCAATCGATCTTACGGTATGCCATAGACACAGTAACTAGCTGAGTGAAGTCAGCCTTGCTTGGATCTTGGCAATGAGGCATGTGGCACTTAATATCTATGATGGTTGCGCCTTCGAGCTTAGTGCTGAAGTAATGCTCTTGCTTACCTTCGATAGAAGTGCGGTACCACTTTAGTTCAACTTCAGTGATCTTCTCACCCGATGCGAGTGAGTTATACATCAAGGGAACGGCCTTGTTCAGTGCCACAGTAAACTTAAATGGCTTATGAATACGCTGTCCTGAAGGTTGACCCGACTGTGGATCTGTAGGCACTGTGACTATGTGATCAAATTCCTGAACCAGCATCTCATCTTCATGACCTTCGACAAAAATGTCACCGACAGAATCGGCGGTGAAAGCACCTGCAGTAATGTGTCCCTGGGTCTGTCCTTTGATTGAGATATAACATGGTGTTGGCATGGATAATTCCTTTTAAAATTAGTAATGATTTTACTTTGGTTCGTTGAGCCTGTTGGCTCTTTAAACCTAGGGGTTTGTTATTAAACCTACTGCCATATAGCCAGTATCGTGCCAAGTGTGTAAGTGGTTGTTTTTACATTATTTAGTGTTTTTACCTGTATTTTCTGGGCAAGATCTTGCTCGATGCTGAGCAAGATCTTGCCCAGCGAGCAAAAAGTGGCCCAGCTATTCTATTTATACTTAGGCTTAATGCTGTTTCTCTGCCTTGGTCTCGCTTGCTATGACCTTTAAGGATACATTTGCATCCTTTGGTAATAGTGTGGCGTTATTCCCGCTACTCTTGCCACTTGCCTTAGCACTTTCCTTTCCACTAGCCACAGCTTCATTAGCGAGTTTGGCTTCAGACTCGACGGCGGTTAATTTCCCCCACTGCAGGGCCAGTAAGGTGCGTTTGATCAATAAGGCCTTTAACTGAGTATCGAGCTGCGACAATTCACCACTGGCGCGAACATAAGCCTCATCCTTTAACAGATCATCGATAAAATAGGTCCGCGCCAATATGGGCGACAAGCTGCTGGCATAATTAGCCACATCTTTAGCGGCCCCTTGCACCTGCCTGATGTTCACCGGGACTCGTCTGGTGAGTTGGCTTAAGTTGGCCATCTTGGTTCTCGCCGCCGAAAATCGCCTAAAATTCTTATCTAGCTCTATTAAATAATTCACCTGCTCGGGATAGATAGACAGAGAAGTGTCTTGCCGTGGCAGATTAAATAACTCATCGATCAGCTGAGCCACCGTTGGCGGTGCCTGTACTTCGACGATGGGAGTAAACCAGCTGGGTAATTGCTGACGAATTTCATCCTGATAAGAGACGCCGGCGTAAACACCTGCACAGCCAAATGTCAAAATCGATAAACCTGAGAGCGCCACCATCCAAGGTGTGGATTTTTTGGCTGTTTTTGTCTTATCAACTCCGATGTGCGTCACTTTAGCGATGGATCTACGTTGCAGTGCCTCAATATGATCTAATTTCTCAAAAATCACGTAACCCAGCACATCCAGATTGGGCACCTGCTGAGGCTGCTTCTGCTTCAGTAACTCGAATAACTGTTGGCAGGCATATTCACAACGATACCAGTCACGCACATTGGCCGGCGTCGCCGCCATTTTCTTAAGCTCTGGGGTCACTTTCGTCACCGCCCAGTTGATTATTTCGGCAATTTTCTCCGCCGCCATGGCCTCTATTTCACTGGAATAAGAGACGATGGATAACATCAGTTCCAGTCCCGATGCGAGGCCGCTCACCCCTTGGGTCTTACTCGCGGCGCTAATGTAATAGGCTGAGGTCAGCAGATCTGCACCCGAGGTGTTGGCTAATTCCTGTGCCAAACGACACACCTTGTCCCAGTCGGTTCCCCCACTGAGCGGATTGTTACGCCGATTGATCTCGGCTCTCATCTCCTGATACAGAGGCTGCTCTCTGAGAGACTTAGGATTTGAGGCCAGTTTGAAACGATTGACTCTACACACATTGTTTTGCATTAAGGTACCACCAGGCAAGAGCTCTTCTCGCCTCTATAAACAGGAAAAGCAGGGGTTTCCCCCGCCGTCATTTAATACAAGGGTTAATACAAGAATTAATACAAAGTTTTAGGGATCTCGAAGCTACTGAGTAACTTAGAAGTAAATGGATTCACATTATCCCGGGTACGCAATCGATAGGTCACATCGCCCTTATCGACCACAAACTTATAATCGATACTGGTAGAGCTACTGCCAGACATTCTGGCACTGTCCAGCAGACGGAAGAAGGCCCAGGGCCCTTCAAATACCAGGGATCGAGGCGAAGCATCTGTCTTACTCGGCACCAGAGTCAGCTTGCTCACCGCCGAGTCCCGTAACGTATTGGGCCATACCAGCGCCACTCCACGATGTGGACCATGGGTGTACTCGACAAATTGACCGTCTATATTCATCACACTGCGGCGTTTGTTGGGGCTCATCTGTAGTGTCTCCAGAGAAAACTCCACATCCAGGTTACCCTTGGGATTGAAGAAGGCCTGCTGGATACGCTTAGCCTGCTCCAGAGACTGCAACACCTCTTTGCGCACCAGAGTCGAATCACCTTCGCTGAATTGATTTAGCGCATCGAAGTTCTCTTCGAGAAACATCTTCATCTGGTCGTTATAGAAGTTGTTCAATGTGCCCTTAGGGCCGAAGAAGCGTTCGAAGTCATCGATGGAGACCTGCTTTTTCGATTGAGGGTTAAATGGATAACGTGAAGCCAGATTCTGCTCAAAATCCTGGAACACTTCGTTATACCAGCGAACCTCTAAATGCTTGATTGCACTTTGGAGCACGACTTTCCAGCTCTCACTGGCCAGCTTGCTCACCATGGCATCTACAGGTTTAGGCAAACTGGTGGCAATACGCTCTAAAGCATAGATGGGATCGGCATCGTTGAGGGTCAGGCGTTCCTGAGCCGCCTTGAGCGCAGCCTTACCCACATCGGGAGCATCCTGAATCGATTTAAGATAAGCGTGCAATCGCTCAATAGACCCCATTACCTCGTCAAGGTAAGCGGGCTGCTTTCCCTCACTCTTGAGTAGATGGTTCAAGGCGGTAAAGTCACTGTCTATCTTCGCCGCTATCTGATAACGGGGAGATTCCATGATGACACTGCGAGCACTGGCATCGTCCGGCATAGAGGGGAATAGCTCAGTGTTAGTGGTCAAAGTATCCAGCAGGCGATTAATGGGACGATTGCTGATGGCAAAGTTATCAATCACCATGACTCCATGATTGATATCCCGAAAATCCTTCAACTCGAAATCATTGAGCGCCCTGCGCCAGGATGACTTGTAGTCTAAGGTATATTGATTGATGATCTTGTTTCTCAGGGCTATCTTATCTGCATCACTGAAATCCGTGGTATCGGACTGGCCCAGCACCCAGCTGTCTATCAACGCCAGATCTGCCACCGAATCAGACTTAGGCATAAAGTAGCGCTCGAACCCTTGCTTACTGAGCAAACGGGGGATCTTCATCCCATCACCATGATTTTTGATCTCTTTACGTTCTTCAAACACCAGCTCATAGGCCGGTCCCGTGGCCAGTTTAAGATCCAATGCGCCGCCTAATTCCGCCGAGGCCGATTGCCTGAGCTGCCTGTAAACCCTTTGTTCTATGGGTAAGGTGCTCAACTCGGCCTGAGTCTTAGCGATCAGCTTATCGTATGATTTCAGGGTATCTTCCGCCTCTATGACGCCGGCTAGCCTCATGGCCTGCAGATCCGTATGCAACAAAGCATAATCCAGATGTTCCATCAACTGAGTCTGTAAGATGCGATCCCCTTCATAGGACTTCTGCCACACCTTAGAAAAATACGCCTTAACAAATTCATCCTGACGACCGCTCTTGTCCACCATCATGCGAAACACCCTGAGTATCGCCAGCTTTTCATTGCTGTTCTCGGGGGCATCGGACATGTCGATGGCCACTTGTTTCAGCAATGCCGGCAGGTAACGGTATGACAACAGCCTCAGGTAGGTTTCCTCTACTTTAGGCCCTATGGTATGGCCCTGATAAAGACCGAAATCTGAGATCAATCTTGGCTTATCACGAAAGAAGCCGAACTCTAAGGTCGCTGCACGTATGGTATTTAAGGGAGGTATGATGCTCTTACCCAGTAGATCGAAGCTCGAGAGCTCATTGAGTTCATTAAATTCGGTCACCTTGTTCAATACCGCGTCCGCCTGCTCACCGTTAAGCAGGTAATATCTGTGCCAGGTGCCGACGAGGAGCACCGAGGCGATTGTGCATGCCACGAAAGAGAGGGTCATCAGACGACGTTTTTGTTTCGCCACCTTGAAGTTATCCGATGCTAGACCGGCCTCAGGATAGATGATCTGTTTAAACAGTGACTGGATGAAATAAGTCGTCGAGTTCTCACTCTTCTGGGCACTGTTGATTGACTCTCTCAGGCCATATCGACGTGAAGCACTGTCGACATAGGCATTGGTTGGCACGCCTTGTTGATAAACCGAGGTGAAATAGACACCACGAACCAGGGCCGAGGTAGAAAATTGATCGCTGGCCAATGCATCGCTGAAGAACTCTTGTAGCACCTGATGAGAACCCGCTATCTGACGGGTAAAACTATAGATGGCCGCGCGCTCTTCCTTATCACGGCACTGCAACAGCGCCCGGGGAAGATGGGCATTGATGCGCGCGATAAAGCCGGAATAGTCTTCATCGAACTCCTTGAGCCAACTGTCCAGATCGTTGACCGAATTGAGTGAGAAGGTAAACCCCATGATCTCATCTCTCTGGGCCTGAGTGTAATGGCGAAAGAAGGGCTCGAAACCAAGTAATAAATCTAGTTTAGTCAAGGTGATATACACAGGCAGACGTGTAGACAGGGTCTCCATCAACTCACGCAGACGGGCTCGAATCAGCTGAGCATAAGCCTTACGTTCAGATGTTGCCGAGCTGATAACGTTAGCCATATCCAGCGCTAACACCACACCATTGAGGGGTCTGCGGCTGCGGGTACTCTCGAGCCACTCGACAAAATGGGTCCACAGACGCCTTGTCATCTCGCCTTCGTTACTGCCTTCTACCTTCTTCTGCGTCAGCAACTCGCCGTCAGGGTCGATAAGCACGGCATTGTCACTGATCCACCAGTCGAAGGAGTAGGGATTTTCAGACTTCTTGCCCGAGGCCCGCATCACAGAGGAGAACACAAATTTCTGCCCCGAGCGGTTTATCATGCTGGTTTTACCGGCATTCTCGACCCCAAGCACCAAATACCAAGGTAAGGCGTAGAGGTAGTTACGGGTGTTTAGACTCTCTTTGAGCCCTGACATCACATCATTAAGCTCGACTTGCTGGCGCTCGACCATACCCTTGATGGGATCATCTTTAAGCTGCTGAACCTTCTCATTATCTGCGTTATATTGGTTCAACTTACGCCATTGAAACCAGCCCCACAGAGCGAAACACGACAGCGAGAAGATAGTGCTGGCCACCACTCGGGAACCGACACTGGCGAGCACATGCTCGGATTCTATCTCCAACCAAGGACCAGCCCACCAGATCCCTACATTGATCAACACAAAAATGGCCACCAATAAAATGGGTAATGCCGATTTAAACTCTGGTAATAGCTTGATAAAAAATGATTTCAGCTTCGACCACATATACTTAATTCCCTGTACTTAATCCAAATTTGCTTTTTGTTTGAGGCGAGCCATTAAACCAGGCTCCCAGTCTGCCAGAGCCGTGCTATTGGCCTGCTCATATAAGATCCGATAATCGATATCGGCCATAGCAGACAGTTGATGACCGCTCTTAAGATCTGCCGCCAACAGGCGCAGATAAAAATTGTCTCTTGGCTCAGATGCCCGCTGCAGATGGTCATTGAGGCTGGCAAAAGCCACCGACAAACCGCCGGACTCGGCTAATTCCATCACCTCATTACCTTGCAGCTCCCACCCCTGCCCGCCGCCATTGGCCGCTGTTCGGCCATAACCTTGCTCAAGCCAGGCTTTAGTGTCCTTACTGGCGAAAGGCAAGCCGCCCTTGAACGACATGTTCAATAACTTAGGTAACCGGTCGACAAATGCCGCGGTATCTTCATGAATGGCCTTGGCCCACGGCGTCTGACCCAGAGCCACCGCGATGCGGGCACTCAAATGATGACCGTCAAGCCAGAACGGACTCAGAGTAAGGCTTAACTCCACCCTTCTCAGCAAAGCCAGATCTGCACCTCTCTCTAATTGGCTCAGGTATTCACTGACCCTGTCGGCGGCAATCGGCATCAAACTGGTTTCCCCGTCGGCATTGGCATTCTCGGGGGCACTCGCCACGGAAAACCAAGTGGCAAACCGGCGAATCTTGAGGCTGAGCCCAGTTCCGGTTTCAAATTCACTGATAAAATCAGCCACCTTGAGTAAGGTCTGTTTGGTCGCCTTGTCGTTGCTGGAATCTATTTCCAACTTAGGCGCCATGACTTGAGCCACTGAAGTTGTCGAAGCGGTTTGACTCACGGCATTGACCACCGCCTTAGATTCACCCTGTTCAAATTGGCGAGTCAGACGCACCTTGAGCCCGTCGAGTACATCGATTGGCAGCTCCAGCTTCTCGGCCGTGTCCATTAATTCACTCAACCAGATCAGCAGTTGCTCTTTACTCTCGGGATCGCTAAATTGGCTATCCAGATTTTCACCGGCTTTAGCCGTGCGCTGCACGATTTGCGCAAAGTACTTGCGTCTGGGCAACACGCCTCTGGGACCCGGTGCTGGGAAACAGGTTTCCCAATAACACTTCATAAATTCATTGAGACTCGTCAATGACAGGCTGAATCTGTCGATACTGGCCTGATGTTGCAGGCACTGCATCAGGTAAGTGATCAACTTGAGATCTTTACTGCGGGTCTCAAGTAAGGTCATCACCCCGGACTCGACCTCCCCCCACTGCACTTCGCTGTGAGACAGGGAACCCACCTTCATCAGCTGAGTTTCGACAAAATCGAATAATGCATCATCGTGCAGGCGATCACCCACAGGATTGGCAGCACTGATGGGCTCGACTATTTTTTTAAGATATTGTTGTGACATATTATTTACCAGCGACAAACTTTTCGTAGGGGCATGATCGCCTGTTTAAGCTCTGTGGTATCGAACAGCAAACCATCGATCTCTTCGGTATCTGAGTGCAATACCAAGGACTTATCTGCCAACATGGTCCTCATCACCTTGATGGCAGGTAGGCCACGTCCGGTTCTGAAAATATAACCAGAATTATCACTCTGCCAACGTTGACCCTTACTGGCAGCCCTATTGACTGCTACCAGCATCGAGCCCGTCTCGAAATAGTGCGATAACACCAACTCCACCCGACTTATTCCGTCGATACAACTCAACATCAATATGGGCCTAGGGGGCACTGCGCCGATGGCGGAAGCGGTTAACCAGACATTGTCGCTATCCTCTTCACGGCCCAGAAAGAAACTTGAACCGGCTTGCCTCTGCTCTTCGTTCTTAGTGGCACGTAACCACTCCACCGCATGTGTCGATGCCTGAAGGCCTGTTTGCTGTGCCATCAGAGGCGTTGCAAAAACCTGATCGAAGCAATATAAGCGTTCGAGTTTACTGGTGATCTTGACGCAAACCTGAGCATCATTGAGCAGCTGTGGCTCTGCGTGACACATAGCCGGTAACAAGAGTACCCCTGTCAGGACCCATCCCTTCACCTGTGACATTATTCGTTTATCTCCAACTTTAAGCATTTATGCGAGAAGGTCCGTTTGGGCATGCCCAGACTCATGGCGGCTTTGGCCCTGTCGCCCTTAAATTTATCCAGTCTGTCGCGGATCACCTGACGTTCAAATTCTGCTACTGCTAGCCTAAGGTCTTCGATATCGCCAAAGTCCCCCTCAACAGATGAGACACATCTGATGTCGATTAACTCAGCGGATTCAAACTCGGGTAATGCAGACACCTCCAACTCACCATGGTGACTCGTCAGGGCGCAGGCGTACTCGATAATGTTACGTAATTCGCGCACATTGCCAGGATAACTGTGACGCTTAAGTTTCAGCAACGTCTCATAGCGTACCCCTGTGATCTCGCGCCTGTGGTGACGATTAAAGCCATTGATAAAGTGATTCACCAACAAAGACAGATCATCGAGACGTTCGCTTAACGCTGGAACATGAATGGGAAACTGACACAGACGATAATAGAGATCCCGGCGAAAATCGCCGTTATCGACTCTCTGTTTAAGGTTCACATGGGTCGCCGCCACTAAGCGAAAGTTAGAGTGTTCTTCCTTCGATGCGCCCAGCGCGCGAAAGTGACCCGACTCGAGTACCCGTAGCAACTTAGATTGCAGGTTAAGCGGCATATCGCCGATCTCATCGAGAAACAAGGTGCCCTTATTCGCCTGGGCTATCAGTCCCTTCTTTTTAGCATGGGCACCGGAAAAAGCGCCCTTCTCATATCCGAACAGCTCAGATTCAAGCAAATTTTCCGGAATGGCAGCGCAGTTGATGGCAACAAATTGTTCATCGTGACGCTGAGAATGCTCGTGAATGGCTTTGGCTACTAACTCCTTGCCGGTTCCGGTTGCTCCCTGCACCATCACGGACAGATCTGTGCCCGAGACGCGTAAGATCTCGCCCCGCAGCTTATACATCTTGTCCGCCTCGCCCACCAGGATCTGTGACAGGGCCTTTAGGCTCTTCTGATGACGGATCTCATCCTTGGCTTGAGACAATGAGTCGGCAAGAAAACTAGCTTGCCCCGACTGACTCGCCACGGTATTGAGCAGCTGCCAATGGCGCATAAATACGCCGCAGTAATGTTGCCATTGCTGATCCTGCAGCATCTCCTTAGTCTCGACTACCGAAACCGCGAAAATCAGCAGGCCAGACACATGCTGGTCCTGGATCAGGGGAAACATCAACAGGTTTATCTCTTGGGGAAGCCCTGACACCAGCTGGACAAACTTAACCTCTTCGCGCCAGTAGGCCAGACTAAAATAATCCAGTACCATTGGCTTGCCTGTCTGTAACACATGGGCGAAAGGATGACTAAAATCGGTCACATCCCAGTCGGCCTCCGTATCCACCTTGAGCCGTTTATCGGCCCGAAATTGCGACAAAATCAAGCGTCGACCATCCACAGAAGGCACGAGTAACACACAATCGCTCAGGCACAGCTGCTGCTGTAGCGTCCGCATAAACTGAGCCGTTAACTCATGCTCCCGGGTGCATTCGAGCAGACTTGAAGTCTGCTCTAGCCACTGCTTACTGGTCACTAACTGACCTCTCCAACAAACTCACCTTGATGACAAGCCAAGCGGATCTCATTCACGGCCTGCTTATTGGCGAGCTTATTGAGTAGCGCCAGGGCGATGGGAGGTAACATCTGCCCATCTATGATGGCTTCGAGCATACGGGCACCATTTTCTGTGCGGCCGGTACGATTGATGATCTCATCGATAAGCGCTGGGTCGCATTCCACCCGCGCCTTGTATCTGAGCTCGAGTCGCTCAGTCAAAGACGCGAGTTTAGACTCGACTATCTGTCTCAGTACCGCTTCACCCAATGGCAGATAAGGCACTATCTCCATGCGTGCCAGCAGGGCTGGCTTAAAGAAGTCGGCCAACTCAGGATAAAGCTTATCTTCCAGGACGTCCGGCTCATCAGCATGCTCGACTATGGTCTGATAGCCAAGATTAGAGGTCATGAAGAAGAGAATATTTTGGCAATCGATCAGACGGCCCTCGCCGTCAGCCAATTCGCCCTTGTCGAATGCCTGATAGAAAAGATTGAGCACATCGGGATGGGCCTTCTCCACTTCATCGAGCAACACAATAGAGTAAGGCATCTTCCTGATAGACTCAGTCAGGATCCCCCCTCGCCGAAACCTACGTAACCCGGAGGCGAGCCTATGAGGCGAGATACCGTGTGCTTCTCCTGATACTCAGACATATTGATGGTGGTCAAAAATTGCTTGCCGCCATATAACTGCTCGGCTATCTGAATCACGGTTTCGGTTTTACCCACACCACTTGGGCCTACAAGCAAGAATGCGCCTTTGGGTCTCCCCGCCTTACGCAGATCGGCTCGCGCCGTCAGCATGTTCTTGTGTAAGCGCGAAATGGCAATCTCCTGCCCCTTGACCGATGCACTCAGAAGTTCGGGCAGATGAGTGATTTTATGCAGCTCATCACTATTCATCTGCGCTACGGGTACCCCGGTCCAATCGGCAATCACGGCGGCTATCTGCTGCTCATCCACCTGCGGGATAATGAGTTTATGCTCTTTACTCATCTCATCGAGCACAGACTCTGTGGCCTGAAGTTCGCTGCGCAGTGTTGAATCACCCGCTTGCTCATCTTCGAGTATGGCTTGCCTCAAGCTGATGATCTTCTCGACTATCTCCTTTTGCTGATGCCAGGATGCCTCGAGCTGCTGGTATTCTTCACGGGCAGTGGCGATATCTTCAGCAAGCTTAGTCAGATACTCCTCATCCACGGCCTGACCCAGATTGAGCTGACGGGTCAACAGCGCCACCTCGACCTCAGTCTGATGTATCTTTCCCTCTAATTGAGCCAAACGACGAGGCGGGGAGCTAAGATTAATAGCGATGCGGGCACATGCGGTGTCCAGCACATCGATGGCCTTGTCCGGCAGTTGACGACCCGAAATGTAACGATTAGACAGATGCGCCGCGGCTTTCAGGGCGCAATCTTGTATCAGCACCTTATGGGCCGATTCATATACGCCGTGCAGGCCGCGCATGATGGTCACGGCCTGCTCCGGTGTCGGCTCATCTAACTTTACCAGTTGAAAACGTCGGGTCAGGGCTGGGTCTTTCTCGAAGTACTTCTTATATTCTTTCCAGGTCGTGGCGCCTATGGTGCGCAGCTCGCCGCGGGCCAATGCGGGCTTAAGCAGGTTAGCCGCGTCGCCGCCCCCCTCCTGATTCCCAGCGCCAATCAGGGTATGCGCCTCATCGATGAAGAGTATGATGGGCGTCGCCGATAGCTTAACTTCTTCTATCACGCCCTTGAGGCGCTTCTCGAACTCGCCTTTGACCGATGCTCCCGCCTGCAGCAGGCCAAGATCCAAAGATAGGAGCTCGACACCCTTAAGTGAATCCGGCACCTTACCAGCGACGATTCGCAGCGCTAGTCCTTCTACCACAGCGCTCTTACCCACACCGGCATCTCCCACCACGATGGGATTGTTCTTACGACGCCGACACAGGATGTCGATCATCAGGTTGATCTCATCATCTCGGCATAAAACCGGATCCAGCTCCTCATCACGAGCCTGCTGAGTGAAACTGCTGGTAAACTTATCCAGTGCTGAATTAGCCGTAGCCACAGGCTGAGAGGCTGATTTCTCCGATTTGCTCTCTGACTCCGCAGAGCTTGCGGTCAAGGCATTGAACTCTTTACGCAGGCCTTCACGATTGATATCGGCGAAAAAATGTGTCAGCTCAAACGGCAGATAACGACTCGACTGCATCAGGGCTGCGATAAAAATGGCGCCGGATCTCAGCTGAGTCTGTCCCAGCTCCGTAGTTGACAGTAACCAGGCATCCTGGAGTAACTCCACCAACAGAGGTGAGAATGACGGATAGGTATCTAAGCTCTCGCCCCTTGGCAAGGCCTCCCCGAGTATCGACTTGAGCTCGTCTAGGTTACAGTCGACTTGCTTAAGTATCACCCTCACATCTGACAGAGGATTTTCCAACAGGCTGTACAAGAGATGCGCTAAGGTTATCTCTTCATTTCTTCTGCTGATACAGAAAGAAGCCGCCTCTTCCATGGCTAATTTGTTGATAGGATTTAATTTAGTAATGAGCGCACTCAATTCTATACGGATCATAAAACGTCCTTAATTTAAGATCTGATAAAGTTTGTCCAACACGCCGGCAGACTTATTGGCAAGGGACACAGAATAAAAGATAAATATCACGGTCAGCATGGCAAAAAAACCTGCAAACACGGTCCAGATGGGCATCTGTCTGCCGATCTGAAAGCGGGTATTGACCACATGTTCGGTGGCGCTGGTCAGCAGCTGTGGCTCCTCTTCTCTAAGGTTCCTTAGGGTCTCAAACAGGCGGTTAACTATCTTGTCGAACTCCTCACGTCCATTTTCCATGACCTTATATCTGCCTTCGAAACCCAAGCTGAAACACAGATAGATAAACTCAAGCAACTCCTGATAGGTTCCTGGCTCCGTCTCTAA
Source organism: Shewanella psychropiezotolerans (assembly GCF_007197555.1). Classification (NCBI taxonomy): domain Bacteria; kingdom Pseudomonadati; phylum Pseudomonadota; class Gammaproteobacteria; order Alteromonadales; family Shewanellaceae; genus Shewanella; species Shewanella psychropiezotolerans. Next base: position 3,354,115 of record NZ_CP041614.1, read on the forward strand.
ACGCTGTAAGATACTGAAGACTTTCTCGCCGCCCCAGGTTTCATTATGAAACCGGGTCAAGAGTGAGTGCTGCGCCCAGACACTGTCGGCTCCCCAGGCCGTGTTCATCACGGCCTCATCGATGAAGCAGCACAGCACGTAACGATAAGCTAATATGATGGCGCGATCGTAACCGGACTCGGTGAGCTCAGCCTCTATAGCAGAGATATCATCGACACTGTTATCATAGAGCTGCTGCACATCCTGCAAATCCGCCAGTTTCCTGACCCTGAGTACCATGCCAATCAGAGGAGACGCCGCATCGATCAGTTGATTGATGTTGTCGCCACGTAATTGGAACCAATACTCTTTATCGGCGTCGATATTGCTCACCTCATCGAACAGGACATCGTCCAGTTGTTGCTCGGTAAGGGATTGTTTCTGGGGTTTCATCGCATTAACTCCTTATTGCCCAGAACTGCAGCTCAAGCTCTGGGAAATCACCGGCAACGTGGAAGGCAAAACCACTGGAATGGTTCAGCATCTGCCATGACGGGCTCGATCGATCTAGCTGAAAATAGGTATAACCTGCGTGATAAGGCAGTTGCCTAGGTGCGACAGGCAGAGGCGTCAGACCCACACCCGGTAGTTGCAGTGAAATAAGTTCACGAATTTTCTCAACTGAGGCAATCTTGGTCTGTTGAATAAACAATTTCTTCAGCTCCTCCAATGGGATCTTGGCGCGAACCGCGAGGATGAAGTCGGCATCCTTGATAAGCTCCGGATCCTGAACTGGCGCTACCATCAGGCCGTACTTACGCTTATGTAGCTGCAGAGACACGGCTTTTGGCTCGAGCACGATACTCAACGACTGACGCAACATGGACATCAACAGTGAGAAAGACTGTACTGGCATATCATGATCATAGGGGCTGAATGTGGGGCTAAGCGGCTGTCGTCGGTGAATGAAAACAATTCACCACAAATACTGACCAACTGCTGATAGAGTTGCTCCGGATGCAGGCTTTTTAGTTGAGAAATATGTTGCAGGATTGGCTGCATACGGTTCAGTGACTGGAGTAGCATGAAATCAGACACATCCGCCACACCACCCTGACTAGGGGAGCCGATACGTTGAGCGATATTTTTTGCCCGCTCTCGCATCAAACCCGCCATCTCACCGATGAAACGGTGCAAAAATGGCACCCCGACAACATTGAGGTTACAGGGAATGAAATGGGGATCGAGTACCACGCTGCCGTCGGGGCGTTTTTCCAATATTTTGGCGATGGCCACCGAACTATAAGCACTGCGATCTTCCTTCTCCAGCATCAAGCGCATATGTAGCGGACTCACTTCTATGGTGGAGAAGTCTCCCTGAGGACTGTGGAGATCCCGCACTTCATGACGGCGCATCACATAACGGGAGTTACCGGACTCTGAGGTCTCGGCTACCTCGGTTATCGAATCGCTGCGAAGAGATAAGGCCAAGTAAACAATCTGGTTGGCCAAGGATCCATCCACGACCTCCAGGGCATTAGGGAGCAGATCTTCCTGAGGCATGTTGAACACAGTGCCATCGGGCATCACTCCCTTGGCTCTTTGTATGGCGATACGACCGAAGCTCAGGTACTCGGGATTCAATTCCAGTTCAGATATTCCGTAGAGGTATCCGTTTACCGAAGACAACCTCACATCGGTTACGTATTCAAAATATCTTTGCTGCTGCTGAAAATGTTGTGGTTTGATGAATAGACCTTCGGCCCAAATTACTCTATTTCTTGACGACATGTTTATTCCACTTTATCCAGTATGACTTCCTGTTCTTTAAGCAAGATCAGTAGATGGTACTCACGGCCAATTGATTTAATTTTGATGACTTTCTTCCATTGAGACACCTCAGGATCGCCGTATTGGGCCATCACACCGATATAACGTGTGTCTTCATCGATAGCTTTTGGCTCGATAAACTTAAACTGCCCCGGAAGCATGGTGTAATCACTGTGATCGACATAGTTGGTTCCCAGCGCATCTTCATGATCTTCGATCAGCGAATCATAGTCGGCAGCGAGCAGCTTGGAATCATCCTCGAGCTCGAACACCTGAAAAGCTAACGGCGACGGTTTTCCCTCTAGATTTGGGTTAACCTCATCCAGAGCCAATATGCTGTAGGTCAGTATGGTCGGCAGGTCTTTAGGCTTGGAGCTACTACATGCAAACAACTGACTCAAGACTACAAGCATGAGACCCAAGCGCAGGCGATTCATCAACAATCCCTTTGAAGTTCACGCAGCTTGCGATCGTAAGCCTGCTCGAAGACTTCCCAGAACAGTTTCTCGAAGCCTTTTTGACGATTAGAGGTGAGTTCGGCATAGTACTTTTCATACATAGACCAGGCCCACTTATCGCCAGTCTCAAGGTTGGCATCGCTGCTCTTGCGGTACTGACTGAAACGCTTAAGCAACTTCTCCGGAGAGAAAGCCATCAAGATGTAATCCAGCGCCTCAGATATTGCCGTCTGTACCGCTTGGTTATGCTGCTCAACCGACTGTAAACTCTCAGTAATTGCCGATGCTGAAGAGAGATGTACCGGGCTTCGGTCATCATCAAACAGGGTCTTTACTGTGTCTTCATAATTCAGACCCAGTCTCAGAGGATTATCCTCGATAGGTTGCAAATTCTTGTTCATCAGCTGATAGCGACCCTGACTGGCCGTGTCATGCAGTGACAAGATGCCGGAAATGGCGGCTTTAAGTGACGCCCCAAGATCCACCGAGATGGCCTGCATCTGCTCGCTGTCGCGCACATCACCAAGCTGTACGCCCAGACCACGAAACAGAGGTCCGGCGGTGAGGTGATTACCCACAGGGTGAATCGATGGCACTGAATTCTTGTCAAAATCCGTATGTAATTCAGATTCCAATAAATCTAACGTTTTTTCGTCCATGGTAAAATTATCCAAATAAGTATGCTTCTTCAATGCGATAGCCGAGTCTTGTGTGTACTCGGAATCTGCCTGCATGGTTAACTCTTTATCTGAGCCCAGGAGCTGACTGTCTATCAGACTCATCTCTGTTTCCTGCTCTGGGTCTAATGAGGTAAAGCTCAGTACTTTATTTCTCCCCTGCTGCTCCAGTGCATCCAAAGCTTGCATGGGATCGTCGATGGCGGCGAGCTTCACCTCGGCAACCAAGCCCGCCGATAAAGCCGACGTCTGGGTGAGATCCGATAAGGCTTGCTCATCAAACATCTCAGATAACTGTTTGGTCATTGCCGATGAACGCTCGTTCTCGCTCCCCAGAGATATTCTGACCTTGTAGGGACCGATGGAGATTTCATCATTTTCATTCAGGCTAGCCATGCGATTCAGGCCTATTGGCATAGACGATTGATTGACGAAGACTTCACCACACAAATCTTCGACACAAAATTGTTCATCCAGCCATAGAATGCGACATTGCTGCGCCTTAACTTCATTTAAACGGTGCTTTAATTGCCAATCTGCACCAGGGCTGCTTCCTATGACTCCGCCTTGCTTGGTAAAACGAATGTAAGGGAGCAGTCCCGCATCAAGCATCTGAGAATTAACAATATTTAATGAAATTACTTTATCCACTTCGACCCTCTTTACTGTCTAATTTGTATCAATACTTGCTGATTTTCAATCTCAGCCTGTCCCAGAAATGATGACCAGCCAAGTTGACCCCCCTTGCCCTCTCCGAGCCTTAACAGCGGAACCTCATCAGTCTTGAGTGTCAGCTCAAAATCGAATGCCATCTGCTCTCTGAGTATCACTTCCATCACCTTACACAGGGCCTTGTACTCCTTACCCGAAGGCAGAAAATCCTTAAATCGCTCGAGCGATAAGTTCTTGATACACAAAACGAACTTACCGGTAATATCGCCGACTCTCGACCCCAGCATGGTGTCCTGACCTAAGGACACATTGCGCTGACCTAAGATGCAACGCTGGGAATCCGGGATCTGTACATGACGAAACTCCCACTGCCTGATTGACACATCTTCGAGTTCGAAACAATGGGCCACGATACCGGCTACTGTTTGCGGTGAGCGACTGCGTCCGGCTAAGGTGCCGGCATAGGCCAGCATCTTGCACCAGTTAATCGGCGTATCGCCGCGAATGTCTTCATTGGCCAGCCCCACCAGGGCAAACACCTGTGAAGAAAACTTATCCACGGCATCATCTTGAAAACGTATGTAATAGCGATACTTACGCCAGGACCGATAAAATAAGGCGATCAAGCGATTATTAAAAAAATCCAGAAAATCACGCTTGATATTGGTCTCATCAAAAATAAGTTGCTCCAGCATATAGCTGGGCAGCGGTGACTGAGCCCCGTTTAATCCGAGAAACGTCGTCTCTAACTGGACCCTGTTCCCCGGATGTCTGTGCATTGCGCTCACATCGCTCGGCGCAAATCCCAAACTTGGGTTTGCGGTAAAAAATAGTTTCCCCAAACTCTCCCAAGATTGCTCTTCGGGATCGTTCCCCTCTAATTTATGCAGTAATTCAACCAGCTGAAAAAAATTATACGACCTTACATTCTCTACTTGCTTGTGCCCTTCACTCTCATCTGCTAGATCAGAGGTTGCTGGCCAATCTGAATATCCCATGTGTACTGTTCCTGATTGGCTGCATTGATCACAATCAACTCATGAAATGAATTGATGCTGGCGTAGAGAGCGAAGAATCGGCTTAACACAGTGCCGAACAGATAGAGATCTCCCTCGGATCCGAAGCAAGTTTGATCTAATACAATTTCTGACAGCAGACCACGTACAGGCAGTCCCCGCAAAATTCGCTCGGTTGGCCTGGATTCGATGCTAACAATGCCATCGAGACGCTTCTGGGTCACTCGTTCAGCTTGACGGTCGATCAATGCCTTAAAGTCATAGGCCCGGATGATCGAGCACAGGGCATCTTTAGATAACAGAGACAAATAGTTAAGGGATAAATTTGAGATAAGGGTCCACAGCATACTGCCATCGAGCACGGGTCTCAGTGATGCATTGGGCTCGGTAATGTTCTTAAAAGTAGCGAAATTAGGTGAGCTGTCGGTGGCGACACAGATATCCCCTTTCCCAATTGCATCGGCAGTTGACGGTTGGTGCATGTCAGCGATAACGACACGGCTTCGTTACCATCGAAACTTAAGGTTTCATCTCCCCTAACGAAGGAGAGGAAATGGTCGAAACCATCTTCACGAATGCTCTCCTTAACCCTGAGGCGGTAGTAGAGTGCCACGCGATTTCTAACCCGCTCCACTTCGTGTTGGAAGCTCTCGAACGGACTATAAATCCGCTCTTCGCCGCGCATTCTGCCAGAGTCTGAATCCAGCCAGCCCTGCACCTTGTCGACACTGAATATCTCGAAGTTCTCCGGCGAACGGCTAGACGGAAATATGGGATACTCGATCTTCTTGCCGGTGAGGTCGATAGGATCGGCATCATGTTTAAACAGGTTCATCACAGGCACACAATAGAGTTGAAACGTCTCTTGCTTAATAAACACGTCCGCAGGTAAGGTGCGGGAGAAGGTTAATTTAAGCGAGAAATTACCAGTGAGGCCACTTGGCAAGCATTTATGGATCTTACAAATGTCGAAGAACATGAAGGCATCGGGGAACGCCAGGTATTCCTGTAAAATTCGGTAGCCTTCATAGACATTCTTCGGATAAGGCAAGATACCGTCACCACTGTCGAAGCCGACACTCTTGAAACAACTCTTAGGCAGAGAATACTGCTTATCTCCGACACAGATAGCCATTCCCTCGAGATAATGATTCAACCAGAGGTAGAGCATCTGCGCACTGTAATTTTGTCCACCGAGATAGAAACGAAGATCTTCGAGTCCTATCTCATTTAAGGGCAGATCGCTCAAATTGGTGAAATGGATATCTATGATGGACGCTTCTCGCGAATGAAAGTCCTCTACCTTATCCACCAGCAGAGGATAGACATTGACATCGCGGCAGGTGGAAAAGTGACACACTTGTCCAGACACAGGTCTGCTATTCAACATGCAGCCCTTCTCTATCCCTTGTCTATGACTGATGCCACGTTCTAATGGGGAGAAACTGACGATACTGGTGCTGGGCACCGGACGCAGGTAATTAGGCCATAGCATGTTGATCATAGAGTGAGTGAGTTCGGGAAACTCATCTTCTATTTTTTCCCTTAACCTGCCAGTCAAAAATGCAAATCCTTCGAGCAGACGCTCTATATCCGGATCGGTATTATTGCCGTGCAGGTAGCGTGCAAGATGAGGGTGAAGATCGGAAAACTGCTTTCCCTGCTCCCTCAGAAACGCTAATTCATCCCTGAAATACTTGTCTTGAGACACTCTAACTCACCCTATAGGTCCGATTACTGTCGAGAACGAGATCGATCTCGACCTTTTCCTTTATCGATTTAACGCTGATCTTGCCATGAATATGAAATCGTAGGCTAAAAGGACAGGTATCATCGTGTAATACTCGAATATCCAGCTGAGTTAGCCTAGGTTCGAAGCGTTCGATACATGCCTTAATGCCGGCTTTGATTCTGACTCCCAAATCGAAGCTGCCTGAATTTGCGTCGTTGAAATCGAACAAACCAAGTTCAGGGCAACTTTGGGATTCTCCGACCCGGGTATTAAGCAGGCCGGAGATATTACGTTTTATCGAAGCAATGACATATTCAATAGACTCTACCCCGGTCGAGGGCAGATCTATGTCGCTACCTAGTCGCTCGAAGAAGCTGACACAGTAGGTTCTGTCATTGGTGTACAAATCACTACTCCTGGTCTAAACGACCCACCAAGGAAAGTTCAAAGTTAGCACCCATATATTTGAAATGCGGACGAACCGACATGGTGACCTGATACCAACCCGGCTCACCTTGTACGTCCATCACTTCGATCTTAGCCGCGCGCAGTGGACGTCGACTTCTGACTTCTGCTGGTGGATTTTCCTGATCGGCGACAAACTGTTTCAACCAAGTATTCAGTTCACGTTCAAGATCTTGACGCTCTTTCCATGAACCTATCTGTTCCCTTTGTAGCACCTTGATATAATGCGCTAAACGGTTGATGATCATCATGTAAGGGATCTGAGTACCTAACTTATAGTTAGTTTCGGCTTCCTTACCTTCCTTGGTATTAGGGAATACCTTCGGCTTCTGGATCGAGTTTGCCGAGAAGAAAGCAGCATTGTCACTACCTTTACGCATGGTTAAGCTGATAAAGCCTTCATCGGCTAATTCGAACTCTTTGCGGTCTGTGATCAAGACTTCCGTTGGAATTTTTGCCTGCAAGGACCCCATAGACTCGAACACATGCACAGGCAAGTCCTCGACTGCGCCGCCACTTTGCGGACCTATGATGTTCGGGCACCAGCGATATTTAGCGAAGCTCTCTGTCAGACGTGTGGCCAATGCAAAGGCCGTGTTACCCCAAAGGTAATCTTCATGACTCTCGCTGACATCCTCACGGTAATTAAAAGAGCCGATAGGATTATCGATAGGATCATATGGCACACGCAGCAAGAAGCGAGGCGCAGTTAACCCAAGATACCTGGCATCTTCAGATTCTCTCAATGAACGCCATTTAGTGTATTTAGGGCTCTCGAAAGTAGACTTAAGATCTTTTAGGTTAGGCAATTCTTCGAATGAATCTATACCGAAGAACTCAGGTGCAACCGAAGAGAGAAACGGTGCATGTGCCATGGCACCAATCGCCCCAACATATTGCAGCAACTTCATGTCTTGTGATGAAGGCGTAAAGGCGTAGTTAGCTACAATGGCAGCGATGGGCTCGCCACCAAATTGACCATATCCCGATGAATACACATGTTTATAGAGGCCAGACTGCACTGTTTCCGGTGCAAACTCAAAATCATCCAGTAACTCATCCTTAGTCACATGCAGGAGTTCAAGCTTGATGTTTTCTCTGAAATCGGTTCTATCGATCAACAGCTTAAGATTTCTCCATGAAGACTCCATCTGCTGCACAGTCTCATTATGAAGCACAGCGTCCATCTGACTACTGATCTTCTTATCCAACTCGACTAACATCTTATCGACAAGAGCTTTATTAACCGGCTCACTGCTATCACGACTGGCAATCACATTGCTGATGAATGCTGCCACGCCTTTCTTTGCAATATCATAGCCTTCATCGACGGGGTTATCTTAGTTTGAGCTAATACTTCATCCAGTAAATTAGCACCGAGAGCCTGGTTGCTTTCAACCGCTTTATCCATAGATTCCATGAATTTTATTCCTTAAATGGATCGTCGAATGACGAGATCTATTTATCCCTTCACTCGTATAAAATCTGAGTAAATAATACTGCTTGTATTAACTGTCTAGATTTTGAAGTTCGGCCAATAATTGCTCCCGAGAATCTTTGGTCTCAATGAGCTCTTGCAGCTTAGTTCTAAATGAAGGGATATTACCCAGAGGCCCTTTGAGGGCGACTAAGGCCTCTCTCAATTCGATAAGCTTTTTAATTTCCGGAATTTGTTCCGCAATAGAATCGGGAGAAAAATCTTTTAAAGAAGTGAAGTTTAATTCGATATCCAGCTCATCAGCTTCGTTATCTGTCAATTTATTGGCAACTGTAGCCTTAATTGACAGCTCACTTTCTTTCATAACAGATTCGAAATTAGTTTTATTGATTGAAACGGATTTTCTTTCTTCGAGCTGGGTATCTTCGGGGTGTCCTTTAAAGTCACCGATGATTAACATCTTCAGCGGAAGTTCCATTTCTGCCTGTTGATCGCCCGTTGCAGGGACATATTTGATATTGATACGCTCTTTAGGCGCAACTGTGCCATCTTTTGCCATGTTAAATCTCCATATACGGCTATAATAGGCTAAAACCTATTCCAATTAATTATATATTTACTACAAAAAAATATGTTTCTTAAGGGTACCCCCTCTTTTTACCTATTGACTTTCTAATTAAGATGGATTCTAGAGTTAAAATTAATCAAGTAAATTGAATCAGCTGATTTTAACTAACAAATTTATAATCGCAAGAGAATAATTCACACACATTAATTCAACCAGGTTGCAATTTTGTAAACCAATATAAGTGGAACGAATGTTCCAGATAATAGTGAAACAGATTAAAAGCCCGTGCTAATCACTCATAAACAATAACTTACATTATGGTTACCAGAGTAACAAAAAGTCGATTCAGACTGATTTAACGATACAAACAAATACATTTACTCGGTATTTTTTATTAAAAATAATTATCTTTTATAATATTTATGAATAATAAGCATAAAGGTAAAGCTCATATTTCATTCGAAAGTTGAATTTTGACAACCGCTAATTGATATGTCCGATTATATAGATAATTATCTTAACGAGAGATCTTAGATTAATCTTGTAAGCCTTTGCCCATTGCTGTTCTAAGATAATATGCTGTATAAAATTAAAACTTCGATAATCAGATATTGATTTCGATGCCTAAATTTTTTGACGTAGAAGAATAGAGTAAAATCTCTATTCAAATTTTTGGGGATGGAAAATGGTATTAGCGGCTTTCATTCAATCGAAACTTGGACAGATGAAGCTTGATGAAATAAAGCTAAAGAGCTGCACTCTTTTAGAGAGTGCAGCCAACAAGGATAAATTAATGAAAGTAGCAATTTTTCATGATTCTAACGAGTATAAATAAATAGTGTCTTATCTTTTCCTACTGCCAGGTAAAGCTTTGGGTAAAGCGTTATTACAATATGGATCGTGCTCTGCGTTATCTTTCACGTTCTGATCGACATACTTATAAAATCCCTCTTTAACCCGAGTCCATATCCCCTGTGAAAGGTCTGCTCCCTGCGCTTGAATTAACCTTTCAAACAGGTCCAGATCACAATGACTAGCATCGTAGGCCATTTTTAATGTCCTTGCAGACTCATCATATGAAACACTGTCGATACCGATAATCAGATCAATACTAGCGACTAGTTTGTTTTTGTTATCTGGTGTGATCCCTTCAAGCTTTAAATATCTGACGACTAAATTGGCCTCTTTTACGCCAAATCTATGGTCTAAATCAGTCATAACCTTCCCTCGATTTCAATATAAACAGAATTGAATGCTGTAATAAAATTCTGTTTATTCACTAGATAGCTGTGTTTAGTTAGCCTATTCAGACTAACACTCAGGTATGAAGAGATAGTGATGTCGATCAAATTATGGTCGATAAATGGGCGCCCTGTAGACAAGTTAAAAACTTACACGTTTAGTGTTAATAAAACCAAACGCAGCAATCGAATAAAACATCAGCATTTACATTGAGTAAGCCGACATTTAGTCGGCAATAAAATAGCCATGAATTACGACATACAAATTTACACAATGAGCATGTAACATCGACACAGATCATTTAACATATATAAGTCAAAAAAAGTCTTTCGCCAATGTATTAATTTGGACTAGCCATAGTAAGGCTGTTCTACAAAAATATAAAAATCCAAGCTTCAACAAGAGGAAGTGTTCGTGGCTACAAAAAAACAAATTATTTTGCCTATTGTCGTATTATCCCTCGGGATCGGTGGTTTCTTTGCTATATCAGCACTGAAACAGCCTCCCCAAGAGAAGGAAGCGATAGACAATACGCCTTTAGTTGCCGTTAAACAGGTTGAATTCAACCCTATGACCTTTACCGTCAGCTCCTACGGCGTGGTCAACGCCAAGTATGAAACGGAATTGGTTTCTCAAGTTAACGGCGAGATCATTTACCTGTCAGAAAGCTTCGTTCGTGGAGGATTCGTGAAGAAAGGCGACATTCTCGCGAAAATAGATCTCAGTGATTACGATGCCGATCTCATCGATGCCGAAGCCAACCTGGCCTCAGCAAGAGCCACTTTAGTGCAGGAAAAAGCTTACGGCAAGGTAGCCGAAGAGGAGTGGAAACGCATTAAAGATGGCGTCCCCTCGGAGTTGAGCCTGCGTAAACCACAGCTCGCCCAAGAGATAGCCAAGCTTAAATCCACCGAAGCAGGCCTTAAACGTGCACTTCGCAACGTCGAACGTACTGTGATCAAGGCGCCTTATGATGCCCTCATAGAAAGTCGAACCATAGGATTAGGTTCCTATGTCAGCATGGGAACTCCCCTTGGCAAGGTGTTAAGTACCCATAAGGCCGAGATTCGTTTGCCTTTGGCAGATAAAGACATCCAATACCTAATCAATAAAGGTAAGCATGCACAAGTGACTCTCGTTGCCGACCTAGGTGGCAAGCAGCAAGAGTGGACTGGCATCATAGTGCGTAGCGAAGGAGTTATCGATAAACTCAGCCGTATGACTTACCTGGTCGCCGAAGTCATCGACCCTTATGGTTTAGCGTCAAAAAAGAGTGAACTCAGGTTTGGTACCTATGTTACTGCCAACATTGCAGGCACTCAGGCCGGAAATGTAACCGTACTGCCGAGACACTTAGTCGTCAACGGACAAATTGCAGTACTCAATGATGACAAGAAACTCACCTATAAAACCGTCAACATCATCCGTCAATTCGGTGCAGAAGTGGTGATCTCCGAAGGTCTCGAACAAGGAATGAATGTGATCACCTCCGCGCTCGATTATCCAGTCGAAGGCATGCAGCTTGCCCTACCGGAAGACAAACTGCAGCAAGACGATGGCTCCGAAGAGTCTAAGACGAAACTCGCCATGGAAGAGAAGGAATAGTCCATGTCAGACACTAATCAAACATCTGCGCCTTCGGCTGGCGAGCAAGAAACACAAACTGGCATCATAGCCTGGTTTGCTCGCAACAGTGTCGCGGCTAACCTCTTGATGCTCATTATCATCTTAGGTGGTCTCTTGACCGCCGACACCATACGTAAACAGTTTTTCCCTCAGATTGAGATCAACTGGGTCGAGTTTAATGCCTTCTATCCCGGCGCTGCGCCTCAAGAAGTAGAGGAAGGCATCACCATAAAAGTTGAAGAGGCGCTGGAGAGTGTTCAGGGGCTCAAACGTGTGATCACCTATTCTAACCGAAACTCGGCCACTGGTTATTTTCGTATAGAGGACTCTTACAATCCACAAATCGTACTCGACGAGATAAAATCTGCCATCGACTCCATATCCAGTTTCCCCGATGGCATGGAAAGGCCTAAGGTCGAGCGCATTAAATTGCGTCAGGAAGTGCTCTATATGAGTTTGTACGGTGATATGACGCCGAGACAACTCAAGGTACTAGGTGAAAAAATCCATGATGAGTTGATGCAACTTCCCTTGGTTAACATCACCGATTTCTACGGCGGTCTTGATTATGAGATAGCCATCGAAGTGAGTAGAGACAGGTTGCGAGAGTTTGGGCTCACGTTCAATGATGTAGCCGCAGCCGTTCGCGGCTTCTCCCGTAACATGTCAGCGGGTCAGATCCGCGCCGAGAACGGTTACATCAACCTTAGAATTCAAAATCAGGCCTACGTTGGTTACGAGTTCGAGAACCTGCCCTTAATCACCTTACAAGACGGTACCAATGTGCTCTTGGGAGATATCGCCACCGTCATTGACGGTTTCGAAGAGGGCATTCAATATTCGAAGTTTAACGGTAAAAACTCGGTCACTTTCTTTATCGGGGCCGCAAACGATCAAAGCATGACAGATGTAGCCGATATAGTTAAAGCCTATGTGGCTGAGAAACAGCAAGTGCTACCTGACGGGCTTAAGCTAGAGACTTGGGTAGACATGACCTATTATCTTGAAGGCCGTTTAGATCTCATGTTAGATAGCATGAAAACTGGTGCGGTGCTGGTTTTCCTTATGTTAGCCCTATTCCTGCGGGTGCGCCTGGCATTCTGGGTCATGATGGGTCTGCCGGTTTGTTTCCTCGGCACCCTACTCTTCATGCCTATGCCGATGCTCGATGTCACAGTGAACGTGATCAGCCTGTTTGCCTTCATCTTAGTACTGGGTATCGTGGTGGATGATGCCATCGTCATGGGTGAGAGTGCCCACGATGAATGTGAGAAAAATGGCCAGAGTCTGGAAAATGTCATCCGTGGTGTAAAACGTGTCGCTATGCCTGCAACATTCGGCGTACTGACCACCATAGCTGCATTTTTACCACTGACTCTTGATGACGGTCCCTCCTCTGCTTTCGGTAAAGCCATAGGCTATATCGTGATCTTGTGTCTGATATTTTCCTTGGTTGAGTCTAAGCTCATCTTGCCATCACATTTGGCCAGAATGAAACCTAGAACCAAGGTTAAACCTGGCTCTAAAAATCCTTTGGATTGGTTACGTAATGGCGTGAACTTTATTCAAGGCAAGGTCGATACGGGTCTACAGTATTTTATTCAGAATATATACCGCCCGGCGCTCACCAGTGCCGTTAAGTATCGCTATACGGTTATTATGCTGTTTATCAGTTTCATACTGATCTGTGCAGGGCTGTACGCCGGTGGCATGATCCGCTTCATCGGACAGCCCAAGATCCCCCATGATTTTCCTCGGGTGAACTTCGAGATGAACGTGGATGCCTCTGAGAAAGCTACCCTTTCTGCGGCACTGGCTATCGAGAAGGCCATCTATGATGTAGATAAGCGGCTGGAAGAGCAATATGGTCAAGGCATGATCTCAGACATGCAGGTCGATCTTAAGGGACGTACTTCGGCAGAAGTCATGACCAAGCTGGTGGATCCCGAGCTTAGGCCCTTAGATACCTTCGAGCTTGCTGAGCTATGGCGTCAAGCCATGCCTCTCATACCGGGAATGAAGTCATTCGAGATTCAGGATAACTTGTTCGGTGGTGGTCGTGACGATGGTGACATCAGTTTCCGCCTGGAAGGAAAAGATGAGCAACAATTGATTGCCGCCTCGAATGAACTCAAGGCTAAGCTTAACTCGCTCAAAGGTGTCGGTGATGTCAACGACAGTCGTCAATCCAGTGCTAAAGAGGTACAGTTTAAACTCAAGCCTCAGGCCTATGGTCTGGGTCTCACCTTGGCCGACATAGCCTCTCAGGTAGGTAACAGCTTCTATGGCTTGGAAGCCCAGCGTATCTTGAGACATGGCTCTGAGATAAAGGTGATGCTGCGCTATCCCGAAAGAGAGCGTAACTCCATTGCTCAGGTCAGCGAAGTATTGATTGTCACCCCAGAAGGTGCCGAAGTTCCCCTTTCAGAAGTGGTCAATATCACAGTCACTCAAGGGGTCAATGGCATTCGCCGTGAAAACGGTAACCGTACCATTAATGTCTGGGCCTCTGTGGATGCCGATCAAGCCGAGCCCTTCAAACTGGCTCAGGACATTCGTGATAACTTTATGCCTCAGCTGCTAAAGAAATATCCGCGTGTACAAAGTGAAGTATCGGGAAATATCCAGGAGCAGATGGACAGCGCTAAGACTCAGTTAAGAGACTTTATCATCTCCATGTTGATCATCTATAGCCTGTTGGCCATCCCACTGAAGTCATACTCCCAACCCATAATGATCATGGCTGTTATCCCCTTCGGCGTCATAGGCTCAGTGCTCGGCCATATGATCATGGGAATCGACTTAAGCGCCCTTTCCCTATTCGGTATTATTGCTGCTGCCGGTGTTGTAGTGAACGATTCACTGGTGATGGTGGATTACATCAACAAGTCCCGAGAGGTGGGAATTGCGATGAAGACGGCGGTACTTGAGGCGGGTTGCAGACGTTTCAGAGCCATCATGTTGACCTCGCTGACCACCTTTATCGGCTTGATGCCCATCATGACAGAAACCAGCATGCAAGCTAAGATGGTGATCCCTATGGCAACCTCCCTCGCCTTCGGTGTCCTGTTTGCCACTGTGGTCACCCTGATGCTGATCCCATGCTTGTATCTCGCTATCGAAGATATTAAAAAGCTAGTCGGCAGCAAGTCACGTGTTCAGCATGACGATGATCACGCCATGGAACCAGAGCTGATAAAATAGGCCTTAGATTGATGTTCGCTCAATAAAATGCCGCTCGACATTTCGAGCGGCATTTTTATATTCCTGATTTCACAGACCTATTATTTGTCAGAAATGAAAAACCCGCCAAAAGCGGGTTTAATCTTGTCTAACTAGCGCTGCAATAATGCGCCAGCAAAAACTAGTTCATGTAACGAGACTCGAAAATCGCGATGAGTTCGCCCTTATCACTCTTCACTGTCAGTGCTTCACCATTGACGCTGTAGCTGGCAAACTCGCCGATAGATTTAAGGAATGCTTGTTCCTGATCCATGCCTTGCATACACATCTTACGTGTACCCGCTACCGGCCCCATGGTTAACTTACCTTGATTCGCCTCGAAAGCGCCAGTGAAGTTATTACAACCAGAAAAACCCTTGATGACATTTTTCTCAGCTACGAACTGGATAAAAAGTTCTTTCTCACCAGCACCCAATTTTGCAGGATTATCTCCCAAACTCATCAGTTTCCAATAAGTATTGGTAAACTCGGCATTGGCTTTTTTATCCGACTCCGCTGTCTTTGCACGAGCGACTCGGTCCAGTTTAATCTCGATAGGCTTGGTCTGGCCCTCGGCAAAAGGATCTATGCTGGTGGTCGATGTAAACACTAAGCTGTCTTCGACTTTTATCGTCGCACGCAGGCTATATCTGTGTTTATCTTGTATCTTACTGGCATCGTATTCGATACTCACGGCGTAAGGAGGTGTACCGATATCTTTTAAGGACTGACTCGCGATCAGATCTGAAGCAACATCAGCTTTTGAGATATCTTCCAGTGTCACCTCGAGTACTGCATTAGGTGGCAACATTCTGCGGTCTAAATAGATAACATTGATATCCAGAGTTTTCATTGCGGTTACCTCAGCTGTGACTTGTTTTTCAGCTGTCACTGTATCTTGGGTCTGAGTCGTAGAACCACTATCGCATGCCTGTAAGACAAAGGCTGAAAGCAATACCGAAGAGGCTAAGGCGAGTTTGTTCATTCTAAACTTCATTGAGTAATTCCTTTTATATACCGCTACAGGATGAACACACGTCATTCTGTAAAAACTAGACATTGGACTAGTTGAAACGAGATAACAAGAAAATATAGCCAAAAGTAGAGTAAATTAACAATATAATAGCCTTTAAAAACTTATAGTTATATGACCAGTAACAGATGTTAATCTTTTTAACTTGTTGCGTATTATTTTTGTGGCACCTCTATAACGTCAGAAAGTGGCAATCAATTGTTAGCATGAATCGATTTAAACTGATGAGACTAGGTATTGTTAACAGCAAGGATTTAAACAAAAGGAAAATGATAGAAAATTTCTATAAGGAGTTTTTCTGAATCTGACGGAGAGATAGCCGAGTTAAACAATAGGAACAAAGGAGTCATAAACGAAAAGCCCCAACATTTCTGCTGGGCTTTATCTGACTCTTTGTTCGAAACGAATGCGGTGAGATAGCGGACCTGAACAATAGGAACCCTAGGGTTCAATCACCATTTTATAAATAGCAAAAAGGCCGCTTATTAAAGCGGTCTTTTCTAAATGTGGCGGAGAGATAGGGATTTGAACCCTAGATGGGCTATAAACCCATGCCGGTTTTCAAGACCGGTGCATTCGACCACTCTGCCATCTCTCCGAACGCCGCGAATAATATAGTGACACCTCAGTCTTGTAAAGGCCTCAAATGCACATTTTCATCATAAGAAGGCCTAAACCTGATTGAACGGTCAATATTGGCGCTATTTGGCTATTTTATATCAACTTTTATCCGTTTTATCAGTGTTTAGCGCAATACGCGCAGGATCAGGGGTGACAAAGTGTGCTTTCACCTGTGACCAGGAGTTCTGTTTTCTCAACCAATAGCCTCCAAGTACTCCAATTGCACAGGCAAGTATTCCCCATCCGATTGCGACTTCACCAAGAGCAGCCCAGATAGCGACTAAACTTGAGGCACCGAAGGCGATACCTATCTGTAAGAAGTTTTGCAGACCTGCCGCTTTCGCCGCATTATCGGTAAACTCTTGTAGCGCATTATTGACGACTATCGGGTAGATTGCGCCGTTTGCAGCCGCTAAAGCCGAGAAAGAAATTAACAGAGGTAGCAAGGTATCAACAGAAAAGACCAGTGTGCTGGCCACAATGGCTAATACACATAGGGCAAATACCGTGAGTAGAACTGAGAGTGTTTTTTCAGTCCCTATTTTCCTTATTAATATTTTACTGGCATAACCACCAACGATAAACATAACCGTCTGTGGAATAAAGCTCAGTCCAATCTCCTTGGTAGCGAATCCATGTTGCTCCATGACAATTGGCCACACGGTTAGATAGGCAAAGAATGCACCGGAGCAAGCTCCGAAGATGATCACGTTCCCCAAGTATTTGGTATTATTTAGCAGACCCCAATTAGAAATAGCGCGAGTCTGACTTGCCTTATGCTTTTCAATTGCTTCTTTGGGCACAAATATTAGTGTCATTAACATAAGAAAGGCGGCCAGCCCAGTTAAAATCATGAAAATACTTTGCCACCCCGTGCTTTCTAATACTAATGCACCTAATAAGGGGGCTAAAGCCGGTGAAAGCGCCACTAGAGGCATGATATTCGAAAATACCCGCTGAGCCTTGGCTGCATCGTATTTTTCTATGACGATAGCTTGCCAGATCACCCCAGCGCTACAAGCTCCTATGGCTTGAAAGAAGCGTGACACATTAAAAGCGAATACTGTTTCACTCGATGCTATTGAGAAACTGGCAGCCGCAAAAATGGCTAAACCGACTAACAAGGAATTACGCTTGCCAATACGTAGGACTAATGGACCATACAATAGTTGACCAATGGCCAAACCGGCGAGAAAACTCGTGAGTGTGCTGGCAACTTGCGCTGGCGATGCCTGCATGGTGTTTTCAATCGCTTTAAACGCAGGAAGATACATATCGGTGGCAATAAAACCTAGCATGCTGAGCAAAGCTAAGTAAGATAGAAAAAAGAAGTACTTGGTATTATTTACTGAATTCATAAAATATTACTACTAATAAAAACTAAAGATAATTACATTGGCTGCGCAGTCTAATCACTTGCAATATTGAAGTGAAACGTTTAATTTTGATATCAGCCTTCAAAAAAAATCACAGCAAGGAAATGCGGGTATGCTTTCTGAACAATCACTGCAATTGATCGATATGGTCGCACGGGTAGGTAGTTTTACCGCCGCGGCAAATAAACTGCACAAGGTACCTTCGGCTGTCAGCTATGCGGTAAAACAGGTAGAAGAAGAATTAGGCGTCACTTTATTTGAACGCCATCATCGTAGTGTCAGCTTAACCTTAGCGGGTGAACATTTCGTTAAACAGACTCGTATTCTATTAACAAACATGGCCTCGATGAAAGATGATACAAAACGTATCGCTAATGGTTGGCAACCTACATTATCTATTGCCTTCGATAATATTGTCCGTGCAGACAAGATCAGTGTACTCATCGCCGATTTTTATCGACAATTCACCAATGTTGAACTCATCATTCGTATCGAAGTATTCAATGGAGTCTGGGAGTCCATCGCTAATGGTCGCAGTGATATCGCCATTGGTGCAACTACAGCGATTCCTGTCGGTGGCGAATATCACTTCAGGGATATGGGCGAAATACAATGGGCCTTTTTAGTCAGTAAGCATCACCCATTGGCTAAGATCGATCGACCATTAGCCGATGATGAGCTACGTCAATACCCTTCTATTTGTCTTGAAGATACGTCTCGTGAAATTCCTAAACGCATGACCTGGTTGTTAAATAACCAGCGTCGCTTAGTGGTCCCGGATTGGATAAGAGCAATAAACTGTTTCCGTGAAGGTCTGGGCATAGGTTATATGCCACTGCACTTTGCCGAACCATTTATCAAAACCGGCTCTTTAATACTCAAAGATTTAGAGCAACCTAGGACCCCAAGCCCATGTTGCCTTGCTTGGAATGGCGCAAATAAGTCTCCAGCCATGTCTTGGGTACTCGAATATTTAGGCGATAGTGAAAAATTACACAATGATTGGTTTCTATAAATAAGGCAAATCACGCATTATTCGCCACTTGAGGAGGTAAAATGTACTTTGTGACTTTAACCCCCTATCAAGCTAAGGTATGATTCAATAACTTGCAAACATGTATAAGGGTTAATCAGAGAATATGGAACTCTTTGACTGAACCATCATCTAATTACAGGCATCAAGTACAACACTCGATTTTAAGGGTCACTGGAGAGATTTATGACGCAACAGACAATGTATTCAACAGGAGCTTCCACACTGGAAGTGAATAAGCTTCTAAAAAACACCTATATGCTACTTTCAATGACATTAGCTTTCTCTGCCGTATGTGCAGGATTAGCCATGGCATTAGCCATTAGCCCCATGATGTCCCTCGGACTATCGATTGGTAGCTTAATCTTGTTATTTGTCACTTTGAGAAAAGCCGACACAGGTGCTGGCCTTTTTTGGGTATTTGCCTTCACTGGCATGCAAGGTGCGTCTCTTGGCTACATCCTGAACCATTATGCGGGTATGGCAAACGGTCCTCAGTTGATCATGCAGGCTTTAGGCTTAACTTCAGTGGTTTTTATCACTCTTTCTGGATACGCCATTACCACTAAGAAAGATTTCTCCTTTATGCGTGGTTTCTTGATTGCCGGCCTTGTTATCGCAATCGTCGCGGGTATCGCAAATATCTTCATCGGTAGCGGTGTGGTATTCATGGCACTGAATGCGGGTATTGCCTTACTGATGACTGGCTTCATCCTTTATGATACTAGCCGTATCGTAAACGGTGGTGAGACCAACTACATACGTGCAACTGTCGCCCTGTACTTAGATTTCATCAACTTGTTCATTGCCCTTCTTCACCTGATGGGCATTGGTGGTAATGACGATTAATCACATCTGGCAATGTGTTTATCGATAAAGAAATAACACGTTTCAGTTTGCGTTAATGCGTTATAATGGCCCCTTATTGGGGCTATTTTTTTGCCCTTCTTAAAGTAATTTTAATCGTTACAGCTATTTTTAAGTATAACCATGAGCAAATTTATCATTCAGGTCAATGGCGCAGCCTATTCAAGTTCTGCCAGTTATAACGCCTACCAATTTTCAAAATCCGCCCTCGAATCGGGTCACGAGATCATCCGTGTCTTCTTTTATCAAGATGGCGTCTTCAATACGAGTGGCCTCAATAGCCCGGCATCGGACGAGTTCGACCTGACGCGAGCATGGGTTAGCCTATCGGAGAAATACCGGCTCGATTTGGTTAACTGTATCTCTGCCGCGTTAAGGCGAGGCATCATCTCTGAAACTGAAGCCAAAGAAAACCAGGTTTCCCATTGGAACATGCAAGCTCCCTTCACTATGGGTGGCCTAGGTGAACTCGTCACAGGTTTAGAAAGCGCTGATCGATTGGTGAGTTTTTAATGAAGAAGCTAACGATTATTTTTCGCCGCGCCCCCCACGGCACGCCTCATGGCAGAGAAGCGCTGGATCTCGCCTTACTCAGTGCCAGTTTCGAACAAGAAGTCAGCTTAATTTTTGTCGATGAAGGTGTACTCCATCTCATCCCGGAGCAGCAACCTGAAATCGCGGGGGCAAAGGATTATATCTCGACTTTCGGGGCTCTCGATCTTTATGATATAGAAACCGTATTGGCTTGTCGCGAGTCACTGCAGCGTTTCGGGCTGGCCAATAATGAGTTAACCATCTCAGTAGAAAGGGTCACGAGTAAAAATATAACAGAGCAGTTACAGGCAGCAGACGAGGTTTTAGTTTTCTAATGATCTTACACCATATACAAACTTCACCGAATCAAGACAATGCATTAAGCTGTGCCGTTAACTATGCGGGTCAAGCTGACAGCTTTTTACTCTCAGGCAATGGAGTTTATGCCCTCTTAGAAGATAAATGGCAGCAGGCGCTGCAAGATAAACGGCTCTTCCTGCTTAAAAGCGACGTACAGGCCCGTGGCCTCACTAGGCAACTCGTCGAGTATCCATGTATCGACCATAACGAATTTGTACAACAAGCGTTAATTCATAAGAAGGTGATCACTTGGTGAACCACATAGATTATCAAGACAAGAAAATAGAGACAGACCATCAAGGCTACCTTAAGCAGGTCAGTGATTGGAATCAAGAGATAGCTGAGATCATCGCCCAAGGTGAGGATATTGAGCTCACAGCAGCACACTGGGAAGTGATTTTATTCGTACGTGACTTCTACTTAGAGTTTAAGACCAGCCCGGCGATTCGTGTATTGGTCAAAGCCATCGGCCAGAAGCTAGGTGCAGATAAAGGCAATTCCAAATACCTGTACACCCTATTCCCCATTGGACCAGCGAAACAAGCGACGAAGATAGCGGGTCTACCAAAACCTGCAAAATGTCTCTAATTACATCTTAGATTTGATATTGATATTGATATGACCCAGATTAATCGGCTAGGATTATGTTCAGCAACTGCCCCTAGCCTCATTCCCTACCCATTAAAAAACCTCTAGCGAACTTGCTCAGCTCTATAGAGGTTTAAATATCAATAAGTTAGGTAATATTCTTCAGGATAATTAACGCGGCTTCCCCAAAGGTAGCGAACATTATCCCGCCAAAAGCACAGATGATCACCACATAGCTAAGCCACTGAAAGTAGCGCCTATCACTATCCATTTGCTATTTCCTGTTTTGTCTTGTTCTTCTGATTTTTAAAACAGTTGTGGCTCCGCTCTTCCCATGTACCTAGGACAGTCTTAATGACATAAGCGAAGCCATAGCTAATATTAGCCTATTTTTTTGAGTCCATTCATATACGGACGTAACATTTCGGGTACTGTGATGCTTCCATCTTCGTTTTGATAGTTCTCAAGCACAGCCACTAGTGTACGACCTACCGCCAGACCAGAACCATTTAACGTGTGCAGTAATGCAGGTTTCTTAGCAGATTTTGCCTTGTAACGAGCTTGCATACGACGGGCCTGGAAATCTTGCATGTTGCTACAAGATGAGATCTCTCTATAGGTATTCTGAGCCGGTAACCAGACTTCGATATCGTAGGTCTTGCTCGCGCCAAAGCCCATATCACCGGTACAGAGAATAACGGTGCGGTATGGAAGATCTAACTTTTGCAGTACCGTCTCGGCATGACCGGTTAATGCATCTAGCGCTGCCATCGAATCTTCAGGCTTAACCAGCTGAACTAGCTCTACTTTATCAAATTGGTGCTGACGAATAAGACCACGAGTGTCACGGCCATATGAACCCGCCTCACTTCTGAAACACGGAGTATGAGCCGTGAGCTTAACTGGCAGCTCATCTTCGTCTATGATGGTGTCACGAGCCATGTTCGTCAGTGGTACTTCTGCCGTCGGGATAAGGCTGAGGCCCTGTCCTTCTTCAGTAGCAGGTTTAGTGTGGAACAGGTCTTCACCAAATTTCGGTAATTGCCCCGTGCCTAGCAAGCTGTCTTCGTTAACAAGAAGCGGCACATATGCCTCGGTATAACCGTGCTCATCGGTGTGCAGATCTAACATGAACTGAGCCAGGGCTCGATGCATGCGGGCAATTTGCCCCTTCATGATGATAAAACGAGAACCCGTTAATTTAACAGCATTTTTAAAATCTAAGCCACCGAGTGCTTCACCAAGATCGACATGATCTTTAACTTCAAAGTTAAATTCTTTAGGTGTGCCCCAGCGACGAACTTCGACGTTCTCACTCTCATCGGCACCCAAAGGCGCTGACTCATCCGGTAAATTTGGCACGCTCATCGCAATGGCGCTCAGTTCTGCTAATAACGCTGACAACTCAGATTTTTTTGCATCCAACTCGGTACCAAGATCGCCAACTTTAGCCATGATAGGCGCAACATCTTCACCCTTTGCTTTCGCCTGACCGATAGACTTGGAAATTGCGTTACGGGACGCTTGCAGCTCTTCGGTCGCCATCTGCAATGACTTACGCTTTTCCTCTAACTTACTGAGACGCTCAACATCCAGAATAAAACCTCGGGTGGCCAGACGCTCAGCCGTGACTTCTAATTCGTTACGCAAAAATTTTGGATCTAACATGTTTTATATTCTTAATAGTTAAATGCGAGAAAAAACCAACTGCTGCCCCAAATAGACCATGAATATACACAGGCTAAGGTTCAGAGTGATATTAAAAAATGCCTTTAGCCAAGCACCACTCTGAATGAGTAACAGAGTTTCGTTGGAAAAAGTTGAAAAAGTGGTGAGTGCGCCTAATAGGCCAACACCAACCATAGCTTTAATTTCAGGACTGACTTCACTGACCTGACCCAAGGCATAAATAATGCCCATCATAAAGGAGCCCAGAATATTGACTAACAGTGTACCAAAAGGAAATGCAGAGCCAAATAGCTGAACCATGAAAATTGAGATCAGATAACGAAAAACTGCACCAATCGATCCCCCCAAAGCAACAAATAGAATATTATTCATACCGTTTAACCTCACTGTCTTTGTCGAGCTGTGCAAGATGCTCTAATTTGGCCTTGATCCGCTTCTCGAAGCCATGTTCCGTTGGGTAATAAAACCGACTCTGAGCCAGTCTTTGAGGAAAATAATTCTCTCCACTGGCATAAGCGTTAGGTTCATCATGGGCATAGCGGTAACCCTCACCATAACCAAGATCTTGCATCAACTGAGTCGGTGCGTTACGCAGATGCTCAGGCACTGCATCTTGACCCGTTTCTCGCGCCAGTTGACGGGCGGCCTTGAACGCAGTGTAAACCGCGTTACTCTTGGGTGCGCTGGCGAGATAAACGATGGCTTGTGCCAACGCGCGCTCACCTTCTGATGGACCCACGCGATGAAAACATTCCCATGCATTGAGCGCGACGGTCATGGCTACTGGATCGGCGTTGCCTATATCTTCAGAGGCAATTGCAAGTAGCCTACGTGCAATATAGAGAGGATCGCAGCCCCCTTCTAACATTCGGCAGAACCAGTAAAGCGCCGCATCAGGCGCCGAGCCACGAATCGACTTATGTACGGCAGAGATAAGATCGTAGAACTGATCGCCATTCTTATCGAACCCCGCCAGCTGTTGACCAGCGACTTCGATGATCATCTGTTCGCTGAATGACTCACCATCGGCGATCATGTCGCTCATCAATTCAATTAAGTTAAGGGCTTTACGTGCATCACCATCACACACATTGGCCAGCTTTTCGGCCACCGCATCGGGTATCTTGAGCTGCCTTTTACCAAGACCACGCTCATCATCAGTTAATGCCTGCCTGACAATTTGAATTATCTCATCATTAGTCAGTCTCTTAATCAGATAGACCCGCGCCCGGGATAATAGGGCATTGTTAATCTCGAATGAGGGGTTTTCTGTGGTCGCGCCGACAAAAATGACCGTTCCATCTTCGATAAAGGGCAAGAAGGCATCTTGCTGGCTCTTATTAAACCTGTGTACTTCATCGACAAAGAGTAAGGTTCTTTGACCACGAGACTCTGAGACATTTTTAGCATGTTCAATCGCCGTGCGGATCTCCTTCACACCGGACGTTACCGCTGAAATACGTTCAACATGAGCATTGGCATAATGGGCAACGAGTTCAGCCAGCGTTGTTTTTCCCGTCCCCGGCGGCCCCCAAAACAACATCGAATGAGCGCGCCCGGCTTCAAGTGCTTTACGAAGTGGCTTCCCCTCACCTAACAGATGAGATTGACCTATGTATTGTTCCAACACTTCGGGCCGCATACGTGCGGCCAAAGGTCTGAAATCTGGGGCGAAATCGAAACTAAAACTGGACACTTATCTCTCTTAGCTGTTAATTAACGGCATTTAAGCGTTGATCGTCGATATCAACATCTTCAGGCAGGGTAAACTTAAACAATGACTTCTCTGCTTCAGTGATAGATGTCTGATCAGATAGCTGAAATGAACTCACATTACCCTGCTGATCTTCTAGCACCATCTGAGTCAAGGTATTGTCTTTGAAGCAAACTTGTACCGACTCGACACCCGCATCGACACTCTTAGGTTTTATATCGAAACAATCACCTTTCAAGGTCACCGAATACTTCGCCCAGGTATCTTCGTCTCTATGAACGAGCAGGGCTATGGGGACGCGGTGATCGCTTGATTAAGATCCATCACTGAGACCTGCTCTGCAAATGGATTATAGATCCACACATCTGTGCCATCGGCGACAATCAGCGACTCGTCAGGTTCAGTAAGATGCCAATAGAACTGATTCGGGTAGGCTAAAGCAAACACGCCACTGCCTTTTTGGATCTCTTTATTATTGATGTCCGTCACGACCTGACTAAAGTTTGCCTTAAGTGTGGCCACTTCTTCTAGCTTCGCTCGAAGTGCAGATGATTCATCCGCAACGGCGAGATGTGATGCCATCAAGGGCAGTGCCATTACCAATAAGGTTACTCTTTTTCTCATGATCTTTCCTTATAACAAATTCTGTTATCACCTTAGGCCAAAGTTAAAGCTTAACTAACCAAAGATTCATTAATAGGTTCTAGGCGGAGGTGGCGCCAGCACCTCACGATTACCATTGTGTCCCTGAGAACTGACCACTCCCTGAGCCTCCATATGCTCAATGATACGCGCAGCGCGGTTGTAACCTATCTTAAACTTACGCTGTACACTTGAAATCGACCCTCTGCGCGTTTCCGTAACGAAGGCAACGGCTTCATCATAAAGTGCATCGGTATCATCATCTGACTCGCTGGTCTCACCAGGTAGCAGCACCTGCTCGCCTTCGACAGAACCATTTATAATATCATCGATATATTGAGGCTTGCCTCGGTTATGCCAATCTGCGACGACCGCGTGAACCTCATGATCGTCGATAAAAGCCCCATGAACTCGAATGGGTACACTGGTTCCCGGAGGAAGGTACAACATGTCACCCATACCCAGTAACGTTTCTGCGCCCTGTTGATCTAAAATGGTACGAGAATCAATTCGACTAGACACCTGAAACGCCATTCGGGTTGGGATGTTTGCCTTAATAAGACCGGTGATCACATCCACCGAAGGTCTCTGGGTTGCGAGAATTAAATGGATCCCTGCGGCACGCGCCTTCTGAGCAATACGTGCTATTAGCTCTTCAACCTTCTTGCCGACAATCATCATCATGTCTGCAAATTCATCCACTATGACCACAATTGAAGGTAATTTTTCTAGTTCTGGTGCCTCAGGCTCCATGCTATCCGATGATTTCCACAGAGGATCAAATATCGGAGTACCCGCAGCTTTAGCATCTTTAATTTTTGCGTTATAGCCTTTGAGGTTTCGTACGCCCAAGGCAGACATCAGCTTATATCTGCGCTCCATCTCGCCCACACACCAACGCAAGGAGTTAGCCGCATCTTTCATGTCGGTAACGACTTCACACAACAAATGCGGAATACCTTCGTAAACTGAAAGCTCCAACATCTTAGGATCGATCATGATAAAACGTACATCATCGGGGCCAGATTTATACAGCAGGCTAGTGATCATCACGTTGACGCCGACAGATTTACCAGAGCCTGTAGTACCTGCAACCAGCAGGTGTGGCATCTTACCTAGATCTACGACCACAGGGTCACCGGCGATGTCTTGACCCAGTACCATACTCAGATGTGATTCATTTTCTGAAAATTCTTTACTATCGAGTACATCCCGCATGAACACAGTTTCACGGAACTTGTTAGGCAACTCCAGTCCTACGTAGGCTTTCCCTGGGATAACCTCGACAACTCGAACGCTCTCTGCGAGTAATGAACGGGCCAAATCTTTCGATAAATTAGTGATTTTAGAAGCCTTAACACCCGGCGCTAAATCAAGTTCGAAACGTGTTACCACGGGACCGGGGAAGATGCCCATCACTTTGGCGATAATATTAAAATCGGCAAGCTTAGCCTCAACCAAGGCGCCGACCTGCTCTAACTCTTCACGGCTGATGGGGTTCGTCTTTCTGTTAGGCACATCGAGTAGTGAGATGCACGGCAACGGCGTGATCGGCTTCTTAGCGTGTTCTAAATTTTGACCCGGTAATACCACGATACCATCGACAATTTTTGCCAACTCTTGACCCTGAGGCTTTACGGTATTTTGCCCTTGAGCCTGAGTCACTGCGCCAGTGGAAGCCTTAGTATCAAAATCTATCGTGTCTGTATCTATGCTAGCGTCTACATTTGGCATCTCAATGACAAGCTCGGCATCCTTGGCTTTACTCTGTGTCGCTGCTTCGACTCTGGTTTCTTTAATGTGAATACTCGGCTCATTTTGATCTTTATAATCAAGCTCATCATTCCACTCTACACGCTCATCTCTCTGAGCACGTTTCTCTTTAAACTTATCAAACACAGACATGAAGCCTCGAGTATCTTCGGTTTCAGACGCACGTCTGCTAAAGCGCTCGGGTAATCCACGTAATAGCTTAAAAATCCAGATGGCACTGAGCCCGGTAAGATCGATAACCGTAAGCCAGCTGATCCCTGTTAAGAGCGTGAAACCTGCACCGACGAAGCAAAGCAGTAAGAGTGTTGTGCCTAACTGATTGAAATAAGGCAACATGGCGTCACGGATCACATCTCCGGAAACCCCACCGGCAGAATAAACATAGATATCATTGACGTTCATGCTGCCTAAAGCCGCTAAGCTGAACACGATCAGCAAAAAGCCAATAAGTCTGAGTCCCACTGAGAAATAATCTATTTCTAATAACTTATGGGTACGTTTAAACAGCAGCCAACCCGTCAATGCTACGATAATAGGAATGATATAGGCGGTATATCCGAAGAAGTAGAACAAGACATCCGCCATCCAAGCACCTACGGCACCAGTGACATTCTGAATATCACCTTCAAAGTTAGACTGGCTCCAGCCAGGATCTGAAGAGTCAAAACTGCTGAGTGATAGAAGAATATATGTTGCCAGCATGCAGCATAGGATGAGGCTCCCCTCTAAAATTCGCTGCACTCCGCTGAGTGTTTTAACACTATTTCCCTTAGCCAAATGAAAACCCATAAAAAGATAAAGACAGGTGAGCTTAAGATATCAAATATGACAGGTGTTTGCAGCGATTAAGCCTAGTTAAAGGCATTATCTTTATGATAATTAATACTAGTGAACATTTTATGCTCAAAATAAAAAAAGGAGCCATGATTGGCTCCTTTTTTGGAAACGTAACGACCAAATCTACAAAGTTTCGGCAGTAACGTTGATTGCAACTTTATTGGTTTGCTTAACTTCTTCCATCACTACGTAAGTACGAGTGTCAGAAACAGATGGCAACTTGAGTAAAGTTTCGCCTAATAAGCGACGATAAGCCGACATATCTGATACACGTGTTTTCAACAAGTAGTCGAAATCGCCAGACACTAGATGACATTCTTGAATGTCGTCCAACAACTGAACTGCACGATTGAATTTATCAAATACTTCAGCACTATCACGATTCAGTGTAATTTCCACAAACACCAGCAATGAAGCACCCAAGAAATGGGGGTTCACTAATGCGGTATATCCATTGATATACCCCTGCTTCTCAAGTCTTTTAACTCTCTCAAGGCAAGGTGTGGGGCTTAAACCTACTCGTTTAGACAGCTCTACATTAGAAATGCGTCCGTCTGTCTGTAACTCATTAAGTATGTTTCGATCTATACGATCTAAGTCTTTTATAGGACTCTTTTTATTATTAAGCATATTTTTAACCTTGCTTTATCACTAAAACAACATTTATCACTACGTATGTCAAAAGTTCAGCAGCATAAACTGCTGAAGTAATACTATACTAGATTTTCCTGAAACAATCACGTTCAGGACACGACAAAATAACAATTAAACCCATATAACATGGGTTTTTATGCAGATTGAGGCTCGAAGATGATAATTGGTGTACCTAAAGAAATCAAAAACCACGAGTATCGTGTTGGTATGGTCCCTTCTAGTGTGCGTGAATTGACTATTAAAGGTCATGAAGTATTCATTGAAACTAACGCCGGTAACGGAATTGGTTTTACAGATCAAGATTATATCGATGTTGGGGCATCGATTTTAGGCACTGCTGCAGAAGTATTTGCCAAGTCTGAGATGATAGTTAAGGTGAAAGAACCACAAGCTGTAGAACGTGCTATGTTACGTGAAGATCAGCTGCTATTTACCTACTTACACTTGGCACCAGATCTTCCCCAAACTGAAGACTTAATCAAAAGTGGATCAGTTTGTATCGCTTATGAAACAGTCACCGATGACCGTGGCGGCCTTCCCTTACTGGCGCCAATGTCAGAAGTCGCTGGTCGTATGTCTATCCAAGCTGGTGCTATGGCGCTAGAGAAATCTATGGGCGGCCGTGGCATGTTACTTGGCGGCGTACCGGGTGTTGAGCCTGCTAAAGTCGTTATCATCGGCGGTGGTATGGTTGGTACCAACGCGGCGCAGATGGCTGTTGGCCTTGGTGCCGATGTCGTTATCTTAGACCGTAGCATAGAAGCACTTCGTCGCCTCAATGCCCAGTTTGATAATCGCGTTAAAGCCATCTACTCCACTGCTGATGCCATCGAAAAGCATGTATTGGAAGCCGATCTTGTCATTGGTGGTGTACTGGTTCCTGGCGCGGCGGCGCCTAAACTTGTGACTAAAGAACATATCGCTAAGATGAAGCCAGGCTCTGCTATCGTCGATGTTGCCATCGACCAAGGTGGTTGTATCGAGACATCACATGCGACCACGCATCAAGATCCAACGTATATCGTAGATGATGTGGTTCATTACTGTGTGGCGAACATGCCTGGCGCCGTGGCACGTACTTCAACGTTTGCACTTAACAATGCCACATTACCGTACATCATTAAGCTAGCCGATCTTGGTTATAGAAAAGCCCTACTCCAGGATAAGCACCTACTTAATGGCCTAAACGTCATGCATGGCAAGGTCACCTGTAAAGAGGTCGCCGAAGCATTAAATCTTGAGTTCGTCGAGCCAAAGATCTTACTCAACTAATTCACCAGAATAAGTTTGTGATACTAAAGGGAGCCTAGGCTCCCTTTTTCGATTAGCACAATCTAAAAGAATCGTCATACAAGACTTTACCCCATGTAGGAAATTCCATACAATCGCAGCAATTTGCTAAAAAGCACGGAGAAAAGAATGAGTCAAGTTAGACACTGTGAACTGTTGATTTTAGGTTCAGGCCCAGCGGGCTACACTGCTGCTGTATATGCCGCTCGCGCAAACCTGAAGCCAGTTTTAATAACAGGTATACAGCAAGGCGGTCAACTTACCACCACAACAGAAGTTGAAAACTGGCCAGGCGATGCAGATGATCTCACTGGTCCGGCATTAATGGAGCGTATGCAGAAGCACGCAGAAAAATTTGATACTGAAATCATTTTTGACCACATTAACGAAGTTAACCTAGATGTTCGTCCATTTCAATTAAAGGGCGAAAACGGTGAGTTCACTTGTGATGCACTTATCATCTCAACAGGCGCTTCAGCCATGTACCTTGGTTTAAATTCTGAAGAAGCATTCAAGGGTAAAGGTGTTTCAGCCTGTGCAACCTGTGATGGTTTCTTCTATCGCAACCAAAAAGTTGCCGTTGTCGGCGGCGGTAATACCGCTGTAGAAGAAGCACTTTACCTCAGTAATATCGCCTCTGAAGTTCACCTGATACATCGCCGAGATACATTCCGCAGTGAAAAAATCTTAACCAAGCGCCTCATGGATAAGGTTGAAAACGGCAACATTATTCTTCACTTAGACAACACATTAGATGAAGTTGTTGGCGATCAGATGGGCGTAACTGGTCTTAAGATGAAGAGCACGAAAGATGGTGCTATCAAAGAACTTGAATTAATGGGCGTTTTCATTGCCATCGGTCACAGCCCAAATACTGGCATGTTCGAAGGTCAATTAGACATGAGCCATGGCTACATCAAGGTACAAAGTGGTTTGAATGGCAACGCTACTCAAACAAGCATCGAAGGTGTTTTTGCTGCAGGTGACGTGATGGATCAGCACTACCGTCAAGCTATCACTTCGGCTGGCACAGGTTGTATGGCAGCACTTGACGCCGAACGTTACTTAGACGCACTCAAGTAACCTGCGTTATTTCACATGATAATTTATAAATAGTAGGCTATTGCCTACTATTTTTTTGCCTGTTATTTGATACCGATACTCTCAATGAGTAAATTACAGGCATAAAAAAAGGGACCAAAAGGTCCCTTTAATCAAGATGAATCAACTAATTACTTAGCTAATGCGTCTTTTGCTCTCTCAACCAAAGTTGTAAATACAACTTTGTCGAATACAGCGATGTCAGCTAGGATCTTACGATCGATTTCAATAGAGGCTTTTTTCAAACCATTAATGAAACGGCTGTAAGACAGACCATTTTGACGAGCTGCCGCATTGATACGTGCAATCCAAAGTTGACGGAATTGACGTTTCTTCTGACGACGGTCACGGTAGGCATATTGACCAGCTTTAGTTACTGCTTGCTTAGCAACACGGTAAGTACGTGAGCGAGCTCCGTAATAACCTTTGGCTAATTTTAGTACTTTCTTGTGACGAGCACGAGCGGTTACACCACGCTTAACTCTAGGCATTGTTTATTGCTCCTTTATTAAGCGTATGGTAGTTGACGTGCAATTGCTGGCATGTCGGCTTTGCTAACTAAACATTTAGCACGTAAGTGACGTTTACGCTTAGTGCTTTTCTTGGTCAAGATGTGACGTAAATGAGCTTGCTTACGTTTGAAACCATTAGCGGTTTTCTTAAAACGCTTCGCTACACCCTTGTCAGTTTTCATTTTAGGCATTGCTAAAACTCCGCATTGGGATATTAATAAAACGCAAGGCGAACAGAGACCTTAACAGACCCCTGCTACTTTTATTTGGCCCTACTATTTCTTTTTCGGTGCGAGTACCATCACAGCTTGGCGACCTTCCATTTTCGGGAAGGACTCAACTACTGCTATCTCAGCCAAATCATCTTTAATACGATTCAAAAGTTTCATACCAAGATTTTGGTGAGCCATCTCACGACCACGGAAACGCAGCGTTACTTTCGCTTTGTCACCGTCAGTTAGAAAACGATTCAGGTTGCGTAGTTTTACCTGATAATCGTTTTCATCGGTACCGGGACGGAATTTAACTTCCTTCACCTGCACGATTTTCTGCTTCTTTTTTTGTTCTTTCTGAGCTTTCGCTTTATCAAAAAGGAACTTTCCGTAATCCATTATACGGCAAACCGGCGGCTCAGCGTTAGGACTAATTTCAACGAGATCTACACCTGCTTCATCAGCCAGTTCCTGTGCTTCACTAATTGATACTACTCCAATAGGCTCACCTTCAAGACCGTTCAAACGTACTTGTTGTACACCTGTGATGAGTTCGTTTATTCTATTCGGGGCCGCCTGGCGCCCTGCTGTTTTTTTGATCTTTATGACCTAATCCTCCAACAAAATGAGACTACGGAGCGAAATTTGTTTATTGATTTTGGCCGCGAAATCTTCGATCCGCATTTTGCCTAAATCAACACCATCTCTGGTTCGCACCGCAACTTCCTTATTTTCCATTTCTTGATCACCAACGACCAATAAATAAGGAACACGCCTTAAGGTGTGCTCACGTATTTTAAAGCCTATCTTCTCATTTCTCAAGTCTTTAGAAGCACGAATTCCGTTTTCTTTTAATAAATTGACGACTTCATGGGCATAATCTGACTGTTTGTCAGTAATGTTCATGACGACGACTTGCATCGGCGCTAACCAAGTCGGAAATTTACCCGCATACTCTTCGATAAGAATACCCAAGAATCGCTCTAGTGAACCTAATATCGCACGATGAATCATCACCGGCGTTTGTCGACTGTTATCTTCGGCAACATAAGTAGCACCTAAACGACCAGGAAGCGCATAATCGAGTTGAACCGTACCACACTGCCAAGCACGATCCAGGCAGTCATGTAATGTGAACTCAATCTTAGGTCCGTAGAAGGCGCCTTCTCCGGGTAAGATCTCAAATTCTATGTCATTGGCGACCAGGGCTTGTTTAAGCGCTTCTTCGGCTCTGTCCCACATCTCATCATCACCGATACGCTGCTCAGGACGAGTCGAGAGTTTAACGACAATATTTTTAAAGCCGAATGTTTCGTAAGTATCGTACACCATCTGGATACAAGCACTGACTTCTTGCTGTACCTGAGCTTCTGTACAGAAAACATGGGCATCATCTTGAGTGAAACCACGAACACGCATTAGGCCATGGAGTGAACCCGATGGTTCATTACGATGACAACAACCGAACTCAGCCATACGCAATGGAAGATCGCGATATGATTTAAGGCCTTGGTTAAAGATCTGTACGTGACCCGGACAGTTCATCGGCTTAATTGCGTACTCACGATTTTCAGACTTAGTGGTGAACATGGCCTCTGAATACTTATCCCAGTGACCGGAACGTTCCCAAAGTACACGATCCATCATTAACGGACCTTTCACTTCCTGATAGGTGTACTGACCTAGCTTTTGACGAATGAATGTCTCAAGCTCGAGAAATAACCTCCAACCATCATTATGCCAAAACACCATTCCAGGTGCTTCTTCTTGCATATGATACAAATCGAGTTGTTTGCCTATCTTACGGTGGTCGCGCTTAGCCGCTTCTTCCAAGCGATTCAGGTGTACCTTAAGGGCTTTCTTATCTGCCCATGCCGTACCATAGACACGTTGCAACATCTTGTTATCAGAGTTACCGCGCCAATATGCCCCAGCAACGCTCATCAACTTGAAGTTTTGACAAAATCTCATGTTTGGTACATGAGGTCCGCGGCACATATCGACATATTCTTCATGATGATATAACGCTGGCTGGTCATCTTGACTTATGTTCTCATCCAAGATGGCCATCTTGTATGTTTCGCCGCGCGCTTCAAATGTGTCGCGGGCGACTTGCCAGCTCCCCACTTTTTTCTCAACTTTATAGTTTGTTTTTGCAAGTTGAGTCATGCGCTTCTGCAGCGCATCTATGTCTTCCTGGGTCAGCTTGTGCTCAAGATCGATATCATAATAGAAACCATTATCAATAACCGGACCGATAGCCATCTTAGCTTCTGGCCATAATTGCTTGAATGCATGACCGAGTAGATGAGCACATGAATGACGAAGTATTTGTACACCCTCGTCGTCTTTCGCTGTGATGATCGATAACTCAGAATCTGTGTCTATAATGTCACAAGCATCTTTAAGCTCACCGTTCACTCGACCGGCAATACAAGCTTTCGCAAGACCAGGGCCAATGTCGGCGGCAACATCTAAAGTAGAAACAGGGTTAGCAAACTCACGTTTGCTTCCATCAGGAAGTGTAATAACAGGCATGAAAAATCCTTATCCAGTGGTGACCCCCACGTAGGGCCACTTGCTAATATAGAGTTAAAATAGAAGCGCCAATGGGGTAAGCCATTACAAGAGTCTTAATCACCTTAGGCGCAAGCGGCTAATTCTACGAGATCTGTACCTCTGAGTGCAAGCTTAAAAACTCAGTACAGCCAGTCATGTCAAAGTATTCAATAGAAGGCTAATGTCATGATTTTAAATTTTTATTGTCACCTTTTATTCATTGAAGTCACCTAATCTAGGGTCATCTAATCTAGCTAGACAAGATCAGGAGGTTAAAATGATAAATTTATTCATACTAACAGGTGCACTACTGCAAACATCTACGCTAAGACTAAACCTTCAGGCCCCCCCTTTGTATTCGCCCAACTCTCAGTCATTCCCGGTGCTCTGGTGGAGGAAAATATCAGTGAGGGCACACGTTTCTCCCCAAACCTTCACAGCGGACTTGTGTTGGAAATTCAATCTAGCTTAGATGAACAATTTAATATGATGGTGACTTCGCTCGACGCGGAACTCGCTAATGGTTCTACAGAATCAAATTCCGCCAGTTTAAGAACGACTCAAATCCCTCCTTACCCCTACATCTTACAGACTGACTGAGCCTCTTCAGACTTGAGTATACCTATAGGTATTTACAGCGAGGATGACAAACAAAGCAAGTCACCTCGCTTTAACCGCCTTCATTGCTTAAAACTATATTCTATAACGCTGACATTGCTTTTCCCCCCAGCTTTAAGGGAAGATGTTATTAGCAGTAACATCAATTCCCCCTAAGAGAGATAAACATGAAGCAATGGGCGTTAGTGACAGGTGCAGCAAAACGAATAGGTCGTGAGATAGCAATAAAATTACACTCTAGTGGCTATAATGTCATCATTCACTACGGAGCTTCTGCCGATGCAGCCAGATCACTGTGTGATGAACTGAACCGAGCCAGGGAAGATTCTTGTATTACAGCGCAAGCCGATCTCTCTACTGAGGAAGGCATAAATGATTTAGTAAAGGTTACGACTAGCTTCAAACTGTCAATTCTCATCAACAACGCATCTGAATTTTACCCTACCCCATTGCAAGACACTCAGTTTAATGACTGCCAGCGTCTATTAGCCATTAACCTTCTAGCGCCCTACTTTCTAGCACAGAAATTATCTCCCTTATTGAGTAAAAATAACGGAGCAATCATTAACTTACTCGATATTCATGGCCAAAAACCGCTTAAAGACCATGGGATATACTCAATATCTAAAGCAGGGTTACAGATGGCTACCTTATCCTTAGCGCAAGAGATGGGCCCCGAGATTAGAGTCAATGGCATAGCGCCTGGTGCAATTCTATGGCCAGAAAACAGTCAAAACAATGCTCAAGAATCTATAATTAAACAGATCCCTTTGGCTAAATGCGGTTCACCAGCAGACATTGCAAACACGGTTCAATTTCTAGTTAATAGCAGTTATATATCAGGACAGATTATCGCTATAGATGGCGGCCGCACAGCGACTGGGTACATGGGAGCATAAAGTATCAATTAGGTATGTTGAAGATAAAAAGTTAAGGGGCGGTAATATTTGATTAGCTCATGCTAAGCCGTCCATTTTCCACGAATGGATGATAAGGAGTGTTTATGAAATTTTCCACTCAAACAATCAGTTGCCCCCACTGTGGGCACCATCAACATATCGATGTCGATGGCACCTGCGGTGATCAAGATTACTATGATGATTGCCGGATCTGTTGTAATCCAATACATCTAAGGCTTCACCTCGATGAGGCTCGCCATAAAATAGAGTTGTATATTGATTCAGGTGACGAACAGATATACTGAAATTGATTCACCTAACTCGAATCATCAAGTTAACAAGATGAATTTAATGAGTCTGTAAGCCCTCTTTGTGCCAGCACACGCTCAACGGTATCAACGATGGCCTGTGTTTGACTGTCTATCTCTATATTGAGCTTATCCCCCAGCTCAAGCAAATCCAGATTAGTCAGTTTTAACGTCTCTGGGATTAAATGCAGCATAAAGCTATTTGCGGTAGTCGCCCCTACCGTAAGGCTGCAACCATTAATACCCACGAAGCCTTTATAAAGAATGTAATTCATCCATTTTTTATCGACTTCGAGCTCGATATTGAAATGTTCGCTTGTGTTACTGAGGCCACAAACTCTTGCTTGAGTATGGATATGGCCAGAGAGAATATGTCCTCCAATCTCACGACCAAATGTAAGCGAGCGTTCTATGTTCACTTGTGAACCAACTTGTAATTTTGTGAGGTTCGTCACACTCAATGTCTCTTCCATTACATCGAAAAAAACCCTATCATCTTCAATTCGTGTAACCGTTAAACAGACCCCGTTGTTCGCAACACTTGCGCCTGTTATGAGCCCTTCACGTAACTCGGGTTCCATAGCGATCTCTAGCGTATTTAAGCCATCTTTCTTATTTATCGCAACCACTTCGCACGTGGCTTGAACTATACCTGTAAACATTTTATCTCTCGTTAGTATTTAAGGCAGTTTTCATGAATCAATTCGGCTTTCAGGCCAAACGCTTAGTACAACTCGCACTACCTGTACTCATAGCCCAAGTGACGCAAACTATGATGGGCTTTATCGACACGGTTATGGCGGGTCGAGTCAGTGCAGTCGATATGGCTGCCGTTGCAATAGGAACTAGCTTGTGGTTGCCAGCATTGCTATTCGTTCAGGGGTTACTACTCG
This sequence comes from Shewanella psychropiezotolerans, assembly GCF_007197555.1. NCBI lineage: Bacteria > Pseudomonadati > Pseudomonadota > Gammaproteobacteria > Alteromonadales > Shewanellaceae > Shewanella > Shewanella psychropiezotolerans. The sequence continues at coordinate 3,391,153 of NZ_CP041614.1, forward strand.
CGTTTACCCCCGTGTTTGCCCATCATCATGGGGCAAACAACCAAAAAGCAATACAACCTCTCGCCTTTCAAGCTGCTTATATTGCCATAATTGGTAGCCTAGGTGTGATCCTGTTTCTCAGTTTTGCTGAAAACATCTTTACCATGATGCAATTAGACCCGGAACTGGCGAGTCTTAGTATTGGATATCTCGATGGATTCGCCTGGGGCGTACCTGCATTTGTTCTTTATCAGGTGCTGAGAGGTTGCAGCGAAGGGATCTCCTATACACTACCGACTATGGTAATAGGTTTTGTCGGTTTGGCAGTTAACATCCCGGCTAACTATATCTTTATCTATGGCCACTTAGGCATAGAGCCTATGGGTGGTGCTGGCTGCGGTATTGCGACAGCCTTAGTTTTCTGGGCTATGCTGATTGCTATGGTCATCTATATGCAACTGCATAAACGTTTTAAAGAATTAGCTCCCTTTAAGTCTTTCCATAAACCACATTGGCATACAATTTGGGATATGACTAAGCATGGTTTTCCCATTGCAATGGCACTTTTCTTCGAAGTCAGCCTATTTGCCATTATTGCCCTCCTGCTTGCTCCACTCGGGGCTAATGTCGTTGCAGGACATCAAATTGCAATGAACTTCTCATCTATCGTATTCATGATACCTCTTTCAATTGGTATCGCAGTCTCGATACGTGTCGGTTATTATTTAGGCCAAGATAAGAGTGAGATTTCGGCACTGATAACTAAAGTAGGTTTAATCATCTCCTTCAGTCTAGCCATGCTGACTGCAATTATTACGGTGCTTTTCAGGACAAAGATAGCCCATCTATATAATAGTAACCCCGAGGTGGTCACTTTAGCCGGAAGCTTGATGTTCTTTGCCGCACTTTATCAATTATCAGACTCGGTACAAGTTGTAGCCGCCGGAGCATTACGTGGCTACAAGGATACTCGCAGTGCCCTTTATATTACATTAGTCTCTTATTGGGGGATCGGCATGGTTATAGGTTACATACTTGCCAGAACAGATATTGTGGTCCCAGCCATGGGCGCTCAAGGATTCTGGATCGGATTAATAGCAGGGCTTACAAGTGCGGCAATATTATTTGCCCTAAGATTACGTTATATCCAGAAATCAGGTTTCAAGAAAGCGGCTTTAGAAGATAACCCAGCGCAGTAAACTAGCCCTTTAGGGGAAATTAAAGTAAAAATGCTGAAATACCGATTAAAAAGTAACTGCCGAGAGAAGTCCCAAAGGCTTTTCTCGTCTATTTCGCACTAGAAAAGAGCATGTTGCACAGCAAATCGCCGCTTAATCAATAAATGTATCTTTTTACTTGCAACCTAAGCACCATACTCCTACTATAGCGCTCGTTCCAAGGCACTAGCCAAACGAACAAAGTGAAATCGGACGCGGGATGGAGCAGTATGGTAGCTCGTCGGGCTCATAACCCGAAGGTCGTTGGTTCAAATCCAGCTCCCGCAACCAATTTTATACAACCGTAGCTCAGTTGGTTAGAGCACTACCTTGACATGGTAGGGGTCGGTGGTTCGAATCCACTCGGTTGTACCAATTCTTTATAAGCGGAATTAAAACAACTTATAGCGTCACCGGACGCGGGATGGGGCAGTATAAAGCTACTCGGACTCAACTCTTTACGAAATCAAGGCGAAGATCGTTGCCCTGCTTTTATAAAAAGTAATCCAGCTCCCGCAACCAATTTTAAAAGACACAATACAACCGTAGCTCAGTTGGTTAGAGCACTACCTTGACATGGTAGGGGTCGGTGGTTCGAATCCACTCGGTTGTACCAATTCTTTAATAAGTAGAATTAAAACAACTTATGGCGTTTATCGGACGCGGGATGGAGCAGTATAAAAGCTACTCGGACTCAACTCTTTACGAAATCAAGGCGAAGGTCGTTGCCCTGCTTTTATAAAAAGTAATCCAGCTCCCGCAACCAATTCTTTATAAGTAGAATTAAAATAACTTATGGCGTTCATCGGACGCGGGATGGAGCAGTATGGTAGCTCGTCGGGCTCATAACCCGAAGGTCGTTGGTTCAAATCCAGCTCCCGCAACCAATTCTTTATAAGCAGAATTAAAATAACTTATGGCGTTTATCGGACGCGGGATGGAGCAGTATGGTAGCTCGTCGGGCTCATAACCCGAAGGTCGTTGGTTCAAATCCAGCTCCCGCAACCAATTCTTTATAAGCAGAATTAAAACAACTTATGGCGTTTATCGGACGCGGGATGGAGCAGTATAAAAGCTACTCGGACTCAACTCTTTACGAAATCAAGGCGAAGGTCGTTGCCCTGCTTTTATAAAAAGTAATCCAGCTCCCGCAACCAATTCTTTATAAGCAGAATTAAAATAACTTATGGCGTTTATCGGACGCGGGATGGAGCAGTATGGTAGCTCGTCGGGCTCATAACCCGAAGGTCGTTGGTTCAAATCCAGCTCCCGCAACCAATTCTTTATAAGCAGAATTAAAATAACTTATGGCGTTTATCGGACGCGGGATGGAGCAGTATGGTAGCTCGTCGGGCTCATAACCCGAAGGTCGTTGGTTCAAATCCAGCTCCCGCAACCAATTCTTTATAAGCAGAATTAAAATAACTTATGGCGTTTATCGGACGCGGGATGGAGCAGTATGGTAGCTCGTCGGGCTCATAACCCGAAGGTCGTTGGTTCAAATCCAGCTCCCGCAACCAATTCTTTATAAGCAGAATTAAAATAACTTATGGCGTTTATCGGACGCGGGATGGAGCAGTATGGTAGCTCGTCGGGCTCATAACCCGAAGGTCGTTGGTTCAAATCCAGCTCCCGCAACCAATTCTTTATAAGCAGAATTAAAATAACTTATGGCGTTTATCGGACGCGGGATGGAGCAGTATGGTAGCTCGTCGGGCTCATAACCCGAAGGTCGTTGGTTCAAATCCAGCTCCCGCAACCAATTCTTTATAAGTAGAATTAAAATAACTTATGGCGTTTATCGGACGCGGGATGGAGCAGTATGGTAGCTCGTCGGGCTCATAACCCGAAGGTCGTTGGTTCAAATCCAGCTCCCGCAACCAATTCTTTATAAGTAGAATTAAAATAACTTATGGCGTTTATCGGACGCGGGATGGAGCAGTATGGTAGCTCGTCGGGCTCATAACCCGAAGGTCGTTGGTTCAAATCCAGCTCCCGCAACCAATTCTTTAAAAAGACATAATACAACCGTAGCTCAGTTGGTTAGAGCACTACCTTGACATGGTAGGGGTCGGTGGTTCGAATCCACTCGGTTGTACCATTCTTTAGTCAACCATAACAAAGCACTTATTTACTCACCTAGTATTTAAACCATCCTCACACAAGATCAAACGACATAAAATAGTTCGAATTCAACTCCTTAAAACTCTTTCCCTTGTCCGACTCGAAGTAACAAAGTCATTGCCCTACCCTTATACAAGTAATCCAGCTCCCTTGAGTCACTATCCAGAAAGAGATACAGCCGGCGAAAACTGTTTTTTGGGGCCTGAACGATGAGCCTCCAGCAAATAATAAGCATAAAAAAAGCTCCACCTATAAAGATAAAGCTTTTTCATGTACATTAAACGACTACATGCTACCAATCATTATAATGCTCTGGCATCGGCAGAGACGCCACCCCTGAGTCTATAGCAGCTTGCGCGACGGCTTTAGCGACTTTGTTACACAATCTGGGATCCATTGGACGTGGAATGATGTAATCACGGCTGAAGGTTAAAGCACTTTCGCCACTGGCCTTAAGAACACTTTCAGGTACTGGTTCTTTCGCTAAAGCGCGTATTGCGTGCACCGCAGCGATTTTCATCTCTTGGTTTATTTCTCGAGCCCTAACGTCCAACGCCCCTCTGAAGATAAATGGAAAGCACAATACGTTATTCACTTGGTTGGGATAATCAGAGCGACCGGTAGCCATAATAAGATCGTCCCTGACTGAATGGGCAAGCTCAGGTTTTATTTCTGGATCGGGATTTGAACACGCAAATACAATGGGCCTTTCGGCCATTTTTAATAACTTTTCTTTAGAGAGTAGATTAGGCCCTGACACGCCTATAAATACGTCGGCTTCATCGATGACATCATCAAGAGTGCGTTTATCCGTATTATTAGCAAACCGAGTCTTGTACTCATTGAGATCTGTCCTTTGAGAATGAACAACCCCTTTGGTATCCAACATATAAATTTTTTCACGCTTAGCACCACATTGAATCAGCAACTCCATGCAGGCAATTGCCGCAGCCCCTGCACCTAAACAAACAATCACAACGTGAGCAATATCTTTATCTTGAATCTCTAACGCATTGAGCAATGCTGCCGATGTCACGATGGCCGTTCCGTGTTGATCATCATGAAACACCGGGATGCTACAGCGCTCCTGTAAAGCTTTCTCAATGATGAAACAATCAGGGGCTTTGATGTCCTCGAGATTGATACCACCAAAGGTGTCAGCAATACTTGCAACTGTGTTAATGAACTCCTCAGGAGTCTCATGGGTCACTTCTATATCGAAAGAATCAATATTAGCGAAACGTTTAAACAATAGCGCCTTACCTTCCATCACAGGCTTTGAAGCCATAGGCCCTAAGTTACCTAATCCTAAAACAGCACTACCATTCGAAATGACTGCTACAGTATTTCCCTTGCCTGTGTACTTGTACACATTTTCAATATTATCGGCTATTTCCCGACATGGTTCAGCAACACCTGGGCTATAGGCTAACGATAAGTCTTCGCTAGTTTCGGCCTTAGTGGTTATTTCAATAGCTATTTTCCCTGGAGTCGGAAGGGCATGATAATCTAACGCACGTTGTTTTAAATCGCTCATAAGTAACCTTTAAGTATATAAATGTGTGGATGAAATTCAGCTAACAATGCATTTAGAGGTAATTGAGTTTATTTTTACTGAAATCATCATTGCCCATATCGATGGTTAGCAAACAGTGGCAGACCACTGTTTTCTAACCATCTGAATTTATGATCGTTTTATAATCAGAACCCAAGTTGTGATACAACGAACTTGCTCTAGCGCCATTCTACAGTGCTAAAGCCTATAGACTGATTAGTTAGAATCGCCATACGGCTAAAAATTGCGCAGTATTATCATCGGTACCATTCTCACCTAACTTGTTTTTCCAATATTGGTACTCAATACCAACAAACAGCTGGTTTGCTTTGGTACCTAAAACTTCACCTAAATCTAATCGAAGCTGCGGCTGGAATAAAATCCAATATTCCAGATCTGTAGTGCCAAAGCTACTGGTTTGCTGACGACCATCGATGTATTCTAAGTGCCCTTCTATGCTCCAACTTGTTGAACCTAGTTTGAAAGGATATGCCCATGCGAAATCAACCATAAAGCTTGAGTCTTCATCAACGACGGTAAAAACAGGAGAGGAGGCGCTACCACCACCTTGATGCATGTAACCTGTGACATCTATTTGCGCAAAAGCAAAGCCTGGCAAATCTAATGAAAACCTAACCCCAGGCAATACCCACATACTGTCAACTTCAGGGGCAAAGTTAAAACCAGCCACTAGTCCTATGTCTTTTACTGGACCAAAAGAGAGGTCATTACCGGTAATGGCCCCTAAACTAAAGTTTGAATACCACTCGCCATAAAATTCACTGCTATCATCGACAGGAAAGTTAGCATTGTTATTTACCTTGTAGCGACTGTAGTCCACGAAGAAAAAGTTATCTCCGTATTCCCAGCCTCCAGCGTGCTGAAAAGTAATAATGGTAGTATCGGCGGTCCCTCCTGTACCCACTCGCTCTAATTCGCCAAAAGCTTGTAATTGTACTTCTGTATTGCTCCAGAGTTCTGCCGAAGCACTCGTTGAGATTAGTGCTGATGACACAACAACTCCGGTAGCAATAATATTGTGGATTTTATTGGTATTCATCATTTACCCTTTTTTAAAGTTATATTATTAATATTTTCATGAGGCATGACATTTATAAAAAACCACTGCGAAGTTAAACGAAGTTATTAACGTCTGGTCAGATTAAATGATTTACATAAGGTGAAGCTCTCTGTTAATGCCAAGTTAAATCAAATTTAAAGTTACAAATATTGACACCCATGTCAACTTAAATTTTTTATGGGTTATCTTGTTTACTTATTTTACAAAAAAGCAGTAGACCTTAAAACTTGACGTTCATGTCAGGTTTTGTTATCAAATAATTAAATAATCTAATAAAGGCGTATAAAAATGAATTTTCAATCATTTATCCCTCCACGTAGGATCTTAATGGGCCCTGGTCCCTCAGACATTAGCCCTGAAGTTCTCGCTTCACTATCGAGGCCAGTAATTGGTCATTTAGACCCACTGTTTGTTGGCATGATGGATGAAGTAAAAACCTTACTTCAGTATGCTTTTCAAACCAAAAATGAATTTACTATTGCCCTGTCAGCTCCAGGCTCTGCAGGCATGGAAGCTTGTTTTGTTAACTTAGTTGAAGCGGGTGATAAGGTCATAGTCTGCCGTAACGGTGTGTTTGGTGATCGTATGATCCAAAATGTCACCAGAATCGGCGCAGAAGCTATAGTGGTCGACTCTCCTTGGGGACGAGCTGTAGAAGTCGATAAGGTAGAGCAAGCATTAATAGCCAACCCAGATGCTAAATTTTTAGCCTTTGTTCATGCTGAAACCTCTACAGGAGCTGTATCTGATGCCAAGGCCTTATGTGCCTTGGCACAAGAGCACAACTGCTTATCCATTGTTGATGCAGTAACATCCCTAGGCGGTATCGAGCTTAGAGTTGATGAATGGGGTATAGATGCTATTTATTCCGGCTCACAAAAATGTTTATCTTGTGTCCCTGGCTTATCCCCTATCTCATTCAGTGAAAAAGCGGTGAATGTGATCAAAGAGCGTAAGACACAAATTCAAAGTTGGTTTTTAGATCAATCACTTGTGATGGGCTATTGGTCTGGTAAGGGTAAGCGAAGCTATCACCACACAGCCCCTGTAAATTCATTATATGGTCTGCATGAATCATTGATTCAATTGCAAAATGAAGGCATTGAAAATCGCTGGGCACGTCATCAAACTCAACATGAAACGCTCGCTAAGGGTCTAAAGAAACTGGGAATAGAATTTATAGTCCCAGAAGAAGAGCGCCTCCCCCAGCTAAATGCTATCTACATCCCAAAGGGTGCTGATGATGTGAAGGTAAGAGACTACCTACTGAACCACTATAACCTCGAAATTGGCGCTGGCTTAGGTGACTTTGCAGGTAAAGCTTGGCGCATCGGAATCATGGGTTATGCCGCTAGAAGTGAGAACGTTGCACTATGCTTAACTGCCCTGGAAGATGCGTTGAACCAGTAAGGAAACACCGCTATAATTTCCACCATACGGAACTTAAAGCGAGTTAACACTCGCATCATGGTATAATTTGGGGCGTAATCTCAGGCTTTAATCTAGAAACAGGCAAGACTTCACATGAAGTCCTGTCTGTTTTTTTAATTACAAAATCTAAAAACAGTATTACTTTATATATAAAAAATCAGAGTAAACTTATTAAAAACCTGACAAAATGATTAAACAACCATTATTTAAACCCACAAATTTAGAAGTCTCACAGAAGTGAGTTATAAATACAAAACAGTTGAAATAAAAACCCAAACAATTATATAAAAACAAAATATAACCCTCACGTTAAAACAACCTCTTAGTCATCAAGTAATAATTAAATATAATACATCCCACTCACCAAGTTTAATGACAGTAATATTAACAAGTCAGCTCTCCCCTCTCCTTACTTATTTCTCATCAGTTCAGCTACTCAATATTTTTAGATAACTCGGATAATAGCCAATACCTTAAGCCACCTGGCAAAGATATGCTCTGATCAGCGTTATTCTAAGCAGTCCGATTCAAAGTAGGTAAGTGAAGGATAAGTGAGCTCTTTCAGTGTGGCTCAGCATAAAAGTTGGCAGTCAGACAAACTACAGCAAGGAGAGATGTTGCACTGCTGAGACTAATTAAGCAGCTTACGACGAGTAGGATTCAAACAGTATGCTCTTCACGCGTTGGATAGCCTGATTATAGACCCTCATTGATAAAGAGAATTAATGACCTATTCACTTTTATCTCATTGAAAAACACTACTCCAGCTGTATTGATCAACTTAGCTCAGCCTCGAGTCTCTTAAAGTTCAAATAACACAAATGAGCAAGGCCCAGATACAAGAAAACCCTTCCGAAGAAGGGTTTTCTTGTATCTGAATGAAACGATTTAATTAAGGTAAGAAGATAAACTTAGCAACGAAGAGCAAGGTAAGCGCCCAAACCCCCTTAGAGACTTGATTTGACTTACCGGCACCGAGTTTCAGGACAGTGTAAGTGATAAAGCCAAAAGCGATACCGTTAGCGATAGAGAAAGTTAACGTCATCATGATAGTCGTACAAACAGCTGGCGCGTATTCAGTTAGATCATCCCAGTCTAGTCCTTTAAGAGAGCTCATCATTAACATAGCAACGTAGATGAGTGCACCATCAACCGCGAAACCTGGTAGCATCTGCGCAAGGGGGAGAAAAAACACTCCCGCAGCAAATAACAAACCAATAGCAACAGCCGTTAGACCCGTACGCCCGCCAACGGCAACACCCGCAGCAGATTCAACATAAGAAGTGACTGGTGGACAGCCAAAACCAGTACCAATGACAGATGCGATAGAGTCAGCTTTTAACGATTTGCTTAGCCCTTCAATTTTACCATTTTCATCTTGCAGGTTTGCACGTTCGGCAACCCCCATCAAGGTACCTGCAGTATCGAAAATATTAACAAACAGGAAAGTCACAATGACAGGAATTAATGCGACTTGAAACGCGCCAGCAATGTCAGCCTTCCACAAAATAGGTTCAAGAGAAGAGAACTCAGGTACGGCCATCAAACCTGTGTAACTAACAAAACCAGAAGCAGGAGCGAAAGACTTAGCCGCTTCTGAAACCACAAAGAAGTCGGTGGGTAAAACCCAGGTCATAGCAAAAGCAATAAATGTCGTTGTCGCAATACCAATTAAAATAGCACCAAAAACGTTACGGTAGCTAAGCACTGCTATCAATAAGAAACTAAAGAAACCTAAAGCCGGTGCTTCTGGGCCAAACTGGCCGAAACCGAAATGGGTCATGTCAGCAAGCGCGACTATGTTATCAGCGTCTGCAACGACGATGCCAGTGAAGCGCAAACCGATGAAGCCAAGAAAAAGCCCCACACCGGCTGTCATAGCGAGTCTCAGACTCATAGGGATACTGTCTAACATCCATTCCCTGAGACGCGTGACACTCATCAATACAAACATGACACCTGAGAGAAAAACGGCGCCTAATGCAATTTCCCAGGTATACCCCAAGGAGCCCACCACAGTGAAAGTGAAGAAAGCATTGAGTCCCATCCCAGGAGCGAGGCCCACTGGCCAGTTTGCATAAAACCCCATAAGAATCGTTGCAATAGCCGCACCTAGGCAAGTCGCAAGGAACAGTCCATCGAAGGGCATACCTGTTTTAGACATAATAATAGGATTTAAAAACATGATGTAAGACATTGTAACGAAGGTGGTAAGCCCCGCCAAAAGCTCAGTTTTTACCGTGGTATTATGCGCAGAAAGCTTGAATATACGCTCTAAGATCCCACCAGCACTATCTTGTTTATCGTACGTTTTACTAACCTGTTCCATAACTACAGTACTCTTGTTGATTGATATATAAGGTCATTTTTTACTATTTAATATTTGACCTGCTTTTTGCTGAACTAAGTATCCAATAGCTAACACCAGCAGTGGCTAATGACTAGAAAGAGGCTGTGTTAGACCCTATTTCTTTGTAGCTAAACCAATAGAACATAAAAAAAAACCAAAGTTAACAATAAAGACACACTTTGAATTTCACAATGTGGAAACACTATAGAAAGTAAAAAACACCCCCAAGATGTGGGAGCATTACAGACAGCAGATGAAGCTTAAAAAACCATTATCGGGGCATTATCCAGTCTATCTTGCCTCGTATGCAGTACTCGCTAGGTGATTGATAGACCGTGTAAAAAATGGCTTTTCGCCATAGACAAGCTGAGTAGAGCAAACAGCTGGGAATAAATTACGCACGCAGCTCAGTCAAACGTTGAGATTTAGCCAGCATTACGCTTACCTTGAAAGGTGATATTGGTGTTTTGGGCTATGAATAGTAAATATCTACCACCGGGCGATGGTAGGGGTAATAACATCATCAGACAAATTAGCTTGAATATCATTAGCGTTACTAAGTAAGTGATTAGCTATCCGCTTGAGAAGAAAATTGATTAAAAGTATCGACTCCAGCTTGAGCACAATCTAAGTCTTGCCTAGGGGCACCTGAACTTACTCCTATCCCACCGATCACCTTGCCATCAAATGTAATAGGTAAGCCTCCTCCTACGATACAAAAACGACCTCCTAGGGCCGTATGAATACCAAACAGTTGATTGTCATGCCCAGGGACACAGGCTTGATTGACTTCATGGGTCGCCTTACGAGCCGATGCTGCTGTGAATGCCTTATCTTGAGAAAGAATTATACTGTGTATTTTACCGCCATCCATACGCTCAAAGGCGATTAAACTTCCGGACTCATCGACAACAGAAATGCACATAGGTACCCCCAATGACTTTGCTTTATCTACAGCACCTTCAATGATCAGTTTTGCTTCCGCTTGATTTAATCTATTTAGGGTTAACATCTCTTATCCTCATCAACTTAAAAATAATGCCCAAGCGCCTTTACTACATCATTAAAGATCCCACGTATCATCTCAACTGTGACTAGCTAATCTGATACTCATTGATATAAGGGCTGGCTTGTTACGCTTATATGCTTACTCCGGTGAAACGGATTCTTCGACATAACCCAACTCTGCAGATAACGCCTTACCTGCCACAATTAAATCATGTACCCATTCATCCTTTCGCCGCTCGATGGGAGCAGACACAGACAAACCAGCGACCACTTCACCATATCTGTCATGCAACAAGACACCGATACAGCCGACACCCATCTCTGCTTCTTCATTATCGAAAGCATAACCTTGCTCGACACATGCCATACATTCATCCATCAGAGTATCGAATGACGAAAATGTCTTACGTGTATAGGTAGGTAAATTAGTCCGTTGAACGTAGCCTTTAATCCCTTCCTTACCAGCCATACCCAACATCATTTTACCCACCCCAGTAACATGCAATGGAGCACGACTACCAATAATCTGTTGCACATGCATCATCCTATTTGGAATCGCTTTTTCAATGTAAATAACCACATCACCCTCACGTGTCGTGAGGTTGATGGTTTCGCCAAAGTTATCCCTTAGTTTTTCCATATAGGGTATGGCAATTTTACGAAAGTCGACATTTGTATTTGGGTAATTACTCAGCCTTAATAGCCTGCCACTTAATAGATATTTCCCCGTACCGTCTCTTTCAACAAAGCGATTATCGATTAACGAATGCAGTATGCGAAAGGCCGTAGACGGCGCTAAGTTGGTATCGGCACTCAAGGCTTTAAGTGTGACTGGCATGGAGTAGCGTGATATTGCATCTAGCAACATAGCAGCCCTATCAATCACTTGAATTCGAGTTTTAGTTTTAGTTTTAGTTTTAGTTTTAGTTTTTTCAAGATTATTACTGCTCATAATCACAACGCTTATTTTGAATAATGTAGTTAAAACTACAATAAAACGAATTCCAAATTGATGCAAATTAATTCCACATTATGAAAGCACTGGAATTTCTTATTCCCCCACAAAGAAAAATACCTATATTTTCAATCTGATAACTTGATCACCTAGTGGTGACGCTTCAAAGATTCCACTATACGAAATTTAAACCGATTGCGTGAAATTAGTAGCTTCCATAAAGTGAAATTGAAATTTATTAACTCAAAGTAATAACTTGCATCGATTAAGAATCGCCGCCCACCCTGGTGAATCGATGTTTATCTATACGCAACGAGCAGGATGAGTATTGAGAGGAAAATATGAGTAGTGCAACCGAATCGACTATGTACATTCCAACCTATGATGATGTGCTTGTAGCTCATGAACGCATTAAACCTTACATTCATGAAACACCAGTATTAACTTCTCGTTTCTTGAATGAATTAACAGGTGCAGAGTTATTTTTTAAATGCGAAAACTTACAAAAAGCAGCCGCATTTAAAGTACGCGGAGCCTGTAATGCAGTATTTGGCTTAACCGACGAAGAAGCAAAAATCGGTGTCGCCACCCACTCTTCGGGAAATCATGCACTGTCTTTGGCATACGCCGCGGGACAACGTGGGATTGACGTTACTGTAGTGATGCCAAGAACGGCTCCCCAAGCAAAGAAAGATGCCGTGATAGGTTATGGCGGTACCATAGTCGAATGTGAGCCATCCACCAGCTCTCGTGAAGCGGTGTTTAGCGAAGTTGTGGCACAGTCTGGTGCTGATTTTGTTCATCCTTATAACGATCCACGAGTTATCGCAGGTCAAGCAACCTGCTCTAAAGAGCTGATTAGTCAGGTTGATAATTTAGATATTGTGATTGCCCCAATTGGTGGCGGAGGCATGATATCAGGCACATGTCTCACCTTATCGACAATTGCCCCAGAAATTAACGTTTATGCGGCAGAGCCCCTCAATGCAGATGATGCCGCGCGTTCATTAAAAGCCGGATACATCATCGCCGATGATGCCCCAATACCGTTGCCGATGGCCTTAAAGTGCCCTTAAAAGATCTGACTTGGCACTTCGTAAAAAACCATGTAACCGATATTTTAACCGCTACCGAAGAAGAGATAGTAGCAGCGATGAAACTGATTTGGATGCGCATGAAACTGGTTATAGAGCCTAGCAGCGCAGTGACTCTGGCGACGATTTTGAAGAACCCTGAGGTATTTAGAGGCAAGCGAGTTGGGATCATTATTACCGGCGGAAATGTTGATTTAGACAAGCTTCCCTGGATGGATAAATAAGGCCGATCCGCGTTGGTTAACTAATAACTATTAATAGATGGAGATTAACATGACAACAACAAACAATTTAGAAGTGGGTTATGACGTTCCGGCATTACCGGGGATGGCAGAAGCCGATATTCAAACCCCCTGCTTGGTGGTCGATCTAGATGCGCTAGAGCGCAATATTCGTAAAATGGGCCAGTTTGCTAAAGAGATGGGAGTTCGCCATCGAGTGCATGGCAAGATGCATAAATCTGTAGATATTGCCCTACTACAAGAGCGTTTAGGTAATAGCTGTGGAGTATGTTGTCAAAAGGTGTCAGAAGCAGAAGTGTTTGCTCGTGGGGGGATCAAAGATGTTTTGGTATCAAACCAGGTGCGTGATCCGGCTAAAATTGACCGTTTAGCCCGCTTGCCAAAATTAGGGGCTCGTACCCTCTGCTGCGTCGATGATATAGACAATGTCGCTGAACTCGGTGCGGCCGTTAAAAAGCACAATACTGAAATTGAATGTTTAGTCGAGATTGACTGTGGAGCCGGTCGTTGTGGTGTCAGCGAAGGTCAACCGGTTGTTGATATCGCCAAAGCTATTGCCGCAACCCCAGGGCTAAAATTTGCAGGAATTCAAGCTTATCAAGGCGCGATGCAGCACATGGAAAACTTCCTTGAACGCAAAGAAAAAATCGATATCGCCTGCGCCATGGTCGCTCGGACGGTAGATATGCTCAAAGCCGAAGGCTTGGAATGTGACATTGTGGGTGGTGGTGGCACAGGTTCCTATTACTTCGAAGGTAATTCTGGCGTATTTAATGAGCTACAGTGCGGTTCTTATGCATTTATGGATGCTGATTATCAACGTATTCATGATGCAAAAGGTCAAAAAATATCAGAATTCGAAAACTCATTATTCATATTAACCTCAGTGATGAGCCATACCAAAGCCGATAAGGCAATTTGTGATGCTGGACTTAAAGCACAATCCGTCGACAGTGGTTTACCCTATATCTATGGACGTGATGATGTGGAATACATCAAATGTTCAGATGAACACGGTGTAATTTCTGACCCGAGCGGTGCGCTAAAAATTAATGAAAAATTAAGACTGGTGCCAGGGCACTGCGATCCAACCTGTAATGTTCATGATTACTACGTAGGAGTTCGTAACGGTAAAGTGGAAACACTCTGGCCAGTGTCTGCTCGCGGAAAAGCCTACTAATCCCGATGACCAAAAGTCTATAAACAAGCAATAAAAGTTTCACGTTTCTCCCGAGAGCGAGGATAAAAGAGTTTTTGCTAACGCTTCATTAGTTCCCAACTAAATCTGTGCCCCTGTATTTATCAGGGGCAGTATCGAAGTATTACAGCCTTTTAAACTCGCCTTTGGGAGCTTTTTTAGTCGTCCTCGAACATAGCCGGGAGACTAACAATAAACTTACTTTTCCATCTTCCTCCCTTAATATTGATCTAGGGGGATTGCCATTATTCTAGGAAATAAACAATGAGTCATTCAAATCAAAATGATAATAAAGGCGTAACTGTAGTATCAGAAGCAGTATGTCAACAGATCATGGGCAGGGCTGATGCCTTCACCGCCGTAGAAAACGTATTTTCAGCTATGGCTAAGGACACAGCCTATAACTTCCCAGTGATCCGTGAAGCCATTGGTCATGCTGATGCCCTTTATGGATTCAAATCAGGCTTTGACCGCGTCGGTATGGTGTTAGGATTAAAGTCAGGTGGTTATTGGCCAGGTAATATCGACAAAGGAATAACTAATCATCAATCGACAGTTATTTTATTCGATCCAGATACTGGAAAGCTCAAAGCCCTGGTTGGCGGGAACTATTTAACAGCAATACGAACAGCGGCGTCATCAGCAGTCTCAATCGCTCATCTGGCCCGTAAAGATGCAAAAGTATTAGGAATGGTCGGTGCAGGACACCAATCAACATTTCAATTACGGGCAGCTCTTGAGCAGCGCAATTTTGAAAAGGTTGTTGCATGGAACAAGGAGCCAGAAAAACTGACTGCACTCGCCGTAATATGTGAAGAATTATCATTGCCTTTTGAGTCTGTCAGCCGTGAATCACTTTGCGCTCAAGCTGACGTTATCATCACCATAACGTCGGCATTTGAAGCATTAATCGACCAAAGTTGGATTAAACCAGGTACGCATATCGCCTGTATGGGCACAGACACCAAAGGCAAGCAAGAAGTTGATGCCCATCTACTCGCTAAAGCAAGAGTTTTTACCGATGAATTAGCGCAATCGACCACAATTGGTGAAGCCCAACACGCGATAGCAGAGGGATTAATTAACCAAGCTGACATTATACCTATTGGTGATGTCATCAATGGTACTAAAGCAGGCCGAACGTCCGATGATGAAATCACCTTATTCGATGGCACAGGTGTGGGTTTACAAGATTTAGCCGTTGCCTCGGTAGCATCTGAGTTAGCCGAAGCAAAGGGCCTAGCGACCTGCTTTAACTTATAACCTCACATGGGGATGACACAAAGCCTGCCTGACAGGCTTTTACAAATTCAACTTTCTGGTTTAAGTTTGCTGCGTTGATAATAATAAGGTGTAGAAGTAATGATGAAATTAAATGTGTATCTTTCTGGTGAAATTCATACGGATTGGCGAGATCAGATTATTCAAGGCTGCCAAGATACCGATTTAAATATCGAGTTTTCTTCGGCTATCACAGATCATGAAGAAAGTGACAGCGCCGGGGATATACTGGGTGAAGTACTGGCTGGTGATAAGCAAGGCTTTTGGCGAGATCATAAATCAGCAAAGGTAAACGCAATAAGAACGAAAACATTGATAGCCGCATGCGATATCGCCATTATTCGCTTTGGTGATAAATACAAGCAGTGGAATGCAGCCTTCGATGCAGGCTACTGCGCCGCCCTCAATAAGCCCTATATCACGCTACACAGTACAGATATCATCCACCCTCTTAAAGAGGTCGACGCCGCAGCTCATGCCTGGGCAACCGATGTTGATCAAGTAGTGGCAAGTCTGAAGTACCTTTGCAAGTAGTCATCAGTTAAATCCATTGACTAGAATTGGACGCTCGAGTCATGCTGAGTTATTCGAAGAATATACCACTGGATATCTTTATTTTATTTCTTTAGCGCAAATGGTGGAGGGAGAAGGATTCGAACCTTCGAAGGCTGAGCCGTCAGATTTACAGTCTGATCCCTTTGGCCACTCGGGAACCCCTCCTCAATTGCGGCGGCAATAGTAGTCACAAACTACTAGCGTGTAAAGCCTCTATTTGAAAAAAAGCTAAAGTTTTGGTTTAAGCGGTCGATTAACTATCAACGAGTTGATTTATTGATGTTTTTTTATGCTATCGAGTTCAGTATTAGTAAATGAGTCACAATTAGGCACTAGGCTTAATCATGCGATAGATAATGGTCGTCGGGGAGAGTTTGCCCTGTTATTAGCCATGTTATCTACCGATGCGCGTGATATGGCTCAATTTCAAACTGATCAGCTGGGAAAAAACAGTGATGACCAACTGAGAGCAAAGTTTGATATCGCAAAACCTCAGCAATTAGTTAGCGATCTGTCAGTGGATAGCTCGCCGATAGAACACAGTCGTATATTTAGAGAGGGCGGTGCTCGCGCTTTTCAATTGGCCCAAGCTATTCAAGCCGAAGCTATGGTCACCCGAGGAATTGAACCCGTGGAGATGCAAGAGGTACTGACAAATTGTGATCTATTAACACGAGAAAAGTTTATCAGGTCAAAATCGAATGACCTTGACTATGGTTATTCAATAGATCTCGACCTCCCTCATTTTGTCGATATTCTTTCTCAGCAAAGACAGATGAGTCGAATCATTGAGACATGTTAACCAGCGCTTATCATCTTAGGATTCAGTCAAGTGAAATCCTGATACCCTAGTCGTATTTAGAATGACTTAATGGCCACTAAATTTATTGCTTTTTATTGTTGAAATTTGAGGTATCTGACAATGCCTCAATGACATTGGCGTATAATGCTGAATAATGTTCATTTACGAGACTGATGTTCCATGAAAAATATTCAGAATGCACAATCCGCCCTAGTTAATGATACCTGTAATGATTGCGGTAGTTATGCCGATATTGGCGCCGTGATCGATGAACACGATAGGCAATTGGTCGTTTGCTTCACCGGAGAAGAAGCCTTGGCTGAGTCAGAGTTATTGCGAGATAAAGTTCAAGCCAGATTCGATAATGTCAGGGTCGAGTTAATGAGTGTAGATTCTGATATTAGCCTAACGATTGATTTTGCTTTTAGTGCAGAAAAAATGATTTTCCAATTAGAAAATTCGATATAACATTATAGCCTTGTTGCTCAAAAGTAATATTGTGTGTAGGCTAAATCAAAAATAATAATACCAATAATAGTTTCAATAACTTTGAATATATTAATCATAATTATATGAAGCTTTGAGTGGGCAATTTTGCTTACTTTTTAGGGATATTCTTGAAGAAGCGTGAGTATCAAGATTTATTAGAGTGCATCGTTAACTCTGCAGAAAAACAAGTTGGTGATTTTCAGAAAACGACTGAGTTGGCGACTGAATTACTCTGTCAGCAACTTGCTGTCACCTATGTGGGTGTCTGTATGCTCTCTTGTAAAGATAACCAAATTAGCTCGACTGCTAGTTATGGTCCCTTGCTGTCTGCTGTTTATTCACGTCCCGCCCCCTCAGATTGTCCAGATTATATTGCTGAACTCAGAAGCAAATGTTTGATAGATATAAGCGATGTGAATCTGGATCCCAGAGTCACAGAGATTGCTGATGTCTATTTCAAGCCTAAAGGGATCATGTCCTCCCTGGATGTCGCCATTAGAATTAACGGCCATCTCGAAGGTGTCTTGTATCTTGAAAGAACATCTGCGGCTTCTTGGACCGATAGTGAGATTCATATCGCGACTCATGTCGCCGATCAACTCGCGCTGACTCTGGCAACGCGCAATGCTTATGAAAAAGATGAGAGACTAACCTTACTGCTCAGTGCCGATGAAGAGTCAGAGCAGGTGAGTATGTTGATTAACTTGAAAACAGATTTGATCGAATATGTAAACCAAGCTCATGAGTTTGTCTCGGGTATCCCTAAGCATCAAATCATCGGGGAGTCATTCAAACGACTCGACTTTATTAAACAACACCCGGAACAGGCAAAACTCGTCTTAGAAAAGGTGTCAATGGGCTCAGTGGCTAAAGGAGAGAGCCAAGTTGTACGTGCAGATGGGAGGCAGTACTGGCTCAGGTATTCAGTGAAACAATTTATTACCGAACGAGGTAATCATTACGCACTGGTTAAAGCCGATGATATCTCAGAAGAAAAGCAGTATCAGGCCAAATTAGAGCATTTAGCTTGGCGTTGTGGCTTGACTGGGCTCTATAACCGCAGCTATTTCAATAAAGAGTTAGAGCACTGTAAATCGGGTCAGCTGATCCTGATCGACCTCTGTGGTTTTAAACGTTTCAATGATGCCTATGGTCATAAAAGTGGTGATGCATTACTGATTGAAGTAGCCAGACGCCTGAAGCATTGCGCTAATGTCAATAAAACCGAACAACTTGCCAGAGTTGGCAGCGATGAGTTTGCGATTATTCTTCCCAAGCAAAATCAAATTGATATGGACTATATTACCGCCAGATTATACAGTCAGCTGACTCTACCGGTAATCATAGGCCGTGAACAGATCCAACCTAAACCGGCTCTGGCTATTGTAGATATCGAGTCTGTCGAAGACAGCTTCGCTCCCTTAGCCTGTGCCGATATAGCGCTACAATACGCGAAGAAAAAACAAAGCGATAAGATCCAAGTTTTTAATAATGCTTTACTCAATAGCTTCAAAGAAGACGCGCAGATAGAGCGTGACCTGAAAACTGCGCTTAGGGGCAGAGAGTTCGAGCTTTACTATCAACCCCTTAAAGATCTTAAAAGCAAAAAATATATCGGTGCGGAGGCCTTGATTCGTTGGCACCACCCTAAGAAAGGGGTGCTGTATCCAGGCGCTTTTATCAATATTGCCGAGCAAACAGGCTTGATAAATGCGATTGGAGCTTGGGTGTTGGAAGCAGCGTGCAGGCAACTTAATTTGTGGCAACATCATCAAATTAATATTTCTATGCATGTGAATGTGTCTGCTCGTCAATTCTTCAGTGGTAACCTTTTCGAACAGGTGTGGAATTTAATATCGCGCTATCGACTTCAACCCGATTCGCTGATTTTGGAGATCACAGAGACAGAGCTGATGGAAGACATAAATTATGCGACTAACTTATGTACTGAGCTCTCTGAACTCGGTGTAGGATTAGCTATCGATGACTTTGGTACTGGCTACAGCTCGATGCGCTATCTGAAACAGTTCCCCATCAGTAAGCTTAAAATTGACCGTTCGTTTATTTCTGATCTTACAGTAAGCCGAGAGAGTCGTGAGATTGTGAGCGCCATCATAGCGATGGCTTCGGCGCTGAACATATCCTTAACTGCCGAGGGGGTAGAGACTAAGGAGCAAGAAGATTTCTTATCGGAACATCGATGTCATCAGGCTCAAGGGTTTCTTTACAGTCCCGCCTTGAGAGAGTCTGATTTTAGCCAGTTTTTATTTAAATCCAATCCCGAGCTGGTTCATTAAAAAGGCCTGTTCATCTATCTGTCGTTTCAGTGCTGTGATTGAGACATCATAGGCAACACTGTTTGAATTTCTTACCACTGCCACAGAGGCAAGCTTGGTTACGTTTAGGGAAAATTGCGTCGAACTGCTCTCCCTGAGTATAAAGCCACTCTCCTTCGATACACTGGAAATCTGAGCGCTCGTGAATCGCGTTGATACTTGTGTCATCTTTATACCAAGCTTGGAATTCAACTTGCCCTTGTAGGTCAGTGCCTGATGAAGAGATGATTTCCAGTGACAACCAGTGAGTTTCCGGACTTTGAGCTAAGCTGTTAGCCGTGAGACCATGCAAGTATTCGGGATGATGAGTGGCAATTAAATAGTCATACAGTTTCATGACGAAAGCCGTATAGCGACTTCGCATCAAGTGTTCAGGACTGGCTGCTTTTAGGGAGTTAGAATGAAATGGTCTACAGCAAGTGTGATATAAAAGCGCTGTGTGCTGGGTGCTATTACCACAAGGGCAGGCAATGTTAGTGTTGTTCGACATGGATCTCGGCTGTTAGCGGTGAAAATTGACGGCCATAATACAGATCTGGGGAGGGTTTTGCATTGTAGTAAAATGGCGTCTCTGAACGATTGTTGGTGTCGACGGTCAGATACCACTTACCATCGGCATTCTTTTTAGAGACATTGACAAATTTTCCGGCAAATTCACTGATAGGCTCTTCGGCATCTTTAGCTGGGTGAAATCGGATCAGGTAGTAGCCTACATCTGTCGCGTTATTGGTTTCCATTTGACGCTCTACGACTCTAAAGTCGACTTCGATACGGGCTTCTTTGTGTTTAATCTTACCAAAAAACGTCTTATAAACCGCGATGATGTTGTCACGGCCCATGGTGATGCCCTTACTTTGATTTTCAGGGACATAGCAGGCATCTTCAGCATAGATATTCTCAACTATTCCTGCATCTAGCTGATTAAATGCCTGTGCAAACTGGGTATATAGTTGATTAATTGCTTTATTGTCTTCTGACAGCGCCATTGCCGGCTGTATCATATACAGAAAAGAGAATAGACCAACTAAGATAACTTTTATTAATGACATTAAATTTTTCTAATCCACCATTACTTATGTCACTATAATAGATGACCTTGATTATCTAAAGTTTTAGTTCTTAACAAAGTGTGTCCAGTGGAGGCGAGCGTGGTTTGTCATAGAAAAAGGGCGCTGTAATAAAGCGCCCTAAATCGTTTATGTCATTAATCTGAATGACTCAAGTGTTTAATTCCTATCGGCTTAACAGAATCACCATCCACATTGGCGGTTAGCCTGAGTGTTTTGCTCATTTAACCAAACTTGTAACGGGGCAAAGTAATCGAGTACGGCACTGGCATCCATCTCTGGGTTACCGGTAACCACTTTCAATGCTTCCGGCCATGGACGGCTCAGCCCCATCTCCAGCATGGTATTGAGTTTACTGCCAGCTTCTTTATTGCCATAGATGCTACATCTGTGCACGGGACCCGTATCACCTGCAGTCTCACACAGCGACTTGTGGAATTGAAACTGTAAAATGTGGGCGAGGAAATAACGCGTATAAGGGACATTGCCCGGTACATGGTATTTAGCACCTGGGTCGAAGTCATCTTCACTTCTCTCGATGGGAGCCTTCACTCCCTGGTATTTCTCTCTGAGACCCCACCAGGCTTGGTTGTACTGAGCCGGTGATATTTCACCGCTGAACACTTTCCAGCGCCACTGATCGATCATCAAGCCAAAAGGCATAAAGGCAACTTTATCTAATGCTTGCTTGAGTAACAGGCCGATATCTTTCGACGCATCCGGGACTTCATCGAGTAGACCTATCTGTTTCAGATAACTCGGAGTGATAGATAATGCAATCGTGTCACCTATGGCCTCATGAAAACCGTCATTCGCACTATTTTTGAAGATAAATGGCTGGTTCTTATAGGCACGTTGATAATAGTTGTGACCTAACTCATGATGAATAACGGTAAAATCTTCAGCCGTTTTCTGAATGCACATCTTGATCCGTATATCATCCAGGTTATCCAGATCCCAAGCAGATGCATGACACACCACATCACGATCTTTGGGTTGGACGAATAATGAGCGCTCCCAGAATGAGTCGGGTAGCTCATCGAAACCGAGTGAACTGAAGAAGCTTTCGGCTTGTTTAACCATTTTGATTTCATCATAGTCATGCTCGGCTAGCAGCTGAGTGACATCATAGCCAGGATCTGCATCTTGTGGCGAGACTTTATCATAGACATTGCCCCAACTTTGCGCCCACATATTACCCAGCAGATGAGCCGGAATAGGTCCATTGGCCGGTACAACTTCATCGCCATAGGCTTCATTGAGCTCGCCACGAACATAACAGTGCAATGAATCATAGAGGGGCTTAACTTGGCCCCATAGTCTGTCTAATTCATTGGAGAACTCATCGGGCTTCATGTCATATTGACTGCGCCATAATACAGATAAATTTTCGTAGCCAAGATCTTTGGCGCCTTCATTGGCTAATTCCACCTCACGCTCAAATAAAGGGCGCATGGGTTTAGCGATTTCACGCCAACCTTTCCACACTTCGAGCAATAATTTTGGATCGCTGGACTCTGCCATGATTGCCGACAGTTCCGGTTGAGTTAAACAGCGGCCGTCATCGAAACAATATTTCCCCTTGCCGTACAAGCCATTGAGTTGTGAACTTATCCCGGCTAGTTCGGCATTTTTTTCCGGATCGAGTGGGGCGGGAAGGACCAATGAGCTGCGTAATATATTGAGTTTACGCAGACTCACATCATCCAGGTTTAAATCGCTATACTGAGCGGCCTGAGTTGCTAACCTGACTGAGGTTGCGGTGAGTTTTTCAGCCGCAGACGCTGACAGGGCCGCCGTATCGTCGGTAATGAAATTACTGTAGATCCACTCGGCGCGGTTTATCTCGACTGACAGCTCGCTTAATGTTTGTTCAGACTGCTTTAGAAA
Organism: Shewanella psychropiezotolerans; assembly: GCF_007197555.1. Lineage (NCBI taxonomy): Bacteria > Pseudomonadati > Pseudomonadota > Gammaproteobacteria > Alteromonadales > Shewanellaceae > Shewanella > Shewanella psychropiezotolerans. Next base: position 3,413,807 of record NZ_CP041614.1, read on the forward strand.
TTGCTTAGCCTCTTCAGCTTTAGATAAATCTGAGTGATTTTCATCATTTTGAGAGGAGTTACAGGCGGATATTCCCAGTGAAAGCGCAATAACCAGCGAAAGATGGGAAAGCTGTGGCTTAGAAAGTGACATTAATTCAGTTCCTTTGTTGTTTTTGTGTTGAGCATTTTAACCAAAAACCAACTATTTAAAAGTAGAAGGGACTAAAAGAACTGGAATTGAGTGTAAATCTAGCTGTAGCCTGCAATTGGCGAATAATTTTGTTTGACAAAATGTGAACCAATGTTTAATTTAAACGAGTGTTTAAAATAGAGTTAAGGTCACGGAATGGCAAATCGATCCGATACAAAAACAAGAATACTGGATGCTGCAGAAAAATTATTTGCAGAGCGAGGCTTTTCTGAAACCTCCTTACGTCTGATCACCAGTAAGGCTGAAGTTAATCTTGCTTCAGTGAATTATCATTTTGGTTCAAAAAAAGAGTTAATACGGGCTGTTTTAGCGCGTTATCTCGATGTTTTTATGCCTGCAGCCTCGTCTGAAATAGTGAGTCTACAGAGTTCTGACAAAGATGCATCGCTTAATGATATTTTTTCAACCTTAGTCAAACCTTTGTTAGACCTAAATCAACTAAGGTCAGAGGGTACCCGTACTTTTTTACAGTTACTGGGTAGAGGCTATATCGAGAGTCAGGGGCACCTCAGGTGGTTTATCACCACGCATTACGGTGACCATCTCACTCAATTTGTAAAAGCGGTAGCCGACAGTGCGCCTCATATTCCTCCCGCGGAAATGTTTTGGCGTTTACACTTTACCTTAGGCACTGTGGTCTTCACCATGGCCTCGGCGGATGCGTTAACAGAAATCGCGGCTGCTGATTTCGGTGAACATAATGATATCGAAGCCGTTATACGTAAAGTTATCCCTTATCTTTCAGCTGGTGTGGCAGTTCCGGTAACGGCTTAGCTTCAGCTTCAATAGAATAAAAGGTAAAATCATGACTCTGTTTATACTTGCACTCTTGATTATTATTGTGCTCTTTGGTGTCAAAAATATCAGGATGCAGTTCATCACACGCCCTGTCTTTTCATTTTTTAAGAAGGTCCTCCCGCCTTTATCCGATACAGAGAAGGAAGCGATGGAGGCCGGCGATGTCTGGTGGGAAGGTGAGCTTTTCAGAGGTAAACCCAATTGGGAAACCCTACATAGTTATGGAAAGCCTACACTCACTTCAGAAGAGCAAGCCTTTCTCGATAATCAGGTGGTGACTGCACTGACTATGATCGATGATTATGACATAGTGCAAAATCGTAAAGATCTCCCACCTGAACTTTGGCAATATTTTAAGGATGAAGGTTTCTTCGCCCTGATCATTCCAAAGCAGTATGGCGGTAAGGCCTTTTCTGCTTATGCTAACTCGACCATAGTCAGTAAGCTCGCCAGTCGCAGCGTCAGTGCCGCTGTTACTGTGATGGTGCCGAACTCTTTAGGTCCTGGCGAACTGCTCACCCATTACGGTACACAGGAACAGAGAGAGCACTGGTTGCCTAAACTGGCCAGTGGAGAAGCAGTTCCTTGTTTTGCCCTGACGGGACCCGAAGCTGGATCCGACGCTGGTGCGATTCCTGATGAAGGCATCGTCTGTCGCCAGGAGTTTGAAGGCGAAGAGGTTCTGGGTCTTAAACTTAACTGGGATAAGCGCTATATCACCTTAGCTCCGGTGGCGACGGTACTCGGTCTGGCCTTTCAGATGCGTGACCCTGACGGCTTATTAGGTGATAAAGAGGCTCTGGGGATCACCTGTGCCTTGATACCGACAGATCACGCCGGTGTGAAGATTGGACAGAGACATAATCCGCTCAATATGGCATTCATGAATGGCACGACTCAAGGGGAAGATGTCTTTATTCCCTTGGATTGGATCATAGGTGGACCTCAATATGCTGGCCGTGGTTGGCGCATGTTGGTGGAATGTTTATCTGCAGGGCGGGGAATATCATTACCTGCACTGGCGACGGCCTCTGGTCACACGGCGACGAAAACAACGACTGCATACAGCTATGTCAGGCATCAGTTTGGTCTTTCTATCGGTAATTTTGAAGGTGTGCAAGAAGCGCTCGCCCGCATCATAGCCAATACCTATCAGTTAGAAGCGGCGAGACGCTTGACGACAACGGGTATCGATCTGAAAGTGAAGCCATCGGTCGTGACAGCGATTGCAAAATATCACATGACTGAAATGAGCCGTGATGTGCTTAACGATGCTATGGATATTCAATCGGGTAAGGGGATTCAACTCGGTCCGAAAAACTATCTGGGTCATCCCTATATGGCGAACCCCATCTCAATTACGGTCGAAGGGGCGAACATTCTTACTCGTAGCCTGATGATATTCGGTCAGGGGGCGACTCGTTGTCATCCCTACGTGCTTGCTGAGATGGAAACTGCGGCGATGGACGATAACGAGGCCGCATTGGAACGCTTTGACTCGCTTTTGCTCGGTCATATCGGCTACGCAGCCCGTAATGCATTCAGTTCTGTGTTTTGTGCGTTAACGGCCAGTCGTTTTAATCAGACTCCGGTGAGCGGTGAGACCCAGCAGTATTATAAAGACATGTCGAGACTCTCATCGGCGTTAGCATTTATGACCGATGTCTCTATGTTGATCATGGGTGGGGATCTCAAGCGAAAAGAGATGTTATCGGCAAGGATGGGTGATGTGCTCAGTGAGCTCTATTTAGGCTCAGCGACCCTGAAACTTTTCGAAGACAACGGTCGTCAACATGATGATCTTCCTGCGGTGCGCTATGTGATGGCCACCCGATTACACAAAGCGGCTAAGGCTCTGGAAGCTACGCTACGTAATTTCCCTAACCGTCCAGTTGCTTGGGTGATGAGGGCATTGATATTCCCTCTGGGCAACCATTTTAATGGTGTGACCGACAAGATGGCCATCGATCTCGTTCAAGGCATGTTAAAGCCAGGACCTGCACGTGATCGTATTACCTTCTTATGTCCTGAATTCGAGGGCGATACCAGTGGTATTGCCGAAGTTGAAGCTGCCTTTATTGCGCAGTTTAACTGTAAGCAGATCCATAAGAAGATAAAAACGGCCCAGAGAAACGGGGCTTTGCCTAAGAAGATGAGTAACCTGCCACTATTTCAGCTTGCCCATGAGACACAAGTTATCGATGCGGTTGAATTGGAGTCGGTGCTTGCTGCCGATAAGCTGCGGCTGGCTGCAATCAATGTCGATGATTTCAGCTCTTTGTAACTGCATCAAATACGAGTTTTAAACAGAGAAGGACGCCGAGGCGTCCTTTTTATTTGTGTTTAAATCGACCGCGATAGTAGATATAAACGAGTAGGGGATCTCCCTACAAAAAAGCACGCTTTCGCGTGCCCTTTTACTGAAGGATGAGAAATTAAGCGACGATCAACACCTTACAGGTATTGGTTCCGCCAATTGTTTCCATCGAATCACCTTTAGTCATCAGGACCATGTCACCGCTCTTGAGGTAACCAGCTGATGTTAGTGTTTCTAACGCTTTACGAGCAACGTCTTCAGCACTGACATTGGTAGAGTCAAAATGTACTGCCTGCACCCCACGATACACGGCCATCTTGGCTAATGTCACTTCATGGCGTGACAAAGCAAAAATAGGCAAAGCTGAGCTGATACGAGACATCAACTGAGGAGTCGCACCGGATTCAGTTAACGCAACAATAGCCTTGATACCTTTAAGGTGGTTTGCCGCATACATAGTTGATAGCGCAATAGTTTCTTCAACTGAATCGAAACTTTCATCGAGTCTATGTTTAGAGACTTGTACACTTGGGTGTAATTCCGCACCAAGACAGACTTCAGCCATTGCCTTGACGGTTTCTTCCGGGAAGTCGCCAGCTGCAGTTTCTGCCGATAACATCACAGCATCAGTACCATCGAGAACGGCGTTAGCCACATCCATGACTTCAGCACGAGTAGGCATTGGGCTGGTGATCATAGATTCCATCATCTGAGTCGCTGTGATCACGCTCTTGTTGAGCTGGCGAGCTCGGCTGATGAGTCTCTTCTGTACGGCGACGAGAGCTGGATCGCCAATCTCGACACCTAGGTCACCACGGGCAACCATGACAACATCAGATGCTCTGATCACATCATCCATAGCTTCGTCAGTCGCTACGGCTTCAGCGCGTTCAACTTTAGACACAATAAGTGCCTTACTGCCGGCTTTAAGGGCGAGTTCACGTGCATAATCAAGATCAGCACCCGTACGAGGGAAAGAAACTGCAAGATAATCAACCTGAATTTCAGCAGCGGTTATAATGTCGCGCTTATCTTTTTCGGTTAGCGCTGCAGCAGACAGACCACCACCTTGCTTATTGATGCCCTTGTTATTCGATAAAGGTCCGGCAACGGTGACTATGGTGTGTACCTTATTGCCTGAAACACTTTCGACTCTTAGTTGTACACGACCATCGTCCAGCATAAGGATATCGCCGATGCAGACATCGTTTGGCAACTCTTTATAGTCGATACCTACTTGCTTCTCATCGCCTTCACCCTTGGGAAGATCAGCATCTAAGACAAAGCTTTGACCTAAGTCTAGTTGAACTTTTTTGTTGTCTTTAAAGGTAGAAACCCGAATTTTTGGACCTTGAAGATCGCCCAATACAGCGATATGAACACCGAGTTCAGCGGCTATTCTGCGTGTATCTTTAGCACGTTTGATATGATCTTCAGGTGAGCCGTGGGAGAAGTTTAGTCGAACAACATTAGCGCCAGCTTTTATGATGCGGCGTAAGTTGTCATCGCGGTCGGTAGCGGGACCTAAAGTGGTTACAATTTTGGTTCTGCGGAACATGACATACTCCGTTAAGTTTTAAATAAATTCTGACACTATATTAACAGAGGATTTTAGTTTATGTAGGAAAATTACAAACAAAGTGATCTAAAACAATATAATAATTTTGTGAAGTGAAACTGAAAATGGAGGGTGAAAAGGCAGTAAACAGAAAGTGTACTGCCGTGGAAGCTAAAGAAAGTCAGTTACAGTATAGAATCTTTGTCTATCCTTGACTCTTTTAACACCTCTTTCACTCGCTTTAAACTCTCTCTGAATCTAGGTCCGCGGCGTAAAGTAAAGCCAGTCGCTAATACGTCAATGACAACCAATTGTGCTAAGCGGGATGCCATGGGTAGGTACATATCTGTATCTTCCGGCACTTCCATGGTAATTGGCAGTGTGCATTCACTCGATAGCGGCGAGTTGTGGGTTGTTATACCTATGACGGCTGCGCCGTTTTCACGGGCAATCCTGGCGATATCAATCATAGACTTGGTGCGGCCTGTATGTGAGATAAGCACGATAACGTCACCTTCTCCACTGTTGATGCAGCTCATTCGTTGCATTAACACGTCATCGAAACAGATGACGGGCACGTTAAATCGAAAGAACTTATTTTGTGCATCATGAGCCACAGAAGCCGAAGCACCGAGACCAAAGAAAGAGATCTTTTTAGCCTGAGTCAGAATATCGACGGCCTTATTGATGGCACTGGTATCTATGCTCTGCCTAGCAGTGTCGAGAGAAGCCATTGATGATTCGAATATTTTTGTAGTATAGGAATCAGGAGTGTCATCTTCTTCCACATGCCGGCTGACATAGGGGGTCCCGTTAGCTAAACTTTGAGCTAGGTGGAGTTTAAAGTCCGGGAAGCCCTTGGTGTCTAGTCGACGGCAAAAGCGGTTAACAGTGGGCTCACTCACGTCGGCCATCTTGGCAAGAGTCGCGATACTTGAGTGGATAGCCGTCTGTGGAGAAGCCAGAATGACTTCTGCAACTTTGCGCTCTGATTTACTAAAATGGGTGAGGCTTTTTTGAACCTTTTCTAGGGTATTCATATGCGTACGTCCACTCGAAAAAATATGTAATTTTATTATTTCTTTTCTGTCATTTTAGAAAGCTTCTATAAATGAGAAACTTGACCGCTATGACGGATTATAACTTTGCTGTGATTAAAAGTTCCTACTGTATATAGTAATTTAATCACGAAAAGCATACCAGATTATAGGGTGATATGCCTAGTTTACAAATAGGTGTTATTTGCAAATTTAAGATGCAATTAACAATTTCTGTTGTTATATTACAACAAATATGTGAAATTCATATCGAATCGATTGAACACAGTGAGATAGGAGATTGAGAAGCTATGGGCATAACAACACCAGAAGCCAAAGCTTGTGATTTTGTATTGTTTGGTACTAAAGGTGATTTAGCACGGCGTAAATTACTTCCCTCTTTATATCAGCTAGACAAAGCTGGCCTGCTGAATGTTGATACTAAGGTCATTGGCGTAGCGAAAGATGCCTTTACTCAAGAAGAATTTAAAGCGTTAGTCGATAAAGCCCTGAAGACCTTCGTGAAAGAGGATCTTTGTGGGGAGACGGTCGAGCGCTTCTTACTACGATGCCATTATATAGGGGCTAACTTTACTGAGTCTGAAGGTTACAAACCTTTCCATGACATACTCGAGCCCGAGAAAAGGGTGATGGTCAGTTATTTTGCGACGCCACCCGCAATCTTCGGTGATATCTGTCGCTGCCTTAATGAGCAAAACTTGATCTATCCCGACTCTCGTGTCGTATTAGAAAAACCCATAGGTTACGATCTCGAATCTTCTAAAGTCATCAACGACAATGTTTCTGCCTTCTTCAATGAAAATCAAATCTATCGTATCGATCACTATCTAGGTAAAGAAACCGTTCAGAATCTTATCGCACTTCGTTTTGCCAATTCATTGTTTGCCTCGAAATGGGATAACCGTACCATAGACCATGTACAGATCACCGTTGCCGAAGAGGTAGGTATCGAAGGTCGTTGGGGTTACTTCGATAAGGCGGGACAGATGCGTGACATGATCCAGAATCATCTGTTGCAGGTATTGACACTGGTCGCCATGGATCCTCCTTTAGACTTAGATGCCGACAGTATACGTGATGAGAAAGTGAAAGTGCTCAAATCACTTCGTCCTATTAATTCAGATAATATCTATGAGAATACGGTCCGTGGTCAATACGCATCCGGATTCTTGCAAGGTTCACCGGTTCCCGGATACCTCGAAGAGGAGGGCGCTAATACTCAGTCCAATGCTGAGACGTTTGTTGCCTTAAGGATTGATATCGATAACTGGCGTTGGGCCGGCGTACCATTCTACCTTCGCAGTGGTAAACGTATGCCAGCCAAGAGTTCTGAAATTGTCGTCTATTTCAAGAACCCGCCTCATAACCTCTATCGCTCAAGTTATAGAAACTTGCCGCCAAATAAATTGACGATTCGACTTCAGCCCCATGAAGGTGTCGAAATTCAGATGATGAATAAAGTTCCGGGTCTTGAGCAAAAGCAACGACTACAGACGACTAAACTCGATTTAAGTTTCTCCGATACCTTTAAAAATGAGCGTATCGCAGATGCCTATGAACGTCTGTTACTCGAAGCTATGTTGGGTAATCAGGCGTTATTTGTACGTCGTGATGAAGTCGAACAGGCTTGGACTTGGGTCGATGGAATCATTCAAGCTTGGGAAGATAGCAACGAGAAGCCAAAACCCTATCCTGCAGGCAGCTGGGGTCCTGTTGCATCCGTTGCTTTGATCGCTAAAGACGGCCGTTCTTGGGATGAGTAAGAGGATTTAGTCATGATTAAAGAAAGTGTGTTCAAATCATTCGATGATAAAACATCATTAGAAAACCAGCTTGCGGAGCGTATTGCTAAGCAACTGCAGGAAGCGGTAGATACTCGAGGTAAAGCGAGTCTGATTATGTCTGGTGGCTCGACCCCGGTAAAACTCTTTCAACTGCTTAGTCATAAAAATGTTGAATGGAGTGAGGTGTATATCACCTTGGCCGACGAGCGTTGGGTCGACAATGACTCCGATGCTTCTAACGAGAAGCTTGTTAGGACTCACCTGTTACAAAATAAGGCCCACACCGCCAAATTTCGTGGCCTTAAAAATATGTTCTCTTCACCAGAAGAGGGCTGTGCAATGGCCATAGAACAACTGGCTAATTTCCCGAGTCCATTCGATGTCGTCGTTTTGGGGATGGGTAATGACGGTCATACTTGCTCCTGGTTCCCATGCTCTAAGGAGATAGAAGAAGCGCTATCGACTGAGAAGTTATGCGTGGCGGTCAACCCTGGTTCTGCACCTAACCCCAGGTTGTCTCTGTCAAAAACGGCGATCTTGGCCAGTCGTCAAATATACCTACATATCGTCGGTGAGCAGAAGTTATCTGTTTATCGTCAAGCGCTTGAAAACGAAGACGCTAACAGTATGCCAATCCGAGCCGTATTGGCACAACATAAGACACCAGTCGACGTTTACTGGAGCGCTTAAGGAGTTATTATGCACGCAGTTGTACAATCTGTAACCGATAGGATTATCGAACGCAGTAAAGTGTCACGGGCTAAATACCTGGCGGCGCTCAATGAAGCAAAACAAAATGGTGTCCATCGTAGCTCGTTGAGCTGTGGTAACTTAGCCCATGGATTTGCAGCCTGTAAGCCAGATGATAAGCAATCAATTAAAGGCTTAACTAAGGCTAACATAGGCATAGTTACGTCATTTAATGACATGCTCTCGGCTCACCAGCCCTATGAAACCTACCCGGACCTATTGAAGCAAGCTTGCGCCGAAGTTGGTAGCGTGGCTCAGGTCGCAGCCGGCGTGCCAGCCATGTGTGACGGTGTGACTCAAGGCCAGCCCGGTATGGAGCTCAGTCTTCTCAGCCGCGAAGTGATTGCCATGTCTACTGCGATAGGCCTGTCGCATAACATGTTCGATGGTGCCTTGTTACTCGGTATATGTGACAAAATCGTACCTGGCTTATTGATCGGCGCGCTCAGTTTCGGTCATCTACCTATGTTATTCGTGCCAGCCGGCCCGATGAAATCGGGTATCCCCAATAAAGAGAAGGCGCGTATTCGGCAGAAGTTTGCTCAAGGGCTCGTCGATAGAGCGGCGCTGCTTGAAGCTGAATCGGCCTCTTACCACAGTGCCGGTACTTGTACTTTCTATGGCACGGCTAACAGTAACCAGTTGATGCTCGAAGTCATGGGACTGCAGCTACCTGGCTCATCGTTTGTTAATCCAGACGACCCATTAAGAGAAGTGTTAAGCAAGACAGCTGCTAAGCAAGTTTGTCGTCTGACTGAGATGGGCACGCAATACACACCTATCGGTGAGATTGTAAATGAGAAATCCATCGTGAACGGTATAGTTGCGCTACTGGCGACAGGCGGTTCGACTAACTTGACCATGCATATTGTTGCCGCGGCTCGTGCTGCCGGCGTCATCATTAACTGGGATGATTTCTCAGAGTTATCAGACGCTGTGCCACTCGTTGCTCGTGTGTATCCAAATGGTCATGCTGACATCAACCATTTCCACGCCGCCGGCGGTATGGCTTTCTTAATAAAAGAGCTACTCGATGCCGGGATGCTCCATGAAGATGTCGACACTGTTGCCGGTCATGGACTTCGTCGTTATACCCAAGAGCCTAGATTATTTGATGGTGAAATCAAGTGGGTAGAAGGTCAAGTCACCAGTCTGGACACAGAGGTATTGACTTCGGTCGATCAACCTTTCCAGGCCAACGGTGGTTTGAAGCTACTCAAAGGTAATTTGGGCCGAGCTGTTATCAAGGTGTCTGCTGTATCTGAGCAACATAGAGTTGTCGAGGCGCCGGCCGTTGTTATCGATGATCAAAATAAGCTCGAAGCCATCTTTAAAGCAGGCGATCTTGACAAAGACTGTGTTGTTGTCGTTAAGGGCCAGGGCCCTAAGGCTGTCGGTATGCCTGAGTTACATAAGCTCACTCCAATACTTGGCACACTTCAAGACCGTGGCTTTAAGGTCGCTCTGTTGACCGATGGTCGTATGTCCGGTGCCTCAGGGAAAGTCCCAGCAGCCATTCATCTTACGCCAGAAGCGCTCGATGGTGGCTTGATTGCCAAGGTGCAATCCGGTGACATGATCCGTGTCGATGCGTTAACTGGCGAGCTCATTCTATTAGTCACTGACGCCGAGTTAGCGACGCGCGTGGCGGAAAAAGTGGAGCTTCGTAAAACGAATTACGGTATGGGCCGAGAATTATTCGGTGCATTAAGATCAAATTTAAGTAGTCCTGAAACGGGTGCTCGCTGCACCAGTGCCATCGATGAAATCTATTAAAGGAAGAGTAAAGAATGCCTGAGAATAACTGGTCATTACAACCACAAGATATTTTTAAACGCAGCCCTATTGTTCCTGTCATGGTGATCAATAAGATAGAAGATGCAGTTCCCTTGGCTAAGGCGCTCGTTGCCGGTGGGATCAGTGTGCTGGAAGTGACCTTACGTACGCCTTGTGCGCTAGAAGCTATCACAAAAATTGCTAAAGAAGTTCCTGATGCACTTGTCGGTGCGGGCACTATCTTAAATGAAGAACAACTACAGCAAGCTGTCGATGCCGGTGCCCAATTTGTTATCACACCCGGTGCGACACCTAGCTTACTTAAAGCGGCAATGGCGGGGAGTATCCCTTTAATACCGGGCGTTGCCAGTATTTCTGAAGTGATGGTGGGTATGTCACTTGGTTATACCAATTTCAAGTTTTTCCCAGCCGAAGCATCGGGCGGAGTCAATGCCCTCAAGGCCTTCTCTGGTCCACTTGCAGATATTCGTTTCTGCCCGACAGGTGGGATCACACCGAGCAGTTACCGTGATTACCTAGCGCTTAAGAATGTTGATTGTATCGGTGGCAGCTGGATAGCACCGACGGATGCGATGGAGCAGGGGGATTGGGCTCGTATTACCGAACTCTGTAAAGAAGCCATTAGCGGTATATAAAGCCTAGCTAGATAATAAGCCACTAATGGGTGGCTTATAGCAGGAATAAGGTAAAGACTCATTCCTGGAGTGTGATTTAATGATGTAAGGCTGCCTAATTGGCAGCCTTTTTTTATGCTTAAAGCTAATGAAACAGGCAAATTGTTCTGCTTCACAAATTAAAAGAAAAGAGGGCACATCTATATACTTTGATGGTCAAACTATATTAAAATTATTATGTTTGATAATCAAAGTAACTAGCCGGACACTCGATCTGTACAAGTTAACACCAGAACGGTTGTTGCATGCTGGATGAGTCGTTTGCTATCGACCCGGTTATTTACATTTAATTTTCCATCTGGTTAAGGTTTAAGATGAATAAAATAAGTCATGCTTCAGAAAAATGGCAACACACACACAACTTTGCTTCGGTCAGTGATGCCGGAGAGCGTAATACCCGATATGTGCTCTACTTGACAGTTGTGACCATGATCGTCGAAATCGCCGCAGGAACCGTTTATGGTTCGATGGCATTACTGGCCGATGGCTGGCATATGGGCACCCATGCAGCCGCATTCATGATCACGCTTTTTGCTTATCATTACGCAAGAAAACATGCTAATAACCCAGCATTTTCCTTTGGCACGGGAAAAGTCAGTGTGTTAGGTGGATTTACCAGCGCCATTGCTTTAGGGCTAGTGGCGATCATCATGTTGGTTGAATCTGTCATGCGGGTTTTCAGTCCACATCAGATTCATTTTAACGAAGCTATCATGGTGGCCATTATTGGGCTTACCGTGAATGTGATCAGTGTTTTCTTATTAAAGGACCATCATACACATGATCATGGGCATGCCCATTCCCATAGTCACAGCGCAGAGGATGCCCATGAACATACTCAGACGCATGACCATAATTTAAAGGCCGCGTATTTTCATGTGCTGGCGGATGCATTGACGTCGATACTCGCCATCGGCGCCCTATTACTGGGTAAATTTTATGGATTAAACTGGCTTGATCCTATCATGGGGATTGTCGGCTCGATTATCATCACCAGGTGGGCCTGGCAGTTATTAAAACAAACGGCGCCGATACTCTTAGATGCGAGTATTGAAACTGACTATAAACAGGAGATAGTCCTGGCTATCGAGTCTGATACTCAAGATAAAATTTCGGATATCCATGTATGGCGAATAAGCGCCGATCACTATGCTGCAGAAATTGCCATAGTAACAACAGCGCCCAAAGATATCGCTTTTTACAAAGGTAAATTGAGTCAGTTTACCCGTCTTAATCATTTGACCATTGAAGTTAATACCTCACATCAGGCAAAATGTAGCGGGTAAAGTTAATATGTGCTTATGGCTGTTTGCCATAAGCACATACATCTCGCAGCGATCATATTAAGAGAAGCAAATGAAGTCTACTGAAGATCAGTTAAATCATGTCATGGTTGAATTTTATGAGAAACTTTCTTCATGGGAGCAAGCCGTGGTGAAAGATAATGGCTACAGTCTGCCACAGATCCACACGGTAGAGATCTTAGGTGGACATGGTCCTATGAGGATGAAGGAACTGGCAGAGAAAATAGGGGTAACCACAGGTACACTGACGGTACAAATAGATAAGATGGTTAAATCTGATCTGGTGACTCGTATGCCCCACGAGTCAGATAGACGCTCGATTTTAGTTGCACTCACCCAAAAAGGACAAGCGCTGTATCGAGAGCATGATGCTTTACATCTGCAACTTACGGGAGAGCTTACGGCTGAATTTTCTGATGCAGAGAGAGTACAGTTGCTGAGCTTTATGAAACGTATCAATGCCGAATTTTAGTTCTGTGTCCCTTACTAGATGGCGTTGTTGCAAAAACAGATTATAGTGGTGAATATACTCGTTTACTTCCTAGAGTAGTTACACCATGAGCAACCCTGAATTTAAATGAAAACATTTTGCTGCTGAGTGCTCCTTTGGTCTGTTGGTTGGCATGGCTCCACTCCAATGAGTTATGCCAACCTCAGTGACATGTTATCAGAGCGAGGAATATCCGTGCATCGCACGACACTCTATCGCTGGTTCATCGAATATAGCCCAGCACTATGTAGAAGCCCTGTCGGTATCTGTTTATCCAAAAGACTCATCAAGGCAACTTGATGAATCCTACGCCAAAGTGAAAGGCCAATGGTTTTACCTGTACCGCGCCATTAATAAGCAAGGTGAAACCTTGGATTTTTACTTTTCCAAAAACGAAAGAAACACGCTGCTTATCGGTTTCTTAAACGTTGCTTGAAGCTTTACACACTTGATAAGCAACTTAACACGCTAAATACAGACAAACATTCCTCTTATGCTAATGCCATTGAACGACTAAAAAAGGAGGAAGGTTTACGAGGTGATGTTAAGCAACGGTAAGTAAAGTCACTCAATAATGGTATTGAATCAGATCATGCTCCTATAAAAAAGCTAATAGGCGTACAGGTGGCTTTGAAGTGCACAATCGCGCTTGGTCAAGCATTCAAGATTTTGAGTCATTACGAATGCTAAATAAAGGCCTGTTTGATTTTTTGCTGCGAGGTGACAAATTATTCCGTGGTGCGGGAGAGATCCGATTTTATGAATAGGTTATTCAATGTTGAGGTTATTTACACATCGTTAGCCGGAAATAACAGGTGAAATCGGCCTCCTAATCTTATTTGCAACACCCCCGGTTAAAGCATCTTTCGCTGCATAAGTTGTGCGGTAAGTTCACCACACTCCTGCTCATGGACTTCATATCCAACAATTTTACGGCTGTAAATATCTTCAAACATATACAGATAATAAAACTGGCATGGTTCAAAAATAGTAGTTTTGAGTGAACACTTTATGAAAGTAAAAAATGGTTGTAGCTATGACTCAGTCTAGGTTTTTACCATTTATTGAATTGAAAACTGTTCACTTTATCTGAACCATGCCGATTTAAGGACGTTTACCTTACAACAGAGCCAGTTGTGCTCTGAGATCTAGAATACGGTGTTTGTGGGTCGGTGACGGAGGAAGGAGGGGTCTCAAAATGACTGGGGTGCCCGTTGTCGTAGACCAATATGAATGAACGCTTTACGGCCTCCGCTTTAGGCATCAGACGGAATTGACCTTTTTCTTTTACCAGCACAGCATGCCAGGGTGTGGTCCATTGATCGTCTTTTGAAATCAGGTAAATCCCGATTTTCTCTGACACCAACTCCTGTGGATGAATAGAAAGACGCAGTGCAAATGGTAGGTGTTTTTGGAGTAACCGACTCCATGCATTACTTCTCTGAATTACCCGATAGGCGGTGAGTCGAGCCATTTTATGTAAGGCGGTCCGGCTGAGATGGGACAACTTGTCGATGCCAGAAAAATCTTCCAGCATGAACCGTGTTATCCCAAGATACATGGTGGAGGCTTGTCTTTCTTCTTTGATATGCTTTCTCAAGGACTGGAGTGTTTCCCCAAACTCGATCATCATCTCTTCCCGCAAGGAATCATAGGCGCCGATTTTGGTGAATACATCTTCGAGGTTGAAGAAATCAAAATAGTCCGGGTAATGGTGCATGGCATAGCGGCGGAGTTCGTGGACATAGTCGGACACATGTTCATCTTTGACATGAATAATATCTGCGAACACACGGCCATCCGAACAAATGATGACTTTTGCGCCTGGCGCGTAGATGTTCTCAATCTCCTGACACAGGCCGACCAGATTTTCGAGTGCCAAAAACTCACCTTTGTCCGGTAGATGACTCATCGTCTTATTACGATTAGGTGATTTGGCCGGAAAAGCGGGCAATACCATCACAATCGGCTGCTGGTTATCGACAAAGGTCTGGACTTTCTCAAGATGGGGCGCAATTTGCGCTTCAAATTTCACGGGTTCCTGATTGGGTAGTAAACGTCGCTGCTCTAAAATCAGGCGTAAGATACGGTGTGCAATATGCGCTGTGGATTCATTCACTGTTTCTTTACTGGCACTGTCACTTTTTGGTGCGTGTTTCATTGCTGTCTTATTCATGATTTTGTCCTGTGATACTGGTAGCTTTGGCTGATACGGGGTGAAATGTAGTGGATAGCATTTGATGGATTAGTTGCTGTGCTTGCCCACTGGGAACAAGTGCATGGATATAGGCATCCGGTCGAACGAGAATCGACTGGTCACGATAATAAATTTGTGTTGACCATAACTCAGCACCGGAATTTTCGGCGATCCGAAGCACTTTCACGTAAGGCGGGACCGTTAATTCAGTTTCATCATCACCAAAGATAAGCAGGGTGAATTTGCTGTAATCCAGAAGTGTATAGAGGCGGGTAGTGTGATGCCCTTGGTAAATTTCAAAGTCATAAATCCGGGTACCGTTCAGGCCTGCTTCTCCATAACGAACCCCCATACCGGTGATATTACCAGCTCGTTTTTCAATAATTTTGACGTAGTCCTGGGCATGGGTACCGGTTTCCGAGTATTTGGTGGAACGCACCAGTTCCCCTGAGCTTTCAATTACGCTCATTGCGACAGGCTGGCGCTCATCCTCATAGCTTTGTAACAGGCTGAGGGGGGCGCCATGTTGAATCACCATGTTGAGTTTCCACATCAGATTGAAAGCATCAGCAAGCCCGGTATTCATGCCTTGGCCCCCATTCACAGAATGGATATGGCAGGCATCGCCGGCAAGGAAAACACTATTCTGGATGAAGAACTGCTCTGCCACCGATTCTTTGACCGAGAACTGGGAGTACCAAACCATGTCCTTAAAGCGCAAGGTATGTGGATGCATGGCACGATTAATTTTCTCGATCGCTTCTTCCATGGTGAAATTATTGGTATCCATCCGGACATAGAAACGGTCAATATTACCTTCCCTGGGGATCCAGGCCACATCGGAGGTTTCTGCCTGAAATACAATGATTTCTGGGACTTTTTCAAAGTCTGTCTCTAAGACGCCATCCAAGACGGCCCACACAATTTGTGGCCGAACAATTTCAAAGGGGACCGCAAAGCGTTGACGGACATACGATTGTGAGCCATCGGCGCCGATGATGTAGCTTGAGGTGATCACATCGCCATTAGTGAGAGTGGTTTTGCAGCCATGCTCTTTCAGTTCAATGGCTTCAACAGCGGTTTGGCGAAGCACTCCGGCGTTGGCCTGAGTGAGGCGTTTGTCCAGCAATTGTTCGACGAAAGATTGTCCCAGCATCAGGAAATGTTTGTGGAAACAGCCCTCAAGTACATCCCACCAGGCAGTTTGGCGTGAAACAAAGGCGCCATTTGCCCAGACTGAACTGGTATTGCAGGGTTTGCCTTGCGGGTAGAGCTCATCAAATGCATTGATCACTTCCATCAACTGAAGGGTTCGGGCATTGAGTGCATCAGCACGACCCACTTGCAAGGGTTCTGCGGACTTGTCGAGAACCAGAGTATTTAAACCGCATTGCTGACCTAGATAAGCCAACAGTAACCCGACGGGACCGGCACCGATGATTAAAATATCTGTGGTTTTATGATTCATTGGTAAGACTCTAGGTTGGGGTTTTCAAAAACAGGGTTGGCATTGATATGCACGCGTCGTAAGTGACGCGGGGTATTGGAAGTAAATGCTTCACGGCCATGAAGCAGGTTGAAATTATCCGAGATGACCAAATCCCCGGTTTGCCATTCATGCGCGTAAAAACATCGGGGGTCATAGAGTGAAGCACGCAAGCTGGCATGAAATTCTTGCGATTCTGTCTCTGTAATGCCGGAAAATGCCATATTCGATGGGTTGATAAAAACGCCTTTCTCTTCAAGATGAGGCTCGTTGTAGCGAATCACCGCATGATTGAGATAGGGGTGTTGAGTAATGATTAGCGAGGTTGTCCGGCTATTATAGAATGCCATCTCTCGTTCATAGGTTGCCGTGATTTTTTCCCAGAGTGCAATCTCGGTTTCACTGGCATATTCAAGGGCCAGTACGGTATGAGAGAAAGTGGTCCGACCGCCATGGCCTGTTTCTGGGGCCGACACACACTGGAAAATCTGGTATTCAGGCACTTGTGGACGATACATCCCATCCCAGTGCATCGGCATATAGTTGTTGTCAAAAATATGATCGTCTGGTTTATCTTGCTGCACAAGCTCAAGGACCTTGCCAAACGGCCAGATACTGATATCTCCCCACTGCTCACAATAAGTGGCGAGATCATCATTGGTGGCAAAACTGTCAAAGCCTCTGAGCAAGACAAGCTGATGTATTTTGAACAAGGCGCGAAGGGCTTCAATATCGATGATTTGAACCGAAGCAGGTTGAGCGATGGGTTCAACCATGACGCCAAATGGGTCTAAACGTGTTATGTTATAGTGCATTGTTTAACGTTCTCCGACTGTACTGGCCAAGTATAACCAGACACTTTTAAAAGGGAATTTTCATAGCTAACAGGTGATTTATCTCCGTTAGCGGTGTGTAACCTTTCAACGTTGTAATACTTCATATAACTAGTCACATTTATGCTTCATATGCGCTCTAGTTGGCTGAGCTACTTTAAATATCTAATCATGCTTCAAAAAACTTCCAAAGAATCGTTCTACCACAGCATTGACACTTCTATGTCAACACCCGTTGAGAATTAGCTAGAACTCGGCATATAATCGGAAATAACTCTCTGACAATATATCGTTTAAAACATCGCTGAATTTCTTTAACCGTTAGTCCTTCTGTTGTTCGCTCTTTTCTGAATTATATTTTAACCTTAATGATTGACGATCATTTTCCTTATTAAAGTGGTCCGGTTTCATTAGACTAGTACAGGCATAACAGTGTTAACGATTTCATCCTCACGTTTTTCTATTAAAAGAATAAAGTCAATGATTTAACCTGTGGCGACAAGTTTGTTGTATTTTAGGTAACGTAATACTCTTAAATTAGTAACATTAACTTTAATGTGCCCGTTCATCTGGTGGAAATGTTTAATTCTATTAAGGTACTATTAAAAAGTATCCACAAATCTTTGTTATAACGTCATCTAAAGGTTTACCTGAAGTATGAAAGTAGTTTGTTTTGTTTTTAAATCCAACAATATTTACATTGGCAATATGAAGGTAGGGGGTATTGTAAATAATATTAGGAGGCCTGTTCCATCTGTTGTTCCCAGCTAACTATGTGTAAAACACCTAGTTTACCTGAAGTATGAAAGTAGTTTGTTTTGTTTTTAAATCTAACAACATTTACATTAATAATATAAAGGTGGGGGTTGTTGTAAATAATGTTAGCAGGCCGATTTCGCCTGTTGTTTCCGGCTAACTATGTGTAAATCACCTCAACATTGAATAACCTATTCATAAAATCTGATTTCTCCCTCACCAGGGAATAATTTTGTCACTTCGTAGAAAAAATAAAACTGACCTTTATTTAACATTCGTAATGACTCAAAACCTTGAATGCTTGACCAAGCGCGATTGTGCACTCTAAAGCCCCCTGTAGCGCCTATTATATTTTTTATGGGAGCATGTTCTCAATACCATTATTGAGTGACTTTACTTGCCGTTGCTTAACATCACCTCGTAAACGTTCCCCCTTTTTTAAATCGTTCGATGGAATTAGTATAAGAGAAATGTTTGTCTGTATTTAGCGTGTTAGGTTGCTTATCAAGCGTGTAAAGCTTCAATCAACGTTTAAGAAACCGATAGGCTGAGTGTTTATTTTGTTTATTTTGTTTATTTGTAAAAATAAAATTTCAAGGTTTCACCTTGCTTATTAATGGTTCGGTACAGGTAAAACCATTGGTCTTTCACTTTGACGTAGGTTTCATCAAGTTGCTAGGATGAGTCTTGGCTGTCAGGCGAACACACAAAATGATATCCAAACATTCGGAGGTAATGCAATGACAAACTCAATCGCAGTACACACGACTTCCACTACGGTAGTTGACAGCAACAAGACACAAGCAGGCTCCAAAAAATCCGATATCCTCAAAAATTCATGTTGGGCCAAGGTTAAAATTTCACATTGCTCAGCATTATTGAAATGTCACAATAATTTACAAAAAGACAATCCTTAAAACTCTAAAGTAAAAGGGATTCCATAATGAAAACACTATGGACTTTAAATGGTTAATTAATACATTTTGTACTAATTAACCATTCTATGGAACGCTCGATATAATTGTATCACTATGTGCATCTCGGCTGAAGGAGGGGATGGTTGCTCGAATGTGTTGTTTTTAAATTAGCTGGTTTTTAATTTACGATCGATGAAAGTTTAATTGATTTAAACCTGTCTTGTTGTAACAGTATAAATAATAAGGTAGATTTTGTTATGACGATTTTATGTGAACCCATGGTGTATTACCCAGAGCATGTAATAACAAATGAAGATACTATTTTCTTTTTGGATGAACTACATCCGGACACGCCAAATAAAGAAAAAGCCTTTCGAATGATTAGAAATTCAACCATAGAAAAAAGACATTTAATACTCCCATTAGATAAAACTATTGAATTGGGTGATTTTGGTGAAAGAGCCACTATCTACAGCGAAGAAGCACGAAAGCAATCCACATTAGTCTCACAGCAAGCAATTAAAAAGTCAGGGGCAGCTACTAAAGATATTTCAATGGTTATAGTGACCTCATGCACAGGTTTTATGATGCCATCTTTAACTGCACATTTGATTAATTCTCTTAAATTATCTAACAGTACGATTCAACTGCCAATCGCACAGATGGGATGTGCTGCAGGTGCCTCAGCCATTAATAGAGCCTATGAACATTGCCAACAGAATTCTAGCAACAATGTTCTTATAGTTGCATTAGAAACAGCATCCTTGTGTTTCCACCGCGAAGCCAACAGAC
Source organism: Shewanella psychropiezotolerans (assembly GCF_007197555.1). Taxonomy (NCBI): domain Bacteria; kingdom Pseudomonadati; phylum Pseudomonadota; class Gammaproteobacteria; order Alteromonadales; family Shewanellaceae; genus Shewanella; species Shewanella psychropiezotolerans. Next base: position 3,433,510 of record NZ_CP041614.1, read on the forward strand.
TTCAAGATTTTATTACTAATTCGTTATTTGGAGATGGCGTCGCTGCAGTAGTCATGAAAGGGGATGATAATGGTAGTGGCTTTAAATTATCAAATACCCAAAGTCATTTTATGAATAACTCTGAGGAATACATCACGTATTCTATAACCAGCAATGGATTTCATTTTTCATTAGATAAAGATGTTATGCATTCAATTAGTAAAGTTGCACCTAAAATAGTTCAGTTTATCGAAGACTCTTTTGATAAGAAGCCTCATGAGCTGGATTCATACATTTTTCATACTGGCGGTAAAAGAATTTTGGATGAAGTAGAACGTTGTTTATCTCTTAACTCTAGTAGTCTTGATAATTCAAGAAACTGTTTACGTGATACTGGTAACACATCAAGTGTTGCTGTAATTGATGTATTAAAAAGGCATTTTAAGCAAAGAAAAGTTGGAGGTTTAGGGGTTTTAGTCGCCTTTGGCCCTGGGTTTACCACTGAAATGTCTGCAGGTGAATGGGTTTAGGTGTTGCTTAGACTATTTTGTACAGCATTTGAATGCTGCTGGCCCTCCGTCAGCTGAAATTCACGATACTCAATTATGGTAGATTAGGGAGGAGACCATCTCATCATAATATTACGAACGGGTGCCTAGAAAGACAGCAGATATAATTCCTACGCCCCTAACTCTTTACAATATGCACATTATGTAAAGAGTTGGCCTATTTGGGTCTGAAGTGGCATAGTGAATTTTGGCTGCGAGGTGACAAAAATTATTCCTTGGTGCGGGAGAGATCCGATTTTATGAATAGGTTATTCAATGTTGAGGTGATTTATACATAGTTAGCCGGAAACAACAGGCGAAATCGGCCTCCTAATATTATTTGCAACACCCCTTGCTAGACACTGTCACTGCTCGTTAAGTTAAAACTCCTCCGCTTCTTAGTGGACAGTGTTATTTATATGTACACACATTTTTTTCACAACGCTAGAGCTAAACTTAGTTATTGTTTTAGCTTAGTGTCGATGCCCTTATCTCGACGAGACCTAAAGCAGTGATCCACTTCAATACACTTGGGGTTGGATGTTATTTTTGTTGTGGTTCAGCTTGGAGCGGCCTTGATAGCTAGCTCCAATGACTTGCACAAAGTATTAGGGCTGCATAAGCATTAGGTTTGCAATTTTTATGAACTGCATGCTTGTTTTTATCATCTAGTGAGTGAGAATCAGTGTGCTAACTCGTTTAAAAAATCCAACTGTCATCCAATTTACCCTATTTATCTCCATTTTCTATGTTGCTATTTTTAACATTCCATTTTTTAGAATCGTACAAACCGGCATAGAAAAGCAAGGGGAAGTCGACCCTCTGTTCATTGCAACGATCCCTTTGTTTTTAATTTTCGCCTTGAGTTTTCTCTTCTCATTATTTAGCGTTAAATATCTGCTAAAGCCGTTCTTTATTGGCATCACCTTGCTCTCCTCCAGCGTCTTTTTCGCGGCGCTGCAATATAGTGTCGTGTTCGATTATGGGATGATTGAAAACACGGTGCAGACCAATTCTGCCGAGGCATTTACCTATATTAATTTCTCCTCTGTGGTCAACTTCTTGTTAACGGGTCTATTGCCTTCCTACTTGATATTAAAACTGAACATCAGGTATAAACCTGTGTTAACGGAGCTATTGTACAAATTTGCATTCATGTTGTTAATGCTGGTTGGAATAGGGGTCATAGGTTTCTTTTATTACCAAAATTATGTGTCTTTTGGTCGAAATAACGATGAGTTAAAACGTTTCATCATACCAACTTATGTACTTGGCTCGATCGCTAAATATACTAATATTAACTATCTACAGACTCCACTCGAGTATAAGCAGATTGGGTTAGATGCGGTTAACGAGACTCAAGACACTAACAAGAAACCTAACCTTGTGGTGATGGTTCTAGGCGAAACGGCCAGATCGATGAACTATGAATATTATGGTTATGATAAACCCACTAACACGTACACAAAGCCGTACGATATGACAGCATTTATGAATACAACGTCGTGTGGGACGGCTACCGCAGTTTCTGTGCCTTGTATGTTTTCTAATATGACCCGCAAAGACTATGATAGCCGGGAAGCCAAGGCGCAAGACGGTGTCATGGATGTATTACAGCATGGTGGCATACAGCTGCTTTGGCTCGATAATGACAGTGGTTGTAAAGGGGTATGTGATAGGGTGCCACATCTGATGGTGAAGCTAGACAGCGATCCTAAGCTTTGTAATGGGCAATTCTGTTTGGATCAGGTGCTGTTGAATGAGTTGGATAAAGCACTGGCAGAGCTTAAGCACAAGGATTCTTTGTTGGTATTACATATCATAGGCTCTCATGGGCCGACATATTATTTACGCTATCCAGAGGAACACAGAAAGTTCATTCCGGATTGCCAAAGAAGTGATATCCAAAATTGCAGTGATGAAGAATTGATGAACACCTATGATAATACCATTGTTTATACCGACTATATTGTTGCTCAAGTCGTCGAGAGGCTCATCTCTGAGCAAGAAAGATTTGATACTGGGATGATCTATGTGTCGGACCATGGGGAATCTTTGGGTGAAAAAGGCATGTACCTCCATGGCGCACCTTATGCTATCGCTCCAGACGAGCAGATACAGATCCCTATGTTGACCTGGTTTTCTGATGACTTTGCCTCTGAAAATAGCTTAGACCTGACATGTCTCAAGGCCAAGGCTCGAGTCGGTGGCTTTTCTCATGACAATATTTTTGATTCTTTACTCGGAATAATGAATGTAAAATCAGAAATATACGACAAAAAATTGGACATCTTCAGCTCATGTAGGCTGCCTAAATAAGTAAATAGTTAACAAAAGGGGATGGCAACATCCTCTTTTTTGTTTATTGTTAGTAATTAAGTCTTACTCAATTGTGAACGGATCCTCTGTGCTAATGAGATCCACATAAAATTCTACTAACAATTATTCACAGGGCGGTGGAAGCATGAACTTAGCGAAGCACCTGACAGATACAGAACTGTCTGCCAAAATTCTTAGGCATGCAGTGCCTAAAATGTCTGAACTCAATATTCCCGTCACACCTGTTAATTATGCTGTTTGGTATGAATATTATCTCGGTATTAATTTAGATCTTAAACGTGCCATCGATGGCCTTATCTCAAATGGAATCACTTTTTGTACGGAAGTGAATGATGGGCTTCACAAGAATTTCATTCAAGAAAAATCAGCAGAAGTGATTGAGAATGTTCAAATTGAAACTCAGATAATCATCAATGCTTTACTCAGTAAAGTCAGTAGGTTGACTCAAGGTACAGACAGTTTTTCCGACACCTTATCTGACTTCAGCCAAGAGCTAAAACAAAAGCCCGATGTTGAAGTTCTTAACACCTTGGTAAATCGCTTAGTCGATAATATACAAGGTGTGATTTTAAGTAATAAACAGATACAAGGGAGCTTAAACATCATGCGTGATGAGGTGAGCTCGTTAAAAAGCGAGATGGAAAATCTAAATCAGGTTGCCATGACAGATCAACTCACATCACTTAACAATCGGCGTAGCTTCGAGGATGAGGTGATGAAACACATGCAAGCATATACTCAAGCTCAGTCTCCAAGTTGTTTGCTCTTAATCGATATCGATCATTTTAAACTGTTTAATGACACCCATGGTCACTTAGTTGGGGATAAAGTGCTTGCCTATGTGGCATTAGCGCTGAAACAAGCGGTGAAAGGGACTGATTTTGTTGCCCGATATGGAGGCGAAGAGTTTGTTATCTTGCTACCTAATACACGTCTAACAGACGCATTGATAGTGGCAGAGCAGTTACGTAAAGTGATATCAGAACGCAAATTAACCATAGGTAAGGATAAGAAATTATCTTTGGGCTCCATTACCGTTTCTTTGGGAGTATCGACTCTCAATATCAGTGACGATCGTGAAAGCTATTTTGTCAGGGCCGATGAAGCCCTGTATCGTGCCAAGTCGTCGGGAAGGAACTGTGTTTGTAGCGAATAATACTGGAAGATATCAGGTTTAAAAGCGAACCTGATATCTGATGCTTGATTACTTTAGTTGCATATCCATTTTAATCAGGTGCTCTTCCATATCGAACGTCACGGTAAAACCAAGACGTTTCGCTAGATTTGCCATACTGCGATTCTCAAACATGGTAAATCCTGTGAGGACTTGAGTGTCATTAGTCTTGTAATAAGCGATCAGCTTTTCCAATAACAGCCTACCTAATCCTTGACCTTGATGATCGCTCCTCACCGCCATGGCAAACTCAGCTTCGGTATTATCCGGATCGATTGAGGCGCGTATCGCACCTAAGGTAATATCTTCACCATCTTCGCCTTTGGACGTAGCAATAAAGGCCATCTCCCGGGCGTAATCGATCTGAGTTAACACTGCCATCTCTTCGTGGGTCATTTTTGAACGAACACCGAAGTAGCGCTTATATCTGTCTTCATCAGAAAGTGAGTTGTCGAACGCCAGATGCTTAGGTTCATCTTCCGGCAAAATGGGCCTCAACATCACTTCTTGACCATTTTTCAATGTAGCGATTTGCTCTAGTTCCTTTGGGTAGGGAGAAATGGCGAGACGAGAGGTGTTATCGAGGGGATGTTCATTGAGCTGTATGTTCACATCCAGCATAGTAATATTTTCCCCCGCGCACAGCACAGGGTTAAGATCGATACTGGCGATTTCGGGACAATCGATCACCAGATGAGATATCTGGGTCAACATGACACAGAGTGCGTTCATATTCAGACCCAAAGGAAGATGACGATCTTTAAGCTTCTTAGTCTTCAGTGCCTGGATCACCATGTATCTTGCTAAGGTCATATTCAAGGGGGGCAGGGCTACCACTGCATCTGTTGAGGGTTCCCATTCAGAGCCTCCCTCGCCGAGTAAAATAGCTGGTCCAAAAACAGGATCATTGATGACCGCAACACGGATCTCCTGGGCTCCGGCTGTTAATGCCATCTTCTGTACTAACAGTCCTTCGATACGAGCATCTGGATGGGTTGATAACACACGCGCTTTAATGGCTATTGCAGCCTGTATCACCTCATCTTTACTGTTTAAGTTGAGCATGACTCCATGGACATCGGATTTATGATGTATATCGGGAGATTGCACCTTTAAGGCTACAGGATAGCCAATAGTCTGTGCTATCTCGGCAGCTGTGTGTGGATCTTGGGCGACATAGGTGTCTATGGTTTTCAATCCGTAGGCACTTAAGATCTCTTGTGACTCATGGGTCTCCAAGATTGTTTTGCCCCGTTCTTTGGCTTTCGCCAGTGCAGCTTTCGCCTTGCAAGCATCTGTTGGAATATTGTCAGGTATCGATTGAGGCACTTCCTGCAGGAGTTTCTGGTTTCTGCGGTACTCGACCATATGCATAAAGGCACCAACGGCACCCTCGGCTGTACGATACGTTGGCAGTCCGGCTTTATTAAACCTTTTACGAGCCTGATAAGCGGCATCTTCACCACTCCAATTAGTGAGGATATTAATCCTATTTCTGTTGGGGTGTTTGGCTACCATCTTAGCCAATTGGTCGGCTATTTCGACGCTATCTCCCAGTGCCGAAGGTGAGTGCAGCACCAAGATTGCATCAGCCAGTTGGCTGTTCATCATGATCTCTACTGCCTTGGTATAGCGCTCTGCATCGGCATCTCCGCCAATGTCTATCGGGTTTTGCCCTGACCAGGTCGAGGGAAGCAGTCGATTGAGGGCTTGGTAAGTTTCATCATCTAACGCTGCCGACTTACCGCCCCTTAGCATGAGTTGATCTAAGGCGAGTACGGCGGGTCCGCCTCCATTAGTGATAATGGCTAACCGCTCACCAAGAAGAGGGGAGGAGTGGGCTAAGGTTTCAACGGCGGCAAAGAGTTCGATTAAGTCATTGACTCTTAGCATACCAGCGCGTCTAAACGCGGCTTCATAAACCGCATCGTTTCCCGTGAGTCCGCCGGTGTGCAGCTTGGCAGCATTCGTCCCCTCAAGGCTACGTCCAGACTTGATCACCAATATGGGTTTGTTACGGGACGCCGCGCGTGCAGCAGAGAGGAAATGGCGCTTCTCATTAATGGAATCGATGTAGAGCATGATGGCACTGGTGCGTGAGTCTCTGCCTAAATAGTCGAGTAGCTCATCAAAATCGATATCTGTGGTGTCGCCCAGAGAAATAAAAGAGGAGAAGCCGATACCCTTGTTATTGGCCCAATCGAGTACCGTCGTGCATATTGCCGCCGATTGCGACACTAAGGCTATTTTCCCTGGTAGGGCACTGGTATGAGCCAAGCTGGCATTTAATCCTAAATTTGGCAGCATCATACCTAAGCTGTTTGGCCCAAGGAGACGCATGCCGTAGCGCTTAGCATTATTCTTGGCCAGTGTTAGCAGATCAATCCCCATATCATTCAACTGCTGTCCCATACCCGAGGCATTGATTATCGCTGTTTTACAACCAAACTGGGCTAAGGTTTCGACAATGCCAGGTACCTTTTCGGCGGCGGTACAGATAATGGCTAAATCGGGTTTTAACGGAAGAGCTTCAATATTGGGGTAGGCGAGGACTCCGAGTACAGCTTGGTATTTTGGGGTTACCGGCATGATAGGACCGGAAAATCCGCCTGCGAGCAAGTTCCTCATGATGACGTTACCGGCACGTTTTTCTGTATTCGAGGCACCAATAATGGCTACAGATTTGGGATTAAAGAGGCTATGTAACGTACGCTGACTCATTAGTGCTTCCTTTTATCACTGCGTGACTCACTTTCACACCAGTCACATAAAAAATCACCTCAATAATCACATATTTAAGCAACCAGGTCTAATGCCATAACGGGCTAAACTTCCCAATTTAACGCTATTTTATCGTTGCTAGTTTGTTGCGGGTTTAGGGCTTTATTTAGGCTTTCAGTTTTATTCCATGATAAGGAACAAATTGTAGCGGAAAAATTAAATTATTATTGTGAGGTGTTTAATCGTTAATTTAATGCATTCTTAATTTTATCTATCTCGCTGTTATTCATCTGCTTTCACCTATTTTTTACGGGGTTGGATTATGATTTTTAGCTTAGTTATCATCCATCAATATTCAAAGTTGTGTTAATGGAATGTAGCTCATTTTTATAATTGACACTTGTGTCAGGTTTTTGGTTCTGATATACCTAAATTAGCAATAAGTGAGCACACACCGAATTACAAGATCAAGTACGGGACAAATTATGACAATGAGTACAGTTCGTTTCTTATTCAATAATGACGTAGTGACATTAGAAAACATCGACCCAAATTTGACGGTTCTGCAGTACCTGCGCGAAAAGCAATTCAGTACTGGCACCAAGGAAGGTTGTTGTTCTGGTGACTGCGGAGCTTGTACCGTCGTAGTCGCAGAATTAGAAAATAATCAACAAGATTTAAATTACAAATCGATAAACTCGTGTATCAGCTTTGTGGGTAGCCTACATGGCAAGCAGCTCATTACGGTGGAAGATCTTAAAGATGGCGCTAAATTACACCATGTGCAGCAATCTATAGTGGATAACCATGGCTCACAGTGTGGTTTTTGTACACCTGGTTTTGTGATGTCATCGTTCGCCTTACATAAGACAAACAACAAGCCAAGTAGAGCCGATGTTATCGAAGCTCTTGCCGGTAATTTATGTCGCTGTACCGGATATCGCTCGATAATCGATGCGGCCATGGAGTCTAGTGAGCATAAACAGGTCGACTCATTTGCCACGAACTATAAACAAACAGTGCAGCAGCTCAATAATTTCAAACAATTACCATCTGCAAAGTTATCAGACAATCAACATCGCTATTTTGCCCCCAAGAACGTTACTGAACTTGCGCAAAAACTGATAGAAGACCCCAAGGCAACCTTAGTCGCGGGTGGTACCGATTTAGCGTTATCAGTCACTCAACATTTTAATATCATCGAAGATTTAGTGTATCTGGGTGATGTCTCAGAGCTACTCACCCTTGAGAACAATGATGATCAGTTTGTGATTGGTTCGGCAGTACCCTACAGTGAATTTACGCCAATGCTACACGATGAATATCATGAACTCGGTGAGATGATAGAACGTATCGGCTCAAGACAAGTGCGCAATAACGGCACCTTAGGTGGCAATGTTGGCAACGCCTCCCCAATCGGTGATATGCCGCCAGCTCTCATTGCCTTAGGGGCCGAAATGACCCTTCAGCGTGGGGATACAGAGCGTAAAATTGCGGTCGAAGATTACTTCGTCGCCTATAAAAAAACCGTACTGAAAGATTCAGAGTTTATTAAGGATTTCTACATTCCCAAAGCTAAACCCGGGCAGTTTCTTAAGTTATATAAGATTTCAAAACGCATAGATGATGACATTTCTGCAGTATTAGCCGCCTTCTTTATCGAGCTAAAAGATAATATTATCACTGACCTGCGAATTGCTTTTGGGGGAATGGCAGGCATTCCAATGCGAGCTAAACATTGTGAAGCGGCCTTATTGAATAAACCATTTAACCAAGACAATATCACTGCTGCTCAGCAAGCATTAACAGTGGATTTCCAACCTATGTCAGATGTACGCGCCTCGGACAAATATCGAATGAAAGTTACGCAAAACTTAATGCAGAAATGTTATCTCGAATTACAAAATCGAACTATTGAAACACGGGTGGTTAACTATGCGTAGTCTTATCGAAATCAATAAAACCAATTTATCAGACACAAATTTACGTAGCGTAGGATTAGGTGGAGTTGGTCGTTCAAAAAAACATGAAAGTGCCGAAAAGCATGTCAGTGGTGAAGCGATATATATCGATGACAGGCCCGAACTGAGAGGTCAGTTACATGCTGCTATTGGCCAAAGCAGTGTCGCACACGCCAATATTAAGTCGATGGATCTTTCTGCGGTAAGCGCAGCCGAAGGTGTTATAGCAGTCATCACGGTAGACAATGTCCCCGGTCATACCGATATTGGTCCTGTGTTTCCTGGCGATCCTGTACTGGCTATCGGTAAGGTTGAATATGTGGGTCAGCCAATCTTTGCTGTCGCCGCAACCAGTCATGACTTGGCAAACCGAGCGGTCAAGCTTGCTAAAATTGAGTATGAAGAACTCGAAGCCGTGCTAAGCGTCAAAGATGCCTTAGCGAAGCAAAGTTTTGTTCGTCCTCCTTACAGCATGAAGCGAGGCGATTCAGAAACGGCCATTGCCAATGCCGAGCACCAATTATCGGGTGAAATTAAAGTGGGCGGCCAGGAGCACTTTTATCTGGAAGGTCAAATCTCTTCGGCAGAGCCGACTGAAGAAGGTGGCATGCTGGTGTTTTCCTCTTCCCAGCACCCGAGTGAAGTGCAAAAGCTGGTGGCTGAAGTATTGGATATTCCACTCAATATCGTGGTTGTTGATACTCGCCGTATGGGCGGAGGCTTCGGCGGTAAAGAGACTCAGGCTGCGCCTTGGGCCTGTATCGCAGCACTGCTTGCCAATGAAAGTAAGCGTCCGGTTAAGCTTAAACTGAACCGCTCAGACGATATGTGCATGACAGGTAAGCGTCACCCGTTTGAAAACGACTATACCGTGGGCTTCGATAGCAAAGGACAAATCAAAGGCATTAACATCAATGTCAATGGTAACTGTGGTTACTCGCCGGATCTTTCCGATGCTATTGTTGACAGAGCCATGTTTCATTCTGATAACGCTTATTACTTAGACCAAGCCACTGTGACGGGGAATCGGTGTAAACTCAATACCGTATCCCATACAGCGTATCGTGGTTTTGGTGGTCCACAAGGCATGATGACCATAGAGATGGTCATGGACGATATCGCCCGTCATTTGGGTAAGGATCCCTTAGAGATACGTAAGATTAATCTCTATGGCACGGAGGACCGCAATGAAACTCACTATCATCAGAAGGTAGAGCATAACAAGATCTCTGAGCTGATTGCTTCATTAGAGCAAAGCTCTGATTATCGGGTTCGTCGTGAAAGCATCAATCTGTTCAATCGTGAAAATACGATTTTGAAGAAAGGGATAGCATTAACCCCTGTTAAATTCGGCATCTCTTTTACCGTCCAGCACCTGAACCAGGCCGGTGCACTCGTGCATGTGTATACCGATGGCACGATTCACTTAAACCATGGTGGCACTGAGATGGGGCAAGGGTTATTTACCAAGGTAGCCCAAATCGTTGCCGAAGAATTTCAGGTTGATGTCGACACTGTTGGCGTATCTGCAACCAGAACCGATAAAGTGCCCAATACTTCACCCACAGCAGCCTCGTCTGGTACTGACTTAAATGGTAAGGCGGCTCAGGCTGCGGCTAAGATAATTAAACAGCGCCTGATTGAGTTTGCTTGTGAAAAATACAATGTTAACCAAGATGAGGTCATCTTTGCTGAAAGCCAAGTCCATGTCGGCGTGGAGAGATTCAGCTTCGCTGAATTTGTGCAACAAGCGTATATGGGCCGAGTTGGGCTATCGGCGACAGGTTTTTATAAAACACCTAAAATTCACTACGATCGTGCAACGGGTAAGGGTCGTCCATTCTTCTATTATTCGACTGGCGCTGCGGTATCTGAAGTGCTTATCGATACCTTGACCGGTGAATATAAACTACTGCGTACAGATATCTTGCATGATGTAGGTCATTCACTCAACCCGGCGATCGATATTGGCCAAATCGAAGGTGCCTTTATTCAAGGCATGGGTTGGTTGACCACCGAAGAGTTGGTTTGGAATGAGCAAGGCCGGCTGTTATCCAATAACCCTGCAACCTATAAGATCCCCGCAATCAGTGATGCCCCCGCTGATTTTCGTGTCAACTTAGTTCCCGACGATCCAAACCGTGAGCAAACCATCTATAACTCGAAGGCGGTTGGTGAGCCACCATTTATGTTAGGTATATCGGTTTGGTCTGCATTGAAAGATGCCATTTCAAGTGTGTCTGATCACAGGTTAAGTCCAGCACTCGATACGCCAGCGACGCCAGAGCGGGTTCTTTGGGCAGTCGAATCGATGAAAGCAAGCGAACTTAACTAGGGGATACCATGATGATGACGAACTGGAGCAGCGCCGCTAATCAATTAAGTAAGCAGGGCAGTGTCTATGTCTTAGTGACATTAGTGGGAGTCTCTGGTTCAACCCCAAGAAACAGCGGCACTAAAATGGTGATAAGCCAAGCTGACATCTTCGATACCATAGGGGGGGGGCACCTTGAGCATAAAACCATTAAACACGCCAGAACCATGCTAGCTGTCGGTAAGAATTGCCAACATTTAGAGCATTTTCAACTTGGCAGCAATTTAGGTCAATGTTGTGGTGGTAATGCCAGTGTGTTGTTTGAATGTTTTGCCGCCGTTGGCGTCAACATCATGTTGTTTGGCGCCGGCCATGTGGGCAAGGCCTTGATACCAATATTGGCTCAACTGCCTTGTCACGTCACTTGGGTCGACAGTCGTGAAGAGCAATTTCCTGCCAATATAGAAATGTACCCCAATGTGACTAAAGTTGTCACTGAGGAGCCTGAGTTTGAAGTCGGATCTATGCCCGAACATAGCTACTTTGTGGTGATGACCCATAACCATCAAATGGATTTTGAAATATCACAAGCCATTCTCAAACGTGCAGATTTTAGTTACTTAGGCCTAATCGCCTCTGACACTAAATGGCGCCGTTTCAAGCAGCGCTATAAGCATAGAGATGTGGATCAAAACCAAGTGGCTCGTATGAGCTGCCCAATTGGACTCGAGCAGGTGGGCGGTAAGTTACCCATTGAAGTTGCCGTGTCTGTATCGGCTGAAATTATTAACAAGTATCAAGCCGAAGAACAAAACCGCCAGGTTGAGCAAGTGCTGGAGCAGAGACTAGATACCGGTTCACCAGCAGCGCCCAGAGCACGGCCTAGCTCACAACAGGGTATTAACTGGAAAGAATTAAAGCAATTACTTAACGCAGATTAGCCATGTGTTTAAGCATTAAATAGGAGTCACGAGCTGACTCATTTTACCCTTACAGAGTAAAAAGGAAAATAAGCAATGATGTTAGATATAGATACCCAACAACAAAACAAGCTAAGCGGTACGCCTCTCGAATTAGAGCGTAAATTTAAAACTCATTGTGTCGATCTCGCCAGCGAGGCGGTTGGCGGTGAGACACTGTCTTGCAGTGATGATTTTTTTGCAGGAATGGAAAACCTGATTAAACCGGGCCGAGGTATTTTTATTGATGATAAATTTACCGATCGCGGTAAGTGGATGGACGGTTGGGAATCTCGTCGTAGCTATGGTCGTGATGATGGCCGTGAGTTCGATTGGTGCATTATCAGACTTGGCATAAAAGGGGTTATTCGGGGTCTCGATATCGATACCAACTATTTCCGCGGCAACGCGCCAGAGTCTGTGTCGGTAGAAGCATGCGTGAGCGAAGTTGAACCTGGCGCGGATACTGTTTGGCATACCGTCTTGCAACGAATTTCAGTCGAAGCCCATAGCCAAAATATCTTTTCGATTAGCAATGATACTGCCTGGACCCATATTCGTTTTAACATGTTCCCCGATGGTGGCGTGGCTCGCATACGCGTTTATGGCGAGGCCGATGTAAATTGGGAGCATTTCATTGGGGGTGAGTTAATCGATTTGGCCTACATCAAAAATGGCGCTAAAGCTTTATTGGTCAGCGATATGTTCTTTAGTGATAAGAATAACTTAATCATGCCTGGTCGAGGTAAAAATATGGGAGATGGCTGGGAAACAAAACGCCGTCGAGATCTCGGTCCCGACTGGTCTATTGTCAAGCTTGCCAGCCGTGGCAGTATAGAAAAAGTGATCATAGATACCTGTCATTTTAAAGGTAACTTTCCAGATACATTTAACCTCGAAGGTATGGTGACTGACAGCGATGACTTCAGTAATGGGCAACAAGAAGAACAATGGCAGCCCATTATTGCTCGCACCAAACTCTATGCTCATCGCGAACACCTCTTTATTAATGAAATTCTTGCAGATGAGGAACAAACCTATACTCATGTACGATTAAATATCTTCCCTGATGGTGGGATATCACGTATGCGAGTGTTTGGTAAACGTAAAGTTTAAGTGGAATTAAAATGAATTTAGAACAGTTAAATCGTTTATCCGTTGAAGAAGCTACGCATACTTTTATGCAGTGTTGTACGGCATCTAGCTGGGTTGAGGCAATGGTACTTGCGCGTCCTTTTATTGATGAACAAGCCTTAGCTTACCAAGCCGATCTCGCTTGGGCTGGATCCATAGAAGCTGACTATATCGAGGCCTTTGAAGGTCATCCACAAATCGGTAATGTGGATACCCTTAGGAAAAAGTATGCCAATACTAAAGAGCTAGCCAGTGGTGAACAAAGTTCAGTCAATCATGCGTCTGAGCAAGTGTTACTCGATTTGGCCCAAGGTAATTCTGATTACCTCGACAAGTTTGGATTCATTTTTATTGTTTGTGCCACTGGCAAGAGTGCAGAGCAGATGCTTGCTTTGCTACTTGCACGCTTGCCCAATAATAAAATTACAGAATTAGCCAATGCTGCACAAGAGCAGCGTAAAATCTTCCACCTGAGGTTAAATAAACTAATATGAGCCAAATAACCACTCATGTCCTAGACATCACTCGTGGACTTCCTGCGCGGGGACTGCCCATCACCTTATTTGCTCAAACAGGGGATGCTTGGCAAGAACTTGCCTCGGGTATCACCAATTCCGATGGTCGAATTGCTGGCCTTTTAGCCGATGGCGTCGTACTCGATGCGGGGGTTTATCGTATGCATTTTGAGACTAAATGTTACTTCAATGCCAATAACGAAAAGGGTTTTTACCCTTTTGTTGATATCGTATTCGAACTCGATGGCACAAATAGTCATTACCATATCCCTTTGTTATTAACTGCATTTGGTTATTCAACTTACCGCGGCAGCTAAGGGAGCACTTTTAATGGAAAACAGCATAACTGATAAATTGCGGATTATCACGGCAAAACCCCTAACTCGGGAAGCCTTTAGTGCTTTTGGTGATGTAATTGAAGCCAGCACAGAGGCAAAAAACTTTGCAATTAATGGTGGCCTGACGCATCGCTATCACGACTTGGCCAAGATAGATGTCAATGATAATGATGGTCATACCTTGATCAGTATTTTTCGCTCAAACCCATTAGAGCAGCCCATAGCCATAAAGATGATGGAGCGTCACCCTCATGGGAGTCAGGCATTTATTCCTTTGGGAAACAATCCTTTCTTAGTGGTCGTGGCTCCTGCTGGTGAATTTAATATCAATAATATTGAAGTCTTTATCGCGAGCTCGAGTCAAGGTGTGAATTACCACAAGGGGACCTGGCATCATTTCTGTCTAACATTAAATAGTGAAAGTGATTTTTTGGTGATTGATAGAGGGGGCGAGGGGGATAACTGTGACGCACTGGAGTTAGATGGTTCACTCTTAATAGTGCAAGAGTGAGTATGTGATTTTGCAATGTAATGTATAAATATCGTAATGAGATAATAAGAACTTAAAGATACGATGAGAAGGTGAAGGATAATGATAAAAGTTTATCGGGGAGAGTTACTGCATTTTTTGGCTGACCCCGCCAAAGTTGCCCTACAAGAAAGCTACCAGCATATAGAAGATGGATTGTTAATCATTAAAGATGGCTTGGTAGAACAAGTGGGAGAAGCATCTGAGTTATTACCTCTGTTAGATGATGGTATTGAGGTGATTCATTATGAGAATGGACTCATGATGCCAGGCTTTATCGACACTCATGTGCATTACCCGCAAACTGAGATGATCGCCTCATATGGCGAACAACTACTTGAATGGTTACAAAATTATACCTTCCCGTTTGAGCGTCAATTTTCAGATTTAGAGCACGGTAAAAAAATCGCTGAGTTTTTCTTAACTCAACTTCTTGACGCTGGAACGACCACAGCACTCGTATTCGGTACGGTACATAAAGAATCCGTGGAGGCTTTTTTTACTATTGCCCAACAGAAAAAATTACGCATGATCTGTGGCAAGGTATTGATGGATCAAAACTGCCCTGATTATCTGTCAGATACGGCGCAAACTGGTTATGAAGACAGCAAAGCACTGATTGAAAAGTGGCATAAAACAGATAGATTGCAATACGCAATCACGCCAAGGTTCGCACCGACATGCTCAACTGAGCAATTAAATAAAGCCGGTCAATTACTGGCAGAAAACCCAAGCGTCTATTTACACACACACATCAGTGAAAACACCAATGAAATTGCGTGGGTGAGTGAACTGTTTCCTGACTCAAAAGGTTACCTCGATGTGTACGACCAAAGTAACTTACTCGGTCGTCGAAGTGTCTTCGCTCACGGCGTGCACTTACATGATCATGAATGTAAGCGATTAGGTGAAACAGAGTCTTCCATTGCATTTTGCCCAAGCTCTAACCTGTTTTTAGGCAGCGGGTTATTTAACCTGAAACAAGCGCAAAAATATGACGTTAATGTAGGTTACGGCACAGATATAGGCGCTGGTACCACATTTTCAATGCTAAGTACCCTGAACGAAGGCTATAAGACACAACAGCTTCGCGCTGAAAAACTCAGCCCATTCCAATCGTTCTACTTAGCCACTCTAGGCGGGGCAAGAGCGTTAGATCTCGAAGGCACCATCGGCAACTTCACTAAAGGTGCAGAAGCTGACTTTATTTTCCTCGATTACCACGCAACCCCGCTTATGGATAGACGTATGCACCATTGCAAAGATCTGTCAGAAAAGCTGTTTACATTAAGCATGTTAGGCGACGAACGTCATGTCAAGGCGACTCATATTATGGGCGAACGAGTACAGACTGCTATTGCTGTAACAACATAAATATTAAAAGAATTGAGGAAGGTTATGGATCCCTATATTAATGAATGGTTAAATTTAATCATTCGATTTGCACATGTCATTACAGGTATTGCCTGGATTGGCGCATCATTTTACTTCGTATGGTTAGATAATCATTTGGAAACACCGCCAAAATGGAAAGAAGATAAAGGTATTGGCGGTGATCTTTGGGCTATTCACGGTGGTGGATTTTACGAGGTGGCTAAATACAAATTGGCACCACCAAAGATGCCAACCACTTTGCATTGGTTTAAATGGGAGGCTTACACCACCTGGTTAACTGGTTTCCTTTTACTGTCGCTGATGTTTTATGTGGGTGCAGATTCCTACTTAATCGACAAACGAGTCGCTGACTTAACCCAATTTCAAGCCATTGGCATAGGCGTGGGGTCAATTGTGCTTGGTGTAGGTAGTTACGAGTTGTTAGTGCGCACTAAATTAAGAGAGCATGGAATAGTTTTAGGTCTTATTTTAATCCTTATTGCCACCGCTTTATCCTACGGTCTAACACATGTGTTTAGTGCTCGTGGCGCATATATGCACATGGGCGCGATCATAGGCACCATTATGGCGGGTAACGTATTTTTTGGCATCATGCCGTCACAACGTGCCTTAGTGAAAGCGGTTGAAGAGGGGACAACACCTGATCCAGCTTATGGATTAAATGCAAAATTACGTTCAACTCATAATACATATACTACGCTACCGATCATTTTTATTATGATCTCAAACCACTATCCGATGACCTACGCCCATAGCGCGAACTGGTTAGTACTCATCGCTATCATTTTAATCACCGCTGCGGTCCGTCAATACTTTGTATTACGTCATTTTGGTAAGCAGAAACCCTTAGTGTTAGTCGGCTCGGTTGTGGCGACGGTTATTCTCGCTTTTGTAATAGCCCCAGCTTCGACTGAGTTGACCGCGGAGCAAAAACAACAAACGGTAAATACCAGCCAAGTACAAAAGATCATTGAACAAAGGTGCAGTAGTTGTCATTCAGTGACACCGACCGACGATGTCTTTACCATTGCACCAGCTGGTATCGTATTTTCCGATGAAGCTAGCATTATACGATTGGCACCTCGTATTCAAGCGCGAGTGGTAGACTCTAAAGATATGCCGTTTATGAATAAGACTCATATGACAGATGAAGAGCGCACGACATTAGCGATCTGGTTGGCAAACACCAGTCGTCAGTAAATTAGAGAGGTCTGCAGACCTCTCTAGTTGTAAAAAATTGACTTTTACTATCTAATGATCGAAAAATCAGTGGCATGGTATAACCATGCCACTGATTTATTATTTACAGTGCTGAAATGGAATGGTGCTGGTTAACTTTTATGACTGGGAGTGTTTGTGGCAAAGTCTAAAGCCTCGGAAGGCAATATTCGGCAAAAGAATAAGGCTGTCATCTTCGATGCAGCAAAGAAAGAGTTTGTCACTTATGGTTTTAAAGGTGCTTCCATTAAGCGCATTGCCGAGCGAGCGAATATTGCACGAGCGAATATCCATTACTACTTTC
Source organism: Shewanella psychropiezotolerans (assembly GCF_007197555.1). Lineage (NCBI taxonomy): Bacteria > Pseudomonadati > Pseudomonadota > Gammaproteobacteria > Alteromonadales > Shewanellaceae > Shewanella > Shewanella psychropiezotolerans. The sequence goes on from NZ_CP041614.1 coordinate 3,450,939, forward strand.
AAGATAAAACTGACCTATATCAACAGCTGCTCAGCAATATCATAGAAGTGTGGAATAGAGACTACGATACCTTAAGTGTCCATAAAGGACCCAAACAAGCGCTTAGTGCGTATATTCGGGCAAAAGTCATGCATTCTAAGGATGACCCGGATTCTTCGAGAATTTTTGCTAGTGAATTAATTCATGGTGCGCCGGTGTTGAATCAATACCTTTATGGGGACTTTAAAGACTGGTTACAAAGCCAGGTTAGTGTGATCGAGACTTGGATTGAGCAAGGCTTGATGGATAAGGTCAATCCACATCATTTATTGTTCTTAATTTGGAGCTCGACTCAACATTACGCCGACTTTAATGTGCAAGTGGTAGCAGCATTAAATAAAGAAACAATGAGCGATGATGACTTTGAAGATGTGGTGACTTTTCTCACTCAAATAATTCTTAAAGGCTGCGGTATTCACTGAGACGATTTTTTATCCCCATCATACCTATGATCAACCAAGTAGTCAGAACAAAAGGGGCGGTTAACGCTGGCAGGGAAACCACCTCAAAAGCCCTCGTGAGCAGCACAGATAGCATGACTCCCAACACTGCTGGTATTGGTGTGTTTGGATAGCGTGCAGTAAGGGCGAGGGCAACCAGACTCGCGTTGAACCCATAAGCTCCCATCAGCACATTAGACTCAGAAAAGCTCCCCACCCGCGCCGTTAGCATTCCTAATCCTGAGCCGATAACCGCCCATATGGCGGCCTGGTATGAATGAAATAACAGTCCGATAATAAATATGACACCCGATAGCCAATACCCCTGAAACATCACCTGACCTAGGCCTCGTGTTAGCGAGTAAAAGTCTGAGCTGGCTTGGGTTGAAAAGGGGGCCACGGATGTGTTTATGCCGGCCATGTCAATCAGGAGTAACACTAACCAAGTTGAGATGATAAAAGGCGTGGTAAATACACTATTTACCGGTATTAGTCTTAGCAAATAATGCATTATGATAGTGGATAGGGCACTTGCAAACACAAGAAGTACAAGAGAAAGCTGGCTGAGAGGGAGAAAATAAAACAGCGCTATTCCAACGAGCGCGGCATTGTAACCATAGATGCCATTGCCAATAAGCTCGCTGTCATATCGGCAGAGTTTCGCTATGATTAGGCCTGATAGCGTGGCAATGATCCCCCCTAACATCATAGTCAAAGAGTTAATGCCAATTCCAATCACAAAGAATAGGCCGGTGACCGCACTCTTTTGTAGCATTATTTGAGAAAAACCATGCAGTAAACGTGGGATAAGGTTAAAAATAGGGGACGTCAAATTTTCTGCCTGTTTTAGATGCTTATACCGATCGGTATTATCGTTAGGAGGGGTTCCCGAGTGGCCAAAGGGATCAGACTGTAAATCTGACGGCTCAGCCTTCGAAGGTTCGAATCCTTCTCCCTCCACCATTTGCGCTAAAGAAATAAAATAAAGATATCCGGAGGGGTTCCCGAGTGGCCAAAGGGATCAGACTGTAAATCTGACGGCTCAGCCTTCGAAGGTTCGAATCCTTCTCCCTCCACCATCTTTGTTTAGTGACTTTAGACCTGTGAAAGCTAATATTATTTCCAGCTGTGATCACTCACACTAGAATGATATTCGTGAAAGAATAAAAATGTGGAGGGGTTCCCGAGTGGCCAAAGGGATCAGACTGTAAATCTGACGGCTCAGCCTTCGAAGGTTCGAATCCTTCTCCCTCCACCATCTTTATTCAGTTAGTTTGGACGTGTATAAAGCTAATGTTTTGTCCTGCAGTGATGGCTCGCTGTAGAATGATATTTAGTCAGAAGAGAAAAATGTGGAGGGGTTCCCGAGTGGCCAAAGGGATCAGACTGTAAATCTGACGGCTCAGCCTTCGAAGGTTCGAATCCTTCTCCCTCCACCACTTCTCTCAAAAACTGCTTACCTCATCTGTACATCCCCTTGTAATCTCAATTCCATTTGTAAATATCCCAACCTGAACCCCATATCTATCTAGGTCTACCGCATCCAGCCTCAGATTCAACTTTCACGATTTATTCAATTTAGTTATTATCTGCTACATTCCGTTATATTTACCTTCAACAATCAGGGGCAGCATGGCATCTTCTTGGATAAATCAGGCAATCGCAATCATAGACGCTGATTATCAGCGTAGTGCTGACACACATTTGATTAAGTTAGACCTCCCGGTGCTTATGGGAATCGACATCTACTTGAAAGATGAAAGCACTCATCCAACGGGAAGCTTGAAGCATAGACTGGCTCGTTCACTCTTCCTATATGCATTATGTAATGGTTGGATTAGCGAAGGGACCACAGTCATAGAATCCTCATCGGGGAGCACGGCGATATCTGAAGCCTATTTTGCCCGACTATTAGGCTTACCCTTTATCGCAGTAATGCCTCGCACCACAGCGAAGAAGAAGGTGCAACAAATCGAATTCTATGGTGGCAAGTGCCATTTTGTCGATCATTCCAATCAGATCTACGCAGAATCTGAACGTTTAGCCAGTGAATTGAAGGGCCATTACATGGATCAATTTACCTACGCTGAACGGGCGACAGATTGGCGTGGCAATAACAATATTGCTAATTCCATTTTTGAGCAGATGAACAGGGAACCCCACCCTATACCTAAGTGGATTGTGATGAGTCCAGGCACAGGTGGCACATCGGCAACGATCGGGCGTTATATTCGTTATCAACAACTCGATACGCAACTGTGTGTAGTGGATCCCGACAACTCAGTTTTCTATGATTACTACACCAGTGGCGACAACTCGATCACATCGGTCAACGGCAGTAAGATTGAGGGCATAGGCAGACCCCGCGTCGAGCCTTCTTTCATACCTGGGGTTATCGACCATATGGAAAAGATACCTGACACAGCGTCAGTGGCAACCATCTACTGGTTAGAGAAGCTTATCGGCCGTAAAGCCGGAGCATCTACCGGAACCAACCTTTATGGGGTATTACAGATAGCCGCTAGGATGCACGCTAAGGGCGAAACAGGCTCACTGGTCACTCTGCTGTGTGATTCCGGTGAACGTTATCTGGACACTTACTACAACCCTGAGTGGATTAAGGAAAACATAGGTGATCTCAGCGAGTTTGACAACCAACTCAAGAATTTTGACCTCACCGGTCAGTTAACCTAGACATCAAATACTGTAACCCAGAGTGCACTTGAATAAGCTAAGGAAGACATTGGTGCGCTCAGCTAAGGTAGTAATAAATTTAACCGCTTCGATGTGACATACGTTAGCGCCTAGGTATTAACACAAGTTAGCTATCTAGGCTCAACGGCTGAATTAATCTATATCGAGGTATTTATGAGTCTGTATCGATAAGCGCCAGTTACGCTCGATACAGGTTTTCATTGCAAGCTCTGTGGCACGAGGTTTCTGACTAATGGGTTGCAGGCAGACTGTTTTACCATCGAGTTCGATCCCCTCGAGCAGTTCATCCAAATCATCAATATGTTGAGATGTGGCTACCGGATGCTTAATCTCATCGGCTCGCTCGAGCGCCTGAGTCAATACAGCCATGCCCGCTTTCATATTCACTTTAGGTGACACTGTGACCCAAGTCTTATCTGAACAGCTCACCTCGAACGTACCACTGGTCTCAATTTGAGTCCCGTATCCTTGACTGTTAAGCTTTGATGTTAATTCTGTCAGATCATGGATACATGGCTCTCCACCGGTGATCACAACATGTTTAGCATTGAAGCCTTTGCATGTAAAAAAGTTAATCAGCTCTATCGCGGTCAACTCGGACCAGCGGCCAATCTCTCCATCAACCTGGATAACCAATTCTGGGGCGACTCGGTTTTGCTCAAGAACATCCCACGTATGTTTAGTATCACACCATGAACACCCAACCGGGCACCCCTGAAGTCTCACAAAGATAGCAGGTACGCCGGTAAAAACACCTTCCCCCTGGATGGTCTCGAAAACTTCATTCACTGGATACTTCATGGTCTACCTCTACAAGGATGGCCGGCATTTATAGTGTATTTTGAGTTTACAGGCAAGCTTTAAAGTGTCTATAGAATGAGTAAAAAGCCGATAACCGTACACGTGATATTATACAAGCGAAGGTCTGTCAGTTAAAATGATGACAATTTAAATACTTGAGTGATCAATATGTCAAAAGCAGTCGTCGTTTTTAGTGGTGGACAAGATTCAACAACCTGTTTAATCCAAGCACTCGAGCAATATGATGAAGTCCATGGTATCACCTTCGATTATGGACAACGTCATAGTCAGGAAATTGAAGTCGCTAAGGAACTAGGTAAACGTCTTGGTCTAGCGAGTCATAAAGTTCTGGATGTCACCATGTTAAACGAACTCGCCATTTCGGCATTAACCAGAGACGATATCGCCGTATCGAACACCCTCATGGACAATGGTTTGCCCAATACTTTTGTGCCGGGTCGTAATATCTTGTTTCTCACTTTAGCCGGGATTTTTGCCTACCAACTGGGTGCAGAAGCAGTGATAACAGGCGTGTGTGAAACGGACTATTCTGGCTATCCCGATTGCCGTGATGACTTTGTTAAGGCGATGGCATCGGCGCTCGTTCAGGGAATGGACAGGCAGCTTGAGCTTGTTACTCCTTTGATGTGGCTAAATAAGGCCGAAACCTGGGCACTTGCCGATAAGTATAATAGCCTGGACTTAGTCCGAGATGAGACCTTGACCTGTTATAACGATATCATTGGATCAGGCTGTGGTACCTGCCCAGCTTGTTTATTAAGACAAACAGGGTTAGATGACTACTTGAATAATAAGGCGCAAGTACAGTTAGATTTAACCGCCAAAATAGCTCAATAGCTATGACGCTTATCGCCCCCACAAAAATCAGGCAGTGGTTATCTTCGAGTTATTGTCTGGTCACTCTGGTCACGCTCCTATGCATAGGGCTCTATTGGTTAAACCTGGCTGACTCCCTCGCTTATAGAAGAGTGGAGATAGGTGAAGGTGAGTATTGGCGACTACTGAGCGGCAACTTGCTTCACACCAATGCCTGGCATTTACTCATGAATCTGGCGGGCCTCTGGGTCATAGTGCTGCTCCACCACACCCATTATCGTTTATTGCTGTTCACTTCGCTCTTCGTGCTCTGTTGTCTGCTTCAAGGTATAGGCCTCTACCTGTTTTATCCAGGTTTGATCGGATATGTAGGATTGAGTGGCATGCTGCATGGATTGTTTACCTACGGCGCGATAAAAGACATCACCACAGGATTAAAGTCAGGTTACCTATTGTTAGTTGGTGTCATCATCAAAGTGTCTTATGAGCAGGTTTATGGTGCCAGTCAGGAGGTCACTGAAATGATAGGAGCAAGAGTCGCGACAGAGGCTCATCTTGTGGGCGTTATCAGCGGCATAATCGTCTTCTTAATGCTTTACGCTATTAGCGCTTTGCGTAGACAAGGTGCAGACAAGCCTGTTGATAAATAGCATTGAGCTTGAATGTGTATCAAAATTAAGCCGCAATACTGGTTAGAGTATTGCGGCTTAATGTTAAGCTCTATTTATCAAGCTTTAATAAAGGCATCTCTGAGCTTCATCACCTGATCTCTGACTGCCGCAGCCTGTTCAAATTCTAAGTTCTTCGCATGTTCATGCATCAGCTTCTCTAGTGCATCGATTTGATGGCTTAAACTTGCCGCATCCTGAACGACATATTTAGCCCTATTTTCTGCAACATTAAGACTACGGTAATCCCCTAAGATCCCCTTGTCTCTCTCGCCCACATCCATCACATCGGTAATTTTTTTCACTACACCTTTAGGCGTTATACCGTTATCGAGATTAAATTGATGCTGCATTTTACGCCGCCGCTCTGTTTCCCCCATGGCTGCCGCCATGGATTTAGTGATACGGTCAGCATACAAGATCACCTTGCCATTAATATTTCGGGCTGCGCGGCCCATAGTCTGAATTAACGAACGTTCGGAGCGCAAGAAGCCCTCTTTATCTGCATCGAGAATACACACCAGTGATACTTCCGGCATATCCAGGCCTTCACGCAGTAAGTTGATGCCAACCAGTACATCGAAGACGCCCAAACGCAGATCTCGAATTATCTCTACTCTTTCAACCGTATCGATATCTGAGTGCAGATATCTCACCTTGATCCCATGCTCGTCTAGATATTCACTTAAGTCTTCCGACATGCGCTTTGTGAGTGTCGTGACCAACACCCGCTCATTGACCTTAATCCTTTTGCCTATCTCAGAAAGCAGATCATCGACCTGTGTCCCCACCGGCCTGACTTCCACTTCGGGATCCAGTAAACCTGTAGGTCTAACCACTTGCTCTGCAATCTCTCCATCGCACTTATCGATCTCATATTGACTCGGAGTCGCTGAGACAAAAATGGTTTGAGGCATCAAGTTCTCAAACTCTTCAAATTTAAGAGGACGGTTATCGAGCGCAGAAGGTAGACGGAAACCATATTCCACCAGATTAGACTTCCTCGAGCGGTCGCCTTTATACATGGCACCGATTTGAGGCACTGTGACATGAGATTCATCGATGATCAGCAAGCCATCATCGGGTAAATAGTCCAGCAATGTGGGCGGCCCCTCTCCGGTGGCTCTACCAGATAGGTATCGTGAATAATTTTCAATACCTGAGCAATAACCCAATTCCACCATCATTTCCAGGTCGTATTGAACTCGCTCAGATATTCGCTGAGCTTCAATTAACTTATTATTGTCCAGTAATTGCTGCTTGCGCTCTCTGAGCTCCACCTTTATCTCTTCTGTCGCCGCAATAATGTTTTCTCTGGGAGTAACATAATGGCTCTTGGGGTACACAGAGATCCTGGCTATACGCTTTATAATATGGCCAGTGAGAGGATCGAACATGCTTAGCCGCTCAATCTCGTCATCAAAAAGTTCAACACGTATCGCATGCTTGTCAGAATCTGCCGGAAATATATCAATCACTTCCCCCCTGACTCGAAAAGTACCACGATCTAACGAAATATCGTTACGTGTGTATTGGAGTTCACTGAGACGTAAGAGAATATCCCTTTGCCCCATGAAGTCACCCTGTCTTAGATGTAACAACATCTTCAAATAAGATTTGGGGTCACCTAGACCATAGATAGCAGATACCGAAGCGATTAAGACCACATCCTTTCGCTCTAGGAGTGCTTTCGTTGCAGAAAGGCGCATCTGTTCTATATGTGCATTCACCGATGCATCTTTCTCTATGAAGGTGTTGGTGGAGGGAACGTAGGCCTCGGGTTGATAATAATCGTAGTAAGAGACAAAATATTCTACAGCGTTGTGCGGGAAAAACTCTTTCATCTCTCCGTATAGCTGCGCCGCCAACGTTTTGTTCGGGGCCATGATGATCGTTGGCCTCCCCATCTGTTTGATAACATTGGCAATAGTAAATGTTTTACCTGAGCCCGTAACCCCAAGTAAAGTCTGAGTTGCAAGTCCAGCTTCAATGCCATCGACCAACTTAGCTATCGCCTTGGGTTGATCGCCTGCAGGCGTGTATTCTGATTCCAGCCGAAATGTTGATTCTGTCACTAACCGAGTTCCTTTTTTAAGCAGCGCATTATTTTAAACCAATTAAGGGAGTCGTGTGAATAAAGATGAGATATATTTATCTCCATCGAGATAAATTGGAACAATAATGCGATAACGGAAACTTTAATCCCCTTAAACTTATCATTGACGCTAAAGTCGTAGCAGAAAATAATGACAATTCCATTTATTTTTAATGAAATTTTAAAACATAGATTAAAAACAGTAGATAAGGTTAATAGTTAACCGGAAACCAATGAAACTGGCGGATTAATTCACAACTAGAACTATCGCTACAGTTACATTATTGTAACGATGCACCGCTCGGTTACAATAAACACTTGCATTTGCTAACCTATTATTTTTAAATGATTTTACTGGAGGGTGAAAATTTTGACGATTTTAAGTTCAACCCCCTGTATATGAGGCTTTGAAACACATTTTTAGACTTAACCCACAGGCTTATCCACAGATTTAGTGGATAACTCAATCTAGCCCTTACCCTGCGGGGGTTTTAACACCTCCCTATAAAACCTGCTTAAAAACACCCTTAGATGTAATTTTACTACATATGAAAGTCTGCATCAGATTTCAAGGCTTATAGTAGGAAGTGATAAAGAAGCAGATTGCACTTGAGCTCGTGCAGTAAGCAGAATGATAACGAGAACGATAATGCCTACTCACTGCCTCTCTTTAATAACCCTCTCTAATTACTATTCACTTATGAAACCACTCACCAATTCATTATTGTTAATGGTCATTAAAGCGCTAATTGATATAATTCAGTAATTTCAGGGAGCTCATTAGGTCCGAACCAACCAGATAATCGACAAAAATAAGAGTCATGCAGTAAATCATGTTTCCCACACCATAAAAATTGCTCACACAAGCACCAAAATGAGCGAATCTACGTCAGGACGAACATTAGATGAGCACTTAACAGCATAATTACACTTTTTTTTCTTCCTCGAGTTGACTCATCATCAAGAGCGATTTAGTATGCGCTCCGTCTTCAACGACGAGTAGCTTTAACGTTTCCCCTGTAGTTCAGTTGGTAGAACGGCGGACTGTTAATCCGTATGTCACTGGTTCGAGTCCAGTCCGGGGAGCCAAAGTTACCTAAATTGAAGACGTTCAGAATGATGTGTTAAAAGTATTCCCCTGTAGTTCAGTTGGTAGAACGGCGGACTGTTAATCCGTATGTCACTGGTTCGAGTCCAGTCTGGGGAGCCATTTTTAATAGATATCTGAGTTGAATGAAAACGTTTCCCCTGTAGTTCAGTTGGTAGAACGGCGGACTGTTAATCCGTATGTCACTGGTTCGAGTCCAGTCCGGGGAGCCATTTATTCAAGAAAATTATTTAAAGCGATTCCCCTGTAGTTCAGTTGGTAGAACGGCGGACTGTTAATCCGTATGTCACTGGTTCGAGTCCAGTCCGGGGAGCCATTTTAATTAAGTAGTTCAGTAGCATGTTTAAAGCGATTCCCCTGTAGTTCAGTTGGTAGAACGGCGGACTGTTAATCCGTATGTCACTGGTTCGAGTCCAGTCCGGGGAGCCATTTTAAACCTATATATAAAAAGAAAAACGATTCCCCTGTAGTTCAGTTGGTAGAACGGCGGACTGTTAATCCGTATGTCACTGGTTCGAGTCCAGTCCGGGGAGCCAATCTTTTTTCACTACCTCCAATCTAGCTCTTTCTATTTATCCTCATTTAAGTTTAGAATAACGTTCAGAATTTACTAGAATAATAGATGTATTCTATCTCCGCGAACGGAACGCTTATGAGCTTATCTAGACTCTTTCATGCCTTTTTATTTATCCTCTTTGCAGGTATCACTAGCCTTGTCTATCTAGACAGCAACAATTCGCTTCAAGCCAAATCCCAACAAAGACTCGCAACTTATCAAGCGGCCTTCGACAACACGACCTTTTCTGCAACAAACGGGAAAAAACTCTTAGCAGAGTTAAATAAGCATGCCTCTTTCCAATTTTTTCAATATATCCATAAGGATGACAGCAGCAAAAATGTGACTCAAGGCACGCTTTTTCCTGAAAAAGAAACGACTTTGGAACGCCTCTTTCCCATAGACCTTCCCGATACACGTGATATCAGTAACGGACGATTACAAGTTAAACTCTACACAGGTGATTTAATCGAACACACGACCAACAGGTTTATACAAATTCTGTTGGTTTTATGGCTAAGTTATCTATCAATAGCCCTCTTTTACCTGCTGGTTATGGCCCGTTTTAAAAAATCCATCAATTACGCCGCCAGTTACATAGAGAGCTTATCGAGCCAGTCATACGATGCATTAGCTTCGTCAAAGTTATCATTTGAGCTTCACCCCTTAGCCAAAGCCCTTGAGAAATGTAAATTAGAACTTAAACATCGCTCAGATGAATTGGCTAAAGAAAATGACAAATTGCAACGTGTTGCTTTTCAAGATGCTATTACAGGATTTGAAACCAGAATAAAGTTCACCCAAAAACTCGAATCATTCGCTACCTTAGGCAAGGAGCAAATTGGCCTCTTGGCTATGATAAAAGCCAGTGAGCTTGGGCCGATAAATCAAAACCATGGTCGGTCTGCCGGTGATGATTATCTAGCGAAAGTTGCTAACTGCATAAGAAAAGCCATAAATAAATACCCAAACTCACAATGCTATCGAATTTCAACCGCCGACTTTGCGGTTTTCATTCCCGATCTTATTTTGAAAGATGGCATTCCATTTCTCGAAAGTTTGAAGTCTTTGTTCGACGAATACCAACAAACATTAGAAACGGATTCGATTGCACATGTTGGTCTTGTACCCTACCGGCATGATAGTGAGCCAATGAACTTACTCACCTTAGGTGACACAGCAGTCAGCATTGCACAAACCTTAGGCCCTAATTGTTTTCATATGCAAGATAGACTTAATGGCGATGAAGTCTACGGTGATACTCGCTGGAAATTAGCCATCGAAGATTTGATTAGAAGACGCGCAATAAAATTTTATCAGCAACCCATACAGCCCTGCCGAACCGAAGTTAAAGTCTATAAAGAGCTCTTTTCTCGCTTTTATAACAGTGAAGGGAAATTTTTGCCTACTGCAACAGTCATTGCAATGGCTGAACGTCATGGCATGATTTTAGAGTTAGATAAGTTGATTGTGATGAACACATTAAAAATACTGATGGATACCCCGGCACTTGAAGGGGCGTACGGCATCAACATCAGCTCGTCATCCATAATGCAAGAATCATTCGTCGCCTGGTTAAAAGATCAACTGATAAAGAGACGTCATATCGCGGCAAGACTCGTTTTTGAAACCAATGAAGCGGGTATGCAATCTAATTTAGCCTCCAGTTACAAATTTGTTCAGGTCATGCACAGTGTCGGGGCCCGAGTGGCTGTGGAGCATTTTGGCATGGGCTTCAGCTCATTTAAGTTCTTCAGAGAAGTTCGCCCTGACTTCATCAAACTCGATGGGAGCTACACGGAATCCATCGAGAAAGATACAAATAATATGTTTTTTATCAAGATGATAGTAGATATTTCACGTAGGCTTGGCATTCGAGTAATCGCCACCAGTGTAGAGCGACAAGAGGAGAAGCTCACACTAGAAAAAATGCTTATCGATGGCTTACAAGGATATTATATTGCCCAACCTCAAGCCATACAGGTGTTGGAGCCTAAATGATCGTTTTTTAGCTAGATGACCCAATTAATTAAAACCTTGTATTCTATGTGTTGTTTCTGGCACTGGAAAAGCTGATAATACCATTAATAATTATTCCCAAAAATGAAATGAGATGAGTGAGTATCTCCTATTGTTGATCGGCACAGTTCTGGTCAATAATTTTGTATTAGTAAAATTTCTTGGTCTCTGCCCTTTCATGGGAGTCTCCAGCAAGCTTGAGTCCGCCATAGGCATGTCAATGGCGACCACATTCGTGCTGACATTGGCCTCGGTATTAAGTTATCTGGTCAATCAATATCTGCTACTGCCGTTTGATCTCGATTACCTTAGAACCATGAGTTTCATTTTGGTTATCGCCGTAGTAGTGCAATTTACTGAAATGTTAGTTCAGAAAACCAGTGCATCCCTCTATAGGGCACTCGGAATATATCTGCCATTGATCACCACAAACTGCGCCGTATTAGGTGTAGCGCTACTCAACATCAATGAAAAACATAATTTTATCCAGTCTGCCGTATATGGTTTTGGCGCCGCTGTCGGCTTCTCACTCGTACTCATCCTGTTTTCAGCCATGCGCGAGCGTCTCGCAGCTGCAGATGTGCCCTTACCCTTTAGAGGTGGAGCCATTGCAATGATAACCGCGGGCTTGATGTCGCTGGCATTTATGGGATTCACGGGGTTAGTTAAATAGTCATGTCTGGAATATTTATCGCAATAATCTTACTGACTGTCCTCGCACTATTTTTTGGTCTCTTGCTTGGTTTCGCAGCAGAAAAATTTAAAGTCGAAGGCGATCCTCTGGTGGACCAGCTTGAAGCCTTACTGCCTCAAACACAATGTGGCCAATGTGGTTACCCGGGTTGCCGTCCCTATGCTGAAGCCATAGCGAATGGAGACAAGATCAATAAATGTCCTCCCGGTGGCACCGCCACCATGGAAAAGCTGGCCGATATGGCTGGAGTTGATCCTGAGCCTCTGACTGCGACCGAGGAAGTACAGGTTAAAAAAATCGCATACATACGTGAAGATGAATGTATTGGCTGCACTAAATGCATTCAAGCCTGTCCTGTGGATGCCATTTTAGGCACAGGCAAGTTGATGCACACCGTCATAACAGATTACTGTACGGGTTGTGATCTGTGTGTTGAGCCCTGCCCTGTCGATTGCATTGACATGCTACCGGTCACACAAAATATCAAAAATTGGGATTGGAAGTTAAACGCTATCCCAGTGAAAACCATAGATGAGGATGTAAAGTGCTAACTTTATTCGAACAAATTGATAAAGGGACACTTTGGCGGTCAATTGGCGGTATTCATCCTCCAGAGAGAAAAAAGCTCTCTAACAGAACACCGATCAAAACCTTGCCCCTGGCTGATGAGTATCTAGTCCCCCTGCCTCAGGTCGGCGAATCTGCAGTATTGATAGTAAAACAAGGTGATTATGTCGCTAAAGGTGCTGTTCTCACCAAGGGCACGCATTTTGGCCATCTATCGGCACACGCACCGACTTCAGGCCATGTATCGTGCATTGAAACACGTCCGGGAAACCATGCCTCAGGATTAGCAGTATTGAGCTGCGTCATCAAGGCTGATGGGCTAGAGACTCATGATGGGAATATTCACCCAGCACTCTCTGCGGATGAAGTCGACCAGCTAACAGACAAACAACTGCTGACGAAAATACAGCAAGCGGGAATCGCTGGCCTTGGCGGCGCTGCATTTCCGACCCATATAAAACTCAGCCCAGCCAGTGATATTGAATTAGTCATCATCAATGGAATTGAATGTGAACCTTACATTACTTCAGATGACATGATCATGCGTGAAAAGAGCGATGAGATCCTCAATGGTATCGCCATCATTCATAGGTTACTGACTCCAAAACGCCTAATCATCGCCATTGAAGACAATAAACCAGAAGCCATTGAGGAGATGCAACATGCATTGAATCGAAGCTCGCTACCAAAAGGTGGCGTCAGGATCACAAGTGTACCGACACTTTATCCTTCCGGAGGCGAGAAACAACTTATTCAGATTTTGACGGGGCAAGAGGTCCCATCTGGGGCTATTCCAGCTCAACTTGGCATCGTGGTGCAGAATGTTGCAACGGCTTATGCCATCAACGAGGCTATTCTGCGTAATTACCCTCTTATTGAGCGTGTAGTCACCGTCACTGGTGACAACACTCAGGAGCCAGGTAATTACTGGATCCCCATCGGCACCCCAATCTCTCATGTCTTGACCCAAACTCAATTCATAGGCAATGAACATGACAAGGTGATCATAGGTGGGCCTATGATGGGTTATGCCTTGCATAACGACAATGCCCCAACACTAAAGGGCTCTAATTGTATTCTGTTACCTGCTGGCGACGAACTCGCCCCCGAACAGAAAGAGCTCCCCTGTGTTCGTTGTGGTGAATGCGCTCACGTGTGTCCTGCCCAGCTCCTCCCCCAGCAGTTATTCTGGCATGCAAAGGCCCAAGAATACGATAAAGCCACTAGCTATAACTTGGCCGACTGCATCGAATGTGGTTGTTGTACTTACGTTTGTCCCAGTGAAATCCCTTTAGTTGAATACTATCGTATCGCTAAGTCTGCGATAAAAGCCGAAGCCGAAGAAAAGAAACAGGCGGAACTGGCTAAACAAAGATTCGATCTTCGAACCCAACGCCTCGAAGATGAAAAACGGGCAAGAGAAGAGAAACAAAAAGCCTCAGCGGCAAGACGCAAGTCAAACATGTCCTCATCGGATAAAGATGCTGTCGCCCTTGCAATGGCAAGAATTAAAGCGAAGAAAGAAGCGGCAAACGCAGAAGCTAACTCGACTGCAGCCCCTCAAGTCACAGACTCGACAAGCGGCTCAAGCACAGCAGCGGGGTCTGAAACACAGAGCAAACGCAAAGATATTTCCGCCGCGGTGGCCCGTGCCAAGGCTAAGAAGGCTGCACAAAAAGAAGCCGCGATCCAAGACGACAAGGCAAGCAACATAACAAGTTCAATGCCAGAAACTAACACTCCTGCTGACGAGCGGCAGGTAAAAATCGCCGCTGCCGTAGCGAGAGCCAAAGCCAAGAAAGCTGGCTTGAAACAAGACACAGCTGACTCTTCGGCAGGTATTAGCTCTGATGCAGCTAATATCAGTACCGTAAACACTCCTGTCGACGACAAGAAGGCTCGAATTGCAGCCACTGTGGCTAAAGCCAAGGCGAAGAAAGCTGCAGCGCAGCAAGGCGCTGATGAAGCCAATACCAATACAGTAAGTGATCCAGTCGATGATATAAAGGCTCGAATAGCTACCACAGTGGCTAAAACCAAGGCGAAGAAGGCTGCAGCACAGCAAAACTCTGATGAAGCCGATACCAGTCCAGTCAGTGCTCCTGTCGACGATAAGAAAGCCCGAATAGCTGCCACTGTAGCAAGAGCCAAGGCAAAGAAAGCTGCTTTACAGCAAAGTGCAGATGAAGCCGATACCAATGCAGTCAGTGCTCCTGTCGACGACAAGAAAGCTCGAATAGCAGCAACTATAGCAAGAGCCAAGGCCAAGAAGGCTGCAGCGCAGCAAGGCGCTGATGAAGCCGGTACCAGTCCAATAAGTGCTCCAGTCGATGATAAGAAAACTCGAATTGCTGCGACCATAGCTAAAGCCAAGGCGAAGAAAGCGGCCCTGAAAATCAGCACCGAAACAGAACATGATAAGGATTAATTGATGGCATTTAAGATTGCCTCTTCGCCTCATTTGAGTCGTCGATTCCAAACCAGTACCTTGATGCAAAGAGTGCTACTGTGCGCCTTACCTGGCGTAGCGGTGCAATGCTATTTTTTTGGCTGGGGCACCATCATTCAACTGCTGCTTGCCATCTCTGTCGCGCTGTTTTGTGAGGCTAGTGTATTAACGTTAAGAAAAAGGCCGGTATTAGCTACGTTAAAGGACAATAGCGCCTTACTCACCGCCCTCTTTATCGGCATAGCAGTTCCGCCGCTTGCTCCATGGTGGTTAACCGTCATGGGCGCGATGTTTGCTATCATCATAGTTAAACATCTCTATGGTGGACTTGGGCACAACATATTTAACCCAGCAATGGCGGCGTACGTCATGCTACTGATCTCCTTCCCCGTACAGATGACTAGCTGGGTAGCCCCAAGTGTCATTGCCAGCCAGCCTCTGGACATATTAGCCAGTTTACAGATGATATTTTTCGGCGGCACCCAAGCGGAAATCAGTGCTTACAAAATGGGCTTCGATGGCATTGCTATGGCCACCCCACTGGATACCTTGAAAACAGATCTCGCTATGGGATTAACCAGTACAGAAAGCCTGACTAAATCTATTTTTAGTGATGGCTATGGTGTTGGCTGGTTTTGGGTCAATATGGCTTATCTCGCCGGTGGACTGGCCATGATAAAGATGAAATTAATCCGCTGGCATATCAGTGTGGGACTCCTAGGAGCACTCTACGTCTGTGCAAGCATTGGGTTTATTCTAAATCCGGATACCCATGCAGGCCCCCTATTTCACCTGTTTTCCGGTGCAAGCATGCTGGCTGCTTTTTTCATTGCTACCGATCCGGTTACCGCTGCAACCAGTGTCAGGGGACGACTGTTATTTGGCGCCTTAATCGGTGTCTTAGTCTATATCATACGCACTTATGGTGGTTACCCGGATGCTTACGCCTTCGCCATTTTACTCGCCAACCTGTGTGCACCTTTCATCGATCACTATATGAAACCCAGAACTTATGGTCACAGATCCAGAAGCTAATACAGAGAATTACATATGAAGAAATCAATCTTAAAAAACGGCTTCTTGCTGGGACTATTCGCTCTGTTATGCACCGCTTTTGTGGCCGTAGTCAACTACCAAACTGTCGATAAAATTAAAGAACAACAGCAGCTCGAATTAAAACGCACCCTGCATCAACTGATACCGGACAGCATGCATGACAATGAACTGACCGAGTACTGTATCTTGATCCACGATGAGGAAGCTATGGGTATCGATATGCCGTTACCTTCTTATATCGCCACTAATCAATCGGTTCCCGTCGCCATCGCCATGGAAGCCATTGCCCCGGATGGGTACAATGGCAATATCAAGTTAATCATAGGTATCGACAGTAGCGGAAAAGTCCTCGGAGTCAGGACGCTTTCCCATGCGGAGACGCCTGGGCTCGGTGATAAAATTGACCTGAGAAAATCTGATTGGGTATTGAGTTTCAATCAAAAGAGGCTCCAATCTGACACAGATAAACGCTGGAAGGTTAAGAAAGATGGTGGTGATTTCGACCAATTTACCGGAGCAACAATTACCCCAGAGCCTATGTTAAAGCCGTACGTAAGGCACTAATTTATTTTAATGCAAATAGTGAAACCTTACTCAAACGTCCTGCAAACTGTGAGGTTGATTACCGATGAATGGATCTAATATCGATACATCTGATGAGCCCGTACTGGATATTGCCGCGGATTCAAAACCCAGCGCGATGAGTGCCTATAAAGAGATTGCATTCCAAGGGTTATGGAAGAACAATCCAGGTCTGGTACAACTCTTAGGCCTGTGCCCTTTGCTGGCAGTAACAGCAACCTTAACCAATGCGTTAGGCTTAGGTCTGGCGACCATGTTGGTGTTGATTTGTTCTAATATTTTAGTCTCTTTAGTGAAAGATTTTGTCCCAAAAGAGATCCGTATTCCGGTGTTTGTGATGATAATTGCGGCCTTAGTGACCAGTGTTCAACTTCTCATCAACGCCTACGCCTATGGACTCTATTTGTCGCTGGGGATCTTCCTTCCCTTGATTGTGACCAACTGTGTGATTATCGGACGCGCCGAAGCATTTGCATCCCGTAATTCCCTCGCTAAATCTGCGTTTGATGGTTTTATGATGGGCTTAGGCTTCTTAGTGGTCTTAGCCATTTTAGGCGCCTGCAGAGAGATCCTTGGACAAGGCACACTGTTTGATGGCGCCGATCTCTTACTCGGTGATTGGGCGGCAGGGCTCACGATACATATCTGGCATTTTGAAACAAGTTTTCTCTTGGCTATGCTCCCACCTGGTGCCTTCATAGGCATGGGATTCTTGATCGCCCTTAAGAATGTTATCGATAAAATAATTGCAGACAAGCAGCCGGAAGTGACCGTACAAGGGCCAGTGAAGCGAGCAAGAATTACTAAAGTCAGCTAATGCTGCCAGCTATGCGCGAAATCGTGAACCTCATTTGATGCAAGTATAAGAAAACATATGAATAAAGATAAACGTCAGCGGATATTAGAGATCCTCAGAGAGAATAATCCTCATCCAGAGACTGAGCTGAATTTCTCCAGCCCGTTCGAATTACTGGTAGCCGTTACCCTTTCGGCACAAGCGACCGATGTCAGCGTCAACAAGGCAACCAATAAACTGTTTCCTGTCGCTAATACCCCAGAGGCCATCTATGCCTTAGGCGTAGACGGCCTAAAAACGTATATCAAGACTATTGGCTTATATAATAATAAAGCCGTTAATGTCATTAAAGCCTGTGGGATCTTAGTCGAGAAATATCACGGACAAGTCCCTGAAGACCGTGAGGCCCTGGAGTCTCTTCCCGGTGTGGGACGCAAAACGGCTAACGTGGTACTCAATACCGCCTTCGGCTGGCCTACTATAGCCATAGATACCCATATATTCAGAGTTGCAAACAGAACCAAGTTTGCAATGGGCAAAAACGTCGACCAGGTCGAGCAAAAAATGTTAAAGGTCGTCCCGGCAGAATTTATGGTCGATGTTCACCACTGGTTTATTCTTCACGGCAGATATACCTGCTTAGCCAGAAAGCCACGATGCGGAAGTTGCTTGATAGAAGACTTATGTGAGTTTAAAGAGAAGGTCTACCCTGAAGGTTAAACCACTCTGGTTAACCCTATTAATACTTATATTACAAACACTTAAAAAGCCGCTTAGCGGCTTTTTTTATGCTGAATAACACTTAAGGATAAGCGTTAAAACATAGCCAAAAAGAAGATAGATAAAAATATGCCGATAATTGCACTCAAACCAAATGCCATTTTTAATTCAGTATTCATTCACTTTCCTATTCAGTGTCAGTATAAATCATAACTAGATGGCACATTATCTTAAGAAATGACTTAAATTCACACCATAAAAGCATCAGAGTGTGATCTACACCTAGGTTATTCTCCTACAAACGTTATGAAATAAATGTGCCGAGGATTTTAGATTCAATGGGTTATAATCTTTAACAAGAACACTGCTATTGCTAATAATTAAACACTACCGAGGTTTTAATGTCTCAATTTTTACACACCATGATCCGTGTCGTCGATCTAGAAAAAAGTATTCACTTTTACACTCAAATTATGGGTATGAAGCTGCTGCGAAAGTCTGAGAACACCCAATATAGGTATACCCTTGCCTTCGTCGGTTTCGATGAAGAATCCACCGGAGCCGGCGTTATAGAGCTGACTCACAACTGGGATACGGATAGCTATGAGATGGGTAATGCCTTTGGACATTTAGCTATAGGTGAAGAAGACATCTATGGCCGTTGTAAGGCCATAGAAGCCGCTGGGGAAACATAGTCAGAGCGCCTGGCCCAGTTGCGGGTGGCACTGCAGAGATTGCTTTTGTGGAAGATCCTGATGGCTACAAGATAGAACTCATCCAGATGAGCTCAGCCTCTAAGGGATTAGGCTAATCAGTTTTTTAAGGACATAAAAAAAGCGCCGAAAGGCGCTTTTTAACATACTATCTTCAAGTACTAGCTCAGCTCTATTTAGAACTTAAATGTCACACCAGCATAATACTGACGACCGATGGTATCGTATACTTCTGGAACCGTACCACCATCACTACCATTAGATACTCTAGATGGCTCTTCATCGGTGATATTCTTAACACCTGCACTCATCATCCAAGCATCATTGAAGTGATAAGTACCTGAAACATTATGATATAGAATAGCGTCTACCTTAGTACCCGCACCTAAGTCATCCATTTCACCGATATAACGGTTGAAGTACATTAGCGTCCAATCATCTTGGCCCGCTTTGATGCTAAAGTTATTACGCACTTGGGCATAGGCACCGAAGTTACCATCGATGGTATTAGTGTAATCTATACCATCTTGCTCAAAATTCAGCAGGTAAGTGGTATCGTTACTGATGGTCCAATCTAGACTTAGTGCTTCAAAATTATACGCTAAGTTGAAATCTATACCACTAGTGTCCTGATAACCAACATTAGTTAATGGGTTAGTAAAGTTTTCTAGATTTCCATCAGGCGTAATATTGAAAGTTTCACAAGCCGTGGTATCTCCCTCAAAACAGTTAGTCAAACCAGCTTGAGCGTCGAGACGTACGATGGCATTCTGAACCTTAAAGCGCCAGTAATCTAAAGTTAGTGACATACCATCTATATAGCTTGGCGAGTAAACTAAACCAGCTGTATATGATTCAGACTCTTCCGGCTTTAAATCTTCATCAGATGTGTAATTAACCAAGATTTGCGGATCTTGCTCATTATCCCATGGGTCAGTAAGATAATCATATGAGCCAGTATTACCGCCGTATAATTCATTTACATTTGGTGCGCGGAAACCTGTCGCCGCTACAGTACGAAGCATCAAATCATCAGTAGCTTCATAAGTGAAACCAATTTTCCAAGTGGCTGCACTACCAAATGTCGAATAATCATCATAACGTAATGCGAATTCACCGGTTAACTTATCGGTGAATGGCACACTGACTTCCTGGAAGACAGAGAACACATTATAACTACCATCAGTGGGATCTTGCTGAGCAGCTGTACTATCACCTGCTACAACCACAGGATCAGGATTGTAATAACCACTCTCATAACGATATTCTGCACCGATTGCAAAACCAACAGCACCAGCATCAAGTTCCATCAGTTCACCGTTAAGGCCAGCTGATAACACATGCTGTTCATTACCACCATCAGTTTCTTCTAAGTAGCTGATATCGTCTACAATACCTTGAGATAATGGGTCACCACTAAACCATGCATCTTGGTTTGCGTAAATTGACTGTTTCATGTTCGTTGCATTAATGGAGTTAGCAACAGATGTATTAGCCTTGTTGTTACCATATGTATACGAAACATCCCAATCCATACCTGTGTTAATATCTAGTGAACCAGCTAGGCCTGCAGATATACGATAGGTATCGGTATCTTGAGAGTAAATGCGTGGGCCAACATCATTCGTACGTCTACGATAGTTAACACGACCAGTCTTATCTGCTTCAATATCACCATCTATCATCGATTGATCGAGAGTGATACATGGAGCTGAAGGATCTATATTTGCATCACCACAAACATTTAACATAACGTCTGCTGGTTGTGGTGCTAATTGTTGACTCGATTTACGCTTGGTATATAAAAAGTCACCAGTTAAAACAACATCGCTTCCAAGTTCTTGCGTCATGTTAGCAAAAAGACTGTAACGCTCACTGGGTGTTTGGTACCAACTGTCTTGGGTATAATCATAACCTTCTGTACGGTCTACCCAATTACCATTCTCGTCTTGTACCTTACCGCCCAATGAGCCAGTAGGAATGAATGAACTGGAACCTGGATCTGTCCAATCACGATCTGATTGAACCACGCCTTCACGCTTCGAGAAAGCAGCACCAAAAGTATAGTTACCTGTATCTGTGTTGAAGCCGTAAAGTGCACTTACTTCACCATTTTCACCGTCACTTTTGTCTGTAACACCACCCGTCACATCGACCTGAAAGCCTTCGAAGTCTTTCTTAGTGATGATATTGACTACGCCTGCAATGGCATCTGAGCCATATACAGCTGATGCACCATCTTTTAGGATCTCAATACGCGCTATCAAAGCAACAGGAATTGAGTTCAAATCTACCGCACTATCAGCACCAGACCCCGAGTTAACCATGCGACGTCCGTTCAAGAGTACAAGCGTGCGCTCCGCACCCATACCGCGTAAATCAACCTGTGCAGCGCCGTCTGCACCATTGTTGGTGCTTGAGCCTATTGCTGCACCGGCCATAGATGTTTGTGCTTGTAGGATTTCATCTACTGAAGTGAAGCCTTCTGCACGTATAGACGCAGCATCTATCACTGTGATTGGCGATGCTGATTCCATATCTTGACGCTGAATACGGGAGCCTGTTACTGAAATCCGCTCTACCTTAGCTGTTTCTTCTTGTGCGAATGCGGTGTTTGATACTGTGAATGCAGTAGTTGAAACCGATGCGATTAACCCAAGCTTGATAGCTTGCGATAACTTACTACTTGAATGCAGCGATGTTCTTATCATTAAGATTTACTCCCTAACTTATGATTACTTTCTCGTTATTTGTTTTTATTCTGCGCCAATTATTTTTGTTTATTTACCGATTTGTTTCACTTTGTTAATCGATATTAACGGCGTTGAAATTGAAACTATAGTTTCACCATAAGTCAGTCAATCACCAAATTAATTAACCCTTGATGCGGAAAGGTTAAAATAAAGATAACCAACAGTGATAATAACGAGGTTTTATAAAGTGAAATGAAAGAGACATGTTATCAAACAGCATAAAAAACTCAGATAACACTAACAAGGCAGAGATTCCACCTGGCCAGAAGTTAACAAGTTCACAACCTACGGAATAAGCAAAAGTGTGATGTGCGTCACACTTTTGACCGCTAGCTGATATATCGAATGGCATTCGGTAATGTTTTTTTGGCTAAGGTCAACTTGGTAGGCATATGTTTGTCTTAATTGTCAGCTTAGGTTCAGGCTGACTCTCGACCATTAAATAACATTTAAATTATTATTAACACGGAACAAAATCACAACAAGATACAACTTGTTACCCCTGTAACCACAATAAGCTTCTGCGATGACCATACAGCACAGCTAATAACATTTGGTGTTTTATAAACTCAAATTACGTTTAACAATAAGGAGAATAAATAATTTTAAATACGTAAAAGGAATGGTTTTCCACTCTTATCTATTCAGTTTTATTTACGCTATTGATAATTTACTTCGACCATATAACTTATTTTGTATTGACCAAGTGCTAGAGACTTGAGAAGGGTTAACTCCCCACCGATGGAGACATCAAGCACGCCATCTTGAATGAGATACATATCTGACTGAGTACCATTAGACAGTAAAGGGATAAAACTTATGCCATCAGCGCTCACCGTAGACACTCGCATCATTATGCTCTCATCTATCCCCCCAGTTATTCTTATCACGCCACTTCCCCATTCCGACTCCACACAAGCATCACCGGACCTTAGATTAGAAGCCACTCGACATCGAGCCGACTCCAGGTTAGAAATATGGCCTAAATTAATCGTTTGTGTTTCGGCTATCTGCAATGGAACAACAAGGTTGAAGCTTGTCTGACCAATGATTGATGCGAGAAGAAAAGTCGTTAACATAGAAAACCAGCAAGGTTAAGTCTGATTTTATTATAGGAAGTAAATGTTTTTACCGCTGTGAAACAGCTCAAAAAAACCATCTTGTTCTGTCAAGCACTTAGATAGTATGCCAATGGTTACTAATCTAGTGTTATTTTCTCTAACTCAAGATAATCACCAGGTTTCAGAATCAGCTCAAGCGTTAGCTTATCTTCGATAAAGATTTGATATCGGCCCGATATCACACGATCAAATATAAAGACACCATCATATTCAACTCTGGTCTTGTATTCGAGATTCAGTGCTTCGTTTCTTAGTGTGACTAACATGCCCATCGCAGGTAGGAGCTTGCTACCCACTCGGCTCACCACGTTACCCTCGAGCTCTGCAGTGTATAAGACGGGATACAAGATCTCTTGAATATTACCAGGATGTGGATTCACAGTGATAGCTATCGTCGAGGGCACAAGAAAAGGATCCGAGAGGCTCGACTCTTTGAGTAACAGGCGCTGGGGCCTTGTCGTTTGTAGATGAGTTATCAGCAACTCACCTTTGTGATCTGTAGTATTGTCTGACTGACTATGGCCTGAAAAGCTCAAACCACTTACGGCGAGTTCGTTATCATCAAACACACCATCAGCATTATCATCCTGAAATGCGATGATTTTAACGGCGCCAGTGTTGAGATGGCTTAGTCTATCTAATAGCCAAAGGTTAGTTTCCGGCTGCCATAGAAGTGAGCTATTCCACCTTAATTGCGCAAACCAGTCACCATCAGAATGATTGTCTATGACCAAACGTAATGCACTATGATCAAATAGATAGGCAATAGAGTTACGTACGCTAAAAGGATCATCATTTTGTGGGTGATAGTTCAATTCTACCTGGTAATTAAGCCTTTCACTTATCGATGAATTTGCATTTAAGACCCACTGATTGACTTCGAGTTCTGGAGCGACAGCCAGGTCGAGATAGCTTCTTAAATACCAATCATGTACTCGTCCCGAAGCCGCAATTCGATTATAGATCCTGTTTTCATAGAGAGAGGATTGCCATCTGAGCTCATTGCTATAGGAAAGCCGATGATATTGACCCGAGAGCATGGCATTAAATTGCAGAAAATCACTGCCCAACGTATGTTCTTTCCAGTTACCGGATAATGACCAACTAAGATCTGACATCGCAAAGCTGCCGTTTAAATTTAGCTGTGCCTGTTGCTTGAGCCTGTCATCCAGGTTTTCCCAACTCGAAAAGTCATCGAAGAACTCCCAATCAGCTAACCAGTCAATGTCTCCGCCACTTCCCTGAACAATGACTCCAGTGGCAAAGCCATCACCAGTATCGGCATAATTAAGCTGGAGAAGATTTTTTCCTCCTAAAAAATTAATACTGACTTTAGGAATTGTTAACCAGTCATCTTCTGCAATCTCCTGTTTAACAATCGAGACGCCTGTCGTAAGGCGATCAGTTACGGCCCAATTTACATTTAAGTAATGTTGCTGCAGGTCATCTTGCTCTCTCAGCATGGATCCGTAACTAAAACCTAAGCTTCCCTTGTCTAATACTGAACTATCCAACATCTTGCTAAAAGATTCGGTTCTCGTCTCACCATTAGGGCCGAAGAATCGTAATTGATATTGATTGAGACCCATATAGTAAGGAACCTGAGTAAATCGATAATTGGCATTTGAACCGACTCTCTGTATTGAAATCAAACTATTGTTTCGGTAAAGCTCGACATCCCAATCAGGCTCGACCTCTCCCTCGACCGTGATATAACGAAAATCGTCGGTAAAGCCTTCACCAGCAGTGACTCTAACACCGACTCCTGCGCTTGATTCAGATATCAGCGGCATAGAATGAGACTCTATGCTACCAATACGATAATGTTTAACCCAAGAATCGGCTAACGTCTTCTCTATATAGGCATTGATCACTTCATCAGTTTCAGACCAGGAATAACCGACATAGACATTATGCCCGCCGATATCGGTTCGGGCTTGAATAAACCCTTCAACCTGTGACTTTTTAATATCGAGTTTCTGTTGGGAAACAATACCGAGATCCAAGCTCATGGCAAGATCCCCTATCATGGCATCTTCTCTTTTGATCTCTTTAATCTTTAACTTATTATTTTGTTCCTGCTGTGCGGTAAAAAGCTCATATCTTCTCTTTCTCTCTTGTAGCTGTGAAAGAGGGATAGTGGCAGATTCAAGGATAGAGAAACCTTGTCTTGAGGGCTCAAATACTATTTTTAGTCCAAACATCTGCTCGATGACTCTGCTCTCTACATAGAGATCCCAGTCGTCATAAAACACTCTGGTATTTTTTATACTGCAGTCATTGCCATTCCCCCAAAACATCATCAAGTTGTTACTTACATCGATAGTTTTCTCGGGAGATAGATACCAACCACTAAGGCTTCTTGTATCAGCATCGAATTGAACGGGGAGCATGAGTAATTCGGCGAGAAGTTGCATAGGAAGGTACTGTTTGCCCTCCTCTTGATAAGCAAACAACTCATCACTCATGATCAACTTGCCATATTTAAGCTGACTGATAATGAAGAGATCTTGCGAGGCTAAAGATTCCTGGTATGGAATCGACAGAGGCTGACCACAGCTTATCGAGTTACCAGCCCAAGTCGATATCGACTGCTGCTTAGCCAAGCGCAAAGTATCTTGTATTTCTGCCTGTTCTACATGTCTGTTACTCTTATCAATAACACTTTTTTGACTAGGGACTGATTTAACAATGACTTCACCCTGAATAACTCTGGTTTGAGTCGCTTGTTCCTCACTGTTATATCTTGGCTGTTTTTTAGACAGGTTTTGAGGATAAACCTGAACGGACTCTACTGGGATAACTTGGGATTGGCTGAACGTGAGCTTTTCAGCAATATTTAACTCTGATTCACTGCCGTTAACAGAAGCGCTTGTGTCTGGACGATAATCATTAGGATATAATTGATTCTCGCCTGCTACAATTTCCTCTGTTCTATTCGAGGTTATACTGCTCGGCGCTTCATCGAAGGAAAGTTTGTGACTAGTTACATCATCCACAAGGCTGAATGTAAGCTTGATACACAACAGATAACCAAGCAATAGCAAGATGGAAAACAAAAAAAACATCGACCATAAAAAACCATGTTTTTTCAGTTTATGATCTGTTCGGCTTGACGGATTCATATCGAGGCGTATTTATCGTCACTATATAACGATACGTTTTTCGACGATTTGTGCATCCTTAAGAGTCTTACTTTCCGTATAGCGAACGATAACTTCAGTGCCCTCCTTAAGCTCTCTGGATAAGGTTACCAGGAAACTTCTCTTACTAAGTTCAGTGTAGATAGCCGCATTTTTTACACTTCCCACACTTTCGAGATGAACCAGCCCCTCTGTGATATTTTCGACAAATAATTCAATATCCCCATAGGTACTGCGTTGTCCCTGACGAATGAGAGTGACATTAAGGCTAGTTTGAGCTTTCTCATCAGTCACTTCATCTATCATCACCTCCCCATTGAGCTCGCCGACTCTTAAGATGACAGGAATTGAGATCCGCATATAAGCTGTAACCGAAAGGCTAAAGGTATCAGCGTTATCATTACTGGCTTTACTTGCAATGACGGGGGTGAGCGGGATTTGATGAAAAACGATGTAGCTACGATACTCGGCGACTGGGGTATTTTTAGGCAATCTAACCGCCATCCTAACACGAGTCCCCTGCTCTGGTTCTAGGGTCACTCGTCTTGGTGAATATCGAACATACTGAGATAATACGGCTTTATCATCGACAATCGAACGATAACCACCTTCGGCCAATTGCACCTTATCCTCAAAATAGATGTTGTAGCGAGCCGTACTCGAGCCTTTATTTACCAGGGAAAATACACTACTTCGCTGACTAGTATCATCCAATTCTGCACGGGTTGGTGTAACCAGTAGATTTGCATCTAGATTAAAACTGCAAAATAAGGCTGCAATGCAGCCTATTAAATATTTATTCATAACATCGCCCAGCTAAATTATATGAAACACTTATGCAGTGATTCAAGCTTATTTTTGGTTAGCTTACTACGAGCAAAACTGCGCCCTTATCCCTACCCAGAGTAAAGACCACAATCTGGATACTTTGAATAAGGGCAGTCAATCTTAATAGATCACATCTACCGTATAGCTTAAAGCATGTGCACCAGCACTAGCAGACGCTGCAACGACTGCAAGTGTACCGCCAACTTTTAAGCTTGCCGTGTTAGCAGCAACTGTCACCGTTGAACTAGCAATCGTAGGCGTAAAAGTCACACCCGCTACCGAAGTATCGGCTCCAGAAAGCGTAATGTTCACGATTCCGTTTGCCGCTGTAATGATGAAATCACCAGAGGCCGCAGTTGCACCGCCAGCGATACAGTTAGCACCCGTTGTGGCGTTGGCATAATCCAGGGCACAGGTTCCATCGATGGATATGTCAATATCACCAAATTCCATTGCAGTGGCTTCTGTCACTGTGATTGGGTAAACCAAGTTAAAATTAGCAGTGCCAGTTGTTTGAGTGGCGCCAGCTTGGCTAGACAGTAGCAATGTTGAGGCGATCAGGGTCGATAGGAGTAATTCATTCTTCATAATGGCTTTCCAAAGTGTTCTTCTAGTTATTTTGTTCTCTTATGCTAATGAATATCCTTTGTGCTCTATTTTTCTACTTTACTTCTTCCATGATTAACATAAGTCGATGTTTAAAAGGCACTTTGGTAGTGCCTTGTTATTAGGTTATCAAAACTGAAATATTTAGCAACACTTTATTTACATTTGACACACACAATTAACCATGCAAAAATCATGGATTAACATATTGATTAAAATGAATATATTCACTTACTTTTTGTATGTTAATCAGTATAAGAATAGACTCTCAGTAATCAAAAACGACTTACCTATAATTAGAAATGTAAAAATTAACGCTTCGTGGATTGAAAGAAACCTAGGTGAGATTTTTGATATAACTTATATCTAACTAACTAAATTATGACTTTATTTATAATTTAAAATATAAGTTACACCGAGTAACAATGACTCTTCGCTAAAGCAGCCTCATCAATAGCTGAATAAATTAAGAGATTTAGTAATGCCCAACATCAAACAGCGATTAAAAACACACTTAGGTGGTCATTTAACAAACACATCTATTCAGCTAATGAAGAATATAGCGATGATAGGGCTTATTTTGCTATCTTTACCGGCACGTGCAACCATCACCATCACACAAATACAAGCGTTGAAGTACCCTTCTGTGATTAAAAATCTGACTAGGAGTACTACGGTAACGGTCAATTGGAAAGGGAGATTAGGCAATTCTACCAATGCGACTCTGCTTGATAATGATTACCACCAAGGACGCTATCTGGTGACCTCAGATACGAATTCACCTATCATAATTAATTTTTTTCAACTCGCAAATGAAACTAAGATCAATTTAAAAACCCTCAGAGTGAGATACAAAAATAAGACCTATAAGGGCTTGCCTGTGGCTGATTTAGACAATCCTGGGCTCAACGGCGAGTATGTAGACATAGGTGCAAAAGTGGTGGCGGGGAAAAATAGTACTGCGGGACAAAAATACCCGCAATACACCTTAACTATCGAAGAACAATGATAAGCATCATCACCCTCCGATATACCTAGCGGGGACAAGCTCAAGAGTTAGTTTTTCTCTGGCTGAATCATATTAAAGTGCTGATAGGCACGTTGAGTGGCAATGCGTCCACGGGGTGTTCTCTGAATAAAGCCTTGTTGAATAAGAAAAGGCTCCAGCACATCCTCTATGGTTTCCCGCTCCTCACCAATAGCAGCGGCCAAATTATCTAGGCCAACCGGACCGCCCATGAATTTATCTATGATCGCCAGCAAGAGTTTTCTGTCCATATAATCGAAACCTTCGACATCAACATCCAGCATATCTAAGGCGAGATCGGCAACTCGCTTATTGATCTCACCGTCATGTTTAACCTCAGCGTAATCTCTGACACGTCTCAATAAACGGTTAGCGATACGAGGCGTCCCGCGAGAGCGTCTCGCAATTTCCAGTGAACCTTCATCGTCGATAGGGAGGTCGAGTACTTTGGCCGAGCGAGTCACTATGGTGCTGAGATCTTTAACATTATAAAACTCGAGCCTCAGGGGAATACCAAATCTCGCCCGTAAGGGGGACGTTAACGCTCCCGCCCGTGTCGTTGCACCAATCAGGGTAAATGGTGGTAAATCGAGTTTAATCGACCGAGCCGCTGGCCCCTCACCTATCATGATATCCAGCTGATAGTCTTCCATCGCAGGATAAAGGATCTCTTCAACTACAGGACTGAGCCTATGGATCTCATCGATAAATAGCACGTCACCAGATTCAAGGTTGGTCAGAAGCGCCGCTAAATCACCCGCTTTTTCGAGCACAGGACCCGAGGTCGACTTGATATTAACGCCCATCTCATTGGCAACGATGAGAGCCAAGGTCGTTTTACCTAAACCTGGCGGGCCATAGATGAGCATATGATCCAGTGCTTCACCGCGATTCTGCGCCGCCTGAATAAACACCTTGAGTTGAGCGCGAGTCGCATCCTGTCCCGTGTACTCGTCGAGTAATTTAGGACGCATGGCTCTATCTATCTGCTCTTCATACACCTCAACACCTTGAGGCTCTGCATGAATTATACGATCGGCTTCTATCATTTATCTCTCTTTAAATTACATCTTATACAGGCATTATTACTACAGCATCGACTTGAGTGAAGATTTTATCAGTTCTTGAGAACTCATTCCGTCCTTATAGGCTGCTGATACAGACTTACTGGCCTGTGCAGGTTTATAGCCTAAGGCCAACAGGGCAGCAATTGCATCCTCTTCGGCGGTATTGACTATCTTTGCCGGCGTATAGTTGCTCTTAAGCATAAATTCCCGCTCGGAGCCCGCCGAGGCTTCCATCAGGCTCTTGAGCTTATCACGCATCTCTACCAGTAGCCGCTCGGCCGTCTTCTTCCCGACGCCCGGTAATTTGACTAAGGTGGCAATATCGTCCCGTTCGACACAGGCAACAAACTCGGCCGATGTCATACCAGACAAGATAGTTAATGCCAGCTTTGGCCCGACACCATTGGTTTTAATCAACAAACGAAACAGAGCCCGCTCCTGCTTAGTCATAAATCCATAGAGAAGTTGAGCATCTTCACGTACCACAAAGTGGGTGTAGACTATCGCTTCTTTATTGAGCTCAGGGAGTTCATAGAAACTGGTGAGGGGCATCTGGACTTCGTAACCTAAGCCACTCACTTCTATCAAAATCTCGGGGGCTTGCTTCTCAAGGAGCAAGCCTCGTAATCGACCTATCATCTATAACGTCCATATGTTCTTTTGCTTGCCACTCCGCCTAAAGCCAACAGACTTTGACTAGTATGAAAATGGCAAATGGCGACGCCCAATGCATCGGCGGCATCGGCTTGTGGTGAAGCCGATAGTTTAAGTATTTGCTGTACCATGTGCTGAACTTGTGATTTCTGCGCCTTACCTGTGCCTACCACGGCACTTTTTATCTGCGTCGCCGAATATTCGCCAACGGGGAGATCGGCATTGGTCGCGGCAACGATGGCAGCACCTCTGGCTTGGCCTAACTTAAGCGCCGAGTCAGCATTTTTAGCCATAAAAACACGCTCTATGGCAAATTCAGTCGGCTGGTACTGGCGTATTATTTCGGAGATACCATCAAAAATTTGTTTAAGGCGATAGGAAAAATCTTCTGAATTGGTACGAATACAGCCGCTTCCCAAGTAGATAGGGTGCCGACCGTTACGTTTGATCACCCCATAGCCTGTGATCCGTGAGCCAGGATCGATCCCGAGAATTATTGACATAGGTTATTCTAGTGTCTCCATCACTTCATCTGAGATCTCAGCGTTATGATACACCTCTTGCACATCATCATGATCTTCAAGATTATCAATTAAGCGCAGAAACTTAGCCGCAGTGCTGGCATCGAGAGAGGCTTTTGTCGAGGGCACCATAGTCACCTCTGCGTTGACAGATTCTAGACCCACAGCATCCAAGGCATCTTTGACTGCGCCAAAATCTTCCGGGCTAGTAAAGACATCGATGGCGCCATCTTCATGGCTGACCACATCATCGGCGCCCGCTTCTAAAGCCGCATCCATGACAATATCTTCATCAGTTCCTTCAGCATAAGAGATGATACCTTTCTTATCGAACAGATATGAGACCGAGCCATCTGTCCCTAAGTTACCGCCGGATTTGCTGAATGCATTACGCACACCCGATACGGTGCGATTCTTATTGTCTGTCATGGTTTCGACCATGACAGCCGTGCCACCGGGTCCATAACCTTCATACATGATGGTCTCTAATACCTGACCATCAAGCTCCCCAGCTCCGCGCTTAACGGCGCGTTCGATAGTATCGCGAGTCATATTATTAGACAGTGACTTATCGATAGCAGCGCGTAATCTGGGGTTAGAATCGGCATCTGAGCCACCTTCACGGGCAGCGACGGTTAACTCACGAATAAACTTGGTAAAAAGCTTACCTCGCTTGGCATCTTGCGCCGCCTTACGATGCTTGATGTTGTCCCATTTACTGTGACCTGCCATGTGAATGCTCCTTGATTTCGAAGAGAATAAATTACCGGATGAAGAAGTTAAAGAAGTAAACGCTAAATGAGACTTGAGTCAGATTGGCAATAAAAAAGCCGAGTTTCCCCCGGCCGATTTTTGATTACTCAGATGTTTCTTTTTCTTCTTCGTTCTCGATGACGCTGATGCCTAACTCAAGGAGTTGTTCAGGATTAGCAAACCCAGGTGCATTGGTCAGAGGACAAGCCGCAGTAGTGGTTTTAGGGAATGCCATCACATCACGAATAGAGGAAGCCCCCGTCATCAACATGATGATTCTATCTAAACCGAAAGCCAAACCGGCATGAGGTGGTGTACCGTAACGCAATGCTTCTAGCAGGAAGCCAAACTTCTCGTTGGCCTCTTCCTCTTCGATACCCAGAATACGGAACACAGCCGTTTGCATCTCACTGTTATGAATACGCACTGAACCACCGCCAAGCTCACAGCCATTTAACACCATATCATAGGCATCTGAGATAGCGGAAGTCGGATCGGCTTCGAGTTGCTCCGGCGTCATACCGCTCGGCGCGGTAAATGGATGATGCATGGCATGCAAGCCCCCGTCCGAAGTAGGCTCGAACATAGGGAAATCGACCACCCATAGTGGTTTCCAATCGCCCTCTAGCAGATCGAAGTCTTCACCCGCTTTTATGCGCAATGCGCCCATAGCTTCGGCAACGATGTTCGCTTTATCTGCACCAAATAAAATCAAATCGCCAGACTTAGCCTTAGTGCGCTCAAGCAGTGACTTAACGACATCTTCACTAAGGAACTTAAGTACCGGAGATTGAATGCCCTCGAGCCCTTTATCCAGCTCGTTGACCTTCATCCATGCTAAGCCTTTAGCGCCATAGATGGTGACATACTTAGCATATTGGTCTAATTGCTTACGAGATAACTTGGCACCGCCTGGCACACAAAGTACCGCCACACGACCCTCTGGATCCGTGGCTGGTCCCTGGAACACCTTAAAATCGACATCGGTAAGAAGATCGGCAACATCGATAAGTTCCAGCGGATTACGAAGATCAGGCTTATCGGAGCCGAAACGACGCATGGCTTCGGCAAAGGTCATCTTAGGAAACTCACCAAGATCAACATTGAGTAGCTCTTTGAAGAGACCACGCATCATCTCTTCGGTTTTATCCATAACCTGCGCAGAAGACATAAACGAGGTTTCGATATCGATTTGGGTGAATTCAGGCTGACGATCGGCACGTAAGTCTTCATCACGGAAACACTTAACGATTTGATAGTAGCGATCGAAACCCGACATCATGAGTAACTGCTTAAATAGCTGTGGAGACTGAGGCAGCGCGAAGAATTGCCCCTTATAAGTACGGCTAGGCACTAAATAATCTCGTGCACCTTCTGGCGTAGCCTTGGTCAATATCGGTGTTTCGATATCGAGGAAACCATTCCCATCGAGGAAACGACGCACGGCGCTAGTGACTTTAGCGCGAAAAACAATACGCTCGGCCATCTCTGGACGACGAAGATCAAGGTAACGATATTTAAGTCGCTGCTCTTCCGTGTTGTGTTGATTCTTATCCATGTTGATTGGCAGAGGTGCTGAGCTGTTTAGAATAGTTAGCCCTTTGCCCAAGATCTCAATCTCACCGGTACGCATCTGATCATTGATCTGACTATCGGGACGAGCACGGACTAACCCTTTTATTTGGACACAGAACTCACTGCGCAGGCTACTGGCAACGTCGAACACTTCAGGTAAATCCGGATCATAAACAACCTGTACGATCCCTTCTCTGTCTCTTAAGTCGAGAAAAACCACTCCACCAAGGTCACGGCTACGATTTACCCAACCCACTAGGGTCACTTCTTGTCCAACGTGAGACTTGTTAACGTCTCCACAATATTGACTGCGCATCTAACTCTTTCCTTTAATCCGCAAACCTAAGGCTGAGGAATATTCTAATCAACACAAAAGCGGCATTATAGTAAAATATTGCCGCTTACAAAACCACTTAGCCTCTAGTCGGCTAAGGATTAATCATATTTTGCTAAAATCTGCGATTTCATCTCGAGTGAAAATCATTATCATGATGATTTGTAGCAATTGCCACCACTTTGTTTCGCTCTATACATTAATTTATCGGCAGACTTGAGTAACTCCACCACATTGTCGCCGTCTGCCGGAAACATTGCAATGCCAATACTCGCCCTAACATTCAATTTAGTGTCCTCACAATCAAAAGATTTCGATAAATTAATGATAATCGTATCTGCGACCTGACAGACGAGATCAAGATCTTTGGTTTTATTCAATACCACGACAAATTCATTGCTGCCAAATCGCGCTAAGGTATCGGAGCGGCGTATACAAGTGCTCATCTCTTCGGCCACTAATTTGAGTAACTTATCACCGACATCATGACCCATCTCTTTATTGACGGGTTTCAGTCCTCCAATGTCGATAAAAAGCACGCCGAATGTGGCCTGCTCTCGACTGTGTAATAACACCGCCTGCTTCAATCTGTCATCTAACAGACTGCGATTAGCAAACCCTGTCATCTGATCATAATTGGTCATCTTACTCAATTGACTCTCAAGTTGAGTTCGTTTCAGCCGCTCTTTTGCGAGTAATAATCTACACATTAAGATGATCGCAATCAGTATCAATAAGATAAGAATAACGCTCACACACCATTTAATGGTGTCAGACTCTCGAGAGGGGACAGCCACAGGTTGAATCCAATGCTGATAGATAGCTTGCCGCTTGGCCTGATCCAGATTCTTGATGGCTAAATTCATTAGCGGAACAAATTGTGCCAATGATGGATGAACACCGAAATGACTATGTTGCTCGGAAAAATCGGCCAGCACAGACATTTTCAACTGAGCATAGTCACCATGCTTAAGTGTTGATGCCAAATTTATCGCCTTATCGACAAACGCATCGGCCTTGCCGTCCTTCACCGCAGTCAATCCACTATGGGGATCGGTGACTAACACTAACTCAATGCCATAATCGCCCCCCATCAATTGATTAACGAGTTGATAGCCCTCGACTATCGCTAACCTTTGACCCGCAAGTTGTTGTACATTGAAGATGGCCTCTCTTTCGAGAGGTGTCGCCAGAGACCATGGAGAAGGCCAATAGGGGTCGCTAAATAAGAGGCTCTTTCTCCTTTCGGCATTTTCTGCAACACTTCCCGCGATATCGACCTCCCCTTCAGTAAGTGCTTTGATAAGAGATTGCCACTCATCAAAGGCAACAGGTTCGACGCTGACGCCAAGCTGCTTGGTGATCACATCGATTACATCTCGGTTGATCCCGGAAAATATGTCATCTCCACCGATAAACTCCATCGGCTTCCAGTCTTTGAGATATCCCACTTTTACCGACTTTAATGCTTTTAGATACTCCTGCTCTTCACCCGATAATTGTAAGGTTTCAAGGCGAGAATCAAAGATGCGGTCCTGACTGTTCAAGATCCATTTCCGCTCAATCTCGGCCAGTTCATGCGTTTCTATTAGTTCAAAGCCCGTCTTTATTCTGTTCGATAAACCGACATTATGGGGATGAGTTAACACAAAAATGTCGGTGACAAACTCCAGCTCAGGAAAAGGATAAAACTCTGACCATGCGTCCTGTAACACTAAGTAATGATGTGTCCAGGAGGAAGAGGCAACAAAACTACCAATATGACCCTCTCTCGCCGCTTGAATCATGGCCGTCACTGAATCATATAATTTAAGTTCGACATTGGGCAGTGCTTGCTTGAGTGCTGCAAGATATGGCGCCGTAGGCACGGCGCCGACTCGGCTTCCTTGCAGACTCTGTAGCGAGTCTATGGGCTTCCCGTAGTTATGCAGCCTGCTTTTCACCCGATAAAGCAGCTGACTCCTCAATAGTCCAGTTTTAAATTTATCACTCTCAGGGTATCCAATATGCACATCTGCCTTACCTGATTTAACGCGATCCAGAGATTGATTAATTTCAGATGTGACAAAGGAGATAGGGATCCCGGTTTTCTCAGACCAGAGATTCCAGATATCGACATACAGTCCATGAGGCATACCATCTCCTCCAAGGGATATGAATGGCTCAAGATTTATCGTCGTCGCTATAGTTAATCCGTTCTGTTGACGTTTTATGCCAATCCAATGTTCTTCGATAGCATCGAAGCGTCCCTTATCGATAGCGGCAAACCCGGCATTAACTTGCCGCAATAACTTGGTATCTGACTTATTCAGTG
Organism: Shewanella psychropiezotolerans; assembly: GCF_007197555.1. NCBI lineage: Bacteria > Pseudomonadati > Pseudomonadota > Gammaproteobacteria > Alteromonadales > Shewanellaceae > Shewanella > Shewanella psychropiezotolerans. The sequence goes on from NZ_CP041614.1 coordinate 3,486,490, forward strand.
CAGGCCTCATTGGAACTTGTTTAATTAATATTCGGCGAGAGAGGGGGAATAAACTGATGATCTGTTTGTTGATCTTTTTATCTCTGAGATACCCCTGCATTCCCGCGAAGACTTTTACCTCTCCACGTAACACGCCTTCGAGCAGTTCATGCCTGTTCTTATAACGCTTAAACCTCATCTTCGAGCTCAGCTTAAGCAGTTCAGTCTCATGTGAAGACCCTGAGACTATGCCAACCTGATAAGGCCCTAACGCCTCAAACGTCAATCTCTGAGGCAAATCTTGATGCAGATAGAGATAAGTACTGACATGAGTGAGCGCTTGAGCAAAGACAAACTTGTCGCTGCGACTCTGAGTCACAGCCATACCTATATGCAGGTCAGCATCACCATCAGCTAGTTGATCTAATGCATCGGTCCAATGACGAGAAACGAACATGACAGGCGTTGCCGTTTGTTTGGACCACTCCTTCCACATATCCACCAGAACACCACTAGGCTCGCCTTGCTCATCGACAAACTGGTATGGATAACTGTCTTCTCCCATCACTAAAATAAGCGGTTTAGCTTCATCTGCCCAAAGGGAAGCCGAAGATAAAACCAGAAAACAAACGACAAAAACTAAGGTAAAATATTTCAAATGTCATATCCAAAAAGCTAAGCGAGTGTAAAAATCTTGTTATACATTCGCTATTAGACAAAACTTTACGAGAAATATCCAGTACTAGGCTTGCCGCATATGGTGTTATTTCGATAGAATGAAAGGTTGAATTTACACACTAAAATCTAATGACATCATCTCAAGATAATATCTATGCTCAAGCATGCGAAAACGTAAGCGACTTTCAGTTTGATGAAAAAGTGGCGGGCGTGTTCAACGACATGATCAAGCGTTCTGTACCAGGCTATGGCCAAATTATTAATTCCTTAGGCGCTTTCGCACAAAAATTCGCCACTCCCGATAGCAATATCTATGACCTAGGTTGCTCGCTTGGGGCCGCTACTTTAAGTATCAGACGTCAGATAGATAACCGTAATTGTCATATTATCGCCGTCGACAATAGCCAGTCTATGATTGAACGCTGTCGTGAGAACTTAACGGCTTACGTGAGTGGCACGCCTGTGGATTTAGTCTGCGGTGACATCAGAGATATCAAGATAGAAAATGCCTCCATGGTGGTTCTTAACTTCACCATGCAGTTTCTGGCCCCTTCAGACAGAGACGAGCTGTTGAGCAAGATCTATCAGGGACTCAATCCGGGTGGCATTCTGATTCTTTCAGAGAAATTAAATTTTAAAGATGATGCGATACAAACACTCTTATATGATCTTCACTTGGACTTTAAGCGAGCCAATGGTTATAGCGAACTGGAAATAAGTCAAAAACGCAGTTCTCTGGAAAATGTGATGAAGCCAGATACCTTGTCACAACACCAACATAGACTTAGAAAACAGGGCTTCAAACATTTCAATATATGGTTTCAGTGCTTCAATTTCGCCTCTATGGTCGCCATTAAGTCTTAGAAACCAAGAATAACGACAGATTTCGTATATAATTTCAACTCAATAGCTTCAAAAGGTGATAAGCAAGTGATTAGTTTCAGCTCCTTTTACAAACAGATCGCAGATTCAAGCCTGCAGCATTGGTTAGAGACATTGCCAGCAATATTGGGTCAATGGCAGAGAGAGCATAAACACGGCACCTTACCTAAATGGGAAAAGGTCCTCAATAAGCTCCACTATCCGGCGCCCGACAGCTTAGATCTAAAAACGAGTGTCACAATTGGATCTGGTAGCCAACTAAGCTCGGGTGAACAAGAGAAACTCGAAAACTTATTGCGTATTTTTCAGCCTTGGCGCAAGGGCCCCTTCTCTGTCCATGGCATAGAGATAGATACTGAGTGGCGCTCTGACTGGAAGTGGGAACGCGTGCTGCCTCACCTATCGCCTTTAAATAATCGAACCATACTCGATGTAGGCTGTGGCAGTGGTTATCATATGTGGCGCATGCTAGGTGAAGGCGCTAAACATGTCGTGGGTATCGATCCTGCCACCCTCTTCTTGTGCCAATTCGAAGCAATCAAGAGATTGGCCGGTGAACAGCATCCTATTCACTTATTGCCCCTAGGCATAGAGGAACTCCCCCCTTAGACGCTTTCGACACTGTCTTTTCTATGGGAGTACTCTATCATCGCAGATCACCAATCGATCATTTGTTACAACTTAGAGATCAATTGCGAACAGGTGGTGAACTCGTTTTAGAGACATTAGTCATAGATGGTGATGAAAATACCGTTCTCGTGCCTGAAGATAGATATGCCAAGATGAATAATGTATGGTTTCTGCCTTCAGCCGCCGCTTTAGAAGCTTGGCTTAAGAAAGCCGACTTTATCAATGTAAGATGTGTCGACATCGATGTGACCTCGTTAGCCGAGCAGAGAAGTACCGATTGGATGCCCAATGAATCTTTAGTAGATTATCTGGATCCGACCAATATCGATCTGACGATAGAGGGTTACCCAGCGCCTAAGCGTGCTACGTTTATCGCCACAAAAAACCAGCCTAATAAAGATTTAATTTAATCTAGGCTTACATAAGCTCAAGCGGTAAAGCTTGAAAATGATCCACCGGACTAAACACAATAGTAATGGGAAGCACTATGTTAAAGCAGATATTCTGTATCGCTGCAATTACAACCTTGGCAGGTTGCGCGTTGACAAATCAAACCGAAAAATTACCACAACCGATTGATGCTGCAGCATTAGAAACCAGCTTAGCGAAACAACAAGCCGATCTCGTTGCTGTTATAGATGAAAGTACTCAGGCACAAGTAGCAAGTTATACCGGGTTATCGACACAACTGACAGCCCTCGAGACTCAGATAGCTCAGCTAAAACTTGAACCAAAAGATGCCATCACTCCAATTGCGCAGGAATGTCCTCCCTCCCCCTTAGGTGGCAAGTTCCTACTGGGCGCGACAGAAAATGTCTATATCGATGAGATTAAAGCGAGTTTTAAGACGCGTATCGACACCGGAGCCGAATCCTCCTCTCTCGATGCCCGCAATATCATCCTGTTCGAACGTGATGGCAAGCAATGGGTGCGTTTCGATGTATTGACTCAGGGCAGCGATGCCCCAGCAGAAACGTTCGAGTCGAGAGTAGAACGTTTTGTGCGTATCAAGCAAGAAGCCGATGAAAAAAGTGACCGCCGTCCGGTGATCCATGCACATTTACAGATTGGCAAATACAAGGCTGAGACCGATCTTAACTTAGTCGATCGTAGTCATCTCGACTTCCCTCTCTTGTTAGGGCGTAAATTTATGCAAGACATTGCCATCGTCGATGTGGGGCAAACGTTTATCCATGGAAAAAAACTGGCTCACTCAGCCGAAAATAAATAGGAATAGAGTTAATGCATTCTAAGAAACCCTTTTACATACTGGTTGCACTGTTGTTTATCGCAGGCATAGCGAGCAGTGTTTTTCGTGGGATAGAACACAATGTGCCTTTCTTACCTGGTAAGCAAGTTCAAAGCTGGGCCGTCGAGGCAAAAGTCAGCTTCCAAGGCACTGGAGAACCCGCAGAAGTCTCATTTTCACTACCAAACGATCCGGCATTTGAAATCTTAGTTGAGAATGCCAGCTCACCCGGCTTTGGATTAACGATCACAGATGACCCGCAAAACAAACGGGCAATCTGGTCGATTCGTTCGGCTAATGGCCGGCAAGATCTTTATTATAAAGTCACCCTTATCCCCACAGGGATCACCACGATTAAAGCGCTGGGTACCCTGATGTTGCCAATACATTTATCTGGCCAGCGACAGAGAAAGTCGCAGCAGAGCAAGCCATCGAAGAAGTCTGGGCCAAGAGTGCAACCAACCTCTCATTCGCTCAGCAGCTCAATAAAGCCTTCAACGCCGAAGAACGCAGTCAAAATATCGAATTACTCTTGAGTAGCAACTCCCCTAGCAAGCTTTTTGTAAACATGCTCAATAGCAAAGGGATCCCGGCTCAAATAGTCAGCGGCTTGAATCTTGAAGATCAACGACGCAGACAACAGCTAGCCAACTTTGTAGAAGTCTATGATGATGGCGAGTGGCACCTTTTCAATCCTAAAGATGGCACTCAAGGGCGCCCTGATAACCTACTTCTATGGGATAGATCGGGTAAATCGACCTTAGATGTGACCGGTGGCATCAATTCCCAAGTGAATTTTTCAATGCTTCAGGATACCCGTTCGGCACTGGCCACCTCTCTGGATGTGATGAACAATAAAGGCGCACTCGATTTTTCCTTATATCAACTGCCTCTGGAAGAACAAAGCCTGTTTAAAGGCATCTTATTAATCCCCATAGGCGTGTTAATGGTGGTGTTTCTTCGTGTCCTTGTAGGCCTTAAGACTTCTGGCACTTTTATGCCAGTCTTGATTGCATTGGCATTCATTCAAACGACATTGTTAACAGGTCTGGTTGGTTTCATACTGATCGTCGCTTGTGGCCTGATGATCCGCTCCTATCTGTCACAACTGAACCTTCTGCTTATCTCCCGAATATCGGCGGTGATCATAGTGGTTATCGGTATCATAGGCGTGTTTACCTTATTGTCATATAAGTTTGGCCTCAGTGAAGGATTGACCATCACCTTTTTCCCTATGATCATTCTTGCCTGGACCATAGAAAGAATGTCTATTCTATGGGAAGAGGAAGGCCCTAAGGAAGTGGTTTTACAAGGTGGTGGTAGCCTGTTTGTCGCCACTCTGGCTTACTTGGCTATGAGCGCGCCTTGGATACAGCACTGGGTATTTAATTTCTTGGGGATCCATTTAGTTATCTTAGCTGTCGTGCTACTTATGGGGCAATATACCGGTTACCGTTTGCTCGAACTTAGACGCTTTAAGCCCTTGACTGGAGAATAACCATGAAGTTCTCATTAGCTTGGCCATCAGCTCTGAGCAGCAAGGGTGTGCTTGGCATGAATAAGCGTAACATCGACTATATTGGTCGCTGTAATCCACGTAAATTCTACAAGCGAGTCGATGATAAACTCACGACCAAACAACTGGCATTAGCCAATAACATCGCCGTCCCTTCCCTTATCGGCGTGGTGAGGGAGCAACATGAGATTGAAGATATCCCGGCCATGGTTGCCTCTGAAGATGGCTTTGTTATCAAGCCGTCAAAAGGCTCGGGTGGTAAAGGGATCTTAGTGATCACTAAGGTCGAAGCGGGTCGTTACTATAAACCTAACGGTCAAGAGGTCACGCCTTCTGAAGTATACCGCCATGTATCGAATGTACTCAGTGGCCTGTTTTCTCTTGGCGGAAATCCCGACGTGGCCATCGTTGAGGGACTTATCCAATTCGATCCGGTTTTCGATGGCTACTCCTATGAAGGCGTGCCGGACATTCGCCTCATCGTTTACAAAGGCTTCCCCGTCATGGGCATGTTACGTCTGTCGACAGCAGCCTCCGATGGTAAGGCTAACTTGCATCAGGGAGCGGTAGGAGTTGGTGTCGATATCGGCACGGGTAAGGGACTGCATGCAGTACAGTTTGATGAGCCCATCGATTTTCATCCGGATACCAATAAGAAGCTCACGGATATTGAAGTTCCTCACTGGGACTTCTTGCTCCACACGGCTTCTAAAGCTTATGAGATGAGTGAGATGGGCTATTTAGGCACAGATATGGTACTCGATAGAGACAAGGGACCCTTGCTGCTTGAGCTCAATGCCCGTCCCGGTCTCGCCATACAAATAGCCAATAACCGAGGGATCTTGCCCTATCTGGATAATGTGGACAAACTCGGTAATCATAATATGACAGTGGATGAACGAGTTGAATATGCTAAGAAGCATTTTTGTCATAGCGCTCAGCTCTAGTCTTATATTCACTACGGCGGTCAAGGCCGCCGTTTCTCCTCTGCCTTTACTTGTAGAGCAATGCTTGCAACTGCAGTCGCCTGGCGATTCATTTGCAGGTGACTCGCAATTCTCACACGTCAATTCAGCCACAGTAACCGAGCCCGATGAAGCTCTCATCAAGCAGAGTCACACCCTTGAAGCCTCGCTACTAAGCCTGTTTAATATCAAAGACAGATTGCAATATTACCGCAGCTACCCTCTACCTCCCCTCTACCAGGAAAGCCTGCTGCAATGTCAACTGCACTTGGCCGATATGATGGCTGAAACGCTGAACTCGCCCTGGTTAACACAACTCACCAATCAGTTAGCAACGGCGGCCAATAATAAGGAGCTCAGCCAACTGTTAAACAGATTCGATGCACTCGAAGTAAATCATCTGTCTTTGGCACAGAAATCTCAGCTGCACACGGCTCAAGCCAGCATAAAGCAGGGTTTAAGAACCCAGCAACTGACATTGCGATTTACCGAGCAAGATTGCCAATTAAACACAGAATATAACAAGTCAACGATGACAAATGGAGTCGGCAATGACACTAAAAATAAGCACTCAAAGGATCCTAAATCTAGCAATGCTTTTAATCTCAGCATTGCGGCCTATTTAATCAAGCAGGATGATACAGTCTGTCAAAAACGTGTTTGGCAAGCCTATCAAGGACGGGCAAAAGAGAAGAACCAGCCGGCTCTTGAGCGGATTTTGCAACTAAGGACCCTGCAGGCACATGACAAAGGATTTGCAGACTATGCCAGTTTCTCTCTGGCAAAGCAGTTTCTATCAACACCTGAATTAGTCAAAATCTTTCTAGACTCCCAAACTGAGGTTGCCCCCACAGCCCCCTGGAGTCTAGGCTACTACCTGTCTCAATCAAAAAGCATGCACATGGCAAACATAACAGCAGCAGAGCTCGTGGATAAGATACAGGTAAGAGCCGAAACATTAGGCTTTGATTTCGAAACAGTGACTGGAAATATCCAGCGAGTCTGGTATCAAGGTCGATTGTTAGGGGATATATTTATAGAGCTAGCCAAGCGCAGCAAGATACATATCTTAAGAGCACCGGTGCTAGGGCGTCAGTTTGGACAAGTTCAACTGTCAATGAAGCAAGAGCTGAGTCGCATAAAAGACAAACAAGACTTAATTAAGGCATACGCTTCAGCCCTTTCGGCGCTATCGCTCAGCAGTCATTATTATCTGGTAAACACAATTGGGGAGACTCTCGATACCAGTAATATTGGTGAGCTTTGGTTAGCCTTATACCTAGCGGAAGGCCTTATCGAACCTTATACAGAACTAAGTCGCGAAAGTTCCATTAGTCTTTTCGCCAAGCAACTTAAAGTATTCAGGGCTAAAGTCGCGTTAGATTTTTATTCCAATACTAGCCTAAAACCCTATAAGAGACTCGACGTTGAATTTATCGAGTCATTCACAGGAGAATGGACAAGCCTTGAAGATTATCCCTATAATTTTTACGCTATCGTCACTTCCGGCCCCCTGTACTATCAGGAGCTTTGGCAAGCCTCACTCTCTCAATACCTCTATCAATCTACAAAACACTGTGAAAATCAACCCAGTGTGTACAATACACTGGTGGTCAATGAAGATTCCAAACCAATAAATCAAAGGCTTAAAATATTACTCGGTGAACCTGTCGATGCACTATCTCTCATTAAAAGGATACAAGATGGCTTTTCTTACCAAGAAAAATTTTCTCAAGATCAGTACACTTTCACTTGCCCTATTTAGTCTAACGGCTAGCGCTGTCATTGACACAAGCCAGACACAAAACGATAAAGTATATCAAGGCATCAAGAATAATCTCGAACTGCACCTTTACCAATTGCCTCCTCGCGTGCAGGGCCATTATGGGATCCGTCTCTACCGCATGACGGGTGATGAAAAGTATGCCAATGCCGCGCTCGTCGACCTCTATGCAGTCACCGAATCTCAAGCCTTCTATGCCTGCTCTCTCGATAAACCTGGCTTTATCACATCGGAGGCTGAAAAAGCCATTTCTGTACTCGGTAAAGGTCCTAGGGCTAAGGCCAGAAAGAAGGCATTAGAACCCTTCCCTGAATTTCTATTTTATACCGATGTATTACTCAGGTTTTCGAGCCGTATCGATGAGTTCGGGTTAACGGGTCCCTGTAATGATAAATTGATCACAGCGCTGAAGAAGACCGATTTAAAGACTGGTCTAACCGATAAGGCCATGATTAAGTCCTGGGCGGCGCAATTAATCAATTACGCCTACTGGGCTAAGCAGTTAGGGGTTGGAGACTATGTCAATGAATACAAACAGGCCTTCATTGAAGTTTATCCAAACAATAAGGATAGTGAACTCAATAAAAAACAGTATCAGAACAAGTTATACGGCCTCACTCATTTCATATTTGCAGCGAGCGAATACTACCAACACGATGTAGATCCTAAAGAGTTCGCCTGGATTTTGGATTACTTTGAAGACAATATTGATCGCATCTTAGAAGATGCCACCGACGATATCATTGCCGAAGTGGGAATTAGCTTTCACCTGGCAGGACTGTCTGATAATCCGGTTGTTGCCAAGACTCAAGCCCATATTGTGAACGCCTTCGATGAAAGTGTGCAGTTTATTCGTTCACCTATGGGAAATCCTGATTTAGCGCTGGGTGAGCACAGAAATGTCTTGGCTATGATGCTACTCAATTGGCCACAGAAGCTGCATAAGGGGCCATATTTTACTGAACTCAAGGCCACCAAGAAGTACATGCCTAAGCAAGTATCGGTTAACAAGTAATGACAATGGCCTGAATATACTCGGGCCATTTTTAACTCAATGAATATTATAGATAGCACTTTAGGTCAGATTAAACATGGATAGAGCGAAATCAACTCTAGAACAATGGCGAATATTACAAGCCGTCGTCGATTTTGGTGGCTACTCTCAGGCTGCTGCAGCCCTTAATAAGAGCCAATCCTCTCTTAATCATGCCGTCGCTAAGCTTCAATCTCAATTAGGGATCCAACTGCTTGAAGTCAGAGGACGAAAAGCCTATTTGACCGAGCAAGGTGATGTCTTGTTGAGACGTTCTAGGCACATCACCCAGTCTGTGGCTGAACTTGAACTCCTCGCCAATAATTTAGAAAAAGGATGGGAGCCTAAACTGACCATAGCAAGAGAGATAGTCTACCCCATGGGTATGCTAGTCGATGCCCTGGCCACATTTCAGCCACAAAGCCGCGGAACTCGTATCACCATAATAGACTCAGTGATCAGCGGAACACATGATCTGATTAAAGACCAAGCCGTCGATATCGCCATATGTGGCGGCGTTCCGCCTAAGGGCTACATCTCGGAGCCTCTGTGTGAACTGGACTTTCTGTTGGTTTGTCATCCTGAACATGCATTAGCTCAAAATCCGAATATAGAAGACGATCAAACCTTGGCTCAACACCTGCAGATAGTCATTAAAGATACGGGAAAGGCGACCCATATCGATATTGGCTGGTTAAAAGCTGAGCAAAGATGGACCGTATCTAATTTCCACGAGGCCTTGGCTATTTTAAATAAAAACATAGGTTTTTGCTGGATACCCAAACACTTAGTCGACTCCTTGCTCTCTCAAGGACAGCTGTGTCAACTCAAGTTAAAGGGAAATAGTCATAGAAGAGTGATGATGAGTCTGGTGATACCAAACCGAGATGTTCAGGGACCAGCTTCTGAACTGTTAGAAAAGATCATCGTCGATATGCATAACTCATCCAATGAGACGGAACACGGTCAGTCTTAATGCTATACCATTGCGTTAACACTTGGAGTGATATTAACGTTTGAGACTCTCTTATCCCTATTTATACCGATTGGTATAAGGAGTCAGCTTTAGGATAAACATCTTCAGTAAAGGCATTGGCGGCATAGTACTTGGCAATTCGTTCAGACCCAAAAGATAGGGTGCCAGTCGACAGTTCAACTGGGGCTGACTCAGTACTCGATTCCGTACTCGACTCTGAAATTGGATCGGCACTTGAAGGGATCTGCTCGTTAATCAGTTCAATCAAGGGTGACACAGTAAACACATCGTCCAGAGGTGAAGGTGAGTCCACCAAGGAAGATGAGATAGCGCCATCCTCATCGACTTCACCGAAGACTTGCGGCTTATGAGGCTCAGGAAATACAACACCTTTAATCGCACTCTGGGCACTAATTAATGGCTTCATCTCATCCAGACTAAGGGGTTTCTCCTGACGCACATCGACCAGTTGCGCCTTGGCATCATTAAGCTTTTTCAATGCTTCTGATGCTACACGAATATCGGCCATCGAAGGATTGGTCGGTGCCATCGCCGCCGCATAGACCTTTTTCATCTTGTTGACAGTGGCAAGAGGATCCCCTGCCACCACTGAAATATCTATCTGAACTTCGCCATTAACCGCATAGCGACGGCCATCACTGCCCTTTTCATAGCTAAATTGTGGACTCTGTGCCAGGTTGCCACCCACGGTAGAGTGAGCCTGTTCGTGGGCTTTAACTTCCGCATCTCGACTCGATAGCTCTTTAAGAAGCTGCTGCTCCAGTAACGCAATGGCGTCCCGCTTCGCATCTGCTTTCTGTGCATCGCCTTCGTCTGCACTGACAACGGAGTCATCACCAGCAAAAGGGGGAAATATCGGTTCCATCCCCTCTTCAGCCGAGCCATCGGGGGAGCCCCCTCCACGTTCCTGCATATTATGGTCAATTTCCTGGCCCTGAGCCTTTGTAACAGGAGTATCGAATGGCTTGATACTCTCCTGAGGCTCGCTCACAACACTGTGTTTAAATCGGGGTGACAGGTCTGTGGCTTGCTCAGTGGGATTCACTAGCCCTCTAACTGTCAATGGACCTAAATTGAGGCTAAAACTTGTTTGGCTTGAGTTGGCGCCTGATAAATTGACACTTAGGTTAGTGTCACTTGCGCTAGAGATGGATTTCAAATCTAAGCCCAAATTAACATCAGATACTAAATCTGATGACACACGGCTTAAATCAACAATATTTGATGAATGGAGTGTCGTCGCTTTATCTGAGCCCAAACTTGCACTGGATGGTTTATTGCGCACAGAGACATTTGTAGGGGAAATGGGCGTAGAAGGTGCAGCACTAAACTTAGTGCCAGGCACTGAACCTTCAGCCGAACTCGCCGACGGGGATATCGGCGTGGTTCTATGTCCAACCGGTACATCAGGTGAAAATCTCACCCCTAACATGACAACTACACCTCTAGGTTGATAATAGTACCTAAGGTCTCCGATGATGTTTCTATCACTTCGACAGCGGCTTCGCCTTGCTGCTCAGCCTCTATTGCTGATACGAGGGCTTGTGTTTGATCGACTTCTTCAACTGGCCTCGTTTCATCAGTTTTAAGATCAGCACTTGCAGGCTTAGCGACATCGATAGTCGCTTGAGTCAATCCTGACTGTGCGCTTTGTAATCCGGCCAGACCCGATACATTACTTGGAGGAATTTGCATACCTTTAGCTCCAACATTCATTTGGTGTTAGTTCAATTATTAATCAGCACCAGACAAAAGTACAGCTAAACTATAGGCCATGAAGTTATATAAAGCTGAGTTGAACACGATTAAACGGGTCTTTAGCTGTTTTACTCAGCAAGCAGGCCTAGCCCTGATGAGATGAGACCAGACTTGTCTCTTCACCTTGCTTACCGCTAAAAATCGTTAACCTAAATTTATCCGTGAATATACCTAGCCCCCGATCCAAGCTGACTCCCAATCTTTCCACACCGGATTTAATCCCCTTTGCTTCATCGCATGACTCACCTGAACCGGCGTTCTATCATCACTGATCTCAAACTGATCTAACTGAGTATCCGGATTGACATAACCGCCGGGTTGAGTCGAGCTGCCGGCACTTAAATTGGTTATCCCGAGTGAAAACAGGTTATCTCTGAGTTCTGGTGATTCCCGAGTCGACAAACTGATATCCAACTGCTGATTAAACAGCCTAAATGCACAGATAAGTTGCACTAAGCCCTTATCGGTCATCTCAACCTTAGGGGTTATCCCGCCAGTACAAGGCCTCAATCTAGGCAATGAAACACTGTATCGGGTACGCCAGTACTTAGACTCAAGATAAGCAAGGTGATGACCTAACAAGAGCGCATCCAAACGCCAATCATCTAAGCCTAACAGGACCCCGAGTCCAACCTTATCAACGCCGGCTTTAGCAACGCGCTCTGGCGTATCTAAGCGATAGGCGAAATCCTTTTTCTTGCCCCGAGTGTGGTGCTCGGCATAGGTCTGGGGATTATAGGTTTCTTGATAGATCATCACGGCATCGAGACCTAACCCCACCAGCTCGGCGTACTCATGCTCGGCCAATGGCTGCACTTCCATTGCCAAGTAGCTAAACTCATTCTTAACCTGAGGTAAAACCTGTTTAAAGTAATCGATGCCGACTTTCGTTTCGTGCTCTCCGGAGACTAACAAGATGGAGTCGTAACCTAGTTTTTTAATCACCGCCATCTCGGCTTCGAGTTCCGGGCCATTTAATGTCTTGCGTTTCAGCTTATTACTCATGCTAAAACCACAATAATCACACTCATTGGCACATAAATTCGACAGATATAGGGGTAAAAACATACCTATATTTGCCCCAAACCTCTGCCTTGTCAGCCGAACAGACTGTTGAGCCATCTGTTCGATATAGGGTTCTGCCGCAGGCGATAACAGCGCGAGTAGACTATTGAGATCCCCCTCGGCCGAATTAAGGGCACGTTCTACATCATCACTGGTGGCCGAATAGAGGGCTAATTTCAGCTTCTCGCGGGAGATCCCCTGCAGATAGGATAGGAAACTCATGGGCATATCCCGATAAATTCACATTTACTCATTAAGAAATCCCGTCAATGGACTGGTTTCACTTGCAACAGACCTTACATGACCTAAGCCAGCAAGATAAGCATCCCTTCCTGTCTGTACCGCAGCGGCGAAACAGCGGCCCATGGCTGCCGGGTCTCGGCTACTGGCGATGGCAGTATTGACCAGTACAGCATCGGCGCCAAGCTCCATGACACGTGTTGCCTGAGAAGGCGCACCAATGCCAGCATCCACGATCACAGGCACCTTGGCTTGCTCGATGATCATTTTCAGAAACGTCTCTGTTGCTAAACCTTGATTAGACCCAATAGGGCTGCCTAATGGCATCACGGCGGCGCAGCCAACTTCTTCGAGTCGACGGCACAGTACCGGATCGGCATGGACATAGGGCAAGACAACGAAGCCTTTATCACAAAGGATCTTAGCCGCTTCTAAGGTTTCTATAGGATCCGGCATCAGATACTTAGGATCGGGGTGGATCTCAAGTTTTATCCAGGGAGTATCCAAGATTTCTCTGGCAAGTTCGGCCGCGAAGACCGCTTCCTTGGCATTTCTGGCCCCTGATGTATTGGGCAAGAGCTTAACCCCACTGCTTAACAAGGGCTGCAAGATATCATCGCTACCCGTTTTCAGATCGAGTCGCTTCATCGCCATAGTGACAAGTTCAGAGCCTGAACACGCGATCGCCTCTAACATGAGGGCTGATGTTGAAAATTTTCCCGTACCGGTAAATAGTCGGGATGAAAATTGATGATCGGCAATGGTTAACATCTTAGCCTCCCGCCACTAGGGCAAATACTTCAAATTGATCGCCATGACAGCACAAGGTCTCTTTCCAACGTGACTTAGGCAATACTTGCCCGTTACGTACCAGTGCAACAGAATTAGCGGCAATATTTTGCAGCAGAAGTAAAACTGATATGCTCGACTCACTCGATAAGAAAACCTGCTCATCGTTGAGCATGACTTCGATTAATGTTTCGCTGGTATTATTTTCGGATATGTTGGGGCTCATTTATACCTCTCCATCACAGTTCAAGCTTGGATCAGATGTCCGAGATTGAGTCTTGGTTTGACTTTTGAATGGTTCCACTCGTTCACCACAGACATGACAAGCAAGATCTCGAATCAATCTCGCTTCACGCCATTGCATAGAAAGGCCATCGAACCTGAGGAATTTTCCTGATGGCACTGGGATCCCTAAGAGTAGATTCATACCAAGCAGCGCCTGCATGGATGCCATCACTCCAACCATAGGGCCTAAGACTCCAACACTCTGGCAAGTCTCACTGACGAGAGTGTCTTCAGGAAACAGGCATGCATAACAGCCCGAATCGGGAGCAGACTCCATATCTACCATAAAAAGCTGACCGTTAAAGTTGGCCACCGAGGCCGTTATTAGTGGCGCCTTAACTCGAAGGCAGGTCAAGTTGATCAACTGACGAGTGCCAAAATCATCGGTGCAATCGAAGACTAGATCCATGTGTACCAGTAATGTCTGACTATTATTCTCGGCTAATTTATCGGTTTCGGCTTGCACGTTACAGCCAAGATAAGCGTTTGAGAGCTTATACGCGGCAGTCTCTGATTTATACTCACCTATATCCTTATCACTAAAAAGCAGTTGCCTGGGCAAGTTTGATAACTCAACCTTATCATCATCTATCAGTGTCAAGTTACCCACACCGGCTGCCGCCAGATACTGAGCCACCAGATTCCCCAGACCACCAACACCGACAATAGCGACATGGGCCTGCGACAAGTTAACCTGGCCCGTTTCACCGACATCCGGCAATAAGATTTGTCTAGAGTAGCGTAGAAAATCGGAATTACTGACGGACATAAGCTTTCTCCCAGGCAGAGGATAAGGCTAGATAGGCGACGCCAGGCTGCTGTGATTCGGTCACCGCTCTCACCACTGCAACATCATCAACCCCGGTTCTCTTAACAGTCTCTATACGGCTGGCATCTATGCCGCCAATGGCCACCAAGGGATAATGTCCCTTAAACAAGTCCACATAGTGTTGCAGTTTCATCAGGCCTTGAGGCGCAGATGGCATCACCTTAGTGGTCGTTGGAAAGATATGACCCAGTGCGATATAGGAAGGCGTGATTTGCGATGCGAGCAAGAGCTCGAAATAGCTGTGACTCGATATCCCTAGGGCAAGTTGTGCGTCAGCAATACGCTTAAGATCGGCATCATAGAGATCTTCCTGACCTAGATGCACACCATAAGCATTATGCTTGAGCGCCAATTCCCAATAATCATTGATAAATACCTTAGCCTGATAATCCCGGCCTAGGGCGATGGCGTGCGCTATTTTATCCTCAAGCTGAGAATCACCCTCATCCTTTATCCTAAGTTGAATCGTTTTAGCTCCGGCTCTGAGCAAGGTTTCTAACACTGGCAAGTCAGACACCACAGGATAGAGGCCCAACCGCTCATCTATCTTCTTAAACTTAATCCCAACCGGAAGAGAAGGTCCGTCGCCTAAGCTGCTGATCGCCGGAAAATCACTCAGTTCTCTAGGCCATGCGGTGCGCGCTAAAGGCCCGGGTCCCTCACCCACACGATAACTGTGTTTTATTCCGGCAGACACATAGGCTTTAGCCACGACAATAGCATCATGGAGCACAAACCCTGTGGCCATCACACTGGCGATAGCTGAGCTTAAGGTGCATCCGGTACCATGATTATTGTTCGATGCGATACGCGGACTCGATAACAAAAAACTACGTTGCAGATGCAATTCAGAGCAAGCGGCGGCGCAAGTACAGACGAAGATATCTTGGGCCGAGTCGATGTGCCAAGCTGGACCTTTATCCCCACCTTTAGCCAACACATTGGTGTCGAGTAATTGCGATAAATCTTTGGCTGCAAGATGATACTGGGACATGCCAACTAAGGTTTGCCCCACCAGCTCACCAAGCTCAACGGCATTGGGGTGATCAGCGTAAGTAAGCCTTTAAATGGCGAAAAATCGAGTCGATTGTCATCTCCATCTAACCTGTCACCGCAACTGGCTATCATAACGGGATCTAAGATAACCGCGACTTCAGTACCACTGCGCTTCTTGTGATCATGAAGGTCCAGGGCAAGCCATCGACTCAAGAGAGCTATCTGCTGCTGATTTGCTAACAGGCCTATCTTTATCGCTTTGGGGGCAAGTCTTGTAGCAAGGTATCGAGTTGAGCCAACAGCATCTCATCGGAGACTGGCTCAACCAAATTGACTGCAACTGAGCTCTGGGCCGTTAATGTCGTGATCACAGTGCAAGCATGACAAGCGAGATCATTCATGGTGGCGAGATCCGCCTGAATGCCCGCACCGCCGCCACTGTCAGAGCCTGCTATTGACCAAACAACAGGCTTTAAAGCCGACAAAGTCGGCTCTACATTTGCCATTAGATTAGCCCTCAACTTCATCGAGTACAGGTTTAGCCGTGCCAGCTTCATGATAGAGGGCGGCACCCTTAGCCTTAAACTCAGCCGACATCATGGCCATCCCCTTCTCTCTATCCATATCAGAGCTTAAATCGGCCGTGCTTCTCGCCTTAAACTCGTCATTGGTCTGCATTTCAAGCTTCTGGGCCGCGGCATATTCACGCACCTCTTGGCTGATCTTCATCGAACAGAACTTAGGCCCGCACATGGAGCAGAAATGAGCCACCTTGGCCGATTCCTGAGGCAGAGATTCATCGTGATAGGCTTTGGCGGTTTGTGGATCCAGTCCCAGGTTATATTGATCTTCCCAGCGGAACTCGAAACGAGCCTTGGATAAGGCATTGTCACGAATTTGCGCCGTCGGGTGTCCTTTAGCCACATCACCGGCATGAGCCGCAATCTTATAGGCGATTAATCCCTGCTTTACATCTTCCTTGTTTGGTAATCCAAGGTGCTCTTTAGGCGTCACATAACAGAGCATGGAGCAACCAAACCAGGCGATCATCGCCGCCCCAATGCCAGAGGTAAAGTGATCGTACCCAGGTGCGATATCAGTCGTTTGTGGGCCTAAGGTATAGAAAGGGGCCTCATCACACACTGCTAACTGTTTTTCCATGTTCTCTTTAATAAGATTCATGGGAATGTGACCAGGGCCTTCTATGATGGTCTGCACATCGTACTCCCAGGCAATCTTAACCAACTCGCCTAAGGTTTCAAGCTCGGCAAACTGTGCCTCATCATTCGCATCGGCGATGGAGCCCGGACGCATACCATCCCCGAGAGATAAGGACACATCATAAGCGGCACAAAGCTTACAGATATCTCTGAAGTGCTCATAGAGGAAATTTTCCTGATGATGGGACAGACACCACTTTGCCATAATGGAGCCACCGCGTGAGACTATACCTGTCAGGCGATTTGCCGTCATAGGCACGTAACGCAGTAATACACCGGCATGAATGGTGAAGTAATCGACGCCCTGCTCAGCCTGCTCAATCAAGGTGTCCTTAAACACATCCCAGGTCAGATCTTCGGCGACACCGTTCACCTTCTCTAAGGCCTGATAGATAGGCACAGTTCCGATAGGAACCGGAGAGTTACGAATGATCCACTCGCGGGTTTCATGTATATAACGGCCGGTGGACAAGTCCATCACAGTATCCGCGCCCCAACGAGTAGACCAGACCAGCTTTTCGACTTCCTCTTCGATAGATGAAGTCACCGCCGAGTTACCGATATTAGCATTGACCTTAACCAGAAAATTCCGGCCTATGATCATGGGCTCAGCTTCTGGATGGTTGATGTTCAACGGAATAATCGCACGGCCTCGGGCAATCTCACTTCTGACAAATTCGGGGGTGATAGGCTCTGAAATCGAGGCACCGAAGCTTTCACCCGGAGCCTTCCGGGTCAATACCTCGTCGGTTATCTCTGACTGGGCCATGTTTTCGCGAATGGCGATATATTCCATTTCAGGGGTAATAATCCCTTGTCTGGCATAATGTAACTGAGTGACACACTGACCCGGTTTCGCCTTTCTTGGAGGAAGCAAAGAATCGAATCTCAGGTGATCTAAGCCATCGTCGGCAAGTCTTTGCTGAGTAAATCCTGAACTGGCACCGACAAGTTGCTCAGTGTCGTCACGCTCTACAATCCAGTTATTTCTGAATTTATCCAGACCCCTGCGGACATTAATATCGGCATCGGGATCTGAATATGGCCCGGCGCAGTCATAGACTCTTAGCGGCGCATTGGGCTCCAAGATAGGATCCGACTCAGTCCCCCCACCATGGTATCGGACAGGAGAATTTGGCGCATACCGACACGGAGATCTTCACGACTACCGGTTAGATAAACTTTCTCAGAATTAGGGTGCTGTAGCGGCTTTAGGGTATCGATGAACTCTTGAGCTTGAGCTCGGGTTTCGCGGCGGTTTGACATAAGCAATCTCACTTTAATTGAAATGAAGTTGCTTGCCTGGAGAGTTGAATAGCAGACACGAGAACGAAGTCTCGAAGTCACAGATAATGACAATAAACGGATCTATTCTGAAAACCAGATACTAAGACTCAAGGTCGTCGGCTCAAAAAATTGAGGCGATGGCACTAAAATTAGCAGCTATTGAATCAAGATATCATGATTCAATGAATACAAAAATTCACACGATTTATGGACATTATCATGCTTGTTTCCTTCGCAGGTTTTAACCTGATCAGGTTCAACGGATCCCGAATAAACGGTCTCAGCCAATTAGGCACTCCGACAAGATGTGAGAAGTATAATCTTAAAACATCAAAGTTAACAAGGCTTTTGTAAAGATACCAAATCTAAAAAAATCATGACAACTTAAAAGTTAAATATTTGTATTTATTGGCAATGTAATTTAATTTGCAATATTTAAGTTGAAGTTACTAATTAGTCATTAAATTATTTCATCATTAAAATTATGACTTAATAGGCCTTTTATGCACTCTTTTTGCTATCGCTCGCGTTAACGCCGCCACAACTGAGTCACCATCACAGCGAAATGGATAGCCAAGATTCTCGGCATGGGGATTAATTGGATTGGGGGTTTTAACGATTCGATAGCAGGTATCTCCCTGTTTAACGATTCGATTTGGATCTAACTCACTATCTAGAGTCTCAGCATCACTCCAGGTATCTATCTCAGGGAGTTCGAGAATGATCATCTCACCATCCATCTCACTGAGCGTTTTAGTTCGGGTATATTGATTAGCTTGTTCGACAAAAAACTCACCCAGAGCCGCCTCTCTCTGGCGAGAAAGGTATTTTTGGGTAGAGGCACTAAAACTTGAAATATTAAGCCTATCGTTCTCGTCATTGTTCTCTTGTTCCGGGGAGAAGAAATAGGAAGATTGACTCATAGAAGAAGCTTTCTTTGGCTTGAAAACATCTTCTTGCTTAGCCAGAGATTGTTTAGCTTCTATTCCAACGGGGTCCTGTACAAAGGGGGCCTGCTTTGATTTCGGCTTAAGCTGAACTTGAGACACGTCACTCTCTGTCAAAACAGCTGCTGCACGATTAGGCTCCTGCACTCTATTATCGATTAATTCAGAGTGACCTTTCTTTATCACAGGGGCTTGATAATACATATAGGCTTTCAATTGAGGACCTTTTAATTGAGGTGCTTCAGATTTAATGCCATAGATCTTATCTTGCGGGTATAACAAGGGAGCGGAGGTCCAGAGGATATCTAAGGTGAGCACCAGGGCCAGATGACCGCTAATGACCAGAACGCTCACCCATAGCCAAGAAATCCTGCGCTTATTTACTACAAGATCAGCATGCTCATTAGCAGATAAGATAAATGGCCTGAGCTCATGATTCAGCTCTTGAGGCTCGAAGGAGGTATCAAACTGAATATCGAGATTCACGGCGCACTTATCCGCCTTTACCCCCTTCAGTCCTTCCTTGTTTTCATTAAGTAGAACTTCCTCTACGCGAAACGCTTTCAATAATATCATCCCTGTGGTTTATCATTGTTTGTTCATTTCACTTCAAATGCAGCGAATCAGTCAGTACCAGGATTTCATTCTGGACTCAATATCAATAAAAATCAGATTACAAATAAGACAGAAAGTTCATTTTGACGAATAAAACTTAGCTTACACGTGTACGCTCAAGTGTGGTTTTATGCTGAATTTACTGTTAGACTCCACCGAAACGATTTAAGAGAAACTTAAATATCAGTTCCATTAAGTAAGTGGTCATTCAGCGGGAGTTAAAAACGCTGTAGGCAAGTAAGGGGATTGAAGCTAATAGTTATTCTATATCGAAAGCCACTTGCGCAGCATAAAGTGTTTTTAAAGCCGCACTACGTGAGCTTCTCAGGACTGCTACTTCTGTGTTGTGTTGTGTTGTCTTAAAAGGGAATAACCATTTCCTCAACAATGCGCCTTGAATTAACAACCCTGAGAGAGCTCTGAATTAACCATAAATTTAATGGAATTGGTATATATGCCACTAGAAGAATCATTGGCCCAGCAAGTATCAACTGTCTCAGTTAATAGCAGCGGCTATAGTCATAAAGAAGAGATGGCTAACAGCATAAGCCATGGTCTGGGTATTGTGGCGGGGATTATCGGGCTTGCACTCTCTCTGATAAAAGGCCAGCAAACACTCGATAGCATTCAATTATTTGGGCTGGTTATCTACTGTGCCAGCATTATCTTACTTTTTTCCTGCTCAACTTTATATCATTCGGTTTCCTCTCCTGTTTGGAAACTCAGACTTAAGATTGCAGATCATTGCGCCATTTATTTTTTAATCGCAGGTACCTATACTCCTCTGATGCTTATCGCCCTGGATGGTACCAAGGCTAATATTATTCTCATCGCCATCTGGTCCCTGGCATTCGGTGGAGTATTATTCAAAACTCGGTTTATTAATCGTTTCAAGAAGCTGAGCGTTGCCCTCTACTTATTAATGGGCTGGCTGTGCGCAACCGTGATGAGTGAGCTGATCGATTCGATGACAGTTCTAGGTTTTCAGTTATTGATTTTGGGCGGATTACTTTACAGTTTTGGGGTGATATTCTATGTTGGTAAACGCATTCCCTATAACCACGCAATATGGCATCTATTTGTGCTCGCTGGTGCGGTAAGTCACTTTCTCTGTGTATACTTAACACTGATATAAGCCGTAGAATTTAGATTTATCCAGACTGTCAGCCTGCTTGAAAATCAATGAGGGCTTGTTTTAACAGCTCAGCCTCTTCATGATGATTCTTTAACTCGAGTAGGCCGATGATGCACTCTAGGGTGCACAATCCCCCTTCTATTTGATTACGTCTCAGAGTAAAGCCTGAATCCGCCTGCTCAGTTAAAGCAAACTTATCAGCAGCCTTAAGATAAGGACTTTGCCTCATCATCTTACGGGCCTCTTGCCAAGTTGCATCTAATATAATGAGCGTATCAGGCATGTGCTCGAGATAGAGCTGAGCCTGAGTATTTTCCATAGGCACTGGCCCATCTTTTCCATCTGGATCACAACTTCCTTCTGAGAGACATAGATCTTTAGTTCTTGGAAAAAGTACCGCGGCTCTATGGCTGCGAATTAATTCTATCAAGGCTAGATCCGGAGACACCCTAGACCAAATGATCCGCCTACACCATTGAGGAAAAGCGTTTAATGCAAGTAAACCTGTGTTGGTTGGGCGATCTACTTCTCTTTGATGCGTTAACAAGACCAAGTTCATCTATTTTTACTCTTATCATTATTCATGCATGAAAATAGGAAAGTCATTATACGAAAACTGTATAAGCAGTGACAGCTCACCTATTTACTCTCTTGTACTAGGAAAATCATCTACTGTGAGATAAAATCTAACGATAACAATTCTCATTCCAATAAATACAGTTATAGCGAATTATGTCCATACCAATAACGGGTCTATTCTCAGGCCTACAAGTGAAACTATTCAGTTACTTTGCCTTATCTCTATTGGCTATTTTACTTATCGCTACAGGGATTGAAAGGGTTGTGATCAACCGCTTATTGACTCTGCCTCAATCTACTCAGGCTCAAATTATTCACTTGGCTAATCAGGCAACCGAATTAGTCAACAATGATGCTCTAACAGCATTAACAAGATGGGAACAAAATCAGGAATTCCGTGTTTATGTGTTAGACAAAGACCTCAAATCCATCACAAAATCAGAATTGCATCCCCATTTCATCTTCAAATTACAATATATGCGGCAACTTCATCTGCCTATGGGAAACAGTGTCAGAAAGCCTCTGATTGGTATTCCTCTGCCTAATGCCACCTATTTCAATGGCCCCTTGACTCTAGTGGTGCAGTTAAAGCCCGAGCTACACCCGGCTCAAAAGCTAACCCAAAGCCTTTGGGTTATTCGCGTTCTGGTGGGAATATCTGTATTACTGGTATTCACTTCCATTTTGACCAGATACTTAATTACACCGCTTAAACATTTGAAATTAGGCACACAAGCCTTGGCCAGTGGTCGATTAGACACCAGGATCGCCCAGCATTTCTCAGTTAAAGAACCTGAATTTTATCACCTCGCCACAGAGTTCGATCATATGGCGGAACAAGTACAGCAATCGATGCAAAATCAGAAGCGCTTATTGAGGGATGTATCCCATGAACTCAGGACTCCCTTAGCCAGGCAGGAGCTAGCACTACACCTCTTAGCGAGGCAAGCGAGCCCTGAACAGCACAAATTTATACAACGCTTAGAGCAAGAAAATCATCAGATGGCCTCCCTTATCAATAGTATTTTAGATTACAGTCGACTCAATAATGCCTACGTAGAGTTGACCTACGCTTCAGTTGCCTTAAGCCATATTCGTTCTAGAGTCTTGGCAGATATCCAGTTTGAAGCTAAAGCTGAGCAAACCATCACCTGGACTGAGTTTACCCACGACTTAAATATCCAGACTGACGCCAACTTTCTCATTCGAGCCTTAGATAATGTACTGAGAAATGCGCTTAAATATGCGGGTGAAACCTGTACTGTTATCATTAGTTCGCGTATCAATGACGGCAATCTGGTCGTTGATATAGAAGACGACGGTCCCGGGATCCCGGAAGACAAATTAGAAAACCTCTTCAACCCCTTCACCAGAATGGATGAAGCCAGACACTCTAGTCAGGGGGGATACGGATTGGGACTCGCAATAGTTAAACAGAGCCTTAAATTACTGGGGGGGAAGTGAGTGCCAAAAACCATCTCAGAGGAGGGCTATGTATCAGCTTTAACTTGCCCTTAAACCTCATGGAGACGGTAAAAATAGAGCGTCTTCATGCCATGAAAGAGCAAAACTATGAGGCATCAACAAGCTGAGTCGAGCAAACCCTTAAGCAGTAACTTACTCAGCCGTACTTCTTCACTTTCTTAAGTGCTATTTGCTGCTTAAGTTTCGACAGGTGATCGGTAAATACTATGCCTTGCAGATGATCCATTTCGTGCTGTAATACAATCGCCAAAAATGTATCTGTCTCTATTTCAAACGCTTTACCGGTACGATCCAGTGCTTTGACTGTGACTTGCTCACTTCTGGCCACCTTAGCGCGATAGCCAGGGATAGATAAACACCCCTCCTCGCCTATAAAGTCACCTTGAGTTGCCATAATTTCCGGATTGATCAGCACCTGTGGCTGGTCTCTTTCCTCTGACAGATCTATGACTAAGATGGCGTGCTGACTACCGACTTGTGTCGCCGCCAGCCCTATGCCATCTTCGGTGTCATACAGGGTCTCGAGCAGATCATCTATAAAACCTTGAACCGAGTCTATATCTTCAACTACGCGGGCTTTGCGTTTAAGACGTTCATCGGGAATAGTTAAAATATCGAGTACGGCCATAGATAGATAGATCACATAAAGAAAAATTTGGCGCCATTATGACCGAATAAACGCTAAAGGCAACTCCATAACGGTCAAAATTACATCAGTCACCTTTTCATTTTTAACCTTATTGTCACATAACTTGAATTCCTGCATATATGTGGATAGCATGAATGAATCGTATAAAATATACAGGACGTAGTATGACACAAGTGACTCGAACCCCCTTGCCCAAGACTTTCTTCGTCGCCAACACCATGGAGATCTTCGAACGTCTTGCCTGGTATGGTTTTTTTACCCTGTCATCCCTCTACATGACCTCGCCTTCTCAGCAAGGTGGCTTAGGCTTTAGCGATCAGGAACGTGGCTTACTCCAAGGCATGATCCCTTTCTTCCTCTACTTATTTCCTGTTATCACAGGCGCCTTGGCTGACCGATACGGTTACCGTAAGATGTTTCTGATATCCTATGCCATCATGTGTCCCAGTTACTTCATTCTGGGACAAGTGGACTCTTTCGCAGGTTTCTTCATTGCCTTTATGGGCGTGGCGCTCGGTGCAGCCTGTTTCAAACCTGTGGTTACTGGCACCGTTGCCCGTACGACCGATGATACCAACCGCGGCTTAGGTTTCGGAATTTTCTACATGATGGTCAACATCGGCGGGTTTCTCGGCCCCTTCATTGCAGGCTATGTTCGAGCAATAAGCTGGGACTGGGTGTTTATCATGTCATCATTCTGGATTGCGGTTAACTTTATACCCGCCCTACTCTTCTACAAGGAACCCACAGATCAAAATGCGCAAAAAGGCAAACCACTCAAGGCCGTCTTCGCCGATATACAGGAAGTACTGGGTAACTTACGCTTCGCGCTGCTCTTCTTCGGGACTCTGATCATCCTCATGTCTTATGGCGCTAAGTGGCTGTCGGGACAAACTACACTCTTGGTCTATCTAGCTTGGTTCTCGGGACACTACTTGTGGAACTTGAAGGGAAAGTCAGATCTCACCGCGCCTTGGTATAAGCAAAAAATCGCTATCGGTAATAAGCCCTTCGTGATCTATCTGCTGATTTTGTCTGGTTTCTGGATGGTCTATCAGCAAATATTCATCACGCTACCCATCTATATTCGTGATTTTGTCGATACATCGGATCTTATCGCCATGATGGCGTCTTATCCGAACCTTCTCAGCTTCCTGGCTCCGGTCGATCTTTCAAGCTTACAAACTGAGCTCACCAGACTGTCTGCCGCTTTAGTTAATCAGGAACTCACGGCTCAGGCCGCTTACTTTGACCTGGTACATTATAAAGTCATGGTGCCCGTATCTGAACTTAGCCTGGGGTTAAATGCGATAGCCGCAGATCCTTCTCAAGCTGAAGGCTATGCGAATGCTTGGTCTACAGAATATCGCCAGATTAACCCTGAATATATGATAGGCCTTAACTTTCTCTCTATCGTATTCTTGCAGTTATTAGTTAGTCGCGTTGCAGAGAAATTCCAGGCTTTACCCGTTCTGGTCGCCGGAACTGTGATCATTGCCTTTGGCACCGCTTTAGGTGGTGTGGCTCACGGCGCCATCATGGGAGGCGTGATGGTACTGACTTCTATCTTGGTATTCTCTATTGGGGAGATGGTAGCCTCACCTAAAAGTCAGGAATATGTCGCCAGCTTTGCCCCACACGACAAAAAAGCCATGTTTATGGGTTACTACTTCGTATCATCTGCCATCGGCTTCCTACTGGCGGGTCCCTTGTCCGGCTATCTCTATTCTGAGGTGGCAAAACAAGCACAAAGACCAGATCTGATGTGGTACATCATAGGTGCCTTCGGTTTAATCACAGCCCTAGGCCTGATCTTGTTCCACAAGTTTGGTGTCATGAAGCACCCGGCGAATAAGCCTGTGGCGAGTGAAGCAGAGGTAATGTAGCTGATTAGTACCAAATTAATTTTGTCATGACTTCAGTTTTAAAGCCCATAATTCATTGATGAATTATGGGCTTCTTTATCATCATTGACTCTTTGCCAAACCTAGACTTCTAGTAGAAAACCTAAACCCCCAGTGAAATCTAAGTATTTATCATAAATAGCCACCACTCTATTTATTTCACAAGTCATAACTGTTCGTTAAATTAATCGTGACACATCAAGCTTAAATATTACTGACGCTCGCTAAGATCTCAGTTTATGCCCCTTTAAACTAGCGAGTTAAAGTCGAAGAGGATATGATGCTGTAAATGGTCTGTGGATGATATGAGATAATATGATAAGGCTAGTGGGACACTGCACACCTCCTAATCCAGACGCTTTTTCGACGTCCCCCGCGGTAGCTAAATCCCCTATGGAAAAAATCTGGTTCATCGTCGCCATGCTGCCAAAGGGTCGAGTAAGCTCGTATGGTAAGGTTGCCGATTTAGCAGGATTACCCGGTAGGGCAAGATACGTGTCTAAAGCATTAAAGATGGCACCTGAAACATTAAACCTGCCATGGCACCGAGTCATCAACAGCCAAGGGAAAATCTCTTTCAAACCAGATACTGAAGCATTCCGAATACAAATGCAGTTACTCAGGTTAGATGGCGTAGAGGTCAACCGAGGGAGAATATCTTTAGCCAAATTTGAGTGGCGACCGGATATGGCCACACTGGTTTTACAACTGCCGTTTTAACTAAAAGTGATGAGGTAAAGCGCCAAGTGGAACTAGCGCCAATGAACCATAAAGCAGATTCATTGTCTGAGCTATTGTCGGGGCTATTTTCTGAACTAGTGTTTTCTCCATCGATTCTCGGGTAATTCAGGACCAATATTAAGGCTAGATACAGCAACTAACAGCAAGTAAGAACTCGCCACAAAGGGTCCTGGACTTTGCAAGCAGGTAAAAACTTATCCATGCACAAATTTAAGGAGACGTCATTGTCGATTGGTCAGCGTGTAGTGCTAGCAACACATTTGTGCCTCTTCAGCCTCTACGTGGCTGCGGCCCCGAGCCCGCTAACCCCACAAACAGCAGAGTATCAGGTAAATTATGGCAGTATCGAACTAGGAAAGGCTCGCTATCAGCTCCCTAAAGCCGAAGGTAATCTCTATCACTACCGCTTCGACAGTGATGTCAGCTTACTCGTGTTATCAGACAGACGTAATGTACGCAGTGACTTCATTCGCGAAGGCGACCAGCTCACCCCCATGCGATATACCCATAACAGGAAAGGCACAGGCCCTAGCTTTCAAGAACAAGCCGCCTTTGCCAGAGAACAAGAAGTCGTTCACAGCCGCTATAAAGATGAGAGAGCTAAACTAGATTATACCGATATCTTATACGATCCCCTCATGGTCCAGCTGCAATTCCGACTCGACTTGGCACAAGGAAAAGAAAACCTTCACTATTCCATGGTCAAAGAGGGAGAGGTTGATGAGTATAACTTTCGTGTCATAGGCAAGGAGAGAATGAATATTGAGAGTGGCAGCTACGAAACCATCAAGATTGAAGTTGTCAGAGACAGTAAGAAACGTCAAACCTTTTTCTGGATGGCACCGGATCTAGGCTACCTACCAGTGCGTCTAACCCACTTCGAAAAAGGCAGTAAGCAGCTGGATATTAAACTGCTCAGCTATCATTTTTCTCCTGAGCAAACTGTGAAGATAGACAAGCTTGCTACTGATGTAACTGTACAGCCATAGACAAGCAGCAAAAGGGCGATAATTGATTCTGGCCTTTCCACGAATAAATTCATCCCATTAAAAAGGGAACATAACAATGTTCAGCCATGCTCCCTCGATTAAGATCTTCTTAGAGATGATTAATCAGCCTTGAACTCCCTCATCAAGAATCAGTGCACCTTTACGGAATAGTTTCCAATCCCCAGGCCCTAAAATATGCCACTCTTCATCCTTAGTCAGAGGTCTGGTGGCGATCACTGTGACGATGTCTTCAGGAGTTGTCTCTTTATCAAAGTCTATGACCACATCGGTATCGATGAGCTTAGCCTTACCGAAGGGAGCTTTGCGGGTGATATAACAGAGATTATTGCTACAATAGCTCATCAGGTGCGCGCCATCGGTCAAGATCATATTAAATACACCCAAGGAACGAATTTCATCGGCTAGCTTGGCGATAAATTGATACACGAGTGTGATATCTTCAGGCTCTTGCTCACCAAATTTGTCGACTACCTTCTCTAACAGCCAGCAAAATGCCAATTCACTGTCTGTATCACCCACAGGCTGAAACCTTGAGACAGTAAATTTGTTCTGATAATCACTCAATTGCCCGTTATGGGCATAGGTCCAATAACGTCCCCAAAGCTCACGGGTGAAAGGATGGGTGTTCTCTAGCGACACACAGCCCCGATTAGCCTGACGAATATGACTGACAACCACTTCACTCTTGATAGGATAGCTCTGAATGAGCTCAGCGATGTGGGACTCACTACTTGGACGAGCATCTTTAAAGGTACGGCTACCTTTTCCTTCATAGAAGGTGATCCCCCAGCCATCCACATGGGGACCGGTGACACCACCTCTCTGAGCCAGGCCGGTAAAGCTAAATACAATATCCGTCGGCACATTAGCGCTCATGGCAAGGAGTTCACACATTAATTCAACCCTTTAATTACAGCTGTAATATTTAAATTCTAACGCATTCTAACTAGTTGAAGCAGAAAGTGGAATCTCGACTTTAACAATTTATCTAAACGTTTGTTTGAAATAAACCTTGTATTAAATTTCACATAGGTTTAAATTTTATGCGACACAGGTCAGACCACAACCTATAATTGTGATAATGATCAGAAAAAGTTCTGGCCTCAGTTCATATTCAGGTCGCACCTTAAGGAGAATAACAGTGACAAGCTTACTATGGATCCTCGCGTTTCTTTTTGTGTTAGGCACACTCGCCTACCTAAGAGTTTCGTTGCTAACATCTAGCATCATTGCCGCAGTCGTTATGGCTGTCGGTTCAGCAACTGAAGTCGTGAGCCCCCTAGCGTGGATCATCTTCTTAGCCATCGCCTTGCCACTGAACATCAGTGCATTTCGTAAAAACTTCCTCACTAAACCATTATTAAAGATCTATCGTGGCATCATGCCTGAGATGTCTTCTACCGAAAAAGAAGCCATTGAAGCCGGAACAACATGGTGGGAAGCCGATCTATTTGCCGGAAACCCAGATTGGAAAAAACTCCACAACTATCCAGTAGCCAGACTGAGTGCCGATGAACAAGCCTTCTTAGACGGCCCCGTTGAAGAGGTCTGTAAGATGCTCAATCAACATCAGGTCTCACATCAACTGGGCGATCTCCCCGTTGAGATCTGGCAATACCTGAAAGATAATGGCTTCTTTGCCATGATCATCAAGAAAAAATACGGCGGTCTCGAGTATTCAGCCTATGCGCAATCTCGCGTCCTACAAAAGCTTGCCGGTCTCAGCAGTGAACTGGCTTCCACCGTCGGCGTGCCTAACTCTTTAGGCCCGGGCGAGCTGTTACAACACTATGGCACTCCCGAACAGCAAGAACATTACTTACCCAGGCTCGCTCAAGGTCTGGAAGTTCCCTGTTTTGCCCTTACCAGCCCCGAAGCTGGTAGTGATGCAGGCGCCATCCCTGACTTTGGCATTGTGTGTAAAGGCCAATGGGAAGGCGAAGAAATTCTGGGGATGAAGTTAACCTGGAATAAGCGCTACATTACCTTAGCCCCGGTCGCTACCGTGTTAGGTCTGGCGTTTAAATTGCGCGACCCGGATCAACTACTGGGTGACAAGGCAGAGCTAGGAATCACTTGTGCCCTGATACCTACCGATATGGAAGGCGTTGAAACCGGGCGTCGCCACTTCCCGCTCAACTGTATGTTCCAAAACGGCCCAACCAAAGGCAATGAAGTCTTTGTGCCTCTGAGCTTCATCATAGGTGGCCCGGAAATGGCCGGACAAGGCTGGCGCATGTTGGTCGAATGTCTGTCAGTGGGACGTGGCATTACCTTACCGTCTAACTCAGCGGGTGGCATCAAGACAGCGGCGGTGGCAACTGGCGCTTATGCGCGTATCCGTCGTCAGTTTAAACTGCCTATCGGCAAGCTTGAAGGTATCGAAGAGCCCATGGCACGTATCGGCGGTAACGCTTATCTGATGGATGCCGTGACCAGTCTAACCACAACGGGCATAGACTTAGGTGAAAAGCCTTCGGTTATTTCTGCCATCGTGAAGTTCCACCTGACCGACAGAATGCAGAAGTGTGTGATTGACGCCATGGACATCCACGGCGGTAAAGGGGTTTGTTTAGGCCCGAATAACTACTTAGGTCGAGGCTATCAGGCAGCCCCTATCGCCATTACGGTTGAAGGCGCAAATATTCTGACTCGCTCTATGATCATCTATGGTCAAGGTGCTATTCGTTGTCACCCTTTTGTGATCACCGAGATGGAGTCAGCGTTCGATACCGATGCTAACCGCGGCCTCAATACCTTCGATTCTGCGCTATTTGGCCATATCGGCTTTACCATCAGCAATCTGGTCCGCAGTTTCTGGCTTGGAGTGACATCTTCAAGATTCTCAAATGCGCCCTATTCAGATAAAACCAAGCGTTATTATCAACAGATGAATCGCTTCAGCGCTAACTTAGCCCTGCTCTCGGATCTGGCAATGGCGACATTAGGCGGTGGACTGAAACGTAAGGAACGCATATCGGCAAGATTAGGCGACCTACTCAGTCAGCTCTATCTCACCTCTGCAACCCTTAAGCGTTATCAAGATGAGGGACGTCAAACTGAAGACTTACCGCTAGTTCAGTGGGCCGTCGAAGATTCACTATACAAGTTACAGGACTCACTCGACGATCTGCTCAATAACTTCCCTATGGGATTGGGCTTTGTCCTTCGAGGCATTATCTTCCCATTCGGCCGCCCACTAAAAAGGCCTAGCGATGTGTTAGATCATAAAGTGGCGACCATAATGCAAACTCCTTGTGCCAGTCGTGAACGCTTAGGTAAAGGCCAATTCTGGACCCCATGTGAGAATAATCCGGTCGGAGTACAGGAGCAGACCTTCAAAGATATTCTCGCCTGTGAACCACTGCATGCCAAGGTCTCTGAGGCTGCGGGTAAGCGTATTCCATTTATGTGGCTCGATAAGATTGCCGCACAGGGGAAAGCTTTAGGTGTACTCACAGATGAGGAAGTTGCCCTGCTTGAACGCGCCGAGATCGGTCGTATGAAATCCATCAATGTGGATGACTTCGACCCGGATGAGCTCAAAGCCATGGCCATAGGTAAACAAAGCCATGAGCAGGCTGCTTAGCGTCACGACATTTAAATTTAATCAATAGACCAGAAGGAGGCTCACGCCTCCTTCTTTATGTCTTCGATTTACCAACAAAGATGAAATACAGTTGACGAGTCGCTGTTAGCAAATTCTTCAGATATCGAGTTATCTCTTGTGAGCAGCTTCTATCGACTCGCCGGTGTTAATTTTTTCCACACCGGCTTTGAGCTTAATCTCATTTTCAAGTTCATCCTGAGCAA
Source organism: Shewanella psychropiezotolerans (assembly GCF_007197555.1). Classification (NCBI taxonomy): domain Bacteria; kingdom Pseudomonadati; phylum Pseudomonadota; class Gammaproteobacteria; order Alteromonadales; family Shewanellaceae; genus Shewanella; species Shewanella psychropiezotolerans. The sequence goes on from NZ_CP041614.1 coordinate 3,517,549, forward strand.
GTTTTTCTACCGCCTTAGATTCTAGCAAGAGAGCATGCTCCTTAGCCAGATGCTGCGCCTCTATGGGTAACAAGCTAATCAACTCTATGCCACTAACCAATTTATTGGCCGAGCCGGTGCAGATGTTCACCTTACCCGCCTGGATGTACACCAAGGGCATGGCACAGTCTCCGTAGCGGGCAAGGAAATCCTCGAAGCTGAAGCTGTCGGTGATATTGGTACTTTTAATCACAGCGCCTTGAGACATTAAACTGGCGAGTTTGGCATAGGATACCGACTCACCAAACAGACATAAACGCGCGAGATAAGACTCTGACAGCTGATGTCTGGCACTCGTCCCTTCGATGTTACTCAATCCATAGACCTTATTGGTCCCCAACACATCTTGATAGTGAAAACTCACCAATGGATTGAGCTGACGATAGGGAGAGATGACCAGTAAGCGCCCTATTCCTGTCATGTCGAGAAAATTACTGGCATGCTCGGATGTTGGATTACCGAAATACACGGAAATATTATCCATCCTGGCCAGCCGAATATTATCCCAGTTATTATCAGCCAGAGTCACTGTGATATTTTTAGACTTAAGTACCTTTGCCAGTTCTCTGGAAAACGCCGAAGCGCCAAAAATAAGCAGCCCTTGTGATGAACCCGCACTCACCCCTAAATACTTAGCCCAGACACCAGCCGTTAAGCTTTGCATGACAACAGTGCCTATGATGATCAAGAAGACTAAAGGTACAATAAGGTTTGCCCCCGGGACACCTAGGCTTTCAAGCTTAATGGCAAAGAGAGACGATACCGCAGCTGCCACTATACCTCTGGGGGCCATCCAACTTAGAAACCACTTGTCATTACGCCTCAGCGATGTCCCGATCCCGCAAGCCCATACACTGAGCGGTCTGGCGATAAACATCACTACTGCTAATAATGCCAGCCCTTGCCAACCTAAGTTAAGCAGTGCATCAGAGTCGAGTCGGGCCGCCAACAAGATAAACAAGGCCGAAATAAGCAGTACAGTTAATGTTTCCTTAAATTCAATGATATCTGAGATATCTATACCACGCATATTGGCAAGCACTATCCCCATCACAGTCACGGTTAATAATCCCGACTCATCCTGTATCAGGTTCGAGCCGACAAATACCCCCAGCATGATGGTTAGCACTCCGGCATTCTTCAGATAATGAGGTAAGAGATGCTTCTTGATAATGATACCCACCAGGTAACCTGTGAGCGCTCCTAAACCGATTCCTATGCCTAACATGTAACCTAGGGCATGTAAGACATGAACGGTAGGATCTGCCGCGACGGCTATGTATTCAAACACCAAAACGGCAAGGAGTGCCCCGATAGGATCGATAACTATGCCCTCCCAGCGCAAAATACGAGCCAGTTCAGATTTTGGCTTGATACTTCTGAGCATAGGCACAATCACAGTTGGCCCGGTCACAACAACCAAAGCGCCGAACAGCAAGGCCATCTCCCATTGAAAACCCATCAAGAAATGTGTTGCCGAAGCGATACAAGCCCAGGTGATCAGGGTGCCAATCGTCACAAGATGAGTCACCATACGACCATGATCTTGGATCTCTTTGAAGTTAAGCGTTAACGCGCCTTCAAACAATATGACCGCAACACCTAATGAAATGATAGGAAATAGCAGGTCGCCAAAAATGGCGTCAGGATTGAGAATATTGAGACCGGGTCCCAGCAAGAGACCACAGAGTAAGAGAGGCAAAATTGCCGGCAGGCGTAACTTCCATCCAATCCACTGACACAAGAGTGAAAGCACACCTAACAAACCTAGCATGGCAGTGATCTGCTCAACCATAAGAATTTATCCTTAAATAGTGTTATCAGTATAGATAACAAGTATCCCTATGCAGCCCTAATATAGGCCAAGCTTTGCTTCTCAAAGTAATTAATATCAATCGGTATGACTGCAAACCGAACCGGAAGCTGTATCTAAATAAGCAGTTAAAAAAACCAATCTACTCCATATTAATGAATTATCAAGAAAGCTTCAGGCACAAAAAAGCCCTCGTCTTTCGACAAGGGCTTCGTTGTTTGGCGGAGCGGACTCGCTCTAATCAGGAGACGAACCCGCGCCCCTCGGCGTGACAGGCCGCTTTCTATTCATAAGAGGCTAATATCTCCATGGGCCGCTCCTAAATATCCTATTACTACGGCATTCGAACATCCATGTATTCAGGAGTGTATGCCAAAAAACAATGTTTGGAACATTGTTGGCACAACTGCACTAGCACTCTGCTCTGCTTATGGTCATGGTCATGGTCATAGTCATTTTAGTATCAGGCACAAAAAAGCCCTCGTCTTTCGACAAGGGCTTCGTTGTTTGGCGGAGCGGACGGGACTCGAACCCGCGACCCCCGGCGTGACAGGCCGGTATTCTAACCAACTGAACTACCGCTCCTAAACTTTTCTGTCCGACTATGCTGAGCTAACGGGACTCGAACCCGCGACCAAGGGCGTGACAGGCCGCCCATGTTTACAAATAGTCCTAACCAACTGAACTACCGCTCCTAAACTTATTGCCTTTCGGCTTTTAACTGCTATGTCACTAACAACTAAACTAAATTTATAACTTGATTGGCGGAGCGGACGGGACTCGAACCCGCGACCCCCGGCGTGACAGGCCGGTATTCTAACCAACTGAACTACCGCTCCACATCAAGTTGCGGTGAATAATACGTAGGCGAGCATGCCGCGTCAATAGTTATTTTAAACAGATAAACCAATCAGCTAAAAAAGCAGCAGTTAGGCGTAAATTACTGCTTTTCTGGGTAGAAAAACGACCAATTAACCTTTCCCCTCTACAGGAGGATCTTCAGGCATGGTCAGATCTATTTCATCTAAGCTCGGGCCTAAGTCTTTCTCTTTCTCTTCATCTAATCTTTTTTGAGTTGCGGCTAACGCCTCTTTCAAGTTACGTCTCTTACGCCAGATGAGTAATCCCAGTGTTCCTAAGACCAAGAGGGTTACATTAACCGTGATTATCCAAAAAATAGCATCATCTTTGGCCTTCGTTTCTTCAATGGCCGCTTTCTTTGCCGCTCTGGCCGCTAACTCTTCCGCTGTCGGTGGCGGCTTAGGAGGCTCGATTAAATTAAAGAAGCGTTCAGGTAAGGCTAATACGATCTCTCGACCGCCCAAGGTTGTCGTTGCAGCCATCCCTTTAATTCTATAGCTACCAAAGTCTGATACTTCCGGAAGAATAATCTCACTCTGTGATGATTCTAATCCGCTTAATGTAATAGGCAGTTGAAGTCCCGCTGGACCGACTAATTCTAAATCTAAATGTGTCTCGGATAACTGCACCACAGCTTCATCGACTTTGACAAATAGCTTCCAGCGCCCTTCTAAAGGATCTTCAGGTTCAAGGATTTCGATCTCAATCGGGATAGGTGATAGCATGAACTTAAACAGGCTTTCACGAGAAAATACCTTGTTACGAACCTTGACTTGAAACGTATAGTGACCCCATGGTTGATTTAAATTGATTTTCCCGGTAAAAACACCGTCATCGGGTCTTTCATCTAGGTCTTCGCCATAATCTTTATATGAACCAACGACCAGAATACCCGCAGCAAAATTTTCATCTCCAGGCAGATGATCACTGATAAAACGCGCGGTCCATTCGACTAAGTAATCCAGCCCCGGCATCCTTAGACGCTGTTCATCTCCCAATAGCTGAGCCGTCACTTTTACGCGCTCACCTTGAAATAAAGGTTGGGGTAAATTTTCGACCTTTATGCCCAGTTTAGAGATCTTTTGAATTTTAGAACCTTCGACGACTCTGCCTATAAGCTGCCAAGGGCCAGGCATAGGTTTATGTATGGTCACGATATCACCGCTCAAACCATCGACCCATTGCACCTCTTTGGGGTGTCGACTCGCATACCACTTGCTGCCATCGGGCAAGACGATGACGACTGGCGAACTGCCATATTGGCGTTGAATAAACAGGGTGAGACTATCGACCATATGATCAATTCTGAAGCGATTCTTCAATACACTGGCTTCACTCGAAGGCACGACATTGGCCAACACAGATGTAGAAAACACTGTGCCTAGCATCATGATTAACGCCACTAATGCTTTTTTTCTCGAAACAAAATGTTTAACACTCATAAAGATGACGTCTGTCCTCGTCGAAGAAGTTATAAATTGGAATATACAATGTCGGAAGCTTTGTTCTGATGCTATTGATAGGGCGGCCGACAAGAAAACGCCCTCATTCTCTGTTTGCTATCACACTATGTCAGTGACCTAATCACGCCATGCACAGAGTCCGCCCTTAGCCACGATATCGAGTCGCGCTTCGTGCTTAGCTAGTTCATCGGCCGATGCCGCGATCACTTTAAGTTTTGTGCGTTCTTGACTTAATCGTATGATCCCACCGGCACCTTCGCCTCCGGTATCGCCTGAAAGATTAAACTTAGTCTGCCCACCTGTCATCAGCAGATAGACATCAGCTAAGATCTCCGCATCTAATAATGCGCCGTGTAGTTCACGACGTGAGTTATCTATGCCATAACGCTTACACAAGGCATCAAGATTATTTTTCTGACCCGGATGCAAATATTTTGCAATCGCTAAGGTATCCAAAATGGCACAGATATCGGCAGTCTTAGGCCCTTTAGGCTGCAATAAGCCAAACTCATGATCCATGAAGCTTATATCGAACGACGCGTTATGAGCCACAACTTCGGCGCCATCAATAAACTCGATAAAACTCTGTGCTATCTCGGCAAATTTTGGCTTATTAGCGACATATTCGTTGGATATACCATGGACTTGAATGGCTTCTTCATCGATGAGCTGTTGTGGATTAATGTATTCATGATAATGACGACCGGTCAAACGACGATTAATCACCTCGACGCAACCAATTTCTATGATTCTATGACCTAGAAAGATAGCACCAGCGCTCTGGTTCATACCTGTGGTTTCAGTATCGAGAATGACCTGACGTTTTGCACTAGACACTATGTTCATAAATTTACTAACACTTCTTAAGTTTTTGGGTATACTCGCCCGCTAATCTGTCTATGGTAACAACTTGATGTTAAAACCGCTCTCTATATTTACCGATGGTTCCTGTTTAGGAAATCCTGGCCCCGGGGGTTATGGGGTGGTGATGAAGTATAAATCACAAGTCAAAGAACTCTCCGACGGATTCCTGTTAACCACCAACAACAGAATGGAGTTACTGGCGCCTATCATCGCATTGGAAGCCTTAAAAGTGCCCTGTAAAATAGTGCTCACCAGTGACAGTCAATACATGCGACAAGGCATCACTCAATGGATCCACGGTTGGAAGAAAAAGGGCTGGCTAACTGCCGCGAAACAACCAGTAAAGAATGTCGATCTCTGGAAGCGCTTAGATGCAGCCACAGCCTCCCATGAGATAGACTGGCGCTGGGTTAAGGGTCATGCAGGTCATGTAGAAAATGAACGTTGTGACACCTTAGCCAGAGTGGCTGCCGAAGCCAAGCCGACCCAGGAAGATATAGGTTATCCGGCTTAAGCAAGCCTGTGTAGCTAAATCGACAGTTTATTAAATTTTGTGCAGAAACCGATAAACGCATCACATAGCGGTGTAAAGTTTCGGCTCTTATGATGGATGCGATAAAACTGTCTCGTCAACGCGAGTCCTTCAACCTCGATAACAGCCAGCTCCTTGCGGCTCAGTTCTTTTTCAAGGGTCAATTCAGACAGCACGGCCAAGCCAGCTCCTTGCTTGACCGCTTGCTTTATCGCATCGGGCGTACTGAAGCTGAATCTTTCTATGGGCTGCATATCCAGTGCATTTGCCGCACTGATAAAATAATCTCGGGTACCCGAGCCCTCTTCCCTCATCACCCAAGGTTGCCCACGTAATTCCACTGGTTTAACCCGTTTCCCCGCAAGAGGATGAGCCGTATGACAAAATATCAGCAAATTATCCTTATGCCAGGCTTCAACTTTAATGCGACTATCAAGACACTGCCCCTCGATAAACCCAACTTCAGTTCTGAACTCCAACACAGACTTTATGACGGCTTGAGTATTATCAATATCGAGATCGACGTAGGCGCTGGTATGTTGCTGACAGAAGGCCACCGCACTTTTAGCCATCAAATAATTACCGATTGTGGAGCTAGCACTGACATTTAACGTGCCACTGAGTTCGGCCTCCGGAGAGGAGAACAGATGTTCTATCTGCTCTAGTTTCTGTAACGCCTCGGTAGCCAATGGCAGCAAGAGGCTCCCCTGAGAATTCAATCTTAATCGGTTACCAACTCGCTCAAATAATCTTGCATCGAGTTGCTTCTCTAATTCAGACAAGGCCATAGAGGTCGCAGGGGCCGATAAATTCATCATATCGGCGGCTCTGGCAACTTGACCACTGCGAGCGACGGCTTCAAAAATTGATAATTGCTTTAGTGTTATTCGCATTTAAATTCTATTATTTTTTGTTTACTGGTGGTTTCTAACGAGGTTCTCCCCGCCGTGGGTGCCGCAGACCAATTAGGTTGACGGACTTTTTTCCTTTCATGTATTGGTGTCAATGGCGTCTCTAGCTTACGAGCGACGATCAGATAGACGCTACCCGTTCCGGGCAACCAGGCCTTGAGTGCATTTTGCCAGATACTTTTCTGGCGTATTTCACTCAGCAGATGATGGTGAATGATGCGTTCATCAGCCACCACTTGGTAACCCAATAATCCAAGCCAATCTTTGACCCTTGATGGTGTAAAGAACCGACCACACCAGGGAAGTTTGTCTTGGTACTTGGGCAGGACTTTACCAATAAAAGCCGGACTCAGGGGATTAAACCCCACAATAAACAAGTATCCACCGGATATTAGCACTCTGTCGGTTTCACGCAGTAGCTTGTAAGGATCATGCTCAAATTCGAGCAACATGTTCATGACGACAGCATCGATGACCCCGTTCTGTATGGGCAGTGCACTAAACTCTGCGCGCAAAGATGCGCCATCACCATCGAACAGAGAAAACTGGCGACCAATAGGCAGGCCAGGCATTTTTAGTTCAGCGCTCAAGGGACCAAGACTTAACATATGATAGCCAAACACTCTTGGCCACCATGATTCAAGCTCTTGCTCTACACTTGCCTTGATCTTTTCTCCATTAGGCAATTGCGACCACGTTCGAGGTACCAATACCTTTATGTCATTAAACAAGCAGTACTCCCTTGGTTGATGCAGCGATTCTGACTAATATACCTAGCTAATCAGCAGTGGTATAATTATAGGGTGATTAATACCATTAAAACGTGAATCTGCAAACTTCGCAATTAATTTACTTGGTTACCTGAAGCGCTGTCCTCAATGTGAAAATTACCACCAGATAAGATGAGACACATATGCAAGCAATTGAATCTTCAAAATTAAAAATCACCCCATTAGCCGCATTCAATGATAATTATATCTGGATTATTGCACAAGATGGCAATCAGTCAGTGTACGTAGTCGACCCGGGCGATGCCCAAGTCGTCATAGATTATCTGGACACAGAGCAATTACAACTCGCGGGTATCTTAATAACACATCACCACCATGATCACACTGGCGGCATAGCTAAACTGTTAGCACATGCAGGGCAGCAGATTGAAGTATATGGGCCCGATAATGAGAACATAGATAATTTACTCAATCCCATCTCGACCATGAGTTCGATTCAATGCCAAATCACTCTTAAAAACTTCAACCAAAAGGTGGATGTCATTCCTTTGCCGGGACATACATTAGGCCATATAGGTTATTTAATGGCGGGTGAGCTTTTTTGTGGTGATACCCTGTTCAGCGGCGGGTGTGGCAGACTCTTCGAAGGTACTCCTCTACAGATGCACGACTCTTTAATGACTTTATCCCGGCTTCCAACAGAGACCCGAGTCTATTGCGCCCATGAATATACGCTAGCCAACCTGGATTTTGCTCTCTCGGTTGAACCGACTAACCCCGAACTCATCCAATACCATGAGCTTTGTCTAAACAAACGAAGTAGGCGAATAGCAACAATTCCAACCAGCATAGCCACAGAACGTAACATCAACCCCTTTCTGCGTTGCAATGCCGATACGATTAAGGCCTCAGTTAATCAACATTTCATGCAAAAAGCGTCGGATCCTGTGGACACCTTTGCCCTTCTAAGGCAATGGAAAGACAATTTCTAAAAAACAGATTACAATGCAGCGCTAAATAAGTCCCCTTTTCGAGTATTTCAAAATAGAGGGACAGAGAATTAAGGAATTATTTTTCGATGCGCATACAAAACATTGTCCTAGCAGGGAGTATTGTGCTGCTTTCAGGCTGTCAGTCATTCGACCAGTCAGCCTCTGAAGAACACAGTACTCAAGCTATACCCATTCTACCTATGATCTCGCCTAAAGAAGTCATTGAACCAAAAGTTGAAGTTGCAGAAGTCACCGATGTCTGGCAAAGGATCCGTCTGGGTTTATCATTCGATGTGCCAGACCAAAAGTTAGTCAAGCAATATCGTGACTGGTACATCAAGCACCCGCAACATCTCGCGACAGTATCGGAACGTGCCACCCCTTTCCTCTATTTGATCGTCGAAGAGATTGAGAAGCGTGATCTGCCTATCGAACTGGCCCTTCTTCCCATAGTGGAGAGTGCATTCGATCCTTTCGCCTATTCACATGGCGCCGCATCAGGCTTATGGCAGTTTACTTCCCCCATGGCGAAACATTTCGGTCTGCAAATGAATTGGTGGTATGACGGTCGCAGAGATGTACCCGCAGCAACCATTGCCGCCTTAGACATGCTCGAGTACCTGTATAAAAAGACGGATGGTAACTGGCTTTATGCTATCGCGGCATACAACACAGGTGAAGGACGAGTGATAAACGCCGTTAAGAAGAATAAGCGCAAAGGAAAACCTACCGACTTTTGGTCATTACGTCTGCCGACAGAAACACAACGCTATGTCCCTCAACTTCTCGCGCTGGCTGATGTCATCAAGAACGCCGATAAATACGGCATAGAGCTCTACCCGATAGACAATCAAGCCAATATCCAAGTGATCGATGTGGGTAGTCAGATAGATCTCGCACTCGCTGCCGGATTTGCCGATATGACCACATCCGAATTACATAAGCTCAACCCTGGATATAACCGTTGGGCAACGGCACCCAATGGCCCTCACAACTTAGTGTTGCCTGTAGACAAGGTGGCAAATTTCAAATTAGCCATGGCAGATACACAAGCGGATGACAGGTTGAACTGGGAACGCTACCAGATCAAATCAGGTGATAGTTTAGGCCTAATAGCCCAGCGTTATCGCACGACACCTTCGGCGCTTCGTGCTGTCAATGACATTAAAGGCAATACCATCATAGCAGGGCGTCATCTACTCATCCCTGTTGCGGCAAACGATCCTGAACAATACGCCCTTAGCCTAGCTCAAAGAGTGAAGTCAAAACAAAATATTAGCCGTGGTAGCGAAAAAATCGACTATATCGTTAAGTCTGGTGATTCATTTTGGAAAATAGCAAAGGCTCATAAGGTTAAGACGGCGCAGCTGGCCAAGTGGAACAATATGGCGCCAAAAGACACATTGAAAATTGGACAAAAGTTAGCGATATGGACAGGCAGTAAAAATGCCTCTTCCGTCACTCGCAAGGTGAATTATACGGTACGCAGCGGAGACTCACTGGCACGTATCGCTTCAAAATTTAAAGTCAGCGTCAACGACCTGGTTCGTTGGAATACATTAGAAAAATCTAAATACATTCAGCCTGGCCAAAAATTAAGGCTATATGTAAACATGACAAATGTCAGAGCCTAATTGATAGAGGCAATGCTTAGAGGCAATAGACAAAGATGCCAAGTCTGTAATAAAAACTTGGCATCTTTTCCAATACTATATTCCCCAGCTAGTTTACGTATTCATCTAGAGACAAACGCACATTCCCCATCGCCACTTTCGTCGATTCTGTTGCATGTCCAGCGTAAATCGCCACTAAGCTATAGCCTTTCCCCTTAACTTGAGCTAACGCTTCTTTAGGCAGAGAAAATCTCACCGGAATCACTTTACCGGCGGGTATCACCACATCACGTATCGCCTGAGTAAACATCATGGTATCGGACCACGCCCAGATTTTATTTCCTTGAGGGTCCAATAAGTGAAGATCTGCCGTCATGCCCGATCGATACTGAATTGGCACAGCGAAACTCTGATTGTTGGTGATAATGAGTGACACAGTAAAACCCGTTTTCAATGAGACTTGTAACTGTCCGGATAACAATCCTTTCTCCATCTTGCTCTCCTTTTTTTCAGCCCCTTTAGCCAGTTTATAGGACTCTGAAGACGTTAATGAAGATTCATCGATTCTAGCAGGCTCCACCTGGACAACTGATTGCTGTTTAACTTGAGTCGGTGCAACCGCTTGCGATACTTCTTGAGAGCAAGCAGATAAGGCGATAATCCCAAGATAAACACAGAATAATTTATTCATTAAAAGCCACCTAATTTCTTTAACAGACTATCTTTGAGCTTATCTTGCACCTTCTCTACCTCTTGTTTCAATTTAGCGTCAAACAGTCCTGCGGTGTCTAAAGCAAATTGGGGATCCGACATAGTGCCTGTGATTAAGAATGGAATTTCAATGCCATAGAGTAGGTCTGTATCTCCTCCACCTTGCCCTTCGAGGGAACCCACCACTGCAGTGGTTAATTGATAATCCAGTGCCTCGGAGATAATGTTGGCCGTTCCAGCCCCCGAAAGTCTGATTAACGGAGAGGACATCAGCAGATCCGGATTTGATACGACGCCCTTGACGACCGAAAAAGACCCGGTCAATGAGGTGAAGTCGGTTTTCTTTTCAGATGAACTTGTAGATGATCCACCACCACTGAGCTTTGCCTGGGCCTCTCTGATCATTTGCGGAATATTCACTCCGTATAGGGCACCGTCCGCAATCTCAAACTTACCTTTTGCGGCAATGTTCTTCTTGATATTATCGGCAAGCAGACTCCTGCCCTTGCCTTTAACACTGAAGTTTGCCGTTCCCGCCAACAGATCGACATCAACCGCATCTTTCAAGAGTTCTCTCACTTGAACCCCTGTAACCGATTTTTCAAAACTGTAACTAGGTACGGCTTGGCGACCATCGAGACTAGCAGTCACGGCGAGTTTTCCGCCATAGAGATCAGCATTGAGCTGCTTCAGATTGAGAATGCCATTCTTCAACGTCATAGCCATAATCCAATTACTGGTCATCATATTCGACGCCTTGATGGATTTCGCCGTTAGCGCCAAGGTGAGATCAAGAGACTTCATGGCACTTAAATCTGGCTCAACTTGAGTCGCCTCAGCTTGACTCTTCTCCTTGGTCTTGTCAGCTTTATCTGTTTGTGGCAGGAGCTTATCAAGATCTATGTCGCCCAAATCCAGCTTAGCAATGATTTGAGGCACTTTATGACCATAAGCGATATCCAATTTACCTTTGGCCTGGATGTCACCTGCATTTAATTCATCCAAGATAAGATGAATTTGCTTGGTCTCTAGCAAGATTTCCAGCTGGGTTAACAATGAGATATCTAACTGCTTATTGGGGATTCCCTCACCGGCTACCTCGTTAGTTATCTTAAAATCTTTAACCTGAACCTTAGTCATGTCTTGGGCGACTCTAATTGAGCCCTTGCCCTGACTCATTAGTGTCATATCAGGCATTTCAGCACTGAAGCGATACTCGAGAGTAGCAAACTCCCCCAGAGAGAATTTCCCAAGGGTTAAATTATCCAGACTAAATACTTGTTCGGTCCCGGCTTGTTTATCTGAGACTCGAATTTGTGTATTGGTGATCGAGACACCACCAATATCCAGACTCGATAAGTTGCCCGATGAAGCAGTAGTATCATTAAGTTGAGCTGGTTTATCTTCCGCGGCAGAACTCTGTAAACCGTCGAAGCTGGTACGGCCATCTTTGCGGGTTTCCAGATTGACGACCAAGCCATCGAGATTTAATTTAGCAATCTCTACTTGTTTACTAAACAGAGGCAAAAGCTCTACTTGTGCAACGATCTTGTTCACCTTTAACATAGAGTCATTATCGAATCCCTTAGGATTAGATAATGTAATATCTCCAAGCTCGATACCTATGCTTGGAAAAAATGTCCATGTGAGATCTTTTCCTATGATGAGCTCCCGTCCTGTTTGCTTCTTTACCGCATTGACGATTTCAGGTTTAAAATCATTTGGATCAAAAACCAAGGTCAGATAGGCCGCGAGACTCGCGAACATGAGAAATAAGACAATAAAAAACCATTTAACAATTTTCATAACAGGTTCCATCCAAATAGCTGAGCAAAATTAGAGCAAGCGAGAGAGGTCGAGTTCGGTATTGGCGATCCCGATGCCATTTTCATCAGAATATAACATCATACCCGGTGTGATTATAATGTTATCCATTGAAATCATACAATTGACTTCCCCTACACCTTTCTTTTGTGTTTTTATCGGGTTAGAACCAATGGCTTTGATGCCTATATCCATCAGTTTCAACGCACCGACATCTCTGACACAGCCATTGATAACGATACCTTCCCAACCATTTTCAACTGCACTCAAGGCGATTAAGTCACCAAGTAGGGCCCTGTTAATCGAGGCACCACCATCGACGAAGAGTACCTTACCCTTACCTTCTGTTTTAAGGATCTCTTTTACTTTTGAGTTATCTTCAAAACACTTAATGGTAACAAGCTCACCCCAAAATATTGTACGCTTTCCGTATTGCTTGTATTGAGTCGTTAACAATACCAGTTCATTATTAAAATAATCGAATAAATCAGGTAGCAGGTCCTTCATCTTATTCTCCATTAAATAAAATTAAAGATTACTCGTTCACTATTACCACAACAAGAATATCCTGAAACATTTACCTACTTTGGCTTTTATATGATCAAATGCCTTTGAGAGCCGGAACAAAAAGTCTATAATTGGCTCATTATGGGAACGTACTAATACTGTCCTTCTTACCTACTCGGAAAAAGTGAATTTTAATGCTTGATAACAATGATTTACAGAATGCGCTTGCGGCTTTAGATGAATACGGCTTCGATAAAAAACACTCGAGTGATTTATCTCAAGCAAGAAATAAACAGCAAATGACTAAATATATCGATTCGCTTGATTATAGTTTACGTCGTTTACTCATATTACAAGATACGGTAGAAGACTTGGTTGCAAAGAAGAAGCACCAAATAACCCAACAAGAAAACATTCAAACTTATAAAACTAAAGTCATCAATCTCTCCAGACAATTCAACATCTCATATGATGACGTTGTACAAGTCATGATTAATTTAAAAAACCAGACAAATTAATTTGCCTGGTTTTTAGTTCTATTTTCAACTAGGACTTATTTTAGTCTTAGTATGATGTTGCCATTACACTTTAAAGCTGGAGACAAGCCCATCTAATTCTGTCGAGCCTTGCTGGATCTGTTCACTCGTCTCACCAATTTGTACGCTCTTCTGTTGATTATCTACTGAAATATCATTGATTCGAGTCACATTCATATTTAATTCTGCAATGACCGAACTCTGCTCTTCCGTTGCAGCCGCAATTTGAATATTCATATCGGAAATCTCTCTGATTGAGGATTTAATGGTCACTAATGCAGTAACAATTTGTGAGGTTTCTTCTACAGTTTGACTAGAACGGGTTTTAGCTCGCCCAACCGAATCATTGACACTCTCTATCGATCCCCTAATCGCATCTATGATGCCGTTAATTTCTTGGGTAGACTCTTGAGTACGACTTGCCAAAGTTCTCACTTCATCCGCAACCACGGCAAACCCCTACCCGCTTCCCCAGCCCGCGCAGCTTCGATAGCTGCATTGAGAGCCAATAAGTTTGTCTGCTCGGCAATACCTACGATAACATCTAAAATTTGCCCAATTTTTCCTGAACTAACCTGCAGCCCTTGAGCCACTTCCGAGGTATTTTCCAGTTCTTCGGAGAGCTCCTTTATTTTAATAACGGCATTATCGACGACCCTAGTCGTTTTATCAGCTTCTTCATCGGCACTCCCAGCACTATCTGCCGCGAGTTGTGCGTTAGAGGCAACTTCTGAAGCCGCCATAGACATCTCATTAATTGCAGTGGCTACACTTTCAGTTTCGGTTTGCATGTTGCAGGTGACTTTACTCGCTTCTGTTGAGATGCTGGCTAAACCGACCGCTAGCTCGCGGCTGTGTGTCACTGAATCCATGACTGATTGTACTAGTGTCTGGATTTTAACCACAAAGACATTAAAGTTACCTGCAACCTCATTGAGCTCATCATTTCCAGATTCTTTGAGCCTCAAAGTCAGATCCCCTTCTCCCTTTGCTATATTCTCTAGCGCTTGAATAGTCTCTCTCATCGGCCTGGATATACTATGAATGATGGCAAATAGAATAGCGATCACCGGAAACCAAACGAGCGCCACCACCAAGAGATACATCCAGGTAAAATCTAATTTTTGCGCATCGATATCATCGACATACATACCCGTACCGACAATCCATCCCCAAGGTCTAAATCGCTTCACCACGCTCATTTTTGGACTCGGAGCCGTTGCATTTGGTCGATTCCACATATACTCGACTTTCGCTGAGTCTTGTCGCTCGGTCCCCTTGACCATCTCCTCGAATAATCGAACGCCGTTAGGGTCCTTCATTCCGAGCACATTAGTCCCGACGAGTTTCTTAGCGAAAGCATGTTGAACCATCACACCTTGGGTAGTTATGGTGAAAAAGTATTCTTTCCCTGCATACCGTAATGTGTCCAGCGCCATAATGGCACCAGACTTGGCCTCATCTTCAGTTATCAGCCCCTGTTTGGATCTCTGATAATAGTCGCTAATGACTTTCTCACCCACATCGGCCAAAGAAGATATCTTGGCCTCTTTCTCACCAACCAACATATTATCGATACTCATAAGCGCAAACAGGAACATTAATATGGTAGCGAGTATGGATAAACCCAACATGATAAACAGGCGACTCGAGATTTTTATCTTTCTAAACAGGCTAATAATCGTGTCCATTGACAATCCTTAAGCAATTTGTGGCAAGCTGATTTACCTATCATAACTTTTGGAGATATTTCACTGTTTGTCAAAGATCGCTTGGATTTATTACAAGGTAATGATTTGCACCTCTTACCCTAGCCGACCCAGCTTTAAAAATGCATCGTCATGCTTTCTAAGTACTGTTTCAATGAAGCTACATCATATTCATTTTACTGGCTGCTCAACTTTAGTCTTAAGCGAGTGAATGTTTGCGATAACTTTTTACCTATCGTAAGTCTTAGGGTCAATAAACCAATGACGATTAAAATATAGATACTGGGCTCGATGACTTCAGACTTCACCGACCAATAGAAGTGAATAGGCACTAAGATGGCGACCAGATAAACCCAGTTATGTAATTGCTGCCAACGTCTGCCCATTTTCTTTCTAATGACTTTTAATGAGGTAACGGACAAGGCGATTAGAACCAGATAAGCCACAGCCCCGACTAATATGTAGGGACGCTTAAGGATCTCCTGAAACAGGAGTGACCATTCAAACAAGAGATCTAAACTGATAAAGGCCATAATATGTAAGCTAGCATAGGCAAACACATAGAGGCCGATTAGACGGCGAGTCTGTATCAATATCCCTTGTTTTAAGCGACGTGCTAAAGGGGATATCATCAGTAATATCACTAAGGTATTGAGGGCTCCGACTCCGGTATAATGAATAATGTACTGCACAGGATCCCCCCCGCATCACCAGATATTACAGAGAGAACCAGATAACCGATAGGCCATAAGGCGACCAGATGTATGATGGCTTTCAGCCAAAAAAGATGTTTCGAAGTTAACCGCATTATTCCTCCCACTTTATCACTGAGCCTATCTCCGCTATTGTCCATAGCGTGCTTCAATTTCTGACTAGAAATATCTTTTTAAATCTAACCCTTGATATAAATCTGCCACTTGCTCACCATAACCATTAAACATTTGAGTGTTAATCCGCTTGGCCGAAAACAGGCCCCCCTCTCCTATACGCCTCTCAGTAGCCTGAGACCAACGTGGATGGTCAACATTTGGGTTCACATTGGCGTAAAAGCCATATTCATGGGTCGCAAGCTGGTTCCAGCTAGTGGGTGGCTGCTTATCCATGACTCGGATCCTGACGATGGACTTAATACTCTTAAAGCCATACTTCCAAGGCACAACCAAACGTATTGGCGCCCCATTTTGAGGCGGTAAGGTTTTGCCATATAAGCCAACCGCCATGAAGGATAGTGGGTTCATCGCTTCGTTAATGGTTAAGCCTTCCACATAGGGGTAATGGATCCCGCCGCCCATTAAGCGACTCTTCTGACCAGGCATCTGCTCGGGATCAAACAAGGTCTCGAAAGCCACGTGAGTAGCATGACTCTTCACACCGGCCTTTTTCAATAAGCTAGCAAGAGGAAATCCCACCCAAGGCACCACCATAGACCAAGCTTCGACACAGCGAAGACGATAGGTACGCTCTTCCAAAGCTATCATCTGAGTTAAATCGTCTAAATCTAACGTCAACGGACGCTCTACTTCTCCTTCGATGACAAGTTTCCAAGGATCGACACTTAGCCCTTGAGCATTTTCAGAAGGGTCCTGTTTACTGGTACCAAACTCATAGAAATTATTGTGGGTGGTAATTTTATTGAACGGCGTTGTCGCCCCATTACCGGTAAAACTCAAGTTTGAGGTATAAGTTAAGGGTGAGGTAAGAAATTGAGATATTTTCTTGTCACCAAAAAGATCGAAGATTCCGGCCTGAACTTGGCCTGGAATACTCGCACCTAAAGCGCCAAGCCCCATCGCCTTTATGATACGGCGACGGTCATTAAACACGGATTCCGGCGTCACATCAGAATCTTTAAGCTCCCATGGGGCTTTTTGTCTTATACCTTTGCTAAACTTCATCTCTACAGCCTCTTCTGGGTTCTAAGCATTAAAAATCACACACAAGTATTAGACAGGAAAAAGTAACAAAAAATTTCCTAAAATCTCAGTTAACTTAATCCGTGCTTAAACAGTGCAATCAATTCACCTCCTTTAATCGTCTTCAAAACACTCATCTATACCTCCAACCAAGATTAAACATATTAGCAACATACGATTAAGAGTTATTCATTTACGCTAAAAAATGCAAGATGCCACTTGAAGAGAGTCATCTTGCATGAGAGGCTATTCGCTTCATTCTTTATGGCCACCTTCTTATGCCTACTAATCTCCCTCTGTCACTACCCGAAATCATAGTCTTAGGAGCGGTCGCTTTTCTGTTTCTGCTCATCGGCGCCTTATTGAACCAACGTCTGACTCGACAGAGGTGGCAAGAAGTAAAAAACCAACTTGCAGACCAACACCAACATACGTTAGATGAAATCCAAATTGAGATCGGCCACAGGGATTCATTGCTACTAGATAAAGAAGCACAAATAGAAACCTTATACGCTAAGGTCGAAAAAAATCTCAGTGCATTAGGACAAGCTCAAGCCGAATCGAGTCGTCTTCCTCAATTAGACAGCCAACTGCAAGAATCTCAGCGAAAATTGATGGAAACCCAACTGGCCCTGTCAAAATCCAATGCCATGCAACAGACCTTAACCGTCAAATTTAGTACGCAGCAACAAGCTCTGGAAGATAAAGTCTCTCTATTAGAGAGTGCTGAAATCCGTTTGACAACCCAATTTGAAAATCTCGCCAACAAGATATTTGAAGAGCGCAGTGAGAAGTTACAGAGCCAAAACACTCAGCATTTAGATACGGTGTTAGCCCCTTTTAAACAGCAGCTTGAGGGGTTTAGGAAACAGGTTCAGGAATCTTATACTAATGAGCAATCCGAGCGCAGTGCATTCAGACACCAGCTCGAATCACTGAAAGCCCTCAACCAGCAGATGAGTCAAGACGCTATCAACCTCACCCGGGCACTCAAGGGTGACAATAAACAGCAAGGTAACTGGGGAGAGGTCATTTTAGAGCGTGTATTACAAGAGAGTGGTTTGCGAGAGGGTCATGAGTATGACACTCAAACTGAGCTTAAGAATGATGATGGTAAGCGTTTTAAGCCCGATGTCATCGTTCATTTGCCTGAAAATAAAGATGTCGTCATCGATGCTAAGATGTCATTGGTCGCCTATGAGCGGTATTTCAACAATGATGATGAAGATATCAAAGCACAGGCACTTAAAGATCATGTCCTCTCTATCCGGGGTCACATTAAGGGGCTGAGCCAAAAAGACTATCAAAAGCTTCATGGGCTAACCAGCCTGGATTACGTGCTTATGTTTATCCCCTTGGAGCCGGCATTTTTACTCGCACTTGAACATGACCCTAGTCTGGTGAACTATGCCTTAGAGCTCAACATCATGCTTGTTAGCCCTACCAATCTTTTGGTTGCATTAAGGACAATTAACAACATTTGGCGCTACGAATATCAAAATCAAAACGCTCAACGTATCGCCAAACAAGCAGGAAAGATATACGATAAACTGTGCGGCTATATCGAAGATATGGAAAAACTCGGTAGGGCCATCGAAGGCGCTGAGAAAAGCTATGCCAACGCCATGAGCAAGCTCGCCAATGGTAAAGGAAACTTAGTCCGACAAGCCCATCAGATGCAGCAGTTGGGTGTGGATACCAGTAAAAAAATCGATCAGCGCTTATTGGATAGCGCACTATCAGACTATCCAGGACTTGAGTCCAAATTGAATTAGTCAGTCAATAGATGATCTCCTGATAAATATGGATATTGAAGGAAGACGCAATGCATAAGCAGTTTAATGGCATGTTAAAATCCTTGTTTTTTTATACTGGCCTGAGCCTGATCTCAATGTCGACATTGATGGCTAGCTCGGTTGTTAACCCAGCCCATGCCAGTAATTACACTGCCGAGCAACAAACATACTTAGATGCGCGAAAAGCACTCAAAAACAAGCAGTTCAGCAGCTACAATAAATTACGTAAGCAACTCGATGACTACCCTCTGACCGTCTATCTGGACTTTCATTCCAATATCAATGGCATTCTGACTCATAAGGGTAGCAGAGCCAGCTCTGAGATTGACCAATTTAAAGATACTCCCTTATTTAACACAGCTAGATATCGCTATTTAATGAGAACGGGCTCCAAACGGCGTTGGGATGACTTCTTAATGGTCAGTCCAAGCAGACCCAACAACATCATTTTACAGTGTTATTTCTACCGTGCTAAGTTGGCATCAGGCGATAAAGATATCGCTTTTAAAGGCGCTAAATCTCTCTGGCTTTATGGAAAGTCGAGGCCAGAAGAGTGTGACCCGCTCTTTCAGGTCTGGCAAAAAGCAGGTTATCGCACTCAAGAGATGATCTGGTCACGTATGTTCCTCAGTTTTAATGCCAATCAACACGGATTACTGACTTATCTGTCCAGAAAGATCACTGGTAATCAAGCCGAAGTAACGCGACTCCTGTCTGTATATAAAGATCCCCGTAGCCTGAGACACACGAAAAGATTTATGGGGCGGGCAAAAATTAATGGCGAGATCGTCGCCGCTGGATTAAAGAAACTGGCGAGAAAAGATCTCAAGCAAGCTGTAAAGCTCTATATGACCTACCAAAAACTGGACAGATTTAGTGATTATCAAGGTAGAAAACTCAGCCGCTATTTTGTCAAACGCGCCATCATCAGACAGGAAGAGCGCCTAAAATCATTCGTCGATACCATGTTGCCACTACTAGACAGTGATGATCTGGTGGAGTTACGATTGAGATGGGCCATCAGAGAGGCTGACATCACTAGCCTTATTGCCTACTTACCCCAGTTGAGTGAACAGAAAAAAGCTAAATCCAGATGGCAATATTGGCTGTCTAGGGTCGATAAAATCACCTCGAATCAAGCCACTTCAGCACCGAGTTCAGATATTGTCGAAAACCCATCTAGCAGCAGATTAGCGAACTTGAGCAAGCGTAGAAATTTTTATGGCTATGCCGCGGCACACGAGCTCAATGGTGAGTATCAACTCGAGCACGTTGATACCGTCAGTGACCCGGCACTTAGACAGAAAATCTTCGATGATAAAGCCTTGGCTCGTGTGATTGAGCTACTGGCCATAGATAAAACCATTGACGCCAGATCTGAATGGGTCCAAATGCTGGGACGACACAGCCAAGCAATGCAAAAAGAGTATGCAATATTGGCATTAGAGAATAAATGGTACGATCTCGGTGTTCAAGCCAGCATACAAGGCAAACTGTGGAACGACATGACACTGCGTTTCCCCTATGCAGCCGAGCAAGCCTTCGTGACAGCCAGCAAGAAACAGAAGGTCAATATCGATGAGCTCAGGGCTATAGCCAGAAGAGAGAGTGCTTTTTACCCTTACGCAACCTCTGGGGTCGGCGCCAGAGGCTTGATGCAGCTCATGCCAGCAACCGCAAAAGAGACAGCCAGGAAAGCTGGAGTCAAATACAAGGGCACACGTAGCCTGTACGTCAACGAGATAAACATTCGTCTCGGCAGTGCTTACTATGCTTCCCTATTAAAGCGGTTCAATAATAATCGTGTGTTAGCCACAGCAGCTTATAATGCTGGTCCCCATAGGGTTAAGCGCTGGTTAAAGAAAACCAATGGAGAACTCGATGTTGTCGCCTTCATCGAAGCAATCCCTTTCACCGAAACCCGTGAGTATGTACAAGCAGTGCTTAGCTATCGAGTCATCTACCAAATCAAACAAGGTAAGAAACCCGAGTTGTTTTCGGCTAAAGAGCTCGATTTTAAATATTAGTCAATAGGTACTTAAGCGTCTGCTCGGCAAGCATGACTAAGATTCTTTCAGGATACTTAATACAATAACGTCAGTGTCTCAATCCTTGGGAATTGAAAAATGATCAGATTTCACCGGTGTGATGAAAATTAGCTCATTCGAACCCAGTTTCAGGTAAAAAGCTTAGACAGTCAGCCTTTATTGTGAATAATTATCATTAACGTAAAATATTAAGATCGACTTGATGGTATCACTGGATAATCTTTACCTGGGCGCAGAATATCAACCCCTGATCAACACCTCGGACTCGTCTGTCTATGGCTATGAAGCCCTGTCTAGATTTACCGATCTCGATGGCCGTCACACGCCACCCAATATCGTCTTCGATCATCTGCATAATCAAGCATCTCTATTAGAAAAAGTTGAGATACAAGCTAAGTTTTTTCAACTTAAACACTCAATTGCCTCTTTGCCTCTGTTTATCAACTTAGACCCCCATGCCATAGGCCCCAAAAGCCAACACATGTTGAATTTATTATCGCTTCGGCCTAATTTAACCGTAGAGATCATCGAGAATACTTGCATCAATGATGCAAATCTCTCGAGAATACTGGTATCCCATTTAAAATCCAAACAGATAAATGTGGCACTCGACGATATTGGTGCCCCACATTCCATGTTGTCTCTAGCCCTGTTAGGCCAAGTAGATACCCTAAAGTTTGATATCCACTGGCTTAATCAAATGGGTAATATAGAGCAAGAATATCTGATGAAAGCCCTGATCCGGTTTGCTAAGGATTGCCGTAAACAAACTGTCCTCGAGGGCGTAGAAAACCGGCAACAATTTGCGCTCGCGCAAGAACTCGGTATAGATCTGGTGCAAGGATTTTTATTTAAGTCCCAATTCATCACAGCGCCTTCTGTCACACCACTACTAGCCCTCGATGAAAACCTGACTAACATTGAGCCTTTGCCTGCAAAATTAATGAACTAGCAAGCCATGCAAGGGTAACGAATTGACCTAGACTTAGAGTCAAACCAAGAAACTGGATCAAGAATCTAATTTGCCGCATAGTAATAACCATAATGCCAGTAAAGGGAATTCAATGTCCAAACAGACAATTTCAGATATTATCACTCAACTTGGGCGTGTTCTATTAGGCAAACCAGAACAGATAAAGCTGGCACTTGCATGTATTCTCGCCAAAGGACACCTGCTGATCGAAGATCTTCCCGGTATGGGGAAAACCAGCCTATCCCATGGCATCGCCCAGAGTCTGGGACTCACTTATCAGCGGATACAATTTACCAGCGATATGTTACCCGCCGATATTCTAGGAGTCTCTATTTTCGATAAGGAGCAAGCTCAGTTTATCTTTCACCCTGGGCCTATCTTCAAACAGATGGTGCTAGCGGATGAAATCAATCGTGCCAGTCCCAAGACACAGAGCGCACTACTCGAGGCCATGGCCGAAAGTCAGATCACAGTCGATGGGATCACTCACCCACTGCCCAGCCCGTTTTTTGTAATAGCGACTCAAAATCCCAGCGAGCAATCGGGCACATTCCCACTGCCAGAATCACAACTCGATCGCTTTATGATGCGCCTCTCCATTGGTTATCCCAACGCTGCAGCCGAACTCGAAATGCTCAAAGGACATGACCAATCCCCCCAGGTTATGGTTCTTCCCCAGTGTATATCCCAAATCGAACTGGTTCAGTTACAGCAAGATGTTGGGAAAATTACGGCTTCAGATGCCTTACTTAATTATGTGCTCGCACTCGTCGAAGCCTCCCGCGTCCAGAATGAGGGGTTTGGCCTGTCACCACGGGCGAGCAAGGCACTACTCCAAGCCTCTAAAGCCTGGGCTTTTCTCAATGGACGAAGCTACCTTGTCCCTGAGGATGTACAGGCAGTGTTCTCATCGGTAGCCGAGCATAGGATCCGCAGCAGTAGTCAACAGCAGGGAGCTGCCCTATCTCAAAAAATTCTCAGCAACGTCAACCCGATACTGTAAATTAGCATTATGATGAATCGTGCTAACTCCACTAAATCCACAAGGCTCTGGAAACCTTCGCTCTGGTTGAACGCCTGGTTAGCACGTAGGCTACCGCCATCGAAACAGGTCACATTAGCCCATAAAAGTATCTTCATTCTACCCACGGGCTTCGGCCTATTGTGGGCCAGTCTGATCTTACTCTTGTTTATACTCGGCACTAATTATCAGAACAACTTGATAATAGGATTAAGCTTTTTACTGGTAAGCCTGTTTAATACCTGCATCATCTACAGTTATAAAAACCTTGCCGGGCTCTCACTTACTTCATCTCCTTCTCCTCAAGCCTACGCTGGAGAGACACTGGTATTCCCAATAAAATTGTCCTCTAGACAAGCTCAATTTGAAGTATTGCTTTCCTATCCCAATAACCAGGTCAATGTGCTCAAAATGATTAAAGAGGAACCACAGGTTTCTCTGCTGCAATTTAAAAACCTTAGCCGAGGCAGAATATTCCCCAGGCGCTTGAAAATAGAGTCGAGATACCCGCTTGGATTATGCAGAGCCTGGTCACATATAGATCTTGCTAATCAAGTGATCGTCTTTGCCAATCCCATCGAGTCACAATCAGAGCTGTCTTCTTTAGAAACAGACGATATAAGTGACACCTTAGACAAAGGCATACATGTTCAGGGAGTCGATGAGTTTAAAGGCCTAAGGCAACATATTCCCGGAGAATCATTGAAACAGGTTGCATGGAAACAACTGGCACAGGGACGAGGCATGCTGAGCAAGGAATTTCAGCAACCCCAAGGACAACCCCTCTGGCTCACTTTAGATAATCTAGGCTCACCGGACATCGAAGAAAGGATCAGTAAGTTGACTTGGTCCATCGATAAACTCAGTGAACGTGGGCATATTTTCGGGCTAGTAATAGGCCAACATAAGATCCCTCCTTCGGATGGCGAGAGCCATCGGCTTATGTGCCAACAAACCATAGCACTTCTTCCTGTGAGAGATGGGGAGATAAAATGAAGCCCTCGCAGCAGGAGATCATATCCCGGCATAGTCTACTTTGGTTACTCATCATCAATGTCGTGATACTTCTGCCACTCTATGACAAGTTGACTCCATGGACCATGGCCATCTGCGGCATCTGCCTGGTATGGCGCTACGGCATTTTTATGGGAAGAGTAGCCAAGCCTCCTCGCTTGCTGGTAACAGCACTCGCCCTGGCATCGGCATTGACTCTAGCACTGGTCACATCAAAAATTGGCTTACTCAACGGCTTGATCAACCTGCTGATTTTAGGTTATTCACTCAAATATATAGAGATGAGAAACAGGCGTGATGTCAGAATTGTGGTCATTGTCGGCTATATTCTTATCGCGATCACCTTACTCGGGCATCAATCTGTCTACTTCTCTATCCTATTAATCTTCATTGCCACGATTAACACTTGTGTGTTAGTTAGCCTCTACCGAGAAGATGTGAGGCTCAATGAGACAGCCAGAATAGGTTTTAGCCTCATCATACAAAGTTTGCCCTTAGCCGCCCTGCTCTTCCTGGTGTTTCCTCGTTTACCTCCCCTGTGGTTGATGCCGCAGCTAAAAACGGAACAAACTGGGATCTCAGATGAAGTGAGTTTCGGTGAAATAGGCAGGCTGACACGCTCTGCGGCTCTCGCATTTCAGGTCAAGTTTGATGGCACTCCCCCAGAAATCATCAACTCTATTGGCGGGCTCTGGTCTTAGAAGATTACGACGGTCAGACCTGGAGACAACACGAAAGCATTAAAACCTTGGAATCAAATAATTTAGCGTCATCGACTGTGCCTGCTGCCACTGGGACCTGGCTGAATTATTCTGTTATTGCACAGAAGAGCAATCAACACTGGCTCTTCGGCCTGGACGTCGCTTTCAGCGATACAAGGAACATCATCCAATTGCCGGATTACCGCCTCTATTCCACCAAGAGCCTCACACAAAAGTTTCAGTACAGTGTCAAATCTTTCCCCTCTATGCCCATGGATTTAACACTCGCAGATCATGTCAGGAATATTAATTTACAGCTTCCGGAGCTGAGTAACCCCAGAACCCACAAATTAGCCAAGAGTTTTGCAGTCCGCTACCCAAACCCGGTAAAGAGACTCAATGCCATGATGAATTACTTCACCGAGCAAGCCTATTTTTATACTCTGACGCCACCACCTGTAGGTCCACAGCAAATTGATGATTTCTTATTGGAAAACAAGGCCGGATTTTGTGTTCATTATGCCAGTGCATTAACAGTTATGGCTCGCGCTACCGGGATACCTGCAAGAATGGTAACAGGCTATCAGGGCGGCGAATGGAATAAACAAGCCCAATATCTCAGCATCTATCAATATATGGCCCATGCCTGGGTAGAAGTCTGGTTAGAGAACAGAGGCTGGATAAGACTCGATCCCACCTCTATGATAGCACCGGAGAGAATACTCGAAGGTTTCGACGCCTATTTTCAAGGAGGGGACAGCTATTTTATCGACAGTCCCTTCAGTACACTTAGGCTCAGAGACTATCCCCTTCTCAATGAGCTGAGGCAAAATTTAGCCAGCATAGATTTCTATTGGAGTGTCTGGGTATTAGGTTTCGATTCGAGTAAACAAGAGCAGGTGTTACATAAGTTGCTGGGGAAGGTCACCACAGAGAAATTAGCCTTTTTCATGCTCTCAAGCTTGGCTCTTATCATATTAGTAATAGCATACAGTGCCGGATTACTGCATTTCAGCAGAGATAAAGATAAAATATCATCGGCTTACTTAAGAGTCTGTCGGTTATTAGATAAGAAAGGCGTGACCAGGCGGCTCGATCAGGGCCCGATAGATTTTTGCCATAGCGTAGAGAGTCAGCTACCTGCGATTGCTAAAGATTTCTCTCTATTGACTCAGTATTACGTCGCGCTTAAATATCGAACATTAACGCCCAGTGGCAAAAAAAACACCACTAAACTTTTTATTCGATTATCCAGGAAGTTGAAGCTTAAACTGATCAAACTCTAACAAGAAACGGTAAACGAAAAATATGCATTCAACAATAGTGATGACGTAATAACCGGCCATATTTCAGTCAGAAAAAAGCGGAGCATCCTGCCCCGCATACCTAAACTTGCACATGTTTACAAGACACTAGTACGCATGGATTTAGCGTACAAGAAAACGTATGTCTTGCACAACATATCTCCATAGATTCAATCATTGAGTCTATGGAGTAGCCAGTATCATTCTGAATATATCTACGTCGAAGGAAGCACTAAACTCTTATCGACATATTCCAGCCCATCCTTAGGCTTAATACCATTCCATATAAGTATCTGGTCAGAACGATCAGATACTTACTCGGAATGGTATAAACTCGCAGACTAAAACGAGAAGGTTAAAACAAAATATTGCGACAAAAAGATCAGTTCGACCAATGGATGTGAACTATCTGCCACTCTCCACCAGTTTCCTTATTCAGTACTAAGGTTTCCATCCCCTGACTGTCTATCGATTTTCCCTTGAACACACCAGACGATTTAGTCACCGACATAGAAATTGCCGTGTTGCCATACACCTGTATCTGCTGCTCGAGCATGATGACTGTTAATCCTTTGAGATAAGCCATATCGGCCCTCATATGATGACTGGCATATTCTTGTAGCGAACGTTCGACGTTGCCTCCTTCATAGATCAACACATCTTTTGCCAATATCCTCTTAACTGACGCCTCATCCCCGCTCTGGATAGCGCGATGAAACTCACTCACCACCTTGGCCACAGGTTGTTCCATGCCAATAAATACTTTAGTCGCGGCTGGATGTTCTTCATTTCCGTGTGCCTGCACAAGACCGGAATAATTGGCGCCTAAGAGCAGTAATAGCCCTGATAAAAGGCCTCGCCATTGCTTTATTTGATATCTAAGCATTTCATTTCCTTATTTACTTTCTATATATCTTTTAAGCAGGATAAAAAGCCCTGCTTTAATCAATTCGTCCGTTTAAGCCAGACTTTGTGGCCCCAACACACTGGACAGCACAGCGGTTGTGGTTAAAATCAGCGCAGCGATGAGTATCTCGACCCCAATTGAACGCTTCAATATGCCTACTGAGTTCGCCTCGCCTTGTTTTGGCTTTGAGCTCAGCTTCACGACTAACGAGCCAGACTCCGATGCGTTATCATCAAGATTAGGCACCAAGCTAAACTTGTGCAGTGCGGCTATCGCCAGAATCGCCGAGATAATGAAAAGCTTAGTCAAAATGGCTCTTCCATAGCCAGTGTCGATAAACTCGCCAGGACTTTGAAACAGCAGGCTTAGCAATATCAGTCCCGTGATCACCACAACAGCGACGATAAATATGGCCTGCTTGCCAAACAAGTCCATGACACCCTTGAGTGATCGCGCTTCTAAACGGCCACACATGGTCCATAAAGGGATCAGTGAGCCAATCCAGGCACCGATGGCAACAACATGAAGAGCCACCAGCCATTTACCTAAGTCATCCATATCGGCACTGTGACCTATCAAGGTGAATGAATACGCCAAACAAAGCGTAGCCATCAGGAGTAGACCCAATGCACTATTTCGAGCGGGTCCCGTTCGGTTAACAGGCATAAATGTGGTAACCAAAACCAAAACAAAACCAGTAATACGCCAGGATACGGAGCCCCCGACAGAACTCTGCCAGAGGATTTCGGTCATCATAGGATCCCACATTCCTGAAAGACCGGTCTCGGCAAACGAACCTACCTGAATGAAGAAGTTCATGGCAACGGCCAAGATTCCGATCATGGCCCCCTTCCTCATGTAGCCGGGTAAGTCGTCAATACCTGCTCCTGTACTTGAATCTATTTGCTGTTGCCTGATTATCGACCTGACATTCATTACGATCATCAAGAAGCCGCCCAGACTCGACGCCACGCCAATATAGATGAGCCATTTAGTCATGATGCCGACTATGTCGAACAGGCTTAACACCATTACATCAGTCATGGGAATGGCTGGCATGATCGTGCTCAGTCGCCTTAGCCATCACTTCATGGACCATGAAACCAAATTTTCCTTTCATCTTATGGGCATCTTCTCCCATGATCATCCAGTTAACCGAGTAACTTGAGGGGGACAATTGAGGTAAATCCAGGGAGAATTTCTTTGAGCTTTGCATGTTTGGCTTGAAACCAAATTTGATGTCATCACCAGCACCATCCTTCAGGGTCAATTTAACCAGGCGTACCGGACTGCTAAATGTCAGCGCCAGCGCTTGGGGCGAGCCTTGCAGCATCTCATTCTTCGCAGGACTCGACTCAATCAGCCCGGAATGCGCAAACGCGGCAGAACTAAATATCATGGTGGCAGAGATAGCGATTGTCTTGATTAATTTCATTTTATACCCTTCAATTTATATTATTTAATATGTTGATTAATTTGTTTTTTATTACGTAACCATTAGATTTATCATTCAAATGTCGATTGACTCTTGAAGCTTATTTTCTTTTCTACTCTCGATTCCACCTCTTGATATCGGCGATAAAAACCGGACTCAGAACCAAGATCTGAAACCGACAACAAATTGAGTCTCGCTATCTTCCTCACCCTCATCCCTCGCGTAATCTGCCGTGTTACCAAACTTCTTACTCCAATTGACGCCGATATAAGGCGCGAACTCCCTGACTATTTCATAGCGTAACCTCAGCCCCGCACCAAAATCTGACAAGCCAGATCCGATACCGACATCGGGATCATTCTGTCCGTAAAAGTTCATCTCAATCTCAGGAGTTAAGATGAGCTTTTGGGTGATCAAGAGCTCATATTCACTACTGAAGCTAACCGCCGTTCTCCCCTCTTTTCCCACATAAAGCGCCGCATCTATTTCAAAGAAATAGGGTGCGAGCCCCTGAATTCCGAGCACAGCCCAATCACGGGAAGGAGACGGTTCCAAGTCACGTCTCACTCCCATCTGCAGATCCCAATAGGGAGCGATAGCTCGGCTATACAGGGCCTGAACTTGGGCATCGATGACATCTCCACCCGAGTATTCCCCCTCAGTCTTAATCCAAAGTTTATTCAGGTCATAGCCAAGCCAGGCCTGTGCTCCCCAGCTGGTGGTACTGTTACTAGTGAGATCGTTCTCAAACTCATCGATCATCACCTTGGTTAACAAGGGATCGTCGGTTTCTGCGCCATAGGCCGTGTCGACACTGGCCAGATTTACCAGAGCGACCAGAGCGATGGCGATAAAGGGATAGCGATTTATCAGATTAGTATTCATTTGCGACTCCATATTTATTCCCTTCTTTGAGCTTTTACTTGAGCTTATAGTTATGCGTTCTTAACTTGGACTTTTCTGAACATGCCCGGCATATGGAACAACAGGTGACAGTGATATGCCCAGCCACCTAACGCATCGGCCGTCACCAGATAACTGATGCTCGAACCCGGTTGCACTATCACAGTATGCTTACGGGGAATAAAATCTGGATCACCCGTTTCCAATTCACTCCACATCCCGTGCAAATGCATGGGATGGGTCATCATGGTGTCGTTGACTAAGGTGATACGTACTCGCTCACCAAATTCAAGTTCCAGTGGAGCAGCATCGGCAAACTTGATGCCGTTTACCGACCACATATAACGGCTCATGTTGCCTGTGAGATGCAGCTGGATCTCCCGGCTAGGCTGCCTTTTATCCAGTGTTGGAGTGAGCCCCTTGATATCTGCATAGGTGAGTACTTTTCGCTTGTACAAGCTTTGATGGTCCCTGAGTCCTATTCCCGGATCGGTCAAGCCACTGCGGGGGCTCGCCGCCCGCATATCGACCTGAGGACCAAATTCACTGGAAATATGCTTAATTTCATTGTTACTGCCATATCCGGCTAGCCCCAAACCCGTAACACTGGCCTTATTCATGTCCATCTGCATAGCACTATGATCCATGCCTTCCATATTCATGGTTTTATCACCATTTCCGGCCATATCCATCTGCATAGCACTGTGATCCATGCCTTCCATGTTCATGGTTTTATCACCATTTCCGGCCATATCCATCTGCATAGCACTATGATCCATGCCCTTCATGTCCATGGTTTTGTCACCATTTCCGGTCGTATCCATCTGCATAGCACTGTGATCCATGCCTTCCATGTTCATGCCCATGTCTCTGTGTACTAACACGGCAACGGGATCCATGGGTGGGATAAGAGGCTTAAGAGCCTGATCTGAAGTCAAACTGCCATAGGTGAAACCGGTGCGGTCTATGCTTTGAGCGAAGATACAATAAGCATTGTCAACTTCGGGTTCGACAATCACATCGTAGGTTTCGGCGACACCGATACGAAACTCATCGACGCTGACAGGCTGAATATTCTGTCCATCACTAGCCACCACAGTCATTTTCAGACCCGGAATACGCACATCGAAAATGGTCATGGCCGCGCTGTTAATGAATCTGAGTCTCACTCTTTCACCCTTGCGAAACAGTCCCTGCCAGCCCTTCTCTGGAGTATTGCCATTCATCAGATAGGTATAGGTATACCCGGTCACATCCGAAATATCCCTGTCACTCATTCGCCCCTTATTCCACATAGAACGCGCATTCCAGGTGTTAACTAAACCATTAGCTGAGATGTCATCGAAGAGATCGACTAAGGTGCGCTCACGAAAGTTATAATAATCGGATTGTTTCTTGAGCTTGGCATAGATGGACTCAGGCTCTTCGTCTGACCAGTCTGACAACATCACCACGTATTCCCGATCGTATGCCACGGGATCGGCATCCTTAGGATCGATAACGATAGCGCCGTACATGCCAGTTTGTTCCTGGAAGCCTGAATGACTGTGGTACCAATAAGTTCCGCTCTGGCCAACAGTGAAGTTATATTCGAATGTCTCCCCGGGCTCTATGCCCTCAAAACTGATCCCGGGAACACCGTCCATATTTGCCGGCAGGATAATACCGTGCCAGTGAATAGAACTGGACACATCCAGATTGTTTTTGACCCTAAGGGTCACCGACTCCCCCTCTTTCCAACGAAGCAGAGGCCCAGGTATACTTTGATTAACCACAGTGGCGCGGACATCGGTGCCAGTGAAATTAACGGTCTGATAATCGATACTAAGATCAAACACTTTACCACTGAGCGTCGTTAAGCCTTTGCGTAACGACGCGGCTAACACGCTCTGAGTGAAAGGTAGACTGGCCAGCATCATAGCACTCGCCGCGCCCATGACGAATCGGCGACGAGATAGCGTTCCAGGGGCCTTGACTAAGCTTCCAAGCTCCATTAATTGAGACGATTTAAGCATTTTATTCATAATACTGACTCCTCTAGTGAGTTAATTTCACCATAGACACTGCTACTGCCATCTTTGTTAAGCAGTAAAATCTGATAAGGCCTGAATTGATCACCATATTCCATTCCTGGGCTACCAACCGGCATTGCCGGGACGGCCAAACCGATCGCACCCTGCGGAGTATCGTTTAGAAACTGATGAACATAAGTTGCGGGAATATGACCTTCAAACACGAAACCTTGGCTAGATATCGCGGTATGGCAAGACTGAACATTAGCGGGAATGCCCTTGGCTTGTTTGAGCGAGCTCAACTGCCCAGTGTCATGGGCTTTGGCATCGAATCCATAGTTATTCATATAATCGATCCACTTACCGCAGCAGCCGCAATTGGGGTCTTTATACACTGCCAAAGAATGAACCTGAGCCGTTATTACTCCCTCTTTACTGGTATGAGTTCCATTAGCGACCTTGCCAGCCAAGACTCGATGGCTATCCATATAGGTCACGGCACTGGCTCCCAGTAGAACTGTGGCTATGAGGAGAGAAGTCAACATGAGTTTCTTACTTATACGGCCCTCACTTGAAGGCATGAATCTTGAGCTCTTAGTCTCTGGTAAAGAGTTTTCTGGTAAAGTGTTTTTTGAAGCCATAGGGCCTCCGAATATACGCAGCCTGAAACAATAACTAAGTAAAATTATTGCCCCATAAGATTAAAAGTTAACCTCAGGGTTCGATCAGATTTCAGGCTTAGAACTGAGTTAACGTCGGGCGGATCTGAGATTCTTGATAGAATTCATCATGTGCGACGCAGTTAGCAGCAAAGGATTAAGATCGTAAAATTTAAACGGATCTATGCCTTATCAGGCGAGTATTGGAGGACGGTAAAGCGAAGAGGGATATTGATTAAGGGTTGTCATCTTGAACACACTCATCTTAAGTAGAGGATGTGTTGTTATATCTAATTCAGGCAGTGCCATGGTTAAAGCCACTGAGAAACAAGAGCCCATAGCGCAATTACATACGCTCTTACAGCAATCTTGATGCTCATCGTTTGTCATGGTGTGAGACATACCGGAATGTGCCGAATCAGGGTCTTGCATCGAATCCTGGCTCATCTCCATCGTATCTTGAGACATGGAGTTTTGAGACATGGTACTTGTAGACATGTCCATGGACATAGAGTAAGGCATGATCACAGACGCATATGCCTGACCGACAAATGTCAGTAGCATCAACATCAAGATGACTCCTTTACCTATATTCAAGATGACCTCAACTAGAAAACGATTAACTTTTCTAGCATAACCTAGGGCGTGTCGTTTTTAAACCCAATTTTAAATGTTCTAGCTGTTCATGATACTCAATACGGGTATTTTTAATCTAATATTTTCATCAAGGTTAGGATCTATATTCAGGTGGAATGTATATTTACTTAAGTAAAAACACAGGCAAGCACTCAGTTTTACAAACAAGATAATCAATCAGCCAGCCACACCAGCAACAATTGTTAAACCACTGAACTTTAGAGAAATAATTTCATTTATGAGTTATAATTGTCGCCTTTTTAAGTATATATTGCTGACCTCTGGGCAGCTAACGTTTTATTGAAGAATCACAATTGAAAAATCTAGTTACAGTTTCATTCTCAACAATTAATGGCTCAAGACATTTCAGGCTAGATAAACGATCACAAAGAGGGATACGTTGGGCTTTTTTATGCTTTATTTTCGTCAGCATATTTATCCTGATGGCCTTAGTTTACCTGTCTGAGACTGCTATTGATGCCAAGATGAAACAAGCCTCTTTGCAAATTCAATCTATCGAATTATCAGAGGACCTGGATGTTTTGATGAAGTTGAAGGAGCAACTCGAACAAGACCTGACAATGCGAGAATCTCATCTGCTACAAGTCTCTAATCGACTCGGCGATCTGGAGCATATGTTAGGTGTTACGATAAAAGATGAGCCCGGATTACAGAGTAGGCTAGATACTGCCGCTATTACATCAGCAGTGAGGATCGCTTTACTACAAGAATTGCCTAATGGTGCTCCGGTTAAAAATGCCAGAATTTCTTCTAACTTTGGCACGCGTACTCACCCAATTACAGGTAAGAAACGCAGTCACAATGGAATTGATTATGCGGTCAATACTGGATCGCCAGTTCATGCAACCGCTGATGGTGTTGTAGAAGTGGTTCGTCCGAGTAATACGGGGTCTGGCAACTTCCTTCGTTTGCAACATTCATTTGGGATAAGCAGCTCTTATTCACATTTACAAAAATTTAATGTCTCAGCGGGAGCCTTTATCAAAAAAGGCGATTTAATTGCCTATTCGGGAAATACCGGCTTATCCTCCGGACCGCATTTACACTATGAAGTGCGCTTTGTTGGACGGCCAAAAAACCCAAGGAACTTTGTTGAATGGGATCTGGAAAACTTTGACTCTCTCTTTGAAAAACAAAAAGGTATACGATGGGATTACTTAGTAAAAACAGTCGAGCAAAGGGTGAGCTCACAACTACAACTGTCATCGCAAAAGGCTGCCATATCGCCGGCGAGCTGAGGTTATCCGGCCATATTCAAATTGACGGATTTATCGAAGGAAAAATGAATACACAGCAAACAATTATCGTCAGTAATGAAGGTAGAGTAAAAGGCGAACTGTGGGCAGACAAACTCATCGTCAGCGGTCTAGTAGAAGGCAATTGCTATGCTGATACCATACAAATTTTGGCTAATGGTAAAATCAGTGGAAAAATTTACAGTGATAATTTGAGCATAGAGCTTGGGGATGCTTCCTGGGAGAAACCCAATTAAGTATTAAAGATCTGGTTATTGAACATAACACTCCAAATGTTGAAACCTTAAAAACCGCATAATCCCTCGCTATTTTGTAGTGAGTAACAGCAAAAAATAGACTAAATGTTGGCCATTTTCTTAACTTATTATGAGTAATTCCTATAGGTGAAATGGCTAACAATACCTTCTTTAAACATAGATCCTTGTAAACCACGTCAAACACTGTTCCCCATTTTAATCAGAAACCTTACAGTTATACCGATTTGGTATTAATGAAAAAGCATCAGTTAGTCGTTTTAATCATGGCTTTCATTGGACATCTAAATTCAATCACATAAAATGGTTTCACCTATTTGAATCCGCTTCATTGCAGCTAATTCTTGAAGGTATATAAACTCTAGTCTTCTATTTTATATAGCTTATTCAAACTCTTCTTTAGGAATTGTCATGCTCTATCTTGTTCAGTCTAATCGAATGGAAGCACTCTCGGCGCAACTAGCCGAGGAGTTACGAACTCCCATTCCCGGTATGCCTGTGTTAATGCCTGAGCATGTGCTAGTCCAAAGTCCGGGGATGTCGACCTGGCTTAGACTGGAAGTTGCCAAGAAGAACAAGATAGCCGCGGCGCTGGAGTTTCCCCTGCCTTCGAGCTTCATCTGGCAACTCTGCCACATATTATTGCCCGACGTGCCTAAGGAAAATGCCTTCACGAAACCTGCCATGACCTGGAAATTGATGGAGTTATTGCCAGATCTATTGGCGATTCAAGAGTTCGCCCCACTAAATAACTACCTTACATCTGGGCAAGACCAGCCAGAACAAGACAATCCACTGAAACTATTTCAGCTATGCGGCCAGATAGCCGATATCTTCGATCAATATCTAGTGTACCGTCCGGATTGGATTGCAGCCTGGGAGGCCAATGAACCCACACTCCCGCCAAAGGGTGATAAATTATCCCAGGCTCAGGCCTGGCAGCCGATATTATGGCGGGCCCTGATTAAGTTTAATAACCAAGATCTTGGCAAGAGCCAATACCACAGGGCAAACCTGCATCAATCCTTGTTCGATGCCCTGGACAACCCCGACACCTCACTCGAAGGGCTGCCAAGACGTTTATTCGTGTTCGGAATATCCTCCATGGCGCCGCAAACATTGGATGTACTCTATCACCTGGCCAAACGCATCGATGTGATCATGCTGAACTTGAGTCCCTGTCAGCATTATTGGGGCGATATTGTCGATCCGCGGCTGCGTGCCCGCATGGCGCTGGAATATGCCGATAAACACAAACTTGAGCAAGACTGGGAAGATAAACTCGAGGTGGGTAATCCATTGCTGGCCAATAATGGCAAGATGGGCCGTGAGCTACTGGATCTGATCCTCGAGCTTCCTGAAGAACACGCCAACTTTAACTTCGAGTGTTACCAAGACCCAGGTGTCGATAATCTACTCAGCGGCATTCAACATGACATTCTAGAACTCAGTACCCGAGATAGAAGCTTAGGCCCCGATGCCTCCTTGTACCTGACGCTCGATGGACGGCGCACTCTGGCTAAAACCGATGACTCCTTAACCCTTCGCAGCTGCCACAGCCCGCTACGGGAAATTGAGACCTTGCATGACCATCTGCTCGACATGCTCTCCCGAGCACCAGATGATCCCGATGAGCCATTGCTTGCCAGAGATATCGTTATCATGTTGCCCGATGTCGCCGCTTATGCCCCCTATATTGACGCCGTGTTTTCGGCGAAACATGGCGCGCATTTTATCCCTTACGCCATTGCAGACAGAGGTGCGGCCCAGGAATCACCGCTGATCAACAGTTTCTTACATATTTTGTCCATCAACCAGAGTCGCTTTGGTTTAACCGACATCTTAGGCATTTTAGAAGTCCCGGCCGTGCTCAGGCGTTTCGACTTAGATGATGAGGCACTGACCTTAATTCGTCACTGGCTCGAGCAAGCCGGAGTGCGTTGGGGGCGTGATGAAACCAGCCGCGCCGCTCAGTCTCTGCCGGCATTCGATAAAAACTCTTGGGCTTTTGGCATCAAGCGTCTCATCTTGGGCTACGCCTTCAGTGATGATGCCCCACTCTACCAAGACACCTTACTGGTAAAGGGAATCGAGGGTCAATCTGCCCAGGCCCTGGGCAAGTTACTCAACTTTATTGAGACCTTAGATGACTATCAAAAGGTGCTCGGACAAACCTGCTCAATAGAAGATCGCATGGGGCAACTCGCCCAACTTGTTGATGATTTTTATGAGGTCGACGATGAGGAGTTACCTCAATTACAAGCCATACGCGAAGCGATAAACAAATTAAAAACGGAGCTGATCGAAGCCGGACAGGTGACGCCGCTCAATACCCAAGTGCTGCAGAATTGGTTTAATAGCACCTTGAGTGAATCCCGCGTCGGCCAAAGATACTTGGCCGGTAGCGTCAATTTCTGCACCCTGATGCCCATGCGCTCCATTCCTTTTAAAGTGGTGTGTCTCGTCGGCATGAATGATGGCGTCTACCCTAGAGTTCAGCACCCGGTAGGCTTCGACCTTGTGGCTCAGTTTGGACCACGAAAAGGCGATCGCTCCCGCCGCCTGGATGACAGATACCTGTTTCTCGAGGCGATTCTCTCGGCCAGAGAGCAGCTCTACATCAGTTATATCGGCCACAGCGAACGGGACAATTCTGAACGCATTCCCTCTATGCTAGTGTCTGAGTTAGTGGAGTACTGTCAGCTCTGTTATCTGCCAGCAGCCTTTGAACTAGAAGGCCTTAAACCAAAAGATCTTGAGCCAGATGCATTCAATCAAGGATCTGCTGATAAGCCTGATATCCCCGCCATAGAGAAGGCCATCCACCAGCAATTGTTGACCGAGCAACCCCTGCAACCTTTCGATGAGCGTCTCTATCTAAGCCAAGCGCGAGAAGAGGCTGCAGATCATCGACTAAAGCAGAGTTACTCGGCGCAGTGGTGTCCGAGTCAAACGAATGATGGGGTTAAGCAGGAAAAACGCTTTATCGATGCTGGACTCAAGATAACCCAAACCATTGAAGCCAACCAGTTGGCAGATGTATTAGTTGATAATGAGCTTGAAGTCTCCGCCCTTATCCGTTTCTTCAGAAACCCGGCACAGTACTTCTTCAATCGGACCCTCAAGGTCGATTTAAGCCTGAATATTCAGGCCGACGATAACGATGAGCCATTTAGCCTCAATCCTCTTGAGCGCTACAAGCTTCAGGCAAGCCTGCTGGACAACGCCATATCTCAGAAACTAGAGGCCCCGGATGAGGTGCTACTGCAGCGATTAAAGGCCAGCGGCGAGTTGCCGCTTCAGCCCTTCGATGATCTCTTGCTCAATCAATACCTGCATGACATTCAGCCTTTAATTGGCCGCGCCGTCTATCTTCAGGGGGATAACCAGCGCTCCATGGATATAGCACTTAACTTCACCCAAGCCGATGGTTTAAATGAACCGATGAACTTAGTCGGACGCATCGATGACCTCTGCGCCAAAGGCCTGGTGAACTACCGCCCTGGCACCGCTAATGGACGAGACCTTATCCGCCTCTACATCAGACATCTGTGTATTTGCGCCATGGGCTCAAATAAAGCGACTAACAAGCTGCCACACATTAGCTACCTGTTAGATATTGGTCATTTCCATGCTTTTCATCCCGTGGCACATGAGCAAGCTAAGGCTCAACTTAGCCTGTGGTTAGCTTACTTCCAGTCGGGACAGGTTCACCCCTTGATGTTTATGCCGAGAACCGCACTCGCCTATGTTGAAGCCGAAGGCGATCATCAAGACAAATTACTCGAAGCTCAGAGTCAGTGGCTCGATGAGCAGAGTCAATTAGGTGAAGCCATGGAGCCTCACTATCAGCGCTTGTTTAGTTTCCCTGATGATTTTACAGAACAAGAGTTCGGACACATAGCCATGACATTACTCAGCCCCATGCTTAGCCTGTATCACAAAGACAAACTCGGTGAGCTGGCCAGCTTCGTCGAAGGCGGAACCAACTCAAGCCAAGGAGAGAAGTAATGCCATCAACTCCTTCAACAACGAGTCCGACTATCCCGGTTATAGAGCCTAAGCAGTCTCAGCCCTTAGATACCCTCACCTTGCCATTCGGTGGCAGTCGTCTGATAGAAGCCAGTGCGGGCACTGGCAAAACCTATACCATAGCTGGTCTGTATGTGCGCCTGTTACTCGGTCACGGCATCGACAGACCCCTCACCTGTGAGCAGATATTGGTCGTCACCTTCACCAATGCGGCCACCGGCGAGCTCAGGGATCGTATTCGCAACAAGATCCAACTGGCCTACCGCCACTTTATCGGCATAGATACCGGTGATGAACTGCTCGCGTCTCTGCACGGCGCCACGCCAGAATCGATGCGTCCCTTGGCCCTTAAACGTCTGGACTTGGCACTCAAGTCTCTGGATGAAGCCTCAATTTTTACCATCCATGGATTCTGTCAGCGAATTTTGGCCGACATGGCTTTTGAGTCATCTCTGCTGTTCGAATCAGAATTTACGCTGGATGACAGCGAGTTTCTGCACCATGCAGTGCGCGATTTTTGGCGTGAACACTGTTATCCGCTACCTGAATACCTTGCGGAGATCATTCAGAAAAAGTTTGCCGACCCCGACGCCCTGTCTAAACAACTTAGACCTCTGCTAGGTGCGAGTCAGGCCAATGCTCATCCACAGCCCGAGGACTTTACCAAGCTCCAGGGCACGCTCACACAGAGCATGAGC
The DNA here is from genome assembly GCF_007197555.1 of Shewanella psychropiezotolerans. Classification (NCBI taxonomy): domain Bacteria; kingdom Pseudomonadati; phylum Pseudomonadota; class Gammaproteobacteria; order Alteromonadales; family Shewanellaceae; genus Shewanella; species Shewanella psychropiezotolerans. The sequence continues at coordinate 3,556,238 of NZ_CP041614.1, forward strand.
CGACTCAAGCTCATCTGGCCCAGAGAACGTGAAACTATAGAAACCTTACTGCATTCGCTGCCCCTCAATGGCGTACGTTTCGGTAAGAAGCCTGATGCTTACCCCAAATTGGCCATCATGCTCGATGCCATGGACAACTGGTGTAAGTTCAGTACCAGCCTGCCACCGTTGAAGGTGATGGAGAGTCTTTCCCTGAGCGGGCTAAAACTCAATAAAGGCGGCGAAGTCCCGACCCCGGAACAAGCCCCAGTGCTGGATCATATCGAGCGGCTGTGTTTACTCATCAAAGATTTCATTCCAAGCTTCCTCTATTGTGCCAGAGACGGCATATCGAAACGTTTTTCATTGCAAAAGTCTGAGCGTAACTTGATGACGCCCGATGACCTCTTGCTCACTCTGGAGCAAGCCCTGCGGCCGGACACTGGTGATATTAATGAAAACAGCAATAGCTTGGCTAACCTGATAGCCAAGCGTTTTCCCGTGGCCCTCATCGATGAGTTTCAAGATACCGATCCCCTGCAGTTCGCCATCTTTAACCGGATCTATCAACAAGGATGGACCTCAAAATCAGACCATAACACCGATAATAGCGCTGATAATAGCCAGAGTAAGCCAACATCCAAAGGTGTGAGTCTCTTGATGATTGGCGATCCCAAACAGGCCATTTATGCCTTCAGGGGGGCCGATATTCACACCTATATTCAGGCCCGAGAGCAAACCGAGCAGCACTATAGCTTAGGCACCAACTACCGCTCTAGCCGCAACATGGTCTTGTCGGTCAACGCCCTGTTTGAGAATCGAGACGATCCTTTTATCAATGAGGCGATTGTGTTCGAGTCGGTGCAGCCGTCCCCCTTCGCCGATAAGAAAATATTCGTCGAACAAAATAGAGACACCTCGGCGCTGAAAATAAAGCTGCTGAGCGAAGACCCGGATAAGGGACTCAACAAAGCCAGCGCCAGAAAGTGTTTAGCCGAAGACGCCGCTGCCGAAATAACAAGGTTGCTGACGGAATCTCAACAGGGTCAATGCAGCATCAGTGGTAAGGCGCTCAAAGCCCAAGATATCGCCGTGCTGGTGCGTGATAGAAACGAAGCTGGGGTAATACGTGAGTCATTATCTCAGCGCCATATTGGCTCGGTATTCTTAAGCCGCGACAGCGTATTTAATACCTTAGAAGCCCGGGAATTGGCTTTGGTGTTACACGCCTTAGCCACGCCTAAAGATGAGCGAGCATTGCGCTCAGCCCTAGCCACCTCCTTACTGGGTTATGACGCCGTAGCAATTCATGGATTCAACCAAGATGAAATGATTAGGCAAGACTTGCTGGAACAATTTGATAATCTGCATCAACATTGGTTGAGGCGCGGGATCATGCCCGCCCTGCTCAGTCTGGCCAATGAGACTCAGCTTATCGAGCGCCTACTCCAAGGCGAAGATGGCGAGCGACGTCTGACCGATTTCAGGCACTTAGCCGAACTGTTACAACAAAAGGCTACCGAGCTGGACGGTATTAGCGCCCTGGTTAACTGGTACGAGCAAGCCCTTATCGCCAACAATGGCAACGAAGAGGCACAGCTCAGGCTCGCGAGTGAACAGAACCTAGTGCAAATCGTCACCATACATAAGAGTAAGGGACTCGAGTATCCCGTCTGCTTCATCCCCTTTGTCAGTCTGGCCCGGGATAATCGCCGTAAGCCAGCCCCCATGCTTTACCATGATAACAACCGGCTTATATGGGACATAGAGCAAACAGATGAAGGCTGGGAGCGTCATAAACGGGAAAACTTAGCCGAAGATCTGCGCTTGTTATATGTCGCCATCACGCGGCCGGTTTATCAATGCTATCTCTATATCGCCAACCATAGCCGCTTCACCAAAAAAGCCGGGATCACCAGTCAACTCCACGAGACCGGCATTGGCTACCTGCTGGGAATAGAAGATAAAGCCTGTGATTTTTCTCGCATTCAAACCCAGGCCCAAGCGTTAATCTGTGATGCCATCAGTGTCAGTGAAGTTGAAGCTGATGTCTCGACGCAATCCTTGGTCAGAGTCACAGATAAAAAGCTTACCTTAGCCCCCAGAAAGCTTAAACGTAAACGCTATACCCCATGGCGAGTGGGCAGTTACTCTGGGTTAGTCAAAGACTTGCCCCATGAGCGTGTTGCCCCCGGCGCCGATGATGAAAGTTTCCCCGAGCTTGAGATAATACAGGATGAAGTCGACTCGACTCCTTCTCGATTTACCTTCGAGCGTGGTGCCAATGCCGGTAGCTTTATGCACTTAGTGCTTGAGCTGATTGATTTCACCTTGGCCGAGGCTGAATTGCCAGTACAGCTGCCCGTCGCCATGGAGAAATATGGCATCGATGAGTCTTGGTTTAGCATGCTCAATACTTGGTATCTGGATATTCTCGATGCGCCCCTGACCCAAGATGGCTCACTGACACTCGCTCAGCTGACCCCGAGTCAAAAGTTGGTGGAGATGGAGTTTTATCTGCCCATTGATCAGCTTAAAGCGGATGAGCTCAATGAGCTGCTCGAAGGTTATGGCTACAGCGCCGGACTCAATTTTGAATCCCTCAAGGGGATGCTTAAAGGCTTTATCGATCTGACCTTCGAGCATAAAGGACAATTTTTTATCGCCGATTACAAATCGAACCATCTGGGTGATGAGTTTTCTCATTATGGTGTTGACGCTATGGCTGGCGCCATTCGTAGCCACAGATACGACTTGCAGTACATCATCTATACCTTAGCCCTGCACAGATACTTAAATTTGAGAATGACCCACTACGATTATGACCAGCACATTGGTGGCAGTTATTACCTCTTCCTGCGTGGCATGTCGGTGGATTCACCACTGTCAGGGATCTTCTATGATAAGCCGCCTAAAGCACTTATCCAGGCCCTAGACGCACTATTTGACAGTAAACAAACACCACCTATGGATGATATGGCGCACAAAAAAGCGGTACAGGCGGCAATAGATAATGATCAGATGGGGCTTAAGTTATGATCCAGTCAAAGCAATCCATAAAAGCCCTGCTTAAATCATGGGAAACCGAGCGACTCATCACCCCACTGGATCGTCATTTTGCACTCGAGCTAGCTGAGTTTCATCGACAACAGCTTGACCAGCACAACGAGTCTCACAATGAGTTATTTCTACTCATATGTGCCCTGCTCAGTCATCAGCTTTCCCAGCAGCACACCTGTTTGCCCATAGAGCAGATATCGCTAAATAACCCCATGAATGAGCAAGAACCCCAGTGCCGCATCACCTGCAGTCACGATGAACTCATGACGTTATTGAGTCAGTTCAGTGCGATTGGGGTGCCTCAAGATAGTGTCCCTCAAAATAGCCTGCAGGAGAGTAGTTCGACGCCTCTGGTATTAGATCAAGGCTCCCTCTATCTGCAGCGCTATTATCAATTTGAGACTCAGGTAGCAGACAAACTTAGATACCTTGCCCAAGATGAGGTCCAAGGGCTACCCACTGCGACGCAGGAGACCTTGAACATACTGTTTCCCCACAATCTCCCAAAAAATGCGGCCACTGAGTCCCCTGTGTATGATTGGCAGAAGATAGCCACGGCCACCGCCTTCACCAAACGCCTGGCAGTAATAACCGGCGGGCCGGGCACGGGAAAAACTACCACAGTCACCAAACTCCTGTTTCTAATGACCCAAAAAGCCGACTTGACCATCAAGCTGGTCGCCCCAACTGGTAAGGCAGCCGCCAGACTCAGTGAATCAATCAAGGCCTCTAAGGTACGATTAAAATCTGAACTGGCCCCCTTCGCCGACAAAATCGATATCAATAGCTTAAGCCGGGTTCCCGAGGAAGCATCGACCCTGCACAGATTACTCGGCGTGATCCCCAACTCGCCTCAATTTCGCCACCACAAGGATAATCCTCTCAGGTTGGATCTGTTAGTAGTCGATGAAGCCTCCATGGTCGACCTGCCCATGATGCACAAGTTACTGTCGGCCTTACCTAGCCATGCCAGGCTCATCTTGCTGGGCGATCAGGATCAGCTGGCCTCAGTCGAAGCTGGTGCCGTACTCGCCGATATCTGCGCCGGGCTCAAAGCTGACAAGAGCCAATCGGAAAAATGGCAGATGCGTTACTCGGCTGCCTATGCCCAACGTTTATCTCAGCTAACAGGTCATGATTTAAGTGGCTTCATCAGCGCATCCCCAGGCATAGGTGACAGTTTATGTATGTTGATGCACAGCCATAGATTTAAGGGCGACGCGGGGATCGGCCAGTTAGCAGGTGCCGTCAATAATTCAGATAAGTCACGCATCATGGAGGTGTGGCAATCAGGATACGATGAGCTGCATTGGATTGAGCATCAAAAGACAAGCACAGGAAATGCTGGACTCGAGCAGTTATTGACTCAGTCTGTGAGTCACTACAGTGCGTATCTGGAAATGGCTAAAGACCCGCAAAGTGATCCTCTTGATATCATAGAGTGTTACAACGAGTTCCGAATATTGTGCGCCATGCGCGCGGGCGAATACGGCGTCGATGGCATCAATCAAGGAGTCAAAGACGCCTTGAAACAGGCCAAATTAATCTCGCCGGAACACGAGTTCTACCCGGGACGCCCCGTCATCATACAGAGCAATGATTATAACTTAGGCCTGTTTAACGGTGATATCGGCCTCATCTTACCCGATAGCGCCCACCAACAAGCGACCGGCGCAGTCCCTCGCCTGATGGCTCACTTTATCCAAGCCGATGGCAGCATCTTAAAGGTACTCCCCGCTCGCCTGCCGAGCCACGATACTTGTTTTGCCATGACGGTACATAAGAGCCAAGGCAGTGAGTTTAGCAAGGTCGCCATGGTGCTCCCCCTCTGGCCCAGCCAGGCGCAGAAACAGCTACTCACCAAGGAGCTGGTGTATACGGCCATCACCCGAGCCAAGCATCAGTTTACCTGTCTGGGGAGTCAAACCGTCTTCGAGCAGGCTAGCCTACAGGCAACCAAGCGCTCATCTGGACTGGCGAGGCGACTATGGAACTAGACAATATGCAAATGAACAATAGCCGCAAACCAACACTCTATTACGTCTACGATCCTATGTGCAGTTGGTGCTGGGGCTATGCCCCAACCTGGAATAAGCTCAGGGCAGCGCTAAAAGAGTCAGGAATAAGCGTCGAATATCGTCTTGGCGGTCTGGCCCCTGATTCAGACCTGCCTATGCCTGAAGAGATGAAAGCCTTTCTCGAGCAGACCTGGCATAAGATAGCGGTTGAGCTTGGCACCGAGTTTAATTTCGACTTCTGGCGCCAATGCCAGCCTAGGCGCTCGACCTATCCGGCGTGCCGCGCCGCCTTGATCGCACGGGAGCAAGGTCTAGAACAAGCCATGCTTGATGGCATTCAGCAGGCCTACTACTTGAAAGCCATGAACCCATCGGATCTCACCACCCTAATATCAATTGCCGCATCCATAAACTTAGACCCCAAAGAGTTTGCCCAGCAACTGAGCAGCGAGACGATAAACCATAACTTGATGACAGAAATCCACCAAGTTCAGGCACTGCCCATTCAAGGCTTTCCCTCTTTAGTGCTGGAACACAATGGCAGCCTTAGCCCGATACCAATTGATTATCTGGATTATCAAACCAGCTATCGACACTTAATAAACAGCTTAAACAACGACTTAAATAAAATGTAATAAGTTTATCTCAGCGTAACTTAAGGCCTGACTCCTGTTTGTTGATCACCGTTTTGAGCTGGTTATAAGCCAGCACCAGAGTCTCTGGCTTCATCTGAGCCAGCAGGTTACCTGTGATCACTAAACTCAAACCTAAGCTCGAACCTAAGCTCGAATACACAGACCAATGGTCATCTTCAAACAGGCTCGACACAGCTAAGGCGACGATGGGCGTGATCAACATAAGATAATAAAGATGTGCCTGTCCTATCTTTTTCAAACCAATTTATTGGATTAAGGGCATACAAGGATAGGAAATTGAAGCTGTTGAAACACCATTAGCGAGCAGCTATTTCGTCACTGAAAAAATTAGTTAGGGATCCACAAGCATGCTATTAAATTCGTGGGGATCCCTCTTGCTCTGACCCAAATTATTTTAGCTGTACTTAGGCGAATAAGTCTGCTTGAGAATCAACTTGATTTTTATTAAATTTATATCTTTTACCTTGAAGTGTTTCAAATTCTTCTCCACCGTCAATTTTTCTTATGACAGTTGAAACAGAGTGACCTGTAATTTGTAGTTCACCAGTTTCGTCAAGCTTTTGATGAATTAGCAATACACACTCAATTGTGGTGCCATGCTTAAAGCTAATGATTTCATCAAGCACATCAGCATTAAAATCTTTATCATTCATCGAAAATGAAATAGGTTCTTTATTGTAAACACCCTTCCACTTATACCGGCCCTCTTTTAAGACTGGTGCGACAATTTCGATTAAAGCTTCTTCGATCACTATAGGGGGGAGATTATGCGAATGGATGATAAAGTTTTTAAAATTTCAGCGTAAAACCATACGCTCATTTTCTACGGGGGCGTTATTCTGATCGAGAGCAGAGAAGCCTATTTTATCAATTTTATTATAATGATTAAGTTTCTTATAAAAGTTGGACTTTCTTGTAACTATTTTAAGATTAGTCTCTAAAGCTGCTGCGACTTCCCTAACGGTTTTTTCGCTAACATCTTCAATTTTTAATTCTGTTTTTAATTTTTGAATTCTTAGCTTTTTTTCTTCAATGCTTAATCTTAAATTCTGTTTTTGTAAATCAGCTAATTCAGGATCGCCCATAGGGATTCTTGAGGTAACAATGGCAATAACTGAAATAAGTAAAGAAACTTGAACCCCATTTTTCCCTATGACCTTCCAAATTTCTTTCAAGCCACCTTCACGGTATGCTTCTGACTCTAACTGAATTGAGAAATTTAGCTCTTTAGCAATTTCAATAGCAATTGCTAAAAATTCAGCTTCACAATGGTTACGTATTAATGCGTTCATCGAATGAGATGAGTCATTAAAATAATAATGTAACTCAAGTTTCTTCGCTGATAAATTCATTATATTCAATCCGTTGGTTATTTTTACTATTATGACTGACCACTTGGGTATGATGCAAATACTTGTACAGCTAACACCTGCAAGCACAGGCGAGTGACGCAGGATCCAGCACAGCTTGCTGTGCGGTTGTGCCTTGCTTTGTTATAGGGAATAACTAAAACACCCATTGTTAAATCTAACTGATTGGGTGTCTTTGGGGAAAGGCTTTCGTTGCAAAGCGTGAAAAATAGGGGGGAATTGATATGAATCAATTGCTTGAGCAGTTCTCTCTGCTTTTCTTCTTTTCTGCAAAGAGTGAGTGCTGCTAGCTTATCTTCATCCCTGAATGGCTACTATCAACCTCTTAACTTAAGAAGTTGAGTCTCACCTGCATTTCCCTAACTGCACCCACAATAACCTACTTTTATTGTGGGTTTCAATATACAGGCCGTTATTTTATTGAAAAATATAGTTTTTAGCGGATGCGAATAACTATTAGCTAGCTCTATAAGTCTGTGTCATTGATCAATAAATATTAAAGCAAGAATGACAAATGGCACAACCTTGGGCGCAAGCCTTTCATCCATAATTAGATAAGTTTTTGTATATCAAAACTCTATTAATCAAGAATTGATGAAATCATCTGTCAACTCATTTGGGAAGGTACGGTTTAGATTGATCACTCTGAACCGTACCTAGACATGGACGTATCAGCAGCATTCCACTGACACGTACCTAGACATATAAAGCGACCTGATTAATTTTTATTGATCCGCGCCATAAATAGCGCATCGACATATTTCCCATTTTTAAAAGCGTAATTTTTACTTGTTCCTTCAATTTCAAATCCGAATTTTTTATAAAGACTCACTGCAGCTTTGTTGTCGACATAAACCTCTAGCTCCACCCTAGTAACATTTAACCAGTTATCGGTTAGATCCAAGGCCGTCTTTAAAAGTTTTGAGCCAACTCCTATACCTATATGTAAGCTTGATACGCCCATTCCAAATGTGGCCACATGTTTCCGCCTTGGCCTATCCATAACAACCAAGGATATTTGACCAATAATTTCATCATCTTTCACAGCTACCAAATTGATGTTGTTATCTGAGCTGCTGGCTAGACGTTGTGCCCATAAATCGTCAGATTGATAAGGCAGCTGTAATGTGTCGCTATAAGCGTGTTCCTGCTCATAAATTGATTTTATTCCTTGTAAGTCGGACAACTGACTATGCCTAATTATCATTACTGTACCATATTCAATATTAGTGAAATCAATGAGGTGAATTTTCATTACGCGTAAGTTCTGTAGGAAGATCACCGTTTATTTAACACTTTTGATTAAACGTTAACTACTAGCTAATGGCAAGGGCTTATCCGCAAGGATTGAAGTGTTATAAAAAGTCTGGCCATTCTATTGGATCTGGCATTACATTTTTGAGGCAAAATACAGCCAGCTTTACCTTATAGATATAAATATTAAACTCATTTTTGGGTGCTTTCGTGTTAGCGACTTCAACAAGTTAGCTTTAATCGAAGAGAAAACTTATCTTGTAAATCATCCAGTGTAGATGCGGCTACGAGCTTCCAAATCAGGGATGATTTGGTAGAGCTTCCAGGAACTGACTCGCAGAACCTTCTCATAATAAAGAGTGCACATTAGCGAGCCGCAGGTTATAAGTGACAATGAAGGTACGACCTTCAATCACCTACCAAATACCAATATAACCTCGACCCAACAACAAAAAATGTAATCAGCCTTCATTCAAGGCTTTCCCTCTTTGGTACTGCAACATAATGGTAATCTGACTTCTATCCCACTTGATTACCTGAATTGGCAGACGAGCTATCGACAATTAATCAATGGCTTAAACAAAATAAAATCAGTTCATCTCAGCGAGATTTAAGGCCTGACTCCTGTTTGTTTATCGCCGTTTTTAGCTTGTTATAAGCCTGTGTCAAAGTTCCTGGCTTCATCTGAGCCAGCAGGTTACCAGATATCACTAAGCTCAAACCTAAGGTCGAATACACAGACCAGTGGTAATCTTCAAACAGGCTCGACACGGCTAAGGCGACGATAGGCGTGATCAGCATCAGATAAGCCGCCTGATTCGCACCTAGCCTGTCCACCAAGTTCAAGTAAACCGTAAAACCAATTACCGATGCAGGCACTGCCAGGTATGCCAGACCCGTTAAATATTCCAGCCTCATATCGATGTCGAAACTGATACCTTTGAACAGGATGATGCCAAGTAACGCGATACAGCCATACACCATGGCATAACTGGTGGCGGTATAAGCCTGTATTTGATTACGCTTATTTTGAATGCTGATCATATTGCCCATAGAGAAACACCAGGTGCCCATTAGTGCATACATTAAGCCGTACAAGACCTCAATGGACCAATTAGCCCCCAATAGATCGTGACCAAACAAGAGACATATGCCAGCCAAGCCGACACTCACTCCTAACCAGAAATTACCCTTGGTCTCTATGCCATAAATCCACTTACCGTGAATAGCGTTGAAAATGGGTGCGGTGGCCATAACCACTGCGGTCAAACCACTGGCGATATAGTGCGTCGACTGATAAAACGCCAGAAAATTAGCACAAAACAGGCAGACCCCCTGCAGGGCAAAGAAGAGATGATGACGAGCAGAGGTGGGTTGCAACTTTTTAAACATTACGCCTATGATAAACATCAAGCTGGCCGCAATCGCAAAACGATAGAGGATAGAGACCTCAGTAGGTACGTCTCCCTGTTGAGATGTTATGGCTATCCAGGAGAAGCCCCACACAAATATCATCAGCAGATATAATAGCGCCGTCATCATTATTCCTTATCTAAGTTAAGGGATCATTATCAGGCTTGATGCAGCGATTATCTGTCACGATTTTAGCGAATTTATCACGATATTGCGGTTTATTGCCGGCTAAATTTGAGTTCAAAGACACCTTAGGTGTTTAATGATAAAGAGAGTCAATTTTAAATGGCAGCAGCGTACAGAGCAGAGATCCACAATGCATAAACCTGAATACATGAATAAGCACATCAGCTTCGAGGCATCCTCTAAGCTCTGCTTTCGTCAACAGAAGATAACCGAGCAGCTAGGCTGGGCTCATTATCAGAATGCACAAGAGCGCTTATTCTACGTGAACGATAGCCAACACACCCTCAGCATGTATCTGTCCGGCGGCTATGAAACCCACAGAACCGATATTCAATCTGACTACGGTGCGCCGGGTCGCTTCTGCTTAATGCCCGAGGGCAGTGAAAGTCGCTGGCAACTAGGAACGCCACAACAATTTATGCATCTGTATTTCGATGACAGCCATTTAAAACAGCTAGCCATTAGGGTATTCGACAAGGACCCACGTATGATCTCCCTACCCGAGCTCACTTTTTTCCGCCATCCCGGACTGGAAGCCTTGTTTCGATATCAAATGGCCGACAGCAACTGGTCGACGGACAATCATCTCGCCATGGCGCAAATCACTGATACCATCTTGATATCTATGCTGCAGTCCAGCGGATTGACCAGGCAGGTTAAAACCATCAAGGGAGGACTTTCCCCCAAGATGGCAAATCGAGTCAGCGACTACATGCAGGCTAACTTTCATCGTCAGATATTGTTGCAAGAGTTGGCAGAACTGGCACAATTGAGTGAATATCACTTCTGCCGCATGTTTAAACTGAGCTTTGCCCGCACACCTCAGGAATACCTGACCTATGTGCGGACTGAGCAGGTTAAACACCTCTTGAACACCTCCGAATTGACCTTAGCCCAAATATCACTTCAATGTGGCTTCTCTAATCAGAGTCATATGGGACGTAACTTTAAAAAATTGGTCGGCATTACGCCCAAGGTATTTCAGGGGGCTTAAGCAAAACGTCTAGATGCACTGACTCTTGACTAACGGCTAGGGCTAGTTTGTGCTGAATGATGTTTAAGTGTCTAAACTCTGTTAGCAAACCTCCCTATCGCTTTTCTGATAAGACCTGTTCATCGATCGAATAGAGACACCGCGCCAAACCGCCATGACAGGAAAGTTCCTGTAGTTTAGTTTTTTCTTCGGGAAACCATTTCTGAATCACGGCTAAAATTTCATCAGACATTGCCGTTACATTCACCTTTCCCGTTACAACTCCGCTCGAAACTTGTATTTGCAGTTTATTATTGATATCCAAAACAGCCTTCCTATAGTGATTAACTAAGGCCAAATTATCCAAGTATGACCCGGATAAAAAGCCAATCAACATGTTAATGCGACCTAAGCGGTCACCTGCTTTAATACCCTTTATAAATAGCTCGACTCAGCATAGAAAATCACCACTTAGTGCAGAAGTTTGGCGTCAGTGGTTGCAATAAATAACCATAGCGTCATAGTGAGCCTGCAATCGATAAAACTGTCAGGATACGGAGAGATAATGAGCCAAACGAATCTACTGTTAATATGTGGCGGCGGCGGGGATGAACACGCAATCTCACTGATGTCAGCCAAATTTTTTGAGACATCACTGGCCAAACTTGCCCATATAAACGTATTAAAAGTCGAGCTTGATGCTCAGGGCCATTATCGAACTGAAGAAGGTGAACTCTGTGAACTGACCAATCGTAAACAGATACGTTTCGATGATGTCAGTAAGCCATCTTGGCCGGTAGATTACGTCATTCCCTGTATTCACGGTTATCCGGGAGAAACGGGTGACATTCAGTCCTATTTCGAACTGATCAACCTGCCCTATTTCGGTTGCGATTCAGAAGCGAGCCGTAATTGTTTCAATAAGGTCACCGCCAAGATGTGGTTCTCGGCGCTGGGGATCCCTAATACCCCCTATATTTTTCTCAATGACTTCAATGATGACGCTATCACTCAGGCCGAGCAGGCCTTAACCTCTTGGGGCTCGATATTCATCAAGGCCGCGTCACAAGGATCCTCAGTAGGTTGTTACCGTGTAGACAACCAAGAAGAGCTAACTGAGTCATTGAAACAAGCTTTCAGCTTTTCGCCCTATGTCATCGTCGAGAAGACCATTGAAGCCAGGGAGCTGGAAGTGGCCGTATATGAGAAGGATGGCGAGATTATCGCGACTCAGCCTGGTGAGATCATCTGCGCGACAAATACTTTTTATACTTTCGATGAAAAGTACGCCGAGAACAGTCAAGCTGAAACCAAGGTGGTTGCCGATATCAGTGAGAGTGTGAGCCTGGAAATCCGTGAATATGCAGTCAAGGTATTTAAGGGAATGAAACTCAGTCATCTGTCACGTATCGACTTCTTTCTCACCCAGGACAATGAAATTCTCCTCAATGAAATTAATACCTTTCCTGGGCTCACGCCCATCTCCATGTTCCCCAAGATGTTACAACACCACGGTGACGATTTCAGTGATTATCTCAACTGCAACATAATGCAGCAACTCAGTAAGAAAGCCTGATTACTCATTCCGGCCACATAAATCTTGTGGCCGGAATACCTGTGGACTGAGTATTAAGCGATAAACCCTATATTTAGTCCTATATTTCCACGCCATATTCGAGATAGAGTTCACTCATGTAGCCATCACGGTACATGCTGGTCAATGCCTGCTCCAGTTTTAATTTTGTCTCCAAAGACATCTCACGATTGCAGGCCATTGCCCGCAATGAGGTGTAGAAGATGAGCTCGGGGCGCCGAAGTTAATCGCCTGCTTCTGCATCTGCTCTTGAGCACTGATCAATTCTGCGGCCCAAAGTTCTATCCTGGCACGCTTAAGCTTACGTAAATTTTGTGCACTCACAGATGCAAGGTCTACATTGAAACCAAGATCCGTGAGGTATTCACCTATGCCGCTACCCAGGAAACTCCCTATGGTGTAGGGCTTAGCATCGCTAAGTGTAGTCAAGGGGATGACGACATCATTTCGGCTATAGAGGCCATAGCGAGATACCAGCACAGGACTTATCCAATGAAAACTCGCTTCCCTCTCCTGACTTCGACCAACGGGTAGCACGCAGTATCCCGGCATCCTTTCCGTGGTGATGATGGCTCGTTTGAGTGGAATAAACTTGAGTTCATATTGCAGGTCGGTGCGAGAAAATAACTCCTTGAGCATATCCACCAACAACCCTTTATGCGTCTTACCGACCTTTAAGGCGAAGGGAGACTCTTCATAGGTGAGGATCTGCAAAGTTTCAGCCTTTAAAGCTGAAACACTAAGGGAGATAATAATGACCGTACTAGCTAAAAGACGATAAACAGCGTTATTGCCACACATGAATAGCCTCCTCATATTGAAGGGTTCTTCCCTTGGGCTGTTCGGTGATCGCTTGCTTAGGTGCCCCCGCTTTTTCAAGCCAGTAATCACGTGTAGACTTAGGATTTAACTTAGGCTCACAGCTCATCTCCTTACTGTCGGCAATCAATGCTAATCGCTCATCGACTGCGGCGGCAAAATTATCCATGCCTTTCTGGGTGGTCACCTTGCCCTCGATGATCCGTGAAATGTATTGCCACCAATAGTTAGCCAGACCAGGGTAATCTGGGACATTAGTTCCCGTTGGCGTCCATACATCTCGGCCTCGGCTACGATAAAATTCCACTAAACCACCGAGATAAGGGGCGCGTTGTGTCATCACCTCCGATTCGATATCCGATCTCCTGATGGGCGTCAGCCCCACTAAGGTCTTCTTGAGGGAGACGGTTTTAGACACTACAAACTGAGCGTAGAGCCAGGCCGCCTGTTGGCGTTTCAGAGGCGTAGATTTAAGTAAAGTCCATGAGCCGGCATCCTGATAACCTGATTTCATTCCTGTTTGCCAATACTTGCCTACAGGCGATGGAGCCACGCGCCATTTAGGGGTACCATCTTGATTAACCACAGGTAAGCCAGGTTTAGTCAGATCGGCAACAAATGCCGTATACCAGAAGATCTGCTGAGCGATCAATCCTTTTCCTGGCCACTCTCCGGCCTGAGTAAAGTTCAGGTGAATCGACTCTTCTGGTGCGAATCGGTTTAACCAGTAGATAAATTTATCCACCGCATAGGCCGCCGCCGGACCGTTTAACGCGCCGCCTCGCTCGACGCTGGCACCTACCGGGTGACATCCTTCTACGCGTATCCCCACTCATCGACAGGTAAACCATTGGGTAAGCCTTTATCCCCCACTCCCGCCATGGACAGCCAGGCATCGGACATACGCCAACCCAGAGAGGGATCCGTTTTAGCATAATCCATATGACCATAAATACGTTTGCCGTCGATCTCTTTAATATCTTCACTGAAGAACTCGGCAATATCTTCATAGGCCTGCCAATTTTGCGGCACACCGAGTTCATAACCGTAGCGAGATTTGAATCGCTTCTTAAAGTCCTTGCGGTTGAACCAATCGTGTCGATACCAATAAAGATTAGCGAACTGCTGATCCGGTAGCTGGTACAAGTGACCGTCAGGACCTGTGGTAAATTTAAGTCCGATAAAATCTTGTAAATCTAACGTAGGTAAGGTGACACTCTCTCCCTCAAATTGCATAAAATCTGACAGGGAAACCACGGCATTGGATCTAAAATGAGTCCCTATCAGATCACTGTCGTTGATATAAGCATCATAGAGATTTTGCCGGGTCATGATCTGAGCCGACAATTTCTTGATCACATCATCTTCACCAGTTAATTCATGTACCACATGGATACCTGTGATCTCATAAAAAGCCTTAGCCAATGTACTGGCTTCATACCAATGAGTCGCGATTCGCTCGGACACCACACGGATCTTCATGCCGGAGAAGGGTTGACTGGCCGAGGTAAACCAGGCCATCTCTTGCATCTGCTCGTCTAAGGTCAATGTCGATGGCTGAAACTCATTGTTTACCCAATGCTTTGCAGCATTTAATTTAGGATCAAACTCCGCGGTAACCGTGAAACTGATAAACACTAAGAAAATAAATAATACTAAGAGTAAATAATGTTTATTAGGATGTATCACTCGTCCTCTCCAATCATCTAATCATGTCAAACTCAGCCCTCTATAACTATGGCTGAGGCGCTATGTTTGTGCCAATCACCACCTTGTTTTTCGGATAAAATAACCTGAAGTAAAGCCAGGCAGCACAGAAGATTAAAAAGTGAGTATATGAGCCAAGTTGGGCTAAATGTTTATCTAGCCCCTTAATTTACTGACTAAAATTAATTACACTAAGCTAAGAGCAAGCATTTCGTTTATTTGAAAATATTTAACCCTTTAATGGCGGTAGCCGATTGAAAAACTTTGACTTTAACTTACTCACGGTACTTGAAGTATTACTCGAAGAGCAAAGCGTCACCGCCGCGGCGACGCGTCTACACCTGAGTCAGTCGGCGGTGAGCAAACAGCTTTCTAAGCTCAGAGAAACCTTCGACGATAAACTGTTTGAGCGCACCGCCTATGGCCTGAGGCCGACGCCTAAGGCCAAACAACTGGCACCGGAATTGAGGCGAGTCCTCAACCAGGTCGAACAATTAACCAGACCCAGCGAGTTTGATCCCTCCATGAGTCGAAGAAAATTTCGTATAGAACTGGTTGAGACAGCATACTCACTCACTTACCCCTACTTTATGCCGGAACTACTCAAACAGGCACCGAATGTCAGCATAGACAGTCAAACCTGGCACAGCCAGAGCATGGATAAATTATTGCGCTGTGAAACCGATATGGGGATAGCCTGCCGAGAATGGGATGAACGCTCGCTTTTACACATAAGGAACTTACCCGAAGAGCTAAATTATATCGAGCTGACTCGCGATCATTCAGTCTGTCTGGTAAGAAAAGACCACCCCTTGCTAAAAGAAGTGTGGAATTTAGATACGTTTCTCAAGTATCGTCACCTTCAGGTGACCTTTGGCGGCATCGCCCAATGGCTGTTAGACGATGTGCTGCAGATACAGCACCTGAAACGAGATATCGCCATTAATCTAACCGACTTTAACAGTGCCATGCAGCTCTGTGAAAAGAGCGATCTGATTCTTTGCTCCCCCGCCAAATATGCCAAAGAGATGTTAGGACATTATCAGTTAATCACACTGCCTGTGCCCACTAAACTTGTGCCAGGTACCTACGCCTTACTTTGGCACAGGCATTTCGACTTAGACCCGAGCCATCGCTGGCTTAGAGAGATGATCATTGAATCGGTGCAGCAGGCTCACCCAGTCTAGGGCACTAGGCTCAGGGAAACTAGGCATACTTTATGATCTGGCGGTAAGTCCATCCTTGTTCAAAGTAGAAGTGCAACGCATAAAAAAGCCTGACTTTAATATTAAAGCCAGGCTTTTAGGTTTTATTGCATCTTCTATTGTTAAATACCAATCGGTATAAGTCGCCTTGCTCTTGGCCGACTAGAACATGCCTCTTTACTTATCTGCTGTTTTTGAGAGGACCCAAATAGAGGCAACTGCAACGACAGAAAAACCACCTAGTATAATGACCGGTATGGCGCTGTAGCCAAGAACATGCCATATAACATTCTCTAATGTACTCATAATGGCTCCTTAATTCCAACCTTCAACTTTGTGCATATCTGGCAATCTATGGGCGATACCTTTATGGCAATCCACACAGGTCTTTTCACCACTGGCAAGCGCAGTAGAGTGCTGCCTGACGCTGCGTGGGCTCTGCTCGGAGAAGTCCATAAATTCAAAGTTATGACAGTTACGACACTCTAAAGAGTCGTTCTTTTTCATTCTTGCCCACTCCCTTTCGGCTAAATGAGCTCGTCGTTCTTTGAACCTCTCTGGTGTATTAATGGTTTTAGTAACAAAAAACGCAAACAGCTCTTTAGAAGCCTGAACTTTACGTATAATTTTATCCGTCCAAGCATGAGGTACGTGACAATCTGAACAGATAGCACGAACACCAGAGCGGTTAGCGTAGTGAATAGTCTCTCGAATTTCCGCCACAATCGGTGCGTGACATCCAGAGCAAAACTCTTCAGTGTTTGTCGCTTCCATACCTGTGTTAAATGCCCCCAGAACATGAGTCCACCGGCAAAGCCCATAAATAGAACGATACCTACGGCGGCTTTACTGGGCCGCCTCAATATGGTCCAGAAGCCTTTTAAGGCGTTAATAATCCATTTCATATTATTATCTGCCTATTTTGTTATTGCAGTGATTTAACACGTTCGAAGGAGCTACCCACTAATGGTTTAGCATCTGCTTGAGTCACGTGGCACTGCAGGCAAAAGTATCGTCTAGGAGAAACATCAGCCAACACTTCATCGTTTCGATTAGTAAAGTGAGTGACACTGATTTTAGTGGCGCCCATCTGCTTGGCTTTTGTCCAGCCATGGCATGATAAGCATTTGTTAGCATTGAGTGATATTTCATAGCTCCTGATGTGATGCGGGATCAGTGGTGGCTGAAAGACATAACTGCTTTCAATATCCACTTGATCTCGCGGCACTCTCTTCAAAGGATCTGCCGCTCTCGTGGTTTCTAACTCAACATTGCCGCGCAAAGACTCGACACCACCGATACCACGATCCTGACTGACAGCTAAACCACTGATCAAAGTAAAAGTCATGCTTAACGTTATTAAAATTAATTTTTTCATCATAACCCTGCCTTATCCTACTTTAGTAATTTTAATAGGACACTTTTTATAGTCTGTCTGTTTAGATAGCGGATCGGTTGCATCTAAAATGAGTTTATTAATCAAAATACGCGCATCGAAGAACGGCACAAACACCAGGCCTTTTGGTGGACGGTTACGCCCTCGAGTCTCGACACGTACACGAATTTCACCACGTTTGTTACTCATTAACACTTCATCACCACGACGCACACCATGAGACTTAGCATCATCTGGATGCATATAACAAAGTGCATCAGGAACGGCTTTGTACAATTCAGGTACACGGCGAGTCATTGTTCCCGTATGCCAATGCTCAAGCACACGACCAGTACATAACCACAGGTTAAACTCTTCATCTGGAGACTCTGGTGGCGCCTCGTAAGGTGCCGAGATTATCCATGCTTTGCCATCAGGCTTACCATAGAACTCAAACCCTTTACCTTTGCCAACATAGGGATCTGAGCCTTCTTTAAAGCGCCATTTGGTCTCTTTTCCATCGACAACAGGCCAGCGTAAACCGCGCTCTTGATGGTAGCGATCGTATGGGGCTAAATCATGGCCATGTCCACGTCCAAAGCTTGCGTACTCTTCAAATAGACCTTTTTGTACATAGTAACCTTGGTCTTTGGCATCATCATTGAGCTCTTGCGCTTCTGATAATGGGAACTGGTTCACTTGGCCGTTTTCAAATAGCACTTCACACATATTCTTACCACGTACTTCTGGCATCTTAGCGATCAGCTCTTCGGTCCACACCTCTTCAATTTTGAAGCGTTTTGCAAATTCCATAATCTGCCATAGATCGGATTTCGATTCACCAGGCGCTTTAACCTGCTGATACCAAACCTGAGTACGACGCTCAGCATTACCGTAAGCCCCCTCTTTTTCTACCCACATGGAAGTCGGTAAAATCAAGTCGGCGGCTTGGGCTGTTACCGTTGGGTATGGGTCTGAACAGACAATAAAGTTTTTCGGATTACGGTAGCCAGGTAAGCGCTCTTGATTGATGTTAGGACCGGCCTGCATGTTGTTGTTGCACATTGTCCAGTAAGCATTAAGCACACCGTCATTTAATTTACGGTCTTGCTGTACTGCATGGAAACCCGGCTTAGGTGGAATAGTGCCTTGCGGAATTTTCCATAGCTGCTCAGCACGCTTTCGATGCTCGGGGTTTGCTACCACCATATCTGCGGGCAAACGATGAGAGAAAGTCCCCACCTCACGTGCTGTACCACACGCTGATGGTTGGCCTGTTAATGAAAATGGACCATTACCTGGTGTTGATATTTTTCCGACTAATAGATGAATGTTATAGACCAAAGAGTTCATCCAAACACCACGGGTATGTTGGTTCATTCCCATAGTCCAAAGTGACATTACCTTAATCTTTGGATCGGCAAACTGCTTAGCGAGTATGAGCAGTTTATCTTCACCTAGACCGGTCATTTCAGCGGTTTTTTCAAGCGTATATGGTGCTACTGATTTTTTATACTCTTCAAAATCAATTGAATGTATTTTACCTACATTGGGGTTAGCTGCTTTTTTTTGCAGGGGATGCTCATCCCTTAAACCATAACCAATATCTGTAGTGGCTTGCTTGAAATGGGTATGCTTATTAACAAAGTCCCAATTCACTGCATCGTTTTCAATGATGTAGTTAGCAATAAAGTTGGCTATTACAAGATCTGTTTGCGGCTTAAAGATATAGCCTTTATCAGCAAGTTCAAATGAACGATGGTAATAGGTTGATAATACGTGCACTTTTACATGGGGATGACTTAAGCGTCTGTCAGTGATTCGAGACCATAAAACAGGATGCATTTCAGCCATGTTCGAGCCCCACAGAACAAAGGCATCGGCATTTTCAAAATCATCATAACAACCCATTGGTTCATCGATACCAAAGCTACGCATAAAGCCACCAACGGCAGAAGCCATACAGTGACGCGCATTAGGATCTATGTTGTTAGAGCGGAAACCCGCTTTCATCATCTTAGAAGCGGCGTAACCTTCCATTACGGTCCACTGGCCAGAACCAAACATGCCCACACTGGTAGGCCCTTTCTCTTTTAAAGCCGCTTTCCACTTCTCAGCCATGATATCGAAGGCTTGATCCCAGCTTACTGGTGCAAAGTCACCATTTTTATCAAACTTTCCATTAGTTTGACGTAACAGCGGCTGAGTTAAGCGATCGTTGCCGTACATAATTTTTGAAAGGAAGTAACCTTTAATACAGTTAAGCCCTTTGTTTACAGGAGCTTCTGGGTCGCCTTGAGTCGCAACGACTTTACCATCTTGAGTACCAACAAGTACCGAGCAACCTGTACCACAGAAACGACAAGGCGCTTTATCCCAATGAATTTTTGACTCTTCAGTCGATGCAATTAAATTAGTTGCAGTGGCTGGAAGGGTGATCCCTGCAAGTGCCGCAGCAGATGCCGCAGCATTGGCTTTGATAAAATCACGTCTAGACATTTTCATACTTGTTCCTCGCTAACACTATAGCCATCATCAGGGGCTAGGTTATTTTTATTGGTATTGGTATTGGTATTGGTATCGGTGTCGGTTCCACTATCAATTTGGTGATAAACCATACTGGCACCAAGCACGCCTGGCATATTATTTATTTTTTCAATAACATCGGTAATAAAGCCTTCTGCTTGAGTCTCTAGGACTACAACGATTTTTCCGACTTCACTAACGCCATAAATTTCGGCTTCATCAAACGCTTCAATTCTTTTTTTAGTTTCATCTATATGTTCAGGGCTAACCTGGACAATTAGGCTTGAGATGTGCGCCTCAGGTAACGACATGTGGGCGTTCCTTATCTATCTGGGGGAAAAATACTGAACTGGAACTCATAAGCACTCCAACTTAGGGTTGTGACCCTTCGCAAGGGGAGTCAAAAAAAATGACTCAAGGTTTGGTGGTAATTAACGTTATGTTTTATCAAGTTCTTTCTTGTTGTCGATCATAATCCCAATGTAGGACTAAACTGTATACCCACAATTTGGTAAAGACTAATTAGCTTGATCTGGATCATCGTTTTTAACAAAATAAATCATAGATCAACTAGGTTAATTACCTTTACAGATTGGCAAACACCGAGATTAACAACTATGACTATTCAGCATAGTCTAAACAATGAGTTACAGGCGTATAAATATCAACCGAGATGTTAATAAAATGCGATAAATATAACTTAATGGGTAGATTGTTTCTCGAGGAAATGAGTTTAATAAGTCACATGGATGACACAAAAAAGCACCGTCCATCTGGTCAGTGCTTTTCAATCATCAGTCTTGTGTATGCTACCGATTAATATGGCGAGTTAATTTTGCTTGATTTGGTTCAAAATACGTTTTTCAGAGATAGGATAAGCCGTGCCCAATACCTGTGCAAAACAGGAGACACGATACTCCTCTATCATCCACCTTGCTTCTAACAAGGCCTCGGGGATAGCCGCAGATCTCGGCACTTTAGCTAACTGACCCTCCAACTCCTGCTGCACATTAGCAATGCTGTGCATGTGCAAGCGGTCACGATTGGGATCGACAGGCAACTTGTCTAAGCGATTATCGACGGCTTTAAGATACCTCACCATGTCGGGTAAACGTTTCCAACCACAAGCCTCGACAAAGCCTTTGAACACGAGTTTATCCAGCTGAGTCTTGATATCACTCATGGCGAAGGCAATATCCAGACTTATTTTACCCTTCAATCGCTTCTTCACTTTTTGATAAAGCGTCAGTATCTCTTCGACTCTGAGGGCAATTTTAGCAGCCGTTGAGTTCAGCTCTTGTCTCACCCAATCTTTAGCCCGTTCAAAGTCGGACTCACAGCGAACATCCAGCCCTTTCTCATCGAGTAACTGCTGCACAGACGCCGATAAAATATCATCCAACAAGATCTGTATTTGACCGAAGGGGTTAAAATACATGGCCAGCTTAGCCTTGTTCGGCAAGGTCTTCTGCAGATGCTTCACAGGTGATGGAATATTGATTAACAATAAGCGTTGCAGGCCCAGTTGATGGGAGCGAGCCGCCTCATTTTCATCATCAAATAATTTGATAGAAACACTGGATTTATCGTCCACCAATGCAGGAAACGCCTTGACCTCGAAGTTACCTTTCTTCTGTTTAAACGCCTGTGGCAAGTCGCCGAAGGACCACTGAGTTAACTCAGTTTTTTCGATACCTGAATCGGCTACCTTGCGAATAGCCTGAGTCACCTGGCCCTGAAGGCTAGCTTTAAGTTGCTCAATATCTCGAGCTTGAGCCACTAACTTGCCCTTGTCATCCTCCACCTTGTAATTCATCAATAGATGTTTGGGTAGTTGGCTGAGATCGAAGTCATCGATGCTGACACGAACGCCACTCATGCGCAGCAATTGCTTGCACATGGCATCGATGAAACTCATCTCGAAGGGCTTCATCGCCTGCATACAGGCATTAGCATAATCCGGTGCAGGAACAAAATTACGCCTGAGACTCTTAGGCAGAGCGCGTATCAGGGCGATGCACTTTTCCTCTCTCAGTCCGGGGACCTGCCAATCGAAATCGACATCTTCTATCTGATTGAGCAGTGCGACAGGAATATGCACGGCCACGCCATCATCCTCGGCGGAGGGCTCGAAATGATAACTCAAGAAGAGCTTAAGGTTAGCTTGATGCCAAAAATCGGGAAAATCCAACGCCGAGATATGATCATCTCCTCGCTGCATCAATTGCTCACGTTCGAAATCTAATAGATCAGGGGATTTCTTGCTCTCAGCCTTCCACCAGCTAAAGAACTTAGGGGCGTTATAAATTCCCTCGGGAATTCTGGGCTCATAAAAATCCACCAACACCTGCTCATCCACCAATATGTCGCGGCGGCGTGATTTATGTTCTAGATTCTCAACCTCTTTGAGCAAGTTACGGTTCTTGATAAAGAAAGCTTCATTGGTTCTCAGCTCTCCATCAGCCAAAGCGCTACGAATAAAAATCTCACGGGCCTCCAGTGGATTAACCGGGCCATATTGCGTCTTGCGGCGGTTAACTATGGTCAGTCCATAGAGTATTTGATTTTCAAGGGCCACCACACTGCCCTGCTTCGCCTCAAAATGTGGCTCAAGATAGTTTTTCTTGACCAAGTGCTCAGCCAAAGGCTCTATCCACTCAGGCTGAATTTTGGCGCAGCAGCGGGCAAACAGACGTGAAGTCTCGGTGAGCTCAGCCGCCATAATCCACTTAGGCCCTTTACGAGCCAGAGGCGATCCTGGAAACACGAAGAATTTACGGTTACGGGCCCCTAAATATTCATTATCTTTGTCTTTAAAGCCCACGTGACTCAATAGACCCGTGAGCAGAGACTTGTGCAGTAGCTCATAATCGGCAGGTTCGCTGTTGAGACGCCACTTCAAATCATGCACGGCTTGTCTCATCTGGGCATAGAGATCTTGCCACTCACGCACCCTCAGGTAGGCAAGAAACTCTTTCTTACACTGCTTTCTAAACTGACTACTGGATAGGGATTTTTGTTGCAATTTGAGGTGATCCCACAGATTAACGAAGGAGACAAAATCTGAGTCCTTATCGCTGTGCTTCTTGTGTACCTCATCGGCCGCCTGCTTCTTGTCCATGGGGCGTTCCCTTGGATCTTGAATCGACAATGCAGAGGTGATCACCAAGGCTTCATGAAGACAGCCATTCGTGTTCGCCGCGATAACCATACGGGCCAGACGCGGATCCACGGGAATATGCGCAAGTTGCTTGCCCAGTGTCGTCAAGGCTAAACGCCCTTGTGAATTTTTTACTGCTTCTAACTCTTCCAGTAACAGGAATCCATCTCGGATATACCTAGGGTCCGGCGGCTGAAGGAAAGGAAACGCTTCTATGTCGCCAAGCCCTACTGAGAGCATCTTGAGGATAACCGAGGCAAGGTTAGTCCTTAAAATCTCAGGATCGGTAAACTCGGATCTGTTATTGAAATCATCCTCGCTAAATAAACGGATACAAATACCCGCAGCGACACGGCCACAACGTCCCTGACGCTGATTAGCGCTGGCTTGTGAGATGGGCTCGATGGGCAGACGTTGCACCTTAGTGCGGTAACTATAACGACTGATCCTGGCAGTGCCGGGATCGATGACGTAACGAATACCGGGGACCGTCAGCGATGTCTCGGCAACGTTAGTCGCCAGCACTATTCTGCGGCCAATATGACTCTTAAACACCTTAGACTGCTCGCCGTATGATAGGCGCGCATAGAGGGGTAAGATCTCGGTATCTCGGTACTGACGGCGATTGAGTTGATCCGCCACATCACGGATCTCACGCTCACCGTTCATAAAGATCAGAATGTCACCGGGCCCTTCGGCAACCAGTTCATCGACGGCTTCGAATATGCCTTCGGTGAGATCCAGATCGTCTCCCGCATCACGCACCAGGGGTCGATAGCGAGTCTCAACCTCATAAGTCCGACCCGAAACTTGAATAATAGGGGCATCGTTGAAGTGTTTGGAAAATTTATCCAGATCTATCGTTGCCGAGGTGATGATCACCTTCAAGTCCGGGCGCTTGTTCAATACATTCTTGAGATAGCCTAAGATGAAATCGATATTCAGGCTTCGCTCATGGGCCTCATCTATGATGATGGTGTCATATTGGTCGAGAAACTTATCATTGGTCAGCTCAGCCAGCAAGATACCGTCTGTCATCAACTTGATGTAAGAATCTTGATTGATGGCATCGGCAAAGCGAACTTTAAAGCCAACCACCTCACCGAGTGGACTATTGAGTTCATCGGCAATACGACTGGCAACGCTCCGCGCCGCTAGACGCCTAGGCTGGGTATGGGCTATGAGGCCGCGACAACCTAAGCCTAACTCCAGACAGATTTTTGGCAGCTGAGTCGTCTTACCCGAGCCGGTTTCACCCGCGATGATGACCACTTGATTACCGGCAATCGCCCTGGCTATCTCATCTCGCTTCTGAGAAATAGGCAGGCTTTCGGGATAGGTGATCTCGGGACGGGCCTGACGGCGTCGCTCAACCTTTTCGAATGCTGCAACGGCCTGAGTTTCGAGCTTGTCCAGATTTGCCCGCTTCTTATCCGAATCAACTTCTTTATTGAGCCTGAAGAGACGACGCCTGATCCTCGAGGCATCGGCCTGATAACACAGTTTTAGATAATTGTTAGATAGCGGATGTAGTTGCGAACTCAAGTCAGATCCCATTACTCGAAGCAAAAAAACGATCCTAGCAAGTAACGATTCTTATTGGTACGGAAAATTAACTTCAAATGTCTAATAATCAACCGATACTCAGATTTAAATCTAGCTTGCAGCTATTGATATTAGTATTGACGGTAATAATCATCGTTTAAATCAAGCATAGAGTTCCTTGCTTTGGTTTATGTAGAACAACACAAGTTATTATTTTAATTAACAATGTCTCCTCAGTGTAACAGGCTCGAATTTTAAATTCGCCACAAAGGATAATTACAACACATTGAAATTAAATAATATCTTGATCATTCAACTCATCAACAAGATAAATGAAATATGAAGCAGTTGACACTCAATTATTTATCCATAAAATACGCGCCGTTTGTCTGCAAAGTGACAATAAAAATACTTGGTTGCAAGTTAACAAACTAGTTTCAATCTCGTGCGTTTAGCTTTAGCTTGGCTCCATATCAGTGAATGCTAAATGAGAGCACTAAATGAATATGAGTGGCCAAGCTGATATCAATTCAATGTTTAACTTAAGTCATGTTCATCGGGGAAAAGTGGCAAACGATAATAATTACAGCTTAGGGCCAGTACCAATATCGGCAAGAAAGGGGATGCTCTCGCTAACCATGGTAATGCTGGGACTGACCTTCTTTTCGGCCAGCATGTGGACTGGCGGTACCTTAGGGACCGGACTATCCTTTAATGATTTTATGCTGGCAGTGCTATTAGGTAACCTCATCCTCGGCATTTATACCTCTTGCTTAGGATATATTGGCGCCAAGACGGGTCTTTCTACTCACCTACTGGCACGTTACTCTTTCGGTACTAGAGGCTCATGGTTACCTTCTTTACTGTTAGGCGGTACGCAAGTAGGTTGGTTTGGGGTCGGAGTGGCCATGTTCGCTATTCCGGTTCATAAAGCCACGGGCCTAGATACTAACCTACTGATCATCATCTCAGGCCTGTTAATGACCGCAACCGTTTACTTCGGCATTGCCGCCTTGATGATCTTATCCGCCATCGCGGTACCCGCCATCGCCCTATTCGGCAGCTTCTCTGCATTAACGGCAATTGAGAGTATTGGTGGACTCGAGGGATTAAATGCCCTCATTCCGAATGATCCTATGCCCTTCTCTACCGCATTAGTCTTGGTTGTTGGCTCATTTATCTCGGCCGGTACCCTCACTGCTGATTTCGTCCGTTTCGGCAAGAAACCCATGGGAGCAGTATTTATTACCATGATTGCCTTTTTTATCGGTAACTCATTAATGTTTATCTTCGGCGCAGCAGGCGCTGCGGCCACTGGCCAGTCCGATATTTCTGAGGTGATGATAGCCCAAGGCCTACTCATCCCGGCAATTATCATCTTAGGCTTAAACATCTGGACCACTAACGATAATGCCCTCTATGCTTCGGGTCTGGGATTTTCCAATATCACAGGCCTACCAAGCAGATACCTGTCTATATTCAACGGCATAATAGGTACACTTTGTGCACTTTGGCTGTATAACAATTTTGTGGGATGGTTGACCTTCCTGTCGGCTGCGATTCCCCCCATAGGCGGGATCATCATTGCCGATTACCTAAGAAATCGAGACAAATACAAAGATTTTTCAACAGCCAAATTTTCCAATATCAACTGGGCTGCTATCTTAGGTGTTGCAATTGGTGTCGCTGCCGGTCACCTTCTCCCCGGGATAGTCCCGATAAATGCCGTATTTGCTGGCGCAATAAGTTACCTTATTTTGGACTCGCTATTAACACGGTTCATTTCACATTCAGATTCAACACAAGAGATCACCAATGAACAGTACAAATAACATGCTGATTAACAATGTCCTTCTCGAGGGTAAAGATGGCCTCCATCAAATCGTCATTGAAAATGGTGAGTTTACCTCCTTCACTGCCATGTCAGAGGCCATCAAAGCAAATGATCAGTCCGTTAAGGTGATTGATGGTGAAGGCGGAATGGCCATCGCCCCCTTCTGCGAACCCCATGTTCATCTCGATACCACTCAAACTGCGGGAGAGCCGAGTTGGAATATATCCGGCACCTTATTTGAAGGCATAGAACGTTGGTCTGAACGCAAGAAGACCTTGTCTATCCAAGATGTGAAAACACGGGCTAAGCAGACATTAAAATGGCAAATAGCTAACGGTATACAGCATGTTCGTACCCATGTGGATGTATCGGATCCTACGCTTATTGCACTCAGGGCCATGCTCGAAGTGAAAGAGGAGATGAAGGCTTGGGTCGATATTCAAATTGTCGCCTTTCCCCAGGAAGGAATCCTCTCCTACCCCAACGGTAAGGCGCTTATGGAAGAAGCCGTCAAACTAGGCGCCGATGTCATTGGCGCCATCCCCCATTTCGAGTTTACCCGGGAATATGGCATCGAATCTCTGCACTTCGTGTTTGAGCTAGCGCAAAAATATGATCGCCTCATCGATGTGCATTGTGACGAGATAGACGATGAACAGTCTCGTTTCGTGGAAACACTTGCAGCCTTAGCCCATAAGTTTGATATGGGCCACAGAGTCACGGCCAGCCACACCACAGCCATGCACTCCTATAACGGCGCTTATGCATCGCGGCTTTTCAGGCTGCTGAAAATGTCTGGTATTAATTTCATCGCCAACCCATTGGTAAATATTCATCTTCAGGGGCGCTTCGATGACTATCCTAAACGCCGTGGGATCACTCGGGTCAAGGAGATGTTGGCCGCCGACATCAATGTCTGTTTTGGTCACGACGATATCTTCGATCCCTGGTATCCGCTGGGTACGGCCAACATGTTGCAGGTGCTGCATATGGGATTGCATGTGTGTCAAATCATGGGCTATGAGCAGATAAACCAGTCTCTGGCTTTAATCAGTCATAATTCGGCCCGTACCCTGGATATTCTGTCTCGATATGGTATCGAAGAAGGCAAGCCTGCAAGTCTGCTTATCTTACCCGCAGACAATGGTTTCGATGCCGTTCGACGTCAAGTTCCGGTGCAATATTCAATTCGTCACGGAAGATTGCTGTCACAGACTCAATTAGCGACGACAGAGATCCATTTAGCGGAAACAGAGACCGTGACCTTTAAGCGATAGGGTCATCTCCTAAAGTCGAAAGTAGAAAAGCCGCCTAGATCTTAGACGATAGTAGAGATTAGCATGGCGGCTTTTTATGAGGGAGGACCTCTATCTAACAATTGTGGGTTCATTGGACGACTTTGATGTTTGGCTAGTTCATTGAAAATCGCAACTTCAATTTTATCTACTACCTGTCGTAGGTGCCGTATAAGGATATACGAATGTCGTGAAGGCTCGAATGCCTAAGAACGACCTTAAGTGCAAGCACTTATATGTCACGGAAGGTCATAGCCGCGCTCATACCTGAATGTTTATTTCTTCGATTTGGGTTTTACTTGCTAGTAACACGTTCCCGGACAAAAGTGAGTTACAGGCTTTGCACTAATGCGCTTAGTTCAGATTATAAAAAGTATCTTAGTTTATTCAAAATCCCTAATTCGCTCCGCCCCATTTATCCCCCAATTCTGTCTAAGTATGCTTTTAAATCACCAACTCTAAAATATTTCAACCGTTACTGATAACAAGCATTTTTGAACGCATGTATTGTGTATTCAAAGTGCATACTAGCTTAAAAATGAGGAATAACGACAATGGCAATAAATGGTGTAAATCCAGCAATTACAAACTCGATCAATAATAGTTTTCAGCTGGATAAGTTTAATGATGGAAAGGCACAGGAACTGCATCTTAATCTAGGTGAAGGTAAAGATTACACCATTAAAGTGAGTGAGAATGGGCAAGTATCAGCAAGCCGAGATCTTAGTCATTTATCAACGGTAGGGCGACTAAAGAACGCAGTGGTCGACTTCTTTAGTCGAGCATCAAATAAAAATGAAAGCGCATTTACGACCAGAGCAAGTCAGATCCAATCTCAAGTGCAAAAGCATATAACAGAGGTCGTTCCTGTTAATCATCTCGTGAAAGCGGCATTCAACCAGCCAGTGAGTGAGTTCAAAAATGACGCTGCATATTTAAAACCTGGAACCAATCCAGAAATAGCGACTTTTGATGATGTCACTGCTGCGAATAAAACACGTTTAGGCTTAGAAAACTTAGATAGTGGCGCGCAAGATTTTGTAAAACAAAACTTTTCTAGCTTCATTATTGGCAAAGATACACTTTTTAGTCGTTTAACTACTGGCTTTCAGCAAGAAATGGAAATTCTTTTTGCCTCTGATGCAGCTCAAAATCCCGTGAAGCTGCAAGAACAACAAGTTGCGCTTACGGAAAAATATGAAGATCTGAGCAAAAAAGTGAATGCAGAATTTAACACTCAATTCGTAACACCTTACGCGCAACAGAAAAATAGTGACTTTTAGTTAAACGTTTGAAGTAAATAATAATTCAGTAATAGGAATGATGACCGTTGGATATTTATAAAAAAATACTGGCCGAATTGGCGGTTGAGCAGCTGAATTTTGATGAGAGCAATGTTTGCTCCTTTGAAATTCAGCAAGAAAAAAATCCAGAAAGTGCCTATTTTGTCGTCAATATCGTCCGTAACACGGCATTGATGGAGCTAGCGATCTCTGTTACGACTGCTGCAGA
Organism: Shewanella psychropiezotolerans; assembly: GCF_007197555.1. NCBI lineage: Bacteria > Pseudomonadati > Pseudomonadota > Gammaproteobacteria > Alteromonadales > Shewanellaceae > Shewanella > Shewanella psychropiezotolerans. Next base: position 3,585,719 of record NZ_CP041614.1, read on the forward strand.
GATTCCGGCACAAATATCTAAAGAGCTCTTTACGTTATTAGGCGTACACGCTATTGGCCCTTTGCGCGGTGAATGCGGTATTGGTGTTTACCCCGGTACTGAACAACTATCTGTATTTACGAAAATTAGCTTAGCTGACTACCGTCCTGGGCAGATAAAAGAAAACCTAGCAGAACTGCTAGAAAAAGCGCAGGAATGGGAGGACATCTTGTTAGTTGATACCCACCCAGACCAAGAGCAGGACAAAGCGGCTGATGCATCTTCTTGCTCCTGGAGAAATATCAGAGTATAGCCCCGGTAGGGCTAATAGGCAGGGCCATCGCATGAGTGTTTTTTGAGCAAAAACAACTTAGAGTGATAGTTCTAAGACATATCTGGACAAAACGTGTTTACTTGTCGGATAACAAGTTTTTGAAATATCTATTGTGGGTTCATTCGGCTGGTTTTGTTTATGGCTAATTTTTGGATACGTAAGCTTCAATTTAATCTATAGCCTGCGGCTCGCTAAATGTGCAAACACTCCTGTGGCACGGCGCGAGTATATCCCTGCGGCATCATCCCTGATGCCGCAGGTCACAGCCGCGTTCACACCGGAGTACTTCTTCGATTTGAATTTTACTGGCTAGTAACTCACTTTTGTCGGATAAGCGGCACTTGTTACCAAGTGCCGCTCTCCTAAGAACCTATGTGGACTCCCCAACTGTCAACAACAAATAGTTATGAATCGAAGAATTAATGCGTACTTATGTACGAGCTCTCATTGAGTAGCGAACTCAGGCTCTCTGATATTTACGCAGACCAATAAACAATTCTGTACGACGAGCTCTTGGTTCTTAACTGTTTTTACTGGCTGATTTTTATCTTCGATTAAGCATTTTGTTGTTTGAACTCGTTAACTGGCCAATATTAATTTGGCCTTATACTCTGTTCCTTGGGTTAACATGGCAAAAGCCGTTCTTACTGTTTTATTGGCTAGTGCCACTGCTGCACATTTCTTTCCACGTCTTTCTACCAACCCTTGTATCCATTTTTCTTTGGTGGTTCGGGCTTCTCTTTTCACTACCTGGATTACGCAGGACATGGCGCCAGCAATAAGTTGACTACGAAGCATACTGTTTTTTACATGCTTGCCTATAGAGCCCATTTTTGTCTTACCACCGCTAGAATTCTGTAATGGCGTTAACCCTATACACGCCGATGCATCTTTTCCTTTATTAAAAGTGCCTAGCTCAATGCAATATAGAGGTTAATCGCGTTTATACTTCCCACACCTTCTAGTTTTAGTAGTTTTTTACAATCTGAGTGTTCATGTATGGATTTTTCGAGACAATCATTATAAATAGCCAATGATTTTATTGTTTCTAAATACAGCTTCCACGCACTGTCTAATGCAAGTCTAAACAAGTCAGAAAAATCATTTTCTGCATCTTCGAGCGTTGACTCGACTACACTCTTCAATCCACCATTGCGATTCGCGGTGCTGATATTAAACTCAGACAACAAGGAAACAAGTTGATTGCTGAGTGCTGTTTTTTGCTTGCTGTATAGCTCTCTTATTCTCATCATGGATTGCAATTGCTGCTGTTCAACCGATTTACCGGAAATAAAATTAACTTCTGGCAGCATAGCTGACTGAACAATAGCTAAAGCATCATTTTTGTCAGTTTTCTGGTTTTGCCTCACTGAAGAAACTAATTGCGCAGATATAAGGTTTGCATCATGACCAAAAAATAGCGCTTTTTGCTTCCAATAATTTGAAGAGGCACATGCTTCAAAGACAACCATCATCGGTTCTGATTTGGCGAGGAATTCGGTGAATTCGCAAGGTGTCATTTCTTCATTAGAACGCACTGTTTTGTTTGTATATACACAAACTTGAATTACACGTTTTCCTAAATCAACGCCAACTATTGTCTTTTTCATTATGGGCTCCAATAAGTCATGGTGAATATTTAAAATACACCATTCGGTTAAGGTTAGGGGAGTCCAATTATCTGTACGTGCAACTTTCACTGCATACGGCTCAAGCCTCCACTAAGGCGTATTACGTTACCCAGCTACCTATAATTACATTGCAGCCAGAGCAGGTTCGAACCAAGAATTACGACTTTGCTTTTTCGGTTTCCTATTGTAACCGATCAATATAGGACGTCTTCCTAAGATCATTTGATGTGGCTACTCTCAGGGTAAACCTAATACTGAGAATGCTCATGGCTAAACCTCATCTCATCGATGCTCAAAAATCTACCCTCCTGGACAAGTGGTGCACAACGCCTTTATCTATGCAGGACTTCTGTCATCAGGAGAACATTTCAACTTCTTCTTTTAATCGTTGGCGCCAGCAGTTAACGGTTCCTCCAGAAATACAGGCTACCGAAGCCGACTGGATAGAGCTTGAACCCTCTAAGCAAGATAAGCTTCCGGTGTTGCCAGACCCAAAGCCAAACTGGAATATTGAGCTTGTGCTCCCTGGTGATGTCATTTTACGATACGCTACTGATGCTGCTGCCAAGTCCGGACTTACGCATTTGGCTGTATGCCAAACCCGTGGACATGCGCAAGCAGTTTGATGGCTTAATCGTATTAGCTAAGCACCAACTCCACGCTTCTCCCATGAGTGGTGAGCTGTTTGTGTTCATTAATCGCAAGCAGACCATGATGAAGGTGCTGTATTTTAGTCGCGGCGGCTACTGTTTATGGAGTAAGCGGCTTGAGTTAGGCCGCTTTCATCACGTAGAGGGTGACGGGGATAAAATCAATCTCACCTGGACTCAACTACAATGCCTCATCGAAGGCATTAATTGACAAAAACAAGTAAAGAGCAAGCGGTTTAATTCGTTATAACTGTCTGTTTTTTTTATATAATATGCTTCTATGAAGCAACCTCTACAGACAGTCTCGTTATCACAAGAAATTGAGCAGCTAAACGCTCAAAATTCTGAGCTGTCAGAAAAAGTGCTCACGCTGCAACAGCAACTCGACTGGTTTAAGCGCCAGTTGTTTGGCCGCAAGTCTGAAAAGCAGTTAGAGGATAATCCCAATCAAGAAGTCTTATTTGACCGCCCTGATTCTGGGGAGTCAGGGCCTGAAGATAAGCAACAGATATCCTATACCCGCTCAGCAAAAAAAAGCACCGGCAATGAAGTGGATGACACCGGCTTGCGCTTTGATGATACGGTGCCGACCAAGGTCATTGAACTTAAAGCGCCAGAGCTAGAAGGTGACGATGCTGAGCAGTATGAGGTTATCGGTTATAAAGAGACCCATCGCTTAGCTCAACAGCCGGGCAGCTACACCATTCTTATCTATAAGCGTCCCGTCGTCCGTCACAAAACCGAGCATTGCCTTAGCGTACAACCTGCACCCGATAACGTGCTCGACGGGTGTTTTGCTGATGTCTCTGTTATCGCCGGCATCATGGTCGACAAGGGAGTCTATCATTTACCCTTGTATCGCCAGCACCAAAGAATGCTTGATAGTGGGGTTCAAGTCAGCAGGGCTACCCTCATTAACTGGGTAAAACGGGGCATCGAACTGTTAACCCCTATCTACCGAGCTCAGCTAAAGCATATCCTCACCAGCTCTACACTGGCCATGGATGAGGTGCCGATGAAAGCGGGACGTAAAGCGAAAGGTAAGATGAAACAGACTTACTTTTGGCCCATCTACGGTGAAGATGATGAAGTCGCCTTCACCTGGTCATCAAGCCGTGGGGCTCAACATGCTAAGGCGCAGCTAACCGGGTTCTCTGGTGTACTGCTAAGTGATGGTTATCAGGCTTATACCAATGTGATAAAAGCACTTAATCGTGACAACGAAGCTAACATCATCCATGCCGCCTGCTGGGCTCATACCCGACGTTACTTCGATAAAGCTTTACTCATGGAGCCCGAACTCGCTAAGCAAGCCTTAAAGCAAATCGCCGAGCTCTACAAAATCGAAAAACACATCCGCGATAACTTAAGCTACAGCGATGAAATCCTCGCTTATCGGCAAAAGTGGAGTGAGCCTATCGTTAACCGCTTCTTCAAATGGCTCTATGACCAACGGCAACGCCCGGAGATTTTACCGAGCAACCCGTTAAGTAAGGCCCTCAGTTATGCACTTGATAGAAAAACAGAGCTTAAGGTCTTCTCGAGTCACCCTGCAGTGCCTATCGACACCAATCACTTGGAGCGTGCTTTGCGAGTCATACCGATGGGGCGTAAAAATTATCTGTTCTGCTGGACCGAACTGGGGGCGGAGCAGTTGGGGATGCTGCAAAGTTTACTGGTTACCTGTCGTCTGCAAGGGATTAATCCCTACACTTACCTCGTCGATGTCCTGCAACGCGTCAGTCAGCACCCAGCTTCACAAGTTGAAGAACTCACGCCACGAGTATGGAAGACTAAGTTTGCCGACAACCCACTCACATCAGACTTGATGCAGACTTCTTAGTCTCCCGCAAGCCCGTCCTATATTGATCACTTACAGCGCGCCTCTCTTCAACACTTCCTGTAAAGGATCTAATTGCTCTGGTGTATGAAGCCCAATAACATTATGATTATCCATGCGACGGAGTCCTCTGTAAGTTGATTGTTTTACACCATCTTCAAAGATGATGCGTCGCTATCCTCTTAGCCCATACACCAGAAATAAGCATACCTCGTTAGGCTGTTCAATAAATAGTCGTTGATGCGTTAACCCTGCCCAAGGGGGGAGATTTAAATCTATAATTAATTTTAATAGGAATATCATTTTTTATGCCATCATATAAACCATTGATTAAACCGACAAAAACTAAATCTCTCGCGGTATCGATTACTTCGATTAAACCAGTGGAGGAGCCAATAAACTTGAACCCGGCTTTCCGAGGAACTTCTACTGTTTTCAACGTCAAGGATACTGACAAACTTATTTCAGACATTCATGATGGAAATAAAAAAAATATTTATGTAACAAAGAGTCATACAGGGTTTCGCGATGGAGAGTCTAAACCTGCAAAGCCTCCACTTTCGGAAGAAGAAAGAAATAATATGACTTCGGGGGGGCTTAACCGACTAAATAAAGCTTTGTACTCGTCAGGAAACATTAAATTTGTGGAAGGGGGTAACTCTGGACCTGAGATGATTGAGACAATTTTAATCCATGGGACGTTTAATCCTGACGCTCCTTTAGTTGGGTGGACTAGACCTAATATAGACATAAATCAACGCATTAGAACTAGGTATGGTGGTAAGATAACAGCTATGCAGTGGAGTGGTAAAAATCATCGGGTGGCTCGAATTGAGGCCGGCAGAGCACTTTCTGAGCGAATTTCAGAAAACACATCAAACAACATTCAAACAAATATAATAGCTCACAGTCATGGAGGTAATGTGGTATTTGAAGCTATTAAACAAAACGGAAGCGGCTACATCAATCACCTTATAACTTTAGGAACTCCAATTAGGAAAGATCACCTCCCCTCCTTAAGTGAAATTAAAGAAGGGACTAATGCATATATACACGTATCCGGTGGTAAAGATGGTGTAGCCCCAAAAGGGGGAGTTGATTGGGTAACTCCAGGGCGTGGGGTTTTTACTGATAAGTCTAGATATTCTAAAGCGGAAACACATAATCCCCTAAGCGATGTAGAGGTTCATATAATTGATGCCAATCACAGTGAGCTTCATCAGCGGGCAGTTTTAGATCTATTTGGGTCAAAAGAAATGAAAGTAAATCGCACCACTAAGATTTAATTAAGCGCTATATTTTGCTGGTTACCTGCCGTCTGCAAGGGGTTAATCCCTATACTTACCTCGTTGATGTCCTGCAACGCGTGAGCCGGCCCCCCGGCTTCAAAAGTTGAAGAACTTACGCCGCCACTAGTATGAAAGACTAAGTTTGCCGACAACCCGCTCATGTCAGACTTGTGCAAACTTCTTAGCTTACTGCAAGGCCGTTCTATATTGATCGGTTACTTCCTATTAACCAAATAGGCTAGGTATTGAGGATCGAATGGCGTAGCAGCGCTCCTGATTTTCACATGTCTCCTTATCGGCGTTTGAGCTATCTGAACCAGATTAAAATGGCAGTCCATGTTGGCGATTTTCTGCCAGCCGTGGAATTGCCACCCACCTATGCGATTCATGTAGTATTTTCGACGTACCCAGTCTTTGTTTTTCGTTAGGTGACGCCTTACCGCCCATCGCCATAACAACCAGAAAAGTTGATGGCCTACATAATCGAAAGTTCGCTTTGCCACACAATGACGATAATAATTCGCCCATCCTCTCAGCTTCGGATTCAAAATCTTAATGAGATCGTTTACTGGAATAGTTGCGTGCTTTTTGATGAGTTCGCGTAAGTTACTCAAAAATGATAATACATTGCTCTTACTTGGTTTAATAAGCAGTTTGCCTTTGTACTTCCTAAGATTGAATCCCAGAAAGTCAAAACCATCATCAATATGAGTGACATACGTTTTCTCTTCAGAAAGTGTTAAGCCTCTTTCTTGTAGAAAGCCAATTAGCTGCGGTTTGATTTCGTTAAGTAAGAACTCCTGTGAAGTCCCCGTTATTACAAAATCATCTGCATATCCGATGAAGTTAACCCTATCACCTGTTTTACGAGCAATAGACTTAACCAATTGTTCTAACCCAGCAAGCGTGAGCAGCATAAGAGTAGGAGATATTATCCCACCTTGTGGTGTTCCCTCTGCCGTTTTATAGAACAATCCTTTGTCAACAAAACCACACCCAAGCCATTGTTTCAGCATTCGTTTATCTAATTGAATGTTATCGATAAGCCATTGATGACCAATCTTATCGAAACAGGCTTTGATGTCTCCCTCAAGAACCCATTGGCTAGAGTTTTTCTGACACAAGCATTTGAAGCATTGCGCGATGGCATCGGCAGTACTTCGGTTAGGTCGAAAACCATAACTGTTTGGGTCGACAATGGTCTCAGAGATAGACTCTAATGCAAGAAGGTGAAGGGCTTGTTGCGCCCTGTCTATCATGCAAGGAATGCCTAGGGGTCTGAGTTTGCCGTTTTTCTTGGGGATATAGATACGCCTGAGCGGTTTAGCTTGGTAGCCTTTTCTGCTCAGTTGATTGACCGCCGCCATACAACGGACATCGGTGTTCCAGATGATGCCGTCTATTCCTGGCGTTTTACTGCCTTTGTTTTGAGATACTCGTTTAACAGCAAGAAGCTTTGCTGCTTTTGAGTGAGTTAGTATCCACTGCAAGGCTTTCGCTCTGCCGCGTTTACCTTCTCGGGTTGCTTTTGCAATGCGCATTTGAAGCTTTAATACGTGCTGCCCAATAGCAGCCCAGTTAATGGCTTGCCATTGAGCCTCGTCAGGAGAGGCACTAACTCTGTTGAAGCTACCATTTGCGTTTATCCTTGAATAAAGTTCCTCAAACTATCTTGCAACGGGAGACCAGCTAGAAGTCAGCTCGCTTTCGCGCCAGATAACCACCTGTATCCGCATCATTACAACACGGCTTTCGCTTTTTCCAGCCTCCTTTACCTGCACCACTATCAGCTGTCTTCGCAGACAACCTTCCAAGAAGGAGTAATACAGGCTTACCCTGTTCCGTATGTCACGCAACGTCAGGTTAGATGCCCACTATAGTGCGGAGAGCGTATCGATCACGAAAGACTACTGTCCAATTTCTTTCCTACTCTCGTTGCCTTTTGGCCACAGCGTATTAACCACTTCCGCTGCTTCTCGTGTGACGCACCTTATATGGATTCACTTATGTTCATCATACTGACACCCTAGCACTCACCCGATTTGTGGTTATCAGGAGGAACATCCTCTCACGATTCTGTTCCCGTTCAGCAAATTGCTGAGCTTCGTTACATTGTCGGATCCGCTGCTTTATTCAGGATCCTAGGGGCACCTGGTGATACAGATGGTTCACTCTTATCTCGGTGAACAGCGCTTCATACGACTTCAGGTCGCACGGACAGAAATGAGCTAGAAGTGTGATTCTAGTTCATGAGATTTTGATTAGGAAAAGTATGGCAATCGTTTGCTCGATAGCGCTGTAATAAAACGTTTATAGCTACAGTACTAGCTGTAGCCAGAGGCACTAAAAAGAGGGGAGTGACAATGCGAAATGTAATAAAAATACTGATTTAATGTCTTAATAGAAATAAAATCAAATGCTAACGCTGCGACCTGTTGGAAAATATTCTAAGCGTTCACCAAGCACACCTTTCAAGATATTATAGGCTTTCATTCCTGTACAATGACCTGTATACAACTTATCTATTGGGTAATTTAACATTGATTCACCAATCTCTTCGATCTGCTTCTTAGTTCCACCGATACTATTAAATAATGGTAATCCGACTAAATGAAAACCGCCAATGACAGCTTTTATTTTAGTGTTAGGGAAATTATTAAGTGCAGTATCTATCATATTTAGAACTCCACTATGAGCACAACCAGTAAAGACTATAAGCCCATCATGTTCATTTATGACCAACAATAATTCGTGATCAAATGTATCAGACTTACAACTCTCACCTGACCCAGTAAATAGGTACTTATTACCTTCTGGCTTTTCATACTTATTACCTAAATCAGTTATTATAAAGATATTGGGCAATATTTCAGTCATTTGGTTAATAAACGTCATGCGACTGGCATCTTTGGTAAGCAACTGTTTATTGATACCTACATCAATTTTAAAACCCAAAGTTTTAAAAGTATAATTTGTGTCTTCGCATTCACGTAAATACACTTGGGCCTTAGAGTTCTGGTCTAGGAAGTGCGTAATTCCATTACAGTGATCATGATGGCGATGTGAAATCACTGCTGCATCAACGCTTTTAATATCTACACCTAATAAACGTGCATTATCACAAAAGGCTCTACTGCTTCCTGCATCAAATAATATACTCTTTCCCATAGTACTAGCATGAATAGAAAGCCCTCTTTCTATTTCTAGGTCTGTTCTATTATTCAATCTTGTATTATCAATTAATGAAGTAAGAATCATAACTACTACCTTTTTACAACTCTATAATTATTGGAGGATCTACTTTATGCTCAAGCGCTGAATAAGCGAACAATGCACAACTACCTTTTAGAGGTTATTCGATTTATGCTTTCTTGTTCTGCTAAGAGAATTGTAGAGCTAATGAGTTCTTCAAAGTGCTCCAATTGACCTGCTGGTATTAGCTGGTTTTGAATAAATTTTCGCTTCTCTGAATCAAACAAGCGTTCCGCGACCCAACCTATTAGGTATACTAAAGAAAGACAACCGCCTGCTGTAGCAATATTGCCTTCAATGACCAAAGGTAAATCTTGAACATTGCCGCCCATTTTCTTCAGTACATTTTTAGCGTCAGGATTTGTCGTTAACAACAAACCGTTTAACAATCCAAGTTCATGAAGGATAAACGAACCAGCACATATCGAACCAACTAACTGTTTGTTTGGATCGAGTTTTAAAGCTGACATAAATTCACCGTCCTGTAATGCTGCAGGAATGCCACGCTTGCCACTAGTAATTAGCACTACATCTTGATTAATCACCTCTGAAATATGACCATCGGTCTTTACCGACATACCTAGATGCGAGCGGTGTTCTGATTTAGTTCCTAATATTGACACCACCCAGCTATTAGTCGTTCTACCGAGTAAGTCATACATTAAGAAAAAGTCCACATCTGTAAAATCGTCAAATATTACAATGCCAATGTTGTACATGATTTTGATACCTCGTTATTCATGTTTGAGATTTGCATAACAGCCATTAAACAACATATTACATAGCAAAAAAAGAGTGTCAGCAGCTTCTAGAGACACTCTTCTGGACATTAAATTTTACAGGCAAACGCAAGGGACTTCGGTAATGTTTTGATAAGTTTAATTTTTCCCCTCGGCTAACCATGTGGCATATTGTTTCGTATAATAACTCACAATTAGGTCAGCCCCAGCACGTTTTAACCCAATAAAAGTTTCAGTTACTACCGCTTTCTCATCGAGTGCGCCAGCAAGAGCCGCAAACTTGATACCGGCATATTCCCCACCTACTTGATATGCAGCGATGGGTAGATGGGTTTCTTTTCTTAAACGACAGATCACGTCTAAATATGGTGTTCCTGGTTTAACCATCAGAATATCTGCGCCTTCAGCCTCATCAAGTGATGCTTCAAGTAGAGCTTGACGACCATTGGCGTAATCTAGTTGGTAGCCTTTTCTATCCCCACTAAGTTCACAGTCTACTGCGGCCCTAAATGGGCCATAAAAAGAAGATGCAAATTTTGCCGAATGTGCCAAAATTGCCACGTCCTGAAAACCAGCAGCATCAAGTCCTAGACGAATTGCTTTTACTTGGCCATCCATCATTGCCGATGGTGCTAACATATCAGCACCAGCTTTAGCTGCGGTCACCGATTGTTTTACTAAATTTTCAACTGTAATGTCGTTACAAACTTTGTTGTTTTGCATTACACCACAATGACCATGGTCGGTATATTCACAGAAGCAAATATCTGGAATTACCATCATTTCTGGTACGGCAGATTTTATCGTCTTGACCATACGAGCAAGTAGACCATCATCATTCCAAGTGTCACTTCCTTGAGCATCCTTAGTGTGGGATATGCCAAAAGGCATAACATAGCGTATGCCCAGAGCATAAAGCTGACGAACCTCATCGGCTAGGGAGTTCTCGGGAATACGACTGATACCAGGTAGAGTGGAAATAGGTACTGCTTGAGCGATCTGCTCTTCGACAAATAAAGGATGGATTAAATTGTCTAATAAAAGGTGGCTTTCACGCAATAGATCGCGCATGGCTTCGGAGCTACGTAATCGTCTTAAACGGCGCAATGGAGTTATGGTCATATTGGAGTAACCTATTCAGATATGGTTAGGGACTCAGTTTAAATAAAGGAAAATAAATTTAAACCTTACATAATAAGACTTAAAACTGTATCAAAAGTTCTGTGTAACTACAGCTAAATATTTTATCACCATGACTATTAACAATATGAGCTAATTTATACATAACACAATAAATCCATAACAAAAATCAGGTCAAACAACTTGCTCAACACATGTAGCAAACAATAGCTCTAACACGTAAAGGTCAGATAGGCGGCACTTGTTGCCAAGTGCCGCCCTCCTAAGAACCTCAGCGTGCAACTTTCACTGCACTGGGCTCAAGCCTCCACTAAGGCGTACTATGTTACCCACCTGCCACTAAGGCCAGATTTTGCAATGCACATTTGAAGCTTCAATACTTGCTCCTCAATAGGTTTCCAGTTGATGGATTGCCATTAAGCGCCGTAAGGAGAGGCACTAACTTCATTTGAAGTCATCATTTGCGTTTCTCCATCAACAAAGTTCTTCAAACTTTCTTGCAACGGGAGACCAGCTGGAAGTGGGCTCACTTTCGTGCCAGACACCAGTCTGTATCTGCATCATTACAATGCAGCTTTGGCTTTCTCCAGCTTCCTTTACCTGCACCACTATCGGCTATCTTCAGAGATAACTCTCCCAATGGGAGTGATACAGGCTTACCGTGTTCCGTATGTCGCGCAATGTCAGGTTAGATGCCCACTCTAGTGCGGAGAGTTTTACAACCACGAAAGAACATTGCCCAATCTCTTTCCTGCTCTCGTTGCCATTTTGGCCACAGCGTATAAACCACTTCCGCTGCTTCTCGTATAACGCACCTTACATGGATTCACATATGTTCATCATACTGACTCCCTAGCACTTACCCGACTTGTGGTTATCAGGAAAAACGTCCTCTCACGATTCTGTTCCCATTCGGTATAAAACCAAATTTCGTTACATTGTCTGGCTCGCTACTTTATTCAGAGCCATAGGGTCATCTGGTGATACAGATGGTTCACTCAAAAGCGGTGAACAGCGCTTCATACGACTTCACGTCGCACGGGCTGAAACGAGTTACGAAGCCTAGTAATAAAGCTAAATCGAAGAGACCCCATTCTTGTAGAACAGCCAGGTGTAGATGCGGCTACGAGCTTCCAAAACAAGGATGTTTTGGTAGAGCCTCCATGGACGGATTGACGGCGTTTCGCAGAAGTATCTGCACTTAAGCACGCTGCAGGCGATAGATAACCATGAAAGGGCGACCTTAAAACACACTCCCCAATATCAACTCAGCCAGAAGCTAAAAACAGAAAATGTATTAAGCCTTCATTCGAAGGCTCGCTAACTTTGGGGCATAAATGATTTACGCCCTTGGTACATTTCGGAACAACAAATGGCTTAAAGCAATCACTCTAAGCCTTACCCTTACCTGGACAATGATATTCAGCGCTAAACCGGGATGAGATGGCATGCTGTGCGGACCCTATTTAAATACTTATTTTCTCTTCTTTTTTTATTAGATTGTGCTTAAGCATTAAGTCTATTTTGGTTGGCGCTGATTATATTGGCGATTTCATCATAAACGGCTCTAATTCTTGGAGTGGTAGTTTCACTGGCGTGGCTAACTAACCATAGGGATTCAGGTTTGATGGATGATATTTCAACTTCGGTTAAACCGTCAGATAAGAAATGCGGCAATATTCCAGCACCTAATCCACTACGAATAGCAGCTTCTTGAGTAGCAAGTGTGTTGAAGCGTAAACTTGGGGAACGTTTGGTGATCTTAGTCAGCCATTTAGCGGCAGGTAAATCTATGTGGTTATCCCAGCCTATTAGAGGGACTTTATCAAGGCCTATATTTTGACCTTTCGAGACAAACATTCCTGATGACATGCTACCTACTTTACGGACAGTGAGTGCTCCTTGTTCTGGGCGTTTTAAACGTAAAGCAATATCAGCATCTCCTCTCGCTATACCTACATTAAATATTCCCGTAACTATTTGCAGCTCTAACTTTGGATACTGTTTAATAAAGGACTGTAATTGAGGTATAACTATCTGTATCGCCAGCATTTCAGGAAGTGCTACTCGTACAACTCCTTCAAATTTGTTCTGTTGGCTTTTAAAGTTGGCTTGCAAAGATTCTAGTGTTTTCTCTACCGTTTCAGCGTCTTTGTAAAATGATAATCCATCAGTAGTCGGTTGATAGCCCGTGGGATGCTTAATGAAAAGGTTTGTACCAAGTTCATACTCTAATTTTGCAATTTTTCGTCCCACCGTTTGTGGGCTAACCCCCAGTTTAGATGCCGCTTTACTTAAGCTGCCATGTCGTATCACGGCAGTGAAAAAATAGATGTTTTCAATATTCATGGCACTCCATTTATGGAAATCTAATTTCCAATGCTATCCATTTTAACTTGGCAAGAGAACTTTTACACTTTATATCGACATTAGTTACCTACTGAGAAGTTATTATATGAATGCTCTTTTATCTACTTCCCCGCTGTCTTCGATTGATACAGTTAATGCTTATTTGGCCGCCTTTTCTGAACATAATATAGAGTCGGCGCTTCAGTATGTTAGTGAAAATGCCATTTGGCATATTGATGGTGACCCTATTTTAAAAACAGTCGGTATAGTTCAAGGGAAAGCTGCAATTAGACTGTGGTTACAGCGTTTCCCAGAGGGCTTTCAACCGATTGATTTTAAGTTAGAACCATTAATTGATGCTACGCCTGATGTAATTGCTATTGGCCATTTCCGCCATCGTGTGGTGAGTACAAATGCTATTGCTGATGGTGACTTTATTATTCGGTTTACCACGAGTAACGGCCAGATCACCCGCTATCAAATTTTTGAAGATTCACACATGTTATCTAAGACTCATCATAGTAATAACCCTCAACTTTCAACGCTAGTAAATGGTGTGGAATATGGTTGGGATGATCAAGGAGAAGGTTCCACGTTAGTGCTTTTGCATGGCTTATTTCTTGACCGAACATTCTGGAACCCCTTACTTAATAGCATAGATAAACAGTTTCGTTGTGTGACATTTGATATGCCAGGTCATGGTACGAGTGGTTGGCGTGAAGGATTAAATCTAAATGATATAGCAAATGATATCGCCTTGTGGATCATTGAAAATAACATTAACAAAGTAACGTTAGTCGGGCACAGTCAAGGAGGTATTATTGCATTACTGATAGCTGCTAAATATCCTCAACTGCTGGATAAACTTGTGCTAGTTAATACTAGTGCTCGGGCTGAAAGCTCCTCGCATATGACTCTATGGCGCGAGCGTCAGTCTTTGTTATTGTCGTTGGATAAAAAAAATATAAAAAGAGTATTTGAAGATATGCAAAAGGTCAAATACGCATCGTTGTGGTTACAGGCTAATCCTATCTACGCTATGGAAAATATTAATAAACAAATGAAAGCGGATGCTACGATGTTTGCCCATGCATTGGATGCGGCAGTCATTCAGCGTGAAGATATATGTGAAACATTGAAAGAAATAAAAGTGAATACTATCGTACTCGCTGGTACAGAGGACATTGCAACCCCGCCAGCCCATGGAGAAGAAATTGCACGGTTACTACCTAATGCTAGTTATTATGCAATAGAAAAGGCAGGCCACTCCATTCCTCTAGAGATGCCAGAGGCATTAGTAAATGTTTTAACCAAATAAGTACAAATGAAATACGTCTAATTGGACGTGTGTACAAGTGGCTGGGGTCAGGCCTTGCCATTTGCTTTTCACATTAGCTGAGATAAGGCAAACACAGAGAAACAAAATATGAATGAGCTTTTACTCTGAGAAGCTTTGGGGCAAACGTGCCAGAATTGGCACTAAACGAAGGAAACCCTAACTACTAGGGCTTCCCTTTACCTAGCAATCAGTTCCCTCTGAAAGTAGCAATGCATCTTCTAATTCAACACCAAGGTATCGAATCGTATTATCGACTTTGCTATGGCCCAATAAAAGCTGCACAGCTCGAATATTGTAGTTAGTAGGATTTTGACAGAAAAAAACCAATCAAAACAACCCGCCAATCAGCGGGTTGTTCTTTAAATCACATCTAATTTCAAACTCACATTACCAAAGACTCAGCTCTTGCCATTCTTCTCACCAATACCACTCTTACATTGTCGTATACCCAGTTAAAGGTGAATGCGTAAATGGTGATAAAGATGGTTACGCCAATATCCATCACAAAGGCTTCCCAGATACTTACGTTTAATAAGTAAGCCATAACCGGAACTGTGGCGATCAGTAACCCTAATTCAAATAAAACAACGTGAAAAATGCGTAATGAAAGAGTGCGTTGTGTTTTCTCGCCTGTGAAAAACTGATCGAAAATCCAGTTATAGATAAAATTCCAAATCATAGCGATAGTCGCAACAACTATCATTGTTCCTGATAGAGCGGTAACATCATAATTGGTAAACATAGCTAATCCCATGATAGACAGTGATACAGCCAATACTTCAAATAATACAGCGTGGAAAATTCGTTCATTGGTTTTCATAGCGATGCCTCTTAATCGTTATTAATACATTTAAAAATAATGAAGCTGCGATTATAGAGAGCGAATAAAAGAGATAAAGTTAACAGCCATCACGAATCGTGATAGTTTGAATGCTTAACCTATTTAGTGAGCTAATGACTTGTACAGTTTTGAGCAATTAAAAATCTTTGTCACCGTATGTGAAAGTGGATCGTTCTCGGCAGCAGCTCGTCAATTAAAGCGTGCTCAATCTGGTGTGAGCCAAGCCATTGCCAACTTAGAGATCTCCATTAACCAAGAGCTGTTTAACCGTGAGAAAAATACGCCAGCACTAACAGAAAAAGGCAAAGTGTTGTTGCCAATT
This sequence comes from Shewanella psychropiezotolerans, assembly GCF_007197555.1. Classification (NCBI taxonomy): domain Bacteria; kingdom Pseudomonadati; phylum Pseudomonadota; class Gammaproteobacteria; order Alteromonadales; family Shewanellaceae; genus Shewanella; species Shewanella psychropiezotolerans. The sequence goes on from NZ_CP041614.1 coordinate 3,601,425, forward strand.
GCTCAATCAATTTTGCATCAACAAAAATATTTTGATCAAAAAGTAGAATCGTTAGAAAGAGAGCATGAATACGAGCTGGTTATCGCGATAGATGAAAGCTTAATTAATGATGATTTATTGCAAATACTGGCAGAGTTAGCCGATAAGTTCCCTGTGACTGATGTGGAAATAATCACTACTTCCACTTTTGATGTTGAAGAGCTAGTTAGAGAAGGAAAAGCACAAGTAGGTATTGTGTATGCAGATGGTGAACTTAAAGTGGATATGGATTTTTTCACATTAGGCCAAACCCGTTTTTTGACCGTGGTGGCACCTGAACATGCATTAGCAGCTTTGTCTGTAGTGAATGATACAGCGTTAAAAGGGCATCGCCAATTAGTGCATCGCAGTTCAGAGCATAAAGAGCTGTGGTTCAGTTATGGGATAAGCTCAAAGCTGTGGTATGCCAACACTCACCAAACCCTGCTTGATTTAGCTTGCAGAGGAATAGGGTGGACAATCGTACCAGAGCAAGCAGTGACAGAACTATTGGCTGTGAAAAAGCTAGTCGCATTGCCCATCGCTCATGAGTTTGATGGTTGGTTAACACCTATGGGCTGTTTAGTGTCGCGTCGTCATGCTTCTGGACCTGTATTGGAAGATCTATTGTCATCACTACAAACATTGAGTCAAAAAAACGCTAATTCATTAAGTGTGAATTAAGGTAAAAAGTAGGGTCAGGTCTTGCCTTTTGCCACTCATTACTTTTTGTATATCAAAGTCAGGTGAACATCTTTGGGCTCGCTTCGAGATGTAACGCTTTTTGGTCGGATAAGCGGCACCTGTTACCAATTAAAGCTTAGGCTTACCAACAAAACCCAAATCGAAGAAATAAATAATCCAGTTTAGATGCGGCTGCGAGCTTCGATTTCAGGGATGAAATCGCAGGGCGTATAGGGATATATTCACAGCGTCTCGCAGAAATATGCAACAGGTCGTTCTTAGACATCTGACCCATAGGGATATGGGAAATGTCATTATGATGTCTGGAACATCATTGGCCTGCCTTCACGACATTTGTGCATCCATGCACGGCACCCGCTGCAAGCGATAGATAACAACGAAGGTACGAGCTTCAATGACATATTCCAACAGCAAAGATCTGCCGGAATGACGAAAAGTAACGACCAAAATCAAATGAACCAAAGCAAAATTTAATCTAGCTTCATTCGAAGCTAGGCAAATAAAACCATTGATAACGAGTCAATTCATTAATAACATCTATTAATCAAAGCTTAGACTGGTGCCAGATAGCACTGCTGCATATAGATGTTGATCGCACCGAGTACATTGGTTCTGTTGATGGTGCCGACAACCTTGCCATTATCGACCACGGGATAGACCTTAGGCTTAGGGCCTAACATCTGTTCGGCTAACTGCAAGACGCTGGTATCAGGTGTCACTGACAATACCTCGGAGCGCATACAATCTTTTACCTTAGCCACCAGGTCACAGTGATAACTGCTCTTGAGCATGACTGATATACAATCTTGCTGTGACAGAAAACCTATCAATTTCCCCGAATCATCGACTACGGGAGCCCCCAACTTATTCCTCACGAGTAAGGCATCAACGGCGTTCGACAGAGGCATATCCGCAGTTAACAGCACAGGTTGACGATCCATATATTCGCTTACTTTAATTGAATCCATATTCCTTCCCCAGTCGTTTGATGACTCTATGATTTTGATGTGGAGCTTACTTATTTAACCGTATTGTTATTGAACATTACTGTTATTAACACTACACATTGATTACTGTATGACTCCAATATACATAAGTTATTAAAAAACAGAACAGTAAATAATCGATTCCTCTAATCTAAATCTTCAATAACTCTTTTCAATGAGCCTTTTCAACCAGAATCTAATGAGTGTCGGCTACCACTACAGAGATTTTGCGCCTAATACGAACCCAAGCCCCATTAGCCCTGCACCGCACACCTGACTCAAGCGTGTCTTTATCTTAGTCATCCTGTGTTGCTGTGCCTTTGAGGTAAATAGTATGGATACTGCGCCAAACCAGAGTCCATGCAGCAAGGCGATATACAGACCATAGAGCAAGATTGAGCGATACTCATGGCTTTCAGGAGAGGCAAGCTGGCTGAACAGACTAACAAAAAACAACATAGTCTTAGGGTTTAATACATTACACAAAAATCCCTGGAATAGGTATTGGCTGGGTTTTAGCTGAAATTCATCTTTCTCTATCCCATCCAGGCTAGCATTGGCGGTCAGGATACTTTTCAGCCCGATATAGATGAGATAGAGGGCTCCAGCGTACTTAATTATATTAAACAGAAACACATTATGTGAGATTAGGTAACCAATTCCGAGCAAGGTGTAACCTATATGTACCCCTATTGCTAAGCTTATGCCAACCGCAGTCCAGACACCAGCAGCCCTGCCCGATGTGACACTATTTTTCAGCACCAACACAAAGTCAGCTCCAGGACTTACAACGATGAGTGCGCCGATGACGGCTAGACTGATAATGTCCATACTTGCTCCTTTAATTTGAGTTGAAGCATATTGTAGCGGGAGACGGGAGCTTATATAATCGAAAAAACATCGGTCAACCTGTGAGAAAAAGTCACCAATGAGACATCTCAAAGCCTTTCATATTTTTCATGTCGCCGCATCATCACTCAGCTATAGTGAAGCGGCAGATAAACTCTGTATTACCCATGGCGCGGTGAGCAAGCAGATAAAGATACTGGAAGCCTATTTGGGTCAAAGCTTATATTATCGCCAGGGACGACATGTCTGTCTGACCCGGGAGGGTGAACTACTTAAAGGCTATACAGACCAAGCCTTTCTAGCCTTGAGTGCGGGTATCGACAAGTTATCCCAAATACAACATGCTTGTCTGGAGATCTCCTGCGAACCCACATTGACCATGCGCTGGCTGATGCCCAGATTATCTGACTTCTACCAAGATAATCCGAATAGCGATGTCAGGTTATCGACGGCCGGAGGACCCGTGAGGCTCGGTACCAACGGAATATCCCTGGCTATTAGGCGGAATGATTTCGTCTCATTAAACGATCACCATATCACTGAGTTAGTCGATGAATGGGTGGGGCCCGTCTGTTCAGCAGATCATTGGAACAAGATAAAAGATGATCTGAGTCAAATGAAAATCCTCCATAGTCAGACCAGACCTGATGCCTGGGCTGACTGGAACAAACAAGCAGGCATGAACGCCTTACACCAATCCTCTCCCCGGGCCCAGCAAAGCTTTGCCCACTTCTACTTTTGTCTGCAAGCCGCCGCCGATGGATTGGGGGTCGCCATGGGGTCTTATCCACTGGTAGTTGATGACATCAACAGGGGCAAGCTCATAGCCCCCTTCGGTTTTAGTAAATCAGGAAAACGTTATATTTTACTTAGTCAGGAGTTGAATAATGACGACCCGTTAGAGTCCAGTTTTATTGACTGGTTGCAGAAGAATCTAGCTCTGTGTATCCCAGATACTCGCTTAATAGACAGAAAAAAATGAACGGCTGCTCTGGCGATTCGCCAAAGCAGCCGTTATGAGCTTAAATTCACTTCTTAAGCCGTTACTTATCGCGCCAGATCATCACTTGCGCCTCTTCGCCGCTCTTGCGGGTCGCTCGGTACATGCCTTCGGTATTAAATGGCGTAGCGATATTGCCACGCTGATCTATCGCGATAACTCCCCCCGTACCGCCAGCTGTAATTAGACGCTGGTTGATGACCTCGTCCGCCGCCTGGATGATTGATTTCTGCTGATATTTCACCTTAGCGCAGATATCTCCCGCCACTTGGTAACGAATAAAGTACTCTCCATGACCCGTCGCCGATACCGCGCAGACACCATTTTCGGCGTAGGTTCCGGCACCTATGATTGGAGAATCTCCAATCCGCCCATAACGCTTATTGGTCATCCCACCCGTTGACGTGCCAGCGCTGATATTGCCTTGCTTATCGAGAGCGACAGCCCCTACGGTACCCACCTTATATTCAGTATCTAGCTCACTGTGCGCGGCAAGATAATCTTTATCTTCGAGTTTAGCTTGCTCCATCTTAGCCTTAGCGCGCTGCAGTGCCTCGTATCTATCTTGAGTGTCGAAGCTGTCATTGGCAACCAGTGACACACCTTGAGTCAAGGCAAACTCCTCGGCCCCTTCACCATAGAGCATCACATGAACAGATTTATCCATGACCAGACGCGCCAAATCTATCGGATTTTTGATATGTTTAACCCCAGCAACGGCGCCGGCTTTCATGGTTTGACCATCCATAATAGATGCATCCATCTCATGCTGCCCATTGTGGGTATAGACTGCCCCCTTGCCCGCATTAAAAAATGGCGAGTTCTCGAGAACGTTAATGGCAGTGGTAACCGCATTAAGGCTCGAGCCACCTTTATCTAAAACCGCGTACCCTGCGTCGACGGCCTCCTTTAATTTGTCTCGATAGGCCTGCTCTTTCTCTGGGGTAAAATTACTTGGCTTAATCGTTCCCGCTCCGCCATGAATGGCAATTGAAAACGGCTTATCATCGGCCACGACGCCTAAGCTTGAAACGCTCGAAATAGCTAACAGAATGGCGAGTATTTTGTTTTTATTTTTCACTTTGAAGGCCTTTAATTTTTATTTGCACTCTTTGTAACCATTTTTAGTGCTAATTACAATCATAAGCTTGCTAGAAATCAATTATATAGTGACAATATACTCAGCCTTCTTTACTCACTGAATAGAGCCCGATTTTTTGCAATTATCTTCTTTCCGCTTATGGCCACTGAGCATCATTTTATTGAGCAGCCTGCTCAGCGCATTTCCTGTAATGGCAAATAATTTCCTAATATTAAAGATCACAGGAGCGAATGCCTCCCTAAACCGCAACATTGAAGCCCATTTAGGGACTTTACCAAGCTCAGAAGTCCAGCGACGGGCTTTTATCTTCAATGCCGAAGATAATGTGATCGCGGCATTGAATTCTCTGGGTATTACCATGGGGAGATGGTACAAGATGTGCAAACCAGTCCTGATTCACCTTGGATTTTATCATTAGATGTGACCCCTGGAGAGCCCACCCGCATCGAATGGATTGACTTACATTTTGACGGTGAGATCCTCGAAGACGCGTTTATCCTGCAATGGCTCGACAAAGTTGCCATCAAACCTGGAGATATTCTTAATCACGGCAAGTACGAATTGATGAAATCTCAGTTGATCACACTCGCACTAGCCAGAGGTTATTTCGATGGTAATTATGTTCAGTCTTCCATCGAAGTTAACCGTGATATAAACACGGCGAAGATAACCCTGCATTATGATTCAGGACCCAGGTACCGTATGGGAGAGGTAAGTTTTGAAGGCCATAGCTTACAAGATGGACTTCTAGACACCTTAATTCCATTTGACAAAGGCTCGCCCTATAGCACTGGGAGTTTATCTAGGTTAAACCGGGAGCTATTAGACACCAGCTACTTTTCTAACATCAAAGTATTGCCTCAGGTTGATAAAGCGATAGGGCTAGATGTTCCCATCAAGGTTGAATTGAGCCCCAAGCCAAGTCACTCGATAGAGTTAGGTTTAGGTGTCGATATAGGCAATACCACAGAAAGCGCCGTCGAGCCAAGAGTCAGCATCAACTGGCGAACGCCACAGATAAACAGCTACGGGCATTCCCAAGAAACCAGTTTAGAATGGTCCCCGGATAGACCCAAATATCTTACCACTTACACTATCCCATTGACCCATCCTTTGGATGATCAACTAAAAATCCGTTTTGGTATGCTCAGGGATAAATACGGTGTGACTCAGGTCTACGATCCCAATGATAACAAGTTCACCAATACCGGTGAACTCGAGGCGAGTAAAGGCCTAATAGCCGTAATACGTCAGCAAAGGCTCTCTAATAACTGGATAATGAATTACTCTGTTGAAGCTATGAGAGAGTATTACACTCAATCTGGTACCGACTACTCACCCAAGTTTCTGCTCTTTGGTGCCAGCATCTCCAAAACCACCCGTGGCGATAACACCTTAGACCCTAAGTCTGGCTTTTTTCAGTATTACAGCATTGAGTATGCGAATCCCGATTTAGGCTCGGCTATTCAGCTCACGCGTATACAGACAAAATACAAATGGATTAACACCTTTTTCGAGAAACACAGAATAGTTTCTCGATTAGACTTAGGTGTAAACTTAGCCGATGACGATGAAGATGAGCTAGCCCTTATTCCCCCTTCATTACGCTATTTTGCCGGTGGTGATCAGAGTATCAGGGGCTACAGCTATCAGGAACTGGGACCTTACCTCGACTACACCAATAGTGGTGGCGATGAAGTCAGAGAAGTTGTCGGTGGACGTTACCTGATGGTGGGAAGTCTCGAGTATCAGTATTACGTCACCCCAACTTGGCGTGTGGGCACCTTTATCGATGCGGGTAATGCATTCGATGTTAACCAAATAGAGCCCATCGTCTCTGTGGGTGGCGGATTACATTGGATATCGCCTATCGGACCTATCAAGCTCGATCTCGGTGTTGGCCTCAAAGAGACTGATACAGTAGACAGGCCATGGCGCATCCATTTGACTATGGGGGCAGAGCTATGACCCAAGAATCAAATGACGTTACCATCAATGAGCCAGAGCAACCCACAAAATCATCCACTGGAAAACCAGAGAAAAAAACGGGCTATCTATACACGCTTTGGCGAAGCTTCAAGCTTGTTTCGCGCACCTTAGTTTATATCCCACTGGGTTTTCTGATCACATTTGCACTCTTAATCGGCACCCATATAGGCAGCCGGATAACTGTGTTATTAGCAGATGCTTTAGTGCCAGATCTGCAGATCACCTATGTCGGCGGTGCTATCAATAACAGGCTCGAGGTCACGGATGTCCGTTGGCAGATCCCGGGAGTTGCAGTAGAGCTGGATGACTTAACCTTAGATTGGCACCCCTTATGTCTGCTACGTAAACAGCTTTGTGTTAGTGAACTGTTAGCGTCGAGAGTCATTGTCGAAATAGATACTGATTTACCCTCAGAACAACAAACATCCATAATAGAGAAAGAAACAGCCGAACTTAGCGAAGCAACTGAAGCTACAAAGCCGGCTAAGAATGATATAAAAGAGCAAGAGGGACTGGATGAAATCAATGAAGAGATCACCCTGCCTTTCGGCATAGATCTGACTAAGGCTGACTTGGCGAATGTCAGAGTCAGGGTCGATGATATGCATTTCAATGTATCGCGTCTACAAACAAGAGCACAATGGCAATCAACAGGTATCAGAGTGAATTATTTAACCTCTCAAGATCTGCTGGTCGATATTCCATTATCAAGCGATTCAGATAAGTATTCACAACTAGATATAGACCAAGATAACACTTGGGCCATGGCAGATTTACCTCGAGTTTTTATGCCTATTCCCGTATTTGCCGAACGTGTTTCCCTCACCAAGAGTCATCTAAGGCTTGGGCAGAGAGACGACCTTTTCTCCCAGATAGACTTTGAAGCCAGTTATCACAGTTTCCTCATCCATATCGAGAACCTTAAGGTCCATCACACCTATGGTAAGGTCGAGCTTGAGGGCGAGATATCCCTCATCGATGATTACCCAATGGATGTTATTGCGGTCATAGATGCCGGGCATGTCGATGAGATACCGGGATTGGGACAGCAACATGCCACTTTAGCATTATCCGGAGGCTTTAATAGACTCAAGATAGAATCGAGCGGCAAGGGTCATATCGACTATTCACTGACTGGCGATATTGCACTGGCCGACCCTAAACTGGCTTATCATCTTTCTCTCACATCTAAACAACTGGGTTGGCCCTTAGACAAAAATACCTATTCAGCCCAGTCTGTCGACCTTGAAAGTGTGGGTGATCTCGATCTGCAAAACCTGACGTTCTCAGGACAAGTTAACAGCCCTTACCACCCCATTTTGGCTATCGACGCCCAGCTGACACATGCTGGTTCTGAAGTCGAAGTAAAACATTTGAGAGCAAAAGGGGAACTAGGTGACATAGAAATTTCCGGCCATGCCAGCTACGCAAAAAACATCAGCTGGAATGCGGCTATCAATGCCATAGATTTTGATATGGAGCAGCTGGCATTACCCCTTGATAATCCGTTACCGGAGAGTTTCATCAGCGGTAGGTTTAACACCCGAGGTAAGGTGCAGAAAAAACAGTGGCGAGTGGCTATATCTCAATCAGATTTAACGGGTGAAATTCAAGGATACCCTTTTCATCTCATTGGCGATCTCAGCTTGGATAATAAACTCCATCTCAGTGCCGACAGCTTAAAACTGAGCGCCTTACAATCCATTTTGACCATTTCGGGCACAGCCGACGAATACTGGTCAATCAATGCCCAACTCGATGTTCCCGATCTTAACCTCTGGCACCCGGATTCATCTGGCAGTATCAAGGCTAAGATTAATGTGTCGGGAGAAAGTGACCACCCTGAAGTCAGAGTCTCAGCCAAGGCGCTGGATCTGCAGTTTGAACATTTCAAGCTAGAGCAAGCCCAGATTAAAGGTTTCTATCGTCCGCTGGATAATCAAGAGTTTGCCCTAACACTTGATACTGGAGAGTTTAAATATAATACACAGCAACTAGACTCAATCACACTGAGTATTGAGGGAGACGAGCAGCATCAAAAGCTGAACCTACAGACATCGGGAGAGTATAGACTCGACACGCAAATATACTCGAACCTTAACACCAAAACTGAAACGTTAGTCGCTGAGGTCAGAAGATTAAGCTTGAGTTCTATCTTAGGTGATTGGGATCTGGAAGCGCCTTTTAATGTATCTTGGGACAATCTAAGCCAGACAGGCTTACTCAGTACCTTTTGTTGGCTCAACATCGATGGCAAATTTTGTCTGGATGACCAAGCCGAGCTTGGCGAAAATGGTGATGCCAGTATAAAATTCCAGGGAGACATAGGTGCCATATTAGCGCCGATATTGCCCGACAACTTGATATGGCAAGCGCCGGCAAAATTATCTTCACATTTGATATGGGCCAAAGATACTAAACCTCAAGGTGCCTTGAATCTTGATTTCGAACCTGGTTATCTCAGCCTGAAAAACAATCAGCGCAGCGTGGATATAGGTTATAAAACACTCGCACTGCACGCCTCACTAGATGAGAAGATATTATCAACGCAACTGCGATTCGATTCACATGATATCGCGAGTTGGGAAGGACGACTAGACATCGCGGTGACCCCAGACCGAACGCTATCGGGTTATACAAAATTACATAAGATAAACTTAAATGCATTGGCAGAGTTTTTACCTCAACTGGAAATCATACAGGGGAATATATCCAGTGAGTTGAAAATAGCGGGCACATTAGATCAACCCGATGTTTCCGGTCAGCTACTACTGGAAAATGGTGAACTCCTGGCGGCAGCGAACCCAACACTCTTTGAAGATATTAAGCTTGCGGTGTCCCTATCAGGTCAACGTGCCCTACTCGATGGAACCTGGAACATGGGAGAGGGTCAGGCTAAGCTCGTAGGCAACATAGACTGGAGCACAGGTACGCTCAATGGCAATATTCAAGTTAACGGTAATGACTTAGTTATCATTCAACCTCCTCTGGCCATCATCAATGTCTCACCCGATCTTGACTTTAGTTTCACTAAAGACAGTTTCAATATAAAAGGTGCAATCGAAGTACCTTCAGGCCATATAAAAATAGTGCAGCTGCCCGAAGGAGGCGTCGAGGTATCTAAAGATGTGGTCTTTAACGACAGTCTCTCAACGGGGGAAATCAATCAAAATCCCTTGGCTCTCACATCTGACATAAAAATCAAGCTCGCAGACAACCTAAAAATTGATGGAATGGGTCTCAAAGGTAAGCTAACAGGCGTCTTAGAGTTAAAACAAGAAGCCTTTAAGCCAGCACTACTCTACGGTGATATACGCGTTGTAGACGGTAAATATAAGTTCATGGGGCAAACTTTAGATATTAAGGCCGGTGAAGTCCAATTTATTGGCCCAATGGAAGTGCCTAACCTTAATATCGAGGCGGTAAGAGAGATCAAAGATGAAGATGTCTTGGCCGGAGTAAGAATAACAGGCACGCCACTCAAGCCCGTTGTCACCTTATTCTCTAGCCCAACCAAGGAACAAGCCGAAATACTCTCATACATCATCAAGGGTACAGGATTTCACAGCAATGATAATGAACAGAACAGTGGTTTGATGTTGGGTGCGGCGCTGACCTTGAGTAATCAGATCGGTGGTGGTGCTGTGAATAACATCGGCGATTCGGCAACCGGATTAATTGAAAAACTTGGATTTTCAAATGTTCAACTCGATGCTAATGATGACGGCCGTGTGGCTATCAGTGGTTTCATCGGCGAAGATCTGATGGTCAAATATGGTTATGGCGTCTTTAATCCTGGTTATGAGATGACTGTCAGGTATTACTTATTATCACAGCTCTATTTAGAGACTGTATCGGGCACCATAGAGCAGTCATTAGATATCTACTATAACTTCGATATCGATTAGGCTTGCTTTTTAACTGAGAAATACTCAGTGATGCCATTTAAATAAGTCTGTTCAGTGACATCATCAAAATGATTAAAACCAGCTCAGGCCGATACTAATAATGATTCCGGTGATGATGAGCTGCACCAGACAGAAGCCCATAATATCGCGAGCTTTTAGACCTGCGATAGCCAGTACTGGAAGTGCCCAGAATGGCTGAATAAGGTTAGTCCAAGCATCCCCCAGGCTACAGCCATAGCAACTCGGGCTACATCAGCCCCCAAAGCTTCGGCAGCTGGCAACATAATTGGAGCTTGTACAGCCCACTGACCACCACCCGATGGTACAAAAATATTGATGATCCCTGCGCTGATAAAACTAAAAAAGGGCAGACTCTCAGCACTGGCGATGGAAACAAAGCCCTCGGAAATACTCTGAGCCAAGCCCGATTGCATCATAACAGCCATTATACCCGCATAAAATGGAAACTGGATGACAATACCAGCGCCCCCTTTGATCGCTTCGTTCAGGCTGTTTAGAAAATTACGTGGTGTTTGATGCAGGATAATGGCGAGAAATAAAAATAAAAAATTGACGACATTAAGATTCAAACTGCCGCTGTTAGCAAAGAAGTAATAGGCTAAATACATCAGCCCTGCTCCACCGATACTCCAAGCAAGTAAACGACTGTTCTCTAATTTGTCGGCGGGCCGTTCCGATGCTTGGTTTTCAGAGGCTTGCTCTTCGTTGTCTGTAAACTTACTCGGATCGACATATACACTGTCTTGTTCTTCGGGCAACATCAACCGATTGACCAGAGGCATAACCACAAACAATATTGCAAGTAACGCTAAGTTAAATCCGGCGAAGATAGTGTCACTGGTTGCAATAATGCCGATATCTGATTCGGAAAAGTGGCCGGGAGTGGCAATCGTTAATGGGATGGAACCGGCAAGCCCCGCATGCCAGACTAAAAAACCAGAGTAGGCGCTGGCGACGAGTAAGCGGTAATCGACTCTAACTTTACATGCTAAGGCTTTAGCAAATAAAGCACCGACCACTAAACCAAACCCCCAGTTGATCCAACTGGCGATAAGTGAAACGACGGTGACTAAGATAATTGCCTGAGAGGCAGACTTAGCAAACCCTGCGATGTAATTAAGTAATTTTTTAACCGGGGGAGAGCTGGCTAGCATAAAACCTGTGATAAGCACCAGCAGCATCTGCATCGAAAAACTGAGTAGCGACCAGAAGCCATCACCCCAGTAATTAACAGCTTCTAGTGGTGTTTTCCCCTCTATGATAACTGCCGCAGCCAATACCATTAAGGAGAGCATCAAGACGAAAATATACGGATCAGGTAAATACCGATCGACTAATTTTACTAATGGTTTTGAGACGTTAGCCAGCATGGAGGTTCCTAGTGAATTTTTAGTCAGGCTAGCAGAGTTCCAACCGCAAGAGAAATCCAAATTGACAGGGAGTAACCAATCAGCAACAAAGGGGCCTGCTAATTAACTTATTAATGGCCTTGTTGAAAAAGCGTCACTATAGATGCTGTATAACGGTGTCAGTATTTGAGAAGGGATCCTCTATAACACTTTGATGAAGTTTGTTATCTAGAAATAGATCTTGAAGAAAATGTGTCGAAGTGACACTCAGCCAAGCTGCATGTGACTCTAGTGCAATAGGTTTGGTCAATAGACTACAAATAAAGAAGTTAAACTGACACACCCATATAGGATCTACGGTCAGTTTAACTAGATGTTCGATAATTCAGCTAACAGAAAAGCGACGGTCAATTTTCCGTATTTTGAGTGTGATTATTTTTAAATCTCTGCCACACCTTACCGCTATTGATACCATAACTGCGCATCAAAGCCGGTATCGCGTTGTGGTTCTTCTCTGCTGCGAGTTGTCTTAGCCCTTCATAAAACTCAAACGCTAACTCTCGCGCTTTAGGTATGGTGAAATAATCTTTACCAACTCGACTATAAAGGCCTTTAAAGCCATTAAGGATCAGCACATAGAGTGGATTACCTGAATTGAACGCTAAAGTATGATGCAGCTGATAATCAAAATCGACATAGGCCTGAGGATCGTCATCTAAACTCGAGATCAGCTCCAATGCTTCCAGTACCTTGTCCGGATTATGGCGAACCGCGCCCTTGAAATAGATGGCGCTGATATTGGTTCGGGCCGAGAGTAGCTGTTCCAATAGTACAGGTTCACCGGCAGGATTAAGATCGGCAATGGTCTCTAAGACATTGAGACCAGATGATTCCCAGATATCATTGACTCGGGTTGGCTTACCATGTTGAATCGTCAGCCAGCCATCTCTGGCCAATCGCTGAAGCACTTCTCTGAGTGTGGTTCGTGTAACTCCGATTAATTCAGAAAGCTCACGCTCTGCAGGCAAAATCGTACCTGGGGGGAACTTATCTTCCCAAATCGATCGGACAATGTATTTTTCAGCAAAGCTCGCCGGTCCTTTAGCCTCAATGATCCCCGAATCTTTTGAAGTTAAAGGAGGTTTTTGGGCAATTGTCATCAGGTTACTTTTCCCACTCTAGTTCGTGTTGTTTTGAGCACTGATCATACCAGAGCGAGAAAAAATGGAAACCTTATATGAAGTAATACTGGTTAAGATCAAAGTTTACTCTCTCAAAAAGGCACAAAATCCCCCCCTCTTCACGACTTTAGGATGTTTTTACCATTTGGATCTAATTTTTAAGCTATTTTTAAGTATTAGATGTAACTAAGCTATTAAATTAATGGTTTCTTTACGCTAAACTGAGGCGATTCAAATAGACTGTCGTTTTTTACTATCAATCATATACCAATTTGAGAGGGTGCCATGCCTGTGACAATGCGTCAGGCGTTTATTGACAACTTCTTGGGAAATTCACCCAAGTGGTTCAAAATCGCGATTATATCTTTTTTAATAATAAATCCAATAATTTTCTATATTAACCCCTTTGCCGCTGGTTGGTTACTCGTTATCGAGTTCATATTCACCTTAGCCATGGCGCTAAAATGTTACCCTCTTCAGCCCGGTGGCTTATTAGCCATTCAAGCCGTTGCCATAGGTATGACCTCACCGAGTCAGGTAATGCATGAGATAGAGGCCAATTTAGAAGTCCTCTTGCTGTTGATCTTCATGGTTGCCGGCATCTATTTTATGAAGCAGTTACTTCTGTTTGCCTTCACTAAAATGATCACTAAGGTGCGCTCTAAAGTCGCCGTATCCTTAATGTTCTGCTTAGCGTCCGCCTTCTTATCGGCCTTTCTCGATGCATTAACCGTCATCGCGGTGATCATTGCCGTGGCCATAGGTTTCTACTCCATCTACCATAAAGTAGCCTCGGGTAAATCTTTCTCTGATGATCATGACCATACAGATGAAGGCAATAACCAATTGTGTGAAGAGGAATTAGAAAACTTCCGCGGTTTCCTGCGTAATTTATTGATGCATGCCGGCGTAGGTACCGCGCTAGGTGGTGTCTGTACTATGGTGGGAGAACCACAAAATTTAATCATAGCCGCACAAGCAAACTGGCAATTCGCCGAATTTGCGATACGTATGTCACCGGTCACTTTGCCCGTCTTTATTGCTGGCATAGCGACCTGTTACCTGGTAGAGAAATTTAAGGTCTTCAGCTACGGCGTACAACTGCCAGAAGCCGTACATAAGATACTATCGGATTACGATGCCCATGAAGATGCACATCGTACTAAACACGATAAGATGAAGCTGGTCGTTCAGGCCCTCATCGGTGTATGGTTGGTACTAGGCTTGGCTTTACACTTAGCCTCAGTTGGCTTAATAGGCCTGTCGGTTATCATACTTGCAACGGCTTTCAATGGTATCACCAACGAACATGCACTGGGTAAGGCATTCGAAGAAGCCCTGCCTTTTACCGCACTGTTGGCGGTATTCTTTGCCATCGTCGGTGTCATTATCGATCAACAGCTGTTCGCACCAGTGATTCAATGGGCACTGAGTTACGAAGGTAACACTCAGCTCGTTATCTTCTACATCGCCAACGGCTTGCTCTCTATGGTTAGCGATAATGTCTTTGTCGGCACTGTCTATATTAACGAGCTCAAGGCAGTTCTGCTCAACGGACAGATCACCCGCGACCAATTCGACTTGTTAGCCGTCGCCGTGAATACGGGTACTAACTTGCCATCGGTTGCGACACCGAACGGCCAGGCAGCCTTCCTGTTCTTGTTAACCTCGGCAATTGCTCCACTCATACGCCTCTCATACGGGCGCATGGTATGGATGGCTTTACCTTACACCATAGTCTTATCCATAGTCGGTGTGTTGGCCATTCAGCTAGGTGCACTCGAGCACATGACTCAGTACTTCTATGACTCAGGCATACTCATTCACCATTCGGCGAAAGAAGCTGTGGGTGCAGTGACAGGTCATTAAAACCGATACTGAACTTTTACCCGCTATTCCAGTCTTATAAACGCCCTTCGTGGGCGTTTTTCATTGGCTCATTCACCACTGTACGATATGATTTATCAATAATTTGGCTAGGGCCTAGCCTGCAGTATAAAAGAATATTACGGAGAATATGATTTGAACTCTATGACGAGATTCGCTCAATCCCGCCTCGCCTGGCTTATCCTGGCAGGCACGGCGTTGGGACTCGAGTTATGCGCACTCTTCTTTCAATATGTAATGAAATTAGATCCTTGTGTGATGTGCATCTACCAGAGACTCGCTATCTTTGGCATCTTAGCCGCGGGCTTGATTGGCATTGTCGGCCATAAGAATCGTTTTGCTCGGCTAATAGCTGTTATAGCCTGGGGGGTCAGTGCCACTTGGGGGCTGAAACTAGCACTTGAGCTGGTCGATATGCAAACCAACCCATCTCCATTTGCGACTTGCTCTTTCCTACCCGAATTTCCTGCTTGGATGCCGCTCCATGAGTGGATGCCTGAAATCTTCCTTCCTACAGGTATGTGCAGTGATATTCCTTGGGAAATGATGGGAGTCACTATGGGACAATATATGATTGGGGCTTTCGCTGCTTACCTGATGGCCTTAGTTCTCTTCATTATCCCGGCTTTATCGGCCAGTAAGCCGAGACATGGATTCATCGCCGATTATAGGTAATCAACCAAAACAAAAAACGCCCAGCCGGGCGTTTTTTGTTTTCTATATCTGGTGAAATTAGTCGACTAATTTAGGTCTCTCAACGGCCAGAGCACGATATGATCTTCCATGTATTTGACTTTAGTCTCGCAGATCACCTTATCTTGTGTCGACATGCCATTTTTATGCATCTGAGTTTTGGAACCAGTAATGAGTGGATGCCAACTCGGTAATGACTTACCTAAATATAAACGTCGATAGGCACAGCTATCCGGCAACCAGGTCAACTCGGCGACGTTATCCATGGTCACTTGAGTGCACGAAGGCACATAGTCGAATCGGTTTGAATAGTGGGTACAATGGCCTTCATGGCTATCTAATAACTTACACGCCGCATTGGTGTAATAGAGCTCTTCGGTCTCATCATCGATAATTTTATTCAAGCAACACTTACCACAGCCGTCACACAAAGACTCCCACTCTGAAGTATTCATCTGGGCTAAGGTTTTTTCTTTCCAAAATTCCATTATTCAATTCTATAAAAAAGACGACTTTCGCAGGCTATTTTACACTAGTTAGCGAATTCATTGAAGCTCATGGCTCTCTGCATGATTCTCTATCTTAGTAAGACCTCAGGTTGAGCGTTATTTGATAGGAGGGTATTTCAATCTTTCAGACAGATAAGTCACAGATATGGCGAAATAGTCTGAGCGATTCCACACCAATAGTGAACGGTAGTTGTCATAAATCAGGTATTTTCGACCCGAGGGGCCGTCTGGCATGATGAGAGACACAGACATATCATCCCTAGCTGGTAATGCACTGCCATCGAAGCGAGTGAGCCCAAGATTCGACCACTGTGAGAATGTCTTCTTCACCGTTAAGGAAGCGAGTTTGGCATCAAACTCTTGAGGAACTTTAACTTGTCGCCCCCAGGTTTCTTGATTTTTCCAGTCAGAGCTCTTTAGAAAAGCCGCTGCAGACGCCAACGCATCTAAGGTGTTATTCCAAATATCCTTGTTGCCATCTCCGTTACCATCTTGAGCATAATCAAGATACATACTGGGTGTAAACTGAATCTGTCCCATACTGCCGGTTCTCGACGCCCTGAGATCATCGAAAGCCATTTTCTTTTGGTCAAGAATTCTCAAGGCGGCGAAAAACTCATTTTTATATATGGAGGGTTCTTTACTTTCATAGGCTAAGGATGCGGTAACAGAAAGTACGGGGTAGCTAGTTAAATGGGCGCCATAATTGGATTCTATGCCCCACAGGGCTAAAATAAATCTGGGCTGAACCCCATACTTATCCCCCAAGGTTTCCAGCTCATCCTTGTGCTCCTTAAAAATGGCACGGGCTGTGATCACATTCGCGTCGGTTACTGTTGCCGGTAGGTATGTCTCAAGAGATGCTGGAAGGTTGAGGTCTTGCTTTGGCGGGGTAGATTGTTTAAATCGTTTAATCTTAGGAAATGCAGTTTCTATCGTGGCCTTATCGATGCCTAAATCGATGGCTTCTTGCTTTAACTGAGACAAATACTCATTAAAACTACCCGCATTGCTTGGCTCATTGGCCAACACCGCTGGGGATGCCATCATCAATAATGGCATAACTAACAATCGCATCGCCCACATACGAGGCTTCTTTAGCACCATAAACATTCCCTATTCAGGCTATTTACCGCTGTAGCCAATCGCTTTCTTATGCTCTTCGAGTAAGTTAACCTTTGGAGGGGGCAGTTGTAAATAGTAACCTTTTTTAACCAGCTCACTTTTGACTTTATCTATGTCGGCAAAGCCCAAATGATCTCTTTTTGACAGGGGTAACATCATGACTAATGTTGGGGAACCAAACATCTCCATTAATGCCTCTGGGACACGTTCAAATTCATTACGTTTCTCAACAAAAAGATAACTGTCAGCCTTGAGGCGACTCTTATATACCGCACAGATCATATACTACCAACTTTCCAAACTATTCAACTTGCCAGTCACTGAGTCACACTATAACATGGAAGGTCAGGAATATAATGCACATCAGCGTCAATGCTGATTATTTATAAAGAGCAATATCGGCATGCAGAAACCCAGCCTAGAATTGAAAGGCTCCTCTTTTACGCTTTCTGTGCTTCATATCAATCATTTTGATCTGGAAAAAGTCGCAGCAGAGTTAGATAGCAAATTAGCTATCGCCCCTCAGTTTTTTATTGGCGCCCCTCTGGTTGTCAATCTTAGCTCAATTACCGATCCCGATTATAACCTTGCCGCCCTCAAAGACCTGCTCATTTCGAGGCAACTCGTCATCGTTGGCATCACAGGCGCGATCACAGAAGTGGCTACTCAAGCTAAAGATTTAGGCTTGGCACAGATCAAATCTGGCAAGCAAGCAAAAGCTCAACCACAAATGCCAAGGACCACCAAGATAGTGAAACAGAATGTCCGTTCGGGTCAGCAGATATATGCTAAGAACAGCGATCTGATCGTGGTTGGCACAGTCGGCAATGGCGCAGAGCTTATCGCCGATGGCAGCATTCATGTCTACGGCTCCCTTCGTGGTAAGGCAATGGCTGGGGCTGCGGGTGATAAACATGCGGTCATAATCGCAAAAACCATCGATGCCGAGCTGGTTTCCATCGCGGGTCAATATTGGCTAACGGAAAACATTCAAGCAAACAGCACAACGAAAAGTGGTTGTATTCGGCTAGACGGTGAATCTCTCACCATCGAAGCTCTACCACTTTAAAAAGACAGAAATAAGGATAGAAGCACACATGGCGCAAATTATTGTTGTCACCTCAGGTAAAGGCGGCGTAGGGAAAACAACTTCCAGTGCTGCAATTGCTACAGGTTTGGCATTGAAGGGACATAAAACTGTCGTTGTAGATTTTGATATTGGACTACGTAACTTAGATCTCATTATGGGCTGCGAACGTCGTGTGGTGTATGATTTTGTCAATGTCATCAATGGTGAAGCAAATCTCAGCCAAACCTTGATTAAAGATAAGCGCTGCGAAAAACTGTACATACTGCCAGCATCGCAAACCCGTGATAAAGATGCATTAACTAAGGAAGGCGTTGGCAAGGTTCTGCAAGATCTCGCTAAAGATTTCGAATATATCATCTGTGATTCCCCCGCAGGTATCGAAACGGGTGCCATGATGGCACTCTATTTTGCCGATATCGCCATCGTCACGACAAACCCGGAAGTGAGCTCGGTGAGAGATTCCGACCGTATTCTAGGCATGCTACAAAGTAAGTCGAAACGTGCCGAAGAAGGATTAGAGCCGGTTAAAGAGTATCTGTTACTCACCCGCTACTCTCCAAAAAGAGTATCGAGCGGAGAGATGCTAAGTGTAGAAGATGTTGAAGATATCCTCGCCATTCCACTTATCGGCGTGATTCCTGAGTCACAGGCGGTATTAAAGGCCTCAAACTCAGGTGTACCTGTGATCTTAGATCAAGAGAGTGATGCCGGAAAAGCATACAGCGACAGCGTGGACCGCCTACTGGGCGAGGAACTCCCGCTACGTTTCGTCACCGAAGAGAAGAAAGGTTTCTTAAAAAGGATATTTGGGAGCTAATTATGTCTTTACTCGATTATTTCAAGACCAAGAAGAAACCCAATACGGCATCGACGGCAAAAGAACGCTTACAGATCATCGTCGCCCATCAAAGGGGCGAGCGTGATGCACCTGATTATTTTCCTCAGATGAAACAAGAGATCATCGAGGTGATCCGCAAGTATGTGCAGGTTGATACAGATCAGATATCCGTGCAGCTGGATCAAAATGATGACAGGTTATCAGTACTCGAACTGAATGTGACCTTACCGGAAAAGTAAGTACACAGGCGTACAGTTAAACGAAAAAACCGCAGCACCTTTCTGATGCTGCGGTTTTTTGTGTCTTGCGCCGACTAAATATTTGAAAGCTTTAGTTCAGTCAATGCCGTCTCAACCAAATCCTTACGCCAGCCCGTCAATAACAAGGGCGACTCACCAGTTTTACCGTCCCACAACCACTGTAAATACCCGTGAATGTATCGCTTAGAGCCCAAGAGTTCGATAGGAACTTGCTGCTCCTCGGATATGCTAACCAGACAGTTCTTTATCGCCTTAAATGATGTTTTGTAGCCCGTTTTTAAGGCGATAACATCGATTGCCTTAGGCGGATTTTCGACATCGGCTGTGTTCAATAAGGCCAAAAGGTCCTTGCCGTGAATTCGCTTCTCCTGCTCGGTAAGCTCAATCATCTTAAAAAGATCTTGGCTATTTTTCGGCTGCTTCTTAGCTAACCCTATCAAGGCATGATCTTTAACCACAAAGCCTACAGCCAAGTCTCGTGTGATGGCTTTTTTCAAGCGCCATCGAGCCAGTACCTTGAGGTAGGCCAACTGCCTTGGGCTCAATTGGAAGGCATTCTTAACTTTCAGGTAGGCTTGCTCCAGATCCGGCGGCGTTAATCGTCCTCGGGTCATTCGCTCTCCCTCCTCAATGACCCAAGCTAATCGCCCCTGCTCTTGCAGTTTTTCGAGCAACTGAGGATAGAGATTATAAAGATAATAGACATCGTTCGCGGCATAATTGAGCTGAGCCTCACTCAAGGGACGCTTCATCCAATCGGTACGCGACTCTCCCTTATCTAAGCTGATATCTAACGTCTGCTCCACTAACTTAGCATAACCGAGTCCATGACCTAAGCCACACAAGGCGGCGGCGATCTGACTATCGAATAGATTAGCTGGTTGGCAATCCCCATTACGGGCAAAGACCTCGAGGTCTTCGCTACATGAATGCAGCACTGTGGTGATACCAGGCTCAGTCAGTAAACTCCAAAACTCAGATAAATTATTGACAGCAACTGGGTCTATCAAAGCTAACGTCTTGCCATCATAGGCCTGTATTAAACCTAGACGGGCATAAAAGGTGCGGGTGCGGACAAACTCGGTATCTAATACCAATAGATCACTTTGTCGATATTGCGATACGAGTGCAGTTAAGCTCGCATCGTCCTCTATATATTCAAACGCTAACAAGGTCTTCTCCCAAGATTGTGTCGTTAAAAAGCCGGCATATAGCCGGCTTAGAGAGAAAAGATATCAATGACAGGATTAAGCTGACTTAACCTCATCTCTTAGCTCTCTACGTAAGATTTTACCTACGTTGGTTTTCGGTAGCTCATCTCTGAATTCTACCAGCTTAGGCACTTTATATCCCGTTAAATGCAGTCGGCAATGGTCGATGATATCTCGTTCGCTTAAAGATTTATCACTTACCACCACAAACACCTTCACGGTTTCGCCTGAGATGTCACTAGGCACGCCCACGGCAGCCACTTCAACCACGGCCGAATGCATGGCGACCACTTCTTCGACTTCGTTGGGAAACACATTAAAACCAGACACAAGAATCATGTCTTTCTTACGATCGACAACAAAGAAATAGCCCTTCTCATCCATATAACCGATATCGCCGGTAGCCAGATAACCCAGCTTATCGATGACGGTAGCGGTTTCTTCCGGACGTTGCCAGTAGCCAAGCATAATTTGCGGCCCCTTAGCAAACAACTCTCCAGTCTCTCCCTGAGCCAGGACCTTGCCATCATCATCACGAACCTGAATATCTGTCATAGCAACGGGAAAGCCTATGGCACCGTTGTAACCAGCCAAGTTATAGGGGCAACACGTCACCAAAGGCGAAGCTTCGGTTAAGCCATAGCCCTCCAATAACTTGGTCTTAGTGATATTCTGCCATTTCTCAGCGACGGCGCGCTGCACAGCCATGCCACCACCGATAGACAACTTCAGATTTGAAAAATCGAGTTTTCTAAATTCTTCCGAGTTAACCAGCGCATTAAATAGGGTGTTAACCCCTGTAATCGCAGTATAGGGATGTTTCTTCAACTCACCGATAAAAGCGGGCAGATCCCTGGGATTAGTGATCAGTAGGTTATTCGCGCCTTTATGCATAAACAGCAGACAGTTCACCGTTAACGCGAAAATATGATAAAGCGGCAGCGCAGTAACAACAAACTCTTTGCCGTCGTTGAGCATAGGAGAGTATGCCGCATTGGCCTGGAGTAAGTTACTGACCACATTACCATGGGTCAACATCGCGCCTTTAGACACTCCCGTTGTACCACCTGTGTATTGCAAGAAAGCCAGATCATCTTTATTCAGCTTAGGCTTCACATATTGTAAGCGGCGCCCCTTGCTGAGGGATTTTCTCATGGAAATAGCATGGGGAAGATCGAACTTTGGCACCATCTTCTTGATATATTTGACAACAAAGTTAACTAAGGTGCGTTTCGGAGCGCTAAGAAGATCACCGAGTCCGGTTAAAATAACACTCTCTACCGGCGTCTGCTCGACAACTTTTTCCAGGGTATGAGCGAAGTTAGACACGACGACTATGGCCTTGGCACCCGAGTCATTCAGCTGATGCTTCAATTCTCTCGGTGTGTAGAGGGGATTAACATTGACCACCACCATGCCGGCACGCAATACCCCAAACAAGGCAATAGGATATTGCAATAGGTTGGGCATCATGATGGCGACCCTATCACCCTTCTCTAACTTGAGCTCGTTCTGAAGGTAAGCCGCGAAAGCACGGCTGCGCTCTTCTAGTTTACGATAGGTTAAAGTCGCGCCCATGTTAACGAAAGCGGGTTGGTCGGCAAATCGCGATACTGAAGTCTCAAACATGTCGACAAGCGAGCCGTACTCTTCAACGTCGATCTCAGCGGGTACATCATCCGGTAAATTATCAATCCAAATCTGTTCCACAAATCTCTCCTAAATCCCCACATCCAGTGGATATAAGCTTATCAGCCTATAAATAGCTTGAAAATCAACAAGCAAAATCACTGATTTTAATTATTTTTTTAATAAACACCAATTTCATACAAGTGTTTTAATTTCGATCATCATCACATAAATAGAGTAAAAAACCTAGCCCCATTTTTCTTTATCTCATTTTCCCTCTTCAGACATAAAGACTAAGATCGCATCGGCGACTTGTTTCGCATTTCCCATATGCAGATGATGGTCGCCGGCTAACTCAATACAAGACAAGTGATTGAACCATAGTTGAGCCTTGGGCAATAATTGACTTATCTGCTCATAACCTGATTCGGCTGTGATAATGAGTGTCTCAGTACTGTGATCTGTCATCAAGGCATCTACCTGCTCGAAGGTCAGTCTCAATGGAGAGTCTAATTTAAGCCGGGGATCACTGCGCCAGCTGACACCCGTCCCCTCTCGTTGCATATTTCTATCGACTAACAAGCGACACCAAGCTTCATCGAGGCCGGTCAATCTTGCTCTGGCCTTGACCGCGAGTTCAATCGAGTCATAAACGGCCGCAGAGTTCACGCTCTTACTGACCATGCGAAGGTGACTGGCGAAGCTGTTTCTTAGTCTTAAATTATTTTTAGTGGCTGACTCGAATAATGGACTGATGGCTTCGATCAGCACTAGCTTCTTGACCCGTTCAGGAAAAGCCGCCGTATATGCTGCGGCGATGATTCCCCTAAAGAGTGACCTATGATGCCTACGAATGTTTCTTGTTCTTTGAGCTTGTTGATTAACAACTCAAGATCATAGAGGTAATCAATCCAATGTAATGGGTATAATCCCGGCCTGTGCTCAGAATGGCCGTGGCCAGGCCAGTCAATCGCCAAGATCTGGTATTGAGGTAAGAACTCGGCCAAAGGCTCGAAACTGTTGGCATTATCCAACCAGCCATGCAGGGCTAATAATAAGGGCTTATCAGCGCTTCCCCAACGACGTCCGGATAAACGTATATGGGGTAACTGTATCTGGACCTCATTTTTTTCATCTCGAGTATGCAGCATAGGACCTCATTGTGATCTTGTTAGTTAACACGCCCCATTTTCAGGGGGCGCAACAGTGCCATACTTAACCTAAGATGTCAGTTATTTATTGACTGTTTTTAGTAAATTTTAGTGTCATGCGATCGCTCTCACCTATGGCCAGATACTTTTCTTTATCAAGATCATCTAAGGCTAACCTAGGCGGCAAGGTCCATACACCTTTAGGGTAATCTTTGGTGTCTTTAGTGTTGGCATTAATCTCGGATTTAGCGACTAAAGTGAAGCCCACTTTCTCGGCTAATGCGATCACTTTCGCCTCATCCATATAACCCGTTTTAGCGTCCATTCCCGCCTTGGCTCTGTGCTCGACTATGCCAAAGGTTCCACCGGATTTTAACACTTTATAAGCCGACTCGAATACTGGCTCTAGCTGATCTTTCATCGCCCAGTTATGTAAGTTTCTAAATGTCAGTACAACATCGACACTGGCATCACCACCCAAAACATAATGTGTCGGCGGATCGAACGTCACAGTCGTCGCTTTACCTAGCTGTTGACGATTATCTTGTAGCCAAGTTTCAAACTTCTTACCGGACTTGGCTTTATAACCTTCACGTTTCTTCTCATCAATAGGCTGTGTATCGAAGTTCCCCGCAACATATTGGCCATCAACAGCCAAGTATGGCGCTAAGATCTCGGCATACCAGCCGCCACCGGGCCACAGTTCGATCACCTTATCGCTTGGATTGATGTCAAAGAACACTAAGGTCTCTAAAGGGTGACGAAAGTCATCTCGGCTGGCATTCTTATCTTGTCTAAAATCGCTATTCACCGCTTGCTGTAAACTGCTCACCCCATGACCATCAGAATGGGCTAAGGCGTTGAAACTCAGCGTGGCACTGACGAGCACGCCAGCCACAAACATGTTATTTCTCATTATTGCTTCCCTGTATATAAGTTAATCATAAATCGGACTCGACTAACCTATCAGCAGCGAACTCAAAAACCAAGTGGGTTTAGCCGACCATAGGGAGGCTTACTGGCTGAAAGTGGAGGAGAAATGTAACAAAAAGATAATGAGTGGACTCAATCGAATGATCACTTACTTAATGGAACTGGTCTTAGATGCTGCCCTATCGACACGTTGCCAGCAAAGGAAGATCATCAAGGCGCTGAAGGCCAGCCAGATAAACACCCAGATCCAGGCTGGGATCCACGTGGCAGTCGCCAACATGGCAGCATCACCTTTGCCATTGAGGCCGAGCAAGACAGTAGGGCTGGCTAGGGCATTTAACATGATCATCAGTGCCATGATCCTTAAGCCACAGCCCATGAAGCGGTTTTTATTTAATTTTAGCGGCAGCAGGAAGAGCACGGCAAGACTGGCTAAAATGGAGATAGTCAGCAGATCCCTCCCCCACAACAAGGTCGTCAATACAACCGCGCCGCCCAATAGGGCGAAGCTCACTCTTATGCCCTTGGGCCAAGTCGCCAGAATAAAGATTAAATACCCCCAAAGAGCGGCACCGAAATAACCGCTGAAGCCGATAGCCACAGGCCAACCACCTTGGCTGAAACACAAGCCAGCACCATTGGGGAAAAGCTGAATATGGCTCACAGCGCCACCGGTCAATAAGGTGGCCAAGCCGTGTGAAAGCTCATGAAAATAACTTTCGAGCCATTTAAAAGGGACACTGATAAAAGGTAAACGTGTGATGAGCAAAGCGATTAAGAGTTCGACTAAGAAACGTCCCCGACTGGGAGCACCAGTGACAGGCAGGTTTATCTGAGTCTCGAGTGCGCCTGACTGATTAAGCATAGGTATCAATTCCAACCATCTGTTGGATGGCTTCTCTTTCGGCCGCATGTTGGTTGGTCAGGTATTGAGCAACCGCGCCTTCACTGGCTTGGGTCTGCTGCTCATATTCAAGCTTGGCGCCTAGACGAAACGCCAACTGTTCGGGTGTAGGAGACTGAACTTGGGTAGCAAGGAGAAGCTCATTCGATGCCCCCTCTGCTGCACTCTCTCTACTCTCCTCTTTCTGGAATGAGGGGCGAACCTTATCAATCTGCTCGACTCGAGATGAGCTCTCAACCCGATCACTGGTGTTCAGGGTTATGGCATCTAAGGATGCCGGCGCAATACTCGATGACCCGGACTTGAGCACGTTAAAATGGTTGGTTTGTATCTGCATTAAATCGACTCCTTTCCTAAGGCCACAAATATTTCCGTAATGGCTTTTAACAGATTAAGCTTACCTTAAATACTGGTATAAGCTACTCACGTCCCGGTAATTTTTTCCAGGTAACCGTATCGCGTACATACACAGGTGCCAGTTCATCGACAGAGGTCGATAGTCCTCGAGTATAACCCTGTTTTGCCAGCGCTAACATCGATTTAGCATCGGGAAACTTGATGTTATCCGCAGGCACTAATTCATTCGATAGTTCGAGTAGCTGAGGATAGGTATCGAATCCCGTACCAGTGGCCAGGATAGCGCCTTGGGTATCCGGTGCTAAGGTCACTAAATCCGGGGCAATCACCACCTCAGAGCTAACAGCCTCCGCGATACCCTCTTTAATCACGAATTGGCACCAATAGACTTCACCCATTCTGGCGTCGATGGCAGCGACGATCTGCTCGCCACCTTGATCGTCATATACGGCTTGTGCCATGGTCTGTAGACTAGATAAGCCAATCACCGGAATATCTTGTCCTAAGGCCAGACCTTGAGTCATGCTGGTGCAGATACGGATCCCGGTGAAGCTGCCCGGACCGCGACCATAGGCAATAAGATCCACATCGGCAATCTTGATATTTGCTTGAGATAAGACACTGTCTATCATAGGCAAGATACGCTGGCTGTGTTCACGAGGCACTATCGCCAATTCATGATATGTCTTGCCGTTGCTCACCAAAGACGCCGAACAAGATTCGGTGCAGGTGTCTAGTGAAAGTATGGTGAGCTCATCGGAGGTTTTCTGTATATCTGTCATCTCTTACCACAAACAAAAAGGCTAAAATCACGCCTCGAAGAGCCTAGATAAGCTCAGCAAGACGACGTGCAAATTGAACATTATAACCTATGTGATATTCACTTGTCGGCGGCTAAGGGGGAATTAAACGGCTAAACATAGATTTAACGGCCAGAAATCAAGCAAACCGTATGGATAAGGATTACTTTAAGAAGTTGATCAACCAGCGGGTCACTAATTTATCGTCAACCCTCAAGTCCAGTGACTCTATGCCTGCTTCGATACGCTCATGGGGGATTCTGCCTCGCCGAGCCTGCATAAGATCATATGAATAACGCTTACTGAATTCCGGATGACCCTGTATTCCTAAAAAATGCTCATTAATCTGTATCATGTAGAAGGGACAAAACTCACTCGATGCTAAGACCTGTGAGTCAGTCGGCAACTGCATCACTTGGTCTTGATGACTCACCACCAGAGATATTTCATTTTGACCTTGACCCATCCATTGCTGTTGTTGCTGCACCCTTGTGGTGCTGACGCCGACTCCCCAACCTTTCACTGACTTTTCCACCACACCGCCTAATGCCTTAACTATCATCTGATGGCCGAAACAGATCCCGACCAATTTTTTATTAGATTGGTATAACTCGATAACGAAGTCCTCGAGTGCTTTAATCCACTCATGGACATCATTGACCCCGAAACGACTGCCGGTGGTGATATAGGCATCGCATTCATGGATAGACTGAGGATATTCTCCCTCAATCACACGATACACCTTAAATTGAATATCTTCCTCTACCGCCTCAAACAACTGAGTAAACATCCGAGGATAATTGCCATGGCGCACCTGCAACTCTTCAGTCACATCATCACATTGCAAAATTCCAATTATCATATTGTGTCCTCCAAGAGGTGTTTTTCGCCTCTTTCAAGAGCAGAGCTGACCTTTAACCGCGTCACTGAATAAAATAGAGTATTGCACCGGAGTTAAGGGTATGGGGTTTCCTCCTGCCGCAGCATCCTTTGCAGCCATCTCCCCCACGAGCACAACATCATCCAGATTAATGCCTATATCACTCAAACTATTTGGTATAGACAATGCTTGTCTAAGCTCGAGTACCCAAGAGAGGAAACTATCGAAGCTTGGATCCTTTAAGCCTAAATAACCGGCGAGTCTGGTGATACGAGTATCAATCTCGGTTCTATTTCTTAATAAGACATAGGGCATCAAGATCGCATTTAACAAGCCATGATGCTTGTTGTATAAGGCGCCGAGAGAGTGCGCTAAGGCATGCATTCCCCCAGGCCACGCTGAAAACTGGTGGCGCCCATGCAGGATGCGACCAGCATCTGCGTCCTGGCCTCTATGTCTTCACCATTGGCCACGGCCCTGGGTAAGAAGTCTTTAATCAAGCTGATAGCCTCGATGGCGATGCCCTCCGCCATAGGGTGGTAAAAGGGGGCACAATAGGCTTCCAGATTATGAGATAAGGCATCGATGCCAGTGGCGGCGGTAATATGGGCGGGTAAGCCTATTGTCAGCCTAGGGTCCAGTAATACTTTGGCAGGCATCATATTGGGATGAAAAATAATGCGTTTCACATGCCGTTCTCCATCCGTATCAGTGATCACCGAGGCCCGACCGACTTCGGAGCCTGTGCCTGCGGTTGTAGGCACTGCCACCACAGGTAACATCAAACTCCCATTAATTTGACGCCAGTTATCGCCTACATCTTCAGCCTCCCACAAGGTAATGCTTTGCTTTGCCATCAAGGCGATGGCTTTGGCCGCATCTAAACTCGAACCGCCGCCCAGCGCCACCACACCATCAAACTTGCCACTGTTGAGCACATCGACGCCACTGCGAATATTCCCCCCGTCGGGTTAGCCTGAATATCGCAAAAGACCTCGATAACCAGACCCGCACCGACACAAATGTCGAGTATTTCTTGCACCATGGGCAGCTTGGCTAATCCCGGGTCTGTCACCAGTAACACCTGGGTCATCTCAAGCTCGAGGCAACAAGTAGCAACCTGTTTGATACAGCCCTCGCCCACCGTGATATCTGTGGGGTAATTCCAATTGGCTTGCAATAACATAGACAGCTTCCTTAATTCTTATGTATTAAACACATGAGTTCAACATCGCGACACCTGCGCAGAACTCAGCACTAACCGTGCTTGATATGAAACGACTTAGGTCGAGTAAATGACTCAAATCCAAGCTGTGATAAGGTGCAGCCTCGGCCCGACTGCTTCACGCCAGTCCAGGCCAACGCAGGATCTAAGTAATCGCAGCGATTTAAGAAGAAGGTGCCGGTCTCAACACACTCACCGAGTTCGATCCCCTTCTCAATGTCCTGGGTGAAAATACTCGCCGTTAAGCCAAAGTCACTGTCGTTCATCAGCTCCAGAGCTTCATCATCGCCTGAGACACTCATGATCCCAACTACGGGACCGAAGGACTCCTCTGTCATCAACCGCATTTGATGATCCACATGGGTTAAAATTTGCGGCGCCAGATAAGCGCTCCCCGCTTGGCTCCATTCAAACTGAGATTCATCGATATGAGCGACGGCGCCTTGGGCCAAAGCCTCCTGGATTTGCCCGCGCACAAAGTCGGCCGCCTCTCGCCTCACCAAAGGCCCTAAGGTCACACGCTTATCATCGGCGCGTCCTAACTTGTATTGCTTGGTTAACGCCACGGCCTTAGTGACAAACTCCTGATAAACACTGTGGTGCACATAGATACGTTCGATGCCGCAGCATGACTGACCCGAATTGAAGAAGGCGCCATCGACTAAGGCCTCGACCGCCTTGTCGATATCGGCGTCTTGGCGCACATAGGCGGGATCTTTCCCCCCAAGCTCGAGCCCCACACCGATAAAACGCCCCAGAGCGGCCTTCTCCACCATCTCTCCGCCAAATACCGAGCCGGTGAAGGCCACATAACTGATTCTGTTATCGGCGATAAGGCTTGCTGTATTTTCATGACTCATATGCAGATACTGAAACACGCCTTCGGGGAGCCCGGCTTGTTCAAACGCCTGAAACAGACGCTCCGCGCACAATGGGGTCTGAGCCGAATGTTTGAGGATCACACAATTACCCGCCAGCAGCGCAGGAATAATAGCGTTGATGGCGGTGAGATAAGGGTAATTCCAGGGCGCAATCACCAGCACAACACCTAATGCTTCTCGCTTTATATAGCGAGTAAAACCAGGTTTATCTTCACATTCGATATCCGCCAACGCTTGCTCACATACGCCTATCATGTACTCGCTACGCTCGGCGACGCCGGCGAGCTCGCCAGCGCCATAGCGGACCGGACGCCCCATCATCCAACTCAGCTCTTGAGCTATCTCCTCTTTATGGCTCACTAAGATATCGATAGCCGACTGACACAGGGCTTTTCGTCTCTCCAGCGAAGTCTGTTTCCAGCCTGTATCTGCGCCTTTAAAAGCCTGGCTTGCCCGCTTCACACAGGCAGACACCTGCTCCGTGTCGGCCAAGTGTCGAGTCACATAGACACTGGCATCGATAGGCGAGATGGTCTGCTGAATAACGACCTTGCTGGTTTCATCTGATATTTTCACTTGCTGCGACATATTCATTTAGCACTGAACTCCCACTAAAAATGTACATACATATGCTCATAGACGACTAGATAATCTCGAAATACCTCTCCATCTCCCAGTCGCTAACATGCTTCCTGAACTCTCGCTCTTCCCACTCCCGGCTGATGGCAAAGTGCTCGACAAACTGCTCACCGAAACACTCTTTCGCCGCCTTGGATTGCTTAAATCGCTGCGCGGCATCCCACAGGGTGGCAGGCAATGCCAAGGACACATCATGTTCCTGTTCATAGGCGTTACCTTTGACCTGAGCCTGAGGTTCTAGTTGATGCTCTATGCCGTATAAACCGCTGGCCAGCGCAGCGGCTAGAGCGAGATAAGGATTAGCGTCTGCGGCGCCCAATCGATATTCGATTCGCTGGGACTTGGCACTGCCCGGGATGACTCTTAATGCCGTGGTACGGTTCTCCACCCCCCAAGTTGCGTCGGTGGGTGCCCAAAAACCTGGTACCATACGGGAATAGCTGTTGATGGTTGGGGCTATCATGCACAGAAATTCCGGCATCAGCTGCTGTTGTCCAGCGAGGAAATGACGCTGGTTCTTGCTCATATTGTGGGGCTGACTGGGGTCGAAAAATGCCGACTGACCGTTTTTATGCTGCAGTGAGAGGTGAATATGACCACTCTGCCCGGGATAATCACCTGACCATTTCGCCATAAAAGTGGCCATCAAGCCGCGTTTCTGTGCCAACACCTTCATATAAGTCTTAAATAGCGCGCCTTTATCGGCCGCAGCCTCGACGCCGTCCACTGCGATGGCGGCCTCGATAACACCAGGACCCGTCTCGGAATGTATTCCTTCGATGGGAAAGTCCATGGTTTCACCCATGGAGAGAATGGCCTCATATAAGTCCGAATGCACCGAATTACGAATCATCGAGTAACCAAACCAATCCGGTGTCACGGTTTCTAAATTACGGTAGTGTTTCTCACGAATTGAATGCGGCGTTTCATTGAAGAGAAAAAACTCATATTCCAGCGCTCCGAACGCCTTAAAACCCATTTTGTCTGCTTTCTCAATCACCCGCCTCAGGGTGCCACGGGGGCAGACGACTTCAGCCTCTTGGGCAAATTCGGCAATAAACAGCAACATACCTTGCTCATCGACCACATCGCGACAGGTATGGGGCAAAATCCTCACTGCCGCATCCGGGTAGCCGGTGTGCCAACCTGTGTATTTGGCATTGTCATAGAGTTGATCTTTCATGTCCCAGCCAAGCACCACATCACAAAAAGCGAAGCCCTTCTCTAATGAAGCGAAGAACTTAGACTTAGACATATATTTGCCGCGCATCACACCATCATTATCAAATACACCGACTTTTACATGACTCAAGCCTCGCTCTTCGATGATGGCCATGGCATCGGCCACATTCTTTACTTCTCTCGCTTGCATTCTTGTTTGCATAGTCATGCTTCCTTTTATTATTAGCAGGCCAACAGGCTAATGAGCCAATCACACTGACTCACCCCTTAATGACTGACTTCATCGCCTAACTGATAACTAAATATTAGTATAAGAACAATGAGCTGCAGTCACTCTAGCTGTAGATTTAGTTAAGCTCGGATTCGGCAGATGAAATGATGTCGAACTCTTCCTCGGGAGCCGAGGCCACCAGTCTATGTCGGCTATAGAGCACGAAATAGGTCACCATGATCAAATAGAAGAGTGCTGACCAAGCCGCGGCTTGCAGGCTGACAATAAAGGTCGATGCCAGGGCGACAAGAGAGAGCACAAGTGCAATTCCAGAGGTAATGATGCCACCAGGAGTCCTATAGGGACGTTCGAGATTGGGCTCTTTCTTACGAAGAATGATATGAGACAGGCTCATCATGGCATAGGAGATAGTGGCGCCAAATACCGCCATAGTGATCATCAGGTCCCCTCACCGGATAAGGACAGCAAGAAGCCCAAGATGCCGGGAACAATCAAGGCCCACACAGGCACTTTACGCTGACCCGACAGCGACAGGAAGCGAGGAATATAGCCGGCGCGGGAGAGTGCAAACACCTGACGGGAGTAGGCGTAGATGATAGAGAAAAAACTGGCTATCAGGCCAAATAAACCGACGACATTGACAAACTTTGCCGCGAAAGAATCTAATCCATAGACAGATTGGAGAGCGCCAACCAGAGGCGCACCATGTGCTTTCATCGCCTCAGCACCTGCCCCGCCGGGTACCAGTAATAGCACCACGGCAGCAAATACGATTAACACCAGCATAGAAGCTATGATACCTCTGGGCATGTCTTTCGCCGGATTCGTAGCCTCCTCGGCCGCTAATGGCACACCTTCCACTGCGAGAAACAACCACATAGCAAATGGCAACGCCGCCCAGATCCCCATGTAGCCTTCGGGTAGAAAACGGCTCGAACCAGCAACATCTGGGTTAGCCGCGATATCAAACAAGTTGTCCACGGAGAAATGAGACACCATAGAAAAGGCAAAGACCCCTATCGCGATAACCGCAAGTAAGGTTATTCCCATCATGATCCGCAATGCCTGAGTCGCTCCCCACAGATGCAGCCCGACAAAGGTCAGATAGAAAGCAGCGTAGACAATGGGGCCGTCGATACCTATGAGTTCATTAACATAACTGCCGATAAACACAGCGATAGCGGCTGGGGCGATGGCATATTCCAGCAAAATCGCGGTGCCGGTCAAGAAGCCTCCCCAGGGACCCATGGCCCGGCGGGCAAAGCTGTAGCCACCTCCTGCCGTGGGCAGAGAAGAAGACATCTCAGCCAGACTCAATACCAGACAGATGTACATCAAACCCATCACTAAGGTCGCGATAAACATGCCGCCGAAACCGCCCAAGGCTAAGCCAAAATTCCAGCCAGCGAAATCTCCTGAAATAACATAAGAGACCCAAGGCTAGCGAGCACTATCCAGCCCGCGACCCCTTTTTTCAGCTGCCTCTTACTCATGTATTCATCGGAAACGGCGTTATTCTCGATGCCGGTACTTTGGGTACTGGTTACTGCCTCTTGCTTTGATTCTTGTGACATGACACTTCCCTTTATCTTGGTTTGCGAAATGGCCCGATAGACGCGTGTTAACTCGTGGTAAATTAACGCTTCATCGAACCTAATGGCCTCCAGCCAATTGGACAACAACAATCATTTGTACTAACGCCCTAGTATTAAAATTCTTAATACTAGGGCGAATTCCTTCTCAAATTTTATCTACTACTTACCTCAAATATCAGCCTATTCTCACTAACCTATGTTGATCCCTGCGACCAGCCAGGGCAGATCTTCTTCTAATTCAGGCAAGAAACTCTGCCGCATGATGTCACAGCTGTCCTCGGCCATTTTCTGAGGCAGATCCCCCAACTCATGCCGGCGGCACACTAGAGTCAATTGACGATGTAGAGGCGCTTTCCCTGGGAGAGGCAGACATTTAACCTGATCCAGGCCTATGCCACTCTGATATAGACATAAGGGAGTGGTTATCGTCCAACCGATACCAGCAGCGACCATAGACAAGACAGCAAAAGTATTGTCCAGTTGCAGCCGCAAACTTGGCTCTATAGCGAGACGCTTAAGATAACGTTCGATGCAGATACCAATGAGTGAGTCTTGGGTATAACGGACAAAATCGAGTTCTTTCTCAAGCTGTTTAACTTGTTGCAGCGAAGGTTGATTCGCCCCACACACTTGAAAATTTGCAGGAACCACCAGCACGAATGGCTCTGAAAGAATCGGATATCGACAGATATCGTCGTTATCTTCGAGGGCATCATCCGAGATGATGATATCGAGTTGCCGAGACAGCAAGGCATCGGCATGCATGTTTGAGCGACCCGTGGTTAATGTCCAGTTCTCTGTGCGTCGTTTCACCACCTCTATTAAGGGTTTCCCCAAAGCTGTGGCCAATGAGTCCACTAAGGCAATACGCACCAGATGCAGCTGCTCGAAACTGCCTTGAGCGATCACTCTTTGAGTCTGCTCCGCTTGAGATAAGAGATGAGAGGATTGGTCGAAAAAATATCGCCCGGCAATAGTCAGGCCTACGGGACGTATGCTGCGATCCAGCAGCTTGGCATTCACCCCCTTCTCAAGCACCGACAAGGTCTGTGACACCGAAGATTGAGTCAGGCCCAGGCGCTTAGCCGTTTCAGTCATGTTGCCTGTTTGCGCAGTCATAACAAATACCTGCAAGGCTTTTAAATCGAAGTCAAATGATCGCACTCATACCTGAAGATCCGTTGGGATGAATAAAAAACATGCCATGAAACTCATCTATTTAGTAGCTTTATTACTCACAAATCGTAAATTGAACTCCCAGTCTCTCACCTTGCTGAAGATATCACGACACAAATTAAGCAGATAACACTGGATAAACCTAAAACAACAGAGTTTATAACCATGACTTAAGGTGTGATATACGACAACATAATTAGGCTATAGATCAGTACTTAATAAATTAGTGTCTCGAAGAAAAATCCATTCTGTGAAAAATCAAGCTATCGATAGCAAGGTTAACAGTGCTGTAATTAAGGAACGCATAATGAAGTCATCATGTCCAAAAATTGTCATTGTCGGTGGTGGGGCCGGAGGGTTAGAGCTAGCGACTCAATTAGGCCACAGGCTTGGCAAGAAAAACAGCGCCCAAATAGTGCTCGTCGATAAAAACAGAACCCATATCTGGAAACCCTTACTTCATGAAGTGGCCACAGGCTCTCTGGATTCTGATCTCGATGGAGTGGTTTACTCTGCCCATGCGGCAAAACATGGCTATCAGTTTCAACTTGGGACGTTTTGCGATCTCGATGCCGATAATAAGTTGATTAAGGTCGCCCCAATCACAGACGACAGGGGTAAAGTGCTGTTACCTGAGCGTCAAATTCAATATGACAAATTAGTCATCGCCATCGGCAGTGTCAGCAATGACTTCAATACTCCTGGAGTGAGAGAACATTGCTTCTTCCTCGACTCTCATCAACAGGCCAATCGGTTTCATCATGCCCTGTTAGACAGCTTTACTCGCGTGCATCAATCTGAGTCCATCAATGAGCTCAATATCGCTATCGTCGGAGGCGGCGCGACTGGTGTTGAGCTGTCGGCTGAGCTCTATCATGTTACTGAACTATTGAAAATCTATGGCCTGAGCAAGATGACCAAAGAAAAACTCAATATTCATCTGATTGAAGCGGGTCCGCGCATCCTTCCCGCACTCCCCGAACGCATAGCCACGTCAGCAAGGCGTGAGCTAAGTAAGCTTGGGGTCAATGTGATGGAAAATACCCGCATAAGTGAAGCGAGTACCGCAGGGTTTGTCACAGCCGAAGGT
This sequence comes from Shewanella psychropiezotolerans, assembly GCF_007197555.1. Classification (NCBI taxonomy): domain Bacteria; kingdom Pseudomonadati; phylum Pseudomonadota; class Gammaproteobacteria; order Alteromonadales; family Shewanellaceae; genus Shewanella; species Shewanella psychropiezotolerans. The sequence goes on from NZ_CP041614.1 coordinate 3,636,820, forward strand.
GAACTCATCGAAGCCAACCTGATGTTGTGGGCCGCTGGGGTGAAGGCCCCTGATTTTATCAAAAATATCGAGATATTTGAGTTAAACCGAGCCAACCAGATCATGGTTAAGGCTAACTTACTCAGCACCATCAATGATGATATCTATGTGATCGGTGATTGCTGTGCCTGCCAACAGGCCGATGGTAGCTTCGTGCCACCAAGAGCACAATCCGCTCACCAGATGGCACAGTGCGTCGAGAAAAACATCCTACATGAACTCAAGGGAGAGTCACTGGAATCATACATTTATGTGGATCATGGCTCCCTGGTCAATCTGTCTCGTTTCAGCACAGTCGGCAGCCTGATGGGGAATTTAACTAAGAACAGTATGTTTATCGAGGGCAAGATCGCCCGCTTGGTATATATCTCTCTTTACCGCATGCATCAAAAAGCCATACATGGAACGTTTAAAACTATCGCTCTGTGGCTAGCCGAAAAATTGATGAGGGTAGTCAGACCTCGAATGAAGTTACACTAAAATAATATTTTACAAATAATGTATGCCCTCAATGACAATGAGGGCATAAAACGATCAAAGTAATGGCTTTAATTACCAAATAAATCGGTATCTCTCTCAATCGGAAAGGTGATCTTAAACTCAGTACCTTCGCCCAGCAGGCTCTTACAATGCACATCGCCTTTTAACACTTGAGTGATCAGATTAAACACTATGTATAAACCAAGCCCACTGCCCCCAGAGCCTCTACGAGTCGTATAAAAAGGTTCAAAGACCATAGACACGGTTTCCGCAGACATGCCTTTGCCATCATCTTTAAAACGAACTATCACCCTGTCCTCTGTTCGGGCAATGTGAATCATGATCTTTCCATTCGTATCATGCTCAAAGGCATGAGTGATGGCATTAAGCAGTAAATTTTTGAGTACTAATTTCAAGGTTTCTGCGTATGTAGTCACCCTCAAGTCTTTATCACCTTCGATACTCACTTGATGATGGATTAAATCTAACTCAGGCAATATTTCAGTAATGCTGTCATCGACATGGGACATAAGATTAAATGTGGTTAGCTCTTCTGATGACACATCGACTGCCACGAGTTTAAAGTCTTTTATCAGCTTAGACGCTCTGTTCAGATTCGATAAAATCATCTCAGATGACTGAACAGCGGCATCGAAAAATCCGGACATCTCTTCATGTGACAAGTGTCCCTCATTAAACTCATGACTCAATCTCCCCGTCTCCCCTTGCATAAAGGAAGATGCTGTAACACAAATTCCAATCGGCGTATTGAGCTCATGAGCCACCCCGGCCACCAATCGACCTAAGGACGCCATTTTTTCAGCTTTGACTAGCTTATCTTGCGCCGATATCAAGTGCTCCATGGACTCCTGTAGCTCCTTGGTCCTGTCTTTGACTAACTCTTCGAGGTTTTCCTTGTGTACTCTCAGCTCCTCTTCGGCCTTCTTCTTCGTCTCATAAGCCTTATCTAATCTAAGGCGTTCTTTATAGAGCTCTAGAAACACCCCCACTTTACTCTTCAAAATCTCATCATTAATCGGTTTCACCAGATAATCTACCGCGCCGCTGATATACCCTTAAACTCGAAGGCCTCATCACGGGCAAATGCGGTAATGAAGATAACGGGGATATGGCAGGTTTTCGGGTGCTCTAAGATAAGTGAAGCCGCTTCGAAACCATCCATGCCGGGCATCTGCACGTCCATCAAGATCAAAAAGAAATCATGTTTATGAGCCACCGCCAACGCCTGATGACCGGACATGGCTTTCGTAAAGTCTAAGTTTAGGGGGCTAAAATACGCTCATAAACACGCAGGTTATTGGGCTCGTCATCGACGATCAGAATTTTAGGACAGGACTCATTCATGTAAATGGTCCTTAGCCACACTAAACTCAGGCTTAAAATCACACTTAGCAAGATAATGCCCCAACTTATCTAAGGGGATTTTCCTATCGACAACGACCATGTCTATAGCAGCTTTTGGCATCACATCGACCTCGGCAGTTTGAGGATCTTGTACTATGGCGAAACCGCCATAATTTTTGATCATTTTCAAACCCAGACTTCCATCAGAATTAGCTCCTGTAAGTATAAGCCCAATCAGATGATTCTTGTAGCAGGCCGCCGCCGATTGAAACAATACATCGATTGAAGGGATAGAATAATTCACTGGTGGATCTATGCTCAAGTTCAAAGTTTTATCCCGCTCCACCAGCAGATGATAACCGGCGGGCGCAATATACACATGAGCAGGCTGTATAGCCTCACCAGGCTCAGCCTCCTTGACTACCACAGCTGATCTGTCATTTAAATACTCCACCAAAAAATTATCTGCTTGCCTGCATCTGTGCTGAACGATAAGAACCCCCAAAGGATAATCACAGGGAAGTTGCGGCAAGATAGCCGTCAATGCATGTAACCCACCGGCAGAAGCCCCTATGACCATGGCCTCATACATGAATGAGCCGCCTGAATATCCGCTCCTTAGTAGCAAACTCCTCGAATGAGGACTTTACCTGACTGAACTCCAGAGTCTCCTTATCCCCTAGCAAGAGAAAGCCTCTGGGGATCAGACTCTCTTTAAACAGGCTGAGAACCCTATCTTGTAACCTGGGGTTAAAATAGATGAGCACGTTGCGACACACGATCAGGTGCATCTCGGCAAAGGCCTGATCTTTCATTAAATTATGGTTGGCAAAGGTGATATGTTCTTTGAGCGACTCTGCCATCTTAGCCGAGTTAAATTTTGCCTGATAATAATCGGCAAATGAGGCCTTGCCGCCGGATGCCAGATAATTTTGCGTGAATAGTTTTATTTTTTCGGCGGGATAAATCCCCTTCTCGGCAATCTCCAGAGAATGATTATTGTAATCGGTGGCATAAATCCGGGTACGCTCCAGCAGCCCCTCCTCCTTGAGCATGATAGCCATGGAATAGACCTCCTCTCCCGTCGCGCAACCTGCATGCCAGATGTTGACTCTTGCGTAGGTTTTGAGCTGAGTAAAAACTTTTTGACGTACCTTCTTGAACACCAGAGGTTCACGAAACATCTCGGTCACAGTCACCGACATGTCCCGTAAAAAGAGATCGAAAAAATCCGGATCATGTAAAATTTTAGGTACCATGTCAGACACAGAGTCAAGATCCGATAGCTGAACTCGATTTAAAATCCTTCGTTCCAGAGAGGCTCTGGAATAATCACGAAAGTCATAGCCATAACGGAAATGTATCGCCTCAAGCAGTTGATTGACTTCAAACTCAATCATATCTTCAGATTTCATAATCAAGATAACGTCCCCAAAATCTAGTTCCTAAACAGCCAAATCCGCATAATCGACAGTAATTTATCGAAATCGATCGGCTTAGTCAGATATTCCGAAGCGCCAGCTTGGAGAGATTTCTCTCTATCCTCGGGCATTGCCTTAGCGGTTAACGCTATGATAGGGATATGCTTGTAATCGCTCATTTCCCGTATTTTTCGCGTCGCCTCATAACCATCCATCTCAGGCATCATGGTATCCATCAACACCAATTCGAAATTTTTATCTTTCTCTAGCTGCTCCACCGCTTCCTTACCGTTATGGGCCATCTCGACATCGAAGCCTATCTCGATCAATTTTTTCGACAGGGCGTAGGTATTTCTCATGTCATCATCGGCCAGCAAAACCTTACGGCCCTTAAGCATGGAGTCTTCATCGTGGAGCATATGTATGGTCTTTTGGCTACTGACACAAAAACGAGACTCGATATCATGTAAAAACAGTGAAATATCGTCGAGCAACCGCTCGGCAGAACCTACCCCCTTGATGACGATAGTGGATGAATACTTGTTCAGTTCATCTTGCTCCTCATCGGTGATCTCTTTACCCGTATAGATGATCACCGGCGGTACTCGAGCAAGCTCACTGGCATCGATCCGCTTTAGCACTTCAAAACCACTAAAATCCGGTAAGCCTAGATCTAAGATGACGCAGTCATATTTACCCGACATGATCTCGTCGACTCCCTGACTGCCGTTATCGACACACTTGATGTCGATATCACTGTTCTCCAACAGTCTGATGATTGACGTTTGATTGGCGATATCATCTTCTACCACTAACACATGACGCAGCTCGGTGGCTGAAAATGCCCTTATCTCGTCAAATACGGTTAAAAGTTGCTCCTGACTGACAGGCTTAGTTTGTAAGCCGATAGCTCCCTGAACTAAGGCAGCGTTTTTATCGTCACTGTGGGCCGAGATGATCTCCACCGGTATATGGCGTGTCTTGAGACTGAACTTAAGTTGTTCCAGTACCTTGTGGCCATCGATATCGGGTAGCATGATATCAAGAATAATGCCATCGGGTTGGTACTCCTGTGCCAGGTAGATCCCCGTACGTCCATCACCGGCAACCAGACATTTGTAGCCATTTTCCCGGGCATGATCCCGCAATATTTTGGCAAAAATTCTATCGTCGTCGATGATAAGTAAAGAACGGTCCCCCTCATGTAAACTATTTCTGTCATCGGGGATGAACTCGGGATGGATCTGCATCGCAGGATCATGTTTTACGGGATTCCTAGTGGGGGATTGGGTGACGCTTGATGAGGAGCTAGATTCATCCGCCACTGTTGTATATTTAACCTCAGAGAGAATGGCTTCATTGTGTCCCTCGGACTTAGGGTCTATACCATCCGAGTCAAACTTACTGGGCAAGTATAAGGTAAAGGTGCTGCCCTGTTCTGGAGAGCTCTCGAGCTGGATCTCTCCACCTAACAGACGCGTCAGCTCCCTGGCGATGGTGAGACCTAAACCGGTTCCGCCATACTTTCTGCTGGTAGACCCGTCTTGTTGCTGAAATGCTTCAAAAATGGCCTGGAGCTTGTCTGTAGGTATGCCGATACCAGTATCGACCACGGCAAGTGACACCGCCTCGTTAGCATCTAAGCTGCTATGGGAAAAGAGGGTTTCGGATTTAACGAAGCCAATATTGAGAGAGACAGAGCCGGTCTCTGTGAACTTGAGCGCATTCGACAGCAGGTTTCTCAGTACCTGCTCGACCCTCTGACCGTCACTGGTAATACTCAGTGGCAATTTTTCATCCAGATTAATGATGAATTCAAGGTTACGACTCCTGGCAATAGGGTCAAATACCTGCTTCAGGTTACGGCTAAGCACACTCAAGTTCACCTCTTCGATATGTATGGTGAGCTTGCCTGCTTCAACCTTAGAGAGATCCATGATGTCATTAATGAGGCAGAGGAGATTGTTGCCCCCATCGAAAATCACCTTAGCATCTTCGACTTCAACCTCATCCAGATGTTGACTCTTGTTGTCGGCCAACCCTTTGGCTAACAAGAGTAAACTATTGAGAGGCGTCCTGAGTTCATGACTCATGTTGGCCAGAAATTCTGACTTATATTTACTGGCCAGCGCCAGTTCATTGGCCTTGATGGTGAGGTCAACCTTAGCCGCCTCTATCTCATCTTTTTGACGTTTAAGAAACACTTGCTTCTCTTCCAACTCTTCGTTGGATACCTTGAGCTCCTCACTCTGCTGTTTAAGCTCCTCTTCGGAGGTTTTAAGCAGTTGAGTCTGTTCAAGTAGGCTCTCATTTGAGCTTTTCAGTTCCTCTTGCTGCGCCTGCAACTCTTCCGCTTGCATTTGGGTTTCAAGCAGTAATGTCTGTGTCCGCTCTTGACTTCTGAGGTTATTGATAACAATACCCAGGTTACTGCAGATGAGTTCGATAACCTCGATCTGTTCATCACTGAATGTTTGAAATGATGCCAGTTCAATCACCCCCATCAACTCGTCTTCGAATAATACGGGTACCACAAGCACGTTCAAGGGCGAGCTTTCACCCAGCCCTGAGTTAATTTGAATATAATCACCGGGGACTTGAGTCAATAAGATGGTTTTCTTCTCTTTAGCACACTGGCCAACGAGTCCCTCTCCTATGGGAATACTGGATAATATCGCCTTTCGCTTCTTAAATGCATAACTTCCCGACAAACTTAAACCATCATCTTCATCCCCACAGGTGTAGAGGACTCCATGCCCGGCTTGCATCATTTCGGCTAGCGCAGAGATGATATTATCGGCCATGGCCCTAATCTTTGATGCCCCTTGAGTCAACTCATTGATAACAGACACTTGGTTCTTCATCTCATTTTGCTTCAACAGATCTTCATTGGTCTTTTTTAGATCCTGTTCATATTGTTTCTCTTGAGTGATATCGCGAATAAAAATGGTATACATCACCTCTTTGCCTTGTTTAACCAGGCCCACCGACAGAAATAACGGAAATGTACTGCCATCGCTACGCAGGGCGACAGCCTCACGCCCCTTACCTACAGCATCCTTGAGTCCTACCGTTTTATCTCGGCTTAAATAATCGTCATGTTCAGAATGAAAAAGTTCAGGCATCATTATCTTGATATTCTTACCGATGAGTGACTCGGCTGAATACTTAAACATCATCTCGGTCGCAGCATTGACCGAAATGATGGTGCCATCATCTTGAAGGGAGACGATGCCATCGACGGATGTGTTGACTATGCCCTGATTAATATTGAGACTGTTTGACAAGGACGCGGTTCTTTCCTTGATCTGCCCTTTCATCTCATGCAGTGCTATGCCTAATCTGTCTTTAGTACTCTTAGTCACTATCTCCTTGGAGAAGTCACCACTGGCTATGGCATCGGCCTGATCAGCAACATCATTCAGGGTCGCTATCATGGTATTGATCGACACCGACAAATCACCAATTTCATCCGCGCTGCTCCAGGAGACTTTTTGTGTCAGATCGCCAGTGGTGAGTCCATCGGTCACGGCTTTAATCTCTGTAACGGGCTTAATAATCAACCTGGCCATGACAAAAGAGATCACCACACTCAAGACCAAGGAGATAAGCACAAAGATAATGATCCCCTTAAAGCCCTCTTTACCATTTTCTTCGGCATCAGATAGTAAGGCTTGTATAAGGTGTTCCACCTTCTCACGCAAGGCTATGAGTTCATGATCAAGATCCGCCCCCTCTTGCTCAACGGCTTCTATGACGGCCTGACTGATGGTGTGATCCCACTCCCCCGATTCTATGGTGGTCAAGATAGTGAAAGAGTCTTGTTCAAATTGCAGGTGCTCCTGTTTTATTTTGATTAATCCACTCAGTATTGTTTTAAAAGCATCAATATCAGTCTGCGCCGAGGCCGCCTTTATGTCATGTTTCACTTCCTCCGTTATCTCATCTATTTCATCATTGATCTTGGCCGACAACTCGCGGTATTGAATATCTACATGATTAAAATCTCTAGCTGCAATCAACAGACTTGCTTCGGCGCCTACACGGCTATCCAGCTGCATCTCTTCGGCCAAGCGTAGGGCTTTCTCAAAATAGATCTCCTGCTCTAACAGATGAGTTTCAATTTGAGTCAGGCTGCGTACTCGTGGTAGGTCTATGTTGGAAACTTCCTCTATCTCTGCGCCTATAAGCCCAATCATGACCATGGAATAGGAACCGACCATGGCCATCAAAGACAAATTAAGCACAGCCGCTAGCATCAATTTCTTCGCTATGGTGAATTTGAAAAATGATCGAGTTTGAATTTCAGCCATGAAAGTCCACACCTGTACGTTAATCTACTTAAACTCAGCTAAGTCTTCAGTAGAGTCCTTGTCCTTCAATCAATACCTAAAAGCATAGTTCAGATATCCCCACACTAGTGCTTAAATAGCCAGATACGCATGATAGATAACAACTTCTCTAAATCTATAGGTTTAGTCAGATACTCGGATGCGCCGGCTTGCAAAGATTTCTCCCTGTCCTCGGCCATCGTTTTAGCGGTTAACGCTATAATTGGGATTTGCTTGTAATCGCTCATTTCCCTTATTTTTCGCGTCGCCTCATAACCATCCATCTCTGGCATCATGGTATCCATCAGCACCAATTCGAAATTTTTATTTTGCTCTAACTGTTCCACCGCTTCCCTACCGTTATGGGCCATCTCGACATCGAAGCCAATCTCGATCAGCTTTTTCGACAAGGCGTAGGTGTTTCTCATGTCATCATCGACCAGCAATACCTTGCGGCCCTTAAGCATGGAGTCTTCATCGTGGAGCATATGTATGGTCTTTCGACTACTGTCACAAAAACGAGACTCGATATCATGTAAAAACAGTGAGATATCGTCGAGCAACCGCTCGGCAGAGCCCACTCCCTTGATGACTATGGTGGATGAGTACCTGTTCAGCTCATCTTGCTCCTCATCGGTGATCTCTTTACCCGTATAAATAATCACCGGCGGTACTCGGGCAAGGTCACTGGCATCGATCCGCTTTAGCACTTCGAAACCGCTAAAATCCGGTAAGCCCAGATCTAAGATGACGCAGTCATATTTACCCGACATGATCTCCTCTACACCTTGGCTACCGTTATCGACACACTTGATGTCGATATCACTGTTCTCCAACAGTCTGATAATAGAGGTTTGATTGGCGATATCATCTTCTACCACCAGCACATGACGCAGCTCGGTGGCTGAAAATGTCTTTATCTCGTCGAATACCGTCAAGAGTTGCTCCTGACTAACAGGCTTAGTTTGTAGGCCGATAGCTCCCTGAACTAAGGCAGCATTTTTATCGTCACTGTGCGCCGAGATGATCTCCACCGGTATATGGCGAGTCTTGAGACTGAACTTGAGTTGTTCCAGTACCTTGTGGCCATCGATATCGGGTAACATGATATCGAGAATGATGCCATCGGGTTGATACTCCTGAGCCAAGTAGATCCCCGTGCGTCCGTCACCGGCAACCAGACATTTATAGCCACTTTCCCGGGCATGATCCCGCAATATCTTGGCAAAGATTTTATCATCATCGATGATAAGCAAAGAGCGATCCCCCTCATGTAAGTTATTTCTATCATCAGGAATGAACTCAGGATGAAGCCGCATGACAGGATCATGCTTGGCTGGATCCCCTGCAGAGGAATAAGTGACCTTTGATTGAGAACCGGACTCATCTGTCACTGTTGAATATTTAACCTCAGACAGAATGGCTTCATTGTGACCCTGAGATTTAGGGTCTATGCCACCTAAGTCAAACTTACTGGGTAAATATAGGGTGAAGGTGCTGCCCTGATTGGGAGAGCTCTCGAGCTGGATCTCTCCACCTAACAGACGCGTCAGCTCCCTGGCGATGGTGAGACCCAGACCGGTTCCGCCATATTTCCTGCTAGTAGAGCCATCTTGTTGCTGAAACGCCTCAAAAATGGCCTGGAGCTTGTCAGAAGGTATGCCGATACCAGTATCGACCACGGCAATTGACAACGCCTTATTTGCATCCAAACTGCTATGAGAAAACTGGGTATCGGCTTTAGCGTAGCCAATATTGAGAGAAACAGTCCCTGTCTCGGTAAATTTCAGCGCATTCGACAGTAGGTTTCTCAACACCTGCTCGACCCTCTGGCCGTCACTGGTAATGCTCTGTGGCAATTTTTCATCCAGATTAATGATGAACTTCAGGTTGCGACTCCTGGCAATAGGATCAAATACCTGCTTCAGGTTACGGCTAAGCACACTCAAGTTCACCTCTTCGATATGTATGGTGAGCTTGCCCGCTTCAACCTTAGAGAGGTCCATGATGTCATTAATGAGGCAGAGGAGATTGTTGCCCCCATCGAAAATAATCTTAGCATCTTCGACTTCAACCTCATCTAAGTGCTGACTCTTGTTATCGGCCAACCCTTTGGCTAACAGGAGTAAACTATTGAGAGGCGTCCTGAGTTCATGACTCATGTTGGCCAGAAATTCTGACTTATATTTACTGGCCAGCGCCAGTTCATTGGCCTTGATGGTGAGGTCGACCTTAGCCACCTCTATCTCATCTTTTTGGCGTTTGAGAAACACTTGCTTCTCTACCAGCTCTTCGTTGGACACCTTGAGCTCTTCACTCTGCTGTCTGAGCTCCTCTTCGGAGGTTTTAAGCAGTTGAGTCTGTTCCAGTAGGCTCTCATTTGAACTTTTCAGTTCCTCTTGCTGTGCCTGTAACTCTTCCGCTTGCATTTGGGTTTCAAGCAGTAATGTCTGTGTCCGCTCCTGACTTCTGAGGTTATTGATAACAATACCCAGGTTACTGCAGATGAGTTCGATGACCTCGATCTGTTCATCACTGAATGTTTGAAATGTAGCCAGCTCAATCACCCCCATCAGATCATCTTCGAATAAGACGGGTACCACAAGTACATTCATCGGAGTGCTCTCACCCAGCCCTGAATTAATTTGAATATAATCCCCAGGGACTTGAGTCAATAAGATGGTTTTCTTCTCTTTACCGCACTGGCCTACAAGCCCCTCACCTATGGGAATATTTGGCAATATTACCTTTCGCTTCTTGAATGCATAGCTCCCGGAGAGACTCAAGCCATCATCTTCGCCCCCATAGGTATAGAGCACCCCATGCCCGGCTTGCATCATTTCGGCTAACGCCGAGATGATATTATCGGCCATGGTGTTAAGTTCTGAAGCCCCCTGAGTCAACTCATTAATAATGGATACTCGATTCTTCAACTCATTTTGCTTCAGCAGATCTTCATTGGTCTTTTTTAGATCCTGTTCATATTGTTTCGCTTGGGTGATATCGCGAACAAAACCGGTAAAGACTATTTCATCTCCTTGCTTCACTTCCCCCACTGTCAAGTACATGGGAAAAGTGCTGCCATCTTTCTTCAAGCCAATGACCTCTCTGCCCTTACCTATCACTTTCTTGACCCCAGTGGTCAGATAGTTATGCAGGTAGCCATCATGCTCCTCGGTAAAAGGGCTGGGCATCAAAGTATTGATCTTCTTCCCCATCAGTTCATCCGCACTATATTGAAACTGTGTTTCAGCGGCGCTATTGCAAGCTATGATCACCCCTTTACTGGATATGGACAAAATGGCATCTAAGCAAGTGTTTACCATGCCTCGATTGAGTGTTTCACTCTTGATCATGTCTCGCTCGAATTTTTTCTGCTCACTGATATCGCGAATGAAACCGGTAAATACCACACCAGTTTCAAGCTGAACCTCCCCCACAGACAGAAAAATAGGAAACTGATTGCCATCCCTTCTCAAACCAACAAGTTCCCTGCCTTTACCTATGACTTTTTTCACGCCCGTGCTCAGGTAATTGCTAAGGTAAGTATCGTGCTCTTCGGTATAGGGGCTCGGCATCAAGATGTTAATTTTTTTGCCAACCAGTTCCTTACTCAAATATTGGAACATAATCTCGGTTGCCTGATTGCAGGACAGTATGATGCCTTCGGGGCTGATTGAAATGATGGCGTCCAGGGAAGTATTGATCAGTCCCTTATTAAGAGATTCACTCTTTAAGATCTCCATCTCAAATTTTTTCTGAGCACTAATATCACGGATAAATCCGGTGTACATCACCTCTTCACCTTGCTTCACTTCGCCCACCGAGAGAAAGATAGGAAATGTACTGCCATCGCTGCACAGGGCAACAACTTCACGCCCCTGACCGATAATAGTCTTCACTCCCGTGGATTTATACCGACTTAGGTAAGCGTCATGCTCTGAATGAAAGGGGTCAGGCATCAACATCTTGATATTCTTGCCTATCAGTGACTCGGCGGAATACTTAAACATCCTCTCAGTGGCGGAATTAACCGATATTATGCTGCCATCATCCTTAATGGAGATGATGCCATCGATGGCTGTGTTGACTATGCCTTGGTTAAGATTCAAGCTGCGAGACAAAGAAGTGTTACGCTCCTTTATCTGACTCTTCATCTCATGCAGTGCTGTACCTAATCTGTCCTTATCACTCTTGATCGCCACCTCCTTAGTAAAATCACCGCCAGCTATCGCATCGGCCTGATCGGCAACACTGTTTAAATTGTTCAGCATCTCCTGTAGTGCAATACCCAACATATCTTTATCGGAAGCTAGCTTGGCAACTTGATCTAACTCCCCAACCGCAATCTTTTGTGCCAGATTAGTTTTATCTTTTAGTGTCACTACCATCCGCATCATTTCGGCAAAGATACCTTGAGCGTTATCGCCTCCCTCCAGTTTGGCACTCAGATCGCCATTAGACACATTTCTGGCTATTTCTGCGATATATGCAGGCTCTCCGCCTAATTGGTTCACTATGTGCTTTGTTAATCTAAACGCCACGCCCAATCCTACAAAGATGGCTAGTAATGTGCCGTAGATCGTAATGTTAGTGACCAAAGATTCAGTATCTGCCAGGGATTCTTTCCGCAGTGCTAACAGCGTGAGCTCTTTATCTTTAAACTTTTGTATTTGTACGCGGAACTTATCGAAATAAACCTTACCCTTCGCCTCCCCCACAAGCTCCGCCATATCATCCATGGTTTTTGCGTCACCAATCTCACGACGTAACTCAATGAGTGGCTCTACCACCTCACCTATCCAGTTATCTATGATGTTCTTGCTTTCGACTAGCAATGAGACTTGCTGCGGATTGCTGGCAATAAAAACAGATAACTCTTTAATCAGCTGATGAAAACGAACACTTCCCTCTTTATAGGGATCGAGAAAGTGCTCTTGTCCCGACAACAGGAAACCACGCATACCTGTCTCCATATCAACCGCTGATGCCAGAACAACTTGCGCCTTGGTAATCGCGCGATAGGAATGGACTTCTAACTTCTCAAGTTGCTTAAGATCTGCGGCATTGGTACTGCTCTCAAGTTTGCGATGACTCTTCTCCAATAATTCTTTTTCACGCTCTATAAAAGTACTTATCTGAACTCTGAATTTATCAAAAAACTGTTTGCCGCGTGCCTCCTTGATAACATCAGCCATATCATTCATCGACTTGCCATCGCCTATCTCAGCTCTTAGAGCAATCACAGGCTTAGTCACTTCACTGTGCCACTCATCTATAATGGCTGATATTTCTTTAAGCTGACTCACCTGCTCTGGGTTATCACCGACATCGGACATGAGTGAATCAAGCTGCTCATAGAAAATCTTGTCTCCTTTCTCATAAGGGGCGAGAAACTCGCTCTTACCCGCCAGCAGATAGCCCCTCATCCCTGTTTCCATGTCTATGGCTATGGCTTCAATTTTTGCCGCTTTATTTAATACAACATGAGTATGATTGACCCAATTTAGATCATCTTCCAGAGACTTAACACTAAAGAAAACGACCATAGCGATAACCAACATAAATGACAGGATCACCGCGTAACTGATTAGTAACTGTGTTCTAAACTTGAGGTTGATCAACATTACTCACTCCCAGGCCAATGCTCCGACAGCCTTTAAACATGGCCTCTTCATCGTTACCGAGAGGGAATTGAAGTTGTTCAACTATAGTGAATTCAATCTGTGATAGTGTTTGTATTTCAGTCATCCAGAGACCTATAACAATGCATTTTCAGCATGCTGATAGTGATATGACATCCTTTCTAATGCAGAGATGAAAGGATCCATGATGTATATCGGTAACTAAAAGCATAGTAAATAAAACTAAATTTTGGGCAGGAGCCAGACACTCGAGGCTGATACTCAGATCACCGAAGAGAATGCAAAGCATAGAAAGTGAGCATAAGAGAGGGATTAATGTAAAAATTTAACGTACTGAATGAGATAAAAAATGACACTTTCGGCTCATATTTTACCCGGGCAAGCTATTTAATTTGTTGTAAAAAATCCACCACCTTGTCCATGTCTCGAGTACGACTCATGGGAGGAAGGGAGTTCAAAAATGCCTCACCATACTCGCGGTTGACGATACGGTTATCACACAAGATCAATACTCCCTTGTCTCTTTCATCTCGGATCAGACGACCGACGCCTTGATTCAATGAAATAACCGCCTGAGGCAGAGAGATACTGGTGAAAGGGTCTCGTCCATCCCGGGAGACATTCTCGGCTCTGGCTCTGTACAAGGTATCATTGGGTGACACGAATGGCAGTTTGTCTATGATGACACAACTGAGCAGTCTGCCACGCACATCCACACCTTCCCAAAATGCGCCAGTTCCCAACAATACGGCGTTACCAAGTTGCCTGAACTTCTTCATCAGACTTTGTTTACTGCCTTGGCCCTGAACTAACAAGGGATAATGAACACGGCTTTGAAGCCGAGCTGCCACGGCGTTCATCATACGATGGCTGGTAAACAAGATGAAGGTACGGCCTTTCGCCGCATTGATGGCCTTTACAGAGACATCGACTAACTCCCTCGCCGCCGCCTCATGATTGCTCACCTTAGACAGATGACGCGGCACACACAGCAAGGCATTGGAACGATAATCGAAGGGGCTGTCTAAAATTATTTGCAGACTCTTGTCTATGCCCAGTCCCTTGGTAAACAGACTCAAGTCTCGGTTAATCTGTAGCGTCGCCGACGTAAATATCCAGCTTGTCTGAGCATCAAATAATTTCTCGCATTCCCTGGCGACATTGATTGGCGCAATACTCAGCGTCAGGTACCTGAAACCATAGTCAATACTGTAAGCGGCTTGATTATTTTCACACTGAAAAAACACGCCCATCTTACTCGAGAAAGCCACCAATTTTTCAGTGCATTCATCGAGCGCTTCACTGCGGCCTATGTGCGCGAATAACAGGCTCTCCAACGCCTTCAACTCTTCAATGATTGCCCAGGAGGCCGATGCTATGTTTTTATTGCCCATCAACAGACGCCAATCGGTCTCAAAAACATCATACATTTGTTGATGCCAGCCATTTAACCGGCTGATACAACGAGAGGTTAACTGCTCAATCTGAGCCGAGTCTCTCAGCTCAGTTCGATAGACTGCTAGGATCTGTCCCAATAAACTATCTAAGCTTCGAGTTGAAATTTGCTGACCAAAATAGGTCACTGCAATATCGGGTAACAGATGTGCTTCATCGAAGATCACGACATCTGAATCGGGCAATAACTCAGCAAAGCCAGTTTCTTTGAGGATCCTATCGGCGAAGAACAGGTGATGGTTCACCACTATAATCTTAGCGTCCATGGCACGGACTCTAGCCTTACGGGTAAAACAGCTTTCATAGTGAGCGCACTTGTTTCCGGTACATTTATCCCGTTGACTGGCAATGAGCTGCAAAGCATCTGAATTTTCTGAAACTGAGGTCAAGCCCCCGAGATCGCCATCGCCGGTCTGTCCCGCCCACTGATTGATTCGTAGCAGGTCGTCTAATACCTTAGGCTCATGTGATTCACATGCCTCCAGCTGCTTATCTAATAACAGTTGGCACAAATAGTTACTGCGACCTTTAAGGAGCGCCAGTTTCGGAGCAAGGGTTAACATGTCGAGCAAGGCGGGAAGATCTTTGTAAAACAGCTGTTCCTGCAGATTTTTACTGCCTGTACTGACGATAATCTGTTTACCGCTTAACAAAGCAGGAATTAAATAAGCATAGGTTTTACCCACACCGGTTCCCGCTTCGACAACCAGATTACTTTTTCCATTAATAGCACAGCTGACCGCCGAGGCCATCTGCTTTTGCACGGTTCGAGCACTGTAACCCTTAATATGCCTGGCTAGCACGCCATCGGCATCGAAGGCTTGCTCACTGTCGATTGTCAGTCTGCTGCTCAAGGCGTTCACTTATTGGGCTATAAAATTAGAAATCATCATTAATCAGGCATTATCCTTGTTTATGACAAGGCATCAAGGCTAAGAACATAAATTTAAGTGAGAATGAAGAAAGAAAACCTTGAAGTGATATGTTGGAAAGCTAGGCCCTTCGAGACCATTATATGGGTATCGAAGCGCATTGTATTCTTTGGTTATACCGATTGGTATTATACCAATGATATTAGTCGATAAAAGCCGCCTTAAAGAAGCCCACTAAATTCAAACTAAACTCCTCTGGCTTGATGCAACGATCAATCTGGTCTTTGTATTTTGACTTGCTCAAGTCTATCTCCTCCATGGCAACGGCTTGTTTCAATCTAGCATTGTAAAAAATACGAACACAAGGATTCAATGGCTTACTTTTATTCAGCCTACTGATTAAGCCAATTTTACCACTATTAAGACAGACTAGCGTCCCCACAGGATAGACGCCCAAGCATTGAATAAATTGCTCAACCAGCGCCTCATCATAACAAGCGGGTGACTCCATAATCAGATTTTTGAACGCAGTGATCGGATGCATACCCTGTTTATAGACACGCTCCGCAGTCATAGCATCATAGCTATCAATAATGGCGATCATTAGCCCATATTCAGATATCTCATCTCCCTCTAATTCATGTGGATAGCCGGTACCATCTATACGCTCGTGATGCTCTCTGACCATGCTGATGGCTATTTCTGAGATCTCGGGAGTCTCTTCCAGTACTCTGAGCCCTAATAGCACATGCTCTTGCATCACCTCATATTCTACCCGGGTAAATTTCCCCGGCTTGTTAAGAATCTCATCTGGCACTAATACTTTACCGATATCGTGGAGAAATGCGCCTAAGGCCAACTCCTCAATTGTTGATTTATCGAAACCTAAATGTTTGGCAAAAATGGTCATCAAGATACTGACGTTTAGTGAGTGCTCAACCAGATACTCATCTTTAATCCGCAGCCGCGACATACAAGATAAGGCATCCTGGTTTCTAAATATCGAATCGACCATGGCATTAGTGATCTCCTGCACCTCTTCGACATCGATCACTTTACCCTCAATGATTGAAGCTAACATTTTGTGCTGCAATGCTTTGGCATTTTTGTATAGTTTATTGGCTTGCTTCATCTCTTGTTCGAGTGAAACCTTAGGCTCATCCTTGGGCTTATCTGAACTGAGCTCGGGCAACACCTTATCAATCTGCTCTGTCTTTTTCTCTTTGACCGGGTCGACACAAACTCGCTTGACTCCAGATTTAACCAGCTTGTTAACTCCTTCATCATTGAGGATATAGCCTTCAGATTTGATGCTCAACTTCTTATTATCAGTGGAAATAGAGACCACATACATGCCCGGCTTTAACTCGTCGATAGGAATGTCGTTAAATGCGTTTGAGCTCGTTTTATGCTTAGTTCCCATCGTCTCATCAACCTCGATATTCAGCTATTGATAACATTGACTAACTTGTAAGCCACTGATGGTGGATATCAGAACACTAAGGTGACGACATGAGCCAAGCTAGTTTAAAAAGTATAGTCATCAACGGCGGGAATGAAGAGCATTTTATCATTAGCCCGATAGAGAAGTAGAGATTGAGAAAAGGTTAAATTTTTGATTAATAAAAAGCCCCAAAACGGGGCCCAAGAAGCTTAGATCATATTATGCAGATTTTAACTCCCTCAGATAACGGTAGATGGTATGTATAGAGATGTCTAATCCCTTAGCCGCGATCTGAGCACTGTCTTTTAGATTGAAGATACCGAGTTCATTGAGTCGTATCACTATCTCACGGTTTTTCTTCGATGGTGAAAGACTATTGTCAGCCATGACTTGAGCGCGCACACTTTCGATAGAAGTTTGCATCATCTCATCATTACTGCGCGCAAATGTCTCGGGAGAGAAGCTAGTGTCGGCCTGTGGTACTAAGCCCGGGAACAAGGTGGCCATCACGGACTGAAACGGTGCATCAAGGTTTGAATTAATACACAATAAGCCGATAGCATCATTCTGGGCATTACGAATAACGATAGTAATGGATCTTAATGTTTTACCGTCCGGACTCTTAGTCAGGTAAGAATCAGAGATATCCTGACCAGCATTGAGCTTCATCAGCGCCAGATTAGTGATAGGTGCCCCCACCGAGCGCCCTGTGATATGGCCATTGGCTATCTTGGTGATAGATGGGTTGCTGGCATCTAAACTGTGAATTAATACCTCGGTATGCTCACCATACATGGCGGCAATACCATCGACGATGTTTTCACTGGCCCTCAATATGGCGTAGTCTGTTTCACTTAACTCTTGCACTCACCGTCTCCCTGAATATAAACCACCGATACTTTTCAAATCGGCGGTATATGGTCTGCTTGTTACATATTATGCCGACATTATATCAATGATTGTAGTATCTGTGGAGCCCATACCTTGGGTAACTAACTGACCAATATTGCGTATTGTGTGTTCCACATCCTCTGCAACTATGCCTTGAGCTTGAGCCGCTGTGCTCTGGATAGCCAACATAAAGGCATTAACTGCGCTGCCAGTTGAGGTTTTCACCTTCATGGCGCAGGTTGATTTGGCCCCATCACATACCATGCCGGAGCAATCACTCAAAACATTTTGAATCGCGAAACATGACTGCTGATAGCTGCCGCCTGCAAGGTACACCATAGCCATGGCGGCCGCAGCACTGGTCACTGTGTTGCCGCAAAATGCCGACAGGGGCGGATAATGGGACTTAATATAAATGGCTCCAAGATGACTCAGGATCAGAGCCCTGGCGAGTAATTCGTCATTTGCCTGATAATGCTTCGCCGTGATGACTAACGGTAAGGTCGCCGCAATCCCCTGATTACCACTGCCATAGTTGCTCATGGCCGGCAGACTGGCGCCTCCCATCCTGGCATCGGATGCCGCCGCCGTTTGCATAAGAATATTATTAGAGAAATCCGCCGACATGAAACCTGCCTGAATGCTCTTCTCTATGGTTCGCCCGACTTGCAGGCCATATTCATTTTTCAGACCTTCGGCGGCGAGTTTAGTATTTAACTCAGCAGACTCGAGAATAAAACGAATATCTTCAAAATTAACTTGAGTGGCGTAGGCGTAAATCCCTTCAATACTGATATCTACACCCTCACAGATCCCAGCCGTCGAGCATGTCGCGCTCACAGCTTTAGCAAACACGATCTCTCCATTGAGGCTTTTCTCTATGATTTGAGTATGGCCACCGGATATCTCAACGCTAGCCACATCGTCGCCACTCGTAACGCTGACATGGCAATAGATAAATTCATCAGTTTTAGTGCGACTCACAGAGACATTGCCGGCATCAATTAAGGCCTGAGCGTCCTCGACCTGATCAGGTTCAATAGATGCCAGCACTTCAAGGCCAGCCTCGGCGTTACCGCCGATGGCACCGACTGCGGCTGCGATGGCGAGTCCAATCTTGCCAGTACCAGGTACAAATACCCCCATGGAGTTTTTATACAGATTATCGGACACCTTAACAGAGATGCTCTCAGGCTTGGATGCCAACATCGACGCTGCCACGGCTGATGCATAGGCGGCGCAAATAGGCTCGGTGCAGCCAAGTGCAGGCTTGACGACGGCGTTAAGAATATCTTGATATTGCTGCCATTGATGTTTCATAAAATCCCCTAATACTCAGTATGTAATGGCAAACAGTCATTTGAGATAATCCTATTCCTCAAGGCTATTTGCACTCATTTTTCTAATGCAACTATTTAATATGTGATTTTTGCTAAGTGTTACGTACTAAGTTCTATTTGCTAAAAGCGATCGCTTCGATCTCAACCTTCACACCGAGAGGTAAGTCTTTCACGGCGAAACAGCTTCTAGCAGGACAATCTGTTTTAAAAAACTCTTGGTAAACCTGATTGAACGCGGCGAAGTCTGTTATATCCGCAAGGTAACAGGTGGTCTTCAATACTGTGTCTAACTCCCCTCCTCCGGCCTGTAGCACAGATTTAAGGTTCTCCAGTGACTGACGGGATTGAGCTGTTATGCCACCCTCGACGACACCACCGCTTTGTTTACACACGGGTAACTGACCCGAGGTGAAGATGAGGTTGCCATAGGCATTAGCATGTGAGTATGGGCCGATGGCTTCGGGCGCTCTGTCTGATGTGATGATCTTCTTCATGATTAATCCTGATTATTTAACTTGAAACAAGCATAAATCCTCAACTATACTTGCGCAAGTGTTTTTGCGGATTATTTATTGCATTAGTATGTAGCATCCCATAAAAACAACCAAATCATAACTAAAACCCACTTATACAGGGATTGTGACTACTAGCCTTCACTATTATTAGTAAAGATCCATAACCTGATCAACATCAAATTTATTTGATTTTTTTGAAACTATTTATTGATAAATGGAATTTAGTCAAATATATTTGCAACAAGACAACCAAATGACTTAAGGTCAAACATGAACAAACTCATCAAAGCTGGTTTGAAAGCGATATTCCCCCTATGTATAGGCGCCTTTCCTTTTTCCTTTATTGTCGGGGCCATCAGTATTAATGCGGGCATGACACTGGGGCAGAGCACATTCTGGTCTCTGACGGTATTTGCGGGATCGTCCCAAATGGTAGCGCTTGGCTTGATTCAATCATCGGCAAGCATCCTAGTCATCATGATCACCACCTTTATCATCAACCTGAGGCACTTGCTTTATAGCGCATCTTTGTCAGAACATATCAAAGATTATCCACTGCACATTCGTGCCTTAATGGCCTATGGGCTCACGGACGAAGTTTATGCAGCCACTATAGGTGAGGTAAAACAAGAAAAAGCTGGCAGGCACTGGTTCTATCTTGCCGCCATGATGGGGTTCTGGATGAATTGGGTATTTGCAAACTTTCTCGGCGCTTTAGTCGGATCCTCCTTCCCTGAAATAGCCCATTACGGCCTTGATTTCGCCATGGTAGCGGCATTTATTGCCATCGTTATCCCCCAAGTCAAGAGTCGCGAGTGCATCGTCGCCGCCATCGTGGCTAGTGTGACAGGCATCTTGCTCTCAGGGCTTCCCTACTCTTTAGGATTAGTCGTCGCAGCTATCACAGGTGTGTACGCTGGTTATAGAATGGACCTTTCCAGTGAGAAAATGTCCGCCGAAGCACAAGAAACAAACCCCATAAACGCCCTTCCCGCAACTCACAGTGAGACATAAGACTATGGAACACCTACACACTCAACTAGACATGAACAGCTTCTTACTCATCACCTTGGTTATGGTACTGGCAACCTTTATCATACGTTTCTCGGTAATCTGCATGGCAGGGTCATTTGAGATGCCTCAGAGACTCAAGAAGACCCTAAGATTTGTGCCAGTCACTGTACTGCCGGCTATTATCGCGATAGAGATCTTGGGCTCAGGCTCTGATATGGAGTTTAATTTGCATAACCCTAAGGTACTGGCCGCCATCGTCTGCACCTTAGTGAGCCTACGTTTTAATTTAATCTGGGTTGTGATGAGTGGTATCGTCTCCTTACTCTTATTCAAGCACTTCTTATGTTAATTCAGATAAATACAGCCCTTCTCCCGACAAATTCATATTGAGAGAAGGGCTGTACTGTTACGTCAATTTCAATAAATGGCCAATGCCAAGAGTTAGTCTCTACTGAGAATCTTCAACGAAACTCGACACCGAAAGCTTAGCAAAAGATCCAGTTCTCCAGGTAAGAGTAACCCCTTAAAAAAACCAAACAATCCGTATAGCATTCTGCCTTAATGGCTGTTCTAAATACAAAACAGGCTATCTTCAGCCTAACGAGCTTACTTAATCCTATAACTTATGCTTGAAGAATATTCATACGCCACAATTAGTGGTTGCAATCATTTACGAAAATGTTTAGTTTAAATATCAACGCAGGCAAGTAAGCTTGTGAACTAATTTAGAGTCATCAGACTCAATCAAGAAAGAGACAAAATTATGATACAGCTTCTGAACACTATTCATCGTCACCATCATATGCGGTAGCCTTCGGAAGCTCACTGCCGAAGGACTATTTCCTTCCGGCGGTTGATTCAAGAATATCAAGAACCCCTGGAAGGAATTCCGGGGGTTTTTCGTTTTAGAGTTTTTGTTATTAGTCAGCTGATTTATAAAGATAAAAATCAGCTAAAACAGAATTAAACAAGATATTAGAATCAACTTAATAGGAAATACATCATGTCAGAGTCAAACAGATTACGTATCGCCATTCAAAAGTCGGGTCGCCTGTCGAAAGAATCGATGAAACTCCTTAGAAGCTGTGGTGTTAAATTTAACATCAACGAGCAACGCCTCATCGCCCACTCAGACAACTTACCCATCGACCTGCTTCGCGTCCGTGATGACGATATTCCGGGTCTGGTCATGGACGGCGTGGTTGACTTAGGCATCATAGGTGAGAACGTGCTCGAAGAGGAACAGATTGAGCGTGAAAGACTCGATAAGCCTTCAGTTTGTATCAAGCTTAGGGGACTGGATTTTGGTACCTGTCGTCTCTCCCTTGCCGTACCTAATGAATTTAGCTATGAAAACGCCCAGTCTCTGGAAGGACTGCGTATCGCCACTTCTTACCCTAACCTGCTGCGCCGCTATATGCAGAAGAAAGGCATCACCTATAGCGATTGTATGCTCAAAGGCTCGGTAGAGGTCGCGCCGCGAGCTGGGCTTGCCGATGGGATCTGTGACCTAGTCTCAACTGGTGCCACACTAGAGGCTAACGGTCTTTATGAAACCGAAGTCATCTACCGCTCAAGTGCCTGTATCATTCAATCTACAGAGACTCAAACTCCAGCTAAACAGGCCTTGATTGACAAGATTTTATCGCGCATCAATGGGGTCGTTCGTGCTAAAGAGAGCAAGTACATCTTGCTGCACGCGCCGACTGAGACACTGGAGCAGATCGTTGCCCTACTCCCCGGCGCCGAGAACCCGACGGTACTGCCCTCAATGATGACACCAATCGCGTCGCCGTCCACGCTGTCAGCACGGAAGATCTGTTCTGGGACACCATGGAAGAGCTAACCGAGCTTGGCGCAACCTCTATTTTAGTGATGCCAATCGAAAAGATGATGGGGTAACCAAGATATGCAGATCCTCAATTGGCAAAGTTTAAGCGAAGCTGAGCGTAAGAACGCACTGAGCCGTTCCCCCCTCGTCGGAGATGGAAGCCTGGAGCAAACAGTAGCGGCGATCGTCAACACGGTCCGAACCTCGAAAGATGCGGCGCTTTTATCTTACAGTCAGGAGTTTGATGGTGTGAGCTTAACTGAGCTTAGATTATCGACAGATAAAATCGACGCTGCCTGCTCTCGTGTCAGTGGGGATATCAAGCTGGCCATCGCGCAAGCCATGGCCAATATCGAATCCTTTCACCTGGCACAAAAATTTGAGCCCATCAGCATTGAGACTCAAGTCGGCATACGTTGCGAGCTAAGATCTGAAGCCATCGAGAAAGTGGGTCTGTATATTCCCGGCGGCACTGCGCCGCTGATATCCACCGTCATGATGCTGGCCCTGCCGGCAAGAATAGCGGGCTGTGAACAGCGGGTTCTGGTCAGCCCACCGCCGATCGACGATGCCATAATTTATGCAGCAAAAGAGTGTGGCATCACTGAGGTTTACCAAGTCGGCGGTGCCCAGGCCATTGCGGCATTAGCCTTTGGCACTGAATCTGTGCCAGCGGTAGATAAGATATTCGGCCCGGGTAATCGCTTCGTCACCGAAGCCAAGAGGCTGGTATCTCAAGACAGTCGTTGTGTGGTGAGTATCGATATGCCGGCAGGTCCGTCGGAAGTATTATTGATTGCCGACAAAGAGGCCAATCCTGAATTTATCGCCGCCGATCTACTGTCTCAGGCCGAACACGGACCCGACTCTCAGGTCATGCTCGTGACCGACAGCGCCACCTTGGCCGATAAGGTCAATGCCGCTATCAATCGTCAACTCGAAGCCCTGCCACGTATGGAGATAGCCCAGCTTGCTCTCGAATCCAGCCGCACCCTGTTAGTTACAGACATGCAGCAAGCAACTCAGGTGTCTAATCTCTATGGGCCCGAGCACCTGATCATTCAGACACAGACGCCCCGTGAACTGTTAACCTCTATTCGCGCTGCGGGCTCAGTGTTCCTCGGTGCTTATACTCCGGAGTCGGTTGGTGATTATGCCAGCGGTACCAATCATGTCTTACCAACCTACGGTTATAGCCGGGCAGTCTCTAGCCTGTCTCTGGCTGATTTCTCGCGCCGCTTCACCGTGCAGGAACTCAGCGCCGAAGGCTTAATGGGACTCGGCGAAACTGTAATGACCTTGGCAGCGGCTGAGCAACTCGATGCCCACAAGAATGCGGTAAAAATCAGATTAGACAGTTTAACCGCGAGAGATACATCATGAGTGAGAATATAAGGGAGAGTAGAAGTACAGGTAAGCTCGCTCAGCGTTTGGCACGTCCCGAGCTGTTATCCCTAGAGCCCTATCAGTCTGCGAGGCGTATCGGAGGTCAAGGGGATATCTGGATCAATGCCAACGAGTCCCCTTTTAATAATGCCGCGCTCTCTGGTGTTAAACTAAATGGCATCAACCGTTATCCTGAGTGTCAGCCACCCGAGCTTATCTCAGCCTATAGTGACTACAGCGGCGTGGCTAAAGAGTGCATCATCGCAGGCCGCGGCGCCGATGAGGCCATAGAGCTACTGATTCGGACCTTCTGTACTCCCGGCAAAGATTCCATTGCCTGTTTCGGCCCGACTTATGGCATGTACGCCATCAGTGCCAAGACCTTTAATGTCGGCGTAAATGCGTTAAGCCTGACGGGTGATTATCAGCTGCCACAAGATATCGCCGCTCGAATAGGCAATACCAAGCTGGTGTTTATCTGTAACCCCAACAACCCCACAGGCACGGTTATCGACAAAGCATCGATTGAGCGAGTGATCACTCAGTTGCCCGATACTCTGGTGGTTGTAGATGAAGCCTATATCGAGTTTTGCCCAGACTATAGCGTAGCAGACCTTATCGAAAAATATGACAACTTAGTCGTGCTCAGAACCCTATCGAAAGCCTTCGCTTTGGCTGGCGCGCGCTGTGGCTTCATGTTGGCAAGCCCAAGTATCTGCGAGATGGTGATGCGCGTTATTGCCCCTTACCCAGTGCCATTACCCGTGTCTCTACTGGCAACCAGCGCGCTGAGTGAGCAGGGAATTAACACTATGACTGAGCAAGTCACTAGCCTTAAAGCCTGCGGCGCTCGTCTCAGCAATGCCTTACAAGGCTATGGTGCCAAAGTCCTCCCGGCAAACGGCAACTTCGTGTTAGCCCAATTTGATGATATCTCGGCGATACAAGAGATACTGCTTAGCAATGGCATAGTCGCCAGAGCCTATGGCGACCCACGCTTAGCGACTTGTATCCGTTTTAGCTTTAGCAACACAGATGAGACTGATTTTCTAATCAAGCTGTTAGCACCCGTGACAGCATGACCTTAGTCCCTAGTGAACCTAGGTATCTTGGTAAGCTAAATAAAAATAAGTATTAAACAAATTAGATAGACCAGATTTTAATTTAAGGTGGAAAGAGCATGAAACAGAAAATATTATTTATCGACCGTGACGGCACCATCATCGAAGAGCCGGTGACAGACAAGCAGGTCGATAGCCTGGCAAAGCTGGTATTTGAGCCCAAGGTCATCCCTGCTCTTCTTAAACTCCAAGGTGCTGGCTTCCGCTTAGTCATGGTGAGTAATCAAGACGGCCTAGGAACCCCCTCCTTTCCTAAAGATGACTTCGATGCCCCCAAGATATGATGATGCAGATTTTACAGAGTCAGGGCGTCAAGTTTGATGAAGTGCTTATCTGCCCTCATTTTGATGATGAGAACTGCAGCTGTCGTAAGCCTAAACTTGGCTTGGTCAAAGACTATCTCACCTTAGGTAAAGTCGACTTTACTCAATCTGCCGTCATCGGCGATCGTCATACAGATATGGGTCTGGCCGAGGCCATGGGGATTAAGGGCCTCTTGTACGACCGTGAAAACCTCAACTGGGATGATATCGCAGAGCAACTATTGAGCACGGAACGAATAGCGACTGTGGTGCGCACCACCAAGGAGACTGATATTCATGTGAGCATCGACCTCGACTCACAAACTAAAGGCAAAATAGACACAAGCATAGGTTTTCTCGATCACATGCTGGAACAGATTTCTACCCACGGTAACTTCAAGATGGACGTCAAGGTCGATGGTGATCTCGAGATAGACGATCACCACAGCGTCGAAGACACGGCGCTGGCTATCGGCGATGCCTTAAGGCAAGCCCTTGGCGATAAGCGTGGCATCGCCCGTTTTGGCTTCAGTATTCCCATGGACGAGGCCAGCGCCGAATGTCTGCTGGATCTTTCCGGTCGTCCTTTCATTAAATTCAGCGGTGAGTTTGAGCGCGAGATGGTTGGCGAGATGGCCACCGAAATGGTGCCACACTTCTTCCGTTCATTTGCAGACGGATTGCGTTGCACCTTGCACCTCAAGACTCAGGGAAACAACGATCACCACAAGGTAGAAAGCCTGTTTAAAGTCTTGGGCCGCACCCTTCGACAAGCCGTTAAAGTCGAGGGCGACCTGTTACCCTCCAGTAAAGGTGTGCTATGAGCCAACACACGAATTCAACCGTGATCATAGACACGGGCTGCGCTAACTTAAGCTCGGTTCGTTATGCCTTCGAGCGCCTCACCAAGGATGTGGTCGTGAGTGAGGATCATCAAGTGATCAAGGCCGCCACCCGTGTAGTCCTCCCCGGCGTTGGCACGGCCGGGGCCGCCATGGCGTCCCTTAACAATAAGCAACTGGTCGAGCTAATCCAGAGCCTAGATCAACCTGTGCTCGGCGTTTGCTTAGGCATGCAGATGATGACGGAGAAATCAACAGAGCAAGGCGGGCGCGACGCTAGTGACAAGGCAGTTGATGAAAAAACAGCTTGTGAATGTTTAAGACTCATCCCGACTTCAATCACAGATTTAGATAGCCAGGGCTTGCCCCTGCCCCATATGGGCTGGAATCAAATAAGTCCTTCATCGCATCCTTTATTTAAGGATATACCCGAGGGAAGTTACCTCTATTTTGTTCATAATTATAAGGCGCCACTGAGCGAATTTACTATCGCAACATGTGAATATGGCGAGCGCTTCAGCGCCGCTATCGCCAAAGATAACTTTATGGGGGTGCAGTTCCACCCGGAGAAGAGCGCCGAAGTAGGCTCGCGGATCTTAAGTAATTTTTTAGCTATGAATACCCAGACACTTTACCAGACACCTAACCAAACAAGTTGGCAACTCGATAAGGAGAGCAGAGCATGATCATTCCGGCAATCGATCTTATTGAAGGTAAAGTAGTCCGCCTCTATCAGGGCGATTATAACCAGAAGACCACCTTCGATCTGTCTGCGCTTTCTCAGCTCAAGTCTTATCAAGAGCAAGGGGCCAAATGGCTGCATATCGTCGACCTCACTGGTGCGAAAGATCCCAATACACGCCAGACTGAGCTCATCTCAGAGCTTGTCGCCGGGCTCGATGCCAACATCCAAGTGGGCGGTGGCATTCGCTCTGAGGCGCAAGTAGCAGAGCTGTTAGAGATTGGCGTTAAGCGGGTGGTTATCGGCTCCTTAGCGGTAAAAGAAACCGAGTTAGTACAGAGCTGGTTTGAAAAGTATGGACCAGAAGCCATCTGTCTGGCACTGGACATCAACATTAATGATAGCGGTGAGAAGATAGTGGCGGTATCAGGCTGGCAGAGCGGCGGGGGCAAATCACTGGAATCTTTAGTCGAAGCGTTTAAACCCTACGGACTCAAACATGCCCTAGTGACAGATATTAGCCGCGACGGCACCTTAAAAGGCGCTAATAACGAATTATATCGAGAGATAGCGGCTCGTTATCCAGAAATCAACTGGCAAGCTTCTGGTGGTATCGCCACCTTAGATGATGTGGCCGCCGTACGAGATAGCGGCGCCGACGGCATCATTATAGGCAAGGCCCTCTTGATCGAAAACTTTAACGTTAAGCAAGCCATTGAATGTTGGCCTAACCCTGCTGGAGGCTGCGATGTTAGCTAAAAGCAATATGACCTCGCCGGCTTTTACTTTGCTTTCTATTAATTTTAGCCTTGTGCTAATTTCCCTTGGAGGCAGCGATGTTAGCTAAACGGATTGTCCCCTGTCTGGATGTTAAAGATGGCAAGGTGGTCAAAGGCGTTCAATTCAGGAATCATGAAATTGTCGGTGATATCGTGCCATTGGCCGCTCGGTATGCCGAGGAAGGTGCCGATGAACTGGTCTTTTATGATATCACCGCCAGTGCCCATAGCAGGGTTATCGACAAGTCTTGGGTCAGCCGCGTCGCGGAGCAGATAGATATCCCCTTCTGCGTCGCAGGTGGAATAAGAAGCATAGAGCAGGCTCGCGAGAAACTGGCCTTTGGCGCGGATAAGATCTCAATCAATTCACCCGCCTTGACCGATCCGAGTTTGATTGAACGTTTGCAAGATGAGTTCGGCAGGCAATGTATCGTCATCGGCATAGATTCCTATTACGATGCCGCCAGCGACAGCTATAAGGTGAAACAGTTTACCGGAGATGAAGCCGCCACCAAGGACACTCAGTGGTTCACCCAAGATTGGGTGCAGGAAGTACAAAAACGCGGTTGTGGCGAAATAGTCCTCAATGTGATGAACCAAGATGGTGTACGTCAAGGTTATGACTTAAAACAGCTCTCTATCGTTCGTGAGCTCTGTGATGTACCGCTTATCGCTTCAGGCGGCGCTGGTACCATGGCGCATTTTAAGGACGTATTTGAGATAGCCAAAGTCGATGCAGCGCTGGCGGCCAGCGTATTTCATAAAGGCATCATAGATATTCAAGCACTCAAGCACTATCTAAGCGCTCAACGTATCGCCATCAGATACTAACTCGTTATCAATCGGCTCACATATCTTGTTTTAGGCTGTTATTGATATAGCTAGATAGGGTTAAACAGTCGTCTGTAGTAGGAAAAATAATGACACAAATAAACATGAATGAAACATTGGCAAATCAACTGGATTGGGACAAACAAGCAGGCTTGATCCCGGCGGTAGTGCAAAACCATCTCTCTGGCAAGGTGTTGATGCTGGGTTATATGGACCGTGCGGCACTGGAGAAGACTCTGGCCAGCAGACAAGTGACATTTTATAGTCGCTCCAAGCAGCGTCTCTGGACTAAAGGGGAAGAGTCAGGCAACACCCTGGATTTAGTGGCTATCGACAAAGATTGTGATAACGACAGCTTGCTGGTACAGGTTATTCCTAATGGACCCACCTGCCACCTCGAACGTGAGAGCTGCTGGCCCGATGGTCATGCCCACCCTTTTATCGATAATCTGACCAAGCTTATCGCCTCACGTAAGGGAGACGATCCTAAGTCCAGTTACACGGCTCATCTGTTCGAACGTGGCACTAAGCGTATCGCCCAAAAGGTCGGCGAAGAGGGTCTGGAAACCGCCCTCGCCGCGGCCACTCACGACAAGCCAGAATTGATCGACGAAGCGTCAGACCTCATGTATCACCTGCTGGTCTTGCTCGAAGATCAAGACTTGAGCATGAATGATATCACCAACAACTTGATGCAAAGACACACAGCAGCGACAAAATCTTAAATTAAGTCATAGAAAGAGCGCATTGTGCGCTCTTTTATGAGCTAAAATAACAAGCTAATAGCAAAAATGTAATTTACAAAATTGTCATTTTTCAACGCTATACTGTTTATTTTCCTTTTAGGAGAATAGAATACCAACACAGATAACGGATTAACTGAATTAGTCATGTTTCGCGTCTTTGTCATTTTATTTGTTTTTTTATACTCTTTTTGTGCCCAAGCACAATCACTCACTTACCTTGCCATCTCTTCCCAAGCCGAACCTTTTCAAATCATAGCTCAGCCTAACAAAGGTATAGTGACTGATATTCTGGCTCAGGCAGTACAAAACTTAGATATCACCTTCACCGAGCAAGCTTACCCTTTTATGCGTTACGTACGAATGATGCATACAGATCATTATCCCTTATGGATAAGTTATGGCTCTCCAGCCTGGCAAGGTGACTCTGAGATAAGTATTCAAAGCCGACATCTCTCCAAGGTGAAGCTGTTTGATGTCACCCATGTTTTAGTCATAAAAGCCGACAGAGACTTTAATTTTTATTCCATCGAAGCACTTTTTGGTAAAACGGTGATAACCCTAAATGGTTTCAGCTATCCAGGCCTTGATGAGTATGTCGCTACCGGTGAAATAGATACGCTAGCCGTGAGAAGTCATGAAAGCGCCTTAAGAGCCATTGACAATAGTAGAGGAATCGCCTTTATCGCAATGAAAACTCGGGCTTTATATACCATTAGCGAAGCAGGATTAGATCGCGAAAAATTTAAACTTATCGATTTTTCGAGCATAATCCCTCCCTACCCAATTCACCTGTCCTATAGTTCCACAGTGACTGAGAAGACCAAACTGAGTATTGACAAAGCGATTGCTGAATTAAAAGGCTCAGGAAAAGTGGATCAAATAATCAAATTCTATCAGGGAATATAAAATCCTCAGCTCGAAAGCTCAATGGCATGTGCAGCCCGACATACTTAAGGTGTTGCGTATTCGGAAGTCACCTGATACTGGTCGAGTATTTGCTGATAAATACCATTTCGCTTTATTCTGAGTAGGCCCAAATCAAAAGTCAGCCTGAGTAGCTTGGAATTCGGATAGCTTCTGGAGATCATCAGGTGGAACGCGTCACTGCTTTGAGGTTTACTGGCCACCGCATACTTGTCTATCTTATCTGGCGCTGTTTCGCGAATTAAATTCCAACCAACCAGCTCATCAATAAGAGTGAAGTCGATTCTCTGCATCAGCAGCATCTCTATGTTCTGTTTATCCGATGTCACATAATGTGCTGCTATGCCAGCCTGTTTAAAGCTGCTTTCATACCAATAGCCTCTGACACCACCGACTCTGTAGGCCTTAAAGTCGGTTAATGCTTCCCACTCGAATCCATAGGGAAACTTTTCTGTGTTGTAGAAAAATTTTGGAAAAAAAAACAACACAGGTTCAGAGAAATCAAATTCCGACTCTCTGGCGGGGTTCTTTAAATAGGGAAAGGTCGCAAACGCTCTACCGGCCCCCACCGTTTTCTCGCCCCTGACCCAAGGTTGGAATTGAAACTCAACTTTGTGATTCATCTCGAAAAAAGCCGCAGACACGATTTCCGGAAATAGTCCACTGGCTAAACCATAGGTGTTGATCACATAGGGCGCATAAGCGCTGGTCACGAATATAATAGGCTTAGCCGTACTGGTATTGGACGCCTCAGTTACGGTCCCAGCAGTAGCGAATGAAAATGCCGCCCCTAGCGACCAAAGTAGCGCCAATGATAGAATCTGCCCACGCCTATACCAAGGGCCTGCTTTATAAAAAGCAACGCTGAGTTTATCGCTCTGTAGGTAGAACATGCTTGAGTTACTTTTCAAGGGTTTAGCCAGCTCCTGATAGTTGATGGGTTAATTTGCATATACGCCATCTATCTATAGTAATAGCAGGGTGAACATAAAAGATGAAGGTAGTGATTAATTTTAGTATCAGGCTTTATAAGCGAAACAGTACTCTGCTTTTTTACGCTGACTTTCAAGTTGTTGTCAGAAGCGGAACAGGACTAAATCTATCATGTTAAGTTTAAATTAAGTTTGACTAACACCTTCTGAACTATCGATATAACCAGAGTAAAGGTTAGCCAATAATTCCAGAAAAAATCAGCCAAAAACAGTCTGTTCTTCTTTTACCATAGTGTTGGCAAATGTAAGTTCTGTTACAATCCACCCGATTATGTACACCTACTACAACCAATAACATAGACCATAATAAATATCCTATGAATCATTCAAACAAAGTTCTAGCAGTTAATGATGATCTGCCTATCCGCACAGATAAGCCAGTTCATTCAGGTAAGGTTCGCAGTGTCTATTGGCTTACGGCTGAGGATAGTGCCCGTCTAATCGAACAGAAAGGTTATGATGTACCTAAAGATACGCCACTGGCTATCATGGTGATCAGCGATCGAATCTCAGCATTCGATTGTATCTGGCAAGGTGAAAATGGCCTCAATGGCGTGCCCGGTAAAGGCGCTGCACTCAATGCCATCTCTAACCATTGGTTTAAGTTATTCAAAGAAAAAGGTTTAGCCGATAGCCATATTCTGGACGTCCCTCACCCATTTGTTTGGATCGTGCAAAAAGCTCAGCCCGTGATGGTTGAAGCGATCGCCAGACAGTTTATTACTGGCTCGATGTGGCGCGCCTATACCAAAGGTGAGCGTGAGTTTTGTGGCATAACACTGCCAGAAGGCCTCGAGAAAGACCAGAAACTTCCTGAGCTGTTAATCACTCCCTCTACCAAAGGTGTGCTTACCGGCCTTGAAGGCGTACCAGAAGCCGATGATGTTAACGTTTCACGTGCCGATCTCGAGCGTCATCTAGAAGGCTTTAACTTCCACGCTAAATCGGATATCGACCTGTACGAGAAGCTATTGAAAGAAGGCTTTGCCGTTATCAGTGATGCCCTTGCAGCGCAAGATCAGATCTTCATCGATACCAAGTTCGAATTTGGCTATGTCAAAGGTGCCGATGGCAAGGAGAAGCTTATCTATATGGACGAAGTGGGCACACCTGACAGCTCACGCATCTGGGATGGTCCAGCGCACCGTGAAGGTCATATTATAGAGAAGTCGAAAGAAGGATTCAGACAGTGGCTGCTTAACCACTTCCCGGACCCGGACATACTGCTCAACAAGGAGCGTATGCCTGAGCGTTTCTCACTGGCACAAGAAAACAAGCTACCCACCCAAGTGATGATGGATATCTCCAACACTTACATCGGCATCGCAGAGAAAGTGATCGGTGAGAAGCTTCATATCAGCGAGAATCCTAAGCAAGAGATCATCAATATTCTTCGCAATGATTATCAGCTAATTGCAGACTAAGCTTGGCTTACGCAGTGCTTGGCTCTGGTGCAGTTAAGTGAAGTAAGTAGAGTTGAAAGGTGCTAAAGTGAAATAATGATAAGCCGCAGCTTCATGCAAATGAAACTGCGGTTTTTAACTTTTGAGTTAGCTTATTTGAAGTCTAGGATGACAAGCATCAGCCCTTTACCCACTCATTTCTACACGCCTTAGCGGATCAAAAGCAGCGGAACCGCACTTTTCACTAACACCTCTGTAGTATTACTGCCAACAAAAAATTGCCTTAATTTTGAGTGACCAAAAGCCCCCATAACAATCATGTCCAGCTGTTGCTGTTGCTGATAATTAAGCAGCGCTTCATCGACACGCCCTGAGAGCATTTTTTCACTGACCTTAACCCCAGCTCCTCGCAGCCGCATTGCCGCCTGATCAAAAGCAGTACTCTTACTGCCTGATTCATTCACCATCACCAAATGACACTCAAGCCCTTTAAGTAACGGTGTGTTCATTGCCTTTTCAATCAGTTTCTCACTGGTTGTGCTGCCGTCAAAGGCAATCATGTAAGATCTAGGTGTCACAAATGTTTCGCTGACCACCAAGGTATGTGCTTTTATGGAGCGGACAACGCTTTCAAGTTGCGAACCTATGGTTTTACTGGTGCTATGATCTTCACCCGATTTACCGATCACTAATACCCTTAACTCACATTCTAGGTCGATGAGCGTTTCTAGTAAACTTCCGTGACGTTGCAATGTGCCGATCTCATCGACGCCTCTCGACACCGCTAATGCCTTAGCATCGGTAAGGAGTTGCTTACCATGCTCGAGGGCAACTTTACTGCGCATTTCATCGAGCTCCACTAGCTCATTGAGGAGTTCCTCTTGGCTCCCCAAGCCTATCTGTCCTGACAATTCACTTACCACAGGTCTCGTTGTTTTATCGAGTACATGTAATAAGATAAGAGGCGCCTCAACCTTCTGTGCAACCCAAGCACTGGCTTCACAGGTTGCTAGCGTCAATGTTGAGCCATCAATACACGCGACTATATTTTTCATTTGCCTCATCCTATTAGTGTCCTGCCATTAGTCTTTCAACTTCTTCGGGTTTATCATGTA
Organism: Shewanella psychropiezotolerans; assembly: GCF_007197555.1. Lineage (NCBI taxonomy): Bacteria > Pseudomonadati > Pseudomonadota > Gammaproteobacteria > Alteromonadales > Shewanellaceae > Shewanella > Shewanella psychropiezotolerans. The sequence goes on from NZ_CP041614.1 coordinate 3,670,586, forward strand.
CACCAAATTTATCAACGATCGTACGTGTCGCTTCGTTCATACCAATCAGTGTCACGTCGCTACCTTCCCGGCGAAACTTAATCACCACTTTATCTAATGCAGATACCGCTGTGACATCCCAAAAATGAGCCGTCGATAAGTCAATCGTTACCGACTCCTGTACGGTTTTAAAATCAAATGAATCAATAAATTTATCCGCTGATGCAAAAAAGACTTGGCCAATGACGCGATACTCGCAGTGGTTACTCAGGGCATCGTCATGCCTTACCACCATCATGCGGCTAATTTTATTAGCAAAAAATAGTGATGCAAGCAATACCCCAACAAATACTCCTAGGGCTAAGTTATGAGTGACAACGACCATAACCACAGTGGATAGCATCACGATATTGGTCGACAGAGGGTGTTTTCTCATGTCAGTAATAGAGTGCCAAGAGAACGTTCCTATTGCGACCATAATCATCACAGCTACTAATGCGGCCATCGGGATTTGCTTCAGCCATGGCCCAAGAAACACCACCATTAATAATAAGTACATACCCGCAGCTAAACTCGATAACCGTCCACGCCCGCCAGACTTTATATTAATCATAGATTGACCAATCATGGCGCATCCCGCCATGCCACCGAGAAAGCCGGTGAATACATTGGCAATGCCCTGCCCCTTACATTCTCGATTCTTATCACTACTGGTATCGGTAAGGTCATCGACTATCGTCGCTGTCATCATTGACTCTAATAAGCCAACGAGGGCGAGAGCTGTGGCGTAGGGTAAAACTATCCATAAGGTTGCTAAATTCAAAGGCACATCAGGCCATAAAAATATCGGTAAGGTATCGGGCAAGTCTCCCATATCGCCGACTGTACGCACATCGATATTAAACATGATAGCGAAAATAGTTAATCCAACAATACAAATCAAGGGAGAGGGAATTAACTTGCCGATAATAGGCAGATAAGGAAAGAGATAGATAATACCAAGGCCTGCCACTGTCATGGCATACACATGCCAGGTCACATTGGTCAGTTCGGGTAACTGGGCCATAAAAATGAGTATGGCTAACGCATTAACAAAGCCTGTGACCACCGATCGCGAGACAAATCGCATCAAATTACCTAATTTTAAATACCCGGCTAACACCTGTAATACACCCGTTAATACTGTCGTGGCTAACAGGTATTCTAAACCGTGATCTTTAACTAGAGTAATCATCAACAATGCCATGGCTCCAGTTGCTGCGGAGATCATTCCACTTCGACCCCCAGTAAACGCTATCACCACCGATATACTGAATGAAGCATACAAGCCAACTTTGGGATCGACTCCTGCAATAATTGAAAATGCGATAGCTTCAGGTATTAAGGCTAACGCCACAACCATACCCGCAAGCAGATCGCCACGAATATTAGATAACCAATCTGTTTTAAAGTTTTTTAACATTGAACTCTCAGTTTACGCACGGCAGTTCGCACCAGAGATTAGGCTGACGTGTTATACGTGCTTTTTTGATAAAATTTTGGCGCGGAAAAGATCGTAAAAATTTGATTACGAATTAACAAACGCAAAGAATAAGCATGGCGCTTAGGTTAGCAATGAAAGCTATAGGGGGGCGAAACGTTAAGGCGGCGTAATTAACACGGTGATCAATATCCTCTGCATGAAACGAAACTGTATTCTACGCTCATTAGTTTGTAGATAAAACACCTGTAGACACTTTTCTCGATTTCATCGTATGCAAGCTCACACTAACATAACGCACGGTGAGCTTATGTCCTTATGTCATCAATTCAACAATTCAACAATTCAACAAATTTTATAAAGCAACTAACTACATAATCTCCGGCAATACGCTGTTTGCTACCAGCACAGCCCTGCTTCCTAATTAGTTCATCGATTGCCGAAACTTACCAATTTACATTCATCTGGCTAATTTCATTGACATTACAAACCACATTAGTTGTTAGCAACTTGATAGGGGTTATGCAACTCAGGAAACAACTTAGCTCGGGCGCAAACTGGCGAATATCACACACAATCAGTTTGGTTCTGTTCATGATCATCTTCTTAGGGCAAATTCAGCTAATAAAAGTCCAGACAAGCTCGATATTCACATGCGATTAACTCTCTGATAATACTCACTAGTATATTCAAAAGGATTATGAGAATCTTAGCCAATAGATATTTAAGAACCAAGGAAAATCTGTGCAGTTATCGAGTAAAAGAATAACGCTTTCACCATTTGATGAAACGGATAAAGTTCTGTTTATCGAGTTTTTCATGTGCCCCAAGACCATGAAGCATATTTATGCGCCTTTCACTTACGAAGAAGCAGTTGCCGCATTTGAAATTAAGTCTCAGCCTTGGACGATTAAAAGTAATTGTTGGCTATCTTTTAGCATATCAGCACTCGATTCAGGGGAGAAGCTGGGGCACTTAGGCCTCAAAATAACTAACCATGAAGCGAAAATTGCTGAGATCGGTTATATGATCAAGCAAAGCGCTCAAGGGAAGGGATTTGCAGCTGAGGCATTGGATCTGGTTAAAGACTACGGCTTTGACGTTCTGCAATTAAACAAGCTGACGGCGACATGTTCAGCCCACAATACCGGCTCATTTAAACTACTCGAAAAACTGGGTTTTATTCGTGAAGGCTGTTTGCAACAAAATTCCATCATCAACAACAGATACGTGGATGACTATGTCTATGGACTGTGTAAATGATAGTTTGCAGGGGAAAACGCTGGACGTACGCTGATAAAATATTAATTATGATTGTCACAGAAAAACAGCCGTTGAACGAAAACAGAGCGAAGTGATACATATTTCGCTCTGTTTTTATGACACTACTTCTTATCAGATAGGAACATCAATACAGAGGAGCTTCACCTTCGGGACGAGTCTTGAGCACCTTGAGAAACCACATGTACTGCTCTGGGTAAGCCAAGATCACTTGCTCAACCACCTTGTTCAGCGCTAAGGCTTCATTCTCTTTACCCTTCATCTCTTCGGGGTCGATGGCCGGCATCACGGTCAAATCATAACGGCGAGCTTTTTGATCGTAACCTATCTTAACCGGCATCACCTGAGCATTTCCGGCTTGAGCCAGGCGGCCCACTACGGGTAAGGTGGCTTTTACCGTACCAAGGAAAGGGGCAAACACACTTTTATCCGGGCCTAAGTCTTCATCCGGCAGATAAAAAAAGCTGTTGTTATTCTTAAGCTCAGATAACAAGGCGCGTATACCCGCCTCTCGCATGTAGATGTTGCCTCCGAGTGAGCTGCGCATGCGATTGTTGAACCAATTAAATAGGCCATTTCTATGAGGCTTGGCCATGCTGACCATGGGCAGGTCCAGGTTGAGCCTCAATCCCGCATATTCAATCCCCCATACATGGGGCATGACAAAGATCACAGGTTGACCCGCTGCCCTCGCCTGCTCTACATGCTCAAAGCCCATGAGATTGACTCTGCGTCTCAGGTTGGCTGTGGAGCGCACCATAAGTTCTGATTGCGCCAGCAATATCATCACGAAGTTCTCGATATTCTCCTTGAGCAGAGACTCAATCTCTGGTGAAGACTTCTCGGGAAAACAGATAGTCAGATTCGTTCTCGCCACCGAGATAGGCTTTTTAGCTATTTTAGTCACCAATTTTGCCAGTTGCCGTGCAATAGGATCACGTAACCAGGCAGGCATAAGTCCAAACAGGACTAAGATGGCTATACCAACCCAGGTAAAAAAATACTTAGGGTGCAATAATTCGAGTTTAAAACGGCGATCGAAATACTTTGGCTTTCTCGACAAGATACTGGCCTCGAGCTAGAAATAAAAAAGACACATGACTTCATCTTCAAGATGAAAATAGCTAGTTAAACAAAGAGTAAGCACCCATTGTTCAAATAAACACCTAAGAGATGATGAGAATACTAAGAAAAAGAAACAGAAAAAGCCACTCCTTTGAGTGGCCTTGACCTTAAACTAACTCAAGATTATCTCTTAGAGTTAGCTTCTTCTACGCGGCTTTTCAGCTTCTGTCCAGGACGGAAGGTGACGACGCGACGAGCTGAGATAGGGATATCTTCACCTGTCTTCGGGTTTCTTCCCGGTCTTTGATTCTTATCTCTAAGGTCAAAGTTGCCGAAGCCAGATAACTTGACCTGCTCACCACTTTCGAGCGCTTGGCGAATTTCTTCGAAAAACGTCTCAACCATCTCCTTAGCTACACGCTTATTAATTCCAAGCGTTTCAAAAAGATGCTCTGCCATTTCGGCTTTGGTAAGTGCCATACTTTTAATCCCTCAACAATGCGTTGAACTCGGACTTGAGTGCAGAAACCACTGAATCAACCATCTCAGCTATCTCTTTTTCTTCAAGTGTACGAGTGTTGTCTTGTAATGTAAGTGCGATCGCTAGGCTCTTTTTGCCTGACTCAACGCCTTTACCTTGGTATACATCGAATAAGTTTATGCCAACCAACTGATTTTGGCCAACTTTTCTTATCATTTTTACAACATCACCAGCGGAAATATTGTCATCGACTACGATAGCTATATCACGACGATTAGCCGGGAACTTAGATACAGCCTGAGCTTGCGGTAAACTAGCATGTAATAAAGCGTTCAATTCAAGCTCGAAAACAATTGTTTTGCCATTGAGGCCAAACGGCTTTTCTAAGCTCGGGTGAACTGTACCTATGATACCTATTACGCGATCATTTCTTAATATTTCAGCACATTGCCCTGGATGAAGTGCAGGATGAGTTGCTGATCTAAAAGTAAATTCTTCATCGGAAACTGTCAAGCCTATAATTGCTTCAAGATCGCCCTTGAGGTCAAAAAAGTCTGCAGTTTTAGATTCCATTGACCAATGTTCGTCATTCTGATTACCAGAAATTACAGCTCCAATCATGGGCTCTTGACGCACATTTGAATCGGCAGATGTATCTGGCACGAAACGCAGGCCAGTTTCGAACAGACGAACGCGGTTTTGCTGTCGGCTCTGGTTATGGCCGACGGCACCTAGCAGGCCAGTAAATAACGACAGACGCATTGCCGACATCTCGATAGAGATAGGATTAGGCAAGACCATAGCTTCACAGCCCGGATGCACCTTATCTTGAAGCTTAGGATCGACGAAACTGTAGGTAATGGCTTCCTGGAATCCACGAGCCACCAGCATGCTACGCACACGCTTTAAGCTGATATCAGACTCTTTATGGTCAGGCATGCTCAAAGAGCCGACAGGCGCTATGTTAGGTATGTTGTTGTAGCCATAGATACGGGCGACTTCTTCGATCAAGTCTTCTTCGATAGCCATATCGAAACGGTATGTGGCGGTAACCACATTCCATTGCTCAGCAGTAAATTCGACCGCAAACCCCAAACGCTCAAGGATTTCGGTGACTTCAGCGTCTGAGATATGATGACCTAAGATGCGATCTAACTTGCTGCGACGCAAGGTGATCGATACAGGCTTAGGCAGAAGCTCATCAGATTTAGCTTCGATAACCGGTCCGGCTTCGCCGCCACAGATATCGAGAACCAGACGTGTCGCTCTATCCATCACCTTATGCTGCAACTCAGGGTCCACACCTCGCTCGAAACGATGAGATGAATCAGTGTGCAGTCCGAGGCGACGTGTCTTACCTAAGATAGCCAGAGGCGCGAAGAAGGCACATTCAAGCAAGATATCTTGAGTCTCACTGCTCACACCTGAAAATTCGCCACCAAAGACACCTGCAAGCGCCAGAGGCTTCTCTTGGTCACTGATGACTAACATATCCGCTGGAACGGTGATCTCGTTACCATCAAGCAATGTGAGCTTCTCATCGCCTGTTGCCATGCGAACCTGAATGTCACCGCTTAGCTTGGCCAGGTCGAAGGCATGCATAGGCTGGCCAAATTCGATCAAGACATAGTTAGTAATATCGACAATGGGATCGATGGAGCGAATGCCACTGCGACGCAGTTTCTCTTGCATCCATAATGGCGATTGAGCCAGAACGTTCACATTCTTAACCACGCGGCCAAGATAACGAGCACAAGACTCGGGAGCTTGAAGGTCAATCTGAATCGAATCATCGATCGAAGGAACGACTTTTTCCCATGTAGGCTCAGTCACGGCTTGACGGTTTAATACGCCAACCTCACGTGCCAGACCCGACATACCGAGGCAATCGGCGCGGTTTGCTGTAAGATCGACATCGATAATCGCATCTTCCAGACTCAAAAACTCACGGATATCTACGCCTATTGGCGCGTCAGTTGGGAGCTCAAGGATGCCGTCGCTGTCGATATCTATGCCAAGCTCACCGTAGGAGCACAACATACCAAATGAGGGTTCACCGCGAAGCTTAGCCTTTTTGATTTTAAAATTACCCGGCAGCACAGCGCCGACCATGGCAACGGCGACTTTCAGGCCTAGACGACAGTTAGGTGCACCACAAACGATATCGATAAGCTCATCTTGACCGACATTAATTTTGGTTACACGTAGCTTGTCTGCATCCGGGTGTTGACCACATTCGACAACTTCACCGACGATAACGCCAGAAAACTCACCAGCCACGCCTTCGATACCATCGACTTCGAGACCGGCCATGGTGATTTGATGTGACAATTCGTCACGGCTTATGTTTGGGTTAACCCACTCACGGAGCCAGGATTCACTAAATTTCATGCTGTACAGCTCCGTTATTTAAATTGCTTGAGGAAACGTAGGTCATTTTCGAAGAATGAACGTAGATCGTTAACGCCGTAACGCAACATAGACAGACGCTCAACCCCCATGCCGAAAGCAAAGCCAGAGTATTTTTCAGGATCGATGCCGACACTGCGCAGGACATTGGGATGTACCATGCCGCAACCTAGCACTTCTAACCATTTACCGTTTTTACCCATCACATCCACTTCGGCCGATGGCTCAGTGAATGGGAAGTATGAAGGACGGAAACGCACTTCTAAGTCTTCCTCGAAGAAGTTACGCAAAAAGTCGTGCAATATGCCTTTTAACTCGGCAAAGTTCACGTTTTCAGCAACCAACAAACCTTCCACCTGATGGAACATAGGCGTGTGAGTCTGATCGTAATCATTACGGTAGACGCGGCCCGGAGAGATGATGCGTAGAGGCGGCTTCTCATTCTCCATGGTGCGGATCTGCACACCAGATGTTTGAGTACGCAACATGACTTTAGGATTAAAGTAAAAAGTATCGTGATCGGCACGAGCAGGATGATGCTCCGAGATGTTCAGTGCGTCGAAGTTATGGAAATCATCTTCAATTTCAGGCCCCTGCTTAACGCTAAAGCCAAGTTCACCAAAGAAGGTTTCGATACGTTCGATAGTACGCGTTACCGGGTGTAGTCCACCGTTATCGATTGAACGACCGGGCAGAGTCACATCTATACTCTCAGTCGCGAGTTTAGTGGCTAGCTCTGACGCTTTTAAGCCTTCGATACGCTCAGATAATTTCTGCTGAACGGCCTGTTTGGCTTGGTTCACAGCTTGACCGAAAGCGGGTTTCTCAGCCGGGCTCAGTTTACCCATCATCTTCATCATGTCGGTTATTTTACCTTTCTTACCCAGGTATTCGACACGAAGTTCATCGAGGGCTTTAAGATCACTCGCCCCATCGACGGCCAACAAGGCCTGTTCTACGATCTCTGTTAACTGTGACATCATTTCTTCCAGTGCATTTGACCTTTTCATTAAGGCCATTACTTTGTGTTACTGTCTATTTATCTTACGAAAATAGAAAAAGAGACAAATTTTACGTGAGCTCATCGATTTTGACTAGGGCTAATTTACGCTTTTTACCCATAAAACCTAGATATATCCTTCATATCCCCAATATATATCCCTCTGCATCAACAATTAAATACCCAATGCCTGAATAAGACTCGAACTTCTCGCTTCACAAATGTAAAAGAGTTGAGGCTAAACACGCATTTAACCAACAATTCGAACAAACATTAAACGATCAAATCCATGAATACTAAATACACGTTAAGAAATTGGAGAAACATCCGATATACCTGTGTGATGACATTCAGCAACAGAGAAGTGCTATGAAAGAAGTAAAATTTCGTTGGGTAGACCAGTTTCTTATAAAAATGACACTGAAAACTAAATTCGCCATTCTAGCTATTATTCCGATTCTCACCTTAGTAGGTCTTTCTTTTATCCTTTATAGCCAATTTATGCTGCAGATAACACAGAGCCAGCATGATGCCGCCCAGCAGCAAACAAGAGCCATCGACGAAATAGTGACACTCAGTGCTCAATATATCCCTCAGGAGCAACAAGCCGAATATCTAGGCCAACTGACACGACTACAGCTGGTTATCAATAAGCAGAATTTATCTCGGGATCAAGCTAAGGCGGCCAATCAAGGTGGTGGCATCGTCAGCGATAATTATCAGACTCAAGCCATAGGTTCCATGGGTCGAGACGGTGTTGTCGCTGTCGTGACAGTGAGTGATCTCAAGCGTGTTATGGATGGATCTTGGGGCTATGTCATAACCAGCTTATTGACACTCATCTTAATCATCATTATCTCCAACTATTACATTGCCTCTTTCGTCGGTGGTGCCCTCTACACGAATGTGATGGCGCTTAAGAGAGCGGCAGATGGTGATCTTACCGCCAGACTCAACTTCTTCGAGGTCAAAGATGAGTTCAGTATATTAGCGATCAGTATAGATACCTTGGTCGAGCGCCAACATAATTTAGTGACTGAGCTTAGTCAGGCCAGCATGCAAATCCGTCAAGTGGTGCAATCATTTCGTCAAAATGCCCAGGAAGGTCAATCTCTGGCCTCTAATCAGAGACAGCATCTCGACTCACTGGCAACGGCCATGGAAGAGATGACGGCAGCAGTTAAAGAGGTGGCGCGTAATGCCGAGCAGTCATCTATTGAGACCCAAGAGGCTAATGCTCAGGTTGATGCAGGCTCAAAGGATATTGCCACTACCGTTAACGCCATCGAGATGCTATCAGATGAGATAGGTGAAGCCTCCACGGCAGTGAATACCCTAAATGAAAATGCGGCAAAAATTGACGCCGTGGTTACCACGATTAATTCTATTTCTGAACAAACTAACCTGCTCGCACTCAACGCTGCTATCGAAGCCGCTCGTGCTGGTGAGCAAGGTCGTGGATTTGCAGTTGTCGCCGATGAAGTCCGAACCTTAGCGGGTCGAACTCAAGATGCGACTGTCGAGATAAAATCGATGATCGAGGCACTGCAGACGGGATCACAAGACTTGACTCAAGTGATGAAGCGCACCGTAGACAAGGCAAACGAAGGTAAGAAACACGTTCTCGATACGGGTGATGACTTAAAAGCCATTGCCGAACACAGTGGCCGCGTATATGAGATGAGTGTACTCATCGCCACATCCGCCGATGAGCAATCGGCAGTGGCAAATGAGATCGCGACAAACTTGATGGAGATCCGCAACCAATCCCATAACGTTGAACAATCGGCTAATGACTCGGTATCGGGTTGTGATGAATTGCATGCTACTGCGGAGCAGTTAGATCAATTGCTGGTAGGACTCAAAATTTAATGACTCAAGAGTTATGCTCGGGTAGGTAATTTAAATAATAGAATATAAGGCCCTATGCTTAACGCACAGGGCCTTTTAATGCTTCTAATCAGTCAAGCTAGCCCTCGACCTGATTTAAACTTGGTGGTTTTTAATTTATGGTAGAATTCAATCATCAATGATGATGAGAGTAAAAAGGAAGTATGCCTAAATGGGAAATAATGGACCCGATGACCAGCGCTCTTTCAATACACATTGGCTGAACAGCTTGCCCTTTAAGTTTTCTATTATTCAGTTTTGTATCGTAGGCCTGATCATCGCGTCGAGTATCTGGCTTATTCTATCCATAGAGAAGAAGCACCATCAGGAGACCCAACTGTCCTTAAGCCAGAATTTAGGCTTGGCCATAGTCGCTCAACTGCAGCAAACCACATCAAAAATTGAAGCCCTCGCCGCCTCTATGGCCTCTATAGGCGTCACTTACGCACATTCTCCATCTCAACTACAGCAGATAGTCCCAGCCCTCCTCGATACCGATGGGCAAAAATCCCTGATCGCGGGGGGGGAATATGGCCCGAGCCCGGTGCTTTCGATTCATCTAAATTGCGTAACAGTTACTTCTGGGCCCGTAATGAGCAAAATAAATTTGAGCTAGTCTACGGATATAATAATGCCAATGGATCGGGTTACCATTCAGAAATCTGGTACAAACCGACGCGTTTTTATCCTGTCGGCACCACTTACTGGTCCGATGCCTATATCGATCCTTATACTGATGAAACCATGATCACCGCTTCGGTCCCCATGTGGTTAGAACATCAATTTATCGGGGTATCTACTGTCGATCTGGCGCTTTCATCACTAAAATCCTTTTTTAATAAACTAGAGCTGCACCAAGGTTACTTGTTCGCACTCGATAGTAACAACAACCTCTTGGCTCATCCCTATGATTCTGAAGAGCAAGACTCAAGTAAACCATCCCCTTACTTGAGTTATCCGTTCGAGAAATTCACCCAAGATCATCCTGCATACGCCTCGATTCTGACTGAGGTAGAGAAAATTGATGCGCAATTCCTAAAGCAAGCGGGGACGAGCAGCACCTATGATAAAACCCAACTCGATACTCTGTTAAATACCCTGGATGCATCTAAACGAGACAGGCTCTCGGCGCTTATCAATGCCAATGCCAGGGGAATATCGCCAAACTCTGAACGAACCACTAGCTTCGTCTTAGACCAAGACCCTCAGCTCAAGGAGCCTGTATTGGTTTCAGTGTTTCACATGCCAAGAACCTACTGGAAAATAATCTTAGTAACGCCCTTGAGTGAAGTGGGTAATAAAGAGCATGCAATTGCGGCAAAAATTGGTATTTTTTTGCTCTTAACTCAATTGATTGCCCTTGTAGTGCTGTTTATATTCCAGCATAGATTATTTATCAAGCCCATCTCCAAGATGGTCGAGTCTCTGCAAGAGGGCAACATAGCGAAATTAGAGCTAACCGCCAATCAACGTAAAGATGAAATAGGCAAGCTAGCCAAGGCATTTACAAAAAGAAATCAACAACTTGAAATAGCCTATGCCAGTTTAGATGCCGGTAACCTAGCGCTGGAACAGCAACTCGCGATGCAAAAACACGCACAAATTCAATTGAGCAAACATAAAAATCAACTCAATGACCTGCTCAATTCATCACAAAACCTCATCTGCATCAAGAACACAGAAGGCTTTTATACCTTAGTGAATGATAGGTTCTGTGAAGTGTTAGGCCTTGAACGTGACAAGGTGATCGGGGCTAAAGACAGGGATCTTTTTCCTGCCCACATCGCCGAGATCATTGCCAGACATGACAAGATCATCGCCAGCACAGAAACCCCACAAAGTTTTGAGCAACCCATACCAACCAATCAAGGTGAAATCACTTACCTGATCACTAAATATCCCATTCAGGATAATGAAGGAAATATTTTTGCTTTGGGCGCCATGGCGTTCGATATCAGTCATATAAAGGCAGTTAACCAGGAGTTGACCGGCCAGGTTGAACAACTCAATCAAGACTTAGTTCACCGGGAGATGCAGGTGCAGCAGCTCAAGATGACGCTACGCCGGGTTGAGCTGTCGAGCATCAGCATAGAAAAACACCAGCAACAATCGCTACAACTGCAACATATCGGGGCTCAGAACCATAAGTTGATGCCTCAACTGATCACAGACATCTTACGAGAACAACTTAAGGAACATGAACTGATCTTCACTAAGCTGCGTCAGAACAGTCCGTTACAACGGGGGGATGAGCTGTTGGAGCTTATGCGCCTTGTCACAGAGCAAACCGATAAGCTTCGTCACCTGCTCTACCTGGTTGTGCCCCAGAGCGAAGAAATCAAGTCGGTGCACATCAAACAGTTTGTGGAACATCTGTTGGCCGTGTTAGCCCCACAATTCGATGTATACAAGGTGAAGGCTAGCCTGGAATGTTCTGAGCAATTGGCCTTACAAGTCTCGCCCTGGTCACTGTTACTGCTGTTTTATAAACTGTTACAGAACACCTTATCCCATGGCTTCACCATGGACACAGATCAGAATGAGATCGCGATCTCAGTGCATAAAGACGGCCAACAGCTAGTGATATGCATCAGGGATAATGGCGTAGGTGTCGAACCTTCATATCTGGAAGAGATAAATAAGCAGATTAAAGAACACACGAGTACAGGCACCCTGGCAGAGTTAGCCCTCTGGCTGAAAATCGAATTTGGAGGAGAGTTAAGTCTTAGCTCTGAACTGTCCAAATACACAGAAATAAGGTGTTTACTCACCATTCCTGATGGCAGTGACTAAAGGCAATACCTAGAAAAAGAGCCTAGGAACAATGCCTAGAGACAAAGTTGAATGAACTAGATGACCCGACTTGAAAACAACACGAATAGAAAAACAAGACGAGAGAGGGAACGCCTCTCTCGTCTATAAACACTCAGCTGATTAACGCTCTACGTCCACCAGGTAATGACCCTGGAGCCAGTTTCGTCCTATGAGTAACTTATAACTCATTTTGCTTCTGTCTCTGAGGTTCACTTTCACCTTATATTCCTGACCAGGCTCTCCAACATTGAGCTCCACCATATAGCGGATCTCACTGCCCTGGGCGTTACGGATCAGCGATGTCTCGACAATCATGGCCTTCACACGATGAGAAACACCCTTCTCATTCTCCGTGGTAAAGCTGAGCATCTTACCGATATTTTCGTTCATGTTATCGACCCCATTGTCGACTTTCAAATCTACCGCATGAAGTGAATTTTCCACAGCGCCTGTGTCGATACGAGTCTTAAACATTAAGCCCGTCTCAATGATATGGATAGGTGCTACAGGCCCTATCACTTTCTTATCAGACACATCGACTAGGTATTTTCCCTTTAGCCAGCTGCGGCCAATGAGTAATTTGTAATCCATGTGGCTTCTATCGCGTAAATTAACCAGCACTTTACGTTCCTTGCCATCGAAGCCCACGTGGAGCCAGACCATATAGCGAGTCTCACGTCCCTGAGAATTACTCACGGTCGATGTTCTTACTATTGGAGCCGACAGTCTTTGACGCTCTCCAGAAGCATTCTCTGTGGTAAAATGCAGCATCTTGCCCACATTATCTTTCATTTTCTTCGCACTGCCACCTTCCACTTGCAGATCGAAGGCATTCAATGAAGTATTTACCGCCCCTGTGTCGATTCTGGCCTCAAAGGCGAGCTTAGTCTCGACCACAGACATTTGTGCCGTCGGACCTATGATGGTTTTATCTTGTGCTAACACAGGTGTAGAGAGTAACAACATACATAAACCTATTTTTTTCAGCATTATGTTTACCAACTCCAAAAGATCAAAGATAGAAATTAAACAGTAAAAAGGCCGACCCAAGAGCCGACCCGATTTCAAGTGGTTATCCATTAACCAAAGCGAGAGATTAACTTTCGTTATCTGCAATCCATTGTTCAGCCAAATGGCTACTACTTTTATCGAACACCTTAACCGGACAGGGGATCATATAAGCCATAGCTTTCGCCATGCCAGTGACCCAATCACTGTCAGTAATAATGACGACTCTGGAAAAGTCAGTCAAATGAAAAAAACCTAACATAGCATCATCCCATAATGTTTCCACCGTGATGCCCTTGAAGCCTTCGTCAAACTCATACCAAAGTTTGATCGACGCATGGTCTTTAAGTCTGCCTTCAATCGCAGGCAGCAAACGCTTGTCATAGTCATCGCCAGTGACAACACCAGAGGCCTTTATCGCCACGGTATCGTGATTAAACCCATCCAAGATTTCTAACATTATGCTCTCCTTGCAAAGCTGTTAACAACGAACTATCAGTAGATAAAATGAAAAATAAACAAACTAAATAGGCTAAAAATACACAAACAATGAATCAGATGCTTGCCTAAGTTTGCACCAGTTTTAAAGCACCTAAAATGCCGGGAAAATTGAACACCTAACCAAACAAGTATAAACGGAACAAATGGAAGCGACACAACTAATGGGAAAAAACCCCATCCAAGCTCGAACGCATTAGCACTAAAAGTGTGAATCGCCCACCAAAATAACAAGAGTGCCAGATACACAGCTAAATGCTGATTGTGACTAGAGCCAGTGAAACCGTTCAAATGAGAGTCCTAATGTTTAGAAGGTATTATACCCATCGGTATAACATTAGGCGCCTAATGAATTGACCACAAGAATGGAGATGTAAAAGACTGTAACTAAATATAAAATCGAGCTAAAAATAAACGTACCAATCATTTTGATACAAAGAGTATTTTGTACGACGAATAGCTAGCGCGACAAATATTTACGGCGACTCTATAGTTACTGCGGTGCTTCCACCAATTTAGAGATTTCTTGATCGAACAGGTTTTTGATCAAGCCAGAGAATTCGGTGATAAACAGCGTCTGCTCAGGAGTTGCATTTCTTTTGGCTACATTGGCTAAGATCTCTTCGAGATCGTAGACTATCGCATCAATTTCACGGATCACCGTATTTCTTTGAGCAAAACTCAGAGAAGGATTTTGACCACACACCATGATGATTTGCGCCGATAACTGCTCTTCGAATAGTTCCATCACGGTATCTCCCACCACGGAAACCACCTCTTGCCCCTCAAACAGACCTAAATGCTCTGTGAGGTACTGAATGAGATGCATATATCCATCTTTATCTGTAACCATCTTAAACCCTATTCACCTATTCAGTTAGAGCATGGTAGATGCCATGCTCACTGTCCAGTCTATAGAAGTTTTAAACCGTTTTCATCATAGGTTAGCTAATTTGTTACATCAGGCCTTTAACGGGTTAAGTTCAATACAAATGAGACGGGTACAGCCTGACTTATTGAGGTTAAGCCCGCAACTTCTCTTAATTTCTCAATACCTGGCGTCAGATCAAAGTTAGCCGCGTTGACTATCACAGGTTTTGTACTCACAACCAAGAGCTGATTATCTGACAATTTTGCAATAGTGACCGTAATAGGCATTATTTGTTTCTTGCCGTGCATTGATAATTCGGCAGACATATCCATGACACTGGTACCGCCTACAGGAATATCGGCAAGCTTAGACAAGTCGATATTTGAACTCAATACTAACCTTGGATACACACCCACTTCAAAAAGCAGCTCTTTCATCCGAATATCACGGATCTCAATATTGGTCCACACACTCGCCAAGTCTATAGTCAACGCAAATTTACCACTGTCATCCAACTGACCTGAGAAAGAGTTAAAATGATGGACCTCAGCCACGTTGACTTTCTTTATCGAAATAAAATTCACATTGGAATTTTTACTGTCGACGATCCAAGGCGTCGCCGATGCCGCCCCGCCTATGGTACATAACAAGATCCCTATCAATAACTTATTCATGCCTGCTCCCTCTACTAATTGTCATAATCAAAATATGATTGGTTAGTAACAGTATATAAATGAATTTACATAAGTAAATGCTGATAAAGAAAGTAAAAAAATGAGAGTGGCATCGCCACTCCCATTTTTTTACTTAAACATATATGTGTGAGTCTTTATGGCGCTAGCCTGCTGATGTCCCAACGGGTCGCTTCTTTGGTATAGAGGAAGCGGTCATGAAGACGTTTCTCCCCCCCTGCCAAAACTCAATGCTGCTAGGCTTAACGATATAGCCTCCCCAAAACTTAGGTAAGGGCACCTCACCTTTGCTAAATTTGGCTTTCATCTCGGCGTACTTGCTTTCTAACGCCTGCCTTGCTGAGATCTTACTGGATTGCTTAGAGACCCAGGCAGCGATCTGACTCTCTTTGGGACGAGTGATAAAGTATTTCATTACCTCAGCTGTCGACAACGCCTCCGCCTCGCCCGTTATGGCGACCTGTCGCTCTAGTGAATGCCAGGGGAACAAGATGCTGACTTTCGAGTTAACGGCGATATGCTGTGATTTCCTGCTGGCTAAATTAGTAAAAAATACGAAGCCACCGGTGTCGAAACGTTTAAGCAGCACGATTCTTTGAAATGGCTGTCCATCAGCATCGACAGTGGCAACCACCATGGCGGTAGGGTCGCTTAGCAATTCACTGTCCCTTGCCTGCTCCATCCATTTAGAGAACAAGACCATAGGATCGCTTGGAAGATCCTCTTCATTGAGTCCGCCCAAGGTATATTCACGCCTGATATCACTCAGTTTCGACATTTTTGCTTTCCCTACACAAGTCATTAATCACTATTTTTTCTGGGTATTTCTTTTTTTATCCGCCCACAAATGCAACATCTCGAGTCCCAGAGTTGCTCCCGCCAGAGCCGTGATCTCGGCCGAGTCATAAGCTGGGGCCACTTCGACTACATCCATGCCAACCAGGTTCATGCCGCGCAGGCCACGTAAAATTTTCATGGCCTTATCACTTGTTAACCCGCCACACACGGGAGTGCCTGTACCTGGCGCGAATGCAGGATCTAAACAATCGATATCGAATGTCACATACAAGGGCATGTCACCAACTCGCGCCTTTATCTGGTCCACGATATCATCGGCTTGCATATCATTAGCAGTCGCGGCATCGATCACCTGAAACTCATGTGATTCGCGATCATATTCGGTTCTGATCCCGACCTGAATCGAATGCTCGGTTGAGATGAGCCCCTCTTTCGGTGCATGGTGAAACATGGTGCCATGATCGTACTTACTGCCTTGGCTGTAAGTGTCAGTATGTGCATCGAAATGCAGTAGTGCCATCTTACCGTGCTTTTTAAAATGTGCTCTGAGCAGAGGCAGAGTGACAAAGTGATCCCCGCCAAAACTCAACAAGCCCTTATCGGCATCGAGAATTGCCGTTGCAAAGTCTTCGACTCTTCGGGTGAAATCTGCCGAATCGCCACAGTCATACACAAGATCACCGGCATCGACGATATTAAGATGATCTTTGAGTTTGAAATCCCAAGGCCAACGTGTCTCTTCCCAGGCTAAATGAATCGATGCCTGCCTGATAGCACCCGGTCCCATACGACCACCGGAGCGACCTGTGGTTGCCATATCGAACGGCAAGCCTAAGATCACCACATCGGCATCCGATGCAATGGGATTAAAATTCAGGGGTTGTCTTAGATAACCAAAGGCATTGGAATACAATGAGTAATCAGGTTTATCTATCATGGTGGTCATACACTCTCCAACAGGTCTAAATATTTATATAACTTGGGTAAAAAGCAATTCATCTTGTTGATCAACATGCTTAAAATTAACATCATAGCCGCCATCAGTAGTAATTAAACAGGTGTTGATGCTGGTATTATCTCGCGGTTTAGCGACGAGCAAGGGCCGGTCGACACAGATCAAGTCCCAGCGCTCGGGCTGTAATTTTACTAAAAAGTGCTCGAGTACTTCAGCCGGTAGATCCTTTTCAGTCAAATTAGTCTCAAAACTGCAATAGGAGCTCTGTTCCTGTGGGGTAATGTGCAGGGTGAAATATCTATCTCCTTTAATGCCATTGAGAGAATAGCCACATGGGCTAAAGAGGTGGTCATCAAATTCGAAATCAATAAACATGGAACTCAGCTGCAAGGCATCACGGATCCCCTCAGTAGTCTGTTGGGGGGAACGAAAGTACTCAGCCAAAGGGCCTTTTAAGTGATACATCAATAGCTCAATGGTGGCTAAAGGCTTAGCAGTAGCCAGTGACTTACCCGAATGCGCTTCGCCATTGGCGGTAAAAAGATAATGATGATGACTGTCCAGATGGCCTATTCTGTATCCCTTACCAGGTATGGTCTGAGTGATATAAGCAAGGTCTTGATCGAAGCTGCGAATTTGTGGTTGCAGCAGATACTCATTTTTTCTCTGATACGTCGCGTAAGCGATCGACTCGGCCCCTAGCCTTTCGATAAACAGCACCAGTGCATTGGATAACTGAGTCGCGCCGCAAGTCAGCATTCTGATCCGTCCATCCCACACAAACAGGCTGGATTCACTGAGGATATAGGCATCGCACGCGTCATTTTTCACACAAGAGATGATTTCGGCGCCCGCACTCGTCACCAGAGTCTGCCAAAAGGCATAGGGAAGACGTCTTAATGAAGGCGAGCCAGGCTGCACACCCAGCTCGATGATCTTTTCAGAACCTTCAAATACCATATAGGGTTACCTTGGCCTCAAGTATCACTGTCAAAATCAGTGCTCGTTGAGGCCTTCAAGTTAAGTAAAGTCTTCCAGATAGGTATAGCCTTTCAAGCCTAACTGCAACTCTTCCAGGATATTAGCTCGCTCAGATTCTTCTATATGCATGTTAACCAGCTCTTCATAGGTACGCATAAATGACACGGCATCTAAATTTACATACCTGAGTACATCCGCGACCGTATCGCCCGCTAAAACAGACTCGATATTAGTCAGGCCATTCTCATCGACCCGGACCACGGCTGAGTTAGTATCACCGAAGAGATTATGCATATCCCCTAAGATCTCCTGATAGGCTCCCACTAAGAAGAAGCCAATCAGATAGGGGCTCTCGGCACTCCAGGCCGGAACTGGCAAGGTGGTTTCTATGCCTTGGCCATCGACATACTGATCGATAGAGCCATCGGAGTCACAGGTAATATCCAACATCACCGCGCGTCGCTCTGGCTTTTTATCCAAGCCCGATAACGGCAATACCGGAAAGACTTGATCTATGCCCCATGCATCGGGTAGCGACTGGAACAGAGAAAAGTTCACAAAAAACTTATCGGCTAACTTTTCATTAAGCTCATCTATGATTGGCCGATGAAAACGATACTTAGTGCTCATGACGCCTTGAAGTTCATGACACACCCTTAAGTTAACTTGCTCCGCCCAGGCCCGCTGCATAAGAGACAGCTGACCTAAGGCAAACAATGAGTGAGCCTCGGCCAAATCACTCTGGCAATCATGATAAATCTCTATTAAGGCCCGTTGATCTGCACGGCCACTCACCTCCACCCAAGATTGCCACATATTATGCAGCAGCTGAGGCGCGGCTTCGTCGGGCGCTTCAATGACTTCGGCCTTGTAGGCTTCGGTACCGATCACATCTGAGATAAGCACCGCATGATGAGCCGTGAGGTATCGACCAGACTCTGAAATAATTTGTGGCATAGGTTGCTGATATTCTTTGCAGATATCGGTCAACACGCTAACAATATTGTTGGCGTATTCCGTCAAACCATAATTCATCGAATTGCTGCTTTGACTACGAGTCCCATCGTAATCGACCGCTAAGCCACCACCGACATCGAAACATTTAACATTGGTGCCAAGCTTTTGTAGCTCACAATAGAAACGTCCGGCTTCGCTCACCCCTTGCCTTATGTCTCTGATGTTAGCAATTTGCGATCCCAGGTGAAAATGCAGTAACTGCAAGGAGTCTAACATTTGTTCATCTTTGAGAGATTCAATCACAGTCAGAACTTGGGCCGCTGAGAGACCAAATTTTGACTTCTCTCCGCCACTGGCTTGCCACTTACCTTTGCCCTGAAACGCCAGACGTACACGTAAACCCAGTCTGGGAGTCACGCCTAGCTTTTTAGCTTCCTCGAGTATGCTTTTTAGCTCCGACAGCTTCTCGAGTACGATATAAACCTTATGGCCTAATTTCTCGCCGATAAGCGCGAGGCGGATATATTCAATGTCTTTATAACCATTGCAGATAATCACAGAACTGGCTTTCTGAGCCATGGCCAGCACCGCCATCAGTTCAGGCTTACTGCCGGCTTCCAGACCGAGTTGCGGCACCTCTTTCGATTTCTGGCTGGCGAGGATCTCTTCTACTACCGTTTGTTGCTGGTTCACTTTAATCGGATAAACCAGCAAGTAGTCTGACTCATATTGGTATTTCTGAATAGCCAGATTAAACGCATGACAGAGACTGTGGACCCTATGATGCAAAATCTGCGGAAAACGAACCAATACGGGAAGGGCCACGCCAGACTTGACCATATCCTGGGCAAGCTCATTTAAGCCAATAGTAAATTCCGGGTTAGCTTGATCGGGAGAAACGGTGACCTCTCCGGCGTCGCTTATCCCATAGAGTCCCTGACTCCAATAATTAACGTTATACCCGTTGCGGGCATCATTAATAGACCAATCACTCATAATTGTTAAACCTAAAAAAGAAATCAAAAACAAAGGCGATATCGACGCCTGTGCCAGCACAAACCATAGAACAATCTGGCTCTGGCTTCAATATGAAACCTGATACCCAGACCATAAAAATGGGGCGTAATTAAACACCCCAGACGATGCTATTGCAAGCATAAGATATAAAAATCTAAGGTCAAAAAACCCGTCAAGATTAACATGATTGGGGGTGAATTCGCACTCGACGTCGACTTTTTAAACAAATCAGCCCCAGAGATTAAAATCACTTAAAGATTGTTCATCCTTTTTCCACTATAATCCAGCATCGAAGCAGTCCCCAAGCAACAGAGAGTCACATGATACAAATAGGAAAATCTTGCACCCTCGAAGTCGTAAAACGAGTCGACTTTGGCGTTTATCTCAATGCACACGACCTAGGCCAAGTACTATTGCCTAGCAAGGTGGTCCCCAAAGAGTGTAATGTCGGTGATGAAGTCGATGTTTTTCTCTATCTGGACTCAGAAGATGCCATCATTGCGACCACCAAGAAGCCACTGGCTGAAGTAGGTCAGTTTGCCTATTTAGAAGCTGTTGCTACCGGTCAATACGGTGCCTTCCTCGACTGGGGGCTAGATAAAGATCTGCTACTTCCTTTCGCTGAACAACACAGAGAGATTGAAGTGGGTCGCTCCTATTTAGTCTATATCTACACCAGCAACGTCGATGAGCGCATTGTCGCCTCGGCTAAAGTCGATAAGTTCCTCGACAGAACGCCGCCTCCATATGATAAAGATGAAGCGGTTAACCTGATCATAGGTGGCACCACAGATCTTGGTTATAAAGCTATCATCAACCACAGCCATTGGGGCGTTATCTTCAAAAATGAGGTGTTTCGTACCCTGAGTTTTGGTCAAAGGTTGAAGGGCTTCATCAAGCAAGTACGCAGCGATGACAAAATAGACCTTATCCTGCAACAAGGTGTAAAATCCGAATTGGATAAACATTCGACTACCATCATGTTTAAACTTAACCAAGCTGGCGGCTTCCTGCCTCTCAATGATAAGACTGATGCAGAAACCATCTATGCCAAAATGTCGATGAGTAAGAAAGCCTTCAAGAAAAGCATAGGTGGACTGTATAAGAATAAGCAGATCACCATAGCGCCCGATGGCATTAGAATAGTAGAAGACTAGCTACATCTGGCCTAAGCATCGATAATTGTCTAGTTATCGTGCATAAAACCAGTAACTTATTGCTTGGCTCTTTGATTAAAAGCATGACTCTGTTATAACAAAGTCATGCTTTTTTATGAGTTTACTGAAATGAATCTAACGCTCCATGAAGCAAGAGTGATCGCTTGTCTACTTGAGAAAGAAGTCACCACCCCAGATCAATATCCCTTATCGCTCAATTCACTCACTATGGCCTGTAACCAAAAGTCGAGTCGAGATCCGGTTCTTGCCATGACGGAAGCCGAAACTCAAGCCAGTATCGATGCGCTGATGAAACGCAGGCTAGTGACAGATCAAACTGGCTTCGGTTCGCGAGTGGTTAAGTATAAGCATAGATTCTGTAACACCGAGTTTAGCGATCTACAGTTTAATTCGGCTCAATTCGCCATCATCTGCTTATTACTGTTACGGGGGCCCCAGACACCGGGAGAGTTGAAGAGTCGAAGTGGCCGTTTACACCTTTTCAACGATGTCAGCGAAGTCGATAAGACCTTACACTCGTTAACCCTCACCGACCCGGCTTTAGTCAAGCAACTTGCCAGAGAGCCTGGGAGACGAGACTCACGCTTTATCGGGCTTTTTTCAGACGAGGTGGCCCAAGCGAGTGGATCTGATATGGCATTCACGCCAACAAGCGCTCGCTCAATCGCAGCCCCAGAATCTGCCACTGAAGACCAGAGCTTAGCTCAAGCCGATTTAGTCGCAAGAGTGACCACGCTCGAGCAGGAAGTCGCTCAGTTAAAAGAAGCACTGCAGGATTTTCTCAACTGATAGCGCTGCCACATGAAACAGCATGTTACTAAACGAGATACAAGCACATATATGACAATGATAACCTGACGTCTGTATATCTTCGATAGCAATACATGCAGGATTTTCTCAACTCATAATCTGACGCCTGTATCAGTGTTCGATAACTATAATAAGGGATGATTTTGGAACCTAACCTAAATACCGGCTTAGTGCGCAATACGCTCATACTGGCCAAGTTTGAATTAAAGAAGTTACTGTTTAATCCTAAGGGCTTGATCGCCCTCATCGCCTTCACACTCGTGTGGATGTTGATCTTACTCTATCCCATTCGCGGCGCCTCGGATATTCTCCTGAGCGCGGATTTCAGGCAGTTGATCGCCGGGATATTTGGCGAGTCTTCGGTCGATAAACTCTTCCAGTGGCAAGTGGCTGAGATGGCGATATTTTGGGTCGCGGCCCTGTATCTCTTTCCCATGTTCAGCATTTTTGTCTCCGCCGATCAATTTGCCTCAGATAAAAGCAGAGGCAGCTTTCGCTTCTTGATCTTAAGGACGGGGCGAGACAGTTTATTTTTCGGTCGCTTCATCGGCCACATGCTCATTCAATCTTTACTATTAATGTTAACTGTAGCGGCCACGATACTGCTGGCACTGTCACGGGAGTCCAGCCTGTTACTGCCCGCATTAGGCTCAGGCCTGATGGTGTTTATTAATATCTTCATCATCTTGCTGCCATACACGGCCTTGATGGCCCTGCTCTCCTTGTACGCTAACTCCGCGAGACAAGCCACTATCTACGCCATCTTATTCTGGGCCGTGAGTGCGATTGTGATTGCTATCGTCAATAGTCAGCTGCCCGCGGTTGGGGAACTATTAAGTTGGATATTACCCGGTGCTCAGCTAAGCATGATGATCAATACCCAAGGGATCGCTAGCCTGATTTATGCCCCGATACCTCTCATTCAAGCAGGCGTGTTACTTTTCATAGGCAGAAGTTACATGATCAGGAGTTCACTATGAGTCTGATTAAATGTGAAAATCTCAGTAAATCCTACGGCAGTAAACTCGCATTGGATTCGGTCACACTCGAGCTGAAACCCGGGGCACCAATCGCCCTCGTAGGCCCGAACGGTGCGGGCAAGACCACCCTGTTTAGCTTACTTTGCGGATACCTGCTACCCAGTCACGGCAAAGTGACCATAATGGGTGAGAAGCCCGGCAGCAGAAAATTACTCGGCAGAGTCTCCTCCTTACCACAAGACGCCAGCCTGGATCCAAACCTAAACCTTATCACCCAATTCACCCTGTTTGGCACCCTGCAGGGATTGACTAAGAACCAGGCTAAGGCCGAGGGCCTGCGTGTCCTGTCACTGGTGGGATTGAGTGATGTTGTCGAGCAAAAGCCAACGGCATTAAGCCATGGAATGAGTAAGCGTGCATCCATAGCTCAAGCCTTAATAGGTTCACCTCAGATGGTGCTATTAGATGAGCCCACGGCAGGACTGGACCCAGTCAATGCCAAGGTGGTCCGTGAGCTGGTCAAGTCCCTTTCAGCTAATATCACCTTCGTCATTAGCTCACATAACTTAGATGAGTTAGAGAAACTCTGCGATCAGGTGCTCTACTTAGATCAAGGAAAGTTAGGCCAATCTGTTTCTATGCAGGAGAACTTACTCGATGAGTACCTGACGATTTCGATGCAGGAGTGCGACAATCAGGCGTTAATTGCACGAGTTGAAGCGCTAACAGGCATAAATTCGGTGACCCTTAAACAGGAGAATGAATTTTTAATTCATTACGCAGCCAGTGAGGTAAAAGATATAGAGGTGCAGCTTTTTACCCTATTCGCCAGTCTCGGCTGGAGGTACAAGGCGATACTCAAGGGACGTACTCTGGAAGACAAACTCTTCTCTTAACTTAATACCATCATATCAATCAATAGCAAGGGCGCCCATGAGGCGCCCTTCTTTTACCCACAACTTTAGAGGAATGAGGTTTATAGGAGAGGCTTGTTCAAAGGTATAAATGAAGATGAGTTTGGGTGCCAGAAGTGGCCCTTAGTCAACTCGCTAACACTATGCTGAATGAGAGTTCCAGAAAGCCTAACACTTTGAGTTAAATTATTATTTTCTAAATTGCAGGCAAAAAAAGAGCCGCGATAAATCGCAGCTCTTACAAATTCTTTTGGATTAGCTAAAAGCTAATCGAAAGTCCAAACCTAAACGATAGTTACGTTTTCAGCTTGTGGACCTTTCTGACCTTGAGTCACAGTGAATTGAACTTTCTGACCTTCGTCAAGAGTTTTGAAACCGTCTGACTGAATCGCACGGAAGTGAACGAAGACGTCTGGACCAGACTCTTGCTCGATAAATCCAAAACCTTTGTCAGAGTTGAACCACTTAACAACGCCAGTAACTTGAGACATGATATAAATCCTGTAACTAAATAAAAAAATAAAGCCAAAACGGCAGTAAGCTGGAAAATGCCGGTATTACTTATGTTAACAGGACGAACGGATCGCATTGATACATAAAAATAAGCCCAACCTTCAAGCTGCGTTCACTATAAATCATTCTCAGCCTATGTCAACAATCAAACACAATAAGTCAGTCTAATTTCGCTTTATTTTCTGTCGCTTGTCCAAATTAGCGCTAGCAATAAATGGGGGAAAAACACTAAAAACAAACGCTTGGTCACTTTTTAATCGATCATTGTAATTTAAAAATTAAATTGCTTTAAATACTTCGATTTTAAAATCGAGTTCACACTTGAGGCCTTGGCTAATCATGTCGGCTTTCTGCTGCTGAGTTAACTTCCAGCTATAAGGGGTCATATTAAGGAAATGAGTGATATCCACTTCATTGCTCAACACCAGCTCAGCCTCTAGATTTTCTCTATGCACTAATTCGAAGCCCTCTATATAGCTACTCTCACTAATATGGTGTTTAGGTGCCTCGTAAATGAGTTCTTTCAGGGCAAAGTGATGATGCTTGCCAGCAGATACCGTAATGAGCGTGCCGCCCAGTTTAATGACTCGTCTCAGCTCCTCGTCTAATGAAGGAGCGTATATTCGTAACATGAAATCGAACTGTTCATTTTCAAATGGCATTTCAAATGCACTGGCAACGCAAAAACTCATGTCTTTGTATCGCTTAGACGCATATTTTAATGCTGACTTAGAGATATCTAGCCCTTGCAGGTCCAGCTCAGGCAAGCTATCAAACAAACGGTGACTATAATAGCCTTCCCCACAGCCGACATCCAAACCCAGCTTGGCGCCCGGACAACGGTGCTTGGCGAGTGCATTCACTCTGTCACTGAGCAGTTGGTAATGACCTTGATTAAGAAACTCTCTCCTAGCGAACATCATCTCTTTATTGTCGCCAGGATCTTTAGAATGTTTGTTCTGTACCGGCAACAGGTTGACGTAACCCTCCTTAGCACAATCAAATCTATGATTATTGGAGCAGGACCAGGTCTTCTGTTGAAGCATCAAAGGGGTTTTACAGATGGGGCAAACGTATTTCATTTTTAATCCAATGGTCCTAGGGTTATTCTTCATCCAAAATGAGTTCTTGTATCATGTCATTGACGGCAGGGGTCGAAAGCAGGCGATAATACTCTAATTTTCGAGCCTGAACATCATTAGTTAATTTATGATGCGAAGCCGCTTGCCAATTTGGCCGTTCCACAGATTGATTGAAACTCCGTGATAGCCACTGCTTCTTGCGGGACAGCTGCGCATCAAGCTTCAATACTTCCACACTGACATCCGGGTGTCTTAGCACGAGTTCGCTACAGCCAAACCTGGAAAGATCGCTTCTGACATTTTCCAGCTCAGAAAGCTCGAGTAAAATTTGCTCGGTAGTGAAACCATGAAGCACCTCTCTCGACACCAAAGCCCTCGCCTGCACTAACTCTCTGGGCCCATGAAACAGGCGCAAGTCTTCTTCGAGCGCCACTAATTGCCACTTAGTAGAATCGGCTATACTAAATTCGACATTTTCATTGGCTTTGAAGTCTATATTAATCGCCAGTCCAGACCTCAGCTGTTGTCCACATAAGGTGGGAGAAACGCCTAATCCAGAAAATAACCGCCAACCTTGCCCTACCCCTCTTGAGAGGATACTGGTGTCAGGTTTTGTTTGCGTCAGCTGTGATCCGCACTTAAGCGATAAAAATGGATGCAACCTAAATAACACAGATAATGATGTCGGACCGACTTCGACTAAAATAAACTCACCGACATGACCACTCATGGCCTGTAGCAAACCAAAATCACTGACAGTTTCATTAAGATATATATTGAGAGTCGAGCCATGATCAAAAGTAAGGATTTCAGGCTGGGTTAGCAAGGGTTCAAACATGACAAATTCACCTCAGGTTAAGGAGGCAGTGTACCTTGCTTCCTTTTACAGCACCAGAGGGGTAAGAGACTAAAAACAAACAGGATAAACGAATATGACAATTTAATTATTAGCATCGGCCCGACACTATCAAAAATAGATGGGTGACTCTGTGATCTGAGCTTATTGTAATTTTATGGCCTCCACAATGACAAGCTTTTAAGACGTTCACTAATAGTACAGTGCCTACCGCTTCATAAATAATACACTTTACGACAAAGCAAAACGGCTCACATATTTCTAGGCAAGCCGTTCATTACCGATCATAACTCAATAACTCAATAACTCAATAACTCAATAACTCAATAACTCAGCCCCAACATGAGGCTTTTGGATATACTATCAAAGTGAGTGATTAATTATATGAGTACTTAATTTCGCCCTACGTACTCATTATTTGGCATATTGTAAGGGTCATCGGTACTGGTGTTTCTTGTTACTGTATAATGCTGTCCTAACTCCCCTTTTTTAAACAGTACAAATTCAGCAAAGCTCGTTCCCGAACTATGATAATTAAAAACTGTTGCATCAGGATTGTCAGGGAATGTTATTTCGATTGAGCTAATTAGGCATAAATTACGCCCTACATCTCTAAAAGCTTGATTGGCAGAAAGTTTGAAAGTCGATTGACCGCACCATTTGTACTTAGCTACTCCCTCTATATTTTGATCTGTTGAATTGAATACCTTTACTTGTGCATATCCACCGTCACCAGAATAATTTACCGGATCATCCTGAGCCATTTCAGCTGTTTCAGCCATGGCTGCATCTTCATCAAACTTTAAATTTTCTGTCTGTTCTGCATAAGCATAAGCTGAGGAGAGAATAAGGACAGAAGCTATCACCTTAGCTATTTTGCTGTTAATCATTTTATCACCAATTATATAAAAAACTTATTTTCAAGGACACACGCCACCATTAATTCAACGGCAACAGTGCAGAACAGAATTAAAACATAAAAGGCAGTAGTATCGCTGCTGACCGTAGGGACAGCTTGCAACAACACTCTAATAACATCAATGTGTTAGGTGAGCAACATCTAAGGATGGCAAGAAGTATTTCAATGCCTATTTAAACAGCAGAATACTAAATAGCATCAATGGTTCAGGGTTATTAATTAGGCTAACGACAAGGGGTATAATAGCAGGGCATGAGGGATACTTGTTACCTCTTAAATAGATAGGTTAACCAGATATCATCTATCTTCGTCAACTGCCTTTTAGGTGAGTTGTTCATTATCGACTCATTATTCATCCTAACCGCGAAGGTTAATTATTCATCATGGTCATAAAGTTGAAAAGGAAGAAAAATGAAAATCAGTAAAACTTTATTAATATTTCTATATGCAAGTATATTATTTCCGCTCGTCGGCATAGCGGTAGCAAACCCAGTAGAAACCACTAAACAATTTGAAAACAATGAAGTAATCCAAAGTGAACTGCTTATGAGAAAAAACAAATATCTACCAATGAGCGAAGGTCAATACTACGACATAAGAACTTCTAGCGGCGATAAATTTAATTTATTTATAGATAGCATTAATGGAAACTGGGTAGAAAGTGACGGTGAGTTCTTTAATACCGAGCTAATGATTTCAATAAGACCACTTTAACGTCATAACTTAGTCGTTACTACTCCGTTAGTGGCGACACATTAAATTATCATTTAAAAAAACTCTAGCTTTACCAAATGCTAATTAACCTTCATCACTTTAAAAGCAGCATGACTTAATTAAATACAACTCAATTGAGCATACCAATGATGGGAAGCTTATTCAAAAAAACACTTAATAATTAAATTAAAAGCTAGACTGAACTTTATCATTTCAAGGTATAGAGCTCCATTATAGGTTCAAGTGTCACAGTGCTGGAATAGGCTAATTATCAAGAGTGATTTTTTACTTGTTTCTTCAGAAAAACAGGAGTTTCAAAGGACCACATTACAGCTTTAACAGCCCTGAACCAGCATCTAAAAAATTTGCATTTAATTTAAATTATTATGATTTATATCAAAGAAATAACTGTACACTTGAAGCTGAATTTACCACGCTTATGGTTGATGATTTCATCTTTATGTCAACTGACCATAGGGAGAGTTGCTCAGTATTACTCTATCCCTCATTCTAGTGGCGAAGGAAAGGCATTCCACTTGCTTTTTTGCGTTACTCATTATCAAACATTGCTATCTTTTGACCGCTAAGTTGCTACCCTATCTTAGCGGTTTTTTTTTGCCTTAATTTCTTACCGTCTAACTACCTAGATTTAATTTTCGTCAACTGAGCTTTAGGGGAGTTACTCGTCACCAATCAATCATTCCAGTATGGGAAGTTAGATTCCGATTTAGTTTTCAGTGACTCCAACCCGCTAATTCCCCCGCCCTTGTTCAAAGTAGAAGAGCACCACATATTTCAGGACTCAACATTTTTCCTGCTAAATAAGCATAAATGAGAGTAACTTGATTATTAAAATCTAAAATGTCGACTTATCTCTAAAATTAAACCATCAAAAATTCCGAACGTAAGTTCGGTTAACTGTTTTATCTTGAGATCTGTACTCTATTGGGAAAATGGTTCTCTGCTAGGCACTATCTATCCATTTATGGCAATTCGCAGCCCCCTTGCCTACGTTTACGCTCTAGATGCTGACAGTAAGCATCTAACTCCTGGAGCGTTTCTACAGGGCCTTTAAACAGCAATTGAACTCTGAGGATCCTGCTGTATCTGCCACCTTGGCACGAATGGGAATATCTATTCATGAAGAGTGGTTCACATACGCCATGCAGGTCTAAACAGAGGACTTGCACCTCCAATCTTCTACCGCTTTATCTAGGCTCACTGGCTGGCTTATTATTTGTAATGTCACAATACTTACTGATTTATACCACTAACGGCCCAGCGTACTCAATCAGGCTAACGACAAGGGATATAATAGAATGCTATGATTATTGACAACCATTTCCTAAAAATAATCACCTATGCCTCACAGTTCAAACCACACCATCTTCTGGCACGATTATACTCCTACCTAATTAACACGCTGATTTATAATAGATATTAACAAACAATAATCATTGTGATGCACTTTATGATGCACTTTTGTAATTCCCCTTAATTTTTAGCTCTTAAGTAGTTGATATTTTAACTGAAAGCAGGCTGACAAACACAGTTGATAGAAACATTCCAAACGGGGCATTAGTTTAACAAATTAAACTAATAGCTTGAATAACATAAATAAAACTAATTTATTCTTTGCTCTTTGCTAGTTTAGACGTACCAGTAATCTTTCCGAGGAGAATAGAATCTTATCTGATTTTTTTGCTCTAACTTACCATTGCCCCAAAACGAGTTAGATCAGTAACCCTTCAGATATGGCTTATCAAAATTTGCCATACCTGAATTAATGAATCAGGCAAGAATCAAGACGTGACCCTATGACTTCAGCCTCTCGTTCGAAGAGTTTCACTAAGTGAAACCTCACCCAGTTTTTACCTTATTCGCTCCGACCCCTTTGTTGTTCCTAAGAAGCATCGCTTTAAGCTGGTTCTTTGCATCTTTAAGATCTTTCATTGCGGTCTCGTACAGCTTCATCTTCAGGCTCAGGTACATAAATAGGGCTGATATCGCCATTCTTTAAGAGCTGTGCCAGTTTCAGTGCGTCTCGCTTATCCGTTTTTACCCGCTCGCCAGGTTTCTTGGGAATAAGTGATGGTGCTACGACATAACAGCAGTGGCCTAAGCTCGTTAAAAATCGATACACCCAGTAGCCGCAAGTTCCCGCTTCATAGACAAAATGTAGTGTTGCCTGAGGATATTTAGACTCGAACTTTCTGGCAAGTTTACGCAGTTGAACCTTAGTACTGGGAACTCGTCCTAAGTGTACTGGACTATTTTGGCATAGGCCACTTCAATAAATTCTTTATGAGTGTCTAAATATATGAAAATTATGCTATATTTCCTCATGCTAGCCTCCTTTGTAATATTGTATGGTCACAAATACAGTATGGCTCTGGTGCACAATTTAATTATTTTGAACTAACCCACGAACTTGGAGGCTAGCACCTCGTGGGGAGTCATTATGTCTATATACCTATGAGGGAGCATTGATGGGAATTTGTAAACTCACGAATAAGAGTGGAAAGTACGTAAAGTCACATATTATTCCTAAAGCTCTGACTAGACCTTCAAAGCCGGGGAATAAATTTGTCCAACCTGATTCTCGCTCCAGTAAAAAACGCTATATAAAAAGAGCTGATAGCTGGTACGACAAAACTATTGTCATACGAGAAGGTGAGGATTACTTATCAGATCTTGATGATCATGCAATAGAAGAATTGAGATCTTTAGGATTACTCTGGTCAAGCCCAAAACTTAGAAAAAGGGCTAGCCCTTCTATACATGAATTAACCGTAGTTGAGTTCCGTAACCCAGCTAAAATTAGAAAGTACTTTCTGAGCCTGTTATGGAGAGCAGCAGTTTCATCCTTACCTGAATTCTACGATATTGAATTGCAGCCTAGTAAGCTGGAGAGATTAAGAAAAATTATTGTCGGTGAAGAGGAAGATGATTTAAGTTTCTTTCCTGTGGCTCTTGTTCAATTATCAAGTAAAGGGCCCGCTCACAACTTTATTCCTTTAAAACAGAAAATTGGCCCGGATGAAAAAGAAATTTATAGATTTTACATGGATGGTTTAATCGCTCACTTATACATAAGTGATCCTAAGCTAGCTGTCGTTATGAATCCAATTCCATATGACCACCCAGTGTTTCTCGGGCACGAACAAACGGTCGTATGCCAAGTAGAAACTTCGGAATCTTTTCAGATAAGTAACTTGGAAAAGCATTTAAATGAATATGAGGCACACAAATAATAAAATATCGAATTATAGCTGCTATTCTGTATATTACAATCTGTTTAATAAGGAACAAATGCAGTTAGCTTTTGCTCCTTCGTCGCTTATTCTAGCCAACTATATTATTGCCTGTTAACAGGGCGCTATGTGTGAAAAGGAATATCGATGAGAGAAGACATGTCAGATTTTCTAATTCACTTCACGAAAGGTGAAGATATCGAAGCCGCATATCAAAATTTAAGAAGTATTATTGACCAATCTGTTGTTTATGGCTCCAATGCAAAGATTAGGGATGGCTCGAATTGTGTATGTTTCTCAGAGGCACCTATTTCAAGCCTGAA
This sequence comes from Shewanella psychropiezotolerans, assembly GCF_007197555.1. Lineage (NCBI taxonomy): Bacteria > Pseudomonadati > Pseudomonadota > Gammaproteobacteria > Alteromonadales > Shewanellaceae > Shewanella > Shewanella psychropiezotolerans. The sequence goes on from NZ_CP041614.1 coordinate 3,702,305, forward strand.
AAGCGGCTTGTTAAATCCTTTCTTCTATTCTCCATATTCACCGTTCGGCATTATTACTACGAAAGAACACATTTATGGTCAAGGTGGACGCCCTGTAATTTATCAGTCAGAAGCCGAGTTTCATCACTTATCTTTTGGCAATAGCTGGAGGCATATGTGTTACGAACCTCCAGCAGTAGATTTCACATGGGAGCGTGAATGGAGGGTAAAAACAGATGGTTATCATTTTCACCCGGGAAATACGCAAATAATTGTTCCCGATGATTCTTGGGCACAAAGATTAATAGAAGAACATGACGCGGAACAGCAATGGCAAACACTCCAATACAGCCAAATTATGGATGAATTGCTTGCTATGCAATATGAAGAACCGTTCCCATGGGTCGTTATAGAGTTAGAAAACACATAGCAAATCAATTAACTTGGCATAAAGGGGTTGGAGCCGGATAAAGGGGTCGGAACTAATTAGGGATTTCGAATAAAACCAAGATACTTTTTCTCATCTGAGTCACCCGCATTAGAGCAAATAATCTAGCATGCTTTTGTCCAGGTACGTCTTAGAGCGATCGCTCTAAACGTGTGATCACCAAGGGACTTTGTCGTACCTTAACTACCAAGCGACTTTGTCGTTTTTAATAATTACCAAGGGAAATTGACGGATCTAACTTTTAGTAGTTCTCTGATTGCCACTGTGAGCTTTTCAGAGGTTACTAAGGATGATCATTATGGATTCTCAATCCCAACTTACTGTTGATGTGATTGCTAAGGTTGCTCAAGGCAAAATCAGCATTCTTAACGCCTCAAAACTGCTCAATAAGTCCCGTCGAACCATTGAACGCTATCTCAGTCGATACAAAAAAGATGGCATTCGTTTTGTTGTCCATGGCAATACGGGGAGAGCCCCTGCCAACAAGATCCCTGGCACATTGAAAAGACAAGTTCAGTCACTCATTAAAGAAAAATACTACGACTTCAACCTACAGCATTTGGCTGACATGTTAGAGGTGGTGGAAAGTATTCAAGTTAAGCGTGAGACTCTTCGCTCTTGGGCTCATGATATTCACCATGTGAAACGAGCGAAGCATCGCCGTTCAAAAGTGAGAAGAAGGCGTGAGCGGATGGAGTCTGCGGGATTAATGCTGCAAATGGATGGCAGTCCACACCTGTGGTTCGGTGATAATAAGTCTTGCTTAATCACCATTATCGACGATGCGACCAGCGATATTCATGCCGAGTTCTTCCCGTCCGAGACCACCGTTGGTTGTATGAAGGTCATGAAAGCCTATATCAAGAAGCGAGGGCTGTTTAAGACGCTTTACGTCGATAGAGCGGGCATCTTTGGTGGACCGAAGCGTTGTAACTTCTCACAAATGCAAAGGGCCTGTAAGGAGCTTGGGATAGAGATTATTTTTGCTAACTCTCCTCAAGGTAAAGGGCGGGTTGAACGAGCGTTCGATACCTTCCAAGACCGCTTGGTTCCTGAGCTTCGTCTGGCAGAAATAGCGGATATGGACAGTGCCAATGATTACCTTCAAAACGTTTTCATTCCAGATTACTGGTTGCCGAAACTTACCGTCAACGCAAAGAATATCCGCTCAGAATTCAAACCCGTTCCTAAGTATATCGACCTTGATGCGATCTGCATCCAAAAGGAATATAGAAAAATCCGGCGCGATCATACCTTCAGTTTCAGCAACACCATGTACACGATAGACTCCCCCTTAAGGCATTCAATCGTGAACCAGAAAGTTGAAATACGAAAGCAGTTAGATGGCGACTTCGCCGCTTATTTTGCCGATCGTAAGCTCGCCATCTCTGAAATCAAGGAGCCGAGCAAGCTCACGGAATATGGAGAGGAAGTGCAGAGAAAACTCGATGCCATCAAACTTGCAGAAGCGCTAGGTAACTTATCTGAAGCGGCTCGGATCAGTGGTTGCTCTAGGGAAAGTATCTACAATAATCGACGGCTGCTTGAAACTCAGGGACCTCTGGCGCTCAAAAGGATGTATGGCATCCCTCGTCATACCAATCGTATAGACCAAGATACTGAGGATAAAATCATCACCTTAACGTTAGAAAAACCCCACCTGACCCAAATCCATATCAGCGGTGAAATGATGAAAAGGTACAATATATCAATCAGTCACTCTACAATCAGAAACATCTGGGTAAGAGAAAAACTGAATACTAAGGTGTTACGGATCGAGCGTGCAGAGGCATTAGAAAAAACACCTTAGTGAAAGTGATATTAATGGACTAATATCGATAGTGTAAAACGACAAAGTCCCACGGTAATTAATCCGTCAGTCTCCCTCGGTAATCACAGCGATCGCTCTAAACGTTAATTAGCTACGACCCCTTTGTTCTCTTTTTTCTATTTTATCAAAACCAAAATCACGCTCACAGAAGCCTCTGCACAGGAATGGCGCATTACCAGCAGATTAATCGACTGCATTGACATAATTTTATCGTTAGTTACGTTTAAAAAATAACGCCCAAGCAGTCATAAAAACCAGACTCCCTTGCTAAATTCTTTATAAATAATCATGTTTGTAGAGCATATTACTAACACAGGTCTAATTATTACACGTTAGTTCTTGATCCGTATGCTGTTACAGCAATACTATATGTAAAACCTATCTATGAATAACGTGGCGTAATGGAAAGCATAAAAATTGAAGGCTTAAAAAGTCTAAAAAATAGCGGTTTTGTTGATATTAAACCCTTAACTTTGCTCCTTGGTGAAAACAGCTCAGGTAAAAGTACTTTTTTAAGAACTTTCCCTCTTCTAAGGCAAAGTACGGAGTCCTATACAAGAGGACCATTGCTTTGGTACGGATCGTACGTTGACTTTGGCTCTTTTGATGATGCAGTTTCAAACTTTTCAGATGACAAGTCCATTAGCTTCACTTTCAAAGTTAAATCTAAGTCTATTTTAAAAGTAACACCTAAAAGTTTCGCCTCGAAAGCTGGAATATTTACAGGTGATATAGAAGCAACTCTTACCGTAGTAAATGATGGTAAGAATGGCCAAACTCGAGTACGAGCAGTAAAAATCAGGCATAATAAAAATGAAATTGAAGTGTCTTATGGAAAAGGCCACAAGATAATTAGTGTTATTAGTAATGGTGTTAATTTAACCGATAGCTTTGGCTCCGTAACAATTATGCCAGAAAAAAATAAGTTATCATTGTTCCCTCATATAAAATTTTCAAATGAACGTTCTAGTTATACTGGAAAAAGTGATTATCAAAACGATAGTATTATAGAGCTAATAAATAATTGTATCTCAGAATATGCGCATGGAAAAAGCAACCTAACAAACCTGTCACAAAAAATATTAAAGCAACAAACAATGCCATTAAGTGATTTTATTGAAACGTTTTCAGAAATTTCCCCAACAAATACTTGGAAAAAAAAGACATCCGGATTACATAAGAACTTAAATAATATTGAGCGAATTCATGCAGCGATATATGCATCAAGAGCCCCTTGGTTTTTGTTATACTAAATGTTTATATGTCCAATGAATTTAGCAACTTAAACTACGTGGCACCTTTGAGAGCAACCGCTGAAAGATATTACCGTAATCAGGACTTAAATGTTGACGAAGTAGATTTTCAAGGAAAAAACTTAGCCATGTTCATTTATAACCTTGGTGAATCTAAGAAGGAAGAATATAAAAATTGGCTATCAACACATTTTGGTTTTTCAATAGATTCAATCTCTACTGGAGGTCACCTTTCTCTAAGAATAACGTACAAAAACTCAGAGCAATCATATAACATAACGGATATGGGTTTTGGTTTTTCTCAAATATTGCCAATTATTACTCAATTGTGGTTCACAAGTATTAACAGAATAAGTTCAAGGCCTAGTTCTAGAAAATATTATCATAACACTAAGTACTTAGTTATTGAGCAACCAGAATTACATTTACATCCTAGATTTCAAGCAAAAATGGTTGATGTTTTTATAAAAATGATCAATTACTTGAAATCTGAAACGCAAGATATAAACTTAAAAATAATTATAGAAACCCACAGCGAAACCATTATCAATCAAATAGGTCATAGAATTAGACAAGAACCAAATAGTGATAATGAGGTTGATAATGAGGTTGATAATGAGGTTGATAATGAGGTTGATAATTACGACAAATTAAAACGTCAAGCTAAAGCATTAAGCACTATAGATAAAAAAGATGTGTCTATCGTGATTTTTGACAAAACAAGTGCAAACAATCCAACTGACGTAACTTTTTCTAGTTATGACTCCGAAGGTAACTTAAAAGATTGGCCATGGGGATTTTTTGAGCCGGAGTTTGACTTATGATCATAGAAATTCATGATTCGATAACTGCTGGTTTAAACCATCTAACAGATGATGAAAATAATGCTCTTGTTGGTTTGGCCCTATCACGTTCTAGAGGTTATAATTTTATTATAGCGAGTAAAAAAATATTAACTTCTATTATTTCAATAAAAGACTTAGGGAAAATGTCTATAGCTACATATAGAAAAATATATACAGACCAAGTCAGATGGAATAACTTATTAAAGTCTTTCAGTTTTAGAGTCAGGATTGTTAGCTCTAACCAGAAAATCTCTACTCAATATGAAAATAATGTAGAAATACTTCAAATACCATTAAAAGACTTACTTTTCTATAAATTAGATGATAGAGCGTCTCTGATAGCTGAAAACTTAACCGATATTGATTTTTATACTAGGGTTTCAATGTCCTATTTAAAACATAAAAATATAGTCATTGGTTACTCTTACAATGAAATCAATGGCGGAGGTGATACGACTAAGGAGGTTGTAAAAAAACATTATCAATCAAATAATGGCGTGTCATTATGTATCTTAGACAGTGACTTCAAAACTCCTTGGAGTACATACGGTACTACAGCACAGGGGTGATTGATATTATACCAAACGAGCCCTATGCTCGTTACATCACAACCAAATCTAGAGAAGCTGAAAATATTATACCAACTAAAGTTCTTGACCATTTTGCTAAAAAAAATAAAGTATTAAAAAATAATATTGATAAAATAAAAATGCTAATTGATGATAAAAATATTGATTCCAGCCCAACAAAATTTATTGACTTTAAAAAAGGAGTACGACGTCAGCTTATAAAAACTACCTGTCCAGATACTAATTTATTTTGGGGGGATGCTTTTAAAAAAGCAGGGTTAGTAAAAGTATGTAATCAGAAAACAGGTTGTACAAGCGTTAAGACTTGCTGCTGCTCACTAATTGATGGTTTAGGTACTGATTTATTGAAGTGTACCGTAAAACATCTAAAGGAAAACAAGCTTGACTTTAACGATGTTGACGATTACTTAAAGCCTGAATGGGTATTTTTGTGTGAATCAATTATCCCTTATATAGTTTCACCTTTAAGGAAGTCCAGCTAAATAAAAGACTAAATACAAATCAATTAACTTATTAAGCTAGATTAAACAATTACTCACTAGCTTAAAAAATCAATCAAAACCATATTGTTATCAATGCGAGTTCTGATTTATAGATATCGACAGCAATTATCCTTCAACAAAGGATAATTGGGTCAACCTTACATCTGGCCTATATATTTTTATATTATTCCTAGACAGAAATGAGTTTAACTTTAAGTTAAACTCATTTCTGTCTACATTCTAGCTAACCTGAATGAACAAATACCTCTAATCACTGTATCGATAACAGAGCCCCATGCTATTTACTTAAATTCAGTTCTAAGCTGGGCTATCTGCCTGTCAATCATAGAAACCTGAGTATCAGCTTGCTGAGTGACGGCATTCATCTCTTGCGCTAAGCTTTGTTGCCAGGTCGCACCGGCTAAATTGTTCATAGCTCTACGGCGGCTGTTTTTAAGCTCATTTAGTCGGCGATCACGTTTCTCTATTGCTTTTTTTCGCTGGAGTTCTAGAGAATAAATCTCGCGTTCAACTTGTTGATTATTAATATAGGTTTGGATATTTTGTTTATCTAATTTATGGTTATTTTCAACTACGCTGCCGACATGACTTAAATCAAGTGCTTCGGTTCCATCATCACACGGATCTGCCTGATAAACACCTTCAGAGCATTTGTAGACTTCACTAATAGCCATCTCAGGTACCAGTAAAGAAAAAAATAATAGGTATCTCATAAACTTCCTCCTTGAGCCTCAATCCTACACCTCTATAGATGAGTGAGGCAAGTCTGCGGCCACACCTAAGATACGCCCCTCTTGCACGTAAACCCAAGTATCTATGGTGCCAGTGCCTATTGCGTTAATACTGCCGCCACTGGCGCTGCTAACAGTTAAGGTGCCATCGATATTCACTTTAGTCACCTTCATGATCTGCCTTGGGTTATTGAAGGTCTTCTTCAATTGCTTAAACATATGATCACTCCAAAGACTCTATGACTGTGATAGCTTGCTCAATTGATACCTCCCCCTGTTCTGACACGTTGACGCTAATATTGACGCTATCACAAACACTCTTAAATAACGTGGCGCCATCACGAACACCAACCAACATTCCCACAGTTAACGGCGGAATGTCAGCCATGATAGGTAAGGCGATATTATGGATCCGCTTTTTTCCTGTGTCGGCAAGGGCCACGGTTCCCGCTATTCTGGCGGCTTGATTATCGACAATTAGCTGGGCACTGATATCTGAGGCATTAACATTACCTAAGGTACCCGCTCGCTTAACCTGACAGCTCACCCCTTGTTGTTCGCCCCGGATCCACACACTATTACAAAGTACCTGGCGCGTTTCTCTCATTGAATGAGAAAGGATCACCGCTTCATGTACTGTGATATCAGGATTGGCGCCCGACATAAGCCAAGGCACTGTGGGCCAACGTGGAACGACTGTTAAAGTCTGAGTGTCATCATCACTCAGCACCATACAACCTACTTGCTCGGCGGCATCATTTATCGCCTCTAGCGGAGATGCTCCCGATGTAGAGTATGCCCCTGCCGGTACAGTGAAATCAGCAAGACCCGCCAGGCTAACTGACCAAGGTGAAAACTGGATCAAGTCGCTCAGTATCCCAGCAAAAGATCGACCTGTTCCATTGGTATAGCTAACGGGTAGCTCATAGGGCGTGGCTAGTTCCGCGCTGCGACTGCGACCATTGGCAGTAAAAGTATGAGAGCCAAACAACTTGCTCTCAGCCTTTTCTTCACAAATAAAATAAAAGTCATAGCCATTTAGGCTTAACTTCAATAGCTGGTTTTCTGCATTTTCGGCATCGATACGGCTGCTAAAGCCAATACTGACTGATTGTGAGAACTGGCCACGGCTATGGTTTAGGCTCACGCTATTGATCACTATTCGCTTGCTGTCACTCACTCTTATGCAATCGATAGTTGGTTGCATGATATAGGCTCTCCTGAGTTGTGGCTCTATGGGAACTTCAAAATCTATCGGGGGTAAACTTGGGTTTGCATTGATAAGGCCACCGCCATCATCGTACTCACACACCATAGGGGATTTAACAAAGCACAAAGCGATTGGAGATGATGAGTCAGTCCAAGGTTTAGAAAAGCGCATGCTTACTTTTCCAACGGGAAGTCTATAGTCATCGCTACATTGCCACGATGACTTATGCGGCCCCCATGTTAAATAATGAGAAACATCAATTACAGCTGAGGTATTAAAACTCAGCTCATGTTGAGCCTGTGGCTTATCGAGTGTTTCCCATACCGGGATAAATTGAGAAGACAAGGCCGCAAAATCTAACCAAGAAAAGGCCTGACGAACCACATAGACTAAGCCTTGGCTGTAAGCTATAGCTGTCACCCGTTCTTGTATTTTAATGCCGCCCCAGGTTGTTGAAAAGCGTTTAAGGTGGGCTAAGGTACCAGACCAGACACTGGCAACGGCTATCATGTGAACAGGCGGAATATCCCAAGCAAAACTAAAACAGTGTTGCTTGGCTCGCTCTGACAGCCAGTTAAGCCCCTTGCTCGCCTCAAGCTGAGTGCTCTTATTGCTCAGCCTCTGGTGAGACTCAGTGACAAGAGGACTCACCCACACAGCCGAAAATTGCCTGGTGATGCTATTCACTATCGGCGGCTCTGGATCTATCCCTCCCGTAAAGCTCAACTTTATCGGGCTAGTTGCATTAGGCCAAGGGGTGTCGAACCTGAGTTTTAAATCAATACCCGAATCGAAGCGCAATGATATTGGGCTGACTACTTCACCGTTTTGTTTAGTGATGAAACTAAGTTTCATTAAATAATTACCGTGAAAGGATCTATCTCTTGCAGCTTAACGCCATCCATACAAACAGCATTGTACTGGCCATTATCATCGAGAATAACGACGAGAATGTCATGCTTCTGAGCATATTTTTGATTGAGAACTAATTTTACTATGCCGCTTGGAGGAACAAGATGATGAAAAATTGTTTTAGCCGTATTTCGATTAATTATCATAAACCTTTCTGCATTCAAATCTGCATCCAGTTCAAATAATGCTTGCTTAAAGTTATTGCTGGTATCGACAAGAACCTGATTTAATTTGTTAATCATACCAAGACTCCATATTGACCCAAAAATTACAGCCGCCATTATGACCAGAATGTATTAACCAATGCTCTTGCTCTCCAATCATTGAGGTTTGAGGCCATAATTGATCTGAATACCTTGGGGCTTGAGTTTGTATTAATCCAGGTACATGACCTCGATAAGCGGGGTGTAGAGAACTGTCACCAATTCGAGTCCCTTCCGAATCAGCATTGATCCCTGTTGTACCTGTAACTGTATAACCATCTATAGAAATTAATGGTCTGCTATACACTCTAAATTCTGAGGGAACACCGTTTGTTGTCGTTGTTGGAGATGTGATAAATTGACTTAATAACTCCATAATCTTGCCATGATTAGTACCATTGCTCTCGTGCATAAATCCTATAACACTGACTGGACTTAGATACGCTAAACTCAAAGACCAAGAGGCCGATATTTGATCGGCGTGAGCAGCATAAGATAGTAGTGTAAAACGATTTAAATCATTAGGCACAAACGAATCTATATCGCCGCAAAAAAATGCAACGTGGGCAGATGTCCCCATTTTCATTGTTAGCTTACTATCATAAATCGCAAACAGATAAAAACCCGCACTAGTGCCTATTAAGCACCATTTAGTTATGCGGCTATTACCACCAAAAGCAAATCGTTTACTGGCACAATTTATCGTTGTCCAATCTGGGTCATATTCAGTCAGTAGCGGTGCAGTTTGTAAATAAACAACTCCACCAACGGGATCTGCTCCCGTCTTGCATTTTATCTGAACATAAGAACCGCTAGCCTCTGCCGATGAATTTCTAAAAACAGCCTTAAACCCATCAGGGCTCACAAATGGCATTGTCCACCCAAGAGATGCTTTAGCCCCATAACCATCAACGAGGCATTTTTTAATTATATCAATGTAATGTGATGGCTTAACTTGGCTATTTGGTAATTGTGGCGCACCGGGATCGTCCCAGCGATAAACGGTTACTGGTAATGACATCGTTTTGTCCTGTATTAATTGAGGTTGTGGTTGGGGGTCGAGTTAGGCTTCGTTGCCGCGATAAACAAGAGTGGTTTGGTCTTTAGTGACAACGCTATGGCCAGATTCGACCACTCGTATAGGCATAATGCCGCTGCCTGCAGCAACGCTCTTAAACCTCACTGCTTCACCTGGTACCCAACCACCGCCGAACGCCTCTTTAGGTATAGTGAGGTAAGCCTTACCCGCTAAGGGGTTTAGCGGGATGAAGTTATTGAGGGTGTCACCCGAGGCGATAAAACCGACTCGGCGACCAATAAAATTAAAGGCGGTAGCAGAGGTAAATTGGATCAGCCAATCCTCATTAATGGCGGCGTCATTAGTCACCAATATAGGGTAATCAATAGTATTCATTGAAGCTGTGGCCCCTGGCCCGTCAACGTCCCAGTTATCATTCCACGCGGCTAAATCTCGCACGTTCTCAATACGTGCCTGTTGATCACCAAGTATCTGTACACTCGATACTGTGGCGCCAATTGGGTAACTTCTCGATAGCGCTTTAGCTAACTGCAGTTGGCCCGACTCCACCGATGTCACTAAGGCACGTTCGCTTAATGTATCGCTGAGAATGAATGGCGCGGTAAAGCCAGTAAAATCACTGTTTAATGTGATTACGCCAGTGGCCTTATTCACACTGTAATGATCATCGGTACCCGTCCAAAGACTTGCCCCGAGCGAATCTGTAATATCGACAAAATCAGCATCGGCCCGGATATTAACTGTGCCACCAGGTGCAGGGGAATTTACCGCCTGAAACTGCACATGCTGAATTGATATCGTTCCCCAAGGGTGAAAGATATCAACGAGTCCTTTTTCCGGCAGTCTTAAAGGATTGAGGTTGTAGATCTCCGGGGGCGGCAATAAGTCCACCACTTCACTAATGTCATAGCGCAAAGTGGATAACTTAACCGCTTGAGAAAAGCTGATAGCAACAAACCGACCTGAGATAGAGCCGCTGATACTGGTACCAGTAATGACCCCGGCTTCATCACTACTCGCACTTAACAATGAACCTGTAACTGTTTCAACCTGCAGATAAAAACTAGTGAGTAAAATAGCGTTGTAAGGAATAGAAAATTGTACCCCGGTATCTGACTCACTGCCGCCGACCAGCGCATGATAACTAAGGAAGCTAAACCCTTGCTCTAGCATAAATGTGCCATCGCTATAATTTAAAATAGCAGCTCTATACTCAGAGCCATCGCCTCTACGCACGTAAAGACCATCTTCAAGCTCATAAAGTCGCTCTGAGCTAGAACCTATGGCCCAGTTAACGGTACCAGTGAGTGTTCCTCTGATAATTTCTTTCCCTGCAGGGAATATATCCGCATGATAATAAACGGCATAACGAATACTTGAAATATAGCTAACCGTAACTGCAGTATTGATATCAGGTTTACGCGATAAGGTGGCACTAATCTCATTGTTAGCCACGGTAACGATGGCATCAGCACCATTATACAATTGGCCATTAGCGATATATTGAATCTCAGGCGTAAAATCAACGGTAGCAAGATCGCTTTGCAATACATCGTTCACAGTAAAGAGATAAGTCTGGGCGCTTGTTGCTACTTGGGTGAGGGTTTTCTTAACGAGATCTGCACCGTTGGTACTCAGAGATAAGCCTGCATGACTAACCGAACTGCTCACAGTAGGTAGCAAACTTTGTACTGTCTCTTCGACCCTTAATATTTGGCCTGCGCTGACCTCTGTTAACTTACTCACCCCATGATATTTAACTTGCGAGGTGCGGGTAATCATTCTCAGCACAGTGCATTGCGATTCAGTATTAATAACTATATCACTATCGGGTGTGGCAAACGGGATACCTGGCTCAAAGGTGATCATGCCATGACTTGAATTACCACCACCTCGAGTCACTTGAGCATAATGCGTTAAGCGTGGCCAATTTCCATGTTCAGCACCGTCATATTCGACACTGATAGCAATAATATCCCCCACTCTAAGGCTGACATATTGAGGCTCATTACCTGAGTAATCCCAGCGAGCAAGGTTAGCGGTACTAAAGGCATTTTGATACTGCAGAAAACCCGACATTCCCGCCCTGAGTTTTTGCCCGGCAACAACATCACTCTCGAGCATTTCACGCATATCAGACAATTTAGCGGCATCAGTCATACCGCGAGACTCAGCGAGTAACATGGTCACTAGTGGATCACTTGGGGGCTCAGAGAAAAATACATGAGCATCGAGTAAAGTTTCTGTGCCTGGAGTATCTAAACTTGGGTAACACTTCACAATGTCGATAGCACTTTGGGCATGATCAATGTCAGAGATAGGCAGGAATAGATCATTAACCTTGCCATTGGTCACTTCGTTTCTTGTTCTTAGTCCCCCCGCATTATCATCATTGCCTAAGCGTTCGGGCTTAAAGAGCTTTAAATCATTTCTGTTCATAGGGAGCCTACACGGTTAAGAATCGAAACGTCGCGTCAGTGAGATCGTTATAACCGCCAAACTCTTTAAAGAGGTCGGTACCTGACACTGCGGCGCCTTGGGAATGATCCCAAATCACTTGAAAGCTTTGGCCATCGATAACCAAAGTAAATTCGGTGAGGGTGATAAAGCTGTGCTGTTGAACCTGTTCAAACTCAGTTCGGGTTATCCAAGTATCTGAGGTGCCAAGCACAATGCTTAGCCCTGCTGCTATTGGCACTTGATTGATATGAGGAGCCCCATTAAGGGCGCGGATCATACTGGTAGCCACTCGTTTTTGCTTATCCCTGTTAAACCATAACAAGGGCTCAGAGAGAGTAATGATGTCTATCTCGGTCATTATCCACCTACTTGCTGTTGGCGTGTCATTTCAGCCATAAGCTCAGCCAGAATGCTCTTTGATGTCTGAGTATTAAACCGCTTACTACCTATCTGTAAAACCAAGACAGTTTCGTCTAACGATGAGGGCAAGGGTTGAGGGGTTGGAGTGGGTACCGGGGCGATATATTTTGTTGCTGCTGGGCTTGGCTTAACGGACGCGGGAGTGGGTTTAACCTGCTCGGTATCATTCTGCTGGCGACTGGCCTTGTCTGCTTCCTTCTGAGCCTTGAACTCAGCCATCTTCATTGAATGAATACGCTTAAGGATCCGTTCTGACTCTTCAAGCTGGGCGATCAGGTTTTCATCACCCGTTCGCCTGGCTTTAATTAGCTGCTCATTGAGTTCGGCAAGCTGGCGCTCATACGCACGCTTCTCAATCGCGGCATTATCGCCCTCTAAACCATCGAGCTCATCTTTGAGAGATGAAAGAGTGTCTTTAGCACTACCCCGCAACTCATCCATTTTATCTTTGGCTTTATCGATAGCCGAGGTGAGCAAGCTCATATCTTGATCGTTAACCAGTGAAAGACTACGGGAGGCCATCTCGGCTTTACGCACCAACTCTACATTGGCGCCGCCTACTCCATCTAATGCCTCGGTTAATCTTAATAATTCCATTCTCTGTTCATAATAAGCGAGCTTGGTTTTCTTGCTTGCTATCACGGTTTCAATAGCGAACGATCTAATGCCGGTGAAGTCAATAAATGCAGCGAAATCATTCTGTATGTTGCCAAGCTCTACGCTTAGGCTTCTATACTCCGCCCTGACCTTCTCAAGCTCAGATGAATCATCGACTAACTTATTCTGGTGATAGAGTATGTTTTTAAAATAAACCGTGGCCCCTTCACTCAACTCGGCGATATCTGCAGTGACGGACTGCAGATGATTAGTGAACGCTTGAGCTATCGACACCAAAGCGTACCCAGCTTTCTCTGCACTTTTGGTGACAGTGTTCATGGTATTAGATATAGTGGTACCAATACCTTTTGAGTCCGTTTCAACCTTATCTTTGGTATTGCCAGTTTGTTTCCCAAGGCCTTTTTGAACTTCATTGAGTCGCTGATATTGCGCGATAACTAGTTCAAGGTCGCCAGTTAAACCTAAAGCAGCAGCTTGCTGGCGAACAGAGGCATCAACTTGCTTATCACTGGCAGCAGCAGCCTGAACAGCTGCCTCGGCATATTTCAAAAAAGCCTGATTCAATTCATAAGTTGAAACAGCTCCTTCTTTCGCTCCCTTCTTAATAACCTGATAGGTTATTCTTGCAGCTTGTTCTTGATCTCTTAACGTTTTGACCGTCGTGATGCCCGCCTTGACCATGATATCTTCAAGTTCTTTTGCACTAGCGGCCTGCAGTTGTTGTAATTGGGTTTGTTTTTTCTGAGTAGCAGCCAGCTTTGCGGTGATAAGTTCTAAAGATTTCTGTGCAGTTCCATATTTCTCAACTGAAGCTGTACCTTGAATAAATGCTCGGCGCACCTCAACTAATGTTTGCTGTGCGAGTTGCTGCTGGACCAATAATTCTGCCTTAGTCGCAGCCGTAGCCTTGATAATAGCCAGCTCTAATTGCTGCTGGTTTTTAATCTGCCCCTGCTGGGCAACAGAAAGTTCCAGGGTGACTCGACCGAGATCATTCTGGGCTTCCATGAACAGATAACTGGCTTCACCACCTTTTTGTGCACCATCAACCAACTCAGTATAAGCCTGCTTAGCGGCAAGCTCTTGTGCAGTAAGTGTTTCAATCTGTTTATTACCTGCAGCAACAACCTTTTCGGCCTCACTCACCTGAGTCGTGGTGCTCTTTACTGCTTCGCTAGCTATTTTTTGATAAGCGGCAGTAGTATCACTTTCAACGGTGTTGGTAACTTGTGCCCAAGCAGTTTTGATATCTTGACTGTCTTGTTCTAACTGCTTTAAATAACCGGCAGATAAAGCGTTAAGTAACTCAGAGGCTTTACGAATTTTAGCCGCACTTTCTTCACCACCAAGAGATTCAACAAATATTGCAAAACCTTCTGTCATCAAGGCCCAACTTTTAGTGGCCACAGCTGCAACACTAACGATGCCAGCACTAATTGAATTCCAAACTAGTTTTAATGAACCTGAAATAACGTTAAGTGCTTCTGCAAATGCAGTGATGTTGTCAAGCATCCCCTTTAGGCTGCTGCCACCATCCCTTAAAATAGATGAGAAAAACTGACTAATATCCTCAGCTGCCGCTTTAATTTTTCCATCTTGGTTTAATCTGTCGAATTGTTCATTAAGGTCCTTGATGAAATCAACGGCTACCTGATAAACACCAGAATCAGCAATGATCCGTTTGAACTCTTCAAATTTATTGGAGATCAGATTAACTTGGCCAGCTAACCTGTCGAGGCTTTTAGATGCTTGACCGTTGGCTTGCTTACCCATCTCATTAAAAAGGGCGGCAAGGGTTTCGCGACCAAGCTGGCCACTTGCTGATAATTTTTGAAGCTGAATTGTATTTTTACCAGTGACCTTCTCAAGCAGATCCCAAACAGGTACACCCCGTTCTACCAGCTGCAAGATCTCTTCACCCTGCAGTTTTTGTTTAGCCCATGCTTGACCGACCGCAAGAATAATCCCCTCTAACTTCTCCTGACTCCCGCCAAGCCTAGCGTTGTAATCGACCATGGATTGCAATGCACCGTTCATGGGGTCGATACCAAAAGTTTTCAAAGAAGTAAAAGCAGTCCTTACGCTCTCAAGACGTGTACCGGTTTTATTGGCAAACTCTTTTATCCAGGCAGTCGCTTGCTCTCCTTGTGCAATTGACCCCATCATGGCAGACATTTGTACAGTAAAAGCCCTGGCATCATCACCTGTAGTCAAGATCCCTTTCAAACTTTCCCACAATCTATCAATACCAATATAGGCACCAGCCATAGCAAGTAGACTTTGTGTAGCCGAGCCGATAGAACCACCAAAATCACGGGCTGATTTTTTCGACTCTGTAAGTAATTTATCATGGCGAGAAAGTTGTTTATTTACACCACTTATCGCGGTCTTTGCTGCAACTTGTTGTTGCTTTAACTCTTTGCTGGCATCGGCCAGCTTATCCATTGAGTAACCGGCTTTAGTCAGTTTATTGGTTTGCTGCTCTAGCTCAGTCTTATTCTTACCTAAGCTGGTCGCTAACTTGTTAAGCTCAGATCTTGCGTTCTTAACCTTAAGGGTATACTCGGCTTTCTTACGTCCAGCCTCATCGGCACTGGTACCAATGGCATCGAGTTCATGACGCTGCTTGTCGAGGGCTATACTCAGAGCTTTGGCGCTGGCTTCTGTAGTCGATTGTGCTTGCTCTAATTGCTTAAGATCAACGCTGGCTTTATTGAGCGCAGCGGCTTGTTCCTTACTGGCCTGACTGCCCTTTTGTTGTTGTGCTGTAAGCTTATCAACTTGAGCACGAGTATTTTCTAACTGCTGTTCATACTGGGCTAGCTGTGTTTTGGCTTGTTGATATTCTTGCTCGGTTTTCTCAGTTTGGGCTGATGCCTCTTTATGCGCACCATCAAGCAGCTTAACAGCGGTAATGGCTTGTTTTTGTTCCTTGACCAACTTATCTAGGGCAAGGCTATTATCGGTATAGGCTTTTTCACCTTTACTGATAGCGCGAGTCAGATCATCCATCGCGCCTACGGCACCTTGCAGATCTTCAAGCTCATGCAAACGTTCATTTAAAATTTCACTTTGCTGAGCCAGATCAGCCAATGCCTTTTCAGACTTATTGGCTTCTGATGAGAAAAGGTCTTTACCTTTGATGATCAGGTTGACGACTTGATCTTTAAAACTCATCGATAACACTCCAATGGATAAACAGGTTCAACAAAATGAAAAAGCCATCACCACTCTCGAGTTATCAATAGTGGTGATGGCTTAAGGGATCACAGAACAAAAAGAGTGTTAGGCGGCACTTCGAACAAAGAATTTCGACTTACCGGTTGCAACAATAGAAGCATCGGCCAGCACGCCGCCCTCAATGTCGAATGAACCAAAATCATCACCAATCAGATCAAGTGAAGAAGTTGGGCTTGGCTTCCACTTGTAGAATTTTAAGGTCCAAGGTTTACCCGTGGCATCGTTAATACCGTCAATAACCACTTTCACCTCTTTGCCTGATTCAACCAGCGCTTGTAAGGCGTTGCCTGCTTTTGAGGTATAGCTCACCTTAATGGCTTGCCCTTCAGTCATAGCACCGGTGCTTAAAGGTCGAATACCACCAGCGCTAACAATGTAGTCAACATCGACATCATAAGTGGTGGTGCCAGCCTCATTCTTCAGCACAGGCGCAATACTTGTGTCGATCATCTTTGTAGTATCACAAAGGCCATCCAGAACGGCAGTCAATGGCTCATCATCCACAGCACCAGCAGCAACGACTTCGACCTTGCCACGCAAACCAAGAGCCATATTTTCATTGCTAAAATCATTCATGGTGGCTGATAACTTCACCGACTTAATCTTAGTAACCTCAGCAGAGTTCCCGCCGCCACCGCGATAGTTCGGTTGAGATTTGGTTTCTTGCTCGATATCAATTTTAACGCCGCTGGCATTACCGACATCACGACCATCGACATACATAATGCCTGAGCCGATGTAGCTCTCGGTTACTGTTTCACTCATAGTAAATCTCCAAATGTAACGGTTTGAGTTATTGAAAGGGTGATCACCGCTAAGCCATGCTTTTCATGAACTTCGGGCATAATGTATTTACACGGTTCTGGTTCAGTAAAGCTGATCACACTTGTAAGCCACGAGGGTTTAGCCGGGTTGCGTTCACCTTTGAAAAACGCCTCCCGGATCTGCCTGACAGCATTAATAAGTTCAGCGGTAGGCTTAGCCGTTGAGGTCAACTTAACCCCCACAACCAGTTGCAAACGCAACTCGTCTTTATAGGGATTGTTACCTGAGGGGATTTCAGCAGAATCTTGATGAGGTTGAACAAAAATAAACTTGCTCTTGCTGGCTGATGATTGCGTGTAGAAACCTTCACGCACGTCAAATCCATCAACCGCTTCAAGGCGGGTGATAATTGCATCTATCATGAGATCCCTCGGCTGATTAAGCCATGTTAAGTCATATGTTTGGTATATCGATCACGAAGGTAATGACTGATTTTTTCATCTATCTCCGGACGAATAACCCCAAAGCTCCCCGCCACTGATGGACCATAAGACGCCTGTTGAATGTCACGCCAACTGTTATCACCTTTCTCTCGAATAGCCATTAACGCATTGCCATTGCGGCCAGTGAATTGAAAGGCGCCACGAAAGATGTGGAATTTATTACGAAGCAAACTGATGCTATAGCCTGAACTAACTTGGCGAGCGGGTTTAGTCTTGGCGTTGCGAGTTCTTCGAGTATTAACGAAACGGGTCAAAGTACTGGCTCTATACCGTGAATACACTCGAGCCTGTAAAAACCTAGGTTCAACTTGGAGCTTAATATTGTCATCAACATAACTTCGAGACTTAAAACCATACCGATTAAACACGGCATCTACCGCCTGAGCTTGACCGTATATGGCAGTGTCTTTAATTGCTTGAG
Source organism: Shewanella psychropiezotolerans (assembly GCF_007197555.1). Classification (NCBI taxonomy): domain Bacteria; kingdom Pseudomonadati; phylum Pseudomonadota; class Gammaproteobacteria; order Alteromonadales; family Shewanellaceae; genus Shewanella; species Shewanella psychropiezotolerans. Next base: position 3,720,276 of record NZ_CP041614.1, read on the forward strand.
CAATTGCAGGGGCTTGCTGGCTTCGCATTCGCCTGAGCTCTTTATTGACGGATTCAAAACCTGTTAAATGCACCTTATTACTGGCCATAAGTTGCCCTCTTCACGCTAAATTTCTACATAGATATAAATAACGCTGATGTTATCCACCTGGTAAATCTGGGTTAACCGGCACTGCTTACCCGTAGATTGAAAATCACCTTGCCCATCAAGAATGCCAAGTTGAAACAGATCATCACAATGAACAGGCCCATCACTTAGCAGAAACTCAGCCATTGTGACGGGTTGAGGTATGTACTCTTGCGAGGTATCTGGCTCCGTGACATGAGGAACGACACTACGATTAGCAACGATCCCACCCGAATCGGGAGTGAACTGACAGGTATCAGCCAGTTTACGAAAAGCCCTTTCGAGCTTAACTGCAGCCTTAACCGCAAAACTAGGCATTAATTTTGACCCAAACAGTATCTGACGGGTTACCAGCTGCAGCCCATGCTTTACCCGCTGACGTATTACCCGAAGCTGTTGAGGTAATGTTGCCATCGGCCTTAATGTAAATTTGTGCACCTTGACCGATATCGTCAGCTTGCACCTTAGGCAGTTCAAATACACCGGTGGTGACAAAGGTTCCTTCGTTATTAGCTTTCACATCACCTAATGCAACAGCAACAAGCTTACCGATTAAAGCCGGCGCCCCACTGGGAACATCGGCAGCGGGAGTATGATCAATAGTATTACCATCACAGATTTGATTCTTCATAACAGGTTTCCTGTTTAATAAAGCTGAAATAACAAAACCGCCCTAGAAAATGGCGGCCTTAATGGATCGAACAAGCAGATTAAACACCTGTAGATTTAACGAGTCCTCGATGATCGAGTGGCGCAACACCTGCATCGATTCGAACTTTAGTGGCGACACCATCGATGCTAAAACCGTCTTGCTGCTCAATATAGGGCGTGTCGATACCGTCTAGGTAAGCGACTTCGATAGTGTCACGACCTTGACCTGCTGCAAGGTAGTATGCCTTGTCGCTTGAAGCTTTAAGACGCGCCTCGGAGATCACTTCGGCAAAATCTTGCATTGGGTTAGCAATGCCCGCATTGGTATCGGCACCTTTAACCGAACTAGACTTGATGATCTGGGTCAAGGTACGCTTAAGGTTAGGAGGACACAGCACAAATTCTGGCATGATGTTAAGCGCGCGCGGGTTCTTACCGCCTGTAGTTTGGCTCTCCATTAGCTCAGCCAGCACACCTAGCACTTCGACACTTGGCGCACCGCCGCCCAAGTTGCCATGTTCGGCATGAAACAGCGTTTTACCATCGGCCATTTTGGGGTTACCGGTTAAGATTGCAAACACCAGATCACCGATAGTGCCTTTTGCTGCCATCCCCATTTTCATAGGGATTGATGTGAGCATATCCATATCATCATTGATGATGCACTGACGAGTGATAGAGAAAATTTCACCATAAGTGGCCAGCGCAATATCGGCACCTTTATCACCTAAAGTGATGTACTTATATTCAGCCCCTTCACGTACTTGGCGCAAACTGCCGAACTCTTCTAAGCCCACACGCTTGGAAACTTTAAAGTCTCCAAGTTGGCCTTTTTTAGTGAAGCGCTCAAAGGTTTCTTGGGCCATTTCCCAGCCTTGTAGCACCGATTTATTGGCGACATCAAGTAAGATGTTGCCAAAATCCGATGAGCTGTGAGTAAACGCCAGGCCTACCATCTGCATCTGGTTGAGCCCCGCAATGCCAATACCACGATCGGCAAGAGAAGCACGGGCTAACTCTTTCAAGTTATAGCTTGAGTAACCATTATCTTTTTCAGCTTTAACCTGGCCAGCACGCGCCATCAAATGCGCACTGATAGAGTCCCCCACTAAATTGCCGTTACCAGAATGAATAATCACACTTTGAGGCTGGGGCGCTGCTGGATCTGTATTTTGGCCAAGAGCAGCTAAAATTTTGTCTTTAGCACCTGAAGCATCTATTGTCGCATCGGCAATACAGGTATTCTTTAATTCTCCAAACTGAGGAAACGAAGCAAACGCCGCATTAATTCCGTCAATTCGCTCTTTATTCATCGTTGCCGCAGCGGCAGAGATATCAGCTTGTGAGGGTTGATTTAGTGCAGGGGTCGCGGGAGTTGGCGTATTGGTAGCACCTGGATTATTACCCTGTGGTGCAAACAGGTTTTTTAGAGCTTCTGGCATATTGGTAAAATCCTTCAGTCGTTTCGAACTTAGTGATGCTGCCATCTGCAGCGGATCGGTTAATGTGTCTGCAAAGCCTTTTTCAACAGCCTCGCTACCAGTGAGCCAAGTTTCACTGGCGAGTAAGCTATGGAGATCATCATCGCTGAGCCCTGTTTTTTGCGCATAGGCTCCAATCAGGTTGCTTTCGACCTTATCGAGCAGATCGGCATATTTGCGCATATCGTCGGCATCACCTAAGGTGCCACCCCAAGGTTTATGCACCATCATCATGGCGTTCTCTGGCATGATGACCTCATCGAATGCCATGGCGACAACTGATGCCATAGAGGCAGCAAGCCCATCGATATAGCATACCTTTTGCGCCGGATGACCCTTGATGATGTTGTAAATCGCCATGCCTTCAAATACATCGCCACCCGGACTATGGATTCTGGCAGTGATTGAGCTCACTTTGCCTAGAGCCTGCAGATCTTGGGCAAACTGCTTAGCGGTAATACCCCATCCACCAATCTCGTCGTAGATCATCAACTCAACATGACCATTTTGGGCTTTTAACTGATACCAGTTTTTATCAGGGACCGACTGATCATTAATCGCCTTGCTGGCCATGCCTTGCGGCGCGGTTAGCATTGCGCTTGTCGGCATTGCCGCGAGCATTGCTGTTGCTAGTATTGTTTGTTTCACTGTTAGGTTCTCCAAGTGAAGGATCAGGGTCGTTGGCTGTCACCATGTTGTTGTCGCGGTTATACTCCACCTCGCGTTTACGCTGGCGTTTCACTTCCGCAGGATTTCGGCCCCGGGCTCGTGCCCACTCGGCCTCGGTTGCCGCATTACCGGCTATCATCATTTCCCACCCCTCAGCCTCTTTCCTAGGGTCTATCCAAGGCATAGTTGGGCCGTAATAAACACCATCAAAAAGGGTGTTGATATCGAGGTCTACAGGCAGAATTAGTGGGTCAACTTTATTTAGCTGCTCCATCTTGAGCCAGTTTCGATAAACAGGTCTGGACCACCCGGCACAAAACCATTGCTGCATGATGCGGTTTGATTCGTCTTGCTCTACTAGCTCTTGGCGCTGACTGGAATAACTTCCCTTATAATCCCGGGCAATAGAGGAATAACTACCACTAGTACCCGCCGCCGCGGCTTTCATCTGACCATTACGAAAATCAACCAGATGAACATTGGGGCGATTAGACTCGAGAGTGTCGATGTCTTCACCTGGTGCCAGAGTTGTAGTCATGCCCGGACCAAATTTTATATCTTGGGTCTTTTCTCCCTCAGGATTAAACAGATCAGGGGACCCACGCTTGATAACAAAGGCTAATGCCGCCGAGATCCGCGCCGCAACCCGCTCCGACTCTTCATAGTCTTTGATATCTGCCAGGCGAGTCATAATGCCGTGAAACAAGCTAATGCCACGTAGCTGGTGCAGACGCTTAAACAAACCAAGGTGCAACATCTTAGCTTTAGGGACTTGCTTCGTTTTATAACGAAAGCCTTTCTGATCTGCGGGGTGATCGAGCAATACATGGTAATTAACCACCTGGCCCCAACCATTCACCTCAAACCCTTGTCTGATCCGCTTAGCGATATCATTAAGTTCATAAGGAATAAAATCAGGCTCTAACGCTTCTATAGAGTAAGGCGTTCCCTGCTCGTTGGGATGAATGAGCTTAGGGACTTTACCAAGTACATGCTGACCAAATACCTCCCCATCTCGTAATGCTGTGCGCAACGCTAAACGCTCAAGTTCGGGTCGAGAATAACGACCTGTAACATCTGGTTTTAGAGACCAGTTACCGAAACGGCGTTGCAATTCATTAGCAAAGTCATCAAGAATATTCCCTTCAAGATCACGAGGCTGAGGCTCTACGACTATTCCTTGAGCCCCCACAACTCGCTCCTCCATTCGATCAAGAATACCGATGCTGAGATCATGATTCTCATCTAACCAGCGAGCCTGCTCACGCAAGCTTTTACCTGCAGCAAATACAGCTTGGTTAGCCCCTCTTCCCTCTTTTTTAGCCTTGTGAGTTCGACTAGACTTTGCAGCTTCATAGCCTTTTATCGCATCAAAGCTTTGTTGTGCAGCTTCTCTATTTAATGCCCACCTTGGCGAGATATGAGAAATAGCATTATTTATCCAGCTCATTATTTTTCCTTAAAACATTGCTCAAGAATGGCTTAGAACTGAGCCTGACCAAAGCCGCCATTAGGGCGAGAATATGCTGAAACTCGACGCTCCCACTCCATACGACCTTTCCTGATTTGTTCCAGATCTTCCATTCCCATGGTTTTGCCGTTAACCACTACCGTTTTGCCATCAAGCACATCCAGTTCAGCTACGACATATGCATCTACCATTTTTTTTGCTAATGCTTGGCTCATAGCCAGCCTCCTGTGCCTGTATCACCCAGCCAGTTATTGGTTTGAGTTGAACGTGATTCTGAATGGGGTTTTTCCGACTCGAATTGAACGCTTTGTTCATCATCGGTATCGTTGGTTGCGGCAATATTATCTTTGGCCATTTTGTCTAAATCGATGCCGAAGCGTTCCATGGCGATATATAGAGCTGCTAAGGCATAAACCAAACAATCAAGTGCTTCGTTGCGCCTGCCACCAGCATCCCAGCGATAAACCGTGCGTCCATTCCTGCGAACCGCTATTTTTCGCTCAGCAGTAAGCTGCTGCAGTTCAACATCATCACAAATGGATTCATTGAGAGGCAGATGAATAGCCCCGGGTTTACGAACGTACTGATCGGGCGCGATACGAAGCATCGACATAATCAGCTCTTTGGCGTTGTCGGTACCGACTTCTGTCAGATAGACGCCCTTGTTATTTCTCTTGCGAGGAAAATTAGCGATTGGCTTGCCATAGACGTTGGCCCCCTTGATGGGTATGACCCGCATAGGACCAAGCTTTTTACTCATGGCATAAACAGTATCGGTATAATGACCGCCACTGTCCCAACCAACGAGCCCCAGTTCTAAACGCACACCATCAGCGCGAATATAGCTTTGCTGCAAACGTTCAGTGACTTTATCCAGCAATACTTGGCTAGCGGGATCCCCATAGAGAATAAATCTATCGACTAAACAACACTCTTTACCGGGTCCCCATCCCCAGATGCGACCTTCATAACGATCATCTTGGGTATCCACACCGACAGTGAGATACACCACCCAATCAGGGACTTTGTTTTCAGGGTACATTTCCCGGCGCCGAGATAAATCTTCCCACTCTAAACGCTCACCATTGTCAGCATCCCAAGGCTCACCCAGTTTCGTATTCACGAAAGTCTTTAGTTTTTCTTGATCACCTCGACACTTAAGAAAGTCTTTAACCAATTTCGCCCAGGTCGTTAGCGGGTTATAGGCAGACCAGATATAAACAGCGATATTATCTGGGGTGGCACATTCAATGCCGTCAGTATCAAAGAAGCTAAGAAAGTCTTTTGTCTTAAGCCCTGTTTTTTCACATATCCACATCGCATCAGCATGCTCTTGCATTGCCATTAGTGATGCGTTTTCTATTACGCAGCCATTATGCTCACAGCAGTAATAAGCAGATTCAGGCTTACCTATAGGCCACTTAATCCCAAATGGCTCTGTTTTACCGCCAAACTTCAAACTCTGGCGTTCGTCACAATGTGGGCAAGGCAACATAAATCGAAAGTGATAAGGGCTTTCACTGCAGGCTTTCTCTATCTGACATTCGCCCAATACCTTAGGGGTTGAGCCCCGAATAGATTTTGGAAATGCCGACAACTCAAAACGAGTGTCACCTAAAGTGGTGGCATTACCTTCTTTTTCGATATCAGCAAGAAAAGCGGCGAGCTCATCATAGATACATTCATCAACTGAGATTTCACGATAGTTTGCAGCTGCAGTACCACCACGAACATGTAAGGTTTTACCATTGGTAAAGAACTTGGTGTCTAAAGTGCTGTCACGGTGTTTCTTACCCAACCAAGGAGCCAACTTGCGCCAAATAGGAATATCTCTGATTGCAGACTCAACATGAGCCTTCATAAACTTTTTAGCCAAACCATCGGTTGGCTGATAGATCACTGAGTTTCGTTTCTTGTGTTCGATCTTGTAGGCCGTGTTGGCCATAAGCATCTTGGTATAGCCCACCCGCGCCGATTTCATGAAATTCAGCGTGGTGATCTGGTCGTTCCCCATGGCATTGAGAATGCCAACCTGAAACGGTAATGAAGTCCAGCGACCTTCTGAGTAACTGCTCTCAGATGACATATAAAAATGCTGATCAGCATATTCACTGCAAGTGAGTAATGGTGGCCTATAGAATGAACGTAGCCCAGCCGATATCGCCGCTTTCAGACTCTTAATCTGTGCTGGCGAGATACTCATCTAATAGTCCTTCCATTTCGCCTGCTAAATCAGCGCAGAGGTTTTGCCCAGTGATCACCTCTGACTTGATAGAATCAATCATCTTCTCGGGGTATCGGGAAATTTACGTTTTATCTGCAAGGGAATTTGATCGAGTATCGGTGCAATCTGAGCAGCAATTTTTGACAGAAAAAAGGTAGAGAACAAAACCTCTACCACCTCTTTACGATCTTTTTCATTTTTCAGCTCTTGGCCATCGGCTTGCGCCTTGGTAAGCCGATATCGTTCATAGTCAATATTGGGCTTTTCTGGGTCGAAGTCATCAAGGGATGACTGTTGTTTTTTACGCTCATTACCGACTCGGTTAGCAACCACATCGGCTACTGTATATAGACGCTCACGGCCCCTTTTACTATGAATAGGTACCGCCCATTTATCGAAAGCGGTGGTGCTGATCCCCAGGCTTTTACACAAGTCAGATTTATTGAGTAATACAGGCTCAACCTCTTTTGCAGTAATACGAGCCATAGTTACACCTTAAGTATCTTCTTGTTCCAACTTATCCATTTTTGCTTTAATTAATTGTGTCTCTAACTCATGCAATTCTGTATCACGTCTGTTTCTTGCAGCCTGGTAAATCCAGTTGATCACGAAGGTCAACACCGCGAACAATATGCCAATCCATAGCGCTATATGATTCACTGATACGGCTCCCCCTGCAGCGGTGGTAAAAGAGGCTCCATAGGCCGCAGTTGATAATACTTTTTGCACATTTGGATCATTAATCATCAGTATGAGCCTCCCACCACTTTCTGAGTCTTAGCCTATCGGTATTACATTTAGCGATAATACTAAGCAACAATAAACTGTACTCGAGGTGATCGGCATTAGTCGTAACCTGTTCAAGAGGCAGTTGGCACTCGCTAATCATTTCCATTGGAGGTAACACATATTCTGTCTGAGTGGTGGTCACGGCGCGCACAATTAGCGGCTTGCTTGAGCAACCTGGCAGCATCAATAGGCAAAGGAGTATTGGCCCAATCATTAACTTGATCATTCTTGGAGTTCCTTAACCTATCCAGCTGTTTTGATTGTTGGTAAAAGGCAGTTTCAATCTCATTTTTAGCCTGATAATTTTCAATATTTAGAACCGATATTCGTTGGGCCTCTTGCCTTAAGCGTTCTTTTTCAACTTCGGCTTTCCTGACGTTCTCAGCCATGAAGTTCAAATCGGTCTGTAAAACGGCTTTGGCTAACGAGAGCGTTTCAATTTCACTTTCTTTAATGGCAACTTCTGAACGGACCAGAGAAAGGGAAACTCCTAGTAGGACGATCGCTATAATTAAAAACGCAATGATATACAGGTGAAATCGACCACCTGCGGATAGCAGCTGTCTCAACATCAATTAACTCCTCTAAACAAATTTTCCTTTCTGCTTCACGGCGCCGTATTAATCCAGGTAATTTTTTACTATCGGCATAGACCCAACGTGATAGCTCATTACAAGCCCCAACTCTATCTGCTGCTAAAAGCTTGCGACGAAGCGTTGAATCTCTGAAAGCCCCAGGCCCAACGTTATAGATAAAACTGAGATACGCTGCATGTTCACCGTCAGTGAGCATCACCGGATGTGATAACCGTAGAAGTTGCCTATCGAACTTAGCTAAGTCTTTGGCGAATAACTCTAGACACTGCTGCTCACTGAAAAATTGACGATGCTCTAGCTCTGGGCCTGTGTGGCCATAACACGCAGTAAGAATGCCAACTGGATCAACATAAGTTTCCAAGACTCGTCCCTCGAAAGGAGCCACTAAAGTTGTCCCGGCAAAAACGGCTACCGAGGCTAAACCAAATGCCGCAAGTTTTTGGGATAGATTCATCATTAACTCACTAGAATTAGTAGGCCTTAACGAGGCTAAGCAGAAGCAGTTAAACCAAGTAGAGCTATGTCATGATCAACACCTTCTTGATAAACAATTTTGAGGTCGAGCTTTTTAGCTAGGGCTTTCTCAGCCAGCGCTCCATCCGAGAGATCCCAACCATCAAGTACGTATATCTCATCAGCGCACATCAACATGGGAATGCAGATCTGCATATATTCAGCTTCACTCAGACCAGCTGGGAGTATTGCTGGGTTAAGTACAATTTTGCCTAATTCTTTCTGAACATCAGCAGCGAGATTAAACGCCAAACGATTGCAATCGACCAAACCTGACATTGGCCCGGCAATATAAACCTTGCTACGAAACATAAACCCACCTAGCAACAGGCAAAAAAATAGCTCCTAAAAAGGAGCTACGAAGCGAGAGACCGATTGAAATAGCTGAAACAGAGCAATAACAAGCTTAGCTAAATATACCCATTTAGAAGGGGATTAAAAAGGTAATAAACGACCGAAAAACGGTAACAATCGACCCAAAATGTTAAATACCCTAGCCTTGTATTCAATAGTTATCAGTTAAGTGATAACTCTTCAATTTTAACTGGGCGATGACAGCGAACCGAACGAATTACCACTCCCTTAACTACAAACTCATCGAACTCTTGAATCGTAATAGAGCTTGAGCTGCCAGGATCGGAATATAGAACCCGATACTTCGTATTTATAAGAGTGGAGATCAATTCACCATTCAGTTCAGCAACGACCAAATCATTACAAACAACACTCTTCGACTGGTCAACAACAAGCAAATCACCATCGAATACACCTATATTTTGTAAATCATCTCCTTGAGCCAAATAGACTTGAGTCGCAGAAGGAGTTTCAATCAGCAGATCATCTAGATTTAGTGGCTTCTGATAGTAATCTTTAGCTGGACTCTCGAAACCTGTAATGCCGCAGCTAGCACTAATATTGATAATTCTCATAAACCACCCAATGACTGTATATCCGTACAGTCATTGTAAGTAAATAACCTAAAAAATCAAGTTTAATGATTTGAAGCATTCCAATTGAAAGTGTCAAACAGAATAAGAGAGAGAATGAGAAAAAGCAGTTGAACTCGTAAAGGATCACAAAGTTGGTCTATTGGATCTGATTTCAGCGACCCAAAGAGTCATAGCGGGGATGTTGTTAAAACTCTATATAATCAATGCTAAATTAGGGGTTCATGTGAGTTGATCGCTATCAGGGCTATCTTGCCGCGATAAAACAACAACCCTAACCCCAAAATCCTCATATGTAGTTAAGCACTGAGGTTCGCCGCCCCCGCAGTACTTTCAGCCAGAAGGACCCGCGATTAAATATTGAAGATTATTAGCGAATATAATCTGAATATTATCTCTATCTATGATTTTCACTCATCCAATTACTCGACTAAACTATACAACAGCAGCAACAAAGACATACAAAAGAATTAACAAAACCACACAATAATACCAACAACATAAAGTTAGGTTAATACCATTGTGACTGACATGGTACCTAGATGCTAATCAGGGTAAATTCCGCATCCAATATTAATCCGTCTTTTAGCCAGATCCCCCTAACAAAGGGTGGAAGTGAGGTTAACCATGTCACCAAAAACAATCATAACGATTATCAAAAATAAGCGTATTGAAAGTAAAATGACGCAAAAGGACCTAGCCCAAAAAATAGGTATGAGTGAGAAAACATATCAGCGAATAGAGAGCGAAGCTGTCGATATGCGCTTAAGTCAATATTACAACCTCATAACGGCACTAGGTTTAACCGAATTGGACGTCATCTTAGACTCTTTTAATGTGGATACCGTGACAGATAAGGATATTGTCGCCGCTACTCGGTTACTTTTACCACAAACACGGCATAACCTTGTGCACATGATAATATCTGAATTTCAGCGCTTCCAAAACACAAACAAAAGTAAAGTATAGCGATACCAAGCCTTCCTGGTCTGATAAGAGACACCGGATGCCACTCTCCTAAAATTTGTATTTTGGTCGTAGGCCTTTGAGACCATAGGCAACTGAGGATTCTGGTGACAAACCTTTCCACCACCCCTAAATATGGGGAATTAATGCATAAAACGGACTAATATTAGGTTCGTTATTTACACTATTAATTGAATATGTAATATCTCAGCCCTATTAACTCCCGTTTGATGTTACCAGTGCCCTATCCCCTTATATTACCAACCAAAAAGATATGACATGCATACCCAAAAATTTGATGAAATAACATTTTCCTATTTGCTTAAATTACGCCGAGCGAAAACTCTTACTACATTAGAGACCATGACCCTTGCATTGGAGCGGGATCACCCTTTAGCTAGTGAACAAGAAGCGATTGCTGCCGCATGGGTTCTAAGAGAGAAGGAGATAAATTCCGGAATGTTATCAAACTTGGTCGTATAACGAACCATCGTCAGGCTTGATTAGTTGATTATACAGGTATTTCTTTGATTCATCTGACAAACTAGCCGCCATTTTACCCCCCGATCAGCGCTATCTCTGCGCGTCTTAACCAAAACAAAAATGTTTTATTATTGTCGAACCCCAATAGCTGCCACTGGCCATTGCAAATATATTGCCCCCTTAGTGCTCGACGACAATCTATCGCTAAGGTGTACACCTTCATGTCATATAAATTGATATGATCTGGCGGGATATGCTCACGACTTCCGCCGCAACTGCTAGGCGTGAATGGTTCTTTTAGCCGATCACAAGCGCTTCGACTTGAGTAACCTTGACCCTGCTCTTGCTGCGCCCAATAGCGGCCCCACACTTTCAACTCTTTGCGCAGTGTCTTAATATTCATTAATGCGTCGCTTTGAGCCTCATGCTGCATGGCAAGCCACCTCAGTCACTTTATCCAGGGGCAATTGAAATACCTGGTCGAAAATAGCTGACAGATCATCATAAGAAACTGCAGTCCTTCCTCGTTCCCAACTACCATAAGTTTTAGAGCTAATCCCATAAATCTGCGCCACCTCATCTTGAGTAAAACCTCTGATCGTGCGACCTGCTTTGAGTAAATCTGAGCCTTTTTTCTTCATAAATCCCCCCAAAACCTACCAAATGCATACTCTGTTAGTAATGATGCACTCATAGCTATACCCACCCACTAGCCATCTGGCTTTCAACTGTCCCATGATCAACACTCGATCTAGGCAATATCTCAGGCGCAACAGAAGAAAATCCCTGATCAATTAAATAAGCATGATATTGTTCTAATGCCTGGCTCATTCCTTTATCGAGAGTTGATTTAACATAGGTACGCAACAATACCGGCAAGGCATGATTAACCAAACGCTCACCGATCATGGTATCGACACCTAGATCAGCCAACATGGTTCTAAACAAAATACGTAAATCATGACTAGTAAAATGCTTAAATCTAATATGAGTGTTCCACTTATGTGCAGTACGGATTGATATAGGTCCGATCATGCCGGGAAACAAATAAGCACGCTTACCTACATGTTTAAATTGCCACTGCTTATAGCGTTTAAGTAGAGATCTGGCTGAATCTGTTAAGGGCAATCGGTGCTCTTGCTTATTTTTTACATGGCTAGCGGGGATCACCCAAGTACCACCAGCAAAATACTCCCATCGTGCTTGGCGAGTCTCATTAATCCGGGTACCAAACATCATCATCAATACAAACAACATTTGTACCGGCATAATTTCGACACTCAAACGAGCAAACAACTCTGATAAATCAGTTTCAAAGAGTCGGGTATCTTTGGCACCGTCTAACTTTATCGAGTCAGTCACTTGATAACCGGCGATTGGGTTTGTATTAAGTAAACGAAGCTTTGCAGCTGCAGCGAACGCCACCTTAAGCTTATTCACAGCTTCACGAATATAGTTAGGTGAAAACTCATCTTGAAGCATTGTCTTAACCAGTCGAGTATCTATTTCAACAAAACTGACCTCACTCAAACGAAGCATTCCCAAACGGGGCATAAGATGGCACTTAATCAACGAAGCTACATTGCTACGCCAACTAGCACTATAAGTTGAATTGTTTTTGATATGAGACTGATACCAGTTAAGGAGATCGCCCAAACTTTCAAACTGGCCAATAACCATATTTCCAATACTCCGTTTAGCTAGCATGACAGGCAGATCATTGGTTAATGTCTTGATACAAACACTTGGCCAGGTGGCTATCTTCTCCCACTTTGTCTCACCACCCACATTCAACACTAAGAAGACACTTGCCTTAGCACGGCCAGCATTCGCTCTTAGACGTAACTCAGGAAAGCGAAGATCACGAAAATCACGAGTGATCCCCCCTTTAAGCCACCTTCTGATCGCCGCATCATTCAATTTACCAATATCAACACCTGATATCATATAGGCCCCACTAACCGATATTCATATGTATTACAGGTGCCAGCTCGGATCCGCTTAACCCGATTGGATAAAGGAAATTCACGCCAACGAGCAGAAAGTGCAGTCTCACTATCATGAGAGCTAAAGCGAGTAAGACACTCCAGCTGAATCTCAAACAGAGTCCAGAATTGAGTCCCTGTGATGATTTGCTGTAGACGAGATTTTTGTGTGAGTTTATTGCTTTCAATTGCAGTCATTTGAACCTCTCAAATCTAAACGTTTACGAATCAAAGCAATATTTTGCTTGGCATCATCAGGCTTGGTTGGAATGTTCACCTTAGGAGGCAGCGCCTTAGGAAGCTCAATATCAAACTTCTCACCAGCCAAAAAACGTCGAACAAGTACATCGTAGTTACGGGTAAACACCTCAAACACATCCTTTTTTTTCCCTCGACTGAACATCCAATTGCCTGTTTCACGCATAGCTAACCAAACCACCTCATGAGTCCAACTGTGACTAGCTGCAGTGCGGTAGTGTTTAAGCGCCTCACGAAATGCTTGCTCAGTTTCTGGTAAGCCAGCGTCATTCGCGCAAGGCAAACACCAAATGCAGAACTGACGCGGTGAAGGCCAATATTTTCTCTCCCCGACTTCACTACGGGCACGATTCAAACCATATTGAACCTGATCACGGTCACGTATTTTTTGCGCAGCGAGAGTCTTTAACCACTCGGCCTTATGAGTCCCCTCAACTTCAGATTTAGGAGCACCAACAGGAAACAAAATTTTAAGTTTCTCAAACACACTATCGACAATGGCTATATCCATCTCAGACGGTTCTAGCCTTCTAGACCCAGAACTACCCACACCCACTATCGGACTAGAACCAAGCAAAGCTTGCAGACTTTTAGCACTCATGTCAGCGGATCCCCATCGTTAAACACCTGTTCAGACCAATTAGCTTGATCCCCCTGCAAACCAAGCGAACGCCCCACTCCAGCGTTAATCAACCAACCCACCTCAAAGCCCACCCAACCACGGGTCGCACAAGTGGCAATGCAATCTTCAACCGAAAACCCAGCCGCTATCGCATCACGCAAATGCTTGGCAAGGCGATTAACCGCCGTCTGATTCAACGACGCTTTTTTCTGCTTGCGCACCGCAACCCAATCCGCCAGCGTTTGCTCACACGGCAACGCTGGCCAACAAGAAAAATCCAACATCGTTTTTTTCGATTTGGGTAAATCTTTTAAAGGTTCATTGACTGGTTCTAAAGGGTGACTGATTCCGGTGCTATCTGGTGGCACAGGGGGTGTGCTATCTGGTGCTACACCTGTGCTATCTGGTAGCACAGGGGGGCTACCTGATGGCATAGGGTCAAAATATAAATATTAGAGCTATTTCCCTTAGGCCCTTTGCGATTGATAATCGTGAGAAACCCTGCCCCCTCAAGTTCCTTGATATGTTTTCTGACAGTGCTTTTTCCTATCTCACACTGATCAGCAATATGTTGATAACTCGGCCAACACTCACCTGTATCACTAGCATTATCGGCCAGCTTAATGAGCACTAACTTACGTAAAGGGTTTCCGACTTTTGCCTTCATGGCTTTCACCATCAGCTCCATACTCATACGAGGATCCCCCGTACTCTCGTCAAATTGACGAAACATGATTGTATGCGTAACATGATATTGCCTCTCGTAGGTATTAAGCCCGCTCTCGTCGCCAAACTTTTGCGGGCTTTCTTATGACTTTTGGGAACGGATCCCCTCTTCACCAACAGATGAATCGAATCTGTTAGTCACCCAACATGGAAATTCTTGCTCTAAAAGCGCCATGCTTGCCAGAGTAGTAGCAGCTGACTCCTTCAGCTCTCGATGTGCTGTAGTAACTTGCTCTCTTGAAGGCGCCATACCTAAATGGATCACCGCGACCTGAGCCTCAGAGTTCTCTTTCGTCAATGACACAGCCATATCAACTGGCTTTAACACACTGTTACCTGGTCGTTGATCAGCAACCACTGTCACTCCAACACAGCCATAAACATCATTGAGGTATTTCATGCGCAAATGCACAGGCATAGCTCCTAAAATTGCCTGTTCTACATAAAACAACCTTTCCACTATCGGGTGCTGGCCCTCATATTGACCAAGCCACCTAAACAGCTTCTGGGCATTAACCCGCGCATCGTTATGTACATCGCCTGTATTCGCAAAAGTAATCCCTTCACCAGCAAGTAACTCTTTCATCCCAAGGCGTTCAACCGATGCAACTACATCCATGGCGAACGCAAGCTTAGTCACTCGCGGTAACTCCAACACCCGGTGAATAACTCTCATTAACAGATCCAAACGTGATTGTGTTTTCATGCAAGTCCCCTCTTTTCCTATTAAATTTAAATTCGGCAGTTAAGCTGCATTGTCAGAATGAGCCAACTGCGGGGCATGGGCCTTTAACTCCCCTTTCGTTAAATGCTCAATTTGATAAGCACGAAGTTCAGGAACATCGTCAGGCCACTTGGAAATCGCTGCCTGAGACACTTTGATTACTTCAGCTAATTTGGTTTGTGAACCAAAGAACTTGATGGCTGCAGACTTCTTCATATGTGCTCCAATTTAAATGACTGCAGGAATAATATAACCAGAGTTAATCCCAAGTCAATAACCACAGTTAGTTGTTAGTTATAACCTAGGTAATATAATGATGTTATGAAAACACTCGCACAGAACATTAGTAATCGGCTTAAAGCCAGTGGCCTTACCCAAAAGGAACTAGCAGAAAGAGCCAACATCTCACAAGTAATGGTTCACAAGTTGATCTCAGGAAAAACTACATCTACTTCGAAGCTGCTGAATATTGCTGCAGCCTTGGGCTGCACAGCCGAGCAATTACAGTATGGGGAAGATAAACCTAAAAGTGATTCCAATGCTCAATGGACTGGAGAATTTGAATCTTGGGGAAACGACAGCCCACTAGATAATGATGGAGTAGAGATACCTTTTTACATGGAAGTAGAACTTGCTGCAGGCCATGGCATTGCAGAAGCAACCGAATATAGTGGCCCTAAACTCAGATTTGCTAAGTCAACGCTGAAAAAACAAAATGTTGATGCTGATAACGCCGCTTGCGTTAGAGTAACGGGTAACAGTATGGAGCCCGTATTACCCCATGGCTCAACCATTGGAGTAGATACCGCAGCAACGAAGATAATCGACGGAAAGATGTACGCCATCAACCACGACGGTATGTTAAGGGTTAAAATGCTTTACAGGCTACCAGGTAATGGCCTGCGCATGCGTAGCTACAATATTGATGAATATCCAGACGAACGCTACGAAGCAGAAGAGCTTAAACACATAAAAATTATCGGCAAAGTATTCTGGTATTCAGTACTGGTATAAAGCTATAAATTTGAAAGCTCTTTAAATTTATGCAGCGATAAACTTTGAATGACAATAGCAGTATTGGCTCTTTTCAGAGCCAATACATGTCAGACATAAAACTAGTTACTCATTAAAAAATTTAGACATAATCTCCAAAAAGTAATGAGTTTCTTATCTTTTCAGCCACTACCATCGACTCACTCCTTTGATTTTCACGTCCATTTTTTGACCGCCAATCTATACCACCAATCTGTATAAATATTATCAAAGACAAAAACAGTAAAATTTATAACTAAAGTTATTGACCTTAAAAATAACTGTGGTTATATTTATAACCATCATAACTAAGAAGGACAAGGAAAATGATACTCACAAAAATACCGAATACAACCAAGCTGAAAACTGAATTTCGCATACTCGTCTCCATTCGCTTTGCTTGCCTCTTAAGTTCAACACTGAACCCAATGGATTGCTCCCGAGTACAAAGACGTCTTGCCGAGTTAAATCATTACCTCAGGTATAACCAGGCTTCTAGCTTGTTCTATCGCTCTTATTGCATAAAGGCCGGTGAGCTAGGGCAGACCTTTGCGTTAAGAGTTCAAGAAGAGCAAATGTCTACGGTCTACAGAATGAATAGCTCTGTACTCCCAAATGTTCACCACCTCTGTACACATCCAGCTTTAGCTAGGTAAGGAAGCATTATGGGCTCATATCAGCAATTGAAGGAATACCACGACCAGCTAAGAGCAAAGGTAAATATCACACCTTTCCTCCAATGGTATGACACCCGCATTGATCTCTGGCAGCACTACATCATTGAACAGCCGGAGCATGCAGCCAGTTATAGAAAACTAATCAAGGAAGACCGGAAAGCCAAACAAAGAATGATGAGTGAACACCAGGCAATAATCGAGCGAGTTGCAAGGGATAAGCAATGAACTACCTACTAGCAGGCCAATATAAAGACGACGATAGAGGCCGCGGCATGAGCAAATTTAGGACACAACAAGGCACTGTCGTTCTATCGGCCCCCTTTGCATCCATCGATCACGACAATAAGCAGATCGAGATTAAGTACACCCCAAATAATTATTACGGCTGGCGAATTTGCCGCAACTACGATGCCGGTGATGTTAGTCACTTTACCCAGCCCGATGCAGAAGCATTTGCATTGCTCACAGAATCAAAACTTAGAACACCATATGCAACGACACCACAAATAAAAACTGATCTACTTTAAATACAGAACTTATTAAACAATTTAACTAGCCAGATTCAGGCCTAAGGACAAAGCAATGGATTCAACTAAACATCAATCTGAAGATGCACCTATAAAAAACTATTTAATAGATGAAAAATTATTATCAGCGACTCAAACCATGAAAATCCTTAGCGTTAGCAGGGCAAAGTTTTACACTAAAGTGGTTAAGGACCCTGACTTTACCCAGATAGTTAAGCCGCTGTCATTAGTCCAAAATGGCTTAAAGCAATATAGACAAACCGAAATAATTGCATTCATTGAGAGAAAGCAAGAAGTACATTAACTAGTAACAAGCTCATCTAGATACAAGCTGTCAGTTTTAAAGTCATTATGTGATTAAAACTGACAGTTGCTTTAGGTCGTTATTGTCCCAAAGTTAGCTAGGGAAAAATTTTGTTTACATCCTGTTTGTCAGCTTTTGCAATAACTAAGCTAATGTGGGGTGCAAAATACAAGACCTGACCCCGAACTCCACTATAAAAGCTGATGACATAGCCTCACTTTACTACTGTTTATTTACACAGTTATAATAGTGATTGTGCATTTTCGCCACTATATGGGTGGAAAAGGAAGGCTCTCTAAAGCTAAAAACTGCTAAGCAACTGTTTACAGGCAAGTATCCCCTACAGTTAAATCAAAGCACATCACAAATAAGTAAATTCTGGTTTTCACCATAAGAGGTGTTAGCGAAATTGCTGACTCTAACTTCGTAAGGCATTGAACTTGTGATTATTTTGGGTTAAATTGTTAACATGAAAACAACTTGGCTGTATGTTCTTATTCGGAATTCAGCCTAATATACTGTTAGCTCTTAATGAGAGCAGGAAAATATGGAAACTGCTGAAGTATCAGAAAGTTTTTGGGGCGACAAGCTCTATCAACAGCGTGCAAGAGAAGCACTACCATTATTAGTTAGGCAAGCTCTTGTGGGGGAAAAAATATTCTATTCTCAGCTCGCTGATGAAATGAGTATGCCCAACGCTCGGAACTTAAATTACGTTTTGGGCTGTATTGGCTCTACATTAATCGAGCTTGGCGAAGAGCATGATATAGATATACCTCCTATTCAATGTCTAGTTGTAAACAAGACTACAGAGCTTCCTGGAGAAGGAATCGGTTGGTTCATCTCGGACTCAGATTTTCGCAAGCTAAATAAGAAGCAAAAAAAAGTCGTGGTCGATAGTCAGCTTGCAAAAATATATGCATTCCCAGACTGGCTGAAAATTTTAAAATTACTTGGTTTAAAGAAGCCTGATTTCCCTTCTCTGCCAAAACAAAAGCCCCGAAAAGGTGGGGGCGAAGGCAAAGCGCATAAAGCTCTAAAGGAATATATTGCCAAAAATCCGGTTGTAGTTGGACTATCTGATAACTGGCCAATTGGTGAAATAGAGTTCGATCTACCGTCAGGTGATTCAGTCGATGTGATGTTTTCATGGCGGAAACAGATGGTTGCAGTTGAGGTTAAGTCAAAAATATCCGATGTGGCAGATATTAGTAGAGGGCTATTTCAATGCGTAAAATACCAGTCTGTAACGGAGGCAATGCTTGGTGTGCAAGGACTTCCACAAAATGTGAGAACTGTATTGGTTCTAGAGTCAAAATTCCCATCAAGCCTTAAAACAACGCAGCATATGCTTGGAATTGAAGTTATTGATGAAATTCAACCATCATGAAGCACGAACTCTGGATAGAAAATGAAGACGAGCAGACGTTTTGTCTTTCCGGCCCTCATGGTGATGACGCTCGACGCTTGCTGGAGCCTGAAGCAAAGCTCACATGGACATGCGAGGCCTCCTCTAATTTCGAGGCAATGACAAAGTACTACGAGCACATGAGCTGGGGAGAGTATAAATCTGACTACCCAGAAGAAAACAAAAAAACATATTCTGAGCTTGGCTGGGAGTAACATGCATTTAACAAGCGCAGGCTGCCGGACTAAATGGCGCGTCATCCACTTTGCAAAAGACCGCAAAGCGGCCGCCACCCCATTTGTCCGCTGCTGCGGGCGTTATGTGCAAAATCAAATCAGGTTGCGTGACCAATTGAAAAATTTAATTATTAGAAAAGCATCATCGAAAGATCAATTAGCTTTACTTAACTTAGAACAAAAAGTAATTGAAGCAGAGCGACCTTTTAACAATACAATAAAGCCTGAAAATGCAATTTATTATGATCTAAAAAATTTAGTTACAGATGATGCTTCCCACTTAGTGGTCGCTGAACTTAAGGGAAAAATTATTGGATCTGGTTACGCTCAAATTAGAGAGTCTAAGAAATCACTTAAACATACCAAACATGCTTATCTTGGCTTTATGTATGTCGAACCAGATTACAGAGGATTAGGTATAAATAAGCTGATTATGGAAAGTCTTATTGATTGGAGTAAACAACAGGATATATTTGACTTGTATTTAGATGTTTATGATGGAAATGATGCCGCCATAAGAGCTTATGAAAAAGTTGGTTTTGTTAAGTCTTTAGTTGAAATGAAAATAAATCTCGGTGTGTAATTAAGCACATAACTAAGGATAGGTCGCACGCAGCCGCGTCCTATCCTTATTAGTTATACGCTGATTACATATGAAGAGTAAACCTCAACATATCGTAATGCTGTAATCCATTTTCGTAAATAGGCTCATCATAATTATCAACGAAGAAGTTTTTAAAAACCTCTTCGGCTCTAAAGCCAAGCCTTTGGTAAAAAGCTAACTGATGCCCAAATGTACCAGTGCCTAGTATCAATTTTGTTACATTCCGATTCTTAAGCTCACTAATAACAAACTCAAGCAACTTTGTCCCGATGCCTTGCCCTTGCATATTTTGAAACGAAGCAATATTAAATAGCTCAATTTCACCATCAGTATTTGAGTTTACAACGCAGACACTTACAAGCTCGTTTTCTACAAAAGCACCAAAGCAAGTTGCACCATTTAGATAGTCACGAACTTTAGATTCTAGAGGATCAGCAAGAAGCAATAAATTCATTGGAACAAGATCACAAGGTACTTCTCTATATTGGATCAATTAACACTCCAAAATGGACTAGCGTATAACGCCCGCATTCGGGCTGGCTTGGAGCGCAGCGGAAAGCCAGTCCGACAACATGCGCTTGTTAACATTACGACTTTGACTCATATTCTTCATCTATTTCTTTAGCAATAACTTCAAGGGTTTTTATTTGCTCAGAAACAAAAGATGCAAATATGTATACATCTTTATCATTGAGCTTTGCTTCAGGATAACTGTCAAAATATGCTTTGATTTCAGACATTGGATAAGCTATTAACTCATAATGATAATTTACAGAGTCATAAACATTCCACTCGCCTCGCTCTTCCAATTTAGCCTGAAAGTCATCCAAGCAATCTTGGATACACTTCACATGTATTGCGCCTAGTGAAAATGCAGAGCTATTAAATGAGGCTTCAAATATTTTGCTAAAGAAATAGCTTATTGTGTGTGGAAAACACTCGGCCAATTTGACATCTTTATGCTTTTCTCGATGTTCCATTTCTTGAGCCTCCAGCTCTTTGATAACTTTTTCTAAAAGCTCACCTAAATAAGTATTCTGGGTTTCAAGAAGTTTAGGAATTACAACATGCGACATTTCATAGTCTTTATCATCTGAGTATGCTGTCATAAGTTCAAAGCTCAGCGGTGACAAAGAAAACCTTGAAATAAAGCAGGACTTCACAAGCCCATTTTCTTTTTGCATTCCTGGGTGGCCTGCTGCGCTATTTCTTATCATTCTGATTTGTTGCAACTCTTTCGGGAGCTTGATCTTAATACCCAAAACATCAGCAATGTGTTTTGCTGCATCCTGCTGAAGCAGCAAGGTTTGCAGTATCCCATAGACGATCAAGTAGGCAGCGCCATCTCCTTCAGTTTTACAAAGTGAAGGGTATGCTGCTATGGCAAGCTCAGTATCTCCGATTAAATCGAGGGAGCTGCATAGCTTGTTCCAGCCTGCGCGCTTATTGAGCAACGTAGATTGACGTCTAGGGCTATTTATAAAATCCCTAATTTTCCTTTCTAGCTCGGTAATATCCATAATAGTGTTAACGCTTTGCTAAGCGACAATAAAATTGTTGGCTAAAATTAGCGAGGAACGAGCAAAAGCCAACTGTTTTTTGTCCGTTTAAGCAACTTGTTAAATTGCAATCTACTTTGATAGAGGTAGCAAAATAGGTACTTTAAATTTGATTCGGCTGACTGAACTGTTTTGATTAGAAGCCTGAGATGCCGAAGTTACAGAAATTTCGCCCATATCTCCTCCACCCTCAGAAGTACTACTTGCTTCTTTAACTGTTACAGCTACATCAAACTCCACACCTTGCAGAGGGACATATGTTTCCACGCAAAAGCTATAATCAGTAGCTTTACCATCCATTCGAGCGGTACTTGGATTTATTTTTGCATTTTTAGTTTCACTGTACTTTTGTGCTGAAGAAACACCGTCTATGATCTGTTTTAAAGTTTGTGATACAAAGTTTTCGAGTTGCATGACTACCCCAATAATGAAACGATTAAAGAACCAATAGATGCAATACTTGCAAATGTTGGCAAAGAGTTTACCAGCGCGCCCACAACAACTTTACTTGGTTTTTCAGATTGGCACTGAGAATCTATTGCATCAACAACTTCTAGGGCATCTTGAGTCTCTTGCTCAGTTAGTTTCAGGCGCTTAATTTCTTCGCGTAGCGCGAATACACTCTCAAGTAGCTCACCATTATTATTTACAATATTTGTCGAGTTATCGACAGAGTTATTGTTTACTCTATTGTTTGCACCATTCAAATTATATGTAATTGATTGAATAGCTTTATCAGCTTCAGGTAATCCAAGATTTTTGTGAACAATTTGATAACCAGCGGGATACCACCTAAACCCTCATGGAAGCCAGGATCTATAACTTCATATGTTTGCATTGCTCCATTAGACATGGCTCTTTGAATTAAGTCACCAGTTTCTATCAAAATGTCGGAACGCTGAATAAATGTCTTCTTTGTTTGAACACTCGCTTGAATGTCTTCGAAAACTTCACCATTTGCTTTTAACACTGATACTTTATCTTTCATCAAACTTGAAAATGGCACATCGGCCTCCTTGCAATTTAACACCCTGTTAACAGGCAATAAAATAGTTGGTTCAAATATGCGACGAAGGAGCAAAACCAACTGTTTTTTGTCCTTGTTTAACAGCTTGTTATGTACTTTTACACAACTCTTCGATAATGCTACTTTTATGTTTAGAATACAACTCTGATATGGCTTTAGCTTCCATAGCTTTCCATGACGGAAACTTAGTTGTTTTGACTATGAAGTTATTCCATTCTTGAGAATTAAGATCATTCTGGTGATCAATTTCAATATTCGAGCTATCAACATACTCTCGCAAGGAGTTTACACCGGTATTATTTTGGATAAAGTTATCTGTTAAAACTTCAATAAGTTGAAAGTTACTCTTTAATTGATATTCACCTTTTCTATTACATTTTGAGCACAAAAAACATAATTTACTACCAATATCCCACTCATGGATTTTCATTCTTGTTGTAAATTTTTTCGAGCAACAAGAACAGTTTTGAGCAACTAAATCGTCTTGTTTTTGACGTTTATTGAAACACTTTTGACATAGAGAATTTTCTTCACCATTGACCGTAATACTATATCGATTTTCTTTTTGGTGGCTTATTACGCTATTACAATCTAAACAATTAGATTGCTTAGGGTTTAAATAGTAAATAAGAATAACTACTGATGAAATGAAGGCAAAAATCAAAGCAATTGTATTTTCTAAATCATCCATAGTTAGCCAAAACTCTCGAAGTACATAACAGTATATTAGGCTGAATTCCGAATAAGAACGGTCTTAATAAGAACAGGTCGCCAGAACTTTAATCACTCAAGACTAACAGTAAATCAATGTCCCAACAATGACTTATAACATAGGAAGAACTCTATCCCAGTTTCTCTGCCCGAGTGAAACAAAGAACCTCTATCATTGCATAAAGTGCAATGTTCAAGCAGGAAGAAAAGTCACTAGGCTCCGGCTCACACGATAATTCTGGTGCTGGTCTTATATGTTGCGTCTCACATTAGCTTTTCTATTGCCAAAGCTTTACTTGTGCTACTTAACTCTTCTATCAGTGAAACTGATTTTGGAGCATAAATGTTTTACTCAAGATCCCTGCAGAATATGATTCTTTAGCAAATCCCAATATAACTGATAGGCAATGATCTGCTCGTCATACCAATCATGCTTATTGTAAATAGCCATGATCCCACCCAACTCGTGGCCCAACATTTTTTCGGTTACATGCGGCATTATTTTTTGCTCACTTAATCGAGTTGATATTGTTCGCCTGAAATCATGCGGTACAAAGTGAGGATAATCGAGTTGCTCATTAAGACGTTGCACATAACGATTTAGCGCATGCGTAGAAAGCGCTTTATCCTGGCTTAAGCCCTCGATCAAGAAATGCCGGTCTTGCCCATAAATAAAATCTAACGACTCAATGATACTGATGCTTTGGTTGCTTAATGGCCGCCGAATCATTTTGCCCGTTTTAGAGCGTTCTTTAGGCAATATCCATATCGCTTTATCAAGATTGAACTCGCAGCGTTCAGCGCCTCTTATCTCAGCATTACGAGCACCTGTTAGAATAAGTAGCTTTACACAAGCTTTGGTTTTCGGTGTGGCTCTACTCGCCTCAACTTGACGCCATAACCCTGCCATCTCACTCCACTCTAATACGCGCTCTCTGCGCGACTGGTGAGCACCTATTGCCTTAATGGGTATATCTAAGCATGCTGATGATTTAATTTCGCCACGGACTTTTGACCAGCGTATCACCGTTTTTAAACGCTTAAGAATACTGCCGGCGTTTGCGGCTGTCGTATCATCTCTTACGCCATCGAGTAATTTAATCCATTCTGTGTATCGGTACCGCTCAACATCGATATTGAAATTTGGCATTATGTACTTGGAGATAAAGCTTTCATACAGAACAACAGTCGTTGGCGATAGCTGAGGGTGAGCGTATGCTTTCATAAAGTCATTGCAGATATCACCAAGCAGCCGGGCAGCACCTCTATTAACGCCATGGCAACGAGGGTCCAAGTTGTCAACTAACAGCTGCCTATACTCCAGCCCAGTTACACGAGCCTCGGAAAGTTTGATATCCGGGTACCGACCAATTTTGATTCGCTGTTGCTTAGCTTGCCAACGAAAGCGATAATAAAAGGCAATGACAGCATTCTTTGTAATTCGTACACTTAAACCATCACGATCAGCAATCTCAATGGGGCCGTGGTAAGGTGCTTTTATATTCCTTAATTTACTATCAGATAATGCCATTTGCTCAACCTTCGCGTGATGCACATTGTTAACAATTGTGATGCACATTATGATGCACAATTTTATTTTAACACTGTAATTCAAAGTTGAACAGAAACGAACCTAACTTACCCTTAAGTACTGATATTCAAATGAAATATTCGTATTTTCGATACATAAGCGAACTATGAATAACACTAAGAAACAAGATACAATTTTCTGGCACGATTACGAGACTTTCGGTGCAAACCCGTCAAAAGACAGACCATCACAGTTTGCCGGGATCAGAACAGATATGGATCTCAATATCGTCTCTGAACCTGTGACCTTTTACTGCAAGGTGGCAAACGATTACCTGCCCTCACCAGAGGCCATACTAATCACGGGTATCACCCCACAACTTGCCAACCTTAAGGGCATGCCAGAAACGGAATTTATGGCTAAGGTTAATGAGCAGTTCAGTCAGCCAAATACCTGTGTGGCTGGATATAACTCCATCCGCTTCGATGATGAAGTCACCCGCTATGGTTTCTATCGTAACTTCATCGATCCCTATGCACGTGAGTGGCAAAAAGGAAATTCGCGCTGGGATATTATCGATCTGGTCAGAGCCTGCTACGCTTTCAGACCCGAAGGCATTGAATGGCCACTAAAAGAAGATGGTACGCCAAGTTTTAAGTTAGAGCACCTCACCAAAGCGAATGGCCTGAGCCATGAGAAAGCCCACGATGCCATGTCAGATGTGTATGCCACCATAGATATGGCAAAACTCATTAAGCAGAAGCAACCTAAGCTGTTTGACTATTATTTTCAGCTGAGACGCAAGCAGGAAGTCAGCAAACAGCTTGATGTCCTCAACATGCAGCCCTTGGTCCATGTGAGTTCTAAAATCAGTGCCGAACATGGCTGCACCACGCTTATCGCACCTGTGGCGCATCACTCCAGCAATAAGAATGCCATTATCTGTGTCAATCTGGCCATGGACATCTCGCCTCTTATCGAATTGGATGCGGAGCAGATCAGGGAGCGCATGTATACCCGCAGGGACGATCTCGCCGCCGATGAACTGCCTATCAGCGTGAAACAGATACATATCAATAAATGTCCCTTTGTGACATCACCTAAGATACTCACGGATGAGCTTGCTCAGCGACTCAATATTGATAAAGCCTTCGCCAGAGAGCAATACAAGTTATTGAAACAGCATCCGGAGTTAAGAGAGAAGTTGGTCGCCGTCTTCGACGTAGAACATGACAATGGCAGCCAAGATCCCGATCTTCAACTCTATAGCGGTGGCTTCTTCAGCTCGGCAGATAAAGAGAAAATGGAGATTATCCGTCATACCTTGCCACAAAACCTGGCGGCCCTTGAGCTCAATTTCGATGATCAGAGGCTCAAGGAGATGTTGTTTAGATACCGGGCCAGAAACTACCCGGCAACGTTAGATGAGTCTGAGTCGATGAAGTGGAGAGACTTCTGTCAATCCAGGCTGAACGATCCAGAATATATGATGCGTTTAGAAAACCTGGTCAATGACACTGCAAACGATGAAGAGAAACAGAAGTTACTAACAGCTTTATGTCATTATCTTAGCAATTTATAGGCTTGAGTCGGGTAAGTGCGACTTAGATCTCATTATCTTTGAAATGCACTTACTAATATGATCTTCATGAATTTAACAAAAGTAGGACATGGCAGATGCAAGATAGATTTATAAACTGTATTTCTCAGTTACCGAAACCACTCTCAGATGCACTCATTCCTTTATTACACGAGGATTTTGCCGGCCATATCGATGCCCAGCAATTAGCTGAATTAGTTAAAGCCAGTGGCTTAACCGAAGAAAAATTACTACTGGCCCTGTTACCCGTAGCGGCGGCGCTTGCCAGACCCCCTATCAGTGATTTCCATGTCGGCGCCATTGCTAAAGGGAAAAGCGGCGATATCTACATGGGTGGAAATATGGAGTTGCCCGGTGAAGCCCTGTTTCACTCGGTCCATGCGGAGCAGAGTGCGATAAGTCACGCTTGGCTCAGCGGAGAGACTCAGATAGTCGATATCGTGGTGAATTTTTCTCCCTGCGGCCATTGCCGTCAATTTATGAATGAATTAGTCGAAGGCGCTCAGGTTAGAATCCACCTACCTGAGCAAAAAGCGCAACCACTCACACACTACTTGCCTTATGCGTTTGGCCCGTCGGATCTCAATGTCACAGCACCACTGCTATCCAAGCAAGTCCATGAGCTAAGTTTAGACAGTTCAGATCCCATGATCATCGAAGCCTTAGACCATGCAAGCCTGAGTTACGCTCCCTATACCAGTAGTTTTGCCGCAGTGGTATTAGAAACGAAAGACGGTGCCACCTATTGTGGACGCTATGCCGAGAATGCGGCATTTAATCCCTCTATGTTACCTATGCAGATGGCGCTATCGACCATGGCTCGCCACAACAGACTCTTTAGCGAGATAGCCCGGGCTGTGCTGATCGAATCCGCCCAAGGCAAGATATCCCTAGTCGGTGCAACTATGGATGCGCTACATGCCGTCGCCGCAGTAGAGCTCGAGCATATCGTGCTAGACCCGGAATAAACCTTTCTTTATCCCATTAAAAAGGACTGATATTTCAGTCCTTTTTGTTATACACAGATCAGCTCGTGAGCTATTTACGATTCCTTTCCAACTTAGCCAACAGACTCGAGGTATCCCATCTGTTGCCACCGATTGCCTGAACCTCTGAGTAAAATTGATCCACCAAGGCCGTCAAGGGTAAGTGAGAGCCATTTGTTCTCGCTTCATTCAGGGCAATATTGAGATCTTTTCTCATCCAGTCGACGGCAAACCCCAGGTTATACTCGCCTTGCCACATGGTTTGATAACGATTTTCCATTTGCCAGGATTGTGCCGCCCCCTTGCTGATCACCTCGATGACTTTCTCACCATCGAGTCCGGCGCTGCGAGCAAAGTGCAAACCTTCCGCCAAGCCTTGTACCACACCCGCGATACATATTTGATTGACCATTTTAGTCAACTGACCCGCACCCACTTCACCTAAACGTTCTACACAACGAGAATATGCCTTGATAACCGACACAGCCTCGCCAAAAACCGTTTCATCACCACCGACCATCACAGTCAGCACGCCATTTTCGGCACCCGCCTGTCCGCCTGACACGGGAGCATCGAGGAAACCTATGCCAGCTTTGGCCGCAATGGCGCCAATTTCTCTGGCAATATCGGCGGATGCTGTTGTATGATCAACCAAAATTGTGCCTGAGTTCATGCCTGCAAGCACCCCGTCGTCGCCTAATGTAACCTGCCTTAGGTCGTCATCATTGCCGACACAGATAAACACCATATCTTGTCCCTGGGCGGCGAGTTTAGGTGTTAGATGACACTTACCGCCAAATTCAGCGACCCAATCTTGGGCTTTTGATTCTGTGCGGTTGTAGACGCTAACCTCATGCCCCGACTTAACCAAGTGACCCGCCATGGGATAACCCATCACGCCTAATCCGATAAATGCTAGTTTCGCCATCTCACTTCCTAATTATTATTTTAAAGACAGGTATAAAAAAGGCACCCCAAGGTGCTCTGTTACAAAGATCGTCGAATCAGCTAAGCTCCTTTTTTATTCTAGACTGAATAGTTTACTGTTCCGTTGCACCATATACCCCAAATACAGTGTGCTATCGTCGATGATATCAGGTATGTACAAAAAAATACTCAGGATACGAGCGTGTTGTTCGAGTTAATAGCTCACCGAAATGAACGACACAGCCTGATAATCACCTCAAATCAATCATTTGAAGAGTAGCATAAACGGTTTAATGATACGGCGATGACCGTAGCCATAAACAGGCTTGTTCATCTATTAAAGTTTGAGCGATTCAACAAAGCCAAAGCGAGACGTTACAACTACACCCTTCCAAAAAATTGGTAACTGTCAGATCAAGTCTGAGCCACTACACCTTAAAGAAAGACAATACTTGATTCTGTCTTTCAGCCAGTGTAGCAAGTTCTTGTGAAGCTTGCAGTGTCTGATCTACAGCTGCAACATTTTCATTCACCAAATCAAACGTTCTTGTTGTGTTTTTCGCTATGTCTTCTGTCACGCTGTATTGCTCTTGTGAAGCAGCAGCAACTAAAGCGTTAATGTCTGATATGGCTTGAACGGAATGAGAAATGTCGTCAAAGGATGCTTTTACATTTTCAGATAATTTAACCGACTCTCGAATAGAAATCACATTCGCAATCATATTGTCATTCGATTTTTCCGATTGAGCTTGAAGCTTTGAAATAATCCCTTGAATGTTTTCTGTTGATTTCTGTGTTTTCCCTGCTAAATCACGCACTTCATCCGCAACTACAGCAAACCCCCGTCCTTGCTCACCAGCACGAGCCGCTTCAATCGTTGCGTTTAAGGCTAATAAATTGGTTTGCTCAGAAATAGCACTAATTATATTGGTGACGTCACTAATTATATTAGTGCTATTTTTTAGCTCTTCAATCATATTAGCTGTTTCTTGCACCGAAGTATTGATACTTTGTGTCAATACAATCAACTGCATTAAGACTTTATTCCCTTTCTGAACATTATCAATGGCTTCTCTTGTTTCATCTTCGGCCTGAACCGCATTCCACGATACCTCTTTTGAAGTACTGGATAACTCACTGATAGCGGTTGATATCTCTTCTATCTGTGATAATTCACTTTGTGTATTTTTAGCTGTATTTGTCATTACAGTTGTAAGTTCTTCAGAAGAGGACATGACATTATCAGATATAAAAAGTGAAGTGTTAATCACACCTAACAGTTTTTCATTTAATTTAATAACCGAAGCATAAATACCAGTTTCTTTACCTGTCACTGTAAATATTTGAGATAAGTTACCGTTAGCAAGTTCGGAAACCATCCCCTCAATATTTACAGGCTCTCCACCAACAGAGTTAAGCAAATACTTATAAATAAATACAAAATAAAATAAAGTAACGATTATTAAGACTGAGGAAGAAGTAATTATTATTTTGGTATAGTTGGATAAATCTTCCTTAACGTAATTCTTGGAACTCTTAAGCCTAGCATCAACTAATTTTAACAGTTGCTGAACAGGGTGGTGTATTTTATACAGCTCATCTTTATATTGTTTAGAGTATAATAAATCTAGAGCGCCACTTACATTTCCAGACTTCATCATATTTGCACTTTTAGTTTCGAGAACGACTAATTGATTAGATAAAGAAAAACTCTTATCATAATACTTCATTTCTTCTCCAATAAACCCTAAACCTATGAGTATATCCCTTTGTGACACTATTTCGCCTCCTTTAATTGATAAATTAGGTCGTGGGATCTCACCTCCTCTCCATTTAACGATATTTTCATAACGCTTTAAAAACAGTTCATCTTTTGATGATGCATACATTCTAATATTGCTAGTTAAATCCGCGCTTGTTTGAAGAAACTCTGTGAGCATCATCACGCTACTTAATGATGCCTCTGTAAATTTTTCTGACCTTGCACTAGATAATGAATATAAATAAAAAATAAACAGAAAAAATGAGATCGATATAATAATAAAACTACCGAAACAATATAAATGACGCTTTAACATAATTCAAATCTCTCCTCTTTTTGTAGTAAGACGTTATTCTATGTCTCTCCGCCAGCCAATAAACACCTCGGCTTCAACACATTCATATTCACACTGCTTACTTTTATGTGGTTAACAATAATAGCTAACATATCCATCAGTAACACGGGTTATCCTAGATACTACTATTCATGGAGAAGCTAAGTACTTAGTCAGATATTTGAGTAACCCTCGATAATACTTCGTCGGGAATTTTTTACCATTTACAATATGTGCGTAGAATCCCTTAGGGTGTTTAACCCAGAGTCCCCTAATTATTTAATCTGATTCACTATTAAAATATCAGCCTGTTGCACACACCATAAATACTTAAGGTTAAGTATAACAAATACCGATTACGCTCTAGTCCGATAATATAAACACACGCAAATTAAATCATAAGTTAAAGTGTCTTATTAGCTGCCTTGTCAGACAGCTAATATTAACTTTTAACTCAGTTATAATCGATGTTAGTTTTAGTTTCATACTAATAATACTTATCCCTAAACAGATAGTGTAATTAAAGCGAATTTGGTTTTGGAACGGCTATTTTATGAACGACCTTTTAAATATTAAGTTATGTTTGTTCATCATGTTATTGTTGAACCAATGCTTATCATGCTACTTCAAAACTTTAAACTACAAAAGTTAACTCACCTTCTACAGTATTCAATGCGACTCTCTATGAGCCGTGATTAATAAAGAAGATAAAAGGAACACAAAGTGCACATTGTCATAAAAACCACAGTAATAGCTATTGGCTTATCTTTACTTAGCGCATGTGGTGGTTCAAGTTCTGATGAGGGGGATAAAACCGTCCCCTCTGAATCAAAAGTAACCCCAGCTTACTTTGAAAACGGTATTCAAAATTTGAAAAAAGATTACTTACCTTTACATCTAAATATTATCAGTATGAGAAGTGAGGCCATTAATTTTTCGATTGGATTACCTAAAGGTAATGGATATTCAGGTTTGGTTTTTTCAAATCTAAATAAAACTCATTCTAATATGACTCAACAAGTGTGGCGTAGTGGTAATGACCAAAGTGTTCAAATTCACATGAGTCAAGTGAATAAAAAATTAAAGCTGAAAGTGAATAACAGTGATGGTAATAAACCGTGGAAGTTAGAAAGAGATATTAATGTCGCCAAGGACGCTGGCTATTTGATTGTGACTCCCAAGAAGCAGATATTGAAGGTGTAGATCCAGTTGCGTTTATAGAGGAACTAGATAGTAATGCAGAAATAGGCGATTATTTTAGCATTATCAATCGGTTTTCAGATCCGACTTTAGGCTCTACTGATTCCGATATCTGCCTAGTGGCTGTTAGTCAGAGCAGTGATGCCGTTTACCCAATTAGCGCATCGTTGAAACAAGAGAAGGCGACAGAATTACACGATCTTTCAATGTTAAATCAAATTTGGCGTTTAGCTGTGGTGACAAAAGCTAAGTTGAATGTTCTAGACGTATCAATCCTACCTACTGATGAACAATTAACCAGGATCCAAACAATATGCTCTGACTTTACTGTGGGGAATGGTGAAACACTCAGGCTACTAAATTCTAAAGTGACCCTATCTTCAATGACTGCAAACATCATCTACAGTCCTGCACCTGGAGAAGTCGCATTTACTGATACCAGCGTAGGTTTAACAAGCTTGGCTTGGGAAAGCGAATAAGAAAATTTGCTGTGATCTTTCTGATGTGAAAGATCCGCAAAGTCGTCGCTTCAGTTACTCAAGCCTTTTAAGGCCTTACTTTTTCTTGCTCAGCTCTATTGATGACTTGCGTCGCTAAGTGATGGTTAGATTAGCTTATTAACACCCATCCAACAAGACCACCTTAACCGGTGGTTTTTTATGGGATGAATGATATATATATCTGTTGAAATCAACCTTGAGATTGCTATATCACTCAAGCGCTATGCTAAAATCGAACCGGATAAAAAACAACCTGGTCATGATTATAGTTTGTGATGAACGCTCATTTGAGCTTGGTTACGGCAAGGAGCTGTTGTGCTGAGAAAACTTTCAAATTCCTTACCGTCAAGATGCAACAGGACCACTACAAGTCACTGACAAGATAGAATGTGGAGCCTCGGGATTTTGATTCATACATTGCTTTATCTGTGAGTGCAACCAAATCTGCTAGCTTATCAGTGTCATTTGGGTATATTCCGATGCCTATACTGGCACTGACGTTTAAAAATAAATTATGCTCAGGTAGAGATATTGTTGTTGAGATGATTTCACTAATTTTTATGGCAAAAGACTTCAGCTCACTTTGATATTTATCATGATTAAAGATGTTGAACAAAATAACAAATTCATCCCCACCCGTTCGAAATAATAAATCATCCGATCTCAATTCAGAATTCAGCCGTTCAGTTATTTTTTGTAAGATATAATTACCTGTTTCATGACCATAAGTGTCATTTATGGCTTAAATTTATTTAGGTCAAAAAATATCATACCAACTGATTTAGATAACGATATAGATCGATAAAGTCCATTGACGACCTCATGTAAATACCTTTGGTTGTATGTGCCAGTTAGGTTGTCAGTGTTAGCAGCGTTCTTTAACTCTTCAATCGTATTGTGCACAAATGAATAATCTTGGATAATGGCTAAACCATATGTGTCATTATTAACTTCCATGGTAGCGATGGATATTCTTGCGTGAAACGCCTCACCATTTGAATTAAGGCAAGGCATCACTCCCCGTGACATCATGACTTTAGCGGGTGATTTATTACTGATGTAAGATTTCATCTTCTCATAATGCGATTCTTTTACATTAGAGCTGACTAAATCGTTAACGCGCATGGTTGAAAATTGAGATTGAGTGTACCCAAACAACGCTAAACAGGGGGTATTAGCAAATATAATATTAGTATTCTTATCAGTGACCAGTATAGCGTCGCCTAGAAATTCAAGAAAAGTCTTAATATCACTTAATTCTCTCATTTAGTACCTCATTTATTACGTTTAACGACATAACCACTCAATTTTTGTGTAAACGTTTCGAATACTAAAATCTGTGCCTATGATCAAATTGTCTATTCATTTACCGCCATTCGAGTGTATTGATACTACCTATACACTTACCGTGAACTGCGGTTCTATTGCACATTCTAAAACAGTTGCTCTACACACTATTGAATAGTTAAGGATGCAACTGTGCCAACATCATTGTTAATCTGTTATTTAGTGCGCTACTTTATCGATAAAGGCGGCTCTACGATATGATTAAGCTTTGTAATTTTAATAGTTCAACAACAAAGTAAACCAGTACTACCTATGTAGCGAACGTATGTCGCGACATTACTGTTATTCTTATCTATTACAATCTTTTCAGATCCATACGGCGATTTACTGTCTTAAATTAAAACGGCCGCACAGGATCATCTCGCGGTTAGGACTAGAGGAAGGCTATGATCTGACTAAACAATCAACAACCCAAACAGGAACGTTAAGGAAACAGAATAGAGTCTATTAGCACGAATCCGTTCATTCATCGTCACTAAGTGCTCTAAGATGGAGAACATCTTAGAGCCAGCCCGTAAGTAGGTAGGTTTCTTCATGTATGAATTTTTCATTACATCATCAATGGTTCGATTTTAAAGTCAAATTATAATAATTCAACCTACTCAACCGGACAGGTATCTTTCAGGTTCTCTTGCAAAGTTCGTCGAATCAGCTAAGTTATAATTTTATAAAAAACCACTTCTAACACTCTTTAAGTCTCGACGTATTTCTTACTGTATGTTGATATTGTAAATATGAGTTCCGCAATCGCGATTAGACCATCTTAAACATCACAAAAACTGATAGCCATGGCCAAATAAAACAAGCTAAATATCACACTGTACCTGTACAATTTGTTCTTGACCAACTAGTTCTGCTGTTTGTTTTTCTAAGTGAAACTGATTTCATGGAGTTAAAAAGACAATAAAGCTACTGAGGTTTATTACAAGGTTAGAGTAAGAAAACAGCATACTTAGATGATGACTGTTCAGGTAATGACCATTACTTTACATCTGGATAGAATTAAACAGATACATTGTTCATCTTAAGCATAAATTAAAAAGTATTGAGTTAAAAAACACTATACTTTAAATTTGATCGTATGACTGCTGAATTTACAGACTGTTTTTATGTAGGCATATCTCTTCATTAAGCTGGATGTTTGGGAATAAACCGCTGATTTGTAAAATAGGGACAATTTATCTTTATGGATAATCAAGGAACGATTCTTATAGTTGATGATACCAGTACTAATATTGCCGTGTTGGCTGCGTGTTTACAACACCATTATCACTTGAAATTCGCCATGAACGGCCAGCGTTGTTTAGAATTAGCCGAAACAAAGCCGATACCCGATTTGATCCTGCTGGATATCGTTATGCCAGATATGGATGGTTATGATGTTTGTCGACACTTAAAAGAAAATCCAGTTACCCAGAATATTCCAATTATCTTCGTGACGGGAAAAAGTAGTGAGCAGGAGGAGGAATTGGGTCTACAACTCGGTGCCGTTGATTATATCACTAAACCTATACGCCCCGGGATAGTGCTTGCTAGAGTCAGGACACAAATAATCTTGAAACGGCAACGTGATAAGCTAAGGTGCATGGCTTTACATGATCAACTTACTGGATTATTTAATCGACATTTTCTTATTGAAGTAGCCAATAAGAAGATAGCACAAGTTTCTCGCCATAATGGCATCTTGTCGTTGATGATGATAGATATTGATCACTTTAAAAAAGTGAATGACCGGTTTGGGCATCAATCTGGAGACGCGGTACTTAAGAGTGTTGCCAAAGTTTTGTCTGCTATCAATCGAAAAGAAGATATTGTGGCCCGCTATGGTGGAGAAGAGTTTGTGGTATTACTCGATAACTGCGCCATCATAGATGCTGAAGATAAAGCAGAACAAGTTAGGCAGCAGATTGAAGCATCAGTTCCTGAAGGTATCTTTATTACAGCCAGTTTTGGTATTGCAGAATATCAAATGATATGAAAGTTTCGAACAACTCCTTGCTCGTGCTGATGAGGCTTTATACTTTGCTAAAGAAGAGGGAAGGAATTGTATTGTAACAGCTAAGAATAAATATTATTGCCCAATCGCTGCATTGAATGACACTTGCGTAATGACAATAGGTTCACGATATATAGATATTGACAAATGTGATCAATAGTAATCCCTTTCCTGATATGACTGAATCCCTGTACCCATATGCTACAGGGTCGGCATTGACCGTGCTTTTTTAGTTTAAAAACTACAATCATTGCTATCTCTATTCCGCTAAGTTGCTCACCCAGCTTAGTGTTTTTTTCGTAAGCTCTTAATTACAAACTCTCTGCTGCTCCTCCGCCATCAATATTGAAAAGGCTCATCAACTCCAGTACGAGTATTCAAAGAGATAGAGACAACTTAATGCCAATATTAAAAATATTATGCACATGTTTTTACACTTCAAAGCCTGTTTATGCTCAAAGAATAGGAGGAAGAGCCGCCTAGTGACTCGCTCACTGGTAACTTATTAATAACTAGCCAGGTCACCGGAGCACTTTCGGGTTAGGACCAACCTTTGCAACAGAGCCAGCGCAAGGCTGTAAGACCTTAGCCGCAATTTAACCAAGCTTAAGAGTGAACCCAGAAAGTGATGGAGACAAATGAGATCATCCGTTTACGCATGTTCTAATGGTTGACCTGAAACAATTAAAAAGCCGCATTCAATGCGGCTTTTTAATTTTCTAACGGTTAGGTGTGATCTTTTCGTGATCAACAAATTTAAAAATCAACTAAATATCAAATGGTTACAATCACATTCAATGCACCCCAAGGTGCCTGTTTTAATCAAATATTCTATGTCGTCACGTGCGCTTCCATCTCGGCGCCAATTTTCTTGCGCATCTCCATCAAACGAATGGCAGAGTCACGTAACTTGATGTCCTGCTCGCTCTCTGGCACCCATTCAGGGACTTCTGTCGGATTGCCTGAATCATCCACTGCCACCATGATCACGATACAATGTGTGGTCAAGTGCCGCTCAGGGTTCTTAGGATCGCCCGCTCTGACGTCTATGCCTAAATGCATGGATGAGCGTCCGGTGTAGATCACTTTAGCGCTGGTTTCTACAATATTACCAACCTGGATAGGTTTCACGAAGCGGATCCCGCCAGCGTAAGCCGTGATGCAATATTTACCACTCCAACCGGCAGCACAAGCGTAAGCGGCCAGATCGATCCATTTCATTACGGCCCCACCATGGACTTTACCACCAAAGTTTACATCTGCAGGCTCTGCAAGAAACCTTAAGGTTATCTCTCTCTCTTTACCAGCCATAGCTTTCTCGAATCAATTTTCTTTAAAATAAGTGTACGTCAAAAAGTCTGCTTAGAGTACTAGTAAAGTCTATGATTTGAGCTTAAATCAAACAGATAAGGAAATTATCCAAGTTTAGTCACTAATACACAAGCCGCGAGAATCAAAGGAATAGCCAGACGATAGGTCCAAAGCTGAACCCCAGAACTGAACACCCGCGAACCCTTGAGCCATGAGTGTAAACCAAAACCTGCCAGGAATAGCATCAGCACTTCGACACCCGCAATAGTATCGGTATCTCCACCGGTAAAAATAGCCGTCACTAATAAGGCAAACCAGACGACGGTGAAGCCAGCGGCGGCTAAAGAAAAGGTCTTAATGCCAACATCCAGATTTGGTAAGAATGACTTATTCTCACCACGAATAAGTTCGCTGAGGTTAGCGGTTAATGCGCCAACGAGTGGCATCAGGGGTACGACGACAAGATTTAACATGGTATGTCCTACAAACTAGTTTACAGAAACCAAGTATCTGCCCATTCACCTTAGCTTCCAAGTGATGTTTACCATGATTAACTAAGCTTAATCCTGCGGAAATTTAAGCTTAACCTCTGTCAACATCTTTCATACTAATCCCGATTGAAAGCACAAAATAAAAAAGCGCCATCAGGCGCTTTTAAATAGTGTTATCAATCCTATAAAGGATCAATTCATGTGACTGAATTAGCTTCTCTTGAATAGCAAAGAGCCGTTGGTACCGCCAAAGCCAAATGAATTACATAATGCATACTCAAACTTCTGATCCCTCGCGGTGTGCGGCACGAAATCGAGATCGCAACCTTCATCAGGATTGTCTAAGTTCAATGTCGGTGGCACTACTTGATCTCTCAGCGCCAACAAGGTGATGATGGCTTCAACTGAACCCGCGGCACCAAGCAGGTGCCCGGTCATCGACTTAGTCGAGCTGACGGTGAGATCGTAAGCATGGGCACCAAATGCAGCCTTAACCGCTGCCGCCTCTGCTTTATCCCCTGCGGGTGTCGATGTGCCGTGAGCATTGATATAACCAACCAACTCTTTGGCTATTTTGGCATCATTCATGGCGTTAACCATGGCAGCTGCTGCGCCAGAACCATCTGCTGGCGGTGATGTCATATGAAAAGCATCTCCACTCATGCCAAAACCGACCAGCTCGCCATAGATGGTCGCACCGCGAGCCTTAGCGTGCTCATACTCTTCCATGACCATGATGCCGGCACCGTCACCTATGACGAAGCCATCTCTGTCTTTATCCCAAGGGCGGCTCGCTGCTTGGGGGTCATCGTTGCGTGTCGACAATGCCTTGGCTGAAGCGAAGCCGCCAACTCCTAACGGACAAGTGACATCTTCGGCGCCACCGGCAACCATTATATCGGCATCACCATAGGCAATAGTACGAGCCGCGAAACCTATGTTATGTACACCGGTCGTACAGGCTGTGGTCACAGCAAAGTTAGGCCCTTTCAAGCCATACTTGATTGATAGGTGACCCGCAATCATGTTGATGATGGTGCTGGGTACGAAAAAAGGTGAGATCTTACGCGGTCCACCTTTAGTTAAGGCTGCGTGGCCTTGCTCTATGAGTCTCAGTCCGCCCATGCCGGCGCCGATAGCAGTACCGACGCGAGCAGGATCGAGTTTATCCATATCTAATCCTGCATCTTCAACGGCTTGAATACCCGCGGCCATACCGTACTGGATAAACAGATCCATCTTTCGAGCGTCTTTCTTTGTCAAATATTGCTCAACATCGAAATCTTTGACTGAGCCACTGAAACGAGTGGTAAATTCACTCGCATCAAATTTAGTGATTGGGGCTATTCCGCTTTGGCCTGAAACTAATGCCTTCCAGGATGAATCTACGGTATTGCCTACAGGACTGACTAAACCTAGACCGGTTACGACTACACGACGTTTAGACACGTTGTCACCTTTTTACTGAGTTAAATAGAAATGAAGCATGGATACATGCATCTTATTTTAGTTCTGAACTGTTAGAAATTAAAAGTAGTAGTAGTAGTGATGGGAACACGCGATTTCCAATAGCCAGAAACAAAAACAGGCAGCATAAATGCTGCCTGTTTTCTAGAATTCAGGATTACTGATTCTTTGAAACGTAATCAATTGCTGATTGAACAGTAGTGATTTTTTCAGCTTCTTCATCAGGGATCTCGGTGTCAAACTCTTCTTCCAGAGCCATAACCAACTCAACCGTGTCCAGAGAATCTGCACCCAGGTCGTCAACGAAAGATGCTGCAGACTTAACGTCTTCTTCTTTAACACCTAGTTGCTCAATAATGATTTTCTTTACACGTTCTTCGATGTTGCTCATTAGTTTTCTTTCCTATTAAATTACGCACTTGCGCAAGATTGCGAGTAGTTTATTCAATTTGGCTAACAATGCAAGCTTAACTTCTGTGGTCTAACCACGAAAGTATGCATATCTTGATGCCGATCATCAATAGTTGGCTGAAAAAACTGCCAATACCCTAAAATTTATACATCATCACACAGTAACAATTAACGACTGAAACTCTGTGATCTTATTTGAGACTCATTAAAACGCACAAGATACTGCACATTTTAATGTGTCTCAACAGCCTTAGGCCATGTACATGCCACCATTCACATGGAGAGTCTCACCTGTGATATAAGCAGCAGAGTCAGATGCTAGGAAAAGCACGGCATTCGCTATCTCTTGTGCTTGTCCGAGTCGCGCCATAGGCACCTGCGACATAATACCTTGTTGCTGCTCTTCAGTCAGCTCATCGGTCATATCAGTCTGGATAAATCCAGGAGCAATAGCATTCACTGTTATTTGACGAGATGCAACCTCCTTTGCAAGAGATTTTGTAAATCCAAGTAAACCCGCTTTCGCAGCGCAATAGTTTGTTTGACCGGGGTTGCCCATGGAGCCTACGACAGAGCCGATATTGATGATACGCCCATTACGCTTTTTCATCATGGATCGCATCACTGCTTTAGACGTTCTGAATATCGAAGTCAGGTTAGTATCTATGATATCTCCCCACTCATCTTCCTTCATACGCATCAGCAGGTTGTCACGGGTGATACCGGCGTTATTGACCAGAATATTGACATCACCAACTTTCTCTTTAATGGTAGAGAATAATTCAGCGACAGAATCTTTGTCCGTGACATTAAGTACCAAACCAAAACCATTGTCACCCAGATACTCTTGAATTGCCGCAGCACCACGCTCGCTGGTCGCGGTACCGATAACGGTTGCACCAGCAGATATCAACGTTTCAGCAACGGCGCGGCCAATACCACGACTCGCGCCAGTAACCAAGGCAACTTTTCCAGATAAATCTATTGTTACACTCATTACAATCTCCTATTCGGTCAGTGCAGCAAGTGATGCCACATCGTTGACCACTTTCGCAGTTAGCGAACGATCGATACGCTTCGCTAAACCGGTTAATACTTTGCCGGGCCCCATTTCAAACAAACTTGTTACGCCTTGCTCCGAGATGGCTTTCACCGTATCAGACCAAAGTACAGGGCAATAGAGCTGACGGACCAAGGCATCCTTGATCTCTGCAGCAGACTCAGGGCTTGCTACATCAACATTATTAATGACGGTTATTTGTGGTGTTTTAAACTCTATGCTCTCAAGCGCTACAGCCAATTTTTCAGCAGCAGGACGCATCAATTCGCAATGTGACGGTACACTGACAGGCAGTGCAATAACCATCTTAGCCCCGCCTCCTTACATAAGGCGGCGGCGCGTTCAACCGCGGCCTTGCTGCCGGCGATGACGACCTGACCCGGGCTGTTATAATTGACCGGACTGACGACTTCACCTTCGGCTCCCTCTTCACACGCCTTAGCGATGGCATCATTATCCAGACCGATAATGGCAAACATTGCACCAGTACCTGCTGGAACCGCTTGCTGCATGAGTTGTCCACGAAGTTCGACCAGCTTTACTGCATCGATAAAATCCATCACGCCTGCGCACACCAAGGCCGAATATTCACCTAAGCTGTGACCCGCCATTATCTTAGGCAGAGTCTTGCCACTGGCTTGATAAACACGCCAAATAGCCACGCTTGCGGTCAACAGTGCAGGCTGAGTCTTATCCGTTTGATTAAGCGTTTCAACTGGGCCTTGCTGCACCAGCTCCCACAGATCATAACCTAGTGCATCACTTGCCTGAGAAAAAGTTTGAGCGATGATATCGTGCTCGACAGCAAGTTCGGCCAACATGCCAATGGCCTGAGAGCCTTGACCAGGAAAAACGAAAGCAGAATTTTCCATAATATTTACCTATGACAATTCATAAAACATCTTGATGTTTAAAACAGGCTTTACCCGCCTGCTTAAACAAGATTAAAAACGGACCAGTGCACTGCCCCACGCAAAGCCAGCACCAAATGCTTCGAGCAAGATAAGCTGACCGCGCTCGATTCGACCATCACGAACGGCTTCATCCAACGCGATAGGAACGGAGGCTGCTGACGTATTACCATGCTTTGCTAAGGTCAATACCACTTTATCCAAACTCATATTGAGCTTCTTCGCCGTGGCCTTGATGATCCTGAAGTTTGCTTGATGAGGAACCAACCAGTCAATTTCAGACTTATCAATCTGATTAATCCTTAAGGTTTCTGTGACCACATGGGCAAGCTTAGTCACTGCGACCTTAAAAACATCATTGCCTTTCATGATCATATATCCCATGGCTGCAGAAGATTCACCCGGGCGCGGCGGAAAAGAGCATTTAAGTAGATCGCCTTGACTGCCATCGGCATAGATATGAGTAGAAATGATACCCGGCTCGTTCGAAGCACCTATCACGGCGGCCCCTGCACCATCACCGAATAAGATAATAGTGCTGCGGTCATCGGGTTCACACAGACGTGATAACACGTCCGCACCGATAACTAAGACTTTCTTAGCGGCACCGGATTTAACATATTGGTCGGCAATAGAAAGCGCATAAACGAAGCCTGAACATGCGGCGGCAATATCGAATGCTGGAATAGTATTAACCCCCAGCATAGCCTGAATTTCACAGGCCGCTGCGGGAAATGCGTTACTGGCACTCGTCGTACCACACACGATCATATCGAGTTCAGATGCGTCTACCCCAGCCATTTCCAGGGCTTTAAGTGCAGCTTGGTAGCCCATAGTAGACACAGTCTCGTTTGGGGCGGCGATTCTACGCTCTGAAATACCTGTGCGTTCAACAATCCACTGATCTGTGGTTTCAACCATTTTTTCCAGATCAGAATTGCTACGCACCTGTTCTGGTAGATAACTACCAGTTCCAAGAATTTTTGTATGCATAAAGGAGATATCAGCTATTAATGTCTAAAAGAATCGACTCTAGACGTTCTTCAATCATCTGAGGGAGTCGACGTTGTGCCTCGGTCACTGCCAGATTAATCGCTTGTAAATAAGCAGACTCATCAGCGCTTCCATGACTTTTTACTACGATTCCGCGCAATCCTATCAAACTTGCACCATTGTAGTGGTCGGGGTTCATCTGATTCAGTACAGAATTGATACGAGGCGTGATTAATTTGGCCATTAATCGAACAAAGAAGCCTTGTTTCAGGCCTTTTTTTAATTGGTCTACCAGTAACCTGGCAATACCTTCTGAAGTTTTTAGAGTGATATTTCCTACGAAACCATCGCAAACGATGACATCGACATTCCCCGAAAAGAGGTCATTACCTTCGATAAAGCCGACATAATTGAGTTGAGGGCTCTGCTGTAAAAGTCGGCCTGCCTGCTGAACCTGATCATTACCTTTGATCTCTTCGATACCAACATTGAGTAATGCCACCTTAGGTGAAGGATTCTTATCTACGGCTTCGCATAATACCGAGCCCATTACAGCGAATTGAAACAAGGTTTCCGAGCAGCATGAGACATTGGCACCGAGATCGAGTAAGTAGACTGGGGTCTCATTCACGGCAGGAAGACAACTCACAAGCGCTGGTCTGTCTATTCCAGGTAGCGTTTTTAGCAGAACCTTAGACATAGCCATCAAAGCACCGGTATTACCCGCACTCAAACAGGCGTCAGCCTTGCCATCACGAACCAGCTCTATGGCTAACCTCATCGAACTTTGTTTGCGGTTTCTCAGCGCATGAACGGGTCTGTCTGACATGCTAACGACTTCGGTCGTATGCAAGATCTCTATTCGCGATCGAACACTGTGCTTTGCTTGAGAAAGATAAGGCGTGATTTCGGCTTCATTACCCACGAGGATAATACGAAGAAAGGAAGATAAACGAAGCGCCTGCAGGGTTGCAGGCACTGTGATGTGGGGGCCATGATCGCCCCCCATCGCATCTAACGCGAGCGTCAGATTAGTCATTTAGTAAGCAACAAATTACTTGTTGATAACCTTCTGACCACGGTAAAAACCATCCGCAGTCACGTTGTGACGTAGGTGTAGTTCACCACTCGTTGAGTCTACTGATAATTGAGGAGTGCTCAATGAATCATGTGAACGACGCATTCCGCGCTTTGAACGAGATTTTTTGTTCTTTTGTACAGCCATTTGACCTGTCTCCTGGGTTACTTGCTCTTCAGTTTTTCTAACACTGCAAACGGATTTGGACGCTCCTCTTGAGAAGGTTCAATCTCGCCTACTACTATATCTTGATCTCCCTGACCGCAACTTTCGCTGACATGCATAGGGATTAAAGGCATAGCGACTATCAATTCATCTTCAATCAATTGATGCAGACGAACCTCGCCTATTTCATTACTCTCAATAGGGTCATACGCATCCGGGAGCTCATCGATTTCGGCTTCATTCCCGCAGGGACTGAAGCTAAAGTCGACCGTAACCTCTGTGGTAAATAGCGTCATGCAGCGTTGACATATCAGAGTGAGCTCCGTCACAGCCTTCCCGTTAAGGTAGACTATCCCCTGTAAATCTTCACCACATTGTAACGACACTGTCACATCGGAACAGTCGCCGGCACTTAACTCATTCAACCGTTTTAATTGCTTACCCGGGATCAGGCCTTCAAAAGAAAGCTGACTCGAGGCCGCACGTATTGGATCGATTGAAACCGGTATCTTTACTGTTTGCATAAGGCGCGCATACTATAGTTTGAAATCCTCAGAGTC
This sequence comes from Shewanella psychropiezotolerans, assembly GCF_007197555.1. NCBI lineage: Bacteria > Pseudomonadati > Pseudomonadota > Gammaproteobacteria > Alteromonadales > Shewanellaceae > Shewanella > Shewanella psychropiezotolerans. The sequence goes on from NZ_CP041614.1 coordinate 3,764,222, forward strand.
AAAGGAAATTTCCCATCTTAATAAAGAAGAGGGAAATCATTTACTCGTTTTAACTCTGAAAACAAAAATTGATGGATTAGAAATTTTACCCAAGCTGCCCAATTTACTCAAGTGTTTCATGCTCAAAATAGCAACGTTCACACCCATTTTAGTGAAGAAACTATCAAAGTGCGTGTAACCTGGACAATAACAAGGCTAAACTCCGGAGCATAACCACTGATAACGAACTTACACAACTTATAATAACGTTTCAGTGAAATCATCTTCAGCCCCCTCGAGGACATTCATATCATGTCGACACCCATCATCTTAGCATCAACCTCTCAATACAGAAAACAGATCTTAGCCAAGCTCGACTTGCCCTTTTCTTGTTGTGACCCACGAGTCGATGAAACCCACTTAGCCGATGAGTCGCCTGCAGATCTGGTAGTAAGGTTAGCCGAAGCTAAGGCTAAAGCCGGTGCGCAGCAATATCCTGAAGGCCTGGTCATTGGCTCAGATCAAGTCGCGGTCATCGATGGTAAGATAATAGGCAAGCCTTTAAACCACGAGACCGCAGTGAAACAGCTGACGGCTTCATCGGGTAAAATCATCACCTTTTACACTGGCATTTCACTGCATAATATTGCTTCGGGTCAAAACGAAAGCCTGTGTGAAACCTTCAACGTCCACTTCAAACACTTATCTCAACTGCAGATCGAACATTACCTATCGAGAGAGCAGCCATATTACTGTGCAGGTAGTTTCAAATGTGAAGGGCTGGGCATTGCCCTGTTTGAGCGATTAGAGGGAAAAGATCCCAACACTTTAATCGGGCTCCCCTTGATCGCACTCACCGAGATGCTTGCCAGGCAAGGCTACGACGTTTTAGCCCTGAGATAGTTCCAAATGAATACCAAGGCATGAACTTATCATGTAAAACTTAGTTATTTAGTATTAATCATCTTCTCTGTGGTTAAGAAAAGCATGATAACTGGCCGGAAACTGATATTAAAGTAGTGAACACTCGCCCAATTTTGCCCTGGAAGTATGAAATACGGTCAGTTTACTCACGCTCAACCAGATAGCCACTACACTTAACCTCTATTAATAATGAGAATCAGTATCGAGTACCTTGACGTACTCGGACATTTGACTTTGAGTCGACAAGGAGGTCTGACTTACTGGTTATATTTTGTGGGAATCGCTAATGACTGATATTGAAGAAGCGCTCGCGCTATTAGCCGCGCCGTGCACGGATGAACGTTTTTTCCAACGCGCCCTCAAGGCTCTCGCGCTCGTCACTCAATGTCGCTGGGCCGCATTTGGACGGCCTTCACATAAAGACGGCATCATGGAGATCGTGGCTTTTTGTGATTTAAAACATAATGTCCCGGGATTCGAGTTTGATCTCAAAGGTTCTCCCTGTGAGTCCATCTACCAGCTCAAGTATCCCAATTGCCACATACTTTACCCTTCAGAGCTACAAAAAACATTCCCAAACTTCTCCTTAATAAAGAATCTCGGAGCCAACAGTTATCAAGCCGAATTAATCCTCAACGACGATGGCTCTCCGATTGGCCATATACTCGTTATGGACACGTTGCCACAAACAGAGACGATGAAATCCAGAGAGTTTTTCAGGTTACTCGCCCAAAGGATTGGCATCGAATATAAAAGATTGCTCATTTCCCGTGAGCTGGACCTGCACAAACAGATGATTGCCCACACAGAACAGTTGATGTCATTCGTGGATCGAAACTATCAATATCGAGTCATTTCGAAAGGGTATGAAAAAGTCTTTAACCAAACAGCCAAGTCTCTCATAGGAAAATCTGTTGCAGAGGTCCACGGAGAAGCGATATTTAACGATCATTTAAAGCCCTTATTGGATAGGACACTTAAAGGTGAAACCATAACGGCACAGAGCTGGATCCATCCCCCTCACCTCTCAGAGCCCATTTATCTCAATATTCACCATAATCCCTATTTTAATGAGAAAGGTGAGGTCCTCGGCGTTATCGTCTCGGCACATAACATCACAGATCTTCACCATGCCAATGAAAAGATAGCACATTACGCCAATCACGACCCCTTAACTGGTTTACTCAATCGCAGAGCCCTGTTTGAGCAGATGGAACAGAAATTACTGGCGCAACAGAAGGGTCAGCTACAGCTGGCGGTGATCTATCTCGATCTGGATGGCTTCAGGCAGATAAACGATACCTATGGTCACCACCTGGGTGATAGAATTCTTAATGACGTCGCGAAACGCATTAAACAGGCCGCAAGTACACAGGAGTTGGTCGCAAGAATTGGAGGTGATGAGTTTATAGTCCTGACCAGTCTGGACTATGGCGCTAGCAAGGCTAACTATAGGGACAAGTTAGAATCTCGTTGTAAACAGTTTTTGAGTGATTTGAAAATGACGATAGATATCGAGGGCCATAGCTTACCCATATCGGCCAATGTAGGACACTATGTGGTTGAAGAGTTCAATATGGACTTGTCCTCTATCATATCTCAGGCCGATAAAGATATGTACGATAATAAGAAGATCCAATGACTCCGCAATTTCGTCTCATAAAATAACGGAGCTGTCTGCTAACAGACTCCCGGAGGCCAGACTTAGATGTAAATCACTATGAGGTCAGGTGTTCGAGCAACTCCATCGGTGAACTGATCACAACCTTAGGCTTGGCTTGGCTCAATTTATCTTTATCATGGGCACCATAGTCCACGCCTATGGCATGGATCCCCGCATTATTTGCCATATTAAGATCATGAATTGAATCGCCAATCATCACAGCCTTATCCGGTGAGACATCGAGTTCATTCAATAACTGCAAGATCATCTCGGGGCTAGGCTTACTTGCGGCTTCGTCTGCACACCGACTTGCCACAAAATATCCACCAAGCTCCGTTGCGATTAACACTCGGTTGAGTCCAGCTCGCGCCTTTCCTGTGGCCACGGCCAATTTATAGCCTCGGCCATTCAAAGTCGTGAGCAAGTCTTCGACACCATCAAACAAAGGGCTCGGAGTCTGATTCAGCTGTAAATATTGCTGACGATAGACCTCTTTCATTTCGCCTTGTAACAGGGCGCTGGCATCGGGATGAAGAATACTGAGTGCTTCATCCATAGATAAGCCGATAATATCGCGTACCGCTTGCTCCGTTGGCATAAGCATATTCAAGGTCAGAGCAGATTCCTGCATACAGGCCACAATCTTGCCGACTGAGTCCATCAGGGTGCCATCCCAGTCAAAGATCACCAGTTCATACTGCTTCATGCTTTCACCAACTTATCTAACGTTTGAGTCAATACCGGATCCAGAGGCGCTTGGACTATCATGATCTCCTCTGTGCCAGGATGAGTAAACCTGAGCTGAGCTGCATGTAGGAATAAACGATTCAAGCCGTGGACACGCATGGTGTCATCAAATCTTTGCTCACTGTATTTGTCATCACAGGCGATGGGATGGCCAGCATACTGACAATGCACGCGGATTTGATGCGTTCTGCCTGTTACCGGACTGGCTTGAACGAGTGTCGCACCTTGATAACGTTGTAAGATTTTGAAGCGAGTCTCACACTCCTTTCCCTCTTGATTAACCCGAACAATTCGCTCACCTGATTTCAGAGTTAACTTGAGTAACGGCGCTTTAATCACCTTATCACGCGCTTGCCAAGTGCCTTTGACTAAGGCCTGGTAGTCCTTTTGCATCTTTTTAAATCTGAGTTGATCATGCAGGTGTCTTAACGCACTGCGTTTCTTGGCAATCAGCAATACCCCAGATGTATCTTTATCGAGACGATGCACCAATTCGAGAAACTTCTGAGTCGGTCTCAAAGCGCGCATGGCTTCTATCACACCAAAATCGACACCACTACCACCATGGACCGCGATGCCGGAAGGTTTATTGAGCACTATAATTGATTTATCTTCGAATACGATCCGATCTTCGAGTTGCGACACCTTAGTTAATTTGGCAGAAGGTCCCGGACGTTCAGATTTATCGGACACTCTTACCGGTGGGATGCGCACGATATCACCGTCTTGTAACTTGTACTCAGGCTTGATGCGCTTCTTGTTTACCCTGACCTCCCCCTTTCGCACGATCCGATAGATCATACTCTTAGGGACACCTTTTAATTTTGTCATTAAATAATTATCAATTCTCTGCCCAAGATGGTCTTCATCGATAGTGACTAATTGAACTTTTGGTTTAGGTGCTTCGGTATTCATGGTGGGCCTTATCTACATCTGGGAGCGCATTGTACATCAAGTAACAAGAATTTTATGCCTTTCCATTTGCTGAATTTATTGATTGTTGCTATATTTCATCGGCGGTTGGGGATAATCAGTGAATAAAGTGTTCATAAAACCCCCAGCCCTTACGCAAGAAGCAGAGACTAAAATAATTTTCCATCTGTCGTAAATAGCTAATTTGCAAGTCGTTTTATTAATATAATACCGAAAATGTATGTTAACGACTAAACGGATAGGAAAACCCACATTACAAGGTGGTTTCTCTAAGAAATGCGTCCCAAATTCGAAGATTAATTTTAACTTATCATCAAACGATCTCAATTCGATTTTGGCATTACCGGAAAGAACCGAATAATTTATGGGGTTAGTTGTCGTTTTACAACGAATTCCTTGTTTTTGTAGATATTAAAAAATAAGCCATAAATGGATGCGACACGCAGAGATTGCGTCTAACAGAGATGCGCACCTTGCCTAGACACCAGCCGTGAGGCTCTATTATGTGCTAGGCCCGTAATGCAACGAAAATAATCGTTTGATGACCTTATTTTAGAAGAAACACGTCATCATGAAACGGATGTTAATTAATGCGACTCAATCTGAAGAGTTGCGCGTAGCCCTAGTTGATGGGCAACAGCTATATGATCTAGATATTGAAAGTCCAGGTCACGAGCAAAAGAAAGCTAATATCTACAAGGGTAAAATCACCCGTGTAGAGCCCTCTCTCGAAGCGGCATTTGTCGATTATGGAGCAGACCGTCATGGATTCCTGCCCCTCAAAGAGATCGCCAGAGAATACTTCCCTAAAGGTTACTCTTTCCAAGGTCGCCCCAATATTAAAGAGGTGATTAAAGAGGGCCAAGAGGTCATAGTTCAAATTGATAAAGAGGAGCGTGGCAATAAAGGCGCCGCACTCACGACTTTTATCAGTTTAGCGGGTTCATACCTTGTCTTAATGCCAAATAACCCTCGCGCCGGTGGCATCTCTCGCCGTATCGAAGGTGATGAACGCACTGAGCTAAAGGCGGCCTTGTCTGAATTAGACGTGCCTAATGGCATGGGCTTAATTGTACGCACAGCCGGTGTTGGTAAAGACTCTGCAGAACTTGCATGGGATCTAAAAGTACTTGAGCATCATTGGACTGCGATTAAAGAAGCGTCTGTTGGTCGCCCCGCGCCTTTCCTCATTCACCAAGAAAGTAACGTCATCGTTCGTGCTATTCGTGACTATTTACGTCGTGATGTGGGTGAAGTACTTATCGATCATCCTCGCATCTTCGAAGAAGCAAAACAGCATGTTGCTTTGGTACGCCCCGATTTTGCAGACAGAATCAAACACTATGATGCAGAAGTGCCTCTGTTCACTCATTTCCAGATTGAGACACAGATCGAATCGGCATTCCAACGTGAAGTGCGTTTACCCTCTGGCGGATCGATTGTTATCGACCCCACTGAGGCATTAACATCAATCGATATCAACTCAGCCCGCGCCACTAAGGGCAGCGATATCGAAGAGACTGCGTTAAACACCAACCTGGAAGCTGCAGATGAAATTGCCCGTCAATTACGTCTTCGCGACTTGGGCGGACTCGTGGTTATTGACTTCATCGACATGACTCCCGTACGTCATCAGCGTGAAGTAGAGAACAGAATGCGTGATGCTGTTCACTTAGATAGAGCCCGTGTTCAACTCGGACGCATCTCTCGCTTCGGTCTGATGGAAATGTCACGACAACGCCTTAGACCCTCTCTGGAAGAGTCTGCTGCACATCTATGTCCTCGTTGTCACGGCCAAGGCACCATTCGTGGCACTGAGTCATTAGCACTGTCAATTCTGCGTCTGATGGAAGAGGAAGCGATAAAAGAGAATACCTCTCAAATCGAAGCCGTTGTGCCAGTCGATGTCGCCGCTTTCCTACTCAACGAGAAACGAAAAGCCATTCGCATCACTGAGCAACGTCATGATGTAGAAGTCTATGTGATCCCAGATCCAAATATGTCTACGCCAGATTACCGAGTCTCACGTCATCGCAAAGACGATCAGATAAGCGAAGCCAGTTATAAACTGCTGGAGCAGCCTGTATCCAATTTGTATGAGCCCCGTAAGCTTGAGCGTGCAGCGACTCCTGAGCCCGCAATAAAAGGATTCACTGCGCCAGTAAAAGCGCCTGAACCTAAAGCCAAGGCAGCAACAGCCCCTAAGGCAACTGAAGAACCTGGTCTAATCGCTAAGTTTTTCACCGCTATTGGTGGACTGTTCAAAGCTGAACCAAAGGCTGAAGAGCCCAAGAAGCAAAGCGAATCACCCAGCCAGAACCGTAACAATCGTCGTCCTGCTCGCAAGAATGATTCACGTCGTAACGACAGTCGTCGTAATCGTGATGATAAGGAGCAATCAGGCGATAAGAATGAGCGTACTTCACGTCACAGCCGTAATAAGCGTGCTGATTCAAATGAAGAGCGCTCAAGCAGAGATAAAGGCGATCAGGGCGAGCAAGGCAAGCGTCAATCTCGTCATGACAGCAAGCCGACTCGAACTCGTCAACAAGCAGATGTTACTGATACTACTGATGCAGCTGATGCGGCTGATGCGACTCCTAAACAGGAAGTTGCCAGAGAGCGTCGTCAACGTAGAAATATGCGTAGGAAAGTACGTATAGAAACTGAAAAGTCACAGCAGCTTGATGAGCAACACACAGAAGCAGTTTCTGCTGAAGTGGTTGTAGAAACAGCTCCGATTTCGGTTAAAGAAGATAAACAGGCTCGTCCTAAGCGTCAGCCTCGTAAGGCTAAGCCTAAGACTGATATAAAAGCTAAGGATGACGTTCAAGTTACTAAAGCAGCTGAAAACACTACGGCAGAAGTAGAGACTACAACGCCAGAAACTCAGCAAGACGACAAACTTGATACTGTTTCTCAAGATAGCGTGACAGTTGAAACAAGCTCAGTCGAAGCCAGTGCTACTGAAACTAGTGCTGTTGAAGTTGAAGCTAACGCTGATGCCACTGATGATAAGCCACGTGAAGGTCAGCGTCGCAGTCGTCGTAGCCCACGTCATCTTCGCGCTGCGGGTCAGCGTCGTCGCCGTGATGAAGATGACGGTGAGACTAATGCTGATGCAACTCCAGCCTTCATCCCTAATGAAACTGAAGTTGAATTTCAAGCGAATCAAGCAGCAGTCTCTGCAGCTAGCGCCCAGTCTACAACTGAAGCGCCTGTTACAGCACCGACTAAGCCAGTAGCGCCAGTTCAAGCTGAAGCTCCAGTACACGTCGAAGCTAAAGCTGAAGCTCAATCGGCACCGGCAGCTCCGATTAAGCCTGTAGCGCCAGTTCAAGCCGAGACTCCAGTGAAGGTCGAAGTTAAAGCTGAAGCTCAATCGGCATCGGCAGCTCCAACTAAGCCTGCGGCTCCGGTTCAAGCTGAGACTCAAGTGAAAGTCGAAGTTAAGGCTGAAGCTCAATCGGCATCGGCAGTGCCAACTAAGCCTGCGGCTCCGGTTAAAGCTGAGACTCCAGTGGAAGTCGAAGTTAAAGCTGAAGCTCAATCGGCATCAGCAGTGCCAACTAAGCCTGCGGCTCCGGTTAAAGTCGAAGTCAAGGTAGAAGCTCTGGCTGCATCGGCACCGACTAAACCAGAAGCTCCTGTACAAGCCGTAGCCAAGCCTGAAGTTAACACGGTAACCGCTGCAGCAGCCAGACCTGCGACACCGGTTAAAGTAGAGACTCAGCAGATAGCCCCAGAAGCAACAGCCGAAGTCAAAGCTAAAGTGGAAACACCAGTGAAGACTCTAGCTAAGCCTAGAGGTGCTAGTCGCTTTGGCACTATGGTGAGTTCAGACATGATCGCACCTGTGGTGGAAACGAGAGAAAACGTAGATGTCCCTAAAGGGCGTCAATACGAAGCATCTGAATCTTCACCAGCCGATGCTAAGCCGAAAACGGCAAATTCAGCTAATTCGGACATGGCCAGACCATAAGCTATAATTAGTCGATAAAAGAAAAGCCATGCCTTCGAGCATGGCTTTTTTATTCTCTTAAGGCGGAATATTTGTTAGTATTCGCGACCGAAATTCAATCTAAAACAACATAATTACAACAGAGGCTAAATGTTCGATCTTATTCGTCACAAAACTGCCAGTCATAGGGCCGATCTATTATCGGGCATAACTGTCGCACTCGCACTGGTCCCTGAAGCTGTCGCATTTGCTTTTGTCGCCGGTGTTGAGCCTATGGTGGGCCTCTATGCCGCTTTCATCATGGGTCTTATCACCGCACTCATAGGTGGACGTCCGGGCATGATCTCAGGTGCTACCGGCGCTATGGCCGTCGTCATGGTCGCCTTGGTCGCCGAGCACGGAGTAGCCTACCTCTTCGCCGCGGTGGTGTTAGCCGGTATTATCCAGGTCTCGTTTGGCCTGCTCAAGCTAGGTAAATTTATCCGCATCGTGCCCTATCCTGTGATGATAGGTTTCGTCAATGGCTTAGCCATCGTCATCTTCTTAGCCCAATTGGGTCAGTTTAAATCGCCGGATATTAATGGTGTTATGGCTTGGTTACCCAAGACCAACTGGCTCTGATGATTGGACTGGTGGCACTCACCATGGGCATCATACATTTCTTGCCTAAGCTAACCACAGCCATCCCCTCCTCTCTCGTTGCTATCGTCACTGTTACCCTGATGGTGGTTTTCTTAGAGCTAGATACCCGCACCGTATTAGATTTCTTAAAATCCATGAGTGGTGATGAGAATGCAACCATAGCCGGAAGTTTACCAAGCTTCTCTATCCCTGCTGTAGCATTCAATTTAGAGACCCTGTATATCATTCTGCCCTACTCTCTCATTCTTGCCGCCGTCGGCTTAATCGAGTCTCTGCTGACACTCACGGTGATCGATGAGATGACCAACACCCGCGGTAAAGGTAACAAGGAATGTATCGGCCAAGGCGTTGGTAACATCACCAGTGGCTTCTTCGGCGCCATGGGTGGTTGTGCCATGATTGGTCAGTCTATGATCAACATCAACTCAGGTGGACGCGGTCGCCTATCGGGTGTTACTGCGGCCCTGACGTTGCTTGGTTTCATCCTGTTCGGTTCGGCTATGATAGAGATTATCCCACTGGCAGCTCTAGTTGGTGTGATGTTTATGGTTGTGCTGGGTACCTTCGAATGGGCCAGCTTTAAGGTGATGGGTAAAGTCCCTAAACATGATGCCTTCGTCATCATCTTGGTGACTGTTGTCACTGTGTTTACCGACTTGGCATTTGCCGTGTTCGTTGGTGTCATAGTCTCTGCACTGGTCTTTGCCTGGGAACACGCTAAGCATATCAATGTTGAGATAACTGAAGATGCTAATGGTTGGAAAGTTTATAAACTTAACGGTCCTCTGTTCTTCGGTTCTGTGGCTGATTTCTTAGAGCTATTCCACAACAATACCGATCCTGATGACGTGATAGTCGACTTCCAAAATTCACGCGTATGTGATCACTCGGCGCTAGATGCCATAGATACTCTGGCAGATAGATATGTAGCTTCGGGTAAGAAATTACACCTACGTCACTTGAGTAATGACTGTAAACAGTTATTGCATAAGGCGGGAGATCTTGTCGAAGTTAATCTCATCGAAGATCCTCACTACAAGATTGGCGACGATAAGCTAGATTAATTTTCGTCAGCCAAGTCTGAACTCCAGACATGAAAAAGGCGAGCTTAGCTCGCCTTTTTCATGTCTGGAGCAATGTCATTTCAACTTATCAGCAAAAGCAGCCCTAAATTTCTCTACTTTAGGCCTCACAACCATCTGACAATATGCTTGCTCACCGTTTTGCTCGAAATAATCATTATGGATATTCTCTGCACTATAGAAGGTATTAAAACCAGAGATCTCTGTGACTATCGGCTTAGACCAGACTTTAGCTTGAGTTAGCTCTTCTATCATCTGATTAGCAAGCTGACTCTGCACTTCATCATGGGCGAAAACAACCGAGCGATATTGTGGACCCACATCATGACCTTGTTGATTCAAGGTAGTTGGATCATGACCCTGCCAAAACACAGCGAGCAATTCCTTAAAGCTGATGACTCTTGGGTCAAACTCGATATGAACGACTTCTGCATGGGTTGTCATACCCGAGCAGACGGCTTTATAATTTGCGCTCGCCTCATCACCGCCGCAATATCCAGACTGAACTGAGATAACCCCTCGAAGTTGGGTGAACATAGCTTCGAAGCACCAGAAGCATCCCCTCCAAGCGTCGCAAACTGATATTTGTTTAGCTCATCGGCTGCAGAATGAGCCTTGAACACCATAGAAACGGAATTAACGCAGTGACGAATATTGTTCTCGGTTAAATACTCCCCTTCAAACACATGGCCCAGATGGGCATCACACTGAGCGCAGACTATTTCGACTCTCTGACCATCGGCATCGGCAATTCGTTTGACGGCCCCTTGGATCTCGTCATCGAAGGCGGGCCAGCCACAATGGGCATTAAACTTATGTTCAGATAAATACAGGGGCGCTTCACAACGTTTGCACACATAACTCCCCTGAACATCATGCAGGTGGTACTCCCCGCTAAAAGGCCGTTCGGTGCCCTTTTCTTCAATCACATGTCGTTCAAAATCGGTGAGTTCACGCATACTTGTTACTCTTAATTCGCTGTGTAGATTAGACCTGAGATCTTCATCTTCTCTTTCAAATATAAACGACGCAAGACAAACCGCAATTTATTGTCTGTTCTGCGAATTTTTTGAAACTATTTTTATCTTAGCTGTTCTTGCTTATGCCTTTATTCTTAAATTATTATTTCCTATAATGTTCGGTGCTTATCTCTTTAAAAAACAATGATGAGGTGATTTCCATCACACTTAATTGCCCCTTAGCCCTAGCCTAGATAAACTAGGCTTGGGTTTATCAATTATAAAAAGTTAAGAAGACTGAGATGAAATTAGAAACAATCGATTATCAAGCACCCGATAGTGCAGTAAAGTTCGTCCAATCATTAAGAGATACTGGCTTTGGCGTACTGGCTAATCATCCAATTGATAAGGCCTTAGTAGAAAAAATATACACAGAGTGGCAAACCTTCTTCAACAGTGAAGAGAAACATGACTTTCTGTTTAAACCTGAAACCCAAGATGGCTTCTTTCCAGCTGAAGTATCCGAAACGGCTAAGGGCCACACGGTTAAAGATATCAAGGAGTATTACCATGTCTATCCTTGGGGACGTATTCCTGAATCCTTGAAAGAGAACATCTTAGCTTACTATCAGCTCGCCAATGAGCTTGCTGAAGAGTTGCTTCAGTGGATAGAAGAGCATTCACCTGCAGATGTTGCGGTAAACTACTCCATTGCCTTACCTAAGATGATTGAAGGCAGTCATAAGACCTTGCTACGCATATTACATTACCCGGGAATGACAGGTGATGAAGAAGTTGGGGCTATCCGCGCCGCGGCTCATGAAGACATAAACCTAATCACCCTGCTACCCGCGGCGAATGAACCAGGTCTTCAGGTGAAAGGCCAAGACGGCGAATGGATTGACGTACCTTGTGATTTTGGCAGCCTAATCATCAATATCGGTGACATGTTGCAAGAAGCTTCCGGCGGTTACTTCCCATCTACCACTCATAGGGTGATCAATCCAGTGGGCACAGATATGTCCAAGCCTAGGGTATCATTGCCGTTATTCTTGCATCCTAACCCAGAGGTTGTGCTCTCTAGCCGTTACACGGCAGACAGTTATCTTATGGAGCGATTGAGAGAATTAGGTGTGATCTAAGCGCTACTCCAGTGACTTTCCATAAAAAAGCGCCTAAGGGCGCTTTTTTAATGAAATTTTCCCCTAACAAGGTAAAATCCCTACATCAAAACTAATACAGAGCAATAAAATGGCTATTCAGTGGTATCCCGGACATATGCATAAGGCGCGTAAAGAGATCGAAGAGGTCATGCCTCAGGTCGATCTTGTGATCGAGGTGCTCGATGCGAGGATCCCATACAGCAGTGAGAATCCTGTCGTTTCAACACTTCGTGGTGACAAGCCCTGTATTAAGCTATTAAACAAGTCAGACTTGGCCGATCCTGAAACCACTCAAAGATGGATAGAGTATCTTGAGCGGGAGCAAGGCGTTAAAGCCATGGCTATCACTACTTTGCAAGCCGCTCAAGTGAAGAAAATCCCCGACCTATGCCGTAAATTTGTCCCTAGTCGGGATAAACTCGAAAAAGATATTCGTACCATGATCATGGGGATCCCAAATGTGGGTAAATCCACCATCATCAATACTCTCGCAGGCCGTATGATTGCCAAGACAGGCAACGAACCCGCAGTGACAAAAGTTCAGCAGCGTATCAATTTAAGAAATGGCATCGTCTTGTCTGACACACCCGGCATTCTCTGGCCTAAAGTCGACAATGAAAAGAGCAGTTATCGTCTGGCCATCACAGGTGCAATTAAAGATACCGCCATGGAATATGAAGATGTCGCCATGTTTGCTGCCGAGTACTTTTTAAAGGCCTACCCTGAAGCGATTGCCGAGCGTTATAAACTTAAAGAGCTACCCGATACCGACATCGAGTTATTAGAGGCCATAGGCCGAAAAAGAGGGGCACTGCGCCCAGGTGGACGTATCGACTTGCATAAGGTATCTGAATTAGTCCTTCATGAATTCCGTTCAGGAAAAATTGGCCAACTTTCATTAGAAACCCCCGAAATGGCTGAACAAGAAAAAGCTGAAGTCGCGGTGATAATGGCAGAAAAAGCCGCTAAAGATGAAAAGAGGAAAGAAAAGGAAAGACTTAAGCTTGCAGGAAAGCGTCATAGATAATCCATAACAGCCTCCTCTTTGATGTGCTTGGGAACAGCCTCCCAAGCACATATATCTTGTATCAAGCCAACAAACACGGCTTCGGCACTGGGCGAGCGACATATGCTATACCAACCCGATTAAATATGTGATCGTTCAGCGGGAGTTCAAAGTGCTGTAGGCAAGGCGGATGTTTGAAGCTAATAGTTATTCTATATCGAGAACATGTAACGCAGCATAAAGTGCTTTGAAACCCGCACTACGTGAGCCACTCAGACATTCCACTTCTGTGTTGCACTGACTTAAAAGGGAATAACCATTTCTACATCAATGCGCCTTGAATTGAAAAGCCTGAGTGGCTCTGAAATGAGTAAATATTTAATGAGGTTGGTATTACCCATACAGACAAACAAGACACTTTCAATATTCATTTAATGTAAATGGCCTTTTAGTTATATTTATTCAATGGACCTTACCCTAAGAAATCGAGCAAACCTAGGCGTTCCTTTCTGGGTAAACCCAGAGTACTGATAGGTGACAGTCGAGCCAATCTCAGGTGGATATCTTCTCTCTTTCATACTAAAGCCTGTACCGAGTTTGAATCTGACTCCTTGCTGATTTTCAACAAGCAAAGACCCCATCACACCTTGCAGCTTCCCCTTACCCGCCTGATAAGCAATGACTCTTGCTTCTGCATCATAATAAGGTTTAAGTTTAATCAGGTTCAAGTTCCGACCGGCGACATACAATGAACTAAGCTTATGCAACATCAAGCCTTCGCCGCCGTCGGCTACTACTTCAGTGAACCAGGTATCAAGCTGATGCTGATTATCAAATCTCTTCTGCTCTATCAGCTCTAGATACTCAGTTCCAAAGTTCAAATCTTTGTTTGCCGTGGCATATCTTTCGACAAAAGACCCCGAATGAGATGGCAGATCGAACACCATAAACTTAACCATTCGCCACTGTGCATCGATAGGCTCTTTTCTTCTCGCCAGAGATGACATCTGCTCGAAGGTTCCTCTTCCCATCCACAGTTCACCGTCTAAAGGGTAAGTAGGAAAACCGTCGACAAACCAGTCAGGTACAGCAATTAATCGACCGGATCTAGAGTTCATCTGACGTCCATTCCAATAGCCTCTGACCCCATCAAGTTTTTCACTGACCAGATAACCTGATACGGGACCTTCCATATCTGTGTGTACTGCCAGTTGGATATTAGCAGGCATGGGGTTGGATAGGCTAAGTGGTGGGTATATAGCAGTGCCACAGAGGATAAAAATCAGTACTGAATACGTTAAAATGTGTCTATACATGGAGCGCTCCTTCGTCTGGTTTGAGCAGGTTAAATCCTTTAACCTGTGGTAACGACTTTATTTATACAGATTGGTATTACAATAAATATCAGTGTAGAACATGAACCAATTTAATTGAAATAGGTCTCAAATATTCCAAGTGATATACTCTGCGCAAATTTAGCTAACATCTTTAGCAATCAGTTTATCAATTTGATAACAATACAGACTTTTACCTCTACAAGAGCGGGTAAAGTCTTAGACGGAAAATTATGAAACCAGAAAACAATCATGGTATAAAGCGAATTATTAGGGCTACAGGCTTCTCAATGAAGGGGCTTAGGGCTGCCTGGGTTCACGAAGCAGCATTCAGGCAAGAACTCATGTTAGCCATCGTCATGTTGCCAATCGCAGTATTAGTGGATATCGCGACTCTTGAGAAGCTATTGCTTATCTTTAGCCTCTTTATCGTACTTATCGTTGAATTGTTAAATTCTGCCATCGAAGCGGTCGTCGATAGAATAGGCGATGAGATCCATACCTTAAGCGGACAAGCCAAAGATATCGCCTCTGCGGCGGTATTTATGAGCCTGGCTCTGTGTGGAATCACTTGGGCGGTAATATTGGGCAGCAGATACCTTTAATTATCAGCTATCTCAGTAACAAGTTTCACTCCAACAGTTCTATTGCAATATGTAGCCAGTTGGAGTGCAGACTTACCTTCAGCATCTGTCAGACACTCCCAATCTATACAC
Source organism: Shewanella psychropiezotolerans (assembly GCF_007197555.1). NCBI lineage: Bacteria > Pseudomonadati > Pseudomonadota > Gammaproteobacteria > Alteromonadales > Shewanellaceae > Shewanella > Shewanella psychropiezotolerans. The sequence goes on from NZ_CP041614.1 coordinate 3,779,331, forward strand.
TTAATATTGCAGAATATAGTCTTCTGTATCTGTCAGACACTTCCAGTCTAAGCCTTAATATTACAGAAAATACCGCCTTTCTCTTACACGAGAAATAGCAATGACTCCAAGGATATAGAAGATTTAGCTGAATCTGAACAGGGGTAAATCCCACATAAAGAAAACAGAATCCACACTCTTTTTAGACATTTATTGATACAAATCATTCACAAATAGACGCAATCTGCTACTATAGTATTACTAAATGATTCGAATCCAATAGAATCAAGTACTTATAGTTATAATAAATTTTGACGGAGTCGCCTTTGCTCAAAAGATTAGGCATCTCATTTTCATGTCTTTTGGCCGCTTGCCAAACATACGCAGCTGATAATGATCAGGCTTTGCAAGATTTTGCATCTATAAATGATCTAGATAACCAAGTTGTGCTCAGAATAGGTGGATTTTACTCCAACTCCAATTCAAGCATGGATGTAACGAATCCCATATTAGGTCAGGACTTTAAGATCGATTTCGAAGAAGATCTTAAGCTTGAAGAATCTCAATTTTTACCTTTCTTTGAAATGTTTTACCACTTCAATGAGCGACACAGCCTGTATATCGACTGGAAGCAGTTGCATCGAACAGCTGAAATTCAGGCGATCACCACACCATTCCAGGTAAACTTCGAAGATAAAGTCTACGACATAAAAGCGGGCGCTAAGCTTAAAACCACCTTAAATATGGATATCGCCAGATTAGGTTACGGCTATAACTTCTACCAAGGGAATAACTACAATCTAGGCCTGTCTGTGGGCTTACATACCATGTTTATCAAAACGGGGTTTGAGGGTGATATTGGTGCCTGCATCGAACAAGACCTTGTGCTCAAATGTGATCAACAACCTCTCGACAGAGCCATTGATGAGAGTGTCACCGCTCCCCTTCCCGATATTGGCCTTTACGGTGACTATGAATTTAGCCCGGGATTCAGATTCACTGCTCACGTGCAATATTTTTATATCAAGCTTGATGATCTCAAGGGTAGCCTAGTAGACATACGTGCAGGTGTAGAAGCCGAGATCACAGAAAACTGGCACATGACAGCGGCATTTAATTATTATGAAGTTGATGTCGATTATACGCAAAGGACAAATGTCGGTGATATTCATGTGGCCGATTACAACCTCTACTATAGCTTCATAGGGCCTATGCTATCTGTTAGCTATCGTTTCTAAATAATACATCGGAGTGAATCGAGAAACGACTCACTCCGACTCAAGCTCCCCTCGTCAGCCCTTAACCATAAAACTGATAACACACCAGAATCGCCGCGATAATCCCCGCCAAATCGGCCGTTAAACCACAGAACAAGGCATGGCGTCCATTGCGTATGCCTACGGCACCAAAATACACGGCCAATACATAAAAGGTGGTTTCGGTGCTGCCTTGAAATACTGCCGCCAAACGGCCAGCGAAGGAATCTGCGCCATGATGTTCCATGGTTTCTAACATCATGGCCCTTGCACCTGAGCCACTAAAAGGCTTCATTATCGCGGTAGGCAAGGCATCGACAAAACGTGTGTCTCCGCCTACCACAGAGACGATGACGGAGATGAGGTGTAGCAGGTAATCCAAGGCTCCAGAGGCGCGAAGTAGGCCAATCGCCAATAACATGGCCAACAGGTAAGGAATGAGTTTTATCGATTGAGCAAAGCCTTCTTTGGCGCCTTCGATAAATTCATCATAAACCGCGACCTTACGCATGCCTGCGACCAAGATAAAACTAAACACCAATATCAATAAGATACCATTGCCCATGGCCGTGGATAAGGTGCCTATCGCCGTTGTCGTCAAGGTGCCTAAATAGAACACCAGTGCCGTGATTGAGCCAAAAATCAAGGCTCCATAGCCCATAACAACGGCATTGAGTAAGGATAAGCGCTGAAACAGCGCCACCACAAGCACTCCGACAATCGTGGAAGCCGATGTCGCCAGTAAGATTGGCAAAAAGATATCGGCTGGCGCCTCAGCCCCTTGCTGGGCTCGATAGAGAAAAACGGTAACAGGCACTAAGGTCACTGACGAGGTATTCAATACCAAAAACAAGATCTGGGCGTTTGTCGCCACCGTTTTATTCGGGTTTAAGGTTTGTAAATCCTGCATCGCCTTCAAGCCCAGGGGCGTTGCCGCATTATCTAACCCGAGCACATTGGCGGTGAGATTCATGGTCACACTCCCATAGGCGGGATGGCCCCTCGGCACTTCTGGCATCAACCTAGATAGAAGAGGTTCAAATATCCTGGAAAACACACTGACAACCCCGGCTTTCTCCCCCACACGCATCAGCCCCATCCATAAAGAGAGTACGCCGATGAGACCAAGCGCAATTTCAGCCGCTAGTTTAGCGCTGCTAAATAACGCCGTCACCGATGCCGATAACACCTCAAGATTACCATTGAATAACTGAATACAGATGGCAAACAAGGCGGTGACAAAAAAGAAATACCAAATTCGATTTAACACAGAACTTCCTTAATAGGGCGAAACAAAATAACCAAACATCATCTACAGGGCTCACTGAATAATCGAGATTATTAAGCTACAGATCCTGAAATCTTGAGCTTAACCCGGACTCAAGCTAGGCTGCTCTATGGTATAATCACGCAAATTTCAGCTCGTCACCATGCTTTTTATTAGCATCTGGCTCAGTACATGGTTCAAAAGATGGCCCTTATAAATCAAGATTTTATCGATAGCATAACTCAAGACATGCCTGCTCATCTCTCTATGGATGACTTTGTTCAATACAGTAGCCGTCCATTGAGAGCCTCGATCCGCGTTAACACGCTAAAAATATCGTCGGCCAATTTTATCGAACTCATGCAGCCTAAGGGCTGGACACTCGAACCAATTCCATGGTGCTCGGATGGCTTCTGGATATCCCTCGACAGAGAAGTCCAATTAGGCAACACCATAGAACATCTTCAGGGTCTATTTTACATTCAAGAAGCCAGCTCAATGTTGCCACCAACGGCACTATTTTCCCAGCTAAATGAAACAGATAATGCCACAATTCTCGATATGGCTTCGGCCCCTGGGTCCAAAACAACACAGATAGCTGCCTTAATGAACAACTCTGGCTTGCTTATCGCCAACGAATATTCTTCGAGCCGGGTAAAAGTGTTACATGCTAACGTTCAGCGCATGGGGGTCAGTAATACCGCCCTCACCCATTTCGATGCTCGGGTCTTCGGTGAATATCTCTATGCCACATTCGATGCTATCTTGCTCGACGCCCCCTGTAGCGGTGAAGGCACCATACGAAAAGACCCTTCAGCGTTAAAAAATTGGAGCCTGGAGTCGAGCCAGTCGATTGTTGCGACGCAGAAGGCCTTGATCGAATCTGCTTTTCTGGCCTTAAAAACCGGTGGAATTCTGGTGTATTCGACCTGTGCACTCAGTCGATTTGAAAACCAGGAAGTGTGTCAACATTTAAAGGCTATGTACCCCGATGCAGTCGAGTTTGAATCCCTCAGTGATCTGTTTATCGATGCAGATAAGGCCTGCACGGAAGAAGGTTTCTTGCATGTCTGGCCACAGATCTATGACAGTGAAGGCTTCTTCGTCGCAAAAATAAGAAAAACAGCAGACATTAACAGGCAAGTTGCCGAGCCAAGAAAACAGAAAAACTTCCCCTTCACTCAGATATCCACTAAAACAGACACTGAGTTAAGGGCATATTTTCAGGATACCTTCGCCATTAAACTGCCAAGCCAGAGCCAGATAATGGTGAGGGAGCAAGAATTTTGGTTGTTTCCTGAAAAAATGCAGAACTTGATTGGTCGGATGCGATTTCAGCGTATAGGCATGAAAATCGCCGACGCCCTTAAGCATGGTCTTAAGGCACAACACCAGGCAATACTGGCATTTGGTGCGGGAGCCAGCATGGTTGAGCTGTCACAAGCTCAGGCAAAAGAATATCTAATGGGACGGGATATTCCCTTGGAAGCAGGCCTTAAGCCACGCGGAGAAGTGATTGTTAGCTACCATAACAGTCCGTTAGGCCTGGCGAAACATCTTGGTAAACGATTGAAGAACAGCTTACCCAGAGAGTTAGTCAGAGACAAGATCGTCAATTCTGATGCAAGCAAAGCTCAATGACATATTTACTTACAAACATGCATTAATAATATTGCATATAAGCGCTGCAAGCCGGTTATGTCGACTACACTATTAGCCAGAGAGTTAATTCCTAATGAGGATCTCAACAGTAGCGCACGGCTCTTTAGTTAGAGCCATTCCCCTGGACCCAGAACAATCGGAATAGTTTTGGGTCTTTTTTTGCCTAAAATTCGAACTTATCTCGGCTAATACCAATCGGTATAATATTAACGTCCGGCTAACTTAGCCGCATCGGTGAACAAGTTGAAGAAGTTATCTGTAGTATATTGGGCCAACTCTTCATAAGACTCCCCTCTCAGCTCTGCGATAAACTCGGCGACATCACGGACAAACGCTGGTTGATTCTCTTTACCTCTATGCGGCACAGGAGCTAGATACGGAGAATCAGTTTCAACCAACAACCTATCTTTAGGTACCTTTCTCATCACAGTGCGTAAATCGCCCGCATTCTTGAAGGTTGCAATGCCAGAGACTGAAATATAAAAACCCAGATCAATCGCCGCTTTGGCCATCTCCCAGTTTTCAGTGAAGCAATGCAACACGCCGCCGACCTTATCGGCATGACCGTTTCTTAAGAAATTTAGCGTGTCTTCCCTGGCATCTCGGGTATGTATGATTAGCGGTTTATTAACTTGCACCGCGAGTTCGATCTGCTGCTCGAAACATTGCTGTTGCAGTGCTTTGGTTTCATTGGCATAAAAGTAATCCAGACCAGTCTCTCCGATAGCGACAACCTTAGGCTCTTTAACAAACACATTGAGCTCAGTGGTATCCAGCCCCTCCTGCACATCCAAGGGATGTACGCCGGCAGAGAGGAACACTTGATCAAACTCCGCCATCTTATCTCGCATGGAAATAAAACCTTGTTGACGCACATTCACGCACAGGAAATAGTCAACATCCCTGGCTTTTGCATCACTGATGATCTGTTTGAGTGATTGGTGATCGGGCGCGGCTTTTAAACGGTCGAGATGACAATGAGAATCAATGAGCACGTGAATTTCCAGCAGAGTGATAGATCTAAAAAGGAGTCAAAGAATACAGAGCTATAAGGCAAGGGTCAAATTAAGATGCCAGTTCTAATACCAATCGGTATAAAGAGGCTTTAGGGAGGAATTCTGGAGATTTAAAGGTAAAGACGAAGAGATCACATGGTACAGGTCAAGTCTCCGGAGGCAAGTTCACGGGCTAAGAGGGTTTCTATATGCTGCTTATGTAATTCTGCATCGGACAGGATCTTGATACCAATTCCCGCCGGGCGGCCGCCAGATGCACCTAGAGGATTAATCCAAACCACCATGCCCTGAAACTCATGTCTGTTGAGCGAGCCAGGAAGTTGGTAAGCTATAGTTAACTCTTGGCCCAGATAGTGGCTTTCACTGGTCGCAATGAATAGACCCGCCGGCTGAATAAACGGCATATATGCGCGATAAAGCTGATGTAAGGTATCAAAATTAACAACTAGGTCTATCATAAAACGGCTATCTCGTTAACTTATTATATTCTAAGATAAAACCATTAAAAAGAGCTAAGTAGTTTACATTCGGCATGACACTCAACTTATGGTAGGTATCCATGACCTTCATTCCAAATTCGGTTACTTTGACTCTCAACAATGCGTCTAAATCTGCCTGTCTTATCAATTTCTGCCTCAAGATTAAATACAAAACCTTAAGTGCATCAGATGCTTGCTTTTCATTAACACTAATTAAACTAGCACAGAGGTGACCGGAGGACAAACTTTGAGCCCAGCCTTTCCTAAATTGTAGCAGTTGCGCGTATCGTTCGCTTTCTAGCGCGAGAGCCAGCTCCAGCGGGCCTCCCATCACTGGCAAACACCAAGTCACATCAGTTGCAGACCCGGACTCTGTCGATAACCAGAGCTTGATCTCCTCCATGGAAGGCGGCTCGAAGTGAACCTGCTGACAACGGCTCTTAATCGTTGCCATCAGTCTGCTTGGGGTATCAGACTGCAACAGGAGTAAGGTATCTTTCCCAGGTTCTTCCAATGTTTTCAATAATGCATTGGCCGATGCCTGATTGAGCTGTTCACTATGGTAGATCACAGCGACTCTGCGTCCACCTTGCTGCGATGTCATCGTCAGCTTTTGACACAGTTCGCGTATCTGATCGACCTTAATCTGATTACCGTCAGCAGTGATTCGATAGAGATCCGGGTGCGTGTTGCCATCCAGTAACTGACAGGCCTTGCAAAAACCACAGGCTCCCAGCTCACCCGGACTCTGGCACAGGGCAGCTTTCGCTATTTCAAGTGTTAACTCCTCCCCGCCATAACCTTTATGCACGCCCACTAAGTAGGCATGGCCTAACAACCCGTTCTTTATCTGTTGAGTAAAGTCACTTATCGGGGCCGCGAGCCAGGAGATATTTTGCATTACCAATCCTGAGTCTGTAACAAGGCTAGAATATCTTTATGCACTTCGGCCATAGTCTGCCCGGCATCGATGACGGCTATAGTGTCGTCTTCTGCGGCAAAAGATAAGAAAGTTGCCCGTGCACGTTCGAAGAAATCCAGCGCCTGCTTCTCTATCCGATCTAACTCGCCCCGTTTAGCCGCACGCTGCAATCCTTGCGCCGGATCGATATCTAGATAGATGGTTAAATCTGGTTTAAAATCGCCTAATGTCGCCTTACTCACGACTTGAACTAAGGGCATGAGTCCACGGCCTCCACCTTGGTAGGCCAGCGATGAAAGGTTGTGTCTGTCACCCAACACCCAGGCTCCACGATGTAATGCAGGCTTTATCACATTAGCAACCAATTGTGCTCTGGCAGCATAGAGCAAGAGGCACTCGGCTTCATCACACAAGGGATCGGTTTCATCGGCAATCTTGACCAAATCTCTCATGCGCTCGGCCAGCGGCGTTCCACCCGGTTCACGGGTACATACAGGCACTTGACCCGTATGCTTCTCGATAAAATCACGAACAAGAGATATCGCGCTAGATTTACCCGCGCCTTCTAATCCTTCGATAACAATAAATTTGCTGTTGTTCTCTCTGTTCATCGGTTTCTCTGATATTTATTTACGGCACGATTGTGCTCAGATAGTGTTTTGGAAAACACATGACTGCCATCATTTTTAGACACAAAATAAAGGTAATTAACGTCGGCAGGCTGCGCCGCAGCAATAAGAGATGCCCCACTAGGCGCGGCTATGGGAGTCGGCGTCAAACCTTTAATTCTGTAAGTGTTGAAAGGCGTCTGCTCTCGTAATGCTTTACGGGTGATATCTCCCTGATAACTGTCCCCCATGCCATATATCACAGTAGGATCCGTTTGTAGCCGCATGCCCTTGTTGAGTCGATTGGCAAACACGGCGGAGATCCATGGGCGCTCACTGGCTTTACCCGTTTCTTTTTCTATGATTGACGCCATGATCAAGAGTTCATATGATGATTTGAGTGGCAAGTCTTCGGCCCGCTGAGCCCAAGCTTTATCTAGCTCCTGCTGCATTTTGTGATAACTTTGCAGCACAATTGAGTTTATATTGTCACCCGCAACATAATGATAGGTATCGGGATAAAATTTACCTTCTGGTAAACCTGATTCATCGCCGTTGTCACTCAAGACCTGGGTAAAAACACCCTCATCATATTGGCTGTGAGGTAAGGCTTGGAGTATTTGGGTCCACTCCTTGATATTTTGCCCTTCAATCAAGGTAACGCTAAATACCTTCTCTTCGCCTTTGACTAATTTGGTCAACAAGTCAGCAACTGATTCACCAGGCTGCAGCTCATAGAAGCCAGAGCGGATCTTGGCTAGCTCAGGTTTTAACTTAACCAGTGCCTTTAATTTCCAACCTTCGGCAATGAACTCTCTTTGCTCTAATGTTGAGACTAAGTGTGAGAAGGAGGTTCCCCTCTTCAACACTAGCTCTTGTGGCTCAGTCACATTTAAGGGAGAAAGGCTATAATCCATGATCGTTTTATAACCCCAAACACCCAAGCCAGCGGCGAGAGTGAGCAAGGCAAAACAGCTAACAGTCAGTGTAATTATTATTTTTTTCATAATGTAAGTTGCAGTATTTGCCTTAGCTGGTGAGTAAAGTCGGCATGAGTGAAGTGAACATCATCGACGTTATTGATATCAAGTATACCGACTAAGCTGTTAGTCATAAATACATGTTGATAATGGCGCAAGTGTAAATAGGGGATAGGACGAGCTTCAACATCATACCCAGCCTCGAGCAACGCATAGATGATTTGCTCACGCATCACACCGGCAACACCTGAGCGTGATATTGAAGGGGTCACAATATGCTTACCCGTGACAAAAAACAGGTTGGCCATCGAAGACTCGACGATATTATCCAAGCCATCGAGCACTAACCAATCTTGATAACCAGCAGGTAAGGTTTCCGACTTGATCAACACTTGCTCGAGACGGTTGAGATGCTTTATACCCGCGAGTCTCGGCTGCTGAGACAGTTTAATCGGTGAACGGGTTAAGGATATCCCGGTTTTTTGCCAGCTTGCATAGTGAGTGGGAATAGCATGGAGCGAAATAACCTCAGTTATCTCACATGTTACGGGAGCCCCATAGCCTCGGCCTCCGGCGCCGCGGCTCAATAACAGCTTTAAGCAGCCAGTCACTTGGCTTTTGGCCAGGTGCTTAACCTGTGTCACTAACGCCAAAGAAGGAGACCAAGAGAAACCTAAGCGTGTCGCACCTTGAGTTAGTCTGTCGAGGTGCGCCGATAAGAAAGCAAGCTGACCTTGTACTATTCGCATGGTCGCGAAGAGTCCATCACCATAAGCCAGGCCGCGATCCAGTGGTTCTATATGACCATTAAGCTCGCCATTAACCCAAACTTTTGTCACTTGCTCAGTCATCGTTTTTCATCAGTTAACTATCCAGCCCGCAGTGGTTATTTATCTTGGCTAATAAGACTGGCAACGGCGGCTTGCTGATTCTTATATTTAGCATTTTTACGCTTATTATAAGGACGGGCAACAGGCTGATTTAAGCGCTCGAAATTGAGTGCTCCTATGGTCATTTCTGGGCGTAAGGCCAAGGGTAATTTACCGCTATTAAAAAATTCCAGCACTATCTTGCCATGCCAACCGGGATCGATACGATGAGCCGTGGCATGAACCATTAAGCCCAGACGCGCGAGGGACGAACGACCGTCGAGCCAGCCCACGATATCAGCAGGCAAGGTGACATATTCATGAGTCACAGCTAGGGCAAGCTCCCCGGGGTGCAGGAAGAAGGCTTCCCCAGGAGGTATGACTATCATGTCACTCATGACGCGATCCAGAGATTCCTGTACGTCTGCCGTAGGACCACTGAGATCGATAAAAGGCGCGGTATGGCCCTTAAATACGCGGAACTGATCGCCAAGTTTAACGTCGATACTAACACCACTTATCGCCTCTTCCGATGGGCGGGGTTCAATCATAATCGTGCCGTCATCTAAACAAGCTTCAATCTCTGAATCGGTTAAACGCATTTCGATCTTACTCCTGACTATTGTCTGTTATGCATGACCTCTGACGTTTACATATTTAAACTTAGTAGAGGTAAACAAGATGTAGGGCAACTCTTTTAATCGAGTTAAATATCTAAAAGGTGCTGAATTCTGGTCTTCAAAATATCGGTCGCGATACGATTCTTACCGCCACGAGGCACGATAATATCGGCATATTGTTTAGACGGCTCAATAAACTGCAGAAACATAGGACGAACGGTTTCAGTATATTGTGACATCACAGATTCCATGGTGCGACCACGCTCGGCAACGTCACGTTTCAAACGACGCATAAAACAGATGTCCAGCGGCGTATCCATAAACACGCTGGCATCCATCAAGTCGCGCAAATTAGGATCGGTCAGTAGTAAGATCCCCTCTAAGATGATCACCTTCTTCGGTGTCATCTTAATCGTTTCAGCCATACGCGTGTGCTCGCTATAGCTGTACTTAGGGATCTCAACCGCTTCACCCGACTTCAATGCTATGAGATGACGACACAAATGCTCATGATCTAACGCTTTGGGATGATCGTAATTGGTCTTTACCCGCTCATCCATGGATAAGTGACTCTGATCGTTATAGTAAGCATCTTCGGCGATGACTCCAATCTGATCTGTGCCTAGATCCCGGCACAGCTCCTCATAGATAGTTTTAGCAATTAAACTTTTACCCGAGGCCGAAGCCCCCGCGATAGCTATGATGACACACTGAGAATTCATGCTAAAACCTTATTCGTCTTCTGAAATACTGATTGATAAACTAGATGTAGCTTTGGTGAGCGCCAGTTGCGCGCCTACTTTACGAGCAACCTCACGATAGATTGCCGACACATCACTGTCGGGATCGGCAACGACCGTTGGCACGCCCTTATCAACATCTTCACGTATGTTGAGCTTAAGTGGCAATTCACCTAATAGGGGGACATGGTAACGCTCGGCCATCTTGCTGCCGCCATGGCTGCCAAATGGATGTTCTTTATGGCCACACTCACTGCAGACATGAAAGCTCATGTTCTCGACGATACCCAGTACAGGAATATTCACCTTCTGAAACATGTTGATGCCTTTCTTAGCATCGGCTAAGGCAATATCCTGGGGAGTCGTCACTATGATGGCCCCTGTGACGGGCACCTTCTGTGACAAGGTGAGCTGAATATCGCCGGTTCCCGGTGGCATATCGATAATTAAATAATCGAGTTCAGGCCACTGTGTCTCATTGAGAAGTTGAGCGAGTGCGCCTGCCGCCATAGGACCACGCCACACAGCGGCCTCTTCTTGACCAAGCATAAATCCAATCGATTGCGCCACAAGGCCGTGAGCCTCTGCAGCAGTCATCATCTTGCCATCGGGAGACACAGGTTTAAAATCGCTAACTCCCAACATCAAGGGAATAGAAGGCCCATAGATGTCGGCATCTAAGATGCCCACCTTGGCGCCTTCGGCGACTAGCGCTAAGGCTAAGTTAACCGCTGTGGTCGATTTACCCACCCCACCTTTACCCGACGCTACCGCAATCACTTGCTTCACATTAGCAAGAGGTTCGACGGCGCCGATGGCAGAGATAGCAGCCGGTTGAAAATCGATTTCACATTCGACTTCATCGATAGCATCTAACACGGCCAACTTCTTGGTGATGGCCATCACAGTGTCGCGGTATTGAGTCATACATGGGTAAGGGTAGACAAGCCCGAGAAGCAATCGCTTCCCCTCGATGTCGAGTTTGTGAACACATCCGGCACTGACTAAACCTTGTGCTAAATATGGATCTTGATAAGCGTCTAAGATGGCCAAAACAGGCCCAAGAAGATCGTCACTGAGACGATAGTGCTGAGAAGCTGAAGACAAAAGTGCTACCCCCTATAAATAATTTGTCCAAGTGTACCAGAAATCGGGGTAAATATTCGGGTAGTTTTAACCCACTTAAACTCACTTTTGATGAAACTCTCAGAAGGATCGGTTAGTATCTATGCCATTCTTTATGGGCCCCTAACTGATTTTGAGACAAGATGGCAAATTCACAACGTAAAATCCTAGTCACCAGTGCACTTCCCTACGCCAATGGACCTATTCATTTAGGCCATATGCTCGAATATATCCAGACTGATATCTGGTCACGATTCCAAAAACTTCGTGGCCACGAATGTCACTATATATGTGCAGATGATGCCCATGGCACACCAATTATGCTTAAGGCTCAACAGCTAGGCATAGAGCCGGAAGAGATGATTGCTCAGGTGAATAAAGAGCATCAACAGGATTTTGCTGACTTCAATATTCAGTTCGACAACTTCCACAGTACCCACAGCGTTGAGAACCGTGAATTAGCCAGTGAGATATACCTCAAACTGCGCGACTCAGGTTACATTGAGACGCGCACTATCTCTCAGTTATTCGACCCTGAAAAGTCTATGTTCTTGCCAGACCGTTTCGTAAAAGGCACTTGCCCTAAGTGTAAGAGCGAAGACCAGTACGGTGATAACTGCGACAACTGCGGCGCAACCTACAGCCCAACAGACATGATTAATCCCAAGTCTGCCGTCTCAGGTGCTACCCCAATCATGAAAGACTCGGAGCATTTCTTCTTCGACCTGCCGGCTTTTGAAGGCATGCTCAAGGAGTGGACCCGTTCTGGAGCCTTGCAAGATGAAGTGGCCAATAAGCTAAACGAATGGTTCGAACAAGGCCTGCAACAGTGGGATATCAGCCGGGATGCGCCTTATTTCGGTTTCGAAATACCCGATGCTCCAGGTAAGTATTTTTACGTCTGGCTAGATGCACCTATCGGCTACATGGGCTCATTTAAAAATCTGTGTGATAGACGTGAAGACTTAAACTTCGATGATTTCTGGGCGAAGGACTCAACCGCCGAAGTTTATCACTTCATAGGTAAAGATATCATCAACTTCCACAGCTTATTCTGGCCAGCCATGCTTGAAGGCGCAGGCTACCGTAAGCCGACCCATGTTTATGCTCATGGTTATGTGACGGTCAATGGCGCTAAGATGTCAAAGTCGAAAGGCACCTTCATCAAGGCCCGTACCTATCTGGATAACTTAGACCCTGAATACTTGCGTTACTACTACGCCGCTAAGCTGAGCCACCGCATCGACGATCTCGATCTTAACCTCGAAGATTTCGCGCAGCGAGTCAACTCAGATCTCGTGGGTAAACTGGTCAACTTAGCATCACGTACCGCTGGTTTTATCACTAAACGCTTCGATGGCAAGCTGGCGAACGTTGCCGACACCACGCTAGAGCAAGTGTTTCTAAGTAAACAAGACGTCATAGCCGACCTCTATGAGGGCCGTGAATTCGGTAAGGCCATGCGTGAAATCATGGCACTGGCCGATTTGGCTAATGCTTACGTTGCCGATGCAGCGCCTTGGCAGTTGATCAAGCAAGAAGATAAGCAAGAGGAAGCCCATCAGGTTTGTTCTAACGCACTTAACTTGTTCCGCATCCTGGTGACTTACCTCAAACCTGTACTGCCAAAATTGGCAGACGATGTTGAAGCCTTCCTGCAATTCCCTATCACTTGGGATAACTTGAATGCCGACCTGGCAGGACATGAGATAGCTAAATTTAAGGCCCTAATGCAAAGGGTAGAGATGAAAAGCATCGAAGCTATCATAGAAGCCTCGAAAGAGAATTTGCTCGTGACTACCGATACGCCAAAAACAGCGGATAGTGCAGCAACAGCAAGTAAAGCAGACTCTAATGATGCTCCAGCGAGTGGCAACCACTTAGAAGACGATCCTATCTCGGCAGAGATAAGCTTCGAAGACTTCGCCAAAATCGACCTGCGTATCGCCCGTATCGCAAAAGCCGAGCACGTCCCCGAAGCGAACAAGCTGTTGAAGCTGCAGCTAGACCTTGGCGGCGAGACTAAACAAGTGTTTGCTGGTATAAAGTCGGCCTACTCTCCTGAAGAGCTCGAAGGCAAGCTTACTGTGATGGTAGCCAACCTTGCACCACGTAAGATGCGTTTTGGCATCTCGGAAGGCATGGTAGTTGCGGCGGGGCCAGGTGGTAAAGACTTGTGGATCTTAGAGCCTCATGAAGGCGCACAACCGGGTATGCGCGTTAAGTAAACTTAACGCTATGTCTCAAAAATCAGGCCGTACTCAGTGCGGCCTTTTTTATTTCTGCGTTAGAGACTTATATGGATAGATCTTACTCTATCGGCAGTTTATGATCCCTGCCCCACTGTGCCCAAGAACCATCGTAAAGGACATTGTGATGATAACCCGCCTCTACCGATGCCAAGATCAAAATGCAGGCGGTGATCCCTGATCCGCAGCTGAAAACACGCTGAGTGTCTTGCTCATTTGCAAGTCCAGCAAAAATCTGTTGTAGTTCTTCTGCGGTTTTTAGACCATGGCCAGCTAAGACTTGAGAGAAAGGAAGATTGACAGAGTTTGGGATATGACCGCTGCGTACGCCTTCTCTGGGCTCCGGTGCCTGGCCTGAAAAACGCCCCGCTCCGCGTGCATCGAAAATACTCGTCTCTTTATCCGACAGCTTATCCAGCAGGTAAGTTGAATCACATACCCAAGCATCCTGCACATTCACCTTAAGCTCACAGCCACTCTTTATAATTGAATCGACTGACGCTGAATCGACTAGCATTGAAGATGAAAAACGTTCAGCAGTCACTCTGTTATCGGCTAACCATTGAGGTAAGCCGCCATCGAGCACATAAACATGATCAAACCCCATCACCTTGAAGATCCACCAGGCCCTGGGAGATGAGTAAATACCTTGATTGTCATAAATCACCACCTGACTAGTCTGAGTAATTCCTAGTTCAGAGGTAATTTCAATAAACTGCGCTGTCGTTGGAAATGCATGAGTCTGGTTTGATGTCAGATCGCAAAGTTCATTTTCGAGATCGAGTTTCTTGGCACCAGGAATACAGCTGAATGTATCATAGAGGATCGGTGATTTTCCTACGACCTTTTCCATGCTCGCATCCAGCACGATGAGATTATCATTATCCAAGTGTTGTTCGAGCCACTGCGCCGTGACCAGAGGAGACGTTATCGTTTGTTTCATTCAATTCTTCTTTTATCTAATCTAATGAGTAAACAGATACTTAAGTGGAATATCTGAGCGATAATGTGCGCCTTTAGATAAACGCATCGACTTGAGCAAGGGCCATATGCAACAGGGGGAACGGCTTACCTTGGCTATCCGTTGGTGAACGTCCCACAAGTTTAAACCCAACATGCTCATAAAACCCTAAAGCTTGAGGGTTTTGCTCGTTTACATCCACCTTAGTTGCGCCCTGATATTTAACCGCATAAGTCACTAATGCTGCGCCTATGCCACAGCCCATACTTTGAGGCGCAATAAATAGCATCTCAATATTACCATCAGCAACACCACAAAATCCCAGGATGTTCCCGGCTGTATCCTTGACGCATCGCAAATCGACAGCATCGAAGTAGTGAGCCAAAATTAATGGCTTCAAAGCAGCAATATCTTGCTCACTCAAGAAGTCATGACTCTGGCGCACTGAAGTCTCCCAGACCTTAAGGAGAACTTCATGGTCTGTTTTTATGGCTGGTTCAATTTTCATATCGTGATTGGACTCATTAGGCATTCAAATAATTCGTATCATTACATCTTCATCTGCACCAGTTCCGATACTTCCAGGGAACCACCAATATCAAGGAAGGGACAAGCTTTCGCATGGCCCAGCGCCTCTTCCATGGACTCAACCTGGATAAGGGTAAATCCAGACATATTTGTCGTACCACCACTGGTCACCGAACCATCAGAATTAACGGTATGAACCTGTTTCAAAGGATTGGCAGGACTCAGCGCCGCACTTCCCAGTGAGGCTAACCAAGTCTTATATTTTGCAAAGTGCTGCTTGCCCTCTTCAGGGGTCGAAGGTGGATTACCACCAAGGTAGGTGATCATATATTGAGGCATAAGGGGATCCTTCCTTGAGCGTTAACTATCCACTCTAGTATAAAAAGCATCAAATCAAAAGCTTGCCATCACCACTCATTTCACAATCTAAAAGCACTTAAATACACCGAGGCCAAACACAAGTCTTCAAACTGGTTCTTCGATTGATAGTGGTTGCAAAATGTATAGGGCTCCACCAAAGCATCAGTAAATAATCAGTCAGACCAATGAAAAAGAGAGCGACCAAGTAAGCAGCTCCCTTCATGGAGTCTACGAAGGGGAACCCTAAAAATATCGGTGAATAGAAAGACAACCACTGCAGAAAGCTGTACAGATTTGACACTCTAAACTAAAAAAACATGACGCCAAAACCTGTCACAGCGTTAATTCCCTATTGAACAGGTACTCCGGAGGCCTGCCATGCACCTGTGTTATAAAGCGGCACGGTCGATAAGGCGTGTTTATGGCTACCTTGAGTCTCTTTGGTAGAATATGAAAGATACAGTAGTGTTTGGTTTTCTGCATCATAGATGCGGCGCACTTTCAGCGATTTAAACAAGATACTCAATGATTGCTTAAAGATGACTTCACCATTCTTACTCTTATCGATAGCCGCAATTTCTTGCGCCGATATCGGACCGGTCTGACGACACGAGATGCTCATATCCGATGGATCGGCTAGACTCAGGTTCGCTTCTATACGGCTAATATGACAAGTGACGCCCGGGAGTTTTGGATCATGACGTGCATCTATTATCACATCTTTAGTGGTAAACAAGCCCAGGCTAACCTTGGCCACATCGTCGCCGCCACAGGCTGTGAGGCAAAACAAGATAAACCCTGCTGCGATGACTTTCCCAGACATTATTCCAGGCATAGCTCCAAACTGGTTTCCAATTTTCATTTTTTCTCCTCTTTAAATACTCTCTGTGCCCAGCGGGTTAAGCCTGCCGTGACACTGCCGAAATGGTCGCCGACAACAATCGGGATCTCCGGATGTAAACCGGCAATTTTATCGTAGATAGCCGGACTTCTTGCAGTACCGCCTGTCACATAGATGACATCCGGCGACACACCTGCCACGTTAAGTGCTTGCTGCATCAAGGACTGTATTTTGGCGCTGGGTACGGCAATGGCCTCACTAAACAATTTTCGGCTCACCTCGGCGTTAAGCTGTGGGCAGATATAATCTAATTTAGATGTGACCGAATCTGCATCTGTTAACCCTATCTTAGCCTGCTCAGCACTGCGAACGATACGGTAACCTAACTGCTCTTGCTGAACCTTGAGTAACCTTTTAAGTAACTCAGGTTTTTCGGCATCATGAATCAAGTCTTCTATCAATTTACGTGAACTCAGTGACACGAAGTCTCGTTGTGCACTGATATCATTAACTGCAACGGCATTCCAAAATGGCTTGCTCGGCACAGGCAGGCCGTTAACCATGTGGCAGCCCAATCCGAGATGGCTCATAAAGGCTTTCATCGATAGGGCAATATCCAAATCATTGCCGCCCACTCGTTGCCCGCTATGACCTAAGAAGTCCTGACTGCGTTGACTGGTATTTATATGTGACGGTCCCATTCGCACCACTGAGCAATCTGTGGTACCGCCGCCAACATCGACCACCAGCACCACCTTATCTTCAGTCAGGCTCGCCTCATAATCCATGCCCGCTGCTAGGGGTTCAAACAGAAAGTCTACATCGGTAAATCCGGCTCGTTTCGCCGCTAACCTCAATATCGACTCGGCCTGTTGATTACTTTCTTCACCACCTATGGCCTGAAAATTAACGGGTCTGCCAATAACTGCATGGGTTATCACGCCTTTATTATTGAGCCCGGAATCAGACTCGGCAATCGACTTTACATGTAGCATCATCATGGTGACGATATCTTCAAATAAGGCGATTTGATCGACTCTGAGTCCACTGGCACCCAGAAACGATTTTGGCGAGCGGACATAAAATCCCTCTTCGGGCATATCTAAGTAGGCCTTGACTGCTTGTTCGCCGACAAATACCGCTTGTTCATCACTATCGAGATCTAGTTCACGACGTGCTTGCTGTGCTCGGCTAAGTTGAGCACCACGTAATTTAGCGAAGTTGGCTCTTAAATGCTGCGGCATCTGTTGGTACACAGCTTCGGCTATAAGCTCCCTGTCTAGGGCATAAAGCGTCGAGGTCAGATATTTCGAATCCGCCGACAAGGGTAATAATCGTACATCGTTCTCATCCATGACACCTATGGCACAGTTGGCACTACCATAATCAAAACCAACAAACATTCACTCGCCCCAAAAATTTAAATAATCGGTTAAACAGAAAAAATTAACAGATAAAGATAAAAAGCCGTGAAAAATACCACAGATTGTGAGGAGTAAAAAGCGGAATCATACCAATCGGTATAAGAAAGTGGCCAACTCAGAGTTATTTTTGGCTGTATAATTCAAGGCGGATGAGTGAGGGAATGGTATCCCTTTTGAACTCATTCAACACAGAAGTAGGCTGCCAAAAACACTCCTGAAAGGCGAGTTTTAGCACTTCCGATCCGGCGTTAACGAGCTTAAACGTAGAATAACTATGTTCCTCACTCGTTGCCTTGCTTCTGAAGCGCTAAACTCTCGCTGAGTGACCACACCTTTATACCGATTGGTATTATATCTATAGACTCGTTTGCTGACACACTTCTGTATTCCTTAACAGCTGATGTCAGCAAAGATGGACACTTAGGGTATCATCCACATGTGATCTAAAAGTGACTGAGGTAACTTTTGTCATAACAGTTATCATAATCGCCAAACTTAGGTGTCCCTATAGGCTCACCGATAAGATCGGCCAGTAGCGTCCCCGAGAGTAAGGGCGTATATTGCAGATGATTAATCTTAATCAGGTGGCAGTGATCGCCGGCTTCGATATAGACCATATCTTCATCAATTAAACGTTTATCCAGCATCATCTTGATGCCATATGCCTCGGCCAATCCTGGAATGGCCCCCTCATCACAGTCATGAAATAATGCCTGTAGATCTTGCTCATTGGCTAATTGATACACTTCACCCATCACTTCACTCACCTTCAATATCGATAACCTATGTCCCGAGCCAATACCGGCCAACATATAATCGCCCTCACCATTGACCAACAACACAGCTTTTATGACCTGGGCACTAGGAAGATGAGCCGATGCAGAAGAGTCCAGAGAAGAGAGAGTCTTACGATGCTTGACGATGGAATAGTCGACCCTATTGTGGTTAAGAAATGATGCCAAAGTGATCGCGATACCCATATATACCTCCTTGACCGAGTCGAAACGCTAAGCCGCTGATATGCACTTAAGACAACATCTGTTAGCGTTACTTCCGGATCAAAATAGAAGATGAATCCATTCTTTTAGTATAGTTAAGTCAGCGTCGGTTCACTCAAACCAATTTCATTAAGCAGACACGAATTATTTTGGCTAGACTTTACAATAATGGCTGTGAAGTTCTCCTATGATGATTCGCTTTCGAACGATAACAGATCCTTTCAATGCAATGCTCTCTATTGCATTGTTTCTTCTATTATTTTTTTCAACTTCATCCCTCGCCAGCATCGAGGCTTCATCACAGACACAAACCGGCAACTCAACTGAAATCCCGGTACTCACCATTAAAGGCGCCATAGGTCCCGCCATAAGCGACTACTTAACCAGTGAGATGACTATAGCCAATCAGGATGGTGCACCTCTGGTGATCATCATCATAGATACTCCAGGAGGCTTAGTCTCTAGTCTACGTGACATCAATCAGGCCATACTCAACTCTCAAGTACCCATCGCCTGCCTCGTTCATCCCGCAGGGGCCAGAGCCGCCAGTGCGGGTACCTATATCTTGTACGCTTGTCATATTGCAGCCATGGCACAGGCAACCACCTTAGGGGCGGCAACTCCCGTCAGTATTGGGGGCTCTCCCAAAGCCCCTCAAGACAAGGATGATAATAAGACAAGTTCGCCCTCAGCCATGGAAAAGAAGATCCTCAATGACTCCATCGCCTATATTCGCTCTCTCGCCCAATTGCGTGGCCGCAACGAGGAGTGGGCCGAACTAGCAGTCAAAGAGGCCGCAACCTTAACCGCACAAGAAGCGTTAGAGAAAAATGTCATCGATCTTATGTCAAACTCTACAGCAGACTTAATCAAGCAGCTCGATGGATGGGAGGTGAGCATCAATCAGGAGCCTTATTTACTTGATCTCTCACAGGCCAAATTGACTCCAATAAAGCCGGACTGGCGCAACCAATTTATAGCGACTATCACTAACCCTAATATCGCCTACATACTCATGTTAATTGGTGTCTACGGCCTCATTCTGGAGTTTTACAGCCCAGGCATAGGCGTGGCAGGTGTCACAGGTGCCATCGCTCTGGTTATCGCCATGTACGCCTTTCAGATGTTACCGGTTAATTATGCGGGCTTACTCCTGCTGATGTTAGGCATAGGCTTGATGATCGCCGAAGCCATGGTGCCTAGTTTTGGCATCTTCGGCATAGGCGGCGTAATCGCGTTTGCACTGGGCTCTGTGTTTCTTATCGATACCAAACATGCCCAATTTCAAGTTTCCTTGCCCGTTATCGCCGCCGTCACAGCGGTGAGTGCGGCATTTATGATCTTCTGCTTAGGGTACCTCTGGCGCTCACGGCATAACAAAATTGTCAGTGGCCAGGAAGCCATCGTGGGCGCCGAAGCCAAGGTGCTGGAAGACTTTATCGATCACGGTTTTGTATTACTCGGCGGTGAACGTTGGGCGGCCATATCTGATACCCCCTTACAAAAAGATCAACTGGTTCAAGTCGAGCAGGTCGACGACTTGACCCTAATTCTAGGGCAAGCCATCGACAAAAAAACTGACCTTAATCCAGGTCCTAATAACAATATCGAAGCAGAAGGAGAAAAATAATGGATCCCATCTTGCCCAGCGGCGCCATGTTTGGCCTAGCCGTACTGGTGTTGATATTAGCAATAATACTCAGCGCCTTTCGAATTCTAAGGGAATATGAACGCGGGGTTATCTTCCTGCTCGGACGATTCTATCGGGTCAAGGGCCCAGGGCTAATCATAGTCATTCCCATCATCCAACAGATGGTCAGAGTCGATCTGAGAACCATAGTGATGGATGTACCCACCCAAGATGTGATCAGCAGAGATAATGTCTCTGTTAGAGTCAACGCCGTTATCTATTTTCGAGTACTGGACTCCCAAAAAGCCATTATCAATGTTGAAGACTATCTACAAGCTACGTCTCAACTGGCTCAAACTACGCTTAGATCTGTACTTGGACAACACGAGCTCGATGAGATGTTAGCCAATAGAGATATGCTCAATACCGACATTCAGAGCATTCTAGACTCCCGTACCGATGGCTGGGGATCAAGGTGTCTAATGTTGAGATAAAGCATGTTGATCTTAATGAAACCATGGTCAGGGCCATAGCCAAACAGGCAGAGGCCGAGCGTACCCGACGAGCTAAGGTGATTCATGCCTCGGGTGAGATGGAAGCCTCAGCCAAGCTAGTTGAAGCAGCCGCTAAACTGGCACAAGAACCTAACGCCATCTTACTCAGGTACCTGCAAACGCTAACAGAAATAGCCAGCGAAAAAAATTCAACCATACTGTTTCCCCTGCCCATGGAGCTATTGCAGGGAGTACTGAACAAAAATAGCAAAGAGGTCAAAAAGAAAACCGATAAGAGCAGCGATTGATAATATCAAGCCTTATAAAAAAACCAGCCAATAAAAAAGCCGTCTGAGACGGCTTTTTGCAGCATATACAGAGGTATTAGTCGCCCGATACAGGGTTAATAATCTCATAATGCTAATTAACTATAGCAAGTAATTTATACTCTGCAGTGTTAACCGATTTATTTTTTATTCAGTTCCAGCTGAGCTTGCTTCAAGCTCTCTTTCTCACTGCGGCGAGACTGGATAACGGCTTTTACATCACTGCCTATATGGGCTTCACCGCGCTTTTCGGCGAGCTGCATCTGACGTTCTCGCTCTTCGAAGCGCTGACGTTGCTTGTCTGAGATTGACGCTATGCAATGTGGACAACTCACCCCCTGAACATAAGCCTCACTGGCTTTCTCACTGGCTGTAATTGGCATGCGACAAGCATTACACTGGTCGTACTGACCTTTCTCTAAGTCATGGTTAACCGCGACTCGATTATCGAACACGAAGCACTCACCTTGCCAAAGACTCTCTTCTGGCTCAACTTCTTCCAGGTATTTAAGCACACCGCCTTCTAGGTGATATACCTCATCGAAGCCTTGCTCCTTGAGGTAAGCCGTCGACTTCTCACAACGGATCCCGCCGGTACAGAACATGGCGACTTTCTTATGTTTGGCCGGATCTAAATTCTCTTTTACGTACGCAGGAAATTCTCTGAATGTATTTGTCTTCGGATCGACCGCATTCTTGAAGGTGCCAATCTGCACCTCATACTCGTTGCGGGTATCGACTAAAATAACGTCGGGATCTGAGATCAACTTGTTCCAGTCTTGAGGCTTCACATAAGTGCCAACCACTTTGAGGGGATCTATGCCCTCGACGCCCATGGTCACTATCTCTTTCTTTAATTTGACTTTGGTGCGGTAAAACGGCATATCATCATCGAAAGACAGCTTATGCACAATATTGTCTAAGCCCGGCTGAATATTCAACCAACTGAGCAGATTATCGATAGCGTCTTGGGAACCGGCAACCGTGCCATTGATGCCTTCACTGGCGAGTAACAAGGTGCCCTTGATACCTGTATCAATCATGGCATTAAGCAATGGCTTCTGAATAGATTCAAAATGTGGCAGAGAAACAAACTTATATAGGGCACAAACGACAACTTGGGACATATCAACCTCAATGCTGGCAGGAGCTTAATCTCCAGCGCATCTTAAAAAATAGTAACAATCTGGCTCACATTTGAGCCAGGTAACAAAATCGCGAGGAATTTTACCTGAGTCACACCCCAATAAACAGATAAAAAGTAAGCTTACTCATAAAATGCTAATTTTCGTCCACTCTCCCGGTTTTTATTCGTTGTCATTTTTCTTCAGTCGGTTAAGAATAACGACCATAATCATGTATAAATGAAATCACACCTATGTCCTTACCCACCCTCTATTCCTTCAGACGCTGCCCTTATGCGATGCGCGCTCGTTTAGGTATTTTACTTTCGGGGACTTCTGTCTCTTTACGTGAAATACTCCTTAAACATAAACCCGAGCCCATGTTAGCGGCTTCACCTAAAGGCACGGTTCCCGTACTTATCTTACAAGATGGTAGCATCATAGATGAGAGCCTGGACATCATGGGCTGGGCGCTGGGGCTGGGGCTGAACGATCCTCACAACCTCTTACTTACCGATAATCCTCAGCGACAAGAACAAGCTAAAACCTTAATTGACAACAATGACAATGAGTTCAAATCTTGGCTGGATAAGTATAAATATGCCGACAGACACCCTGAGCAGAGTGAAATTTTTTATCGCGCAGAAGGTGAAAAGTTTATCGCCCAACTTGAACATTTGTTGGGGAAACATCAGCAGCTGTTAAGTGATTCTGCCAGTATCGCCGATTTTGCCATCTTCCCTTTTATTCGCCAATTTGCCGGGGTCGACAGAACTTGGTTCAACCAGGCTCCCTACCCAAACGTGCAGCGCTGGTTAGCCTGTCACCTCGAGAGCCCAATATTTGCCAGTATTATGGAAAAATACCCAACCTGGCTCGACAGCAATGAAGAATTTATCTTTGGCGATTAATAAGGCAATAAGTTAAAGTTAAAATTAAAATAATATCAATATAACAAGGAGATACACATGACATGGACAACCCGAGGGATTTCTATCGAGCAATTGGACGACTTAGTCCATTTATTCGATCAATACATGGTATTTTACGGCAAAGAGTCACAGCCGCAGAAGTATCGTGATTACCTGCAGCAGAGGTTGAGTCAAAATGAAGCCCATGTCTATATCGCTTATGACCCAGACAATCGCCCCCTGGGTTTCGTGTTAAATTATCTTTCCTTCTCCTCTGTGTCTCTAGGAAAAGTAGTGATACTCAACGACCTATTCGTCATAGAGAGTCATAGAAAGAAGGGCATTGCCAATCAACTAATCCATTGCTCCATAGGTTTAGCCCTAGAAATAAACGCTATAAGGGTGGATCTGGGCACAGCTCAAGATAACTATAGTGCCCAAGCCTTATATAAAAAATTAGGGTTTATCAGGGACACGCAATTCTTCTCCTATAGTTTAAGCACCTAATGCCGATTGGCATAAATACGCCATTAGTGTGATTTTCTGCGTTTATTTCTGACACTCCATGTAGGACATCGAGACACCAGTTCTGCCAGTGTCTCCTCTTTGGTCTCTGTCCCATCGAGACTAGTGCACCACCATAGGGATCGAGGCGATCAATAAAAAGCCCATTCCCCAATTGAAATGCATCCGACGCTTGGCGGTATTGAGTTTATTTCGTATAGCGGCACCGATAAACACCCAGGTAAAGGAAGCCGGGAAACCAACCAGATTAAACACCAGCATGCCCAATATGGCACTCAACCAGTATCCCTCCCCCGTAACGGTAAATGCACTGCACAAGGTGATGGTCGCCATCCATGATTTAGGATTGACCCATTGAAACAGTGCCGCCTCTTTGAGGCTCATGGGTCGGGCATCTTTTTTGTCCTCATCACCTGCCACCGATGAGCTTGCGACTCGATAGGCCAGATACAGCAGATAAGCGATGGACAGGTATTTCAATATTTGATGCAGCACGGGCCAACTTTCAAATAATGCGCCTAAACCTAAGAGTATCGAGAGATGCAATATGCTCTGGCCCATACGTATGCCTAAGATATGGGGGAGTGTCGCTCTCACACCAAAGTTCGCTCCCGATTGAGCCAGCAAAATATTATTAGGTCCGGGTGTCATCGTCATGGTGGCACAGAAAAACGCCGCCGATATCATTAATGCCCACAAAGATTGATCCATATACCTCTCCTATAAGACTCAGATAACTCACCGTTCAGGCAAGTCATCTGAGTCAATTACGATTCATTTAGAAAATAACTATTTTCCCCAAACCGATTGTACACATACAATAATTGACACAATCAGCTTGGGAACGCATAATAACCACAACTAAAAATGGATCAATGGTTTTATTGTCATGGGTACAATGTGGAATCCAGACTTAGATGCCTACACAGGACCTAAGTATTTAAGGTTGTTCGAAGCGATCGAAGCGGCGATTAATCGAGGTGAACTCGAATCGGGAGTAAAGCTTCCCCCTCAGCGAAGGCTGGCGGATAATGTGGGGTTTACCATAGGCACAGTGACACGCGCCTATGCCCTGGCTGAGCAGAAGGGATTGGTCGAAGCCAGAGTCGGCGCTGGCACCTATGTTAAACCACAATTTAAGCCACAAAGGTCACAGCAACAGGCTAACTTCGCCACCTGTCAGCAACCTTTGACCAATCAGATCTCCGCCCTCAGTGACGCCCTGTCTCAGCTTGCCAAAGACCCACACAAGCTCAGTGTCTTATTGGGCTATCACCCCAATCCACTACCTGAGCAGCAGTTTGCATTCCATCAATGGTTATCTACACGCGGGATAATTCAATCCAGCGAAGATCTACTCTTTACCCATGGCGCGCAGCAAGGCATATATGTCACTCTTAACGGCTTACTTAAACCCGGTGATACTCTGCTTCACGAAGCGAACTGTTATCCGGGAATCAAACTCGCCGCTCAGCAACTAGGGCTTAATAGCTTAGGTGTGCCCTTAACTCATGATGGGCTGGATCTGGATGCTCTGACTCAGTTAGTGCTCGAACACAAGCCTAAGATGTTATACCTGACGCTAAACAATCAAAACCCGACCTGCATTCAATACAGCGATGCCCAGAGAGAAACCCTACTCGATCTGGCTCAGCAACATGATTTTTATATTATCGAAGATGATGTGAATTACTGTTTACCTGAGGAGTGGAAGGCGCCTCTCTGGAACCTTGCTCTGAGCAGAAAGAGCAAGGATTCCCCCCTGAGGGTGATCTACCTCTCCAGCCTGTCTAAATTATTCTCTGGAGGATTGAGACAAGGTTTCTTGTTGCTCCCTGAGCCCCTCAGGCCACAAATAAAGCGTGCACTCCATAGTCAATGTTGGATGATCTCACCACTCAACATAGAGTTGGCGACTCGGCTTATCTCATCCAAATCTCTGATGGGTGACAGAGAAAATCTCATCGCTCATAGGCAAAAAATGGGTATCGAGATGAGTGAAAGACTGGGACTTAAGCACAGATGGCGAGGACTCACAGGCTGGTTACAGCTCAAGTCACCGGTCAAGGCCCACCATGTAGTGACCTCCTTAGCGTCCAGTGGGATCTTGATCCGCAACGGCGACGATTTTGACAATCATGATAACTACATTCGATTGAGTATTGGCGGAGCCAGTAGCAGCGCCGAATTCGAAGCCTCCTTACTCGAAATTGAGTCTTGTATCGTAAACTTGACTCAAAATGCCTACTCCGTCATGTGAAGCCCTCTTTCAATGGAAACAATGAGAGATACTAGATAGATACAAATGCCAGACTGCATTTAGTTACAATTATCTATGCTTAAAATAAACTTAAACTTAGGTTAGTCGTGGCTAATTTTAGCAATTAGTCGTACAATAATTCTTCTCTCAGATAGCGGTTATCAAACTCGTTATCGATATCAAGAATATCCAACTAAATCTATGCAGTTAACGTTCTGATAAACAGTCTCTACACTGAACTGTTTCATCATACTTTTTCAAAGCATTTTGCTATAGCAGTAGGCTCACCGATGGATTGCCGTCGAGTAACTTACTGTTATTGTGCAAAATTCGCAAGAAGAGTAACCCGATTTCGTCGTCTACATTTAGCCATCTAACTTGATAGTAATCATCTGTGCCTATTTAGGGCTCATTCTCACTGAATAAAGAGGTATTAGTGAAAACGGCATCCAATCAAGCAAGCCCGACAACAAATCCTGCAGCCAATTTAAACCTTGTCATCTTGATCCCCATGTTGTCAGCGATAATCGCAATCACACCGTTAGCTATTGATCTTTATCTGCCCGCCATGGCAACAATTGCCGCGAGTTTCCATACCGATATCACTATGGTACAGCAATCACTCAGTATCTATTTAGCAGGATACGCATTAGGCATGCTCTGTTTTGGTCCTCTGGCCGATCGAGTTGGCCGCCGACCCCTGGTCATTGTAGGCCTCACAGGCTTTGCCTTAATGAGCTTTCTACTTGCCTTTGTCACCAGTATCGAGTCATTTTTAGCCCTCAGATTCGGTCAGGCGTTCATCGGCGCTGCCGCTACTGTCGTCGTTCCGGGTTATATCAAAGAGGTATATGGGAAAAATACGGCTAAGGGTATGTCTTATGTCAGCCTTATCATGATGTTGGCTCCATTAATTGCCCCTAGCATAGGCAGCTTGATTTTGGAGTTTGGTGAATGGCATCTCATCTTTTTCATCTTAGGTTTCTATGCAATGATCATGCTGATTTTGGTATTTTGGAAGTTGAAAATGCCCAGCGATACAGATTTAAGCCAGCGTAGCCAAAAATCTTTTTTCGGGGCCTATGCCGTGGTCTTTACTAAACCGGGAGTCAAACTTCACATCGCCAGTGGCGTACTGACTTCCTTTGCATTCTTCTGTTACCTGACGGCTTCTCCATTTGTCTATATGGAGGTCTTCGGCTTAGATAAATCCCTGTTTGCCATCTTGTTTAGCACCAATGTCGGCGCTCTGATGCTGGCCAATATCGTCAATAGCCGCATTGTCGTTCGTTATGGTTCACGCAGAATGCTCAAGGTGGCCACCTTGCTGGCTATCTTCGCTGGCTCAGCCCTCTTCACGGTGAATTGGCTGGGAATGAGTTATCACTTTACCGTGATCACTCTACTGCCATTTATGGCATGCCTCGGAGTAATGTCTGTCAATGCAGATGCTATTGTCTTGATGCAGTTCCAACAAGAGACGGGGACGGCCACCGCAGTCGTTGGCACCTTGAGGTTTGGTTTCGGCGCGGTAGCTGGTCCTCTATTAGCCCTGTTTTACACAGGTACTGCAGTGCCTTTCTCCGCCTTAATGCTAAGTGCGGTTATCTTGGTCGCTATTTGTCAGTTCTTTGCTCACCGGCGCTGCCTGAGCGATTTAACACCTGAGAGTTAATCTTGGTTATACTGTAGAAATAGGCTTCTTATGCTCAACCTCAGCATAAGGGGCCATTTTTATCATTTATTTATATGCAAGCACCTGAAAATACAACCAATCCCATATGCACAATAATCAAGCTTGCTCACTCCATTCGATAATTACTCATCAAGATACTCTTGATTTACTCACTAAAATTCACTTTATTAGCATTATCTGCATCTTTAACGCTATTTTTTCTCATAAACGACGTTATTTAAAAATAATACTTGAATAGATCTGCTTTTTTTATATGATGAAATTCTGTTCATTTGAAACAGGTGTCGCGCCTTACAGGGTGAAATCAACTTTAAACCAAAAGTTATTCGACATTTCGAGAGTGAGGATCACCATCCACGCTCATATTATTCAAGCGATTACCGTCGCTGTTGCAAGATACTGCATACCGTAGCGGTAACTTATGAGGGTTTACAAATGGAGAAGTTATCCGGCGCCAGCATGGTCGTTCGATCTCTTATCGACGAAGGCGTAAAACATATATTTGGCTATCCTGGCGGATCTGTGCTGGATATCTATGATGCCCTTCACGAAAAATCAAAAATTGAACATATTCTTGTCCGTCACGAGCAAGCTGCCGTGCATATGGCCGATGGTTACGCTCGTTCAACCGGCGAAGTTGGTGTAGTACTAGTGACATCAGGTCCAGGTGCAACCAACACCATCACAGGTATAGCCACCGCCTATACAGATTCTATCCCACTGGTGATTATATCGGGTCAGGTTCCCAGTAACTTGATTGGTAATGACGCATTCCAGGAATGCGACATGATCGGCATCTCACGCCCTGTGGTTAAACACAGCTTCCTGGTGACCGATGCCAAAGACATTCCGACTATCATCAAGAAGGCTTTCTTTATCGCGGCCAGTGGTCGTCCGGGGCCAGTTGTCGTCGATGTGCCTAAAGACTGTATGAACCCCGAGATCTTGTATGATTATGAATATCCTAAAGATATCAGCATGCGCTCTTATAACCCAACGACTTCGGGTCATAAGGGACAAATCCGTCGCGGTTTACAAGCCCTTCTAAAAGCCAAGAAGCCCGTACTCTATGTCGGTGGCGGCGCCATCATCTCAGAGTGTGACAAGCAAATTCTAGCACTCTCAGAAAAGCTCAATATACCGGTAGTCAGTACCCTGATGGGACTCGGTGCCTTCCCGGCCAGCCACGATAACAGCTTGGGCATGCTAGGCATGCATGGCTGTTATGAAGCCAATATGGCGATGCACAATACCGATCTTATCTTCGGTATCGGCGTGAGGTTCGATGACCGCACCACCAACAATGTCGAAAAATATTGTCCTAACGCCACCATCTTACACATAGATATCGATCCATCATCTATCTCTAAGACAATCAGAGTCGATATCCCCATCGTAGGTTCAGCCGATAGCATACTCGATGAGATGTTAGCGCAACTCGCGACCAGTGGTGATACCAATGCCGATGAAGGCGCCATCGATTTTTGGTGGAGCGAGATAAATCAATGGCGTTCGCGTAAGAGTCTGGCCTATGACACCAGCTCAGATAAGATTAAACCCCAGCAAGTGATCGAAACACTGCATAAGCTCACCAATGGCGATGCCTATGTGGCATCAGATGTGGGTCAGCACCAGATGTTTGCCGCTCTCTATTACCCATTTGACAAGCCACGTCGTTGGATAAACTCCGGCGGACTGGGCACTATGGGCTTTGGACTCCCCGCCGCTATGGGCGTTAAATTTGCCCACCCCGATGCTACCGTGCTGTGCGTCACAGGTGACGGTTCCATCCAGATGAATATTCAAGAGCTATCGACGGCACTACAATACGGTATCCCGGTCAAGATCATCAACCTGAACAACCGCTTCCTCGGCATGGTGAAACAGTGGCAAGATATGATCTATTCCGGTCGTCACTCGCACTCCTATATGGATTCGGTGCCCGACTTTGCCAAAATTGCGGAAGCTTATGGCCATGTAGGCATCAGCATCAGCGATCCAGCTGAGCTCGAATCAGGACTGAAGAAGGCACTGGCGATGACAGACAAGCTGGTATTTGTCGACATACATATCGATCAGACCGAGCATGTATATCCCATGTTGATCCGCGGCGGCGCGATGAACGAGATGTGGCTGAGCAAAACGGAGAAAAGCTAATGCGTCGTATTATATCTGTATTACTGGAAAACCAACCCGGCGCTCTGTCTCGCGTCGTCGGCCTATTCTCTCAACGCGGCTACAACATCGAGAGCTTAACCGTAGCGCCCACCGATGATATTACCCTGTCTCGTCTTAACATCTGTGTGGTGGCCGATGAGGCCGTTCTGGAACAGATAGAGAAGCAATTACATAAGCTTATCGATGTTCTTAAAGTCTCAAATGTGACCGAGTCTGATCATATTGAACGTGAGATAGCCTTGATAAAAGTAAAAGCCAAAGGGAATATTCGTGATGAAATAAAGCGTACTTCTGACATTTTCCGCGGTCAGATTGTCGATATCACGGCCGAGCTTTATACCATTCAATTAACGGGTACATCCGACAAGCTGGATGCCTTTATCTGCGCAGTAGGTGAAGTAACTAAGGTCGTTGAAGTGTCTCGCTCCGGTGTTGTTGGCTTGTCACGCGGTGAGAAGGCGATGCGAGCCTAATAAGAAACATAATAGACTTGGTTTAAAAGTCAGACACTAAAAAGGGAGCATCTGCTCCCTTTTATTATGGTGATTGCGTCGAGCGATAAACGAGTACTGAGTCCAGGCAGTTGATCAATGAAAGAGCATTAAACACGCTTAACTCTGCTGCTCACCTTAAATAAAATAAGCTTGAGTCAGTTATTCAGATTCCAGAATACGTGACGTACCTATCTCGATTTTCCTCGGCTTTAATGCTTCGGGAATCTCTCTTTGCAACTCGATATTGAGCAGGCCGTTCTCAAGCTCTGCACCTGTCACAGTGACATAATCGGCCAGCTGAAAAGTACGCTCGAATCCACGTTCGGCAATCCCTTGATAGAGATATTTTCGACTCTTATCTTCAGCCGCTTTCGTTCCCTTCACTAATAACTTCTCACCTTCGCTGGTAATATCGAGTTCATCCATAGTAAAACCTGCAACAGCCATGGTGATACGATAACGGTTTTCTTTAAGCGATTCGATATTATAGGGAGGATAACCTGAATTGCCTTTGTTCGAAGCCGCATGCTCTGCAAGCTGGGCTAAACGGTCGAAACCAATGGCACTGCGGTATAGGGGAGTAAGATCATAATTTCGCATAGTTATATCCTTGTCTTAAGCAATATATTTAATTTAAATTGGCCGACTCGACTGCTTCTGCAGTAACTTGTCGCACCTATTTGTTAATCGTTAACTTTATGACCCCGAAGGCATCACGATTTACGTTAACTCAGGAACCTCATCGAGCGTTCCTTAAACTATATATGTAGGCGTATTTTGAGTTTTCAAGGCAATATTTTAAATTTATTAAAATATATATTTATATTGAAAGGTCTTTGAAAGTAAGAATAAACATAAAAAAGCAGCCCGAAGGCTGCTTTCTAAAGAAGTGAAATACTAAATTATCGCTGACAAGCCAAAGTACTATTACTGTTCAAGAACTGGATGTCACTGGCTACTGGAGCGAAATCAGCAACCAGTATATCGCCAATGTCTTTGATGAAGGTGTACATAACCTCTGCATCAACATAGCCCGTCATAACCGGAGTCAGTACTGGGTAGCCATCACCACCTGCCGCATTGAAGCTAGGAACTGTGAAGCTGTAACTTGCGTCAGCAGCATAGCCTTTGCCATTAATGTCGTTGATAGCAACTGTTTTTGCTTCACAATCAACATCCATCTTAATCCCTACAAGCTGAGGGTATGCGCCAGAACCCGTTTCACCGATATCTACAGTTGCAACTGTATTTAAGTACTCAGTGATTTCGGCGCCAGTCATTGTGCTCTTAGTAATTGAGTTGCCAAAGGGCTGCACAGTCAAAACATCTTTGTATGTGATTTCACCGGCTTCGATAGAAGCACGTACACCACCTGAGTTCATTACCGCAAAGTCGGCACCCACTTTAGTACGCTGGGCTTCAGCAATCAAACGACCTAAATTAGTCTGTTGTGTACGAACAACGGCACGTTCACCCTCCAGTTTGCCATCGGTAGTACCGATAACTTCAAGAAGCTCTTCCTGACCCGAATTTTGGTACTGCTGCATAATTTCAAGCACGGTAGCATCGGGCGTGATAGCTTCACCGATAAGGACACGCTCGCCCTCTTCGTTCTTCTTCTTCAAGTTAACAGGGATCAACTTGTAGCTGGCCAAATGTAGCTCATCATTGAAGTATTCAAAATTGGCTTGACCAACATACTTGCCCCACTCGTGAGCTTGCATGATGAACGTACCGTTCTGCACGTCTGGCTTACATTCGCCACCAGCGGTGAACTCAGGATCATATGCATCACCTTCCATACAAACTGGGTTCTGAGAGTGTCCACCGATAACAGCCTGTAGATCGCCTTCAGTCATAGCACGAGCCAGAGCAACATCACCTGGCGCGTTGCTACCGCTGGCACCATCGGCATAATGACCCATATGAGTGGTGGCAAAAATCAAGTCAGCCGCATCGGCATCTTTGATGTCCTTGATGACTTTCTTAAGCTCTTCTTGTGGGTCGGTAAACTCAAGACCACTGATGAATTCAGGGTTACCAATTTTGGCCGTATCTTCAGTTGTCAGACCGACAACGGCAATACGAAGACCGTTAACATCGAATACCTTGTACGGTTCAAAATAACGAGCACCAGAAACTTTGTCATAAATGTTAGCCGCTAACATCGGGAAATTAGCCAGTTCACGTTGCATATCAACAACTGACAATGGGTTATCAAACTCGTGATTACCGACTGCCATAGCGTCATAACCAATCAGGTTCATACCGACGAAATCCGGACGTGCATCTTGCAAGTCTGACTCAGGTACACCCGTGTTGATGTCACCACCGGAAAGTAAGATGGTTTCGCCACCGTTTGACTCAACTTCGGCACGGATCTGGTCGATCAGCGTCTTACGAGCCGCCATACCATACTCGCCGTATTTGTTTTCGAAGAAACGACCATGGTTATCATTAGTGTGAAGTACAGTGAAAATTGTACAAGCTTCGCCAGCTTCAGCACATGTAGCAGGCAGAACAACTTCTTTGTTGTCATCATTATCACTTCCACAACCCGCTAATGCCGCCAGCACTGCAGTTGCAACTAAACCTTTAATTAGCTTATTTGTCATTACTATCAACCCCATTTTTTATTAGATATCTATTTGTTACCATCATTCTTACAATGTGAGACTCTCTGGACTCGTTGGCAACATCATAGCAAAGAATATTTGGCTAATGTGTCACTTTAATGAATTTATGTGACATTAATGTTCTTAAATACAGTGATTTACTTTGAAGATTGTCCATAAATAAGAACAAACATAAATCAATATTAAGGCAGCTAATATCAAATTATTTTTCAGATAACCAGAGGAACGTCTTGCACCTTAATTTTTCAAAGAGTTAGCCAGACAAGACAAAATCAGCTAACCAAACAAAAATAAGAACAGTGGTAATACGCAACAATGATGTTTTTCGAAAAATAAATATGTGTATTTACATCAATGTTACGTTCAAGATCGTTAACGATGAATGTTTTTTGTGCTGTGGATGATAAACATTCACTTTAAACAGGGGGCAGGTGCCGCTTGTTAAATTAGTCTTTAGTAATTTAACAAAGAGGAATGGGTTTACTGCACATAAAAGCTATACAATCGCTAGATACAAAAAAGCAGCCACTAGGCTGCTTTTCTCTAATTGATTTTAGTGGTTTAGAAGCCGTTTATTTAGCGCAGCTCTTAACTATATCGCCACCACGCATAAAGACCGGATGTCCACCATTAGCAGGAGCATAATCGGCAACCTTAATACTTGGGTTTTTTTCAAAGTATTCGCGAAGGACAGATGCATCGCTGCGTTGAGTATCGATATAATTATCATGTCCAGTGATCACCGGGTAATCATCGCCACCTGAAGCACTGAAGTTGATTAAAGAGAAAGTGTATTCACTTTCCAAGTTAAACTGACGATCACCAAGTGAAGTGATCTGAACTATATCAGCAGGTGTTGCTTCTGGGTTTATTTCAACTGCATCACACCGCACCGTCATATCCATAGGATAAAGCTGTGGCATGCCACCGCCAGTCTTCTGAGCTACGTTCGCAAGATATGCTTGTACTTCTGTACCAGACATAGTCACATAAGCAACATCGTTACCAAATGGCTGCACAGTTAGTACGTCGCGGTAAGAAACATCACCTGGCGCGATAGAAGCACGAATACCCCCTGAGTTCATCACACCGAAGTCGACTGTTGGCTCGAAATTAGCTGTCACCCAGTCGCCATAAGCACGGGTTAACAATTGACCCAAGTTTGTCTGCTCTGAACGTACCATATCACGGTCACCTTCTAGCTTACCGTCTGTACTGGAGATAACCACGTCCAGTAATTCTTGGCCAGCTTCCTGATAATGCTGCAATGCATCGATAACAATTTGGTCCTGCTCAACTTCTTGAGTATAGAAGTTACCCTCATCATCTTTAAGATTAATAGGGATCAAGCTATAGCTAACGAGTGTTAACTCACCATCCATATATTCAAAATCGGCGCGACCCACATACTTGCCCCACTCGTGAGCTTGCATGATAAAGGTGCCGTTTTGAATGTCAGGCTTACACGCATCACCGGGGGCAAAGTCGGCGTACTCATCACCTTCCATACACACAGGATTCTGTGAATGACCGCCGATAATGGCCTGCAGCTGACCTTGATCTAATGAACGCGCTAACTTCACATCACCAGGGGCTTCAGTGCCGTGCTTACCATCGGCGTAATGCCCCATATGGGTCAAAGCAAACACCATATCGACAGTTTCATTTGCTTCAATCTCAACAAGCACTTTCTGGATCTCATCTTGAGGGTCGGTGAAATGCAGGCTGGCAACATTATCCGGGCTAACCACTTTAGGTGTATCGACGGTAGTGAAGCCGATGATAGCCACTTTCAAGCCATTGATATCAAATACACGATAAGGCTCAAAATAACGATCTTCACTGCCCTTATGGTAAATGTTAGCCGCTAACATAGGGAACTGAGCAATATTGGCCTGCATATCGAGTACTGTTAACTCGTTATCAAACTCATGATTACCCACCGCCATGGCGTCGTAACGTAAAATGTTCATTCCCAAAAAGTCAGGTACAGCATTCTGCATATCTGATTCCGGCACACCAGTGTTGATATCACCACCAGATAACAGAATCGTTTCACCACCACTTCGCTCAACTTCAGAGCGGATCTGATCGATCACTGTCTTACGCGCCGCCATACCATACTCGCCGTCACTGTTTTGCCAGAAACGACCATGGTTATCATTGGTATGGATCACTGTGAATGTGGTACAGGCATCACCGGCTGCTTCGCATGCCGTCAGTGGTGTATCGTCATCACTGGAATTACAACCTGCCAATGCCGCTAAAACTGCTGTTGCGACAAGACCTTTTATTAGCTTATTTGTCATTACATCAACCCCTAGGTGTTAGTTATTAATACTCGGACTCTTTGGTCCAGAGGCTGCAATGATACCAAAGCGGGAGTGATACATGTGTTAGCCTTACAGCCAAATTGTTGGCAATCGTCAGCACTTACAGTGACTTATTGATCAATTCTGTTCGCTATGAAGGAAAGATAAACGACTGATAGGGGAGGAATCGAACCAGCATTTCATTTATAGACTTAAGGGGTGGGTGTATAAACTTATTTTTCAATAGCTTAAGCTTACTCGCTGCAACCTCTGATCTTGCGAAATACAAAACAAACCTCAGAGGTTACAATTTGTATTTTTGTGAATTAATTCACAAAAAATTCATCTAGATCAATCTGCTGACTAGCCATTTCCCTATATCTTGCAGTTGATGTGGTAACACACTGTGTCCCATGGCATAAGTTTTCCATTCGGTTTGATAATCGGCTTGATTCAACAGATCATTAGCCATCTTGCCCGCGAAGAGTGGCACCACATCATCTTGCTCACCGTGATGCTGAAGTATGCTCGTCAGCTTATTTGCTGCACTTAGTTGAGCCGGTAATTCATCGGCCGTGGGTAAGTAACAAGACAGCGCCATTATGCCGGCTAACGTTTGTGGATATCTTAATCCGCTAAACAGGCTCATCACACCACCTTGGCTAAAACCTGCCAGTACGATTTTATCCGCAGGTATTCCGACATCGATCTGCTCCTGTATCAGTGCTATCACAAATTGCTCTGAGTCCAGGACCCCGGGCATATCGGCGCGATTATGCAGATCCATGCTCTTAATGTCATACCAGCTTCGCATCACATAACCTTGGTTGATCGTCACCGCCTGCTCGGGAGCGTGAGGGAATATAAAACGAATGCTGTGATCATCTGGCAAACCCAGTACCGGTACTACGGGGGCAAAGCCGGCACCTGAATCACCTAAGCCGTGTAACCAGATCACGCATGCTTTTGCGCTGGTGTTTGGCTCTATGGTTATCCGCTCTAATGCTGTTACTGACATCTATTTCCCTTTATTTTTAATGAAACTTTATCGCCGATATCATATCAGGATCACCATAACCTAAGCTACCAGGCATATATACGAGTAAAACATTCGATAAAATCGGACGTTAAGGGCAAAATTATGGTCTTTTAATCCATTTAATTGAGAGTTAAATTGGATCATAGACATTCATAGTACAAAAACAGTGCAGAGGAATAACATGGGCTTACTTCAAGATGGAAAATGGGTCGACCAATGGTACTCGACTAAAGAGAATGGCGGAAAATTTGTACGTGAGGATGCACGTTTCAGAAATTGGATCACCACCGATGGGCAAGCTCACTCCGAAATGCCGAATACACAGGGCTTCAAGGCCGAAGCGAACAGGTATCATCTTTACGTCTCCCTTGCCTGCCCTTGGGCACACAGGACTTTAATTTTTCGCGAGCTTAAGTCATTGCAAAATATCATAAATATCACAGTCGTCGAGCCTCACATGTTGCAAAACGGCTGGGAGTTTGCGGGAGCCAGCCAAAGCCAAGATGCTGTCCATATAACAGGTGCTGATGAAGACGCACTCAACAATAAGGCATTCCTGTATCAGATATATCAGCTGGCAGCGCCCGACTACAGCGGACGCGTCACAGTACCTGTGTTATGGGATAAACACACTCAAACCATAGTCAGTAATGAATCTGCTGAAATAATTCGTATGTTTAACTCAGCCTTCAATCACCTGACCGATAATCAGCTGGACTTTTATCCAGAAGCCTTACGAGAAGAGATCGATACGCTCAATGAATATATCTATTCGAGCATAAATAATGGTGTCTATCGCGCTGGATTCGCCACTTCCCAAGCCGCCTATAATGAAGCCTTTGATGAAATTTTTACGGCATTAGATAAGCTGGAGTCGACACTAAGCCAGAAGCGATATCTCACGGGAAGCAAGATAACAGAAGCCGATTGGAGGCTGTTTACCACCTTAATTCGTTTCGATGCCGTCTATGTCGGCCATTTCAAGACCAATAAGCAACGTATCCAAGACTACCCGGCAATATCAGGCTATCTAAGAGAGCTGTATCAGGTCGAAGGTATTGCATCCACGGTGAATTTTGACCACATTAAGCAGCACTATTACTTTAGCCATGCCAATATCAATCCAAGCAGGATTGTACCCGATGGCCCAGAGCTGGATTATTTAGCGCCCCATAACAGAGAAGGCTTATAATACCAATTGGTAGTAAGTCAGTAGAGGCGTCTTCTAGACGCCTAACTCTTCTCGAATCATAGCTATTTGTTCCGAAGAATCTAATTTTAGGCTCCACCTTACGGCCCCAGCGTCGGCGTGCATGATGAGTGCATCATCGATGAACTTAATATCTTCAACCATGGCATACATGGTGATACCAGAGGTATTGAATCGCACTTGCACCTCAAACTGAGACAGGATCACCTTCCCCTGTGAAAAATTGATAACCATATGATTGCTAACTATTCCTAATATCAATTCAATTAAATTTGGCGGAAGCCAGATAAGAGATAAAAATAAAAAAACCAGCAACGATGCTGGTTTTGATATGCCTGTCGCTAATACTGTATAGCGATTAGTGGTGATGACCACCTTTACCGTGGGCATGTCCGTGGGCAACTTCTTCATCGGTCGCATCACGCGCTTCAACAATCTCGATATCGAATGTGAGCTCACGACCCGCCAATGGATGATTAACATCAACCGTTGCCATAAACTTACCCATCTTGACTATTGTCACCTGACGTTGGCCTTGATCCGTATCGATCAATGCGCGCATGCCAGCTTTCCATTTTTTAGCGCCTTGTAGATGCTTAACAGAGACACGTTGAATCGCATCTTCATTTCTAACACCATAGGTGGTTTCCGGCGCCAGTGTGACAGAGAAGCTTTCGCCAACCTCTTTACCTTCAATTGAATCTTCAACACCAGGCATCATGTTGTTATGGCCGTGCAGATACGCGATAGGATCCAGATCTTTATTCGTCTCTAAAACTTCACCCTTTTCATCGCGCAGTGTGTATTTAAACTGAACAACCATATCATTTT
Source organism: Shewanella psychropiezotolerans (assembly GCF_007197555.1). Taxonomy (NCBI): domain Bacteria; kingdom Pseudomonadati; phylum Pseudomonadota; class Gammaproteobacteria; order Alteromonadales; family Shewanellaceae; genus Shewanella; species Shewanella psychropiezotolerans. The sequence continues at coordinate 3,817,881 of NZ_CP041614.1, forward strand.
TAATGCTCATTAAATGTCCTTAACTCTATACCTGACTCTATTTTGGTGACGAAGTTTAACAAAAGTCCCCTACGCACTCTAGTGTTAAATATCAACGGCTCGCACCACCAGGGATAATAGCGAGTTGTTCTATATGTTTGAGTATCTCATGATTGGCTAAGGCTAGCTGACACACACCTGTGGTGATCCTGTGCTTCGCAGAACAATCGACACTCCACTGTCTTAACAGATATCCGGCTAAGGCGGCTCGGGTTTGAATCTCTATTTTATTGTCCAGCATCTGGTAATCCAGAGCGATAGCCTCAGGGTGTTTAAGACTAGGGTGTGGGATTAAGCATAAGGTGATCATTTGATCCCAGTGGCTGTCTTTAGCCTGTGTCTCATTAAACGTCGGCCCGCTACTGGCACCTGAGATCATCTTAATTCGGGTGACGACAAAATCGGTAAACACTTGATGAGCACGATCGAAGGCTCGCACATGCCAACGCTGGCCGTTATTGACCAAGGCATGGGGCACGATTTCACGCTCCTTCTCTCCGGATGAAACAGACACATATTTTATGTTAATCGCCTGCTTGTTTTGTATTGCACGCATCAAAGCGGCAATGATCTCTGTATCCGGATGAATGAGCTGCACCGCATCGATACAAATTTCACTCGGTGAGATGGGATGAGACAACCCATCACCGAAGCCTTTCGCTAGGCCGTGTAATATTCCTTCCGGCTCGTGCTGGAACAGGGCTCTGAATTCGGGGTTTCTATGATAACTCTTAGTCTGATGCACCAGTGTCATGTTATCTGGTGCTAAACCACGGTAACTGGCGAAATCACGGGTCGCAGCCGCTAAGCCAGTAGCAAATTTCTTAATTAGATCCTGACGAGATATCTGGCCAAAATATTGTAGGCTGAAATCGATAAAAGCGAGTCGCTGCTTTTGAGCATGTGAAAGGTTATCCATAATATTCATACACTTTTATCTCTTTTTATTAATGCAGCATGTAGAAACTATCGGACTCACACCGAGTTTCAGGAATAGGTAATCTAATATAAGGTAAAGGATAAAAACAAAAGGTGCAATCAATGTGATTACACCTTATAAAGGGAAATGAATGAGGCTGAGCAGTGTTAAGGGTCATCTTGAATGACCCTTAACTTGATGAGCAAACTGACTAGTTGACTCCGATGGCCTTAAACGTCGCCTCATCGGGGAATCCATCGGCAACTAGGCCAGCACTTTGCTGATAGGCACGTAAACCGGCCTTAGAATTTCTTCCCATCACACCGTCGGGTTTACCCACATCGAAGCCCTTATCATTTAGCTTAGCTTGCAACGCCTTAACACGAGCACGGCTTAAATTATCTTGCTTAGGCGGCGCTATGACTAATCCCACTCCCCCGTTAATTCTATCGGCTAAATGGCCAACTGCAATGGCATAAAATTCAGAACGGTTCCAGCGCATGATCACATCAAAATTCTTATACCCTAAGAACGCCGGACCCGTATGCCCGGCAGGAAGGTAAAGCTTGGCAGTCATGTCGGGGGTCGACAAGGCTGCTCCATTACTCTGGGTCAGTCCCAGCTTTTTCCACTCGGCCAAATATTGAGCCTGAGAATTACCAAGATAATCATAATTGAAATTAGCAGGTAATCTCACTTCCCTGCCCCAACGCTCGTCTCGCTGCCAACCGAGTTGATTGAGAAAGTTCGCTGCAGATGCCAATGCGTCGGCAGTGCTATTCCATAGGTCGGCTTTGCCATCACCGTCACCATCGACGGCGTAGTGAGTGTAAGCGCTCGGCATAAATTGAGTATGTCCCATGGCACCGGCCCAAGACCCCACCATGGTAGAGGCATCAAAATTATACTTCTCTTTAAGCTTTAGTGCTTTCATCAACTCGCCGGTAAAATACTTACTACGACGAGGGTCACAGGCCAAGGTCGCCAGTGAATCTAACACCGGCATTTTACCCTTATATGAACCAAAGTTGGTTTCGAGCCCCCAAAATGCCATCAGGTATTGCGGTGGAATACCATAGGTTTCTTGTAATTTCTCTAATAACACCTTGTGCTCACGCAACATCTTCCGACCTTGGTTTACGCGCCAGTCTGTCACCCGTTTACTAAAATAATTATCGAAGGTCTGACTAAACTCTGGCTGTTTCTTATCGAGTTCAATCACTCTGGGGACATATTTAACATTGGCTAACGCGTTATCGATTGTCTCCTTCGAAAGACCCTCTTGCTGGGCTTTCTCCTGCAGATTAACGACACAAGCTGCGAAATCATCGGCGCTAGCCGGCAACGCCCAGAGGGAGGATACGAAGAGTACTGATGCTAATGGGACATTTTTAATCAAAATGACAACTCCAAGAATGCAAAAAAATATTTTGACCAGAATGATAAAAAGAAAATTCTCAAGGTCGCAAAACGACATAGATCTGAGCCATAATAACTATAGGAACAAGATAGTTTAAGTATTAATCTCATTTTTCGACAGAAATAAGGTTATTTTTACTTAATGTTTTATCTAACAGGCGTTAATCAGCAAGATTCCCTTGGAGAATACGCCGCCTGGCGTATAATGACACGGTTTTAATTACACACTTAAGAGATCTATCATGAGCGAAATTACCACTGAACTAGCCAGCTTTATCGAGAATGTAAAACAACATCAAGTTGTCTGGGGACTACAAGATGAAACCGGTGAAGGTTGGGTTGTATGCGATTCATCGGAATACGAACATACTGACGTAATGCCGCTTTGGTCTTCTGAAGCAAATGCCAAGGTTCACTGCAGCGAAGAGTGGTCAGACTATCAACCTGTGTCGATCACCTTAGTCGAGTTCCTTGAGTTTTGGGTATCGGACCTAAACGACGATGGCGTACTTGTTGGTACCGATTGGCTAGCCGATCAAGAATGTTTAGAAACCGACCCTATCGAACTGGCTAAATCATTAGTACAGGTTGAAGAAGAGTAATTGAGCCTTTCAGCATACTCTTATACTGAAATTAAAGGCTTTGTTAGATTTCAGTCATCACTATTGCGTCATATCTGTCTTGAATAGATTATGACGCAATCTGTTCCCCTCATCGATGTCCCCTTCGAATTTCGCCATATTTGTTGGTTCTGTAATGAGCCTTCCAACTGCGTATTTGAATATCATGCAAGCGTGCATACGCCTCATTCCAGTTTAGCTGTTCCGGCATGTAAAGAGTGTCTCAAACTGGCTAAAAAAAGTCCGCTAACGTCTATTTGGGATTGCCAGCTAGCAGTCAAAGATGGATTAATGCGTATCTATGCCAAACACCTTGCCATAGGGGTTAATTGGACTGAGCAGGAATTAATCGACTCTGAGTTTTCCTGTAAAGTGTTTGAGGGCTTCAAGAAAAGCGCCTGGATGATGTACCTAATTGCCAGAGACAGAGTCAATGCCACTGGTTGGCCTCTGAGTTTAGATGGCGTCGACATAGATGATAGCGATTTTGTCGTGGGGTTTGAATTTGACGGGGTGAAATATAGCTCATTGTCGAAAGCTGTGTCTCATTACAGTCAAACCTTGGGCTTAGATAGACTTTTTTTCGAAGCTATTTTATCCCAGGTTGGACGCCAAAGATTTAGTTATGCCGTCAGAATAGCCCGTATCAACATAGCCTCCCCAAAAAGGGTGAAACAAGAGGTGGTAAAAGACATAGCCATTGAGCAAGGCACGCCTTTAGCCGAAAAAACTTGGTTCTAAGCCCACTAGTTACCCTATCTAACTATCTAACTATCTAACTATCTCTCTTAGCCTTTGCTGCACTACATCGACTAATAAGTCCGGCTGAAACTTAGAGATGAAACGATCACAGCCTACCTTCTCCACCATGGCCTTATTAAAGTTACCACTTAATGAGGTGTTCAATGTGATATAGAGGTCATTCATGCGCTTATCGCTGCGGATTTCGCGGGTTAACTTATAACCATCCATCTCGGGCATTTCAGCGTCGGTGATCAACATTAAGATCTCATCCTGCACAGACTTACCTTCATCACACCAACGCTGTAGCGTCCTTAGAGCCTGTAAACCGTCTGAGACTTCGAGGATCTCTATGCCTAATGGCTCGAGTGTCTCCTTTATCTGTCTTCGCGCCGTCGAGGAGTCATCGGCGATTAAAATCTTACGGCCCTGCATCTCGCCAACCAAGTCCTCATCGAGTACCCCTTCAGACAAGGTGATGTCATAATGAATGATCTCCGCCAACACCTTTTCCACGTCGATAATAGAAACGATTTGACTAACACCATCAATTTCGATGCGAGTGATCGCCGTTAAATAATTATGCCTGCCAGCCGTTTTGGGGGGAGGTAAGATATCTCCCCAGGTCATATTGACAATATGCTCGACTTTACCCACCTTAAAACCCTGAACACTGCGATTATACTCAGTGATGATCATGTTGGCATCATGCTCGCCTGTGATAGGTTTATAGCCGATGGCGCTACGAAGATCGATAACCGGGATGGAGGTTCCACGAATATTAGCCACACCGCTGATATGTGGATGGCTACCAGGAACGGCACTCAATTGAGGCAATTTAACCACCTCTTTTACTTTAAATACATTGATTGCAAAAAGCTGAGTGGCATTGATTCGAAACAGTAAGAGTTCAAGCCGGTTTTCTCCTACAAGCTTGGTTCGTTGGTCAACCGAGTCGAGTACTTTTGCCATTATGTTGCTCTCAAAATAAAAGGTCTAAAAATAAGGGGACAAACATAAAGGCTATCCCGATAAAGCTCTTAGTGATTATAGACTTTATCACTAGCATTGAGCTGATAGAAATCAAGTTAATCTCAAAATGATAACTAATGTTCAAGATTTTAAATGCCTATATTCTTGCCGCTATGGGTGCCACTGGAATGATACGAGAACCATGACTCACTACAATATCCATGATGCCAAGATGTAGCGCTTCGGCCACCAACTGATAAGTCGGAAAACTAGTAGTTCCAACATAAGCGAATACGTTAACCTGCAAGCCGTGCAAGCCAAATCCTTGAAAAGTGACCCGTAGAGGGCTCTCATCCACCTCTTTATGCTGCTCAAGCATTGCCGTTATATCGGCAATAATGCCCTTCAATTGCTCGGAAGAGGTCTCATAATCGAGCCTGATATCGGCCTTGAAACGGATTTTCTCACGCTCTGAGATATTCTCTATCTCCATCTCAGCTAATTTTGCATTGGGCACATGGATCAAGGTTCTGTCTAAGGTTCTTATTTGAGTACACCTTAAACCAATCTGCTCGACTGTCCCCCTAATAGCACCAAACTGACAAAGCTGACCCACCTTAATCGGAGCCGCTGAATATAAGGTAATAGTACCGATAAAGTTTTCTATCGATTGTTTAGAAGCCAAGGCTATGGCAACTCCACCTATTCCCATCCCCGCCAAAATAGCACTGGCACTGAATCCCAGATGTTCCAGCCATACAAGGCCAGCAAGGGCAACAAAAATAACCCGAACAAAATTAGTCAAGGGTCCTAACAGAGAAGCCCCCTGTTGGTTGTTTTGTGCAAGCCAACGCCGTTTAAGACCCGCTTGAAAAATACCTAAAGAAGACCAGACCAACCATACGACAGCGATAAACAACAAAAAACCTGTGTTAACCATCTCCAATGCCATGGCCGAAATGCTACTGTGAGCCATCCAGGCTCTGTCTAATACCACGGCGATAAAGAAACGTAATGGCCCGGCAACGATATAGCCCAACTCCTCTTTAAGCGCATAATTACTTTTCAAAATGATGAATTTAATGACCCAGGTTATTGGGATCACAACTAAAAAAGCGGCAGCCAGATACACTACGAGTAAAGTTAACTCCCAAAGATTCACTTTGAACAAACGACCTTCAGGTATGTTGTCAACAAACCACTCCACCACAGGCCCGTAGCCTAGCTGATCATAGAGCGTTGGGATTTTGGCTACGGTAGCATTAGATATCTTCCAAATCGATCCCTGTTTACCTGGAACACGCTGCAGTAGTAATGAAACTTCACTGCTTTCCAGCTTTATTCGCCCAAAAGCATCCCTATAGGCCGGCAACATATCGTTATCTTTGCCCCGGGGAGAGTCATTGATCTGATCCAGATCAACCCAGATATTTCTGTCGATAATCGCTTGAAGTTTTGAGGCGTATTCTGCTCCCTTACCTTTAGCCATCCCATCTGGAAGATAACGCAGGTCTAAGTATTTAGCCGCCAAGACATAATCTTGTTCATAGGCCGCTTGGGTAAACCCTTCCAGGGTCCCCCTGGGAGTATCGCGTTTGAATTCATCCTTATACTCATACTTTTGATGCACAGAGAGTTCAGTCGTGACTGATTGCTCATTTGACGCACCTTTGAGCACTCCCACCATGTTCGGCACGACTGCGGCACTGGCATGTGAGAATAAAAGGAGTGAACACCAGAAAAGAGGGAGAAACCAATGATTCAAACGCATACTTATCGACCGCCAATTAACAAAACACCCACAAATTCTATCATTTATTACCATAAACGACAGTTTTACAGCTTAATTATATTGGCAACGAAAAAGCGCATAATAATGCTACAAGGGTATTGACAAGCCCATTCTCGTCGATATAATAACCACTAGTTTTGAGACACCTTTATTTAATTTTCTTTGTTAGTCCGACTCCATATCGTCACTGCCTCGCAAAAATATTATAACTCCGGTTCAACTACTCAACTTTAGTCATCTAGCTGTCATACATCTGTGTTTAACTCGAATCCAATCGGTTTAGTGGTTATCTCACAAATTACAAATATTAACATTTATTGATAACTAGTTTACTTGATTAAACCGTCGAAGATGGGTAGCCTCAAAACGAACTTAATGCTCATCTTTTGCTAATAGCTAAGGATTTTATTATTAAATACAAACTGCTATTGATTAATACTAGCAGTAACACATAAGGAGTATGACCTATGTCGTACAATGTAAATGGTCACCAGATCACAGTTAATTTTCCAGTAGATTCTATTTCAGTAAATAAATCTTCTATCGCTTTCACCGATAGCCAAGGAAAAAACCGACAGACTTTCTCAAAGCGCACCGAAGCGTTGAAATTTATGAACTGGCTATTATCTGGCAGTAAATAAGTTTAAGTTAGTTCTTGTCAAACCTCTCACTAGGCTGCTAGTTAGAGTTAGTTAACACAATCAACAGATGCTAATCGATACACTCCTCTCACTGGTATCGAATGTTTCCCCGCTAATAGACAGGAAACAGATAGGACCGGCACCATAAGTCGGCTATTAAGCAATAAAGCAACTCCTACCTTTGGTTCAGGCTGTATCACTTTCACAGATACTTAGCCTGACCAAACGGTAAATACTCCCCAGAACGCATCTCATACATCCAAACGTCACTCTTGGTTCGAACAAATACTACCGATTAACATCATAATTTCAATCACCGTACTTCCTCATGTATCTCGGCAGCATGGTTTCATTACCCAATAATCCCCCTTGGTGAAGATACAAGATAGGCACATCTTCTGAGCTCGTGTTTAGATAGTATTCCAGTGCCAGCCAGCCCAGAGGGTCATAAAGTAACTCGAAAGCGATGCCACTGAGTGAGAGCGTTTTCCACATCTCATAAAACTCAGGATACAATTTCCCGAAATGATACTTTTTTGCCAGAGTCACAATCTCGGGGTGATGTTTTGGATTGTCAGACAGCTCGGTAAATTGCTGAGTTAAGTAAGCACTCCCCCAACCGCGGCGCAGGTAAGCACGCGAATGTTTATCCCCTGTTCAACAAAATACTTATTAACATACAGAGCGGTAGTACCTGTACCGGACGGCAAAAAAACGACAAGATTATGTAATTCATTCTCATCAGCCCACTGCACGATCTCTTCAGCCAGTTTAGACACTCCAAACTCGGCATACTCGCAGCGACCTCCTTCAGGAACAAAAACAGCATTTTCCTCAAGCGGCAGTACAACCTCTTGTATATAAGTGTGAGTGTCCCGACCACCTCTGTCATCCAGAGTATCGAGTGATATGATATGGGCGCCATTAGCTAATGCCGCACCATAGTTACCACTTGGCTTGAGTTTGATGTGAGAGGCAATGTGATCCACATAGAAATCTAAACTCCACCCCTTAATTTTTGCTAGCGCCGACATAGAATAGAGGGAATTAGCCTGGGGGAGCCATAGCCGATGAGCTTAATCACTCCTGGAAAATCATGCTCGATGAAATAGGCAAATTTTCGTGCCTTGTTACCCGAGAATTCAGGGTGGAGCAGATCATCTCTCTTGACAAAAATGTCTCTGTTAAACATCTCTATGGTATCGACTGGGGTGCGGCTTAACTTCATTTCAAGGCATTATAGCTGGGATAGACAAGGAGTGATTTTACCACTGGGTACGCCTTACAATCGACTAAAAGTACTAAAAGCTGATAAATCTCACTAGTACCCTTCCCAATAAGAACAATAAGCAATTGAAACTAAACAATTTAAATACTTGGCACGTCTTCTGCTTAATAAGATTAAGAATGAAAATAAGAAACGATGTTTCACTGGAGGCCTAAATGGCAGTATTACGGTTAGTTTTTAACATAGCTTGGTTTGTCCTTGGCGGCTTCATCATGGGATTAGCATGGTGGCTAGCTGGCCTACTTTGCTTTATCAGTATCATAGGTATCCCATTCGGACGCGCCTGTTTTGTCATAGGTGAAATGACATTTTGGCCCTTCGGTCAAGAACAGATGAATAGAAAACATCTAACGGGACAAGAAGATTTGGGTACTGGCGCTTTTGGCACAGTAGGGAATATTATCTGGTTTCTGTTATTTGGGATCTGGCTCGCAATCGGACATATCACACATGCCTTGGCTTGTTTTGTAACCATTATAGGCATACCTTTTGGTATTCAACATCTCAAACTTGCCATGTTAAGCCTAACGCCAATCGGCCAAACTGTGGTGGCGAAAGCCTAAAATAACGGCTAACGGTGGCCTAATCAAACCTATGGGCCACCGCTAGCAGTTTTCCAATTATTTATCAGACGCCGTAACAGAAGCCATATAATCATCCAAAATAGATTTAGCATCTATTCTAGTGAGTCCATGATTAACAATACTCCGCCACTTATGGCCATCAGGACTGTTTTTAAAGGCAACGTATAATTGTTTTTCTTCGAGCAACTTTTGATTCATCTGTAACTTATCGGCTAATGGCTTCAAGTCATCTCTTGTCAATATAAACCTAAGTACATGTACATCGATCACGGCGCCATCCACACGACCAGTCGCCACCTTCTTGATATTATGTTCATCAGAGCTGACAACTTCAACAGGCTGAGTCCCCTGCTTAATCATGATATCGAGATCGGCAGTATTCACATAGTCTCTAACTACGCCTAATGTATAATCATTCAGATCGATAAGTTTTGGCCAACGGATAGGATTAATTTGTCTCTCTACAAGACCCAATGGGCTTACGCCGAGAGATTCAGAAAAAATAAAGGCCTGTGTCGGATACGAGTATTCGGGTAGATATCCCAGATACATAGAATCATCCCGGCTAGCCAATCTCACCGCCCGGCTCCAGGGATAAAAGTCGACCGAGAGCTCATGACCCATGGCATTGAGAGCGGCGCGGGTGATAGCAATCAATGCGCCTTGATCCACCAGTTTTTTTCCGGAATAAGGTGGCCAGTGTAACGAAGTCAACTTGAGGGTATCCGATTTAGCAGGCCCTATTAGCAATAGGGCTAAAACTAGTACAAGCCTAAGTCCGCACTTCCCTGATGAAGTACTGAACCCAGTAAACGCAAAAATAATTCTTATTCGGTTAATGGAAATATCCTACTTGGCATCGATTTTACATAAGTATAGACAGTTTATACTTAACGGTTATCCGCATAGTAATTAACCTTTGTTACAATTGTCGACTGGCATAAGAGGCCTTTATAATGAGACATTGTCTAAAATAGACATGATTAGACAGGAGCAGGTATGATTCGTAAGGCGCTTATCTCCATTATCGGTGGATTACTGACACTCGCCGGAATCGCTCTGTTGGCCCTGCCCGGACCAGCTTGGCTTCTATTGCCAATAGGGCTTGCCATATTAAGTCTTGAATACTCTTGGGCAAAGATCTGGCTTCGTAAGAGCCAGCGCCAGTTTTATGCTTCCGCCGCCTGGCTAGATAGAAAAATTCTATTGTGGAAAATGAACGGCTAATAGCCGTGCTTAACCTCCCAAAGCCTCAGAGACAAGACCCTCTAGATCACAAACATGTTCAGATAGTGATCTGCATGTCTCTTCCTGCCTTAATCCCCACATAGAGTCTGAGATCTGCTTCACGATTACTTAATCCAAACATACGATAGCCCCTATCTAAACAAAGCGTTACCACCTTTAATTGTGAAGGAATAAGATAGCCTTATAAAATACCCACACAAAAAACAAGTATTAAATGAGGTCTAGTATGAAGCGACTTACTTCAGTTTCTCTCGCCATTCTCGCGGCTATCAGCACTGCCGCCATGGCTCAGGAACCTATCGAGATAATTGAACCGGCAAAAATCACTGCACCAGAAAAGGTCGAATTAGGTAAGATGCTCTTTTTCGAACCAAGGCTCTCAAAATCGGGCTTCATTTCATGTAACTCATGCCACAACCTGTCATTAGGTGGCGTCGATGCACTGCCCACATCCATAGGTCACAACTGGCAACAAGGCCCCATAAATTCACCAACCGTGCTCAACGCCGAATACGGTTTAGCCCAATTCTGGGATGGACGAGCCAAAGATCTGCAAGAGCAAGCAGGTGGCCCTATCGCTAACCCCGGTGAGATGGGCTATACCCATGAGCTCGCAGTATCAACGGTGAAGTCTATGCCAGCATATCAGCTAAGATTTGAGGCGATATATGGTAAAGACGCTGTCAGTATTGACAACATTACCGATGCAATTGCTGAATTTGAAAAGACCTTAGTGACGCCAAATAGCCCATTCGATCTATATCTTAAAGGCGATATGTCAGCAATCAGTGCAGAAGCGAAATCTGGTTATCAACTGTTTAAAGATAAAGGCTGTACTAGTTGTCACAACGGACCAGCTGTTGGTGGCACCATGTATATGAAGATGGGGCTAGTCAAACCTTTCCATACTACAAATCCCGCTGAAGGGCGTATTGCAGTAACCGGCAAAGAAGCCGATAAATTCGTATTTAAGGTACCAACACTCAGAAATATCGAGTTGACCTATCCCTACTTCCACGACGGTGCGACTTGGACACTGGAAGAAGCGGTGAATACCATGGCAGAGATCCAATTAGGACAGGAGTTAACTGAGGTAGAAACCAAAGAGATGGTGACTTTCCTTAAGTCTCTAACCGGTGAGCAGCCGCAGATAGTGTTACCTATCCTACCGCCATCGAATGCTAACACACCAAGACCAGTGCCATTTGGTGACTAGACCAATCTGTATAAGCTATAGATACGCAAACGCCAGCTAAATGCTGGCGTTTTTATGTCTGGCTTCTCTTAAATAGAGAGTATGTACTCTTTACTATAAGGAGGTCATGGATAGATAAAACCTAGCCTATAACCTAACTCTTTTAGCCTTCTAGCAAGCAAGTTTCATTGAAAAATTATTATAGCGTTCAAGGATTGCAATCAAGACACCTTGACGCCTCATATTATCTATCACACCCGGACTAAAGCGTTCGAGACGCGTCATGGCGGTTAGCAATAGTTGGCAATCATGCAGGCTGGCATCGGCAATGTACTCAGGCCTGTCAACTAAATGGCTATTTTGATACCAATCATCCCATTTAAAATCGTTCAGTAGCAAATGGCTCTTGGCCAAGTCTTCGGTAAACTCATGCAGCTTACAAACCGAAATGGGTTTGTCTCCGCAGGCTAATATATTCACATACTTAGCATAAAGGTTCGATGTATGATTCGATACTAATGGCTTCATCTTATACCTCCTATCAACGAGAATGGCCTGTATAAATACTCAATACACATGCTCGTTGAACACTTTTACTCAGCTTTCAACATTCAAGGTTCTTATATAACCTTCTACAACTAAAATATCTGCATATGTCGTACCACTGACCATATGTCGCCAATATACTCGATGGGAACTGAACCTAGGCTTAACGGTACGGTATATTATAAATATCGGCCGTTAAGCCTATTTGCTTTAACCTTAGTGCTACTAAGCCGCTTGCATAACGCCGCTACTGGATGTGCTATAACTGAGTAAAATTTCAATTGAAACTAGACAGATAAAATACTCGATATCATCACAGACTAATCTGCTAGAGAGCAGAGAGTCGCTCCCACCAGTCTAGAGCTCTGCACGATCGAACTCTTCCATAATAAGCTCAGTAAACAGACGCCCCGCCTTACCCAATGGCCGCTCCATGGTCGACACTAGTTTAGGAGTGAAACTGTGGCGGCTGCCGCCACTAAAATCCACCTCAATCAGCTCCCCACGTTTGAGCTCATCATGGATGAGGAAGTCTGGCATCCAGCCAAAACCCAACCCCATCTCCAATGCATTCTTCTTCATGATGAAACCAGACAGATAAAACACCTTATCCCCACCGAATTGAAGCTCATCTTGATAGCTTATTTCGGGGGATGAATCTTCGATGGTGAGCTCAACATGCCTTTGCAGCTCAAATAACGAGATATTCTCTTCCACAGCCAACAGATGGCTTGCCGCCACGACGAGTATGCTGGTAATATCCGGCAGAGACTGAGGTCGATAATTGGGACCGGTACGATAGTCTTTCACTAACATCAGATCGGCATTATCCCGCTCAAACCTGTCTTGTACTCCACCGAGAAACTCCATATTCAATTGAATTTTTGTCGGGATCTGGTGGGCAGCCATACGTTTCAATGCCTTCATGATTGGCTCCATCGGCAAGGCTCCGTCGATAACTAGTTCCAATTTAGGCTCCCACCCCTCACTGAATCTGCTCGCTAAATGTTCAATGTTTGCAAGGTACTGCAACAGTCTCTGGCCTTCGGCGAGTATAACTTTACCTTCCGGCGTTAATTCGGCTCGGTACTGATCCCGACAAAAAAGATTTACACCTAAGTGTTGCTCTAGCTTCTTAATCTGATAACTCACCGCAGACTGAGCCTTATGCAAACGCTCTGCAGCCTTAGCAAAGCTGCCTTCTTCGACCAAAACCTCAAGTACTTTAAATGCATCAACATCTATACGCATACACGCCTCATTAGTGTAAACCTAAACATACCATCTACTTTATAGATTAACTCACGCCAATTATTATTCTTTTTTTTGTTCATCTGAGCAACTAAATTGATATTAAGATCACAATTTAGGTGAAACTGGCGTCTGCCTCAAACTGAAAGACATCATTTAGCCCAACATAAAACATAAAAAGCACGCATCAAGGTGCATGAAAAATTGAACGAGGATAGAACAATGGCAAGCGAAAAAAATCCACTGGGCTTATTGGGCATAGAATTCACTGAATTTTCCACCCCAGATCTTGAATTCATGCATAAAGTATTTATCGATTTCGGTTTCTCTAAACTGAAAAAGAGCAAGAACAAAGATATCAGTTACTACAAGCAAAATGACATCCATTTCCTGCTCAACAACGAGCGAAGCGGTTTCTCGGCCGAGTTCGCTAAGAGTCACGGTCCTGCGATCTGTTCTATGGGCTGGCGCGTAGAAGATGCACAATTCGCCTTCGAAGGTGCGGTAGCACGCGGTGCTAAGCCTGCCGATGATGCTAACAAAGATCATCCTTATCCGGCTATTTATGGCATAGGTGACAGCTTAATTTACTTTATCGACATCTTTGGTGAAGAGAAGAATATCTACCAAAATGATTTCGTCGATCTCGAAGAGCAAGTCATCACTCAAGAAAAAGGCTTTATCGAAGTCGATCATCTCACCAACAATGTCTACCAGGGCACCATGGAGTTTTGGTCTAACTTCTATAAAGATATCTTCGGTTTCACCGAAGTACGTTATTTCGATATTAAGGGGGCTAAAACCGCTTTGATCTCTTACGCCCTGCGCTCACCGGATGGCAGCTTCTGTATTCCAATCAACGAAGGTAAAGGCAGCGAGAAGAACCAGATCGATGAATATCTGAAAGAGTATGATGGCCCTGGCGTACAGCATCTGGCCTTTAGAAGTCGTGATATCGTCGCCTCTCTCGATGCGATGGAAGGCTCATCAATTCAGACGTTAGATATTATCCCTGAATATTACGAGACCATCTTCGATAAGCTGCCTCAGGTCACTGAAGACAGAGATCGCATCAAGCATCATCAGATATTGATCGACGGCGATGACGATGGTTATCTGCTGCAGATCTTCACTAAGAATCTGTTCGGCCCTATATTCATCGAGATCATCCAGCGCAAGAACAATCAGGGATTCGGCGAAGGTAACTTTACCGCCCTGTTTGAGTCAATAGAGCGTGATCAACAACGTCGTGGCGTGCTCTAAATAAGCTAAATTCAGTCATATGAACAAGCTGTGAGTTAATACTAGTTAGCACGATACGTTACACATAGTGCAAATTTAGGTTATCCAGATGTAAAACCAGCCTTAGTGGCTGGTTTTTTGTTTTCAGTGAGCAAAATATTCTCTAGACTGAGTCTCTTATAACAAAAACAAAGAAGCTTATTACAGATGCCAGATATCGCCCTACTCGCTGTTTTTCTACCGACCTTTTTCTTCGTATCAATCACACCCGGCATGTGTATGACACTCGCCATGACCTTAGGCATGAGTATCGGTGTGCGTCGAACCCTGTGGATGATGGGTGGTGAGTTGATTGGTGTGGCTATCGTTGCTATAGCAGCTGTCATGGGCGTCGCAAGTATCATGCTTAACTACCCTCAAGCCTTCTCAATCATCAAGTATGCCGGCGGTGCTTACCTCGCCTATCTTGGTATCCAGATGTGGTTATCTAAAGGCAAGATGACCATAACCAATGAGCAGCAAACAGAAGTGAGCCGCACAACTCTATTCAATCAAGGGCTGATGACTGCGATTTCAAACCCTAAGGGGTGGGCCTTTATGGTATCCCTGCTACCGCCTTTCATCAGCGCAGATAAAGCAGTGGCTCCTCAGCTTTTCTGGCTATTGTCTATCATCTTAGTCTCTGAGGCAGTTGCTATGCTCGCCTATGCCTCTGGTGGTAAGAGCTTAAGAGTGTTTTTATCTAAGGGTGATAATATCAAGCTGATGAATCGTATCGCTGGCTCTTTGATGATAGGTGTCGGTTTCTGGTTGGCGTTAGGTTAAAGCCGATAAGAACAGGCTACAGCTTAGAGCCTGTAGCCTTATTTATTCCTTACTCTTTATTCTTGAACGGCAGTGACTTAGCAGCCTCTATCATGTAACATCTATTTTGTTCGGCTTCCTGTAGAGTAAAACTCTCGATGGCGTCTCTGAAACCTGGGTGAGCAATCTCATGGTTTGAGTAGGTCTCCATTGGCTCAAACCCTCTAGAAATCTTATGCTCTCCCTGAGCCCCCGCATCTAAGGCCTGCAAACCATGTTTGATGCAGTATTCGATCCCCTGGTAATAACACGCCTCGAAATGTAAGGCATCGGCCTCTTCCAGACAGCCCCAATACCGACCATAGAGATGCGTATCACTGGTGAAATAGAGCGCCGCAGCGACGATACAGGCATCGCCAAGTTCCTCTGGTGAGCCGATATGCTCATCTAAGCCCTCAGGAGTATCCGAACTATCTGATCCATAGAATTGCGGCAATGGCTTCTCGACAACAAGCAATTGCACTTGCTCCGGCATCGTTGCTCCAATTAGCTTGAAAAAGTCTAGATTGAGATAGCCGTAATGGCCGGAGCGTTTCGCATAGGTTATCTGGTAACAGTAATAGAAGGATTGCCACTGAGCCTCAGTCACCTCAATACCCGGAATAAACCTGAATGTATAACCTTGTCCTTGGGCCTTATTTCTCTCTTTGATGATGTTTTTTCGTTTGCGTGAACTCATGGCAGACAAGAAATCATCAAATACCCGGTAACCTTGGTTACGCCAATGAAACTGAGTGCCCCTACGCTTAAGGGGCGTTAAGGGTGAAGCTGAAGGTGAAGATAAACCTGACTCTAGCTCTGGTTCTAACTGGGACATTGGTTGTGATTGTGAGAGTGAGATAAGCTTATGTTGCGCCTCAGGCATAAACAGGCAATGCCAGCTTGAATAGCTTCCGCGTCTCATCTCATGGCTGAGCGCTTGAATCATCAAGGAGACAACAGACTGAGACTCTTGCTCACTTAATTGCTTGCCTATGCCTAACCTGTTGCCCGTGACTGGCGTAAAAGGAACCGCGCTCAATAGCTTAGGGTAATAGTCGATGTGATTCCTTTCATAGGCCTCGGCCCAGGCCCAATCGAACACGTATTCTCCATAGGAATGACTCTTACTGTAAAGGGGCATCAGAGCAATTCGCTTACCTTGGCTCAGCACAGACAAATGCATGGGAGTCCAACCGGATTTCGGGCACACACAGCGACTGTCTTCCAACGCCAGAAGATAGGCATGACAAGTAAAGGGGTTAACTCCCTTACCGCTCTCCTCAACATCTCCCTGCATCAAGGCATTCCATTCATCGGCAGGAATAGTGGAGATTGACTCCGAGAACTCAAGCTTCAAGTCTGATCCGAACAAGTACTTCTCCTACTTTTTTTGTCTTGCTATTTTGTATGATTAACGTCACATTGCTGAAATAACTATAACTTTCTAATATAAAAAGGGATCTCAATGCGCTCGCTAACACGATTATTCGTTGCCATATCTGTGGCCGTGCCTTTACTGGGCTTATCCTCGGCATTTCATGTCGCCCCCGTACAAGCCGCAGAATCTTCAATATACAGCCACATGGCAACCGCGCAACCCGTTTGGGCTAAGCATGGCATGGTATCGACTCAAGAGACATTAGCGACTCGAGCAGGCGTAGAGATTTTAAAGCAAGGCGGTAATGCCGTCGATGCTGCCGTGGCGGTTGGCTTTGCACTGGCCGTGACTTTGCCTCGTGCTGGCAACATAGGTGGCGGTGGCTTCATGTTGGTTCATCTCGCCGAGCCCAACAAAACTATCGCTATCGATTACCGTGAAATGGCGCCATCGAAAGCCCACAGAGACATGTACCTCAATGAGCATGGCGACGCCGTTGCTAAGCTGAGCCGCGAACACGGCCTGGCCGTCGGCGTACCGGGTACCGTGATGGGCATGGAACTGGCCTTAGAGAAATACGGCACCATGACCATGAAGCAAGTGATGGCTGCGGCGATAAAAATGGCGGGTGAAGGCATTACTGTTACACCAGATCTCTCTACCTCTTTAATTGGGCTAAAAAGACGTATCGCCCAATGGCCAAGCTCTGCCGAAATATTTTATAAAGCAGACGGCAGTAATTATCAGGTCGGTGACGTGCTTAAGCAACCTGAACTGGCCCACTCTTTATCCTTAATCGCCAAGCAAGGCAGTAAGGGCTTCTACCAAGGGGAAACGGCTCAAAAATTAGTTGCAGCCATTCAAGACGCTGGTGGGATCATGACACTCGATGATCTAAAGCAGTATAAAGTCGTCGAGCGCAAACCGGTGACAGGCGACTATCGTGGCTATAAAGTCGTGTCTATGCCGCCACCTTCATCCGGCGGTGTCCACATCGTCGAAATGCTCAACATATTAGAGACTTTCCCCATCGATAAACTGGGTCATAATACCGCCGCAACTCTTCACCTGATGACAGAAGCCATGAGACGCGCTTATGCCGATCGCAGTGAATACCTTGGCGATCCAGACTTCTATAAGGTGCCCGTAGAGGCCTTGACCAGTAAAGACTACGCCAAGAAGTTAGCCAGTCAAATCGCTATCAATAAGGCCACACCGAGCAGCGAAATCAAACCCGGTAAACTCGCGCCCTATGAGAGTAATCAAACCACACACTATTCTGTGGTCGACAAATGGGGCAACGCAGTATCCAATACCTACACCCTAAACTTCAGCTATGGCTCAGGATTAGTGGCTAAAGGCACAGGCATCTTACTCAACAATGAGATGGATGATTTTTCCGCAAAAACCGGCACTCCAAATGGTTATGGCCTGGTCGGCGGTGAAGCAAACTCAGTCGAAGGCAACAAACGGCCGCTAAGCTCGATGAGCCCAACCATAGTGATGAAAGATGGTAAACCCTTTATCATCACCGGCAGCCCTGGAGGTTCACGCATCATCACTACAACGATGCAGATCATCATGAATGTCATCGACCATGACCTTAATATCGCCGAAGCCACTGCCGCCCCTCGCATACACCATCAGTGGTTGCCCGATGTGCTACGTGTCGAACAGAGTCTCAATAGTGACACCATTGAGCTACTCGAAGCTAAGGGCCATAAGGTCAGTGTGGGTAATGCCATCGGCTCGACTCAATCGATAATGGTCACAGAGCAAGGCGTATTTGGCTCATCAGACCCTCGCCGCGCCGGATCGCTGACCTTAGGGTATTAATCCAGATAAAATCCACTTTGCACAGTTAAAAAGGGAAGCCATTGGCTTCCCTTTTTAAATATCTATAAAGCTCAGACAAACTGCTCTTATCCCAGCTCAAACCTACCCGAAAGATGCTAAAATCCGCCCCAAAAAAAATTTAACAAACTTTCAACAACTTAAGCTCTACAGGTACCATTGCGGCCTATATGTGAACTCACTTATGATCAAGTTTGTGGTTAATAATTTATCAAAAAGTGCCAGATAATGTATAAAAACAAGGCATTCAAAACATTTGTTACAAACAAAACATTATTTTGATAGCTTTAACACCTTTAACCATGATATTTAAAAGCTCTTAACGTCAGTTTAAGCCTTTTGACGTATAAATTGTCATGATGATTTTTTGTCTAGCTTAAACTGCACGCTTTTGCCCGCTATGGGCTTGGCGATAATATTTCAACACAAGCAAATAAAAACAAATCGGGGATATAAATAATGAAGGGATTAACCCTCAAACCACTGGTAACCGCTATGGCACTCACTTTTGCATTAGGTGCATGTAGCTCATCAACGACAGGAAGCGGCGACACCAATCTGGCACCTAACGTCGTAGCGCAGCAGATAATCGAAAACAATGCGGGTAACCCTTTTTTTAAGCCATACGATACTTACCTTGGTATTCCTGATTTCGATAAGATCAAACCAGAACACTACCTACCGGCATTCAAAGCGGGAATTGCTCAGCATCAAGCCGAAATGCAAGCCATCATAGATAACCCGGAAGCACCCAACTTCGCTAATACAATAGAAGCGATGGAATTTTCAGGTGAGCTAACCTCAAAAGTCGCCAGCGTGTTCTACAACCTAACGGGTGCCGACACTAATGATGCGCTGCAGACTATCTCAAAAGAGGTCTCGCCTATGCTTTCATCGGCCAGCGATGATGTATTGCTAAACGACAAATTGTTCCAAAAAGTAAAAGCGGTTTATGACTCACGAGATACTCTGGGCCTGAATACCGCTCAGTCTAAGCTACTCGATGACACTTATAAGTCTTTCACTCGTGGCGGCGCTAACCTAAACGAAACAGACAAGACCAAGCTTCGTGGTCTTAATGATCAGATTGGCAAACTCAGCCTGGAGTTTGGTGACAACCTACTGGCCGAAACTAACGCATTTGAGCTCGTTATCGATAACAAGGCCGATCTTTCTGGTCTACCAAAAGATGTGATTAACACAGCAGCGGATACCGCGGCAAAGCGTGGCCACGAAGGTAAGTGGGTGTTCACCACCTCACGCCCCTCTATCACACCATTTTTGACCTATGCCGACAGTCGCGAGCTACGCGAAAAGATCTACAACGGCTATATCATGCGCGGTAATAACGACAACGCTAATGATAACAAGCAGATCTTGGCTAAGATGGCTGCCCTACGTGCAGAGCGTGCGCAGCTGATGGGTTACAAGACCCATGCGCATTTCGTACTAGAAGAACGCACCGCTAAGACACCTGAAAATGTCTATGAGTTACTTAATAAGGTTTGGCCTGCAGCCCTTGCCCAGGCAGAAGCTGAAGTTGATGTTATGCAAGAGCTTATCGACTCTGAAGGCGGTAATTTCAAACTTGCAGGTTGGGATTGGTGGTATTACTCAGACAAGATCCGTGTGGCTAAGTACAGCTTTAACGAGCAACAGACTCGCCCCTACTTCTCACTGGAAAATACCCTTAAAGGTGTGTTCTATACGGCTAACCGTTTATTTGGCATCACAGTCAAGGAACGTACCGACTTACCTAAGTACAACGATGAAGTTCGTACCTGGGAAGTGTATGACAAAGACGGCTCTTTGATGGCCATCTTCATGGGTGACTACTATGTACGCGACAGCAAGCGTGGTGGTGCATGGATGAACTCTTACCGTCAGCAGTACAATATGAATGGCGTCGACTCTAAGCCTATCATAGTCAACGTACTTAACTACCCTCGCCCTGCAGCAGGTGAGCCTTCACTACTGACGTTTGATGAAGCCAGTACCCTGTTCCATGAATTTGGTCACGCCCTTCATGGCATGCTGTCAGATGTTCAGTATCGCTCTCAAGCAGGAACTTCTGTTCCACGTGATTACGTCGAGTTCCCATCACAGGTGATGGAAAACTGGATGACTCAACCCGAAGTATTGGCTCAGTTCGCTAAGCATTATAAGACCGGTGAAGTGATCCCTCAGGAGCTAGTGAAGAAGATACAGGCTGCGAGCAAGTTCAACCAAGGTTTTGCCACCGTTGAATATATGGCCGCGACTAAGTTAGATCTTGATTGGCACACAGTGACCGACTTTACCCCGAAAGATGCGGCAAAATTTGAAGCTGAGTCACTCAACAAGATGGGGCTTATCAATGAGATCACTCCAAGATACCGCAGTACTTACTTCTCGCACATTTTCTCGGGTGGATATTCTGCAGGTTACTACAGCTACCTTTGGTCTGATATCTTAGGTGCCGATGCATTCGAAGCCTTCAAAGAGAACGGTATCTTCGACCAAACAACAGCTGAAGCCTTCAGAAACAACATCTTGTCTCAAGGTGGCAGTGAAGATCCTATGCAACTTTACAAGCAGTTCCGTGGCAAAGAAGCGGGCATAGACCCACTACTTCGCAGCCGGGGTCTACTTGCAAAATAACACAGGGTCACAAACATAAAGTTTGTCCATGCATAGATTAAAATAATAAGAGCCCTTTTTAGGGCTCTTATTTATTGTTCTTCGTCAGTAATGCAGCCCCGGAATAATACTTTTCGCTTGCGACTCTCTTAAACGCTCTTAGTCCTCTTTTAAATACTTATTCTTGTTTCTATGCAGCCTTACTTCAATGCATACGTATTCAACTATCCCTGCAATGACCCAGTATTATTTTTAAGCAATGATGACTCAGTTCTCGAGGTGTAAATATAAAAATCAGAAATGGAATTTAAAATGAACAATAAAAAAAATCATAATTTAATCGCAAAAAGTTTAGCCATGACTTTATCTCTACTGAGTACAACGCAAATTCAAGCCCAAACTCAGCCAACCACCTTCGTTCATTTATTTGAATGGAGTTGGCAAGATGTCGCACAAGAATGTGAAGACTATTTAGGCCCTAAAGGCTATCGGGCTGTACAAGTATCGCCGCCCAATGAGCATATTCAAGGTTCACCGTGGTGGACACGCTACCAACCAGTGAGTTATCAATTAGAAAGTCGCAGTGGAACACGTGAACAGTTCATTGATATGGTTAACCGCTGTAAAAATGTTGGTGTAGATATTTACGTAGATGCCGTCATCAATCATATGGCTCATGGCAGTGGTACAGGCTCTGCTGGCAGTGTTTATGGGAATAAACACTATCCAATGTATGACCCTCAAGATTTTCATAACACCTGCGCTATTAATGATTATGGTGATCGTTGGCAAGTTCAAAACTGTGAGCTAGTCGGTTTGCCTGATTTAAATACTGGTTCAGCTTATGTGCAAGCTACATTAGCGGGTTATTTAAATGATTTAATCAGTATTGGTGTCACAGGTTTTCGTTTCGATGCTTCTAAACACATGTCAATTGAAGACATTCAGGGAGTATTATCGAACGTGAATGGCACGCCCTTAATCTTTCAGGAAGTGATCGATCAAGGGGGGAAGCCATCGGCTCCTCTGAATATACAAGTGCTGGCTTAGTGACTGAATTTAAATACACCACCAAATTAGGTGACACTTTTAGAAACGGTAAACTCGCTTGGCTAAATAATTTCGGCGAAGCTTGGGGTTTTATGCCCAGCAACTCAGCCGTCGTCTTTGTCGATAATCATGACAATCAACGTGGTCATGGTGGAGGCGGGAATGTTATCACCTTTGAAGATGGGCGCTTATACGATTTAGCCAATGTATTTATGTTAGCTTACCCCTATGGCTACCCAAAAGTAATGTCGAGCTACGAGTATCATGGTGATTTTGATGCAGGAAAGCCGCATATTCCCGTTCATAACCAAGGCAACTTAGAATGTTTTGCCAGTAACTGGAAGTGTGAGCACAGATGGTCTTATATCTCTGGCGCTGTCGATTTCAGAAACAATACCGCTGACAACCTCAGCATGACTAATTGGTGGGATAATGACAATAACCAAATAGCTTTTGGCCGTGGTAGCTCAGGATTTGTTGCTATCAATAAAGAAGACATTAATTTAACCTCTATCCTAAATACGGACATGACAGCAGGTACTTACTGCAACGTGCTCAAAGGTCAATTGTCAGCCGATGGATTATCTTGTAGTGGTGAAACAATTAGGGTCAATACCGATGGCAGTATCAATGCAAATATCGGCTCTTGGGACGCCTTTGCCATTCACCGTGGTGCCAAAGTCACCGGCGTTACGATTCCACCGGAAAGTGATTGGCAACGTACCCTGATATTCATTCGAGCTCAAACTCTGAGCGGTCAAAATATGTTTATTCGCGGTGGTATCGACCATAATTATGCTAACAATATTTTAGGAAGAAACTGTCAAACGACTAACTTAGATTGTGCTATGCCCATCAAGCATAACAACATGCTTAATGTCACCACAACGCAGTGGAAAGCCAATGAAAGCTATCTAGACTGGTACGGAAGTGAAGCTAGCCAAAGCATGGAATCTGAAGGAACACCACTGGATTGGACAACCAATATCTGGCCAAATAGCTGGGGCACCAAACGAACCACTGCAGTCGATGGATATGGTGAAGATCCATTCAACATTTGGGGCCAACATTACTGGATGCTGGATGTCGATATGGACTGTAGTAAAGCCGTCAACGGACAATTTGAAATAAAGGCTTTCATTAAAAATGGTCAAGGCTGGGAGTCTAACATCTCACAAGTTGATGCGCCTTATGGCTCTAATAACCATTTTGCCCAATGTGGAAAAATCAACAAATTTGACTTCAACGCTAATAGTGTTGACGTTCGTGACTTTTAACCCCTTCCAACCGAGCTAATTCATTGTAGCTTAGCGGTTTCCAGCATTGCATAAGAGCCCTTTAGAGGGCTCTTTCCCTCCCTAGATAAACGTTTATCTAGGGCCCTGACCATCAACGAAATATACACATCAAATACATTAAACTACCAAGGTATCAAGCGAATGATACACTTCTGCTCAAATTTAAACCAAACGACATCTAAGTCTCATATAAAGCGTTAAACCCTTACTCTAAATCACATTATTGAAACTTATCCAGCATATAATAACCTCACGCCCTCAGTGATACCACAAGAAATATCACGTTGGTTACATGAGGCATAACTTAACAACAAGAGTCATGCCTCGGGGTCTTAATAAATGAGAATGATGGATATGTTTAATAAAAAAGTTTTAGCAGTAGTTATCGCTTCAACACTTGGCCTTGCGGCTTGTGGATCTGATGATAATGATGTCGCGGCCATTCAAGTGGATCTTCGTATTCTTGAAACCAGTGATCTTCATACCAACATCATGGATTATGATTATTACAAAACCAAGTATGACCCGAGCATAGGCCTTGCACGAACGGCTAGCCTGATTAAACAGCGAGGCGCTGAAGTCAGCAACTTCGTATTAGTCGACAACGGTGACTTATTGCAAGGCAGCCCAATGGGCGACTACGTTGCCGATAACTTTAAACGCGACAGCACCATAGGCGGCACTCATCCAGCATATAAGGCCATGAATACACTCGGCTACTCTGTGGGCAACTTAGGCAACCATGAGTTTAACTATGGCCTGGATTTCTTAAGCGAAGCCATAGCAGGCGCAAACT
This sequence comes from Shewanella psychropiezotolerans, assembly GCF_007197555.1. Lineage (NCBI taxonomy): Bacteria > Pseudomonadati > Pseudomonadota > Gammaproteobacteria > Alteromonadales > Shewanellaceae > Shewanella > Shewanella psychropiezotolerans. The sequence continues at coordinate 3,842,219 of NZ_CP041614.1, forward strand.
TCCCTTACATCAATGCTAACGTCTTATGTGAAGCCGATTGCTGGGAAGGCAAAGAAAAGGGTGATAACTTATTCACCCCTTACATCATCGAAGAAAAAACGGTCATCGACAGCAAGGGTGATCAGCAAACGGTTAAAATTGGCTATATCGGCTTCGTGCCCCCTCAGATATTACTCTGGGATAAGCAAAACCTATCCGGCAAAGTTTCAGTTATGGGTATTGTCGAAGCTGCTGAAAAATTCGTTCCATTAATGAAAGCTGAGGGCGCCGATGTTATCGTCGCAATCCCACACTCAGGCGTGGGCACACCTTCAAATCCAATCGATGTCAACGACGAAAATGCCACTTACGCGCTATCTCTGGTAGAAGGTATCGATGTGATAACCTTTGGTCACAGCCATTCAGTATTTCCGTCGGCAACATTTGAAGGTCTGGAAAATGCCGATCTGGAGAAAGGGACTATCAATGGTGTGGCTGCCGTCATGCCTGGCCGTTGGGGTGATAACTTAGGTATTGTCGATCTAAAACTTGAGATGCAAGACGGTAATTGGGTCATTATCGATCGCACTGCAAAAGCTGCTCCTATCTATGACAAAAATGCTGATGAACCTGAATTAGTCAGTGCAGATAATGGTATTCGAGACGCCGTTGCAATCGAACACCAAGGTACACTTAACTATGTCAACCAGCCGATTGGTAAAGCATCCGCCGACATGTACAGCTTCCTTACCTTAGTGCAAGATGATCCATCGGTGCAGATTGTCTCCGATGCCCAGATAGCCAAAGTAAAGGCTAACCTTACTGACGCGTTAAAAGATATTCCGGTATTGTCTGCCGCAGCACCTTTTAAAGCAGGTGGACGTCACAGCACTACCGCCGATGCAGACTCTTATGTGCAAGTTCCAGCCGGCGACTTGACCTACAAAAATGCAGCAGATCTTTATCTATATCCAAATACCATGGTTGTAGTAAAAGTCACAGGTGCAGAAGTGAAAGATTGGCTAGAGTGCAGTGCAAACCAATTTAACCAAATATCAGCAACCTCAACAGAGCCGCAGTATTTAATCAATTGGGACACACACAGAACCTACAACTTCGATGTCATCGATGGTGTCACCTACAAGATTGATGTGACTCAACCGACTAAGTTTGATGGTGATTGTAAACTGCTTGATGCCGATGCCAACCGTATCGTCGATCTAGCTTATACCGAGGACGGAATATTAATCACTGGCGATGAATTTGCTAACAAAGAGTTCATTATAGCGACAAACAACTACCGCGCATTCGGTGGTAAATTTGCGGGTACAGGTTCAGATTACGTCATCATGGAGCTACCGGATAGCAACCGTGAAGCTCTCGCTCAGTACATCACTGAAGAGACTGAGGCGAATGGTGAAGTAAATCCAAGCGCTGATAATAACTGGGACTTCGTGACGATCAACACAAGTACTAATTTGGATATTCGCTTCGAAACTCAAGATAGTGAGCTCGCTGACAAGTTTATTCTTGAGAATCAAGTACGTCCGTTAACCAAACGTGCTGACTTAACTGATGAGTTTGGTTTCGCCATTTACAATATAGACTTAACAACCGAAGCTACCGCTAAGTAAGACTTAAGCTGTTCTTAACTAACCAAAGGCTCCCAACGGAGCCTTTTCAATTTAACCTTAATGACAACCCAAATTTTATCAGGCTCTTATCTCATTCACCCGCCAGGTTTCAGTGATTTTAGGGTCCAGGTAATTGGTGCACAATTTAGGGATAACCAACAATAAGACGAGTAAGCTGACAATATAACGAATAACAATAATATCAACAGCCATTGCTAATAAGCCGAGGCCAATAAACACGGCAAGAAAGGGAAACGTTGCTTTGAACCTAGTCCGTTCATTCCTATGATATTCCAACTCTTCTGGCAATAACAGTTGCACCAACTCCAACGCATGAGCTTTAACCGTCTGGTTAATGAAAACCACCCTATGTCGTTTATCTTTATGCTTTACATAGAAAATATCAGAATTGTGATCACTCACCAGCTCAGAGATCTCATCAAAGGGAATTCGCCGCACTTTTTGGGGTTCGGCTAACGCAATGAGCTCATCAACTGACGCATCATGCTGATATTTGATTTGTAACCGTTTAGCCATCCGACGTTCAAACTCGAAAAAAACCAGCTCGTCGGCTTGTATTAGCACTAAGTATTTATCATCGATATCTAACCAAGAGTTTTGCGTGTAAAACCCCTCTGGTAGACTCCCTTGTGAGACTTTAATACTCAGATATTTTAGTAAAAGATAGGCAATAACACTCACAAACACGCTGAATAACACGGCATTAAAGAAGTGCTCTACCACCCCTTCGGCAGCCAAATTAGTATCTACAAATGCGGCTTGATCTAACTGTTGCCACAAATAGGACCCAGGGTCAAAGTATTCAACAATCAATACCGACCAAAAAGTAGTAAAAATGAAAATCGCGAAGGTGAGAGCCCAAATAACATGTTGGCTTTGTTGGCTTGGAGAACGATATTTAATCATGCTACTTCCCTGTATATTACGACATAAACTTTACTGAATTACATTCACCAATTTAGCTGATATAACACTGTAAACTTATAACGTCTGCCCGCTCCCTTCCTGGAACGAAAACTCACAATTAATAATTTATCTGTCACTAACAATATAGCAGTAAAAACCAATATAGCACCGTAAATTGAAGTTTTTCACTCATTCATATTAAGGGATACGGCGCTGAAACTATTCTATCTTTTGCCTCTTTGAGCCCTGCTTAATCTCCCTGCACCCCAGGATTATCCAGATAGGCTTACTCTATTAGGTTATGCATTTTCCAGCTAAGGGCTATAAGCTCATCTTTTTCAAAAACAGTCATTGTCACTTCCATGCCCTTCTATATAACTTACAGCTAGGCTCGAAACCATCATATCTGGGTAGCGCGACATCTAGCTCTTTCCAGCTCGATTTCGATGACACAAAATTATGCTTAAAGTTAATCAATGATTATTAATGTCAGTCCAGATATATCTCGCCTTTACTCACCAGCACACTGTTACCGCCAATCCAGGTATCAATAACTTGCCCTGCCTTTTTAAGCGCTCTAGCCTTAAGCACGCTAGGACGGTCCATTTCGACGCCTTGGGCTATGGTCCAACACAGCATGCCCTCTTGCAAACTAGAATAATGTGCTAGCAAGCCGGCTAATGCACAATTTGCACTGCCGGTAGCCGGATCTTCTGGTACACCATCGAATGGGGCAAACATACGAGCCTGAATATCAAACTGCTGCTCTGCTTTTGACGATTCTTCTCGTTTTACATAGAGATGAATATCCGGGGTTACGCCTATGGCTTGTATCTTCTCGAACGCGTCCAACTTAGCTCTCGCGCTTGCTAATGCATCTAAACTCATAAGCTCAACCATGAGGAATGGCAACCCAACCGAAGCCACAATAGGCTGATGAGTGCTAAGCTGGATATCATCAAGATTGAGCGACAGAGCCTCGGCAACGAGAGACGCATCGATACTTTGCCCCAAGGAGACAACCTCTGGCGCTTTGAGTTCACAGAAGATAGCGCCATCGTCTTGCTGTGCTATGGAGATGGGCACCAGCCCAGCCTTCTCCTCGAAGATGATTGTTTGCAGCTCTTGCCTATCGAGCAAACCGGTCTTAGCCAATAAAAATGCGGTACCCACATTGGGATGTCCGGCAAAGGGCACCTCTATAGATGGGGTGAAAATGCGCACTTTCCTCGTATTTCCTTGCTCAGCAGGAAACACGAAGGTGCTCTCAGGAAAGTTAAACTCACGAGCGATCTGTTGCATCTGCTCAGAGGTTAACCCTTGTGCATCCGGCAATACGGCTAATTGGTTACCACCAAAGCGTTTATCGGTAAATACATCACAAATATAATAGGGGTAAGACTTCATCGAACACTTTTCCTTAGTTATTCATTGACTTATCTAAGGCTAACAATAAGCCGCCATTACTCTTTTCATTATCTAAAGACTCACGAGATCTAACGCTTGCTAGAACCTCTCATCACTACTTATGTAAGCACTATCTCAGTGTCTTGCAAAATATTCAGACATCTTGTTCCTCTTTATTTAGCGACTCTTTATTTAACCAGATAGAGGCAATCTTCCAGCCCTATCGACTCTGGATATTGCGTTTCCTCAAAGCCAAGGCTCAGATAAAGGTTTAGAGCAGGTAAGTTATGACTTAGGACAAACAAGGATAGGTTGCCGGGCTTAGCTGCAATCCCTAAGTGCTGGCAAGCTAACTCACTCAAGAGCGCTATTAAGATATGGCTGATTTTCTGATTTTCAAACCTTCCCGACAAACATCTCTTACCGCGAAAGGCTGGCGCTATGACCAGGCGGCCCAGATGACATTTGTCATTACGGCGGTAACACTGGCCAAACCCGGCTAACTGACCATCATGAGTGATTAGAGAATATGAGATTAAATCGTCTAGCTTAAGATCTTCGATAAAGCTTGCATCGGTGAAAGGAAAACGAAAACCAGGTCCAGCCCAATTTTTCAGTGCTGCCTCATCGGTAAACCAGGTCATCATCTGCTGCACCTGATCTCTGTCAACATTGAACAGCTTCATCTTTAATCCCTTTAACCCATTTGGACACTTCTTTGACACCTTTATACCGATTGATATTAATGCCAAAACGTAAACCACTATCACAAAATAACAGACACAAAAGTGTTTGCGAAACTAGCATTCCAAGATACAGTATTCTCTAATATTTAAGTAAACTATTTCTCTGTTTACATTTCATTTATTTACGAATTAGTTGTAACTAAATACTCTATCTGTGTAAGGTTTATATCTATGTCTTTAGTACCATTTTCTCAAGCATGCGAAAATAACAAGGCCCCGATACTCGAAGTCATAAGTCAAGTTTTCTCAACATCTAAGTGCGTACTAGAGATAGGCACAGGTACCGGCCAGCATGCTGTGCATTTTGCTCAAGCTCTGCCCCATCTGACTTGGCAAACCAGCGATCAGGTTTGCTATCTCGACGGCATTAACGCACAACTTAAGCAGGCACGCTCGCTAGGCGATCAAAACACAGATCCCATCGCAAATATCCAAAGTCCGTTAATACTTGACGTGACTCAGCCCTGGCCACTTGCGAGTCATCAAACAGAAATTGATGGTATTTTTACCGCTAACACCTTGCATATCATGGCAAAGGATATGGTCGAAGCCTTCTTTATTGGCGTAGGTAAACATCTGCGTACCCAAGGTAATCTGTGTATTTATGGCCCGTTCAATTACGCCGATAACTACACCAGCGAGAGTAATGCCAGATTCGATACCTGGCTAGCGCAGCAGGATCCGAGAAGCGCCATACGAGACATTGAATGGATAGTTCAACTTGCAGAAACTCAAGGACTACGCTTAATTGAAGATCATACAATGCCTGCTAATAATCGATTACTGCATTTTGAAAAAAATAAATGACTAATAGCTTATCTCTAGGTTCATTTCAGAGGTATTTATTTTTACATTAAAGATAATTTCCATTCAATCGAAATTTAAATTAGCAGTTTTTTAACGACAGTTTAAAAATAAAATTTTTTTAATATTATAAGGTTACCTTACAAAGAACGACATCCTTTACTTAAATACCACGATGTGTATAATTAATGACCACCCGAATCATTTGGAGAGGATAATATGACAATACTCAATTCACCATTATTCACTCCTCAAGATTTAAATATATTCGTTCCCATCTCTGCGGCCATTCTATTCTGTTGGTTTACCCAAGATCCAAAGATAAAACTTAACTTTGTCAGCAGCCCACACACTCTCTGATTTTAAAAAAATATTTTCCATATATTTACTTTATTAAATTAGAGAGTTAATACTATGTTTAATTTACCCCAACCTTATAAAATTAAGGCTGTAGAGCCTATTAGTTTGCTCACTGAAAAAGAGCGATTTCAAGCACTGACTGATATAGGTTTTAACCCTTTTCTATTGAGAAGCGAGCAGGTTTTTATCGATCTGCTAACTGACTCCGGCACAGGCTCCATGAGTAACCAGCAATGGGCAGCCATCATGCGTGGAGATGAATCCTATGCTGGCAGCTCAAGTTATTATGCATTGGAAGCAGCTGTCACGGATATTTTTGACTATCGATATACTATTCCAACGCACCAGGGACGAGGCGCCGAACAAATACTTTTTCCGGTTTTAATCAAAGAAATGAAAGAAAAACGAGGCGGTAAAGAGCCAGTGTTTATCTCTAATTACCACTTTGATACCACCGCGGCCCATGTTGAACTTAATGGAGCAAAAGCTATCAATGTCGTCATCGAAGATGCGTACAACGCCAGTGCTTTTCACCGATGGAAAGGCAACTTTGATGTCGATTTATTACAGAATAATATTGAACATTATGGGGCCGAAAACATAGCGGCGATCATCATGACAATCACTTGCAATAGTATGGGTGGACAACCAGTCTCTATGGATAATATGGCCGAAGTCTATGCCATAGCCAAATTAAACAACATTCCGGTTGTTATTGATGCTGCACGCTTTGCTGAAAATGCATGGTTTATCAAAGAACGTGATCCAGAATATTTTAATATCGATATCGATGAGATTGTTAAAACCATGTTCCGCTACGGAGACATGTTTACCATGTCTGCCAAGAAAGATGCCATGGTCAACATTGGCGGGCTATGCTGCTTCAAAAATAGGATAGATCTCTACCAGCAAACTCAGGTGCTTTGTATTCCGATGGAAGGATTTGCCACTTATGGTGGTTTAGCAGGCAGAGACATGGAAGCCATGGCGGTAGGACTCTATGAAGCAATAGATTATTCCTACCTAACAGCACGGATAAGTCAGGTCTCCTTACTCAGTGAAAGACTAGCTGAAGCGGGCATCCCAGTTCAAAGCCCCAATGGCGGGCATGCTGTGTTCATTGATGCCAAAGCCTTCCTGCCTCACATTCCCGCTCATCAGTTTCCTGGGCACGCACTCGCTATTGCCCTATATCTGGAAGGGGGTATCCGCAGCGCTGAAATCGGCTCCTTACTACTTGGAAGAGATCCTGAAACTGGTAAGCAAAAAGACTCACCAACCGAACTTCTCAGACTCGCTATCCCTAGGCGAGTTTACACCAATGAACACATAGAGTATGTGGTCAATGTCTTCGCTAAGTTGATAGAGAAAAAATCAGAGATCCCAGGCTATACATTCACTGTTGAGCCGCCTGTTCTGAGGCACTTCCTCGCACAATTCACTCCCGTTTAAACATTATCAAGACCAGCCATGCCATTCATTAAATAATGAATGGCATGGCTATTTAATTGATGATGTTTACCCGAGTCTATCTCGGCGCAATATGAGGTCATCATCATAAACTAATTACTATAGGTTACTTAGTTATGGAATATTCTAATAATAAACTCTCGCTTATATACGGTGCAGCCGTAGTCGTCAGCACAGCTGTCGGTGTAGGTATGATGAGCCTACCAATTGTCAGTATCGGCATGTGGTTTCTCCTCAGTGTCGCGGTCGTGGTGCTGACTGCAATATATATGCTCGCCGCTGGCTCATTGTTACTAGAAGTGAATATGAACTACCCCGTTGGGACTGGGTTTCATTCAATGATAAAAGATTGCATGGGGAACAAACCCACATATTTCAATGATGCCATGATGATATTTAATGGCTTCATTTTATTATATGCTTATATTACCGCCGGAACAGACACAATCAAAGTTTACAGTGAAATTCTAGTTGGGTTTGAAATAAACTCAACATTATCAGCCTTGTTATTCACTGCTGTTTTAGGCGTTATAATCTGTTGCAAACCCATTATTATCAGCAAGATTTCATGTTCATTAATATTTATTATGTTATGTACTTTTGCTTATCTTCTTATAGACCTTGGTAATACAGTAGAATTAAGCAATATTATCGATAAGGAGCAATCACTATTCGATAGCACTATCCCACTCTTGCCCTATGTCATATTAACCCTCCCCTTCTTTATGGCGGCAGCAGGTTACCAACAAATAATCCCCATGCTAAGAAACTTATATAAAAACAAGCCAGAGCGTGTCATGAAAAGCATTTTTCTTGGACTATCAATTGTGAGTGTTTTCTATATTTTATGGATGTTCGTCATTATGGGAAACCAAAGCCAAAATGACATGATTGCTAAAGTGAATGCTGGTAATACCAATATTGAAGGCATTGTTTCGCTGATAGGTCATAACAGTGGTGAGCTTAATGCCCTGCTGTTTTTCTTTGTACAAGTGGCGGTGATCACCTCTTTTATCGGTGTGGCAAAAGGCTTACTTGATTACCTGTCAGACATCATGATTAATCAATGGGGCTTATCCGATCGCTATCCACGATTATTAGTGCTGGCGCCCCCACTTTTATGTTCATTAATGTTCCCTAACGGATTTCTTATCGCCATCGGCTTTGCCGGATTAGCTGGGGCGATTTGGGGAGGGATCTTTCCAGCAATACTCGCGCAGATCAGTCGAAAAAAACACGCTAGCAATGGATATGTCACCTTCGGCGGCAAGATGACCCCTTGGTTCACATTGGCCTACAGCATGTTAATCATCTGCTCTATGCTGCTGTCCTCTTTTGAGCTGTTACCCACCATGCCACAACTTCAAGAATCGATGACATTAAAGGATTAATATCATGAAGCGTACTAATATCCCCGTACATTTTTGTTTTGCTTGGCTGACCATACTTGTCGCCATTATTCCTCCAACAAGTCAGCCTATTGCAAAAGAATATCCTGACATTGAGTTGCCCATTACACCTGTAACGCCACAAGCTAATTCTGTCGTCGATATCGATGCCGATTACCTGACTTATGTCACTGGAGCAACCGAAACCCAATCAAATAAAAATTCCAATGCTGCCGGAGGCATCATAAGGCTGATGGTTGACTGGACGCTGATTGAAAACAAGCAAAACGACACTGGTAAATATGTCTTAAAAGTAGAACATCGTCATAGATACACAGACACTAGCCCTAAAGCATTTGTCATCGACAATGTCGGAGCCGTTGGACTCATACAGCCCATCCTTAGTGATCAAGGCTTGCGTTTAACCAACCTGTATTGGAAGCAGCAGTTTAACCAGAATGATACCGAGTTATTAATCGGTTTTCTTGATACCACCGACTACATTGACACCTATGCATTAGGCAACCCCTGGAATGGATTTTCCAATTTCATCTTCAGCACAGGTGCAGGCACGATTGCAATGCCCGATGAAGCTACATTTGGGATATCGGTTAGGCACATGTTTAACGAGGAATTATATGGCTTAGCCAGTCTCTCCGATGGTAATGCCGATTCCAGTCACCCTTTTGAAGCTTTTAGCAAAATTTTTGATGAGCAGGCGCTTTTTAGTTCACTGGAACTGGGTTGGATTGAATCATTAGATCAATTTTATACCCGTAATCTTCATCTTATTGCTTGGCAACTCGATGGCGGCACCCGCCACAGCACACAGGACAGTCAAGGCATCAATTTATCAGCCACCTATATGATTGAACGATGGATCCCTTTCTTACGCGCAGGCTACGCTGAGGGAGATGCCAGTTTGCTCTCAAGCTCTGTAACCGCTGGGGTAGGTTTCGTTGGATTAGGCACAGGACAAGACTCCCTTAATCTTGCCCTTGGTTGGGGCAAGCCCAATAAAGCCTTGTTCGGTACGCAATTTGATGACCAATACACGGGCGAACTTTTTTACAAATACCGCCTTAATGCTCACCTCACGTTCAGCCCTAATATTCAATACCTCCATACTTTACCGTTGACCCCTGAGGCAGATAATTCATGGGTATGGGGGTTAAGAGTTCATTTCACGTTATAAAAACAGGTATTATTTTACAGCCCCTCATTGTTATTCTGCCCTTTAAAATGGCAGAGTAACAATGAGATCAATGGAGCACTACCACAGAGATCACAGCCATACAATTAATCAATAAATTTGGATACATTTTCAATATTTAGCCTAACTTGATAATAAAATCAGCGCCACCGATCACCGCATCCTCGACCGAAATACTGCCCTTATGTTTATGGATAATCGACTGCACTATGGCAAGACCTAGCCCATATCCTCCGGAATCTCTGGAGCGACTCGGGTCTAAACGGGTAAAAGGCTCAAATATTTGATTTTTCTTACCCGGAGCTAGCCCGGTTCCGTCATCTTGAATGCTTATCAGAAGATAAGTATTGTCGCTTTTGACTGAAATGAGGCACTTAGAGTAAGCGAAGCGTCCCGCATTTCTCAGAATATTGGATAGCGCGATAACCATTAATTTTATGTCACATTTAACAGGGTAATGGGTTTCATCATCGAAGATAAACTGAATGTTGGGATAGAAACTCTGTACTTTATCGATTGAAATTTCCACTAACTCTTTAACACTCGTTAGGCTCAATTCAATTTCGGCCCCATCATGCTGAAGCCGAGAATATCTCAGTACCTGTTTGACCAGCTCATCGAGCTCTTTAATCGAACGCTCAAGTTGTCCATTTAGTTGCAAGCGCTTATCCACATCAGCCTCTTCGAGCAACTCTAAGGCGAACTCCATTCGAGCTAGCGGGCTTCTGAATTCATGGGCTATCCCATGGAGGAGATCTCTTTGTGTGATAAGCAGCTGATCGAGTTCATTGGATTTTTGCCGATTAGTTCTCGACATCAATTCAGCTTGAGAGATCAATGAGTCGATATTAATCGGCTCATTGGAAGGGCAAGTATCTCCAAAGAGTGATTCACTGAGACGTCTCAGTGCCTTGATATCTTGATAATGAAGTAAACTGACGGTAATGATGGCCATAAATAAGGCAAATAACCAGGTGAATATCTCTGGTGCATAGGCCAGAGTCACGTCATAAAATGGACCCGCTGTTATCCCATATTGTTTCGACACAGGGTAATAGACAAGCCCCATCTCAAGATCGATAATGCCGTTAGTGCCTATAGGAGAAACAAGTTGCTCTAAGGTTTCTTCGTTGAAATTATCTGCATTTAGTTTATCAATAAATACCGGAACACCAAGATCATCAGAAAGAGACGCCACTTGGTGATGCCATAGTTTAGGCTTGGTATTATCGACACTGTTTTTGATCTGAGTCCGATATTGCAACAGATCATTATTAAATGTTCTCAGGGCTAGTCTATCTACTGCATCATAAATAAAAGCCTGACTCAGCAAGGCAGCAATAATGAAACTGATGAATAAAGCTGTCGCCGATCGCAGTATTCTAGTCATTTTTATCTCGCAAGTAAGTACCCTTTATTTCTAATCGTCTGGATAATATTTCCGGCTCCACTATGTAGTTTTAACTTATTTCTCAACCTGGAGATGCGTAGATCGATAGAGCGCTCAATACCGTCATATTCAAAATTAAAAATGGTCTTATGTAAGGCTTCTCGACTGACGATCTCTCCGCAATGAATCGCAAGCTGCAGCAAGACATCGTATTCGGCGCCAGTAAGCTCGATCACTTGATTATCAACCATGAGTGTTCTGTGGCCGGGGTTGAGCACAAAACTTTGATTACCAAACGGGATACTTTCTAATTCCTGCCGTTTCTTATGCTTCTCAAGATGCCTGAGTTGAGCTCTAATATGTGCCAGCAAGACTCTAGGTTTAACCGGTTTTGCCAGATAGTCATCTGCCCCGACTTCGAGACCTGTCACTTCATCGATATCATCATCCAGTGCAGTCAACATGATAATCGAGCCATGGTAGTCATCTCTTATCTGTTTACATATGGTGAGTCCATCAACATGAGGAAGCATAAGATCCAGTATGACTATATGAGGCGCTTGTTCGAGTATCTGCGCGGCGGCGTTGAGGCCGTCATTAAGGACATTGACTCTATATCCATTTTGAACAAGATAATCACGGATAAGGTTGCATAGTTCGATATCATCGTCGATAACGAGTACGGATAGTTTTTGTTTCATTTCAGAACTTTGTCTCATATTGACATAAGTCCTATACGGCTACGGGACTTATGCCATTGGCTAATATACCAAGCTTAATACTTGTTATTGATTATGGTCTTGTTCAATCAGTAACTTTTTACACTTTTCGAATATAACCTGATTATAAGATGTCATAAAGTCTATGAGATATTTACGTTTATCCCTCTGCTCCTCAGTGGAAATAACGTCTCCGGTTTCGATCATATACTGAACTCCACATAATGCCTTAGCCTGCTGATTATCATTCATTGAAATCCCAGGCAGAGTCATTCTTCTCCCTGTCGTCGCATAGAGTCTATAGTCACCGAGAAGCTCAGCTTCCTTGACAGCCTCAGCCACCTTAATCTGCACTGGGTCCATCTCCAACTGAGACTGGTTCTCACAACCACAGAGTTGAATCATGGCCATCAAAGATATCACCATAGACATAAGAGGCTTTATCTTATTCATCCAAGCCACCTTTTCATTCTACGCCCTGCCAATAAGGGCATTAATATCAATAACCAGAAGTCCAGGCTGCCACCAGATGATTTCTTATCACTCTCGCCTCCGATGGCCTTTACTGTGATTGTCACAATCCCATCGGCGGAAGCTTTCTCCGAGTCTTGCACTGTATAGGTTATGGTGTCGCTCCCAGAGAATCCGGCGGCAGGCGTGTAACTTAACTTGTTGTTGATAATAGTGACGCTTCCCTTGCCGGTATAATTAACGCTGACAAGACTCAGTTGCTTGTTTTTATCTACATCTAAATCATTACTCAAAGGGTCGATAATATTTTTGCTCGAATCTTGCGCTACACTGGCTACATCGTTCACGGCTTCGGGGGCATCATTTACAGCTGTGACACTGATGATGACAGAGAAGGCCTCGCTCTTAATATCACCTTTATGACCAGTCACAAGTACAGATATCTCACCATTAAAATCAGCCTTAGGCGTGATAGTATCGCCGTTAACCTGATAGTTACTCCCCGTTTGCAAGCTAATGCTACTTGCTACAAGCCCTTGGTAATTGAACATATCCGCCGTTACCTTCAATTTTTCATCTTCATCGATAGAAAGCGGCGCTTTCAGTCCAGAGATGGTAATTTTTTCATCGGCTGCACCTGAGGAAATTGAAAAATTTCCGCTGTTAATAGCAAAGAAGATGTTATCTGCACAACTCAGTCTTATGCGGGCTTTATCCGAACTGATTTGTGACAGCTTGACCTCATAACTACCGTTATTATCGACCCCAAGCGCCAGGTCGGTCTCGAAACTGATACCCGCATCGGTCGACAACTGGATATTCACTTTAGTACAGGAAATTGGCGCAACCTGAGTGTTAGCAACATTCCAAGTGACTACTTGGGTATTATTAGACCAAGAGGATCCTGACGCGGGCTCAATAACAGAAAATGCCTGATTGGTATCGATAACGCTGACTTTCATCGAGTCTCGCGATAAACCTTTTTTGCCATCTCTCACGACTAAACGAAAATTAAGTTCACGAGTGGTCTTGGGATACGTTTCACCTATGGTGAGTTTATTGAGCAATATATCTTCGAGTCTTGGAAACGTGCGACTCGGCTGGCTACTTGGACTCCATACCCTAAATAGTGGGCGCTTACCGTCATCGATTTGCTCTGAAAGACTGGCACTAGCTGGGCCTAAGTCATACTGTTGCCAGTCATAAGATAAGTTGTCACCATCGACATCGCTTGCACTACCAGTCAACACAAAGGGGGTACTGGCCGGAATGACATAATCTTTACCCGCATCCACTGTGGGGCTTGAGTTGGTTATGCTAGTGATCTGGCCACAACTTCCTCCACTCCCTGTCGTGATATGAGTTTTGATGACATCGATTGAATGTGAATGGAAATAAGCATTAGAGTTATTCTGTAAGTTCTGTTGCCCGCAAATACCGGCATAACCCATCACAGTCGATCCACTGCCAGGTTCATAGGCGCTGGTATCGGCACGATTGCCATCGCAAGAGTCCGATAAGCCATTAAACGTATGATCGGCGCCAAATTGATGCCCTAACTCATGGGCAACATAATCGATATTAAATGCATCACCTGTCGGACTACCACTACCTGTTACCCCATCTCCTTTTGAATTCACATCACAGATCACGCCAAAACCAGCTAAACCACCTCCCCCGGTATTAACAACGTGGCCGACATCATAACTGCCACTGCCTATGGCTTGATCTATGATCCCCGTATTCGCTTCACCGTCTGCATCTGTATTAGCGAAGGGATCGGTCTCAGGATCAACGAAAATAAGTGCGTCATTATTAGCGACTAGCTCTAACTTCACCGCTAGATCGGCTTGATAAACATCGTTGACTCGATTGAGCATGGTGATAACAGCGGCAAGGCCTTGCTCTTTCGTTCCGCCATGAAATTGGGTGTACTCACCCGTAGCCGAGATGGCAATACGATAGGTTTTTAATTGAGTCGCCTGACCTTGGCTATTATTGGTCACCTCCCTTCTAACATGATTCAATAATGTATCTTGTCCCTTACCTCTATGTTTAGGCGCTTGTCTTCTTGGCATATTGCTAAGATCTAAAGGGATAGCATCTTTTCTAAAGTAACTGATATAGCGGGCATCATTACCTCGATATTGAGGGTCGATATAGACAGTTTCGTCTCCGAATCGAAACAGGCCATGAAATCCCTGAGGAGTAATATCGAAACGACCATGATTATCCGGATTTCCGAGTTCAAAACCACTGAAGGTTTTTATATTGGGGTATTTCTCACTAAGCTCGCTAGCAACTATGTCTGCAGGCTTTAACTTAAAGTCTGCAAAACTACCATCGGGCAGAGGTAATGTCACAACAACACTCTCATCCACTGACAGCAAAATCTGATTTAATGCAGCAATATTCGTTGTTAGCTGATGACTCAAGCGTGCCTGGCTATTGATCTTTCCTCCATCAGTCTTAGCTGCTACCTTGTGCCAATCATTAAACTGGCTCGATGATAGTCCTTGTGCAATCACAGATTGTGAAGCTAGAGCACATAGACTCAAAATCGATATTATTTTTTTCATAGGGACCCCCTTTAACAATGAGAGCCACCACCTTAATGTAAAACACTTGTTAACTTCCTTGGCAAATTGTAGCGTTTACCCCCAAATAGATACAAACGGATACAAAGCATGTTTGCCGTCTAATTCGGTTTGTTTAAAATCATCCCCTGAGTCTGCAACACCTCATCTTTATCAATATAGTCCTGCATAAAATCACGTAAACACTTGGCTTTGGCACTCAAGAGTCTGCCACTAGGCCAGACGGCGTATAGCTCTCGCTTAGGACCTGACCAATCTATGAGTACCTGCACTAAATTGCCATCATGCAAATCTTGGTACACTTCGCTGATAGGCAACAAGGCAATACCTATCCCATCACAAGCCCACTGACTGGCCATCTTAATATCATTAACAAAAGTATTGATACTAGGTGTGAGCTCCACCTCATTGCCGGTGACTCTATGGGTCAGTGTCCATACGGGAATACTATTTACCCCTATGATCCTATGCTTGAAAAGTTCGTCCAATTGAGCTGGCGCCGCATGATTGTTCAGATAGTCTGTCGAAGCGACAAGAACAGTTGGAATGAAACCCAATCCCTTCTGATACAACTGAGAATCTTTTTGCGGTCCGATCCTCAGAGCGATGTCGGCCTGAACCACCAAAATATCTTGATTGGCATTATTCAAACTGAGATCCAGCTGAATATCGGGATAGGACTTGATAAACGATGACCACATGGGCTGCAGTAATCCGGTGGATATATTGGTCGGTGCCAGCACTTTCAACTTGCCACTGAGCAAGTGTAGGTCTGCTGAGAGGCTACGTTGTGTGGCTTCAAATGTCTGTACTAACTCATAGAATGCCTGGTAATACACCTCACCTTCCGCCGTCAGAGAAAACTGACGGGCGGATCTATGTATCAACTTACATCCAATAGAAGTTTCGAGTTTTTGCAGGCGACGGGTCACTGTGGCGGCGGGCAGTCGTAACTGCTTCGCCGCGATAGCTAAGCCTCGCGACTGAACGATATGGATATAGAGCGCTATGTCATCTAACATGATTTCATAAATGGAATTTATAATTGAATTGTTACGTATATTTATAATAAACGAAACCATATAAGCTCGTCTAACTTTCTCAATAAACATCTACTCATCACATAAGCGTCATTAGTTCATAATCAAAAATGAGTAGTCAATCTGGAGGCAACATGGGTCAATTATGGATAAATGCGGGTCTGGTTACAGAAGCTGGCTTAGATACAGATCAAGTCAAGCAGGCACTGCACGCATTGTCAGAAGCGACAGCAAAAGAAGTTGGTTGTTTAAAATTTGAAGTGCTGCAGCATCAAGACAATCCGTCTCACTTTACCCTTTGGGAACACTGGGTAAACAGTGATGCACTGAGCGCACACTTTGAGGCCGAACATACGCTGGCTTATCTTGCTCGTAATCTGACTAAAGTGACCTATATCGAAAACTAACCATGGTCACTGACAAGGAGGCACGATGAAACAACGCATCGTATTTTCACTATTAATGTCCTTTGTATTGTCCCTGCTGATGACCCTCTGGATAACCTGGATTAACTTAGGATTAGCGCCAAACTTTCTCTGGTTATGGGCAAAGGCCTTCATATTGGCATGGCCCGCAGCCGCGACCATCTCCTTCCTATTTGCCCCTAAGGTGCATAATTTATCTGAAAAAATAGTCAGAAAATGGTTAAAACCGGCCGGATAAACGGCTGTAAATACAGAATCGAACATCTGTATTTACAGCACAAAAAGGAATTTATATGAATGTTCAACGCATCAAGTATTCCTAGTCTGACGGCCTAGTTTGTATTGCAGACTAGCAGGCCAAATATAAGGGTTCTTTTGGTTACCAAGCATATAAATATTCACATGTCTTGAACATTAAAAAACATGATCGTATACTTTATCCATAAAGGGATTTAATTTGGTAAGAACATGAAAAAAATAAAGTATCTGCTAATCACTCTCGCATGCGCGCTAAATCTTAATACTATTGCAATGGCCGCTTCTATACCGATAGAGTCATTTAGCTCCCTCCCCTTGCTAGAGTCACCTCAGATCTCCCCGGATGGTAAATCTATGGTGTCAATATACAACACGGCTAAGGGGCCTATGGTGGTGCAATCTCAGTTCCCAAGCAATAAGCTCACCGCGTTGGCGCAACTGAAAAAAGCAAAAGATAGAGTCGACTTTGTACGTTGGTCCGGTAATAAACATGTCATTATTGGCACCAGTTACCCGGATAACTATCGCGGAAGCTATAGCAGGGTCTCTAGGATCTACTCCATAGACACAGAAACCAAGAAAGCCAGGGAATTAACCCACAGGCGACTCAGAAAAGATCCCTGGCATAAACTGCAATCATATTCTTTAGTTTCGACTTTAAAGAATGATCACCAACACATCCTTATCAGCACATACGATACCAGAGACAAGGGGTATAGCCTCTTTAAGGTAGATCTGACCGATGGTAGTTTCGACAAATACTTGGCAAATACCTACGACATTGACTCCTGGTTTGCCGATCACGACGGCACTGTTCGCTTGGGTATTGGCATAAAAAAACAAGAAGGACTCTTTGATGACAAGGGTCACTTTATTACCATCTGGTATAGAAAAACTGCCGATGATAAGTTTAAAAAACTACATCATAAACAGTACGGTAAAGGCGATACATTTACCGTATTGGGACTAACAAAAAATGCCACTAAAGCCTACGTACTCAGTGACCGTGAGACCAGACGTCAAAGTCTGTGGCTATTCGATATTGCATCGGGTAAATTTGAAAAGAAAATATTTGGCCATGAAAAATACGATTTAGATAGCGGGATCAGCGACTCAGATGGCGAGCTTATCGGCGTCACTTGGTCAGATGATTTTCAGCAACGCTACTACTTCAAAGATAAAGATAGGCAAGTATTCGACACGGTGAAGGCATCACTGGAGGATTATCAGGTGTTTATTGCCAGTAAGAGCCGTGACAATACCAAGGTATTAGCTTACGCCATCCAAGATAACTCACCGGGTAAATACTTCTGGTTCGATCTCAGTACTAATAAGGGCGGCATCTGGTTCTCGCAATACCCTAAATTGGAAAATAAGCCACTGGCCTCGGTTCAAGCCATAGAATTTTTGGCATCCGATGGGAAAAAAATTCCTGGATACCTAACCATGCCCATTAATTTGCAGCCCAATAGCAAGCCTCCTTTGGTGGTATTACCCCATGGCGGCCCCCATAGCCGTGACTACCGATATTTCGATCCTCTGGTACAACTTATCGCCCATGAAGGTTACGCAGTACTGCAGATCAATTTTCGAGGCTCGAGCGGTTTCGGTACAGACTTTGAAACCTCCGGCTATTATCAATGGGGCCGGCGCATGCAGCAAGATGTTATGGATGGCGTAGACTGGCTTAACAAACAAAACCTGGTTAATGGAGATGCCTGTATCGTCGGAGGGAGTTATGGGGGCTATGTGGCCCTCACCGCCGCCGTTCAAACCAATCAGGCCTTTAAGTGCTTCGTCAGCATAGCCGGGATAAGCGACCTCGAAGAGATGATCGATGATGAAGAAAGAGCTGACACTTATGTTGCCAATATTGTCGACCCGGCTGACAGCGACGCTAAGAAAGCCCTCGCCGACGTATCCGCCATCAACCATCTAGATAAGATAAAAGCCCCTATTTTACTTATTCATGGTACTAAGGACACACGAGTCAACTTTCAACAATCCAGTGATTTTTACAGCAAGGCAAAGAGTAAGGGATTGAATGTTAGATATATCGAGTTAAAAAATGGTACCCATTTTCTGGATAATCCAGATAACAGGAAGGTCGCCTACGGTGAAATTAGTGCATTCTTGAATAAGTATTTATGACGTTAGCATCGCCAAGCTGACTTATTCAAAATCACTAGCTAAGAGTAAAGAGTATTATACGCTGGGCTTGATGACACTAATTTCTAGAGCCATCAAGCCCAACTATTTTCCCAGCTAAAATGACGAGCTGTCTCATAAATAGAGTTAACGAAGAAATACAAATCATATTAACTTATCACCATTTCAAAGCTTAAACCCCTCTATCTGCGCGGCTAGCTTTCTGGCATCTTCTGCCAGACTGATACAGATCTCAGATGCGCCTTGAGCCGATGTGAGTGCCTCGTCTGCGCCTTGGCCGATAGCGAGAGTCTTGGTGTCTATTTGTATGGTGGCGATGCGCTGCTCGGCGACGGCATGGGCGATCTCTTGAGTGACCCCGACAATTTCCTCCATATTCGTGGTGAGCTGAGCCATGCTTTGACTCACTTCCTTGGCCAGTAATACGCCTTTATCAGCCTGGCTGGTGCCTGACTCCATGGCGCTGACCGCTTGCTTTACCCCGGCTTGTACTTGCTCAATCATGGATTGGATCTCTTGGGTCGATGTTTGAGTGCGACTGGCTAAAGTTCGCACCTCATCGGCCACCACGGCAAAGCCCCTGCCCTGCTCTCCGGCTCTGGCTGCTTCAATCGCAGCATTGAGTGCCAGCAAGTTAGTTTGATCGGCAATTGAACGGATCACATCCACCACATTACCTATTTCACTGGTATGTTCGGCCAACAGATTGATCACCTCAGATCCAGTGGTAACTTCTTTGGCGATATGATCTATTCCTTCGACGGTGTCTAAGATGACAACTTGCCCTTGTGTCACCGCCTGCTGAGCATTCGCGGTGATATTGGTCGCCTCCCCCATGCTTGCTTCGACGCTGTTTACCGACACTAATACCTGACCAATTGCGCTAGCAACATGGTGGGTTTCTTCCTGCTGCGCGGCTAACGTAGCCTCCATACTTTTAGTCACCTCAAGCATGGTACCACTGGCAACAACCACCTGCTCACTCAAGGTTTGTACCTCAGTGATCAAACTGCGGATACTGACAAGCATACGATTAAATGCGCTGGCGATGTGAGAAAACTCATCTCCGCCTTTGCCGGATATGCTGGTATGTGAAAGCCTGACCTCTTTGCTAAGATCACCTTTCGAAACCAGATCAACGATAGATTCTATCTCCCGCACATTAACCACGATAGCTTGGTAAATAACGAGAAGCGCATACAGGCTGCCGATCACCACTAAGCCTACTATGGCTATCAACCAAAACATCACCAGCGTTTTATCACTTTCACGACTCGTTAAGGTGTCTGCTAGCGCTCGGTGGCTTTGCACCAACACTAAGGTAATTCGTTGTGCTTGTTCCTGAGTTTGCTGTTTAAATGCCGGCTCAGTTATCTCTAAGTTATCCGGAATAATCAGCTTGTCGTTCACCAATTGAATAAATTCTTCTATCCCTAGGTGCATCTCCTCAATATTCCTGATAAGCGAGCCGATACTGTCATCATTTTCCTGCATGGCTAATCTGCCCAGGGTCTTCTCACTGCTCTGTAACAACTCTGACAAGCGGTTATTGAGCGCCACCAGCCGAGTATAAGTATCTTGAGTAAAGCCAGCAGAAGCTAATACCTGCTTTGATACGCTTGCGACTCTGGCGCTGAAATCACTTAACTCTGAGAGTCGTGAAAGATATATCTCAGCAAGATAGAAACCCCTTGGGTCTACGTCCAATGACAGACCCGTTTCTGCGCCTATACTCTCTTTGAGATCTTGTAGCTGATCGGCAATAAAATCAATATCAGCGGCAGAAACACGCTGCTTATCAGACTCCCCAGCGGCTTGACCCATAGCGAGTATATTTTGTGATAAAAGACCCACAGACAGAGGGGCCGCTGAGGCATAGATATCACTCTGACGGGACACTTGCTCGAGGCCTTCGGCTAAGCTAGTTAGCCCACTTATCTGTCCACGACCTCCGGCTCTAAGATGGCTAAGCTTTTCATCCACACTCGCCAGCCCTTGAACAAAGGCCAGGCCAGTGAGCTCACGCTCTACCCTCTTTACCTCTTGAAACTGAAGTTGAACAATATAGGCGGCACCTATGGAGAGAGGTAACAGGGTTGCGATGGCTAATAGAGTAAATTTCTTTTTAAAACTCAGTTTATTGGCCAAGCTCATCCCGAAAGAAAGGAGTGCAGACATTGGGAAGAATCCATTCAAAAAGTGATAGTATATTTTAGACCAGAACAGGGAAGGTTTTATTACAAAGAAGTAACACTCAGCTCAACTCAGGCGACGAAGACCAAACGGTATTCGTCGCCTTACTGCTGGCCTAAGCATGGTAATTAAAGCATGACAATGTCATGAAGCAGGAACAGGGCTATCCCCTAACCGTCTTCATATAGTGTTTTGGGCTAACACCAAATTGTTGGCGAAAGCGTTGGGAGAAACGCGACTCCGACTGATAACCACAGAGCAGGGCTAAGTCGACCTGTCGGTAATTTTTCTTCTGCATCAAACTCAAACCATGGAGCATACGCACTTCGGCCAGCACCTCCCTGAACGAAGTGCCCTCCAGGGCCAGATGACGCGTCAGTGTCGACTTACTCATGGAAAAAAGCTTACAGACTTGCTCAATGTGATGTTCGGCTCCAGGACTCTGGGCCAGATAACGGCTAAGTCTCTGCCGCAATGATTGCGGATCGCCGGGAAACAGCTTGTCCAAGCAGCCCGCTTCCATGAGTTGCTGATAGAAGCCATTTAGGTAGTAACTTTGTACCTGAGTGCTTAAATCCTGCCCCTGCATGCTCAATAACAGCTCTAAGGCAAAGCAGAGTTGACTATTCGCGCTTAACTTAGGCGACTGAGCCTGAGAAAATTCATGATATGCCGATGACAGGACCGCTCTCGCCTCCCCCTTGTTTCCTCTGTGCTTATTTTCTTTCCTGTTTCCTTTGCTATATCCAACTTCAATCTCATCCATCAACTCTTGGCTTGGTGGCTGCAAAAATGATACCTGCACCGAGCTGAACTGCTGATGATGGGGCTCATTGATAAAAGTGAGCTGACTACCCGCCGCGGCGATCAACCAGTCGCCGCCACCAATATGAAGTGACTCTTCATGCCAGCTCATGAGTTTACGGCCTTGTTTGATCGCAAAAATACTCGGGCTATGCACAGGTACATTACGCAGTGCCTGTGGTGCTATGCCCTGATAATGACTCACCAAGATCACTTTTTTCATCACATCAGCCCTCGAGTATAAATACAGGCGTTAACAACAAACACCGCAACTAGCGCACATAAGTGGCCGTCAACACAGCTTTCTCAATCACCATACTATTGAGGGTGAAACCCACTACCGCGGGCGAAATGTCAGCAGGCAGATCTATCTTAGCTTTCGGCAACGCCCACACGGTGAACTGATATCTGTGCATGCCATCACCCTTAGGCGGACATGCACCGCCAAAGCCGGGTTTACCAAAATCAGTGCGAGTCTCTAATCCCACTGATGCCTTACCCGATGCGCCCCGTGGCAAGCTGAGTGTGGACACGGGAATATTTAATACCGTCCAGTGCCACCAACCACTTTCAGTTGGTGCATCAGGATCATAAGCCGTGATAGCGAAGCTCTTAGTACCGGGCGGCACCTTAATCCAGGAAAGCTGGGGAGAGAGATTACCGCCATTACAGCCCATACCGGAAAATTCAAACGTCTTGCCCATAAGCTGGCCTTCTTTGATATCTTGACTCGATATCTCCATGGCCGAGGCGGATATGCCGATAAATGCGGCCATGATGGGTAATAGATTGATGACTTTCATAACTGATCCCTTAAGTAAATAGAAGCTATAGAATAGCCCTTACCCGGGAAAATACTTAACCATAAAGTTCATTTATTACCATAATTATCGACAACATGACACTTTGAGTCATAAAATAACAAAAGTAGATTTTCGCCCATAAAAAAAGCATAAACGCCTCAGCATTTATGCTTTTATTTCTCCCATCGGCGTTCAAGTGCTAAGTCTCAAAACCAAGAAACTGACTCAAGGCTCATACCCAAACTAAACCTGACAGATTAGAGGTCGAAATCGGCCTCTTCAAGTTGAGTCAAAAGTTCACTGCTGGACTCAATCTGCTTACGCAGGCTGCGGGTCTGCACTGTCCAATAACTCATATAAAACTGAGCCGTTTTAAGCTTACCCTCATAGAAAGCCTTATCTTCAGTACCAGACTCAAGCGCCGCGAGCGCCGTCACTGCGCTGCGGGTCCACATCCAGGCCAGTACTGTGATCCCAAGGATCTGCATATATGGCATTGAGCCCGCCCCCAGGATATCAGGGTTCTTAGGAGCATTAGCAGCCAAAAACTGAGTCGCCTTCTCCAGATCCCCTGACGCATCCATCAGCCCGGCAAGATAAGGTTTCATGGCATCATTAGCCATGTTTTCACCGATAAGGGTTTTAACCATCTCTGACCAAACCATCAAGGTGGCGCCCTTGTCCCCCATCAGCTTACGGCCGACAAGATCTAATGCCTGCACGCCATTGGTACCTTCATATAACATGGCAATACGTATGTCGCGCACGAACTGCTCCATGCCCCACTCGTGAATATAGCCATGGCCACCGAAAACTTGCTGAGCATCGACACAGGCATTGAAGCCACGGTCGGTGATAAATCCTTTGACGATCGGGGTAAATAGCGCCGCGAGCTTATTAGCCGCTTTTGCCTTATCCGCATCAGGGTGACGCTCGGCTTCGTCGAGCCACAAGGCTTGCTGGCCAATTAAGGCTCTGGCTCCCTCGTTGAAGGATTTCTGCGCCATCAGCATACGTCGTACATCGCCATGAACCAAGATAGGGTCGGCGGCCTGTGACGCATCTTTTACGCCACTTAAGCCTCGGCCCTGAATTCTGTCTTTGGCATAAGCCAAGGCATTTTGGTAGGCAATTTCTGATACCCCTAAACCTTGAACGCCCACACCGAGTCTGGCTTGGTTCATCATGGTAAACATGGCTCTCAGGCCCTGATGTGGCTCACCGATAAGCTCGCCTATGGCAGCATCGAAATTCATCACACAAGTTGAGTTACCGTGAATGCCCATCTTATGCTCAAGCGCCGCGGCACATAAGCTGTTTGCTTCGCCTAAGCTGCCATCGGCATTAACCATAATCTTAGGCACGGCAAACAGTGATATGCCCTTCACGCCTTCCGGTGCATCGGGTAGTCTGGCAAGCACCAGGTGAATGATATTCTCCGCCAAGTCATGATCTCCCGACGAGATGAAAATCTTCTCGCCCGAAATAGCAAACAGTCCCTCGCCAGCCTCAACGGCTTTGGTTCGCAATAGTGCCAGATCTGTTCCCGCATGGGACTCGGTAAGGTTCATGGTGCCGGTCCATTCACCGGAAACCAATTTCTCTAAATATTTCTGTTTCAGTGCATCGCTACCATGGGCATGAATTGCCGCATAAGCGCCATGTGTCAGACCCGGATACATGGCAAACGCCATATTAGTGGCCGTTTTCATCTCGGTAGCAAACACACCGATACACTCAGGAAGCCCTTGACCACCGTACTCAGGATCGCAGGTCAGCGTCGCCCAACCATTGTCGACATATTGCTTATACGCATCAGCAAAGCCTTTGGGGGCGATAACCTTGCCATCGACCAACTTACAGCCTTCAACATCGCCACTGCCATTGAGGGGCAACATGACCTCTGTGGTAAAGTCCGCCACTCCTTGCAAGATTGCATCACCTAAGTCGGCATCGATTTCATCGAAGCCTTTAAGCTCAGTGCGCTGATATATATTGAGAAGTTCGTTAAGTACGAACTGATAGTCACGAAGTGGCGCTTGATATATTGGCATTCCTGTTCCCTTTATTTTTATGCTAAATGGTAAAGCTCAGGTGTTATTTATCAGGTCTTCTATCTTATGTATCTTGTGCATAGATTCTATAGTGTCATTAGAATGAACTTTTCATACACAAGTTTCAATCATGCGTTTAATTTAATCATTTTACAAGTACAGAGATCCGACCACTTTACTTAATTTGGTTTGAAAAATCAGCATTAGTTCAAGTTTGTTCCACAGCTAGAACAGCGTTACCATAAATTCAGCATAACGACCCCTTATGAAGGGCGGGGAAACAGGGTAAGCTAATTGTCAGTTTTTAAAATAAATTCCGCTGCTTGAACATAAAAAGACAAATATGCTCTCTTAAATGTACGGCACGAATTGATGGAATGAGGAAGCAGTAATGGGCTCAGTCACCACAAAAAAGCACAGCAATGGCTTAGAATATGTCGATGTCGATACGCCATTATGTAAGGCGAGAATTTTCCTGCAAGGCGCACAGATAGACCTGTTTCAACCAGTCGGTAAAGCGCCGTTACTTTGGGTCTCATCCGCCGATGATTATCAGCCAGGTAGTGGCATCCGAGGCGGTATACCTGTGTGTTGGCCCTGGTTTGGCCAGAGTGATAACCCGGACTGGCCCCAACATGGATTCGCTCGCACCCGCATCTGGGCACTGGAATCCGTGCAGATGAAGAATCAGGCCGTCGAACTTAAGCTAACCCTTAAGATAAGTGAAGCAGACAAGCTCTACTGGCCCCATGATACTCGCGTCGAAATGCTGTTTACCTTAACGGACACCCTGACGGTATCACTGAAGAACACCAATTTGGCCAGTTATCCGGTGAGTTTGACTCAGGCACTACATAGCTATTTCCCGGTCAAAGATATTCATCAGCTTAAAGCCACAGGCTTTAAAGGTTCAAAATACATAGAGTTCGGTGAAGGCCCATTCAAGCAAAATGGCGATGAAGTGCTATTCGACAAAGAAACCGATCGGGTATATACCCAATTGGCTGACGTTCAAGAGCTGCACACCCCGGACGGCATTATTGAAGTTAGCCGCGAAAACAGCCACTCAGCAGTGCTCTGGAACCCTTGGATTGATAAGTCTCAGCGCTTGTCTCGTTTCAACAGCGATGACTACCAGACCATGGTCTGTCTCGAGGCGGCCAATGTGTTGGAAGATAAGCTCACGCTTGCACCCGATGAGACCCATATGCTGACCACTAAGATTGGCTGGAAAGATTAGTCCATTTAAAGTAACGAGTTTCAATTAAGAGTTTTTAAAGTAATAGATTATAAAGTAATAGGTTTTAAAATAAGAATTTTTTAATTACCAGCATCTCAACAAAGGGCATATTGTTCATCAATAGGACCTTGTTGTTTTCAACAGCAAGGTCAAAATCATAATTATTAACAGTACAAGGGCTCATGGATGAAAGCCATCGACATAAAGAAAATCTCCAAACACTTTCAGTCAGTTGCACTTATGCTCCTACTCCAGCTAAGCTAGAGTGATATTGTTACGATTGAATATCACTCCATGCTAAACTCAAACCATATTTCTCCACTCTAGTCCGATAATCTTAAATGTTAAGTCGTCTCTCCCGTGTAAAGCGGCTCATGCTAGCCTTGATTGTCAGTCTACTCATACTCGTTGTCATTTTGGTCAACAGCTTTGAGAGATTGGCTATGAGTATCGCCAATGATTATCTTGTTGAATATAACACTCAGATAAATGAACTCAGCATCAGGCCCACCTCGATGCACCATTGGCAGTTCCCAGTTATCAAGTTGACGGTTCATAACAGTGAAATCAGCATCACAGATTTAGCGTTAACCTTAGATACAGATATGAGCCTTTTGAGTCTCTATTCTCAGCAGCTATCTAGCAACCAAGTCGTGAGCTTAATAAAGCAAATATCTATCAAAGAGATCCATGCCAAGCTCAATCCAGGCGTGTTAACTGATGCGGGCAAGAATGTCGACGACCAAGGTCCTACCCTGGCACTGGATCTCAATGAACTCCCTCAGATAAATATTGGCACGACTTCGCTGAGCCTGGCGGGCATCTCTGCTTCAGCCTTGAGCTTGACCGTGGAGCATTTAACCTTAGATGAAGATGGCAACCTAAGCACGGCCATCAGTCGAAACGATAATGCCATTTTTCAGTTAGATGCCCATTTAACGGATAAACAATGGCAAGTATCGAGCCGACTCGTCTTCGATGAGTTATACGCATTCCTGACCGAGCTTGCAGCACAAGAGTTCGATACGAGTGCCCTCGCCCCGCTGCTCGCCCTGAAACAAGAGAGTGAACGAATTGGACTGGTATTAAGTGGCACTCTTGAATCTAACGCCACGCTAGACCTTAAATCGGCTCAACTAGAGTCATCCCATATCTTAAAACACTCAAGCCTGACATTGATGCAGTTTGATGAGCTCACCTTGACGCCTCACTCACCGAGCTCTTCGGCAGAGGAACCTTTAGCCCAAGACAGGGTTAAATTTGACATCGCCGGCCACCTTGCCGATCTGACCTTAACACTACAGCCTTTCACCCTCGAGGTTAGCCCGAGTCGCCATCAGATAAACAGCTTATTACCCCTTCTCTATAATGAACGGCATGATAAACGGATCATCCCTCTTGTGGCGGCCTTACTTGAGCCCAGCACCAGTACAGCTGCGGGGGGCGATAAGAGTCAGGCTCGAATAGATGAAAAACAAGCCATTAAGGTGATATTCACTCTGTCCCAACCTTTAGACTATTCGTTTGTCTCAAAAAATATTCATCTGGGCCATGCACAGCTGATGATCCGTGATGCCATGGTGGATGCCTCATTATCTGCAACTAATTTGTCACTGCAAATACCCACACAGAGTCAGGCATTCGAGTTAACAAGCGATTGGCAGTTTGCAGCGTCCCGCGAGCAAGCATTGGCGCTTAGCTCACTAATGCCTGACGATCCAAGCCCTTTCGCCGGCAATAAGACCATAGCCGATATCAGACTCGGCGCTTCATCCCTCACCCTGGCAGGAAAAATAAATATTGAAACTCCTACTGCAAGTGAGTCACCTCAATTCAGGCTCAGTATAAATCCAAATCTGCAGGCACAGATAGACAGTGTGGAGCTAGTACCTCAGTCAGTAAAACAAGACTCGGCGAGAAAAACTGCAGATAACCCCAGGTTTCAATTTGAGCTGAATCATCTCAAGCTAGTTAGCCATGATGAACTGGTGATGACCTCGAGTGAAGCCAGTCCGGTGAGCCTGGATATTCCCAGACTGACATTCTCTATAGGCCCAACGCGCTACAGGCATGACATACAGACTGATTTAGCCTCTGTCACTAAAGCGCTCAGCTTCGACGCTAACAGCCTAAAATTCAGCACTCTAGCAATGAGCCACTTCATCATAATGAAGAGTCTGATTAATGAGAGCTTAGCCAGCAGTAATCAAGCAAGCAATAGCAAATTGGCCTTATCCGCTTTCACCCTTGAGTCCGAAGACGTTCAATTCATTCAGTCCACAAGCTCAGGCGACCGCCTCACGGTATCAACGGCAGTGACGCGTCTAACCAGCCTTGACCCACTGGTGATAAAGCGAATGATTGACTCAGCAGACAAAAACAAACAGCCGATTCAAATAAGCGTCCCTCCATTAAACTTTGAGCAGCTAGACAATGAACTGGCCCTAAAACCTGTGCCATCGACGGAGCAAAACGAATATCTGGCTAAGCTATCAGGCCTGTATCTCTCTTTAGAAAAAACCAGTTCATTGACGATCTCCGATCTCACTGCAGAGGCGATGAGCCGAGTATTAACCGAAAACCTATGGGAAAATGTCGCTCACTATGAGCTCAATGGCGCCGAGCTGACTCATCATTACATAAAGAACAACAGAAAACGTACCGAGAAACTGTTAGGCCTCTACACGGCGAGTCTTTCCCAAACCTTAGACTGGAATGGCGTTAAATTAGATACCCATGAAAACTGGGAGTTCGATGGCCTCGAATTTGTCAGTGAACACAGATTACGGCCTCACATACCTACAGAGGCTAAAGGCTCACAGCTGCAGCTAACTGGAAAGTTAAATTTAGACAGTGATCTTGGCACTATTTTATCCCTTGTGAGCAATAACTACTCCCTGCCAAAATCCCTGTTCATCACAGGTGATGCCAGGCTGCAGACTAAATACGAACTCAATAAAAATGATAAATCGACTCAAGTGAGTATCAATTTCACACCTGAGCTCACTTCCCTCAGCGGCAGCATTAATGAGCTTCCCTTCGAGCAAGCCGAAATTCAGGCCAGCTGCCACTATCAAATGGAGCAGAAAAATCAGTCCTCATCCCCTGAGTCTCAAGGGTCAAATATCAGTACCTTGTCTTGCCCGGATATCCAGTTCTCTGCCGCTGCATTTAATCCCGGCATACTGATCACAGATATCAAGGCTCAGGCAGATTTTAGCGTCTCACTTGACGATAAAATCGCTACTAAAAAAGTAACAGAACAAGAAGCAAAAAATCGGAAAGATCTGAGTCCTGATGTTGGCAAACGCCCCAAACCTATGCTCCCCGAGACCTTAAGTGCGGCAAATATCCAGATTAATGCTAGCGGTGAGCTCCTCGGCGGACACTTACTGTTACCCGAGTTTAACTTAAGATTACACGACAAGTCCCATGGGTATCTGGTCCTCCAGGGGCTTGAGCTTGAACAGTTACTGGCCATCCAGCCTCAGGTCGGCCTCTATGCAGACGGGATCTTCGATGGCGTATTGCCTGTTGATCTAGTCCAAGGCAAGATATCAATAAGCGGTGGTAAACTGGCTGCTCGAGCACCGGGCGGACTCATATCAGTCAGCGGCAATCCGGCGGTGGAGCAGATGCGCCTGTCCCAGCCCTACTTAGATTTTGCCTTCTCCACCATGGAGCATCTCGAATATTCAGAACTCTCCAGTAGCTTCGATATGGCCCCCGATGGGGACGCACTATTGAAAGTGAGTGTAAAAGGAAAAGCGAAAGGGATTGAACGCCCTATTCACTTGAACTACTCTCAAGAGGAAAACATGCTGCAGCTGTTAAAGAGTTTACAGATTGGCGATAAGTTGCAGACTCAAATCGAACAGTCGATGAATTAATTCATCGGTTTTTGAACGTTCAGCTTCCAGTCATCTCAAAGCGATATAGTGATACTAATTACTACAATGTTTAATTAATAAAATAAGGAACACTCAGTGAAGAGACTGCCTATTCTGCCCACGACCATTAGCGCGATGATCGCTCTCCTGGCACTCACAGGCTGTACGCCCACAATCAAGATTGAGCCACCGGACAAGCCGATAGTGATCAATCTGAATGTTAAGATTGAACATGAGATCAGAATTAAAATCGATAAAGAGCTCGATGAGTTGCTGACCAACGATGAACTGTTTTAATCTCGGCTATAGAATTTAAGGAGTACAAAATGAAAACCAAATTATTGGTGCTCGCAGCAGGACTATTGCTGAGCCTAAATGCATTTGCCATATCGCTACATGACGCTAAGTCTCAAGGTTTGGTGGGTGAGCAAACAAATGGCTACTTAGGCATAGTAAAAAGTAGCCCGGATGCCAGCGCGTTAGCTAAACAGGTCAATGCTAAGCGTAAGGCCCATTATGAAAATATTGCCAAGAAAAATGGTATTTCAATCACAGAGGTCGCTAAAATGGCGGCTGAAAAAGCGATGAGGGCCACTAAGAAAGGCCTATATATTCAAACTAAGAGTGGTAAGTGGATTAAGAAATAGTGGTTTCAAAAACAGCCATCTCTTCTATCGATTGAGCTATTTACTGCCATAAGAAAGCCCGCGAACGCGGGCTTTCTGTTATGTCGCTTTGAGCGACGTTAATATTGATTGATATAAGTCACTCTAACGGCTCAATCTAATAGCATTTCAGTTCGAAGAATAAGCATCAAAACTTGAGGCTTGTTTTCCCCTTGAGGCCATCGTTGTCTTTAACCACTAACTTAACCTTGCTAGCACGACTGGCAAACTTGATCGCCAATGGACCCGATGCACGACTGCCATCGTTAAACTTCCACTTATGCTTAGTGATATAGCCATCGTCATCGAAGCTCATAGACACAAACAGGTCGATAAACCAGAGGTCGATATGCTTTATCACGGCAACAGGCTTAATCTTGTCAGCTTGTGTATCTATGGTGATGGTTTGCGAGACATTATGGGTTAAGCCGTCATTATCGGTAACGGTTAATGTCACCAGATAATCGCCATCTTGTGCATATTCATGGCTGACCATAGCAGACTCAGCGACAGCGCCGTCGCCTAACTCCCATGAGTAACTCACAATCTCACCGTCTTCATCTGCTGAGGTATCATTAAACGTCACCACGGCACCATCAATAGACACAGTGAAACTGGCCACTGGAGCAATATTATCTTCACCAAGCAACACAGAGATAACCACAGGATCGTGATCCGACGAGCGATATGCATCATTATTGTACAAATCAGCGAGCTGCGCATCTGACTTAAACTCTTCGTTGTAGTCGAGTAATCTTGGCTCATCGGTATTGATATGCCACTCGGTTACGTCGATGACTTTATCCAACAAGCTAGCATTAGCCAGGGCATGATCCAGCTGACCCGACTCTCCCGAATAAACATAAGAGTATGCATTCTCTTTATCAAGATGGTCGAACAACTCAGTAAACCCTGCGTTTTTAAGTGCTGTTAATGGATTTTCCTGAGCATAGGCATTGAGATCACCCATCACTAACACATCGGCCTCACCGTACTCAGCTGCTAGCCAGAGACTGACCGCCTCGGCGGCGCTGGTGCGGGTCAAATTACAGTTACCTTGACCATCGTTCATATTGGGATCGCCTAAGCTATCACAATCACTGCCCTTAGATTTAAAGTGATTCACTGCAACAACAATCACCTCATCACTATCAAGGTGTCTGAAGGCTTGAGTCAACATAGGACGATTCTTACCGTCGTTAAACAGTGGGTTATTGTTTTCATCCAATGGTGAATTAGCGCTTGAAAGCACTTTAGCCACGCCATTCAGGCTCACCTTGTCTAGGCGATAGATCATACCCACAGTGATAGCATCTGTCCCTATGCCAGCAGCGGTTTCTGCGCTGACATAAGCATAGCGAGTCTCACCGATTGCCTGGTTAAGGCCGGAGACGAGATCGGCAATGGCTGATTCACTGCCAAAGCCATCATTTTCTATCTCCATCAAACCTAATACATCGGCATTAATGGCGACCATAGCGGCAATGATCTTGTCTCTTTGACGGATAAATTCAGTAGCGGTATCCGCGCCACGTGGCGTCGGGAAACCCGCCCCAGCACCATCACCATTGAAATAGTTAAGCACATTGAAGCTGGCAAGGATTAGATTGCCGCCTTCGGCGAGCATTGGCGCCGGAGTTCTCGCATTTTCGGCGACGAAATTAACCGTATCCATAGGCATCAGACGATACTTACCAAAACCATAATGCATTACCGCATCGAGTCCTGTGATGGTATCACCGACACGCACCGTATTTGATGCACTTAGCCCTGGCGCCGGATAACGCACAGGATCTGGGTTTTGCGATGTCAGTCCATCGTCTAACACTATGGCATCTTTAGCATTAGCAGCAGTTACCGCCAGTGCATCACTGCCAGGGGCGGCAACTTGAGTACCTATATAATGACGTTGGCTACCTAACAGTAACTCACCATAACGGCCTAAGTTATAGACTTCATTGACCGTTAAGTTATGGCTGAAACTGACGCGCATCCCTTCGAACGCTTCTAGATCACTTGTCTCATCGATTGGCAAGGTCACTATGGCGGCTGTTGGCATCGCCTGAGCCGACTCACAGAGTATATGAGCAGCCACATCGGTCAACTCAGTCAAGCCATTGTATTCCTTCACCTTAGCCTGAAAACGAATACGGTCACCGGCAAGATAACCTGTCACGCTGCCCGTATAGACGAACACACCTTCTGAGGTCAAGGGATCGCCGTCGACTTCATTGTCGGCCATCTGCACAAACAACCCCTTAAGACCCGCTTCCTGATTACTGGTGACTATAGCTTCGACTTCGACAAACTGACCATTGAGTGGGCTGGTATCGGTCTGACCTTGAATGGCATGAATAGCCGTGGATGGGTCATTACACACAAGTGTCACAGGTTCTGTGGGCTCAGTTGGGTCGGTGGGATCTGTGGGCTCAGCATTAAACTGTCCAAGATCTGAAAAATCATCCTTGGCAAAACCCTGCCAGGTATCTAAGGTCACCTCATCGTCGATAGCGCTATCGCCGATAAGCTGAGCGGGATCGCGGCGCAGCGTGTTGTCTTGAGTCGACAAATCACCGCTGCCCCACTGACTACCAGGATCTACGCCAACCTGACCCAAGCTATCGACTACCGCACCCGACTTTCTGAGGACGATAGCATCATCGCCGTTAAAAAAGCTCGAGTTACTCACTTGATTAGCAAGAGCCAAAATTTCGGCATTAGCATCATTATCGGCAAGAACATAAGTCTGACCCGCGGCCAAAGTTCCAGTCAGAACTATGGTCGACCCCACATCAGTTTTACCGTTAAAATAGTATTCGACTTGGTATTGGCTGAGATCGATATCAGTATTGGTAGGATTGTAGAACTCGATGGCCTTATTGTTACTACTGCCTTCGACATATTCAGAAATGATTAGATGATCGGCTGCCTGAGCGAACGTGGAAACACCACCTATCGCCAAGGCAAGTAAACTTGCTTTGGTAAACATATTAACCCCTTAATATTATCCATTTAACCTAGTTATTGTTCGAGCATTTGACTCTTTTGTTCAAATTGCTCCGGCTTTTTCCAAAAAACCAGTCGATACTATAAAGGAGTTTTGCTTCAAATAGGTTGCACTTAAGTTGTATTTAGGTTGCTGGCATGACTTTTTATATCGATTAAAACATCAGGGGCGTGCAAATATCTTTACAGGTAAGCTTCAACATCAATGTGCTTGCGGGCTGTCAGTCTTAAAGCTGATTCTTTAAAAATCAAGAATAACTCGTCTACCGCCTCAACACACATCATCTTGCCAAAGCATCATATTTAATTCGCATAACACCTGATCAAGTTATCAAAGCAACCCATATCTTTATCCTGTCAGCATCTCACTTGTGCGCTAGACCAAGTTATGACAAAACAGCACGTGAGCCCCATCACAGCTTAAACAAATAGTGAATTACTCCCGTCTACTTAAGGATTAACAGGAGTAAAATCTAATTTGTTTAACTTGTCTAACATATCTTCGACATTCGGATTTTCGCTAATTGGCTTCAAATTAAGGTTACTTATGATCGCTATAGAATTTTTTGTTGTGCTTGCTTTTATCTATCTTGGCGCGCGAATTGGTGGAATAGGAATAGGACTGGCCGGCGGCGCTGGCGTCTTAGTGCTGACCCTGTTTATGGGCGTCGATACTGGACATATCCCCGTAGATGTCATCTTGATCATCATGTCAGTAATAGCGGCAATTGCGGCCATGCAAGTGGCTGGGGGCCTGGATTGGCTAGTCGACTTGTCCGAGCGTTTTCTGCGTAAAAACCCCAAACGCATCACCTTCTACGCGCCCATTGTCACGTATTTCATGACCTTGCTAGCAGGCACAGGACACACGGCATTCTCTACCTTGCCCGTCATAGCCGAAGTCGCCAAGGAGCAAGGCATTCGCCCTTCACGTCCCTTGAGTATCTCTGTTGTCGCCTCACAAATTGCGATCACGGCATCACCTATCTCGGCGGCTGTCGTCTTCTTCTCCGGATTATTGGAACCCTTAGGTGTGGGTTACTTAACCTTACTCGCCATCTGTATTCCGACGACATTTACCGCCTGTATGGTGGGCGCGTTCGTCGCAAACTTCTTAGGCTGTGAGCTAAAAGATGACAAAATCTATCAGGAAAGACTGGCCAAAGGCCTGATCAAGATTAAGGGGCAAACTCAAAGAGAGATTCTGCCTACGGCCAAGTTGGCCACCGGAATATTCATCACTGCCATTGTTTGTGTGATCGTTTATGCCACACTGATTTCCGATGCGGTCAATATCATAGAAAACCCCACCTTGGGCCGCAACGATGCCATCATGGTGTTTATGCTTACCGCAGCGACAGCTATAGTGACCTTCACTAAGATAGATGCATCTAAGATAGCCAATGCCGCGACCTTCAAGTCAGGCATGAGCGCCTGTATCTGTGTACTCGGTGTGGCTTGGCTGGGTGATACGTTCGTATCCAGTCATATCGACCAGATAAAAGAGTTTTCCGCAGATATCCTTAATCAATACCCCTGGATGCTGGCAGTAACGCTATTCTTCGCCTCCATGTTGCTCTACTCACAAGGTGCAACCACCACGGCATTGATGCCAGCCGCTCTGGCAATAGGCGTAGCCCCACTCACCGCCATCGCTTCATTTGCAGCGGTCAGCGCCCTGTTCGTGCTACCAACCTACCCGACTCTACTCGCAGCCGTGGAGATGGACGATACCGGCTCAACCCGCATCGGAAATTTAGTGTTTAACCATCCTTTCTTCATTCCAGGTTTAGTGACCATATCCACCTCTGTAGCTTTGGGCTTCTTAATAGGTGGACTGGTTTTATAAATTTAGTGTTTAACCATGCTTTGTTCTCCATTGCAGGTTTAGTGACCATATCCACCTCTGTAGCTTTGGGCTTCTTAATAGGTGGACTGGTTTTATAAATTTAGTGTTTAACCATGCTTTGTTCTTCATTGCAGGTTTAGTGACCATATCCACCTCTGTAGCTTTGGGCTTCTTAATAGGTGGACTGGTTTTATAAATTTAGTGTTTAACCATGCTTTGTTCTCCATTGCAGGTTTAGTGACCATATCCACCTCTGTAGCTTTGGGCTTCTTAATAGGTGGACTGGTTTTATAAATTTAGTGTTTAACCATCTAGGTTTGATGGCTATCGATTAACGACCTCGGTAGCTTTGGGGTTCTTAATAGATGGAGCCCTACTCTAATCACTTTCGGATCTAAAGTGGCCAAGCCTTCAAATGAAGGCTGATTACATTTTTACCTTGGTTCATTTTGTTTTGGTCATTACATTTCGTCATTCCGGCAGAGCTTTTGAGCCTGAATCCAGTGACCTTTGCTGTTGGAATATGTCATTGAAGGTCATAACTTCATTGTTATCTAACGCAGGGGCACTTGCAGCGGGTGCAGTGCATGGTCTTGTATGCCTAGAGTATCACAGCCTAGGTACGACCTTTTATGCACTTTTCTCTCTCGTATGGCTAAATATTTTTAGTTTACACTGACTCCATTTGTTCCCTTAACCGAGGAGTAAACAACATGACTTCACAAGGCGTAAAGTTACCAACTCAGTTATTGCGCTGGAAGCTGACTCAGAGAGTGGCTTAGGACTGCCTTGAGCTGAAAAATCAAAAGCCATCGAGCAGTTCTAGATTGAATCTAGAGTGCTGGTGGCTTTTTTGTTTAGGGGGATTAATAGCCTATTACAAAGCATCTAATGGGCTAACGGTTCCCGCATAATGTTGACCTAATACATGGGTATAGATCTGGGTGGTATTAATGTCATTATGACCAAGTAACTCTTGTACGGTTCTTATGTCAGTTCCCGTTTGTAATAAGTGAGTGGCAAATGAGTGCCTAAAAGTATGACAGTTAACTTTTTTCATTATGTGGGTCATTTTCACTGCGTTTTGAAGTGATTTTCTTATGCTACTGTCATGACGGTGATGTCTGCAAGGGATTTTTGTCACTGGGTGTTCACAGATATGGGTTGATGGAAACACAAACATCCAAGCAGATTGACGAAAAGCATTGGGGTACTTTTTCCCTAAAGAATAAGGTAGCGATGGGCCAAAGCCATTTTTGTTGTCTTTTTTCTGTAATTTAATGGATTTATCAATATAAGCAGATAGTTTGCTACAACATAATTGGCTCAATAATGTCTGCCTGTCCTTATTTCCTTTCCCATCCCGGATTGTTAACGATAGATTATCTATATTGATATCTTGCAGTCTTAACCTTAAACACTCGTTGACCCTCATACCGCTACCGTAGAGCATCTCTACGACCAATTTTGCAGTTCCATCCATATTTGACAGTATCTGAGACACCTCTTTAGGTGATAAGACTGTAGGTAAAGTCCGTTGCTTTGTCGCTAAGCTAAAACCTAAATCCCCCAGTTCAATTCTAAGGTACTGTTGGTATAGAAAGGCCAATGAATTTAGAGCTACCTTTTGAGTATTAACAGCCACATTTTGATTGTTTGCTAACCCGCTCAGAAAGCTCTTAACATCACCGGAAGAGAGTGTCTCTGGATGAGCTTTTTTATGAAATAGTATGTAACGTTTAATCCAATACAGATAGGCTTTCTCCGTTCTTAGACTATACCCTCGCAAACGGAGCTCTTGTCGAACCGACTCTAAAAATGGACTTGAAGTTTTCATTTGTTGCACCCACAAAACACTGTACACTTATACAGTATTATCAAGTTTTAAAAAAAATCAAGATAGATTTTAAGAGTCTATTCACGCTTTGCCATTGTGATATGAAAAGAAGTTGTGTAAATTCAGTAAGATGAAAGTGTTCAAACTTGAACAGCCTAGATAACCGGAAAGCAAAGTGTGCAACTAAGTTTTATCCGAAAGTGTATTGGATACTATTTGCCATGGATTAAGATAAAAGCATGTTTGCATTGGGATATTTTGACAGTTAATAACGCACACTTTCCCAAGAGGCATTGGCGAAACACGCTTGCCGTATATTAAAATGTTATGCGTACTAAGAGATATTTAACCTTTTAGACGTTTTGGTAATCTGCTCTTGGGCTTTAGTTTTAGAATAGAAAGATGTGTTAATCTATCGCCGCCTAGATAGTGGCTATCGCTTAAGTTAATAACTTAAACGGTAAAGTAAAAACAAGGATTGTTAGCCTCGGCCTTTATGCCCCAGCCTCACAGTCAAACAACAAAATTAAAACAAACAGCCTGCATCGCATAACAAGAAGCAGCAGTTCGGCCAATAAATTGGCCCCGACTCGCTTCGCTCGCGGCTGTGCTAGGCGTTAACTGTCTTATGAAATTTAGAGAATATATCGAAGAAATAGATTTTGATGGAGCAGAGATTGTTGATGTTGCTCGCAAAGATGATGTCGTCATAGTTTCTTTTAGAAAAGGGCTTTTGTTACCTAGCCATCCTGCACATTCGAAATTCCCAGGAACTTTGGATAGCTATGAAATATCGTTTTTCGGCGTGACAAATGAAGAAGCCTTAAAATATGTTGGTGTCGGCGTATCAATCACATATTCTGGAAAAATTCCAGTAGAGAGCCTAGAGCACATAATGCATGAGGGTAATCAATTCAGCTTCGGCGGGTATGTTGAAAGGGAGCCTTGGTATGAGTGGAAGTTTAATGCAAATGAGTATGAGGTTCGGCTTGGCAACAGTTAACAAGTCAAAGCACGCGGACTTGGCAAAGCTGTCACCTTTTTTGTTCCAAAAAAACCGCCAACTTCACCAAGCCGGTGTTTGAGGCGTTAACTGTCTATGAGCATGGAAGTATCACAAGTAAATAAATTGGAGCTAGCTGAGAAGCTTGAATCCTATTTGTCTGGAAAAATAGATCATGATGCAATAAAGTCTCATGCTTGGAGTTTATCTGATGCATCGCCCAAAGAACCAAGCGAGACTGAAAAAGTGTTTTGGTCCAGTATATTCACAATCATACATTTAGCAGATGATGAGCACTGGAAAGACGGCTGTACTCAAAGAGATTTAGGTGAGTTATTAATCCAGTTAAAAGGTGGCAATAGCTAGCAATGTGCCAACGGCAACAGTTAACAAGTTTATCAACGAACGCCACTTCGTGGCTGGACAGCCTAATGCGTGGCTTCGCCACAGGCTGCCCGTTATAAAGGCGTTATAGGGCTGATTAGGAAATTGATAGGCTAATGGAAATATACGGATATACGAATGAACAAGTAGCAGCTGGTGTAGACAAACCTTCTTCACTTTCTGAAGTTACGCTAGTTTCAAATGCAGATGATCTTAGAGAAATCGCTAAATTTCTTAACAGTATTGCAGATCAAATAGATGAAGATTCTGATGGCTTTGAACATGAGCATTTATCAAATACTAATGAGACAGTTTCTAAAACTAATATTATTGTGTTTAATGAAGCGGCCCTATAACAATACGCTTAAATGCGTTCCGGCCAAAAAAACGGCCTCCACTGGACGTGCTAGACGCACGCCTTTTAGCTAAAGCGTTAGCAGTCTAATGAGGATTTATGTTATTCATTAAGGAAAACGAAACCACACTTACAATTTGGTGGAAATTGATAGGGTCAACAATTATTTTTGTTGTAGCAGTAGTCGCCGCTCTGACAGGCACACTATACATCCCGTCAAAATATGGATTCCTTACAGCGGAATCTAACCCTTTAACATTTATTGGCTTGGTTATTTTTTTCTTCTGTTTATCGGCATTGTCGTTCTGGCAAGGTGGTTATGGAATATATCAAAAGTACTTTGCAAAGCCGAAGTGCAGCTAACAAGCTGCTAAATTAAGATTCACCAAGGCTGTCATGCCATTTGCTGAGCAAATCGCCCGCCAGCACATGGTTCACTTATTAGCAGGGCGTTATATGTACAAGGAGTTATGGTGAAAAAGTTCTTCAAATATCTAGGTTTCGGTTTTTTAAGTGTTGTTATATTTTTTATTGGAATCGGGGTTGTGACATCAATCAATACAATAGATAAAGAAGTAGTATTCGAACCCTATATTGCTAAAGCAATTCCGAAATTAACCTCATGGGAGCAATCTTCTTATCAAGAGTTAATGTCTGAGGATGGTTTTAACGGAGCAACACCAGAGCAATGGACTTTATATCTTAATCAGTTTTCTAAACTAGGTGAGTTTCAGTCAATTGGAAAAGCAGAGCTTCAAAATTGGAAAACTCTTTCCCCAATTGATAGTCCAAGCGTTACTTATGCTATTTATCAAGTACCAGTTACATTTTCTACTGGTCTTGCTCATGTTCAATTGGCTTTGCAATCATCTGAAGATAAAGTCGAAATTAATAGTATTAAATTCCTATCCGACATTTTAATGCAATAGTACATATAACAAGCTGTTCAAGCGGGACAAATTACAGTTGGCTGGTTTCGCTCCGCTTCACATTTTAGCCAACTACAATTTTCCCCTTAACAGGGCGTTAAATTTATAATGAATACAGAAATCGAAATTAAAGCCTGCGATGAGTGCGGGAGTAATTACAAAGCAAGCTCATCTGAAATGATGTCTTTGTGTCCAGAGTGCTCGCATTACCTATATGATTACGAAAATTGCATTCATGAATTCGAAAATGGTAAGTGTAAAAAGTGTCTCTGGGATGGCTCTGCCTCTAAATACGTTAAGAACCTTAAAAATGGCTGAGGTATTGTGATGTCGCTAGCCCCAAAATTTAACAAGGCGCTCAAGCTTTGGACGTGCTCTGCACGCCGCTTAGCTTGGCGTTAAATGAATAAAACTATGAATCCTGAAATTACAGACTTTCCACTCGAAGCTG
The DNA here is from genome assembly GCF_007197555.1 of Shewanella psychropiezotolerans. Lineage (NCBI taxonomy): Bacteria > Pseudomonadati > Pseudomonadota > Gammaproteobacteria > Alteromonadales > Shewanellaceae > Shewanella > Shewanella psychropiezotolerans. The sequence goes on from NZ_CP041614.1 coordinate 3,882,679, forward strand.
ATGATGATCTCGTCATAAATAAAACGCGAGAGTACAACCTACAGTTTGTTGAAAAAGATGTTAAACCATTATCTGTATACTTTCGTGACTCAGAAGCCAATATAATCGCAGGGTTAACAGGCAAAACATACTGGAACTGGCTTCATGTCGAGTACTTGTGGGTAAGCGAATCAGAAAGGAAAAGTGGGCTAGGCTCTAAACTTGTGTCCGCAGCCGAAACAGAAGCAATAAAAAGAGGCTGTACAGGGTCAACCTTAGATACCTTTAGCTTTCAAGCTCTAGAATTTTACCAAAAATTAGGTTATTCCATTGCAGGTTCACTTGAAGGCTACTCAGGCAAGCATCAGCGTTACTATCTGGAGAAAAGTCTTGAAAACATCATTTAACAAGGCGCTCAAGCGGGACAAATTAAAGCAGGCCTTTGCCCTAATTTCCCCCTTAGCTTGGCGTTATGAGTAAGCGTATATGAAATTCGAGTACTTTAAATTTCCAGAGAAGTTTGCTTTTCTAATTGATAGCCCGATGCCTTGCTCTCTTTGCGGAGAACGTGGTGTTTGGTTTGATACTGGAGGGTATGCAGGTGTAGAAGACATCGATTGTATTTGTAGCGGTTGTCTTAAATCTGGAAAGTTAATTGAACTTGAGATTGAGCCAAATTTAAATTTCGATGATGGCTCTGAAGCAGCGAAAACAATTACTTATAAAACACCGTCCCTACCGACATGGCAAGATACAACTTGGCCAATAATTGATGGTGAATTTCCTGTTTTTGAATGTATTGCCTCAACACAAGACTTTAAAAATAAAGAAGAGTTTCTAGATTCATTCATCGAGAATGATCAGAAGAAAAAAGATATTGAATGGATTTGGGATGCATTACCGGAGAAAGTGTTAAATAACTACCAAGAAGGTGGTGATTTATCCGTATATTTGTTCATTTTAAATGGTAAAAAATATTGGGTGTGGGATGCTAACTAACACTCATAACAAGGCGCAGCAAGCCGACCTCCGGCAACTGTCACCTTTTGTGCATGGAACCGCACAAAAGGCGCCAGTTACCTCCGGCGGTTGTGCGCGGCGTTATATCGTTTTTTGGGTAACTGTATTGTGTGGTAATATTTAGCCCTAATTCTTATAAGGACACTATTGTGAAAAAATTATTGGTTCTAGGTTTTATTGCTACTCTAGCGGGCTGCGCTGACTCTCATAATTTAAATGTTTCTAATACCGAAGTAGTTAATAAAATATCAGCAAGTTCATCTGTTTATGTCGCATTATCAGAGGATGGACGTTATGGCGAGAAAGACTATAAAGGTTCAGGCGTATTATTAAGTAATGTTATTAAGTCTGGCTTACTCACTAAAATGAACGATATCACTGTTGCTAACGAAGCTGGATCATTTAAAGAATCGATTAAGCTTGCTGAAAGTAATGGTTCAGATTATTTGTTTTACCCAACAATTATGCATTGGGAAGATCGTGCAACGGAATGGTCGGCTAAAGCTGATAAAGTTGAAGTGAAAATTGTAACTTGGGATATTAAAAATAATGTTGAACTAAGCTCGGCGATTATTGATGGTTCAAGCGGACTTGCAACATTGGGTGGCGATCATCCTCAAGACTTATTACCTGAGCCAGTTAACGCGTATATTGATACTCTTTTTTCAGTACCAGTTCAAAATTAAGTACACGATATAACAAATGCATCAATACGATTTGCTACACTCGGCGTTGTCAGTTTGCCTTTAGTTTCAGTGATTAGGCAGTAAAATTCAGCTAAGCCTATATCGTAGCAAACGTGTTATGCAGGCGTTATGTTGCAAAAGGAAAATTCAGGATGAATGATGTAGCAATAGAAGAGAAACAAAACTTTTTAAAAAAACTATTTTCTGGTGGATTTCGATTAGTTGATGTTTTTTGGGCTGGCTTCATTTTAGTTGGTGCAATAATAGGTTTGTGTGTTTCTAAATTGGCAACATTTGAATCAATAATTATCGGTGATTGTTTAAAGTCGGTATATTTTATTTTGATCAGTGTTGCAGTCTGGAAGTCAGCAAGTTTGTATCAAGGGAAAAAAGTTTGGTTAATTTTAGCTAAAATTTCTGCAGTTTTAACCATTACCGCTAGTATTTTTGAGCTTGGTGCATGGGCTATCTACTTATCGTCAAACTAGCAACATAACAAGCCAAGGCAATGGGACAATTTTAAGCTGGCTTCCCGTCGCTACGCACCTAATTTTAGCCAGCTTAAAATTGCCCCTGCTTGGGGCGTTATAAAGCACAAGGAAGGTATGAGTTTATCCATTGGTTGTTCGCAAAATGAACAAATAGAGATCAAAGTAGAACAGTACCTTCACTCTCCCTGCGGCGAGCCTTTTGATGATAACTGGCTTCTTTGCTCTATTAGTGTTTCATTTGGAAACTTTAGTGGTACATTTTCAGCCAGTTTCCAAACCTATGATTTTGTAAAATTCTCAGAAGAAGTACAAAAGCTCTATACATGCCTAAAAGGTACAGCCACATTCGATAGTATCGAAGGGCAGCTTGAATTTAAGTTAACTGGAGATGGAAAAGGCAGGATTGAATTAGAGGGTAATTGCATGGACACTGTAGGTATTGGTAACGAGCTTACTTTCTCAACTGGTTTTGACCAAACATACCTTCGGTCTATTATCTCTGATTTGGACGAGGTTATAGCAAACTACCCTGTACGTACTTTATAACAAGCTGCTAAATCCAGATTCACCAAGGCTGTTATGCCATTTGCTGAGCAAATCGCCCGCCAGCACTCGGTTCACTTATTAGCAGGGCGTTAAATGGCTTAAGTGTTTTGAGCTAGTAAGCCTTTAGCAATATTAATGAGTTTCCTGTAATCTACAGGCATTCAGTCGGCTGTGAATACACCAGCCACAAACAGCATGGAAGTTGTTCAAATTGGTTTCTTGGTAAATACCTGAAACTCTCCAAAGCACTCTTCCTGCATTAATTTTTAACTTGCTAATCCTTGATCAAATAAACACCGAAATGGGGTAGCAAGTAACAATTGCATTAAAGGCAGCCCACGAAAAGACTGTGGGCTTGGACACGCTAACCGAGCGCCCTTTATGGCAAGGCGTTATGTGTCGGAGGTATCGTGACATCTAAGGAAGAGAAGAAGCGACGTGCAGCTCTAGTTGAAGCAATCGTGGCTGAAGATACGAGAAAGGCCATTGATGATATGCCTATTTCATTATCCAACCTAGGAAAGCTTTTCGATTACCTCGATGTAAAGCTAGAAGAAGGCTGCGACCATACACCGAAAATCACTACTGATTTCTTAGCTAGTATCAATCTGAGCTCAGAAAAAATACTACCGTGGCTCCAAGACCAGGGTGGTTATTGTGACTGCGAAATACTGGCAAACGTAGAAGAGGGCTGGGAAAGTGAAATCACAAAAAACACATAACAAAACCAGCCAGAAGGACGCAGTAAACTGCGCCCCTGCTGGTAGGCGTTATGTTTTAGGAGGGAGCCAATGGTAGCTCTATATGTCGTTTGCACAGTTACCTGCTTTTTAGCTACTACAGCTTGCCTATACTTTTATTTGCCCAAGTTAGGTGTAAATCAAGCATTAGGCCAAAGAAGCTCAATTTTAAGTACCCTTATGGTTGGAGTTTCTGTAGTGGCTGCTATAGGTGCGCAGTATTTGAATGAATTAGCCATTATCATAGCCGTTTGTATAACCTTCTTCATCATCAAGTACTATTTAGACATAACCAAAGCAAAAGTGTTTACTCTAATTTTTGGTTTATATATCGTGAATGTGATGGTGGTTAGCGTTACCTTGATGATATTTTTACCTAGTTATCAGCCAACATAACAAGGCCAAGCAAGCCGACTCCGTCAGCTGTCGCGTTTCTTGCAAAACCCACTAATATAACCAAGACATCCAAAATTATTCTCTGTTAGATGGCCTGTACCTACTAGAGTCAGATTGCCTGATAAATTCATTGTTGTATCAATCCGCCCACTTGTTACGCCAAACAATACTCAAATATTCTGTCATGAGTTGATTTCGACTCATGCCCTTGAAAATAAGACATCAAAAAAACCAAACTTCCGTTTGGTTATGCTTGAATAAAATACTTTTGAAATAGGTTACTTTGGGTCTTAATTAATCGCTATCTAGCCATCCATAACACTTTGCGACACAAGTATAAAAAAAACAGACTAATACTGGAAGGTTTCTACTGGATATCAGCGTTACCATTGGTCCTCGACATCAAATGCATACTCCAAGGAGTCGATTATGCCTACTATCTCAGTAACTCCAAGTTCTCATAAAACGATAGAAATATCTTCAAGCGGAAATAGAGATATCGTCTCAAAAAAAGGGCTAATCAAAAGCGCAAAGGCTGCATCGGCAAAATTAGCATCTATAGGCTCTGCTTTAACGCTCCCCACCTGTAAAGACATGCATTTTAATCGCGCAAAAGCAACCCAAAAATCGGCACCACAACACGACGTCACTGATTTTAAATCAGAGTTTATACCACGTCGAAGTGAGGCGAAAAAGCACACCGCCCAAGATACAGAGACTAGCACAACAGCATTGCAAAACTATTATCAACACCAGCATGCCACAGTAAAGCAAGAGTTTGAGTCTCTGTTTAATACCTATGCTAGCTCCAGCACTGAGCATGGTAAATATGCACAAAGTTATGCCAATGATCTATCGATGACATGTGTAGAAGGTCGCTATCAACTCCCTGCCCTACCAAAGACTGTTGCTGAATTTGCCATTATATTCAATCAACTAGCACAGAACCATGCGCCTAATGGATCGTTAGGAAAACTGATTAAGAAGGCACTTGGTAAGAATACCACTCTTGGTCAACTTCTTGATATCAATACAAGTGCAAAACTCGGAGCACTATCACAACTTATCCCGATAACATTAAAAGTGACTCTGAAGCATAAATTATCATCCCCTACAACGACAGAGCCCCCAAAAGTAATAAAACTAGATCCGATCGAAAAGGAAAAATTAGCCACTGAAAAGCAGCGTAAACTTCCTTCTCTGCTGCAGCAATTAGACACTCTGTCCGAGGTTTACTCCTCTTATGTTAAAGAGTTACCCACCGCTGATTCTCAAGCTAGGGGGCTGCAACAATCTTTGCTTGAGGCTGCGAATAAGCTTGATGCCATAGACAAGGATAACGAATTACAACGACAGCCTGAGTTTAGAGGTCGAGGCGCTACGTTTACACAAACAACACCAAATACACACCTAGCCCATAGCGCACTCTTTGACAGCGATAAAATATACAGCCTTGCTGACTTTGATGACATTATTGCCAGTAACCGTGCGATCAAAGAGAAAATTGCAGAATTTGATCGTCATTTATCACAACTAAACCAAAATATTGGGTTTCATGTTGAAAAGCTGCCAAATAAAGCAGAGGTAGCCAATAGTAAAATCTTAGGCATTAACCCGTTAGATATTGATCTTGATAAGGTCATGGACAAACTAAACAATCTAGAAACTCTGCTGTTAAAACCCAAACAAAACTGGAGAAGCCGACTTATTAACTTTTTCCATCCAAAAGGTTTCCAAAGCGAATCTGACCGTCTTACTTTTGAGACCATGGCCATTCATCGGCTCAAAGAGCTGAAAGAGAAAATATCGACATCTTCTGTGGAGATGAAACTGGAAGATTTTTCAACCAAGCCTTGGTTTAAATACCTTGTAGCTAAGCAAATCGAGTCATTACAAACAGCCAGCCAAAGTTACCAATTTGGCCCCTTTAGTATTGCATCACCAGCCAAGAAACAACTGGATGCTTTTTTACGATCAAATGATTGGCCTAAACCGAATGTTGCCTAACATGTAACACCGATAGTTATCTAATAATCACAGGTAAAACTGAATCCGATGAGGTGTCTAGTTGAAATTTGAAACGGTGTTAACAGAGCTTGCTCAATTATGGGGAGTTAATATACCCACCGAGTCAGATGCTATTGAAATCATTGATAATCAAGAGTGTTTATGGGTCCTGGAATGTTCAAAGATGTCAGATACCTTTACTTTGTATACTCACCTTAATATTTCGCTCAATGCCAATGATATTAATTATTGGTTAAGCATGAACATGAAGCGAGACTTATTAGGCAGCAGCTGGATTGGATTAGATGAAGGCACACTTTGCTTGGGTTTATCCTTACCGAAAGATAAACTTGATCACCATGAACTCAATAATATCTTTGAAAATATGTTATTAATCAAAGAGAAGCTGTATTTATTAGCTGCAAGCGATGCAGATGCCCATATCGATCAAGCGTTAATTAATATTCAGTTCATTTAACTTCCGAGCTGTACGTTAGGACGGGGCGGTCAGATTTCGGCCAACAAGCATGCCGGAAAGACTGCATGATTCACTTGGATGCTGATGCTGAACAGAGTGCTTTTTTAACCGCAGCTTCTGAGTGTATAGCCGTCGTATCATACAAGGGAACTTGAGTATCTTCTTGGCCAACTAATAATGCAATCTCGGTACAACCTAAAATCACCGCCTGTGCTCCTTGAACATAAAGACTCTCGATGATCTTCAGGTAGGACAGGCGAGATTGTGGATTCACCTTGCCAAGGCATAGCTCCTCATAGATAACCCGATGAACAATCTCTCTATCTTGAGGCTCTGGCGTTAATACCTCGATACCATACTTATCGGTCAGACGTCCCTTATAAAAGTTCTGCTCCATGGTAAATTTTGTGCCCAATAGCCCAACTGTTTTGATCCCATCCGCAATAAGCTTATGGGCAGTAGCATCGGCGATATGCAGCAAGGGGATCTCAACAGCTTGCTCCACTTTTTCAGCCACCTTGTGCATGGTGTTGGTACAGATCATGAAAAAATCTGCCCCCGCGGCTTCAACAGAGCGCGCAGCTTCGGCCAGTATCTCGGCGGTTTTATCCCACTCGCCTTTATGTTGCAGGCGTTCAATCTCGGCAAAATCGACGCTATAGAGGGCGATTTTTGCCGAATGTAATCCACCGAGTTCACGCTTTATGCCCTGGTTTAATGCCTGATAATAACTGGCCGTAGACTCCCAGCTCATGCCGCCTATCATTCCTATGATTTTCATACTCTCTCCTTGAATAATTGTTCGTCGCTAAAGCAGCCTGAATATAAACTAACAAGCTTGGCCTTATATACCTGCATGTATCACAGTCAAATCACCACACCTTCACGGCGACATGGACGGCCTGAGTGAGGTCATCCAGTGTTTTTCCCGAGCGGGCTAGTACGGCTGAGCCATGAATAAAGGTCATGATGTAATTGACGTTGGCCTCAACATCGAAGCCCAGATCCAGATTGCCTTGAGATTTTTCTTTATTGAAAAATTCGATCAGGAAAACTTGATGAGAGCCTTGGATCTTTAATATGGCATCCATGGCACTCTGGGGCATATCGTGACTGGCAGATTCCGCGGCGCACAGAGAAACAAAACAACCCTTTGGCAGGGAGATATCACAATGCATCTCTACCACAGACAAGAGGTAATTTAACAGACGCTGCTTGATACTGAGATCTTGCTGTTGCAACTTTTCAATATGGGGCGTGGCATATTTAGCTAGATAATGCTCTGTCGCAGTAACAAACAGCTCCTCCTTATTGCCGAACGCCGAGTACAGACTAGGCTTGTTAATCCCCATGCTTAGAGTCAGATCTGTCATGGACGCCCCTACGAAGCCTTTCTGCCAAAATACTAAGGTCGCCTGCTCTAAGGCAGCATCGATATCGAAGTTACGTTTTCTACCGGAAGCCATATCTGCCTCTGCTCACTTATATAAATAAAAATCACCTTGGTTCTTGACAATATTGTACCGATCGGTAAGTATAATTTCAACCGTACCGATCGGTACACAATGAAACCCAATTTAAAAACCATGAAAAGGAAGATAAAGATGAGTTTTGATATAGCGAATAAAGTGGCACTGGTTACTGGTGCGAACCGTGGCATAGGCAAATCTATCGTTGAGTCATTTCTGGCTCACGGCGCGAAGAAAGTCTATCTGGCGGTGCGCGATCTCGATTCGACTAACGAGCTAGTGAAACAGTATGGGGTTAAGGTTTCACCTCTGCTGATCGATGTGTCTAAACCTGAATCTATCGTGGCTGCTGCGAAACTGGCTACAGATATACAAGTGGTTGTGAATAACGCTGGTGTGTTGAAAATTGCCGGACCGCTAGATGAACATGCAGAAGCATCATTAACCGAAGAACTCAACATAAACGCTTTCGGCCTGCTGCGCATAGCTCAGGCATTTACCCCGGTACTCGAGAAGAATGGACCAGGTGCTTTGGTGCAACTCAACTCGGTAGCTTCCATTAAAAACTTTGGCGCGCTCACCACCTATTCAGCCTCGAAAGCGGCTGCATACTCGATTACCCAAGGCTTAAAAGAGAATCTGGCACCGAAAGGAATTACAGTATTGAGTGTCCACCCCGGCCCTATCAATACCGATATGGCGGCGCAAGGTGGCATGACAGAAATAGCCGAGCCCACCAGTGTGGTGGCCGAAGGAATAGTGACCTCCCTAAAAGCTGGAGACTTTCATCTCTTCCCCGATGCCATGGCCAGGGACTTTCAAGGCGCCTATCAAAGCTACGCCGACAACATCATAGAGGCTGATTTATCTGAATCCTGATGAGCGATTAAAATAAAAAGGGTTATTGATGAGTCATTCACTCAACAATAACCCTTATATTTATCTTAGCCCGATATGTGCAGAGATGGCTAGTTGACCAACTTCTGTAATAGGCGTATCAGTTCTTTCTGTTCACTCGCCTTTAGTGGCGCTAATAACTCTTTATTCACCGCGATAGGGATAGGTAATAACTGGCTCTCTAACGCTCGGCCTTTCTCAGTTAAATAAATCCGAAAACTTCGACGACTATTTGGATCGTTTCTGCGTTCAACCAGAGACAATTTCACCAGTTTATCCAGTGTTCTGGTAGTGGTTGAATTTTCTATCATAGATTTTCTGGCGATCTCACTCTGTGTTATCCCCTCCTCCTCGAACAAACACATTAAAACTGGCCAAAGGGCCAGAGTTAATCCCTGCTTTTTTAGCTGCTCTTCAAACTTTCTTGCAGCCTTATTGGCAATAACATTTGTTAACCATCCAAAGCTGGCTTTACGCTCAAACTTTATACTCATTATTTTCTCACGAACATATTATGACAGTGCAACTATTGCAATGGTAACTAATACCGAAGCAATTAACACTACACATGCGCGTTTATTTGATTCAAAGCTTAATACGACCTGCTCCGCTCGGATTTGTACGCCAATCACCATAGCCCAAAGCAGTGGCTTCGAGCGTAATTTGTAAACGAGAATAGCCATCAAATGTAGGCCTATTACCACAAGTAACAATACCGCTAAGGATGTATGAAATCCGATTAGACTCTCGACGACTCTATCGGTCAGCCAAATATCAGAAAACGGTATTTTTTCTACCAAACCCGCAATCACTAAACCGGTTAAGCACTGGAATAATAAAATAGCCAGCATGAGTATTACCATCCATCCACCGGCCGGATTATGGCCAGGTTTTTCTTGATTCTGCTCGCTAAAATATCTTAATACGGTCTTGGGAGACTGGACAAAATAAGAAAACCGACTGGTGTCACTGCCTATCACTCCCCAGGAAACTCGCCAAATTAGTAGAGTAACTAAACCTAACCCTAAGGAAATATGAACTCCAACACCTTGATAACCTGTTACAAACAATCCAATAATCAGGGCAACTTGAAGCCAGTGATATAGACGTGTAGGTAGATCCCAAACTTTCATTTCACATTCCTTAATACAAATCAATGACAATAATTTACACGACAACAGTTGCGCACGCAATGATTGTCGTGTAAATTGTTGTCCATACCACAGGCATGAAAATACTTGTCTGGATTCAATACAGCAGTTTCAACATATAGAGGAGCCATTAACATGAAATACAGTCTTAGCATCATCATTATCTGTGCAACGCTTTCGCCAAATGCTATTGCTGAAGTGGGAAAATTTGAGCATGAAATAGAAGAGCGTAAAACATCATTTACTCAAATAGAGGATCTCAATGAGCAAATAAAAATAAATCTTAAGAGTGACGATATTCCCTGGCCGGTACTGCAAGCTAATACCGACACCCTGCTTGCAGCATCCTCCTCATTAAGCAACTTATTTCCACAAGGGAGCCATGAAAACAGCAGGGCAAAGCAAAAAATTTGGAACACCCCCGCTAAATTTAAAAATGAATTAGCACTAATGGATAGCCACTTTCGCGCACTCAACAATGCGGTTTTACAAAAAGATACTCATGCAGCAAAGCTTGCATTAAAAAAAGCAAACTCTACATGTAGTAACTGCCATAGAAAATATCGTTCTTGGTGGTAAACACCCAAACCTACCCACACAGCTCAATTAATCTAGTCCAATCAATAAAATAAGGAAATATCATGAAACACTTACTAATCAGTATCCTGATGCTCATACTCCCCACCACAGCCATGGCGCAAAATGTCATACTCATCAACCCTTTTGAAGTACCAAAGGGACAAGAAGCCGAAGCAATCGTGTACTGGGAAGCTGCAAGAGACTTTCTGCAACAACAACCCGGCTATGTCTCCACCGAGCTACACCAATCTATACAGCCCAATGCAAGGTTTCATTTAATCAATATTGCCGAATGGGAAAACATCGAAACCTTCAAGGCAGCAACATCGAAAATGAGAAAAGAGTTAACACAGAAGCGTATCGAAGGGATGAAGTTTTATCCGGCACTGTATGACATCATACGTAAATAGTTAAAATTACACCTCGAAAAGCTTTAAATACAGACCAAGTAAGGCTCCCCTTGACCTTAAGCTGTCAAGGGGAGCCTTCTCTTGTTTAGGATAAAAGTATGAGACTCACTCACATCATGCCATGAAAATAATTATTGGATATCTTACTGACAACTCAATTATCATTTTCATTAATCTAGCTCCCTGGTTAACTCCTTACTCCGAGTCGGTAACCAAGAGCACACCGCGGGCATAATCCACGACAGAGGCACTGGCCACCACTGCGCCGGCGGTCACATCCAAATTCATGATCCCTTCATCGGCAATGACCGGAGTGGATGACCAAAGGTAGGAATAACCGCCCTCAGCCTGAGCAATCGCATCAACATTAGGGAAGATCACACTGTTCATCGCAGGATGCACGCAGCGCTGCTCACGTATAGAAACCAGCTCTTTGATGTTAGGCACACGCCAGTTATCCTGGCCAGCGAAGTGATATAGCTTATTTGCCTCATTAGTTCTGGCGTTGTCGGCCGCTTGCAGCGCTCCTTGCCAGAAGACAGTCACAGGCATGCCGTCACAATATTTAGTCTCATTGTTCCAGGTTTGGCCTACTGAGCAACGCATCCAAATCAGTTTAGTGGCTTGATCTGTCACCGTACCGTCATTGTTATCGATAAATCTTGCGGTCGGTGTGGTCGCGTCGAAACTCATTTCACAGGCTTGCTCTACTGCCGTCGCTGAAAAGCTCAGGGTTATCGCCGCCGCTAATAGTAATTTTTTCATTATAGTTCCCTAATTCTCTTATTTAACACCGACAAGACGGACTGGCAAGGCTGATGGATAATCACAATCATCTTGGCTAACACAGTATGAGTAAGACGTTGTAGCTCCCATATACCAGCGGTTAAAACCTAAGGTCCACATATAGGCGGACTGATCCATCGAGGCATAATTTTCTACCGAAGGCGTACTGCTCCAGTAATCATTATCCGCCGAATTAGGGAAAAACTTGATATCGACTGCCATCTGCACATCATCGCTACCTGAATCGGTAGACGCGAAGTTGACCAGGCTGTATAGCTGATCGAAGCTGGGTAGTTGCCAATCTTTAACGCCGCACAAACCTTGTTTATCTTCCAGCTCATTTAGATGAGTCTGGTATTGAGATGTGGTGCAGATACCGCTGGCATCATCACAACTCGCCTCATCAATCTCACCTTGGGTGATAACCCGCTCATCCTTGATATAGACCAAGAGACGGTCTTTATCTTGAACACCTGTGCCATCGGCAGTTTTATTCTCCCAAATAAGCCCTGTATTTAGATCTTTAACACAACTCCACAGCTGAGCATCGGCGGCCAACGCCTCGCCCTTAGCATCGAGTTTCTGATAACTGAAACCGGCAGCGCCGTCACTGTTATCATTGTTGGTTTTATCCAGGCCATAGTCGGCATCCTGTCCGGCAAACTGCTCATCTCGGCTATCTGAAGCGAATGAAGTGCCATCGGCAAACAAGGTGATCCCTGTGTCTGTCATGGGATAAACCGAATTTAGCTGACTGGCGTAACCGATAATATCTTCAGCAAAAACGAGCATGTCCTCGTCAGTCATGCCAGCCCAAGAGGCCAAATGCTGGCTCATTGCGGCCAGTAAAGCCGGCGATTGAGCCGCCTTAGCGCCTATCGCTTGCCACATGATGTCAAATTTAGGGTTAAAATCAGTCAAAGCATCATGATGCTGTAACAGGCTCGCATCAGTGGGCAACTCAAGCGTAAACTGCTTGTTTAGGCTTGAAGCTATCGAAGCTAATGCCTTCTCTTGTGTCATGCCGTTAAGCATAAGACCTGACACCATGCTGGAAACCGGATTGAGTGTCACCTCACTCTTATCGGCGATGGCCGCTGATGCAAGGTAGCGCATCATGGGCTTATCACTGCCGGCATCTTGGCTCTGCAATATGTAGTAATTATTGAGTACAGCAACATCTTCGCTGCTCAGCGTCGCTACGCCGGCCGTCATGTCGGCTTGGGTTTCACCCACATCACAGACGAAATTCTGATTACCATCGGCGCAGATCTGACCATCAATACTGGCATCGGCAGCAAAGCTTACGCTATAAACCTTAGCTGGTTCGATAGTAGGTGTAGTGGTCGAGTCATCGCTCGAGCCACAGGCGGTTAATCCGGCACAAACTAGTGCGAGATAGAGCGGGCTTAGATTTATTTTCATGGTCCTACTTCTCCATTTTTCCATATTGTCGTGTAATAAAAGCGAAACAAAGCATCCAAAGTGTCCAGCCTAGGCTGCCACCTGAATCTTTAGTTTTTTCATCGGGTTTCTTATCTGGTTGTGGATTAACATCTGGCTGACTGCAGGTGTATTCGCTCACCTGGCTCAAGCCCCACGAAAGCAGCTTGCCCTTGTTACCTGCGTCGTGATCTATGATCTGCAGCTGCCACTCGCCCGTCAGGCTTTCATCTATGACTGCGAACCAGTCGATATCGGCCACACTATTTGGCAAGGTGTAATCGAAATTCGTATGCGGGTAATAACCCCGGTCCCAGATATCGACCTGCAGACCCGAAGGGCTGATAAGCTTGATGCTGAGCTGGTCAAGTTGAGCATGCTCGATGTGAAGAGACAGTGTAAGGTCTTGATTAACCTTTAAACCTGGCTGACTAAAGTCAAGATAGAAGTTGTTTACCCCCATCTCCTTGGTCAAACCGACATCATTGGCTGTGGCATCGAGCAAGTCTCCGCCTGTGCCTGTGGCCGTTTGATGAGCTCCCTCGCCGATGGTCACACCAAGTGCGAGGCGGGAGTGGTTTATCGCAGCGATATCACTGGTATAATGCACATCGACGGGCAATGTGATCTTCTGACCGCAAGTTAAGTTGTTGCCAAGCGCTAAGGTAAACTGTCCATCTATCGCCCTGGTATCACCAGCGAGTAATTCAGTCATTGGCGCCATATCACCACTCACCTCTACACCCTCGGGTAAGTCAGAGAAACTGAAGCTAATATCTTCAAGTTTTGCCACCGCAAGATTTTGTAGGGAAAGATTTAGCGGTACTGAGCCTGTCTGCTGCTTCACCACACTGGAGATAACTAACTCGATGGGATCTAAGATCAAACCATGCTTATCAAATTGCTGTTGCAAAATGGCGGCATAATCTTTCGCAGGATGCATACGCGCAGCCATGTCAAGTGTCGATAGAGCGAGCTGAGCCATACGAACCCCGGCGCCCATGCCATACATGGCTTCGATAACGATGCGTTCAAAATCATCGATAGCCTCATCGCCATGGCTTTCGAACGCCCGGCGCATCCCCTGAAACAGAGGGGTCGACCAGAGCTGATCGCCTAAGGTATCTTTGACCCACTGGTGAGCCGGATAGTTATAATTAGGATTATATTTAGCCGATTGATCATCTAAAGTTCTGGGTTTACGATTACCGAACCGAGCATCCCAGTTAAACATGACATTAGGCTCAAAAATTTGGCCTTGAGGATCCCGGAAGCTGTGCACTCCGGCGTAGAAATCGGAGAAGCCTTCGCCTATGGCGCCACTGTCACCGCCCTTATCGCTATTATTGATGAAATGCAACAAACCATGGCCGAACTCATGCCAGATCACATCGGCATCTTCACCGTCGGGTACCCCGCCGACACCGAGCAAGATCCTATTCTCGAGGAAGGAAAATGCCGACTGATCGTTAGTGCCACCACGAGCATCCACCTCGATGGGCGAATAAAATATCTGGCTAGTGCCTTCATAACCAAGGCTCTGCAGATGACGTTGAGCCTTATCCAGATGATAATAAGCCATGACCTGGACAAACTCATCATCATCACGGCGCCACTCAATGTCGCCTGTCAGCAAGGGAGATGGATTAACAGGTTCGGCCAGGTCCACCACCTTGACATAGGGACCGCTCAGCATGAAGCCAGCCTCGACAGCCTGAAGATCTTGCAGTTCGACTCGGCTATAGGCGGCGTCTGGCAAGGTCTCGGTCAAAGCTTGTTGCTCCAGACTCTCATCCATCAGCTTAGTCTTAGGGTCGGGACTGAATACCAGCGCCTTGAGACTCTTGCCAGTGAGCAAATCACCGGGAGTAAAGTCAGGCAGATAAGCTTCAACCGTGCGCTCCTTGCCCAAAAATTGTTTATGATCTAAGTCGACATAGAAAGAGAATGTCGCCTCAGGTTTATACTGTTTGACCTTCACCTGCCACACGGGATCAATGCCCGATGCCTCAGTCAACCACCAACCTTTGGCCAAGCCTTGGATGTCGAAATTATCCGCTTGGATGCCGATAGCCTGGGCAATGACACTAGACTCGGGTTCAACTTCAGACTCAGGCCAAGTGAGTGATAGCAAGGAAGTAACAGACGCCTGATAGTAGCGAAACGGCATGCCAGCCCGGTTCACCGCTAAAGCATCCACCACGGAAAATACCGGTAGCCCATCTATCAGAGGATAGAAACTGTAGTAATGACCAAATACACCGCGGCGCTCATAGGCAAGAAGATGCTCCCTTGAAAACTCATCGCCCAAATAATCATTGGCCTGCTCGGCATTTTCTATCTGTGTGGGACTCAAGGGATCCAGAAAATGTAACTCACTGGCACCGCAGACACCGCTAACGAGCAGGGCTACAGCCGCTAATTTAAAATGATGTTTCATACTTCACCTAAAATTTATAAGAGACCGAGGCGCTAAAAGTGCGGCCTGGCTGAGTGGGCTGGTAGCCTGACGTGCCAGCGACATCCTGATAGCGCACATACTCTTTATCGAGTAGATTTTTAATCGACAGATTAACCTTGAAGTGAGCGTAGACTTCATATTGAGCCGCAAGATCGACAATCACCCAGCCAGCAGGTGCCGGGCAATCCTGCGGGCCGGTACGAGAATCGACACAGGTGGTGACATTGGTCATCTCGGTCGCTCCATTGACCAAACCCGAAAGACGTAAATTGTCGTATTGATAGTTGAGGGAAACTGAGCCCTCCAGTGGGGTCAAGGTGCGTAACTTCTCATCGGTGTCATTGTTTTTGCCATCAACCCAGCCCATTTGAAACTGGACGTCCAGATTTTCAGTCAAGTTATAATCTAGGTTGAATTCGCCGCCCCAAGAACTGGCACTGTCGATGTTGACAAATTGACGTTCGAATACGCCATCACTCATGCGGAGTCCAACCTCGATCCAATCGATGAAACCATCGAATTGGCTATAGTAATAACTCGCCGCTATATCCAGATCTTGCCACTGCCAGCGCATGCCCAGCTCGATACTCTCGCTGGTTTCTTCATGCAAATCAGAATTCGGGATGATCTCAAACGGCGGGAAGGCAAACAGGTGAGGAATGCTGCCATAGACCTTGTCGTAAGGGGCGGCGCGGTAGCCCTGTGAATAGGCAAGATAGCCACTTATATCTTCACCAGGATCATAGCTTAGCGAGATACTGGAAGAGACATTATCTGAAGTATTGTCTTCCAGTTTAATGTTTGATATTTCAGTTTGTTCTGGTGTCAGGCTATTTCTGTCATAGCGGCTGCTGAGTAGCAGTCCCCAGTTATCACTCAGGCTAATATCATCTGAGATATACACACTGAATGAATCTGTGCTGGCATCGGCAAAAGGCTGATTTGACCAGTAGGTTTGTTTACCGTTCTCAATCTTATTACGCTCCTTGGTGCGAGAATGATTGAGGCTCTGCCCTTCTATGCCATAGAGGAAATTATGTTCCATGCCATTTAACTCAGTCCAGAGGTCCATATCGACGCTGAAGCCATAGGTGCTTTCTTTAAACGTTTCATTACTCTCGTATCTACGGTATCGCTCTTGTACGTTAAGAAATGTACGTGTGAGTAGATCGTTAACTTTATTTTCGTTTTCAGTCTCACCAGAGAAAATTTGGCCCGATAGGTTATCGAATAAGATGAAGGACTCTGGTGAGTATTGCATCTTGATCTGTTGCACCATTGAGCTTTGCTCTTCATCTCTGTTGCGCTTTTCCACATCCCAAGCACCATCAGGCTGAGGCACGGAGCCCGGCGCCCCGTGTGTCGATTTTGTCTGACTTTGCCAGTCACTATTGACGCTCAATAGCCAGTGCTGATTGCTGACAAGATTAGTATTGAAGGAGATACTGGTGCCATCGATATCGGCAGGGGATCGCGTACCGGCATAGTTCTGTTGCTCATGGCCCTGCCATTGACTCGCACGTAACATAACTGGAATATCGAATGCTTTAGTAGCTGCGGTGACAGATAACTTTTTCTGCTCGTTAACGCCGCTGTATAAGGCTTTTAATGCCAGATAATAATCTTTATGGTAGAGGTAATCGGCCGCTTCCTTAGTCTCGACTTTCACCACCCCCCTAAGGCTCCCGAGCCGAAGAATGAGGATGCGGGTCCCTTGGCCACCTCGATAGATTTAACATCATCGAGATCGAAGTTAAATCGTCCGACACTGTCATTAATGTCACTGGCACCATAACCATCGGCCATGCGCACACCGTCTTTTATCATCAGGATGCGATTACCTGTTATCCCTCGAATGGTGATGTTCTGAGGTGTGCCCGCAGAGCCAGTCACTGAGACGCCGGGTTCATTTCTAAACAGATCAGACAGTTCGGTGGCCACCAAATTTTCAATATCTGCTGCTGTGATCACCACGGCACTACCCGATATTTCGGTTAGAGGTTTCTCCAGACGGGTGCCTACAACCTTGATCACCTCCATCTTGTCTTTTTTGTGTTCACTATTTGTTGTAGGTTCGACCTTTGTATATGCTAAGCCACTGTATATGCTGGTAATAACGGTAATTGAAATGGGTAATAATTTCATAAACATCATGCTGTAATTGCGAAAGGCCAGCACCATACACCCAGATAATAATGATTACCATTTAGATTACAAAGAAACATGCGTTAATATGATGTTGATCACGTTAACGCGAATGAGATCGATAAGCGTTTGCATTGATATTGTATGTCTATATTATTCCTGATTTTTTACAGGAACCACAAATCATGAACATCGCCTTACTCGAAGGGCTACTCGCTAACCTGTCTGAATATTTGATGACACCGGTACTTATTTGTATCGTCTTATTATTGATCTATGCCATCTATGCCATAGGACGATTCGCAGGCTTGTTCTATGTCAGACGTAAGAATGCTCAGGGATATAGGCAGACGATTCAGATTAAAGAGCGAAAATGGTATTCGGGTTATCCCATACATAACTATTTCGTTAATAATCCAAATGCCTGTGAAGATGAACTAGAAATCTTCGCCCTTAAGAAGCTTGAAAATTTACGTGTCGTCACTCGAGTCGCACCCATGCTGGGACTCATCGCCACCATGATTCCCATGGGACCGGCACTCAAGGCCCTTGCCGATGGTAATATTCAAGGGATCAGCGAAAGTCTTATCATCGCCTTCGCCTCGGTGATCTGGGGTCTGGTCATCGCCACCCTCACCTTCTGGCCTGCATCGGTAAAGAAACGTTGGTTCGCCGCCGAGCTGATTAATATCCGCAAGCTAAGGGGAGCGTGAAAGTGCGTTTCTTAGATGAAGACGAAGAGCTCAACCCTATCCTGTCCAGCGTCAACCTGATCGATGTTTTTCTGGTGCTGATCGCCGCCTTGCTGATTGCCATCGCACAGAACCCGTTGAACACATTTTCCGCAGAAAATGTCACTGTGGTGAAGAACGCCGGCAAACCCAACATGGAGATCATCGTCAAGGAAGGTAAGGAGATCAAACAGTACAAATCATCGGGCAATATTGGCAGCGGTCAAGGTGCCCGTGCCGGCATCGCCTATAAGATGGCCGACGGCTCGATGATCTATGTCCCCGAAGACGGCACCAGTTCCACCTCAGATAAGCAAACTGTCACAAATAACAAGCTATAAAGCGAGCGATAACTTCATGTTTCTACGCGTATTAATCCTGATATTCATGTGTTTTCCCGGCCTTGCCCAGGCAGACACATCAGCAGACACCCAAACCGGTGCCAAACGAGTGCTCATGGTGATGTCGAATTATAATTCGGCGCCCAAGAAGGCACTGTTAACCAAACTGGCAAAAGAACAGCCATTCGAACTCATTCAACTCGTCACCAAGGGCAAGTCAGATGAAGAGATAGCCGAGCAATGGCGCAGCGCCGATCTGGTGATGCTAGATGGCATCAATCCAGCGTTGTCTGAGTATATGTTCGAGAAGTTCGAAGCCATACCCAAACAATTTCCCAAGTTGAAAATTGTCTCTCTGGGCGATCTCGAGGGTGAGACATTCAATCAGAACCTTGCCGATGAACAGAGTCAGCGACTAGCAGATTACTTTCGTCATGCCGGTGGCAGAAACTACAAAAACCTGATGATTTATATCGCCAGCGATGTGTTAAATATCAGCAAGATAAAGGCTGATAAACCTGCCATCACCCCTGTGACGGGCCTGTATCATCCCCAATATCCTGACTTGTTAACCGATGAGGAGCAGGCATTCTTCACCTGGCTTGCCCCCACAGAGCAACAAGCCGTTATCGCCATAGGCATTCACCGCTCTGCTATCGATTATGAACAGCAAGAGGTCATCGATGCCATGATCAACGGCATAGAAGCTGAAGGCCAACGGGCCTTCGCCTTCTTCTACGACGATAAGGAGACCAAGCTAAAATACACGGACTTGTTGACAGATAACAATGGGAAAGTACGCGCTAACTTGATGATCAACTATCGCTCACTGCATTATGTTAAGAAACGCCGCGATGAATTTGAGAAGTTAGGCATCCCGGTGATACATGCACTCAACTATGTTGACGGTGACAGCGAGCAGTTTTCACAGGCTCAATCGGGTATATCACCGGGTTTAACCCCATTTTTTCTGGTTATGCCCGAAGACACCGGCAGTATCGATCCTGTCATCATAACCGCCAATAACAAGGGCAATAAACAAGTGATGCCGGCGCAGATGGACGCGCTTATCCAGCGCGCCGTCAAGCATGCCAAACTCGCCATCACGGCCAATAAAGACAAGCGAGTGGCCGCGTTTATCTGGAACTATCCTCCCGGAGAGAAGAACATAGGTGCCGCATTTCTTGACGTTCCCGCATCACTCGAGGTAATAGCCGAGGCGATGAGACAAGACGGTTATAACGTCAACCCAAAACCTGCCAAGGAGATCATCGAGGCGGCAGGCAAGCTACTGCGTCCCTACTATCGCAACGAAGACGCCAGTGGTTTACTGGATGAAGACCTGGCCGACCTATTGCCCCTTGCCGATTATGAAGCTTGGTTCGCAGACTTATCTGAATCGGTACAAAAAGGCATCAACGACCGCTGGGGACTGGCCAAAGACAGCCCCATGCTTACCACTAAAAATGGTGAACTGGCCTTCATCATTCCGCGAATGAACCTAGGTAATCTAATCGTACTGCCACAGGGTGGGCGCAGCAACGACATAAGTGAACACTCTTCCCTGTATCACGACATGAAGACGCCGATAAACCACGGATATCTGGCTATCTATCTCTACGCCAAGCAGATATTCAATGCCGATGCCATCATCCACTTAGGGACTCATGGCTCACAGGAGTGGCTATTGGGTAAGGAACGTGGCCTGTCAGTGGATGACTCCCCCAACCTGGCCGTGGGTAATGTGCCAGTATTTTACCCTTACATCATAGATAATGTCGGTGAGGCCATGCAGGCAAAACGCCGTGGTCGGGCAACCACCATCAGCCACCTGACACCTGGTTTTGCCAAGGCTGGCCTGTATGCCGATATCGCTAAACTCAACGATCTGCTATCGAATTATCGTCTGTTAGATGAAGGACAAACGAGAGAGAATACCAAGGCCAGAATCACCAAGAAAGTCGAAGCGCTCAATCTGTTAAAGGATATGGCCATGGACAGGGAAGAATTTGACCGTGACTTCGACCAGAACCTGACCCGACTCCAAGATCAGCTCACTGAGATGGCCGAGCAGGCTCAGCCGCTTGGGGTGCATACCTTCGGCTTACTACCAAAAGAGCAGCACTTGTATAGCACCATGCTGCAGATGTTGGGCGATGATTTCACCAAGGCGGCCAAAGCCTACGAAAAAGACCACGGCCTGACGCTGCCCGCTGATGAGCAAAAAGACAGGCTAAACGTGACTCATCTAGAAGCCTTAGCTGGTTTTCAACTGCTACAGGCATACATTCAGGGACAACAACTCGAAGGCTTAAGCGATGAGTTGAACGTCTGGCTCACCACGGCGCAACAATATTGGGATAATTTTGCCAAGATTGCCGAAACAGAAAACCTGCTGGCCGCTATGTCGGCCAAGTATATTCCCGTGTCATATGGCGGCGATCCTATACGTAGCCCGGAATCTGTGCCTACCGGACGCAATCTTATCGGTTTCAATCCGGCTAAATTACCATCGAAAGAAGCCTATGAGGCTGGCGTGTTCTTATTAGAGCAGACAGTGGCTGATTACCGAGAAAAGCATGGTAAATACCCGCAGAAACTGGCCTTCTCTCTCTGGTCCCTTGAAACCATGCGTCATCATGGCGCATTAGAGACGCAGATCCTCCATGCCCTCGGCATCAGGCCCAAATGGGATGAGCAAGATGATGTCATAGGTATAGAGGTCATTCCCATGAGTGAGCTCAAGCGCCCGCGGATCGATGTGGTGGTATCGGCGACAGGCCTCTATCGTGACGCTTTTCCCAATGTCATGTTATGGATGGCCGACGCCATCGACACCATAGCCAAGATGAAGGAGGACAATAACTTCGCCTATCGTCACTCACAAGCACTGAAACAACAGCTTGAGGATCAGGGCAAGACGCACGAGGAAGCGGATTATCTCTCCAGTATCCGAATCTTCTCTAACGATTCGGGCAACTACGGCACGGGACTAGCGGATCAGACCTTGGATTCAGGCAGCTGGGAAACCGATGATGCCATGAGCGAGCGTTACCTTAAACGTATGGGCTATGCCTACGGCAAGGATGAGAGCCGCTGGAGCGAAAAAATAGAGGACGTGGATCTCTATGGCAAGGTGTTATCCGGTACCGACGCGGTAATATTCTCCCGCTCGACCAACCTCTATGCCCTGTTGACCAATGACGACCCTTTCCAGTATTTCGGCGGCATGGGTCAGGCTATCCGTAAACTCGACGGCAAAACACCTGAAATGTACGTGAGTAACTTACGCCGTAAGGATAGAATCAAGACCCAGACCATGGCCAGCTTCCTCAACAACGAGATGCGCGGCCGTTACCTGCATCCTCGCTGGATCCAAGCCATGCAGGAGTCAGGTTATGCTGGCGCTACCACCATACTGGATCGTATCAACAGCCTCTGGGGTTGGGAGGTGATGACCCCTGAGCTGGTGCGGGACGATCATTGGCAGTCGATATTCGAGGTCTACGTCGAAGACAAGTACCAGCTGGATATGCAGGCCTTCTTCGAGGAAAATAATGCCCACGCTCTGGCGCAAATGTTGGAGCGCATGCTGGAAGCCAATCGCAAGGACTACTGGAAGGCCGATGAGGCGACGCTGAAGAAGATGCTGGAAACCTATATCAGTCTCGCTAATCGCTTCGATGTCGTCACCGACAACGATAAGTTTACCGAATTTGTCGAGACACAAGGCGCAGGCTTTGGCCTAGCGCCACTGGCACCAGCCATGGCGGTGCCGCCAGCACAGACTAATCCGTCCAAGGCTAAACAAGAAGTCAGCGGGCAGAAACTGGAGCAGGTGCAAAAACCTAGTGAGCAAGAAGAGGATAACTACTGGTATCTGCTGCCCTTATTCGTCTTGCTGTTTATCTTCTTCGCCGGCGCGGCCAGGCCCCTGTTGGCGAGAGAGCCTCAGCGGAGTAAAGAGCCTGTGTAAATGAAGAAGCTCAACGAGTAAAAGGCCTCAGCCTAGCTGACACCATAAACGAGTAGTTTAACAATAGATAAAAAAACGGCAGTGCGCATTAGCGCCCTGCCGTTTTTCATTGAACATATCATTGCTAGGCGAGTTCAGCCTCAATCTCAGCCTTGGCGACTCCATGCCACTGAAAATGGTTATTGGCTTTCTTGCTGACTATGCCCTCATCAAACAGCCTCTTGAAAATCTCATCCACCTCGTCATTGGAGAAATTTAAGTACTTGCTCACCGCCCGTTTACTGCAATTCACCCGATTCAGACTTAATGCCTGCAGCACCTGTTCATAGGGCGTTTTCTCGGCTTCATTCACAATGTCAGCATCGTCAAAATGTGACAGTAACTCGGGTGATTTACTCTCTGCCGGGCTAAATCCCTCTATGGTCAGTGGCTTCATGTTGTGGAACTGATGGCGAAAACGATTCTCCTCGCCGATGAGGCCGACGAAGAAGGCGGCGAAGAAATCTAACAGTACCGAGAGAAAGACCACCAGGCCGAGTTGAGCCGTGCTAGCCTGAATGTTCAAGAAGCTGGCTAAACTGTCGATCAAGCCTATGACAGAACCCTGACTGACTACAGGCAAGTTATCTCGCTCCATCGCCAGGGCTTGTTGCTCCTGTCTCAGCTTATTATTCTCTTTCTGAATGCGGGTCACCCCTGTGGCTATACGCTCCATCTGAATGTATTTCTCGGCGGCAACGTTATTGAGCTGGATCTGTTCATCGATAGACTGGATCTGCATGTTGTAAGCGTTCACCTTGCTCTGCTGCACATTCACATGTTCCTGTGCCTTATTGGTGGCACTGTTAATACCGCCCACTGAGCCACCGATAGAGATGGCGGCCAGCACCATGTAGAAAACCAACGCAGATAACATGCCCGGATAGTTACGTCTCGCATGTCGCTCACCCACCTCATACCAGGCAAAAAATTTACCCAGTTCAAAAATCACCGCCAGGCCGCCAAACAATAACTGCATAACTGGATCGTCATCGATGGACAGAAACAGCAATAAGGAGAATACGATGGAGGCTAAGATGGAAGCGCCAGTGAAGCTGTAGACGCTCCACATGGCAAACTTACCTTTCGGGAAACGCAGGGCTATATCTTGGTTGTAAAACATATCTGACTTCTATGTCGGCGAGCTGGTGCTCTTGGTCTGCAGCTTGGCAGCGCAGACAGAAAAATGGAGCGTCAGCATACATGAAAACCTAGCCTTTTCCTTATAAAGCACGGCTTAACCGCTCTTGTTGAAGCTTTTTCAATCACTGCTAAAAAACCTGCTTAAAGCGTATTCACCTATGTGTATCGGGTATTGATACTATGTAAGCATTTGGTTAAGTAAGACATAAGAACGGCCTGCATCGAATATCGATATCAGGCCGTATATTGACTCATCACTTATGATTTATCGCCTCATAACAGCTGAGGCTAATCTCTTTGCAGGGCGACAATCGGATCCAATTTAGCCGCCTTCTTGGCTGGGTAAAGGCCAAAACCCACACCGATAGTCATACACACTCCCAGCGCTAACACGATGGCGAAGGGAGACCAGGCCACCGGCCAACCTGCGGCGGAAGAGATCACGAACGCCAACAACAAGCCCACACCTATGCCTATGACGCCGCCCGTTGCCGAGATGACGATACTCTCGATAAGAAACTGGCGGGCGATATCCTTACGCCTAGCCCCTAATGCCCTGAGCAAGCCTATCTCTCCGGTACGCTCCATGATGGTGGCCAACATGATATTCATGATACCTATGCCGCCCACCAGCAAAGAGATCCCCGCCACACAAGCCATGACGATATTGAATATCTGTTGCGTCTTCTGATGTTGGGCCAGCAAGTCCGCCGGTACCACTATGTCATAATCTTTCTCGCCGCCATGACGACGACTGATCAGATGCCTCAAGCTCTTGGCCGCTAATGAAGGCTCGACCCCTTCAGCAAGTGACACCTTAAAGGCATCGAGCTCATCTTCCAGACTCTTAAAATTCATCTTTTTTAGAGCCGTGGCCAGAGGAATAAATACCTCATTGCGCTCTCCACCCAGTTTGACGCCCTGAATCTTTGACTTACCATTCTGGGCATCGGTCAACACACCGACCACAGTGAACCACTGATGATTTATCTTGATCACACTGCCGATAGCCTTTCCCTGTGGAAACAGGCTTCTGG
This sequence comes from Shewanella psychropiezotolerans, assembly GCF_007197555.1. Classification (NCBI taxonomy): domain Bacteria; kingdom Pseudomonadati; phylum Pseudomonadota; class Gammaproteobacteria; order Alteromonadales; family Shewanellaceae; genus Shewanella; species Shewanella psychropiezotolerans. The sequence goes on from NZ_CP041614.1 coordinate 3,907,630, forward strand.
CAGCTTCCGGGCCCAATACGGCAACTTGTCGATAATGGGCCTCATCTTTGGAATCGAAGGCGGCTCCCTCGCTCATTTTCAGGGCGCTCAAGTCAAAATAACTGGGCGTCACCCCTTTAACTTGGGCATCACTACGGCCTTCGAGGCTAAATAAGCTGAAAGTTTTGACCTGCTTCTCGGCGCTCCAGTTTTCCACGAAGGGTAAGGTATCTTTGGCACTCTCAACATCTCTGAGGCTCAAACCTATGCTGTGCTCTCGAATCGATTTAAGCGCTTCGCCATCCGATGTTCTGGCATTGACCACCAGGTTTCGGACCCCCATGGACTCGATCATCTTCAGCGCTTCTCGCTCCGCTCCCTCTCCCACACTCAACATGGCTATCACGGCGCCGACACCAAATATCATCCCCAGCAGGGTCAGAGCCGTGCGCAACTTGTGGTGGCGCATCTCATCGAAGGCTTGCTTAATCCCTTCGATATAAATCTTACTCTCATTGACTAAGCTCATACTCGGCTCCTTTTTGGAGGCGTGGTAAGTGCGATCACATCGCCTTGGTTCAGCCCATCGGTGATCACGGTTCGATTCAGGCTACGATGCCCAGGCGTCACTAGCTGTTTAATGAAACCTGCACTGGTCTTAAGGTAAACCCAATATTGGCCGTCTTTCTGAAACAGAGCTTGATTAGGTACAGTCAGCACATCTTGCAGATTAAGCAGATGCACCTGGGCCTTTACTTGCCTGCCCGGCTGCATGATCGCCACTAAGGTTTTATCCAGACTGATGGTAAATTGGAAATAGTTTACCGGACTGTCCTTCTCTTTAGGTTTAGCCAAAGCATCGACTTGGGTCACCTTACCGGTAAATGGCTTATCCGGATAAGCATCCAGATAAACGGTCGCCGTCTTTCCTATGGCGAGACCCGCCGCCTCAGATTCCTGCACAAACAGTTTCGCCTGCATCACAGAGGTATCGGGCAAGAGGCCGATGGAAAAACCTGACCACATCATGTCACCAACCACGGGAAACGAGCCATCCCATCCAGCCTGATAGACAAATAAGCCATCATGAGGGGCGATGATTTCCATCTGATTGAGGTTACTCTCATAACGGTTTATCTTGGCCGAGTGACCTTTCTGCCTGAGCTTTATCAACTCCTGCTCGGCAGCGGCCTGATCACCATGTTGATCTAGCCCCCAATCGAAATAATGCATCTTAGCGACAAGATAGTCTTGATTACGCATCTGATCGATAATCTCTATCTTGGTATAAACGCGCTCATCTTCACTGAAGAAACGTTCGGCTAATTCTTTTTCTTCGCTAGTCACTCTGGTACCGGTTGAGAGTGTCTGACTGATCGTCTTGTCCTTCTCTGTCTGCATCTGACTATCGAACGTCAACTTGTCAAAATCGAACTGCTCCATCTTGAGGCGATAATTTTCGCGGGTGGGATCCATTCTGGCGACGACATCCCCCGCTTTGACTCGGCTGAAGTTATCCAAGATCCAGGCTAATGACTGTGGGCCACGTAATCCCGTCGGCACGATCACAGAGGTCGACTGGCTGGCTTCTAGTTCTCCGGTGGCCGGAATGTCGACCTTAAAGTCGGCTCGGCTCACATCCATGGTGAGTACACCGTCGCTGGCTTGTTGACTACAGCCCGCAATCCATACCAAGCTAAAAACCAGTAAGCTATTTCTTAAACTAAACATCATGGCAGTAATACCTCCTGACCCACATCAAGTCCGGTCTTTATTGATACCAGCTCTTTGCCTATGGTGCCTATGGTAACTGCTTGCTTAGACTCGCCAAATAAGTCAGGTAATAGTACATAAGCTTGACCGGACTCGTAATGAACGGCATCCAGTGACAACAGGAGTTCCTGCTTCTCATTGGCGATATCGATGGCAATCTTTGCTGTCATACCGGGTCTCATCAAGTCGGTATCCGCTTCATCTATGCTGGCCACCGCATCGAACACTACTAGGGGCACATCCTGATTTTTATGACGAAACACAGCCCCGAGTTCAATAATTTTCCCGTAAAAGACTTTATCAGGATTAGCATCCAGTCTTATTTTGAGTTGCTGACCTAACTTGACCCGACTCGCTTCGACCTCAGGTATGGTCATGTTCACCTGCATATGATTCAGATCCGGAATACTGAGTACCGCATCCCCCATAAAAACAGACTGGCCTTCCTTAATCTTATTGCCTTGAGAATCATTACCGTATACCACCATGCCTTCACGGGGAGCGATTAACGTCAGGGATTCAATTCCCTTTTTAAGCGCTGCGACTTCGGAGGAAAACTTTTGTCGATCCCCCTCTAACATGGCTTCTCTTTGTTTGGCACTCTGATTTTCAAGCTCTATTTTTTGCTTGGTGAGTTGAACCTTGTCCTTGGCGATGACAGCATCCTTCTCATACTTAATTTTATCGATAACCGCGACAGTTTCATCAGACAGCTTAAATTTACGCTCCGCTTTGTCGAAACTCATCTTAGCCTCGGCGAGATCTAGCCTCAGCTGCTCCAACTTTTTTGCATTTCGCAGTTTCGACGTTTCGATATCCTGCAAAGTCGCTTCCAACTTGGCCGTTTTGACCGATAGCCGTTGAGTCAGTTCGGAGGTATCGAGTTGAGCAACCATGTCCCCTTCTTGAACCAGAGAGCCTTCCGGTGCGAGCTGCTTAACCTGGTATTGCCACACCCTACGGATCGAAGGCGGCTTCATAGATACGGTATCGGCGGATACCAGCTCTCCGGTAGCCTCGATACTCTGTCTTAACACCCCTAGCTCCACGGAAGTCACCGGCGCCCCGGTACAGGCCGTTAGCAAGGATAGCGAAAGAACTAAGCTCGAAGGCCGCAAGAGACGCGATAGGTCTGAGATGTGAAATGTCTTGCTCATGATACGGCTCCGGTACTGACTAAAACACTCATGCCGGGAACGATCTTAATGTCTTCATCGGCCTCAAAACTCACCTCAACCTTGAACCAATTACTCTGACCCCAGGCTGGCTGTTTCTGCGCCTGGCGACCGATATCTTTAATACTGCCAGTAAATGGCTTCGCCGACTGGGAATCCAGTCTAAGTGTCACTTGAGTCCCCACGGCTAATTTATCGACATCGACCTCATTGACCCAAGCGACAACCTCTAGCTCTTCCATCGCTGGCACTCTTGCTATCTGCCGGCCAATCTGTACGGTATCACCGACGGCAAATTTCTTATTACTCCAGGGATCGCTACCATAGAGCACAGGGCCTTTTATCTTGGCCTTTAGTTCGAGTTGCTCTAATCCGTTTAATGCTTGCGCTAGCTCTAATTGTGCACGGCGTCGGTCTATGGCTAATTGCGCCTTACTGGCGGCTTGTTTATCCAATACTTCTTTTAACGCCTGCTCGACTTTAGATAACTCGCTGCCTGCCAGCATCAAGTTAAATTGATGTTCAGCGTATTTTTTAGCAGCGATATAATCCGCTGGCACATCGGCATCGAGCTGATTCTTCTCGAGTTCAGATTTTTTCTGTTTAACATCAAATTTGGCCTGCAACACACTGGCGGTAAGATCGATACTCAGGCTCTGCTCTTCGGCTGTGACCCGCAGCAGACTCGCCTCAAGTTGCTCGATCTGATTGGCAATTTGGCTCTTGTCGAAGATCACCACAGTCTGACCCGGTTCGGCAACTGAGCCCTCGGGCAACATCCACTGAATTTGATAACGCCAGGCATCACCGGCCTTCGGCACCATAAAGGATTGAGACTGCACCGAGGAGATCTGCCCGGTCAATAACAAGGTCTGTTCGCCTAGGTTGGCAACGCCTGAGCCTGATACACCAGGAGTTGCAGTGCTGAGACTGGCTTCCTCTGCCGCAATCAAATTAACCGGCAAAAAAAATGCAGCTATCAAAACAAATTTTGATAGCAATGAAGATAGATGAGAATTAGGCCGCATAGACACCACGCTCCTCTATTTCTACGATATGACCATCCCGCATGCGGATCACCCGCTGGGCATAGGCTGCCACTTCCTCTTCGTGGGTTACTAAGATGATGGTTTGACCCGCCTTATGCAACTCGGTGAATAGCTCCATGATCTCCACCGATGTCTTACTGTCCAGTGCTCCCGTAGGTTCATCGGCCAATAAAATAGCAGGTTTGTTCACCAGAGCCCGCGCGATGGCGACTCTTTGCCTTTGACCACCAGATAGCTGATTGGGTCTATGATCTTGACGTGAACCTAAGCCCACTCGCATCAAGAGCTCATTGGCATAGCTGGTATCGTTATTGGGGGCGTTGCAAACCGTAAAGGTAACAGCACGTTTTGCAGCGCACTCATTCTAGGCAACAAGTGAAAACTCTGAAACACGAAACCTATGTCCTTATTTCGCACCGCGGATAGCGCATCATCATCCAGGCTGGCAACCTCTTGTTCATTGAGTTGATAGCTCCCCGAGCTAGGCTTGTCCAAACAGCCGATGATGTTCATCAAGGTGGATTTACCCGAACCCGATGGCCCCATGATCGCCACAAACTCATTTTGTTTAATGGTAAAGTCGACCCCTCTGAGGGCAAAAACTGACGATTCGCCCATCTGATACTCTTTCGTTAATCCATTGACTTTTATCATAATACTCTCTCACTTACACTCATATTCCGTCCCTAGAATTCAGTCATCGTTTTTATTTTGTACTAGGGCCAGTGCGCGACTAGTTTCTCTTATACCAATTGGTACTAGATTACAGAGTCCATCGAACTCATCAAGTTCAATGATTATTTTAATTTCGATTATACAGTGCCCGACAAACGAGTGTGCAGGAAGTAGTTTTTTAGCTCTTGCAAGCGCTTACTGGCCCATGAAAGGGTATGCCAAAATCACATACCACTGCTCAATTCACTCTCATCAGACCAAGCATTGGCTGTATATAAATCAATAAATAATCCACATTCTAAAGAAGATGGATTATTTACTTGGTAGCACCAAAGCAGTTGACGGTATTTTCGACTCGTATAGTGACACCCTTATCGCTTTGAAAAATCATCAACGTATTTTAGCATTTACATTTCAACACCGTTAATAAAGGCGTTGATAAGAGTTGTTATTACTCCATTCTCAATTTCTTTTAATTGAACACCGTATTCGACGGCATACCATGTCTCCAGCCTTATCCTCTCTCTCAAGCCGTTATTTTTTGTGACAAAAATGTCAGATTCAAACTTACATGCTTTAAATTCACCAGCAGGAACTGTAACCGTCTCAAACCCTTTAAATGTAATCGTTCTATCATATACGCTATCACTATCACTATCACTATCACTATCACTATCACTATCAAACCTAGTTACTGTCTGGCTATAAGATTCCCCTTTGTTGAGATCAAATGCAGATAATAATGCCGGCTTATAATCTGTTCTATTTCTTGGAGTAATACGCCCTAAAACAAAATGTGATTTTTCATTAATATCAATTCCTATATAAGTGTTTGTTACATCGGCGGAGGTTTCTTTCTTACTACGAATCAGAATTGCGTCACCCCCTCTATATATATCCCGCATCACTTCAAAGTTTGTTTTTACGTTGGAACCCTCACCAACTCGCCTGGTTAAAATATATTCCGTTCCATTTTTATACAAACCTTCATTAAAACAAACTGAAGCATTTGTAGTGAGGCCACCTCCAATTCCGATTTCTTTGAAAACTTCTTTTACGTCATCACTATTGCAGCCACCAAGTGCGGTGGCTAATACCAAAACTGACAATACTCTTTTCATTTTATTTCCTACATTAATTTAATGTTACACCTTCTTAGTAAAGTGTCTGCATATAGCGAAAAGAACCCTACCGGAATAACTTTAGCCACGACCTTACTAATTACGTTAAATCATATGTAAAAATAAACTACACTTGTCACATCAATGTAATATTTCACCCCTTATAGACTGAACTCTACACAGCCTTTTATACCAGAATTTGGTAACGTTAATCATTTACAAAGAACAAGAACCAAGACATATATGGACGCTCCCGCTGGGTCAAGACATAAATCTCCCGGTTCTGTCGCAAACTGAGATTTAACCGCTATAAATTAGGGAACGGACTTCCTCATATGCAACTATGCTGCTAATGAATAAAATTGTTCCCACGGAGTCATGTTTTAGTGATGTCCATTTGTCCCAGCTTAATCATTGACCAAAGCTCAACACCAGCCAGTGTCGACTCCGCACCTTCCTAAGATTTCCATCCTAGACATTGATGCATTTTTCCCTTCACTTTGCGATGGCTTTATTCGACGATCTTATTAAGATATTTTACCGATAATGCCTCGATCATTAACAGCATATATCCAGATAACCAAAGGCGAACATTGACAGTAGCTAATGCCGCCGCTCGTATCAATCACAACTTTATTTGGCAAACCGCTACTGTTTGTTGCTTTATCTAAAAAGGCCCTAGCCACTTTCTCATCATGGGCCTCGCTTAAGTAAAAAATAAATAATGTCACCATATTTATCGACAGCGCGATAAAACGTTGTTGATCAAATGCTTACTATAGACGCAGCGGTTCCAAGGGTTTGGGCTAACTAGGCAACTTGTTTCCTAATTGGCATTCCTAGTTCTATGACTTTGTTAATTGCTTTTACACCCGCTAAAGCTTCACCTACCTGAGCGTTATAGTCGCGCAGGCTAAGTTTCAGGCTAGTCAGCTGCTTATATCGATACATCGCTGTTTCAGATAGTGACCTTTGATGATAATCATTGTCCTGTTTCCATTGCGCTAATTGGTTACTCTTGAGCGCTTTTACCGCTTCGTTGCGAGGATGCCCGTCCTCCCAATATCCTGCATTACTTCTTGGCGGGATCGTGGATTTGTAACCTTTTCTATGAAGTAACTTATGGCACGCTTTGGCGTCATATCCGCCATCAGCAGAAACTTGTTTAATCTGTCTTCTTAATGGCTTGAGTAATGTGGGTAACACTTCATAATCAGCAACGTTAACCAGTGAGACTTCTGCTGCCACGACTTCATGAGTATTCGCATCCACAGCAAGATGTAGTTTGTGCCAAGTACGGCATTTTTCTTTACCGTGTTTACGGGTTTTCCATTCTCCTTCGCCGTAAACTTTGAGGCCCGTTGAATCAATCACTACATGTGCCACTGAACCACGACCACGGCGACCGTGATGCTCAGAGCAACACCAAGAGCTAATGACTTGTTCATCAATCCAAACCTCGATTGACCAATGCCTTGTTGTACTGAGACCAATTGGTCATTTTACGCTTAGCTTTACCCATCTTGATGTTTCCGATTACCACATTGGGAGATCAGCGAACTGAAAAAGGTCACTCGATTTAGGAAACTAGGCCCGGACAAAGCACTGATGGTGCTAAGAAATAATCAAAATCGCTTTGGGCTGAGCCATCGCCTTTGTAGCGAATAGGCAGATCTGCGCCAGAATAATTCCCTCGACCTGTGACTGTGTCATTAAAGGCATTTAAGCACTCTTCATTGGTTACCGAATCATATCTGCACGCTCAATAAGGGTCCGACTCCCGGTTAATCTAAGCTTGGAGCGATGGAATAAACCAGTAATGATTCACCCGCTTCATCTTGCAGCAGATAGCATTTAAAACCATAGAGGGCGCCCAGCGAGCCTAAAGTGAGGATAGCTGAGTGCTCTGAGATATCTAGCCCTTTACCGGCTGGTTCGACGTCAACGATTTTTACCTCGCTATCATCCAAAAATGCAGTGAACAGGTCGATATCATCACCGTCTACACAGGCAGTGATGATTCGAGAATTTTTTGAATTTTTGTTGGAACAGCTCTCTGACCTCATGGCCGATAATACTTTGAAAATCACGCACCATCTTAGAGAAAGGATGTGGGCCAACAACAGAGCCAATAACGTAGAAATAATCTTTGGGGAATACCTTAGTGACAGACACCAGCTTACAGCCTAAGATTTTCATCTTAGTGACATAAGGATGCTCTTTCTCTATATCGACCTGACCCATATGGATTTCACTAGGGATCCCCTCCAGCGCGCAAGCAGTGGCTAGTGCGACACAGTGTTAACCGGCACCGGTGTCGGCAATCACCTTTTCCTTATGTATAACAGGTGACATTCAGATGACAATTGGGTAGCTAAAGCTACTATACTGACTCGACATATACACGCATAGTGATGCTCAAGTTTATGACTCTTAACCTATTTTATCTTAGAACTATTAGGTTGCTATCTACTATTTTATTCTTGTCTTCTTCTGTTCTTACTCAAGCTGCTGATACCCCGAACTTGCAAACTCGCTTTCAGCTATTTTTTCATCAAGCTTCCGATTTACCTTATGAAACCAGAATCACTCTTGAACAGCTTAACAATTACCCAGCGTCACTGCTGTTAAGTGACAGTCAATACCCTAATTTCGAACACTATTCTTGGGATGACATTCAAACACTATGGCAGTTGCATCAAACTTGTAGGCTATCAACGAAATTCACTGATTTGGATAGCAAACAACGCCCAAATCTGGTTCGAGCGATTGAATTTGAGAAAGCTATCTGTAGCAACACGGCGTTAAGTGATGATTGGTATAGCCAAGGTGAGATGCTCCACCCAGCAGGTGGCAGTTATGCAGATCACTATTTGGCGACTTTGGCGTCCGACAAACAAGCCCAATTTATCGCAACTCATGATCGCAAGTTGACACTATCAAACCCAAGTCATCCTCTACATGAGCTGCTCGACAACCTTCCTGCTAAAGGTTACGACCTATTACTATCAGGATATCGATCCTATCTTGCACAAGATGACAAACTCTGGCTCAACAGTAAGTACGGATTAGTGAGCATTAAGGGACAAGCATGGCGCCAACTATTGGGACCTTTATCAATCGATATTCAGCTAAAAAGCAGTGATGAACAAGTATGTGCCATGAGCTACAGTAATTTATGTATTCAACCACCGCCACCAAGTAATAATGGTGTTCAATTGCTCATTGCAATACTGTCTTTTCTTGCTGCAAGCCTCTTCGTTATAGGCTTAGTTAACCATAGAGAAGAAGCGAAAGAGCGTCGATTTATATTGCAATTGCTCACTCATGAACTACGAACGCCAATCACTAGTTTAGGCTTTACAGTTGAGCAATTTCGCAAACACTTTGATCAACTCGATCAGCACGCTCAACGTAGTTTTGGGCGCTTACTTGCTGATCACCAGCGTTTGTCACAGCTAGCAGAAACCAGCAAAGGTTTTTTAAGTGCAGATCCAGACGCTCAGTTCCAAAAGCAAACGGCTTATCTTTCGGATTGGCTCGATCATTGTTTGGGTAAATACAATTTAAATTATGAACTAGACAACGATCAAGAATTAACTTTGCCCTATTACTGGCTCGGAATCTGCCTGGATAACTTACTAAGAAATGCCCTGCAACATGGTAAAGGTGAAGTATCTATAACCATTTCTACCAATCAAAATCTACGAATTGAAGTCATGGATCAAGGTCGTTTTCCAAATCAGTTCCATCTACTGGTGAAACGATTAAGACTCAACACTAACCATGACAACATGGGGGTGGGGTTGACGATTGTTACTCGCTTAATGAAGAAAATGAGAGGCCGACTTATCCGCTATAACAATCCAACTCGCTATATTTTGGAGTTACCACTATGACACGAATTCTTCTTATTGAAGACGATCAACTACTAGGTGAAGGGTTTAGTCAGTATCTCACCGAAGAGGGTTTTGATTGCCAATGGCTCAGTGACTGTAATAAAATCAAAAAGCACTGGATGCAAGCAGACTTAGTCATTTTAGATAGGCAGCTACCTGAAGGCGATAGCTTAATTTGGCTACCTAATTGGCTAATGATGAAAGCGATTCCAGTGATAGTGTTAACAGCTAAAGTCGAAATCGACCAACGCATCGAAGGTTTGAGAGCAGGGGCAAAAGACTATGTGGTTAAGCCTTTCTCACACCAAGAGCTGCTGGCGCGTATTCACGCTCAGCTACGTCCATTAGGTGAAAGCAAACTTTGCTACCAGAATCTACAAATCGATCTATCCAAACGAGTGGTCATTAGCGATGGTAAACAGGTGACATTGAAACCTAAAGAGTTTCAGCTACTGTTGCTATTAGTTCAAAATCAAGGGCGAGTATTTCATCGTGATGAGATACTCAGTAAAGTATGGGGCTTTCAAGCATTTCCATCGACTCGAACAGTCGACAATCATATTCTCCACCTGAGACAAAAACTACCAGTGCTGCATATCGAAACGCTACGTGGCGTTGGCTATCGACTCATTAAGACTTCGTTATGAAAACAATAAAACCAATATTTTGGCTAGTAAGTGCCTCTCTCGCCTTTAGCCAACAAGTCGTTGCTAATGATTGGTTTATGCCAACGCCGCTCTCACGGATGTATTCTGCTTTAGTAATAGATAAGACTCAACTTGCTTGGCAAGAAATGCTATTGGCCTTAAGCCAAGAATCGATCGATGAAAAGCACTGGGAGAATGCCAAGCAAACACTAATTAGCCAGTCTCAATGTGGTAAGTTGTTATTGGGAGATTTGTCATTTAATCAACAGCGTTATATCAGGCTAACGATTCAGAAAAAGACCAATTCAATGCAACAAGGCTTCAAACTTAAAGTATCCCTTGGAGGAGTCGAAAAGAGTGCGGCTATTTCTTTGCGAGATCAACAAGGACAAGCGTGGATATCTGGCAGTACCACTGAGCCAAAGCAGGGTTATGTTGAATTAGAAAGTGATGATTTTGTCTATGCACCAACGCCAGGCTTCTACCAATTAACCATAGATAACACGATTTACCCTATCATTTTATCTTTCAACTATGACCAGTCTTGGATTGAAGTAAATAACAGCAATGCCGATTCACCAATTAGTATTCAAGTGCCAAAAACACTCGCGAGTTGCCAAGCTGCTAATATGCGTTGGCAATGGTTTGATGACAAGTTCACTATGCTTGGCAATTCACAACTAATCCAGCTCAGCACATCCAATTTAGGCACTGAAGGTTATAAAAATGCTCGTTTGCCTGAATATTTTCCAAACCATGCAAAATGGCTAAGTGCGGTGGTGTCTAAGTCGGAATATCAAGGTGAGGTCAGAATTGAATACGCTCAAAGGTTCACTTTTCCTATTAAAATAAAAACAAACGAGTGACAAAAGGTAACCAAAGTTGATGTGTAATGAACTCACATTTACAATGGACATACCTCATAATTATGAATAAATCGATTTCAATTACACTTCTCTTGGCTGGCATTGGTCTGCCTTTTTCCGCTATCAGTGCTGAAACACAAAGCAAACTACCAAATCTTATCACTCTGCAAAATGGCGAACAGTCTATCGCTATTGATCCTAATTCTTTGCTAATTGATTGGTATACCCAAACTACCAATGTACAGATTAATGAATCCGCCCTTTTGGTGGAGAGTACTCGCCAACACGCCTCTCAGGTTATGCAAATTTCAGATAAGTCAGCTTCTTGGTTGTTAGAGCCTAGTAACATAATGGTGAATGCTACTTTTAATAAAGAGCTGAAAATCACTTTTGACCAGATGTCTAAAACCCCAATACCTCGTAATATGCCACTAACGTTGAAATGGTTCGATTTGCCTGACAGGCAAGCGAACGCCTTGCTTATGCCATTTAGTGAGGGGATGCGCATTCCAACGAACAACAAAACTTGGATGGAGTATATGGCAAGCAATTTCTCAAACTCGAATACGACCCAAAATCTTAAGATGCCATTTTGGAGTGTTGAAGTAACAGGAGAAACAAACCACTATGTCAGCTACCAACTAATTAATCCGACCAATAATCAGCTCAACTTTTCTATCTCCAATCAAAAACTAGATATGCAGGCAGAGCACCAATTCACTATGCTCAATCATCATGAGCCATTTGCAGTCTTGATCACTTTAGGGAATGATCAACTGGATGGTGCCAAACAGTATCGTCAGTGGCGTAAGCAACAAGGCTTGGCGACACCGCTATCGGAAAAGCTCGCTAGGCAACCTCAACTCAAGCATTTAATTGGCGCAAGTCATGTGTATTTATTTGGTGATGACGTTCTTGCAATAGAAGATGTTAAAGACTGGTGGGGGCTGAACGAATGGTACTTTACTCAAACGGAGTTAATGCTAACTAAAGATGCAAAGAAAGGACTCCTTAAACTGAGAAAGGGGACACGTTGGTTGAGCAAAAGCCACAAACGTTTGCTGGTTGAGAGTATAAACTTGTCTTTAACACGGCTTATTACGGTAGAGCAAACAGCTCCAAATAATAATGGTATAAAGCAGCAGTTCGAAGCAGCGCAAAAAAGAAAGGCGTGGCTAGTTACAAACGCCAATACCTATTTAATCGACGCAGAGCTGTGGGGACAGGGATTGTCGAAAGGCATGATCAACAACCTAATTGCTGCTGGACTTAGCAAGCTTTGGATCGGCTTAAATAAGTGGACGTCAGCCTTCTATCAGCCTCAAGTAGTAGATCAAGCCAAACAAGCGGGATACCTAATTGGTACCTACGATTCTTACAACACTGCCATTGCCAAAGGGATCAACGATTCTTGGCTCACGGCTCAACTCCCCAACGCTATGCGCGAGCAGTGTGCCATAGAAAAGGCTAACGGGCACAAGACAAAAGGATTTCGTGGCAATGGTTATTACTTAAACCCCGTCTGTGAGCGAGGCTATGTAGAGCAACGCATCAAAGATATAATCCATTATGGTCGTTTCAATAGCCTCTTTTTGGATGTTGATGCCACTGCAATGACAAGGGAAGACTACTCTCAAAATGGTGGGATGAACGAGACACAAATGCTTGATGCATTTAACCAGCGCATGGAATGGATAGCATCGAATCAAGACGTTGTATTAGGCTCTGAAGATGGTAACTCACTCACCACACAAGGCATTGCCTTTGCACATGGTATGGAAACTGTTGGTTTTGGCTGGACAGACAAAGACATGAAGATCAATCGCAAGTCACCTTATTTTCTGGGGGCTTGGTATCCTAAACATAAACCAGATTTTTTCTTCAAATCTGCTCGGGTGAAACAGCCATACAAGACCCTGTTTTTCTCCCCCCAATACAAGGTTCCACTGTATCAAACGGTATTTCATGATGAACTGATCAATAGCTACCATTGGCACAGTGACAGCTTAAAGTTATCTGATGTACAAGTAGAACGCGACTTAACGTCTCAGCTCTATAACACGCCTGCTATGGTACATCTGAGCCGGGATGAAGCAAAACACGTTGATTCACCACGAATTAAAGCGTTGCAGCACTATCAACAAGCTTTTTTACCCATCCATCAAATGCTATGGGACAAAGCTATGACAGACTTTAAATGGCTTGATAAACAGGGCTTATTGCAACAAACAACCTTTAGTGATGGAAGTATCATCATTGCTAACTTTTCTCAAACCGATATACGTTTAGCGGACAATCGGGGCATTCCATCGACTTCTATTGTTGCTCTTTTGAGTGATGATACCGTGATCGAATGGACACCTTCAATCTATGTTGAATAGGTGTGTAGACAGAGTAGCCTGATAAGGCTATCCAGAGATTGGATGAGCATACGAACAGTTTAATCAGGTACTTTTAAAGATTTAAGGTCCATGTACTCAGCTCGAATATAACTCTCCAAATGATATTTTCTAGAGCATTTTCCTGCAGCACAAGTATGACCACCATGTGCATTTCGGCTCTGAAGTGCCCCTCCAGAGCCACGTCAGAACACCATCAATACTTTAGGTTATTTCGTTATTATCAGATTCTTCCTTGAAAGAACTACAAGGCTGTGCTGATGGGAGCTATGGTCAAATCTGGTGTATGGAGATTCAAGCGACGCTCTGTTCTAGATCTTCTATTTCTCTCATTCCATCTGTAGATTTCACTCCTCTGACAACATCAGCGAGGAGCCTGTAACCTTTCAATCGGGAGCCATACCAACGAACAGACCAAAGGATCACCTCAGCAGCAAAGTGTTTCCATTTAAATTCAGGGTTGCTCATGGTGTGACGACTCTAAGAAGTAAACGGGTATATTTACCAATATCATCTGTTTTTGCAACAACCCCCCTCAACATCTAGAGAAAGTTTTACTCGCTGGATTATGTAGCTCGACTAAATAATAAACACTCGGTCGCCCTGGTGTTAATCCAAGTATTGCAGAGCAAAAATGATGGTGAGCGCTTAGGTAAGATAGATCCCCATTAGGCTCAAGGCCGAGATACTTGAAAACAGAGTCCATTGGAAAAGATGCTTGAAGGGAGAGTTAATCTCACTAAAGAAGGCGAAATAGATCTGCCAGACCGAAAAAAGTGCGAAGTTAAGTGCAACGAAAAGTACTAGACTAATGCCTTGCATATATGACACAAGATCTAAACCGCAGACGGCTAATACCAGAGTCGATAACACCAAAAATGCCGACACATAATGAAATACACAGTGCATGACAGCTTTAGCCACGGGATCGAAAGACGCTGCTAGCATAGGGTTAAGGTACTGCCTCACACCATAGGTAAAGTGACCGATACAGGTCAAGAAACCAAGAATTGCAGCAGCGATAAAGTAGTAATTCATAGACGTCCTCACGTTTAATCTGTGTCAATAATGAGTGACACTATTCAGATAGACAGATCTGAGCACATTTTTATTGCAAAAAAAGAGCCTTGTGGCTCTTTTTTTAAATGACGACTATTTCTAGCACAGCCAAATTACATGGTCGCCATGATCCAATAGTCCAAGCGCTTCTGCGGTTCTGCAAGTAAAGTTTTACAGCTGTCCTTATACTTGCCCATCAAACCTCGTAAGCTCTTGTTATCCGGCAGTGACGCCAACTGCTTCTGCTGAACGTTCGATAACACATCGGCGACATCTTCTTTAGCCTGATACTCTTCTGCAATCGAGATGGCCTTGGCCGATGAACTCTTCAATCGCTCACCTACTACCTGCATCTGAGGCGCATTCATAGCTGCTATGGCATCGGAACTTATCTGGTAATAGGATGCACACTCGATCACTTCATTGCTGAATATAATTTCAGCTTCGCTAGGAGCAGCAGAAACAG
The DNA here is from genome assembly GCF_007197555.1 of Shewanella psychropiezotolerans. Taxonomy (NCBI): domain Bacteria; kingdom Pseudomonadati; phylum Pseudomonadota; class Gammaproteobacteria; order Alteromonadales; family Shewanellaceae; genus Shewanella; species Shewanella psychropiezotolerans. The sequence continues at coordinate 3,922,738 of NZ_CP041614.1, forward strand.
AAAGCGGTGCCAGACATAAAATAGGGAAAATAAGACTATGTTTAATTTGACTAATACGTCGATTCTTAATCGATACTAAGCGAGTAACTGAACTCGGCATTGGGGATCCCTTTTCTTGTGATACGGCTTCACCTGAAATGAAACGGCTCTAAGGCGTAACTCGTGACCTCGACTATATTCAGACAGCCTTAGTTAATCAAGCGCTATATAAGTTAACGCCATTATTCTTGTTCATAGCGAGTCAAGAGTTAATCAATTCCAACATAAGTTAATCAAGGATTCTGCATCTTATTTTGCTGCAATCTATGCTTCAAATGTTGTTTCACCGTCGACCACTCACTGTCAATAATCGAGTAAATGACAGTATCTCTGACTGTGCCGTCCTGCAAAATTTGATGATTTCTCAGCACACCATCTTGCTTAGCACCGAGGCGAGTAATCGCTTCTCTGGAAGCCTGATTATGCCAGTGGGTTCTAAACTCCACCGCCATGACATCTAAGGTTTCAAATGCATAAGTGAGCAGCAATAGCTTAGCCTCGGTGTTGATCCCTGTCTTCTGGGCTCGCTTAGCATACCAGGTATGGCCAATCTCGAGTCGCCGATTCACCTGATCCCATGAGCAGATCCGAGTCGAGCCTATCAACTCTCCCGAGCGCTTATCTCTCACCGCAAAAGCCAGGGCTTCACCTCGCTGTTCGGCTGCGATAGCCGTTTCAATATAAGATTTCATCTCATCTGGGTGTGGCACCGAGGTATACCAGAGTTGCCAGAGCTCCCCATCTGCCACCGCCAGAGATAAAGCAGGAACATGCTCGAGAGTTAAAGGTTCAAGCACCATATATTCGCCCGATAAGCACTCGCTTCGCTCTGTACTATCCAATCTACTCTCCTTCATCATTACCGTAATGACTCGTTTAATATGAAATTATTATTGAACTATATAACTTGGACCATACTCAGGGTTATTCATCAGGACTCTTTATTAGAGCTATTCATTAGGCTAGGTTAATTGATAAAGCAAGACCTCTGAATTGTCCTCTTCCCACATCATAATCGAATCGAATGCCATACCCACCTTCTCTAACACTGAGATCGAGGCTGTGTTACCCGGACTCACGACACCCAAGAGGCGTGAAATAGAGAGATCTCTACTGTGGCGAACTACCGCCAGAGCCGATTCGACCGCATAGCCTCTACCCCAGAACGCAGGCAGAAACGCATAACCTAGGTCCGGAGAGTCGAGCACAGAACGTTTGACTAAGCCGCTGAGCCCTATCGACTCTCCGCTCGATTTTAATTCCACCACATAGAGGCCGAAGCCATGTTGTTGGTAGCTGGAAATCGGCCCATCGAGAAGATAGGTCTGTGCATGACAAAGATCTCTGACACCACGATCGCCTATGTTGGCGATAAAGCCAGGGGTGTTTAACAAATCCAAGATAAACTCAACATCGGTCAATACGGCATGCCTGAGAATGAGTCTAGTTGTTTCCAAAATAATCAATTTTATCCCAGCTCCTTTGACAAAGTTTATATCGACTATACTTGTTTCAGTCATGCAGAGGAAGCCCGTCACTATGTCAAGGAAGCGCACTCAAGTCAGTCAATATTATGTGATTGCAGCCGTTGTCGCCGCTGAGCTAAACCACACCTTAGCCCACTGTAAACAGATTAACCTTACCGCGAGCAATGCTCAGGCAGCGTCATCTCGAGTCGGTAATGCTGCCTTAGGATTTAAAGCATTAACCGGCTTTATCGATGACTTGGCCTGTTACACCATGAAGGCGGCGACCGACATCAACATTCTCGCCCATAGCGCGAGTAAGATGGCAACGGATACTGCCAGAGCTGCTGCAGCGCTCAAACACTTCGAAAAAGCAAAACTCAAAGCCATCGATGCTAAATACTCAGCCAGTATGGATTCCGCCGTGGCTCAGACAGTGAGTAACTACAACAAACTACAGAAATCATTCCAAGCCTTGATTAACCAGATGGAGCAGCAACTCCATGAGCTGAAAAGAAACCTGAGAACCGCCAATATTCTTGCATCTATTTGTAGAATCGAAGCCTGCAGGGTGGATGTGGCTAATCAGGCAACCTTTAATGATGTGGCCAACAGGGTCGATAGTGTCGCGAACCTGATACGTCAACGGGTCGATAATGCCATCGCCCTGTTTGATACTTCAGCTTCTAAAAAAGCCGCTTAAACCATTCACTTTCACATGTGTAAGCAGTTAACCCTTATTAATTTAACACTAAGGTTTAATGCTGAGGTTTTAAAGACCAATTTACATATCCATTAACAAACAGTCGCTTTAAAGACAGGGAGCTTTTACAAATGAAGAGTCAGCTTATCGTTGAAACCCCCACTCATCAGTGGATCTACTTTGGAAGGGATCCAGAGAAGCCGGATAAAATCATAGATACCAATCAATATATGCTAGTGACTGAAAAAAAAGCCCTCTTGATGGATCCCGGCGGAATTGAATTATTTGCTCCCATGCTAGCCAATATTGTCAAACACATCCCCCTCGAGCAACTGACTCATCTGTTTGCCTCCCATCAAGATCCGGATATTATCTCGTCTCTCGGGCTCTGGGATCAGACCCTACCGGGGGCAAAACTTTACTCTCCATGGCTTTGGGAGGGGTTTATTCGTCATTTTGGCATGCACAATATCAGTTATGAGGCTATCCCAGATGAAGGCAGCAGACTGTTGCTCGATCAAGTCGAAGTGCAATTTATCCCAGCCCACTACTTGCATGCCTCGGGAAACTTTCATGTATATGACCCCGCCGCTCGAGTCCTGATGTCAGGAGATATAGGCGCGGCCTTAGAAGATCATGATGTCGATATTTTTGTCGATGACTTCGACGCTCATGTCAAAAAGATGAAATTTTTCCATCAGAGATGGATGCCATCAAACAGCGCGAAGAATGATTGGATTAATCGGGTACGTAAACTCGATATCGATTTCCTCTGCCCTCAACATGGCAGGATTTTCAAAGGAGAACAGGTGGGGCAATTTCTTGATTGGTTTGAGCAACTCGATGTCGGTCAGGCCATTTCGAATACCTGATTAATGATTAAAGCTTGATAAGCTATTTGCACTCAAATAATACAGCCCATGACCTTAAGGTTATGGGCTGTATTATTACTAACGTAAAATAGTATGGCTTAGACTGGCATCACTAGAGGTAGCGGGCAAACTCACTGCCACTCTTACCCGGCTTCAAGGGCGCTTTTACCGCTTGAGTCCCCAGATACAGAAATCCGACAATTTGATCGCCATCAGATAAGCCTAAGCTTAGATGCACTCGTTTATCGAACGCCAAATCACCCGTTCGCCAAATTCCACCAAGCCCGAGGGAAAATGCAGCCTGCTGCATCGCCATAGTCGAACATCCGGCCGCGATCAACTGCTCAAGCTCAGGGACTTTCCCGTGAGGTTGAGGCTTAGCCACCACCACTATGATCATGGGAGCCCTCAATGGCATAGACTGAGTCTTCGCCTGCTTCGCCTCATCCGCCCCATTCTCAATTGCCGCTTGTAAGAAAATATCTCCCAGACGATTCAGGCCTTCACCCTGAGCGATAATGAATTCCCAAGGTGATAATCCCCCATGATCGGGCACTCGCACACCAGCATCTAAGATGACTTTCAGTTGAGATTCATCGGGAGCGGGTGCTATAAGGCGTGGGCAAGATTGGCGAGTCAGTAATAATTCAGTCGCGTCCAAGAGTATTTCCTTCTGTGAATGGGCTTGAATAATTCAAGTTATGTAACTTTGGTTTACCGGGAAGAATAACAAAGACGCAAATAAAAATCCCACCAATGTGGTGGGATTTACAGTATCAACAAACTGAAAATGTCACTTTATGGAGCTGTATTCAAGCTATAAACTACTATCAGGATAGCGTTTAGACACTCCCTTACGGATGAAGTAATCCACACTGGTATAACGTCCTCCACCTATCATAATCAAGGCGAGCAACATGATTGAATACGTTATCGCGAACTCGATACCATTATTTAAGATGACAAAATTACCTGAGCTAGTCAGCCATTCATAATTGCCATGCTCCTGTAAAATAGTCTTAGCGGCACTGAGCTTCTCACCCGCAGCCAGTACCTGATCATTTGCCAACCAGGAACCCCCATCGGCTATGGCTAACCAGCCATTATTCCAATGCACGGAAAAAGCCGCCACTAACATGGTAGCGAGTAGAGGTATGGAGATTAACCGAGTTCCTAGACCAATAATCAGCAGGAAACCTCCAACAAACTCGGTCCCCGCCGCCATAGTCACCATCACTTCAGGCATAGGCAGACCTAACCCCCAATCAGGGTTGCCAAACCAGGCCACAGTGTCACTGAAATGAGATAACTTATTATATCCCGCTTGCATCAACACAGGTGCCAAGTACAAACGTAAGGCTAAGGGGGCAATACCCGATACCTGTTTCACCACATTTAAAAACTTCTGATACGCATTAACCACTAACATGTTTACTCCTTACAAATACTATTGTCAGAATAGACCATATTGAGAGGGAATATCTTTCATCTTTATACCAATCTCAGAGTAAAAAGTGCTAATGCTCTGGTTACTACGGCAGTGCCTTCTCGCTTAGGGTAAAATTAACGAATAAAACTGACTGAAACAATCCAGGTATTTTGTCCCATGTTCAGAGCTTGAATCTCTGGGTAAATCTAAGACTTCAGCTACCTCTATTTCAGTTTCAGCGTCTGCAGCCATCAGCAGGGACCAACAAGCGGAAAACACCCAATAGATATTGATTGCCGCTGGCAATGCTGCTTTGGCGTCAAGGGTCAAATTCGGATGATTATCCAGATAGGCGTCGATTAAAAAATGCCGTTGGGCCGTTGACAGGGCATGACTAGATAGCACGCCTGCCAGATCGAATAACGGATGTGAACTGCAGGCATATTCAAAATCTATGCATTGAAGTCGGCCATTTTTAAACAATAAGTTATGGGGGTTAAGATCTCTATGGCTGTATTGTTCCCCCAATGCGCAGGCATCGAGTTCATCTAACCATTGGCTGATGTCGTCTCTAAGCGACAGGAGTTGAAGATGTTTCTCCCGCCACTCGGTGTGCTGGCGGCACTCATTGCCCTGAGCTTGCTCATTACAAATTTTGCTCCATATATCATACATAGAAGCCTGATAAATGGACCACTGCCTGGATACACTGAGACTGTTTTCAGGACATTCTAGCCCGGCTAACTCAGTCAATAGTAGCAATAGCGCTGACTCGGCGCCGGGCCATGGTATCGACTCATCGATAAGAGGGTGCGCCGATTTTGCGGTGATCAACTTGCCCCAACTGTGCCCCTCCTCTTGCTCGATATATTCACTGAGATAATATTTATTATCATCACTGACAAAAAACAAATCTGGTGCTAGCCCCCTTTCTGCCACTATCTTCCAGTTTCTCACCTCGGCGTCGCGATCACAAATCTGACTACTCGCCGATGAGTTCACTCGCAATACCCAACTGATATGTCGATCTCGAATCAAGTAATTTTGATTACTCAGCCCCTCAGCCAACACAGAAACTGAAACAGAAGAGGACAGCACTAAGCCTGCACTTTGCAGTCCAGTCTTAACATCCTGCGGCAAACTCGTTAATAGTAAGGATTGCTTCATCACATCCAATATCTCATGCTATATCTCATGTTATATATGTCATATTCTCGATCTATTGAGCCAATGCAATTTTCTGTTCACGCATCGCCGTGCGCCATAAGAAATAACCACCTATGGCCATACCCACATACAAGATAAATAACAGTGACGTTAGCATGAGCCCTTTTTGCAGATAAAGATAGATGGAGACGAAATCGATCACCACCCAATAAAGCCAATTTTCTAGCACCTTCTTTGCAACTAAATACGTCGTCATCACAGCAAAACACGTGGTCGCGGCATCGAGGTAGGCATAGGAAGCTTGGGTATAGGTAGCCATTAAATAGCCCACGACCACTGAAATGCTAGCGGTTGTGAGTATAAGCAGAATATGGCGTCTCAGACTCCAGGAAATGACTTCAATGCCAGAATCATCTCCTTTTCCCTTTGACCACTGACGAAAACCATAGAACGCCATCGCCATGTAGTACACATTGAGCACAGACTCCATCAATAGCGACACTTTCCAGAAGAGCGCCGTGTAGATTGCCGTGCTGGCGAACGCGGCAAACCAACACCAGATATTGCCCTTCATGGCCAGTATCAGGTAGGCCGCGGCTAGCACAACGGCTACGGCCTCCCAGGCCGTTAATGCTGTTGCCTGGATTAATGCACCATCTATTGTGCTCATGAGCGCGGACCAAAAATCTATCATCACTTTTTCCGAAATAATACTTTGCTAACGTAAAACAGATGCTCGCCAGACTCTTACAAGTCAAGCGAGCATAGGCTAAACATCATATATATGACGCAAGACACTTATTGAGTGTGTGACAAATCCAACTCACCACCAATAAACTTACATACAAACACGGCCTTACCCCACTTTTCATGGGCAGCCTGCATCTCAGTCGCCAGCATAGCCATCACATCGCCATACTCACCACACACCTGAGTGGCCATGGCATTGGTCTTACGTTCAATATTTTCATAGCTATCCAGACGGTCGATAAACCATAGGATAGGATCCAGGTAGTTATCTTGCAGCGGGTAACAACTTATCTCGGCGGTTAATTTCATTTCTCGACCTCAGGTGGCACTCTTTTCAGAAGGAGCCACCACAATTAAATAAAAAACACATGTCTGCTTGCACTAGCTATGCTTTCAGCCGCTAGCGGCCGCAATTTAATCCCGTAGGGAGTGAATTACATGAACTTGACGTTAACAGTCAATCCTAACTGGCGTGGATCACCATAGCGTATATATTGCTTGTCTGCCCAGTCTTGATCTGGCTCATTACCAAAGTAAAAGCCTCGAGTGCCGTATTGCTCATCAAACAGGTTCTTGCCCCAAAGATAAGCCGACCAGACATCAGTCTCATATCCGACACGGGCATTGAAGATAGTGTAGGCCTGTGATTTTGACTCATTACTGTCTGAGTAGTAAAACTCACTCTTACCACTGGTGGTCAAGTTCGCGAACCAACCTGAATCGGTACGATAGGTCGCTCCTGCACTGTAAGTGAAGTTAGGTGAATGGGCCAGCTCACGACCGGTTAGATCCACTGTCCCACCGTACTTGTCCTGATAAGCATAATCACCATAAGCTGTCTCAAGCCAACCAAGACTCGCATACAGCTTGAGATTATCTGTCGCATACCAATTCCCTTCTAGCTCGGCGCCATAGTTGTGTGAGCTACCTGCGTTCTCGGTATACAGGATAAATTTTTGCGGCTCTTCTGGATTTTGTTGAGACGCTGAAACCTGCTGGTCGCGCCTATCCATGTAGAATAGAGAGAAATTAGTGCTGGCATCACCATCGAGCCAGCGTGATTTAAGCCCTATCTCATAATTATATAAGGTTTCGGTATCATACTCTTTCTTGTCTGACAGCTCCGCTGGCAATGACATGTTGAAACCACCCGCCTTATAACCACGAGCTATGCGCGCATAGGTTTCATGACTGCTGTTTAACGCCTTACTCAGGGCAATATGTCCGCCCCACATGGTTTCACCTGGGCTAAACTCATCACCAGCACTGTCGCTGTAATCACCGTCTCGACGTTCGACTCTAAGGCCAAAAGACAAGGCGTAACCCGCACCGAGATCTGAGTCTAACTGGCCAAATACGGCAGTATTATTCGCTTCATATTCGGCAGCAAGCGTGTCTAACCAGCCGTTATAGTCTTCAACTGTGTCGTTGTCTTCAGTTAAGCGCATACCATAAACACCCAGTAACCAATCTGTGCTACCAGAAAAGATACGTCCAGCTTCAGTTGAGCTGAATCTAAACTCTTGGCTAATGGTATTTCGCTCCCCTTCTTTATCCCAGGTATAATCGAATTGGCAAGGCTCGCCGCCACAATCGAGTCCGCCCCAGTAATCAGGGTTTGCCCAGTCACCATCATAATTATGGTGAGTCTGAGAGTTAGCATATGATGTTAAAGAAACGATTTCGAACTGCTCGGCACCTGAATAGGTAAACTTAAGCGAGCTACCTGTGGTGCGCTGCTTATCGACGCCTGGCGCGTCTGTTAGGGTATTTTCGCCATTGTTATCTAAGGTCCACACATCATAGCCATTATCATAATCGGCGTGAAGTAAGGTAAAATCAATCTCCAAATCGTCGCTGGCATACCAACGCAATTTCGCCCGGCCGGTAAACTCATCCCGGGCATTGGTATCGTCGCGGTTCAGATAGAGGTTGTTTTGATAGCCGTTCTGTTGATGTTGCTGCAAAGAGACACGGTAAAGTAATTTGCCGGAATCCGTCAAAGGCCCAGAGCTAAAGCCGCTAAAAGTCGTCAGGTTATCATCCCCCACCGACACTTCAGCCCCATGCTCAAACACATCGGTTGGGTCATTACTCTTAAGGTATATCAAACCCGCTAAGGCATTAGCGCCGTAGCGCGTTCCTTGTGGACCACGCAGCACTTCTACCTGCTGCAGATCGTACATACTGGAAATCATGCCCAGACCTGACATGTCGATATCATCGATAATGTAACCAACAGATGAATTCGGCGCACCTTGGTATTCCTCCTGCTCGCCGACACCACGAATTTGGAAGTATTTAGGACGAGAGCTGCCGCCGGACCAGTTAAAGTTCGCGATGGAGTTAAGCACATCTTCAAAATGCTGCGCGCCTTCGTCTTCTATCTGCTGCTGATCGATAATCGTAATACTCGACGGCATTTTATCCAGTGTCGAGCCGCGAAAATCAGAGGTCACCACGATGACTTCCATCTCATCGGAAGGTGTCTCAGTTGGTTCAGAAGCGAAAGCGTTTGGGCTGATTAGTGCGGTCGATACCGCGAGCGCTACCGGAGAGAATCTCTTCAAGACGGTAGAATCGAAACATAAAGATTTAAGTGTAAACATAGGACCCCAAATTATAATTTTTGAGATCCGGCAACTGGAAAAGCGAGAAAGGATGTTGTGGTCGACTACAGATGTTCTTAACAGACACCTCGAAAGCATCAAACCTATTGGCCCATTCCTACGCCGGTATTAGCCGGATCAGGTTCAAAGGGTTTGTCATCTGACATCTCAGAAACTGGTATATAAGAAATAACAGTCTCACCCCTTGGCAGGCGGGATTATACATGAATAAAACAAGGTTTTGACAAAGATATGTCATCAAGTGATGAATTTACACACACTTGGATCACAAAAAACGTCAGCCTAGCTGACGTTTTTCAATTTCATTGCAATACGCATTTAATCAACAAAAGATTAATTAGAGAAAGCTTTTCTCACATATAGCTCATAGCGAACGGCATTTGCATTGGGCGCAACCGCCATAACTTGCATACGCTGCATGCCATGCAACTTCAATGATTTCCATGGGCTGGCTTCATCTTCCAAGGTAAAACCGTTTATGTCATACCAGGTAAACTTGTATTGCAGTCTTAAATCTGTGGAGACCTTACTCATGATCACCCCAGAGCCTTGCAGTAGATCGCCCTGTTGACGGGCCTTTAATTGCTCGACTCCCACTTCACGAGCGAAACTACTGTTATCTACTCTGACTTCACCGGTAGAGCTGCCCATCACACCCGCAGTGTGCTGAGCGCAAGCCGTGAAAATAAGGGCCGATGCTAAGACCAAAACGATTTTTTTCATTTCATTCGCTCCAAATTAATTTAGCCCTATGGATAAGGGCTAATCATTATCTACTTATTATAAGTGAGTGTTTATAAGAGGAGCTTAACCTAAACTCGCGCTAAGGTTAACCACCCCCAATTATCACTACTGACAATATATTTGTCAGTACCAGTCAAAATTAGTCGATCAAAAAGTGAGCCCTGGCGGTAGCGATAAGTTTCTTTCTGTTGGTTTGCCAACAGTTAATACTCACATTCGCAACCCGGCGCCCCTGTCTGGTGATCTTACATTCTGCAAAGGTATCTTTATGGTATCCCGCTCTCAAGTAGTCAATGGAAAAATCCACCACCTTAGGCACTCTTGAGGTATGCATAAACACCATGAGTTGCACAATCGCAGACATCTCCATAAAGCCGGCAATGACGCCACCATGGATAGCTGGCAGTGTAGGATTACCGATATTCTCATCTTTTGCTGGCAATCTAAACACTAACTCATCACCGAAGCGCTCCACATTCATACCGATAAAATCAGTATAGGGAACGTGAGCGAGAAGATGACCGAAGTCGTTGAGTGCTGTCGCCTGCTTGACTATTTTTTTAACATCGAGTTCTTTAACGTCTAACTCTTTTATATCAGGAGCCAAAAGATTAGATGCTATTGTCTCAAGCACACCGTTTTTAACTTCAAGGGACTCTGAAGTCTGACCTTGTTGACCTAAGAGAGCCTGACGAAACTCATCGCCAATCATTTCCGGGCTTATCCGCATAAAAGAGCCAACGGCATGTGCTATCGGGTCATCGATAGAGTCTTGATAAGCTATGGCTCGAGTGAAAGAGACGCTGGATGAAATTTTATAGCACTCGGCGAAGCCATACACTGGCTTATTGGGATCCGCAGGCTTCATGTAATCCACTCGAAGATCGAGTGTTGGCGAGAGTTCCAGTGATTGATATTTATCATAGATAGCGCAAACCACAGCACTACCACAGGCGGTATCCATCAAGGTGGTGATCACTCCACCGTGAATAACACCGGTATCCGGATAACCAATCAGCTGCTTATTATATGGCAGCTCAATGAGTACGTGATGCTCGCTGGCTTCGTGCACCTTTAATTTTAAACGGCGACATTGGGCCAGTTGATCCACAAAGCGAGTTGCGATTTGCGTCAATGGGAAAAAATCTGAATTGACCTGCATGACTATTCGCTCTCTACTAGCTGTTAATGCTTAACATTGGACCTAAAGAGCAACCACCCAGTAAGTGCATATGTATGTGAAACACCTCTTGACCGCCGTGCTTATTACAATTCATTATGATGCGATAGCCATCTTCGGCAATCCCCGCCTCTTCAGCCAATTTCGCTGCGACTGTGACCATACGACCTAACGCCTTCTCATCCGATGCTTTTACATCGTTTGTCGTCGGGATCAAATGATTTGGGATGATCAATATGTGGGTCGGCGCTCTGGCATTGATGTCTCTGAATGCCGTGACTAAATCGTCTTGATATAGGATATCTGCGGGAATTTCACGTCGAATGATTTTGCTAAAAATGGTTTCTTCAGCCATCTGACTGTCCTCTTTTCTTTAGGGTTGCCACAGTATACGCATAAATTTATAACTTGTGAGGATATGGGAGTAAAGAGTAAAAACAACCGACTACAAAATCATCCAAAAACACAAACCCACAACAAAATATACACTTGCGTACACAAGGGAGTTGACATAAGGAACTAAACCCTTTTTAATAATGGAAATTTTAAGGAAATATATTCAATGCTGACAAATAAAGAGACCGCTCTGCTCGACGCCGCTGGTGAGCTGATAAGAGAAAAAGGCATGATTGCCTTGAACATGTCCGATGTACATAAGAAAGCTGGCTACTCGAGAGCCGCTCAGTACCAATCTTTTAGTGATAAAAACTCATTGTTAGCGGCATTGTGTATGCGGGAGTTAGTTGAAAACACCACCGCCATCGAAGCGCAAAGATATAAAGAGCTATCCGGTGATTTCACTGTCGTCATTAGACCCGTAGTTTACGACTATTTGAAACTGTCAGATCGCCTGATGATAGATTCGGCCTTCTCTCAAATGTTAGCCAGTGTAGAGAGCTTACCCGATGTTGAAGAGTTTTCATTCCTGAAACAAGGATTCGCTTTCTTGCATGCTGAAAGATTGAAAGCTAAATAATCGGTCAAAAATGCGCCTGGTATCGAGTATCAGGCATTTACTTTAGCTTTATTAGGCTTTAATCAGGTAGACAACACCATCTTTTTCATAGACATTCTTAACTTCATTCCCTTCACCTAACACCACAACCTGTTGGCCTTTATCAGTTACAGCCCTACCTGCAGCGTCCAATACAATGGCAATACCCAATGCTGTCAGCATGGGAGAGCGAAAAGCATTGTAATGATGGTGATGCCTTGGAACGACCACAATAGGCGCTCTTGCAACACGTTTATGACCTAGTTTCTGACACTTAATACCACCAGCTCGCTCACAACCTAGAGTTGCAGCTTGCGCGGTTGTGGAGGCAAGTCCAAGAAAAGCGAATGCGATAACTGCAACTGATATATTAATCTTGAACATAATGACCTCATATTTGGATATGCGGTTCAGATTTTTCGGCACATCTGAACAGTAAACACAACAGAGTATACATGTGACTACTCAACATGTAAACACACTCACTTCCCTCGTTTCCCAAATAAAAAGGGAGTGATAATCGCTTATCACTCCCTAGTCTAAATATCTAGTTCATTTAGCCCTGCTTTATGCGATCACTCACTCTTGCTTCTGAATGAGCTTCTAGCCAATACTTTTGCAACACAGGATTCTTCAACCCTGACGCTATATCCGCTAAATTCCAGGCGCGTTTCCAGATCCCATCGGCGATCATATGCACCACGGCACTCTCAATTGCTTGTGCCACACAGAGGCTCACTGGCTCATTTGAGGTGTAACCAAGTTCAGATTCGAGTAGGTCTTGAGCATCGATAAACTTGAATACTCCAGCAGAAACCTCTTTAGACAGTATTGACTTAGTCGTCGTGACACTGCTGAGTAAGCGCCCGGTTCGGATATCAACGGCTCTTAAGTTAACCGTTACCGTATCGACCCTAAACTTAGTATTCACTCCTATACCCAGATACCTTGCTCCGGCACCACCTGTTTTAATATTGGTGTCATAGGCGACAATACCGCCTTCCATCAAAATTTGTGCTGAACTTAATTGAGGCAGTTTATTCACTTCGCCTTTAAGACCTGCTCTGACAATTTTTCTCTCTGTTAGCAGGTTCTGTAAGCCTTCACGCTCTACGGGGACAAACCAGCTTGAATCATTCAGCGCCTGGGCAAGGAATGCTGTGCCGCTCTGGGGGACCGCCGTCGAGAAGTTACTCGATGGTATGGCCTTATACTGCCCCGTTTGATCGCGAAAATCATAAACTGCGGCAACCATACTTCCCTGTGGATGAGGTAAACCTATCAGATCATAATAGGTATCGCTTTTTGGCATCAGGCTCGACGATGCTTCTATACCTTCGAATTCGGTCGTGCTCGAGCAAGCAGTCAAAAGCAACAAGACAGCACTGAGAATTAACGTCTTCATACTTAGCCCCCCGTGCCCGTATCGACTAATCCACCGACTTCAATCACTGTTGTTTCACCTGTAACTATATCTGTGATATGTACCAGTAATGTGCCGTCTTCATTGACAACATTAATCTCAAAATCCGTTGTTTTCAGATAACCTTCTCCACCATTAGCCGCATCGTTGAACAGCTGGCTCATCAAACGAGACTCTAACGAGCTGGCCATTCTTTCGAGTGCCGTTGGTGGTGTATAGCCAGAACTGGTCTTGTGATCATTCTGAGACGAGGCATTGGCTAAAAGGTATGAACCATTTAGATAACTGCCACCGAAGTTTGGGTTTACAGGCGTATAAATCAATTGAGTTGCGCTGACGGAAAACCCCATCAGGCAAAATCCTATGCCACTTCCCAGTAATCTGAACTTATTCATGTGCGGTCCCTGTCTAAAATTCATCTGGAGCAAGATCTGGGTCTAAGAATTGAGCCCAACTTGCTTGTTTCTTATTTTGCCTCAAAGTTTGATTAACCCTGGAAGCCGCTGCAGCAGCCTGATCATCGATATTACGACTCACAGGTGATACCACAGTGATATATATTGGTTTTCTATTGTGTAAAATGGTGACCTTACTGCCGCTGCGAGCCGTTGCTCGCTCGACAATACTCAAGCCTGAATGCGATGAAATCCCACCAATGTCTCTGTATGCCGAGACAAACTCGCGGTAAAAACGGTGGCCAACCCGAGTCATAGCCCTATTTAGGATCAAGCCATCAACAAGATCAGTCTCTCGCTTTGGCTTTGCATCACTGATATTTTGAGATTCAAGAGCTTGCTTCGATTTGACTTCTGCTTTATGTAATTCCTCCGCCGAAATAAAAAAGACCATACTAAACAAAAATAAAAAGCAAACGACTTGCTTCACAGATGAACCTCATGAAGGTGAGTCTGTGCCCACGCTATCGCTTGACCGCGACTAGAAACACCTATTTTTCTAAACGCGCGATAGAGGTGAGTTTTAATGGTGCTCTCACTCACAAACAACTGGCTAGCGATATCAACATTAGTGCTACCACTGAGCAATGCCTGGAGGACTTCTCTTTCTCGAATGGTAAGATTATCACTTCCTTCCAGGTTCGATTGGTCATCGCTACTGTTATGGATTAACTGAGCCGGGATAACAGACTTACCGCGCAAAATATTGGCTAAGCCTTGTCCAACGTCTTCTAATGAAGAATCACAATAGAAAATACCGGCTGTGACTGTTGGATGGATAAGAAAACGAGCATCGATCTGTCTGGGATAATGTAAGAATACGACTCTCGAGGCGTATTCTTTCTCGACGTGTCGCTGAATTTGATAAGCGTTTTGTACGTCAACCGTGGCTAAATCAATAACGATAAGTGACACACCTCCCTTCTTGATCTCGGGCTCAACTTTCTCTGGCGTCACTTTGACTAACTTAACCAAAAACTCTTGAGGCCAACGTGTATCCAGCAGATCGGCAAGTAATTGAGAACGAGAAACGACAATCCAATTTATGACTTTAAACATACAGCTGACTCCATGTCGTAATATTTACTGTGCTAGATGCCTTTAATGTAACAATTAAGCTACACTAGTGCAGCAAATGTATCCATCCATTTTATTTATGTATAACTCAAAAGGGTGCTAAACACCCTTTTGCCTTATACACTCTTACTCAGGCACACTAGCTTGCATGATAGTCACCTGGTTATTAGAGCCGAAACTCGTCACATTCGCTGTGTTGTATGCGTCATACTGACTCACGCTCACAACGTTTCCAGCTCCGCCTTCCACATAGATATCAGTAATGTGATGCTGACCATATTGAACCACATCGATATCATTACCTGCGCCAGTGAAAGACTCAACAGTCGCGCTGTTAAACTCGCCAGTCTGAGCGATATCAATTTGCGAACCGCTATCGGCAGCGTCTGCATAAGCTAAGTTTTCAGTACCCGTTTGAGTGATATGAATAATGTTGTCATTACCATAAGTACCCGCACCTAAGTCATCACCATACCAATTGCTCGCAGTCGCGCTGTTGGTTACACGGTTACCTGTACCTGACTGCACGATGACAATTTCACTCGCGTTACCACCTTGAGTTGCAGCACCTGCATAGTTGTCACTGCCCATTTGAGTCACACTGATGGTATTACCGAAACTAAAATCAGTTTGGTCGATAAGCACTGTGTTTGAATTACCAGTTTGAGATACAAGCGCTGTATCATTAGTACCGGCTTGATTGATAGTGGCCGTGTTACCCGAACCTTCAAGACTTCCACCTTGAGTTAAGGTTAACGAGTTACTCGCGCCGCTTTGGTCGATATTAGCAATGTTTGAGAAATCATTTTGAGTTACGTTAGCCGTCTGTTCATCACCAGTTTGAGTGATACTTGCATCGTTAAGTGAACCCGTTTGCAGCACACTTGCTGAACTTCCGAAGCTGTTCTGATCAACTGACACTAAGTTTTCTTCCCCAGTCTGATCGATATCGGCAGTATTCCCTTCGTCTAGCTGATCGACTAGCGCAATGTTACCCGCTGCAGTTTGATCTATATTGGCAATATTCAAATCACCAACTTGGTTAAGCACTGCACTGTTACCTGCAGCTGACTGAACGACATAAGCTTGGTTAGCTTCACCGTCAGAGTTAATGACAGCTTCGTTGCTTCTAGCCGATTGAAGTACATCGGCAATATTACCCAGACCACTTTGCTGAACATCGGCAGTATTGAAGCGAGCACTCTGCTTTACCCTGGCATTGTTATTGCTGCCATCTTGGTTAACGAAGGCTATATTTTTCTTTGCTGTTTGACGAATAAAGCCAGTGTTATCATTACCAAGCTGGTCAAGTGAGGCGGTATTTTTTGCCTTAGTTTGACGAATATGGCCATCATTTCGATCGCCAGTTTGAGTTAACGCTGCAGTGTTCTTTTTAGCAAACTGTTCAACTAAACCTATATTGTCATTGCCTGATTGAATCAGTTCTGCTCGTGTAGTATCTGTACTACCATCATGAGCGAAGTTACCCGTTTTCTGCAGGATATCACCATCATTGCCAGAACCCGTTTGAGTTAGTTCAGCGAATGCTGCATCAGAGCGGTCTTGTGAAACATACGCATTATTTCCTGCACCCGTATTTTGCTCAATCGTTGCAGTAGCATTATCAGACCAATGATTGTCAATTTCAGCGGTATCACCATTTCCATTTTGAATAACTGAAGACACTGCCGCATCTGCGTTATTTTGAGTAATCGTTGCTGTATTTTCGTTGCCATTTTGAGCAACCGATGCAAGTGCTGACTGCTCATTATTTAACTTCTGAACGATTGATGCAGTGTTTTCATTACCGATTGAATCGACAGTGGCTAACGCAGATGACGTTGCATCTTTTTGATCTATTGTTGCTGTATTACCGTTACCTTGCTGATTAATGCGGGCTTCAGTCTCAACTGTTCTCGCTTGAGTTGCTGTCGCAGTATTATTCGAACCTTCCTGGTTAACTAATACTTTGTTGTATGAGCTAGCATCAGTTTGAGTCACTGTCGCCGTGTTCTGTACACCGCCGACTTGAGAGACTTCCGCTACATTATGAGTGCTATCCGCGGCATAAACGCTTGTTGATGCTAAGAGTGCTGCTGATACTACAAGTGCGATTTTGGTCTGCTTCATTTGTGTTTTTCCCTTTCCCTAGTTAGACGCATGGCCTTGAGTGATGACGGCTGTTTGTGAACTGCCCCACTGAGCCACACTGACTACATGCCCGGAACCATTTTGCTGGATCCAGACTGAGTTTTCGTATCCTGTTTGATGTATATAAGCCTGATTACCATAGCCATTTTGAGTCACATCTATCTCAAGAGCCGTACCGAGCTGATTGGCTATAACCAAATTGCCATAACCCGTTTGTTGTATGCTCGCTTCGATATCTGAGCCAGATTGCAAGAGTAGAATTTCATTACTGACTCCTTGTTGGCTGGCGATAAGTGAAGTGTTGTAACCAGTCTGTGCCAGATATAGCTCATTGCTCATACCCTGCTGGCTTATATTCGCAGAATGGCTATCGCCTATCTGGTTGACTAAAGCTTGATTCCCTGCACCAGAGAGTTCATCGAAACTACTGATATCTTCATCTGCGTGGGCCATAGGAGATAAAAACAAACCGGTGATCACCAGGAGTTTCCCCCAGTGATTCAACAAACTCTTTTCCATTTTATCCATGTTTGTAAGCAACATCTTGCATCCTGCATTAACCAGTCAAAATATTGACGTTAGTATGTCGCTAACAGGGGGGAACATCATCATCCAAAAGTATGAAGCCAGATAGCTCAAACATCGTATTTTCACAAGCTAACTAGTCCCTTATTACTACAACTTAAGTACTATCAAACAAAGGATTTCTGCAAGCTACCGGGCCACCTAAAATGTAATGACTTGTAAAACAAACTGTTACACGCTTGCCCGCAGATTTACACGAGTTGTAAACAGGTGCGCGCACTTATGAACTAAGAGTAATTCCATTTGGCATATTTTGAAAACTTCAGCTAGGACAATAAAAACTCTAGAATTAGAAACAGAACGGGGGTAACTTGTGATCATCTTGCACAAATAAAAAAGGGGCGTTTCCGCCCCCTCAATCTAATCAATCAAAAATAGTTAACTATTTAAATTGAACCTTGAGTGACAACGACTGTGTTACCAGCACCTGTACTGGAAACATTTGCGGTGTTACTCGTATCATATTGATGAACTGTCACACTGTTACCCAGTCCATAACCAACAAATACATTGGCTTCATGGTTCGAGCCATACTGGTCAATGTCTATGATATTTTGGTCGCCGAAGGCAACAGCGCTGATAAAGTTATCTTGGCCATCCTGAAGCAGATCGACATTAGAACCGCTATAACCTGAAATAGACTCAACGGTATTATCTGTACCATGTTGGTTGACTGTTAGCGTGTTACTGTCTCCTATGGTTCCTGAATACCCTATAGAACCTGTCAGAGATTGACCTTCACCAGTTTGAGTCACATTTACCGTATTATCTCCACCAAAAGCGGTAACAACACCAGCATAATGAGCATCACCAGTTTGATTAACCGTGATTTCACTGTCATGGCTACCTAAGCCTTGGTAAATAGTTGTATTGTTACTTGTGCCGTTTTGAGTGACTGACGATGTGTCGCTATCACCGTATTGCTCAACCCTAGAATAGTTACCAAATGCTGGGTCGGTAGCCGTTTGAGTCACAGTGGCAGTGTTACCGTTATTGCTTTGATCAATATCAGCGTTATTGCCCCCGCCATACTGGTAAACGTTAGCAGTTTGAGATGTGCCCAACTGATCAACGCTTGCTAGGTTATCAGCGGAAGATTGCATCACTAATACATCACTATCCTTACTAAATTGATTCACTACTGCTGTATTGCCAGTATCAGACTGAGTGACATAAGTCGTGTTTCTATCACCTGTTTGAGTGACCGTAGCATCGTTATTTTCAGCATTCTGTGCAATCGTAGCTGAATTACCATTGCCGCTTTGAGTCACAGTTGCGCCATTGTGCTTAGCGTTCTGCTCAATATCACCTAAGTTACCATTACCCGTTTGAGTAATGGTCGCTGTTGTATCATCGGTTTCAGACCAGTCATCAGCTGTGGTCGTCTGATAAATGATTCCAGAGTTACCACTGCCGGTTTGAGTTACGTCTGCAGAGGCATAATCTGAGTCAGTTTGACCAATATAACCATAGTTACCGCCACCGATGTTCTGGGTGATGGTAGCCACCGCTCTATCTGTTTGTTGGTTATTGATTATTGCAGTATCGCCGCTTCCATTTTGATCTATGCTAGAAAGCGATGCATCGGCACTGTTTTGTGTAACTTGCGCCGTATTACCGTTACCATTTTGAGTGATCAAGGCATGAGCACTCTCTTCTGTACCATTTTCTTGAAGGATTGTGGCTAAGTTTCCGTCACCAATGGTATTAATCGTCGACAATGAAGTATCTGCGGTGTCTTTCTGAGTGATATAAGCTTGGTTACCTGAGCCATCCTGGTCGATGTCTGCGCTAGTATCTTGAGTATTAGACTGTGTTGCTGTAGCAAGGTTACCTGAGCCAAGCTGATCAATAGTCACATCATTAAATGAACTATCTATTGCTTGTGTCACTGTTGCTGAATTTCCAGCCCCATCTTGGTTAACTGTTGCTAGATTATTCGTACTATCTTCAGCTAAAGCGCCTGTCGACACAATTAAAGCTGCCGATACTAATAGTGCAATTTTAGATTGTTTCATTTCCCTGTTTCCTCTTCCTTTAGTCCGATGCTTGACCCTGAGTCACCACCGCGGTTTGCGAACTTCCCCATTGAGCAACACTTATCCTGTGTCCTGTGCCGTGTTGCTGAATTAAAATTGAATGCTCATAGCCCGTCTGGATGCTATACACGGAGTTATCTTGGCTGGATAGCTCATCTAAGGAGCTCAGATCTGAGTTGGCGAAGACATAAGAAGAAAAAGTGCAGGACACTAACAGGTAACTAAAGAGTGTAAACACTTTAGTTTTAAGAATAAGCCGTTTATTACGCTGTCCTTGCGAATCCATGTCGATAAACCAGTGTCAGATTATTGACGTTGATTATGTAGGCATAAAATACTAGCGACATCCATCTAAAGTATTAACGATCAGGTCATAAAGTTGTATATGCAGCAGGTAAGCAATACCTTTCTACTACAACCTGGACAGTGTGTCCTTAGTCCACACAAAGCCTATGTAGATCCTTTTACCTTCATAAAAGGATTAAATATGCCGTTAGTTCTGAACTGCAAATATAATCTCCATAAAGCAGCATAATAACGGAGCCTTCATCTGATCCTTCAAAGTCCAAAACACCAGTCGTAAAACAGCAAGACTTATTGAACCTAGCCAACAGACAAGTATTCAAATTCTGTGATTCACCCAGCAATCTTAAATAACTAAAAAAAGGGGCCTAAGCCCCTTGAAAAGTCACTACAAACTTAATAATTACATAGTACCCTGAGTGACCATAACAACGTTATTAGAACCGGAACTTGTCACGTTGGCTGTATTGTAGGAATCTGTTTGAGTCACACTAACAGAGTTCATTGAACCACCTACAACATAGACATCAGCAAGATGATAATCGCCAGTTTGGCTGACAGACAGGTCATTTTCGCTACCGAACCATGACTCAACCGTCGCATCGTTAAACTCGCCTGATTGAGCTATATCAACAGATGAATTATCATGAGAAGCATCAGCATAAGCAGTGTTATCATTACCTGATTGGCTAATTACTAGCATGTTATTAGCACCGTAAGTACCCGCGCCTATATCTGAACCATAATAATTATTAGCATTGTCATTATTCCTAACACTGTTGTTAGTACCAGTCTGAGTGATAGTGATGGAACTGCCACCACCTAATTCAGTAGCGGCACCAGCGTAGTTCGAAGCACCAGATTGAGTCACTGAAATATTATTATCATAGCTGTTAGCACTTTGAGCGATCACCACTTGGTTTGAATTACCAGTTTGGCTCAATGTAGCTGTATCGTTATCACCATCTTGATTAACAGTAGCCGTATTACCAGTACCAAAATCACTTCCACCTTGAGTAAGTGTTAGACCATTACCTAGACCAGACTGAGTTACTGCAGCTGTATTTGAAAAATCATTCTGTGTGATTATGGCCGACTGATCCGCACCCGTTTGAGTCACAGTTGCGCCGTTACTTTCTCCAGTTTGAGTAACCTGAGCCAAACTACCAGAACTTGTTTGCGCGATAGTCGCACCATTGCTTGGTCCACTCTGATCGACATTTGCAGTGTTGCCGTTACCTACTTGATCAACATCTGCAGTATTACCCATAGCGGTTTGAGCTACAGTCGCAGTATTAGAGTCACCATCTTGAACTACGTCAGCAGCATTTGATTCAGCGCTCTGAGTGACACTAGCAGTGTTTAAATCGCCTTCTTGTAAAACAACAGCACTGTTATGCATGGCTGTTTGAGAAATAAAACCAGTATTTGTCGCCCCAGATTGAGTCAATGAAGCATTGGTATCGTCTGTGCCATTCTGCCAGCGATTGCCAGTGTTCTGAAGAATATCACCATCATTTCCTGAACCCGTTTGAGTTAAGTCGGCTGTACTGTGATCAGATACAGACTGATCTACATATGCATTATTTCCTGTACCTGTATTTTGGGTTACCGTCGCTGTTGCATAGTCTGACCAGTAATTATTAATCTCAGCAGTATCACCATTACCATTTTGAGTAATTGTCGAAACAGCTCCATCACCATCGTTTTGAGTGATTGTTGCAGTGTTCTCATTACCATTTTGTGCGATTGCCGCGTTAGCAGATACAGCATTGTTCAGCTTCTGTGTGATGTACGCTTTGTTGTCATTACCAACAGTATCAACAGTCGCAACAGCTGTTTCAGTCGCATCCATCTGATCTACAGTAGCCAGGTTATCATTACCTGTCTGGTTAATAGTCGCAGTTGTTTGCGCAGTTCGCGCTTGAGTCGCATGGGCAGTGTTACCGTTACCAGTTTGACCGATAGTAACTTGGTTATTTACGCTCTCATCGGTTTGAGTCACGGTAGCAGTATTACTGCTACCGTCTTGGTCCACTGTAGCTCTGTTTTGAGTACTCGCAGCATTGGCACCAAATGATGCAAATAGTGCAGCCGAAACTAATAGCGCAATTTTAGAATGTTTCATTTCCCTGTTTTCCCTTTTCTATAGCTTAGTTAAAGGCTGACAAAGCGTTATCACCAATTAGCGAACTCACAAGGTCATACCGAATTGTGAATTTAGAGCCTAAATGCCTCTAAACATGTCCTACTGAAATCAATCATTAGCTCGATAATGAAATAGGAAGCCTAATTCCATTAGGCAGTAAAACGGACTGCATTAAATTGTTATCGAGTTTAACTGGTGAGTATTATGCGGAGTAATTTGAATCACAACATCCATCACGAGTATTAACGATTCTTAACCAAAGGGATCGAAATTAGAGGGGGATATAGACTTTATAACTACGCCAGATACAACTTTAGATGTAAAGTCGTAATGGATCAGCTGTCGATTTTGATATTGTTGGGGAGCGAGTTTAAAAACAGCCAACGCACTTTAAGCGACTGTTTTATTTAAATTACATCTTATTCAACCAACTAAGTTTAGCTCGGTACAACCTCTGGATTTTAGGCATTTCGGCATATTCCAAGGCCAATTTAATCGAGTTTCTTGCTGAATTACGTCTTCCCAGGGCATATTGTGCCCTAGCGAGATCAAAATATGCCTTGTGATAATAGGGGGTGTTTTTTAACTTAGCAGTAAGAGTAATGTACTCAAGCCAAGCAATACCGAGACACCTTGCCAGAACCTCACGGGATCCCTCTCTAAAAATGAGCGTCCCACTTCCGGTTTATCCCAATTCACCAATGGTTGATTGAGTTCATATAACAGCTCACTGGTATCAACCTGGCGACTCACGGGGTCGAAGCTTAAGGCTTTCTTCAGTGGTGGGTCCATCCATAAGGGAATGAGTGGATTGAGTTCATAACTCGGGATGTAAACCAGCTTAAGATAATCTTGTTTGGTGCGACATTGTGCCAATTTTCCTTTAAAAGGCAACTGGCCGGTGAGCATCTCGAAGGTGATCACTGCCATGGAAAACAGGTCGGCTTTGTTGGTAACCCGGTACCCTAATACACTCTCGGGGGCGGAATAGTCTGCGGTGCCTAAGATACTATCTCGTTGAAGAGGGGTGGCAATTTCGGCTATTCCCTTGATATGGCAGGAGCCAAAATCGATAAGCTTAATCTGGCCTTCATAGGTCAGTAAAATATTATCGGGTTTAAGATCTTGGTGTATGGTTTCCTTACGATGAAACGCCCTCACCCCGGATTCTATCTGTTTCAACAGCAGCAAAACTTCCTGCACCGAAGCCTTAGGATTACGAGTGATCCAGGTACTCAATGACATGCCGTTGAGATGCTCAGTGACATAGTAAAGCGCACTTTTCACCCGATCTCTGTCTAATAACTTCACCACGTTCGGGCTGTTTATCCTGTGGCCTATCCAACTCTCGAGCATGAAACGTTCGATATAAGCCGCGTCATCGAGATAATTAACCGAGGGCGTCTTGATGCAACGCTTGTTGCCATCTGCATCGGATGCCAGATATACCTGACTGCGCTGACTCTGGTGTAAAATTTCTTCTATCAGGTAACCGTCTAGCTTCATCCCCTCAGACAATGGAGGCGGAAAAGGTAACTTAGATAGCCTCTGATAGAGATCGTCGATATTTAACTTAGGTAATGTACCTATGGATAACAGCTGACAGCTGACATTGTCCAGACTACCCGCATCGATTGCCTGAGAGCACAATAACCTGCAAAACTCATCGTGATCGATTGCGGCGTCTGACTCTTGTTTAAGGCTTACTTTAGACTCAGGTTTAGATTTTAGTTTAGACATAAACTCAGACAATTTAACTGCCAAGTCTTGATCACTGATAACGTCATGAATGCCGTCTGTGGTCAGCAGGTAGAGATCGCCCTGCGCTAACTCGAGCTTGCGGTAATCCACGTCCAGTTTCACATCTAACCCTAATGCCCTCGCTAGGTAGCGCTTATTTTTTCCAAGCACAGTCACATGGTCTCGGCTCAAACGCTCAAGCTTGCCAGCTCTGAACCGATAGGCTCTGGAGTCGCCAACATGGAGCAGATAAGCACTGCAAGATTTAAAAATAAGGGCGGTAAAGGTACATACATAACCCCGCTGCGCCTCTCGATAGTCCTGACCCAAACCATAGAGCCAACGATTCAGTGCGGTGAGTACCTGAGAGCTGGATTTCTCGACGCTCCAGGTATCCGGCGTCGAATAGTAATCGGAGATAAAATTACTGATGCTTATGCCGCTGGCTTTCTCTGCCGCTTCTGCGGCGCTCACCCCATCACAAATGACCGACACAGCGCCCTTAGTTGTCAGCATCAAGCCATCGGGTATACGTATGCCGATGGCATCTTCATTGGTGGATTTGGCCCCTTGAGCAGAGCACTGACCCGCCCCGATTTCAAGCTCCCCACTCAAAGGCAGCTCTCCATTGAGAGACGGTTCTTCTGGTACACTCGGCTCAGCTTTAGATGTTAAATCATCTTCCACCAGACTCTTACTCAATGACGCTACGCCCGATGCTGACATACCATTTCCCTCTTTATAACTGGTTAATTGATACTGATCAAGGTCACTTCACCATCCTCATTCACTTCGGCGATATGCCCCTTAGGCTCAATGAGAAACAGCAGACTCACAAGGCCCAGCACCGCACTGGCAGCGATAACATAGAAGAAAATTTGCGTAGACACCATAGAGTAGACAGTTAGGAAAAATACAGCCCCAACATTACCATAGGCTCCGGTCATGCCGGCAATCTGACCAGTTAATCGTCGCTTAATCAAGGGAACAGCGGCAAAGACAGCCCCTTCACCTCCTTGAACAAAGAAAGAGCAAGTCATCACCATAATCACAGCCAATGGTAACGCCCAATCCGAGGTTATTTGTGCCATACCAAGGTAACCCAGTGCTAAGCCAGCAGTCAAAATCATCAGGGTTGGCTTGCGACCGAACCTATCACTTATCCAGCCACCGCCCGGTCTTGAGACCAGATTCATAAAGGCATAAGTGGAGGCCAACATGCCTGCCTGAGTCAGCCCAAGCTCGAAGGTTTCGGCAAAATACAGCGGCAACATAGAGACCACGGCGAGCTCTGAACCAAACGTCGAAAAATACAGTACATTTAATACCGCAACTTGCTTGAAGGGATAGCGTTCAAACTCGGGTACCGGGCCATCGAAGATATGCTTGTTCACCTGATAGGTTTGATACAGGTCGACCATAAGCACGCCAACCAAGATGCCATAGATACCATAGACCTCCATCTGAGTGAACATGCCGACACCCGCTGGTGATAACTTCCAGCCGAGTAATGCCAAGGTGGCATACATGGGCAATTTCATCAGGATAAGCAGGGCTAAATCCCCCTTGCTTGTCACTTCCAGGGCGCCCGCCTTCTTAGGTTTAAAGTAGGTTGAACCCTTGGGCGTATCGGAAACATTGAAGTAATAAATAAAGGCGAACACAAAGCTCAACACGCCTGTTAACCCAATGGCATATCTCCAGCCATTATCTCCACCGAAGGCAATGGCTATAGCGGGTAAGGTAAACGCGGCGGCAGCCGAGCCAAAATTGCCCCAACCGCCATAGATCCCTTCGGCCGTGCCGAGCTCTTTCGCCGGAAACCACTCGCTGACCATACGAATACCGATAACGAACCCTGCACCGATAAAGCCGAGTAGGAAGCGTGCCAGCGCTAACTGTTCGAATGTTTCTCCTAGTGCGAACATGAAACAGGGAAAACTACACAATATCAGCAGCGCCGAATAGGTCAGCCTAGGACCAAATTTATCGGTCACCATGCCTATGATAATCCTCGCGGGAATCGTTAACGCCACATTCAGAATAAGCAATGTTTTAATCTGCTCATTGGTCAACCCCAGGCTCAGGGCAATCACCCCCATCAGAGGCGCGGCATTAAACCAGACCATGAAACTGACGAAGAAGGCCATCCAACTGAGGTGCATTATTTTCATTTTTCCCGAGAAGGAGAAAAGATTAAATTTGTCAGAACTCATCATTACCGCCTTATACTAATGAATAATTACCAGAACTGTCATAGGCGCTTTTCACAAGCACCTTGCCGTCTTCGCACTTGATCTGGTACACCTCGACACTTAAGGACTCATCTTCGATACAGGAGCCATCGCGCAAACTGTAATGTTGTTTATGCAGAGGCGATGCGACAAAAATATCCCCTTCGAGATCACAGATAAGCCCGCGGGACAATAGACTCACGCCCGTGGCGGGATCGGTATTATCCAGAGCAAATAATCCACGCTCACCTAAGTTAAAAATGGCAATAGCCCTGTCCTCAAACCAAGCGGCGACTCCGCCAAAGTCTGGCAATTCTTTTTTCTCACAAATATTGACCCAATTCATACTTGTCACTCCTTTAAGCCAATGGCCTTACTTAGATAATTCAACTAGCTCAACATTTTTGGATGTATCACTGGGCAAATTAGTCACGGCAATCGTGCCTACTGAGCCCACAGGGAAACGCTGTCCACGGCTATAGCGATATTGCTCTACATTCACTTGAGGCATTTTTTCAGGGTTAACGAACTCGCTGAATCGAGATAGGAACTCAGGACTTTCCAGACTAGTTCGCCACTCACACTGATACGTCGAGATGACTTTTTCCATCTGAGCTTCCAGATCTTCGGCCACTCCAAGACAATCATCGATGACCACTGACTTAAGGTAATCTAGGCCTCCCTCTAAAGACTCAAGCCACACGGAAGTGCGTTGCAAGCGGGCGGCAGTCTTAGCGTAGAAGATCAAGATACGGTCGATATAGGTCACTAAATCTGCTGTAGATAGGTCGGTTGCAAACAGATCCCCGTGACGAGGTCGCATGCCACCGTTGCCACCCACAAATAGGTTCCAGCCCTTGTCACTGGCAATGACTCCAATATCTTTACTCTGGGCCTCGGCACATTCGCGGGTACAACCCGATACTGCGAATTTGATCTTGTGTGGGGCGCGTAGTCCCTTGTAACGATTTTCCAGATCTATGGCTAAACTGATTGAATCCTGGACGCCATAGCGGCACCAAGTGCTGCCGACACAGGACTTAACTGTCCTTAAAGACTTACCGTAGGCATGTCCCGTCTCGAATCCCTGTTCAATCAATTCTTGCCAGATCATCGGCAAGTCAGAGAGCTGAGCCCCAAAGAGATCGATGCGTTGACCACCGGTGATTTTGGTGTAGAGATCGTGACGCTTAGCAATCTCACCCAGGGCGATTAACTTATCTGGAGTAATTTCACCACCGGCAATTCGAGGCACCACAGAGTAAGAACCATCTTTTTGAAGGTTGCCCAGATACGCATCGTTGGTGTCTTGCAGGTTGGCATGTTGAATGTTGAGTACGTATTCGTTCTCTAAAGTGGCAAATATTGAGGCGGCAACAGGTTTACAGATATCACAACCTAGGCCCACAACGGCAGCTTCCCCCTTGCCATGAGTCTTAATTAGGGTGGTAAAATCTCCTATCTCCTCTACCTGACAAAGATGAAACAGCTCCTGTCTGTCGTATTCAAAATGACAGCAGAGCCCCTTCTCAGTCTCTAGGCCTTGCTCTTCCATGCTCTGAGTGAGCACACTCTGAACCAAGGCACTGCAACCGCCACAACCTGACGCCGCTTTAGTGCAGGCTTTCACTTCAGTCAGACTATGGGAGCCGGCCTGAACGCTCGCAACGATGTCGGCCTTAGTCACCTGGTGACAGGAACAGATAATCGCGTCATCTTTCATCACAACACTGACGCCCTCTTCGCGCTGCAGCAAGTCAACAGCGGGGCCAACAAGCTCATCACCAGACAAGTATTGATTCAACAGCAGGCTGTAATCGCTGGCATCACCTACAAGGACAGCGCCTTTGAGATAACGGCCAGATTCATCTAACCAGAGCTTCTTATAGGTACCGGCTTGATTATCGGTAAGCTCAACAAATTGTGCATTATCAAACCCACGACTCTCACCGATTGAAGCTACGTCCACCCCAAGCAACTTAAGCTTAGTGCTCATATCCGCGCCTTCGAACTTCACTAAGCTCGAAGATGTGCCAGCCTTGTTAGCACCAGAATTAATATGGGATACCGCCGCCCTCGCCATCTGATAACCCGGCGCGACGAGTCCGAATATTCTCTGCTGCCAGATGGCACATTCGCCTATGGCATAAACATCATCGGCTGATGTTAAACAGTGATCATTTATGACAATACCGCCACGCTCACCCACTTCTATGCCGCTTTGTCTGGCTAGGCTGTCCTGTGGACGAATACCGGCGGAGAAGACAATCATGTCTGTTTCAAGATAGGTATCGTCATTAAAATTCATCCGGTGCAGCGCCGACTCACCGGCGACAATAGCCGTGGTCGCCTTGCTGGTATGTACAGATACCCCTAACTGCTCAATTTTGTCACGCAGAAGGTCACCCGCCTTATCGTTGAGCTGTACAGGCATCAGCTGAGATGCAAACTCAACAACATGGGTATCTAAGCCTAAGGTCAGTAAGGCATTGGCGGCCTCTAATCCCAATAAGCCACCACCTATCACCACCCCGGATGTGGATTTCTCGGCGGCTTGCTGTATCTGCTCCAGATCTTCGATGGTGCGATACACCATACACTGGGGCCTGTCTTTGCCCGCGATAGGTGGCACGAAGGGGTAAGACCCTGTGGCCAACATGAGTTTGTCATAAAACCAAAAATCGCCATCTTGGGTATGCAGGCACTTATTCTCGGTATCGAGCCCGGTCACTTCCTTGCCAAGGTGTAAGGTCACTCCCTGTTTGGCATAGGTATCGACATTTGCCAGCATTAAGCTATCGGCACTGCCGGTCTCGAAATATTTAGACAGCTGCACCCTGTCATAGGCAGCAAGTTGTTCACTGCCAAATACCTCAATGTGAAAGTCTTCATTGAGCCCTTGATCGCAAAGCTGCTCTATAAAATGATGGCCAACCATGCCGTTACCCACGACGAGTAACCTAGGCTTACGCTCCAAATCTGTTTTTGCACAACCCATAACACACTCCCCATCTCTTTTTGAAACTGCAGATCTGCTAGAAAAAAAAAGGCGCCATGCTCTCAAGTGAGAACATGGCGCCATTGCCGATTAGATCCGAATTTTTATTTTACTTGTTGTCTTAAAGCTTATTACTTATTGCAGTGATTATGCCAAGAAAACAACAAGACCAAGCCTTTGATTTAACTACGCTTATTATGTTTTCTGGTACGAAATGAAATGAGTGATCGCACAACCAAGGCGCTTCTGCACCATTTTGGGCGGAATTGAAATGCTTAAGTTTGAAATGGATAGGTTTGAAATAGTGAGGCTTTGAAATGATGAGAGCTGAGGAGTGACGATAGATAAATGAAAGCTTAGCTTAGCGGCAATTGATGAACCAGCTGTTCAATAGATATCCCGCTGTCCATCGCCTGTTTTTGCAAGAGTTTATGGGCTTGAGATTCACTCAATCCGTTTTGCTGGAGTCTCGCCTTCACCTTGGCCAGCAACTTCTGTGCTGCTAATGATGATTCTAATTGAATGATCTTCTGTTGCTGCTCATTGGCCAAGCTGAACCTCAGCTTGGCCAGTTCTATGACTTGCTTTAGTCTAGCGGGCTCAAATTCACCGGGGACAAATGTCACCCTGCCACATTCGAGTAATCTCGTCAGGTCCTCTTTCTGCCAGCACTTAGCATTCACCACCAGCGGAATGGGAGAGAATTGCATCAGGCGTAACAACAGTTGAAGATCGACGCCAATCATCTCTGAGCAAACATAAACGAGAAGATCTTGTTCATTGCAAAGAGGTACTCTCTCTATATCCTGTAACTTAGTTAAGCTAGTAACTTGCCAGTGAGTATCATGGATATGAAGCTCATCAGGTTGATCTGTAAAACAGGTATAAATAGTCATCTCATTCTCCATGCCTGATCGGCTAAAGATTCAGCTTCTGACACTGATTGACACTTACCTTGCAGTAGATAAACTGCCGACAGTGTACCTATCACACTCGCCTCGGCAACTTCTCCTAGCTTAATGAATAATGCTGAGTCGATTCCACGGCGATGATCACTCTCACCTTGATCCCAAATCTGACTCAATATCAGGGAAGCTTGTTCCGGTACAAGTGCAAGCTCTGATGACAAGGTGTTCATGCCAACAAAACCTTCAAGCCGGGTGGGAAGATGAATAACTTGGCTGTCACCCCGCGATGCGATGGTCAGCTCGGTAGAAATCCTTGGATTAATTTCAGTCTCTCCCTGAACCCCTTTAAAAATACCGACTCTACCTTTGAGTGCAAAAGCTTGCTCGGCAGCATTTACAGCAGTGCTTTCAACACTGTCATTAAAAGAGTCATCCAGCAGACGCACATCTAAACACGCATGGGACATCAGCTTAGCGACCTTGGTATGCATCTTATCCAGACCAGGGTGAAAATAGCTGCGCAGGCTAACAGGAGCATTAGCAGGATTAGTGCAGCGAATGGCTATCTGAAACAGACTTCTTAAACCTAGCTCTTGATGTAACTCGCGAAATTGCGCAACCAAGGGCGAGAAACTATCGGCATCGACATAACAAATTCCCACTGAATCTAATGCAGATTGAGCCTCTTCTGGATTGCTCGCCTTAGGAATATTAAGTCGCTCAACATAAGCCGCAATATGCTTTCTATGACTGAGCGATCTAGGGTCTCCATGCAGTAGTAGCCGTTCACCTTGATTTGCCAGTACTTTTGCGGCGAGTAATAGCCAAGGCAATAATTCACGTTTTCCTGCATAACAGGGCCAGTCGATGCTCACATCGAGATTTGACCATTGGGTGCTCATGGTTGATTTAATCCCCAAAGCCGCGCCAGCAACTTCCTCACAGGTTTCTCCCCTGACCCGCATCAACATCAACGCCGCAGCGAGCTGCACCTTAGTGCCAATGCCGTCAGAGAAACCTTTGATAAGAAAGTGCGCCTCACTGAGCGTCAATGATCGGGAGCCTTTCTCACCTCGCCCTAATGTTCTTATTAACCCCTGATAGGCTTTCTTCATGGAGTCTACAGCCTCTTATTATTTCAATTTAAAACAAAGACATAAATTAATGAAGGATAACCTTTCTCACCACAATCAAACTCATGTTTATATCGGCAGAAGAATCTAAGCAGACTCACTCATCTCTTTATCACTGGAAATGACATTATTTTTGCTGTTCTCGACTTGATTGATTAGCTCCGCAAGCTCTTGTCCCACAGAAACCACTTCGCCAACTATCATCAAAGTAGGACCCGACACTTGGAGCTGACTGGCCACTTCGGCCATGGCTCCTAACGTGGCAAAACTTAATTTCTGCTCGACTCTAGCCCCGCTACTGATAAATACCATAGGCAGCTTGATGCTTGCCCCCGCCGTTAACAGACCATGTGCGATATGCGCTGCCTGCTCCTTACCCATATAAAACACTAACGTCGACTGCGCAGTTAGCAGAGCCTGCCAGCCTATGCCAGTCCGGGAAGCATCATCGATGACAGTGCCAGTCACTAAGGTCACAGACCTTGCTACCCCTCTATGAGTCAGAGGGATCCCAGCGCTGGCGGCGCAGCCCAAAGCAGCTGTAATACCGGGGACAAATTGACTCTTAATACCATGTTTAGCCAGAAACATGGCCTCTTCACAACCCCGGCCAAATACATTGGGATCGCCACCTTTTAATCGCACGACCTTGAGTCCCCGCTTCGCACAAGCCACCAGTAGTTGATTGATATCATCTTGCTTGGCACTAGGTTTACCACACCTCTTACCAGCAAAGTGCATCTCACACTCATTCGATGCCAAATCAAGAATATCTTCACTGACCAGACTGTCATAGATCAAAGCGTCCGCAGAAGAAATTAGACGAGCGGCTTTAAGCGTCAGTAGCTCAACATCACCACAACCAGCACCAATAATAGCCACTCTGTGCGAGGATGAGATATCCCCGAGATTTACATTCTTGCTATGTTTAAATTCAATAATATCGGCACTTTCCATCTCATATCACCCACTTATGTTCGCGATAAATATAAGATTGCAACCAACGCGCCAACATTCAATTAATTGATAATTAACAATAAAAAAATTATCCGGTATTGTTTTTTGATAAAATGAGCAAAGAGAGTGCAATCAGTAGGTAAAAGCTGTAAGAAGTTGCACCAATATGGGGCTCACAGATCACACGCTGGGGGAGTGTTCAGAGGCTAAAACACTTTATAAAAAACTTTATTTAGTAACTTATTTACTTATCTTAAAGGTTAGCCCTTAATGTTATAAAGGCTAACCTCAAATGTTTCTTACTCTAGCTGCTGCAGACAGACTTATTTACTGCTCAGCGAGTGCGATGCTTGCCATCTTCATGGTACTTGCAAACGATTCTGCACCAGCGATAAACAAACCGTTATGGCAAAACATTGCATCATCTATGCCTGTCACTTCTTGAAGCGCTGTACCGTTTAATCCTGCCCACGCTTTTGGTAGCGACTTTCTATCTTCGAATGAACCAAGTTCTGCGGGTACGGTTTGAATTCTCCACTGCCCTGACTGAGATGGATAAACAACATATAAAGCCGCTTCAGATAAGGCATGAACAGTTCTTTTCCAAGGTGTATATTTTTCTAATACAATCACTCTTGGATCTTCAGCATCATCAATCGCTTTAGCCACAATCGCTTTTGCGCTAATACCACCGTTAGCCGAAGCAATAAAGCGTGTTAAAATCCGTGATGCAAAGTCTACCGCTTCGTTAAAGCTAGCATCAAAGTCACCCTCTTCTTGCCAAGTTGGGTTAAACATGGAAATAGTGTGACTAAGACTAATACCTGTAGCAACACCAGTAACATGGCCACAATCAATAGCATCGATGGTCGATACTAAACCAGCATCAACTGATGTAGCTAACTCTTGATCACCCTGACAAATTTCTAAGCCATATTTTTTCCAAATTAAGCCAAAAGATGAATACGGGATACCATCTTCACGCTCACCTGCTCCGCCACGTTGATGATGATCAAAGCGGCCTGCATCCGGATCATACTCTCCACCGACATCAAGCACGACATCTGCTTTAGCAATAATGTCAGCATTACGTGTCCTTACGAGATTAAAAGTCGGAAAAACACACTTAAGTGCGGCGATACTGAAAACATCATCGGCATGAAAATTACCGTCGTGGGTTACTATCGTTATATCATTCATCAGTTTTTATCATTTTAGGAAGAAATTAAGAAGGTGCAGGTAAAAAATCTTACCACAAATTATAGAGTGGATTCTATATTAACTCTGTCGACAACAGCTGATTATCGTTATCCAGCACGACACCGTTGGTATTACTAAATCTTAAGAGGCGAACAATTATCCAAACGTAAAAATGGGAGCCTAAGCTCCCATTTTTCAAGCACCTGATAATCAGATACTTTATTTAAACGCTTATTACAGCTCTACTTCAAGATGGACTCAGGTGTACGGCCATCATCATGACAGCTATCACATGTTGGTTTGTCACCGACATTCATGTCATGGGGAGCATGACAATCGGCGCACATTAGATTACCTTCATGTGGTTGGTGTACAGCATCCATCTCATCCAGTGTACCGTGACAGCTCTGGCACTGCTCAAACTCATAAGCACCATCTGCAGATGGCTCGCCATCTGCATGACAGGCTTCACAGCCATCCATCTCTACATGCATTTCTGCAAGTTCTTGTGGCTCAGCCATAGCAACTGGTGATAAAGCTAATGCTGCCAAAGCAGCACCGAATAATGCACTTAGTATTTTTTTGCTCACAATCATATCCTCTTATAATGACAGCATAGTGAAGTTTTATTAGTTAACCCCATCTTGCTCTCAACAGTCTTAGCACGACATTGCATAAAATAGCTAAGGAACTGCAAATACGCAACTTTTCTTAGATTTATGATATCGTCAAAGCAAGTTTGAAACTGTGCGCTTAATCAAATTATGCTGTTACTTATGTACTGAATTCAGTCATATAGTGAGCCCTATCACATAATCCTTATGTGATACTGCATAATCCCTCTCATTTAATTCAAGATCAAATTCAGTAAAAAGACTTAATAACTATGCAAGAAAACTTCATAAAATCACAGTAATGATATTCATTCTCACCTGCCTATATTCTCGAATAAGCTTCTTAGTGCGTGAACTGTATATCCCGATGACATAAGTGTAGTAAACATCTAGCTAAGAGCGAAAGCACATATGACTACCTAGTTACCTAAGTGCTTGCATAACTCTTTACTATAAGAAGTCCAGACATAGAAACGGGAGCCTAGGCTCCCGTTGTGTTTGTAATGATTACTGACTAGTGACTAGCTGGCACGCAGTGCTGCGATACGCTTCTCTAGCGGCGGATGGCTCATCATCAGTTCTGACATAGACTTTTTACCATTGATGCCTAGTGCAGACATCTGAGCTGGCATAGCACCTGTTGCAGGTCCCTGACGTAGACGCTCGAGAGCCGCAATCATCT
Organism: Shewanella psychropiezotolerans; assembly: GCF_007197555.1. Taxonomy (NCBI): domain Bacteria; kingdom Pseudomonadati; phylum Pseudomonadota; class Gammaproteobacteria; order Alteromonadales; family Shewanellaceae; genus Shewanella; species Shewanella psychropiezotolerans. Next base: position 3,957,360 of record NZ_CP041614.1, read on the forward strand.
TATCTTTACCCGCAAGTTTAGCTGCACCTTCGTCTGCCTTGAACTCACGAATACGCGAGAAGTAGGCCACGATCATAGAGGCAAGAATACCGAATAACATGTCGAGGACAAATACCACGCCCATGTAGGCGAACATGCCCAAGCCTTCACCCTCTTCATCATTACTAGCAACGAAGTTATTGATAATGCCAGCAACGACACGGGCAGCGAAGATAACGAAAGTGTTAACCACACCTTGAATAAGGGTCAGGGTAACCATGTCGCCATTTGCCACATGACTCACTTCGTGGGCAAGCACACCTTCAATTTCATCTTGACTCATGCCATAAAGCAGACCACTACTCACAGCAACAAGGGCTTTATCTTTACTTGGACCCGTCGCAAAAGCATTAAGCTCTTCAGACTGATAGATAGCCACTTCCGGCATCTTGATACCTGCCTGCTCAGCCTGACGAGCGACAGTCTCGACTAACCAACGCTCGGTATTATCACGAGGTGTAGTGATGACTTCGCAGCCCATGGTCTTTTTAGCCATCCATTTAGAGATAGCTAAACTGAGAAAAGCACCGCCAAAACCGAAAATAGCAGCAAAGACGAGTAAACCGCCCATGGTAGATGTATTAACACCTAATAGTGACATCACAATTGAGGCCACAAGTAAGATTGCCATGTTGGTCGCAATCAATAAAAAAATACGCATTAAATAAGCTCCTGTTGGGTACTTGAGTACCTGATGTTGCGTTCTAAAGACATAATATGTCCGAATGGCGAGAATTCAAGGGGAGAATAGTAAAAAAATGTACATCTGGACAAATTAAACTCAATTCGGGATCACTTTAAACTCGCAAAATACTAAGATCTATTGACCTTCCATAGTAAAGAAGATGCAGTCTAGGAGGCTTACATTAAGCAAAGCTTAAAACTCGGCGGCTAGCTTAACTGCGGCTAGCTTAACTACAGCTGACAATAAGCATTAAACTTGGTTAATTAGAGACATCTCCTCCACAGATACCTCTCAAATCTTGTTGCGACTGATGTCACCCTAATACTTAATTTCCCGCTACACTTTCTTATAGGCCTTTGTGTCACACCATATAGGCGGCCAAAGTTGTCAACGATTAACCCATCACCTGCTTACAGTTTCGGTATCATTCGATGAAAATATGTTCACAATGGCATATCGCGATTCGTAGATTTAGCACGCCCAATACGCTATGAGTAAATATTTACTCCATAAACTCAATCAGACTAAGTTCTGGGCGGAAACCCGTGATGCCCAAGTCTGGCAAGAACTCTTCCTACAAGGTGATGAGATGCGCCTATTTCTACATGAGCAAGAAAAGATGATGAATCAGGCGCTGACTAGTCTAGGAATTGAGTAGAGTAAAGAGCACAGACCAAGTTAACTGACTACCAAGCTCACCAAAGATGAATAAAAATTAACCTCAGCAGCTCCTGACCATAAGGGCCTTAACGGGCGATCATATTATTCACAATTGAGACAATGATCTAAGTTAAGAGAAAATAGGACAGATCTGATGTTTTCAGTCGTTGGAGTGATCTCGAACACCAACCCCCTCACAAAAGCAACCCGCACAAAACACAATAAAAACAAATGATTTACACAGTGTAAAATCAAATGCTCAAGATTTATCAAACATAAATGACACCAGCTTAAGTCTGACTAAAGTTTAACATTATGCAGCAGACTTCAAGCTTGCTAGGGTGTCACGGCAACAAAAGTTAAGACCTGAACTTACCAACTAAATAAAACAAACTGGTCAACCAACAATAGAAGAAGAGATTTCACATGCGCAAAAATCTAATAACAATCGCAATGAGTATGGTATTTGTCTTGGGTGGATGTTCAACTCAATCTGACGATACGCCGCAAACTCAAGCAAAGGCAAACATGATCACTCAACAAAATGCCGACAAGGTGCTGCTTCATCCCAGTCCATTACAGGATCAGGCCCCTCAATTCGATAAAATAGTCTCCGATGATTATCTACCGGCATTTCGTTTGGGGATGACACAACACGAGACAGATATCAGTAAGATCATCAATAATCCAGCCTCTGCTAGCTTCGACAATACTATCTCGGCGATGGAGACCTCCGGCGCTCTTTTGAGCCGGGTGTCGCGCATGTTTTTCAACCTCTCCGGCCTGATATCCGATGATGAGATGCTTAAGATCCAAGATACTATCTTGCCAGAGCTCACAGCCCATGAGGATAATATCTATCTCAATCGAGACCTGTTTGCCCGCATCGAGACCATTTACCAACATAAAGACGCACTAAAAGGTGAGCAAAAACGCCTCACCGAGCTCTACTACAACAATTTCCTGCGTGCCGGAGCCAAGCTCTCGCAGAAAGATCAAGCTAAGATACGAGACCTCAATACTTCTCTGGCCAAAGCTGGCGCCGACTTCTCGCAAAATGTTTTAAAGTCGTTTAAAAATGAGGTGATTCTTGTCACCGATAAGAGCCAACTGCTCGGCTTGTCAGCCGATGAGATAGCCACACTCGCCGCTGCCGCGAAATCCACAGGCACAGAGGGGTACATGATAACCCTAGTCAATACCACCAGGCAGCCCATACTGGCAAAGTTGAATAATCGAGAACTGCGCCAAAAAATATGGCAAGCATCTACCAATCGCGTCATGGACACCAATGGTCCCTTAGCCATTAAGCTGGCACAACTGCGCGCAGATAAGGCTGCCCTACTTGGATACCCTAATTGGGCAGCTTATACCCTTGCCGATCAAATGGCTAAGACCCCAGACGCCGTGTTCGCCATTCTCGACGATCTTGTTCCCAAAGCTATCGCCAAGACGAGAGCAGAAGCTGAGGACATACGTGAAGAGATGACGAGGGAGGGAGCCAATTTTGAGCTTCAACCATGGGATTGGGCTTTTTATGCCGAAAAGGTCCGTCAGCAAAAATACAGTCTTGATGAAAACCAGATTAAGCCTTACTTCGAATTTAACCGAGTATTGAAAGATGGACTATTCTACGCCATGAATCGACTCTACGGCATAGAGATCAAGCCTCGCACCGATCTGCCCGTGTGGCAGGAAGATGTGATGGCATTCGAAGTTTTCAACCAAGACGGCAGCTCTATTGGCATCTTCTATCTCGACCCTTATGCACGTCCAGGTAAGAATGGCGGCGCCTGGATGGATGAATTTGTCACTCAATCCGGTTTATTAGGCACCCATCCTGTGGTGTACAACGCACTGAATATCCCTAAGCCCGCAGCAGGAAAGCCAACCTTGATGACCTTCGATGAGGTCACCACCATGTTTCATGAGTTTGGCCATGCAGTCCATGGCCTATTCTCCGAGGTGAAGTATCCCAGTATCGCAGGCACGGCTACCGCTCGAGACTTCGTCGAATTTCCCTCTCAGTTTAACGAAGATTGGGACATAAACCCTGAGGTGATCGCCCACTATGCCAAGCACTATCAGACGGGGGAGCCTATCCCGGCCAAGCTGTTAAACAAGATCCTTAAGTCCCACAAGTTTAATCAGGGCCATGACACCACAGAATACCTCGCCGCCGCCATCTTAGATATGGAATGGCACTCAATAGCACCCGGTACGCGTATCGATAATGTTGAGGAATTTGAACATAAGGTATTAGCCAAACACGGTATAGACTACGCACCAGTGCCTCCCAGATATAAGACCAGCTATTTCAGCCACAGTTTTGGCGGCGGATACTCGGCGGGTTATTACGCTTACCTCTGGACTGAAGTGCTGGCAGCCGACGCCTTCTCTTACATGGATAAGACCGGCGGTCTGACCCTGAAAAATGGGAACAAATACCGCCAAGCCATCCTATCCAAGGGAAATAGCCAAGATTTGATGGGAGATTATATGCATTTCAGGGGGAATAAACCGACCACAGACGCCCTACTCAAGCGCAGGGGGTTGAAAGACTAATCCAGAAAGAATGGCTAAAGCTTAGCCCTGATAACATTCAGGGCTAAGCAACCTAAACGAGCTAAACGAGCTAAACAGTCCAAGAAACCTTAGCTGTTTATGAAACCAAAGCAGCCAGATTCAGATGCTCAGCGGCGGCTTCCGCTGTAGCCTCACTGAGATAGGGCACAACTCCTAGACACGAAGAAGGCATGAGTTGGTGTAAGCTGGCGAGATTATCATCCAGGCAGCGGGTCTGTGGTTCCACGATATTAGCGACCCAACCAACAAGGGTTAACCCATCGGCTATGATCGCTTCATGTGTCAGTACTGCGTGATTTAAACAGCCTAGTTTCACACCCACGACTAAAATTACAGGTATATCTAAGCTCTGCACAACCTCAGAGAGAAATTGACCTTCCCCTAAAGGCAGACGCCAGCCCCCCGCCCCTTCGATGAGGCAAACATCATTATCATTCAGCTCTGCTGCAACAATACTTTGCTGTATCTTCGCCAGTATTGCGCCGGGACTGATGTCGACTCCTGTCTGTGACGCTGCAATATGCGGCGCAATCGCAGGCAAGAAAGAGATAGGATTTACCAGCTCATAATCCAACTCTATGCTGGATTGCTCGATGAGGGCCAGTGCATCACTGTTTCTCAAGCCCTTCTCAGTCGTCTCACAACCAGAGGCGACAGGTTTAAGGCCTAAGGTACGGCCATAAGCCTGGCTTAATTTCATTTTATACAAGAGCGCCGAAGTGACCAAGGTCTTGCCGCTATCAGTGTCTGTTCCGGTGACGAAAAATTTCATGGATTAACCTATTATTTTTGCAGAAATACTAGCAATCTGATAAGTCAGCGGGAGGCCTTGCGCAGTTCGACTAAGCTCAGCGGCCGCCAATAATTTGTGCCAATCGCCTCTGCCACGGATCCCATGGCTTAGCTTGTCCTTAGTTCTTTCATTGTCATCGCCATTCCCATGAATAGAGGCGCCGACGCCTTTAATGGAATAGAGTAACGATTTCAGATCGGCAAAGTAGACACTAATCGCCGTCGTTTCAAACGAGATAATCTGCCACTGGTCCCTATCAAAATGACTCAAGATCTCCTCCATCGACCGAAATGCATTCACCCTAAAGCCTAATTCTGCAAGCTCAGGTAAGCTGTCTTGGGCAACAATCGCCAGATGATACTCGCCCCCGGCTGTTAACACCCGAGCCGTCTCATTGAAACTGCTGGAAAGGTCGCCGCACCACTGCAGGGCGAGATTAGAATAGGCACTGTCAATTGAGTTATCAGGCAGTGGGATGGATTCGGCATTGGCGCAAACCGTCTGATAATCGGGAAAGTCCAGCTTAACCTGCTCAAGCATGCCTTGAGCGATATCTAATGCTATCACTTGGTTAACCGATGAAAACTGACTGAAATCAGTCCCCGGCCCCGCACCTATGTCCAGCATGACCCCGCTTGGGGTCATGGTGTCAAAAAGCTGCATGCTGGAGAGCTTCTGCACTCTGTCATGTTCATGGTAATGCTTTGCTGCAGCGGAAAATCGCTGAGCAACTGTTTGACCATTAACGCTTTGTGCTACCCTTTGATTCACTACTTCGGGCTCCTTCCTATCACTATTTGAAATTAGGCTAAGCTAGTGCTCAATCCATCCACTAATCTGTCGATATCATCGCGAGTATGCATGGCCGTGCACGATAGTCATTCGTCGTCGTGCAGAGCCTTTAATACCATTAAATATCACTATTCGAAATTAGGCTAAGCTAGTGCTCAGTCCGTCCACTAACCTGTCGATATCATCGCGAGTATGCATAGCTGTGATGGTCATTCGCAGTCGCGCAGAGCCTTTAGGCACTGTTGGAGGACGGATAGCTCCGACCCAGAGTCCTAACTGCTTAAGTTTGTCGGCAACGAGCAAGGTGGTATCAACATCACCCAATACCAAGGGCTGAATTGCAGTGCCTGAATCGGCCAATTTGATGTTGGCCTGTTCACATTGCAATCTAAAGTAGCGAATATTATCACCGAGTCTTTGAGCCAGAGACCTGTCTGTATCAATCAAATCCACCGCGGCTAGAGCAACGCAAGCATTCACAGGTGAAATGGCGGTCGAGTAGATATACTCTCTGGCATTAGAGACCAGAAAATCGATCACCTGCTGACTGGCTAAGATAGCCGCGCCTTGGCAACCTAAGGCCTTACCAAAGGTCACCACCTGGATATCGGCAATTTTGGCATCGACTAACGGCGGTATTTGCACGCCAAAACCATGGGCATCATCGACAATCAGGCTGACATTATTCCGCTTACAGAGTTGAGACAGCGATGAAAGCGGTGCTATATCACCGTCCATGCTAAAAATACTTTCGGTGACTAAGGCGGTGGGAACTCGCTGATTCATTATGCGCTCGGCGCTGGCGATATCATTATGTAAAAACCGCTTCAACTGAGCCTGACTATCTTTTAAGCCATCGATGACAGAGGCATGCATTAGCTTATCTGCCATCACAGTGTCACTTGAGTCGAACAGGGTCTTCATCAATGCCGTATTGGCACTGAAACCCGAGCAAAATAACAAGGCCGCCTGGTGGCCGGTGATCTTGCACAGCCTCTGCTCCAATGCTAAATGCGCCTCACTGTAACCTGTCACCAAAGGTGAAGAACCGCTGCCGACACCATAACGTTTGGCGGCGCTGCACATGGCATCGATTAACTTAGATGAGCGAGATAAGCCAAGATAGTCGTTACTGCTAAAATTCAGGTAATGCTTGCCCTCTAGCGTGAAGGATAACGCGCCGGACAATTCAAGATTTGGCTCGCAAGGCAAGCTTGCTGAAATAGCATTTCTGCGGCGCAGCAAGCCTCGACTGGCAAGCTGGGCCTGAGCCTTTTCAATCTTATCAAGCATAGCAGTACTCATCGCCCTTACTCACTCGAGAGCCAATTCAGAACTCTCATCTAATTTATAGGGCTGCCGCATCGTAGAAGGCAGCACTCTTTTTATCTCTGATGGCATTCGCCTTAGCCGTCGCCTTAACAAATACGGCCTTATCATCTTCGACCGTGGCATACTTGCCCTGCTCCGGATGTAAACCCAGACGCTTAAACAGTGTCATATCTTCATTCTCTTCCGGGTTGTTGGTGGTTAATAGCTTACAACCGTAGAAGATAGAGTTAGCCCCGGCGAAGAAACACATGGCCTGCATCTCATCAGACATCTTCTCACGCCCTGCCGACAAGCGAACTCTTGAATAAGGCATTAAGATCCGCGCCACGGCAATCGTACGCACAAAGACTAAGGGGTCGAGATCGTCGATATTCTCGAACGGCGTGCCAGCGACTTTAACCAGCATATTAATGGGGACAGAATCAGGATGCTGCTCCATGTTCGCCAGCTGCTGCAATAAACCGGCACGATCACTTGCCTGTTCGCCCATGCCGACGATGCCGCCGGAACAGACTTTCATGCCGGCGGCGCGCACGTTAGACAGGGTATCGAGTCTGTCCTGATACGTTCGCGTGGTGATGATGTCGCCGTAGTACTCGGGAGAGGTGTCTAAGTTATGGTTATAGTAGTCCAGTCCCGCCTCAGCCAGCTCGCCGGCTTGCTCAGGAGAAAGCATGCCTAAGGTCATGCAGGTCTCCATTCCCATGCCTTTGACTTCGCTGACCATATCTTTTAAATAAGGCATGTCTCTTGGGTGGGGATTACGCCAGGCGGCGCCCATACAGAAACGTGAAGCACCGGCAGCCTTGGCACTACGAGCCTCGGTCAATACCTTGTCAATCTCGATGAGTCGCTCTTTCTCCAGACCCGTGTCGTAGCGGGCACTCTGGGGGCAATATTTGCAATCTTCGGGACAAGCACCAGTTTTAATCGACAATAATCGGCTGATCTGCACTTCGTTTGGATCGAATACCTGACGATGTAATGAATGGGCCTTAAACAGGAGGTCATTCATAGGTAAATCAAAAAGTTCTTTTATTTCATCACGTTGCCAATTATAGCGCAGCTGTATATCCGACATTTAACTTACCCTTTTTGCTCAATATAATTTGTTTTTATCTTGCCTAGGATACCTGCAGGTCGTAATCTGTCAACGCCAACCAGTCAAATAGGTTTACTAACGGTCAATATATGAACAAAAACAATTCCGATATCAGTCCTAGTATCTCAGCAGCGACTCTTTCTACATCAAAATCTTCGACATCCAGCATAGATCTTGAGTTTGATAAGCAGCACATCTGGCACCCTTATACCTCAATGAGTAATGCCTTGCCCGCGTTCGGTGTGGTATCGGCAAAAGAGTGCGAACTCACCTTAGATGATGGCCGCCAGCTTATCGATGGCACCAGCTCCTGGTGGGCCTGTGTTCACGGTTACAGTCATCCCGTCATCGTCGATGCAATGCAGACACAGCTAAGCAAACTCAGCCATGTGATGTTTGGCGGCATAACACATCAACCAGCCATCGAACTCTCGAAAAAACTGATCGCCATGACCAGTGATAACCTAACTAAGGTATTTTTAGCGGACTCGGGCTCTATTGCCGTCGAAGTGGCGCTTAAAATGGCCCTACAATATTGGCAAGGCAGAAATCAGCCTAACAAACAGCGCATTCTCACGGTAAAGTGCGGCTACCACGGCGATACTTTCGCCGCCATGAGCATATGTGATCCTGAAGGTGGCATGCACACTATGTTCGGCGACTCAGTCACTCAGCACGAATTTGTTAGCGCGCCACAGGCCAGTTTTGGCGCCAGTTTTAATCCCAGCGAACTGTGCGAGATGCGGGCCAAGCTTGAGGCGATGCACGATGACATTGCCGCAGTGATAATCGAGCCAATTCTGCAAGGCGCTGGGGGCATGCGTTTCTACCACCCGGATTACCTGGTCGGCTTGCGTCAGCTTTGTGATGAATTTAAGGTGCTACTGATACTTGATGAGATAGCCACGGGCTTTGGCCGCACCGGTAAGATGTTTGCCTATGAGCACGCCACAATTAATGGACACACCGTCGAGGCCGATATCCTCTGTTTAGGCAAAGCGCTCACCGGCGGCTATATATCTCTCGCTGTCACCCTATGCAGTGATGAAGTCGCACAAGGGATCAGCGACTCCCCTGCCGGCGTGTTTATGCATGGCCCCACCTTTATGGGTAACCCGTTAGCCTGCTCCGCCGCTTGTGCCAGCTTAGACCTGCTTGCAAATGGTGAATGGCAAGGACAAATCGCCAGCATAGAAGCTCAATTAAAAACTGAGCTGGCAGAAGCCATCGATTTCCCGGAAGTACAAGATGTGCGAGTGCTGGGCGGCATAGGGGTTATAGAGATGAACGCGACCGTCAATACCGCTGAGCTTCAGCAAAAGTTTGTCGATTTAGGCGTCTGGATTAGACCGTTTTCTAATCTGATTTATATTATGCCGCCCTATGTGATCACACCAAAGCAGCTGACCAAGCTAACCTCGGCGATGAAACAAGTCGCCAGCACAATTTTACCCTACAAGCATGAAGGTTTTATCAGTAATGGTTAAGGTTATCTTCTTCTCGATGATAATTCAGTAAGCGTTAAGCATTAAAAAACCACCCTGGATAAGAGTGGTTTTTTTGTTAATACCTATCGGTATCAATGACGTTAATGGTTAATTTAAAAACTCACGACTCTATCATTTGAACATTCTGTATCAGATAAGCAGACCTTATAGGTAAAGCTACTACCCACTTCACCGTGGAACCTGTCGGTATAGTGAGTATTTGTCGATGTGCCTACTGCTGTTCCATCACGATAGACGGTGTAACTTTGAGCAAAGTCACCACTCCAATCCAGCGTCACACGAATTGTGCCTCGGTTAGATATCTTGGCTCGTGTCACGGTCAAATCGATGGCGGCATCAGACACTTCAACCTCATAGGTCTGAGTCACAGTTGTAGAGGCTCCATCATCGTCTATGACGGTTAGGCTAACATCATAGCTCCCCGACGCTGCATAACTGTGAGTCGCATATTCTCCATTGGCCGATGCACCATCGCCGAAGCTCCAACTCCAATCCGAAATATCACCATCACTGTCGGTACTGGTACTGGTAAATGTGCCATTGCCCCTATCAAAACTTGCTTCGAATGCGGCCACAGGCGCCTCATTTGGCAAATCAACGCCTTGGTAACTGCCTGTCAGGCTTACGCCATCAAATGCTTCCCAAGCATGTAACATTACCCAATATGTCCCCTCTTGGGCTGAATCGATTGAACATGTCTCTTCATTTCCTGACTCATAAGGGCGACAATCATAGTTATCAGATGATGGCACTTCACCAAATTTCACATAGAGATCAGCATCACCTGTTCCACCTGTGATAACAAAGCTCAAATCTGTAACCTGTGCACCAACTTCTAAGGTGTAATAAGCTTTATTTCCTGTATTTCCTAAGACTTGTACCGAAGTACCGTTAGTCAATATTTCCGGAGTAGGTTCTGGCTCAGGATCCGGCTCGACACACGCCTCCACACCCACAGCTGTAAACGCAGCCAGTACATCGGCTTCACTGTAACCAAGATCGGCAGCAGCACTCTTCACACCACATGCCCCATCCCAGAATTTACTGTTAGCGGTCCAGTAGACTTGGTTGGCCCTCACCATCACATCAAATGCCTTTCGAGTGTCCCAACCTGATGTGTTGGCTAAGGTATAGAAGGCTTTATTAAATACTCCAGAGCTATGGTGCACATCGATGCCATCATAATAATCCGCCGCATTACCGATTGAATTACCATCTTGGGTCGGATCGGCCATATATCTTAACGCCCCTTCCCCTTTGAAAATCCCAGCGCCCACTAACCAATCATTACTTCCTAGCATATAAAATTCTGCGGCTTCACCGGCCATATCAGAGAAGGCTTCATTCATCCCTCCCGAACGATTGGCATACACTAGGCTTGAGTTCTGCTCGGTGAATCCATGGCTGACTTCATGGGCTGACACATCCAGGCTCACTAAAGGATAAAAGAAGTCTTTACCATCGCCAAATGTCATCGCTGAGCCATCCCAGAACGCATTCTCGTATTCGGTGCCATAATGCACACGCATGGTTAATTTAAAGCTCAATGGCGCAGTGTTATACCAGTCGCTAAACATGTTATAGATGACGTTGCCGAAAAAATGTGCATCGTTGAGCGGAGAGAAAGCACCGTTAATTTCCTTCACTGTATTGCGAGGACAAAGGTAACTAAATGCCGTGTTGCCGCTGCTGCCATGATTGAGGTTAACAGTTGCTACATTAGCCGAGTCCATGGTGCAGTTATCACCAGATTCAATCACATCTAAGAAGCCAAAATCAGTACCATATTCGTATTGGCCAACTTTATCGTTACCGCCAGGTCCGGTGCCTACCTGTGCATGATTAAGACCCTCCCAACGCTCGATGACTGCACCAGTTTTGGCATCCACAATAGTAAAAGGACGGCTGGGACTCGTGCCATAAACCACATAGGAGGTGATATATACCAGTCTAGGCTCACCCGATTTATCATGATAGATCCACATGTCAGATTTAGGATTGTTTACATCAGACTTCAGGTTTTTTTTCGACGTCTTCTTCATCGAAATATCAAGTGCCTGCTCTGACGTTATTTTCGCTTTAACAAAACTTTCAGGTTTAGCTATATTTGCAAGAATCGAACCTTGTATCTGAGAATAAAAACCCATATTAGATTTTGAGGCACTGACAGAATAACCAAATACAGGTATACCATAAAAATATTGCTGTAAACGTTGTTTAGTACCTAATTTCCCCAGAGATATCTCCTTAGATACTCTAAATTCACTGCCTTTCTCGGCAGAGATAATATTCTGAATATTATTACTGGCCGTTGTATTTATCAAGTTAAACACGTCAACTTTATTGGCTGCATATGCTGAACTCGCCATAGACGCCGATACAGCGAGAAAAACCAAAGACATTTTATTGTTTAGCATTATTTTGACCCATTGATTTATTAAAAAGATAGAATCTCTGAAAATACAGATACCCAAGTCATTTTCAACTCGATGATATTCATGTCGGTAAGTGTTTTGATTAACAAACTCATATAAAACCTATGCAAAACATAATTTTTTATATAATCAAAAACCATAAACCACATAAAACCAACAAATCGTTAACCATCATGCTATAGAGCTAAAAATACGTGCACAATCGGAAGAAAGAACTATCTTTGAGTAAATTTATGGCGCAAAAAATTGACAAGTGATAGAGAAATTGACGCTATAAGTGAGGATGGTTAAAAATTTAAGTAGCTTAGTTAATATGACCCATTTATTTAAGCTATAAAACTAATAAAACTTCATCAATTAATTTATTATAGACTTTTACATAAATCATATTTTAAGAGAGGATAACTCAGATAGACCAATTATTTAATTTACCCCAAACCATAAGGAATGGGGTAATTACTGTTTAATTACCAGCTTAAATGATTTAGCTCTGTTACGGTTGCACTAGAGGTGTCACAGTCAATTCAACATTTTCGAAACCGAGTAAATCCATTTCATCTGCACTGAAGTTGATATCTTTAAGCTCTACCCCTTGTCCGCCATTTCTCGAGCTATCAAGCTGACGAGTTTTAGGGTAACCAATCTCGATATCACCAGCGAATTGGTTTTCAGCATAAAAATCACCCGTAACTGAAGATTTTATTGGCCTTAGGACTCGCCCCAACGTATTTCTCATGGTAGATAAACCATATTCATCGATTGTCCATGACCAATCCCACCACTTGATCTCACCTGGGATATAACGTTTATCCCATTGGTAAGTGATGCTGCTGGCATTATCTTTCCACCGCCCAATGGTGAAAGTATGAGACTTGGTCGGACGATTTTCCGGATGGGTATACCAAGCATTGCCTCCCCAACGTAAGAAACCATTTAAGGTCAAATCATAACTGATATCGGCATCGAACTGATAAGGATATGAAATACTTGATTTATAAATGGCTATCCTGATTGGAGTTGTCGAGTTGGCCGGTACCATAGGTCTAGCTTCAACCGATACACCGTTATTCTCAGACCCGCCAGTTTGAGAAGACCAAGACTGATTTGCAGCTATCTCGATTGAGATTTCAGTTTCTCCCACCAAGGGCCACTTAAACTTATTTTTTGTAGTGACTTTCTCACTTAAACCATAAGTATCTGTTTTCGACCAATTGCTGGCCGTGTCGTACCTTAATGTCACTACCACCTGTTGAGGCGTATCTTCATGATTCACTGCATTGGCAGTAATCGTTTTAATCAGTTGCTTACCTGATTCAGTAATTTCTCCATGAGAAAAACCAGTATGGTCCAGGGTGTACGCAAAGTTACTGACCCTAATGGATGTCTTTTCTCCACACCTGTAGCCGCTACAAGAACCTTGGTTATTACCTTGAATACGCCAACTATCTCCCTCGCGGACAATATCCATATCTTCACCAACATAGTTGCTATGGTTACCACCGACCCAGGCATAACCTAGAAAGTGAGCTAAATAACTAGCAGGCTGAACAAAATAATTTTGATCATGAACGAGTCGCCATTGCACATCCACTTCATCACCAGAGGGAATAGCACGCGTAGATAAAACAGGGATCTCATCAATATCACTGTTTTTAGGGTAGCACCATGTATTATTTGCTGTGCCTGGCTTTATCTCACCGTAATATCCGGGCCCCATGATCACCCAGTTATCGGCGAGACCGGATATTTGCCATTTTCCCATTTTGGCAACGATAGAAGACTTAGCCGATTGGGCCTCATCACGGGTGACGGTGCGATAAGATTCTCCACAGTTCTCTGATCCAAGGTTAAATAATTTCAATTGATCTGGGTAGATAGGTTCTGGTGTATTAGCAGAAACCAGGAATGGTAAACATGCCATAAACAGAAATAAGGCACTAACTGAACTTGATATTTTCATGTCGAACTCCTTTTCTAAATTCAATAAATTAAGAATTAACTAGGAATATATTGATAGCTTGAATAAATATTGTTTAGCTTTCACTTATTCAAAGTGTTCAAAAACAACTCAAGAGTCAAATAAATAACACCATAAAGATACAAATTGAATCAGGTGATACCAATAAGATCTATATTTGTTAATTCTCGCAGAAGTAATCAATGAAAACAATTAACCATCAGAAAAGTTAAAAAATACAGACAAATTAATAATAACTTTCAACACTTTGCAAAAGCATATAGTTAAAAAACCAAAACAAGAAGTTGAGCTATCATTATATTAACCATGAAAAACAGATGCGAACCAGAATAAATAAAACAAACACAAACGAACTTTTAACAATTAAGATATTATCCAATCTTACATATGACTTAATATTTATAGTCACCATTCACAATTATGATTATTTTAATAGGCTGTGGTAATAGTTAAACTGGTTTATAAAAATGATTTTGTATTACTATGAATAGCACTAGTCATTAACCATCTGCATAGCCAAGCGTTTATCTTGTCTAATGGCTTCCTTACGATCGGCCCTTCTTTTGGTAGTAAATGCTATCAGCGGATCTTTATAATACTTAGTCTCCAGGCCACTGCAACTTGAGATTTCAACGGCATAGAGTCCTTCTGAATAACTCACGCCTTCGGGTAGTACTTTCATATTTATATCCATCTCAACACTTGTAAAAAATACATACAAACTCACTACACCTCTGATAATAACCTGAGATAATATACTAAACACATCAAAAAAACAAACAGGTGTGTACACACAAGTTAAAGCGAATACTTCTTAGAGCAAACAATACTTGCTGACTGTCACTCGATCAGGGCAATATCATCAATTAAAATAAGCGCATCATTGAATTTTGTTTGGTCTTTGAGATTTTTCATACAATCTAAACTACCGAATAGATAGCTCATATGACTCACAGCTAGTTTTATCAGCAAGCACTTTACTGTTAAATAGAGCTTAGTCAGGATAAGAATGTTAATACCAAACCCATTGATACGATAAATATAAAAACGAGGGTCCGATGAGATTACGTCATATTGAGGTTTTTCATGCCATCTATACTACGGGATCGATAACCAATGCAGCTCAGTTTCTGCATGTTTCACAACCTTCGGTCAGTAAGGTGCTGGCCCATGCCGAAATGCAGCTGGGTTTTCCCCTGTTTCAGCGTCAAAAAGGCCGCTTAAGCCCAACCAGCGAAGCCCAGATGCTGTTCAGTGAAGTGGATAAGGTCTATAAGCAGATCCATGCGGTGCGCAATACGGCCGACAACATAAGAAAAAGCCGCAGTGGCAGCATCAGTATTGGCCTGACTCCAGCTTTAGGTTTCGATCTATTACCCGCCTCAGTGGCGGCCTATAGGCGCTCCCATCCGGAAATCCATATAAACTTAGAGACCATTCACAACGAAAATGTATTACAGGCCTTACTCGAACACAAAATTGATCTCGCCTTGATGTTCTCTCCGCCGCCATTATCCGGTGTAGAGCAGCAAGTCATATGTGAGTCTGAGTTAATACTCATGTACCCCAATGATATGTTAGCCAATCAGCCAGAATCTGTTGCCATCAATATTCTGGAAAATAAAGAACTTATCGGTATCTGGGACAGCGGGCCATTAGGAGATATGCTGTGGAACCGCATCAACCAAGAGGGAATATCGGTCGAGAGTAATATACAGGTGCAGACCTACTTTATTGCGGCTCGTCTGGTCGCTCAGAAGATAGGTTTGTGTGTCGTCGATGAATATACGGCGGCAGGTAACCATAATGACAATGTATCTATGGCGACATTTTCTCCACCGCTTAACTTTACGTTATCGGCCCTGCATCTGGAGAATAAGAGCCTGTCAAAAATTGCCAGCGAATTCCTGCAAGAGGTGAAAACAATGACTAATAAGTGGTCATTAAAACAGCACCCATAACCTTGAGTTATATCGTTACTAATAGATAGTATTTTCCACCTCGGAGTTGATCGCTTAGCGTTAAGTCATGTGCTAAATAACCTTAAGGCTAATATGAAAATAACAGCACCATACTTACTCTTCCTTGGTGATGCCACAGATAAACTCTCCATCAAAATGGCTCAGGGCGTTGCCGATTGGCGTCCGGATCTGTGTGTCGGCCAACTAAGGTTAGTAGGCTGTGAAGTCTCCGCTGGTCTGCAGGATATGGGCATAGAGGAAGCCAGAGATAAGGGGGCCAATACCTTTGTACTCGGCTTTGCCAACTGCGGCGGCACGATAGACACCAGTTGGGTCCCCTATATAATTAAGGCACTGAACGCCGGTCTCCATATCGTCAGTGGCTTGCACGATAAATTGACTGACATTGCCGATATCAAACGAGTCGCGGATGAGAAAAACCTGCAGCTTATCGATATCAGGCATCCCCAACAAAAGTTCACCACAGGTAACGGTGTCAAGCGCACAGGTAAGCGTCTGCTGACTGTGGGCACCGACTGCTCTGTGGGTAAAATGTACACCTCACTCTGTTTAGAAAAAGCGATGTTACAACGAGGTCTCGATGTCGATTTCAGAGCGACAGGCCAATGCGGAATTTTGATCGCAGGTCATGGCGTTGCTATCGATTGTGTTGTGGCCGATTTTATCGCCGGAGCGAGTGAATCTCTCTCTCCTGATAACCATGATGACCATTGGGATATCATTGAAGGTCAGGGCTCATTGTCTCATCCGGCTTTTGCCGGCGTTAGCTTAGGGTTATTACACGGCTCACAGCCAGATACTTTAGTGATTTGCCACGCTTTAGGCCGCGAGTCCATGAGAGGATTGAGCAAGTGTTTACCCCCATCAATTTCTGACACATTAACGCTCAACTTAAACGCTGCAAAGTTAACCAACCCGGCAGCGAAAGTGATAGGTATCGCAGTTAATACCTCAAGCGTGAGTGAAGATGAGGCCATAAGAGTCTGCGAGAAAATAGCCAAAGAATTCCACCAGCCTTGCGTCGACCCTTTACGTCACGGCGTCGATAACATCATAGAGTGTTTACTATGAGCCTCAATTACAAGATCCATACACAAGCCTGGCCACTGGCGAAAGAATTCAGGATCTCCCGAGGCGCAAAGACACAAGCCGATGTGGTCGTGCTGATGCTAACAGATGGAAAACACACAGCCTGGGCTGAATCCGTACCCTACGCCCGATACGGTGAGACTCTTGCCTCTGTTGTGGCTCAAATTGAACACATCATGCCCTCAGTCCATAGCGAGCTGACTGGTGGCGAATTACTGACCATAATGCCAGCTGGGGCGGCGAGGAATGTCATCGACTGTGCCCTATGGGATTTAAAGGCTAAGCAGGCTCAAACCAATGTGCACACACTGCTTTCACTGGCATTGAAAACTGAGCTCAATACGGCGCAAACCTTGAGTCTCGATGCCCCGGATAAAATGGCCAAAGCCGCCGGTGAACTGAAAACGAATCCTCTGATAAAAATCAAGTTAGACGCGGATGATATCCTGGGAAAAATGCAGCAAATCCATCACTCGGCTCCAAATAGCCAATTTATCATAGATGCGAATGAAGCCTGGAATATCGATATTTTAACCGACATTCTGCCCAAATTAGTGCCACTCAACGTCGCCCTCATCGAGCAGCCCCTACCCAGCGAGCAAGATGAATTACTCACAGGATTTAAGCCGGCAATCCCTCTTTGCGCCGATGAATCTTGTCATGTGGCAGCCGATCTCAAACATCTGCAGAATAAGTTTCAGGCGGTCAATATCAAGTTAGATAAGACAGGTGGACTTACCGAGGCCGTTAACTTGATGCAACAAGCTAAGCAGCGAGGATTTATCATAATGACAGGCTGCATGGTGGGTACGTCTCTCGCCATGGCTCCCGCCTACCTTATCGGCGCTTACTCATCCTTCGTGGATCTCGATGGCCCTTTATTACTGGCCAATGACAGAGCTGACGGATTTAGCTTTAACAGGGGCTGCATGTCTTCAGCTTCCGCTACGCTTTGGGGAAGAGCCGATAATAAGCAGATGATGGAACATCTGCATTTGATCTAGATACAGGGCTAACAAGATGACACTGAAAGCCAAAGCTCATCTGTGTCGTCTTGTTCGTTAAACACTGACAAGCCTGCGCTTAACCTACCTTAGGTTGCTCCGTCCTAGGTTTCCATTCCCACCACTGCATCTGCTCGTCACCTTGTTTGCCTGGCTGCTTATCCGATACCAGTTTAGAAGCCTCTCTCTCATCAGACTCTTGCTTATAGGAGCGGGTCTGATAAATATCCCAGGTGATCAGGTAGTTTGGGTCGGTCACAGTGACGCCCTCGACACTGGTGTGGAATTGTCCTTTGGGAGCTGTAAACCAACATGACAAATCTGTGGGGATTAGGAACTGCTTACTTCCCTGACCCGAACTCTCCTTTTCGAACAGGGCTATGCCGATGCCTTTTTCTGCATCACAAGAGCTTACCTTTCCCGCCAACAGAGATTGCTTGAGCATCTCCCCTTCGGCAGTAAAGTAGGTCAGTCCAATCAAGCAGGTCTTCTCTATGGTCATGTCCAATGTCAGCATACTCACCTCGTGTCTACTCGTTATTCTTATCATGGCTATATTTATTGTTCTGGCTCTTCTTTTAACTCTGAAATCAGCTGTTATTATCTTGCCCTAGCTCTAGGGCAAGAAGCATTTGCTAATGAGCTAAGTTAATGGGCCAGCGGCGCCACACCACAAGCCGGATTATCCGCTAAACCTATGTCTCTGGCATGTTGCTCGAATCCCTTGTTCTTCCAGAAGAAGGCGCCGGGCATGGTGGTAGGTATCACTAGGTTATAAAACAGCGCGCGACCTATGACGGCACTGATACAGTTAATCAGGGCGATAACTGACCAGGCAAGGAATGCCCACAGGTTAACGCCTACCGGCTCTGAGGCTAGCCCTTGGGTATTGAACAAGCCAAGTTCACCCAGGGCCAGTAATGTCAGGCCGGCAAAGATAATCAAGGTCAACATCAGGTTACGTAGCTTGTAAGTCTTGCCGAAGGTAGTGCACTGAATATAGTGCGCCGCGCCGCCCTCATTCTCACTGGCATTGAGATCACGGTTGTGACCTATCAGACCTATGGCTTCGAGCACTACGCCAAATAACCACACACCTCCCAGTAGCTGTAAGGCGGGCAAGAGTGGCAGAGACAATGCGGCGAGTGTGCTCAATATCATCACGCCGCTCACCATGGCCCCCAAGGACACGCTGTTACCCACAAAGCTAGTCACCGTCTGCCAATGATTCCAGAACGGACGCGCCTTGATCTGATAACACTGATTCATGTAATACAGGCCCGTGGCGCCGGCGATAGCGGCAAAAATTCCCGCCCCCAGGGCCAGGTTAACCAAGGGCAAGGCGCCAGTAAGCCCGGGGAGTTCGATGTCGAAGCCCGATACCAGCAGCTCATTAAACCAGGTATTCGTGGCTAGCAGGCACACGGCCATCAAGCCGAGTCCGGCGCTGAACAAAGCCAGGCCTAATCCTTCACGGCTCATGGGTGAGTAACGCAGGTTGTTAAACCCACGATAGAAACGAAAAGGTTTACCTAGATGAGTCACGCTCATAAACAGGCCAAAAAAGGTCATAAAGAGCGATGTAACCACCAGTACTAACATCATGTCTGAGGCCATAAACAGCTCAAACGGCTCGACCCCGGCCAAGGCCGCCAAGAAGGGGACCATAAAGGTACCCAGGGCAGCCTGAGCAAACAGGGTAAACAGCACCAGAGGATTCTCCCGACTGTTGAGTTTGGCCAGATTCCAGTGTTGCTGCCTGCCCACTTTTTGATCCCCCTTCTTATCAAGAATAGGCTTATATTGGCCATCACTTCCCTTATGATATTTTATTGGCATGGAGTCGGTACGCGTCATCTCTTCCGGCATAGACTTGGTCTGCTGGAAACGTATGTTGGGCCGCGTGATTTCCGGTGACGGGAAGCCAGGAATGCTGGTCTTACATTGCTCACGGCTCTCCGGCGTATTCTCAATCACACCGAAATCCAGTGCATTACCCACACAGGCTGAGACGCACGCAGGCTTGAGGCCCACTTCCAACCTATCGACACACATGTTGCACTTAGACACTCTTCCCTTAACCGGATCCAACTGAGGCGCATTGTAGGGACACACCCAGGTGCAGTAGCCACAGCCGAAACAGGTTTCAGGGTCCTGCAACACGGCGCCATACTCGGCATGCTTGGTATAAGCCCGGGTCGGACAGCCCTTGAGACAGACGGGATCGTCACAGTGGTTACAGGCCATGGAGATGTTCATCCGCTTATAATCTGGATATGAGCCCCCCTCCACATAGCCAACCGAGCGAAATGCCAGATGAGCTGGCGTGTCATTCTTCTCGGCGCAGGCCGACTCACAGGCATGACAACCGATACAGTTGTCTGCGGTAAAGAAGAAACCATGCTGCTTGTTACGATCCGGATTTGTGCCGACTGCCGGATTATCGTTGATAAACATGGAACGGCCCACCGGATTGTCGGTCAACTCCACCAAATCGATACGTTTGCCGTAGCGGTTCTCTATCTCGCTGTCGGTCTTAGGCAGATAGGCATAAGCTTGTTCCTCGGTGCGAACTTCCCAATGATTTGAGCGACCCAGCTGCTCTTCGCCTCTCTTAGGCAAAGCGTTCGCTTTGGCCACCTTTATGCTTGAGCCGGTCTCCGGGGTAAATAGCCCTACCCCCGCCTTGTCATTGCCACTGTGCAATTTGCTGCCTTCAGTTATCTGTGATGTCATTATCTCGTCCCCAGCCTTAAATCTCAGGCTTCAAATTCGCAAAATTATTCCGTCACCCTAAAATGCACGACGCTCGACGTTGATCCGCGCCGCTTCATCTTGATCGATCGGCTCTATTCGCGTGCTGCACTGCTTAAATGCTGGCTGACGTGAATAGGGATCGAGTAAACCTAAGGTGAGACGGTTGACACAATCGTGGTAATGAAACGGGATAAACACCATGTTACGCGGCACCCTGTGGGTCAACTGCACCATCACTACGGCATCGCCGCGACGACTCGTGAGGCGCACATAGCTCTGGTGTTCGACCCCAAGCTCTTTAGCCGCGTCTGGGTTCATCTCCATGTACGCCGTTGGGCTGAACTTGTTGCAGTTGCCTATCTTGCCCGTACGGGTACGGGTATGAAAATGCTCCACCACCCTGCCGCTATTAAGCCAGAAGGGATACTCGTCACAGGGCTGCTCGTTGTTGTTATAAAAATTAATGGGCAGCAGATTTGCCTTACCTGACTGAGTCGGAAACAGGCCATCGCTGTAGAGCCTGGCTGTGCCTTTGAGACCTTCATCTTGCTCTCTAAATGGCCACTGAATGCCTCTGGCTGCCTCGATTTTCTCATAGGTCATGCCAGAAATATCTAAGTGACGCGGACCGCCATGGGACAACTTGCCCTTAGACAGGTATTTCATCTCTTCGAACGCCCCTTCCGGTGTCGCGGGAAAATGGATCATCTGACCGTTATCGAAGCGCTTGGCCAGCTGATTAAAGATCCAAAAATCTGGCTTAGAATTCTTAAAGGGAGGCAAGACATTACAGATCAGGTTAACCCTGCGCTCAGTGTTAGTGTGGGTGCCCTCTTTTTCGGCCCAGACTGATGCAGGCAGATACACATGAGAATACTGGTTAGTCTCAACATCGCTATAGACGTCTTGGATAACCAGAAAGTCTAGCTTCTCAAGCGCCTTACGGATACGCGCCGTGTTGGGCATTGAGGTCATGGGATTAGTGGCCACGATCCACAGGCCTTTTATCTCTCCAGTCTCGATGGCTGGAAAGATATCGGTCTCGGCCAGGCCGCGTTTCTTGGGAAAGAACTCAGGATCTATGCCCCAAAAATCGGCTATCTCGTTTCTGTCGGCTTCATTTTCCAGATAACGATATCCGGGTAAGCCCGAGCAAGATGACCACTCTCGGGTGCCCATTGCATTACACTGACCGGTTATCGATAAGCTGGTGCCACCTGGCTTACCTATATTACCGGTTATCATATTCAGGTTATTGATGTTGGCCACACCATCTGAGCCATGGGTAGATTGATTTATCCCCATGGTCCAGATGCTCATGGCCGTCGGTGCCTTAGCATAAATTCTCGCCACATTACGTATGGTATCTTCGTCTATGCCGCAAATGTGTTGCGCTTGCTTAGGATTATAGTCCTGCACCAGTGCCTTAACCGCCTCGAAGCCTTGGGTATGGGCGTCGATATAGGCCTGATCTTGCAAGCCTTCATTGATGATCACATGCAGCATGGCGTTGATCAGCACACAATCTGTACCTGGAGTGATCGGCAGGTGAATATCGGCAAATTGCGCCAACATGGTCACTCTGGGATCCACCACGATCAAAGGAAAATGTCGCTTCTCCAGCGCCTCTTTCAGGCGCCAATAGATGATAGGATGTTGCTCGGGAAGGTTGGAGCCAAAAGCCATCAGACAGTGGGTATGCTCGAAATCATCGTAACACCCCGGCGGACCGTCGGCGCCGAAGGAGCGCTTATAGCCGCTGACCGCGGACGCCATACATAAGGTGGTATTGCCGTCGTAGTTATTAGTACCGATCACACCGCGGGCAAGCTTGCCTAACGTATAGAACTCTTCGGTCAACAACTGGCCGGAAGAGACGATGGCAAAAGAATCGCGGCCATACTTGGCTTGAATATCTTTGATCTTATCGGCCGTGGTATCCAGAGCGTGATCCCAGGAAGTAGGCTCAAAGTCTTCGAAATGCTTGTCTCTTATAAGAGGCTCTGTTCCCCTGCCCGGACTCTCGAACAACTCGTGCTCTAAGATCCCCTTGATACAGAGTTTACCCCGATTCACATCGGCGCCAGCATGGCCTCGGGTGGTGACAATCTTGTTCTGCTCGTTTAAGCCTATCTCGATAGAGCACCCCGTAGAGCAATAATTACAGGTGGTGTACTTCCACTGTGCAACTTTCTTGCTGGGTATCACGATAGGCTTTCTTTTTTTACGACCAAACAGCATAAAATTCGCCCCACATTGAATAGATTCTATTTTATTTTTGCTTTATCTCAGCAATGATCATAACAATGCAGCCCTCATGCCAAAATATTAAACCAATAAAATCAATTAAATAGATATAATTCAGTTTCGATTGATGTACATTTTCGGTGCTTTCGCTTTAAAGTGGTGCACTTCTGGTTTTAAAATAAATTAAAATAGTTAACCCCTTTTCATTTTCCGGTCGTTTATAAGGGTATCTAAAACAGAAACAGCCATTTTTTTCTTGGAGATTTTATGAATTCATCGACACTCAACGCCGCTAAGAAAGCATTGACCATCACATTTTCAGCAGGAAGTATCTTAGCCGTGTCGCTATTATCTTTTAATGCAGCGGCCACCAGCCCTGCTCATCCAACGGATCTTAACTCTAGTGGTCACAACCAAAATATCATCACATCTCAGGCCTTCTCTTCATCCAATTACCAAGTCCAGGACGTGACTAAGATGTTTCCTGCACCAGAAATAGGCATGGTGCAACACATACTCACTCTGCCTAAACTAGATGATGAGTCGAACTACATGGTCGAGATACAGATAGGCCAAACTCAGATGGTGGACTGTAATGGCGGGAGCCTGTCGGGTGACTTGCAACAACATTCGGTTCAAGGGTGGGGATATAACTATTACCAAGTTGATTCGATCACTCAGGGACCAACGACAATGATGGCGTGTTTCAAACAAGCCAAAAAAGAGGCTTTTGTGCCAATCAGTACAGAGCTGAAAATCAGGTATGACAGTCGTCTGAATAAGGTATTTTATCTGCCCGAAGGCAGCGAACTAAGATATCGAGTCTGGGCGGTTGAGAGCCAATTCAGCACCTCAAAGCTAATGAGTGAATAATTAGCACCCAATATTGGTTATACATTTCACTACACGCATTAGTGACTAATTCCCCATACATAAATGCCAGCTAGCTAAGCTGGCATTTTACCCTTCACTTACTCCTTAGAGCCTTTCTCCGGGCAAACAGCAATTTATCTCTAACAGTCCTGGTCTGATGATTGGCTCATTTATTCTCGATTATCTACTATCGAATGGTATATTCTAGCTAAACCACTTAGAACATAAGCCTTATAACCAAGGTAAACACTCATTCGAATCAACAAGGATCTGATTAACTCTTGAGTAGACTTAACATCAGCCTCTACACGATTTTGGCCCTAATAGCGTTCGCGGCTAACTCAGTCCTGTGCCGCCTGGCATTAGGCGATAACACCATAGATGCGGCGAGCTTTACTTGGGTTCGGCTACTATCCGGAATGTTAGTGTTAATCATTATCTTAGCTTTCACTCGCTCAAGCTTAGGATCTAGCTTTAGCCGCACTGAGAGTAAGAGCCCGAGCCAAGATGAACAAGATAACCTGCAAGGGACATCTGCGGCCGACGCTTTGAGTCTGTCGAAGTCGAAAGCAAAAGGCAGTTGGCGAGCCGCTATATTGTTATTTATCTACGCGATAACCTTTTCCTTCGCCTATATATCATTGGCCACAGGCATGGGCGCCCTCATCTTGTTTGCCTCGGTGCAACTCACTATGGTTATAGCCAGTCTGCTCAGCGGTAAAAAACTCCACTATACTGAGTGGATCGGACTGATAATGGCTTTTTGCGGGTTCATTTACCTGGTGATGCCGACACTCGCGACACCTTCACTGTCAGGTTTTATCCTGATGACAATATCTGGCATTGCATGGGCAGGTTACACTCTGATGGGGCGAGGCTCCGCAAGCGCACTTGGAGATACCAGCTATAATTTTCTGCGTACCTTACCTTTCGTTATCCTCTTAATCCTGGTCACATTTCAAGATGCTCAACTATCAAATACCGGCCTGGCATTAGCCATAGTGTCCGGCGGGCTCGCCTCGGGGATCGGCTACACCATCTGGTATATTGCACTGACAGGTTTGAGCTCGATACAAGCGGCAGTGGTACAGCTAGTGGTGCCTGTTATCGCGGCTATTGGCGGTATCATATTTGCGGGTGAATCAATATCGATGCGCTTGATACTCGCCTCTGCGATGATCTTAGGCGGGATCTTATTTCTGATAGTAGGAAAATATGTCCTTGAGAGCCGTGGTTCGCGCCATACTAAAGAAAACGAAAGCAATTAAACATCTCTGTTAAGCATCTGAACAGAGACTAAGCTTCCTCAGGCTCAACATCCAGATATCCTCAGTCTCTAACCCCGCTGCCCATTCGCCCTCATATTACTGTGCAACAAATGTAAATGTTAGATTTATCTATTGTACCGCCCTTTACAAATCCCTTCTCACGAGCATAATGATATTGATTCTTATTTGCATTTATCACTTATAGATATTGAAGGAGTGAGGGTATGGATACATGGAAACAGCTGATTTTTGAGGCCAACCAAGCTTTTCAGGCTGGTGATTGGCAGGATGCCGAACATCAATATTTGGTCGCCGTGTCGAGAATTAATCACCTCTATGCCGAATACACCAACAATGAACAGGTCATGATGGCCTGGTTAGCCAGTTACCATAACCTGTCTGAGCTCTATGGCAGACAGGGAAAAGCCGACGCTCAACTTAGCAATATCATGATCCCTTATCACCAATTAAGAAATCGACTCATCACTCAAGCAGATAATAAGCCCATCTATGCCGCGATCCTGCATGGATTGAAGCTTAGCTGCAAAGAGTTATACCTATTCCAAAAGAGCCAATTACAGGGATCTAAATGTATCGATATGAACGCTTTGGCTCCGGTCATTCACTAGTAACAAGCCTATCTCAAACCAGACATCTGAAACCCACTTAATAGTTAAGGTCAAGTACCCATGAAGCAAAGATTCTCAGCAGTATTCACATTCATATCCACCCTGCTTATCGCCCCAACGGCCTTGGCACATCCGGGACATGATCATGCTCATTGGTCATCGTCTATGGTCCATCTGCTGTGGATTTTGCCCGCCGTGGCGGCCCTGGGACTCGCCATCACTATGTACCGTCGAAAGAAAGCCGCGACTCGATCAGACAGCAAATAAGGGGGCTAACATGTTTTATAATTTATTGAATAAACTCGACAGTAAAGCGTCTTTTAAGCGTGCCTCGGCCCACTGTGATATTCCGTGCAAGATTTACGATCCTATCACGGCTCAGCTGGCGGTATTGACTATGATCCGCATGGTCGACTTACTCGAAGAACTCAATGCTAAGTCATCTCTGACGCCCAATGAACAGGCTCAATTCGGCCGTTTAGTCGCCGAAAAAGAAGTCCATGGCCACAAGGTAAAAGATGAGATCACTATTATCTGGGGCGACTACATCA
Organism: Shewanella psychropiezotolerans; assembly: GCF_007197555.1. NCBI lineage: Bacteria > Pseudomonadati > Pseudomonadota > Gammaproteobacteria > Alteromonadales > Shewanellaceae > Shewanella > Shewanella psychropiezotolerans. The sequence goes on from NZ_CP041614.1 coordinate 3,983,670, forward strand.
AGCAGCCTCAGCTGGATCAATTCCCGCAGCTCCATGAGCTGAGTCACAGCATCATGTTGGCGGCATCTAAAGCCAAACAGCATATCGATCGTGATGCGACTCTGCTACTGCTGGAAAAGGTCAATCGCTTCGCCGAGATATTCTGGGAGACCAAAGGGGTTAAGACTTATCAGGCCACCTGCCCTTATCCGCCCGCAGAGACCTTGATTTACCCACAATTAACATAGCGATTAAGCTTAAGGAGCACTCATGTTTGGGATCAATCTATACCGTATTGCCGGAGTCAGTATGCAGCCGCGTATTCCTGCCGGCAGTTTCGTTCTCTGCATGAGCGCCTTTTCTCGAACTCGTTTAACACTAGGTGCAGTATACCTTTTCGATCACCCCAGACTAGGTGAGCTGATCAAGACCCTTGTCAAAATAGACTGTGCGGGTAACCTCTGGTTCAAAGGAGAAAACGATACCAGTATATCCAGCCAAGAGATGGGCCCCATAAGAAGTGGCAGAGTCATAGGCAAGGTCACCCTGATCATATCGGCCTGAGATGCTAACTCACTGTCTAGCGATTAACCCATTTTAAGTTAGTCATTCAAAGATACTGACAACTTAAAAACCTTACCTCGAATCATCAATTGTAACCTAGGACGCTATTTGTTAGCGTTAAGTCATGACAGCATTTCATATCACCAGAATACATACATCAAGAGGTATTTTCAGGCTGAGCGGCCACTGGGCTCAGACACTGGAGATATCTGCTATCGAATTTATGGGCACAGATGGCTGGGTAGGACTAAACTTAGCAGATGAAAATTCCCGCCAATTAATGCTCTATTTGGAGCAGGAAATTCTAACCCATTTACGGTCGCAACATCCGACTGATATTTACTAGAATTAGAAGACTTCGAACTGTCTGGCCATTCTCTGTATCTGGGCTAACGGTACGCCATGGTTATTTCGCTTGGCGCATTCAGCTTGATGAGCAGGGTCATGAGGTTCACCTATTAACACGATGCGAACCTGATAGCCCAAGGCCTTCGCCGCGGCTTCGTAGGCCATAAACTCCCAGTAAGCCATATTAGTATTATCACAAATAACTAGAGGCTGAGAAACCGATAGCGCATGAATAAATCCACTTAAGTTGCGCTGATGAAACTCGGCCAAACATTTAGCATCGAACCTGTACTCATCCCCTACATAGAACAAACTATCCGTCGAGAAATAGCCCTTGCTCCGAATGTTCATGGCGACTTCGAGTGTTTGACTGCCAATAAACTCATCGACCCAACGAGACTTACCGCTGCCGGGAAGACCGCGCATGATTATCACTAACTTTTTCAAATTCTGACCTTGTTTATCTTCCTCTTTTGGCAGAGTTCGACTCAGGGCTTCTTCCATCTTTAACTACCTCGGCTATTACGACATTCTATTTTCAACCCAATTTCTTAGCGATTACTGATCACAGTCCCCGACAAGATATTATCGACCAAGTCTGGCACTATTTCACTGGCCTTACCCTGCAGATGATATTGAAATTGACTGTGACGGTCTGCTTCGACCAAGTTGACTTCAACGGTTTGAGCGCCATGGTGATTAGCAGTATCAACAAAGCCTGCGGCCGGATAAACGGTGCCTGAAGTCCCTATGGCGATAAACAGATCACAATTATCTAAAGTATGTTGAATGCGGTCTAGGCCAATGGGCATTTCACCGAACCAAACCACATGGGGCCTTAGCCTCTGGGCCGGAATACAGCAAGTACACGTATGCTCGGGGCCAAATGGGTCTTTGAGTAAAAAGGTTTGACGGGAACGCGGACAACGTCCTTTCGACAACTCCCCATGCATATGCAATAAACGGTGTGATCCCGCTCGTTCGTGTAGGTCATCGATATTTTGAGTGACTATCAATAGCTCACCATCAAATTCTCTCTCGAGGCGCGCTAAGGCATTATGCCCTGCATTCGGTTCCACATCTCCACTATGCAGCTGACTCCAACGGGCATTGTAGAATCGATCCACAAGCTCGGGATCTCGCGCATAACCTTCCGGCGTCGCAACATCTTCAATTTTATGTTCTTCCCATAGACCATCTTGATCTCTGAACGTTCTTAAGCCTGATTCTGCTGAAATTCCAGCGCCGGTTAAAATCACTATCTGCCGATACATTTTCATTCCTTCCATACTCTTTTTATTCTTATTAAATATAACCCGACAAGCCTGACTCAAATATCTGACACACGATATTATGCATTAGTATAAATACAATAATAACAATACAAAATGTAAGCTTAAATCGCATGCTTTATCTCTGATTTATAGCGATTTATTGTATTTGCTTTGATAAAGGTGAGATAAAGACCTTCAAAGGTTTAAGTTTTTAATTTTACCTCTATAATAGATCTTAATATCCACTATTGAACCGATAGTTAAACTGATGGTTCTGCAATCAAGAGATTAGTAATGACAGATGGAAATCAGGCGCTAAAAAAAGCGGGTTTGAAAGTTACCTTACCACGAGTCAAGATTCTAGAACTGATGCAAGGACCCGAAAATCAACACATCAGTGCTGAGGATCTGTATAAAAGATTACTCGCGTTAGGTGAAGAGATCGGTCTTGCCACCGTGTACCGTGTACTCAACCAATTCGATGATGCAGGTATCGTTACCCGCCATCACTTCGAGAGCGGCAAGGCAGTTTTCGAATTGGCGACTAAACATCACCACGATCACCTCGTTTGCTTATCATGCAACAAGGTCATCGAGTTTTCAGATGATCTGATCGAGACTCGACAAGATGAGATTGCCATGAAACACAACATAAAACTCACCAACCACAGCCTATACCTATACGGTGTGTGTACTAATGATGAGTGTGAACACAACGACGCTTAAGACACACTAAGTTTCATCCTAAAAGAACCAGCCCTCGAGCTGGTTTTTTTGTGCCTATTAAAGATGCTTGTGAAACACATTCACCTTGTGCCCCATAAAACGGTCTCTATTTCTATGCTCCATCCCAAGCTTTTTGACCAGGTTTTCAGACCCTTTATTACCCAATAAAATGAGAGCAATCGCTTCATGGACTCCAAAGTCTGGAAACGACTCTAATGCCGACTTCCCCGCTTCAAAGCCATAACCTTGGCCCCAATATTCTGGCAGATAACGGTAACCCAGCTCGACTTCCCTAAATTCAGTAATATACTTAGGTCCACAAAATCCAATGACTTTCTTATCCGCTTTATGCTCTACGGCCCAACGGCCGTAACCAAACTCTTCGTAGTTGGCAATGATGATATCTGAAAGAATCTGCTCAGCTTGATCGACCGAGGTCATCGGCTCGCCGGGAATGTAAGTCAAGATCTCTGGTATGCTGTTAAGCAAGAATAGGGTGTGAATATCCTTAGCTTCAAATTGTCGTAAAATCAACCTATCCGTTTCAGCAATGATCATATAATCCCTTAATTTGAGGCTAATGTTTGAACCCAGTACATCTAAACACAATTTAGTGCAGCGAATCTAAATTAGTAACCAATTTATATACCTGTTAGTTTTTTATCAATATAATCCCATAATAAAGCGTATATTTTGCTCGGTTCCGCACGATTAACAAGGAAGCAATATGACAATAATGCAATTGATTTACTGGCTAATTGCCAGTGTAGGTAACCTGTTAGCCCTCTTTTTTTTAAGTACAAGCCCCCTATCCGTATTGCTATTAGTATTCACAGCCTGCTACACAGTAATCGGCTTTTATGATCTCAAATTTAGCTCCCACAACTTAAACAGACTCTACCCTGTAGTCGCCTACCTTCGCTATTTCCTCGAGTCCTATCGGGTCGAGATCCAACAATATTTCATCGCAAATGACACAGAAGAGCGCCCCTTTAATCGAGAGCAGAGATCCTTGGTTTATCAGAGAGCCAAGAATATCCGTGACACCATCGCCTTCGGTACCCAGAGAGATCTGCTGGAAGAGAACTATCTTAGCCTCTGGCATTCACTGTCCCCAAAAAAAATAAGCGATGAGGTGAAACGCATCAAATTCGGCGGACCCGACTGCACTCAACCCTATGAAGCATCTTATTTAAATATATCAGCCATGAGTTTTGGCTCATTAAGCGCAAATGCCATCGAAGCCTTGAACCTTGGTGCCAAACAGGCCGGCTGCTTTCATAATACGGGAGAAGGCGGCGCAAGCCCCTACCACCTAAAACACGGTGGCGACATAGTGTGGCAGATAGGCTCAGGACTATTTGGTTGCCGTGATGATGAAGGCAATTTTGACCCAGACTCCTTCGAAACCATGGCTAAGCGACCACAAATAAAGATGATTGAAATAAAGCTCAGCCAAGGTGCAAAACCTGGCCACGGAGGCGTGCTACCTAAGGCTAAAATCACCCGGGAAATCGCCGAAATTCGTCATATCCCCATGGACAGAGACTGCGTATCTCCGGCAGTAAACCCAGAATGTACCACTCCCATAGATCTGCTTAATTTTGTTGCGCGATTAAGAGAACTCAGTGGCGGTAAACCCGTCGGTTTTAAACTTTGCATCGGCAACCCCGCCGAATTTCTCGGGATCTGTAAGGCTATGCTGAAGACAGGGATCACCCCGGACTTCATCACAGTCGACGGCGCTGAGGGTGGCACCGGAGCCGCACCAGTTGAATTCACGAACCGACTCGGCATGGTGTGTCTCGAAGCCGTGTATTTTGTTCACAACGCCTTAATCGGCGTGGGATTAAGAGACAAAATCCGCATCATAGCCTCGGGGAAAACCGCCTCGAGTTTCGATCTGCTCACGAAAATTGCCCTAGGCGCCGATACGGTTAACGCCGCGCGCACCATGATGTTGGCTCTGGGATGTATTCAGTCCCGTCACTGCAACACCAATCTGTGCCCCACTGGCGTCGCCACCCAAGATCCCGCCAGGGCCAAAGCAATCAATGTGCAGGAGAAGAGTTTAAGGATTAAAAACTTCCATCACAATACCCTAAAGAGCTTCTACGAACTCGTCGGCAGCATGGGCTTAGATGATCCCGCTAAGCTGCTCCCCCAGATGATAAAACGCCGCTCCCCCTATGGCCTACTGATGTCTATGGGTAGCCTAATCAAACCCGTAGCGCCGAATGCGCTGATTGAAAACGGTGAACTGGATGATGCCTGGCAGATCTGGTGGAAGACCAGCCGAGCAGAACAGTTCTACGCCGAAGATGTGTTCTTCCTCCAGCCTCCTGAATTCAGGCATCAGGCCTAAAGCATCTAAAAACTAATATTTAAGCGTCTAGGCCTATAACAAGATCCACAACCAAAATCCGAAACTAAACACACAGAGCACAGTCGATAAGACGACTGTGCTGGCCAATACTGATTGCTGCACCTTAAGCTGAGTGGCAATCAGATAGGCATTCACACCCAGCGGTGAGGCACTGAGCAGCACTACTAGCGCCAAACTATCCCCTACCATGCCCAAGCCATAATGTCCGAAACCGTATACCAGAGCCGGCAACACTAGCAATTTAATTGCGCATGCCAAGGCCGAAAATACCCACTCCTGACTGATGCTATAAAAACTCAGGTTCGCCCCAAGACGAACAAGGCGCAGGCCAATGCTGGCTCAGCCAGCAGACTGAGTCCGGACATCAGCTCATCGGGCAGCTTGAGCCCCAAAGCATTAATGATCATTCCCAGAGAGATACTCATCACAACAGGATTAAATAAAATTGAGCGGGTGAAGCTGGACCATGAAAAAGCTTGTCCTGACGCTCTAGAGGAAAGTAAGAAGGTCATAGCAAACAAGAGCGCACTATGAAAGGTGATGATGACAAACACATTACCCATCATAGACTCACCCAACGCCGCGATGATGATGGGCAGACCCACTAGAATCGTGTTGGAATAACTGCAGCCTAAAGCGTAGACGGCACTTTGGGCCTGATTTTTACTACTCCGGCTAAAGAATTTACTGGCCACAAAACCTATGCCATACACGGCAAGAACAGGCAGATAAAATGCCACCAGCTCGGTGATGTTCAGACTCTGCTCTAGGGGTGCTTTATACATATTCAGGAACAAAAAGGCCGGAATACTGATATTAAAGGCAAATTTACCTATACCAGCTAGATGCTCACGGCTGAAGTATTTGATATGAGTCAGCAGGTAGCCCAAACCCACCATGAAAATCAACGGAAAAATAACGGATACGATAAACATAATTAACTCAAAGCATCAGTAAAAAATGGCAACAAAAAAGGCGCCCGAGGCGCCTTTTTAAATCGGAAGGACTAATTACCAACCAGTTCTTGTACGTAGTGCTTTACCGATATCGGCAAGTGAACGAACTGTCGTTACGCCTGCAGCTTCAAGCGCGGCAAACTTATCTTCAGCTGTACCTTTACCACCGGCGATGATTGCACCGGCATGACCCATACGCTTACCTTCAGGTGCTGTTACACCGGCAATGTATGAAACAACAGGTTTAGTCACGTGAGCCTTGATGTACTCGGCCGCTTCTTCTTCAGCAGTACCACCGATCTCACCGATCATGACAATCGCTTCGGTCTGTGGATCGTTCTGGAATAACTCAAGAACGTCGATGAAGTTAGTACCAGGAATTGGATCGCCACCGATACCAACACAAGTAGACTGACCGAAACCTTCATCGGTAGTCTGCTTAACCGCTTCATAGGTCAGCGTACCTGAGCGAGAAACGATACCGACTTTACCCGGCTTGTGGATGTGACCAGGCATGATACCAATCTTACACTCACCAGGAGTGATAACACCTGGACAGTTAGGACCGATCATACGCACGCCAGTCTCTTCAAGCTTAACTTTAACCTGAAGCATATCCAGAGTCGGGATGCCTTCTGTGATACAAACGATAAGCTCGATGCCACCGTCGATAGCCTCAAGAATGGCATCTTTACAGAAAGGAGCAGGTACATAGATAACAGATGCAGTAGCACCGGTTTCAGCGACAGCTTCTTTAACTGTGTTAAATACTGGCAGACCAAGATGAACTTTACCGCCTTTTCCAGGTGATACACCACCAACCATCTGAGTACCGTAATCGATAGCTTGCTCAGAGTGGAATGTACCTTGACCGCCGGTAAAGCCCTGACAGATAACTTTAGTATCTTTATTGATTAAGACAGACATTATTTGCCCTCCGCAGCTTTAACAACTTGCTGAGCCGCGTCAGTAAGACTCGTGGCAGCGATGATATCGAGATCTGAACCAGCCAATACTTCACGGCCAAGTTCTGCGTTAGTACCTTCAAGACGGACAACAACAGGTACGGTTACACCGACCTCTTTAACTGCACCGATAATACCTTCAGCTATCATGTCACAACGCACGATACCACCGAAGATGTTAACCAATACTGCTTTAACGTTATCGTCAGACAGAATGATCTTGAACGCTTCAGCTACACGCTCTTTAGTCGCTCCGCCGCCAACATCGAGGAAGTTAGCAGGGTTGCCGCCGTGTAGGTTAACTATGTCCATGGTACCCATGGCAAGACCTGCGCCGTTAACCATACAACCGACGTTTCCGTCTAGTGCGACATAGTTAAGCTCGAACTTAGCAGCATGTGCTTCACGTGCATCATCTTGTGATGGATCGTGCATGTCACGGATTTTAGGCTGACGGTACAAAGCATTACCGTCGATACCAATCTTGCCATCAAGACAGTGAATGTTGCCTTCGTCGGTGATAACCAGCGGGTTAATCTCTAGAAGTGCGAAATCATGGTCTTCAAACATCTTAGCTAAGCCCATGAAGACTTTAGTGAACTGCTTCATCTGAGTCGGGTTTAGGCCCAACTTGAAGCCAAGATCACGAGCCTGGAATGACTGAGGACCTGTCAATGGATCTATGATAGCCTTGTGGATCAACTCTGGCGTATTTTCAGCCACAGTCTCAATATCAACACCGCCTTCGGTAGAAGCCATGAATACCACACGACGTGAAGCGCGATCGACAACGGCACCTAGGTACAATTCGTTGGCGATGTCGGTGCAGGTTTCTACTAAAATCTTAGCAACCGGCTGACCCTTCTCATCTGTCTGGTACGTTACCAGATTTTTACCTAACCAATGTTCGGCAAACGCGCGGATCTCGTCTTTAGAGCTAGTAACTTTAACGCCACCAGCTTTACCACGGCCACCTGCATGTACTTGACACTTAACAACCCAAGTGTCACCGCCAATCCTTCCAGCAGCTTCAACGGCTTCTTGTGGTGTATCACAAGCAAAACCTTCTGACACTGGCAAACCATATTCGGCAAATAGAGCTTTTGCCTGATACTCATGCAAATTCATGATGATCTATCCATATACTTCTTATCAAATTTAACTGGCTCTTTCTGGGCCAGTAACGAGGGTAATACCAATCACATCCTGAGACGTGACTGGTATGGTGTCACTGTACTTTTTTATAAATCTAACAGTAGACGAGTTGGATCTTCGAGGAAGTCCTTAATGGCAACCAGGAAGCCAACTGACTCACGACCATCAACAATACGATGATCGTAAGAAAGTGCCAGGTACATCATGGGCAGGATTTCAACCTGACCATTGACTGCCATAGGACGATCCTTGATGGCATGCATGCCCAAGATCGCGCTCTGTGGCAGGTTCAAAATAGGTGTCGACATTAATGAGCCGAACACACCACCGTTAGTAATGGTGAAGTTACCGCCAGTCATGTCTGCAACGGTTAGCTTGCCATCACGACCCTTGACTGCCAATTCACGCACATTACGCTCGATATCGGCAAGGCTCATGGTGTCGGTATCACGCAGTATAGGCGTAACCAGACCACGTGGTGTAGAAACCGCGATGCTGATATCGAAATAGTTGTGATAAACGATGTCATCGCCATCGATAGAGGCATTCACTTCAGGGAAACGCTTCAGCGCTTCTGTCACTGCCTTGATGTAGAAAGACATGAAGCCCAAACGGACACCATGACGCTTCTCGAAGATCTCCTGATACTGCTTACGGATATCCTTGATAGGCTGCATGTTGACTTCGTTGAACGTCGTCAGCATGGCTGTAGAGTTTTTAGCTTCCAGAAGACGTTTAGCAATCGTCTTACGTAGGCGTGACATAGGCACACGCTTCTCGCTACGCTCAGCCAGAGGCGCTATAGCAGCTGGTGCACTTGCAGCAGGAGCCGGTGCAGCCTTGGCATTCTTAACGAAGGCTTCGACATCTTCCTTAGTGATACGTCCGCCAACACCAGTGCCTTTAAGCTTACTGGCATCGATATTATGCTCTGCAATCAAACGGCGAACCGATGGGCTAAGGGCGTCATTTGACTCATCACTCGCTTCAGGAGTTGCGGCTTCGGCTTCGGCTTTAGTCACTTCCTGGCCCGCTACCACCCCCGCAATAAACTTGGCGATAACGACTTCACCAAGCACTGTGTCACCCTCTTCGGCCAAGAACTCGGAGATTGAACCATCTTCGGGAGCAACCACTTCGAGTATAACTTTATCAGTCTCGATATCGACGAGGTTCTGATCGCGAGTGACTTGTTCGCCAGCTTTCACATGCCAAGTGGCAATGGTCGCATCGGCAACAGATTCTGGCAGTACGGGTACCTTAATTTCGATACTCATTATGAGCTATCCTTTTTATAAATTGTCTGTTACTACAGTTTTAATGCTGTTTTGATCAAAGAGTCTTGCTGCTGAGCATGCAACGCAGGATAACCACACGCAGGGGCAGCTGATGCTTCACGACCGGCATAGGTTAACTCTGCACCGGCTGGGATTGAACCCCAGAAATGATGCTGACTACAATACCAAGCGCCCTGGTTTTGCGGCTCTTCCTGACACCAGACAAAATCTTTGACATGCTGGTATTGGGCTAATGTCTCTAGCATCTCTTCACGCGGGAACGGATAAAGCTGCTCCACACGGATAAGGGCGACATTAGTGATATTCTCTTTACGACGTCTCTCTAGCAGTTCGAAATAGACCTTACCGCTACAGAAGACCACGCGATCCACCTTGCTGCTATTCAGGCTGTCCATCTCAGGGATAACATTCTGGAATGTTCCCTCTGCAAGCTCTTCCATGCTGGAAACAGCTAATGGATGGCGCAGCAAAGATTTAGGAGACATCACGATCAGAGGACGACGCATAGGACGTACAACCTGACGTCTGAGCATGTGATAAACCTGAGCCGGTGTCGATGGTACGCAGACCTGCATATTGTGATTCGCACATAATTGCAGGAAACGCTCCAGACGAGCACTCGAATGCTCTGGGCCCTGACCTTCATAGCCATGGGGTAGCAACATAGTCAGACCACACAAGCGGCCCCACTTCTGCTCACCAGACGAGAGAAACTGATCGATGACAACTTGGGCACAGTTGGCGAAATCACCAAACTGAGCTTCCCATAAGGTCAATCCCCCCGGCTCAGCCGTAGCGTAGCCGTATTCGAAAGCCAGTACAGAAGCTTCAGATAAGACAGAATCAGTCAGGTCAATCGGGCCTTGCTCGTCGGCAATGTTGCGTAGCGGCATATAAGCCGATGCATCATTTTGATTATGCAGAACCGCATGGCGGTGGAAGAAGGTACCACGACCCGAGTCCTGACCCGTGATACGGATACGTTTCTTGTCTTCGAGAATAGACGCGTAAGCCAGAGTCTCGGCGAAACCCCAATCGAGCAGCTTCTCACCTTTTGCCATCAGGGCGCGATCTTTGTAGATCTTAGCCACGCGAGATTGCAACTTGTGAGATTCAGGCACGTAACTGATCTTATCCGCAAGATTGCGAATACGATCCATCGACATCTGAGCCGGATACTCTTCATCCCACTCTCTGTTGATGTAAGGTGACCAGTCGACCGAATGCAGTGTCATAGGGCGCCATTCATCGACCACACAATCTCCGTGATCTAAGGCATCACGATAAGCGTTGATCATCGCAGTGACTTCATCGGCGGCCAAGGTATTCTCGGCAATCAACTTATCGGCATAGATCTTACGCGGCGTAGGATGCTTCTTGATCTTGGCATACATCAGCGGTTGAGTCGCGCTCGGCTCATCGGCTTCGTTATGGCCATGACGGCGATAACAAACCAGATCGATAACCACATCTCGCTTAAATTCGTTACGATAATCGACGGCCAGCTGAGAGATGAAGGCAACAGCCTCCGGGTCATCGGCATTAACGTGGAAAATCGGTGCCTGCACCATCTTAGCGATATCAGTACAATACTCTGTTGAGCGAACATCGTCCTGATTCGAGGTGGTGAAACCTACCTGATTATTAATCACGATACGTATGCTGCCACCGACCTTGAAGCCGCGAGTCTGAGACATGTTGAATGTCTCCTGGACTATGCCCTGACCTGTGATAGCCGAGTCACCATGAATGGTGATAGGCAAGACTTCGAGGCCATCATTACAACCGCGACGATCCAGACGAGCACGCACCGAGCCCATGACGACCGGATTAACGATCTCCAGGTGTGATGGATTAAACGCGAGGGCTAAGTGAACATTGCCACCGGGCGTCTTAAAGTCGGAGGAGAAACCTTGATGATACTTAACATCACCCGAACCATTGAGTGCGTCGCTATGCTTACCGGCGAATTCGTCAAACAACTCAGCAGGTTTCTTGCCTAAGATATTAACCAGTAAGTTCAGACGACCACGGTGAGCCATGCCCACGACGACCTCTTTGGTGCCGGCTTCGCCCGCACGATAGATGATCTCGCGCATCATAGGAACCAGCGCATCGCCACCTTCGAGTGAGAAACGTTTTGCTCCTGGGAATTTCGCGCCTAAGTATTTCTCCATACCTTCAGCGGCGTTCAAGCCTTGTAGGATACGGGTTTTAGCGGTTTTGTCGTAATTAGCTCTACCTAAAGAAGGTTCTAACCTTTGCTGGATCCAGCGCTTCTCGTCAGTATCTATCATGTGCATGTATTCGGCACCGATAGCGCCACAATATGTGGCCTTCAATGCGTGTACAAGATCCACTAGCTTCATGGTTTCGCCACCATGAGCAAATGAGCCTGTATTGAATTCACGCTGCATATCTTCGCTTGTTAAGCCATGGAAGGCCGGGTCCAGTTCAGAAACCTTATCACGTTTCCACAATTCCAGAGGGTCGAGATTAGCGTTCTGGTGGCCACGGAATCGATGAGCGTTGATCATCTGCAGGACTTTAACTTGCTTAGCGTCGACTTCAGGATCTGTCACACGGGCTGAGCCCTTATGACGTCCTTCGAGCGCTAAACTACGAAAATAATCACGTACTTTAGAGTGGGCTGCTTCGGGTACATCAGCCGATGCGCCGTTGGCATGAGGGAGGTTATCAAACACCACTTGCCAGTCTTCGGAAACAGACTGAGGGTCTTCTTGATAGGCTTCATACATCTCTTCTACATAGGTCGAATTAGCACCGTTTAGGTGTGATGATTCGAGCCAGGCTTTCATGATGCCTTGGTGCATTTCTATTCCTTTCAAACTTTATACACGTGTTTAGCCGAAGTTTTGTAAATGCACCCTTCGTCGTAGATAAAAATAGACTGACGAGAGGTACACAGTTTTTGCCGCCCCTAGATTTCTGATGTTCCAGAATTCACGGCTTATTGTAGTTCCATTACACAAAAGAGCCACTTCTCTACAGAGAAGTGACTCAATTCGAGCTATCTAATTATTACTATCAGCTCTTTGTCTTGCATTTACACTGCTCTCTTCAACAACATGGACTTAATATGTCCAATTGCCTTAGTCGGATTGAGTCCCTTAGGACATACATCCACACAGTTCATGATGCCATGGCAGCGGAATACGCTGTATGCATCATCAAGTTCCGATAAACGCTCTTCGGTTGCTGTGTCACGGCTATCGATTAGGAAGCGATAGGCATGTAACAAGCCACTTGGACCGATGAACTTATCAGGGTTCCACCAGAAAGATGGACAAGCGGTAGAACAACAAGCACACATGATACATTCATATAAACCATCTAAATGTTCACGCTCCTCAGGTGATTGCAGATGTTCACGCGCAGGCGTTTTCTCATCGTTAATCAGATAAGGCTTGATCTTCTCATACTGAGTGTAGAACTGAGATAGGTCTACAATAATGTCACGCACGACTGGCATACCCGGCAGAGGTCTAATCTCAATTTTCTTACTCTTGAAGGTAGACACTGGCGTGATACAAGCCAGACCGTTCTTGCCATTCATGTTTAGGCCATCTGAGCCACAAACACCTTCACGACATGAACGACGAAATGCCAAGGTAGGATCTTGCTCTTTCAGCAGTATCAGTGCATCCAGAACCATCATATCGGTGCCTTCTGCGACTTCTAATGTGTAATCCTTCATATACGGCTTAGCGTCTACATCGGGATTATAGCGATAAACTGCGATATTCAAATTCATCTCTGTATCTCCTTAGTAAGTACGCTTGATCGGTGGGAAGGCTGCACGAAGCTTTGGCTCCATGTTAACCGCACGACGATCCATTGTTTCAGTAACCGGGTCGAACAGGCTGTGACACAACCAGTTCTCATCATCACGCTCGAGGAAATCTTCACGTGAATGAGCACCACGGCTCTCGGTACGGAAATTGGCGGCATAAGCCGTTGCAATCGCAGTCGCCATCAAGTTATCCAGCTCTAAACATTCGATACGCTGGGTATTGAACTCTTTCGAGTTATCAGAAAGCTTAGCATTGGCCAGACGTTCACGGATCTGCTTGAGCTCAGCCAAACCTTCAGCCATAGAGTCGCCACGGCGAAATACTGAGAAGTTCAGCTGCATACAAAGCTGTAAATCTTTACGGATCTGCACCGGATCTTCACCGTCTTTGTTGCTTTCCCAACGGTTCAGACGTGCTAGAGACGCATCGATGTCGGCATCAGTAGCATCTTTCGGATTAGGAGTCTCATCCAGGGCTTTACCCAGATGCTGACCCGCAGCACGACCAAATACCACTAAATCCAGTAGTGAGTTACCACCTAAACGATTAGCGCCGTGTACCGATACACAGGCAATCTCACCGACGGCAAACAGGCCTATTACGTCAGTCTCGGAGCCATCTTCACTCTTACGAATGACCTGGCCGCTCACTTTAGCAGGCAGACCACCCATCATGTAATGACACGTGGGTAATACAGGGATTGGGCCATCGGCCGGATCGATATGGGCGAATGTACGAGACAGTTCACACACACCTGGAAGACGCGCTTCCAGTGTCTCTTTGCCTAAATGATCCAGCTTGAGTAGCAAGTGCGGACCTAAAGGACCATCTAGACCACGACCTTCACGAATTTCGGTCATCATAGAACGTGCAACCACGTCTCGAGAGGCCAAATCTTTCGCGTTAGGCGCATAACGTTCCATGAAACGTTCGCCGTCTTTGTTCAGCAGATATCCGCCTTCCCCGCGACAACCTTCGGTCACCAGAACACCGGCTCCCGCGATTCCCGTAGGATGGAACTGCCACATCTCCATATCTTGCATCTGTATGCCAGCGCGCATTGCCATGCCGACACCATCGCCAGTATTAATATGTGCATTGGTAGTAGAAGCATAGATACGACCCGCGCCGCCAGTAGCGAGCACGGTAGCCTTGGCCTTGAAATAGACGATTTCGCCGCTCTCGATATCGATAGCGGTACAACCGACAATCACGCCGTCTTCGTTCTTCACCAAATCAAGTGCATACCACTCGGAGAAGACTTGTGTCTTATGCTTAACATTTTGCTGATAAAGACAATGTAGCAATGCATGACCGGTACGATCGGCAGCTGCTGCGGTACGAGCCGCTTGCTCGCCACCAAAGTTTCTAGACTGACCACCAAACGGACGCTGGTATATCTTGCCATTCTCGAAACGAGAAAACGGCAGACCCATGTGCTCAAGCTCGATAACCGCCTCGGGACCGGTTTTACACATGAATTCGATCGCTTCTTGGTCACCGATAAAATCGGAACCTTTAACCGTATCGTACATATGCTGTTCCCAGTGATCTTCATGGGCATTGCCTAAGGCTACTGTGATGCCGCCTTGAGCCGAAACCGTATGAGAACGAGTCGGGAACACTTTAGATAAAAGCGCACAGCTCTTACCTTCTTTTGAAATCTGTAATGCTGCTCGCATACCTGCGCCACCGGCACCGATAACGACCACATCAAATTCGCGTACTGGAATACTCACTTAAACACCCCACACAATCAAAATGCCTGCTGCCAAATATGAAAAGGCTGCTACGACTACAACGAACTGAAGTAAACCACGAAGCATTAATGGCTTAACGTAATCAGTTAGCACCTGCCAAATACCGATCCAAGCGTGAACCAGAATCGCGACCAGGGCTAGCAAGGTGAATACTTTCATCGGCAGAGCGCTGAACAAGCCATGCCATGCGTCGTAGGTTAGTGGAGAGCTAAGGGCAATAAATCCAACCACAAAAATAGTGTATAGGGCTAAGATGATTGCGCTTGCGCGTATTAGAATAAAGTCATGAACACCACTGCGTCCAAGACTCGCTGCATTAGTTACCATACCCAAACCCCTACAATGATAGAAAACGCAATTGACAATGCAAATGCGGCTTTTGCCGAAGCGATACCAGCTGGCAATTCTTCCCAGCAACCGGCATCCATTATCAGATGACGTATGCCAACGATAAGGTGATAACCCAGTGCGGTAAGAATTCCCCAGATGACAAACTTAACCAGCAAGTTATCAAAAAGAGATTGTACGCCTGCGAAACTCTCTGGGGATACTAAAGATTCATTCAGTAACCAGATGAGAATGCCAACAGCAAATAGCATGATGACACCGGAGACACGGTGGAGAATAGACGCGATCGCTGTTGCAGGAAAGCGTATGGTCTGCAGATCTAGATGGACAGGTCTTTGCTTTTTCACGTTCTGCTCACTCTGCTCAATTGAGCTATATTTTTGTTATACGAACCACTTTTGTTCAAACATCGAACCGAGAATGAGTTCACACTTCGATATCGTTACAAAAGAAAAGTTTAAACAGACATTTAACGCTTTAGAAGCAACTTATCAGGTGACTAATGAAGTGCACTCTAAATGGCAATGTCTGTGGCTCTTCTGAGCCGAAGCAAGTATACGCGCGGCAAATGTCAAATACAAACATCACATTATGCAAATTTTGTTTTTTTGGTAAAAAAATCTGCCAAGTTCCTGTTCTGTTATGGGGTTTGGGCAAAATAAGACCATGGTCTAAGAAATTTAAACGCTTATTTAAATTGAAATGTGATCTGGATTCACTGTAAAGTATTGGCGTTTGATAAGCCGCACTCACATAAGAATGAAGTAAGGAGAACGGGTATGGCTGATAATATAGCCAAGTTGGAACTGCCAGGGAATGACTCAATCGATCTGCCAATAAAAAAAGGCACGGCAGGCTTCGATGTCATCGACATCAGCAAATTAGGTAGTAAAGGTCACTTTACCTTCGATCCAGGATTTCTCGCGACAGCCTCCTGCGAATCTGCGATTACCTATATCGACGGCGCACAAGGGATACTGCTTCATCGCGGATACCCTATTGGTGAATTAGCCGTAAATTCAGATTATTTAGATCTGTGTTATTTATTGCTGTACGGAGAGCTTCCAACCACAACTCAGTACGAACAATTTGTTCATACAGTTAAAAATCACACCATGGTTAACGAGCAGCTAGTCGCCTTCTTTAAAGGCTTCAGACGTGATGCTCACCCCATGGCAATGCTATGTGGTGTTACGGGTGCACTTTCTGCATTTTACCAAGATTCACTAGATGTTAACGATGAGCGTCACCGCGAAATCGCCGCTTTCCGTCTAGTCTCTAAGATGCCGACAATTGCCGCCATGTGCTACAAGTACTCAATCGGTCAGCCATTCGTGTATCCACGTAATGACTTGAGCTACGCGGGTAACTTCCTCAGCATGATGTTTGCTGTGCCATGTGAAGAATACGAGGTTAACCCGATTGTTGAACGTGCCATGGATCGCATCTTTATTCTGCATGCGGATCATGAGCAAAACGCGTCGACATCGACAGTACGCCTGGCTGGTTCTTCAGGTGCTAACCCATTTGCATGTATTGCAGCGGGTATTGCATCACTTTGGGGACCTGCTCACGGCGGCGCTAACGAAGCGTGTCTGAACATGCTCGAAGAGATTGGCACAGTGGATCGTATCCCTGAGTTCATCGCTCGCGCTAAAGACAAGGAAGATCCTTTCCGTTTGATGGGCTTCGGACATCGCGTCTATAAGAACTTCGACCCTCGCGCTAAAGTTATGCGTGAAACCTGTCATGAAGTCCTTAAAGAGCTTAATGTTAACGACCCACTGCTCGATGTTGCCATGGAACTCGAACGTATCGCCCTTGAAGATGATTATTTCGTCTCCAAGAAGCTATATCCAAACGTCGATTTCTACTCAGGTATCATCATGAAGGCTATCGGTATTCCGACTAGCATGTTCACCGTACTGTTCGCCCTTGCGCGTACAGTGGGTTGGATTGCCCATTGGAAAGAGATGTTGGATCAACCTGGTCATAAGATCAGCCGTCCACGTCAATTATATACCGGCGCACCTGAGCGTAGTTTTGTCTCACAAGACAAACGTGAATCTTAACGACTCTAGGACCTAGAACTTAAAATCTAGGAAGCAGGAACCACAGGAAGGCACTCATCGAGTGCCTTTTTTATTGCCCGCCACCGCATGTTCACCCTGTTATGGTTCGCCTTAGCGCGCACTGTAGGTTGGATTGCTCATTGGAAAGAGATGTTGGATCAACCTGGTCATAAGATCAGCCGTCCACGTCAATTATATACCGGCGCACCTGAGCGTAGTTTTGTCTCACAAGACAAACGTGAATCTTAATGATTCTAGGACCTAGAACTTAAAATCTAGGAAGCAGGAACCACAGGAAGGCACTCATCGAGTGCCTTTTTTATTGCAAGTGTTACGATGAAATCGTTCCTAAAACTAATGCCTAGACACTATGAACTTATACCAATTGGTATTAGACCCACTTCTCCATCACAAAGTTTGTTAGCACTTGTCCCCGAACTTCTACTTCCTGCGAGTTAACCAGAGTAAAACCAAAATGCTCGAAAAATGGTCTTGCAGTTATGCTGACATGGGAATAGCAACGACATATACCTTTAAATGCTGCCTCATTGAACAGAGTATTCATCAAAGCTTTACCTCCCCCCTGCCCTTGGTGATCCACATGACAGAAAAAATGGTCGATATAGCCATCACTTTGAAGATCAGCAAAACCTAGCTGCTTGCCTTCAGATTCGGCAATGAAAGGGTCCATGGCTTGGATACGCTTAGGCCAAGTATCAGGTAAAGATCGTGTCGGTGCCCAGGCTGATACCTAGAGCAGGCTATAGTCTCTGATATTGACTCTGTGAATGGTATCGTATTTAATCTGCCACAGGACGACTGGATCATCTGATTGTTCAGCTTGATTAAACTTTCGTATCTGTATCATGCCAGTCCTTTACGGTTATGACTTAAATCCAGCTTTATGCCAGATGAGCGCGATATAATAACCGGACTGACTCAGATTAGAAGGATTGGTATTAGTCCGCTAACCATTTATCGACTGCTTCACGCTTACCTTGCTTAATATCACGGCGCATCTCTTCGGCAATCTCATCGCGGGAGTCCAATCTATCTTTTGCCCTGTTTATCTTCCTGGAGGCATTGTGCTCCATTTTATCCAGTTTCTTGTCGACATAGCTGCCATCGGCCAGATCCCGAGCATTGCCTGTGGCTCTATTGACCTTATTCTTAGTCTTATTGTATTCGTGCTTGTACTTATATTTGTTGTCTTTAATGTCACGATTCATGCGAACTGCATCTTTCAATAAGTTCTGTGCATGCAGATTTGGTGAGAATAAGAACACTGACATCAAGGCCATAACGACTACATTTTTCATCAGAGTGAATTTCATAAGAGTGTCTTCCATAAGAGTTATCTACTCATTATCTCCTTCCAATCCCAGTAAATGAACGCCACTTGATGCATTAAGGTTATTAACAAAACAAATGAACTGCCACCTTTGATACATCTTGTATCAAAAGGTGTTTGAATTGTTACAAAATTAATCGTTAAATCCCTATTAGTCAAAAGCATCAATTTTTAAACCTTTTCGCTACATTGTGTTTAACAAGTTTAACTTGGTGGACACTGTAAACATTAAGCCATTGTATTTAACATGTTTTATTTGTTGGCATGGCTTGTGCTTAGTTAGTGATAATTGGAACAAATAACTTAGGTATTTTTACATGGACTCTTTAAATACACTCGCTAACACTCAAGTAACTCACTCACAAAAATCCGGCATTCAGACTCGCCCACTCAATGGTTTCAAGTTTGCACTCCCCCTCCTTCTGGTATCTGTGCTCTCAGCTTGTAGCGGTGAAGAGCCTCCTAAAGAAGAGGAGAAGTATGCCGTTCCAGTCGAAACGACCACTGTCATTCAGGGAGATGTCTCTTCTTTCTACAGCACAACTGCCACACTCGAAGCCCCGGAAGAAGCCAAGGTGGTCACTCGCATCGCAGGCTTGATTGAAGCCATCGAGGTCGAAGAGGGTGACAGAGTCACCAAGGGTCAATTACTGGCGGTTATCGATGCTAAGAGACAGAGATACGATCTCGCCCGCTCACAGGCCGAAGTGGAAATAATCGAACAGGAACTCAACCGATTAAAGAAGATGGGCAATAGGGAGTTCATCAGCGCAGACTCCATGGCCAAACTCGAATACAACATGCAGGCCGCTATCGCTAAACGCGATTTGGCAAGCCTGCAGGTCGAAGAGAGCATGGTTCGCTCCCCCATCGAGGGCGTTGTCGCCACTCGCTTCGTTAAAAAAGGCAATATGGCAAAAGAGTTCGACGAGCTGTTTTATATCGTTAATCAAGACGAACTGCACGGTATCGTCCATCTTCCCGAACAACAACTTCAGAGCTTACGTCTGGGTCAGGACGCACAAGTGTTCGCCAATAAGCATTCCCAAGATACGGTTCATGCAAAAGTATTGCGTATCAGCCCCATCGTCGATGCCCAGAGTGGTACCTTCAAGGTCACCCTATCTGTACCCAACGACAATGCCAAGCTAAAAGCCGGCATGTTTACCCGAGTCGAACTCAGGTATGACACCCACAATAATGTGATCACTGTGCCTTATAACGCTGTGGTCAACCAAGATAATCAGTTTGCCCTCTATGTCATCGACGGTACTAATGTGAATCGCCGTGAAGTCTCCCTAGGGTATCGTGAAGCCGATACCGTTGAGATTATTGCCGGCATTGAACCCGGTGAGCAGATAGTGATCCGCGGTCAGCAAAATCTAAAAGATCAGTCACTTGTAGAAGTGATCAGTTCATTAGATCTAGCCTCAGTCGAGAAGTAAGGAAACCGAACTATGTCTATAATAACAACATCGGTAAGACGCCCGGTCACAGTATGGATGTTCATGTTGGCAGTGATCCTGTTCGGCATGGTGGGTTTCTCACGTCTGGCAGTCAAACTCCTGCCTGACTTGAGTTACCCCACGATAACCATACGAACTCTGTATGTGGGCGCGGCCCCAGTCGAAATCGAGCAGCTAGTCTCTAAACCCATCGAAGAAGCGGCGGGTATCGTAAAGGGCTTAAGAAAAATCAGTTCAATATCACGTTCAGGTATGTCTGATGTGGTGCTTGAGTTCGAATGGGGCACTGACATGGACATGGCCAGCCTGGATGTTCGGGAAAAACTGGACACGATTATCTTGCCTCTCGATGTAAAGAAACCGCTACTGCTTAGATTTAATCCAAACCTTGATCCTATCGTTCGCCTCGCCTTATCGGTTCCCGACGCCAGCGATAACGAGCTCAAGCAGATGCGCACTTACGCCGAAGAGGAATTAAAACGCCAACTCGAGTCCTTAACCGGTGTTGCCGCCGTCAGACTCTCGGGCGGTCTACAGCAAGAAGTGCACATTCTGCTCAATCAAGAAAAACTGACTCAGCTCAATCTAAACGCCGATAAAATACGTAATCGTATCGCCGAAGAAAATATTAATCTGTCTGCGGGTAAAGTGGTCCAGGGAGATAAAGAATATTTGGTGCGCACCCTTAACCAGTTCAACTCTCTGGAAGAGCTGGGTGAGATCATCGTGTATCGCGACGCTCAGACATTGGTCAGGCTATTTGAGGTTGCCGACATTGTCGATGCCCATAAGGAGCGTAACGATATCACCCGCATTGGTGATCAAGAATCTATCGAGCTAGCAATTTACAAGGAAGGAGATGCGAATACCGTAGCCGTGGCCAGAAAAGTCAACGCGGCGCTCAAAGAGTTAAATGCTAACCAGGTAAAATCAGAATTAACCGTTATCTACGATCAATCGGAATTTATTGAGAGTGCAGTGAGTGAAGTGACATCGTCCGCACTGATAGGTAGCTTGCTCTCTATGTTGATCATCTATCTATTTCTGAAAGATATTATTCCTACCTTGATCATCTCTATCTCGATTCCATTCTCGGTCATCGCCACATTTAACATGATGTATTTTGCCGATATCAGCTTAAACATCATGTCACTGGGCGGAATAGCACTGGCTGTGGGGTTACTTGTCGACAACGCTATTGTGGTACTCGAAAACATAGATCGCTGTCGCTCGCTTGGCATGAGTAAGCTCGAAGCGGCTGTAACTGGAACTAAAGAGGTCTCCGGGGCGATATTTGCTTCGACACTGACCACACTCGCCGTCTTTGTCCCTCTGGTCTTCGTCGATGGTGTTGCTGGCGCCCTGTTCTCGGATCAGGCTTTGACAGTCACCTTCGCGCTGTTAGCCTCGCTTCTGGTCGCGCTTACCACCATTCCTATGTTGGCATCTCGAGAAGGCATAAAGTCTCTGCCTCCTCTACTCGCTAAAGAGAAGAAGCCAACACCTGAGACTAAAATGGGCAAGTTAACACACTACAGTGCCACGGTTTTCTCTTTTCCCTTTATCGTCTTATTCAGTTACTTACCCAGTGCCCTGTTAACCTTAGCGCTTATGTTTGGTCGCCTACTGTCGTGGTTCACCGGGCTGTTTATGCGCCCCCTGAGCCAAGGATTTAACTGGTGTTATCATAAACTGGAAATCCTCTATCATCTCCTACTCGCCTTGGCGCTTAGATTCAAAGTCATGACTCTGTCAATCGCTATCCTAGTCACCTTAGGGGCGGCCTCATTAGTGCCTAAATTGGGAATGGAGCTTATTCCCCCAATGAACCAAGGTGAATTCTATGTCGAGATCCTTCTGCCACCAGGAACCGAAGTATCAGAGACTGACAAGATACTGCGTCGACTCGCCCTTTCGATAAAAGGCAGGGAAGATGTTAAGCATGCTTATAGTCAGGCGGGAAGTGGCGGCTTGATGACATCGGATACCTCTCGTGGTGGTGAAAACTGGGGACGCTTGCAAGTCGTGCTAGCAGATCCTGATGCCTTCGATGCCGTCGCATCTGTACTACGTACCACAGCGATGCGTATTCCTGAGCTGGAGGCTCAGATACAACACCCTGAGCTCTTTAGTTTCAAGACGCCACTGGAAATTGAGCTGATTGGTTATGATCTGACTCAATTAAAGCAAACGGCTAATGACTTAGTCGACGCATTATCAGACTCAGACCGCTTTGCAGATCTTAAGTCCAGCTTAAGAGATGGCCAACCTGAGATCAGTATTCGCTTCGACCATCAGCGCTTGGCGGCACTGGGCATGAATGCACCAACCGTGGCAAATCGTATCGCTCAGAGAATTGGTGGTACCGTTGCCAGCCAATACACGGTGAGAGATCGTAAAGTCGATATCCTGGTAAGAAGCGAGATAGATGAGCGCGATCAGATAAGCGATATCGGCGCCATGATCATCAACCCAGATAGCAGCTACCCAATAGCACTCAGTGCCGTTGCCGATGTGACACTCAAGCTAGGTCCTTCGGCCATCAATCGAATCAGCCAGCAAAGGGTCGCCATTGTCTCAGCGAATTTAGCCTATGGGGATCTCAATGAAGCCGTATTGGAAGCCAGAAACATCTTAGCCAAGCAGACACTGCCAACCTCGATTCAGGCCAGATTTGGTGGCCAGAATGAGGAGATGGAACACTCATTCCAGTCGCTGCAGATAGCCTTAGTGTTAGCCATATTCTTAGTCTATCTGGTCATGGCCAGTCAGTTTGAATCACTGCTGCACCCTCTGCTTATTCTGTTTGCCGTGCCTATGGCGGTCGGTGGCAGCATATTGGGCCTGTATGTAACTGGTACCCATTTGAGTGTGGTGGTGTTCATCGGACTCATCATGCTGGCCGGCATAGTGGTCAACAATGCCATCGTACTGGTGGATCGCATTAACCAGCTACGCCAGGAGGGCAAAGAGAAGATGGCGGCCATATCTGAAGCGGCCAAGTCTCGTTTACGTCCCATTATCATGACCACCATGACGACAGCCTTAGGCCTGTCCCCCATGGCCTTCGGATTGGGCGATGGATCTGAGGTCCGCGCACCTATGGCGATCACAGTAATATTCGGTCTGATCTTATCGACTCTACTCACCTTAGTGGTGATACCTGTGCTGTACGCCCTGTTCGATCGTAAGCAATATGCCCCAGCAGAGAGCAAAGAGGCGCAAGACGCACAGCTCGCGAGTGAAGGAGGTCAGGCATGAACCTCACCCGATTAGCCATTTCAAGGCCGGTAACCACCAGCATGTTTTTCGTCGCCATTCTCTTATTTGGTTTGGCTTCGAGTCGCTTGCTGCCTTTAGAGATGTTTCCTGGCATAGATATGCCTCAGGTGAACATAGAGGTGCCTTACAAGGGCTCCACTCCGGCCGAAGTCGAGCGTGATATCACCAGTATTTTGGAGGAATCGTTAGCCACCATGGGCGGAATAGAAGAGCTGAGATCCAGCTCTTCACAAAATGGCGCCGAAATTGAGCTCAGAATGAAGTGGGGAGAGAACGTCGCCACTAAAAGCTTAGAGGCCAGAGAAAAAATCGATGCAGTGAGACACCTGCTGCCAAAAGATGTTGAGCGTGTCTTTATCAGGCAGTTCTCAACCGCAGATATGCCGGTGCTAAATTTAAGAATATCCAGCGACCGCGAGCTATCCGGAGCATTTGACCTGCTCGATAAGCAGCTTAAACGTCCGCTGGAGCGAGTCGAAGGTGTTTCTCAGGTGACGCTATACGGCGTCGAACAGAAGCAGATTGAGATCAGGATAAATGCCGATAAGTTGTCGGCCAGTGGGATCTCTATCCCCTATCTTCAGCAGCGCCTGCAACAGGAAAATTTTATCGTCAGCGCGGGGATCTTGAGAGCCAACTCGCGAGTCTATCAAGTCTCTCCTAAGGGAGAATTTAGAAACTTAGATGATATTAACGCCGTTGTGCTTAAACCTGGTATCACGCTTGGCGATATCGCCACTATCAGCTTCTCGCTTCCCGAGCGTTTAGATGGCAGGCACTTAGACAAGAACTACGCGGTAGGCTTGGACGTTTTCAAGGAGTCGGGCGCTAACCTGGTCGATGTGTCTGCAAGAGTGATGAAGGTCATCGAGGCTGCCAAGCAAGACGAGCAGTTTGACGGCATCAAGTTATTCGTCATGGAAGATCAGGCTTATGGGGTCACATCGTCATTGAACGATCTCCTGACCGCCGGCCTAATAGGTGGCCTGCTCTCTTTTGCTGTCCTGTATCTGTTTCTCAGAAACCTGAAGATGACTTTAGTGGTGGTGACCTCTGTCCCCATCTCTATCTGTATGACATTGGCCGCCATGTACCTGTTAGGGTATAGCCTCAACATTCTCTCCATGATGGGCTTGTTACTCGCCGTCGGCATGCTTATAGATAATGCCGTGGTCGTCACCGAGAGCGTATTACAGGAGAAACAAGCCAAGGGCTCAAGCTCCAGCAAAGAGTCTGATTCTGCGGTACTGACCGGGGTGAACAAGGTGTCACTGGCGGTCCTCGCCGGTACACTCACCACTGGCATCGTATTTCTGCCCAACATCTTCGGCGTAAAAGTCGAATTGACCATCTTCCTGGAGCATGTGGCCATCGCTATCTGTATCTCTCTGGCAGCGTCACTTTTGGTCGCGAAAACCTTACTGCCACTGATGCTCAGTAAGATGAACATAGAGGTCGAAACCAAAGATAAAGAGAGCAAACTGCAGACCTACTATCACAAGAGTCTGGATTGGATCTTAACCAGGCCACGTACCTCAGGTGTAATATCTCTCATCATTTTGGCATCCACTGCCCTGCCCTTAAGCATGGTCAATCAAGATCAATCCGATGGTGAGGGCAACAATAAACTCTACATCAACTATCAGGTTGAGGGACGACACAATCTCGACGTCACCGAGGCGATGATCACTAAAATGGAGACCTATCTCTATGCCAATAAAGATAAATTCCATATCGACTCTGTCTATAGCTACTACGCACCCGACCGCGGCCAATCGACCCTAATCCTGAAACAAGATACCCAAGTCGACATGAAGGATCTAAAGCAAGTCATACGTGAAGGCTTCCCTAAGTTCTCCATCGCCAAGCCCCAATTTGGTTGGGGCGGCGGTAACAATGGCTTAAGAGTGACCCTGACCGGACGCTCCACCAGTGATCTTATCGAGATAAGTCAAAGAGTGATCCCGCTTCTGTCTGAGATTGAAGGCTTAACGGATGTGAGGTCAGAACTCAGCGGGGCTCAGCAGGAGGTGGTGATCCAGATTGACAGGCAGATGGCTGCCAGACTCGATCTCAAGCTCAACGAAATCGCTTCCAGTATCTCTATGGCCTTAAGAGGCAGCCAACTTAGATCTTTTCGTCATGATCCCAATGGCGAGTTACGCATCGAGATGTCCTTCGAGCAAGAATGGCGCCTGTCGCTGGAGAGATTAAAACAGCTTCCTGTGATCAGAATCGATAACCGGGTCTATACCTTAGATAGCTTAGCGAGTATCACCATCTCGCCAAGATTCGATACCATTCGCCACTATGACAGACAGACGGCCTTGTCTATCGGCGCAAACTTAGATGATCTCACCACAGAAGAGGCACAGGAAAAGATAACTCAAGTGATGGAGACGGTGAATTTCCCTGCGGGATATGGCTATTCACTCAGGGGAGGCTTCGAGAAACAAGATGAAGATCAGGCGGTAATGGCGACCAACATGCTGCTGGCCTTAGCCATGATCTACATAGTGATGGCGGCTCTGTTCGAATCTTTACTGCTACCGACAGCCATCATCACCTCGATCCTGTTTTCCATCACAGGCGTGTTTTGGGGCTTGCTATTTACCGGCACACCTATGGGCGTCATGGTCATGATAGGCATATTGATCTTAATGGGTATCGTGGTGAACAACGGCATAGTACTGGTGGATCAGATTAATCAGAAAGAGCCGGCACTCGACAAGCTATCGGGAGAAATCAGTCAGGTGTGTATTTCACGTCTTCGCCCTGTGCTTATGACTGTCGGCACCACAGTACTGGGTTTACTGCCGCTGGCACTGGGTGATACTCAGCTAGGTGGAGGGGGTCCATCATATTCACCCATGGCCATTGCTATCATAAGC
Source organism: Shewanella psychropiezotolerans (assembly GCF_007197555.1). Classification (NCBI taxonomy): domain Bacteria; kingdom Pseudomonadati; phylum Pseudomonadota; class Gammaproteobacteria; order Alteromonadales; family Shewanellaceae; genus Shewanella; species Shewanella psychropiezotolerans. The sequence goes on from NZ_CP041614.1 coordinate 4,010,306, forward strand.
GGCTTAACATTTTCTACCGTGACCAGTCTTTATCTGGTGCCCCTGTGTTATCAAGCCCTATATAGAATGCGCTACAACGCAGCCGTACGCTTAGGTCGTGCAAATAGCCTTTCGAGAAGGCTCATGCCTTGGGCATATTGAGCAAACCATTTATAAAATGAGATTTGCGAGTAAATTGAATAAGGGGCTGCAATTGCAGCCCCTTACTTTTACAGGTATCTTATTAACAATAACAACAAACAGTTAACTTATGAAAATAATAACAGAGGTAACAGATGGCACTACCAACAAACCTACTCAAGGCCAACGCTCTGATATTGGGCCTCTTACTATCTCAATTCTCCTTCGCTGATAGGTTCAGTGATGTGGAAATCAACAAAATAAAGCTCTCTGAAACCAGCTATATGTTGACGGGTTCGGGGGCAACATAGGAGTCTCTGCAGGCAGAGACGGACTCTTGATCATAGATAATCAATTTGCCCCCCTGTCCGGTAAAATTATTGCCGCCCTATCAGGCATTCAACCTGGCCTGCCTAAGTATGTGGTGAATACCCACTATCACGGCGATCACACTGGCGGCAATAACCTGTTCGGCATGAATAGCGTTATCTTCGCCCATCACAACGTGTTGAAACGCCTCACAGGAGACACCAGCTATAAGACGGCAGGATTACCTTCGGTCACCTATCATGAGGGAACCAGCATACATTTTAATGGTGACACACTGCATTTGATCCATATGGGGCCCGGTCACACAGATGGAGACAGCGTAGTCTTATGGGAAGATAAGAGCGTGATCCATATGGGGGATCTTTTCTTCAAAAACAGGTTTCCTTACATAGATCTGACAACCGGAGGCTCGGTGAAAGGCTATCGTGACAATGTAGCCAGCATGATCCGCAAGATAAACAAGGACACTAAGGTCATCCCGGGTCACGGCGAACTGGCCACTAAAAACGATCTGGTTCGCTTCAAGCATATGCTAGACAAGTCGATTAATTGGATGGAGAGCAAGCTTTCATCGGGGATGAGTCTGGAACAGATACAGCTTGAAGGCATCCCAAAAGGTAAAATTGACTGGAGCTGGTCTTTCATCACCGAGGATAAATGGATCAACACTCTATACGAAGGGCTGAAACAGTAATCAAGAAACACAAGCTTCTGTGTTTCTTGATGGATTATAAACTTGAGCTAGGCAGCTTATCGACCATCTTCTGCGCGCCTGGCTTTAAAATCAGAGTCTTCGAGCCAACCAGGCCAATCTTGATCATTAGCGAGACGCGCCAAAATATCACCGATTAGCTGTAAATCTTGTCTTACGCCCCAAGAGACCAAGTATTATCATAATCATCTTCGCCTTTATGGTATTTGTGAACGATATAATCGGGATCAGTATCGCCTAAACTCATAAACAGCAGGCCAGGAACGCCTTGCTGAGCCAATGCAAAATGATCAGAACGGTACATCAAGCCATTTTGCGGACGAGGATCGGCTTTAACATGGCGTTTCAGCGCCATGCTGGCATCTTTTAAGTAGTTTTCTAGTTCAGATACACCTTGGCCATAACCTAAGATATAATCCACGCCATCGTTGACATTCATGCCATCGATATTGAGAAAAGCAACGATATCTTTAGTGGGTACCGGTGGATTTTGGGCAAAATGCTGAGCGCCGATGAGTCCGGTTTCCTCTGCCGTGAAGCTGGTAAATAAAATATCTCGTTTAAAAGGTGTTTTATCAGCCTTTGCCTTAAAGGCCTTGGCTAAAGCGAGTACCCCGGCGACGCCAGAAGCATTGTCAACAGCGCCATTAAATATCTGCTTATTTCCTTCTGCATCTAGCTTAGTGCCCAGATGATCCCAATGGGCATGCATGACAAGCGTCTCATCACTCTTATTGCTGCCGGGCAGTTTGGCCATAACATTAAAAGACTCGGCCATCACTAAGGTATTTTTCAGCAGCAGATTTGCCTTCATCTTGAGATCGACGGCTTTGAAACCTGGCTTGCTGGCAGCTAGCTTCAAGGTTTCATAATTGAGATCTGCCTTAGCAAAAATTTGCCTGGCAACGTCATGCTGTACCCAGCCCATGACCCCGACTTGACCCTGATTATTATTATCATCAATTAAGGTAAATTTACTGCCGGTATTCGAATTTTGCACCACCCCCAGCCATAGGCTGCCGGAGCGGTTTCATGAACGATAAATACGCCAGCGGCGCCTTGTCTGGCAGCCTCTTCATACTTGTAGGTCCAACGGCCGTAATAGGTCATGGCATTGCCTTTAAACAAGTCGTCATCTTGAGTCGCAAAACCTGGGTCATTGACTAAGACGATGACAGTTTTACCCTTCACATCTATACCTTGATAATCATCCCAAGCATACTCGGGAGCATTGATGCCATAACCAACAAACACCAGTTCACTACTCTTGAGTTCAACTTGATCGACTATTCTCTGGGTTCTGGCAGTAAACTGATCGCCTTGGCTAAACGTCATCCCCTCTATACTGAGAGTCATATCCGCATCGGCGCTGATCTCGGCCAAGGGAACAGCTTGCAAATAACTGCCCTTATAACCCGGCTCCAATCCTATCTTCTTAAATGAATTAACCAGATAATCTAAGGTTAAGGCCTCTCCTTCAGACAAGGGCGCTCTGCCGCCAAACTTATCGCTAGCAAGCACCCGAACATCTTCTCGATACTGTATTGGGTCAAACGAGAACTCATCTTGCTGTGATATGGCGGGAAACGCTAACAAAGACGAACAAATCGCGGCCCCTAAAATGTATTTTTTCACCAATAGTCCTTTTATATTTTTTATTTATCAGAAAAAGCAAGTTTAGGATATCGCCCCCATCAGGACAATAGCTTAGGGCACAAATGATTAATTCAAGGAAGATTGTTGATGTCGAGCTCGGTAAATTCGACACGATTGGTGGAGTGAGTTGGGGGAATCATGACATCCCCCCTAATACTAAGCAGGGAAGCTGAGTCGGGAAATTGGGCTAGAAACTTAAGCCGTGAAATGGAACAGGGAAATTATGCTACCTGCCTAAAGTGCCATAACAACCAGTACATGGGCCGCAGATCTTTGCCGCCGATATCTTTAAACAGTCTCAAGCCTGGATAAATCCACTGCCAGGGAGTGAGCCATTGTTTTGCATTCAGCCAGATAGCTTCGCCACCCGCATCTCGATAGGCTTGGATAGCCGGGGTTATCATCTCGTGTTCCGGTCCCATATATCGATACAGGCTATGAATATACACGAGTAGATCGCGTCTCTGCTGATAGGCGATATCTTTACTGTTCTGACTGGCTTCAAAATCAATGAAATGTACCAGGCCTTCACTCCAACTGATGTCTCTCAAGGCCGGTCGACCGTGAGCGAGTCCTAGCGTATGTAGGTTAGCCAAAGCAGTGGCACTATCATTCAAGATCTGCTGTTTTTCTTCCTGAGTCAAGGTCTTATCACTGAGCCAGGAACTGATCGTCGGCCCGACATCGGCAATAACAAAATAATCTGCTGATGAACACATAAGCCGAGGCACCTGTGCACCTTTACTGGCGAGCATGGCTAATGTTTCAACTTCAATTTTCAATGCCTTAGCAGGACTCTGCTTGAGAAATCGCATCGCACCCGTCAGTTTTTCCGCTTGTTTAAGCCAATAGAATTGACCTTGATGTTCAAACTTGAGAACTCGGGTCCCTTGGTTATCGTTCAATATTTTTCCAACGACAGCTTCGAAAGTTTGTTCAGGCACGCGATAGCTCCAAAAAAGTGACAGATGATTATGGAGATATGGGTTAATTAAAGCAATCTGAATTAGTGAAATGAGGTGTAACAGCTCAAGCAAGCAACATCTAAACGGGCTTAGAGTGAAGGAAGCACCATAAAAAACGCTCCATTATAGGAGCGTTAATATTGCATAGACAATGGCTTATTAAGTTTATGCCTCGTCTTGCCAAGGCTCAGCCTTGTTTTCCAGCAGTACAGGTATGCCATCGTTAATGGCATAGGCCAGACGGTCAGCCTTACAGATCAACTGTTGCTTGGCTTTATCGTAATCCAGCTTTCCTTTACAGACCGGACAAGCAACAATTTCTAATAATTTTCTATCAAACGCCATCTGATTTTCCTTGTTTCTTTTTCATGGCTCCATGAACCTTGTCCATGAGATCCGCTTCAAATCTTGTGGGTAGCTTGGCATCAACCGCAAGATACCACCAGTTATCTTTTGCAAAACCGCGACACTTAACTGCATCTTTCTCTGTCATCAATATGGGCTGTTCACCCGCCACCTGAATCAGGGCATCGAGAGTGAACTTCTGATGGTCTTCAAAACCATGTGTCTTAATGACGGTATGCCCTTGCTCATCTAGAGTATTGAAGAAGCGTTGCGGGTTACCTATTCCAGCGACGGCAACCACAGGTGTAGGCTCATAAGTATGCTTGGAAGATGGCGATACAGGAAAGATACCTTGAGGCAGGAGCTCCATCTGAAGCTCATTATCCCCTGCTTGGCCGTTGACTAAGATAAAGTCAACAGACTGAGCTCGCCAGCGTCCCTCTCGTAGAGGTCCCGAAGGTAACAGCATGCCATTACCAAATCTGCGCTCACCATCGAGAATGAGTAATTCTATGTCCCGCCCGAGTCGATAGTGCTGCAGACCGTCATCACTGATGATCACATCAACATGGGTATCGGCAAGCAACTTTTCCGCCGCCTTCACTCTATCGGCCCCGATCACCATAGGCACGCCAGTTCTGGCGACTATCATGGCAGGCTCATCCCCCACTTCCGCTGCTTGCATCTGTGGCTCGACTCTCTTTACGCCTTCAAACTTAACCCCGTAGCCGCGACTGATCACGCCTGGCTTTAGGCCATGTTTCCGTAGCACCTCGATAAGATAAAGGACTGTGGGCGTCTTACCACTGCCTCCTACTGTGATATTACCGACAATGATAACTGGCACTGGGAGGCTATGGCTCTGTTTCAGGCCCGACTTGAACAGTGAGCGCCTGATAAGGCTCACCACCCAAAACAGTAAGGTCAATGGCAATAAAAGATACTTAAGCAGTCTAAACACCGGATGAGCATCCTTGTCCGGATACCAAAGTTTATTGGCAAATGCTTGCATGACTTAACTGCTAAACTGCATTTTATACAAGTTCGCGTATACGCCATCTTGAGCTAGCAGAGACAGATGATCGCCCCGCTCTACTACCACACCTTGATCTATCACTAAAATTTGATCCGCAGATTCGATAGTCGACAGTCTGTGAGCAATCACTATCGAGGTTCGGTTATGACGCAAGTTATCCAGTCCCAATTGAATGGCTTTCTCTGACTCGGTATCCAGGGCCGACGTTGCCTCATCGAGTATGAGTACCGGTGAGTTACGCAAGATAGCCCGAGCGATGGCAATTCTTTGTCTCTGACCACCAGAGAGCAAGACACCATTCTCGCCCACTTGAGTATCGAGCCCTTCTGGCAGCAACTCGATAAACTCCATGGCGTGTGCCAAGGTTGCCGCCTCAATTATCTGCTCTTGTGTCACTTCCCCTGGGTAGGCATAGGCGATGTTATTCCCTATGGTATCGTTAAACAGGGTCACCTGCTGCGAAACCAAGGCAACTTGACTGCGAAGACTCTTGAGCCCGAAGTCATCGATGTTAACACCATCAAGCTCTATACTTCCCTCTTCGAGGCCAGTATAGAAACGGGTGATCAGACTCGCTATCGTCGACTTACCCGAACCGGAGCGCCCGACTAAGGCTATGGTCTGGCCCTGCTTGACAGAAAAGTCGATTTTATTCAGCGCAAGCTTCTCTTGAGTGGGGTAGCGAAAGCTCACCTGATTAAATCTAAGCTCACCTTTGACGCGCTCGACTTGATAGGTGCCATTGTCGACTTCGGATTTAGTATCTAAGAGTTCAAACACTGTGGTACAGGCGGCAATACCTCGCTGAAACTCGGCATTGACGCGCGTCAGACTCTTGATCGGCTGTAACATGGCCAGCATGGCACCGAGAATCGTGGCGAATGTTCCCGCCGTTAGCTCCTCTTGCATCCCCTCGAAACTTGCAGCATACAGAACAAAGGCCAGAGCAAAAGAGCCAATCACCATAACCAGTGGCTGGCTGATAGATTGCGCCAGAGCCAGTTTCATATTTTGGTATCGGTTTTGCTCATTAACCAGAGCGAAACGCTCAGATTCGGCTTCCTGTCCGCCAAATGCCAATACATTTTTATGACCTTTGATCATCTGCTCAGTTGCCGCGGTCACACCGCCCATCGCGGCTTGTATTCGTTTAGACACCTTACGAAAACGTTTACTGACGATGGAGATGATCAAACCTATGATAGGGCCGATGACAAAGATACAAAGAGATAGCTTCCAGGAATAGAAGAACATGATAGCAAGCATGCCGACCACAGTGATGCTGTCTCTGACTATGGTGATCAGCGCGCTACCTGTAGCACGAGCTATCTGCTCGGTATCATAGGTAACTCGGGAGATGAGATTACCTGAGTTTTCCCTATCAATGTAACTCACAGGAAGGGTGAGGTAATGCTCGAACACCTCTTGACGCAGATCCATGATGAGGCGTGCACTCATGAAAGAGATGCAATAAGTAGACAGGAAATTTGCCAAGCCACGTAGGCTAAACAGTACGATGACGACGATGGGTGCCATCATCAGCACATCACTCGATGCGCCAAAACCATCACTTGTACCCAGATCAATATTGGCAACACCCGATGATGAAGTGACCTGACTTACCTGACCACCGAAGCCGCCATCGATAAAGGGTTTAATCACGGCGATAAAGGTGGCATCTACTGCGGCGTACATGAACAAGCCAAGAACAGCGAAGCCAAACACGACTTTCAATGGCTTAATATAGCCCATTAAGCGCTTAAATACGGTCCAGACTTCTTGATTTGAAGAGTTTGTCATTAACGAGTCTATTCATAATTCAAAAGAGGCATTCTACTCTGTATTGTTATTCTCACCAAACCTAAACAAGCTGTTGTACCAAAAAGGCGCCAGATCGCCGCGGTAAGTGCTGACACGCCGTTCATCATGGCGAAAAAGCACACTAATCTGCCCCTCACTCCCGGTCACCAACACCTGTGCCCCCTTCGACAAGTAGCGCTCGACCACGTCTTTCTTTGGGAAACCATAACGATTATTGAACCCTGCAGGAAACAGAACTAATTGTGGGGAAATTCGATTGATAAAAGCTGTAGTGGAAGAGGTACGGCTACCGTGGTGAGGAACCACTAAAACTTCACTCAGCAAGGTTTGCTGGCTATCTAAGAGCAAAAACTTCTCCCTCTTTCTCGATATCACCGGATAACATCAATTGATGTTTACCATCGCTTACTCTTAACACGCAAGACCCATTATTGCCATCTTCAGGGATCTCTGGTGCCAATATCTCTAGCTTGAGCCCTTGCCATAGCAAAGACTTAGGTCTGCAATCGAGCTGCGAATACTCAGGCATATCAGTAATGACTCGGGCGTGGGGAAAGTTGTCCACCAATAGCTTAGCGCCGCCCGCATGATCGTTATCGCTATGACTGAGCACCAGATAATCGACAGAGTCCAGGCCTCGATATCTCAGAAATGGGAGAATAACCCTCTCGGCATAACTGAAATTAGTGCCATAGGCAGCGCCTGTGTCATATATCAGCGCCTTACCTGATTTTTCAATAACAGCGCTAAGCCCCTGCCCCACATCCAATAGATGAAGTCGCCACTCACTCCGGGCCGGAGTAAGCAACCCAAACAGCACACTGAGCAGTAGGGGCATACATAAGATTATTGAGACCAATCGCCATCTCTGCTGTGAAACCCGAAACAGGAGTAGCCCCAACATAAAAAAAATGAGGCAAGCTATGGTCTGGCCCGAAACACTTATCCATGCACCGGGCAAAGATTCAATCATGCTAAACCCCATGCTCATGGGCACTAAGCTCAGATCGACTAAAGTAAAAATTTGCGGAAATTCCACGAAAAAAACGTGTCCACCAGCCCATATTAAAAAGCATAGGAATGAAAGAGGGATAACCACCAGGCTAAACCAAGGTACTAAGACAAGATTGAACAGCAAGCCATAAACAGAAATTCCCCCGAAAAGTAAAGCCTGGATAAGGCCTAAGCCTAAACTTAAACGCCACTGCACAGACCAGAATATAGCGAGTTTATTTTTCACATTCAGCCGGGTTCCAGTGTCAGCTTCATGATTCGGTGTGCGCCTTGTCCAGTAAGATAGCGTAAGAAAAATGATCCCAAGGGCTGAAAATGACAACCAAAAACCGGCACTCATGCAAGCCAAAGGGTCGAAGAGCAAAATAAGGAACAGGGCATAAAGCAGACGTTCCCAAGAAGATGAGAAACGCTTCATCAGACCCATGGTAAGCAAGAGGAGTAACATGATGAGGGCACGTTGTGTCGGCAGGGAAAAACCCGCAAGGTAAGCATAAAAGATGGCGGCGACGGCCGATAACAAGCCCGCTATCAATATGTTTTTCCTACTCAGGCTAGGCTTAAAACGTGTCAGTAAAAACAGAGAGAGAAAAAATACCCAGGTGGTGACTACAGAAAGATGCAAGCCAGAGATGGCTATCAGATGTCCAGAGCCTGAAACTCTTAATGAGCGCCATCTTTCGCTATCGATCAAGCTCTTATCCCCGAGCAAGAGCGCTAACATCAGATCCCCGTGAGCAAAATGTGCCAACTCAGGTTTCAAGCTCTTGATTATTTTACTGCGAAAGGACAAGGCCTCTCCGAGCTTAATGCCTGATTTTACATTGCCTTTCATCACTATGTGTCGACTAAAAAAACTTCGTTGCTGGTTGTAGCCCCCCTGGTTTAATACACTGGTGATGGGCTTGGGCTTTACCACCAACTCCCATTGCTCACCAATTGCCAATTTAGGGGGCTGTTTCCAACTCAACCTGAGTACTTTAGATAGCAAAAATGCACTTTTTAAATTTGATTGGCGAATATCCATACTAAGCCAGTCGCCGTTTGAACCAACTAGTGCTATGATTTCGCCCCTCACGATGATGTTTTGTACTGAGTTAGGTGGTTCATCAACCAATAAGAGTTGAACAAAAAGTGAAATCCACCCGACCGCGAGTAGTACTCCAGCAATAACAGGAGTTCGTTTCAGCGCAATGATACCAACCACGACTGAGGCTATATATACTGAAGTTGATGGTAACACCGGCCACAAGAGACTGGATAAAATGGTAATGCTGAAGCCAAACATAAATCGATTCATACTGAATAAGTTAAGACAGTAATTGCAATCTATGCCAAAAAAATTCATCGAAAAGTTTATGCCTAAACCTGAGACTCTGCGGAATCACAAACACTTGCAGATGTTCGGCAAGCTGTTACATAAAGAGAATCTATGGGCACTCAATCGTCGCTCTGCCCCAACGGCCTTCGCCGTAGGCCTCTTTGTCGCTTGGCTCCCAATGCCGTTTCAGATGGTACTCGCGGCGGCGCTCGCCATTGTTTTCAATTGTAATTTACCTATAGCTGTCGCACTGGTATGGATAACCAATCCGGTTACCATGCCCTTCATGTTTTATGCAGCCTACCTGTTGGGAGCCAAGATACTCAGCCACCCGCCCCAAGAATTTGCATTCGAGGCAACATGGAGATGGGTGGAAGCATCCGTATTTACCATAGGTCCGCCCTTCATGTTGGGCTGCCTGGTATTAGGAAGTGTGTTTGCCTTAATTGGCTATTTCCTGATCAAGACGCTGTGGAGATATTCCATCTTGCTCAAATGGAAGAGCAGAAACAGTTTGAAGTGAAAATTGAAGTGCAGATAAAGTTCAATGACCTGTCATCATTGAACCGGGCAAGGGAGACATGAGAGAGATTACCCTCATCGTCATTGGGCGCCCCCAATACGATGATCACCATGAAATTATCACTATCACGGCTTGTTATCGCCCCTTGAGTGCCATTGTGCATGTATTTCACTCGCCTTCCTGGGAGGATATTTATTTATCGTCCCGCTAGCGCTATTGCAGGCTGAGTCTTACTCGCCTTCCAGGCAGGGTAAATAGTTGCCAGCAGGCTCATGATGAAGGCGAGCAGCAACACAGTAAACACATCTGACAAGAGCAGCTCTGAAGGCAGAAAATCGATAAAATAGACATCGGCGGACAGTAGTTTTATTCCTAAGATGTGTTCGATACCTTTGGCTATGCTGCTCAGATTATCTGCGATTATGGCTCCAAACACACCGCCTAAAACACAACCCAGAACACCGTTAAGGGCACCCTGTACGATAAATATCATCATGATAGAGGCCCGCTTCATGCCCATAGTCAATAATATTGCTATCTCAGACTGCTTGTCGCGAACCGCCATCACCAGAGTCGATACTATGTTGAAACAGGCCACAGCGATAACCAGGGCAAGCACCAAATACATGACGACTCTGACTAACTGAATATCCTGATAAAGGTTACCTTGGGTTCGAGTCCAATCGCTGAGGTAGAGATATTGCTCTTGGCTGTAGCCAAGCTCCCTGATCAATCTAGGCGCTTCAAATACCTGCTCAACCTTAATTCTGACCCCAGATACCCCCTGCCCCATGCCTAAAATCGAAGCTGCATACTTCATGGGAATATAGGCAGTGGTAAGATCCAGCTCACCTCCGAGTTCAAACACCCCAGCCACCACGAAGCGATGACTCTTAGCCGAGGCAATCCTTTTGCTTTCTCGGCTCTGATGTGAGACATCTGGCATATAGAGACTCAAGGAGTCCCCGACACTCAAGCCCAGACTGTCGGCCAGCCCCTTACCGAGCACGATATTATTTTCATCACCCTTGGCTAATTTCAACCAGGTTTCCTTAGACATAAAGTCCGAGATAACAGAGACCTTCTGTTCTTTCTCTGTGTCTATGCCTAAGACGCTCAGACCTTGAAATCCACCGGGCTTCTGCACCAGGCCCTGGAGTCGAATGAAAGGAGCCGAGGCCAATATACCCGGTATCTTCTCGGCATCATTGGCAATTTTCTGCCAATGAGCGATGGGCTCATTCACGCCAGTAAGCTCGCCATGGGCCACCACGCCGAGTAATCGGTTCTCTAACTCTCGCTCGAAACCATTCATCGCCGATAACACTACGATTAATACGGCAACACCTAAGGCTATCCCAGCGGTAGATGCAAAGGAGATAAAGCTGATGAAGCTATTGGATTGACGAGCGAGATAGAAGCGCCACCCCACCCAAATTGACAATAAACGACTCATGAAGCTTCACCTATGGCGTGATCAGATTGACCAGCGAGATAGAAGCGCCATCCCACACAAAATAACAATAAACGACTCATGAAGCCTCACTTGCGAGGTGAGCTATGTCTAAAACACACAAGTTGCCATCTTTCATGTGTAACTGTCTGTCCATTCTGGACGCGAGCTTACTATCATGGGTCACCACGACAAATGCCGTGCCTAACTGAGTCGCCAATTCCTGGATAAGCTCATAAACCGCCTCGCCGCTTGCGGCATCCAGATTGCCCGTAGGCTCATCGGCTAACACGAGTTTGGGCTTATTGATCAAGGCTCTGGCAATGGCTGTGCGTTGTCGTTCACCGCCAGACATCTCCGACGGAGTGTGATCTAGCCTATGGCCTAGCCCCACTCGCTCGAGTAGCGCCTTAGCATCTTGGTGCGCCAATTCTCGTTTCACGCCATGAATTAGCGCCGGCATGGCAACATTCTCCAATGCGGTAAATTCCGGAAGCAGGTGATGGAACTGATAGATGAAACCTAGATCTTGATTGCGTATCTCCGATTGTCGCCGACTCGATAATGCATAGAGGTCTTCTCCTAACATAGTCACGCTGCCACTCGAAGGCTTGTCTAAGGTTCCCATAATGTGCAGTAACGTGCTCTTACCCGAACCCGATGTACCTACGATAGCCAGCTGCTCGCCTTTAAATACCTGTAGATCCATATTGTTAAGCACTTGAGTATCGACGCTGCCCTCTTGGTAGCGCTTAGTCACACCTTTTACTTCCAGTAATAACTCTTGCATCTTTTTAGCTCTTCAATTCATTAATTTTTCAATTCATTCAAGCCACGTCATTGACCACGTAGCATCTAAGATGTCTTAAACTTAGCATCCATAAAATGTGTTTATTCATGCCTTAGCGCATTGGCTGGCTGTACCCCGGCGGCTCTCATCGCCGGATAGACGGTGGCAAAAAATGAGATAAGTAAGGTGCCTAAGACTATCAGACTCATCTGGCTCCATTCCAGTTGCACAGGCAGAGACTGACCCGCCCCAAGCACCGAGATGCCAAATGTATTTAAGATGGTATTGAGATTCAATGTGATTGCGATCCCAACGACCAAACCGAAAACGAGTCCTATGATGGCATTGAGCGAGCCTTGGATCATAAATATCCCCATCACATCGGATGTCATCAATCCCTGAGTCTTGAGCACGGCGACGTCGCTAGTCTTGTCGACCACCATCATCACCAGGGCGGATACAATGTTAAATGCAGCGACGGCGATGATGAGGCTTAGCATAAGAGACATCATATTCTTCTCCATCTTCACCGCACCGAAAAGATGACCATAGGTTTCACGCCAATCCGAGGTCGTGACCTTAAGATCATCTTTGCTAAATTCGGCTACCACGTCAGCACTCAGATTGGCGGCATCGAAGGGATCATCGAGGTAGAACCTCAGATGCTTTACCTCACCGGGCTTTTGCCGCATCAGTCTCTGGGCATCTTCATAATGGACATAAGCCAGATTCGCATCGACTTGAGATCCCATCTCAAACACACCGGCAACCACAAAACTTCTCTGACTCGGCACCGGACCTAAGGGAGAATAGATGACGCCTTCGCCGCTCAATAGTCTCACCTTATCACCGGATGATACATCCAGGCGTCTCGCAAGCAATGAGCCTAAAACGATGCGATACTTGCCCGCTTCAAGCTGTTCGAAACTGCCGTTAAAACTGCGCTGCATACTGGCTAAAAGATCATGTTCAAAATTGGGGTAAATGCCGTAGACCTGAATTGCACTTATGTTGCTGCTAGATTGGATCATGGCCTGATTGGATATGCTGGGAGTGACACCGATAACACCCGGAAGTTTGCTCAGTTCGGTAATCTTACTCTGCCACTGCTCGATAGGTGTTGTCGAATGCACCGTCAACTGAGGAACAGCGCCTAATATGCGCTGTTTCAACTGACCTTCGAGTCCATTCATCACAGAGCTGACGATGATCAACGCTGCCACGCCGAGTAAGATACCGGAAACCGCAAAAAAAGTGATGAAAGAGGCGAAGCCATTAGCCTTTCTCGCACGCCAATAACGAAAGCCTATATGTGAAGATAACGCAAGATTCATAGTGTCCTACAGGCCCAATAAATAATCAGCCTTGCTAAATCATTAAGATGCGCACGATAATAGGGGTAATAGCTATATAAAAACAAGAGGAAATCCCTTGTTCACAGACTCAACTCCCTATTTTAGTGTGAAGCATGACTTTACCGCCTATCTTTCTCCTTGGCCGAAAGAACAGGCTCTGCCCACTGAATACGAATTAAGAGCCATGTTACCTACGGGTTTGCTGCTCATCAACGAAGTCAAAACCCTTGAATCTGACTGTTTATTGCAACTGAGACACCTAGACGACGATGCTAAGACTGTGGTGGATTACCTCAAACTCCAGTCCCGTAAGATAGATCTGGTTCTGCAGTATGTGTTAGAGCGTGAGCAGCATGAAGGAAAACAATATCGGGGCGCCCACTTTGGCGGCAGTGGCATACGGATAATCAGCGATACTCAGCTTGTTGAAAATGACCAATTTAAGATCACTCTGCACATTCGAGATGAGTTAGTCGCCCTGTTATGCTTCGTAACAGTCACAGTCTCTGAGCCGTTAGATACAGATGACAATCAAGCTAGCTGCCAATACATCAGCAGTCTTGAGTTTACTCAAATATTGGAGACTGATGTGGAACAATTGGTCAAAGCCAGTCTAAGCGTGCAACAAAAGCAGCTTAAATTGCGTAAACAGGCGAAAACCAACTCATAAGTTTTCTCTAGCACAAGAGGCTGTAAGCCTCTACAATATCAGGCATCTTTGACGCTACTCTTTTGCCACATCTGAATGAAATCTTTCTCAATATTGACTCCCCCCGCAGTCAAAAGTGCATCAAAAGCGCAAACACTATATACATTAGGTGGTGCCTCTCAAGCCATCACCTTAGCGAACCTGGTTCAACACCATGTCGGCATAACAGTTGCTGTGACTCACGACACACCCACAGCCCTGTTGCTTGAATCTGAACTGGATTATCTGCTCAAAGGTACCGATTTTCCGGTGTGGCTTTTCCCGGACAGAGAAACCTTGCCCTATGACAGTTTCTCTCCCCACCAAGATCTGGTATCCCAAAGATTAGAGACCTTATCTCGGCTGCCCAATGCCAAACAGGGACTGGTTATCGTTCCCTTAAGCACCTTGATGGTACGCTTACCGCCTAAATCCTTCTTAGCCGGCAATGTGCTCATGTTGAAAAAAGGCGATAATTATTGTCTTCAGGATGTCAAACAGCAACTGGTGAACACAGGTTATCATCTGGTCGAGCAGGTGTATGAACATGGAGAGTTTGCCGTCAGAGGCTCGATAATCGATCTATTCCCCATGGGCTCGGAGCAACCCTTCCGTATCGAGTTATTTGATGATGAAGTCGAGTCCATCAGACACTTCGAGCCAGAGAGCCAGAGATCCAGTGGGCAAATTGATTCGATACGTTTGCTGCCGGCAAAAGAGTTCCCAACCGATGATAAGGCAATTGAAGGCTTTAGACAGAGATACCGTCGACGTTTCGAACGCTTGGTTAAAGAACCTGAATCTGTCTATCAGATGGTCAGTCGAAAAATTTTTCCTGCTGGGATCGAGAGCTATCTGCCACTATTTTTCGACGAGACTGCCAGCCTGTTCGATTATCTGCCTGAACATGCTCAACTGGTCAATATCGGCGACCTTGAGGCCGCCTCTAAGGCCCATTTAGCCGAAGTTGAGCTGAGATATGAAGATAGACGCGTGGATCCTTTACGCCCGTTACTGGAACCTAAAGAGCTCTATCTACTCACGGAGCAGATTTTCGCTCATTTTAAGACCTTGCCAAGGAGCCAGCTCAAGATTGGCGAAGACTCGGATAAGGTCTCGGACAAGGGTCATCAGGCTAAACTAGAAAAACTGCCTGAGTTGACAGCCAATCACAAGTTAAAACAACCACTGCTCCAGCTTCAAGAATATGCGACTAAAGAGACCAGCATACTCTTCAGTGCGGAATCAGAGGGTCGCCGGGAAGCCTTACTCGAGCTACTCGGTAAGATAGATATCAAACCAAAACGATTCGGCAGCTTAGAGGAATTTACCGCCTCGAAGACTAAGCTTGGACTCATAGTCTCCCCTCTCTCTAACGGCTGCATCATAGAGAAAAGCCGAGGTGGAAAATTTAGCCTGGTCTGTGAAACCGAACTATTCGGTCATCGTATATCTCAAAAACGTCGCCGGGACAGACAGAAACAGATAAGCAGTGACGCCCTCGTCAAAAACTTAGCCGAGCTGAAAGTCGGCCAACCCATAGTCCACTTAGATCATGGAGTCGCAAAATATCAGGGACTGGAAACCTTAGATACCGGCGGCCTTGTCGCCGAATACCTCAAGTTAGAATATGCCGGCGGTGATAAACTTTATGTACCTGTGTCATCACTTCACCTCATTAGCCGTTACAGTGTCGGGCCGGACGAAGAAGCCAACTTAAACAAACTTGGCAATGAAACATGGGCCAAGGCTAAGAAGAAAGCGGTAGAGAAGATCTGCGATGTCGCCGTCGAACTGCTCGATGTCTACGCACGGAGACAGGCGAGGCCAGGCACGGCGTGTAAAGTCGATGAACAAGAGTATGCACAGTTCGCCAATAGTTTTCCCTTCGAAGAGACCGTCGATCAAGAGACCTCTATCAATGCTGTGTTAACAGATATGTGCTCTCCCATCTCCATGGATAGACTTGTCTGTGGCGATGTCGGCTTTGGTAAGACAGAGGTGGCAATGAGAGCCGCCTTCGTCGCGGTCAACGATGGCAAGCAAGTAGCCATCTTAGTGCCAACCACCTTACTGGCCCAACAACACTTCGAGAACTTCAAAGACAGATTTGCCGATTGGCCGGTTAAGATTGAGGTGATATCTCGCTTCAAGACGGCTAAAGAACAGAAGCTGATCATGGATGAGCTAAGTAATGGTAAAGTCGATATCATCATAGGCACCCATAAATTACTGCATTCAGAGGGTGATTTTGAAAATCTAGGCTTGTTGGTCATCGATGAGGAGCACAGATTCGGTGTTAGGCAGAAAGAAAAGATTAAGGCGCTGCGGGCTAATGTAGATATCTTAACCTTAACGGCGACGCCTATTCCCAGAACACTCAATATGGCGATGTCTGGCATGCGGGATCTGTCAATTATTGCCACACCACCGGCCAAGCGGCTCGCGGTAAAGACCTTCATCAGGGAGTACGACCCCACCACAATTCGAGAAGCCTTACTGCGTGAAATTCTCCGTGGCGGACAAGCTTATTTTCTCCACAACAAGGTCGAAACCATAGAGAAACGCGCCAACGAAATACGTGAGCTCCTGCCGGAAGCTAGAGTCGTGACGGCTCATGGCCAGATGCGGGAACGCGACTTAGAAAGAGTCATGTCTGACTTTTATCATCAAAAGTTCAACGTACTCGTCTGTACCACCATTATCGAGACCGGCATCGATGTGCCCTCGGCTAACACCATAGTCATAGAGAGAGCCGATAACTTTGGTTTAGCCCAGCTGCACCAACTGAGAGGACGAGTCGGTCGCTCCCATCATCAGGCTTATGCCTACATGATGACGCCGCCCCCCAAAAGCATCTCATCCGATGCACGAAAACGTCTTGAAGCCATCGGAGCCTTGGAAGATTTAGGTGCTGGATTTATGCTGGCCACCCAAGATCTCGAGATCCGCGGTGCCGGCGAGCTGTTAGGCGATGAACAATCTGGCCACATATCCAAGATAGGGTTCACCCTCTATATGGAGATGCTGGAAGATGCGGTTAAGTCGCTTAAAGAGGGAAAAGAGCCCTCTCTCAGTCAGATGCTTAGACGTCAGTGTGAGATAGAACTGCGAATTCCGGCCTTGCTGCCCGATGATTTCGTCCATGACGTCAATATTCGCTTGTCTCTGTATAAACGCATTGCCAACTGTGACTCTGAGAATGCCATCGATGAACTTAAAGTCGAACTTATCGATCGCTTTGGCATGCTACCTGACGCCACTAAAAACCTGATGGAGTTAACCCTGTACAAACATATGGCCACCCGTCTCGGCATTAAGAAACTTGAGATGCATGCCAAGGGTGGTAGCCTGGAATTTAACGACGATCACTGCGTCGATCCGGGCTTTATTATTGGTTTACTGCAAAGTCAGCCACAAAACTATCGAATGGATGGCCCGAGTAAGTTAAAATTCCTCATCCCAGCCGAGTCACACAAGGATAGACTGGCACTGGTAAAATTGCTATTAGGGCAATTATCTCAACATCGTCTTGGAGAATAATGTGTTAAGACAAACTTTTTTAATCATTGCAGGCCTACTCTCTATCTCTCAGCAGGCCTACGCCCAGAATGAGCGCTGGTTTGAAGTTGAGGTCTATCTGTTCGAAAGAAGCAATGGACAATCTCAAGAGCAAGCACCGGCCCAGGTTTCTTTTCAAAACCCCAAGAGGATGGTGGATCTGATCTCGCCACTGTTCAGCACCAATATTACCGGTGCCAGCCTAGGTTTAGATGCCTGTTCAGCACATGATTGGGCCACTAAAGCCGATGAATGTAACCAACAACTCAGTTCATCCGCCCAAATGAATCACCCTTCTCAGATCCCATGGAGTATAGCTGCCCCATCGACGCAATATGGTGTACCGGGTGGCGCTCCCGTACTGCTAGCCAATAGTCAAAATCAGTTCAAAGACATCATAAGTAAACTCTCCAGAGAAAGAGGCACTAAGAGTCTGCTGCACATGACTTGGCAGCAAGCCATGCAACCCAGACGCAGAGCCAAACCCGTTAGAATCTTCTCGGGAAAAGATTACTCTTCACGTTTTGAGCTAAATGGGCAATCGACTCTCAGCCAAACAACTCAGTCGGATGTGCCTGAGTTTGACTTTCTTGGAGGAAGTTTTGGCGTCGTTGAACATAAAGCGGTCTGGAAGCTCGATGGCACAATCAACATCTATCTGGATCACTACCTTTATGTTGAAACGGCATTAAATTTAAGAGAAGAAGGCACTAAAACCTTAGACGTGATGCGGGATAACACTCGATACAATTCGAGTGAAGTCAATCTGTCTACACCCTTCCTGTATTCCTTCCCTATGAAGCAAAACAGACGGGTCAGAAGCGATGAAGTTCATTACTTCGATCATCCCAGAATGGGAATGATTCTTCAGATAAGAAAGATGCAGCAACCCATAGACAGGCTTAATACCCAGATCTTGGAATAATACCTATTGGTATAAAGTCCAGCTAAATTCATACACAAGAAGACCCTAAGCCCTTTGGCTTCGGGTCTTTTCAATATTAGATAACTTTTCTAATTAAGATTGAACAATCGAGAAATCTAAATAGATCTCATCGGCTTCATCTTCTTCAACAAAGACTTGAGAAACATTGGATTGAGGTGAGCCGATTTGGCACCAATCGATCAGGTTATCCACCGCGGGAAAGGCTCCCTGAGCTAAAATAGTGACATTACCATCATCGTCATTTGAGACATAACCAGTTAAGCCTAAGGCCTTGGCTTTCGATAAAGCGTAACGCCTATAACAAACACCTTGAACCTTTCCTTGAACGTTTATCTTGACTCTTTTCATGCTAAAATCCTCAAATTCCCTCTTTTGAAGATAACGTAAACCCGTCGACTAGGCAAAATATAGGCAAAAAAAACAGCTAACTAAAGTTGGCTAGCTGCATCGGGCGACATACGCAAATTGGTGAGTCTAAAAAAGACTAATTCTTTAGTCGTATCAATTTGTATCACTTGTTACTGTGCTCGACACTTTACACTGACAAAGATAACATTCAAACAAAAACCAGCTTTTTCATCTAACTTCCACATTACATGTGATCAAGATCACCTGTAATGTGGAAGAAATCAGTATCTTATACTGATGTACCAGTTAGCTATTTTGAATGTAAACCCAATATTGTCTAAGATGACTCGATGGCAGGCGTAAAAAAGCCGCTCGAAAGCGGCTGATAAGATAATTATCTAACGGTATAACAAACTAGCCCAGCTTAAATGAAGCAATTGTTGATAGCTGGCTCGCCAACACCGGGAATTTGTGGGGCTGGTCTTCATCCCAAATCACTTGGTAATACTCACTCAGTTCGTCATAAACCTGAGCATTGTTATTCACATCATCTGAACGAGAGAGAATAACTAAGGCTTTACCTTCATTTTTAGACCTGAATTTGTCAACACATTTACTGGTAATATCGGCATATTCTTCGGGCCTGTCTATCTGGCCAACCATGTTAATCTCAGGTGACAGGTTAGGGTTAATTAACACTGCTCTTAGCCCATTTAAAAATCCAATACGCTCGGCCCAAAATGCGCCTAAGCCCACCCCTAAAATTAAGGGTGCAGTATCATCTGATTGTTGGAGTTGACGACTCACTTCGTTTAGCAACTGCTGCATATCATGTTTGGGATGCTGAGTGCTATAACTCACCAGACGCACATCCTTATCGATAAATTGCAATTGACGCATCTTTTCATGATTACCTGGGCTCGTCGCATCGAAGCCATGTAAATAGAGGATCATTGTGCTACCTGTAATAATGTAGAATATTCACTTTAGCTAACTTAACTCGTCAATGAGTTGAGCTATATCAAATACTCAGGTAAAAGAAAGTAAGTTTTACTGATTGAATGTTTCAGCCAAAGCCTTAGCCTTTTTCCAACGCTCTTCTTGCTGTAATGCTTGGGCGACTAAATAGGCATCGGGTTTTAACAAGTTAGCCGCTCTATCTGGCTTCTCGCTAGGCCAATCGAGTTCATTGAGTACCTCTGCTGCGCCAGCAGCGTCGTTACACACCAAGATCATGTTACAACCGGCATCTAATGCCGCTTTCGCTCTCTGCTTATAACCTCCCACGACGCCAGCACCTTTCATGCCGAGATCATCCGAGAAGATAACGCCTTGAAAATCCAGTTCGCCTCTCAACACTTGCTTGAGCCAGTATGGTGAGAAACCTGCAGGATTAGGATCGACTTTAGGATAAATAACATGGGCAGGCATCACGCCCTGAAGCTTCTGCTGCTCGATAAGCGTCTTAAAAGGGAGCATATCCAGATTACGGATTTCGGCCTCACAGCGCTCATCTACCGCTTGGGCCAAGTGTGAATCAGTTTCTACACTGCCATGACCTGGAAAATGTTTGCCCACAGCAGCCATGCCAGCTTGATTCATACCTGAGATAAAACTCTCGGCTAAACTGATCACGATTTCCGGCTCAGAGCCAAATGCCCGCTTGCCTATGACTCTACTGACTCTGTCCAGATCCAGCACAGGCGCGAAACTAAGATCGATATCGCACGCCAATAGCTCAATTGCCATGAGAAAACCTAATTCAACAGCCCAAGTCTGGGCCTTAGATACATCGCCACCTGCATGAGACAATATATCGCCCATGGCAGGTATTAGAGTGAAACCATCTCGAAACCGCTGCACTCGCCCACCTTCATGATCTACGGCTATGATAAGATCGGATCTCACCTCTCTTATCGATTTTATTAACGCGATCAATTGCTCTCTATCGACAAAGTTGCGCGTAAATAGGATCAGGCCACCCACCATGGGATGCTTAAGTTGTTCAAGCTCGGCTTCACTAGCTTGGGTCGATAAAAGATCTAACATTAAATAGCTCACGCTTACTCCTCAAGAGACCTAATAACAAGAATTTCTTATCTTTATCCATAAGAAATAATCCAAATAAACACAGTACAAGATGCTCAGCCGACAGCTACCAACATGAAATCATTGCCTTAGCTAAGCTAATCTGAAACTTTCTATTAAAAAAACTCATGATAAGTCATTTAAGAAAGTATGGGATACTTTCAGATCATGGATTTAAATTCAGTAGAATAGATTTAAACAAGCAAGAGAAGAATAACATATCAGGGCTTTGATCCATTGAAACTTGATGAGTCCAATGGATTTTAGACTAATATTAATAGTAGATAGTATTGTAAAACAACAATAACAAACAGGGTGTTAAGCATGATAAGTGTATTTGATATGTTCAAAATCGGCATTGGACCGTCAAGCTCACATACAGTGGGTCCAATGAAAGCGGGTAACATCTTTATCGACGATCTCGATAAAGCAGGCCTGCTTGAACGTACAGATGAATTACGCTCAGAGTTATTCGGCTCCCTGGGACAAACGGGCAAAGGCCACGGCACAGGTAAAGCCGTTATCTTAGGTTTAATGGGCGAGGCTCCGGATACTGTCAATACAGACAGCATAGATGGAATATTAAAGGACGTGAGTCAAAATCAGCAATTGCTGATGGCAAATGGCAAACACGTTATTTTCAGTCGTGATTCCGGCGTTATCTACCACAGACGTAAAAGCTTACCTGCCCACGCGAACGCCATGACCTTATACGCCTATTCTGCCGGTGAATGTATCTATGACAGAACCTACTACTCTGTGGGTGGCGGTTTCATCTTAGATCAGGATGAAATTAAAGCTCAGGATGCATCCCCAGCCCTGCCGATTGAGTCTGCACCTTTTGATTTTAACAGCGCGGCTCAGCTGCTCGAATTTTGTAATAGCAATGGCTTGAGTATTTCTGCCTTGATGATGGAAAATGAGTTGAGTATCGCCGAAGATGCAGATATCAGGGAGCAGTTGTGGCATATCTGGCAGACAATGAAGGATTGTGTCGAACGAGGCTATCACAAAGAGGGCTTACTGCCTGGTGGACTAAAACTCAGACGCCGAGCGCCGGCCATGTATCGCAGACTAAAAGCGGAAGGAAAAAACAGTGTCGATCCTCTCACCGCATTAGATTGGGTCGATCTATTTGCCCTCTCAGTTAATGAACAAAATGCGGCCGGCGATAGAGTCGTCACCGCCCCAACCAATGGTGCCGCAGGGATCATTCCGGCTGTTTTATGCTACTACGACAAGTTTGTTCAAGAAGTCGATAGCGATATCTGTTGCCGCTACCTGTTAACCGCAGCAGCCATAGGTATTCTCTATAAGAAAAATGCCTCTATCTCAGGTGCCGAAGTCGGCTGTCAGGGTGAAGTCGGGGTAGCCTGCTCGATGGCGGCCGCGGCCTTAACCGAGATCATGGGCGGCACAGTCGAACATGTGGAAAATGCGGCCGAGATAGGCATGGAGCATAACCTAGGATTGACGTGTGATCCTGTGGGCGGCCTAGTCCAGGTTCCTTGCATCGAACGTAATGCCATGGGCGCGGTAAAAGCCATTAACGCTTCTCGTATGGCGCTACGTGGTGACGGTAATCATAAGGTATCACTGGATAAAGTGATCAAGACCATGATGGATACTGGTAAAGATATGCGCAGCAAGTATAAGGAAACCGCAAAGGGTGGTCTGGCTGTTAATATCGTTGAATGCTAAACAATTCTGAATAATTTATCATCAAACATAAAAAAACTCGCTTAGGCGAGTTTTTTTATGTCTTTTACCCAGTAAGAAATACTCAGATAAGTGTTACCTTACCGGCAAGTCAATATCGGCAAACATATTTTCTATCAATTGAGGGTCCCTAAGCGCGACAGCTTTTTCGACCACCTCTTTAGTCAGATGCGGAGCAAAATGTTCGATAAACTCATACATATAAGTTCTTAAGAAATTCCCCTTTCTGAACCCTATTTTAGTGGTGCTATGTCCAAACAGGTGGCTGGCATCGATAGCCACTAAGTCTCTGTCCATAGTAGGATCGATAGCCATAGACGCGATCACTCCAACCCCCAAACCGAGTCTCACATAGGTCTTCAACACGTCGGCACTGGTTGCACTAAACACCACTCTGGGCTCTAATCCCGCACGATTAAATGATTTTTCAATCTCAGATTCGCGGTCGAAACCAAAGACATAAGTCACTAAAGGAAAACGGCCGAGATCTTCAATCGTAATATTACTGCGAGTCGCCAAAGGATGATCTCGATTCACTACAATCGAGCGATTCCAATGGTAACAAGGTAACATAATCAGATCGGAATAAAGATGCATACCTTCGGTCGCAATAGCGAAATCGGCAGCGCCTCTCGCCGCCAGCTCACTGATTTGAGAAGGCGTCCCCTGGTGCATGTGTAAATTAACCTTAGGATAACGGTCGATAAAGCCACGAATGATTTTAGGCAGCGCATATCTCGCCTGGGTATCTGTGGTTGCAATATTCAACTCACCCTGATCAGGCTTAGTGTATTCTTCGGCAACTTTCTTGATGCTCTCGACTTTACCTAAAATATTATTTGCTATACTTATGACTTGCTCACCAGCTGGAGTCACATGAGTTAAATGTTTGCCGCTACGGCCGAAGATTTGTATACCAAGTTCATCTTCGAGCATGCGAACTTGTTTACTGATCCCTGGCTGGGATGTATAGAGGTTTTCAGCAGTAGCCGAAACGTTGAGGTTATGATTCACCACCTCTGCAATGTATCTGAGTTGCTGCAGCTTCATCTTTTATCCTTCAATTCGACCTCAGTTTAATGCTTTTAATGGGTCTGGAATGGGAGATTAAGTATAAGAAATAGTTATAGTACAACGTGAAAATTAAATCAATATGGAATATAACATAGAGTTCACACCATTCACACGACATAAGTGAAAAGCTGGACTAAGATAACTATGCTAGAGTGTTGATTTATAGTAGCATTAATAGAATTGCATAATTAACGGTAGACCTATGATATTTACTTTGGTTCTGATCAGTATTGGCGCACTCTTATTACTCGTAATCGGAATTAATGTCATACAGCAACAGAAAGAACGTGCCGAGGCTGAGCGCAGAACTGAACTGGCCAGACAGAGAGCCATTATTGATGAAACCGAAGAGGTTCTTTCTCACACAGGTATGTTTCCCTGCTCCTCGCAGATAGTGCTGGTGCTATATAAGCGTGTCGAAGATGCTCTTGGCTTAGCCGCTAACTATGCCGCAAGTCAAGCCGGCGATTACAAAAGAAGACAGGCCGACATAGGTGCTCAGGTCAAGACCTTAGCTGCGAGTCCTAAACAGGCTCCTTCAATAGAAAGCTTCCGTTTGCCCGATAACGATCAGCAAATATTGACCCTGGTACAAGTACTTAAGAAGCTAAAAGCCATTCTTCGCGCAGAGCATAACAAGGGCAAGGTCGACCCCACAATATTTAGTGAAGAGGAAGGCAGAATAGATAGCCTCCAATTGAGGATTAATGTTGATTCTATGTTATCCCGAGCAAGAGCAGCCTGTTTTATGAAGCAATACGGCTCCTCAAAGCAGATGGTGACTAAGGCCCTTTCGACCTTACATGCCATCAAGGCTCAGACCCCCAATGACCCATTCATCGTTAAAAAAGTCGATGAAGCAAAAGCCATGTTAGATGAAATCATAGGCGCACAGAAAATTGCATCTCCAGAGGTTACACCAGTGAAAGAAGAAGAAGATATCGATGTACTGTTCCAGCCGAAGAAGAAATGGTAATCGATACTAGATACTAGATGCTAGATGCTAGATGCTAGATGCTAGATGCTAGATGCTAGATAGAAAGTTTGATCAAACTAAGCCCCTACATATAATATTGGGGCTTTTTTATTGCACGCTATTTAGCATTCCTTTCCAAATAGATAAAATAGAGTCACCCCGTTACCTTCCTGTCAAACAGGAGCTAAACCTAGGTTCTATAACCTCGAGTCTCGTAAACAGCAGACATTAAAAAGCCCCGAATCATCGAGGCTTTTTTATGGACTAGCTATCTATGGACTAACATTGACTGAAGCACACTGCTCTATGCTTTAGTCTTTGCAGCCGCTTTTGGCTTAGCTTTGGCCGTAGCTTTAGTTGCCGTAGCCGCTTTCGCTTTTGGCTTGGCTTTCTTCTTCGCCTCAGTCACCCACTTACCGTCGATAAACTTAGAGGTCCAGCCAGTTGCCTTACCATCGACATCGGTAGCAACGTATTGCTCCTTAGTCTTACGGCTGAAGCGAACCGATGCCTTATTACCATCGCTATCTTTAACTGGTGCATCGGCTAGATAAGCGTACTTAGGCCATAATAGCTCACGATACTTAACCAACTCTTCCACTAATGGTGCACGAGTTTCACGTGATTTAGGGAAAGTGCTGGCAGCCATAAATATCCCGGCGGCACCATCTCTAAGCACGAAGTAGCCATCAGACTTAGTACATTTAAGCTCTGGAAGATGAATCGGATCCTCCTTTGGAGGCGCAGCTTCACCGCTCTTTAGCAACTTACGGGTATTCTTACACTCGCTGTTAGTACAACCAAAGTACTTTCCGAAGCGACCATTCTTGAGCTCCATGTCATTGCCACAACGGTCACACTCAATAATCGGGCCTTCATAACCCTTAATCTTGAACTGACCGAGTTCAACTTCATGACCATCACATATCGGGTTATTACCACAAACATGCAGCTTACGAGTCTCATCGATAAGATAGCTGTCCATGGCAGTGCCACAGATGTCACAACGATGCTTAGCACGTAATGCATCTGTTTCAGCATCTTCACTGTTCTCACTCACGGCTTCTTCACCGGGAGTCAGATTCATGGTGGTCTTACAGCGCTCTTTAGGCGGTAAGGCATAGCCGGAACAACCAAGGAACACACCGGTAGTACCGGTGCGGATCCCCATAGGACGCTCACAAGTCGGACACTTGATGTTGTCGGTTAACACCATCTCGTTCGGGCGCATTCCGCCCTCTTCCGGTGACAGCTCGGCCTGATCTATCTGCTTAGTGAGATATTTATAGAAACCATCGAGCACTTTCTTCCACTCTAACTCGCCCTTGGCGACATCATCGAGTGTCTGTTCCATACCCGCAGTAAAGTCATAGCTCATCAGCTCCTTGAAGCTGCCGACCAAACTTTCGCTGACAATCTCACCCATCTTTTCGGCATAGAAACGACGGCTTTCGACGCGCACATAACCACGGTCCTGAATAGTCGAAATAATTGTCGCATAGGTCGATGGACGACCAATACCACGTTTTTCGAGCTCTTTAACCAGAGACGCTTCACTGTATCTCGCCGGCGGCTTAGTAAAATGTTGCTTGGGATCCAGCTCTTTAAGATCTAGCTTATCACCTTGATCGACATGAGGCAGCGTATTGTCTTCCTCATTTTTCTTCTTAATGCTAGTTTGAACTCGAGTCCAACCGTCGAAACGTAATGTACGACCAGTAGCTTTGAGCTCGTACTCACCGGACTTAACCGTTAAGCGAGTCGCATCATATTTTGCTGGTGTCATCTGACAAGAGACAAACTGACGCCAAATCAGCTCATACAAGCGCTGTGCGTCTCTCTCCATGTCATTCATCAAAGCGGCATGCACTTTGACATCTGATGGACGAATGGCTTCGTGAGCTTCTTGAGCCCCGTCTTTGCTGCCGTAACGAATAGGGGCATCTGGCAGATACTTATCGCCAAACTCTTTACCTATCATCTCGCGCACATTGTCCAAGGCTTCTTGACTCAAGTTGGTCGAGTCGGTACGCATATAGGTAATATGACCGGCTTCGTAGAGACGCTGAGCCATCATCATGGTCTTCTTGACGCCAAAACCTAAACGGGTACTCGCCGCTTGTTGCAAGGTCGATGTGATATAAGGTGCCGAAGGCTTACTCTGGGTCGCTCTGTCATCACGAGCAGCAACCACAAAGCTTGACTGAGACAGAAAAGAAACCGCTTCTAAGGTTTGCTTCTCATTAACAGGATTAAATGCCTTGCCCTGAAACTTAACCACCTGCATTTTAAGCAGATCATTAGCCGGGGTATTCAATTGCGCATGAATATCCCAAAACTCTTCGGGAACAAAAGCCTTAATTTCGCCTTCTCTCTCGACCACTAAACGCGTTGCCACAGATTGAACTCGACCGGCGGATAATCCACGGGCGACTTTCTTCCATAACAGAGGCGATACCATAAACCCAACGACGCGGTCGAGGAATCGACGAGCCTGTTGGGCATTAACCATATTGGTATCTAAATGCGCGGGTTTACTGAATGCGTCTTGAATAGCGGTCTTAGTGATCTCGTTGAAGACAACGCGCTGATAGCGTGACTCATCTCCACCTATGATCTCTTGCAAGTGCCATGCAATGGCCTCTCCCTCTCTATCCAAATCGGTTGCGAGATAGATTTTGTCAGCTTTCTCGGCTAGAGCCTGCAGCTCTTTAACCACTTTTTCTTTACCGGGGAGTATCTGATACTTGGCTTTCCAGCCATTCTCAGGGTCCACTCCCATACGAGCAACAAGCGCTTGTTTCGCTTTCTTGCTCTTATAGATGGCTTTCTCTTCAGGAGCCATCTTCCGAACTTCTGCAGGCGTTTTAGTCGCCACTTTAGAGTCAGGACTGGATGATGTTGGTAGGTCTCTTACGTGACCTACGCTCGATTTAACAATGTAATCTTTGCCGAGATATTTATTAATAGTCTTGGCTTTGGCCGGTGATTCGACAATAACTAGCGATTTACCCATAGAATGATCTGCGCCAAAAAGTCTCAAAATGCTGTAATTTGGCTCCATATATAGAGGTTTGTCTCAATTTTTTCAAGCTAATCCCTCTTTTATTTGTGCTGGTGAGCCATTTTTAACCATTTTGGAACTATTTCTAAAAAAGTGTGAAAGAAATAAATGCTTAATTAAAAACTAATATTCCATTATTAGTCATCTAGCAAGGAATTCATGTGCATTTCGATGCAAATATCACAAACTTAGCCAATTTTGCCTTACTTGTGAACAATTGAAGCTTAAGTATACTGAGCTCATTTCAGCCTCACACCACATCTTAGCTTAACTTTAGTGGATTTGGAGTAACTGGCAACACCAGAAGCCAATTTCATAGATAAAGCCAAAAGAATAAAACAAGTTAATAAAAGGTATCGCTACCCTGATAAGGAAAACTAATGAAGCATTTTGAAGCGAATTTCGATGGTCTTGTTGGACCAACCCACAATTACGCGGGCCTCTCCTTTGGTAATGTGGCATCACTGAGTAACGCTGCAGCCGTTTCAAATCCAAGAGCCGCAGCGAAACAAGGATTAAAAAAAGCCAAAGCACTCGCCGATATGGGTATGATTCAAGGCATATTAGCCCCTCAAGAGCGCCCAGACCTTCATACGTTGCGTAGAATTGGTTTTACAGGCTCTGACGCCGAAGTATTAAATAAAGCCGCTAAACAGGCTCCTGCTTTGTTACGTGCCTGTTGTAGTGCATCGAGTATGTGGACCGCGAATGCGGCAACGGTCTCACCCAGTGCCGATTGTCGAGATGGAAAGCTGCATTTCACCCCGGCTAACCTAGTAGACAAGTTACACCGCAGCATAGAACCTATCACTACGGGTAATATTCTGGCGGCGACATTCAATAACGACAAGCATTTCAGCCATCATCAACATCTGCCTGAGCACGCCAGTTTTGGCGATGAAGGCGCGGCGAACCACACCCGTCTTTGCGGAGAGTACGGCGAAACGGGTATAGAGCTATTTGTCTATGGCCAAGAAGCGACCAATCCAACTGCACCTAAGCCGACAAAATATCCAGCAAGACAGACACTAGAAGCTTCTCAAGCCATCGCTCGCTTGCATCAGCTCGATGATAACAACACGGTTTATATCTCGCAGAACCCGGATGTGATCGATCAAGGCGTGTTTCATAACGATGTGATCGCCGTCGGTAACCAAAATGTGCTCTTCTATCACGAGCAGGCATTTCTGGATACACAGAACAAGTTAAACGAAATAAAGCAAAAATTTGGTGACTCACCACTTCACTTCATCGAAGTACCCACCAATAAAGTCGGCATTCAAGATGCGGTGAAGAGTTATCTGTTTAACACTCAGATCATCACACTTCCATCTGGTGAGATGGCGATCATAGCGCCGACAAATTGCCAGGAGAATGAAGCGGTACACGCTTATCTTCAGGAAGTCGTCACCCTAGGCACGCCAATCAAGCAAGTACACTATTTCGATGTGAAGCAAAGCATGCAAAATGGTGGTGGTCCGGCTTGCCTGAGATTGCGTGTCGCCATGAATGACACTGAGGTGGCTGCAGTGAACCAGCATACCTTAATGAATGATGTGTTATTCAGTGAGCTAAATAACTGGGTAGACAAACACTACCGCGATCGCCTCAGCGTCGAAGATCTCGCCGATCCACAGGTATTGATCGAATCACGCACCGCACTGGATGAACTGACCCAATTGATGCAGTTAGGCAGCGTGTACCAGTTCCAGAAGTAGCTAGCTATACAAAGGTAGTATACCTTGAACATAAAAAACCACCTTTCACAGGTGGTTTTTTATGAAAATGACTTTAAGTCACTATAAAATATTTTTTTACATATTTATATCAATTACCGCAACGGTTGAAATGACTCCGCCGGGAGTTGTTACACTAATAGTCAACACCCCATCCTCTGGTTCATCGGGCCCTTTGACTGAGATTGTTTCACAACGAGCACCATTGATGTTGGTATTAGGCCAAATAATAGGATTAGTCGTCGCCACACTGCCAACCGAAGTCACCGAATTAATTTCACTACCTGATGGCATTTGTTGATTATGCAAATCTGAAATACATATATAAACAGAACCGATCGATTTAGGTGCTAGATCTAACACGTGTATCCCAGTGTCTGCTGCACTATCTATCACTATAGGCTGTGATGCTATAGCAGTGCTTCCTGACATAACTAAAACAAGATTTTGTCTTACATATGTGCTGGTACTTTTAGCCGTAAAGGATGCACAGCCAGCGTGAGCAGGTTCACTACACAAGACTCCATTATATAAAGCATCCTGAGTATCAAAATTACCATCAAAATTAAAATCGATTAGCTCTTCTAAACTTCCGCCGCCAGCACCAATACCTTCTACAGGATTAAACAAACCATCTTCATTGTAATCTTCAAACGGCTCATTCAGATCAAAATCCTCACCCGCTGTATTCATCCCTAAAAAGGCTGTTAGCTCAGCAGCATCGAAACGCCCGTTACCATTAGTATCGGCGAAAGATTCCTCCCCTATAGCTGTAGCGGTAACTGTAGTTCTTCCCCCCATAGGTTGGCCAAGATAATAGTTCTGGCGGACATCCCAATATTGACGTCCTTGCCCATCTAAAGGTAATGGCTGTACTGTCGCACCGAATGGGCGCGGATCTTTACTCTGCCAATCTACTGTGCAACCGCCATCAGTGGTGATACATGAATCAACAATATCACCGCCTTCTGTTCTGAACGTCACTGAAGTACCGTCTGGAACCCTATTATTGAATGCATCGGAAAGTTTTGCGGTGATCTGCACTAATGTACCTTCACTACTCCAACCTTCAGGATTAAAATTTGAAGCGGACAATGAGAAACTGTCTTGATCTGGGATCCCAGTTGTCACCACTAACTGACTAGATTGACTAGAAATTACCGGATTTGAACCATTAATGGTTCCGCTTACTCGTATAACTGTTGCTATAGAACCAGAGCCTACCACAGTCTGAACTAAACCTTGATCATTCGTCGTTGCCGATAAAGGGTCTAATTTAATATCACCGACGTGAGTATTTAGACTGAAATCGACCAATTGATTACTAACTGGCAGGCCATTTGTGTCCAGAACCTTAAAAATAACCGTTGACGATTCAGGCAAACCAGTTCCTACGATCCCTATTTTTTGAGGTGTCGCTGATATATAAACAATGCTACCGATACTTGCTGGTAGTAAATTAATACTCGTGCTGGCAGATAAATTGAGTCCACCTGCATTTGCAGTTACGTTAATTTGATCATCACCACTACAACCTTGTGCCAGATACGTACTCGATGCTTCGCCATTAACAGCTGTAACTGGCGTGCTTAAAATAGCTTGAGGAGTTGCGAAAGAGGCACAAGTCGAAGTGAAATTCACTTCAACGGGTTGTGTAAATGGATTTCCTTCGCCATCTTGAAACAGCACAGAAACCGTCGCCGTCCCGCCCGCAGACAGTTGAGAAGCAGAAATGGAAGCGACTCCAGAGACAAATGGTTCGCCACTGCCCATTAAGACGTTAGTAGCACCAACAACAACAATGGCATCACCTTTTTCACCGGTTTCAAGAGAAGCAACCGCTTTGCCGGCACCTAAGTCAGTTCCAGCATAGATATCGACAATAGCAACACCATTAATGGTTACTGCTGCATCTACTGGTATCTCACCTTTTGCAGATGTAAACGTCACAATCACAGGCTTACTGGTTCCTGTCACTGTAGCAACAAGCTTACCTGGCTTTGTTATCGATATTGTATCCGTAGCATTGCCCGCTGCATCTGTCAGAGTTAACACGACTAAGGCACCATCGCCAGCTTCTCCACCATCCCCCGCCATATTGAAGCCTATGGTTACCGGATCACTGCTTGTATTGGCGACGCTGGCTTCTACATTACCAGCACCTTGTACATTTGATGTTGCCAGCTCAATGGTAGCAACACCATCAGAGTTAGTTAGGGCTGTGCCCGTTCCTGGGGTAAATGAGCCTAAAGTTGGATCGGAGAGCGTAAAAGTAACTAATACCCCCGACATCAAACCTGACTCTGAACTTGTCACTGTGGCAGATACAGACGCAGGTGTCAGCGCGCTTATGTCGGCATTGGAAATTGACAATGAAATAGAAACGGTTTCTTCTGGAGTTGGATCGGGATCTAACGGATCAGCAATATCCCCCCTCCACTACAGGCGACCATGAAAAACGACCATAAAAATACGATAAAAAACTTGTAAACTGACTTCATGCCAGACTCCCTGTTACTCAATATGTAATTTTAAGCGAGGCGCTTATTACTTATAGGCCAACATTACATAATTTTCCTGCTACTTATCCATAACTATCTTGATTTATTTTACTAAAACAACGAAAAGGTTTAACTATTGCGCAGTTTCATCAATCTTCGTTTCTTGCTAGGCTTACATCGCAAATTGAAAAGCATAATAATTATACAGGAAGCACTATGGCTTTAACTCAAGCAAAAAAACTCGGACTCACGAGTAAAATTCTTATTGGTATGGGTAGCGGTATCCTTTTGGGATTGCTACTCAGAAACCTTTTCCCCGAAAGTACATTTATCGACGAATACATCACCGAAGGTTTCTTGCATGTTATCGGCACCATATTTGTATCCGGGCTGAAAATGTTGGTCGTGCCTTTGGTGTTTATTTCGTTGGTTTGCGGCACATGTTCATTGAGTGACCCATCGAAATTAGGCCGACTCGGCGGTAAGACCATCGCCTTCTATCTATTCACCACTGCTATTGCTCTGTCGATGGCAATCTTGATTGCCATCATGGTCCATCCAGGTAACGCTTCCTTGGTCAGTGAAGGCCTCACCTTCAATGCAAAAGAAGCCCCAAGCCTAGCAGAAGTGATCATCAACATAGTCCCAACCAACCCACTGCATGCGATGAGTGAAGGCAATATGCTTCAAATCATCCTATTTGCGGTTATTTTTGGTTTTGCTATCTCGCATATAGGCGAGCGAGGTAAACGCGTTGCAGCGCTGTTTAACGACCTTAATGAAGTGATTATGCGTGTAGTTACACTAATAATGCAGCTTGCGCCATATGGTGTGTTTGCCTTGATGGCAAAATTGGCACTCACTTTGGGTCTCGAAACCTTCGGCAGCGTAGTAAAATATTTCTTCGTCGTCCTTGGTGTTCTACTGCTTCATGGGTTCGTTGTCTATCCCACCTTGCTTAAAGTGTTCTCAGGATTAAATCCGATAACCTTCATCCGTAAGATGCGTGACGTGCAACTGTTTGCTTTTAGCACAGCCAGTTCAAACGCGACTCTGCCTGTCACCATAGAAACAGCTGAGCACAGACTAGGTGTCGATAATAAAGTCGCTTCATTCACCTTGCCTCTTGGCGCTACCATCAACATGGATGGTACGGCCATCATGCAAGGTGTTGCCACGGTATTTATCGCTCAGGTTTATGGTGTTGACTTAAGCATCACAGATTATGCCATGGTGGTTATTACTGCGACACTTGCATCTATCGGTACCGCTGGCGTACCAGGTGTTGGTCTTATCATGTTGGCCATGGTACTTAATCAGGTGGGTCTTCCTGTCGAAGGCATAGCGCTGATCATAGGCGTCGACAGACTACTCGACATGGTCCGCACCGCAGTCAATGTTACCGGTGACACGGTTGCCACTGTGGTCATCGCTAAGTCTGAGGGTGAGTTCAATGAAGAGATCTTCAACGATACCCAAGCAGGCAAGACAGCGGGTAGCTTCAGAGACCAAGTGAAGGGACAAGAAGCCTAGCCATAGGTGCACAAGAATATGCGCTCCTTCTGGAGCGCATAAGTGTTCCAGACACAACGTAAGTTTTTTGCCATCCTTGGCAAACTTACATAAGTGTTCCAAACATAAGAAAGGCGTCCAATTGGACGCCTTTCTTATGTTTGCTTGTTAAAAGGTTTATCTCGTGGTTGAGACTTATCTCTCCCAGTACGACTCTTCTAAGCTATCTTCACGCTCAGGCAAACCACGAGAAAGACGCGGGCTGTGCTGTGCAAGCACTTCATAGGCCACGCGATTAGCATACTTACAGATCTGTGAGAATGAGGAATAACATAAGCCATCACGCTTGTGTTTGCTCGAACCTGGCACATTGGCCTTATGGAAGGTGTTCGATGCGAGATCGTGCAATAGTGCAGACAGTGCACCATCACCGGCACCATTGGTGTTACGGATCTTCTCCGGACCGCCCATGTAGGGTGAGATGTGAGCATAGACCTTGATCGGCTCATCACAGGCAGATTTCAGCTTAGGACGTGAGAATTCATAGCGGTTAAACTCAGGAATAGAGCCGGGTAACAGGGTATTGCTGGTCTCACGTTTCTCTGCATTTTCGGTATAGCCTGCGGTATAGAGTCCGATAGGACCAGCTGTGGTCAATACCATATCACACAGTTCAAGGGCGGCTTCACTGGCCTGAAGTGGATCTTTAAAACCAGTAAGGGCTTCGCCTTCATCCTCATTCATTGCCAGAATCGTCACATTCTCTTCGATGAATGCTCTCCACCAGCTTGGATCTTCTTCAATCAAGAAACGAGTGCCTAACGTCAGTACCACAGGGACCCCGACCTCTTTAGCATATTCTATTGCTGTTAATGCCGCCTTTGTCATCTGATCGCCGCCGCTGGCTCTCATCAAGTAAGCCGTTAACACCAATGCCGACGCTCCTTGTACCAGATCTTTATCAATATATTCAGGGGTCAACTTATCCATCGATCCCTTACTAATGGCAAAAGTACGCTCGCCGCACTCAGATATCAGGGTGAAGCAACGACCTATGGCACCTTCTACCGGCTGTAGATAGTTAAGATCGACTTTTGAAGATGTGTTACACAGATAACGATAAGCGTAGCTGCCTACTTCGATATTATTACTCATTACGCCAAACAAGACAGATCTGTCATCGGCAAGAATCGAATAATTGTGCACCGTATTGCCTATGGTGCCACCGGCGAATTCATCACTGATTAAGCCATGCTGCTTCAATTCTGAATACAAGGCGTGGGCACTGGCATCATCAATTAGAGTCGAGTTGCCTTTGGGAAGTTTATATCGCTTGAGTAGTTCATCGGCTACCTTAGCTTCTATGTCTACCAAGGTCTGATCAATCCCTGTGATATAAGTTGGAAAACGAAGCGGTTGCTGAGTGAGTTGAGCCAATAGCGGGTCACGGTTTTGGACGGGGAAATAGTGCTTGGACTTTCGTTGACCTGGAAACTTCATTGTGTGCTCTCAACCTTTGGCAACATACTGGAGGCCGATTAAATCAAATCAGCCATATGGGAATATAGTTCAAAACAATTGGCCCTATCAAATCAGGGCCAATATAAACGGCGGCAGATCCTACCACACGCAGTGATATACGCCAGTATCTAGTAACGTATTTTATCCTTTTTAGGGACAGATGTTGAGCGCCTAATGCAGATTGCTCACTTCTAGCACAAATTTATACCAGCCTTTAACACAAAGTTAGCACCAGCCTTGACTCTGCTGCTTCACCAATTCCACTAAAAGCGCTATATGGGCTGGGTTGGTATTGAGACAGGGAATAAACTCATATCTCTCTCCCCCA
Organism: Shewanella psychropiezotolerans; assembly: GCF_007197555.1. Taxonomy (NCBI): domain Bacteria; kingdom Pseudomonadati; phylum Pseudomonadota; class Gammaproteobacteria; order Alteromonadales; family Shewanellaceae; genus Shewanella; species Shewanella psychropiezotolerans. Next base: position 4,045,809 of record NZ_CP041614.1, read on the forward strand.
GCTTCAATGAACATCTCTTTGCCACCGATAGAAAGCTCTTCTAGTGTTTCCAGACAATCAGCCGCAAAAGCCGGGCTGATAATATCCACAGACTTCACCCCTTGAGCCGGTAAAGAGGTTAGAGTTTTGTCGGTCTGAGGCGTAAGCCACTCCTCTTTGCCAAATATTGACTGGTAACAAAGCTGCCATTGGTCATGATTTAACCCCAGCTCTTTGGCCAGGAGTTCAGAAGTTTTCTCGCAATGCCCTTGATAAGGATCGCCTTCGGTCACATATCTGACTGGGATCCCATGAAACGACATCAACAGCTTGTCGGCTTGGCCATGTCGCTCCCAATGGGCTTTTACCGAACTGGCCAGGGCCGAAATATAGCCTGGGTGCTGATAATATTCTTTGTTTATACGGGTTTCAGGGACTTCTCTCCATCCCTTGTACTCAGAGGCAATGGCATCTGAAACAGCCGCCACGGTCGAGCATGAGTATTGAGGGTAAAGAGGCAGTACGATAATTCTTTCAACCCCTTGAGACTTGAGCTTATCTAGCCCCAGAGCCAATGAAGGGTTACCGTAGGTCATGCCAAGCTCGACAGGGATGCTCTGACCGTACGTTTGCGCTAACAGGTTGGCCAATTGTTCTCTCTGGCGTTGACTTACTACCATCAAGGGCGACCCTTCATCCCACCATATGGATTGATAGAGTTTTGCCACCTTAGACGGGCGAAAATTAAGTATGACGCCGTTGAGAATAGGCTTCCAGATAAGGGGGTTAAGGTCGACGACTCTTGGATCACTCAAGAACTGCTTTAGAAATGAACGTACATCTTTTGTCGTGGGTGTATCAGGCGTCCCTAAGTTAACCAGAAGCACACCGAATGCCGGGGTAGTTTTGCTCAAAATCACTCTCTTATAATGTCGATACTCTATATTAAGCTAACATTCAAAATCATATAAAAAAAGCCCACCTAAGTGAGCTTTTCAAAATATGAGAACTAGCTCATATACTGATAAGGATCAGATACCTTTAACCTATCGCAGCGACTATCTCTTTACTGACTGCTGCCACTGCCTGTGTACCGTCAAACTTGTTGTATGTAGCCTGACCAGAGGCTGCTACCTTACCGTAATACTCTACGAGTGGTTTAGTCTGTTCGTGGTAGATCTCCAGGCGCTTGCGTACCGTAGACTCTTCGTCATCAGGACGAATAGCTAGGTCTTCACCGGTAACATCATCCTTACCTTCAACCTTTGGCTGGTTGAAAACAATATGATAAACACGGCCAGAACCAGGATGAACACGACGACCAGCCATACGCTTAACAATATCTTCGTCAGGTACATCGATCTCTACCACGTGATCGATATTGATGCCACTGGCCGCCATAGCATCGGCTTGTGGGATAGTACGAGGGAAACCATCTAGCAAGAAGCCTTTGGCACAATCATCTTGAGCGACACGCTCTTTTACTAAACCGATAATTAGCTCATCTGAGACCAACTGACCAGCATCCATCACTTTCTTGGCTTCCAGGCCAAGTGGCGTTCCAGCTTTAACAGCCGCACGTAACATATCGCCCGTAGAAATTTGTGGAATACCGTACTTTTCCATGATGAACTGGGCCTGGGTACCTTTGCCGGCACCTGGGGCACCTAATAACATGATGCGCATCTCGAGAGTCCTCTTATTTCACATAGTTTTATCATTGGCGGCGATTTTCGCATAATTAGCCGCTATTTTGAAGGGGGTAGAAACAGTTTTAGCCTAGTTAGTCATTAGACATTGGCCTGATAGACAATCATGTTTAATCAGACCAAATAGGATCGGTTTCTTATGTTTGATTTTCGTACTGAATTTGAACTCAATATCAATACAATAAACTGTACAACTTACGACGATACTGATTCGCCAGCTGATTTCCCTGACCTAATGCAGTCAAAATTTCCAGAAACAGCTTTTTGACATCACCATTCTCAATCGAAATATCTTTAGATAGAGGAGCAAACAGGAGTGCTAGCGCTTCTTCATCTCTTTTTGCCTGATGAAGCGCCTTAACTAGGTCTAACAATAGAGAGACATTATCAGGCTCACTGTCACAAGCCTGCTGTAATTGACGGATCTCTGGGGTATCGGCAGCATCCAAAGCCAGTGCTAGTTTAGCTTTCAGGGTTTGATAGTAGCTATCCTGATCTGCTAAGCCCACACTGTCTAACAGCTCACCCGCTAAGGTAAGATCACCGGTCATCAGCTCAGCATCGGCGTACACTAAAGCAATTTCAGCATTTGGCGATTCGCTATACGCTTCCCTTAACAAGTGAAGCGCCGCTTGAACATCTTCATCAACGAGTAATGCCTTAGCCCGGTTTAGCTTAAGTTGCCACTGGGCCGGAAGATGCTTATCTAACATCTCAGTGATTTGCCTCTCTTCCTGCACACCTGCAAAACCATCGATAGGCTTGCCTTCGCTGAGCACTAAAGTTGTAGGGAGATTCTGAATTTGAAAATAATTGGCAATCTCCATCTCGTTGTCACAATCAACTTTTGCTAACACAAAACGGCCAGCTTGTTTCTGGGCCATAGAGACCAATGTCTGACTTAAGCTGATACTTTCCGGACTTTGATTCGACCAGAAACAAAGCACAACAACTTGCTCTGCCGAGGCATCGACGATTTGCTGAATATTATCTTTCGTTAGATCTAGAACAGTTTCCATAACAATCCTGTTATCTGTTTATACGATCACTCATTCTCGTCTCCATAAGACTTGGGCCTACAGGGGAACGCGTGATAAATACCGCAGATATAAAAAAGGCAGAACCCTAATACTACAAGGGTACTAGATGCTCTGCCTTCCAATTACAATAATTTATTAGCTAAGTTTAGCCAACAGCATCTGATTCATCAGCTTAATGAAGGCTGAAGGATCTGCCAGGCTACCTTTCTCTGATAGCTGGGCCTGTTGCAGCAATAACTCGGTCCACTGAGTGAATACTGCTTCATCTTGTTCATCATTAAGACGCGCAACCAGAGGATGCTCAGGGTTAATCTCAAATGTAGGCTTACTTTCCGGTACAGCTTGTCCGGCAGCTTCCATCAATTTAATCATCTGAGTCGACATCTCGCCTTCACCCGCCACAACACACGCAGGGGTATCGGTAAGACGTGTGGTCACTTTCACTGCTGACACCTTGTCACCCAGTGAATCTTTAACCCGTTTCACCAAACCTTCAGATTCAGTTTCTAACTTCTCCTGAGCTTCTTTTTCTGCAGCATCTTCGAGATCACCAAGCTCAAGATCGCCACGAGTCACCGAGTGTAACTGCTTGCCGTCGAAATCGGTAAGGTGGTTAATCAACCACTCATCGATGCGCTCAGACATCAAGAGAACTTCGATACCTTTCTTGCGTAGCAGCTCAAGATGCGGGCTATTTGCAGCCGCGTCATGGCTATCGGCGACTATGTAGTAGATCTTACTTTGACCTTCCTGCATACGGCCGATGTAATCGGCGAGAGAAACCGTCGGTGCCGCATCTTCAGTATGAGTCGATGCGAAGCGCAACAAGCCAGCAATTCGCTCCTTGTTGACCATATCTTCGGCTGGGCCTTCTTTTAGCACTTGACCAAATTCAGCCCAGAATGTCTGGTACTTCTCAGCATCATTCTTAGCCAGCTTCTCTAACATGCCAAGTACGCGCTTAGTCACAGCGGTTCTCAGTGCTGTCGTCACCTTATTGTCTTGTAAGATTTCACGAGACACATTCAACGGCAGGTCGTTTGAGTCGATAAGTCCTTGAACAAAACGCAGGTAGCTAGGCATAAACTGCTCAGCATCGTCCATGACGAACACACGCTGAACAAAAAGCTTCAGGCCATGCTTACGGTCGCGGTTCCACATGTCCCAAGGCGCTTTGGCTGGGATATACAGCAGGCTAGTGTATTCTTGCTTACCTTCGACTCGGTTGTGGCTCCACAACAATGGATCGGTAAAATCGTGGGAAATATGCTTATAAAACTCTTCATACTCCTCTTTAGAGATATCGCTCTTGTTACGGGTCCAAAGCGCAGTAGCCTTGTTCATAGGCTTCCATGAACCTTCGACTGCCGCCACAGCTTCTTGATCATCTGCAGCTTCAATCGCAGGCGTACCCTCTTCGAACATTTCAACAGGAACTGAGATATGATCTGAGTATTTTGTGATAATAGAGCGTAGACGATAGTCATCGGCAAACTCTTGTTCATCTTTGCGAAGGTGTAAGACAATTTCGGTTCCGCGAGTCTCTTTAGTGATATTTTCTACGGTAAAATCACCTTCACCCGCTGACTCCCATAACACGCCTTCATCGGCACTGTGGCCAGCGGCACGAGTACGTACAGTGACCTTATCGGCAACGATAAATGAAGAATAGAAACCCACGCCGAACTGACCTATGAGTTGTGAATCCTTGGTGTCATCACCGGATAGGTTATTGAAAAATTCCGCAGTACCCGATTTAGCGATAGTGCCTAAATGCTCAATCACACTGTCGCGGGTCATGCCTATGCCGTTATCACTGATAGTGATGGTGCCTTTGTCTTTATCGGCACTGATACGCACACTCAGCTCACCATCGCCTTCGTATAGGGCATCGTTAGTCAGGGCTTCATAACGCAACTTATCGGCAGCATCGGCAGCGTTGGAGACCAATTCACGCAAGAAAATCTCTTTATTGGAATATAAAGAGTGAATCATCAAATTTAGTAGTTGCTTGACTTCAGTTTGAAAGCCATGAGTTTCTTGTTGTGACATGGATTGTTCCTTTATTGTATTTCACAAAGCCTAACTCTTTATGGACTTAAGCTTTATACGACGCAAAGTGCTTTATGAAAATAGAGATGGGGCTGGAATTTTACATTTCAAGGGGAAAGAGGTAACTGGCGTTTAAATGGCTAAAAAAAATCCAGTATTGCCGTAACAAATACTGGATTATCTCAACTCGGGAAAACAGAGACGTGCAATAGCGTAAAACTTACAGCGGGAGACGACCATTAAAAGAAAGCGCTAACGTGGTGCTATCGACATACTCAAGCTCACCGCCGACAGGTACACCGTGAGCGATACGACTCACTATCACTTCATGGCTCTTGGCCATATCGGCAATAAAGTGCGCCGTTGCATCCCCTTCCACCGTAGGATTGGTGGCTAAGATCAACTCGGCTACCTCACCAGAAGCTAAATGTTCTTCTAACAAAGCTAACCCAAGCTCATCTGGCCCGACACCGTCTAAAGGGGACAGATGCCCAAGCAGAACAAAGTAACGCCCGGAGAAATGCCCACCGGCTTCGATAGCCAATACATCGGCAGGGGTTTCAACCACACAAATCACCTGAGATAGCCCGCGCTTGTGACTGGCACAAATCGGACAATGAACCTCTTCGGTGAAGGTGCGGCAGGATTGGCAATGCCCCACATCACTCATGGCTTTTTCTAATGCTTGAGCCAGAGATTGACCCGCTTTTCGATCCCGCTCGAGTAACTGAAACGCCATACGCTGAGCAGATTTAGGGCCGACGCCAGGTAAACACTTCAAAGCTTGGATCAACTCATCAACCAGAGGACTAAATTTCATTATCTAATAATACTCAAATTAAAACGGCATCTTCATGCCTGGTGGTAACTGCATACCGCCAGTCACCTCAGCCATTCTCTCTTTTTGGCTCTCTTCAACACGGCGTGCTGCATCATTGCATGCTGCAGCGATAAGATCTTCTAGCATCTCTTTGTCGTCTTCTAACAGGCTAGGATCGATATCCACTTTACGTACACTGTGAGAACCTGTCATGGTGATTTTCACAAGACCCGCACCGGCTTCACCGATCACTTCCATACGCGCGATCTCTTCTTGCGCTTTGGCCATTTTGTCTTGCATCTGCTGGGCCTGCTTCATCAGGTTACCCATACCGCCTTTTCCAAACATATCTATTTCTCTTCAATTAAGGGGCGAATAAAGTTGGCTCATCTTACTTAAATAATGTCGATAATCAATCAAAGCCGTACAAACTTATGACTGAGGTAACGCCTTAAAGTTCGACTTATCGATGAGCTCAATGGTATTTCCTTTTAAACTCAATAGCTCAGGTGCATAACTTAAACTATCGTTTTCAAGCTCTGCTCCCATCTGGCTCATTAGCCATTGAACATTGGTGTCGGTTAACAAGCCTTGGTGCGCCTGAGCTTGGATCTCCCGATGAAAACGCTGTCGCACTTCCAGTGGTGTCTCTCTGTCGCCATCAACTCCAACAGATATGCTGACCTTACTCTCGGCGCCTAACGCTTTGCCTAAGGCTTCCTCTAACTGCACAATGGCAATATCTGCGGCCAAGTGCTTCTGGATAGGTTTTAATAACAGAGACAAGGGCTCGGTAAACTCATGACATACTGAGTTCACCGCTAATTGACGCACCCTTCCGCCGACATCGATAGCAGACATCAATCGATACCACTTGAGATCGACCTCATGGCCTGTCACCTCCGCTTCACCCAGAGGGGGAAGCGGATCACATGACTGAGCTTGTATTCCGCTTTGAACTTGCTCTTGTACAGGTACAGGCGCTTCTACTTGAGTCGATACCATTGGATGAGTATCTGTGCCTTGCTCATTGCCACCTGAAGAGGTGACATTCTCAGTAGCTGCGGCTTCGACAGGTTCCTCCCAGGGAGGCCTGTCTTCAATGCCTGTGGCTAAAACAGGCTGTGGCCGACGTTCAGGTTTAGCTTCTGACTGAAGCTCTGATTTAACTTCTAATATAGCCTGACCGTCTAACGAAGACGGTGCTTCATCGTCATTATCGGCTTGGGGTTTGCGCTTAGGAGGGGCAAAGTCCTTGCGCTGGGCTTCAGGCTTTTTTCCAGCACTCTCCTCAGGCGTTTTTGCCAGATCGGTGAGCAATGAATCTCGCGCCGCCAAGACGGCGTCTAAGATATCGTCTTCCAACTCAGTTCCAGCTTGAGAATCTGTCCCTTGAGCAATCATCTCAGAGCCTACATCTAACTGAGGCTGTGCGTAGTCGGCTGCCGGTAGACTGTCAAAAGCCTGGTAATCCCCCTGCTCTTGTTCATCTTGTTGAAAACCATATTGAGCATCGAAGGCTGCATCTTGGGCTAGCTGCTCAGGGCTCAACTGAGGCTGAGATAAATTAGACTGGTTGGTGCTAAGTGAATTTACCTCACTAGGGTCTTTCTCAGGCGGACTTAGCGTTTCTGCTTCGCCATCGTCTAAGCAAGTCGTCTCGGCTTGGTTATCGGGCTCGGCACTAGCCGGGCTAGTCACGGCTTTGCTAGTCGCAGCAGGAGCGGACTCAATGACATCTGCCGATGTCTCATTCATAGGTGCAGCACTTAGCTCTACAGCTTTCTCAAAGCTTTGATCGGCAGTGTTAAGGCTGCTCTGCTCCATCCCCTGGCTCGATGCCTGACTTAAAATGAGGGCTTGCTCGCTATTAAGCGCAAGTAAATCATCGGTTTCATCATCTTGCTCAGCTTGAGGAGTTACTGCGGCCTTAGGCTTAGAAACAGGCTCAGAGACGGACTCTTTTTTAACTTCTGCTAACTGGCTATTTGAATTCTCTTGGCTAACATGACTCACAAGCTGGTCTTTAGCTTCCAGCTGTTCGGGATTAACCAGTCCGGTTTCTGTCTTTACCATTTCGGGTATGGCCACTTTAGCAGGCTTATCTACGACCCAACGGGTCACCGGCGTTTCAGGCACGAAGGAGACGGCCCTAAGCAGCGCCATCTCTAATCCTGATTTAGGATCTGGCGCATGGGGGAGATCTTTTCTCCCCGTCAGTAACAACTGATAATAGAGTTGTACTTGTTCGGGACTGAGCTGCTGTGCGAAAGCCTTAATCTGCTCACTATAAATGGAAAGTTGAGCCGCTGCGGGGGCGAACTGACTTAAGGTTATTTGATGTAATAATTCCAGTAGGCTTCTGAGCACTTCCTGAGGGTCGGCGCCAAAGGATAAAATCTGGCCGATTACCCGCATCAAGTTCTCGATATCACCTTGGACCAAGGCGTTAAGCAAGGAAAGTACATGTTTCTCATCGATACTGCCAAGCATCGTCTGTACCTGAGTCAGCTGCACAGAACCTGCACCGAAAGCGATCGCCTGGTCCGTAAGACTCAGTGCATCACGCATGCTGCCATTGGCCGCTTTAGCCAACAGGGTCAATGCAGCTTGATCGAAGGTGAGCTGCTCCAGAGTAAGCACATGGGACAGTTGCGATGAAATTTCATCCTGAGTCAGGCTTTTTAAGTTAAATTGCAGACAACGAGACAGTACCGTCACAGGCAGACGCTGAGGATCAGTGGTCGCCAGCAGAAACTTTACATGCTCAGGTGGCTCTTCAAGCGTCTTCAACAAAGCATTGAAACTGCTGCGCGATAACATGTGCACCTCATCGATAAGGTACACCTTGAATCGGCCTCGGCTAGGGCGGTACTGCACATTATCGAGCAGTTCCCTGGTATCATCGACTTTAGTTCGCGAAGCCGCATCGACTTCGATAAGATCGACAAAACGCCCTTCGGCAATTTCAACACAGCTGGAACATTGACCACATGGAGAGGCTGTGATTCCCTGTTCACAATTTAACCCTTTAGCGAATAGCCGAGCTAAACTGGTTTTACCCACACCTCGAGTGCCGGAAAACAGGTAAGCATGATGCAATCTTTGCTGAGTGAGCGCATTGGTTAATGCAAGTAAAACGTGAGACTGACCAACCATTTGTTCAAATGTGGCAGGGCGCCATTTTCTGGCCAACACCTGATATGACATGGAACTCCCCAAAGTGTCATTTAGTAATTTTGGGAGCACGCTCCTCAGTAATCTGCACCATAACATGCCATGTTTAAAGGCGCTACTGAGGAGCATTTGTACGTTGAATTATTCGCCGTCAAATTCTCAACATTTACGTTGAATTAGTCGCCTTCAAATTCACACAAGGTAACAATTTTTAAATCCATGGCTTCGAGACGCTTCTCACCACCAATCTCGGGCAGAGAGATAACAAAGGCAGCATGGTTAACTTGACCACCGAGCTTACGGATCAACTTAACCGTCGCTTCGATCGTACCGCCCGTTGCAAGCAAGTCATCGACCACTAACACTTTATCGTCAGCAGAGATGGCATCAATATGCAATTCCAGTACATCCTGACCATACTCGAGATCATAGCTCTGAGAAATCGTCTCACGTGGTAATTTACCCGGCTTACGCACAGGCACAAAACCGACACCTAATGCCAAGGCTAAAGGCGCCCCAAACAGGAAGCCGCGAGCTTCGGTACCCACGATCTTGGTAAAGCCTTGATCTTTGTACTCCTCAGCCAGGAGTTCAATGCTTGCTCTATAAGCTGCAGGCTCTTCAAGCAAACTCGTCACATCTCTGAAAAGAATCCCGGCTTTCGGGTAATCAGGAATTGTTTTTATGCTCTGTTTTATCAATGCTAAGCTGTCTTTGTTCATGACCATCATCTTTTGGTTTGGCCGGCGAATCTCGCCAGCTTTAAAAAATCCGGATAAAGCTTATGTGTCTTTTAGCACACTTGCAACAATCTCCCATACTAATAGGACAAGAATTACGGCATTGGGTCACAATTTAGCGATATTTTCTAAAAAAAAGCCAATACTGAGTTTTCTGCATAAAGATGACGAGTGAAGAATATTGTAGACTTAATCGTCTAGTTCGGGGATCTGCTTGAGGAAAAAACCTAGGCCTAGGGCGAAGCAAAGCAGCATCACTTTTACCCATATTAATGGCACGATGGCTATGCTAACGGCAAAACTGAGTCCACTGACAATATAGGCCTTCTTCTTTAGCCCTTTACGGATCCCTCTATTCTGCGCCCAATCATTCAAACCTTCTGAAAACCAAGGATGAGTCATCAGCCAATTGTGAAGCCGGTCGCTAGAGCGAGCAAAACAGAAGGCGGCGAGTAAGATAAACGGCACGGTCGGCAGTATTGGAAGCGGGATCCCCAGCAAGCCAAGCGCCAAACTGCATAATCCACAAATCAAATAAAAACCACGTTTAAAAGCCACTATTTCCCTTACCTCATTACTTAACTACTTACCCAACTTTGCTTTATTTACTTAGCTATTTAGTTCTTAATTCATTAGCTAACTCAGTTTGCTGGCATCAAAAAAGTCAAAAAAAACCACTCCAAAGAGTGGTTAGTTTACCCAAACAAGTGCTGGGTATCTAGACTTGTATTACGTTGATTAAATGAGTCCGGAAAATTTCAACCAAGATAAGGTCGCCGGTAAAGTGGGGATCATCATGACTAAGATGAAACCAATGAAATAGATGATGTTAAATGGATCTTTAAATGGCTGACTCATAACTTCCTCGCTCAATCACTTGGGTAATTTTATTGATCTAGATCAATTTTTGGCAACATTATAGAGACTTGCCCATAGTTTAGGAAGCGTGCATTTAACCTTTTACCGGCTTTAGTGTCTTTGATTATGATTTTATTAAGAAAATGATAGCTGTTAACCTAGATCATCTTGTGTGGCCTAATGAACCAAGCCAAATCGACTCATCAAAATCATTAAGCCAAGTATTGTTTCACCACTCCCTTGGCGGCGAGAGCTGCCAACATCTGCTCACAACCTTGAATTAATGCGTCATCAGCCATCTGTGGATAGGTTTGTTTTAGCCAAGTCAACAGATGGTCGAAACTGACAGCCTCATATTGGGACAAGTAACCCAGTACTTGTGCTGTTAAGGGGTTGAGTTGCAAAAAAATCACTTCATCTTGCACATCGCGATATAGGCAGAATTGCTGCGGACTCTCGGCGGGTGTATCGGGTCGATAATCTTCACTCACTCGCTGAACATCGAAGCGATATTGCAACACTTTAGCCGTATCAGACAAACACAGTGCCACTTGCGCTATCGGCCCTTGGATATCCTGATGCAATGGATTATCTTTAGCGACTGCCACGACCAACTCCATATATTCATAATGGGCCAGCTCGATAATAAATACGGGGTCACTCTCTGTTAACTGGTATTCAGACTGAAGAAAAATGACAAATTCATAGGCTATCTCAATAAATATCGGTGTCTGACAGTCATGGGTCACAAAAAAGTCTTGGATCAGCGCGAGCCAGTCATCTTCAGAATATAAACTGTTCAACACGGGGAATGCACTGGTAACAAAGCCATTGATATTATTGAAAAACAAATCCCGATATATCTTCATCCGCCGGGCTTCTGTGCCCTCAGGTAATGGCCGTGAAGGTTCCTTGATATAATCGATAAATGACTGTTGAATCATATCAAAATTCATCATGCGCTCCTTGAAAACTGAGACAAACCAGTCTCTTGGTATCGATGAATTTTACCTATCTCCTTAAGCAACACCTGTGTCTCAGGAATATTAAAATCTCGCTCTAACAAGGTAGGATGTACTCCGTGCACTCGATAGCAAGTTTGAAGTAACTGCCATACAGGCGACACAATATCGGCCCCATGGGTGTCAACTATGATATCTTTTGCTTCTTCAAAATGGCCAGCGATATGGAGATAGGCGACGCGCTCCGTCGGCATGGCTCTTAAAAACTCATCGGCATCGTATTGATGATTAATTGAGTTCACATAGATGTTATTCACATCGAGCAGCATTTTACAGTCAGCTTCACCGAGCACAGCAGTGACAAATTCGAGCTCACTCATCTCGGCACCTGGCGCCGTGTAAAAAGAAACATTCTCCAGGATAAGCGGCCTCTCTATAATATCTTCAACTTGCTTTACACGCTTAACGACATGCTTGACCGCCTCCTCGGTAAAGGGGATTGGCATAAGATCATACATGTGTCCGGCACCCGAACAGTAGCTAAGATGCTCAGAGTAAACCTGGATCTTGTGCTCGTCCAAAAAGGCTTTCACATTCTTAATGAACTCAATATCTAAGGGAGCTGGCCCACCGATAGACAAAGATAAACCATGACAGAAGAAAGGTTTGCTCTCAGTAAGTTGCCTAAGTTGTCGACCGTACTTTCCTCCTAATGTCATCCAGTTTTCCGGGGCAACCTCGAAAAAATCGATAGCATCTGGAATAGAGTCACAAAATTCATCCAACATCTCACGCCTTAAGCCTAATCCCACCTTGGCTCGCTCAGTCATATTCACTCCAAAAAACTTTGCTGACTATAGAATATTTCAGTTTTATACTTGGATAAAAACAATTAAGGCCAGTATACACTGGCCTTAAATGTCTATTCACTATCGTAAAGGCTGCGCCTCAACAGACAATAAATGTCACTTACATGTCGCCGCCACACTTACCTTCTTTGGCTTTCTTCATGTCGCCGCCACACTTGCCTTCTTTGGCTTTCTTCATGTCGCCGCCACACTTGCCTTCTTTGGCTTTCTTCATGTCGCCGCCACATTTTCCTTCACCACATTTGCCCTCTTTGCCCTTCTTCATGTCACCGCCACACTTGCCTTCTGAGGCCTTCTTCATGTCGCCGCCACATTTTCCTTCACCACATTTGCCCTCTTTACCCTTCTTCATGTCACCGCCACACTTGCCTTCATGGGCTTTCTTCATGTCGCCGCCACATTTTCCTTCACCACACTTGCCTTCTTTGCCCTTCTTCATGTCACCGCCACATTTGCCTTCTCCATCGACAAGCTGGTAACCCGCTTCCATCTGGCTAAAACCAAATGGGTTAGCTTGAGCCTCACCAGCAAATGCTGAACCCATAACAATAGTACCAAGGGCAGCAGCAACAGCAGTTTTTTTAACTAAATTCATAATGTATTCCTTTAAAATCAGTAAAGTAGTTTAGGTTACCAACTAAACTGCATGTCAGCTGGCTTGCATAAATAGACCTGATGTAACTCAAACTTATTTCAAAATTTTTAACAAGATCACATTTATGACGCATATTTCAGTAAATCGCAAGTCTAACCATGATAAATAATGTAACAAATTCAATAAATAAGGCTATCATTACCAAGTTAAAATTAAGTAATAGAAACATTTTTTGAATCCCATCTAATCATAAGCTAAAATGCTGGCCGCGCTAGTTATAGGACTGATGTTTCAATACTCGTAAACCAAGCTAACGAGATTTCACCCAGCTGTGTGCCACTCATAAATATTTTTAATACCTCAGCCATGCTAGGCTGCTAGCCGATAATTAAACTAACACTATGACTCAAACAAGAATGAACCTAACAAGAGCTAAAAAATGCGTGTAATACTCGCCCCAATGGAAGGCGTTGCCGATGCGCCAATGAGAGCACTGCTAACTGGTGTGGGGGATACGACCTGGTGATCAGTGAGTTTATTCGCGTAGTGGATCAACTCCTGCCGGAAAAAGTCTTCTATCGCCTATGCGCCGAATTGGCTAACGAGAGTAAGACTAAATCTGGCACCCCTGTGAGATTACAGCTGCTCGGTCAACACCCCCAGTGGATGGCAGAGAATGCCCTGCGTGCCATAGAACTTGGCTCCCTCGGTGTAGACCTTAACTTTGGCTGTCCAGCCCCTATGGTCAATCGTAGTAATGGCGGAGCGGCGCTGCTAAAAGAGCCTGAAACCATCTACCGCGTGGTTAAAGCTGTCAGGGAAGCCGTTCCTGACCAGCTCCCGGCAACCGCAAAGATACGTCTTGGTTGGGATGATAAGAGTCGCTGCGTCGAAATAGCTCAAGCGATTGAGGCTGCTGGAGCCACAGAACTGACCGTGCATGCCAGAACCAAGGAAGAAGGTTACAAGCCTCCCGCTCACTGGGAATATATTCAACAAATAAAGCAGGCTATCTCAATACCAGTGATCGCAAACGGTGAGGTGTGGAGCCGGGAAGATTATCACAAATGCCAACAAGTGAGTCAGTGTGATGATGTCATGATAGGCCGAGGCGCATTGGCCGTGCCTAATTTGGCTCATGTGATCAAAGGATCCCAAGCTAAAATGCCATGGCCTGAAGTATTACTGTTACTCTTGCAATACTCGGACTACGAAATCGTCAGCGAGAAAGAGAAATATTATCCCGCTCGAATAAAACAATGGCTGAAATTCATCGCAAAACAATACAGTGAAGCCGATGAGCTGTTTACCCAAGTGAGAGTATTGAAAAAAACGCCAGAAATTCTCTCTTTACTGAGAGCACTCGTGTAAATCTAAAGTACGTTCAAATCAGCAAGAGTCTCCTGTCTGGTCATACCTGTGATGGGAAGTAGACAAAACTTCCCACATCCCGCTTAGATCTTACTGATGTAAGCCTAAATATGACCTAGAGTTGATCTTAGTCATAGTCAAAATGCCTCACCAGTTTAGACTTAATATCCGAAATAACTTTTTCAGGCATATACTCGTGAGCAGATCCCATATCAGACATGAATTGTCACAGCTAGAATCTAATCTAAGGATAGAGATAGGTAAACTTGCACAGAGTAAAAATATCAGCCTAGATACTCAATCGAGTTCGCTTTGCGAGCTAATAGCCCTGTTAACCCAGGCAGGCTTATGTGATCACCCATTATTTAGCCAAATAACCCAAGTCGATGCCGCAGTATGTCAGCTGGATATAGGCCTATACGGTCTTTGCTCTGATTGTGAGAATGAGATAGAAGCCGAACGCTTAGGCATCAATCCCGTTGAACAGAGATGCACCCAATGCGCCGAAAATCATGAACATGAGCACAGACAAGAGTTAAGACTGACACATTAGGCTAACCTGACCTAAACAGCTGACTTCACTTTCCAATCTATGCCCAATCTATTCACTCAAAAGCGACCAATAAAAAAGCCTGCATATGTAGGCTTCTCTGGTGTAATTCAAATAATATCGACTAGTTTAAGCGCTGATTTTTCTCGGCAAGTTTATTGAATATTGCGTTAAATGACAGTGATGCCCCATGCGCAATTTTATCGGCAAACTTTTTCTTCAACTGATAGCGCACCTTGATCACGGTTCTCTCTTTCGCTAGCTTCATCACCACATCATCACTGGTCGATATGGCATCGACAAGACCTAATTCGATGGCCTGTTGACCATACCAATGTTCACCCGTAGCGACTTTTTCAAGATCTAATTCAGGACGATATTTAGCGATAAACTGTTTAAATAGCACATGAGTTTCTTCGAGCTCAGTCTGAAACTTCGCACGTCCCTCGTCAGTGTTCTCACCAAATAGGGTCAAGGTACGCTTAAAATCTCCTGCAGTATGCTGCTCATAATCGATGTCGTGCTTCTTAAGCAGTTTATTGAAGTTAGGTATCTGAGCTACAACCCCAATCGAGCCAACAATCGCAAATGGAGCCGCATATACCTTATTCGCCACACATGCCATCATGTAGCCGCCACTAGCCGCCACTTTGTCGACACAAATAGTCAAATGAATATCTGCCTGACGCAGACGGTCCAGCTGACTCGATGCTAAGCCATACCCATGAACCATGCCGCCGCCACTCTCAACGTTAACGATCACTTCATCGCCTTTCTCGGCGATAGCCAAGATGGCACTGATCTCTTCACGTAGAGAAGCCACTTCACTGGCATCTATGCTGCCCTTAAAGTCGACCACAAACACTCTAGGGTCTAATATCTCTTCATCTTGCTCTTTCTCGGCTTTCTCTTTGGCCTTCTCATCGGCTTTCAGCTGTTTTTCATAAGCTTTGAACTGCTTCTTAGTCAGCAACTCCTCTTTAAGATCATGCTTAAGGTTTTTGAGATCTTCAGAGAGGTTTATCAACAATAGCTCTCCCTTCTCCCCTTTCTGCTTTATCGCAGAAGCAAGCACCACAAGGATGACAGCAATTATCGATATCACTATGGTGATCGCTTTAGCAAAAAACAATCCATATTCGTACAAAAATTCCAAAGTATGCTCCGACTTATTTTATCTTGAATGCAAAATTGAGCTCATTCTATCAGAATAAGCTCAATAACAAATGTGCTATCAGGTAAATCAGTCAATAAAAAACCCAGCAAATGCTGGGTTTAGAAGGTTAAGCGTTAACGGATATTAGCCAGCAGGGACCGCACATGGCTGAATAACATCATCATCCTCCTCAATCAAAATAGTCGCTGAGCCTTTAGCTGCAGTCAGTGCAAAAACAGCAACTTCTTGCTGCATCTCTGCTGTTGCAGCAGTGCCGGAAGTATCAGTAAGGGAACTATGATGGCCTTCAACAAACCGAACTGCACCTGAACCAGCCGTTGTAGTATCGATACACTCTAAACCCAAGGCGGCGATAAGTGGCTCAGTACCGGCAGTAGGGAAACCTTCGACGCTATTTGGCAATACCTGATCAGGTTTATTCTCTTCGGTTCCGTCACCCACTATTTCAATCAAGTGTACGGGAAGAGCAGTTGCTTTAAGCATAGCAGCATGGTTGATTGGATCGGCACTATCTACAGCTGTCTGAACCGCAAAGGCAAATGCAGGTAAGAAACCTTCATAGACAGCTTGAACAAGCGCTGTATATTCATCCGTACCAGGTTCATAGCCCGCAGCATTAGCCTCATCAACCAAAGCTTGGAAGGCATCAGTCGTTACGATATTTTCGAACAACATAGGGCCAAAAGTTGGCGAGCCAATAAAGGTCCCGGCGAATCCCCCCGTAGGCGCAACCAGTGAGGATGCATTCAACGCATAGACATTTGGCAGTGCAGTGCCAGTTTCAGGATGAACGAGCCCAGTACTGGCATAGGTAGAGAAGTTAGTCCCCACTATAGCACCAAGGCTCAGCCCTTGTGAGCTGATCTTGCCAATATCAAATACCTGAGGAAGCTCCATCTGAGCCAGCTGCATAGATAGGCCAGTCAGAGCCAGACGCACACCAAGATGATCGACAACACTCTGACGGAAATTATCACGCACAGATAAAGTGCTGGCGATATTGATGAAAGCCAAAGGATCACCATTTACAAAAGCTTCAGGTTGTCCGATTGCAACGCCGAACTCAGGAGCAGAAGCCGACACTTCGTAGACACCATCGTCATTAGCATCAAACGAACGTTCACCGTGCAATGGATGATCGATTGCAACGGTTGCGATACCCATAGCCGCATAGGTGCCGGCAAAAGTCATCGCAGTCTCTTTACCGCCGCCCAGACCATGAAGTGCGATATTAGTCGGCCAACCCGATGTCGGCGCCACGAAAGGAAGACCTTGAGCATCATTGAAGGCTGCTAACTTAGCCGCGTCGGGCAAGGTAATAAATACCGGAACCTTCTCGTAGTCTTTAATGGCTGGAATAGGATTAAACTTGGTCAGATGCTTGGCTTTATCGGCTGCTGTGCCATCGTCGAGTAACCAGGTTTTGCCAGCTAAAAGCGCAGGGTTAGCAATGCCGGCCGCAGGGTCAATGTCATAGGCCATGGCTTGCATGCCGTAATTTTGCTGACTCATGGTGCCCGCTTGAAGTGCTAACAAAACAGAAACGGGGCTATCACCTAAGGCTTTCCAACTGCCATTTATCGTAGGCTGCATGTTTTCGTCTAAACAGCCCGCAGAAGAGCAGTCGCCGAAAATAGGCAGTGTTAATTCAGCAGTATATACATTGGCCATATCAGCTAGGACAAACGCAAAACCATCGGCTTCTGTTAGACCAGCAGCTGTGGCTACCGTATACCCAAGTGGAGCAGGTGCTGCTGAGAATTGTGGCGCATAAGGCGAGCCAGGTTGAGCCATCAAGAGTTTCAGTGTTTCATATACGTCTGAAACTGATTGAGTGGTAAACAGACCCGAGTAGCTGATAGTCTCGGCATCCACTCCGTGCGCATCAGCAATGCCTTTCTCATAGCTATTGACCAATGTTTGTAGCATCAGTTGATCTTCGGTCTCCAGCGGATGAGTGTCAATATCGAGTTTGAGTAGACCGTATGTGCTCGACGGCGCGATAGGTCGACCGGCAGAATCCTGTATTAAATTTGTCGTCGTATAGATATATGACTGACCAGCCTTAAGAGGCTTGAGAGGCACGATGGCAATGGTATTGCCTGAGCCTTTTGAGACAAAATCGACACCGAATTGCAGCTCATCACCGACTTTACAGGCGGAAACGGATGGGCTAGCTTTACATTCGGGATCGGATGATAGTGCGCCACCAACAGTGGCCTCAAATACTCTCACCGCACCAGGTTGAAAAACGGATGCAAGATCTAAATTCAGTACAGTGCCATCGTGATCGGTTGCAGGGTCAACTGTGATTGAGATAGGTGCCGTGGTCGACCACCCATCTAGTGCGCCAAGCGCCATTGAAGGATCGGTGTAATCACTGGAGCCATTGGCCGCTTCGCCAGGAATATTAATCGTGCCATCTAAAGTGCCGCTAAACAGTAAATCGTTTGGCAAAGGCACTTTACCATTAGCTGGGTCGAACACCAGATGAGACTCAGGGATCAGAGGCTCAACCTTATCTTTTAACTCATCGACACTATCTTCACTACAGGCCGTGAGTCCTAGCGCAGATGCAATCGCAACACCCAAAAAGAGTCTTTTCATCTTTGTTCCCCAAATCTTGTTGTAATAATTTTTGTTTTCCCCAAAAAATTTGGTCACAATAGGCAATACCGTGTGACCAAAGTAGGACTTTTACCAGTCCTTACCTGAGCTCAAGTTAACGTAAAAATATTGACTTAGCTACATTTTTGTCACATACAACCAATGAATATACGCACAATAATTAATCATTTGTTTAAAACAAGTGTTCATCACATCAGTGACTCTAGAGGTGGCGGGGTTTTCCGCCGACAGGAAAAATTGACTCATGTTGGAATATCAAGCTGCAAAAGATCTACTTATTAACAAAACTATACTCGTAACAGGCGCTGGCGACGGGATTGGACGTGCGGCTGCCATCAGTTTCGCTAAGCATGGCGCCACCGTTATTCTTCTTGGAAAGACAGTTAAGAAATTAGAAGCCGTATATGACCAAATAATAGAAGCCGGTTATCCTAAGCCTGCGATTATTCCTTTGGACTTAAAAGGGGCTAGCGAGCAAAACTATGTCGACATGGCTGAGACTATCGAAGATCAGTTTGGTCACCTGGATGGTGCCCTGCATAATGCGAGTCTGCTAGGTGTTTTAGGCCCATTTGAACACATCTCAATGGATTCGGTGAAAGAGGTCATGCAGGTCAATGTCATTGCCGAAATCATGATGACCAGAGCACTATTACCTATCATGAAGAAGGCGCCTAAGGCATCACTGGTGTTTACCTCGAGCGGCGTCGGACGTCAGGGCCGCGCATTCTGGGGTGAGTACGCCATCTCTAAATTTGCAACCGAAGGCATGATGCAATCTATTGCCGATGAATATGAAGGTTCAAGCTTGAGAGTCAACAGCATAAACCCTGGTGCGACTCGCACCGGAATGCGCGCTAATGCTTACCCGGCTGAAAACCCAAGCACACTCAAAGAACCGGAAGATATCATGGCGACTTATCTTTATCTGATGGGTGATGATTCGGCTAAAGAAAATGGTCAACAGTTTAACGCCCAATAATCACTGAAGCTTCCAGACTCTTTATCATAAAATTGAGAGTCTGGAAGCTAACTTATTCAAGATTAATCACCGCAAAATAAATAGCCGTTTTTCCTTCATGAGATGAGTAATAACTCACCTTCAAGATATTCTTTTCAAGCACCACACCTGCATAACTAGTGTCACCTCCGGATGGTAATGACAATAGCTCTTCAATCTCGCCTGTCACTTCATGTATTTCAACTAAAGATGTTCTTACATTTTCATCATACAATCGAACCACAGCAAGGTGCCTGTCTTTATACAAGAAACTAACAGGCCCACCTATGCGCGAATCCAGTTCACACCAACTCCAATCTTGATATGGCGGTTTAGCAATTCCCAGTAGTGCATTTTGTTCTGGTCCAAAAAGAGGGTCTCGTCTGAGTAGACAATGAGCATGATTATCTTTATCGAAAATCAAACCTGATTCATTAACAAAACCTGCTTGGCTTAATTTGGGTACTATAGCTTGGTAATCTATGCCATTTAGGCTTTGATAAAGCGCGACATAACCGTCCTGCTCATGAGGAAAGTACGCCACGCCGTAGAGGCTATTTTGAAATGGAGTTATACGCCATAACCATTCGTTATCTTTAACAATCTTAACTGGAGCAGACCATTGCCTGCCGTCAGAGCTACGCCAAACATAAGATCTGAGCGCTTTGGGCTCGGGCTCCCTTATTGGACCAGCCCCAAATACGAGCAACTCATCGTTAAATACAGCGAGTTTGCCATCACGTAAATCTCTTTTATTAAGCTCAAAAAGTCCAGCAGAAACCCAGGCCTTTCCTCCATCATCAGAACGTAATAAACGCAGTTTCCCCTCAGCTGACACATGGTCAACTCCTTCACGAAATACCATATAGAGATCATTATTAAAGCATGTCAGATCGGTAAAAGCGTTGTGTTGCGCCTTATCCCAAACTTTCTCAACCGATATTAGTTCCATCATTTAGCTCCACACAAAATCTTAAATCCTACTTAGAAAGTATATAATCTAATAAGTTAACGCGAAGACAGCAAGTCTAAAACAGTAATGGTTCAGGTGTGGGAAACGGTTTAAACCTTAAGCTATTAGGTCTGTAAGAAGTGCCCTGTTGATATCGGGAACATCATGGGCCCATAGAAATATTGCATAAGACTTTTTATTGCAGAGAGTCGGACGCAAAGCAATATTTTATCCTTGTTCTACAAGGACGTAGGGAATACCCAATTGATGTCAGGAACATCAAGGGCCCATGGAAATATTGCATAAGACTTTTTATTAGAGAGAGCCAGACACAAAGCAATATTTTTACCGTCCCTGGAAATATTTCATAAGTGTTCCTGACACAAAAAAGGCTGCATCAGCAGCCTTTTCTCATTCATACTAGATAGGTTCCTAGGCACTAAATCCTAGTAATCTAGTAACTTATTTAACCATTTTTAACTAGGTTCTTTTACGTGCTGGCTTACTTGCTACCGCTTTATGCTTACGCACTGCACGACGGATCTTAGAGCCCTTCACTTTCGAGCGAGCGACACTGTGCTTATCGGTACCTAGGACAGTACGAGTCTCTTCCTTCAAGCCAGCCGTTTTTCTCAGGTAATTAACCTGCTCCATGGTCAGCTCAACCCAACCACCACGAGGCAGTGACTTAGGCAGCTCAATCATGCCGTAACGAATACGGATAAGACGACTCACCTGTACTTCTTGAGATTCCCATAAACGGCGAACTTCACGGTTACGGCCTTCGGCAAGCGATACATGCCACCACTTGTTCATGCCTTCACCGCCAGCCGCTTTCACTTTATCGAAACTCGCCGGGCCATCTTCTAAGGTAACGCCCGTTCTCAAGCGTTGAATACAGGCATCACTGACTTCGCCGAAGGTACGTACTGCGTACTCACGTTCGACTTCATTAGATGGATGCATCAAGCGGTTTGCCAGCTCACCATCGGAGGTAAACAGCAATAGACCAGAGGTGTTGATATCGAGACGACCGACAGCAACCCAACGTGAATCACGTGTCTTTGGCAAACGCTCGAACACCGTAGGACGACCTTCCGGGTCTTTGCGACTACAAATCTCGCCCTCAGGCTTATGATAGGCAATCACTCGACAGATAAGATCTTCTTCAGATTTAATCGAAACGGCTCGACCATCGATACGGATCTTTACATCGGCTTCGATGCGATCACCAAGACTTGCTATCTCACCATCTATACTAATTCGACCTGCAGCAATCCATGCCTCCATCTCACGACGGGAGCCATGGCCTGCACGGGCCAAGACTTTCTGCAACTTTTCACTCATTAGTAGACTCTTCTGTGTTTAATGTATTTTCAGACCCTGTCTCTTCATTTGAATCCGCACTTGAATTCACATTTGAAAAGAGGGCCTCTAAGGACTCAGTATCGGTTAGCGGCGGTAAGTCCGCTAGACGTTCTAAGCCAAAATAGGCTAAAAAATCGGTGGTAGTCGCATACAGCGCCGGTCTACCCGGTACTTCTTTATGCCCCACCGTTTTAATCCATTGTCTGTCAGTCAAACTTTTTATGGTGTGACTACTGACTGCTACGCCCCTGACAAACTCGATATCACCTCGAGTCACAGGTTGACGGTATGCAATTACGGCCAAGGTTTCTAAGGTTGCCCGTGAATATTTTGGTGCCTTCTCCTGCCATAAGGGCTGAAGATAAGGACTTAAGGCCTCGATAGTTTGAAATCGATAGCCGCCGGCGACGCTGACTAGCTCAACACCTCGCCCCTGATAATCTTGTTGTAACTCTTCTATCGCAGCTTTGATCTTAACCCGAGTGACACTAAAGCTCACTAGCACAGTCTCTTTTAGGCTCTTTATGCTGACCGTTTTTCCTAAAACAAACAGGCTCGCCTCAATCAACTGCTTAAGTTGGTCGGGATTTATCTGCAGTTTTGGCTGCTTCTTCTGGCTAGACAATCAATACGCCCTAACATGTATGGTTGAAAATGGGTCACTCTGCACAAGCTCGACCAATAACTCTTTAACCAGTTCCATCAAGGCTAAAAAACTGACTACCACACCACTGCGCCCCTCTTTGGCATCAAAAAGTGCTTCAAATGGCAAGTATTCCTCACCATCGAGCTTGGCCAAAATCTGTGTCATTCGTTCTCGCGTCGACAAGACTTCACGCCTGACATGGTGATGCTCTGTCGCCTCGATTCGTTTCATGACAGCACCAAATGCCAAGGCTATCTCAGTCAGGGACACTTGAGGTGGTACTAGCACAGGCTTGATATCCGCTGCCGGTGTGACCTTCGCCTGAAACACATCTCTCTCGAGTCTGGGTAAATTATCGAGTTGCTGCTGCGCCTCTCTAATCACCTCATAGGCCTTAAGCTGACGTATTAGCCGAGCACGAGGATCTTCCTCCTCTTCATCTTCGGTCACAGGTCTAGGCAATAACAAACGAGACTTAATCTCGGCAAGGGTGGCCGCCATGACTAAATAATCTGCGGCAAGCTCGACTCGTGCGCCTTGCAGTAGTTCAATATACTCAAGATACTGCTTAGTCACAGGCCATATTGGCAGCTCTACAACATCGAGTTTCTGCTTACGGATCAGATATAAGAGTAAATCTAGCGGGCCTTCAAACGACTCAAGAAACACTTCCAGTGCTTCTGGCGGAATAAAAAGATCGGCGGGAAGCTGTTTTATCGGCTCGCCTCTGACAATGGCCAAGGGCAAAATCTTTTGAGTCCCTTGCATCGCGATCCTCAGCTTAAACTACTCTAATACTTGATTATATTCTTGTTTATAGCCAGTCACAACCGTATAAAACAAACCCTCGGAGGCTCATTGAGCCCTTAAATAAAGGCGAGCAAACAAACCAGCGCGCGATTATACCTTGTTCACCATGAGTTGCACAGATAATTAGCCGATATGGCTTGCAGATATGACGAGAGTGACACGCCCATAACCATAACGGGCGTCGGCTGAGGGGATTAGCGCTAGATAAAGGGGCTGATATCTCCGGCGCCTTCACGGATAACTTCCATATCACCATCAGACATGTCGATCACTGTCGTCGGCTTCTCACCTAGGTAGCCGCCATGTATGATCGCATCGACCTGATGCTCCAAAATATCGCGAATATGCTCAGGATCTGACTCGGTAAACTCTTCACCAGGTAGAATCAAACTGGTCGACATCAAAGGCTCATCCAAGGCTTCAAGCAGGGCTAGCGCGATGACATTATCCGGCACTCGGATACCAATCGTCTTCTTTTTAGGATTCTGCAGACGCTTGGGCACCTCTTTACTGGCCTTAAAAATAAAGGTGTAAGGTCCTGGCGTATGATGTTTAAGCACTCGATATGCCTGATTATCAACCTTGGCATAGGCCGACAACTCAGACTGATCGCGACACATGAGGGAGAAATTATGATCGTTATCAATCTGACGAATGCGCGCCATACGGCTCATGGCATCTTTGTCACCCAGCATGCAACCAAGGGCATAGCCCGAATCTGTTGGGTAAACTATGACTCCGCCATTCTTAAGGGCATTGACAGCCTGGTTAATCAAACGCGGTTGGGGATTTTCTTCGTGTACGTAAAAAAACTGACTCATATACTCTATTTCCAATACTTCAAATCTGTGGGGTTTTAGCTCGGCTGGTTCTGGGGAACGCTCTCAAACAAGTTTTCGCAACCGCCGGTGCCAAAGGAGCTTATACTTGAGAAACGATTCGCTCACCATTCCAACGATCCATCTGCCACACCCAATTAACGCCTTTGGGCTGAAACATACTCTTGCCAAGCTCAATAAAGCTGCCTGGAAAATGAAAATCACTGCCAAGAGATGCGGCTAGCTCATTTTGCAGGCTTAATGCGATTAAATTATTACGGTCTTCTATGGTCTGGCGACTTCCAACCACTTCCATGGCATCACCGCCGGCCTCTTTAAATTCCCGCACCAGACGTTTCACCCATTTAGCCGACAGCTTATAGCCACTGGGATGAGCCAAAATTGCGACACCGCCAGCCTGATGTATCTTCTCGATAGCCGTAGCCATATCTGACCAGTTATTAGGCACATAGCCCGTTTTACCACGAGCCAGATATTTCTTAAATACATTTGCCATGCTGGTAGCATATTCATTATTGGCAAGCCAACGGGCATAATGCCCTCGACTCAATGCGGCGTCTCCAGCCAGAGCTTTCGCCCCTTCGTAGGCCCCTTCAATGCCAGCTTTAGCTAACCTTATGCCTATCTCTTTTGCTCTTAGTTCACGCAGCTCTCTCTGGTTTGCCAGAAAAGCTTCGAACCCTTCATCTTGTAGACTTACATTGAGGCCCACGATATGAATATCGTGGTTATGCCAGCGCGTCGAGATTTCGACACCATTGACTAAGGTTAAGGGGGACTCATGATTTTGATTATAGGCGTGAGCTTCGGCTAATCCTGCGGTGGTATCGTGGTCGGTGATCGCAAACATCTGCACACCATTTCCAATCGCTCGTTCAATTAGCTCGGAGGGACTGAGTTGACCATCTGAAGCGTTTGTGTGGCTATGGAGATCGATTAATAATATTTCATCTGTCATGGGCTTATTCTACTTGAGTTTGTTAGCAAAAGGGGAATAAACATAAATAAGAGTTAAATAGCCTAGAAAACTCTTGTTAAATTTTCATGATTTAAGCGCTAAAAAAACCATATTTACCCTCTTCTGGTCAGATAAGGTCAAATATAGAAATATTCAATTGACATCATTGACTCGCTAATGCTTTTATATAGTCATCGAATGCACTTTTATCTAATAACTGATGGCATTTAACTTTTACATGTTCTCACTCTAACAACGGAAACAATTTCCAGATGAAGACACTTTTTCAAGCACAAAACATCAATTGGTGGTGGCACTTCCCAACTTAGCGGGTGGTGTGAAATTCTGTGCTCATGTAAAAGAGACTAGATTCAACAAGAAGCCCGCACAAGATGCGGGCTTTTTTGTACCCGATTTTGAATAAAGTAAAATAACCGATTAGAAACAAGCTGATATTTAAACGCTTATATAAAGAATTGAATAGAGAAGAGAGACAACAGATGAAACTAGCTCAAGTCACCACGAGTAAGGAGCAGATCTCCTACCCGGATGATCCTTTAAGTTTATATCAGCATCTCACCCAAGATGCGCCTCACACCATGTTGCTTGAATCTGCAGAAATTGAGAGCAAGGATAATATTAAGAGCCTGATCCTCACCGATGCCGCCCTGATGATACGTTGTGAAGGTTATCAACTGACCTTCACCGCCTTGACCGACAATGGCCAATCTCTGCTGTCACCGATTCAAACTTTCTTTCAGGGTGCCAGTTCAAACTTAGAAAAAAATATACTTAAGCTGACATTAGCAAAACAAACCGCGCAGCTAGATGAAGATACCAGACTCAAATCCACTTCTCCCTTAGATGGTCTGCGCGCCTTAGTAAAGGAGATTGATTGCGGGACGAGTCCAGCATTTGAAGATCTCTTCTTAGGTGGCGTACTGGCCTACGATCTTATCGATACCGTCGAGCCTCTGCCCCAGGTGCCCTATGGTGCTAACACTTGCCCGGACTATCTGTTTTATCTGGCCGAAACCCTTATCACAGTCGACCGTCAGCAAGAAACCGCCAATATCGTCACCCATAACTTTATATCAGAGCCGGCGCTCAAGGGTGAATATGCCAAGGTACTCACCAAACGCGTCGATTCAGTCAAGGCACAAATTGAACGGGTCGCGTCCGCAGCCGAACTCATCCCGGTTACCGCACAAGTCTCGGTGGATATCTCCGATGAGACGTTTAAAGACACGGTCAACGCGCTTAAGTCTCATATTGTGGCCGGTGATATCTTTCAGGTGGTACCATCACGCAGTTTCAGCTTGCCATGTCCCAACACACTCGGGGCTTACCGCGCCCTGCGCCTGACGAACCCTAGCCCTTATATGTTCTATTTCAGGGGCGATGATTTCACCCTGTTTGGTGCATCACCTGAGAGCGCACTTAAATATGAGACCCAGTCCAATCAGGTGGAGATTTATCCCATTGCCGGCACCCGTCAACGGGGTAAGACAGCCGATGGCCAGATAGATGCCGATCTAGATAGCCGTATAGAGCTAGAACTTAGACTAGATAAGAAAGAGTTATCTGAACACTTGATGTTGGTCGACTTGGCCCGTAATGATGTGGCGCGTATCAGCCAAAGCGGCACCCGCAAGATCCCTGAATTATTGAAAGTCGACAGATACTCCCATGTCATGCACTTAGTCAGTCGCGTCACAGGCCAACTACGTACCGATCTCGATGCCCTGCACGCCTACCAGGCCTGTATGAACATGGGCACATTGACCGGCGCACCTAAGGTGAGCGCATCGCAACTCATTCGCGGTGTCGAGCAAACCCGACGCGGCAGCTATGGCGGCGCGGCTGGTTACCTCAATGGCCTTGGCGACATGGATACCTGTATCGTCATCCGCTCAGCCTTCGTTAAAGAGGGCATCGCCCATATCCAGGCCGGGGCTGGCGTCGTATTTGACTCAGATCCACAGTCCGAAGCCGACGAGACCCGTCAAAAGGCGCAGGCCGTGATAAGTGCAATAAAAATTGGAGGCGGACTATGAAAATTTACCTGTTAGACAATTTCGATTCGTTCACCTACAACCTGGTGGATCAATTCAGAAGCTTAGGTTTCGAGGTGGTTATCTATCGTAACGATCTCAGCGCAGACTTCATCGCAGAAAAACTGCTAAACGAAGCAGACAAGGCGGCCCTGGTACTCTCGCCCGGCCCCGGCGCCCCCCATGAAGCGGGCTGCCTGATGGCGCTTATCGCCAAACTTGCCGGTAAGGTGCCTATGCTGGGCATTTGTCTCGGTCATCAAGCCATGGTTGAGCACTACGGCGGAAAAATAGAGCGTGCTCCCCAGGTGGTTCACGGCAAAGCCAGCCCGACCTTCCACGAAGGAGTCGGTATTTTTTCTGGTCTGCCCTCGCCGCTGCCTGTAGCCCGTTATCACAGTTTAGTGGCAACCCGAGTGCCCGATTGCCTCGAGGTGATAGCCACAACCGAAGAGATGCCCATGGCTATCTCCCATAAGAGCCATAAGGCGGTAGGTTTTCAATTTCATCCGGAATCGATTTTAACCACGCTCGGCAGCCAACTGCTCACGCAAACCCTGAGCTACTTAACCGATGAAGGTACCAGAGCCTCAACAATGACAGGAGATGCACAATGAGCCAGCTTCAACCTCTGTTAGATAAGCTCTATGCCGGCCAAAGTGCAACGCGTGCCGAGGCAAAGTCTTTGGTTGGCGCCATAATTCAAGGTGAGATGAGCCAAGTCGCCATGGCCGGTATGCTTATCGCCATGAAGATGCGCGGCGAGACTATCGATGAAATTTCGGGTGCAGCAGATGCTCTGCGCGCAGCGGCGAAACCATTTCCTTCCCCGAGTGATGCGACACGCGCTCAAGGCATAGTCGACATTGTCGGTACCGGCGGCGATGGCCACAACACTATCAATATCTCCACTACCGCAGCCTTCGTAGCCGCAGCAGCGGGCGCCAAGGTGGCCAAGCATGGTAATCGTAGTGTCTCGAGCAAATCCGGGTCATCGGATCTGCTTGCCCAGTTCGGTATCGACTTGACAATGGCGCCGGAAACCGCACGAGATTGTCTCGATGAATTCGGCCTTTGCTTCTTGTTCGCGCCTCATTACCATGGTGGAGTGCGTCACGCGGTACCTGTGCGCCAAGCACTGAAGACCCGCACCCTGTTTAATGTACTTGGTCCACTTATCAATCCATCTCATCCTGATTTCATCTTGCTCGGCGTATACAGCAGTGAACTGGTTAAGCCCATCGCCGAGGTATTGAAGGTACTAGGAATGAAGCGCGCCATGGTGGTCCATGGCAGTGGTCTGGACGAAGTGGCCATTCACGGTAACACCTTAGTCTGTGAGCTAGTTGACGGCGAAATAAAGCAATATCAGCTCACCCCGGATGAGTTAGGCATAACCCCAGCCGAGCTTAACGATCTCGAAGGTGGCACACCCGAGCAGAATGCAAAATTCACTCGCGCTATCTTACAAGGGCAAGGTCAAACCGCCCACAGTCACGCAGTTGCGGCCAACGCAGGTTGTGCGCTTTACATCTCAGGCATGTGTGACTCAGTCAAATCGGGCACAGCCTTAGCACTCGAGACCCTTGCCAGTGGCAAGGCCTACAACTTACTCGAGCAGCTTGCCAGCGCCAGTGCAGCGGCAAAGCCAGATCAAAAACAGAATTAGGAGTAATAGCGTGAGCAGTTCAATAGCAGATATTAAAACAAATGTTAGAGAAAACAGCGACAGCCAGCAGAGTCCTTCAGAAACCAGTAATGTATTGACCAGAATCGTCGATACTAAGGCTGCACATATGGATGCACTGAAACTGCGTTTCCCGGAAGCTAGCCTAAAGCCCCAAATATCAGATCGCAGCTTGTTCAAAGCATTACGCGCGCCAAATGCCGGTTTCATCTTCGAGTGCAAGAAAGCCAGTCCATCCAAGGGCCTTATCCGCGCGGATTTCGATGTCGAAGCCATTGCCGATGTCTACAATAACTATGCCGCCGGGATCTCAGTGCTCACCGACGAGCAGTTTTTTCAGGGCGACATGGACTATATCCCTAAGGTTCGTGCCCGGGTTAAGCAGCCTATTCTCTGTAAAGACTTCTTCGTCGATAGCTATCAAGTTAAGCTCGCCGCTCACCAAGGCGCGGATGCCATTCTATTGATGCTATCTGTGCTCGATGATGACAAATATCGTGCGCTAGCCTGTGAAGCTGCCAAGTACCAGCTCGACATACTCACAGAAGTGAGTAATGAAGCCGAACTTGAGCGCGCCATTGCACTCGATGCCAACATCATCGGCATCAATAACCGCAACCTGCGAGACTTATCTACCGACTTGGCCACGACGGAAAAGCTCGCACCTCGTATCCCGGCGGATCGCGTGGTGATCAGCGAATCAGGGATCTACAATCAGGCGCAAGTTCGCCGCCTGAGTCCACTGGTCGATGGCTTCCTGGTCGGCAGCTCATTGATGGCAGCTGATGACTTAGATCTCGCTTGTCGTACACTCACACTCGGCCACAACAAAGTCTGCGGCCTGACATCGGTTGAAGATGCAAACGCCGTCGCCGATGCAGGCGCCATCTATGGCGGACTCATCTTCGCCGAAAAGTCACCTCGCCATATCACGCCAGACAAGGCTAAGTCTCTGCTCGCGGCTCATCGAGCTTCGGGTAAGCAGCTCAATTTTGTCGGCGTCTTTGTTAACGAGTCAGCCAAGGTTATCGCCGAACTCGTGTCGTCCCTCGAGCTTTTTGCGGTTCAACTTCACGGCAGTGAATCTGAGTATGATATCGCCCAAGTGCGTAGCGCCTTAGCAGCCGCGGGCAGCAAGGCACAGATCTGGAAAGCCGTGGCGGTTAATGTCGCAGTCGATATAAGCGAAGCTAATGCCGAATTATCGATGCCAACTAATGCCGATCGCATTTTGTTCGACAGCAAGCGCAGCAAAGAAAAAGGCGAACAATTTGGTGGCACCGGCCTTAGCTTCGACTGGCAACAGTCTCTGCCTAACAAACAAGACGCCATGCTCGCCGGCGGCTTAGATGCAGACAATGCCAGTGACGCGAGCAAACAAGGATTTTACGGCCTGGATTTCAATTCAGGCTTAGAGAGCGCACCGGGGCAGAAAGATCATCAACTGATCCAATCAACCTTTGCAGCTCTTAGACAGTACTAAACATCATAATATTGATAAAAGGCTCTAAGCCTTTAACCACAGTTAATTTACGCCACGCAGTGGCATTAATAGAGATGCGCAGCAGATCTATTTAAGGAATAACACTATGACCAAACTCGACCCCTACTTCGGCGAATATGGCGGTATGTACGTACCACAGATATTGGTGCCGGCACTGAAACAGCTCGAAGCGGCGTTTATTGAAGCGCAAGAAGATGAAGCCTTTCAAGCCGAATTCAGCGATCTTTTGAAAAACTATGCCGGTCGCCCGACGGCGCTAACCTTGACCCGCAACCTGAGTCCCAATCCTCTGGTAAAAATCTACCTTAAGCGCGAAGACCTACTTCACGGCGGTGCCCACAAGACCAACCAGGTTTTGGGTCAGGCCCTGCTTGCCAAGCGCATGGGTAAAAAAGAGATCATCGCCGAAACTGGCGCGGGTCAGCACGGCGTAGCAACCGCTCTCGCCTGCGCCCTATTAGGCCTTAAATGTAAGGTATACATGGGTGCTAAAGACATAGAACGCCAATCTCCTAACGTCTTTAGAATGAAGTTGATGGGCGCGGAAGTGATTCCGGTCACCTCAGGCTCATCCACTCTTAAAGATGCCTGTAACGAAGCCATGCGCGACTGGTCAGGTAGCTATGAAAAGGCCCACTATCTGCTGGGCACGGCTGCCGGTCCACATCCCTTTCCCACTATCGTGCGTGAATTTCAACGCATGATCGGCGAAGAGACCAAGAAGCAGCTGTTTGAACGTGAAGGTCGTCTGCCCGACGCGGTTATCGCCTGTGTCGGTGGCGGCTCGAACGCCATCGGCATGTTCGCCGACTTCATCGACGAAGAAAGTGTACAACTTATCGGTGTCGAACCTGCGGGTCTTGGCCTCCATACTCCCATGCATGGCGCGCCACTTAAACACGGCAAGACAGGCATTTTCTTCGGCATGAAAGCGCCCTTGATGCAAGACAGCGAAGGGCAGATTCAGGAATCTTATTCTATCTCGGCGGGGCTCGACTTCCCATCTGTAGGTCCACAGCATGCTCACCTTGCCGCTACTGGCCGCGCTACTTACGAGTCGGCAACCGATGATGAGGCGCTGGACGCCTTCCAGTTACTGGCTCGTTGTGAAGGGATTATCCCGGCGCTGGAGTCATCACACGCCATAGCGTATGCACTCAAGCTGGCAGAAAAAGCCACCAAGGAAACCATATTAGTGGTAAACCTATCGGGCCGAGGTGATAAAGATATCTTCACCGTCGCTGATATTCTGGAAGAGCGAGAAAAAGCGCAACTAACAGCAGATAAGGAGAGCGGCGATGACCGAATCTAAACAAGCAGGCCGTTACCAGGCAGTATTTGCCGCATTGAAAGAAAAAAATCAGGGCGCGTTTGTGCCATTCGTGACCTTAGGCGATCCAAGCCCTGAATTATCACTGAAGATCATCGACTGTTTAGTCGAAAATGGCGCCGATGCCCTTGAGCTGGGTTTCCCCTTCTCTGATCCACTGGCAGATGGCCCGGTCATCCAAGCCGCTAACCTGCGCTCACTCGCCGCTGGCACTACCCCGACTCAGTGTTTTGAGATGCTCACCGCAATTCGCTCCAAATACCCAGATCTGCCCATCGGCCTCTTGCTCTATGCTAACTTGGTTTATACCAAGAGTATCGATACCTTCTACGCTAAGGCCCAAGCTGCTGGCGTGGACTCGGTACTTATCGCCGATGTGCCGGTAGAGGAAGCCGAGCCCTTTATCGCTTCGGCCAAGGCTCATGATGTCGCGCCTATCTTTATCGCGCCACCCAATGCCGATAGTGACACACTAAAGATGGTGAGTGAGAAAGGCGAAGGCTACACTTACTTACTTTCACGCGCCGGCGTCACAGGTACAGAATCGAAAGCGGGTATGCCAATCGGTGAGATCTTATCTCGCCTCAAAGAATTTAACGGTGCGCCGCCACTGCTAGGATTCGGTATTGCAGAGCCGGCGCAAGTAAAAGAAGCTATTGAAGCAGGCGCTGCTGGCGTCATTTCTGGGTCGGCAATAGTGAAGATCATTGCAGCCAATAAAGATGATGAAACTGCATTGTTAGCTAAGCTTGGTGAATTTACCCGCAATATGAAGGCCGCAACCTAAGGCTGAAACTGTAGGACTTATACCTATCGGTATTAAATCAATAAACACCAGAACGCCAACTCTGTGAGTTGGCGTTCTTATTTACTGGTACACAACTCCAACAACTATATTTTTACTACGCTATCGTAAGGATTTTCTGGGTCAAACTTAACGTTTACCGATTTTCCATCCGGATAACGTTGCTGTTTTTGCTTAGCGCTCAAGCTTGAACTTTCACCAAACGATGAGTCTCTTCCAGAATAAGGCGTGCCATTGACTTCATACTCATAAGTTAATTTTAAAACGTATTTAGTCTCGGTATACCTAACTTTTCTATCATTTTGTGTTTTAGTCTTTTGCTCAACCTTTTTAATAATTTCAGATGATGTGACATGCCCCTCAACAGACGGCCATTTAGAAACCTCCTGACCGCGCATACAAGCTTTTATCAAGACCACACCAAAAATAATGGCGAAAAAAGCACAAGAATATTTTTCATAAATCCCTTTATATTACAACGAATTGAACCCCCTAATATTTTAGCAAACTTGATACTGATTTGTTAACTGAAATCTGTTCTTATGTATGTCTATGTAGAAAACTAAACCATATAGTTGAGATTAGTCATCCCAATCTATTTAAGAATGTAATAACGACAAATAAAAACGCCCGAACATGCTCAGGCGTTTTTATTTGTTAGCGGTAAGAAATGACTGAATTATACCATTCCGAGTAAGTATCTGATCATTCAGCGGGAGTTCAAAGCACTGTAGGCAAGGCGAATGTTTGAAGCTAATAGTTATTCTCGGCAACAAGCTCCTGCGTTGCTCTACCTCCTGCATCCATGCAGTCGTATATCGAGAACATTCAACGTAGCATAAAGGGCTTTGAAACCCGCACTGCGTGAGGCTCTCAGTGTTTCCACTTCTGTGTTGCATTGACTTAAAAGGGAATAACCATTTCCTCATCAATGCGCCTTGAATTGAAAAAACTGAGAGCCTCTGAACTGACCAGATACTTATATGGAATGGTATTAAGCGTCCTTCTTAACAGCCTCGAGATTAGCTTTATGATCTAGCTCATTCGCTGGCATCTCTTTACCGTCATTCTTCAGGTAATGGTCCATCCAACGCATTAGGCGCAGGTGATAATCGTACTGAGCGGCAGCCTTGCGGTTACCATGGCCTTCACCCGGGTAATACACCAGACGTACAACCTTGCCCTGCACTTTCATGTAGCGGTATAGCTCCATGGACTGAGCCGGGTGAACCCTAGGGTCATCCTTACCATGCATAATAAGCAGTGGCGTTTCAGACTGACCCGCCCAGTAGATTGGGCTGCGTTCCAGGTACCACTGCCACTTATCCCAAGGGTAAGAGCGTGCATGAACCAGATGCATCTCGTTTGAGATGTCGGTCGTACCAAACTTAGATAGCTGGTTGGTCACACCGACAAACATCACGCTGGCAGCGAAATGCTTAGTCAGTTTAGTCGCCGCCCAAGCCGAGGCATAACCACCGTATGAACCACCGGTAATACCGACCTTTTTGCTATCGACTAAACCCATATCGACAAGGTGATCTTTAAACTCGACCAAGTCATCGAACTCTTTACCCGCATAATCATTCTGACCAAGCTTAGAATAATCGACCCCCTTACCTGTGCTACCACGGTAGTTCGGATAGAAGACGGCGTACCCTTGAGTCGCACCCAGCTGACCAGGACGTGAGTAATTAGTCAACCAACCGTCTTTATCATGGCTTTCAGGGCCGCCGTGAACGGACATGACAAGCGGATAACGTTGACCCTTTTTATAGTCGAGTGGGTAGATAAGTACACCCGCGATCTCGACGCCATCTTTGGCCTTGAAGGAGATAGATTCTTGTTTACCGAGACGCTTGTCATCGAGCCAGGTATTTGAGTTACTCAAGCGCGTCGCCTTAAGCTTACTGCCTCTGAGCATGTAGACTTCGTTCGGATGCTGTGCCGTATTAGCTCTTAGTGCAATGGTCTTGTCAGAATCTGAGATGCTCAGCTGTGAAGCGATAAACTTACCCGCTTTAACCACCACCTTGTAATCATTGCTGCCAGGCTTGATTAAGCCAAGCACAGAGTCGGTATCGATATTAGTGATAAAATAGAGTTCATTTTTATCATTTTTCCACTCAAAATCACTCACATGGCCTAAGTGATTTGGCAGCCACTCACTGATCTTGCCAGTTTTAGTTTCCGCAAGATATAGTCGGCCAGCAGCTGGGTCGTGCATATCTTCTGCACCTAGAATGGCGACATACTGACCATCATGAGAAAACTCGGCACCACCTAACTTACCTTGAGTAATAAATGAGGTAACCATCTTTTGGCTCGCCACATTGACGATATGCCACTGTGACTTCATGTACTTATCATCGATCAAGGCCGTTGGCTGAGTTTTCACTAACAGCTGCGAGTCATTAGCTGACCACTGCACATCCGAGACGTAATCTTCGATGTTCCAGGCAACTGGCGTGAGTGGTTTATCGCTCATCGCCAGATCGATGACGAACAGCTGCTTGTTCTCAAGATTCTCTTCGTAAACTTCGGCCATAAAACCGAGTTTTTTAAGATCTTTAACACTTTTATCTTTAGCAGGCTTGGCAATGATGGCGATCTGCTTACCGTCATTACTTAAGGCATAGCTAGCAAGATCCGTCTCTTTCAGCCCTAAGGTCTTTTGCGCCTGACCACCGTTAAAGGGAATTTGGTACAGCGAGGTGTGCTTATCTTCGCCCATCTTGGCAAGGAAATAGATCAAGCTACCATCGGCAGACCACTGAATGTTATTCACCGTCACTTGGCCCGTGATATAAGGACGCTCGACGCCTTTGTCATCGACGAGATAAAGCTCAGCCCAGTGCAGGCCATTCTCTTCTTTGTAAAGCCCACGGGGAACATAACGGGTAAAGGCAACATTATCACCCGATGGGCTAACTTGCGCCTGAGCGACTTGTTGTAAGCCGATCACCTCTTCTGCAGTTAAGGTATCACTAGCGCTCGCAGTAAAGCTAAACAGGCCAAGAGATAAAGCAATAGCATGTTTAACTGCATTCAACTGTCTCTTCATATTTTGTAAAAACTCCAATCTAATAATTATGTTGTTATTGTTATTGTTATTGTTATTGTTATTTTGCTGCTCTCGCATTGCATTGGCGCAGCATTATAGATTCATTGACAGTAAAACGGAAACAAACCTCAATGAGCATTAACCTTATAAACTTTCACTATGAATTGAGCCTGAAAAGCGAGAGACTTAAAGAGAAAAATACAGTTTGCAGCAGAATTTCAGCTGGATGAGATGAGTAGTGACAGGATGTTACAAATGGAAACCATAATAAAAAAGCTTGAGCAGTATCAAGAGAAAAATGGCTTTGACCATACGAATTACTCTACGAGGAAAGACAGCAGTGGTGACATTCGAGAAATAACCTTCAAACTCTCTGGCTGGCTTGGTCAAGTTCGTATCACTAAAGATATCGCCTCCAAACATCCGGTATTTAAGGATGGGTCGAAAATTAACTTATTGATGCTTGCTTACTTTGGCACTATGTTGGGCTATTACCTGCAGCAAAAACAGACATCATCACTCATGTTCTCCCTGGTGATTGGCAGCTATATAGTCTATTTTGCTGTAATGATACTAAGAGAGATAAAAATAACAGACCTCAAACGTTTTTTATTTGAGTAGCTCAAGCCTCTTGGCTGTCATCTGATTATTTAATCGATACCTTTTTCCAACTTGCCTAAGAGTTGGCGCACTTTGACTAGCAGCAAATAGCTAGCTGCAACTCACTTCACAGCGTCATCTAAGGCTAACTCTTCATCAAGACCTAATGCACCCACTCAATGAGGAAGCAGGGAACCGCTTGATGGTGTTAAAAATCACCTTAGATGCAATAGATATTACCGACTTCAGCCTTATTTCATGTACATCATCTATGCTTTATTCCAGCTAGGCCAAGCCGCCAATGCTACTTGTTTAACCCGCCGCTCGTGTTACACTCGGGCTCTCATTTTTGAATAGCCATTTTGATAATATTCCTATGAAACAACTGCTCGATTTTCTGCCTCTAGTCATCTTTTTTGCTGTCTATAAGTTCTTCGATATCTATGTAGCCAGTGGTGCCTTGATCGCCGCAACAGCGCTACAATTGATAGTCACTTATGCCCTCTACAAGAAGATAGAGAAAATGCATCTGGTCACCTTCGTGATGGTCACCTTTTTCGGTACCCTCACCTTAGTGTTTCATGATGACACTTTCATCAAATGGAAAGTAACCGTCGTTTACGCACTATTTGCTATCGCTCTCGCAGTCAGCCAGTTCATCAACAAACCGATCCTAAAGAGCATGCTAGGCAAAGAATTAATCGTCGAAGACAGAATTTGGGCCCATGTCACTTGGTATTGGGTCACCTTCTTCATCGCCTGCGGCCTTATCAATATTTATGTGGCCTTCAGTTTGTCTCAGGAGACTTGGGTTAATTTCAAGGTATTTGGCTTAACCGCGCTTACCCTATTGAACACCGTAATTACCGTATTTTATCTATTCAAACACATGCCTGAAGAGCATAAGAAAGAGTTAACTAAGAAGTAGTCCGGCACTGATAATGAGTCACAAGACATCAGGTCTGGGCGCTTAGCTAGCCTAATAAAAGGAACTAAAACCATGTGGTATATGATCTCATCACAAGATGTTGAAAACAGTTTAGAGAAACGCCTTGCCGCTCGCCCAGAACATCTGGCACGCCTACAACAATTGGCCGATGAAGGTCGTCTGCTAGTGGCTGGTCCTCATCCAGCTATCGACAACGAAAATCCGGGGAAGCGGGCTTTACCGGTTCACTGGTGGTTGCCGATTTCCCATCGTTAGAAGATGCTCAAGCCTGGGCCGATGTGGATCCTTATATTGCCGCCGGCGTATATGACAAGGTGATCGTTAAGCCATTTAAGCGCGTACTGCCATAACATACGTTTAGTAAAGGACTCTGAATAGATGAAAATAGTTTCTTTCAATATCAATGGTATTCGTGCCAGACTGCATCAACTTCAGGCGTTAATAGACGCCCACCAGCCTGATATCATAGGTCTGCAGGAGACCAAGGCACACGATGATGTGTTTCCGGCTGCCGATGTCGAAGCCATGGGTTACAAGGTACATTACCACGGTGGCAAGGCCCATTACGGCGTTGCCATGTTATCTAAGCTCGAACCTGTCAAGGTGCAGAAAGGCTTCCCAACGGATAGCGAAGATGCTCAGCGCCGTATGATCATGGCAAGCTTCACCCAAGAAAATGGCCGTCCGTTGACTGTGCTCAATGGCTACTTTCCTCAGGGTGACAACATCAGCCACGAGACTAAGTATCCGGCCAAGCGTCAGTTCTATAAAGACCTGATGACTTACCTGAACGAGCACCACACGCCAGATGAAGATATCGCAATTATAGGTGACATCAACATCTCACCAGTGGATCTTGACATAGGCATAGGCGAGCCAAACGCTAAACGTTGGCTAAGAACCGGTAAGTGTAGCTTCCAGCCTGAAGAACGTGAATGGCTGAAGACTCTGATGGATTGGGGATTACTCGATACCTTCCGCGAGCTTCACTCGGATCGCACTGAGCGTTACTCCTGGTTCGATTACCGTAGCAAGGGTTTTTTGGATAACCGTGGCCTGCGCATCGATGTGGTACTGGCGACTAAGTCACTCAATGAACGTCTGGTCGAATCAGATGTGGATTACGATCTTCGCGCTATAGAGAAACCATCGGATCACGCCCCGATCTGGAGTTCGTTTAGCTAACTCTATCGGTAGCTCTGGACGAGCCGACTTATAAAATTTAAAGGCCCATTGCTAGTCTACGCTGCAATGGGCTTTTTGTTCCCTCATAACCCGCACTTGATATCTCACCATTCGCCATTAACAATTGAACAGTAATAGAGTTTTTGCTCAGCAATAGCTGAGTTTGCAACCTAGGGATACTAGTTTGTCATCTTTAGTCACTATCGTTCACTTATCATTCTCTAAAAAGTAAGTAATAGTCGAGAGGCAGCGGCTAAATAATCGCTAATAAAAACTAAAATACGCGAAGTGTTAACTAGTCTCACTAGAAAACAGGAACGCGAACAAGCATTGAGGCAAGTATGGAAGCATCGTTTTGGAATGGTAAACGCGCCCCGGGGATCTCTGATTCCATAGACTTAGAACAATACGGCTCGGCTATTGAAGCCATCGAAGAAGCCTTTACCAAATACGCAGATAATCCGGCATTTACCAGTTTGGGGCACACTCTCAGTTATCAAGAGATTAACCATTACAGCGCCGCGTTTGCCCATTACCTGCAAAACCAAACATCACTCGTCCCGGGTGATGCTATCGCCATTCAGATGCTCAATACCCTGCAATACCCCATCGCCGTGTTTGGTGCATTACGGGCGGGACTGCGTATCGTCAATACCAATCCCTTGTATACCGAACCTGAGATGATTCATCAGTTTAATGATTCAGGCGCAAAAGCCCTTCTGTGTATGGATATCTTCGCCAAGTCGGTTGAGAACATTCAGACAGAAACGAGTCTCGAATTGATCATCACCACCAGCCTTGCCGATATGCTGCCCCCAGTGAAACGCGTATTGATCAACTCCACCGTCAAACACATCAAGAAGATGGTCCCCAATTACCACCTTCCTCAGGCAGTATCATTCAGGAAAGTCCTGAAACAGCATTTAGGCAAGGGATTTACCCCTGCCCATCTCGATAAACCAGACGACACCATAGTCCTACAGTACACAGGAGGCACTACAGGTGTCGCCAAGAGCGCCGAGCTCACTAATACCAACATCATCGCAAATATGCTCCAAGCCGGCGTAGTGACACATCAGCATGATGAACACGGCGCGCCTATGCTGGATGATGGACAAGCGATCATGGTCGCTCCTTTGCCCCTGTACCATATCTACTCTTTTACTGTGCATCTAATGGCATTTTTCAGACTGGGTCAGCACAGCATACTTATCGCTAACCCAAGAGATACCGAAACCTTCATCAAGGCGATGAAACCTTTTAAAATAAATGGCCTGATGGGGCTGAACACCCTTTTCGTTTCCTTGATGGAAAGTCCGAGTTTCAAACAAATCGATTTTAGTGAAATGAAATTCACCCTGTCCGGTGGCACAGCGCTGATGGACGATACCGCCAAGCGCTGGAAAGCGCTCACCGGCGTTGGTATCTCCGAGGCTTATGGCCTGACCGAATGTTCACCCGCCGTATGTATGAATCCAATTAATGGTTTAGAGCGATTAGGCACCGTGGGTCAAGCGCTGCAACACACGGCGCTCAAGTGTATTAATGCTCTCGGCGAAGAAGTACCTATTGGCGAGCGCGGTGAGCTCTGCGTCAAAGGTCCTCAGGTGATGAAAGGCTACTGGAATCGCCCTAAGGCCACCCGAGAGTCATTCACTCAAGACGGGCAATGGCTGCTCACCGGTGATATCGCCATTATCGATGAAGATGGTTTCGTCAGCATAGTCGACCGGGTCAAAGACATGATCATAGTTTCTGGCTTTAACGTCTTTCCCAATGAGATAGAAGGCGTGGTAGCGACTCACCCTGATGTGGTTAACTGCGCCGCTATCGGTGTTGAAGATACTAAAACCGGTGAGGCGGTTAAGCTCTATGTTGTCATACAAGACAATGCCTCACTGACAGGAGAAGAGATCAGAGCGTTCTGCAAGAACAAGCTCACTGGTTATAAAATCCCTCGTCAATTTGAATTCAGGAGTGAACTGCCCATGTCGCCTGTGGGAAAAATTCTTCGGCGCAAACTAAAAGATGACAATAGAGCAACAGAGGAAGCGAGCAAACAGAGCGCTTAGGGTGTCTGTTTCTATAGCCGTATCTATCTTCTATTTCTCTTTATTTGGACTTATATTTGCCGTTCTGAAGCGCCCAGGCGCTTCGCCCGTCCAACGTTTAAAGGCTCGCTGAAAAGCAGTAGGTGAGCCAAAACCTAGCAGGTAAGCGATTTCACCTAAGGTTAACGCCGTATCCTGTACATAACTTATGGCTAAGGTACGGCGAGTATCATTCAAGGTTTGTTGAAAGCTGCCGCCCTCCTCCACCAGTTTGCGCCTGACGGTCCAGGGAGCCATGTTCAGCTGCTCCGAGACTTGTTCCAGTGTCGGTGTACTCCCGTCTAGCAGAGGGCCAATGACACGGCTGACCTTCTCATGAAAACTCAATCCCAAACGCACTTTTTCCAGCTCTTCATCTGCGCCTCTTCTGAGTAACTCAAAAGTTGGCGCACTTCGATTGATGCAAGACCAAGCTAATGCTTCGGCTTTGATAACGATATAGTTGCTCGCTTGTTCAAACAGTACCGGACAATTAAACAGCTCATGGTATTTGTCTGCATAAACCGGAGCAGGAAACTCGAAGCAGACTTTCTCAATCCCATCCTCTCTGCCGCTCAAATCTTGAATTATCTGGCACCAACCAGACAAGACGGAATCGACCACGAAATAGTTATAATCGTTATAGGGCTTGATGGAATAAAACATCAACACCCCTTGGCCTTGCGCAACACCATACTCTCGACTCAGCGCCAGATACTTATCCTGCTCCATGCCAAACGCCTGACTCACAAAAAATTGCGATTGACCTCTGGAGTTATATTTATTGAGGAGCTCAAAGGTGGCTATCTGATGGCAGGCTTGCCTGAGATCTTGGGCGCTAAGCGCCAATAAGCCTGCAATCCCTAAATTGGTCGCCGTGGTGACCTCTCCCATAACCAGCCCAAGCCAAGGTAATTCACAGGCTTGTATACAGTCATGACCCAGACGCATAAATTTAGGAATACTCACCCTGGCATCGGGAGATGCTAAAGAGATTGAATCAATAGAATATTTATCCAATATTTCATCGCACTCAACCTTAAGGTGCTCCATCGCCTTGAGCATGATCTCAATATAAGAAACCGAAATGTCACCTAGCTTCATACTCGTTCACCATGTAAAAAACCTTTCATAATGCAAACAACAGTCATTAATTTGTAATCTTTAGTCATTGGCCAATCCTATCATTCGCTCTATCTTTAACCAAGAATAAATAATAAAAGGGAAGAGAGATGAGCAACTCCTATCCACATTTAATGGCACCACTAGATTTAGGTTTTCGTACAATTAAGAATCGCAGCTTGATGGGCTCGATGCACACTAACTTAGAAGAAGCCCCCAACGGATTCGAACGCATGGCAACCTACTACGCCGCGCGGGCCGCTGGCGGCATTGGTATGATAGTCACCGGTGGTTTTGCCCCCAATATCGAAGGCGGCGGCATGCCCAATGCCACCATGATCGCCACAGATGAAGATATCGAAAAGCACAAGTTAATCACCCGAGCCGTGCATAAAGAAGATGGCGTGATCTGTTTGCAAATTTTGCATACCGGACGTTACGCCTA
Organism: Shewanella psychropiezotolerans; assembly: GCF_007197555.1. Lineage (NCBI taxonomy): Bacteria > Pseudomonadati > Pseudomonadota > Gammaproteobacteria > Alteromonadales > Shewanellaceae > Shewanella > Shewanella psychropiezotolerans. The sequence goes on from NZ_CP041614.1 coordinate 4,087,744, forward strand.
TCATCCAAAGCTGGTGAGTTGCTCACCCTTGCAGGCACCAATCAACCAATTTGTTCCCAGAGAACTAGATGAAGCAGGCATAGAAAAGCAGATCCAGGACTTCGTCAACTGCGCGCTTAACTCACAGAAAGCCGGTTATGATGGCGTCGAGATCATGGGTTCTGAAGGTTACTTCATCAATCAATTCATCTGTAAGCGCACCAATCACAGAACCGACCGTTGGGGTGGCAGCTATGAAAACCGCACCCGATTAGCCCTTGAGATAGTTCGCAGAACCCGTGAAGCGGTCGGTGAAGCGTTTATCATCATCTTCAGGCTCTCCATGCTCGACCTAGTCGAAGGCGGCAGTACCTGGCAAGAGGTAGTCGAGCTAGCTAAGGGCATCGAAAAGGTTGGCGCGACGATTATCAACACAGGTGTTGGCTGGCATGAAGCCCGCGTTCCCACCATAGCCACCAGCGTCCCGAGAGGCGCCTTCGTCGAACTCACCAAACGCATGAAGAAAGAGGTGAGCATTCCGCTTTGTACCACCAACCGCATCAATACCCCGGAAGTCGCCGAAGAGATCCTCGCCGGGGGTAATGCCGACATAATCTCCATGGCCCGGCCTATGCTTGCCGATCCTAACTTCATGGCCAAGGCTCAAGCGGGAAAATCCGATGAGATCAACACCTGTATCGGTTGTAATCAGGCCTGTTTAGATCATATTTTCCAGATGAAACTCGTGTCTTGTCTGGTGAACCCCCAGGCCTGCCATGAGACCGAACTGATTATAAAGCCCACCAAGCAAAGCAAGGAAATCGCCGTGGTTGGCGCAGGACCCGCGGGTCTCGCCGCGGCAACGACCGCAGCAAGACGTGGGCACAATGTCACCCTGTTCGAGGCCGACGACAAGATTGGCGGTCAGTTCAATATTGCCATGCAAGTACCGGGTAAAGAGGAGTTCAGCGAAACCATCAGGTACTTTAAGAAACAACTCGAGCTCACCGGCGTCAATGTCAGGCTCAATACCAGAGCCCGCGAAGAGGACTTGATTGGATTCAATGAAGTATTACTGGCAACCGGTATCATCCCTCGACAATTAGACATTCCAGGAATTACTAGCAACAAGGTACTGAACTACTTAGATGTACTAAGAGATAAAAAACCGGTAGGCAAGCGCGTGGCCATCGTAGGCGCTGGCGGCATAGGATTCGATGTGGGTGAATACCTCTCACATCAAGGGCCGTCCACCAGCCTAGATAAAGATGCCTATATGAAAGAGTGGGGAGTGGACCTTAGCGGCTCGACGCCGGGTGGTTTAATCGAACCACAATGTGAGCCCTCTCCACGAGAGATCTTTTTACTGCAACGCAAAACATCGAAAGTGGGAGCAGGTCTAGGTAAGAGTACGGGCTGGATCCACAGAACCGTGCTGAAAAACAAGGGCGTGAAGATGCTCAAAGGTGTGCAGTACAACAAGATTGATCATGCGGGACTTCATATCTCTGTCGATGGTGAAGAGCAACTGCTCGAGGTGGATAACATCATCATCTGCGCCGGACAAGACTCACATAGGGCGCTGCAGACTAAGCTTGAGGCACACAAGGTGAACGTCACCCTGATTGGCGGCGCCGATATCGCCTCAGAGCTAGACGCGAAACGGGCGATTAAGCAAGGCACCGAGGTTGCTGCAGCTCTTTAATTGCCAAATATGAGTGCTGGAGGATTGAGGTGCTAGTTCCTAGGAACTAGCACCTTCTTTAAAAATAATAGCGGCTCGCCAGCTGCCACTGCTGCTCGACTAAGTCCTTAGAGTAACCTTGTTCGGCCCTAGCGGCTCGCTCTGAGTCGATGCGGTTATATTCCATTTGCATAAACCAACCTTTACTGAATTGATAGCTATAGGAGACTGTCATCCCTTGACCCTCCTCGCTGTTATCGTCATCGAGTGTAAGGTCATTATCTGTGATACTAAAATCTTCGAATCGAGCCGATAACCTGTGTTTCTGCCATCTATGGCTAAACAAGATAAATGCCGAATCGAAGCCATTATCGACTATGTCCATGCCATAGGGAGACTGCATCAAGGTATTCCCTTTCATGTATTGAGCGATCAGCTCTATGTTATAGGGCAGACGCCACTTAGTGCCGATATGCACAAACTGAGTCAACCAGGCATATTGACCCTCTTTCACTATTCGCGTATCGGCATCATTATCGTAATAGCCCACTTCGAGTCGCCCCAGCCCCTGCATGCGCCACTGGGTTTTCACATGGTAGCCGATACGATCATCGAGCTCTAAGAAAGGATCAGACTCTTTTGCCTGAGAGCTCAATGAGCCGCCGTCCAGGCTAGGAAGCTCGCTCAAGGGCAGTTTTTCCTGAGCAAGCGTCTGACGTGAACTATTGGTCCAGCCGTGCCAGGCCAACATGGCCCCTGTGGTATCGTTATTTTGAAACAACTCGGCGGAAAATGTAAAGTCATGGCGGGAATCATGAAACTTGCCCAGATAATCCAAACTCATCTGAGCGCCAATATGGCGCACCTCTTCACCTAACCAGCTGTTGATCCCTGAATAAGTTAAGGTGTAGGGAGAAGACCAGGCGGTAGCGATATTTTCCATGGAGATCTCAGGATACAAGAACCCCAGTTTACCACTCAAACGTAATCCATTGTCCCAGGGCAGACCCTTGTATTTCAAATAGGCCTCGGTAATACCGATATTATCCCGCACCCCATCCCAATAGGCATTAGCCACCACATGGGCAGAGAGCGGACTATCCCAATCGATATTATAACTCAGACCCATTTGAGCCAGAGAGAGTTGGCCGTCCGGGTTGAATCTAAATTTGCCAAGCCCACCATCGACATAGGAGGTGATGCCGTCGGTATAGCTGGCCCTGACATCTATGATGCCAGAGATACTCTGCTCGGCAGCGAGTCCCACTGACGAGTACAAACCCAGTATCCATACCCAATATTTCATCCATGCTCCTCTGTTCTATCTTGTTCTCGATTGGTACACGATCCCTAATTAGCGACAGGGAAATAGATCAGTAACCTGACTTTGCCAACCAAGCGACTAAGGTGTCGGCATCGGCTGGCTTAGAGAGATAATAGCCTTGCCCCATTTCACAACCTCTCTCGGCGAGCCATTTCAGCGCGCCCTCATCTTCAATGCCTTCGGCGACGACACGTAAACCTAAGCTGTGGGCCAACTGTAAGGTCGAGTTCACTATGATTTGGTCATCTAAGTTAACCATCAGGTTTTGCACAAATGACTTGTCTATCTTTAACTCATCCACGGGTAACTGCTTAAGCTGAGCCAGAGACGAGTAACCCGTGCCATAATCATCGATAGATAACTTCAAACCATACTTTTTCAGCACCTTGAGTTGCTTGATGGCATTCTCAGGATCGGACACCACGGCATCTTCGGTGATCTCTAAGGTTAACGCTTCTATTGGCACATTTCTATCTGAGATAACATCCAGCACATATTGACAAAAATTGGCATCTTTTAAGTTCTCCGCCGAGATGTTTATCGCTATGCCTAAATCTATACCTTGGGCTTTCCAACTCAGATATTGATCGATAGCTTCATTCATCACCCAACGGGTTAACGCGTTCATCTGCCCCATCTGCTCGGCAATAGGAATAAACTCATCGGGAGGGATCATTCCCCTGTCGGGATGCTGCCAACGCACCAGTGCCTCCACATGGGTCACCTTATTCAAGGTTAAATCTAACTTAGGCTGGTAAAACAGCACCAATTCCCCGTGCTGTATGGCAGATTTGAGTTCGTTGATCAGCTGCAATCGCTCTAAGGTGTTCACATCTATTTGTTGATTATAGATCTGTTGCTCCAGCTTATTCTTCTTAGCATGTTGCATCGCCGTATCGGCTTGACGGAGCAAGGTTTCTAAATCACTGGGATAATGAACAAAGCTCACGCCGATGGTCAACTGTAGATGCAAGGAGATGTCTTGATAGCGATATTCGGCTTCGATATTTTTCTGCACCTTAGCCAGTAAGCTACGCAGAGCCTTAGGAAAAGTGTCTTTAAAGGCTAATACGAATTCATCGCCGCTCATACGACACACTAGGCTGATATCATCGATAGAAGACAAGCGTCGCCCTATCTCTTTTATCACCTCATCTCCCACCACATGTCCTAAGGTGCCATTCACCTCGGTCATGCGCTTAATGTTGATCAAACAGATAGCCACGGCCGATTTAGCGTCAAACCAGGGCTGAGTCACACGTTCTAGCTCGTTCTTGTTGGCTAAGTTAGTCAATGGATCGTGGTAGGCCTGAAAGGCAATCTTGCTTTCCCGGCTGAGAATCGCCCGCTGCATCACAGTAAACTCTTCGGCTAGCTCTTGCATCTCTATGCTATTGCCCACCTGCACCTTAGAGTTGTAATTACCCTTGGCAATATATCTCGCCTGCTCAATCAATAATTTAATCGGTTTAGTCACACCACTGGATATGACGAACGCCAGCAACAAGGAGATGGGTAACATCAAGACGATTAAGCCAAGTTGCTGTAGCCATTGTTTCTGAAATGACTCGAGCACGTCATAACGGGTCAGATACATGAAAGCATGCAGCTGTTTTTCGTTTACCTCTCCGAGTGCTTGATGCCACAACACATATTCGTCATTCAGTTGACCATCTCGAATATAATCAGACACGGCCCGATAATCATAGGTATTTAACCGTTCGGCTGACAAGCTGATTAACTGATTTGTTTGCCCCGAAGATGTCACCATAAAACCGGCATTGAGTCCGGTTTTCATATGTAGTGAACGCGCTAATTCATCGCCAATGATGAAGCCAAACCCCACCCAACCGATGACATTGTTGGCCCCACTGGTTAACGGGGCGAATTTAATCTGATATATGTTATCTTCCAGGGGATAAAAAGGATTGGCTCCCTGAAATTCACTGCCCAACTGATAGCGAAATACCTCGCCTTGCTCGGGTCCGACTCTCACCTTTCCCTTCTCCATCCCTTTAGTGTTGAGCATCAGCTCACCGATAATTTCACCTTCCTTGTCCACGGCGATAGCAATATCCGCATTGATACGCTTCCTGTGATTATTCAATGCCACCAGGAAGCTGCGTCTGTCGCCATCGATAAAGATATCTTTGAGGCCGAAGTCTTTGGCCGCAGTTTCCGCGAAGGCCGAGAGGTAATAATTTCGGTCGTTGTACTCGGACTTAAACACCAATTCGGCCACCGAGCGTTGATTTTTTAACTGCTCTTGCTCCAAGCGTTTATTGGCGTAAAAAGTGATGGAGAATGAGATAGCCTGTACCGCGACCAATAAGATCACGAAGAAGGCAAATATGCGCGTCTGTATTCGATTGAATAGACCGAACATCAATAACCTTCCAAAAACTCAAAGTCATCCAGGCTCTTCTGGGACGGAATATCCCCCATAAGGGCTGAAACTGTGATGGTTAACGCCTGTGTCAGCGGCAGAGTCACCCCCTGTGACAAGCTGTTGTCTTGACTTGATAGCTGAGGGTGCCAGATCACTAAAGTATAATCGGCATCAGGTGTATTGGCGAAGCTAACCCGTCCCTTCTCATCGGTTAAACCAAAGTAAGGCGTGTCAACCACCAGCAGATGGCCACTCATCCAATCATGAACATTACATCCCATGGAGACATGGCCTACCCGATCAAACACCATGCTTTTAGTGGCGTTATCTTTGCGTAACTTAAAGGAGAAGCGCTTGGGCCCCGCCGCGGAATAGATGTGGTGAGTGATATCATCATCGTTGACAAATTGCAACTCATAGCCTTTTTGCACCACTGTAATATAAGGGGTAAATTGCTTATTTCTCTGATGGACTTCTAGCGGCGCAGCCATGTTATCAACACTCTCCCCAGCAAGTTCTGACTGAGACCCAACAAGGAGTTTCGGTTGCAGATAGACCACCATATTTTTCATCGCCTCACCGGCCGAATTTACCAGCTTGATTGTTTCTGCACTCACAGCAAAACTTACCGTCATCGACAGGCTTAAAAGCAGCCCGCATAATAATGCTATCCCTCTATTTTTCACATCTACCTCAAGTCTTCTTATCACAGAATTAGTCATCACAGAATTAGTCATCACCAAAAAACGCTAACAGGAGAAAACTACCAGGTTTCATTTCGCCCGCGGGGAGCCACGATTATAAAAGAACGGAATAAACAATAATAAATTTCACATACCACTAACAAATAGTGATTATGTAGAAATAGCGAGCTTATGAGATAAATAATAGGCAATAAAAAAGCAAAACCAAGGTTTTGCTTTTTAAATTCGTGCTCAATGGTGAGATTAGCTGGTTCGATACTGCTGCAAAATCCCCTCTAACTCGGTAGATGAGTTGCGCAGTTCTTCCGCCAATGACACCGAACGCTGCGCTGTTTGCTTTATCGTTTCCGACTGTTCGCGTATATCATTGAGTTGCATGGCTATATCGCGTGCAGAGACACTCTGCTCCTCGGCAGAAGCGGCAATTTGTGAACTCATATCGAACACATCATTAGTCGATGCCGCCATAGAGTCCACATCTTCCCCCACTGAGACGATAGCGCCTCGACCCTGATCGGCCTGTTCGACTATCTCCTCTGTCACCCGAGTCAATTTAGTCGAACCAGACTGCAAGCCTTCAATCATAGACTGAATCTCCACCGTGGCCTGTTGGGTTCGCCCTGCAAGGGTTCTCACCTCATCTGCGACCACGGCGAATCCGCGCCCCTGTTCACCTGCACGGGCAGCCTCAATGGCAGCATTGAGAGCGAGTAGATTAGTCTGCTCAGATATACTATTAATGGTGGTCACTACCGCGCCAATCTCAGAGGCATTATGCGACAACTGAGAGACCGAGTCTGATGCAGAGCCAATCTTAGCCACCAGCCCAGAGATACGCTCAACCGCATTTGTGATCCGCAGTTTACTCTCTTGTGCTTGATGTGAATTAGCCTTAGTCTGCTCAGAAGTATTGGCAGCATTACTTGATACCTCTTCGATAGCGGCGGTCATCTGATCCATGGCCACAGCCACAGTATCTAAAAACTGATGCTGGAAACCTATTAACTCATCACTCTGTTTTGCTTGCTGATTAAATTCATCGGCAGCTTGAGCCAGAGTCGCGGCATTTCTGCCAATCGCAGTGACCATCTCACTCATATTATCTGCGCTGCGATCTATCTCGGTGGCGATTATACTGAAATCATCTTTACCGAAGAAATTAAGCCTTTGAGTTAGATCGCCATCGGCCAAACGTTTAATCGCGATATACATATCCCACAAGCCACCGCCTAAGGAAGTGGAGGTCCAGTAACTCAACTGGAACAGGGGCAGTAGACCCGCTAGAGCGATCCAGAACATGAAGTTAGCATCACTCTGAGATTCGGCTTCCCAGTCGGCCACATGAGTGTTGAGCTGCAGATACTGATTGCCAACGGCTGAGGTGACTGTGACATTATCCCCCGGCGAGATGAGTTCACACGGCTTACCACTTGCAGACCTTGCTCTGTGGCAAATTGACTCAGCTCATTACCTTTAATGCCCTGTGAATTGGCCACAGCCGCAAAGGTATCCACCATAGCTTGCGCCTTGGCTTGACTCGCCTGCACAGCGTGCTCTCTTGCATCATTCAAATTAACCAGAGCAATACTGGCAGTGATCAGTGCTACCAAAGAACAAACCAGCCAAAACTTACCGTTCAGGCTCAGCTTGATCATCAAGGCGTCAATCTTTCTAAATTCAATTTGTTTCATGTTTTTTACCTAGGTCCTAGTTCGGATAATCACTCTTTATAGGCGACCATATCTAATGCTGTTAATCGTTAGTGGTCGTTTGAGCGGTGACTTTATTTGCAGTTGATGTCCCCATAAACGCGCGCCATCTCTGAGTCAGACTAACAAGTTGTCCGGTTAATAAGACCATGGAGTAACCAAGCAGTGCGCCCAGTATTAATGCTGGCAAAATATTGGAAATATCACCAACCATAGCGAAAGTAATACAGCAACCGATAAAGGCGCCGGGAATGAAGGCGAGTTTATGATAGCTTGCTTGAAGACACATGCCAGATGTGACGATACCTGTGAGTAAATACCCCACAAAAGCCGACTCAAAATAACCACTGCCGCTGATCACGATCCAGGCCCAAAACACACCCGACAGGTTAGTTGCCCAACTCATGAGTACGCCTTGAAAACCTGGTTTAGGTTGAGCGAAATAGGTACTACAGGCTAGAAAGCCTATCCAAGTGACTAGACTGAATGAATCGGCGACGCCGGCCCAAACAGCCGCAAGTAGACCCGCCGAAATGGCGACTTGCCAACGATTTTCCATGTATTGACCCCTCATTACATAGGAAGAAGGCCAATTCTTATTTTTGATTGACCATTTTGTTGATTAAATTACTCCCTTTTGTAAAACAAAAATAGGATCTAGGACATAAACTCAGTATTAACTGCTGTTTAATTGGGCTCATGTCGCACTAATCAAGCATAAAGTTAACATTAAGACCATTTTACAGCATGCTTTTACTCATGACTAAAATGAAATTTGTAGTAATAAGACTAAATTTCATTCGCTGCAGCATTCAAAGAAATAGACGATTGCCTAAACACAAAAACGTAGAACTAGGCGATAGCCCCTAGGCTCGGGGATCACCAATGCAACCACAGACAAATAGGATTTTATCATTAGTTCCTGGCTTCCTAGTTTCATGATAGGTATCGACCTAAACGATGGCCTAAACACAGAAGCGTATAACTCGGAGGAAGCCCCCAGGACTCAGGAATGACCGAGGCGTCACAGACAAACAAGCCTTTGACTCCCGTCTCCAGATTTTCATCCACCAGTTCACCTATCTTGGCGCCGCCCCCGGGATGTGCAGCAAAGTGATGACTATTAAATATCTTAGTCGCCCCCGCCTCAGTCAGAATACTTCGGGCAAGCTCAGTACCACGAGCCAGCCTGAATTTATCATCTGAGGTCAGTGATTTATTGAGCCATTTCTGACTTATTTTCCCGCCCAGCTCATCTTTAACCTTCACCATGATACTTAAGGTTTTGTCGTGTGCCATAAGCCTGTCTACGCGACCCACTTGCGTCGCAAACGCCAGATACAAAGGCTTAGGCAAGGTGAGATCCGCAAGCGTTATACCTTCATCGCTCAAATGCATGCCTGCGGCCATGGGGATCTCTTGCCCGCCCATCTGATCTGGGTTGCACTCCAGATCATTCACCGTTCCCATCACGGCAATCACAGGGTCGACAAAGTAATCTTTACCAGCTTGATCAAAACCGAATGTATCTAAACCCACTGATGCTAAACATGAGTTCTGCAATATTCTCGGCGAGCCCACGCCACCCGCCGCAAGAATGACCTTGTCCCCAAGCAGAGTATGCACACTGCCAGCTTGATGATATTCGACGCCTAGGACCCGCCCATCTCTTTGTAATACCCGCGTCACCTTAGCTTTCGTCACTAAGGCCGCTGCGCTCTTTATGGCTGAATCGACAAATTCACGCGCCGTCCATTTGGCATCAAAGGGGCAACCATAGGTACAGCGATGACAAGATGCACGGCATTTATCTATATGGACAAATTTCTGCAATTTCTGCCAATCGTGTCCTAGAGACAACGCCCCCTGATGGATCCGGCCCGCTAACGGGCCAATAAGATGATCGGGCAAGGTATTGATGGGCAGCTCTTGACTCATGGCCGCTAAGTCTTGTGTCAGGTCTATGCCGTACTTTTGAAACATGGCTAGCGGCGGTGCCATGGCCGTAGCAAAGTTAATCGCCGAGCTGCCGCCGACGGTAATGCCACGCATCAGCAGTGACATGTCGGCATGCATCAAAGCTCCTCGGCCCGGAATTCCGGCAATCTTCACCATCTGAGACAATTGACCAGTCAGAGGTGCATCATCGCCCCATTCCAGCATCACCACAGATTGCCCGACTTCGGCGAGTTTTTTAGCCACACTTGCACCACCCGGTCCTGTTCCAACTATGATGACATCGACTCTTTCTGTATCAGGCTGCTTGCCATTCCCTACCAAGTTGCACACCCTCTTATTTTTAAAGTTTGAAATACCAACCTCATTAAATATTTTCTCAGTTCAGAGCCACTCAGGATTTTCAATTCAAGGCGCATTGATGTAAAAATGGTTATTCCCTTTTAAGTCAGTGAAACACAGAAGTGGAATGCCTGAGAGGCTCACGTAGTGCGGGTTTCAAAGCACTTTATGCTACGTTACATGTTCTCGATATAGAATCACTATTAGCTTCAAACATTCGCCTTGCCTACAGCACTCTGAACTCCCGCTGAACGATCACATATTTAATAGGGTTGGTATAATACGAGCCAAAGAAAAAAATACCAGTCAAACTGACTGGTATTGCTATTTTTCAACAAAGTCCGATAAGCAGAGTTAATTGCTTACACCTTAAGCTGCTTACTCACGGGTAGGTCTCGTATTCTCATTCCTGAGGCCGCAAAGATTGCGTTGGTCAGGCTAGGCGCGACCGGAGGAACGCCTGGTTCGCCTACGCCTGCCGGCGGCGCATCAGACTCGATAATAATAATCTCGATTTCAGGACATTGGGGCATTCTCAACATAGGGTAGTCATGAAAGTTTGACTGCACTACCTTGCCCTCTTTAAAGTCTATCTCCCCCATCATGGCCAAACTCAAGCCAAACATCACCGCGCCTTCGGTCTGAGATTTAACTCTGTCAGGATTGACCACAGTGCCAGCATCTATGGCTGATATCGCCTTTAGCACTTTCAACTGCTTATCCTTGGAGACTTCGACGAATAAAGCCGTTGCCACGAAAGCGGTGAAACTTCTGTGAACCGCAAAGCCCCAACCTTGGTTATCACCCGCAGTGCCTGCTTTTTCCATGGCCTGCTCTACCGCATCGATTACGCCTCGATATCTGGCAATGTCCACAGGGTGACGGGCAAGATCTTCGCCATAGTTACCGTATTTAAACTCTTGATTGGTAAAGGTCTCTTGGCGCACATCACCAAGCAGTTCTTTCCACATCACAGTGCTGGGCTTATTGGCCTTCACTGCAAGCTCATCGACGAAGCTGCCGATGCCGAAGGCATGCTGAATGTTACACACTGAGCGCATCCAACCTATACGGGTATGAGCCTCGGCCTTAACAGCTTCACACCTTAAGCTCTTGACCGCTAGCGGCACATCGACAAAACCTAAGTCCAGCTCCCAGCCCGCGGGGTAATCTGCGCCTTCGGAGAAGGTTGAGCCTATGCTCGGGAAACCTGAGCGCTGCAGTATCGCCTCTGGCATATTATCAGTGCCAATTTTTGCCTGATAAAGCTGAGCACTGATCGCATGCAAATAGCCATTTTGGATCTCATCTTCACGGCTCCAACATACCTTGATGGGCTTGCCTGCTTTTTTAGACAACAAAGCCGCCTCGACGCAGTAATCAGGCTTAGACTTACGCCCAAAACCGCCGCCAAGCAAGGTGACATTCACCTTTACTTGCTCCTCTTTAAGCCCTAAGGCACTTGCCACGTTCTGCTGTACACTTTGAGGTGTCTGAGTCGATGCCCACACTTCACAGCCATTCTTAGTCACATTTGCCGTGGCCGATGGTGCTTCCATTGGTGCATGAGCAAGATAAGGCACGCTATACAAGGCGCTGATGGTACTTTCTTTAGGCCAGTCCGTGACCTCTTTTCCTTGCTGGCGCATCAACTTTCCGGGCTGACTGACCCGCTCTTTTAGCAAAAAAAGATACGCTTGAGAGTCATGGCTATCATTGCTCGAATCTGTCCATTCAATCTTTAACGCCTTGCGTCCCTCAAGAGCGCTCCAGCTATTACTGGCAATAACCGCGACGCCACCTAAGGGATAAAACATGGGTGCGCCTTTCGTCGCTGACAGCTGAATAACGTCTACAACCCCAGCTACTTTTCTGGCTGCGCTATCATCGAGTTTAGCCACTTCACTACCAAACACTGGGGGCGAGTGATACTCGCACACAGCATGCCGTCTACCTGCACATCATAACCATATTGCGCCTTACCCGTGAGCATGTCCTGCATGTCGACAATAGCGTGAGACGCACCTATATGTGTGTACTCTTTGGGAGATTTAAGGGGCAAGGTTTCAACATCTGGCAACTTCACTTTTGACGCCGCCATGGCGAGTTCACCAAAACTGGCACTCTTGCCCGATTTAGCATGATTCACTCGGTTGTTGCTCGTCGAAACTTGCGTTATCAGGACCTGCCATTTATCTGCGGCGGCTTGTTCGAGCATGGTTCTGGCCATGGCCCCCATCTCACGCATCTTATCGAAGCCTTTACGAATACTGCGTGAACCATCGGTATTTTGACTGCCGTAACGCTTATCGGCCAGGCCCTGAACCACAACCACATTATCCCAGTCGGCACCTAACTCATCCGCCAGGACCTGAGCTATGCCGGTACGGATCCCTTGGCCCATCTCAGAGCGGTGACAGGTCAGATACACCTTGTTATCTTCACCGATAGCAATAAATAAATTGAGGCGTGACTCTGCGCTTTGAGCCATCACCATGGGGCTCCAACCTAGGCCACTGGCTCCCAATGCCAGGCCGCCTCCTGTGGCACCGAAAAGCTTAAGTACATCACGACGGCTAAAATTCTGCGTAGCTGTGAATGAACTCATGCGGTCACCTCCTGCTCATCACTTTTCACATCGCTATGCTGTGCAAAAGTTTGCTGACCGGAAGCTGATTTAATGGCTGATTTGATGCGGGTATACGTGCCACAACGACAAATGTTCCCCGCCATAGCTTCATCGATATCGCTATCGCTGGGCTTGCGGTTTTGGCTTAACAGCGCCGCCGCCGACATCAACTGCCCGGATTGACAGTAACCACATTGGGGGACCTTATGCTCCGTCCATGCTTGCTTGAGCTTATCCGCCTCAAGGCCTTCTATGGTAGTTAGCTCTTTGCCTTGCACTTGGCTCAAACTGGTTAAGCAAGCTCGAGCAGGCTTACCGTCAACGTGAATAGTACAAGCGCCGCAAAGGCCCGCACCGCAACCATATTTAGTACCGGTCAGGCCCAGCATATCACGCACGGCCCACAAGACTGGCATCTTAGGATCGGCGTCCACCTGGAACAGCTTGCCATTAATTTTCAGTGTCAGATCGGTATCAGACATTACACACTCCTTGTTTGTTTAACCTTCATAGCATTACCTTATCGAGAGAGACCTGCTCTGCTTTATGAAATACACCATGGCACTGAGACAAGATGCTCAAGGCCACAGATTCGGGAAGCTCCCCTCCCAGGGCAATACCTGCGGGTGCCGCAAACGGGCAGCTAAAATCAGCTAGCGACAACCCAGATTTTTTCAATACTTTATCTCGCCTATGAGCTGGCCCCAATAACGCCACATACAGAATATTTTCTGAAACCTGGCAGGCAAATACTAATGCCTTGGCATCTAACTCAAGGTTGTGCTGCATGATAATGACTCCATCTAAATTATCAGCGAAGTTATCAGGTAGATCGTCTATCGAATGCTTAAATATTTTGGCTCCAGGAAAATCATAATTTCTGGCATAACTGGCTCTTTCATCAATAAGATCAATCTGCCAGCCTAGATTAAGCGCCATCGACACCATAGGCTGGGCATCTAAACCGCCACCAAATATGGCAATCCTAAACCTGGGCCGCATGGGCACGACCAGCTCGCTTCTATCGGTTTGCAAGATCCCTGCTCGCGTAAAGTTATCGACAGAAAATGCGGCATCGCAATACTCGACAATTTTAGCGCTGACATTAGCCAGATCAGTATCTCTTCTGGGCAGAGTCAATTGATAAAAGAAGGACTCACCTTTATGTAACTGCTCGGCAAGCTGATGAAAATGCAGATAATGGTTATCTCGGCTCAGTGGCACTAACATGAGATCTACGATGCCACCGCAACCTAAGTGATAACTCGCATCGGTTTCATCGCTGGCATCATATTGCACCAGCATGGCTTGCCTTTTCTGTATCGCCATCTGTGCATGGCGTCTCAAGTCACCCTCTAAGCAGCCACCACTAAGCATACCAATCGCACGCCCCAAGGGGTGAAACAGCATCATGGCACCGGGTTTACGGTAAGAAGAACCTTGTACTCGAGTAATGATGGCCAGCACCCAGTCATCGGTTGGCGCAGACTGCCAATGGGAGAGAATATCTTCGATATGATGGGACATATCCATTTGTCTCTTATTGTTATCGATACAGAAAATCTAAGCTAACAGAGATGTTTAATGGAGTGAATAGCCAATACATTGCAAAATATTTCAGCTTAAAGTTAGCTAAACAGCTGATCTGCCACGAAAGGATTTTGATCTCGCTCAGTGCCGAACGTCGAAATGGGACCATGACCAGGAATAAACTCCACATCACGGCCCAATGGCCAAAGGGTTTGGGTAATTGAATGGATCAAGTCTTGATGATTTGACTGAGGAAAGTCGGTGCGACCAATTGAGCCATGAAACAACACATCACCCACCCATGCAGTACAGCTGCTGGCCGAGAAAAACACTATGTGGCCCGGTGTGTGCCCCGGACAATGCAGCACCTCTAACGTCAAAGCACCTAAGGTCACGGTATCACCGCTTTCAAGATATTGCGTCGGCGCGAATGGCTCACAATGCACAAATCCAAAATGCTTGCTTTGCTCTGCTAGATTCTCTAACCAGAAACTATCGGCCTTGTGCGGACCTATGATAGGTATGCCAGCATGCTCGGATAGTTTCTTAGCCGCACCTACGTGATCGATATGACCATGGGTCAATAGTACTTTTTCCAGCTTAACCCCAAGCTTGTCCACCTCAGTCAATATTCGGTCCATATCTCCGCCAGGATCCACTACGGCTGCGGCCTTAGTTTTGTCACACCAGATAAGGCTGCAATTTTGCTGAAATGGGGTGACTGGGATAATCTGGTACTTCATAGGTTTCCGCCTAAAGCTAGCTATCTAATTCGGGGATGTTAAATGACTCTTTAATAAGAGGTGTTAATACAAGAGATTGGCATTCTCTACAAGTACCTTTGCATATTAAGTTAAGGTTAAGCCAAGTTCACTATTTTCTCTCTCGGGTATGCGCATAAATTGATCTAGATCAATTTATATCAAGCCAGCCTAAATTATCACGCAATTTTTAAACTTTGTATCTGCAGTGATTTTGTATACAATTTGCCAATAAACACGTTCTGCTCACCATTGTAGTGAGACACATAATGAGCATCAATTTCTAACTCTATTGTACAAGGCCTCCATGAAATCTGACTTAACGTTTGCAGGATTAACAGCCATAAAGCACAGCTTCTCACTCCCTTTAGATTATGCCAATCCCAAAGGCGAGCAGATCAAAGTATTCGCTCGTGAGCTGGTTTCCCCTGAGAACCAAGACAAACAACTTCCATACCTGGTATTTTTTCAAGGTGGTCCAGGTTTCGGGGCAATTCGCCCCGCCGCCAATGGAGGCTGGATTAAGCGCGCACTGACAGAGTTCAAAGTCTTACTACTCGATCAACGTGGCACGGGCCTCTCTACCCCTGTGAGTTATCTGAGCCTGAATCATATGGACTCAGAAGAGCAAGCCCAATACCTGACGCATTTTCGCGCCGATAATATCATCCGTGATGCCGAAGCGATACGTGCTCAGCTTTGCCCAGATGAACAATGGAGCATCTTAGGCCAAAGTTTCGGTGGTTTTTGTGTACTTAAATACTTAAATGATGCACCACAAGGATTAAAGGAAGCTTATATCACTGGCGGCATGCCATCACTGACCCGCCACGCAGATGAAGTATACCAAGCCACCTACAAACGAGTGTTAGCGAAAAACCAAGACTTCTTTAAGCGCTTCAGCGATGCCCAGACACTTATCACTCAGCTAGCCGAGCACATCAGTAACAATGTGGTCCGTATCGCCACGGGTGAACGACTCACCGTCGAGATGCTACAGCTACTCGGGCTTAACATAGGCATGGAGCAAGGCCCAGAATTGGTTTACTACTTGCTTGAACAGGCACTTATCGAAACTGAGTCAGGTACAGAGGTTAACCCGCTTTTTCTGGGACAATTCTGCCAGCAGCTCGATTTCAACACCAACCCTATTTTTGCCCTACTCCACGAGAGTATCTACTGCCAGCAAAGCGCCGCAAATTGGTCGGCTCAGCGCGTTCGCGGCCAATATGATGAATTTAACTATGAGTCAGGCAAGCCCTTCCTGTTTACCGGCGAGATGGTCTACCCTTGGTTTTTCGAGCAGTTCACTAATCTTAAGCCACTCAAACATACCGCCAACTTACTCGCGGAAAAATCTGATTGGTCACAGCTATATGACTTAGACACCCTAGCGAACAACCAGGTGCCCGTCGCAGCAGCCATCTACAGCGAAGATATGTTTGTCGAGATGAACTACAGCCTGGAAACCGCCAAGCAAGTAGGCGAGCTAAAGTATTGGTTAACGTCTGAGTATGAGCACAACGGCATCCGCATGGATGGCGAGCATATTCTTGATAAACTGATAGCACTCAATCGTGGCAAGCAGCTGCGATAGCTGATACCACTCACAAGGGGTGACAACAATCCTCACAAAGGAGGGACTTGTGGGATAACAAGTTTCAAATATCTTTTTTGTGAGTTCATTGGCGGTTTGGTACTTGGTTAGTTTACTAAGTACCCTAGTGTTATGTTTATTTGTCACCTTGTTAGTTTCATGACTCTGCCAACTCGGTTAATTTCGAACCTGTTAGTTGATAGCCTATCCACTCATCTTTTGATTTAGCACCAAGAGATTTATAAACATTAATTGCAGGCTCATTCCAACCAAGAACATTCCACTCAAATCGCCCACATCCATTATCAACAGTAATTTTTGCTAGATGTTTAAGGAGAGTTTTTCCAGCTCCACTGCCACGCTCAGTATGAGTAACATACAAATTTTCAAGATAGAGACCATGCTTCCCTAACCAAGTTGAGTAATTAAAAAAGTAAACTGAAAAACCCATAGGACAGCCTTCTTTCTCACAAATTACAGCTGTTGTTGTAGAATTTTCACCAAAAATTGAATCTTGAATACATAATTATGTTGCCACAACTTCATGTTCAGATTTTTCATATTTTGCTAGTTCTTTAACAAATCCCAGAATTAGACTGGAATCATCTTTATTAGCGTCTCGTATTACAATAGACATTAACACTCCTTTTTGAAACTACGCCGCAATAAACAACTAAGTAATACTTGGCTCAAATGAACAATCGTCAGCAATGACACAGCTTGAAAATAATAAGACCAATACCAGTATATTTCCCCCAGGCAATGACACTTTTTTCTAGAGACAACCGAAAGTTAAGACTCGCCTGATTCAAAAATATGCCATTAGCATTGGGCTGCCCAAGTTGTTTCCTTAAACGACAGAGTCCCCAAATGACATAAAACGGTGAAGTTATCCTCACTTCCTAATCTAAACTCGATTGTAGCGGAATAGAGTTGGAGTAGAAACTAACGCTTAGCTGAACCAAGAATAAAATAGGTTTAATCAATATTACTGAGATGGCAGTAATATCAGTTTTCCTACAAAATTTTTAGCCATAAAATCCTGTTGTGCACTTTTAATTTCCAGTAATGAATATTGTTTTGCGACTAAGGGCTGAAGCTCACTACGTTCAATATATCGGATCAGGTTTTCGAACACTGCTCTTGATTGATAGGTGCAGCCAAAAAAACTCAAATCCTTTAAATATAACGTTCTGATATCCAATTCCACTATTGGCCCCGCTATAGCTCCCGCAACAGTATAACGGCCTCCTCTTCGTAGTAGTTCTGGGAGTTCGGGCCATTGCTTTCCTGCAACGAGATCAATGACTACATCCACTGAGTTTTTCCCCAAGGAATTAAGCAGGTTCAGTCCACGTTGGATCACTTTATCTGCGCCGAGCTTATAAAGCTGCTCCTTTTTATTTTCACTACAGATAGCAATGACCTCAGCATGACGTCGTTTGACCAATTGCACCGCAGCTGAGCCAACACCACCCGATGCTCCTGTAATGAGAACTGTATCATTGGCTTTAACATTGGCCCGATCGATCATATTTTCAGCCGTTGAATACGAGCATGGAAACGACGCTAATTCAGCATCACTCAAGAAGCTTTGAATCGGAAATGCTTCTGTTGCCAGTACCTTAGTATACTGGGAAAACCCACCATCACATTCAGAGCCATAAGTAATACAACTGTACTCAGCCGGTGTCATTACCGTTTGTTGCAAAGTTCGCACCAGCACCCGCTCGCCAATTCGGTCAGGGCTGACTTGTTCACCGACAGCGACTATTTCACCACAACAATCAGCACCTTGTATCCGAGGAAATTTAACTGGAATACCAGACCAACTGGCATCATCCTCATTAATAGTCTGAAAACTATCGACAGCACCAGCATCAGTCTGCTCTTTTACGCATTTTGAATACCAACCGACACGGGTGTTAATATCGGTATTGTTCACCGCACTAGCTCCAACTTTGATCAGTACCTCATCATTTTCTGGAATTGGCACGGGCAAGTCAGTACGATACTCAAGTTTTTCTAAACCTCCGTGGCCAGTCAATAGAACGCCAGACATTTTCTTAGGTAGTTTGTTCATTGTGATATCACTCTCCTCGATCTCATTGGACGACATAAATTTGTTCACATTATTGCGATTCAGACTCTTTCTTCACCTATCAGCGTTTCAAAGCCGGAGCAACTCGACTACCTATAACAATAAAAAAAACGTATGATTCAGCCAAGCGAATAATAGTTAACCCACGATTCAGAATTATTGAACTGAGCTGGAAACTACTGATTTATAGTTTAATTTGGAGTGATGGAAATGAATAAAAGATTGAAAATGGATCTATTACTCGATCTTGAACTATTGCGAACTTTTGTCATGGTTGCTAAGACCGGAGAATTAAAGAAAGCAGCTCAAGCTATTTTTCGTTCTCAAGCTGCCGTTAGTATGCAAATGAAGAGACTAGAGGAATTGGTTGGTTGCACTCTGATGGAACGCAATAACCGGGGGATACAATTAACCGATGCCGGAGAAACCCTGCTCGGCTACAGCGAACAGTTTCTGAAACTCAATAACGCAACCTTTTCGGCATTAAATGAGCGAGACCTGTCCGGGCAGTTCAATTTTGGCGTTCCGACGGATTATGCTCAAGATTTTTTAAACTTCTTTATGCCTGTATTGACCCGTGAAATACCAAACCTTGAAGCAAAAATAATCTGTGACCGCAGTCGAACCTTACGAAAGAAGCTTAAAGCTGGCGAATTGGATATTGCTATTGTTGCAGGCGAACCAGACTACACTGATGATCAATTGCTCTGGAGTGAGCGATTGATCTGGTCAGCCTCAGCCCAGATCAATGTGGAAGAACTGAAAGAAATACCTGTCGCCATTTATGATGATAACTGCATCATCAGCGATTTATGCATCAGTGGACTGAAAAAGTCCACTATTTCATATCGGCAGGTATTTAGCAGTTCAATACTTGAAAATGTCGCCACCGCCGTTCATTCCGGTTTCGCCATGTCACTGTTGCCAGAATCGATGTTTGATAGTTGCAAAATACAAGAGGTATCTTCAAGTATTCTAAAAAGTAATTCAGTACTCAATATGAATATGATTAATTCACCAATGATAGACGAACCAATACTCACTAAAATAGCAGAATGCTTGCGGCTAGCCAGCAACACCCAACGATTAGGAAGTCGATCTGTTTAGGCTGGTTTCAAGTGTTCTACCCAATCGAATAAAGGATTAGCTCAGATAGGGTAAAGTCTGGTTAGCAGGGTATGAATGAACAATTAATCTAAGTAGAAGTGAGGCACAAATGCCCACCCATAAACTGAGGGTTAAATACAGCTATAAATCATGATGTTAGCCTCACTAAATCAGGTAATAGATGACAACAAAGACTAAACATTCAAGCACTCTTCCCAACTACCCATAGTGAGAATGCAATCAGACTTCATTCGAGGACTAGCAAGTTTTGGGCTGATTCTTGCCAGCTTAGATTGATCGGCCTAACATGCTTTGCGATATTGAACTGCACCCGATACAAGTAGAAAAATAGAAGTGCCAACTACTCTAGACGCATACCTATGTATCACTTTCTATAATATTTCAAGTGAGTAATCCAGCTGTCTCAGTGGTTTCTACCTAGTTGTCATCATCCGGATTCATTGCCTCTTTTATTTCATCACTGCCGAACCCTTTACGGGATAAATACGCATAGGCTTTCGACTTTCCTTTATAGTCCGATAAGTCATAGCGCTTTTTAGCCAGCTCATTTTTACAGCTTTGATAAAAATCGACATCCTCTGTGAGCGTTAATTGGTACAGAGTGTCTTCAAAGTCGCTCACATCAATCAGCCGCTGTTTTAGTTCCTGCAGGATGAGGGTTTCGCCTTTGCCTTTGTTGAATAGTTTGATTATTTCAGTTGTTAAGTCGGCTTTGTCTGCTTTTACGGCTAATTTACTGCGCAGTGTTTCACGTTGTGGATGTTGTGATAATGCGTGATCAATTTCTACACGAGAAAACCCTCTTGTGGTCATCTGGGCATAGACTTTTTCTCTGTTGGTGCCATGAAAGTTAACGAATCTGCTTAGCAGCCTAGATGTGGCCATCTTAAAGGCATCGACTTTTTGCTCGTCCATCACTTGCTCTATCGCAGTATCAATCTCGGTAACGGATACGCCGCGCCGTTGCAACTTACGCCTTATCGCGCCTGCACCGAGTTCATTACTAAAGGCCATCTCGCAATAGCGTACCGTAAAGTCATAGTCATTTTTTAAGTAACCGTTGTCTATGAGTTTGGCGAGTACTGTCTCAATCCACTCTTGATTTTCGGTTTTACGCTCAAGCTTGGTGCGAATTTCATTTATGGTAAAGTCTTGCTGACCAAGGTGCCAATAGGCACTATTAAAAACGTTATCTATGGTTTTGGCTTGACGTAGTGGTGGGCGCTGCATAACAAATTGATCTTAAATTAAAAAAATAATCAAAAGCAGTGTAGCAGATCACTGCGTTATTGAGTACGCGCTAGACCCCTTTGTGTCAGGACACTTGTGTTTGAATGTAATTTGAGGACAAACCCAATACCTTATTTCTATGGTATTGGACCTTAACTTCAACATATTTTTCACGATGATACAATCAGGAAACCACCAAGAAAATAGACGAACTAAAGTATTGGTTAACATCTGAGCAAAAACATAACGGTGGGTAGATTATCAATCAACTCTAGCGCTATATTTAATACCTGAAACACCAAAACCCTCTCAAAAATAAAGTCATCAATGATCATAAAGCAATGTCTTCTAGGATAATTCCGCCTGCTTTTATCTCTTCTGAGATTTGATCAGGCATCATTCCTCGTCCAGGCCAGAGAATTGTAATGACACATCGGCGCGAAAGCCCGGATAGTTTTTCCATGATGCTTACCTATGATAACGGTAAATTTAGGGCTCTTTCTGCAAAGATTACTCTTAGCCCGAAAGTGCTTCGGTGATCTGGCAGGTTTACTGATAACGTGTTTTTTTCACTTAGTAACATAAAAAAATGTGATTTATGCTTAATTATGAAAAACGATTAGTTGAGTATTAGGTTTCGGTTTTCCGATGTACCTTTACGTTTCAACACTTTGAAAAGAGTCACTTAAAATCGAGGCGACGTCGAATGACGCTCTTGTAATAACGAGGGATATGGGGTGAGATACAGGTCATTCGGTCAGGTTTATTCTGTTCAAGCTCAGCCGGATATCTGAGGGGCTACGTTACTTGCTTTGTGATAAGCCATGACCCATAAATGCAAAATGCATTATCTGGATGTTGAATCACAGCGGCATCAATCTATTTGTTGAAAGCACATTTCCCCTAAACACAAAAAGAAGGAAAAAGGTTATCTGATTAGAAAATCATTAAGCTCAAAACCTTCATCCAGCTTAATGTTAAATACGGTTGGCCTGCGCCCCCGCCCCGTCCAAGTGATGACTTGGTCATTAACCTGAATCTTGTATTTTGCTGGACGTCGCTCGATTTTCCCGCCAGCAGATCTAGGGAGCGAATTTATATCATCCATGCAGAGTCCTAGCTCGACCACCTGTTTTCTTATGGCCTCAATTTGCGCATTACGTTCTGCATTTTTTTCAAGGTCGGCAGCGGCCTGTGTTTCTCTTTGTTTAATGATGTTCTCAAGTCGGATGGCGAACACCATAAGTTCGTCAAAGGGGAGTTCTTTTACGGCTGCCTTAAATCGTTTTCCGTGCGTAAGGGTTGATAAAAATTTTGACATAAAAATGATCCTATTCGATGTAGTGTTGCGATAAACGTGATGCACAGTATAGGAAACAAGGGGGGCATTCTACTGTCCTAGGGGAGTGGATAATTATATTCCTCCTCATCTAGTCAGCAATTTTTTGAATCATTATGAGTAGGACAGTTCTAACGCTTGCCCTACTATATTCATGGGTGAGGAACCCAAATGTGTTGGTGTGATCAGGGTGTCATTTACAATATCGGTTGGCGTCGAGTTGTACATTAGTGTATTGCGGACCAATCAAAGTTTCATATTGTTTGGTTCGCATCAAGATTGCCTAATGTTAAAGGGGCTCGTATTTAGTCTGCCACTACAGTGTTCTGCAAACATAAAACCCGCCCCGATAGACGGGTTTATACGACTCCTTTGAGTAAGCCTCTGCTTTTCTAGACAAGGCGAAATTCGCCGCACGCTTACTATATTGCTATTACCTTATCTATGTGCCATCCATACGCCTGTTGATAGGGCCTCATGTCCTGTAGATTGAGTGTCATGCTGTTGGCGCTCTAGCGCAAAGTGAGAACACCATCAACACTTCAGTTTATTCCATCAACGTGGTGACTGAACCTGCTATTTTTTCGTAAATTCTCAGAGGTTGAGAAAATTGTAATGCGCTATCTTGTGCTAAAGGTATTAACCAGCGTAAATTCCAGATGACCTTATCAGGAAGAAAATTTGATTGATAAACGTCCACTTTTTCTTTTTCTATGGTTCTTACTGAATAAACTCGATCATCACGCATATAAAAAAAATTAACTTCATATTCATCTGGCCTACTTAAGATCGTGTATAACTTCCAGTCTTCTGGATTGGTGTTAACTCCAGTTTCTTCCATAAATTCTCTTGCCATTGCCTCTTCAGCTGTTTCCGAATGTTCTATTTTCCCTCCAACCCCATTTAATAGACCCTTTTGCCATGCGGGTTTTATCTTTGAGATAAGCGCAACATTCTGTAAATTATCAGAAAACATAAATCCAGTTACATATCGAATCATACTAACATCTCCTCAAGCAGGGAGAAGTTACATTTGAGCAATTTGGTCCTCACTTCAATTGTCTGACTTCGATCCGGACCATAGGAAATGTGACTGATATCGACATTCACTCTTGATTGAATAAAACACAGATACTCTATCAATTCATTCGGAAGCTGCTCTACATTATCATAATGCTCAGCTAGTTCTGGCCAGCCTTTAAAGCTCTGATATTCAAGTGTTACATCATCGAGATAAAGTAACGCTTCATTGGTACAAACTGGTCTATTATTTAGCTTGTAGCTCGTGCAGACCTGAACGGTTTCAACTCCAGCCAAGGCATCCACATTGGTAATTGCTATTTCATTTACCCCATTTAATTTTATTGAGTGCTCAATCAAGACTAAGTCTAACCACCCACAACGTCTTGGCCTCTTGGATACAGAGCCAAATTCATTCCCTTTTACTCTAATGTAGTTGGCTTTTTCGTCGAATAGCTCAGTTGGAAATGGTCCGTTTCCAACTCGTATCATGTAGCACTTCATCACACCAAGAATACTGATCTTATTTGCAGGTATACCAATTGATGGGAAGCAGTTTTGGATCAGTGTTTGATAGGCCACTGTATAAGGGTAAGTCCCAAAACTGTTGTCTAAGAATGTAGCCTGTGAAGATTCAAGCAGGATATTAACTTTATCTGATATTAGCTCCCCTATGATTTCATTGGTATACGCGAAATAGGACTTTAGCTCTTTTCCCTGCTCAAGAAGACGGCAATACTCTTGTTCAAAGTCCAACCAAAGCTCACTATTGAAGACTTTGGATATTTGTTTCTGCCTTAAATGCCATAGAATCTCAAGTTTCTCTTTTAATCTTTTTTCGTCCATTGTATCAATCAAGCGGATACCTGTTCTATTGGTCTTATCTTCAAAACAAGCTCCGACTCCAACGCCGACGGACCCGATTTTATTTTTCCCCTTATAGGCCTCAGACGCTTTATTTAACTCGATATGGATAGGTAAGGTGATATGACATCTTGGGTCGATAAACACCTTACTATTTGGGCAGTATTCACGTAAAAAGGCTAATTCCTCAATCATTTTTTCCATGCAGATTAAGGCTCCCTGGCACACATACAAATGTTTCCCATCTATGACTGTTGCAGGGATCTGGGAAAACACAGTACGCTTTCCATTGAAACTGACGGTATGGCCTGCGTTGGTTCCACCATTGAACCTGGCTATATGTTTGTACCTTTGTGCGAGAAGATCGACAAACTTTCCTTTTCCTTCATCCCCAAACTGAAGACCTATAACTGCTTTAAACATACCTACCTCTCTTTATCTATTTACCATATTGTCAGCATACTCAATTGCTTTTTGTAGCGTGTTCGCAACGGGGACACCTACATTTTTTAAACGGTCGTAACTATGAGTTCCACCGGAGTAAAGAATCGAAGCTATGCCCAAAGAACGCGCGGCTTCAGCATCATCGTTGGCATCGCCAACCAGTACGATTTGATCTTTAGAAAGATGATGTTTACTGCTTAATGATTGGATATGCTGTTCAAGGTGATTTTTTTTACCTTCTCTTGAGAGCGCTACCATGCGTCCTTGAACTAAGTTAAAAAAATGGTCAATCTTAAAAGTACTCAACATTTCCTCCAAAAGATGATGCTCCATCAGAGAGCAAACTGACTGGCTTTCTCTTCGCTGGATGATCTCTTTCGCCCCATTGGACAGGGAGGCAGTTAAAATGACAGGCTTATAGTAGGTGTTAAATTCTTGACCAATCACTTTCCATTCATATTCAGTTGGAGTCCGAGACAATATTTTTTGATAAAAATCATGGACTGGCACACAGTAGTTTTCTTTGTATTCCTTTACTGATAGAGAGGGCACATTCACTTTACGCAATGCGCGGTTAGTTGCTTCAAGAGATACATGTACGTCATCAAGTAATGTACCATTCCAATCCCATACGATATGAGCTTCCATATTGTGTCCTTTTGGTAAATGCTAGAAACATGACTTTCGGTACTAGAGGTCTAAGTTCAAATAGAATTGTTTTGCTCTTTCGAAACCTATGTCAGAAATACCAAGATCCGACAGGAGATAAATAATAGTTCTCGAATAATTCGCCCAATCTCTTATTGTCGTCAGTTTATGGTTTGAAGGGGAAGCGTCACTATTAACCAAATAATTAAGCAATTTGTGATGACGAAAAGTCCAGGGAGATAGATAGTCCAACTGTGAAAGATCGAATACGGTATCTTGATGGTCATATCCTTTTACACGAAGAAGTTTTTCCCAATGCAATTCAACTGCACCAATTTTCGCATCAATATCATATCTTTCATGGAGAATGTCTTTTGCCCAAAGTAGTGTATTTCCGGTGCCACAATTATCATCTAGTAATAATACCGACGCATCTATATTGACCTGTCGCCCCCAGAGTTTCTTGCTACTTCTACCGATATCGTCATAGTAAGAGAGCTTTACGTAATTGAGTTGCACGTCATGATAAGCAGCATAAACCGCAGCACAGGCCCCGCCCCCAAACAATATTCCAACACAGACGTCTTTAGAGGGGTATACATAGAAAAGAGTAAAGATAGTAGGTGGTTATCTCCCTCTAAATACACTCTTGGTTGTAATCTTTTAATGGCATCAGGAACATCAAAGAATAAACGGCTTAGCGGACCAAGTGTTTTCCCAAGAAAATAATCTACTATCAACTTAGCTGTTTCTAAGGCTTTATCGATAACTTGATTGATAACCTCATCTTTAGCATTGTTGATAATGAGAGTATCAACAATGCGAAGTAAGCCATTTAATATATAGTCCAGAAGTATGTATCTTGAATGATGACACTCAGCGGTATTCCCATATTGATTTATGTAATTGGATATATCACTGATTAACTCATCAAAAGTTAAATTCATATAATATCTTTTTCCTCTTGAGGAAAAGATGCCTTCTATGGATGGGGTGATCATCTTTTTTAAATAAAAGTCATTAGACAGTTTTACATCTTTGTCGGTAAGCTTTATCTCACCTAGAATACCAATATCAGATAGATGGTGAATCATCCTCATCACTCCCTCGCATCAGTGTTAAGTGTCGATTAAATTGTTCATAAGACATACTTTTAGTGTGCAGAACCTGACCAAGAACAGTACCTTCGACACCAATATCCATTAAATTTTCGATGTCTTTCAGGCAAGAGACTCCTCCACCTGAAACTATGGGTGTGTCTGTTACTGACATGACTTTTTTTAATAGAGACAGGTTCGGGGTGTTCATCATGCCGCCTCTGTCGATATCCGTAACGACGTATCGGCGACAACCATGAGCATCAAGTGCCTTTATCATCTGCCAAAGATCACCGCAGATGTTATTCCACCCTTGGGTTGCTAGACGGTGCTCAGAACCAAGTATTTTTACATCCAAAGCGATTGCTATCCGATCACCGTATTTATCCAGTAATAATTTACATCGTTCAGGGTTATCAATGGCTAATGAACCGATGTTCACTCGATCGCAACCGGCATTAATAAATGTTTCTAATGTTTCTACGTTACGGATCCCACCACAAATTTGCGTTTTAGTCCCAACCGACTTTATTAAGTTTATAACTTCATTTACATTATTCCCTTTTCCAGAAGCTGCATCTAAATCGACAATATGTATCCATTTTGCTCCCATATTTTGATAAGACTTAGCTATATCTAAGGGCGAACCAATAATTTTTTTTTGTTGCCTTTTCCCTTGTGTCACTCGTATTGCTGACTGTGAAGTTAGGGCTTGCCCACCAACAATGTCTAACGATGGGTATAACGTGAAATTATTCATTAACATCTCACACTGTTGTTTTTATGTATTTCATCTTCATTGAGTAACTGACTTGATTTAATGCGCCAAAATGACAGGCAATGGATAATATATTCATTTTAATAATGAAAAATTAACATAATTACAATAATTACAGACCTTTTCTGTTGCTATAAAACTCAACTGTTGACGCCTTTATTTATTATCATCTGGAATTACGAATTGAAGGTGAAAAATAAGATTTAATAAGATTTAATAAGATTTAATAAATCGAAAGGTGACAAAGTATTACTATAGCTATTTAAATATGCATGAACTGGTTATTAATTAGGTTGCTTCGTTGTGTCTACCCTGTTACGAGTTGGTGTTTTTAGGTTATTTGGATATGGATTAAAAAATGAGGTTTGTATGCAACAAATATTATGTCCTGCTGTAGTGTGCGCTAATTGTGTAGAGTTGAGCGTTGCATTTAACAAGTTGGATGTGTGCGCCTGTTATTTGCCTCTGAGTGAACATGCTAAGAGGGCTTTGTGCTTCATGTATAAATCATTAAATGAGTTATGTTTGTATGAAGACTTAGTTTGCTTTGTGTGGGAGAGTGTTCCAGTTAGTCGCTCCAGTTTACCCGTAGTGATTTGTGAGTTAAGAAAAATGATGAAAAATCTGAATTTTAAAATTATCACCGTGAGAGGTAAAGGTTACATGCTTTTACCCGTCACTAATGTAGCGCCCAGTTGCAAAGGTCGTCGAATAATCTAAGCAGCTCTTTTATGTTAGGGCAGCTATTTAATGACACGCTTTAAGTAGCAACAATGTTCCTATGGCATTACCATTTTGGCGGTACGTGAGTATTGTAAATATGGATCTGACGTGATGCTCCAGAAATAAAAAACAAATAAGAGAGGTATTGAACGCTCAAAGCGGAATTGAGCTGAACGGTCGATGAAATCGACATCAAAGTGAAAGAGGAATGGCGGGATCGGTATCGGGCCGTTGATAAGCAAGGCATACCGTCAATTGTTATTTATCGTCCCGCCGTAATGCTAAGGCAGCTAAATGGCTTTTAGGTAAGAGTTTGAAATACTCAAGTGCTTCCATCATCCCTACCGACAAAGCCGCCTCCTACGCCGTCGCCATGACGGAGTGAAGGTCAGCAGACAAATGCCAGCAGCACCACTTTAGCACCAGGAAATTAACGATCTAAATCATGAGGTAGAAGCCGATCATGGACAATCAGTGGTTTCAAGCTTTTCCATATGCAAATCAACTTTTAGAATTCATTAGCCATATTAGATCATACCTTTATACCGATTGGTATAACTCCAGCGTCAAAGCTGCTGATAAGCACAAATACCAAGCTAACTAAATTAAATATCGTAATGTGCTCTCAAACCAATTTATTGGCTTGAGAGCATTCAAGGATCGGAAGTTAAAGCTGCTGAAACCTAATTGGCAAACAGCAATTAAGTCACTGCTAAATTTAGTCAGGACTCCACAAGCAGGCTATAAAATTCGTGGGGATCCCTCAACATCAGCGTAAATATACCCACGACCACGGCGTCCGTGATGTTCAGAGTAACACCAAGATTTAATGTCTTGCTCATCAATCAAAAAAGTCAACGAACTTCGATTGACCAAGGCCTTGTTGTACAGAGACTAGTTGGTGATTTTACCCTTAGCTTGACCCATTTTGATATTCCCGATCACCACATCGGGAGAGCAGATCATACAAGTTGTAAAAGGTTCAATCGAATTAGAAACAAGGCCGGTTTCAATTATAAACGCCTAATGAAAGACTCTATATAGGCTGGTGCTCTGGCATTTAATATTGGGTCTGCTGACGGGGCTATTCCCTTAGGTAATTGTACTGGATTAAAAATACTCTTCTCACATTGTAGAGTTGCAGCTTCATCATCTCGACTGCCATTAATAATCACTTCGCCTACTAACAAGTGTTGGCGAGATTCAGGCCATAGAATAGTAGGATCATCTATAGAGTCACCTTCTTCAGCAAATTTAATATACACATTCCACATTGCTGGTTTAGCTTTTATACGTGTTAACAACTCTTCTTTTAAAAAATCATCAGTTAGATGAGCTAATTGAACTTGGGATAGCGTACTTTTCTCCTCAACAGGTTCAAATATCCAACGCCCTGCCGTTATTTGATTATCATAAGTATTAAATAGAAAGCTGTTAACACCAAAGTAAGCGCTGTTTGCAAAGCTAGAGCTCGGTAACATCTGATCTATATGTTCAAAGAATGCTTTCGCATCAGGTTTATTATCAATCAGCCATTGCTTACCTTCGGCCCCTTGTTTGACTTTGGTTTGAAAGGTAAAAAAATCGTCAAGATCACTCGCAAAAAAGACTTGCGAATTCGTAGTCACAAAATTCAAGCTTTCATTATTGCCATCAATCTTGAGTGACATAAAACGACCAGCTCCCTTATCTGAGGCATGTGGATTGGTTCCTCCGAGGGAGAAACGTGCGATAACCCCGATTTCTGCTTGATTAAAAAGTGGTATAGCTAATGCGTTATTTATTTTGGGCGAAGGTTTAAATACACCTGACGTACAAAAGCCTTTAGCGTGGTTACGCAATTTTACCTTTTTACCCGCTTCACGACTTTCAGTATCCAAAGTACCATTAACGGCATCGACTAATTCGGGGATGGTTTTCTCAGTAGCAAACAATGGTGCTGAGAAGATTGATAAGCTAGATAAAATACTGACCTTAATGAGGCTATTAACATTTTTTGAAATCATGATTCTGTCCTGCCCTTAGTTATATAATTAACAAGAAACAAGTACGGCTTGAAGGGGTAAATCTTTCACTATTAGCTGACGCACTGTCCTTTTTAACACTTTGCAAACACAACAAGATCAATGAGTACGCGAACCCGCAGCAAGTAAGTAAAAAGCAGAGTTAATCCCAACAGAGTAATCAGATGCTAAGCCATTCTCTAACGACTGAGCGGGATATAAAGAAATTAGCGGTTCTTTTAAGGGCTGCAAATGAAAGTCTAAGAGTGCATTTCCCGCGCCTGGCAGACGTTAGATTAAATAGAAGTACGAGCTTGAATGACATATACCAACACCACAAGCCTCTGGATTCCGGCTCAAAAGCGCTACCTGAATGACGAGAAACAATGACCCATTTAGTAAAAGAGAAGTCGATCAAAATAAAGGGGCGTAGCGAATAAGCTCAAATGGACTCAGAAAACGCTTAAACTCTGAGTTTATCCACTCATTATACCCCGTATTGCGACAGGTTTTATCGCTCAAAAACCAAATTAGATAACATATATAACACTCCAGCATCTTTTACGCAGAACACCTCTATAAAACCTACCACGCACTTTACACTCAGACACCACTCTGCAGGCGTCTCAACACAAACAGCGCCACAAAAAGGGAAAGGGAACAATATTGCAACACATTGGTTTAATTTACTTTTTATATTCACATTCTAGCTGTTTTATGTTTACCTTATGCCCCCACATATTGTGTGGCGACTAAAAATTCAGCCTGTAAACAGGCTGAATCCTTTAAATTCGCTTAACTTTATGCAGTTATCAACGTGATATATCAAGGAAAGAGAATGAGATTATTTACAGCTTCAACATTGGCGATAGCCCTATTAAGTGTAAACGCAATGGCTGCCGAGGATAATGCCTTTCAACATGAAGCTAGTGTCGGTTACTTGACCAACTCAGATGAAATGGGAGATGGGATTCTAGGCGTCAACTACCGATACTATGTTAATCCTGTAGAACAAAACACCAGCCCTTACGCACTCAATGGATTTCTGGCTCAAGAATCTAATATCGGGGCACTCTATACTAATTTTGATGACAAAAATATTGATACCGTCGGTGTTGATGGCACTTATGTCTTCGATTCCAATTGGTTTGTGGGCCTAAACTACCAACGTAACAGTATCGGCAATGTTGACCTCAACACTTACGGCGTTGAACTGGGTTATTATGTTAATGATAACACCTCATTTTCAGCTTTTTTTGATGATGGCACAGATGACAATGCAGAGGAAAGTTACGGATTAACCATTCGTCGTTATTTAGAATTAGACTCCACGCCTGGTATTGATTTATCAGCAAACTGGCTACATGCCGACTCAGAAAACAACTACACCTTAGGCGCTGACTGGTACGTATCCAACTCATGGTCTGTTGGCTCAGGGTATACGCGTGATTCGGATGATGGGGATTTCGATATCAGGACAGCTTATTGGTTACGCATCTCTGATGATTTTTCCGCTAACTTCGCTGTCTCAAAAATCATTAATGGGGATATCGACGGTGTGGGTTTAGGTATCGCACTCACAGGTCGTTTCTAATCCTGTAGTCATACAAACTTATATGGCGCTCAGGGCGGTTCATCAGCCCTGGGCTTTCACATGACGTTTATTTAAATTCCGTTATGCCCTTTGGATTCACAGAGAAGATCACCATCGCGTCAACTGTTCTTTAGGACAGTAGCTCATCATTGATCTCCCCTTCACTATAGAGAAGATCATTTTAAATAATTGCCTTCTTTGGCCAAAAAAGCATTGTTGGTGCCCAAAATTATTCAAGTTCTATATTTACCTCAACAATAGCTACACGATAAAACCATAAAATCCTTGCTCAAACTGGAGTTATACAAAAGTGAATAATTTCCTAAATCAATGGTTCGATATATACGATAAAGGGAATGGAGTTGAGCTTGAATCCCTCACCAATGATGTAAAATTGCAATGGTTCGATCTCCTTCAGCTTGCTAAGGCGGAAAAATTGAATGCTTGGAATAAATGCCCGCCAGGGAGGTTATCACTGATCTTGCTGTTTGGTCCTGTGGCTTACTTACTCAAAGACAATGATAAAGCGCTACATGAAGAGGCTAAATTGCTCTGTATTGAGGGGATAAGAAAAGGATTTGATTCCCAATTAAAGTTAGTTCAACGTCGATGTTTTTACGATCCACTATTTTATTCATCAAAAGCTGAAGACCATAGGCTATTGTTGCTACTTCTTAAAGGAATGGAATCTCAAGCATCTGAAGATGAGAAAAAAGCGTGGTTTACCTGGTTTACACAAGCTTCCTCCATTGGATAATGGACTGGATAAAAGTACGACCTTGAATGACATATCCCAACACCACAAGCCTCTGGATTCCAGCCCAACAACTCTACCGGAATGACGAGAAACAATTACTCATAAAAATGAACTTAGGTAAGAACTATATCTGAGGACATTTTCTTTCATATGTCTCAACACTGGACAGTAAGCCGTCTCGGTTCTCTCTCTTTATACTCGCCACAGGCTTCATACCATTTTTTATCATTACCCTACCCGAAGCTGGGTTGCTTGATAAATGTTCTCCATGGAGATGATCTATGCCCAATTTAGTAAAAGAGAAGTCGATCAGTGCTGTAACAGCCTCTGAGCAATAACCAAGTCCCCAAAAAGGCACACCAAACCAATAGCCCAACTCGGCTTTTTTACCGAAAATTTGTACCAAACTGACCGTGCCCAATAATCGATCAGTTTCTTTTTCCGTTACGGCATAAATTAATCCTGAGCTATCCTGCCATCTAGCTACATGGGTTGATATCCACCCCTTTGCCATGTCTAAGGTATAGGGGTAAGGAATATTCATGGTTGAACTTGATACCTTGGGATCACCAGCCAAATTGGCAACTTGAACGGCATCTGATAACTCAAATGGGCGTAGGATGAGTCTCTCAGTTTCCAGCAAGATTTGCTCCATTACTGACTCCACAAATTGAATATTGAAGGCTTAAGAGCGCCATTAATTAACTTACCAGTAAGTTAAACGGTTATAAGCAAAACTATCGCAGCTTACTCAAGAAAAATATCATACCCAGCAAATAAAGCCACACTAGCTTGTTATTCTACTCACCAAGACAACTTCGCTAAGCTAAAATCAGGCAAAATAGATCTGTTGTCGTCAGTATGGTTGCCGTCGAGCCTTTACTTGAGTTAGGTTTGCATTACGAACCTTATGCACTTTGGGGAGTGCCTGATTACGTACCAGAAGATGCGGTTTTGCAAGTCAGCGACTTAGTCAAACCCGGTGCTATTGCTCGAATGAATAAAGATATTCAAGGCATTAATCCAGGTGCGGGGATCACTCGTTTCTCAACCAAAATAATGGATACATATGGCCTTAAGGATGCAGGTTACTTTTTCCATACTGGCAGCGAAGAAGACTGCTTTAGTGCCTTTGAGACAGCCGTAAACAATAAAGAGTGGATTATCGTACCGCTATGGAAGCCGCAATTCTTGCACCACAGCTACCAAATTCGTGAAATATCAGAGCCAAAAGGCTTGCTAGGCATCCTAGACAGAGCCGTGCTTTTGCTACGTCAGGACCGCGCCTCTCTATTTACTCAGGCACAATTAGACCGACTAGATGCACTGCGCTTTTCAAATGAAATCATTGCAGCGCTTGATTACCAAGTATCTCGAGAAGGCAAGCCTATAGATACTGTGACCAAGGCATGGTTAAGTCAATCGTCATGCTGAAACAGTTAAGGGATTGAGCGATTAAATGGCCACCTTGATGTTCAGAGAGTTTAGATACGGCGGTAAGCTCAGGACAATACTCCACATATTAAAACTCTCTGAACGAAGCTTCATTCGAAGCTAACTCAAAATGTGCCTTTCCATTGCTCAGTATCGACAAACCATCGTTCCTCAAAGATTTTATTCCCTTCGAACTTGAACAAGACCGCAAGCTGAGAGCTTGCCACTTTATTTGACTTCCACTCAACAATGGAGACGACTTCACTCTCTCCCTCTATTTGACGCAAACCAGTGATTTCAAAACCTGGTGGGAGAATATCCCCAAGACCATCCAAAGCTGAGCGAAATGCCTGACGTCCCTCTAAAACATCGGCTTGCCCCGGCATAATGAATGTCATCTTTTCAGCATAATCAGCCACTAAGGTGTCAAAATCACCAGTGTCAACGGCTTCCCAACCTGCTTTCACTATATCCGCTAAACTCATTAGTTTCTTTCCTATAGTTTTTTGTACTATCTAACTATAGAAGTTATCGACTAATCTTGTGCTGTCTCTGCCTTTATCGCCTGTCACCAAATACATAGCAAATAACGCCAGCATCCCATAAAACATTATTCAGCATGGTTGCGGTTTTAATCCTTGAGATCAGCCTCCTGCTTCTGGCTGTATTGATTAATTTCAACGGTTGAGTGCGCGATTGCAAAGCGCTCTTTCAGCAAGGTTTTTACTGCCATTTTTACTTGACCTATGTCTGCATCTTCTTTGACATCAACTTCGAGGGTGATCATAGGCCGCTCTTGAGTGATAGACCATGCATGGACATGTTGCACCTTAATCACATCTGACAGCTCAGCTTCCAAGTCCTGAATAAGCTTACGTCGATCGAAACCCCGTGGTGCCCCTTCCAGCAGAATATGTCCGCTCTCACGCACTACGTGCCAGGCTGAACGTAGAATGATGATCGCAACAAACACTGAGAGAATAGGATCTATAGGCGTCCAGCCAGTATAGATAATGACTAAGGACGCAATGATAGCGCCGACAGACCCAAGTAAATCTCCTGCAACATGTAAGAGTGCCGCCTTGATATTCAGGTTGTCCTTCTCACCTCGGGTCAAGATCCAAAAAGCGAGAATATTAACAATCAGACCACCGACGGCAATCAAAAGCATAGTTCCGCCAAGGACTTCCACGGGCTCATTAAGCCGCTTAATGGCTTCAAAACAGATCCATGCCGCAATCAGGAAAAGAGACAGGCCATTGACAAGGGCGGCCAATACCGAAAAACGATCGAAACCATAAGTGGCTTGCCAGGACGCTGGACGTTTAGCGAGATGAAAAGCGAACCAGGCTAAGCTCAATGCAACAAAATCCGTCAGCATATGACCCGCATCGGCTATCAAGGCTAGCGATCCTGACACAATGCCACCAATAACTTCGGCAATCATAAAGCCGCCGGTTAGAATCGCTGCGATACCAACCGCCCTTTGATTCCCCGAGCCATGTGAGTGTCCCGCTGCGTTATGGTCGTGATCCTGTGTCATTGATTCATTCCTTAATAAAAATGTGAGAATACCTTATACCATCGTTTATGTAATGCTGGCTAACTCAAGCCTAGGTTACTTGGAAGCTTAAGATTATTGAATAATTTACATTGCCCCACTCAAAATTTTTAAATCGTATCCATGACAATAAAAATTAACACCTATGAGCAGTAAACCAATTATCATGTTGATTATCATCACCATTTACTGATACATATAATCAACAAGTGTTTCAAGACTTACTTCCTTTTGAAAATGTGTATTTATAGTAATGTTGAGCCAATTATTCTGACTAATTTACTCCTTGCTTAAGTAAATAAACATAAGATATATTCTAAAAGCATATCCACGTAACCAATTATAATTTAGGGGAATAATTATGATGGCATTGATATTCTGTTTGTTCTTTATCGCTATGATTTTAGCGGTACAGGGCAAACGCAACTTGGCATTCTATGGCTTTGGTGTCTCTCTTATGGTGAGCCTGTACTGGTTCTCACACCATGCAACTGACACACTCTCAATTTTACTATAGGAGGCTTAAGATGACTGAATCATTTTCGCGACAACTCAATGCGCTTGGCGCCATAGCCATATCTTTAGTACTGGCATTCGCTTTTTACTCTCAATTTGCTGCCGGAGAACTCCCCTGCCCCTTGTGCTTGCTGCAAAGGGTTGGTTTTGTTGCCGTCATGTTTGGCCTGCTCTGTAACGTCATTTATGGTCCGAGAACCTCACACTACGGCATCATGTTATTCGGTGCACTATTTGGCGCTGCTGTAGCCCTTAGACAAGTGGCACTGCACGTCATCCCAGGGACGCCCTTCTATGGCGATCCATTCCTCTCATATCATTTTTATACCTGGGCCTTTATCACGTTCTCGGTGATCATATTAGGCACTGGTGTCATGCTGTCGTTTTCCTCTCAGTATCAAGAGGTAAAACATCAAAGTCTGTCTAAAATGCCTCTACTGAGTAAGCTTGCTGTTGGCGCAGTGCTTTTAGTCACTCTGATGAATGTATTGAGTACCTTCGCAGAATGTGGTCCATTCGAATGCCCTGCAGATCCTGTTCAGTACTGGCTATTCAACTAAACCAGACTCGAACAAAAAACGGACACGGCCTTGGCCCTGTCCGTTTTATTATGTCCTCAATCGACTAGAGTCTTACACTAAGCGCTAATCTGGTTCTGTAAATGCTGCTCTGGACACTACTTATCTGCCACATAACCCTGTTTAAGGCTTTTCTGCTTTTCCCTCGACCAATATCCTGCTAACAAAGCACCAGACAAGTTATGCCAAATAGAGAATATCGCAGCAGGTAGCGCCGATGCAGGGCTGAAGAATTTGATGCATAGCGCGGTGGCCAGACCGGAGTTTTGCAGGCCGACCTCGATAGAGATGGTCTTGCAGATCTTATGATTGAATCCTAATAAGCGGCAACAGGTATAACCCAGTACTAAACCTAGGCCATTATGTAACACCACGGCCACCAATATGATTGGGCCTATCTTATCGAACTGACCCGCATTCAATGCCACTATAATGGTGATTGCCATCACAATGGCCAGTATCGACACCAGAGGCAGTACTGGCGTAATTTTACCGATCTGAGAGCGGAAAAAGTGGTTAATTAGCACACCAACAGCCACTGGCATAAGTACAATTTTGACCAAGCTTATCAGCATTGCCGACAGTGGAATATCTATCATCTGCCCCAAGAGCAGATTAATAATCAATGGGGTGAGTAACACACCTGCCAAGGTGGAAAGTGCGGTCATGGTGATCGACAATGCCACATCGCCTTTTGCCAGATAACAGACCACGTTTGAAGCCGTGCCACCAGCCACGCTACCCACCAGCACCATACCTATGACCATGTCACGATCTAAGCCTAAGGCTAAACTAATAAGCAGTGCACTGGTGGGCATGATACTAAATTGCAGAATTAGCCCCATCAACACGGCACGCTTCTGCTTAAGCGCCCTAGAAAAGTCATCTAAGCTAAGGGTTAACCCCATAGAAAGCATGATAATGATCAGCAGAGGCACAATTAAGAATTTAAGCTCGGTAAACCACTGGGGCATAAAGTAAGCCGTTGTAGCACCGAGTAGTGCAAAGATAGGGAAAAAGCGGTTTATATTTTCTAGCATGTGACCTCTTTAAAACATATGTCTATTTTCGTAAACACTCTTAAATGAGCAATAAACTCATCGGATAAATAACCAACAATTACTAGGCGTATTTGCGTAACGAGCAGTATAACGCTTTCAACTAGCAGCTTGTTTTTAAGCCAGCACTACAGAGAAAACACTCAACCATACCAGCTGCGCGCCATAAGAAACACGTTGATATCCCCCGGCGTTTTCTCGATTTTTAAACGCTTTAGCTAACGCAACAAGGTAATAGGTGGCCACCAACATTGAAACGATAGAAAACACCCGAAATCCTGTTGAGATAAGTGCACTTGTTGGGCTGATAGCCACCAGAATCGGTGCAATCAACAGTGATAGCAACATAATAAACCCAGCCCATGAGTGGACTTTACAATTAAATGTCGGTTCTTTAGTGTAGGGATCGGCGTCCATCGGAAAGTAACCCGCGACCCAAGTGCCTATGCCATGAGCGATAACTAGCCAACCCGAGAGATTAATCAAAATAGAAACATCATCTAACTGGACTAGGTACCAACCAAAGAAGCAAAACAGGAAACCCAATGGATAATTATTAATTAAAGGTGACAGCTTCTGGGTTGGGCTACCACAGGCCCCTAACTCACTACAAAACTGTTTTGAATGGGAGTAATTTGGATAACACCTTGCCGCGATCAACACCCCAACAAAAATCCAAACCGTGGCGATTAAACCTGAATACACCGCTATCATTTCAAACAATGTCCAACTCCTTTTGTACTGCTAGCTCTCATTGATTATGCTCGCTGTTACTTTTTAGTCGCTTGCATATGGTACTCATACTCATCTTCGCCGGTAATGGTAAAGCCAAG
This sequence comes from Shewanella psychropiezotolerans, assembly GCF_007197555.1. Taxonomy (NCBI): domain Bacteria; kingdom Pseudomonadati; phylum Pseudomonadota; class Gammaproteobacteria; order Alteromonadales; family Shewanellaceae; genus Shewanella; species Shewanella psychropiezotolerans. The sequence goes on from NZ_CP041614.1 coordinate 4,126,054, forward strand.
CCTTTGATATAATTTAAGTGCCGGATTATCTTTTAACACGGTAAGCTCAACCGTCTTATTTCGAGCCTTAACTAGCACTTGCTGCATCACTTTCTTACCTAACCCTTGACCTTGAAAATCAGGGTGAATTTGAATCTGCATGATCTCAACTCTGCAGTCATCCTCTTGATACTTTAACGTGCCAATGATTTTTCCTTTGAAAATGATTAAATGTGAACAGGCATAGGCATCATCTAAGCGTATCTCATGCTCTGCATCAGACAAAAACTGCCCAGAGTTCTCGAGATGCTCAACCATAGTCAATTTACGCAAATTTAATAGATATGCTCTATCGTCTAGTGTGGCAAGAATAAACTCAAAACTCATTAATGACCTCATCAGCGTTAAAATAATAGTTAAAATAATAGTTAAAATAACAGTTAAAACAAAAGTTTAAATAGCCATTTATACTGACATTTATTATGTTTAATTTATGTACACCTGACTGCGGTAACCGTCACTTCAATCAGCACATCTCCTTCAAGGTTTATCTGCCATATTTATAATATAAACTTGAGCCGAAACGATACGTGTCTTATCAGAGTCTAATTCTAATAAGTTAGCCTGAATAGTATCTAGAGAGAGTTTGGCCTGCCCCTCAATGCTCTATGAAGTATCTGAGGATGTTGCCACGGTCCACACCAAATCCTTATAAGCAGACGACTTACTACGCCCGCCATAAATCCCACTTTTCCTTTCAATCACTCAGTTATCTACAAAAGACGCACTGCAAAGCTATGTATCTATCTTTGACCGATTAAGACTTGGAGAAAAACGCCAACACATCAATTAATCTTGCCCTCTCTTCCTCTTTAATCCACTCTTGTGAGAATAGAAACACGATAGATTCCGACAAGGTAATTTGATGCAAGTTGCTCACACTGTTCAGTAATAATTTTCTACAGTATGCTTCCAGTACGTCACTAGACACCGTTCCTACAAAGCGAGTATCGATACTCGGCCTATCCGTCTCGTCTTCATATCGCCAATGGCACTGCAGCTGTATATTAGAGATTAACTGATTAAACTGATCGCCTGATAACTCATACTGCTTTTTCAAAACCCAGGTGAGCGAAATAAGATGATGCCCCCAAAAGCCAGGATTGCTGAGACAGTCTTTTAATATCTTATATTTATCTGGAGTATCATCCGGGACAAAGCTTTGCTCGACAGAATAGGCGATGAAGTTGTTGCCGTAGAAGGTCGATGTAACAAACTCACAGAACCTCTCAATAAATCTCAATCGTTGCTTCTCACTTTCAACCAGCTCCCACGACTCTTTAAAGGCAAATAAGATAGTGATGTTGTGGCCAAGATATTGGTTACTCTCCAGGCACTGCTCTAGATAATAATCAAAAACCTCTGCAGTTTGAGCACTCTGAAACCACTCCTGCATAGTAAAATAGGAATGTGGATATATACCGTGAGATAAAATCCAATGACGCCGTTGAGTTTTAGTATCAAAAGGAATGACATTCGAGTTCAATATCGCACAATCAAATTCAGGCTCATCAAGATAGACTAAATTGTCGATTTGAACCCATTCTTCACTTGTCCAATCGAACCTTTTTTTCAATGCCTCGATAGCGAGGAAACACTTAATAGCATGCTGCTGATGAATCGCCGCAATCCTTGTCAAGGCATCGTCAAATAACATTGAATCCCCAGTAATTTCTTGTTTGATTTATACCCAGATTACACATGCAAACCATATGATTCAATTATTTATCAATCACTAATATGGAAAAGATTCCCACATAGGCTTTACATAACGGCATAGATTCACTGGCAAGCTAGAACCTAGTCTAAGAAAGAGGCTTATATATTTTAGGATATGGCAGTGAAAGGTATTGGGAGACAGTTCGGCACCCTCAAGGAGCGCAGTCTCGGCATAACAGGTTTGAGCAAAAGAACAGTAAAGTAAAAGAAGGGATACAGATTCAGAACGGCTAACACAATAATATTTTCAGCGATGTAAAGGGTGCTTCCCAGCCAAAAGGACCAGTGATGACTGAGAAGCATATCTACCTACCGGAACAGAGAGACCAACAGGCAAATTTTGGAACATACCAAAGTAACCAGTAGCACTTTGATACAAGTCGAATATAGACTAAAACCCAGATCAAGGTAACTTCACTTTAGGACAGGTAGACAAAACAAGAAATACGAATTTCAGCCCTACAACAAACACATGATCCATAAGGTCTCAAAGTCCTATGTGGCCATTGAACATTGAACGATGAACGATGAACGATGAATGGCAAGCCAAGCTTAACTAGGCTAAACCTAAAGAGTAAAAGGACACAAACGGGAGGAAAAATGATGGATTACCATTTAGCAGATTTGAGCTGTGATATCTTGATCGGCATAGTCAATGAGCACTTGCGTCTCACCTGTGAAGATAAGCAGGCATTGTTTTATGATCTGGATATCCCCGGAGAGCAACTAGAGAAGAAACTAACTGATGCGGGCTTTACCTACGACTCAGTCAGTAATCAATACCGAGAGATGCAATAACCCGATAAGATATTATCGGGTCCATGGCATCTCTATCTAAGCCACTATAGGTTAGCCGCTATATGCACCGCTGGCATAGTGTAGCTCGTAGCTATGGCTATAGATCTCCAGGATATTACCGAATGGGTCTTCCATGTAGATCATACGATAAGGCTTCTCTCCAGGGTAATAGTAGCGTGGCGCCTTCATGCGTTTCTTACCGCCTGCGGCAACGATCTTCTCGGCTAACTCTTCGACATTCGGATCCTGAACACAGAAGTGAAAGATGCCCGTCTTCCAATATTCGAAGTTATCTTCTGGATTTTCTTGATTCTTAAACTCAAACAACTCGACTCCAATACGGTCGCCAGTCGACAGATGGGCAATACGAAAACGCTCCCAACCCGCGCCAAAGACATCGGTGCACATCTCACCTATGGCACTGGTATCTTCGATAACTTCCGATGGCTCCATGAGCACATACCAACCTAACACCTCTGTATAAAACTTCACAGCTGCGTCTAAATCCAGGACTGAGATACCGATATGGGAAAACGTTCTTGGGTAAGGCATGGCCTGCTGAAGTGCAGGGGCTGTATTGTCGTTACTTACATGAGTATTACTTACACTAGTGTTAGTGACATTATGAGTAGACATAGTGACCTCGTTAATCAATGTTGAAAGGAACTTGCTTTCGATGAGGTAAATATACTCAAGCTAAACAATAATTAGAAATTATCAATATTTCTCATTATAATAATTTTTCGTTATTACATAATCATATTGAGTTGGCTGATGCTAAACCCTACCTGGCTACACACCTTTAAGACCCTGATCGAGGTTGGACACTTCACTCAAACCGCCGACAAGCTTTATATGACACAGTCAGGAGTCAGTCAGCAAATTAAGAAATTAGAGCAGGCCTGTGGTCATTCCCTGATAAAGCGTGAAAACAAAAGTTTTGAGATCACCGAGCAAGGTCGACAGGTCTATGATTTTGCATTGCAGCTAGCGAGTAATGAAACTGAGCTACTGGAAAACCTAAGTCTTGATGATCCCTATTCAGGTTTATGCAGGCTCTCTTGTTCGGGAGCATTAGCCTTGCTCATTTACCCTGAATTACTTAAGTTGCAGACACAACACCCTAGGCTAACCATTTACCTTGAAGCCGCGCCCAATTATAAGATACTCGATGATATTCAAAATGGATCAATCGATATAGGAGTGGCGACCCATCTACCTAGTCCCAGTCTATTTAGCTCAGAACCCTTAGGCTGTGAGCCCCTATGTCTGATTTTGCCTAAACAGTATCAAGGCGTGCCCATCACAGCTGACGTGCTCAAACGCTGTGGACTGGTAAAACACCCTGACGCAGACCACTATCTGTCTCTGTATTTTGATCTCTGCGGCGAACCTGAGCTTGCTCAGCTCAATATTGATACACTCGACACCGCCAGTTATGTCAATCAACTCAGTCAGATCTTGCTGCCCATATCCCAAGGCATAGGCTTTACCGTATTACCAAAGAGTGCATTGGATAGCTTCTCTCATAAAGATCGGGTAACTATTCATAAGCCCAAACTGGCCGTCACTGAGCAGCTTTATCTGGTACAGAAACGAAATCGTCAACTCCCCGCCCGTTTTCAAACCATACAAAAGCAATTGAAAAAATGTTTAACCATTATCTAATTCTAATTCCAGACATATAAACCAAAATACGAATACAAATACAGCTAAAGAGAAAACCACCTAGATAAAGCTTCTCTTAACCTGCGCATTACATGTGTATTACTATCGACAGCTAGGTGTAACTTTCACCAGGTACGACGTTTTCCCTTACCATGTTTACGAGTTTTCCATTCACCTAATGTAGTTTCAATGGCAACGTCAGAATAAATATACCCATAATAATCTTGGGAGATCAGATCACGCTAACGGAAAAAAGTTCATTCGATTTAGGAAGACTGATAAACAATTTAGTGGATTTTTGTTTAAGTCTAAAATATATTCACCAAATCGCTTCGTACTATTAGTTATGTTCGGATGTGTTCATGACAATACTCCTAGATTTACGACCCACTTTTGTCACCTCCAGGTAGTATTTAGGATGGGAGAGTAAAAATGGTGTTTATCGCTTCTGCCGCACAGCGGCTTCGCCCAACAACCTTAACAAGCAAATAACAATTAAATTCATTTCAAGTAAAATAAACATTCACATGCCCAGCCCTATTGAAAATAATATTGACTTAGTTAAGTTTTAATTTTACTTTACTCAACGCTATAATGACATGATTTAAATATCGACAACTCCTCTACGGCGTTATTATTTAGTCAGCACGTTGGCATTATAAATATGGGGTTAGCGTTCAAGAACTCGAAGAACATGGAATTAATGTTGATCACCGTATAATTCCCCTCAGAGTTCAACGCTATTACTAAAAAACAGAACATAGATTAAGATCGAATTGGAATCCCAAAGCAAGATTGAGCTGTAAAAGTGAATGGATAATAGGTGTTAAATTCTATTTTTTAGCTGATTAACTATAGCTGAAGGGAACTGCGAGCCTTTTCTTTTATGAAAATGCGATAGAGCCACGTAACTTGGTTCTATCAATCAAAGGATGGGGATAAAATCACAGCCACATTGTAAATTTCATTGCCTATTCTAGGCTCACCATATCGAAATAAATAAGGAGGATAAACAAAAATATACCACTATAGATTCAATTAAAATAAATAGCAGTACATTGAATCGCTCAATAAATATCAACCATCTTGTATTACCTATAACTTTTCAATTAAATAGGCACAAAGCCCCTTATAGGAAAATAATGAATAAAAAAACGATTTACTCCCTTGCGGGAAATAATGAAGATTCCATAAATAATATCTGGTTAAGGAAAACATTAGGAGAAAATGTAACCGGGTCTCATTTTTTCAGTGATTTAATTCCTGATTTAGACGTGCTCGCTACCAGCGATAAGTTATCCTCAAGGCAAAAGGAAACCTTAAAAACGTGGTTAAATGAATATAAAAATGATTTTGGTGTCGACAAGAAAATATTAGAACAAATGTTGAATGATTTTCCTGAGCTTGTTGGTAGTTATGATATGAACCTATTGGTGTTTGACCACAAATCAGGCGTTATAACTACTTTTCAGGAATTGATTTCTTCTGAGTCTTTACGTTCATCATTTCAACGTGGTTATTTGTACGAAAAGGGAGAGCAATTTGATAAAAAACTTCTTCTTTCGCTTGTAAAAAAGTATACAAAGTATAAAGAGGAACAAAAACACGAAGATTATCTCTGGTTAAGAGCCATAATAAAAGAACATTCAAAAACCTCCTCTTCTAAAGATACTATTGTTGCCTTAAACGCACTAGCCACCAGCGAGGAGTTGCCCTCAAAACAAAAGGAAGCCTTAAAAACGTGGTTAAACAAATATAAAAATAATTTTGGTATCGATAAGAAAGTTCTTGAGAAAACCTTGAATGATTTTCCGCAGTTCACCGATAGTTATGGTATGAATTTGTTGATGTTTGACGAAAGATCAAACATTGTTGTAACGACCTTTCAGGAAATCATTTCTTCTATATCTTTACGTTTATCATTTCAACGTGGTTATTTGTATGAGACGACAGGAGCTTCTTTCGATAAAAACACATTAGTTAGGCTTGTACAAAAGTATGAAGATGCTATAGACATTAAGCAAAGAGCCACAATAGAAAAAACATTGACTGATGTGGGGATTAACGCTCGTTATGATGACATATTGGAGATATATGATGGAAACATAACAATTGCAGCGACCTTCCAGACACTGTTTTATTTTCTATCTAAAGAAAGCTTCGTATCTCTGTTGAACAAGTATAAAAACCATCAAAGCATGATATATGACATACAAAGAGAATTTAAGTTAGGAGTGTCTAAGCTTGGAGAGGCAACACCACTCTATTTCCATCCAAAATCTAGCTATCAAGACGTGTATGAAGCTAGATATGAGCGGCTAGCAATTTCCTCTAAAGAGCGAATTGAGGAGGTTGAAGCTGAATTAAGGCATCTTTCCACTCTATTGCAGAGCTCACCTCGAGAGCCTGAAAATAATTACCTCTCAGCATATACAAGGGCAAGAATCCACAATATCGCAACGGCTAACAATGGCATTGATGCCTACCTTTTCAAAGGGCTGGATATCAACAGTTTCTTTAATTCGTACCTCATTTACACCTATATTGATAAAGGTAGAACCGAGCGCAATATCATAAGTGTTAATGATTACCTTGGTAGCATTGCAACTCAACATTCTATTACAACCCGCAAAAATGTGAATGTTTTATGGCCAAAAGAGATTAAACCACCACTTCAAGTATTTTTGGAAGAGGAGAAAGTCAATATTGCCGAATTCCCCAAGTTCATGGATAAATGGCGAAAATTAGAAAGTCAAAAAAGTAGCTTATCAACCAATATCCCATCACCTAGAAAGGCCTTTCAAAACACCTTAAATGACTTAGCCTCAGGGCATAACTTATTCGATGAGGTATTGGTTGAATATCGCGCTAAGGTTGATGATATGAATCTCCAAGCAGGAATAAGTATACTTTCACCTACACAAGAAAAAACATTTACAATCGCGGATATCCTTATGGGTAAAGAGCGTGAATGGCGAGCGTTGAATCTTGGTTACCGAGAGCGTGACTCAAAAGTTCTTTCTTCTAATATTTCGTCTGAGCTATTTCAAGAGCTTAAAAATGTGGATATGCAGAATAGCTACATTACTCAGCTTACAGAAATAAAAAATAATGGGCAATTTAAACAAAAATTCTATTCTTATGCTAGCTCTGTCATTGAATTACATGGACTGAACAAAAATCAGCACTACAGCATCCAAAATGCGCCTATGCTATTGATATTCCCTGATTCAAAAGGGGGACAGAGACTTGCCAGTACGTACTCCGTCGGCCTGAGTCCTGAGCATAGTCCTATCAAAGTGGTGTCCTTAGCGACCAACCAAGCCTATTCATTTCCCTCAATAAATGATTTCATCGATACCACTAAAAAAGAGGGTCAACTACGTGATTGGGTCTCGATGCATTTCCCGTTAGACTCTGATGCTAACTACGATGACATGGCCAGCACCCTATCAATGGGAGCCGGCGATTACTCGTATTTGTTTGAAGGCATAATAGACCAATATGCCAAAAATATGGATATATTAATCAGGTCTCATTCAGAAGCCAATGCGCTAAAATTCTTTGAAGTACTCGAGGCTACAAGCATCTTTTTACTCGTACCTACTTTAGCTATGAGTCCATTTGCGGGGTTTGTATATGGCTCTGCGTTAGTTGCAGCTCCACATCTGGGGAGAGCCGCGATTAGTGATACCCAAGATGAACGTGATAATCACTTAAAAAATGCTGGGATTGCAGTTGCCATTGAGGCGGCTTTTGAAGGAGGGGCCTATTTGGCTGGCAAAGGGCTTGGGCGTATTATTGGTGATCTAACAACACCAGTCAAAATTTCAGCAGACGGAGCGGATAGTCTGGCAAGGACACGCAAAGGGACGTTTGAAGTGTCTTCTAATGAGGGTATAAATTGGCACCATGGCAACAACAAAGAATATATTGCATGGCGTCATAAAATTGAAATGGAGCCACGGACTGTTGAGTTGTCTATTATTGGAGACGGTGATGGTCATCTCTTAACCGCTCCCTCAACCACTTCTCAATTAGTCCCACCCCGTAAAGTAAAAGGCTTTTTTACGTATTTGTGGAATATACGTGAACTTGATTTGATTGCAAAAGAGACCGCGAATCAGCTTCGATTACTGAGCTTTTCAGCAAAAAAAATATCAGGGTACACAGCCTTAAATATCACAAGAGAAATATCTGTTTCTGGGGTTAATTATGCTATGGGGATTGTTCCAGGCATACCCGGGGTGCATAGCATCATCGCTGGTACACCGGGGTCCCTATCAGGGGGGCTAGGTAATTTGATGATTAAAAAGACACTTAAAGCAGATTTATCATTCCAAATTAAAAAAGGCTCTAGTATTATTTCTTCTTCAAAAGACATGGCTAGGGATCTAACTTTTGCAGGAGGCACATCCCATAGTTTTCCGATGGCCCCCACTGATGCAGTAAGAGCCGTAGCCTCCAGAAACTTTGTCATTGAAAATATAGATAATGCAACAGCACGCATTTACAAAAAAGATGCCGTTGCACGCAATATCTTAGAGCAGCTACCTTCCGCTCGCCTGTTTGTCAAGAATAAAGCAATGAAAGCTCGTGCTGCAGTGCTGTCTATGCCTAGTAATGATTCTCGTATGACTAGGCTCCAAGAAGTTAAGGTAAGAGAGAGAGTTGCATTAGTGAATATTAATAATCTTGAAGATAAAGCTCAACAGCTGGCTTACCCAATCAAATATTTAAATGATAAAGGAATCGTTCCTGGGCCCAAAGGTGACACTCTATCGGCTGTATTGAGAGATAAGCCTAAACCTACAGGTGGACATTATCCTTACATTGATGATGCCCCATGACTCTGTTGAAAAACATAGATTCAGCTAACTTTCAGGCTGTCCGTTGCTATTGTTTAGTTAATGCTAGATTTTTAACGTCTAGCTCTAACCGTTAATATAAAGCCAATGGACACTCATCAGTGGCACTTAAATTCAGTGGCACTGACGGAATCGCAGGCCTCAAAAGAAACATAAACTTAGTCCTGCGAAATATAAGATTGAAGTGGATAAGCAGACCATCACTTGGATAGGTCAGGGCCACATACCTACCATGTTTTAAAAAAGGGCTCGATGAAGGTTTCGAACTCAGCGATTACGAGCGGATGTCGAACAGCGGCAAGTTAAATATTTCAATAATGGTATCAAACCTGATCATGCGCCGATAAAGAAGCTCACTGTCACTACCGGTGAATTAAAATTACAAAAACGAGCCTGGTCAAGGCTTCAGGTATTCGAATTATTGCGGATGATAAATAATTTATGGTTACGTAATGATTAACGTAAAACCCTGGGGCGGGAGAGATCCGCCTTCATTAATCATCTCTTTAATATTGAAGCTGTTTACCTGGAGTTATCCGTAAAAAAGCCACTCACCCTTATATTTAAGGAGCGCAGTACTGGTCAGAGAAGTACGACGACTGATTGTCACCATACACTCCAATAGGCTTATGGAAGAACAGCTAAGGAACCTCTGGCGTTAGTGACTAACTTAACAATGAAAACTGTGCCCCTAAAAAACTGGTCAACATTTATCGAAAGCGGATGCAAATGGAAAAACGTTCAGAGACTTAAAAAATCCCGCCTATGGATTTAGTTTACGCCACAGCCGAACTCGTTCTGCTGCAAGGATGGGCAAAAGAGCTACTTAGGCGGCGAGTTTACTATCAAGTCTCGCGAAGTGAACTTATTAACGCCGCGAAAATGTTATCCGAAATATTCAGTACTCGTGGGTGTTGGGGGAATGAATTACGAGGGGAGCCTACAGGGTAGAGCCTATGTGATCCATTCTTTGCACCTCAGCACCGACAAAGACGCGGATCCGTTGTGCAATTGCATCAAACTCATTTGACCATTCAAGCTTAGGTTCAACAATCATGATAGGTTTCATAATAGACATTCCAAATGCCCCCATATGTAAACTTGTAACTAATACTTAACTAAGCGCTTTATCTTAAAGGCATATTTGCTCATAATATGCGAAAATTAACACCTTTAGATGTAAAACCGAACGGTCGCCTTGTTTATTTAATTCACTATGGGGTGATCAGCTAATTTTTAGATAAGAGATTAACCTGAAATTCAGGCTTATCAAATATTATCTAATCACTCAGCATCTCCACTATTTTCATTACTTTGCATAATTAGATCTCAAATGAACTCATACTCGCTCAAGAAAAAGATACTTATTTCCGTCGTAATAGCACTTTCACTCGTCATAGGTTTGCTTTCCTGGCAAAGCTATTCCAGCCAAAAATCTCTTTTGATGCGAGGCAGCATTGAGCAAGTTCAACGCTTGGGTGATCAACAAGCCCAACGGATCCAGGAGTGGTTATCGGATCGCCAAAGTGCCATAGCCGCCGTCGCAACCAAGTTAGAAGGCGATCCTCTTAATGCTCTACAACAAGCACAAGATTCCGGAGGTTTTCAATTAACCTATTTTGGCACTAAAACTGGGCAGATGCAGGACTCAGATCCCAGCATCGACCGTACCGGCTATGATCCCCGCAGCCGACCTTGGTACCAACAGGCCATGCGCGAACGCGGTCCTATCTTGACGAAACCTTATGTCGATGTTGCCTATAACATTCTGGTTGTTACCATGGCTCAACCCACCTCACAAGGTGTTGTGGGTGGTGACTTATCTATCGACAGTTTGGTCGATAGTATTAACAGAATGAAATTACCGGCGAATGGTTACGCCATCATGATGCATAAAGACGGCACGGTGATCGCATACAAAGACCAGAGCAAAACGATGCGACCCATAGGTGATATTGACAGTGAACTCAGCCGTGGTTTGCCGGACTTAAGCCGCAAAACAGACACACTGCTACCGGTATATTTTGAGAGCGAAGGTAAAGAGAAGCTGGTTTGGGGCGAAGAAATTCCAAACACGGATTGGGAATTGATTTTCATACTGGATAAAGCAACTTTAGAAGCCCCGCTATCAGCTCTCTTGCTCACTCAACTTGGCTTATCAGCCTTAATGTTATTTTTGAGTGTGATAGCAATCTCATGGTTACTTAGCGTGTTACTGGGACCCTTAAACCGAGTCTCTGTGGCACTGGCCAAAATAGCCGACGGTAATGGCGACTTAACTCAGCGCATCGAAGTCGATACCCAAGATGAGGTCGGTGTTCTTGCCGATAGCTTTAACCGTTTTGTCGGCAGTCAACATCTGCTTATCAGTCATATCCGCCAATTAGCCAGCGAACTCGATGCCGATGCTGAGCAAAGTTTAGCCACCAACCAAACGGCTGTTACCGAGCTGCAACGTCAACAACAAGAGGTGGATATGGTGGCCACAGCCGTTACAGAGATGGCCAGTGCGACTAATGAAATTGCCGCCAATGCTGAAAATACCGCGACCGCTGCACAACAATCGGCAGCCAGCAGCGAAGATGGTAAAGCCCTGGTAGATAAGACTCGCACCACCATCAACTCTTTAGCCAACGAAGTCGAGCAAGCTACAGATGTCATCGGCGATCTGAGCCGTCATGCTCAATCTATCTCGAGTATTCTCACGACAATTCAGGGCATTGCTGAGCAAACTAACTTACTCGCACTCAATGCCGCTATCGAGGCGGCCCGTGCGGGCGAACAAGGTCGTGGCTTTGCGGTTGTCGCAGATGAAGTACGGGTCTTGTCTCGTCGAACGCAAGATTCAACCCAAGAGATCAACACCACGATTGAGACGTTACGACACACAACAGAGAAGGCCGTTAACTTGATGGAGAGTAGTCAAGAATTAGCCAGTAACAGTGTGTCAGATGTCAATGAGGCGGCCAATGCCCTTGAGGAGATAACTCAAGCGGTCAATGCAATTTCAGAGATGGCGGGACAAATTGCGACAGCGGCCGAAGAGCAGACTCAAGTGACGGGTGAAATCACCCAAAATACCGTCGCAATTAAAGATGTCACCGATGAAATAACCGTGGCGGCGATGGCTGACTTATCACAAGCCAAGAAACTGAAAGATCGTGCCAACGATCTCAGCTCTCAGGTATCCACCTTCATTTTGTAATTGATTAATACCAATTGGTATAACAAGCCATAACCAAAGGGAGAGAATCATTCTCTCCCTTTTCTATCGGTGTGAATTCCCTCAACAAGCCATCCCCGGCTCATGGTCATCTAATCCCAATCAGACCTATGATTAACTCTTGGCTTTTTTCTTAGTGTAACGACGCTTCTTAAAAGAGCTCTTCGGCGCTTTGACCCCTTGTAAGGCTGTCGGCAGTTGTGAACCGGCTTGAGTGATCAAGTTGCTTAGAGAGTCGATGAGTGGCGTCATAAAACTTTGATACTTAGCTTCCTTACGACTGATGGCATCGAGATTACTCTCCCACAGTGCAGTCATATCCGGCGTGGTAGCACTCAGAGGTAGACTGTTAATCAGCCCCCTGCCGACTTCGGTAGCAATAATGGTTTTGCCTTGTCTGCTGAGGAAGGTGCGCTTAAACAATAATTCTATGATGCCGGCTCGGGTCGCTTCGGTGCCCAGCCCATCAGTGTCTTTCAATATTTTTCGGACCTCAGGATCCGTCACATAGCGATTAATCCCCGTCATCGCACCAAGCAAGGTGGCGTCGGTAAAATGTTTCGGTGGCTGGGTCTGTTTCTCGATAAGCACACCAGCCCCGGAATGCAAAGACTGACCCTTCTTCAGGGCTGGCAACTTCTGCTGTGACTCATCATCGTCTTCCTTGCCAGCGCTAGCGCTATTTGCGTTACCAGCATTATTTCGCGCAAATAGCTGCTTCCAACCCTGCGCCCTTTCCTGCTTTGCCTTAGTCTTGAAGTGACCGCCTTCGATCAACACATGAACTTCAGTTTCGCTATAGAGGTAAGGCGGATAGAACTGGGCGAGATATTGACGAGCCACTTGCAGGTAGATTTGCCTCTCCCGAGCGCTAAGACTCGAGAGGTTGGCTCGTTTTTCTGTGGGTATGATGGCATGGTGAGCATCGACCTTACTGTCGTTCCAGGCCTTAGATTTTATCTTAGGATCTGGCTTATCACTTTTTTCGACTAACTCACCCGCCCCTGATAGCACCGCATCTATGACTTGAGGGGCTTGGGCAAACTGCTCCGCCGGCAAGTAACGACTGTCAGATCTGGGATAAGTGATCAACTTGTGTCGCTCATAAAGCGTCTGACAGGTGTCGAGCACCTCTTTGGCGCTCATACCATATCGCTTGGCTGCATCAATCTGCAGCGAAGATAGACTATAAGGTAGAGGCGCATTTTGCTGCTTATCTTTAGCAGTAACTTGAGTAACTTGTGCCGGTTTATCACTGATACGACCGGCGACATTCTGTGCCAGCCCTTTAGACAAGACTCTCCCTTCTTCATCCATATAAGGTTGGCAGGCTTCACTGGGTTGCCATTTGGCTGTAAACGCCTCATTTTTCTCTGTAGTCAGCTTGGCCAGAACTTCATAGAAAGACTTAGAAACAAAGTTAGCTATCTCTTCATCCCGGCGAACCACTAAACCTAACAAGGGGGTCTGCACTCGCCCTACTGATAACACGCCCTGATAACCCACCTTACGCCCTTGTAGTGTGTAGGCTCTGGTCATGTTCATACCATAGAGCCAATCGGCACGAGAACGAGCTAAAGCAGAAGTAGACAGGGGAATGAATTCCCGATTACTGCGCATCTGACCCAATGCACGTCTCACCGCTTGGGGGTTGAGATCACTGATCAGCAGACGCTGTGTCTTGTTAAGCTTATCGCCTTTAACGCCAAAATGAGAGATCACTTCGTCGACTAATAGCTGCCCCTCCCTGTCAGGATCGCCGGCATTAACCAGTTGTGAGGCTTTTTTTACTAAGCCCCTAAGCACGGTCAATTGACTGCGAGTCTTGGGCTTAGGATTCATCTTCCACTTTTCGGGAATGATGGGCAGATGCTCAAACTTCCACGACTTGTATGCGGCATCGTAGCTATCGGGCTCAGCCTGCTCCAACAGATGACCGATACACCAGGAAACACAATCACCGTTCGCCGCCATTATATGACCGTCACCCTTCTTGTGGGGTTTAGGCAGCACATCGGCGATGGCTCGCCCGAGGGAAGGTTTTTCTGCGATATAAAGAATCATAAGCGGAACTCAAACTACTGTACAAATTACCAGTAACTTTAGCCTAAAGAGACACTAGCTGCAATCACTGCAGGTATAATTCCCTACAATAGCACTGCAACACTTATTATTGTGTAAATTCAGTTGAGAATGATTATCATTTGGTTATTATTTAGCGACTAGCTAATCTTTTAAGCAGGTACATCATGATTGCATCGACCACAGAAACCGGCAGCGGCTTAGATAAGCTACTTCTATATCATTTCCTCATGGTGACCGCTGTCGCCCTGTTGATCACCCCTCTAATCACTGACAATAAAATCTTTGAATTGATGTTATTGGTGACCATGCAAATAGTCTTAACCTGTATCAGCACACTCATAGGATTGAGCATGGGACATACTGTGAGTAAACGTGCTGCTAGCGTACTCTTCGCCATCTGGATGCTCGTCTGGTGTGTTCATTTAGCTTAAATTACAGCTTGAGCTTGGAAAACGATAAATAAAGCGTTAACTCTACAATAAGAGAGTTAACGCTAATAAGTGGCTACAGCTAACTTTACATAAGGGATTAAGATAGGTAATTAAGAGAGTGGTAAGATGTAATCCAATCCACCTGTGATTGCGGAAACTTGCGCTAACACACAGTTCTCATCATCTACCTTAGGGCTATCCGGGTACACTTCTGTCGTGGTGGCATAGATGCTGTCACTAAAGCCGACGCACAGTCCCAGAGCCTTAGTAGCATAGTTAATTACGCCAAACTGAGACAAGGCGACACCGATAAGCTTACCTGCATCATCGGCTGGAGCTATGTGGGTAACCTTTTCTACCGACTCGATAATTGCAGTTTGAAATGCCTCGGCCGGAAGCTCAGTATTGCCCACCAGATAAAAACCATCGGGGATATTCCAATTGGTATGTTCCACCGCATCTCTGGCCGCTAAGGCCGGTCTGAACGCTGAGTTATCAGTATCTGTAGTTTCATGTAGATCGATATGCACTGTGATATCAATTCCTAAATCTGCAATATACGCCATCAAGGCCGCTGACTCTTCGGCCGGACTGTCTCGATAGAATGAGCGATTAGGATCGACCGCATTGGGATTCCAGCGGTTGATGGTTTCATATCCCCAGGGGCTAACACATGGGGCTACTAAGATATTAAACCTGTCCTCATACGCCTTAGCCTTGGTTTCCAAGAAACGTATCGCCCCTTGTACGCCACTGGTTTCATAGCCGTGAACCCCGCCCGTGACTAACACAGTCGGTTTATCTTCACTCCACTGCGTAGACTTGACCACAAACAAGGGGTATTCGCTGGGGTTATAAGACAAGGCGCCATACTGGTCGACTTGAAAGTGCTCGGCAAGTGGCGCAATTCTCGCGGCCACCTCAGCTTGATAGGAACGCTTAATCGTCTGCTTGGTTAACCAGAGTACCTTTTCCGCTGCGCCCCACTTCTGACCCGTGACGCCGATTGGATAAGTGTTTTCCTGTACCATCTTCATTCCCCAAAGTTTGAACAATAAAAAAGCCGACACTCAAAGTTGATATGTCGGCTTTCTAAACGTTAACTTGCCTTCGCTAAGAAGACACTCACTATTAAGCGAGTGTTTATGGATGACAAACGTTGTGAAGCTCTAAATTAGTACCGATATCTTTGCTGCGATTAGCCTTAGCATCATCATTACGTAACTGAGTGATATGATCCAGATAAGCCTGATCCACATCGTTAGTGATGTAGTTGCCATCGAATACCGAGGTCTCGAAACGCTTAATCTCAGGGTTCTCCATGCGAACCGCTTCAGCCAAGTCTTCAAGATCCTGGAAGATCATACCATCGGCACCAATCATCTTACTGATCTCGTCCACATCACGACCATGAGCAATCAACTCACTCGCCGTTGGCATATCGATACCATAGACGTTAGGGAAGCGAATTTCAGGAGCTGCAGAGGCAAAATACACCTTGTTAGCGCCGGCTTCACGAGCCATCTGGATGATCTGCTCTGAAGTCGTGCCACGAACCACAGAATCATCGACCAATAAGACATTCTTGCCCTTAAACTCGACACCTATGGCATTGAGTTTACGACGTACCGACTTCTTACGCTCTTGTTGACCAGGCATGATAAAAGTACGGCCGATGTAGCGATTTTTAACGAAACCTTGGCGATATGGAAGATCCAAGTGACGCGCTATCTCTAACGCAGTGTCACATGACGTTTCCGGAATCGGAATAATCACATCTATGTCATGATCTTCCCATTCACGCTTAATTTTTTCACCTAATTTAGCGCCCATGTTCACCCGGCTACCGTAGACAGAAACTTTATCTATGGTTGAGTCGGGACGTGCGAAGTAAACGAATTCGAATAAACAAGGCGCGTAGACGGGATCTTTAGCGCACTGACGTGTGTATAGCTCACCATCTTGGGAGATATACACGGCTTCGCCCGGCGCGATATCGCGCATCAGCTCGAAGCCAACCGCATCGAGTGCCACACTCTCGGAAGCAATCATATATTCGACGCCGTTCTCGGTCTCTTGCTTACCCAGTACCAGAGGACGAATACCGAATGGGTCACGAAAAGCAACCATACCTTGACCAATTATCAAGGCAACAACGGCATAAGCACCACGGATCAATGCGTGCACATTAGTCACCGCATCGAACACTTCATCGGCGCTTAAGTTCTCGTTTTTGCACTGCTGAAGCTCATCGGCCAGCAGGTTTAACAAGACTTCAGAGTCAGATGTGGTGTTCACGTGACGGCGCTGTTTAATCAGACGCTGATGTAACTCTACAGTATTGGTCAAATTGCCGTTATGGGCTAATGAAATACCAAATGGCGAGTTTACGTAGAAAGGTTGAGCCTCAGATGCACTCGAGCTGCCTGCGGTTGGATAACGGACATGGCCGATACCTATGTTACCTTGCAGGCGTTGCATATGTTTAACTTCAAATACGTCTTTTACCAGACCATTGGCCTTACGTAATCTAAACGCACTACCATCAACAGTCACGATACCAGCAGCATCTTGTCCGCGATGCTGGAGTACGGTTAGTGCATCATAGATAGGCTGATTAACCGATGACCGGCCAACTATTCCGACGATACCACACATGGGTGAGATTCCTCATTGTAAGATGTTCTGATAATTATAATTTTTAGTCGCAAAAGTCAGAATCGACTTAAGCTAAACCTACTAATGCTTTAATGCATTTTATATTTTGGGTACAAAGCTTGACGTATTTTCTATGTAGTCAAAAAACCACTGGATAACAACGCCAAATTCAGGCACGAGTGTTGAGCTCTGCCACCAATCCGTATTGGGTGCGCCCGTAAACGCATCCAGGAAAAACAGTAACGCACTGACAATTAAGGCGCCTCTCAAGGCACCGAAACACAAACCCAGGACTCTGTCGGTCCCGGATAACCCAGTTTTGTCGACCAACTGACCGATGAGATAATTAATTAACGCCCCGATGATAAGTGTCGCTATAAATAGAATAGCAACTGCGACGCCATTACGAAGCATTTCATCTTGCATTTGGGTGAGGTAAACCGCGAGGTCTTGATAAAACTGACTCGCGACAAAGAAGGCTGCAAACCAGACAACTAAAGACATGGCTTCTTTAGCGAAACCACGAAGCAAGCTGATTAGAGTCGAGACTCCGATAACAGTGAGAATGGCGTAATCGATCCAAACCATTTAATGATAATCCGACATAGGGTTAAGACGGCGGGATTTTAACAGAGACCGAGCACATTCTCACCCCCAAATGGGATAATTTATTGTTTCGATCTCTAATCACAGTTTTCGCTTAAGAGGCCGTTGGGCGATAAGCGACAATTCGTCCTTTAAGCTTGGTCAACTTCTCGATACCAGGTTGAAGCGACTGCAGCTTAGATTTGGAGAATTCAGGCCCGACAAACACCTTAGTCAACTTGCCATCGACGGGATTAGTCGGCAAGGTATAGGCATTGAAACCTCCGGCTCTAAGCTTGCTGATAAGGCCTTTAACATTGGCGGCATTATTGAAACTGCCTAGTTGTAATGTATAGGCTGAACTCGTCGGTACAACAGGCTCAACAACAGGTTTATTCGTCGGCTTCACAGCTGGCTTAACTTTAGGTTTACTCTTGGGCTTGCTCTGTGGCTTCACATTAGTAGTCACCGTCTGCTGTGGTTTTGGCTCTGTCTCGACCACTTCCCACTTTCCAGAATCGGATGTAGCGACCTGCTCTTCAGGCTGAAACGCTTGCTCCTTGTCACTGAGGTCAACCGCTTGTATCGCCTCATCGGGCAAGGTCATCTCGGCAACTTGAGGACGCAGGGGGATCTCGGAAAATTGTTCTTCTTGTTGCACTTTCTTGCCATCGAGAACATCGGGGAGGAAAATGACCCCTAATGCAACGAAGACTATGACGCCCACTAAACGGTTCTGAAAATGACCCGACGACTTGTTATCTTGCTCTTTATCCTTTGTATCCATGATTAATCACGACCACCCAGTTCGATATTTTTAAACTCTGCCACAGTGTAAAAGGAGCCAAATACAATTACTACATCTCCTTGGCATATTTCTGCAGCAATTGCGCGCCAAGCCGACTCTACTGAATCGAAGTGCTTAGCATCGGACAATGCGCCACCTGTATGTTGAACGTGTTCCACAAATACCTTTTTGAGGGCCTCTCCTGAGGCGCTACGCTCAGTTTTTAGGCTGGAAAATGCCCACATATCGACCTGTGGTGCCAGCGTCTCGATAACTTGACGACAATCCTTATCTTTTAACATGCCACATAAAGCAAATAACCGCTTAGCTTGATGCTTTTCAAGCTGTTTAGCCAGATAACGTGCGGCATGAGGATTATGGGCCACATCAAGCAAGACCAGAGGCTGCTCGCTGACCACTTCGAGCCGACCTGTGAGTCTTGCCCCTTGTATGCCTTGGCGAATGATGTCATCACTGAGTCGAGGCCAGCCCAGCTCGAGTAAGGCTAGTGCCGTTGCCGCATTGGGCAATGGCAGCGAAGGCAGAGGAATATCACTAATGGTTTGTAGACCGCTAAACTGCCAGAAACCAGCCTCACAGCGATAGCTAAATTCGTGACCGACGCGATGTAACACTGCACCTAGATCATTGGCATATTCAACCACACAGGCTGGCAAATCAGGCTCGCCGATTATCGCGGGTTTATTGGCGCGCAAGATGCCCGCTTTTTCCATGCCCACGGACTCACGGGTATCGCCAAGATATTCTTGGTGATCGAGATCGATTGAGGTAATAACGGCAATATCGGCATCGATAATATTGATGGCGTCTAATCGGCCGCCCAGTCCGACCTCCAATAACACGGTATCTAACTTAGCCGCTTTGAAGATATATAAGCCTGCCAAAGTAGCAAACTCGAAGTAGCTCAGGGAGATATCACCACGAGCCTGATTGATGGCATCGAATGCTTGAATAAAAAGCCCGTCATCGACATCTTTGCCATCAATACGGACCCGTTCATTGTATTTGAGCATATGGGGCGAGCTATAAACGCCGACGCTTTCCCCTGCCAGAAGTAACACCTGTTCGACCATGGCACAGGTGGTTCCCTTGCCATTGGTACCAGCAACAGTGATCACCTTAGTGGTACCGAGATCCCTAAGCCCGAGTCGATCGGCCACTTGTGATACTCGCCCAAGCCCCATCTCTATCTCAGTTGGGTGTATGGCGAGCAAGTAATCTAACCAGATATCTAAACTGGCATCTTGAGCGGGAGCGTTAATCATGATTATTCTGCTCTTGATAATTAATTAGAAATTTCACCACACAGTGGTGCCGATATATACCCAAGCTACCTCAAGGTGCTCGTTTCAGAGCCCCCGTAGGATAGCTGAACAAGGCAGTGATTGAGAGAATGGTTACTCCCTTGTCGATAGCACTAACGCAGTGCAGTTATTCTACGGGAGCTCCCGCAGGGCAAGGCGAGAAGCAACATTTTTCTGCGTTATGAAATATTGAATTAGAATAACTAGTACTACTCTTTCATGCCTTGAACTCTGTCACTTCTCGACATGCTGAATCCTGTATTTTGAAGTAGTTTGGGTATAGATGCCTAGCAGCGCTATCAATCCAACATAAATAGCGGACCGAGTGCTAATTTTGGCAGTTCATATTTAACCGGATAGGTCACATCAACCATATAGAGCCCATTCGGCTTCGCCGTGGGGGCCGCCTTGCTTCTGTCCTTGAGCGCTAACAGGTCGACAATCCAGTCTTCATTCTGATGACCTAAACCAATTTCAATCAATGAACCTACGATATTTCGCACCATATGATGCAAGAAGGCATTCGCCTTGATATCCACACATAAGTACATGCCCTGGCGGGTCACATTGACCTCATGGACATGTCGAAACGGGGTTTTAGACTGACAGTGCAGCGCTCTGAAACTGGTAAAGTCATGCTCACCGACAAAATGCTGCGCCGCATGATGCATCTTGTTCTCGTCGAGTTGACCGCGATAATGACTCACACCCGAACGTAAGATCCCGGGTCTTAAATGATAGTTATAGATGATGTAACGATAACGTCTGGCCGTCGCGGAGAAGCGAGCATGAAAATCTTCATCGACCAGCTTCACCCATTTGACCGCGATGTCATCGGGCAAGTTCACATTCACGCCTAAGGTCCAGGCACTCTCTTTACGAATAGCCGTAGTCTCGAAGTGAACCACTTGTCCCGTACCATGAACGCCTGAGTCGGTTCTACCCGCGCAGTGAACGGTAATGGGTTGATTGGCTACTTTTGACAGGGCTCGCTCTAATTGAGCCTGGACCGTGTCAACTTCGAGCTGACGCTGCCAGCCATAATACTTGCTGCCATCATATTCGATACCTAACGCTACTCGCATACACCCTCTTTGAACCTGTCTCTGTCGCCACTCATGCTATCAATCATGGGGGTTAGCTCGTTATGAAGAAAACCCAGAGAAGTTATTTAACCTATTTGGGCGCGGATTTTAGCACACACTTGAATTACAGATAAGAAAAACGGCGCTTGATGCGCCGTTATTTTTAGAAGTGGGACAAATTTAATCTAAGGAAGTGATTAAACCATTCGCTTCCTCTTTTTGCCTGTCATTACCATCGAGCAGCACCTCTTTAAGCAAGGCTTTCGCGCTGTCGTTATCATCAATCTCTATATAGGCCCTGGCGAGATCTAACTTGGCATTGACTGAATTCTCTTCATCATCAACGTCCACCATGGCAGCATTACCCATCAGGCTGTCCAGCTCTCCCATGTCGACATCTAGCTCTTTATATTGATCCGTGTCCACCACCTCTTCATCAGCCTCATTGAGTAGACGATCGATATCGATAAAACCATTGTCCTTCTGGAAGCTGGTAAGGTCATGTTCAGGTACTGCGACCGCAGGAGATTTAGACAACTCTTTAGCATCGAGAGCGGCTAGTGCTTCGTCGACAGTTAGCTTTTCTTCATCCAGATTCAAAGAAATTTCGCTATCTGCAATTTTGTCACTAGCATCTGATGATGGACTTAGCAGCTCATCATTACTCGCAGGCACAATGATTGGCTCTTGGACATCGGCACTCGACTCCCAATCTAGGCTGTTATCATCGGCTTTCTTACCGCCTTTGAGATCGGCAAACATGCCGCCAGCAGGTTTACTTGCCACAGGGTCTTGGCCAGCTTTAGGATCGACAGCCTCAAGGTCGGCTAACAATGAGTCCAGCGCATCGTCGCTGCTAGGCTCACGTTCAGCGCTAGGCTCTAGCAGGCTGTCATCCAAGGTTTCAGGTATATCGAGCTGGTCGGCAATACCGGTATCGGCAATATCGAACTCGGCAAGTAATGAATCAAGATCATCTTCACTATCTGCAGTCGTCTCTACTTCGCCTTCGAGTTCGGCAGAAATAGCCTCGCTAAGATCGTCCTCAGGCTCGGCAGCTATTTCAGAAGGACTTTCCTCTACTAAAGCGTCTTCTACCGGAGAGTCTTGGCTTGGTGCATCATTCTTTTCATCAAAACCCGCCAACAGAGCATCAAGATCTTCAGCACTGGCATCTTGATTTGCATCCACTTCACCTTCGAGCTCGGCAGAAATAGCCTCGCTAAGATCGGGGTCAACAATCGTCTCGCCGCTGGTATCCTCTGCAGGCGCATCGAACCCTGCCAGTAAGGCATCTAAATCGTCTGCGCTCTCTTTGTCAGCGCTTTCTTTTTCAACAATCTCTTCACCGGATGTATCTTCCTCGGCGGTCATAGTGACATCTTGCTCTAATTCGGCAGCGATCTCTTCTGAAAGATTAGCAGCATCATCACTCGGTGTATCGACAGCTTCATCGAACCCCGCTAATAGAGAATCTAAATCATCTTCTGCGACAAGGTCATTCTGGGTTTTGGTCTCACTTTCTGTTTCAGCCTCTGCCTGAGTACTTGCTGCATCGGCAGGCTCATCGAAGCCCGCTAAAAGCGAATCTAAATCATCTTCTGCGACAACTTCACTCTGAATTTCGGTTTCGGTCTCACTCTCTGGCTCTACCTGAGTACTTACTGCATCGGCAGGCTCATCGAAACCCGCTAACAGAGAATCCAGGTCATCCGCTGAGACGATTTCACTGCTTGAATCATCAGAGCTGCTAAGTTCAGTGCTCTCTTCTACAGTGTCAGTTTCAACAGGGGTTTCTTCTACTGGAGCCTCTTCATCTGGGGCTTCATCCTTAGCAGGCTCATCGAAACCCGCTAGTAGAGAATCTAAATCGTCTTCACCCGCTTTAGCTTCCTCTTCATCTTGCTCCCCCATCGCCTCGGCCCAGAGGTCATCCAAAGACTGGCCTTCCTCTTCGACAGCTTCCTCACTCGGAGTTTCACCTGTATCAACAAACATATCTGAGGCCAGATCCACCTGGTCATCACTACTCATATCCACTTCCGGCTGCAACTCGGCCGTATCTATGTTCATGAGTGAATCGATAGAGTCATCATCTTCGGTATCTAGATGAACTGCCATGGCTTCAAGATCTTCTGCTGGCGCCGATGTAGCTTCTGCTTCAGCAGGGGCGCTCGGCACGGGTGTATCCTCAACATCAATTTCCTTAGCAGTTTCCTCTTCTGTACCAGCGCCTTCATCACGGCGACGTCTTAAGAATAACCACAAAAACACCAATACCAGTAATGCGGGAATAGAGATAGCCGCGATTAACATCAGAGGGTTGCTCATCAGATCACGCCACAGTGCTGTATCTTCCTCAGGCTCAGCAGTTTGCAGCGCATTAACCTGCTCTTGTAAAGATTTAACTTCTTCGCTGAGCCCGGCACCTTGCAGCTTACTCGCTTGCAGCTGCTCTTCTAAAATGGCAACCTGTTCATCGAGTTCGCCAATCTTATTCTTCAATGTATCTGTATCTGAATCGCCTAAATCCAACTGATCCTGAGCCCTGCCTAGCTCATCTGTGAGTTGCAGGTTTTTAGCTTCCGCCGCTTCGAGCTTAGCCGTTAGCTCGGTCAAAACCTGGTTTGCTGCAGGTTTCTGAGCCACACTCGTGTCGGCTGGGACAATAGGTAAGGTGACGGGTCTGGCTGGCGTACTTGTTGGGGCTTGTGTTGTTGGTGCTGCTTGCACAACTTTAGGCTGAGTCGTTTTCTTCCAGCCTTTATCATCTCTTTCAGCCCGCGATTTAGCCATACTTTTAGGAATGGCCGACATCAAGTCTTTTGACGGAATGAGCAGTATCATGCCTTTTTCTAGACTATTAAAGTTGGCGTTAGAAAAAGCATGAGGGTTGGCATCATAGATAGCCGCCATGACCTGATAGATACTGACACTGTTATCAGGGCGAACTTTTTGAGCTATGCTCCAGAAAGTATCGGAAGACCGAGTCGGGCCATACTGACGATTAGTTTGCCTCATCTCACCATCGGGGCCAGTGATCTTCAGCGGCTCAGCAGCAAAAGCCGTTTGGACCAGAGGACTAACAGAAAAAACGAGTAGAGCTGAGGCCATCAGACCGACAAGATACGAAGTGCGAAAGTTCATCAATTCTTCCCTTTCAAGCGCAGTGATGCTGCAATTCCAGCAGCGAAGCTTTAGGCAATTGTATTTATTGAGATTACTATAAACCAGAAATCACAGGTCTGCTACTGTTCACAATTCAAAAACAACTGCTAAAACAAAAAAAGCCTGCATATTGCAGACTTTTTCATCAAATTAGGCGTTTAACCTATTATAACATTCGAAATTAATAATAATCGCGAATCAACACCTCGGCTATTTGAACACTGTTTAGTGCCGCACCTTTTCTAATATTATCAGATACAACCCAAAGGTTTATACCGTGTGAATGAGAAATGTCTTTGCGTACACGTCCCACGTAAACAGGATCCGTGCCAGCAGATTCAGTTACTGCCGTAGGATACTCTTCATTGGATTCAAATAATTCAATCCCCGGAGCCTCACGCAACACAGCTTTAACATCTTCGGCTTCGGCAGGTTGAATGGTCTCCAGATGTATCGCTTCCGAATGACCATAAAATACCGGCACCCGAACCGCAGTCGGATTGACGACAATATTGTCATCACCGAAGATTTTCTGAGTTTCCCAGACCATCTTCATCTCTTCCTTGGTATAACCGTTTTCCATAAACTTATCGATTTGCGGTAACACGTTGAAGGCGATCTGTTTTGGATAAACCTTAGGCTCTACAGGAAGACCTTGAAGTAGCTTAGAGCATTGGCCAGCAAGCTCTTCGATAGCCACTTTGCCTGAGCCCGACACTGACTGATAGGTGGCGACATTGATACGTGAAATACCGAATGCATCATAGATAGGTTTAAGTGCAACCAACATCTGAATCGTCGAGCAGTTTGGGTTAGCGATGATATTTCGGTTACGGAAATCGGCAATCGCTTCCGGGTTAACCTCAGGGATAACTAGAGGTACATCGTTATCGTATCTGAAATGAGAGGTGTTATCGATGACAACACAGCCGTTCTCAGCTGCGATAGGCGCCCACTTTTCAGACACATCACCACCGGCAGAGAAGAAGCCTATCTGCGCCTGAGACCAATCGAAGTCGTCTACGTCAAGAATTTCTACCTGTTTACCGTGAAAGCTGACCGTACCACCAGCGCTACGACTACTGGCTAGAGGAAATAATTTCGCAACGGGAAAATTGCGCTCTTCGAGGATCTCTATCATGGTTTGACCCACTGCGCCCGATGCACCTAATACGACAACATTGAATTCTTGCGACATAATTACTGTCCGATTCCTGAAAAACCTAAATTGGTCAGCCAATTTACATCAGAATGCCCAGTGTTTACTAGCCTTAAGGCACTAAATTCACGCCTATGCTTGTGATTTTTTCTCATAAAGTCAAACCCATTGTTATTAGAAGAATTAACTTGGGCATTTTTTGATGAATCATCAAGGATGGTTTTTCTAAATAATTCATCGTCATCACGAAGATCATAGATAAAACGTGCGAGTTGCAGCAGGGACTTCTCATTGGGTATCGACTCGATATCCAATTGAGCGCTCCATAGAGACGGTAATAATGCCATCATGGATTTATCAGCATCTCTGCCCAGTACCTGCATCAGCTTCTGATACAGCATATAAGTGCCGCGAGCCTTACCTTCCAGGCTGTAACCCGCAATATGAGGCGTCGCCAACTCGACCAGAGGAATAAGCTCATGCATAGGATTTGGCTCATCTTCCCACACATCGAGTACCAGCTTGATATCCGGCCTTTCTTGCTTGACCTTAATCAGCGCGCGATTATCAATCACCTCACCGCGGCAACAATTAAGCAGCCAGGTACCCTGCTTTAAGCTATTGAGTCTGGCTTCATCGAACAAATACCAGGTCTTATGCTCACCAGTCTTAGTGATAGGCACATGAAGACTTATCACATCACAGCGAGCTATCAGTTCATCTAATGAGACAAAGTCACGGGGATCGCTATCTTGAATAACCGGATCATGTAGCAAAACAGTCACGCCATAGGCCTGAAGACACTTGGCCACCGCCGACCCCGTGTTACCCGCCCCCACGATACCCACAGTCTTATCTTTAAGTTTTCCGCCGAAACGATGAGTGAGCTCCAGCATGGCGATAAAGGCAAACTCACCCACTGCCGTAGCATTACAGCCTGGCGCATTACTGAAGGGAATGTCACGGCTCGCAAGATAATCGGTATCGATATGATCTGTACCTATAGTGGCACTGCCGACAAACTTAAGCTGATTATTAAGCGACAACAAGGACCCATTGACCTGAGTCACAGAGCGTACCAAGAGCACATCGGCATCTTTAACCTGCTCTGGCGTCAGCTCCCTGCCATTAACGGTTTCAATCGTCCCCAAATCCCCAAATAACTCTTGTACATAAGGCATGTTTTCATCGGCAAGGATCTTCATTTTAACTTCCAAAAGTGAGGTGAATGCGTTGAATGGCACATTCTAACAAGGTAGGGGCAGCTTGAGAATGAAGCTGGTTACATTTTTATCTTTGTTCTCGCCTTAGCTTCAAGCGAGCGAGAAGTAAGATACTGAACTGACTTTTAGGTAAAGATCCCCTTATGAAGCACTTCTGATCGCAGGGGCCAATGATACTCAGGTACCATGATGACATTCCCTACATATATGAACCTATCCCATTTAAAATAGATGCTTTTGGGAAACACTACACCAAGTAAGCAAGCAACCATCATTGATTTGATATCTAACCACCAAAGCTTCTGTCCTGCCAAACACGGATTGAAGATAGGTATTATAAGTAAAAAAAAGTTCGCATCTGTTCAAGTCTACATTAATAAGGCTCACAGAATTGAAATCCAGAATTTGATTAATAAATGGGTAAATTGCTTTATAAATGGATTCTTTTGCAGAAAACATCAAGGTCAAAAACAATTGAAAATCAGTAAACAGCCTTGAATAACCCCACTCTGTTTCAGAGATAATCTGTTCATGTATGCTTTGAGCCAACTCAGAGGAAACGATATTTTCAATATCAATACCAACCCCCATCACATTTTCCTCCTGCCAGGCTACCACTGCAACGGCATGACCATCGCAATGCGAAATTGACCCTGAGACTCCTGCTGGCCAAAGGGGTTGACGACCAGCACCAATTTTGATGGTTTCTGATGTATTAATATGTAATTTTGTAAGTACACGTTTGGCACAAATCCTACCAGCCAAAAACTCACAACGACGCTTTAGCATAGCTCGCTCTAATGAGAGTGGCAGCGTGACGCCTTCGTTGAGCATCAGTTGTTCATATTCTGGTTTATACCTCACACCTAGATAGCTAAGCTGAAGGTTTGAAGGCCAATTCAAAATATTCATCTTTTTTTACACCAAGACCCCAATAGCAACAGCCCCCAAGAAAAGATAATGATAATCATTGTTATCTTTTCTAAATTTGTTAGCAATTTATTCCTATGAACTTTACAAATAGCACCCTGGCAGACTTTATAGACCGTCATAAGTGTCTCTTCAGTGAAGTCGATGCCATGGTGATGACTTACAGAAAAGATTAAATTGAGAAGGGAATGGTTAGGACAACACTTATATTTAGCGGTTCTGCCTAAGTTCAGCACCGGGATCGAACTTAGGTAGCCGTTTTGACACTAAGTCTTTTACTCAATTCGAGTTAATAATGCCCTTAAATTACTACCAATTCGAGTAGACAGAAAGTGAGATGCTCAACAGAATAGCGTTCTGGTTTCTGCTATGAAATTTGCTCTGTCAATGGAATAGCAATGAGATACCAGCGATCACTACAGATCATTCCGTGCAGCGCATGTCCATTCATGCCACTGAAATATTTGCGTACTAGCTGACCAAGAAGTTTTAAACGGTAACTAATATGAACAACATTTTCACAAAAACTCACTCAAATTCTATCCCAATAACGAATCACTACATCGACCACGGCAATCTGGAAACGCCAACATGTCAATCATTTGGTGGCTGTTTGGGGTGCCAAATACACACACTTTCCGGCTACGGTGGCTGTACGTCATATCAAGCCAGTTCTGAAGAGAAAAATGTTGTCCTCCGGCTCCTTATTGTCGTCAAAGGCAACAACATTCGATGGAGCAAAGGCACTGACGAACCACTATTGTTGCAGAAAGGAAAAAGCGTGCTGATATTCTCTGCTAACACATTCAATGATGTGTTCATCAGCGAAGTTGAAAGCTACGTAGAGATCACTGACATCCGGTTTGACTGTCAATACCTGATGTCGATTTATCAACAGATGAGTGAGAAATTTGAGGATAATGGCATTAACCCACGCACTGAAAATCGTCCATTCGTTTTCGACACGAGCATTGAAACTCAACAATTCATCAACCAACTGAAAAGCGAAAGTGCCGATAAAGCATCGGATGCAACGGGTAACCTATTTGTAGTGTCACAAGCTTACCAATGCTTATCTAAGCTACTCAACCAGCTAGAGATGATCATGACCAACAAGAAACATGATAAATATTCTTGTCTGTCTAACCACACGCTAAATAAAATCCGCAAAGCTCACGGTTTGATCACATCGACGCCAGGTGAAGACTGGAGCATCAAACAACTATGCAACGCAGTAGGCACCAATGAAACCAGCTTCAAACGAGGCTTCAAATTATTGTTCAACAATACCTTCTCCAAAATTCTTCAACAAATACGCATGGAAGTAGCGGCAAAGGAACTGGAGTCCACAGAGCATCCAATCATTGACATTGTCTTCAACGTTGGATATTCCAGCCCGTCGCATTTCACTAAACTGTTTAAACAGCACTTTGGACAACCCCCTTTTCAATACCGAAAAAATCGCCATCTCTCTTAGTTAGGCTCGCGGCTGAGTGATGCATTGCTGGTAGCAGCATTCATATTTCACATGGCAGTGTGTCCCTGCCATGATAAAATCTGCGCAGCCCAATCACATTTATTTAACTAAAAAAGATAAGGAAAAAACCAGGTGTCCCTATTCCAGCTAAGGTTCACTTATTTACCAACCTAGCCGTTTTCACTTAGGTAATGATAGACTCAAACAAACTCAAATGGTAATGTTTCTCATTACCATTAATGACTGCAAATGAAAATATGCCTTACTATACACTGCCCTTTAATTTGGACTTAATGGAAGAGTCCATTCAAACCAACGGAAATATGGTATTCAAGCATACCCATTGCGAATTCTCTTTACGGTGCCATAGGCTTAACAAAGAAGTCACCCTTAGCCTATTTAAAGGGAACTTTTACGCACCGACGCAACTGGATACCCTAGACAAGACCGAGTACGACGCTATTACCATCATGCTCAATTTGGGCAACGCTGTTTATTACCAGATTGACAGCTTGAACTCGCCCAAAATTTTCCCGAGCCATTCTATCGCGCTATGTTATTCAGATACTCGGACTGGACTGTGCAGATATCAACCTCAAGCAAGTCATCTTTTTGCTTTGCAGATCCCAAGAAGTCTGTTGCTAGAATACATCGACATTATGCAGATTGGAGAAAAAACCAAGCGATTACTGGAATGCCGAGAACCCTTTATTTTAATGAAGCCCGCCAATGCACAATTCTGTCGTATCGCCTCAAAGCTGTCAGAGCCAATGAGCCAGTCTAACGCTTCAATACATCAACACCTTGCTTATTCCTTCATCAGCGATGTTACACGCTATTTGATTGAAAACAATAGCAGAAGTCACCGTATTGACAAAAGTGAAGGTCTAGAAAAAGCGATCGCGATCTTAGACGAAGAGTTTATGTTACCGCCCACAATAACCCAATTATCACGTCGGGTAGGCACCAACGAAACCTCTTTAAAACAATGGTTCAGAAAAGAGTTCAATACCACGATTCATCAGTACGTTATCCAACAAAGAATGACCAAAGCGGTCGAGCTTATATCGATAGGAGCATTCCCTATCTGTCATGTGGCTCAGGAAGTCGGTTACTCAAACCCTGGTCATTTTGCTGCCGCATTCAAAAAAGAATTAGGATGCAAACCTTCTTGTTTTCTATCTTCAAACCAAAAACCAGCACGCCCTACCTTTACATGTTACTGATAACGTCAACACTAACTTGACTGGCGTGTAGCGCTTAATGATTCTCAGACAATCAGTAAAAACGGTTAAGTCATACCTTGGACACACCAATATAAACATAAACCCACCTTTTAAAGCCTCACCAATTATTAACCATTACGATCTATAAGGTCATACAGTTAGAGCGGAAAAACGTCGGTTCTCGCTTTTTTTTCACCTTATTGAGTTAGCGAATACTCTCCCAAATTTGCACTATATGCTCAGCGTTATTAAATGAAAGGATATACTTGAGATGTACAGGAAATACTTCAACCCCATCGCCTTTGGAATGACTTTGGCAACAATAAGTTACTGTACGCTTGCAGAAGATAACTATCATGAAGTGATTATAATTAAGTCCACCAAGCAAGATGTTCCATTAAGGCACGTGGACAATTCTGTTAGCGTTAAAACAGGCGAAGAACTTGAAAAATCCGGGATCTTTGAGGTTAAAGATCTCGAGAAAGTATTCCCAGGTTTAGTGATCCAAACTCGTGGTAACAGAACCTACGCCAACACCACTATTCGTGGCATAAGTTCACCAGACTACTATTCTCCTACGGTTAGCATCTATGTAGATGGCATTTTGCAAGACAGTGCTTTTCTCACACAACAACTACAAAACGTTGAGCATGTTGAATTACTCAAAGGCCCACAGGGAACCTTGTACGGCGGTAATGCACAAGGTGGTATCATTAATATCATCACTAAAAAAGCAACCGACCAAGCCAAAGCGTCGGCAGGCGTGACTTACAGCAACCAGAGTCATCAGCTTAATGGCTCGACAGCAATTGAGCTCAGCGACTCCACTTATGCAGATTTGGTTATCCGCTCTTTAACCGATGAAGGCAACATCACCCATGTTCCAACCAACACAGAAAAAGCAAACGAAACCAAAGAGCTCAGTGGCGTTGCTCGCCTTCACTTCATACCGGAAGATTCTCCTCTGAGCATGACTCTTTCTGTTTCGGCTGATTACTTGGACAGTAATGAAGAATGGTACCTCACTCAGACTGAATTCGATAACAAAAAAACTAGCCAGAATATTCCTGAGTTAGAACGCCAAGTAAACACCTATTCAATTAACATTGGCTATGACCTCGGCAACGTGACACTCACCAGTATTACGGCATACCAAAACCGAGATGTCGATCGTCAATTTATTGGGGGGAGTTGGGAAGAAGATCAAAACACATTGAGTCAAGAGCTACTGGTAAACACCCGCTTTAATGAATCACTGTCAGCATTATTCGGCGGCTACTTTGAAAGCCGTCGGTTAGATGTAGGTACAGGAGTTGGAGCCAAAAACACGATCAAGAGCGATACTTACGCGATGTTCGGTCAAACCACTTATGGGGTAACTGACACTCTGGATTTGACCTTTGGCCTGCGCGCTTCTCATTTGTCTACCAGCTCTGACTTTGATGGTAATCCAGTATGGATGATTGCTGGCTACAATGAAGAGAAATCTGAAAGTATGCTTTCTCCAAAAGTCGCCATTGGTTGGCAAGTGAATGAAGACTCCAGAATATTCGCTTCTTTAACCAGTGGTTACCGCCCAGGAGGATTTAGCCCCGTCCCTCGAAGTTATGGTGATAAAGACGGCTATGATGCTGAAAAATCACTGAATGGAGAGCTAGGTTGGCGTACTTCTTTGGTCGAAAACACTCTAGTTGTGAGCGGCGCACTTTATTGGATCGAAACCAAAGATATGCAACTTTATACCGGTGTACCAGGCAGTCAAATACTTAAAAACTTGGGTGAGGCCAAGAGCCATGGGCTAGAGCTTGAGCTGGCTTTCTACCCAACCACAGACCTGACGCTGACACTGGGGGGCACACAAGGAAAGTCGACATTTGAGTCAGGTAATGCAGGTCTTCAAGGCAACACACTGCCATATGCGCCTGATACGACAGCAATCGCTGGTATTGAGTACTTCTTGCCACAATCACTGCTTGATGGCGAAGTGTCGCTGATAACCAACGCACGTTACACTTCAAGCTTGTTCTTCGACGAGCGAAACACCTTGTCCCAGTCAGGCTACACCTTGGTGGACTTCGCCGTTAATTACGCGTTCAACGACAAGCTCTCCTTCCGTTTGTTCAGCAATAATCTAACGGATGTAGAATACAAAACCTACTCCTTCTCTATGGGTGGACCTGCGTTAAGCAACTATGGCACCGGCAGAGAAGTGGGTCTGAACGTGAAGATGGAGTGGTAACCTGATGGAGTCCACTATCCGTAATGCTCCGGGCTTAGGACTCACATCACTGCTGAGCGTAATGGCAGGGGTTTATACCATCCAAAGCTTGATCGGTATGTTCACACTGCAAGGCCTCCCTGCAGTACTGCGATCAGAAGGTGTTTCTACCTCCCAAATCGGTCTTTTCTATATCGCCATGCTGCCGTGGGCATTGAAGTTTCTTTGGTCACCCTATATAGAGTCACTGAGGAAGCAAGGTCGCACACTCAAAAATCACGGTTACCTCATCCTGTTTGCTCAAGTGATGATGCTTGTCGTACTTGGGATCTTGGCACTCACTTCTGCGCTGCACCAGCTCACGCTAATTTTTGCCTGCGTGCTAGTGCTAGCCCTGCTATCGACCTTTGCTGACATCAGCACCGATGGACTGGCAGTGGATCAGTTGCTCAAGTCACAAAGAAGAGTCGGTAACGTCATGCAAGTGGGAGGCGCCTATTTGGGTGCCATTTTTGGAGGGGGATGTTCATCTACCTAACAGGAACCATGAATTGGCAAATCGCCATATTTGTTCTGATGGGACTCGTGGTGATCATGTCATTGCCTACTTTTAAGTTGTTTAGCAAAAACACGACACAATCTGGCGTAAGTGATGGCCACATACCCTCTCTTAAAAGTGCTTTTTTAAACCCCAAAATAAGACAAGGTTTACTACTGATAGCCCTGTGCCAATTGGGTACGCGCGGCGTGTTATCTATGATGATGCCTTTCCTGTACGACAGAGGCATTAATCTGGAAAACCTGGGGTTACTCACTGCTGGCGGTGGCGCCATCACTGGATTTATCGGGATAGCCTTCAGCGGATGGATAATTAAACATATCAGCGCGATCAAGATGGTGACTTACTGCTTATTAGCAGAAATGATTGTTTATACTGGATTCTTTTTTTACTCCAGCGAGTTAATCCACTTACCGTATGGACTGGAGGTCCTTTTTGTCATTAATGCCTTCATCTTTGCGGCCAAGTTCGTTGCCTTGTATACGCTGATGATGGAATGGTCGTACGGCAAACAAGCAGGTGTTGATTTCTCCTTTTTCCAGTCCATGGACATGATAGTAGCAATCGTAATGGCCATATTGTGCGGCTGGATTATTGCCAACTTTGGATACAAGGTCCATTACACCATGGCCATCATAGCCACTTTTTTAGCTGCGTTTACATTACATCAATCCACTCGTACCCACGATCAAAGATCTTTTAATATGAGCATTTTCAATGCCCAAGAAAAAAATAAGTAAATTCTAAAGCCCACATTTCATGGGCTGCCCAGTTAATTACCCAGTCTAAGCTGTTGCACACGTCAACGGCTGGGTTTCTTTTACCTAAAATTTGCCAAGATAAGATGCCGATATGTCAGATTCGAAAAAAATAGTATCAAAATTTAGGGAGGCGATTTACCACTCGTTTGCCATCTCCAGCAATGCACTCAGCGACTCCGACAACCTGTTTGAAATTGGACTCGATTCGATGTTTCTCATGCGCATGGTAAACCAATTTCGTCGTGCTGGATGTAACATCACATTAAAAGAGATGTACGAGAACCCGACTCTCGCGGAGATCCAAACCCTGGTAGAGTTAAAGCTAAGATCAAGCCCTAAAGCCAATAACGTCAAGCCGGAAAAAACACCTTATCCCATCATGACCGATGGTAGCCCCTTCCCGATGACACCAGTACAGCTTGCGTATTACATTGGCCGCGACGAAAGCCAACCTTTAGGAGGGAACAGCTGCCACCTGTATCAAGAGTTTAACGCCAATTATCTTAACCCCGCACAGCTTGAAACCTCGGTTAATACACTGATTAACCGCCACCCAATGCTCAGTGTCGCATTCCAAGATAACGGGATGCAACGCTGGAAAGCGCCTATTGGCAAGTATCAGGTAACGCGACACGATTTCACCGCCTTGTCTGAAAGTGACGCTGAATATGAAATGAAGTCCATCCGTGATCGACTAAGTCACCGAGTACTGGATGTGCAAAACGGCCAAACCATCGACATTCATATTTCGCTGCTGCATGAGCACAAGTCCCGCGTGCATGTCAGCATTGATCTTTTGGTGATGGACGCATCAAGCTTTAGCCTATTCTTCAACGAGCTATCAGCTTTACTTAAAGGTGAACCGCTGCAAAACCGATCGCCAGATTACGATTTTCGCAGCTACCTGCACCAAGAATCCACCGAATTTGCAACACAAAAAAAACGAACAGCCAGCTTTTGGCAATCACAATGGGAAACCTTACCTGCCGCCCCAAATTTGCCTCTGGCTAAAGAACCTACACAAGTAAAAAAACCACAATTTAGTCGCCGCAGACACCCATTAAGTCATATTCAATGGCGACAGCTTCAAGCACTGGCGTCATGCAATCTGGTAACACCAACCATGGTGCTCGCCACGCTTTACTCTGCAGTAATGTCTCGTTGGAGCGGGCAGAGCAAGCTATTGCTGAACTTAACACTGTTTGATTGCCACCCATTCAATGATCACGTCAATACCATGCTGGCAGACTTCACCAATATTTTGCTATTAGATAGCGAAATTAATGGCGCCAACGTTATCGACCTCATCAAAGCTCACCAAAACCGGTTTGCGGAACTTTATGAGCACCGCATGATATCCGGGGTCGAGGTGCTTCGCGATCTGAAGAAGAACGGCACTCATCCCCATGGTGCGCCCATTGTATTTACCAGCAACCTCAATAAGTCCCTATTTGGTGACGACACCGATGAACCTCTCGGTGAGCCGGGATGGGGCATATCCCAAACGCCTCAGGTATGGCTGGACTTTGTCGCATTTAAACAGGGTGATGGGATCATTCTGCAATGGGATGGCATTGATGAGTTGTTCCCTGACGGTCTTATGGAGACCATGTTTCATGCTTTCGTTCAACTGATAGAACACCTACTGGAGGGGAATCAACATTGGCATGTTCCGCTCCCTGATTTACAGCCTAAAACACAAAAAAGCATACGCAGTAAACTGAATCAGCTTCAGGGTGAATTACCACCTGGGCTGCTTCACGACCGCATATTTGAGCAAGCAAACTTACACCCGGACCGCATTGCGATCATCAGCTCTAACGAGCAACTGAGTTATGATGCGCTCACCATAAAAGCCAGAAAGTTGGCCCATTTACTGGTAGAGGCCAGCATGCAAAGTGGCGATCATGTCGCTGTCAGTATGGAAAAAGGCACAGGACAAATCGTCGCAGTACTCGCCATTCTTTACGCCGGTGGTGTGTATGTTCCTATTGCCCCAAATCAACCCATCAGCCGCAGGAAAACCATTGTCGCCAATGCCAACATCCGCATTGTCTTACGCTGTAAAACCGCGATAACTCAATTTGAGTGGACTGACTCAATCCACATCAATTGGCAGGATGCAAAAGGGCCCACTCTGCCATTGCCAGCCCCCCTACGCAGGCCAGAAGATACGGCATATATAATCTATACGTCAGGCTCAACTGGCACACCCAAGGGGGTGATGATCTCCCACCAGTCGGCACTCAATACATGTGTGGACATCAATGACCGCCACAAGGTCTCCCCAAACGACCGGGTTCTCGCGCTTTCTGCTTTGCATTTTGACCTCTCTGTCTACGACATTTTTGGTGTGCTGGCAGCTGGTGGCGCATTGGTCTTGCCACAAGAAAACCAACTTCGCGATCCAATGGCATGGGATAACCTAGTGTCGGAACACCAGATCACGTTATGGAACACAGTCCCAGCCCTTTTCAATATGTTTCTCACATTCTGCGAAGGAATGAAGTTCAACTCCCCGTCTCTGCTTAGGACTGTGATGTTATCTGGCGATTGGATCGATCTATCACTACCTGAACGGTACCGTCATTTTCAACCTGAAGGCACCTTCAGCGCCATGGGTGGGGCAACCGAAGCCGCCATATGGTCGAATGAATACCTTGTCGATGAAACCGATCCCCACTGGCGCTCAGTGCCTTATGGCTACCCGCTAAAAAATCAGGCATTTAGAGTGGTCGATGATGCGGGTCGGGACTGTCCAGACTGGGTTCAAGGAGAGTTATGGATTGGCGGAGCCGGAGTGGCTCAAGGCTACTGGAACGACAACCAACGAACGTCACAACAGTTCATCGAACGGGTTTGCTCTGAGACAGGTGCGACCCAGCGTTGGTATCGCACCGGAGATACTGGCTGTTACTGGCCAGACGGGACGTTAGAGTTTTTAGGGCGTAAAGACAACCAGGTAAAAGTTGGCGGTTACCGCATAGAACTTGGCGAAATAGATGCCGCACTCAACCGTCTCGACGGTATTAACCAAGGTATTACGCTTGCACTTAGCCTGGCAGCCAGCAAAGATAAACAACTGGAAGGCTTCGTGGTAACGGAAGGAGTAGAGTTACTTTCAATTGTTGAGCCCCACCCGTCTCTACCCAATAACTACCAAACGCTATTCCGACAAGGTGTGGATACAAAAACCGCTGAGCAAGACGCCGATGTTGGAGGCTTCTTGCACCAGCATTTGTCTACTTGTATGGCCGACAGTCTCTCGCCGAAATCGCTAAAGGAATGGCTCCAGAGTTACGGCCCCATTGAACGTTACACTGAGTTATTCGAGCAATGGTTAGCACTTCTTTGCCAACATAATCTGGCAGAAAAACACGTAAATGGTCGTTATCCGACCTATCAGTTAGCCCCAGAAGTACCCAAAAGCTCTTGGTTACTAAACCATTCACCGGCTAACTTAGTTAAATTAAACCAGCTTCTTAGGCAGATAATCACGGGCAATACCCCAGCGTATGCGCTGCTCGACAGTCCCCTATCACCAGAATCATTACTCATGAGCTCCCCCTCTCTGAAAGTGCTGTTCACTAAGGCCATCGGCGCGGTTTCCAGGCTGTCTGCCAAACTGGGTAAACCGATCACTGTGGTTGAAACCGAATCACGCAGCGGCTTACTGGCAAGTCAATTCGCCACCCTGTTAGGACCCGATAAAATTCAATATCACGCTGTGGATCCATCCTTGTCGATGACCCACCAAGCCAGCTCACGCCTTCAGCGATTGACACATGCTAAAGCCCGGCATCATGATTCTGCCTTAACAGCAATAATGGCTAACAAAGCAGACGTACTACTGCTGAACAATGTACTGCACCGCCAACAAGATCCTATCGACTATCTCAATGACGTTAAAACCTTGCTTGCTCCCGGCGGCATGATGCTGGTGTTTGAAGTGACAGAGTTCGGTGAAGGCGCTTTGATAAGCGCACAAGTACTGGAGGCAGTGCAACCACAGCGACTGTCAGGTGCCATACTTGAAGCTTCATTTGAACAAGCGGGATTTAGCCTCGAGCATCAGGATATTGTCGGCAATCACGCTTTATACGTATTAAAGAACAACAATGCAGTGATGAAGCCCGATACCAGCAAGTTAATGGCTAGACTCAGTGAACTCTTGCCCGCATATATGATCCCCAAACGCTTTACTTTCATGGAGGCGTTACCGCTAACCCCAATGGAAAAGTCGATCGAAAATGCCTCAGCGAACACAATACAGGCTCTTCAATCAACCCACCCGAAGCTAAGCCACTGTTATCCGAAAAAGAGACCGTATTAGGGCAAGTATGGCAGTCATTATTCAATCAAGCCGCGCTGGACAAAAACAGTGATTTCTTCCTATTAGGAGGCGATAGTCTACTGGCAACACGCTGCATTGGCGAGCTACAAAAAGTAGGATTTCAGGGAGACCTGACTGAGTTATTCACCAAGACAACATTGGGCGAATTTGCCGCCACCCTAAAGCCTGCAGATCCTAGCCATCAGCTTGATAACAAGGCGCTCATTGCACGACCAGAAGATCGCTACCTGCCATTTCCAATGACCGAGGTTCAACAAGCCTATTGGATTGGGCGCCAGAAAGGTTTTGCTCTGGGTGAAACCAGCTCTCAATTTTTTATTGAGTTTCGCGTGCAAGGGCTCGACGTGCACCGTTTCAATCAAGCAATGGACAAGCTGATTGAACGTCATGACATGCTAAGAGCAGTGGTTCGTAACCATCAACAACAGGTCCTGAGAGACGTGCCTTCATTCTCGCTTCGTTGTCATATGTTTGATGATCTCGATTGTGCAAAAGCCGATGACATTCGCAACGAACTCTCGCATCAGGTTAAAAACCCGGCTTACTGGCCGCTATTCAGTATCGAAGCCATTAAAGATACGGCCCATGAAGCCCGCTTGTTTGTCAGCTTGGACAATATGATGCTCGACGGACTCAGCATGCAAATTTTCTTGTCTGAGCTGGAAACCTTCTATCAAGATCCGCTGGCACAACTTCCTGAGTTGGACATCAGCTTCAGGGATTATATCAAGCACCAAAAAGACCATGAACACTCAAATAAACACGCACAAGAAGAGGGGCAAACATATTGGAAAAACCAGTTGAGCACGCTACCGCCAGCGCCCAATCTCCCCATCCAGTCGGACCCCACCGGATTGAGCAAGCCGAAATTCATCCGTTCGGCAGACACATTATCACCAACACAGTGGCGCGCGCTCAAAGAAATGGCTGCAAGGCATCAGATCACTCCGTCGGCTATATTGATGTGCGCGTATGCCTCCACGCTGTCAGCATGGAGTGACAATCAATCGCTAACCCTCAACCTCACCTTATTCGATAGACAAGAGTTACACCCGCAGATCAATCAGGTAATGGGGGATTTTACCACTTTGCTCCTGCTCGCTTGGCACCCGGAAAACAGCTGGTTATCTAGCCTTAAGCGTCTACAAGGGCAGCTGGCGCAAGACTTAAAACACCGTGACATCTCAGCGGTTTGGGTCATGCGCGAACTGGCGCGTCAACAGAACATAGCAAACACGTCAATGCCCGTGGTCTTCACCAGTGCGCTCGGTACTTCCGACGGCGATTTTATTGCCGATTCTGCTTGGCTTAAACCCGCTTGGGGCATTTCGCAAACGCCACAGGTTTGGTTAGACCATCAAGTCTACGAGTCATCTGGCTATCTCTGCTTGAACTGGGATGCCGTTGAAACACTGCTACCGAAACCACTATTGGACCAGATGTTCGGACAATATATCCAGCTACTAAAAATGCTGGCAGCCAATCCAGAATGCTGGCAAATGCCAATGGAACAACTGATTGTGGCAGACAAGAGCCTAACCCGTTTTACCCCAGAGCCGACTCAGCCAACATTCAGTCCAATGTGGGCGGGAGGAACTCATTGCGACCCAGCAACCGTCAACCAAATACGCGAAACATTTAGCCAAATCCTAAGCACCCCCATTGGAGAAAAAGAAAACTTCTTCGATGCTGGGGCCAGCTCATTACAGCTTATTCAGTTACATGGGGCACTGCATAAAAAAGGGATGAATATTTCAGTCACGGATTTATTCGCCTATCCCTCGCCGGAGTCCCTTGCTGCAGCAGTGTCTGGAGCGGCCAAAACGTCACAACCTGATCACGCGTTACAGGCAAGGCAGCAACGACAAGCCAATCGAAAAATAAGCCGTCGTCAACGAGTGAAGTAATTACAGACAGCATAAGCCGAGGGAGTTGTTATTCATCGGCGCAGAGTTCCAGAGGATTCAAAATGGAAGATTTAGCAAACATGTACGGCCACAGTGACCCAATTGCCGTAATTGGACTGGCGTGTCGATTTCCAAAAGCACCCAATGTGGAAACGTTCTGGCACAATCTGATGAATGGCATCACAGGTCAGTCATACTTTTCAGAGCAAGAGCTCAATGCCTCGGGCATCTCACCGAATGTTTATCAGCGCAAAAATTTTGTGCCAAGCGGTGCTGTGATAGAGAAACCTGAGTACTTTGATGCAGGATTGTTCGGTTATTCGCCTAAAGAAGCGCGTTCTATCGACCCACAGCAAAGGCTGTTTTTACAAAATGTTTGGCACGCGCTGGAACATTCTGGCCATGCACCCACAGGGATCAAGGTCAAAACGGGCATATTTGGTTCAATCCGTACCAGTACCTACCCATCATTTAACGACTTCGATGTCACGCAAGTTGGTCAGGTTAAAGGCTTGCAGGCGCTGATAGGTAACGACAAAGATTATCTTGCCACTCGGGTCGCGCATAAATTCAACCTGACAGGCCCCGCATTCACCGTTCAGACTGCGTGCTCTAGCTCTCTGGTTGCCGTTCACTTAGCGTGCGAAAGCTTACGTTCCGGCGAATGCAACATGGCCATCGCTGGCGGCGTTGCGGTGTCATTCCCGCAAATATCAGGGTACGAGTATCAACCGGGAATGATCTTTTCATCCGATGGTTTATGCCGCCCATTCGATGCTAATGCCGATGGCACATTCGGCGGACACGGTGTCGGCAGTGTGGTGTTGAAGCGATTGGAAGACGCTTTGCAAGATGGCGACAACGTCCTTGCCGTGCTGCGTGGCAGTGCCATCAACAACGATGGTCAAGACAAAGTAGGATTCACGGCACCATCTGTAAGTGGTCAGACGCGAGTACTCTTAGAGGCCATCCATCTCGCTGATATTCAAGCAGACGATGTGGAAATGATCGAGGCACATGGCACAGGCACTAAGCTTGGCGATCCAATAGAGGTCACGGCAATCAAACAGGCTTACCAGCGTAATGCTCAGGTAAAAACCTGCTATTTGGGCTCAGTTAAAAGTAGCTTGGGTCATCTGGACACCGCGGCTGGCATCGCCTCTCTAATCAAAACCGTGCTCGCTGTATCTCGGGGGAAAATTCCTGCATCTCTCAATATCACCCAAACAAACCCCGCCTTGCAGCTCGATGACTCTGGTTTCAAGCTGGCCAAGGAGACGATCGATTGGCATAGCGAAACACGAACCGCCGCAGTCTCTTCATTCGGGATCGGCGGGACAAACTGCCACATGCTGGTGCAATCTGTCCCCAAGCGAGCGCAACCTGTGATCAACGGGACGACCTCGGCCTCAGATTTGAGTTTATTTATATCAGCAAATAGTGAAGCCTCATTACGAGATATAGCTAAGGGTTACAGCAGCCTGTTGAAAAACAATGCGCACTTTGATGATGTTGCCTATTCAGCGTTAACCTCGCGGTCCACGGATTTGCCTTATCGACTGGCCGTAAACAACAGCGCATCAGCAGCAGAAGCACTGATCCGGTTTGCCAAATCAGGACAAACATCGCCCAATTTGGACTGGAGTCAGAAGCAAAAGTCGACCAAAGTCACCTGGTGTTTCACCGGCCAAGGGAGTCAATTCCCAGGGATGGGGCATGAACTCTACCTTGCTTGCCCAGCATTCAAAGCCAGCATAGAGACCAGCCAGACTTATTGCCAACACGTTAGGGAGGCACCGCTAACAGAGGTCATGTTTGGTGAACAAACGCACCTTCTTACCCGTACCGATCATGCTCAGCTGGCTATCGTGGCATTCGAAATCGCTATGGCCGCTCATTGGCAAGCCAAAGGGTTCGAGCCCGATATAGTCATGGGGCATTCCGTCGGTGAATTCGCGGCATGTGTCGTAGGCGGTTATCTCAGTCACCAGCAAGCCATTGAA
Source organism: Shewanella psychropiezotolerans (assembly GCF_007197555.1). Classification (NCBI taxonomy): domain Bacteria; kingdom Pseudomonadati; phylum Pseudomonadota; class Gammaproteobacteria; order Alteromonadales; family Shewanellaceae; genus Shewanella; species Shewanella psychropiezotolerans. The sequence goes on from NZ_CP041614.1 coordinate 4,168,310, forward strand.
TTAGTCGCCGAGCGCGGGCGATTAATGCATGAATGTGCCCAACAAGAAAAAGGCGTCATGCTGGCGGTCTTCACCAGCGAAATAGAAACCCAATCCATCTCTGCCTTGGATGAACTTGATCTCGCCGCCCACAATGGCAGCCAACATTGGGTGTTTTCTGGCAGCGCTGCTGCAGTAGAACGCGCAGCAACAGCACTTGACGCCAGCGGCATCAATTTCAGAACACTTGATGTGCCATGCGCGGCTCATTCCAGATTGTTGGATGATATGCTGAGCCCCTTTTCAGACTTTGCTGCAGGCATCTCGGCTTCGGCAGGCGCTATCCCGCTGATCTCATCACTGACTGGAGAACTGCTTGCATCAGAAAACGCACTAACCAGCCATTACTGGGCACAACATGTTCGCCAACCCGTACAATTTAGACGCACGGTAGAGTCGGCGATTTCCCAAGGCTGTACCGTATTCCTAGAAATGGGCCCCACTCCCCACCTCACAGCCATCAGCCAACGAGAACACTGGCAACAGGACATTCGTTGGCAAGGCACGCACCAACACAAGATGACCGCAGAGAAATCAAAGGCTGCCGTGCTCAGTACATTGTACGTCGCAGGGATGGATACCGACTGGCCATCACAGTTCAACACGATTGGCCATCAGTGCGATCTGCCACTCTACGCCTTTGACGAACAAAAATATTGGTACCAAGCCGAGACAATCAATCCCGTTAACCACAACAAAGACAGCGAACTCACTCGAATGAATGAGCCGGAGTCTGCCGCAGCTGGATACGAATTAATGCGCTGCTGCGCGATTGAAAATTTTGTTAAATCTTGTATTTCAAGCCATCGTTTTACGCTCAAAGCGGTAATTCTAGGGGGGAGACTCCTGCCTCGTTATCGTCAAATAGTACTCGCGTTGCTAGATGTGCTTATCGACAACGGCTACTACAGCAGCAATGGTAAGCGGTTTGTGCGCACCAAGAAGCCACTTCCCCCAACAGACACCGCAGCCGAATGGTTAAGAGAACAGATACTGAAAACACCGAATAAAACCCCTATTTCAATGGCTGAAATCCAATGCCTCATTCAAGCCTCAACCACATTAAAAGATAAATTAAGCGGTCTTGAACATATCCCTGCTCATGGTCACAACCGCGTCGAAGAAGTCAATATCCTGCTGCGCAATCGCCTGGGGGTAGCCGAAACGCAAGGTCGAAAACATGGACCTCAGCACACTGTAAATGGTGGCCTTACCTATCAAGACTGGTCATCTCTGTCCCACCAGCAAGACTTGTTCACTCTAATATCCCAGCAGATCCCAGCCTTTACGCAAGAAAACAACGCCGAGTGGGAAATATCGGTTTCGAGTACGTTTTCACCCAATAAAGTCACCCAAGTCGCAGTCAGCCGAACCTCTGGCATGTGGGGACAGGCAAAATATGACCTACGAGCCAAATCAGCAAAAGGGGTCTGGCAATGGCTGGGCGACGCCTATACTAAAGGTTTTAATTCATCTGATGCCCTTAAGTTGTTGCCTTCTCCGCACAATCACTATGAGTGGCAGTGGCAACGAATCGCCCCTTACACAGACAGCCAATCACTGACGATAAGCCCACTTGATATTGAACAAGCGCTGTTAACCACAGGCGAAGTGCACCGTCTGAATTCACATCAAAGCTTGGTCACCTTGCCACAGGGCAACTTAAGCCATGTCACGGCGCAAATGGCCAAAGTACTGAGTCGTGACTTTGACACGCTTTATGTACTCACCTCAAACACCATGCCTGTTAATTCAGGCGATCATATTCAACCAGAAAAATTTGCCTTGATGTCACTATTGAGAGTTGCACGGGCCGAATACCCCACAAAGACAATCTACTTGCTAGACGTCGATAACCACCATCCCGAGCATATCTCACGCGCCATTAAGCAAGCTCCTTTTAGCCTTTGTACTGAGCTTGCGTGTAGAGAAGACCGCTATTTCGGCCCCAAGATTCTGCCAGTACAGGCATCAGACAGCATTATCCCTCAGCAATGGTTTACCACCCAAGGGTGGCACTTAGTCACAGGTGGAATGGGCGGGATAGGACGCTTGGTCGTCAAATGGCTAGCAAGTTCAGGGGCCAAAAATATCGCCGTTTTGGGACGAAGTGAGCACCCAGATTGGCCAGAGTTTTGCCAACAAATGGCGACATTGGGCTGCACTGTCGACACCTTGGTATGTGACATGTCGAAACAAGGCCAACTCGAACTGACACTAAGCCGTTGGCAGACCGAACTGCCGATCATCGGTGCTATTCATGCCGCTGGCACATCGGCACACGGTTTATTGGCGACATGGGATCAGTCTGCAACAGAGGCATTGCTTCAAACCAAAGCCATGTCATTCACGGCATTACATCAATGGTTAGAGGCACAAGATGCTCAGTACCTTATTGGGTTTTCTTCAGCCGCCTCTTTAGGCGCACTGGGACAAGGTACCTATGCGGTTGCCAATGCTTATCTTGAGGGTTATACCCTCAGTCAGAAAGCAACAAGCCGCAGCCGTCTCATGAGCATTAGCTGGGGTGCCTGGGACAACATTGGCATGACAAGCAGCCAGAGACTGCTCGACAAGCTGAGTAAAGACGGCATGCACACCATAAGCGCGCAAGAAGGGTTATGGCACCTGAGTCAATGCTTCTTAAATGGCCAGTCAAATTCGCTAGCGATGAACATAGAAAACCAGCATCCAAATTTCTGCCGCTACTTCGCTGACAGTATAGCTCCCGCAATCCAAGTCACGACATCGATAGTCCCCTCTACTGGTGCTGAAAAAAACAATAACACGGCAAAATCAGAGGTATCAGACCTACCGCTTTGGCTGACTGATAGAGTGCGCTACCAACTCGGTATTGCTGAATCGACCGCAGTCAGCGACGCGCAGGATCTGCTGCAATTAGGCATGGACTCGTTACAATTTATTGAGCTGAGCACAGCAATTCAGAAGCAATTTGGCATTAAGATCAATGCTGATGAAGCTTACCAAGACCTATCCGTTGCTGGCTTGGTTTCACTCATCAATGAAAGGGTGCGAAACGGCGCTGGATCTGTACCTGTTTTACCGTTCAAGATAGAAAAGCAAGATAAGCATCTGCCATTCCCGCTGACGCCAATACAGCATGCCTATTGGATTGGTAGAGAGTCCTGGATTAAATACGGCGGCATCGCCTGCCACGTAGTATTTGAGTGGGACAAAAATCTTAACCAATTCGATCCCGAGAAGTTTGAGAATGCGTGGAATGCGCTGATTGAACGCCACGATATGCTAAGAATGACGATAACACCCAACGGTGAACAAATCGTCCAGGCTAACGTGCCGCATTTCACCATCCCCGAAACCAGTGTCAGTTCGCTACCGGAAAATGAACAGCGCAATGCACTCGATGCGATCCGACATTCAATGAGCCACGACGTTCGCCCCGCAGATGTATGGCCATTGTTTGACTTACGATTCACCCGTATGTCAGACACCAAAATCAGACTTCATATGAATCTTGACCTGCTGCAGTTTGATGTTCAGAGTTTCAAAATCATGATGGATGATCTAACGACCGCATATCAAGGCCTTGCTTTACCTGAGATGCCACTCACTTTTCGTGATTACGTGATGCACGAACAAAAGCTAAGGCAACAAGCAGACTGGCAAGCCTCATGGGATTATTGGCAACAGACTATTCCAAACCTGCCAACAGCCCCAAGGTTGCCGTTGAACCCCAATTATGATAGCGAAAGCCCCCAATTCATCACACTTGGAGGCAAGCTGGATTCGGCTCAGTGGCAAGGGCTCAAGTCCCAGTGGCAGCAGTGGGGAGTGACCCCGTCTGCCGGTCTGCTGACCCTCTTTGCACACACACTCGCTAAATGGACCTCGTCATCAGATTTTACCTTAAACATGACCTTCTTCAACCGTCAGCCATTCCATGAAGATGTTGAGGGCATCATAGGTGATTTTACCTCCGTGCTGCTGATGGACTTTATGCTGTCAGCGCCGTCCAGCTTGAAGCAATATATGTCTGAAACACAGGAGAAGCTTTGGAAAAGGCTGGGACACAGCCAGGTCAATGGCGTAGAAGTGATCCGCGAACTGGCTAAACACCTTAAGGCCTCAGGCAAAATAAGCGAACAAGAAGCGACTTTGCCGCTGACCCCAGTGGTATTCACCAGCATGCTTGGCATGTCTATGGATGGGATGGACATAAAACAAGCCATGACCAGTCTGCTTGGCGATCCCGTTTACGTACTGAGCCAGACGCCACAAGTCTGGCTCGATCACCAAATAATGGAGGTCGACGGCGCTCTCGTCTTCAATTGGTACTGCATGGAAGACGTGTTGGAACATGATGTCTTGCGTACCATGTTCGCCGACTATAACCAACAACTGACAGACGTGGCTGCAAATCCGTTATCGATGGAAAAAATCGTTTTAGCCCCACAAACTAGAACGACTCTAAGCCCCTCGCCCCTGCTTTTGCCCTCGCCCCTTTTACAGGCAATTACCCTACCGGAGATCACCGAAGAAACAGCCAAGGAGGTCACCGACGCGTGGATGAATATCGAACATCAAGCGCTGGTAGGGATCTGGAACACACTGCAAAACCATCAGCTATTTACAGTAGCAGGCAAACACTACTCACTCGAACACATTTATGCACAGTTAAATGTTGCGACTAAACACCACAAACTGATTGTTCTTTGGCTTGATCAACTCAGCCGCGAAGGCATGCTAACCCAAGATAGTCACGGCTACCTATTTGGCGGCCAATTCCCCCCGCCACCGACAGCATCAATTCCACCGGCTAACTGGTGTCAGCGTTTGTCGCAGTATTTAAGCGAAAGCATACAGGCTCACCCCGCATTGCTTGATGACAGTAAATCAGCATTAGAGATTTTGTTCAAAGACAACGAAGTCACCGATTGCCTATATCGCTCCAACCCTTCGCTGCACATTCTGAACTTAAGTGCAGCCGAGGCCATTAAGGCGATTGGCGGCGAATACCGACAAGGAATAAATGTACTGGAAGTGGGGGCTGGTACCGCCTCGACATCACAAGAGGTACTGAGAATAGCTTCAAATACCATCAAACACTACCAGTTCACCGATATATCATTAGTGTTCCTACAAGAAGCTAAACAGACATTATCTGCCTATTCTCAAGTCCACTATGAGTTGTTCGACATCAACCTACCCGCCAGTGCAAGTGTGAAAGTAGAAACAGGCTATCAGGTTATTATTGCTGTCAATGTGCTTCACGATGCCACAGATTTGCCTAAAGCGCTTAGGCAACTGCGTGGGTTACTGGCTCACGGGGGGCATTTGATCTTTATTGAAGCCACGGAGCAATTTAGCCCAATGCAGTTGGCAACGGTGGGCTTTATTGAAGGGATTAATGCCTTCAGTGATTTTAGGCAGCAGCAGAAAAGCGCGATGCTCGACTTGCCAGCTTGGTTAGCATTATTGTCTGAAAACGGATTCGTCCCCCAACTGGTCTACCCCAACACTGAGCATTCAGTGCTACGCCAACACTTGGTCGTAGCCAACAACACCTCGGTGATCCAGCCTGAGTTTACCGCCACAGCTGATATCCTTGAACATGACATTCAAAGCCCAACTCTGGCGCTAAAAACCAATTCAGGCACGGCAGTAACAGTCGCGCAAGTGTGGTCTAAGATGCTCGACCGTGAGGTTGGGCAACAATGTGATTTTTTCCAGATTGGCGGTGATAGCTTGATGGCCACTAAGATGATTGTCGAGCTGAATCAGCAAGGTTTCATCCACGCAAGTTTGCAGCTGATATTCGAACATCCTGTGTTGGCTGATTTCTGTCTTGCTATCGACCCGACCACAGCAGAATCAGTCTCTATTGAGCCAGAGCAAGGCGGCTCTACGGCTGACACAGAGCCACACGATGGAAGCACTCATCAAGATAATGAATATGCATTAACCCCACTACAACATGCTTACTGGCTTGGAGAGAGTGATCTGTTTTCACTTGGAAACGGCATTGCTCATTTTTACGCGGAACTGGAGGTCAAACACCTTGATCGTGAGCGATTGACTCTGGCGTGGAATCAGCTGATCCGATGCCACGATCAGTTACGTGGTGTCATTGATAACGGGAAATACTGCATCAGCAAAGACGTGCCTTACTATCAGCCGCAATATGTCGATCTCACCGCCATGGATAAAGCCAGAAAAGATCGCTTTATCGGCGAAGCGAGAGACCAGATCGCGGCTCAAGGTGTCCCTACCGACCAATGGCCGCTGTTCGATATCAACATATTGCAAACCGACATTGACACCTCACTGGTGCATTTGGTTGTGGATCTGGTGGTGGCAGACGGCAAAAGCTTAGGCATCTTATTCCAACAATTACAGTCTCTGTATGAAGACCCATCTTCAGCTTTACCTGTCCCTCACATGACCGCCGCCGCGTATCTCCGTGAATTGGAAAACACCAAAGCCTCTGAGGGCTATCAACGCGCGCAGCATTATTGGTCACAAAGGATCCCGACCTTGCCCGAAGCCCCCACGCTTCCGCTTGCTGACAGCCGAGATGAAGACTTATCTCAATGCGTGCTTACTCATCGCATTAGTCAACAAGAATGGGCTCAGATCCAAAGTACTGCGTTGGCCAATAATGTCCTGCCCTCCATGGCCATGCTCACGGTATTCTGTCTGGTGTTGAAAACATGGAGTGAGACTAAACACTTCTCGATCAACATTCTTCACAGCAATCGTCAGCCTATGCAGTCAGAGACGGTAATAGGTAACCTGTCAACCACCTCAATGTTGGAAGTCGATGCCACGGGAGGTATGGACTTAAGCACTTTCGCTCATCAGCTCCAACAGCGTATGACAGAAGACTTAGCCCACGCCAGTTTTGATGGTCAGCAGGTGCTAACAGAAAAAAACCGCCAAAATCGAAACTTCAGCGCAGGCATGCCAATAGTGTTTAACGACACGGTATCAATAGGTCAGAACAAGCCACTGACTATCGGTAAATTAAGGAGTTTTGGCGCACAGACACCACACGTTTATCTGGACTGCATGCTGATCGCCTCAGTGTGCGGTGGTATCGACATCAAATGGACGATTCAGGAGCATCACCTGAAACCCGGTGTATTCGATGCCATGTTTGAGGTTTACGTACAAACAGTACGTTCATTGCCATCAGCTAACTGGGGTAGTCCCCTATCCCCACCCATGTCAACATCGCAAGTTACATCACGCCAGTTTGCGAATGCAACCAAAGCAGCACTGACTTTGAAGACCTACAATGGCAGAGATAAACCCGTCCAGACACTGTGCGACATGATCCAAAATGGGGTGACAGATTACCCTGATGATGTCGCCATCCAACAAGGTGATGTCGCACTGACTTACGCGCAAGTTTGGCGTTCATCCAACGCGTTGGCAGCGCAGATCTTAGCCAGCGAAGACGACCGCCCTTTGATCGCCATCGTGATGCATAAGGGCTGGGAACAAATTATCTCTGCCATTGCCATTTTGCTGGCAGGTAAAGCCTATATGCCTGTGGATGCGTCGTATCCAAGCAAGCGAATTGCGGAATTATTGGCACTGAGTGATGTCTGCACTGTGATCACCCAACACCATGTTCCCACGCCCTCCGCTTGCTACCAAACTCTGGTACCCAGTCTGGATGCAAAAGCCCCCAGTGGCTTTACTGCTCCAACGATAGATCCAAGTGATATAGCTTACGTCATCTTTACCTCAGGATCGACGGGCAGGCCTAAAGGGGTCGTCATGGATCATCAAGCCGTCGTCAACTCTTTGCTGGATATCAACGCTCGAATTGGTCTCAATAACCACGACAAGGTCCTGGCTATCTCTGCGCTTAATTTCGATTTATCGGTCTTCGATATCTTCTCGACACTGAGCCAAGGGGCAAGGTTGGTCATACCTGAAATATCACCGGCGCAAGATCCAGAAGCCCTGGTTAGATTGGCAGCAAGCGCAGGGATCACCGTTTGGAACAGTGTCCCAGCCTTTGTGCAGTTGCTTGCTGATTGCCTGGAGCGCAACCAATCCAAGCTGCCACAGCTACGCTACATCATGATGAGCGGAGACTGGATCCCCGTCAATTTACCCGATCGTTTATTCAAGGTGACCCCAAACGCACAACAGCTCAGCCTTGGTGGTGCGACAGAAGCAGCAATCTGGTCCATCAGCTACCCAATCAATAAAAGCTATGCCAACTGCACGAGCATTCCCTATGGCAAACCCTTATCCAACCAAAGATTTTATATTCTGGATAAGTCATTTTCCTCCTGCCCAGACTGGGTTGCCGGCGAGCTTTACATCGGCGGTGATGGGCTGGCAACAGGCTACTGGCAAGATACTGACAAAACAGATGCTGCCTTCATCACACATCCACATAGCGGTATTCGTTTGTACAAAACCGGGGATTGGGGCCGTTACCAACCCGATGGCAACATTGAGTTTCTCGGCAGAAATGATCAACAGGTCAAGGTAAATGGGTATCGTATTGAGCTCGGAGAGGTCGAAACGGTGTTGCGTCAGTGTCCAGCCGAAAACCTGGGAACTCGCGTGCAGGATGCTATGGTCAAATCGATGGCTCACCCCAGTGGTGGCATCAGGTTGATTGCGTATGTGGTGTATGGGAACAATGCCGCGGATAATAACCAGTATCTGCTTGATTATGTGCGAGGTGTCTTACCGCAATACATGTGCCCTTCGCAGATAGTCACACTAGATAGCCTACCGCTGACGGCCAACGGTAAAGTTGACCGTAACGCCCTACCATCCCCACACTTTACCCCAAAGACCCATTTATTGCGTCAGCCTTCCTCGAACACCGAGCTTAGGCTGGCACAGATATGGGCTGAATGCCTGAACGTAGAGAGTATTCCGGCCAATCAAAGCTTCTTCGATCTCGGCGGCAACTCCCTGATCGCGGTGCATCTCATCAATCAGATCAACACCCAACTCAATGTCTCACTCACCGCAGGACAACTGCAAGCAAACGACACCATTGAGCGCCTCGCCACATTGACCGAATCTCAAGATTCGACGGCAGAGCAAGTGCCCATCCTCCTCACTCCACACTGCAGCGATAAACACCACAACACCTTGTTCATTATTCACCCTATCGGGGGACACTTACTGAGCTATCAGCGCCTCGCAAGCCAACTTAACAATGTCACGCTATATGGGCTTCAATATCCTGAACACAAGCTAACGAATCACGAGCCTGATATTCAGACGTTGGCGCACGACTATTTACGTATGATCCAAACGATTCAGCCACAAGGTCCATATCAACTTGCTGGTTGGTCATTTGGTGGTGTGGTGGCCTATGAACTGGCGCATCAGATGAGCGCGCAGGGCCATGAGGTAACCAACTGCCTACTCATTGACAGCTACAAGCCGAGCATGAATGAAGCCTCACCATTAAACGATTCAGCGATTCGTCAGCACTTTTATGCCGATTGTGTCGGCAGATTTCCAGAGCTGGCCGAAGCTGAAGTGCCAGATTTCAGCCAAGATGCCGTTTTCTTCTCCTCAATGGCTACCGCATTCGACACGACAACATCTTCTGGCCTGCTAGATATTGCCACCATTGCCAGTTTGTTGAATGTTTACCGCCGAAACCTGCGTGCCATGCTCAGCTATTCCCCCCGGTGATGAACCAGTTATCCGTGACGCTCTTTGCCGCAGAACAACCCAGCCATTTGGACTTCATGAGCTATCAACACCCAGAGATAGCCAATCGAGCTTGTCATGGCTGGCAGGACTGCTGCGCGCCGCGGGTGCACTTTATACCGGGAGACCACTACACCATGCTGCAAGATCCAAATGTAGCGTCACTTGCCCAAGAAATCTCTCAGTTGCTGACGGGCCCTCAACAACAGACTGACTCAATTCAGAATAGATCCAAGGAAGTGTTTGAAAATGAATAAACCTAAAAAAGTCGTCATCGCCGGCACTAAATTTGGCGAGCTTTATCTCAATGCTTTTATCGAGCCTCACCCAGATTTGGCGCTGGCGGGTATCATTTCCCAAGGTAGCCAACGCTCACAGACATTGGCAAACGCCTTTGGCGTCCCTTTGTTTCAGGATGTCAGCGAATTGCCTCTGGATATCGATATTGCTTGCGTCGTCATCAGAGCCTCGAGTATCGGCGGAGCTGGCAACCTATTAGTCGAAGACCTTTTACAACGTAAGATCCACGTCATTCAGGAACATCCCGTCTCTGTCAATGAGCTGAACCGTCATCAATCCCTTGCTCAGCAGCACGGTGTTCATTATCGAATAAACAGTTTTTATGCCTCATCTGCAGCAGGAAAAACCCTGATCGCGGGCGCACAACACCTCAGTAGCCAAACACGAAAGGATGCGAGTTACGGCAACCTCACCACCAGTCGTCAACTCCTGTATTCCACATTGGATCTGTTACTGCAATCTCTGGGAGAAAGTACCAAATTACAGCCCACCTTGCTGGGTAAACAGAAACAATTCGACATCATTAACCTACACTCAGCTCAAGGTGATTATCTATTGCAATTGCAAAACTATCTCGACCCTCGAGATCCAGATATGCACAGCTTAGCCATGCACCGCATCATGCTGGGTTGGAACAATGGCTATCTGGCACTCGCAGACAGTTATGGTCCTGTGACTTGGACGCCGGTTCTGCATGCTGATAATCACCAAAGCGACAGCCACAGCTTGTACCAAATCGTTTCGAAGCCTGAAGGTCATTACCTTAACCAACGCACAACTCAAACTCTATGTGACAACCAAAGTCAGGTAAAAGATACCTTTGAGAGCCTAGGCCCGGACGGTGTGCTGTTTACCCTTGAGCAATTTTCTCGGGTGATAGATGGCCAAGCGTGTGAGGCTGGATTCACGCTCGCGCACCAATTAAACGTCGCGCAACTTTGGGAACACATTCTGGCACTTTCAGGACAACCACAAGAGCAAGCCATATCACCCGCTATCCGCATCAAGATGCCATTGGCTGAGCCAATAAGAGGACAAGTATAATGGAGCAAGTATTCAAAACCTTACATAAAAGTAGCAATCGGCCAGACCATATTTGGGTGATTTTCCCCTTTGCCGGAGGCAGCCTGAGCGCATTCAAAAGTTGGACATCTCTGGGAGATGACCTACTGCCAAACAATACGCTTATTTTACTCGCAACCTACCCAGGTCGCGATAACCGCATGCGCGAGCGGCCACATCAACACATTTCGGATTTAGCCAACAATCTGTTTAACGCGTTAATTAACCTGATTTCCCATAGCGACTTACCCGCCAATGCCACTCTCCGCCTGTGTGGTCATAGCATGGGCGCCCAGGTCGCCTTTGAAGTTTGCAAGCAATTGGAGGAGCACTATGGTTCTGCCACCCCAATCACCCAATTGGTGTTATCAGGGTGCCACGCCCCACATCTAGAAAGTCGAAGAACACTCAGCCACTTACACAATGGCGACTTCATCGATCAATTAATTGAAATCGGCAGCGGAAGCGCTGTCCTCAAACAACACCCCGAACTTTTACCGGTGTTTCTTCCCATGTTAAGAGCCGATTTCCTTGCCACCGAAAGCTATTACAGTGCACTTGAAAACGCCCCTGAACTGCGATACACCCCATGCACGTTAGTGTTTGGAGAAAGCGATCCAGAAGCTTGGAATTCAGAGGTACAAGAGTGGCGTGAATGGCTTGACCCTGCTTTACGCACACATGCCCGGGTAGTCGGAATTCCCGGCGACCATTTTTATATCACCACATCCCCCGCGACGTTTATTCGACATGTTATCGAACAGACGGAAAGTACCACCTTAGTTCGCTCCACCCCAAAGCAAACAAACAGCGCAAACCCTGTCAGATCCGGAGAGCAACATGGCTAATCACCACGAACAAACCTACAAAACATTCACACTAGCACACCAATGCCAACCCATATTACTGGCAACTGAGCTGACTAGCTTAGCATTTTGCAAGGATTACCTCGTCTATGAACACCACGATGAATGGGCCATAGGCATCAACAAACTAACCCAACTGACCGTCAGTAGCAGCGGTGAAATTACTGATTTTAATGGCTACAAGCATAGGGTCAAGCCCACAAAAATTTGCCAGACGATTCATCAAGCAACCCAAACGTTAAACATAAAAGATTGGCGGTTGTTTGGGCGCGCAGATTTCGAGTTCTGCCGCTTTGCTCACAACCTACAACAGCAAGAAACCAGCCGCGAACTGCTGGAATTGTTTGTGCCGGAAACGGATATACGGATCACAAAAAAGCGCATTGTCATTCGCACAATGGACGATACGGTACTGCCACAGATCCAAAGTATTATTGCTGACTGTACCAATAACATGACCGCCACAGAGCACTGCCACACCGCTCTGACCCAAGACGATATTCTTCATGCTCAGGCAGTCAAACAGCACTTTCAGGAAAGCGTGCGCTCAGCTGTCGAGGAGATAAAGGAACACAAATACAACAAGGTTATTTTGTCCCGTGTCGCAATACTTCCAGCTAATGTTGACTCGAAAAAAAGCTTCATCGAAGGGCGTAGGAAAAATACACCTGCTCGTTCATTTATGTTGAAACTCGGTGAAATTGAAGCCTTTGGTTTTTCTCCTGAAACAGTATTAGAAGTCGATGAACACGGCAATCTCAGCACCCAGCCCCTTGCGGGCACTCGCGCATTGCCTGATGATCCGCAAGCCGCCATTCTACTTAGAAACGAATTGCTGACAGATCCGAAAGAGATTGCCGAACATGCGGCCTCAGTCAAACTCGCGGTCGAGGAGTTAACGCAGATTTGTCCCTCTTCGACAGTGAACGTAGCAGAGTTTATGCAAGTATCAGAACGAGGCAGCGTTCAGCACCTTGCTTCTCGTGTCACTGGCAACTTGTCAGAGGGGAAATCCGCCTGGGATGCCTTCAATGTACTGTTTCCCTCAATTACTGCATCGGGGATCCCAAAGCGAGAAGCCATTGATGCGATTGCCAGGTTCGAACTTTTACCCCGGGGCTTATACAGCGGCAGCGTTCTTGTGACCGATCACAATGGTTACTTCGACGCAGCACTCGTACTGAGGACGGCCTATAAGCACCAGTCAGTTTCTTTATTACAAGCTGGCGCTGGTATTATAGGTTTATCAACCCCCGAAAGAGAATGGGAAGAAACCGGTGAAAAGATGGCCTGTGTACTCGATCATTTAGTATTTGAAAAAGGACAAGAAAAGCACCACCTTGCCACCGATACCGTGCCCGCTGATAGCATCCTTTGCGAGGAAAAGTCATGAACTCAATGTCTGATACCTTAAGTGCAGTGGATGATTTACTTCAAGGATTTGAGCCTTACCCCCCATCTCTGGCACGCTGCTACACCGAAGCCCAGATTTGGGACAACGCCCCCCTTTGGACAATATTAAGCCAAGGGGCACAACATCATGCTGACAAAGTGGCGATTAAAGATGCAGTACGTGAGCTGACCTACCGTCAGTTACTCGAGCAAGCCGATGGGATCGCCAAGCGCTTCCAAGAAGATGGATTGATCATGGGCGATCGCGTGGTCATTCAACTGAGCAACACCTGTTACTTTGCCATCGCCTTTTTTGCCGCTCAGCGAGCAGGACTGGTCCCCGTGATGGCACTGCCCGCTCATGGGCTCGCAGAAATAAGCCATTTTGTCGCAGTATCTCAGGCCAAAGGATACATCTGTGAACGTATCCCAGGGTCGCCTGAGTCTTTGGCAATTGCGGACGCACTGAGCATGAGCGACAATTCGTTGACCCATATTTATGCCATCAAGCATCACGGTAAATATCTCGACTTTCATCCCTCATCTCAACCCGGCTTCACTCCGCCAAAGGTAATCCCCGAACATCCGGCATTATTTTTGGTATCCGGTGGAACCACAGGGCTCCCCAAACTTATCCCACGCACGCACAACGATTATCTGTTCAACATTCAAAGTTGCGTCGAAGTTAGCGATATCACGGCAAGCGACATCTACCTCGCGGTTTTACCCGCCGCACACAACTTTACACTGGGCTGCCCTGGCCTATTAGGCGCATTATCAAAAGGGGGACGAGTGATCTTTTCGACCCAGGCGGGGCCTGATCATTGTTTCGATTTAATTGAAAACCACTCGATCACAGCGACAGCGCTCGTGCCTGCATTGGCTCAGTTATGGACAGAAGCGAGCGAATGGGAGACGGCAAACCTGTCCAGTCTCAGATTGATGCAAGTCGGTGGTTCAAAGCTGGCTTATAGCGACGCATTAGCGATTCAAACCGCCTTTCCTAAGGTATTGCAGCAAGTTTTCGGCATGGCAGAAGGCTTAATCGCTTGCACCCGATTAGGCGACGCACCGGCAATCATCGCGGCCAAACAAGGTCGCCCGGTCAGCAAGTGGGATGAAATTCGAATCGTCGATAACGCAGGAAATCCAGTCGCCATCGGCGAAGAAGGCGAACTGCTTACCCGTGGCCCTTATACACTTCGCGGCTATTATCGAGCACCGAAACACAATCAAGTTGCATTCACCGATGACGGTTTTTATCGAAGTGGAGACAAAGTGAGCATGAATGAAGATCGATATATCACGGTCACTGGCCGAATCAAAGATGTAATTAACCGTGCGGGGGAAAGCATTGCCACCGATGAAATTGAAGCACATCTACTCAGCCACCCAGAGATCGCTCAGGTTGCCGTCGTTCCTGTTGCCGATACTCATTTAGGCGAACGTATCGGCGTAGCTTTAGTCTGTAAAGGCGAGCCTTTGACGCTGCAGAACATTCGCCATTTTCTGAAATCTAAAAATCTCGCTGCATTTAAAATGCCAGACGAATTGCACCTTGTGCACTCCCTTCCTAAAACCGCGGTCGGGAAAATAGACAAAAAAAGCGTACCGGGCCCTAATGGAAAACCTTGGATGCTCAACACGTATCGTTAATCTATAGCCCTAGGTAATAAAAAGAGCCTAGCTTGCAAGCTAGGCTCTTTTTATTGATATATACAGCAAGCTAAATGCTTTAAGTTTGATATAACCACATATCCAGTCCTGTTATGCCACCTGACCCGCTTGCCATAATTGACGGTAACCAGAATGGGTTATCACCAATTCATGGTGATAACCCATTCCAATGATCTGCCCACTCTCCATAAAGTAAATCCTATCTGTATCTCGAATGGTATCTAACCGATGCGCCACAGAGATCACCGTTTTACCTTTAGATAGCTTTTCAATCGAATCCAACACTTGTGCTTGTGTACGATAATCCAGTGCTGAAGTAATTTCATCCAATAACAACACTGGTGCATCATGAAGTAAGGCGCGGGCAATAGACAACCTTTGACGCTCTCCACCAGATAGTTGATTGCCGTTCTCCCCAATCAATGTGTCTATACCCTCTGGCAATTTGGCAATAAGAGGGCTTAATCCGGCCGCCTCAATAGCCTCAAAAAGCGTTTTTTCCACAGCTTCTGGCTTGGCTAATAGTAAGTTATCGCGCAGGCTGCCGCCAAGCAACTGAACATCTTGAGTCACGTAAGAGATATGGCGATACCACTGCCGAGTCCCTATTTCATCGAAGGATTTCTTGCCCAACGACAGCCTGCCTTCACTGGGTATATGAAAGGCGGCGATTAAATCCAACAAGGTTGACTTTCCAGATCCACTTTTACCGACCAGTGTAATATGCTCACCCTGCGCAATATCAAGATTGATGCCCTTCAGCACCATCGTATTATCTATGGTTAGGTCAACATTGGTCAAAGAGAGGTTAAATGTACAAGGCTTAGTGCCTTCCTCCTGCTGTTGAGGCATTTGAGCAAGCTGCTGTAAACGGCTAGCGGCTTTGAGCATATACCTGAGTAATGCCGCGTAAACGGTCATTCGTGCCAATGGCCGAATACAAGCAACTGTCGCAATGATCACGATGAGAAATTGGGGAAGACTTAACAAACCTTCATTGATAAACCAGAGACAGAGCGCCAGATTAAGCACTAACGCAAGCTCTAGGATTAGCGTCGCCATGAGTACCCCCATCCCGCCGGCCCACTCTAAACCCAGCCCTTCATGCCTTTGTTGCTCAATTTTATCGCATAATGGCTTAGCCAATTGGTGGCTTTGAGCAAACCCACGCAACATAGGCAAGCAATCAATATACTCAAGCAGCTGGTTGGCACTCTCCATATTAGAATGATGATAATGATCCGCTTGGTGGCTAAATTTTTTCTCCGCCATAATTAAGGCTCCAATCGCCAGGAGAAAGACACCTAGCATCGCCAGCGCTATCTGAGGTTGAACCCAGAACAACATCGTCATCATGGAGATAGGAATAACCCAAGCCGCGACAAAATCAGCCAGTATGTGACTAAAAATGTCTTCAAATTGCTTCAGATCTGATGTGAGCAACTTCATCTTCTCCCCCAAGCCTTTGCCTTTTAAACAGGCAAGTGGTTGACGACGGATATCGGTTAACAGTTGGCTGCGCAGATGATGAGTGATCTCATACGCGCCCAAAAAGCTTTGCTTAGCACTTTGACCTAAGCCCCACTGCAGGACAATAACTGAGAAAGCCAAGAGAAGCATATGACTAACAGACAAGGTATAGAGGGAAAGTATGAAAGCAAATAGCATCAACCAAATCGCGAGAGGCATAATTTCAGTGGCTACTTTTCCTGATAAGCCAAACCAAAATTGGCGAGTTTGCGCGCCACTATGAACAAATAACTGTCTCATTTTATCCAAGGGACACCTCCTCAACATTGCCTCCTATAATATTCAAACGCACATCAACCTGCTTAACTTGCCGAGGGCGATGACTAATAATCAACTGGATCTGATTAGGGGAATATTGGCGCAGCCCGGCTAGTACCGTTTGTTCCGATAATTGATCTAAGTGTGCAGTCGCTTCATCTAAGATCAGAATGGGCGTTTTGGCCAACGCCGCTCTCAAGATAGCCAAACGTTGCATTTCGCCGCCACTGAAGCATCGACTCGCTTCTCCAACATCACAACTCAGCTGTTCCGGAAGATCAGCAACCAAGTCCTTAAGACCCAATAAATCCAATAAAGACCATATTTCATCATCTTTAATCACCCGTTTAGCAAGTGCCAAATTATCACGCAACGTCCCTGAGAAAAATGTGACCTCTTGATCCACCACTGCAATATAACGGCTTCGGCTTTCGTCATCTAAATCCGTGACGAAACCTTTATTGATTTTCCAACCGCCATGTTCTGGAGTTAGCGAGCCGGAAAGTGTCGATAAAAGTGTACTTTTCCCGGCACCTGAGTCCCCCTCAATAAGCACTCTTTGCCCTGGAAAAAAGGAGAGGTTCACGTTTTCAAATACTCGTGACGGGCCGCGAGTGACCGTCAAATTTTCGCAAGATAGTTGTTGTAAAGCTTGGTCATAAACCACTTCACTCTGCTCTTTGGCATGGCAAAAAGGTATTATGCGATCGATAGAGACAATTGATTGCTGAATTTGTGAAAACACCTGAGTCAGGTCCAGCCAAGGCTTAAGAATACCTGCGCTTATACAAACCACCATCATGAGGTCAACCAGCGTCAGTTGCCCCATATTATTCAGCGCAATGGCAACCGGTACCACCAAGATCAAGGATATTTGAGCCAGTGTCACAAAAGTTACCCATGCCCCCACCATTTTCTTGGTATAGCTCGATACCATCGTATTGTGTGACTGGATTGTGCGACTGAGCTCGAGATAAGAGTTCGCATCAACGGCAAACAATTTCATGACGCCAATACTACGAAGAAACTCTAATTGGGCTTGGTGCATATTCGACACAATTTGGGTATATTTCTCTTGGCGTGTTGCGAAGCCACGCATCATCAAAAACTGAGCACTCAACGCCAAAGGCAATGGTGCCAGCGCAATAAGGGCTATCCGCCAATCAATATAAAAAAGGAACACTGTCATAAAGAGTGGCATCAAGACCCCGTTGATAATATCGGTGCCATGATGGGCAATGAGCGGCTCTAAACTCTGACAATCATCTGAAATGCGTTTTTCAATATCGCCCCTTTTCAGACTTCGCAGCTTGTCTATCTTCATATTCGCCAAAGCAAGCACCATGTGTTGCCTTATTTTTTGAATAATGTGATAGGCAGCCAAATGGGCATACCACACAGCCAACGTATACAAAGCATAACGGGCCATCAAGGCCCCTACCATGACAACTAGATACTCATAGGGGGATTGTTGGTCATAGATAGCCTGAACAAAAAAGTATAGGCATAACCAAGGCACCATTTCGACCATACTGCACAGGACTGCACACCCGATTGAGATCCGTACTCTTCGCTGCTCGCATGACAGCATAGCCTTGAATGCTGTCATGCGACTCATATCATTTGAAAGCAACATAAATACTCCACAAAATAGGAATCATTTTCGCTTTCTTGGTGACGGGTAACTAACGAGATCAGGCATTAATGTAACGCTATCGGGCATTATTTACCGAACTCGTTTATTGAGCTCAGGTTACAAAGATAGGCTTTCAGCTAAGTGCCACCAGATTTTAGATCTACAATCTGGTGGCACTCGTTAAATACCAGCCCTTTTCCTATGGCATTATCCTTTGTGTGCAGACTTGGTATGCAGAGGGAGGAGCCGCTATCGAGCTGCGTAAAAGGATGTTCAAGGAACCTCAGATAAACCTTTCCCCGGTATCGCCAGTCGACTATACCGATTAAAACTACGCTCATATATACAGCATAAAAAACCTAAATTAATATCCTAAACTTAGGATGACTCATAAACTGTTATGGTTAATTGTTTAACACAATCATTATAAAAATAATTAAAAATACAATAAAACAATAGACCACAAATAGCATTAATAATCTGCCGTACATTATAAAACATATAAAAATCTTACCTGAAATCATTTTGTCGTAGAACCATAATAAGTAAACCGCCAACAGATGGATTGACAGAACAAATCAACCACTTTAAGTGACACATATAAATACAAACGCAATAACCAATTTAATAAAGAAGACGCACCACTGAACTAAGTTGAGTTTCGCCCATCGATTGATAAGTTGTTACATACCAAAAAATAAACTCACAACAATGTCAATCAGGATGAGTTCGTCATTTAAAATAATAATATTACACATCTGATAACCTGCCCAACTGTACAGTTGATATATAGGGACCCCTATAAAATAGTTAAGCTGAAGCTAAATTAGGTTAAAATAATATTATTGGGAGCACTGTTATATAAATTTTGTTAGTATCACGACTGCGTATATAAAAACAAATTCAGATCACATACCAACATTAATTAAAGGTTAAATTATGAAGGCGTACGTATTCGACGGTAAAGAAAGTTCCAAACTAGAAGAAAGACCAAAACCAACAATTATAAAGCAGACTGATGTTATCGTAAGGGTCGAAAAGACAACTATTTGTGGCACTGACTTACATATTTTGAGAAATAATGTCGCGACATTTAACCCAGGTACAATTATGGGTCATGAAGGCGTCGGAATTATAGAGTCATGTGGAGAGTTGGTTAGCAGATTCAAGCCTGGTGATCGCGTAATAATTTCATGCATTACATCTTGCGGTAGGTGCAAAATGTGCCAAGTTTCAAAATTCGGTCAGTGCTTACAGGGCGGCTGGTTATTAGGAAATGAAATTGATGGCTGCCAAGCTGAATATGTTCGAGTACCTTTTGGTGATACCAGTCTGCACCTTGTACCTCTTGATATTGATACTGATTCCCTTGTGTTATTAAGTGATATTTTCCCAACAGGGTATGAAGTTGGTGTTCTAGATGGTCAAGTGAAACCAGGGTGCTCTGTTGCCATTATTGGTTGTGGTCCTGTTGGACTTTCAGCATTAATGACATCAAAATTCTTTTCTCCAAGTGAAATTTACGCCATCGATACAAACAACCACAGACTCCAAGTTGCGACAGAGTTAGGCGCTACACATGCAATCGATAACTCAGATGGCACTGCAGTTCAACAAATTTTAGACGTCACAGATGGGGTCGGGGTTGATGTGGTTATTGAAGCCATTGGAATACCAGTTGCCTGGGATATGTCTCAGAAACTTGTATGCCCTGGCGGAAATATAGCTGTATTAGGTGTGCATGGAAAATCAGCAATTATTAACCTTGAAGATATGTGGAAACGTAACTTTACTATGACTGCGGGCATGGTTCATACCAATACTATCCCCATGCTAATCAAGCAAATTAGGGTCGGTCACTTGAAACCTAAGAAGCTAATTAGTCATCAATTTAACTTATCTGAATGCGAACAAGCATACAGTACTTTTATACATGCTTCTGATCATAAAGCACTCAAAGTTATTATAAGTAACGAGTTCTAATAGCCTTTACAAATAATAAAATGTAGCTATTCATAAATAGCTACATTTTATTGAGAATAAAAATGATTAATAAACCACTTAAAATCCTATTGATTGGTCTTCTGATTAATTTATCAATAGGTATTCTATATGTATGGGGTGTTTTTAGTGAGCCTTTGGCTGAAGTATTAAATGTAGCCCCTGAAAATATTGACGGTCCATACCAAACCTCTGTTTTCACATTTGCTGTTTGTTTACTTGTTGCTGGTGTATGGCAAGATAAGGTGGGCCCTAAAAAAGTGACAATGCTTGGCATCTCTCTTGTTGGTCTAGGTCTTATTGCTTCTGGCTACGCTACTACTTTAGCTGAACTTCAGTTCACTTTTGGTTGTATGGTCGGTGCTGGTATGGGATTCGCTTACGCATGTATTGGTCCGAGCACTATGAAGTGGTGGCCAAAAAATAAAAAAGGTTTAGTTAGTGGCTTAACTGCAGGTGGTTTCGCAATGGCCGCAGTATATTTAGCACCATTATCTACTAGCCTTATTGAACATTATGGTATCTTAGACACCTTTAAGATATTAGGGGTTGGTCTACTATTTATGGTCCCCATCGCATCAATGCTTGTGGACCCACCTATTGATTACGTTACAGATGAACCAGAAGATAATGCACTTAAATTAGGAAGTGACATTAATATTAGTTGGCATAAAATGTTAAAAACACCACAATTTTATCAATTATGGTTAATGTTTATGGTTTCATCTTCTGCAGGAATCATGCTTATTGGTTCTGTCGGTAGAATAAGTAAGTCAATCGGTTTAACATCTGAACAAATTGCATTTGGTATCATTTTACTCGCTATCTTTAATACTTCTGGCCGTGTTATTGGCGGATTAATCTTTGATAGGATTGGGCGTGTTCATACGCTGGCGTTAATATTCATGTTGCAAGCAGCTAATATGGTATTTTTCACCACTATTACAACGCCAATTCCATTAATGGTTGGGATCTCAATCGGTGCGATGTCTTACGGTGCATTATTCGGTGTATTCCCCCAATTACTGCTGATGATTACGGTTTAAAAACATACGGAACTAATTTTGGTATTCTTTATTCTGCATGGGGAGTATCAGGTTTCTTTGGAGGTATCTTAGCCAGTATTTCGGGGTCTGCGAACAATTCGTACTTTGCCTTTGCTGTACTTTTAACTACGATGACTGCAATGGGGTACTTCACTAAGCCTGTAAATAAACTGAAACTAGCTGAAGCTTAATTAAAATTCTGTCGAAAATAGAGATCTCGCCGCTATAAATTAAGGAACGGACTTCCTCAGATACAGCTATGCTGCTAAAGAATAAACAGGGGCATAGCTAAACTTTCCCCTTCTTTATTGGCTTAAATTAGGAGCTTGCTATACCCTGCCCAAGAAGCGCTCAAATGAGTATTGAGCTGCAGCAGGCCGTAGACACACCTAGATAACAGGGGTTGATGGCCACTTGTAGTAAATCCTATGAAGATAGACGTAGTTGGAGTAATAGAGAGCTTGACGAGCATTGACAGTTTAAAGGCCCTATATCAGATTCAGTGTAACAACCTAATTTATATATAGTCTGCTATTCGATCTTCAAACTAGACGGTCATACGACAACCAAGACATCCATTCTTATTCTAAAGAAGATGGCCAGTGCTTGCTGCATGTCACTGAAGTGTTTGCACTTTAAGGTCGTTCATTCACATCCATGTGATCACGACATTCGCATATCCTTACGCAGCACTCACGGTAATTGATGGATTAGATAGAAGTCACACCATTCAAAAAGCCAATTAAATAACAATAAAGCCCAATGAAACCACAATAGATACTTTTCCCAGCCTGTTACCCCACAAGTTACAACCCATTGTGGTACTGCAATACCGTCGATTTAGGCACCATATTACCTAGGCTTGTAACCACATTAGATTGGCCACTGAGGAGTCTCTCAAACTGTTGGATTAGCTGCACCTTGTCAGGAGATGGCTTATTTCCGGCACCAATATTGGTTAAATCAATCATAAAGCCATCAAAGAGGTGTGCTAGATCCTCAATGATCTCAGTATTTAAGAATTGGTCTTGATTATAAATACTTGGATAGCCTGCTTTTTGCTTATCGATAGCAAACTCATCACCTTTAAGGTTGGTGATGCTGGTAGATTTATCGCAAGACAACATACAACCATTGTCGATACGTGGCTTTTCACAACCTACACTTTGCTGGAAGAAGCACTGTCTGCTCGCCATAAGCAAAATAGGATGATAGATGCTGTATAGCATTTTGAAGTTTGCAGGCCGTGCAATATGTTTAATTTGATTCTGATTGATTTCGTTAGAAATAAAGGCGCCGTGACAATCAAACTGCTCTTGTATGGCCAATAATGCATAAGAGTTAGTTGTGTTTAAAAACGGACCCGCGATCCATTTAATTCCAAGCTCAAAGGCGCGATTGGCGATACCGGTATTATTGGTGACAATAAGCGCTGGTTGGACTTGCTCTAAAATATTCAGCGCCGCATCAAAATCTTTACCTATTAGCACTGATGAGAACCAAGGGATAAGACGCGGGTTTTGTTTGAAGAAATCTACATATTTAGTACAGCCGCGCTTATAGGCATCGGGTAACTTAAAGTAAATATCAGCATCGGTGACATCGGCAAGGGCGATATCAGCCTCATCACAGATCAAGATAGACAATTTAGGTCTTTGTGTTTCAGGCTTTAGATACTTCGCCAATTTAGGTAACTCAACGGCTGGTAACACGGGAATTTCATGGTTAAGTTGCAATAGCACTTGCTTCTTTAAGCTTGTCAGCTCCTTAAAGGGAATGCTAAGGCCAGCGGCTAAATCATCAGTGACGAACTGCTGCAAGTCGAACTCTGCATTATGTAAACTCTTAAATCGCTTCTCAATTGCACTGGCATCAATGCTGGCATCATCACTAATCGTCAGCAGACTAGGAGACTGCACAGTAAAGGTTTTATCCTCTAACTGGGTTTGGCCAATAATAAAGTCTTGAGTGCTCACGGTAATTGATAACCGCTGTCCCAATTGCCCCGAAAAAGACAATGTCAGTGGCAGTTTTTCTATGCTGAGATGTTTAATTTTATCGTCGACAGATGTTTGAATTTGGCTCTTTTCTACCTGTAACTCTTGCTCTGCATCATGAATTTGTACTACCGAAATAGACTTCAAACCATTGTGAGTGAGCTTATCTTTAAGGTGGTTTTTCGAGTTATCACGGGGGTTATCGATAAACATCGACTGATTTAAGTCCCCCTTTAGAAAAGAGTTGGTCAGATCGCGGTTAAATACCTTATAAAGGCGCTCACCGTCTTCAAGCAGCTCTCCAGTAGCTAGGAAGCCATCTATCTGCTTACGAAAGCTGTCTATGACTGTATGGACGTAACTTGCGCCCTTTATACGACCTTCCACCTTAAACGAGTGAACACCTGCTTCTATCAATGCTGGTAGGTCGAAAAACGCCGAATTATCTTTAATATTGAGCGGAAAATTATGACCAGTCTCAGTGGTTTCATACTCTTCACGGCAAGCTTGGCTACAGCGGCCGCGGTTACCTGAGTTACCCACACTGGCTGATGTGGAATAGCATAACCCTGAGAACGCTATACATAAGGATCCATGCACAAACACTTCAGTGGTGATATCGTTTTCAAGACCCGTAGCGGTTAATACAGCGATCTCACGTAAATTAAGCTCTCTCGACAAATTAACCCGTGAGGCGCCTAATTTCTTTAAAAAAGAGATTTGACCAACATTATGGGTTGTTAGCTGAGTTGATGCGTGAATGTCTAATGTCGGAAAATGCTTTTTAAGTAAATAGAACATGCCGATATCTTGCACAATCACACCATCTAATGTGGTGTTAACCAACTTACTTAGCAGCTTGGCCAGTGACTTAAACTCATTCTCTAAAATAACAATATTCAATGTAAGAAATATCTGACATTGATACTGGTGTGCTAGACGAATGATCCCAACAAGTTCCTCAAAGGAAATATTAGCAGCACGGTTACGAGCGTTGAAGGTATCTAAGCCACAATAAACGGCGTCGGCTCCAGCAATAATCGCCGCTTTAATCGCATCAACATCTCCGCCTGGTGCTAATAATTCAATCTTTGGATCCATGATTACAACTTGTTGTTAGAAATTTAATGGAGGGGATGTTACCCATATATTTTGCTAATGAATATCGTTAAAGTAAATTATTCGCAATTGTTAGCGATAACATAGGCATATGAGGACGCTCCCGCTGGGTCAAGATACAAAGTCAATTTATAGCTATCCATGCAAAATTGACATAACTATCGCTACGAGAATGCCAGACACAAAAAAGGGAGCCTAAGCTCCCTTCGCGGTGTTTGGTACTTTAGCGATAAAGTAGCTCACACTTTACGTAACGTTCAGATTGAAGGTTACTTATACTTTCTCATGACCAAGGTCGCATTAGTGCCACCGAAACCGAAGCTGTTACTCATCACAGTGTTGAGTTCTGCTTCACGATATTCAGTCACGACTGGCATACCTTCGGCTTTCTCGTCTAGGTTATCAATATTGATACTCGGCGCAATGAAACCATGTTCCATCATGATCAGGCTATAGATAGCTTCGTGAGCACCAGCAGCGCCGAGTGCATGACCCGTCAGTGACTTGGTCGATGCGATCGGTGGCAAGCTATCACCGAAGGTTTCACGCAGAGCTTCAAGCTCACGCATGTCACCGACTGGCGTAGATGTACCATGGGTGTTGATGTAATCAATAGGCGTATCCACATCGGCAAGCGCCATCTGCATACAACGTACTGCACCTTCTCCTGACGGAGCAACCATGTCATAGCCATCTGATGAAGCGCCATAACCGACGATTTCGGCGTAGATTTTCGCGCCACGTGCTAACGCATGCTCAAGCTCTTCGACAACCACGATTCCGCCGCCACCTGAGATAACGAAACCATCACGGTCAGCATCATAGGTACGAGACGCTTTTTCAGGCGTGTCATTATATTTAGTAGACAGTGCGCCCATGGCATCGAAGCCCATAGTCAAAGTCCAATCAACTTCTTCAGAGCCACCGGCAAAGACCATATCTTGCTTACCCATCTGGATAAGTTCAGCGGCATGGCCAATACAGTGAGCACTGGTTGCACAAGCAGAACTGATTGAATAGTTCATGCCTTTAATCTTAAATGGGGTGGCTAGGCACGCACTCGCAGTACTAGACATGATACGCGGCACGATATACGGGCCTACACGCTTAACGCCCTTCTCACGTAATATATCCGCGGCTTGTACCTGATTAGCTGATGAAGCTCCACCAGTACCGGCTATGATACCCACACGAGGATCTGAATACTGCTCTTCAGTTAGACCGGCATCTTTAATGGCTTCAGCCATGGCAACATAGGCATAGGCTGCGGCTTTACCCATAAAGCGAAGTGCTTTACGGTCGATATGTTCTTTCGGATCTAACGTGATATCGCCCCAAACACGGCTGCGAAGTTTCATTTCTTCAAACTGAGCTGAGTGGGTAATACCACTGCGGCCAGCTTTCAGTGACTCAGTGACTTCTTGCTTATTGTTACCAATACTTGAAACTACGCCAAGTCCGGTGATCACGACTCTTTTCATTATTTCTTTCCATTTAGTACATTTAGTACTTTCAGTACTAAATTTGCTGCGGCAATAATATCGCTTTTAGTGCAATTAAGTGGTCAGCTTTCCATAAACACGGGTAAAATAATGCCTAAAGTAAGACACAGAGTAAATTCCTTGAGCCAAGAACGTGAAGAAAAGATGGTAAATAGCCGTAATTGTAGTCATTTCGACTCATTTCATGAGCAAATAGTTGAAATGTATCCAGACAAAAAAAAATTATCATTAGGCCAAATAGGACTTTGTGATGCTCAGCAACTGCTATCTGTCATCTTATTGCAACAAAAGTCCATACCGGATACTCGATTTTATGTGAAAATTTTCGAATCTGATTGCTCAGCCGTTGAGCGCATAAATCTGCAACTCGTCGCACTTCAAACTCAGAACCAAGAGTGTCAAGAATCGGCCCATACCGATTTAGGCTCTCGCTCTGGCTTCGACTCTAATTTAGAGTCTGGCTCATGTGTAGATAAGCAAGCTGCAATTAAACAAATTATCGATGCCAAACTAGTGGCGATACCTGGCTGCCAGAGACTTATTTTGAATCAAGGGCGTTGCCTCATCGACCTATATATCGGTGATATACTCTCAAGTTTAAGCGACACCTTAGCGCCTGCAGATCCAGCCTCTTATATCCATGCTTGGCTTCACACCTCAGATCAACACTCACTGGATGAGCGAACAATATGGCAGATGGCAAAACTCAGCCGTAATACCGCCTTGCTATCAAGCTCGAACATGAGCCAGCAACAGACTAACTTGGCGAAAATAGCGGGCTTTCTGTTAGCAAACTCTTTTTTAAATGACTCAACACCAGAAAAGAGCGCTCTCCCCCGGGCATCGGCCCAGTTAAGTGACGAGATATCCCAACAAGAGAGACGGGCATTAAGGCAAGCTCAGGCCAATGGGTTTCAGCACTATCCTCAGTTACCGGCAAAAGAGGGCACAATTGCTGTTATAGGGGGGGTATTGCCAGTACTCATCTTGCGCTATCCCTTGCGGAGCGAAATAAAAGCGTACGGATTTTTTGTCAGGATGAGGCTTTTAGCCAACAAGCTTCAGGCAACAAGCAAGGCGCAATTTATCCCCTGCTCACTCCGGATAATGGCACCTTGAGTCAATATTTCCAGCAAGGTTTACTGTTTACCCGAAGAAGATTAACCACCCTGGTCGATGAAGGCTTTAACATAGCCAACGAACTGTGTGGTGTATTACATACTGGCCACGATGAACGCAGCCGCGGCAGAATCAACCGAATCATCTCGGCTCAAGCTTGGCCAAAAGAGATAGCCCACAGGGTATCCGCACAAGAAGCCACCAATCTCGCCGACATAGATATAGACCAGGAAGGTGTGTTTTATCCATTAGGTGGCTGGATAAGTCCGCCAGACTTTACCCAAGCCGCTTTCGATAAGGCTAGCCAAATTGCCGATATCAGAGCCTTATTTAACTGTAACATCACCCGTATCGAGCAAAGCCAAGGTCAGTGGTACCTGTATCAGGGCTCTGGCTCAGGGAATGACTCTAATTCAGGAAATGAGACAGGCTCTGAAAATAGCAAAGAAGAAGGTAAAGATAATAAAGTTAAGCATGGTCCCTTCAGCACCTTAGTACTCGCTAATGGCCATGGGTTAACTCAGTTTGAACAGAGTAAACTCCTGCCAGCAACCGGATTCAGAGGTCAAGTCAGTCATATTCCTGCCCGCAATGAGTTGGCAAAGCTCACTACGGTTCTGTGCTCCCACGGCTACCTGACACCGAGCAATGACCAGCTTCATTGCACAGGTGCCAGTTATGTTAAAGACCCAGAGCACCTTGATTACTGTCCTCACGAGCAGTTGGATAATCTTAAAAAGATGCAGCACAGCTTTGAAAACAAGGCGTGGGTCGACGATATAGATATCACAGGACACAGTGCCAGAGTCGGCGTGCGTATGGTCACTCGGGATCATGCGCCCATGCTGGGCTGCGCCCCCGATACCCATGTAATGCTAGAAAATTACCAGCTACATCAACATACTAAGGCTAGTATCAAGTTCTGGAAGGATAATCCAGCCCCAATTCATGATGGCCTGTTTATTTTGGGTGGATTAGGTTCGAGGGGAATAACCACAGGACCACTCGCTGCCGAGGCTCTAGCTTCTCAACTTTGCGGAGAGATGATACCACTGGATATGGCGACACTAGCCCTGCTTAACCCCAATCGAATGTGGATGCGTAAACTGATTAAAGGTAAGGCACTTTAGTCTAGTTTCCATAAACAAAGCCAGAGGCGTTAAGGCCTCTGGCTTTGTTTATATTTAGCGAATGTATTATGCAATTCTTGCTATTTCTGCGTTTCGGCTCCAGCCTGTATTAGGGCATTTTTAAGAGAGTTAGCCCAACTGCGGTACACGGTTCTGACATCCCCCCAGTTAAACACCGAAGTATTTTGTCGCCACTGATCGAAGCCCTGGCCTCTATCTGCAGCCTTTGCCAACACTTCACCGGTTTTACCGTCTTTTATACTCGCCAATAGCACCATAGAACCTGAGTTTTGACTATAGGTTTTACCCATTGAACTGTAACTTCTACGCGTGTCTTCACGAGGGGCACTGAGCCTGATGTCGGTAACCGCAGCCTCTACCACGAGCGTTCCCTCCCCAGGCATATCGACCAGCGTATAAGGCTGTTCCTTATTAAATACTTTCTGAATCATTAGATGAAATTCATCGGCCATCTTCTGCAGATCTTGCTCTCGCAGCTCATAGCTCGCATTCATCCCATCGCTAATCCGATCGATTCTGGGAGGTTTATAGTCAGGGGCGTGGTCGTTTGTGACTTTGACTGGTTCAAAATAGAGCTTAGTGTATTGTGACCAGTTGACGTTTGGCCTGACGAAGGACATATCGAGCTTTGAGTTTTCGACTTTAACCAGGCCATCATCTCTGAAATCTGCACTATCGGTACTGAGTTTGAGTGGCTGAGTACTGCATGCGACTGTAGCCAATATAAGAAAAAACATGGGGGAAATTAAACGTTTCATAATACAATCCATTGCTAATGCGGGTCTCAGCAACATAATCCATAGCTAATGGATTGTATATCATGAATAAGTTTACATTGGTCGATGTTATTTTTGTCTGACTCTAACCCGATTATTGTTATCACGGCTTTGCCTGATAAGCGCATCATCGGCGATCTGCATATTGGTCTTGGCTAAACGGTCATAGAGTAAGACATTGACCGACGACGCCAGATTCATGCAGCCTATGGTAGGAACATAAACCACGGCATCGGCTTCATCGATGAGGGCTTGATCTATGGTGCCGTCTTCCGGGCCAAACACATAGATGGCTTTATCGGGGTGAACAAATTCAGGCAAGGGAATTGCGCCTTCGACTAAATCGACGCACACCAGCTTTACACCGTCTGTACGGGCCGATAAAAGATCGTCAGTTGCAGTCAGGGGAATATGTTGCCCCGCCCTCTTAGTATCGGTATTGTACTGCTCGCCTCTGTGTTTAGCGGCGAGCGCATAACGTTTACCCGTGTATAAGATCTCATTGGCCTGATAACAACCTGCGGCTCTCATCACACCACCCACGTTGGTCGGGCTTTTGGGATTCACTAAACCAATTTTAACCAGGCTGGTTCTGTCTACGCTGTCAACACTTAAGGTCACGCGCTAAGTTTATCATTCAGTTGCTGCCATGCAGAGGCAACCAAAGCAAAATCTGTATCATCCAGCTCTTTCTTAGCCAGCTCCAGACACACATCCATTTTTTCACCGAGAGCCGCGATGCCTTGCACAGTTTCTACTTCTAACTGAGAGATAGCCACCGCAAAGTGCCCCTGAAGGTAACCACTGGCAAACAGGGCATCTTCATCCCCTTTCGCTACGATATCGTCTATCCACTCATATAATGATGTTTCATACTGCTCTAACATGGTAACTCCGCTCTTTCTTTATCAATACATGCCGCTCACTGGCAGCAAAGCTTAATCTTTATGTGTTGACTAGCTCAATTCAGGTCGGGATTAGCAACCTGATACATGACGTAATCATGGTAACCTGTGATGACTCGATAATAGCCACACAGGTCTTTGTCTAATTCAGGGTCGCCACTATCCACAATTAAGGGGCGTCCTTCAAGTGCTTTTAACTTAGTTTTTGTCGCTAGTATGATGATATTGTCCTTGCCAACACGTTTAATCAGCTCACTGGACAACTGTTGGTTACCTCGACCCAGAATATGCCCTTGCCCGCCTATCAGGGTGATCACTAACTTAACTGGCTGATCTTTAGTCATATCCAATAACTGTCTGGCGCCTAAGTCTGCACCGATAACTTGACTGTCCTGCACCAAATCGACACCCAGCAAGGTATTTTCAAGCTGCAACTCAGACATCACGGCGGCGACAGTACTACCAGAGCCCATGATATAAAGCTCATCTTCCATGTTCTCTATGACTTCGGCGGCGATATCACTAAGCACCAACTCATCGATTTCTATTCCGCCCATCTTTACCGCTTGAATATACCTTGGCTCGGCGGGTACCAGCATTTCACCATAGCGCTTGGCTCTGACAGTGCCTTCTCTGAAAGCCACCTCATCGATATCCATCACATCGGCGCTCATCAGGCTAACTAGCTCACCATCGAGTAACATCTTAACCACCATGCCTGATGCATGGGGCGTAATACCGTATACGCCGGAGTGGATCTTGACCCCAGCTGGTACACCGAGAACCGGCATGTTTTCATCGGCCACTGAATACACGTCCCGCGCAGTGCCATCTCCACCGGCAAACAGCAGCAAATCTAACTCTTCATCTAACAGGTGTTTAACCACAGCCTGAGTATCTCTAGCTTCACTCTTGCCGGAAACTTGATGCACGACACGGACATCAAAACCCATCTCTTTAGCCAAGGCTTCACCCATGTCGCCGGAGGCGGTGATCACTTCAATCTTATCTTGGTAGGGTAAGATCACCTCGAGTGCCTGTTGCATACG
This sequence comes from Shewanella psychropiezotolerans, assembly GCF_007197555.1. NCBI lineage: Bacteria > Pseudomonadati > Pseudomonadota > Gammaproteobacteria > Alteromonadales > Shewanellaceae > Shewanella > Shewanella psychropiezotolerans. The sequence continues at coordinate 4,199,422 of NZ_CP041614.1, forward strand.
CAAATGCGCCTTAGGTTTAGCCCCGCGCGCCAACGCCTCTTCAGCCACACCATCACTACCCTTGAGTGCAACGCTGCCCCCAAGACCTGCGAAAGGGTTGATGATTAACCCCAGACGAAATCGAATTGCCATTTACTGTCCTTTATTCTGTCTGATAAACATGCACTCTATAAATGGTCACATATAAGAGTGAAATAACTCAAATTAGACCTTAAAGCTCACCTTCGACTCTTTTAGAGCGACCCTATTTTAAGCTGTGTGCTGATTGCTATTGATCTGCTTAGGTATAAAATAAGCAGTCAACATCGCGAGAAAAGCACAAATCGCCGCGGCAAGCCAGGCTAAATAAGCCCCCGTGCCGTCTCCCCAGATCATGCCGCACAGCCAAGTACCCAGTGCGCCGCCGACGCCGAAGCTGAGACTGGCATATAAGGCTTGGCCTTTACTTCTGTGACTCGCATCGAAGCGGCGATGAACGAATTGTATCGAGGCTGCATGGACTAAGCCAAAAGTAAAGGCATGCAGCAGTTGGCTCAGGCCAAGCCAGATAACACTATCAACCAAGTATGCCATTAACAACCAACGGATCCCGGTAAAACCTAAACTGACCACTAACAGAGGTTTGACTCCAAAGCGCCCCAATAGCTTTGGCGCTATCATAAACATCAATATTTCGGCCAGCACACCCAGTGCCACATAAATCCCCGCGACCGCTTCTGTGTATCCAGCTTGCTTAAGATAGAGCACGAAGAATCCATAAAATGGCCCCGCACTCATCTGCAGTAATATTGCCGAGATTAAAAACCAGATAATCCCTTTATCTAAGGTGAGCTTAGGCGTATCGCTTTTCTTCTTCACCACGGCTCGGTCCGAGGGGAGAGGCAGCGCACAGAGCAGTAACCCGATAAATAACACCATGCCAACATAGGGCAAGATCTCAGTGCCCCAGAGGGAAATACCAAAGCCCACTCCCACGACAAAAACCAAATAACCCAGACTGCCAAAGCTGCGAATGGCGCCGTAACGGGAGGTATTCTCGCCTAAGGTTTCTAAGGTAATCACCTCGAGCTGTGCCAAGATAGCATTCCAGAAGAAGGTATAGACACACAGACTGATGGCAAGATAGGTAAAACTGCCATCATAGAAGAAGGTCAGATAGCTTACCGATGCGGCGGCGGCTCCCCACTTGACGAGCTGGGCACGCATGCCAGTTCTATCGGCCACCATGGCCCAAATATTGGGTGCTATGATGCGGGTGGCCATTAAAATGGCCAGAAGAAAGCCTATCTCCTGAGGATTAAAGCCCCGGTTTTCGAAGAAGACCCCGAGATATGGCACCATCACGCCTAAGATGGCAAAGAAGAAGAAATAACAGGCGCTGATCCAACGTAGTTGTGTACTGACTTGAGATGTTTGATCCATGATGTCGCTTCTTATATAAAGCAGCTATCGATTTTAAGCTGCTAACAACAAAATAAGTAGTTATGAGAAAACAAAAGGGGCGCCTCCGAATACAACAGAGGCGCCCCGAATTCATTTAGCACACATCAATGTTAATTAACGCATACCTATCTGGGGTGTGCTGCTGTGCACATCCATATTTTGCGCCCTGTGCCTAAGCAGGTGATCCATCAATACGATGGCAAGCATAGCCTCGGCAATTGGAACGGCGCGAATGCCTACACAAGGATCATGGCGGCCTTTAGTCACAACTTCAGCCTTCTCACCTTGAGCATTGATGCTCTCACCCGGAATGCTGATGCTCGACGTCGGCTTCATGGCAATATGAGCGATAATCGGTTGACCCGATGAAATTCCACCTAGAATGCCGCCTGCATGGTTTGAAGCAAAGCCTTCGGGGGACATCAAATCTCTGTGCTCCGAGCCTTTCTGATTTACCACCTCGAAACCATCGCCAATCTCGACACCTTTAACCGCGTTAATCCCCATTAATGCATGGGCAATCTCGGCATCGAGTCTATCGAATACTGGCTCACCTAAACCAACGGGTACACCTGTAGCAACCACAGATACCTTGGCACCGATAGAATCGCCACTCTTCTTCAGGTCTCGCATGTATTCATCGAGCGCGTCGAGTTTTGACGCATCGGGGAAGAAGAAGGCATTTTGCTCAATCTGACTAAAATCTATTGTTTCGGCCTTGATGGGGCCAAGCTGAGACAAGTAACCATTGATCTCGATACCATGAACTTGTTTCAGATATTTTTTAGCCACGGCACCTGCAGCCACACGCATGGCAGTTTCCCGTGCTGATGCACGTCCACCGCCGCGATAATCACGTAAACCGTACTTCTGCTGGTAGGTATAATCGGCATGTCCCGGACGGAACAAGTCTTTAATATTGGAGTAGTCTTTACTACGCTGGTCAGTATTTTCAATCATAAGACCGATCGAGGTGCCTGTGGTTTTACCCTCGAATACACCAGATAAGATACGCACCTCATCGGCTTCACGTCTTGCAGTAGTATAACGAGAAGTCCCTGGACGACGTCGGTCAAGGTCATGTTGCATATCTGCTTCATTGAGCTCGAGTCCCGGGGGACGCCATCGATAATGCAACCTAATGCGACACCATGGCTCTCACCAAATGTTGTCACGACAAAATTTTGTCCAATACTGTTTCCCGACATCCGCTCTATTAACCTCTGACTAGTTTAAAAATACTCTGAATTTGTACACAAGCCGAGATTAGCTTAAATGAGCAACAAGTGACAAGCTTAAATAAAACTTATGCGTCATTAGCCTTTTTTATCACCAGCGCCCATTGAGACTTGTCGAGCCGCGATTATTACTTGTCTTTGAAAATGGCAAACAATGATTCATTTTCGACTAGCTGCTCACGGGTCAAAACAAACACACCGTCACCGCCATTTTCGAATGTCACCCAAGTGAACGGCACATCGGGGAACTGCTCCATCAGGTGAACCATAGAGTTACCCACTTCGACAACCAGTAAACCATCTGTCGTCATGTAGTCTGCTGCATTTGCCAGAATACGTTTAGTCAGATCGAGTCCGTCACGTCCCGATGCCAGGCCGATCTCAGGCTCGTGCTGATATTCATCGGGCATATCACCGATATCTTCGGCGTCCACATAAGGCGGGTTAGACACGATAAGATCGTAATGTGGACCTTTAGGTATCGCAGAGAATATATCTGATTCGATAGGGAAAACCCTATCCATCACGCCTAGACTCTCTATATTGATTTGGGCGACATCGAGTGCATCGGCACTGATATCGAGTGCATCCACTTCTGCCTCGTCAAATTCATAGGCACATGCGATAGCAATACAAGCGCTGCCTGTACATAGGTCAAGTACGCGATTAACTTGCTTATTATAGAGCCAAGGGCTGAAACGGTTAGCAATCATCTCGGCAATAGGAGAGCGCGGCACCAGCACACGTTCATCGACAAAAAACTCAAGCCCGGCAAACATAGCCTTGTTAGTCAAATAAGGAACCGGTAGGCGTTCTCTTACGCGACGAATAATGAGCTCGACGATTTTATGCTTTTCACTGCTGGTGAGATTAGAGTGGATAACTTGCTGACCTAGCTCTTCAGGCAGGTGAAGGGCATGAAAAACTAAGGCTATGGCTTCATCCCAGGCATTATCGGTTCCGTGACCATAATAAATATTGGCATCATTAAAACGGCTCACGCCCCAACGCAACATATCACCTATGGTACGTAGCTCAGTTACGGCTTCATCTACAAAAATCTTATCCAAAACTCACTCCAGCATAATTATTCCGTTTCATTGTAACTGAACTCTATTCATAAGGCATCGGATTCAATAAAATAGCAGTATGAATAACGCCGATCATCTCTATGATTTAGCTTTTGTACTGGTTTATTAGTATCTACAGCGGCTTCAAACGATTTTAAGGTTTACAAAATAGACACATGAAGAATAAAGACACCTCTGATGAGCAAGATCTATTTTCATCTATGACTAAAGGGATCAAACCTTTTAAGCAAGATAAGCGTCACTTCAGATCTGAGCAGAAAGATAAGAAAGTGATCGAGGAGAAAACCCAACAGCTCCATGCCGACAGCTATTTCTCTGATACCTATCAACCTCACCTGCCCAGTGAGGGCCCAATGCGTTGGTCACGGAATGATATTGATAGCTTCGAGCTGAAACGACTTCGCCGGGGAGATTATCAACCTGACCTACTCTTGGATCTGCATGGTATGCGTCAGTCGGAAGCAAAACTTGAGCTTGCGGCATTAATTCAAGCCTGTATTAAGCAACAGTCTCATTGCTGCTGTGTCATGCACGGCCACGGCACCGGTATCCTCAAACAGAATATACCCATGTGGCTAGCCCAGCATCCACATGTGAAGGCTTTCCATAAGGCGCCCAAAGAATGGGGAGGTGATGCAGCCTTACTCGTGCTTATTGATATTGGCGATGAGCCCTATAGAAGGTAAAAGGTGCGAGCAGTATGATATTCAAACAAAGAAAACAGTCAAGCGAACCACTGTTTTCTTACAAGATAGACCTAATGTTTTTAAATATAGCTAATTAATAGCATGTAACAAAGAGTATTTAACTGATGGTGTGGGGCGCATGTTGCCATACCAGAGTTGCACACTCGCTATGCTTATCTATCAAGGCTACCCCTGAAGTAGCAAAAAGAGGCGGCTCGATACCGGCAACCAGTTCACTCACCATGTAACCCAACAAAGGCATGTGAGCAATCACTAACACTTTGTCGGCTTTATATTGCTCGGCATACGCTAAGGTGAGCTCCGCAGCAGTGCTAGGGGTTCCCGATGGAACCAATTCATCGAGCACTAACCACTTTCTGGGTTCGGGGAAATGTTTACTGACTTCTTGCCAACTTTGCTGTGCTCTCAAATAGGGGCTGACAAGGACCAGATCAAACTCAAGTACAGTTTTGGCCAACCAGTTACTCATCACAGAGGTGTGATATCGCCCCGTATCGGTTAGGGTTCGTTCTCTATCTGAGTGAGCTTGATAACTCGCTTCACCATGACGCATTAAAAATAGCTGCATACCACTCTCGCTACTCATTTTTCTCGTTATATGCCAATTGTAGCCGCAAAAGTCATCGGCACAAACCCTATTTAAGTTATTAATTAGTCGAATAGACTTAGGATCTCTCTATCTTTCAAATTCGAGACTAAAAATGGATAATATTTAGCCCCTATAGAGACTTGCTAAAGCAGGTTAAGGGGACCAATATGTATTACTCGCTTTTTATTTCCGATAAATAGCTAGTATTTTTTTAATGATACCTCATAGTTAACTTGTGTATATGAGCCTATTGGTATATCAGACGGAGCCTTCTACTTGTCAGAATCCTTGCAAATAATCAAAAGTCCCAATGATCTCCGTCGATATCAACATTTAGTACTCGACAATGGTCTCTCCGTGCTCTTGGTTGAAGATATGGAAGCGAGCCAAGCCGCAGCCTCTATGGTAGTCAATGTGGGTCACTTCGATGATCCCGTTGAGCGGGCCGGCATGGCACATTTTCTCGAGCATATGCTTTTCTTGGGCACAGAAAAATTCCCTGACTCAGGCGAGTATCACGCATTTATTAATCAGCATGGCGGTAACAATAACGCATGGACAGGCACTGAACACACCAATTTTTTCTTCAGTATTAATGCCGATGTTTTTGAGGAATCGTTAGATAGATTCAGCCAATTTTTTATCGCGCCCTTATTTAATGAAGAGCTCGTCGATCGTGAGCGACATGCCATAGAGTCTGAATTTAGTTTAAAGCTTAAGGATGACATTCGTCGAACCTATCAAGTACAGAAAGAGACGGTCAACCCTGAGCATCCTTTCTCAAAGTTTTCAGTGGGAAATTTGAAAACACTCTGCGGCGAAGAATCAATTCTGAGAGAGGAGCTCGTCGAGTTTTATCGCAGCCATTACAGTGCGAATATAATGACTCTGTGCCTGGTTGGTCCCAGACCGCTAGATGAACTTAAATTACTGGCAGAGCAATATTTCAGCAAAGTAAATAATCACCAACTCGAGAAGCACTATCCTGCGGTACCTATTTATCAGAAAGAACAACTTACAACCCAACTGCATATCATCCCGCTCAAGGAACAGAAGCGAGTGGCGATCACGTTCAACTTGCCAGCGATAGATCCTTTCTATAAACACAAGCCACTGACCTTTATCAGCCATTTACTGGGTTATGAAGGTAATGGCAGCCTACTGTCTTACCTGAAAGAACAAGGTTTTGCTATCAATCTATCTGCCGGTGGTGGAGTCAATGGCTATAACTTTAAAGATTACAACATCAGTATTCAGCTTACGGAGAAAGGACTCGCTCACCTGGATACGGTCATTCGCTGCGCTTTTGAATATATCGAGCTCATTAAAACCCAAGGTCTAGAAGACTGGCGCTATCAAGAGCGGGCGAATCTGCTCAATTTGGCATTTAGGTATCAAGAGCAGATTCGAACATTAGATCTGGCCAGCCACCTCAGCATCAATATGCACCATTATGATGTGGAAGATTTGGTTTATGGTGACTATAAGATGGACAGTCTTAACGTTAGCGAAACGTTAGACTTACTGCAACAGATGACACCATCGAATATGCGCATCCAGATCATAGCACCCGAGTTAGATACGGAGCAGCAAGCTGCCTGGTACCACACGCCGTATCAGATAAAGCCCATTGCAGATGAGAGGCTCAAGTCCTGGAGTCATATTCAGATCAGACCCGAACTCAAGCTACCGACCGCGAATCCATTTATCATATCTGACTCAATTCCTCGCCCCGAAAAGAGTCAGAATAAGACCCCTATTATCGTTTCTCAAGAGGAAGGTTATCGGATCTGGCACCGCAAGGATGATGAGTTTAATGTCCCTAAGGGCCATATGTATCTATCTCTTGATTCTGAACATGCCGCATCGTCTCCCAGAAATGCCGCACTAACCAGGCTCTATGTTGAGATGTTGCTCGACTATCTGGTTGAATATACCTATCAAGCCGAAGTGGCAGGCTTAAGTTACAACATCTATCCTCACCAAGGCGGTATCACCTTACACCTGACAGGTTTTACCGGTAAACAAGAAGCCCTGTTATCGCTATTGATCAATAAAGCCAGAGAACGCAATTTTACTCAGAATCGATTTAATTCAATCAAACGTCAGATTTTGAGAAATTGGTATAACCAAACCAGAGCTAAGCCAATCTCACAGATCTTCACCAGTTTAACGGTGACACTTCAAAAGCGCAGTTATGAGCCATCACGCATGGCTGAAGAGTTAGAAGAGATAACTTTAGAAGATCTACATGAACACGTCAGAAAATTCTATGAAAAAATCCACCTCGAAGGATTAGTCTACGGCGATTGGTTGGTCGAAGAAGTTAAGGCACTAGGCAAGCGATTAGATCATATCCTCTCCCTAGTCTCATCACCCAGTGGGGAATCAGACCGTGAGTTGGTTAACCTTTCGGGTAAGGGAACGGTTCTACGTGAAATTACCGCGTCTCACCAAGACAGCAGCATCATCATCTACTATCAAGCTTCTCAATCGAATCCTGAAACCATGGCCCTGTTCAGTTTATTGAACCACACCATGTCTTCGACTTTCTTTCACGAACTCAGAACCAAGAGACAGCTGGGCTATATGGTAGGTACTGGCTACTTACCACTTAATCGCTATCCAGGTATCATATTTTATATCCAGTCACCAACATCTAGCCCTTTGCAGCTCCTAGAAGCTATTGACGAGTTTATTGCCGACTTTAACTACGCGGTTATGCAGATCACTAATCAGCAGTGGGAGCTAACTAAACAAGGACTTGTCAACCAAGTGATGGAACACGATGCTAACCTTAAGACCCGAGGCCAGCGCTATTGGTCTAGCATTGGCAATAAGGATTATGACTTTAATCAACGAGAGCTAGTCGTGAAGGAGATTGAAAAGCTGACTCGCGCCGATGTGATCAAGTTTATGATGCAAAAAATGCGTAACAAACTCTGTGATCGGTTAGTGCTGTTCACCACAGGCGACAATCACAGACATGAGGAGCGCATAAGCTCGGACAACATGATCACAGATCTGCGTAGTTTTAAGTTTCAAGCAAATAAATTCAGCTACTAATCTCTTAAAATTAGTCACTTAAATTTAGCCGGTTGAGCATTATGAGCTCAAATTTAAGCTAAACTTATAGCATAATAGTAATTCGACTCAGCTTTGACTTGTGATAGAAATTGATCTTTCACATTCAGAGCCCTAAGAGATTCCCGCCTCTCCCACAAACGATGCTGGATTATTCAACAAATTAGAGAAGTCATAAAAACACTCCTATTTTAGTCAAATCACCTAAACTTGAAGGAAACTCTAGATGTTATGGTTAAACTAAGAAGGTTATTAGGCATAAAACAACAGCCAAGCATTAATCAATAATGATTATCACTAAACAATTTTCCTTCAAATTTTGACAAAGTCTTCACTTTCTGAAAAAGTGAGGTTAAATCCCTGTTGCCTAAGCATTACTGGCTAATAATCAAACTAAAAATGATGCCAAACGCGATTATGAAAACAATCACCATCCTCCTACTGGCCCTCTGTCTTTTCGGCCAGGCGCAAGCTATTGATCAACCATCTGAATCAAGCAATGAAATCCCTCTAGAACTGAAGCAAGCTTCAATACTCCTAAATGCAGACACTTACAGTGTTCCTGAAGGTTTATCACAAAGTACTGTGACATCACTAGTAGAAGATAAAGATGGATATGTCTGGATAGGGACACTTAACGGTCTAAACCGTTTTGATGGCAAAGATTTCAAACATTATTTTGCAGATGATAGCTATTCTGGTCTTCCCAGCTCATTTATTAGAAGCTTACTTATTGATAATAAAGGTAACCTTTTGGTGGGGACGGACAAAGGTTTAGTGATGTTAGATAGAACTATTGACAAATTTGTACCTATATCAAAAGAGTTAATATCAAAAAAACTTCCAATATGGTCATTAATGATTATTGGAAATAATATAGTTGTAGGTACAAATAAGAAAATTATAAATATAAACAAAGATAATTTCTCTATAAACTCGATTATTGAAAGCGACTTATTCGATGGGATAAAAACAATAATAAAAAACAATAACGCATATTTGGTTAGAAACTACAATGGAGATATTATAGATGAAATCGAAAACAAAATAATAGTGAAAAACTCCAAAAACATTTTAAAGTACAATAAAACAATCATCGTGAATGGCGAATTCGGATTATCCACAGTCCAAGGAAATAAAATAATCCAAGTTAACCCAATGCAATTTGATACGATTTTCATTCTAAAAAAGACTCTTCACGGAATGATCGGGAACAAACTTTACTCTATCGATTATAACTTCACTCCGTCACTCTCAGGAATAATTACAAATTTAGATTACACTCTTGACAAACCACTAGTTTTCCCCGAAACAAATAGTTTGTTTGTATCAACTCAAAATATGGGTTTCATACAAATAAGAGAAAAGTTAAATATAATAAAAAAAAGCTCAGAGAATACAAATAACATATGGTCAATAAATAAAGAAAAAAATATAAAACTGACTATAGCAACTGATTCAAATATTGTTTCTGTTTATGACAGCTCGAACAATATAAAAAAGTACGATAGTAGTATAACTGGCGCAAAAACTGCCATAACTTACAGAAGAAAACTTTATGTAGGCAGTACAAGTGGATTATTTTCAATAGATTTACTGAGCAATGAAAGAGAGATTTTAACAAACCATCCTGTTTCAGCTTTAAAGTTCAATGAATTTAACAACACGATACTTGCAGGAACAACCGACGGGTTACTACTAGTTGTTCAACCATTAACCAACACTATTATTAATAGATTGCCTGTAGACATAGGGAATCCTATATTTGATATATCTTCATATAACGATTCAGTTTTCGTCTCAAGCCAAGGTGGACTTTTTGAGATTAACAAAGATAATTCAAAACCAGTTTATACTGATGACATAGTGTTCAGCGTTAAAAATACATCTAACAAAGTTTTTTTTGGTACCACCAAATCCCTAATGGTATATAACAAGGAAAACAATCATCACGAAGTGATATACAGTAATAATCTTGCAGTATTCTCTATCTCGTCTGAAAATGATAAGTTAATCGCGACATCTATGGGCGAAGTAATTTATATTAATAAAGAAAGCCTTTATATCCTTGATGATACTATTGGAAGTCAAGATGAGTACAATACTCAATCATCATTATATTGGAAGAATAAATTTATTTTTGGAGGAATAAATGGTGTCAGTATTTTGATACCAAAAGATATTGATTCATATATATCAGAAACATCGACCCCGAAAGTAAAAATAGAAGACCTCCTAGTGTTCAATATAGTAAAAACTCCAGGTGATGGTATATTATCAAAACCAATTTCAATTTCTGAACAAGTTTCCTTGAAGTATTCAGATTACCCTTTCACTTTTAAATTTTGGTCACCAAGCAACCATCTTGGTGAAATAGATTTTTTATACCAGATGGAAGGATTATCAGATTCTTGGATTGAGTCAAAGGGGGTAAATTCAGCAACATACACTAACCTTTCTCCAGGTGAATATACTTTTAACATTTATGCTGTTGACCGATTTTTAAGTAAAAAAGGCGACATTAAAAGGCTTAAAGTCATCATTACGCCTCCCTGGTGGCTATCAAAACAAGCTAAATTTGTCTACTTTATGCTTTCATTGATTACCTCAGCAATAATAGTCAAAGCCATACTCAGGCGTCGTGAAGTTCAAAATCAAATAGCTAAATCTGAAGAACGATTAAAGCTCTCTTTATGGGGGAGCGGTGATGAGATGTGGGATTGGGATATTGAAACCGGACAGATATACCGCTCCAATATCTGGGGATCACTCGAATTTCCTCGGGATGGGCAGAGATCAGGTGAAACAGGCGAAGAGAGTAATATTCACCCCATGGATCAGGAGCGTGTCAGTACGGCGCTTAATGATCATTTCTATGGCAAGTCAGATCACTTCGAAGCAGCCTATCGTGTAAAAGGAAAATCCGATGACTGGGTTTGGATTTTAGATCGGGCTAAAATTGTCGAACGTGATGAGAAAGATAATCCGCTTCGAATGACGGGTACCATCAAGAACATCAACAACTTTAAACATGCCGAAGAACAGTTGAGGCTCTTTGAACGAGCTATCGCCAACATTTCAGAAGGCATGTTTATTCTAGACAGTGAATTTAGATTTGTAGAAGTAAATGAAGCCTGTTGTGAGCTGTGTTTAAAACCCAGAGATAAGTTTATTGGCGAGCAATTTAACTTCGACCTTTACCCCGATAGCTATTCTGAACAGATCCGTACTATATTGCATCAACAAGGTCGATGGAGTAACGATGTCGATTCCGCTAAGGGGGATGGTTCTAGTTTCTTGATGGAACTCACTGTCGATGCTATCTATGATGAACTGGGGCAACTATCTCATTACGTAGGCGTGTTCTCAGATATTTCTCGTCGTAAACAGCAAGAGGAAGAGCTTAGAAAGCTAACCAACAACGATCTACTGACTAATCTTCCCAACCGCTCAAGTTTGATGGTCACCTTAGGTAACCTGGTTAAACGCGACTCTCATCACACACTCATGGTGCTCGATCTTGATAACTTCAAAAAAATTAACGACTCTCTAGGACATCAGGTTGGTGATGAATTATTGATAAAAGTCGCTAGACGCATCGAAACTGCAGTCCCCTACCACACCAGTATCTATCGCCTCGGAGGTGATGAATTCGCCATCCTCGTCGACGATAATCCAGATATAGGCTCAAGTGCGGTTATTGCTAATAGTGTTATCGAAGCCTTCGTCACACCGTTCGAATTGACCTCAGACAAGGTCGTAGTTGGCATGAGTATTGGTATAGTCCTCTACCCTGAAGATGACCAAAATGAACAAGCCCTACTACGTAAAGCTGATATTGCCATGTACCACGCCAAATCAGCGGGTGGCAATCGCTATCAGTTCTACTCAGAATCACTGAACCGTAACGCAATTAGACAACTGGAAGTGGAAAACCTAATCAGACAAGGTATCAAGGAAGACCTGTTTGAAGTTTACTATCAACCTAAGATTGATCTTAAAAGTGGAAAAATGGCAGGTATGGAAGCGCTAGTCAGGCTCAATCACCCAGAGCAAGGACTGATCCCACCTAGTGAATTTATTCCATTAGCCGAAGAGAATGGCCTGATCGTAGAAATTGGCGACATAGTCATGAAAAAAGCCTGCTTCGCGGCACAAAAATGGCGGAGTCAAGGAATCTTCAATGGACGTGTGGCAGTCAATTTATCTTCATATCAGTTCGCTCTACCCGATCTGCAGCAGCGTATCGAGTCAATTTTACGTCTAACTCAGCTTCCGGCAGCGAATTTAGAGCTTGAAATCACCGAAGGGACTGTCATTAAAGAGCCAGAGAAAGCAATAAAGGTGATGCAACAGCTATCTAAGATGGGAGTAACCCTAGCATTAGACGATTTTGGTACGGGTTACTCTTCACTTTCCTACCTTAAACGTTTCCCTATTCATACGCTGAAGATAGATAAAGCCTTTGTGGACGATATCGATAAGTCCGATCGTGATCTTAAGATGGTTGACTCGATTATTACTATTGCCCACAACATGGGGCTCTCAGTTGTAGGAGAAGGTGTAGAAGACGCCTCACAGCTTAGTATTTTAAAAGCGCTTAACTGTGAGGAAATTCAAGGATTTATATTCAGCAAGCCTGTATCAGAAGCAGAATTTACCAAACTACTCCACAAGGAGTTCATCGAACCAGACTTAGTACAAAATGGCAAAAAAGCCATATAAACCCAACAAAACAATCGATTGCTTTTAAGGAAATGATAAAGATGGCATAACAACTGCAACTATTCTCTCAAGTGCCAAAAAATAATAATTGGCCTACCTACTGACCATGTACCTCACTAACTGATGTACAAAAACTTGAGAGAAGAAGACTATGATTAAAGTATTAGCAACGACTATCGCCCTTGTGTTATCAACTTCTACAATGGCATTTGAAACTCCTGCAATCGGCTCTAATCAACTCCTTCTTACAGGTGCTCCACACGTGAAGTTCAAGCCTATCGAGCTAGCCGGTGCTCCACACGTGAAATTCAAGCCTATCGAGCTAGCTGGTGCTCCACACGTAAAATTCAAGCCTATCGAACTCGCTGGTGCTCCACACGTGAAATTCAAGCCTATCGAGCTAGCTGGTGCTCCACACGTAAAATTCAAGCCTATCGAACTCGCTGGTGCTCCACACGTGAAATTCAAGCCTATCGAGCTAGCTGGTGCTCCACACGTGAAATTCAAGCCTATCGAACTCGCTGGTGCTCCACACGTTAAGTTCAAGCCTATCGAACTCGCTGGTGCTCCACACGTGAAATTCAAGCCTATCGAACTCGCTGGTGCTCCACACGTGAAATTCAAGCCTATCGAACTCGCTGGTGCTCCACACGTGAAATTCAAGCCTATCGAACTCGCTGGTGCTCCACACGTGAAATTCAAGCCTATCGAACTCGCTGGTGCTCCACACGTGAAATTCAAGCCTATCGAACTCGCTGGTGCTCCACACGTGAAATTCAAGCCTGTTGAACTCGCCGGTGCTCCACACGTTAAGTTCATCAACCAAGAAATTGCTTAAGGTCTAAGGAGAATTATTATGTTTGATTCAATTAAGAAAGCACTAGGCCTAACTCACAAGCCAGCCCGTATCAAAGTACAGCTTCCAGAAGGACTGAACCATTTAGAAGTTATCCCTGCCAAAGTGTGGTGGAAGTAGACTTATATTATCCGTGAGCTGATATGTTAGATAACTCGTGAAGCAAGTACAGAAAAGGAGCCTAGGGCTCCTTTTTTAACTTCGTTATTTAGGGATTTATACTTAATAACTACAGCTTGCTCATCGAAACTGACGCAGCAGAACAGAAACAGAAAACTAGAACCTTAATGATCCTGAAGACTTACCGACTGAACGTCGCCAAGCATAATGTTTATGGGTATTAAATAACGGATAGGCTACAGGACCAATCAGCAGTCCCAGCAAGATCCAGCGCTTGACGCCCAACCCAGCTCGAAAGGCTAAGTTCCCCATGACGATACCCGATAGAAAAAGCACACAAATAAGGGTTACAACACTTTGTACATTTGTAAATACCAGCACTAATCTACCACCTCAATCTATTCTGACCCTATAAGCCGCGGGATTGTACAAAAAACATCATAGAAAGTGAACATAAATTAGGCGGGGATTTTCCTTAGAAACAAAAAAATGCGGCGTTATGTTGCCGCATTGTTAAATAATCTAGTTCGATTTAGGTTAAAGTTACCCTTAGCTAGCTACACCTCGAACCTAACTCGATCGAACTTAGGTCAGTCGAAGAAGCGCTGATTGGTCTCAGCCATCTCCCTTAACTTATCACAAGGTGCAAATCTGTTGCCGTGCTTAGCTTGGTATTTCTCTAACTTAGCAACTAAGACGCCAGCTCCTAGTGTATCGATATAGTGGAATGGTCCACCCAGGAATGGCGGGAAGCCAATACCAAAGATAGCACCAATATCACCGTCACGAGGTGATGCGATAATCCCCTCTTCCAAACAACGTACAGCCTCATTGAGCATCTGAACTACGCATCGCTGCGCGACTTCAGAAACTTCAGCATTCACGCCAGGTTTCAAGCCTAGGACTTGGTAAACACTCTCATCGACTTGCTTACCTTTCTTCTTGGCCTTACCACCGTACAGATAGAAGCCTTTACCGTTCTTACGACCCTTTCTGTCATCACTCAGTAGCTTATCGAACGCTGCAGGCGCCTTGAATCGTTCACCTAATTCAGCTTCCAATATAGGAGAGATCTTCGCGCCTACATCAATACCAACTTCATCGAGTAATGTCATAGGGCCGACAGGGAAACCAAACTTAACCAGTGCCTTATCTAGATGTTCAACACTTTGACCTTCAAGCAGCAATTGTGCAGCTTCGTTCATGTACAAGGCTAAAATTCGATTCACGTAGAAACCGGCACCGTCTTGTACCACTATTGGCGTTTTACCTTGCTTACGGGCAAAGGCAACCACGGTTGCTATGGTCTCGGGCGAGGTTTTCTTATGGGCGATAACTTCAACCAGCGGCATTTTCTCAACCGGAGAAAAATAATGCAAACCGATGACATTTTCGGGACGAGCAGCCGCCTCGGCAATCTGTGAGATTGGCAGTGAAGAGGTATTTGAAGCGAAAATGGTGTTCTCGCCACACTCACGTTCGACATCTTTTACCATCTGATGCTTAAGCTTCAAGTCTTCAAATACGGCTTCAACCACGATATCAGCATCTTTAATGCCTTTGTACTCAGTGGTTGTGGTCATCAGCGACATGATATTATCTCTAGCCGATGGCGTCATATGGCGACGCTTTACGCCTTTATCGAGAAGCTTATAGGCATAAGAGAGTGCGTTGCTAAGTCCTTGCTCACTGATATCTTTGACTCGCGCCGGGATCTTAGCTTTGGTGGTCGTCACAGATGCAATACCGCCGCCCATGAGGCCGCCACCGAGTACCATTGCCTTGTTGACTTTTCGAGGCACAACATCGCCGGCGCCAGTCTCTTTCTTCATCTCGGTCGTGGCAAAGAAGATGCTTCTTAATGCGGCCGACTCTGTCGACATGACCAGATCGGCGAAATGGCTGGCTTCCACTTCGAGTCCTTTGGCTTTTCCCTTAGCCATGCCTTGGCGCACGCAATCGATAATCTTTGCAGGCGCTGGGTAATTACCTTGAGTCTTCTTCTGAACTTGCTTACCGGCTTGATCGAAGATGATATTTCGGCCAACTGGAGTGCCTTCGAGCAACTTGTTGACCAGAGACTTGTTCACCTTCTTAGGCGCACGTTTACCTTTAAGCGCCATTTCAACCGCGGTAGCTAACAGTATCGACTCGGGGACAACATCGTCGACCAAGCCCATCTTCAACGCTTGCTTAGGGCGGATCTGCTTACCCGTTAGCATCATATCTAATGCCGTAGTAATACCAACGAGTCTAGGTAATCTCTGGGTTCCACCACCACCGGGTAACAGGCCTAGCTGCACCTCAGGTACGCCCATCATGGTCTTGCCATTTTGGCTACATACTCTTTGATGACACGCCAATGCCAGCTCCAGACCGCCGCCCAGACACACACCATCTATCGCCGCAACCACGGGGATAGACATGGCTTCTAGTTCGTTAAATACGATATGTCCTTGCTGTGACAGCGCCTTAGCGTCTTCTACAGAAGTACAAGCATCCAACATGGAGATATCAGCACCGGCAACGAAACAATCTTTCTTTCCAGAAGCTAACACTAGGCCCTTGATACTTTTATCGGCTTTAATTTCCGCCAATATTTCAGTGATCTCAGGGCCAAATTCGGTGCGCAAGGTATTCATGGTTTCGCCAGGTACATCTATCGTCAGTACGGCGATGCCATCTTCACGGCGAACTAAATTAAATGTCTTTTCCATAAGAATTACTCCACTTCTACTATCATTGCTGCACCTAAACCACCTGCCGCACAGGCCGTGGTGAGTCCTGTACCACCGCCTCGACGTTTTAGCTCACGACAGACTTGGGTGATTAATCGAGTGCCCGTTGCGGCAAAAGGATGACCATAAGCGAGTGAGCCACCTAACACATTAAATTTGCTCATATCTATCTCACCTATGGCTCGGTTTCTGCCGAGTTTCTCTGCGGCGAACTTTTTCGAGGCAAACATCTGCATATTGGCAAGTGTTTGAGCCGCAAAGGCCTCATGCATCTCGATAAGCGTCAGATCTTCGAGTTCCATACCCGCACGTTGCAATGCCAGAGGCGTCGCATAAGATGGGCCCATCAACATGTCTTCCCACACATCGATGGCGCTAAAAGCATAACTCTTGATATAGCCGATGGGATCATAGCCAAGTGCTTTAGCACGGCTCTCACTCATCATTAACACCGCCGAAGCACCATCGGTTAATGGCGTACTGGTGGCCGCGGTAACGGTACCATGCTTACGATCGAATGCAGGTCTTAGCTTGGCATAGGATTCCAGGCTAGAGTTTTCACGAATATTATTATCACGGTCGATAAAACGCTTATAAGGAGGAACATGAGCCGCCATGACCTCATCTCTAAGATGACCCGCATTCCATGTCTCAGTGGCAAGCGTATGAGAGCGGTGTGCTAAAGCATCTTGATCGGCGCGGCTAATGTTATACGTCTTAGCCATCTGTTCTGCGGTTTGGCCCATGGAGATGCCAGTAGAAAATTCGGCAACAGCTGGTGGAACAGGGAACAAATCTTTTATTCCTAAACGTCTGAAGATAGCCAGCTTCTGGCTGAAAGAGCGGGCCTTGTTCAGATCGACTAACGCATGAGCCAGTTTCTTCGATACACCAATCGGCAGAACCGAAGATGAATCGGCACCACCGGCGATACCGATATCGATATTACCCGTCATAATTGACTCGGCAACATTGACCGTAGACTGAAAACTGGTAGCACATGCACGGCTAACACTATAGGCATCGGTACTCACATTCATACCTGTACCCAACACAATTTCTCGGGCAATATTAGGCGCCGCAGGCATCTGAACAACCTGTCCATATACGAGCTGCTCTATTTCCTTAGGATCAAGCTCCGAACGAGACAACATCTCGTTGACGACCATCTTGCCCATGTCCAGTGCCGAAACACCGTGAAACGCCGTAGCTTGTTTAGCAAATGGGGTTCTTAAACCCATTACTATTGCAATACGATCGCCCTTGGCGTTCGTTACCTGTTGTCTGTGACTCATTTGCCGCCCTCTTCTTATACGCCTAGCCGATATTTAGCTCTTGACGCTATTATTTCCTTGCCGCGTTTTAATCTGTCCGACTGTACTGCATATAACAGGTCAGACCATTAAAGTGTGATCTGATTCTAACTTCTTACAGGAAAGTTTTAAACACCTGTTTGGTTTTTAGGCTGAAAAATATTAAAAAAACCTTTATTAACAATGTTTAATGAAGTTTATTTTGATTTATCTTGTCCTATATATGCATATTACAAATATCTAAATGTAGTTAAAGCGACAATGCAGCATATAACTAAGTCGTACAATTAATATGACTTTATATACACAAAAGGTAAATTGGCACTAGCCAAACCCTATGTGAATTTTTTACCATGTCGTTGGTCTATAACTTAACGAATAAAAACAAGCCGAGTAACATCATGCCTTTGAGTCGATTTCACGCGTTACGCGAATACCTTAATCAGGTCATTTTGGGACAACCTGTCCTAACCGAAAACTTATTAATAGCCTTGATCGCAGATGGACATTTACTCGTCGAGGGACCTCCTGGTCTGGCGAAAACCCGGGCGGTAAAGGCCCTATGTGACGGCGTCGAAGGGGATTTTCATCGAATTCAGTTTACCCCGGATTTACTACCAGCCGATTTAACCGGAACTGACATCTATCGTGCTCAAACGGCGACATTTGAATTTGAAGCTGGCCCTATTTTTCACAATCTTATCTTAGCCGATGAGATCAACCGAGCCCCAGCCAAGGTTCAGTCGGCTCTGCTCGAAGCAATGGGGGAAGGTCAAGTTACCGTAGGTAAGAATAGCTATAAATTACCTGAACTGTTTCTGGTCATGGCGACGCAAAACCCCCTAGAGAACGAAGGGACTTATCCGCTACCCGAAGCACAACTAGATCGCTTCTTGATGCATCTCAAGCTGGATTATCCCAGTGCGGAAACTGAGTTCGAGATCATGCGTATGTCACGTAAAGAAGCCTTGAAGCAAGCGGCTCCCACTGTAGAACCTATCATTCAGAAAGATATTTTCGAAGCCCGCGAAGAGTCACTGGAACTCTATCTCGCCGAGCCGTTAGAGAAATACATCGTCGACATAGTGATGGCGACCAGACAGCCGCAACGCTACAGCGATGAACTGGCCAGTTGGCTTGAGTATGGTGTCAGCCCACGAGCCACACTCGCATTGGAGCGCTGTGCCCGAGCACGAGCTTGGTTACTGGAGCGCGATTTTGTTTCACCGGAAGATATTCAAGCCGTGGCACCCAATGTATTGAGACACAGGTTACTCCTGAGTTATCAGGCACAAGCCGAAGGCGTGAGTAGCGACCAAGTGATCGATTATATTTTGTCTCAAGTCGCGGTGCCTTAAGTGTCTGAAATTGTCCTCCCTCTTTTTGCCGACGGGGTAAACCTGAATCAAAAAGAGCTGCTAGCATGCCAAAATATCGCCAGAGCGCTTCCCGAGAAACGCTCTAAAGCCCGTGCGAGTCTCTCGGGACACAGGGCCAGTCTGATTAAGGGCCGGGGCATGGAGTTTGCCGAAGTACGGCAATACCAACCCGGTGATGATGTCAGAACCATAGATTGGCGCGTTACGGCTCGTACGGGTAAGGCTCATACTAAGCTCTTCGTTGAGGAGCGCGAGCGGCCAGTACTGATTTTACTCGATCTCAGCCACAGCCTCTATTTTGGTTCCAGCTTATTGCTGCAATCGGTACAGGCTGCACATCTGGCCACCACTCTTGGCTGGAGTGCAATCCTACACAGCGACAGATTAGGGGCATTGATTGCCACAGAAGATGAGCATATTGAACTCAAGCCCAGAAGCCGCCAGAAAGGCATCTTACAACTCATCTCAGCCATCGAATCAGTGCATAAGCAACAACTGGCTCGGCTGGCTACACATCAGGCTGAGCCTGATCATATGTTCCGTGCATGTCAAAGGCTCAGGCGCATAGCTAAGCCTGGTTCATTGATCTGGATAATCAGCGATGGCAGCAATTTCAATGAGTCTTGTCTTGCGCCTCTGTCAGATCTAAAACGCCATTGCGATATGGGGGCCTTCTTAATCACAGACCCCCTGAGACAAGGCAAGCTAACACTGCCCAAACAGTTCCAGCTGCCAGTAAAAGATGGCAATAAGGAGCTAACCCTCAATCGAGCCGGCTATGATACCTGGCTGCAAAAACAACTTCAGACCCAAGCCCAGTTTACTCAAATGATGCAAAAATTAAATGTTCACACACGCACATTAGATGCGGGCATGACCCTTAACGATCAACTTGGAGCGTTAAGATAATGCAGCCCACAGCCAATCCCGCCCTCACCGTATTGAAAGACATTCATACACCCGAGGCCATCAGTAACATGCCAATGGCCTTAGGTTACTGGCTGGTTCTAGCACTGATATTGATAGCTGTCACAGCTCTCATGTTCAAACTCAAACAAGCAAGGCGCCACAGGGCGCCAAAACGCGAAGTCTTATCAGCCATCGCATCATTGGACACATCTAGCGATAAACATGCCGCCGATATCCCAGTTCAGATAAATAGCTTAATCAAACGCGCAGCCATGAGTTACCTCTCAAGGGAACAGGTGGCTGGTCTTCAAGGCGACAGTTGGCACCAGTGGATGACGCAGCAAGTTAACACTGTTAATCCGCGTTTGAAAGCCCTGCTCGACAGGCGCTACCAGAGAGAAGGCCTGACTCAAAAAGAGGCCGAAGAGCTCAAGATGTTAGCCACCGACTGGCTCAAGCAAGCCTTACCATTGAAAGAAGACGCTAAGAATATCGGTACCAACAACAAGGAGGCACAATGCTGACTCTCGCATGGGCCTGGTTACTCTTACTTCTGCCACTGCCACTCATTTTCAGAAAACAGCAACAAGAAGTCGAAATCAGCGGTCATCTTCATCTGCCCGGCATAGGTGAAAATGGGGCTGAGCAAATTCAGCAACAAGCACATTCCCGTAAAGCCTACTGGCTAGTCTGGGTGCTGTTAGTGATTGCCGTTGCGCGCCCCTTGTGGATGGGTGATGCTATCGAGCTGCCAAGTAAGGGCCGCGATCTTATGATGGCAGTGGATCTTTCCGGCAGTATGCAGATTGAAGACATGGTGCTCAACGGACAAACTGTGGATCGATTTACCATGATACAAGATGTGGTCAGTGACTTTATCGAACGTCGTAAGGGAGACAAATTAGGCCTTATTCTGTTCGCCGATCATGCTTATCTGCAGGCCCCCCTGACCCAGGATAGACGCTCTGTCGCGCAATTTCTAAAGGAAGCTCAAATAGGACTAGTCGGCAAACAAACCGCCATAGGCGAAGCGATAGCCTTAGGGGTTAAACGTTTCGACATGGTCGACAAGAGTAATCGGATTTTAGTGCTTCTCACCGATGGCTCCAATAATTCAGGTTCCATCTCTCCCGATCAAGCCGCCGCTATCGCCGCTAAGCGTGGAGTGAAGATCTACGCAATCGGCGTCGGCGCAGATGTCATGGAGAGACGTTCTATCTTCGGTACAGAGAGGGTCAACCCGTCGATGGATCTCGATGAAGCACAACTAAGCTCCCTGGCAAAAACCACAGGAGGCCTGTACTTCAGGGCCAGAAGTTCTCAGGATCTGGAGCAGATCTATCAAGAAATTGATAAACTCGAGCCCATTAGCCGAGATCAACTCAGCTATCGACCTCAATCGGAACTTTTTTATCTGCCATTGACTGCCGCCTTGTTGCTCACTATCTTAATGGCACTATCTCAACTCCCCTTATTTAATCGACCCGTGCAATGGTTAACGGCCCGTCGAGGAGACAGATAAACATGCATTTTCTTCGACCTGAGTGGTTTTTCGCACTCATCCCTCTGATAATCCTCATCCTATTACTGTGGCGCATTGAACGAAAAAACTCGACATGGAATCGTTACATTGCTCCCCATCTAGCCTCTCTGTTAGTCACCCAGACTAACGAGATAAAGCGCAGCAAGTTATGGTATCTCGGATTAGCTTGGCTCGTGGCCGTGCTTGCCTTGTCGGGACCCGCGTTCACTAAGCAATCTCTGCCAGTATACGAAGCGGCTCAGGGCAGAGTTATCGTCATGGATATGTCTCTGTCTATGTACGCAAGCGATCTGTCCCCCAATAGATTGTCACAAGCAAAATTTAAAGCTACCGACCTTATCGACGCACTTGAAGAGGGTGAAACCGGACTCATCGCCTATGCAGGGGATGCTTTCACCATCAGCCCCTTGACGCGGGATAGAGCAACCTTACTCAACCTACTGCCAACCTTATCACCGGATATAATGCCGGTTCGAGGCTCTAACTTAGTAGCAGCGTTGGAACAAGGGAAAAACCTACTCGCTCAAGGAGGACACATACGCGGTGACATCTTATTGCTCACAGACGGCGTATCGACTCAACAGATGCGTGCAGCAAAAGCCGTCTTACAAGACACCCAATACCGCTTAGCCATTATGGCTTTTGGCAGTGAGCAAGGCTCACCCATTCGTCTGCCAGATGGACAGCTACTCAGGGATAATGCCGACCAAGTAGTCGTCGCTAAGACGAACTATTCGTTGCTCAATGAGCTGACACAGGCTGCAGATGGTGTATTAATTCCCTATAGAAGTGATGGGCGGGATCTCGAGCAGATGCAAAACTGGTTGTCGACAACCGGCGATACTAAGGCAACCGAACTCGATGGAGAGATCTGGCAAGATGCTGGCCCCTATATCGCGCTATTACTCCTGCTGCCTGTATTGCTTAGTTTCAGGCATGGATTGGTTGCGGTCGTTGCACTCTTTATCGTCTATATCCCAACTCCGGTTCAGGCATCGACCTGGGACAATCTCTGGCAAACCCAAGATCAACAAGGAATGCAAGCCTATCAGGCAGAGGATTATCAGCAGGCATCAGATTCCTTTACATCTCCTCAATGGCAAGCCAGCGCCCTTTATAAGGCTGGAGAGTATGATGAGGCTTTGTCATTGTTCGAACAGGATAACTCCGCTAGCGGCTTGTTCAATCAAGGCAACAGCTTGATGCAGCAGAATAAATATGATGAGGCGATAAAACGTTATCAAGAGGCATTAGTACAAAACCCGGAATTGACTGGTGCAAAGGATAACCTAGAACTTGCCAAAAAATTAGCGCAACAGAAGCAAGATAGCCCAGATCAAGACAAGTCAGACTCACAAGAAAAGTCTGAGGACAATGCCGACAAAGACTCAGACAAAGATAAGCAGCAAAAATCTGATCAAGAGCAGCAATCACAATCCAATGACTCACAGCAAGACAGTGCCTCAGATAAAGAGGATTCAGGAGATCAGAGCCCGGAAGATAAAAGCTCGGAAGAAAAGAGCTCAGAAAATCAAGACTCAAAAAGTAAGAATAACGATGCCGACATGCAGGCCGATCCGGACAAACTGCCGTCTCAAAAAGATAACCAAGACAGTGAGCAGGACAAACAAACCAACAGCCATGATAGTCAAGAAGAGCAAGAGCAGCAGGCTCGTTCGCAAAACGCCCAAGCAGCCGATGAAAATCCAGAGGAAGAAGCTCAGGCAAAAGCCCAAGCGGCTCAAATGCATGAAGGACCAGAAGCACTTCCTCCTGAGATGGAGCGTGCGTTAAGATCTCTGGTCGACGACCCGCAAGTTTTACTGAGAAATAAGATGCAACTCGAATATCAAAAACGTGCAAGACAAAATGCTAACTCTAAGGATCAGCAGCAATGGTAGTTTCCAGACGTTTATTACTAGCCTTAATGACGCTAGTTTTTTCCATTCCCACTTTTGCCATTAGCCAGCTGGAAACAACTGTCGATAGAAACCCTGCCGTTGAAAAGGAATATTTAGTACTGACCATCAGTGCCGACGATGATGTCAAAACCGGGGATCTAGATACATCCCCCTGCTCAAAGACTTCATTGTGGGACGCACCAGTGTCAGCCGCAGCACACAAATTGTTAATTTCGACTCGAGAAAGCAAACTCGTTGGCAAATCCTCTTGGCACCTAAGCATGCCGGCACTATCTTGATCCCCTCTTTGAGCATAGACGGAGTCGAATCTACACCTATCGAACTCAGTGTCGTCGCTGCAGGCAGTCAACCCCAGCAGATGAGGAACCTGTTTATACGTACCAGCTTATCCACTGAAGAAGCCTATGTGGGACAACTCATCATCTATAAAGTGAAACTCTTCTTAGCGGTGGATCTTCAGCGAGGGCTGTTAAGTGCCCCTAACTTAGATGGTGCACAGATCAAGCAACTGGGTGAAGATGTCGATACGACAGAAATTTTCAATGGCCGCCGCTACCGAGTCATCGAACGCACATACGGCATCATTGCCGATCAACCCGGAGAACTGACCATAGACGGCACAGGTTTTTCGGGCGATGTGTTAGTGCAAGGCTCTCGTCGAGGCGGCATGTTCTCTTTCAATGAAAGCCGCCCCATGGAAGCCAGAGCCGCGAAATCTATCTTACTTATTAACCCTATACCCAATGAGTATCACGGTGAATGGTTAGTATCAGATCTGGTCGCGCTAAGTGAAGACTGGCCGGAAGAGACTCAGGAATATCAAGTCGGGAACCCTATCACACGTACCATCAGTTTACTGGCATCGAATACGGATGACACTAGCTTACCGGAGATCCTAATACCAGTCCCCCAAGATCTTAAAACCTACCCGGAGAAGCCGGTACGCAAGACGTTCTTGCGAGATAAACAGATGGTGTCACAGCTGACCCAAACCTTAGCCATAGTGCCAACCAAAGCCGGAGAGTACACCTTACCGGCCGTCACAGTGCCTTGGTGGAATCCTCACACTAAACGTCAGGAGCAAGCGATGCTCCCCGCCAGAACCATCACAGTGATAGGCAGCGACGTAGCAGAAATCAATTTACCTCAGATAACTAATACTTCTGCTACAGATACATCGGACTACTGGCCTTGGTTAAGCTTAATCTTTGCCGCCTTATGGTTAGCCACCTTAGCGCTCTGGCAAAAGAGTCGCAGTCAGATTAAACAACTCACCACTAACCAGGGTGACTCGGCATCGACCCACAACATACCTGATGCAGTAAGCAACAATGAGAATGTTCAACGCCAAGCCTCCCCCGTCCTAACGGCTAAGCAAGGAACTAACTTATCGACGTTGGAAGCTGCCTGTAAAGAGGAAAACGCCGGAAAAGTATTGACGGCGCTTCAAACTCATTACAGTAAGCAACATTCTCGCTCCATGAGCCTTGCCGATATTGCCGGATTATCTCTCGAGCTGAACCAGGTCATTTCGCAGCTGCAGATCAGCGCCTTCAGTAAGGAACAAACTCCAGTGAATTATCAGATGATCATCGAAGCGGTGAAATCATCGAAAAATAAGAAGGTTCAGCAGCGGACCTCTGCACTGGTGGATCTTAATCCTAAGTAGACCTCTCAACGCCTTTGGCAAGAAGTTATAGTTAACTTCTTGCCATTCCCTTCAAGCAGGTTAAGCTAGCCACTATTGTGGTAGTTAATCGAGCACTAATTTAAAAATGTTTAATCGCCTGCGAAATAAAAAACCCGATTCCTCGGTCAATTCTGACATGCTAAGTAAACAAAGACGATACGATAGCCTTGTCAGGGCACTCCATGCAGATATATTCCGCTACGCCTACTGGTTATGCGGGGATAAGCATATTGCGGAAGATATCACTCAGGAGACTTTTCTCAGAGCCTGGCGCTCACTCGAGTCATTAAAGGATGATAAAGCGGCTAAAGCCTGGCTTATCACCATAGTGAGAAGAGAGAATGCCCGTCGATTCGAGAGGAAACAGTTCGATTACTCAGATATTGAGCAAGAGCAACTGGAAGATCATATCTCCACGAGCACCGAAGATAATGCAGAGCAGCATCTGATCCGCAGACAGATCTCAAAATTAGAGATCGAATACCGTGAACCTTTAATTTTACAAGTTATTGGTGGCTTTAGCGGCGAAGAGATTGCAAAAATATTAGATCTCAACCGTAATACCGTAATGACTCGACTGTTTCGTGCCAGAAACCAGTTAAAAGATTTAATAGAACAACCACAAGTAAGAGGTCAATCCAATGGATGAGCTGAAGTTTAGACGTCAAGCCTATGGAGAGCCAAACTGTCAGGACGATGATTTTTTAGCGGCGATGCAAGTTGCCCCTGAACGTGCAGCTTTCGTCAATGAATTAAAGAAGCTCGATAAAAAACTTGAGCGAGCCTTAAAAATTGATGTACCGGAAGATTTAGTGGCCAAATTGCTGCTTAATCAACAGCTGCATCAGCATCAGAGACAGAGACGTAAGTCCGGGTTTACGTTGGCGCTTGTCGCATCAATCGCTTTTATCGCAGGGATCAGTTTCACCCTATTAAGGATGGCTCCCGTCGATCTAGGGCAACATGCCCTCGCCCATGTGTATCATGAGACTAAAGCACTGAGCGTAGATCAAAATGTCAGCTTTAAGGATGTTAATTTTCAGCTGGCTTCTATGGGTACAATAGGCAATGCCAAGTTCACTCAACAACCCGGTAAAGTCTATTACAGCACTTTTTGTGACTTTCAAGGCGTGAAGAGCCTACATCTGGTTATGCAGGGAGAGCATAGCAAGGTTACCCTCTTTATCGTCCCCATTGAGGAGCGTATGGTGCTCGAACAAGCCTTTGCCGATGACAAGTACAAGGGAAGAGGTTTCACAACCGACAACGCCTACATGTTACTCGTTAGTGAAAATGATGCAGACATAAGTTACGTAGAGGAAGAGATTCAACAAATATTCATCTAAACTCGTAACAACCTGTGGTGACACCGGGTCACCACAGGACCTACCAGCTTCACATTTCCAATCAATATTGAGCTTCGCATCTAACATCTGCTAGCATGTCGCCCACATTTTAAAATAAATAATAATGGCATAAGCATGGATATTGAATTACCGATATTAGTTACCTTCATCGGCTATCTCGCCCTAATGATGGGGATCGGCCTATGGGCCTATAAAGCGACAGACTCAGTTGACGATTATATCTTAGGTGGCAGAAGCATGGGCCCGGCCGTCACCGCATTGAGTGTTGGTGCATCTGATATGTCAGGCTGGCTATTACTAGGATTACCCGGTGCAGTTTATTTGGGTGGATTAGGCGAAGCTTGGATTGGTATAGGTCTGGTCTTTGGCGCCTGGTTAAACTGGCTCTTCGTGGCCAAGCGTCTTCGTATATACACGGAATTTACCGATAACGCCCTCACTCTACCCGACTTCTTCGAGAAACGCTTCGAAGACAGCAAAGGCTTACTCAAGCTGGTTTCAGCGGTCACTATTCTAGTCTTCTTCACCTTCTATGCTTCGTCTGGCATGGTAGGCGGTGCGATACTGTTTGAAAAAGTCTTCGGCCTAGATTACACCTTAGCCTTGATTATCGGCTCGACCATTATTGTCGCATACACCTTTGTCGGTGGATTCTTTGCCGTCAGTTGGACCGACTTCTTCCAGGGTTGTTTGATGTTGGTTGCCCTATTAATCGTCCCGGTGGCTATCTTCAGTCAGCCTGAAACCCAAAATGGTCTAGACAGTATCGACCCGGCCATGCTTTCCATGTTCAATGAAGGCACCACTGTCATCGGCTTAATCTCACTTCTCGCATGGGGCTTAGGTTATTTCGGTCAACCACATATCCTGTCTCGATTCATGGCCATCAAGAGTGCCAATGATATTCCGCTATCGCGTCGTATCGCCATGAGCTGGATGGTTATCGCCCTCATAGGTGCATTAGCAACGGGCATAGCCGGTAGCCTGTACTTCGCCAACGATCCATTGGCCAATCCTGAGACCGTTTTCATCCACCTGGCACATGCAGCATTTAACCCATGGATCGGCGGTCTGCTTATCGCCGCGATTTTATCGGCCATCATGAGCACCATAGATTCACAGCTCTTGGTCTGCTCTAGTGTCATCACCGAAGATTTCTATAAGAAGTGGCTACGCCCAGAAGCCAGCAGCAAAGAACTGATGTTAGTGGGCCGTATCGGCGTACTCGCGATTGCCATTATCGCCGGTATCGTTGCACTCAACCCAGAAAGCAGCGTTCTTGGACTAGTGAGTTATGCATGGGCAGGGTTTGGCGCGGCATTTGGTCCTGTGGTGTTACTCTCGCTCTTCTGGAGTGCTTACAGTCGAAATGGTGCGGTGGCGACTATCATAGTCGGTGCATTCACAGTTGTGATCTGGAAACAGCTTTCTGGTGGCATCTTCGATATCTATGAAATCTTACCAGGCTTCATTTTAGCAACGCTATCAGGTGTGATTGTGAGTAAAATATCTGCCCCTTCCGATAAGGTAAAAGAGCAGTTTAGAGTATTTACTTCAAAACTATAAGCACTAAAAATAAGACGTTAGCCCCTCAAAAACCCAAAATAGCGTACACGTGTACGCTATTTTTTTTATTTATTTTCAACCCTATTTTTCACAAGCCCGCAACGTAAATTCAAACCCAGTAAAAGCCTTGATACGCCTCATGATAGGCGCTCCAGCTCACGGTTAAAATACACACACATCAATAACCTCAAAACTCATGATTTAATTAACAAAAATGCAACTGACATTTGCAACTGGTCGGAGTTGTTGGTGGGAAAAACCAACCCTAAGATGCACTGGTCTAACAAGTGGACTCACATCAAACTTTAAAAAAGCGGACAAAAGCTGAGTTTGAATTTCCGGTCCTAAAATTACAGAGATGATAATGATGAAAAACTTCAACAAGACTTTATTAGCTATCGCCGTTACGCTTGCAAGTACACAAGCTATGGCCGCAGGTTTTCAATTAAACAGCCAATCGGCTACCGGAATTGGCCGTGCTTTCGCTGGTGACGCCGTCATCGCAGATAACGCTTCTGTGCTATCTCGCAACCCGGCAGCTATGGCGCTGTTTGATGAGAAGCAACTCTCTATGGGCCTGACTTATGCCGATGTACAGGTTCAGGTTAGCGATGTTACTCATGGCGATACAGGTCTGAACTATGGTTCTGTCGATGATGCGGCGGAAGCCAAGATCATCCCTAACTTTTACTATATTAACCCGGTAAACGACAAGTTCGCTTACGGTGTGGCTATGTTCAGTAACTTCGGTACAGGTACCGATACTAGTGAGTTATCGAACCCTGTTCCTGTAGGTGGCGGTGTAAAAGTTCCCGCACCTGTAGACTTACTTGGTAAAACAGAAGTCACCACCATTAACTTCAATCTAAGTGCCTCTTACCGCATCAACGAACATTTCAGCGTCGGTGCTGGTGTCGATATTATCTATGGCCAAGGCACCTTGACTCGTTCTGGAGAGTTACCATTAGGTGAAGGTGGTTCATACGTACCAGTTGATCTAGTTGATGTTGATGCCGATGGCGTCGCATTCGGTGGTATCGTCGGTGCAGTTTATGAAATCAATGCTGATAACCGTTTCGGCATCAGTTATCGTTTCAGTCCAGAAATGAGTGCAGATGGTACCGTGAACTACGGTGGAGTTGATTTTGAAGAGATCAATATCCCTATGCCTGATATCTTCCAGGTTGCAGGTTTTCATCAGCTGACTGACAAGTTTGCCGTTCACTACACGGCTCAGTTAAGCACATGGGGCGATTTTGATGAGATTTCAGTTTCGGACCCAGGTGATGTTCAACTTAAACATTACGCATGGGATGACTCTTGGTTATTCAGCGTCGGTGGTACTTACACACTTAATGACACTTGGACACTTCGTGCCGGTTACATGCATGACCAAGGCGTAG
Source organism: Shewanella psychropiezotolerans (assembly GCF_007197555.1). Lineage (NCBI taxonomy): Bacteria > Pseudomonadati > Pseudomonadota > Gammaproteobacteria > Alteromonadales > Shewanellaceae > Shewanella > Shewanella psychropiezotolerans. Next base: position 4,229,105 of record NZ_CP041614.1, read on the forward strand.
TCGGCGAGGTCAGCTCTATCTCAATCCCGGACTCAAATCGTAACTGGTATACAGCAGGTGCAACTTACAACCTGTCTAAACACACCAGTCTCGACTTCGGCATAGCCTTCGTCCGCGGTGAAGATGTGTCACTGACAGAAATGAGTGAAGTTGTAGGTGATATTCATGCCAGCACTCGCTCTGATGCGACTTACTACTCTATGCAGTACAACTACAAGTTCTAAATTTATTTAGTCCCTGATAGTCATGAAAAAGCCGCATTCAGTGCGGCTTTTTGCTGCCTGAAGAAAATATCAGGATATGCGCTTATTAAAAACTTCTTAGCTAGATTTCAATAGCAAAATAAATCTATACTATTTATTCAGGTTTCCACTCAAGGAATTGGATTAGAATGAATAAAAACAACGCGATAAGTGCACTTATATTAGGCTCCTTACTCTGTTTTGGTCTGGCACTGCTGGGCTATGGCATTGGACATAGCCTAATCGAGATGAAGTCCATGGATAGAACGGTTACCGTCAAGGGGCTTGCCGAACAGGAAGTTAAAGCCAATGTCGCTATTTGGCCAATCCGCTTCACCGAAGTCGACAATGACCTCACAACCTTATATCAGACGGTACAAACTCAGACAGACAAGGTGATCTCTTTCTTGCTTAAACAAGGCTTTACCATCGATGAGATATCCAGCTCTCAGCCCTCAATCGAAGACAGGCAGGCACAGGGATATGTGGACCCCAATGTGAAATACCGCTACGCGGCCAAAGTGACCATCTCTATCTATACCCAGAGAGTCGACCTTCTCTTAGAAAGCAGACAAAATATGCTCGAGCTGGCCAAAGAAGGCATTGCTATCTCAAATCAAGATTACAACAGTAGGACTGAGTTTCTGTTCACAGAGCTCAACTCTGTCAAGCCCGCTATGGTGCAAGCCGCTACGACCAATGCCAGACAAATAGCCGATAAGTTTGCCCAGGACTCAGATTCGGTACTCGGTAAGATAAAAAATGCCTCTCAGGGCCAATTTAGTATATCCGATAGGGACAGCAATACCCCTTATATCAAGCGTGTGAGAGTCGTCTCAACCTTAACTTATTATCTCAAAGATTAGTTAGCTTAAGTAGCATTGATTCCCCCTGTGTAAGGATACTTGGGTACACATTTACCCTATGCCTTCCGAACGTTATACTGAATAGTGAAACCTTAGATTGTTGCCGACGCTTGCTCTGCTTAATGCATTAGCAAGCGCCCAATGTTTATAAGTTAAAAGTATAGAGATTAAAAGCATCTAAACTAACTCGTCATATTCATTCATAAATATAAGGAAAATAAAGTGAAGAATCAGATAAATATCGCCCATAGAAGTATGCAAAATTACAGCTTTATGGTCATTTTCGCGTTACTTAGCCTCTTGATGAGTCAATTCGCCTTGGCGGCTGATAAAGACCCGAGAGTCGCATGGGATAAGATAGATGCGGGGGCCACAGTGATCGATGTCAGAACGGCAGAGGAGTTCGCGGCGGGACATTTAGATAACGCGATCAATATCCCTTTCGAAGAGATAGCCGCTGAAATAAAAATGCTCGACATCGCCAAAGACGCTCAAATTGTACTCTATTGTCGCAGTGGCCGACGCAGCGGTATCGCTTTCGATACCTTAGTCTCGGAAGGTTTCACTCAGAGCTATAATGGCGGTGGTTTTGAAACTTTGAATCAGTTTAAGCAAGATGACAAACAATAATTAAGCAACTAGCTCAGCATGATTTGTCGATAACTCACTAAACCTTGTGAAGAGTTATCGACACCTTAATAATACACCTGGTCTAGATCACTGACTCCTCAGATTCATACTTTTTATGCACCTTTATACCAATCAGTATAAAGGTATGGTCACTCAGCGAGTATTTAGCACTTCTTAATACCGATTGGTATTACTCGTCCAAATCCCCCTTTCTCATGCTAGATAAAGTTAAAGCTTTAGAGGCTCAGCATTAGCTTCAATTTGGCAAAAGTTTACCTTAACCCTATGACAAACCTTAGTAATTGGCGTTGTTCCCACTCATCAATATTACTTTTAAGAATATATTATAACCAATATCAACTAATGCTATTAACCTATATTTTCAATACCTTACAAGAATAAAACATTAAAAAACCACAATGAAAATCATTTAGGATATTGAATTCTAAATGTATTGATTTCATCACTATCCGCATACCAACTCACAATTACCTACCAAACCCGCGAATTAATGCGTTTTAAACGCAATAACTATGCAGTAAAGATTTAATTACCCCTCCAGCAAAATAACACCAAAGCGTTAACGTTAATTTTACAATTCAATTACATGCAGTTACATTCACTGACGAGTAACCAGTTTATTTTAGTTTCCACTAAAAATAGACCTAATAATAATGATTAATTCTAATTAACATGGAAGACAACTATGACAATAAGCAAAACAACATCTGTTGCACTCAGCTTATCTGCCTTGGCAATCGCCATTTCAGCTAATGTGCAAGCTGCGCCGACCTTTACCCCGGGGCTTCAATCGAGTGCTACAGGTTTTGAACAAACATCTCCGCTGCCTAAGCGCTATATTGTAAAATTTAAAAATGCTCAAGCCGCTTCAAGTTTCCAATCAGCGTCTGATGAAATGAGTGTGATGAGCTATGTGCCAAGAACTAACGAAGTCTTCTCTCATCACAGAGCACTCAATAGTGTTTCTGCAAGAGAGATGAAGCGCATTGGTCGCAGTAATAGCTATACAGCCAAACTCGACTCAAAGAGTATTCAATCCCTTCGTCTTCGTTCAGATGTTGATTATGTTGAAGAAGACATGCCCAGACACCTGCTGAGTGAAACAACTCCATGGGGTCAAACCTATGTGGGCGCTACCAGCTTGAGTGACTCCATGGCTGGTAATCGCACCATCTGTATTATCGATTCGGGTTACGATCGCGACCATGGTGACTTGAGTGGCAATAATGTCACGGGCACCAATAATTCAGGTACTGGAAACTGGTTCGATCCAGGTAACAATAATGCTCACGGTACTCATGTGGCAGGCACCATTGCAGCCATCGCCAACAACTCAGGGGTTGTTGGTGTGATGCCAAACCAAACAGCCAACATTCATGTGATCAAGGTATTTAACGAAGCTGGTTGGGGGTACTCTTCATCTCTAGTTTCGGCCATAGATACTTGCGTCAGTAACGGCGCTAACGTAGTCACTATGTCTCTGGGTGGTGGCAATTCCAGCACCACAGAAAAGAACGCCATGACGGCTCACGCGAATAATGGCGTGCTATTAATTGCCGCGGCAGGTAACGCTGGTGATAGTACTCACAGCTATCCGGCTTCTTACGATGCGGTAATGTCTGTGGCAGCCGTTGATAACAACAAAGATCATGCTGCATTTTCCCAATACACTAATCAGGTTGAGATCTCAGGTCCAGGTGAAGCGATTCTATCGACAGTGACATTGGGTGAAGGACGTTTAGCCGACATAACCATCGACGGCCAGTCCTACTTCGATAATGGTATCGTCCCACATAATCGTTATGTAAAGTCTGGCACCGACCATATTGGAACTCCAGTTAATGACAGTGTCACCGGAGAATTAGCAGAGTGTTCGGTTTCTGGTAGCAGTTTTAACTGTGACGATATGAACGCTAAGGTTTGTTTAGTTGAGCGCGTCGGTAATCAGGGCGCTAGCTACCCCGAGATAGATGCAGTTAAAGCCTGTAACTCGGCAGGAGCAAGTGCAGTTATCGTCTATGGTAATACCGAACTTCCGGGCCTACAAAATCCCTTCCTCGTCGATACCAACAACGAAGCTCCACTGGTTTCTGTCTCAGTCGATCGCGCAACGGGTCAGGCCTTACAAGCACGGTTAGGCTCAACGATCACTGTCGCTAACACGGCAAACGAAGATTACGAATACTACAACGGCACCTCGATGGCGACCCCTCATGTATCGGGTGTGGCAACATTAGTATGGAGTCATCATACAGAGTGTAGCGCCATGCAAATCCGCTCAGCATTAAATGCAACGGCGGAAGATCTTGGTACTGCTGGACGTGATAATCAAACAGGTTATGGTCTTATCGATGCGGTAGCCGCTAAGGCTTATCTCGATGCCTCTTGTGATGGCCCTACCGATCCGGGCACAGGTCCAGGAGAGTTTGTGCTTGAAAACGGTGTAGCGAAAAACAGCTTGGCAGGCGCTAAGAATGACGAGCTTCATTTCTCTGTCGATGTCCCGGCTAACGCAACTGATTTGAGCTTTACCATGAGTGGCGGCAGTGGCGATGCGGATATGTATGTGCAGTACGCAGCGGCGCCAACCACTGGCAGCTATGATTGTCGCTCATGGGAAGGCGGCAACAGTGAGTCTTGTCCTATCAGTAATGCGCAAGCCGGCACTTACTACGTGATGGTTCAAGGTTACACTGCCTTTAGCGGAGTCAGCTTAGTCGCTAATTTCACGGAATCTACTGGCGGTGGCGGAAATACAGGTGGCCCGGCAACCTACACCAACACTAACGGTTACTCCATTCCTGATAACAGCTCAGTCGGCGTTACTAGCCCGATATCTGCCACTCGAACCGGTGACTCTGGAACCGTGACAGTGAAAGTGAATATCAGCCACACTTATATTGGTGATCTACAAGTCGAGCTGCATAGCCCATCGGGTCAATTTGCTATCTTGCATGATAACGCTGGCGGCAGCACAAACAACATAGTCCAAAGCTACACCGTCGATATGACAGGTGTTGAATCTGCAGGTGACTGGACACTAAAAGCGGTAGACAGTGCTCGACGTGATACTGGCACCATCAACAATTGGGAGCTTACTTTCCAGTAAACCTATTCAGCTTTATACATTTTGTTGAGGGCGCATGCGCCCTCTTTTCCTCCTATGCTAAAACCTCCCCTGTTCAATCTTGCTGGTTAACTGATATAATTAACTCAATATCAATTAATCTAATGAACTCATGACCCAAGTAAACAATCCACTACATGGTATCAAGCTAGAAGACCTACTCACCGACTTAGTCGAACATTATGGCTGGGAAGAGCTAGGCGCTCGCATCGATGTTCGTTGCTTTAATCATGATCCAAGTATTAAATCCAGCTTGCGCTTCCTGCGTAAGACCCTCTGGGCAAGAGAGAAGGTTGAATATCTTTATTTGAAGATGAATAAATTACCTTTACCGGCAAGAAAGCCAAGAGATGATCACTATCAGGCCAGTGATAAGAGCCTACGAGAGGCGAGTAACAGGTCAAATGCTAACTCTGATAACAATAGCGATGATGACAATCAGCTCAATACCAATATCTGGGGCAACTAGCTGCTTGGATAAAACCTAGCGACTTGAATCAAACATCAAAAAGCCGGATAGACCTTAGCGTCTGTCCGGCTTTTCTATATTTATAGTATCAATTGGTATTAGCCTTTAAGCGGATACTCGCTGCCATCTTTTGCCGTGAAGATTTGCGAAGCTTGTGAGTTTTCAATGATTCGCTTCTCTTCAATATTGAGTAAGCTAATCCAATATTCATGGCCTTCCAGCCTGACATCATCTATGTGGGCCTGGTCTTTAATACCTGTCTTGCCGCCGCGATCGAAACTCAGTTCCACATGGGTACCGTTACTGTTAAGCAAGATAGCTTCAGGTTCACTCTTATGGCCGTTTAGCGCAACAAATTGCCCTGAATTCTTCAGCCCCGTATGGGTTCCGTCGGCAAAAAACATCAACAGCTGTTGATAGTAAACCACGTAACTACGCACCTCTTTATGAGAACCTTTAGCTAATGGAAAGGTGTTATCCAGAAACTGTTTGGCATTAGCCATAATGTCAGTATCAGTGACTGCTTCTGCAGTTTTCACATTGACAATTCCGGCATTGATAAGGTTTGTAAAGTTTTGCTCGCCATATTCACTGCTGATAGTTGATATATCCATAGCCTTATCCTCTCAAATCAATCTCGGGTTATTTTCCATTATTAACAAACGACTAGTATTTTTATAATTGAATTATCACCTAGCTTTTCATTTTTACTTCAAGTGAGTCACTCATATTCATTCTTTCTCGATTGCTTGATTTGTAGTCTAGCTAATTTTTGACTACAATTTCACAATTAAAATTATACAGTGTGAATTTTACAAAATGAGAACAACAAAAAGCTTAATGCGAAAATCACATTTTCTTGGTACTAAAATTCGTAACCTAAGAAAAAGAAACCATCTCACCATGGAAGATCTTTCTGCTCGTTGTGTTCGGGTCGACCCGGAAACCGCCCCCTCAGTGTCATACCTGTCTATGATAGAGCGCGGTAAACGAGTGCCCAGTGCAGGCATGTTAGCCGTCATCGCGGCAGTATTTCAGAAAGAGGTCGATTGGTTTTTAGATGATGTACCTGAAGATCAAGCTATCACGCCAGATAAAGGCCGCCGTGGTGGCATAAACGGCATGGCGCTGGAGCCAAGTTTTTTGTTTTCCAAAGATATATTACAGATTGCCATACCTGAGATGTTGTCACAAACAGGGGTCACCGGACGACAGTTTGCTCATCTTTTGATCCGCGCCCATCAGGAACATCATCAGAATCACTTCCCGGATCTTGAACGTGCGGCCGAAGAGATAGGACAGAAACGCCTGCCACTCGCCCAGGAAGATATCATGGATATCGCTAAGGGTATGGGCCTCAAGATAAAATGGGTCGACCGTGCCCCCAAAGATGTTATTGATGAGATGGGGGCCACCTCCACTCAACTAGTGACTTCATTTTTTGAACCGCCTTCGACCATCTATATCAATAAACACCTGAAATCGAACCCGACTCGACTCAAGTATGATCTGGCGGTGCACATAGGCCACTGTGTATTGCACAACAAGGATGGATTGAAATCTGTACTCACCACTGGACGAAGTCAGGTCAGTACCGAGATGGACAATGGCACACCACAGTCTTCGACGGTCAATGCACAGGACATTCTCCACGCCTGGCGTGATTTTGAGTCCAGTTTCTTTGCCGGCGCCCTGCTTTGCCCCAAAGTCCCTTTCAGGCAGATGTTAGATCGTCATGGCTATGAGATAAATGTTCATGAAAAAGTGGGGGTGTCCGCATCGGTTGCCATGCGCCGCATGACGGTTGTCTCTCCCTATCCCCACTGGCATTATTTCGATGCCTATGCGCCAGGGAAATTAAAAGCCGTCTATCGCGGCAACGGTATTCCACTTCCCTGGGGCAATATGCGCTTAGTTCAAGACCCCTGTCAGCATTGGGCTGTATTTAGAAAAATCAATGAAACCAGTACTGGCTCATCTGCACAACTGTCGATACTCGATGTCGACAATGAGCCTAGGATTTACAGCTGTGAGTCAATAAGAGTAAAAGATATGGCGGGCAACAATCACGTACTCTGTGCCGGCATAGATCTCAACCCCGCTATCGAAGCTCAGGGAGGAGACGCTAATGCGATGGCCTCAGAATTAAAACAAGCTTGCGTTAAGCATGGCGGCGAAGCCGAGATCCCCAAGGCCATAAAGAAGGACTTAACCAGTGTGGCTAAAATTCTCAATATCAACTGGGTCGAGCGAGGCATAGATACTCAAGCCAGACTCATCTGCTCCAGAGGGGCTGTTTGTCCACGTCAGCCAACTTGTTATGAAGCAGGTAAGTCTCAGTGTAACTAGGTAATTGGATTGCTGAAAAAAAGAGCCGCTGGACACGATTGCGGCTCTTTGTGGTAATAAACCAAGCTAATAGAATTGAGTTGGCTTAGACCTTAAATTGCTGGACTAAGCTGGCTAAATGTCGTGACAGTTGCAACAAGTTTTCACTGGCCGATACGGTTTTTTCTACGGCCTGAGTCGTTGAAATTGACCCATCACTGATAGACACTATATTTTGATTAATCTCAGCGGCAACCAAGGCTTGCTGCTCTGCAGAAGAATCAATCATGGCATTAAGTTGATTAATTTCGGTGATTTGCTCTTCGATAATCTTCAGCGCAGCACCGGCTTTTTCTGCTTGGTCAACGACAGATTTAGCATCGTCATCACCTTGGGACATGACACTTACCGCATGTTGCGTACCCGACTGCAGGTTACTGATAATCTTATTTATCTCTTCCGTTGCATCTTGAGTCCTCTGGGCCAATGTACGTACCTCATCTGCAACAACCGCAAAACCTCGACCCGCTTCACCCGCCCTCGCCGCTTCGATCGCCGCATTGAGCGCCAGAAGGTTGGTCTGCTCGGATATGCCTCGAATCACATCCAGTACAGTCCCGATGACGCTGCTATCTTTCTCAACTCGAGCAATAGCCTGATTAGCATCTGAAATCATTTTTGAGAGGCCTAAAGTTTGCTCAACCGAACTCTCTACCATTTGACGGCCATGACTCGCTGCATCGGTGGCATTAAGTGTTGCCTGTTTTGCATGCTCGGTATGTTGGGCCACTTCTTGTACCGTAGTGGCCATCTGATTGATTGCCGCAGCGACTTGCTCAGTAGATTGCTGCTGTAGCACGACTCCCTGCTTGGTCTCCTGCATAATATTCACCAGATCGGAAACCGCTGCATCGAGCTGCTGGCAAGCATCGGTCACCTTACTCACGATAGTGCCAAACTGCTCCATCATACGGTTGAAAGCGACACCTGTGACACCAATTTCATCCATACTCCTGACTTCGAAGCGGCTAGTCAGATCCGACTGTTTCTCGATACACTCAACTGTGCTGCGAAGCCGTTCTATGGGGGTACAGATCTCTCTACGCATCACATAGGTATAGATAATACTCAATAGAATGATAACGATAAGTAATATGAGTGACAGGGTGAACAATTCAGCGGTCTTGTTAACTATCCTGTCAGCCGCCTCCCTCACCAAATTTCCGGAACGAGTGACGTCCACACTCGCCGATTTCGCTTGTAGGCTGACCTGTTCGAAGTTTTTATCCGCGGCTTGTTGAAAGTGCAAAATCAACAACTCAATATCCTCAGCCTGCTGTCTGCTGCCGGCAATCAATGAGTTACCTTTAACTCGATTATCATCGACATAAGCATCCACAGCCTCAAGCATCACATCATAAAACGCCTGAGTTTTATCTGTGAGTGTCCTAGCTAAATCCCCGTCTTGAGTCGCCAGCTCCGCAAGCTTACTATTAAGGTGTTCCTGGGTGATATTTGCCTGATCTTCCGCTTCGTTTAACCAGCTAACCGACAGATCCAACAGCCAGGCCCTGAGCTCCCGAAACTCTTTATCGATCTCACTCGCCAGTAAGTATTTATTACGCTCTACTCGCTGCAGAAGCTGCATCTCTTCCTGGTGCCTAATCGCGTTAATCTGCTGCTCGACTAACACTTGTTGTTCAACACTAATCGAAGAGATACTTTCAACCGTTGTCAGCACATAGATCAATGCAAATGCCATTACAGCCGAGAAACCAAAGCTGCCTGCAACCAGTTTGGTCGATATAGTCATATTTTTAAACATACCACTACTACCTCTACTGGTAGATGATTAAGCTGATCGCTCCACCTAACTCACCTAATACACCTCCCTCTTTCTTGCCACCGGTAATGTCCCTCTCTCCTTTTGGCATGCCATGGCAGCCTAAACATGACTTACCATAGTATTCAGGTAAGATAAATCTAAAGGCATCTTTGCCCTTGACCTTAGATTCCTCAGAAAATGGCTCTCCCTTCATATAGTCTGCACTCTTAAACAGGGTTTCGATAACATTGTTCTCCCATTTATCAGGCCTGTTAGCACGATTTCTCACATAAGTCTTAGGTGCCGTTAACTTGATTTTCATCTTTCCAGCCATACTGGAACTGAACTTATTAGCCACCTGCCGGGCAAAAATTGCGGGTAAGAAACCTTTAAATCCCACACCTTGTTCATTGATTAAATCCTGATTTTCATCCATGACAGCCACGACCGCAATCAACATGGCAGTCTGGGCATCGGTGAGTTGGTCTGTATCTAAGGGAATACCACTGGCCTGTGCATAATTGACCAGAGCCTGCTCTTTTACAGATTCACCCGACAACCCTTTATCACCTATAGAAGCATCGTTGATATGTTGTTGATTGACTGAGATGACTTTCCTGGCAGCGCGATAGAGCGTGGTGAGTTCTTGGCTTATTTCGGCATTTGAGTTTGCTACTGCGACTTCGACGTCAGTAAATAAAAGTAGGAGAACACAGATTAATGACCCCAATACACGTGATGTGAACATGGCGACCGTCCTGTTAAAAGAGCTACCAAACAAGTTAAAAATACCTAACTCTGTTCAGGGCAGCTGACTAAACATCTTTTAATTATAGTAACCATTCACTCAGGTGATTAGTTTTCGAGCGACTCATGCTTATCTAAAAAGTAACAGAAATACCAAAGTAAACTGATTTACTCTGGCTGATTGAACAAAAAAGAGGTAGCACCATATATGGGGGCTACCTCTTATAGCAAACATCGGTGACTAAGTGATGAATATTCTTGTCTACATTCAGCCTAGCTAGGTGGTGACTACACCCTTAATGCTATTTTTCCAACTGCTGCGCCGGATTCTAAACGAGCATGTGCATCGGCGACTTGCCAGATAGTGAAGTCAGACTCATCGAGCAGAGGTTTGATAATACCAGAGTCCACCAACTCGGCTATCTTAGTTAAGATCTCACCGTGGGATTGTCGATTAATGCCTTCGACCATAGGGATAAGCATAAGCACGCTGTGAAAACTCAAACTCTTCAATGCCACCTGTAATACATTATCGATGGGTAAAGTGGTGGCAACAGCACCATTAAATCGAGCGGCTTCGAAGCTGAGTTGAATATTGTCACCGGCCACGGGATCGAATATGGCATCGAACCCCACGCCCTTGGTGTACTGTTGAACATAGTCGGACACAGACTGCACCTTGATATCGACTAAGTGATCGGCGCCTATACTCGCGGCAAGCTTCATATTACGCGGCGTCGATGTTGCGGTGACCTCGGCGCCAAGATGTTTGGCTAACTGAATTGCCACATGGCCAACCCCACCCGTTGCGCCATGGATCAGCACCTTATCGCCTTGCTTTACCTTGAGTTTATGACATAAGCCTTCCCATGCCGTAATAGACACCAAAGGCAGCACGGCAGCCTGTCTCATGGTCAAGGTTTTAGGCTTAAGAGCCATTAAATCGGCATCGACCAACATAAATTCCGCTAATGCCCCATCGATACCCGCAATTCCCCCCGCACAGCCATAAACCTCATCGCCAACCTTGAAGTGACTCACGTCATCGGCCACTTCAGTCACCACACCGGCAACATCACCGTGGAGTATTTCAGGTAAATTAGCAGACCAAGGAGTGTCGCTTGAGCGCAACATAGTATCTAACGGATTCACACTCGAAGCTTTCACTTCCACCAGCATGTGGCCTGACTTCAATACCGGCTTGGCTTTTTCGGCCAGTTGGAACACATCGCTGGAACCCAGTTGTTTTATGATCATGGCTTTCATATTTATCGTCTCTATCATTGAATGGCTAGTTAATGTTAATGAAGCTATTTTAGTTATTGCCTAACAAACCATCAAGGCACCATAAAGCAAAGCATTTTTGTCTTTTAGACAATAATGCTATTCTAGCTTTATCACACCAAAATGGAGATACACTCATGAGCATATTCACTCGGTTGCACTATTTTAACTGTGTCGTAGAAACCGGCAGCATCTCGAAAGCGAGTCGAATCTTCGATATTCAGCCCTCCTCCATCTCCCGCCAGTTGGTGGCATTGGAGAAAGAACTTGGCATTCGCCTACTCAATCGAAATACCCGTAATATAGGCTTAACCGAAGCAGGCTTAACCTATTATCAGTATTCTCAGCGTATCGTCTCCGAGCTCGATGAGGCTCACAGGGCGGTAAATGAGTTACAGCAAAACCCTAAGGGTCACTTGAAAGTCAGCATGACAGTTGGCTTCGGTGAAAGTTGTGTGCTGCCATTGATCCCAGCGTTTATACACCAATATCCGGAGGTGAAAATTGAGCTGGAATTAACCGAGCGTGTCATAGATATGGTGGAGGAGAATGTCGATATCGCCATACGCAGCGGTCACCTGCCGGACTCTAACTTGATCGCCCGCAAACTGACCGATAATAACTTCTTGCTCTGCTCGAGCCCTCAATACATTACCAATAATGGACTGCCACTATCAACAAACGACTTACATAAATTTGATTGTATAAGATATGGCTATGCCGGCTGGCGTGAATGGTTCGTTATGAAAACTAAGCCCCCCATACTTTTAAAAAATTGACCATTTCTGAAGGGCTCACGGTCAATTCTGTCAATGGTCAGAAACAACTATTATTGAACGATGCAGGTTTTGCCTTAATTCCACTGTGGGCAGTGAAAGATGAGTTGAAAAATGGCAGCTTAGTCCGAATACTGGAACAGGATCTATTTAGCCCCTGTGCTCCTTTGAGCTCGACCTATGCGCTCTACCTAAAGCGGGAATTAATTTCACCAAAAATTCGGGTATTTCTGGATTTTCTCAGAGATAAGCTAGACTCAGAAATCTAAATACTGAAACTAAGTGTAAGATAGAGCCTAGATAGGAAACTCAAAGATCAAACGCCATACCTTGACGCCATCACCGGCCCGGACACTGAGACCCAAGCGGTCAATTCCCATCCAATCCCAAAGGATTGGCTTAGAAAACGCTAAGGTTGCGCCCACTTCTAAACTATTCGACACCAAAACATCTTCACCAAATGGCGTAGCGAACCTGAGTTTATCGAAGTACCAATAACCAGCAGCAAACACCCTGGGCTCGACATCGACGCCTAACCAATCCCAGCGCCAATGAATATTTGTCCCTATATCGATACCAGATTGAAGTGCAGAATAGGTCTCACTCTGAGTCCCATCGAAGCTGGCATAGCCAGCGAAAAACAGTCGGTTAACCCAGACTGGTGCTGACTGCCTTAATTCAAGATCCAGTAAACTGGAGACACCTGCTGAATAGATAGCGACATTGGTACCTGAGGTAAAATTATTACCGTAGCCAAGATCTACATAGGTTTGAAATTCATGATCCTCTGAGGTACGGACACGATATTCAATGCCAGGGGTTATCGTCATGGTGCCGACGCTGGAGGGCAGGTCAGCCTCAGGAAGATCGCTCCATTTAAAATTGAAGAAGCCCAGCGATATAGGGGTGCGCAGGGTGAGAGATTCAGTATCATTCTTATAGAGTTCGAAACTGATGGGTATGTTAACCACAGTAGCATTCTGCCCTGAGGTTTTATAGATACCACTGCCTAGATAATTTGCAAACGCGTAATGGGTAAAATCTTCTTCAGCATAGACAGAAAAAGATCCAAGCAGTGTTAGCGCGATAAGAACTGATTTCAGAACCATATATAAGATATAGAAACTATATTATTAGTATGGCTCTGAATATAGCGACAGAATGAAGGAAAATCTACAACTGACGTTATTCTTTGCCTTCATCAGCAAAATGATATTCAGACATCAGATGGCCAAGTTCCGTTGACTTGGTCTTCAAATAGGACTCGTTATAGCGATTCTTGCCCACTTGTAGCGGAATACGCTCGACGACCTCTATGCCTAACTCTTTCATCGCTTTTACTTTGCGAGGATTGTTAGTCATTAATCTGACTTTCTGGACGCCAATCTTCTCCATCATGGGCAAGATCATATCGTACTTACGCATATCGGCGGCGAAACCCAGTTTTTCATTGGCTTCGACGGTATTGGCACCCTGATCTTGTAGCTCATAAGCTCTGATCTTATTGAGCAGACCTATGCCACGCCCCTCTTGACGAAGGTAAAGGAGAAAACCTTGACCCGCATCGGCAATATTTTGCATCGCAGTCTGCAGCTGAAAGCCACAATCACAGCGTAGGCTGAATAGAGCATCACCCGTTAAGCATTCTGAATGAATACGTCCAAGGATCGGGCTCTGGCTGTCCAGTTCGCCCAATGTCAGCGCAACATGCTCTTTTCCAGTCTCTGTATCTTCAAAACCGTGCATAGCAAATACGCCCCAAGGCGTCGGGAGTTTTGAAGAAGCGATATACTTGATCGACATGAAATAACCTTAAAGACTCTCTTTCCCTGAGATGACTATAATCAGAAAAAACAACGAGAATGACCTATGTCTAAAAACGACGGTTTTATAACCCACCCTTCCACTCTATCTTGCAGTGAAGGGAGGAATATTATCTGGTTTTACCAGTAAGTGAAATACCCTAGCATTTTAATCGGCTATTGATTCACCTAATACTAGCACTCCTCTCTCTTCAGATAGGAATGATACGCCTAATACTAGCACTCCACCTACATTAGGTAGGAATGATACGCCTGACGACGATAGAAAAACATGATATCGCTCACTAAAGAATAACCGTCTAACCGGAATAAATTAGATAATTAAAACTCTTTTGGTGCGAAGCCTGTGACCACCTTGATACCCATTTCACGCCCGAGTGCCGTCATAGGATGAACCACGACCAGCCCTTTTACGGATTTCTTAAGTTTACCCATGTCAGCCTGCTCAGCTTTCGTCAGAGGACGCTTGAATTTTAAGCTAACTACTGAGCCGCCTTGCTTACTCAACTCGCGGGTCTGTTGAGTCTTAGCGCTGGCAATACGCTTATTCACTGCGTTTATTTCCTGTCTAAATTGCAACATGATGCCTTTATCTCCGCGCTTTTCTGCAGCGGCTAATTTACGACGAAACTGTTCTAGCTTGTCGTTAAGTCCATGAAGCTCTTCTTTTAAATTCATGCTCGTGCCTTAAAAATATTCTGTAAAATGCAAAAACAGCCTCAATGCGCGGCTGTTTTTTAAATGATTTGAAACCTATGGCCGCCATTATAACAGTAACTGAATGAATACAGTTATCGCTTTTCTACCAGATTGTGAATTACCTGATTGCTGCTACCACGAAAAACCAGACTGACATCTGCATTCTCCTGCTCAAACTTGCCATCCACCAGCACATCGACATAATCTAGCACCCTCTTTTGCTCGGCGGATAACTCTGCTAACTTGTATCCGGTCCACAACCAAATATCTTTACCGGGACACTCACTTTTAACTCGCTTAACCAGGGCGAGTATCTCTGAGATGTTCTCAGGGTAGAGAGGATCTCCACCTGAGAGTGATAAGCCTCTGCGCTTAATCCGGCTATCTTTCAGATCGTTAATGACTCGCTGCTGCATCTGTAAGTCAAATCGATGGCCATGATCGGGGTTCCATGTGCTTTGATTATAGCAGCCACGGCATTGATGCTCACAGCCGGTGACAAATAGAGTCGCCCTCGTTCCAGGGCCATTGATAACATCTACAGGATAATATTGATGGTAGTTCATAGCACAATTCCAACCTGCCGAGTAAATAGAGAAGGCGCTACTGACTCTGTAACACCTTGCTTTTTATTACATATAAATAAGCGAAGCAGATTTATTAAAGGTGCTTTACCCGGCGCTTCACTTCTTCTTGCTTACCAAAGTTGAAGGGCCTCGCATCGGGACTGCCTAAGTAGCCACAGACTCTACGAGTCACAGAGACCCGACTCGGTTCATGATTACCACACTTAGGGCAGGTGAAGCCCTTGCTGGTACATTCAAACTCGCCAGTAAAGCCACAGTCATAACACTCATCGATAGGCGTATTGGTACCGTAATATGGCACTCGGCTATAACTGTAATCCCACACATCTTCCAATGCCTCGAGATTATTCTGCATATTCGGATATTCGCCGTAACAGATGAAACCGCCATTAGTTAATGCAGGGTAAGGCTGCTCAAAATCCAACTTGTCGTATGGATTAACTTGCTTTTCAACATCGAGATGAAAGCTATTGGTGTAATAGCCCTTCTGCGTCACTCCTTCGATCACGCCAAAGACCTGAGTGTCGAGCTTACAGAAACGGCTGCAGAGGTTTTCACTAGGTGTGCTGTAGAGACTGAAGGCATAGCTGGTCTCCTCTCGCCACTTGTTGGTCGCCGCTTTCATATACTCGATGACTTCAATGGCTTTTTGACGCAAGGTTTCACAATCATAAACATGCTTATCTGTGCCGTAGAGGGCATTGATCGTCTCATGTAATCCGATATAGCCCAGAGAAATCGAGGCGCGACCATTTTTGAAGATACTTGAGATATCATCATCGGCTCTAAGCCTGACTCCACAAGCCCCTTCCATATACAGGATTGGCGCCACACGCGCTTTCACGCCTTCTAAACGCTCAATTCTGGTATCCAGAGCCTTACGGGCGATGGCGAGACGCAGATCTAAGATGCGATAAAATTCCGCTTCATCGCCTTTGGCTTCCAGCGCAATCCTTGGTAGGTTCAGACTCACCACACCTAAGTTATTACGACCTTCGTGGATCAGCTCACCATCTTCTTCATAGGTCCCAAGGAAGCTGCGGCACCCCATAGGGGTCTTAAAAGAGCCGGTCACTTTCTCTACTTGCTCATAGTTGAGGATATCCGGATACATGCGGGTCGTGGCGCATTTAAGCGCAAGTTGCTTGATATCATAGTTACAGTCACCCGCCTTGTGATTAATACCATCGCGAATGGCAAAGACTAGCTTAGGGAATACTGCCGTCTTACGATTCTTACCCAGACCCGCAATACGAACCTTCATCATAGATGACTGAATGAGGCGAGACTCCCAGGAGGTGCCTAAACCGAAACCAAAGGTGACAAAGGGTGTCTGTCCATTGGCCGTATGTAAGGTATTGACCTCATACTCAAGAGACTGGAACGCATCATGGCACTCTTTTGTAGTCTGCGCGGTAGCGAAGGCTTTCGCATCTGTGATCCCCCAGTCCAACGCCAGCTGATACTGCTTGTCGTAACTCTTAGCAACAAAAGGAGCCAGGACTTCATCGATACGATTAATCGTGGTACCACCATAGATATGACTGGCTACCTGGGCGATGATCTGCGCCGTCACGGCCGTTGCTGTAGAGATAGATTTAGGCGTCTCAATCTCGGCGTTACCCATCTTGAAGCCCTTAGTCAACATGCCACTGAGATCGATCAGCATGCAGTTAAACATGGGGAAGAAAGGCGCATAATCGAGATCGTGATAATGGATCTCACCGGACTCATGAGCGGCAACCACATCTTTGGGTAAAATATGTCGGGTAGCATAATGTTTAGCCACGATACCCGCTAACAAGTCGCGCTGAGTCGGGATCACTTTAGCGTCTTTATTGGCATTTTCATTCATCAGAGCCGCATTGGTCTGATCGACTAAACCGCGGATCTCCTGGTTCAATCGACTGCTTGTTTCACGGTGCAGATCTCTATCATGACGATACTCGATATAGACGCGAGCGAGGGACTTATAAGGGCCTTCCATCAAGTGATTCTCGACCAAGTCCTGTAGCTCGTGAATATCTATCTCAGCATGTTCTGCCACACATTTAGCGACAGAGGAGGCAACACTCACGGCGTAACTCTTGTCTTCAATACCTGCCGAGTTCGCTGCAGCCACCACAGCGTCTCTAATCCTTGTTTCGTCAAAAGGCGTGCGGTAACCATCCCGCTTAATAACCACTGGCATTGTTCAATCTCTCCTCAAGTGACGTCGAAAATAACACCATATATAGTGCTAAATTAACCGTATAACACAATATGCTGTGTATTAAGCTACAAAGTCATAGAAAGAACATTGATCGAGATCATGATTTTGGGGATAGGTTTTAACAAGAAATTATTCCTGCCAACAAGACCACTTATTGATAAGAGTGGCCTTGACCTTAGGAATGAAGCAAGCTAGATGGACTGGCAGATAGAACAAATGAGAAAACGAAACAAAAGTATTCGAAAAAGTGGATAACACTGAAAAACTTACATGGTAAGAGTACTAAAATCTGCCGAGACTCAGGTAACTATTTACCATGCCGACCGCTTGTTGATTTTCTCCCATGGAGGATGCAAGCTGCATCACAGATTTAAGCCCCTGCCACTGCTCACGATCGCTCGATGACATCTGGGTATCACTCTTAAGATAAATATTCAATTGAGCCGATACCCGAGTCGCTTGCTGACCCACCTCTTTACTCTGTGCATTATCCATTTGATTAAGCACGCTCTCGGCATCATCGAGTAGGCTAATCAGGACACCTGTCATACCTTGGGTGTCGCCATTGGCGGTTAACTCTTCACGCTTATCTTGAATAAATGCTTTAAAATCATCGGGCTGACCTTGAACTTTTGGTAAGTCGAAGCCGCCTTCTGACAGACGATTCAGCTGGGTATCTGACAAGATCCCGTCTTGATGCAAGCGTTGGATAAGTTTTGGCAGATCGGCAGCAGAGAAGTCCCCCTTAGAGAAAAAGTCTTTCGCCATGGCTTCAATTTTTTGTGCCCTGGCAGCCCTAGGTGACAGAGACACCGATTCGTCTTTAATCCCATCCCTATTGAGCCCAGTCGCCGCCTCTTTCGATTGACTCAGGCTGACCTTATCACTGCTCGAGCCAGCTTCAGTCTGATGACTGTTAACACCATAACTGTCGGCCAGGCTGGTACTCTTCGCCCCGGCAGAATTGGCATTACCTCCGGCGATAGTCCCTGAGTTAATTTGGCTGGCAAGGCTAGTGATTGGATTCATTGTCAAAATACCGACATAAAAAAGAAATATGCAACTATTAAGCAGGAAACATGCCGTAAAATAAATTAAATGACAAATAATGAAGAGAAAACCATAAACATGCTGAATCTATCTCATTATTTCCTATTTAAGTCTTGAGTTAAGGTCATGCACATCTTCCTCAGAGACTCTATTTCAGGCTCAGAGAGGGTGACTTTATCGAGCAAGACTTGCTTGAGTGCTAATGCCTCTTGTTTCAACGAGAGCCCCTCATGAGTGGTTCTGATGACCTTCTTGCGCTCATCCTCGGCGTCGATGGCACGGATCAACAAGTCTTTGTTCTCTAACCGCTTGACTATGGGCGTCAAGGTGCCTAAATCCAGACGTGTCGCCTGAGACAGGTGAGTCAAACTGACACCATCATTTAACCAGAGCGCCTGCATCACCAGGTATTGTGGATAGGTTAAGCCACATTCATCCAGTAAGGGACGATAGGCACGCACTAGGGCATTACCTGCGGTATACAGGGCAAAACAGACGTTGTCCGACAGGCAACTGCTTGCTTGTGTATCGTTTGTGTTCATTTTTAAATGAAGATTATCGGTCACTATTCATACCTTAGGCGTTATTCAGCATTTT
Source organism: Shewanella psychropiezotolerans (assembly GCF_007197555.1). NCBI lineage: Bacteria > Pseudomonadati > Pseudomonadota > Gammaproteobacteria > Alteromonadales > Shewanellaceae > Shewanella > Shewanella psychropiezotolerans. The sequence goes on from NZ_CP041614.1 coordinate 4,248,388, forward strand.
GCTTGATTAAGTTTACAAGATCGCTGGCAGTCATTGTACCCGCATCTACACTCTATATCTTAACGAATCTACACATTGAACTTTTAATTTGCGCGCAAACTAGTTGCGCGGTAAAAAGTTTAAGTGTAGAGTTTACCACAATTAATTAGCGCGCAAAGCAAAGAGGTTTTATGAACGCCAATCAGATCCTATTAGACTCTCGCCCAGAGGGTATGCCTACAGCAGATAATTTCAAACAGACATCGGTGGAGTTGCCGACTATCACCAACGGTGAATTTCTGGTTAAAAACCTGTGGATGTCGGTAGACCCTTATATGCGTGGTCGCATGATCGATAGAGAGAGCTATATTACACCATTTCAGATAGGCCAGGTACTGGAAGGCGGTTCGATAGGCGAAGTGATAGAGTCCAACAATCCCGAGTTCCCAATCGGCAGCAAAGTCAGTGCCATGCACGGCTGGCGTAGTCATTATGTCACCGATGGCAGCGATCATACTAGGCTCCCAAATACCCCAATGAGTGAATCTCACTTCCTCGGTGTCTTAGGTATGCCAGGCATGACGGCATGGACAGGCTTGACCCGAATCGCCGCCTTAAAAGAGGGAGACACCCTATTTGTTTCTGGTGCAGCGGGTGCAGTAGGCAGCGTCGTGTGCCAGCTCGGTATATTAATGGGAGCCAAGGTGGTGGCTTCCGTTGGTAGCGACGAGAAGGCCGCTCATCTGCGCGACTTAGGCGTCGATGCTGTGATTAACTACAAGACGACAAAGGATCTTAGCACTGCACTGAAACAGGCTGCCCCCCATGGTATAGATGTCTATTTTGAAAATGTCGGTGGCGAACATCTCACCGCCGCACTGAACAACATGAATGACCACGGCAGAATCGCCGTGTGCGGCATGATCTCTCAATACAATGATACGACGCCGACTCCAGGCCCGAATAACCTTGCCATGATCATCATCAAGAAGCTTAAAATTGAAGGCTTCATCGTATTCGAACACTGGGATCATTACCCTGAGTTTGCCAAACAGATGGGTCAATGGTTAGCGACGGGAGCTGTCAAGGCCGAGCAGACTATCTACCAAGGACTCGAGCAGGCACCCGCAGCCTTTATCGGCTTATTCGAAGGGAAGAACCGCGGTAAGATGGTAGTAAAACTAAGCTGATAGCATTTCGCTTATTTGAGAAGATGATAAATTGAAAGGGCCCGAATAGGCCCTTTCTGTATATGGATGTACTTATCTCTGGAGGCCAGAGAAGGCCTAAAAAGAGATTAATGTCCAGCATATTAATGGTTTTCTCTTAGTACTAATCAAGTACATATTTAGTACTTGCTTAGTACTGCTTCTATCTGATGTCTGGCATGTTTAACCGCCAACTCTCCCGCCGCTATGGCTTCTCCTGCACGATGAAATTCCATGGTGCCTATATCACCGAGATCCGGGATCAGGCAGATATCCGGTGGATCGCCCATGAGTCTGGCGCGTTTATGACGCTGCTCGAGAATATCCATAGATTGTGACATCACCGCCAACATGCCAGGATCTGAGCGGCTACCCTTGGTAAATTTTTCGCTAAGGTGGCTGACATATTCCCGGCCACGAGCAAGCAGATCCATAAAGCCAGTATCTTGATGCTCCTGTGCTCTGACACTCTCCTCAAGTGATGGCTTATTACAGGTCATGTCCACAGGTAAGACCTGCATACGACCACGACGCTGACCGTTAAGATCCACCGCGATGACCACATCGACGCCCATGGCTCTGCTGACAGATACGGGAACCGGATTGACCACGGCGCCATCCACCAGCCAACGTTCACCGACTTTCACCGGCGGTAATATGCCAGGCATAGAGCAGGAAGCGCGAATGGCATGACGAAGGTCTCCTTCCCTAAACCAAATCTCCTGGCCCGAATAGAGATCGGTAGCTACGGCGATCATGGGCTTATTGAGATCTTCTATCTGTAGATCGCCGATACGGCTCTGAATCACATCGAAGACCTTATCGCCTCCGATAAGCCCCCCTTTTCGCCAAGTCAGATCCATCAGGCCTAAGACGTCCCAGCTGGAGAAGCTTCTCACCCAGTGTTCAAGTTCCTCTAGCTGTTCATTGGCATAAGCAGCACCGACAAGCGCACCGATTGAGCAGCCTGACACCTTATCGGGATAGATCCCCATCTCGGCGAGTCCATTGAGCACGCCAATATGAGCCCACCCCTTAGCCGCACCACTGCCCAGTGCAATTCCAACTGTTGCCATTCATTCTCTCCAAGCCAATTCTTCTGGATATAAAAAAGCTGATATCAAAAACGATATAAAAAAGCCGATGCATCACCATCGGCTAATATTACACACTAAACGCGCTTATCCATAATAGGATAGGCAAGCATGAAGAATAATTAACACGCTATCATAGAGCCGACTCATCGCTGTCCTGGCTCACTGTTATCTCCGGGATGGTGATATATACCCGGCGGTTATTGGCTCTGTGCGCTTCGGTCATGTTATCGATCTCGGGATGGGTCTCACCTAAAGCCTCGATGCTAATCTGTATATCTCTCACCCCTAGCTCTTTGAGGTAACTGGCGACGGACTCGGCACGTCGTTTTGATAGCTTAAGGTTATAGTCTGAAGTGCCAACAGCATCGGTGTAGCCTTGAAGCACCACAGACGAGCTTGGGTATTGATTCAAATGCTCGGCAACTTCAACCAAGATATGCGTCTGCAAAGGCACTTGACTATCGAAATCGAAATGTACCGCTTGAATCACTGCGGCGATGACAATTGGGCTTGGTGCTATGACAACTTGCTCCACTGCAACTGGCGCAGGCTGAGTCACAGGCTTAGCCATTGACTTAGTCTGACCGAAACGATAGCTGAGCCCTAAACTGGTGAAGTGGATATTACTCCCCCCAAGCAGATCGCTGCCAACCGAGTCGAAATATTGATACTCAACACGCGCAACCCAAGACGGGGTGAACTTGTATTCCAAACCGATGCCGACCATGGGAGACCAGCCATTGTCACTGTTATATGAAAATGGGCCTGTGTTGTTACCATCCCATCTCAATGTACCCGCTTTGCCAAACAGGTCCAGGTTTTCGGTGAGTGGCAGATTGCCCTTCAATGAAAACTCCCAGCCTTTCATGGTGCCTATATACTCGTTAAACAGTCCACTCTCAGGGTAAACTGCCGACGCTTGACCAAAATCATTGTAACCGGTTTCAACGCCCCAATTGCGGTGAAATTGATAACCCGCAAACCCGCCCCAGGCAGAATCGTTGGCATCGCAATCGACAGCTTGAGCTTCGCAGGCATTTTGATAATTAACCCAGCCGCCTTTGGCACCAAGATAGAAGAAGCTGTCATCCTGTACTGTTAGGGGGTCGTTGCTTTTAACCTCGTTAGCTTGAGTCATGTCGTCTGCCATGACAAAAAATGAACTGCTTGCCAGAAGTGACAAGGCCGATATTTGAACAAGAGAGGAAGTGCGCTTCAACGAATACATTATCTAATCCTTTATCTAATCTTTTATCTGGTCCCTCTACCAGCGGACAAAGCGTTACTCAATACGTACCTGAGTATGAGAACACTAGGAGATTTTAAGCGTAAGCCATCAAAAAGACAAAGAAATTATAATCATCAAGCCAGTTTGGCCACTCATTATTTTTATCTGATGAGTAAAAGCCAAGCAAAAATAAACATTGATTACCTTGAGATATGCGCTTCGCTTCGCTTAAAGAGCATGCAAACCGATCACGATTTCGTGATGTTTATGGCCCCAGCAACTAAAGTCAGGTTATAATACGCAGTCGAATCAAACTTGGAGTACACCTTTGCAATTTACCGATTTTTCACTGGATAAACGTCTGTTAGATACGCTCGATCATATGGGCATTGAAACGCCTACAGAGATCCAGCAGCAGGCTATACCAGTAGGTCTGTCAGGAAAAGACCTGATGGCGTCATCAAAAACAGGCTCAGGTAAAACCTTAGCGTTTTTGTTACCGGCGATGCAGAGGATAATTTCGACTAGGGCATTGAGTAAAAGAGATCCTAGAGTGTTGATTTTATTGCCAACACGAGAACTTGCTAACCAGGTTTATGGCCAGCTTCGTTTGTTAGTCGCCAACACGCAATACAAGGCGATGAAGATATTGGGCGGTGAGAACTTTAACGACCAGGCAAAGTTACTCGCTCGTGACCCACACTTCGTGGTGGCGACTCCGGGTCGCTTGGCGGATCATCTCGCCCAGCACCATTTACATCTAAATGGTCTCGAACTGCTTATCTTAGATGAAGCCGACCGTATGTTAGATCTTGGTTTTGCCGAACAGCTAAAAGCGATTAACAAGGCCGCCGATCATAAACGTCGCCAAACCTTGATGTTTTCGGCCACCTTAGATCATGGTCAGATTAATGATATTGCCGCCGAATTACTTAAGTCTCCTGAGCATGTGGATGTCGGTGCAGGTAATATCGAAAACCTAGATATTACCCAACGTATCTATCTTGCGGATCACTTAGATCATAAAGAAGCCTTGCTCGACAGTATCTTAAACAATGAGACTCATAAGCAGATCATCATCTTCACCGCGACTCGTGAAGATACCGACAGATTGGCGACTAAATTAGCCGCATCCGGGCATAAGACCGCATCTCTGAGCGGTAACTTAAAGCAGAATGACCGCAATCAGATAATGGATCAATTTAGCCGCGGCCTGCAGAAAATATTAGTCACCACAGATATTGCATCACGAGGGCTAGATCTTCTCAATGTCTCTCTGGTGATTAACTTCGACATGCCAAAGTTTGCCGAAGAGTATGTCCACAGAATTGGTCGTACGGGTCGTGCCGGGGCTAAGGGTGATGCCATCTCTTTCGTCGGACCTAAAGATTGGCTCAGCTTCAAGCAAGTACAGGTATTCCTGCGTAAGACATTCAAACTCACGGTTATCGATGGTTTAGCCGCTAAATTCTCTGGTTTGAAAGATAAGCCAAAAACCAACAAGAGAACTAAGGCAACAAGCAAGAAAGCCACGGAAAACAAGGCCAAGCGTAAGGCAAAGACTAAACCTAAGAAGCAAGATAAGCGCTTCATCACAGGTATTGATGTCGGTGATGCTCCTATGCTAAGAAAGCCAAAATCAAAGCTTCAGGAAACACCAGAGTAAACTAAACAGTTATACCATTCCGAGTAAGTATCTGATAATTCAGCGGGAATTCAAAGCACTGTAGGCAAGGTGAATGTTTGAGGCTAATAGTTATTCTATATCGAGAAAATTAAACGTAGCATAAAGGGCTTTGAAACCCGCACTGCGTGAGTCTCTGAACTGAGCAGATACTTATATGGAATGGTATTAAATAGTCGCTAGATGCGTTTGGCGGCTGAGTATCAATTTACGATTATCAGCTAACGTAACATAGCGTGATCAAGAATATTTTTAAGGGTTAACATGAGAGTTTGTGGCGTAGAGTTAAAAGGCGGTGAAGCGGTAATTAGCCTGCTGAGCTATGAAGGTGAGACATTTAATATACCAGATTGTCGTCAGCAATCATTCATCATTTCACATTCGGAAGCTACCGAATCGATTCGTGATTTTCAATTCACTTTTAAGAAGCTAATGGAAGATTACCATGTCGATAAAATCGTGATCATTTCACGTGAGCAGAAAGGTAAACTGGCTGGTAGTGCCACTAGCTTCAAGGCCGAAGCCGCCATTCAGCTGCTCGACTTGCCAGTTATCTTGATTTCGCCAGTGACAGTCAAAGAGCGCCTGAAGCGAAACCCACCTCAGGTAGATTTCGAAGGTCTGGGGCTTAAACGATTCCAAAAGCCTGCATTTGATGCGGCATATGCTTACCATAATCAGCATATTTTTAATGTTTGGGGTGATGACCAATCAGACAGCTAAGTTTTTATGACTTAAGCTGCTAAGTAAATATGAGGGCTAAACGCCCTCTTTTTTATGCCTTTAAAAAACAACCTATATCAGATTAACTCATGGAAAATCAGCTTAAATACCTCAACGGTTACCGCCAAGAAATAAAAGATCAAGTGGCTAGCTTACTTGAAAATGGCAAACTTCAGTCTGTGCTGTTGAACCGTCATGGGGATATCCACAATATTCGCACCGACAAGGCCCTATACGATTACACCATAGCAATAAAGAACCGCTACCTGCGTAAGTCTCAGCCCCTGTCGAAAGTCCAATATGACGATAAAATATCCCTCAGTCATCAGGCATTGGGATTACACTCCTTTGTGTCCCGAGCTCAAGGCCGTAAGACTAAGGCAAAGAATGAAATTCGCATTTCATCCCGGTTAAAACGTGTCCCAGAATCTCTGCTAAGAATGGTAGTGGTGCACGAATTGGCGCACCTGAAAGAGAAAGATCACAACAAGGCTTTCTATCAACTCTGTTGTCATATGGAAGGAGATTACCATCAGTTGGAGTTTGATCTTAGGCTGCTACTGACCTTAGTCGAACACGATCAGAATCCCTATACCTAATAGACATCAAACATAGGACAAAAAAATATCAGCCATAGGCTGATATTTTTAATCATTCATCTTATTGAAAGGCGTGAATCAAATAATAAGCTTAAACCTGACCCATCATCATCTTACGTACCTTGACCAGTTGCTCGAACTCATCCATCTGCTTTTTAGACAACTTACTGGACATAGGAATATTGGCTGTCATTGGGTTCACTGGACGACCATTAACATGAAACTCATAATGAAGATGCGGGCCAGTTATGCGCCCGGTATTACCCGAGAGAGCTATTACCTGACCACGAGTAACACGTTGTCCTTTATGAACTAAGGCTTTCGACAAGTGCAGATAGCGAGTTCGGTACTTATTACCATGCTGTATCACCACATATTTACCGGCATACCTATGGTTAGTCACCAGAGTGACAATACCATCACCGGGAGCAATGACCTTAGTACCGATTGGCGTGGCGAAATCTGTACCATTATGAGGGGACGTCCGCCCTGTCACTGGGTGATGGCGATGACGATTAAAACGTGAGCTTATACGGTAGTTCTTCAGCAGCGGAATACGCTGAAATGCACGTGACAGGCTGCGGCCCTGATCATCGTAAAAATTACCATCACTATTTTGAAAGGCGGTAATGTCACTGCGGCCACGATGAATAGTAATACCTAAAATATCACTGACACCCGTTGCTGTGCCATCGATAAACTGATCGTTCATCAATACCGAGAATCGGTCACCCGCACGAAGATCTCGAGCGAAATTGAGCTTCTCTTTTAGCAGAGACTCGATGCGTTGAATCTCTCCAGCATTCAAACCTATCTTCTTGGCCGAAACATAGAAAGACCCATGGATCTCGCCAGAGACACTGCGATTACGCCAGATCCCTTCGATATTGATATCATCGACATTAAAACTGCCGTCATCGAAGCGAGTAAACACCACTTGATGTGCCGCAGAGAAATAGAGCTCTAATTTTTCAAGTTCTCCCTTGTCATCGAGCCAGAATTTTATCTGGTTACCCGGCTTTAACGTATCTAATGCCAACACATTTAAGTCGGCCTCTAATACCCGGTACATGGTTTGTTGATCCACGCTAGCCTGCATGAAGAGTCCACTCAGAGTATCGCCACTGGTGATCTTATGAATAAAACCTGGCCTTGTGATGATATTTTCTGTTTGAGTAGTAGGTTTAAGCTGAGCAATCAAGGTCTCGATATCTAAATCGATCGGAATGCGCTGGGGCATTGATTCGTTATTCGTCGGCCATAGAATGGCTGCAGCGATGATTAGTCCCCCGCCCAGCATGACTTTTTTGTTAAAATTAGACTCTTGTAAAGACAAGAGTGCCTGAATAGTCGATAGAGGTGACTTTAAAAAAGAAACCTTAAGAAATGAAAATTTACCCGTTCGCAACTTGTAGCCCCATCTAACTTATTTTGTTTTAGTACAAAAAACCGGAGCTATCCTGTCAACAAAGTGTCATCCATTCTTGGAGTGAGTGATATAAGTGGTGTTATATCAAGGCATGACACACGGTTTTGTTACATTTGTATAAATTTGGCTTGTTCATCCATAGGGATAAACAATCGAGATAACTTATACCAAAATTAAGACAAAGTACAAACTGATCGACTAGAGAATTTTGAATAATTATTCTTAATGTGATTTAACTTGCATTGGAACCCTCTATTTGAACAGAACCAATGTATTAATTAACTGACTTTGAGCAAGCACTCGTTTAAGGCAGAACGATAACCGTTTCACTGCCTTGGGCTGTTTTGATGATATCGATGCGGGTGCCTATCTGCTCCTTCATCTCGGAGACATGAGAGATAACCCCTATCATGCGGCCAGAAGATTGCAGATCCATCAAGGTACGAATAGCTAAATCCAGTGAGTCTTGATCTAAGCTGCCGAAACCCTCATCGATAAACAGGGTATCGAGTTTAATCCCACCGGCATAGGCCTGTACGACTTCTGATAACCCCAGCGCCATAGAAAGCGCTGCCATAAAGCTCTCTCCGCCACTCAGGGTCGCCACGGGGCGCACCTTAGAGGTGTAAGCATCTTCCACCTCCAGCTCGAGTCCTGAGGCCTTATTGCCCTTCGCCCTCTCCTCTTTACGTATCAGTCGGTAACGCCCCTTGCTCATCATCTGTAATCTATGACTCGCCTCGAGCAGCACATCATCGAGCAGCACACTCAAGACGAAGCGCTGTAAACTTATCTTATTGCCTGTCTGTCCATTAGCCACTTCAGATAAGGTACCGATAACGGCATACTCATCCTCAAGTTTCTTGGCCTGAGAATCGGCGTCGTTTAGCTGCTTTTGAGTCTGAACCAATTGTGTGACTCTGCTCTGAATGAGTTGCCAACTATGCTCAGCCGCTTGCAGCTCTGCCTGACTCGTCGCCACCCGCTCCTCAACATCGATTAATTGAGGCCTTACTTGCCCGTCAAGCTTCTCACTGAACTGAGTTAGGGTCGTCTGATTGGCAATACAAGCCTGCTGATAGTTAGCGATTCCATCGGCTATATCTTTAAGGACTTCACTGGATAACAAAGCATGGGTCAATGCCTGCTTATCACTAAAACCTGAACTCGATAATTGGCTACTTAGCTCCGCATGAGCCTCATGACTTAACTCCCTTGCCTGAGCACTGTTCGACAGAGCACTGGCTAAAGCTGCAGACTGTGCCGCATCTTGCTCCAGTGCTTGTGTATGAGACTGGCGTATGGTGTTTATGCTTTGGTGTAGCGCCGTAACATGGGCATTAGCTTGGCGAATCGCATTTTTGAGTACATCTAGGCTACGATATTGATCAGGTATAGCGGCTGATGCTTGCTCCACTTGTCCTTTAAGACTCGATACGAGATTCTGCAGCTTTTGAAAATGCTCTCGTTCAGCATCGAGCTCCGTTTGCAGATCCCTCTCCTTCGATTGCCAGTTTTGTATTTGCTTCCTTAGCTGAATTAATTGCTGAGCGGCAGTATTGGCTTTAGTAAGCTGCTGCTGTAACTCCTGCAATTGTGACTGCAAACTTTCAATGGGTTGAGTACAGCTGTCGCCAATTCTTTGCTGAAGTTCATCTAATTGCTTCAACTGCACTTGATATTGAGTGTTTAAGCCTGAGTAATCGGCTCTAGCTTGGTTAAGGGCTTCATTTGCCAATTCTTCAATTCGCTGAGCCTGTTGCAGCTCCTCTTCAGTTGGCAGTTGCTCCTCACTTTGAGCGGGATTGGGATGTTCAACGCTACCACATACCAGACACGGCAGCCCAGGACTAAGCTGCAATGCTAAACTTGCTGCTTGCCCACGATGCCAAATCAGCTGCAGTTGTCGGTGGCTCGTTTGCGCTTCGCTAAAACGAGACTTGAGTTGTTGACCTTTCTCTTTTGCCTGTTTCAAGGCCTGTTCAGTATGACTAGATTCGATACTCGCCTTTTGCCACTGCAGATAACGCTCAATCAAGTCGTTTTGAACAGTGACAGCTTGCTGGGCATTAACCTGCTCACTAGCACCTTGCTCTAACTGAGAGATTCGTTGCTCTGCGGCATATTTTTCAGCTGCTAGAACTTCTAATACTCCCTTCTCTTTAATACCTTTTTCTTTGGCTTGATCACGTTCACCTGTTGCCTGACTGAACGATTTTTGTAGACCATCTAATCCTTGAAGCTGAGGCTCCAATTGAATTAACTTTTGCGCTTCATTCTGTGCTCGTTGCAGTTCCACATCCAACTCAGCCAATGAGTCAAACTTGGTTTTGCTTAAGGCCAGTGCCTGCTCACTGCTCTGCTTAGCAGATTGAATTCGAGCCAGGCTATCTTGAGCTTGAGCGACTTCTTTTTCACGAGACAGTGAAACATCTAACACTGGTTTTAATTGCTGCGCCTTTTGACCGCTTTCTAGCCTTGCTCTGTCTTGCTCTATCGCCTGATTTTGCTCATCTAATACTGCAGCTGACTGTTGCAATTTTTCCAGAGCATCGAAATCATTGGTCAGTAACTTGGCAGACTCAAACTGCTTATTGGCATCAATAAAGACAAGGCTCGCCTTCTCTTTACTCTCAACGGCTTGAGTTAGTTTAGGTGAAAACTCGGCAAGCTCAGCGTTTAACGCTTCATCTGACTCAAGCTCGATATTGTGTAAGATCCCATCGCGTCTGTTGCGGTGATCCCGAACCTCAGCTTTAATTGCAGAAGCCTGAAACTTGAGTTTATCTTCAATCTTACGATAAATTTGAGTCTGAAACAGCTGACTGAATATCTTCTCTCTGTCTTTAGAGTCTGCCATCAGGAGTTCGCGGAACTTACCCTGGGGCAGCACCATGACTTGACGGAACTGGTCGGCATCCAGACCTGTGAGTTGCTCAATTTCAGCGGTAGCCTCAGAGACCTTACTCGCCACCAACAGATGCTCGCTACAGTCACTATCGATACGGTAAAGCTGAGCCTCAGGTTTCTGCACCGTGTAACCATCACCATTTTTCTTGGCGCGTTGCTGTTCGGGTACACGGCGGATGCGGTATTGAATATCACTCAGGGCAAAACTAAAAGTCACCTCGGTGAGTAGACTGTCAACGGCTAAGTCGCAGCGCATCTGACTGCCTTCACGCTCATCACCTGTGGTCTTACCGTATAGAGCGAAACAGATGGCATCTAAAAGCGTGGTTTTACCCGCGCCAGTTGGTCCGTTGATCAAAAATAATGGATTGGTGCCCAGCGCCGAAAAATCGGTTTCCTGGGTCGACGCGAAGGGGCCAAAGGCCGACATCACCAGTTTTAATGGCCTCATGATGCACTCTCCACTTTGTGTAACTCATCGATTGCCGCTGTCATCGCCTGTTGCTGTGCCTCTGTCATTGGCTCTCCGGATACCTGAGAGAAGAAATCACTGAACATATCCAACTCGCCCTTCTTGATGTGATCCCGGCTAAGCTCTACTCTGCCATTATCCGCCATCAAGCCCGTGCGCTCCAAGTGCAGCACATTAGGGTATACGCTTCTCAACTTACCCATGGCATCTAAAATGGCGGTTTTATCTAACAGTCTCACCATCAGGTAATCTTCACGATTGACGTCTGTTTTTCCTTGCTCGAGTAACTCAGCCAACTCCCCTTCGATGATGCGCACATCCCTCATCGCAGCCAGTGGCAATAGCTCTACGTTAGCTTTACCTTGATTATCTAACTCGACCAAGGTGACTGATTTATTTTGATGCTGCTCACTGAAAGAGTACTTAAGCATGGAGCCGGAATACCTGACATGCTCAGCCCCCTTATACTGCGGCCCATGGAGATGACCCAGCGCCGTATAATTAAACGGAGTAAATAAACTTGGAGAGATTCTATCCGCGCCGCCTATACTCAGCGGACGCTCAGACTCAGACTCGCTGCCGCCATCGAGGAAACAGTGGCTAATCACCACTTTGGGTAAATCTTGGCTGTCATGAATATGCACTTGCTCAAGCAATTTAACCATAGCCTCTTCATGACTCGTCACTTCACACTCAAACACATGACGCACAGTGGCAGGATCGGCGTAAGGCAAGCCATAAAAAACGGCACTGCCCTGCTTGCCTTTAAGCTCTATCGCCGCAACGTTTTTGGTCAGCGGACCTATGATATACAAGCCACTATCTGTCATCTGTCTCGAGGCAAAGCCAAGACGTTCATGGCCATCATGATTACCCGCGATCATGACTACGGGTATCTTAAGTTCATTAACGAGACGATTCACCACCTCATCGAGCAGCGCCACGGCATTAGCTGGTGGAATAGATCTGTCATAGATGTCACCGGCAATAATCACGGCATCGACATCATGTTCGACGGCGAATTCAACGATCTGATTTAACACGAAGCGCTGATCTTCGAGCAGATTCTGGTTATGTAGCTGCCTGCCAATATGCCAGTCAGAAGTGTGGATAAATTTCATGCATTCTCGATTAAAATGAGGAAGATGGAGAACCTGTTTTTTGATTTAGCTATAGTAAGAAAACTATCGCCGTTTCACAAGCATGATAACCCTGTGACAATCACTTTTGCAGCTAAAGATGTGTTAGTCTTTTTTGAGTTAAGCTCATTTAACTGCTCCCCGTGATGACTAGATTCTGATGCAATAAATACCTAGTTTAAGGATTAACTTTTTGTAATGATTCATCCACGTTGGTGCAAGGGACAACACGTACAATTCAGTTCTCAACCAACAACCCACTAGGATAACAAAATGAAATATACTAAATTAATCTGTGCAGCGCTGGCCTTCACATCACTATCAGCATTTGCGGGTCGTGAAGACGATGCACTGTCCGCACTAGCATTACAACGCGCTAATTTCACTTTAGAGCAGGCGATTGAGAAGGTAAGTACAGATTACGCTAAGCACATTGTCGAATTTGAAATTGATGATCATCATAATCAAGCAACCTATGATATTGAAGCTGTCAATCTTGAAACAAAAGAAAAGCATGACATTGAATTAAGCCTTGCAGATGGTGCGGTGTTAAAACATAAAACTAAAAATAGCTTAAGTCGATTAGATAATGATGACCTGTTAGCGTTACAGGAGTTACAAGCGTCAAAATTTAACTTAGGCGCGACCATTGCCCAATTACAGCTTAAATACAGTGCTGATGTTTTTGAGTTTGAATTAGAGAACAAAAAAGGCATTACATTCTACAAATTTAAACTCATGGGCGAGCAAGGCCTTACACGTGTCATTGTAGATGTAACTACTGGCAAAGCCATTCCAGTAATGAAGCGCTAATTCAGTCAACATTTATAGGGGAGTAGCACTCCCCTAGGGAAACTTTTTGCGAATTCTTGTTATTGAAGATAACCAGACGACTCGTCAATACCTACAAAAAGCCCTTAAAGAACAGGGCTACGAGATTGATCTAGCGGATAATGGCCAAGATGGTTTATTCTTAGCGCTTGAAGGCGACTACCAATTAATCGTGCTTGACCGGATGCTACCTAAATTAGATGGCTTAACGGTATTATCGACGTTAAGAAATGCAGGCAAACAAACACCAGTACTTATTTTAAGTGCCTTAGATAGCGTCTCTGAACGTGTAAGAGGGCTGCGTGAAGGCGGTGATGATTACCTAATCAAACCTTTTGCGCTTTCTGAGTTGCTCGTGCGTATTGAGATCTTAATTCAGCGCAAAGGTACTCACAGCGAAAAGCTAACCAGCGTTTTGCACGTTGCCGATCTAAAAATGGATCTGCTTTCTCATAAGGTGTTCCGAGGGTCAACTGAAATCTCCCTGCTGCCAAAAGAGTTTAAGCTGTTACGTTATTTGATGGAGCATAGCGGACAGGTGGTATCTCGCTCGTTATTGTTTGAAGCAGTTTGGGACTATCAATTTGATCCACAAACGAATGTTATTGATGTTCATATGGCAAGATTGCGTAAAAAGGTAGAATTTGATGGTCTTACCCCTTTACTGGAAACAGTACGTGGCGTCGGTTACAGAATGGTGGAGCAGCGTTAAAACCGCCCACTCGGTGTGGCGTTTAACTCGTTTGTATACTGGCTTGTTATTATCGGTGGTGACCATCTTACTGGTAGTCTTGTATCAATTGAGCATTGGTCAAATGAACCGCCAACAAGGGTTACAAATGGCTAATATTATTGCTCAGCAAACATCACTTGCTGAGCAATTAAGTACAGAGCAGTTTATTGAACAATTTAAGCTACAGGCTCAAAGTTCACGTCAATACATTCTGAGTTATCAAATAGAGCAACAGCTCATTGGTAGACTTAGCGCCCCCCCTACGACTTTATCGCAATGCCCGAGCTTATCGCGTTTCCCGATTTGGTTAGACCAATTTGATGAGATCAGGCTGGTTTCCGGTTGTGCTCAGCCTATGGCCTCTGGAACGCTCATAGTGGCTGTCGACGATGAATCATTATATGAACTTAAAGCACAATTTATCAGTGCCTCAGCCGTTGCATTATTACTGGCCGTATTGCTCGGCATAATAACGGGCTTAGTTTTCTCAATGCGGGTGTTAAAACGCATTAACAGCTTTAATCAAGTCGCCTTACGGGTTGAATCAGGTCAATTGAACGCACGTGTCGCAGTATCGGACCATAATGATGAATATGATCATATGGCCTTACATATCAATACCATGCTCAATCAATTGCAACACTCCTTTGAAACGGTTTCCGGGATCACTGATGCGATTGCTCATGATTTACGCACGCCACTGAGCCATTTAAGGCAGCAAATTGAATCGGAGATATTAACTAAACAGCAACTGAATCACCCCAGTGAGCAGCTAGAATCTATGCTAGATAAGCTCGACGAGATATTATTTACCTTTAGTGCAATGCTTGAATTGACTAGGCTCCAGCAACAGAAAGAGAGCAACACCAAACACTTTAAAACGGTTGATTTACAGCAAGTCATTATCGATGCTGTGGATTTAGTAGAGCCGCTTGCAGAAGAGAAACAGCAAGTTGTCAGTATAGAAAGCGCTGAGCCCTTCTCTATTCAAGGTGATGCAACGCTATTGTTTCGAGCCATATATAATCTGCTAGAAAACGCCAGTAAGTACGCCGGAAATAAAGCACAAATCAGCGTTCAGTTAACACCCCGTGGTTTTACTGTTAGCGATAATGGACCTGGTATTTGTGATATCGAAAAGGAAAAAGTATTTCAGCGCTTATATCGCATTGAAAAAAGCCGTGGTGTGGCTGGTTTTGGCTTAGGCTTAACCTTAGTCAAAGCCATTATACAACTGCATAACGGGAAAATAGAGTTACTGGATAACCAACCAGGCTTAATTGTACAAGTCGAATTTTCGAACTAAAAAATACGATTACTGGTAAAGCATATCTATGAGACAATTATAAGCGAGTGATAAGAAAACAGTGCCGTAACACACAATGAGTCAAAGCTTGATAGCCCATCCCTGAACTCTCAAAGCCGCATCTACACTGTATTGGGAAACGGAATTCCTAGCTTTTAGTGTTCACCATAAAAGGCACTACATCAACTCATATCTTCCCCCTATTCCCATAAGCCTAAACTGAACAAATAAATTGCGATTTATTTCGCAAAACATGATGGATTGCAAAATTAGGCACTTAAAAATGAAATAATGAGTGCGTTTCTTACTGAATATTGTTACTACAGGTATTCATAAGAAATTACGATTTTTAGGTATTAGGCTCATGCAGTATTCAAAGTTTGGTGAAAAATTTAATCGTAACTCCGGCATTAATCAGTTGATGAATGATCTCAATGATGGGCTACGCACACCAGGCGCCATTATGTTGGGCGGTGGCAACCCTGCCACTATTCCTGCGATGCAGGATTATTTTCACCAAGCAGCAAGCGAGATGCTGGCAAACGGTGAGTTGATAGCGGCATTAGGTAACTATGATGGTCCTCAGGGTAAAGATACCTTTCTAACAGCCTTAGCGGGCTTGTTACGGGAGACTTATGGCTGGGATATCAGCGAGAAAAATATCAGCCTGACCAACGGCAGCCAAAGTGCCTTCTTCTACCTGTTTAATCTGCTTGCTGGCAAGCAAGTTGATGGCAGCCACAAGAAAATACTCTTACCTCTGGCACCTGAATATATAGGTTACAGTGATGCCGGACTGGACGATGATATATTTGTCTCTTACCGCCCCGAAATCGAGATGCTAGATAACCGCATGTTTAAGTATCATGTGGATTTTGAGCAGCTAAAAGTGGATGACTCGGTAGCAGCAATATGTGTGTCTCGCCCCACCAATCCCACGGGCAACGTGTTGACCGATATTGAGATATCCAAATTAGACCTCTTAGCACGCAAAAATGACATTCCTCTTATCATAGATAACGCTTACGGCACCCCTTTCCCGAATATCATCTTCGAAGAAGTGACACCATTTTGGAACAGCAACACCATACTGTGTATGAGTTTATCCAAATTGGGTTTACCCGGCGTGCGCTGCGGCATCGTGATAGCCAATGAGGAGATCACTCAGGCGCTGACGAATCTTAATGGCATTATCAGCCTAGCCCCCGGAGGATTCGGCCCAGCCATTGCCAAGCACATGATTGAATCAGGCGATCTATTACGTTTAAGCGAATCGGTGATCAAACCTTTTTATAAAGAAAAATCAGAGTTTGCACTGTCTTTGTTACAGCAATCCATCACAGACAGCAGGTTCAAAATTCATAAACCAGAAGGTGCCATGTTCCTCTGGCTCTGGTTCGATGAATTGCCTATCACCACTATGGAGCTCTATGCCAGATTAAAGGCTCGTGGAGTATTGATAGTACCGGGAGAATATTTCTTCTTTGGACAGAAAGAACAATCGGAGGAAAAGTGGGAGCATGCCCACCAATGCTTACGAATGAACTATGTGCAAGATCAAGCCAAGATGCGTGAAGGAATTGCGATTATCGCAGAAGTAGTTGAGAAGGCTTATGCAAACTCTTAGGCTGCCGTGCTTACTTGTCAGATAACAAGTGTCAAATATCTTCTTAGGTTTGTTTCATTGAGCTGGTTTGGTATTTGGTCAATTGGCTAAATACCATAGCCTCAAATAACTTGCGAAAATGTTGAGAGATGAAAGTAGGTTAAGAGTGGCGAATCTTAAATGTTAATAAAAATTGATGCATTGTCCATTTAGACATCACCCACTAAAAACTTATTGGCACATAATGCCCAAAGCAGTCGGCACGCATTAACGTGTCCGACTGCCTTTGCATTTTATGTGCAGCTACCTATCTAAACAGGAACTACTTTATTTGCACAAGGACCTTTTTGACCTTGGCCAACTTCGAATTCAACAGCCTGGCCATCACTCAAAGTTGCGTATCCGCCACCAGCTTGAATTTCTGAATGATGAACAAACAGATCTTTGCTGCCATCTTCAGGTGTAATAAAGCCGAAACCTTTATCTGCGTTGAACCACTTAACTGTACCTTTAGCCATTATATTTACTCATAATTGTTGGTGAAAAACAAAAGTTTATATCCGAATTCACCGTTCGAATATAAATGTAAAAGTATACGACAAAACACATAAAAGCTTAGTATTTATGCGTTGCGCTGGTTACCAAGCATAAATTGCTTGGTAAACTTGGCTGCTGCCACATCTACATTATGGGGTATGCTATAGGAGTTTTCTTTTTTACGGTAGTCGTTTTTAAGCTTATACGATAAAAAGGTCAGACAGGATAATGTCGAATGGTCTTATAGATCAACTTATGTAGATGCTGCTAGCTTCAAAGCAGGGTCAAAGATGATCCCACATTTTCGGGAGTCCCATCATCTGCCCCATATAAATATGGGAAATGTCAGGAACACTTTATACCATATTAAGGTAGAAGTTTTGGCAAAATCCACACTCTCAAGCTCAGTTAAACCCAAGCAAAAAGATCATATTGTGTCGACAGTAGCTTTACACTCATGGCGATAGACATAGTGACGACCAATGGCTTGATTATTTTTGTCCCCTTAGTCAGGACGAGTCTGGAGCCCAGAGTGGCTCCGATTGCCTGACCAACGAGCATGACACCTCCGAGCAACCAAAATACTTTGCCACCGATGGCAAAAAAAATGAGTGAGGCAATATTGGTCGAGAAGTTGAGCACTTTGGCATGAGCTGTGGCTTTGGCGAGGCCAAAACCAGCAAGAGACACGAAGGCTAATGCGAAGAAACTGCCTGTTCCCGGGCCAAAGAATCCATCATATAACCCAACGCCGAATGCTGCTGTAAAACCAAACATAACAGGTGTAAAGACTTGATGTTTGTCCTCTTCGCTGATCTTCTTTGAAAACAGAAAGTAGCCACCTATACCTAGAATTAAGAAGGGTAATAATGTCTCTAAGAAAGCTGTGTCGACCATCTGTACGGCTATGGTACCAATAGCGGCACCGACAAAGGCACAAGCGATAGCCAACTTCATCTCACCGAGTTTCACCATGCCTTTACGCACAAAGTATAGGCTGGCAAAGAAACTGCCACCACAGGCTTGCAGCTTGTTGGTCGCCAGTGCTGCTGTAGGCGGAAGACCTGCCCACATAAGTGCTGGAATAGTGATTAAACCACCGCCTCCCGCAATCGCGTCGATAAAGCCTGCCAACATAGCCACGCCAAACAGGAGTGCGATAAGTTCATAGGATAGTTCCAATGGCATAGATAAGTCTCAAAATAGTTTACACGCGTAGAATGGTATTATTAGACGATATTTGCACAAGATGTGCAAAGGAGTTATCGTCCACTTAGAGTGAGATATTCTCACACAAATAATCAGCGGGCACATGATGCATTCACCTCTTCCACCACTCAATTCACTCCTGGCTTTTGAATCTGCCGCGAGACACTTGAGTTTTAGCAAAGCGGCCAACGAACTCTTCGTTACTCATGGGGCCATCAGCAAACAGATCAAGGGATTGGAGTCATTTGTAGGCGTCCCCTTATTCATTCGCCAACATAGAAAATTATTGCTCACTGATGATGCCCAACGTTACCTCGTTCAGGTGCAGTCGGCGCTGCAGACCATAAATAATGCGACAGATGAGATAAAGTCACAACAGATGCGAACTCAGACGCTCTCTATCAACGTCTTGCCTAGCCTCACCATCAATTGGCTTATCCCCCGGATGGAGGAATTTAAGCGGCGACACCCTCATCTGTATGTGGATCTCTCCATTGGCGATTTTGCGGTAGATTTCGATAAGAGCCGTTGTGACATCGCCATCAGAAGTGCTCAGAATGAGCCGACAGATGCCAACTTTATCAAGCTAATGGATGAAGATCTCTGCTTGGTATGTTCCCCTCTGTTAGCCGAACAACTTAACACCGTCGAAGACATCAACAAGATGACCTTGCTTAAACACACGACCAGGCCAGAGCTTTGGCCCTACTGGTCACAGCAGGTTGGACTGGCTTTGACCACAGATAAGAAGTTTGGCATGGAACATTTCTATATGCTCAGCCAGGCAGCAGCTGGTGACATGGGAGTCGCACTTATTCCAAGATTTTTTATCGAAGAGCAACTGGCTGATGGAAGTTTAGTTATCCCCTTCGATACAGGTTTCACCAGTCCTTACATCTACTACGTGTTGACCCCAAAATCCAGTAACCTGTCACTCAAAGCCCAAGCCTTTATCGATTGGTTATTAGAGATATTCGCCCCCTACCGTAACTAGCAACTCCTAGCTCCTAAACCCTAGCGTCACAGAGTATCAAACATAAAAAAGAAGCCCAAATAGAGCTTCTCTTTTTATGTTTGAGGGTGAAAATACCCCTTAAACTAAACTATCTACCACATCGAAGGCTTGAAGATAATTCATTCCCGGCGTAGCCTCGAATTCAAAATTTAATACCTTCATGCAGGTATCGAAGGTCTTCTCACCAAACCACTGCTTATCGAAAGAATTAAGCGCTTGAATAATCCCCTCACGTCCTCCGTCTCCCTGCAATGACATAGGTGCCAAAGTGGAGATAAAGCCGGCCACTAAACCATAAAGATCTCTCTCAGCATCACCTTCTGCGGCCCAGAGTTTAGGGTCGGCATAGCGACTGGCGTAGTGACTAGTCGCAATGTCTAAGCCGATGCCAAAGTTGACTAAGATAGCTTTCTCTTGGTTACAGATAATATTTTTAGGACAAATGGCACCATGATAAATATCCATCTGATGCATATATTGCAATCCGCTTAGCAGCTGCGTAAACCACATCACAGGCTGACCCAATTGAATTTCAGGCAGCTCATCCAGAGATACGCCATACTCCCATGCTCGTGCGATAAAGAGCTCGTCACTCAGGGGCAACTGGCCAAAACCCAACACCTTTTCGACATGGGGGTGATGTAATTTAGACAGGCTACGATATAAGTTACTCAAGGTGGGCCATTTGGCCTCTACCTTAGTATAAATTGAAACACCACACTGATATTGCCCCTGGATGTGGGTTGCACGCCAGAACTGGCTATTAGGCGTTGCCGCGATAAATTGCTCCAGCTTATAGTGGTGATCGATTATCGCCCCAGTGGTGATTTCTACTCGCTCCGGCAAGGTATCGCAAACGCCATTATCTATCAGTGCCGACAGATCACATCTAAGGGCATCAAGATCGACTGTGCCGCCTTTAGCCGCCAAACGATACCATTGGTATACACGCGGTTGTTTAGTCTGCTCAGCTAGAGCCTGGAATCCTGCTGCATAAGCTTGAATATCTTCACTGCTATTGAGGTTATCTTTGATATCAATAAACTCGACATCCCCCAGATCAGATACAAAAATACAGTTCCCTGTCCAGCCACCAACAGTATATCCTCTGCGGTGGATCTGCTGCAGACCAGAGACTGAGCGCCTTAAGATCTCAAGCAGTTGATAGGTCGTTAATGATTCAGCTTCAAGTATGTTTAATGGTAAGCCTCTTGGCATCCTTATTGGAAGTACTAGCTGCTCACCATCCTGTATAAGCGGTGCGCAATAGGGAACGCCACTACAGCCAGTGAGCGCTTGCAGACGCTTAAACTCAGATCGCAAACGACTCTCATGTTCCTCTGACTGCTCTTTATCGACAAACTGAGTCGGTATCAGAATTTTCAGTAACCAGGGAGCCGTCCACCCACCAGGATTGTACTCTGCCTGCCAGACCTCTAAGCCACTTTGAATGAACAGACACTTGAGCTTAGTGAAATCCTGGATCTTATTATTACGTTGCTCAACAAGGGCGACCTGACCTATGGTTTTAAGCACCATCTCTTTTTGCTCATCAGTCACCTGATGGCTGCGAGGCGCTGTAAGCCCCCACTCCTTGGTCAGAGCGGCAACGATCTGTTGCGGCGTATAGATACTCAAAGACCCTTGTTGCTTCTCCAGCTCAATCTCCTCACCCCTGCGTCCGGTCACAAATACCATTCCCTGACACCAGGGCGCATAGACACCAACAGGGATCTTATGCTTGACGTTACCCGCCAGAACGCGGGCAACATAGTTGGCCTTGGCCAGACTGTTATCCACCTGCCTGCCATCTAAGGACCAGGCATGAAGTCCGGCATCTAAGCGTCCTATATAGCCTTTGACATCGACGACATACACACCCCATTCGCCGATAACCAGCGCATCAACTTCCATGGCTTGCCCGGATTTAGTTGGGATCTCCACATTGGTGAGTAATATGTAATTATCGGGTAGCTCATCCGCCAACAAGGAAAAAGCCCAACGTTCGGCATCATTGACTGGAGTTCCAAAACTTATCTGCTTTGCCATTCTCTCTGGTCCTTCTGTGGCTATTACCCAACTTGTTAAATCTAGGTGTGAGTATGGTAAACCATTTGATGCTACATCATGAATTAGAGGCATAAAAAAAGCCACTCAAATGGTGGCTTAATACAAAATATCTGTCATCTCATCGCTTAGCGATGTAAACCCAATAAAAACGCCACCAAGTGGCATCAATCGAGATGCGTAGCAGACTGATTAGTGCTTACACTCGTCACTACATTCGTGCTCGTCATCGGCAAACTCATCGTCGCCCTCTTGATGCTGCATCACGCCCCAACCATCGGTCACGCCGCCGAACTCTTGGGCAAATGTATTGAGCTCAACTTCTCGATCGACTATGGCTTGATACTCAGGAACCATGGGAATACAAACAATCAGCTCCCACTGGCCAAGCTCGTCGTTGAGATGAAGCTCAAATTCACCTTCAAGCTCAGACTTTGCCAGCTCTTCACTGGCATACTCGGCATCTCTTTGGTCATCAAAAACAAGGAAGAAGTCGACATCAAGTTGCTTGGTCAGATCAATACCCGCATCGGCCATCGCTGCGAGCATCTTGCCATTGTCATCATCTGGAAATTGCATTTATTACTCCACTTAATTGTTATTCAATCACCAATTAAGGTGCAATGACTATCTGTACTGACTCGCCATTGAAAGAAACCACTTCACCAGCCCGGACTTTTTTACGCTTACGGGTCTCAACTTCACCGTCAACGGTTACCTTGCCTTCACTAATAACGAATTTAGCTTCACCGCCCCCGCCAATCATGGCCTGGACTTTTAAAATTTTATATAACTCTATGTACTCTTCACCTGGCAATAGGGCCAAGGTTTCTATTTGTGCTGTCACACGTATTACCTTTAATCAAAATTCTTATGAGATTATAGCACCGAGCTTAGACAAGGATAATACCTATTCGCCTCTTTCATGGCTCAATAGGCCATAAGTACAATCATCAATCCAGATATCATCGATTTTATAGTTGTCTCTCAGCACGCCTTCCAGTTGGAAGCCATTTTTCTCCAACACTTTTACCGATGCGATATTCTGTTTCGCACACAGGCCGATAAACTTGTGCACCTGAAAACTTAAGCAAGCCCAGTCAATGACCGCCTTAAGACCCTCAGTAGCATAACCCTTACCTTGACCTTCGTTGGCTAACATATAACCCACTTCGGCGCGGTCACAATCGTGATTAACGCAATATAATCCGGTATAGCCAATAAATTTATCGGTTCCAATCTCCTCTATGACCAGAGTCAACCAGTCACCGGATTCATATTGCCAGGGTACTAACCTATGCTCGAACTTTTCCAGAATCACAGACGCCACGACCGGCTGTCTGACAAATTGATTGATGATAGGATCTTGATGAAGCATCAAGAAATTATCCCAATCATCGGCTCTGAGACTGCGAAGCCTGAGCCGATCGGTATAGAGTTCGAGCATAGAGTATGACCTTTTGCTAATTATCCGCGGCTTGTCACTTCAAGCAGGTGATAACCAAATTGTGTCTTAACAGGGCCTTGAACTTCATTCAGAGGCGCATTGAACACGACTTCATCAAACTCTTTAACCATCATGCCTGGGCCGAAAGAACCAAGGTCACCACCTTGAGCACTCGACGGACAAGATGAGTTAGCCTTTGCCACATCACCAAAATCTGCACCGGCTAAGATTTCCTGCTTAAGTGCTTCACATTTATCTTCGCTGCTAACTAGTAGATGTCTTGCTGTGGCTTGTACCATGGTGTAACTCCTAACGTTGTGATGAATTTGCCTGCCAGTATCTAGATACCTTAGCGATGACAAATTTTAGAAAAAATAAACCCAGCCAGTATATTGATAAAAGCCGGGTTTAAAAAGCTTTAGCTGATGAAACTGTGTTTAACTAATCTCGTATTCAATTACTTCTGAGTTTCTATCCAATGATGGATCTTCAACTCCATCACCGCCATAGGCAAAGAGCCTGAGGTTAAGATCTGATCATGGAAGACTTTTAGGTCGAACTTATCGCCTAATTCAGCTTCCGCTTCAGCTCTAAGAGAAAGAATCTTGAGTTGACCCACTTTATAGGACAGTGCCTGTCCAGGTATAGCCATATAGCGCTCAACTTCGGCGACGATGTCCGACTCAGCCATGGGCGAGTTATCTTTCATGTATTGAATCGCTTGTTCACGTGTCCAGCCTTTAGCGTGAAGGCCGGTATCAACCACTAGGCGCATAGCGCGTAGCATCTCATCAGACAGCTTACCAAAATACTGATAAGGGTCATTGAACAGCCCCATCTCAACCCCTAAATATTCGGCATACAGGGCCCAGCCCTCTTCGAACGCAGTGTAATTGCCAAAACGTTGAAACTCTGGCACTCCAGTTAACTCTTGCTTTATGGCTATTTGGAAGTGATGTCCAGGGGCAGCCTCATGCAGAGACAGGGTCGTCATCCCCCACTTAGGCTGCGCTTTTAAGTTAAAGGTGTTGATATAGAACACACCAGGACGAGAGCCATCAACGGCTGGAGATTCATATGATGCACCAGCCGCAGACTGCTCACGGAAGCTTTCCACTGGCTTAACCACATAATCGGCCTTTGGCATTATATTGAAATACTCAGGTAGCTCAGCATTTATCTGCTCTTTAAGGCTCATATAACCATCGATAAGGCCCTGGCGATCAGTGAAGAAATATTCTGGCTCAGATGACAGAGATGCGAAGAAAGCCTTCAAATCTCCCTTAAATTTAACCTGCTCACGTACCTTATCCATCTCAGACAAGATACGAGCCACTTCACTCAGACCAATCTGATGGATTTCATCCACTGGCATCAGGGTAGTCGTGTGGGAATTAGCCAGATGCTGATACCAAACTTTACCGTTAGGTAAGTCCCACCAACCATCGCTAGCGCGGGCAACAGAGAGATATTTAGTCTCGAAATACTCAGTTAATGAGGCTAGTGCCGGGATTAACTCTTGATTGATAAGTTGAGTGTAACTCGCGGTGAGTTCAGCTTTATCTGTATCAGAAAAGCTCTGCGGCAGATTATTTATTGGCGCGTAGAATAAGCTCTTACTGGCATCATCGACAAGCTGAGCCTTAAGCTGAGGGATAATGCGCTCGACTAACACCCGAGGCAGAACGACCTTGCTTCTTGCTCCCTCGTCCATGCGCTCTTGTGCAAGCTTAGTCCAGGCGATGAACCCAGATAAACGAGATGCCCAGTTATGGTAATCTTCGACGGTATTAAATGGTTGAGCACTTTCACCACTGCCCAGTTGTACCATACTGATAACTGTGCTGTAGAACTGATTCATTGGCATGAAACGAGCTGGGAATGTTTCATCTACCAGAGCGACATTTCTATCATAGGTAAACATGTCATAACTTAGCTGTAGCTCAGGAGATAAAGCACTTCTGTCTATCATCTTGACTCTTGCCAAATAACTGGTATTTAAATCATGACGCGTCTTCAAATACTCATTGGTAAGATCACCGCCAAACTGATCGTTATAATCATTGACCCCAACAAATGTGGCATAGATAGGCTCAAGCTTAAGATAGTCCTTAAAGAATTCGTCCACCAATGTCAGGTAAGCCTGCTCTACAGATGCTTCTTTTTTCTGGCTGGTTTGTACGACTTCAGAAGAGGTACTGATTGCGGTTGAACCTGCGTCTTTGCTTACTTTATTTTCATTATCTGAACAGCCTGTGATCCCCAGTACTAACCCTATTGATACGGCCAAAAAAGCTCTTCTCATCTGTTTCTTTCCCTATATTCGGTGCAATTGCTTGTTATTTTCTATACTTATTGCAAACGTACAAAATTATTTGTACTGCTATATTTATACAGCTATCTCAATCTTCTTCTTTGTAGGACCGAAAGGAGCCAGTCTATGATCTATTCATTTCGCAACTCAGGTTTCAGAGATCCAGAAACTGGCGTCTATAATCAAACCTACTTTATGGAGGTTTTCAACCGCGAATGGCATCGCCATATCAGAGATCACCAAAGTCTGGCTCTATTGTATCTGTGCCCGCACATACATGAAACAGTTAAGCAACCTCATCTGCTCGAATTCTTTATGAAACAGGTACAAGAAGCCATCTTAAGAACAACAGACCTGGTAGCGAGACTCAACAATAACAGCTTTGCATTAGGGTTATTCAACATTGATGAGGCTGGGACTCAGATTGTGTTGCATAGAATTGAAAAGAAAATTGAAAACTTCAATATAGAATACGGCAAAAAACACACGAGTCACATCGATTACGAACTCGCTGGCTATACTTGCACGCCGGCGCGTAACCTAAGCATAGAGTTGATTTTTCAAGACGTAGAGAATTTAACTCATGAATTAGAGATGGAAAAACATCGACATATTGAGTTGAGGCAGATGCAGTAAATGAAGGTTCTAAGTTCTAGTAAGATTGCAGTTTTCTAGGAATTCACAGCAATAAAAAAGCCCCTTTCGGGGCTTTTAAAAACTCATTTAATCAAGTTAAAGTTACAGTGTTACGTTATGAACACGTGCCTTCTCTTTGATATAAGAGATATAACTCTTCGCTGAACGAGCCGTCTTCTTATCCTTCGCCGCTAACTTAGCACGCGAATAAGCAGACTTATATTGCTTAAGGTTTAAATAAGCAAGTGCTAGCTCAAATTGAGCCTCACCCGGATTATCAATGCCCGCGTCGAGTGACTTCTTAAACGCGGAAACAGCGGCTTTAGACTTACCATCCAGAGACAGGATTCGACCCTGTCTTAGATAATATTTGCCATTGTTGCCCGCATCTGCAGCCTTACCATAATATGAAGCAGCTTCTTTCAACTCTTTCGCGTTGTGATAGAAACCAGCCAAAATCCCAAGAGTTTTCTCTTCCTCTTTGATCATGCCCGACTTCATGTGCTTCTCATATATTTTGGCTGCACGGTATGGCGAACCATTCTGTGCAAGTAGCTGAGTTAAACGAGTAATGTTACCCGCAGTCTCAAGAAAACCATTTTTATAAGCAAGATCATAAGTGGCTAACGACTTAGTGTACTTTTCAGTCATCAAATAAAACTGAGCTAACTGAACCCAAAGACGTTTATCATCCTGGAAAAGTGGCACCATGGTTTCTAGCACTTTTACCGCTTCCGGATACTTCTTCTGATTGAAGTAAGCCGTTAGCTTCATCTGATACAAACCTTTATCAGGCTTATCAGACAGTGATAGTCCCTTGTTAGCGGCCTCAAGAACCTTGTTCCAGTTCTTCTGCTCTGAGTAACCAATACCTATACGACGGTAGACTTGAGCATCCTCTTTACAGGTAAACTCCATCCACTTGTAGTAATAAGTGATCGATTCTTTAAACTTCTTCTCTTGAATCAAGAGGTCGGCATAAAGTCTCAGCGTCGCAGCATGGTCACCGCCACCTAAGATATCGGCATCGACAGCAGTCTTAAGATACTTAATTGCTGTACCCATCTGAGACTTTTCGGCGTAGAAATTACCCAACATGCGGTCAATATATGCTTTATCGAAATCACTCTTAGGGTTGGCCTCGAGTAATATCGCGATGGCTCCGTCAACGTCGCCTTCAGTATAAGCTTTGAAAGATTTTTGCACTTTCTTCGCTGCACTTTGACCAACGGCTTTAGACTTACGACTCTCGATAGGACACTTCTCGACAGCCGATGCTGCCGGAACTAGTGCTAAACTACCACCAAAAGAAAGTAATAAAGCGGCAGCTATACTAGTCGTTCTTAAACTAAGTTTACGCATCGTTATCTGCCTCCTTTGTCTAAGGTGAAGTCCAACTGAACTTTCATACCAGTTTGTCTAAGTGCCTTACCGTCAACAATCTTCGGCTTATATTTCCACTTTTTAAGTGCGCGCCTAGCTTCTTTGTTAAACAATCGCTTAGGTTCAGCCTTAATAATTTTAACGTCTTCAACACCACCGAGTTCGTTAATGGTAAAGCTAAGCTGTACCCAGCCTTCTTTACCATCGCGTGCTGCGGCTATCGGATACTGAGGCTCGATGCGAACGATAGGCGTAGCATCACCATCGCGCGTCATCATGTTACCCAGTTTAAAGCCTGTGTTTGCACCACCAGTTTCAACACCACCCATGTTAAATGACATGTTTGTATCTATGTCAGATGAACTGTCAGGCGGAGTTGTATCCGGCTTAGGTGGCTGCTCAGGTGGCGCAGGAGGCTTAGGTTTAACCCTAGGTTTCTTCTGTGCTGATGCATCCTCTTTGCTCATGGTTATTTCGATGATAGGTGATTCTGTTGAAGCATCGTGGCGGGTTGGACCGCCACCTATCAAAAATGCCATGAAGACAAATAAGGCATAAGTCACAGCACCACCAAGTAGTAATGATACTATTCCTCTAAGCATATTAGTCTTTCCCCGCCGATACAGATATCTTATCTACGCCCGCCTTCTTCACACTATCCATTACCTTGATAACCAGACCATGCTTGGCATCTTTATCGGCTTGGATTAGCACGGCCGCTTCTGGAGCCTCTGCAAGCATACGCTCTACGTTTGCAGTTACACGCTCGATATCGACCAGACGGTTCTCCATCATAATGGTTCCTGTCTTGCTCACACCGATGAAGATGTTAGCAGAGGGCTTCTTAGTCGCTGTAGACGCTTCTGGCTTGGTATAATCAAGGCCTGAAGGTTTAACAAACGAAGTTGTTACAATGAAGAAGATCAACATGATAAACACGATGTCTAGCATCGGTGTCATATCAATTTGAGCTTCCTCTTCCACGCTGGAATGCTTTCTACGTGCCATGTTCAATCTCTCTCTAGTGGTGACGCATGCTGTCTTTTAGCTTTTCTAAACTGATTTTCATCTTAGCGTCCAGACGAGTACTAAAGAATACCCCCGATAACGCCGCTACCATTCCCGCCATTGTCGGCATGGTCGCCATTGAAATACCAGCTGCCATCATACGAGCATTACTCGTCCCATGAACTGCCATCACATCGAATACCGAAATCATACCTGTCACTGTGCCTAAAAGACCTATCATAGGGCAGATGGCAACTAAGGTTTTAATAAACAGCATACGTGCATTCAAATTTTGTTTCGCTTGGGAAAGCCAGGCTTCACGGATGCGGTGTGCATACCAAGAGGTAGAATCCTCTCGGGCATCCCATGAGGTTATGATTGCCTTATGTTCGTTTGGTGATATCCAATTGAGATACCAGTAACGTTCAAGCATCAATACCCACATGACAAACAACACTGCCGCGACCAACCAGAGAACATCGCCTCCGGCGGCCATAAAGCCCCTGACGGAATCCCAGATATCCATCAGGAATAACATTAGGCGTTCCTCTTCTCAGCGTGAGTCGCAACCATGCCTGCACTCTGTTCTTCAAGTACCTGTACGATTGACTTACTGCGAGCAATAACAATTGCGTGCATAAGCATCAGAGGTAGAGCAGCGACCAGACCCTGTACAGTAGTCATCAATGCCATCGAGATACCGCCAGCCATAAGCTTAGGATCGCTAGTACCAAACAACTGGATGCTTTGGAAGGTAGCAATCATACCGGTTACTGTACCGAGTAGACCCATCATAGGTGCGATTGCAGCGAGTACCTTAATGATCGAGATACGAGCCTCTAGTGCCGGTGTCTCTTTCAGAATGGCTTCATCAAGCTTAAGTTCCAGCGTTTCAACATCGACATCTTTGTTGTCGTGGAAAGCCTTAAGAATACGACCTAAGGCATTGTCACCTGGGTTATCCAGATTTTTGCGTTGGGCTTTAACTTTAGCGCCTACAAGAGTAAGCGTGACTATACGCTCGATAGAGATGATGGCACCGATAATAAGCAGGCCAATAATGATGTAACCGATAGTTCCACCCGCTTCGATACGATCTTCAATAGTCGGCTTCTGCGTGAAGATGCTCAACAACACACCCTTAATAGGATCTATGTAGAGAGGAGCGATACCAGAAGTGATATCCTGAAACTTAGACACAGCTTTGACTTGGTAACCGGATGGTTGCTGCGATAGCTCCTGAATCAGACCAAGGTCGGCGTTATAAACAACATATTTACCATCGGCAAGTAAGTTAAAGGCACCCACTCGTGTGATGGTCGTATTACGGATATTACCGTCGATATCGGTAACAGCACCTTCGAAGTTGACAACCTTGCCAGACTGCGCCATTTCAAATAACTGCTCTTCCCAGAAACGCTCCAGTTCGTCGATCTTTGGCAGTTGCTTACGCGCACCAAGTTCTGCGATGAAGACATCACGTCCAGGATATTGAGCACTGATGTTAGACGCTACCAGTTTACCGGAGAAATCACCGGCATCACCTTTAACGACACCGAACATCTCACCCAAGTCACCTTGAGCCGTTTTTAGGTTCTCTTCCAACTCGCCAATTTTGCGCTCGTTATCCAAGAAAGCTTGGCTTAAATCTTTACCGCGTTGACGCTCGGTAGCTAAAGCATTCTTTTCACGTTTAAGTAGAGCGGCCTTATCGCCACGTTCATTTCTGAACTCTTGCTCACGCTTCTTGTTTGTCTTCGAAGCATTAGCACGATCTGTTTGAACCTGCTTAAGCAGCTGGTCGATCGTTTTAGGCGCATCTGCTGCACTCGCAATACCTGAAGATAAAACCAGGGTTGCAGCAACGATTGCTGTAGTTATTAACTTCTTCATTATTGTGCAGCCTCCGCAGCAGGGATTGGTAACGAGAATAGATCCGGAGCACCCTGTTTACGTGCAATGCGGATGCCTTTAGTCAGTTCACGAAGATAGCTTTCATCTAGCTCATCCCATGCCTTAGTTTCATCGTTAAACATCCAAGCTGACTTCTGGTCTAAGCTCTGTGCATAAAGGGCTACTCGGCCTAAGTTGAAGAAATCAACCAAGACCTCTTTACCATTGAGTTCAAGCTGACCGGTTTTAACGGCAACGAAACTGCCGTATTCACGCTCGATGCTGTATGCATCAAGGATCAGACGAAACTTCTCGGCAAGTGTCACTTCTGCACTGTTCAATAGTGCCTTAAGATTGTTTACGCGCTCAATACGAGTTTCTTGATTGAAAGGAAGATCCAGAGCAATAAACTGCTCCAGTGCGTCAACCATCTTAAACATAAGAGGAACAACACCTTGACGAAGTGTATCAACGCCATTGATGTCATCTTGAATTAATTTCATTGTTGCTTCTTGGTCTGCTACCAGACCAGCAACGTAATCGTTGTAAGATTTTAGTGATTCGCGCTCATCTGCAACTGAACCATACTCGAACACCATGTCCTGAGCTTGGTCAAAGTACTTATCTACTTTCTTTTGAGATGTTGCTGCTTCAGCGTGAATTTTGCTGTCAGCCTTCTGAACGTCAGAAAGAGGATCTGCAATCACTAAGTTTGAGCCAGCTAAGGCTAGTGCGCCTACGAGCGCTGTAGCGATTTTTGTTTTATTGCTTACCTTGGACATAGTTCCCAACCAATTTGAAGTAAAATTAAAAAGGTTTAACTTATTAACAACATGGAATTCCGCTTATATTTGCGATAATTTCCTGCTTATAAGTATGTCTTTCTCTTGTGATTGTTAATTATTATCTTATTTTTCTACACCGAATAAGGTGTAGCACCGCTGGCATCATTTCACAAATTGTTGACCTGTGTCAACAATTGAAACGACCTAAAACTAGTGAAAAAAGGCATTAGAGGGGGGAAAAGCTACAAAAGGCAGGTTTTCGAACAAGTCATATATCATATGATTAACAGGAGTCAGGGCTTAAAGACAAAAAAAACGCTGTAAGACTTTGGTTTTAATTAACAATAACACAGCAACAAGTTGGCAATATTATTCACAATCTCGCAACAGTTGCTGATTTTACCAGTAAACTAATTATATATTCTCCTTTAAAAGCAATCCATTTCTTTGCTAAATGCTAATGTGTAGATTCAATTACATCCAAGATTCACACCGAGCGCACGACAAGGTTTGGCGTGACGCAGATCACAATGACAATTCTCTGGTGAGTGACTTAATTTCGACAGAACAGGATATTAGGTGATAATTCCATCATTTTCAATGTAGAGCGTTTTCACTGAACCCAAATGTGATGCTATGAAATATTCACAAAAACGCGCGATCTATTCTGTTGCGTTTTAGCGGTAAAAAATCAAGTCTTCAATACTATTTCTATAGAGTTAGGGTCTACTGCTTCGCGAACTCAATATTGTCTCTCTTTTTATCTACACTCCAAAATATTCTCTGGTTAAACAGTGTAGAAAGATAGGTCAGAATGGGAAGTGGTAAAATAGAGAGGTTTAAAATCATCCATGGCAGATCTATGTCCAAATTTACTATCCATACATATGACTGCACGACTAGCAGGCTCAGCTATTTAGAAGAGCGATTTTAAATATTGTCTCATTACTGTACTCCTGAAGTAGAAGAATCAGCATCTTATTTTGAAACCAAAAACTACCGAGATTAAACTCTTCTTTGATGTATTACTGGAGAACGTTGCCTATTAATCGCCACCATTTGCTTTAACCTTGCATTCAATTGTTGTTTTTGTTCATGAGAATAGTTTGTAGGCCTGTTTAATGGCTAACTAGTGGTGCATAACCAAAATATCGGTTACACATCTGACAAAGAGATACTGAAGTAATTCTAGAGACATTTTAATATAAAAAATGCCTATCAGTGATCACCGATAGGCATTACAAAATTAAAATCTATATCTTAATTATTTAAAACTTTTGCGATATTCTTACAAATGCACCACGACCATTAACTCTATAAGTTTCAGGGATTGTGCTAGCGTTAAATCCTTGATCAAGATATGGAGCTTTTTCATCGGTAATGTTAGTTACACCAAGAGTTATCTTTGTATTAGTTGGGAAAATATATGAACCCGTAATATCATGATACAACTGCGACTCAATATGTTGGTCTTGTTCATCGAAGAAGAAATATGGAGACTCAATTGAAGATATATATTCAGCACTATAAGTAATCGAAATATCTTCTAAACCCCAATTGAGAAAGAAATTAGCTTTATCAGTTGGATAAACATCTCTTGCAGTAGAAGTATCGATTCGCCCATTCAATTCAATTACATCAGCACCTTCATATGCAGTTTTCTCACGCTCAATTAAATGCGTCCAGTTTAAGCTTGTACGCCAATCACCAATACTAGTAGAAAAACTGTAAGTAATCTCAGTATCTAAACCCGTCGCTTTTTCGTCTGCAAGGTTAAGGTTGGTAGTATTGATTGTATCGATATTACCACTTGGCATACGATTTATCTGACCACAAGCTTCATCAATTCCTTCTTCATAACACAGATCCATAGTCGCTTGAGCACCTAAACCATCGATGCCTTTAGTTAACTCTATATCCCAGTAATCAACGGTTAAGCTAAAACCATCAATAAACTCTGGAGACCATGCCAAACCAACCGTAAATGTATCACCTTCTTCAGGTTGCAATTCTGGGTTACCACCAGAACGACCACGAACCTGAGTATCGGTTTGCTCATATCCACCAGCAGCTACACCAGATGCCATACAACGTGCTTGTCCATCAGCACTTAAGCCACCGTAGTTAATCGTACTACATGGATCGACAGCTTGGTCGAAATCATCGGCTGGCGAGCTGAACAGCTCATCTACAGATGGAGCTCGGAAAACATTACCCGCTGTAGCACGAACAAGTAAACTAGAAATCGGCATATACTTCAGTGAACCTTGTACCGAAGTATTACCACCAAATGAACTAAAGTTATCATAACGAACACCGACATTAGCTTCTAAGAGTTCAGCACCCGGAACACCAGCTAAAATAGGAACAACAAACTCACCAAAGAGACTGTTTACACGGTAACCGCCTTCAGTACCCGCTCCTTTGTTACCTGAAACTGCACCTTTCGCTTTACCCGAGTCAGGTGAATAAGTGTACTGTTCATCACGATATTCATAACCTACACTCATTCCAACATAACCTGCAGGTAATTCAAACAGTTCTGAATTAGTAAGGTTAAGAGTTAATACATCTTGACGAGTATTGTATGTATCTGTGAGGTCGGCTTCAACATAGTCCAATGCTTCTTGAGAAATATTTCCTTCCCCAAACATGTTCATTGGAGTACAACCTTCGATAATCGCACCAGCTTCACCACACTTTACGACACCATCCGTGTCCATAAAAGAAGCACCTAATGCATTAGCAATGTTTGCAGCAACAAACTGACCTTTATCTATATCTGTACGTGTACGGTAGCCCCAATTATAAGTGGCATTCCATTCCCAAACCTCAGCGAACTCACCAGAGAAACCTGCAACAGCTTGAACGTTAGTTACATCTTGTGAGAACTCTCGGTTACTTTCAGTAACACGACGTCTAACATCTGTTACATCGACACCGAATGGGTTGTAATAACTGTCGGCTGAAATACCTTGAGCAGCATTACCGTCAGCATCTCTCACATTTGCACCTGGATCAAATCGAGAATCATAAGGCATTGGAGCTAAACGCTGAATAGATTTACGATTACTCAAACGAATTGCACTTTCAAATCTCACAGAATCAGAGATTTCGAAATTCCCTTCAGTAAAGACGTTGATGCGTTCAAACGGGGTTTGTAGGTAGTTTACTGGAGAATAATTATAAAAATCATTATTTGCATCACGGAAACAACTCGTTGATGCAGGGACACTACCACTACATCCAGCTAGACTAGGATCAAAAACTTGTCCGCCAGTAGCACCATTAGGTAAGAATCGACCATTTGGAATACGTGAAGACCCCCAAAAAACAGAGTTATCATCAGTTAGGCCATTCTTTTCAAAATCTTCAACATCCCCTACGTGCAGAGGCTCTTGGAAATGCTTAACACCTTCGTACTGTCCCTGTACAGCGCCTTCTTGCTTGTTGTACTCTGCACCGAAAACGATATTACCACCGTCAAAAGCTTTACCCGCGATTAATGAAACAGAATCGTTAGCGGCCCCATCAGTGATTTCTGTCCACTCTTTTCGCTGAACACTAATTTCAACACCTTCGAAATCATTGCGAGTAATGATGTTTACAACACCAGCAACGGCATCTGCACCGTAAATAGCAGAAGCACCATCTTTAAGAATTTCAACACGCTTAATCATAGATGCTGGAATAGTTTGAAAGTCACCACCATCAACCGTACGTTTACCATTAATAAGGACTAGAGTTCTAATTGATCCCAAACCACGTAAGTTTACAGTTACAGCCCCCGAACCGCCATTGTTTGTCGTCGAAGTAACCACACCACCGTTCATTGCTGGAAGTTTTTGAATTAGCTGACCGATATCAGTGATACCGAGATCTTCAAGCTGACTTCTTTCAATTACTGTAACTGGGTTGGCACCTTCAATATCTACTCGTTTGATACGTGAACCCGTTACTGAAATTCTCTCTACGTTTGCAGACTCATCAGCCGCAAAAGCTGTTGGAGCTGTAATTGCTGCTGTTGCTGCAGCACCACTAATTAGTGCGAAACGCACTGAATTAGCTAATAAGCTATTTTTGTACATGTTGTTTCTCCCTGGACTCTTATTTTTTATATTTTTTAAATGCATTAGAATGAACACAAATCGTTACATTGGAATACATTCGCAAACAAATAAGACCACACATGAAACATTTAATCAACAAGTACACGCTAACTTTCACAGACGTTCCAGTTTATTGATTATTTTGTATACAATAAAGATTTATAAGCTGATTTAAATCCTCACAAGAGTTGTAGTAAAATGCTCAGCGGTAAGAGAAGGAATGAACAAGAAGAAGGGATTAACTTTCGACATTATTAATTATCGATTTAAAAACAGCACATTAGAGTCACGAGAAAACATGGATATCGCTTTTGAATTTTTCATTCCCCTCATAACAAGATTAAATTAAGAGTGTTTTGACATAATTAAACTTGTATATGTCGACTCTAGCTCTCTACCACAGTTCTCGTTTACGTAAACTTTAATGTACGGTTTGTCAGTTTTTGTTTTTCAATCTGGAAAATAGAGTCTAGGAGATAGTAGTCATATATATTTGATGGGTTGGTTAATTACACAAGAATATTTACCCATATGAAGTATTCTTCGCACATAAAAAAACGCCCGTATAGGGCGTTTACAACAAGCTAAGTAGCCAGCTTATTACATGTAGTATCTAATGCCGATTGCCACGCCATCACTCTCATCTGGAGTCTGGTTTGCAACATTGAAGTCACTCATGTCTTTACGGGCTTCGATGTAAAGCATTGTCTGCTCATCCCACACATAGTGAAGACCCGCTACAATAAACTGACGCTTAAACTCGCCATCATTATAAAGTGCTTCATAAGCGTCGCCAGCCTTTAGGTAGTTATAAGCAAAGATAGGCTTAAGACCATTATCAAACTTGTAGCTGAACAGTGATTCAAGACCTACAGCATCAGGCATTAAACGACCAATGTTATCTGTATCATGGAATTCGTTCTTGTTGATGTTAATCGCCGCATAGAAACCAGGTTGTTCAAACCCGCCCCAAGTCAAACCAGCACCATAGATGTAGTCTGTTTCAGAGATACCTTCACCAGACTCCAAAGTACCGTCAAACTCACCTAAGTTAAAACCAGCAGTAAGCGTTAGCATATCTGTGGCAGCATAAGTGATAGAGCCACCAACAGTATTGTTGTATTCAATTGTACCTAAAGAGTCACCCGTAATAGCCATTGGGCTACCGATCATGACGCTATTATCAGCTGTCGGGAACATTAAAGAATTATCTTCAATCAGATCAAAACTATCTTGCTTTAGCTGCACTTGCAGGCCGAAGCTGACATCACCGAATGCATTACGGTATTGAACTGTGTTATCACCACGACCAGTACCGTTTACTGCACCATCGGCCTTGTTGTAAGTGTAAGTACCCGACGCATTACCATCCCAAGTGTTTACCAGGTTGGTGTTATAGACTACGTCGTACCAAACGCCCCACTGCTTACCGATAGAGAGTGAACCATACTTATCGTGTGCAAGACCTGCATAACCGAGACGGTTGGTAAGGAAGTCACCACTTTGAGATTCGAAGTTACTCTCGCTACTGTAAACAATGTCACTAGTACCAAATGGGTTTACACCCCACTCAAGTTTTACAAATGTTTTCCAGTCATTATCCATGTCACGGGTAAAACCAAAGTTGATACGTGATGAACCATTTACCACCTCTGTAGCACCTTGAGTGTTGATGATGCGGGCATCCATCCAACCGCCGATCTCTACTGAGTTTTTGTCATCTTTATAGATTTCAATTGCCGATACTGACGGGACAAATATGACGGCTGCCAATGCCGATGCTACTAAAGTTCTTTTCATGTGATGTCTAACCTTTATGTTTTCAGTCTGCTTGGTTCTATTTTTTGTCATTCCATTGTTCTTTGTCTTCCTAGTTGCAGCTGAGGTTAGCAAAAGATTAGTTATCGCTCAAAGACGAAAGTCACAAAAACCACCTGTTTTTTCATCATTTTAACCAAGAAAACCTTTTTATAGCAGACGATAAACCATTTGTTAACATAAAAGCAGAACAATCTTAAGAAAGTACTCACTAAATTAACGACATCTGCTTAGAGCTGATGTCCGAGAAGCGTTTATCGAGCAAACCTAGAACAGGTTCGGCGATGGGGCAAGCTGCCTTGTTAAATAGTAATGATAATCAATAATAGATTGACGATACTTAACCGGTTCGGCGCCGTTGAGTGTCATAAGGTACTCAATTTTAGTCCCCCTCTTTGAGAAACGCTCAGAGCCTGAAAAGTCGCACATCATTTTCGCCGCCTTAACATGAGGAGATGACTTAGCCGTATAATCGGCAATATCTCTACGCAGGCGCTTACTAAAGACGAGTTCTTCATCCAACTTGCCTTGCATCAGGTCATTGACCACCTCTTGTAAGAAGGCCATCACATCTTCTTTAGAAAATAGCCGGTAATAGAGTGCCTCTTGTATACGTCTGGCAAGCGGACTCCAGTCACTGCGCACTTGCTCCATTCCTTTAAAGACGAGCTGCAATTCTCCTTCATGATTAGTAAAAGCACCTACGTATCGTTTCTTAGACCCTTCAGTAGAACCTCTCAGAGTTGGCATAAAAAACTGCTCATAATGACATTCAAATTCCAACTCTAGATGACACGCTAAATTCATCTCTTTATCTAACTTATGTTTCCATCTAGTGTTAATCGTTTCAACTAAGCCCTTACCTATCTTATCGACATCGATATCCGTCGGATCTTTCCCCAGCCAGACAAAGGTTGAATCGGTATCGCCGTAGATGACCTGGTAGCCAAGTTCCTCAATCCAGGCTCGTGTCTGTTTCATTATCTGATGACCCCTTAGGGTAATAGAGCTAGCAAGCCTGGCATCATGGAATACACAACCACGGGAGCCTAATACGCCATAGAGAGAGTTCATAATTATCTTTATGGCCTGTGACAGCGGCGCATTCTTTTCGCTCTTCGCCTCTTCCCTATGCTCCGAGAGTGTTTTAATCAGCTCTGGTAATATGGGAGAATCCCGGCTAAATTTTGCTCCCAAGAAACCCTCAACATTATCTGCTTCAGGTTCCGACAGTCCCTTGATAAGTCCTTTAGGATCGATTAAGAAGGTTCTGATGATGGAAGGATAAAGGCTCTTAAAGTCGAGCACTAAGATATGCTTATAAAGGCCGGGGATAGAATCCATCACATAGCCACCCGGACTCTCTAATCCTTGGCTAGTCGCCATTGCGGGGGCAACGAAACCCGCCCTGTGCAGGTGAGGCAAGTATAAGTTATTGAATGCCGCTACCGAGGCGCCGACTCTGCCGAGCTCTAACCCGGTCAGCCTAGAACGCTCTAAAGCAAACTCAAAC
This sequence comes from Shewanella psychropiezotolerans, assembly GCF_007197555.1. NCBI lineage: Bacteria > Pseudomonadati > Pseudomonadota > Gammaproteobacteria > Alteromonadales > Shewanellaceae > Shewanella > Shewanella psychropiezotolerans. Next base: position 4,287,066 of record NZ_CP041614.1, read on the forward strand.
AACTGGGTTTTCTTGAACACATCCCACACCAAGCGGCTATCGGTTAAATTATAGTGGGCGAGCGCTGCTTTATTATGATGAAATAGCTCGGTTATCTCCTCTCCTCGATTCTCAACCCCCTTCTTACCGCTGGGCAATGCTTTGCCCTCCTCGAGCAAGGCACGTGCAACAGACTCTAATGAGAAACTATCGAATCGATAGAATGCCGCCTTTAACCAATCAATGCCGTCTAACACAACTCTGCCGGGCAGAGAAAGAGTCTCAGGACGGTACTTATCCGGAATTTTCCAGCTCAGTTCAGCGCCTCCCCTGCCGATTGCAAGCTTGATCCCATGTAGTTTTGCTCTTCTATAAACAAGCGCCAGATCGAACGTCACCACGGCCCAACCTATGATGATGTCAGGATCATACTCTGCAAACCAATCAATTAAACTGAGGATAAGTCCTCTCTCATCAGCTACCCACTCTATATAATCAGCTTGGTCATCAGATATTGCCGATGTATCGCTGCTTATCTCACAAGGTGAGCCCACCATGATCACTTTCTTATACTCGTCATTTGATGTCTTGCCGTAGAGGCCGACCGAGTAAAGCTCGCCCGACATACTGCATTCAAAATCGAGAGATATGGCTTGAAGTTGGATATCAACAGAGTTTTTTCTTGCTCGAGTGGCAGTAAAACTGGCCAGTCCTCCCTGCTTTTGAGGATCGAATTGACCGATAAACTCTACATCCAGCGCTATGTATCTCTCTATCAAGTATCTGTGTTCTGGACGAATATCAGTTTCAAACAGAGGAATGCCGAGATCGACAGCGCCTCTGATCACCTGTCTGAATACTTGTGATGAGCTCGCATAAATGGCGGTGACAGGGTCGCTATTAAAGTTATTAAGCGGCAGATCCACCAGTCTTAGTTTTGCTGACTGCGGCAATGCTTGCAGACTGGGCACAGCAGATGTTGCACAGAAACACATATATTCAGCATGAGGAACTTTGACTAAAACGGGGCCATCGGTGGTTTTAATATAATAATGCAGCCAAGCCATACCCGAATGCTGCACCGTATGGCGAGAAAGAATCCGCCCCTTAACCGATGAGGTTCCACTGAGCTCTAAAGAGGGCTTTACTGACATAATTTGTCTATCCAAAACAAGGACTCGATGAAAATGGGATCACATTTAACTCAATAATATAAAATTAGAGTAGTTAAGGCTATGCAATCACTGTTATTATGTACAGCTCTATTTCTCTTCCATATATACCTATGCTATCGGCCGACGTAAAAACACAGATCCGCTCCATATATAAAGGTATTGCAAACTCCTTGCCTGACTTTCGTCCAAGGCGTGAGCAAAACTACATAGTCGCCGAAATATCTAAGACCTTAGCCGGTGAATACGATAAAAGCAGGCGAATTATCGTGGTCGAAGCTGGCACAGGGATAGGTAAATCATTAGCCTACATATTAGGCTCTATTCCATTGGCACTGGCCAGTAAGAAAAAAGTCTGTATCGCCACTGCGACCGTAGCCCTGCAAGAGCAGCTGTTGCACAAGGACCTGCCCTTCTTTTTACAGCAATCTGAGCTAAACTTTACCTTCGGTTTAGTCAAAGGTCGGCAACGCTATGTTTGCCTATCTAAATTAGAGATGTTAATCGGATCCGATAACAGCACTCAGATGGCGATGTGGCAGACCAAACCCGACAACAGCCAGATAAAGCTGCTGCAGACATTATTGAAGCAGTACCATGAAGGTAAATGGAACGGCGAGCGTGACACCTTAGTCAAACAGCTCCCCGACCACCTATGGCAGCAGATAGCTTGTGATAAACACAGCTGTCACAGACAACTCGCCAGCCACAGGAATTGTCCTTTCCATAAAGCACGTGAAGATATCGATAACTGGGATGTGTTGATCGCTAACCACAGCCTCTTGTTTGCCGATCTGGAACTAGGTGGTGGAGTCATTCTGCCCGATCCCGAAGACGTGTATTACATCATAGATGAAGCTCACCACCTGCCAATGGTTGCCAGAGACTTCTCCAGCGCACAAACCACACTCAGGGGCGCAGTCGACTGGCTGGAGAAAATAGAGAAGACCTGTAGCAAGTTACAAAACCAAATAAAGAGTAACCACATCATAGGCCCGGCGCAGGCAATGCAGGACCATATTACCGATCTTACGGGTCAACTCACTCAGATAGCTCATTTTTGTGATAGTCAAACACACAGGTTCGACAATCCTGAGAATCGTTTACGCTTCGAGCATGGCAAGCTACCCCAGGCGCTGCTTATCCAGGCAGAGAACTTAGCCACGGTATCGACTACGGCCCTCAAGCAGTTCAATAAGATGTTAGCCTTGCTCAGTGAAGCCATAAAAGATGGCGATATTCCAAAACATCAAGCCGAACAGCTGCTCACAGAAACGGGCTTCATGTTGCAGAAGCTGGAAAATCTCCAGAAGCTGTGGAAGATGATGGCGAAGGAAGATCACCCCAAAGGGGCTCCTATGGCACGCTGGATTGAAATATTAACCGGTAAACAGACAGATTACCTGTTCAGTGCATCCCCCATAGAAGTCGGCTTCATGTTAGAAAAGCTACTTTGGGATAAGGCCGCAGGTGTGGTGCTTTGCAGCGCGACTTTACGAGCCTTAAATAATTTTAATCATTTCACCCATCAAGTTGGCCTGTCACTCAACGACGGTAGCCGCTTTCTAGCCATGGACTCGCCCTTCGACTTTGAACAGAATGCTACCCTGTTTCTGCCTCAGATGAACAATGAGCCTACGGACGAAAAATTCACCGAAGAACTCGCCCAGCAGATCTTAGCCCTGATTGAAGGTGAGATGGCCACCTTAGTCTTATTCGCATCTTATTGGCAGATGGAGAAGGTCGTCGATATGGTCGAGAGTAAGATCAAAACAGGCTTACTGATCCAAGGCACTATTTCCAGACAAGAAATTTTATCGGCCCATAAGAAACGATGCGATAACGATGAACCTAGTATCATATTCGGTACAGGTAGCTTCTCTGAAGGATTAGATCTACCGGGCGATTACCTGACTAACTTGATCATCACAAAACTGCCTTTTGCGGTGCCCACCTCTCCCGTCGAACAGGCTCACGCGGAATATATCAAGATAAAAGGCGGAAATCCCTTCATGCAGCTGACAATCCCCGATGCTTCGCGCAAATTAATACAGAGTTGTGGTAGATTACTACGCAACGAGCAAGACTATGGACGTATCACGATTTTAGATCGACGTTTAGTCACTAAACGGTATGGAAAATCACTGCTCGATGCACTCCCCCCTTCAGACGCGTAATTGAGTAGGATTTTTTTTTGGATTTACTGTTTGAACCCAGCACTTGGGCCATTCTAGCCGGGATCGGTTTACTCGCAGGTTTTATCGACGCCATCGCGGGAGGTGGAGGTTTACTCTCTATTCCGGCCCTTCTCGCTTTGGGCATCAATCCTCATACGGCACTGGGCACCAATAAATTAGCCGCATGCTTTGGGTCTTCTACGGCTGCCTATACCTATTATAAACAAAACCTATTCACGCCTCAGTTGTGGTACTACACCTTTATAGCCACTTTTTTCGGCGCGATAGCTGGCACCTTCATCGTCTCTCTTATCGATAGCCGTTGGTTAGAAAAACTGCTACCACTGATGATCATGATTATTGCGATTTACACGCTACTCAAACCCAATGCCATGGGCTGCAATACATTCACACCACTTAAGCAACCAGCGTCTAAAATTAAGCAATGGCTCCAAGGCTTTCCACTTGGATTTTATGATGGCTTCGCCGGGCCTGGTACAGGCGCATTCTGGACTATAACCAGTACCACTTACCATAAGCTGCCGCTTCTTCACAGCTGTGGCTTAGCCAGGGCAATGACATTCACCAGTAATCTCACCTCTTTAGTGATCTTTCTCACACTTGGGCAAGTGAATGTCATTATCGGTCTTTCAATGGGTCTATGTATGATGCTAGGTTCCTTTATCGGTGCAAGAACGGCGATAAAATTCGGCGTCCAGTTTATCAGACCCGCATTTATCACTCTGGTATTGTTGATCGCGGCAAAGTTAGCTTGGGATGCATGGGTCTAACTATGAATACGAATGAACTCCTAAGGCAGTTATCAGTCCAATTGAAGCAGCTAGAGCAGGACGTGCTTCAACACGATGCTAATTTGCCCAAGAGAGAGCAGAAACTGCTTAGAGATACCGACAGATTTAACGACCAACTCTTTATCCAATCCGGCGCTAAGCTTGCGCCCTGTATAGAACAGATAAACAAGAGTATTAAGCAGCTAGGTCAGCTGATAAAAGGTAACATATCTACCCATACCATAGCCTTGAGCTGTGAACGTATCCAAGATAGGTTTACCGCCGTAAGAAGAGCGCTAAATACCACCTCATTAGGGGCCAATTCGGCATCGCAGCAAAGAGCTTTTCGAGTCGCCCAAGCAAAGAGGCGTAGAAATAAGTCCCACGATGAGAGCGGCTTCAATTGGATCGCCGCCGGAGTCATGCATAATAGTCACCAACTGTATGCAGAGCTCAACAAACATCTCAATTGGGTGAGTAAATTTGAACAGAAAATCCTCATTTTGCAATCACAACTGAATAACTGTCATAGTGCTGACAAAATCCAGATGCAAAATGAGATCCTGTTGGTTCATCGACGACTAGGAAAGTGTCGACAAGCCATCAGCTATATAGAAGATCGCATTCAAGCGTTTGAGCGTCCATTCTCTCAAAACTATAAGCCTTTTAATCGTTAAGGAGCAACAATGAAGTCACTCATGTCTATCACCGCAATCTTGGCTCTGCTGGGTTCATCTTCGGCCCTGGCAGCTAATTTGAATATCCCAATGTCATTTGAATATCTGGCCATCGACGGTAAGAAAGTCGAAAGCAGTTTATTCAGCCATAAATCAGATCTTGAATTAGGCCAGGGCACACACAAGATTGCGATCCGTTACCATGATATGGTTCAAGATGATTTCAGTGACAGTGAAAGCTTTATCAAGTCATCTCCCTTCATCGTTACCCTTGCAGTTGATGGCGACTATGAGTACACATTGAAGCCCGCCGATGGCGACATCGTAAAACAACCTAAGTCTTTCGCTAAATCTCCGCAGGTGGTGATCACCCGCACTGACAAGGGGACTGTAAATTATAAGGTCCTTCAAACAGACTTCACCGAAGACTCCTTCGTGACTAGCCTATTTGGTGGCGGAAATAAACAAGACATTGCAGCGATAACGACTGCTGCTACTGGTGGAGCTGTGATTGCAGCCTCGGCAAGTTCGACACCGACGGCTCCAGTCAGTATCCCGGCCCCAATTGATGCTATGCCAATGGTTCCGGCTGCAGGGAATAAAGCCGATAAAGGCGAGCATGCCCAACAGATGTTGCAGTACTGGTGGCTTCATGCCGATGATAAGACCCGTAAAGAGTTTATGGGTTGGGCCATTCAGCAGCTATAAATACAGCCTCCATCTCGCTTAAAAGCCAAACGCCAGCATAACTTGCTGGCGTTTTTGTATCCGGATTTAGTAGAGGTGAGAGGCATTAATGCCGAATTAGCGCTAAAGTTATCTTTGAAGATATTGCACTTTTCTATTGCCGCTATATAAATATGATTGCAAACTGAACTATCTTTCTTATTAGACACTAACTGTCACGGAGCATCTGTATGCAATTAGAAATTCGAAACTATTACGAAGTCCTTCTTATGGAACTCTTGTCCGATGAAGGATTACTCGATGAATTACCGGAAGACTACCTGGCAGATCTTTGTTGTGTCACTCTAAACCAGCTCCCGGTTCGCTATATACGGCATCTGGTCGATACCTATTTTTTTGAGGATTACAGTGAGCTGTCCGAAATGAGATCTGAAATCCAAACCGCATTGGAGAAATCGAGAGCATTTCTCAAGGCTAACTTGCATAAGAAAAACAGCTGAAAATAATGGTTAGTCACTGAAGAAGTATTTTGAAATAGAAAAGGATGAACTAGGGGAGATTGGAGGTTCCCCTAGAGCCACACATCAGTACATTAGCCACATGAGTCACTTGCAGTGCTCCCTTGCATCTTCTTATAAAGTTGACCAATACTTGCAGTGACTTACGAGCAGCTTAAAATCTGTCTTTGGTGGCTAATGACTTTCTCAGCTCGCGCTTGCCAATACTAGAACGCAGAATTTCAGGTACGACTATACGCGCATACCATAACCAGATTGGAGCAAATAAGGAGAGTTTGTACTGAACTGATTCTCACGAAATGTACCACCAGAGGTGATTATGACGTAAGTTATTGATGTATAGGATATTGATGTATAGGATATTGATGTATAGGATATTGATGTATAGGATATTGATGTATAGGATATTGATGTATAGAATATTGATGTATAGAATATTGATGTATAGAATATTGATGTATAGAATATTGATGTATAGGATATTGATGTACTAAGAGATTGGAGGTTCCCCTAGAGCCACACCCCGGCACATGAGTCACTTGCTGCGGTTGCTCCCTTCCAGGCCTGGCCGAGTTCACAAGTTATCATTGCGAGGGGACCCTAAGGTCACCATTGCTTTCTTTGAGTAAAATACCTCAGAGAACGGCGAGCATTATCTACTAAGCCCGCCGAGCAATCAAGTCCTAAACAGCAACTATCGTCTTGTTGACTGCTGACTGCTGTTTCTATAAACAGATAGTCTATAGATCTGAGCTATAAGCTTAGAAATACCCTATTTTTCTCAACAAGCTTAGGCCCGATACCCTTCACATTTGAAAGATCACCGATCACCTTAAACTTGCCGTTAGTCTCTCTATATTCGACAATCGCTTTCGCTTTTGATTCACCTATTCCCTTAAGTAAAACCAATTCCTCTATTGAAGATGTGTTGATATTGACATTAAGCTGTTGAACTTGGCGTGCATTTTCATTTTGATGGGTCGTTTTCGATTGGCTAGAAACCTCACCAGCGTAGACGCTGAGTGAAAAAATTGCAGCCATAAGTGTCGCAGATACGAGTGTGCTTTTCATAGTAACTCCATGTTGAGTATTATTCCGTTAATATGCAGCCGTTAATCCATTTATCCCTAGCCACTCATTAAATGTAGATCAAGCCCTCACTTCTTGCCATTTTTAGATCTAACGGCAACCCAAAAGAAGTTAAACCGGACGGGTGTCACAGTTTTTAGTTTTGGAAATTTTCATTTTGACAAGCTTTTAAGAAGGTGAGTGCAAATTTGAAATTCAATCACATATTTTTTCGATCAGAGCGCCGTAAGACTTGTCACACAAATGGCTAAAACACCATACCTGTCACTCAATCATTTCTACTTGAATGTAACAAAGATACACCTCAAATTATTATGCCGAAGTCCTCGTCTAGGTTAGTGTGTGCTAAATATAATAATGAGAAAGAAGGTCGAACTTAGATGGAACAGATCAAAAAAAATGCCGGTGCCCCACAGAAAAAACTGGTCATATTATTCACCGATATTGTCCTTTTTATCATGCTGTATAACTTTCTTCCCTTCGAAGAAGGCATTAATACTGGTTTATCAATTCTGATCTTCGCTGCCATCTTGTGGTTAACTGAAGCGATTCATATCAGTATTACAGCAATATTAATCCCTATTCTTGCTGTTGTTCTCGGCGTCTTTGAAACCAAAGTGGCGATGAGTAACTTCGCTAACCCAATCATATACCTTTTCTTCGGTGGGTTTGTACTAGCAGCGGCCCTGAACCATCAAGGAATAGATAAACTCATAGCACAAAAGGTGCTAACCGCCTCGAAAGGAAAACTTAGCATTGCTTGTATGTTACTTTTTGGCATAACGGCTTTACTCTCTATGTGGATAAGCAATACTGCAACCGCAGCCATGATGTTGCCTCTGGCACTGGGAATTCTACAGCAGCTTGATTTCAAAGAGCATAAGAACACTTATCTGTTTATGCTTCTTGGTATTGCTTACTCGGCCAATATCGGCGGTATAGGGACTCTAGTCGGCAGTCCTCCTAATGCCATTGCCGCTGCACAAGTTGGTTTAAGTTTCAGTGATTGGCTAGAATTTGGCTTGATCACCGTCGCCTTGATGCTACCAAGTATGCTTATTGCTTTGTATCTGTTCCTTAAGCCCGATCTTTCGGTGATATGTAAAATACCGACTTCTGATACTAAGCTGAATTTTCAGGGTAAATTAACTCTCCTGGTTTTTATTATCACAGTTTGCTGCTGGATATTTAGTAAGCCTATCGCTCAAGCACTTGGAGGCATTGCCCAGTTTGATACTGTGGTTGCACTCGGCGCAGTCGTCACGTTAGCGGGTCTTGGTCTGGTTGAATGGAAGAAGATTGAGCGAACCACAGACTGGGGGGTCTTGATCTTGTTTGGTGGTGGTTTAACATTAAGTGCAATTTTAAAAGCCACTGGCACTAGTGTGTTTCTGGCACACTGGGTTACTGATATTTTCGGTAACACACATATGGCATTATTTACTTTAGCTGTCATCTTCTTTGTAGTGATGCTCACCGAGTTTGCAAGTAATACAGCCAGTGCCGCATTACTAGTACCTGTATTTGCAGCAATTGCCGAACCACTGGGGTTATCCCCTATCATGATATCTGTGCTTATTGGTATTGCAGCCTCTTGCGCCTTTATGTTGCCAGTGGCGACTCCTCCCAACGCCATTGTTTACGGCTCAGGTTTTATCAAGCAGTCAGAGATGATGCGTGCGGGTGTGATAATCAACTTTATCAGTATGTTAGTCCTATACGTTGTTGCTCATACTTTCTGGAGTTTCTAGGCATTATCCTTATAAAAAAGCCACTTCATGAATGACATGATGCGGCTTTTTTATATAGGCTCCATAATGAAATTGGACAAATGTCGATTGGTATTGAGTTATATGTTAGCTAAGCCTTGTTCCAGATCGACAATAAGATCTTCAACTGATTCTAGCCCCACAGATATACGTAATAAATTTTCTCCTATGCCAGCGGCTTCCCGTTGCTCTTTCTCATAGGTAGCATGGGTCATAGAAGCTGGATGTTGTATGAGAGATTCGGCATCACCTAAACTCACCGCGATAGAAAATAGTTGCAGACTATTGATAAACTCGATGGACTTGTCTAAGTCTGCATTGAGCTCGAAGGCAATCACTCCACCACCCCTGCGCATCTGTTTACCAAGAAGATACTGACCATAGCTCCCCTCGATTCCCGGGTAATACACTTTAAGTACTTTCGGATGAGATAACAGATATTCGACCACTCTGTCGGCATTATCACAATGCCGTTCCATTCTAACATCTAAGGTTTTGAGCCCCCGCAAGATCAACCAGGCATCATGGGGAGACAAGACTCCACCTAAATCTTTCATGGTCTCAAATTTTATCTTCTCTATCTGCTCATCACTGCCACAGATGATTCCGGCAATGACATCACCGTGTCCGTTGAGATACTTAGTCGCACTATGAACAACCAGATCGATCCCGTGAGCCAGAGGTTGCTGTAGTAAGGGAGTCATAAAAGTATTGTCTATGACGCTTATCAAACCATGCTTTTTTGCAATAGACGCCAGTGCATCCAAGTCAAAAACATCAAGGTGAGGATTAACTGGTGTCTCACAAAAAAGCACTCTGGTCTTATCGGTTATCGCTGCAGAAATCGCATCGAGATCCTTAAAATCAACCAATGAGACGTCGATACCAAACTTGTTTAACTGAGTACTCATGAGTGAAAAGGTACAGCCGTATACGGCCTTGGAAGCAACCAGATGATCGCCTTGTGAAAGGTTAGCCAGCAGCGCCGAAGAAACCGCCGCCATGCCAGAGGCCGTAGCCGCTGCCGCTGCGGCACCTTCGAGTCGAGCCATTTTGCGCTCTAACTCAGCTGTGGTCGGATTACCCAGTCGAGTATAGATATAGCCAGCTTCATCGCCGGAAAACCTGGCACCTCCCTGTTGTGCATTATCAAATACAAAAGTCGCACTCTGGCACAAGGGGGTAACGAGTGCCCCTGAACTGTCTTTGATACGTCCAGCGTGTATGACTTGCGTGGCCTGCTTCCACTTTTCTTGCATAAAATTTCTCCGAGGTCTGCACTTGAGTATCCACCGGCGGTTAATTTTATTATACGTAAATACCGATAGTTATTTAACCATGTACCCAGACACTATCCGGAGTAAACAGCGGATGAGAAATAATCAAGTTCAAGATGTAAAGTCTTTATTACATTTGACTTTTTCTTTGACCTTGCCATTAAATACCGAAGAAGATAACTCCTTAAGATCTAACAATAACTCTTTATGTATTCCTGAAAGCCTTGGCCTGGAAGACTCTTTAAAGGAGAGTGGTCTACACAGTCCCATCGCTTGATAACCTAGACGTGCCGTCAGTAGGCCGCCACCGAGTCCTTGTCCAAGACGGGCGGACAACTTACCGGACATCTCAACTGAAAGCAATTGAGTGCCAAGATCTGTGACAATTTCACTGGTGCCAGCATAGATGATGTTAGTGATAACACCTCTTATCAACTTGATACGGCTCCAATAACCCAATTCAATACCATAGCAGTGGGCAATCTTGACTATCATACGTTGATTTCGCCAGAGAATAATGGCCATATCGAGCACTGCCAGAGGGCTTGCCGCTAATAACAGCGCCGACTCTTGAGCGAAGCGGCGAACAATTTTCTTTGCCACTTTATCTCTATCACTCAATATGATCTCATCGAATAAAATCAACTTTTCAGCATCATTATGCCCATCTCGGCTGGCGTCATGATACTTATTAAAGTCAATGCCTTCAGGTAGATTAGTGATGATATTACCGATAAATTTATCGGCTTCACCCTGCTGCATACTTTGAGCGAGTCTATCCCCGGTTTGTTGCGCCTCTTCCACCGACTTTAGCCTGAGTAAATGACGCCATTCACGAAATATGAGTTTCCCCGCCCATAACGTGATCAATAAAGTCACACTGGAGTACAAACCGAATAACCAAGGGCTCTGTAACCAAGCGTCCCTCAGTCCCAGAGTCGTCTCTGTGATAACCAGGCCGATGAGTCCCATGATGATAAGTTTGGCAAGCACAGACCATCGAGGTTTGACTGTACGTTTGGAACTATTTTCAAATAATCCAGAACGTTCGGATAAGCTGGAGGCGACTTCATTATCTATGACCTCATCGGTCAAGACCTCCTCCTCTTTATCATGAGGGGTCTCAATAAATTGAGCTTGCTCTTCGAATCGCTCAGCTTCCCGAAAGCTTGGCGCTACTTCACCCGCTCTGGATTCAAATACCTGCTTCTGTTTTATCGTATGCTCAGCCTCTTTTTCACTATCTTTCTTATTCTCTTGCGAAGAGGCAGCTTCTCTATCTTTCATATGATTCTCTCAACACGGCCAACTATTTAAGCTTGTCACCGAGCAAAAATTGCAGCAAGTGGTCTAGTCGTATATGTTCAAAATCGGCTTCATCTGATTGAGGAGCATAATTAGGTGGCGCGAAGCTGGTAAACTCAAACCCCTGAGAGCCCCAAAAGTTAGCCCCAGGCAATGATTTTGGCACTTCCCCCGGAAACAGGGTAATTGGCTCTCTCTCATTCAAACTGACACCTTTGACGACTTCTATTTCGCCCTTACCCGATCTGATCATTCCGTGCTGGGTAGCCTTGATGGCACTGATGGCCATGGTCTCGACCTCACAGCCTTCAAACTTCGCCTGTCTCTGACTCTGTTTAACCAGTTGGGTCAGTAATGACAACACATTACCTTGTTGATCCCGGGTGATATGATCTACCTTACTCGCCGCGAAGAGCAGTTTATCGATTCGGGGGAAAACAGGCGTTTTAATAGGTTAGATTGTCCAAATTTAAAACTCTCCATGATGCCATTAAGCGCTTGTGTCATATCATCGAACTGCTCCTTGCCTCTGTTTAGCGGCGTAAAACAATCGACCAGTAGCAACTGACGGTCAAAGGTAGAAAAATAGTCTTTATAGAAAGGCCTTATCACCTTGTCCTGATACTCTTTGTATCGGGTTTTCAATACTTGATAGGCCGAGTTAGCATGGGTGTTTTCAAGACTTTCCCGCGCATCTTCGGATGTATTTAGCAAAGGAAAAAAAGCCAATACTGGGGAGCCGGCAAACTCACCGGGAAGGAGTAATCGACCCGGCTGAGCATAATAAAAACCATGTTGATGCACGCAATCTACCAATACCTGTCGGTATAACTCGGCGATGTGCTTTAACTCTGCTTCGTCGGCATTAGACCCTAATTCCAGCGAGTCCAAGGCCGTAACAAAATCCGGATAATATTGTGACTTAGCCAATATCGGCTTACGCAGCTCCTGCGCCATGGACCAGTGCTCATAGCTTTGTTTGAGCATAGGCAGGTCGAGTAGCCATTCTCCGGGATAGTCGATAATGTCCAGATACAGGCTGGCGCTATCGGTGAATTTAGCCAATATTCCTTGGCTAGGTTGATATTTGAGGGTTAATCTAATTTCACTAATATTGCGTGTCGATGCAGGCCATTGCGGAACGGCTTGCTTTAAGGCATTCATGCCTAAATCATAGTCGAAACTTGCCACGGTCAAGTCAGGCTGAAGCGCACGCTTTACGCCATACAAACGCTCATCTCTGGTGACTTGCCATAAAGGAAGGTTATTACTCTTTCCTGAGAGACCCGCGTTAAGAAGTTGATTAACAAGGCCTGTGATGAAGGCTGTTTTTCCTGAACCTGAGAGTCCAGTGACTGCTAATCTGATATTTCGATCTGAAGCCCTATGGGCGAATGATTGGGTTTTATTACTGACTGTTTTGCCAAACTTAGATAAAGAGCGGTTGATACGACCCATAGCCTGCACTTAAAGTTATGTGGGCGACAGGGCCGCCCATTGGAAGGATTAAAGGTTATTGATCTCTTGTTTCAAGTCGAAACTGTCCGAGGTGACATGACGTTCCAATTTTTGAAGCCTGATTTCCAAACTTCTAAATTGAGAGTTTACATCACGCAGAGCCATCTTCGGAGGCTCACCCGATTGCCAAACCTTTTTCTTTATTTCTATATCCTTATGCGCTTTTTTATTTTTGTCGGTCCCGGGTTTAATATCTAAAATCATCCAAAGTAATACATAGATGATCAACACAATTCCCGAGCCACCTAAAAGAAATATTGAAGCGGCGACGACTCTTACTAGCCAGGTTTCAAAGCCGAAATAGTCTGCGATTCCAGAACAAACCCCAGCTATTTTACCTGATTGAGGAATGCGATATAAGGTACGTCCTCTAGTGTCACTCATTTCAATTCCTCCGCGTTAAAAGGCCTGCCTCGCCGATTGTAACCACCCTAAGTCTGTTGCCACTATAGCTTACTGCTACTCCCCGATTTAAAGAGTCTGCCCCGCCGGTTGAAACCGCCCAAAGTCTGATGTCACTGTTACTCATTGCGTCCCCTCCATTGTGGTGATTCGCTGTCTAAAATCGCTTCCAATGTATCGATACGTTGAGCCATTTTATCGGCTCTGCCAATGAGCTCATTAAGCTGTGAATACTCTTCTTCAGTAAGTCCCTGGCTCACCTGACGCTTACTGCGGTAGTGAAGTATCAGCCAAATGGGAGCCACGATTATCAGAAAAATAATAATTGGGGCCATTAAAATATCCATGTTCATAACTCACCTCTGAATTGTAATTATTTGGCTTTAGTCTTTGCCTTGCTGCTCTTTATTTTGGCTTTTAATGCCTCAAGCTCGGCATTGACAGAGTCTTCAGCTTCCAGTGCTGCAAACTCATCACTTAAACTTTTCTTATTGCCCAGGTCATAGGCATCGACTTGTGACTCGAGTCCCTCTACACGACGCTCATACTGCTCAAACTTACTCATAGCGTTATCTATCTTGCTAGAATCAAGTTGCTTCTTCACTTCTAAACGTGAAGATGCTGTTTGCTTACGCATAATGATGGTCTTTTGACGAGCCTTGGCATCGGCCAGCTTCTGCTGCAGCAAGTTAACCTCCTCTTTTAAGCGAGTAATCTGCTCTTCAACAACCACAAGTTCATGAGTCAAGGTATCGGCAAGCTCACTCGCCTTCTGTTTTTCAACCAGAGCAGCTTTAGCAAGGTCTTCACGGTCTTTCGACAATGCAAGCTCGGCTTTTCCTTCCCAGTCGTGGACCTGCTCCTGCACCTTAGTGATGCGACGGATTATCTCCTTCTTCTCTGCTAATACTTTGGCCGATGTAGAACGAACCTCTACTAAGGTGTCTTCCATCTCTTGAATAATCAAGCGAACCATTTTTTCTGGATCTTCGGCTTTATCCAGTAATGAAGAGATATTTGAATTAATGATATCTGCGAAGCGAGAGAAAATTCCCATAATGCTGTCCTTAAATTAACGTTGGTTTCGTAGATATTAATCCACTTTCTGTGCCAACTTTTCATATTTCATAAAATACAGTAACTTAACCAATATATTAACTTTTTCTTTCTTTTAATAACAGAGGGTCTTATTATTATTTTCACCAACTATTAGCGTTAAAGACTAAAACTTACTGTGGCAAATCAATTTCAGCAAGATAATCTTATCGGTCAATCAAATGCGCTCCTCGAAGTATTGGAGCATGTTTCACAGATCGCACCTCTGTCTAAGCCCGTCCTTATTATTGGCGAACGTGGTACAGGTAAGGAGCTCATTGCAGAACGCCTCCATTTCCTGTCCACACGTTGGGATCAAAGCTTTATTAAACTTAATTGTTCTTCACTGAGTGAAAACTTACTCGAAAGTGAGCTCTTTGGCCATGATGCCGGTGCTTTTACTGGCGCAAATAAAAAGCATGAGGGTCGATTTGAGCGCGCCGATGGCGGTAGCTTGTTTCTCGATGAACTCGCTAATACTTCTGGGCTGATCCAGGAAAAATTGCTTCGCGTAATAGAGTACGGTGAATTTGAGCGAGTAGGTGGCAGTAAAACAGTACGAACAGATGTCAGGTTAATCTGCGCGGCTAACGAAGATCTTCCCACCTTAGCCGAAGCCGGTGAATTTAGAGCCGATTTACTCGACAGATTGGCCTTTGATGTGATCACCTTGCCTCCTCTGCGTCACAGGCAGGAAGATATCATGACCTTAGCCGAATACTTTGCCATAGGAATGGCAAGGCAACTAAAGCATGAGCTATTTCCCGGCTTCAACCCCAGAGCGATACAACAACTGATGGATCATAACTGGCCGGGTAACATACGAGAGCTTAAAAACGTGGTGGAGAGAAGCGTCTATCGAAACCCTGACACCGAAACGCCTATTACCAATATCGTGGTCGACCCTTTTGCCTCCCCCTATCGCCCTACAACAAGAGTGAAGACACGCGAGAGACAACATCTGGCTAGCAACCAAGCTCCGGTTGCGAGCAGCGATGCAGTGTCATCGGACTCAGCTGAACTCAGCTGTGACCAAATAACCTTCCCCATTGATTTTAAAGAACATTGTGAAAGTTTGGAAGTCTCACTTCTAAAACAAGCATTAGAGGCGGGTCAATTTAATCAAAAGAAAACCGCCGAACTTTTAAACTTAAGTTATCACCAATTACGCGGCATTTTAAAAAAATACAACTTACTCGATAAAACTTAATACGCCTTAATAACATATGTTCATTGCTCATCGACGATCAGCACTGCTAAAATGGCCACCAAAGCCCTGAAAAATTGATCTGTCGATGAGAGTGCTGCTTAAGCGTCTATCTTTATACCCTACCATATCCTGCATCTGTGTTTTGCTTGCAGGTTGTGGCCCCAAGCTAGTCCCACCTGGGATAGTCTATTGCTCCGAGGGGAACCCTGAATCTTTCAATCCTCAACTGGTCACTTCAGGAACGACGGTGGATGCAACTTCACAGCAGATCTACAATGGGCTAGTGGATTACGATATAAGATCCGGCCAGATAGAACCCTCCTTAGCCACACATTGGCAACTCAGTGACGATGAATTAACTTACACCTTTCAATTACGAAGAGAAGTTAATTTTCATCACACCTCAAAATTTGCACCGACACGTCATTTCAATGCTGACGATGTGTTGTTCTCATTCAACAGGGTTATCGATTCATCCCACCCATTTCATCATATCTCCAAGACGGGATACCCGTTTTTTCAGAGCATAGGCTTCGATAAACAGATCGAATCAATTGAAAAACTGTCTGACTATGAAGTCGCCTTCCATCTAAAGCATAAAGATGCCTCTTTTCTCGCCAACTTAGCATCTGGGTTTGCCGTTATCTTGTCGGCCGAATATGCAGATACCTTGGTTGAAAAAGGTGAATCAGAAAAAATTGACCGAGAGCCCGTCGGCACTGGACCTTTTCAGCTGGTGAAATATGTCAAAAACGACTATATACGCTACCATCGTAATGAGGATTATTGGCGACGCTTACCCAGCGCAGAACTGTTAGTGTTTGATATCACTCCTAAGAGTACCACCAGACTGGCTAAACTCATCACAGGAGATTGCAGTGTCTCCGCCCTCCCAAAGGCTGGTGAGCTCTCGGTTGTTTTCGAACATGATGAACTAGAAGTAGATTCACTGCCTGGATTTAATGTCGCATTTTGGGCGTTTAATACTCAAAAAGCCCCCTTTAATGATGTCAGAGTACGCAGAGCCCTAGCCCACGCCGTAGACAGGGATAATATTCTCAGAGCGGTTTACCAGAAGACAGCTGTTGGCTCCACGGGCATGCTCCCGCCAATGTCCTGGGCATATTCGAAAAATCAAAGCCTGGTAGATTATAATCCCGAGAAAGCCAGACAACTCTTAAGAGAAGCAGGCATAAAAAATCTCGCTATCGATATCTGGGCCATGCCCGTCGCGCGTATATACAACCCTAACGCTCATAAAACGGCTGAACTCATTCAGGCGGACCTGGCTGACATCGGCGTTAAGGTCAATATCGTTAGCTATGATTGGAGTGTATTCAACCAGAAATTAAGTCAAAGGAGCTACGACTCTGTGCTTATAGGTTGGAATGCCGATAACAGCGATCCAGACAACTTCTTTACTCCGATCCTCAGCTGCGCATCCGTACTGTCGAACAGTAATCGCTCCCGTTGGTGTAACCCAAAATTCGATGAGATTCTCTTTAAAGCAAAATCAATCACTTCAAAAAAAGAACGTAAAGCCCTCTACCAAGAGGCCGAGGCTCTATTTGCACAAGAGCTACCTATGCTGCCCTTTGCCCATGCGACCCGACTTATTTTGAAGAAAAAAGGAATAGATAATAGCCAGCTCACTCCATTTGGTGGAATATCCTTTAATGCCGATCGCCATAGGGATATGATGACTATTGAGGAGGTAAGATAATGGCTCGATATCTGTTACGTAGAATGAATCTGTTTGTGGCCACATCCTTGGTACTACTCGCGGTGCTGTTTATCGCCACACACCACTTCCCAGTCGAGATACGGTTTTCGCTGACCGGCATACATGCGCCAACAGTCGAACAGATCGCACAAATCGATCAAGATTATCGACTCGAGAGCAACCAATTCGGCCAATTTATTGGATATCTTCAGCAAAGGTTAACGGGTAATTTGGGGATTTCAGCTACATCACAGCAACCAGTGACAGATGAGCTAGCGGCAGTATTACCCGCCTCATTCGAACTGGCTATTGTCGCTGCAATGTTAGCACTGCTTTTCGGTATACCCCTTGGCGTTTTGGCGTCGATGAGTAAAAACAAGATCACCCAACACACCATAATGACCATCACCTTAACTGGATATTCTATTCCTGTTTTTTGGCTGGGTTTAACCTTATCACTCTGGTTTGGTGTACAACTGGGCTGGTTGCCCATCTCTGGTCAGCTAAACTTGCTCTATGAAATTGCCCCTGTCACAGGATTTGTGCTGATTGACACGCTTGTTTCAGATTCACCCTATGCAGACTCAGCCTTTATCGATGCCCTGCAGCACATCATATTGCCCGCTGTTACACTGGCCGTACTCCCATTCACTGTGGTGCTGAGAAGCACACGC
This sequence comes from Shewanella psychropiezotolerans, assembly GCF_007197555.1. NCBI lineage: Bacteria > Pseudomonadati > Pseudomonadota > Gammaproteobacteria > Alteromonadales > Shewanellaceae > Shewanella > Shewanella psychropiezotolerans. Next base: position 4,305,129 of record NZ_CP041614.1, read on the forward strand.
TCGGCGATCATATCCATCATGGATAAGACCTACATTAAGGCGGCAGAGGCCAGAGGCCTACATACCAGTCACATAGTGTTACGTCATGCCCTTCCCAACGCCTTGATACCTGTGCTGAAAAATCTAGGTCTCATGTTAGGCACATTCGCCAGCTATGCCATGGTTGTTGAAGTCATCTTCTCATGGCCAGGTGTAGGAGCCTGGTTAGTCTCGGGCATCTATCAAAGGGATTACACAGTAATCCAAGGCGGTGTGTTAGCAGTTGCCTTGATCATCATATTTTTAAGTATCATGATTGAAGTCCTTCATACGGCAATCAACCCCCTAAGCAGGAAAGAGCTTTATGCCGCAAATTAAGATCTATCAGGAAGATGAGATACCCTCTCCAATGCGCAGATTCTGGCATGCTTTTTCAGATAATCCGTTCGCTTTTGCTGGATTATGGACTGTGATTTGTTTCTTATTGCTGGCCCTATTTGGTCCGCTTATCGCCCCCTATGCTCCGGAGCAGCAAGATCCACACGCACTCTTGTTGGCACCATCCTGGGATGCAGCCGGAACAGTAGAGCACTTCCTTGGTACCGACGATTTAGGTCGCGATATTTTCAGTCGCCTGCTCCATGGCGCTCACTTAACCTTCGGTATGGCCTTAGGCATAGTCCTCGCATCATTGATTCTCGGTTTTATTATCGGTTCAATCTCAGGCATGATGAAAGGGCTAAAATCAAGTATTCTCAGTCACCTGCTCGATGCCTTGTTGTCAATCCCCTCTCTGCTAATGGCGATATTAGTAGTCGCAGTGATGGGACCGGGATTAGAAAACGTTTTTTGGGCCGTGGGCATTGCGCTTACGCCTCAGTTTGTCCGTGCCATTCATCAAGCCATTCATGAAGAGTTGCAAAAAGAGTATGTCACAGCGGCAAAACTCGATGGTGCGAATCAGTTTCAAATTTTCTGGTATGTCATCATGCCAAATATATGGGACACATTAATCATACAAACCACCTTAGGGATCTCGGCAGCCATTTTAGATATCGCCGCGCTGGGCTTCTTAAACTTAGGCGCACAAGCCCCGAGCCCTGAATGGGGCGCCATGGTATCCCAGGGAATGGATAACCTGTTAACCGCCCCATGGACTGTGACGATACCCGGCATTGCCATCTTGTGCTGTGTCCTAGCCATTAACTTAGTCGGTGACGGCTTACGATCTGCACTGTCGCCGATCAATAATTAATGTTGATACCTGATTATGCCTTTACTCGATATTCGTAACCTCACCATTGAACTAGACACCCCTCACGGGCGCGTCAAGGCACTGGATAGAGTCAGCTTAACCATCAACCCGGCTGAAATTCACGGCTTAGTTGGAGAGTCCGGTTCTGGCCGCAGCTTATTAGCTCGAGCTATCTTAGGGATTCCAGGCCATAACTGGACGATCAAGGCCGATCGCATGTTGTGGGATGGACACAATCTGTTAGAGATGAGTTCGAAGCAGCGACGCAACCTGATGGGAAGCGAAATGGCCATGATATTTCAAGACCCATCCAGCAGCCTAGATCCTGTTATTTGTGTCGGCACTCAGCTTGTTGAAGCTATGCCAGAAAATAAAAAACTGCCTTTCTGGCGACGCAACGCAGATAAAAGGAAGACCGCCAAAAAATGGCTGCATAAGGTTGGCATCAAGGACACACAAAAAGTCATGGCCAGTTATGCCTGGGAGCTATCCGAAGGCGAGTGTCAAAAGGTGATGATAGCCATGGCTATTGCCAACCAACCTAGGCTATTAATAGCCGATGAGCCAACCAATTCCATGGAGATGGACACACAGGCGCAGATCTTTCGCCTGCTGACTAAATTAAACCAGCTACAGGATGTATCCATTCTGTTGATCAGTCATGAGCTCGAGACCTTATCAATCTGGTGTGATCAACTGTCGGTAATGTATTGTGGACAAATCATGGAGTCAGGCCCTACGGCTGAAATTTTAGCCCATCCTTATCATCCATACACTAAAACACTGCTTAATAATATTCCGGACCACACGGGACAAATCGCTCACAAATCGATCATGCGCACACTACCAGGCTCAGCACCTGCACTGCAACATCTTCCCATAGGTTGCCGACTCGGTCCAAGGTGCCCACGCGCCGAAAAGAAATGCGTGATCCGTCCTAATTTAAGTCATAAAAAAAATCGCTATTTTGCCTGTCATTTCCCTTACCAAGAAGAAACATGTAATGAAGACACCACTGCTTCAAGTTAACAACCTAAGTAAGCGTTTCTATGCAGGCTACAAAGGGTTTAAACGTGAGTATAATCAAGCTTTGTCTCCGGTCTCCTTTGAGCTCAATACTGGTGAAACCTTAGCGATTGTTGGCGAAGCTGGTTCGGGAAAGAGCACCCTGGCAAGGATACTCGTTGGCGCCGAAGTCCGCAGTAGTGGCGAGATTTATTTCGAAGGTGAAGCGCTGGAAAAAAGAAACCTAAAGCAGAGATGTAAACTCATCAGGATGATTTTTCAAGACCCCAACACATCACTGAATCCTAAATTGACAATCGGGGATTTACTCGATGAACCACTCAAGTTTAATACCAAACTCGATGCCAGACAGCGTAGAGCACAAGTCGTTGATAAACTCAGAAAGGTGGGTCTGTTACCCGAACACGCGGATTTCTATCCTCACATGATTTCAGAGGGGATGAAGCAACGCGTTGCCGTTGCCCGTGCGCTGATGTTGGACCCCAAAATAATCATAGCGGATGAAGCGCTCACCGCTCTTGACCTTTCGGTCCGATCGCAAATTCTCAACTTACTGTTAAAACTTCAAAAAGAGATGGGATTGTCTTATATTTTCGTGTCGCATAACCTCAGCATCATTCGTCACTTTAGCGATAAGGTGATGGTGCTTCATCATGGGGAGATGGTTGAGAAAGCGACAACAGAAGAATTATTCAATGCACCAAAACATGAATATACTCAACGTCTGATCCAGGAGCTAACTCTGTTTAGTCAGAAACGACACAACAGGACACTCAAGAAGCATGGTTAACCCATAGGGTATAGTCAGTTCATCCATGCTTAACCATCAAGATTAACCGTCTTAAACGATATTTAAATCCAGTAAACTGCTCTTACCACTGGCCATTTTTAAAGAAAATCAGGAATAATCAGTGCCATTTGGCTCTTGATTAATTATCCTATCGTCACTTTTTAAAGAGAAGCTGAAACATGATAATCAAACCTAAAACACGTGGCTTTATATGCACCACTACTCATCCTGTTGGTTGTGAAGCTAATGTACTCGAACAGATCAATATCACTAAGGCAAAGGGAAGCTTAAAAAACGGCCCTAAGAAAGTTTTAGTTATCGGCTCTTCAAGTGGATATGGTCTATCTTCTCGTATTGCTGCCGCCTTCGGCAGTGGCGCAGCCACTCTAGGTATCTTCTTCGAAAAACCAGGGACTGAAAGAAAGTCAGGCACTGCCGGCTGGTATAACTCTGCAGCCTTCGATAGGTTTGCCAAAGCCGATGGTTTGTACTCTAAGAGCCTCAATGGTGATGCATTCAGTCATGAAGCTAAACAAAAAGCCATCGACATTATTAAAGCCGACTTGGGCCAAGTCGATATGGTGGTCTACTCTTTAGCCTCTCCAGTGCGTAAATTACCCGATTCGGGTGAGCTTATCCGCTCAGCGCTCAAGCCTATTGGCGAGACGTATACCGCTACCGCAGTAGACACTAATAAAGATCTTATTATCGAGACCAGTGTAGAGCCTGCCAGCGAGCAAGAGATCCAAGACACAGTGACAGTCATGGGTGGTGAAGACTGGGAGCTGTGGCTAGCAGCGTTATCTGAGGCTGGGGTACTGGCCGATGGTTGCAAGACCGTCGCCTATAGCTATATCGGCACAGAATTGACTTGGCCTATCTACTGGCATGGCGCCCTGGGTAAAGCCAAAATGGATCTTGACCGCGCGGCTAAAGCATTAGATGAGAAATTATCTATCACAGGTGGTAGCGCAAATGTCGCCGTACTTAAGAGCGTAGTCACTCAAGCCAGCTCGGCTATTCCGGTCATGCCTCTATATATCGCCATGGTATTTAAAAAGATGCGCGAAGAAGGCCTACATGAAGGCTGTATGGAACAGATCAACCGCATGTTCACTGAGCGTCTGTATCGTGAAGATGGTGAGGCGCCACAAGTTGATGACGCTAACCGCTTACGTCTCGATGACTGGGAGCTAAGAGAAGAGATCCAGCAGCATTGTCGCGAACAATGGCCATTAGTCACCACTGAAAACTTGGCTGAGCTTACCGATTACCGTGAGTATAAGGATGAATTCCTCAAGCTATTCGGCTTCGGTATTGAGTCTGTGGATTATGAACTAGATGTTAATCCAGAAGTTAACTTCGACGTCGAACAGATTTAGACAAATACTTATGGGGTGTTTGTCATCCCAAATAAGTTAAGTCTTTAAAAAATGCATCACTTTGAAGTGATGCATTTTTTTTACTTAAATTGGCTGTGCCTATAGGTTCTAGGTTCTAAAAAGCATAAATTTTCTGACTGCCATGAATGAATGGAACATTTATGGCCAGACATAAATACCAGCCCTATTCCATCCATGGGGGTTGGCATAAATCTTCCAGACATAACGAAGATTTATACCCATCCCTGGTAAATCTTCATAAGTGTTCCGGACATAAAAAAGGTCAGCTGATGCTGACCTTTAATTTAAGTGAGTAAACTCACAATGCGTTCATTACTGCGTAGAGCTGTATACCACATCGCCTTTGGCTTTTAATGTCGCAATCAGTGCGCGGTAATCACCTTCACTGTATTGTGCGCTCAGACGTTGTTCAAGAGCACCCAGTAAGTTGTCATCGATACCTTCAGCAAGATTAACCTTGTCTAGCACGATAACGGCATAACCATTGGCAAGCGCCACTGTATCGACAACGGCTGAATCAGCAGGTTGAGCCATCTGGAATGCTTTGCTGGTGATAGAGGCATCGATACCTTGTTCGAAACGTCCAAGTTTTGCCTTAGTTACAAACTCAGTGCTCGACTCGGCGTCAGGGAAAGCACTCATTAAGGTTTGAGCCTTCTCACGAGCCACTTCATTAGCTTGCTCCTGCTTCAAACGCTCAACAATACCGGCTTTTACCTTAGCGAAATCGACAGTACCCGCAGTAGTGTGAGACTTGATGCGGATAACCATGGCATGGTTAGCGTCTATCTCAATCACATCGCTGTTCATTCCATCTAGCAATACGTTGGTAGAAAAAGCCGCCTTCAACACATCTGGGTTATCGAACGGTGCCGGTGCATTAGAGCGAGTAAACACGGGTGAAGTCATGACTTCAACTCCAAGCTCACTCGCTGCTTCACTCAAGGTATCAGGCACTTCATAGGTCACATCGGCAAGTGTCTGCTGCAAACCATAATAAGTGTCGACCGCTGCCTTATCTTTCAGCTGAGCAATAATCTTATCTTTAACATCAGCAAAAGGTGCTTCGGCCCCTGGCTGGACGTCGAGTAGCTTGATGATATGATAACCAAAGCTTGTCTTCACCACAGTCGAATATGAACCTTTTGACAGTGAATAAAGCACATCATCGAAAGCTGGCTCCATGACGCCTTGTTCAAACCAATCTAATTGACCACCCTGCTCGCCACTGAAAGTGTCTTCAGACTCAGTTTTGGCAAGCTCAGCAAAATCTTCACCAGCTTGGAGCTTGGAATAGATAGCTTCGGCCTTAGCTTTTGATGCTGACTCATCATCGCCAAGGTTAACGAGAATATGTGCAGCAAGGCGTTTCTCAGCCTTTAGATACTGCTGCTTATTCTCATCATAATAGGCTTGAGCCTCTGCATCGGTCACTGCCACATCGTTAGCCATATCAGTAGCATTAAGCTCAATGTATTCGAGACTCATAGTCTCAGGACTCATGAATTGTGCAAGATTCGCATCAAAAAATGCTTGCGCCTGTTCATCAGTCACTTCAGCATCAGCTACAAATGGGCTTGCATCTACAATATGATAACGAATATCGCGGGTCTGCCCCTGAATACCTGCCAAATAACTGGTTTCACCAGGAAGCACAAATTCAGAACCGACCAGAGAAGCAACAAGTTGACGGCGGGTCATATCGGTCCGCATCATATTCCTGAACGTATTCGCCTGATAGCCTAACTGACGCAAAATGGCCAGATAACGGTCGTTATCGAATTGACCATCGGTCTGAAATGCAGGCTCAGTCATGATGGCATTCTTAATCTGCTGATCTGATACTCGCAAACCAAGTTCAGTGGCGGTTTGATCGAGTAACTTTTCTGCGACCAAACGTTCTAACACGCTTTGCTTTACACTTGCCAGATAAGTATCATCTGCGGCTAGCGCTTGGAACATTTCACCCAGTTGCTGCTCTAATCGAGCACGTTCACTTTGGTAGGCTTGTTCCAAGGCTGACTCACTGATATCTTCACCATTAACAGTGGCAGCTGCTGCCTCTGTCGATGATCCTAAGTAACTACTTACACCAGTAAATGCAAAGGAAAGTATTACTAGAACCAGAATGCTTTTTGCAATCACGCCCTGTGAGCCTTCGCGAATCTTCTCTAACATCTGTTCTCTCGCTCGTTGCGATTAAAAAATAAAAAGGCGCATCACGTTTGAGATGCGCCTTTTCGTAAACTTGAGGTCATTAGCAACTTATGCTACTGAATGCCTGTCATACTCATTATTCGTAAAAGCACCGCTAAAGCAGTGCTTGTATCTTACGAAACTCTTTTAAAAAGAGTGGTAAAACGGATCTTAGTTTACAGCGTCTTTTAGAGCTTTACCTGCTTTGAATGCAGGAATGTTTGCTGCAGCAATCTTGATCTCTGCACCCGTCTGTGGGTTGCGACCAGTACGCTCAGCACGTTGACGCACTTCAAAAGTACCAAAACCAACAAGAGAAATCTTATCGCCATCTTTAAGGCCGTCAGTGACTGCGCCGATGAAAGAATCTAATGCACGGCCAGCAGCCGCTTTAGAAATGTCAGCACCAGAAGCGATTTTCTCGATTAGTTCAGATTTGTTCATGTCATCCCCTTGAATGTAATTTTTGCACCGCAACCAAATCCTTTGCTAGAGCGGTCTGCGGTGGCTTTTATAACAAGCTTGAATTTAAAACTCAAGCTCAGTAGGAAAAGCAAGATAAATATAATTGGAAATAGCTCAAAACCAGTAGCCATAAGGGCTTGAGAAGAATGGGCTATCCACCAACCTAGGCTACCACAGCTAGCGAGTTTAAAAAGCCCCTTTTTGCAATTTTTTTACTACAAAGGGGCAATTTTTGCGTTAACCCGTGTTTTTAACGACTTCGAAGCCTTCAATTGGTCGCTCTAGCGCCAATTTTAACACTTCATCGATCCAGCGCACCGGATAAATTTTCAAGTCGGCGACTACGTTTGCAGGGATCTCTTCCAAATCTCGTTCATTTTCCTTTGGAATCAACACGACTTTAGTTCCACCTCGGTGGGCAGCAAGCAACTTTTCCTTCAATCCACCGATAGGCAATACCTCACCACGTAGGGTGATTTCACCTGTCATGGCGACATCGGCACGTACAGGGTTCCCCGTTAGGCTAGAAACCAATGCGGTACACATAGCCGCACCAGCAGAAGGCCCATCTTTCGGTGTTGCCCCTTCTGGCACATGAACATGGATATCACGTTTCTCATAGAAATCAGGATTGATGCCTAACTGTTCTGCACGAGCTCTGACCACTGTCATCGCAGCCTGAATTGACTCCTGCATAACATCACCGAGTGAGCCTGTGTAACTTAGCTTACCTTTACCCGGTACCGAGGTGGCCTCAATAGTGAGCAAATCACCACCGACTTCAGTCCATGCCAACCCAGTCACTTGACCGATCTGGTTATTGGACTCTGCTTTACCATAGTCACAACGCTGCACACCCAAAAATGATTTTAGGTTATCCTGATCCACGTCAACATGCTTAAGCGTCTTGTCGAGCAAGATACGCTTAACCACTTTACGACAGATTTTTGATAGTTCACGTTCAAGCGATCTCACACCCGCTTCACGTGTGTAATAACGAATGATACCTATGATGGCACTATCATGAACTGTCACTTCTTTGATTTTGAGGCCGTTACGTTCGATTTGCTTAGGCAACAAGTGTTGCTTAGCAATATTAAGTTTCTCATCTTCGGTGTAACCCGATAGACGAATGACTTCCATACGGTCAAGTAGTGGGCCAGGGATATTCATCGAATTCGAGGTCGCAACGAACATCACATCGGACAGATCGTAATCCACTTCTAAATAGTGATCACTAAAGGTCGAATTCTGCTCAGGATCTAGCACCTCTAACAGAGCCGACGCTGGATCGCCACGCATATCGCTGCTCATCTTATCTATCTCATCGAGCAGGAACAGCGGATTTTTAACCCCTACTTTAGACATTTTCTGGATGACTTTGCCCGGCATAGAGCCAATATAAGTACGACGATGACCGCGGATCTCGGCCTCATCACGTACGCCACCCAAGGCGACACGAATATACTTGCGCCCGGTTGCCCTAGCAATCGACTGTCCTAATGAGGTTTTACCCACGCCTGGAGGTCCCACTAAACAAAGAATTGGACCTTTAAGCTGCTTGACTCGGCTCTGAACCGCCAAGTACTCTAAAATGCGTTCTTTGACTTTTTCCAAACCAAAATGATCAGCGTCTAACACATCTTGTGCCTTGGCCAAGTCACGTTTAATTTTAGAACGTTGACGCCAAGGAACCGAGATCATCCAATCGACATAGCTACGAACAACCGTAGCTTCAGCCGACATGGGCGACATCATCTTCAATTTATTGAGCTCAGCGATCGCCTTCTCTTTGGCTTCCTCCGGCATCTTAGCTTCTTCAATCTTCTTGGCTAAGGTTTCAAATTCATCGTGAGACTCATCGATGTCCCCCAACTCTTTTTGAATCGCCTTCATCTGCTCGTTGAGGTAATACTCGCGCTGACTCTTCTCCATCTGCTTCTTGACTCGAGAACGGATCCGCTTCTCAACCTGTAACAGATCAATTTCGGACTCCATCATGGCCATCAAATACTCGAGACGTTCGGCAACATCGACCATCTCAAGCACAGATTGCTTATCTTCGAGCTTAAGTGGCATATGGGCCGCCATGGTATCGGCAAGACGTGCGGCTTCTTCGATCCCCGACAGTGACGTTAACACCTCAGGTGGGATCTTCTTATTCAGCTTGATGTAGCCCTCAAACTGGCCAACGGCAGAACGAACCAACACCTCTTCCTCTTTCTCAACCATTGGCTCAGATTCCAGGTATTGAGCCGTGGCGACAAAGAAAGATTCCTCGTCTGAATATTTCTCGATGCGCGCGCGCTTACCACCTTCAACCAGTACTTTTACTGTGCCATCGGGTAACTTCAACAACTGTAAAATTGAAGCGACTGTACCCACTTCAAAAATGTCATCAATGCTTGGGTCATCGAGCTCAGCATCGCGCTGGGCAACCAGAATAATTTGTTTGTTTTGCTCCATCGCCGATTCCAGGCAACGAATAGATTTTTCCCGTCCTACGAATAACGGAATTACCATATGGGGATAAACCACCACATCTCTTAGTGGTAGTACGGGTAGTTCGATTCGCGCTTCACTCTCTTGTGTCATAGCTCGATTCCGTTTGATGATAATACTAATGATTATATTGGGATGAATTGATTGGTTTCAATGGCTAACAACAAATATATAAACTGAGCGAATAAAAAAGGAGCCATATGGGCTCCCTTTCAATTCTGATGAGTCTGTTTCTGAGAAACTTACTCTGCGCCTGCAGCCTTAGGCTCACTATTCTCATAGATGAGTATAGGGCTAGATTCACCTTTAACGACAGATTCATCTATCACAACTTTAGCAACATCATCTGAGGAAGGTAGGTCATACATGATATCGAGTAAGATACCTTCAACGATTGAGCGTAATCCACGAGCACCAGTCTTACGGGTCATCGCCTTAGCTGCAATGGCTTTGAGTGCATCAGCTCTGAACTCAAGCTCTACGCCTTCCATCTCAAACAGTGCTGCAAACTGTTTAGTCAAGGCGTTCTTAGGTTCAGACAAAATTTGCACCAAGGCCTCTTCATCGAGCTCTGCCAATGTCGACAGAACAGGAAGACGGCCGATAAACTCAGGGATCAGACCATATTTGACCAGATCTTCCGGCTCAACCTGCATCAGGATCTCAGAGATAGTGGCTTTATCATCTTCGCCCTTAATTTGAGCGCCAAAGCCAATACCACTGCCTTTATGGCTACGCTGCTCGATAACTTTCTCGAGACCAGAAAAGGCGCCACCACAAATGAACAGAATCTTAGAGGTGTCGACCTGTAAGAATTCTTGCTGAGGATGCTTACGTCCTCCCTGAGGTGGTACAGAAGCAACGGTGCCTTCTATCAGCTTGAGCAGTGCCTGTTGAACACCTTCACCGGACACATCGCGAGTGATCGATGGGTTATCAGACTTACGACTGATCTTATCTATCTCATCGATGTAGACAATACCGCGCTGCGCCTTCTCGACGTCGTAATCACATTTTTGTAGCAGCTTCTGAATGATATTCTCGACATCTTCACCTACATAACCAGCCTCGGTTAATGTGGTTGCATCGGCCATGGTAAATGGCACATCCAGAAAACGCGCAAATGTCTCGGCGAGTAATGTCTTACCGCTACCCGTTGGGCCAATCAGCAAGATATTACTCTTGCCGAGTTCGACACCATCTTTAGGACTCGAATTTTTTAATCGCTTATAGTGGTTATATACCGCGACAGACAGGACCTTCTTCGCCTTATCTTGCCCAATCACATAATCATCCAGATGAGCTCTTAACTCATGTGGTGTCGGTAATTTGTCCTGATCTTGCTTCGGTGAAATCTCTTTGATCTCTTCCCTAATAATATCGTTGCAGAGCTCAACACACTCATCACAAACATATACTGAAGGGCCAGCGATGAGTTTACGAACCTCATGTTGACTCTTTCCACAAAAAGAGCAGTACAGTAGTTTCCCACTGTCACCGGTACTTTTGTTGTCGCTCATTACACTACCTCTTGCGCAGTCTGCACTACTTAAATCTACTTATCGCCTTACTACTCAGCATAGCTCAGCCAAAGACAAAAATCAGCCCTGTTTACTCATCACTGAATCGACGATTCCATATTCTGCCGCTTGATTGGCACTCATGAAGTTATCACGATCCGTATCACGTTCAATCACTTCCAGTGGTTGGCCCGTGTGCTCAGCCAGCATCTGGTTTAACTTATCCTTAATGCCCAATATCTCCTGAGCATGAATGGCGATATCAGAGGCTTGCCCCTGAAAGCCACCCAATGGCTGATGGATCATCACTCTGGAGTTTGGCAAACAATGACGCTTACCTGCAGCGCCCCCAGCAAGAAGAAACGCCCCCATGCTAGCAGCTTGTCCAATACAGACTGTACTGACATCCGGCTTGATGAATTGCATAGTATCGTAGATCGCCATTCCGGCAGTAACAGAGCCGCCTGGAGAGTTAATATACAGGAAAATATCCTTATCAGGGCTCTCTGACTCCAAAAACAGTAATTGTGCGACGACAAGATTAGCCATATGCTCTTCAACTGGACCAACCAGGAAGATGATACGCTCTTTTAATAGGCGAGAATAGATATCGTACGAGCGTTCACCCTTGGCAGTTTGTTCAACTACCATAGGCACTAGTGCATTTAATACTGATTCTGGTGCATTTTGCATTATTTATAATCCCTAAATAAAAACGGCTCGCATGAGGAACCTCATACGAGCCATTATAAATGGTTAATCACCATTTAAGTCAAGCTAAGCTTAGCCTTGTTGTGTAGCCTTGTTCATAAATTCTTCAAAGTTAACTGCTTTTTCAGTCACTTTGGCAGTTTTTAACAAAGCTTCAACCGCTTGCTCTTCAAGAGCGACATTACGCATGTTCTGCATCATCTCTTGATTAGCCTTGTAATATTCAACAACTTCACTTGGATCTTCGTAAGCTGAAGCCATAGAAGCAATAAGCGCCTGAACACGTTCGTCTTCAGCTTTAAGCTCGTTAGTCTTGATCACTTCACCAAGTAGTAAGCCAACTTTTACGCGACGTTCTGCTTGCTCAGTGAATAGGTCTGCAGGTAGCTCAGGCATGTTAGCAGCTTGATCACCGAAACGCTGCATCGCTTGCTTACGCAATACTTCAACTTCGCCATCGATAAGCGACTTAGGCAGGCCGATTTCATTCTGCTCAAGTAGACCTTTAAGTACTTGCTCTTTAACACTGGCTTTAAGTGCTTGCTCAAGTTCACGACCCATGTTCTTGCTGATCTCAGCTTTAAGCGCTTCCAGACCACCTTCGGTCACACCGAATAGCTTAGCAAACTCATCGTTAACTTCAGGAAGGTTAGCCGCTTGAACTTCGTTCAATGTGATAATGAACTTAGCAACTTTACCTTTCAAGTTTTCAGCATGGTAATCTTCAGGGAAAGTGACATCGATATCGAACTCTTCACCCGCTTTATGACCTTCAACACCAGACTCGAAGCCAGGGATCATGCGGCCGCTACCAAGTTGTAGTTCGAAGTTTTCGGCTTTACCGCCTTCAAACTCTTCACCGTCAACTGAACCCACGAAGTTGATCATCGCCTTGTCGCCATCAGCAGCTTCACGCTCTACAGCTTCAAAAGTAGCGTGTTGCTTACGCAATGTTTCAATCATAGCGTCAACATCAGTATCTGTGACTTCAGCAGTTGGTTGCTCAACTACGATTGCATCAAGACCCTTTAGTTCTACTTCTGGGTAGATCTCGAAAGTCGCTACAAACTGGAAGTTATCGGTATCTGACTCACCAGGTATGAAAGTCGGTGCGCCAGCTGGGTTTAATTTCTCAGCAACAATAGCTTCAACGAAATTACGCTGCATCACTTCACCGGTGATATCTTGACGGATAGCCTTGCCATAACGCTTGTTAATGACACTAACTGGCACCTTACCTGGACGGAAACCAGGAAGACGAGCACGCTTTGCTTCGCTCTTTAATGCTTCATTAACGGTTTTTTCAATCTGCTCAGCAGGAACAGAAATAGTTAGGCGACGCTCTAGGCCTTGAGTTGTTTCAACAGAAACTTGCATTGTTTTACCTCGAAATAAGTCTTACATCCTTTGTAATAGTCGAATGATCAACTATTAAAGTATTCGTTTCTTGATCTTAAAATTTGACTAGAAAGCCCATCACAACTGAATTCCGGCTCTAATCACTCATAGTTGAGAATTATCAAGACGCGACATTATAGCCACGCTTTATCCCAGAGTCGACCTTAAAACACGAATTACAGGCGTAAAAAAAGCGACCTAAGGTCGCTTTTCTACTTTCTTCTGAAAGAAATGGGGTGACTGATGGGGCTCGAACCCACGACAACCGGAATCACAATCCGGGGCTCTACCAACTGAGCTACAATCACCACTGATATGGTGCGCCCGGCAGGATTCGAACCTGCGGCCACCCGCTTAGAAGGCGGGTGCTCTATCCAACTGAGCTACGGGCGCTTCGAAAGTGATAATTCTCACATCCTGAATAAGCGTTGAAAGACGTATCTTTCATTTATCTGCTTGGTGTTCAGATAAATATATAATTGGTCGGCCACTCTCTTTCATAAAGAGTGAGGATTCGAAGCTCTTAGCCTCTGTTCCTATTCGACCTTAAAGCAAGAAGGTTAACAACCTACTTTAATAAATTTGGTCGGTGATAGAGGATTCGAACCTCTGACCCTCTGGTCCCAAACCAGATGCGCTACCGGGCTGCGCTAATCACCGAAAATCAACTTTTACTTTATCTGCAATCAACACCAGAGTTCCTCTGTTCCACTTCTTATCCTAAACAAGGATGCTAAAGCGGCTGCGCTAATCACCGAAGGTCTATCATTTGAAAATTTTAAAGAATGTTTATAATTGGGAGAAACATTCAATCTTCTGCTAACCTCGAGAACAATCTAGCTTCTCGTTGAGAACGGAGCGCATCTTAGCCCCTAGCCTGACATGCGTCAACGGTTTTTTTATAAAGAAAGTGAGCTTGGTTACTTTACAAACTATCGGGTCTAAAACCACTCAAATTATCCGTATTTTAGAACTGATTGTTGTACAGCTTAATAAATGACACTCAAGCCTTGTCCTGTTAAAATGGCGCCGTTTTCATTATCGCGCTCCATTAAAGGATATCCAACCCCAATGACAGCTCAAAGAATCGATGGCAAAGCGATCGCTCAATCCATTCGAACACAGCTAAAAGAAAAAGTAACCGCCCGTAAAGAGGCAGGACAGAGAGCTCCAGGTTTAGCGGTGATCTTAGTCGGCGCAGATCCAGCGTCTCAAGTTTATGTTGGCAGCAAGAGACGCGCCTGCGAAGAGGTCGGATTTCTTTCCCGCTCATATGACTTAGACAGCAGCACGTCTGAAGAGGAGTTGTTGGCGCTAATTGATGAGTGTAATAACGATTCATCTATCGATGGTATATTAGTGCAACTGCCTCTGCCTAAGCATATCGAAGAGTCGAAGGTCATCGAGCGTATCAGACCCGATAAAGATGTTGATGGTTTCCATCCCTATAACGTTGGCCGTCTGGCTCAGCGCATTCCGGTATTGCGTTCATGTACACCTATGGGGATCATGACACTGATTAAGTCTACTGGCGTTGATACCTTCGGTTTAGACGCTATCGTAGTGGGAGCCTCGAACATAGTGGGTCGCCCTATGACACTTGAATTGTTACTCGCGGGTTGTACTACCACCACCTGTCATAGATTCACCCGCAATCTTGAACAAAAAGTCAGACAAGCGGATCTGGTTGTGGTCGCAGTAGGCAAGCCGGGGTTTATTCCTGGAGATTGGATCAAGCCCGGCGCCTTGGTTATCGATGTGGGGATTAACCGTCTTGAAGATGGCAGCTTAGTGGGTGATGTTCAATATGACGTTGCGGCGGAAAATGCCGCTTTCATCACCCCGGTTCCCGGTGGCGTCGGTCCAATGACCATAGCCAGCCTGCTGGAGAACACTTTATATGCCGCCGAGACTTATCACGATAAAGTCTAGATAGATTATAGGCTTGGATATTATTAGGTTCTAGGTTCTAGGTTCTAGGTTCTAGGTTCTAAAAAGCATAAATGTTCTGACTGCCACGGATAGCGGAAATGCCAATAAATGAATGGAACATTTATGGCCAGGCACAGCGAAGGTTTATACCCGTCCTTGGTAAATCTTCATAAATGTTCCAGACATAAATACCACACCTTTCCATCCATGGGGCGTGGCATAAGTGTTCCAGACACAAAAAAGCCTGCATCTGCAGGCTTTTTAATGGGAAAGAGTAATTTCACTTCTTACGCCAGGTGGTGCCACTAGGGCCATCTTCTAAGATAACGCCTAAAGCATTTAAACCATCACGAGCCACATCGGCAGCAGGCCAATCTTTCTCGGCTCTGGCGCGATTACGCTCGACGATCAAGGCCTCTATTTGAGCCACTTCATCATCACTGCCCTCCCCCTTGAAGAAGGTATCGACATCTTGTTCCAGTAGACCTAATACCTCGGCCAGCTCTTTTAACTTAACCCCCAATGCCGACGCTTGTGCGATGTCACTGCCTTTGAGACGGTTAATCTCACGCACCATCTCAAACAGCACCGAATAAGCTTCAGGCGTATTAAAATCGTCATCCATCGCTGCCTTAAACTTAGCGACAAATTCGGAGGCATCTGCAGGCTCAACGCTAAGATCTAAACCTTTAAGTGAAGTATACAAACGCTCGAGTGCAGATTTAGCTTGCTTGAGGTTATCTTCCGAATAATTAAGCTGGCTACGGTAATGACCCGATAACAGGAAGTAGCGAATCGTCGCAGCATCATAGTGCTTAAGCACATCACGTATGGTGAAGAAGTTGTTCAATGACTTAGACATCTTCTCCTTGTCGATCATTACCATGCCAGTGTGCATCCAGTAATTCACATAAGGTGTGTCATGGGCACAGCAAGATTGAGCAATTTCATTCTCATGGTGTGGAAACTGAAGATCTGAACCACCACCATGGATATCGAAGTGTTGACCTAAGTGCTTACTGTTCATTGCCGAACATTCTATATGCCATCCTGGACGACCGGCCCCCCAAGGAGATTCCCAGGTCGGTTCTCCGGGTTTAGACATCTTCCACAACACAAAATCCATAGGATCGCGTTTAGTGTCTTCGACTTCGACGCGAGCACCGGCTTGCAACTGCTCAATATTTTGCCCCGACAGGCGGCCATATTCAGGGAAAGATGACACGCTAAAGAGCACATCGCCATTATCGGATACATAAGCATGTTCCTTCTCGATAAGTTTTTCAACCATATCGATAATTTCAGGCATATGTAGTGTGGCTCTAGGCTCAAAATCTGGGCGTTTCATGTTTAACGCATCGAAATCACGATGCATTTCACCAATTAAACGCTCAGTCAAAGATTCACAACTTTCGTTATTCTCAGCCGCGCGCTTGATGATCTTGTCATCTACATCGGTAATGTTTCGCTGAAAATTCACCTCATAGCCTGAGTATCTCAGATACCTGACAATCATATCGAAAGAGACAAAAGTTCGACCGTGACCGATATGACATAAGTCATAGATGGTGATCCCACACACATACATGCCAATTTTTCCTGGCTGTAATGGTTTGAATTCCTCTTTTTGGCGGGTCAGACTATTGTATAACTTCAACATCGCTACTCTCTTCAACGAAAAAACAATAAAAATTAGCTAGACAGTTTAACATCGCCCCCATGTTGCTTCCATCAGTTTTACGTGACTCTCACCATGAAACCCGGCTTTTTATCAAGTATATGGACGAGTTTTATCCTCACACGCTCTGACAATCAAATTTTTATTCTCTTAAGCAAATTAGCGACTAGCTCTTTATGCGAAATGGCAATTACGATAGAATCCTGCCACAATTTCTTATTGCTAAATTTAGTGAGAATCAAATCATGATCACTCTTCATACCAACCATGGTGAAATCACCCTGGAACTAGAGACAGAAAAAGCACAGTTAACTGCCGAAAACTTTATCAAGTATGCTAAAGATGGCTTCTATGACGGTACGGTATTCCACCGCGTTATCGATGGTTTCATGGTTCAAGGTGGTGGCTTCACTGAAGATATGGAGCAGAAGCCTTGCGGTGAAACCATCCAGAACGAAGCAAACAATGGTTTGTCGAACGTGATAGGCACTGTGGCTATGGCCAGAACATCGGATCCCCATTCGGCAACGGCTCAGTTCTTCATCAACATCAATGACAATACCTTCCTGGATTTCAAATCAGAGACAGCACAGGGCTGGGGTTACTGCGTATTTGCCAAGATCAGTGCCGGCATGGACGTGGTCAACAAGATTAAAGCGGTAAACACAGGTAACAAGGGCATGCATCAAGATGTGCCTCTAGAAGCTGTAATTATCGAGAAAGTGACCATTGCCGAATAAATCAGCTTAATGCGCACACTTTTTATAGGCGATCTGCATCTATCTGCAGATCGCCCTGATATTACACTCGCCTTCAATCAGTTTCTCGATACCCAACTCGATGATGCCGAAGCGCTCTATATACTTGGCGACCTATTTGAAGTCTGGACAGGCGATGATATTGCCGAGCCCTTCGCTAATGAGTTAGCCGATAAACTCCATGGCATCTCACAAAACCTGCCTATCTATTATATCCATGGAAATCGAGATTTTCTGATTGGTAATCAATTTGCAACACGATCTGGCATAACCTTATTGCCAGAACTCCATAGCCTTAATCTATATGGCATTGCTACTGTGCTCCTTCATGGCGATAGCCTATGCACACTCGATAAGGGCTACCAAAGATTCAGACGCTTCAGAAATAACTCAGTGGTTAAGTGGATCTATTCACGCCTTCCTAAGCGCACTCGCCAAAATATTGCAACCAAGATACGTGCAAAGAGTCAGGCGAGTAATATGAATAAAAGCTACACCATCATGGATGTAGAGAAAGATGCCGTTACTCAACTAATGAATAGTTGCGGCGCAACACAGATGATCCATGGCCATACCCATAGACCCGATATTCATTATTTAGGTAAAAATCAGGCTGGAATTGAGAATCTTCGAATTGTGGTCGGTGACTGGTACGAACAAGGCAGCGTGCTTAGCGTGTCGAAAGATAATCTAGCCTTAACCAGCCTGCCCTTTCAAGCCCAGTAATGACTTCGTTAAGTCTTTACTGGCTCTCTCCCCTACAAAAACCGCCCCCAATAGTTCGAAACAGATTCAAAAGGTATTAGGTCACTGGTGCGCCAGAGTGAAATTTAAACTCAGGATCGACAGATAAAATTAGCTCAGCTTCAGTCTGGCGGATAACGGCTATTCGCTCACTCACAGGCACACTCTTCTTAGTCATAGCATTGGCCTGAATCAGTTCCGCTAGCACCAGGTAATCTTGATAATGTCTCGCTTCTGAGCGTAACAGAGAAACATAGAACCGGTTGAGTTCATCGTCTAAAAAGGGCGCCAGTTTTGCGAAGCGCTCACAGGATCTAGCCTCAATAAAGGCGCCTATGATGAGCTTATCGACTAAGGCTGCTGGCTCATGTGTCCTGACTTGCTTCATCATGCCTTTGGCATAACGACCCGCTGTCATGTTCTGGTAAGGGATATTTCGTGCTTGCATAATCTCTAACACCTGCTCGAAATGATGAAACTCCTCTTTGATAAGACGAACCATCTTACTTATCAGTTCGGAGCCATGATCGAAGCCGGGTTTAGCGACTAGCTCCCCGGAAAAATCATTTTTTTTACTGTCACGAGATAAAAAGGCGTCTATGTCTCTGTCTTTTTGATAGATAAATTCTTCATAGGGTTTTGCCCATTGAAGTAACAATTTGCCACTGTCTTTATCGATTGCATATTTCCGAATAAGAAACATGGCCGTCTGCGCCGCTTTTAATTCACAGTTACAGTGATCGATAAGTAACTCAGGTAGACTTTCCGGCTTTTTAGCCACTTCAATCCAGGCATCTGGTGTTTCACATCCTAAAAAATCATGGATCGGGGCTAACAATTGCTGCATGGACTCTGTTCTCGAAGTAAATAAATGTCATCTTTATGGGTGCATTATTCTAGCATCGACTCGGGTAGGCAGAGGGATCAATTTAATCGTTATTTCTTATCCTGAATTATTAATCCAGAAGTTTGAACTCGATCAAACAAACAGGAATACAAACTTAGAAACAAATAATTAACAAATGAGGTAAGTTCAGCTTGACTAAGAGCCTGTTTTGTTCAATAAATAAACTTACACCATGCAATTATTGGAAATATGAGCTAGACATTAGTGAGAGCATTGATTGGCATTGGGTATCGTGAGCCGTAAGGTCTTTGGGAATTAGACCAATAGGCATGTAGGCTCGTCTGAAGTTTGGCGAGCAAAAGTTAAAGCTAAACAAGGATAATTATAATGATATTGAATCACTTAATGGGACTCTACACACATCCAAAAGAAGAATGGCACACAATTGAGCAGAATCATGAAGCACTCAAGAGCAGTCTGAGCCACATATTGCTCATTGCACTCATTCCAGTGATCTGTACCTTCATCGCAGCTACTGAACTGGGATGGGACTTAGGTGTTGGCGATCGACTCTTTCTAACACAAGAAAGTGCACTATTGATGTCCGGAGGCATGTATTTTGGACTCATTGCCGGTGTGTTTGCACTCGCTTATCTGGCTTTTTGGATGGCAAAGACGTTCGATGCAGATCCTAGCTATACTCAAGCACTGGAACTCGCATCTTACACGGCAACCCCATTATTTATGGTGGGGCTCGCCGCATTGTATCCCGCTATTTGGTTTGTGATGGTCGTCGGCTTCTTCGGACTCGCCTACTCAGTTTATCTGCTCTATACCGGTGTCCCTATTATCATGAATATTCCTGAAGAAAAAGGCTTCATCTATGCCAGCTCAGTGGTCACTGCTGGCCTGGTACTGCTGGTCGCCTTGATGGCATCGAGCGTTATCCTCTGGAGTATGGGTTTTGGCCCTATGTATCAATAGAATCTAGGAATCTAGGAATCTAGGAATCTAGGAATCTAGGAATCTAGGAATCTAGGAATCTAGGAATCTAGGAATCTAGGAATCTAGGACAACAAAAAAGGCTTTAGGGTTTCCCCTAAAGCCTTTTTAATACATCAATTTTTATATCAACTAACTACTGTGAAGAATCTCGCAGCGCTACCGTCAGGTTGAAGACTAAGCTGTCTGGCGTTGAATCTTTGCTATCTGCACAGAAATATCCTTCACGCTCAAACTGATAGGCTTTTTCCGCTGCAGCATTCACAAGACCCGCTTCGACTAGACCTTGCTTCACCACAAGAGAATCAGGATTTAATACATCCTCTACTGTTTCAGCCCCTGCAGGGTTAGCATCGATAAATAATCGATTGTAGAGACGGAACTCGGCAGGCTTAGCACTGCTCGCTTCAACCCAGTGAATAACACCTTTCACTTTACGGCCATCAGATGGGTTTACACCTAATGTCTCATCATCATAGGTACAGTAGATAGTGGTGATGTTACCTTCTGCATCCTTGTCACAGCGCTCAGCTTTAATGACATATGCGTTACGAAGGCGCACTTCTTTACCTTGTACAAGACGCTTATACTTCTTATTGGCTTCTTCACGAAAATCATCGGCATCGATAAACAGCTCGCGGCCAAATGTTATCTCACGCTTACCAAACTCATCTTTACTCGGATGAATGGGTGCATGAAGAGTCTCAACTTGCCCTTGCGGATAGTTTTCGATAATCACCTTAACCGGATTGATCACCGCCATGGCGCGGGGAGCATTATCGTTTAACTCTTCACGAATACAGGCATCTAACATGGCCACTTCAACCATATTATCTTGCTTAGTCACGCCAATGCGCAGACAAAACTCACGAATAGAGGCGGCGGTATAACCACGACGGCGAAGTCCTGCGAGAGTAGGCATGCGGGGGTCGTCCCAGCCATGTACCAGCTCACGGGTAACCAAGTCATTTAGCTTACGCTTAGACATCAAGGTGTATTCAAGATTAAGTCTGGAGAACTCATATTGACGAGTTCTGTTAGGCGCCTGAAAATCATCTAAATGATCCAGTACCCAGTCGTACAGACGACGGTTGTCTTGAAACTCTAATGTACATAAAGAGTGACTGATGTTCTCGATGGCATCCGAGATACAGTGGGTAAAATCGTACATAGGGTAGATGCACCACTTATCACCCGTTTGATGGTGATGAGCGAAACGAATGCGGTAGATGATAGGGTCGCGCATACACATGAAAGACGATGCCATATCTATCTTAGCTCTGAGTGAACATTCACCCTCTTTGAACTCACCCCTACGCATCTTCTCAAACAACTCAAGGTTCTCAGCCGCTGAAGACTCACGATAAGGACTGTTCTTACCCGGTGCTTTCAATGTACCGCGATACTCACGAGTCTCTTCACTGTTTAGGAAGCAGACATAAGCTAAGCCCTTAGTGATCAGCTCAACAGCATAGCCGTGTAGCTGATCGAAGTAATTAGACGAGTAGCGAATATCTCCAGACCACTCGAAACCCAACCACTTCACATCGTCCTGAATCGAATGAACATAATCGATATCTTCTTTTTCAGGATTGGTATCATCAAAACGTAAGTTACATTGGCCCTTGTAATCCTTTGCTATACCGAAGTTTAAGCAGATAGATTTAGCATGACCAATATGAAGAAAGCCATTAGGCTCAGGTGGAAAACGTGTATGCACGCTGGTGTGCTTACCGCTTTCAAGGTCTTCATCTATGATGTTACGAATGAAGTTACTGGGACGAACTTCGCTGTCCACATGGCTCATGTGATTCCTCTTAGAGAACGCTGGCCAACCATTAGCCTGCTTGTATATACAATTAGCTTTATGGGATGGCATATTTTGATGTAATTGGAAAGATAATCTACTATCTCAGTGCCAGATACAACGCCTGATAGCAAAAAACAGCAACAAAAAACCATATAATAAAAAAGCAGCGAATAAACGCTGCTTTTTTATTATATTCGACTACGACTTGCTTGTTATGTGATCACTTTTACATCTAATGTGACCATCTCAGTCCGTTTGGCTTTCACCTTCAACCAAATATAGAAAATAGCCAGCGCACTGATAAAGAAACCAATCCACAGACTCGATGAAAGCGGGTGCTCCCCGAACGTCGCCGCCTGATAGAAGACAGTCGCCGTGCCGTAAGCTAAGGCAAAAGTCCAAACCCCGGCAAATGCAGCCCAACGCCCACCAAACTCTCCCACTAACGCGCCCATCGCCGCGACACAGGGTGTATAGAGTAAGATAAACAACAAATAGGCAAAGGCTGCCGTGATCCCAGAGAAACCCGCCTGAAGCGCGGTGAAGGTCGAAGTATCCACCTCTAACTCTTCCGATGCAGCTTCCACCGAAGACACATCACCCACAGAGATCGACAAGGGATCATCGAGTGCGATACCGAACAAGTTTTCCGGAATAGTACTCAAGGCTTGTTTGAGTGTTTCAGAGAACGGTGCAAGCTCTTTGTCACCCGAGCCAGCTGTGCTATACAAGCTGTTAAGAGTCCCGACTACCGCTTCTTTGGCAAATATCCCGGTGATAATCCCCACAGTGGCAGGCCAGTTATCTTGCTCCACTCCCATTGGGCCGAAAAATGGCGTCACTTTCTGGCTGGCAACGCTGAGCACGGACTCTGAGCTATCTTCATGGCCAAAGGTACCATCTACGCCTATGGCGTTGACGAAGTTAAGCAAGGTCACCACGATAACGATAGTCTTGCCCGCACCAAGAATGAAACTCTTGGTGCGTTTACCTGTACGGTTCATTACCGTCTTAAATTTGGGTTTCTCGTAACTCGGTAACTCCATCACCACAGCACTGCTGCTGCCAGGAAGCAAGGTCGAGCGCAAGAGTAAACCAGTCCCTACCGCGGCTAATATTCCTATGATATAGAGTAAAAACACCAGGTTCTGTCCCGACTCAGGAAAAAAGGCGGCGGCAAACAGCGCATACACAGGAAGCCGTGCACCGCAGGACATAAACGGCGCCATCATACCTGTTACTATGCGCTCACGTTCACTGCCTAAGGTACGTGTGGCCATGATAGCGGGTACCGAACAGCCAAAGCCCACTATCATAGGCACGAAAGCTTTACCCGGCAGACCGATGCGACGCATAAGGCCATCGACAACAAACGCCGCACGAGCCATATAGCCCGAGCCTTCGAGCACTGACAGCGCTAAAAACAGCGCGGCGATGACAGGAATAAAGGTCGCTACCGTCTGAATACCTTGTCCAATACCACCAGCAATGATAGTAACTAACCAAGCCGGCGAACCAAGACTCGCCATCAATGCACCTAAGTGATCGACGAAGATAGCGCCAGCGGTAATATCGAAAAAATCGATAAACGCGCTACCCACATTGATACTGAACATGAACATCAGATACATAACAAACAGAAATACTGGCACGCCGGCCACCGGGTGAAGAATCACCTTATCTAGTTTGTCACTCAGGGTTTCACTGCCATCCGATGATACAGAAGAGTCATAGACACTTTGGACAAAGTCGAAACGTGTGGTGGCCACCATAACTTCTATATCTTGGCCCTGCCTGGAAATCGATTCAGAGCACTCATTAACCTCATCGTGCATCTGGCCATTCTTGCACTGACCACACCCTATTCCATTGGCCAACATGGCGAGCGCGCGGCCACGGCTTAGGCTTGTATCACTGGACAATAAACTGGTGACGCCTGTCTCAATTCGAGCGTCATAATTGAGAATCAAGGCTTTCTCGGACACCTTGCCCTCGAACAAAATCACAACTTGCGCCTTCACTTTCTCGATATCGGCCTCATCCCGTGAGCAAACACCCACAACCGGACAACCTAAGGTTTTGCTCATCTGCTCAACATCGACTTCGATGCCGTGGCTCTTGGCCGCATCTATCTTGTTGAGCACGACAATCATAGGTATGCCAAGCTCACGCAGCTGAATCGTTAGATACAGATGTCGCTCAATATTGGTCGCATCGACGAGATTGATAATACCGTCTATCTGTTGCTCGGCAAGAAACTGCTGTGCTATCTGCTCATCTAACGAGCAATCACAGCTTTTACCGGCAGGCAGTAGATCATAGATACCAGGAAGGTCGGTTAGAGAAACATCGGTACCATTTAGGGTAAATAAGCCTGTTTTCTTCTCTACTGTGACCCCAGACCAGTTACCAACCTGTTGATTGGCACCCGTGAGTGCATTAAAAAGTGTCGATTTACCCGCGTTAGGATTACCGACAGTCACACAATGAAACTGCTTAGCCATTCGTTAGTACCGCCTTAACTGTATCTGCTCTAACTATCTCTACATCAATAATGTCGGCAAGGTCACGACGCATACATAATCGACTGCCTCGAATATCGAGCAAAAGCCCAGATCCCATCGGAGCCTTACGGATCATGAAGAATGACGTGTTTGGGGTGATCCCCATGGAAAGTAATTTTCGTTTAACCACAGATGGCAAACTCAACTGGCCAACCTCTGAAATCGTGGCGTGATCGCCAGGGTTTAAATCGCTTAATTTCATTATGCTTTTATACCTTTTAACAGGTCTCAATAATTCTTAAACTCGAACTAATTTTAACGGAGGAACAAGAAGAATAACTTTACCTAGATCAACTTTTCGCATTGGGAACGATAATAGTTTTCAATTGTATTCTATATTATGTGACAAAAGTCCCAACTAATAAATGATTGTAATCAAATAAATCCAACTACAAGCTAATACGAATAATTATCAATTACTTAGTTATTGAGCTTATTAATCGCACCCTACAGTGATCGAGATCACATTTTAGATTTTCCCTTCATAATCATCACTCTTTACCGGACGAAATCACCGCGAATGTGACTCAAATGTAATGGACATGCTCTATAGTTATGTATTAGTAAATTAGATAATTACTAATATAACAATTATTAGCAAAATAGCGCTCAGGATGTGTGATGATGAACATGGGATCTGCTTGGACAAAAAGCAAGGCCTTACCTTGCCTGTTATTTTTATTAACAGTATTTAGTTTACATCTAGCGGCTGCTCCTTGGGATGATAAAGACCCTGCCGAAGTAGAAACGATTCTCGACCAAAAATTTGCCGAAGGTAAATACTCCTCAAAAGGCGCTGATACTTGCCTAATGTGTCACAGAAAGAGTGCCAAGGTGATGGCGCTGTTTGACGGTGTACACGGTAATACCAGCGTCAAGGGCTCTCCGATGGCCGATCTGCAGTGCGAAGCCTGCCATGGTCCATTAGGCAAACACAACCGAGGCGGCAAAGAGCCAATGATCACCTTCGGTGCTAACTCACCAGTTCCGGCCCAAAAACAAAATAGTGTCTGCATGAGCTGTCATAATGATGACAAGCGTATGGCTTGGAGTGGTAATCACCACGACAACGCCGATGTCAGTTGTGCCAGTTGTCACTCGATCCACACCGGACACGACCCAATCAGTGATCGTAAAACAGAAGTCGAAGTTTGTACTTCATGTCACACCCAACAGAAAGCCGACATCCATAAGCGCTCTTCTCACCCGCTGAAATGGCAACAGATGGTGTGTAGTGATTGTCATAACCCCCATGGAAGTTTAAGTGACTCTAGCCTCAAGCAGATGAGTGTGAATGAAAACTGCTATTCATGTCATGCAGAGAAACGCGGTCCAAAGCTGTGGGAACATTCACCTGTCACGGATAACTGCGCCAATTGCCATAACCCTCATGGCAGCGTGAATGAAGCCATGCTTATCAGTAAGCCACCTCAGCTCTGTCAGAGTTGCCACGCTTCTGATGGACACACATCGAACGCTGTTTTCGCTAATCAGAAGAATGCCTTCAATGCGGGGCAATCCTGTATGAACTGCCATAGCCAAGTACACGGCTCTAATCATCCATCCGGTAAGCTACTGCAGCGTTAAGAGGGAATAGATAATGAAAACACATATTATGAATACCCTAGCGCAACACACGATAAAAATGAGCTTAGTTGCCATCGCCATGACGAGTGTTTTTTCCCCCGCAATAGCCGATGGGTACGGCCTAGCACAAGTTAATCGTACCAGTTTAAAACTTGAGAAGTGGCAATGTAAGCGTTGCAAGGTTTCAACTGACACCCAAGGGAGTATCGGCGTAGGACTTGCCTATAATGATGGCTCAGATCCTCGGTTCGGTAATACTTCTGGAACAGACAAAGACGGACTCGTCGGCCACTTAGATGCCGATGTGACGTTAAAAGGCGAATCAGGCTATCGCACCGAAATTGCAGCGAACAAGCTAGGTTATGACAACGGCAGTGCAACGCTGACCACCGGCAAGCCCGGGCAATATGAAGTCGCTTTCGGATATCAAGGTATCGCTAATTACGATACTAACAGGGCTCTGACACCTTATATGGTTAACAGTGATGCCATGCTTCTCCCCGAAGACTGGCAAACTGGTGCCACTACTGGACAAATGATTTCGCTAATCGATAGCGTCAGGCAAGCTGAGCTTATGACCCAGCGTGATAGCCTGACCCTAGATGCACATTATAAAGGTGATTTCTATAAAGCTGAGCTGGATTACCAGCACCAAGAGCGCTCAGGACAAGGTGCCTTTAGTGGTAACTTATTAACAAACAGTGCCATGTTGGCACAACCTATCGATGACTCCATCGATAATCTAGGCGCAAAAATCTACTTCAATGGCGATGGTTGGCTTGCGGGCATAGATACCATGCTTAGCCGCTATAATAACGATCATGATGCAATAAGCTGGGATTCAGCATTTAGCCCAACCTTTGGTGCGGCTTATTCGGGTCAAAGTGCTACGACACCAGATAACAAGGCCTACCGAATAGCGGGCAATGCGCAATTTAGCGACAATGGCCAACAAATTTTAATGCACACAGGTTTCAGTCGCTTCACCCAAGAACAAACATTCCTACCCGCTACAATTAACGGCCCTTCTCCTGACTTACCTTCAGCGAATTTAAATGGTCAAGTCGATATGATTGAGATGACCATTAAGTATTCGGGGCGCATAACCCGTGAATTAAGCTTACGTGCCAGTTACGACTACAAAGACAGGGATAATAAAACTGAAGTGAATGACTACCCTCAGGTGATCACCGACAGTTATTTTAGCGGGGCAGCAACAAATCCTGAATATGATCGCACACGTCAAAAGGCCAAGCTTGCCGCTAAATACAGATTTAGCCGTAATGTCTATCTCGATGTGGGTTATGAATATGATCATAACAATTATAGTGATTTGGACAGAGAAACCATACACGAGTCCAGCCTATATGGACGCTTGAGCTACCGACCTTCTCACGCTTGGTCATTTGGGTTTAAAGCAAAAGCGCAAGATAGAAGCGGTAGTGAATACAAGCCGGTCAGTAGAACTGATAGTCCCAGCAATCCATTACTGAGAAAAACCTACCTTGCAGATAGAGAACATCAGGAATATAAACTCTCGGCAAATTACACTGGCTCTGCATCTTTCTCTGCCTCAGCGAATCTACATTTAAGCCAACAAGATTATACCGATACCCAGATAGGCTTAACCGATGTCGACACTTCCGGTTATGACATTTCTGGCCAATACCTGATCGATGAAGACCTCAGTTTCAACGTTTTTCTCAATCAGGACTGGCGTGATAGCGAGCAAGCCGGCAGCAGCAATTTCAGTGCTCCTAACTGGTACGCAACTGCTGATGAGCAATCCACTATCGTAGGCCTTGGGATGCTGTATCAAAACCTATTGGATAAGCAGTTATCTCTGGGGGTCGACTACAACTATTCAGATGGCCAAAGCGATACCGAGGTCACCCAAGGCTTGGCAACCCCTTACGGCGCATACTTCTCCACCAGCCATAATGTGAATGCATTCGCCGATTACCAAATGAGTGAATCAATAGGTATACGCTTTGACTGGATTTTTGAACAGTACCAAGATGCCGATTGGAGTAACCAAGGGATAAGCGTCGACTCCATCCCAAATGTATTGATATTTGGTGATCTCAGCCATGACTACAATGCGCATTACTTCGGGGTGACATTGAGCTACCAGCTATAAACATTAGCGATAAACATCAGATTTAAACGACTTATTAATAGCACGTTTTTTGGGAAAGTCAGTGTGTGAGCATGTTCCAAGGAAGAGATGATGAAACTAATTACAAATCTAATATGTGTATTTGACATGAAAAATGCAGCACCGCTTATCCTTGCTTTACTGTTAACGGCTTGTGGTGGTGATGACGGTGAGCCCGGTAACCCAGGAGAACCCGGCGGTCCTCCTGCTACCGATATATCTTCACTTAACGTCGAGGTTAATGAAGTCATTTTTACTCATGGCGTAGCCACGGTGAATTACAGCGTCAACAACCAAGACGATGAGCCCATCGTCGGCATACCTAGCTCAACGTATATTGCAGCTCAGCTTCTTCCCCAAGGTTTTACCAATGCCGGAAACAGCAGTCAGTGGCAATACTTTACCTCTGAGAGCTGCACAAGCAGCTGTACAGGCGAGTTTGTCGATCACAAGAATGGAAAGTATTCCTATACTTTCAGTGCTGCTTTCGATGGCATGAATGAGATGAGCTATTTGCCAGGAGCCACCCAACGCATAGTCATTAAGATTGGCGGAGATAGCTTACCTGACGGAACAGCATTACCAACAACTAACCAAAATTTCGATTGGCAAGATTCAGGTGAAGCCGCCTACACTCGTAATTTGATCACCATGGAGACGTGTAACACCTGTCACAAGGATCTCGCTTTTCACGGTAGTAAGTACAACGAAGTCGAAACTTGCGTGACCTGTCATAGTGAAGGAAAAGTGAGTAGCAATGACAATATCTTCCCGCAGATGATACACGGTAAACATTTAACCGGCTTCCCAGGCTCCTTGGCAGATTGTCAGACTTGTCATGCCAATGATGAAACATTGACTGAAAATATGAACTGGGCCCGTGTGCCAGGTATGGAGGCATGTGGTTCATGTCATACCGATATCAACTTTCCTGCAGGTGAAGGGCATCCAGCCCAAGTCGATAACAGCAATTGTGTGGCTTGTCATAATCCCGATTGGACCATGAGTGTACATAATGATGGTGGTAACGATGAGGCATTAGCACAATTTAATGCCCAAATAACCGTTGCTAGCCTCTCAGGCACGACTGTCACTTTTTCACTAAGACTCTCTAACCCTGTCACTGGGGAGGTTTACACAGATAGCGCTGATAAACTTAACTTTGTGGCTGATTTACGCGTAGTAGCTAACTGGGGAACAAGCTTTGATTATGCCACTCGTTCGGCAAAATCAATCAAGTTACAAGAAATACCGCCAAAGTCAGGCAGTGCAGGTATCTACACTTATGACATTACTGACCTAACAGTTCCATCGGGAAGCGAATCAGACCACGGAACCTTAGCTATTCAAGGTAAACTTTGTAGCTCAGAAGGAATGCTTGGTGATTGCGCCAATGAACAATTTTCAAGCGTTAATATAAAATCCAGCCATCAATTCTTCTCAATCGCTTCTATATCGGATGAAGGCAGACGAATTGTTGTCACTAATACTACCTGCGGAAGCTGTCATGGCGATCAAGCCCTCAATTTTCATGGTTCTCGTAACGACCTGGAGCAACAATGTCAGTTATGTCATAACAATAATATGATGGCTGATGCCAGTGCTGTTAATCCCTCGATTGCAACCGCAGACTTTAAGCATCTTATTCACGGTTTACATAGCTCACAACGTGAAGGTTTTGAAGATCTTAATTATCCAGGTCAAATAGGTGATTGTGCTCAATGCCATACCAGTAACGATACAGGAACCCTAACTGCAGCACTGCCGCTGAGTAACGCTGTACAACCCCTTTCAATTGACAATGGCACATTCACCAGTGCTACCGCTGCAATATGTAGCGACTGTCACTCCAGTACAAATGCCGCAAATCATATGACTCAGCAAGGCGCTGTATTTATGGGGACCGAGGAAGATGCAACTTCTGGTACAGAGAGCTGTGCAACCTGTCATGGACAAGGGGCTACAGCGGACGTACTGACAGTCCATCCAATAAAGTAGCAATACAGAATGAATACAAAGAGTGAGGCACTCAATAAACTCTGTCAGATAAAAGAGTGAGTGCCTCAACCCGAGATGATGTATAGATAATGGAACGCAACTTATGGATATCAAAAGAAAAGGTTCGAAGCTAAGCGTTATCGCACTGACCTGCTCTGCCCTACTACTAGGCTGTGGAAGTGATGGTAAAGACGGTGAAGATGGACAAGACGGAGAAGTCGGCTTCTCAGTTAGCCAAGCCAATGAGCTAGTCACTAACATTAGTGCAGTCGACATTGTGGATGGTGTAGTGACAGTCAGCTTCAGTGTTGAAAATGCCAATGGTGTCGCCATCACAGACTTTGATACCTATGAAGGCGTCGACACATTAGGCATGGGGATAGCCAAGCTGCTTCCTCAAAGCGGCAAAGGTTATAAAACACCCCAGTGGATCAACTATATCAATAATATGGTCGAACCGGTTTCCGAGAATATTCCCGCCGGATATGAAGAGATGGCAGGGCCTCAGATCCAGCCATCTCTTGAGGGAAGTTGTAAACAAGAGTGTGTCGAGAAGATTTCTGCGGGTGAATATACCTATACCTTCCAGCTCAACCTCAGTGCAGTTGAATCTGTAGGTGATTTAGACCTGACGTTTGATACTAGCCTAACTCATAGGGTCACCATGGAGATGCGCGCCGATGGCGACATCAAGAAGCTGGTTAATACCCATTATGACTTTTTACCTTCATCGGGTGAGATGGTCAGTGCAGAGGACACGCGCACGGTCGAGTTTTTAGAAGACTCCTGTTTGCGCTGTCACAGTGATAATTATGGTCACGCCTGGGCACCAAAGCTCATCATGCATGGTTCAAAACGTTACGCCATCGAAAATTGTCAAATGTGCCATACCAGCTACGCGGGCGATCCAGAAACGGGGCCCCTATCGATATGGGCTACATGATTCATAAGATCCACAAGTCCGAGTATTTTATGGTGGGCTATGGCGGTAGTGTCCATGACTACCAAGATGTCACCTTCCCTGCCGATATATACGATTGCCGCACTTGCCATATCGAAGGCGAAACGGCGCCAGCCGATGCTGCAAACTTTAAACATCACAGAGCACTCGCTTGTGGTTCATGTCATTCCGATTCAAGCGATCCCGCAGTAATAAAATCTGAAATGCATGATAAGTATCAACCCGACTATGCTTGTAGCACCTGTCATGCCGAGCAAGGCCAGGAAGGTGCAGGCCATCATATGACCGATGCGATAGCAAAAGATAATGCCAAAAACAGCTACTCGGCTAGCTTAGTGCCAGGGTCAGTGTCGATAGCAACGGATATGATTAGCTTCGATGTAGAATTCAAAGATAGCTCACTAACGACCACCGTAATGAGTCCCGATGCCGATGCCCGTATCTCATTGAGCAATCTCTATTTTGGCTTTGGTAATGACATAGACTTTGGCTCAGGAACACAAAAAATAGACTTACGCTCAATGACTCCGACATCGGTCAGTAATGGGGTATATCGATATACAAGTGCAACCTCGTTAACGCCTGATGAAAGCCAAGCAGCCACTGGTGTTGTCTCTACTAAGATGTGCGTCGATAGAGACAGTCTAATGGGGGTAAATTGCGGCACAGGAACCCATGAGTCTATAAACCCAGCAGTGATCACCGGTGAGCTTGTCGCGTTCAATCTCAATGGTGATACTAGCGTGATGGCCAAAAGAGTGGTTGTCAGTAACGACACCTGTGCCAATTGCCATGATGAGAAGTTTATCGGTAAGTTTGGCATCGGCTTCAAACACAGCGGCAGTTACAGCAACTTCGAGGGTGAGTGTCAGATGTGTCATAACCCCACTCGTTCAGGCGCTGACTCGAAATCGATTATCGATCATATCGACTTTAAAGTCCGCATTCATGCACACCATGCCAGCAAGCGATCGACTCAAGATCCTGTGACCTTCCCTGAGCATTATGGCAACTGTGCAGTCTGTCATGATAAGGGCCAGCTAAAGATGGATGGCTTGAGCGCTATGGTCGCGACACCTTCAACGGACTCAGTACTTGGAGCTGTTGAATTCTCACCTATCGCGGCAACCTGTGTCAGTTGTCACGGCGTAAAAGACTCTTTAGTGGCGCATATACGGGCTAATGGCGGCGCAGCTAACGACACCAGAGGGAGTTATGTGCCTGGCAGTGAAAGCTGCGCAACTTGTCACGCCGAAGGTAAAACTAATGGCGTCGATGCGGTTCATCCAACTCAGTATTAGATACATTTAGCTACGAGCTACGAGCTACGAGCTACGAGCTACGAGCTACGAAAATAGTTTAATTGAGCAATCTGAAGCAGGAAGTAAACCTTCCTGCTTTTTATATCTAAAAAGTAATACTCTAACATTCACTATTTAGATACCTGACATCTCAGGCTAAGAACACCACCCAATAGCAACGAAATATCAAATAACCCACACTAAACCTCTGATAAATATTTAGCCTCTTCCACGAGTGTTTAGCTTATCCGATCCTTAAGAACGGCTGAAAACCCCCCTTTCACCTACCCCTAAAGAAATAGTCAGACATAGTTCACATAAACTAGCTAAAACAACTGCTAAAAATTCGCTGCTTAGTTAGCCTTACCAAGGGAAATAAATTCCACACACTAAGTTGCTGTTTAACAACAAGTTGATAATGAGAATTACTCTTATATATCGCAAAGCTTATAAAGCAAACGCTTAAATAGTGACTCAGTGATGATTAAAACTATTGCAGGGAATAATCATGATGAAAAAGTTCAACTCTTTTAATCTAAAAAAAAGTGCAGCAGCCAAAGCTGTACTCAGTGCTGGGATACTCTCTCTTGCACTTGCTGGTTGCGGCAGCGACGGTAGTGATGGTGAAGATGGCAAGCCTGGTCCTATTGGCGTAAATATAGACTCGGCTAAGAGTGTCAATGCGATATTTACTAATGCTGCTGTCGAAGCGGGCATAGTCACCGTCGACTTCACTCTTGAAAATGATAATGGTGTTGCCGTTCTCGGCCTGACTAAAGATCACGATCTGCGTTTTGGTATCGCTCAGCTTGCACATGTTACCGAAACCATGAACGACAAAGATGGCGTACCCACAGAATACGACCGTGGTTACCAATGGCAAGCCTATATCAATGCTGAAAAATCACCTAACCCGGACTGGGTTCCTGAAGGTGAATCAGATATTAACCCAACGAATCAGTTCCAGGCTAATGTAGAAAAAGCCAGTGATTGCGAAACCTGTTTTGTTGATAATAACGATGGGACATATACTTATTCCTTCCAACAAAATATTGGCAACGTCACAACGCCTGTTGAAGTCATTTACAACGCAGACTACACTCAACGTGCCACATTGGAACTTGAGTTACCTAGCTTTGCTGCAAATGCAAATTATGATTGGCAGCCATCTACTGGCACCACTGACGGCATTCAAACTCGTGAAGTCGTTTCTATCGAAACCTGTTACACCTGTCACCAACCAGATAGCCTAGAGTTCCACGGTGGGCGTCGAATCAATCTTGAAAACTGTGTATCTTGTCATACTGCGACTTCAGGCGATCCTGAAAGTGGTAACAGTGTCGACTTCACCTATATGATCCACGCTATCCATAAAGGAAATAGCAGAACAACTTATAGCCCTGACTCACCTGATGCTGATGAGAATGGCAATATTCCAGCACCTTACAAGGTTATAGGATACGGTGGTGGCGTTCACGATTACGGTAAAGTGATGTTCCCTCAGGGACCCGCTGCTGACTGTACCTCATGTCACGTCACAGGCGAAAATGCGCCAGTTAATGCGGACTTATTCGAAGCCAATCAAAGCAACCAAGCTTGTATTGCCTGTCACACGACTATGCCTAAGGCATATCACGATCCAAGCAACGAAAACTGTATGTCTTGTCATATCGAAGAAGGCTATGCACGTAGTGCTAAAGAAGCTCACGGCGATATCATGAAAGCCTACAATGAAACCCAAGAGATGAGTGTACAATTCTCTGAAATTGGTGTTGATAGCGATGGTAAGTTCACAACCACAGTTCAAGTGCTGGGTACTGATGGCCTGCCATTAGCTGCAGAGTTTGTCGATACTGGTTCTCGTATTGTAATGGCTTGGGACAGCGATAAAGACTTCCCTTCATACTCTGAAGCTTCATATAGCAAACGTCGTATGAAACTTAGCGAAGGCATCTATGACGCTGCAGCTAATGCATGGGTGATGACTTATGCTGGTATCGACCTTCCTGCCGATGCAAGCGGAAAAACGTTTGAGCTTTGGTCTGCACTTAAAATTTGTTACAACAATGGTGGTTATGGCCGCCCTGTCGTGGAAATGACAGATTGTACAACTGAAGGTGTTCGCAAAGTTGAAGTGAAAGATGAGCCGTTCCATTTTATTTGGAGTGACACAGGTGCAGACTTAGACACAGCTCCTATGGCGCGTCGTGACATTATCGACCAAACTAAGTGTGCAGGTTGCCACAATCAGGAGATTTATCACTACAACAATGGTGTGAATTGCCAGACATGTCATACATCAGACAAGACCACTAAAAGTAATGCGAGTGAGCAGTACCCTAATGCTAAGAAGCCAACCAGTTTCGCTTACAAAGCACATGAAGCTGAAGGACATTACCTCAAGTATGCAGGTGTTGGTTCGAGTACTGTAATAAAAACCGATTGTATGACCTGTCATACTGATGACGGTATTCAACTTGGCCGAGCTCCAGAGCGTACATGGCGCTACGGTGACATGTTGACTGGAGAAGACATGTGGGTCTCTTCTGATGCGGGTTCATGTATGAGCTGCCACCAGAAATACCTCAGTGATTCTGGTAAATCTCACATCGAAACAAACGGCGGTATCTTAGATGGTATCAGCGCTGAAGACGTTCAAAATCGTGCGAAAGAGACCTGTTCAACTTGTCACTCTCCAGAGAAGTTAATGGAACTTCACGGTAACTAATCAGCGGCAAGCACTAACTAAATATGATGAATTAGCACTCGCTCTCTAGCCGTTAAACCATCATTATTTATACCCAAAGGGAGGCTTAGCCTCCCTTTATTTTATCTGCGTAAGTAAAAAAAGAAAATATTAAACACTTACCATACATAACATCAACTTAACTGAGAATAGTTATCAACTAACCCGCTCATTTATTGATCTGGAATAGCGTTTCCCCTCTGTCTAAACTACCACTTTATAAATAGGCGGATCTTGGTCACACATTAACACCTGCTTTGCAGATTTCACCCCCCTATTACGTTAGCCTTCCCCTAGGGAATTATATTTCCAGCATCGACTTAAGTAGCACTAATAATGAAATCATCTAAATGATAATCGGTTAGCTTAGCTGACCAAGCACTTGAGCCAATGTCAAACCTATGCAGGGAAAAAATGATGAACGTGATAAATAATAAGTTTGTGCTGCTATTGGCAGCAAGTGCTGTATCTCTAGCCTTAACTGGTTGTGGTGGCAGTGACGGTAATAATGGTGATGACGGCAACCCAGGCGGTCCAGCTGCCGATGTAGTTAATGTACTCAACTTAGATGTGACTAAGGTGACTTACCAAGACGGCATGCCAACCATTGAAGTCTTCGCCACTAACGAAGAAGACCTTCCGGTTGTAGGTTTAAAAGACTTGGAAGTTAAAGCCGTTGCCCAGCTTCTCCCACAAGGTTCTACCAGCGCTGGTGACAGCGCTCAGTGGCAGAAAATTGGTTCTGAGAAAACCTTTACCGACCACAAGAATGGCAACTATAGCTTCACCATTGAGGTTGAAGGCTATAATTCAGAGCTAACTCAAAGATACAACGTTATCGCCAGTGCATCGACACTGCAAGATGGCGTAACTTCTGTACCACGTACCGAGCTTTCAGAAGATTTCTCAGGTGACGGCTACCAAGCGCTTTATACCAAAGACATAGTTTCAACTGAAACCTGTGCTTCTTGCCATGCTGCAGGAGAAGCAATTTATCACAGCTACACTTCAGCAGAAACCTGTGCATCTTGTCATACCCAAGAGTGGGCCGAAGGGCGCGGTAAGCCAGAAGTGGCCTTCACTCACCTGGTTCACAACGTACACAACTCAGCCAAAGGCTATAAAGCTGACAAAGATACTGGTGAATTCACTAAAGATGCAGAAAAAGCGCACGCTTTGCTGCAAGACAAGTGTCAAACCTGTCACATTGCACCTGAAGAAGGTAGCAATGAGCTAAGTGAATGGGGCAACTGGACGCGCGTTCCAACCATGGAAACCTGTACAAGTTGTCACGTTAACATCGACTTTAAAGCCGGTGAAGGTCACTCTCAGCAAAATGACAACAGCAACTGTATCGCTTGTCATAACGCAAGTTGGACAGAAGAGCTTCATATGGGTGGCTTCGTTGAGAAGAAAGCACTTATCGACCAATATGGTATGGAAGCAAGCCTTACTGCGATAGCCACAGACTCAGGTAGCGATACCACACTCAGCATTACCATTACTGGTGCTGACGGCGCCGCAATAGATGCTGCAACATTATTGACTAATATTGAGCAACTGGAATCTATCACTAACGTGGGTCCTAACTTCCCGATAATGGGCTACAACCCAAGCCCTGGTAATGGTGAGCATAAAGTGCTTATTAATCTAGTTAAAGATGGCACCCTCGATGAAGCAGCCTCTATTGTTGATGGTAAATTTGTCACCACAATCGCTAACCTTCCTTACGGTGAAGTCGGCGCAGATACTGATACAGCATTTAGCTTTATCGGCCTGACCTTATGCAACGACGGTACTGATCTGCTTGCCTGTGGTGAAGGCGTTGATAGCACATCAATGAAAGCAGAGCTTGCCCACGGCACACTTTCTGGTGAAGCACCGAGTGTACGTCACACAGATTCAGTTAACTTTGCAGCTTGTGAAAGCTGTCATGGCACCGAGTGGGAGCTACATCAAGAGTACCATGCAGGTTTCGTGATGACAGAGCAGCTAGGCCGCATCAACGAAGCGGGTGAGATGATTGTTGGTGTTAATGGCTGTGTCGCTTGTCACACTCCAGATGGTACTTACATGAGTGGCGGCAACAAAGGTGCACTCGAGATGAAACTTCACTCAGTACATAGTTCTGGTGATTACGGCATTATTTCAGGCATGACCTGTAGTCAGTGTCATAACGACTTCAACCTTGATGCTTTCAAGGTGAAAGGTGCGTTAGCAACCTCATCAGGCAAATACAGCACACCTATCGCGGCAACATGTAGCTCTTGTCATAGTCATAGCGATAGCTTCAAGCCACACGCTGAAGGTCAAGGTGCCATCATCGACGGTTCCTATGAAGCCGCCAACGATGCAGCCCAACTTGAAACCTGTTTCTTGTGTCACAACCCAAGCATCAATGATCACACTTCGGTGAAGATGTAATTTGCTCAACTCTTAACGATAAATAGAGAGTTTGAAAGGGGGAGTCCTCTCCCCCTGCTTTCAAGCGAATTTGTGCAGATTAGGAAGCCAAATATGAAAATCATTAATACACTAAAATCTGTTTCACTGTCAGTGCTCCCCGTACTGCTAGTGTCAGCAGTCTTGTCTCTCGGTATGACTTCTGTCGCTCACGCGTCAAAGTGGGATGCCAAGATGACTCCCGATGAAGTCGAAGCCACATTAGATAAGAAGTTTGCCGAAGGTAAATACTCCCCTAAAGGCGCCGATTCTTGCTTAATGTGTCACCGTAAATCTGAAAAAGTGATGGATCTGTTTAAAGGTGTCCATGGCTCAATCGATTCAAGTAAGAGCCCTATGGCTGGTCTTCAATGTGAAGCCTGTCACGGCCCTCTTGGTAAGCATAACCGCGGCGGTAACGAGCCAATGATCGCCTTCGGTCCAGACTCGACTCTGTCAGCCGAAAAACAAAACAGTGTCTGTATGAGCTGTCACTTAGATGATAAGCGTATGGATTGGAATGGTGGACACCATGACAATGCCGACGTTGCTTGTGCTTCTTGTCACTCCATACACACAGATAAAGACCCTGTTTTGTCTAAAAACACCGAGATGGAAGTCTGTACTAGTTGTCACACCAAGCAAAAAGCTGACATGAACAAGCGCTCAAGCCACCCGATGAAGTGGGCCCAAATGGTGTGTAGCGATTGTCATAATCCACATGGCACTTTGAGCGACTCAGATCTTGTAAAACCTACGGTTAACGAGACATGTTACTCCTGTCACGCCGAGAAGCGCGGCCCAAAACTGTGGGAGCATGCACCCGTAACTGAAGATTGTGTCGCTTGTCACAATCCACACGGTTCGGTGAACGAAGGGATGCTGAAGACTCGTGCTCCTCAGCTTTGTCAGCAATGTCATGCCAGTGACGGTCATTCCAGTAGTGCCTACATGGGCAACACAGATCAAGGCTCAACCGTAGGTGGCAATGCATTCACTGGTGGTCGCAGCTGTTTGAACTGCCATAGCCAGATCCATGGTTCTAACCACCCATCTGGCAAGCTATTTCAGCGCTAAACGGAGTCGAGAAGATGAAATTCAAATTAAATTTAGTCACCCTCGCCCTACTTGCTAATGCTGGCTTTGTCAGCACGGCAATGGCAGCTGGCGGCTATGGTATTCAAGATGCGAATACCGACAAGGTTAAGTTCGACAAGTGGGCGTGTAAACGCTGCGTTGTCGAAACTGGCGTTAACGGCACTGTCGGTGTCGGCATGGGCTATAACAATAGCGATGATATTCGCTCTGCCAACGCCTTCGCAGCCGAAAACGAGTTAGCGGCTAAGCTAGATGCAGATCTGAAATATGTTAGCGAATCAGGTTACCGCGCCACCATAGAGGCCGATAACCTCGGCATGGAAAATGGCCGTTTAGATATTAATGCCGGTAAATCCGGTCAGTACAACCTGAACCTTAACTATCGTCAGATTGCCACCTATAAAACAGACAGCGCCATGTCACCTTATCAGGGCGTTGGTGGAGACCATCTAACCCTGCCAGATAACTGGCAGACGGCAGGTTCGAGTCAAGATATGACTCAGCTATACAGCAGCCTGAACCCTATGGAGTTATCACTTAAGCGTAAACGAGCCGGACTTGGTTTCGACTATACGTTTGATGCTGAGCCGGGTGAGGAGCTATGGACCACTTATCTAAATTATCAACGTGAAAATAAGACCGGACTTAAGCAAGCTTCTGGTAGTTTCTATAACCAGTCTATGATGTTAGCTGAACCCGTCGATTACACCACAGATACGGTAGAAGCAGGTATAAAGCTTAAAGGTGACAACTGGTTCACAGCACTTAACTACTCAGGTTCGAGCTTTAAAAACCAGTATAGTCAGCTAACGTTTGATAACGCCTTTAACCCAACGTTCGGCGCGCAAACTCAAGGCACCATGGCATTAGATCCTGACAATGAAGCTCATACGGTTTCATTGATGGGCCGAGTCACTGCCGATAAGACTATCTTGAGTGGCCGCGTTCATTACGGACAAATGACCCAAGATCAAGCGTTTGTCACCTCTGGGTACGGTTACCAGATGCCAGCAGAATCCCTCGATGGTCGCGTCGACATGACAGGTGTGAACTTGAAGCTAGTCTCTCGCTTAAATCGCAGCGTGAGTATTAAGGCAAGCTATGATTATAGCGATCGTGACAACAAGACTAACGTTGAAGAATGGACGCAGATAAGCATAGACTCAACAACAGGGCAAGCTGCCTATAACACGCCCTATGACATCACCACACAAAGGGCTAAATTAAGTGCCAACTATCGCATCACTCGCGGTATGCGACTCGAAGCGGGTTATGATTACCGCCAGGATGACCGCAGCTATCAAGATAGAGAAACCACCAACGAACACACACTCTGGAGCAAGTTCCGTCTGAGTAAGTTCGAAAACTGGGATATGTGGATCAAGGGTAGCTATGGCGAGCGTGACGGTTCTGAATACCAAGCATCAGAGTGGACTTCAAACGAGTCTAACGACCTGCTACGTAAGTACAACCTAGCAGATCGCAAACGCACCATGGTTGAGGCTCGTATCACTCACAGCCCTACCGAGGCGTTGACTATCGACTTAGGTACGCGATACGCACTGGATGACTATAACGACACCCAGATTGGTTTAACTGAATCTAGAGATCTTAGTTATGATGTCAGTGCAAGTTACCTGATCAACGATGATATGACATTGACGGCATTTTATAACCGTCAGAACATAGAATCAGATCAATCAGGTAGCACTAACTTCAGCACGCCAAACTGGTTTGGTGTGGTTGAAGATCAGGTCGATGTGATCGGTGCAGGCTGGAGTTATAACAACCTGATGGAGAAAAAGTTACGTTTAGGCGTAGATTACACTTATTCAAATTCAGACAGTAATACTCAGGTCACCCAAGGTGTCACCGGAGATTACGGCGACTACTATGCCAAGTCCCATAACATCAACATCTATGGTCAGTATCAAGCCACCGAAAAAATGGCGCTTCGCTTAGATTATAAGATGGAGAAATACCAAGATAATGATGCTGGCAATGAGATAGCACCTGACGGTATCTGGAATGTAGTGAGTTTTGGTTCAAACAGCCACGATTACACTGCCCACCTCATAATGTTGAGTATGAGTTATAGGTTGTAAAAACTCGGGTAAATTATAGATGAAGCTCAAACAGCCAACTCTATGACCTACCACAGCCCACCTCATAATGTTGAGTATGAGTTATAGGTTGTAAAAACTCGGGTAGATTATAGATGAAGCTCAAACAGCCAACTCTATGACCTACCACAGCCCACCTCATAATGTTGAGTATGAGTTATAGGTTGTAAAAACTCGGGTAAATTATAGATGAAGCTCAAACAGCCAACTCTATGACCTACCACAGCCCACCTCATAATGTTGAGTATGAGTTATAGGTTGTAAAAACTCGGGTAGATTATAGATGAAGCTCAAACAGCCAACTCTATGACCTACCACAGCCCACTTAATCATGTTGAGTATGAGCTATAGGTTGTAAGAAGTTCCGAGGGCCTAGGGCCTAGGGCCTAGCTAAAACATAAATGCCAGCTGCTATCTTATTAGTCGCTGGCATTTTTATTTTTTAAAACTGTCTCACATCGACATTAGCGTCACTGTCTCTAGCTCGAAAAACTGGCTTACAAACCTTGCAAGTATTCACGCAATAGATGAGTCATAATGATTCGATAAACAATGACCTCATATAATGAATGAAACCATCTGATAAGTTCCTGCAGCTCAAAGCAAAAATCTCAGCCTGTAACTTATGTCAGGCTGAGCTGCCTTTGCCTGCAAAGCCTATCATCCAAATCTCGCAAAATGCCAAAATATTAATTGCTGGCCAAGCACCAGGCATAAAAGCCCACGAGAAAGGAGCGCCCTTTCACGACCCCAGTGGTAAACGACTCAGAGACTGGTTAGGTGTAACAGAGGAACAGTTTTACGATGCAAACCTGTTTGCCATAGTACCTATGGGATTTTGTTTTCCCGGCACCATAATCAGAAATGGTAAAAAATCCGGCGACAAACCGCCCATGCCATTATGTGCGCCGATCTGGCGTCAAACCTTGTTTGAAGAGTTAGCCCATATCGAGCTGACTATCATTCTAGGCCAATATGCCATCGACTATCACCTGAATAGTAAACAAGGAAAAAATAAGCTGTCAGTGACTCAGGCTGTGATGAACTGGCAGGAGTATTGGCCAGCAAGCATCGCCCTGCCTCATCCAAGCCCGAGGAATAATATCTGGCTTAAACGCCATCCAGAGTTTGAGGCAGAGGTCATTCCAAGACTCAGA
Source organism: Shewanella psychropiezotolerans (assembly GCF_007197555.1). Lineage (NCBI taxonomy): Bacteria > Pseudomonadati > Pseudomonadota > Gammaproteobacteria > Alteromonadales > Shewanellaceae > Shewanella > Shewanella psychropiezotolerans. Next base: position 4,347,280 of record NZ_CP041614.1, read on the forward strand.
AACAAGGTGAAAGATATATTAACAGTTCAGGGTTGAGCTAAATGCTTAACTTGAAACGAATCACTCCACAGACTAGGCCCCTCATACTATTATCTTAAATGAGTAATAAACATCCACTCACCCAACAAAACCTCTAGGCCTTAGCTAAACTTAATTTTAATAACACAAGATCTGAGGTCAATTTGTGAGTGACATGCTAAGTCCAACACGTGCTCCTTACCCTTACTCATCTATTTTAGAGCTAGAGATAGAGGAGATCGACTGGCAAAGATGGCAGCGGCTGGTAAACACTGTCGCCGACATGTTCCATGCTCCGGCTACTTTCATCAATCAAGCTAATCTCAAGGGCATCGAAGTCATCATAGCGTCACAAAAACCAGAGACACATTATCAACCAGGCAGTGTCGATTTAGACACTAATATCTATTGTCATCACGTAGTCAAAAACTCGATCGAGCTCTATGTTAAAGACGCCAAGCTCGATCCCCAATGGAGCAATAACCCAGAATACACCGAAGATAACTATGTCTCTTACTTAGGCTTACCTATCTCCTGGCCCGATGGCAGCATTTTCGGCACCCTGTGTGTGTTAGACACTAAGGCCACCGATTACCCTGAAACCTATATCAATGCGCTTGGAGTCATTAAAGAGGTGATCGATAGTGACCTTCGTCATCTGTATAAAGAGAATCAACTGCTGACACTCAGCTATACCGACCCATTAACACAAATCTATAATCGACGTGGCTTCGAAGACCTGCTTCTCAGCACTCAAGACTTAGCCCAGAGACTCAACCGGCAACTTATTTTGCTTTATTTCGACCTGGATCATTTTAAAGAAGCCAATGACATTTTTGGCCATGAAATTGGAGATGACATCTTAAAAGTCTTCGCAAAAACACTGAAAGTGAACAGTCGAAGCTGTGACTTAGTCGCCAGGTGGGGCGGCGATGAGTTTCTGGTATTGATTCATGCTGAAAACGAGCACTGTGTCGAACTGTTCAATCACAGAATGGCTGAGCATTTATCGGCTTGCTCCTTAAAAACTGAGATAGAATACTCATTCGGTTATGCCGTGCTCAAACCTGGTGAAGAAACCGATCTCGAATCATTGTTAAAAATTGCCGACGAATACATGTACCAAAATAAACTTGCTAAGAAATCTCAGTCTTAACTCGAGATTCAGAAGACCCATAATATTGATTACATCGGTAAATACCATAAATGTTAGATTCAACAAGATATATACCTTGATGTAATACCTGTAACACATATAAAATTACTGCATATGGATTAGTTTAGACGGAACTTAAGTTTATGGCATCAGTAGTATCTTCTCGCCTGGCACAATTTCACTTACCTCGGTTATTCACCCTATTATCAATCAGTGTGCTCACGGCATGTAGCGGTGGCGGCGCAAACTCCACAGCAGAGACGAATGGAAATTCAGGCAACAGCAGCACGTATCAATTCAATGCTGACTTCATTAACCTTATTCCTAATACTCAATTAGCCACTAAAGTCGATCTCTTCTATGAGCATATCGGCATAGATGAAGTTGAAATAGCCTCAAATATCGATTATTTAGAGCAACAAAGAACATCTAAATTCGGTTGGACTGGTTTACCTCAAGCCAATCTAAGCTTCACAGTAAAAGACGCACTCAATAATCAGTCTTTGCTCAGCACAAGCACCATGAGTTATAGCAATACTCAACAAGACCTGTTCCTACTTGCTACAGGTGAGAAACCTACGACTCAAGCCGTGTCACTTATCCGCATCAACAAGCTCGAAGGTGAGCAAGCCAGCTATCGCTTGTTTCACGCTAACGCCTTAGAGCCCCGCAGTATCGATATCTATAATGCTGATGCACAAACCGCTATTGCCCTCAACTTGGCCTTTAACCAAGTGTCTGCGCCTATTAAATATGATCAAAATCTGGCTGAAGTTAATGTCTTCGCTATTCCCTCTGGCACAAGCCCGGATTACAGCAACACCAGTAACTACCTGCTACAGGCCGTTATCACACAAGAGTCGAATGACACTCTCAGTGTATTAGTCGCTAAACCTGGAACAACATCTAGCTGGCAAATAAATCACTATTCTGAATAGCGTTATTTATACCATCGAGCCATAAAATCCCCAGCTCTTGTTTGCCCCACTGCCTTTGGACAAACAAGAGCGTCGCCATAAAAGTTTGCCATATCTCATAGTTAGCCCAGCCAAAATACCTTAAGCTAATGAAAACTCCTTCGAGACAGTCAATGTGTATTTTCTAGATCCTAGCCTGGCCCAACAGATTGTTGATCGCACAATGAAGATCATTGGCCACAACATCAATGTGATGAATAATCGCGGCGTGATTTTAGGCTCTGGCGATCCCCATCGTATTGGCTCGACTCATGAAGGGGCGCTGTTAGCGATAAGCCAAAACCGTACAGTAGAGATCAATTCGGCTACCGCCGCCAATCTTCATGGGGTAAAAGCCGGTATTAACTTACCCCTGCATTATAAAGGTGAGATCATCGGGGTTATCGGCATCACAGGTGAACCTGAAACCTTGCACAACTATGGCGAGTTATTAAAAATGACCGCCGAGATGATCGTCGAGCAAGCCAATTCCATAGAGCAGGCTCAATGGCAATATCGCCAGAAAGAAGAGTTTATTCTGCAGCTGATTAAATCAGACGCTGAGTTTTCACCTCAGCTCAAAGACTGGGCACTGCAGCTCAATATCGAAATAGACGCCCCTCGTGTCGTCGCAGTAATTCAAGTCCAAGGGGATGAAGAGCAAACCTCGGCAAACTCGCTGCTGAAAAAAGTGCTCAACCTGCTAGAAAGTCCCTCACGTGGTAACTTAGTCGCCATGACCTCTATGACTGAATTGGTTATCTTAAAACCCGCGTTTTTGGATGGAAACAAATGGGATCCACACCTTGAGAGTCAACGTATCGACCAGCTTCTCACTCGCATTCCTGAAGAGTTGAATATCCGATTAAAAATAGCCCTGGGACACTTCTTTCCAGTCCCTGCCGATATCAGTCGCTCCTACATAACAGCACGAGAAACCTTAGCCTTAGGTCAACAACTTAGGCCCAATGAAAGCAAATATCTCTATGAAGACTTCTCGCTACTTGTATTACTCTCCGGACTCAGGGGAGATTGGCGGGGACAAGAACTAACAACACCCTATCAGACGCTCGTTAACGGGGATAAGAATGGTCAACTCAGTAAGACCTTAACCGCTTATTTGCAACACTTTGGTGATCTACAGCAGTGTGCTAATGAACTCTTTATCCATAGAAATACCTTAAGATATCGCCTGGATAAGATCCAACAACTCACTGGCGTCGATATTCAAACACTCGATGGCCTGCTTCAGCTATATCTGGGGCAGGTATTGAGTAAACAGTAATTTGGCCTTCGAATGAAGGCTGATTACATTTTTTGTTTAGTTCATTTTGTTTTGCTTGTTCCTTCTCATCATTCCGGTAGAGCTTTTGAGCCGGAATCTGACCTCCATGGATGGAGGAAATGCCAAATTTTGTATGGAACAAAATTGGCCGTGTGGGCTCTGCCAAAACATCTGACCCACATGGATGTGGGGAATGCCAGAAAATGTAGGGAACATTTTTGGCCATGTTTTGGAAGCTCTCAGCCGTATCTACACTGGGTGATTACAAGAAAGTTATCTCTTCGATTGAGCTTTTTATGTTCTTCTTCGTGTCCTCTGTGTGCTTCGTGGTGAATTGCTTTTGCCCAAGGTTAGCTAGCCTTCGAATGAAGGCTGATTACATTTTCTTGTTGTTTGTATAACCGTCATTCCGGTAGCTCTTTTGGGCCGGAATCTGACCTCCATGGATGGAGGAAATGTCGAATGATGTCTGGAACATTTTCGACCAGCAGTTGTTGGGTAGTGTATTTGAAGGTCGACCCTTCATTGCAATCTATCGCTTCCCAGCGGGGGGATGTACTCTTGTTTTGAGAAAGTTCTGCGAAACGCCGCAAGCACTTCTGACCTCCAGGGATGGAGGAAATGCCAAATTTTGTATGGAACAAAATTGGCCCTGTGGGCTCTACCAAAACATCTGACCCACATGGATGTGGGGAATGCCAGAAAATGTAGGGAACATTTTTGGCCATGTTTTGTAAGCTCGCAGCCGTATCTACAACTTGGTGGTTTACAAGAATATTTGACCTTATTTGATACGCCCCCTTTGTTTCTTGAAATGGTGAGTTACTACACTCACCATTTTCAATGTTTACTTAGTTAACACGGCTTGCCTCTCATCAAACAAGGCGTCTGTAGATTTATTGAGATTTTCTGCTAGAGCCAAATAGACTGCTGGTAACACAAATAGGGTAAAGATTGTGCCAATAAACATGCCTGCTACCAAAATAATACCAATACTATTCCTGGCTTCTGCGCCTGGTCCTGTCACTAAAACTAAAGGAAAGTGACCAAGTACTGTCGCAGCTGTTGTCATCAAAATAGGTCGTAACCTTAACTTTGCGCTATATACGACAGCGTCCAATTTTCGATACCCTTTTTGTTGAAGCTCATTCGCAAACTCTGTAATTAGTATTCCATTTTTAGCGACTAAGCCCACGAGAGTAATAAAACCGATTTGGGCGTAGATATTCATCGTTGTCATACCAAGAAACGAAAACGACATACCGCTAGCAAGAGCCAAAGGTACGGATCCGAGTAATACCACTAATGGCGAACGAAAGCTGTTGAACTGTATAGCTAGAACCATGTAAACCATGAATAAAGAGATGGCAAGCACAGAGAATAAACTGTTTCCTTCTTGGCGTAGTTGACGAGAGCTGCCCGCATAATTCACTTGGTATCCTGGCGGTAATATCTCCTCTGCCTTTTGTTCCAGAATACTCAGCGCTTGATCAGGTGTTGTCCCTGGCACCAATCCACCTAAAACACGAAACGAGTTGAGTTGATTAAATCGGTTCGCGCTGCGTACGCTAGCGGTTTGCTCTAAGTTTGCGATACTACTTAAGGGTACAAAATCGCCATTCGGTGTTTTTATTTGTAGGGTGAGTAATGTTTCACTGCTATTTAGCTGTTGCTCCTCAATCATGGGGATCACACGATAGGCTCTACCATCACTATCAAAACGTGTCACGTCTTGCTCTGACACCATCAATGATATTTGGTCTGTTACCGCTTTGGTTGTTAACCCCAAGTCCATCATTTTTGTACTGTCAAACTCAAGTCGTGCATGAGGCATATCTAGCTTCAGGTCCGTATCAACAAACATGAATTTGCCACTTTTTTGCGCGGCCTCTAGCAGTGCATATGAATACCTAAGCATATCGCTGTGACTATCTTGCGATTGAATGACCATTTCTACATCAAATTGCCCAGCCGTCGGCAGTGGCATCGGTGACGTTGGGTAAATTCTCAAGCCAGTGATTTCTTTGAGTGAAAAATAAATATTTTGTACAACATCTGAGGTTGAGTATGAGCGTTGGTCGTATGGAACGAAGTTAATGCCACTGAAACCGCCTGACTCAGTAAGGGTCTGCCATACCATGTCTATGCCTTCCATTTTCTCAATAGAGCTGACCGCCTTTTGCATAAATTGATTGCTATAGTCTAAAGAACCACCTGAAGGGGCTTCAGAAATAACAAATAGCGAACTTTGGTCTTCAACAGGAGCAAGCTCTTGCTGTGAAAATAGATAGAAAGGAACGATCAAAAGCGAAAGAACAAATGCTCCAGTCAATAGGGCTCGGTCATGAGAGAAAACACGATATAGTCCATTCTCATAACGCGCTGACAATCGATCGAATATCAGGTTGACCTTGTGCGTTAGGCGACTTTCTTTCCCCTTTTCTTGAGAGACGTAGGCGCTCATGATTGGCGATAAAGTAATAGCAACTATACCGGAAACAAGAACAGCAATGGCTAACGTAAACGCGAACTCTTTAAATAGAGCACCAGACAAACCGCCGACAAAACCAATGGGGACAAATACTAAAGCCAAGGTGATTGTCATAGAGAAAATAGGGCGCAGCAGCTCTCTTGAGCTTATTAATGCAGCTTCAATTCGGCCTTTACCATTTCGCATATGACGTGCGACATTTTCTACGACGACAATCGCATCATCGACAACCAGTCCTACAGATAAAACGATTGCCAAAATGGTCAGTAAATTAAGTGAGAAACCCGCTAGTAGCATCGCTGCGATACTGCCTAAAATTGAAATAGGAATCGTCACCAAAGGCACCAACGCCGTTCGAAATGATCCCATTAGCAACAGAATCACTACGCCTACCAGCAACACAGTTTCGACAAGAGTGGTGAAAATTTCCTTGAGTGCGTCTCGCATATATTGAGTGCCATCATAGCCAATGGTGATACTTGTTCCTTCTGGTAAGCGTGAATTAGTGACCACAAGTTGCTCGTATAATGCATCACCAATTGAAATTTCGTTCGAACCCGGTGACGTTACTATGCCGATAAAAACCGACTCACTAAGATTTAGGCGTGCAGAGTCGGTACCGCGATCCTCTCCAAGCTCTATACGAGCGAAATCGCTAAGGTAAATAAAAGTATCACCACTCTTTTTCACGATCATTTGGCGAAAATCATCGGCACTTTGGTACAGTGCATTACTCATGATACTTATGTTTTGGCTAGCGCTTTCTACATGACCTAAAGAAGCGATAACATTGTTATCGATTAAAGCCTGATGAACTTGATCGGCACCAATATTCAAACTTGCCATTTTCAGAGGATCGAGCCATACACGCATAGCCGGCTTGCGTCCACCAAGTACATCCGCACTTTGAACGCCAGGCACAGACGCAAACCAAGGTGTTACGTCGCGTTCTAAAAAGTCGGTGAGCTCTGCTCTGTCCATTGTAGTGCTAGAAACATTCAGATAAAAAGTGGCTCCTGGCCTGTCGACACGGGTAACAGAAACGCTTGGGTCTTGCACGCCATCTGGCAGTTCATAAGAGATCTGGCTGAGCCGTGAGTTAAGTTCAGCAAGCGCATTGGTGCTATTTTCGTTGAGCTTGAGCCATACCGTTACCTTACTCAGTCCTGCTGTTGTTGATGAATCGACGTAGTCGACGCCCGGAACACTCATTGCAACTCTTTCGATTGGTTCTGTAACGAAACCTTTTACGACATCAGCAGAGACACCAACATACTCAGTGGTGATGATAAGAGACGAACTTTCGATCTGGGGGAACTGCGAAATCGATAGTCGTTGTGATGCCATCAAACCGGCAATGATAATGATCAAAGAAATGACGATTGCTATAACTGGCTTTTTAACAAAGATATCCACTGTTATTCTCCAACAATAGCTGCAACGAGTGGCGGCTCTTGTGGTAAAGCTCCTTCCCTTGAGCGAACCAACAAGCCTTCATAAAGTTTGAATGCGCCAGCCGCCGCAATTTTTTCACCTTCATGTACGCCTTCAGTGATTAGTTTCGATCCATTAATCTCTGAGATAACCTGTACGGGAACGCGTTTTGCCCGGTAAGCTCCGGGCTCATTGTCGAGTGCGATTAGCTTCATGACATATGAGCCATAAAGATCCTGATTAACAGAAATAACAGGGACTTGATATACCGTCTTGTTTTCACTTATCGGAATGAGCACTTCCAATGGCATGTTTGGTGTGTAGGGGGCGAGGGTTCGGCTAATCTCTGCGCGATATCTCAGGCTACGAGTTGTCTCCGATATTTGTGTGTCTTTTGCTATGACTGTTGCCTGCTGGAAAGGCGATGTACCAAGAGAATCAATGTTTCTTGCTCGTATCTGAGAGCTTATGTCGAGCTCTGGGTAGAATTGTGGAACGCTAAAATCTACCCAGACTTTGTCACTGTCTCCAATAAACGTTGAAAGTACTTGGTTAGCAGAGACATAGTCGCCTAACTTGATATCATGAAGTCCTATTACCCCATCAAATGGCGCAATAACGGTCTTTTGTTTGATTGTGACTTGTAGTACCTCAATTTCAGATTGAATCACGATAAGGTCAGCGTAAGCTTGATCATATTGCTCTTGGCTAATCGATTTTTTTTCTAGCAAAGTTAGATAACGTTGAAGTACTGATTGAGCATGTTTTTTGCGTGCTTGTGCCGATTTTATTCTCGCGCGTTCTTCAGAAATATCGACCTGAAATAATAGATCTCCTCCATTAGCCTTTCCACCAGCTTGGAAACCAACAGAGGCAACTTTCCCCGACAGCTCCAGTGATAAATTAGATTGCAGTGGCGATGCCGCACTGCCAAGTACGCTGACAGTCGGTGTATGCTCCGAAACTTTTACGTAGGTGGCATCGACGACTTCGTAGTGCTCAGGGAAGGAGGACGCTATATCTATTGCGACTTTTATTTGATTGTATTTGTAATACCCTAAACCACCTATAATCAAGGCTAAGCTTGATAGCACCCATAGCCAACCTACGAATGAAGACCTTTTCTTTTTCATATAATCACCACAAAAGTTTAAATAATCGCATTCGAATGACATTCGAATAGTATTCGGATTATGGATTGTTGGAATTTTTTGTCAAACTGAAAGGTTTAAGTTTCAAGCAATGGTGAGAGCAGGAAGGTAACTTTACTCTTTAAATATCAATCACTTTAAGACAGCATACTTGTGTTGAAATTATATTCATTGACAACCTTTTCGTATTCATAGCAGCTTATCCATAAAGATTGACTCAGGTAGGGAGATTTATTAGCATTCACCCGAATATTATTCGAATGAAGGTTCACTATGCCAGCCCCTAAACACACTATCGCTGAACAAGAGAAGCTAATATTAGATGCTGCTGCACAATGTATTCTCGATACTTCGTTGATCGATTTTAAGATGTCGGCGATTGCTAAAAAAGCTGGTTTATCAATGGGCTCAGTTTATAAGCACATCCAATCTAAAGAAGATGTATTGGTTGCCCTGTCTGTACGTCTTGATAGTCAAGCATCCAATGTTATTCGATTCATTCTTGCTCTACCCTATTCACTTCCAGCGAAGATCGTGGCAATTAATCTTGTGTCACAAGAATCAATGTATATTTATTCTTTTTCTTATCAGCTACTTACGATGATAAGTAGTAGAGATTTGCTAGCCAAAGCCTCTGATAAATGGCTAGCTAAATTATCTTTAGTGTCTACAGAAATTAGGTTTCAGTTTCAAGATGCGTTACGAGAGGCCGTAGGTTCAGAAGAATTACTTTGTGAAGAGGAAGAAAAAGAAGCTCTGATTGAAGAGTTTATGCTGCTACATTGGGCCGTAAATATAGGCTCCCCTCAAATCCTTAACCACCCGCATGAGACTCATATAAATGAAGCTAAGGTAAACGTTAATGTACCGCTGACATTGGATCACCCATTAATGAGAGCGACTATCCGTATGACAAATTGCTACCCTTGGAAATACCCAGTGACACGAAAAGAGCTATCTGAAATTGAGCAAGTGCTCATCAAAAATGATTTACGATAGATTTAGATTATTTCTTAATTTGACTGATTCTACATCGATATTTTGTAGTCAATTATTTAATTGTTCGTTTTAGATACTCACAATAATACAGCGAGTAGATTTGCGATTGTAACTCAGAAATATCCAGTTATGAGTTTGATCACTGGTAATCACAAGCCAAAAAATCTCAAACGAAGAGATGACTTTGAGATATGTTATTGAAGCTTGTACCTTCATTGTGATCTAACGCTTCCCAGCGGGGGTTATGTAGACACTTCTGCGAAACGCCGCAAGCACTTCTGACCTCCAGGGATGGAGGAAATGCCAAATTTTGTATGGAACAAAATTGGCCCTGTGGGCTCTACCAAAACATCTGACCCACATGGATGTGGGGAATGCCAGAAAATGTAGGGAACATTTTTGGCCATGTTTTGGAAGCTCGCAGCCGCATTACACTGAGTTATTTTATCTCTTCGATTTAGCTCTTTATGCTCTTCTTCGTGTCCTCTGTGTACTCCGTGGTGAATTGCTTTTGCCCAAAGTTAGCTAGCCTTCGAATGCAGGCTTATTGCATTTTCTTGTTGTTAGTATAACCGTCATTCCGGTAGCTATTTGGGGCCGGAATCCAGTCTTGTATGTTGGGTAGTGTGTTTGAAGGTTGTACCTTCATAGCTACTTATCGCTTGCAGCGGGCTTTTATGCAGCTACTTCTGCGAGACGCCGTGAACACATCCGTGTGGGCTCTACCAAAACATCCCTGTTTTGTAAGCTCTCAGCCGTATCTGCACTGAGGTTTTCACAAGCAACCTATCTCTTCAGTTTAGGTTTATTGATAATTCGATGCCCGAATTTGTAACTCACCACTGCCCCAAGGTTAGCTAGCCTTCGAATGAAGGCTGATTACATTTTCTTGTTGTTTGTATAACCGTTATTCCGGTAGCTCTTTTGGGCCGGAATCCAGTCTTGTATGTTGGGTAGTGTGTTTGAAGGTCGTACCTTCAATGTCACTTATAACCTGCGGCGGTGCAGTATAGGGATATACCAATGTCGTGAAGGCAGGATGCCTAAGAACGACCTTATGTGCAGATACTTCTGCGAGACGCTGGCTCTTGATTTCAAAAGAGTCCATCTATGGAAGCTCGCAGCCCATCTACACAGGGTTATTCACAAGTAAGGTTTCTCTTCGATTGCAGCTTTATTATTAATTAAACTGTATTTTGAAGCCTGATTAGCTAGGCTTCCATAGTTACTCAACCCTTCTGGCTCACATATACCTTGTGGAAACATTTTCCCGTAAAAAAGCTGTGATTATTTAGCTGATCGAAGAGGTTTACCCCTTTTTATGAAAGGCTAAATAACTATTTTAGCGGTATAAAGGGTATTCTTGTTTTCTCGAAAAATTAAAACCAGCAAGAATATAGTGGCTACATAATGTTGCAAGCTCAGCGTTTAATACCAGCTAGATAGGTGGTATTATCCTCGTTTATCGAAAGTTACGACTCAATCTAGCAAATAAGTAATGGAACACTTTTGGGTTAACCCCCATACATTCAATGGATGAATATATGCGCTCAACTAAAATAGTTGATATCAATACACTGATGTTAACTGATGCAAGTTGCATCGAATCGGATACTTCCTGGATAAGCGATGATGATTGGAAGGAGATGTTGCCTACTGGTAGTTCTTTAAGCCAAATTGAAAGTCAGCTTGAATCTGGCGAATCAGTTGTATTGAGTGACAGCCCCAGAAGTCCATTATTTACCTTATCCCAAGGGGATTGGATAACATCGGTGAGTGCAAGCTCGGCTTTTCCAAGTTGTGCTGTTACCGCCATCACCCAACGTTTTAATGCCGCCGGAAGTAGTATTGCATTTGAGCGTTCGCCCGGTGAGTCGCTATCACCTTCACCGCAATTAGATTACACGCCCGATACTTCTACAGTGAAGGAGCAAGTGCTCCCTATCTCCTGCCAGTACAATGTAGAGATAGCCTGTACTCCTCAATATTTAGACACTTTGAACTATGGCTATTTCATGCTGGCTAAAACCAAGAATGAACCTAGCCTGACATTGTCTACGGTCAAACCGCTAGGCAAGCATTCTCTGCTCACTGCGCTAGGTAAGTTTGAAGAGCCTAAACAACTTCTCCACATGCTGACCACAGGCAAGAGCAGCCAGTTATCCGTTAAACCGGTAAAGATGGTGCCCTTAGGCTCTCAACAGGTCTATGAGTCCTTTGTGCCGGTGCAGCTTACGGTGCAGGTGAGCGAAAGACTGGGCTACCCGACTCAAGGGTACTTCTATCATTTCAAGCAAGGCCAACTGGTACACGAATACGCTATCGTCGAGGGTGCCAAAGGATATTTTAATATCACTCACTCGACAGCGAACGCATTATCCGATGAGGTAAACATACCTGCATTAAGAGGATGTATCTTTCTGCCCTGGAAAATCAATGGCCAACTCGCCGCCCCTCAGCATATTTACTACAGCAAGCAAAAGTTAACCGCTGAGACGTTCCAAGGCATCGATGCAGCTTGGCTAAACACTAATGCTGTCACCCTTGACCTTGGAGCTATTTTAGCTGCCAACCAGCAAGCGCTACTCGCCAGAACTGAAGAGCAAAAAGGTCAGCCGTCCCAAGCCCCGCAAGCGGTGAGCCGAGCAGACAATATCTACTACCAATCTTCGACACCACAGCTAGCACCAGGCGTTATCGGCATCACTAAGCAATCGGTACTGAAAGATGTAGCGGTACTTAACTTAGGTCAGGTAGAAGCTGCGTTAGATATCGATGATGTATACCTGTTTTTCTCAGATAAGAAAATGGACTTATACGAATTTGCTGATGAAGTTTATGGCAGCCGTGATAAAACGATTATTGACCATATAATGTATAGCAACCCTCAACTGAAGAAGAGCTTCAGTCAAATTCATGAAGGGATGCCATTAGTGGTATCACCCTGGAAAACAAAGCATGAGGAAGAAGGCAACGCTATCACGCAAGCGGAAGATCTAATGACTCAATATCTAACACTGAGCGCAGATGAGCGACAATGGTTTGCTGATAACCATGATGTAGTTACCGAAGTATTGGCGACTGCAGCTGAAGGCGGCATGGGCAGCCTGCAAGTCAATGCCGACACAGGTGAAACCACAGACATTAGCCTCAACGCCATGATATCCAGCACAGGGGCCGTGATAGCCGGTGCAGGCACTCAAGGTGGCCATATCAGCCAGAAAATGAAAGCGTTTGCGGATTACTCCAATTACATCTCTTCAAAAACTGAAGGCTTAAAGGGACAAGCCCTCTACTCCAATTCTGATTATAAAGCTTGGCGAAAGCGAGAACGTGCATTTCGCACTGAGATGAAATCATTATTGGGACAGATGGGTAAGCCCGGATACATCAAAGGCTTGCAAGCGAAAAACATTGGCCATCTGCTAAACATCAATAAAAGACAAATCTATCGCTCAAAAGACTTCGCCAAAGCAGTAGGCGGTATCGACATGACGCGGCTTTACAAGCAAGCGATGTCGTTCAGTAAGCAGATCAAAGCCGGTGGTTGGATGATCACTGGTTTAGGTGTATACGGCAATGCGGCTGATATCTATCAAACTTGTGACATGAATGGAGCTATTAATGAAGCCTGCGGGCGGTCTGTAGTTAGAAATGCAGTATCTGGAGGACTTAATATTTATATAGGATATGCACTCGGTATCGCACTAATGGCAGCCCCAGTTACTGGAGGCTTATCTATTTTACTGGTTAGTGCAGGTACTCTTACGTGGGGGGCTTTTGGTGGCGATGTATCTGATTATATGGGTAGAGGGGCTGAGAGTATTGTATTTGATGAAGGGGATATATGAATATAACTAGCGCCGAGGATATCGTGATTATGATCACGGTTACTGGATTAATATTATTGTTTCCATTAAATATGTTTCTAACAATAAAATTAAGGAAAAAGAAACAACTAATCATGGACAATATAACCAGCGGAGTACCTGATCGGCTTAAATTCAGGGTTTCTTTTGGTGTAAATGCAAACATGTCTTGGGTATTTGCTGCATATTCAGTATATATTTGGTTTTCTTATTTACTTTTTCGTTACGGACACCATGTCACTCAAGCCGAATTTAAGGCATGGCACCTAGCGATCAAGCGAGCATTTGGTCGCTATTTTTATCTAGGTTTTATATCAGCAATTGGAGGAAATTTAGCTGCTTTCGGCTTTGTACTTTTCCTGCCTTTTTATATTTATAATAAATAGCGTCTAGATCTAAATATCGGCAGATAACAAATCCTGAACAAATAAAATTGAAATCATCACTTTTATTTGTTTAAGAGCAGAAAAAGACGGGACAGCCATATCTTTTGTGCTTTAGCACATCCTCTACTAACCTTTAAGTTACCTCAACTTAGTTTTGTTCAGGATAACGATGATGACTTCAGCTCGAAGAATTCTTATCGATGCAGAATCGACTCCGTTTTACCACATAATAAATCGTTGTGTTAGAAGGGCTTTTTTGTGCGGAGAGGATGAACTCACAGGTAAAAGCTATGAGCATAGACGCGGCTGGATTGTCGATAAAGTTAAGGCTCTATCTGCTATTTTTTGTATTGATGTTTGTGCCTATGCGGTGATGAATAATCACTATCATTTAGTCCTTAAAATCGATACCGACAAAGCCAAGTCATTGAGTAACCGTCAGGTTATTAGTCGATGGTGTAAGGTGACAAAAGGGCATGATGTAGCGACTAAATTTATGAATGGAGAGACCTTAATCGAGGGGGAGCGTTTACTACTTGATGGGTTATTGGCTGAGTGGCACGAACGTCTATCCAGTATCTCTTGGTTTATGAGGTGCCTCAATGAAGAGATAGCGCGTAGGGCCAATCGTGAGGATGGATGTAAAGGGGCCTTTTGGGAGGGTCGTTTTAAGAGCCAAGCCTTACTCGATGAACAAGCACTGCTAGCATGCATGATGTATGTCGATTTAAACCCTATCAGAGCTGGGATTGCTAACACACTCCAAGCATCTGATTATACATCTATTCAGGAGCGTATTACCGAGCTAAATACCTCTGATAAAAACACTAAACCTAATGATGATAAATCAGCATCAACCTCGAGCGAGCCACTCAAACCACTTGCCCAATTCGATGGTGCAGCCCATCTAGCGACTCAATCAGGCATCCCATTTCATTTCTGTGATTATTTACAACTGATTGATTGGACTGGCAGAGCCATTAGGCCTGATAAGAAAGGTTTTATTGATTCAAGCCAGCCTAAATTACTCAATGAACTTGGCATTGCACCCGATGCCTGGATTACCTCAGCGAAAGAGTTTCGCCGCCAATACAGTGGTATTAGTGGTCGTTGGGATGCTATGTGTGCTTTCAAAAAGCAACATAACTGTGGGCTATGGTGTAAAGGTAAAGCCAGCAGTAATGCACTTCACCCCTCGCCTTAGTCGTATATAAATTATCTACAAAGGCTTGGTGATAATTAGGGATTTCGAATAAACCAAGATACTTTTTCTAATCAATGTCAGTTTAATTAGACTCTGATCTCCGGGGTCAGAGTAAACTTTATTACTAGCCAGTATAGTTACAATCGAAGAGACAAACACTCAGGTGTGAACGCGGCTGAGAGCTTCCGAAACAAGGACGTTTTGGCAGAGCCCACGGCAGGTGATAGATAACTATAAGGTTTTGGTATTCGACATAAAACCAAATACTAATTCAGCCTAATGAAACCCAAAAAGATACTTACAACTTATTATCAGACAAAAAATTTGAATGGCGACTCGCAGAAGTGTTTGCACATGAGGTCACTCATTCACATCCTTGTGATTGTGACATTCGTAAATCCATTTACAGCACCTGCTGCAGGCAATAAACACCAATGAAGCTTTGGTGATCAGCAAACTAACCAAATAACAAAACCAGTCCAATGAACCCACAATAGATATTTAACCAACTTGTTATCCGACAAGCTTGAACCTTCATCTGGTATACAATACCCTCCCATTAAAGTACCTATTATGTGAGAAATGATGAAGAAAGTATTAGTGATCGGCTATGTGTGGCCAGAGCCCAACTCATCGGCGGCAGGTACACATATGTTGTCGCTGTTAAGGCTTTACAGGCAACAAGGCTGGCAGGTCGAGTTCGCCACCCCGGCGCAGCCATCGGATCACATGATAGACCTAAGCCTAGAAGGTATATCCAGTAAAAATATCAGCTTGAACTGCGATAGCTTCGATACTTATATCATGGATTTTCAACCAGATATCGTCATGTTCGACCGTTTCATGATGGAAGAGCAGTTTGGCTGGCGCGTGGAAAAACACTGCCCCGATGCCATAAAAATACTCGATACCGAAGACCTACAATGCTTGCGTAATGCACGCCATCAAGCCGTTAAGAGTGAGCGAGCACTCACTCAAGCCGACCTGTTCAGCGATATAGCAAAACGTGAAATAGCCGCGATTCTTCGCTGTGACATCTCACTTATCATCTCAAGTTTCGAGATGGAGCTGCTACAAAACCAGTTTAAGCTTGACCCAAGCCTCTTGCATCACTTGCCGTTTATGGTGGACTTGAACAAGCGCCCGTCTCAGACAAAAACCTATGCTGAGCGTCAGCACTTTATGACCATAGGCAACTTTCGTCATGCCCCTAACTGGGACGCCGTGCTATATCTGCAAAAAATCTGGCCCTTGATCAGAAAACAGCTACCCCAGGCAGAGCTACATATCTATGGCTCCTACCCGCCACCGAAAGCCACCGCACTCAATAACCCCAAAACTGGCTTTATCATTAAGGGTTGGGCGGAAGATGCCTATCAGGTAATGGAGCAGTCTCGTGTCTGCTTAGCACCCATTCGTTTTGGTGCCGGTATCAAGGGTAAGCTACTCGATGCCATGATAATGCAGACCCCAAGCGTCACCACAAGTGTTGGCAGTGAAGGCATGATTCAAGATGAGCAGTGGCCTGGTTGCATTACAGATATTATCGATGACTTTGCCCAAGCTGCGGTTGATTTATACACTCAAGAATCACTCTGGACAGAGGCTCAAAGCCACGCCTCGAGTCTATTAACGGCGCGATACGATGGTGAGATGTTAGGGCAGAATTGGATGAAAAAGTTGGCTCATACAATAGAAAATATTGACCAACATAGGCTGAATAACTTTACCGGCGCCATGCTTAAGCATCACTCGATGGCGAGCACTAAGTATATGTCTCAGTGGATAGCGGCTAAGAATGCCAAGTAATGACTCAACCAGTAGCTCTGCAGACTGATTTACCAGAGCTACTCATCAACTTCCATCACAACAAAGCCATAAAGCACTGAAACAACCGTTTCCTAAACCACAGACCCCTAAAGCCCTAGTTCAGTCAGCCCAGGATGTTCATCTGGCCGGCGTCCTATGGGCCAATAAAATTTACGTTCAATCTCTTCAATCTTCAGATCATTGATACTGGCGTGGCGCTGCTCCATCAAGCCGTTTTCATCAAATTGCCAATTCTCGTTACCATAGGCTCGATACCATTGACCACTAGCATCGCAATATTCATAGGCAAAACGTACCGCAATGCGATGGCTATCCACCGCCCATACCTCTTTAATCAATCTATATTCAGTCTCTTGCTGCCATTTGGCTGTGAGCAGCTGGATAATTTCATCTCGTCCCTGCACAAATTGATCACGATTACGCCAAATTGAGTTTTCACTGTATGCCTTCGCTATTTTTTCCGGTTGCTGTCCATTCCAGGCATCTTCGGCCATTCTTGCTTTAATCACTGCACTGGCTTGATCATAGGGCGGCAGTGGTGCTTTTTTGTCATTACTTATGTTATTCATATCAATTTCTCACTGTATGTCTTGCTTGCACCAGTAATGGATTAAAGATCCAGAGTCAGCACTTGTGTCTTTGCTCGGGAAACACAGGGGCAGAACAACTGTAGTTGCTCTTTTTCAATATCGGTCAGTACACTGTCTCTATGGTCAGGTTTTCCCTCTATCACAGGTATCGCGCACTGTTTACAGCTTCCAGACTGACAGCTAAAAGGTGTATCAATATCGGCAGCGAGTAAGGCATCGAGAACCGACTCATCGGCAGCAACCTTAAGTTTCAGTTTCGATTTAACTAGCTTCACCGTGAATGCCTTATCCTCAACAGAGGTTTCTTCTCCGCTGCCACCGAAGCCTTCGCTTCTGATCCGGTCGCTATCTATACCCTGCTCGTTGGCCATAAACTTCATCTCACTGAGCATCTTTTGTGGGCCACAGATATAGAAGATGGTATTTTTGGGTGCCCTCGATAACACATGACGTAAATTCATTCGCCTATTTTCGTCACTGGGATAAATTGATATCGACTCACCAAACTCTCGCTCTAGTCGGTCCCTAAAAGCCATATCCTTAATACTTCGGCCACAATAGTGCAGTGAAAGCGTTACGCCTCTCGACTTTAAGTATTGCGACAGCGGCTTTATCACAGTGATCCCAACCCCTCCGGCAATCAAGATTGCAGGCTCAGACCCTGAGTGCACATCGAAGTGGTTGCTTGGTAAATCACAGTTAATCACCATTCCAATTTGAAAGTTATGGTGGATCGAATGGGATGCACTCTTGTGGAGATCATGCTCCCGACCTTGGCCAGTCTCGCTACTTAAGCGTTTAGCGAGTACCGCTATCTCATAGAAGTTTCGGCGCGAGGGATTAGAGCAGATAGAATAGGAGCGCTGCACCAGCGTGCCATCATTGAGCAGAACCGGCACTCGAATATGAGAACCTGCAGTCACTAAAGGCAACTCTCCTCCACCAGCGGCTTTAAATTCAAAGGCACGTATTTCAGGTGTCAATTGACGTATGCCGCTGATAACCAGACTCAGTGGCCCCTCGCCTAAAGTGGCAGGGCCCGGTCTGCCAACGTTTTCGGCCTTTTCCATTGGCTTATTTTCAGGTTGCTCAAGCTGTTTAGCTTCTAATCGCTTAGCTTCGGCGAGTCTTGCCGCTACAATGTCCTCCACCTCAGCTTCACTATACCTGGGCGTGATATGTTTAGGGCAGTTCCAATCGAAGGCTTCAACTTGGATAACGAAAGCACGCTCGACTCTGGCCCGGTAATCATCATCCTGCAGCAGACCCAGCATTTCTGAGTCATTTACATCCACAAGCTTTACCCTACCTAGCAACTTAAGTCGGGTCTTGTTGGGATAATCCATAAAAAACAGTGACACCTTGTCATTGTTAGCGAAATTACCTGTGCTGATATACTGGCGGTTACCATTATAATCGGCAAAGCCAATGGTCTTCTCATCGAGCACTTTCATAAAGCCCTTCGGCCCACCTCGATGTTGAATGTAAGGCCAGTCGGTTTCACTCACACTGGCCATATAGAAACTGTCACGAGCCTGAATAAATTCTGTTTCAGCAATGCCAAGGTGATCATTAAAGTCCTCGCCACCTTCCATCCGCTCATAACCTTTACGGCTGCCAAGCCTCGCCTGGACCTCTTTCACGGCAAGTGTGAAGCCTATCTCAGCAAATTTATGACCCATGACTTTATCTCCAATAACTCGATAAACTTATCCGACTGCTACAACTTTTTAGCTGATATTCCAGCTAAAGAGTGACAGCAGCGTATCTCACCTGACAGAGTTGAAAATAGCCCTCTAAGACAGGTGAGAATAGCGCTCTAAGACAAGTGAAACAATTATCTGACACAAGTGTCAAGTTTTACCGTTTCAACTCACAGCAATTAAGCCACTTTGTTCAGTGACATTTTTGGAAAGTCGATATCTAATTGACTCGCCTTTCCGAGAATATTGGTCATCACGTTCATGCCAACATGAGTAATAATTTCGACTATATCTGCCTCGGTGTAGCCCGCAGCGCGCACTTCAGTTAACTCGGCATTGGTCACATCACCCTTATGTTCGGCGAGAGATGTAGCAAATTTAACCGCCGCAGCAGCCTTTGCATCTTGGCTGGTGCCAGCGCGATTAGCCGCTATTTCATCACCATTGAGACCCGCTTTTCGACCCAGTGCAGTGTGAGCTGATAGGCAATACTCACAGCTGTTTTGTTCAGCCAAGGCTAATGCAATACGCTCACGTGTCAGCGGCGTTAAGCTACCTTCCCCAGCTATGCCGTGTAAACCTAAGAAAGCACGAAGTGCGGCTGGTGAATTGGCGAACACTTTCAAGAAATTTGGCACCATACCCAGCTGAGACTGAATCGCTTCTAAAAGTGCTTTTTGTTCGTTAGTGGCTGTGTCGTTTTCGATTAAATTAATGCGGCTCATGGTCGTTCTCCATTATATGAATTGCTCGTTGGTTTATCGGTAACAAGCCCTTCTCTGCTTGCTTGGTAACTAGATTGCCAAATTTCACTTTAAAGAAGAATACCCGTATATTACATTTAATAATTCCAATAAATGGAACAACCAAAAAAGTGGAATAACAATGGATAGATTTCATCTTCTCAGAGTATTTATTGCTGTAGCTGAAGAGCAAGGGTTCGCTGCCGCGGCAAGAAGACTGAACATGTCACCACCAGCGGTCACCCGAGCGATAGCAGGGCTGGAGGAGCAACTGAATGTAAAACTACTTAATCGCACCACTCGTTATGTCAGAGCGACCGATGTAGGGCTGCGCTATTTAGATGATGCCAGACGCATCTTGGCTGAATTGAGCGCTGCCGATGAAGCGGTAACGGGAATAAATGCAGAGCCCCAGGGACATCTTGCCATCACGGCACCTGTGATGTTCGGCAGCCTGTTCGTAATGCCGACCATAGTCAAATACCTGCAGCAGCACCCAAAAATGGAGGTCTCGGCCATCTTTCTCGACCGAGTGGTCAATATGCTTGAAGAAGGCATAGATGTCGGGGTGCGAATAGGTCAACTCCCAGATTCCAGCATGCGTGCCAGGCATGTAGGCTCTGTCAGACTGGTGCTTTGTGCATCACCACAATATATCCAGGAATACGGCATTCCCCTGCATCCCGACGAACTAGACCAACATACCGTTATCGCCTCAAAGGCCGGCAATAATGGTCTGGATTGGCGCTTTCCCGATGGTAAGAGTATCAAGTCAATCAAGGTCAAACCTCGACTGACGGTCACCACTAACGACGCCGCCATCTCTTCAGCCGTCGAAGGCTTGGGTATCACCCGCTTACTCTCATATCAAATCGCCCCGCAACTCGCCTCGGGTGAACTTAAAATTTTACTGGAGGGCTTCGAGCCCGAACCCCGGCCTGTGCATATCATTCATCGAGAGGGCCCCAATGGCTCGGCCAAGGTGCGCAGTTTAGTTGACCTGTTAGCGAAACAGCTTAGCCAACATCCGGCGCTCAATTAAACAAACAACGCTACCTCTCCTCAATAGGTGTGGTTAAACGCTCAAATTATCGCTGAGCCTCATCTGACCACTAAATATATTTGTGCAAACGCACAAATATATTACCGATAAAGGTGATAAATCAGTCACTAGACACGATGTCAGATTGTACTCAGCACAGGATAATAGCCAAAGCCTGAAATACCTTAGCCGTCGACCTTCAAAAACGGCGAGTGAACCGGGTCAAATAAAAAAGTAAGCTAATAATACCCAAACAGGGACACCCTATGAGCCAAGTCATGATCTTGTTGGCAGTGATATTTTTCATTGTTATTGCCACCTCAAAATTCAAACTACATCCATTTTTAACGCTGATTTTAGCCTCATTCCTTACCGCATTTGCCTACGGATTACCCAGCGCAGATATTGCCAAGACCATCACTAGCGGATTCGGTGGTATTCTTGGCTATATTGGCCTGGTTATCGTACTCGGTACTATTATCGGTACCATATTGGAGAAGAGCGGCGCGGCCATCACCATGGCAGATGTAGTCATCAAGGTGCTGGGGAAACGTTTTCCTACCCTGACCATGTCGATTATCGGCTACCTGGTCTCAATTCCTGTCTTTTGTGACTCAGGTTTCGTGATCCTTAACTCCTTGAAACAATCTATGGCCAATCGCATGAAGGTCTCGAGTGTCTCCATGAGTGTCGCCTTAGCCACGGGTCTGTATGCGACTCACACGTTCGTGCCGCCAACACCCGGCCCTATTGCCGCTGCGGGTAACTTAGGTCTGGAATCGAATCTCGGCTTAGTCATCTTTGTCGGTGTGTTTGTCGCGGCCGTTGCCGCACTTGCAGGCACGCTGTGGGCTAACCGTTTTGCCAATGTTGAGCCGGACGGTGAAGGTGCGGAAGAACTTAACAAGAATGTAGAAGACTTCGACACGCTAAAAGAAGCCTATGGCACACTGCCAAGCCCGACTCGCGCCTTTGCCCCTATCTTCGTGCCCATCTTACTCATCTGCTTTGGCTCAGTCGCTAACTTCCCTTCAGCGCCGCTTGGCAATGGTCTGTTATTTGATGTGCTCGCCTTCCTGGGTCAGCCAGTAAACGCCCTTATGATTGGTCTGTTCCTGTCTATTTCACTGCTTAAAAGCAGTGAAAAGATTAAAGAGTTCAGCGAGCGCATCACTCAAGGTCTAGTGGTTGCCGCCCCCATTCTGCTAATCACAGGTGCAGGCGGTGCATTCGGCGCCGTGCTTAAAGCGACAGAGATTGGCACCTTCCTTGGGACATCACTTTCAGCATTAGGCATAGGCATCTTCATGCCATTTATCGTCGCCGCAGCCCTTAAATCGGCCCAAGGTTCATCGACAGTGGCATTAGTGACCACATCGGCCTTAGTGGCACCTATGCTGGGTGATATCGGTCTTGCCAGTGAAATGGGACGAGTACTGACTGTGATGGCCATCGGAGCCGGCGCTATGACGGTTTCTCATGCCAATGACAGCTTCTTCTGGGTCGTGACTCAATTTAGCCGCATGAGTGTTAAGCAAGCCTATAAAGCACAAACTATGGCGACGCTAGTGCAAGGCATAACCGCAATGACCTTAGTGTATATCTTGAGTCTCATTCTGCTTTAAACGCCAGGCCCAGAGTTCAGTGGCTGTCACAGCAGCCACTGACATTTTATTGTTTTTAGTACCCAGTTCTTCTGACTGCTTTAGGATCCCCACCAATGAAAATAGTTATCGCTCCCGATTCATTCAAAGAAAGCCTGAGTGCGATGGAAGTAGCCAACGAAATCGAACGCGGCTTTAAATCTGTCCTGCCCGACACTGAGTATCTAAAGTTGCCTGTTGCCGACGGCGGTGAAGGCACTGTGCAGTCTATGGTCGATGCGACAAACGGTTCCATTATCGAGCTCGATGTTATCGGCCCCCTGGGAAAACGAGTCAGTGCTCATTACGGGATCTTAGGAAATGAGTTTATTGGTGACAGTAAGACAGCCATCATAGAGATGGCGTCGGCCTCGGGCCTACATCATGTCTCAGTCGAGAAACGCGACCCTCGTATCACCACCAGCTATGGCACAGGCCAGCTTATCTGTGATGCGCTCAACCGCGGCATCAAACACATCATAATTGGCCTAGGTGGCAGTGCCACCAACGATGGCGGCGCAGGTATGGCACAGGCACTTGGTATTCATCTGCTCGATGAGTCAGGCAAAGCCCTGAGTGTGGGCGGTTCGGCATTAAACGAGCTTCACACCATAGACATGAAAGATCTCCATCCCCTTATCCAGCGCTGTGAATTTATCGTCGCCTGTGACGTAGATAACCCTTTGTGTGGTGAGAAAGGCGCGTCGGTAATTTTTGGTCCACAAAAAGGCGCTACACCCGAAATGGTAACCAGCCTGGATGCGGCCTTGACTCGATACGCCGACATTATCGCCAAGACTATTGCTAACAAACAGATCAATGACACTAAAATTGAAGACAAGCGCAATACACCAGGTGCAGGCGCCGCCGGCGGAATGGGGCTGGGTGTCATGGCATTCCTAAACGCCACACTCAAACCCGGCATAGATATCGTCATGGAAACCGTAAAACTCGACGAAAAAATTGCAGGCGCAGATCTGGTGATCACAGGAGAAGGCAGACTCGACAGCCAAACCCTGCACGGTAAGACCCCAATGGGCGTCACGCGCGTCGCCAACTCACAGGGTATTCCTGTTATCGCCATAGCAGGCTGCGTCAGTGATGATGCCAATATGCTACTCGAACATGGCCTATCTGCCATCTTCTCCATCACTCCCAGGGCGCTGCCACTGGAGGATGTGCTTGCCAATGCTAAACACAACTTATTTACCGCGTCGCAGAATATCGCAGCTCTCTATGCCATGAAGATAAAGGCGTAATGCCGTCCTCGAAGACGATAAAATGAGGCTATCCTCTCTTTATCGTCTTCAGATAACCTCAATGGCACTCAGCCCAAACAATCGCCACCGCTTTACATTCCCCATGAATCGTTTTAACTTTTCCACTTGATGCACCAAAGCGCATAAAGTAAAGTGACTCCCCTTTGGAAAACTGCAACAAATAGCAGTTCCTGTTGAATAGTGTGATAGCTAAGAGATAACCATGTCGATGACACCCAGACGAGCCACAGCTTCTGAAGAGGCATTACTGCGCATCTTCACCGTACCGGAAGCCCCTGATTCAACATTAAGCGTCATCGAGCAAAACATATCGCAAAACTTGATGGGCTTCCTGCAAGAAAGTGTGGTTGCCATCGAGAAGCCTCTGTCTGAGATAGAGCTAGACTTCCAACAGCATCAGATCCCCTCTGCGCCTCAGTTTGTTTCAGACTATGCCGATGAGATGATGAAAACCT
Organism: Shewanella psychropiezotolerans; assembly: GCF_007197555.1. Lineage (NCBI taxonomy): Bacteria > Pseudomonadati > Pseudomonadota > Gammaproteobacteria > Alteromonadales > Shewanellaceae > Shewanella > Shewanella psychropiezotolerans. The sequence continues at coordinate 4,371,515 of NZ_CP041614.1, forward strand.
TAGTAGCGCATTCGGTTCATACGTCATCGCCTAGCTTTATCGGTCACATGACCTCGGCTCTACCTTACTTCGTCTTGCCTCTGTCTAAGATGATGGTTGGCCTCAACCAGAATCTGGTAAAAATTGAGACCTCTAAGGCCTTTACGCCACTGGAACGTCAGGTCTTAGGTATGATGCATCACCTGATCTACAGTGAAGATGATAAGTTTTACAAAAGCTGGATGCACAGCGCTAACTACTCCCTCGGGGCATTTTGTTCAGGCGGCACGGTCGCCAACATCACAGCTTTGTGGATAGCTCGTAATCAGTTACTCAAGGCCGACGGTGACTTCAAAGGGGTTTCGGCTCAAGGCCTGATGAAAGGTCTCCGTCATTATGGCTATGATGATCTGGCCATCTTAGTCTCCGAGCGTGGTCACTACTCGTTAGCAAAAACGGCAGACTTGCTTGGCATAGGCCGTGAGAACATCATTAAAGTCCCCACATCGAGTGATAACAAGGTCGATGTGGATAAGATGCGCGCAATGGCGAAACAGCTTAAGCATGACAACATCAAGGTCATGGCCATCGTCGGCGTCGCGGGCACCACAGAGACAGGCAATATCGACCCCTTAGATGAGCTTGCAACATTGGCAAGCGAGCTTAAGTGTCATTTCCATGTTGATGCGGCTTGGGGCGGAGCATCGCTGTTATCGAACAAGTATCGCCATCTGCTTAAAGGCATAGAGCGTGCGGACTCAGTGACAATCGATGCGCATAAACAGATGTATGTGCCCATGGGCGCAGGTATGGTTATCTTCAAAGACCCAAGTTTTGCCAACGCCATTAAGCATCATGCAGAATATATTTTACGAAAAGGCTCTAAAGATTTAGGCAGTCAAACTCTGGAAGGTTCACGCCCGGGAATGGCCATGTTGGTCCATGCCTGCCTGCAAGTCATTGGCCGGGATGGTTACGAGATATTAATCAACAACAGTTTAGAGAAGGCGCGTTATTTCGCCGAGCTTATCCAGCAGCAAGAAGATTTCCAACTGGTATCAGAACCTGAGCTCTGTCTGCTCACCTATCGCTATGTGCCAAAATCGGTACAGCTGGCGATGCAAGAGACAAGAGAGAGCGGCAACACTGAGAAGTTAATCGAATTTAACGGCTTACTCGACGGTCTGACTAAGTTTGTCCAGAAACGTCAACGAGAACAAGGCACCTCATTTGTGTCTCGTACCCGTATTAATCCCGAAAGTAGCAGCGGACTCAATATTCAATCTGTGGTTTTTCGTGTGGTTTTGGCTAATCCCCTCACCACCCGTGAGATATTGCAGCAGGTCTTAGCCGAGCAGATAGAGATAGCCAAACAAGATAATAAATTCTTGCCGCAACTGTTAGCACTCGCCTCTCACTCGTCTTAACCATGTGACAAAACCATAAAGAAGCCGTTTATCAAACGGCTTCAGTTTCCCTTAAGGTCAACACCTCGAAACCCGTTTGGGTTACTAAGATAGTGTGTTCCCACTGAGCCGATAGCTTCTTATCCCGGGTCACCACGGTCCAGCCATCTTTCTTGGTTTTTATTTTGGCATTTCCCTGATTGATCATAGGCTCAATGGTAAAAGTCATTCCAGGTTTCAATGTTAAGCCCAAACCTGGCCGACCGTAATGCAATACTTGTGGCTCTTCATGCATTTCACGCCCTATACCGTGGCCGCAATACTCCTTCACTACGCTGTAACCCGATTTCTCGACATGTTTCTGTATGGCATGGCCTACATCTCCCAGTGTGGCGCCGGGTTTAACCACATTTATCCCCAGCCACATGGCTTCATAGGTGGTCTGCACCAATCTCTTAGCCAGTGGGCTGGCATCGGGTAACAGATAAGTCTTACTCGAGTCCGCAATGAAGTCATGCTTTTCCAAGGTGATATCGACATTGACGATATCGGTGCTCTTCAACCTATAAGTTGCAGAAGGTATGCCGTGGCAGACCACCTCATTGACCGAGGTATTGAGCGAATATTGATAACCGTATTGACCTTTGCTGGCGGGACGAGCGTCAAGCTCGTTAACGATGAAGTCTTCGACCTTATTGTTGATCTCCATGGTGGTGATTCCCACCCGAATATACTCATCTAGCATCTTAAACACCCGGGCCAGTAGCTTGCCCGATTGCCTCATTAACTCAGCTTCAACGGCTGACTTGATCTGAATGTCACTCATGACTTACCTTCATGAAGAATGCCTTCTAAAGATACGTTTTCATCCCTGAGGCGTTGCTGCAATATCTCATTGAAGGTTAACGTCGGATTCAACTCGGCTAGCATGCCGGTCTTGATCCAAAACTCCACTTGGGAGTTGATCGATCTCGACATCACATTGCTCGACTTTCTGATCTCTTCATGGAGTTCATCTGAAATTTTAACCAGTCCCAAAATGCACCTTTATATGGTTTATATATAAAACATATATGTATTATATATAAAACGTATATACCCATCAAGCCCTGACTCAGATACCAATATCAATAGCCCAGATCAACACCTTCCCTTTCCCCTTCACACTTTACGACTTAATTGATAATAATTATCATTTGCATTGAGAAAGCACTTATTCCCTGCTAGCATTGAGTCGGTCCACCACGTAACCGCACATAACAAGGAAAAAATATGTTTCGTACATTTGGTTTGCTGCTCGCTATCACCCTCTCCTTCTGGTCGCAAGACCTGCTTGCCAGCCAGAGTGATAAGTTTAAGATCATCACCACCTTCACCGTTATCGCCGACATGGCGAGAAACGTGGCAGGCGACGCCGCTATTGTCGAGTCCATCACCAAACCAGATGCCGAAATTCATAACTATCAGGCGACGCCGGGCGACATTCGTCGTGCACAGGGGGCCGATCTTATCCTGTATAACGGCCTAAATCTGGAACTCTGGTTCGATAAGTTTTTTTACAATCTCAGTGAAGTCCCCCGCACCATAGTCACCAAAGGCATAGAGCCTATGGGAATTTCTCAGGGCCCCTATTCCGGTAAGCCTAATCCCCACGCCTGGATGTCCGCCCCCAATGCGCTGATCTATGTGGAAAATATCCGCCAAGCCTTGGTCAAGTATGACAGCGGCAATGCCGCAAGCTATAACACCAACGCCAAACGTTATTCGGCGCAGATCCTCGCCGCAGTCGCGCCATTCAAGGCGCTATTAGATGCGGTGCCGGAGGAGAAACGTTGGCTGGTAACCAGTGAGGGAGCGTTTAGCTACCTGACTCGAGACTATGATCTGAAGGAGCTCTACCTCTGGCCCATCAATGCCGATGCCCAAGGCACACCTCAGCAGGTGAGAAAGGTTATCGATCAGATGAGGCAGCATAAAATCCCAGTCATCTTCAGTGAGAGCACGGTATCGGCCAAACCCGCTCAGCAGGTGGCACGAGAAACCGGAGCCAAATACGGAGGCATGCTCTATGTCGACTCTCTGAGCAGCACTTCTGGCCCAGTGCCGACCTATATCGAGCTGCTAACGACAACCTTGAGTACCATAGCCAGAGGATTAAACGACTAATGACAGTACTCACAACTGAATTTATAGCTAGTCTCACAGTTAACGACATCACATTCCCCTCTAGCAACAACCTGAAGATAAGCACTTTAAAGACCATAGGCAGAGGACTAAACGACTAATGACAGCACTTATTACGAGTCTCACAGTTAACGACATCACTGTCCCCTATCGCAACGGCCAGCTGACAAGCAGCTTAAGGACCAACGACTAATGACTGCACTCACTAGCGGACTCACAGTTAACGACATCACAGTCACCTACCGCAACGGTCATACTGCAATTCATGATGCCAGCTTTGACCTGCCTAAGGGGTCAATCACAGCCCTGGTCGGCGTCAATGGCAGCGGCAAGTCCACCCTATTTAAATCCATCATGGGCTTCGTCACTCTGGCTAAGGGCAAAGTTGAGATCTTGGGTCTTTCGGTTAAACAGGCCCTAAAGAGCAACCTGGTGGCCTATGTTCCCCAGAGCGAAGAGATAGATTGGAATTTTCCTGTGCTAGTAGAAGATGTGGTCATGATGGGTCGATATGGCCATATGAACATGTTTCGCATCGCTAGCAAGCATGATGAACAGATGGTGAATATCGCCCTGGACAGGGTCAATATGAGGGAGTTTCGCAAGCGTCAGATAGGGGAGCTTTCCGGCGGGCAGAAGAAGCGTATCTTTCTTGCCAGAGCTCTGGCCCAAGAGGGGCAAGTCATCTTACTCGATGAGCCTTTCACCGGTGTGGATGTGAAGACCGAAGATCAAATCATGGCACTACTGCGTGAGCTACGCGCCGAGGGCAAGGTTATCTTAGTATCGACCCATAACCTGGGCAGTGTACCCGAGTTTTGTGACAGAACGGTACTCATCAACCGCACCGTACTCGCCGCAGGCCCCACCAAATCGGTATTCACTCAGGAAAATCTGCAACTGGCATTTGGCGGCGTGCTGCGTCACTTCGTATTAGGAGGTAAAGACCTCCATGAAGATGATGATGCCAGGCAGGTAACCTTACTGACGGATCATGAGCGGCCTGTGGTGTTATACGGTGATGACAGCAAGACTCAGGTTGTTAGCAGTGAATAGTATTTGGAAAATAGCGATAGAAGTGAATTCTTGATTAAAGTACCAGCTTAAAAAGTGAACCCTATGATTGAAACTCTATTACAGCCATTCGAATATGGCTACATGGTAAATGCCATCTTTATCAGTGCCCTGGTCGGTGGCGTATGCGCCTTCCTATCAGCCTATCTGATGCTCAAGGGCTGGTCTCTTATCGGCGACGCCCTGTCACACTCCATCGTTCCCGGTGTCGCTGGCGCCTATATGTTAGGTTTGCCCTTCGCCCTGGGCGCCTTCTTTTCCGGAGGACTCGCGGCAACGACCATGCTGTTTCTCAGTCAACGCTCTAAGCTTAAAGAAGATGCCATCATAGGCCTAATCTTCACCTCCTTCTTCGGCCTCGGCCTGTTTATGATCTCCCTCTCCCCCACTTCGGTGAACATTCAAACCATAGTACTGGGGAATATTTTGGCAATCACCCCGGAAGATACCCTACAACTCCTGTTGATTTCCGGTATATCTTTGGCCGTGCTGGTACTGAAATGGCGAGATCTTATGGTGGTTTTCTTCGATGAGAACCACGCCAGAAGCATAGGCCTCAATCCCAATGCTCTGAAGATCCTCTTCTTCACCTTACTGAGTGCATCGACTGTGGCGGCGTTGCAGACCGTGGGCGCGTTTCTGGTTATTGCCATGGTAGTGACCCCCGGAGCTACCGCTTATCAGCTTAGCGACCGATTTGGCATTGTCGTCATCTTGAGTGTCGCCATAGGCGCTATTACCTCTTTTGTTGGCGCCTACTTAAGCTTCTTTATCGATGGTGCTACTGGCGGCATCATAGTGGTTTTACAGGCATGTGTCTTCGTGCTGACATTTGTGTTTGCCCCTAAACATGGTTACCTGGCGGCGAGGCACAGGGCGAAACGCTTCTCAGCTCCAAGCTTAAAAACGACCTCTAAAAAAATATCGCCAAGCATGCTAGAACAAAAGTCGAAAAACATCTCAGTCGATACAGGAGTCCCCAATGACCAGTTTATTTAACTCAGATCTGGACACATTACTCTTACCCTTTAGCTTTACCTTCATGCATCAAGCCTTCGTGATCGTCTTGTTAGTGGCGATTCCCACCTCAGTGCTCTCCTGCTTTCTCGTGCTCAAGGGCTGGTCCCTGATGGGAGATGCCATCTCCCATTCGGTACTGCCAGGAGTTATCTTGGCCTATGTGCTGTCTATCCCCTACGCCATAGGCGCGTTCGCCGCCGGCATGTTCTGCGCCTTAGCCACGGGGTTTATCAAGGACAACAGTCGTCTCAAGGAGGACACTGTGATGGGCGTAGTGTTTTCCAGCATGTTTGGTTTAGGTCTGGTGCTGATGACTAAGGTTGAGACTGGGGTCCATCTGGACCATATCTTGTTCGGCGATGTGCTCGGAGTGAGCTGGACAGACGTGCTCGAAGCTGGGGGCATTGCGCTGCTGGTAATAAGCTTCATCCTATTCAAGGGGCGGGATCTGCTGGTGTTTGTCTTCGATCAGCAACATGCCAAAGCCATAGGATTGCCCGTAGGTCTGCTGCATTATGGTTTGCTGTCGATACTCTCCCTCACCATAGTCGGCGCACTTAAGGCCGTTGGCATGATTCTGGTTGTCGCCATGCTGATAGCTCCCGGGGCCACCGCCTTCCTGTTAACCCGTAAGTTTCAATCTATGATGCTAATCGCCCTGCTTATCTCGACCTTGACCTCCTTCCTGGGCGTCTATCTCAGCTTCTTCATCGATAGTGCCCCCGCGCCCACCATCATCATGCTGATGACGCTGATCTTCATCTGTGTGTTCTTCTATTCCGGCTATCAGACGAAACGAGCCTCCGCCGCCCTAGACCCAAAAGACCAGAAAAACCAACAAGATCAGCAGCACAGTTTAGAAACGCCCAAAGAGGCGTTCGCCGAATAACGAGTCAATCAGGTCAGATAAATGAAATGAGATAAACAAGGAGCGGCTGGCTTATACCGATTGGTATCAGATACTAAGCCGCTAATCTTGAAAAACGATATGGTAAAATACCTGTTGGTCTGTATCGTCAACGCCCTTTTCAGAATCTTCTGACGACACAAAGCAGAGGCTGAATCCAGTGTTAACTAACACAGCAATCGATGCCAGATTACTACTTTCAACACCGGCGACGATCTTGCAAACATGAATCAGACTATCTTTAACAGAAGACCTTACACTATTGACTGGAGATTTTGCCCAAGCCACCAGCCCCTTAATCATCTCACAAGCAAAGCCTTGTCCCCATTGTGACTCCGTGAGCAGATAACCTAAGTGTAATGTAACCACTTTATCGCTTGGCAACTCTTGCTCTTGATGCCGCTCCTCATGTAAGAAGATGAAACCTATCACTTGGCGGGTTTCACGCTTTCTCACCACTAAGAAACTGCACTCCTCGACCCTGGCCTCTAGCCAGATCTTAGCTTCCTCGAGATTATGAATATTTTGCCAACCCGGCGGCAAGGCGCGGGTCACATTTGGGGTGAGAATATCCAGTGTCATACTGGCAAGCTCTGCCATATCCGGCACTTGATGATTGGCTGAGTCAGGCCAAGCTGAAATAACCAACCTTGGGGTCTCGAATTGGTACAATAAAGCAGAATTTTCCATATGCCCTCTCTTAATATCAATCAATCTAATTAATACAAGTTAATATCAATCAATAAACCGGCTACGCAGATCTTCTGTAGGCAGCATACAGGCATCGCGTTTGCCGAAGAGTGAATAACGCCGACTCCCCAACCAGTGATAGCAATAATCCCTGAATGAACGAGGCAAGACCGAAAATATCCTCAGCAGAGGCCATAAACCGGATAGGTCTTTACAGATCTCAAGCGCCGCATCGGTACGGGTATAACATTTTCCCTGCTTGATAAGAAAGAAGGTATCGCCGTAATCATTCACAAGCGAATACCTAGCCATCAAGTCTTTTGCAGCCTCGCTTTGCATAGGCGTAAAGCAAAAAATTTGCTTAGGATCTCGCTTAATGATGAAGTTGACCGCGTTATTGCAGAGATTACACACACCATCGAAGATGATGATATTTCTGGTTTCCATGGCACTCCTTACTTTTTCTTATACAAAGTGGCTGCTGGGCTTAAGATTTACATTTAAATCCTGATTTCTGGTTCAGAAATTGCTCGGTTTACTGAGACGAAGTCGACTCGATAATATACGCAAAGATATCCCATAGTTCCAATGGAAGGACAGTAACATGATGACAGTTAATGGCTACAATGCTTATTTAAATACAGACACACATATTAGTAAGCCATCACAGGTTCAAGCTAGCCATCATATTGCGTCAAATTCAGTCCAATCTCCGGAGCCCCAGAGTCATATCATCGACCCAAACAGCCAATATCAAGACCGAGTCACACTTTCATCGAGCGCTCAAACCGCTGAAAGTCCCGAGGCCGACACCTATGAACAACTTGGCTCACAAGCCAAACAAAGAGCCAGCTTACAAGATATAATGCAGGTCATACTGGATAAACGCACTGGCATTGACCGTGATAAATTAGATGAGATAGAGGCTCAAATACAGGCTATTGCAAAGAGTGACACCCTAAGCAAAGAGCAGAAGGAGGCACAGATCAAACTGTTAGAGGAGCAAAAGACACAACTAATTCAAGAGTTTGTCGAGAAAAACGAACAAAACCAGCAAGAATACGATAATAAAATCACGTCATAGCCACCGATGTTTAGCGCAACATTCATAGCGACTAAAGATAGCGGCAAAGCGGATGCCGTTTGCAGGCAAGGATTAGCCGCAATAACGGCAAGAAATAAATACCAGCAGCCAATCCTTGAAAATAATTAAATATAGCGAGCGAAAACTCTCGCCATAGTGCCGTCCTTGATCGTAATTTCTAGCCAAGTGTCTACGTATTCTTTCCAAATAAGATCTCTGTTCATCAAGAACGCCTTGGCCGAATAACTCAGGTTAGTATCAGGCATTGCGGCGCATAGCTTAGGATGTTTCTTAGATTGCACCTGTACCTCAATACGATCGGTGAACATCACATCGGCGCGGCCGTCGATGATCTCTTGGAATACTGTCACATTACTGCCATGAACAATGACCTTAGCCTGCTTAATATTGCCATCGACGAAGCGCTGATTCGTACCACCTTTATTGACGATAACTCGCGTGTCCGGCGTATCTATCTTGGCTAAGGAATCATACTGACTCACGTTAGCACACAGGCTAATCGGTGTTTTCCCCCCTCCAGATAAACATCAGACATCAAACCTACCTGTTGACGAAATAGCTTCTTCGAAATGCCACTCATCATGATATCAAAATCTTGGCTTTGCAGATCTGCTATCAGATCTGTCCAACTCGTAGATAAAAATACAGCTTTGGCCCCCAAAGAAGCGGCCAACTGATTTGCCAGCTCTATGTCTATCCCTCTTCTGTGCGTCCCCGCTAAATATGAAAACGGCTCATAGTCGCCGGTGGTACCGACTATCATAATTTTTTGAGCCAGTATCTTGTCTAATGCCGACGAATAAACTTTAGGCTTCACTGAAGTTAATGCTCTGAACAACAAGGCTTTCTCTTCAAGGCTCACAAACTGGGTATCTATGGAATGATTAAATATCACAAAGTCATGCTCCCCCTGATGACTCGCAATCCTTTGAATAATCGATTTGCCTAGTACTATCAGTTTGGGACGAATTTCAGACAAGCTAAGTTCGGAACGAGTGGCCCCTTGTAACTCAGGAGGCAAACCATGCTCGGTCCATTGCTGATAATATTTCCCCTGTATCTTCTTAGCTAATTCGATTTGAACCCGAAAAAAGTTCTCGATCGCCTGAGATGCTATCCCTTGCTCCTTTGCCATCGAGACGCTCTTCTCGATCACCAATTTCTCTCTGGTGAGGTCTTCAATCGCTAACTTATGTTGCCATTTATATAAGGCCACAGCTTTCATGTAGCCAAGACGTGTATTCATTTCTGAATAAAGCGCCTGATTTTCATCATCCTCGGCATGAGCAGAGAAAGACAAGAGCGTCAGTAAACTTAAGCATAATACTGCGTATAGACGGACGGAATTAAGGGTATAAAAACGAAGAGAGGCCATAAAAAAGATCAAGATGACTGAAATGGAGCACAAAGATATCAGTTACACCTAATATTGCAACAGAGACAACAAGCTAGCCTGACTAATCGATAGGGTAACGACATTACCTAGCACTAGTACTGGCATTAAATGAGCACAATTTTGTACAAAAGCATTAGCCATTTATGCGCTATGATGACTCAGTACAACGAGGAGTATCATGGAACAAGCGGCACCTAAGGCAGACAAGCAAGATTCTGCCCGACAGAGAAACAATAGTGAAAAAGCGGAATTTACCTTGGCCCAAGAGCTGGGTGGTATTGAGCTACTCGATGCCAGCTATCAAAAACAGAACTTTTCCCGTCACAGTCATGAAGGCTACACCGTTGGTGTGATAGATACAGGTGCCCAGAAGTTCTTTCGTACCGGCAGCAATCACCTAGCGCCGCAGAACAGTATCATCTTAGTCAACGCCGATGAGGTACATAACGGCTGCTCTGCCACAGAGAATGGCTGGTCTTATCGCGCCATGTATCCTCTTCCCGAGCAATTTGCCTCGATCAACCAAGAATTAGGACTGGCCTCGACAGGCGCACCTTACTTTCCCGACGCTGTGGTCCACGACAAGTCGATGGCCGACATGCTCCGCATGACGTTTCAGACTCTTAAAGAGTCCGATAACCGCCTGCTGCGGGAATCTGTTGTCTACTCCACCATGATTAAACTCATGGCACGCCACAGCACACACAGAGGAGAAAACCAGACACAGGCCTTGGCTCAGCCTCAATTGGCACTGGTTAAACAATTTCTCGACGATCACCCCAACGCCGATATCTCTCTGGAAGAGTTGGCAGTGTTAGCCGGGCTCAGCCCCTTCTATTTAATCAAACAATTTCAGCGCACCTTTGGCCTACCGCCCCATGCCTATCAGATCCAAGCGCGAGTCAGACTCGCCAAGAAACGGATCCGAAGTGGCGATAAGCTACTGGATGTCGCCTTAGCCTGTGGTTTTCACGATCAAAGCCACCTCAACCGTCACTTTAAACGCACCATGGGGGTCACACCAGGCCAATATGCAAAAGAGTTTACCAGATAAATGAGTGCAAGTTTGTACAAGCCAGCGGATCTCAGATAGGTTAACTTAGTGGTTAATGTTACCAATAGAAGTGTTCAAAAGATTAATGAGTTCCCAAATACAAACATTAAAGGCTGAGGGGAAATTTAACGGCTTCTTAAAGGGCACCTTAGCTGTGATGCCATTAACCATAGCCGTCATTCCCTGGGGCATTTTAGCAGGCTCCTTTGCACTTGACGCCGGACTGTCTCCCTTCGAGAGTCAGGCCATGTCGGCCATCATTTTCGCAGGCTCGGCCCAGTTGGTTGCACTTGGCATGATCAAAGCTGGTGTTGGCTTAACCAGCATCTTAATCACCACCTTACTCATCACCTCGCGGCACTTTCTCTATGGCATGGCCATGCGCCCCCAAATTAGTCCCTTGCCACTCAAGTGGCGGCTAGTCTTAGGCTTTCTGCTTACCGATGAACTCTTTGCCATCGCTAATCAAGGCAAGCAACACAAGCTGGATCCCTGGTATGCATTCGGCGGCGGATTTAGCTTTTATCTGGGCTGGAACCTAGCCACGGCGGCCGGTATTATCGCGGGTCAAACAATCCCAAACCTCGACAGCTGGGGACTGGATTTTGCCATCGCGGCCACCTTTATCGCCATTGTCGTTCCTTCGGTAAAGAAACCTTCAATGCTATTTTGTGTACTAGTCTCTCTCGTCGGCGCCGTTGTCTGTGAGCTATTAGCCATCCCCGCTGGACTACTCATCGCAGCACTGCTTGGCATGACCTCCGGCACACTCTACGCCAAGCTGACAGGAGAGAAAACATGATTTGGTTGACTATTTTAGCCATGGCAGCAGTAGTATTTGGCAGTCGATATCTGTTTCTGGAGCCAAGGCTGCCGGTACGATTAAGCAAAAACACCTTAGCATTCCTGAGTTATTCGGCCCCAGCTGTTCTCACAGCCATTTTCGCTCCCATCGTCTTTATTCGAGAAAATCAGTTAGATTTGAGTTTAGATAACAGCTATTTGATATGCGCAATCTTAGCCGCATTTTTGGCATATACCACACGCAGCGTACTGTTAACCACAGTACTGAGCATGGGGCTCTTCTTCGTTATTCACTAGGGTAAAGGAATAAAAATGACTTCGAACGAAAATTTGGAACACCCAAGAATGCAGGTCACTTGTCATGTTAGATACGTAATAAACCCGGAAATGATTGAGGAGTTTGAACACTATGCCAAACTCTGGATACCGCTAGTTGAAAAGTTTGGTGGCCAACATCATGGCTACTTTCTGCCTGGCGAGGGAGCAAATGATATCGCTATAGCCTTATTCTCTTTTCCTAGTTTGGCTGTTTACGAAATCTATCGGAATGATTCAGCCAAAGATGCTGATTGTCTCGCTGCATTTGACTTCGCCAAAAAACATAAATTCATTTTAAGATATGAGCGTAATTTTATGCGTCCTGTACTAGGCTAATATTTATGGACACTATTGCGTCCTAATTGTAACCGTACTTAGCCTCCATCGCCTCGATATAGTCCTGCATCTCCTCACCGGGCGTCACTGAAAAGTGCCGGCCTAAATTGGTGAGTCCGGTGATCCTATCGACCCTGAAGTTACGAAAATCATCTCTGAGTTCACACCAGGCGAGCAAGGTCCAGGTTCCCTTCCAAAAATAGATGGCCAGAGGGCGGATCTCTCGCTGAGTATTAGCCTCTTTGACATCCCGATATTCCATCGACAGGTATTCCCGTAATCTGGATGCAATTCTCAACACATCGAGAAATTTAAACTCATCGGTGTCGATATAAAAGTCCGGAGCAAACATCAGGGACTGATAATCCTGCAAACGTGCAGGTAAGACTGCTTCAACCTTGATCATCGCCTGCTTGGCGGCGCTGGAGAGCTCTTTACCGCCCCAGGCTTGTACCATACGCATGCCGACTTGAATCGCTTCAAGCTCGGCTTCATTGAACATCAAAGGTGGGACATTGACCTCATGGCGCAGCAGGTAACCGACACCGGCCTCGCCTTCGATAGGGATACCACTGAGACAGAGATCTTGCACATCGCGATATATGGTTCGGGTCGACACTTCCAGCCTCTCAGCCAGCTCTTTGGCCGTCGTTAAACGGCGATGACGCAGTAGTTGAACTAGCTGAAATAATCTGTCGGCTCGGCGCATGAGTCACCTCAATATTGAACATCAAACAGATGACATCCAGCTCTAAAACACTGGCTCTGCAAAACATATCTCTAACAAAACAAAAAGTGCCAAGCCCGATTGACTTAGCACACTCTTTGGTACGAAATTAAGGCTATCTAAGCTTGATGCCAATGTAAATATCTACACCGTCATTGGAGGTGTAGCACTCATAATCTGTGCTATAACTCCGCTCAAATTGGCAATTTTCATCATTAAAATAATGCCATACCTGACCCCAAAGACTGATCACCACGGCAGGCATCTCACCAATAGCACTAAAACGCAGGTATTCTCCGGCGGCTAACGTCAGTCCAGTCAGCTCCGAATTATCGGCTCCCACTTTAGTTAACCCTACCACTAATCCCGCGAGAACAGAGAACTCACCATTATGATCGGATTCATAGTCGTAATAACTGCCATAAACTGGCGAACTCATATTGCTCTGAACATCAGATAAGCTTATAAACTGCTGCCAAAGCGGCCCAATTTTCTGAGTATCGGCAACTTGCTCGGCACGATTTGATGTTCTTACCGCCAGTCCCCTTAACTCAATCACCTCTTGGGTTACCAAAACCGGCGAAACCACATCTTCCTTTATCACAGTCATCTGCTTTCCTTTAGCCTAAAGCCATTTTACTCACTCAAGTAATACCAAGCATGAGCCGGAACTAATCCGGCCCACCCACTCGCAACCTACAACTAGCCACTATTTATCTTTTGACCACAGGCCGACAGTATTGCCTTCGCTATCTTCGAATAACGCGATGAAACCGCACTCGCCTTCTTTGATAGGCATGACAGGAAGGAGCACTTTTACGCCAGCTTGGGTAATACTCTCAACCAGAGGAGACAGTTTCTCACTCAAGTGCAGATAAAGCACACTACCATGGGCCGACGGCTTCATCATCTCATGTTTAACCAAGCCAATACTGGCCGCTTCCTTATCCTCAGTTTCTAGAATCGCCATCTCCATATCGTTCATGACTTCGCGTCTAAAACTGACACCAAAATGCTTGCCATAAAACTCAACGGCTCTATCCATGTTTTCGACAGCTATTTCGCCCCAGACTAGCGGTGCTTGATGTAACATATTGAACTCCTTTCAATTACTAAGTTCACACTCAACATGAGTGCTTCTCCCTTAGCGACGAAACAAGGATAAACCAGGCCTACTGACAGCATAGTGTCAGTAGGCTTTCAGACAGGACAAATTTATTGCTTTATAACACTATTAGATATTTTCTCAGGAAGAACCTTAACAATCACTTCTCTTTCCTGAACTAGGTACCGGTTTGCAGTTTGAGTGATATCGGCCACAGTCACGGCACTCAACTCTTGTGTAAATTGATTAAATCGATCAAAACGAGCCGGGGCGCTATAAGCTTGGCTAGCCAAGTCTAACCAAAACCAGTTACTATTCACTGCATTTTTAACATCTTTAATGATAGGAGCTCTGGCTCTTAATAACTCATCATCTGTAATTGCGCCCTCTTTCTTCACCTCGTCAGTTATCAGTTTATAAGCCGCCTCAACTTTATCTATATCACCAAGCTTTATGTTACTGCTCATACCAATGAAACCGTAACCATCCAGAGAATCTGAATTAGTGCTAAATGCATAGGGAGAATAAGAAACGCCCATTGACTCTCTTAGCTTTTTCGTCAACTTTAATGTGAGTATCTCTTGCAGAAGTTGCAATCTGCGCATGCTCTTCACATCACGATCGTCATCAGTTTTCCAATAGGTGTTTAGCAACGCGGTGTCCACCCCCCTCGATGAAACAAGATAACAGTTTGGGGCTCAGGAAAATCTATTCCCTTTAGATAATGGTGACTTGGGAGCTTAAACCGCTGTGACAAGGCGCCAAATGTTTCAGCTACCGCTGAAATTGCTTTTTGATTATTGATATCACCCACAATCGCAATTTCAATCGGCCCATTCTTCATGATCCGTTCGATAACAGGTCTAAGTTCAGCAAATGTGCGCTGCTGAATCTCAGATAAGGGTCCAAGCCCAAAACGCTTATCCTCACCATATAAAGTGCGCATGAATTGTGTATCAATCACATGTTCTGGACTGGAGCTAGCCATTTGCTCACTGACTTTGATCTCATGTCTAAAAAAAGATTCCCCTTCCGAACGATAAGCCTGTTCCGTCAAGAGTGCAGTCAATACTTGCAGCTGCAGCTTTAATTCATCAGGCGTCGTACTGTAAGTTCCACCTAAACTGTCTAACCCGACGCCTAAAGCCATTGAGACATTCTTATCGAGAAAGATATTATGCAGCTCATCGAATGTGTGTTTTTTCAACCCACCTGACTGGTAACCATACTCAAAAAGATTAATTAACCCATCTTTGTCAGCAGGAAAATCCTCAAGGCCATGACCAACACGTAAAGAGATAAACACCTGTCCCTTATCAAACTCTGTTTGCTTTACGTTTACTACAACACCGTTGTTGAACTGGACAGATTTTATCCCACTCACTTTATTTGTTTTTTCAGATACAACTTTCCCTTTATCACCAAAGTTTACGTATTGAAACTCGACTTCTTCACGTGCCTCCAAGGGATAAACTTGAGTATTTAAGCTTTGGTTATATACCTTTAATATTGCTGCTTCTGCATCTTCAATTTCAATATTGCTTGTGAGATAAACACTGGGAGCAGCCCCTGACCATAACAGTCTAAAATGCTCAGCGACCTGTTCCGCTTTAATACCCACAATGTTCTTTTGAAAGAACGCTAAATTATCCTTCGCCGACAACACTGATTCTCGATTTTCAACAGCTTGAGTCACCGAGTCCGCAATAACATAATTCGGAACAGTCTCTTCAGATTGGACAGCCAGTTTCAAATCAGCTTCAAAGCTTGCCACTAACCGATCTATCTCCTTTTGCGTAAAACCAAACTCTAAGGTTTGACCTAAGCTTTGCTCAATCAACTCAAGTGCTGATGGCCATTGCTCTGCATCGATATAACTTGAAACACTACTAATGGTTGCCAGTTCCGAACGCTCTTGATAGGCCGCAGCTCCCGTCATCAAGTTATCGCTGTTAATAGCAATATCATTGAGTCGAATAGACAGGGCAGTATTAGCAAGATAAGTTAACAGATCACCAAGACGTTTTTTACGACTATCTGGCTCAACTTTAGCTGGTGTGATCACATTAATGGAGATACGACTATCGATACTCTTATCGATAAAAGCATGGGTACTAATTTCAGTATTGACGACCAATTTCCCAAAGTCCGGTTCATCGAGGCTTTCATCCGCCGTCCAATCTGAGAACTGCTTTTGAATCGCTTTTTTGACCCGTTCAGGGTTAAAGTCTCCTGTAACAATCAATGTTGTACGCTTTGGTGTGTAATACCTGTGATAAAACTCCACCAGAATATCTTGAGTAACAGACTTAATACCTTGAGATGAACCAACCGGGATCTTGTTGATGTAATCAGTCCCCGGATAGGCAAACCGAATCCAATCAAGAAAACTGTTAAATTCAGGCCCCTGCTTGCCTCTAACCTCAGCGTTTAATACCCCTCTTTCTCTTGCAACCGCAGCTTTATCAATCGTCAGGTTACTACTGGTTTCCCTCATAATAAATAAAGCTTTTTCAATAAGCTCTTCTTCAGCGCTAGGCAGTGACAACTGATAAACCGTCTGCGTAAAATCGGTGAACGCATTGGTATGAGCACCGAAAGCGAGCCCATCCCTTTGCAACATAGTGATCATTTCACCTTCAGGAATATTTTTAGACCCATTAAATGCCATATGTTCCAAAAAATGTGCCACACCTGGCTGCGGGCCTTTTTCCAATGCTGACCCTGCACGGATATGCAGCCGGATTTCCACCTCATCTTTCGGAGATTGACTTTGAATTAGTATGTATCTCATACCATTCTCTAACACATATGGCTTAACTCTGGGATGCAGTGTCAGATCAGTTTTCGGATACCAAAGTGCATCATTCTTATCTACTGGCTGTAAGGGAGCAGCATCGATAAATCCAATAGGAATAACCAGTGTAAAAATGATGACTAGTAAACTCGATCGAATACGCAACATATTCCATAACCTCATGAATTTATATAATTAAAATAAGAAGCGAATAGTATTTTAAAGTCTCTATTTTTATACTACTGCTAAAAGATTGGCGTGAGATTAGCACGAGGTGGATACAAACTGTTTCAATATAGGGTGGCATACTATGTAAAGGCCAATAGTAGATCACTATAAGATCAATTAATCACAGTAAAAACAACAACCAACCCAAATCCGGATAAGTATTAAACAAAATAGATACAATAGATCAGATGTTCTGAAACATTACTTCTAATCGAAAGGTGATAATGGCTTGATCTAACCTGTCTGTGTCGATCTCTTTACTCCAGTTATACTCGGGGGTAATTTCGAAGAATAACCAGTCCCTGGCGAAATTTTGCCGATAGGTGACGGCGACTCTGGCATTCTCCACATAATGATAAGGCGTATCAACACCATAGATACTGGCAATATAGTTAAGTGCTTGCTTACTACTGATGTAATGGTAAAGGTTAACACTGCTGCCAAACTCCCAGCCATTATCACGATTTTCATACTGAGCGACCACGCTCCAACGCAATAAAAAATCTTCATCGAAGGAATGCTCAATATCGAACTCGGTAGACTCTCCGGTCACCTTCTTCTCTTGATAGATTTTCTGCGTGAGTCGAGTAATGGTGCCCTGGGAGATGGGATAGGTATAGCGCCACCTCGCCTCTAACTTAGGTTTAAAGTTGGCCTTAATATTGAAACTGACTCTGTCCTTAGCATACCAATCATATCTAAGCCCGATATCCCGTTCCCCCTCATCATCGGGCCCTTTTAGGAAAGCGAACGGATCGCCCTCCCCTTGAGAGTCGATGATCACTTTAAGCTTCTGGTTGACCCCGGGAAGATTGAACCTGGCATTGAGGTTTGCCCTATATTTGAACCCTTCCTTGAAGTAATAAGAGAAATCATTAGTCCAGCGAACTAAGGTCCCGGCCCGAGCATCTTCCTGAGTACGATCATCGACAAAAAAGCTGTCGAACCAGATAGCCGGCTGACAAAACTTAGTATTGAGATAATCAAAGGCTTGATCGAAAGCGGTACTATCTGCCGAGTGGGTTAAACAGGGATCAAGAGCCTCTTCAGCCTTATCGAGTGAGGCTTTCTCTTTTACTGGCTCTACATCTTCTTGTGCATCGGCGTCTTGTTCAGTAGGTTCTGGATCCATAGCTTCTTGCTCAAGAGATAGTCCAGCATTGCTCGCCACAACAGGCTTATTCACTTGAGTTCGAGATTGCATCAGAACAGGTTCCAGAGCTTGACCCTGAGCTTCAGCAATTGTCAAAGCCATAAAGGTAAGCGATAGTGAAAGTAGTAAGCTTCTAACCTGCAACAACTGTTATCCAATGTCATACAAATATGAGATATCAGATAATAACATCTAGTACCTAATTTCGTTAACAAAGTAGAGAAAGGTTGAAATAAAGCTTGATTACATTTTTAACTAGATTCATTTTCCTATTTAGATTCCCTGATGTGCCTGCCACTCCAGAAATAAGTGCAACTTCTTGAAAAAAGGCGAAATACTAAATAGCTCATTTAAAACCAACTGTATGGCTAGCGTATTAAATAAGTCAGTTCGTTGGAATAGCAATAGTTGAAGTCTTGGCTAAGGAAGAACGAACACCACCATAAACATCTATGGTTAAGCCCCTCTCATTAGCGTAACTTTTTGGTGTTAAACCTATCTGCTTTTTCAAGTGACGAATAAGATGAGGCTGATCGCTAAACCCAAACTCAAAAGCGACTTCAACCCAATCAATTTCATTAGCACTACGTTGATAAAGATATTCCAGCATCTCCTCTAACTTGTTCATCGTCTGACATTGTTTCAATGTTAGGCCTGTTACCCGACTAAAGCTTCTCTCTAAAGTTCTTTGAGAACAAAAAAGCATATTGCCAAGTTTAGAGATTGGAGATGCGTCCAGTAACTGAAGTACTTTTCGAGTAAGCCTGCTATGCTGATCCTCTTTGCAGTTCCCAAGCCAAGGCAAAAATAAAGCATCTAATTGATTACGACATAGTTCAGAATCACTTCTTGCCACTTCTATAAGTTTATTTTCATCAAGTTCATTTACATTTGACTCATTTGAATAAAATAAGTTAGCAAGATTAATTTCTTCAATAACATCTAACATCGAATGGGAATAGAGTGGAAAACCAAGGGAGTACAATGCGCCAACACGAAATTTGACTCCTAAATGAATAAATGGTTTTGAGTGATCGAGCTGAAAAGTTTGCAGATGAGGAAACAACAAATGACTACCATGGCCATCAACTGTGCCAAGGTCCATACCATAATCATAGGCTTGGTTGCTTGGGGATATGATTAAGTGAGCCGATGGATCTGGGTTTAACTTGGGATATTGATAACTTTCTACACTAGGGCATTTTTCAATAAGCCAATAACACTCAATATATTTGGCGACGTCTTGAGACTTGGGCGCCTGAAGCCAGTTGATCATTGTAGTCTATAACCATCATCTTGGATTACATTGTTACTATATGCTAAACCATGACTAATTACAGTTAGCTTACTCATTTAAGGCAAATAGCTTCATCCCTAAATAGGAATGAAGCTATAGGAATCCTTCATTAACCCTAGGTAAATTCACACTGAATTATTCGGTTTGAGGAGATAAATCCTGCACGAAAAATGGCTTTTTGAGCAGCAATATTGCTACTTTCTGTCGAACAAATCGGTATTAACCCTTGCTTTGAAGCCTGATTAATTAAGTGATAAAGAACACGAGTCGCAACACCTTTACCTCGCTCAGATTCAGCAACTATCATACCTAGATCCGCATAGTCAGTCTGATAATCATCGAATAACCGGCACTCACCAGTTGCTAATAATGTGCCTTCATACCAGTAGCCCCATAGCTCTTGGCGCTGAATCAAGTTACCAAAATATGCCGACAACCATTGTTCTGGCGCACCAATATTGGTCGCTGCAAAGCCAACGAAATCATTAAGTTGTTCCTGATACGCTAATGTCATTCCCAACGGTTCTATTGTCTCAATATTCTGTACCTTATTGTGCTGATACATTAAAGCATTGACCTTAACTGAAGACGTGTTATCTAAACAAAGTGATAAATAATCGGTCTCTGCAGTACTCACGAATGCCCCAAGTACTTTCCCAAATTCAGAAATATTTTCTTTCGCAATCAAAGTAAACAATTCTGTAGCTTTGGTTTTCGCTGTTGGAGATAGATAAAATTGCAACATATAGCCTTCACCATTAATGCAGCAGAAACCTACTAGGCGATTATTCTCGTAAAAAGCAAAATGGTCAGACATGGGGACAAAACCGAAATGCCACATGCCATCGAGTGGGGCCCTTGATAGCGAAAAATATTGCAGTTTTAGTTTACAGATCTCGCTTAATGACACAATTTTTTTAATTTCTAACATGGCTCTGTACCTAACAAATGTATTTGAAAAACTAACGAGGGAACTCGCTTTCGATAGGAAAATAGTACGAGATGGCCGGAATATAAGATTGAATAAAAACGACACTTTGAGCAATAAAGTGATAAATCGCATGAACTAGATGTGAGTACTATTTCTGTTGTCGAGCTTTTCTCTAAGGTGTCTACTCTGAAAATATGACCCGCATTCAGGGAGAACAAAGGTTCTTAAACAAAAAGCCAAGACACGCTTGGCTTTTCACCTGAAACAGTGACAGCTCACTGAATTAACAAACCTGCTTTATTGCCGCTGTTGTCGAAAAATCATGTTGTGTGGAAGCAAGAAGGTGATGTGCTTTCTTCTCGGCAACTTGATTGTTTAAGAAGTCATACTGGCGACTCGCTGCCGCAGTCTTGGAAAAATCGTGCTGTGCCGAGCTCTGTTGCACATTATTTCCCTTGGCAGGCTGATTATTTGAAAAATCATAGCTAGATTGCGCAGCAGCTGTTTTTGAGAAATCTGGAGTCTCGGCAAAGGCGGATGCAGAAGAGAGTACTAAGATGGCTGATAGGGCTGCGCTGATCAATAATTTCATGTTTAACTCCACAATTTAGGTTCGATTAATTATAAATAAGGGCTAATAATTTGCTGTTCACGAGGGCTATAAAGTTTGCCAACTAGCCTCCTCGTTTTCAATAACAGCAGGATAATCCCTCCCCTTAGTGGAGGGTCAAGCATGGATCTAGAAATAATTTATTTTCCCTAAAATAAGAGGAAACCAGCCCATTTTTAAGTAAAGTGATATTGGACAATTTCTCACTCTCAATGAAGGAATACACATGACGAATAAAGCAGATAGAGACATAGAGAAGGATTACCCAAAGGCAGAGTTCGTGGCTAAACTTCGCCGACTGGCTGATTCATTGGAAAGCGAGAGTAAGTTTGAGATTCAGATCGCCGGCGAGCGTATCTATGTGCCAGTGCGTGCAAAGTACAACATAGAGCATGAACGTGAGGGAGACGAAGAGGAAATTGAGTTCCAGATAAAATGGACTAACGTTTAAACATTCATGGCCACAAAAGGCATAATGAAAACCTCAGCCCGAAACGCTAAAGAAACAATAAAGGCCACTGTTTCGACTATAAATATACCCAGAGATTCTTAAGAAATCTCACCCTGTTGCTGTTTAATGCTCTTTACTCTCTCTGTTTAGAGCCTTTTTTCAACAGATAGCGAGTATGTTATTCCCTACTGACTGCGCAATCCTTGCCTATTTTATGATTACAAACTCTTATGACGATAAATCAAATGACAAAAACAAAAAAAGATCTTGTGGTCCGAGTAAAGCAAGACTTATCAAAATATCGAGCCGAACAGCTAAAAGAGATGACTGATTTTTTACTTAACGACATAGTTGAAATAGCGAAGTCAGGCTATATCGTTAGTTTGAAAAACCTAGGGAATATCCAGCAATCTCATAAAGCGGCTAGACCGGGAAGAAACCCCAAAACGGGCGAAGATGTGATCATAGCCGCCAGAAGTCGATTAACGTTTAAATTTCGTCCTAATCTCGCACAGACACCGGAGGAAACATGAACGTGAAAATCCACCTCATAGATTTGGCTCAGCGTTTAAGCCATGAATTCTCCATTCCCCAGAGAGATGCCATGCTGATAGTAGAGGCAACACGAGACTTTTTCATTGAATCAATCAGGGCACAACAGAGAATTGAAATTCGAGGTTTTGGGGTCATAAAGTATAATATCCGTCCCTCGGGGATTAAACGCAATCCCAAAACAGATCAACAAATAATCGTTCCTGAAAAAATTGTCCCTTGGTTTGTACCTTCCCGCTCCACCACCGACATAAGCCCATAGCATTTACCTAGCAACCAACTCCCAATTATTTCTAAGCCTAGCGACTATTCACAGTTGCTAGGCTCAGAAAAGAAAACGTAAAACGCCTTATATCAATAGCGATTATTGAGGTAAAGATGCCTGATGAGCCAAGATAAAGGTATCCATCTCTGCTTGAGCACGGATCTGAACGCTATCTAAACTGTCATCACTCGTCATGTTCGCGACCACTTCGTAGTAACACTTAATCTTGGGCTCTGTGCCTGACGGCCTGACGATGACACGTCCCCCTCCTTCCAGCTTAAAAATAAGCACATCACTGGCAGGTAGATCGATAACTTCAGTGGTGCCGTCTTTAAAGGTTCGCAAACCACAACTGATATCATCTGTGCTCAATACCTGCTTTGTGGCAATCACACTCGGTAGCTCCTTACGTAGATATGCGCCAATATTAGGCGTAGTGGGCTTAAGCGCTATGCTCACCTGTGCATTGAGGTGAAACCCATGCTCACGATAGATGGCTTCTAATCTGTCCCATATGGTCTTGCCTTGACTGGCAAGCTCAGCAGTTAACTGAGCAAACGCCACCAGCGCAGATAGACCGTCTTTATCCCACACCATAGAGCCAACCATGTAACCTAAGGCTTCTTCATAGGCAAACAGGCATTGGTTATCCTCAGTTTGCTCCGCCATGCCGACATTAGTCAGCCACTTAAAGCCTGTCAGTGTCGTCAAACAGGTCGCATCCATACTCGCCGCCACTTTCGATAATAGGCTTGAAGACACGATAGTTGTGCAGGTCAGACGTTGATTTTTAGCGGCGTGAGTCATCAAGTAATGGCCAAACAGCACACCCACTTGGTCACCGGTTAACATTTGATAATCACCGGCCTTTGTACGAACGGCAACCGCAAAACGATCGGCATCGGGATCGTTAGCACAAGCCAACATGGCGCCGTGCTTCTTCGCCTCGGCTATCACAAGATCCATAGCCCCTTTCTCTTCGGGGTTAGGGAAATTCACCGTAGGAAAGTCACCATTGGGCTCACGTTGAGCGGCCACAGAATAGACCTGAGTCACGCCAGCATCGGCCAGTACAGTCTCGGCCATCTCCGCGCCGACACCATGCATGGCGGTGTAAGACAGGCTTACCCGCTCAGGCTGAGTGTGGTTTTGCAGCACAGATGCATCCTTGATCCCTTGACGATAACTTTGATAGAAATCATCTTCCAACACGACTAGCTTACCATTGGCCCTGGCAGATTCGAGATCCAATAAATGGATTGACTCTGTCGCCGCCTTATCGATACACGCCGCAATACCTGAGTCGTGAGGCGGGATGATCTGTGCCCCGTTGCCCCAGTACACCTTATAACCATTGTACTGAGGTGGGTTATGACTCGCGGTCACCACTATTCCTGCCGCCGCATCGAGATGATTAACCCGAATGCCACTAAAGGAGTCGGCGCTACCTTACAGGTCAAATAGACTTTGATTCCCATGGCAGTGAGTACGCCCGCCGCATCATGGGCAAACTGCTTTGAATCGTGGCGTCCATCGTATCCGATGACCACACCACGAGTGTCGACATCGCTAACCTGTTGCTTAAGATAGGCTCCAAGCCCTGCCGATGTCTGCTGTACTACCAAGCGATTCATCCCCATGGGGCCCGCTTCGACGACGCCTCTTAGCCCGGCGGTACCGAATGCGAGTCGACCCGAAAAACGTTGCTGTAACTCAGCTTCATTGCCAGTATCTATGAGCGCCTGCAGTTCCTGTCGAGTACGGGGATCTGGATCATAATCAAGCCAATGTTTAACCCTAAACTTTAACTGTGTATCCATAATTCACTTCACCTGGTATAGATTGTGCCGCCTGGCCTAAATTACCGTCGGCAGCTGGAAATAGTTATCATTAACCCTAAACCTAGCATCTATAGAGAACAAGCAAATTTGCACTTTAAAAAATGATTAATGAAAACTACCAAGCTTAATCAAAATCCTTAATGATGCCTAATAGACGTGCATAGGGCATTATCCCCTCCGAAGTCGTCAACCCTACTTAACTAAATCCTGATGGTTTTAACCTAAGTAGGCTTGCCCTGCAGAGGCGTTATTCGTCTTAGCTTCTCCTTTATGGTTTTATTTTGGCCCTGAGTTTGTCAGGGCCGTTTTTTTAAACTCATAGAGCCACTTCTAAAGCCTACATTGACCCCCAGAGATTAAAAATGAACAGTTACTTCTATTTAAGTATCGCTATCATTTCAGAAGTCATTGCTACCACCTTACTCCCGGTTACATTGGGCTTTACCCGGATATTGCCTTCCCTTGGGTGCGCTATAGGTTATGCCAGTGCATTCTATTTCCTCTCATTAGCGACAGCCAATATTCCTACTGCCGTGGTTTATGCTATTTGGTGTGGAGCTGGAATAGTGCTGATCGCACTTATCGGAGCAATAAGAGGAGATATACCCAATATGGACACCATTTTCGGCATGATATTGATCATCATAGGCGTATCTTTAATCAATATGAATACTAAAGCCATATGTTGAAATAACACCAGTAGTGATTGGGCACAATAATCAGCAGATTTCATTATCAAATGATGTAAAATAGCGTCTAACACTATCAGCTATGCCTATATTTTATGCCCCAAGTCACTCAAAATGTGCTCGAATCCCACTTGACCATTAATAACCTCGAACTTAATGCTGCTTCATTATTGGCAGCAGAGACAAAACTGTCTAAGCAACAGATAAAGCAGGCGATGAACAAGGGAGCCGTTTGGCTTACACGAGGCAAACAGACCCAGAGACTTCGCCGTGCTAAACGGACTTTAAAGCTTGGCGATGAGCTACATCTGTATTACAACCCGCAAGTGTTAGCACACAGTGTCGATGCAGCCGAATTGATATTCGATGGGGGTCAATACAGTATCTGGTACAAGCCCTATGGCATGTTGTGTCAGGGGTCTAAATGGGGCGATCACACCACTATTAACCGCTACGCCGAGATTCACCTCGCCCCCGATCGTCCGGCATTTATCATTCATAGGCTAGATAGAGCCGCGACAGGCTTGGTTCTTATCGGTCACAGCAAAAAAACCACCGCGGCCCTGGCTAAGCTCTTTGAGCTAAGGCAACTCGATAAGTACTATCAGGTAATAGTAGAAGGTCAATTTAACTCGGGAAATCTGGAGTCAGTCACCATAGCGACAGATGTGGATAACAAAGCAGCCCGTTCACACGCTAGATTGTTAGCCTTTGATGAAGAGAAAAAACGCTCTTTAGTACAGGTGAAAATTGAGTCGGGACGTAAGCACCAAATCCGTATTCATATGGCATCTATTGGATATCCGGTCGTAGGAGACAGACTCCACGGCGTAGCGAAAGAAGGTGAATTGAATCTGCAGCTCACCTCTTGCTATCTTAAATTCACTTGTCCCATCACAGATGAAATTAAAGAATTTGAACTGCCTGAAAGGTTAAAGCCTAAACTCATCGCGTGCTGATACAGAATGAAAATATAAGTCTCCCACCGTTCTCAGTCTCAATTTTTCACAAAAAAAAAAGCTCTATTCGGACGGAATAGAGCTAAAAAACATCCAAGACAAGCATGTTGATGAGAGCCGCACTACTGACTCACATCAAGAATAGCCCAAGCTAAACCTAAGCATGTTTCTTAAGTGTAGACATGCAGAAAACAAATCTCACCCAATGATTGAAACCATTAAGACACAAACAAGATAAGTGAATCGACTATAAATAAGCCTTTAGAATCGACCAGTGAGCGTAATACCTAAACCGACACCGTCGATATCTTCGTTAATGATTTTTGATATTGCGAAATTAGCAGAGAAATCATCAGAAATACGTAACCAATAAGCGGTTCTAATGTCGAAGTCACCATCTTCAGCATCGCGTGTATATCCAGATCCAACGGACCATGAGTTCGTTACATACCAGTCAGCGCCTAAGTTATAGTTATTCTCCGAATTGGCATGTACCCAGCCCGCCGACAGATCAATTCCAGGTGTTGAGTCTAGCTCTAAATAACGACGAATATTTAAGCCGTAGTTTTCCTCTGCATTATCATCTGTACCACCATCAAAAAAAGCTGAAAAAGATGTCTGCTCATTAACATAATAACCAAGCTCAACGCCATAAGTGTTGAGATCCACATTACCAATACTACTACGTTGATAGTTTAGACCCACAAACCAATTAGAATCGAAGACATAAGTACCATCAACGCCTACGGTATCAAGGTCCAGAGCATCAAAATTAGCATAATGCGCTCCAATATTAGATTCCTGGGCAAGAAAACCGTTTAGCGCATAAGGGCTAGTATTTTGTGCGACAGGATTGGCATAGTATCGATAATTAACACCCAAAATGCCGTCACCCATTTCATCTGAATTGGTAAGATAACCCACGCTAGCTTCATGCTGGTATGCATTATCCTGTACAGCCATTGCATTTGCACTCAATAGGGCTATAACCAATGTTGAAGCAGTAATTAATTTCATTCTCTTTCCTTGACATGTCTAATGACATAATAATTGATGGTGTTCGATGACTTAACTGAGCCAATGTAAAACAACCATAACTATCTGATAAAAATATTTTTTATTTGTTTCCTAAGGGTAGGAAAAGAAAGGATCAGTGCTTCAATGTTTACGGTTTTGTATTTCAGAGCTTGAATTTAAGTCGTATTTTTCTCAATCAATGGGCTGTTCTACAAATAAACGGTTCTTTAACCGTTTAACCCAGTCATGACCAACTCCTAGCCCTATTTATGAGCCGTAGAGAAGCATAAATATCGACTACTCCAGCTGGCTATGTTTATCGCTACATATTCTGCATCTTCTTTGCGTGTTATTAGGTGATCTGCAGTGTCCAAGCTGATAAAACTTTTAGGGTGTCTTGCCTGAAGGTATACCTTCTCGGCCTGAGCAATAGACACTGTGGTATCCACTGGAGAATGCATAACCAACAAGGCTTTTTTTGTTAGGGTAAAACCTTTTTTAGCATGCAAGTCTAAATCATCTAGAAATTGTTTTTTAATGGTAAATGTATGCGGCCCCAAGGTCACATGAGCTAACCCTTCGGTGTTGATTTCGTCAATTGAACCGGAAAAGTTATGGATCACATGGTCGGCAGTTGAAGGCGCACCTATAGTAACAACAGCCTTACACTCTGGAATATCATCGGCGATTGACAGCATCGCGGCACCACCTAAACTATGACCAATTAATAGCTGCGGCGCATCGTACTCTCGTCTCAAAAAATCCGCTGCTGCTTTGAGATCGTCAAGGTTTGAGGAGAAATTGGTATTAGCAAAATCACCATCACTGCTACCAAGTCCAGTAAAATCAAACCTAAGTGTACCTATACCTTTCTCCATTAAAGCCCGAGATATTCTTGAGGCGGCAACGATATCTTTGCCACAAGTAAAGCAGTGAGCAAATAAGGCAAAAGCACTAACATTACCAGCTGGTTGCTCTAATAAACCGACTAATGTCTGACCATTACTGATAAATTCAACTTTCTCTTTCATGCTGGCATCCTCAATTACTGATTATTTAGCCCATCTATGGCCGCGACTAGCTCAAAAAACACTTGTATTTATTAACGCTGAAAAATAATAAGAGTAATGGTCTTTTCTGTTCACTAAAATGACATTTAAATATTGACCTCAGACATATTAAACTTCCTATTTAAAAGGATAGCACCCATTAATACTTGTTAGTGGCGTAATATTATTTAAAATCCCCTGTAGGTTCTCCCTCTATAGGAACATCAACTCGGTTGTACTTATTTATTATTTTTAGAAAGCTCCCACTTTCTTTCGCCTTCTCAAAACCTATCTTCAAACTCAGGTAAACATCAGGTTTAATTGATTTTTTACTAAAGGCAAAGTAAACCAAGTTTGTATGAATAACAAATGGATGTATCTTAACATTCTTGTATTCAGGATGAATAGCAATGGCGTGGCGCAACTGATAATACTCTTCCAAGAAGCCTATTGTTCTGCCTAAATTTAGGAGTTTTATTTTATCCTTATTGCCATTTACAGTGACAAAATAATGAGAAAAATCTGGCTCATTTTCTAGCTTTAGAGAAAATTCATCCCCATAGTGAGCACCACGTTGAATGGAAATTAATCCACCTAAATGGGTGAGGTCATCTATTGAGCTTATCGAAAATTTTGAATCTTCATCTATGCCAAGTACGATGGCCTCATTCTGCTGAGGCCCAATAAAATACATCCCTTGCTTTCTCTCTTCAGTGATAGAAACATTGAGTAACATATCTATTTCCCCATTCATCATCAGGTGAAGAGCCCTTTTCCTAGGGATAGTCGTGTAGTCCGGAGTGCAGTTGATCGTATCGAGTAAGGCCTCTGCGAGTTCAATATTCATCCCCTGCCAATGCCCGCTACTATGTAAATAAGATTGAGGGAAAAAATCTTCAACTCCAACTTTAACTAGACAATCAGCTAGAGAAAGCTGTGGAATAACATAAATGAGAACGAGAATATTTAATTTCACCTTAACCCCCAGTGTTAATCACTACAAATCGATTATTTAACCATACTTCAAGATATAAAGACCGGAGAATACATAAAACCATTCCCAAAAAATAACTATTGAAATTTTATTTTGATTGTACAGGTCTCTGTTTACTGTCTAATGCTTGTTATTGCTACTTTATTAAATAGGAGAAAGAATAAACATGAACAAACCTCTATTGCAACACACTTCATTTATTCACGAAAGATTTGGAAGCTGCTTAGAAAAATCTGGCTCATCACTATTGTGTAATAAGAAAAACTTTGAAAAAGAATTAGAGAACAGAAATCTATTACTAATCAGCTTCCGCTGGGAAGACTGGTATAATTATAGCCATTTTATTGATAGACCTGATTATATCTCTGATTCCACGATATTTGAATGTCAGCTGATACTCACGGCTATTATCAGGCTTGAACGGTTTAGCCCTAAGACTCTGGATAACATGCGGCAACTTGGCGTACTAAAAGCTGTAATGGATCGGCTAAGTTGGTTTGCTAGTAGCCATTGATTGAGTGCCTGAAACTCATTGATTTGAAATATCTCAACGTTATGGCCAGCGTATTTTGATATAACAAACCTTGACACCCTACCAACTGGTAGGTAGCATTGATTGCATGAACACTACATACATAGATATTTTACAGTACGCTGATGAATTAATTCAGCAAAATGGCTTTAATGGTTTTAGTTATGCTGACTTATCCAAAAAGCTGGGTATAAAGAAAGCCAGTATACATCATCACTTTCCTACCAAAGCGGATTTGGGGATTGCTTATTGTCAGCAAAAAAGTGATGCGCTCAGTGAGTTACAACAGCAATTATCGATGAAAAAAACAGCCCGGGCACAATTACAAGGTTACTTTTCAGTGTTTGATGATTGTGCTGAGCTTGGAGGCATGTGTGGAATATTTTCTATGCAAACAGATTTGAAACTCCTGAGTGCAGAGTTGCAAAAACAAGTAAATAAACTGGTTCAATTAGAATTACAGATACTCAGTGGTGTGCTGCTAAAGGGCTTAACAACGGGTGAGTTTCGCTTTAATGGGGCACCAGAGCAACAAGCTGTCATTATCTGCTGCGCGATTAAAGGTGCGCTGATGTTAAACCGTAACCAGCAAGGGTTATATAAGCAAACCTGTGACGCCTGCTTGGATATTATTAGCTAAGAAGGAGGGGAAACCCTAAAAATTTTAACCATTACACCTACCTACTAGAAGGTAGCTTAACTTTAATTAATTAAGGATTTTATTATGCAACGCATTACTACGTTAACTGTTAATACCGCGACAGGTCAGGCACAAACTCAGCTCACAGCATTAAAAAAGGCGATGGGCGCCGAAATCAATTTATTTGGCGCAATAGCCAACTCTTCCAGTGCATTAGAAGGTTTTTTAAATTTTAAGGGATCCCTTGAAAAAGGCGTTTTAAGCAAAAAATTGTCAGAGCAACTCGCGTTAACTATCGCCGGGACTAATGGTTGTCACTACTGTGCATCAGCTCATGCTTTTATCGGTGGAAAACTCGGCTTGTCAGAGGCAGAAATAAGAGCGAATTTAAATGCCCGCTCTGAAGACAGCCAAACAAACACCATATTGAGTTTTGCTAGACAGGTGATAGAGCAAAAAGGCCGTGTCACGACGAAACAACTCGCAGCGACAGAAGCTGCAGGATTTAACCGAGAGCAACTTGTTGAGGTCATAGCACATATAGCGCTAAACACCTTCACTAATTATTTCAATGAAGCTTTTGAGATTGACATCGATTTTCCAAAAATCAGCCTAACTGAATAATCGCCGCCAAGTACATAGCAAACACATGTTGGGCCATAGAGCCCTAAATATAATCAGGCACATGCCACAGGAGTGAACCATGAACGTTAATACCATCCAACTGCAAACCTTATCGACCCTTGGCCAAAAAATTGAGAAGACGGGCTTACCCCTGATCTATATCACGCTAGGAATTATTTATATTTGGTTTGGGGGAATGAAATTCACCTCTGGCCAGGCCGAAGGCATGTACGGCATGATAGCTAATAACCCTTTAGTCTCGTGGATGTATATCATTTTCTCTAAACAAGGTTTAGTTGATTTTCTAGGAAGCCTGGAAGTGCTTATCGGTATCTTGATTATTGGGCGATTTGTTAATCCTGCTTTGTCCGCTATTGGCGGCCTACTCTCAATCACTCTATTTACGGTAACCCTAAGTATGATGATTTTTTTGCCTGGTATCACAACCGAAGCAGGCTTTCCGGCACTGAGTTTCTTCGGCGAGTTTTTACTCAAAGATGCGGGATTATTTGCCGCCTCTCTCTTTGTACTTGGGCATAGTCTAACAACATGGGCAGCTGCACAACGTCAAGACTAATAACCTTGAAACTAACACTAGAGCAAACAAACTCGCTTATGTCATGCAGTAATGAAATGAAGTCTGGACGTAGAACGTTTTATTGCACCGCTCCACCGAGTTTTTATGGGGCGGCAGCAATAAAACACAACCCGATAACAAATAGGATGCACAACCAAGAGAAATAGTTGGCAAAATGAAGCCTATTTAGTAACACATAGATTAAGCCTCTTGATAGCTTACTCGACGAAAGGAAAGCAAGTCTTACTAGCTGAACAAAGGGAGGGAATATGCAAAATGTATTATTAGAAACAGAGCAGTCAATTAAGTCGTTAATCAACAAAGGCACAGCAGAAACTCTATTAGCGGCTAAGAACACATTGTCGCTCTATAAAATAGCTCATGATGAATTAAAGACTGATGAGTTACTCACCCTCCCGAAGTATCACTGAGTGATGCCGTGTGCGTTCAGGCAGGCGCGGCACAAAAACAATTATGCCTGCTTAATGCCCGATTTAACTATTTAACTGAACGTTCGGAGCGATTGCTTTATGGTTACATTGATGAGGTTGGAGAGCTCAATACTGCTTCTGATGAATTTTATCATTTGAGTCAATTCGTTTCAGAAACATTGACCAGCCTCAAAACCGATAAACCTGAATTTGCTCTAAGGATAAAGGAGACCCATGAAAACTTAGCTAGACTAGAGCAAGTGTTAGTCGAGGCGATTCAAACACTGATTAATCGCTTCGAGCTGTTATTGGTACACCAAAGCGAGTTATATCATCGTTACTCAGCACTCAACACACAAAATTCAGATAGACTGAAATGTGCACAGCCATGGAGTGTGAAGCTTTTCTTATGCAGCTTGGGTAACAGATTTCAATCAGTATTATTCTAACCTTACTTACTACATAACAACTATGGCAACATGTCAGTGCATAATCGCCTAGAGGTTATTGTGAAGCCATAAAGCTGAAAATATTATTCCCGCTAACCAAAATACAGGAATGGAAAATAACAAGCTCACACCCCAATAAAAATACAATCAAGATAAATAGAACTTTAGTCATCAAACTTTCCTTGGTATTTTGTGTATCACCTGACAACTCTGAGCGTCTTAATTGGGTTTTAAGCCGCGGGCAATAGGCACATCAATAGGTAAGCTATAAGTTGCCGCGCCTTGCTGGCTGACGCTGAACGCCCCCGATAAGGATATTGTGCTGTTTTCAATAGCCTGGGCCTGTGGAATGAGCATCACAGAACTTAGAGAGGAGCACAGAAGGGCCACACTCAACACATTAACAGCACGATATCGCATCTTACCTACATCCTTATAGAAACAACCGCTTATAAATTCAGTAACAAACTACTGTAAGTCATAAGTTTTTTCTGTTTCTGCAAGGTATCCAGGTGACTTAATCTAGAAGTTCTAATTTTTAAAAGCCGAAGAGTCAATTCTGG
The DNA here is from genome assembly GCF_007197555.1 of Shewanella psychropiezotolerans. Classification (NCBI taxonomy): domain Bacteria; kingdom Pseudomonadati; phylum Pseudomonadota; class Gammaproteobacteria; order Alteromonadales; family Shewanellaceae; genus Shewanella; species Shewanella psychropiezotolerans. The sequence continues at coordinate 4,404,269 of NZ_CP041614.1, forward strand.
AGAAGAATGCTTATAGATGAGTTAGAGTAACTTCCCCATCAACAAATACCGAAAGCTAAGCTTCTTTCCTTAGTGTTAACACTATTTCATCATAGAGCAAGTTCGCCAGAGACCCTTTAGTGACTGAAGAGCTGGTCATAACACCTACATCTAGGGCCGGTAATTTAGGCAACCTAGTATTGTTTAGCACTTGAAGATGCGCCGGCACGCTGCATCTTGTTAACACCGCGATGGCCATGCCACTCTCGACGGCGGCCAACTGACCGGCAATATTAGGGCTGTTGTAGACGATGCGATACCCGAAGCTAAGTGATTCGAGTTTATCAAGTATCTTAGCTCTAGCCTGACTGCCAAACTCATACATGGCGACGGGCAGCGGACTCCGGTTCCAAATCTGCTGAGATTGCTTGCCAACCCAGACCAGCTCTTCGGAAAAAAGAGACTCCCCGCGATCGGCTTTATCTTGTGTGATGACGGCAATATCCAGTTCATTGGCTGCTATCTTAGGGATGAGTTGTGACGAAGGCTCGCAGCATAAGGTAATTTCTATAGAGGGGTATTTCTCGGAAAATATGCTGAGTAAGGCAGGCAGATAAGCCATGGCATAATCGTCAGGAATACCTAAGCTGATATGTCCCTGGACATCAGATCCCATAAGTTCCCGCATAGAATTGCGATAAACATAAAGAATTTTTTGCGCGTGAACCAGCAACTCTTGCCCCGATGCATTCAGGCTCAAGCGTCTCGACTCACGGCTAAACACGGCTCGCCCTAGAGTGTCTTCGATATTCTTGATATGCATGCTAATCGCAGATTGTGAGCGGTGCAGAATCTTTGCCGTCTCCGTCATAGAACCAGTCTTGGCGACTGTCACGAACGAGTGGAGCCAGCTTATTTCAAGGTTAAGTTCACTCATTATGATTTCTCTTTGCGACATGGTTTACATAGCAACTGAAATAGAAGTAACCAAAAAGAATTATTCAAATACTAGCCGTCTTTTCTTGCTTAAATACACGTCTCTGTGACGAAATGACTACAGCAAGAATAATGGCAAAGCCACCAGATAATACAACTAAAGAAGGCTGCTCAGAAAAAATAATCCAGGCTAACAAGATGGCATAAATGGGCTCTAATGCAATAACAGTGGCGGCGACTTTAGCCTTAACGCCTGATACGCCATAAATAAACAAGGTATAGGCAATGCCGGTGCATAAGATACCTAACACAGCGAGTAATAAGCACTCTTCTAAGGTGATATTTAACATGCCTTCGAAGGAAAATGGCAACAGCAGAAAAGTAATAACCAGGCATTGAACCCAAGATGATTGCATAGGATTAACCCCGTCAACCAGATAGCGGTTGGTAAGCATCATGATGCTGTAGATCACACCGGATCCCAGCCCCCACAGCATGCCTAGGGCTGATTCATCTGACAAATCAAAGTTTGGTGTGATTAGCCATATCCCAATACCTATCAACAGGATGATAACCCCATCATGAGCCGTAATTTTCTCTTTGAAGAAAAGCGCCTCAAACACGATCACAAAAGCCGGGAAACAGGCAAAGCCCAATGTACCTATGGCTAATCCTCCTAGCTTGACTCCCATAAAGAAGCTGAACCAGTGCAGTGCTAGTAGAGTGGCAGACACAGATAATTTGAGCATCTCATTGACAGATAATGGCGAGAGTAACTGATGTCTAAAAAACGGCACTAAGGCAGTAAGAGTGAGTGAGGCAAACAGGCAACGAGCGAACACTATCACCACAACCCCGACCGCCAGTTGCTCAGCGATTAATGCTGAAGCGCCAAAAATAAAAGCCGCTGTCTGTAACGAAAGCTGATACTTAGAATGCATTAGCATTCACCCTAGTTAGAATTTATCAGAAGAGCTTAACCAAACAGAACTGATTATAAAAACGAATAATAATGGATAATAGCATTCGAAAAACGAATAGATAATTAGTCCAACCTCTGCCAGACCTCAACTTCTTTAAGCACGCCCTGCTCGATACGTTTGGTATGCAGCTGTTGGCCTTTCATCTGATACTCAAACACAAATGACTCTCCTGGCGTTACGCCGAAAGAATTAAGTTGAGGATACTCGATATATTGGCTATCGGTGAACTCATAGCGCCCCGAACCTGCGGCCCAGAACTCTTGCCTCTTCTTACCATCAGCTTGCTCAATCTCTTTCATGGTAGTGAAGCTAAAATGAGAGAACGAGATAACCTTGATGGCTGTCAAGTTAAGATTTTTATAGTCCTGCCATTCATACTTGTCATCCAGGTACTTGCCCGATGCTAGCTGCCAGCTACCGATAAATGGGTTAGCCATTAGTTCGCTTGCTAGTGCCGTGGAAGTTAGAGGGAGTAGTAGAGATAAAATCAACGAGAGTGGGACTAAAGCAGATAAGAGTAGACGACTTGGAGCGAGCATATATCTTCCTTGATAGCGCTTAGGCATGTTTCATTCAGCATGCCTAAGCTAAATTGAGTTAAGACTTGAGATACTCTCTCAGTTTCACCATTCCTTGGTCAATGCTAATGATAGGAGAATACCCGAAATCTGTTTTCGCCGCCGAAATATCAAAATAATGACTGGTCGACAATTGTTTAGCCACGAAACGGGTCATCATAGGCTCATCTGTCTTACCAAGGACACCACAGACGCTTTCGAGCACGACACCGACGGCATAGGCTAGGCCAGCAGGAACCCGCTTGGTCACTTCCGGTAAGTCAGCGCAGGCTAAAATCTTATTCAGCATGGCAGCCATGGTGATTGGCTCGTCATTACTGAGGAAGTAAGCCTTACCCGCGGCCGACGCATCCTCACAGCACAAGTTAACGGCGGCTAGGATATGAGCATATGCAGCATTGTCCACATAAATGGTATCCACCAATTTATCTTCTTTGCCGACTAACTTGAGTCGTCCGGCTTTTGCCCTCTCAATGACACGCGGCACCAAATGAGGATCTTCTGGCCCCCAAATAAGATGAGGGCGCAACGCCAGAGTCTTCAATACTTGGCTATTGGCCTCGAGCACCATCTGCTCCGCAACCGCCTTAGACTCACCATAATGATTTAAATAGTTAGCGGCGTAAGGCGCACTCTCGTCGATCCCGGATTCATCCTCACCGGCAAAAGTCACACTTGGCGTACTGGTGTAAATAAGTTTGCTGATCTTAAGCTGCTGACAAGCGCTGATGATATTGGCCGCGCCATCCACATTTGGTGAAAAGTAGCTCTGTTTGCTGCCCCAGACACCCGCCTTGGAAGCCACATGAAAAACCAGATCGCAGCCTTTCATTGCATCAACAACAGCAGCCTCATCGGCAATATCGCCTCTAACCATAGTCACGCCCATGGCCGTTAACTCAGAATATTCACCTCGGGCAAAGCCTGTCACCCTAATCCCCGCCGCCAATAAACGTTGGCAGATTGCCTTACCTAAAAAACCGCCAGCACCTGTGACAAAGGCATGATCCACCTTACCTTTAAGAGCCAGGACCGCTGCTTGTTCCAGAACATGAAACGCTTCTAAAGCAGATGAAACAGCGTGTGTATCGACTGAGACATGAGTCGCTGACATGGATTACTCCTTATGTTTATTCTGGGCCCAGACTGCCAGTTTCTCACGAAAAATCTTAGCGTTATGACGAATGTCGACAGGAAATTCAGGATGAATGAGAAAACGTTTGATACCCAGAGTTTGGCTATGTTGCTCGGCGATGGCATTAAGCTCAGCATATAAACCGGCGCCTAACGAGCATGCCAGAGATTTATCCAGCTCAATACACAATAGAGGCACAACCTCTGGGGTACCAGCGTCGCCATTAACCTCAACCCCAACTAACGCGCTTCGCTTTACTTGGGGGTGGGTATTGAAGATACGTTCACAGGGGATGGAAAAGTAGCGTTTACCACAACTGGCATCGACTCTATGGGCCTTACGGCCACACATCCATAGCTTGCCTTCACTGTCGAGATAACCGAGATCGCCCATACGATGGCGTATCGTTTCACCATCTTGAATCTTAGCCTGCTCGGTCGCGCTATCACGGCGATAGTAACTGCGGCTCACCATAGGTCCTTTAACGACTATCTCACCTATCTGACCGGCCTCTAACCTCAATGACTCGCTCCAGTGCGTGAGCGGTTTCTCGGTGATCTCTATGATGGCAATATCCACCCCTGAGATGGCGTCACCGACACAAATCCCGCCGCCATTATCTGTGATGGCACTGGTGTCAAACAATGCCTGGCTGCCCATCTTACTCAGGGGCAAAGATTCAGTGGCACCATAAGAGTTAAGCACTTCCACACCATCACTCAGCATCTTACTAAAGTGCTTGATAGAAGAGATAGTCGCCGGAGCACCTGCGGATATGACACGTTTGATGCTTAGCAACTTATGGTAACTAACCTCATCGTCCAGTCCTTCTTGTACGCCCGCTTGCCCCAACCTCTCGATCAAAGCCGGATTGACAAACATGTTGCTGCATTGGTACTTCTCGATCGCGGCAAACAAGTAATCAGGATTGGCCGTTATCGGCTTGCTGGCATCCATCTCTGGAATAATCGAGGCCATACCCAGTGCGGGTCCAAACAAAGAAAATAGCGGAAAAGTAGCCAGGTCACGTTCACCAGGCTTAATGCCGTAATCATCTCTCAGAGCGCTTATCTGAGCTTCAAACATCTTGTGGGAGTAGACCACACCCTTGGGCGTTCCTGTGCTACCACTGGTAAACAAAATAGCGGCCATCTCATCTTGGTCTAGCCAGTGCATGTCATAGGGCTCTGATGAGCCGCGTGCTGCGATGGCTTCCAGTGTCACTCCTCCAAACAAACTGCGACCGCCTACGGTCACCAGATGCTTAACCGACCCCTTGCCCCAACCAAAGAGCTTGCGGGCCAGATGCGCCTTAGGAATACCAATAAAGGCATCGGGCTCAGATTCGATGAAACATTGCTTGAGATTCTTCACTCCCATGCCCGGATCCACCAAAATAGGCACAACACCCGCCTTAAACAGGGCGAAGGTTAACGTAAAAAAGTCGACGCTCGGGGTCACCATCAACACGGCCTTCATGCCACGCGTTATCCCATAAGCATTTAAGCCATGGGCTAAACGATCACTTTGTTGATTGAGATCTGAAAAGTTGAGCTCTTGATATTCCAGCGTCTTGACGGAGAAAATAGTCCCGCTAGCTGTTTGTACCACTACGGCGAGATCTTTAGGGGAATGGCTTGCGGCGCTAATGAGGTGACGACAGAGATTAGCGTCCGCTCTCGTGTTAATGTCGCTGTTTTGTACTGTTGAAGAATGGCTGGCAGTTAAAGAGGCTGACATGTTCGATGACCTTTCTCATTGCTTATATGAAATAAGCGGTCAATCTTGACCGCTTATTTGTATTTTATCCTCTCGCTAAAAGCTGACCGCGAGTATTAAACAGCGGCAGAGTCGCTGTTCATAAACTGAGTGATATGTCCGACGACTTCATCAGTGGCATCTTCAAGAATATAGTGACCGCAATCTGCAAATTCATGCACGCTCGCATGGGGCATCTCTACTTTCCACTGGGCCAGAAAATGCTTATCGAAAACGAAGTCTTTCAGGCCCCAGCAGATCATAGTCGGCACATTAGCAAACTTTGGCAGACTGGCGGCTATTTCAGAGACCAGCTCATAGTTTCTATCACCCTCTTTGAGGGGAATATCCTGTACAAACCTCAAGGTCGAGATCCGGTTAGCCCAGGAATTGAAAGGCGCCACATAGGCTTTACGTATCTCACTCGCCATAGGTTTACGCTTAACACCGACATAGGAGGCTATGGATGAAAACGCGTTGAAACCTCGGACCATGGCCGTGCCTAGTAAGGTGTTACGACAGATCCATAAGGGCCAGGGAAACGGCTTAGATTGAGGAAGATGAAACGCGCCGGTATTGAGAATAACCAGACGTTTTATCCGCTCAGGGTAGCGCGCAGCATAACCCATGCCTATCATCCCGCCCCAGTCGTGTACGACTAAGGTGATATTCTCTTTGACGTTTAAATGTTCGAGTAAGGCTTCGAGATCGTCGATACGATTCTTTAATGTGTAGTCGTAACCACTGTCATCCGGCTTATCAGACAGGCCACAGCCGATATGATCCGGCACGATACACTGGTGGTTACTGCTCAGAGCAGACACCACATTTCGATAATAGAAAGACCAGCTAGGGTTACCATGAACCATGACTACAGGCTCACCTTGGCCTTCATTTACGTACTGTAGCTTATGGCCGTTTCTGTCGAGATAATTTCGCTTGAAGGGAAACAGAGTGTCTAACATGACTCTTCCTAAATATTCTTTGCATCATCACGCCTCAAACTTGAGGCGCATAACGTGATTATGTGAGGTATGGAACTGAAACGCGCAAAGTTCGCACTAGTTGGCTGCAGCTCGTTACCACTTGATCCCAAGCATCATGCAGTTAAGTCCGCTGCCTATGCCAAGAAAACTCACCTGATCACCTTTCTTAAGGAAACCCTGATCGTGGGCCATTGCTGCCGTGACAGGCAGAGAAACCGTGCCCATATTGCCCAGTAGTTGGTAAGTAGGAAACTCTTTCTCTTGGGGAATAGCCAATGCATTGAGCACTTTCAGGCGATTTGATGACCCCACCTGATGGCAAATCACTTTATCGACCTGCTCCACCACCCAGTCACGCTGTTCGAGGAAATGGCTCCAGGTATGACGGGCAAGCTCTACTCCCTCTTTGAGTAGAGTCACACCATCGGTGCGCATAAACTCGCGGTAGAGATGTAAACCCGCTTCCTGAAGACCCCATTGACACAAGTTATGGTGTTCAGGTGCAGAAAGGTGGCTCGCACCTAAAAGCTGATGTTGACGCTCGGTACTCAATGGCAAGCTGCCATCGGTAAGCAAGACGGCTACCGCTCCCGAGCCACCAGTTAGGGTTGCCAGAGACTGGGCATAGTTCTGCATGGTTTGATCGGCCAACATATTGTCTATGGTGATATCGACAATATGGCGGGCTGATTCACAGGAGACCACTAAGCCGGCTTTAATTTGACCGAGTTCAATGCGGTTAGCGATATCTAAGATCCCAGAGAGCACACCCAGACAAGCATTACTAATGTCATAGATGGCGGTGTCTTTCGATACTCCAAGCTCGGCAGCGATACGGCACGCCGTAGCCGGCTCGTGTTGATCACGGCAAACGCCGGTATAAACCACAGCGCCTAAATCACTCACTTTCACGCCAGTTTCATCAATAGCCTTATGAGCCGCTGCCAGAGCACCGTCTGATAATCTATGGCCCTTTGGCCACCAGCGACGCTCGGTGATCCCAGTTAATGCGGCAAGTTGCCCCATTGGGATTCGAAACTTCTTATATAGAGGTGCCAAACGAGATTCTAATTCGGAAGTTGACACAACTTCAGGTGCCAGTTCATATGCCAGGCTATTGATAAATACTCGGGAATATTTCATGAAACAGTATTATTTCGCTCACAATATCGGCGCGACTTCAGCCAATAAGTATTATTATTTAGTATTAACCCATCATTTGAGCAAGAAAAGGCTAATGATTCAATAAAAAACCGTCATAGGTGCGATTTATTCACTAATAAACTGCATTTTTCATCAAAAAAATGCAGTGTAAAAGAAATAAATTCATATGACTTAGTATATCTTCACTATAAAAACATAGACTTAGTTCATCCTTTATCGGTTAAACATTCGTTTGCTGGTTTTTCCGCCAAAATCAGTGAATTCCTTGGGGTAATGGCCTCACTGCAGAACCTGGTGAGCTTTACCGAGTAACCTTGCTCTTCGAGAAAGCAGACTCTATCGAGCAGTAACCAATGTTCCAGAATGTCACGAAACAGATGGGCAACCAGATCGATTCGTCGAGTGAGTCTCTGTCTCTGAACGCCTAACTCAAGGTAAAAATCAACATCCAGAGCAACAGGTAATTCTACAGACTTTTTCCCGGCCGCCCAGTGACAGAATGCCTCAAAACCTTGGTTCAACTGACTCTGCTTTATTGATGGAATCGGGAGATATCGCCTGCTTCGGTTCACATCTCGCTGCAAGGAATCGAATCCCAAACGCCAAACGATCTCTCTGTGGCGATATTCAACCTGTTTCGCATTGGCAATGGTGCTGTGTTGCAGTGGCACTTGCAGATCATGTGGAGATAACATCAATTCACTATCTAGTACCACTTCAGACATCCCCTGATACTGCTCAGCTTGAATAAGATGATAACAACAGGGAGAAATAATAATAGATCGGGTGTTTGCCTGAGATGCCAGCCTTAACAGGCGCACATGGAGATCGCCACAGGCATGAAGTGCAACGGCCTGCTGATCCCTCTTTAGCTTGGACTGCTGAGGCGTAAATGCATCGGCGCAGATAAATTCTTGAGGCAGATCCCACTTACCGGCAAATTTTGCTCCTTCATCACACAGACTCTGCTGCCATTCCAGACTCACCACAGGACGAGAATGAGCCTTGGCGATGAGTCGACCAAGATGGCCCTTTCCGGCGCACCACTCCAGTACTTCGCTGCTATCTTGCTTGATTTGAGCCGCAAATGCCGTGATCTGTGACCATTTGCGCCCTTTTATTCCAGCGCTTAAATGGGAGACTTCCCTATCCGACAACTGCTGAACCGAGTGTTGCAATTGGCTTGTGTTCCCACCAGTTAACACGGGGTCCACTTGCAGGAGCAAGTCTAGTTGCCACGCCGACCCATTTCGCTTTAAATCTCGCAGTAGCGCTGGCAGCAGCTCAGCGTTGAGCTTAGCTTGACCCTTATCGAGTTCATCGATATCGACATCAGATATCGACCACACTTTTTCCGCCAAACCAGGGAACTGTTTCTCCCAAGGTAATTGGGTGCAGTCGAACGCCTTCACCTGCCATAGCGCACGGCTCTGAACTAATAATGTATCGAGTTGCTTGAGTCGATGGCGATGGGAGGTTGCTTGCAAGGTGTTGGCACTCATTTTTATAGGTGAAAAACAGGAACAAAATCAGTTCCTAGGCCCTAGGAACTGTCTCTTTACTAAATTTATTGGCTTTCTTGCTTTCCATGCGTTTACACAAGAAAACACCAAGACCCAATTGGCTGAAAGGCGAAGAAAACCACTAGCCTGTTCATTAGCAACCTGCTATCTATTAGCTTTTTACTGCTTTGCTACTCAATTAACTCTTCTTGCTTTCCATGCGTTTACCCAAGAAAACACCGAGACCCAATTAGGTGAGAGACGAAGAAAACCACTAGCCTGTTCTAGCTATGAATCTTCTAGCAATTAAGTTTTTATAACCTTACTACTCAGCTTACTCGTCTTCTTGCTTTCCATGCGTTTACCCAAGAAAACACCTAGACCAAGAGGAGCGAAGAAAACCACTAGCAAGAAGAGCACGAAATAGAGGATCAGACTCTTAAGAGTCTTGGTCAGCTCCTGAAACACTACCTCTACCGTGTGTTTGGAGATCTCATCCAGATTAGCCGCCGCGGCGACACGCTCTCTGGCTACCATCTCTTCCAAAGCCAGGCGCTCATTCTTCACCATTAACTCTAGTGCCTGACGTTCGACCGATAGTTGCTTAAGCTTGTCGTCGGTCGAATCGCTGAGCTGCTGCAGTAAGGGGCTCAGCTCACGTCGCATATCTACGGCTAAGCTTTGCATCATCTCAGGGCTCTGTGCCATCAGCTCCTGGAACCTTGCTGATGTCTCACTTATGCTCACAAGCGTTGCCTGGATTTCTTCGGCATTGATATTGGAATGCAGCGCATAGAGCTCGGCTTTCCAACCTAAAATTTTGGGCATCTGTTCAGAGATCATCGCCATACGGTCTGAGATATCACTCATCACTTCTGGCACTGAACCGAAGGTAGTCACGGCTTCAAATTCATTGATCTCTCTGAATGTTAACCAGTCATTGAATGCCGACTTGCGACTAAATGTGATATCAGTAAGGGGATTATCCAGCACGTACTGCTTGATAAATTCGCGATTCTTGTTGAAGTCACTCTGGGAGACGAAACCTTTAACTGTTTTCTCAAACTGAGCTTCTAATGCCCTGCTGGTCTCAATAACCAGCGCTTGTTGCTCGCCAAACAGGGCTTTACCCGCGCCAGTGTCATAAAAGTCACTCATCTGCGCCGTAAATGCCCAGGTATCGACCATGGCTGCTACTGGTGAGGCCTGGAAAATAGTCCTCTGTAGTGCCTGTTCAGCATTTATCTTCCACATCAGAGCGTTAGATTTCAGATAGATATCTTGCTCGTCGTTAGATTCGATCGCTGAAATCTGGTCGGCAGTCTGTTCGACCTGACTGTAAAAAGTGCTGCTAAAATCACGACTAAATACCCGCATATTTAGCTGCTCTTGTGGCAGAGGCACCACACCACTTTCAAGTTTTACCTCTAACAGAGAACATGCCGTCGTAAGCAGACCCAGCACGACAAAAACACTTAAGCGTAGCAACGCTTTCATAAAGCCCCCAGTAACTTTCCACAATCCATTGAAAAGCTAAATAAATGAAAAAACAAATCGATAAAAAATTCAATCGAGTCTAACATTTGAGGTCTGCTTTACCTATAGCTTACAGTGCTATAGATCATTCATCAGCTCAATATACCCCACTCTGTTTTCATTGGGATTAAAATATTAACAAACTAATAAACATCAAGTTTACAATCAAACAACCATAGGCTTTAGCTAACTGAGGATTATTCTCACTCCCCCTTGAAAATCGTGACAAGGATCACTAAAATCTCGGTCAATAATTTTGGAATTACAATCTGAGCCGAAACCTATGATTCACTCGCCTTGCGTGGCCAAATGTGGTTTAAACGATGATGACATCTGTATGGGGTGTTACCGGACTATCGATGAGATTGTCGGCTGGAGTGCGGGTGACGATGGGTTTAAAACTCAAGTATGGGAGAAACTAGCCCTGCGTAAGACCGAACTAGCCAAAGGTGAGTTCAGCGAAAGTAACAGCATCAGTCGACAGAAATGGCTAGAAACTGAGGCTCGGATAGCACTGAACGAACGTTAATTGATGTAAAAATCAATAAAAAGAGATATAGGCGATACTGGCACATATCTCTTAATCGTCTTGCCGGTAAACTACTTCTTCATCATGCCTTTAAGATCGGCGAAGGGATTATAGGTTGCCGATTCTACTTTTGTTTCAGTCGTCGCACCGTACTGAATCAACTCTTCAAATTTCGAATGTTCATTATCATGACAATAAAGACAGAGTAACTCCCAGTTTGAGCCATCCGATGGGTTGTTATCATGGTTGTGATCTCTATGATGTACGGTCAACTCTCGCAGATTTGAGTGAGTAAACTCACGAGTACAACGGCCACACACCCATGGATATAACTTCAGCGCCTGCTCACGATAGCCCGTTTCGCGCTTCGCTTTATAATCTCTGGCTTCAGCTAATACTTTATCTAGTTTACTTTGACCTTGGCTTACCGACATATACTTTAATCCTGCTCACAGCTATCGAAACTGACTTCATCATTACCGGCACGATAGCAAAAAAATACCCTGTACCGATAATAACATCGCTACAGGGTAAATTTAACTGTTTAACCGACTTTCCACGAAAAGCCTACTGCTAAAAAGCTTATGCATCCCCACCCAGATATTCTGAACTTGAGATATGCAGATAATAGTTATACTTCTCATACTGAGTCACTACATCGGCCAAGATCTGTTTCTGAGTGAACCCCATCACGTCATAGTGCTGGCCGCCATGCTCAAGGAAAACTTCGGCGCGATAGTAATCAGTCTCACCATCGTCGACTTCGCTGACTAACGGATTGGTAATGGTGAAGGCTCTGATACGCAGACCATAGACAAAATCGTTATGATCTTCACTAGGGATAACAAACCTGACTCGATTATCAAAATTGACAAACTTAGCCGGAATACCACGACGAACGAAGCTCTCACACACCTTAGTCAGCGCCGGCGTCGCCACCTGCTCGAGGAACTCCTGTACATCATCTTCACTGGGATGGGACACCAGGACATCGAGATGATCTTCCCAGTCCACATCGGTCTTACTGTACTGCACACTGGTATTATGTGACTGCACACTATTGATCTTGATCCAATCATCTCGCAGTGCCCTATAAAGACCTAGGCACATCAACAACATCACTAGCAAGAATGGCAGCGCACTGGCAATAGCCACAGTCTGCAAGGCCTGTAGACCACCTGCCAGCAAGAGCACTGAAGCAACCACACCCTGAAGTAGAGCCCAGAAGACACGCTGCCACACAGGAGCCTCTAAATCACCTCCCGAAGTCAGATTATCGATCACCAAGGAGCCTGAATCTGACGAGGTGACGAAGAAGGTGATCACTAAGCACAGGGCAATAGTCGACAACAGCGTCGAGAAAGGCATGTGTTCGAAGAAGACAAACAGGGCGACAGACACGTCCGATGAAACCGCTTCGGACAGATAAGTAGCGCCATGATTCATGATGGCATCTATAGCGGTATTACCAAAGACCGTCATCCATAAGAAGGTAAAAGCCGATGGCACAAATAACACGCCAATCAAGAACTCCCTAATGGTTCTGCCTCGGGAAACTCGTGCGATAAAGGTGCCGACAAAAGGTGACCAGGAGATCCACCAGCCCCAATAGAGCAAGGTCCAACCGCCTATCCAATCATTCTTCTGTTCATAAGCATATAAGTTAAATGTCTTACCCACTATATCACTCAGATAGGCACCGGTATTTTGCACAAAAGCCTGTAGTAATTCGACCGTTGGTCCAAAAATAAGCACAAAAATCAACAAAAGCACTGCCAGCCCCAAATTGAGCTCACTGAGTCGTTTAACCCCTTTATCCAAACCTGAGAATACAGACAGGGTAGCTATCAACGAAATCGCGATGATCAAGCCTACCTGCACCATAGCATTCACCGGCACACCGAGTAGATAGTTAAGACCCGAGTTAACCTGCAGTACGCCGAAGCCCAGAGAGGTAGCTACGCCAAACATGGTACCTAGCACGGCAAACGTATCAACCGCATGACCTATGGGTCCATAAATACGCTCACCAATCAAGGGGTAAAGGGCACTTCTCGGCAACAGAGGTAATTTATGACGATAAGAGAAATAAGACAGACTCAGGGCAACGACGGCATAGATGGCCCAAGCATGGATCCCCCAATGAAAGAAGGTTATCTTCATCGCATCTTTTGCCGCCTGAATCGTCTCAGGAGTAGCATCAGGTGGCGACATATAGTGCATCACAGGTTCGGCAACACCGAAAAACATCAGGCCTATGCCCATACCAGCAGAAAACAGCATGGCTATCCAGCTCTTATAGCTGTAATCGGGTTCAGCGTGATCTGGCCCAAGTTTGATATCACCGAAACGGCTAAACATGACAAAGATGATAAAAATAAGGAAGATGGCTACGCCTGAGATGTAAAGCCAACCAGCTTTAACCTGAAACCAAGTCTGAGCCGTTTTGAATACATCTTGGGCTTGTTCTGGCCACACAGAGCCGACGAACACCATCAAGATGATGAGAAATAACGATGGAAAAAAAACAGGTGGATTGATACTGGTCTTAATAGACATATAGCTCCCGCACGTTAACATGCGGCGGCACACAAGTAATGATGACGCCACTCGGATCCCGAAGCACGACACACTCACACCATGACGCATCAAATCCGACACAGGTTAAGTATATGCAGCAACCGGGAAGTTGCATTTTGTGGTAAAGCCCACTAAATCCTTCTGGCATACGATTAGGTATTTAAAAGCCTTTCATCCGCTTAATAGATAAAAATAGGAAATTTAGCGTAAAAGATGCTGAAACAAATCATATTGAATAACCCAGCCCAAGACTCTCACTAAAGTGAGTCCGGCTCACGCCAGCTCCTGAACACAAGATCCGAATCCAAATTGCAGACTCCAGGTGTTAGAGCGGGCTGCTGCCCAGCTATTAAATAGAATTTGCGTATCGATTTATCTACAGAGCTCGGTAATCATATCCTTGCTCTGTCAAAAAAACAGATACTCACAAAACTCGCTAATATAATAACCTACTATGCCGATCCAGTAATGTGCGGCTAGACAATTAAAACAAAAAAGCAGCGATAAGCTGCTTTTAATCAAGATTTACACCATTGTGGGCTCAAAATTTAGCCTAAAGACTCAGATCTTTTTCATCTCTTCATAAGATATGAGATTGCCGGACATCTTTTCTATTACCAGACTTTTCGCTTAGCCAAGTTATAAGTTCAGGTCTTTTTCCATCTCTTCATAAGATATGAGATTGCCGGGCATCTTTTCTATTACCAGACTTTTCGCTTAGCCAAGTTATAAGTTCAGGTCTTTTTCCATCTCTTCATAAGATATGAGATTGCCGGGCATCTTTTCTATTACCAGACTTTTCGCTTAGCCAAGTTATAAGTTCAGGTCTTTTTCCATCTCTTCATAAGAAACGTGGCGTACATCTTTTCCTTTAACATAATAGATGATGTATTCGCAGATATTCTGACAGCGATCGCCGACACGCTCCACCGCTCGTGTCGCCCAAAGCACATCAAACACCTCAGGTATTGAACGGGGATCTTCCATCATATAGGTCATAAGTTGGCGGATGGTACCTTCATACTCTTTATCTAGCTTAGCGTCTTCCTTATGTAGCGCGAAAGCTGCATCAGCATCCATGCGAGCCAAGGCATCTAGGGTGCCGTGAAGAAAGCGGGTCGCGTGGCGTCCCATGCTATCGAGACTCACCAGAAGAGGTTGTTGCTTTTTCAAACGTTTATCCAGAGCAACCTTGGCAATTTTCACACAAGCATCACCGATACGCTCTAAATCTGTGATGGTTTTAGAGATGGCCAGCACTAACCTTAAATCACTCGCCGCAGGTTGCCTTTTGGCGATGATACGGGCACATTCCTCATCGATCGCGACCTCCATACCATTAACCTTATGATCGCCTTCGATCACGCTCTGGGCGAGCTCAGCATCTAAGGTTGCAATAGCATCCAGAGCTTGCTCCAACTGACGCTCTACCAGGCCACCCATGGCCAAGACGCGGTTACGAATATCATCCAGCTCGGCGTTAAACTGACCCGAAATGTGTTTATTTAAATTCATATTATCCATCGGTGTTAACCCTTTTTCAGTATCTCATCCCCAGGGAGCTTAGCTCACTGGACTTGGATTGGTTGACTCACTCTAATTAGCCTTAATTACCCGTAACGGCCGGTGATGTAATCTTCCGTTTTACGTTTCTGCGGCGTGGTAAAAATGGTGTTGGTATCGGCGTACTCAACCAGCTCGCCCATGTACATAAATGCGGTTTGATCTGACACCCGAGCCGCCTGCTGCATGTTGTGGGTCACTATCACCACGGTATATTTTGATTTAAGCTCACTGATCAGCTCTTCAATGATCAAGGTCGAGATGGGATCCAGAGCCGATGTGGGTTCATCCAGTAGTAATACCTCAGGCTCGATAGCTATCGCGCGAGCAATCACCAGACGCTGTTGCTGACCACCTGAAAGGCCGAAGGCGTTATCATGAAGTCTGTCTTTCACTTCATCCCATATCGCGGCACCGCGAAGAGAGCGCTCGGCAGCGTCATCAAGATCGCGACGATTGTTTATCCCTTGGAGGCGCAATCCGTAGACCACATTCTCATAAATTGATTTAGGAAAAGGGTTAGGACGCTGGAATACCATGCCAACGTTACGACGCAAGGCGGCAACATCGATCTTCTTGTCATAGATATTTTGTCCGTGAAGCAGGATATCACCACTAATATGGCAGTTATCCACCAGATCATTCATCCGGTTAATACAACGCAGTAGAGTCGACTTACCACAACCACTAGGGCCGATGAATGCGGTAACTTGTTTCTCCGGTATCTTCATCGATACATCAAACAGGGCCTGTTTATCGCCATATTTCAGATCTAAGTTACGGATCTCCAGGGCTGTTTCTTCCTGGCTCAAGTTTTTCAGGTCCACTGATTTAGTACTCATCGCTGACTTATCTATCGAAATCATTTTATGTCCTATCACTTATAGATCTGCTACGCATCTCTATTTGAGTCACTGTGTGACAACTTTTTGGTTTATAACTGCAACTTAAAAGTATGATTCTGTTTCTCTATCATACTGGGTTTGCATTACTCCGCTAGCCAATATTAGTGCTCGAGTGAGCGATATTTCTCACGTAGATGGTTTCGAACCGCAATCGCCGTCAGGTTCAATGACACAATGACAGTAACCAGCAGGAACGAGGTGGCGTAAACCAGAGGTCTCGCGGCCTCTACGTTCGGACTTTGAAAGCCCACATCGTAAATATGAAAACCTAAGTGCATAAACTTTCGCTCCAGATGCACGAAGGGAAAGTTCATGTCTATGGGCAAGGTTGGCGCAAGCTTAACCACACCCACCAACATCAAGGGAGCCACTTCACCCGCGGCGCGCGCCACAGCCAGAATGAGTCCTGTCATGATCGCCGGGCTCGCCATAGGCAAGATAATGCGCCACAGAGTTTCCGCCTTGGTAGCCCCTAGTGCCAGGCTAGCTTGGCGTACCGAACTTGGGATACGGCTCAAGCCTTCCTCGGTCGACACGATAACCACAGGTAAGGTCAAGATAGCTAAGGTCAATGCAGACCAGAGTACACCCGGGGAGCCAAATGTCGGCGCCGGCAGCGCTTCGGGAAAAAAGAGCTGATCTATGCTGCCACCGAACATATAGACGAAGAAGCCTAATCCGAATACCCCGTAAACAATCGAGGGCACACCAGCCAGATTAATCACGGCGATGCGGATCATCTTAGTGACCGGGCCTTTCTTGGCATATTCGTGCAGGTAAACCGCCGCAATCACCCCAAAAGGCGTCACGATCACAGCCATCAACATCACCATAAAGACAGTGCCAAAAATAGCCGGAAATACTCCGCCCTCAGTGTTGGCTTCACGAGGATCGTCACTGACGAAACGACCAACACCGACGAACCAATGGCCCAATTTATCCAGCGGGCCCAGACGATTGGAATAAGTCACATCCAAAATGCTGTCCAGCTTGAGGGTAACCTCCACGCCGCGCATGTCTTTGATAACGACCGAATCCCGACCCGCCTCTTTCCTGAGTCCGAAGAACTTTTTCTCTACAATCAGATATTGAGCCTGTAGGTCCGCCCGTTTCAGGGCTAAGTCGGCCTTAATCACTGGTGTTAGCTTACCATCGAGTTCATAACCACGTCCCTGCAGACGAAGCTTCTCAATGGCGTAGTTTATCGAACCAATCTCCCCCTTCTGAAGATCCACCGCCTTATCATTGAGCGCCACAGAACGATCTATGTGCGACTCGAACGAGGCTTCGACATTATCGAAGTCGAGTCGTTTACCATTTTCGATGACTGCAACAGGGTAGCCGTAAAAATCGCCATTTTTGCTGCGCTCGATGACCGCGATATCTTCGGGTCGACTGCGAGAGATGATATCAGTGGCTAGAATCCAACGAAAATCCAGGCCAACAAATTCACGGTTACCCGTTTTAACTAGGTAACGGGTAACCGTATCACCCGGCGCCTCTTCAAACACATGACCAGCCGAGATCAACTGCTCTGTGGGCACCTGCTCGGTGTCGTATATCTCCCCGATAAGCGTATATTGGGTCCCCTGTTGATCTTGCATCTCCCATTGATAGATCTCAGCAGGCCAGAAGTAACTCAAGCCCCGCCATGCAATCATCAAGAGTAGACCCAATACTGCAATCAAACTGATGCTGACCGCACCACCTGTCATCCAGATCCAGGGAGAACCAGACTTAAACCAATTACCCATGACACTGACTCCCTACATCTAGTGCTGAACATACCGCATCATCTGTCATATCACAGTCCCAGGGAGAACCTGACTTAAACCAATTACCCATGTGAGTTTCTCCATACATCTAGTGCTGAACATACCGCACCACCTGTCATATCACAGCCCCAAGGAGAACCCGACTTGAACCAATTACCCATGACACTGACTCCCAAGAAGTAGATCAAACTTAGCAACAAGCACCATGTCATTCATTCCCAAAGCCCAAGGAGAAACAGATTTAAACCAATTACCCATGAGAGTGTCTCCATAAGTTCAACTGTAAAACCCATATATTCATGTTCATATATATATTCATCATTTCTTTGCTACTAAAATGAGCGATTAAAGTGAGCTATAGCGTTCACGTAGACGCTGTCTCACCACTTCGGCAATAGTGTTGAAAATAAAGGTGAAAATAAACAGTACAAAAGCCGCCAGGAAGAGTACCCGATAGTGAGAACTGCCTATGGCCGACTCAGGTACTTCGACGGCAATATTCGCCGCCAGGGTGCGCATGCCCTGAAACACACTCCACTCCATGATAGCCGTGTTACCTGTCGCCATGAGTACGATCATGGTTTCACCAACCGCGCGTCCAACTCCCATCATGATGGCGGAGAAGATGCCCGGACTTGCAGTAAGCAATACCACTCGAGTGAGAGTCTGCCAGGTGGTCGCACCCAGCGCCAAACTGCCATTGGAAAGATGACGAGGCACAGAGAACACCGCATCTTCGGCTATCGAGAAGATAGTTGGTATGACTGCAAATCCCATGGCGATACCCACAACCAGCGCATTACGCTGATCGAAGGTGATACCGAGTTCATTGGTGATAAATAATCTTGAATCACCATCAAAGAAGGCGATTTCCAATGCTGGACTGATAGCGAAAGAGAACCAGCCGACGAATAAAATCACCGGAATCAACATCAACTCCTGATAGGCTTCAGGCAAGTACTCTTTAGCCTTACCTGGCAAGTTATGCCAGATGAAAGCACTGGTTAGTATCGAGAGCGGCAAGAGAGTGAGTAAGACTAAGATCCCCGGCAAGTGGTCCTCTATCAAGGGCGCCAGCCATAAACCGGCAAGGAAACCGAGTATTACCGTAGGCAAGGCTTCCATGATCTCGATGGTTGGCTTGACGATGGAGCGTACTTTAGGCGTCATAAAATAGGCGGTATAGATGGCACCGGCAATCGCCAAAGGAGTGGCAAACATCATGGCATAGAAAGCGGCTTTCATGGTACCAAACGCCAATGGCATCAGGCTCAACTTAGCTTCAAAATCATCGGATCCCGAAGTCGACTGCCACACATATTTTGGCTCAGGATAACTTTCATACCACACCTTGCTCCACATGGCGCTCCATGACACTTCAGGGTGAGTATTTGAAACACTGAACATATGTAACTTGTTGTCAGCTTCGACCACTAAGGCGTTAGAGCGTGGGCTGAAGCCCAGGGTGCTGGGATTCTTTAAGTTAAAATCTTTGGAAAATAGTTTTCTTTGGCTCGTGGTATAAAGCAACGACAACTGGCCATTATCGCTGATAGTGACAAAGCTCTTTCGATAAAATTCAGAGGCAACACTCTTAATGCCGCCATGATTTCTAAATTCGCGTATCTCTTGATACTGACGCCCTTGCTTACCATTCACCTGAAAATACTGTTGTACCAAACCTGAATCGTAACTCACCAACAGAGAGCTTGCCCCTGCTAGCAGGCTAACATTTGTGACGTTGACACCAGTACGCCCCAACTCTAATACTTGACTCAGGGAGACAGCTTCGGCATCTCGAATATCATAGACGAAGAGTTTATTGTCTGATCTGAGCAGGAGTTGACGCTGATTAGGAGTCATCAATTGTTGCTGAACACGTACCGGAGCATCGTCGATGATGCCGTTATAAGCAGACCATTCGACCTCTTCGGTCATCATGTTCTCTTCACCCTCCTGACGTGACAGACGCCAAATATTATCATCTCCCTGATAAGCAAAGGTCATCTTATCGCTACTGTAATCGAATGCGAGATTGTTTATCGATTGCCCCTGTTCATCGACAGTCATAGGCGTCTTGCCGTTAGGGAATCTCAAATTAGGTGTGATGAGTCGCTTATTGTCTGGATAAGTCACACCAAACTCGATACCTGCAATGATCACCTGACCATTATCGAGTCCGAAAGCAAACCTCTGCTCACTTGGCACCGAGGCTGAACTACTGACAACTTGACTACCCTCGGGAAATTCCAGCTGTTCAGTTTCAATTAATTTTGATGAGCTAACATCATAAAAATCGACTCGACCAGTTTGAGAGACACGGTACATGATCTCATTTTGTTCATCGCTTCCAACCATCAGGGCCGGAACTGAATCCTGGAGGTCCACGCTCGATACTGGTGACACTTCGGCATCATCGAAGATAGGCTTGATAACATAGAGCAGATAAAAGAAAATTAACAACAGAGCGATAAATACCATAGCTCCGCCGATAGTCACCCCAATTTGAGTCAACTTATCCTTAATTGCCCTGCTGCTTGAGCCTCTCCCCATCAGTAGGTTATGAGCCTTAGAATCAGGTTGTTTTACCTGAGTTTCCATTAGAACCTCGTTTATTAAATAGCCAGTAGACTTTTCACTGGGATTGTTTCAACTGCTATGCTAACAATAGCTTAGAAACATTCTCATTATTCTGATGTGTGGCATTATATGACGTAAAGATGACACTAGTGTTACAGTGCCTAATCAAGGATGAAAACAATTAAAGACAGGAGAAATATCAATATGTTACGTTATTTAGTTACACTGCAGGTTGCAGATAAAAAAGGACTAGTTGAACAGATAGCCCACGCGGTGAGTCGCCATGGCGGTAATTGGCTGGATTCTGAACTACGTCATATCGATGGTATCTTCGCCGCCATACTCCTGTTAGAGGTGCCTTCGTCCAACTGGGACATCTTAATCGAAAGCCTGGAATGTATCGAAGGCTTGAGCCTGACCTATGCCAAGACCAGCAAACAGCCCAATAAACTACAACATCTTAGCTTCTCACTCGTCGCCTATGACAGACCCGGTCTGGTACACGAGATCTCCAACAAAATAAGCGCCCTGGGTATCAATATCGAACACTTCAGCAGTCGTTATGAGACAGCCTGCCACACTGGCATCGCCTTATTCAGAGCAAACTTCGATCTCGGCATGAAAAACCCCGAGCAAGAGGAACAACTATGTGAAGCACTTTATGCATTAGGTGATGATGTGGTACTCGATAAGATAAGCCGCTAAAGCAGACTTGACCCAATAGCTATCCGACCCAAGAAAAAATAGACTCAGTCTCTACATCGAGGAGAACCTTTCTCTTCGATGACTTTATCTTCGATTACTCCCCTGCTCACTTAGCCTTCAGAATGCTTCTTTACATAATCACTTCGCAATCGGTTAAATCAATCAAGAATCAAACCAACAATCTGATATAATGAGAAACATAAGATCGTTAATGTCATGCTCAAAATTATAGGGAACGATAGAGTTTCCAATGATAGGAAAAAATATGTTAGGAACCATCAAGAAGATGCGCGCCACACTGGATGATAACCAGCAGGTGCAGTATCAGTTGCCTATAGGCGATGATTTATTAGACATGAATCCGCTAATCGGCACCAGTGTCACCCTCACACATACAGGCAAAATATGTTGCAGTAACTGTGGTAAGCGCACCAAGAAGAGCTATTCTCAGGGCCATTGTTTCGTCTGTATGAGAAAGCTGGCCAGCTGCGACATGTGTATCATGAAGCCCGAAACATGTCATTTCGCCGAGGGGACATGCCGCGAGCCTGAATGGGGAGAGGCTAACTGTTTCGTGCCCCATTACGTTTACCTGTCAAATACCTCAGGACTCAAAGTTGGCATCACACGTCACACCCAACTCCCGACCCGATGGATTGATCAGGGTGCCACCCAAGGTTTAGCTATCTTGAAGGTGTCGACCAGACAGATCTCTGGACTCGTCGAAGTCGAACTAGCCAAGATGATCGCCGATAAGACCAATTGGCGCACCATGTTAAAGGGCAATGCACAAGAAATAGATCTAAAAGCGAAAGCCGCAGAATTACTGCCGGAAGTCGAAAACAAGATCCATGAAATATGCATGGCACATGGCGACTACGCCATTGAGAAGCTCGATGAAGAGATACAGAGTATCCACTTCCCCGTCACCGAGTTTCCAACCAAAATAAGTTCACATAACTTCGACAAAGAGCCTGTGGTCAGCGGCATATTGCTCGGCATAAAAGGTCAGTATTTAATCTTCGATACTGGTGTGATCAATCTACGCAAGTTCACCTCCTATGAGATTAGCGTCGGCTAAGCTGAGTCAATAAACAGTTTTAATAAAAAAGCTCATGAAAATCATGAGCTTTTTGTTTAGCGATTAAGATGGATTATTCCTAATAAATATTAATGTTTATGATCTAAAATAGTCACTTTATCCCCTTGCTCAGCCAGATAAAACACCACGATTTTGGCCGGCTCTGAACTGATGTTTTTTCCATAATGAGAGGTATTAACCAGTTCGATAAGCGTGTCTCCGGCTTTCAGGTTTTTCTTTTTACCGTCGCGGGTGTACACCATCAATTCACCACTTAGAAGTATGCCGGCATTAATTACCGGATGTTGATGCCAGGGCAATTCTTCACCGGGCGCTATCACTATCTCTTTAATGGTCACTTCAGGTTGGGTCAATGAGTATGCAGGCAGTTTATTGCCGTCCCATGATTCAGTAGACTTGATTAGATCTTTAGAGGTAGCGGCACTCACACTTAATGATGCGAACACGAGCGTGGTGAACATGAGCTTCAACATAAAATATCCTACGATTAATAAATTTATCTAATCAAAAAAATCAGAAAGTTTACACCGGCATCATACATAAAAAATACATTCAGAGTAAAAATATTCCCCATCCAGAACCAGAATCAACACTGGGGAAACAAACGTAAATACACTTTAAATAAATGCAGTAACCATTATCATTCTCATCACCTTTTATTACATGAAGAACTACAATGTCATTTTTTTCATTAAAAAAATCAGCGATAACCACGCGATGTGCACTGTTTTTCCTCGCTCTGCCGTCACTTTCAGTCCAAGCCGATGATCAGGCTAACTCCATCACCTCTAATTCACTGGAGAGAATGATAATAACTGGCAGTCGTGGTGTTGAACGCATCGATGAAGTGCCATCTTCGATCACCTTGATCGACAACAAGATGCTTACACAAGATATGCTAGTCAGCTCAGAACTACAGAACATACTGGCGTTCCGAGTCCCCGGAATGGCACCGAGTACGGGAAGCTCGAGTAACTCGGGGCAAACATTACGTGGCCGTCAGGCACTGATAATGATCGATGGCGTGCCACAGTCGACACCGCTAAGAAATGGTCTGTTAGGCATTCGATCCATCGATGCTGGTACCATAGAGCGCATCGAAGTCATTAAGGGCGCGACCTCAATTTATGGTAATGGCGCATCGGGTGGCATCATCAACTACATCACCAAGAAGGCCAGCAGCGAGGATAAAGCCAGAATTCAAATAGGCGCATCGAGCAAATTCAGCGCGGTAAAATTCGAAGATACTCCAGGTTATCGCTTCGATGCCTCCATAGACGGTACTGTCGATAATTTCAGTTACGTGGTGAATGCTGCCATAGAAGAAACTGGTTTACAGCGTGATTCTGAAGGCGATGTGATCGGCCTAAAATATGGTCTATCTGAGAGTAAGTCGAGAAATTTATTCACTAAATTCGGCTATTCATTCGATGAGGAAAAGTATCTTCAGCTTACCTACAATTATTACGATTCCCAGCAGGAAACCGATTATGTTGACGTAGTAGGTAGCGTTAATACAGGCATTAAGACCTATGCCATCAAAGATACCTCAGGTAATCCAAGGGTGGGTAAGCCTCAGGGGCCCCGCGGTAACCATAACCTAATGCTGAAATATGTCGATGAAGATATTTTGACTAACACGCAACTCACACTCGATGGTTACGCACAAATCATCGAAAACATGTTCTATTACTCCACTGTACTCTCAAACCCAAGTGAAGGTTATGCTGGCGGGCAATCGCTGATAAAATCCGATAAAAAAGGTCTGAGAGTTAACTTTAATACTCAAATAGACTGGGATGATATCGAAGTCAGTTTCATCTATGGCCTGGATGCCCTCAAGGATGTTAGCTCGCAGCCGTTGGATGATGGTCGGATCTGGGTGCCAGAGATGGACATGACAAACTTAGCGGCTTACCTACAGACCAAAATAGTGTTCTATGATGACTGGATAATCAAAACTGGAATTCGTCAAGACAGTGTCAATGTCAGCGTCGATGACTACCAGACACTGAAAATGTGCAAAGATGCCAATACCTGCTCAGTCCCTATGGACGTTAAAGGGGGGATATTGATTATGACACCACAACATTTAATATAGGTGTCAGGTACAATATGAACGAGTATTTCAACCCATTTATGAGTTTCTCTCAGGGCTCTGACATCTCAGACCTTGGTGATTTACTGCGTAGCGCAACCGTTAAAGATATCTCGCTTATTCGTACAGAAGCTTCCATCGTCGACAACTTCGAAGTGGGTATATCGGGACATTTAGCAGATTTTAGTTATGAAGTTGCCGCATATCGAAGTTATTCTGAACTGGGCACCCGCAGTGAATATAATCAAGAAACTGGCGTATACATGCCAATTCGTGAACCACAGAAGATCTGGGGCTATGAAGCTCAATTCAGCTATCAGATACAAGACAACTTGGCCACTAGCGTAAGTTACAGCTGGGTAGAAGGCAAAAACACTGACAAGGATACTTATCTCGAAGCTAGGACTATTTCACCACCTAAGTTCACGGCAACACTCGACTGGCAACCCGTAAATGAAGCAAGAATCGGCCTTAGCTACCTTTATGTTGGCGAGCGTAAACGCTTCGAACCTGTCAATGGTAAATACCTCGGCACACAAGGGCCTGTCAGCAGCTATAACTTAGTTAACTTGAGCAGCAGCTATCAGATCAATAACTGGCAGCTATCTCTGGGAGTTGAAAACCTGTTCAACCAAAATTACTACTCTGCACGCTCTCAGGCATACACATTTTCAGGCTTTAACACTAAAGGTCTTGGCACCTCAGTGAACCTTGGGGTAAAAGCAACATTTTAGCCGTAATCTCAAGATAACTGAAAAAGAGGCAAGCAATGGCTTGCCTCTTTTTGCATTAACAATATTTTCAGAGTCTCATATTGGCAAAACAAAAATATTTCATTAGCTTTTGCTAAAGCATGATCTGTCTTAAACAGGTCCGACATCTAACGCTATTACTCAGCTTACACAACAATCGCTAGTTTTAAACACACCTACAACTCCTATCCAGCCTGACTTTTAATAGAAAACATAGCTTGATCCAATCAGATTATTGAGATAACAATAATTACAGGCGGTCGTTTTTCATACAGAACCGCTAACAATAAAATACTAAACAACAAGACGAAGTAACAAGACAATCCACAACACTCTGGGGAATAATATGAACAGATGGATCTACACACTGACAATTTTGCTCTTGAGCTTATCAAGTTCATTCAATGCGACGGCCAGCACGTCAACATCGGCAACACAATATCCCATAGTTCTGGTTCACGGCTTATTTGGTTTCGATGATATCTGGGGTATAGATTACTTCTACCGGATACCACAAGCACTACAGCGACAAGGCGCACAGGTATTTGTCGCAAATGTTTCACCGGCGAATTCAAGCGAGGTGCGAGGGGAGCAATTACGCAGTTACGTCCAAGCCGTTCTTGCACAAACTGGCGCCGATAAAGTCAACCTGATTGGTCACAGTCACGGCAGCCCAACCATACGTTACGTCGCCAGTGTCAGCCCTGAAATGGTGGCATCGGTGACCTCTATCGGCGGCGTAAATTGGGGCAGCAATGTTGCCGACTTCGCTCGCAGTGCAATACCAGCCGACTCGGCAATAGAATGGCTTGCTCAGCAAGGTTTTAATACCTTAGCCTCGATCATTGCCGGGATCTCCGGCAATAGCGGTCTGCCGACTGACACTATAGCAGCGATGGAATCACTCACTACGGCCGGCTCTATCGCATTTAATCAGCGCTATCCAGAAGGCATACCAGCCCAATACTGTGGCCAAGGTTCAGCACTCGCCGACAACGGTGTGTACTACTTCTCCTGGTCGGGTTCCGGTCAACTCACCCACGTGTTCGATGTCAGCGATTACCCATTGAGTCTAACGGGTCTGCTATTTAATGAGCCCAACGATGGACTGGTATCAAGTTGTAGCTCGCACTTAGGCTTAGTCATCAAAGATAACTACAAGATGAATCACTTAGATGAAGTGAATCAGACTTTCGGTCTGGTTAGCTGGTTTGAAACCAATCCTGTCACTCTATACAGACAGCACCTAAGCCGCTTAGCCCAACTCGGACTCTAATCTATTTAATAGGATAGGTATAAACATGAACGACAGAACTAAGCCA
The DNA here is from genome assembly GCF_007197555.1 of Shewanella psychropiezotolerans. Taxonomy (NCBI): domain Bacteria; kingdom Pseudomonadati; phylum Pseudomonadota; class Gammaproteobacteria; order Alteromonadales; family Shewanellaceae; genus Shewanella; species Shewanella psychropiezotolerans. Next base: position 4,430,737 of record NZ_CP041614.1, read on the forward strand.
AGCCAGAAATTCACTAAGCTTATCGGCATACTTGGGCTGATTTCGTTAATATTACTCAGCCTTGGTTTGGTTCTGTATCCGACTATCACTACAGAAAATCGAAGCTCGGCAGCCAAGTTAACCAATAAAACACCAGAACAAGAGCCATCACTTAGGTTACAGATTGAAGATGCTCAACCCTCACAGTCACCTAAAGTGATCTGGCAGCCATTAAAAATGGAGCTGGCACTAAGATGGAAGTTCGATGACATCATCTTAGAATACCAACAAAATCAAACGCCCTTAGAATCTCAGCTAATCCAGCTGGCTCATACTCTAGCGCTAGACTCGACTGAACTAGCCTACCTTTTGGCCTTATTCGGACGTTATCGTGACTATCAATTGGCTCTTATTGAGATAAAAAATCTCAGTCCCAGCATAGATGAAGATATGCAGATGAGCCAAAGCCTTGCGTTTATCGAGCAGGCTCACGATAGCCAATTTCAATTTTTCAGTGAGCAGGAGATCCAAGCCTTCTTCGCACAGGACAATGCTTACGACCAACAGGCGATAGCCAGAGCGGCCATCAGACAAGATAACTCCCTGACCCCAGCACAAAAGCAGCAATTACTGGCACATCAGATAAGTCAGTTAGATGAGTCAGAGCAACAAGCGTTGCTTCCCAGCTTTCAAGCCGAAAAAATTGCCGCTATGCTCGATAACAGGCAAGTTCAACCACCGGAGATGACACCGGAAATCTCAGCCAGAGTAGAGAAAGTAAGAATAGCGCAAGATGAGTGGAAAACGCGGGTAAGAGGCTATCAAGAGTTTCAGCTGACGATAAAGGAAGAGTATGCGGATACAGAGGAGTACGAGCTAAAAATTGCAATATATATTAAGCAGAATTTCACCTCGACAGAGGTAAAGCGATTGCAGGTTTTTTTAACAAATCCCAGTCTATATGATGCCAGCTAAAGCCCCAAATAGAACAAGCCCTTGCGGGCTTGTTCTATGCGGGTCTAATACGAATTAGTCTTTGTCTGCCGGTTTCTTGCCCATAATGTCCAGCTTACCTTTCTTAGAAAGCCCGGCAATGGCCAAGGTCTGGCTACCGACGCTGTCATAGGTTAAATCGATAGACTCGATTTTAATATCACCTTTAGGTACGCTGATACTACGGCTCGACAGTCCCTTGGTTAACAGACCTAAGTTGTCCACCGTCTTACTCGTGCCGTCACTCATATGCAGTACGACTTTATGCAGGTTCACCGAACCTTGGGTGCACTTTAACTTGATATGAGTGACACTTTTCTCGCTGTAATGAGGAGTTACCGTATCGGTTTCAGTTTTATAATCGACGGTCTTATCTGCAATTTTAACCCAGTCTGCAGACGCTAAACCTTGAAACGAAATCAGCGTTAATGCCAATACCAAGATTCGTGTCATTGAAAATTTCAAAATCCTTCTCCTAAACTTCTATCTTTAAAATTAAACGCTAGGAATGCTTCCCAACATTAAAGAGATAAGTTCGTCAAAACGTTGCTGTCTCTGTTCACCAGACTGCTTAAAGTCGGTAAAACCTTGTGCTAACACTCGCCAAACTGGCTGTAGTTGCATAGGCTTAAATAGCGCCACTAACACTGAGCCTTTCTCATACTGATCGCTATCGATACCAGCAGTCGATAAGCCAGCCACTAATCCGGCTTCCTTCAAGATCTCGGCATCACTCATGTTGGACTCGAGTGCCAAACCAAACCCTATCAGCAGATCCGGAGACTCATCGATGGACACGAGTCGATAACCTTTAGACTCCATCATCTGAGTGATCGAGGTGCGCATATGACGAACGACTTTTTCACTGTTAATTCTCTCATCCGCAACCACATTTTCCAATGAGGGATGCCAGGCAAAACGAGAAGTTTTTTCAGAAATGAAACCTAGATCACCCGTAGTCACCATAGTCGTGCGCATTGGGCTGGTTTCAACATGGTCCACAGTGACGCAAGCCGTCAAAAATGTGATTAAAAATAAACAGGTTAGTTTTTTGATAATGAGGTTCCTTTTCGATATCAGAGCTTGGCACTCAACAATTTTTCAATGCATCAACAATAACATTGCAAAGGTTAACCTAACCTGACTCATAAGTAACCAAAATGGAGAACATTTGCCTATGGGCCATCTAGAATATTAGCACTTAGAATACTTGTCTTAGCATGCTTAACTATCGACCAGGTTATGAAAGTGAGTCCCAGTTGCAAATTTAGCTTCACTGTCTCACCAATTTAGCTAATATGGCTTCCCGATTTCCCCTACAGGTCCAGCATGGAACTCATTTTAGCTATTGCTCTGTTTGCCTTCTCGTCCGGGATAACTCCGGGGCCAAACAACGTTATGTTGATGAGCTCAGGGGTCAACTTTGGCATTAAACGTAGCCTGCCGCACTTAACTGGGATCTGCCTTGGTTTCCCTTGTATGGTACTTGCCATAGGTTTAGGCATGAGTGCCTTATTCCAGACCTATCCGGTCATTCATTTAGTCATCAAATATATAGGCATTGCTTATCTGCTCTACCTCTCATGGCTTATCGCCAATAGCAGCAGTAAGATGGAAGGCAAACAGACATCGAATCCATTAAGTTTCATACAGGCGGCAGCCTTTCAATGGGTCAACCCTAAAGGCTGGATCATGGCCGTGGGCGCAATAGCCACCTTCACCAATCTTGATACCGCATTAACACCCCAAGTATTGACTATCGCGGCTGTTTTCCTCGGCGTGGCCTTTCCCTGCGCCATGACTTGGTTAGGTTTTGGCGTCGCCTTAAAACGCCTACTCAAAAATGAACGGCAACAGAAAATCTTCAACATCTCTATGGCACTCTTACTCGTGGTGTCGATCATCCCCATGGTGTCGCCATAAGCCAAGTTATTTAGTAGGATAGGTAGTAAGTTCAGCACTGAACGCTTGCGCACTCTGCCTTTCCTCCTTATCCTTGCCCACGATGTATCACCAAAACAGATTAAGGCTAGCCCCGCATGTCACAGCACGAACAAGACAAAGAACTTCAGCTCATCGCGCAGCAGACTCAAAGTTGGGTAGAGCAAGTGATAATGAAGTACAACATCTGTCCGTTCGCTCGCCGGGAAGTCGAACGTGGCAGCATACGCTACGCGGTGATCGATGAGTCCAAGATGCATAATGTACTCGAAGCCTTGATAAAAGAGTGTAAGTTGTTGGATGACAATCCAGATGTTGAGACCACCCTGTTTATTGTCCCCCGTGGTTTCGAGGGCTTCTACCCTTATCTGGATCTGGTCGATGTCGCCAACAATCTGCTTATCGAACAAGGCTATGAAGGCGTATACCAGCTAGCCAGTATGCATCCGGATTACTGTTTCGACGGCGAACCTATGGATGAACCATCGAACTACACCAATCGCTCCCCCTACCCTTTACTCCATATCATTCGGGAGACCAGCATGGAGCAAGCACTAGCCAGCTATAAGGATCCTGAATCCATTCCCGAGCGTAATATCGAGTTTACCCAGCGTAAAGGCAGTGACTTCTTCGCCAAGCTACTCTCCCAATGCATGAAGAAATAAGCCTTACAGATATCCATCAATGAGCGCATTCTCTGATAATAAGACATGCGCTCAAAACGTCTCGATTTAAAAAGCTAGTCGAGTGAAGGCTATTTATTATACGCCTGCAAACATTCGACGATAAGATCGACAAAACCCTCACGATCCACATCGAACAACACCTTGGCATTCGGCTTATTACCCGACAGCTGATAGCGGTCCACGACTGTCATGCCTTGGGTATGCTCTCCCTTAGTCTCGATACCAACCCACACATCTTGGGCAGTAAACAGCTCAGGTTTCAGCAGCCAGGCTATGGTGCACGGATCGTGCAGCGGCGCCCCCTTGAGTCCCCACTTAGGGTCTTGATGATAGATCATGAAGAAATCCAACAGACCTGCGACGCACTGAGCAACCGGATTATCTATGGCGCGAATTCGCTCTATATCTTGCTGCACAATATACGCTTGGTGAGTCACATCCAATCCGCACATGACGATGGGGATACCTGATTTAAACACCATATCGGCCGATTCAGGATCGACAAAAATATTGAACTCGGCGGCCGGCGTCCAGTTGCCCGCAGCCGCGGCGCCTCCCATCAAGACTATGCTGTCTATCTTAGTGTGCAGCTCGGGATGGCTAGCCAACAGCAGGGCGATATTGGTCAAGGGGCCCGTGGGGTTAAGAATAACCGGAACCTCACTGTCTCGAATTTTCTGCGCCATCAACTCCACCGCGCTGAGCTCGACCGGAGCGAAAGCCGGATCTGGCAGCTTAGGGCCATCCAGTCCGGACTCTCCATGAACATTATCGGCAATGATCAGCTCTCGAGCCAGAGGCTTAAGGGCGCCACCGGCAACGGGCACGTCATATTGCTCCAGCAAGGTCAGTATGCGTAGCGCATTATTCAGTGTCTTATCCGGAGTCTGATTTCCTGCACTCGTGGTCACAGCCAGCACATCCAAGGCTTTAGTGCTAAAGGCAAGAATAAGGGAGATGGCATCATCATGCCCGGGATCACAATCACAGATAATGGGACGACTCGTCATACTATTTACTCCTGAAAAACCAAAAATGACCTAAGTGGCCTAATAATTTACCTAATTGAATTAATATCAATCGCTATGAAAGAGTGTACCTGAGGTTAAAGGGAAATCTGTGAGTCAGTCTGCAAGCTGAAAATCTGGAGCTAGCTGAACCAGATTGAATCATAATAATTTACACATGGGGATGCACATAAGCTCAATACCCGTTGGGTGGCGCCAGCGAGTCTCATCTCCGGCGTTAAAGCCTAACTTTTTATAAAAACCGACGGCATTTAATGAAGATGACAGTGACAAGGTCTTAACGCCCGCTTTTTTGGCCTGCACTTCAAGCTCGATTGCAAGCAACTTACCTATGCCCATGCCTACGGCTTCGGGGTCAACAAAGACGGCCTCTAAACGACATTGAGCCGCATCAATAAAGCCAAAACCCAGAATCTTTTCTGGGGTATCCCCCTGGATATTGCTACCGCATTCTCCCAGAGCTTCAGCGACTTGTTCTACAGAGAGTTCATCGACCAATTCAACGGCGACAATAGCGCCGAGAGATAACAGGACCTCAGTGAACGCTTCCGGCATGGGCGAGCCAGCCCAGGTTTGCACCTCGTATCGGGTATAATGCGTACTGCATCCCTCTAATATGGCATCAGTCCTTATCTGCCAAATCCGGCTCACATCCTGTGATGTCACGGCTCGTGTCGTGATCATGGCTTCTCCTTTAGTTGACCGTTTTTTAACTGAATATCAAAAGCCTGCGGGGTTAATTTCACAGCTATTCTCATCAGAGTCAATCCAGCTCTTTAAGAGGATTAACCTTATCTACAAATAAAACTGGTATAAGATTGTACAAACGAGCTCAGTCTTATCGCTTCTATCCTCTGATTAGGTGACTTTTGCGCTAGGTAACCGTAGTATTTGCCAGAATATACTTTCTTCTATACAGCAAATTTAAGAGTATCAAATGGCTAAAAAGTTTTATGTGGTTTGGGTCGGGCGCGAAACAGGGATTTTTACCACTTGGGATGAAGCCAAGCGTCAGGTCGATAAATTCCCTAAGGCCAAATACAAATCTTTCAAGACAAAATCCGAGGCCGATGCCGCATTTTCAAGAGGCGCATCGAGTGCCTACGCCGCTAAGCCAGCTAGCTCATCTAGCGCAAGCAAGAGTCAAAAAGCTCCGACAGCTAAAACATCAGCTTCTAACGCTGACTATGATGTGGTGATCTATACCGATGGTGGCTGTGAGCCAAACCCGGGTAAAGCAGGATCTGGCGTTGCCGTGTATAAAGATAATGAGTTGTCTGAACTCTGGTACGGGCTATATAACAGCTATGGCACCAACAACTCAGCCGAGTTAAATGCATTGCATCAGGCGCTATTAATCGCAAAAGAGAACTTGGCAGCAGGTAAATCGGCACACATTCGCAGTGACTCCCAATACTCGATAAATTGCATCACCAATTGGGCCTATGGCTGGAAAACCAAAGGCTGGAAACGCAAAACTGCCGGTGACATCAAAAACCTGGATGTCATTCAGGCATCACATGCCCTGTATGACGAGCTTAAAGAAAAACTGGTTATCTCCCATGTTGCGGCCCATATAGGCATAGAAGGTAACGAGTTAGCCGACAGAATGTCTATCTATGCCATAGATAAAAAAGATACAGAGTTTTGCCGCTATCCTAAGCCGATAGTGCTTGCTGAGATTTTAAGTTTACGCACGGGGTAATACCCCTTTCCAACAGCCAGGTCGACAATCGAATCTTAAAGAGCAACAATCAAGTGACAGAGCAGAAAGTATTTATCATAGGCCTACCGAGAACGGCCACCACCAGCGTCTGTGTCGCCACCCTTTCTTTGGGGTTTAAAACCGCGCACACCGCCTACACCCAAAGAGCCATGGATGAGGCCCAGATCATCGCCGACACGCCGATTTTTTGTGATTATCAGCAACTCGACAAAGTCTATCCAAATGCTAAGTTCGTTTACCTTACCCGAGAGTCGGATAAGTGGCTGCCTTCTATTCGCCAGTTGTTAGCGCGCATGTTTACCAACTTACAACGCAGTGACGGTGGTTTTAACCCGATATTAAAGCGTTGCTATAACGAGGTATTTGAACCGCTGACTTTAGATAATATTGCCAAAGACAGCTTCTTGCTTGAGTGTTATCAGCGTCATTACCAAGGCGCATTAGACTATTTTAACGGCCGAGAGCAAGACCTGCTGATTATAGATGTCGCTGATGCTGGAAACTTTCAACGGCTAGCCAACTTTTTAAGCATCACAGATATCGCCCCCTCGCAGAATTTTGAACATATCAATATTGGCGGTAAGGTCACAGCCTGGAAAAAGATAAAACATCCGTTGAAAATAGAAGCGACCGAGAAAGGTAAAATCGACAGCATTAAGCGATGAAGCAAGAGTCGACTGAAGCATACACTAGGTTAACGCTTTGCTACTTGGCCTAACTTAGGTAAAATGCCGTTTTTTCTCGCCGAGAGCACTTATGTTTGATTTGAAATACCACACGCCGTTTAAGTGGACCGAAAAGGTATTAGCCGATTTCGATACCTTTTTACAAGATCATGCTTCGGCAGAAAAGAAAGCATCGGGCATGGCCATGTCTATGTTGTCCCATTATCCTCAGCATAAAAAGCTAGCCCGTGCGATGACAGATCTGGCCCTCGAAGAGCTGATCCATTTCAAGCAAGTATTAAAGCTTATCCACGGCCGCGACAATGAACTGGGTCGAGATCAAAAAGATGAGTACATCACTCAGGTACGCAAACTTCATAGACACCCAAGCGATCAACTGTTTTTAGATCGCATGCTCATCGCCGGTGTCATCGAAGCCCGAGGTTTTGAGCGTTTCTCTCTCGTTGCCGAAGCACTCGAGCCAGGTAAAGAGAAAGACTTCTATGAAGCCATTGCTAAGTCGGAAGAGAAACATAAAGAAATGTTTGTCGAACTGGCTTATGAGTATTTCGATAAAGACTTGGTTGATACACGTTTAGAAGAACTGCTTGTCGATGAAGCCAAGATTTGTGAAAGCATTCCTTTCACCGCAGCACTGCATTAACCATTTTAATGTAAACAAGCCCCTTTCTAAGGGGCTTTTTATTGTCTGTTCCTAGCCAACAAGCATTAGCCAACAGGCCTAATCCACGGGCTCTAAGCGTTTAATGTCTTGTTGCCATTGCTCAGCAATAAAGTCGATAAACTGTCTCACTAGAGGTAGTTGATAACTGCGGGACAGATACACGGCCCACAGGGGACTACTGGGAAAGTAATAATCCAAGAGTATTGGTTGCAGCTGTTTAGCGGCAATGATTGGGTTAGCGAGATCGCAGGGTAACCTGACAACACCCTTGCCTCGGATAGCAGATCTAAGTAATAAACCCACATCATTACCTTGAATATTGCCTTTCACCTCAACCGAGAATTGTTGATTATCACGGATAAAGCGCCACTCAGACATGCCAAGATGCACTAAACAGTTATGCTTGGTTAGTTCAGCTGGCGATACGGGCTCGCCATGCAATTTGAGGTATTCTTCCGACGCGCACAGCACAGAATCAATCGAAAACAATTTACGTGCTATCAGGCTTTCATCGGGTTGCTGAGTATACCTAAGCGCTATATCGATGCGCTCGTCCACTAATTGCGAGTAAGTATCCGAGGCAAAAATATCTATGTTGACCAAGGGATGAAGCTCGGTAAAATCTTCCACTAAATCAATCAACATATTTTGTGAGAGTCCGATTGGCGCTGTAATTCGAATCGTTCCCGATAACTTATCTGCCTGAGACAAGGCCTCGAACTCCAATGCCGCGGTTTCATCTAAGATCCGCTCACAACGCTTTAATGCCGCCTCCCCTGCATGGGTCAAACTCACCTTCCGAGTGGTGCGATGCAATAGCCTCAGCTTCAACCAAGACTCAAGGTCTTGTACATGGCGAGACACCTGCAGTCTGCTCAAGCTCAAATTATCAGCAGCCTGAGTGAAACTGGCAGTATTGGCCACCTCGACAAAACTTCGCATTGCAGTAAACCTATCCATCACACCCACCATTAGTATCTTACATAGATACAATCTACATCATTAATCGATATTTATCCCATATTCCCCTGCTAGTAGACTGCAATGGTTATCAAAACTAAATACTGATCTCGATTGGTATTAAACGAATAAGAGGATTTAAAATGAAAATTGCAGTCATAGGCGCATCGGGTTGGATTGGCAGCCATATCGTTACAGAAGCTAAAAACCGAGGCCATCAGGTTATCGCCTTAGTGCGGGACACAACTAAGATCACAGATACCGACATAGAAGCTCGCCGCTTCGATCTACTCAATAGCCAGGCAGATTTAGCCACAGCGGTAAAAGGCGCCGATGTGGTCATCTCGGCTATCGGCGGACGCGCAGCCGGTAACCATGGCATAGTCTCTAAAACGGCTGAGAAGTTACTATCCGAGCTGCCTCACGCTCACATTGAGCGACTATTATGGGTTGGCGGTGCAGGCTCTCTGGAAGTCGCGCCCAATGTTCAACTGGTAGATACCCCTGAATTTCCTGCAGAATATCACACAGAGTCAATTGAGATGGGTAAGGCTCTCGAGGTATTTCGCCAGAGTAATAGTCCAATTAACTGGACCTTTATCAGCCCGGCGGCGCTGATTTTCCCAGGAGAAAAACAAGCTCAATATCGTGTGGGGGAGAACAGTTACTCACAGATGCAGAAGGCAATAGCAAGATTTCGGTGAGTGATTATGCACTGGCCATGATCGATGAAGTCGAGACAGGCAAGTATCCGCGGCAACGTATCGGGGTCGCCTATTAATAGATGATGATCATAAGAAAGACAAAAGGTCAGCGTGACAAATACACTGACCTTTTCACTCTTATCGATAACGAATTTCGTCAGCTAACGGCTACTGAGAAGTTAGTCTCGACGATATCGGTTCGCAGATGCTTTATCTGTTGCTATTCATCCGCATTCAAACAATCTTTTAGAGGCTGCATTACTCTTCTAGACCTGCGACGGCCTGATATACAGCACCATTTTTCTGTCCGCTAACACTGGCAACATAATAGGCAGCAAGCTCATCGGCTGGCATACCTGTACTGCTGTCCATACCCAGCATCTCCATCGTCTCTTTAACAAAGCTTGGGCTCACGACGTTAAGCCTTTTACCGTCGATTAACTCAAGTGCTGCAGCGCCAACGAAACCATTGACCGCCGCAGTCGCCATAGAGATAGCAGCCGTCCCTAGTGAAGGATTATCAGATGACTGACCCGAAGTTAAGGTAATAGAGCCCCCGTAATTAAGATATTCAAGCCCTATTCGTACCAGATTAACCTGCCCCATCACCTTACTGTCCAGCACAGTCTGGTAACCAGAATCAGGCATGTCCGCAAGACTCCCCATGGCGCCATTGCCCGCCATGCTCACTACGGCATCCACCATGCCCACCTGCTCAAACAAGGCTCGAATCGAGTCTTTGCTTTGAGTATCGACAGTAATATCACCTCGGCTATGGCCCACTGAGATAACATCATGATCCTTTGCTAAACAATTAACCACTGCCTTACCGATAATGCCGTTCGCACCAATTGCTAAAATTTTCATTGTTTTTGCTTCCTTCTAATTAGAGTCAATTCTTGTATATAGATTAAAATTCGATTTGTTGTCACCCATTCACCAAGCGAGTCTTCAATTCATATTTAATCGATGTCGCTGCTCGAATGAGATAACTTTAAGGCATCACCTGTTCACAAAAAAGCATAGCTTTTAGCACAAGATGGTCATATTATTAGACCATGGTGAATTTAGAACATCTTCAGGTTATCAATACCATCTGTGCAGAAGGCAGCTTTCAGAAAGCCAGCGAGAAACTACATAAGGTGCGCTCGGCTGTGTCCTACTCAGTAAAACAGGTCGAGTCTTATTACGATATTCAGATCTTTAATCGTCAAACCTATCGACCTGAACTCACGGCAGACGGAAAACTCTTAATTGTAAAAATTAGGCAGCTACTCAAGCAGGCCAGTGATTTTGAAACCTACGTGAATGAGCTAAAGGGTGAGTGTGAGACAGAGTTACGCTTTGGGGTGAGCTCCAACTTCCCTCTGGATAGAATCACTGAGCTGCTGCTCGAATTGAAGCAAACGTTCCCGAGCACCACGATTCATCTGGAAATTGAAGTCGCATCAGGCGAGAGAATGTTACTGGATGAAAAGGTCGATATTGCAATCTATGGTGCCCCGTTTAAAAATAAAGCGGTGGACTATAACCTAATCGATACCATGAATATCCCTCTGCTAATATCTAAGCTGCTCCCCCTTAAAGATCTCAATAAAGTGACAGAAGATGAGCTTGCCGCTTATCCTCAGGTGATAGTCAAATCGACCGACAGTAAATCACCGGATACCAGTTTTATTGATGCTACTCTTAAGTGGTATGTCACCGACCTTCATACAAAAAAGACCTTAATCACTCAAGGTCTGGGCTGGGGACGACTGCCTGAACATCTGGTTAAGAAAGAGCTGGAAAGCGGGGACTTGATCACACTGGATACCTTAGGAGAGTTCAAACTTCCTATGTATGTCTCTAAACTAAAAAACAGAGCATTAGGGCCTGTCGCCCTTAAGATTTGGAATTATTTTCAATAGAATCACCTCTTCAAATGATGTTCAGAACATCACCCGGTTCTGTTTTATCTACATAGTTGGCTCATTGAGAAACAAGAGGAGATACAGATGCACCCAAGCGTTTGGCTCAAACCCGGCATATTAATCATTTATGGCTCGGCGCTCGATACTGCCCCCCATAAGCACCATGCGATTCAACTGATATTGCCAAGCCCAAACGCCTCTTATCAGCTAAATAATACAGCTGGAACTGGTGCGCTGGTGATCGATGCCGACGTGGAGCACCAACTTTCCATGGCATCTGGCTGGATACTCCTGATCGAACCTCTGAGCCATTGGGGGAAAGCCCTGCAAGAGAAGCTTGCTGGCCGCCCTACATGCGACATAGAGCAGCAATCATCCACTATGCCATCAATTGCAGGCAGCGACGACCAGCCCTTTCCCCTATTAACACCACTCTTTGAACAGCTAGGTCTAGGCAGTTATCCCAACACATTCACCAGTCAGCCCACAGACAAACGTATACAGAGTCTGGTTTCGCAACTGGACAAGTGCATTAATGGCGATTGCGTTAAGCCCAGCAATTGGCGGGCTGCGCAGGTTGCAGAGCAACTAGCTCTATCTGAGAGTCGTTTTCTCCATCTATTTCGCGAGGAGATGGCCATAGCCTGGCGCCCCTACTTGCTATGGCGTCGAATGTTCTGCGCCATTAATGCCTTAAAACAAGGTAGCAATGCAACTCAGGCCGCTTACTTAGCAGGCTTTGCCGACAGTGCTCACTTAAGCCGGACATTTAAAAATAATTTCGGCATGACAATTCGCCAAGCATTAGCCCTACTCCAGCTTAAATCCTATTCCAACTTAAATAAATAAGCTAAATATCCAATCACCCAAACTACCGCTTATCCGATCAAGTTAGCCAGTTTATTCAATTTATCTGCAGCACTAGCTTCTAATATCGACTCATACCCAGCGTACAGATTTGATATTGGAGATACCCATGACAACAACAGCAAAGCAAAACGAGATAACTAAACAGCATCTACAAACCACTGCCATGTTAGATTGTAAGCATCCGAGTATTCAGAGCCTAGTCGATAAACGAGACTGGGCACAGCTGAGCCAATATGATGCTATCGGCGCAATATATACCTATGTCCGTGATGAGATTCAGTTCGGCTATAATGCCGATGACCGCTTATCTGCCAGCCAAGTATTAAAAGATGGCTACGGCCAGTGCAATACTAAAGGCACCTTGCTTATGGCGCTGTTTCGGGCGGTAGGAATTCCCAGCCGTTTTCACGGTTTTACCATCTTTAACGAGCTCCAGCGCGGCGCTATTCCTAACTACCTATTTTGGATAGCACCAAAACGGATCATCCATAGTTGGGTGGAAGTAGAGCTAGATAATCGCTGGATAAACTTAGAGGGTTATATTATTGATAGTGACTACCTTGCCCAAGTACAGCAGAGTTTTGGTAAGCAGTGTCAGCAGTTTTCCGGCTTTGGTATTGCGACTAAAAGCCTATCAAACCCGGATATCGACTGGCGGGGTGAGGATACCTATATTCAAAGCGAGGGGATAGCCGATGATTTTGGTTTGTATATTCAACCCGATGATTTCTACAAGAGTTATGGCAGTAACCTATCAGGGATAAAGAAATTCCTATTTCGTTACCTGCTACGCCATTTGATGAATGCGAATGTTAACCGTATCCGAGCTAAAGGCATTTAAAACTAAATCACGTGACATTAGCCTAACGATCTAGAGTGTCGACATTCCAAGCGGGGATAGTCGACAGCTGATAACCCACTAGCCAATCCGCCTAGCAAGGTCTTCAACTACATTGAGTGCCTATTCCAGCTGAGCCTTGGTCACATAAGACGCGGGTCCAAATCTTAGTTGGTTGCCGCGACTGTCACACAAAATGCCTCTTTCAGCCAGTTGTTATACCCAGTCGCTCGCTTTGGCAGTGGTTAAAGATAAGAAGCCGGCATTGTTAGCCATAGTATGGGATGGCAGTGCTAGGCAGCCGTTACTGAGTCCCATGGCTTCACCTTGCCATAGTTGTGTTATCTGTTGCTGACTGATTTCCCTAAGCTTGGTATCCGTGAGGTTCTGAGCTTCGAAGAAATCGAATACTTCTGCCGCGCGGTAATGACTCACAGGATCATAGGTTGAACCCGCAAAGGCACTCTGACCCGGACCAAACCCCACTTTGCCAGGAGCCTGGTCAAGTACATCAAACTCGGCATACCAAGCGGTAATAATAGGGCTGCCTTGATAGTTCTGCGGAATCCGCATCATGCAGTTACCCTCACCTGCTTGGCAGTACTTATAGCCACCAGCAACCACAGATGCCGACGCTAACTGCCACTCATTGAGATTGAAAGGCACCATATTCAGTGCATTCTCCCTCCTGAATATTCTTTACCGCGCTACTCAATTCATATCCCGCCAGCTTGAGCCACAGTTCGCCTGATGGATCACAATAAACAGCATCTCATCATGCTTTGTAGGATATTTTTCAGACGCATACATGACAGAGTCATTCGAAAATAACTTACGAACTATAAGCGCATCATGCTACTCGGAATATCGAAGAACTATATAGATACGTTCGCCCACAAATTGGGAGTTGGTATCTGAGGCTAGAATATCAACCTAAAGTGGCCACCCAGAAAATCTTTAACTAAATTTATTGGCATATTTTGCGCAAGTCATATTCATATTGGTTCAGCAGATCTAATCGTCCAGGATAACTTACTAGCCAGAGATACACCTCAACTTCAAATGTTGAAACTCCTCTAAAATCTGTCACAGCGCTTGATTTCAATATCCCCAGCATAGGTCAAAACTCGCCTTTTCTTAAGGTGAGATTCAAAAATTTTAGTGTCAACCAAAACTCAGGATCTTGTACATGACGAAACACTTGCAGCCTACTCAGGTTCAAATTATCCACAGAGATTATGAAACGGAAGCGTAATATTGTAAAGTGAATCGATGTTAGAGTTTTGAAGTATAAGCATACTGACCAATTGCATTTCCGAGACAATGAAAAGTTTAAACTTTAATTTTTATTGAATTACAATAAGCTACAACATTAATTAATTCCCATGCAGACACTAGGAGATATAATTCATTACACCTAACCTTTTTGTTTCCCAAATGTAATTAACATTGTCAACATCCCCCCTAGCCAACTATCATAGTGAATTACACATTTTCGATAAAACCGAAACTAAACACATACCTGAACCTAATAACGATTTAAAAAAACCATTAAAACCAGAGTCCATCAAATGAAAATATTGTTCTTTCTATTCTTTATATCCACTGCACCTTTGGCACATTATGATGATGCCTACCACCATAGTCGAGAAGACCTGCCGTATAAATCGACATGGATGATTGACATCCCAGAATCAAAATCAATATATGAAATATCTATCCCAGGAACTCATAGATCTGGAAATATCTATGGTGGCCCAATAAATAAAACGCAAACACTATCAATAACACAGCAGTTAAATTCAGGAATCCGTTTTTTGGATATAGAGCTTATACATAAATATGGTTCGTTCGTAGTTCCTGATGGGACGCTATTCCATGAAACTATGTTTGGTGAAATTCTAGATGAGGTTTCTTTGTTTTTGCTGCAGAACCCTTCTGAATTCATATTCATTAATGTGTCAGGATATGACAAACATAAACATAAACATAACGACAGAAGCTTTAAAGACACATTCAATGACTATGTGAATCGATATTCAAATATAATTTGGAGTAATGATGGGATTATTCAAACAATCGAGAGTGCAAGAGGGAAAATTGTTTTCATTCAAGACTTGCCAAATGTAAAAAATAATAAATTTGGAGTACCCTACTCTTCGTTTGACACTCAAGATTCTAACTTTGTTTCCACAAATTGGAAGCTGTATAGCAAATGGGAGAAAGTAAAGTCTCAACTCATAAAATCCGACATAGTAAAAAGTAAAACCATGAACTATTTAAATGCTTCAGGGGGGAGCTTTCCCTATTTTGTGGCTAGTGGTCATTCTAGCCCCGGTACTAATAGCCCTAGACTGGCGACTGGCTTAACGACTCCTTGGTGGAAACATTCTTATAAAGACTTCCCAAGGGTTAGTTGCTTCATAGGTTTTTGCACTATCGCTTTTGAAGGAACTAATGTATTAACAACTAATTGGATAGTAAAGCATCAACCTTCCTATACTGGCATTGTTGTTTCTGACTTCCCCGGAGTTAATTTGATTAACGCCGTAATTAACGCTAACTTTTCAACTCCCCCTCCCCCACCATTGGAAGATGCTCAAGTCGATTATATAACAGGAACAATTAATGGTAATGATGCTACATTTAATGTAAAACTCACAGCCCCAACAAGTCGCGAGAGAGTTTTATCTCTAAATTTCTCCAATGAAAATAACAGTGTTATTAATATCGATTTTAGTAGTTTATCTTATGTGAGTTATGATAAAGGACAAACTTGGCCTATAATTTTAGACATTGACAATACCGAAAACCTACTTATACCTGAGGGCATAAATGAAATAACCATAAGAGCATTAACTTTAATTGACAGTAGCATTGATGGAGATAAATTTATAACATTAAATGCTTGGTTAGATGAAATGCAACAAGACAAATCGAGTTATAGTATAGACATTAGTCGCTCTTACTCTGAAAATAGCATCATGATTAGCGATATGCTTACGGACAAACAAGTATTAATTGAAGGGGATTCGAATACTAGTCAAATTATATTTGATCAAGCTACTTACCGTAATACGCCTCTACACATTCAGCTCATCACTAACTCTGCACAAATCTGGAAGGACCTCCATGCTGATGTAGAGTTAATTTACATAGATTTGACTAGCACATATCAATACGATATTAACTTAATAAACTTCAAAGTGTTAAACATTCCTAAGGATGTAAGTAAGGTTAAAGTAACTTACTATACTTTAGATGATAACATTCCAGAATCTCAAGAAGTTTTTTATTTTTCAGCTTGGATTTCAGGAGATAAAGAAAATTCTTTCACCGCCGAAACAACTATAATAGACAATGACTAATGTAGATACTATAGCTAGTCTTGTTATATCTTTGAAAAGAATAATCTGAGGTTATTATTCTTAACGTTCTACAGGCCTAACATGTAGAGTCTTGGTTATCGATACTTTCTAGGTAACCAAGATTATTGCTAAGAACATAAAATACCTGAACAATAACAGAACTCATCGAGATTTATCAACAAAGCCAACTGACCATTATTTATTTGCTTCCAGCATAAACTCATGACTAAGATCCAGTCCGGAAATGTGTTTCTTTCTCGATGTAACGGTAATGAATTTGGAAATGAGATCTAAACAGATCCCCCTTGCGATAACCAAGATTAAACTAGCTATTAATACATACCTTAAACTATCATTTACAATAATCTAAAATTGGAATCTGATAACCCACTATCACATCAATATTGTGCTTAAGGGAGAGTCACTTTTAAGCGAGCAAAAAACTACACTGTATATATTGAGCATGGCTTTGTTCTTTCTTCCACACTTTTGCGCATTTAACAATAGCTAGCCAATCCGCTTTGCTAGATCTTCAACCACATTGAGTGCCTGTTCCAGCTGAGCCTTGGTCACATAAGGCGCGGGTCCAAATCTTAGTTGGTTGCCGCGACTGTCACACAAGATGCCTCTTTCAGCCAGTTGTGATACCCAGTCGCTCGCTTTGGCAGTGGTTAAAGATAAGAAGCCGGCATTGTTAGCCATAGTATGGGATGGCAGTGCTAGGCTGTCATTACTAAGTCCCATGGCTTCAATACCTTGCCATAGTTGTGTTATCTGTTGCTGACTGATCTCCCTAAGCTTGGTATCTGAAAGGTTCTGTGCTTCGAAGAAATCGAATACTTCTGCCCCGCGGTAATGACTCACAGGATCATAGGTTGAACCCGCAAATGCACTCTGACCTGGGCCGAAGTCCACTTTGCCAGGAGCCTGGTCAAGTACATCAAACTCGGCAAACCAACCGGTAATAATGGGACTGCCCTGATAGTTATGCGGGATCCGCATCATGCAGTTACCTTCACCTGCTTGGCAGTACTTATAGCCACCAGCGACCACAAATGCCGAGTCTAATTGCCATAAACTGAGATTAAAGGGCACCACATTCAGTGCATGATAGGCATCCACTAAACAGGGAATATTCAAACTGGCAGCGGCTTTGGCGACGACTCCAACATCTTTGAAAATCTCACTGGTAGCAAAAAATACCGCAGAAACCATAACAGCATCGGTTTTGTCATCTAGCTTGTCGATGATTCGTTCGGCTAAGCTAGCGCTTGGCTGTACTGGCACCACTTCAATTTCAATATTCAGCGCTTTTAAACGATTCAGCTGCCTACGCAGCGAGTGAAACTCACCATCTGTGGTAACGATTTTTATCAGCCTGTTAGCCGGTCGTTTAAAGCAGCTCAGATCCGACAAGAAGCGTAATAACAGCTCATGGGTAGAGGCGCCTAATGCGATCTGAGCATCGCGCTCACCCAGCAGCCTACGGTAAAAATCTCGTACTCTATCGGCCTTTTCAAAGGCGGCCTGCCACTTATCATCGATATGTTTTGCCGCATCATCGAAGCACTTAAGTAAGCCTTGCTTGGCTACATCCGGCCAGGCTTGATGTGAGTGTCCCGACAATAAAATACGTTCGCTAACCTTAAAATTTTCATAGTGAGGCTGCAGTGATAACGCGATATCCTGAGTCATGCTTTCTTCTCCAAATGCCGGTGCTGTTATTTTTATTGTTAATACAGATTAACAGTGCGTCTCTATCTGTATGAGTCAGTACCTATAGATGAGTTCTAAGCTCAAAAAGCTCTGGGAAGAAGCTGATATCCAGCGCTTTTTTCAAGAAGCCAACACCCGATGAGCCTCCTGTGCCCATCTTATTGCCTATGATCCGCTGCACCGTATACATATGCTTGAAGCGCCACTGCTGAAAACTATCTTCTATATCTATTAATTTTTCTGCTAACTCATAGAGTTGAAAATGTTCATCGGCATTTCTATACACGTTTAACCAAGCATTTAAAACCGAGTCATTGCTCTGATAGGCTTGACTGAAGTCTCTGGTTAGCACGTCTTCATCTATGACTAGGCCATTGTCATGCAATAACTTAATGGTGACATCGTAGAGGCTGGGCGCCTCTAGGATCTGTTGCAGCTCCTGATGAACCACTGGGTCGCTTTCGTGAACCTTGAGCAGGGATGCATTTTTATTGCCCAGTAAAAATTCGACTTTACGATATCCATAGGACTGAAAACCGGAAGAATGCCCCAGCGCATCCCGAAATTTAAGATAATCCACCGGCGTCAAGGTCGACAAAATATTCCAGGACTGAGTCAGCTGATTAAGGATCTGCTTCACCCTAGAGATGACCTTGAAAGCATGGCCAAAATCTCCCTCCTGAATATTCTTCACCGCATTAGTGAGTTCATGTCCCGCCAACTTAAGCCATAGCTCACTCGCCTGATGAATAATGATAAACAACATCTCATCATGTTGATTAGATAAAGGCTGCTGCGCCGATAGCACCTGATTTAATTTCAGATAGTCGCCATAGGACATATCATCTTTAAAATCAGTATGGATATCATCTTCCATGGCCCGATAGTTATTGTGGGGACAGCTCATACTCGTAGCTCCAGTTAATCTTATAATTATTGTTATAAAATGATTACAGCCATTATCAAATAGCCATCGTCAGCATTTAAATAGTCAGACAGATTTAAGCATGAACATAAGTTGAAGTCAGGCATGGGGAAATATTAAAAAAAGCTGGCCTGTACGCTTGAGTTAACAGTATGTAAACAGAAGATATCAAGGTAATAGGAAATATAAGCCTTAACCTGATATGAAAACATTTTGCTCCAACTACCAACAAGTTATCTGCAGCAAAATGTCCTAAGTTATCTAGAAGCTTAAACGTACATGCTTCCTTTGAGTACAGTCACGGCTTGACCAATTAATTTAACCCGCTGATTTGGCAAGCACTCAACATCCACAAAACCACCTCGCTCAGAGGCCTGATATCCATTCAACTTAGTTTTCTGTAGCTTATCCCCCCAATACACGGCCAGCGCGCAATGGGCTGATCCGGTCACAGGATCTTCGTTAATACCGACCCAAGGGGCAAAGTAACGGGAGATAAAATCAACATCTTCTGAAGCAGACTTAGCCGTCACCACAACGCCACGTCCCGGTAACTGTTTTAAGCAATCAAAATTAGGCTCGAGGGCGATAAGCGTTTGTTCACTGTCTATCTCAATGAAGTTCTTCGAATCAAAATAGCTATGGGAAACGACTTGGACAGCACTTAATCCCAGAAACACCAACATCTGCTCATCAACAGGAACATCGAAATCTAAGCAAGCAGCAGGGAAGTCCATCTCAATGTGATTGTTCTCAATTTTTACCCGTAAAACACCGGATAGCGTATTGAAAGCGAGTTCATCACCCACACCGAACAGGCCCTTCTCTTTTAGTACATGAACGACTGCCAATGTTCCATGGCCGCAAAGCTTTACTTCCACTTGAGGCGTGAACCACCTTAACCTTAAGTCACTCAAGGATAAGAAGGCGGTTTCAGAGACAGCCATTTCAGCAGCAATCGCGAACATCAGCGCTTCATCCAAGGCATTTTCCGTGATACAAACACCCGCCGGATTGCCTTTAAACACCTCTAATGTAAATGAATCGACTTGAAAAATTTCTAATTCCATTAAACTGCCTTTCAATTGCGCTATATAACAGTCCAACGGCAGACACCTTTGATATCGACTGTGGCCCCCAGGCGTTCATAGAACTTTATCGCCTGATGATTATCTTGTTCCACTTCCCATTTTATTCGTTCAAGGCCTTTAAGTTTGCAGACACTTTTCGCCTTTTTCATCAAGGCCTCACCCACCTTTTGGCCTCTATAAACTTCCCATACAAACACATCATCAATATTCATGTATGAAGTCCCCAGCCAGATAGAGTAATTCCATGTATAAGAGGCATAGCCAGCCACTTCGCCATCGACTTCTGCCAACAGAACCCCAAACGCTGGATTTTCATTAAAGCCTGATTTCAACAGTTCATTCTTATCAGTGACAACATACTCCTCTTGATCGTGATGCCTCGCAATAGCGATGATCAAGTCATAAATAGTATCAATATCTTTCTCTTTGGCTTCTCTCACGATTAGCATTATTTATCCTTAATAGGTTAATGGCTCAACCAGTACCATAGCGCCAGCGAGGTTTCTTGTGTGTTCGGTCTCGCTGGAAATGCATTAAAACAAGTCTAAGCCAGGTATGGCGGCGGCTTCTGGGTGAATACAGTGATGTAAGTAAATTGCGAGACCGGCATCCCCCGTCCATAGCGAATATCGACCTTGGCCATATTGTGAGCGGGCAGATTGGCACTGCTCAATAGCGTGCATGGCAAACTTTCTTGCCCTGTCTAGCCAAACAGGATCTCCCCACCTTAGATATAAATATAGAAAGGCATAACCATTACCCGATGTGCCGTGGCAGATATTAGCGCCCTTCACCAGAGGGCCGGCTTGCCATACCAGCTCACCAGTCTGCGCGAGTAATTCGTCGACTTGCTTAGCATGAAGTGAATCGATTTGAGGCGTTCTCGCCATAGCGGTGACAATCCCCGCCGCTCCGTGGCACCATTGCACCAGCAGCTTTTCAATATTAGGTTTACTGCACAGGATCCAGTTGGCTAGCTCCGCTTCTTTTCTCGCCGATCCTTCTCTTTTAGCCGAGATAGTTAGCGTGGTTGCCGTGCGTTCTATGATCAATTCAGTCAAGTCATCCGGGAGCAGATCTACGCCTTGCAAGAGAATATTGGCATTACCTGTGATGCCATGACAGGCACCATAATAGTGCCTTTTAGGGCCGAAGACCTGACTCTCCCAAAGCCACTCTCGGGTTTCAGTGTTTTGTCTCCAATTATCCATGAGTGACTTGGCGCCTTTAACGTATACATTCTTCCAACGAACGTCGCCGGTTTTACGATAAAGAGCCAATGCAGCGTGCATCATGCCACTCTGTCCAGATGTTATCTCATACAGAGGCAGCGCTAACGTTGCTTCCATGCACAGTAGAAGCTTGTCTGATAACGCCAAGTTGTCTGGCTGCGCTAACACCCCAGGCATAATTATGCCTATCTCTCCAAGTTGTAAACCAGGCTCTACTGACACATCAGGGGCTTTCAAGAAGGCTCGATGAACTTCAGGCAGTAAGTGGGACAAGTCAGTAACTTGATAGCCATAGCATTTCAGGATCTGTAGGGCATGAATGCATCCCGCCGCTCCTGCGTATGCTGACCATTTAGGCCCGGAATTAGAATAACTCTCGGCGTCGAGGGGATGCGTCGGCCAACTGGCATTAGGTAAAACCGACTGTTCAATATCATCAATTATGGATGTAATTTCTGACTGCACACGATCTTGTTCCCATAGAGTTTCGGTAAGTAATTCGTGACGAGATGGTTCAAATAACATGTGTGTCCTTTCCATAGACGGGATTAAACAGCAAACTTAATAATGAAGCCGTTATGGCTCATTAATGGGAGTTAAGAAATACTGATATTGACTGATAGTATGCAGAATACTGGGAAATGTCATTGTGCCCGGCACCTTCGATAAGGACCACCTCAGGAGCGCGGTTAACCAATGACTCTATTAGCTTGTCTGTGTGTATTCGACGAACGACCTTATCATCCTCTGCCACTAAAATCAGGGTATCAGAGTAGATACTCCCGGCGCGCTCTACCGAATTGAACTTGTCTTTGAGTAATATGGACATGGGGTAAAATGGAAATTGTTTTTGGGCAATGCTTTGAATGCTGTCAAACGGGGTCACCAAGACTAACTTCTTCAGCGGACGCTCCGATGCGATATAAGTTGCGACACCGCTACCTAAGCTCCGACCGATAACAAATACACTCTCATGGGTCAAGACCAGGCGATCATACAGCGCCAAGGCATCAGACAATAATGCAGCTTCGCTAGGTGAGCCCTCACTGCCACCATAACCTCGATAATTGACCAAATATACCGAATAAGGCGACGACTCTAGTTCTGATAACTCTGGCTCTAATAATGTTGGTTCAAATGCTTGTTCAAATTCCGGTGCTGTAAAAGCAACATTTTCGGCGTTACCACCAAAATAGATAATCGCCTTATCCTGACCCTTGTTTAATACGATACTAGTCGTCGATGCACCATCATTTTCAAATGTCATGTCACCGAACCTGTGCTCTACTGCTCCTGTTGGAAAATAGATAAAGCTACGTTGCATCAGATAGAGCATCACTCCTAATCCAACATAGGTGACGATAACGAGTATCAAAATTCTATTCATATTTTTAATTTCCGCAAGAGAATGACCACCTAGGTATCGGCCCAACTTTCAAACCTGTTTAAGCTCATTTAGCTTGGCTAAACAGGCATTGCAGCCCCTCAAACTTAAACCAGGATTGATGATTAATGGTGAGGTCTATTTTACTTTTTAGCCACTACAAACCTGACATTGCCGCGTTTATCGTGAGTATCAGCACTAAGATTAGCGAGTAATTCATCACAAAATTCGGTGTACTCTTCACCTAAAAGCTCCCTTAGCTTTTTCATTCTGCCAAGCCTTGCTGACCAGGCTGCTATAATGTCTGCTGACGCAGCACCAGAAAAATTAAGTTCAGGATCAGATACATCACTATCGACATGAACGATATCAAATCCTGCCTGTTGCAACATACCTTGCATCTTACCGCCGAAGTCAAAATCATATAAACCAGAGCCATATGACGCAATTTCAAACGCCAGCACTCTGGTGTAATACTTACTTTCTTTGGCCAGATTACCTGAGATAAAGCACGACACATCTAACAAGGCAATCCAGCCTCCTTCGTTTAACACCGAATATAATGACGTTAAATAACTGATTGGATCACTTAAATAAGATAAAGAGTAGCTTGCCCAGATGCCGCTCACCTCGCCAAAGGAGGCAAAGTTGACACTCTGAAAGTCACTCAATACAAAGGTTTCGTTACTGCTTTTTCTGGAATCACAGAAGGTAATAAACTCATCATTTATATCGACCCCAACCACATGTTTAACTTGTCTAGAAAGTATCCGCGAAACACCACCGACCGAACAGCCAAGATCAACAATAGTGTCGCTAGCAGTTAGCGGAATAATCTCAACAAAGCGCGCCCAATCTCTCCACTCCTGCTGTTTTTTATACTCATGAAATAGGCTCAATAGTGACTCCATAGATATTATTGAAACTAAGACTCGGTTTTTTAATTTAGTCACTCATTGTTAATCGATAACGTACCGAGTCTGTTTCAAGATATCAACAGGCGACTAGCCTATTAGCTAATTGACTAAAAAAAGCTTATTCGAAGACTGTAAAGCTGTGAAACTAGGCTTTTAGGCGGATAAATTATTAAATTAAAACAAGACTTGCTAAGCTAATTTTAAAAGCCTATTTCTAACGAGATTTACAATGGTGCGTCTGATTTAATTGCATATCCACCAAGGGAATGTTTAAGATATTTCCATTATCCGCAGTGATCTCGGCCATGAGTTTATCGTGATATTTTTGTGGAACTGATCGAGTGGGTGGGTGCTCCCTAATGTGCATTAATGACTTAGTCCTTGTTAACCAAATCATGAAAATGGTATTTCAGCCATTAAACCTATTAAGTTATTATCTGGATCTCGTAAGAAACCGATCCATAGATCATGATCTTCCATCTTGGCGGCCATTTGAGGCTCTCTCTCAAACTCAACACCTTTATCTTTTAGTTGCTCAGTTGAAGCATGAATATCATTGACTTTGTAATAGATCACTGAGGTCTTATGATCTTCCTCTTTTCCTTGAAGAGTCGTCAACATTAGCCGAGTTCCCCCACAATTAAAAAACGCTAATCCTGGAGGTACTTCGAACAATAGTTCTAATCCGAGGGTTTCACGATAAAATTGCACCGACTTATCTAAATCAGTACTAGCTATGGCAATCTGACCAATTTTCTCAACTTCGATACTGGCACTCATACTCTCGAATCTTCCAAGTTAGCGAACCTAAACATGGGTACCAAAGCTACAATAGTTTCAACCTGCCTACAACTTACTGGGTTATAAATGGCCAAGTCGAAACGAGCTTCAGGTTAATGGTAAGCCCTCAATGAGCAGTGAAAAACAATATTGATGATTAACACATCCAGTGAGGATAGAGACAACAAAATCACAATGAATTGAACATTCAATTGTAAATTTTCTTGATATTAGCTTGGTGGTCTTTTACCTTCCAAGTCAAACGTCTGAAAATATTATATATTGTCATTCGGTTATTTTAATTCTAATCAAATGCACCACTAACCAACTTTAAGTAATATTATGCAACAAAGCATGAGTTACACTCACTACCAAGGATGGCA
This sequence comes from Shewanella psychropiezotolerans, assembly GCF_007197555.1. Lineage (NCBI taxonomy): Bacteria > Pseudomonadati > Pseudomonadota > Gammaproteobacteria > Alteromonadales > Shewanellaceae > Shewanella > Shewanella psychropiezotolerans. Next base: position 4,455,521 of record NZ_CP041614.1, read on the forward strand.
GTACATTATCCCTTTATATAGGGAGTAGTAACGCCTTACATTATTATGCAAAAAAAAACCTTACCTCGTTCTATCATCGCCAGCGTCATATTTTCTGCAGGTTTATTATCTTTACCAACTCATGCGAATCAAGGGCCAGATAGGTTAATTACAGCTGAATCTCTCCAAGTTACGGAAAATAGTAACCCCATTATTACCGACACTTATAGAAGCTCCTTCCTTCTAAATAAAGGCCAAAGAAAGGTGCTTTGGAATACGTTTAAACGACCTGTAGATTATGATCGATTAGCCGCTTTCGTTGCTATTTCTTATGGAGATTTATTGAGTGTGTCATGTAAAATATCTCTATTTAATGGTAACAATACACGGCCTTTTAAGGTTATTGATTGTCGCCGCAGTCAGCAATGGAATCCAACTACCCCTAATGTGCCGGTTTTCAACACCTCATTAAGAGCTAAAATTGAGCTTTACAATGCTGATTTCACCAAACCCAGTAAGCGAGTTTCGCTTATATTGACGCCTAATTTTGCCAATCAAAATGACATTGATCAGGACGGATTGCCGGCTTGGTTTGAAAGATTCCATAACCTATCTGATAATGATGCTGTAGATGCTGCATCCGATATAGATCAAGACAGTTATACCGCACTTGAAGAATATCTTGGTGGTTCAAACCCATTAGATACTAACAGTGTCCCAGTCAATCCTTAGGCTCCACTTCGTTATGTAAGAGGCACTTCATTCTGTCTGATTGACAGTGAAGTTAACTATATAGATATACAAAAATCACATTAAAAACAGGGTTCGCAGGAACCCTGTTTCAAAAATTAAAGATTCACCCTTTTCACTTTTATCTTCTTTTACCAAATATAACCAGACAGCCATTCTTATTCTAAGGTCGATGCCAATCACTGCCAGATAAATTTAACGATGTATCAATCCACCCACTTATGCTTAGTCGGGGGATCTTCATCAGTCAATCCTGAGTATCTTACTTGTTTCTTGAACAAAATCTTACAAAGCTACTGGTTCAGCGCTAGATAGACCTCACTCGGTTGTACGCTCATTTCGTTCATACCAGCTGTAGCTCGGCCGGTTTCAGTACGTTGGTTTGTAACAACATTCATGTCTCAATGGTAATTGACGCCATATTCGTTCTATTATGATGCTTTTAATATTTACCCCTTGGTAACGGAGTAAGCATGGAGTGGTTCTTGAATGTTGAAGCGCCTTTGATAAACTAAACTGAGAGCATTGTTGTAAATCTAGGTTACTTCATGATCGTGCGTATAAATACTCTATTCTTACTCATTATTCTCTCAAGTGCATTACATGCAGAAGTTGTGGTTACCTACCCTAAGGCGCGATCAGCACAAGATGTTCGTAGTAATGACCTTATTGAACTACTCACACTTTCTCTTGAGGTTACTAAGGAAACACATGGTGCTTATAAGCTGCAAGCTTCAGGCGATTTTATGAATGAAAAACGCCAGCGTGTTGAATTGAGTAAAGGTGAAAGATTAAACATTATGTGGTCCTCTACTTCTACAGCGCTAGAGGAAAGTTTATTGCCTATTCGTATTCCACTGCGTAAGGGGTTGCTCGGTTATCGAATATCCTTAATCAATAAAAACAATCAGGACAACATTGATCGGGTAAAAACACTGAATGACTTAAGAGGGCTTACCATAGGTCAGGGGCATGGCTGGGGAGATTCGGCCATTTATGAATCTAACGGCATCAAGGTGAAAGAGGCTGACTACGACTCTCTGTTTAAGATGGTGGTACAAAATCGCTTTGATCTTTTCCCCAGGGGTATTAATGAGGTCTTTGATGAGTATCGAGAGCGGGCAGTTAAAGCGCCTAGTTTAGCTATTGAAGAGAATCTACTAATTGTCTACCTGTGGCCCTATTATTTCTTTACCAACAAAAAAGACTGGGTATTGGCTGATCGCATAGAAACAGGTCTAAAAAAAATAATTTCTGACGGTACTTTTGATAAAGTTTTTTTGCGCCATCATAGTGTCTCGATTAAGAAAGCAAACATGAGTAAGCGCAGGGTTTTACGGATTCAAAATGTTTTTTTGCCAGAAACGGTACCCGTGGATGATAAATCCCTGTGGTTCGACCCGTTTAAAGAGTTTTAATTAAATTAGCCGACTCTTCACTCATAGAGCCTCGCTTGTCGGCTCTGACTATTCGCCCAGTATCATCAACAAGTTGCAGATAATCTTTAGTATTGAACATGAGTCCTTTAGGCATTGTTTTATGCTCGTTGCCGACAAAGGGCAATAGCGTGATGTTGGCATAACTAATCCCCCTCAACGGCCCTCACTTAAGCTTAGTAAAAGTGATCTTCATCTGACAATCTTGGGTGATGGGTAGAGCCTGACTCCACTTAATTAACATGTTTAAACGAAAAAAGGGATATCTCAGATATCCCTTTTTCATGTCTACTCACCCTATACAGGGATGTGATTAGAACTGGTAATGCATACCTAACGCGAAGTTAGAAATATCGGTATCGACATTTTGAAAGCTGTTAGAATACTCTGAGTCCAACTCACCGGTCACAACATCATAGCCAAGACGAATGTTCAGATTCTCAGTCACAGAGGCATTAACCCCCACGCCATAGGCCCAGCCGAAGCCAGTAAAATCTTCATTTCTTGAGTTATCGGGCCTTGAAACAACGGCCATAGAAGCAATACCGACTTTACCATATACTGCAAATGTATCATTAATCTGGTAGGTGAATTTAGGGGTCAATGCGAAAGTACCGGCACCGATGTCTTCATTACTGTCACCCAGATCGCCTGAGACGAACAAGTTCGCTTCTAAACCAAACCACTCGTTAAAGTTATAACCGCCGTATGCCCCCAAGCCTACACCAGTTTCACTACCTTTAGCCTTTATTTTAAGTTGACCTAAACTGCCACCGACATAGAAGCCGGTGTTATCGTTGGCTGCCGCCACATGACTCGATGCAAAAATAGTTAATAATGATGCTGCCACAATAGAAAGTTTGTTCACAAAATACCCCAAAATAATTACAGATGTAACATCTGTTTCGTTAGTGCGCGCAGACTAATGCAACTCAACCTAGAACGCTAATGAATTCAACGGGAATCTAAGGCGTGTTCAGCAAGCATTCAGGTTCAGTTCACTGGAGATTCCGTCATGGCGAGAAAGTCATTTATGTTGGTCAACATTGGAGGTAGCAAAACCTGTAGAATAATTAATTTTCCAAGCAGACTAACGGCTTTCTCGGGGTTGGCGACGATCCTTACACCGTGAGCCCCTCCTCTACTACAGCTTACTTAGACCGACTAGAAGAAAAGTGACACCTGAATTAAGAGTGGCGAGGAACAGGCTAGATAACAGAGCAACATCGGTTATTGGCAATCGGTTACTCATTAGAAGAACTGTGAAAATATAGCCAGAAATGTAGCATCAGGGCCGTTAGGTGGTTTTTGTTGGAGTATGAGGATTGCAATTTCGCGGCTAAAGCCGCTCCTATATCAAAGGTAAATTCCCGCTCAAAAGCATTCGGGAATGACTGATAATCAACAAAAAATATAATCAAGCTTCATCAATAGCTAACTCTCATCTGGTACTCGAACCCAGCCTTCCATCAATATTCTGGCACTGCGGCTCATGGATACCTTAGTGACTGTCCATTGACCATCGACTTGTTCTGCTGCTGCACCCACTTTCAATGTACCCGAAGGGTGACCAAAACATACTGAGTCCGCTTGGCTTTCTGTTTTAATAAGAGTGCCAGAGTTCGCAGCTAGGTTTACTAAGGTGCCGGGGATGACAGCTGCCGTGCCTATGGCAACTGCAGCGGTGCCCATCATGGCGTGATGCAGTTTGCCCATGGAGAGGGCCCGTACATTGAAATCTATGTGCGAGTACTCAACCAGCTTACCACTGGATGAGGTATAACTGCTTGCTGGCGAGACAAAGGCAATCTTGGGTGTATGTTGACGAGATTGCGCCTCATCAACATGGGCGATTAGGCCCATTTTGACTGCACCTATGGCGCGCAGCGATTCAAACATCTCCAGAGCTTTAACATCACCGTTTATTGCTTCTTGCAACTCATCACCGCGATAGCCGATATCCTCAGCATTGACGAAGATGGTCGGAATACCGGCATTGATCATGGTGGCAGCTATTTTTTTTGGCTCAAGGCTGTTTCTAGGCTCAGGACTGTTATCGAGCTCAGGGCTGTTATTAAAAACACCAGCAGGTAAGCTTATCTCATCGACTAGATTACCCGTTGGAAACATGCCAGGCTCCCCTTCTTTGGGCTTATCTGCAGGGTCAATAAAATCGACACCTATTTCAGCGGCCGGGAAGGTCACACCATCGAGTTCAAAATCACCCGTTTCCTGCACTTCACCATTGATGATAGGCACATGGGCAATAATGGTCTTACTGATATTAGTCTGCCAAATTCGTATTACGGCTATACCGTTTTCCGGAATACGGCTGGCATCAACAAGGCCTGCATGAATGGCGAAAGCGCCGACAGCGGCGGACAAATTTCCGCAGTTGCCACTCCAATCGACAAAGGCCTTATCAATCGCCACTTGGCCGAATAGATAATCCACATCGTGATCGGCCTGAGTGCTTTTCGATAATATGACCGTTTTGCTGGTGCTTGAGGTTGCACCTCCCATGCCATCAGTCTGTTTACCGTAAGGATCTGGGCTGCCGATAACACGTAGAAGCAGTGCATCACGGGCCGCCCCAGCTACCTGCGCCACCTGTGGCAAATCAGTTAGCGAGAAGAACACGCCCTTACTGGTGCCGCCACGCATATAGGTTGCTGGCACTTTTATTTGTGGTAAATGTACTTTGTTACTTGTCATAAATTCTACCATTGCAATGCTAATTGGTTCTTATTGGAAACAGGTGAGATAAAGCCAGAGCACAGTGACTAGGGCTTTATATCGTTACAAAGATGAGTTTTGATGACATGGCCAAAAATGTTCCATACATTTTTCGGCATTCCCTACATCCATATAGGTCAGATGTCATCGCAAAGCCTTTATCAACCCCGCTTACAATTCACTATGTTAATTCACATTTGAGTCAAGAAAATCTTGGGCGAAGCGCTGTAGGATCCCACCTGCTTCATAGATTGTCACTTCCTCTGCAGTATCTAGGCGGCACTTCACTGGGACTTCAACTTGCTCACCATTTTTACCTGTGATGATTAGCGTCAATACCGCTCCAGGCGTGCGCTCGCCAATCACATCGTAGATTTCGCTGCCGTCGATACCGTAGGAGTGACGGTTATTTCCACCGGTAAACTCCACGGGTAATACCCCCATGCCCACCAAGTTAGTGCGATGAATACGCTCAAAACCTTCGGCGACAATCACTTCGACGCCGGCAAGACGTACACCTTTGGCGGCCCAATCACGACTCGAACCTTGGCCATAGTCGGCTCCGGCAATAATGATCAAAGGCTGCTTACGCGCCATATAGGTCTCGATAGCTTCCCACATGCGAGACTCAATCCCTTCGGGTTCAATACGCGTAAGTGAGCCTTGCTTAACCTCTGCTTTGCCATTTTTACCCAGCTGAGTCACCATCTCATTAAACAGCTTAGGGTTAGCAAAAGTAGCGCGTTGGGTCGTTAAATGATCGCCCCTATGGGTCGCATAGGAGTTAAAGTCAACTTCCGGTAGCCCCATCTTATCCAGATAAGCTCCGGCGGCGCTTTCGAGCATGATGGCGTTCGAGGGAGACAGATGATCGGTAGTGATGTTGTCACCAAGCACAGCCAGAGGACGCATGCCCTTCATGGTACGCTCGCCCGCGAGTGCGCCTTCCCAATAAGGAGGTCTGCGGATATAAGTACTCTGTGGACGCCAATCATATAGCGGATCGTTGTCACTGCCGTACTCGACTTTAATATCGAACATAGGCTCATAGACCTTACGGAACTGCTCAGGTTTAACACTTTGAGCAATGACCTTATCTATCTCTTCATCACTGGGCCAGATATCTTTCAAGGTCACATCATTGCCCTGACTATCTTTGCCGAGCACATCTTTTTCGATATCGAAGCGAATGGTACCGGCAATGGCGTAGGCGACAACCAGAGGAGGTGACGCTAAGAAGGCTTGTTTGGCATAGGGATGGATACGACCATCGAAATTTCGATTGCCCGAAAGCACCGCCGTAGTGTACAAATCTCTGTCGATCACTTCTTTTTGAATCACAGGATCTAACGCGCCGCTCATGCCGTTACAGGTGGTACAGGCGAAACCTACGATACCGAAACCCAATTGCTCCAACTCTGACAACAACTTGGCATCTTCAAGGTACAACTGCACGGCTTTGGAGCCTGGTGCCAGCGAGGTTTTCACCCAAGGCTTACGGGTCAAGCCTTTGGCATTGGCATTACGGGCGATAAGGCCAGCTGCAATAACATTGCGGGGGTTTGACGTGTTAGTACAGCTGGTGATGGCGGCGATAATACAGGCACCATCTGGCATCAAGTCTTTGCCATCGGCATCTTGACTCATATCGAAATGACCACTGATCCCCTTCTTGGCAAGATCACTTGTCGACACACGGCGGTGGGGATTAGAAGGTCCGGCGATGTTACGGCCAACCGATGACAAGTCAAAATGCAGTACTCGCTCATACTCGGCATCTTTTAGCGTGTCGGCCCACAAACCAGCATGTTTGGCATAGTTTTCGACCAGTTTTACCTGGCTATCATCCCTGCCTGTCAGCTTAAGATAATCTATGGTCATCTCGTCGATATAGAACATGGCGGCAGTGGCGCCAAATTCCGGGGTCATGTTAGAAATCGTGGCGCGATCGCCCAATGTCAGCGCCCTGGCGCCTTCGCCATAGAACTCTAAATAGGTCGATACGACTTTTTCACCACGCAAGAACTCAGTTATCGCCAGCACGATATCCGTCGCGGTGATCCCACTCTGACGTTTACCCACCAGCTCGACTCCGACAATATCTGGCACACGCATGTAAGAAGGACGTCCCAGCATGACACTTTCAGCTTCTAAGCCGCCCACGCCTATGGCGATAACCCCAAGGGCATCTACATGTGGCGTGTGACTGTCGGTGCCGACTAAGGTATCGGGAAATGCCACCCCATCGCGGGACTGGATAACGGGAGACATCTTTTCTAGGTTGATCTGATGCATGATGCCGTTACCGGGCTGAATAACATCTATATTTTTAAATGCCGTTTTAGTCCAGTTGATAAAGTGGAATCTGTCATCGTTGCGCCTGTCTTCGATGGCGCGGTTCTTCTCGAAGGCATCTTTCTCAAATCCGGCGTGCTCCACCGCTAAGGAATGGTCGACAATCAGCTGAGTCGGCACCACGGGATTGACTTTAGACGGGTCGCCGCCCTTGGCGGCAATGGCATCACGCAGACCAGCCAGATCGACTAGCGCCGTCTGGCCAAGAATATCGTGGCACACCACACGGGCCGGATACCAGGGAAAATCCAGATCTTGCTTACGCTCGATAATCTGTTTGAGTGAGTCGGTCAGCTTAGCAGGCTCGCAGCGACGAACCAGATTCTCGGCGTAAACACGAGAGCAATAAGGCAGCTTGCGGTATGCACCCGGGCTGATAGCATCAACGGCAGCCTCTGTATCGAAGTAATCGAGTTTACTGCTGGGTAGAGATTTACGGTATTGGGTATTCATCTTTATTTACTCAATTAGCGGGAAGCTAGGTCCGAGTTCCTAGAACCTAGGAACTCGGACCTAGCTTCTGGCGCTTATCTTGTTTCGATTGGCGTCACTTTACGTGGCTCGCTGCCGGTGTAATCGGCGCTCGGGCGAATGATGCGGTTATTGGTGCGTTGCTCCATCACATGAGCCGCCCAGCCAGTTAAGCGTGAACAGACAAAGATTGGGGTAAACAATTTAGTAGGAATACCCATGAAGTGATAAGCCGATGCATGGAAAAAATCCGCATTACAAAACAGCTTCTTGCTGTCCCACATAAACTCTTCACAGGCGACGGAGATATCGTAAAGGCTGGTATCACCATTCTCCTGCGCTAGCTTCTCAGACCAGGCCTTGATGATCACGTTGCGTGGATCTGACGTGCGATAAATAGCATGACCAAAACCCATGATCTTCTCTTTACGCTCAAGCATGCCCGCCATCTGCACCTTGGCATCGGCAGGAGAGCTAAAACTCTGGATCATGTCCATTGCCGCCTCATTCGCGCCGCCATGCAGTGGACCGCGCAAGGTGCCTATGGCTCCAGTAATACAAGAGAACATGTCAGACAGGGTCGATGCACAGACACGAGCGGTAAAGGTCGAAGCATTAAACTCATGCTCCGCATAGAGGATGAGCGACACATCCATCACGCGGCGATGCTGCTCAGAGGGGGCTTTACCATTGAGAAGGTGGAGGAAATGACCGCCGATAGAGGCTTCATCGGTGACGCAATCTATCTCGACGCCTTCATGGGAGAATTTGTACCAATAACACATGATGGCCGGAAATGCGGCGAGGAGACGATTGGCGGCGCGATTTTGCTCAGAAAAGTCATTCTCTGGCTCTAAGTTACCTAGGAAAGAACAACCGGTGCGCATCACATCCATAGGGTGTGCATCTTGAGGTATGCGCTGCAACACCTCTTTAAGTGCCTGAGGCAGATCACGCAGGGTACTAAGCTCGGCCTTGTAAGTCTCGAGTTGATCCACCGTAGGCAGTTCGCCATTAAACAGCAGGTAGGCGACCTCTTCGAAGCTGGTATTATCGGCCAAATCTGACACATCATAGCCACAATATGTTAAGCCGCTGCCAGATTTACCCACGGTACAAAGGCTAGTTTCACCGGCGCTCTGACCACGTAGTCCTGCACCACTCAGTTTTTTATCTACCATTGCTCTTTCCTCTATTTGTTTTTGTGACCTCGCCTCTGCATTTCCTTCACAGAGTTTTGATAACGGGTCATCTATTTTTATCATGCTTTATGTAAGGTTTTATGACGCTCACTCTCCCTGGCAAGGTCACTATTGCTAAACACTCGCCAGGCTTATCTCTTTTTAACGATTATTAAACTATTTGTTCTTGCCTTCGCTAAAGAGCACATCTAACTTCTGCTCATAGGCGTGGTACCCCAGATAATCATAGAGTTCCATGCGAGTCTGCATTTTGTCGGTAACCGCCTTCTGATCGCCATCTTTTAGAATCGTTTCATAGACCATTTCAGCCGCCTTATTCATGGCCCTAAATGCCGATAGCGGATAAAGCACCATGGCACAACCCCACTCACCCAGCTGCTCTTTATTCCATAACTCGGTCTGACCAAACTCGGTAATATTGGCCAGGATAGGCACATCTAATGCCTCGCTAAAGGCGCGATAATGCTCCTCTGTTTTCACCGCCTCGGCGAAGATGCCGTCGGCACCGGCGGCAACATAGGCTTTAGCACGCGCGATGGCAGCCGCTAATCCCTCTTGGGCGAAGGAGTCGGTACGCGCCATGATGAAGAAATCGGGATCCGTGCGAGCATCCACAGCCGATTTGATTCTATCGACCATCTCTTCAGTCGAGACAATCTCCTTATTAGGCCTATGACCACAGCGCTTCTGGGCAACCTGATCTTCCATGTGCACGGCTGCCGCTCCCGCCTTCTCCATATCACGTATGGTTTTAGCTATGTTGAACGCCCCACCCCAACCGGTATCGATATCCACCATTAAAGGCAGGTCACAGGCTGATGTGATGCGTTGTACATCGACAATCACATCATTTAGCGAGGTCATGCCTAAGTCGGGTAAGCCGTATGAAGCATTCGCTACGCCGCCCCCGGAAAGATAGATGGCCTGATGACCTATCTGTTTTGCCATCATGGCCGTGTACGCATTGATGGTGCCCACTATCTGCAAGGGGGCGTTGTCTGCTAATGCCTGGCGAAACTTTTTACCTGCGCTCATGCTTTCCTCTCTTTATTAATGCTTAATACCATTCCATATAAGTATCTGGTTAGTTCAGAGACTCTCAGTGCGGGTTTCAAAGCCCTTTATGCTACGTTGAATGTTTTCGATATAGAATAACTATTAGCTTCAAACATTCGCCTTGCCTACAGCGCTTTGAACTCCCGCTGAATGATCAGATACTTAAGCGGAATGGTATAATACCTAAAACGCCCGAGGCCGCCTTGATTAACGACTTTGGGCTAAATTCTTCTCAATATTGTTCTTCGAATACATGATGTGACGACGCATCAAGATCTCAGCCAGCTCCTCATCACGATTGGAAATGGCCTGTACTATATGTTTATGTTCATCGAATGCCGTGGTAACCCTAGGTCCCGCCATGCCAAGTTGCACACGATACATGCGCACCAGATGATAAATGCCATTGATGAGCATGGAGATAAGGTGTTTATTCTTGCTACCGAGAATGATGCGGTAATGAAAATCGACATCACCAGCTTCCTGGTAATAGGACTCGCCGCCTTTGACTTCATCAAAATGGGAATTTAACAGTTGGTTGAGATCATCTATCTCAGTGGTGCTCATGTTTTTTGCCGCTAACCTTGCCGCCATACCCTCGAGCGATTCGCGAACCTGGTATAACTCAATCAAACCCTCGGTGGATAATGAAACCACTCGGGCGCCAACGTTGGCTTTACGCTCGACGATATGACATGAAGCTAATCGATTGATCGCTTCACGAATGATGGCACGGCTGACGGTATATTTTGTCGACAACTCTGTTTCACTCAGCTTGGCCCCGAAGGGATCTCTCCTTCAACAATATCTTGCCTTAGCTGAATAAAGGTCTTATCTGCCGCAGTAACTGGCTGTTCGGTGAAAAATGTCATACGTTAACTAGGACTTCTTTTACATTGGATTGTCGACAATATAGCCAAACCTTATGGATTGGTCAAACATAAACCAGTAGATTGTCGACAAAACATCTGTGGTAGCAAGTTTACATCTAGCAGAAAATCCCATTCCCCCCGTCCAGACGGCTCACTTTTCAACCTAAGCAGAGGACTCCCCTTAAAGATGTTACAAATGACTGTAATAAAACCATCAAGCACGGCTTTGCCTATAGGGTCGCCTATGAGACAATCGGGCCATGAAAATTTATGCCCATATTCACAAGGCCCCCATACGCGTTTTTCGCATAGGCAGAAAGCGATTCTGGATCCGTTTAAAACGCGACATGCTTATTTTGAAAGATGCATTGTCTCAGGAGAAACAGGAGACCAAAGATATGTTGGTCACCTATAAACGTTACACAAAGAAGCAGGCCAGCCGTGAAGAGCTAGCCGAGGCCAATAAGCAATTCGGTGATCTGTTAAAGGGATTAGGCTTGGGCGTGTTTGCCGTGCTGCCGTTCGCCCCGCTGACCATACCTCTGGTGGTCAAACTTGGAAAGATGGTAGGCGTAGATGTGCTACCAAGTTCATTTAACAATCTTTCCAGAAAGAGAAAGAAACGCTCCGAAAAATTGGCTGAAAATGAAAAATAGCTAACGTCGTTTTAAATCCCCCAACCCTCAATATTCCCCACCTCTACGCTTACTGACCTTTAACCCGCTTTAATTGCCTGTTACCCTGTTAGACAATAAAAATAACCCTCCTCAAATTGATACAAGCAGCGAGCACGAGTCCAACATGACTGAATTATTGATCTCAGGTGCCCTTGGCACCCCTCTCACTATCTTACACACAGATGCATACTCAACTTGGCTAGCCGAGCAAGACACTCAGACGACAAACTGGCTGGCTACGACTCAGTTTGACGGAAAAGGCATGAGCCTGATCCCAAACGGCGCAGGTGAACTCTCTCAAGCCATTTATGTGAGCTCCGAGCTAGACTCCTATTGGTTATGCGGCGATCTGGTAAACCAGCTACCTGCCGGCCGCTACACCATCCAGGGCAGTGAAGAGCAAATCAAAGTCGCGGCATTTAGCTGGGGTCTCGGTGCATATAAATTCGACCGTTATAAGCACAATGACAAAGTTTATCCTCAACTGGTATTGCCAACTCAGGCTCAGGCTGACGAAGTGAAAAAACTGGTGCGCTCCGTTGCTATTGTTCGCGATCTAGTCAATACGCCAGCTGCAGATATGATGCCTCAGCACTTGGGTGAGATTATGGAGAATTTGGCCAGTGAATTTGGTGCAAGCATCACTCAAATCGTTGGCGATGAGCTGCTCGAACAAAACTATCCAACTATCCACATGGTGGGCCGTGCAAGTGAAAACCTGCCACGCCTGATCGATATGACCTGGGGTGATGAAAATGCACCTAAAGTGACTTTAGTCGGTAAAGGTGTGTGTTTCGACTCCGGCGGACTGGATCTGAAACCCGGTGCAGGCATGCGTTTGATGAAAAAAGACATGGGCGGTGCCGCTCACGTTATCGGCCTGGCTCACCAGATCATGGCGAGCAACTTACCTATACGTTTACGCGTATTGGTACCGGCAGTCGAAAATGCAGTATCGGCAAATGCTTTCCGCCCAGGTGATGTGATTAAGACCCGCAAAGGCATCACGGTCGAAATTGATAATACCGATGCCGAAGGCCGCTTAGTGTTATGTGATGCATTAGCCGAAGCCAACAATGACAAGCCTGAGCTGATGATAGATTTCGCTACACTCACTGGCGCAATGCGCATCGCCCTAGGCACCGAGCTTCCCGGTTTCTTCAGTAACGATGATCAAGTGGCAGCCGATATGACTCAGTCAGGCCTCAAGGTACAAGATCCTATCTGGCGCATGCCACTGCACAAGCCATACCTGGAACTCACCGGCAGTGACATTGCCGATTTAGCCAACTGTGGCCGTGTTCCTCAAGGTGGTGCCATCACAGCAGCACTTTATCTCGAAGCCTTCGTCGATGAAAATATTAGCTGGTCTCACTTCGATGTGATGGCCTGGAACACGCGTAAGCTTCCCGGCCGTCCAGTCGGTGGCGAAGCCTTCGGCATCCGCGCCGTATTCGATTACCTGCAGACACGTTTTTCAAAGTAAAATGGCTTTAGGAACTAGATTCTAGAATCTAGAATCTAGGAACTTTTTAGGCGCTAGCTGAGCTATTGTTGACATCCCTCTTACACCATCCCTGGTGTCCGGGGATAACTCTTAACTATGAGACATCCATGTACAAATCCCCTCTTACACCATCCCTGGTGTCCGGGGATAACTACATCCCTGTACAAAAAAGCCCGAACTCAGTTCGGGCTTTTTTGTACAATCTGTTTAAGCCTGGTCAGGCTTAGGTGTCAGCTTACGCATCAACACCTTTGCTTCTGAGGAACTCATCATAAGTTCCCTTGAAGTCATTGATGCCATCTTTAGTCATTTCTATGATGCGGTTAGCAACCGATGAAACGAAGGCACGGTCATGACTGACAAAAATCAAGGTACCTTGGTAAATCTCCAGAGCATTGTTCAATGACTCGATAGATTCCATGTCCATGTGGTTTGTTGGCTCATCCATCACCAAAATATTTGGCTTCTGCATGATAAGCTTGCCGAATAACATACGGCCCTTCTCACCACCCGAGAGTACCTTAACCGACTTCTTGATGTCATCAGAGCTGAACAGCATGCGACCCAAGTAACCACGAACCGACTGGTCGTCATCTTCAGGCTTACGCCACTGGCTCATCCACTCAAACAAGGTCATGTCATTTTCAAAATCTGACTCATGATCTTGGGCATAGTAACCGATAGCTGAATTCTCAGACCATTGAATGGTACCGCTATCCTGAGGAATATCATGGGTCAAGGTACGCAGTAAGGTTGTCTTACCGATACCGTTCTCACCTAAGATGGCGATACGCTCACCCACTTCAACCATAAGGTTTAGCTTGTTGAACAGTGGCTCATCGAAGCCCTTGCTTAGCTCTTCGACGATCAAAGCATTACGGAACAATTTTTTCTCTTGCTCGAAACGAATAAACGGATTAACACGACTCGAGGCTTTCACTTCATCAATCTTGATCTTATCGATAAGCTTTGCACGTGAGGTGGCCTGCTTAGCCTTAGATGCGTTAGCAGAGAAACGAGCAACGAAGCCCTGAAGCTCGGCAATTTGCGCCTTCTTCTTAGCATTATCAGACATCAAGCGTTCACGGGATTGTTGAGCTGCCATCATGTACTCATCATAGTTACCCGGGAAAATACGCAGCTCACCGTAATCGAGATCCGCCATATGGGTACAGACTGAGTTTAAGAAATATCTATCGTGAGAGATGATGATCATAGTGCTGTTACGCTGGTTCAGCATCTCTTGCAACCAACGAATGGTATCTATGTCCAAGTTGTTGGTTGGTTCGTCGAGTAGCAATACATCAGGATCAGAGAACAGGGCTTGTGCCAGCAAGATTCGAAGTTTGAAACCCGGCGCAATTGCGCTCATAAGACCAAAGTGTTGATCAACAGGAATACCCACTCCCATCAGGAGTTCACCGGCACGAGATTCGGCTGTGTAACCATCCATCTCGGCAAATTCCATCTCTAGATCGGCAACCTTGATACCATCTTCTTCTGTCATTTCAGGCAGAGAGTAGATACGATCACGCTCTTTCTTGACTTCCCAAAGCTGTTCGTGGCCCATGATAACGGTATCGATCACGCTGAACTCTTCATAACCAAACTGGTTCTGACTCAGTTTACCGATACGCTCGTTGATATCCAGAGAGACATTACCCGCAGTCGGCTCAAGATCGCTACCCAAGATCTTCATAAAGGTTGACTTACCACAGCCGTTCGCGCCGATCAGACCATAACGGTTGCCGCCGCCGAATTTAACTGAGATGTTTTCAAACAGTGGCTTAGCGCCAAACTGCATGGTGATATTAGCTGTAGTAATCAAGTGTTAGATCCCAAAATTTGTTATGCGATTTGATGTATAAACGAGCAAAATTAAGCGCGATATTATAGCCAGCAGTCCACAAACAATCAACTAAAAGCGAACCAGCTTACGACGAGAATTTACCGTTACAGCAAGATATGATGAAAGGAACCCGAACAGATTTTATTCGGGTTCCTCAGACAACAAGCATTTAACTCATTACTTGTTCAACTTCACATGTCTTAGCCTGTTAGCGTTAGTCACTACTGTTAATGAGGATAAAGCCATCGCGGCTCCTGCTATCACAGGACTCAGTAATATTCCGGTTAGAGGGAATAGAACTCCAGCGGCGACTGGTATGCCTAAAGAGTTATAGATAAACGCGCCGAACAGATTCTGCTTAATGTTCCTCATGCTGGCGTTAGCCAAGGCAAAGGTATCGGCCAACACTGACAATCGTCCAGTTAGTAAGGTCAAATCGGCACTCTCGATGGCGACTTCGGTGCCATCTCCCATGGCGATACCCACATCGGCACTCATTAAAGCGGGGGCATCATTGATACCATCTCCTACCATGGCGACGACTTCTCCACTTTCTTTGAGTTCGATAATCTTAGCCTGTTTCTGCTCGGGCAAGACTCCGGCAATGACTTCATCTATGCCCACTTCATCGGCAACGGCCTGCACCGTCTCTTGCTTGTCGCCGCTGAGTAATATCACCCGTTTACCGGCACGCTTGAGCGCGGCAATAGCTTCTTTGGCATCGGGTTTCACCGGATCACTGATGGCAATAACACCGACTAAGCGTCCGCCTTGTGCCACATAAACCGGAGTTTTACCAAGCTGGGCCAAGGTCTGAACCTCATCTTGTAAAGCGTCTACACCCGATATGCCCTCCATGACCATCAAGCTCATATTGCCTATGGCCAGCTCGACGCCAGAGACTATGCCCACTATGCCCTTTCCCTGAATATTGTTGAAACGTTCGGGTTCTACCAAGCTTAGCTCTCGCGTCTTGGCTTCATCCAGCATAGCCTGGGCCAATGGGTGCTCAGAATGTTGTTCCAGACTCGCCACCAGGAATAAGAGCTGCTCAGATGCAGAGGACTCACCACCACTTTCACCGTCACTGCCACCATCAAGCAAGCGAATGTCGGTTACCGATGGCTTACCCGATGTGATAGTGCCAGTCTTGTCCAGCACCACACAGGTCACCTTACTCGCAGTTTGCAAAGCCTCACCATTCTTAATCAAGACGCCCATCTGTGCGGCTCGTCCGACAGATACCATGATAGACATAGGTGTCGCTAATCCCAGGGCACAAGGGCAAGCTATGATAAGCACGCTTGTTAACACCACTAGCGCATGTGATATCTGAGGCGCAGGTCCCGCTAAATACCACACCACTGATGCGACCAGGGCAATAATCACCACCACAGGGACAAAGTACGCCGATATCTTATCCGTGAGTCTGCCTATGGGCATTTTTGATGTTTGTGCCTGCTGAACCAGGTCGATGATTTTCGATAGACGAGTATCGGTTAACCCAGCAGTCACGCGGTAGATGATGCTGCCATTGCCGTTGACGGTGCCAGCACTGAGCGTATCGCCAATGTTTTTAGACACAGGAATAGGCTCACCGGTTAACATGGACTCATTAAGATTCGACTCTCCACTCAATACTTCGCCGTCCAAGGCGACTCGACTGCCAGGTTGTAGTCTCAACTGGTCGCCGATCTGTATTTGCGCTATTTCGACCTCCTCATCTCCAGAGTCGGTCAGCCTTATTGCGGTCGTGGATTGTAATCCTATGAGGCGCTGAACCGCTTCACTGGTCTTGCCCTTAGCCCTGAGTTCCAGCGCATGGCCCAAGTTAATCAAACCCAGAATCATCACACTGGCTTCAAAGTACACATGACGGGTTTCGGCTGGAAACCAGGAAGGCATAATTACCACCAACATAGAATAGGCCCATGCTGTGGTAGTGCCGAGCACAATTAAGGTGTCCATGTTGGCGCTGCGCGCCTTAAGTGCACGCCACATCCCTTTATAGAAGTGCCCGCCTGTGGTCACGAGTAAGATAAAGGTGATGATCCCCATAACTCCCCAAGCCAATTGCTGACTGGGATTATTCACCATCATCTCACCGCCCAATAGCCCCCATAACATCATAGGTACACCTAAACCCAATCCCAACATAGATTGGATGATACGGGTGCGGTACTCGACTCGCTCAGCCTGGATTTTCTTCTCACTGGCTAGCTTGGCATCCAGCACGAGTTCGCTGTCGTAACCAACACTGGCCACGGTCACTATAGCGAGTTCACTGCTGATATCCCCTTGAATCTGTACCTGCTTATCGGCCAAGTTAACCCGTGCAGACACATCTGGGAGTGATAATTTTTCGAACGCACCTTCAATTTTAGCCACACAACTGGCGCAGTTCATTTGAGGTACATATAAAGTCATGCTATTGATATTTTTCATAATCATTGATTCCCCATACTCAAACAATTGAGTCTCGATCAAGGCTATTTAAGTAAGTTATTAAAATAGGTTGTTCCCATTTCACTGCACTTAGGTTAATGTCTCCCCTAATGGGAGAGTCAAAGCCTTATTGTAAATTTAATACACTTTGTTGAATTTGACTCTCACTCGTTTACTTTTGAGCACACTGTGATTGGTATTAAATGACATAAGAGGCTTATGATGAAAATTGGTGAAGTAGCAAAAAAGACTGGTCTATCGGTTAAGAGTATTCGTTATTACCACGACATAGGTCTTATCTGCGCCGCACGTGGGGAAAATGGCTACAGAGAATATGATAAACCTCAGATCGATTCCCTTAACTTTATCAGTCACAGTCGCGACTTAGGTTTCTCTTTAGATGATTGCCGCTCTCTGCTCGACCTTAAACTCAATCAAGACAGAGATGCCGAAGATGTAAAACGTTTAGCTAAGACTCATCTGCAGATGGTGAGTAATAGAATAACCAAGTTGAAGGAGCTCGAGAGCCAATTAAAGCATCTGATTAAGGATTGTCGCGGCGGCCATCAACCGGACTGTGCCATACTGAGCGGACTCAGTGAATAGTCTGGCTAACCCACAAACTTGATGGCCTGTTTTATTAAATAGCTCGCCCCTGATTCCTAACAGATCAATCTAATGCCGGCATTTAGTGTTTTTTTAGCCGGTGAACATTCTCAATTTTCAATGTAGGAACATCACCTGCGGGAGTGAACCCAAATACCTTGCCATAAAAATACAGCTCGGCTTCGATAGCGGTCATTTGATTTACCGGATCCCTCAAATTATGCCCCTCGCCCTCGAATTCGAGATAGGCTACGGGGACCCCTCGCGCTTTGAGTTTGTTAAATACCTCTGTGGATTGCTTAGCCAATACCACGGGGTCATCACCTCCCTGAATTAACAACAAGGGCTCATTTAGCCTGTCGAGGTGATGTAATGGAGAGCGTTCACGATACACGTTATTTTCGGCTGAATTTTTACCAACCAGCAATTCTAAATAACTGGACTCAAACTTATGAGCATCTCGGCTCAATACTTCCATATCACTGATGCCAGCATAGCTCACACCAGCTTTAAATGTATCGTAGAACACCAGTGCCGAAAATACGGTAAGTCCTCCGGCGCTAGAGCCTCTAATCGCAAGCTTAGTGCCATCAACCCAGCCCTTGTTGACCAAGTATCCGGCCGCCCGCACGGCGTCCTCCACATCGGCGATGCCCCATTTTCCATAGAGGCTTTGACGATAGGCTCGTCCAAAACCAGAGCTGCCACGATAATTGAGATCCAGCACAGCAAAACCACGACTGGTCCAAAACTGAATATCACGCCTAAATGCCAAACTGGCTTTTGCAGTTGGTCCACCATGCAACATGACCAGCAAGGGGGGCCTAGAGTCTCTGAGGCCAATGAAGTCAGGATTTCTCGCGCCATAAAAATATCCATAGATAGTGACACCGTCACTGGATTTCAGGCTGACACTTACGGCTCTGGAGATATAATTAGGATCGACTGTCGCAAGTTCCGGTGAGTAGATAAGCGCCACCCCTCGTCCTTTCACCTTATAGATCCCTTTTTCCGGAGTCACTTTAGCCCCGACGAAGTAGATACCGTCTTCCCCCTTCACCACCTGAGATATCTCGCCGAAATCCACGGCAATGGGCTCGGTGATACCGGTATCGAGAAAAATTCTAATCAGTGAAGCTTGTCCTTTATCGCTGTAACTGGCGATAATGGTATTCTCTGACTCGAAGGCATAATTATGATTACCCAGCTTCCAGTCAGGTACTGCAAACTCGGCATCTTTATCCAGCACTTGCTCCAACTCGCCCTCGGAACTGATGCGATACAAGTTCCACCAATTGTCAAAATCGGCCACGAAGTAGAGCTGACCACTAGGGCTAAATGATACTTGTGTAATGGAGCCATTTTTATCGGACAATAATCGCTTGGGATTATGCACCCCACCTTTAGGAGCGAGTTCGCCTATCCAAAGCTCAGTATTATCCCAGGGCATATTCGGATGTTGCCAGGCAATCCAAGCCAATGTCTTCATATCCGGTGATACCCTGGGCGATGAATAGAAATCATCCCCGTCGATTAGGATTTCACCTTCCCCGGCAAAGTTAAGATTAAGCGCCACTAGGCTTGAAGTCGGCTCTCCACTGTTTCTGTGGTCTTCACGCACACAGATGAGTCTTGATCCTTTTGAATACCGTACACAATCGGCATGACGAGTACCGGGCATAGTTAAAGGGACGGGCTCTTGGTTAGGCGCGAAGCGATAGAGCAGCTGATCTTCTGCTTTGGAGGCAAAAATACTCTGACCAATAGCAAGAAATGGCGAGCCGCCATATTCATGTACAGTAGATCTGACATCGAATGCCGAGCTCACCGCATCGCTCAACTTTGATCCAGTCTCCAAACGCTTGATGCCAATCTTGCCCTGGGCCGATGAGTCCGATTGAACAAAATAGAGGGCACCGTTGACGCTCTGTAATTCACCAAAATCATCTGATAAACCATAAACATCTTCCGCTGTTATCGGTGACAGCCAGCTGCCATAAGCCGCAATTTTAAGGCCACTTCGTTTATCAACTTTTTCAACATGATCCGGTTTACCACATGCTGCTAGAAAACATAGTAGTAACAATGACAATAAGGGAATAAAATAAAAATGGGGTCTCACTGTTGGCTCCTGTTTCCATAAATAGGTAATCATTATTTTCGAGTTAATTTCTGCTTAAACCATAAAAGAACCGCTAACTGTCTGGTCTGAGTCAGGCCAAAATAGATACAAATCCAGGGAGACAGGAGAAGGTACCATGGCAAAGCCGATGTATCATTGCCCTTGAACATCAAGTAGAAGAAACCCGAATAGATAACGATCAAGCCCACGCCCCCACCAGCAACATCAAATTTCTTGCCGTTTTTTCCAGCCAGACCATCTTTTTATCGAACATCAACTCAGCTTTCCCCCATAGATTAACATTGAACATTATCACGTATCATAAGCACATATGTAAGTTCTTGTATAAGTGTAATTGTTAAAGCCTGTCACAGGGATAAATACAGATCTTAACGAATGAATCGAGAGCAACAAAAAACGGGCCTAAGCCCGTTTTATTATTTATCATACTTGTCTTAGAAATTAGAGCCTAGGAACTCGTTCCCAGGCTCTAGACACTCGAGTCTATATACGTATGCCACCATCAATCTCGAAGACACGGCCGTTAACATAATCGTTCTCTATGATGAACTTAACCGTCGATGATATCTCGCTAGGTTGACCCAGACGGCCAACTGGCACCATTTTCTCCATACGTGCTAGCGCTTCAGGCTTCATCGCAGCCGTCATTTCAGTTTCAATCACACCCGGCGCTACCGCGGCGCTACGAATATTGTATCTTGCCAACTCTTTCGCCCAGCCAACAGACATAGCAGCCACACCCGCTTTAGAAGCCGAATAGTTAGTCTGGCCCATATTGCCTGCCTTGGCTAAGCTGGAGATGTTGATGATCACGCCTTCTTGCTTAGATTCGATCATAGCAACCGCAGCTTCACGTCCACAGAGGAATGAGCCGGTTAAATTGACGTTAATCACCGCCTGAAATTGCTCATAGGACATACGGTCTGTCACCTTACCCTCTTTGGCTTTGACTAGCATGCCATCGAATAAGATCCCTGCATTGTTGATAAGCACATTCACTTGACCGAAATCTTCCAGAATGAAACCGAACCCCGCCACCACATCTTCTTCAGAGGTAATATCAAAGGCATAACCTTGTACTTCAGCTCTGTCGCCAATATCGGCGCAAGCACGTTCAAGCTTCTCTTGATCGACATCGATAAGGGCCAATTTAGCGCCAGCTTCGGCTAAATCCACCGCCATAGCCAAACCAAGTCCACCAGCACCGCCAGTAATTACCACTACCTTATCTTTTAAATCCATCGTGTTACCCTTTGCTTTTAATTTGTTGTAAATGAGAAAACTGTTCAAAAATACTAGAAAAATCTCGTGTGCCATTGCCTTGACGAGCATGGTTCACATATAAACTGCGTGCAAGCGCGCCCATTGGCGTACAGGAGTTAGTCAGTAATGCCGCCTCTTGGGATAGGCCAAGATCTTTAACCATAAGATCGACCATGAAACCGCCCTGATAATCATTCGACGACGGTACAGACTCCATCACACCCGGACAAGGATTATATTTATCTAGCGTCCAATTACCACCACTACTGACCTTCATTATCTCAGATAACACCTTAGGATCTAAGCCATGGTCAATTCCCATCTGCAGAGATTCGCTGGTGGCTATCATCAGCACTGACAAAAGCATGTTATTACAAATTTTGGCCACCTGACCGGCGCCCGGTCCACCAGCGTGTAAAATATTGGCACCCATATGACTCAGCACCTTAGAGGCTTGCTCAAACCCGCTGTCGCTGCCACCACAGATAAAGGTTAATGTCCCGGCCGCCGCGCCTGCTGTGCCACCCGATACGGGCGCATCGACAAACTCAAATCCTTTACTCGCTGCAACTTCGGCGACATGTTTAGCGCTCTGAGCATCTATGGTCGAACAATCGATCAATAAGGTCCCCTCGGCCACCACATCGAGCAAGCCCTTATCAGAGCTGCCTTCACCTAAGTAGAGCGAGCGAACATGTTTGCCGGCCGGCAGCATGGTTATTACCACATCTGCACCAGATGCAGCGCCGCAGGCACTCTTGGCCGCAAGCGCGCCAACGTCAGTAAGAGACTTCATCGCCTCGGGGACGAGATCGAACACCTTAACCATCACGCCTGATTTAACTAAATTGGCCGCCATAGGCGCGCCCATATGTCCCAATCCGATAAATGCGATACTTGTCATCTAACACTCCTTACCTAAAGTAAATTATTCCCCGAGACTCATTTCAATAGCGCTTACAACAGAGGCTCCTCCAACTGAGCTAAGGGGTGCGATGCTAAAGACCAAGGTGAACTCAGCATCTGCTCGATTAAGCTAGTGGGCACATCC
The DNA here is from genome assembly GCF_007197555.1 of Shewanella psychropiezotolerans. Taxonomy (NCBI): domain Bacteria; kingdom Pseudomonadati; phylum Pseudomonadota; class Gammaproteobacteria; order Alteromonadales; family Shewanellaceae; genus Shewanella; species Shewanella psychropiezotolerans. The sequence goes on from NZ_CP041614.1 coordinate 4,477,919, forward strand.
GCCACTTGGTTAAATTTCCACTGAGGATTGCGATCTTTATCGATAAGCAGCGCCCTCACTCCTTCAGAGAAATCTCCCAGAGCACAGCAGTTCACACTCAAGCCAAGCTCAAATCTAAATATCTCAGCCAGACTAAAGTCTATACCTAAGTGCGCCTGGCGATAAATAAGTTGCAAGCTGATGGGGCTACCAGACAGCATGGTCTTGATGGGGCGCGCTAACCAAGACTCCTTAAGCTTAAGCTCGCCGACTCGAGCCATTATCTCGTTGAGCGAGCCCGACATCAGTGCATCGATGTCATCTTTATGAGTCTCGAGCTGCCCCTTGGCTAACCCTGCGCTCGCTTTGGCTCCGGTGCGATTGAGTTCATCGCTCAGCAAGCTGTGATTAACCTCGGTATCATCTCCCCAATTCAGGCAGGCCAAGCTATCAAGCAAGGGCTGTTTATCATCATCTTGAATATAGTGATTAGCTATCCCAACGTATTTTGCATCGGCAGCATTCATGTTATAAGCCGTCAGTCCCAGAAACAAACCTAGCTTTCCCGGCATGCGATTAAGAAAGTAACTGCCACCAACATCGGGATACAGGCCTATGGTCACCTCAGGCATGGCGATACGTGAACGCTCGGTTACCACACGATGACTCGCCCCCATCATCAGGCCAAGCCCCCCTCCCATAACGATACCCGTTCCCCAAACTAAAATAGGTTTAGCATAGGTATCGATAAGATAATCGAGTCTATATTCCTGCTCAAAGAACTCTGTCGCCTGCTCGGTAAGTTCACCCGGCGTTGCAACAGATGCATAATAGATGGCCCTGACATCGCCGCCGGCGCAGAAGGCTTTCTCACCTGCACCATCTAACATCACCATGGCGATAGCATCATCATCTTGCCAGCGCGTAAGCTGCGCAAACATCAACTGCACCATCTCGAGGTTGATGGAATTAAGGGCTTGCTCCATATTCAGGGTCATCACCCCAATCTGCTTGCCAGAGGCTGTACCTAAGGTTTGAAATACCACACTATTGGTTGAATTCGTCATCAGCAGTTCTTCCAGTTAGCCTTACGCTTTTCTAAGAAAGCCGCAACCCCTTCTGCCTGATCTTGGGTATCAAACAGGTCCGCAAACAGCTCTCGCTCTATGGGTAAGGCTTGGTTTCTCGGCATATTTCGCCCGGCTTGGATCAGAGTCTTACAGGCTTTAATACTACTGGGGCTCTGCTTAGCCACCTTGGCGGCTAGCTGCATGGCCGCATCGAGAGAGGCTCCGGTGTCTACCTCCTCCTCGACCAGTTTTAGCTGCAGCGCTTGCTGTGCGCCCACTCGCTCACCACATAAGATCATTCGCTTAGCCCAGCCTTCTCCGATGAGCGCCGCCAGATTTTGCGTCCCCCCGCACAAGGAAGCAGACCCACGGTCGCCTCGGGCAAGGCCATCACCGCCTGAGATTCGGCGATGCGTAGATCACAGGCCAGAGCCACTTCTAAACCGCCGCCCATGGCATAGCCATTGATTGCCGCGATTGAGACACCGCGAAATGCACTCAAGGCTTCGAACGCTTCACCGAAACACTTGGCCATATTGGCAGCATTCTCTTTATTGCCATCGGCAAACAACTTGAGATCGGCTCCGGCGGAGAAAAACTTGTCACCTTCACCAGTGATAACCAGGGCATAAATTTCCGGATTATCATTGAGTGCCTCCACCTTCTGCTTCAGCAGCTGCAGGCTCTGGGCTGTCCAGGTATTGGCCGGCGGATTGCTCATGGTGATCACTGCGGTATTGCCTACAATCTTCTCTATCAGGGCTGTCATCTGTTACTTCCTTTTATGAGTCTAATTACAAGATCTGTCCGGCGCTCTCATCGAGCAAACGTCTCGCAATAATCAAGCGCATGATCTCGTTAGTCCCTTCCAATATCTGGTGTACGCGCACATCACGCACATGGCGTTCTAAGGGATATTCACGTATGTAGCCATAGCCGCCGTGCAGCTGCAACGCCGCATCACAAACTTGAAAACCTATATCGGTAGCGAAGCGTTTCGCCATGGCGCAGTAGGCGGAGGCTTCCGGATCGCCACAATCGAGTTTAAAAGCCGCCAAACGCACTAGCTGTCTTGCCGCCACTAATTCAGTGGCCATGTCGGCGAGTTTAAATTGCAGCGCCTGAAACGTGGCGATAGGTTTGCCAAATTGCTTGCGCTCTTTCATATATTGAGTGGCGCGCTCAAGCGCCGCCTGAGCCGTCCCCACTGAGCAGGTGGCGATATTGATGCGTCCGCCATCTAGCCCCTTCATGGCGAAGGTGAAGCCTTGCCCCTCTTCACCTAATAGATTTGCTACCGGTACTCGCACTTGGCTGAAGGTGATCTCGCGGGTAGGTTGAGCGTTCCAGCCCATCTTATCTTCCGCCTTGCCATAGGTTACCCCTTTTGCATCGGCGGGGATCACTATGGCTGAGATGCCTTTAGGTCCGTCTTGTCCGGTGCGGCACATGACCACTAATAGCTCGGTCGCCCCCGCCCCTGAGATAAACATCTTAGTGCCGGAGATCACATACTCATCGCCCTCTCTCACCGCTTTGGTCTTAAGGGATGCAGCATCGCTGCCCGCGCCCGCTTCGGTTAAACAATAAGATGCCAGTTTCTGACCCGTGGTTAATGACTCGGACCACTCCTTTCTCAAGGTTTCGGTGCCAAAACTGGTCACCATCCAGGTCGCCATATTATGTATGGTCAACATGGCAGTGGTGGATGTACAACCCATGGATAGCTGCTCGAAGATAATCGATGAATCGAGACGTGACAGTCCCATGCCACCTTCACTTTCCGGCGAATACAGGGAGCAGAAACCCAGCTCTCCGGCGCGTTGAATGACATCTTTAGGGAAGTGGTGTTCTCTATCCCATTGAGCAGCAAATGGGGCGAGTTCGTCTTGTGAAAACTGTTGGGCTAGATCGGCAAATTGGCGCTGATCATCACTGAGGTTAAAATCCATCGATGTCTCCTACGGCACTTTTATAATAGAGCTCAAGCTCTTTGTTCTAATGTGTGCCTGCCTGTTTATTGAATCATTGATATTGTAATCATCCTTAGGTGGATAGCGTATCCACCTAAGGTGCTTAAGCGTTACGAACTGTCAGCCCTGTTACTTGAGCTCGATCGTCATGTTGGGCGCTGCATGCTCGGCGTCAGTTATCTGTGACTCGAACCAGCGCGCCGTGATGGTCTTAGTTTCGGTGTAGAAACGCACCGCCTGCTTGCCATAGGCATGCTGATCGCCATAGAAGCTACCCTTCCAGCCGGTGAAAGAGAAAAATGGCAATGGCACAGGAATGGGTACATTGATCCCCACCTGACCCACTTCTATCTCATGCTGATATTTACGCGCGACCGCGCCACTGGCAGTAAAGATTGAGGTTCCATTGCCATAGGGGCTGTTATTGACTATCTCGATGGCCTCTTCCAGGGTATCGGACTCCATGCAGCACAGCACTGGACCGAAGATCTCTTCTTTATAGATGGTCATCTCGGTGGTGACATTGCTAAACACAGTCGGACCCACCCAGTTACCGGATTCATAACCTGGCACGGTAAATTCAGAACCGTCGAGTAGACACGTGGCACCTTCCGCCTTACCTTGCGCGATAAGCGACAGCACTCGCGCTTTGGCTGCCGGGCTTATCAGTGGGCCATAGCCCGCCCCTTTATCATCCCACAGACCGGGTTTTACCTTGGCAATCGCTTCCTTGAGTTCAGGGATCCACTCCTTAGCCGCGCCTACAAATATCGCCACAGATAGCGCCATGCAACGTTGACCTGCCGCGCCAACCGAGGCTCCGACTAAGTTATTAATCACTTGCTGCTTATTGGCATCAGGCATGACAACGCAGTGATTCTTAGCGCCAGCAAACGCCTGTACACGCTTGAGGTTATCCGTGCCTGTCTTGTAGATATATTGACCCACGCCCACAGAGCCTACGAAAGAGATAGCCTTAACGTCTTGATGATTCAGCAGCACATCTACCGCTGTCTTATCACCATGCACTAACTGCAACACGCCCTTAGGTGCCCCGGCCTCTTCGAACAGCTCAACCAAACGCTGAGGCGTCATGGGATCTTGCTCAGAAGGCTTGAGTACGAAGGTGTTACCGCAGGCGATAGACAAGGGGAACATCCACAGCGGGATCATGGCAGGGAAATTAAACGGGGTAATACCGGCACATACGCCCAGAGGTTGACTGTAGCTATAAGTATCTATGCTTCTGGCCACATTCTCGACGGTTTCCCCCATTATCAGGGTCGCGATATTACAGGCATGTTCGGCCACTTCGATACCGCGCCAAACATCGCCTTTAGCATCATCAAAGGTCTTACCCGTCTCTTGGGCCAGAATAGTCGCCAACTCATCATGGTGCTCTTTCAGCAGATGCTGATATCTGAACATCACCCGGGCACGCTCGGAAACAGGCACTTCTTTCCAGGTTTTGAAGGCTGATTTGGCACTGGCTATGGCAGTTTCCACCTCCTGGACGGTAGCGGCATTAATCATGGCGATGGTTTCATTGTTGGCAGGGTTAGTTACCGAGATTTGTTGCTTCCCGATACCATCGATAAACTGGCCGTCGATATAATGTTTCACTTGAGTGGTCATATTGCTTCCCATTAAGACTGCTTGGAACAAGTTTGCTGTGGTTTATTATTTTTTTATCCACATAAGCCTGTTGTCTTGTTGATTGCGGCACATGAGTGACTAGTTATTTACTCACATAGTGTTTGGTATTTATTCGTATACTTCTCTGATTATTCTCTATCTTTAACTTTCATTGGTTTTTCATTACTAATAAAAAAGGCTTATCTTTTCAGATAAGCCTTATGGTCAACTTAAACTTCGATTGCCATGGCAGTGGCTTCGCCGCCACCGATACAGAGCGATGCGACACCGCGCTTGAGCCCGCGGGCCTTAAGTGCATGTATCAGAGTCACTAACAAACGCGAACCTGAACAGCCAATAGGATGGCCCAGTGCACAGGCGCCGCCATTGACATTGACCTTAGACTCATCAAGAGAGAGCTCAGAGATGGCCAACATGGTCACCATGGCAAAGGCTTCGTTGATCTCAAACAGATCCACATCATCCTTACTCCAGTTCACCTTATCGAACAGCTTGTTCATGGCGCCAACTGGCGCCGTGGTAAACAGTGATGGCTCCTGGGCATGAGTAGCATGTCCCTTGATGGTGGCGAGTATCGGCAAGCCCTGAATATTGGCCTGTTTCGCCGTCATCAACATCAGCGCCGCCGCGCCATCTGAGATTGAACTCGAGTTGGCGGCGGTTATGGTGCCGTCTTTGGCAAAAGCCGGACGCAGGGTGGGGATCTTATCGGGACGGGCATTACCCGGCTGCTCATCAGTATCGACTAAGGTATCACCACGGCGATTCGATACTGTGACAGGCGCTATCTCTTGTTTAAATGCACCGGACTCGATGGCCTTGTTGGCTTTATCTAATGAGCTCAGAGAGAAAGCGTCCATCTGTTCGCGAGTAAGCTTAAACTCATCGGCGGTGTTTTGTGCAAACGTGCCCATGGCACCGCCGGTATAGGCATCTTCCAGTCCATCTAAGAACATATGATCCATTATCTTACCGTGACCCATACGCATGCCGCCGCGGGCTTTATCGAGCAGATAAGGTGCCAGGCTCATGCTTTCCATACCACCAGCGATGACGATATCGGCACTGCCGGCCTTGATAAGATCATGGGCCAACATGACTGTCTTCATACCTGAACCACAGACCTTATTGACTGTCGTCGCGCCAACCGACAGGGGTAAACCTGCACCTAGGGTCGCTTGACGAGCCGGCGCCTGGCCTAGACCCGCAGGAAGTACACAGCCCATCAAGACCTCATCGACAGCATCGGCGGCAACGCCCGTCTGCTCAATCAGACTCTTGATGGCTGTCGCTGCCAGTTTAGGCGATGGGACGGTAGATAGGGATCCCTGAAAGCCCCCCATAGGGGTGCGCTTGGCTGCCACAATGACGATCTCTTGACTCAATTGCTCTGTACTCATTATCCACTCCGTCTTTTATCAGCTAGTTAGCGTCAGCCAAAAATAGGTGATCTAGTTCAAGTTCTATAACTAAAGAATAGCACTCTGACGTTTACGCGAACGTAAAGCAAGCGGAAATAGCAAGATAAGAAAGGAAACAGGAGAGTGATATTGTCACTCAAGATTTACACAGGCACTTGCTGTTAGTCCGATATGAGGAAATTGACGAGCTAGCTTAAATTACTAGCCCTTATACATATTGGTATTTAAGTTTGCAGCACTAGAGAGCTGCCCCTTGCTTCAATTGACACAGCCTATACTCAGACTCAGTTTTGTGACGATACTCTTCTATCAGTTGTCGTTTTTGTTCATCCTGGGTGTCTGGTGCAATTACACCTTCATTAAGCAAACTTGTTTCAATTTGTCGGACATTCATTTTTGGCTTCTTACAAGACGAGACAGTTTTCCCTCTCCCCTGACATTGACGGTACTTATCATTTTTCTGCTTGATATAGTCCCGAATTGCCCGCTCCTTTTCTGTTTGAGTCATGGAATCTGTCAGCACTCCGCTTTTAGTCAACATAGGCTCTAATGACCATATATCGACAACAGGTGAAGGCTGCTGACAAGCCTGAGTTAGCTTGGGTTGAGCCAATGCAGGCGACGCCGTAATGGCTAACAGAGATGCATTAACTAAGAATATGGCGATCAGTTTTATTGGTTTCATCATCTATCCACCTTTCACTCGATTATTTTCGACAATAAAAAAAGCGCTGAAATCAGCGCTTTTTTAAGGGCTTGGTCTATTTATAATTAACGATAAATATAAACAGAACCTACGCTTCTGTCTTTACTCTGATTGATCAAGCGAACCTTCAGGCCGTAGGTCGGAACATTACGACCCGCATCAGGAATATCAGTGCCGATATACCTTCTACGGTCATTGAACAGACGTTGACCACGAACACGGTTATCACGCAATGTTATGCCATACTGCTCTTCAAGATCTAAGAACATCTTGTCATTTCTATCTATGCTGAACGTCGCATCATGGATCTGATACTTAGTCGAAGCAGGTGCACCGTCACTCCACTTGAGTGTCTTCTGATCTGCATCGACAACCCCTAAGAAACCATCTCCAGGGTGAATACCTACCCAGTTATCTGAATACTTGTTATCAACATACCAAATGAGAAGTCCTTCTGCATAGCTCATGGTTTCACCGGCAACATTGATGTGGGCAAGGCCACTGTCTACGCCATGGTGAGTACGCCATTCAAGCAAGTAATAATGATCCGTATAGGTACTACCTGTATCAGCCATAAAACCATCGAAGCTAAATGGCTCAGAAGTCGAGTCATCGGCATTCGCTGTAACCACTGCGACACTGTCTAGTTCGACACTGAAATCATCGATATAGATACCCGCATTTGCCACACCGGGATCTGTGCTATACATGACCGTGACATCTACCACCTGACCAGCAAAGCTAGTCAGATCGAACTCAGCATCGATCCAGCCATTTGATGTACCCGTTATACCGTTGCCTAAGTTATTGTCATTTGGGTTGGTATCTGTCGTCAATGAACTAGGTATAGTCACCAGGCCAGCTTCAGTTACGACGGCCAAATAGGCATAATCCCAATCGGCCTCTATGTCATACCAGGTCTTAAACTTAGCTAGGACTGACGTTGCATCGGTCAGATCAACAGTCACATACATGCTATTCTCAAGATCATTGCCTGAACCACTGAAGTAAGCATATTCACCGCTCACCGGCGTGGTGATCAGACTCTGCTTCTGGGGAAGGTTAATGCGAATTGCATCATGGTTAGTGCCCTTGCTTGACGCTTGGTCGAGTAAGCCCTGAACGCCACTTCTCGGAATCTCATCGAAGTTAACCGTTGCGCCATGTAACCAGTTACCACCTAGAGAAGCCTGTAACTGCTCCTTGGCCCAGGCACTGAAACCTGTTGGCTCAGTACCGCCTAGACGACCCGCCCAGCTACCAGAAGACATCACAGACCACATGGAAACTGGCTCGCCTTTACCTGTGTATTGAGTATCGTACTCATCAGGCAGGCCTAGATCATGACCATATTCATGGCTAATCACACCAACGGCACTGTCGATAGGTGCGATAGTATAGTCATAGGCAACCATGGCTCCGCCCCAATAAGGAGCATCTGAGGTTGCACCAGGAATCGCCCAGACACCACCTAGATTCCAGCGATGTGCCCAGATAGCATCTTCACCTAGTTGACCACCGCCGGCTTCTTCACCCACACTGGAATGGAACACCATCACGTGATCCACTAAGCCATCGGCTTCCCAATAATCACCATCGCCATCAAGATCGTATCTATCTTCGATATCGAACTGAGAAAGATCGACACTTGGATCGGCTGAAGCCGCCGCTAACGCTTCACGAATTAAGCTACGTGCGTCGCCATCAGGATTGCCACCATAGTAAGCCGCGTTTTCTGTAGCCATATACCAACCGGCTACATCACCTGTGAGTGAATAACTGCCACCAGACTGCTTTTCATAAAATTGCGTAAATGAGTTGGCGTGATGCCCGTTAGGGGCTACCCAGCCATTGGCACCGAACAAGATTTCACGATAATGATCTTGATTATAATCTTCATAATACATGCCGGAATCTTCTGGCAGGATTGAGTTATGAGGGAAATCAGGGAACTCCATCAAGATGGCCAGCACACGGCCCTGACGCGTTTCACCGCTATAGTCTTCCAACATCATATTGTCAGGACGATTTCTACGCGATGAACCTAATTTACCAGGCTTCTTTCCCCTGTCCTTGCGGGCTTTCTTGCCAGATGATTTGATTTCGCTATCCATGGCGAAATTACTCGTCGCTTGGGCATCTAAGTTTGCAGCTCTCAGCGCCTCTTCCTGTTGACGAGTGTGTAGGAAACCGCGTAGCGCGACCTCGGCTTCTTTAAATGAAGCCCCTTGAGATATTTTCCCTGATTTTTTTAACATTTGAATCAGTCTTTGCTCGTCGGCAATGACCAGATCGAATGCACCTGATTGATGTGAATGTTCACGCTCTGCTGCGAGCGCATTACCTGACAATCCTGCTAGCGCTATGGCTAGTGGCAATAGTTTTTTATTCAACACGTGAATCCCCTGCGTTAACTTCCAGTTGTTGAGATAGAGTTCTGCCTCGGGATACTAGTTTTGCGCTAGTTTTTTATGAATCGAGGCAAGGTAAAAAACTCTACCTGAAGGAAGACAAGTGAGACAACAAAATAACAACATATCATTCACAAGTCGTATTCGTTCGCCCCTAGACCAATCCTTTAGTCTAGATGAGTGATTGACGAGATCGCAGAACCTGGCTGGAATGAAAATCGACGTTATTAAGCTAAGGTCTTAACAAACTGTTTCTTTTGATTTTAAAAAAATTAAGACGATGAACACGCATATAAATCAGCGTGTTTTATAGACAAGTCAGCCAGCACTTTAGACTGAGCCAAGTCGGGAAGTTATAGCCTTTACAACTAGAACAGGCTTAGGTGTAAACCTGATATTCCACAGTCCAGCGATTCAATCATGGTTGATCGCAGACAAAACAAAAGCCACCTAGGTAGCTTTTATGTTATTCAATTGATTCTTCAAAATACCCTTATAATTAGAAAGGTTACACTTCCTCCTCCCAGGGGGTGATGGCACTCATATCATCCAGATTATAGGGGGTTAACTGATATACATAATAGTTGAGCCAATTACTGACCAACAAGCTGCCATGTCCATGCCAGCGAGCGACAGGCTCCTGTTTAGGATCATTATTTCTAAAATAATTCTGTGGGGTTTCAGGCTCAAGCCCCTCGGCGAGATCCCGTAGGTACTCATCTTTAAGCGTCGCCTTCTGATACTCGGGATGACCCATCACAAACAGATTTCGGCTATTGGTACTGAGCACCATATAAGCCCCAGCCTCATCGGATTCCGTTAACACCTGCAGAGCGGGGTGGGCCTTAAGTTCATCAATATCCATCTGAGCAAACCGGGAATGTGGCGCTAAAAATTCATCATCGAAACCGCGTAACAGAGGGTAATGTTGACAGGTTCGCTGATGCAGGAAGACCCCTGAACGTTTAGACTTGAGCAGTTTTCTATTCAAGCCATACAGGTGATAGAGTGCCGCATGAGCCGCCCAACATAGAAAAAGCACAGAGGTAACATGGCGTTGAGACCAGTCGATAATTTCACGTATATGATCCCAATAGGTCACGTCTTCAAACTCGAGCTGCCCCAGAGGAGCCCCCGTGATGATCAGGCCATCGTAATTTTTATGGCTAACCGCCTCAAAATCCCGATAGAAATTATTCATATGATCGATAGAGGTATGCTTAGATTCTTTATCGTGGATCCGCAGCAAATCCACATCCACCTGTAGTGGTGTGTTCCCCAATAAGCGCAGTAACTGAGTCTCTGTCTCTATCTTATTGGGCATCAGATTCAAGATCAGCACTTTCATCGGACGAATGTCCTGATTCGCGGCTCGAGTCTCGGACATGACGAAAATGTTTTCTGACTCTAAAATACCTGCCGCGGGCAGATTATCGGGAATTTTAACCGGCATACAGCGCCTCATCCTCTATCGTTTGATTAACCAAGTAGTAGAAAAATGTGGCTAAATCAGTAATCCGGCTTAGCGACCCACTTTTTCTACCATGATAGACATAGGCACTGTTGAGCCTAAATCTATGTTGTACGCTTGAGTATTGATAAACATCAGCTTGTCATTGAGGCGAATGCTTGCTCCTATCGAGTAGGTATGACCCGCTTCAAATTGATCTCTGTTTATCAAAAAGTGAAACGGGGCAGGAGAAGTCACATCACTTCTCTCAATCTCAGCCATTACCACTGCAGGCACATCCATCAAGGACACATCTTTGACCTGGACCGTCAACACAGCATCTTGTGGCAAGGCGATGCGCTCCCTGTACCAAATCTCTCCCTGTATCTCGACAACCGCGTTGGGTGTTGCGCAGCCTACTAAAGTTGCAGCAGCCATGACCAAAGGTAAAACCAGTTTCAACCATTTTTTCATTGTATCTCTCCTAATCATACATTAAGACCTCTAGATGTCCATACGTCCATTGTAAAATGACTGGCTCAAATATTATTCTACTATGCGCTTAAAACTAAAGCAGACCACATACATTGGCATATTGTAACCATGGCCAGTTAAATTCCCACCAAGAGAGCAGGCTTCGAATTAAGCTGAATGAAATTTTCTGGTTTAGCTTTTGGCTGAGTGGGTATTGGGGAGTGTGTTTGAAGGTTTAGTCTTCATTGTAATCTATCGCCTGCAGCGTGCTTAAGTGCAGATACTTCTACGAAACGCCGCAAGCACATCCCTGTGGGCTCTGCCAAATCATCTGACCGCCACGGATGGTGGAAATGCCGAAAAATGTAGGGAACATTTTTGGCCCTGTTTTGGAAGCTCGTAGCCGCATCTACACCTGGCTGTTCTACAAGAATGGGGTCTCTTCGATTTAGCTTTATTACTAGGCTTCCTAGCTCACTTCTGCCCCAAAGTTAGCGAGCCTTCGAATGAAGACTGATTACATTTTTTGGTTTAGCTTCTAGCTGAATAGGAATTTGGGAGTGTGTTTTAAGGTCCCCTTTCATGGTTATCTATCGCCTGCAGCGTGCTTAAGTGCAGATACTTCTACGAAACGCCGTCAATCCGTCCATGGAAGCTCTACCAAAACATCCTTGTTTTGGAAGCTCGTAGCCGCATCTACACCTGGCTGTTCTACAAGAATGGGGTCTCTTCGATTTAGCTTTATTACTAGGCTTCCTAGCTCACTTCTGCCCCATTATCATACAGAGTAAATACTCATTCATACCTTATTCATATGCATTTGCCATACAAAATATTATCCGACTTCAACTCATCTAGAAATTATGCTTTACTGAGCAGTCTAATCTCCTAACACTGTCACTAACCCATTAATTGTAAATTGAAGTGATAAATAAAAGACAGCATTATTAGATGATTTAAAGTAGCCGTTAGCCGTCAAAGTCGAGTTAGTTGAACAAGGATGTTTCGTGGATATATTAGGTTTATTTTCAGGTGCTTTAGCTCAAGTGTGGTACATCATACCTTTACTATTTATCGTATCGATCTTTAAGAGTCGTTGGTTTAAAGGTGTGTTCGGCGAGTTTTTGGTAAATAAGATATTGTCACGGCTGCCTGAATCAAATTATACGTTGGTAAAAGATGTAACATTACCCACTGATGATGGTACAACTCAAATTGACCATGTTATTGTGTCTCAGTTTGGTCTTTTCGTCATCGAAACTAAAAACATGAAAGGCTGGATTTTTGGTTCAAAAAATCAAAAACAGTGGACACAAAAAATCTATCGTCACACCTCAAGATTCCAGAATCCTCTCCATCAAAATTATAAACACGTCAAAACCCTAGAATCATTGTTAGGCATAGATTCATCAAATTTACACTCAGTAATTGTTTTTATCGGTGATAGCACGTTCAAAACGGATATGCCTGAAAATGTTACTGATGCACGAGGGTGCTTGAATTACATAAAGCAATTCGTACAGCCTGTATTCTCAGAGACTGAGTACACTCAAATTATTGAAGTCCTCAATGACGTCAAGCTAAAGAGAGGCTTTGCTACAGACCTTAAACATCGGCAGCATGTTACTAAGTTGGTCGCATCGAAAGACAGCGTAAAGCAGTGCTCACGTTGTGGCTCCGTAATGGTTATGCGTGAAACAAAGCGTGGTGAAAATAAAGGTAGGCAGTTTTGGGGTTGTTCTGCATTTCCCAAATGTAGGTCTGTAGAATAATTCAACTAAAAAGTGTTTAAGGTTTCACGAGCCAGCCGAATCTGACCTGGCTCATCCCTGCCCCCTTTCGAGTTACAGGCGATGAGCAGGACAGAATAGTGACGAGCCAATTGAACTACTTTGGTTAATCAATAAGTGACAGTTACTGGCTACTTTAGGCTAGGCATCAATATTAATGCTCACTTTGCATTTTTTTGTGATCGTTTATTCAGTACAACTTTGTTAGAGTGTTTATAAATCAACACCTTCTCTAAGGTGAAGTTTAAATAATAGGTTTATGATATGAGCATGCGCACTATATAAATGCTAGCTGACTCAAGGGAAGTAAATGGAACTAACAACTACCACTCAGCCAAGGCAAGAAGACGACGACGAATTTGTTATCAATGCCACAAGAGCATATAACTCTCAGTTTGTCAGCGAAGAGTGGTCACCCGTATCTGTTTACATCCGAGATGATAACGAGGAGATTATTGCCGGTTTAACGGGCAAAATCTTCGGGAATTGGCTTAATGTTGAGTTCTTATGGGTCAGCGAAGAGCACCGTGGTAGGGATTTAGGCTCCAAAGTGTTGTCTGCTGCTGAAAGCAAGGCAATTGATAAAGGGTGTGTTGCGTCCACCTTAGACACATTCAGTTTTCAAGCTCTGGGATTTTACAGAAAGCAGGGCTATGAAATTGTTGGGTCACTTGATGGTTATTACGAAAATCATCAGCGTCACTATCTTCAGAAAAAGCTGGTGTAATCGGAGCTCGTTAGCTAACCAGGCGCCCCAGTTCAGGGGCGTTATCGTATATCCGAACGCTATACTTTTTCTAATGCCACTACTCATTTCTAGATTTTTAACTCTGACAAGCTTTTGTCCAAATTCGTGTTTAGGTATAAGCCGTCCCCGTGTGATCACCAAGGGACTTTGTCGTACCTTAACTACCAAGCGACTTTGTCGTTTTTAATAATTACCAAGGGAAATTGACGGATCTAACTTTTAGTAGTTCTCTGATTGCCACTGTGAGCTTTTCAGAGGTTACTAAGGATGATCATTATGGATTCTCAATCCCAACTTACTGTTGATGTGATTGCTAAGGTTGCTCAAGGCAAAATCAGCATTCTTAACGCCTCAAAACTGCTCAATAAGTCCCGTCGAACCATTGAACGCTATCTCAGTCGATACAAAAAAGATGGCATTCGTTTTGTTGTCCATGGCAATACGGGGAGAGCCCCTGCCAACAAGATCCCTGGCACATTGAAAAGACAAGTTCAGTCACTCATTAAAGAAAAATACTACGACTTCAACCTACAGCATTTGGCTGACATGTTAGAGGTGGTGGAAAGTATTCAAGTTAAGCGTGAGACTCTTCGCTCTTGGGCTCATGATATTCACCATGTGAAACGAGCGAAGCATCGCCGTTCAAAAGTGAGAAGAAGGCGTGAGCGGATGGAGTCTGCGGGATTAATGCTGCAAATGGATGGCAGTCCACACCTGTGGTTCGGTGATAATAAGTCTTGCTTAATCACCATTATCGACGATGCGACCAGCGATATTCATGCCGAGTTCTTCCCGTCCGAGACCACCGTTGGTTGTATGAAGGTCATGAAAGCCTATATCAAGAAGCGAGGGCTGTTTAAGACGCTTTACGTCGATAGAGCGGGCATCTTTGGTGGACCGAAGCGTTGTAACTTCTCACAAATGCAAAGGGCCTGTAAGGAGCTTGGGATAGAGATTATTTTTGCTAACTCTCCTCAAGGTAAAGGGCGGGTTGAACGAGCGTTCGATACCTTCCAAGACCGCTTGGTTCCTGAGCTTCGTCTGGCAGAAATAGCGGATATGGACAGTGCCAATGATTACCTTCAAAACGTTTTCATTCCAGATTACTGGTTGCCGAAACTTACCGTCAACGCAAAGAATATCCGCTCAGAATTCAAACCCGTTCCTAAGTATATCGACCTTGATGCGATCTGCATCCAAAAGGAATATAGAAAAATCCGGCGCGATCATACCTTCAGTTTCAGCAACACCATGTACACGATAGACTCCCCCTTAAGGCATTCAATCGTGAACCAGAAAGTTGAAATACGAAAGCAGTTAGATGGCGACTTCGCCGCTTATTTTGCCGATCGTAAGCTCGCCATCTCTGAAATCAAGGAGCCGAGCAAGCTCACGGAATATGGAGAGGAAGTGCAGAGAAAACTCGATGCCATCAAACTTGCAGAAGCGCTAGGTAACTTATCTGAAGCGGCTCGGATCAGTGGTTGCTCTAGGGAAAGTATCTACAATAATCGACGGCTGCTTGAAACTCAGGGACCTCTGGCGCTCAAAAGGATGTATGGCATCCCTCGTCATACCAATCGTATAGACCAAGATACTGAGGATAAAATCATCACCTTAACGTTAGAAAAACCCCACCTGACCCAAATCCATATCAGCGGTGAAATGATGAAAAGGTACAATATATCAATCAGTCACTCTACAATCAGAAACATCTGGGTAAGAGAAAAACTGAATACTAAGGTGTTACGGATCGAGCGTGCAGAGGCATTAGAAAAAACACCTTAGTGAAAGTGATATTAATGGACTAATATCGATAGTGTAAAACGACAAAGTCCCACGGTAATTAATCCGTCAGTCTCCCTCGGTAATCACAGTATAAGCCGTCCCCGTTAAAAATAATTCTCAATAAGGATTATTATCAGTAAAACTAAACTTGCTCACTATTGTGTATTGTTTTTAGTATCTGTGGTTTCTTGCTCAAACTGGAGGGCTAGGCTGGCCCTATGTTGATCGAGTCTATCAAGGCTTGCTTGGTAGCTGTCAAATGAGGGCATTCCTGAACAGAGAGTAATTTTCCCTATGGGATTGAAGATATACTGACTAATGGTATCAATCGATAGGCTGATTTGGCAGTCTTTCTGGGGCTTTGAGCCCAAGAGAATCACTGCGTAGCGGTTGGCTGTATCTTGGTGGGAGCATCAGAAACTCGACGGCCTGTATTGCTATGTCTGTGTTGCTATCGACGACTTGAGTGGCCTCAGTTATCTTAGTGAAGTAATGCCACTCACCCAATTTGGCATTGTTTAGCGATAACACTTGAGGTGACATGGGCAGTTGCCAGATTTCAGGTATAGCGACGGCCTCTTGTTCTAGCGCTAACTGATTAATAATTATTTCGCCAAGTTTCATATTTACCGACATAGCGCCAGCGCTGGCCACCTTACTGCTCAATATATGAGTGTTTACAGATAACCTTTGCCAAAACATCATATCTTGCTCGATAGCTTGAGCGGTCAAGCTCGGCGCTGTGCTATTTTTATTTTGATAAACATTGAGAAGATAGAGTTTCTGTGCGGCTAGCAGGCTTCGAAATGGCAGGGAATTGATAAAGGCGTTGTAATGGGTGCTGTCTTGCCAGTTACTAATATCGAGTAGCTGTTGATACCGTTCAATTAGCCATAGGTTTTCAATTAAAAGCGCTTAAAGCTTGTTCTCCTGCTTTAAGCTGGCTGTACAAGCCATCAAAAAATCATCTTGGCTCAGGCTGTTTTCTAGTGGTAATTTAGGTGGCTCATAACTTGTAGTTTGCTTAGCATTAGCTTTTTCCATAACGGTTAGGCTTTGCAGTTGTTGCAGACGCTTTAGCCCTTCTGTTATCGGAGAGTCCTCCTTGGGCACATCAAATCCCAATGCAAAAACATAAGCATTGTTATTGAGGTTGTTGAGGTTGTTGAGGATGGAAGTAAAAGCAAAACGCTTGAGGCTAAAAGATAATTTGCAACTTGTTAGCTGACAATATACCTCTCGCTTCACAGCGATAAGTCATTAGCCTTGTCCTCCTACTGATATCTTCCTATCATGGGCTACCCAAATTAAGTCGAATAGCCTAATGACCAAAGCAACTGCCATTATCGTGGGGGCGAACTCCCTTCTGAGCCGTGAAATTGCCAAACAACTTGCGAGTCAAGGTGTTGAACTTGCCCTACTGGCACAAGACCCGGATTCACTGCAAGAGTTTGTCGACTCGCTTCCTACTCAGACACATGTCTTCCCACTCGAAATCACATCACCGCAGAAGATCATCGCCACTCTCGAACAAGTCTGGGAAAAGCTAGGCGGCGCGCATTTAGTCATAGTGAATACCGGCTTAAACAGTTATGACCCACAACTCCCCTGGCTGCCAGAGCAAGATATCATCACAGTCAATGTTCAGGGCTACGCGGCTATCTGCAACACAGCATTTAAGCTATTTAGAGATCAAGGCTATGGCCAACTCGCGGCAATCAATTCCATTGCCGGCCTACGTGGTGGCCCGAGTGTGGCTTATCATGCTTCTAAAGCCTTCGCCAGCAACTACTTAGATGGCTTAAGTATGCATGCCCAAAGGCTGAAACTGCCAATTACTATTACTGATATTCAGCTAGGTTTACTCGATAAGGCCGCGATGCAGCAGAGCCGTTTATGGTTATCCCCACCCGATGAGGTGGCTAGGCAAATCATTAAGGCGATGCAAAAGGCGAAACGTAAGGTCTATGTGACTAAGCGTTGGCTTCTGGTGGCCTGGTTGACTAAGCTATTGCCTGAATTTATCTACAATACGCGTCACTGGCGTACTAAAGCGGAGCGCCTCGCGGCCAAAGCCGAAGGCAAGAAATAAGTCGATAACTGCTCTCGTAATAAGCAGTGAAAGCAAAAAAACAAAGGAGCCAATTGGCTCCTTTGTTATTATTTACGAAGCAGGTTTTACTAAACTTGCTTTACGAATCTTTTTTACGAAACGAGTTTAGAAGGTATAACCTACGCTGACCATATAAACCCAAGGGTCGATATCGGTTTCGATAGTCGTCGGCGAACCGCCAAGATTGAACTTCACGTCGGTACTGATTTGTGCGTACCAGACAGAGGCATTCACTAGCCAGTTCTTATTCACTTGATAGTCGATGCCAACCTGAGCGGCTAGCCCCCACGAACTGCTCATACTCAGATCCGATAACGCCCCACCCAGATCATTGGTGAATTCATTGTCGTAGAAGTTAGTGAAGTTAACTCCGCCGCCTATGTAAGGACGTAACTTGGACTCAGCATTCCCAAAATAGTATTGGACTACTAAGGTAGGCGGTAGCTGCTTAGTTTCGGCTATCTTACCTTCACCAGGCAGAGAAATATCGTGACTGAATGGTGTCGCCGCTAACAACTCAATGCCTATGTTATCGGTCAACATATAGCCGAAGTTAAGCCCTAATTGAGTATTACTGCTCACGCCGAATTCACCGAAGTCCGCTACCTGCTCACTAGAATCGTTCGGTGCGACAACGGCAACACCGGCACGAATGATAATGTCACCAGCTTGATGAGCCGAAACAGAAGCTGTAAAACCTGTAGCCAGTAGGGCGGCCGCGATTAATCCGGAAATGATATTTTTTTTCATCATACTACTCCATTAATACAAGACTAATTGTCGTTTTTATTATCATGCTTATTACATTTGTCGGCATCCTGCCAGATCTAAACCTGTAACAAGTTGATCCAAATCAATAAGCAAGCTAGATACCTACTTATAAGTACCCCAAGGTGACATGCATCACACTTTAATAACAAACATTGAAGATGCACCTTATAATTTAATGACTTAGATCTCACTGCTCACAAAGTCCTAGTGTATTCACTAGGACGTAGTAAAAATTAGGCTACAGACAGATAAAGTGAAGGTTAACCAAAAGAAACACAGTGGGAGGGATCAGGCTAATTGTAGTTTAGGGTATCGAGTTAACCAGGCTTTCTGGTCTTTTCTTGCATTGAATAGTGACAGCTCACGCTTAGGATTATGGGTGAGCTTTAAGTCAAACAGGCTTTCAAATCCAAAGGGGGCAACAAAATCGAAGCGATGATCTTGTCGCGATACATGAATACCAATCGCCGTCTCACATTCTGGCCAGAATGACATGGCATGTTCACAGCTAGTGTAAGGTGCATCACAGTTTCGAATATGCATTCTCGCTTGATTCTTAACCGACCAGGGCAGATGAGGCGCCCATGACTCTAGCTGCTTTTCATAGGCTTTCTCTCGACTCTCACTGAGATCATCCGCATCGAAGTAGATGAGGTCGATATCATTAAGAAGATGGCTCGACGCCCCATGTAACCTATCCCATACCAGATCGCGCACAAACCCAGCAGCTAATAACCATTGAGGCAGATTGAGCTTAATTGCAAACTCTATGGCTTCCATCCTGACTGAATCCTGTTGCAGCCATTGCTCGATCTCATATTGCCTTGTCGACCTTGAATTCACTTTTTGTCCAAGTTAAGAAACTGATGATAAATACTAATCTATACCCGATATGAAACCTAGAAGACTGGGCTATAGTTTGACAGTAAAAGGCGCTATGCCATCCCAAACAAAGGATTGCTCCAGATTGCCATTACGCAAAATATCAACAGTAAACGCTTTCTCCTGTCGGTGAACCTCAATATCGAAGGGCCCGTTAAAAGCGTATATTTTCCGTAATGCCATTTTATCCCAATGCTCAGGCAGACGCGGGGCGAGCAGAAACTCATTGAATCCCATAGGCTCTATGCCGAATAAACCTTCAACAACCACCCTGGCATATAGACCACTTTCTGCCGATAAGTGACGTTGCTCTCCCTCAGGCCAAGCCTCTACAGCATAAGGAACGTGTTCCCCAGTCAATCGCTTGTAACTGTAGTGCTCAAAGTAGGGCCAAACCCGCTCAAGTTCACCGACTTTCATTAAGGCTCTAAATCCATACAGGGTAGAACGGTCCCAGAATGTCTTATCACCTTCTTCAGTCAGCAAGCCATCTATCGTCCATAATTTGTCAGACAATAATGCATCGATCGTCCCCTGCTTATTCGCATCGAAACCGAAGGCTAATGGCAATGCAATCCAGGCCCTGAGCTTATTGTTGCCCTCAAAATATCGGTAAGTCTGATAGCCGCTGATTTCAGCTGAAAAATATTTGATAATTGCAGATTTTAACTGCTTGGCTTCTTCCAACAGGCCCTCAGAAGATTCACCTAACGCAGATTTGAGTCGAGCGGCTCGTATTAGACCGCCATAAGCCAAGACATTGGTGCTTAAATTTGCATTACCAGCTGGAAAGCGCCCCTCAAGCTCATCGCTATCACTGGCGATCACCCCACTCTCTATTCGCTGTCGACGGTTATATTCAAGACACCAATCGATGAGGGGCATTAACTGCTTAGCCGCTGTGGCATCGCCTAGGGATAGCGAAAAATCACTGGCCCCATAGGCAATCATGGCGCAATCTCCACGATCACCAGCCCCGTTCCAAAAACCTTTCCCTTCGGCGATGATAGAAGATGGCAATGGCTTATAATCTGAATTCATGTAACGAGCAAACCAGCTAAAACTATTTAAGGCCGACTCAACGCCTCGCTTATCGCCTAAGTAAGGGAAGAATGGATTCACATACTCGGCTTGATCATTAGCCCAAATGGCGGCGTAATAACGCGTACCACCTGGGCCGTGAGCTAAACCGCCTCGAGTGGAAAAAATTGATTCTGTGGCTCTGAATTTTGCAAACTCAAACATCTGGTTAATCTTGGGATCTGGAGTCTCAAGTTTAAGTGCGCTGCGCCAAGCTTCTACTTGTAGTGCTCTTTGCTCAAGTGCTCGTGCAGGTTCGATATAGATCATTTCATCGGCTAACTTGGCACTGTATACAATAAAGTGCTCCACAATGTCTCCGGCAGAAAGCCGCCTATTTAGCTCATCTGCATCAACAGATATCTGGTAGCTGCCATATTCACCTTGACTCGCTAAAGTGGTCTCCAATTCTCTCAATGGGGTTAATCGCAAACCCAGAACATCTGAACCTTGGTTTTCAAACTGCCAACGCTCAATCAATGCGGGTTCACTTGGGTGAACAGAAATGGTTCGGGTTAACTTGAGGTCTGTGCTCAGCATCTGTACTAAGGTCAACTGGCCATCAAACATCACATCCTTGAGGCCGCCGTGTGTGACTCGCTCCTCATCGATATAAATATCGGGTGCGACTTGGCTTGAAAAATTGCGAATCAAACTGGCATGGGTATCGTTTGGCAGCGTGCGCAACATGGGCCAGACTAAGGTTTTTTCGAGCACCAAGTTGCCATCTGTTCCCAAGCCATAATCAATAACCGCGGAGACTTGCAATCCACTCATCTCTAGCTGATCTTGATGTGGTGAATTCACAGACCAGTGAATGCCGTTATCAGTAAGCTGCCAAAATTGATTAAACGTCGCTATCTTTGCCGGGATCTGTACCTCTTCGACCTTAGCTATTTTGGCATCGTTAGTGGATATATCCTTCTCATCAGTGCAGCCAGCAATCAAGAACAGTATTATCCCGGAGACAAGCAGTAACAATGCCTGGATATCCTGATGAGTGGCCTTGGACTTTCCCCCACATAAGAGACCAGTCTGGCTATTCGGTTCATTGCAGTTAGACCGCTCAGAGCTGTTATTTAGCTCAAGGCTATTGTCTGGCTCAGGGCTGCTCATTAGTTCGAAATTTTTAATAATTTGATGGCTACCAATAAATCGCACAAGACACTCCATGTGAAAAGGTTAACACCAGCTTATTGCATACAATATTCACAATCAAGTAACATTGCTTGAAAATAGCTAATCTAAATAATTACCCTCATCATCTAACTTCCCATCTAACGTCCCAAATGTCAGCCACAAAAAAGGGGCCTTAAGCCCCCTTTAATTCAATGATGTATTAATGAACTAAGTTAACTACCTAACCGCCTTCATCAATACTTCCGTAGTGTATTTACCATTGCTAATAATTGGGAATCTATCATAAGTCTGAAAAATAACCTGATTTTGATACAGGATCATAGCAACGACCCCGTAGTTTATATTTTCTTCTACCGTTTCAGCCGGTAAAATAAATTTAAACGGCACCGGCGCTCTGGCAATATCGAAACTTTTCTGCGCTACTATTGCACCAGGAGTGTCCATATCTATGATGGCGATGGTGATCTTGCTCCCCTGGGGCAGATTAATCTTCTCCAAATATCCAGCAGCACCATTAATGATAATCGGCGGCTCTGCCTCTACTGTCACGCAGGCCGAAAGCGATAGGACACAAACCAATAATATTATGGTTCTTTTCAACATTACCAACATTATAAAACCCTTATTTCAACAAACGGCCCAATTGAGCCATCAATATTTCCCTGTCTCGCCTGCGCTATTTTGGCGAAACCATGCGCATTAAACCTTCTTGCGTCGCAGATGCCACTAGCTCACCTTTCTGATTGAAAAACTGCCCTTTAACAAAGCCTCTGCCACCGCTGGCGCTCGGGCTCTCTATGCTATAAAGCAGCCAGTCATTCAGATCCAGTGGTCGATGGAACCACATAGAATGGTCGATCGTCGCCATACGCATGCCAGGAGTCAGAAAGGAGACCCCGTGAGGCTGCGCTGCCGTGACCAGAAAGTTGAAATCCGACGCATAAGCCAACAAATATTCGTTGACCGAAAAGTCTGTTGGCACTTGGCCATTGGCCCTGATCCACACATAGCGTTTAGGCTCTGTGATTGTCGATACCATAGGATTACAGGCATCGACCAGACGCATCTCAATCGGTGCATCTGCCATAAATTTTTCCAACATTTTAGGTGGCACTTTATCTTGAAGTGCCATGGCCAGTTCCTGCTGGTTCAGTAAACCCTCAGGGCCAGGTACATTAGGCATTTTATCTTGATGATCAAGCCCCTGTTCAAACTCTTGAAATGAACAGGTCATGTAGAAGATAGGCCGACCTTTCTGAATCGCCTTGACTCTTCTTGCACTGAAACTCCCACCATCACGCATGACTTCAACATCATAAACGATAGGCAGTTTCTCATCACCGGCACGAAGAAAATAGGAATGCAAAGAGTGGACCTGACGTGATGCCGAAACAGTCTGTTTGGCTGCGCTTAAAGCCTGCCCCATCACTTGACCACCGAAGACATGGCCGAAGCCTAAATCTTGACTCTGACCTCGAAATAGCCCCTCTTCGATTCGCTCTAAAGAGAGTAAAGATAATAGATCATTTAATACCTGACTCACTGCATGCCTCACACACCTAATCAACAGCCACACAGCTTAACTCACATAATGGTCTTCAAGCCAGAGTTTTACTGAGTGAGGAGGGGGAAAGCCGCCCTAGTGACACACAAGCTAGATACAGCTTATCCGTTCATTCTTAGAGCTTAGAGAGTCTGACACCAAACTAAGCAAAAGATTCCTGTCATAGACAAGTTTTCATTCAATTGTAATATGACGCTCGCCTGCTCCTCTCTTGGCCCAGGCGAGTATTTGATCCTCACCACTTCGGTGTAAGTTAACTGGCTGCGCCTGATATATCTGCTGCCAACTATCTTGTATCGCCTCAGGCTTACATGCCTCGGCAGGTAAATAACAAGACTTGAACTCGGTAAATTGACCGTGACTGACACTCCCTGCCGCTGTGAGTAAATGCTGACCCGTAGGCGCTTCTGCACCGCAGAGGAACATCATGCTCGCCGTGATTGATGATTTAGAGAAAAGCGGCTTTACCGAAGATGCGAGTCGATTTGCTGTCATTGGAGTCAGGGCGTGGGGCGTTAAGGTGTTGACCTTAATATTGTGATCAACTCCTTCGAGGTAGAGGCTGTTAACTAAACCTATCAAGCCCATCTTGCTGGCACTGTATGAGGTTTCATGCATATCGCCATACAAACCACTGGCCGCACTGATCATTACCACCCTGCCATAGCCTTGCCGCTTCATCTGCGGCCATATCGCCTTGGTCATGTAGAAGCTACCATTAAGATCGGTATTTAACTGATGCTGCCACATATCGACAGTTAGATTATCAAAGTCGCAGGGAGCATGAATTCCAGCATTATTGACTAGAATATCGATACGCCCCCAGTGACTAATGATCTCCGCCACGGCCTGTTTGACGCCGGCGAAGTCGCTGACATCTAAGTTAAATAGCATAGATTGCTCACCCAGCGCTAGCACGGCTTGATGGCTGCTCTCTAACCCAGAGCTGACTCCAGTCTTATCAATACCAGAGTCAATCAATGCCACCTTGGCACCACGCTCGGCTAAAGCAAGGGCATAGGCTCGACCTAAACCCGATCCCGCTCCCGTTATCACAGCGACCCTATTATCAAAACGCATCGATACTTTTCCTCAATGAATAGCCTCTAAACGAACTGTAAACATGGATAAATTAAGCATGTAAATCAGTGTAAAACTATGACTCCTTCGGCTGAACCGTCTTACCCAGCTAACTTGTCAAGTTTAAGTATAGAAGCATATCTATTGGGTCATTTCTTTGAAGCCGATAACAAAATCCGATTCCTTTTAAACATTTATCCTTAATCTTGATATTTAAGCCGAGTCACGTTCAATAAGGCGATCGCTTAGAGTCCTTCATCTTGATATGATATGACCATTAATAGCCAGTGGGCATCTGCATATAGATGCTCCCCCATAAGAATCGAATAAATGAACCCTTGGATTTTGGCCATAAGGCCTCGTACACTGCCGGCGGCAATTGGGCCTCTCTTGGTAGGAAACATATTAGCCCTCAAATTAGATCAGTTCAGCTTGTTAATCGCCTGTACATCTATGCTTTGCGCTATCTTGTTACAAATTGCAGTTAACTTGGCTAATGATTACTTTGACTTTAAGAGTGGTGTCGATACCGAAGAACGTTTAGGACCGGTGCGGGTGACCCAAAGTGGCTTGCTTACACCAGAAAAAGTCCGCAACGCCATGGTGCTTAGCTTGATACTGGCGCTTATCGTTGGCTCATATCTCATCTACCATGGAGGTTGGCCCATTGCGCTGCTTGCGATTGCCGCCATTTGCGGTGCTCTTGGCTATAGCGGAGGTCCATACCCGCTGGCATCTCACGGTTTAGGTGAAGTGGCGGCCTTTGTCTTTTTCGGTTTAGTGGCCGTGGTTGGCAGTTATTTTCTACAAGCAGGTGAAACCAGCACAGCGGCCTGGATATTAGGCAGTGCAATAGGCTGCTTAAATGCGGCGATAATGCTGGTAAATAACACCCGGGATATTGAAACTGACGCCAAAGCGGGTAAGCAAACCTTGGCCGTTCGTATGGGGGTAGGTCAAGCAAGAGTAGTCTATCAAGCCTTGGTTTACTTACCTTTCGCGCTTATTATTGGCAGCTTCTTTCTCGGTTTTCTACCTGGCACCCCTGTCCTACTCGCGGGTTTTTCATTGATATTAGCGCGTAAACTAAGCAGTGATTTTAGTGTGACTTCAGGAGAGGCGTTAAACCCGTTACTCGGCCGCACCGCTAAGCTCACCATGATTTTCAGTGCCTTGTTTAGTATTGGATTATTCTTTGTCTAAGAGTCATGCTGACGAATATCTGCTGAATAGAGGCGCTTTATGCGCCGCTAAGCTCACTATGATTTTCAGTGGCTTGTTTAGTATTAAGAGTCATGCTGACGAATATCTGCTAGATAGTGGCGCGTTAAGCGCCGCTAAGCTTAGAAGTAGGATTGTGATATATGACCTGTAACAGCTGCGAATCATCAATTTTCAGGCAAAAACTGGGTCGCTGTAAGGCTTGTATGTGGCAACTGGCAATATTGTCAGTTATAGCCTGGCCCTTGTGGTGGTTTCTCTATAGCGAACGAGTTTCTCATGTCGAGTCCATTGCCCTACTGTTTTTTTGTATCAGCTTCACAGGGCTTTTGCTGCTTCACCTCTTGGTGCTTGGTTATCGTTCACTTACACACAAAACTTAAACTCTCTACTTTAATGCAAGGCTTCACTCACAAGTTCCAAAACCGCTGATTGTAACTTGTCGCTAATCTCGAAGAATCTGGGACGAAGTGCAAATTCATCATGTAAGCAGCTGTCTCTCATTTGCAATAACACAGACAAAAGCGCTTGCTTGCCCGATATCTCAGCATCATCACTTAAGTGTTTCGCATTCACTGACAAGAGATCGTCCACTAGGCAGCCAAAGGCTCTGACCTCTATGGCTTGCATCGCTTCTCTTTGTAGCTGAGGTAGGACAGATAGATCCGACGAGGCACCGAAATCACCAAATAGCATCTCGGCATCAGCATTAATCATGGTGTTATGGGCATAAAGATCCCCATGGCTCACAGCTTGACTGTGCAGATGTGTCATCGTCGCCGCCATCTGTAGCACGACTTTTGCGATTTGTGACACGCTAAACTGAGTCCCGGACTCGAAGGTGTCTCGCGTACAAGTCACCAGAGATGGTGGTAAACCTAAGTTAAAGAAACTCGGCGGGATCAATTCCATCACCAGACCCAGATGCTCTTTTTCGTTTATCTGAGAGATGACTTTAATAAGGTTAAGATGCTCGCCCGCCTGCAAACAACAGGCGAGTTCATCGGCAGGATAACCATCACTGGTGACCTCCCCCTTAAACAGTTTTATCGCAATCAATTCTGGCGTGCCAAGTAACCTGACGGGTTGACGATTCCACTTGCCCTTATAGATGACGCCGGATGCTCCTTCGCCAAGTTGCTCGGCTAAGTCGATATCTGTCATCTTGACCGTGAGCATCTCTGGTACAGCTAAGGATATTTTATCCATGGAACTAAGCTTATTACCATCAAATGCAAGCCAAGCAAGTTTTGGCAATTGCAGTAACCAATCGGGCAAATGAGTAAGCTGGTTTGCAGATAAACGTACTAGCTCTAGATTTTTACAATTGGCCATCGACTCAGGCAGCGACGAGAGACGATTCCCTGCCAGAGCGAGTTTCTGTAGGCGATACAGTAGCCCCATGGAATTAGGCAGAGTCTCGATTTTATTATCAGTTAAAATCAACCAGCGAGTCTGCACTGGCAACGCATCTTCATCGACAGTGCGAATCTTATTCGCTTTAAAGCCTATCATCTCAAGCTTAGGGCAATCGCCTAACACCTTAGGCAAGGTTTCAAACTGATTGTTTGAGAGAAACAGGATCCTGAGCTGAGTCAGCCGACCCAAATCATCGGGCAAACTGGATAAGCAATTATTAGAGAGATCCAACACTTCCAATGTGTCAGCTAAATCGAAGATCTCCTTGGGGAATTCAGTTAGGTTTTCGGCTAACTGTAAACGTATCGTCAATGTTAACTGTCCATTTTTAAGTGCTGCTAATGTTTGCAAACCTGATCACTCTACTTAATGCTGAAAATAGCGCGACATGATATAGCATATCTTCATCTTGAGAAAGGGATGAAAAATGCACTTACCGATCCACCAGTTCCTTCTTCAACCAGCATCGACTATGCCCTTTCGGATAATCTGCTAACTCACCAAACACCGAATAACCAAGGCTCTTGTAAAAATCCACAGCCTGAAAGGTAAAACTAGTTAGGTGAGAGTGAGTGCACTCGAGAGCAATTGCTTTATCTTCAATCGTCTCTAGCAATTTCTTACCGAAACCTTGCCCTCGCAATGACTCACTCACCCAGAGTGAATCAATCCACAGCCAGCCCCAATTATCACAATTACCTTGTACCCCGCCCAATATTTCTCCCTGCTCATCACGCAATAAGAAACACAGTTCATATCGACCCGTTTTGCCCACTTTGGCGCTAATGGCTTTCTCTATCCCGTCCCACAATATTTGCTGTTCATCTTGTGTGAGCGTTTCTTGAAAGTGTATCTCGTGGTTCATGGGTAACTTGCCTTTTGTTACTTTCTTGAAATTGAACCTAATCATTCAAGCTTGGAAAATCAAATAACAAAGAGAAACATGACGATAATTCAACTTAATAGCCTGATGCAGTTAATAAATCAGGAGAAAAATCGCCATTAGTGCTCAGCTAAGTAATCCATCGAAACCTAATGTATGGCATTACTTACGGGATGCGGGTAAAATCGCCCCTCAAAAAATGATAATCGAATAATTGAGTGAGTTAGTCTGGGATGAGTAGAAAAATTGAGTTGTTAGCGCCTGGCGGTGACGTTGAAGCAATAAAAGCCGCTATTGTTGCCGGTGCCAACGCCGTCTATTGTGGCTTAGACACATTTAATGCCCGTAATCGTGCCGCCAACCTTTCATTTGATGATCTCTGTGGCATCTTAAGGCTCGCTCATCAGTATGAATGTGAAGTGTTCCTGACTCTGAACGTGGTGATATTGGAGCATGAACTACCGGCACTATTTAAGTTACTGAATCAATTAGTCAACACCAGCTTAGATGGCATCATAGTTCAAGATCTCGGTCTGTTTAACCTGGTTAAGAAGCACTTCCCGACTCTAGACATTCACGCCTCGACTCAGCTAACCACACATAATGAAGGCCAGATACACTTCCTCAGCAGAATCGGTGCTTCACGCGTCAACCTATCACGAGAAATGAACTTAGGTGAGATAAAGTCACTCACGGCTCTGGCCCATGAACATGATATGTTGACCGAGGTCTTTGTTCACGGCTCCCTTTGTATCGCCTTCTCGGGCCAATGTTATTCGAGCTCAGTCAGCGTCGGTAATTCAGGTAACCGAGGCCGTTGCAGTCAGGCTTGTCGAGATGAGTACGAAGAAACGGCTGCGGGCAATAAATATCCTTTAAATCTAAAAGACAATTCAGCCTATTTTGACTTACCAGAGTTAGTCGATGCTCAGGTCGACTCACTTAAGATTGAAGGCCGCATCAAGGGTGCACACTATGTCTACACAGTAGTCGATAGCTGGCGCAAGCAGATCAACCAGTTTGTTGATACCGGTAAGTTACTCGAAGATGACACTAACCTGTACAAGGTCTTTAACCGTGATTTTACCAACTCATTCTTGAAGGGTAATCTCACTAAAGATATGTTTATCGATAACCCTCGAGATAACAGTGTTAACCATGCGGTAGAGAAACAAAACGCCATCTCAGTGGTGCAGATCCAAGCAGTAAAGCAAACACTCAAAACCGATAAAAATGAGCTGGGTGCCAGCCTTGAAGATAAGATCAAATATCTTAATATCGACAAGATGCTCCTCAATTTAAGTTTCACGGGTCAGTTAGATCAACCGTTCTCCATACAGGCAAGAGTCGAGACCATTTCGAATCAGGTCGAACAAGACAATCAAATTCAAACATTCTCAATTCAATCGGATTCCGTACTGCGTGCCTCGGATAAATCGCCATTAGACGCAGAGGCACTGGAGAAACGCTTCAGAAGTTTCAATAACGCCGATTATGTCATACAGGATTATGACTTCTGTGAATTGTCTACTGGCCTGAGCATTCCATTTAAAGAGCTGACGGCGCTAAAAAATAAGCTAGCCTTTCTACTCAATAACTCGGTGGATGTGATCCCACCCGTCGAGCTACCAAAACTTCAACAGCATGCCAAAGTAAACGAAAAACCAGGCCTCTCTTTGTTGATTTGTGATGAGAAAGATGCCCACCTCGGCGATGTTACCGATGCGGACATCTACTTTAAGTTGCCCGAGAGTTTTAAGAAAAACTGCGATAAATATATCGAGCTATTGCAGCGTAACCCGAGATTCATCCCTTGGTTTCCGGCGGTATTGATCGGTAAAGACTATATCGAAGCCGTGAGAATTCTTGAAGAAGTTAAGCCCGCACGTATCGTCAGCAATAACACCGGCGTTGCCTATAAAGCGTTCGAGATGGGCATCGAGTGGATAGCAGGACCGTTTTTAAATACCACTAACTCCTATGCCCTTAGTACCCTTCAGGAAGACTTGAACTGTGCTGGCGCCTTTATCTCTAACGAGATTAATCGTATGCAGATAAGGAACTTGAAACGTCCGGCAGGGTTTAAATTGCTTTACAGCATCTATCATCCCATTTTGATGATGACCAGCCGCCAATGTTTTTTCCAGCAGACTGTAGGCTGTAACAAGCCGAGTATCGAAGATGGCTGCATGCTCAAATGTGAGAAAGCCACCACGATAACCAATGTCAAAGGGATCTCATTTGCCGTCGATAAGCAAAAAGGCGGTTACCCGAGCATCTATAACGACGAACAGTTCTTAAACTTGGATGTGATCAATGACTACTCTAGCCTGTTCGATGAGTTCTTTATCGACTTGACCGATATCGGCTCAGGCTCTAAAGCCAAGCTGGATAAGGTTCAGCTTATTGAACATTTTGAAAGCCTGCTACTAGGCAGTGAAGACGCTAAGGTTCAGCTAGATACCATGGTGACCGTATCGACTCATGCTCAATACAGACAAGGTCTGTAACCGATTAATATCATAATTTAGAATAAAGTAGGAAGAGCAACCTATCTGTATTTATCAAGATAGGCTGCTCTTTCTTTGATAAGCCAGTTTCCTCATTCCCTCTGCACCTATACACTTATTCGCCTATAATCGACCTAAATATTTACCGATTAGTATTAAAGAGCCGATAATACCCATGAGCCAGCTCCCTTTACCTACCCTATATTCACTGCAGCACTGCCCCTATGCCATGCGAGCCCGCTTAGGCTTGTTACTTGCTAAGCAAAAGGTGATGCTCAAAGCCGTAGTCACTAAAAATAAATCCCAGGAGATGCTAGCTTTCTCCCCCAAGGGCACGGTACCCGTGCTGGTACTTGAGGATGTGATAGAGGATCGCGGTACGAGTGTGAGTGGAATCGAGGTTAAGGTTAAGGTTGAGGCCGAGAGCGCAAACAAAAGAAAACCGCCAAGGATCATAGATGAAAGTGTCGATATCATGCTTTGGGCACTGAATATAAACGACCCCGATGATCTGCTGTTGAGCCAAACACCTGAAGCGCTACCCATCATGCTCGAATTTATCAGCTATAACGATAAAGTATTCAAGCCGTTACTCGAGCAATATAAAGATGCCAAACGCTACCATAAAGACACCGAAGCCGATTTGAGAACAGAGTGCGAGTCATTTATACAAGCCTTAGAGCTACGCCTGTCACAACATCAATACCTAATGGGCGACAACCTAAGTTTACTTGATTTTGCACTACTGCCCTTCGTGCGTCAGTTCGCTCGAGTCGACCGTCATTGGTATTTGCAATCTCCCTACCCCTTACTTAGACAGTGGTTAAAAGACCATTTAAACCGGCCGTTGTTTTCCAGAATGATGAAAAAGTTTCCGCTCTATTCAGAGACTGGAGAAGCGTATCCTTTTGGTTAAAAAATATGTAGCTCGCCTGATTGATGTTCCATGTAAAGTGCTATGCAATACCAATTCCATTAAATTTATAATCAATTCAGAGCTCTCTCAGGGCTTTAAATTCAAGGCGCATTGTTGAAGAAATGGTTATTTCCTTTTGAGGCAATGCAACGCAGAAGTGGAAGTCCTGAGAAGCTCACGTAGTACGGCTGATGTTTAAAGCAAAGGGAAAAACACTTTATGCTGCGTAAGTGGCTCTCGATATACGACTGCATGGATGCTGGAGGTAGAGCAACGCAGGAGCTTGTTGCCGAGAATAACTATTAGCTTCAATCCCCTTACTTGCCTACAGCGTTTTTAACTCCCGCTGAATGATCACTTACTTAATGGAACTGGTATTAGATACAGCAATGCACATACCGACCAGCTAATATAAGCTATTCCTATCAATTGATCGTCTGTAGAGGCATACTGATATAGTTATGCATTAACCTCTAGCTTGAATAAAGGTCACTGCGTAACCTCAGCCTTAGGTTGGCTCAAACTAACTTTAGGTTTAAGAGTTTACCTCAAAAGGAAAGTATTATGAGTAAAGGTCAAGACAGTAAAAAAAATGTCAAAAAGAAACCACTTTTAACAGCAAAAGAGAAGAAAGCAGCAAAGGCTGCGAAGAAAAGTTCAAGCAATTCTCTAGCTCATTAAGCACTAGATGGCCATCAATATTTTTCGATGGCCTTATTTTTACTCGTCAAAAAATCAACTAAAGAATTCATTCTTAATAGACTGCAAGCACCTAATCTTCTTAATAAATACAGGAAATTCTCTTCAGAAGAATCCTTCAGAAAATTTATTTTTCAGGAGAAAGCCGCATAAATCAGTCGATGACGGCCTTAGTCGCCTTCTTCATCACACTGTCATGTTTTTTCGGTTTGGCCATATCCACCGCTTTACCCGCAACGCCCTCATCAGGTAACGCTTCATTCACCGCTTTAGTCGTAGCGTCTTTAGCCGTTTCGGCAGGAGAGCATCGACCTTTAACGCCGACAGTGGCATTTGCAACTGCACTTTTGGCGGCTTTCTCAGGAGTACAATCCGGATTAACGATTCCAGCACTGGCTAACTGAGAAAAACTCAACATTACACCCACTAATACCCATTTACATACCTTGTCCATCACAACACCTCGAATACGAAAATAAATTGAACCGAATATCATATTAGCACCGGGCCTTACGGCTCTCAATAAAGAGACTTTAATAAAGAGATCTCAAAACCAAGATATCCGGCTCAGACTTTCATTAAGGTCAAAGCCGAAGTCAAAACCTAAGTCAAATCTGCGCTCACGAATCTGACCCTCTAATGTTTCCAGCTGGTATTTCTCAAGCTGATTTAGCTGAGTTAAATTTGATTTATTTCTTTGGTAAATGACTGAATGAGTTTAAAATAACCAAAAATATTAAGGATGATACTCATGAGATTTTATCGGTTAAATTCATTGACTCTGGGCCTAATGACCAGCTTGTTCTTAACAGCTTGTGGCGCTGGTGATTTGAATCCCCCCCTCATCACCAGTAGCTCAGTGCCAGATGATGATATCAAGGCCATTTCAGCCAAGATAGAAGCCAGTTATCCCAAGATGGATAAACAGCTTAAGCTGCAAATATTAGATGTGGCGGTTAAATCCATGGAAGACATGGTGTGGATTGAAGGCGGCAGTTTCATAATGGGCGATATTCGAACCCCTTGTGACATTATCGATAAAGGTCGCATGGACTGGACCCCTGAGGCAACATGTTATAGCAACTTCATCTCCAGAAAAAATGGCGCAATTTATCAGCACAAGGTCACACTGGATAGCTATTCATTGGCCAAATATGAAACCACACATTATGGGGCCGATGCATATCGTTTAGCCCATGGCATAGAGCTTGCTCGTGCCGAAGCTCGTGTATTGTATGAGGGATTAACTCAACGAATTAAAAATGATCCCTCGCCAACGAAACGCTGGCAAGAAGCCAAAAACTACTGCCTCTGGCTGGGCGATCTCACTGGCTACAAGTTTGACTTACCTACCGAAGCCCAATGGGAGTATGCGGCGCGCAACCGCGGAAAAAATATCTACTACGCCACCAACAATGGTTATGTGCAGCGCGTCAATGGCACTTATTATGCACCTGAGTTAGGCCGCCATGTCGACATCCTCCCCGAGGAGGTCAATTACGGCTCAGGATTTGACGAGGTCGGTAGCTGGCCGGCTAACCCATTGGGCATTCACGACCTGTCCGGCAACATGGAGGAATGGGTTAATGACTGGTTCTCGGCGGATTATTACCAACACTCACCAGAAGATAATCCTCAGGGGCCGGAAACAGGCACCGATAAAGTGGTCAGAGGAGGCCAAGGTCTGGTCGTCACCACCCGCGCCTTCAGCCCAATAGATCCAATTGATAGTAAATATACTTTAACAGGTTTTCGCTGCGCAGTGCAGCAAAGCACTCCTGTGATTGAATAATATTACCCTTTACACATAATATGTATCTCCCGGCTGATATCCGTGTAGCCGGGCTATTTGCTGGCCGATTTGTTTTTTGTTAGGACTATTTCTATCACGCATCTCACTTCGGCTGCGCACTTGGTACACTTTAGGTAATTGAGGTGCGCTGCTGGCTTGAACATTGGCGCATCTTAGCGCAGCTAAGGCATCGAGCCAGACATTAAAGTCATGCTGTTGGTGTCTATCTAAGATGGCATTGATGCGGTTTAAGTTCGCAAATAAGGCTTTATCTCCCGATACCTTAGTGCCTCTGACATTCATGCAGCCTAAGCTTTCTTCGAACTTACGCCAACTCTTGATGCTAGTGCTCAGCAAGAGATAGATGGCCATTTCCTGTTGCTGCTCCCAGTTAAACCAGAAGGTTGTCACTAGGGTGTTGAGTAGCATGCCGATAGTTTCCGGTGGTAACAAACGTGGAGGTATGCCGGCGTAATGTTCCTGATTAATTATCCGCTCGGCAACCCGCAAAGCCTCGGCTTCCTGATACTGTTGCGATTCCCAATAGCGAACTCTCTCACGCCACCAACCATCAATAGCAGTCGCTCCTGACATCACCGCTTGTTGCAAATAGAACTTGGGATTTTTGACCAGTGCGTTTGTTTCATCCAGTAGCTTTTGCGGCACAGCGAACGCATAGTAACTGGCACGTTGCAAATATTCATATGCTAGAGGGTCAATATTATCGAGCACGTGATAATCCACCACCTCGAGTGCGCCCCATATCACCTTGACGAGTTCCCAGAGTTTTTCAAAATCCACGGTAGTACCAAATCCGCCACTGCCACCAGGGCCCCAGACTAGACGGCCCGAGCAATAGAAGTAAAACTGCCCAGATTCCAGAGCCAATTGAAACTCGCCGCCAATCCCAGCACCAAAGGAAATGTTACCCTCGGCCTTAATTTCAGCCAGGGCACTGAAATTGGTGGTAGCAATATCATCGGGTGATTGCCATTCGAGTGCACCTGCAACCTGGCCGCCCGCTTGTACTCCAGCAAAACCTTCCGCTTTTACCCCGAGGCCACCTGTCGCATTGGTGGGGGCAAGCTGAGTATTGGCTGATAATAAAATCCCAGCCCCCGATGCCTGCTCTTGATTACTGAGTTTTGCCTCACCATTGACAATCACTCCCGCAAAACAGCTCAAGGTCACGCCGACAGAGGCGCGAAAGCAACCAAAGGAATAGAGTGCGGTTTGTTTGTTACTGTCGAGATAAGCCAAGGTTAAGGCATAGCCTTTCTCATAGGGCATAAAATACTTGCCTTCCACCTTGCCTTCGGCCAAAGAGAAAGTGGCATCACCGCCGATACCAATATCCACTTTTCCTTCACTGGGTTCAAAACTGGTCTTAACGCTGGCTTGAGCCGAAAATCGCAGCAACTGCGCTTCTGCGCTAACTGCAAAGCGGGTATCCCCATCCTCATTTACCCACAACTTTTTAGTACCTTTCCACTCCTTCCATTTCCAGCCAGGGTGTGCCCACTTCTTGATATTGCCTTCTAACTTACCCAACATGCCATTGCTTTTATCTTTGACCAGGCCCTCACGTATATCCTCAAACATCGCCTGCTGTATGCCAGCTACATCACGATTAGCTATCAACTGACGTAATCGGGTCTGAGTCGGATTTGTTCGCCAAAATCGTCTTTCACGCTCAAGAAACTCCGCGCGGATATACACCAATCGATTTTCACTCACCAACATGATTTCGATGATGCCTCTCTGGCTAGGGCGGGAACTGAGCTGTCCACTCACGTTACCGAGGTTATCGAAGTTAACGCCTTGCTTAGCTGAGCTTTCAGGTGAAGGTTTACTGGGCACTTGCGCGATGAGTTTTTCTATCTCTGTATCGATACTCTTGAGTCGCCGGCTCCGCAGCGTTGCCATCGATGACTCTGAGAAAAAGGGCACATAATCAGCAAGCAACTGACGCGTACGACGTAACTCGGTAATTTTTGCCACCAGGTACTGTTTATTTTGTGGCTGAATAGCTGAAGACTGGGTTGCCCCCTTACTTGACTCAACACCAATGGCCCCGGCGTGCACCGCTTTAGCGACCCAAGCCTGTTTTCGGCTCAGATGTTGTTCAACATCGGCTTCGCTGGCTTCTTTGTTATCGGGCGCTTTATCTAATACTGCTCGGTAATCTTCAATGAGCTTGTCCATAGTGGAAATTTCTTGCTTGAGCAAGGTCTGGGCATGCTCATCAAGGACGTAATAACCATCAGGCTCACCACCGGTTAGAAATAATACATCGCAAGCATCCATCCCCTTACAAGCAGGTTTGCCCATTACACAACCAGGCTCTACAGGACGCACTGGCTCAACCGGTTCAATGGTCAGCTCAGGCTCCGCCGGCTCAAAGGTGCTCGGCAGTGTTACGAGCTCGCCAGGATAAATGACGTCTGGGTTTAATTGATATTGCGGGTTTAACGCTAACAGCTCAGGAAAGGCAATATTTTGCTCAATGGCGATGCCTAATAGGGTATCGCCCTGTTTAACGGTATAGGTGGTAGTCATAATGAGTGGTTCCGTTATCCTGAATGTACAGAAGGTGAATGGGCAGTACTTTGCTGCCACTGGGTTAACACTTGCTGCATTGCCTCACCCTGTTGGGCAGTCATTGTCCAGCGGATAACATCTGAGTGTTGAGAGGGTGAGGAGGCATTGGCCACAGAAGCGGATAACCATTGCTTGTCAAACCAGATGAATGAGTTGATACCTTGGAAAAAATGTTGTTTATCTGTCGTGCTCATCACCATCATCAAAGGCAGCAGCATTCTGGGTTCATAAAATCTGAACAGGGCAAGGTTTTGGCCGCTATTAATGGTCAGGCATTCAGCCAGCAAGTCAGCTAGCGCTTCAAAACTCAGGCCTGATTGAATAAAACAGCCAATAGAGAACCGCTGGCTAGCGGATTTAATCCGGCTTATGAGCTGCGTCCGCTCAGCAAGCTCAATCAATAGCGGCCCTTCTTCGGCCAGTGATTGGTAAGGCGTATCAGAAAACAGGGGAATAGACCTTGCTGAAGTGCCCTCCTCATACAACCATTGGGTAATATCCGGACACAATAGTGGCTCTATAATGGCGTATTGTGCACTGTCGATACGGGCCGCGCTCTGCGTGATGTCAGCCTGAACTAAGTCGAGTGTATGCTGCATGTTTGCTCTCCATTGCAGTGGCAAAGCTCGGTGACTAACGCCCCCTTTTGCAATATCGCCGGGTAATCCAGTACCGTGACGCTTTCCATGCTGGCAGCAGCCAACGTCAACTCATCACTCTCTGGTAATATTACAGCATCAACATACCCCGGCAGTGCAGCTAATTGCCCCGCATAACCACTGCCAGAGCCTGCACTACCGCCAGAGTTTAGATTGACGGCAGGCCCCACCAAGTGCACACCAGCAGGATCTACCTTAAGGAAGCTGCCACCTACTTTTAGCGTCAACTCTGCACCAGCCTCGATGACAATTTTAGTGCCCGCCTTAAGATGCACTTCAGTGCCGGCTTCCAATATAGATTTTTTGCCTACTTTCTGTTGTTGGCTACCGTCGATATTGAGGCTGACATCTTGCTTGACCACAGTGCGTCTCTCTCCCTCGACGGTAAGGTGGTCATTAGCCTTGATGCGGGTAAAGCGTTCATTTTCAATGTCCAGATGGGCATCGTGTTTGATGTTTGTACTCTGGTCGTTTTCAACTAAGGTATTCATGTCCTTCTGGGCATGAAGGTATATCTCTTCCTTGTCAGCCTCATCTTCAAAACGTAACTCGTTGCTGCCTTCCCCCTTATGGGTTTGAGTCTTCAGTACGGTACGGGTTTTGTTAGCAGGCAGCGGATAAGGCACCTGATTGGCACTGTGAAAAGTACGACCTGTAATAATGGGTTGGTCTGGGTCGCCCTCTAAAAAACTGACAATCACTTCATGACCAATCCGGGGAATAGCCATCATGCCATATTGACCACCGGCCCAGCCTTGACTGACACGTACCCAACAGCTGGACTTATCATCACTAACGCCATAACGGTCCCAGGGAAATTGTACTTTTACACGGCCAAACTCATCACAAAAAATCTCTTCATCTTTGGGGCCGACCACTGTCGCCCCCTGGGGACCGGTGACCAAAGGTTTTGCATTAGGCTCTGCTTGCCAGGGCGCATTGCCGGGGATGGCGGTAAATGTGTTGCCATAGGTGGTGACAGCTTGAGTATTAGCTTCTTCCGCCGCCGCGCCTTGTTCACCTTTATGTGTAACCGTCACCATGAGCCAGTCACGGTTCAACGCCACATCACCATGCTCCATCAGGTCAAACTTACTGCCACTGACGGCCTGCATGAGGTTGCTTTTACCGGTCGCGAGCTGCGCATCTCGGCGCAGGTATTCTTGCCGAACTTGCGTGAACGGTATACCACTCTCATCGTCTTTATAACGCCCGGGGTAATCGAAGTGTTCGTAATCGAGACGTTGAAAATCCAGCGGTTTTCCCGTATTGGTTTGCAGGAAGCTGTATTGGGGCTTCTTGAAGCTATTGTCTTTGAGCGTCACGCTGGCAGGCTTGATTTGATGCTGGTAGCTAAATGAACTAACGAATGGCACTTCTGCAGCGCCGCCATTGACCGCGTTGTAGGGGAATGGCGCGTCTAAATGAGGCTGCTTAGTGGTACTGTCGCTAAACACCAGCGTGTGGATCTTCTCGCTGTGCTGAAAGTAATAAAACAAGCCTACTTCTGCTGCTAAGCGGGAGATAAAGTCGAAATCACTTTCCCGATACTGGACACAATACTCACGCACCTGCGACTCTAATCTGGCATCACAACTGAACGCATAATCCTTAATCCCCATTTCGGTGAGGAGCGTGGCTATGATACTGAGCACGCTTTTTTGCTGGAATATGCGACTATTTTGCCTGAGCTTTAATCTTGATAGTGCAGGCACTAAGGTGATGTGGTATTGGGTATGATGATTTCCCGTGTCAGCTTTACTGAACTGACTGACAATGCCGTGCACCTGACGTTGCAGCTCACCGCTTTGATACCAAGTAAGCAACCCCGTCTGGTCGACAATCGACTCAGGCGTCAAATCATCCAGTCGGCTCAGCAAGGTGAGCTTGACCTCAAAGGGTGAGGATAACCCCTCTTTAAAATCAAACGCTAACACCTCAAAGCTGTCATCACTCACGCCTTCGGCGCTAAAGTGGTAACGCAATCCATTTCCAACAGCAATCATCGCAACATCCTAATGCAATTTAAGGGGTGATCCCCTTCCAAAGGACCAACAAAAGAAGGGGAGCGTGTCGAGCAGCAAACTATAATGCAGAGAGCGCAACTCGACGGGGTGTTCAGCGCCATTTGAAAGGAGTCAAAAACAACGCTGAACATATCTGCCCTCAGGCTCAGGGTACCGACCCTGAGGGCAAATCTGGGTTGAAGTTAAATCTTATGCTTCAATTGGCTTACGCCAGTCATCAGCACCAGAGGTACCGGCAGTGACGTGATCCCAATCAATCTTGCGATAAGCCATAGACACTGTGAGTAGCTGGGTAAAATCTGCTTTACTGCTGTCCTGGCAATGAGGCATATGACATTGAATGTCGATAATGGTGGCGCCTTCAAGCTTGGTGCTGAAGAAATGTTCCTGCTTACCCTCAACTGAGGTGCGGTACCACTTGAGCTCCACTTCTGAGATTTTCTCACCTGACGCCAGCGAGTTGTACATCAAAGGAACGGCTTTATTGAGTGCCACAGTGAACTTAAAGGGCTTGTGGATACGCTGACCAGAAGGCTGTCCTGATTGTGGGTCTGTAGGCACAGTGACAACATGGTCAAATTGCTGAACCAGCATCTCATCTTCATGACCTTCGACAAAAATGTCACCGACGGAATCGGCAGTGAAAGCACCTGCTGTAATGTGTCCCTGGGTCTGTCCTTTGATGGAGATATAACATGGAGTTGGCATTGGTTATTCCTTTATTTACAATAAATTAATGAGAGCACGTTGTGGCCAACCGCTAATAAAGCAAACACCATGCCAATTGCATAACCCGATGAATTTACAGAACTCAGAAAAATGGGGGATGTTGAGTTGGGCAAGATATGGCCCAGACTTGAGCAAGATCTTGCCCTGCGGGCAATAAATGGCCCAGGTTTTCTGGTGGGAATATGAAGTAAGGGATTTAAAAGTATGATGATTACGAATATATAAAATCTTTAACTGCTGATTGAACTCCCTCAGCTTTCCACTTCCGAATGCAACTAAATAGAATAATCTGCTTTTCTTTAATGACCTCTGGTCATCTTAAGGTTAAAATCCCTCCGTATTTTTCACCCTTATTGATCGTCCGCTTTATCGCACTGACTTCCTCACCAGATATGATGAAGCAAGTTTGCGCTTCACGGCTAAACCTTCATGACAATAGACAAGCAAATGCATTCCCCAGAACATTGTTTTACCTCATTTAAAGCGTCAATCTCAGAATTTACTCTTCCGCAGCGTTTTACCTTTCCGTTTTATTATGAGCCTCATCCTCTGTGTCTGTTGGCCGCAAGCGAGTTGCAGCAACACCTAGAAAACCAGACTGATTGGCAACATAACTTTGGTCTGGAAAGCGACAATACTGATAGCTTAGGCAAGATGTTCGGTGTGCTGTTGGTGAAAAATCAGCAAGGTGAGCTAGGTTACCTGTCGGCTTTTTCCGGCAAGGTAGCGGATCAAAACCTGCTGCCACACTTCGTCCCTCCAGTATTTGATATGTTGGCTAAAGACGGCTTCTTTATTCCCGAGCAAGACAAGATAAACCTGATAAACGCTGAGATCACAGAACGTAAACGCGATCCAGAACTGGCGCATTTGCAATCTATGTTAGCCGATGAAACTCAACTCGCTGAAACGCAGATAGCCACCCATCGTGCATCTATGATTGAGAATCGTAAACAGAGAAAGGCGCAGCGTTTGGCGGGTGAATCCCTCGATGAAGACGCCCTCAAACTACTCGGTATTCAGATGAGTAGAGAGAGCGTGCAAGATAAGAACCGCTTAAAGGAGCTAAACGTCTATTGGGATGAACGACTGGCTGCCGCTAAGCTAGCCCATGGCCAAGTGAATAAACGCCTGTCGGCCTTAAAGCTTCAACGTAAAACCATGTCCGCCGCCCTGCAACAACGTCTGTTTGATGAGTATGGATTTTTAAACATAGAGGGTAAGCAGAGAAGCTTAGGTGATATCTTTAAAGGCACCATACATAAGGTCCCACCAGCAGGCTCAGGCGAGTGCGCCGCGCCTAAACTGTTACATTACGCCTTTAAACATGGAATGACCCCACTCGCCATGGCCGAGTTTTGGTGGGGAGTCGCCCCAAAATCGGAAATAAGACAACATAAGAACTACTATGGGGCTTGTCAGGGAAAATGTCAGCCAATCTTGGGGCATATGCTTGAGGGTCTAGCTACCGATGAAAACCCGCTACTGACCAATCCTGCCGAGGGTAAACAGCTCGAAATTATCTATCAAGATAGAGACATGTTAGTGGTCAACAAGCCCGCAGAATTCTTGTCTGTTCCGGGTCGAAACATAGATGATTCTGTATATTCACGAATTAAACTGCTTTATCCTGAGGCTACGGGCCCACTTATCGTCCACAGACTCGACATGTCCACCTCAGGCTTGATGGTAATAGCCCTCAACAAGGCGGCCAATAAGAGCTTGCAGAAGCAATTTATCACTCGCACCGTTAAGAAGCGTTATGTCGCCCTGCTAACCGGTGAATTAACCCAAGATGATGGTATCATCAGTTTACCGCTTCGCGGCGATTTCGATGATAGACCCAGGCAACTGGTATGCTTCGAACATGGTAAGCCAGCAGAAACCAAATGGCAGGTCATTTCTCGGCGCGATGGACGCACTAAAGTGCACCTATATCCCAAAACGGGGCGCACCCATCAACTTAGGGTTCATAGCGCTCACCCCCAAGGCCTTAACATGCCAATCGTCGGTGACGATCTGTATGGCAAGAAGAGCCAGCGATTACATCTCCATGCCGAGTTATTGGAACTCAATCATCCTACAACACGTGAAGCTATGAGTTTTAGCGTGGAGGCAGATTTTTAATCGTCATTGCTATGAGCTAACACGCACAAAAAAGGCTTCCCATGGAAGCCTTTTTTACGCTTTGCAATAATTAGCAAGGAGATACCAAGAGTCAGACCTTAATCAAGTCTCTGGCAGCATGGCTCCAGTTGAGGTGATACTTCTCACCCGCAGGCTTATCGGTGCGCTCAAACGTGTGGGCACCGAAGAAGTCTCTCTGTCCCTGTAACAGGCTAGCTGGCAAGGTTTCACAGCGATAACTGTCGTAATAGGCCAGAGCCGAACTGATACAAGGCACAGGAATACCTTTTAGTACCGCCGCCGATACAGCCTTACGCCAATCCAGTTGTTTCTCAGACAGGGCAATGCTGAAATCATCGGCCATCAACAAGTTGTCCAACTCAATGCCATCATTCGCTGCAGCTTGATAGGCTTGAGTGATAGATTGCAGGAACCTGGCTCTGATAATACAGCCAGCACGCCAGATTTTAGCAATTTCGGCGAAATTTAACGTCCAACCTCTGTCTTTCGCCGCCATGGCCATCAGCTGGAAGCCTTGTGCATAACAGGCAATCTTGGCGCAATAGAGGGCATTTTCAAGCTGGTCAATAAAAGCATCACGCTCATCAGCGGTTGGCTTTTCAGCCGCTGGACCTTTTAGCAGATGACTCAATGTCTGTCTCTGCTCTTTTTGGGTACTGACGGCGCGGGCATAGACGGCTTCGGCAATCGTTGGGGCGGGGCAACCTATCTGCAAGCTGCTAACCGCAGTCCAGAGTCCTGTGCCCTTCTGCCCTGCCTTATCGAGGATCATCGAAACCAGAGGCTTACCAGTAATAGGATCGGCCTGTCTCAAGACTTCCGCGCTGATCTCCATCAAGTAGCTATTCAGGCTGCCTTGGTTCCATTTATCAAACAGATCCGCAATCTCAGTCGTCGTCATGGCAAAGCCATCACTGAGTAACTGATAGGCTTCACAGATAAGCTGCATGTCAGCATATTCGATGCCGTTATGAACCATCTTCACATAATGACCAGAACCTGCCGGGCCAATATAGGTGGTACATGGCTCGCCTTCAGTGACCGGGTTTCCCGGCTCCTGACGCTCTATGGGCAAGCCGGTTTCGGCATCCACTTTAGCCGCAATCGCTTCCCAGATAGGTTTAATTCTATCCCAGGCCTTGATGTCACCGCTTGGCATCAATGATGGGCCGAAACGCGCGCCCATCTCACCGCCGGATACGGCGCAGCTGAAGAAGACAAATTTCTTCGAGTAACGCGCTTCGCGCTCGACAGTGTCGGTCCACAAGCTATTACCCGTATCGATAACGATATCATCAGACTCGATACCCGCGTCGATGAGTGCATTACACACACCATCTACAGGGGCCCCCGCTGGCACTGAAAGCACCAAGATACGCGGTTTTTCGAGGCTAGATAACATTTCAGAAAGATTATTACAGCCATTGATACGCAAAGGTACTTGGGCTTGCTTGCTGGCGGCGTGCTCAGATTTCTCTTGTTGCACAACACCTTGCACCTTGTCTGAATCTAGGTCAAACGCAGCGACGCTGTATTGGTTATCGGCAATATTAAGTGCAAGATTCTTGCCCATAACACCCAGTCCAATAACGCCGATATCATGTAATTTGGTGTGGTTTTGCATTGATTATATTCCGCAGGTCACAGAGATAATTTACCCTATCTTGTTATTGACTAAAACTCATTCCAGTCCAGAGGAAAGGCAAGAATATTAGCCCCTCTTTTATAAGAGGCTGCTCATCTAAGGAGCATAGACGATAGGTTATATTTTGGCGGAGATTATACAGACTTTGGTAAGTTAATTACTAGGCTTTACGCTTGAATGGCGAATTAGTTTCATGTTTATCAAAAAAACCTACAATGCTAAACACGTTAGCATTGTAGGATTTCCCCTCAGATTAGCAGGCTCACGCTTAAGCAGATCACACTAGGGAGTCCGCATAGCCCATGCGTGTAAGCGTATTGCGAACCAGGTCTAAAGTGTGGGGATCTTCGATAGTCGCCGGCATCTTATAACTCTGGTTATCGGCT
Organism: Shewanella psychropiezotolerans; assembly: GCF_007197555.1. Taxonomy (NCBI): domain Bacteria; kingdom Pseudomonadati; phylum Pseudomonadota; class Gammaproteobacteria; order Alteromonadales; family Shewanellaceae; genus Shewanella; species Shewanella psychropiezotolerans. Next base: position 4,521,650 of record NZ_CP041614.1, read on the forward strand.
ATTTTCCTCATGGTCCCTCGCAGTACTTTGCCCGAGCGCGTCTTAGGCAGTTTTTGAATGACACTGACCAGACGAAAAGAAGCCACCGGACCGATCTGCGCTCTCACCAAGGCTATTAACTCTCGATGCAAGTCCTCATCACTTAAGTTTACGCCCTTCTTTAATACTACTAAACCCAGAGGCAACTGGCCCTTTAATTTATCCTCGACGCCGATGACGGCAACTTCGGCAACCGCCTCATGTTGACACAAGACCTCTTCGAAACGCCCGGTAGAGAGTCTATGACCGGCGACATTGATGATGTCATCGATGCGACTCATGATATAGAGATAAGCGTCTTCATCCATATAGCCTGCATCTCCGGTAAGGTAGTAGCCAGGATACATGGATAAATAGCTGTCGAGATATCGGGCTTCATTGTGCCAAAGCGTGGTAAGAGCCCCGGGTGGCAGAGGTAACTTGATCACCACATTTCCCGATTGGCCTGCAGGCACTATTTCCCCCTGCTCATCGAGCACTTCGACCCTAAAGCCTGGCACAGCCAGTGCCGGTGAGCCAGGTTTTACTTGAACCGGCGCAGTCCCCATCAAGTTAGCCGCTACGGGCCAGCCGGTTTCAGTCTGCCACCAGTGATCGATCACTGGTTTTTTCAGCCGCGCTTCGGCCCAGTGTAAGGTATCGGGATCGCAGCGCTCTCCCGCCAGAAACAGGTTTTTTAAGCAAGACAGGTCGACGTCCCTTAAGAAGTCACCATCTGGATCGTCACGTTTTATGGCGCGTATGGCGGTCGGAGCGGTAAAGAAACTTTTCACCTTGTACTTTTCAATTGTGCGCCAAAATATGCCGGGATCCGGCGTACCAATAGGTTTGCCTTCGAACAGGAGTGTGGTGGCGCCCATCAGCAAGGGACCATAGACAATGTAGGAGTGCCCCACGACCCAACCGACATCCGATGCGGCCCAGAAGGTATCGCCGGGAGCAATATCATAGATATGTTGCATCGACCACATGAGTGCGACGCTATGACCGCCGTTATCACGCACCACGCCTTTAGGCTGACCCGTGGTTCCCGACGTATAGAGCACATAGAGAGGATCGGTAGCGGCGACAGTCTGACAAGCTATGGCGTCAGCAGAAGCTACCGCAGTCTGCCAATCGCTATCCCGTCCCTCAACGAGCTCGGCGCTATATTGGCTGCGATTTAAAATGATACATTGCTCGACCTTATGCTGAGACTGAGCAATAGCGGTATCGAGCAAAGGCTTATAGGGCACCACGCCGGATGGCTCGACGCCACATGATGCGGATAAAATGAGCTTAGGTTTAGCATCATCGATACGAGCAGCCAACTCACTGGCCGCAAATCCACCGAAGACCACAGAGTGGATAGCGCCTAAACGAGCACAGGCCAACATGGCATAAGCCGTCTCCGGGATCATGGGCATATAGATGATCACCCTATCGCCCTTTTTAACACCATTTGCATGCATATAGCCAGCAAGACGACTCACTTGAGCCAACAACTCATCATAAGTAATGCCATACTCTGTATCCGTCACAGGGCTGACATACTGAATAGCGACCTGCATGCCCCGGCCTTGCTCCACATGACGGTCGACAGCGTTGTAACAGGTATTGCACTGGGCTCCAGAAAACCAAGAGTAAAGCGGCGCATGGCTCTCATCGAGCACCTTATCCCAAGGCTTATCCCAATGGACAGCCTTTGCCGCATCGCCCCAGAAAGACTCTGGCTCAGCGAGAGATCTGGCATGTAAGGCTCGATGAAGGTCTTGATTAGCTTGCGACTCTACTGCTTCTTTAGGTAACATTTCGCTACCTGACGTACGTTCCGACATCTCCATTGCTCTCCCCTAATACTGATCGGTATGAATCGCTGATATATTAATATTCTTACCTTGAATCCTTAGCCGATTTCTATACACATCTCTTACCGATACTCTGTATATAAAACAGCCAAACCAAATTCCATTATGCTGGCAGCTGCACCGATTCCCATTAGACCTTGGGATAAGCTTTAAGCTGTAAATCAACGAGTACCTAGTCCTAGATGTAGACTCCATGCGCTTAGGGACTCGCACCTCAAGCCTAGCCTCTCTAGTTAAGTGGCACATTTGCTTGACGCTCACCCGCGCAATTGAGATTAAAAATTCAATGTTCAAAATGGCCATTACCTTTACCTTTACGTAAACTTCATATATCGTTCTGGAAAAGTTAAATATTATGGTGTTTTTTATGAGTGAAAATCAGAGCCCCCAGACAACTTACTCTATTAGTGATCTTTCGAAAGAGTTTGATATTACGACGCGTAGTATCCGTTTCTATGAAGATCAGGGCTTACTTAAGCCTAAGCGTCGTGGGCAAACTCGCATCTATGGGCTAAAAGATAGGGTGCGTCTTAAACTGATCCTCAGAGGAAAACGTCTGGGCTTTTCACTCGCTGAGACTCGCCGTCTATTCGAACTCTACGATGCCGATAAGAACAGCAGCTCACAACTTCAAACCATGTTAGATCTCGTCGAAGACAAGAAATCGTCTCTACAGCAGCAGATGGATGACATCAAGGTCGTCTTGATGGAGCTAAATTCTGCCGAGCAGCAATGTAGGACGGCACTGGCACTCCAAGAAAAATAAACACCAGCAATGACAAACCCAAGTTATAAAGATTAGTGACCAACTAAAGTTACTAAGCAGAATACAAACAATAATAAAAATCTACTCATTAAAGATTTAAGAAATTGACAGGACACAAGCAATGACTCAACTCTACTCATCTCTTAATTTCGGCCTAGGCGAAGATGTCGACATGCTGCGTGATGCAGTACAGAACTTTGCCGCCAATGAAATTGCCCCCATCGCAGCAAAGACAGATGCAGACAACGCATTTCCTAATGATCTCTGGCCAGTGCTGGGTGATATGGGTCTGCTGGGTGTGACTGTATCTGAAGAATATGGCGGCGCCGAAATGGGCTATCTGGCCCACGTGGTTGCCATGGAAGAAATTTCCCGCGCATCTGCCTCGATTGGTCTGAGCTACGGCGCCCACTCTAACTTGTGCGTTAACCAAATTAACCGCAACGGTAATGCCGAGCAAAAAGCCAAGTATCTGCCTAAATTAGTCACAGGTGAGCACATAGGTGCCCTCGCCATGAGTGAGCCTAATGCAGGCTCAGATGTAGTATCCATGAAGCTGCACGCTCGCAAAGAGGGCGACAGATACATCTTAAACGGCAACAAGATGTGGATCACTAACGGTCCCGACGCTCAAACCTATGTCATCTATGCTAAGACAGATCTGGACAAGGGTGCCCATGGCATCACGGCATTTATCGTCGATCGTGACTCTAAGGGTTTTAGCACGGCGCAGAAACTCGACAAACTAGGCATGCGTGGCTCTAACACCTGTGAACTGGTTTTCCAAGATTGCGAAGTGCCGGCAGAAAATATACTCGGTGGCCTGAACAACGGCATTAAAGTATTGATGAGCGGCCTGGATTACGAACGTGTGGTGCTATCCGGTGGCCCCCTGGGAATTATGAACGCCTGTATGGATATCGTCATTCCTTACATTCATGAGCGTGAGCAATTTGGTAAGTCCATCGGACAATTCCAGTTGGTACAGGGCAAGCTTGCCGACATGTATACCGGCATGAACGCAGCTAAGTCTTATGTCTACAATGTGGCCAAGTCTTGTGACCGAGGCGAAACCACACGTAAAGATGCCGCCGGTGCCATTCTCTACTCCGCCGAGCTCGCCACTAAGATGGCACTGGATGCGATTCAGTTACTGGGCGGTAACGGTTACGTCAACGAATATGCTACGGGCCGACTCCTGCGTGATGCCAAGCTCTATGAAATTGGCGCCGGTACCTCGGAGATCCGCCGTATGTTAATCGGCCGAGAGCTGTTCAACGAATCTAAGTAGCTCCGCCACACACAGAGACGATGCCAATGTTCATTTGGCATCGTCATTTGACCTCAGTTTTGCTCAAAAGGATTGAAACCGTGACGCAACTTAGCAGTCGTATAAATTCCCGCAGCGATGAATTCAAGGCAAAACATGAAGACATGGCAGCCCTTGTTGAAGATCTTAAACTCAAGCTGCAACAGATTGAACAGGGCGGCGGCGAGGTTGCTCGTCAGCGCCATCTATCCCGCGGTAAGATGTTACCCAGACAAAGGGTCGAGAAGCTACTCGATCCCGGCTCGCCGTTTCTTGAGCTCTCTCAGTTCGCTGCCTATGAGTTATATGAAGATGTCATCCCAGCTGCCGGCGTTATTGCCGGAATAGGTCGTGTTAGCGGTGTCGAATGTATGATCATCGCCAACGATGCCACGGTTAAGGGCGGCACTTACTATCCTGTCACTGTTAAGAAACACTTACGAGCGCAGGAGATTGCCAGTCGCTGTCATCTGCCTTGTATCTATCTGGTCGATTCAGGCGGAGCCTACCTGCCCCGCCAAGATGAGGTCTTCCCCGACAGAGACCATTTCGGCCGCATCTTCTACAACCAGGCACAAATGTCAGCCAAAGGCATTCCTCAAATTGCCGTGGTCATGGGCCTATGTACCGCAGGTGGCGCCTATGTGCCTGCCATGGCGGATGAGTCCATTATCGTCAAAGAGCAAGGCACCATCTTCCTCGCTGGACCACCTCTGGTAAAGGCGGCAACCGGTGAAGAGGTCACGGCTGAAGAGCTCGGCGGCGCCGAGGTGCACACTAAGATCTCTGGGGTTGCCGATCATTTGGCGCAAAACGATGACCATGCATTAGAGCTGGCACGTAAAGCTGTGACTCGTTTAAATCATCAAAAGACAATTGCAGCCCAGCTCAGTCCGGTAAAACCGCCTAAGTTCGATATCAATGAGCTCTACGGCATAGTCGGCACAGATCTTAAGAAGCCATATGATGTCAGGGAAGTGATTGCCCGTGTGGTCGATGACTCAGATTTTGATGAATTTAAGGCCAACTACGGCAACACCTTAGTCTGTGGTTTCGCCCGTATTCACGGCTATCCCATAGGTATCGTTGCCAACAACGGCATACTTTTCTCTGAGTCGGCCCAGAAAGGCGCCCACTTTATCGAGCTCTGTTGTCAGCGCAAGATCCCTCTCTTGTTCCTGCAAAATATTACCGGCTTCATGGTGGGTAAAAAATACGAGCATGAAGGCATAGCTAAGCATGGTGCCAAGATGGTCACCGCAGTGTCTTGTGCCAATGTGCCTAAATTTACCGTCATCATAGGTGGCAGTTATGGCGCGGGTAACTATGGCATGTGTGGCCGCGCATTTGAACCTACCATGATGTGGATGTGGCCCAATGCACGCATTTCTGTGATGGGCGGCGAGCAGGCTGCCGGCGTGTTAGCCACGGTGAAACGTGATGGTTTAGCCCGTAAGGGTGTCGAATGGTCAGATGATGAAGAGCAAAAGTTCCGTGCGCCTATCGTCGAGCAATACGACAAAGAGGGTCACCCCTACCATGCCAGTGCCCGCTTGTGGGATGACGGCATTATCGATCCGGCACAAACCCGGGATGTGGTGGGTTTAGCTTTATCTGCTGCGCTCAATGCGCCGATAGAAGAGACTAAATTTGGTGTGTTCCGTATGTAATGGCCTTGGCCATACTGACCGACAAGCCTGTATTGACTAAGCTGTGAGTGCTGAACCATGACGACACAATTGATAGAAGATTTTAAATACGTTTCATGCCAACTAACTAATGGCGTGGGACAGATGATCCTCAACCGAGCCGATAAGCATAATGCCTTCGATGAGGTGATGATCGGCGAAATGATCCAGACCCTCGAACATTTTGCTAGCAATAGCGAATGTCAGGTACTGGTGCTGAAAGCCAATGGCAAAAACTTCAGTGCAGGCGCCGATCTCAATTGGATGCGTAAGCAGGCCAAGATGGATTTCGAGCAAAACTTGTGTGATGCCAATGAGCTTGCCAAGTTGATGTCGACCTTAGATAAATTCCCCAAACCCACAATTGCCTTAGTCCAGGGGGCAGCATTTGGTGGCGCATTAGGGCTTATCTGTTGTTGTGATATCGCCATTGCCAATGAGCGAGCCAGTTTTTGCTTAAGTGAAGTCAAACTCGGACTCATCCCGGCGGTTATCAGCCCTTATGTGGTACGCGCCATGGGTCAACGTGCCTCGCGTCGCTACATGTTGACTGCCGAACGATTTACTGCCGAAAAGGCACTGGGTCTACAAGTCATTCACGAGATTAATGACGATCTAGAGGCCGCCGCCGAGCCGATTATCCAAGCCCTGCTCGCTAACAGCCCACAAGGCATGACATGGGTGAAAACCTTGCTGTCTCGCCTCGAAGATGGCGTTATCGATGACGCGACTCTAGAGCATACCAGTGAACGAATCGCAAAAATTCGGGTATCAAATGAAGGTCAGGAAGGCTTAAATGCCTTCTTCGACAAGCGCAAGCCAAGCTGGAGCAGCACTCAAATCGATTCAAAAAATATCAGTGCGCAAGGAGCCAAATAATGTTTAGCCAATCCTTAATAAAAAAACTATTAATTGCTAACCGTGGTGAAATCGCCTGTCGTATCATCAAAACAGCCAAGGCTATGGGCGTTCGCACCGTGGCTTTATACAGCGACGCCGACGTCAATGCCCGCCATGTGGCATTAGCCGATGAATCCTTTTACTTAGGTGGCAGCGCGCCGGCAGACTCTTATCTTAAAGCCGATCTGATCATAGATATCGCCAAGAAGTCTGGTGCACAAGCCATACACCCGGGATACGGTTTCCTCTCAGAAAATGCCGAATTTGCACGAAAATGTGAGCAAGCAGGCATCATTTTCGTCGGCCCTACTGCCGATGCCATCGACTCCATGGGCAGCAAGAGCGCCGCAAAAGATATCATGGGGGCGGCAAATGTGCCGCTAGTGCCTGGTTATCATGGTGATGCCCAAGATGATGCCCTGCTCGTCAAGGAAGCCAACAAGATGGGCTTCCCCTTACTGATCAAGGCAACCTATGGCGGTGGCGGTAAAGGCATGCGTATCGTCGAGACTAGTGCTGAAGTATTGGAAAACATTCACTCTGCCAGACGTGAAGCCAGCTCCTCTTTCGGTAACGACAAACTCCTGATGGAGCGCTACTTGCGCCAACCTCGTCATGTAGAAGTACAAGTCTTCGCCGACAACTATGGCAACTGCATCTATTTGTCAGATCGCGACTGTTCAATTCAGCGTCGCCATCAAAAAGTCGTCGAAGAAGCCCCAGCCCCAGGCCTGAGTGACGAACTCAGAGTCGAGATGGGTGAAGCAGCTGTCGCGGCAGCCAAAGCCATCGACTATCGCGGCGCAGGCACCATAGAATTTCTACTCGATACCGATAACAGCTTCTATTTTATGGAGATGAATACTCGTTTGCAGGTTGAGCATCCGGTAACTGAGATGGTCACAGGTCAAGATCTGGTTAAATGGCAGTTAATGATAGCCAGCGGTAGTCACTTACCCTTGAAACAAGATGAAGTGCGTATTCATGGTCACTCATTCGAAGTACGTATCTACGCCGAAGACCCGCAAAATGACTTCCTGCCCGCCAGCGGAAAGCTTAACTTCCTGCGTGAACCAGAGCAGAGTAAGTTTGTACGAATCGACTCGGGCATTCGTGAAAACGATGTGATCAGTAACTTCTACGATCCTATGATCTCTAAGCTTATTGTGTGGGACGAGACTCGCCCACGAGCATTACAACGTATGGTCCACTCCCTGGAGTCATACCAGATCAGTGGCTTGAAACACAATATCGAGTTCCTGGCTAACATCACCGAGCATAAAGCCTTCAGCGATGCTAATTTCAGCACCGACTTTATCGAGCGCTACGGCGATGAACTTATCGGCCGTAGCTTATCTGCGTCGAACGATGAACAAAATTCCTTAGCCTTAGCGGCGCTCTACCAACTCTGCGCCTGTAAAGTCGCCGCTAAAGAATGTGCGGTGAACAGTCATGATCCTTACTCTCCTTGGGGTACTGTGAGTGGATTTAGGCTCAATAGCAACAGTATCCACCAGGTCTCACTGCTGGACGATAAGCATCAAGTTCAACATTTAGAAGTCAGTGAAATGATGATTGCTGGTCAGTCTGTCTATCAGGTTCAAATCGATGACAAGGCTTACGTGCTAAAGGGCGAGCTCATCGATGAAATGCTTCACGCTGAGATTGCCGTTAAAGACGAGCATGACAAGGCTCTAGCTATCAAGACATCCGGTCATAAAGTGAAAGTGCCGGTCAGCCAGGTTGAAGAAGACTTCACCCTCTTTATCAATGCCACCAGCTATCATTACCGTGCGATTCAGACTGAGCTTGTTGAAGAGCAAGAGTGTCTCGAAGATAAGCTCAAGGCGCCGATGAATGGCACTATCGTGACTCACCTAGTCAACAAAGGTGATGCCGTAACAGCGGGTCAAGGGCTGATGGTGATGGAAGCGATGAAGATGGAATACACAATTGAATCTCCCTTTGATGGCGTAGTTAATGCGTTCTTCTTCGAGCCAGGCGAATTAGTCACTGATGGCACCATATTAGTAGAAGTCGAGCCAGCTGAGACTGAAGAGAAAGTAGAAGGGAAAGCATGAAGATGACTCATGTAATACATGCAACTGATAAGCGGAGAGCCTAATAATGTTCCCTAAACAGGTCAGCATATTTGAAGTCGGCGCTCGCGACGGCCTGCAAAACGAAAAGACAGTCAGTACTCAGGACAAGATAATCTTGATACAAGACTTAGCCAAAGCAGGCATTAAACGCATCGAAGCGGCGAGCTTAGTATCACCCAAATGGGTACCACAGATGGCCGATTCAGGTGAAGTATTACGCAATATTAAGCGTGAAGCGGATGTGACCTATAGTGCGCTGACCCCGAACCTGAAAGGTCTGGAACTCGCGCTTGACGCAAAAGCCGATGAAGTTGCCATCTTTGGCGCGGCGTCCGAGAGTTTCTCTCAGCGTAATATTAACTGCTCAATCCAAGAGTCCATTGTGCGTTTTAAGCCACTGATGGAGCGTGCTAAGGCCGAAAACATTCGGGTACGAGGCTATGTGTCCTGCGTCTTAGGTTGCCCCTATGAAGGTGAGATTGACGTGAATGAAGTGGCTCGCGTGTCTGAAATCCTTTACAAGATGGGCTGCTATGAGATCTCACTCGGTGACACCATAGGCGTTGGCACGCCAAATAATGCCCGTAAAATGGTGCAAGCAGTCAGCCAAGTCGTGCCAGTGGATAAACTCGCACTACACTTTCATGATACCTATGGACAAGCACTGGCGAATATTCTGGCCTGTCTTGAAACCGGCGTCAGTGTCGTTGACTCATCGGTAGCTGGACTCGGTGGATGTCCCTATGCCAAAGGTGCATCGGGTAACTTAGCCACCGAAGATCTAGTCTACATGTTACATGGACTCGGAATAGACACAGGCATAGATCTCACTTTACTTGCCCAGGCAGGTAACAAGATAAGCCAGGCCCTTGGCAGACAGACAGGCTCTAAAGTTGCCCAAGCCTTACTCAGTTAAGAGCCATCAGCGAGTAAAAAGCAGCGCGAACCTAGAACCTACAGAATTAACACTCGACCCTTCTACAAAGGAGATAAGAATAATGGCAGGACTGAATAAAGTCGTACACAGTTATGAAGAAGCCCTTAAGGGCCTTTCCAATGACATGACTGTGATGGTAGGCGGATTTGGCCTTTGTGGTATCCCCGAAGGCTTGATCTCACATATGGTCAAAATCGGCGTAACAGGATTGACGGCCATCTCTAATAACGCCGGAGTCGATGATTTCGGCTTAGGCTTACTGCTCAAGAGCCGCCAAATCGATACCATGATAGCCTCCTATGTCGGTGAAAACGCCACTTTCGAGAAGCAGATGTTATCCGGCGAGCTCAATGTGATCTTGACCCCCAGGGCACACTCGCCGAGAAAATACGTGCAGGCGGCGCAGGCATCCCCGCCTTCTTCACCGCAACGGGTTACGGTACCCCCATTGCTGAAGGCAAGGAAACCCGTGAGATAGAGGGGCGCCATTACGTACTTGAGCCATCACTCACCGCAGACTTTGCCTTAATTCGCGCCTGGAAAGCCGATACCATGGGTAACTTGGTCTTTCGTAAAACCGCCGCTAACTTCAACCCTATGATGGCAACGGCCGGTAAAATTACCGTAGTCGAAGCCGAGCATATCGTTCAACCCGGCGAATTAGACCCAGATCATATCCACACCCCGGGGATTTACGTTAATCGTGTCATCCAAGGCACATTCGAGAAACGCATCGAGCAACGTACTGTAAAGCCAGCTGAAGCATAAGCAGGAGGGAGAGATAATGGCATTAACAAGAGATCAACTCGCACAACGTGTAGCGGCAGAGCTAAAAGATGGCTTCTACGTTAATTTAGGCATAGGTATTCCAACCTTAGTGGCTAACTATATTCCACAGGGAATAGATGTAATGCTGCAGTCGGAAAATGGCCTACTTGGCATGGGAGAGTTCCCCACTGAAGAGACCATAGATGCCGATCTTATCAACGCAGGTAAGCAAACTGTCACCGCCGTCGACGGCGCTTCATTCTTCTCATCGGCTGAAAGTTTTGCCATGATCCGTGGCGGTCATGTAGACCTTACCGTACTCGGTGCCTTCGAGGTTGATGAGCAAGGCTCTATCGCCTCCTGGATGATCCCTGGTAAGCTCATCAAGGGCATGGGCGGCGCTATGGACTTGGTCGCTGGTGCTGACAATATTATCGTCACCATGATGCATGCAGACAAGCGCGGAAACTCTAAACTGCTCGCTAAGTGTGAACTGCCGCTAACTGGCTTTGGCTGCATCAAACGTGTGCTGACCGATCTGGCCTTTATGGAGATTAAAGATGGTGCCTTCCACCTGCTAGAGCGTGCTCCGGGTGTCTCTGTCGAAGAGATAGTTGAGAAAACGGCGGGTAAGTTAGTTGTTCCTGAGCATGTACCAGAGATGAGCCTATAGCTATTCGCTAATTCCAGGACAAGACATACAAGTATTAAAGGCCAGTGAGAAATCACTGGCCTTTTTTCATTTTAAAAATCGACTAAAATTAATCTTTACGCAACATACGTCAAACAAATGGCATGTAACAACTTTCAATACAAGTAAATTTTGTATATCTTATACGAACAGTTTGATAACAACATACTAGATGTGATGGATCACTTTGCAATGCATGAGCATTGCTCATTATGTTCTCATTTGAGGAAGGTAAAGTGGCCATATTTAGTCAAATTAACAAGGGTTATCTAGATTCAGCTTTACAGTTGCTAGCTGTAAACTTTCGCTTTTTAAGCCTGATGATCACTGCCACATTGTTAACAGCTTGTGGTGGTGACGACGATGGCTTTCCAAGTTATGAAACCTTCTCGCCACCAACAGCCACACAGCTATCGACCTCCCCTCAAGCTGAGGTCGATACCATTTTATCCCTAGATTACCAGTTTAATGATGCCGCTAACCGCCCGGAAGGTGGCAGTAAAGTAAGTTGGTATCTTGATAATCAACTGCAAAACCATGATAGTCAGTTTACACCGAGCAAACTTCATGAGGGGCAATGGCTCCACTTCTGTGTCACCCCTATCGCAGCTTACGGAAACAACAACACTGGCTCACAAGTTTGTTCTATCGCAGAACTTATTTTACCAACATCAGGTAGTGTTCCTGTTGCTGAAAATATCCTCATAATATCCCCATTGCAGCCAGGTTCTAAGATTGAAGGGTCATACTTATACACGGATGCGGATGATGATGCCGAAGCTGCTAGCCAGTTAATCTGGCGCTTAAACTCCTCAGAAGTCGCACAAGGGCTGCATTATTTGCTTCCAGTGAATTCAGAAGGTGCAATACTTAGCTTTTGTGTCACGCCAAAGTCTTTAACTGGTGAGCCAAACATAGGTGCAGAAGCTTGCGATACTAAAACTGTCATTGGTAGTTATACGCCCCCAACAGCTAGCAAGTTGCTGATCAGCCCGACTCCCGTGATAGGCAACCTGCTCAATGGCAGTTACCTGTATAATGACGCTAACAACCGCCCCGAGGGAGATAGCTTACTGAGCTGGGAAGTAGATGGCACCGAAGTCGCCACAGGCTCAACAGTAACACTCGTCGTCGCTGATGAAGGTAAAGATATTAGTTTCTGTGTTACTCCATTAGCAACTTATGGCCAGAATGCAATAGGGCTCCAAGTCTGCTCAGCCCCCTCTAACATAGATCCAAAAGCTGGTAGTGCTCCTGTTGCTAGCAGCTTAGCTATCTCATCGCCACTGCAACCCGGGCAAAGTGTCACAGCCAGTTATTTCTATAGCGATGCCGATGGTGATATTGAAGCCAGCAGTCTGACTCAATGGCGAATCGATAACCTGGCTAGCGGCACAGGCTTAAGCCTCACTTTACCCATAGACAGCGAAGGGAAAACTCTGCAATTGTGTGTCACCCCGATTGCGCAAACTGGCTCCCCTAAACAAGGGCTACAGGTGTGTTTCTCACAAAATATCACTGGGACCTATACCGCTCCGACTGCAACCATTTTGTTAATCAGCCCAGCTCCGGTGGTAGGTACCTTACTCACTGGCAGCTACCTGTATAATGACGCTAACAGCCGCCCCGAGGGAGCTAGCTTACTGACCTGGAAGCTAGATGGTACTGAGGTTTCAGCAGGAGAGACACTCACTCTCGCCGCCACCGATGAAGGTAAAATCCTAACGTTTTGTGTTACCCCTGTGGCAGCCTATGGCATCAATGCCACCGGTACGCAAGTGTGCTCGACGCCAGCGAGCATTTTCCCCAAAGCAGGCAGCGCCCCTGAAGCAAGCGGCTTAACCATCTCATCGCCACTGCAACCCGGGCAAAGTGTCACAGCCAGTTATCTCTATAGCGATGCCAATGGTGATATTGAAGCCAGCAGTCTGACTCAATGGCTAATCGATAACCTAGCTAGCGGCACAGGCTTAAGCCTCACTTTACCCATAGACAGCGAAGGGAAAACTCTGCAATTGTGTGTCACCCCGATTGCGCAAACTGGCTCCCCTAAACAAGGGCTACAGGTGTGTTTCTCACAAAATATCACTGGGACCTATACCGCTCCGACTGCAACCATTTTGTTAATCAGCCCAACTCCCGTGGTAGGCACCTTACTCACTGGCAGCTACCTGTATAATGACGCTAACAGCCGCCCCGAGGGAGCTAGCTTACTAAGCTGGCAGGTTGATGGCACCGAAATCGCCACAGGCTCAACAGTAACACTCGTCGTCGCTGATGAAGGTAAAGATATTAGTTTCTGTGTTACTCCATTAGCAACTTATGGTCAGAATGCAACTGGAGATCAGGTTTGTACTCTTGCCGCTAACATTAATCCAAAAGCAGGCAGCGCACCAAGCACAACTAACTTAAGTTGGGATACTTTCGTCAAACCCAGTACCTTTTTAACTGTTAGCTATGACTTTATCGATTCTGATGGCGATGCTGAAGGGGTTAGTCTGTTCAGTTGGAAACTGGATAATGTAGAAGTCAGCCAAAACATCTCATACACACCGTTAGCAGACAGTGGCGGTAAAAGCCTAAGTTTTTGTGTTACAGCTGTCGCCGTGAGTGGTACACCAAAAATAGGTTCACAAGCCTGCATCACCACAGACATAGCGGCTATCTTGCTCACCGGTGAATTAAAACTCAATCAAACTTTAACCTTAGATGTGAAAGGCTATAGCGAAACTGGCGTCACCTGGAAGTCGACCAACCCGGCTGACAATGCAGTAAGATCCACCAGCAACACCAGCTATACTATATCCCGCTTACCCATTACTCAGTCAGCATTCAGACTGGTAGGCTACGATGTGGAGGTCTGTGTGACCACTGTTGAGGAGGGAGAGATATGTAACTTAGTATCCCAATATCCTGTAACGAGTGTCACTGGCGGACTGCCTATGACACTCGATGGTAGCAACCAGATAACCAGCAGGGCCATAGCGTCGGTTGATTATATCGAGCTGACCATAGCGACGGTCACCAAACGATTACATCGACCACTTAGCATAATCGAGTCGGTCCTGCTTAATGCGGCAATACCAGCATCGCCACTTCATGATGGTCAAGACTCTGAAATTGGCAGCAATGTACTCTGGGGGTTATACACTTGGCCCAATGCCGATGCTTTGTGCACCGCTCGTGGAATGACACTCGCCGTAGAGGGTAACACTGATGTCTCAAACCCCTTCGGCTTGAAGCAGTTTTATGATGCTGCAGAAGCCAGTTACCCTGAATTTGCCAGCGCTCATGTGGGTAATGCCCTAGGCTGGGGAGTGGATAACGAATATTACTGGAGCAGCTCAGATATCGGCGGTGGCAGCCACAGAGACTTCTATATGGTGACCGGATCGCCAGGGAGCATCGCCGACACGACTCCAGAATACGCTGCTTGTCTTGAGCTAGTGCCTTAGAAACCAGCAGCCAAACCAACCTAAGAACAACAAAATAAATCCAACCGACACAAGTTAAAAACAGAACCCGCACACAATAAATAAAACCAGCAACATATTAAAATAGTTCAGTTTTATTTATCGATTTGAGTGATACATTCTTGATAAGAAAGTTTAATCTAAGTATATTCCGCGCACAATTTGTTAGTGATATATATAAAGTGTCTTTAAACAAAAATCAAACTGGCTTTACCTTAATCGAGTTAGTGGTTGTCATCATAATCTTAGGCATACTCGCAGTTATTGCTACTCCTAAGTTTCTTTCGCTAGGCAGTGACGCTCAGAAAGCCAATCTTGAAGGGATAGCTGGTTCCATCGCCTCAATGAATCAACTTGTACACTCAAAAACCCAACTTGATGGCATTGCCGATAGAGAAGATTGCGATGGCACATGTAACAACAATCCAAATTGGGATCGACAGGTAGGTTACTTCTACATAGATGTATCAGATACACGTCTGTATGTATCGAACGGCTATCCAAAAGCTACTGGTACCTCATCTTCAAATACGCTAGTAGAAGATAACTATAAAAGTGTAATGGGATTATCTGATGATGATTTCGTGTTTGGAATAGGTTCATTTTCCTCTTTTGCTATTATCCCCAAAAAATTTGCAGACAAGTTAGCAGACATTCGAAGTGGTAAGTTCAAATGCCACGTCGAATATCGCTCCCCAGTGCCAAAATTTGAATATTTTACCCGTGCTGTTACTGATGATTGTTTTTAATTAGCCACTCGCGCCTAGTTCTAGGCTGCATCTATCACTTAGTGGCTAAGAATATAATCAACAGCTTGCTTCAACTTCTGGTTGTTAGGATCTGAAATATTTGTCACCCAGACAACCTCTCCACGGCGATTGATAAATACCGTCGTCGGGGTGCCGGGAACACCATAAGCTTTAGCGGCACTCTCCCCTTTCACTAAGGTTGGGAACTGAATACCTCGCTCCATTAACGTCTGGGCAGGATCGGCTCCCTCATCTTCATTGAAACTTATTCCTAAGATCTGCAAGTCGCTATCACTGTAGTCCACACGCAACTTCTCCAATCCTGGCTGCAGTTTCTTACAATAAGGGCACCAGGTCGCCCAGAAGTGTATGATAGTCGGCTTACCCTTATATTCTGACCATTGGTGAACCTTGCCTAGGGGATCGGCTAATGCGAAGTTAGGTGCCAGTTTCACATCCTCGCTGAACTCTAATGAGTTTACATCCGAGTTTATGAAAACAAAGGTTATTAAACCCAAGATAGTAAAAACTACAGCCGCTAAACCAAAAGCCTTGATGCCAAATTTCATTTGAATAAATCCTCCCTATAATATCAACTGGTGTAAGCCTCCAAACAATCACCGAAGGCAAACCGACTACTGGCAGTCCAAGCTATGAACTCACTTGCAGTTAATTCATAGCTATAGACCGAATACTTAGCAATTAACATTCAGTAAAAATAAAATATGTTCAGCAGATAAAATGAAATTTTTATGGGCTTTACACTATCTTTGTTTATAAGCTAGGCAATGAAATTAACAATATGCAGCCGACATTTCCGAAGAGTAAAGAACACATTTTCCAAATAACCGCCATTTTTAGCATGGTATTTGCGCTTGTAGGATTTAGCTACAACGTCTGGCGAATGGAGGTCACTGAATATAACTCAACAATGCGCTCGGCAAGCTTTGAGCTCTTGCTACAACTGTCTGAGCTGGAAGGGATCATCTACGCGGCCTATTACGATAAAGATCAAATCGCCGGAAACCCGCGAAAAGGTTGGATTAAAGTAAACCTGATTGCAGACTTGAGCATGATCACAGAACCGGAATTGCAGCAAGCGACTCAACAACTAAAACAAGAATGGCAGCAAGATTGGGATTCGATAGGAGATGACGAAACGAGTGTAAAACAAATAATCGCCAAGATAGATAACACACGGGAAGAGGTAAGGCAGTTACTGTCCAAGTTGGATTAATGAGAGGTCCTAATACTTAGATACTAGGACCTAAACGCTGATGCTAATCCCACAAAAACTCTCTGAAATGCTTGCGGCAAACAGATTCATAGCTCTCGTTGCCACCTATGGCGACCTGCTCACCTTCACGCATAGGCTTGCCCTCATCGTCTAATCTCACCACCATGTTCGCCTTGCGACCACAATGACAGATTGTTTTAAGCTCGACCAGTTTGTCTGACCAGGCCAGTAGATATTGGCTACCGGTAAATAACTCTCCCTGAAAGTCTGTTTTCAGGCCATAACAGAGCACAGGTATATCCAATATGTCGACGATATAGGTCAGCTGTTTGACCTGCTCTTTACTCAAAAACTGAGATTCATCGATAAGGATACAATGCAGTTTCTGCTCTTCATGAGCCGTCGTTATCATCTTGGCAATATCATCGCTACTACCAAATACCTGCGCAGCGGTTTCGATACCAATGCGTGAAGACACTTTACCCACACCGTATCTGTCATCGATTGAGGCCGTCATCACTAAGGTGTTCATGCCACGTTCGCGATAGTTATATGAAGACTGCAAGAGTGAAGTAGACTTACCGGCATTCATCGCCGAATAATAAAAATAGAGCTGTGCCAAACTGATATTCCTTATACGTGAATTCGGCTACAGTTTAACAATTTTTATAACGAAAATCATGTGCCAGTGCTATTCAAGCCAATACTCACTAATTCTGATAAACAGCGACTGGATTACTGCGAAACTCTAGACAAAAAAATACCGCTCATATGAGCGGTATTTCACTTGCTAGTCTTGCCTTAGGCTAGCAACAACATTGGTAGCATGGCTAGCTGGTAGACTGAGTAGATTTAACCTTCAAAACCAAGACGCTAATCACAAATAAGATGCTACAGGTAGCGAGTCCAGCCATCAGAGACTCGGTGAATCCCAGCACGATATAACCGCCCAAGCTGATCCCCGCCACGATTAAGGCATAGGGCAGTTGAGTGACCACATGATCGATATGATGACAGTTAGCTCCCGTGGAGGAGAGGATCGTCGTATCTGAGATAGGTGAACAATGATCACCAAATACTGCACCAGCGAGCACTGCCGCAAGCATAGGTAACATCATATTGGTATGAGTACCCATCGCCATGTCCGCGGCAATAGGTAGCATGATACCAAACGTCCCCCAGCTGGTGCCGGTAGAGAACGCCGTCAGTCCTGCAAGCACGAATAAGACGGCGGGTAACAACGCAAACGGAATATTACCCGATGCCAGACTCGCCATGTACTTACCTGTCTCTAATTGACCAATCACGCCGGCAATCGTCCAGGCAAATAGCAAGATATAGATGGCTGGCAGCATAGAGCGAGCACCAGCAACCAGACCTTTAGTTAGGTATGACTTATCCAATCCTTGTATCAAGACTAAGGCCAGAGTCGCAATAAAACCGACCAAGGCACCGAAGAACAAAGACGAAGCTACATCGGTATTTTCAAATGCACCAAGAATACTGAAAGGTTTTCCGTCTGCTGCTAAGACGTCTCCGCCGCTGCTCACCATGAAATAGAAGGTCGCAAGAACCAGTACGATAATGGGCAGAAATAATCCCAGAATCTTACCGTTATCGGCCTCAGGCAGATCTGAATTAGCTCCGGGGGGTAAGCCTTTAGCCTCATCATATAAGTTACCCTTCTGCGCATTGAGCTCATGCTGACGCATGGGGCCGACATTGAGATCCATGAAGGCGACACAAAACAAAAGTAGCAGTGCAAATATGGCATAGAAGTTCATCGGGATCATCTGGATAAAGATGCTCAGATGTCCTGAATCTGTGAAACCATGGGCGGTGAGAATACCGCCGATCAAGGCGATGATATAAGCCCCCCAACTCGACACGGGAGAGATCACGCAGATTGGTGCAGCTGTCGAATCCAAAATATAGGCGAGCTTGCTGCGAGAGATATAATATCTGTCGGTCAGAGGTCTGGCGACACTGCCGACGACTAAGCTGTTGAAGTAATCGTCGATAAAGATCACGCAGCCTAAGAACATGGTCATCAACTTGGCATCACGTTTACACTTTATGTGACCCCTTGCCCAATCGGCAAAAGCGTTAGCCGCACCGCTCACCGTAATAAGCGCGGTGATCATCCCCAATAGTACCAGGAAGCCTAGCAGATACATGTTCCAGGCATTGAGAGCACCATCATCCCAGAATAGGCCAGCAACTTGCTCGCCTAAGTATTGCCCAGATGCTATGACAGAGAAATCGTTTATCAAAATAGCGCCGAGTAATATTCCCAGCCCTAAAGAGAGCAATACACGACGTGTAACAATCGCCATCAGAATCGCAACCACAGGTGGCAGCAATGAGAGCGCCGAATCGGCGTAACTTAAAGTTGTCATTTAATTATAATCTTAGTTTTAAGTACGAATGGAGGCTGCTGAACTGGTGGGATATTAAAGATATCTGAAAACACCTGTCCTATCAGTAGCGCTCCATAGTAATACCGTTAGTTAAAAGGTATAAATTTTCTTATCATCCAGATAAGAAATACTATGGCAGTGCTGTACCTATTCGATACAGCCCCAGCAGTAAACCGTGATATGTATTACTACTTCGGCATCAAAGCCTTTCATGATAGATAAGCGGTATCACCCTGACTATCACTACTGATCTTTAATGCACCTCTACTTCTCAGGACGTTTATCATGTGCCGAACTGATAGTACCAAACAGAGGTACTAAACTCAGGAAAACATGAAAACGTGAAGTTAATAAAAACACAAGCGGCTTTGAGGATTCTACCCCAAAGCCGCTCACTGTGACTAAGATCACGCTTATTTAGTGTAAATCAAAAGGGATTTCACCTAAAACTTACATTTACACAGCATATAATCGATAAGTTATAGCAAATCAGTTAGCTCGGGAACCGCTTCAAACAGATCCGCTTCCAAGCCGTAATCGGCAATCTGGAAAATAGGCGCTTCAGGATCCTTGTTGATGGCGACGATCACTTTAGAGTCTTTCATCCCAGCCAGATGCTGAATTGCCCCCGAGATACCCACGGCAATATACAAGTCAGGTGCCACAATCTTACCAGTTTGACCCACTTGAAGATCGTTAGACACAAAACCTGCATCGACCGCAGCGCGTGAAGCACCGAGTGCGCCACCTAGCTTATCGGCAAGCTTTTCTAAGATAGCAAAATTCTCACCGCTACCCAGACCACGACCACCCGATACCACAACAGATGCAGCGCCAAGTTCGGGGCGCTCAGATTCTGATAGGCTCTGAGAAATAAACTGAGTCACAGAATCGAATACCTTATCTATGGCAACAACATCCGCAGCTCCATCATTAGCGACCGCATCAAACGCACTTGAACGTACGGTTAATACCTTCTTAGCATCATGGCTCTGAACCGTGGCTAATGCATTACCTGCGTATATTGGACGGACGAAGGTATCGGCACTAACGACTTCTACCACTTCAGATAACTGAGCGACATCTAAAAGCGCCGATACTCGTGGTAATGTGTCTTTACCTTGGCTAGTAGCTGCAGCCAAAATGTGTTCATAATCACCGGCAAGATCCACGATAAGCTGTGCCACATTATCGGCAAACCCGTGAGCATATTGCGCCGACTGTGCGACTAAAACATGCCTGACACCTGCAAGTTGCTTGGCGGCATCGACCACTGCGGCACATTCATGACCGGCAATCAAGACATCGATATCGCCACCAATGGCTTGACCACAAGCGACAACTTTGGCGGTGTCCAGCTTCAAGCTGGCATTATCATGTTCTGCTAATACTAAAATTGCCATTAGATCACCTTCGCTTCATTCTTTAACTTATCGGCCAGTTCTGCAACGCTAGCCACCATAATTCCAGCCTTACGCTCGGCAGGTGGAGTCACTTTTAATACTGTTTGATGCTGCTTCAGACTTACACCTAAATCATCGATAGAAAGGGTCTCTAATGGCTTACGCTTTGCCTTCATGATGTTAGGTAACTTAGCGTATCTGGGTTCATTTAAACGCAAATCAACCGTCACGACTGCTGGCAGCGAAATGGTGACACTCTGTAGGCCGCCGTCGACTTCACGTGTCACGGCAAGAGAGTCGCCCTCGACTTTAACTTCTGAAGCAAATGTCGCCTGAGGCATATTAGCCAGTGCCGACAGCATCTGTCCGGTCTGGTTATTATCACCATCGATAGTTTGCTTACCTAAGATAATCAGTTGTGCCTGCTCTTTTTCCTGAACTGCATTGAGCAGCTTAGCAATAGATAAAGGTACTAACGCCTCTTCAGTCTGGATATGAATACCACGATCGGCACCTAAAGCCATTGCCGTGCGTAGTTGCTCTTGTGCGGCTTTAGGGCCCACGGTAACAACCACAATTTCAGAAGCTACACCAGCTTCTTTTAGGCGCACGGCTTCTTCTACGGCAATCTCACAAAAAGGGTTAATCGCCATTTTCAAGTTAGCGGTATCGACATCGGTATTATCAGCATTCACTCTGACTTTAACATTGGCATCGACGACGCGCTTAACAGGCACCAATACTTTCATAGGGCTTCCTTCTTACGTCATATTTAGAGGGTTGAGTATAGGTTAACACCTACACAAAGTAGCTCTACTTTACGTGCTGTTAACGTTAACGTCAATAAGGATTCAAACGCTTGTTTGTATTTTTTTTGATACATATCATATTCTGGTGATTTTTAACCGAATAAAATAACAATAAACAGCAGATAATATGAATATAAATATATATTCATTAATTTAATTAAAATAACATTTGAAACTTGTTCTAATAATTCCTATTATTAGTCTGATATTTAATAACTCACTTAATATAATTGGACCAAATAATTATGAGCGATTTTCTTGAAATACTAACTCATGGCCGCCGTTTTAAAGCCGCAGTAAAAGAACTATCGATTGAAGACTTAAAAGAATTAGCGGTAAAACTTGATAAAGTTATCTCAGAAAGAGACTCTCAAGCAGAAGCTGAAGCAGAAGCTACGGCAGAAAGAAATGCCAAGATAGATGAAATCCGCAAACAGATGGAAGCCGTTGGCTTATCAATTGATGATCTGGGTGCATCGGCGGTAAAACCAGCACCTAAGAAGCGCGCTCCACGTCCAGCTAAATATGCTATCGACGTGAATGGCGAGGCAATCACTTGGACTGGTCAAGGCCGTATGCCGACAGTATTTAAGACTGAGCTAGATAAAGGCCGTTCTATGGATGACTTCCTAATCTAAATCACTTCTATCAAACAGAAGTAGTATATTAGACCGGCTTATGCCGGTTTTTTTATACTTTGGATTTAACACTATTGATAAAAATCATTACAATTGCCACTTGGTATTTACACTAAAATTCAGATAACCTCTGGCTAGGTTTCACTATTCATAGTTAATGTCTAAAATGCATCACAAAATAAAAATAATAACGATAATCACGACATTATTGTCAATCAGTTCATTGCAAGCGCAGGCAAATGATCAACTCACTGATAACACCCCCAAATTAACCGCTCTCACTCATGCGACCTTAATGATTGAGCCAGGTAAAAAAATAATAAATGCCAGTTTACTCATTCAAAACAATAAGATTATAGAGGTCATAAAAAATAATAAAGTGCCAGAGGATGCACTCATTATCGATCTGCATGGTTATACCATCTATCCGGGGTTTATCGACCCTTTTACCGACTACGCCATCGAATTTGAATACCCACAAGATGAAGTGCGACCTCCTATCTATGAGATAAAACGTATAGGTGGAAATGCTGAAAATGGCGCTATTCACTCTGAAAAATCTTGGTTCAATTATGTTCACCCTAATAAAAATGATGCAGAACCTTGGATCAAAAATGGATTTACCAGTGTTCAGAGCAGTAATTTAGATGGCATCTTTCGTGGACGTGGGGTGACATTATCTTTAGCTGAAAAAAGTGCCAATGAAATTATCTATCGTGCTCATTCCGGTCATTTTTTAGCATTCGATAAGGGCAGTTCCCCCCAAGATTACCCAAGCTCTTTGATGGGCAGCATAGCGCTTATTAGACAAACTTTTGCCGATGCCAATTGGTATAAAGAAAATAAAGACAAGTCATTTTCAAAATCTGAAACTCAATTGATTGAATTTAATAGTGCACTCCTGGCTATAGCCAATATTGAGAGTGAACAGATTATTTTCGATACTAGCAACCTCAACAGTCAACTCAGGGCTGCCAGCTTATTAAATGAACATGAATATAAAGCAAGTTTACTGGGTAACGGTATGGAGTACACTCGGCTAGACGAACTGAAAACTTATGGTTATGGCTTAATTCTGCCATTAAACTTCCCTGCCGCCCCCTTAGTTGGCGATGACGACAGTGAGAGAGAGATAAGCCTGGCACAGATGCGACATTGGGAGCGAGCACCGGCTAACTTGATGGCTGTTGAAGAGTCTCAGCTTCCCTTCTCACTGACTCAGCACGGCATCACAGCCGAAGACTTTTGGCCTAGACTCAAGCAGGCCGTAAAATATGGCCTGAGTGAAGCAACGGCATTAGCCGCACTCACCACCGAAGCCGCAGAAATTGTCGGCACCAGTGAATTTAGCGGTCGATTGAAGCCCGGGTTTATTGCGGATCTAGTGATCACTAAAGGTAATATCTTCGAAGATGGCGTAATTTACAGCATCTGGTTACAAGGTGATGAACACCCACTTATCGATAGGGATACTGATCTGTTGGATTCCAGCTATCAAATCCAGATAGGACAAGTCTCACTGGACCTGTCTATCTCTAACACCAATAAAGAAGATGACAAGATGTCAGGCACCTTAGCAAGCGGCGAACAAGAGTTGGTACTGTCTCAGGTGACCTATCTCAATAAGCGCTTAACCTTTAATGTCGATATGACAGAGGCTGGATTCGAGGGCATCAACCGTTTCACACTCTGGTTTGACGAACAAGGCATTCGTGGCCGCATGTCAGATAAGGATGGCGCACTCACCCCTGTAGCCGGAGTCTTGAGAGACGCCTTCGAAACGCCAAAAACTGAAGAAGATGAAACACCTGTCGAACTTATCTCTAAGTTAACCTTACCCAATATCGCCTATGGCAGAGACAGCTTAGCTAAAACAGAGAAGCTACACATAAGTAACGCCACCATCTGGACCTCTGATGAACAAGGAGTGCTTGAAAACAGCGACGTGCTCATATCGCGCGGCAAGATAGAGAAGATAGGCACAAACCTGAAAACACCTTCGGGTTATCGCCATATCGACGCCACAGGCAAGCATTTAACCGCAGGTATTATTGATGAGCACTCACATATTGCCATCAATGGCGGTACCAATGAAGGTACAGATGCCATCACCTCAGAAGTGCGCATCGGCGATATCATCAATCCCAATGATATCGCTATTTACCGCGCCTTAGCCGGCGGCGTCACCACAGCGCAGCTATTACACGGCAGTGCGAACCCTATCGGTGGTCAGGCCCAGGTGATCCAAATGCGCTGGGGCGAGAATGCCAACACGCTTAAATATACTCAGGCGCCTCCCAGCATCAAGTTTGCCCTGGGCGAAAACGTGAAACAGAGTAACTGGGGTGATAATTTCGACAGACGCTTCCCACAAAGTCGCATGGGGGTTAAATCTCTGTTCATCGAGGCATTCAACGAAGCCAGCGCCTATCAAAAATCAATTTATGATTATCGTCGCCTCAGAGGCAGTGAGAAGCGCAAACGTATCGCGCCTAAACCCAACTATCGCTTAGCCGCTATCGCCGAAGTGCTAGAGCAAAAACGGGATATCCATATTCACTCCTATGTTCAATCTGAGATCTTGATGTTCCTGCGCCTGGCAGAAGCCTATAACTTCAAGGTAAAAACCTTCACCCATGTATTGGAAGGCTATAAAGTCGCAGAAGAGATGGCTAAACACGGCGCCTCGGCCTCAACCTTCTCTGATTGGTGGGCCTATAAATTTGAGGTCTATGATGCTATTCCCCAAAACACCTGCCTGATGCAGAGCAAGGGCGTGCTCACCAGCATCAACTCAGATGACTATGAGATGCAGCGAAGATTAAATCAGGAAGCCGCCAAGTCTATGATGTATTGTGATATGTCGGCAGAAGATGCGTGGAAGATGGTCACCATCAACCCGGCGATTCAATTGGGCGTCGATCAATACATAGGCTCGATAACTAAAGGTAAGCAAGCGGATATCGTATTATGGGATCACTCGCCATTATCTGTTTACGCAAAAGTTGATGCTACCTGGATAGAAGGCAAACGCTATTTTGACCGTCAAACAGACAAGCAGTTGCAAACTGATATCGCTAAAGAAAGAGCGGCACTAATACAAAAGATACTGCTCAGTGAGTCCAAACCCAGCACGCTGCCTCCCGGAGAAGCGGTCATAGAGAGCAATGAGCCAGAATGGCACTGCGACACTCAATACGATGTTTGGCATCAAGCACACCAAATGAGAGCTGCGTTATGAAGCCTGTGACTCGAGTAACTAAAGAGCGAAATAAAGCGCTTGAACATGCACAAATACAACACATAGTGAGTAAGAAGATGTCTATGGCTGCCAAGCGAGTGCTGCTTTCTCTAGGCTTAGGCTGCATTGTCACCTTGCCCGTCCATGGCCACGATATGATCCCCGCCGAGGCACAGTCGACCGCGATATTATTTACCAATGCCAGCTTACATACCGCCGTAGATGGGGTGAAGCTAAACACAGATCTCTTAATAGAAGATGGCAAGATTATAGCCATAGGTCAAAATCTTATCGCTCCAGAAGCGATACATTTAGATATGACAGACAAGCACATCTATCCTGGGCTCATCGCCCTAGATACCAGCCTAGGCCTTGTCGAAGTTGAGATGATGCGCCCCAGTAATGACAGTTATGAAGTTGGCGAGATCAACCCCCAACTCGAAGTCATCACCGCCTTCAACCCAGATTCGGAGATCATACCTACCATACGCGTCAATGGTATTACCCATGCCCAAGTCGTGCCTCAGGGGGATAGTTTAGCCGGGCAGTCTTCTCTGGTCTCTCTCGATAGCTGGACAGTGGAAGATGCGCTAGTGCCGACTCAAGCCGCTTTTCACCTCTATTGGCCCCAATTCGGTCGTCTTTCTCAAGATAAAGAGAAACGCCAGGAGCAGATAGATAAATATAATGATCAAATCGTCGATATCTCCTTAGCTATTTCTGACGGATACCGTTACTTTCTGGCAAGTAAGGTTAATAAAATCAACAAAGTCGATTTAAGATGGCAATCCTTGCTTCCCCTCTACGAGGGAGAAGCTCAGCTATTTGTACACGCCAACACCCAAAAGCAGATAGAGGAAGCGGCATCTCTGGCCAAGCAATACCATTTCAAACTGGTTATCGTCGGTGGTTACGATGCCTGGCGCTTAGGTGAATTGCTCAACGAAATACAGGCTAAAGTGATTTATACTCGCACCTTAAGCCTGCCGATGAGAAAAGATGAGCCTATTGACCTGAGCTTTAAGATCCCCGCCCTACTCAAGCAAGCCGAAATCCCCTTCGCCTTAGGCTTCTCATCGGATTGGAATAGCCGTAACTTACCACTGGCTGCGGGTCAAACCGTGGCTTATGGACTCACTCGGCAAGAAGCACTGAAAAGTGTCACCCTGAATGCCGCAAGAATCCTCGACGTAGATAATATGGGAGCGATAGCCGTAGGTTATAAAGCTAACTTGGTGGTGTCTAAAGGCGATATCTTAGATCCCATGGAAACCAAGATAGAAAAAGTCTATATCAATGGACGCGAGATAGATCTCAATAATCGTCAACAACAGCTTTATCAAAAGTATCTAAAGCGCTAGAATTCCTACTGTTAGGATCATAAAAATAAATTCCAATATCACGAATATGAGTACGTCAGTCACTCTAATAACAGGCCTGAATAATGAAGACCCTATTAATCTCTGCACTAGTTTTACTGCTTAGCGCCTGTGCCGGCGAATATAAATTTAACAGTAACCTCAATGGTGAAGCCATCGACGATTATTTCAAGGCATCGGATGTCACTGTCTATAATAATGCTACAGCACCAAAACTTCCTTATGAGATCATAGGTTTAGTTGAAGGCGAAACATGCCAGGAGCAAGCCAATGATGCGCCGGCTGCGATAAGTGAAGCACGAACTCTAGCCCGCAGAGCTGCTGCCGATAAAGGGGCTAACGGACTGGTTATCAAGAAGTGTCTGGTATTTGAAGAGCAAGGCCAGGGCTGTTTCAGCCGCGCCATCTGTGTCGGCCAGGCAATCAAAACGCCAGTAACAGACAAGCAGTAATCTGCTTAAATATTTAATCTCCACTTCAAAGTAGTCATCAATGAGTTTTAGCAGTCAAATTCAAGCTGTGGCGTACTGTCGTACGCCCTATAAACAAAAATTTGGGATCCCCAGACAACCGGGACTCGTCAACGCCGCCCGCGGTTTTGTCGAACTCCAGGCCCCCTATAATGATATCGATACAGTCAGAGGCCTGGAGCAATACTCTCATCTCTGGTTAGTATTTTGCTTCCATCAAAACCTTGCCCAGGGCTGGAAAACTACGGTTCGCCCTCCCCGCTTAGGCGGCAACGAAAAGCTGGGTGTGTTCGCTACTCGCTCCACCTTCCGGCCCAACGGCTTAGGCCAGTCAGTAGTTAAGCTACATAAAATTCACCAGCGCAGAGGCTATCTGGCTTTAGAGATCTCGGGAATGGATCTCCTAGATGGCACACCCATCATAGATATCAAACCCTATATTCCCTTCTCAGATTCGGTTCCTGATGCATTAGGCGGCATCGCCCATGAAGCGCCAAAACTGACCAAGGTAGAATTTAGTCAAGATGCTAAGCAGCAGCTAGCAAGCTATGAGGGGCTCGAGCAATACCAACACCTCGAAGAGCTCATCATAGGTGTCCTTGCCCAAGACCCGCGTCCCGCCTATAAGAAAGCTAAAGCCGACCCTAAGATCTATCAAGTCGCCCTGTACGATCTCGATATTCTTTGGCACGTTGTCGAAGCTACTCATGCTCATGCTAAAAATAACGATAGTGATAGTGAAGACACCATTGTTGTGCAAGAGATTAAGACGGGGGTCAGTGTTTAACTGACTGCATAATTGATGACACAAGACGACTATCAAGCCCAGCATAAGAAACGCATGGCCTACATGCCTTGGCTCTACTTCAATCTCAAACCCAAGTTACTGGCTTGGGCCGAGCCTTGGCAGCAGGAAGTACAAGCCAACTTGATAGCCTTAGAGACCATCAGCTTAGGTGCTAATTGTTTCATCGCCCCGGAGGCAAACCTGTTTGCCGAACCAAACCGAGGTATCACAATCGGTAATAAATGCATGATCGCCGCCGACAGCTTCCTCCACGGCCCGATAATAATGGGCAATGAAGTCGCGATAAACCATGGCTGCTCTTTCGATGGCGGCAGCGCAGGCATCACCATAGGCTCTCAGACCCGCATCGCCAATAACGTCACCATTTATGCCTTCAACCATGGTATGCATCCTGACACAGCTATCTATCGGCAAAGCTCCGAATCTCAAGGTGTGATCATAGGCAAAGATGTGTGGATAGGTGCTCAAGCCGCCATAGTCGATGGCGTCACTATAGGCGACTGCGCCGTTATAGGCATGAATGCCACCGTCACTAAAGATGTACCAGACTATGCCATCGTTGCCGGTAACCCAGCGAGGGTGATTGGGGATAGAAGGGATAAGGTGTAGGTGTGTGTTTATGTGTAGAGCAATTAAGTGACATGTCGGATTCCGTACTGATTTTCGCAGAGCGAGTATATGCTACAACGGCCATTGCATTGATTTATTTTAATGTAGCTAAATTTACCTGTGCATCAAAATCATATGTGTAGGCGTTTACTTTATTGATAAGTAGAGAAAATGGACTGACTAAATGTGAAAGTAGAAATTCATGGTATTGCTTTACCATTGTTAACGTCATTTCGACATGCTCATTTATTATTACCTCGGCAATGAGAGTCACTCATTACTAATGAACAACATACATAATGCCATTGCTCAAAGTAGAAGTGCAGCGGCATTTTCGCCATCCGCAGCTTCACCTTATTCACATTCGCGCCTTTGATGGATCCATACTGAGCCGTAAAGGGAAATGTTATTGCCGAATGTCTCGTCAACGGCCTTGACCACACCAGGATGAGCAACCGTATAGTCATGACCAGATATAACCGGACAACCGGTAGAAACGGCCCAATCAATGTCCTTCCTCACGGATTCGTAGTCATGTCCTGCATCAATGAAAATCAAACTTGGTTTGAGGGTCCCATTGGCCAAATAGAAATCCGCCGCATTACCATCAAAAACCTGGGTTGAACAATGTTTTAATGCGTAACGAAGTGTGCGCATTGTAAACTGACGGTGTACCTCAGGAGGCAGAGAAAAAGGATTCCAAGTAAAATTTTCCACCGTAATAAGAATAACCCCAGTCCGCTTCATTGATGCGAGTAAATTCGTTGTGTGACCAAAAAGCGCCCCTATTTCAACAATTGGACCTTTATGCTTGCCTGATTGAACAACAGCATGTTTGATCCCCTGCTCATCATCCTCGGTGATCGAGCCCCACACCGACGTTTCGGTATTCTCGAAAAAATGTAAGTAGGATGTTAAAACAGGCTTTAGCTGTTTTCGATATTTTATGACTAAATTGAGTTCTGATAGTTTTTGCAAAACGCCCATAGTTCGTATTCTCCTGCATGTGTGAAATATACAACCTCACTTTTTCAAAACAGTGGCAAACGATTGAATAAACAGGTCACTAAATGAATCAATATCAGAGTCAGCACCCAATCTATTTTGTAGGGTATCAAGAGCAAAATTTATACTCAGATTTTCCATCCCTAAGAGATATTCTAGTCCATCTAGAATTTTTCTTGATCCATGTCATTTGAGATTGAATCAGAAACAAAGAGATCTTAGCTAAATGGTGAATTAAATGCGGGACTGCTGACCCAATAAATAAATCGGTTAGTTGGAATCAGACATGTTTGAAAGTATCAGCTTGCTTGTAAATACTGACTGCATTGAGATGCTTTAACTAAGCAACTTGATGCCATCAATGATCTCTCCCTTAACAAACTTCGGTGTCAGTTTAAGTATCCGCGCTTCTACCCAAGCTCGCCGATGGTCATAGCCTTTACCTGTATATTTGTCACCTCCACAGAGATGGACGTGGCGGACAATGTGGCTACAACAGTGATATTAAGGTGTGTCTTCGAGGCTTATTTCAGTACTCCGGGGACCGGCCATAATAGCCTCCTAATTAAGCTTTTTATTAATATTTAGTAAGAAATTAAAATAACCCATAAATTATGACCGCCCGGATTTACACCTATATAAAACATTTACAAATTGTATTTTTAATGATCCCCCACAATAGATATTTTCATTTTATTGATCGATACGACATTTATTGTATAAAGATCTCTGTAGTTTATTGTGACTGTCAGTTGTAACTTACGCTAAAATAAATTTCACTATAGGAAATGTAATGGCAAACAAGTTATCATTCAAAGTAAAAATACTCTCTACCCTAGTACTCATATTTATAACTACCATTTTCACTTCATTCTTAAGTGCTAACTACTATGTCAGTAGCTATATTTTAGAAAACGAAGAGAGGAATATTAATGTTCTGATGGGGTTAGTAGATGCTCAGACAACCGAAAATTTTAACAGTTGGATACTCTTGACCGAGAGCCTAAGATTAGAAGGTAACCCTCTGATTAAAACTACAAAAAACAGCGAATCCGCTTCGATAATCAGAATAATTAACAATGAAGTGACTAGTGATAAAGGGCCAATTCCCGATGTAAGGCAAGCTAAGAAGGTTAGAGAGCAGTTAACTCAAGCTACAGGTACAGAGTTAAGTAATATCTTCTACCAGAATAAAACACCGTTATTAAGTATTACCATCCCAAAGGGGCTGGGTAACGGTAATATATTCTATATAGACCTAACAAAAACACCTATCACAAGTAAGCCTTAATGGGCAATACATTAAAATTAGCGATCCTCTCAACCAGATTTTACATTCCAATAAGGTCGATGGCGAGTTAACCCCATTTGTCCACAATCTGAATATTGGCAATAAAACCTGGACGCTCACAGCCTTTCTAGATAACGAGCGTATAGTAAATAATACAAATAGCTTAAGTAGAATATTACACTAGCCTTATTTATTGTCTCTATTATTACTTTTCCTGTCAGTTTCTTTATTATTTACGGCACATTTAAACACCTCAGTTCATTGCGTGATATTATTGTTGGCCTCTCCAGAGGCGATGCAGACTTAACTCGCCGTCTTGATGTATACAGTCAAGATGATCTCGGCAAGATTGCAGGAGGGATCAATAGTTTCATCGAAAATTTACAGAAAATAATGCTGGATGTGTCTCAGTCCAATCAAGGGATACAGCTCGAGATTAATGAGCTAACAGAATAAAACTGATTCAAATAAGGCCCTATTGAATGCACACACTAGAGATTGAGAAAGTCGTTACCGCCATCAATGAGATGAGCGCAACAGCAGAGTCTGTAGCACAAAACGGCGCAAGGGCTGCTGAATTTACTCAATCGACTAGCGATGAGGCTGAGCGTTAAAAAATCGTTGTTCAAGAGGCGACCGACAGCTTATCTAAACTGGCTCAGCAGGTCGACGGCATGACGCAATCGATTGGAACCATGAGCCAAGACTTTGAAAAAATAGATGCCGTACTCAGAGTTATCGATGAAATTGCCGAGCAGACCAACTTATTGGCACTCAATGCTGCGATTGAAGCGGCAAGAGCTGGTGAGCAGGGGCGAGGCTTTGCGGTAGTTGCTGGTAAAGTCAGGGCGTTAGCCGCTCGTACTCAGCAGAGTACCTCAGAGGTTGATAGGATGCTGAGCGATTTACGTTCAGCTACGAGAGTAGTGGTCTCCTCGATGGATTCCACCCAAAAAAGCTGTAGCAAAACAGTAGACACCACCTCACGGGTAATGAGCTCCCTTGAAAATATGACCTCCTCAATCACTAGAATCAATGACCTAACTACAGAGATCGCATTTTCAGCAAAAGAGCAGAGTCTGATAACGGAAGATGTAAATATCAATATGATTGAAATTCACGAGATGATCCGCCAACTGAGTAGTAATGCTGTTGATACGGTCAAAAGCACACAGAGATTAATACAGGCTAATGTGCAGCTAAACGACGTTGTTGGAGGCTTCAAACTCAGCTAGAGACAAAATAGCCAGAAGCTAAACCAGAAAATGAAATAGCCCTTCATTCCAAGGGCCAATAAACTTGGTGACATCATATTCTCAGATGATAAAATGTCGGCCTATTTATTTCTGAACTGGATATCGGTAATGCGCGTAAGCAAGTACCTGCTTTCAACACAAAAAGAGACCCCTGCAGATGCAGAGGTGGTCAGTCATCAATTAATGTTACGTGCGGGCATGGTCCGCCGTAATGCTTCGGGTCTATACAGCTGGTTACCGACAGGACTTCGCGTTCTGCGTAAGGTAGAGG
The DNA here is from genome assembly GCF_007197555.1 of Shewanella psychropiezotolerans. NCBI lineage: Bacteria > Pseudomonadati > Pseudomonadota > Gammaproteobacteria > Alteromonadales > Shewanellaceae > Shewanella > Shewanella psychropiezotolerans. The sequence goes on from NZ_CP041614.1 coordinate 4,553,756, forward strand.
CTATCGTCCGTGAAGAGATGAACAAGGCAGGTGCAGTAGAGATCTTAATGCCTATGGTTCAACCGGCAGACCTTTGGGTTGAGACGGGTCGTTGGGAGAAGTTCGGTCCCGAACTGCTGCGTTTCCAAGATCGTCACAACCGCGACTTCGTATTGGGTCCGACCCACGAAGAGGTCATCACCGACATCATACGTAAAGAGATCAACTCCTATAAGCAGCTGCCTCTGACCTTGTATCAGATCCAGACCAAATTCCGTGATGAGGTTCGTCCTCGCTTCGGTGTGATGCGTTCTCGTGAATTCCTGATGAAAGATGCTTACTCTTTCCATCTGGATCAAGAGTCTATGGATGTCACCTATGACGCCATGTTCCAGGCTTATAACAACATATTCGAGCGTATGGGCCTGTCTTTTCGCCCGGTTTTAGCTGACACTGGCTCTATCGGTGGCAGCATGTCCCATGAGTTCCACGTCCTGGCCGATAGCGGTGAAGACTTGATCGCCTACTCGACCGAGAGCGATTACGCCGCAAACATCGAGAAAGCCGAAGCGCCGATGCCTACGGGTACCCGTGGAGCAGCAACCCAAAAGATGACTCTGGTCGATACGCCTAATGCTAAGACCATAGCCGAACTCGTCGAACAACACGATATCGCCATCGAGAACACAGTGAAGACCTTGATCGTTAAGGGCGCAACTGAAGAAGTACCTTTAGTCGCTATTGTGGTTCGTGGCGACCATGAGCTCAACGAAGTTAAGGCTGAAAAAATTGAAGCCGTACTGGCTCCATTTGAATTTGCCGATGAAGCCGATATTCGTAAGGCGATTGGTGCAGGACCTGGTTCTATCGGCCCAGTCGGCCTGAACATCCCTGTGTATATCGATCACAGCGTTAATGTGATGAGTGATTTTGGCGCCGGCGCTAACCAGGACGACAAGCACTATTTCGGTATCAACTGGGAGCGCGATCTGCCTCAGGCAGAAGTAGCCGATCTACGTAATATCATCGAAGGTGAGCCGAGTCCTTGTGGTCAAGGCACTATCGCCCTACTTCGCGGTATCGAAGTCGGTCATATCTTCCAGCTAGGGACTAACTACTCTGAATCTATGCATGCCAATGTACTGGATCAAAATGGTAAGTCTAAGACTCTTCTTATGGGTTGTTATGGTGTGGGCGTGAGCCGTATCGTGGCTGCTGCGATTGAGCAGAACCATGACGATCGCGGCATCATCTGGCCAAAAGCCATTGCGCCGTTCACCGTAGGTATCTTACCGATGAACATGCATAAGTCTCATCGCGTTAAAGATATTGCCGAGCAGCTGTATCAAGATCTGAATGATGCAGGCATCGAAGTCCTATTTGACGATCGTAAAGAGCGTCCGGGCGTGATGTTTGCCGACATGGAACTTGTGGGTCTGCCACATGTTGTCGTTATCGGCGATCGCAATATCGATAATGGCGTGTTCGAGTATAAGAACCGTCGCACCGGTGAGAAGCAGGAGATCCCATTCGATCAACTGCTCGACTTCCTTAAGTCTGCCGAGTAATCGCCAACAATTAAGCCGCTAGCTTAGCTGGTGTTGACACCAGACGCGCACTCCATCGGAGTGCGCGTTTTTTTATGGAATCTTTGTAGAAAGCTGCCGAACAATTTTAATCCATTAATCTGCTTGATTTTCTTCCACATTAGAGGCTTTAATTAAACCAGAGACTTGTGAATGGAGAAGGCTTTGCCAGAAAAAACAGCGATTGTGCTCGGCGGCGGCGGTGCAAGGGCCGCATATCAGGTGGGTGTACTCAAGGCCATCGTGCAATTTTACCCACGAAATCACGGTATTCCCTTCAAAATAATCTGCGGCACCTCAGCCGGGGCCATCAATGGTACCTCTATCGCCACTCATGCTTCCTGCTTTCATCTAGGGGTGCGTAAACTCGAATGGGTATGGCGTAACTTTCGAACCGAGAAGATATATAAGTCTTCGGCCAGGGGAATACTCGGGCACTTATGTAAGATGTTACTCATGAGCTTGCAAGATGACAGGATCAACACCAATGCCGGCAGCCTGTTTAACAGCGATCCCCTACGCGACATGCTCAATCAGCTTATCAACTTCATTCGTATCGACAGAAATATCGCCAGTGGTGCTCTCAACGCTTTGAGCATCGATGTCTCCTGCTATAACACATCGAGATCGGTCACCTTCTTCCAGGGCAGTCATGATATTACTGACTGGCATAGGGACAGGCGCAGCGGCCAACGCACTCAGCTCAACACAGACCATCTACTCGCCAGTTCGGCCATCCCGCTAATCTTCCCCTCAATTAAGCTCAATCAGGGCTATTACGGCGATGGCTCAGTGCATCAACTCGCCCCCTTGAGCAGTCCGATTCATCTTGGGGCCAAGAAAATTTTGGTGATAAATTTAGAGAGCCCCCACAAGCAGCAGCCCCAAGAGCTAGCCCACCACCCTAAGACGGCGACCATTACCGGTCATCTGCTCGATACCATCTTCTCCGATACCTTAAATAGCGATCTGGAACGTCTGGAGCGGATCAATGCCACGCTAGAATTAATCCCTAAGGAGAAGAGAGAGTCGCTGCCTCTGACAAAGATAGAAACCTTAGTCATCAAGCCCAGTGAAGACTTGAGTCAGCTGGCATCTTATTACTATCAGGAGATGCCGACGGCAGTAAAAGCTATGCTCAGACCTATCGGCATAAAACAAGATACCGACTCGAGTATCGTGTCCTACCTGTTATTCGAGCAGGCCTACTGCAGTGCCCTTATTGACTTAGGTTATCAGGATGCCATGTGTCAGATAGATGAGCTTCGTGATTTCTTCATGATAACTAAATAGAGAGCTAAATCGCGATAAGCGAGTCACAGGAGCTAGTCGCTAAAGGCTCTTCGTTAGGCTGAGGGCTTTTTATCAAACTGAAGGTTCCTATAAACTCTTGATGACGCTAAAGACTCTTAACGATGCAGAAGGCTCTCAATTCTCTTTTCGATGGCTTTAGCTGCCGTGCCTCCCCAGAGTCGATACACTTTTGCGCTGGGATGAAAGCCATCACTGGCCATATCCGATGCTATCGGCATAAGGGGGATAATGACCAGCTCACACTCACTTTCAAGCTCGATAAGCGACACTAGTTTACGGTTAAACTCCGACGCTCTCAGTCCCAGAAACCATCTTAATGGCTGGGGTAAGGCAGGGAAACAGTGCATAGGCGGGACGGCTGTCATCAAGATATGTTTGGCGGAAAATTTTGATTTAAGCAGTTTAATTAACCGTACCTGCTGAGCTATCCAATGACTCTCCCCTATCGGACTCAAGAGATCGTTGACTCCAAGCGAGACCAATACCACATCGATATCAGGTGCGCTCCTTTTGTCTAACCAATTGTCATCAAGCACCTTGGCTGGCAAGCTGCCCACTGATAAGGAGTCGGTTTGAAAAGGGCGCCCTTGTAACGTCTCGATAAGATCTGCCGTCGTATTACCTGATTTCGCCACCAGAGACCAATCCACGCAATACTTCTGTGCCAGTTCCCGGGTCAAACAGCCACTGAGGGCATCATCTTGAGTCTCTACACCAACACCTGCCGCAGCAGAATCTCCAACGACCAGTAGACTCAGAGGTCTACCCTCACCTAAGCGGCCACTGCGCCCTCCTGTGGCTTCAGCCAATATGGGTATATTCTTACGCACTAGCCTTCCCTGTATAAGTAACAAGGGTCCAAGTATCAAAAACACGAAATAATAGAACATGGCTTCTCCTTGCCTGGCAGGATGTAAACCTCAGGATATAAACCTTAGGGGGTCTGTTTATCTTTCGGGCTGAAAATTAAACAGACCCTATTAGCCTAGTCTAAATTTTTGCGATAAGTGAATCTCCTATACCCAAACGACCTCGAAATACAGGATTCAGCATGTCGAGAAGTGACAGAGTTTAAGGCATGAAATAGTAGTACTAGTTATACTAATTCAATATTTCATAACGTAGAAAAATGTTGCTTATCGCCTTGCCCTACGGGAGTTCCCGTAGAATACCTGCATTGCGTTAGTGATATTGAAAAGGGAGTAACCATTCTCTTAATCACTGCCTTGTCCAGCTATCCTACGGGAGCTCTGAAACGAGAATTTTGAAGTGGCTTGGGTATATATATACCGATCGACGAGTCTCTCTAGTATGTCTAAAGGGACAGCACCATTTTTCAACACCACATCGTGAAAGTCTCGTAAATTAAACTTATCACCCAAAGCCAGCTTAGCTTTTTCACGCAGAGATAAGATCTTCATCATGCCGACCTTGTAAGAAGTTGCCTGACCTGGCATAACAATATAACGCTCAATCTCAGACACCACATCGCTATCAGCCATACCGGTATTGAGCTTCATATACTCTATGGCCTCTTCTCTGGTCCAACGTTTATGGTGTATACCTGTATCCACCACCAGACGCACCCCGCGAAATAGCTCGGCTTGCAGCCTGCCAATATTATCGAAAGGATCGTCCTGAAAACCCAGCTCCCAAGCCACCTGCTCAGAGTAGAGTGCCCAACCTTCCGAGTAAGCGGTAAAGGGAGCCATCTTGCGAATAAACGGCATATTCTCCAACTCCATCGCTACCGCGACTTGAAAATGATGCCCGGGTATTGCTTCATGATAGGCAAGAGTTCGCATACTGTATTTTGGCGTTGCCTTAATATCATAGAGGTTGGCGAAGAAACGGCCGGGACGACTACCATCGAGCGCCGGCTGTTGATAATAAGCACCAGGAGCCGTTTTCTCTTTAAACTTTGGGATACGTACGACTTCCATGCCCGCTTGTGGGCGAATTCTAAATGCATCATCCAGCCCCATATTTATCTCATCGAGGATTTTTTGATAATCCAATAAGATCTGCTCGCGACCTTCATCGCTGTCTTCATAATAAAACTTAGGATCTGCTGCCATAGTTTCAATCGCAGCAAAGAAGCCATCATCGACCCCATAACCTTCAGATTCTAAGATAGCTAATATCTCAGACTGAAGTCGAGCAACCTCTGAGAGGCCCATTGTGTGAATCTCATCCGGGGTATAATCTGTGGTGGTAAAGAATTTGAGTGATAGCCGGTAAGCAGACTCGCCATCGGGGAGGTGCCAGATCCCGTCATCGGTTCCCGCCTTAGCCTCAAGCTCAGAAAAATAATCGATAAATAGTGCATAAGCTGGGTGAACATAGTCTCGAATACGTTCCTGCGCCGCCAATAAGATACGTGCCTGCTCTTGAATAGGGATATCCCCCACTTCGGCTAACTTGCTCTGCAATGACGTGTAGAGAATATTTTCTTTGATAGGTGTGTCGACAAACCCGTTCATCTCAGTCAGTACACGTTCGATAACGAAACGTGGGGGGATGATCCCCTTCTGTTCTCTGATCCTTAATCCCTGTAGGTTTTGCTCAAATTTCACTTTCACCTTTTGCAGGCGAGACAGGTAATGCTCGGCATCCTCAATTGAATTAACCTGATGCTGAGACTCCATAAAGCTAGGATAGCCATTTTGAATACCGAAAAGCTGATTCACCGGATAGTTATGATAACGGAAGGCTTTCGCATCATCAGAAAAACTCAGCAAATATAGGGCTATCTCCTTAGTCAGCAGCTCATTCTCATCGAGAGAGGCATCATCATATGTCAGCAAGATCCGCTGAATGCCCTCGAGTTGAGCAAAGAGCTCATCGGCCTTCTCTGGTCTATCATCATCCAGCTCTGCGTTATGACCATTGATACCTACGGACTCGAGGAAGCCTAAGGATGTTAAGGTTTCCGGACTCTCGAATGCTATTTTTATCAAGGTGCGATCTAAGAAGGCTCGAAACATGACAGGTTTCTTAGCGAACCATTCATGGGCCGCAAAAGCACTGGCTGATACCAAGATAATGAGCAGGACTAGCCCAGAATATTTGAGGAGTTTTTTGAACATGACATTCCCTGTTGTCTGATTATTGCCGACAACAGGGTATCATTAGAGCTAAAAAATTAACAAGTTAGTAACTGTAACACTAAATTATGCCCTATGAGTCCCTGACACTCAGGCACTCAAGTTGTCTTATTTTTAGATTTATCCCTGTAGTAGATAAATTTCGGCTTTTTCGATGCGTCTTGGCTTACCCAGAATAATCAGGATATCGCCGGAGTGTATGCTCCAATCGAGTGCCGGGCTTTCGACTTCAGCCCCACTGCGCCTCACCGCCCTTAGCTCGACTCTAAGTTTCTCCCAGGGGATATCGGCTAAAGTCATGCCAACTGCGCTGGCGCCTTTAGGTAGAGCCACGGCGTGAAGATGCTCTAGGGTAAAATCAGTCTCGGCGCCGGAGAAGAAGCCATGAAGATACTTGTAATGGTTACGACGCTCATACTCTAACCTCTTTAATATACGCGTAAGCGGGACTCCGCACTGATACAAGACTTGGGAGACCAACATTAAGCTGCCTTCTAAGGTTTCAGGGATCACCTGACTCGCCCCGGCTTTTTCGAGCTCTTCCATGCCAGTGTCGTCTCGGGTACGCACTAAAATTTTAGCCTCGGGTGCCAGTTGACGACAAAGAGGTAATACTTCTTCCAAAATACGACTGCTACTGAAGGTCAATACGATTAACTTAGCCTCCCTGATCTTGGCCTGTTTGAGTATGCTCCTTTTACACACATCGCCAAAATACACAGGTTCACCAGCCTTTCGTGCTTCAGATACTCGGGTAGGATCTAAGTCGAGCACTAAGAAGGGCACAGCCTCTGTCTTCATAAAGCGGGCGATAGTCTGACCAACCCGGCCATAACCTAATATCAACACCAGATCATTTTGATGTTCGATTTGGGGTTCTATTGTTAAGGTTTTCTCTCCCTTAGACTTCACCCCTTGCAGCCTGCGAGCGATATCCGGACTATGCCGCACCAGCCAGGGAGCAATGGCCATGGATAATACCGCCACCATCACCAGCTTAGTACTGAGCTCGATATCGAGCAGTTCATAATTCACCGCCAGTGCCAGCACCACAAAACTAAATTCACCCACCTGAGCCAGGCTCAAAGCCGTTGATACCGAGATCCTAAAGGACTCTTTAGCCAGTCTGAGTAAAGCAAATACCACTAAGGCTTTACCTACTATCACGGCGATCAGGATGATTAAAATCTGCCACCAGAACTGTAATACTAAGGAGAAATCTATCAACATGCCGATAGAGATGAAAAACAACCCCATCAAGAGGTCTCTGAAGGGTCTAATATCCGCCTCTAACTGCCGCTTATATTGGCTTTCTCCTAACAACATACCCGCCATAAAGGCGCCTAACGCCATCGATAAGCCTAGCCATTGGGTTAATGCACCTGTCAACAAGGCCACAACCAGCGTCGATAGCATAAACAGCTCATTGGAGCGTGAACGAGCCACCTCATCGAATAATCTGGGTAAACCCCACTTACCGAACGCCATCAGGGCGATAAAGGCTAATACCCCTTCCGCCAGAGCATAGCCTATACCCTGTATCGATAGGGTCTCACCACCAGAGGCAAGTAGAGGCAACAAGATGAGCAGAGGGACAACCGCGAGATCTTGAAATAACAGCACGCTGACTGAGAGCTCGCCATGGCGGCGTCTGAGCCAACCTTGCTCGTTGAGCAGCTTAAGCACTATGGCCGTCGACGAGAGCGCAATTGCAGAGCCCACGACCAGTGACTCCACTAGGCTCAGGGAACTGAGTAGTGAGATACAGGTCGCCAACAAGGTCGTCACCACAACTTGAGCACTACCGAGTCCAAATACCGTACGTCTCATGGCCCAGAGTCTTGGCAGAGAAAACTCTAAGCCAAGGCTAAACATCAATAAGACAACGCCCAGCTCCGCCACCGACTGCATCTGATGCTGACTGAACCAATTGAAACCTGAAGGACCACTTATCACCCCAGTGACCAGATATGCCAGGATAGCAGGTAAGCCAGCCCGCCTGAGCAAGGCTATTGAGATGATTGCGATGACAAGCATCGACAGAACCTGGATAAGAAAACTATGTTCCATTCTAAATTCGAACTCCGAGTCAAAAAACTGGCATGGGTTTTATATCACTACCACTGAAAGATTAACTGAATGACAAATAAAGACAAATTTAATTAACATTATTTTAGGCACACTTTTTGCTAGTAATCTTATATGAGCGAGGAGAATTAACCTCAGCAATACAGCCATTGATGGAGCAATCATGATGGACTTAGGACTAGCGACAGATTTTTATTCTGATGAACCGAGATATCAACCTGAATTACTTGGCTCCCAGAGTCGGGATCCTGATCTCGTACAGATCATTCAGCAGCTACATGAAAGTTTAGATCCCAGGACAGTTTTTGCCTGCTTCGGCAAAGTAATGGGTCAAAACTTGCCTATCCTTGGTATAAAACTGAGATACAACAAACACCAGTTTACTTGGGGCACACACCAAGGGCTATCCATACAGCAGCAACTAGTGCACCAAGGTAAAACGGCGCGCCTCGAATACAGCTTAGCCGCTCCTTTGCTGCCTTCACAAGCAAAACAATTACAGTTGCTGCAAACCTTAGTAATTTTACCCTTATTTAATGCCACTCAATTTCAAGAGATGTCACAACAAGCCATGTATGACTCACTCACTAGGCTGGGCAATCGTCATTACTATATCGAGAGTCTTAAGAAGGCCATTGCAACATCGACTCGACACGATAATGCATTGTCGATTGTGATCTTAGATCTCGATAACTTTAAAATGCTAAATGATGTACATGGACATCAATTTGGTGACACTGTGCTTTCAGAGTTTGGTCACTTGCTCACTAAAGCCATCAGAAATACAGATCAGGCATTTCGTGTCGGTGGTGATGAATTTATTGTGGTGGTCCGCGGAGACCTGGCCGCTGCCGAAGTTTTATGTAGGCGTGTATTGCATGATATGTCTGGATTGCCACTGTTCGAAAAACATCAAGTGCAAACCAGCTTAGGCATCTCGCAATGGAAGAGCGATGAAACTGCCTGTTCATTGTATGAGAGAGCCGATAAAGCACTATATCGTGCAAAAGCAGCGGGCCGTAGATGTTATAGAGCCGACTTGAGTTAATCCAATACGGATACTAATACCGAATACTTGAGCCGATAATGAAGTTAGACTTAGCTAATGCCGTTGGTACTGGATGTGTTAAACCTGATGTGAATTGAACACTAACCCGCGTTCCTCCTGTTCACACAAGAATCCGGTTTCTATCCAATAACCCACGGCGCACACCAGTTGCTCACCGTAGAAAATACAGGGCACTCTTTCTCTCTCCCATGGCGGAATACCGTACTCCTGCCATAATTTTTTCAGCTCTCTGGCTTTATCTCTATTAACAGGATGACATCGGGTACTTCCCTTCACCGAAAAACGAATGCTAACAAGCTGCGATCTATCGGGTAATCGAACTCTATCTGAGAGGCTAACTTTAATTATCGAGAGCCTGTTACGCTTGGATAGGGAGAGACTAACCTCTGCATCCTTATCCAATAAACTGCTGGAGTCGACCTCGATACACGTCTGGATTGGTGACTCATTTTTTTCATCGATTAGCGACGAAAGAAAAGCAAGCCCTTGGTAACGTCTAATCAACAAGTCTCCCAATCTAAGCTCGACCTTAGCATCACGCCTTGCCGTCAGTAATTGTGACAATGCTTGAACTAATTGAATCTGAGATAGTGGCGCAAAACCTAATTTTTCGATGAAGCCTCTGAAGAGCAATGATTGCCAGTGGACACTCTGCGCCGCGAGAAGCCCTAAGTCGAGAGGACCCCCTTCTTTTCTGGATGAGATAAAAGCCGGTAAGCGTTCACTCACCTCATCATCGATAACCGCTTGTTGCTGGGCACATAAAAATGCGCTACGACTCGCAGTCGTCGCTATGGCCCCCAGCGGGCTTTGAGCCTGGGGATGATCTCTAAGCGTAAAAAGTTTCGGTCATACTGAGCATCACTATTACTCTCATCGGTAATGTGAATCAGACCAAGAGCACTGGCTTTCGCCTCAATTAATTCACGGCTGATAGATAAAAGAGGTCGAATTAATTGCTTATTGCCGTCGAAAACTTGCGTGCTTCCCATCGCCGATAGCCCCTTGGGACCTAAGCCTCGCTTTAATGCCAGCAGCACAGTTTCGAGCTGGTCATCCAGGTGATGTCCTGTCAACAATACATCGCCGGGCTCCATTTGGGATTGAATCGCATCATAGCGTACGTTTCTCGCCTCGGCCTCTATGCTCTTACGCGGACCGGTATCCACTACGACCCGTTTGATACTAATGGGTAATCCATAAACGTTAGCCCTGGACTCACAATGTCTGACCCAAACATCGGCATTATCACTCAAACCATGGTGAACGTGAACCAACAGATATCGGTACTCACAGTGCTCACGGGCAAACTCAGACAAACCTAGCGCTAACAGTTCGGAATCAACGCCGCCACTGTAAGCGAGGACTAACTTAGCCCCATCTTTAACTCCTGTTTGGTCGACAAGCTCACCAATCAAACCGCTTGGATTAAATCCACTGACTGCAGAGTCTTTTATGGGAGACATATTAAAACAAGATCCTCACCTTACCCGCTCCGGTTAAGGTTTCCAGCGCCAGCATGAGTTCGTCTGTCGGGTTCACCCTCCAGTTATCCCCCAACTTAAACTGGGCCTTAGCCTGTGGTTGAGCATAATTGACTATGATAGGTACTGCGCCCTTTTTCCATGGTTCCACCACTTGTTTAAAGCTATCTAGCCAAGTTTCATCGACCGAATCACTGGTGATATCCACCTCTAAAGCACTGGCAAAATGATTACGCGCCTCCCCCATATCTATGATGTTTCTGGCTGTCATACGGTTGCCACCGGAGAAGTCATCGAAACTCACCTCACCTTCGATGATCAAGATGCGATCTTTCTCCAGCAGGTGGTTAAACTTCTCGAACGCCTCGGTGAATAGCATCACCTCCAAACGGGCACTCTTATCATCCAGAGTCACAAGCCCCATCTTAGAACCTCGCTTGGTCATCATCACCCGCGTCGCAATCACAAGACCCGCGGCTTTCATGGTCTTGCCGCGCTCGGTAGGATGCACATCTTTGAGTCGGCCTGATGTATAGTGTTTCAGTTCTTTGAGGTACTGATTGATAGGGTGACCAGTGAGATAAAGACCTAAGGTTTCACGCTCACCTTCAAGCCAGACCTTATCCGGCCAAGGGGTGCACTGCACAAATTGCTGCTTAATATCTTCGGCGTCATTATTGAGTAAACCAAACATATCATGCTGGCCAATCGCTTCGGCCTTGGCATTTTGATCCGCGGCGCGAACAGCCTCGGGTAAGGTTGCCATCATGGCGGCGCGATGAGGCCCTAAGCTATCCAAGGCTCCGGCGCAGATGAGTTTTTCCATGATGCGCTTGTTTAACTTTTTAAGATCTACCCGGGCACAGAAATCGAATAGATCTTTGAACGGACCATCCTTACGCGCTGCCAGTATCGACTCCACAGGTCCATCACCGACCCCTTTGATGGCGCCAATACCATAAACGATGTTGCCTTCATCATCGACATTGAATTTAAGCAAACCCTTATTAACATCTGGTGGTAGCAGAGGCTGGCCCATGCGTTCACACTCATCCACCAGGATGACTATTTTGTCCGTGTTATCCATATCGGCAGACATTACCGCTGCCATAAACTCGGCCGGATAATGGGTCTTTAGCCAGAGTGTCTGATAGGAGACCAGCGCATAGGCGGCCGAGTGAGACTTGTTAAATCCGTAACCGGCAAATTTCTCCACCAGATCGAAAATTTTCATCGACAGTTCGCCGTCGATACCGTTATTGATGGCGCCCTCTTCGAAGGTACCACGCTGCTTGGCCATCTCTTCGGGTTTCTTCTTACCCATGGCTCGACGCAGCATATCCGCGCCACCAAGTGAATAACCCGCGAGCACCTGAGCGATCTGCATCACCTGCTCTTGATACAAAATAATGCCATAGGTGGGTTCGAGTACCCACTTAAGAGACTCATGTTGATACTCGGCATCGGGGAAAGAGACTTCCTCTCGACCGTGCTTACGTTCGATAAAGTTATCTACCATGCCGGACTGAAGTGGACCGGGACGGAACAGGGCCACCAGAGCGATCATATCTTCGAAGCTGTCTGGCTGAAGACGCTTGATCAAGTCTTTCATACCACGGGATTCCAGCTGGAATACCGCCGTAGTCTCATAACGCTGCAACAGTTTGAAACTCTTATGATCATCCAGGGGGATCGACTCGATACGCACAGGATCTTTACCCAATTTTTTCCGTTTGGGATTGATCATCTGCAGTGCCCAGTCGATGATGGTTAAGGTTCTCAGCCCCAGGAAGTCAAACTTGACCAGGCCCGCGGTCTCGACATCATTCTTATCGAACTGGGTAACCGGGTTTTTCCCTTCCGAGTCACAGTAGATGGGGGCGAAATCGGTAATTGTGGTCGGCGATATCACCACGCCGCCCGCATGCTTACCCGCGTTACGCGTCACACCTTCTAATATTCGGCACATGTCGATGAGATCTTTGACCTCCTCATCGCCATCGTAAGACTCCTGCAGCGCAGGTTCGACCTCGAAGGCTTTAGCCAGGGTCATACCAGGTTCGGCAGGCACCATCTTAGAGATACGGTCGACGAAGCCATAGGGATGCCCTAATACCCGACCCACATCTCGAATAACGGCCTTGGCAGCCATGGTACCGAAGGTGATGATCTGCGATACCGCATCACGGCCATAAAGTTCGGCCACGTGATCGATCACTTCATCTCGTCTGTCCATACAGAAATCGATATCGAAATCCGGCATGGAAACACGTTCTGGGTTAAGGAAACGCTCGAACAGGAGTTCATATTCCAGCGGGTCGAGATCGGTGATCTTGAGGGCATAAGCCACTAAGGACCCCGCTCCGGATCCACGACCCGGACCGATTGGAATATTTTGATCTTTTCCCCACTGAATAAATTCCATCACGATAAGAAAGTAGCCAGGGAAACCCATCTGGTTAATCACCTTAAGCTCGATATCCAGACGTTCATCGTATGCAGGACGCTTCTGTGCCCTAACCTCAGGATCGGGAAATAGAAATTCTAAGCGATCCTCCAAGCCATCTTCTGACACTTTTACCAGGAAGTCTTCGATGCTAAGTTCACCCGTAGGGAAGTTCGGCAGAAAATACTCACCTAGGCGCACGGTGACATTACAGCGCTTGGCAATCTCCACCGTATTGGCTATGGCTTCGGGAATATCTTCGAACAGCGCACACATTTCTTCGCTGCTCTTAAAATACTGTTGATCACTGTATTTTTTCGGACGACGAGGATCGCCTAAGGTAAAACCGTCGGAGATAGCGACACGGATCTCATGGGCGTCGAAGAAGTCAGGACTATTAAACACCACCTGATTAGTGGCCACCACAGGCAAGCCTTTCTCTTCTGCCAGCGCCACAGCCAGATGAAGATAGGTCTCTTCGTCTGGACGTCCAGTACGTAGCAGCTCCAGATAATATCGGTCGGGAAAATGAGTCTGATAAAACTCAACCAGTGAATCCACTTGAACCTGGTTGTCCTTTATCAGCGCCCTGCCAATATCTCCATGACGTCCACCCGAGAGCAGTAATAGTCCCTTGCTGTATTTAACCAACCAATCTTGGTCGATAACGGCCCTATCGTTTATATGGCCTCTCAGGTAGGCATCACTGATTAATAAGGTTAAATTCAGATATCCATCATTGTCCATGGCTAACACAGTGACCGAACACAGCTCTTTGTCAAAACCAGGGACTCTAACCCAAAAATCTGCACCTATGATGGGCTTGATACCCGCACCATGACAGGCACCATAAAATTTAACTAAACCACATAAGTTAGTCTGATCGGTTAACGCCACAGCTGGCATGCCTAGCTCCGACACCTTAGCTAAGATAGGTTTCACTTTGGCCAGGCCATCAGACATGGAAAAGTCGCTGTGGACGCGCAGATGCACAAAACTAGGATCAGACATATTTTTGAGTACTTAAATTAGTAAAACAAATTAGTAAAAAAGGGATGATGGAAGCCTGAGAAAGATTAACAGAGTCAGACAAACCAAGCCAGAACGGTAAGTAAAAGGAACAAAATGTGTACCTAGCTTCTGGCTTCCAGATCCTTTGTTAATCTATCTCTTACCGGGCGGAAGCTCTTCCTATGTTCAGCTAGCACACCATGTTGCTCTAAGGCCTGAAAATGAGCCTTGGTTGGATAGCCTTTATGTTTAGCGAAACCATATTGAGGATGCTCCATATCGAGCAGTTCCATCTCTCTGTCACGGATAACCTTGGCGACAATTGAAGCAGCGCTGATGCCTGCAATCAAACCATCACCTTTCACTATGGCATGAGCCTCTAAGACGAGCTCTGTGTTGTCGCCATGATGAAAAGTGGGGGTCCGGTTGCCATCGACTAACACTTTCACGGGTTTAATCTCTAACCCAGCAACGGCCCTCTGCATGGCTAACATGGTGGCATGTAAAATATTGAGTTCATCTATCTCTTCTGGCGTCGCATGACCAACACTAATGGAAAGCGCTTTTTCATGGATCTCGGTGAACAGAGACTCACGTTTCTTCTCGGTCAGCTTCTTAGAGTCATTGAGCCCTAAGATAGGATTCTTAGGATCCAAAATCACCGCTGCGGTGACCACATTACCAACCAGTGGCCCACGACCGACTTCGTCAACGCCTGCGTATAACCCCAAACTCAAGATGTCTATCTGCTGGGGAGTAATACCTTTAAATACTGCCATGCCTAATACCTGCTAACTGAGCGCTAAAACTGAAAATGTATAGCTAGTGGGAGATGAGCTTAACCACGGCCTCTGCGGCGCGAGCACTCGCGTTGCATCTCAACTGACTATGGAGTTCAAGAAACTTCTTCTCGAGTTTGCTAAAATCACCGTCGAGCTGCATAGAGACTGCCGATGCAATTTTCTCTGGAGTACAGTTTTCCTGAATGAGTTCGGTCACCAAATCCTCTCCAGCGAGCAGGTTCGGTAGAGAATACTTGTCAATCAGCATCAATGATTTTGCTATGCGATAAGTGATCGGGCTAACACGATAGGCAACGACCATGGGCCGTTTAACTAGCATGGCTTCCAGAGTCGCGGTCCCTGAAGCCAACAAGATGCAGTCACTTGCGGCCATCACCTCTCTCGAGTGGCCTTCTATGATATGGATTTCAAGATCCGGGGCATATGTTTTCAGTGCCGCTTCAAACTGAGCACGACGCTTAGCATTCACAACTGGAGTCACGAAACGAATATCGGGGTATTTCTGCTTGATTATCTTAGCCGCGCGAACGAAAGGCTCGGCTAACAGCTTAAGTTCACCACCACGAGAACCGGGTAAAACCGCGAGATATTCCGCTTGAAGCGCTAACCCCAGCGCGGTGCGCGCCTCAATTTTATCACTGATAAGCGGAATATCATCCGCCAAGGTGTGGCCCACAAATGTACATGGTACTCGATGTTCATCGTAAAACGCTTTTTCAAAAGGCAGCAATGACAATACCATATCTGTCGCCTTGGCTATTTTGAAAATGCGTTTCGGTCGCCAAGCCCACACCGAAGGACTGACATAATGCACCGTCTTGAGCCCCCGATTTTTTAGCTTGAGCTCGAGGCCAATATTAAAGTCTGGGGCATCGATACCAATGAAACAATCGGGCTTAATAGCACAAATTTCATCGATCAAGGTTTTACGAACTTTCAATAATCGAGGAAGACGAGACAAGACTTCAACTATGCCCATCACGGCAAGCTCTTCATAAGAAAACAGAGATTCAAAACCTAGGGCTTCCATACGAGGTCCGCCAATACCAATAAATCGAGCATTGGGGTAGCATTCTTGCAGCGCCTCGATTAAACCGGCGCCTAAAATATCACCGGAGATCTCTCCGGCAACCATAGCAAATATCATCTGTCTGTTTTCACTCATAGGATACGAGTCTTAAAATAGTAACGAATGGAGAATAGAGAGCCCTTAGTATAGGGCTCTTTAAAGAGAGGCCTAGCGGATGATGCCACGATTGGAATTAGAGACAAAATCAATCATAAACTTAACTTGCTCATCATCTGACTCTTCCGATAATGCAGCGATAGCCTCATCGATTGTCAAACCTTTACGATAGAGTGTCTTATAGGCCCGTCTAACCGCTATCTGACTCTCTTTCGAGAAGCCACGGCGTTTCATGCCTTCACTGTTCAATCCACGAGGAATACCAGGTTGACCCGATGCCATCACGAAAGGTGGCACGTCTTGCAAGATCAATGAATAACCGGCTGTAAACGCATGGGCACCGATATGAACAAACTGATGCACACCTGTGAGTCCACCTAATATAGCCCAATCTCCGACATGGACATGACCGGCTATAGAAGCATTGTTCGACATGATCACATTATCACCCACCACACAATCATGGGCGATATGTACATAAGCCATAAATAAGTTGTTTGACCCTATACGAGTCTCACCCTTATCTTGAGTGGTCCCCCTATGAATGGTCACAGATTCACGCACGATATTATTATCGCCCATGATGAGTCGCGTTGCTTCACCCGAATATTTCTTGTCTTGGCAATCTTCACCTACAGAGGCGAATTGAAAGATTTTATTGCCTTTGCCGATAACCGTTGGGCCTTTGACAACGACATGAGAGCTTAGCCAACAATCGTCGCCAATCTCCACATCGGCACCAATATAGGTCCAAGGACCTATGGTCACATTGTTACCAATTTTGGCATCGGGATGAATATACGCTAATTTATCTATCACTTTTTAATCTCTCTGCGAGCACACATGATTTGTGCCGAGCATACTAGCTCACCATCAACTCGGACTTCACCAGCGAACACCCCAATCCCACGGCGCTCTTTAATCAAGTTAACAACAAAGTGTAGTTGATCACCAGGCTCAACCACACGCTTAAAACGCGCCTTATCTATGCCGGCGAAGTAGTAGAGAGACTCCTCTGCCGCAGCTTCCATAGATTTATAAGCCAACAGACCCGTTGCTTGGGCCATGGCTTCTAGAATTAATACACCTGGCATCACAGGTTGAACCGGGAAGTGTCCCTGAAAGAAAGGTTCATTGATTGTGACGTTCTTTATCGCGTGCAGAGACTCCCCCGGAGTATAATCCAAAACCCGATCGATCAATAAGAAAGGATATCTATGGGGCAGAGAATTCATTATCTCTTTGATATCCATGGTATTTAATTCATTTGACACACATTTTCCTTAGGCTGCCGCTCGGCAGTTAATTTTCTGTTTGATTCGATTTCTCAAGCTTTTTAACTCGTTGAAAAAGTTCATCTAACTGTCTAAATCTTACGGTATTCCTACGCCATAACTTATTTTCCATGGCGACAGTTGTAGATGTATACACCCAGGCTTGCGAATAATACTGGTGACATTAGTGCCACCTGAGATATGAGTACCATCGGCGATGCTTAAATGACCGGCAACGGCACTATTTCCACCTATGATGCAGAACTTACCAATCTGCGTGCTACCCGCAATTGTCGAGTTACCGGCAATTGCAGTGTTTTCACCGATTATATCGTTATGGGCTATCTGTACCTGATTATCCAGTATCACACCATCATGTATTTGGGTATGTTCGATAGCACCGCGATCCACCGTAGTGCTGGCACCTATCTCGACTCGATTGCCGATACGAACGCCGCCCGTTTGGGGGATCTTAATCCATAGACCACGTTCATTGGCGTAACCGAAGCCATCGGAGCCAATAACGGCAGCCGAATGTATGATGCAGTCTTGCCCCAGATGTACATCATGATACAGAGTAACATTCGCCCACAGACGAGTACCTGAACCTAAGATGCAGTCTTGGCCAATAACACAACCTGGGCCTACTTGAACGTTTTCAGAAAGGATAACGTTTTCACCGATCACCGCATTAGCGCCTATTGCAACACCTTCGGCTAACTTAACCGAAGGGTGAATCACCGCAGAGTCATGTATTCCAATAGCGGCTTTGGGTGTAGTGTCCAAGAGCTGAGAAACTCGAGCGAAGCCGACATAGGGATCGTTTAATACCAGAGCATTACCGGTAAAACCTTCGACCTCTTGGGCTGAAATGAGCACTACGCTCGCCTGAGTATTCTCCAGCTGAGCGCGATATTTAGCATTAGCTAAAAAAGAGAGCTGACCTTGAGTCGCATTCTCCAGAGTCGCGACACTGGATATCTCCAATGCCTCATCACCTCGAATCTCTGCGCCTAATATACTAGCTAGCTCTTTTAGGGTATAGCTTTTCATTTATGATTAGCCTTTACCATTAACCTTTACTGAGTGCTTCGACAACTTTACTGCTGATATCTGATGTTGGTTTAACATAGATCACCGCACCGCGCTGAAGCACCATATCAATGCTCTCTTTCTCTGCGATAGCATTGATTGCCTGCTGAACTTTAACCAGTAGCTTATTCTGCTCTTCACCTTGACGACGACGCATATCTTCGTCCAGCGCCTTGCCCTTAAGCTGCAACTCAGATTTCATCGACTCCATCTTACGTACCATGTCAGTCTTCTGAGACTCGCTCATTAATGCGCCATCACGTTGCTGCTTCTCAAGCATGCCACGCAGCTCTTCCTGCATTTTCTGTACGCCAGCAACCCGATCACCAAATTCAGCCTTCAATGTCTTACTCACCTGCTCACGCTGAGGTAACTGCTCGAAAACAGCCTGCATATCTACCACTGCAATCTTCTCTGCCTGCGCCGCAATTGGTGCACTAAGAAGAACCAATACCATCATCGCGCGATTAAACATCTTTTTCACAATAAACTCCTTTTTCAGCAAAACTTGCCGATTATTCTGTATGTAAACTATTTCATTTTTGAAAATGTTAGTTTAGAAAGTTTTACCAATGTTAAACGAGAAGATTTCAGTTTCATCATCCTCGTATTCCTTAACAGGCCACGCCAAGCTGAATACCATAGGTCCCATAGGAGATAACCACTGAACACTCATGCCCGCAGAAGCTCGAATTCTGCTGGGATCAGAATAATCTGCAAGTTTATCAAATTCATGAGCCGGAAGGTATCTATATGAATCATAATCAAACTCGGTATCCCACACGTTACCCGCATCGAAGAAGAAACTGGTACGCACCGAGTTTGAATAAGCCTCATCCAAGAAAGGTGTAGGCACAATCACTTCAAAACTGGCAGTTGCAATCGCATTACCACCGATAGAGCGACCATCACTCACCTGGATCTTGTTTGGATCCCCCGGCAGATAACATCCATCTCCTGAAGCATCAGGAGAGCAAGGCTCTAAGCCACGGCTCAAATAGAATGAACGAGGCCCAACCGAATTAGACTTGAAACCACGCAGTGAACTGCTACCGCCTGAATAGTAGTTCTCCCAGAAAGGTAGGATTTGGTCGTTATCGTTAAATTGTCCATAACCATTACCATAGCCAAAACGTGCTTTCGCTAAGACTACCCAGTTGTGACTGCGAGTGAGTGGGAAATAGAAACTAGTATCAAAATCTGCCTTAAAATACTGCAGATCTGAGCCTGGAATCGTCACCTTAGTACTTAAACGCTGAGATGAACCGTCCGACGGGAAGGTGCCTCGGTTCAATGTACTGCGATACCAACCTAAATTAGCCTCGAAGTTATTGAAAGCCAGATCGGCATTAGGATCATCCGAATCCCGGTAGATGTTATAAAACCTAAGTGCCTGCTCATAGGCCGAAATTTCCGAGATGGTGTTATGACGGTAACCTATACCACCGTTGATACGGTTATATTCGTTGATCGGGAATCCCGAGTTAAGTGCAACACCATAGGAGCTGTTCTTGTATCGCTCAAGGTTAGCTTCGTGGGCGTCGAACTCGTTCCAGTAGATGCTGCCGCCTAAGCTGACCCCATCTTTGGTAAAGTAGGGGTCGGTAAAGGACAAGTTCACATTCTTAGAGTACTTGTTGGTATTGAGGTTAATACCCGCCTGGTTACCCGTGCCTAAGAAGTTGCTCTGTTGCACACCAAACTGCAGACTCATGCCAGACTCGGTACCATAACCCACACCGGCATTGAATGAACCCGAAGGTTGCTCCTTCACGTTGAACGCTATGTCTACCAGATCGTCGGTGCCGGGAACCTGTACCGTTTCGGTATCGACAGTTTCAAAGTAACCCAGACGATTCAGACGCGCCTTCGACTGTTCGACTTGAGCCGAGTTAAGCCAGGCACCTTCCATCTGACGCAGCTCACGGCGCAAGACTTCATCTTTAGTCACTTGGTTACCGGAAAAATTAATGCTCCGCACGTAGACGCGTTTACCCGGATTAATATTGACATTGAGGCTCACCTCTTTTGTCTCATCATTAATTTCAGGGTAAGTCTGAACTTCTGGGTATGCGTAACCGAAACGACCTAGATACTTACCGTACATCTCTTCGGCAAATGTCACGTCGGCACCATTATAAGTGTCACCAACCTTGATAGGCAGAATGGCCTTCATCACCTTCTCGCGCCCCATCAGGTCGCCGGTCAGGTTAACTTCAGTCACAGTGTACTGTTCACCCTCATCGACATTGATGGTGATATACAAGCCTTTGCGATCTGGGGTCATAGCGACCTGAGTCGAAGTCACGTCGAAGCGAATATAGCCGCGGTTATGATAGAAGCTCTTTACAGTCTCGAGATCCGCTTGAAGTTTCTGCTTCTGATAACGACGCTCACCAAACAGATCCCACCAAGCGACATAATCTTTAAGTTCCAGCATGCCAATCAACTCGGCATCGGTGAAAACTTCGTTACCCACTACGTTGATCTGCTTGATTTCGGCGGCTAAACCTTCGGTGAAGTTAAATTGTAATTCGACTCGATTACGAGGCAAATTAACCACTTCTGCTTCCACTTTAGCGCCATATTTGCCAACACCATAATAGAAATCTTGTAGGCTCTTTTCGATACCGGCGAGCATGGTTCTGTCTAATGACTCACCCACCTTGACGCCAGAGCCATCTAGGCTCTCTTGAAGCTGTTCATCCTTAATGTCCTTGTTACCTTCGAAGGTAACCGAACTGATGGTCGGACGTTCTTTGACTGTAACAATCAGAACACCGCCATCTCGACTGACTTCGATATGTTCGAAGTTTGTCGAGGCATATAAGCTTTTAATCGCTTGTTGAAGTTTAAGTTCATCGACAGTATCACCTACCTTGACTGGAATGGTCAGTAAGGCAGCACCTAGAGCTACGCGTTGTAGTCCTTGGACCTGAATATCTGTGACTTCAAATGGCTGGAATGTTTCTGCCCAACCGTTCCCTGATAAAGACGCACCGACTAATACCATCGAGGCAAAAAGTTTATTAAATCTCATAGAGCACTTCTAATTATGTGTGTGTCCTTGCTCAGAGTCGGGAGAAATCGTTGAAAAGCGCGACGCTCATCAACATCAGCAGCATGGCTGCCCCAAATCTGAATCCAATTTCCTGTACCTTTTCTGGCACAGGCCTTCCTGTGATCACTTCTATGAAGTAATACAACAAGTGTCCCCCATCTAGCACGGGCAAAGGCAGTAAATTGATAATACCTAAGTTAACGCTGATTAATGCGAGGAAACCTAAAAAGTAAACCAAACCATAACTAGCACTGCTGCCAGCACCTTGTGCTATGGATATGGGTCCACTTAAATTTTTAACAGACAAATCGCCAGTGATCAGTTTGCCAATCATCTTAAAGCTGACAGAGATAAGTTGCCACGTTTTATCCGCTGCCACGCCAAATGAATCGATGAAGCCATATTCGAGCTGTAACTTCATATTTTCAGGCCAATCTGCCTGAGTCGGCGCAACACCGATAACCCCTTCGATTTGACCTTGGGGCCCCTTGCGTTCACTAGGGATCACTTTTAGCTTAAATTGCTCACCGGCCCGTTTGACTGTAATAAACAAAGTTTGGTTGGCCGATGCTTTTATCTTGCTGACAAAATCGTCCCACCCACCGTAGGGCGTGCCATTAACGGCAATTAAGGTATCTCCGACTTCCAGGCCTGCTGCCGCGGCGGCGCCATCAGGACTCACTAATCCTAAAACAGGTGTTATTTCTGGTCTATAGAAATCGAGTCCTAATGAAGCGATTGGCGACTCTTTATCCGGATCGAACTTCCAAGATTCCGTGTTTAATCTATATTTAGTGCCTAGCGTTCCATCTGCACTATATTCCAGAGGAGTTAAGGTGATATCAATATGTGGCTCACCAATCTCACTCACCAAGGCATAAGTCACTTCTTCCCAGTTGCGAACACGTTTACCTTCGACCGAAGTTATCAGCATAGGTTCATGAATTTGAATTTGCGCCGCAGGGCTATCGATACGCGTAGCATCGATGACAGGCTTGAGTGCCGGTACGCCAATAAGATACATAAAATAGAGTGCAACAATGGCAAACATGAAGTTAGCCATTGGTCCAGCAGCAACAATAGCGATACGCTGCCATACTGTTTTTCGGTTAAACGCTTGATCTTTTAGTTCTTCCGGAACCTCATCCACGCGTTCATCAAGCATTTTGACGTAGCCGCCAAGGGGAATAATGGCTAACACATATTCGGTGCCATCCTTACCGACTCTTCGCCATATCGCCTTACCGAAGCCGATAGAAAAACGCTCTACTTTTACACCACAACGCCTGGCTACCCAAAAGTGGCCATATTCATGTGCGGCAATCAAGATACCTAATGCAATAACGAAGGAACCTAAGTTCCATAGAAAGTCGATCATTCCCATCCTTTGAGGTAGTTAAATCTTTGCTACCAACTCTAAAGCAAATCTGCGTGTTTGTGTATCTAATGCGATGATATCATCCAGACTCTTTAAAGAGCTCATAGATACCTTACTTAAACACGTTTCATTTACTTTGACTATATCAGTAAACGTTAACTTATTTTCCAAAAATGCAGCAACCGAGATTTCATTTGCTGCATTTAACACCGTCGTCGCTTCCTGACCTTGCTTACAAGCCTCAATAGCAAGAGAAAGACAGGGGAATCGTTCGAAATCCGGTTCAAGAAAGCTTAACTGTCCGACTTTGAAAAAGTCCAAAGGTTCAACTCCTGAGTTAATTCTTTGGGGATAAGACATACAATGAGCGATTGGCGTACGCATATCCGGGTTACCCAACTGAGCTAAAACTGAACCATCTCGATACTGAACCATAGAGTGAATCACACTCTGAGGATGAATGACGACCTTCAGCTGCTCAGGAGTAGTATTAAACAACCAACGCGCTTCAATATACTCGAGCCCCTTGTTCATCATGCTGGCTGAATCGACAGATATCTTGCGGCCCATAGACCAATTAGGATGCTTACAAGCCTGCGCCGGTGTCATGGCGCTAAGGGAATCCAGAGGAGAAGTAAGAAAAGGGCCCCCAGAACCAGTCAATAAAATATGCGATATTCCCGCACCATCTAGATCACAATAGCCAATATTGCTCTGAATCGACTCAGGTAAAGCCTGAAATATTGCATTATGCTCACTATCTACAGGCAATACTTGCGCACCAGAGGCCTTCATTGCTTCAATAAACAGCCTGCCAGACATCACCAGCGACTCTTTATTAGCAAGTAGGACTCGTTTACCCGCTTTAACAGCAGCTAAAGTCGGCAGTAAACCCGCGGCGCCAACAATTGCGGCCATAACGGTATCGACGCAAGGTGCACTGACAAGATCATCGAGTTCAGCAGCCCCTGTAGTGACTTCAACACCAGAACCTGCAGGTAACCGCTGATGCAAGAGCCTGGCGGAGTCTACATCGACCATATGGGCAATCGATGGCTTATGCTCTATGCACAGAGCTAACATCTTATCTACATTGGTATTCGCCACCAAGGCATATATGGAATATGCCTCAGGGTTGTTGCCAATGACACTTAAGGTGCTCGCACCTATCGATCCTGTTGCACCAAGTATGACCATTTTTTGCATTAGATTACATCCAAAATGCGATATAAATAAGTGTAAATACAGGTAATGCAGCTGTCAGACTGTCTATTCGGTCGAGTATGCCACCATGCCCGGGCAAGATGGTGCCTGAATCTTTAATGTCGGCCACCCGCTTGAACATACTCTCTGACAAGTCTCCCACCGCCGAGACTAGGGCGATAAATAAAGTCACAGCAACGACCAAGCCTAGCTCCTGCTCTGGTGAAACCAGCATCACGCCGATCACAATAATCATGCTGGTTATTAAACCGCCGACTAATCCTTCGATAGTCTTGGCCGGGCTCACGTTAGGCATCAACTTAGTACGCCCAAGGGCTTTGCCCGCAAAATAGGCTCCGCTATCGGTAGCCCAGACCACAAGCATAACCAGGAAGACTAAGATCCCACCGTAATAAGGGTCTGTTTCAGAACTTAGCCCCTTGAGCGCAATCAAGGCTGCAAAGCAAGGAATCAGGGTAAGCTGCCCAAACATAGACTTGAACATGTGGCTCTTTTGCCACAGAGCCGAACTCTTCGGAAAAGAGAGCACCAATAAGAGTGAGATAGCCCACCACAAGGCTCCAATCAAGATGATAGCCAGGTAGACCGGATGCAGATGACCTTTAAACCAAAGCTCATCGCTAGGAACAAACAGGTTGAGTGCGATTAATAGCGCACCTATGGTGATGGTAAAGCTCCACTGCGTTATTTGACAGCGTTTATCGATGATCTGTCCCCACTCCTTGGCTGCAATCAGAAATACCGGCACTAATACCCATGCAAAGTATTCTGTAGGGAGGAAAAAAACCGCTCCCAAAACCAAGGGAATTAACCACATTGCTGTTATTATTCGTTGTTTTAGCAAAAAAAAACCCTCAAAAAAATTATGACTCGGACTGTATCGTCTCTATTTGGCAACCAGTCAGGCCGAACCTTCGTTGACGAGATGCAAAAGTTGCAACAGCCTGTTTAAAAGCATTTTCATCAAAATCAGGCCATAAAGTGTCAGTAAAAACCAACTCGGCATAGGCTGCCTGCCATAATATGAAATTACTGATACGATAGTCCCCGCCCGTTCGTATCATTAAATCAACTTCGGCTTGGTTTTGCATGCATAAATGCTGACTTAGGGCCTCTTCGGTGAACTGACTGCTGTTCATTTCACCATTTTCCACTTTTTTAGCCAGTGCCTGTGCCGCCTGCATGATGTCCCAACGACCACCATAGTTAGCCGCAACATTGAGTATTAGCTCGCTATTACCGGCTGTTTTCGCTTCAGCTGCGGCAATTTGTTTCTGTAAACGGTCAGAAAAACGACTGATGTCGCCGATAATATTGAGCCTGACACCATTTTTATGCAGCAGCTTTATTTCTCGTTGCAACACTGTAAAGAAGAGTTCCATCAAGAGGGAAACCTCCTTATCGGGTCGGCGCCAGTTTTCACTCGAAAATGCAAATAACGTTAACGAGCCGATCCCCATCTCTCTGGCGGTACTCACTGCTCGTCTGACGGTTTTTACTCCCGCCTTGTGCCCCATTACTCTGGGTTTCCCCTGCGCCTGCGCCCAACGTCCGTTACCATCCATAATGATGGCGACGTGTTTAGGCTTAGACTGTTTAACAAGTTCTGCAATCTCCTCGGGAGAGAACTCAGAACCAGACTGGGAATCGATTGACATCTATTACAACCCTTAAAAAAGCAAACGCCGTGTAGTATACCGCTACACGGCGTCTGAACTCTAGTTTCTTAGCCCTAGATTAGACTTCCATCAACTCTGCTTCTTTTGCAGACAAAAGATCATCGATCTGCTTAATATGCGCATCGGTGAATTTTTGAATCTCATCTTCGGTGCGGTGCACGTCATCTTCGGTACACTCTTTCTCTTTCTCTAATGCTTTAACTTCCGAGTTAGCATCACGACGCACGTTACGAACAGAGATTCGGCTATTTTCAGCTTCGGCGCGAACAACCTTGATAAGGTCTTTACGACGCTCTTCTGTCAATGCTGGAAGTGGAATGCGTATGACGGCACCGGCAGACATAGGGTTCAGACCTAGATCTGAAGTCATAATTGCCTTCTCTACCGCTTTGATCATAGTCGCATCGAACACAGAAACAGCCAGAGTACGTGAATCTTCGATAGTCACGTTACCCACTTGCTTAAGCGGCGTCATTGAACCGTAATAAGAGACCTTAATCGAATCTAAAAGACTAGGATGAGCACGACCCGTACGAACCTTAGCCATCTGAGTCTTAGTGGCTTCTATACATTTAGCCATACGTGTTTGAGCATCTTGTTTGATTTCGTTTATCACGTTAAATATCCTTTAAATGAGTCACTAAATTCTTAGTCATAGGACTAGCCAGTCACACTAAGTCGATAACTTTTTGCTGACTGGATATTACAATAATTTTAGTTGGTTGTTGTCATTGATTTGATCATGGTGCCTTCCCGTTCACCCATAATGACTCGACGCAGGGCACCAGGCTTGTTCATGTTAAATACCAATATAGGCATGTTGTGATCTCTTGCCATGGTAAATGCAGCAAGATCCATCACTTTTAATTCTTTCTCCAGAATTTCATCGTAACCCATTTCATCATACATTACTGCATCAGGGTTCTTCACTGGATCATCTGAGTAGACGCCATCTACCTTAGTGCCTTTAATCACGACTTCGGCTTCGATTTCGATACCCCGCAAACAAGCTGCTGAATCTGTGGTACAGAAAGGGTTACCCGTACCGGCAGCAAAAATGACGACTCGACCGGACTTTAGCAAGCTAATGGCTTCGGCCCAATTATAATCATCGCAGACACCTTTGAGCGGGATAGCTGACATCAATCGAGCATTGACGTAAGCACGATGTAGAGCATCACGCATCGCCAAACCATTCATTACTGTGGCTAGCATACCCATATGATCGCCAACGACGCGGTTCATACCCGCTTGTGCAAGCCCCTCACCACGGAACAAGTTACCGCCACCAATAACAACACCTACCTGAAGACCGAGCTCAACCAGTTCTTTAATCTCTTGAGCCATGCGATCTAAGACTTTAGGATCTATGCCAAAGCCTTCTTCGCCCATTAAGGCTTCACCACTGAGTTTGAGAAGAATACGTCGAAATGCAGGTTTAGGATTCGTGCTCATTTTTATAGTCCCGATTGATGCCGATAGGTAAAATAATACAATAAGACCGCAGCAAGTGCCGCGGTCTTAGGAGTGCTTACAACAGGAGATTAAGCCTTAGTAGCAGCTATGGTAGCAGCAACTTCAGCAGCAAAATCTTCTTCTTTCTTCGCGATACCTTCGCCAACTTCTAAACGAACGAAGCCTGATACAGTAGCGCCTTTCTCTTTAAGAATTGCACCAACAGTTTTCTTAGGCTCCATGATGTAAGCTTGACCAGTAAGAGATATCTCACCAGTGAACTTCTTCATTCTACCGAAAACCATTTTCTCTGCAATCTCTGCAGGCTTGCCTTCGTTCATAGCGATTTCGATCTGAAGTGCTTTTTCTTTTTCCACTAGATCAGCTGGAACATCTTCAGGGTTAACGAATTCAGGCTTAGAAGCAGCAACGTGCATTGCGACGTGCTTTAGCGTTTCTTCGTCAGCTTCACCGGCTACAACAACACCGATACGCTCACCGTGACGGTAAGAGGCAAGGTTTGCACCATCAATGTACTCAACGCGACGAACGTTGATGTTTTCACCGATTTGAGTCACTAATGCAACACGTGTTTCTTCGAACTGAGCTTTCAACTCTTCGATAGATACTTTAGATGCAGCTGCAACCTCTAGTACACCGTTAGCGAATGCTAGGAAGCTTGCATCTTTTGCCACGAAGTCTGTTTGACAGTTAACTTCTAAAAGTGCAGCGAAACCTTCGCCATTTTTAATCAGGATAGTACCTTCAGCAGCTATGTTACCTGCTTTTTTAGCAGCTTTCGCAGCACCGCTCTTACGCATGTTATCAATCGCTAGTTCGATGTCACCATCGGTTTCAACCAACGCTTTCTTACAATCCATCATGCCAGCGCCAGTGCGTTGACGAAGTTCTTTAACTTGGGCAGCAGTAATTGCCATTGTTAAATCCTCTATAGATAAGTCTACAAATTCACTAGATATAAAACAGGGGCCTTAAGGCCCCTGCTCACCAATCATGTATCTTGGTTAATAAGGGATGAAAATCATCGACCCTATTATTCGGCTTCTACGAAACCGTCTTGCTCCGCTTGAACAGCAAGATCTTGACCACGGCCAGCTTTAGCGGCAGAAGCAACAGACTCAGTGTACAAACGAATAGAACGCATAGCGTCATCATTACCAGGAATGATGTAGTTGATGCCGTCTGGTGAAGAGTTAGTATCAACAATAGCAACAACTGGGATACCCAGGTTGTTAGCTTCTTTAACAGCGATGTGCTCGTGATCTGCACCGATAATGAAAAGAACGTCAGGCAGACCGCCCATGTTCTTAATGCCACCAAGAGACTTGTCTAGCTTCGCAAGTTCACGAGTACGCATCAAAGCTTCTTTCTTAGTAAGCTTGTCGAAAGTACCATCTACAGACTGGCTTTCAAGATCTTTAAGACGCTTGATTGATTGACGCACTGTTTTCCAGTTAGTCAACATACCGCCTAACCAGCGGTGATCAACATAGTACTGGTCACAAGAAATTGCAGACTCTTTGATTGCTTCGCTTGCAGCACGCTTAGTACCAACAAAAAGAACCTTACCTTTCTTTGAAGCAACGTTGCTGATGAAAGCAAGCGCTTCATTGAACATAGGCACAGTGTGCTCTAAATTGATGATGTGAACACCATTACGGGCACCAAAGATGAAAGGCTTCATCTTTGGGTTCCAGTAACGAGTCTGGTGACCGAAGTGAACACCGGCTTTAAGCATGTCGCGCATTGAAACTGTAGTCATTTTATTACCTTAAATTATTTGGGGGTTAGACCTCCACGCATCCCATATCTTCGACCTATACAGGCACCCCGAAGAATGTGTCGATACGTGTGTGATTTAGTATTTAATAAATAGCCATGTATAATGGCCGCCATCTTAACTCTACATCCTAGGTTTTTTGCTAGAATCCCTATTACATTGAATAGTGAGTATCTTCACACCACCAAAGATGAGATTAGAGTCAAACATAACGGCGCGCTTTATACCATATTAGGACCGAGAACACAAATTTTCCGTGTGTTTTACACTAATAAAATGCGCACTAAAACCCTCATAAATCGAGACACGAGAGATAGCTAAATGAGTATAGTGATAAAGACTGCTGAAGAGATAGAGAAAATGCGGGCTGCAGGCAAGTTAGCGGCCGAAGTCTTAGAGATGGTGGGCCCCTTCGTAAAAGCCGGTGTCACCACTAACGAGCTAAATGATATCTGTGCCAAGTTTACCGAAGATAATGGCGCGATATCGGCCCCTCTCGATTATCATGGCTTTCCCAAGTCTATCTGCACCTCTGTCAATGAGGTGATCTGCCATGGTATTCCCAGCGACCGAGCCCTGAAAGACGGTGACGTCATCAATATCGACATTACCGTGATCAAAGATGGCTTCCATGGCGATACATCTAAGATGTTTTTAATTGGTGATGTTAGCCCCAAGGATATGCGCCTGTGCCGTGTCGCTCAAGAAAGTCTATATGCCAGCATACGTAAGGTGCGTCCGGGAATGAAATTGGGTGAAATTGGCACCATAGTCGAGAAGTTTATCAAGACCAAGAAAACCGGCCTGGAAAAATACACCATAGTCAAAGATTATTGTGGTCACGGCATAGGTGCAGGCTTCCATGAAGAGCCTCAGGTCATGCACTACAAAAATAGCGATAAAACAGTTTTACGTCCAGGCATGTGTTTCACTATTGAACCCATGATAAATGCGGGTCGTCACACCTGTATTTTAGATAAGGATGACAACTGGACAGTGACCACTTCCGATGGTAAAAACTCCGCCCAATGGGAACATACCTTGCTGATCACCAAGACTGGTGTTGAAGTATTGACCCTACGCTCAGAGGAAGATTTCCCAAGAATCATCAACCACTGATAATAGTCAGCCTCTTCCATACTGAGTACCAGTTAAGTTAATTGGTACTTTTGTGTGCTCAACCCGCTAGCTTAGGGATTAAGGGAACTATATGACCATTGAATCGGCGCAAATTGCCAAGGTGGCACTGTTCGATCAAAATGATGAACTACTGACTCGCTTTCGCAATAAAGACCCCATCAAACAACTCGTCGCCCAGCGTAGTCAGTTTGTCGATTCGATACTGCAACAGGAGTGGTTAAGCCACGGACTTGACAAATTTTCTATCGCACTTATCGCCGTTGGCGGATATGGACGAGCCGAATTGCATCCACATTCCGATGTTGACCTGCTATTTTTAGTCGAGTTTGACCTTTGTCCTGATGCGGAGACCGCCCTCAGCCAGTATATCGCCTTCCTGTGGGACGCAGGCCTAGAAGTTGGGCATAGTGTACGAACTGTGGCACAAACCTTAGAGCAAGGTCGTCATGATGTCACTGTTGTGACTAACCTGCTCGAGGCCAGATTATTATGTGGCCCTATGACGCTCTACCAATCTCTGTATCAGAGCATTCGCAAAGACGATTTTTGGCCGGCAAGTGACTTTTTTATCGCCAAGCGAGAAGAGCAATTAGCTCGCCACGCCAGGGCCAATGCATTCGATCTTGAGCCTAACCTTAAGACCTGCCCGGGGGGATTGAGAGACATACATACGGTCGCTTGGGTAGCGATGAGGCACTTCGATGCTGCCAAGGCAGAAGATCTGGTCGAACATGGTTTTCTCGATAGGGATGAGCTCGAGGAGCTACTCGAATGCCAGTATTTCCTGTGGGAACTCAGGTTTGCCCTGCACCTTATCTCCGGCAGAGATGAAAACCGACTCTTGTTCGACCTTCAACGCCAAGTTGCCGATCTTATGGGCTATGAAGATTCGACTCAACTCGGTGTCGAGCAGATGATGAAACGCTACTATCGCACGGTCAGACGTGTGATGGAGCTTAACCAGATGCTATTACAACTGTTTAAGCGTGCAACCCTAGGCCATACCAAGGCACTGGAAATAAAGAAGATAAATGATAATTATCAACTACGCGGCACCTATATCGAATCCCTGACCGCCGATATCTTCGAGCAGCCCGTAGAAATAATGAAGCTTTTCCTGCATGTGGCAAAAAACTCTAACATCAAAGGGATATATGCACCGACATTGAGAAGCCTGCGTAAGGCCAGACGTCAGCAGCCCCACCCCTTGATGAACCACGCCGATTGCAGAGCGATATTTTTAGAGATATTAAGACACCCCAGAGGCATTGCCTCGCTGTCCTTGATGCATCGTCACGGTGTGTTATCTGCCTACCTACCGGCATGGCGAAATATCGAGGGGCAGATGCAATTTGATCTCTTTCATGCCTATACGGTCGATGAACATACTCACAGGCTGCTACAAAACATAGATCGCTTCTCTCACCCGGAGCAGAAAGATGAGTTCCCTCTGGGATCAGTGCTGATCAATCAACTGCCCAAGAAAGGCTTACTGGTTTTAGCCGCTATCTTTCACGATATCGCTAAGGGGCGAGGTGGTAATCACAGTAAGTTAGGCGCCATAGATGCGAGGGACTTCTGTAAACTTCACGGCCTCAATGATCACGATGGAAGACTAGTGTCCTGGCTGGTAGAAAATCACTTGGTTATGTCAATCACGGCTCAACGACGCGATATTTCAGATCCCGATGTGGTGGCGGAATTTGCCGATAAGGTCCGTGATGCGGTCCACCTCAGCTACCTTTATTGCCTGACGGTAGCCGATATCTGTGCTACCAATGAGAAAACATGGAACAACTGGAAAGGTTCTTTGCTGCGAGATCTCTACTTTTCGACCCAAAGGGTGTTAGCCAGAGGCAAAGAAAAACCCGTCGATATCAGGGCTCGGGTGAGAGAAAATCAAGCTAAAGCCAAGAAAGAGTTGCTCAGACGAGGCATTAAAGAGAAGAGTTTAGATGCGTTATGGCAAAGATTTAAAGCCGATTACTTTTTACGCCACCAGCCCAATCAGATAGCCTGGCACTCAGAAGCCATCATCAAGCACAAACATGATGAGCCATTAGTCATACTCTCCAAGCATACGACCAGAGGCGGCACCGAGCTATTTGTCTATGGACAGGATAAACCTAAGCTGTTCGCCACAGTGATGACCTTGCTCGACAATAAAAACATCAATGTCCATGATGCCAGCATCATGACCTCAAAAGATAATTATGCGCTGGATTCTTTTGTCATTTTAGAGCAGGATGGGAGCCCAGTCGCACAGATAGCACGTATTCAAGGAATTAAAAAGGCACTGGTAAAAGCCCTAAGTGGTGACACACCTAAATTACCTAAGTTTAAGAAGCTCCCTCGCAAGATGAAGCAATTTAAAGTGCAAACTCAGGTGAGTTTCCTGCCATCACGCCGTCATGGAACCAGCATGATGGAGCTCATCACTTTAGATAGCCCGGGGCTATTAGCCAAAGTCGGCGATACATTATACCGATGTAACATAAAGCTGATGGCCGCAAAGATAACCACCATAGGCGAGCGTGCAGAGGACTTCTTCATGTTACAGAATGCCGATGGAGAACAATTGAGCCAGATTCAACAGCAGGAGTTGAGTGATAACTTGACTCAAGCGCTAGATCGGCCACAGCAAAATTAGCTCAAACATATAAATATTCACTGTTTTTAATATAACATTCACTTATAACTTATTCTGGAGAAGTAAATGGAGGCTTTACGCCAACGTATAGAGGCGGCTTTTGAAGCTCGCGCCGAGATCAGCCCTAGCACAGTAGATGCAAGTGTACGTGCTGATGTTGAGAAAGTGATTAACATGCTTGATAAGGGTGAAGCCAGAGTCGCTGAGAAGATTGATGGCCAATGGCACGTACACCAATGGCTGAAGAAAGCTGTATTGCTCTCCTTCAGAATTTTCGATAACGGTGTTATCGATGGCGGAGAGACTAAATACTTCGATAAAGTCCCGATGAAATTTGCCGATTATGATGAAGCGCGCTTCAGAGAAGAGGCTATCCGTGTCGTACCACCGGCAACAGTACGTAAAGGCTCTTTCATCGGCAAAAACACAGTGCTAATGCCTTCTTACGTAAACCTTGGTGCTTATGTCGATGAAGGCACCATGGTCGATACTTGGGCCACAGTAGGTTCATGTGCCCAGATTGGCAAGAATGTCCACTTATCAGGTGGCGTCGGCATAGGGGGGGTATTAGAGCCATTACAAGCAGGTCCAACTATCATCGAAGATAACTGTTTCATCGGTGCACGTTCTGAAGTCGTGGAAGGTGTTATCGTCGAAGAGGGCAGCGTGATCTCTATGGGCGTCTACCTTGGTCAAAGCACACGTATCTATGATCGTGAAACTGGCGAAATCCACTATGGTCGCGTTCCTGCCGGCTCTGTCGTGGTATCGGGTACCTTACCTTCAAAATGTGGCAAATATAACCTCTACGCCGCCATCATAGTCAAGAAAGTAGATGCTAAGACTCGCGGTAAAGTCGGTATCAATGAACTACTAAGAATCGTTGACTAAAATTAGCCCGTTTACTCTGCTAGTCACCTTTGCTGATAGATAAGATGACAATCTTTAAAATCCCACTTTTGGTGGGATTTTTTATGCCAACTCAGTTAAAAACACAAATTGTTACTCAGTGAAACACTCTGTTCCCAGCGCCACATCCTGATACACTTGTATACAACTAGCTTACAGCATTCCTAGCAGAAACCAGCTTAAATCATAACAACCCTTAAAGAAAAAGACGCTAGGAGCAACCCATGAAAAAACTACTCGCTATCGCAGTGTTCGCTCTATCTCCAATGGCATTTTCAGTTTCAGCTGGCATGACGGCTCATATGGAAAACACCCTTGTGGCCGTCTGTAAAGCCGGAGCCAGTAACAGCCTTTATAAGTTTAGAGATACCATGAAGAGCTACCACATTAACAAGCAGAGAATTTTCCCACGCTTAGTCTGTAATGGCGAAAACTTCCATCAATTTGCATTGAGCCATGGAGCAGATAAAACGGCGAACAAGATCTCCCCTTATATGAAGGGAACGGTAACAATTAAAGATATTGCTATGACCTATGGTTCGGATGAAATAATGGCCGTTAACTATTAAAGTTAATATTCTATATTACTTATGTCATAAAGAGCCTTTACTGGCTCTTTTTTATTATCTATAAAAAATACTTACTTCACCTGAAAACCATTAACACAAATAGATTATAAGAATATTAAAGTATGATACTTACCAATCGTTAAAAATCTTGCTTTTCTATATAATAAAACTAAATTTAAAATAACTAAGAGTAATAATCAATAATATTTTGTTACCTTCAGAAACCTCCTGAACCCACCTTTACGTCTAGATACACTTAGATACAAATACAATAAAGCTATATTTATAAAACTCCGCTTTAATATACCAATGTCAAAAACAAACTATTTATTCAAGTATTAATAACGTAACGCTAGGAGCGACACATGAAAAAAGTAATGACACTAACGGCATTGATATTAACCTCTCTTACATTCAACGCCTCGGCTGCAATGGAACCTAAGCTGGAACAGAAGCTTATAGAAATTTGTAAGACCGGATTAACCGATAATTTATACAGATTTAATAGAACCATGATGAAAAATAAAATAAACAAACGCAGAATATTTCCAAGATTAGTCTGTAATGGCGAGAGTTTTCATGAGTTTGCTATTTCCAATGGCTCAAATCACGTAGCAAAAAAAATAGCTCCATTTATTCAAGGAACGACATCGATAACTGATCTGGCTATGAACAACACTAGATCTAAAGTATTACCCGTGAACTTTTAATACTCCACATAATATTTCCTGAATAATTTAAAGGCGCACCTGCGCCTTTAAAACCCTATGTGACTTAAAATACCACAGTCTTATTCCCATACACGATAACTTCTTCATGTAATACCAACTGTAGCGCCTTACTTAATACACTCTTCTCAACATCTCGTCCGTTCTTAGCTAAGTCTTCGGCACTAAAACTATGATCCACCGGAATAACATCTTGCTTGATGATAGGCCCTTCGTCTAAACAGTTATTCACGAAATGCGCCGTTGCACCAATGATTTTCACCCCCCTCTCCCAAGCCTGACGATAGGGGGAGGCACCTATAAATGCCGGTAAAAAAGAATGATGAATATTGATGATGCGATTGGGATACCTTGCTACAAATTCAGGGGTTAAGATACGCATGAACTTGGCGAGCACCACATATTCGGGCTGATAAGCCTCTATCACCTCGATCATCTTCTTCTCATGCTCAAGGCGAGTCATATCTTGATGACAGATAAAATGAAAAGGTATATCAAATTTAACCGCTAGCGGTTCAAGAGTCTCATAATTCCCCACTATCGCAGCAATTTCAACATCTAGACCGCCATAGTAGGCCTTCATCAAGATATCACCGAGACAATGTGCCTCTTTAGTCACCATGATCACAATACGCTTCTTACTTAAGCTCACTAGCTTCACATGGCTCGAATCAGGAAGCACTTCATTCAAGTCAAATAAGATCAGTGAATCATCAAACACCCCTTCAAGCTCAGTTCGCATAAAGAAGCGCCCCTGAGCGTTATCGACAAACTCACTGTTTTTAATGATATTAAGCTGATGTTTAAAACATACACCCGTTATCTTTGTGATCAGTCCCTGTGCATCGGCACAGTCTGTTATCAAGACTTTCCTTTCCATTGTTCCCCCTATAATTCGTAAAATTAATTCATAAATCTAAAGTGAAATGTCAACATACTATCGTGGGGATCAAGAGCGAGTATCTATATATCGCTGTAATAATCTGCGTAAGCTTTCCGCTTTAGTGCCGTAAACGACTTGTATACCCTTGCCAACGACCACGACCCCCTTAGCGCCAAGCTGCTCTAGCCTGAGTTTATCGACTAAACCCGGTTGCTTTACGCTGATCCTAAGCCGAGTCAGGCATGCATTGAGATCTAAGATATTATCTGCACCGCCCAGCGCGTTAACTATGGTTCTTAGGCTAGCCTTCGGCTGCAGCTCCTCTTCCATCCGGCCAGGGGTTTTAAGGTTAAAGAATAAAATAGAGCCCCGAAAGACTAAATAATAAATCAATGCTGTGATCGGACCTAAAATCAGAAACCATTCGCTATTTTGTGAGTTATTAAACAAAAGAGTAAAATCGACCAACCCATGTGAAAATACCAGACTGTGATGTATATCCAACGAGATACAAACTGCATATGCCAGCCCGGTCATTAAAGCATGCAGTAAAAATAGAAAAGGAGCGACAAACATAAAGGCAAACTCTATGGGTTCGGTCACCCCCGTTAACCAACTGGCTGAAGCGGCTGAGATCATAATGCCTGCGACTCGATTTCTCTGAGTCTTATCTGCACATCGCCAGATGGCAATAGCAGCGGCAGGGAGCCCCCACATTTTAATCAGATAGCCTCCGGCTAAATTACCGGCCAAAGGATCGCCGGCAAGATACCTAGCAACCTCCCCCCTGATAACCTCCCCCTCTTTCACAAATTGTCCCATCTCCAAATAAAATGGTGCATTCCATATATGATGCAGACCCAATGGGATAAGTAACCGCTCCACGGTTCCATAGAGCGCAAACGCTTGTGCTGGTTTTTGGTAAACAACCCAATCAGAAAATCGCTCTATTTGCAGTGATAAGCTAGGCCAGATATTTATGAGCAAATATGAGAGTGCGATACAGAGAGGGATCATCAGTAACGGAGCGCTTCTCCTTCCTTCAAAGAAAGAAAATACGGCAGGAAGCCGTACATTTTCGCTCTGTTTAACGGCGAGACAAGTCACGGCCCCAACTAGCATGCCACCAGCAATGCCAGTGTCTATGGTATTAATCCCCCATAGCATCCGAGTCGATATGCCATAGACCTCGGCTAGCGCAGCCATGCTTGAAAGGTAGACACCAAAGCCAAAAACCGCAGTGAATGCGGCTATACCTTGATCCTTACAAAATCCGATGGATACGGCGACGGCAAATAGCATGGGCATCATGGTAAAGATGAGCTTCCCCACCGCAAGCATGACCAAAGAGATTGCGTCAGGAATAAATGGCAGAGGATTCGATGCCAAACCTATCATCACGCCAGCAGCGGGTAAAATTGCAATCGGGATTAACAGCGCTTGACTCAGCCTCTGCGCAAATTTAAACCAGTGTTGACTAATATATCTTAGGCAACCATTTCCATATCGATTAATGCGTTCCAACTTTGCAGCCATGCCTTCGCTTCTACCTCTGGTTCCATTGTTTCACATGCATCGATTTTCAGTACTTCACCGATACGTTTAGCACCACATTCTGTAAGCAGTTCATCAAACTTGACCCCAGCTCCACAAAAGGTCTCATAGCTGGAATCGCCTAAGGCTATCACCCCGTATTTCAATTGGGGCATGTATGGCGCTGTAGATTTTAAATTTTCAAACCATGGTTGTATATCTTCAGGCACATCGCCTTGGCCTGTGGTGGAACAAATCACCAATAACAGCTCATCTTGTGGAGGGACAAAACCGTCCAGTTGATCATGCATCAACAGCGACACCTCCCTCCCTTCTTCCTTTAGCACTCCAAACAGGGTCTCTGCAACAAACTGTGCATTACCATAGACAGTCCCAAAAACCAAATTCACTTTTTTCATGTTTCAGATCGCCCTGCGTTTAAATTAGATTTATACTTCAAACATACTTTATTGATAGCTTCATGCCAACTTATTCGGCTGAATCTTCAAGGGCCTTAAGATGCACCACTTCAGTAGACGCAAGCACATAAAGCATGTTCACCGCTCTGCTCATATCAGGCGTATGCGTTATTTCACATCACAACATACTAGCAATTACATTCCTGTTGGCCTTGCTGAACAAGTTCAAGAAAATGATCTCTCCACGTCTGATGATCTTGTAGCCGCTGTGGATAAGACTGGCTAAGCTAACAGATATGAAGTATCTGATGCCAAAGCCTCTTCGTCCCAACCTAAACCTTTAAATAGATCGAACCATTGATGTTCTAACTCGGTTTCGATAACCATACGCTCTCCCGTCCTGGGATGATTAAAAGTGAGTTGCTTAGCAATAAGCCAAAGCCTGTTTACCGAAAAATGTTCCCTGAAAAACTTATTCTGCTTACCATCTCCATGGGTTGTATCACCAAGGATTGGGTGTCTGAGATGCGCCATGTGTCGTCTCAGCTGATGTTTACGCCCCGTATGAGGAGTTAATTTCACCAGCGCATAACGACTGGAAGCATAACGACCAGAAGAAAAAGGGATCTCAGTATTTAACAAAGGCTGATAACTGGTCACCGCATCTTGAGCCGGTTTATCTGGAGCTACATCCTTATCACCCAAATCATCGAGCTCTACTTTCAATGGATAATCTAAGGTAGCCGCTTCATGCATATTGCCACGCACTATGGCGAGATAATGCTTTTCAATGGTCTTATCAGCAAATTGCTCACATAACGCATTGGCCATTTCACTGCTCTTAGCAAATAACAATACCCCTGAGGTTGGCCGGTCGAGGCGATGAACGGGAAAAACATGACAGCCGACTTTATCTCGAGTCAATTGCATCGCAAAGAATCGTTCCCGACGAGCCAAATATGATCGATGAACCAGTAAACCTGCAGGTTTATGAATCGCAACGATATCGTCATCTTCAAATAAGATTTCAATCTCAGGGGGCGCTTCCTCGATTGTCTCTTCGCCAGCAAGATTCTCTTCTACTTGTTTCAAGTGAGTCATATTACTCACTTGTTTGTCTTCTTTATCTTGGTTCACTGAGAAATTTATCCAAATCATCAAAAATCATAATTAATGTGTGCCGCTCTTTTACATCATTCCATACATGATGTGCCATAGGTGCGATGGCTATGTTATTGGGTAACACTTGCCTACTGGCAATCAAGGCACGCATTTTAGGAATAAAAATAAACTGCACCCAGCTTTCAAAAGACATGGCCTCACAGCTAAAAGGTGATGTATCGGCCATGGCTTCTGCTGAGGGCACATCCAGACTCCATAGAGAACGACGCTTTAATTCTTCTTCTAACTCTTGTAGCTTCTGAGTCGTTTTTATATACAACAAATAGTAACCTTATTTTTAGCGTAAATAGGCCTTAAGCCGAACCATGTCCGCTTCTCTAATTTGAGACCTGTAAATAATACCATCTCAACCCACTTCACCCTATACTAGACGCCATTACATCACGGATCTCAGTGTTACGGCAGAAAAATGACAGAAATCACCACCCTTAGCCAGTTTTTATCGACAGCAAATACTCAGTTTCAAGTCTATGATATGGGCAGAAGAGTGCAAAGCATCGATATGATGGCGTTTCACCAATTCGAGAATCTGGCATCACCTTATCCTTATCCCATTCAGGGACATGCCCAGTTTGCCATCGTATTTTGGGATGCGAGCCAGCAACATTATATCTGGTTTCTAAAATTACCATTAGATGAACGCGGCCTACTCTCCCCGCACCCAGAACCCAATTCATCAAGATGATCATAGAAGCTTTAGGGCGAGATCCAACTAAAGATTTAACTGAAGCAGAGCAGCAGAAGCTCGCTAATCATCCTTTCGCTTTTAAACCATCGGCAGAAAAGCTGGCACTGTTTAATGCTCTGGTGAGAAAGCAGCTTAATGGTAAGGCCTCTTCTCAATATGAGTATGCGTACCAATACCTCAGCGGACAAGTCTCAGCCGATAAGTGGCAACAAGTCGGTCTACAAGGGATTGCCGATATCAGTGTTAGAGCCAACGAACTCGATCACCTCCAGCAGCTAGTCAATAGCTTTGACTACTGCTCAATTGAAGTTCAGATTGCCCTGTGCCAATGTTTCGAGCATCTTACTCTTGAAAAGAGCCTCGCCAACAGAGTTTTTGAACAACTGCTCAGTACCGATAAGCAAAATAAGCTCTATTTTTTACGTGCTCTGGCATCGAATGAAGAATTAACCCAGCAAGCGATTTCACATATTCAAGAGCAAGGAATACTCGATGCTGAAGCCTTGATCACTATAGCAGGCAGAAATTGGACTGTACTCAAGCTTGAGCAAACCCGCACTATTTTCTTAGAAGCTCTGGCAAGCCAAGAACAGCATTTCTTCAATCAAATTTTTGCAGATATTGTGGCAATACCAGCATTACGATCACTGATCCTCGCTGAACTGCGTAACCCAAAGAGAAGCCCACAATTAGCATCTGCAATTGGTGGATTATTTAAGGTCATAAAATCATGATGACAGATTTTTTACTTATCGTTGCACTCGTCGTTGTTGCCGCATTTTTTTGGCAATTGAGGCAGATGGCTGAAATCAGTCGACTATTTGCCCAGAGAGAGTGCAATAAACAAAAGGTACAACTACTCGCCATTGCAATGGAATCGGCTAGACCAAGTATAGGTGGCAGCAGCGGACTTACATGGAAGGCTAAGTATCTGCTTGAATTTAGTACCGATGGTATTAATCAGTATAAGGCTGAAATATGGATGCATGGGAAAAAAGTACAGAAGGTTAAATGGCCAATTTTCCCGGAACCCGAATGGCTTGATGCACCAGAATCTCGCGGTTCTGTAGGCGGAAGCTGTGGCTCTAAAGGCAGCTGTAATACAGGCAAGTGCAAATAAGGCTGTAAGGATAGTAAAGCTAATATACTGAAAAGAAAAAACGCGGCTCCTAGAAGCCGCGCTTTTTGTCTCTTTTGTTAAGCAATCCTGCTATTTATTATGCTCCCTGCACCATCCATGCGTTCAATGTGCTCCCTGCATCATCCCTGTAACGTCCTGTTATTTCCCTGTATAGTGGATATAAATACCCACTGTTACTTCTCCATTTACTCGGTAGTCCATTAACCGAGCTAACTCATCCTTAAGCGTGTCCATAAGGTCATCCATGTATATCCGTACTTATATCCGTATACTGCTCCATTTACTCGATAATCCATTAACCGAGCTGACTCAATCCTTGAGCGTGTCCCTAAAATCCATCCCTGTATATCGTACTTACTATCCGTATACTGCTCCATTTACTCGATAATCCATTAACCGAGCTGACTCAATCCTTGAGCGTGTCCCTAAAATCCATCCCTGTATATCGTACTTACTATCCGTATACTGCTCCATTTACTCGATAATCCATTAACCGAGCTGACTCAATCCTTGAGCGTGTCCCTAAAATCCATCCCTGTATATCGTACTTACTATCCGTATACTACTCCATTTACTCGATAATCCATTAACCGAGCAGACTCATCCTTGAGCGTGTCCCTAAAGTCTTCCTTGTCGATTCCTTTCAGTACATTCCGTGTATACAATCTTCCAGATTGCAAATCTTTCCATCCTGGATAATCTGGCTTCCTTGATAGCGACGCTCAATCCTAAAGCGCCTCATCCATGACTGAATCCTTTCAGTGACGCTTCCTCTGCCACTGTCGATCTTCCTGATCACTGTATCCATTCACTTCATACATTTCCTTGTACGAGTTAAATTCTAGATGATCTTAATAATAATAATGTTCAAATACCAAACACCAAGATTAGCGCTAACTAAAAAACACAACAATGACAACACCAAGGCATTGTTTTAAAACAGAATACCCCAATCCATGTAGCATAACCATGACAAAAAAATTCTCTTGTCTTACATTCATGTGAGAGATGTCTCACACTAACGAAAGCAAATAAAGATGAAGACCAGAATATTGGCGATACTATATTTTGCATGATTCGAAAAGTGTAAACCTAACTCTGGACGGAACACGCGCAAAAGAAAGGGCACACCATTAGGCGTGCCCGATACTTATACTTTTTAGCTATCCTGCTAACTTACTTGCTCCCTGCATCATCCTTAATTATCTAGCTCCCTTTCTCTTCCCTGGGTCCATTTTATTTGGTAATCCTTATACCAAATCATACTCAATCCTTAAGTGTGTCCCCCTCTCTTCTCGAGAGTCATCCTTTAATCTATCCATGAAATCACATTCAAAATTAGACCAATTATTCACTTCGAAGTGCGAGCTGCATATCAGCTATCTTGTCCATTTAAATGCTCATTACATCCCTGTAAAAATGTCTAATAACAGATTAGGTTTCATCCTGAAATCAATAAGCGTTCTGCTATTAACTTAATAAGAATGATAATTGTAATGACAGCTATATACTCCTGCTGTAAGAAAAACAATAAAATCACATTCACAAAAAAAGCAAAGGAAAACCAATAACCATTTGAATTTTAATAGTTAGTTTTATCCGCAAAAATGAACAGTGAATTTCACACCACTTTGTCCCACATGGATGTAAGAGATATCTCACAGAGACTCAGGACGATGTTTACTTCACATATTTTGAATATTCGTGAATAGCCCACTGGGTAATGGGTAATGGGTAATGGGTAAAATAACTTATCGCAGTAATCTTGGTACTAACAGACTATTGAGGCATGCTGCTAGTTTATCTTTTAAATAATGGTGAGACTCTCTGAGCTAACATCACCCAGTCCGCCAAAAAACTATAAAGCGGATATTGAAAAGTTGCCGGGCGGTTTTTCTCAAACATGAAATGACCCACCCAAGCAAAACCATAGCCCACTACCGGCAGAAGTATAAGCAAGTGGAAATTGCCACTAAAAAGGATTACTCATTATCTTGCCCTCGATAAAACAATAACTCTCCCTCAACCTTACCGATAAAGAGAGTCTCTAGGGCGGTAAAACCATGCAGGCTAAACAACTGAGCATGTTGCTGTTCACTAGCAAAAACACCAATACCATCCATTTCTGGTTGCTCATCACACCAACTCAAAACCGCTTGCACCAACTTACTACCTAAGCCTTTTTTCTGTTCAATAGGCGACACTGCAATAAATTGTAAAATGCCACAATTCGGACTCGGCAGGTGCTCTAACAAACAGGACTCTTTCTTAATCAAGGCTTGTGTCGATTGCCAACCGGTACTGATAAGCATCTTTAACCGCCAATGCCAATATCGAGACTCCCCAGAGGCAGCTGCTGAGACACAATACATGCTACCCCGAGCATTCGCTCTCCCTCAAATAACCCAATTAACGTCTGTTCTTGTTGCCACAATTCATTTAACTCCTCCCTAATCGCCCCTCTGAGCTTTTGCTCATACATGGCAAGATCACCAGAATGAAATGATTCAATAAAAAAAGGGTCATCGTGGTAGGCGTTATAAAGTATCGAAGCCGCCACACGAAGATCTTCAGCCGTAAGGTATACCGCTCGATAGGTTTCTAATGTTTGATTATCTGTTGCCATCGGTTTAAGTTATCCCTTGATCTAAATCAATTAACAACCAATGTAGCAAGCAAGTTAAAGCGTGTAAATATTAATCATAAAGCGCTATTTATCCGTCAATTTAATGAAGTTTGATCCATACTAATATTTAAGCCACCTGTGTTATTCAGATAAGCGATAGGAAACCAACAATATGGACACCACACCTCAAGATCTTAGTCATCTTTTTGATCAATTAGGATTAGATAATAGCGAACAAAGTAT
Source organism: Shewanella psychropiezotolerans (assembly GCF_007197555.1). Lineage (NCBI taxonomy): Bacteria > Pseudomonadati > Pseudomonadota > Gammaproteobacteria > Alteromonadales > Shewanellaceae > Shewanella > Shewanella psychropiezotolerans. The sequence goes on from NZ_CP041614.1 coordinate 4,597,504, forward strand.
TAACACATTTATCGCAAATCATACGGTACCCGCTAACGTTCTGCTCTGTCAGGCTGATTTTTGGAATGATTCTCAGAAGAGCTTTTTAAAAGAGGCAATTGAAGAGGACGCCCAATGGTCTGAGTTAATCGATCATTTAGACGCCCAACTTAGGTAATTTAGTTTACTAACTAGATATTTTTGTAGGCCATATTTCCCCAGCCTACAAGGGTATTATTGCTGATAACCACAGGAGTACATTCATCTTTTGTGGTTTTACCATCCCCCTTGTTACGCTGTGTGCGATAAAACAGCACATGAACCTCTTTGTCTTTCTCAATATAGGCTTCATTAAAATCTGCAGTTCCCATCAAGACGGTAACTTGATCTCGAGTCATACCCAGACTTAATCTAGCCAAGTTTTCACGATTGGTATCTTGAGTCTCTTCCCAGCCCTCTTGACCATTCCATCCCGATTCCCCATCACCAATATTGAGTACGCAGCCAGATAAGCTTAAACTTGTAATACCAATTAATGCCAAACCAATTAAATTTGTTTTCACTATGACTTCCTGTTTCTTTATTATAGATAACCTCAGAGAAAGCAAAAAACAAGCCAATAATACATCCTTTTGTTAAATAAGGATTTAATGTAGTAAACTCAGATCATACTGGTCACATTTACTAAACAAGTGAGAAAGATAACCAACTATGAGCCCAATAGAACAAATATTGGTAGCGGCTAAATCGATATCGATTGCAGGAAAAAAACCTAGCCTTGCACTAATCAAAACAAAAATTGGCAACAGTATTCCTATGCCCATACTGATCCAGGGCCTGCAGCAATTTAGGGCGATGGATGCTAGCTCAATAGAGAAGATCCCGAGTCAGGGTAAAATGCATGCAGCGGTCCTCCCTGATGAAGGTAAGTCCGAACTTGATCAGTTAAAAGCAGAGCTTACTCAATTAAAACTAGCCTACCAAAACCTTAATTCTCGATTAGAACAGCTTGAAAACCATAAAATGAAGGTGAAAAAATAATGCATGTTGTTGAATTAAGATTTGAATGTTTTGACAACACCACCATAACAGCAGCCGAAAAAACAATTAATGGGTTACTCGAAGCTTATAGAGCCAATGGGCAAATTTTAGGCCGTGAATTCGCCGTGGCATTCAATGATGGAGAGTTTAGAGTCAGGCTCTTGATGCCAGAGAAAAGTAGTTTAGCGAAACGTTTTAACAGCCCATGGGTTGAAAGAGCACTCGTCGAACTGACAGAGTCAAAAATACTCGCCCCGAGAGAAAAATACATAGGTCAAGACATCAATTCAGAAATCAGCAGCTCTGAAACACCAAGTTGGCAGCTTGTTTATACCAGCTATGTGCACATGTGCTCACCAGTACGAAACGGTGATACCTTGCAGCCCATCCCACTCTACCAGCTGCCAGCAACATTCAATGGCGATCATAAACGCATCATTCGCTGGCAAACTGAGTGGCAAGCCTGTGACGAACTGCAGATGGCTGCAGCAACAAAAGCTGAGTTTGCAGCATTAGAGGAGTTAACGTCTACGTCGAGTGATCTATTTCGCCGAGGCTGGGATCTGAGAGGTCGCATCGAATACTTAACAAGAATCCCAACCTATTATTACCTCTATCGTGTCGGCGGAGATAATCTAGCAAGCGAGAAAACTCGCCCCTGCCCCCGTTGTGGCAATAAAAACTGGCTTCTCGATGAACCTTTATTAGACATGTTCCACTTTCGCTGTGACAGCTGCCGAATCGTGTCAAACATCTCTTGGGATCATCTTTAGCTAGAAGCAATGAGGTCCAATAACCCCCAAGAGTTCGCGCATAATATCTTGTTACTTACCGCGCAGGTTTCGCCACATTAACTTAAACCGATTCCAAATTCCCGGATGGTCCAACTCAGGCATAGGCTCCTCGATATGAAGCTCAGGAGGCGCAATTCTAGGGGTTAGTTGGGCAATAAACTCATTTAAACTGCTAGTTAATTTTTCAGATGGCGCTTCACCAGGGATCTCAATCCAGACGCTGCCATCACTATTATCTACCGTTAGCATCTTATCTCCATCACCTAGCACACCGATAAACCAGGTAGGTGCTTGCTTTAATTTCTTCTTCATCATCAAATGACCAATCATATTTTGCTGTAGGTATTCAAAATCTGTCTGATTCCATACCTGTAATAGCTCCCCTTGTCCCCAATCACAATTAAACAGCAGAGGAGCTGAGAAATATTCGCCAAAAAATGCCCCTATGTCTGGGCTTAACTCTATATCTAACGCAATCTCAACATTAGAAAAAGATCCTGGCTCTTCTCTTCTTACCGGCTTCCAACATACGGTGACCTCTTCATTAGACTCATCGTAATTACTGGGTTCAAACTCCCCTTCAATACAAATAGATCCTTCACCTCTAGGGTAGTAACGCGGAGATTCACCTAGCTTTTCGAGATAAGCCAGTTGATATATTTTCAAGAAATTATCTAAAGCAGGTAGAGAAGACACTTAGCAGGAGTCCAAAATTTGAGTATAATGTACTCCTATTTTGACATGGAATATCTATTGATGACACAAGTTCATGATCCCTATACGGATGCCGAGGCACTCAGTGGCTTAACACTGGGTAAAGCAACGGGCTATCAGGCCGAGTATGACGCATCTTTGCTGCAAGGGGTTCCGCGTAAACTTAATCGTGATGCACTCGAACTCAATGAAAGTTTGCCTTTTCATGGCACTGATATCTGGACGGGTTATGAACTATCTTGGCTCAATGCCAAAGGCAAGCCAGTCGTTGCCATAGCCGAGTTTCAACTCTGCTATGATAGCGACAACTTGATCGAATCTAAGTCATTTAAGCTCTATCTCAATAGTTTCAATCAAACCAAATTCGACGATATAGAACAAGTACAGGCCACCTTAACCCAAGACTTGTCAAGATGTGCCGTAGGCGATGTCAGCGTTAAGATATTTGAACCTAAACAGTTCGCTAGCCAACGCATCGTTGAACTTCCAGGAACCTGTATCGACGATCTTGATATAGAAGTTGATGACTACAATTTTAACCCTCAATACCTTGAGAACAGCACAGACGAGAAAGCGGTCGTTGCCGAAACGCTTAATTCTAACCTGCTTAAATCTAACTGTTTGATCACCTCTCAGCCCGATTGGGGCAGTGTGATGATCCGTTATCAGGGGCCAAAAATCGATAGAGAAAAGCTACTCAGGTATCTCATCTCATTCCGCCAGCATAATGAGTTTCATGAGCAGTGTATCGAGCGTATCTTTGTCGATCTGAAACGTTTCTGCAATTGCACCAAACTAACCGTGTATGCTCGTTATACACGTCGTGGTGGATTAGATATTAACCCTTACCGTAGTGATTTTGAGACTCCACCAGAAAATCATCGTTTAGCCAGGCAATAAGCGGAAGAATAATAAGGTTTTAATGAAAGAAAGGTGAGCCATGCTCATCTTTCTTTAGAAGAAATATCTCTAGTAATCAACAAAAAACACTAGAGATAATCAACCACAGTAACCTCCACGATTAGCTTTAGCCGTTACGTAAGGTAAACATAAATGCTCATTCTCTGTCTCTCAAATAAAAAGCTAATGCATTACTCGTTGATTAACTTTTTTAAAGTATTTCTTAACCAGATACTCGCAGGATTTCGATCTAACTTCTTACTCCAAACCATATGATAGTTAATAGCACGAGTATCGAGAGGTGGCTGCAGTACCTGTAAGCCGAACAGCTCGGCATATTCTTGAGAAAAGGTTTGAGCAGCGACAGCGATAGCATCACATTTAGCCACGGTCGCCAACATAGCGAGAATAGAGGATTGCTCACAATACACCTCTCTGTGAGGTAAGACTTCATCGGTTAGAAAATCTACCATACTCAAGTTACCCCGTTTCATATTCAAAACGATATGCTTCTCACTAAAATACTGCTCACGGCTCAGGGTGTTTGATATTCTCGGGTGCCCCTTTCTTACCACACATACCAAATTATCTTGCATCAAGAGTTCGTTCGAGAAAGATGCTAATTCAGGCTTGGTCAGGTCAATAGCCAGATCGACAGCTTCGAGCTGAAGATCTAATTGAAGTTGCTCTTCCTGTATCGGTATTTCACGAAATACAATATCGACAGACAATGATTTAAGGTGATCATTTACTCGCTTATGTAGCAAGCCTATTGTCGTTTCATGAGCATATACATAAAACGTACGCTCACTACATAGGGGATCAAACACCTTCATCCCCTGTAAGGATTGCTCGATACTCGATAGCGGCTCCTTAAACTCTTCATACAAGCTAAGTGCTCCAGCCGTCGGTTTGACCCCCCTGCCCACTCGAATAAAGAGATCTTCTCCCACGGTAGATTTAAGCCGGTTAATCGCATTGCTCACGGAAGATTGGGTGAGGTCTAACTCCTCTGCGGCCTTACTGAAAGATCCCACCCTACATACCGTAATAAAAACACGTAAAAGGTTGAGATCAAAATGTTTCTGTTGGGGCATAGCAGGTTCCTGAGTATATTTTAAAACAGTTTTAATATTCACAATATAAATATTAACTTCAAGGTTAGCGCTAATTATTAATCTATTCAAGCTGGATATACTGACGTCAATCAATACACTTTGACCAAGGTAGTTCCATGAAAAAATCACTTATCTCTGTATCAATCATAGCGGTCTTGTCTTTCAATAGCCTTGCCGCTCAGCATGAGCACGAAAGCATCAGCGTTAACTATCAGGGCAAAGATGCGACGGCTCAAACAGCTCAAGCCAATAATGACTTCGCAAAGCATCTAAACTTCTCAGATACTGCAGCCTTCGATCAGGCCTCAAAAAACCTTATCGCCAAGCTAGATAGCAAGACAGCGGCTATTTTGCGCGCCGATTTTGAATATATCAGTGGTAAAGCCCCAGATACTGTAAACCCATCCCTATACCGTCAAGCAAAATTGAATATGGTGGCCGACGGTTTATATAAGGTACGCGACGGTATATACCAAATTCGCGGTACCGATCTTGCCAACATGACACTGATCCGCTCCGAACACGGCTGGATTGCCTATGATGTCTTGCTAACCAAGGAAGCGGCCAAACTATCACTCAAATTTGCCATGAAGAATTTACCCGAAGGTGGTGATCTTCCGGTTGTTGCCATGATCTACTCCCACAGCCACGTCGACCATTTCGGTGGTTCACGTGGGGTGCAGGAACTCTACCCTGATGTAAAAGTGTATGGTTCCAACAATATAACCAAAGAAATTGTCGACGAAAACGTACTAGCTGGAAATGCCATGAGCCGACGCGTCGCATATCAATACGGCTCGACCTTAGACAAAAATGATCACGGTATCGTCGATGCGGCCCTGGGGAAGGGATTATCGAAAGGTGAGATAACCTATGTCAAACCCGACTACACCTTAAACAGTGAAGGCAAGTGGGAAACACTGACCATAGATGGCTTAGAAATGGTATTTATGGACGCCTCGGGTACCGAAGCCACCTCAGAGATGATCACCTATATTCCCTCAATGAAGGCATTGTGGACCGCCGAGCTCACCTATCAGGGAATGCACAATATCTATACCTTGCGCGGCGCCAAAGTGCGTGACGCCCTTAAGTGGTCCAAAGATATTAACACGATGATCAACACTTTCGGTGGCGAAGTCGAAACCTTATTCTCTGCCCACACGGCACCGATTTGGGGCAATAGTGAGATCAACGATTTCCTTAGGCTACAACGAGATAACTATGGCTTAATTCACAATCAGACACTGCGCCTGGCTAACCAAGGAGTCACCATTCAGGATATAGGGGATGCGATCCAAGAAACGATCCCTGAATCTATCATCAAGTCATGGCATACCAATGGCTATCATGGTTCTTACAGTCATAATGCCAAGGCTGTCTACAACATGTACTTAGGTTATTTTGACATGAACCCGGCTAATCTAAATCCTCTGCCAACCCACCCAGAAGCCGCTAAATTTGTCGATTATATGGGCGGTGCCAATGCCGTAATTAAGCGCGCTCAATCTGACTACTCACAAGGTGAGTATCGCTTCGTGGCAACTGCAATGAATAAGGTGGTGATGGCCGATCCTGGTAACAATACCGCACGTCAGCTACTGGCCGATACCTATGAGCAACTCGGTTATCAGTCTGAAACCGCCGGTTGGAGAAACATCTACCTCACTGGCGCTCAGGAGCTAAGAATAGGCATCATGCCTGGAGCGCCTAAAACAGCGTCAGCGGATGTGATCAGCGAAATGGATATGCCAACTCTGTTCGACTTCCTGGCGGTCAAAATCGACAGTATTAAGGCAGCTAAGCAAGGTCTGGTGACGATGAACATCATCACTCCGGACGACAAGCGTATTCTATATGTAGAGATGAGTAACGGTAACTTGAGTAACATAGAAGTGACAAAGCCTAAGCCAGCCGATGCAAACCTGACAGTCAATAAAGCCGACGTGACTCGTATTCTTATGGGTCAAACTAAACTCAAAACGTTACTGTTAAATGGTACAGCAAAGTTAAGCGGCGACAAGACGGCATTCAATAAGATAGCTTCTAGCCTAGTCGAATTTAAACCTGACTTTGAAATCGTGCCTTTAAAGCCAGTGAATGGAACCCACTAAGACTCAAGTGAGCAAAGCTGTTTTTTAATACTATTCGCTAGATTAAAACAGACTAAAACAGGCCTCTAAAACACCCAAAATTCTCACCTTGGGTGTTTTTTTAGTTACTGACATTACGACTTTACATAAGCATAGGTTCAACAATTGAACCTATGCTTTTCCTCATTGATACCAGCTTCATTAAACCGTTGCAAACCAATCAAAGTTCCTATTTCAGGCCTGCATCATCCGAAAAACCTAAATTAGAAAAAGCTAAAAATACTACTTTATAGGTAATACGGAATCTGGATAAGTCAACGATCTTCGTCACACTTATTGACACCATATCAAAATCATAGATGAAGTTTGTTTCAGATCAAACAAGCAATTCCAGTTCACATCTATAACAGTCACTGAGCAATGATGAAACATAAGGACTACACAATGAAAGTTCGTGCACTTACCCTAGCAATTTTAGCTTCTCTTTCAGCCTCTGCGGTTGCCGCTGACAGCGTAGACCCATTAAAGAAAGCCTTTATCGATGATTCAAAAATTAATCTACAATTTCGTTTACGCTACGAAGATGCCGATGTAGATACGGTCGATAATCAAAATCAAACCACATTACGTACTCGCTTAACCTACCAGACCGGTGATATCTACAAGCTGTTTGCACTGACTGAAGTCGATGATGTACGCTCCACCGACAACGAACCACTGATCGGCGATTATGAATACACTCAGATCAATCAGGCATTCATCGGCTATCGAGGCCCAGCTGAAACCTTGGTCAAATATGGTCGTCAGCGAATATTGCTGGATAATCAAAGATTCGTCGGTGGCGTAGGTTTCCGTCAAAATGAGCAAACTTATGATGCCTTCTCGGTAAAGAATACCGCCCTTGAAAACCTCACGGTTTACTATTCTTATATTAACAACGTAAACCGCATCTTCTCTGAGGACTCAGGCAAAGATGAGCATAAGAACGAAACAAACCTGCTTAACATAAACTACAAAGCGGGTGAGATTGCGAATATCACAGGCTATGCATACCTGATTGACAACATAGATGTTGCCGCCTTCTCAAGCGACACTTACGGTATTCGTGCAGCAGGAAAACTCAAGCTTGATGCTATCAAGCTCAGCTATGAAGCAGAATATGCTCAGCAATCTGAGGGCGGGGATAACCCGACAAGTTACACCGCTAATTATTATAAATTGGGTGCTGGTGTAGGTTTCGAAGGCTTCGGTGCCAAAATAGGTTACGAAGTCTTAGGCTCTGATGACGGCAAGGCTGGTTTTATCACGCCACTAGCGACACTGCACGCCTTCAACGGCTGGACAGATAAATTTCTCTTTGGCGGTATGGGAAACTGGGAGAACGGTCTCGTAGATGCCCATGTGGTATTAACAGCAAAAGTTGCGGGGCTTAAACTACTCGCCAAATATCATAAGTTTGATTCTGACTACGGTGATATCGATATGGGTAAGGAATGGGGCATAGCGGCAACCTACCCATTTGCGAAGCACTATGATGTCGGCGTGAAATACGCAAGTTTCAGTGGCGCCGATGCGGGTTACGGCTTCTCGAATGATACCGACAAGCTATGGTTAACATTGCAGGCTAAATACTAATTGAATGTTAAGCTAAAAGAGCAATAAAGCGCATCGATAATGCCTGACTCAGGTTCTTCCTGCTTAGGTTAAGGATTATCTATCGCTCCCTCTCGAGCAGAAATGGCAATGATGTTTTTTGTCACTCTGCTCTTTTTTTATTGTACTAATTAGATTCAAATTCTTTTAACAGAGTTGTGATGTCCATTTTCTGAGCATGAGTATCAAGCTTTGAATCGTTATCTAGACTCACAGCAAATCGATAATCTTCATTTAACTTACCGAATAACACCGACCAAGTATCAGCCAATTTTACCGACTCTCCCCGATGAAGGTTTAATTGAATGTCTTCAAAGAGAGGTAACACATCAATACAGCTACCTTTTGCGAATAAATCTAACTTTTCCTTTTTAATGCCAGAAAAATCGAAGCTAAATGATTTAAGAGATAAAGCCAGGCCAAGGCCTTTAGCCTTGATATAGGACTCCTTCAGCGCCCATAAATCGAAAAAGCGTTCTCTTTGTTTATCATTTGGCAGCGCAAGTAAGGCCTCTGACTCTTCATGAGTAAAATAATGATTCAAGATAGGATAAATGTTCGTCGTTTGCCTACATCGCTCTATATCTACCCCTAGTTCATTAATTTTATGATATTCAGTTTCCTCCATCACAGCGACCACTAGCCAGTCACCACTATGACTAATATTAAACAGCAGTCCACTTTGAGCTTGTTGCTCACTGATCAGCTTAGGTTTTCCTTTTTTGCCATATTCGAAACGCCAATCCGCCGGTGAAACAGATTCTCCATTTGAACAAGTTTCCTTAGCAACTAGGGATAAGATTCCTCTTAGGAACCCTCTAACCATCAAACCTTTATCTCTGGCCGAAAGCTGAATATAACGCGACACCTTAGTCAGTTCATCTTCGGGTAGCCAACGCCTAATCGAGTCAGCCTGCTCAGATGTTAAAAGTTCATGTTCGAGTGGACAGAAAAAAAGACTGAGTTTCCCTCGGCTTAACGCCTTGGGTGAAATGACTTGGCTCAAACTAGCTCCGAAATAGTGAAATAAACAGATGAGATCTTATCAAAGCCAAAGCCATAGAGATACCTAATCAAAAGCAGCATCCAGTTTTATGTTTTGTTATATAAATATCAGCTTCTTTACTCTCAATAGGCATTGAATGTCATTTACGTCACCTAATTATTAATGTAAGTTATTGTCTATATTAGAATTAAAATTTAATTTAGGAAGATAATGACAAGTTATAAAGAGTACAAGGTAGTTCATATCGTCGAAGGTGGCTGCGGTACGATCTTTTTAGGCTCCAGCGGTCTACCACTAAAAAAAATGGAAGCAACACTTAATGAGCAAGCCGCTGAAGGCTGGCAAGTCGTGTTTCAAGTGATCGAACGTAAGCGTTTTTGGCTATTTTGGAGTCGAGAAGCCGTGATTGTCACTTTAGGTCGTAACGGCTAATGAGTTTATCCAAGCTGGCTATCGCTTTGATTAATAGCTATCAGCGCAAAGGCGGCTCTAAACATTACTTTAGTCTGGAATGTAACTTTATACCGACCTGCTCAGAATACACTAAACAAGCCATCAATTATTATGGCCTGTTTACTGGCTGCAAACTCGGATTAAAACGTATTATGCGCTGTTCAGAGCCTGATTGTGCCAATATCAGTCATGATCCACTGCATAAGGGGCAATGATGTTCTTGTCTAAACAGGCCTTAGTCGAACAAGAGGAAGCTATACGTCTTAAAGTTCGTCAGCTAAGCGATGAACAGAGAAAGCATTACCATAGATTAGAGCTTAAAAGCATTAAAGATCCGGACACCTATGCCGTATTAAATTGGTGCTTTATTGCAGGATTTCACCACTTTTACCTTGGGAAATTTGTTCGCGGCGCAGTGAATTCGAGTCTATTTATTTTAGGGCTCATTCTATTGTTCTGTGTCGAGCCTCCCTGGATTGGCCTTGGCATTTATGGCCTAGTATTCCTGTTAGAGTTACCTCAATTACTCAATGCACAAAATATCATCCATCAATACAATAACCAAGTGATGCAAGCTTGTTTAACCGACATCCTCAACGAAAAAAGCTGAAAAGCCCTAAGCTTAGAGATGGTTCATTCTTAATGATGAGAGAGCTTGTTACTAAAAATCCTCGATCTATCGAGGATTTTTTATGACACTTTCGATTTCAACTAACATTCATACCATTCGAAATTATGAACATGAGCCGCAGCACACACCGGGTTCACCATGTTTAGGCTTCTTCTCTGCCTCAATATCAGTATTCTCCTGCTCTGATCCCTGCTTCAAACTTTGAATAGACTCAAGTTCAGTTTGGGTATTTTTTCCTGCCGCATCTTTCTTTTTGAAAAAACTAACACCTGCTAAAGCCATTGTGATCCCCTTTAAACAACACGTTAAACATTTATATTTTACGCATGTTATTAACTTCGACTATTGTAGTCAAATATATAGTGCTGTTTGTGAGCAAGGTCTCAAATAATGAATAGCATTAGATGCAGGATGACACGCTAATAATCAATATGAATCGGGGTTAAGCAATCATTCCCCTAATGCGTAATAAATCTCCGACTAAAAGCTCCATTTAAGCTGCATATAACCCAGTGTCGAGGGAGTCACGCCGAACAAACTGCCACTGCTGCCATCGAAGCGTTGAGCGACCATTAACAAGCTCCACTCATTTGCGAGAGAATAACTCATGTTGGCACCAATAAAGTAAGAGCCATCATCATAAAAACTGCTGCTAAAGGTGAGTCGGCTCAAGGGCGAGATATCGAAGCCAAGCTCCAGATAACGGGTCCAGTTGGTAAAACTTAAGGTTCTTGCTGTCAGAGGAAGGTTTAAATAGAGCAAGGCGCTATCAGGCTCAGTCGGATTGGAGATATGCAGCACTGACCCTCTGACCATCCAGTTTCTCGGTCCGGTGAAACTGTAATCCATCTCCAGAGTCGATACACTAGTTGCAACTAAACGCTGTGGCTCACCGGAAAAAGCATTGAAAACGTCCGCTGTATTAATATTCGGAGCATTAGCACTTGGAGTGTGAATGCCTGAAATACTAGCGCTCGCATTATATGCAGCCGCGTCTTCGACTGGCCAATAGTCATATTGAGGGTCAAAATAGCTAAACTCGCCTCTGAATCCGGCCCCCGATAGATCTCCGGCAAAACCGGCTCCCAAGACATGATCAAATCCCGACTTTCCGATTAAAAACTGCAAATCCCAGCTCTCATAATTGCTCAGATAACGCATAGCAAAACTGGTTAATTTGCTGTCTTGGTTTGGGTTATAGACAAAATCTAATGAACTGGCAAAGCCGAGTTGTCGGCTAATAAGCACAGCATCAGCGCCACTTCGCTCCTCATAGTCAAAATCATATATCGAGTAAGCATTGAAGATATCGTTTGGGTTCCACAACGTACTCATCGCCCAGTTAATACGAAAACGCCCCACCCTAGCCTGCCAGTCTCCACCAGCGAATTCACTGGGTTTCCAATCTATATAAGCACGATCAAACTGAGTATTCCCCACCCAGGCATCGTTATCAAGCCAGGTTGTCGACATATCCCAGTAACCAGGGTCTGAGCCTATCAGATCGCCATAGCCGGGAACTTCTGCACTATCCCCATAGAAGAGTCGATTACGCATCGAGACATTAAATCTCAGCTCACTATCGAAGCGGTATTCGAAGTTAAATCTTTGATGTAACAGGTGATCCGATATACCTGATGAGTCATCGGGAGAAGTGTAAGTGCCCATGTACTTTATATAACCATCGAGGTCCCAGCTTTTAGCGGGTTCAAGACCCGGAATAGGTGAAGCGAGTACCGGATTCAAGAGTAAAATAATTAAGCCAAACAATAGTGAAGCAGTGAGTCTCACAGCACTCTTCACTGCACTTGTACCTGTCCCTGCACTCTTCACCGCACACGGTCCTCGGTTAATTGACCATCTTCAAAGACAATGACCCGGCGCGCACGCTTGATCACCCGTGGGTCATGAGTTGAGAAGATAAAAGTCGTGCCCTCATTTTCGTTGAGCTGCTGCATGATATCCAGTAACTCAGAGGTGTTGGCCGCATCTAAATTTGCAGTCGGCTCATCGGCCATCACAAACCTGGGCCTTGGGGCTAACGCTCGTGCCACTGCGACACGCTGCTGTTGACCACCAGAGAGTTTGGAAGGCACCTTATGCAAATGATCCCCCAATCCCACGCGATTCAAGAGTTCAGTGGCTCGTACCCGACATTCTGCCTCGCTATGTCCCTGCAACTGCATGACAAATTCTACATTTTCCAGTGCAGTCAACACTGGCAGTAAACTGTAATCCTGGAAGATAAAACCAATATTATCCCGGCGAAATGCGATCAAGTTTTTATCACTAAGCTCGCAGATATCATTGCCATCAATGACTACCTTCCCGGATGTAGGTTCATCGATGCCACCTATCATGTTTAACAAGGTGGTTTTCCCCGAACCCGAGGGTCCCATCACGGCGACAAACTCTCCCTGTTCAATATTAAGATCTAAGGCTTTGACTGCATGAACAGGAAAATCAGTATCTTGGTTGTAAGTCTTACACAGTTGAGTCGTTCGAATACTCATATTTAGCTCCTCCTCATTACCTCTGACTAAGGCTACTCATCAAAAATAAAAATATTTAGTGCTTTTCAGCCATGGCATCGATCGGGCTAAGTTTCAATATCTGCCTTGCTGGATACAGAGCCGCAAACAGGCTCACGGCTACCACAGTCACTAAGGTAAGAAAGTACTCCCCCGCCGAGACTTGAGGATAAAGCGTCGTATCGACCCCTAATGCGCCAACGCCTTCAGCCATAGCCCCAAGCTCTATTCCCGTAACTTGTAAAATAGTCACTAAGATCCATGCACCGCAAACACCCAAGATACCTCCGGTAACACCTAACAGGCCTGTTTCCAGGATGATCAAGGTAAATACCTTATGTTTTTGCATGCCCACTGCCATCAAAACACCAAACTCACGAGTGCGTTCAAATACCGACATCAACATGATGTTAATAATGCAAAATCCCATTGCCAACATAAATATTCCCAGCACGATGGCATTACTCACGCCGATCTGAGAAATGATGGTGGCCAACATGGGCTGAATTTCCTGCCAGTCTCTGATGCTATTTAGCTTGTCTGTATTAGCTGTTTCAAGCACAAATTCAAGCTTGGTTTTCACCTGCAAGGCAAGTTCATTAGAGAAATAACTGCCACTATTGTTGAGCACGATAGCGATCTCATGAACCCCCTCAAGACCAGCCAGCTTCATCAAGTCACCACGTCTAACATAGAGATTGCCATCATCGAACCCCGTCGATGGGGTCGTGAAGATTCCTGTGACTCTAAAGGCTGCTCCCGTGACATCCTTGTCTATGTTACTGAAGGTCAAGACGACTTTTGAGCCTAGGCGTAAGCGTAAACGGTCGGCGGTTTTCTGTGATACTAAGACAGGGTGTCGTCCCTCGTGAGTCAGCCAACTCCCCTCGACTAACTTGCTGGCTAAAGGAGTGACTCTGGCTTCATCATAGCTATCGACTCCATTGATACGGATCCCGCGGCTGGAGCGCGCCGATGCCACCATGCCATCGACCAAAAATCGTGCAGACCAAGCCTTCACCTCAGGTATATCGGCTAAGGCATCGGTTATCTTATCGGGTGATTGGATAATGAGTTTTAGATCTGGGTTATCAACATATTTTCTATTGTGAACCTGAAGGTCGCTAGTTTGCCAGGCAATAGCATTCTCTATCATGTTGCCGTACATGCCAGTCATAAACCCCATCATAGCCACTACGCCCATCAGACCAAATACCATGGCGCTGAGCATAATCGAGGTACGTAATTTATTTCTCCAAAGATTCCGCCACGCCAGCTTAATAAGCATTGATCACAGCCCCTATCAGTCTAGATACCAAACCAGTGAGCATAATCGAAGTACGTAACCTAGTATGAAATATATGACCCCAAAGATTTCGCCACGCCAGCTTAATCAGCATTAATCACAGCCCCTATCAGTCTAGATACCAAACCTGTGAGCATAATCGAAGTACGTAACCTAGTATGAAATATATGACCCCAAAAATTCCGCCACGCCAGCTTAATAAGCATTGATCACAGCCCCTATCAGTCTAGATACCAAACCAGTGAGCATAATCGAAGTACGTAACCTAGTATGAAATATATGACCCCAAAGATTTCGCCACGCCAGCTTAATCAGCATTAATCACAGCCCCTATCAGTCTAGATACCAAACCTGTGAGCATAATCGAGGTATGTAACCTAGTATGAAATATATGACGCCAAAGATTTCGCCACGCCAACTTAATGAGCATGCTCACCGCCTTTGAGCGCAGTCACGAGATCTAAACGGTAGACCCGCCATAACGGATAAATCAAGCAGAGCAACATCAGAGCGAGTACGATTACGATCTGGTCGATGAACAACCAAGGCGCCAGCATCATAGGAATGATTGGCTCCCAGCCCATATCCAACATGAGTTGCGCCGTTTCCCCAGTTAACTGAATCGGATAGAAGTTAAACCAGATAAGCACAGGTGTGGCGATAACCAAACCTATGATGATGCCGAGCAGTGAGATAAAACTAGATTCCAGCATGACTAAGCCAAGCAGTTTAGGCCGCAACAGACCTGTGGCTAACATGACGCCAAACTCTCGCTGCCGCTCTAATGTCATCATCAAGATAGTGGCAAACAAGCCAAAACCTACGACGCCATAAAGCAGATACATCATAAATATTCCCCCGCCTTATCCATAGCTATCTGCTGCGCCATCTCAGGGGAGAGGTCTTTCCAGTCACGCACATTGACCTGACCAGTAAAACCAGCAGCCTCACCTCGCTCACTATAAACCTGCTTTAACTGATTAACGGTTTGTTCAAGATGAGGGAGATCCCGGGTATGTAACACCCAAGAGGTCACCTGTTTATCGGTACTAAATAGTGTTTGTGCCAGTGACAATGGCATATAGATGAGTTGATTATCGAGCCGAGATATTGGGAAATGCAGCACACCTTTAATGGTGTAGAGACCAGCAGCGGTCTGTCCACGATAGCCTTGACCATACAGTACTACCTCATCGCCAACACCTAGTTTAAAATACTCAGCCAGCCCTTGACCAATTAACACCTGTTTATCATCTCGCGTAAGAAACTCGCCATCGACTAGCTTACTGGCAATACCCGAATAGTCATCTTCAAGCTCAGGTATGACTCCCAGCACCATGACCCCTTTAGACTTTTCACCTGCAGCTGCCAGTGAAAAAGATTCTATTCTGGGTAAAGCACGTTCTACATCAGAGATCTGCTTAGCAATATCGATAAAGGCATCATCTTCAGGAAGAAGATCATCAATACTCTGAGTCTCAGCAAAATCAGAATGCTGTAGCTGAATAAGACCGGTGGAAAAACGGGCACTGTTTTCGATGTTATTTGCATAACTCCCTTCTTGGGTGCTACGCATCACTAACGACAGGATTAACGCTAAGGCGAGTGCGCATGCGGTGAGAATTGTGCGCCGCTTCTGTCGCCACAAATTTCGCCAAGCGAGTTTTAGTAACATAAATTTCCTTAAAGGGGAACGAGGACCTAGGTTCTAGGTACACTCAAGCTTAATCCCTCAACGCCTTCATCTGACTTTGAGAGAAAAAGTCATCGCCAATATCGAAATCAAACTGAGCTTCATGGGTGAGCATCTCGGTCTTATTACCTGGCTTATCGGCGGGGAGCATGATCATGCGAGTCGCGATTAAACGTCCACCCATCTGTTTAACATCGAAGGTCTCCATGGTATTTACCAAGTCATCGAACTCGTCATAAAATTCGACTTTACGCTGAAGATAACTCTCTGTTGAAACCCATAACCTGATCTTACTCCACACCACTGGCGCATCGGGTTTAGCGATAGCGTCTATCACATAGCTGTTGTCACCGTCGATAACCTGCTCTTCGATGAGCTGATGGTCATAATCCACCACTATGGATGACTGATTGATAAGATCATCATTGGTAAAGTCCGAGCCCATCCAAGATTGGCTGAGCATAGATGGCGCAATTTTTATCACACGTTCGATACTGGGGATCCAGTTCCACATCTCTTTCTGACGCTTGAGGGATGCACTGCCTTTATCTTTTGCCGGCGCAGTCACTAGTACAAGAGATAAATCCTGACCCTTGGTCCAACTTTTCATGCTCATGGAGCGGGTCCAATCGGGGCGAATGATATTCATGGTCGCCACGGTATAACTCGAATCCCCTCGCATCTGTTTGTCCGACAGAGTGACTATTTCGGTGGCTGATTTAGCCATAGCCAAGCTTGGAGTTAACATAGATACGAGCAAAGTTAAAGCAACATAAGCTGTAACGTTAGAATGCAATGAACAACGCATAACAAGAGTCCTCACTAACTATCCCAATAAAAAAATGGCAAATTCACCGTTGAATCAATCAACAAGGAATACGCCACTATAACCTATTGAACAAAAAGCGAAACAGTGATTCGTATGACAAGGGAGTGAGATCAAAAAAAGAAGATTTAGCCCAAAAATATAAGGGCTCATAACCCTTATATTATTTCTAAGTTATCTACCTGCTATATCTGATTGGCTTCATTAGCTGCAGATTGGATAAACTGTCTTGTTTCTTTCACGAAATTATCAACATTTTCTCGTATCTGTTCATAGTTCAAATGAGCCCTACTGTTCTCTAGTACACTTGGTGCACTGATCACTGAGACACGCTCAGCCAGAGGCTTCGAGGTAACACTATCAAGGATTTGCGCTTCGACTATGATCCGAACCGTTTTATCTCTTGTTCCTAGTGCCATTTTGACAGAGCCAATTACGGCTCCTATGGGGATAATTTCCGTTAGCTTTAAATCTTCAGGTTCGGTTGTGGCTCGGCTAATTCTTATATTGATTTGAGCCACATGTTCCCCCGCCTTATCAACAACTTTCATTGAAGAGGAAATCTCTTGCCGTAATTGTTCTGTTATCTCATCGGCAAGCTGGTTTAATACCGCTTCGGGGATCTGTTTATCCTGAGTGTAGTCGCGTTTAAGCTCCACTTTAGACACCATTAAAGCCGTATAGTATTGGGGAACTATAGATTTAGATATCCACTGTATTCCCTTCTTGTCGGCGTCATAATCTACCTCATGTAGAGGTTCATTGATCAATGAATCTGTCGTAGCAAGATCTGTTGCCGTTGGCGTTAGGCTCGAACACCCCGACAAGAACACGAGTACCAAAGCCAATGTAAAATGTATTAAAGTTTTCATAGAAATGTCCTATTTAAATCGGTTTATGAGGAGTTAGATTTAATCTTAATGAGGTTTAAGCATTCGTTATCAAGGCGAGTTGAAGCCAGCAGCCTGCCTCTGGCTAGCCCCTATTTCCATACTCGCCCAGTTCTTTACTCACTTAGCCCAATAGCAACCTCACTCCTTTGATCATCAGTTTCTATCTCTCGCTGCTTTTTATGATCTTGCGCTAAAAAGGTATAAACCGTCGGGACAACAAACAAGGTAAACAAGGTGCCAATTGACATACCCACAGTGATCACTAAACCAATAGAGAAACGACTCTGTGCACCAGCACCAGATGCCACCAATAATGGCACAACACCTATCACCATGGCCGCTGTTGTCATCAACACAGGTCTTAAGCGTATCGAAGCCGATTTAAGTGCCGCTTCATACTTACTGCAACCTATGTCTCTTTGTAGCTGATTAGCAAACTCAACAATCAAGATCCCATGTTTACTAATCAGTCCGATTAGCGTCACCAGACCCACTTCCGTGTAGATATTTAACGTATCAAGACCAAAATAAAGCGGTAGCATGGCACCAAATATCGATAAAGGGACGCTGGTCAACACTATCAAGGGGTCTCGAAAGCTCTCAAACTGAGCCGCCAACACCAGATAGATAATGATCAGGGCTAAGAAGAAGGTTGCCACCAGAGATGAACCTTCTTGTAGGTACTGACGTAACTGACCCGATGAGTCTACAGAATAGGACTGAGGTAAAATCTGCTTTGCGCCTTGCTCCATCACCTTATACGCTTCACCAATGCTCACACCCGGCATCATTTTAGCCTCAATCATAGCGCTGTTGAGTTGCTGAAATTGGTCGATATTAGAAGGCTGAACACTCTTAGTAATTGTGACTAATGACGCTAATGGCACCATCTCATGGCTCTGAGACTCAACATAATATTGATTCAAATCTGTTGCTGCGTTTCTATCTTCCTGAGGCACTTGAGTGATCACCTGATAACTCCTCCCCTCTAAGGCAAAGTAATTGATGAATCCGCCACTTAAATAGCGAGACAAGACCACACCTATCTCCTGAGCACTGACATCCATCAGCGCCGCTTTATCGCGATTAATACTGACCTCTATCTGCGGCTTACTGAAATTCAAATCATTTTGAACATAGATAAACTTGCCACTTTTCATCGCGTAATCTTTTAGCTTCTCAGCATATTGGTAGAGATCATTATAATTGCCCGTAGGTGTTTTCAAGATCATCTGAAATGGCAGTCCTTGAGGCGTACCAGGTAGGTCGGGTGGCGAAAAGGTATAAATCTGCACACCGGGTAACGTCTTACTATCGGCTTGAAAACGCTTCATGACCTCTTTCGCTGTCGCTTCTCGCTCACTCCAATCTTTAAGTACGGTTAAACCAAAGAAAGTATGATCATTTTGATAGCCATTAACCATCATATCCATCTGCTTTTCGGGATATTGATTAACAACTTGAGTGAGAGGTTGAGTGAAATGCGCTAAATAATCCGTATTGGCTTGGACAGGTCCCTTCCCCATCATCATAACGACCCCTTGGTCTTCTTGGGGCGCAAGCTCTGAGGCTGTGTGACTAAACATAAATACCAAAGCCAATAGGATACTGGCCGCCAGCGGCCATACCATCACTCTATTATCTAATACTAATCTCAGAAGACGAGTATATCTGTGCGTGATAGCAGCCATCACTGAGTTGATACTCTTGACCAGAGCTCCCTCCAACACGCTCTTAGATAAAACTTTTGAGCACATCATTGGCGTTAACGTCAGGGCAATAAAGCCTGAGATAAGCACTGAACCCGCTAAGGTAAAGGCAAATTCAGTGAACAATTTACCTGTGAGACCGCCCATAAAACCAATAGGTGCATATACTGCAGCTAAGGTGATGGTCATAGCAATAACCGGCCCGGCTATCTCTCTGGCACTGACCATTGCCGCCTGCACAGGAGACAGTCCCTCTTCTAAATGCCTAAATGTGTTTTCCACCACAACTATCGCATCATCTACCACCAGCGAAATCGCTAACACCATAGCCAAGAGCGTCAGCAGATTGATACTAAAGCCCAAGGTCAACATAAAGAATAAAGAACCAATTAAAGACAGAGGTATTGTCACTAGTGGAATGAGCATGGCTCTCATAGAGCCTAAAAAAGCGAAGATGACCATCACCACGATTAATGCCGCCTCAATTAATGTCTTGGCCACTTCATCGATTGAGGTGGTAATAAACTTAGTCGAGTCATAGACAACAGACGCATGCATCCCCACTGGCAAGCTATCAATAATACTTGGAAGCACTTTATAGGCATCGGCAACCACAGAGAGCGGATTAGAATTAGACGTATTGCTGATAGCCGTTAATACCGAAGGCTTACCATTAAAGTTAACTTGAGCATCATAAGAATTAGCCCCGAGCTCCACAGTTGCAATATCCTCAAGGTGTATTAAACGGCCATCGACCTCTTTTAAGCTAATATTGTTAAAATCGGCAACCGAAGATGCATCAGTATGAGCGTTAATATCCATCTCAATATACTCATCTTTAATCTTGCCTGCCGCGCTTACAGTGTTATTGCTTTTTATGGCATTTTGCACATCGCTGGCGGTGATCCCTAAAGCCGCCATCTTGGTTGGATTAAGCCAAATACGCATCGCAAAATCACGTTGTCCCAGAATATCGACTTTAGAGACACCACTCACAGTCGACAATGTAGGCTTAACGACACGACTGATATAATCAGAGATCTGCTCAGTGGCTAAGGTGTCGCTGGAAAATGACAGATACAGGATCGGCGACTGAGACGTTGACTTTAGAATGCTGGGATCTTGTACGCCTGCGGGCAGCCGATACTTCACCTGCTGTACCAAAGATAAGATTTCGGTTAGTGCTTTATCTGAGGGGTAATCCAGCTTGAGATAAACCGTGATCAAAGACTTACCTAAACTGCTGTTGGAGGTCATATAATCGATACCTTCAGTCTGGGCAATCTGTGCCTGTAAAGGCTGAGTCACATAGCCCTGAACACTCGACGAACTCGCTCCCGGATATTGGGTGCTGATGGTTATGACTCCTGTTTCTAGTTTTGGATATTGCCTCACTTGCAACATGTCATAGGCCTTGAATCCGAGTACCAATAGCGCAAGGCTTAGCACAACCGATAAGACGGGGCGCTTTATAAAAATATCAGTAAACTTCATCATTATTCCCCCTGGTTATGGTTAACTTCAGCGCTGTTACTACCCACTCTCTTTTGAGTAAATGTTTTCTGTACCACTGATGTTTGATCTGAGTTCGCTGCTACAGCAAACGCTTCACTGTTGTTTAGCAAAACCTTACTGCCAGGCTTTAACTGCTGCTGGTTAGAAGTCACCACTTGCTCACCTTCACTCACACCAGAAACAATTCCAAGGTTTCCTCCCCTTGTAGGGCCCACTTGAACGGCTCGGCGCTCAACCTGATATTCAAACATTCCTTTATGTTCTTTACTAGCACACTTAGTCTCAGGTTTAAGCACATAGACGGCATCACCATAAAGAGAATATGTCACTGCAATACTTGGCAGTGGGATCACATGGGCCATGTGATTACTTTGAATATTGGCTTCAACATACATACCTGAGATAAGTGGTACTCTGGAGCCCAGCACCTGAGCACGGATATCTAAGTTATGTGAAACACTGTCGACCATAGGGTCTATGGCAATGATACTGGCTATAAAATCCTCACCTGGATAGGTATCGGTTGAGAAATGAACTTGCTGTTTTAACGCCACCCTTGACAGATAGGCTTCAGGGATTGAAAAATCGATAAATTGATTATCTTGATTTTGAAGCTCAACGATCGATGTTCCTGGCTGAACATAATCACCTATGTTCACGTTCCTTATACCAAGCCGACCAGAGAATGGTGCCTTGATGGCCATAAAATCCATCTGGGTTTGAATATATTCGACGTCGGCCTGACTGGTTGAAAGCTTAGCAAATGACGAATCTACAGCATCTTGGGAAGTACTATGAGTCTTTAACAGTTTTAACTGACGTTGGTACTCGAGCTCTGCCAACATCAGGTTAGCCTGACTGGTCTTTAAGTTTGCCTTTAGCAGACGAGTATCTAACTGCACAATAAGCTGGCCCTCCTCAACATACTCACCTGAGCTAAAAGCTATCCGCTTAATTTGCCCTGACAATTGCGGAGTAATATCCACCTCTTGGTTAGCTGTCACATGGCCAACAGCCTTGATCTCTTCGAGCCAGTCTTCCTTATAAGTACTCACAGATGTCACCGCCACAGGGGGAAACGAGAAAGCCGCCAACTTAGTTTTAATCATATATTGCTTAAAAAAGTAAAAACCAAATACCAATAAAAGAATAATAGCGATTAATGAAAAGGTACCGATCACAAACCTCTTCGACATTTTACCCGTCACTTTTTCAGGCAAACTCTTTGATACTTCTTCTGACACTAATCTAGACATAGGAGCTCCTGCTCAATCGAAATTCATTTCATAGGGCAGATATTAATGAAAGGGAAAATACAAAAAATAAACTAAAGATAAGGTAAATATAATCAATATATAAACGTCAAATGTTGCAGGTTAAACGCTTATAAATTTTTGGTCATTTACGATGAAGACAGCTCATAAGCACAAATATAAAAACAATAAACAAATTAAATACAATCGCTTGAACTAAAAGCAGATGAGTTTATATATTTTTTATCTGTTGTTTATGTATCTAAGGTTCAAAGCCAATAACCTAGGCCTCTAGTAATTTTCTTAATGTGGTTTTAGGAGTTCAACATGAAAACATTGGCTATAACCTTATTAGCATTCACCTCTATATCAGCCTCAGCAGCCAGCTTGGACAGCAGCAACATAGACTTGGAAATATTCAATAAAAGTATGAGCCAGCTCGAGCAAGTGGACATAAAAGATAATATTTACATCTCCACAGCTTCCACTCAGTTCGATGATATAACCCGTGAAACTGAGTACATGTATGAATTTACCAGCATAGATAGAGTGAGTAATAAACAAGCTTTTGAGATGAAGCTCAATAAGGCTAAGTCCTACTATATCTACGGTATCAGCGGCCTTAAAAATTTAACCAGCAGTGTATCCAAACGCTTGAGTAAAGATAAACCAGACTATTTCTCTGCCAGCCTACTGCAAGGCAACAAATACTATAACGGCTTCAGCGAATATATCGCCAAAGTGACGGAGTACAGCCAAGCACTCCCCCAATTCTTAATTAAAATCAAGATGAGATAAGTCCATTTGCCTAGGACTATGGGCTTAGCTCCATTTTGCATAGGTTAGTACCTAGCCCATATTCTAACGAATCCGAAATCGAAACTGTAGAGTACAAAAATATGCCTCCACTATTAGCTAAAAATTCGACCAATCTCTTCTTTGGTTTTTCTAAAATTAGTGCTATCAGCTTGCTGCTGTTTGCTGCACTGACACCAAACGTGTTTGCAGCAGATTCATACGCTTCTGTCAGTTATGGCACCATACAGGAAGCCAATGAGATAGCTAACCCTTGGTATGCTAGCGCCACCTACGGCTACACCATAAAAATGATTGGGTCTGAGAAACTTGTTCGTATAGAGAGTCAAACGAACAAGATCATGCAAGGCGATTGTGTAGCAATCGACTCAAGTGATAAAGGCAAGTCAGTCAGGCGCACCAATAACAGCTATTGTGCCATAAAGATCAAGGACACCAGCGACAATAATCAAAGCTCAATTAAGCCAGTAACAGATGTAAAACAGGCTAAAAGTGAGCATAAAAATAGCCCCAAAATGGCTAGTAATAACAGTAAGTCAAGTGAAATCACTGATGCATGTCAGTTAGCTATAGACCTGATGAAGCAGAAAGATTTTGGTCCAGAGCGCCGTAAAGCCCGTCAGCATGCCTATCAAGTATGCGAAGAGCCCAACTAATCACGACAAGCTTTCCACATTAAGTAAGGCCACCTATTTAGGTGGCCTTACTTAAGATCAACCTGCAATAATTGATATTTATCAAAAACAGCCTAAGATGGCATTAGATAGAATAAGTCAGGAATATAGATGGCAAAGGTAAGTTACCAAATCGATAACTGGATCTTCATCCCCCACGAAAATAAGCTCATATTAGACGGGCAGGAAACACTTATCGACAACCGTTTATCTAACCTCTTGTTATATCTCTGCCAAAACCCTATGACTACCTTGAGTCGTGATGAATTGATTGATGAGGTTTGGAAGGGCTTAGTACTAACAGATCAAGTCATCACTCAAGCGATATTTGAGTTGAGAAAAATTCTTAAAACCAACCATAAACACCTTCAGGGCTATATTATCACCGTCCCTAAGCGTGGTTATAAACTCGACATTAACATCCAGGTTTTACCCTCAACAAATAAAACCGACACTCACACCGAAAAAGAGAGTCTTACAGATGGGCACATAATTCATGTGGCTGGAATTAGGCAAGAAGCAAGCCCAGATGATAAAAAGCATATCGACTCTATTTCAAATAAAACGGCCATAGACAATAAAAATATTCAATTAAACCAATCTAGTAGTTCAATCAGTGCTAAAACTGAAAGCCTTAGCAAGCAGAATCAAAATAATGAAGGTAAATCAACCAAGAAGGCAACCGGATTAACAGCGCCTATTGCTATTACAACGCTCATCTTCTGCCTCATTTTGTTAGTATTTATTAGCCCATTTTCGCTCCGAGGGGTCGATAAGATATCAAAAGACACAAACTCAGAAGAGAAAGACAGGGCTACTCAGTTCGGCTCAGAAGTCATCTATAACAATTTAGAACCCAGATTTATCCGAGCCAGAATCAATACAGATATAACCTCAGCACAAATTCAACATGGGGTAATTTTTAAGATCGTTGAATACCTCAAATACAATGTTAACTTTCGCATAGCCTTTCATAATACGCCGCACAATGATGCAGCTAAAGAACTGACGTTTATCATTACCGAGGAAAATGGCGTCAGTTACATCAATGTGGAGTACTTTAATCGCATCTCGCAATATCAGCATCTGGATCGAAAATATAGAATTGATAACAACAATTTAAAACCAACAATTAATCGTATGTTGAGCGATATTCTCACCTCTTTTAATGTCGACGTTAGCAAGGAAAAAATTAACGAATTATTAAGCTCTATGCCAGAAGATCCACAAGCATTGGCTTATACACTCGAAGCCTTTGCCGCCCTGCACACCCCCAAAGATCAGTTAAAATCCGTAGGCCTAATGAGAAAAGCGCTCGAACTCGCGCCAGACAATCATTACCTGCTCTCCACCAATTACATCTACAGCATGGTGGTCACCTACCTAAATAAAGGCAAGGAGCCTCAGCAGCAAGTCGACAAACTCAACCAAGCGTTCGAGAAAATAATTCCCATTTTAGTCAAGGGAATCAGATCCGATAAAGTCAATGAAGCACTGGCCATGAATGCGTTATCTAAAGATCGGCCAATTGAAGCGTTAAAATATCTCAAAGCCATACCGAACAAACATGAGACGGTGATAACCTTCATACTTAAAGCTAAACTATCCGAAAGCTTCGGTAACCCCGCCACAGCCGAAGAGTATTACTATCAGGCAATACATGAGTCTGAGACGCCGCGGGTACTGGAAATCGCTGAGAGTTTATTTTTCTACAGCGACCTCTCTAAAATGAAGAGCAAGATGAAAGCACAAATTCATTAATATAAGAAGCAGATGTTAAAGAGCTTATTCTTTCGCATGTGCAACTAGTTGCTGCTGCACATGTTCAGGCGTCACGTCATAACGGCTAAATACCATCGAAAATTGACCATCTCCACCTGTCATAGACTTAAGCCGTGTTGAGTAATCATCAACTGAGGCGAGGGGCGCTTCGACGCTCACCTCAATCTTCTGCTCACCGATTGAATTTGTGCCGCACACCATGCCACGACGCGCACAGATATCACCGGTAATATCCCCTACTTGCTCAGCCGCGACACAGATTTGCATCTCGACTATAGGCTCTAAAATAACTGGATCCGCCTGACTAACGGCATCGATAAAGGCTTTCTTACCCGCCATGACGAAGGCTATCTCTTTAGAGTCGACACTGTGATGCTTACCATCGAGCAAACTCACCCTGATATCTTGCATGGGAAAGCCTGCTAATCCTCCACTTAACATGGCTTCTTTTATCCCCCTTTCCACCGCAGGAATATATTGGCCGGGAACCGATCCCCTACCACTTTACTGACAAATTCAAAACCTGTGCCTCTTGGTAAAGGTTCAACGAAGATCTCTACTTCGCCAAATTGGCCCGAACCGCCAGATTGTTTCTTATGGCGATAGCGTATCTTGGCACTGGTGGTGATCGTCTCTCGGTAAGCAACTGCAGGTTTTTCTGTATCCATATCCACATGAAATAGCTCATGGGCTTTTTCGATAGCGATTTGCAGATGAAGTTCACCTTGGCCCTGTAATACTGTCTGCCCCTCGGCATCTTTGCTACCCAGGCTATAGTTACCCAAGCGCAAACTGGGATCTTCCACCACCAACTTGTGTAGCACTTCAGCAATCTTATGTTCATCACCACGACGCTTGGGGCTGACCGCCAAGCCAAAAATGGGCTGAGGGAAGTTCATTTCAGGCAAGTGAAATTGGTCCTCATCATGGCTATCATGGAGCACGGCTCCTATCTCGAGTTCATCTATCTTAGCCAGTGCAATAATATCTCCCGGCACAGCACGCGGCACACCGACATGCTTATTCCCCTGAAGCTTAAACAAGTGAGTAACTTTAACAGGCTTACGCCCCTCACCGATGTAGAGCTTCATGCCGATAGTGATGCTTCCTTGATGAAGTCTCATCACAGCAACGCGGCCAAAAAAAGGATCGATAGAGACACAAAATACATGGGCTAAAACATGGTCTCCGGCTTTTTGCGTCACATCTACGGGCTTCATTTCGTCGCCGAACCCTCTGACAAATTGAGGAGGGTTGGCCTCTAATGGATTGGGCATCAACTTAGTAATCACCTCAAGCAGGGAATCAATGCCCACATCGGTTTCTGCACTGGTGAAACAGACTGGTACCAGATGACCCATCCTTAACGCCATTTCTAATGGTTCATGGAGCTGCTCTGGGGTCAAGATCTCCCCCTGCTCCAGATAAAGCTCCATTAGATCTTCATCTTCCTCTAATACGGTATCGACAAGCTCATCACGCGCTGCCGACGCCGAGTGAAACAGCGACTCGGTGCCACTTTCACCAGTGGCATCATTAGCACAGTGTAAATAGCAATCCACCACAGCATCTAAACCAGCTATGGGCAAGTTAACTGGCAGACATCGAGTGCCAAACTTGGCTTGTATATCATAAAGTAGCTCAGATAATTTATCTTGGTTGCCATCGATATGATTGATTGCAATCAAGACGACTTTCCCTTGGGTTCTGGCCGCCTCGAATGCTCTATGGGTCAAAGTCTCGATGCCGGTTCCGGCGTTGATGACTAAGAGTACAGACTCCACCGCTGGCAGGGGTAACAGGGCTCTGCCGAAGAGATCCGGTAATCCAGGAGTATCGATAAGATTGATGTGGTGGTGATTAAAATCGAGATTTAAGAAGGAAGGTTCGAGACTGTGGCGGTGGGATTGTTCTTGGGCAGTGAAATCAGCATGATTTGTGCCCCTATCCACCCTGCCCTTTTGGCTTATCGCCTTGGCCCGATAGAGCAAGGCCTCAATCAGAGTCGATTTTCCCGCCCCAGTGTGTCCAAGCACCGCAAGATTGCGGATCTGCTCGGTGATAAACTCCGCCATAACAACCCCTCCAGAGTTTCCTTCAAGAAAAGGTTAACCCAAAGTTTAATACGTAAATGCTAAAAGGCAATAGTGATTAACTGTTAATTGTAAGTATAGACCTTAGTCAATGCTGGTTATTTGACCTAAGTCACGTTTTGTTTTTTGCCACAGAATTTGTAATAAAATATGAATAAGGAGTACGCATGTAAGCTGAAACTGGTCTGAAGAGGCATTATTAAGTCCCAGGTGATTGTATTGCTCCCTAAGGTCATGTAATCTGCTGCCCATCAGCTAGAAATTGCTTTAAAAAACGCGACGAACCGGGAACTCCTGCAGGTAACCTCGGTCAAAAAGTCGCACTAGTCCCAATAGATTATTAACGGAAACCCGCTAATTTAATGGTAAAGCAAGCCAAAAAAATTCTTCTCCAGGAAGAAATTAATCCGAATAAGCGTACGCAAAGTGCAACAGAAGCACGACACCGTAATGCCACAACGACGCCAGAGATGAGACGATTCATACAAGGTTCTGACTTTTCTGTGACTCAACTTGCCAAAGTGCTGAACATCAGCGAAGCCACCGTACGTAAGTGGCGCAAGCGCGACTCTGTCGAAAACACCCCAAATACACCGCATCATCTCAACACCACACTCACTCCATTGCAGGAATATGTCGTGGTCGGTCTCAGGTACCAGCTTAAGACACCTCTGGACAAACTCCTCAAGATCACCCAGAAGTTTATCAATCCCAATGTGTCACGTTCTGGATTAGCCCGTTGCCTGAAGCGATATGGGGTCTCAAAGGTAGGCAGTATCGAAAGTCCTTTGGTTCCTGAGCGTTATTTCAATCAGCTACCAGTCATTCAGGGAAGTAACCTCGAAACCTACACCTTACACCCGGATACTTTGGCCAAGACCATAGCCGATGACGATCAAACCAGCGTGGTTCAGGTTGTGTCACTGACCATACCGCCACAACTAACCAACGAGGAACCCAGTTCGATACTGCTCGGCATAGACACAAGCAGTGACTGGTTGTACTTAGATATTTACCAAGATGGCAATACCCACGCCACCAACCGATACATAGCTTATGTGTTAAAGCATGGGCCGTTTCATCTGCGTAAGTTGCTTGTTCGCAACTACCACACCTTTTTGCAGCGTTTTCCAGGTGCCAGACTCAGTCATGGGCATGTCACACAAAACGTTGAAACTAACAACAAGACGCCTGAGAATCAGGCACCCAGTGGAGACTCATAATGAGCCAGACCTCTAAACCTTCAAAGAAGCCTTTAGCGAGTGATAAAAAATCAGCACCAGAGTCAGTACAAGACTCGACAGCCGATAAGCGTCTAAACAAACGTCTTAAAGATATGCCCATCGCCATCGTAGGCATGGCAAGTATCTTTGCTAACTCTCGTTACCTGAATAAATTCTGGGACTTAATCAGTGAAAAAATCGATGCAATCACCGAATTGCCATCGACTCATTGGCAACCCGAAGATTATTACGATGCCAATAAGAGTACGCCTGACAAGAGTTACTGTAAGCGTGGTGGCTTCCTGCCAGATGTCGACTTCAACCCAATGGAATTTGGCCTGCCGCCAAATATCCTGGAGTTAACCGATACATCGCAGCTGCTCTCTTTGATCGTGGCTAAAGAAGTGTTAGCCGATGCAAACCTTCCTGAAAGTTATGACAGAGATAAGATTGGTATCACACTGGGTGTGGGTGGCGGACAGAAGATCAGCCACAGCTTAACGGCCCGTCTTCAGTATCCTGTACTCAAGAAAGTATTCAAAAATAGCGGCATCAGTGACACTGACAGCGAAATGCTGATCAAGAAATTTCAGGACCAGTACGTACACTGGGAAGAGAACTCATTCCCTGGCTCACTGGGTAACGTTATCTCGGGTCGTATCGCCAACCGTTTCGACTTAGGTGGCATGAACTGTGTGGTCGACGCCGCTTGTGCTGGCTCGTTAGCCGCTATGCGTATGGCCGTCAGTGAACTAGTCGATGGTCGCTCAGAGATGATGATCACAGGTGGTGTGTGTACCGATAACTCACCTTCTATGTACATGAGTTTCTCCAAGACTCCTGCATTTACCACCAACGAAACCATTCAACCTTTCGATATCGACTCGAAAGGCATGATGATAGGTGAAGGTATCGGCATGATAGCGCTTAAGCGTCTCGAAGATGCCGAGCGTGATGGTGACCGAATCTACTCAGTGATTAGAGGCATAGGCTCATCATCGGACGGTAAATTTAAGTCTATCTATGCACCGCGCCCAGAAGGTCAAGCAAAAGCTCTCCACCGCGCCTATGACGACGCAGGTTTTGCACCTCACACTCTAGGCCTTATCGAGGCTCATGGTACTGGTACCGCCGCCGGTGACGCCGCTGAATTTGCCGGCCTGTGCTCGGTATTCAGCCAAGGCAACGATACTAAGCAACATATCGCCCTAGGCTCGGTGAAATCTCAAATAGGTCATACTAAATCGACCGCAGGTACTGCCGGCCTAATCAAGGCATCTCTTGCGCTGCATCATAAGGTACTTCCTGCCACTATCAACATCAGTGAGCCTAGTCCTAAGCTTGAAATTGAGAACTCACCATTTTATCTCAATACCGAGACACGTCCTTGGCTACCACGCGCAGATGGCACGCCGCGCCGCGCGGGTATCAGCTCATTTGGTTTTGGTGGCACAAACTTCCACTTCGTGTTGGAAGAATACACTAAAGAGCACAGCCGAGATGACGGAGAGAAAGCTAAGTATCGTCAACGTCAGGTGGCTCAGAGCTTCCTTATTAGTGCAGCGACAAAAGATGCGCTTATTAGTGAGCTAAACAGCTTGGCTATAACTGCGACAACAGATGGGTTCATCCTAGCCACAGCTGCTGCGAACTATGCACTGCGTGAGCTTGATGCTAACGCACCTCGTATTGGTTTAGTGGCTAACACAAGCGATGAACTGGCAACACAGATCAAGCAAGCAGTCGCTAAGCTAGCCGGCAGTAATGATAGCACTTGGCAGTTACCTGGTGGCACCAGCTACCGTGCATCGAGTGTTGAGGGGAAAGTCGCCGCGCTATTCGCCGGCCAAGGTTCTCAGTATCTTAATATGGGTCGCGAC
Source organism: Shewanella psychropiezotolerans (assembly GCF_007197555.1). Lineage (NCBI taxonomy): Bacteria > Pseudomonadati > Pseudomonadota > Gammaproteobacteria > Alteromonadales > Shewanellaceae > Shewanella > Shewanella psychropiezotolerans. The sequence continues at coordinate 4,628,080 of NZ_CP041614.1, forward strand.
CTTGCCTGTTACTACCCTGAGATGCGTCAGCAATTAGTGACCGCCGATAAAGTCTTTGCCGCCAATGACAAAACGCCGCTTTCACAGACACTTTATCCAAGGCCTGTGTTTAATAAAGACGACCTGAAAGCCCAAGAAGCGATACTGACCAACACCGCCAACGCACAAAGTGCCATCGGCGCCATCTCTATGGGTCAGTATGAGCTATTCACCGCCGCTGGTTTCAATGCCGACATGGTTGCAGGACACAGCTTCGGTGAACTAAGTGCTCTGTGCGCAGCTGGTGTTATCTCCAGTGAAGATTACTACCAGCTCGCATTTGCCCGTGGTGATGCCATGGCCACTAAAGCCCCGGCCAAAGACGGCGTAGAAGCTGACACTGGCGCTATGTTCGCTATTCTTCACCAAGGAAAGGGCACTAAGTCTGCTGAAGACTTAGCAACACTTGAAGCGACTATCGCTAAGTTCGATGGGGTTAAAGTCGCTAACTACAATGCACCGACTCAATCAGTCATTGCTGGTCCTACTGTTTCTACCGGTGAAGCGGCCAAAGCACTTAGTGAGCTTGGATATAAGGCGATAAACCTGCCTGTATCTGGCGCATTCCACACTGAGCTCGTTGGTCACGCTCAAGCACCATTTGCTAAAGCGATTGATGCTGCCAAGTTCAGTAAGCCAAAACGTGCGCTGTATTCAAACGCGACGGGTGAGCTTTATGACAATACCGCCGCAAAGATTAAGGCCTCGTTCAAGAAGCATATGCTGCAATCGGTACACTTTACTGCGGAACTTGAAGCCATGTATAACGCAGGCGCCCGTATATTTGTTGAGTTCGGTCCAAAGAACATTCTGCAGAAGCTGGTACAGGGCACCCTTGCTGATAAGGCGCTTAATGACAAGAATGTCATTAGCACTATCTCTATCAACCCAAGCCCTAAAGGTGATAGCGATCTTCAGCTTAAGCAAGCCGCGGTTCAGATGGCCGTTGCAGGCATCAAGCTCGACAATATCGATCCGTACCAGGCTGAGATTGCAGCACCAGAGAAGAAGTCTCCAATGAGCATATCTCTTAATGCAGTCAACCATATCAGCAAGGCAACACGCGCCAAGATGGCGAAGTCATTAGAGACTGGCACTGTGACTAGCACGACGATTGTTGAAGAAAAAATCGTCGAGAAAATAGTTGAAGTAGAAAAGGTCGTTGAAAAAATTGTGGAAGTAGAAAAAATTGTGGAGATTGCAGTACCCGTGTCTAATAACCAAATGTCTAGTAATCAAGTTGTAGGCACGCCAACAACTGTAAATAGTGAGCCTTCAGCGGCTCTTAGCGTTAGCGGCGATGCGTTAACTCACTTCTTTGCAGCCCAGCAGCAAGCTGCAGAGCTTCATCAACAGTTCCTGGAGATCCCCCAGCAATACGGTGAGACCTTCACCACCTTGATGACAGAGCAAACTAAACTAGCTGGCGCAGGTATTGCGCTCCCAGAGAGCCTACAACGCTCTATGGAGCAGTTCCACCAGCTTCAGTCGCAAACTCTGCAAAGCCATACTCAATTCCTTGAGATGCAAACAGGCAGCAACACTGCAGCACTAAATATGCTTAACGGCACGCCGGCAGCGCTCTCTACACAAGCAACAGCCCAACCAGTTAAAACTCTTGCTCCTGTTCAAGCTGTAATTGCGCCTATAGTAGCGCCAGTTCAGGTTGCAGCACCAGTAGTAGCGCCTATTGCTAAAGCCGAAGTAAAACCTGCAGCAGTACAAGCACCTAAGCCTGTACAGACCGTTAGCCATCAGGCTGCTCCAGTACCGTCAGTAGTGACACCAATGGCTCCGACTAATGCTAGTGCCGCTGAGGGCTCACTCTCTGCAGAGAAGGTTCAAGCAACCATGCTTGAAGTGGTTGCCGAGAAGACTGGTTACCCAACTGAGATGTTAGAGCTTGAGATGGATATGGAAGCCGATTTAGGCATCGACTCTATCAAGCGTGTCGAAATACTGGGCACAGTACAAGATGAACTTCCAGGTCTGCCAGAGCTTAACCCTGAAGATCTAGCCGAGTGTCGTACATTGGGTGAAATCGTAGCGTATATGAACTCTAAGCTACCTGCTGGAAACTCTACAGCAACAAGCACAAGCGCCGCTGGCTCTGCTAATACAAGTGCCGCTGCAGCTCTTTCACAAGCCGCTGAGGGCTCACTCTCTACAGGTCTTAGTGCAGAGAAAGTACAAGCCACTATGATGTCTGTCGTAGCAGAGAAGACTGGCTACCCAACTGAGATGTTAGAGCTTGAGATGGATATGGAAGCCGATTTAGGTATCGACTCTATCAAGCGTGTCGAAATACTGGGCACGGTTCAAGACGAGCTACCGGGTCTTCCTGAACTAAATCCTGAAGACCTTGCCGAATGTCGCACATTGGGCGAAATCGTTGCTTATATGAACTCTAAGTTGCCAGCTGCAGGGACTAATACAAGTACCGCCGCGGCGCCTGCTGCTCAAATAAGTTCAGCTCCAGCAACGAATGGTCTTAGTGCAGAGAAAGTACAAGCCACTATGATGTCAGTGGTTGCTGACAAGACTGGCTACCCAACTGAAATGCTTGAACTGAGCATGGATATGGAAGCCGACTTAGGTATCGACTCTATCAAGCGCGTCGAAATTCTAGGTACAGTTCAAGACGAGCTACCGGGTCTGCCTGAGCTTAATCCTGAAGATCTAGCCGAGTGTCGCACATTGGGCGAAATCGTAACCTACATGAATAGTAAACTTCCTTCAGGAAGTTCAACTACTCAAGCAACAAGCGCCGTAGGCTCTTTACCTTCACAAGCCGCTGAGGGCTCACTCTCTACAGGTCTTAGTGCAGAGAAAGTACAAGCGACTATGATGTCAGTGGTTGCCGACAAGACTGGCTACCCAACTGAGATGCTTGAACTGAGCATGGATATGGAAGCCGATTTAGGTATCGACTCTATCAAGCGCGTTGAAATTCTAGGTACTGTTCAAGATGAGCTACCGGGTCTGCCTGAGCTAAATCCTGAAGACCTTGCCGAATGTAGAACTTTAGGTGAAATCGTTACTTATATGGGCAGTAAACTGCCGGCTGATGGCTCTATGAACTCTCAAGAGGCTGATGTTGCTAGTACTGTATCGTCTGCTGCTAGTGGTTTAAGCGCAGAGAAAGTACAAGCGACTATGATGTCAGTGGTTGCCGACAAGACTGGCTACCCAACTGAGATGCTTGAACTGAGCATGGATATGGAAGCAGATCTTGGTATCGACTCAATCAAGCGAGTTGAGATTTTAGGTACAGTACAAGACGAACTGCCTGGCCTGCCTGAGTTAAACCCTGAAGATCTAGCCGAGTGTCGTACACTAGGCGAAATCGTAAGCTACATGAATTCCAAACTTGCTGAAGGCTCTAAGCTATCTACAGCTGCTGCCCTAGGCGCTGCTGTATCTGGTGCTGTTAAGTCTATTGCTAATACCATCAGCTCCTCACTTGAGCTTCCACCTCACAGCGAGGTAACGCTAAAAAAGCTTAATGCGGCGGACACGATTAAAAACTGTTTCGCCGCAGACGCAACTCTTGTGATCACCGATGATGGTCATAACGCCGGCGTGTTAGCAGAGAAACTGACAAAGCAAGGTCTTAAAGTAGCCGTTATACGTCTACCTGAGGGCAATGCTCAATCACCACTTAACAGCGATATCGCAAGCTTCCAGGCAAAGAGTACTGATGAAGCGGGTATTAGCGCCGTTATTGCTCAAATAGAACAGCAACTCGGTCAAATTGGTGGATTCATTCACCTGCAGCCTGAAGCTGATAGCAAGAAAAAAACTGATGCCGTTAACCTAAGTGATGAGAGCTTCACTCATGTTAGCCAAGCGTTCCTTTGGGCTAAGCTACTTCAGCCAAAGCTTACTGCGTCAAGTGATAAGCGCCGCAGCTTTGTCACCGTCAGCCGTATCGATGGTGGCTTCGGTTACTTAAACGCAGAAACTCTGCAAGATGCCGAGTTAAACCAGGCTGCTCTGGCAGGTTTAACCAAGACACTCAGCCATGAATGGCCAACCGTCTTTTGTCGTGCACTGGATATCGCAGCAAACTTAGATGCAACTCATCTTGCTGATGCAGTCACAGCTGAGCTTTTCGATAATGTCACTCAATTGCCAGAAGTGGGTTTATCACTCGACGCTAAAGGTAACGTTTCACGTACGACCTTAATTGCAGGCGTAGCGAGCAGTAAACATGCTGCACCTGAACTAAACAGTGCAGATAAAATACTGGTGACCGGGGGAGCTAAAGGCGTGACCTTCGAATGCGCCCTTGCCTTAGCCAAGCGTACAAAGTCTCACTTTATCCTTGCAGGACGTAGTGAGCTACTTGCTATCCCGACATGGGCTGAAAACAAGCAGATCAGCGAACTTAAACCTGCTGCCATTGCTTACATCATCTCTACGGGTAATAAGCCGACACCTAAACAGGTCGAATCCTTAGTGTGGACAGTTAAAAGCTCAATCGAGATAAACACAGCGCTTGAGGCTTTTGCCCAAGTAGGTGCAAGTGCCGAGTATGTCAGTATGGATGTCACAGATTCTGCTGCTATCTCCAAGGCGCTTAAAGGAAAAAGTAACGACATTACCGGTCTTATCCACGGTGCAGGCGTACTTGCCGATAAGCATATTCAAGACAAGACCATTGAAGAATTAGGGCGCGTTTACGGCACTAAGGTTAATGGTCTGAAGGCTGTGTTGGCTGTACTGGATTCGAGTAAGGTGAAACTGCTTGCCATGTTCTCATCGGCTGCAGGTTTCTACGGCAATACAGGTCAGAGCGACTACGCCATGTCAAACGACATCCTCAACAAGGCGGCACTGCAGTTCACTGCACGCAACCCGCAAGCTAAAGTGATGAGCTTTAACTGGGGCCCTTGGGATGGCGGCATGGTGAATCCAGCACTGAAGAAGATGTTTACCGACCGTGGTGTGTACGTTATCCCTCTCAAGGCTGGCGCCGAGCTATTTGCCACCCAACTATTGAGCAAAACGGGTGTGCAATTGCTTGTTGGTACTTCGATGCAGGGCAGCGACGGCTCTCAATCAAAAAACGCTGAAGGCTCTGCTACAGAAGGTTCTTCTGTAAAAAAGCTTAATGCGGGTGAGGTGCAACTTGCATCGCGCCCGCTAGCACCTGTTTCTTTAACGCCTCTGACGTTAACAAGAGCCTTAAACCCTAATGCTATGGTCTTTATTCAAGACCACCGCATTAGCGGTAATTCAGTGCTACCAACAGTGTGCGCAATCGCGTGGATGCGCGAAGCGGCAAGCGAAATGCTCGGCTCTCGCGTAAAAGTGCTCGATTATAAGCTGCTTAAAGGGATCATCTTCGAAAATGATGATGTTCAGGAGATAACACTTGAACTGACGCCACTAGAAGGTGCCCAACCAAAGCAAATGAGCGCGATGATCACCTGTCAAGGACGTCCGCAATACAAGGCGACCTTAGTTTCATCTCAAGGTGATACTCCAGTGCCTAAAGTGTTCGACTTAGGCTCTGAAAAACCAGTAACGACTGCGAGTGAACTTTATAGTAACGGTACCCTGTTCCACGGACCTCGTTTACAGGGCATTGAGAAGATATTGCAGTTTAATGATTCGGGTCTGTTAGCCAGTTGCCGTTTGCCAAACGTGAGTGATAAAGATTGCGGTCATTTTGTCGCGACGACTCACATTGGCGGCAGCCAACCCTTCGCCGAAGACTTGCTTCTACAAGCCATGCTGGTGTGGGCGAGACTCACGTACGGTGCGGCCAGTCTGCCATCGGCTATCGGTGAGTTTATCTCCAACAAACCCATGGCCTTTGGTGAGTCTGGATTTATCGAGCTTGAAGTGGTTAAAACCAGTTCTCGTTCACTCCAGGCTAATGTCGCACTTTACCATGAAAATGGCGAACTCAGCGCTATGATGAAGGGGGCAAAAGTCACCGTCAGCAAGAGCCTGAATGATGCCTTCTTGGCGGAGCCTTCAGCGGCTCTTGATAAAGCAAGTGAGGCTAAATAGTGAATCCGACGCTTAATGCTCAACAGCAGCAAGCGCCTCAAAAAGTAGCGATGCCACTACGCATCGCGCTTTTAGTGTTGCCGTCGACAAGACTATCTTGCGATAGTCTGTCGGCTAATCCACTCGAGGTACTGCTACCTGAACTCTATCAATCAGGACTGCTATCTTCTAAAGAAGGGGTTTCTCAAAAAGAGGCTTTAGAGCAGATTGTTAACATTGAAGTCGATGATTTCGAGGCTAACCTCAAGGCTAGCATTCAAGCTATCGATGAAGGAAAACTAGTTCAATTATCGACACCGAGCCAGTCCCTGTTGATGATGCCTGCGCTCAAGGCGGCGCAGCTGAGAATCCATCCTCATGCGCAGCTCGCGGCGATACAACAAGGTAATGACGGTGTACAGCAGACCATGGCGCTTGCACTGGCTCAGGCCAAACGCGATAGCGCCACTGTGAGTAAGATTGAAAATCTGCATGATCTTAACAGCCAGCAGAAATTTACAGCTGTTCATCAGTTGATCACCGAACTTGCTTCTCGAACTAGATTTAGAGATGAAGTAAACCAGGGTGTCACACTGGGCCCTAAACAGGCCAAGAGTCACTACTGGTTTACGCAAAATCATCAGGCAAGAGTGACCGCGGTCAACTTCTCTCATTCAGTTAACAATATTTCGGCAGGCAAACAGATTAATACCAGCTTTATTATTACCCAAGGTACAGGTTTTATTGCGCCAAAATCGATTGTCGACAGTCAGCGCTTACAGCTTGTACTATCGGGTGATACTCAAACTGAGCTATTAACCGCCCTCAACCGTCTCAAGGCAGAACTTCTGGCTGAGCCTAACTCAGATTCTGTGCTCACTGTGATGAGAGATAATCTTATCGCGTTCGAGCAGACCAACACCCGTTACGCCGTCACACTCCAAGCAAGCTCAGTTGACGCTATGCAGCTTGAACTCAACGCTATGATAGAAGCATTGCCAGCGGTAATGGCTGAGGACGGCCTGCATAGCTACAAGACGCCTGCAGGCAGTTACTTCACTTCGGAGCCATTGGGCAATGTTGAAAAAGCGGGTCTTGCCTTCGTCTATCCTGGAGTGGGTACTGTTTATGCCGACATGTTTAGCGAGCTTCACAGATACTTCCCAACACTCTACTCACGACTAGAGCGTGAGGGCGATCTCAAGTCTATGTTGCAAGCCGATGCGATCTATCACTTAGACGCTAAAGTTGCCCCGGCCATGCCCTTAGGCGATCTGGCTATTGCCGGTGTAGGCAGCAGTTATCTGCTGACTCAACTCTTGATGCAAGAGTTCAATATCACCCCAAACTTTGCCTTAGGTTACTCCATGGGTGAAGCCTCTATGTGGGCCAGTCTTGGCGTATGGGACAATCCCCATGATTTGATAAGCAAGACCCAAACGGATCCCTTGTTTACCACCGCCATATCCGGACAACTGACCGCAGTGAGGCAAGCATGGAAACTGAACAACACAGATAGCGACATAGTCTGGAACAGCTTCGTAGTACGTAGCCCTAGCGAACCGATTAAAGCACTGCTACCTGAATTCCCCCGGGCATATCTGGCCATCATTCAGGGAGATACCTGTGTGATCGCGGGTTGTGAAATTCAATGCCGAGAACTACTGAGCAAGCTGAAGAAGCGTGGCATAGCCGCTAACCGAGTGACTGCTATGCACACGACACCTGCGATGGAAGAGCACGGCAACGTGATTGAGTTTTATACTCAACCACTGTGTGAAGAATTACCACAAGATATCAAGTTTATCAGTGCTGCGAGCCTGTCTGGTGACAGGCGCGATAAGGCCGTCAACGAAGCAGGCGCTATTGATAGCAATATGATTGCCCAGTCTATCGCCGATACCTTCTGTAATACCTTGGACTTTACCTCGCTAATCCATAGCGCTCAACGACAAGGCGCTAAGCTATTTGTCGAACTGGGCGCAGATAGACAAAACAGCACCTTGATCGACAAGATAGCTAAGCTCGACAGAAGCTGCGGTGCCGAGGCGAGCAGCTACCCATGCTGCACAGTGCCAGTCAACGCCAAAGGCGGAGATGACATCACTAGCCTACTAAAGGCATTGGGACAACTTATCAGTCATAGAGTGCCGCTATCACTGCAACCTCTCATCGATGGACTCAACCGAGAGATTGCGATTCGAGAATTGAACTCTGCGGGTTTAACCAATCACAATGGCATCGTCTCCGGTGAGCCCGATGCACACAAATTACTCAAAGGGGAAGTTTAATGTCCTTCTCGAATAAGAATAGAGACAAGCCTTCAAGCAAACAGATAAAAATCGCCATAGTGGGTCTAGCCACCCTCTATCCCGATGCTAAAAGCCCACAGGAGTTTTGGCAGAATCTACTCGATAAGCGAGACTCTCGCGGTATCCTAACCAATGAGAAACTAGGGGCTAACACCCAAGATTATCAGGGTGTTCAGGGCCAATCAGACCGCTTCTATTGTAACCAGGGTGGCTACATTGAAAACTTCAGCTTCGATGCCACAGGTTATCAACTACCCAGTGAGAGCTTGTCGGGCCTGGATAACAGCTTCCTTTGGGCGCTGGACACCAGCCGTAAAGCACTTATCGATGCCGGGATCACCTTAAACAGTCCCTCTTTAGCGCGCACGGGGATCATCATGGGCGCCTTGTCATTTCCGACAACCCGCTCAAATGATCTGTTTTTGCCTATCTATCACAGCGCCGTTGAAAAAGCCTTGCAAGATAAACTTGGCAACAAGGGCTTTAAGCTCAACCCAACCAATGCTCACACACAAAGAGTCCGCAGCGAAACGGTTATCGATAATGCCAACGGGGCTATCGCTCACAACGCCTCGAAGGTCGTTGCCGATGCCTTAGGTTTAGGCGCTGTTCAACTCAGTCTCGATGCCGCCTGTGCCAGCTCTGTCTATTCGCTAAAACTCGCGTGTGATTATCTCACCGCGGGCAAGGCCGATGTGATGTTAGCCGGCGCCGTTTCTGGCGCCGATCCTTTCTTCATCAACATGGGCTTCTCCATCTTCCATGCCTATCCGGATCATGGCTTCTCGGCACCGTTTGACAGTGACAGTAAAGGCTTGTTCGCCGGTGAAGGTGCTGGCGTCATGGTACTCAAACGATTAGATGATGCCGAGCGTGATGGTAATAAAATTTATGCAGTCGTCAGTGGCGTCGGCCTGTCCAACGACGGTAAAGGCCAGTTTGTACTGAGTCCTAACCCTAAAGGACAAGTTAAAGCCTTTGAACGTGCCTATGCAGCCAGTGATATCGAACCTAAAGATATCGAAGTGATCGAGTGTCACGCCACAGGCACGCCACTGGGTGACAAGATTGAGCTTACGTCCATGGAGACCTTCTTCGAAGACAAGCTTGCCGGCACCGATGCGCCGCTAATTGGCTCGGCTAAGTCTAACTTGGGCCACCTGCTCACTGCTGCTGGCATGCCTGGGATCATGAAGATGATCTTCGCCATGAAAGAGGGAGCATTGCCGCCGAGTATCAATATCAGCAATGCCATCGAATCACCTAAGGGTCTGTTTAGCGCAAACACGCTACCCAATCAGGTACAATCCTGGCCGGTGAAACCAGGAAACAAGCTGCGCCACGCCGGCGTATCGGTATTCGGTTTCGGTGGCTGTAATGCTCACCTGTTATTGGAATCCTACTCTATTCAACATGAAAACGCCGCGATAGCCACGCCAATTACCGCCGATCCTGAAGCGATGAAAATAGTCGGTATGGCGTCTCATTTCGGTCCACTCAATAGTATTAATAAGCTCAATGATGCCATTGCATCAGATACTGACGGCTTTATTTCGCTGCCGAAACAGCGCTGGAAAGGTTTAGATAAACACCCTGATCTACTGGCAGAGTTTGGTCTTAATGCAGCCCCTAAGGGAGCCTATATCGACAGCTTCAAGCTAGATTTTCTACGCTTCAAGCTGCCACCAAACGAAGATGACCGTTTGATCTCACAACAGCTTATGTTGATGAAGGTAACCGATGAAGCTATCCGTGATGCCAAGTTAAAGCCTGGGCAGAAAGTCGCCGTGTTAGTTGCCATGGAAACCGAGCTAGAACTGCACCAGTTTCGCGGCCGGGTTAACCTGCACACTCAACTGCAAGAGAGCCTTGCAGCCATCGGGGTGACCTTAACCGGTGATGAATACCTAGCCCTGGAAGCTATCACCATGGATAGCGTACTCGATGCGGCTAAGCTCAATCAATACACCAGCTTTATCGGCAACATCATGGCCTCGCGTATCGCATCCTTATGGGACTTCGATGGCCCGGCATTTACCATCTCAGCCGCAGAGCAATCTGTCAGCCGCTGTATCGATGTCGCGCAAAATATGATGGCCAGTGAAGCGCTCGATGCTGTCGTCATCGCCGCAGTTGACCTTTCAGGTAGTTTCGAACAGGTGATACTGAAAAACAGTATTGAACCTGTTGCCTTTGATCCCGCGACGAACACAGGCTGGAATGTGGGTGAAGGTGCCGGTGCAATAGTACTTGTCCCTGATGCAGCTAGCACAGATGTAAGCACTTCTTATGGCCAAATTAGTGCACTCGCCTTCGGCAGAGCAAACGAATCGAATCTTGTCACCGATAAGTTATTGACTCAAGCCAGCGTTGACATTAGCACCATAAAGCTCGTTGAAACCAATATCGCACCAGGAAGTTCATCTACAACATCTGTCTCTTCGCTAAGTGCATTTCCTAATGCGATTGGCACCAGCGCAGATAGCCGCATCGGACACAGCTTCGCCGCTGCGGGAATGGCAGGCCTGCTTCATGGCCTACTAAGCCTGTCCAAACAGAGTAATGCTGGCAGTGCACTTGTGGTGAACATCAATGAAGATCAACAATCTCAACTGCTGTTAAGTCAAACAGCGAGTGAAAACAATGCGCTTAAATCACGCTTAAGCAGTGAGCTCAAGTCCGATGCTAAACATCAATTGCTCAAGCAAGTGACCTTAGGTGGCCGCGATATCTATCAACATATCGTCGATACACCACTGGCAAGTTTACCCTCAATTCAGATGAAGCTTGCCCAAGGCAGTGCTTCATCTGTGATTAAGCAGCACAAGCCATTGGTCACGCGCCCCGCTCAAGCAAGAGTGCAAACAGCATCGCAACATATCGAAGCAGCACCTGTGAGTCCTACCCCAGTATTAGGTACCCCTATGACAAATAAAGTAATAATAACGCCAAGTACACCAATTGACGTCTCCGCAGGTGACTTAGCAGCATTCCAGCAAAACCAGCAGCTCACACAGCAAGCTCATCAGGCATTTTTAAAGAGCCGTTCAGCTGGCATGAAAGTGGCCGACGTTCTTCTGAAACAGCAGCTAAGCCAAGAGATTGCCCGAGCAACTGGCCAAACAGGCTCAACGCATACTCAAGCAGCCTCAGTACAAGCACAATTTGTTGCTGCACAAGTGCCTGCGACTGCTAGCTCTTTACAACAAGAGAAGGAGCCCTCAGCGGTTCACTCTTTGTCCCAAGGACAGGAATTAGCACCGGATCACGCTAACGTAACGCCCTATATAGCGCCGACGCCTGAACTTAAACCTTGTATCTGGAACTATGCCGACTTGGTTGAATATGCCGAGGGTGATATCGCTAAGGTATTTGGCTCAGATTACGCCATCATAGACGGCTATTCTCGTCGCGTACGTCTACCAACCACAGATTACCTGCTGGTATCTAGGGTGACTAAACTCGATGCCACCATGAATCAGTATAAACCCTGCACTATGACCACAGAGTATGATATCCCGGTTGATGCCCCCTACTTGGTCGACGGTCAGATCCCTTGGGCCGTTGCGGTAGAGTCTGGTCAGTGTGACTTGATGCTTATTAGCTACTTAGGCATTGATTTCGAAAACAAGGGCGAGCGTGTCTATCGCCTGCTTGATTGTACCCTCACCTTCCTGGGCGACTTGCCTCGTGGCGGCGATACCCTGCGTTATGACATTAAGATCAACAACTATGCCCGTAACGGCGATACCCTATTATTCTTCTTCTCTTACGAGTGTTTCGTTGGCGATATCATGGTCCTCAAGATGGATGGTGGCTGCGCAGGCTTCTTCACCGATGAAGAACTGGCCGACGGTAAGGGCGTGATCCACACCGAAGATGAGATAAAGGCACGTAATTTAGTCGTCAAGCAGACCTTCAACCCTCTGCTGGATTGCCCTAAAACCAGCTTCAGCTATGGCGATATCCACAAGCTTCTCAATGCTGATATTGCCGGTTGTTTCGGTGCTACTCACGCCGGTCCGACACAAGCATCGCTTTGCTTCGCATCAGAAAAATTTCTGATGATCGAACAGATCAGCAAGGTCGAACGCACAGGCGGCGCCTGGGGCCTAGGTCTCATCGAAGGTCATAAGCAACTGGAGCCAAATCATTGGTACTTCCCGTGTCACTTCCAGGGTGATGAGGTGATGGCCGGTTCTTTGATGGCTGAAGGTTGTGGTCAATTATTGCAGTTCTATATGTTGCATCTTGGTATGCACACCCAAACCAAGAATGGCCGTTTCCAGCCACTGGCAGATGCCTCACAGCAGGTACGTTGTCGCGGTCAGGTATTGCCACAATCTGGTGTGCTGACTTATCGTATGGAAATAATAGAAATCGGTTTCAGCCCACGCCCTTACGCTAAAGCCAATATCGATATCATTCTTAATGGTAAGACAGTTGTAGACTTCAAGAACTTGGGAGTCATGATCAAGGAAGAAGATGAGTGTGTTCGTTACCCTAGCCTGATCACTGAAACGGCTACAAATACTCAGCATGCTTCTGGTAGCACAGCGAAGATTGTTCGCCCTAACGCCCCCTTGATGGCGCAAATCCCGGATCAGACTAAGATTCCTAATAAGGGCGTTATTCCTATCCAGCATGTCGAGGCCCCTGTTACCCCTGATTATCCAAACCGTGTGCCTGATACCGTGCCGTTTACCCCATATCACATGTTTGAGTTTGCTACCGGTAACATAGAAAACTGTTTCGGCCCCGAGTTCTCCATCTATCGCGGTATGATCCCACCACGCACACCTTGTGGCGATCTGCAGGTGACGACACGCGTGATTGAAGTCAACGGTAAGCGCGGTGAATTTAAGAAGCCTTCATCTTGTATCGCCGAATACGAAGTCCCAAGTGATGCCTGGTATTTTGATAAGAACAGCCATGAAGCCAGCATGCCGTACTCGATATTGATGGAAATATCCTTGCAGCCAAATGGCTTTATCTCGGGCTACATGGGCACCACACTTGGCTTCCCAGGCTTAGAGCTTTTCTTCCGTAACTTAGACGGTAACGGCAAGATGCTAAGAAATATCGACCTACGCGGTAAGACAATTCGTAACGACTCTCGTCTGCTGTCTACTGTGATGGCCGGCACCAACATCATCCAGAGCTTCAGCTTCGAGCTGAGCACTGATGGCGTACCTTTCTACGAAGGTAAGGCGGTATTTGGTTACTTCAAGGGCGACGCCCTCAAAGACCAGTTAGGTCTGGACAATGGTAAGGTCACTCAGCCATGGCATGTGGCTAAAGGCATAGCAGCAGATTATACGGTAAACTTACTCGACAAGAGCAGCCGTCACTTTAACGCACCACAAGATCAGCCACACTACCGCTTAGCCGGTGGACAGCTTAACTTTATCGATAAGGTCGAGATAGTCGATAACGGCGGCACCGAAGGTCTTGGTTATCTTTATGCCGAGCGCACAATCGATCCGAGTGACTGGTTCTTCCAGTTCCACTTCCATCAGGATCCTGTTATGCCGGGTTCTCTTGGTGTTGAAGCTATCATAGAAACCATGCAGACTTACGCCATCACTAAAGATTTGGGCGCTGGATTTAAAAACCCTAAGTTCGGTCAGATCTTGTCAGACATCAAGTGGAAGTACCGTGGACAGATCAATCCACTGAACAAGCAGATGTCTATGGATGTCAGCATCACCTCGATTAAAGATGTCGATGGTAAGAAAATCATCACAGGTGACGCCAGCCTGAGTAAAGATGGTCTGCGTATTTACCAAGTGTTTGATATTGCCATCTGTATCGAAGAGTCTTAAAAACACAGTTTTTAAGACTAAGTTAATGGCTAAAGAAGAGCGCTTTAGTCATTAACGGCTTAACAGCACAAGAATTAAAGATTAATGAATGTGAAAGAGACACAGCTAAACTGCTTCACATTGAACTAAAAGAATTACTTTAAGGGTCAAGAATGAATCCTATTACAACCAATGAAAAGCTTTCTCCTTGGCCTTGGTCGGTTACCGATGCCAATATCAGTTTCGATGTCAATACCATGGAGCGACAACTGAAAGATTTCAGCCGCGGCTGTTATGTCGTTAACCACAGTGAGAAAGGTGTCGGCATCGCACAGGATGCGGCCTTAGCCTCAGAACAAGGCGCAAATAGCAATGCACACCCTGTCAGCGCATTTGCACCGGCTTTAGGCACAGAAAGCCTGGGCGACAGTAACTTCCGCCGCGTACACGGTGTAAAATACGCTTACTATGCAGGCGCTATGGCCAACGGCATCTCATCTGAAGAGCTAGTTATCGCCCTGGGAAGAGCAGGCATCTTATGCTCATTCGGTGCTGCGGGTCTTATTCCAAGCCGCGTAGAAACCGCAATAAACCGTATCCAAGCCGCCCTACCAAACGGCCCTTACATGTTTAACCTTATTCATAGCCCGAGTGAGCCAGCATTAGAGCGTGGCAGCGTCGAGCTATTTATCAAGCATAAGGTTCGCACCGTAGAAGCCTCAGCATTTTTGGGACTCACACCTCAAATCGTCTACTACCGCGCAGCTGGGCTTAGCCGTGATAGCCATGGCAATATTGTTATCGCCAATAAAGTTATCGCTAAAGTCAGCCGCACCGAAGTGGCTGAGAAGTTCATGATGCCAGCCCCGGTCAAGATGCTACAAAAATTGGTCGATGACGGCTCGATTACGCCTGAGCAGATGGAACTGGCGCAACTTGTTCCTATGAGCGATGACATCACGGCCGAAGCGGATTCTGGCGGACACACAGATAACCGTCCATTAGTGACTCTGCTGCCGACCATTTTGGCATTGAAAGAAGAAATTCAAACCAAGTATCAATACGACACGCCGATCCGCGTCGGTTGTGGCGGCGGTGTGGGCACACCTGACGCAGCTTTAGCGACCTTCAACATGGGCGCCGCCTATATAGTCACAGGCTCGGTAAACCAAGCCTGCGTCGAAGCCGGAGCCAGTGAGCACACTCGCAAGCTGCTGGCGAACACTGAGATGGCCGATGTGACCATGGCACCCGCTGCCGATATGTTCGAGATGGGCGTCAAGCTGCAGGTAGTTAAGCGTGGTACGCTTTTCCCTATGCGAGCCAACAAGCTCTACGAACTCTACACACGTTACGACTCTATCGAAGCGATTCCGACTGCTGAGCGTGAGAAGTTAGAGAAGCAAGTGTTCCGCTCATCTCTTGATGAGATCTGGGCCGGCACAGTGGCGCATTTTAATGAACGTGATCCTAAGCAGATCGAGCGCGCCGAGGGGAATCCTAAGCGTAAGATGGCCCTTATCTTCCGCTGGTACTTGGGGCTTTCCAGCCGCTGGTCAAACTCGGGCGAAGTGGGCCGTGAGATGGATTATCAAATCTGGGCAGGTCCAGCATTGGGCGCATTCAACCAGTGGGCTAAAGGCAGTTACTTAGATAACTACCAGGACCGTAACGCCGTCGATGTGGCCAAACACCTAATGTATGGCGCAGCTTACCTTAACCGAGTAAACAACCTGACCTCACAAGGGGTTAAGTTACCGACTCAGTTACTGCGCTGGAAGCCGACACAGAGAATGGCTTAAGGGCAGCCTAGAGCTGAAAGAATAGCAAGCTTCGAGGAAAAGCTGTTGTGAGTTGTAAGCTTTAAGTTCACAACTGAAAATCAAAAGCCATCGAGCATCTATAGATGCCGATGGCTTTTTTAGTTATACAGACTAATGCCAATTGGTATTAGGAAGTTAACGTTAGAAGTTAAAGTTAACTTTTGCCGTATAGGTAGTTCCGTCGAAACCATATGGCAATGCACGAACCGGATACTTGAATGCTTGATTAGTAATAAAATCGAGTGATTCATTGGCCCCTAACTCGTCCGGAGTAACATCGAAGATATTATTGATACCCGCAGAGAAGCTCAGTGACTCAGTAAACTGGTATTCAATATTGATATCGACCAAAACGGCAGCTTCCACTATGCTGGTAGGCAAAAATGAACCCGTTGGCGATAACTCATCGGGTAAGCCTATATGATCGTTACCAAAATAGGTGACGTTGGTTTCTCCGAAGTAGTTAGCTCTGATCATTCCGCGCCAATCATTTTTACTGTAGTCGAAAGTTAAGGTCGCACGCTCTTTAGGCTGACCATCGGTCAAGAAACTGCGCTGTAGATCGTCGAGTGCCACATCTTCAGGAATGCCTTCTGCCGCATTAACACTGTCTATCTCAGTTTCATTGAGGTTACCCGCCAACGTAGCATTAAAGTCACCCGCAAACATTTGGGTACCATAGGTCACAATCAAATCTAAGCCTTGAGTCGTCGAATTTACCGAATTAGAGAAGTAGTTAGCCTGATCAGCCCCGGTAGCATTTAATGCCGCTACAGCTTCAGGACTAAAGGCCACATCTTCGGCAGTAAGTAGACTACCCAAGGTTATTCTATCTTTAATCTTAACCTTATAAGCATCTAAGGTGACCGAGATCTCTTCCGTCGCATTAAAGACAAAACCAAGACTCAAGTTTTCGGAGGTTTCAAGGTCTAAGCTCTCAACACCTAATGCCGACGGGAAAGCTGAACCTGCTGTAGCCGTGAATGAATCAGAAAGCACTCCCCCTGGACCTAAGTTGGTCGTATAAGCGGTATAAGCACTTTGCTGCAGAGACGGCGCTCTAAAACCGGTAGAAACTGCGCCGCGTAGAGCAAAGTCATCGGTGACTTCATAGCGAGATGATACTTTCCACACCAGATCACTACCCGCATCGGAGAAGTCTTCGAACCGAGCCGCCGTTCCCAAAGACCACACATCCGTTAATTGAGTCTCAAGGTCAAGATAGAAGGCATAGCTATTACGATCGGCCTTACCTGCTGCGTCGGGTCTCAAGCCCGGATATGCCTGAAAACCACAACCTGCGAACACATCAGGATCCATAACCGATGGAAAAGCGCTATCGGCGTTAGACATACCACAGGAATAAGATGCAAGTTCACCCGCAACAATTTCATAATTTTCGCTACGGTACTCGGTACCAAACGCGACATAGAGAGGTTCATCCCAACCGATATCGACAAAACCGTTAATGTCAGCATTCAATGTCGTCTGATCGAAACGGAAACCACCGGAATAACCCGATGTAGGACCTGAATTAGCAGCGATATCTGCATCGCTGGCATCAGGATTATTATAAAGGTATTCGGCAGCATATGACGCATTGATACTATTTCTGGAATCGAAGTCATAGCGGTTTTGGCCATAAACACCAGAGACATCAAATTGCCAATCATCATTGATATCACCACGCACGCCTGCGGCGACAGAGATATCCTGTGCTTCATTATAGATACGAGGCAGGAAGCCATCTGGGTACACTTGAGCTATGTTTTTAGACGCTTCATTGAAGTTTCTCCAAAAACCATTGCCTAAGGCTGTACGATTTGAATATCCACCAAAAGAGTATAGTTCCACCTCACCCACAGGCATCATGGCATTATAGAAAACC
The DNA here is from genome assembly GCF_007197555.1 of Shewanella psychropiezotolerans. Classification (NCBI taxonomy): domain Bacteria; kingdom Pseudomonadati; phylum Pseudomonadota; class Gammaproteobacteria; order Alteromonadales; family Shewanellaceae; genus Shewanella; species Shewanella psychropiezotolerans. The sequence continues at coordinate 4,645,949 of NZ_CP041614.1, forward strand.
GACTGAAATTCAGAGGCTGCATTACCTTGACCCCAGCGAACTTCATCGGACAGAGTGCCTGGAGCTATAGTGGGTGAGCCACCTATATCGGGTTGGGCGCGGTTAGTGCCATCGTCATCTCGGTACTCTAGAGACAAGTTGATAAAACCGCCGTCATCACCAAGATCAAAACCGGTATTGAGTCCAACAGAATAGTTATCACCATCGCCTTCCCCCGTTGTACCGCCTTGCAAGTAACCTGATGTCTCACCTGTGGTGTCCTTGAGTGATAGATTTATCACTCCGGCTATGGCATCTGAACCATATTGCGCCGCGGCGCCATCACGCAGTACCTGCACATCTTTAAGGGCGATAAGCGGAATAGCATTCATATCGGTACCCGCAGCGCCAGCTCCAACGGTACCGTTAAGGCCAAAAATAGCCTGATTATGGCGACGCTTACCATTGATTAACACTAAGGTTTGATCAGGCTGAAGCCCCCGTAATGTCGCAGGGCGAAAAAGATCTGAGCCATCGGAGACCTGAGTTCGACTGAAATTGAATGAGGGGACACTCGCCTGCAGGCTCTGACCTAACTCGGTAAACCCACCGCGGCTAAGGCTTTCTGCACTAATAATGTCGACAGGAACAGCTGACTCGGTAGCCGTACGACTCGATACCCGGCTACCAAGCACAGATATTTTTTCTACTTTCGCATCTAATTGTTCCACTTCGGCTGTTTCAGCGTAAAGGTTGCTACTCATTAAAGCTAAAGTAATGGCTAGCGCAAAACCATTTGGTTGAAGTCTTGTGTTTTTCATACTACTTCCATTTTTTATTATAAGGTCTCTGCCGCCGTTCAGCTCATCAGTTCAAAAGGCCACTTATCGATGAATATTTTCCATACCCTATTCACCAAAATCCGATTAGGCATCTAGATATTTATGCACTTCCAATGGATATAATGTCAACATGTTTATCAATATCTGAACAAAGCCCACAAGAAGGCAACATAAGAATCATTCAGCCTCTAGTTTCGCCGATGAAACAAACACACCCTTTGATGACCCAGTGCCTGTAATAATGGTGAATTTCAGATGTAGGTATATTCAATGGAAGGAGTAATAGAAGACACTGGTACCTACTGGTATAAAACCTAGATAGAGCAAGCTCCTATGATCTACTCACAAGATCAGGACATAGCCCGGACAGTGGTTTCTTATATTAAGTGAAAACACTAATACACAGAGCAAATACAAACGGTCACTTCGCGTTATCCCCCCTTCATAAAATCCTCAAAAACCATTCGAATATTCCACCATGTGGCAGTTCAAATTATAGACAGCACAAAAAAACCACTATATGTTGAGATTCAAGCTGACAGTTGTGACAACTTTTATAGGTGTTTCGCTTAATCAAAGTAGGAGCGTTGGCGTTAAAGATAAATAAAATAAAAATAATTGCACCACAACCAGAAGGAGTCGGAGTAGATATGAGTACATCACCAAAGAATAGTGACTTGTTATACGGACTGCATGATCGTCCCGAACCACTTAAAGCCTTATTTGCAGCTTTTCAGCATATACTGGCCAGTTTTGTCGGCATTATCACCCCCGCATTGATCATAGGCGGTGTTCTGGGCCTAGGCAGTGAACTGCCTTACCTTATTTCCATGGCGCTATTTGTTTCTGGTGTTGGCACATTTATACAAGCAAAACGCTTCGGTCCTATTGGCTCGGGTCTATTGTGTGTACAAGGAACTAGTTTTGCCTTTTTAAGTGCAGTATTGGCTGCGGGCTTCATTGTCAAAAATAGAGGAGGGAGTTCCGAAGATATTTTAGCCATGATTTTTGGGGTTTGTTTCTTTGCCTCATTTGTGGAGATGTTTTTAAGCAGAATCATTCATAAGCTTCAACATGTCATTACCCCTGTCGTTACTGGCGTAGTTATCACCACTATTGGTTTATCCTTGATTAAGGTTGGCATGACTGATATTGCCGGGGGATTTGGTGCCGAAGATATGGGTGCAGCCAAATACCTGATAGTGGGTGGGGTCACCTTAGCCACCATTATTGCTATTAATCGCTTTAGCAATCCAGTGTTACGTCTATCAGGTATCATGATCGGTATGTTCGTGGGTTACGTTACCGCTTATTTTATGGGGATGGTGGATTTTCAGATACCAGATGTCCCCGTCATTGCAGTACCGCTCCCGTTTAAATATGGATTTAATTTTGATTTAGCTGCGTTTATTCCTGTGGCCATTATCTCTGTTGTCACCGCCATTGAAACAACCGGTGATTTAACGGCAAACTCTATGGTTTCTAAAGAGCCAACCCAAGGGCCGCTATATATCAAACGCATTAAAGGCGGAGTGTTAGGTGATGGTGTAAACTCTTGTTTGGCTGCTACATTTGGTAGTTTTCCTATGTCAACGTTCAGTCAAAACAATGGTGTGATCCAACTCACTGGGGTCGCGAGTCGTTATGTTGCTTTTTATATCGCCGGCTTGTTTATTTTATTAGGGCTATTCCCGGTTATTGGCGCGGTTTTACAAACATTACCTAAGCCTGTTTTAGGGGGAGCCACATTAGTGATGTTTGGTACAGTTGCATCGGCAGGGATTCGAATTTTAGCGACGGCTAAACTGGATCGTCGTGACCTTCTTATTATGGCTGTCTCTTTTGGTTTAGGACTTGGTGTTATTGCGGTGCCAGAAGTAACAAACTCTTTCTCTCCTCTATTTAAAAGCATATTCAGCTCATCAGTTACTGTTGCAGGGATATCAGCAATTTTAATGAGTTTGATTATTCCTCAAGAAAAAAGTCATTCAGTGCAGAAGCAGGAAGATCCAGCGCAAATCGATTTAGACGATAAAGAGGTAAATGCAGCTTAAATCATTGGCTGTAAACCCAGTTTGAGGTGAAGTTCGATTAAGAGGTTGAAAAATTTTTTAACCTCTTAAGTCATTCTTAGAAGCGAAGTGAACTGCTAAGTATTTAATCCGCTAACCGAGTACTATCCACCTCATTGGCTCCAATGGATCTGAAGTTGATCCCCCTTGCACTACACCGATCCCCATATTACAACTTGCCGGTGATTGGTCTATTTTCTCACATCGATTAAGCTCAAGTTTATACGCTTTATTTTTGATGGCATCAGCAAGTTCTGCACAACTAATTGGATTAAGTGCTTCCTCTTTAAAACAAAGCTTCTGTTTATATTCTTCGCCGTCTTTACCTGCAACAAGGTACTCCCAGTCATCTCCCCAAGAGTCGATACTCAAGGTGTGCTCAACACCATGATTGTTCACTTTTATTTGCGGGCCAATTTTAATTCCGTAATCTAAGTGATTAATCGCATAGACTCTTAGGTAACAAGCAGTGACAGCATCTTCAATCTCTCCCTCACTAACCAACCCTTTATGAGTATCCGAAAAGTCAACTCTGAATTCTGTCACTGTATCGACTTGAAAGGTCACATCTTCCTGACACCCACTCAAAAACACAGCAACTAACACTAGCGCAACAAGTCGAAAGAATGTCATGGGATACGACCCTATTGTAATTATTTGTATCGCAGCATATCAGAGTTTCAGGTGAAGACTTCAGATATTACACTTACTTACAAAGTGTCATAATTCACCAAATATGCTGCATAGAGTGTGCTTATCAGTGAATATATTCACTAATGCGAATATGGCAAGGGAATGTCTCGAAATAGATCACCAACTGAAGTGAGATAAACCAAAATCAGTTTACAAAAAAAGGTTACTACTTAATGAGTATCAAGGGATTATACTAAAATATTAAATGTCGGCTAAAAAATAACTAAAGAAGTGGCTAGGATAATGGCTAATAAATAGTGAAGTGAACTGAGCCAATCAAAACCAAGGGAAAAGTACTTCTCCCTTGGTTTACACATTTTTTCGACTTAGATCGCTTGAATAATTATCTTATGCAAGATGACGCCAGGCAGCAGAGGCGTTGACTCATGGTTTGCATATTCATCGAAGCCAGCACGGTAATAATCGGATAAGGGGTGACCAGACTGACCACCAGGAATCACCATGATGGCCTGAGACTCGAGCCCTGGTTGCACGATAAAGCGCTGGGATGCACCAAAAGTACTTCTCTGTACTGCTGGCATAAAGCTATCGCCGAAACCTATCACGGTTGGCATATCCAATAAAGCACTTAGCAAAGGCATCTGTTTACTGAAGGGGTGCTGTATCTTAAGGGCATTAACCTTGCCCCAGTTAAGATCGGCTAGAGCTCCCTCATCACTGTGTTTACTTAATAATTCCTGAGTCGAGTCAACGTAAGCCTGAATGGCAAACTGATCCCAACTTGAATACTGCTCGGGAAGCCAAGAATCAGGTTCATCTTCGAGCAACTGCCACATGGCAGGTTCCAGATAGCGCTTAACCGGAGATAAAGAGACGTTTATCTCGTTCAAACCTGTCTCTATTGGGGCGAAGCCGGCATCGATCAACTTAGCCCTGAAACTGCGAACTAAGGTGTATCCGACCGAGTCAGCACAGGCACATGCCTGCCAATCCCTGATAAATTGAATATCTTTAGCAAATCTTACCGGTTCTAGTGAGAGCAGGTTAATCAGATAATCATGCCAAGGCGTTAAAAACTTAGCCTCATTGTCTAACTGCAATCGATAAAAGTCCTGCTCGGTAAACTGCTCCGACTCGAATAAACGGTCACGGATTTGCTGGCTTCTGGCACCTAGCGCATAGCCTCCATCACCGAAGCGGCTGAATTGTTCTGCCGATATCACACGGGAGTTGGCCGACCACAGCCGTCCGTGCTCAGGATTCACTACTTGTGGTAGCTCTCTCTCATCTATCCCCCACAAGGCTCCTTGGAAAGTTTCTGGTAATTGCGCCACATTAGCAGGATTAGTCCTAGATGGCACTGCTCCGGCGGGCTTCCAAGCGGCGTTGCCTTCACTGTCTACTAACATCAAGTTCTGTACTGGGATCCCAAACGTCGTTGCCAGTGCTAATCCTTCTTGCACACTCACAGCAGTCTCTAGTCCCATCAACTCCATATCGACCGCATAACCTTGGTGTGCCACCCAAGACAGCGCATAGTCTTGTCCATTCACATGCTTAACTGGACCAAATTGGGATAGCTGGATCGGATATTCAACATTCGATTGAGAACCGGGAAGTTTCATGAGTTCGATCTCTGTACTTAACGGCTCGTTCTCATCGATCGCTATCCAGTCAGCGGTATCGATATAGGCATTGGTGAATCCCCATGCGACCCTGTTATTTGTACCCACAACAATGGCTGGCGCGCCTGGCAGTGAAACACCTGTAACTTGTATAGGCTCACCGGTATCTGAAACGTAATTCAATTGAGCACGATACCAGATGATAGGAACCGCAAATGAGAGGTGCATATCATCGGACAACATGGCCCGACCACTCTCGGTCAGTGCTCCGGTTACAGCCCAGTTATTGCTGCCGATATCAATGGGTTCCTCAATCGTGCTAATCAGAGCTGTCGCTAGCAGTTGAGGTTCAAGCTCTGGAGTTGATATATCTTCTGTGGGGAGAAGACTAGAATCGAGCGCCGCTTGATAAGGGCTATGTTGTGTCACGAATGCCAACATCTGCTCGCCATACAGGCGCTGGATCTGAGTCAGAGCCATGTCTCGCTTTGGGGTATTTCCTTGCAAATCCAGGTACATGCTATAGATAACCAGCAAACTATCTGCCGGTTGCCAGGTTTGAGGGCTTGCCCCGGTGAGCAGGTATTCGAAAGAACTAAGGCTTTGCTCTGCTACTGCGGCGTTGACGCCATTGGCATAGGCCTGTAGTAGCAATTTTTGATTTGGTTCCATCTTAGCGACTGTATTCTCGGCTCGCTTCCTCAATTGATGAAAACGGCGAGACTTATCCAGATTAAGCGCCTTTTCACCGAAGAGCTCTGCGAGCTCTCCAGCCGAGTTACGCCTAAGCAGATCCATTTGAAAGAATCTATCTTGTCCATGTGCAAAACCCAGAGCATAGGCCACATCTCGACGGTTTTGACCATGTATGACCGCAGTACCTAATCTGTCTCGCTCTATGGTAACGGATTCAAATAGATGGCCGCTGCGAAACTCCCCTGATAGCTTAGGCAGACTCAGATGCAGCCCCAAATAGGCTGTCGAGATCAGAATGAAAATCAGTGAGAGGGTTGAAACCAGAAGTATTTTTATTATTTTAGTCATCAAGTATCGCCATAATATCCATTATCATGCCGATGACTATAACCTAAGTTACACTGATGTTAACTAAAACAATCCAGCACTAGAATAATTGCACCAGAAATAAATAAACAGATATAGAAAGGTGAACTAGCTAAGTTAAGCGTTACATACACTGAGCCAGTTTGCCTTTCTTCGTCGCTGCCATAACACAGCCTCTTTCACTATCGGTAGCCGCCTTACAATCCGCTATTAAGGTCTTATGATCCGGCGACATACTGCCAAGCACCTTCTTGGCATGTTTTACCACCTCACTACATTTTCCGACCGGAACGGGATCGTAGTTAGTACAAGCACTTAGCATAAGAAACAGAATAACGGTAAAGAGCAAGGTAATACGATTAATTTTATCGACAGTTGAGAACTTAGGCATGATTATTCCTTGATCGCTAAACTTGAGTAACTAACCTTCTATTAAACCTTGTCAGTAAGAAAATAAAACTGGAAAACCGACTTAAAAAGGCACTTAGAAAGAGTAGAAGATAAACCTAGGTTTTGCACACTTTGTATTAACGCTTTGCTCGATTAGAATAGCCACTTATTAACAATGACATTATCAATAGCAAGTCACAAAACATGGCAAAACCCAATAAGAAAGGCCCAACACGTACTGTCGATATCTTCTGCGCTAAGTGCAAAACCCAGCTATTTAAATATCGCAAAGGTGGCAAAGGCGCTTTAGTTAAGTGCTTCAAGGAACGAATCGTCGAAGACTTCACTCAAACGCCCTGTACCTGTCCTAATTGTGGACAAAAGTTCGCCAGAGATACCTTAGTGAGAGGCACACCGGCATTGAAGATGATAGGTGGCAAGGTGACGTTTAAATGAACTAGCAACTCACATTCAATAGCCATATTATTTTCTTCTTAATATAAAATGAGCAGCTGATTGTTCGTTGATTTATAGCATTATATTTCCCCTAATTTTTTTATCAAAAAATCAAGAAATACTCTGATATGAGGCTTAGGATATTGAGCACCTTTATAGATAGCAAAGATTTCACCACTGCCTTCTTCCCAATGATTCACCGTCCAGTCTGGTAAAACTTCCACTAGCTGACCACTGTCTATATAAGGTTTAACCATCCACTCTGACAAGAGCAGCACACCGCAATCCTTAAGCGCAGCAGTGAGTAAAGGCGATCCCCCTTTTGAAATAAAATTGCCCTTAACAGATATTTTTTGTTGGATTTTCCCCTTAGCAAAGAACCAATGATTCCTTTGCCTCTCTTGACTGATAAGTAAGCAATTATGTTCATGTAGATCTGATGGCTGTCTGATTGGAGAGCGATGATTTAGATAGGTTGGAGACGCTGTCAATAAAGTAGGATGATTCAACAACTTTCTCGCTTTTAAACCACTATCTTGCGGAACACCAATACGAATAGCGAGATCCACATTTTCGCTATGAAGATCCACCAGCTTATTGTCGAGATCAAGCTCAATTTGTATATCCGGGTACATCTGTAGAAACTCTGGAATAATAGGCGCTAAGCAAAGGTTACCGAAACTTTCGAACACTGATATTCTTAACATTCCCAGAGGCGTATCCAGAGCCCCTCTCATCTCTGCCAGCAAGGCATCGGTATCTTCTACTAACTTTCCCGACTGCTGGTAAAAGTAGTCACCTTCTTCAGTCAACACCAACTGGCGAGTACTCCTCTTAAATAGCGTCGTTTTAAGTTGAGCTTCTAGATTGTCGATATTGCGCGCAATGGAAGAAGGCGCCATATGCAAGACCTTAGCAGCCTGAGAAAAGCTTCCCGAATCGACAACCTGATGAAATATCTTGATCAGAGCAAACATTTTCACACCTCTGTTGTACTTTTCAAAACCGCACACCTTTGCAAAATACGCAAAGGTGTTTCAGTTTATGTGCGTATTCAATTAATAATTAGAATTATGCACAATTAAGCCATCCCAATAAAGCAGCCTTAAACCTCAATAAAGGATAAAAGATGACAAAACGTATTGATATCGCCCAAACACAAGCAGCAGCATTAACTGCCATGATGTCTGTCGAAAATTATCTGGCAGAAACCAAACTATCAACAGCACTAAAAGAGCTAATTAAGATCCGCGCATCCATGATTAATCAGTGCGCTTATTGTATTCAAATGCATACGGAAGTGGCTTTGAAAGCAGGAATATCACAACAAAAATTATTTGCAGTATCCGCCTGGAAAGAATCTCCCTTGTTTGATGATACAGAGCGTGCGGTACTCGCCCTCACCGATGAGCTCACTCATGTTTCACACCTTGGTCTGAGCGATAACACTTATCAAGAATGTCTCGAGTTGTTAGGTGAGGAACAGATAGCTCAAGCAATCATGCAGGTCATCATGATCAATGCCTGGAACCGTTTTGCTATAGCGACGAAGATGACACATTAAACAGATCTATGGCGCTTCGGCTCATGGCTCTTACGCCTGTGCTAATAGTCAAAGGGTAGTCGGGGGCAAACTTACTCGAGTGAAGTGATGGTAAGTGTTCCCCGGACGCCTTACTGGTTTCATACAGTGCGGGCTCTACGGCGCCAAGCCAGAAGATGTTGATGGGACGCTTCTCGGATGTGAGCCCATAGAGGCCAAAATCTTCACCGGCCATAACAGGCTCTGCTTTAACCACATTAGCCTTACCTATCTCGCGTTCGATACTGGCTTGTACTGAGCTAGCTAACTCAGGATCATTATAGGTAGAGGGTATCGTCTCATCTTCATGAACATAGACCACAGGCATTAAACTATCAGGTAGCCCGGCACTCATGGCTATGCCCTTTGTCATGCGCTTTATTGCTGCAATCTGTTGCTGACGAACTTGCGGGTTATAAGAACGTAGGGTGAGCTGCAATTTAACTTCATTAGATATGATGTTGTGCTTAGAGCCCCCATGAATAGAGCCAACTGTGATCACATTTGGCTCTAGTGGTGAGATCTCTCGACTCGGTATGGTCTGCAGCGCCATCACAGTACGAGCCGCTATCACCACAGGATCGATAGTCATATGTGGATAGGCGCCATGGCCTCCCTTGCCTTTAATGGTGATATCCACCGAGTCGACATTAGCCAAAGCATAGCCCGGCGCTATTGCCACCTTACCCGCAGGAACCGAAGCACTTACATGCAAACCCAGTACAAAATCAGGTGTTGGAAACTCAGTAAATAAGCCTTGTGCTAACATGGCTTTGGCGCCACCGCCCACCTCTTCCGCTGGTTGTGCCACCATCATCAAGGTGCCTTGCCAATCGCTCTTATGCTTCACAAGCTGGTCAGCGGTGCCGATTAAACTGGTCATATGAATATCATGACCACAGCCATGCATGATGCCAACCGACTTATTATCGGCATCAATTGTGGTCACAACTGATGCATAAGGTTTTCCGGTCTGCTCTATGATTGGCAAGCCATCGATATCGGCGCGGATCATCACAGTCGGGCCATCGCCATTTTTGAATATGCCTACGACGCCATAACCGCCGTAATTATCCGTCACCTCAAAACCCAGTGCCGAAAGCTCCTTCGCCATTCTCTGTCCCGTCGCCTTCTCTTGATAGGAAAGCTCAGGATGTTGATGCAGATGCAAGTATAGCTTTTCAAGTTCAGGTAGGGCTTTACCGACAGATAGTGCTAATGATGAGTCAAGGCTGCTTGCATAAACCGCTAGCGGGCTCGTCATCATAAATACGAAGGCGAGTGACTGGCATATTTTGGTGAGTTTCATCGGCTTCTTCTTTTTATTCATAGCAAAGTTAACAATCAAGACACATAAACTAGCACAAAAAATTTATTAATCTGAACTGAATCGAAACAGATAGATTGAAATAGAAGAGTTAAAACAATTTAAATACAACTAGTAAAAAGCGCAGCCCCAAGGCTGCGCTTTCAAAACACTCTACAAGCTCTTAGCTAAGAAGCCTAAGCTTACAACTGATAATTAAAGCTCAGCTTGGCATTACGCTCTTCACCTGGCATACCACCGAGGAACATGGCCTTGTTGTAGTAAGTCTCATTGAACAGATTGTTGACGTTCAATTGTAGCTTCCAGTTATCGGCCTGATAGCTGATGGCCGAATCGAATACCGTATAACTTGGCACATATCCATCGGGAATACCGAATGAGCTTGAATTCGTGCTGCGATCATCGACGTATTTTGCACCTAAGCTAATATCAATTGGGCTAGAGAGTGAGAACATATCTGCGCCATAAGTAACCCAAGCACTGGCTGTCACATAAGGTACACCCTTTTGACGGGTATCATAGCTGCTGCGATTCGGATCTTTCTTATCACGAGCATCTTGGTAGACACCGTTAACGTTGAGCATCCACTGCTCATTCAAATGAGCATTCATGTCTAACTCGACACCTGTGGTCTCTTCCTTGCCATCATAGAAGTTTTTCGGCACGTTTGGCCCTGAAACATCTTCTTCATACTCTGAGTTTGAGTATTGCAGATTAGTGCGTGAACTCTTAAAGAACACCAAGGAAGTCAGCATCTGATCATCAAACGCCTTAAAACGCATGCCTAGATCGTCACTGATAGATTCAGAATCCAGTCTGTCCGAACCATCACCTTTTACGCCACCTAACATGCTGTAAGCCGTGCGGCCTTTAGAATGATTAATGAAAAATGACAAGTCATCGGTTGGCATATAGGTCAAACCTAAGTTATAGGTGATGCCATCATCATTGGTATCCGCCTCAGGCGTTGGCTCAGCCGCACTGGCGCGATAGCGCGCATCGACACCGAAATGCTCATAGCTTTGCTTAATCTCGTTAAAGGCAACACCGATACGACTAGTGAAACCGTAACCGAAATAGCCGACATGCTGTAGGCCAACGCCCCAGGCACTCACCTTCTTGTTGTAGTTACTGGTCATTAGAGGGTCGTGATCTTCAAAGGAGCCTTCAGCCCAATTGGGATTACGAATGTCATAGATATAAGGCAATTGGCCCTGATAGATGACATCACCCGCCTTGTTCTTTATGACCTTATCGGCATCGTAAATGGAGTACTGCTTGAAGCGAATATCACGGTCTTCGAAGTTCGCATTAACTAACAGCTCATTATCTATGCCGGCAAGTTCGAAATCGTACCTCAAGTCGGCGAAATACTGCCAAGAAGTCTCATCGGCAGAGACTTGACGATACTCCTGACGGCGAGCCGCAAACGGGTAGAGAACATCGTCTTCAAGTAGTGGCGCACGAGGGTCTGCATTGATGGTGCCTCTGCGATCCCAGTAAACATAGTTATAGGCACCGGTTTGACGGGCAAAACCTGAGGTGTAGTCACGATATTGCAGCTGCTGGTTCAAGAATAGATTTTCATTGAGGAAGATATTATGAGTCAGCTTAAATCTCAGCTCTTCACCTTCATTATCTTTGGCCATTGGCGAGATAATCCCGTTATGACCAAACTCATAGGGGGTTAAACCATCGCTAGCAGCCAAAGAGTCGGCTAGTTGTTGCCTCTGCTCATCGGTAAGTTGAATACCTTTGCCTTCTGGATCGTTAATTAAATCTTCCCAGCTGACTTCTCCGGCAGTTTTCCCGCCGACGGATTCAGCGTTGTAGATACGTATTGGGTGACCGATAGAGTCGACTGCAATAGCATCCTTGATATAAGAAGCCGATAGCATCAAGTCCTGGTTTTCATCGAACACATATTTGATCGATGTGTAGACTTCATCACGATCGGTACCGATATCACGATAGCCGTCACTGCGCCCCGTTTTAGCAACAACACGATAAGCTAGCTTGTCAGTCAATCCGCCCGTGCTATCGATACTCAGCGCATAGGAATCCCATTGACCCAGCTCGACACCTATATCGTGGCGACTCTCAAATTCAGGCTTCTTTTCGATAAGGTTAATCACGCCGCCGGCGCTGCCCATACCATATAAACCTGTCGCCGGGCCTTTGAGCACTTCTACCGATTCAACATTCGTCAGAGAGCGTGTCGGATTAAAGGTGTTGCCAAGCCCTGCGCCGCCATACATACCATCATAGGTATAGTTAGCACCGAGTCCGCGGATCACTAAGTTATCACCGATACCATAGTTATTACCCGCCTGAGTCACGCCACTGATATTACGCACCAGATCTTGCAGATTATTCACGCCTTGAGCATTGATTAGCTCTTCATCGACGATGACAACTGCCGCAGGGGTTTCCATTAAAGACATATCTGACTTTGTCGCTAGGCCTGAATTCATAACCACTTGGTTTTGTCTTCCATAGACAGTGATACGCTCTACATCCTTGTTTTTCAGCTCTTCTGCTTGCACTTTTTCTGGTACTTGGGCCTGCTCATTAGCAGAAATAAGCCCAGGAAAAAAAGCTGATGCGCAAGCGACAGCAAGTAGTGAAAAACGAAATTGTTGCATCGATATTATCCCCATTAGTATTATGGCCGGAATGATAATGATTATTGATAGCATTACAACAGGGAATTCACATACCGACACAAAATTGTGACCTTCGTATCCGGTTTTGCGGTTTTTTTACAAAGTAAATGTTGATGGGTTAAGGATATGCCTTAAGTTTACTCAGAGACTTCTAGAGTAATTAGCTGAGGTGGCTGTTGGAAGATACTTTATCTTCATCGAATAAACTGATGGCTTTACACTTTATAACTGCCGTATACACTAGACGTAAAAAGCTTGGCATTAAAATGCCAAGCTAAAATGAATTTATCTTTTAAAACTGATAATGCAAACTTAAGGTAAAGTTCGACAGCTCACTAATCAATCAGACTGAATCAAATCAAGATTTATGATTTTCGCCTCCTCAGACTGGCAAACAGGCTTAGGCCCAAAAGAGAAATAAATGAAAATGCCCCGCCGCCATGGTCTTCACTACTAGAATCCCCTCCTGTATAGACTGTGTCTCTATCACTGCTCTCTAAGGGCAAAGCATAGAAATTATCTGTATCATCAGCGCTAATGGTGGCGACAATATCATCAAACCCCACTTCGTATAGATCGACTAGCACGTCATAATGGTCTGTGTAATAGCCATTATGCAGCGTGGTTAACACTTCAAAATCATCGTCACTCGAGTCACCCAGTATTGTAAAAATATCTGTGGTGTAATAATGCACCCAAGGACCACCGTCTCGGCTCAAGTAGAGCTCTGCGTATACATCGGCGACCTCGACCGCATCGGGCCCATAGACATCGGCATCGAAGGTCACGCTAAAGGTTTGGAAAAAACCGTCACCATCATCATCGACGAACAGGCGACTGCTGGCTTCATAGATTGAAAACTCATGATAGATGGGATTAGAAAAGGCTTTGGGTACAGTAGACTGAGCATCGTCGTTTACTGTTTTTAACCCGCTTTTCTGCATAGAGTACTTAGGTGAAATATTGCCATTTTTGTGGTCGGCAATGACCTCTTCTCGAGATTTAGCTTTTATACTTGGTAACATCAGTGGCATTTGCTGTTTCAACTGGCTTAATCGCGTATTCAGCTCATCTTGTTCCACTAATTGAGCTTGGTTTCCAACTGAAAACGTCTGTAAGTTTACACTCTCTATCTGGCTGACACCCTGTTCGTCACTCGCATAAACATTTGGAATGAATGATATTAAGGCCCCTGCAATCAAAGTTAATGCAGATATTCGCTTGCAGCTCCAAGATTGAGTGCCTGAGCTAACTCTGGTTTCTGTATCCATTTTTACGCAATTGAGCTCTCTGGCTTGATTAATTATGTTCACATTCATCATATAAACCTCATTATTTCTGTCGTTGAGGTCATTAAAGACGATTTAAGGTGAATATAAGCTGAACGCTAAAAATGCTATGGAGTAAAATTCGAAGAGATGAATTGTCCATCGACACGAATGCATTAAACATTGTCATCTTGGGTTCATCTTATCTGAGGTATAACTATTAGAGCCCCTGAAACTGACTCCTTCATTTCTTTGATTTCTTAGACAAGCTCTTTAAAACTTGTGTCTTAAGAATGGGATATTTACACTGATAACAAATAAAGGCATTTAAACATCGGACACACTCTATGAAATTGGCTTCGAGCTTCACATTAGCTTTAATCATATCGGCTTGTTTACTGTTCCCACTACAGGGAGCAGCCTCAAGTGTGACTAAGCTATCAATGGTTTCAGCTGTAAGCTCTGTCAATGCCGTTAGCTTAAGTTCGATGAGCATGGCCGCTCAGTCTAAAAAGCCCCCTAAAAAGTTAAAAGTCACCAGTTCTCAACAAGCTATTCAGTTAGTCAAACGACAATACCCAGGCAAGGTGCTCAAGGTGCAATCGAGCCGAGTCAACGGCAACCCAGGTTACCGGGTCAAGTTGTTATCCAGTTCCGGAGCGGTATTTTATGTGTCCGTCGATGCCAAAACCGGCAGTGTGCGTAGAAACTAATTTGCAACTTAAAGACTTAACATAATGAATTTACACAGGTGATCCAATGCGAATACTGTTAGTTGAAGATGACTTAGAACTACAAACTAATCTTAAACAACATTTGATTGATGCCAATTTTACCTTGGATGTGGCCAGTGATGGAAAGGGTGATTTGTTTCAGAGGAATACCCGAAGCTCATTACAGAGGTGACCCAATGCGAATACTGTTAGTTGAAGACGACTTAGAGCTACAAACTAATCTGAAACAGCACCTGCTCGATGCCAATTTTACCTTGGATGTGGCCAGCGATGGAGAAGATGGTTTATTTCAGGGAAGTGAGTATAGCTATGACGCCGGGATCATAGATGTCGGGTTACCTAAGCTTAACGGCATTGAACTGATCACTAAGCTCAGAGAGCTAGAGATAGACTTTCCCATCTTGATCTTAACCGCCCGTGATAGCTGGCAAGATAAGGTAGAGGGCTTAGATGCCGGCGCCGATGATTACCTGACGAAACCTTTCCATCCTGAAGAGCTAATCGCCCGTCTCAACGCCTTGATCCGTCGCTCGGCAGGCAAGGCCAGTCCACTAGTCTACAATGGACCTTTTAGCATCAATACCAGTACTCTAGAGGTTAAAAAGTCTGGTCAGTTGATGAATTTAAGCAGCTCAGAGTACAAGCTATTCGAGTTTTTTATGTTGCACTCAGGAGAAGTTAAATCTAAGACAGTACTGATTGAGCATATCTATGATCAAGACTTCGACTTAGACTCTAACGTGATCGAAGTATTTATTCGCAGGTTGCGCAAGAAGTTAGATCCAGACAATCAGCTCGGACTGATAGAAACATTGAGGGGGCAAGGTTATCGTTTGAAGCCACTGGCTCGCTGTGCACAGCACACTGAAGATGAGTCAGATGCTAAATAAACTGTCAAACCTGATGAACTCACTCAAGGCGCGCCTGATTATCAGTGCACTCTTGCTGAACCTAATCTTACTGCCCTTGATTGGTTTTACCCTGAACGATGCATTTAAACAGCAAGTCTCGACATCGGCCAAAAATGAATTGAAAGCTTACCTCTACTCAATTTTAGCCGTGACAGAGGTGGATAACGGCCAACTTATGATGCCCGAAGCCTTAGCAGAGAATCAATTTAATGTGATTCAATCTGGCTTATTTGCACTCATTTCAACGCCAAATCCCGATAGGAAGAAAACCAGTGTCACTTGGCAATCCAACTCGTTTCTTGGGCTGAACTTACCCGACAATTTGCCCCAACCTGAGATAGGTAAAAGTGAGTTTAAGGAGATAGAGATTGATGACAAGCCCCATATTATCTACAGTTACAGCGCCAGTTTCGAACATAAAATTTTATCCAATGATGGCTTGAGTGTTGACAATGTCACCTTCCCAATCACGGTGCACATCATTAAAGATCAACTCGACTACCAAAACCAAATAGATTTATTTGGTCAATACCTTTGGAGCTGGTTACTGATCTTGATGGTTTTCCTGGTATTGGTTCAGTTGGCTTGGCTACTGTGGACCCTAAAGCCCTTGGCTCAGTTTAAGCGAGAACTTAACGAGATAGAGCAAGGCAAGGCCATGCAGATCCAGGCAAAGTATCCCAATGAGCTGCAAGCTGTAGCGAGACAGCTCAACACCCTGCTCAATACCGAGCAGCGCCAGCGAAAACGTTACCGCAATGCCCTATCGGATCTGGCCCATAGCCTAAAAACGCCACTGGCAGTGATTCAAAGTCAGAAAGATCTGAGCAAAAGTTCATTCGAGCAAACTAATATCATTAGCCGCATCATAAGTCATCAACTCAAACGAGCACAAACGGCAGCTGGGTCTTCTTGGCACTTAGGTGTTAATGTCATGTCGGTGTCAGATAAGCTAGTGAGGACCTTGCCCAAAATATACCGTGAACCTCAGATAGAGATAAGTTCGAGTGTCGGCGAGCAGTGTATTTTCAAGGGTGACGAGGCCGATTTAATCGAAATGTTAGGTAACTTACTCGACAATGCCTGTAAGGCCGCCAAGGCTCGAGTGCACCTGACCGTCAGCATGAAAGACACCGGACTCAACATAGATATAGAAGATGATGGCCCGGGAGTATCACCTGAACTTGAGAGTGACATATTCGAGCGCGGCATACGCGCCGACTCCTATCTACAGGGAAACGGCATAGGACTTGCCATAGTTAGTGACTTGGTTGACAGTTATCAGGGCCAACTTTCAGTGTCCCGTTCAGATACTCTGGGCGGCGCCAAATTTAGCCTAAGCTTTAACTGATGTTCTGAGTTTTAGTTAATAATTTGGCTTACTAAAAAGCCCTGCTAATCGGTATTAGCAGGGCTTTCCTCATCTTATCTGTTCGTTTTGGTAATTACATTAGCTTTCCACTGTAAGCTTCTGCACTGCTATCGCTTCTTCTAGCTGAGCCTCTACAAAACCGGGGGAAGTGGTTTTCGCCGAGATTAAACGATACATGGCCGGAATCACCAGTAGGGTAACAAACGTCGCAAACGCCATCCCGAAGAAGACCACAGTACCCACAGCGATACGGCTCTCAGAGCCTGCGCCGGTTGACATGATCAAGGGGACTGCACCGACTAAGGTCGTAAATGCGGTCATCAGGATAGGACGCAGACGGCGCGTCGAAGCATCGATAATCGCCTGTTCTATCTCGAGCCCTTTATCACGTAACTGATTGGCAAATTCCACGATCAAGATGCCGTTCTTGGTCACCATGCCGATCAGCATGATCATGCCTATCTGGCTGTAAATATTCAGTCCTTGGCCGGTCAGGAAGAGGCCGAGGAAGCCACCGAAGACCCCCATAGGTACAGTAAACATCACCACCATAGGGTTAATAAAGCTCTCAAACTGGGCAGCCAACACCAGATAAGCCACTAACAAAGCCAGTCCAAATACCACAAGCACACTACTTTGATTTTCTTTAAAGTCTTTCGACTCACCCGTGTAGCTCACCGAGATATCACTGGGCAAAATCTCGATCGCTTTAGCATCGAGAAAATCTAAGGCTTGGCCTAAGGTATAACCTTCACCTAAGTTAGCCTTAAGTGTTATCGATTTCTGCTTATTGGTATGACTCAATTTTTGAGCCGAAGCCACCTCTTCGATATGTGTTATCGAATCGAGTGTGATCAACTCGCCTTTACTCGAACGCATGTAGATCTGGCTCAAGTCCGCCATGCTATTAAAGCTATTCTCGTCGCCTCTTAAATAAACATCATACTCCTCACCGCGCTCGACAAATGTGGTTTCACTGCGTCCACCGAGCATCACCTCTAGGGTCTCGGAAACTTCGGCAACACTAATCCCAAGCTCGGCGGCGCGCTGTCTGTCGACACTCACCACTAGCTCTGGCGTGGTCTCGGAGTAATCGAGATCGGCCCCTTCCAGCATAGGGCTATGAATCGCTTCTTCCTGTAAAACTTCCGCCCACTTGAACAGTTCCTGGTAATCAGAACCTCCTATCACAAACTGCACCGGCTCGCTCGATTGCCCCCTGAAACCTGGCAACATGGGACGCACCATCACATCGGGGATCCCCTGCAGGGCTTTAGCGACAATAGCCAGTGCTTGCTGAGCATTGACGTCCCTATCTTCCCAGTCTTCAAGCTGCATGATAACGAAACCGGTCTGATCACCAGCCCGGCCACCGAATGCCGGAGCTTGTACGCTGAAAGACTTGATCACCCCTTGGCCTAACAGCGGCATTAGCTTGTCTTCGACAATATCCATGTTAGCCGTCATGCGGTTGTAACTGGTGCCTTCCGCCCCCTTGACGAAAGCAAATATCACCCCCCTATCTTCTTGGGGTGCCAGCTGTGATGGCACCACCTGCATCAGGGCGGCGCTGCCGACAATACACAAGATGATCACCACAGGCGCGACAAACCTAAATTGAATCGCCTTGGCAACGGCGAGTCGATAGCCACGCTCCAGCTTGCTAAATCTGGCATCGATCCAGATATTGAAACGATTAGGCTTAACATCCGCTTTAAGTATCTTGCTGGCGAGCACTGGCGTTAACGTCAGGGCCACGATAGAGGAGAAGATCACCGACATCGCCAGCATGACGGAGAACTCGGTAAACAAGCGTCCGACCATGCCTTCCATGAAAGAGATAGGCAGAAATACCATCACCAGAACGGCCGTGGTGGCGACAACGGCAAACCCCACTTCCCGCGTGCCGTTATAGGCTGCCAACAAAGGTGGTTCACCTTTCTCGATATGATGGAAGATATTCTCCACCACCACTATGGCATCATCCACCACCAGACCGATGGACAGAATCAAGGCCATCAGGGTGAGCAAGTTAATCGAGAAACCAAAAAAGTTAGCGGCAATAAAGGCTGAAATGAGCGAAACCGGTACGGTCACGGCAGGGATAAGTGTTGCCCTCGCCTGACCGATAAAGATATAGAGCACCAGGACAACCAGTCCACCGGTGATCAACAATGTGTTATAAACTTCGCTAATTGAGCGGTCGATAAATACCGTGGAGTCATAATCGACCACCAGCTGAGTCCCTTCAGGCAGGAATTGCTGAATGCGCTCGACCTCGATATGCGCAGCCTTTGCCACCTCTAAAGGGTTGGCGTCGGACTGAGCTATGATACCTAAACTTAAGTTTGGTACACCATCACTCTTAAATGTGGAGTTTTCATTCTCTGCACCAACAAAAACCGAGGCGACATCTTTAAGGTAAATTGGCGTGCCATCACTGGCGGTGCGAACCACTAAGTAATCAAAGTCATGCGGATTATTGTAGAGCCTGGCCGTACGCACTGTCATTACAGTGGTGTCGTTTCTGACTTCTCCGCCCGGGGTTTCAACGTTTTCAGTCTTTAAGCTGGCAATGATATCTGCGGTCGTCACATTACGACCCGCCATCAACTCAGGTTTGAGCTGAACATACATCACCTTGTAGAGGCCGCCAGAGATACTCACCGAGCTCACCCCAGTGATCAGGCTGAATCTGTCTTCCAACACCCGCTGGGCATAGTCGGTCAGCTGGGTTCTGTCCATCACAGACGAGCTGAGATTGATATAAATTGAAGGCTCACCCGAGCCATTGTCCTTGGAGACAATAGGATCATCCGCCTCGTCGGGCAAACGACGTTGGGCACGGGCAACCGCATCACGGACATCACTCACCCCTTCGGTAAGGTCCCAGTCGAGATCGAAGGTGATGGTGATCCGCGACATCCCGTTGCGGGTAACGGATGTTATCTCATCGATGCCACTGATGCCTGTGAGTTCATCCTCCAAAGATGTGGTGATCTGACTCTCCATGATCGTTGCCGAAGCGCCATCATAGGTGGTCATCACAGTCACCACTGGATTTTCCACATCCGGCATTTCACGCACCGCCAGTTTAGAGAAGGACACGGCGCCAAATACACATAGAAGCAAACTTAAAACGATAGCGACGACGGGGCGTTTAACTGAGATATCAGAGATTAACATTAACTTCTGTCTCCCTGAGACTCACCTAACTTATGGCCCGCAGTCATAGACTCATCTTTATTTGAAAGGTCATCCACTCTTAAGCCGTCACGCATGTTAACTAAACCTTGCACTACGATGCGATCGCCGACACTGAGTCCATCTGTGATAAGTACTTCATCTTGAATACGCGCTCCTAGAACCACTTGGGTTCGTTTGGCTAATTGGTCTGCGCCAATCACGTATACAAATCGTTTGGTGCCGGAATATTCTATGGCTTGAACCGGGATCACAGGCTCAGACACGGCAGGAAAGCTCAGACTCGCCGACATCATCATGCCAGGCTTTAGCTTATGATCTGCGTTATCGAAATTGACCCGCACCTTAAGGTTCAGGGTCTCCTCATTAATACGAGGATCGATAGCCACCACCCACCCTGTAAACGTACTATCGGGCCAGGCTCTGTTGGTTGCAGCCACTGTCATGTCAACACTCAACATAGAGAGATAATTCTCAGGTACCTGCAAATCGACCCGCATAGAAGATAGATCATCTAGGGACAGCAGCTCACTCCCCGCCGTCACCATGGTCCCCGGCTGAAATCCAGTAATCCCGCGGTACCGGAAAAAGGCGCCTTGATATAGTGGTATTCGAGTTCGGCCTGAGCAGACTCGAGTCTGGCGGTGGCAATATCGACACTGGCTCTTTGAGCATCAATCTCAGTCTGGGTGATGGCATTACGATCGATGAGCTTGAGATATTCTTTTAGTTTACGTTTCTCATCGTTGAGGTACGCCTTCGCCTCTGAGACACTAGCCTGAGGCTTAGCATCTTCGAGCTGGATTAGCAGCTGCCCCGTGTGTATCTCTTGATTAGCGGTCACATGAATCGCTTTAACCTTGCCCGCCACCTCTGGGGAAATATAGACAGATTTATCCGCCTGCAATTTGCCTATTAAAGAGATAGTCTGAGACAACAGGTGCCGATCAACAACACCTGTAACCACAGGCACGACGCGCGGTGCACGCGCCGACTTATCGTTAGGCTTCTGCGCCAGAGTAAAGCCACTGAACGAAGCGACAACGGCGCTCACGATAAGAATGGGGATCAATAGCAGACTTTTTTTCATTGATGAGTTTTCTTCTAATACCAAGGTTGTGAATTGCCACTATTTTAAAGAAAAACTAGCCTTTGTAGGGTAAAGCTGTGTAAAGCAACGCAAATGTCCGGTGTTTATTAAACAATATCTTGTAACAGAGCATGACTAGAAACAATCCCGCAACCACAGGCAAACTAAAGCCACACAAGCCAACACAGAAAGACACAAGTTATATCTGGAGGCTGCAAGGCCACAAAAGGCCGATAAAATCGAGCTGCAACCCATTTATCTGTTGAGTGAACACTATTAGCAATTGGTAAAAATTTCTTCGATAATCCACGCAGCCAAAATACTTGGCGCTTATGAGACATTCCAATTGAAATTAATTTGGCTAGATAATCTACACCGAAGAGGTGTCTACGGCTTTTACCGCAGTTACATGCCCTATACCCGAATCAGTCGAAAAGAGCAGATAGCCTTATTGATAAATGATGATGAACACACTTTTCCCCCTGACTCATACATTAAAGCAGAGCAGATTATTGCAGGTCTCAGGTTTAGGCCTATCGGAGAATTTAACTTACTGAACGGTATGCTGGTTCACCCAGACCATAGAGGAAAAGGCATAGGCCACCAGCTAATGAAGCGAGTAACAGAGAAACTGACATCAAAAGAAACCTATCTATTTTCTCTACCACACCTGGTGGAGTTTTACCGAAAGCATGGATTTAGCCAAGATGTCCAAGCGCCGAATGATATCGAACAGCTTTTTAATAAATACACCAGCCAAGGTAAAGACTTAGTCATGATGGGCTATATCAAGGTAAAGAATCAGAATCGGTGATTTAACCTTTCTCTTGCCTTGGTAAGCTAAACAACCAAGGCATCGACTTGAGCAGCTTATAGCCTAGCCAGATCATCATTGAGGTGGCGATCACAGCGACCAGAATAGAGCTAGCTCGATAAAGAATGGCGAAGAAGGCGTCTTGTTGTCCCGGTACCATGTTAGTCGTCAAAGGAATCGTCAGCGCGGAGATGGCTGAGAAACCGATCCCTGCCCATACAGGATCCTTAGCCAACCAGCGACAGAAGATCCCGGCGGCGATGGCATAAGACACGAGATAGAGTATAGGGTTGTCAAACATATCATAGAGAACAAATTGAATGGCCATCGCAGCCATACAACCGGCCAATGTTCCTATGATACGAATTTTTGCCGCCATCAGGGACCCAACCAGAGTCATAGGTGCCAATATGACCAAGATACTCGCCTGAGCCGAGAGTGAGTCATTCAAGTTCGCCACCTGAAAAATGACAAACGCAACCATGGCCACCAGCCAGCCCAGGGCGGTTTGTTCCAATATGGCTTTAGGCTCTTTATCTTGCCCTTGTATACTCATTATGGGCCCTTCTTCTATCGGATCAGGAAAACAATAAAAGGCCAGACCGCAGATAGGCAAGGTCATCAGAGTGGCTATCCAGATCCCCACGATGAAGTTTTCTAAATCGAATGCTTGATAGCTGCCAAAATTGAGCAGAATCGAACCAATAAGTAGACCCACATATCCGAATACATAGATCGGTTTATGATGCATGGCAAAGCATTTAAACAGCAGCATGATCCCCACGGCTATCAGCATGAGAACCGGGTATGGCTGCAAGAAGCCTATGATTAGGCTTACCTGAACGCTCACCCAGAAGATGCCCAATATCAACTGCACAAACAAGCCCGTATTCCAACGATTCAGACTCACTAAAACAAACACAGGAAACAAGGCCATAAACATGGCATTCGACCACCCAAGGAGCGTGCTTATGGTTACACCTAACACACAGGCGAACCAGATCCTTAACGGCTTCATCTTACCTCCTCGAATGACTCTCTAAAACAGAAAATAAACCATAGTGAGAGCCCGAATAAACAGGGCTTCAACCGGTTCAAAAATAACGGCAAGCAGCAGAGTAACACTGACTCCCAGAATCATTCGGGTCGTGGTTTCTCTTTTAACTGGCTTACTATTTGATGGTGACATCCTGGTTACCTTTTACTCGTTTTAATCTAAGTTCAGACGTGATCAATACACATAATGGAACAGACTCACCATGCGTATTAATAGCCCACCTAAAAAATTAAACACTAAATTATCTGTTTGATAGATAATAACAGTTGCACGAGAACCAACAAATAGGTTATCAGGAAGTTTAATGTCAGCGCTGAAGTTAACCCTGACTCTTTGGGCATCACGTACCCAACGATTACTGGTCACAACCGATGACAATTGACCATTAGCCTTCTGCTGCGCCGACGCCACACCAAAATCACGACTGGACACAGCTAAACTCAGCACCTCTCCGGGCAGTCCATCGAAGGCGACTTCGGCGCGCATGCCAGGTTGTAACATGGAGGTGGCCTTCTCTCTGAAATCGGCAGTGATCCACAAAGAGTCGGTAGGAATAAATGTCAGAAGAGGCTGATTAACACTGGCAAAACTACCTTTATGCAGCTGTAGATTTGTCACCACACCGTCACTCGGTGCTTTTATCTGTGTGTGCGAGAAGTCTAACTTGGCTTGTGCTAAACTCGTTTCGGCTGAATGTACTAAACTACTCTCCCCCTCACTATCACCAAGTTGAGTCTCAATTGCCCTGTACTGGGCCTTCGCTGCGACAAGATTCGCCGAGCTCTCATCTCTCTGTGTCCTGATCGAATCAAGCTTAGATTCAGAGACAGAACCTGAAGTCGACAACTTAGATATTCTTTGAAACTCCCTTTTGGCATTGTCAGAAGCTGCTGTACTGGTTGTAATATTCGCTTTCGCCGCCGCGGCCTGAGCATACAGGGACGCTTCCCCCTCGATGGCCTGCTTTAAATTCAACTCGGCCATAGTAACCGCTAACCTAAACTTACGATCATCTATGCTAAATAACAGATCACCAGACTTAACCAACTGATTATTGCTGAGGTTCACTTGGGTTATATAGCCCGACACTTCGGGGGCTAACTGCACGACAAAGCCTTGTACCCGACTCTCAGTCGTCATGGGCGCATAGCGGTCGGCCATAACCAGATAGAGGCCAGTCACCACGAACATGATGATCAACACTGTCATCCAACGTCTGAATTTTTGCTCTGCGAGCTCCATTTTATCTCCTTTCAATCTTAAGCAGAGTATTATATATCGCTATTTTTACTACAAATAGTCTGTATCATAGGCCATGTACGTCCTATTAATAGGACGGGATTATCAAGTAAAAGATCATGGAGTAGCAGATGCCAAGCTTAGACGATATCAATTTGTTTGTTCAGACGGTACGACACCAAGGGATCAGTTCGGCTGCTAAGGCCAATGGTTTACAGCGTTCTAAAGTCAGTCGGCGCTTACAAGAACTGGAAAAACAACTAGGCTACCAGCTACTTATCCGCACTACCCGCAACATAGAACTCACTGAACGTGGGCAATGGTTGTACGAACAGGTGAACGGCCCCCTCAACAGATTAAACGAAGCGGTTAATTTGATGCAGACAGAGCGAATGACACCACAGGGGAAAATGCGTCTGGCTATCCCGCCCGCCCTTGGAATGACAGAGATATTTTCTAACGTTATCGAAGATTATGTTAATCGATATCCTGATGTCAGATTAGAAGTAGAGCATCAGAAACAAGCTATAGACTTGAGAAGAACCGATACGGATCTACAGATTTTACCAAGTTATATAGACACACTGCACCATGACTATGTTCAACAGCACTTACTCTATTTGAGTTTTTGCATGGTCGCATCCGTAAGCTATCTCAGTCAGTTTGGTACCCCTAAGCAATTTTCTGACCTAGCGTCTCATCAACTGTTAGCCAGTCGCTATAGCAGGTCACTGTTACCTGAAGATGTCGAATATCACCTTTACAGCGATGATCTACAGCTTCTCATCAGGCTGGCAAAATCAGGTAAGGGCGTCGCCTTATTACCCAGATTACTGGTGGATAAATATCTTCAAGACGCCAGCTTGCATGAAATATTAGACCAACAGCGTTTTACCGAACTTAAACTCACCTTGATCTATCCATCTCAACCTTATTTGCCCGAGAAAACCCGGGCCATGGTTCAGTTATTGAGGCTATCTTTCGGCCAAAATACATGATGCCATAAAAAATGTAGAGGCTAGCTTGTGCTGCCATAGATAAATGAGTAAGAATGTGCACCACACATAATTCATAGCGAAGCTAAGCATGACAAATAAGAAAATAGCCATCTTCGTCGATGTACAGAATATCTATTACACCTGCCGTCAGGCCTATGGCCGCCAGTTTAACTATCGAAAGTTATGGCAACACATTGGCTACGAGGGCGATATTGTCTCGGCCACGGCCTACGCCATTCATAAAGGCGATGATGGCCAGCTTAAATTTCAGGATGCACTCAAACACATAGGCTTCGATATTAAGCTAAAACCATTTATTCAGCGCAGCGATGGTTCGGCAAAGGGTGATTGGGACGTGGGGATTGCCATCGATGTGATGGAAGCGGCTCCGGAAGTGGATACTATCATTCTGCTCTCCGGCGATGGTGATTTCGACTTACTCATGCTCAAGGTGTATCAAAAGTATGGCGTCGACACTCAAGTTTATGGTGTACCGACACTCACAGCTAAGTCTCTTATCGATTCGGCCTGTAAATTTGTTGAAATCGATGAGGCTTTATTGCTTTAACATTCAAGAAAAAACGATTAAAAACAAAAGAAAATTAACAATGAAAAACAATAGGTTAATCATTAGATATAATAATACCTCTACAGAAAACCTGAAAGATTGGATTTATTTATGATGTGTGGTGAACTTTCTTCGAGATAGTGACTCTGATTATATGTAGCAAGTTGAGTGTAACTTGTTTCATGTTTTCATCATGGTTCATCACCTCCCTTTTAGAGGGCTCAATGAGTTCTCAACTGAAAGGTAAGTTAATTTGCTAGCGCTTAGTGCTTACCAATTCAGAACTTATTCTATTAAGAATGTTTGGCACCTCATTGAGGTGCCATTTTTTTTGCTTTCAAGCCCTGTTTACAAACCAATGCTCTTATCTAGCTGAACGACGATCGATGGATGATACCCCACTCTCGCCTGGCTATAGATCTGCTTAATTTCGCTCTCATAGCCGGCAACTTGCAACTCTGAGTAGAGTGGCCTAACAAACTTGCCCCGGCCTATTCGGATAAGGTAATCACTCAATGCGGGTAATACTGGATCGTAGTGATTACGGATAGCCACCCTAAACCAATCACAAGCAATTTCTGCGTTAGTCGATTGAGTCAGGTTAAAGCATCCATCTAACTCCATCAGCTGCTCTTGACTAAGCACCTCAGGCAGTGAACTTAAAAAGTACTGCCAATGATGGACTCGCCAACTATCTGTCAATAACGAGCTTGCTTGTGTACCAGCCAACCAAGTCTCTATGGCTGCTTCGACTTTATCTAAACTGTCTGATACCGGCGGAGTAAACCAGTCAGGCATGCCACAGCCATAGATCCACTCCAGCAACTCAGCCTCGCTGAGCTTGTCTGCATGCTCAATCAGCAAGGTCTGCTTGGCATACTCGATAAACGTTTCTGTGGTTATCGCCTCGAATGCAAAGTGCTGCACATAGGTATAGAGAAATTTATCGAATGCCTCACGACCCAAACGACGCTCCAAATCATGGACAAACATAGACGCCTTATCATAGGTGAAACGATTAAAAGCCTCATTGGGATCTTGAGTCTGTACATTGGCAGGTAAATGCTGTTCGGCGAGTTCTGTGGTTGCCAGCTCCTCCTTCAAGCGGCCATATTCCAATACCACTTCCAACTCGGCTTGCTCTTTACCAAACACAGCCTCGACGATGCGATTGGTAAAATAGGTGGTAAATCCCTCATTGAGCCAAAGATCTCGCCAAGTGGCATTACTGACCAGGTTTCCAGTCCAGGAGTGAGCCAACTCATGGGCCACGGTAGACACCAGACTCTTGTCTCCAGCGATCAGGGTCGGCGTAATAAATGCCAATCGAGGGTTTTCCATGCCACCAAAGGGGAAACTAGGCGGCAAGACTATCATGTCATAACGCCCCCAGGGATAAGGCCCCAGCAGAGACTCGGCGATTTCTACCATCTGCTCGGTATCTTCAAACTCTTTGACCGCCGCATCTAACACTTCGGGCTCAGCATAGACGCCGGTGCGGTCGCCTATTTTACCGAAGGCGAGATCTCCCACCGCGATGGCCAACAGATGAGTCGGCATGGATTTCTCCATTGAGAAAGAGAATTCTCCATCCAAACTCGCCGTCGCATCATTCATGGCGCTCATCACAGCCCGCATGCCAACAGGCACCTTAACTATTGCCTCGAACGTGATGCGGGCCTTAGGGCTATCTTGCAATGGGATCCAGCTTCTGGCATTAACGGGCTGAGATTGGCTGAATAGAAATGGCAGAGTCTTACCACTGGTTTGCTCAGGAGTTAACCATTGCAGACCTTGGGCATTGGTTGAGGTCTGATAATACAGCTTCACACTTAGAGTCTGACTCAGCAGAGAGATATTAAGTCTCTCGCCTAAGATAGAATCGTGTTTATCAATAGTAAATGTTAAGACATCACCCTTATCATCTCGTACATCCAGTATGGTGAGTTCGCGAAGATCTAACCATAAATGACGACAACTGGCATCGATATAATCCAGCGTTAACTCGGCAACACCTGTTAACTGTTTAGCTTCAAAATCGACATCGAGATCTAATGCTAAATGCTTGACTCTAATTTCATCGACATTAGCAAATGAATGATAGTCACGATTATTATCCCATTGATTTGACACTACACTTTCCTTTTTAGCAATTACGAATTAACTTGAAATCTCAAATATAAATAGCCCGACACATGTACATAAAGTTTAACTGGCGTTGCCGTCGATAACACATACCACGAATATTAATGATTATCTTAACCACAGCCGGTGAACATGTCATTGCAATTGACTTCATTTAACTTAGATGAAACACTTGAGAATATTGTATACAAAAAGACATTTCGAGGGAACACGCCGTGCAAACGTTTAAACTTTTATCATTAACGGGTCTGCTTAGCCTAAGTGCCTGCCATTCATCGGTTCAAGAAGATCCAACGAGTTTAGCCGCGGTCTTATCTCAGAATCATGCCTGTAGTGACACCATAGTCATACGTTCACAAGCCCTAACAGAAGAGCAGATAGCCGAGGCTTGTGCGCTAATGGGCAAACAAGAAGCTAAATTTCATCAGCTATTTGGTACCCAAGGTAAGCCTGTCGCCAACGACAACAACATGAGTATGCGAGCCAACGTCTATCATTCTCGCGAAGATTACACTCAGTATGTAACCACTCACTTCGATGTACCCAGCGACAATGGCGGCATGTTCCTCGAAGGATTACCGGGCCAAACTGACAATCAAGCAGAATTTGTCGCCTATGAGAAGAAGGGGCAGATTTGGAACTTAGCCCATGAATATGTGCATTATTTGGATGGCCACTTTAACTTATACGGTGATTTTTGTGCCTCACTGCACGACTCCCACAGTGCTCCTGAATACTGCCCTAAACCTGCACCACTTTTACCCTACTTGATCTGGTGGAGCGAAGGATTAGGTGAATATGTCTCCCGAGGAGACGATAATCAAGCCGCCATCGACTTGGCTAAAAAATCCCTTTCAGACAATAGCAACTTCCCATTAAGTGAGCTATTTAATACCGGCTACGAGAAAAATGGCGGCACCGACAGAGTCTATCGTTGGGGATATTTATCGGTTCGCTTCATGATGGAAAACCACAAAGATAAGATCGATAATATGCTCATATTCACCCGCAAGGGAGACTACCCAAGGTACCAGGCTTTAGTTAAGCAATGGGGCACAAGCATGGATGATGAATTTAAGATCTGGCTGGTTAAACTCACCAGTTAATCTTGCCCGTTTTAAAAGTTAGAGAAAGTTGCTGGTAAATATTTTATCGTTATTTCCAATAAAATATGAACTATCCGGATAAATGGGACTCTGATTATATGAACCGAATTTTTGGCTTCTGTTTAACGTTAGATTGAAGTCGTTTTCATTGTTCATCATCACTCCCTTTTAGATAGTTTCTAGCGCGACTGTCACCCTATTCCAAGCTTGGAACATGTAGCGACCTGATTAGGTCGCTTTTTTTTGCCTAAATTTTAAATGAAGCGGTAAGGATAAGAAGAGGCTAATCCTAGTTCCTAGGAACTGGTATTAAAACCAAGATCAAAAAAGGCCTCAGATGAGGGCTATGGCAATGTACTCAATGTAGGCCGAGTGCAAACGCGGTATTGGGACTGATTAACACTCGAACACTGGCGAATCTCAACCACTGCGAGAGCTTCTACTACGTACTTTCTGGTGCCTTCTCTTTTTCAAAAGGTAATATTAATGCCAAACATGTTCCTGGAAAGGATGACAACACGGATGAGAAAAATCGTCTAACCAGTGAGCCTGATGCGCTCATGATACAAGAGCAGTGCCTCAACCAACCGGCGAGTATCACTGGCATCAACACTAAGGCGGAAAACAAGGCCGCGCCGTTGCCGTTTAACTTGTCGACCTTGCAACAAACGTGCGCCAAACAACATGGTTACAGTGCCGATGACCCCCTCAAGCTGGTACAAAGCCTGTATGAGACCCACAAGCTATTAACCTACCCACGCTCAGATTGCCGTTATTTGTCTGATGAACACTATGCGGGGGCCAGTAAGGTACTGACTGCAATAGCGGGTACAGCACCAGGACTGAATGCAGCCATCGAGGGCGGCAATCCTCAATTGAAGCACAAAGCCTTTAACGGCAGTAAAATCACCGCGCACCATGCGATTATCCCCACTGAAAAAAGTGGGGCAAGCATCACCTTGAGCCCTAAAGAGCGCACGGTATATGAGTTAGTCGCAAAAAGCTTTGTAGCCCTGTTTTATCCAGCCAGTGTGCGAGATAAGACCCGTTTGAAGATTGATTGCCAAGGGCGTGTCTTTGTTGCCACCCAAAGCAATATGACCGCGCAAGGCTGGGAAGTGCTGTATCGAGGTGAAATAGAGGAGGAACGCGAGAGCAAGCAAGAGCTGGACTTAAGGGAAGTGAGCAAAGACACCGGCACTAACCAATCACTTGATATCGATAAGAAGAAAACCACACCACCGAAATACTTTGTCGAATCAAGCTTACTGGCCGCGATGACCCGGGCAGCCAAATTCATAGAAGACCCAACGCTTCGCGCGGCCTTGGAAGCTAAGGACAAAGATAATGCGTCTGAGTCTGGCTCTATCGGAACAGAAGCCACCCGGGCGGCTATTTTGAAGAAGTTGGCCAACAATCCTTTAATCACCCTTAGCACTGAGAAAGGCTATAAGGAGAAGGTGTGGAAAACCACCGAGCAAGGGCAAGAGTTCTGCGCCTTGCTGCCTAAAGAGATTGTGGCGCCGGATACCTCGGCACTGTGGGCACAGAAACAGCAAGCTATCAGAGCCGGAGAGTCCACCGTTGAGGCATTTGTCAGTGATTTAGATGATTACCTGGCACTGCGTATTTCTGATGTAAAAACCAACGGCGTGCCCATCACCATCAAAAACAAAATCAGTTGCCCTAAGTGCCAAGTGGGGGCGCTGGTGAAGCGTAAAGGAAAGCATGGCCCGTTTTGGGCCTGTAATCGTTACCCTGAATGTAAGAGCCATTACCCTGATGATAACGGCAAGCCTAACCTTGAAGATAAAAATAAATCCACGCTGGCCATCTCAGAGACCGAGTTTTGCAAGCAATGCGGCAAGCCCCTTATCAGACGCCCAGCGAAAAAAGCAGGGGTATTTTGGTGGGGCTGTTCGGGCTACCCAAAGTGTACCATTCGATTTTTTGACCAAAACGGCAAGCCGGACAGAGATAAAGGCGAAATGCGATAGCCCCAAACTTGACTAATCCCTTGCTAGCTACGAGTATACGCCCAGCCAAGTAGGGATACAGACGGAACAATAATAAGGCTTTTACCCTTTCAATCCCGCTAAGTAAGGCGGTTTTTTTTGTTGATGACCATTCAATATCAACCCACTTTTTCCTTTTAAAGAGACTGAAATAATGAGCGATTTTTTAGAGATTTTAACCCATGGCCGTAAATTCAAGGCAGCAGTCAAAGACCTGCCGTTTGATGAGCTAAAGGTCTTCGCCGGCAAGCTTGAACAATTGATTGCCACAAGAGAGGCCCAAGCGGAAGCTGAGCTTGCTGAAAATGCAGAGCGTAATGCTCAAATTGATGCCATCAGAAAGCAGATGGCCGAACTCGGGCTGAGCTTGGATGACGTGGGAGAGGCACCAAAGGCCCCCAAGAAAAAACGCGAACCCCGCCCTGCGAAGTACAGTATTGAAGTCAATGGCGAAACCATCAGCTGGACAGGACAAGGCCGGATGCCAACCGTGTTTAAAAAAGAACTCGATGAAGGCTTTGAGCTTAAGGGTTTCCTCATCTCATAAAACGTTTTCATGCCAGTTTTATGAAGATTTGATGAAGTTACCCACAGATTTAGTGGATAACCTTTGTACAAGTCAAACCTGTGCAAGTAAGAGATTTTGTCAAGGTTATGAGAGGATAAGCTCAATATTTTAGAGCGCTATTCTCGTGTAAATAAAAGATAACCCAGGCTTATACCAGAGCATTCCGACACTGACAAAGCAGTCATCACATCCAGCCTTGCTGGATGTGATTTTTTTTGCTTTTTTTCCTGAAAACGACTTTTTGTTATCGAATTAGCACTCGTGCAGCGCTTCAAATGACACCAACGAATAGTTACATTGTAATTATTCGTTCTTTTCAAATTCACTTAAATCCGCATTCAATATCAAATAATCAATGATTTCAATTTTTGTTTTACCTGATTTGAAGATCATTAGACTTAATTTGCGTCGGCTCGCATCAGTGATTTCAACTTGTAGCAGCTCTTTACCATTGCGCTTCTTGTGAACCCGTAACGTCGTGACCAACTTCTTGAGACCCTGCTCAGATAAATGAACGCTGATGTAATGTTCCAAATCTGCATCTCGGAGAACCAAGTCGCCTAATTTATCCCAAGCACGCAAAGCCACATCAGAGTTAAGGAAGTTCTTTCCAGTGCTAAAGTTTATTTTGCTCATCTGATTTTTAAGCCAAATTTGCTGAACCATGTGCTCAGTTTTCAGTAATTCTGCTTTTTTCATCATTCCGCCTTCGAACTAATAGTTACAATGTAATTATTCATCCCTAACTTGTTCCACTTCGAACGAACCTAAAAGCAAAGTTACACTGTAACTATAAGTAAGCATAATTAAACACCACACCTACGCGATATGTTCATCCGAAGCACCATCGAATAGACAACGGAATAGTTACAATGTAACAATTCATGCTCTCAATTAGCCCCACAATCCAATGACTTTATCGAAAATTTTATCGAATAATTTAGAGTCGTTTTTTTCAATCATAAAATCCAAAGCATGGGCACGAACAACGGTTTCAAGCATGTCTAAATCTTGATTCACCGCCGCAACTAACATTTTTTGACAGCTTTTAAGGTGTTCCTCTGAAGCATTTTCAAAATGACAATTTTTGATGTAGCGCTTAATGAGTTCGTCCAGCGATAAAGGCAGGCAAAACCCCCGCCACTGTTTTGTCAGTGTTAAATTTCTCATAGGCCAACTTGGGGAATCAGTAATAGCGTGTTGACGAAAATTGATACGCTGATGCACATTACAATTTTGTAAGCGATGAATAAGACTATCGTAACGCTCAAACAAGAAAACGAGTGACAGACCATAACGCGATACCGCTATCGCGCTTTGTGAGGGCAAATTATCCCCAAAGCGGCCTATCAGCATTAACTGGTAATACTCACGATAACTCTGCATGAAAGTCTTTTGCTTTTTGAAGATATCGGATTTGGAGGAGCCTGCTTGTATCTTGTGGCTGCCAGTCACGATGAGGGCGTTAGTGGAAGTTGTCTGCGCGAGAAGTGAGTGTGTCATTGCTATATCTCCAGTGGTTTACGTTATCGTTTTTTGTGTTCGCCTGACCTCCAATACTCAACGCAGAGCCTGACTCGCAAGGGCGCGAAGCGCTTGTATACCCTTGCGAGTCTGGTGATGAGGTGAGATTGGTTAGAGGACAGAGCTAAATGCAAAAATGAGATAACCACTGGAGATAAATGACACACGAAGGACTTAAGCAGGCTTACGCACACTTATGCCATCAGAGTGACTGGCAATGCTTGGCTGTTGATTGTTGATTTGCGATCGCCGAAGGGAAGGATTGTCTATCTGGAACTTAGTGCCACGGCAAGTTTACTTGCCCTGAGAGGCACAAGTTAGCGATAGGAGGAGCTGGCGACGAAAAGCCCGCTTATCGCCTAATGCCTTAAGTATAAAATGGTATTTCCTACTCTAATATACTGATATATTACGGGTATTAATGACACGATCACCTCCAGTAAGAAGGCTTTATGTCATCAGTAAAGCGGCTTACTCGTTTACTATATAGGGAGGATCATGTTTGCATTATTATCAGCTTCATTTATTTGTACTCTAACAATTTATTGGTTTTTCTTTAAAATCATAACAAAGAGGTTGGTTATTTCCAGCCTTATCATGTTGATTTACTTAGCGTTGATTTTCAGCACCGAGATGCCGCTTTCCCCAGGATTGGTAGCCTTTATGGGATGGTACCTACTCTCTCATTCGGGGCTATTCTTTTGCCTGAATTAAACCCCAAATCCCCCATTGCAGTAACGGTAAGTCTGGGTTTCTTAGGCTTATTGGTGACATTGTTCGTGTTACTTTATTTTAAATTTTTTGTGTGGTGACGCTATTAAAGTAGTTTGATACTTGACCAACCGTTAGATTTATCTAATGTTTGACCTGGTATCATTTCACCATCTCGTGATGTTGTCTTTTTTGTCGCTGGAAGCAAAGCCTGACATAGGCAGCTTCCAGCTTTCAATAACTTATCTAAAAGATACAACCTCTCGCTAGCTCACTTTTGGACAAAAGCTTGTTGAACGAAGCCGCTCTGCGGCAGAAAGAGCAGAGCGGCCTCGTTCAACACATCACTGGACAGAAACATGCTAGATCGTTAGCGCTAATTGACCAGACATTGATTAGAAAAAGTATCTAAATTTACCGGAAAGCTATAACTCGCTCCGCCCCCTTTATCTTAAACGCTTTGTTAAATGACAACTATTAGTGAAATAGTAGCTAAAATGGGAACTAACCAAGCATGGGCTGACTTAATTATTGCCAATGTCCAAGACTCTAGTTTTACCGCTAGCAAGATTTCAAACGGAATATCAATAATTACCGGAACCCTTGCCGCACGATATGAAGTCCATGCACCTGTGTTAACAGTCGGTTTTGAGCAACCTAATAACGTTGCTTGAAATACTCGATCACGTGTGTTCCCAGTAACTGCTTGCAGCTTCTGATTTACATAACCAATGAGTTTTTTGTGTGATTGAGATGCAGTATGTTGCTCAGTTTTTACTACCTTAAAATTGAAAACCAAACATGCGAGCCCCAAAACTAATGTCAGCCCATTAACAACCAACGTAGATTTAGGGATAGTAAGATTATTTATGGTTACTACACCAAAATTCAGCGTTAATGATTCAAAAGCCACCCCAAATTTCATAGACATAGCTAAAACCAAAACTGCGTAAAAATATATTTCAACACGCTTAAAGTTCAATTTGCCTCCTTGCCATTTAACGCCGCATTAAGCGGGCAAAAATGTTGGTTAAACTTGCTGAGGAACGAAGCATAACTAACTGTTTTTTTGTTCAATTTAAATGTCTTATTAATTTTTGTTTTAAATCGAATTCTTCGCTTTTGCACCTAAAGTAACTTCTTTAATTAAAACATTTATAATGTGAGAATCCCTTACAAATCGTTCTTCAAAGTCTTTACTTGCTAAAGGTGCAGCCAGCACTTCTTTTGCTTCATAGCTAACACCAAGCCCACCCATTGATACTGACAATCTCGGTCTCCAGAGAGTTCTCGCAAACCTCCCAGTCATTCTGCTTTCTGTTTCTTGGTAACCATTACCAAAAAAGGCAATGCAAAGCCTAAGACCATTTTTAATGTTGGATGCTCAGCATCCTTGGATTCATCTAAAAAGCTTCCAAAGGATTGCAATTTTTCATCTAACTCCGTAGTTAAGAATGCCCCGGCACCTTTTGACATTAAACCCATGACTATTGAGTTAACCTCTTAAATTGATTCAGAAAACTCGTTAATTAGCACTTGATCATTTTCGCTACCAGTATTTGTTCTATATTTTCTAAAACCGTAAGATAACTTTGCTAATCCAATGCTCAGTGGAGCGTAAACTGACTCGGTATACTCTCTAGCTTTTTCAAGGTAGTTATCTTGAAGTTTTTGGTTGTAATTTTGATTTAACTCGATGATTTTTTGCTTAGAGGAGCTAGCTTTAAAATAACCACCGATAATTGCTCCTAAGATGCCAGCAAGTCCTGCAATCAAGGTTGTAATAACTTTTGTATCAGTGAAATCCATGACTATCCTTATTAGTTATGTATTTATTTACGAAAATTCAACACTTAACACAGTAAATACATGAATTTTCTGCTCTTCAATACACTTTAATGTTAGTCCTTTACTAAACGCTATTTCTCTTTCATGGCCCATTTTTTCATTGGCGGTATCATTAAATACTACCCCTTTAGTATGTAGGTCTGTTACCACTGTCATTACCCATATTGTATGTGGTTCGTGGTAACAAGCATGGACCGCTGCAACTTTAGGGCAAAAAGAACTTGATAAAACTCTATCCGTTGTAAAACTTGTCCCTATGACACCAGTTCCATTCGATACTGGCCAAGGAGCTAAATCAGCAGGTTTAGTATAGGCTACGCGTTGCATCGAAAAAGTTTTATCTACTGCGATTTCTTGTCCACTGTTTTTCATTTCCTGAAACTGACTAAGGGGGGTTAAGCGAAGTTTATCTTGAATTTTATTAGCATTTTTTACATCGTCTGATCCCTTAACTCCAATGCGCCCCCAAATAACTAAACTGTTGTACTCACTATCAATACGTTTAACATCTGGAGGTAAATTACCTTTCCAGTCAGGCCCCACAAGCGCGAAGTCACCGGCTTTAACACCCGTAGTTCGACTACCAACATAAGCAAAAGTATCGCCATTTGGATCCCATAATTGCATGGTGTAGTAGCGATCCGCTTCTACTTCAGGAACCGAAAGAACCATAGGTTCGCGGCTGACATCTGTAAAGGCTTGAGCATATAGAGTGTCATTGTTGGGTGTCGCAATCGCTTTAAATTCAGGGCCGCGTAATTGGCGGACTAAAGCAAATTCATTTATTTGTGCTTGAGGGTTACCTGTTTTAGCTTCAGCATCAGGTCGTGTCCGACCGCGAATTAAATCTTCAAAGAACACGATTGGATACCCCCAAATAGCGGCATTAACACCAAGATAAAAGGCTTCAGCCTCAGCGCCCTTAAGGGTTCCTAATTCAGGTGGAGGAGTCGCTCGCCCCTTAGCATCCGCTACAGAGCTCATGGTTAGAAGCACATACAAAGCTATAGTCATTATAATTTTCATTGTTCATTCCTTGACAATATTGGTTTAGAACTCGCTGTTATGAAAAGTCTTTTTGAATTATGAAGCTTTTCAACTATAAACGACTTAGGAGTAAACAAAAGATGATCCATCACCTCAGGTATCTAAGCTCTACTGCTTAGCTGGACTAGTATGCGCTTTATCTAAATGCTCTCTTAAGCTTTTAGCCCACTTTCTAATCACTCTTTTGGCGTCTGCACGGTTTGAGACTCGACTCGCCCACTCGTAAAAATCATTATCCCCCGCCTCTTCTGCATCGATGATACGAGCAACTATCTGGCCACTCACTCCATCGAAGACCTCCAAAAGCAATGTCCCTTCGCCTGTGGTATCAGTATAGCGTTTAACATTGACAGCACTCTCTAAATCAGGTGCATTCACTTCCAAATTGATGACAGAGGGCTTAAGTAACAAGGTTCCCGGCTCTGCTTTGGTCACAATGGAATAATGTGTTGATTTGGCTAGCTCTTCCTGAAATACTTCATCAAAGAGTTTTTCTACCCCCTCTTTAATGCGAATAACATCTTTATCTTCAACTCGCATTGATAACTCTCTTTCATCGCGATTGTAATCTCGTTTCCAATCCTTTTTAAAGGTAACAGTGCTGGGAGAGATAAGGATTTTATCGTAACGGGTAAAATCAACATTCTCGTTTTTAGCCACTTGAGTCGAACGTGTCGCTTTAACTAACGTCATCCCGTCAGCTGACACGGTGAGCTGTTGATTTTTATTTATCGTGCACGCTGAGAGCGTTGCGACAGCTAAAAGTGTTACGCATAAAAATAACTTATTCATATTTTTCCCTGTTTAATATCATTAGCGACTATTTCTGTTGTGATTTTTTGGTTGCCACTTTAGCGTCAAAGGAGGAGTCACCTACCCCCTCCTGATGGCTGATATAGCTCATCAATTCTTTGCTAAAGCTTGGTTTCAAGCCACTTCAAATGAGCTTAGCTGTTAAGAATTAAAATCCAGGTAAGATTGCACGCACCATGAAGCGAAACTCCCAATCTGCCGCGCCTTTTACATGTTTATAAACTTGTGGTCCCCAACTTACTGGCATCTTTCCAATCCTGCTCATATGAGAAAAACCGCCCCCAATAGGCACATCCCACTTATCATCATCTTTTGTGAAATCCGCAACGATTAACGGCGTAGAGGTGAAAATCCATCCTCCTTTCTCACCAAAGTCATAATTAACAATAGGTTGGAAGGTGAAGGTGTTAATGTCTTCAGCCGCGTTATCGCCATTGACATCCCAAACTTGAGTGGCAAGACCACCGATAACCCAACGTCCTTCAGTGAGCACCAAGCCCCCTGACAATCCGGCGCCCCAGCTGTCTTTGCCAAGGGCACTATTGCTATGGGTGGGGATTTGAAAGATAGGACCAAAGCCTGCGCGCAGACCTGGGCGTATATTGGTGGCAAAGACGATGTCTAAAGTGGTATCGCCCACCCCTGATTCATCTGGTATTTCAAAGTCATCAATAGGAATAATGGCGCGAGCAATACCGTACCACTCATCACTGCCAAAACTAAAAGGCACAACAGGCTGTATGAGTATGGCGTTGTTGTCTTTGCCACTATCTGCAATGTCTGTGTATTGGTTGAAAAAGATAGGCATACTGATGATTTTTGCCAAAGGGTCTTGTGCCTCCTTGGACAGTTTATTTAACTCTTCATCAGCGATAGCGCTTGCAGATATCACCATGCTTGCAGCCATTGTGGTGTAAATG
Source organism: Shewanella psychropiezotolerans (assembly GCF_007197555.1). NCBI lineage: Bacteria > Pseudomonadati > Pseudomonadota > Gammaproteobacteria > Alteromonadales > Shewanellaceae > Shewanella > Shewanella psychropiezotolerans. The sequence continues at coordinate 4,684,556 of NZ_CP041614.1, forward strand.
GCGACACATTTAGCCACTGAACTTACCGTTAACTTCATTTTTATTCTCCCTAACGTGAAATTGCTCACAAAAGACGCTCAATAAAGAGAACATGGCTTTAAATGCTAATAAAAGCAACAAATAAACTGCCACACTATTGAAACATTGTGTAAACACAATCACCCTGACTTGTTAGCATTCCAGGTGTTAATTATCTCTGTGTCATTAAAGTAAAATGCCGTTAATCGAAAAAATAAGCAGAGACCGCACCTTAAGTGCCAACCTCTTTTGATAAAGAATGGTTACAACAAACGAAGATTAAGCCACCTTACATAAACATGAGCGAGAGGATGAGTCAGATGAACAAGTCTATTTTGATACCAACACTATTAAGCATCACTATCACCACGATATTGTCAGCCTGCTCGCCTCTGGAGAGTAAAGAAAACCAGGACAGAAGCGCCACAGAGCAATCGACTCAAGCAGCAAGCAACACTGCCCCTAAGCAAGAGACAAGCGATACTAATCAGTCAGTGGCCGTCAATCCCTCTAAGGATGTGTACTTCGGTGAGACCCATATGCACACCGCTTTCTCACTGGATGCTTATCTCGGTGGTACACGCTTAACCCATGAAGATGCCTACCGCTATGCTCAGGGCGAAACCATTAACCTGATGGGCCGAGAGCTGAAACGTCATCGCCCGTTGGACTTCATCGCAGTAACTGACCATGCTGAATACATCGGTGAAATGTATACCAATTTGACCGAAGGTGCAGAAGGGCACAACCAAAAGTTGCTCAAAGAGCTACGGGGCATGACAGATATCAAGGACCGTGAAGCTTGGTTTATGAAGTACGTTATCTCCAGTAATCGCGGAACCCATCCAGCTCACCCTCCCTTCTTCACCGGTCCCGAGTCAGTCAAGAGTGCCTGGAAAATCATGCAGGAAACGGCGGACAGATATAACCAGCCCGGCAAATTTACCGCCCTTAAAGCCTTTGAGTGGAGCGGTGCTCCCGGAGGCGGTAATCTGCATAGGAACGTGATTTTCCGCGACGCTCAGGTACCCGATGCCCCCATCAGCTATATTGATACCAACCGCGAAGATGGATTATGGCAGTGGATGGCCCAGCAAGAAGCCAAAGGTATGAAGCTGCTGGCGATTCCCCATAACTCCAACGCCAGTAAGGGCATGATGTTCCCCAGTGTCGATGCAGAGGGCAAGCCTATCGACCTTGAATACGCCCAGACCCGTCAACATTTCGAGCCTTTGATGGAGATGATGCAAGTTAAAGGTAACTCAGAAGTCCATAGACAGTTCTGGCCAGAGGATGAATTTTCCGACTTTGAAAATGCCGATTCGATTCAAAAAAACAGTGGCCGAACCTTTCACAAAAAAGACTTCGTTCGTGAAGGCTTAAAAATGGGACTCGCTTACGAGCAATCCCTCGGCGTCAACCCGTTTAAATACGGCACCATAGGCGGCACAGATAACCACAATGGTCTGCCCTCCGCTGTTGCTGAAGACAGCTTTATCGGAGCCCATGGTGCTGACGATGGCAGCGTAAAAGCCCGCCGAACAGGCAAAGTCGTTGGGTGGATTGATGGCAAGGACCTCAGTATCGGCACCCTAGCCGGCGTCTGGGCAACCCAGAACACCCGCAGTGGTTTATGGGATGCGATGAAGAGCCGTGAGACATATTCCACCACGGGGCCGCGCATCAAGGTGCGTTTCTTCGGCGGCGTCGAACTTCCAGCAAAACCTAAGAACGGTCAAGAGCTGGTCCAGCAAGGTTACGATTTAGGCGTGCCTATGGGCAGCGACTTGCCTTCAATTGGCTCTGCTCCGACCTTTACCGTCCACGCAATGAAAGACCCTGACGGCGCGAATCTTGACCGAATACAGATAATCAAGGGTTGGGTCGATGTTAAGGGAAAGACATATGAAAAGATTTTCGATGTGGTCTGGTCCGATAAACGTAAAAAGGGTGAAGATGGCAAGCTTACACCAGTGGGGAATACCGTCGACCTGACAACAGCCAAGTACACCAATACCATAGGGGCAACGGCCCTTATCGGCAGTTGGACCGACTCTGAGTTTAACCCAGAACAGCACGCTTTTTATTACACTCGAGTCATAGAAATACCAACGCCTCGTTGGACCACCTATGATGCAGTGAGAAGTAAGCAGCCTCTGCTAGACGACGTGCAAGCCAGCATTCAGGAACGCGCCTGGACATCGCCCATCTGGTATAAGCCTGCGGGATAAGTTTGTTTGCGGTAGTAATATCGCACAAAGCACAGACTTTAGGTAATTGCCTGATATATAGTAAAATTTAAAAGGAGTTAAGATGAAAAACACACGATTTCTCATACTTGTGTGCTTGATGTTTCCTGCAGTGTCGGCTGAAGAGGGGTTAGCAGAAATCTCAAAAAATTGAGCGACCCAACATCGAATACCTGGGCACTTTTTACGGCTCTGTTGCAAAGATTGAGCCTAGCCCGAAAGTACTCCGGTTATCTGGATGATTATTAATAGTTTACCAGTGCATTGGTGATTAGACGGATCTCTCCTGCTATTCCTTGACCGGATAACCAGGTATTGAACTGCCCTTTTTTAAACATGTGCATCACTTCAAATCCTTTGATAGTGGCATAAGCCGTCTTCATCGATTTGAATCCTCTCACAGGATTGATGAGCCTTTTCAGTTTTCCATGATCAGCTTCTACCGCATTGTTCAGGTATTTAATTTGCCGGTGTTCAAGCGCTTCAGGACATTTGCCTTCTTGCTTTAATTCCGTAATGGCTACACCGTAGGAAGCGGCCTTGTCGGTATTGATGGCGGAGGGACATTCCCAGCATTTGAGCCCTTTCAAAGCTTTACCCAAAAACCGTTTAGCCGCCTTAGCATTACGTCTGGACGATAAATAAAAGTCGATGGTATGACCTTGTTTATCGACAGCCCGATACAGATACACCCATTTGCCTTTCACTTTGATGTAGGTTTCATCGACCTTCCTGCTTAATCCTGCTTTGGGCTTCCAATACCACCTTAATCGTTTTTCTATTTCTGGCGCATAACGCTGAACCCAGCGATAAATCATACTGTGGTCAACATTGATACCACGCTCACTGAGCATCTCTTCGAGTTCTCGATAGCTGATCCCGTATTTACAATACCAACGTACAGCCCAAATGATAATGTCGTGGGAAAATTGTCGATACTTAATGAGTGTCATGAGATAGCAGGCCTAAAACAAAAGAGGAGCTTAGCTGATTCGACGATCTTTGCAACAGAGCCCATTTTGAAAGAGCTGCTAACAGTTTTAAATGATGCTGTCATAAAGCAAAAAAACCGCCGATTAAGGCGGTTTTTTATTTTCCTAACGGTTACGTGTGGTCAATGTGTGGACGCCTAAACTATGGTGCCATTATAAATCAATAACTTACAAGCTTACAGCAAGCCTCAGATGAGGCCTTTTGAACATTATCAGTCTAGCGATATGAAGATTGTAGACTTAAAGGCGAATGCCCGCTTTGGCTAAATCTTTAGCTGTCACACTAAGTGGTAGTGGCACATAACCATCTTTCTCTACGATTTGCTGACCTTGCTTAGACAGTGCAAACTTCAAGAATTCACGGTCCATTGGTGATAGGTCTTTGTTCGGATGCTTGTTCACATAAACATATAGATAACGTGATAATGGGTAAGTACCGCTTGCCGCATTAGCCGCATTAGCTTCGATATACTTAGTCCCCTTCTTCGCAATGGCCACCGCTCTCACGCCTGCAGTCTTGTAGCCGATACCCGAGTAACCTATGGCATTGAGTGACTGAGACACAGACTGAACCACAGATGCAGAACCTGGCTGCTCATTCACGTTTGCCTTGAAGTCACCTTTACACAGTGCTTTCTTCTTGAAGTAACCATAAGTACCCGATACTGAGTTACGACCATAAAGCTGTACATCACGAGCAGACCAACTACCTTCCAGACCTAAGTCGCCCCAACGCTTAACATCGCTGCCACCACATTTATGCGTCGCAGAGAAGATGTCGTCAATCTGTTCGATACTGAGGCCTTTAATTGGGTTATCTTTATGGACAAATACCGCTAAGGCATCGATAGCGACACGAATCGCCGTTGGCTGGTAGCCATAATGCTTCTCGAACGCTTCAATTTCGTTAGGCTTCATCTTACGGCTCATAGGACCGAACTGAGAAGTCCCTTCCGTGAGCGCTGGAGGCGCAGTAGAAGAGCCAGCCGCTTGAATTTGGATGTTCACGTTAGGATACATCTCTTTAAACTCTTCGGCCCAAAGCGTCATCATGTTAGCCAGAGTATCTGAGCCTACAGAAGATAGGTTACCCGATACGCCGCTTGTTTTTTCATAAACAGGTAGTGACGGATCGATTGCAGCAATTGATGCTGCAGAGAATAAACTAGCGGCTGTTAAACTAACCGCGCCGACAAGCTGTTTCAGTTTCATTCTTTGCTCCAGTGTTAAGCGTACTTGCTCATTAATTGAATTAACATTTAAGTTGCAGCCAGTATCTGTTTCTATGATGACAAGTCTATTACTCTGGTGTGACACTTAGATGACAATGTGCGTTTTAAGTGAATTTTTAATGTCTGGTTAAGCTATACACGTTAGTGGCCTCCGATTACCCTGAGCAAAAAGCAGACTCAAGGTCTGCTTTTTTGTGAACTCGCTAGCCCAATCACTTTTTTAATCGGTGTGGTGAGTCCCTTCGATGAGATTCGTCGGGATAACGAAGCTGAATGTACTGCCCTTGCCAAGTTCACTCTCAATCATTAACTCACTCTGATGATTACTCAGGGCATGTTTAGTGATGGCCAGGCCTAAGCCTGTACCGCCTCTTTGACGGGTTCTGGCACTGTCCACTCGATAGAAGCGCTCGGTTAACCTGCCGATATGCTGGGACGCAATACCATCACCACTGTCGGTGACGCTAAACAAGCCACCTGTCGCGACTCGTTTCCAACATACCCTTATCTGACCACCGGGCTCTGTATATCGAATCGCATTAGATATGAGGTTAGAGCAAGCACTCCTAAGCTCAATTTCATTGCCATAGAGATGATAGTCAGCCTCACAATCAAAACTCAAACTGTATCCCCCTGAGACAAGGCATTGGCTTCCTCTTTTAACACCTCGATCATATGGTCCATATTGATAATATTGCTTAAATTTAATTCAGCTGAATCTTCTATTCTGGACAGGACTAAGAGTTGTTCGACCATAGAGCGCATGCGATTGGTTTGTTGCTGCATCTGGTCCATCGCCTTAACATTTGGCGAGCCAGGTTCTGCCATGGACTGCATCATCTCCAGATAACCTTGCAGCACTGTGAGTGGGGTTTTCAGCTCGTGAGATACGTTAGCGACAAAATCTTTGCGCATCCCCTCGAGTTGCCTCACCCGAGTAATATCTCTGGCGATAAGCAGGAACTGACCCGTGCCATAGCCCATGATACGGATCTCCAGAATGCGTCCCTCAGAGAGTGGCGATGCCAACTCGAATGGCTCTTGATAGGCAGCTTTCTTGAGGTAATGAGAAAAATCAGGATGACGAATTAAGTTATCGATTCTCTGGCCGCTATCCAGTGGCCAAACGAAACCCAATAACAGCTGGGCAAGCTTGTTACACCAGATGATGTTGTGCTCAGAATCTAACACCACAGCAGCATCGGGAAGTGCCTCTGCGCCTTGCCTGAAGCGACCAAGCAGGAACGCTAATTGGGAGACACGTTTACGGTTTTTCCCCTGAAGGCGATAAATACCATTGAAGACACCTTCCCAACTACCGCGACCATTTGGCGGGGTTAGCCTTCTGTCACGCCATAACCAGAAGTTGAGCCTGGAGAGCTGGCGATAATGCCAGAACAGCAATGCCAGAGTACCGATCAGGAGAACCCAGACAACTTCGCCCAGGAGCAGACCAAGAATAAAACATAACACCAGATAGGTTACTAATCGAGATAGTAGTCGATAACCCGAATATGAATCAAACATAGAAATTGCATCGAAACCATAGGTAAGAGACGGGCACAAGATAACCTAAATTAGATCTCGTGCCTAACGCTTTCAAGCTAAGTTACAGTCTCGTTGAGAATCGGTAACCGGCACCACGAACCGTTTGAATCAGACGATCGTGTTCAGATGGCTCAATCGCCTTTCGTAAGCGCCTGATATGCACATCGACCGTTCTGTCTTCAACATAGACATTGGTGCCCCAAACATTATCGAGTAACTGCTCACGACTGTAAACCCGCTCAGGATGAGTCATAAAGAAATGCAGTAACCTGAATTCTGTCGGCCCCATATCCAATACCAGATCCCCTACGGTCACTCTGTGACTGACAGGGTCTAACATAAGCCCCTGAACATCGATAGGCTCTTCTGAACTGGTAGGAGAGCTGCGGCGCATCACTGCCTTGATTCTAGCCACTAACTCTTTCGGAGAGAATGGCTTAGTGATGTAGTCGTCGGCGCCCACTTCCAGGCCGCGCACCTTATCTTCCTCTTCACCACGCGCCGTGAGCATGATAATAGGGATCTGACGAGTAAACTCATCCTGGCGCAGACGCTTTGCAAGTTGGATCCCGCTACCGCCTGGAAACATCCAGTCTAATAAAATAAGATCGGGATACGGCTCCGATATCATGTCTAGTGCGGAATCGAAATCTTCCGCCGATGTTGTGGTAAAACCATGTTGCTCTAGAACAAATGTCAGCATCTCTCGGATAGCCAACTCATCTTCAACAATTAATATCTTAGCAGTCATATGCAATCTTCTGTCAGTGAATGTTCGCGCTTCTATTATTGGTCAGTTTTATTACAAAATTATGATCGGCTAGGCATATATTGTCATAAAGTGCAGATTATTGTCATAAAACTTATATCAAAGGGTAAAAGTACAGCATAAAAAAAGGAGGCCTAAGCCTCCTTATTCTCGCTTTGTTCTTTAATCAGAACAGTTAGAACTTATGTTCGATACCAAGACCTAGGAACTTGTCATCGTTTTCAACGTTTTCGTATGAACGATTAGTATAGAAAGCAATAAGCTTAGTCGGCTTACCTAGCTTGTAATCGGCGCCCACTGTCCATGAATCACCCTTGTTTTCCATGTCCTGATACTGAGTTTTAAGTACCACAGCATCGATAGTGTAAGACGCGCTTAAAAGGTAACCTGTGTAGCTGTCTCCATCGAAAGGATTAACGACATCATTATCATCGTATTCATAAACCTTCTCTTCCTGTTGATACATGGCGCCAAGCTTAAATCCAGCAATCTTGCCTTGAACCGTTGCACGAGCAACTTGGTAGCCCTTAACGTCTGAATCATAGGCGATAGAAGCATAGATAGGTGACTTCTTAAGACCCTTGTCACCATACATGGCAGCCAAACTGTATCCATCTTGCTCTAACTGGTCACTGTCACCACTTGCCGCATAAGTCACACCAAACTTAAAACCACTGAAAGAAGGCGTGATATACGTGGCGGTCTGGGCCAGGCGGTTTTCACCCTTAAATAGGTTCTTGATATCGCCAGACATATCGTTAAACAGGTCGACTTTACCTTGGGACTGCTTAAGCTGGGTATCGTTACGACCCACAGCTATTGAACCAAAACCGCCTCTGAGACCCACAAATTGGTTACGGGCCTTGAAATTCTCTTTGTCATCATCACCGGTATCAACTTCATACTCGATTGTATAAAACGCCTCTAATGAACTGCTAAGCTCGAACGCCCCCTTCACACCAAAACGTGACGCGTTACTTTGAATCGTAGTCTCTGAATCACCGTTAACATCATTAGACTGAGCCGTGATGTTCAACTTACCGTAGACAGTGAGAGGATCTGCCGCATGTGCAGAAGCTAGAGTGGCGGTAGCAAGCGCAGAAGCTAGTAAAGTTTTACAAAAAACGTTCATCATTTAATCCTTTCGACGTATCTGTTCGTCTGGGTTATTGGTTTGGACGGCCAGAAGTTTGCAATGTTTCTGTTGCAGTTTTATTTCAATCTAGATCAATTTTCATAAAAAACCAGTAACCAAGAGAAAAAATAAAAACAAACCCCATATACATCAAGGGATACAGAGCAACAAAACCGAATATGACAGTTTTATGAATTATCCTGAACCTTGCCATATTCATAAGTACTTTCGGGTTTACCAGAGAGTGACAATGTCTTACACTGCGGCTTCATTTTTTGATTGAGCGCCTATTATGTGGTTTAAGAACCTGACTGTTTATCGTTTTAATAAACCTTTCTCTGTTGACACTGAGGCTCTTGAAAAGTCATTGGAAGACTTCACTTTCTCTCCATGCTCAAGTCAAGACATCAGCAAATTCGGTTTCTCTAATGCTCTGGGGAAACAGGGGCAAACTCTGGTTCACAGTGCCAGTAACAGACACCTAATCTGTGCAACTAAAGAAGAAAAAATCCTTCCTTCACAAGTGGTTAAAGAAGCCTTAGAAGATAAAGTCGCTCAAATCGAAGCCGAAGAAGATCGCAAACTCGCTAAGAAAGAGAAAGACGCATTAAAAGACGAAATAATCATCACCTTATTGCCGCGCGCCTTCTCAAGACGTAGTCAAATTCGCGCCCTGATCATCCCTGAGATTGAGATGATCTTGGTCGACAGTTCGAGCGCAGCTAAGTCCGAAGAGTTTTTGGCTTTGTTACGTAAAGCTATGGGCTCTTTGCCGATCATCCCTCTGAGTTTTAAGGCGCCTATCGAGAGTCAATTAACCGATTGGGTTAAGACTAACTCGACGCCTGCACCTTTCGAGATGCAAGATGAAGCTGAATTTAAGTCAGACTCAGATGAAGGTGGCATTGTCCGTTTCAAACAACAAGACTTGACCGAAGCCGAAGTGCTAGCCCATATCGAAGTGGGTAAGCAAGTTCATAAACTGGCGCTGCATTTCGGCGAATCGATTGCTTTCTTATTGCAATCAGATGCTGGCATCAAGCGCCTCAAGTTCTCTGAAGAGTTCAGAGCCGGCAATGATGAAGTGGGTACCGAAGATCCTATGGCCAGACTCGACGCCGATTTCGCCTTGATGGGTAGCGAGCTTATCGCCTTAATGAACTCACTGGTAGACGTCTTAGGTGGACTGGAAGAGAGTATCTAATACCTTAACCCGTTACAAAAAACCGCTAACAACTTCTGTTTTTAGCGGTTTTTTAATGGAAATCAGTTTAACTATCCGATTTTAATTCGCCATTATTATCGAACGGCCAATCGATACCTAACCAGGCTTTAAAGAAGGCTTTCTGACCTCGACTTGGCTTATCCACACTCAACAGCTTCAGCTTATCACTCTGCTGCTCACCCAGTTTCAGCGTCACCTGTTTGAGACGGTCATCGCTAAACAGGCTCACTACAATCTCAGCTCCCGGCTTAAAGTCTTTGATTCTGGAATCAAAACCTTTGCTGGTAACCTTCAGTCCATTGATGGCTACAATTTCATCCCCAAGCACGATGCCCGCATTCCAGGCGGGTCCATTACGCAAGACTTCCGCAAGTTTAAGTGAGTCACCGCTCAACTTAATTCCGACATAGGCCGTGGCTTTCGAGTCATCCCCATAACCAGGCTTTAAGCCGGCATTTTCTAGCAAGGAGGGAAAATCCAAGCTCATAGGTGAATTAACATGGGTCTGCCACCATGTTTGATAATCTTTACCCGACAGATCTTTTAAGATCTGTTTAACATCAGAAACTGAATAACCCGCTGGGATCTTATGCTGATTGTAGAGCGCTTTATGAACGTCACGATATGAATGAGCAAGATCTGTGTCATTGAGCAGTGAAAAATCCAGGGCCAAAGAAGCGAGGTAGCCTTCAGAGTAGATGTTAGCACTGTGGTTAACCGCATAATCTCCACCCGTGCTCGCCCATTTGCCGACGCTCGCTTCTTGCACCGACTGAACTTCACGCCCCGGCGTCCTCTCACTCTGGGCAATTCGCTTGGCTAAGTCTTCAAAAAATTCTTTAGCCGTGATCACCCCAGCTCTGAGTAACAACTGGCTTTGAAAATAGCTTGTCGAACCTTCGGCAATCCATAACAGTTCAGATATATTTTCTTTCTGGTAGTCGTAGGGCACCAAACCTTGAGGCCTGTAAGCCTTCACATTCCAGGTATGAATAAACTCATGGGAAGCGGTTTTAATGAAGCCTAAATAGTCTTCACGCTCTCGATAACTGAAACGAGGACGCTGAATCACAGTCGAGTTCAGATGCTCAGTTGCACCTCGGGCACCACTGGTGGCATGCACCATGTAGACATAACGCTCAAAAGGGTAGCCATCCCAGATAGCCCTTGCCTGACCACTAAGCTTGGTCAGATCGGTAACCATCTGTTCAATGTCATAGTTGCCCTCTCCCCACACGACCAATTCATAATCCCGGCCATCGGCGGAGAACCCTCTGTGATGACTAATTCCCGTCTCTATCGGAGAGTCCACCAACACATCATAATTGCTCGCCTCAAACGAATGAGGCTTTCCTCCAGGCTCCATACCTGAATAACTATTCCATTCATCTGGCACGACTAATTCGACCTTGATCTTCTGGTCCTTAAAATCAGGGCTATATACCAAGGTACCACTGGCATCCAAGAAAGCATGAGTTGCATCTATATGCCCAATCCTTTGACCTAATTGATTAGCATATAGCTGATAAGTCACAGTGACCGACGTTGGCTGTTCAAGCTCAACCGTCCACTCACCACTGGCACTTCGCGTATAGGGCAAGACCTTTCCCGACTCATCTTGCGCACTAAAATAGCGAATACCATCGGCTAAGGGTAAGACCTGATACTTGCCTGTTCGCCACACTGGAAGATTGATTTTCAGCTCTGTGGTTGCAGACTCTGGAAATCCCACCTCAACCTTAGCCAGATGATGCTGAGAGTCAGTGAGATCTATGCGATAGCTGACCTCAGCGAAAATTGATGAGGAAAAAAATGCACTTAAAGTTAAAATCAATGGGACTGCTGGTTTCACTCTTGATTCCTTCTGTTATGATTGTTATTTATTTTTATAATAAGATCGAGAGTATATCTCTATTTCGCAGACTCGGCATCACTAAAACCTATGCCTCTACGAGTCGATTTTGAGACAATACAATGACTGACCGAACGTCCCTTTAAGAGGGCAAGGTATCTGCTTCTTATGCGTTTTTTTTTTGTATCTGTGATTTTTTTGCTACTTTTAGCCGCACCTTCGACTTACGCTCAAGATCATATCGCCCTTGAAATTAAGTTAAAAGAATCGCCTGTCGAGCTGTTACAAGAATTACAAGCCTCAATCACCTTACCCATATCTGCCACTAGTCTCTCTGTTTTTGAACGAGTAGCCAGCGACCAAGGTTACCGAGTCGATGAGCTAAAATATAAACTGCAGCTGCTCACACGACTCTATCTCAGCACCTATGTGAAAGAGAAAGATAAATATCGTAAAACCGAGGCATTATTGTCGCTGCTGGAGATCATAGGAACCACAGCCTACGATGAAAGCTACCTACAAATGTTAAAAGGTAGATACATAGCCAGGAGTCAACATGATTACCAACAAGCACTGCCCCATTATGACCAAGCACTCAGCCTGATAGAGAGTGAGCAAGATCTGCAAGCCCAGCTATTAAAACAGCTCATCCATTATCATCTTGGCAGCTTACATCGTATCTTGCATCAGGATAAACTGGCGCTAATTCACCTAAAACTGTATAGAGACACGACCTATCAGCTTAGGACCGATTACCTGATTGCCCACGCAGAGTCCGCTTTAGGCGACTTCTATAATAAACGGGATCAGTTATCTTTAGCATTACAACATTACAGCGAAGCACTTAGACTCTCGAACCGTCAGGATAAACCTTTTCTCAAGGCTAATTTACAACTACAGCTGGCAAGGGTATATCGGGACCTAGAGTCTTGGGATGAAGCCACCCAATACGCCCATGATGCAGATGAAGGCTTTAAGGCACTTAATATGAATCGGTTACGTTCTCATTGCATGACAGTGATGGCTATGGTTCATGCCAATCAAAACAACTGGAATCAGGCTATCGATTACTATCTCAATGCCCAACAGCTCGATTACAAAGATCAAAATGTGATTGCTCAAGCATTAAATTATCATAATTTAGGCGAGGCCTATTTCAATAACGGCAACACCAAAACGTCTTTTGAATTTCTGTTTAAGTCCAATGCCATTTTTCTTGCCAGAAAGAGTAACCATTATCTTGTTTTTAATGACCTCTTGATTGCCCAAGTTGCCGTTGCCAATAAAGATTGGCTACTGGCGAAAAAACATAGCACCTTAGCCTTACACAATGCAGAGAATCTTAAGCTCAAAGATGAACAGATAGAAGCATTACAATATCAGTCTCAGGCATATAGAAACCTTAAACAGAGTGACAAGGCCCTTGCGACACTGGATAAGCTCATCGCCCTTAACTTATCCACGCCAGAGACACTAGATACTCCCACCGACTACACTTCATCGGTACTTGCCGAGCAAAAATTAAAGCTTGAAGTACATAAGCTTCAAGGCGAAAGAAGTGTACTCAGCACCCAGTTAACACGTTCGAGACTACTCTTGATCACCGCGGTGATTTTGGTGTGCTTAGTATCACTCATTGGAGTGAATCAATGGCGAAGAAAAAGCGTATTAGCAGTTAGCTTATTAGAGGCTAGAGGCAAAAGCGTTATCGAGCCAGTGAGTGGTTTACCAGGCTATAAAGGCTTCATCGAAGAGCTTGAGTCACAAAATAAAGACACTCCTCATGCCATAGCCTTAGTTTCACTGACGGGTCAATTAAACGCAGATATCAATCAAGGTTTTCAGTGCAATAACAACATGAATAAAATTCAGCTCCAAGCTCTGGCTCACAGTTTAGCAGGGAAGGTATACCTTATTCGGCCTGGATTATTTATTCTGTCTCTGAGAGAGCCTGTCACAGCCAATGAGTTATTGCAAAAGTCCCGTAACGCCATTGATAAAGATTATGGTGACACCTCTATCCATATAGGCATGCTGCCTCTTCCTCTGCTGATGGATCCCGACATTAAATTGTCTGCCGAGGTTCATTTTGGTGCAGTACAGATGACGCTAGCGGCCGCACTGAGTCTGGGGCAGGACACTGATTACTATGTTTCCATTAAAGCATTGAACTTTGCTCCAGCGGCTATCTTTGCAACACCGCTATATTTACACTTGGAAAAGGGCATAATGCGTGGGTTACTGAAGGTCGATACCAATGGTGACAAGAAAAAAATTCTATGGCCCAGGTGGAAAAGCCATGAACATCTGGATATAACAGAATTAGCCTAATCAAGATGATTAATAATCGCGCTAGACTAAAATGAGGTTTGCACTCCAAAGGGATTGCTATAACATTAGAAGTACAAATTTACATTTGAAATAATTTTTTCATTTTTTTGCCTTGAAGAAGTAGGACACGGTTAATGAAGGATTCGATGGCAAACACATCTCAGCTCAGTTTATTAAAGCAAAAACTTCATTCGGCTAGAGCCGCACTCGATAGTATGAACGAAGACAGAAATGATAAATTGAGGACACTAGTACAGTTTATTGGTCATCTGAGTCTTGCCTGCAAGGGACAAAGTCTTGAGCTCGATAATAAACTGGCTAAATTAAGACATCATTTTACTGATTTCGAGACAGTCGAAGAATCGCTACCTGAATTAGTTGAGGTTGAGCAGCTTCTTAAGCAACAATATAACCATGTCATGGTTCAACTCGAAGACAGTAGAGCCAGCTTATCCCGGGTCATCAGGCAGATACAGCGAGTCCAATCTGTTCCCGAAAAGGTCAAGAAAGAGATCAGTTACTTCAAGAAAGATCTCGCCAAGCCTTTCCATACTTTCTGGGACTATATCCCTAAAGTCGAAAAACTGGTTGGCTTTTATGAAAGCATATTGGAAGAGCAGCTGGCACAGGGTGATAAACTCGTCGTGCTCCCCAAGCATCGTCAACTGGCTCATGAACTCGCTCAAATGATCTCCGAGATCGAATTTCGCAAAGATCAGCGGGATCGAATACTCGTGCTCAAAGAGGTGCTTTCTAACGATATTGAAATAGACAGCCTCATCGATGCCTATCAGACAGTGCTTTCTCTGCTACTGGATAATATCGCAAGAGAGAAATCTGCTTCTCAGGAATTTCTCTATGCCTTAAACGATGCCCTGTCTGCAGTGAGAGAAGTGGTAAGTGACTCTTACAACAATAATCAACGCAGCTCTCAACTAAAAAAGCAGCTCAATCGTGAAATTAATACCCGCGTCGATAACGTAGGTGAAGCCATCATAGATATCGATGACATTCATAGATTAAAGTCTCAAGTCACAGAACAGCTAGCCTCGATTCGATCGGCTCTTGGACGCAAAGAGGCTCTCGAGGAGCGCGAACAAGCCTTACTTCGTAAATCTATGGAAGCCATGCGTAAAGAGCTTAACCAGCTAGGTAAGGAAGCCAATACCTTTAAAGAACGGCTATTTGAACAGCAGAAACTCAACTTACTCGATACCTTGACCCAGCTGCCTAACAGGGCCGCCCTCGAAGAGAGAATGGAACAGGAATATCGTAATTATCAACGTCATAAACAACCACTCTGGGTCGCAGTGGCCGATATTGATCACTTTAAAATAATTAACGATAGTTTTGGCCACAGTACGGGTGATAAAACCCTCCAGGTCATCGCCATGGCATTGAAAAATTCACTGCGTGATACTGAGTTTGTCGCCCGCTATGGTGGTGAAGAATTTGTGCTGATTATTCCTGATGTAAACTCCACTGATATTGAACAACTTTTGAACAGAGTGAGGGAGAAAGTAAAAAGTATTCCTTTTAAGTTTAAAAATCAGAGGATTACAGTTACAGTGTCTATAGGTGCTGCACAGATTATTAATAATGAGCTCATCAATGAAACCTTTGATAGAGCCGACGCAGCACTGTATCGAGCAAAACATGAAAGTAGAGACAGAGTGATCATTGACGTGTAGCCTATACCCGTAAGACTCTTAGATATCTTGATAGGCTGGCATCGTATGTAACGATGCCATAAATGCACATCATTGAACTCCAGTCACAGCGAAGGAGTTACTATGATTGTAAAGGTCAGCCCTAAAGGAAGCATGGATCAGCTTTCACAATTGGAAGTCGATCGTCTAAAACAAAGCGCAAAAAGCGAACTATATCAACTTTATCGTAACTGTTCATTGGCCGTTCTCGCATCAGGCCTACAGAGCGATAATGCCGAAAACCTGTTCGAACAATTCAATGATTTCAACATTAATGTTCTACGTCGAGAGCGCGGAATTAAGATTGAATTGACCAACCCTCCGGAAGCCGCCTTTGTCGACGGAAAAATAATCAGAGGCCTTCAGGAGCATCTATTTGCCGTGCTCAGAGATATCGTCTACGTCAGCAATAAATACGATAATCTCAAGCATATCAACCTGACCAACTCTAGCCATATCACCAACGTCGTTTTCGATATTTTACGTAATGGCCAGGTTATTCCACTGGAAGACCCCAACGTTGTCGTGTGCTGGGGTGGGCACAGCATTAATGCCATCGAGTTCCAGTACACTCGCGAAGTGGGCTATGAGCTTGGCTTAAGAGAGATGAACATATGTACCGGCTGTGGTCCAGGCGCCATGGAAGGCCCCATGAAAGGAGCAACGATAGGTCACGCAAAGCAGCGCATATCACAAGCAAGATATGTGGGACTCACAGAGCCCAGCATCATCGCCGCCGAACCTCCTAATCAGATTGTCAACGAGTTGGTGATCCTTCCCGATATAGAGAAGCGTTTAGAAGCCTTCGTCCGCTTAGGTCACGGCATCGTTATTTTTCCTGGCGGAGCAGGCACCGCCGAAGAATTGCTCTATCTACTCGGTATTTTACTCAATAAAGAAAACGAAGGCATGCCCTTCCCCTTGGTACTAACTGGCCCTAAAGAAAGTGCCGATTACTTTATCAAGATCGATGAGTTTATCGGGGCAACCTTAGGAGAAGAAGCCCAGAGTAAATACGAAATAGTCATCGATGACCCAGTGCAAGTCGCCAGAATTATGAGCCATGGTATGGATGTCGTCAAAGATCATAGAAAAAATACAGGCGACTCCTATCAATATAACTGGTCACTGAAAATTGAGCCCGAATTTCAGCTGCCTTTCAACCCCACTCATGAGATGATGAGCAATCTCAACCTGTATTTTCAGGATAACAAGGCGGAACTTGCCGCGAATTTACGCAGAGCGTTTTCAGGCATAGTCGCTGGCAATGTGAAGATGGAAACCATCAAGAGTGTTAAACAACATGGACCCTTCGAAATAAAGGGCGACCCTAAGCTTATGGCTATGATGGATACTCTCCTAAGCGCTTTCGTAAAACAACAGAGAATGAAGTTACCTGGTAGTGAATATGTTCCCTGCTACAAGATAGATAATTAAGCATAACCAAACGTGTAAAAGTCTGAGTTATAGCCAAGCAAGCCGGTAGTAATACGGCTTGCTTGGCTTGCTTTACCTAACAACCAAACGATAAAAACAATAGATGAACACTTTTTTAATTATTGATGGCTTAAACTTAGTCCGTCGCATCCATGCAGCGCAGCCCAATGAGAACGATACTAACGGACTCGATAACCGGGTGGCCTCAGCCTGCAAGAAGTTACTCAAATTCCACCAACCAAGCCATGCGGCGATAGTCTGGGACGGAAACGAGATCTCATGGCGAAAACACCTGTTCGAAGACTATAAAAAAGGGCGAAAACCAATGCCCAAGGCATTGTCTGAGTACTTGCCAAGTTTAAAGCTGCATCTTGCTAAAATACATGTTAACTCCCTGGATGCTAACTCCGAGGCTGACGATGTCATTGCCACCCTAGCAAGCAAACTCGCCGCCAGTGGTGGTGAGGCCATCATAGTATCGACGGATAAAGGCTTCACTCAGCTCAATCACCCTAAGATAAAAAGATGGGACCACTTTAACAAGGCCTATCTGACAGTAGAAGAACGCGAGCAGAAACTGGGGGTTCAACACTCGCAGTTTATCGATTATCTCGCCTTAGCCGGGGACAGCGGTAATAAGATACCAGGCGTTCCGGGTATCGGCCCGAAATCAGCCATTGAGCTATTAAAAATATTTCGCTCTCTTGCCAATATCTATTTGTCTATCGATGAAGTGGGGGCTAAACAGGCAAAGAAGCTCGAAGAGGGTAAACAGATGGCCAGACTTAGCTATAAACTGGTCCAACTGCAGACTGATATGCCATTAAAGGCCAATCTAAGCCAATTTAGATTGCCACAAGAAGCTGTAAGCAGCTAGGTCCACATCGGTTAGATTAGAAAAGAATACACAAAGTTGTAAACATTAAGTTACCTTCTTGTTGTTTACCTAGTAGCGTGAAGTGAGTATCTTATAGAGCTTCATAGGTATAATGTACCTATGTCATCCCGTTATTATGTATCAAGGACCCAGCTCGCAGATGAAATCTAAAGTTCCAGTCATTATCGGCTCTATTTTTGCTGCCTACACCGCCTTTGTCGCTGTCGTGGTACTCGTGTATGAACCGACCCCAGATGAGATGCACTGGGAAGACAGACAGGTTTACAACAATGCAAAATTAGCCGATATCACTATAGGCCAGAGCTTATCAGACATTAAACTATTAATGGGTAAGGCTGATTTTTCGGAAGCTAAAGTGACAGACGATGTTGCATTGCAGGTGCTCTTTTATCGAACTCATCATGCTCAATCCGATGGGGTAACCACCAGAGACGAGTGCACTCCGCTATTATTTAAGGATCAGAAACTGATCGCTTGGGGATCTGATACTTACGATCAATACCTTGCAGCAACCATAGGCGGCTAAACGCTAGTAATAAAAATGATAATCAACAGGCTAGCCATTAACTTTGCTCACTAGCTAGCCTGATTGAATTTACCCTGTACCTAAAGAAGCTTAATCTTTCAATAACACCTCTTGCCGCAACGCTTCTCTCCTAATTTCTGCTTCACGTCGTAGCGATGCAAAAATCATATCGAAAAAGCAGTTAACAAGGGTTAGAGATCTGCGGGATTAAGCTTAGAAGTCAAAATGGTAAATTAGCTCATCTACCACCGGCAAGATCCATAAAGGTGCCGGTCACATAGGAAGCTTCATCTGATAGTAACCAGGCAATGGCAGCCGCCACCTCCTCTGGCTCCCCACCTCTGCCCATTGGGATCATAGGCGCGAGGCGTTTCACTCTATCGGGCTCGCCCCCATCGGCGTGCATACCGGTATTGATAAAGCCTGGCCTGACACAATTAACCCGAATGCTATCATTTGCCACCTCAACCGACAGACCTCTAGTCAAGGTATCGACGGCGCCTTTAGACGCCGCATAATCGACATACTCGCCCGGAGCACCGATTCTAGATGCCGCCGAGGAGACATTCACGATCGCACCACCATATCCTCCAGCAGAAATAGACATGCGTCTCACCGCTTCGCGGCAACAGAGGAAATAACTGGTGACATTATTAGTCAGTATTTTGTTAATCCGTTCTGCCGTCATATCAACTACTTTCATCTGCGGCATCAAAATGCCGGCATTATTGACTAGGGCTGTGATCTTACCCAGCTCTCGATCCAGTGTGTTGAACAGCTCAACAACCTCACGCTCAATGGATACATCCGCCTGCAGTGCCAAAGCTTCGCAACCTTTAGCCTGTAATTCAGCTACCAAGTGTTCAGCAGCCAGTTTATTTTGTTTGTAGTTAACCCCGATAGCATATCCATGATTCGCCAGATATCTTGCTGTCTCTGCGCCGATTCCGCGCCCACCGCCTGTGATCAGTGCTACTTTTTTCATTGCTGTCCTCCCGGGTTAACTTAGATTAGTGAAGTGATAGAAGCTAAAGCTAGCAAGTTAAACTAATGATTAAATTGATACTTAAAAGACCTTCTGATAATGCTCAACCTCAGGAAAAGGCTCATAGAAATTATTGCAACTTCCAGTATCATGTTTAATCCCCTTGTACACTAACTCACTGACTGATTTAATTAAAAGACTTGAGGCCAAGTTCAACTATAGCCAACGCCTGACGCGACTTCGATATGCTAGGTATTCATCACCAAATTTTTCAGTCAGATAAGCTTCTTCCGGTCGAATAGCCAGGTAATAGACAGATATACATGCCGGGATCACACTCAGCATTAACCAGATATGGCTGAAAAACAGGCCTCCCCCAAAGGAATAGTACAAAATGCCAGGTAAATAGGATTACGGGAGTAAGCGTAGATACCCGTGGAGATAATCCTAGAAGTGGGCTTCCAGGGCTCGATATTGGTTTTGACCCGCTTAAAAAGCGTCGCTAAATGCAATAAAACCATGAGTCCAAATATGCTTAATGCCACACCTGTGTATGCTAATGCCACAGGAAAATGGATAGCTATGGGATAACTAAAGCCTAACCCTAGCCCACAAAACATAAAGAAGATAAACACCACAGGAGGCGGTATGCGTACCCCTGCACCTTTAGCATCATCCATCACTAATATCCTTATTTTGGCTCAACTTATCAATTTACCGGATGAACCTAACTCTCATTGACGACTGAAGTTAAGCTCATATTGCCAAGACTGTTAGATACCAAAGGCGCCTTTAATGCCCTCTATCGCCATCTGTGTTCCTATGACGGCGAGAATAAGGCCCATCATTCGGGTGATAGCACCGAGTGCTGCATTGCCTAAATAGCTAACCAGCTTTCCACCTGAGATAAAGAAACCGTAGGTGACAAGGCAAAGAACACCAAAGGCCCCTATGGTGATCAACATTTCCTCTATGCCCCCTCCCGCCGAAAAGCTCATGGCTGTGGCTATAGTTCCTGGTCCAGCTAAGATCGGCAGAGCCAGTGGGGATACCGCTATGCTCAGAGCAGCCTCACGTGCCTTAGCCTTATCACTAGCATTTTGTTTACTCTCACGTAATTGTTGATTATCCGGGTGATGCACGCTGGAATTATTTCCCTGCAGCATATGAAAACCAATCAAGAAAACCAGTAAGCCCCCCGTTATCCTAAATGCAGATAGCGATATTCCAAACAGGGTAAAAATATACTGACCAGCGAGTGAGAATAAGGTAATGATGATAAAAGCCAATAGCAGGGCCCTAAATGCGATGGCTTTCGTGGTTTGCTCATCTTCTTCCGAGGTTAATCCTAAAAATATTGGCACATTCGCAATAGGATTCATGATGGCGAAAAAACCCATAAACACAGTCCCCATGTGCAACCAAAGTCCATCCATATTGTTCTTTCCTTAAAGCAGAGATAAATGAGTATATTCTTGGGGTGGATTATATTTCGTCAGCCCATATAGATAACATCAGCGGGAAATAATCACAAACACTAAAAACTTAGGAGCATCCTATCCCTAATATCAGAAACTAGATTAAAATCTGAACATTGGGAAGAAATATGCAGGCTGATAGCTCAGGCCCTTATAACAGAAAGCCGAGTCTATACTCGGCTTTCTGTTATTGACTGAACTTAAGATTATGACTAGTCCGCTTTCTTATACTCGATATAAGCTTCACCTTGGGTCAACCAAGTCGGAGCAGGTGTTCCCTTAAGATAATGATCGAAATACTCCATCATGCGGATGCTGTAATCCAGCTTATTAGGATACTTCTTCAGATGATGTGGCTCATCTTGGTATTGTAGGAAGACCACATCTTTACCGGCGCGACGCATCGCTAAATAGAGCTCGATACCTTGCTCCCAAGGCACTGCATCATCTTTATCACCAAACATGATCATCATAGGTGTCTCGATGCGCTCGGCGTAGAAAACTGGTGAGTTCTCGATGTACTTCTGCGGCGCGCGAAATAGGCTCTCGCCGATACGGCTCTGGCCCGTTTCATACTGGAACTGACGCGCTAAACCACTGCCCAAACGTATACCGCTATAGGCGCTGGTCATATTTGAAACGGGAGCTCCGGAGACGGCGGCCTTGAAGATGTGAGTCTGAGTCACCGCAAATGCCGTTTGATAACCGCCCCATGAATGGCCTTGAATACCTATGGCATCGGGATCAGCAACGCCCATCTCGATGATCTTCTGCACACCCGACGTTAATGCCTGAACAGATGTTGCTCCAGGATAGCCAACTTCGAATCTGATATCAGGCAGAAAGATGGCGTAGCCATTATCGGCATACCAGGCAAAGTTAGGCCTATGATTGATCTTCATCTGTGGGAAAGCGTGCAACCTGTCACTCATGAAACGATAGAAATACACCAACACTGGGTAGCGCTGACCTTCGACATAGTTAGTTGGCTTAATTAGCACACCGTCCAGAGGCTGACCATCGCCATTAGTCCAATGGACTAACTCAGACTTTCCCCAATTAAACTGACGTTTCTGCGCATCAAAGTCAGTCTGCTTGTTGGCTTTTTGCGGCGTTAAATACTCGGCTGTATAAAGATCTGGAAACAGGTCATAGCGCTCTTTGGAGAAGACTATAGTTTCTGTATTTTTACTGCGTGTCAGCGTCTTTAGTTTGTAATCCCCCTCCATCAGGGTTTTAACACCTGCAACCCCTATGGTCGAAAGATAATACCCGTCACCTTTGGTTCTCTCGCTATAACCATGAAGTAAGACTTGCTGATCTATGGCTAGCACATCGGGATGATTCTTATCGTCGACTAAACCAGTAACCCGATATTGAATACCTTGCTTACGCCCTTTACCTGCTGTCAGCTTAAATGCCTCATGTGACTGAGTATTCACCTGCCAGATGTCGTACTTATCGTATACCAGGAAACCTGCATCATCTTTCAACCAAGGGCCGAAACCATATCCCGGTGCATTCGATGGATAGTCATGATCTTCATCGGCGAATGACACCTTCAAGTCTTTAGTCAGATTAGTGCGTCTATCTTCCGAGATTTGATACAGGTAAACATGACCTTGCTGAAAGTAAGTCACATAACGCTCGTTTGGCGAAAGAATGGGGTCTTCGCTGCTCGGCTGTTGAGTTAACACTAAACTCTTACGTCCGGTATTAAGATCGATAAGATAATAATCCCGGTAAAAACCGGCCCAAGTGATCATCTTACGATAGGGAATGTCGGAGCTTGCTAACACGAAACGAGTCTGTTCCTCTAACTCAACATCCGGCACAGTTTCATCGGCCAGCTGGACTAAGTTGTTGCTATTAAGGTGCAGTACCGCCAGATAAGTGCGCTTCTGCTCCTTCTCGTATTGTTTAACCTCATTAGGCTTAATGCGCGCATCGTCACCGTGCCATATTCGTAGCTTTCGCTGACCCGTGACGATTGACTCATCGAACAAGTCTTCTTGCTTCTCAATTGTCGCGAGCGCTAACTGCTGACTCACGTGAGGCACACGTCCAAAGAACAGACGTTGACTATCTTCGGAAAATCTCAACTTAGTATAACGGTTAAGCTTCCACTGTTTCGATGTCGGCGCGGCTTTAACCTCAGAGGTTTCTATATTAAACAGTGATAAGTTATATGAACGCCCATATGGCTCAACATCCGCTGCGCCATGAGTAAAGCCAATATATTCCCCATCGTCACTGAGTGATACATGGCCAATTTGTTGATTATTATATTGGCGCACTATCACTCTGGTATTGTTACTAAGCTTAAACAGGACTAACTGATGAACCTTAGCCTTAGTATTATTGCTGGCTACTATCAGGTGCTTGCCACTCTTATCGAAATAGTAGTCGGTGACATGAGCCACTTTATGGCTAGTGCCATTTTTCAGTACCACAAGCTCAAATGGTGAGCCCTTGTCGAACTTATCGACTTCGACTTCTTCACTCTTATCGTCGTCTGCCGATTCTTCTTTATCTTTCTTGTCTGATTTATCTTCTTTTGCCTCGAACCAGATAGCCAAATGACTAGCAGATTCGTTAAATTCAAACTTTTTCACTCGCTCAAAACGCGTCTCTTTACCCGTTTGAGTATCGAGTAACACCATGGCGGGTTTTAGCTTTTTCTTTTCTTGCTTCGATGCTTTCTCAAGTTCAAGCAGAGGTGTCTTCACACTAAAAGCAACAAAACGGCCATCAGCGCTAACCTTGGGCTTAGAGCCACCATCGACACTGAATGTTTTTGTCGACGTTAAACTCTTCACCAAACCATGACTGTCGCCACGATCGGGACAGATCTCAACGGCCAGTGTGGTCCCCGAATCAGAAAGCACGGGCTTCTTCAGTGATTCAAAGTGCATGATGTCATTGGGTGTTATCGCCGGATGCGCCGCCATGGCATAACCACCAGCGGTCAGTAAGCTCGTCGATAGGAATAGCAAGGATGCAATTGGTAGTGACTTCAAGGTCTTCCTCATTTTTCTTATTGTGTTAACTTTTTTTAGGTTTTGATTGGTTTTTTATTATATTTTTTACTGAAGATACTAGGGCCTGTTGACCTTTCATGGTTGTTTTTGCAGCGAGTTGTTGATTATTAATACAAGGCGGAGCTTGTGTCGTGTAGTTGCTCTACATAAACAAGCGATAACGCAGTAGAAATAGTCAACAAACGCTGCCCTGCGGGCTCATCTCAATGGCCTTATTGCCGCGTTACGTGCTTTTCGCTTAACACATTAGGCATCATCGCACGATGCCTTGCACTAAACCCATTGAAATTGAGCAAAATTCAAGCTAGAAAGATAAACAGGCCCTAGACTAAAGTCGTCTTTTTTAACCTTTAACGATCAATCATCGTCACAAGCTATATTTAATGCAAGTTACACTACATAAAAAAACGTGAGATTGCTCACTATTTTCTGTGAAAAATGTATAAAAGTGTTTAAAATAAAGATGTGAACAATAAGAAATAATTCCTAGTCGTAGCCTCCCTGTTTAAAGTGGGGTTAGACAGTAGCAGTAACGACCAACCGTGGAAGGATTCTCCATGTCAAAAAGAATGATAACCGTGATCCCTGGTGATGGGATTGGACCTAGTATTATCGACGCAGCAATTAAGATCCTCGATAAAGCAGGTTGTGATTTCGAATACGAATTTACCGATGCGGGTTTAACTGCACTAGAAAAGCATGGGGAACTACTACCTCAGCGCACTCTCGATATGATTGAGAAAAACAAGATCACCCTTAAAGGTCCATTAACGACCCCAGTTGGTGAAGGTTTTACCTCAATCAATGTGACCTTGCGTAAGAAGTTTTGTCTTTACGCCAACATACGACCAGTCGTGTCTTTTAAAGGTACGCAAGCGCGTTATGAAAACATTGACATCATCACAGTACGTGAAAATACCGAAGGCATGTATTCGGGTCTAGGCCAGACACTTTCTGAAGATGGTTCAACTGCTGAAGCGACCAGTATCATCACGCGTAAGGGTGCGGAACAGATCACAACATTTGCTTACGAGCTAGCGCGTAAAGAAAATCGCAAGAAAGTGACCATAGTTCATAAAGCTAACATCATGAAGTCAACTTCGGGTCTATTCCTGAAAGTCGCTCGTGAAGTGAGCCTACGTTACCCCGACATCACCACAGAAGAGATGATCGTCGATGCAACCTGTATGAAGCTGGTCATGAACCCGGAAATCTTCGACGTTATCGTTACCACTAACTTATTCGGTGACATTCTGTCAGATCTTTGTGCAGGTCTGGTTGGCGGCTTGGGCATGGCTCCGGGTGCTAATATAGGTAAAGATGCGGCTATTTTTGAGGCTGTACATGGTAGCGCACCGGATATTGCTGGTAAGAACTTAGCTAACCCAACCTCGGTTATCTTGGCTTCTATCCAGATGCTTGAATATTTGGGCATGGCAGACAAAGCTGAAAATATTCGTGCAGCAGTATCTGCGGTTATCGCCGAAGGCGACCGCACCACACGTGATTTAGGTGGTACTCATGGTACGACTGATTTCACTCAAGCTGTGATAGACCGTCTGTAAAAAGACTCGAGTTCCTAGGTTCTAGAACCTAGGAACTTATTTCCCTAGTGCCTTCTCTGACCTAGAAACCTTTAGTAGGATTTAACCTCAGGTGTACAGTCACCTCATCACGATCGTGATAGAGATGCTTACAAGAAAGCTCAAACTCCTTGACGTCATTTTCCTTTAAGATCTCAGTCATGGTCTTAAGAATAGTCGAAACATCTTTATATCTGCTCTTCATCGGCAGTTTAAGGTTGAAGATAGCTTCTTTAAACCAACCATTGATCGCCCAAGCTTCGATAAGCTCGGCTACCCGTGACGGCTTCTCAATCATGTCACACACCAGCCAATAAATGTTCTTTCTCGGTGGCTCGAAACGAAAGCCATCGGCTTGATAATGTTTAACTTGACCAGTATCCATTAACCCTTGATCCATTGCCCCGTTATCAACGGCCGCCACAAACATGCCACGACGCACCAGTTGATAGGTCCAACCACCAGGGCAAGCCCCCAAGTCAACCGTATACAGGCCACTGGTTAAGCGTGTCTCATGCTCATCTTTAGGGATAAAGTGAATAAAGGCTTCGTCCAATTTCAGCGTTGAACGGCTAGGCGCGTCCGCTGCCATCTTGAGTCTGGGGATGCCGCAAGCATAGGGCGAGCTATTATTACTCAACGAAAATCCAACATAAGCCGTTCCCGGAGCCACGAAACAGACGTGAATAATAGGACGTTTAGGGTTTTCTTTTTCGAGCAAGATGCCCGCTTTTTTTAATTTTTGCCTTAAGGGTACGGTAAACTTACGACAGAAAGTCGACAGCTCTTTCGCTTCGTTGGTATCAGGCGTCTCAACCCTTAACTCACCCGCATAGCTGATTTTTGACAAGGCTTCGAGGATGGGTGAGATTCTGTCTTGTTCCGGTAGGTTCTTCAACAACTCAGCTGCCGCAAACATCTGCCTGGCAAAGATCAAAGAGTCTAATTTGATCTTCTGCACCAAAATATCAGCATCACCAGCATTAAAGCACTGAAAAATCACGTAGGCATCATTCTTATTGGTTTTTACGAAACCACCAATGTCGAGCGCTGCGGCGCGGTGTTGTATCTCTGCAGCACAATCTTTCTCATAGCCTGCACGACAAAACAAAAATAGGTTAATCATCTACATTCCTGAAGCTAACCAATACTGACTTTTCAATATTGATTTTTGCGAATATTAAGTCGACACGAATATTAAATCGGCATGTTTAAACAAAAACGGCGACCATATTCATAATGGCCGCCATTCTACACTGTCTAAGTTATTCGGCCAACTCTGACGCCAGAGCAGCACACCAAAGTTAGGCTTGCTCTAATCATGGTCTAATCGTTGAGTTCGACCACTCTGTTACGCCACACTGCCAATGCGATGAATAACCAGCCCAAGAGTAAACAGAAGCCGCCAATAGGCGTTATCGGTCCGGTCCATTTAGCACCCAGTATTGCATAGGCATACAGAGAGCCCGAGAACAGCACTATGCCCCCATAAACAAATAACCCGCCCAATCGATCAACCTAGACGGTAGCCAATGTCCCGCAAAGGCCACGGCGATCAAGGCAAAGGTATGGTAAAACTGGTATTCCACCCCTAAGTTAAAGATAGCAATCATCTCTGGCGTGGCGATCTGTTTTAAACCGTGCGCACCAAAGGCGCCGAAAGCCACCGACATGAAGCCGCTCAACGCCGCCAATAATAGAAACCCTTTACGCATCTAGCCCCCTGATAAAATTGATACTATGAGAAATTGCAGCATTAATGTTAGCTTCTTGGGTGCTGCCTGACGACTTTCTTGGCTTAAAACTATGATCGCCGTCGGTTAACCAATGTAATCTGACTTTCTCCATCACAGACCAGAGTTCAACTTGCCCTTTCCCGCCAAACTTATCTCTCTCGCCCTGAATCACGCACAGAGGCGCCTGACACTCTTCGATGGGTGCAAGCCTCGGCTCACCGCCTTTGAGTGCGATAAAGGGGTACCCCAGACAGATCACACCATCAACTGGCGTATCGGCCGCAAGAATGGCCGCCATGCGTCCCCCCATAGATTTCCCCATCAAGATAATTCGCTTAGGGGAGTACTCTCGTTTGATGGCTTTGATGTGAATATTAAAATCTTTGAGTATCTTGGGCGCGCGATCCGGTGGACGACGCTTACCGTCCAAGACATTGGCTCGCATATAGGGAAAGTTGAATCTCAATACACCTATGCCATGCTCGGCACCTTTATCCAAGAGTCCTCTCGCCATCTCTTGCATAAAGTCACTGTGCATATTAGCGCCGGCGCCATGAGTAAAAATGATCAAGGTCTCATTGGGAGTCCCATCGAGCATACACTCACTCTCTAGCAAGTCCTCAGTTTCTAAAGGGACTTTAATCAGAAAACATTTACTCTCTACGGCCACTTCATCTTCGAGGGTCTTATTAACCTGGGAGCAGTTCACTGCGAGACTCCTCTTCAAACATATCCAACATCCACTCACGAAAAGCCGCGATCTTGCCAATCTCGGCATGGTTCTGCTGACAAACTAAATAATATGCATTTTTGCTGACCAAAACTTCGGGGAAAGGACACACTAACCTGCCTGCCTTAATATCGGGACGAGCCAGTACGCTGTACCCTAAGGCCACACCTTGTCCATGAGCCGCAGCTTGCAAGACCAGAGAAGAATGACTAAACATCGGCCCTTGGTTCACATTAATATCATTAATCCCGCATTGTCTAAACCAAGCTTGCCAATCATGACGGTTGGTATCATGCAGTAAGGTATGATGTTTAAGGTCACTTGGCTTATCTAATGGCTTAGAACCGTTTAATAAAAGAGGAGAACAAACCGGGATCAACACCTCATTTTTGAGCTTATCGGCGCGTAATCCAGCCCAATTCCCCTGCCCATAAAAAATGGCAACGTCGACATCATCAGAGAGCGCGGCAGCGTCATCATCCACAGCCTTAATTCTGACATCGATATCTGGATTGTTCTCGCTAAATTTGGCCAACCTTGGCACTAACCATTGAATGGCAAAACTTGGCGACATGCTCACTGTGAGCGAGCCTATGGCACTTCTTGCCAACAACCTATCGGTCGCATCGGCAAGTTGAACGAAGATATCTTTAATGTCGAGAAAATAGCCCTGACCTTCTTCCGTTAACAATAAAGAACGGTTCTTCCGGCGAAATAATTTTAGGCTTAAAAACTCTTCCAGCGCCTTAATTTGATGACTCACTGCAGCTTGGGTCACAAACAATTCTTCTGCGGCGCGAGTAAAGCTGAGATGCCTAGCTGCGGCCTCAAATGCTTTCACCGCGTTCAATGGAGGTAAGCGTCTTGACATAGTGATCAGGATCTCATTTTTTAATTAGTTTTTCTAATCCGTATTGTTACATTTTATCGTTTGTAAAGGAATGCGTTTTTGGTTAAATTTCGCACCAATAAAATGACTATAGTTAGACAGCCTCTACGACGTAACTGGGGAGTGTCTGACAACACGAATGACCCGCCCGGAGGCGTCTTAATATGATAAATCTTAAAACTGTTTTTGTACTCGCTCTTCTTACAACTGCTACGAGTGTCAGTGCCGATGAATTCGCCATAGACACAATCGATCTTCACGCAACTATAGCCACAGATCTTGCTGAGGGCATGGAGATGATGCAGCAAAACCTGAATGAAGACATGACCAGTATGCTAATAGCCACAGATCAAGCAGCTGAAGCCACTGCGAATGTAACGCGTTCCGAGTAACACTTTTAAACCAAGCCAGGCATGAACTCTCTAGGTTCTAGAAGCCGCATAGCTTACTTCCAGCTAATGCGGCTTTTTTGTGTCTGAAAGCAAGGCAATAACAAACCGCATCTAATTAGATGCGGCTTGTGAGCTTAATTGTCAGTGACTTAAATATGGCGACTGAAACATGGGCTAAATGGCCCAGCCACTTGATAACAATCCAGGCACTGGGGCTTATGGACGGTATACCTTTACGTTCTCATAGCCTTGCTCTTGAAGATAAAGCGCTTGCAGCTTACTCATCACACCACGATCGCAATAGAGCAGATAGGTTTTATCCTTGGCTAAGTCGGCAAATTGTGTCGCTAACTTAAAGAAAGGAATAGTTTTAACTTCAACACCGTCCACCTTGAGTGGATCACGCTCCTCCTCTTCCGGCGATCTGACATCTATGATCACTTCGCTGGAATCGACTGAATCAACGGTTTCAGTCTCCGCTATCTGAGCATCCACGCTCTTGGCTATCTCGCGGATATCTATGATCACAGCCGCCTCGATAACACGATCGATAAGATCTTCAGAGAACTTGAGTTCTTCGGCTTCAATCTTGGCAAGTACAGCCTTCACTGTCGGTTTTTGTGAGATCACGCCGCAGTATTCAGGAATAGACTTAGCGAAATCTTCAGTACCTATCTCACGACTGATATCGATGATATCTTGCTTGTCCATGGCAATTAAGGGACGAAGAATGAGTTGCTCGGTACAACGGTCGATAACATTGAGGTTAGTCAAAGTTTGGCTGGACACTTGTCCCATGGCCTCACCAGTAACCAGGGCTTGAATCCCCATCTTATTGGCGACTTTAGTGGCTGCTCGCATCATCATACGCTTGAGGATAACGCCCATCTGACCGTTATCTATTCTTTCCAGTATTTCAGTCACCACAGGATCGAACGGCACAGAGATAAACTTTACCTTGTGCGACTCACCGTACTTCTGCCACAAATGATAAGCCACTTGCTTAACGCCGATCTCATGTTGATCGCCACCTAGGTTAAAGAAACAGTAATGAGTTCTGGAGCCACGCTTGATAAACTGATAACTAGAGACACCGGAATCGAAACCACCAGAAATAAGCGAAAGCACATCTTCCTGGGTCGCCATAGGGAAACCGCCCAGGCCAGGAATGCGCTTCACCACCAGATAAAGATTTTCTCTGTCGATCTCTAAGTTAATCGTCATATCGGGATTCTTGAGTTTAACGCCCTTAGCCTCGGTGAACTGGTTTAAGCCGCCACCCACATAACGTTCAACTTCAATTGACTTGAAATCATGATTACCCACACGTTTAGCGCGAACACAGAATGTCTTACCCGCGAGATCATCCTTATACAAGGCCAATGTCTGCTGGTAAATATCATCCATCGACTCGAATGTACTCTCATTGACCTGCAGAATATGGGCTATACCCGGAATGCAAGCTAAACGCTCCCCAAATGCTTCAATCAGATCGGGTCTATCGCTTGGTACCATCACCATGATCTTATCCCATTCGCGCTTAACCTTAGCCGTCTCATCGACTTTCTTAAGTACGTTACGGATATTGGTTTCAAGCATTTTGGTAAAACGCATTCTTACCGGTTTGCTTTTCATCA
Organism: Shewanella psychropiezotolerans; assembly: GCF_007197555.1. NCBI lineage: Bacteria > Pseudomonadati > Pseudomonadota > Gammaproteobacteria > Alteromonadales > Shewanellaceae > Shewanella > Shewanella psychropiezotolerans. The sequence goes on from NZ_CP041614.1 coordinate 4,714,948, forward strand.
TGATTTCAGGGAACAATTTTACGATAAATTTCATCAGGGTCTTCCGGGGGATAAAGCCATTAAATAATATTGGGCGGTATTATACCAGTTCCATTAAGTAAGTGATCATTCAGCGATCATAAATTTAATGGAATTGGTATTACACCAGAAGCGAGGGAGATTGCCTATGTTGAATTCACAGTGTTTGCTAAGCGTAAAAGAGATAAAACCAGAGCGGTTAAAGAAAGAGTTGAAAGGGCGGAGTTAAAAAGAAATAAGTAAAAAGGAAGTGCATCTGCACTTCCTTATATTTAGTTTTTCGGCGGTGAACTTGGGCCAAGCTACTTATTGCCCTACGAGTATCTCATCTGAGTACTTGGGCTTTCCTTGCTCAATGGCTATTTCAACTCGACGATTTCGAGCCCGATTACTCGCCGAATTATTGTCAACTAACGGGTTTGAATTAGCCATGCCAACCACTTTCATCCTATTTTGGTCAAAGCCTCTCACTTTAATAAGCTCATGAGCGACGGCAACCGCACGCTTACTCGACAAGTCCCAGTTAGAGCTATAGAGCTCATTGCTGATATTCATGTCATCAGTGTAGCCCGACACAGTCACTATTCCAGGAATATCCCTGAGTAGCTCGCCAACCCTGCGAACCACAGGCTTAAACCTAGGCTGTAAGAAGCCGGAGCCGGAAGAGAACGCCCCCTTCTCACGGATCCGAATGATTATCTGTTGCCCGAGAGACTCTATCTCAATTGCCCCATCAACAATCTCTTTATTGAGCTCTTGGGCCATCTTCTTCACTTGGTCGTTGATGTTTTCCTGAGCGGCAGCCTGTGCTTTGGACTCCTCCTCTGCCCTCGCCTTAGATTCCGACTCGGCCTTAGACTCGGCTTTGGCTTCGGCTTGCTCTTGCGCCGTCGCAGAAGCTTCACCACCACGTTGCTCACCACGTTGCTGCTGCACACCACCGGCGCTGTCATCATCACCGGCTTGATATTCCAGTGTCGGCTCAGTCATCTCGTTGGTTTGCTGGTTAATTATCTCGATTGGAGTAGGTTCGGGGCGGCCAGGTCTGAACTCCAGAGCTATAACCGAGGTGCCCTTGGGAATATCTTTGACTTCAACTTTATTTTGCACCCCGAAGGCATATTTCATCGAGCCAGCAATCTGCTTGAACTTCATCACATCCATCTCAGAAAATGAAAGCAGGAGTACGAAGAAACACATCAGCAGTGACATCAGGTCGGCGAAGGTTGCCAACCACAAGGGCGCGCCTGCTGGAGGACAGTCGCATTTAACCTTCTTAGCCATCCGGCTATTCCCCGTCCGTCGTATCTATCTGTCGCAGCTTCTCTGAAAGGTAGTTCTTTAAGAAACCTTCTATCACTCTGGGGTTTTGCCCATCTTGAATTGCGAGCACCGCATCCATGATCAGATTACGATTAAGCATCTCCTCATCCATACGCAGCCCCAGTTTCCCCGCAATAGGTATCGCAACCATGTTAGCGATCATCGCACCATAGAGCGTAGTTAACAACGCAATCGCCATCGCTGGGCCAATTGACTTAGGGTCATCCATATTCGACAACATACCCACTAGCCCTACCAAGGTGCCGATCATTCCCATGGCAGGGGCAACATCACCAATGGCCGTAAAAATACTAATCCCCATTTTATGACGCTGCTCAGTGAGTGCGATATCCTTCTCTAACGCGTCTCGTACCACATCGCCGTCGTGTCCATCGACTAACATATCAACCGCTTTTTGCATAAAACTATTGTTAATTTCGGCTTCTTCCAAGGCTAAAAAACCACCTTTGCGGGCGGCATCTGCCATGGTCACAGATTGCTCGATAAGCTCATCTGGCTTATCTATCTTAAATATAAATGCCTTAGCGCCAATTTTCACTGACCCCAAAAACTGCTTGAGGTTATATTTCATCATCACGACAAAAAACGTACCGCATATTACAATTAACACAGAAGCGGTATCGATAAAAATACCAATACCACCACTCGTGGCCATAGCCCCAAGGATAAATCCAAATGCACCGATAAGGCCGATCAGGGTCGCTAAATCCACAACTGCTCCTCAAATGAAACTGATTCCAGAGACATAGGCTCTGATCAGCATGAAATAGGTAAATGTTCAACATGAGGCCAATGTACTTAGACACACACGTATATTGAAAGTGATGTAATGAAAATCTGATTTTAACGATTATCAATTAAGCCATCATGGCAAAATAAATAATACCTTACCTTCAATTATCGGACAGCTTACACGCAAGTTTAGCTTCAAATTCAATTTTTTATAAAAAAACCTCTAGAAAGCGTGCTATTGCACAAATTTAGGGCAGGCAGATTTGACCCTTGCCGCTGGCTGCGATACCTTGTCTCACGCTAATTTCTAGGAATCCTTGTCGTGGCTAAAAAACCTGAAAATCTCACTTTTGAAGAATCCCTCACCGAACTCGAACGCATAGTTTCAGATCTTGAACAGGGAGATGTGTCACTCGACGATGCCCTAAAACAGTTTGAAAGAGGCATAAAGCTGGTTCGAAACAGTCAGGGAAAGCTGGAACAAGCCCAGCAAAAAGTGTCTATATTGATGCAAGAAGATGAAAAATCATCGCTGACCCCTTTTGATTCTGAGGGAGAATAAGTGTTAGTCGATACGATCACTCGATACCAGCAACGTGTCGATAGCCAGCTAGAAAAGATCATTGATAGTCAAACTGTCACAGACCCTAAACTCCTTGCTGCGATTAAGCACGGCGCCTTACTCGGTGGCAAGCGTATACGACCTTTCTTGGTTTATGCCATCGGCGATATGCTCAGCATCCCACTGGAAAAGCTGGATTCATGTGCCGCCGCTATCGAATGTGTTCACGCGTATTCTCTCATCCATGACGACCTCCCGGCCATGGATGATGATGCGCTCCGCCGCGGACAGCCTACGGTTCATGTAGCCTTCGATGAGGCCACGGCGATTCTGGCAGGCGATGCACTGCAAGCCCTTGCCTTTGAAGTCATGTGTGAGCCTATTAACGGAATAGCGCCTAGGCAAAATTTAGCCATGGTTCGCGCCTTAGCCAAGGCTTCAGGCTATTCGGGTATGTGTGGCGGCCAAGCCATGGATCTAAGTGCCACGAATAAACCAATAGACTTAGCGACGCTCACCCAACTGCACAAATTAAAAACCGGCGCCCTAATACGCTGCGCCGTTGAACTGCCTATGATTGCGGCGCAAGTATCCAAGGAAGAACAGACACTTCTAATGGAGTTTGCCGATGCCATAGGTTTAGCATTTCAGGTGCAAGACGATGTACTGGATATTATCTCTAGTACAGAAGAGCTCGGAAAACCACAAGGTTCTGATTGCGAATCAAACAAAAGTACCTACCCTCAACTACTCGGATTAGCAGGCGCACAGACTACAGCCAAGAGTTTGATTGAGGATGCTCTATCAGCGCTGACCAAATTACCATACAATAGTCAGCTAATTGCCGAATTCGCCCGTTACATTATAGAGCGAAGAGTTTAATAAAAGAGACAATGTATCTCGATGAGTTTGGATATTTCCCAATACCCTGTGCTTGCACAGGCTAATACCCCAGATGAGCTAAGACAGCTTCCTCAAGACTTGTTGCCACAATTGGCCGACGAGTTAAGAAGCTTTCTGCTGAAATCAGTTGGTAGATCAAGTGGTCACTTCGCTTCCGGACTAGGTACGGTTGAGCTCACAGTGGCCCTTCATTACGTCTATAATACGCCGTTTGATCGTCTGATCTGGGATGTAGGCCACCAGGCTTACCCCCATAAAATCTTAACTGGACGCCGTGACAGGATGCATACCATACGTCAAAAAGGGGGGATACATCCTTTCCCATGGCGTGAAGAGAGTGAGTACGATACCTTCAGCGTCGGTCACTCGGGTACATCGATCAGTGCTGCATTGGCTATGGCCGTTGCCGCAGAGAAAGAGCAGGCCGGACGAAAAGTCGTTTCAGTCATAGGTGATGGTGCCATGACCGGCGGAATGGTATTTGAAGCCATGAACCACGCAGGCGATCTTCACAATGACATGCTGGTCGTGCTTAACGATAATGAGATGTCGATCTCAGAGAATGTGGGCGCACTCAATAATCATCTAGCCCAACTCATGTCTGGTCGATTGTACACCACGATTAGAGAAGGCAGTAAGAAGGTACTCAAAGGCATGCCAGTCATCAAAGAGATGGCAAAGCGCACCGAGGAGCACCTCAAGGGCATGGTTGTCCCAGGCACCATGTTTGAAGAGCTAGGGTTCAACTATATCGGCCCAATCGATGGCCACGATGTCGATGCTTTGGTCGAAACGATGCGCAATATGCGTAATCTGTCCGGACCACAAATTTTACATATCATGACCAAAAAAGGTCGTGGTTATGAACCTGCAGAGAAAGACCCTATCGGCTGGCACGCCGTGCCCAAGTTCGATCCATCAACGTTCGAGAAGCCAGCATCTAAGCCTAGTCATCCGACCTTTTCACAAGTGTTTGGAAAATGGCTGTGTGATATATCGGAGCAAGATGACAAGGTCCTTGGCATCACCCCCGCGATGCGCGAAGGCTCAGGCATGGTTGAATTTTCTCAGCGATTCCCCAAGCAGTATTTCGATGCAGCTATCGCCGAGCAGCATGCCGTCACTCTCGCTGCAGGCTTTGCCTGTGAAGGGCTCAAGCCTGTCGTCGCTATCTATTCGACGTTCCTTCAGCGAGGTTACGACCAGCTGATACACGACGTTGCGTTGCAGAAACTCCCTGTGCTGTTTGCTATAGATCGTGGTGGCATAGTGGGGGCAGATGGCCCGACTCACCAGGGCGCCTTCGATCTGAGCTTTATGCGTGCCATACCCAACATGGTCATCATGGCGCCATCCGATGAAAATGAATGTCGTCAGATGCTCTACACAGGTTACTGCTATAAAGACGGTCCTACTGCCGTGCGTTACCCTCGAGGAAGCGCCACGGGTGAGCCACAAGTCGAAGAGATGACAGCCCTGCCAATTGGCAAAGGTTTGATCAAACGACAAGGCACTAAAATTGCCATACTCAACTTCGGCACACTCTTAGACAGTAGCTTGGTCGCAGCCGAATCTCTCGATGCAACAGTCGCCGATATGCGCTTCGTTAAACCCTTAGATGTTGAGCTGGTCAAACTGCTTAGCGAAAGCCATGATCTGCTTGTCACGGTAGAAGAGAATGCCATCATGGGCGGCGCAGGTTCCGGAGTATTAGAGGAACTGCAACAACTGAAACGTCCTATGCCTGTGTTGCAAATAGGCTTACCGGATGAGTTTATTAAGCATGGCGAGCAGAAAGAGATCTTGGCCGAACTTAGACTCGACAGTGCGGGAATTCTTGCACAAATAGAAGAGTATCTTAAATAAGCTTGATTGGTATCTTAAAAAAAGGACTGCAATTGCAGTCCTTTTTTGTGTCCGGAACACTTATGTATATTTCCCACGGAGGGATAGAAATATACTTTGTATATAGATATTCACTTATTAAGATAAGAGCTATCCCCGGAGACCATGAAAGGCCTAAGAGGGGATTTTTATACCTAGAACCTAGGAACTTCTGATATTAAGCCTTCGTATCTACCGAACCACCGCCTTGAGACACCATCACCATAGCAGGGCGCAATAGACGCTCATTCAAGATGTAACCTTTCTGCATGACCATCATTACCGTATTCGCGGGGAATTCAGCGCTAGGCTGCATGCCGATAGCCTGGTGATGCTCTGGATTGAAAGCTTCACCTTGTGGGTCTACCACTTTCAGACCGAACTTATCCACGGTAGAGATAAAACTCTTGAGTGTCAGTTCAACGCCCTCATAGATAGCTTTAGTCTCTTCGGCTTCTGCGTCTGTTCCCTGAAGCGCACGCTCCATATTATCGATCACAGGAAGTAGCTCATTGGCAAACTTCTCCAGAGCGAACTTACGAGCTTTCTCAACATCTTGAGCTGCACGACGACGAATATTGGCCTCAGATGCTGCAGCGCGAGTCACTGAGTCTACCTGCTCCTCGACTTTAGCTTGAGACTCGGCTAGTGCCTGCTCTAACTCTTCAATACGAAAGTTGGCTTGGGTTAACTCATCCATCAAACCTGCTCCATCTGTGCCAGTTTCAGCTTCATCAGCAGTTAGAATTTCACCTTCTACCACAGTATCGACTTGTTCTTGTTCCGCTTTACTCGATTCGTTGCTCATTCTTACTCCAGCTAAAATGCTTTGTTTCTGCTTGCTCTGGGCATATACTCAATTAACTTGAAAATGCTCGATCTCGCATACCAAGTTGTTTGAACATATTATGGGGATCAAATTACCGGATTCAAGGCCTAGCAGATAATTATGCCTAAAACATTTCAAACTATCGGCCTAATTGGAAAGCCGAACCATCACGGCACCCATCTCACTCTGAAACGTTTACACCATTGGTTGTCTATGCAAGGCTTCGATATATTGGTGGAAGAAAGAGTCGCCGCCGAGGTTGGCCCTCAATGCGAATCAGTCGATCTACTCGAATTAGGTGAGCGATGTGACTTAGCCATCGTCGTTGGCGGTGATGGTAATATGTTAGGTGCCGCTCGAGTACTTGCCAGATTCGACATAGGTGTTATCGGTGTCAACCGAGGTAACCTGGGGTTTCTGACTGACCTTCCTCCCGATTCTTTCGAGAACGCCTTGGGCGAAGTGCTCAATGGCAGTTTCGAAACTGAATTTCGTTTCTTGCTCGAAGCCGAGGTTCATCGCCATGGCCATATGAAGTCCAGTAATACAGCCGTCAACGAGGCGGTACTGCATCCAGGCAAAGTCGCTCATATGATAGAATTTGAGGTCTATATCGATGATGTCTTCATGTACAGTCAACGCGCCGATGGCATGATAGTGTCGACACCGACTGGCTCGACCGCCTATTCGCTTTCTGCTGGCGGAGCCATACTGACACCCAATCTCGAAGCCTTGATATTAGTGCCCATGTTTCCCCACACGCTCTCTTGCCGCCCCATAGTGGTCGATGCTTGTAGCAAGATTAAGTTAGTTGTCTCACCCGACAATGGTGATAATTTGGAGGTGAGCTGTGATGGACACGTCGCCTTACCTGTCCTTCCCGGTGACGAGATATTGATCAAGCGCAGTCATGAGCGACTCAGGCTAATCCACCCCAAGGGCCATAACTACTTCCACGTGCTAAGAAGCAAGTTAGGCTGGGGAAGTAAACTCTTCTAGCGATTAGTTATCAGACATATCAGAAATGGCCTCGAATTACTCGCGGCCATTTTTTTATTTTATTGCAAAGTAAGTTAACTTCTATCTAAGGTAAAATCTAATTGAACCAGGCTGTCTGCAGCAACAGGTTTCCCATCAACAAATTTGGGTGCATAGCGCCACTTTTCCAACGCCTTTAGGGATGCTCGTTCAAACCCTGAACTTCCCTTAGAATTAACCACTTTGGGATCTGTCACAAAACCAGACTCATTGACAGTAAAAGCAACTTGTACCCAGCCCTCTTTTCCAGTGCTAGCTGCTGACATGGGATACTTTGGATTGATACGATACAGGGGAGTTTGCTCTTGATTTTCCTGCCAAGGGCGCATACTGCCTATTGCGATGCAGTGCTTTGTTGAAGATTCACTATCCCCCTCTTTTTCGTATAGCTCAACTAGACGAGCATGTGACGCCAGTTCATAGGGATGGCTGTAATTCAGTTTTGAGAACTGGGTTATCACCTCTTCAAAAAGTGGAATGGCTTTACTCTCTCTCCTCTCTGCAAACCAAATCATGCCAGCAGTGTAAGTCGCCTCCACTCTTTTCAAAGCATCTTGTGGCAACTTTTCCTGGTAAATCTCGAAGGCATCAAGCGCATAATCGCGCACTCTACGATCATAGTATTCAGAGTTTTTTAGCCCATTAAAGGCACTCATTTGCACACTGGCTAACAGTAGTGGACGTTCACTGTCTTCGGCTATCCCTACCGCATGATGATATTGAGATTTGGCTTTTCTTGCATCTGAGCTTGTCTGCGCAGCACCAAGTAAAGGATCGATAGTCTCTAAAGAGTCCTCTCCAAACTCAGTTTCGTAAATACTTAGGGCAATCAGGTAAAGCTGATGAGCCTTCTCTGCACGTTCATTTTTAGACTTCCTGTCTAGACTCTTATCTTTGTGTTGTAAGGCCGTCGCATAATTTAACGCCAGATTGGCAGTATCTAAGCTCTTATCACCGAACTCTTGTTGGCCCAATTCATATGACTCGGCCGAATACTGGAGCATTGCAGCAGCATCATTGTCTGTCACAGCATGCTTATACGCCTTGTAACTATCATTGAAGGTTACTGCCACATCAGACACTGGGCTAATATCTGAGGCAGACTTTAAGCCAAGCACCGGGGTAGACTCAGTGGCTGAAAGCAAAAAACTTGGGGCAGCGATTAAAAGAGTAAGGCCTAAAAGCTTAGGTTTAGCTAGAAGATGAATAGGTGACATCATAAATATCCATATTTATACAAAGTGAATAATAACGAGACCAGAGGTCTCTGTTACATCACCCTAACTGAAACACCACCATGACTCCAGCAATTACAACTTTAGATTTACAAAGTTTAACCAATAAAGATAAAACGTGTATGGCACTAAAAGCTAAGCTGGCGAGACAAGCTAATCAGTTCAGCTTCTATCACCTTAGCATTTATCTGCGACAAACTGATAAGCTCGAGTCGGGAGTCCATCACATCATCTAGCTCGGTAATCGTCATCTCACCATCAACCAGATTAATTCCGGCAATGCCCTCGTCGGTAATAACTACGGCTTTAAAGCGTAATACATCTAAACTTTTCACCCAAACCAGAAGCTCATCGAAGTTAAATTCATAACTTGGGTCAAATACCCAGCCACAACTATAAGCTCCCTCGCCCACATTTGATTTAGACACAATGCCACGTTCGTCAAACTCCAATACACCGGCATTATAATCGAGCTCAAACACACTGGTTTTAGGAGTTAACAAGGATACTGGCTTACTGGGTTTTGCTGCAGGTATGACCGCAGGTTCATTTAACAGGGTCATTAACTCGTGAGGCAATGCCGCAGAATCAACCCCAGCCATGCTGACAGTGAGTAAGCTGCTGGCCTTGTTAAACTTCGGCCCTAGCAGGCTTTTCTGCTGCAGATAATCTTTAAGATCAGCCAAACTATCTCGGGTATAGAGGTCGGCCTTAGTCGCCAATATGATATCCGCGACCTCGAGCTGCTGATTGAAAATATCATGTTCCCGATAACGTGCATCGGTGACTTTTCTGGCGTCGACCAGACACAGGGTGGACTTTAATTTAATCACATTCTGATAGTGAGGCTCACTGAGCACCTTAAGCACTTCCCTTGGATGGCCCAACCCCGTCGGTTCTATCAGCAGTCTATCTGGCTTTGCCTTAGCGATAAGCTGATTGATGGCAACCTGCATAGGCACACCTGCTGCGCAGCACATGCAGCCACCAGCTACTTCACGAATTTCCACAGTCTCACCGCTCCCGCCCAGCAAAGCGGCATCTATGCCCACTTCACCAAATTCATTGACTAGCACGGCCCATTTCTCATTCACTGGCTTATCGGCTAACAGACGCTTGATTAGCGTGGTCTTGCCAACTCCTAGAAAACCGGTAATAACATTGGTGGCAATTGGCTTAATGATCATCTTAAGGCCCAGAACGAGTTAGAAGTAAAGTAGCCGTCCAGTGTAGTAATTAATCTTACAAGTCTCAATACCTGTTACAAAGATCCCTCTCCTAATCGTTCAAGCGCAAGGTCCAACATCACAACTTAGATACTTAATCAGCCAACAAGCGCAACATACGCATAAAAACAGTGCGATTGAACTCATTTTTTGATCTGTTTCATATCCAGTTAATGGACACCTGTATAGAATCCTATCGAAGCTCAAATAAATGAGCTCAACATAATAATTATTGATGGGTCACAAAATATGAATTTTCTAAAAACTGCAGCTGCGGCTGCGATCTCGATTGCGTTATTATCAGGATGTAATGACGAAACAATTATCAACAACCCCGTTGAACCTACACCAGATAGCACTAATGTTCGCTTCGGTACTTATAACTTATCATTCGATCGCAGCAGCTTCGAACAACTTGCTGCAGAGATGGCTTTAACCACTCCTGAGCAAGAAGCCTTAATGGAGAAGTGGTTCGATGAAACCTTAACTGAAGACGAACTTAAAGTGGCAGAAAAAGTCATTCAGATCCGTAACGTCGCAGCTATAATCCAGACTGAACGTCCGGCAGTATTGATGATGGGCGAATTTAACAACGATGGCATGGGTGAGAATCAAGACGCTATTAAAGGTTTTCGCTTAAACTACTTAGCGGTACCACAAAATGGTCTAGGGACCACTTCTGATGATAAGAAGATGCTCGAACCGATTCAATTCGCTTATTTCGAGAACTTCTCAACCAACACAGGTCTGCTCAGCGAATTCGATCTAGACCGAAACGGAACTGTAGCACTACCAGGCGATGCTTGGGGCTTCGGTTTCTACCACGGCCAATATGCCTTTGGCTTACTGTCTCAGTACCCAATCGATACTGATAACATCCGCACTTTCCAAACCTTCAAGTGGAAAGACATGCCGGGTGAAACTAACCCAACAATCACTAACTGTGAAGATGAAAACAATCCAATTCCAGAAGGCATGAAGTGTGGCGATGAATGGTATACAGCAGAAGCTTGGGCCGAAAAGCCATTGTCTTCTAAAAACCATGTGGATGCGCCTATCCTAATCCCTACTGCCGATGGTGAAAAAGTGGTTCACTTACTACTCTCTCACCCGACGCCACCCGTTTTTGATACGCTCACACAGAACAACAAGATGCTTAACCGTGCAGAGATTAAATTCTGGAGTGACTATGCATCAAATGCCGACTACATCTATGATGATGCCGGTGTCAAAGGCGGCCTAGGGCTAGATGCTTCTTTCGTCGTTATGGGCGATCTTAACGCCGATCCAGAAAATGGTGATGGCTTCCTCGATTCAATTCAAAACCTAATGCATCATGAACGTGTAAACGTACTGGCAACCGATGGTGTTTACGCGCCTAACAGCCTAGGGTCTACTGAATGTGTAGCACTTGGTGGTTGTGGCGATAGCACCTACCCAGATCGCATCACCAGTACCTTCGGTCTACGTGTCGACCATGCTATTCCGTCAAACGATCTTAACATCACAGACTCAGGCGTATTTTGGCCTGCAAGTTTCGAAGACGGCTACATGCTTATGAATGATGAGCGTGTTGGAAAATGGGGCAACGGCAAGGATATCTCTTCCGATCACCGTTTGGTATGGATTGAAGCTGAGCTGTAATTAGCTCACTTTGAAAGCACAAGAATAAGCGCTTTATTCAGTGCCACTCTTTATTCAGAGATAAGTGAAAACCGCCATAGTGGGCGGTTTTTTATGACTAAAAAATGGGTTAAACCAGCTTATCTTATCTTCGAGTCAATCAGGTTAAACCGGAACCGGAAAATCACAATTAGTGGCCCACAGACACGCTAGCTTGTCGTTCAGGCTTATCATAAATAGCAAACTTACTGATCAGCTTTTCGCTGGGATCATTCATGCCTATTACGTTCACATCGACGCCCAGCTTTCTAAATTTCAATATGACCTTATCTAATGCCGCAACCGCTGTAATATCCCAGAAATGTGCATCGGACAGATCTAAGGTAATGGCATCCGCCAGCTTCTTAAATTCAAATAGCCCGATAAAGTGATCAGCCGAGGCAAAGAAGATCTGACCATGTACCCTGTGAGTAACATGCTCGTCCTCAATAACCACCTCATCCCTGACAGCTAATATGCTGCGACTCTTATTGGCATAGAATAAGGATGCCAGCACGACTCCGACTAACACACCGATAGCCAGATTGTGCGTCATCACCACCACGACCATAGTTGAAATCATAACTAAATTGGTCGATAGAGGATGATGTTTAAGATCGGCAAGCGACTGCCAGGAGAAAGTGCTAATAGCCACCATGATCATCACAGCCACTAGGGCCGCCATGGGGATTAACTTCAGCCATGCGTCTAGAAACAACACCATGAACAGCAAGAATATTCCTGCCGCCAGGCTAGAAAGCCTACCCAGTCCACCAGACTTGATGTTGATAATCGACTGACCAATCATGGCACATCCCGCCATTCCCCCCATCAGGGAAGCACCAATATTCGCAATACCTTGACCCTTACACTCACGGCTCTTGTTGCTATAGGTGTCGGTCAAGTCATCGACAATACTCGCCGTCATCATAGACTCGAGTAACCCAACAACGGCTAATGCTAAGGAGTAAGGAGTAAGGAGTAAGGCAAGATGATCCATAGAGTCTCGAGTGTCACAGGTACATCCGGCCAGAGGAACACAGGCAATGAGTCCGGCAAACTCCCCATATCACCCACAGTGCGGATATCCATCCCGGTATAGATGACAATCATGGTCAACAGCACGATACACACCAGAGGTGATGGGATCTGCTTGCCAATTTTGGGGATCATAGGAAACAGATAGATTATCGCTAATCCCAGAGCCGTCATGGCATAAACATGCCAACTGACATGGGTCAGCTCCGGGAGTTGCGCCAGAAGAATGAGTATCGCCAGCGCATTCACAAACCCGGTGATCACAGAGCGGGACACTAGCCGCATCAAGTCTGCCAATTTCAGATAGCCTATGACTATCTGAATGATCCCTGTGAGTAATGAAGCGGCTAACAGATACTCTAGACCATGGTCTCTGACCAGAGTCACCATCAGCAAAGCCATCGCCCCGGTTGCACCGGATATCATGCCAGCCCTGGCGCCGCTAAAGGCAACGATAACGCAGATGCAGAAAGAGGCGTACAGACCGACCTTAGGGTCAACTCCGGCAATAAGAGAGAAGGCGATAGCTTCGGGAATAAGCGCAAGTGCAACGACAATGCCAGACAGCAGGTCGCCGCGGATGTTAGACATCCAATCGATTTTAAATTGTGTAAACATTAAACCTCTACTTTTCATCAGACGGCCGAACTTTTCGTCAGGCAGCCAAAGCCTGATTCAGAAATCTGAAAGATAAATATAACCAAGACATCCATTTTATTCTAAGGAAGATTACCAGTACCGAACACAACCAGATAAACTCCTCGATTTATCAAGCCGCCCACTTACACACCAAACGATACTCAAACATTCCATCATGAGTTAAATTACAATCATTTCCTTGAAAATCAAACATCATGACCCCAAGCAAGGGTTTGCTTATGTTTGAAAGATGACTTTTAACTGGATATCTTGGGTCTTAATTAAGCGCTATCTAGCCATCGATGACAGTTGGCTGCACCTTGCCGGCGCTTGCGCTCAAGATGTTCACAATAGGCCGTTAACTCTTGAGTGTTACCCACGGGCCCTTTGAAAATATTGGTAAACTCTGTGGCCAGTTTTATCCAGTTTTCTTGCGGGATATTAAGTCTATTTAAAATAGTAGCCGACTCTTGACTCATATACCCTCGCTTGTCAGCTCTGACTATTCGTCCAGTATCATCAACAAGTTGCAGATAATCTTTAGCACTGAACATGACTCCTTTAGCTATGCCTTTGCTCTCATTACCAACAAAGGGCAGCAGTGATGTTGGCTGCTCACCTTTCATGGCAGCTTGGATGCGTTTTTGAATACTAGTGAAGTCTGAGGTTTCCGGTGTAGCGGCCATCTTGGCACGGATAGGATTCAAATCTACATAGGCCATACAGGCAAGTACTGCTGCTTCATCAAGCAGAGCCTGGGACTTAAACCTTCCCTCCCAGAAACGGCCTTTACACTTGTCCTCTGCATTAGCTCTACGAGCGATAGGTTCGTTGAGTGCCCGCATAAACCAAGAGATGTCCATCAGCCTTAAGCGGTACTCTTTTACTCGTTTATTGATAATGTTTTGTTGATAGGATTCAAGTGGTTCACCTTTAACAAAATCATGATTTAGGCTATCCCCTTTAAACAGCTTTTGCCATTGGGTGACCACCTCTACATCTGACCAATGCTTAGCTAACTCCACATCAATACGTAACACGAGATGTAAATGATTACTCATGACTACATAAGCACAAATATCAATGGCAAACACAGATGAAAGTTCCAGTAGGCGACTTTCAACCCAATCCCGTCTATGCTCATAGGATTGACCTGTATAATTATCGACTCCACACAAAAAAGCCTTTCTAACACAACGAGATATGCAGTGGTAGAATAATGTATCCTCCAAACTTACTAATGATTTTCTTGGTGTCGGCATAACAAATCCCCTCAACAGCTCTCACGTAAGCTTAGTCAAGGGATCTTCATCAGACAATCTTGGGTGTCTTGGTTATTTCTATCCTCTTAGCCCATACACCAGAAATAAGCATACCTCCATATTAGTGTCAACTGAGCTAACATCATTTATGCTGATATGCCTTATCTCGGCTAACGCTGGGATGCAAGAAAACAGAGCGAAGACGAGCAGGAATAAAGAAAAAACTCTGGTCATTACACTCGTTTTCAACATTACCCCCCTCTCTAAATTTGACAATGTCATTGAAGTTACCCTCCATATTTTATACACAGAGTGTAAACATATTTGCTCGGAAAAGTCTGATAATTGTTCCTGGTTCGACTGGTATTTTGTTTTGCAGCCAATGCCGATTAGGGAGGAGGATACCATCTCATCATGTATTACGAACGCGTGTCTTGTAGGGCTGTCAGATCTTGTTTATCGGTAGAGCAACGAGCATAACCAATCCGTATTTCAGTCATAAATATGTACGGTTAGGGGGCCACAAAAGAGATTGTTATCGTACCACTCATATGAGACAACTTCATCGCCCATTTCGCGGTGATCAGTAGGTACTGTTTAACTGTCCGTTCAACGATCCTCTTCCGTACAGGTCGCGAGACACTAAAATTAAGCGTCACGAAACCTCTTACTGAAGTAATAACTAAAGCTTAGTAAGACGTTCAACATGTGCCATTAATTGTGGGTGGCATCATTTACCGCCACTAGTAAAACCAACTCTGAATATATTTTAAGAACCAATCCACTCTCGAATCCTAATACCATATGATAATTGTCCTCAGATTGCTCAGAAGGTAAGAATCCTTCCATAAGATTCAAATCATCAGGATGTAAGTAGCCAATATAACTGAGGCAGTCATCTTCAGAGAATGGCTTTTCACTGTCTCTTGGATTAACCCTAAAAATATCAACTGACTTAAATACTAGTTTCAGCTTTTTGTATTGTTCTAGTTTAGCCCATTCCCCGGAACATTTTTTCCAATCGAGTTCTACAGTTCGCTCTTCAATATTGTATGCTAACTTCACAAAATCAAAATTTGAATGTAAGTCCAAAAATGTTCCAGTAAATTCAATAGCGATAGAGTCTACAATTTTAAAATTTTCCAATAACATTCTATTGCCCTTTTGATTTTAAATATCGGTCAACCATCCTCAGCATTCTTGCATCACCAGGAATAACATCTCCATCTTTTGTGATACTGCCAACTTGACCCTTTCTAGGACCTTTAGGTATTACATTATTCTTATATGCTTGAGCATGGGGGGTTGGCACAGAAACATTACCAAGTTCCTTTGAAGAGTGTGCTTTACCTCTTAGATCTACTCGAATTTGACCTTCAGTAGTTTTAATCGTCACACTATTTTTATTTCCATTTCTTAACGCTAATTCCTCTCCACGCTCAACGATAGTTTGTTTCTTTGTAACATCAGGCGCCCTACCTAACTTTAACTTACGCTCAGCTAAAGATTGAATCCCTGCTTTCCCAGCTATGAACGCCGCACTTGTGAGGTTGCCTGTTTTTTGGTACTCCTCATAGCCAGCCTCAAAAGCATCGATACCTGAATGTATGCTATCAACGGCTTGCCCTGGTCCCGACCATGATATGGCATAGCTCATGTCACCTTTAATAGAACTATAACCTTTAGCAAAGCTAGCATCATTGCCGTAGCCTTGTTGAGCATTGTTGCCCAGCCCCCCAATCTTATCAACCTTAACATCAGCTTGCTGAGCAGTTTGCGATTTATTAGCGCCAGAGTCAGCCTGCCTATTGTCCATTCGGACTCTTGCCCCAAAGGCTGCACCATGCGCTCCAGTATCTACGCCTTTGAGTCTGGAGCCGGTCATGACATCATCTGACGCATACCCTGTTGGGTCTGTCCCTGCCATCGGGTTATTCATAATATACGAATACGGATTAACACTTTGCGTCGATGTCGGGCTCTGAATAAACGGATCCACCGACATAAAGCGACCCATGTTGTAATCGTACACCCGACCGTTCATATGAATAAGCTGCTGCTCGTTCAAGTGCTCATGGTCGGTGAAACCACGGCGGTTACGGTTAGTATCAAGCAAATCGCCTAAGCTACCCGCCACACTCGCCGTAGCCGTACGCCCGAAGGGGTCGAAATAGCGCTGACTAATGATATTACCATTGTGGTCCACCATCGTCGTGGCACTGCCTAATCTGTCTCGCAGGGTATACAGCAGCTGATGGCTCTTTTCCGGGGTGTAACTGAGCACGGCGACATCATCAATGTAGGCTCGCCAACTGCCGTCGCTGTCCGATTCAAACAACTTATCGACATAGTGAGTCTTAGTGGTTTTGCCACTCACGGTTCGGGTTTGCAGTGCGCGCATATTATCGCTGCCATAGACAAACGCCGTGCGGGTGTTGTTGCCCGGCCCACGTCCATTGATGGTCAAGGGTTTATCCAGTGCGTTATAGGTCATGGTTAACCCGTCACCAACAAGCAGATTACCCCGACTGTCATAGCTAAAGGTGACGCGCTGATTATTGACTTGCTTAGTGATGGCGCACACGCGGTTTGGCCCATTACACGCGCCATACTCATAGGCGTTAGCCGTGTTAACACTATAATCGGACTTTTTCAGCAAGTTACCCACCGCATCATAGCCATAATCGACGGTAGCGGCGAACGGGGTACTGTTATCGTAGATAGCAAAACCCCCATTGCTAAAGTTGTACTGTTTTAGACGGTTCAGATTGTCATACACATAACGCTTTTCTAATCCTGTGACGGCATTGCGTTCAGCCGTGAGGTTCATAAAGCTATCGTAACGCTCATAATAATGATTATGCAGCAGGCCCAAGCTACTGCTCACCTGAGTGCTGGCCATGGTGCCTTCACTGTTATAGCTGCTGGTTTGCTCTAGTAGAACATTGGCCATCTGACTGCCCGTTAGGTGGCCTGCGGCGTCCATGTCGGTGACGGTGCGATAGATATAACCCGAAGCCGCATTACGCGTCTGGTTCAGGTAACCAGACTCGTTATAGCGGTACTCCAGCGTTAACCCATTGGGGTAAGTCAACGCCTTAGGCCGACCATAAAAGCTGTCGTATTGATGACTGACAGTACGAGTGACACCATCTCCACCGACACTCGTGGCGACTCTGACCGAGCTCGAATCTAATTGCAGGTGACTGTTATAAGCGTAACTTCGGCTGATGCCATTTGCAGTTTCTGACGTCAATAGCCCTTGCTTGAGGGTATCCCAGGTGTAGGAAGCCGTACCTGGAGCATTACCGCCTGCAGTCGTTTGGCTGGTTATGCGCCCCAAAGTATCGAACACATAGCGTTGCACCACACCATTGGCATCGGTTTGCCTGTCCAGTTCGCCTAAGGTGTTATAACCGAAGGTGGTAGTGCCTTGGTTGGGGCCAACCACCTGAGTCTTATGACCAAAGCCATTATAGCTGGCCACTATTTTGTTATGGTTCGCATCCTCAATGACCAGAGGACGCCCCCCACCATCATAGGCAAAGCGACTACTGCCGCCTGCTGCATCGACGGTTTCATAGAGTAAGCCTTGCATGCCGTAGGTGCGCGACATGGTGCGACCATCAACCGTGATATCGGTTTTCAAACCGGTATAGTCATAGGTAGACATTAATCCACCTGACTCACCATTTGGCAGACGTCGAGTCGTTGGTCTATCGAAAGCATCGAAACCACTGAACTGAGTATATTCAGCGGTGTCACCATCGTAATAGGGCAAAGACTCATGAGTCAGATGCCCAAAGCTGTCATATTTTTTGTCCAGATACTGATAGCGACTACCATCAAATGCTTGAGTGACACTGAGTAAGAAGCGACCTAAGCTATCGAGGTAAACTTCTTTTGTCGGCATGCCTGCAGAGGTGGTACGTGTCATCAATTGAGCATAAGCCGGACGATTGTTGCCATTGGACGCGACTAAGTACCTCAGATATCGAATAGGGCTCCCCGTTTGGCTTACCTCAACCGGTCGCCCTATGGCATCGTACTGAGTTTGGGTAATCATACTGTTCGGCGCCGTCACTTTGGTGGGGACACCTAAACCCATATTATATTCAGTTTTAGTGATATGACCTTTGGCGTTAGTCACTTGGTAAGGGAGGTAACCATCATCCGCAACACTGGACCCATTTTTAGTGTAATTAAATGACGTTGTTCGAGCTGAAAGGTGGCTGCAAGTACTAGACTGTCCGGTTACCGTGGATGATAAAGGCAAGCCATAATCATTAAGCACCATAACGTCACTACGGCTGCAAGCACTGCCCGATGCAGTGTAAACAATGCGGGTAGGTTTGTGATGAACCTCGTCCCAAGACTCAATCGTTTGCGTTGCCACTTGAGCGATATCAGCACTCACTGCTGGGTCGTTCGCCCAATCACGATTTTCGACGGTATTGGTCGTCATCACCGCATTAAATTTTGATAAAAACCAGTTATCTGTGTCTGGCGTGAACACGGTATCGACCACGGTTTGGTAGCTATTGGCGCCACCATCAATATAATCGGTGACCGTTTGAGTGCGCTTACTAATATTGCCAAACTCATCAACAGCACTCGGAGCAATGGTTTGCTCAACCGCGCTGCGCCGCTCACTGGACCCACTTAACCCGTAGCTGTTGGTGATAGTGCGGGTATTGATGTTGTGATACACGCCGGTAATCGTGTGCTGCGGGTTGTCAGTCCAGCTTTGTGTGGTCGTTGCCACTGTGATGCCATTGACACTCACCGTTTGTGATTCAAGCAAGCTAACAAAGGGGAATTTTTGCCTGAAGACACTCATGGTCACTTTATTGCGACTGACATCTTTTTCAACCACTTCTCTAAACCCAGTGAAGCCCCTGCCTTGCAGATTATACATGGCGCCTTTGTAGGCGTACTCGGTTTCATTGACTCCACCGATGCCATTGCTTTGCTCAAACGATTGCACCACGTACATGCTGGAGCCAAAGTGAATATAGCCATCACCGACATAATCATGGTCGGTATGGTACATTTTTGTTTGGCCTGCACTGGCTTCGCCCGTAGAGAGCGGGCGGTAACGCCACTGGCTGGTGTTACCTAAGCCGTCAGTGACAGACGCTAAATAATCAACCGGTTGGTAATCGCTAGGGGTTATGCCTGTGCCTGAGCCATAATTCCGACTGATATAGCCACCGTAATCGGCCCCCCACAGACTTGAGGCGGGCTCATCTATCCAGGTTCGATTGTGTTGACCTTGAACTATCCGAGGGCCATATGCTGTTATCATATCAACTAACCCATCGCCAAACGCATCGGTAAATGTGGCTTGATATGCACTCCCTTTATATTGTGTTGGTTCTTGAGTTAGGCCGTAGCTTCCATCGCTATTTCTGGTGAATTTAATAGCGTCATATTGATAAATGGATTCATCAAGACTGCGTGAGTCAATCGGTGCTGTTGGGAAATTAGCCTGGGTTGATGTAGCGAAATCCTGATATAAACCATCACCGCAGAATGTTTTGGTATTCCACTGATAGTTAATGGGTACCACAATGCTTGCGCAGCCTGTAATTAATCTTTTGTTTGGCAGAAGAATTTCATTGATACCATCGCCATCAATATCTTGTGAATGGAAACTGTCAAAATGCATGGGATAGGTAACATCGAAAGGCTCCTCAGAAAATGCTTTTATAACAAAAGAGCGTTGCTTTAATGAGACATTGCCCGTGAATGCTTGCCATGAAGTAAAATCTGCGTTCCCGGTATTTAGCATATACCCCAGTTTTATTTTGCCCCCCTCAATTTGTTGCCACGCGATAATATCGGTCAGTCCATCCCCGTTCATGTCGGTCATATAATTGAAGAAAAAGAAATCTGTTACTATATGGCCAGGGTTTTCAAAAAAGCCGAAGCTAGGGGCGTCTTTACTTTCAAAAACAATATTATTACCCATGCTTTGGTTTAGCATGAATTGTTTCAAGCCTTTTACTGGCACAGCCCCAAAAACACTTCGATTACTAAAAAGTGCTAAATCAGGTAACCCATTGCCATCAATATCACCCACCGCATTTAAGCTCATATCTGTTTGTTCAGCATCCTCTCTCGTCGAGGTGATGACGATACTGGTTTGATAGGGGTGAGTCGATGAGCCTGTGTGGACAAAAAGCTCCCACTTAATGGTGCCATTCCTTGCTCTTCGCATGAGCAAATCAGGCAGGCCATCGCCATTAAAATCGGACATATTTTCTATGACATCCGGGTTTTTAAGCTTTCGATGGTCATAAGAGATATTGGTTTCTATGAAGCTATCTGAATTGTTAGCAGAAAATCGAATAGCGACGTTATTATTAACGGGCTTAACAATGTCAGTTCTACCATCTCCATCAATATCAGCCACTGAGCATGTTTTCTTGCCTGTAACGGCTTTATAGTAGCAAACATCTTTATAGCCGTATTCATGCTGCCCTGTTTCTCTTTGTTCGGCATCTGAATAGTACGTAGGAAAATCAAGTACTCCATCACCATTGGCATCCGCGACGGGGGTCAATTCATAGGCTTTAACGACGCCATCAAAGATGTGCTTGCCATCCAATTTAAGTGGCTCGCTTGTGATGGTAATGGGGGTATCTTCCCACGAAAAATGCGTCATCTGACGACACTGTGACTCCCCATTGAATTGACCACAATGCTGCACAGAATCTAGCAAGGTTTTCTTGCTTATCTGGCTTTGTTTAAAGCCAAGCTGATATCGTGATACCCAATTTTCAGAGCCGAAATACGTTTCTATCGATGTTAATCGTTGTGTCGTTTTTAATCGTCCACCTTGGATATAGGCATTACGCTTATCAAGACGCGCTTCATAGATGAACTTAACTTGTCTATCTCCGAGATTTGAATTCGTCCCCGTGTAGTAAATACTTTCAAGTAGATGCTCACCAGCTTCAGGATTAAAGTAACGATAATCAATGGTATTCATTCCATCAGAGTAGGATTCTTGAGTCACCTTCCAACTTAACGTTGTTGTTAACCCCTCAGGATTGAAACGACTATTGCCGTTAGCCCCATAAGTGGCTGTTGAACCATCGGGACGATAGACCGTAAAATGCGTTGAAGCGCCATTAATTGCACCCGATTGCATAACTTTAACAAAGCTGTCCATCTCGGTGCGGTACTCAGTGCCGCTGGTGCCATAGCTGCCAGAGGTGATGAGCCGCTGCCCATTCAAACAAAGCCTGTCGGTATCGGCATTAAAGGTCACTGCACGGGTGAAACCATCTTGGGCATGGGTCGCCCCGCAACGGCTTATCGCTGAGCCGGTATTGAGTGACCAACCAACACCGACTATGCCGTTACCACTTTGTGAGCTATAACTCAGAGAAACCTTAGGCTGAATACCCGCGCGCCCGGGGGTAAGTCAATAGGAATTTGATAGCTCGCTTGGCCACCAGAGACAGAAGCTTGCCCCTTGAGTACTGCAGCATCTAAATTAACTAATTGAGAAGGTGCAGCATTACTGCCTGTGGCATTGGGTACCTCAGCATCGGTTGTTTGTAACCACTGCTCAAGTTGAACGTTCAGCTCATTGACCTCATGAGTTGTGCTACCAATATCGGTAATAACAATGCTATTTTCAAACTTCCCATCCAATGAAATAACTAACTCTGCATCGGATGTTCCGTTGATATTTTGATACCTAACCGCCCCTTGCTTTATTTCTGTCGCATTAGATGCAGTAAACTGTGCATAAGTTAAGGTTGATAGGTCCCAAGAACTGCCATTACGGGATAATTTTATGACACTACCTTGGTCAGGAATAAACAGTGGGATAAATATTTCACCTGCTATAGGCACAAACTTTGGAGGACGAACCAAATACAAATGTCCATTGGTATCTTGGTAGACGTTGTAATCTAACCGTTCTATTGAAAAAGACTCTGATGTTATCGGTGCACTAAGATCTTGTAACTCAACATTAGCACTATAGCCACTACATAGTGTTTGCTGACAAGCTTTAATCTTATAAAAATACAAATATTGGCTTTTACTTGATAAGACTAAACTTCTTCTACTGTGGGAACTGGAATATATTTGAGTCCAAGAAGAGTTATTTGTTGACTCGAATAAGCTGTATACGATGTTACGACCACCGGCAATCCCACTTACAGATGTCCATTCAAGCCTGATTTCATTGCCAGATTTGTTGCCAGTCAAATTTGGAGTGCCGACCCCCGGAAGCGAGGTCGCAACGACAGACCAAGAAAGCAAGCACAGCGACAACAAAACGGTAACAAACCTAAGAGAAATTAAGCGCATACAAATACGTCCACAACACATGATGCGGAAAAAGTACACCCTTTTAGTGCGATATGTCAACATTTGAAACACTCAGACAACAAGCCTCACATCGACGGTTAACAAAAAGACAGGCAGCATAAGGTATAAAGTGTTGCATTTCATGTGGCGGGGGGATGTAGTAACTTAATATCGCACATGGTGTTGTTATCGGGTTTATTTTTGCGAAATTGATTAGGTCAAATCAGCACCATGTGTGTCTAGATTTTGAAAACAAAAGAAAGTATCTGGGAATTTTCTAGACGGGGTCTGAGGTCCAACGGAGTCTAAAGTTACTCTAAGCTTCTGTGCCTTCTCAGTAACGGGTTGCAAGCGCTCTTCCTTTATAAACCTAGCTCTTGTTATAGCTACCTATCACAAGGATGTTTATAACTTATGTGGAAGAAAATCCACTTAAATATTCATATATCATTGCAGTGAACTCTATTGATAGCCTCTTAAAGTAACTTTCCGTACCCTTGCCCTCCCCCCATGAACTATTGAAAACTAGAGGATTTAAGACAAAAATAGACACCGACCTTGCTAAACCCGAGGTGACCATATATGTCCCGTCTTTTGTCTTTTCTGCACTTACTAACTTGCGGGCATTCGCTATTCAGTAATCGTAACTGAATGAACAAAGCAAGAACCATTTGCGTTTTTTACTGCGTCATCGACAGCTATTGTGACTTTTTTATTTGATATTTTTGCAGCCAGTGCTAAAGAAAAAGTACTGTGACCATTTCCACCTTCACTGCGAAATCTCGCAACTACCAAGCCACCAGACAGTGGACATGTACCTGCTGAGGTAAAGCCATTTAAAACCACATAATCGCCATTTTCACGCGATTCGATCCCTCCAAGCCTATTGATCGTGTCAGTATGAACGAATATTTCCGCATACGAATTGCTTGAGAATATATACGCGAATGCAAAAATAAATACCTTTTTCATTACTTTCCCTAATTTATTATGTATTGCTTCAGCCACAATAAATGGCTGCAAACTTGTTGCGATTCGAGCCCAAAAGGCGCGCGTTCGTAATTCATGTTCCCACTCTTTCCTAATAACGAAGGGGAGCATCATTGACGACAATTTAAAAGCGAATATTTTCAGCGACTTACTATCGAAAGGTTAAAGGTAACTCTATTTATCTCAAAAACACGTCTCAAAAACCAAAATCACAAAAACTGATCTGACCGTTGATTTCTAAGTCATTATTACCCTGTATAATTCAAAGTGACACCTGCTTACACGTATTACGAACGGGGGGCTGAAGGTTAGAAACCTCCGGCTAACCGATTATATTTACCATATACCTGCATAGGTTATAGGTCCCGCGGTATTTATTTTTGGCGTTCCCAAGATTAGTTTCTCTGATGTAGTCATCTTTGTTAAAACTACACTCCACAAAGATTTACCACCGGGTGTTGTTGTATCAATATAATAATTATAACAACATGGAAGGGCTTGGGAATTGAACTCATTAAGGTTTCTAAAATACACCATACCGCCTGGCGTTATTTGCCATTTTATTAGGCTCATGTCATTTACTGTAATCCAGTCTGTCGCATTTGCGGATAGCGTTGTAAATAAAATTGAAAACATTATGACTATTTTTTTCATTTGTGCTCCGTATCTATTAAAATTGGTGTCTGATTTACTTGATCACTATATGCTTAAGATTTTCAATGGTGTTATATAAACTACAGCTACCTGTACCACCCAACCAAACATTAGATTTGGCTGCATACGCAGTAAGTACGGCACCCAGAGTCATCTTACCAACCTCGGTGGTGCCATCAAATACATAGTTATAACCTTGATTAGTTTGGCAGTCAGGTAGATTAGTAGGTCGCGGACTAATCGTTAACATCACATTTTTTCCAACGCCGGGTCCCACCAACACTCGGGTAATTTTGGTGGTGTTGATACTACTGGCAAAACAACTACTGGCAAAACAAGCCATCATAACTAGAGCTAGTTTTTTCATCTAATATATCCTTTTAATAATCATCAACGGGACTGGCTCTGACTCATAAATAGCGACTCAAACCTCAGGGGGCTATTTTACAATAAAGGGATAAAAGCTAATTAACGATTCTGTCGCATCTTTGAGAAACGAAGTGATCCCAGTCTCCTCCAAGCACGGTTACGCCGCTAAAGAATAGCTCCCATAGCATTATCTCATCAGCATCTTTCATCTGACCTTTACGGAGCATTTGCCATAACTCGACACGGCTATCGTGGCTTCAGCCCCTGCCACCGATTTGAATCCAAGGGCGATACGCATCTTCCATTTTACCGCTCGAAGACTCTCTGTTCCACAATATTATTCAGGTACTTTACCTGCAGCACCTCGATTATATAAGCAGCCATACCATCGAACGGCCATCAGGATTTTGGCTGAAGTAAACTTTTTTGGCGAAGCTGAAGGCCATAGGAAAAGTTCATACACCAAACAAATGCCAACCTAGCATCACTGCGGGCAGGCCTATGTATCGCCTGTGTAGATCATTTCTGAAGCTTCAAGATGCGACAGAACCAAATTCCCGATGAACTAAATAACAATGCTGTAGTTAGGAATGTTTTTTTCATATTTTCACCTTAAGTTACCTATATGGAAGAATTAAGCCCCTCCGCCACATGAAGCGCAACAGTTTATACGGGGTTGTTGCAAAAAGAGATGGTATTGGTGAATATACTAGTTTACTTCTTAGAGTCGTCACACTATGAGCAACCCTGAATCTAAATGGAAACACTTTTGCTGCAGAGGTGAGCCTGGTGTCTGTTCGTTGGTATGGATCCCTCCCCCATGAGTTATGCCAACCTCAGTGACATGCTATTATAGCGATGGGTATCGGTGCATCGTACGACACTCTATCGCTGGTTCATCGAATATAGTCCAGCAATAACAGGCGAAATCCGCCTTCTAAGATTATTTGCCCCCCCTTTCCAGCATGTTGATCACCGAAGTGTTCATGTGTGGCTGTAGGGCCACACATTTCGTTGGCCTTTGTCATAAGCCTTAAACTAAAAGCGCAGCCCTTAGGCTGCGCTTCATCAATATCTAAGAAACAAAACAAACTGTCTAATCACCGAAGTCATCTAGCAGGATGTTTTCTTCTTCGACGCCCAGACTCTTCAACATGTTGATCACCGAAGTATTCATTTATTGCAGTAGGGCCACACATTTAATTGACCCGATTCAAAATCATAATCTCAGAAAGTCTAATCACCGAAGTCATCTAGCAGGATGTTTTCTTCTTCGACGCCTAAGCTCTCCAGCATATTAATGACAGAGGTGTTCATAATCGGAGGGCCACACATGTAGAACTCACAATCTTCCGGGGCCTTGTGATTTTTAAGATAGTTCTCATAAATCACATTGTGGATAAAGCCGGTGTAGCCATCCCAGTTATCTTCGGGGAGAGGATCGGACAGTGCTACATGCCAGACAAAGTTTTCATTCTCGGCAGCTAGCTTGTCAAATTCATCTTGATAGAAGACTTCTCGGGTAGATCGTGCGCCGTACCAGAAGCTCATCTTACGTTTAGTCTTCTCGCCCTTAAGCTGATTGAAGATGTGTGAGCGCATTGGCGCCATACCTGCACCACCGCCAATAAACACCATCTCGGCATCGGTCTCCTTAACGAAGAACTCACCGAAGGGGCCGGATATCGTTACCATGTCACCGGCTTTAAGGTTAAAGATGTAAGATGACATCTTGCCCGGTGGCACACCGTCTGAAGGCGGCGTAGCAATACGCACGTTGAGCATGATGCGGCCTTTCTCGTCCGGGTAATTCGCCATAGAGTAAGCACGCAGCACATCTTCATCGACTTTAGATACCAGCTTGAACAGGTCATACTTATCCCAGTCACCACGATACTCGTCCGGAATATCGAAATCGCTGTAGTTGACCTGATGAGCCGGCGCTTCTACCTGAATATAACCACCCGCCTTAAATTTAACGTCTTCGCCTTCGGGTATCTTCAGCAATAACTCTTTAATGAAGGTGGCTTTATTATCGTTTGAGATAACTTCACACTGCCACTTCTTAACACCGAAAATCTCCTCTTCGACTTCAAGTTCCATATCGGTTTTAACCGCCACCTGACAGGCTAAACGACAACCCGTTTTAGCCTCTTTCTTGGTAATATGGTCGCGCTCTGTCGGCAAGATATCCCCACCGCCAGACTTAACGATTACGCGACACTGACCGCAGGTTCCACCGCCACCACAGGCGGATGGAATAAAGATATTCTTATTGGCCAATGCCCCAAGCAGCTTATCGCCGGCTGGCGTTGTGATGCTCTTTTCTTCGTCATCATTGATGCCGATTCTTACATCACCGGTTGAAACCAGTTTACTCTTGGCGAATAGAATCACCATCACCAGCATACTCACCACTAAGGTAAACATACCGATACCAATTGCCATTTCCATCGAATCTACCTTCTCTTAGTTCAATTTCGTTAATTCAATTTCGTTAATCCAAGTACACGATTAGCTCACTGAATTAAATTGAGATACCTGCGAACGCCATAAAGCCCAATGCCATCAAGCCTGTGGTGATAAACGTAATGCCTATACCTTGAAGCCCTTCGGGTATGGCATGAAACTTCATTCGTTCACGCAGGCCTGCCAACATCACAATCGCCATGGCCCAACCAAAACCTGAACCCGCGGCAAACACCACGGACTCACCTAAGGTGTAATCCCGGTTAGCCATAAAAATAACCCCGGCAAAAATGGCACAGTTAACGGTTAACAGTGGCAGGAAGATCCCCAGCGAGTCATAGAGGCTAGGGATGTATTTATCTAAGAACATCTCGAGGATCTGCACTAACGCCGCGATAACACCGATAAAGGTGATCAGCTGCAGGTAACTCAAATCAATCTCAGGGTATCCGGCCCAAGCCAGCGCTCCCGGAGCCAGTACGTTGGCGTAAATCAGCTGATTTAAGGGTACCGCAAGCATCATCACGACTATCACCGCGATACCTAGACCGAAGGAGGTGGATACCTTCTTAGAGACCGCGAGAAAGGTACACATGCCCATGAAAAATGACAGCGCCATATTGTCGATAAGAGCCGCCTGAACAAATAGATTTATATAGTGTTCCATAACCTTCTCTTACCCTCTCTTACGCTGAATGACATTGATAGCCCAGATCATCAAACCGATCAGGAAGAAGGCAATCGGTGGCAGTTTGAACATTTCGTTCGTTAGGTACCAGCCTCCATTTTCCACCGTTTTCAAAATCTCATGACCAAACAGAGTGCCACTGCCTATCAGTTCTCTGACAAAAGCCACGCCGAGTAAGATCACGCCATAACCCATGGCATTACCTAAGGCATCGACCACGGCCATCGGCGGCTTATTCTTCATGGCGAAGGCTTCGGCGCGGCCCATGATGATACAGTTGGTAATAATCAAACCCACAAACACAGATAGCTGGCGAGACAACTCATAGGCGATATCCTGCAGCACCATGTCGACGATGATCACCAATGAGGCGATAATCGTCATCTGCGCGATGATGCGCACGCTGTTGGGGATAAGGTTGCGTATGGTCGAGATGATCAGATTCGAGAACACCAGAACGAAGGTCACGGCTAAGGTCATCACCAATGCCGTTTGCATCGAATTACTGACCGCTAGCGCAGAACAGACCCCAAGCACCTGCATGGCAACCGGGTTGTTCTTGAAAATAGGAGTAGACAGCACTTCCCGAGTGGCAGCTAAACTTTTACTCATCTTAAACCTCCGCAGCTTTTAGCTTGTCTAAGAAGACTTTAAAGCCTTCGCTACCAAACCAGAATTGAATCGAACGCTGTACACCACGCCCCGTCATGGTTGCACCGCTCACGGCATCGACACCATGAATATCCCCCTCTTTTGCGCCGCCCTTAACAATTTTCAATACTGGCTTACCCTTAGCGTCGAAAATTTGCTTGCCGCGGAACTTATCAGTCCACTCAGTCTCGTTAAGAAAGTCACCGATACCTGGGGTCTCACCATGTTCATAAAACACCACATTCTCGATAGTGTTAAAGTCGGGTTTCAATGCAACGTAGCCATAGATAATCGACCACAGGCCTTTACCATAAATAGGTAAGACAAGACTCACCAACTTGCCATTTTCGTCAAATACTTGGAAAATTCGCACTTGATCGGCACGGGTTTTAATCTTAGCTTTATCTATCTTTTTCTTTAGCTTATGTGATGTTTCAGGGTTAATGGCCGCCATACGCTCATCGAAATCCATCACTTCGACGCGCTCTTTTGGCTCGATGGCACCAGATTCGATATCGATAAGCAAAGGCGTTACTGATTTTTCGAAGATGGCGCGGAAATCTTTATCGCCTTGGATATCCACATCCGATGCCATCAGTACATAACGCTTAAGTTCATCACGCTTCTTAACCAGCTTGCGCTCTTTGAGTAGCTCGGCGGTTCCTGTGATCATAAATGAGCACAAGAGGCTGAGGGTGATGATGAAAATCATGGTTCCCACCACAGAATCTTTCTTCAAGGCCATTATGATTTAGCTCCCGAATTGTCATTGCTTAATAGCGCAGCGGTGCGCTTAGCTCTGCGCTTAATATTGGCGCGAGCAACCATGTAATCGAACAGAGGCGACCACAAGTTAGCGAATAAGATGGCTAGCATGATCCCCTCTGGCATTTTCAGGTTCATCACCCGAATGAGCACAGTCATAAAACCAATCAAGATGCCGTATGCCAGCTTGCCCTGACGGGTATAAGAGGTCGTCACCGGATCCGTGGCCATAAACATCATGGCGATGGCAAAACCACCGGTCACAAGATGCCAAGTCCAAGGCATAGCGAACATATCATTCTTGCTTGAACCGATAAGGTTAAACATGACAGAGGTTAAGATCATGCCAAGCATAACGCCGGCAACGATGCGCCAATCGGCTAAACGCGTGGCAAGCAGTAAGCAACCACCTAACAGCAAGGCCAAGGTACTGGTTTCACCGATTGCACCTGGGGTAAAACCAAAGAAGGCGTTCCACCATTGAGGGTCAGAGAAAGCTTGATACCAGGTATAATCGGCAAAGCTCAACTTACCCGCCGCGGCTTGGGCTAACGCTGTCGCTCCCGAGAAACCATCGGCTGCGACTAAAAGCGCAGGCTCAGCAATCTGAGTCGGGTAAGCAAAGAAGATAAAGGCTAAGCCCGCTAATGCCGGGTTAAGGAAGTTATATCCCATACCGCCGAAGAGCTCTTTAGCGATAATAACGCCGAAGGTGATCCCCATGGCGATTAACCATAGCGGCGTTGATACAGGTAATATCAAGGTAAACAATAAGGCGGTAACGAAGAAGCCTTCGTGCAGCTCTTGGCCACGCACCTTAGCGAACACCATCTCCCAAAGCAGACTCACTAGCAGCGCCGTAAGATAGATTGGAATATAGAAGCTTGCGCCATAGAGAAACAAGCCGATAAGACCCGTCTGTTCGGTGAGGCCACCAAAAATAAGGTCAAAAGGCGCGAGTTGCCATACATCCGGGGTGGACAAGCCAGATGCAATTGCGATTTGTGCCTGAAGTCCTAAGTTGTATAAGCCAAATAAAATAGCAGGCATTAAGCAAAGACCCACTAAGGTCATGGTACGTTTCACATCGATGGCATCACGAACGTGCACCTTACCTTTAGTGCTGCGGCCGTTTGCGATAACTAAGGATCTAAGATACCCCTTCATCGCCTGACCCGGCGCGTAGTAGTCTTCCTGAACGTCAGGCTTTTTGTCTTTATTACTCATTTACCCTTCCCTCTCTATTATGTCCAGACAAGCACGAAGCTCTTTACCGAAATCGTATTTTCCCGGACAAACAAAGGTACATAATGCTAAATCTTCTTCGTCTAACTCTAATGCGCCAAGCTCCTGCGCCTCATCGGTATCACGGACCACTAAGTCGCGAACCAACAAGGTAGGCAACACATCCAAGGGCATCACGCGATCTAACTGACCAAATGCCATCATGGCGCGCTGTGAGCCACCAGTGTGGGTGGTCATATTGAATAGCTTCTTCGAACGATTGAAACGTGAGGTTACCGCGCGAGTGATAGAGAATTTATCCGAGCCACCGCGGATCCAAGACAGCAATTCATGCTCAGAATCTTCGGTCAATGCGGTGATTTGATTGTGAAATCGGCCAAGGTAGCTGTGTGGACCTGAGGCTGTGTGACCCGAGAGTACAGAGCCTGAAACCACCCGGGAAAAACCTGGTGTTAACTCATCCTTAATACTTTCAACAAGCTCGGCGCCGAGTTGAATGCGGATAAGCCTAGGGTTAACCACATCCGGGCCGGCAATAGATACGACACGATCGGTATAAAGCTCACCGGTCAGAAATAGCTTGCCGTAGGCAATCACGTCCTGATAGCCAATATGCCAAACAGGTCGTTCGATACCCACTGGCAGAGTAAAGTGAATGTGAGTACCCACTAATCCGGCAGGGTGAACTCCACTAAAGCGCTTGGTTTCGACTCGAGGAAGATCATGACCCGGCAGGTTATCGCCTTCGTCATGGCACAGGTAAACCTTATTGTCGGTTAAGCGAGTGAGCACCTGCATACCGGTTAAAAACGCTTTTTCTTGTTCGGCAATGATAATACGTGGCTCTGCCGCTAACGGATTGGTATCCATAGCAGTGACGAATATGCCTGCAGGCGATGAACCGAGTTCTGGAACCCGAGAAAAAGGGCGAGTACGCAGGGCTGTCCATAAACCACTATTAACTAAGTTGGCTTGAACAAGTTCACGACTCACTTGAGCAAGATCGTCATAGGATTCGAAGCTGATGCTGTCATAGCCGTGACATCTAATCACCACAGACTGAAGTACACGACGCTCGCCACGATGAATCGCCACGACCTCACCACTAGCGGGAGCGGTAAATATCACACCAGGTGTTCTCTTATCTTCGAACAGCGGCTGGCCTTTCTTAACCTGTGCACCCACTTCAACCAACATACTAGGTTTTAAGCCAACGTACTCTTCGCCAAGAATGGCCACATGAGATGACCTGGAGAAATTTTCAATCTCTTGCCTGGGCTCTCCGGCAATAGGGACATCTAGGCCCTTCTTTATTGTTTTAACCTGATCTGAGAAACCTGACATCACAATCATCAACCATAAAAATTAGGATAATGAATGGTAAATGCTTGTTAACTAAAATACCGATATTGAGGTCACATTACATTCCAGAACTGTAAGCCAACAACGGAATTTAGCTCAGATTTGTGAGATAGATTTACAATCGAATAAATATGAGAACCACAATGTAGCTTTACAACAAAATAAATACATAGGGCTCGAAAGAGGATAGATCCGGAATAAATTAGAATACATAGTTTAAAAATCATCTACAGAAGTTAATACTTAGTGGATAAAGTTGCCTAAGCCTCACTTTTTGGACGAATAAAATAGTACATGACTAATGTTTGCTCGCCTGCTCCTTTTCAATATCTAACGCTTGCATACCCGCAGTAATCGCCATTACAGCTTTAGATTTAAACTCACGGCGATAGAGAGTGTAAACAACGAACAGGCTAGCGCAAATAAATAAAGCGGGATGGAAAAACCAGCACATGACTGCCATCGAAAAATAGTATGCTCTTAAGCCATAATTATAGGAGTGCGCCGCCTGATCTTGCACTATCGCCATCTGCTTTGCGTAGTTTTTAAGGTTTTCATTACAGCCGCTCGGCTCGAAAGGCGCCGCCCCCACCATCACATTAAGAAAGCCATATTGGCGCATAGACCAGGTAAACTGAAAGAAAGCCATCACGAAGATGAAGGTCAATAAGGCCAATTTAACTTGGATTAACAAGTGCACCGGAGTGGCGGTATAAGGAATGGTTGTTATCACAGCTTCTAAGCGCTCCACTTGAGCAAACAGGGTGAGCACCCCCGCGAGTACCAGCATTGTTGTAGAAGCGAAAAAAGTGATGTTACGTTCCAGGTTCGCCAGTAAGGCCGCCTCTCCGACTCGAATTTCACGAGTCATCAGCTCATTCATCCAATGAATTCTATGTTGATGTAAGCACCTGGCGATACAGTTAGTGGTTTTAGCCTTACGGCGCGCAAAGGTGGTATAGCCCACCCAGCAAAAGAAAAAACACACAAAAGAGACTACATCTAGAACCGAAAAAGACATACAGACCTACTAAAGTCATAAACTTAAGGCTATTAAACCAGTTTTACGCTCGAGTAACCATCACTCTAATGGGAAAATATGTTTTTTAATTAACAATCGTTTGGTCAAGTTTAAACAATTAAAAACATTAGCAAGCCTAGAGTCTATCTAGCTTTGGCGTGCGAACACCTTATCCCCTGCTACACTTTAAATTAACTATCGAACGCTAAAAAAGGAACGGTAATGGATTACTCAAATAGATTCTTTAAGCTTGCACTGTTAAGCTTTTTCTTATCTGCTACGGGGCTATCAGGATTTGATGCGGCCGCAGCCAACGCGACATCTGAGTCGCAAGATGCGTCGAACTCCCATCGTGTCTTCCCTTCTGTAACACTTCCAGAACCCGCTAACGGTGAACATGCCATAGGTCTACTTGGTACTAAACTTCCTGAAGTGGCGGCTTGGTACGGTAAAACTCCCGCCCAATTTGCCAAGATGATCAGACAGGACACGAGTGTCTGGCTAGATAAACAAGGGCGAGTTTTCTATGTAGAGATCGAAGAGCCTAGTCAACAAAGCATGACAGAGCCTTTGATTACACCAGAAACAGCACTTAACCAAGAGCAAACGTTCAAGTTACATAGCAGGCCTGGAGCGCCCAGAACCATATTGTTAGATTTTGATGGCCACACTACAACAGGCACAGCCTGGAACAACTCCTATGGCACACCTATTGTGTCACCCCCTTACAACCCCTATGGTGTTCCCGAGACCTTTACACAAGACGAGCTCGATAGAATTTACCTGATGTGGCGACAGGTCGCCGAAGACTTTGCCCCCTTTAATGTCGATGTCACCACAGAAGATCTCACTGACCCAGATGACCTTGCTGCCGATCCTATAGCCCGTGAAACGTCAGGCGATCAACTGTTCGGCACTCGAGTGGTAATAACTCAGAACACCTTTTCCAACTGTGGCTGTGGTGGCTTTGCCTACCTCAGAGCATTCGATGATTACGGATCCAATACCAATTACCTAAAACCCGCCTTCGTATTTAACTCGAGTGTTGTCGGTGCTGGTGAGGCTATCTCCCATGAAGCAGGTCATAACTTAGGGCTAAGCCATGATGGACAAACAGACGGAACCGGTTATTACACAGGCCATGGCTCTGGCGTAACAGGCTGGGCACCGATTATGGGGGTGGGCTATTATCAAGAATTAGTGCAGTGGAGTATGAACACCTATCCACTGGCAAATCAGCCTCAAAATGATATCTCGGACATTCAATACTATGGTGCCCCTTTGATATCTGATGACCATGTCGATGACATGAGTATCGTCGACGATGTGACATCCATGACTGTCACAGATAATGGCGCAACAAACCAACTCGATGCATTTGGTCTTATCCACCTCAGTAGCGATCAAGATATGTTTAAGTTCGATGCGGCGGCAGGTAGCTTCAGCATCTCAATCAATCCTGACGATGTTAGCCCAAATTTAGACATAGAGGCCAGCCTCTATGACAGCAGCGGAGCCTTACTGCAAACTGACAATGTCGCAAATATTCTATCGGCATCACTGGGCGGCAGCTTCGCCAGTGCCGGAACCTACTTCCTGATGATAGATGGTGTAGGTAAGGGGGATCCTCTGGATACGGGCTATCCCGATTACGGCAGCTTAGGCCAATATATAATCTCGGCAACGGTTCAAAGCTCATCAAATCTTCAAGGACCAACGGCTAATATCGGCACCATAAGTTATTCACCAACTTTTGCACCTACCTCTGTGTCATTTAGTAGTACAGGCTCAACAGACGATGGCGACATTGTGAGTTATGACTGGCTTTTCGGTGACGAGACTGAAGTCACAACCACAAATCCTGTCGATGATCCTACTCATGAGTACCTAGTCCCAGGGGAATACACTGCCACCTTAACAGTCACCGATAATGATGGCTTAAGTGACCAAAACTCTATTGCAGTGTCAGTCCTGAATCGAGCACCAATTGCGGTAATAGCAGGAGATCCACTTACGGGCCAGGCAGCATTGGAGGTCACATTTGATAGCACAGGCTCAAAAGATGATGATCCCCAAAGCAGTATCAGCTTCAATTGGGACTTTGGTGATGGCGCAAGCTCAACGGAGGCGATGCCAACACACCTTTATACAGCCGCTGGTGGCTATACCGCAACTCTTACAGTCACCGACAATTTAGGGGCCAGTGATTCAGTTAATATCAATATTAGCGTGGATGCACCTCCCTTTATCAACCAAATTGCTTATGGTGAGATATTCACAGCAGGCAATGTTAGCGGCAACTACCAAGACTCGGCCCTCGATAGCGGCTCGAGTCAGACGATTACGGAACGCCAATCTGGCGGTAAGAAGCAGAACCGATTCAGCTACCTGACCCATACTTGGTTATTTAGCATCACATCGGGCAACTTAGTGGAATTACATCTGGATGCCAGTATGTCCAGTCCCCCCGATTTACCCACCTTGCCCGACGATCAAATAATACTGTCTTACTCGCTCGACAATGGAGTCTCTTTCTCCAATTTTGCCACACTTTCAAACAGTGATAATGGCCATTACAGCGCCATGCTGCCTCAAGGTGTCAGCGGAGAAGTAAGAGTAAGCGTAACAGACAGCGATCAGACTGCGGGAAACAATACCTCATTCGATAGTATTACAGTTTCTAATCTCTATATCCGTTCGGAAACGGATGCAAGTCAAACTAAACCCAATGCACCTTCGAATATAGTCACTGGTCCGGTTTCATCTAGCCGAATAGTTCTGAACTGGACTGATAATTCATCAGATGAATCGGCATTTCACATAGAGCGCTCCCTGAATAACATTGACTGGGCAGCTGCTGGTACCGTTGCTGCCGACACGAGTGGCTACAGTGATACAGGCCTCGCCGCCAACACCGACTACTATCACAGAGTCTATGCCTCTAATGGCGCCGGTAACTCAA
The DNA here is from genome assembly GCF_007197555.1 of Shewanella psychropiezotolerans. Taxonomy (NCBI): domain Bacteria; kingdom Pseudomonadati; phylum Pseudomonadota; class Gammaproteobacteria; order Alteromonadales; family Shewanellaceae; genus Shewanella; species Shewanella psychropiezotolerans. Next base: position 4,750,830 of record NZ_CP041614.1, read on the forward strand.
GTATGTCCACCACAGGCATTGCGACTAAGACTCTGGCAGCGAGTGATTTCAATTTAACAGCTACAGGACGTAAACAGAGAGGGGTAAAACATATAGATATTACCTGGGCTGCCTATCCCCTCATAGATATCTATCTCGATGATATGAACTCACCATACCTATATGGTTCGGACGTAGAAGCTGAACTCACTACCAGCCCTTACGAGTATGATATCAACACAGGTATCAAAGGAGGCACAAGCCATAGGGTTAAGGTATGTAATGCCGACAGTAATGACTGCTCACAGGAGATTACAGTGCTCTTCTAACCCGATCCAATAAGAGCAGTCATAGTAAACTTTAAGCAAAACATGGCTATAGGCCGCGTTTTTATCTCTCTGACTCAGGCTAAGTCACGGGGCTAAACCTTGATTTTAAGCCTCAATATCACAAGGCCTGTAACTCTACCGACTTGGTCTGGGGCATATAACATAGACCATCATCGGCGCAGCCCTGAAAGCGCACCTTGACTTTGCCCGCACCCTCGAAGGGAACCCGCACCCTTAATGGCTGACGAAAGACACCCACCTCACCAAAATAGGGGTCTTGCTTCTGCTGCGCCGTGACAGAGAATATTGGCTCACCTAAGGTTAATTCGGGTGAAGCGGACTTGAACGACAACCGCTTCTGGTAGAGATAATACCCGGGAACGGTATCGAAGCTTATGATCAACTCATTTCCGACCACACTTTGACTGTAGGGGAAAGCCTGTTTCACAGGCAGAAACTCCTTTTGAGTTTGCGCCTGTGCGAACATGCTGGCCATAAAGCAAGATATGATAAATAACAGTCTCATGATTGGATAAACTCCGCGTCTTGATGAAGGGTTAACTTGTCGTCGATAAAGGCAAAACCAATCGAATCAGGGACATCCAGAGTCGGCTTTATGGTTAGTGCCGTACTGTATATTCCCGCCTCTAATGCCGTGTCAGCGACCACTGTGGATGAGAGCACCTGAGGATGTACCCCGCCTTTGGCTAATATATGTGACGTCTGGCCATCACTGAATTGGTAATGACGTTGATAATGAGCCGAAGTGGTGAGCGCCTGATTATTCAGGGGCAAAGAGAAGAAAGGTTTTTGGGTGTCTTTAGGGTTGAGCACGGCCACAACAAACGGATTGCCATCAAGCTTTTGACCAAAGGTGCGAATGTCACCGCCGAAATTAATCAAGGCCCCGGTGACGCCGGCGGCTTTCACTAAATCCACTGCTTGATCGACGCTGTACTCCTTAATCACCCCGCCTAAGTCAAACCGAGTCTGAGAATGAGTAAAACTGAGATTCATTCCCTCAAGTGACCAGGAATTGAGCCCCATATAGGGCTCAATGCTGAGGTATAACTCCTCCCGGCTCAGGTCTGGCTGGCAGGCCTTAAGGTATTTAAGGCTACCGATTGTGATGTCGAAGATGCCTTGGGTAGCCTCGCAGTACTGACGTACCAGCCTTAGAATAGTCCATGTTTCATGATCGAGTTCCACCCTATCACTCCCACGAGAATTAATCTGCCGACTTAGCCAGGAGTCCTTGTCATGGAAGTTATATTTAGCTTCCAGTCGCCGGGTATTGTCTTCGATAGCCAGAGCCAGAGGCTCGGCTTCATCGGCGAACAAGATAACTTCACAGGGAACCGTCATGGCGGTGAAACGATGAACATAAACAAGGTTAGAACTCATAGGTTGCCCCAACTACCCACCACTGGCTCTCATAGCCATTACTCCTGTCATAGTAGGCCGCCAAAGCATTAAGACGCAGTCGCTTAGTCGCCTTTACACTGACACCAAGCTCATAGGCATTGGCATCGAAATCCCCCAGACGCAGATCCGATGTGGCATAACCGGTAGCCGCAAATGAAGGGTCGGCGGAATCTGGATCGACAAAGAAGTCTGCCGCAGTCTGAGTGTACCAAAAATATCCCGGAGTCAATGTCAGCCAATCCAGCAGTTCGATACTTAATTTGCCGCCAACTTGGTGGGAGGTGACCCCCCAATCATCGGTAAAATACTTGTAACGTGGGCGAATAACCACAGATGAGCTAAAGCTGTAGAAGGTCTGAATATTAATCCCGCCGGAGAGTCGTTTATCGGGCCGGGTATCCTGACCTAGAAAGACCTCATCGTCCGCTATCACGCCATCGTCATCTATGTCTATCTCACGCAACACAGTCAGGTAATGATTGCTCAAATACCCGGACTTGTATCCGGAAAAAAGGGTAAATGTGGCATAAAAGTTTGCGGTAAAAATCTGAGATAGCCCAAGTTCGATATCACTGTTAAAGATATCTTGCCACTCTTGGGTGTTACCGAAGTTCTCATATTCCTCAAATGCCAAGGTCTTATCGAGCAGTAAGGAGCCTCCTATGGTATAGGAGCGATTCTTACGACTGTCGGCATAGATGAGCACCTGACCATTGATGCCCATGCTTTCATAATCTTCCTCCTGAGAGTAGTTAAGGCCTAGGCTCCACTCATCACGCTTCTTGTCTCTGTAAGTCAGGTTAGCGCTGCTAGAGTAGCGGGTATCTTCGAGCTCATAGGCCTGCACGGCATAGGCATCCCGATAAGGGTCATAACCCGCACGAATCACCTCAGTAGTTTGCCCCTGTGCCAACTGGGTTTTCTTGGCTCGATTGAGCAAGTCCTGGTTGCCCGATACCGGAGTTGTCGGCCCCCAGGCGGGAGATGCACCCGAAACCGTGTCATAACCCAGCTCTGCGGTCAGGGTCCAATCCAAACCGAAGTTTTTCTCAATAGAGAGCAGATTGTCGCCAGCCTTGACCTTATCGCCGTACTCCTCGAAGTTCATATGATGAATCGAAATATGATCCGCCGCCTCGACCTGAGCCGGGAGGGATAATGCGCCTAAGCCTGAGGCTGCTACGCCGCTTAGGATTGTCAGTGTTAATTTTTTACTCATTGGTATTCTTATTTAAGTTTAAGCCATTGATACTAGTTACAACCACAGCCGCCGCCACCGACGCCACTGCCACCCACAGAACCTTGCTTATAGGAGAAGACTTTCTCCGAGAAGCGGTCAAACTCAGGCACTACGCCGCCGGGCTTCATCGCCTTCTCGGCCAATGTGCCTTTCTCCCAAGGCTTTACCGGGTCTATCCCCAGCCACTCATCGAGAAATGACAACATGGACTCATCATCTTTTGCATCTGCCACCTCAATTTCTGGCATATTCTCGAAGGAGAGAGTAGATGAAAGAGTCGGAGACATAGGCTGCGAAATAGTCGGTGAAACACCTGGGCCGAACGAGATATCGTTCGCCAAAACTTCAGGGGCAGATAACAGCAGACTTGGCCGCTTAGGAGCGACTAGCTCGACATTACGTCTCAGGCCTGTGATCGCCCCCTGACTGGAATACACGGAAGAGGAGACACTAGTGGACTGATGATAACGACCATTGGCGCTGACCGTCTCTTGTATCGAGCCTGGTACTGATTCTGGTACAGAGGCCTGCGCAGTTCCTGAGCCAATAGTCTGATTCAGCTTCTTAGTGTTAATTTCAGGCGGATTTTCGCCCTCACCCAAGCCACTAAGATCAATATCCAATGTCGCCTTTGCACCGAATGACACGCTCAAGAGAGCGGATATCAGGCTTAACTTACATTTCATTTTTTTCTTCATATTACTCGTATCTCCGCCCTTCATTTAGCCAATCCCAGGGATCTGATATCATCGATTATCACTTGTCTGATGTTATTCATATTGCTCGTATCTTCATTTTTCCCTTCATTCGATTATTCATTATTCGGCTAAATCCAGAGACCGAATATCCTCGATGATCACTTTTCGAATATTATTGATAGCGCCGTATCTCACCTTGAGAACCTTGCCTTTGTAGACGTAATACAAAGCCGGCATACCAGTGGGCTGAAAATCTGCGACCAGCACTTGCTCCGGATCGGCTACCACTCGAAAAGTCAGACCTAATTCCCGTTGGAATGCCAGTCCCACGTCGACGTCTTCATCGACATCGACACCGACTATGCTTACTCCGCGCCCGGCTAACTGACGAGACAATATCTCAACCTCGGGCAGTTCTTCACGGCATGACACGCACCACTGGGCAAAGAAATCTATGATAGTCAGCTCATTGGGGTTCAGACCTAACTCCTGCATCGCCTTAGATGAAAGCAAGTCTCCCTGTTGATAGCCATACGCCGATGGCGAAAGCGTTGTAAACACTAAAGAAACGATCACGGCCCACCTTTTAAACATAAACACCTCTAATAAAACGAATTATTTTCATTCAAGCATTCACAGATATGAATGCGATTCTAGATTCTGATCCTAGTTCCTAATCTCAAGTCCTAAGCCTTAGGTTCCGATTTAAAACTCCTGGCTTTAAGTTTCTATTTCCTCCCGCAATACTAAGCTAGCCTTAGTCTCAGTCTGCAGTGCCTCACGAAAGAAGGCTTCCAGCTCCTGGGTATTTTGCGCGTCATACACCTTGCCCTTAACACCGGCACACTCCCTGAATTGCTGCAGGCGGCGATCGCTGACTCCGAAGCCGATAAAGCTCATCTCGATATGATGTTTATCCTGGATAGCCCGGCACAAGCCTTGTTCAATCAGATCATCCAGATGAAAGCCCTGGTCTGCACCATCGGTGAACAACACCAAACGCTGTATCAGTTCTGGCGACTCAACAGGGGGGATCTGCCATTCCTCCTGCCACTGGGGCAGCAAGGTGCGCACGCCCCAGATCAAACCTTGATAGGAGGAAGTCGTGCCACTGGTGACTAGGGCATCGACCCTCTGTTTCACCAAATCGAGATCTTGCGTCAGGGGCAAGATCGTCACATCCATGCTGCAGGCGTCCAGCCATTTGCTGGCAAATGTCGTATTAATATTCAGGTTGGCGGCGGGCTCAGCAAGATCGTTCACCGTTGCGGCATAATCCACACTGTATTGGCCATAACTCAGACCATCGACACAGGTGACCTTGTCCGCAGATTTTGGCATCCAGGGAGCATTGAGCACACCGACTCCAGTCTCGAAGGGCACCAAAGAAAACCTCACCGCACCGACTTCATCTGCATCTTGCTGTCGAATATCTTCGAGGGCGCCATTGATGATGCGTTTCAACTGAGGTAACTGAGCGGACATGGATCCAGAGATATCCAACACCAAAGCGAGATCCATGGGTAAGGGCGTCGAGTTGATCACCAAGTGTGAAGTTGCACCAGTATCTGAGGAGAGAGATACATCTGTGCGCGCCGACTCTGGAAGCAGCGCCATCATGGTCGGGTTGAAGCGATAACTCGCCTTTATGCTGCAGCGATTTCTGCCGTCGATGGCTATCTGGGCTTCACCATCATGGATCACAAAACCGGGACGATAATAATCCAAGATACCCACAAGCAGGGCTTGATCGGCCCGCTGTGAATAACCGCAGGCGAGAGACGCTGCATCCGATGCCTGACCGGCCCGGGTCACCGTCAGCAGATACATGGCCAGTAAGATACTGATGGCAATCATCGCCAACATGAAAGGTAAACAGATCACAAACATCAGGGAGATATCCCCATGCTGTCTATCGTAACCAAGACGTTTTGTCATAATGCCTCCCTATCATCAAAGAAGAGCTCTTATAATAATCTTGGGTAAAATTGGAAAAATCCACGATACCCAGCACGCCATTGACAGATTTAACGTCTGTCAAACACACGGTCACCTGAAACAGCTGAGCATATTTACCTAAGTTGTATCCCTCCACACTGCCCTTAGGAGATAAGTCGGCGAGACCCGTTAACCCGGTATTGCCCTGACATTTGCTGCCAGATTGAAAACCGTACCACTGCTCGCTATTTTTTTCTCCCAGGAACTTAAGCTGCTCCAGCTCGATACCGACTTGAGTATTACCGTCACTGCTGATGCCATCCAAGTGGCGCTTAGCTAAGGTCAGTAGATCATCGGCTAGCTTCTGAGTGATCGCTTGCTTATCTGTCACCCATGGCAGCTTCAAGGGCTCGACACTGACCACAGTCACCAGTGAATAGGACAGGCGGTCCAACTTGGCCTTAGTCAGCAGAGCATGGTTAATTCTGAACACGAATAGGGCCAGAGCCGCCATCACTAAAATGATCACAGGCAAGGCGATAACGCTGATCCCCTGCTGATATTTAGCCATGGAATTAACGCCTCTCATGGGCTACCAACACGGTTCGCTCAAACTTATTGATGGCGCTGCCATCACCCATGCCTTCGATAAATAACATCTGATAGGTGTAAGTAAGCCGATATTCACCATACATCTGGTCCTTATAATCCGAATCGTATTGATCCAGCACTAAGGCCTCAAGATCCTCATAATAACGTCCCTCAAGTTTCATTCTGCCATTGTCAAATAGTGGCCAATCCTGCGCATCGATCTCTTGTCTCAACAGCTGCAGAACATCTTGCTTATCATTCAGCCTGACCACCTGTCTGGCGGCCGTAGACAGGGCCGCATCGAGCAGATTTGCCGTTAACATGAAACGGCACAGCTCGACAACCAGGAGTAAAAGAATGAAAAAAGGGATCAGAGTCAGGGTAAATTCCAGGGTTTGACTCCCCTCTTGCTTCGACTTCACAGTTCCTTTCTCTGCCATTGGCCATAGAAATCCAGATTTCGCTCTAGCTCCGCCTTAGTCAGATCTTGTCTGGCTATGGCCTTAGCCGCCTCTATATCGCCTTTCATCGCGAAGGCCAGGGCTAAGTTCTGGCGTAATTTTACCGTGCTTTTTCCGCGTAAATAACTGGGGTAGATAACATCTATGCCCAGCTGCGGCTTGTCATCGAGTATCCAGGCCAGAGCTAAATTATTGCGATATTCCAGACTGCCGGGATCGATATTAAGCGCCGCCTGAAACGCGCCGCGAGCCTGCTGGTATTCCTGATGCAGGGCATAACACACACCCAGACTGTTGTGGGCCACGGCGTCACCGGGCAACAAAGAGCTTGCCTGCAGCAGCGCAATCAAAGCCTTGGGCGTATCACCGGAGGCTAGCTGCGCCCGGCCTATCTCTCGCTGGATCTCTCCCCGGCTGGCATAGCCAGCCTCGCGGTTGATTCGACTCGCCTCCTTAAGTTGGTGCAATGCCATCGCATACTCACCGCTCAGGTTATAGGCGCTCCCCAGTAGATAGAGCAGCTCCACATCGTGGGGAGCTTTATCTAACAATGCTTGATAGATCTCTATGGCACTCCCCGGACGGCCATTCGTCATTGCCACCTCGGCCAAGTGACGATCATTAGCCTTGAGCTGCTCTGCTGAGAGTGAGCCTGAAGAGCCACAGGCCATAAGCTGGGTTAACAGGAATAAAAATATTAAACGCTTCATAGTTCACCTATCGAACTGAGATTGATTCGTTGGCGGCAAGATGTTTGCGGCAACGAGTAAATTAGGCATTTCAAAGTTCACCTATCGATGTCATAAGTTCAATGATTGTCGGCGCCACGATCAGGACTACCACAGGTATCATGACCAGCACCACGAGTGGCATGGACATCTTGGCGGGGATCTTGCCGACCTTCTCTTCCAACGCCAGATACTGGTGCTGACGGCTATCCGAGGCGATAAGGCGCATGCTCTTAGCGATGGGACTGCCGTATTTTTCTGCCTGAGACAGGGCGATAACCATGTTTTCAATTTCGATGATGCCAGTGCGAAGGGCCAGGTTTTTCAATGCCTGGGGCCGGGAATCGAGCAGACGCAGTTCGGCTTCGGTGATCAACCACTCTCGGGACAGTTCCGGGGAGAAGTTCACCATCTCTTGACCTACCCGACCAAATACCGCCTCCAGAGTAAGACCGGACTCGACGCACACTACCATAAGGTCCAGTGCATCCGGGGTCGCTCCGGCGATGCGAGAAGAGACAAGCCGCGCCCTGAATTTGACCCAATGCTCCACCCCAATCCCGCCGATAACGGCAAACACCACCCCTTGGCCAAGATGACCTTGTCGAAACTGAAGCCAGAATATGCCATCCAGCCGATGAAACAGCTTATCGCCACCAATAACTTGGCCACCACAAAGATGCTGGCAGCATGCTCAGAGTAGAATCCAGCTCTGAGCAACAAGGCCTTGATATCATCGCTGACCTTAATCTTAGATTGGAGCTGGTTCTGAGGCTTAGCAAAGGCCATAGCCCCGCGTTCCACAAGCTGTAAACGTGCAACGACCCCATCTCTCTGCCGCGCCTTAACGCTGCTGAGCAAGGCTAAGGAGCCCCCGGCGAGCAATAACATAAACGATACCCACAAGGATAAGGTCATCATGGTCGCACCTTAGTCAGCACATTGATGATGCCAAGCCCCAGAGCTATGCTGCAAACCACATATAACAAGACATTGTGCCCGGCTGGCGTGTCGGTGAGCACGGCGAAGGAGGTGGGATTTTTGAAGAACATGATGCTAATCAAGATTAAAGGCAAGCTAGCTAGAATCAACGCCGTCATTCTTGGCTCTGCGGTCAGACTCTTGATCTTCATCTTGATCGCACTATTATCGTGCAGGGTTCGGCCCAGGCTATGGAGTACCTCCCTCAGTTGACCACCGTTCTCCTGGTTCAAAATAAGTGCCACAGTGAAGAAGTGAAAACTTGCATAGGGCAAACGATAACAGGCCTGTTCCAGGGCCTGCTTAAGGCCGATTCCTATGGCGAGTCTGTCGCGGATAAGCTCAAATTCACGACCGAGGAAGCCCTGCTGATACTCAGATACCTGGGCTATGGCCTGGGGCACTGAGATGCCGGCCGCCACGGCGCGGGAGATCTGACCCAACACCTGAGGAAAGGCTTGATCGAACTGCTTCATCTGCATCGAGCGCATCAACCAGAAAAAACCTAAGAAGCCGATAGTCGGCACCAATATCAACAGTGCCAGGCGCACATAAACAGGCAAGAAACCACTCATTATCCAGCTGGTGATAGCCGACGTAACCAGACCCAGATAAAGGAAAGTTTTCCCCTTGAGCCCGAATAGGTTATCGATACGAGACTCCAGTCTTCTGAGCCAGCGTAGCCAAGGACTCACTTCCTGCTCCCAACCAAAGAGTGACTTAGACACAGATTTATCTTGGGCCTTGAACTTAGTCACGCTCAACAGGCGCCTTCGAGTCTGACGACGCTGGCCAATGTAATACCAAGAAGAAACAGCACTGACTGTCAGGCTCAATACCAGGAGAAAAATGGCGCACAGAGCAAACATCAATTCACTCCCATCACTTGCTTGAGTCTGGTATCTAGCTGGTAATATCTGGCCTTCTCGATAAATTTAGGCACTTTTTGTGCAGACAAGAATTGCCCCAACACATTGCCTTGGCTGTCCTGCCCCTGATAATCGAAGCGAAACAGATCATGGGTAAGATATTGATCTCCTTCCAGACCAACCAGTTCGGTGATATTGGTCACCCGACGTCGACCATCCCGCATTCTCTCGATCTGCACAATAATGTCTATGGTTGCGGCTACCTGACGCCGCAGGGCCTGTGCCGGCAGGTTAACTTCCGCCATCAACAGCATGTTTTCCAGACGGATCAACGCATCGGATGGCGAGTTGGCGTGCAAGGTACACATGGAACCATCATGGCCAGTGTTCATCGCCTGCATCATGTCAAATGCTTCGGCGCCACGCACTTCGCCGAGAATGATGCGATCCGGACGCATACGCAGGGCGTTCTTCAATAAACGACGCTGATCGACGGCCTCCAGACCTTCAGCGCTCGCCGGACGCGTCTCGATACGTATGACATGGGGCTGCGCCAATTTTAATTCTGCCGCATCTTCTATGGTGATGATCCGCTCCTCGGGTGAGAAACCAAACGACATGGCATTGAGTAGCGTAGTCTTACCCGCACCCGTGCCGCCGGAGATCAGCACATTCACCCGGCAACGGGCTATGATGTCCAGCAAGGTCACCATATCCGCCGACATGGCCCCAAGCTCGGCTAACTGGCTCAGACTACGTTTGTTATCGCTGAATTTACGGATCGAGATACAAGTGCCATCCAGGGCCAGAGGTGGAATGAGTACGTTAACCCGGCTGCCATCGGGCAGGCGGGCATCGACCATAGGATTCGTCTCATCGATCCTGCGGCCAATGCGGCTCACAATTCGTCGGGCTAAATTGAGCACATGCTCCTCATCGCGAAAGCTGATTTCCGCCGACTTGAGCTTACCTTTATGCTCGATAAACACTTCCTTGTGGCCGTTGACCATGATGTCGGTGACATCGGGATCATCGATCAACACTTGCAGCGGCCCCAGGCCTAACATTTCGTCCACCAGGCGCAGCATGATCTGCTTCTGTTCCTGGCCTCCCATGGGCAGTTGATGACGCTGGGCTATATCGCCCACGGCCTCGAAGGTCCGAGTCTCTAGCTCCTCACGGGAGAGTTGGATCACAACGGCGGGTTCGATAGCGAGCATAACTTCACTGTGGATCAAGGCGAATCGACTCTGCTGACGCTCGGAATCTTTGACCGACTCGCTCATAGCTACCGAACCAGAGCGAGGCGACGGGCTCTGATTAGCCGATATTTTTCGTCCAAACATCAGTCTCTCCTGAACCAAAGTTTCATTCGGCTCACAGGAGCGACTTGTTCACCCGTCACTCTGGCAGCGAGTTGCTTAAACACCCTACCGAGTCGACCGTTATCGTCGGCAACATGGCTTCCCAGAGTCGCGGTGGATAACATCTTCTCCGGGCTAAATGGGATCACTAGATCTACGCTCTGGCCCAGAGCTTGATTGACGTCGGTTAACGAGATCAAAGAAGCCTTCTCTGGCTTAGTATGATTAAGGATCAGAATCGTCTGCTGATCATGATCTGTCGCCAGCTGAGTCAATAATTGATTGGTATGACGAATCGAGGCCAGTGTCGGCTCTACGATGACGATACGAATATCAGCGCTACGAATAGCCTCGAAACCGACACTGTCACGCAGACAGAAAGAGGGGATATCCCAGATCAGATAATCTGTCTGTTGCTGACAAAATTGTGAAGTCGCTTCTAAGGCCTCCGAGTCGGGCCAAAACTCCTGGGCCAACTGCTGACTATAGCCGGTAAAAACGTGCAATTTCTCCGCCGCCTTCACTCCGCTACGCTCGAACACTATAGGCTCCAGACGCTCGGGATACTGCAACATCTCGGTGAGCCTATTATTGGCACTGATATTCAGATGCAGATCTAAGTCGCCGCTAACAAAGTCCAGATCCGCGCAGGCGACCCGCTTGTCGAGTTGCTGTGACAACACCCAGGCAAGGTTAGCCGCGACACTGGTGCTACCCGCTCCGCCCTTGGCGCTGGCAACGGCGATACGTTTGCCTAACTCACCCGATGCTACCCGGTATTGTGAATAATCGGTCTGAGAGCCGCTATCCTGAATCTTGTAAATATTTGAAGTCATCTAGAGTAGGCCCTTAGACTCATGTTGAGAGATATCCTAAATTGCAAGACAAGCACTTTGCCTCCCACGACTAGGGCTGGAAGCTGGTTAAAATATGTATTCATAATTAATTCCCAGAACCGCCTGATAGCGCGCCTGAGATTGGTGAAGACTCCCTCAATGGGGCATTGGGTTGAGCATAATATGCTTCCAGAGTCGACACAGCCTTGCGGCCCTCGGTCGCAGACAAGGTCTCGCCCACCACCAAATCCCGAGGGTTTGCCACCATCTGAGCCAAGGCGCTGGCATTGGCACAGCCAAAGTTAGCCGAACGTTTAAAACTGTTGAGAATCGTCTTAGGCTCTTTGCCCGCATCACAATGGCGAACTAAGGTGCGATACGACTCGACCACCAGAGTCAGATCTTCAGAGGTGCTGGCAGACTCCCTCCGAAGGGTCCGGATCTGCGAGGGATATATATTTCTGCGGTGCAATAATTCCTGCACCGAGTTCAGCACCTTTTCTCCCCGTGAAGAGTGAGTTTCGATACGTACTCTTAAGTTGGCTGGATCGCCCTGGCGCAGCAGGAACTCTTCCAATGCCGCCCTGTCTTCGCTATCGAGTGTTTCTGCGATTAACCGCAGAGAAAACACATGGGTCACCGCCTCGATGGCGATATCGGGCTGACGTTTTATCGGATCGCCAGAGCAAGCCAAGAGCAGACTGCTAAGCAGCAATAAAATAATTAAGCGCATGACTCACCTCAGTAATAAAATCCGTTGTCGCCGAGCAGACGCAGCTGACGATTATCGTTCGGGTTAACTTGCGTATCCAACGAGCTGAGCACTCCCCTTCGGGGCCAGGCCAGCAGGCGCTCGACATCGCTCATGGGAATGAGTCCGTCGGTAGGCAGAGGCAATGAATCCCCCCGGGTGGGTTCAACCAGATAGGCAGTGGCAATGATGATCAGCTCAGTCTCCTCACGCTTAAACTCATTGGAGCGAAACAAGGCCCCGAGAATGGGGATATCGCCAATCCAGGGCATCTTTTGCATCTGCTCAATGTCGGTGGATTGCAGCAGGCCGCCGAGAACGAAGCTCTGGCCACTGGCCAGCTCTATGGTGGTCGATGCCTTACGTGTCATGAATATCGGAAATGATGAGTCTCCCATCACCACATTGGTGCTCTGGGATATGGTACTGACTTCAGGTTCTATCTGCAGGCTGATGCGATTAGGGCTTAACACGGTAGGTTTAAAATCCAGACGCACACCGAAGGGCTTATATTCTATGCTGACAGTGTCGCCATAGATCAGCGGAATGGGCACCTCTCCCCCACCAAAAAGGAGGCCTTCTCACCGCTAATCGCCGTCAAGTTAGGCTCGGCCAATACTGATATCATGCCATTGGTCGCTAACGCGTCGACCATGACCGAAAGGTTGCTCCAGCCCAGACCATCGATAAAGGCGAGTTTGCCTGTGCCAAATCCTTGGGAGCCCCACTTGATACCGAGTTTATTGGAAACATTACGTGATACCTCGGCGATCCTCACTCTCAGGTTGACCTGAGTCGACATGGTGATCTGCAACTGATTGATCAGCTCACCTTTACTGGCAGTGCCCGATTTAGCCTGCTGCCCGCCGCCATTTTGACCTTGTTGCTTAGCTCCCTTAGCCTGATCCGAAGATTTCCCCCCTGCTTGCCTTGCGAGGATTGAGGTTGAGAGACATAACCTTCAGACAGGCGAATTATCTTCTCCGCCATGGTTGGCGTCGGCACCCGGCCCTTCAGAAATAGCTTGCCTGCGATAGATTCGGCGCTGACTAAGGCATCGGGAAATTCACTTAGGATCAAGCCATTGAGTTCATCGACGTTATGACTGACCTTCACGCTTGCCGAATAGATGACATTTTCATCGGCATCGAGCACGTAGAGGGAAGTGGTGCCGGCTTGCTTGCCAAATACCATGATCTTGGTATTGGTCAATGCCTGATAATCGGCGATGGTATTACTGGAGATGAATATTGATTTGGCCGTTTTAGGCAATTGCACCAACTCAGCTTTATTTAGGGTCACGGCTAAAATCATATTTAATGACTCTGCTTGTGATGCCCCACAAAATAACAATATACACAAAAAGGAGGTAATTACTTTAATCACTCTTGTCCCCTGCTTGATTTAGCACACGTTTATCACTGGCTCTGAATTCAACTAAACCTATATTGGGTTGAACGCGTTTAATATCAGGAAATATATCGGCGATATTAATTTCATCTTGTCTATTGGCTTCATCAACAAGCTCATTGTTACTGCGTAACACTAGCGTCAATATGCCTAACTGATTGGCTAATATAATTCTGTTGGCCTGCTTAGCTAATACTTCTAATGTCACCGCACTGTCATCGGGAATAAAACCTTTATTCTCCTTCTGCGCCGCTATATATTGTTCGACTTTGACGGCATCGTTAAAGGCAAGCACACGGACATTCCTCGCTATTGTTTTCACATACAAGCTCTGTGTTTCATTGCCCCGGGTGCGAAGCTCCTGCTCCTGGGAGGCTAATAATAAGACATCGACAAAATCCCCAGGACCCACTAAGCCAGAGTTAGCTGTCACCTGATCCACTGGCACAGAAACCGCGCGGTATCCGGGACGAAGAGACACCGACAGAAAGCCGCCCTCTTCAGGCTTAAGAAAATCCGACAGACTCATGATATGTCCGGCAGTAAACGAGCTCACAAGCACTGAGCCATTAAACTTGAGAATATCGAACTTATCCTTACCGATATGATCCACTAAGCCAGTCAATTCATCTTCATTCAGTGCTTTCCATTCGAATAAAGAAGCACTGAATCGCTGGCCGGATTTAATTTCCTGCTTAGCCACGAGAATTTCGTGTATTACATTCTCCGTTTTTATATCTACCTGCTTCTGGGGCGCAGAAATACTCAGGTACAGGCCAATAAGGCCAGCCAGAGATATAAAAACCGAGAAATACATTAAACGTTTTACTGTCATTATGAGTATTTCTATTTAGAGATGATGGAACAGTTCCATCTATTTAAAGGTGAGCGTTATGATTCTTCCTGAATCGTTTCCAGCTTGGACACTATGGTCTCGTAGGCGGCATCGATAGCCTTAGTCAACTTCCCATCCTCGCCTAAGAAACTAAACATAACCAGAGACATGGCCGCCGCTAATATTGCATATTCGATTGCAGCTGCGCCGCGCTGTTTTTTCTTGATAGTATTCATCATATTTTTATTCCTCTGGTGTTAATACGCTTGAATTAATATTCGATATACGCTAGTTATTCCCCGCGTAATCGATACAGAGAGGGATACATATTATAGCCCCCTCATAAGTCACATATGCCTCGGTTCCATCTATTTTCAGGCATCTCTTTCTTTTGCCGGAATAACCTAAACTTGATTCATCCGATGAAACATAACAGGCTAGTTTATTGTAATTCCCACTCACCTCATTATTTATAAATACTGACTGATCAAAAGGATATAGAGTTTTAATCTCATCGAAGCTTGGTATCGCCCATGTGGTCAGACCGCACAGTGAAGCGGTATTAACCTCATCGACAATCGCTGCAAGATCGTTGAATTTTTTAAACCTTGCACCGCCTTTATCATCGAATAACTGCCAGTAATTGCCACTGACCTTGTCTCGGGTGCACTTGGCGTTAGCCAACACCAATGTCACTGAGCCATTAATATCGATTAATTCATAGGGAGAGATTTCGCTGACAAAGCGGGCGATAAAAATCTTGTTATCGAGCTCACCAACAGATTTGTCGAAAAAATCCTTGCTGGAGCCATAATTGTTAGCTGTTTTAAAGGTGAAGGCCTGCTGCTTGGCTCCGTCACTGACATGGGCCTTACTTAGCCAATAGAAGAAACGTTTGCCGCCGTTGTACTTATCATATTCATCAGTCAGGGCCAGATGGTTGGGAAACACACTGGTGTCTATGGTTCTAGAATAACTGCTACCTGAAGTGGCTAAGGTTTCTGTCTGAGTCAGGCCTGGTACCTGCCAATCGCTATGCCCGCAGTAGTTGGCATCATTGCGCCGCTTCAATAAGCCGCTGGTGCCCATTACGTTCGACTCTGTATTAGTGCCATCATCGAATGGCAAGTTATCTGAGCCCCCAGGCAAACCATCACCCAGCAAGGTCCAGATCCTCGAATAATTAGCAAATCTGCTGTCGAATACACAACGCCAGCCTTGGGCGAAGCTGGTATTACTCGGCAAATAGTCACCATTAATATCCAGCTTACTGAAATGGGTACCGATCACGGCATCGGCTGCGGGCACGGTATAGCCATCGCTCTTTGCCCGTGTTAAAGCTTGCATCGCCGTCGTTTGCGCCGATGTCACATCTGCGCCCGACTCGAGTGCATTTAAGCGTGCAAGCAAAATATTGAGCTCAGTATTGATGGCATCACTGAGCCCTCCTGAGTCCAGCGCTTCGGTTAACTGGGTATAGATAGCATCGAAATCTTTTAGGGTCAGCTGCAACTGGTGAATCGCCTGATACAACTCAAGCGCTGCGCCGTGTAGCACCTGACCATTGTCTCCGGCTATCGAGGTTATCTTATTGATCACATCGTCCAGATTTTTTCCCAGAATCAACAGATAATTAAGGGCATGCAGCGCCTTTATCGAAGCCTGAGTTCGGGTCAATACTAAGTTAATGTCTGTCTTTTGCGCCTGCAGTTCGACCAAGCTAGATTGCAGCGAAGCCAAGTCTACACTCGTCGTAGTCGGGCGATTTTTTATGATCAGATCCACATAGAGTCGATATGCCACATAAGCTTCATCTAGCTCAGTTGCCAGTGCCCTCGCCTCACCGTTCAAAGCCTGCATATCCAGCTGAATCTTCTCGACATCATTAAGTACCGGGTCAGTTTTAACCATCTCGGCTAGCAGGCTGGTATTCAAGTCGATTTCCAAGATCTCTAAGGAGTTAACCCCAGTCACCGCATCGTTTTTAATGGCCAATAAACGCGCTACAAGCTCACTGGTCTCTCCCAGTATCCAGTAGGGATAATACGAATTGCTCCAACTCGGCTGTGCTATGGCACCATTGTTATATAGCACATAATCTGAACCAGACTTTGCCCAAAACGAGCCATAGCCTCGACTCATGTTCACAGGTTTATTATTCCCCGAACTGCTTATGGCCGTTGATGCCATCACCAGAGACTCAGGGGGAGCATCCCAGCCGATCAGACCGCAAACAGAATTTAGGTTCAAAGAAGCCAGCTCGTCGACAAGCTTTGTCTTATCGAAGTAACTGCTTTTTCCGCCCCAATACCTAGGCTCACCTTCTCCATTAGAGTCAAACTGTGCCCAGCACCCTTGATTGGTATCGAAACGATATTGATTACTGCCATTGGATGACTCGGAGATAGTCATTACCTGGCCCACAGATAACATAGGGACAAATTCCATAACAATAAATTGTCCACTGGCACCAGTGGCATCCATGATTTTCCCCGGCGCATTCACTTCTGTGGCCTTAGCATTACCACGCACACGGATCTGCAGCTTATCTTTGCTATAAACCTGTGAGCCCATATGTTGCGGATTACTGCCTACTGCAGTCCAGCTCAGGCCTGCATCATTGCTATATTCATAATGTGAAGCCTCAACAAAACCGGGAACCCAGCTCCACTTGAGGCCATTGGTTATACCGACACTGCTGGCATTGACGATTTCCGGATGAGTAGGGGCATCGGGTTGCATGCCGCCGATGAAATCAACGGTACTGACAAGGACCTTGCCTGCAGGCATGCCATTGGTCGCATTCGCCTTGACGCGTACCTGAACCATGCCGGCCGCAAGATTTATTTCACCCAGCTGCAAAGGTTTCTCACTGACTATCAGCCAAGTCGCGCCGCCATCGACAGAAAATTCATAATATCTTGGGTGAGAAAAGTCAGTGAGTAGATCCCAATCGAAACTGTTGAGATTGTCGTCCTGCTGTGGGTTTATCGGCGCATCAGGCTGAGATGGCTTGACCGTATAAACTTGAGTATTAACTAAAGGTAAGCTGGGTTCTTGGCCCGTTAAAGCATTTCCCTTCACCCGCACCCGAACTTCACCAGTCTTAAAAATATTATCGACTGGCAGTTGATAGGGATTGGCATTGACTATTCTCCAGTCCTGAGCCGGTGTCATGAGCTCATAATCTTCGGCCCGCTCAAATCCCGGTGTCCATTGCCAGCCAAAGGTATCGAGAGCATCATCGACAACTGCCGCGGTCGGAGCCTTAGTTCTGACGGGTTTGACCGTATAGGCCTGAATATTAGCTAAAGGTAAGCTGGGTTCTTGGCCCGTTATAGCATTTCCCCTGACTCGTACGCGGACTTCACCGACCTGATAAGTATTGTCAATCGGCAGTTGATAGGGGTTGGCGTTAACGGTTCTCCAATCCTGATCCGGTGTTATAAGCTCATAATCTTCGGCTTGGCTGAATCCCGGTGTCCATTGCCAACCGAAGGTATCGAGTACATCATCGACAACTGGCACGGTCGGCGCTGCGGCTGTTAAGGGCTTGACCGTATAACTCTGAGTATTGGGCAAGGAGAAACCAGGCTCCCGGCCCTTTCCTGCATCGGCCTTCACCCGTACCCTGACTTCACCGACTTGATAAATATTATCAACCGGCAGTTGATAAGGGTTAGCGTTAATTATTCTCCAGTCTTGATCCGGTGTCATGAGCTCATACTCTTCGACTCGCTCGAATCCCGGTGTCCACTGCCAACCGAAGGTATCGAGCACATCATCGACAACAGGCACGGTCGGCGCATCGGCTCTATAGGGCTTGACCGTATAACTCTGGATATTAAGCAAGGATAAGCCGGGCTCCCGGCCTGTGACTGTATCCGCCTTCACCCGTACACGGACTTCACCGACTTGATAAATACTATCAATCGGCAGTTGATAAGGGTTGGCGTTGACTGTTTTCCAATCTTGAGCCGGTGTCATTAGCTCATAATCTTCGGCTCGCTCGAATCCTGGCGTCCACAGCCAACCAAAAGTATCGAGTACATCATCGACAACTGGCGCGGTCGGAGCCTCCGCTCTGACTGGTTTGACCGTATAGACCTGGATATTGAGCAAGGGTAAGCCAGGCTCCCGGCCAGTGACTGCATCGGCCTTCACCCGTACCCTGACTTCACCGACTTGATAAGTATTATCAATCGGCAGTTGATAGGGGTTGGCGTTGACTGTTTTCCAGTCTTGAACCGGTGTCATAAGTTCATAATCTTCGGCTCGCTCGAACCCAGGTGTCCATTGCCAGCCAAAGGTATCGAGAGCATCATCGACAGCAGAGGCTGTAGGCGCAACAGCTATTGCTGGCTTAACCGTATAGGCCAGGGGATTGAGCAAGGGTAAACTGGGCTCCCGGCCCGAAACTGTATCGGCCTTCACCCGTACACGGACTTCACCAACTTGATAAGTATTATCAATCGGCAGTTGATAAGGGTTGGCGTTGACTGTTTTCCAGTCTTGAGCCGGTGTCATGAGCTCATAATCTTCGGCTCGCTCGAACCCAGGTGTCCATTGCCAGCCAAAAGTATCGAGAGCATCATCGACAGCCGAGGCTGTTGGCGCTGCGGCCGTTGACGGCTTGACAGTATAGGCCTGAGTATTGAGCAAGGCTAAGCTAGGCTCCCGACCAGATAAGGCATCCCCCTTGACTCGCACCCTGACTTCACCGGCCTGATAAATATTATCCATTGGCAGTTGATAGGGGTTGGCATTAACTGTTTTCCAGTCTTGATCCGGTGTCATGAGTTCGTAACCTGCGGCCCGCTCAAATCCCGGGGCCCACTGCCAGCCGAAGGTATCGAGTACATCATCGGTGACCGGCACAGTGGGCGCATCGGGAGCCACAGACTTAAGGGTGAAAGCGGCCTCCGAGCAGAGTATTCCTCCCGCTACATGGCTTCCCATAGCGTTGGCGATAACACGTACGCACACCTGACCTATGCCAAACTGCCCATCGTCTATCACGGCCGGTTTAGTGTTGGCGCCGCCCCAGGTTTTCCCAGCATCGGTAGAGATCTCGTAATGTGCCGCAGTCTCAAACCCTGGCACATAGTCCCAATCGAAACTGTCATTGATATCATCCACGACACTATTGAGCGCCGCAACAGGCTTACCTAAGTCTCGGGTGAACACCTGAGCGATCACGGCAGAGAACCCGGCTGGCATGCCATTGTTAATGTTAGCTGGCACACGTATTTTTATGCTGTTAGCCGGATAATCCCTATTGCCGATATACTCTGGGTTGCCACTGGCCTGACGCCAAGAGCCGTCCAGATAAATTTCATAGTTAGCTACCCGAGGAAATGCCGCCAATAGCTCCCAGGTGAAACTGTCATGTTCATCATTGACCGCAAGGATTATCGGCGCCAAGGGACGAGCGGGTGTCACAGTGAAGGGAGTCGTTGAAGAGATGATGTGACCGGCCGGGATATTGATCTCGGACCGCTCGGTTAACCTGAGCTGCAGAGCACCTGCGGTAATAGCGAAATCTTCAACAGGCTGAGGCTTGGCCGTTATCGGCTGCCAATTGACTCCAGTATCCAGTGAATATTCATAGGAGGCATAATCAGTATGTTCAGGAACAAACTGCCAGTCGAAAACATTGCTCGCATCATTGATTGTCAGGCTAGCAGGCGCCGAAGGCATAAGTACCCGAGTGAATACCTTGTCTGACAGCACAGGCTGACCCGCCTGACGGCCTCGATTTTTATCGGCTCTGATCCTAACTTGGATCGCGCCAACCCCGTAAGCATCCAGGCCCACATAGAGGGGCATGGCACTCACCACCTGCCAGGTTTTACCGCCATCGCGTGAATATTCATAATCACTTATGTCGGTAAAATGACCGACCCAACTCCAGGAGAAAGTGTCAGATTCGTCATTAACCAGGCCTGACTTAGGCGCCTTAGGTATGATGACCACCCGATTGTTCAAGATCTCAGCAGGCGACACCAGCACTTCCCCGACATGATCCCTGACAATGTCATCCATGGCCTGGGGATTATTGGTCCCCACCAAGTTATCTGTCCGACTTTTCAGCACTGAGAGATCCAGCAAGCCCAACTTGGCTCTGGTGCCCTGACGAGCAATGCTCCTGCCGATACCGCTCTCCACCGAGGCCTGCTCACCAGCCTGCATGATCTTGGTCAGGCCCTGAGCCAGCAAATGCAGCTCTTTATCTATCCTGTCTTGACCGGCAACATAATCTGACATCAAGTTTTCGGCATCGATAGCCAGCAATTGAGCCAGAATGAGCTTCGCCGTATCGAAATGTGTGCCTCGCTGTGCGGCTATGGTGGTGATCAGACTAGTAAATGGCGTCACCAGTGCGGCTTGAGTCGCCGGAGCCGACAGCACGAATGCCTTATCGATTTTCTTATCTGGGTTATCCATGTCTACAGTTTGATTAGGGATAGCCTCGACGATGACAGAGTAACGACTCAGATTTTCACCCGTTACGGCCAAGGTAAATTCACCTGTCGCTCCGGTCAGTACGCTTTCACCATCATGGCTGTCACAATACAAGTTGTGGTTGAGATCGATACACACTCTGGCACCTTTCAAATAACCGTCCAGTGCCACCCCAGTCAACGTATTTTTCGGGATCACTGGCTCGGTCGTTGATGTCAGTTTACTGTCCGGCTCAGCACCTCCGCAGGCGGCTAAGAAAGACGTTAAAACGAGTGTTATAACCAAAGATGATGGCTGACTTCTGAACACCATTGAAATAGATCCCTAGGAAGATTTTTTTATTAACCAAATAAACATCGGCTTTACATTTTGGCGGATGATAATGCGGATGAGATCCATTATCAATATCATTTGGTGTTTTATTCTGTTAATTTACGTAACAGCGATTACATCGACTGCCTTTGTGGCGGTTGGCGATCTTTTATTTCGATAGGTGACGATGTAAATATTATGAGTGAATGTTTAAAAGTATCTAAAATTGCTTTATTGGTTGCCAGTTGTACCTTGATGACGGCTTGTGGCGGTGGTGATGACAGCACAAATACCCAGAGTAAGAATCACTATGCCTATGGAGACTACCCTGTCTGTCAGGATATTGATCTTAACGGGGAATGCGGTGTTCTTGAACAGAGCATAACCAATCTTGAGAGCCTGACAGCGAGCGCGTCAGGGCCATTTTTAATCGACTCGAATGGCTACTTCCTTACAGCCAATAGTGGGGCGAAACTCGTCAGCCCATTTACGACTCTGATCCAAAATGAAGTGTTATTTAACCCTATGGTTTCGGGCAACTCAGGTCAGGCAAAAGCCTATTTACAGAAGATATTCGGGGACAAATATAATATTAATTTCACCGATCTCGATGTTATTCATGGACCCGAAAATGAAACTGCACAATTAATCGCCTCTTTCCATCATGCCATCTCGTTATCCGGTGATTCGGCCTATTTAAAAATAGCCGCGGCCGTCGATAAAATGGTGACAAACAGAACATTCGATATAAGGGAATCACTCAGTCAGGCGGATCTCGATACCAGTTTCGTGAATTTAAACAATCGCTATCTCTTGTCCGGTTCATACCCACTCAGTCCACTGACATCGCCAAAATCGATCACCATGAATGAGAACACAGGTCTCTTGTTGGCGCTAACCTCAGATGACAAACTGCTACAGATTAATACTGGCACAGGTACATATTCATCGTTTCCCGCCACCTCGGCACTAGCATCTCCCCAGAGATCCGCTCTGCTTAAGGACTCTGATCACGATGATGATGACGACGATGATGATGATGATGATCATTGTGAATATGGTATCTGTACTGGCACAGGAGGAATCCAGGTCACCTCCAGCCTCACATTTGCCGCTCAGGGCCTGAGTAATCAGCAGGCCTATTTAATTTATCAGCCAACCGCATACGGCGATAATTCAATCAGCAATACCTGTAACGCCTCCGGGGATAACGGCATCTATCTGTCAGAGATAGGCAAGAACGCTAAATCCCCCAGCCCCTCAGGCGTGAAGAAACAATTTATTATCGACAGCTACAGCGGCGCATCGGGAACCGATCCCATAGTGATAGAGAAACCCGAACTGCCGATGTCTGAAGCCGAATGCCTCAACAACCATATCAATTGGTTAACCCCTATCTACAGTAAGAAACGTGTGATGGCTGTGTTCACCAATGGTTCGGGACAAACTGCAGAGTTGAAGTTGTTAAACAGCGAAACCTTAGTGGCAAGCAATCAGGTCTATAATCTGAGCACCTCAGATCCTGGCCTGATACTTAGTAAACAGGGAGCTGAGCTGTTAGTCACTCAGGGGAGCTATGGTCAAACTATGATCTTGGATACCGAGACTCTGGCCCCCAAGAACCACATAGCTAAGGCGGATATTCTTGATGCCTGCTTCGTCAATGATGATCGCGAGCTCCTGATCAGCGATGGCACAAATACCGTATCCTGGCTCGATACACGCTCCTCATATCAGCCTATTGCCAGCTTAGAACTCGATAGCCGAGTCAAGCGTGTGGTGTCTGATCCCGAAGGCAAATACAGCTCGGTGCTAACGGCTAACCGCGTCTATCTGCTCGATAATACGGCACGAAAAATAATCAAATCGATGATCTATGATAAGGCCTATCCGTACGGCATGAGCATGCTCACAGATAAAATCATCATCTCTCGTTATGGGGCAATCGATTACATTCAATTTTCAAATCTTGTTGGCTCATCGATAAAGGTCGGCTATCAGATGCTCTCACGGGATCTGGTTACTCTCTGGCTCAGCAGCTCCGAAAAAAGCCTGCACTCCACAACCTTAGCTCATGTATTAAGAACTAACGGGGAGAGCGAAGCCACTAGTCGTCAGTTCGGGGAGATCGATCTGCAATGGTTACCGACCAATGCCACCACGGCTGCGCAGGTACAACAGGTCAAACTAACCGGTTACTATCGCGGCGAACGCATCAGCTTATACAAGGTATTGAAATAAAGGTCCGGTGTAAACCATAAAACCTCAGCCTGACCACGGCAAAAGTGCTGCGGTCAGGCTGAGGTTAAACCAGGGTTTTCAAGCGACTTAAGTTAAATCAATTAGCAAGTCACTTAACAAGTAACACCTAAAAAACAACCGTCTGCTCGGCAGTACAAGTAGATGTCCCCTCATCGCAGGCCTTATAACTATATGAACCACCACCTTTAGAACTAATGCTATCGGTATACGTCGAACTGGCAGATGTCGTGACAATCAAGCTGCCATCACGGTAAACATCTACATTCGTCCCCGCAGCACCATTAAAGGTTAAATCGACCTTCTTCACGCCTTTACTCTTGTAGCCATTTGCGCTCAGAGTAAAGTCGCCACCGGGCTCTCCGCCGCCGTCACCGCCGCAGCCATTAGCAGTAAGGTATGCATCTGCTGCTGCCGCTTTAACGATACCGTAGCCAAAATAAACATCATTACCAGCAGCGCCACTATCCATGGCCGTCGCCTTTAAGGCTTCACGGATTTCACTGCCAGTACATTGGTTATGGTTAGACCAAACCAGAGCAGCCAAGCCCGACACTGCTGGGGTTGCCATTGAGGTACCGCTCATAAAACCATAATCTGAAGTGCCGATGTCGATAGCAATATTCCCCGCCGCTAATAACGCACTGCGATCCTCAAATGCAGCCCCAACAGCCGGAATACTAGTGGCATTGGTATCACCTAGCGTGCCATATAACATGCCAGGTTCGTTGTTAATGATAACCGCGCCAACGCCACCTGAGTTTTCACAGTTTGCCACCTTATCGTGGAATGAGATATTACCGCGATCGATCACACAGACATTACCATTAGCACCGCTATCGGTTGCCTCTGCCGTGCCCATATAGTAAGTGCTGCCAGTGACACTACCTGGATTTTCCATGGCTGAACTCGCAAACGCTGCACCATCGGCAGTCATATTCGCTGCCGTAGCCATACTGGCAGGATAAGTCGAAAGTGTATCTACTCCACCAGCTGTGACCTCGACACAGATAGTCTCATCTGTTTTCACCTGCTTGCCACGTCCGGTCGTACAACCAGGAAATTGTGAGAAATCGGCAATTTTATTGTCGGCATCATTAGCACCAATCATCATCACAGATGGGTAACCCGCAGGGTATGAGCGAACATTATTACCATCGTTACCCGCAGCAGCGACCACCAGGCCACCTGCATCGACGAATGACTGGAAGGCATTAGACTCGGTAGAGTTAGAGCCTCCGCCACCTAGACTCATGCTAATAATGTTGGCACCTGCCGCGCTACAAAGATCTGCTGCATGGGCTAAGTCTGATGAGTAGCCCCAACCATCATCGTTAAACACCTTGATGATGTGCATCTCGACACCCGGTGCCATACCAATCACGCCGACATTATTGTCTGCCGCACCAATCGTGCCAGCTACATGCGTACCGTGTGGCCCGCCGTTCTCATTCCAGTTGCCTGTGCCTGAATCATTGTCGCCACTGATATTATTCCACTCAAAATCTGTGTTACTGGCATCGAGTCCAGAATCGATAATACACACCTTCATGCCCGCATTGGCATTGAATGCAACTTGATTAGCTTGAGATTGATACACGGCATAAGGTGTGACTTGCTCGGTCATGGGATTACCGGCATCATCACTGTAGGCCGACATAAGTTGACGACGCTGATCCGCTTCAATCAACTTAATATGTGGGTTGTTAAGCAGCCCTTTCACTTGGGCAAGCTCTTTACCGCTAAAAGTGGCGGCGATAAAGCCATTGCCGTCCACATGGATTTGACCACCGAGTTGCTTAGTCAGTGCCTTAATGACACCTTTATTGCTGCTATCGACTTGAATAATATATCGATCATCATCTGCAATTACACTTGTAGACACACTCACGGTCAGGGCCATGATTGCGCCTGCAATTTTAGATAACTTCATAGATTTGCTCCATTATATTTTTTGTTTAGAGTTACTATTTAGATTCGAACACACCGCAAATTATCGGCTACGACTATCGCCTTTTACGGTATTTTCGTTTGCTTACGCTCCCGAAGCTAACAGAAGATCACGGTAGCAACAAGTTAACAACGTAATTATAACGAATGTAAATCTCACGAATATTGATTCAATGGATGACTAACTATTTCATTAAATATCAGTCCATTTGGCGAGAGTTCTGGGCCCAGAGGCAAAGTCTATAATTACAGCTGCAATATAGACCTGCAGTAACATTTTATCCGTCCATAAAAAAACGCAGCTCATCGCTGCGTTTTTCTTTAAACAATCCAATCAAGATTACATGTCAACTCTCACCTGCTAGCAAGCGCTAACCTTAGGTGCTAGCCACCGAAACCTCATCGGTACTTGCTTCATCTACCTCGCTACTCTGGCCTGCCTTATAGCCGATGAAGGCAAAGAACAGGATATAGACATAACAGAGTGCACAGAGAATAAAGCTCCACTTATAACCGATAGAGTCTGCCAAAAAACCCTGGAGTGGTGGCAAAATACCGCCACCAACTATCATGGTGCACAGCAGGCCCGAAGCCTTGGGAGTGAACGCGCCTAAATTTGCGATCGATAAGGGAAAAATCGCCGGCCACATGACCGAATGACACAAACCACACAGAATAAGAAACAGGGCAGCAAGCGGCACTTCTATGGCTGCCATATCGCTGAATAACACGGGAATAGCCAGGGTATTTTCCAGTGCGAAGGGCATAAAACTACCCAAGATAAGTACTAACGCAGCCACTGTGACTATCTGCAATAGATATTGAGTGCGGATCTTCTGACAAACCACGAAGCCAATCAAGCGACCAAGCATGGTACTGCCCCAGTAGTACGCCAGCAAAGGCACAGCCTGCTCGTGTCCAAGACCGCCCATCTCTGGAGTTGCCAGATACAACATGAGAATCGAACCAATAGAGACTTCGACCCCCACGTAACAGAAGATCCCCCCTGCGCCATACATCAAGTGCTTATGGTCGAAAAAGGATCCCTTTACCTGACTACCGGCCGAGGATGTACTAACACTGTCGATTTTCGGCAGTCGGGTGAAATAGATAAGTGCCGCGATACCGATAATCGCCACGGCTTGCACCAAATAAGGAATTTGAACCGCAGCCGCCTTGGCGATGATATATTCGCCATGGGAGGTAAAGTCTATCTCCTGCACGCTGGATAAGATAACGGCGCCGCCGATAACCGGGCCAATCGTAGTCGCAAAGGAGTTAAAGCTGCCACCTAAATTCATCCGCGCCGATCCCGTTTGTTCCGGGCCAACTTTGACGATTAAAGGGTTAAGGGCGACTTGTAAGAATGCGACACCAGTGGCCAGCACGAAGAGTGCAAACAACACTCCCATGTATTCCATATAGTGGGCGGCGGGAATAAACAAGAGATAGCCGATACCCATGATGCCCAATGCCAGGACCAAGGAGCGCTTATAACCTATCTTCTCCATCACAAGTCCTGCGGGAATAGCCCAGATGGCGAATGCGATGAAAAAAGCCGACTGCACAAACATGGCTTCCATGTTCGACAATTGATGAATTTCTCGCATCACAGGAATAAGAATATCGTTCAATACTGTGGTGAAACCGATAATAAAGTAGAGCACGACCAGTAACACCATGGCTCCCTTGTATTGGGAGGCGACAAACACGCTGCCGACTCGAGACTTACTGTCTTGTGACTGAGAGCCTGAGCTCGTGATTGGGGTTCCGCCAGCCATATTCTCATCCTTAGATTATTATTTTATTTGTCTGACATTCCCCTGTTAAGGCTAAACCGACACAGAGCCCGTCAAACACAAGAAAACATCTTATTAACAACTGAACATCAATTACACACTAGCGCCTAATGACAGCGCTGTCAATTATCCATATTAGGCTTATTAATCAGCATCGATCAGACAAAGGTGGCCACATATTCACTTCACTCTCCCAATCCTGTTACTCCTATGTTATTTTTTACTTCATTATCAATCATTAGGGTCTCGTACCTATGTTTACTACCAAGAGCTTCTCCTTTCTTTCCCTGCTCAGTACAAATAACGAACGGGAATGGTTCAAGGCTAATCAGGCCCAATATGAAGATGAAGTTCGCACACCGGCCCTTAAATTTATCGAAGCCATGCAGCCCCATGTGCTGGCGCTATCACCAAGATTAACTGCCACCTCCAAGAAAGTCGGTGGCAGCTTAATGCGTCCCCAGCGTGATGCCCGCTTCAGTAAAGACAAGACCCCATATAAAACCAATGTCGGCATTCAATTTCGTCACTTTCAGGGCAAAGATGTCCACGCTCCAGGCCTATATCTGCATATTGCCAACGATGGCTGCTTTATCGGTGCGGGGATTTGGCATCCCGACTCAAAGGCATTAAACAAACTACGTACCTGTATCGATGAAAACCCCAATGCCTATAAGAAGGCATTAGTTCAGTTGCGAGAAGCAGGATTCGAGATGGAGGGCAGCAGCCTGGTACGCCCGCCAAGAGGATATGATAAGACCCACCCCATGTTAGATGAGTTAAAGCGTAAAGACTTTATCGCCATCAAATCGATAGGGGCTAAACAGATCACAGATAAAGACTTTGTCTCCTGGTTTGCCAACGAATTTAAGCACACCCAAAAGCTAATGGGCTACCTATGCTTCGCACTAGATTTGGATTACTAAAGCAAACAATGATGACCTGCCCTACCAGTCTTGGCGGACAATGATAAAAGAATATGCATGTTTAATCGCCCTCATCATTTAAAAGCACAGCCACAAGACCATCGCATTAACTATGCTAATAAGAGTGGGCCTTTCAAGTTGAAAGGCCCAAGACACAACAGCTAGCCAAGAGGGCTATGCTTTCAAAAAACTGAGAATATTTGGCTCTGGTGACTACCGTTTCTCACTCACAAGCCCGCATAACTGTGGCGCAATACTTTTGCCTTCTAACGAGTAAAAACAGCCCCCTATCTTAGCTAATCTACCTTTATCGCCATAAAAGATCACAGCAAACCTAGATACTCTATAGAAACACTTCAAAATAAAAACTCCAACAATATACTGCTTAAGCCTTTTCTTAAATATGGCTTGTGACATTAAAACCTTACATAAAAACAATTAAAAATAGGACTCGTAGTCACATGAATAATGAAATAGGTCATGCCTCAAAAAATTCAGAGTCTGATCCGCTCGAAGCGACAGCAGTGAAGAACTATTCAACAAAGCGCTTACTACGTTTTGCTTTTCCTTCCTTAGTGGGGGTCCTATTGTTTTTAACACCATTCATAATAGATGGTAAATTTACAGTTATAATTGCTTACCTAATCTCCAGCCTTAATGCTTACTTCAAAGCATATATGCTACCGATATCGCTTATGTTGACGATTACATCAGCAGTCTTATCAGTCATTGTTCCTATGACTCCGCTCTTGGAAAAAAGTAAAAACCGCTTTATTCAATTGTTCAATCCGGGAGCTATCTGGATTTTAATTAGGGTATTAGGTGCCATCAGCATTATTATGATTTACCTAAATATAGGGCCAGAATGGATTTGGGATCGTAAGACCGGTGGCGTAATGCTGTTAGATGTAGCACCTGTCTTGCTAATTTTGTACTTCCTAAGTGCTATTTTTTTACCGTTATTGACAAATTATGGCTTAATGGAATTTATTGGAACATTATTAAATAAACGATTTAAACGAATATTCAATTTACCCGGTTTTGCAGCAGTAGATGCCCTTGCATCATGGCTATCAGCCTCTAGTGTAGGCATGATACTAACGATTCAACAATACCGAACAGGTCTCTATACCAAACGAGAAGCTGCAATGATAACGACTAATTTTTCTGTCGTTAGTATTGCTTTTGCGTATGTCATGTTATCGTTTATTAAGCTTGAACACTTATTTATTCAATGGTACATCTCTGTTGTAATAACTGGAATTATTTGCGCAATAATAGTGCCGAAACTACCGCCACTTAAAAAAATACCAAATGATGTTTTCACTAATGCTCCCGTGACTCCTCGCGATGAAATTAATATAGATGGAAACCCTTTTAAATTCGCACTTCGTAAAGGAATAGAGCGTGCGGATTGTGCTCCCTCAATCTGGACACAACTTAAAGACGGTATCCACACTGCTTCAGATGTCGCAATCACGGTTTTTCCAACACTGATGCTAATTGGAGTAGGAGGGCTTGCTTTAATTGAATATACCAACGTCATTCAATTCCTTTCAATACCATTAATTCCCTTACTTAATTTACTCCAACTACCAGAAGCTTCTCTCGCTGCAACCGCAATTCTTTCTGGAGTAATAGAAATATTAATGCCTTCAATTTTAGGTGCCCACATTGAAAGTGAGCTAACTCGTTTTGTAGTTGCTGGTGTGGCGATAAATGAAATCATTTTCTTATCTGAAGTGGCAATAATACTTATCAGGGCAAATATAGGTTTAAATCTATTAAACCTACTCGCAATTTGGTGTCTTCGTCTACTAATAGCGTTACCGATTTTAACCTTATTAGGGAATATTTTTGTACCTTGATATTCGTTTTAAACTTAACGAGTAAATATTAAAAAGAAAACAATTAACCCTGTTATGGAGCATTGGCAATGAGTAAAAAAGCGTTAAACCAGCCACTTAGTGGAAATGAAATGCCCCGTTTTGGCGGCCCAGCTACAATGATGAGACTCCCAACTCAAACGAACACTGTTGGCCTAAATGCTTGTTTTATTGGAATACCACTGGATATTGGAACATCTAATAGGCCAGGAGCTCGTTTAGCCCCTCGCCAAATTCGAGATGAATCACGAATGTTGAGACCATTCAATGTCTACACTGGAGCAGCCCCTTTTGAAAGCATTCAAGTGGCTGATATAGGTGATGTTGCCATCAATACTTTCAACCTTCAAAAGAGTATGGACATTATTGAGCATGCATATGATGAGATTATCTCTAATAACTGTAAGCCTTTAACCCTCGGTGGTGATCATACTATTACATTGCCTATCTTGCGTGCTCTAAGTAAAAAATACGGCCCTATGGGGATGATCCATGTTGATGCTCATGCTGATACAAACGAACATATGTTTGGTGAAAAAATAGCTCATGGAACTCCATTTAGACGAGCAGTAGAAGAAGGACTAATTGATGGAAACCGAGTAGCACAAATAGGTTTACGTGGTACAGGATATTCATCCAAAGAGTTTGAGTGGTCAAGAGAGCAAGGATTCAGAGTTGTTCCTGTAGAAGAATGTTGGAATAAATCCCTAGTGCTTTTAATGTCAGAGCTAAGAGAAAAGCTTGGGAAAGGTCCGGTCTATATTAGTTTTGATATTGATGGTATAGACCCAGCCTACGCTCCTGGTACTGGAACGGCTGAGATAGCAGGATTAACAGTTCCTCAAGCTCTAGAAATTATTCGAGGTTGCCGTGGATTAGATGTGATAGGTTGCGACTTAGTCGAAGTTTCTCCTCCTTACGATACAAGTGGTAATACATCATTACTTGCAGCTAATTTACTTTTTGAAATGTTATGCGTATTGCCAGAAGTTGAATATAAATAGATCAGCAGATCAAAACAGGTGAAGAGTTCGGTACCGATAATTGGTACCAGCGCTTTGTCCGTGAAACTTTCAGGACCTATGTCAAAAGCGAGTTACACAAAATACCCTAGTGCCCAGCTTAAATAAAATTGCTCGAACATAGCAGATTCAGTAGTCAATAAACTAAAAGGCTACTTTGTTGACCCCAATGGTATCCCCTTGATAAAAGGCACCCGGTAATCATCTGTTTGTCATAAAATGACGATATAAGTAGATTTACAGGTAAGTAAAGCTGACTTACCTTACCTCTGTTCTAAGAATGAGAGGAATAACTAAATTCCAGGCCCATTATTAGGTCATCTGAAGAGTTGCTTTGCAGCTTAATTGAAATAAAAATCACCGGACTCAGGTCAATACAGAGAAGGCTGTAATCAGTCTTTAAGTAATGAATTATACCGATTGGTATTAGTAAGCTGTTACTCAATCTTCAGGAGTTTTTATGATCGACTTATATACCGCCGCAACCCCCAATGGCCATAAAATATCTATCGCACTAGAAGAGATGGGATTGGAGTATAGTGTCCATCACTTGGATTTGATGCAAGCCGATCAGAAGCAATCTGAATTTATCGCAATTAACCCCAATGGCCGTATCCCCGCCATTATCGATAGAGACAATAATGACTTCGCTGTATTCGAGTCCGGTGCCATTCTTATCTATCTAGCCGAAAAATCTGGAAAACTCTTGCCTGCACATCCTGACAAGCGCTCACAAACATTGCAATGGCTGATGTTCCAGATGTCCGCTGTAGGTCCTATGATGGGTCAAGCTAATGTCTTCCACCGTTACCTGCCAGAGAAGATCCCAACGGCCATCGAGCGCTATCAAAACGAGAGCCGTCGATTATTTGAAGTCATGAATCATCAGCTATCCGATAACCGCTACCTGTCAGGGGATGACTACACCATAGCCGACATAGCCACCTGGCCCTGGGTACGTATCTTTGAGTGGAGCGGCGTCGATATCTCGGGACTCGGGCACCTGGAACGCTGGTTGAATGAGATAGCCAAACGACCAGCAGTTCAGATAGGCATAGTGACACCGCCGTCATCGGACTTAAGCGATGAGGAGCTGGCTGAGCAGATTAGAAAGATGGTGTCTAAATAACCTCTATTATCCTTGCCTCCGCCTCGCTAAACCAACTTGTAGGAGATGACGTAGAGTTGTTCTGTATTTGGATAAACCTTACTGATTATCTCCTTTAGCTTTGGTAGCTCAAGGTATTCTTGCTGGGCGTGAAACTCGTTAATCTCGCTGAAGAGTATCGGCTCTACCGACTCAATTTTTATGTCACAAACCTTAATATTAGTTTCTAAGGTATACACCTCGACCTGGGTCCCTGGCACATAATGACACTCAGACTCATCCCTGATGGTGATGGTCTTTTTCCCTGATGCAACAAAGGGGGTGAGCATTTCAAAAAAGCTGATTTTAGTTGGTACATCTTTCATTAATAAATCCAAGTTATCCATCTGGTTATTTAAGCTAGCCTAGCCTGTAAAATTGCAGCTAGACCAGTTATTTTAAGGAACCAATTCTGTGCTCATTCCTCAGAACGATGCCTAAGCCATCATCTCAAATCAGTTGCCAACACTAAAGCTGTATTTCCCGCTTCTATGAGCTACTTAGTTTTAAATCTATTTAACTCGACTCGAAGATCCCCAGCACTCCCCTCCAGTTCAACGCTTGTGGTAACCGCAGAAGTCATGCTATCCATCACATCAATTGCCGTATCATTAATCACCACTACGTTACGATTAATCTCTTCAGCTACGGCGCTTTGCTCCTCTGCCGCTGAAGCGATTTGATTATTCATGTCATTTATAACTTCAATCGCCTGATTGATCTCTGCAAGTGCTTGCTGAGCAGCTTGCGTTTCCTCTTTCGTTCCTATGGCCTGCTGTTGACTTTCTTGCATCAAATCAACGATAGACTGGGTTTCAGTTTCCAAACGTGCAAGCATTTTACGGATCTCTTCGGTCGAACTCTGAGTCCGGGTTGCCAGATTACGAACTTCATCGGCAACGACAGCGAAACCCCGCCCCGCTTCGCCCGCTCTCGCAGCTTCAATAGCTGCATTGAGTGCGAGTAAATTAGTTTGATCTGCAATCCCGCCTATTTCCGATAAAATCCCCTGAATCGCAGCACTGGACTTTGCTAGATTTCGAGTTTGTCCCTGAGCACTGTTGATCTTTAATGCTAAATCACTCACTGCCGATACCGTGTTGCTCATCTGTTTCATGCCACTTACACTATTGGATTGCACCTGGCTTGCTGCCGCAGCCGCTTGAACAGCCGAACTGGCAATCTCCTGCGCCGTTGCGCTCATCTCATTGATAGCTGTGGCCAGAGAGTTAACTTCGTTAACTTGGCCAAGCAGCTTCTGCTTTGAATCTTCTGCTTGTAACTTACCCTTAGCAGAACTCAGTTCAACCTGTTCAGCCGTCTGCATGACAGTACCTAATGTCTCCTGTAAACGGATTAAGAAGGTATTAAACCAATGTGCTAGCTGCGCCGTTTCATCCTTACCACTTTTTTCAATCCGATAAGTTAAATCACCGTCTCCCTCGGCGACATCTTTAAAACGTTCAACCAGATTAGTGAGTATTCTTCCCAGAGAGTTACCTATCATGGTCATGGCGACAATACCGAGTATGACAGCGAAGAGACCTGCTAAAACCCCTTGTTTAATCGCACTCTCATTCTGTATATCACTCCAGGTTTCAAACTCTGTTATCCCTTGGATCAGTTTACTTCTGGGAACAGAGACCATCACGATCCAATGAGAGTCAGAGGTATTGACTGAGGTGATCGCATATTCTTGGGAACCTATGGACATCAATCCACTTTCTGCTTGACGGGCTAATGCTTGAATATCGGACCATTGAGAAGATAATTGCCTGGAAACTTTTTTACCGACTTGTGATGGTGCGCCGCTGTTGGCCAGCACCGCTCCTTTCCAGGATGAAATAATAATATTACTCTCACCATCAAATAATTTATACGCCAGTTTCTCACTCTGCCCCTGAAGCTCTGACAGGGATAAATCGAAACCCAAGGTACCAATAATGTGGCCGTTCACTTTTATGGGTTGGCTAATGGTAGTGATCAATTCATCTCTGCCACGAACCGGATAGATATAGGGCTCCATAACGAAGGTACGACCGGTTTCAAACGGCATTAAGTGCCAGTCATCAGTCCGTTCACCATTACTATTGAGCGCTGTGTTGTTGAAACTCTCCATCGCAACGGAATCGAAGCTATTATTGGAATTAGGAGAAAAGAAAGGAGCTAGATAGCCCTTACTATTGATTGCTTCTGCAACTTGAACTTCCGATTCTGTGGGCCAAGTTTTTTGATCCCATACCATATAGCCTGCAAATACTGCCTTGTCCTGAACCTCTAACGCGGCGATAAATTGTTTAACTATGGTATCGGCACCGACCGAATTTACACCGCTCAACTCTATGATTGATCGAACTTGATTTAAATTGGCAAGCACCGGAAACAGTTGAGTCTCTATTATTTTCCCCTGTTCCGATGCAGTGGATTTCAAATGGAAATTAATCGCATCGCTCAACTGAACCTTAACCTTATCGGTCACCTGCTGACTCACTGTCGTATACGCGTTAGTAGTCATACCCATAGCAATGAGTAACGTAAACGTCATTGCTATTCCTGCGCTTACAGCAATTCGAGTTTTGATGGTTTTAAACACAAAAAATCCTTCTTTATTAGTATTATGACTGGATTGAGAGTCTCCTTGAAAAGATGACCCTAAACCCATAATTATAATTTAAGAATATGAATAGAATGCATCAGAATATGAACGAGATGTGAACAGGCGTGTAAACTTTGTAAACCCGCGTAAAGTAAAAAAATGAAGGCAGGCAATAAGAGAAATAAAGAGAAGAGAAGAAAAAGAAGAAAGCGGAGCGAGTGCTAGTTGACTCTCCGCTCGTATTTAGCTGAGGTAATGTATTGCCCGAATGTTTCACACCAGACGATAACGGTATTATATTGAGAAGGGTCAATACTGACACTCATAGGCAGGATAAAATTCTCAAACGTCTTCACTTCACCGACTTGCACCATAGACGACTTCAATCGATTAAAGTCTGCTTCCGTTTCCACAAACTCAGGAGACAGATAAAGTTTATAATCCGGTCCGGGAGAGAGACTCCCAGAAAAAGAGACAGAATCGGGACCAATTGATACTTCCCCTTCCCCCCAATGCAAAGCATCGCTATCTTCTCTATCCCGAGAAAATTCAGCGACAAATAAACGGTTCTCTGCAGCCAATGCCAATACTTGGCTATCGGGCGCGGCGGGCGCTATCAGTATAGGCAAGTAATATATCCCCAAAACAAACCCACCGAACACAGCCAGAACATGAGAGAGTGCAAAAGATAAAACCAACCGTTTTTTCATGTTATTTCCTAACTCATCTATGCTGGTGAATCCTAAAGATACCTGACCAGTATGTAGTGATCATAACTCCATGTTGAAATTACCATACTATTTCTTAGTAAAGAATCGACTAATAAAGACCAGCAGCATGATGATTAACCCCAGGCATACACTGAAAAAGCCCAAGGGCATAAACAAGCTTTCATGCAGGAATCCTTGTTCATCAACATATTGGTAGAAAGTATTTTCCAATAAGAGAAAAATACCACCCAAAACTAATAATAGGACAGAAACAATAATCGACTTTATTCCAAGTTTATGACTCACTTCGCCTCACCATATGAATGTATATTTGCCAGTAATTCTAAGGCTGAGAAAACCATGGAGCAAGCGCCTCCTAGATTAAAGTTAA
Organism: Shewanella psychropiezotolerans; assembly: GCF_007197555.1. Classification (NCBI taxonomy): domain Bacteria; kingdom Pseudomonadati; phylum Pseudomonadota; class Gammaproteobacteria; order Alteromonadales; family Shewanellaceae; genus Shewanella; species Shewanella psychropiezotolerans. The sequence goes on from NZ_CP041614.1 coordinate 4,786,728, forward strand.
TTAATACCATAGTTTATTGGTTATCAATTACCTGCTGTGGACTTTAACGCAAAACTTCAGTGAATCACCGCAAGCACATCTCCAAATACAACATAACCCCAGATAATGCCTCCAGGCTTCATTCTAAGGCTGTCCCACATCTGTTATAATTCGCCCCAGATAAATACCACCCTAGATAACTACCCATGGGCGACGCCTTGAACACAAGCCACACTGATTCAACTCTTGACTCGACTCTCCACTCGAGAATAGGCTCAACAGCTAATGATCACCTCTCAATCGTGACATTTTTAAACGAGATCAAAGCGACCTCTTTTGAAGCCTTGAACGCAGATACTCCTGCGCAAAAGCGGGCTCTTAGCTACGCCAATACCATACTTCACCTATTTACTCAGGTGATGGAAAAGAAGCTGCCGGCCGATCGCGTTGTGGGTGAGTACTTTAGAGTCAATAAGAAGCATGGTTCTAAAGACAGGCGTGTGATCCGTGAGAGTTTGTTTGCACTTTTTCGTTGGTGGGGATGGTTAAACAAGTTCAACACTAATATCGGTACTAGTACTGGCACTAGCACAGTAAATACAGGCACCCAAGCTTGGTTCACTATGTTGATGCTTAATGCCCGCCTGGAGTCCCATTCATGGGAACCGTTTATTGCAGCCTGGACAGGCTTTTCCAGTCAAGAGAAAGAACTCACTCTCGATGCAGACGCACCTTTAGAGACAGTATCGGCAAAATGTGACTGGCTGGCTAGCCAGTTTCCAGCTATCTCTTTTACCACCGATGACTTGGTACCAGAGTGGTTCTGGCAGACTTGCCCCATCCAAGATGCCGAGCAGCGCTTGGCTATAGTCCAGGCCCTCTCTTCTCGCCCGCCTATCTGGGCCAGAGTGCAAAACATCGAAACCAATGAGGCCATAGAGAAGCTAGCCCAATTAGATATCACTGCCACGGCGAGTGAGTATTTTAGCGATAGCATCAGTCTTGGCCATAAGAGTATCAACCTTAACGGCATGTCACTATATCGTGAAGGCGAGCTTGAGATACAAGACTTAGGCTCACAAGTTGTCGGGCAAATATGTGCTCCGAGCCCAAATGATAACTGGTGGGATACCTGCAGCGGTGCAGGCGGTAAGAGCCTGCAATTAAAATCTTTGATGTTAGCCCAAGACAAACAAGCTAAGGGGACTATTGTCGCCTCAGATGTGCGCCGTAAACCGTTAGAAGAACTGGCCAAGCGCGCTAAACGTGCTGGCTTTAAAGGCATCACAACCTCCCCTTGGAAACCCGATGATCTGCCTGTGCCTCATAATCACTTCGATGGCGTACTTGTCGATGCCCCCTGTAGTTGCACAGGTACCTGGCGACGCAACCCGGATATGCGCTGGATAGACATTATTGAAGCCGTTCAGGACATGCCAAGCCTACAGCTGGATATTCTCAGCCGCTCCAGTCAGGCAGTTAAAATCGGTGGCACCTTGGTATATGCCACCTGTTCACTTTCCCCTTTGGAGAATGAATATGTGGTCAATGCCTTCTTGGCCAAGCACGCCGATTTTACGCTGGAAGTCACTAGACATCCGTTTACTGGCGTAGAGGCCAGTATGCATCTAGTCTTGCCATATCAAGCCGATACCGATGGCATGTTCGTCGCTCGAATGAAAAGAAAGTGCTGAGACCCAAACAGCGCTAGCGAATCCAGCATATAGAGACGACCTTGATGGTCGTCTTTTTATTGCCCTAGGTTTATCGACTGCAGTATTTCAACATAAGTAACTATTTCAATATTTATAGCGACGAGTCGAAACCTTGTCATCTTCCTGTCACCTGGCTTTCCTAGAATCTGCTTTATAGTCCTGCTCATCCATTGGTATTAAGCACTAGTTATACCAAGCGGTATGAAGCACAAATAATTCGGATATGAAGATGTCAAATTTCTACGATAGTGATGATCTACTTTGGGATAGCCAAATCGGCACAGATAGTGACAATGAAGAACGTCAAGGTAAGCACAAGAGTAAGCGCAATAAACACAGGCGCAGACAGTTATTGGATCAAAAACGTCAACAGGGCGATTCACAATCCGAGCAGTACTAAGCTCAGATAGGCTAACAAGATTAAAGTTTATAGGTTCCAGGACCTAGTTCCCAGAACCTTTCCTTCATCCTTCAAGCTGATCATTTCAATCCTTAGCTAATTTTTTTATACAAAAATTGGATAAATCCCCAAATCCTTCATAGGCTTACCTGTAGCTTCGCGCAAACATCTACTATCAACTAATAGTTAAACAAAAAATAGTCTCTATCACAGATGCGCTTCACGACTTCTATGCCAAAAAGGAAATAGGCCATGGAACAACTTCGACCTGACTTCATCTATCCCCCAGGATCCATGTTGATGCACTCACCACTCGTGCTCAACAGGGCCGACATGTATGGTTTCTTCATGAAAGGGAAGGAGAAAAACTTACAAAAATCCATCGATACTAGTCTCAATCAGGTAGCAGGTAGCAAGATGTACTTTAAGGTGCTTTCGCCTTATATATTAACCAGTTTTACCCGAGTCGATAAGGCTTATTCAGAATATCCCGAGGACAGGGAAAAAGGTTGGATCCAGGAAACCGATATTATCACTTGGGTCATGATAGGCAGGCAAGAAAGTGCCGACAGCAACGACATCAGCCAGGTGTATTTTCATCCCTTGTTCACCTTCGTCAATGATGCCATGGCCCTCATAAATGGCCGTGAGCTATTCGGTTATCCCAAATACATGTGTGAATATGAGATGCCCCAGCCCGGTGAGCCCCTCACTAAACTCAGCCTGTCGGTCAAGAGCTTCAAGACCTTCTCTCCCGAGACTAAGCTGGCGTTTCACCCCTGTTAACGGTCGATTGTGAAGCTCAAGAGGAAGATCAGCTCAGCACATTAGAGGCCATCACCAAAACCTGGCAACTGTTTAAAGGCCAGACCGACTTCATTCCCGAACTCGACAGACTAGGTGAGAACCAGCTATTTAGCTTGCTGTTCAAACCCGCTATCGATCAGATTTTTCTCAAGCAGCTACCAGACTCGGCCGGAAAGAAGGCTGTCTATCAGGCGATTACCGCCTCACCCGCTAAGGTGAATCGAGTCCATTCCTTGTCACTACTGAAAAATGACCTGTTAGCCACAGTGTTCGACAATGCCAGCTTCCCCTTGAAAGAGTCATTGGGCGTCGAGTTAGGCGAGCAACACGTGCTGCTACCCTATCATGTTAATTTTGACTTCGAGGTACCTGAGGGAGAGGTCTTAGTCGATAACTCAGTGCTCAAGAAGGAAAAGATAGCCATACTCGGCGGTGGCGTCGCCGCAATGTCGGCGGCCATGTGTTTAACCGAGCAGCCTGGCTGGCAAAACAAATATGAGATTGATGTGTATCAACTGGGTTGGCGCATCGGCGGCAAAGGCGCCAGTGGTCGAAATGCTGAGCAAGGCCAGCGAATCGAAGAGCACGGCCTACATATCTGGTTTGGTTTTTATCAAAATGCCTTCAGCCTGATGCGCAAAGCTTATGAAGAGCTAGAACGACCGGAAGGTGCACCACTGGCAACTTTCTTAGATGCCTTCAAGCCCCACAGCTATATCGTACTGCAGGAGGACGTTGGCGGTGAGTCTGACAGTTGGCCCATAGAGTTCCCACTCAGAGAAGGGCTCCCGGGAGACAGTACGGAGATCTTAACCCTATGGAAAGTGGTCAAGGCCGCCTTTAGTTGGATAAGAGACTGGCTCAAGGAGATGGATGACCTGCTCGATGAAGCCGAAAAAGAAACCGCTAAGCCAGTCCATTGGTTTAGTGAGGACTGGTTTGAACGCCTCAAAGACAGAATAGAAGACTCGATTGAAGACACCATAGATGATACTAAGGAGAACCTTGCTTCTCTTGGCGACTCTATAGAATGTCATCTTAATCAACTCGTCGGTCGTGAGTGTGATGAACACGCCCACAGCCCAGATGAAGATGATGAAGGCTTTATCGAGTCAGCCGTCGACAGTTTCCGTGCGCGCTTAGAGGAGAGCTTCGCCGAGAAGTTAGAGACTAACGATGAGCTTCGCAGGCTGTATATCGCCTCAGATCTTGGCCTGACCATACTCAAGGGGATGTTCGCCGATGGCGTGTTTAAGCATGGCTTCGATGCCATCAACGATTACGATTACCGTGAGTGGCTGATTAAACACGGTGCGAATCAGACCTTTACGGTAGACTCTGCGCCAGTCAGGAGCTTCTACGATCTGGTATTCGCCTATGAGAAAGGCAATTTCGATAAACCCAATCTGGAGGCGGGTACCATCATTCGCTCCATGTTGCGTATCGCCCTGTGCTATCAAGGTGGCGTGATGTGGAAGATGCAAGCGGGCATGGGCGATGTGGTTTTTACCCCTTACTACCAAGTCCTTAAGCGCCGCGGGGTAAACTTTCACTACTTCAACCAAGTGGACAATCTTGTCTGCAATAACGGCACCATTGAAGCCATTGAGATCACCGAGCAGGTTAAACTTAAAGAGGGTTTAGAAAGCTACGATCCCTTAGTCGATGTTAAAGGTCTAGATTGCTGGCCGAGCGCACCACTCTATGATCAGCTTGATAGTGAGCAGGCTCAGCTACTAAAAGACAATAACATCAATTTGGAACACTTCTGGAGTGATTGGCAGTCTGTTTATCAAGATAGGTTTGGTGAGCCATTGCCGACAAAAAGACTCGTGAAAGGAGAGGATTTTGACCGGGTTATTTTCGGTCTATCCATAGGTTCGGTGCCCCATGTCGCCGCCGAGGTCATGGCCCAGAGCGAGCCTTTAACTAAGACTGTCGACAAGGTTAAGACTGTAGCCACTCAAGCCTATCAAGTCTGGCTCAATGAAGATCTGCATGGCATGGGTTGGCAATATATGCCAGAGAGTGGCGAGCAGCCGGTACTCTCAGGCTTCACCGAACCCTTTGATACCTGGGCCTCGATGGATCAGTTAATAGATAAGGAGGACTGGCAAGGGGGACAGCCCAAAAATGCCAGCTACTTCTGCTCGGCGCTGCCAGTAGAGCATTACCCTCCCCGCTCGGATATTGAATTTCCACAGCTTAAGGCGCAGCAGGCCAAAGAAGGCGCCATAGGTCAACTCAACAGTCAGATCCACAAGCTATGGAGCAATGTTGGAGACGAGTTCCCCTGGCAGTGGTTACACCTAGGAGATGAAGCGAGTGAAGCCGTGCAGGGGCAAGCCAGATTCGATAGTCAATACTGGCGCGTCAATATCGATCCCTCGGAGCGCTATGTGATGTCGGTTAAAGGTAGCAGCAAATTCCGTATCGATACCGACGGTACAGGCATAGACAACCTCTATGTCACTGGCGATTGGATTAATACAGGCATCAACGCCAGCTGCGTCGAAGCGGCGACAATGGCAGGCATGCACACCTCAAAAGCTATCTGTGGCTACCCTAAGGTAATTAAAGGAGAAAAGGACTTTTAGTCAGTTTACCTAAAGGTATAACACATAGAAAAAGCTGACAGTGCGAACTGTCAGCTTTCTTATAGTTGCAGTAAATTAGATAAAATCTAAACTCTTGGAATCATTAATGACCTGACTCAACTTAGCCTGCTTAACACGACGTTTTTCAGTCTTATGGCGATACATATTCTTATCTGCGGTTCTCAACCAGTCACTGGCATCTTTAGCATCTCTGTTCAGAGCGAAACCATAGCTTATACCTGTCTCTCGATAGCCTTCCTTCTCAAATGCATTAGAGACTTGCTCGAGTTTAACCAGAACAGATTGAGTCTGTTCTATAGAGAGTAAAATGACAAAATTATCTCCCCCGATCCTAAATAACCTCAGCCTTTCATGGGCTTCACAGATAGACTTAAGCTGTTTAGCGGCAAATTGAAGTAAACAGTCTCCCTCATGATGGCCTAAGGTATGATTCACCAGAGTGATACCATCAATATCCAGCAAGATCAGGTCTTCATCCCGCTTAACATTTATACCAAACAGCTGAGTTTGCATGAATTCATCGAATGCATGTCGATTTTGTAGCTGTGTCAGTTCATCCTTACGGGCTTTCTCCCAGGCGATGCCCAACGTCTTGATGTAGGTTTGCCTCTCCTCGGACAATAACTTGATCTTATTTGCCAGTGCCAGGGACAGCATGAGGGCATCGGCGGTTCCGCCTATGAGTGTGGCAAGTTCTGCATATTCGATAAAGTCCGGAGTTAGCCCTAAATTACCCGGAAGAATTATCACGGCTGGCAACAATAAACAGGTGAAGGCAAAGATGAAATAACGAGCCGGAGAAAAACCTTTGAGCAAGCAGACGTTACCACAAGTAATCGCCAGGCCAATCCACAACATGATTAATACAGAGGCAATAATCGCGGTATAGGAGACCAAATAGATACTCGTCGGCAGTGCCAAGATACACAGCCACATCAAGTACTTGCTTAAACGCCACAGCTTTGGAGAATATTCAGGAAGCTGAAGAAAATGTTTGTAGAACAAGATATTAAATATAGGGAGACTAATAAAAAACAGATGGTGTAACTCTAAATTATGATAAGCCCATAGGTGAGCAGGAATGTGAAATGTCAGCGCCCAACCGAAGAAGTATGCCAATACATAGAGACCGTAATAGAGAAAAGCCCGGTCCTTGATAGAGAAAAAAATCAGTAAGTTATAGCAAGCAATAAAGATGAGTCCACCTAGACATAACATCACAGCCATGGCTTCAATATCTGCACTCTTCTTGTGCTCTAGCAGATGCTTTAACTCCACCTTAGGCACCGAAGAGAAATAGCGACTCTCCAGTTTCACGATAACCCAATATTCCACTCCATAGTTAAGCTCTACTTCCCGGCCATAATCAAACAAAAACTCATAAGGGGCATAGTAACCACTGTGAGAATCTTGCTTGCTGCCATCGTCACCTATCACCCAATAATCGAGAGATTCAACGATGGAGTTTCTGACACTGATTGCCCATTTAGTCTCTCTGTCGTACATAAATGTAGGCATTACCACCCAGTAGCTGCCCCCCGTTAAACTGATGCTGTCAGCTTTCTCCAGTGTCGCCATCCAAGGCGTCACATCGGCATGTTGAGAAGGAGGTGCTTGTTCGGCTTTAGCATGAAATAGGAAGGACTGATCGAAAGAGATTGCAGCTACTGCTGTATGGCTAAAAAAGATGAGTAATAACAAGAGTGTTCTTTGGATCATATCATTCGCCTTTTATCTAATTATTCGTTGACCTTAGGTCAACTACAAGCAGCTAGGCTCTATGATTTCCTCCTGATCCTTGAAGGAAATCATAGCCGCACATGCCATCAGCAGCTTGCAATATCGTTTACACATTGAGCATTATTCAATATAAGTCACAAAAAGATGAAGAGTGTGCTTTCCCCTTGAATAAACGCTAAAGATGTCTTTTTCAGCAGGACGCTGTGATATAGCAATATCTAATCGAAGAAACAGGCTGAGCCGTAGAAAATGGAGGGAGTTGCCTTCCGATGGCTTTAGTGTTCCAGTACGAGTTCAAGCGTCACTAACGATTAGTTTAGACTATTTTGACTGTAACGGAATGATATATCGGAGCAAATTTAATGGGGGTATGACAAGGTATTAAACAAAACATCAGTCGCTATAGCACCTGAGCGACTGATGTTATTGCGCATAGCAGGGAGAGTTAGAAACTGGCTTTGCCACCTATATAGAAACCAGAGTCGAAAGTAGAGTTATTGGTGTTGTCATACTGCAGACGAATATTTCTGTAGCCAGTATAAAGTGCAAGACTTGGATTTAACTGGAATTGAATTTTACTGTCTAACTCGTACATACCATCGACGCTACCAAAAGAGAGTACCGAAGGTGCATAATAACCAGACGCATGGAAAGAGAGGTTAGACCCCAGCGCCATAGTGTAACGACCACCCACCCCAATGGCACTGCCGTTAGCACTGTTTTCCGCCCAGGCATAGGAATACTTTGCTCCGATCTCAAAATGATGAATACCCGCATCATGGGCTACATGTATGGCACTCGATATGAGTTGTCCCCCATCATTTGAATAGATATATCCGAGTACGGCATTGGCATTATTTTTAAGATCTAGATTAATTTCTGTAGAAATAACGTCATCGTTAAGACCAATGCCAAAATCGTTGGCATTAGCTGCAACAGAAATACTCGATAGCAGGAGTAGGCTACTCCAAATTTTAACGCTCATATTGGCCTCTGAGAATTGGTTTTGCGGATAATAGCAAAAACGTCACAGACAACCACTATTCAATTGTTTTTAAAGAGTAATATAGTTTTATCGCACACACTTAAGCAACCAGAAAACCACAAAGAGTAAAAATAAGAATCATCTCCCCACTAAATGAAAAAAAAGAAACAATTCGTATCGTTCGAGCTCCAGTTCAAGCCTCATGTAAGTTGTGCGCAATTAGTTTGCTCAAAACTATACTTACTGCTAGATTAGCTGAAACCTTCAGGAGAGATTCAACATGACATCCATCTATGACTTTTCGGTAAATAATATCCAAGGAAAATCGGTATCCTTATCTGAGTATAAAGATAAGGTGATATTGATAGTCAATACGGCAAGCGCATGTGGCTTCACCCCTCAATATAAAGGGCTACAGGCTCTGTATGAAAAATACGGCCCTGATAATTTTGTCATCCTAGGGTTTCCCTGTAACCAGTTCGGAGCCCAGGAGAGTGGCAGTGAGAGTGAAATATCTTCATTTTGTGAACTGAATTTCGGCGTGAACTTCCCCCTCTTTGAGAAAATAGAGGTCAATGGCCCTGAGGCACATCCCCTCTATGAGTACCTCAAATCCGAGGCTAAGGGGATTCTAGGCAGCCAGGGGATCAAATGGAATTTCACCAAATTCTTAATTGATAGCCAAGGAAAGGTGTTAACGCGATTTGCTTCTACCACTAAGCCTGAAGCGATAGAAAAAGAGATAAATAGTTTGCTAGGCTAATCAACAAGATAGTTTTTTCTTTACTTAAACACAAAAAATATCGTCTATTTTTTGAACTTATTCATTTTCAGGGCATCAAAGAATATGAACGCGAAGAAGGTTTTCATGTTCATCATTCTCCCTGGGACTTCTAGCGCGGTCCCCTTGATCTTAAATGATCATCAGGCAGCCCAATCTTGATAAAAGACTGGTGTTGCCCTTTTTTTGCTTCATTTTCATCAGTTTTCCAAGAGGTAATGATTGGTCGAAAAATAAAAATAACTTTATCTGCTTCCAAAATGAACTTTCGCTAAATTAATGACTCATACATAGTGAACCGAATTTCTGGCTTCGACTTTTCATACTCAAATGAGTCATTCACAGTCCCAGCCGTTTCACTGTTCATCATCATCTCCCTTTAGATACGCATTGTATCTACTGGAAACATGTTATCGACTGCTAGCGCTAATCGACATTATTGTTTCCAACTACAGATTCTGAATAAGAATTCTTATGGCTCCCCTTTTTAAGGCGGGGCCATTTTTTTATCTTCTTATCACTTTAAAATTCATAACAAGAAGTACCAATCGACATAAAACACAATAACAACAACAACTTGACTCAAGACGGATAATGATGAATTCTAATTAATCTAAGTTTTTATCCATAACGATGAACTAATTCAGATCCCATGACTCTTACTATATGTAGCGAGTGCTACATGTTTTCATCATGGTTCATCACCTCCCTTTAGGACGCTCATTTGAGCCTCCAAATGAAGAGTTAAGTTTGTTTGCTAGCGCTATGCAGCTTAATCATTCATATACAGATTCTTTATAAGAATTCTTGTGGCTCCCCTTAATTTAAGGCGGAGCCATTTTTTTATCTTCTATTCAAAGACTATCCTGCTTTTACACATAAAAAACGGGCCTTAGTTGCCTAAGACCCGCTTGTTTTATGAGCAAACGATATAAATAGCTTTTACTAGCGACTCAATGCTATTTAAGGGTGACCTTTAGCGTCACATCTTCGCTACTAGGCATACTTTGCACCGAGACATAATACCAACCACTCTTTGGCTGATTCACAGTCACACTCTCTATGGTACCTGGGTTCGCTGATGCACCTGTGTTGCTGCTCGCATCGGGCCAGCTCTCGCCTACATATAACTCCAGCTCTCCGACGCCGTGTCCGGTTTCAGCCGTTAAGCTCTGAGTACCGGATGGCACATTGATATAGAAAGATGAGCGACCATTTTTGACACAGATAGGAACACCGTCACTGATACTGCCATAATCTTGCACAGTTTCAGTCGCGCACGTATCGGCTAATCCACTAGGTTGCTCTGGCTCAACTGGCGGCTCGACCGGTGTTGTACCCGAGTCAGTTAAACTCACCTTCACAGTGACACCTGAGTAGCTAGTGCCAGTGTCGATGGCAATATAACGCCAGCCACGATTAGCCACCACATGCAGACTCTCGCTGTTACCACTTAGCTCAGACTTAGATTGCGCGTTAGTCGATGACGCCCAAGTATCTGCATTAAAGTAAATGTTGGCATCTCCCTCACCACCTTGTGTAGTGATGTACAGATCTGTGTTATCCGCATCCACATAGACATAGAAACTGCCTTTGCCACCACTGATACACTCTTCATTTTCAAGGCTCAACTGGCCAGAGGTGATCGTCGCGACGCCACAGCTCTGCACTACACCATTGTTAGGATCGTTTGGATAGGCATCGGCATTATCACCTACACCGTCACCGTCACTGTCCAAGGTTTCCGTTGCATCGTTAGGGAAGGCATCTAAGTTATCACCTACACCATCACCGTCACTGTCCAGCGTTTCCGTTGCGTCATGAGGGAAGGCATCTGAGTTATTACCTACACCATCACCGTCGCTGTCCAGCGTTTCCGTCGCATCGTTAGGGAAGGCATCGGCATTATCACCCACACCATCGCCATCCGTATCGACAGATTCAGTTGGATCATTGGGGAAGGCATCTTGTGAATCTATGACGCCGTCCCCATCTGTGTCCACAGGAGTCGTTCCACCACCGACGAGTTCTTCAGTGATTAGGTAATCATTACTGACACCTTCTTCCGTCATCACAGCAACGCCTAAACACTGGCCGCCAGTATTGGTAATTGCCGCACGGCGGTTACCAAACCACTTCCAGGTGGTAGCACTGTCATAGGTTTCTCCGCTTGCCAAGGTCGTGAAACCAAAGCTCTCGCTAAGCTCACCGGTTTCATTGTCTACGCGGTAAACACGCACAGATGTGCTGCTGTTATTGGTAAAGGAGAAATCAGCCTCAAACGGACCCGTTAGATGCTTATTCATCAGATCACAACTGCCTATTGTATTGGCAGCTGGAATTAGCTCAGGCGCCGCCACATTAGCAATGGTAGCCGCGTCGATAATGAAATCGGCAGTTGCATTGTTTAGCACACCCACACTTAAACAATTCAAGCGGGCATCGGCTAGCATGATACGACGATCGCCATACCAGATATCGGATGTGTAGCTCTCCCCCTTATTGAGCGTACCGTAACCAAAATCAAACCCAGTTGCCGCACTGGCATACTTAGGTTTGCCTGTCAGGTTATCGACTCTGAACAGACGAACCGGATAGTCTGTGGTGTTAGTGATGGTAAAGGCATGGGACTCATCCTTGATAAGGTGAGGTCTCACTAACTCACAGCTGCCCAGCATATCTTGTTCGGGAATCGCCTCAGGCACCACATCTTTGACTAAATCTGCATCGATAGAGAAGCTGTTCTGAACCGGCTCCATCACAGCAACCCCTAAACAGTTCATGGCATTATCGGTCAGCATCAAGCGATCGCCTTCACTCCAGCTTGCAGCTGTGTAGCTTTCACCAAGATTTAACGTTTTATAGTTCTTGGCGAAGTTAGCCGTGCCCTTGTTGTTATCTATCCAAAACAGAGACACAGGCGTATCTGTGGTATTAGTGACCGTATATTCGGTCTTATTCGCGTCCACCTTACGCACATATTGCTGAGCCAAGGCGCAACTGCCTATGCTATCCGCTGCCGGAATCAATGCCGTGGCTGGTGACACAGTTTCAGAATTTGCTAACACGAAGGCTTCGAAACCAGCCTCTGTGCGCTCCGCTACACCTTTTAGTACTTCGATATAGGCGGCATTATCACCGGCCTGCAGCGCAGCTGTGATAGAGGCGACTTCATCCGGATGCTGCTCACCCAGATAGCGCATGGCAAAATAGCCCCATTGATACAAATCATCATACTCATAGGACATAAATAGCAAGTTATACAGAGGTGGAATCGTTTCGCCCTTTAAGGCATTAAGTGTACGGGTATGCTCGGCACCATTGGCCATATACTCGGCCATGCCCTCTGACCAGGAAACGTTATAATCGAATGAGCCATATGATCCCGCCTTGATATAGCGACCATCTAGATAGTGTACAAACTCATGTCTCAAGTTATAAATCTGGTCGATATACTGACAAGATGTTCCCACCCAAGAATCCGGACACTGCATGGCAATAAAGCGCGCCTGATTACCGACATTCTCCGGCGTACCTTCGAGGTACATACCACCGTTATTGGTGCTAATGCCGAAAAACTCAGGGGCGTACTTTTCATAATCTTCGGGGCTGGCGAACGCCACCACTTCTATGACATCGTTTTGATCACCAGTAACAGGCACGCCGCCGGTATTGAAGAAATTGTGGAACTCAGTCTCTTGCAACGCAATATCGGTGCAAGACTGGGTTAAGGTTGCCTGGCTAATACTTGATTGGGCGCGAATAACCACCTTATCGGTACACTGATGACGTACGGTTAAAATGTCTTCCTCTTTCGGTGGCACCACACAGCTACCAAACAAGGGGTCGCTCGCCTCACACTGACGACCCGCTGACTTTAAGTAATTCTTAGTCACTATGGTCTCAGTGGTTTCGACCGAGATCACCTGAGTCACCTTGCCATGTACCTCTAAGATGCTGCTATCGAAACGCGCCTTGGCCTCGTCGGTTGCTATACTCGATATCTTGCCCATAGCGATAAAGGTATGGGGTAAGATCCATTTTCTATCGGCTTCGGTGGACCATTTCATATCCAGTGACGTTTCCCCCAAGAAGGCAAAGGAGCGCATCACAGAAAGCACATCCAGCATATTGCTGTTGTAGGCAGATTTGACCGAACCATCACCATAGTAGGCAGCAGAACCAATGGCTCCTAGTAGCGCCATGGCCGCATCACCGGCATTGGTGGCGCCAAACGGGTTTGTCTGAGTAGAGTAGTATTGAATAGTCGCTAACAGGTGAGGCAGTTGGTCCTTAAAGTAGCTCGCACCAGCGCCGCGCTCAAAGTTATTTAGCGCCTTAGCATAACCTTCCTGGATAACGCCGCCATCAGTGCTCAAGAAGCCAGTCATACTCGCGACGGCTTGAAGTGCAATGCTCAGCTTAACGGCCTCTGCATCTGACATAGCAGGCGCGTAATACTTATATGAGCCCAAGAAATACAGCAGTTGATTGAGATCTGGGTCGGTCAGATCGTCAGCGCTCGCAAGATAGTGAACCGCATCGCTCACATCATCAATAGGGTCATTTACACCACTGGCAATACCTTCAAAATCGCTGTAAGTCGCGGCTAAGATGGTAGCAATCGCGTTGCCGTATTGTGCTTTCGATGAAATAGATGGCGTAGGAAGGTCGACAACAATATTCGTGTCGAAAACAATATAGTCACCCATAGGAGGTGGAATATCGCCACCAGTCACAGTCACTTGCAGTGTCGTTTCTTGTATGTTGCCGTTAATCTTGAAATAACGTGCTCCGGCGCGGGACACGAAAGAGATTGACTCATTATTAGTACCGACTGTGGCACTGGTCAGTTCCGCATTGCCACTCCAGTCATCACCATCATAGAGGACGATATCGGCATCACTGCCACTGAATGTTCCACCGGATGTAGTAATGGTGACATCACTGTTCTCATAGGGCACATTCACATAGAAATAATGACCATAATCGGTAATACAATAAGCTTGATTAGCGGGGACTTCCCCCTGGCGCTCTAAGGTTTTAGTGCCACACATCTCGGCCGCTTGCACTGAGGGAGCGTATAGCACACCTAGGTTAAGGGTAAGTAAGATAGCGCTAGCTAGAATAGACTTTTTGGAAGATATACTATTTATTGGTTTTATAATGTTTCTCATAGGGTTTACCTCATGCAACGGCGCCAGCTTATCGCTGGACATACTATTCATATAAGTAAAAAGACACTTTAGTTCTACGATGCGACCCGTAGATATTCCTTTGACTGCACACATGCAAGGTGGGCAGGTGTCTTTAATTATCCATCTCTATTTATTGATTTTTTCTTGGTGCTTTCACTAGACAGTACTTTTGTTAATAAAATGTTTCTTTTATTTCTACTGTATATTGCATGCAATAATCAAGGGTAGATGAATATTAATCATGTTAAAGCTTGAGGGATATTTGAATAAGAATTGAATAAAAAATAAAATAAGGATTATAAATCAGATAAATACGTCATGTAGTAACCTATCTTACGAAGGTTAATTATATGACTCAATGTTCAGTACATATTATTGAGCGATTTGAGTTCGTTCGAACCTAACTTTAAGCCTCTGGACTATAATTACTACTAACGCCATATTGGCTTCGAGAGGTAACACCATGGCTATTTCTACCCGGTTAAATGAGTATCTGCAGGATAATGAAGTGAACTATGAGCTTGTCTCTCATCCCCATAGCTTTAATTCCCTGAGCTCGGCCATAGCGGCGCAGGTCTCACCATCCCAGCTGGCAAAAGCGGTGATCTTAGAAGATCATGAAGGACGTAAGATGATGGCAGTGTTACCCGCTAACCATAAAATCAGCTTGGGGGCACTGGGGACAAACTCAATCGAGACCTACACCTGATGAAGGAGCAGGCTGTCTATCAGATGTTTAATGACTGTGAGAATGGGGCTATTCCCCCCTTTGGAGGCGCCTACAATTTAGAAGCGGTTTATGACGATCTGTTAGTGGATGCCAAAGAAGTCTATTTTGAGGCTGGAGACCATAGCAGCTTAGTGCACATAAGCCGAAAAGATTTCGTCAAACTGATCAAAGATGCCAAACACTTAAGATTCAGCCATCAAAATATACATTAGGTTTGAGCATCATCGAGTCATTAGCAGATGCCTGATGACTTCGATGCTGATGTCGGTAGCTGATTTAGCCATTTAGTTCAATGCTAAATCAGATACCTAAGACGATGATTTAAAACTCATAGAGATCTTGCCTATACTTTAGCGCTGAGCTTGCCCAATCGAATCTCTGTTGACTGGCTAAGCGTTCCATACTCTGCCACTTTTCACTGTTATATTCCCCGAGGGCATCGGAAAAACGCCCCAACAGACTCTCAGCTTGCCCCGCTAGGCTATCACCAAAAAACAGATAGCCGGTTTCATTATCGGCCACAGTATCGCGCAGGCCACCCACTCCGTGAACCAAACAAATTTGTCCCGCCTTCATCGCGAGCATCTGACTTATCCCACAAGGCTCGAAAGAGCTTGGCATCATAAAGAGATCGCCGTTTCGATACAGGGCATCCGAAACGGCCTCATCATAGCCATTAAGGAATATGAAGTTAGCATATCCGGCTGCAATGGCACTGAATTCTCGGGCGATTTTAGCGTCGCCGCTGCCCAGCAGTATGAATACCCCCTCGGGATGAGTCTGAGCCAAAGCCTGTAATATAGACTCGAGCACTGAGACTCGCTGGCCATTAGCGAGCACGACTCTCTGACGCAAGATAAGCACCTTCTGATCCGTCAGTCGACCGACCGAAGTCACTAGCATATTTGGGCCTATGTGCTTATTCATCGACGGCTTGTCTGCCGATTGCAGCTTAGATAATTGTGTATCTTTAGATAGCCAGACACGTCGCCACAATCCTGCAATTCGCGTCAGGGCTATCTGATCACAACAGGCAACCCACTGTTTATCACCCTGCCAGCACAACAGCGCCGACTCCATCAGTTCCAACAGCCCGAGCCAGGTATCATCTTGTTCGACTATACCCTGCACAGCCCTGGGGTGATCCGGTTTATTGCCTAACTCCTGAGTGTTCGCTCTATTCTTAGCAGCCGTACCCCTGACGCCCTTGTCTCTGAGCTTATCCCTGACACTGGCTTTGGCACTCCCAAGACTCTCCTTAACACTCGCTTCATCGGCAAGCTCATCGTAGACACAGGCATTTAATATCCCCACCAGCGCACCCGAGTCTTGTTTACGCTGCAGATCTGCCTCCAGTCCTTCGCCACCAAAAAAACCAGCGCCATGATCTGAGGGTTTCAGCACTTCATCGGCGTAAGTCGGTGAAACCAGGTGAACCTTAGCGCACAGATTAATTCCGACTCTCATGGGGTTGATACAATGGGGATAGCGGGGGTCTATCACAGCTCTAAGCTGCTCAGGAGATAACTTTTCCAGTAGGTTCGGAAACCAGGCACTCAAGGAAGAGCTGTCACCTCTGAGTGGGCGTATCCCCTGTATGGCCAGATTGTGTATGGTATAGACACAGGGAATAGCCGAAAGCTTTTGGAAATCTTCATCGTATTGGCTCAAGAGGGAAAACATGGCGCTGTGCCAGTCATGGAGATGTATCAGCTTCGGCCAGGGTAACAAGTGCTCGTTGATCGCCGTCGCCACACAGAGGCAAAACAGGGCAAACTTATTGGCATCCTCGGCGAAGGGCCGCTCGTCACTACCTTGGCTATAGATCTCCTGAGCTTTCCCGCTAAACACGCCATCTTGAGCGTCGATGAAATAGATCACCGCGCCCTCAACTTCCGGATGAGGAGTACTTAACAGAGCGACACTCTGCCTGGCACCGCCAAAAGTCACACTAAATTCAGCAAGCTTAGTGGCGTTAACTGAGCCAGCGAGAAAGCCATAACTTGGCATAATCACATCGGTCATCACACCTTGCTCCGCCAAAGCGGCCGGGAGATCGCGGATAACATCCGCCATTCCCCCACTTTAGCCCTTGGTATCGAGCCGTTCTCGGCGGCTAACATCAATACTCTTTTCAATGTTCTTTCCTTATCCACTACGAAATAAAGCGCAAAATAAAGTGCAGAATCAAGTACAGAGATTCACTCATAGCCTAATGGCAGTCCCAACATGTCTCTTGTCACTAACACCACGCCCTTCTCCGAGACCCTAAAGCCTCTTTTTCTGTCATGAACATGGTCATAACCAATCACAGTGCCTTCGGGAATGATGCAACCACGATCGAGAATGGCATTCTTAATTTTACAATGTCGCTGCACCACTACATCGGGCAGAATCACCGCGCCTTCGACTTGTGAATAAGAGCAGATTCTCACCTCATTAAATAACACACTCCTGCGCACCGTTGCCCCAGAGATGATGCAACCTCCGGATACGATAGAATCTAAGGTCATGCCTCGCCTGTCATCATCATCGAAGACAAACTTTGCCGGCGGAAGTTGCTCCTGATAGGTCCAGATAGGCCACTTTGCATCGTATAGGTTTAACGGCGGTGTTGGGGATAACAGTTCCATATTGGCCTGCCAAAATGAATCCAGAGTCCCCACATCACGCCAATAGGCTTTTTGGTCGTTAAAATCGCTGCAAAATGGATAGGCGAATACATTATGATCTTGGATAATGGAAGGGATGATATCTTTACCAAAATCTCGCTCAGAGTTTTCATTCAGAGCATCTTTTTTGAGCTGCTCAAACAGAAACTCTGTGTTAAAGACATAATTTCCCATGGAGGCTAGACAAGATTCCGGATTATCCGGCAGGTGTTTAGGCACTTCTGGCTTCTCTTCGAAGCCTAAGATGCGCTGGGTTTCATCGACCTGTACCACACCGAAGGCTCCAGCGGCCTCGGCTACCGGCACCTCTAAACAGGAAACGGTCATGTCCGCCCCGGACTCTGCATGGGCGGCGAGTATTCCCGCATAATCCATACGATAGACATGATCGCCCGATAAAATCATCACGTATTTAGGCATCTCGTGACGAATAATATCCATATTTTGAAACACTGCATCGGCCGTGCCTTGATACCAGTTTTCCGAGAAGCGCTGAGATGCAGGTAAGATCTCCACCGACTCGCCAAGCTCTTTCTTAAAATGGCCCCAACCTCGCATGACATGACGAATGAGCGAATGAGATTTATATTGAGTCACCACGCCCACACGGCGGATCCCTGAGTTGATACAGTTCGATAGTGGGAAATCGATGATCCTAAACTTCCCCCCAAAATAGAGCGAAGGTTTCGCGCGCCACTCAGTTAACTCATGCAAACGGGAACCTCGGCCTCCGGCCAAGATAATGGCATAGGTATCACGGGTTATATTACTGATATAACGTGGACTCGGATTAGGCATCTATACTCGCTCCTTGAGATTCATTGCTTAGGGTTAATTGGCTTTCACCGTTCAACGTTTGCTGTATTGGGTTAATGATTGCGACTTTAGGGTATTGCATGATTAAGCTTTCCATATTTCATCTCTGTAAGCAGAAATGGTGACATCACTCGAAAAACGCCCACTGCATGCTGTGTTGCGTATGCTCATCTTTGTCCAACTATCTGGGTCTCGATAGGCACTCGCAGCCCGCTGCTGAGCCTGTCGATATGATTCAAAATCCGCCGCCGTCATCCAGGGATCTGTTGGCGACTTGATACTCTCTATGATGGTGTCGAAAATACCGGATTCGAGTAGATTAAAATGGCCACTCTCCAGCAGCTCCATGACTTGCTTCAGCGCTGGGGACTCATTAATAAAATGCTCTGGCTGGTAATCTTCTTGCAGTGAACTGACTTGGCTGGCATTTAAACCAAACAGAAAGAAGTTCTCCTCTCCCACCTCTTCTAGCATCTCAATATTGGCGCCGTCTAAGGTGCCGATAGTCAGCGCGCCATTCATCATAAATTTCATGTTGCCTGTACCCGACGCTTCTTTACCTGCGGTGGAGATTTGTTGGGACAAGTCCGTTGCCGGACAGATCTTCTCCATGGCACTGACGTTGTAATTTGGCAAGAAGGCAAACCTGAGGTAGGGCGTGATTTGAGGATCGGAATTGACCATGTGGGCGACATTATTGGCAAGTTTGATCAACAACTTAGCCATGGCATATCCAGGCGCGGCCTTGCCACCGATCAAGACACACCTGGGCACTAATGCGTCTGTGTTACCTTGCAGGATCTCATGATACAAGTGAATGACATGCAGTATGTTGAGCAGCTGACGCTTATATTCATGAATGCGCTTAACCTGCACATCGAACATCATTTCAGGCTCAAATTCGACGCCACACTCTTTGGCTATCATCAAACTGAGTTCACGCTTATTGGCCTGCTTAACCTCACGCCACTCATTAATCAGTGCCTTATCCTCGGTGAAAGCGCTCAGGGCATGTAAGTGCTGCAGATCTCCGACCCATTGCCTCCCCAAGCGTTTTGTCAGTAAAGCGGCCAGCCTAGGATTACAGTGTGCCAACCAACGTCTCGGCGTCACACCATTGGTCTTGTTATTAAACTTTTCCGGCCAAAGCTCATAAAAATGTCTAAATAAACCCGATGTCAGTAGCTGAGTATGCAAGCCAGCGACCCCATTGACCGAGAAGCTGGCAACGATGGCAAGATAGGCCATACGCACATGAGGCTCACTGCCTTCTTCGATGATCGACATCTTGGCCAGCATGTCACCATCTCCGGGCCAGTGGTGAGCCACATCATCCAAATATCGCGCATTGATCTCATAGATGATCTCTAAAATTCTGGGGAGCATCTGCTCGAACATACGCACGGGCCAACGCTCTAACGCCTCGGGTAACAAGGTGTGATTGGTATAAGCCATGAAGTTGGTGGTAATTTCCCAGGCCTGATCCCATTCCAACGCATAATGGTCCACCAGCAAGCGCATCAACTCAGGGACGGCCACACTAGGATGCGTGTCATTGAGCTGCATCACATTGGCCTTAGCAAAGTCACTGAAGTCACTGCCATTGTGTTTCATCCAGTTATTGAGCAAGTCTTGCAGACTCGCCGAGGATAAAAAATACTGCTGCCTAAGCCTAAGCTCCTTGCCGTTCTCGCTGGCATCGTTGGGATAGAGCACCATAGTGATCTGTTCTGCCAAGTTTTTTCTGGCAACCGCTTCGGTATAATCTCCCTGATTAAACTCGGATAAATCAAAATCATCTGTGGCTTCAGATTTCCACAACCTCAAGGTGTTAATGCGGCCATTGCGATAACCAGGTATCGGCATATCATAGGCTACCGCCTGCACATCTTGAGTATCCACCCAAGTGACATGCCGCCTGCCCAATTTATCGATATAACTTTCTGTGTGCCCAAAGAAGGGCACTGTGACATTATGATTGGGCACCCTGACTTCCCAAGGGTTACCATCTTTAAGCCAACGGTCGGGACCCTCTATCTGATAGCCATCGACAATTCTCTGGGCAAACATGCCGTATTCGTAACGGATCCCGTAGCCGGTAACCGCTAAGTCTAAGCTGGCACAACTATCGAGAAAACAGGCAGCGAGTCGCCCTAAACCTCCATTCCCAAGACCGGCATCATGCTCTAAACTCTCCAGAGACTCCAAGTCGACAGCATACTGACTCAGGGCCTCACGGCTCTCATCGGTCAATTCCAGATTCAATAAGGCATTGCCTAATGCGCGTCCCATTAAGAATTCCAAAGACAGATAGGCGACTTGTTTAGTCTGATATTGACTGTCTTTGGCTCGGGTCTGTCGCCAGTTATCCAGCATCAGCTCTTTCACGCTACTTGCTAAGGCATGAAACAGATCGTGCTGAGCATACTCTTCCTGACCCAATCCATTATTCATATAACGACTCAAAGAAGCCGATAAGGAATTACATGGCTCGCAATCTTGCTGGAGTTCTTTAACTTCATCCTTAAGTGGCTTATCCGATGGCTTAGCTTTGGACACGCCTTGACGTTTAGGGGTACTAACACTCATGAACAGGCTCCTTAAATTCGGCATAAAACAGCATCAAGCTTCGATCTTGTAGGCGATATAACGAATGTAAATTCGTAGCAAGTGAGACAGACTCAGGATTTAATTCACTGTCTTGAGTGTGTAACAGACAGCGCCAGGGAGACAGGTTCTCAAGCTCAGGCAAACAAAAATCCAAGCTTTTCTCGTCTGTGTTAAGCATCAAGAGGAGTGCCTGGCGACAGCCCTTTTGCGCCTCAAGCTCACCACTTATCACCAGACTCAGACTACGAGTCTGGGTCTCACTCCACAAGGCTTTGGTCATCACGACCCCTTGACGACAAAACCAATCGAGTCCGGGTGCATCCACATTGGCACCCTCGTGTATGTATTGGCGATGGCAAAGCAAAGGGAAACGTTTTCTGAGATGAATTAACTTGCGGGTAAACTGCAGCAGTGCATTACTGCTGATGTCTTGTTGCCATTCCCGCCAGCTCAGGGGATTGTCCTGACAATAGGCATTATTGTTGCCAGATTGGGAGTGACCGACTTCATCTCCGGCGAGCAACATGGGCACGCCTTGAGACAAAAACAGAGTCGTGAGTATATTGCGGCACTGTCTTGCTCTTAGGCCATTAATATCAGGGTCATCCGTGACACCTTCAACACCATAGTTATGACTGAAATTTTCCTGGTGTCCGTCGCGATTGTCTTCGCCATTGGCCTCGTTATGTCTCAGGCTGTAACTAACCAGATCCATCAAAGAAAAGCCATCGTGGCTGGTAACGAAGTTAATACTGGCGGCAGGCGCCCTGCCAGAATGTTCAAATAGATCACTGGAGCCGTGAAAACGTCTGGCAAATTCGGGCAAGATCCCAGCATCCCCACGCCAGAAACGACGAATGGTATCGCGATACCTGTCGTTCCATTCGCTCCAGCCGATGGGGAATTGTCCCAACTGATAGCCACCCGGACCTATGTCCCAAGGCTCAGCAATCAAGCGGATCTGGCTCAGCACAGGATCTTGAGCTAAGGCGTCGAAGAAGCCGGACCCGGTATCGAAGCCATGGGTTTCACGGCCCATACAAGTCGCTAAATCGAAACGAAAACCATCGACGCCCATCACTTCCACCCAATAACGCAGCGAGTCCATCACCAATCGCAGTACATTAGGGTGAGCAATATTGAGTGTGTTACCGCAGCCGGTATCATTGATGTAATACCTAGGTTCACTGGGACTCAAACGGTAATAGCTTAGGTTATCTATGCCCCTGAAACTGTAGGTCGGACCGAGACGATTGCCCTCGGCGGTGTGGTTATAGACCACATCTAAGATCACTTCGATGCCCGCCTTATGAAATTCAGTCACCATATGACGAAATTCAAACACATCATCACCACTCAAATAGCTCTGGTGCGGGGCAAAAAAACCTATGCTGTTATAGCCCCAATAGTTACTCAATTTCTTCTGTTGCAGGAAAGGCTCATCGAAGAAACTCTGCACTGGCATAAGCTCGACACAGGTGATGCCTAAGTTGGTGAGGTAGCTTATCGATTCAGGACTGGCGAGTCCGGCGAAGGTCCCCCTGTGATGTTTGACAATACCCGGATGCAACTGAGTGAAGCCTTTAACGTGCAGTTCATAGATGATGCTGCGCCTCAGAGACAGTGATACCTCCTCCTGGCTATAACTTTTTTGCACCGGGATCACGGGTCCAAGCTGGCGATAATCTACCACCCGACACTTTGGCATACTGGCAGCATTGTCTGTCGTGTCGAAGGAGAGATCTTGTTCACTATCTTCGAGTATGTAACTGTAATGGCGTGGGTTATCACTGCACTCGCCCACCAATTGCTTTGCATAGGGGTCGAGCAGGAGTTTATTGGCATTAAACCTGTGCCCGGATAGCGGTTGAAACAAACCGTCGACGCGATATCCATATAGCAGACCTTCCCTCGCCCCTTCAAGATACCCATGCCAGATATGTTGCGACTTTCTCGGCAAGATAAAACGCCCGATCTCATCATGACCATGTTCGTCGAATATACACAGAGTGACCTGAGTCCCATGGGCCGAAAACAGGGCAAAGTTGACCCCGCAATCATCGACACTCGCCCCTAATGGATAAGGCTTACCGTTAGTTAGCTTCATCAGGCTCACCAGTCTGCTCTAACCCTATGGTTAAGTTAGTGGTTAAGCTAGTGGTTAAGTTAGTAGCTGAATCAATGACTGAGTGACTGGTTAAATGAGATGGCGATAAGACTAAACATCCCAGAGGCGGTACAGTGATCAGACTGCTGTGAGGCATGTTCTGATAAGGCATATTCTCGGCTAATATCACCCCAGTATTACCCACCCCACTGCCACCATAATACTCACTATCGCTATTGAGCAGCTCTCGATACTCGGTGCCCAATGGCAAGCCGATGCGAAAGCCATGGTGAACTTGAGGCGTCATATTGATGACAAATATCAAGTGCTCGTCTGCGGACTCGCCATAGCGGATAAAGCTAAACACGCTAGCCTGGTGATTATCGCAATCGAGCCATTGAAATTTATCTGCCAGGGTGTCTTGGCTGTAAAGTGAGGGCTGACTGAGGTACAGGTGATTAAGGTCTTTCACCCAGGCCTGCAGCCCTTGATGCGGGGCATACTGCAGCAGATGCCAATCTAAACTTCGCTCATGACTCCACTCGTCTCTTTGGCCAAACTCATTGCCCATAAATAGGAGCTTCTTACCCGGGTGCCCCCACATGAAGCCGAAATATGCCCGTAGGCTGGCAAACTTCTGCCAGTCATCACCTGGCACCTTATGTAGCAATGATCCCTTGCCATGAACCACCTCATCGTGGCTCAAGGACAAGATAAATTGCTCACTGAAACAGTACATCAAGCTAAAGGTCAGCTCGTTATGATGATGACTCCTGTGGATTGGATCCCGGCCCAGATAGCGCAGGCTATCGTTCATCCAGCCCATGTTCCACTTGAAGCCAAAACCTAAGCCAGACTCATCGACCCGTTTCGTCACTCCAGGCCAAGCGGTAGACTCTTCGGCGATCATGACGATCCCCGGAAATGCCTGGTATAGACGCTGGTTAAGGCTCTGCAGAAAGCTAATGGCCTCTAGGTTTTCCCGCCCTCCCTCAGCATTGGGGAGCCACTGCCCCGGCTCACGGCTGTAATCGAGATATAACATGGAGGAAACGGCATCGATACGCAGGCCATCGAAATGAAACTCATCGAGCCAATAGCAAGCATTGCTCAGCAGGTAGCTTTGCACTTCGCCGCGGCCGTAATTATAGATCAAGGTATCCCAGTCAGGATGCTCCCCCGCCTGGGATCTTGATGCTCATACAGGCTAGTGCCATCAAACTGGATTAGACCATGGGGGTCTTTGGGAAAGTGTGCGGCCACCCAGTCGAGTACCACGGCCAAGCCCGCCTTATGGCAGGCATCGACAAATGTTTTCAATCCTGAAGTATCGCCGAATCTATGGCTAGGCGCGTACAAGCCCACAGGCTGATAGCCCCAAGAGCCATCGAAGGGATATTCACTGATAGGCATCAGCTGCAGATGGGTAAACCCCATCTCTTTAACATAAGGAATGAGCTGCTCGATGAGATCTTGGTAATTCAGAAAAAGCTCACCCTCATCTCCCTTACGTCGCCATGAGGCGAGATGAACCTCATAGGTGGAAATTGGCTGGTGGTGCCATTGCTGAGCTTTACGGTACTCTAGCCACTCTTTATCTTGCCAGTTAAAATCTTGCTTAAGGGGTATCAAGGAGGCATTCCCCGGCGCAGCTTGCATGGCTTTAGCGTAGGGATCCGATTTCTCTATGCACTCGCCATACTCAGATATCAGCTCAAACTTATAATGTGCTTTCTCATTAACATCGGGAATGAATATCTCCCATAGGCCATTGGCCAAGTGCTGACGCATCACATGCCGAGTCCCGTCCCAATGGTTAAAATCTCCCACCACAGACACGCGCCTGGCATTGGGGGCCCACACACAGAAATTCACCCCATCGACTCCCTGGCTCTGCCGCCAATTAGCCCCCAACAGGTGATAAGCCTGCTCTAAGCGTCCCTCAGCAAACAGATAAATGTCGTCTCGATTTAACAAGCTTGGAAACTGATAGGGGTCGATGATCTCTTCGACGCTCAAGGGATATTCGACCCGTAATTTATAGAGGAAAGGTTTCACCCTTCGCCCTATCACCCCGGCAAACAGACCGGTTTCATTGACCCGTTCTAAGCTGGCAAGCTTACGTCCGTCCTTAAGGCTAAGCACCTCGACACTGAGGGCACCAGGTAATAAGCAGCGCACCACCAACCGCTTTTTAACCTGAACGGCTTTAGCTTCGGCTTGCTTGCCTTTGGTGTTTTTTGTCGGCGTACCGCTCGGGTTTTCCAGTAGATGCATGCCTAACAGAGAAAACACATCGCAATATTCACCATTAAGCAGCGCAATATCCGCGCCGTGATGAAAGTGAGGGGCATTTTGAGTCATCATTTATCTTCCATTAACGTTAAAATTTATCAGGCTAATCACCTGTTATGCCGATACACTGCTGTAAATACATTCCAGCTGGGCTTTGCGCATTCAGGCACCAATAGTTAAACTCCCTAGCCTTCTGAGTTTCTCGCCGCCCTTATCTGCTCTAGCAGGAGCTTCACTCGTGGAGATTCCTTTATAGCCGAGAGGCTAATAGGCAAGCGTCGCTGCCAATTGGGATACTCATGCCAGGTTCCAGGGATATTCACGCTGTGTATGTCGCCAATGAGATCGCTAAGCTGCACGCTAAATAAGGCCGAACGGCTCATGGCTGAGGCACTGATCCAGGCCTCAAGTAGCGCCTCAAACTCCAGACTGTCGACGGCGGTTTTATCGATACAACCAAGACTCATCAGCAAGCTAAGCAACTGCTGTTTCTCAAGCTCGCGGCCGTTCAGCGCATCGCCCAAGGCGTCATCATTATCGATAAGCTCAAGTTGACGTCTTAGATGCAGATCGCTGGTAGACCACCACGCGGCTAAGTTAGGCACATCGTGATTGGCCAGCATCATTAAACTGTCTTGTTTATGTTTACTGGGACTCATGAAACCATTGCTGTGCTTACAAAAATAGAACAGCTGATTGGAATAGATTCCCGAGGTTCGCAGGCGCTGATCCATCTCGGGGGAACCAGACCGAGATCTTCTCCTATGATGCAGCACCTGGCTCGCCAGCTTTCCAGACATAGAATGGCAAAAAGACTGTCGACTGGGTAATACACATAGGCTCCCTGCCCGTTATTCTCATCCAATGGGCACCACCACATTCTCAGCAAAGACATCACGTGATCGATTCTCAATGCACCACAGTGACGCATGTTGGCTCGAAGTATGGAAATAACATATTGAAAATTATCTTTTTTCATTGATCGTGGTTTTAAGGGAGACAGGCCCCAGTTTTGTCCCTGAGGCGCAAATGGATCCGCTGGTGCTCCGATACTGGCACTGAGGCAAAATTGCGACGGGTTTTGCCTGACTTCAATCCCTTCTGGGTTAGCGCCCACGGCGAGATCCCGTATCAAGCCTAATGACATCCCAGCTTGCTTGGCACTCGCCTGGCAGGCACAGACTTGCTCTTCGGCAACAAACTGTAAGAAACGATAGAAGTTGAGATTCTTGGGTAAGTCATCGGCAGCTCTCGCCGACTCAAGCTCGACAAATTGAGTCAGTGCTTGCCCTTCTCTATGCACAAAATCATCGAATGCTTGCCTCCTGACCAATGTTTTTTTAGATTTTGACTGACTAAAGGATTGATACAAATGGATAAAGGCGCGATATTTAAGCTGGGTCAACTGGGGATAATCCAGCCAATTGTCAATATTGATTGCGCGCCTTAGACTCTCAAACTCATCTGACTGCAACTTAGATTTTACTTGGGCATACTCAGGAACACCTTGAATATGAATATAGAGGGGATTAATTCTGCGTCTGTCACTGGGACTATACGGGCTCACCTGTTCTGGCTCAGCGATATCTAAGGCATGCAGCGGGTTCAACTGAATAAAATCTCCCCCATGCGCGGCCACCAACTCGATAATTTCAGTTAAATTGCCAAAATCTCCAATACCCCACTGACAGTCACTGCGTAGCGAGTAGAGCTGAATACTGAGCCCCCAAGGACGAGGTTGAGCCTTCGAGACCTTGTCTTTATCTGGATTTATGTCTGAATCTATATCTGAGAGTCTAAATGCTTGTCTTGGGGCCATCATGACGATACCCGAATACCTGTGTATCCCCGCGATTAACTCGGCGCAGTGATAGCCTAAACCCAACCTCATCTCAGGAGAATCAGCTTGCGACCCGACACAGGGCTCTGTATTCACCTTGGCATCTTCTGAACTGACAGGTGTTAGCTTCAGCAAGGATAAGCGATAGTGTAAGTATTGAGTCTTGCCGATGTGATAATCACCGACTATCTGCATATCGGACGGCAGCACGCTAAGACTGAATAAGCAGCCCGACTCACTTAAGATCCTCAGCGTCAATTCATCTTGATAACCATAGGGCAGATACAAGCTAACCTCAGGCTCATCCAGATAGGTATGCTGAAAACCATGAAGCCCTAAGGTCCATGGTTTAGCATCGAGTTCATGAATACGCCGCTCCAGATACCCTGCATCGATTTCACCTCGAGTATCAACTAATTTATCCAGCATGCACCTCAATACTCCCTCCCTGTCCTGAGCAGGGATACGGATATTCTGACCACTGAAATTGATAAACTCGGCACCGACGCCCTGCAGATACAGTAACTTTTCCAGCCCCATACTCGTCGTCCTTATACGAAATAAACATACCAATACTCATTGACATTCACGGCAACAGAAAATACCAAGATGAGGTACATTCATGTCAAACAGATGACAGAGAGATTTTATTTAAAATAAATGAACTTAAACATAAGTAGACTACTTATAATATGTAAATAGTAGACAACTACTATTTACATATTATAAAAAGCACTCTAAAAACAAATCACCCGGCAATAAATAGAAAAACAAATTCAGAATCAAAGTACACATAAAGAGCATTGACCAATAAATAAAATTCATAGGCTATTTTTATTATCATTATTAAACCAAGTCAATGTATTTCTGTAATAAAATTACGAAAACACATTTTAAATTTAGAAGGGACAAGATTAAACAGCGAAGAAATACTTGAGAAACACAATTAAAATCAAAATCTTACAAGGTAAAGCATCAAGAAAAATCGAAGGTGGAAATTAATTTCAGTGCTAATACTGAATAAGGATTAAGTTAGTCTTATATTTACTTAAGCTATAAGCTTATAATTAAATATATATGAACTCACACCTAAATAAGATGAGAAAACTCTTTTCATTACAAAAAACAATACCACTTACAACACAGAACCAATAAAAATAAGGCTTATAATTAAAAGAGGGATGGGAGTATAACCATTTTATATGAAGTAGCGCCCCCTTAATAGATAACGCTATATATTAATACTAGCCATTAGTCGAACAATCTAGATATAAACTTAATAATACTTTAGCCATAAAACCGCTTACTTTTAATATAGCGAGTAGATAATGATTTATTTTAAGCAGACGTTAAAACTGCCAGTCTTTAGAAAAATCATATCTAAAACCTATACTCCATGAGTCAAAGTCATTTAGGTAATCATAATCTTTGGCTAGATACTCAAGGTGAAAACGTAAGCTATCATCTGGTTGCCACTCCAGAGTGGTGTTATAACCATCATACCTTTGACTCAACAGTGCTCCTCGACCATCGTCAAAATCAAAATAGCCTAGCTTCACTCTGAACTGCTCGCTAATTCGATAAGCCGTGGAGACATCGAGAGTGTGACCACTACGGTCTTTAGAAATGGCATCCCTTTGGTAACTTTTATCTTGATAGGCAGCGGCTAAATATAATCCATTATTAAAATCTTGAGCTAAAGATACCGCCCAGACTTCATCTTCCCCCGTTGTGAAATTACCCTCGATACTATCTTGCATTAGATAGGTCACAGCACCATGAAAGCCACTTTGGTCGTAACCTAAACCTAGGTTAACCAGATCGGCACCATTACTGCCGCTTTCACCATCAAATTGAGATGCAGCGAGCCAGCTAAATCCACCGGTTTGAAGTCGATATGTGACCATATTGTTGACAAAGAAAATACCTTCTGCATCATAAGAGAAAGGACTATTTGCATGATTGAAAATATCCACATACTCGGCGATTAACAGGTATTGTGGCGGTCTCTGTTTTCCCACAGCGACTCGGCCATAAGGACCACCGACTGCGACATAGGCTTTCCTGGCTGTGCCAAAGTCGCCATTATTGGAGATATCAATCCCCCACTCACCATGTAACTCTGCAGTCCAACCCGGCATAAACTCATTGGTTGCTTTTATCCCTGCACGGGAAAGTGCATCCCGAACATCCCAGAAGGTTTCAGCATCTTCATCAAAATAGCCGAGAGTGGGTCGCATGGTGGCATAGACACTTAATGTATTATTGAGTGGCTTCTCAGGCATGGTGGAAGGCTCGGCCTCTTCAACTTTTGTTACTTGCTTCATACTAGCTTGCTTGGCTTTTTCAGCCTCTTGGGCTTGCTGGGCCTTCTCAAGCGCTAACACTTGTTGCTGAAGTTGCTCTATTTGCTGCTTCAACATCTCTAAGCTACTGTCTGAATCTGCAGCTACCGCATTAGAGGTGATCACAGAGAAAAACGTTAAGATAAGGATAATCAGAAATATACTTCGCATAAAACCTAACCACGTAAGCAGGCGATAGAAAAAGTATAGACTATACTTTTGAACATAAAACCTAGAGGTTATCAGCTTATTTATATTCGTTTACGCCCACCCTGCTCAACTAGGAATCGATACAATGAAAATCAGAACAACATTTTCTGTTGCCTCTGGCGTCGTCATCTTGATCCTAGTTTCCTTACTTTCAATATCTACCGATATCGCCGTTAAGAACACCTTAGAGGAAAAACCCAAGCCTCTATCGAAGATAATGCTTCTTTACTCGCGGCAGGGATAAGCAACTGGCTTAGCGGGAAAAGTTCTCAGAGAACCAGATAGAGTCTAATATTCAACTTATCGAAGAAGTAAAACAGCGGCAGTTGCTGCTCAATAAGTTCACCGTGTAAGCCTTTCTCCTTTATCGATGTAATCACAGACAGACTAATTCACCACCTTTGTCATAAATTTACAGATTTAGTTGCCCAGATCTAAGTTTGTAACACTCCTTCCCCTGTCTAATCCACTTTTTAGAGTCAGATCACACCTTTCCCTGTTTAAGATTGGTAATTTGGTAACCAGAAATGATAACAACTTTTAACATTCGAGCATAAAGGTGATTTTATGGCTGCTAAATTTTATATCCCATCTGTCAATGTGTTAGGCAAAGATGCCGTCGACGATGCCATAGGTGATATCAAGACCTTAGGTTTTCAACGCGCACTCATTGTTACCGATAAACCCTTAGTAGAGATTGGCTTAGTCGGTCAGGTCGCAGAGAAGTTAGGCGCCGCCGGTATCGTGACAACCATCTTCGATGGCGTACAACCAAACCCAACTTGCGGCAATGTCGAAGCGGGTCTTGAGCTACTCAGAAGTAATGACTGTGACTTTGTCGTCTCTCTCGGTGGTGGCTCTCCACATGATTGTGCCAAAGGTATCGCCCTCGTTGCGACTAATGGTGGCAGCATCAAGGACTACGAAGGTCTGGATATGTCCGCCAAGCCACAACTTCCACTGGTTGCCATCAATACCACAGCTGGCACGGCGAGTGAGATGACACGTTTCTGTATCATCACAGATGAGGCCCGTCATATTAAGATGGCAATCGTGGATAAACACACGACTCCTATCTTATCTGTCAATGACCCAGAGTTGATGCTGGCGAAACCTGCTGGACTCACTGCGGCAACCGGTATGGATGCACTTACTCACGCCATCGAAGCCTATGTGTCTATTGCCGCAAACCCAATCACAGATGCCTGCGCCATCAAGGCAATAGAACTGATAAAGGCTAACCTGATCGAGGCGGTCGATAATGGTCAAAATATCGATGCCCGTGACCAGATGGCTTATGCCCAGTTCCTGGCTGGAATGGCATTCAATAACGCCAGTTTAGGTTATGTGCATGCCATGGCTCACCAGCTAGGCGGCTTCTACGATCTACCACACGGGGTTTGTAATGCCCTCTTGCTACCCCATGTTCAACAGTACAATGCACAAGTTGCCGCGCCGCGCCTAAAAGACGTAGCTAAGGCAATGGGCGTAGATGTATCAGCCATGAGTGATGAGCAAGGTGCGACAGCAGCAATTGAAGCCATTAAAACACTGGCTACAGCGGTTAAAATCCCAGAGAATTTGACTAAACTGGGTGTCAAAGCCAAAGATATCCCAACATTGGCTGATAACGCTCTGAAGGATGCATGTGGCTTTACCAACCCTAAGCAAGCAACACACGCAGAAATCTGCCAGATCTTCACCAATGCGCTCTAATGCGAGAGTGATTGGCTCGTAAGCAGTCAGTCATTTATAAGCCTATCTCCGGATGGGCTTTTTATTACGAAAAACGGTCAGATACAAGATGACACGTATGATAAACATTCAGTGCCATTGTAAATAGGTGAGATTGATTATTCGAGATGGTAAATTTGTGACTTATCTCTAGCAAAGGCTTATACACTTGTTATAGAGTGGTGAAAGTTAGCTTTTTCCCTGCAAAGAATCAGCAAACTGCAAGGCCCGCTCACTTTTTAAGTGAGCGGGCCTTGCTTATTTTTACGGGCTAATACACTGAAATAATAAGGTTCAGACTAGCTGATTCAGTTTCTTGCTCTCATGCATCTTGAGCTCTACCTCTTCGATAAGCTTCTCGGCATCGACTTCCGAGATCATGCCTTCATGGGTCAACTCCTGGATCTTTTTACGTTCTGTATTGAGCAATATCCTTAAGGCCAGATAGGACTCTACCCGCTCAACCAGATGGGGCGAGTCCTTACGAAAATCATTTAAGGTTTTATCGGCAAATTGATTAACCAGGCTGACTTGCTGCAATACTTTTTCCAGCTGAACAGCCTCTAAAGACAAGCTAGGAGCGAGTTCAAGAATATAAGCACTCGCCTCATACAAGCCTCTGGCACTCTCGAAGGTAATGACATGCTGCTTGTAACTCGCGGCCCGTGCATAGCCTCCTATTATCGGCATTTTTGCACACTGATTCGCCCATTTAGGAATATGCCAATGTTTGGTAATGGACGGTCTGGGCCAAATCTGCGGCGTCCCATCTAGCGCCTTCTCTATTGCGCCGATTAAGATGTGGGTTGCATCTTGGCTAAGGAGACCCTTAGCAAATTGATTCCAATAAAATTGTCGCTCAGATTCCAGTAGTTTTCTTTGATACTCCACCTGAGTATCTATGCTTTCTTCCTCCTTATAGGGCGTCGCTACGGTGATAATATTGCGATCGACCATCGACCAATTAACCGCCTTCAGATGTTCATCTTGTTTAAGGCTCTCCCTTACCTTGGCTATTTCATCGGAGATCTTATGCTGCACCTTAGCAAAGGTCTTCTGCTTGGCCTTCGGCAGCTTGTCCAGCCCAAGTTTTGCCATCACAAAACGCATACTCGAGCCGTTGACCACTATGGTGAGGACCACTATACCCGCGGTGAGAAACAGCACCTGATCCCGTAGCTGAATGTCTAAAGATTCATTCGTCGCCACGATTAAGGCTAATGCTAATGAAACAGCCCCCCGCAAGCCCCCCCATATCAAGACGATTGATTTCTCCTTGGTCAAACCTATGCCTATTCTGGCTAAGATCGGCATAAAACCGACGATCACCATGGTCCTGATGACCAGTATTCCGGCAAAGATCACCGCTAAGTATTGCCAATTAGCGAGATCGGCGAGTCCGAGTCGAGTCGATATAACCAGACCCACTAAGATAAATATCAAGGTGTTAAATAGATAAGATAAGGTATGCCAGAAGTGATGCAGGTGCTCCATCACTTCGGGGAGAAACGCGTTCGACCAGGGCCTGCGTATATGAGTGCCAGTGTGACCACACTCACCACACCCGATGCGTGAAATACATGCTCAGACAGATAAAATACCAGATAGGGCAAGACCAGCGTCAGTGCGATCTCTATTAGGCTGTCATTAAATAAGGAGCCGATAAACATCAGGCTGATTGCCGCGACAACGGCACCGATAAGCACACCTATACTAACGACCCGAGTAAATTCACCTATCACGTGCATGAAACTCAACTCGGCC
This sequence comes from Shewanella psychropiezotolerans, assembly GCF_007197555.1. Classification (NCBI taxonomy): domain Bacteria; kingdom Pseudomonadati; phylum Pseudomonadota; class Gammaproteobacteria; order Alteromonadales; family Shewanellaceae; genus Shewanella; species Shewanella psychropiezotolerans. The sequence continues at coordinate 4,820,074 of NZ_CP041614.1, forward strand.
TGTGCCTGAGTCGCTAGCCCCAAAAATAAGGTAAACAAGACGATGGCGGTACCATCATTGAGTAATGACTCCCCTTCGATCAGCGTTTGCAGCCGGGCTCTTGAGCACATCTCTTTTAGCAAGGACACCACAGCAACCGGATCCGTAGCGCTGACAATCGCACCAAACATCAAGGCTGTTCCCACCGACCAGTGCCAAGGTAGAACGCTGAGACTTAACAAGGCTGTGATCCCAGTGCAGAGCACCATTCCCGGGATCGCCAACAGGGCGATCTGGGAAAACATACGCTTAAACAGATGAACTTCTAACGAGAAAGCCGACTCGAATACCAGAGCCGGTAAAAAAATAAACATGATAAGGTTAGCGTCTAACTGACTAGCAAGCAGAAAGGATGATTTAAGTTCGTGCAGGAAGGGGCTATGAACTTCATAATCCAACACAGAGCCAATCAACATTCCTAAGACTAATAGGGCCACAGAGTATGGAATTGCCGTATTTTTCAATAGCCTGCGTAACAAGATCCCTAATATTATCGCTACCACAAAAAATACTAACAGCTGTAAGGTCATTTGCATGTGCATACGCATCACCTAGGCATTAGTACCGTCTATTAAAAGTAGCTCTAAATCATCAATTAATCACCCTAACCGCATATGCGGGCCCACAAAAAAAGGCTCAGGATTTGAGTCCCGAGCCTGTTGGCTTATCTTGTTGCCGTTTAAACTTAGACTTAGCCTATTCGGCCTTAGCCTTAGCTTTAAACTTCTCCCGCATCGTTTGCATCATCACATAAAAGACAGGAACTAATAGGGTTCCTACGATAGTGGCCGCTAACATACCGCCAAATACCGAATAACCCAAGGCGCGTCGACTTCCCGCACCAGCACCTGTGGCGATAATCAGAGGTAAGACCCCGAGCAAGAAGGAGAAAGCGGTCATCAATACCGCACGGAATCTCAATTTTGCAGCCGTCTCACCTGCCTCGAGAATACTCTTGCCCTCTTCACGCAGCTGCTTAGCAAACTCCACGATCAAGATGGCATTCTTACACGCCAGCCCAATCAAGAGCACCAGACCTATCTGTGCATAAAGGTTCAAGTCTGAGCCCATCAACCAGATATTGAGGAAGGCCCCCAATATCGCAATTGGCACGGCCAGAATAACCGCGAAAGGTATAGTCCAGCTCTCATACTGAGCCACTAAGAACAGATAGGTAAACACCAACGCCAGGGCAAAAATCAAGGGCGCTAAGTTACCCGCCTTGATCTCTTGGTAAGTCTGACCTGTCCATTCGAAGGTATAACCCGTAGGCAGAGTCTCATTAGCCGCACGCTCCATGGCGGTAATGGCGTCACCCGAGCTGAAACCTGCTGCGGGGAAACCATTGATGGTGGTCGAGCTAAACATGTTATATGAGGTCATCACATCAGGACCCAATATCGGAGTCACTGTCACCAGTGTACTCAGAGGGATCATCTCCCCGGTGTTAGAGCGGACATAGAAACGCGAGATATCTTGATCAGAATTACGAAATTCTCCTTCGGCCTGCAAGATCACCCTAAATACCTTGCCGTAACGGTTGAAATCGTTGACGTACATGGAACCCAGCATGGTCTGCATGGTTGAGAAAATTTCGTTAAGGGAGATACCTAACGCCTTGGCCTTGTCTCTGTCTACATCCACATACATCTGCGGCACATCGGCACGGAAATTACTGAATGACATGGCGATTTCAGGCTGTTCATTGGCTTTCATGATCAAGGCTCGCATCACAGAAGCTAGCTCCTGAGGCGTTCGTCCCTGAGTATCCTGCAACACAAATTCGAAACCACCGACACTACCCACACCAGGAATTGGTGGCAATGAGAATGCCATGGCTTTCACCGAAGGATTAGCCGCATACTTGGCCTGCAACTTGGTCACTATCGCCGCTTCCACCATGTCGGGAGTATCTCGCTCCTCCCAGCTGGAAAGTGTCACGATCATCAAACCACCATTGGAGGCAACCGAACCGGATAGGATACTAAAACCACTGGCATGGATCACATTCTCGACCCCAGGCTCGGCTAATGTTAATTCAACAAGGTCTCTCATCACCTCTTCGGTACGGTTAAGTGACGCACCATCCGGTAGCTGAATATCCACCATGAAGGCCTTCTTATCTTCCATTGGCACGAAACCTGAAGGCAAGATATTAGCTACGCCTCCCGTTACGGCGAGCAGGCCTACATACACAACTAAGACTAAGGAAAGCTTACGAGTCAGGGATGAAACCAACTTCATGTACTTGCCAGTCACACGCTCAAAATGTTTATTGAAGGTGGCATGAAAGCCTTTAGTATGCTTCTTTGGCCGTCTAAGAAGGGAAGCACACAGAGCCGGGCTTAATGTCAGGGCATTGATCGATGAAATAAGTACCGAGATACATATAGTCACAGAGAACTGGGCGTACATCTGACCCGTGATCCCAGGCATCACAGCCGTAGGGGCAAACACCGCCAGTAATACTAAGGTGGTCGCAATAATAGGCCCTGTGACCTCTTTCATCGCTTTAGATGTCGCTTCTTTCGGTGACAATCCCTCATCTTCCATCAAGCGAGTGACGTTCTCCACCACCACAATCGCATCATCGACCACAATACCGATAGCCAAGATCAGGGCGAACAGAGATACCGTATTGATGCTCATGCCAAAAACCAGCAAGAAGGCAAATGTGCCGATAAGAGACACTGGGATCGCGATAGCAGGTACCAGAGTCGAGCGTACATCCTGCAGAAAGATAAACACCACTAAGACCACGAGTGCAATGGAGATAAACAGCGTTTGCACTACCTCCTTGATCGAAGTTTCGACAAACTCTGTGGTGTCATAGAGAACTTCATATTCCAGGTCTCTAGGAAACTGCTTCGACAATTTGTCCATCTCGGCCTTAATTGCCGCACCAACCTCTAATGCATTCGCATCGGGTGATTGATAGACGGCAATGATGGCAGAAGGTTTATTGTTCAGTCGGCCTTGGGCATCATAAGTCTGAGAACCAAGCTCAACACGAGCTACATCACCGACGATAACTTTAGATCCATCATTGTTGGCGCGGATCATCACCTCACGAAATTCTTGGGGATCCTTCAAACGTCCCTTGGTTTGCAATGTGTATTGGAACTGCTGCTCCGGATCCACTGGGGCGGCGCCGATACGACCCGCCGCTACCTGAATGTTTTGCTCCTGTAGTGAGGCTATGACGTCCGATGCCGTTACCCCAAGACTGGCCATCTTATCCGGGTTCAGCCAGATACGAATGGCGTAGTCCAGCGCTCCGATCACCTGAACTTTAGACACACCATTTTGACGCGCTAAAGAGTCGGTAATATTGAGTCCGGCATAGTTGGTGATAAACAGAGAATCGAACGTCTCATTGGGGGACACCAGATTCACCACCATCAAGATATTCGGGCTCTGTTTCTCAACCTTTACGCCCTGGCGCTGAACCTCAGCAGGTAGCCTAGGCATGGCCTGCTGCACTCGGTTCTGTACTTTCACCTGAGCCATGTCGGCATCGGTACCCACATCGAATGTCACACTCAAGGAGTAGCTACCATCGTTGGCGCTCTTAGACTCCATATAGAGCATGTCTTCGACGCCGTTCACTTCCGCTTCCAATGGCTGAGCTATGGTGTCTCTGACGATATTGGCGCTAGCACCGGAATAACTGGTCGACACATTAATCTGAGGTGGTGCTATCTCAGGAAATTCTGACACAGACAAGATCGGAATAGAGATCAGGCCAACAAGTGTCAGTACCGTCGAAATGACGAAGGCAAACTTTGGTCTGTTGATAAAAAATTCACTAATCATGACATCCCCCTGCCATCTTCAAGGCAAACATTTGATGTGGGCAAAGGCAAACTTAGGGCCAAGCCAATAAAAAATTCACTAATCATGACATTTCCCTGTTAGCCAGTGACAAAGGCAAACTTAGGCTAATTTTAGAGCCACCAATAAAAAATTCACTCATATACATTTAGTCCTACTTTACTTAGCATCGCTGGCAGTGGGTGTAGCTTGAGTATCTTGAAATGGCACGATTTCTTGTTCGACAGCATTCACCTTGATACCCGGACGGATCTTCTGTAAGCCATCGACTACGATACGCTCGCCATCTTCAAGACCGCTAAGCACACGCCAGTCGATACCGAAACGCTCACCAAGCTCGACGATGCGCTTTTCTACTTCATCTTGATCATTGAGCACCATGACGAAACGTCCCTGCTGATCTTCCTGTACTGCGGCTTGAGGAATGAGTAAGGCTTTCTCTTTGATGGGGGATTCGATTATCAGAGTCACAAACAGGCCTGGCAGCATTAACTTAACATCGTTCTTGAAAGTTGCTCTGATGGGTAAGGTTCCCGTCGCTGCATCGACTTTATTACTGATGAAATCGATATAACCCGTCTCGTTAAACATGCTGCCATTAGGCAGACGCAGGCTTATCACGATATCTGAGATCTTCACCTCATGTTTTGCCGCCTGTGAGAAATTCTGCCGTGCAGAGATAAGCGTCTTCTCTGCAACCTGAAAGTTAACCCACATAGGTTGCAGCTGAACCAGGTTCGCCATCTCTGAATTTGGCGTAATTATGTCTCCGGTACTGACCTTAGCATTACTGATACGACCGGAAATAGGTGCGTAGACCTTGGTGTAACTAAGTTGTAACTCGGCCCCTTGCACGGCGGCTTCGGCTTGTACCACACCTGCTGCAGTGGTGAGCTTACGTGAAGTTAACTCATCCATATCTTGAGCACTGATCATTCCATCGGGAAGCAGTCTTCTGCCACGTTCCCAATTCATTACCGCCACATCTCTCGATGCTAGTGCCTGCTTAAGCACCGCTTTTTGCTGAGCTAACTCGGAAATATAATTGGCAGGGTCGATCTCAAATAACAGATCGCCGGCACTAACGTCATCCCCCTCAATAAACGCACGCTTGAGTAATTGACCCTGGATTTGAGACTTGATGGTGACATCTTCAGATGCCCTGGTACGTCCTACTATCTCAGACTTTGACTGAATTTCTTTGGTATTAGCCGTATTGACTATCACACTGGGAAGCATTGGGGCTTGAGGCGCCGGAGCCTCTCCACAAGCCGTGAGTTGCACTGTGGCGATGAAAAGAGCGCACCACTTAAAAATTGAAACGGTTCTGGCCAGCATTTAAGCCTCCGGTAAAGTATAGAAATTTAATTTTTATCGAGAAATTATAAGCAGATAAATGCGGCATTAATAGCTATTTACAATTTTATTTCATTTGCATCACATTTCATTCATCACTAAGTGTTCACTCACTGCCTCCTTTGCAAATTGAACAACATATAGCAATACATATGTATCCAAAGATTTTGGATATATAGTCTGTGAATCAAGCAAATGATTTACTGATTATCATCTTTAAACATGAGATACAGAAGTTAGTTAGTATCACCTTTACTGATAGGTATTCATTCTTGGAGTAAAGGACCCGACAACACACAGCCCAATAGTCAATTAGCTGTTGCTTTATTAACCGAAGACGAAACAAGAGTGATAAATAGTTAAAAAGTGAGATCTAGCACAAGGTTATCTGGGTTTGAGTCATGCTAAAAAAGAGTTATAGCAAGTTCACTATTCTCGTTAGGAAGAGACAGTAAACTTATATGAATAAAGACGAATAAAGTTGACCGATCAGAAAAGCAATGTCTATGATGGCATTAGTACTCGCAAACAAGTAGGTAATATATGACAGCAATCTCACATGTATACAACTATACCGTTCGATGCCCACACGTTAAAGATCCTGCACACCCAACAACATGGCAAAATCATGTTGAATTTAATCAATCTTGCGAAATTGGATTAAGCCGAATCACAAAATGGCACGACCGCTCAGGTAACCGTATCTTCGAACTGGATGGATTCGTCGTTAGAGAGGCTGAGGCCGAGAGTGCTTATTTCTCGATGCAAAACAAACGAATTAAAGACGATGGTCATGTGCTGGTGACCTTTAAGATCTTCATGGATGAGTCGACTAAAGATACATCGGTACAAGAGATCATGCAGCACTTGATAGCAGATCTTGATGAAAAACTAGCTAAGCTCTAGTCTGCCAATTGGTATAGAAGCTGTGGGCTAAAACTCCAAATGCTTAATTTAAACTGCCTCTTTTATGAGGCAGTGCACATTTTAAGACTTAATAACCAAGCATTTTCCAAACTCCCGATAAAATACCTGCGCCCCCTAGTCCATAACAAGAAGCTTGTTTCTCTTTCGGCCACGGCCTTAAACCGCTAAAATAGCCCGGACATCTAACCTTGAGTATTCAAAATGAAATTATCCCTGATGGTTCTAGTGCTTTTTATCGGACTGACTGGCTGCGCTGACCTACAAGATGCAGGACGCACTATCGGCCAAACCACCAAGGAAGTCACTACTGAGATAGGTCATGCAACGAGAGATGCAACTAAGGCCATAGGCCACGCCTCTCGTGATGCGGTCAAATCGGTTAAAGCAGACTTAAGCGATGAAGATGAGAAAAAGAACTAAGTATATCGAATCGAGGCCTAACCCCTCTGTTTACATACCCAGACTAAAACCGCAGCCAAAATAGAAAAATGAACACATTGAAACTCACCTCCTGCATGGCCCCTAATGCCGATGATTTTGTAAAATCTTTGGCCGAATACCTGACTAATAGATTAAATATCCACATAGAAGCTTGTCTGGATATCCCCTGGCAAGAGCGGGAGCTCGGCTTCGATGCCGGCGATATCGAAATATGTTGGATCTGCGGCCTTCCCTATATCTGGAAGGTAGACAAACCTGCTCCCCAAGTTGAATTGCTGGCGACACCAGTATTAAAGGGCAGGCGTTACCGCAATAGGGCCGTCTACTATTCTGATGTGGTGGTGCACAAAGACAGTCCAATACGCAAGTTTGCCGATCTCGAAGGCATGCGTTGGTCCTATAATGAACCACAGTCCCACTCTGGCACTTATGTCGTGCGTGACCATCTGGCTAAGATGGGTAAGGATTGTCGATATTTTGGCAAGATTGTCGAATCAGGTGCCCACCAGAACTCGATACAGATGATCTTAGACAATCGGATCGACGCTTCGGCTATCGATAGCTGGGTACTGGAATTAGAGATGATAAAACGCCCAGAACTCGCTTCAAAGCTGCGCGTAATAGACACCCTTGGCCCCAGCAGTTTCCCGCCCTGGATGATATCTAGGCTTGTCCCGGTTGAATTACGTCGACGCATTAAACATCTCTTAGTGGAGATGCACCAAGATCCTATCGGCCGAAGTATATTGGACAAGGTTGAGATCTCACATTTCTCCGCGACCGAGGACAGAGACTATGATCCTATTCGGAAAATGGCTCAGAGCGCCGAAAAAATAGAGTGGGCCGAAATTTAAGCCAAGACACAAAATATCGTTCCGATTCAACTCATTACGTTATACTTACATCTATGACTTATGTTTTATCAGTTCTTTCACCATGATGCCTGCCTGAGCGAGTAAAATTAGCGAAAAGGGGAATCTGGACACAAAATATCATTCCAATTCAATTAATTCCGTTCTACTTACATCTATGACTTATGTTTTATCAGTTCTTTCACCATGATGCCTGCCTGAGCGAGTAAAATTAGCGTAAAGGGGAGCGCACCAAAAATCGCGATCTGCTTATTCAGGTCGATATTATTTTTCAATACCAGAGCCGCCGTGATCGCAACTAATACCAGACTCCACATCAACTTAGATTTCACCGCCTGACTCCCCGTCATCATGCTAGTGACATAGATAGCCGAATCGGCACTGGTAATCACAAAGGTTATCAAAAGCAAGATGGCGCTGTAGGTCAGGATTTTTCCAAAAGCCAGGTTATCGAAGAAAGTGAACAGGCCTAAGGTAAAATCTGTATTGGTCGCCTGTACTACATCAGGCAAGATACTCATCTCGAATACACTGCCGCCGAAGGTACTGAACCAGACAATGGAGGTCATAGTGGGTATGAGTATGGTGCACAGCAGATATTGACGTATGGTACGACCACGACTGATTCGAGCGATAAAGGGACCGACAAAAGGTGCCCAGGCAATCCACCAGACAAAATAGATGATGCTCCAACCTTCACTCCATTGTCGAGAATCCATATCAATAGAGAAAGAGACAGACGGTAAGAGTTGCAGATAAGTCAGAGTTGAAGTCACCACAGTACTGGCGATAGATAGAGGGTCGACCAAGGCTAACACCGCCACCAGCATGACGACGACCAACAGCAGATTAAACAGACTCATCCGCTTGATGCCCTTATCCAGCCCCATGGTAGATGAAAGGGTAAAGGCTAAGGTGATGGCCATTAGCAGACCGAGTCGAAAACTCAGTCCACCAATATCTGAGCCTATGCTCTGCTCCACGCCACTTTCCACTAAGGCTATGGTATTGGCCAAGGTTCCAGCCACGCCGAAGATCACCGCCACCACAGCCAGAAGATCGAATACTTGATACCGGCTTGACTCTGGTTTATCGGTGAAGCTTGCCGAGATGGTCATAGGTCTGGACTTATTGAAGGCAAACCATGCCATCACCAAACCTGAAATAGCATAGAGGCTCCAGGCATGTAGCCCCCAATGAAAATAGGTCAAGGCTAGGGCACTATCTTTACCTATGTTATCGACAGACACAAATGCGGGGGGGTGCGCATAATGGGCGATAGGCTCGGCCACGCCCCAGAAAATAAGTCCCGACCCCATACCTGCGGCAAATAACATGGCGGTCCAGCTGACAAAGCCAAATTCGGGTTTAGCACCTTTACCTAACTTAATTTTACCCCAAGGACTCAAGGCGATGGCCAGAGATAAAATCACAAATAGGGAGGGAATGATGATAAAAGCCAGGCCAAATTCGTGGATAGCATAACCCGTTACCCCGGCCACCAAAGATATTGCCGTCTCGGGGAAGATGAGGAAGGCGGCCGCCGCAATACAACAGCAGATAAGGCCTATGGACTCCCGACTCAATTGACTCATCAGGTTTCGAATGGAATGCGTTAATGTGTTCATAGGGCTGACAGGATTTTATTGTCCGGCATAGTAGCAAGGCACAGACCGGAAGGCATGAATTGGCCGCTAGCCTAACACACTGACAATAAAAAGGACTAAGCCTATGCCTAGTCCTTTAATTCTTCAGGCCTCGAGTCAGGCTGCGTTTGCACGAATTCCATGTGGAATTGGCAAGCCCTGCTCATTAACATTCACGAACACCATCTTATCTATGTAGACCACAGGTAGACGGGTCACCTTGTTTCTCACCTCACAGCGCACGGTTATCGAGCTAGAACCAGCGCTGACCATCTCTAGTCCAAACTCGATAACATCTCCCTGCCTGACAGGAGTTCTGAAGTTAATCTCCGAAATAATCTTAGTCACTATGCTCTGGCTGTGCATCTGGCACCCGGCAAAAATGGCCGCCTCCTCATCTATCCAACTTAACAGCTGGCCACCAAACAGTGCATTAGCAGGATTTAGGTGCTCAGGTTTGATAAATCTACGGCTGTAATATTTCATTTATATCTCCCTTCTTAAAACTTAACAGTCAAAAGTTAATCAGTTTCAATGTCTGACTACAAAGATTCAGAGCCAGTAACAGGCCTTCATTTCGAATGACACTAAATACCTATTAATAGGTAGCAAGTTGAGGGCCAACTTTTAATTAGCTAATAAACAACAGCTTAATAAGATATTAAATGGAACTACCTCACCAATATCGAGCAAGTCTCGGTAGTTTGCACCGTAAGCAAACAGATTGAGCTCAGCAAGAAAAGAGTAAAGCCTCGTCGCCCCACAACAAAGTCACAAAACCTACACATACCCAACCCATTTCTGTCATGAAAAACACCGACAATCGTCGCGTCTAAAAATGAAATCCCAACATACCTCAATACAATAAGGGTGATGATAGTGATTAATATGAAAAAAGTAGCTGCACTCGTTTCATGCAGTTTAGTGACTATGGCGGCCAACGCCGCAGTTTTACCTGCCACGCAAACTGACAGTCTATGGTTCAAAACCAGTGCGCAAGTTGTCAACGATAAAACCCTGCAAACGAACAAGACCCAAGCCAAAAATGTCATTCTGTTTGTCGGTGACGGCATGGGTATTTCGACACTCACGGCGGCGCGCATCTATCAAGGTCAGCAGCTCCAAGGCAATGACGGTGGTGAAGAAAACTTTCTTAGCTTCGAGCAGTTTCCTCACACGGCCCTAGTTAAAACCTATAACACCAACCAGCAGACTCCGGATTCAGCTGGCACTATGACCGCCATGGCTACCGGGGTTAAGTCTAAAGCCGGAGTGTTATCTGTTTCAGATGCCAGCCTTCGCGCTAACTGCTTATCATCTAAAGGTAACGAGTTAATCACCCTAGTCGACTTAGCCAATGCCAAGGGGCTATCTACTGGCGTTGTCAGTACGGCTCGTATCACACACGCCACACCAGCTGCGACTTATGCCGCAACACCAGAGCGAGGCTGGGAAGCCGATAGCAATTTACCTACAGAAGCAATAACCAATGAATGTAAAGACATAGCGTATCAGCTAGTGATGCGTGATGAGGCTGACGCTTTGAGTGTGGCATTGGGAGGCGGCCGCCGCAATTTCATTCCTGATACCGTGACCGACGGTGAGAATAAATCGGGTCGTCGCAGTGATGGTGTGGATCTCACTCAAGCCTGGACAGAAAACTTCAGCAATGCCGCCTATGTGTGGGATAAAGAAGGTTTCGATGCCATAGATACCAGCACTACAGATCATCTGCTTGGCCTGTTTAATTCGTCACATATGGAATATGAGGCGGACCGTCTAGATGACACCGCAGGTGAGCCCTCACTCACAGAGATGACCACCAAGTCCATCGAGATCCTCAACAAGAATGAGCAAGGCTACTTGCTTATCGTTGAGTCGGGCCGAATCGATCACGCTCACCATGCGGGTAATGCCCATCGCGCCCTAGTGGACACGGTAGAATTATCAAATGCGGTAAAAGCCGCGTTTGAAAATACCAACCCCGATGACACCTTAATCATGGTCACCGCAGATCACAGCCATGTATTCACCATTGCCGGTTACCCGGAGCGTGGTAATCCCATTCTTGGTCTGGTCCATAACGTAGGTGGTGACTTAGCCATAGCAGACGATGGCAAGCCATACACTACATTAGGCTACACCAATGGCCCCGGCGCCATTATCGGCCAGCGTGATGATCTTTCATCAGTCGATACAGAGCAGAAAAATTTTATGCAACAGTCATTAGTGCCATTAAGCAGTGAAACCCATGCGGGTGAAGATATCAGCCTTCATGCAACTGGCCCCGGCTCTCATCTGGCTCAAGGTGTTATCGAGCAGAATGTGATCTTCCATATCATCAACCAGGCGCAATCGCTTGGCGGCACTAAATACTAATCAAACAGTACTCATCTGGAGCAAATCATGAATAAGAAATTTCTCGTACTGTCGATGGCAGCAATTTTAGGTTTGGCGGCGTGTGGTAGCGACGGTGACAACGGCACAAACGGCAGTGATGGTAACAATGGCAGTGATGGCAATAACGGCAGCGACGGTAAAGATTGGGCCGCAGTCAATGAGTGGTACATAGATGGCCAACGTCGTGTGACTCAAGCCAGTGAACTAGAGGTAAATAATCAAGCAGGCGCAGCTAAAAACATTATCCTTTTCGTCGGTGACGGCATGGGGGTTTCAACTGTGACGGCGGCGCGAATATTAGATGGTCAACTTAAAGGCAAGACAGGTGAGGAAAACTCACTTTCGTTCGAGACCTTGCCTTATCTTGGTCTGGCTAAAACCTACAATGTCGATGGTCAGACACCTGATTCTGCCGGCACCATGACGGCCATGGTCACAGGAGTTAAAACCGATGTTGGCGTGCTTTCACAGGCTGAAGGCGTGACTCGCGGAAATTGTGCGTCGACTCAGGGACAAGATCTAATGACTTCCATCGAACTTGCCTCTATTGCAGGCATGTCCACTGGGGTGATATCTACCGCCCGTATCACCCATGCAACCCCTGCCGCGACCTATGCCCATTCACCGGAGCGCAACTGGGAGAGTGATGCGGACCTGACGGTAGAAGCCGTGAGTAACGGCTGTAAAGATATCGCGGCTCAACTGCTGGATTACGGCTATGGCTCGGGTATCAACGTGGTGATGGGCGGCGGACGTCGCGCATTTATCCCTAATACAATGACAGATCCTGAAGGCAAGAGTGGTAAGCGACTCGATGGCCGTGACTTAACATCTGAGTGGACCGCTAAATATGCCAACTCAGCTTATGTTGCCGACAGAGACAGCTTCTTAGCATTGGATCCAGCAACCACAGACCATGCCCTCGGTCTGTTTAATTCATCTCATATGGAATATGACTACGACCGTACGACAGACGGCGCGACTGGCGAGCCATCCCTTGCCGAAATGACGGCCAAGTCTATCGATATTCTCAAGAAGAATGACAAAGGCTTCGTGCTTATCATAGAAGCGGGTCGTATCGACCATGCCCACCATGCAGGCAATGCGGCAAGAGCGCTACACGACACAATTGCTCTGTCTGAAGCCGTGCGCGTCGCCATGGAAAAGACCTCGAGCAAGGATACTCTGCTTGTGGTTACCGCAGATCACAGCCATGTGTTCACCATTGCCGGTTACCCGACTCGAGGCAATCCTATTCTGGGCCTAGTAAAGGGCAATGATTCCAGCGGCATCTCGGCCGTCACTAACTCAACCGATGCCAACGGCATGCCTTACACTACGGTGGGCTACACCAATGGTCGTGGCTACGCAGCTTTGGAAACTGGCGGAGATGAGCGCTATGGCCTACCAATCGCAGCCGGTCGTTTCGACCTCAACTATGTGGATACACAAAGCGCAGGATTCCATCAAGAAGCCTTAGTGCCATTAGAGTCTGAAACCCATGCGGGAGAAGATGTGGGAATTTTTGCCAGTGGACCCGGCGCGCACTTAGTGCAAGGGACTGTAGAGCAGAACCATATTTTCCATGTGATAAACCACGCCGCGAGCTTAGTCGTAAAAGCCGAAGCGGCTCTATAAGCCGCTATTTATTGGCCGTCTAATCTTATACCCATAGGTACGACTTAGACGGCCTTCATTCAAACAATCCAAAGCACAGGAGTTGTTATGAAGTATTCTTTGCTGAGCGCCACCCTACTCATAGGTTTCGTTCACACAGTGTCGGCTCATTCAACAGCGAGTCATTCCACTGCAGCTAACCTATCAACAGCGAGTCAATCGACGCAGATTCAGCCAGCCTTGAGTGTCGAGCAGCCTGACAAGATACAGCAGGTATGCGACGGGATATCACCGAGCCAGCTCAGCGCAACTTATGTGATATTCAAGGGAGATGACTCAAGCAAGCTGGGTCATGAGCTGCAACTGACGCGCTACCAAGATACGGTTATCTACCAAAGGTCGCCGCAAACCTTCGAGGCTTGGCAGCGTAACGGCGAATATGTTCGCTACTTTCCAATGGATAAACGCTCTGTGAGTTATCGCACTGGCGACCTGCTATCCCTCAATATCAGCTACGATTTAGAACAGGTCTTTCATCTCGTCTCACCAGAAGTACGCTCTGAGCTTAAGCAAGCCGATGACATCGATCACACTTGTCTGACAGTTGAGAGTTTTAGCGGTGAACAGGGAGGGCAAGAGGTGAGCCTAGAGTGGGCAACATCACTCGAGCTACCCTACCGCCTCACTATGGGTCGAGGGGAGCAACGACTGACTTATCAACTCAGCGAGGTAAAGTCGGTCACACCTGCGGATTTTAAGATCTTGACTGCGGGATACAAAGATATCGATTTTGCCGATGTGGGCGACAGCGAGTCAGATCCCTTTATCGCCAAGATGATCACTCAAGGATTCATTCAACACGGCAGCTCAGGGTTTTATACCAGTGACGGACAACAGATGCCCGGCAGTAGTCATAATAACCACTCTCACTAGAGGCGCTAACTGTAGAAATACCTAGCCTTGGTATTCTTGGTTTTAATAAGAGTGAATTTAAAAAGTCTGCCTCGGCAGACTTTTTAATGATTACATTACTGGCTAATGAGTCACTATCAGACCATTAAGCCAGCAAGCCTTTTAGTTTAGCGATAAAGCTATCGATATCGGCTCGGCTGATATCGGCATGAGTCACTAACCTCAAAGTAGAACCCGGGCTGATTAATATCCCCAGAGACTTAAGCTCGGTCGCGATATGCTTGATGTCTACATCTTGCTTCACCTCGGCAAACAGCATATTGGTTTGCACCTGCTGAGCTTCTATCTCAAATTCATCAAGCTCAGACAAACACTCAGCTAAATAGCGCGCGTTGTCATGATCGATAGCCAGGCGATCGACTTGGTCAGTGATAGCAAGTTTAGCCGCTGCGGCTAAAATACCGGCTTGGCGCATGCCACCGCCAAGCATCTTACGCCAGCGCCTGGCTTTATGAATTAAGCGCTCATCACCTAAAAGCAAGGAGCCTACCGGAGCACACAGGCCTTTAGAGAGGCAGATAGAAACGGAATCAAAATATTGGGTGATGTCACCGATAGCGATATTTTGCGCAACGGCCGCATTAGCGACTCGAGCACCATCTAAGTGGATTTTCAGCTTATTGTCGAATGCTAACGTTTGCGCTTGTGCCAAATAGGCCTGCGGCAAGACTTTCCCCCCAATGGTGTTCTCGAGGCTGAGCAATTGAGTGTGAGCAAAGTGGACATCATCAGGCTTAATTGCAGCCTGAATGTCGGTGAGCAAGATACTGCCGTCTGCTTGGTTAGTCAGCGGTTGAGGCTGGATGCTGCCAAGTACCGCCGCGCCGCCTCCTTCAAACTTGTAGTTATGAGCCTGCTGGCCACAAATATACTCATCGCCACGTTCACAATGAGCCATCAAGGCCAATAAGTTTGCTTGAGTACCTGATGAAGTGAATAAGGCACCATCGAAGCCATACATCTCGGCGGCCATGGCCTCTAAACTGTTTACCGTAGGATCATCGCCATAAACATCATCCCCTACTTCGGCATTGGCTATTGCCTCGCGCATTGCAGTCGTTGGCTTGGTTACTGTATCACTGCGAAAATCGATCATCTTAGCCCCTGTTTATGATTTCGAGGCATGAATACTACTCCCTGAACATAACGAGTGCCAGTATTTATCTGCCAAAAATAAGAGTCGTTAGCTCATAAGATAAAGTCAGAAATCATCACGAGTAGAACTGCAGTTAACACAATAAAAACCCAACAAAACACTAACAATACTTCAAGGCAATGATAAATACATAATTAGTCAATATTGGATTACCATTGCTAACCATATAAAAGCAAAATTACCAGCAACAAAGGGAGAGGAAAAAACTTAATCATTACAAATTCTAATCCATAAAATTAATTTTTATAGCTATCACTTCGGTTTTTTATCAGGCAAAATCCGTCTCCTTTTACTCAGCGGCACTCTATATCATGCAAGAAGTTCAATTTATTAGCCTTCTCTGGCTTATCGGTATCATAGCCGAAGCGATGACAGGTGCCCTATGTGCAGGTAAGAAGCAGATGGATCTCTTCGGCGTCGTCATCATAGGCTGTGCCACGGCTATCGGTGGGGGTACCTTGCGTGACATGATGCTGGGGAACTATCCCTTAATCTGGGTAGAGAACGTTCATTACCTTATCGCCATTGCATTTGCTTCATTGCTCACCGTAGTGATCGCCCCCGTGATGCGCTATCTGTCTAAGCTCTTCTTAGCCATAGATGCCTTAGGCTTGGCGGTATTTTCTATTGTCGGTGCCCAGAAGACACTATTACTAGGGTTTAGCCCGCTAGTGGCCATCGTCATGGGGCTAGTAACCGGGGTTTTTGGTGGCGTTATTCGTGACATCTTGTGTAATCAAGTGCCGCTGATCTTCAAGAAAGAACTCTATGCCCTAGTCGCCCTGCTCACTGCCGCACTCTATGTGGGTCTTAAGTCATACGGAGTCAGTGAGTGGGTCAACCTGGCCATCTGTCTGCCATTTGGTTTCGGCTTGAGAATGCTGGCAATAAAATTCCATTGGGGCATGCCAAAATTTGATTATCAATATGGTGAGGTACATTAAGACTTGAGATTCTAGTTCCTAGGGTCCTAGTATCTTAGTTGCATAAATGTTCCAGACATAGAAAAGGTCGGCAAATGCCGACCTTTTTCCTTTTTAACTTCCAGCAGTCTAACTTTCAGCGATCTAATTGCCAGCGGTCTCACTCGGTGCGCTAGCGTGTGAGTAAGATCTAGCAGTCACAATAAAAATGTAGACTTAAGCTGCTGCAGAAGATGCAACTGCTGGTGTCTCTTTCAAGTGAAGATCCATCTGAGGGTATGGGATACCTATGTTAGCTTCATCTAGTGCTAGTTTAATCTGCTCTAGAATTTCAAAATAAGCTGGCCAGTAATCGCTGCCCTTAACCCATGGGCGAACCACGAAGTTAACCGACGAATCGGCAAGCTCAGACAATGCGATAGTGTAAGCAGGATCTTTCAATACATACTGGTTGTTCTCAATAACGCGCGTCAGTACCTTCTTCGTTTCCAAAAGATCTGCATCATAAGAAACTCCGATAACGAAATCGACACGACGAGTATCCATCGCAGAATAGTTAATAATAGTACCGTCCATCATGGCTGAGTTTGGCGCCACAATAAGTTTATTATCCGGTGTCAGTAGCTTAGTTGAGAAAATAGTGATCTCATTGACTGTACCCGCGATACCGGCGGCTTCAACATAATCACCGACACGACATGGGCGGAACATCACCATCAAGACGCCTGAAGCGAAATTAGACAGTGAACCTTGTAGGGCCAAGCCAACCGCTAGACCCGCGGCACCGATAACAGCAACCAGTGATGCTGTCTGTACGCCAATCTGTCCAAGTGTTGCCACTATGGTGAACACAAACACGAGTGACCATGCCATATTTGAGACAAATGAAATAACGGTAGGATCAACTTTACGCTTGGTCATCAACTTACTAGATAACTTCTTAGCAATACCGGCACAATATTTACCGATAACAAAGATGACAATCGCAAAAATGATCTTCATTCCATAGGTCACGATAAGCTCTGGCGCTTGCTCGATCAAACCTTCCAAGTTTTCCATGTATTACTCCCTAAAAATTTCCCAAACAAATGTTTGAGTTAACGCAATTCAAATCTAACACCAAAAAACAGCTCATATAAATATGAACTGTTTAACCTCAGGTTTAATTCAAATCAAAATTCTAAGCGGACTCCCTGAGCCCTACTTGCTCGCTAGTGATCTAACTCGACTAAAAAATTGACCCGTCGATTCAGGGCCCTGCCTACTGGTGTATCATTTGTACTGATTGGAGAGCGAGTTCCCATCCCCCTCACGATAAAGCGTTCCGGATCGAAGCCATAATCTTCAACTAAGATACCCTTAACAGTTTTTGCCCTTGCCTCGGATAAGAGCTGATTGGCCTCTACACTCCCAACGGCATCAGTATGTCCAATGAGGCATAATTTAACGTCATTTAGCTGTAAAAATTGTTTTATTTGAGCGAGAATTTGCCATTGGGAGTAGAGTATCTCAGTCTTAGCGAACTCAAAATTTAACGCTAACTCAGTGGCCTGAATACAAGTATCGGGATAAACCCTGTCATCGGTTGTGATTAAACAAACCGGCTTGAATAGTCGACTCTTATCACAACCTGAAGCATCGACCAGTACACCCAAGGGCGTATGCGGGCAGGCATCCTTGATATCCGGTACCCCATCTTTATCACTATCATTCCAGCCAAATGCTACAGGACTGAGAATAAGCCCAATAAAGCATAATAAAATAAGCCAAAATTTATTCATCATTTGTAACCTATAATGGCCATTGACGCCTATAGCTTGTGCCTAAAGCTTATAATAGCTCATCGGCCCTGACGTGAAATACTAAAGATTATCCTCGCAGATTGGCGTATTTTATATCCTTCTGCAAATTTCGCAATTACTTAGCACTATAAACTTTAAGCGAGTCACGAAAACCTAACATTCACTAATTTAGCCAATCTAGTTTAATAAGTCACTAAACCGGTGTTGTTAGTAACCGCTGACAAACACGATCATAGACATAATTAAAAGCGATGGCGTAAAAGAAGAACAACACCAGAAACGTAAACTCGAGTATGAAGGCGGCGAATATTGAGATACCCAAGAACCAAGATACGATGGGTAATGTCGCAACTATGATGCCTGCTTCGAAGCCCAATGCATGGCCTATTCTTGTCCCTATACTGCGCTTATTTCTGTTATTGCCAAAATGCTTATCGAACCAGATATTATAAAAATAGTTCCAAATTACCGCATAGACACTAAGTCCTATGGCAACCAGGAGTAGTTCGGAAGTATCTTTCCCTGTGATAATAATAGCTAGAGGCACGACTATCACAAGGGCAAACAGTTCGAATAAAATGGCATGGGTAACGCGTTGCTTGGTTGTCATCAAGCGACTCCTCTAAAAGACTTGCAGCCATTATCAAGCCAAATTATGATAGAACAAAGTTAGTTACCATCACAAATACTGATATGTTAACACTCGAGCAGCTTTACTCATTCGTAGAAACCGTGGAAACAGGCTCATTTTCGGCCGCGGCCAGGAAACTGGGCAAGGTACAATCTGCGGTAAGTCAAAATATTATGAATATGGAGATCGACAGTGATCAGACACTGTTCGATCGCTCCGGCCGTTACCCTAAGCTGACTGCAGCCGGTGAGGCTCTTTTACCCCAAGCAAACGCAGTCATTGCCCAGCATAGAAGGCTCAACCAACAAGTTGAAGCCTTAAGTGAGGGGCAGCCACAAAAGTTAACCTTGGCACTGGATGAAGGGGTACCCTATAGCCAATTAACCCATTATCTGATCGAATTCACTGAATACTTCCCTCATATACAACTCGAATTTTTGAACGCTTCGAGCCAAGATATCATCCAGCTAGTCAGTGAAAAGCGTGCCGATCTTGGTCTGGTCTTCAGTGAGTTTATCTACCCTGAAAATATCGATTTCGAGTCCATAGGGACTATTGAATTTGAACTATTGATTAGCCCTAATCACCCATTAGCAAGTTCGAAATCTAAACATATGGATCTGCTAAAATTACATAGGCAGTTGATCATAGGTGGCAGAGACAGGGCTCCAAGCAATTATAATCAGCAACATTCACCGGATGTCTGGTATGCGGACAATTACTATGTTTTGCTTGAATTGGCTAAATCTGGATTTGGTTGGGGGCTACTCCCTCGCCATCTTGCCCAAGAAGCAATAAATAGCAAACAACTTTGCAAAATTCCTGTAGAGTTTGAAGAGTTGGGTTGGGTGGCTAATATAGATGTCATTCAGCACACAGGCTCAGGTAATGAAGCCTGCACACTGCTACGTCAGCTCTTAAGAAAGATGATGAAATCGGAATCTACAAGTCTCAAAAATTAGAACTAACGATGCCTGCAATATCAATCCACGTCAGCACTTAAGAAAGATGATGAAATCTAGTCTAAAGTAATAGAACTTGCTGACCGACTAGCAGAAGCATGCTCATACCAATTCACCCAAGCGGGCCTATGAATCGATTCGACTTGAGATTGCATCCCTTCGAGGAGGCACAACAAGAGTTGACGGTCTTGGCTATTGCCGGAGTAAAATAGCGGGTCGTAGAAGCAGCGACGCTGAACAGGCTCCAGCTGAGTATCCAGGCCTAATTCGACTCCTTCAATGCATAGAGCTCGAGCCTCTGGATGCAGGTCAATTGCATCTTTATCATTTAAAAGGTGCGCTACAGGTCCCATGAGTAAGATGAGTGACATTCGCCCAGGTGGAGAGCGCTTCCAATCTTCGAGGTCACCCGATTTGACCCTTTGTAACAGAGTAAGCCATTCAGACCGAGTCTGTTGGCAAAGAGACTCAATTTCAACACCTTGTCCCTTAGCGTATTCATCAAACCATTGCTGTAAAAACTGATCCACTTGTACCACTCACTTGGTATCTGCCAGATATGTAGTCAGAGAATAGCAGTCTATTACAAATTGATAAGTTGGACTTTAGTCTAGTAAGAAACACATTTAACAAACCACAAGATTGGTGATGAATTTGGCTAAAAAAAAAGCGCTCCTGCTGGAGCGCCTTCCATCCTGTTCCACAATTAGAACGAGTTAATATATAAAACAGACCACACCAAGAATACTAGTTAGCTTCAGGCTTAGGTGGATAATTTACTAACATCTCAGAGATAGCATGATTAACCACTTCAACACGCTCCTCAGGAGTACTCTGATCACGTATGGTATCGGCAACAGAGCCACGCCAAATAAGCTTTCCGCTTTCACGATTCACCATATCTAAAATCAAGGTACCGACTTCATACTCACGAACCGTAGTCTGAGTATTCATGCTACCGCTATATCCCCATCTAGAGCCATAATATGGGTTATAACCATAATTAGTGTTGAAGGTATCTACGTTGATTTTTTTATCAACTTTAGTCAGGTAATTAACTAACACATCGGCTGTCGCTGCATCGGTAAGGGTTATGCCTTTCGCCGCTAGCTGGCTGTCTACTGCAGCACGAATACGCTGGTCCATCAAACCATCCAGGTGATATGTCGTGTCTTTCGTCTTTTTAACGATCCAGGCATAGGTCTTTACATCGTCAAAATTTGCTGCAGGATCATAATCCGAACTCGTTTTTAGGGTGCTACAGGCACTCAGTGCCAGTGCAACCAAACCAACTATAACCTTCTTCATTTTGACTCCATCAGATATGCATCATGTAAAATTCATTTTATAATTTCAGCTTACATAGCAATTTCATGATCTACAACTCAAATTTAGTCTAATTAGTATATCGTTCAGCTTGACTTAAGATAGAACCTTAATGATAATGATTATCAATTAATTTCTAGTGTGAAATTTTGAATCCTGAGTAATGGAGTCTCTTATGTTTTGGTTTATCGGTGCCTTCTTGATCGCGAGTGCTATCTTTCTTTTTGCTCCCGAACAAGCGTCGGTGCAATCTGAGAAAGTTTCAGCCAGAAAGAGCCAGGGACATATCAGTCTATTTATCTTACCTGTTATCGTATTGGCCTGGATACTCTTTACATTATTAGACGGACATAACGGCAGCTATGGAACGGCGGCAATAGGCTTCGTTTTAACCTCTTGCGCCATTGCTCATTCAAAGTTTCATAAGTTTATTATTCCTTGTGCGTGCCTCACAGCTATATCACTCATCATTGGGGTCGTACTGGCTGCATAACTGGTTTCATAAAAGTCTGTATCCTCCTCAAAAATGTCGAAAATGAGCGAGGCTAGAGTTTGCTAGCCTGCTTAGTTTCAACTATCTCCTAATTCTCTCTTGCTCAGTGCAACTTTCTCTCAGACTTAATAAAGCATAAAGCTCCCATAAAATTATTCAGTTTGTTAAACTCTAATTATCACAAGTTATTTAGTAGTCGCCCATGAGAAAAGATCCAAACGTATCCTTGGTCTACAGCACAGATGTAGGCCGTATATCTCCCGAAGTAGAGCTCAAAGACATCCCAACTGGAGATGGTATCGTGCGTATCCATAAAGACAGTAAAGGACGTAAAGGCAAAGGTGTTTCTGTCATCAAGGGCCTAGGCTTGAATGAGAAAGAGCTAAAAGCCCTGTCCCAGAAATTAAAGAAACAGTGCGGCTGTGGTGGAACGGTAAAAGAGTTCAATATTGAAGTGCAAACTGACAATAGAGAGCAACTCAAGACTTTGCTGGAAAAACTCAAATATACAGTAAAGCTAGCCGGCGGTTAGCAGGCTATATAGTCCAGATTATCAAGGCTAGTTGCCAGTCTCTATTCCCTTTTCCGTGGAGCCTATTAATGGAAAGTTTACAAAACCACTTCTTAATCGCGATGCCCTCACTCAAAGACACTTTTTTCGAGCGTTCGGTGATCTATCTTTGTGAGCATGATGAGAAGGGCGCTATGGGGATCATGATCAACAGACCCTTAGGCATAGAAGTCGATGAGCTATTGCAGCAGATGGAACTCGATGAGGAGCCTGAACTCGTTTCCTCCCTTGGCGCCCGAGTCCTTATCGGCGGCCCTGTGAATCCCGAAAGAGGCTTTGTCTTACACACACCTCAAGATTTTTGGAACAATAGCCAATCACTGACAGACGAGTTAATGCTAACAACCTCAAGAGATGTGTTATCGGCCTTAGGCAGTAAAGACGCCCCAAAGCAGTTTATCGTCGCCTTAGGTTATGCAGGTTGGAGCCGAGATCAACTGGAGCAAGAACTGGCAGATAATACCTGGCTATCAATTCCTGCAAGTACGGCATTACTCTTCGATGTTAAGCATGAGGAACGTTGGCAAAAAGCGACGGAATCTTTAGGCTTCGATATATGGCAACTGTCTAATCAATCTGGACATGCATAATCCCTCTCTCAACATTTTTTCATTTAAGAGAACAAGTATTTCATGAGTTCAATAACGGTATTAGGCTTTGATTACGGCACTAAAAGCATTGGCATCGCCATAGGTCAATCACTCACAGGCACAGCTAATCCAATCGGTTCAATAAAAGCTGTCGATGGCATTCCTAAGTGGGAAGAGATTGGCATGCTTATCGAAGAATGGCAGCCAGATGTAGTGGTCGTGGGCCTACCTTTAAATATGGATGGCACTGAACAAGAGATAACCCTGAGAGCGAAGAAGTTTGCTAATCGCATCAACGGCAGATTCGGCGTAAAGATTGCGACGCAAGATGAACGCCTGACAACTGCTGATGCCAAGGCCAGACTGTTTGAATTCGGTGGTTTTAAAGCACTGACTAAGGGACAGGTCGATGCCATGTCGGCGGTGTTGATAATAGAAAGTTACTTCGAAAATATGTACGACTAGCGCTTACATCTCTTATTAAAGCTATAAAATGGCAATAAAAACGGCCAGTAAAGTCATCTTCACTGGCCATTTTTTCAAAGCTACGATTCAAAACCTAGATATTAGACATTTAGAAATAAAGCCCGATATTGATATTCAAACGTGAACTCCATTCGGTCGGCCCTTCCGAGATACCGACTCCAGGTCCATTGATAAACCACATATTGTTACCGGCAATCCAATCGACATAAGAGTAAAACTTACCTGCTGTGATGGCACAACCTGTGACATTCTGCATAGAGTCCTCTAAACCTTCACCCGATGCGAACACCTGACTGAAATCGTTGTAACAATTGAGATTGGTAATAGGTCCCCAATCCACATCAATGCTACGTGATACGTTCAAGGTAAGCACATCGGCCGATGAGGCTATTTCAAAAGGAAAAGCGAAGGCCGATAAGGCGATACGATTGCTATCAGGCATATCGTACTCATAATACATGTACTGAAACTGCCCTTGCCACTTAGCCCAATCGACTTGCCAGTGAAAGGATGCGGCATATCCATCGGTATCTTTACCCGCTACCTGATTATTTGTTGTCGGCAGATAATCTAACTGGGAATATTGTAAAGAAGCGCCAATCTTGTGTTTGGTATTCTCTGTGGTTATGTCTCGCTCTATGCGTGCATTAAGCTGACCCGACTCTTCATAGGGTGACTCATCTGTGATAGCTACATCGAAGGAGTACCTGTCATATCTGGCGCCATCACCGTATTCATCATTGAAGAAGTAGGCAAGATCGAAACGCCAATTTTTATCGTCATATTTCCAGTGTATGCCTGCGTCATAGTCATCTTCAAAACCGAGATAATAGTTGGCACTAAACCAAAATGAGTGGGCACCATAGGGAAGCAAGCCAAAGGGAACCTGAGTCACCCCAATCTGAACACTCTGCTCCTCATTGAAGCTGTATCC
Organism: Shewanella psychropiezotolerans; assembly: GCF_007197555.1. Classification (NCBI taxonomy): domain Bacteria; kingdom Pseudomonadati; phylum Pseudomonadota; class Gammaproteobacteria; order Alteromonadales; family Shewanellaceae; genus Shewanella; species Shewanella psychropiezotolerans. The sequence goes on from NZ_CP041614.1 coordinate 4,844,052, forward strand.
CGCATAAGCGTGATGAATGACGTCCATATCTTGATACCAACGATACTGAGCCGAAGCAAACAGGCCATCATCCTTATAGTTGACATCCACACGAAACAGCTCGAACTCCAGCTTAGAATCATTGGCGTAATCTTTCCAGCCATAGTTGACCCGTACGGCTCCCCCCAGATCCAACTCATCGGTCACTTGAACCGCATTAGCCGAAAATGAAACCCAGATACATAAACACCCTATTGCTAATCGTTTAAACACAGCCATGACACTCCTATGTCGTTGACATGAAAACTATTCTCCAAGTTTAATCAGAGAATCCTAATTTCGCTAACTCATATTAAATAAAAGTAAAAAGCCAGAGAATCCCCTCTGACCTTGTTTGATTTTTAGTTGGTGAATTATCGACTAGATGACTTATCGAATAATGAGTCACTAGTCTAAATCTAGTGTCACCCCTTCCATGAAGCCAGAACCCCCTTGTTCTGAACTTTGCAGCTTAATCATCAGCCTTAAATCATTAGGCGAATCTGCATGATGTAAGGCATCGGCATAACTAATCTCTCCCGCGGTATAGAGAGTCAGCAAGGCCTGATCGAAGGTCTGCATTCCCTGCTCATTAGACTTCGCCATAGTCTCCTTGAGTGAATGCAGTTCATTTTTAGCTATCAAGCTACTGATACGGGGTGTATTAATCAAAATCTCGATGGCCGCACGTCGTCCCTTACCATCCATAGTCGGCACCAACTGTTGAGCTACAATTCCCCTTAAGTTCAACGAGAGATCGAATAATAGCTGCTGATGCTTACTCTCCGGCACTAAGTTCATGATACGGTCCAATGCCTGGTTAGCATTGTTTGCATGCAAGGTCGCCATACATAGGTGCCCGGTTTCGGCAAACGCCAGGGCGAATTCCATGGTCTCTTGAGTTCGAATTTCACCGATTAAGATCACATCTGGCGCCTGGCGCAATGAGCTTTTAAGCGCGGCATCGAATGACTCGGTATCTATCCCGACTTCTCGCTGGGTGATGATACAATTGCGATGCTCATGAACAAATTCAACCGGGTCTTCGATAGTCAGAATATGGCCGCGAGAGTTAGCATTACGGTAACCCACCAAAGCAGCCAAGGATGTTGACTTACCTGTGCCAGTTCCACCCACCATGATGATGAGTCCACGTTTGCTCATCACCAGATCTTTGAGGATCACGGGGAGTTTCAGATCATCGACATCGGGGATTTGAGTCTCGATGCGGCGCATAACACAACCCGATGCTTCCCTCTGCCAAAAAGCACTGACACGAAAACGCCCTAAATCCTGCAAGGCAAATGCGAAATTACACTCACGAGTCTGATGAAACTCTTTCTTCTGCTCATCACTCATCAAAGACTCGACAAAATCCAGTGATTGAGCCGGTGAGAATGAAGTTTCGCTCAATGGTGTTAGCTCACCATCGATTTTGGCACTCGGGGGAAACCCGCAGTGATGAATAGATCCGAAGCCTTGCGATCTATCATAGTTTTTAAGAAAGGACGAACATCCATAATAAAACCTTAACAATTAACCTTTAGAATTGTGTCTGCTTATTAGCACTCTTGTGCTGAGCATCTTCACGACTGATCTGACCGCGGTTGACCAAATTCTGCAGACACTGATCTAATGTCTGCATACCATGTGACATACCTGTCTGAATCGCAGAATACATCTGTGCCACTTTATCCTCACGAATAAGGTTTCTGATCGCTGGAGTCCCCATCATGATCTCATGGGCCGCCACACGTCCTCCACCGATTTTCTTGATCAAGGTCTGTGATATTACTGCCTGTAGCGACTCTGATAGCATGGTCCTAACCATGCCCTTCTCACCTTCGGGGAAAACATCGACCACACGGTCAATGGTTTTTGCCGCAGAGGTGGTATGTAGAGTACCGAATACCAGGTGACCGGTCTCAGCCGCCGTCATCGCCAGCCTGATGGTTTCAAGATCTCGCATCTCACCGACTAAGATCACATCGGGATCTTCACGCAGTGCGCTTCGTAAGGCCGCGTTGAAGCTATGAGTATGACGATGCACCTCACGCTGGTTGATCAGACATTGCTTACTCTGATGTACAAATTCGATTGGGTCTTCGATGGTGAGAATGTGTTCGTGGCGGCTTTCATTAATATAATCAACCATGGCAGCCAGAGTGGTACTCTTTCCCGAGCCTGTTGGACCGGTAACCAAGACTAAGCCACGTGGGAAGCTGGAAATTTTCTTGAAGATCTCCGGTGCGCCAAGCTGCTCCAGACTCAGAATATCGCTGGGAATAGTACGAAATACCGCAGCGGCTCCTCGCGCCTGGTTGAAGGCATTGACACGAAAACGTGCTAAGTTCGGTACCTCGAACGAAAAATCTATCTCTAAATGTTCTTCATAATCTTTACGTTGCTTATCATTCATGATGTCATAGACGAGTCCATGCACCCCTTGATGATCTAAAGCGGGTAAATTGATCTTTCTGACTTCGCCATCTACACGTATCATAGGCGAAACGCCAGCAGAAAGGTGTAGATCGGACGCTTTGTGCTTTACACTAAAGGCAAGTAACTCTGTGATTTCCATAGTATGGGATATCCATTCAATCAAAAAACTTACATCATGACAACAATAGCAGACAGACTGGCTAACGCCCAGCATCGAATCGAACAAGCGGCACAAATTTCATCACGAAATGTCGATGAAATTCAATTACTCGCCGTCAGTAAAACTAAGCCCAATTCAGATATTGTAGCCGCCTATGCTGCCGGCCAAAGACGATTTGGTGAAAACTATGTTCAGGAAGGCGAATCTAAAGTTAATGCGCTGAAACAGAGCTGTCCCGAAATCGAATGGCACTTCATCGGCCCCTTACAATCGAATAAGACTAGAATCATAGCCTGTCACTTCGATTGGATGCACACAGTCTCCCGGGAAAAGATAGCATCCAGACTCAACGAGCAACGTCCGAAAGAGATGTCTCCCCTGAACATCTGCATCCAAATCAATATCAGTGGCGAAACCAGTAAATCAGGAACGACACCAGAAGCGCTTAAATCCTTGGCAAATAGAATCGATCAGATGCCGAATTTAACCCTCCGGGGTCTGATGGCCATCCCCACTGCGACATTGAATAAAAAGTTACAAAGAGATGAGTTTCAGCAGCTACAAGCTTTATATCTAGAACTCAAATCACTTTATCCTCAAGTGGACACGCTTTCCATGGGAATGAGTAATGATTTAGAACAGGCAATTGAACAAGGCTCAACCATGGTTAGAATTGGTAGTGCAATTTTCGGCGAAAGAGAAAAGCGCTAGATATTAGCCTTGTTTTAACCCTATCAAGCCCAAATATTAGTTTAAACGAACTTATGGCAATGTTTTTGTCACCTGAAATAACGGCCTCAACGAAAAAGGCTGAAGTATAGAGAACTATAGAGAAGTATCATGGCCGAAAAAAAATTGTGCTTTATAGGTGCGGGAAACATGACTCGCAGTATCACGACTGGGCTCGTCAACAACGGCTACCCGGCCTCCTTAATTCATGCAACCAACCCCAGTGCAGCTAAATTAACAGGGTTACAAAAAGCACTGAATATCGCCACATCGCATGATAATTTAGCCGCAGCGAAACAAGCTGATGTTATCGTGCTCAGTGTAAAACCCCATTTCATGCAAGGGGTTTGCGAGCAATTAAGCACTTTAGACCTAACAAATAAACTCATCATAACCATTGCAGCCGGCATTCCGGCCAAGCGTTATGGCGATTATTTTGGACAAGAGATAAAGCTTATTCGTACTATGCCTAATACACCGACTCAAATTGGTGTCGGCATGACGGGCTTATACGCAGGAGATGAGATCTCATCTGAACAGAAAGCGCTCTGTGAACAATTGATGTTGAGTGGCGGTGAAGTCGTTTGGGTTGATAGTGAGTCCGAACTCGACCAAGTCATCGCATTATCCGGCAGTTCACCCGCTTATTTCTTCCTCTTCATGGAAGCGATGATCGACAATGCGAAAGCTTCTGGAATGGATGAACACAAAGCAAGGCAACTCGTTCAACAGGCAGCATTGGGCGCGGCTCAAATGGTCAAACAAAACCCTGAGCTGACGACTGCACAACTTAGAGAAAATGTGACCTCAAAAGGAGGCACTACGGCGCAAGCTATCGCCGCTCTCGAAGCTGGTAATTTAAGGGGCATAGTCAAGCAAGCCATGGATGATTGCGTGGCTCGGGCACAAGAGATGGCCGAGCAATATTAGCCCAGCGTTAAACCGATATTTAACCAAGAATTTTGATTTACTATAAATAGAGAAAATACATGAATGCACTCAGTTTCTTAGTTAGCACAGTCTTCGATCTGTATCTGATGGTTGTGATTATTCGTATCTGGCTTCAACTCGCTAAAGCCGACTTCTACAACCCTTTTAGTCAGTTTATCGTAAAAGCCACACACCCTATCGTTGCCCCTATGCGTCGTGTTTTACCTTCCATGGGTGGTTTTGATACAGCCTCTGTAGTATTGGCTTTTATGGTCGTCGTCGCAAAATTTGTGGTATTGAGTCTCATCGCTGGCGCCGCGATTAATATACCAACAATCTTATTAATAGCTGTGGTTTCAGTATTTAAGCAAGCCGGAGTCTTGCTGTTCTGGATGTTGATTATCCGTGCAATCTTAAGCTGGGTGAGCCAAGGCCATAACCCTATCGAAATGGTTATGGGCCAACTAACCGAGCCACTTCTGTCACCAATTCGCCGTATCCTGCCGCAGATGGGTGGCTTAGACCTCTCTTTATTGGTGGTGATGATCATTCTAAATTTTGTCAATATGCTCCTAGCTCAATATGTGCCTTTTTGGGCTAACGTCTAGGTCATGCTGCTAGCGGTATCTATGCAGCAGGACTCCCTGCTGCTAAACCTTTATATTCACCCAGTTAATTTTGTAAGTTGATAAATCGAACGAAGCGAGTCATGGGCTAAACACCTATACTCAAATATATGATAACCATAACGAGTCAGTCCATTACCGCAGGAGCAGCGTCATGTTTAGAGCTATTTTATCTGTACTCATACTTACCCTTGCCTTCGTTGGCAACGTGTCAGCAGAGCAGAAACAAAAAGTTGGCAATTACGATATTCACTACGTGGCCCTAAGCAGCACATTTTTAACCCCCAGCATAGCTAAATCCTATGGTATCAAACGCAGTAGCTACATTGGCATCATCAATATTTCAGTGTTAGACACTAGCCAAGAAGGCAATCCACCTGTGCCTGTTGAGATCTCAGGTATTGCCAACAACCTACTCGATGCCCGCATAAACCTAAAATTTAGAGAGATCCGCGAAGGAAAAGCTATTTATTATGTCGCCGAAGTCCCTTACCGGGATGATCAAGAGATCAATTTTAAGGTCGCCATAAAATATAACAAGAAACTCAATACCCAATTGAAGTTTAAGCAAAAGTTTTATGTCGAGTAACTTTTGAGGTTTATCATTAAGCACAGGAACTAAAAGCAGCGGCTTTTAGTTCCTTACTCCCTCCTTAAATTGCTTCAATATCTGCTATCGTTTCCCCTCCTCCTTAGCTATCATGGCGCCAATTACCCAAACCCCATCAAGGTCTCTAATGGATAAGTTCGTTCTCGCCAGTGGCAACAAAGGCAAGCTCAAAGAGTTTTCTGAAATTTTCTCAGCATATGATGTAGAGGTACTTCCTCAGAGCCAATTCAATGTAGAAGAGGTCCCTGAAACCGGAACAACGTTCGTTGAAAACGCCATCATTAAAGCGCGTCATGCAGCCGAAATCACCGGACTAGCGGCAATTGCCGATGACTCGGGTTTAGAAGTTGATCTTCTCGATGACGCACCTGGAATCTACTCGGCTAGATACGGCGGAGAGAATGCTGGCGAGAAAGATAATTACATTAAGCTCTTAGACGCACTAAAAACTAATTTAGAAGGCAGGACCGCCCGCTTTCAATGCATCTTGGTTTATATGCGCCACGCAAAAGATCCGACCCCCATTATTGCTCAGGCATCATGGGAAGGAAAAATAGCCTTCGAAGCGGCCGGAGATAACGGTCATGGTTACGATCCTATCTTTATTCCTAATGAGCATAACTGCTCCGCGGCAGAGCTAGATAGCGAAGAGAAGAATCGCGTCAGTCACAGAGGAAAGGCGATGAAGCTATTGATCGATGCCATGAAGCGTAAAGGTATGATTATTTAATGCTAACTCTGCCACCTTTGAGTCTATATATTCATATACTTAGGTTTGATCTAAGCAGAAGTGCCTCAGGTATTACTTCTGCATCTAGTAAGGCTATCCGATGTTAACTCTGCCACCATTAAGCCTGTACATTCGTCTTCCTTGGCTTGTTCTAGACAGAAGTGCCTCAGGTATGACTTCTGCTTATAGTGAGACAACCCTATGTTAACTCTGCCACCATTAAGCCTGTACATTCGTCTTCCTTGGCTTGTTCTAGACAGAAGTGCCTCAGGTATGACTTCTGCTTATAGTGAGACAACCCTATGCTAACTCTGCCGCCATTAAGCCTGTACATTCATATTCCTTGGTGTGTACAGAAGTGCCCCTATTGTGATTTCAACTCCCATGGTCAGAATGGTGAGCTGCCACAGCAGGAATATGTCGACGCCTTACTTGCCGATCTTAAAAACGATCTTCACTATGTGCAGGGACGCGAGATACACACGATATTTATCGGTGGTGGCACGCCTTCACTGTTCGACGCGGCTCAAATCGAGAGGCTACTCACGGGTGTCAATGAGATGATCCCTTTCAGTGAGCAGATAGAAATAACCATGGAGGCCAACCCTGGTACGTTAGAGCATGACGACTTCGAAGCATATTCTAAAGCCGGTGTTACCCGACTATCTATCGGCGTTCAGAGCTTCTCAACAGACAAGCTGAATCTATTAGGCCGTATACATGGTAAAGATGAGGCTGAAGTCGCGGCGCAGAAGGCCCAGAGCTCAGGTTATCGCAGTTTCAATTTGGATCTGATGCATGGGCTGCCAAATCAAAGTTTCGAAGAAGCTATGGCTGATATCGACACGGCAGCTAAATTGTCTCCGCCTCATCTGTCCTGGTATCAGCTGACCATAGAGCAAAACACCTTGTTTCACTCTAAGCCCCCGCAATTGCCTGATGATGAAGCCCTGTGGCACATCTATGAGCAAGGGCAGAAAAAGTTAGCAGATCTGGGTTACGAGCAGTATGAAATTTCGGCATACGCGAAACCCGGATTTCAGTGCCAACATAATATCAACTATTGGCAGTTTGGCGATTACTTAGGCATTGGCTGTGGTGCTCACGGCAAGGTGACCCTTCTGGAACAGAACCAGATATTACGTACAGTAAAGATAAAACACCCTAAGGGCTATCTAGCGGCCGATGAGTACACCTTCGACACAGTAGAAGTGACAGAAGATGAACGTCCACTGGAATACCTGATGAACCGATTCCGCCTTATGTCCGCAATACCTAAGGCCGAGTTTGAACAAAGAACTGGCTTATCTCATCGGGTGATCGCTCAAGGAATAGAAAAAGCTAAAAGCAAAACTTTATTGATTGAAAACGAGACTCACTGGGAATTAACCGCCAAAGGTAAGATGTTCGTTAACGAACTCTTATCCCAGTTCTGTTAAACAGTTCGAAGGTAACAAACTTCTTGTATCAGGCTTGAGCTAGCAGAGCCTGATACGGCAGCCTTATTTACTCAGGCTTGGTTTGCTGAGAATGCTGCCTAGATCGCTGTAATTTAAAAAACATTCTACTTTTAAGGGCTAACTCTTTGAATTAGCCCTAATTGACACATTTACTAACACTTAGATCAAAACATTAACGATTAGCTTTATTAGGATTAGCGTTACTTTTTAAGAATCCATAAAAATAAGACTAATTCATGCCTATAAAAACTAAAACTAGCTTACTAGCCTTAACATTAGCCAGCCTGATTGGCAGCAGCGCAATAGCAGCCACAACTCAAGTTCCATTACTTAGCCCTAGCGAGCCAGTAGCCTATAAGGCCGAGAGCGAGTCAGAAAAAGCCAATGCACTTTTTGAAGCCATATTCATGGAAAATGTAATGGCCAGCCCTATCTCCCAGACACATTTAGGCATTAAAACCGATTATGGTAAGTGGGACGATCGCGGTGAAGAAGCCGATGCCCAAGACTTAGCCCGGTCACAGAAACACCTTAAGCAACTGAGTAAATTAGATCAGAGTAAACTCGATAGCCAAACCAATCTCAGCTACACACTGCTAAAGCAAAAACTCGAACAAGAGGTTAACGATTACCAATGGCGCTATCATAATTATCCTGTGAATCAGATGTATGGTGGCCACTCTATGGTCGCGTCCTTCTTAATCAACCAGCATCAGATCACAGAGATTTCCGACGCAGAGGCTTATATCAGTCGCCTCAATGGCGTGCCTAAATACCTGCAGCAGCTTGAAGACTCTTTAGAAGTTCGAGCGCAAAAAGGCATCATAGCGCCTAAGTTTGTCTTCCCACACGTACTGTCAGACAGTAAAAATATTATCACAGGCCAGCCTTTCGATTCGAGTGAAGATAGTGATAGTGCCCTGTGGGCCGACTTCCAGCGTAAGCTAGCCAGCTTAGACATAGATGAGAATGACAAGAACCAGCTGCTAAGCGATGCTAAGCAAGCATTACTAACGAAAGTTAAGCCAGCGTATGTTCACTTGATCAGTTATATCACTGAACTCGAGACTAAAGCCGATACACGAGACGGTGCGTGGAAGTTCCCTCAAGGCGAAGCCTATTACAACAATGCACTGGCTCGCACTACTACGACTGACATAACAGCAAACCAAATCCATGAACTTGGCATTGCCGAAGTTGCCCGTATCCATGGCGAGATGCGTGACATCATGAAGCAGGTCGGCTTTGAAGGTGACCTGCAAGCCTTCTTTAAATTTATGCGCGAAGACAAGCAGTTCTATTACCCCCCTACAGATGAAGGACGTGAAGCTTACTTAAATGATGCGATTGTACTCATAGACACCATGTCTTCACGACTCGATGAGGTGTTTAACGTCAAACCTAAAGCACCTATGATAGTAAAACGTGTTGAGGCATTCAGAGAAAAATCTGCCGGTAAGGCTTTCTATAACCAGCCTTCACCGGATGGAACCAGACCAGGTACCTATTACGCTAACTTATACGATATGAAGGCCATGCCTAAGTATCAGATGGAAGCCCTCGCTTATCATGAAGGCACCCCGGGTCACCATATGCAGATAGCCATAGCGCAAGAACTTGAAGGGGTCCCTAAGTTCCGTAAGTTTGGTGGCTACACGGCCTATATCGAAGGTTGGGGCCTGTATAGTGAGTACTTCCCGAAAGAGATGGGACTCTATTCAGACCCTTACTCTGATTTTGGTAGACTCGCCATGGAACTATGGCGCTCATGTCGCCTAGTGGTAGACACAGGCATACACGCTAAGAAGTGGACCCGTGAACAGTCTATTGCTTACTATGTCGATAATACCCCCAATGCTAAATCAGACGCAGTTAAGATGGTTGAACGCCATATCGTTATGCCTTCACAAGCCACGGCTTACAAAGTGGGCATGCTGAAAATTCTCGCCTTGAGAGAGAAAGCGAAAAAATCCTTGGGTGATAAATTTGATATACGTGAATTCCACACCTTAGTGCTGCAAAATGGGCCCTTGCCATTAGATATACTCGAAGATCAGATTGATCTTTGGGTGTCTCAGAAAAGCTAATATTATATGAGTGGGCTATTTCAACCTAGTCCACTTTTTCACACACAATAAAAAAGCCACATTGATTAAATGTGGCTTTTTTATTGTGTCGACTCTGTACTGCTTGGCCTAACTTATAGTTAGTCAGTAGCAAGCTTGTAGGGTACAAAGAGACGAATCTCTTTCTAGTTGAAAAGTACCCCAGCAACTAGGCTGGGGTAAACCAAAACTAGGATGATGGTTTTAAGGCTAGCATTGTTTTAGTTGTTAAAGCTCTGCCAGCATCGATTCGGAACTGCAGTAACGCTAATCTGTATAAGTTTAGTAAGAGGGGTCATTCTTAATAAACTTATAAGATTCAGATTATCCCGTATCAAGTGTCACCAATTGTATTGATTTGAGAACAAACCGCAAGAAGAATACGACACGTTCATTAGAGGAGGGTAAATTAACCGGGAGAAATGTCCGACCAGGTAATAAGCCAAGCTTTTGATATATAACAAAAAAGCCAACCACTCACAGAGTAGTTGGCTGATAGTTTTAAATTAAGAACAATGTTTCCTGAATACCCAGTAAACTTATTCAGATTTTGAATAAGTTATGACATCAAAAATCACTTTCTTTTCGCGTACAACTCAGTGTAAGGGGCATCCCAATATGGCGGAGAACCAATATGTCCCTTAATGAAATCGATAAAAGCGCTGACCTTAGGCGCCAAATGCTTTCTTCTTGGGTATACGGCTTGAAGGGGAAGATGATGAGTAAGCTGCCAGTCTTGAAGCAGAGGCACTAAGGTCCCCTTCTCAACTTCATCCTCAAGCAGGTAACTGGCGAGATAAACAATTCCAAGCCCACTGACGGCGGCAGATTTTAAAGCGGGTGCATTGTCTACTCTGAAGTTACCCGAGACACCTATCTCACAGTAATCTTCACCCTGCTTAAACTGCCAAACACTATGCTCGTGCCACTCGCCATGATAAACCAAACAGTTATGATCGACTAACTGCTCTGGGCGATCGAGTTGACCATGTTTTTCTATATATGATGGAGAGGCGGCAAGCAAAAACTGACACTTCATTAGAGGTCTGGCAACCATACCTAAGGGCAGTTGCTCTGACATAGTCAAAAGGAGATCTAATCCTTCGCTGACGACATCAACTTTATGATCTAACAAGCTAATTTGTAACTCTAACTCGGGATGAGTATTCATAAACTCGGGCAAGGCGGGAATAATATGCATGGTACCGAATGACTGGGATATCCCAACCTTTAACACACCTCGGGTAGCATCATTTAGATTATGAACACTAGCAATGGCTTGATCAGCATCCCTAAGTAACTCTTCACCTTGTGTGTACAGGAGTTGTCCAGCTTCAGTTAAACTCAGGCTACGAGTTGTGCGTTGAATTAACTGAACTCCCAATTTATGTTCAAGATCGGCTACTTGAGTACTCACTTTGGATTTAGAAATCCCCAACTTTCTTGCCGCGGCACTAAAGCTGCCAGCTCTGGCAACATGAGTAAAAATTGCGATAGGTTCCAATAGTTCTAACATGTAAATCGCCTTAGGGTGTTTACGACACTAATAATACTTACACTAAAGATGAGTAAACTGAATTTACAGAAACAAAAAAGAAACCATTAAAACAGTGACTTACTAAGAGGAAGTACACGGGAGTAGAGTCAAATATATGAACCACTCAATAATTGAGGGTCCGTTTGTTATTATTTTTTATAAGTATACCAAAGATTTGCGCTTTAATTCTAATGCCTAATCGATAATGTTTATTCTGCAAGGCTAAACTCGATTGAAATGCTAGCAAGTAACGATTAATAAGAAGAGGCGACACATAGAAAAAACCCCTGTATTCAAGTCAAATACAGGGGGGTTGCGAATATGGGAGGGTGCAACAGGGTCCAAGGTTTCAAGCTATGACTTCATAGCTCAGAATAAACTGCCTATTCGAGTAATTCCACTTTAGGCGCATCGATGAGTGGGTATTTTTCCAACTCAGGAACTGCGATTCTTAATTTTTGCTCAAGGGCTATCAAGTTTTGGAAGTTATCACACATCTTATCCGCTCTCACCTCAAGATCTTGTGCTTGAGCTTCCATCTGCAGCTCTATGTCTTGGCCAACATTTTCCATTTTTTGGCCAAAAGCTTCCATTTTCTGTTCAAATGAATCGCCGTCACCGGAAAGCATCTCGCTGCCTAAATTGATCATCATGGTGCCGATGGAGTTTTTGACTAATTGCTCAACTTCTTGCTCAAACTCTTCACCAAAAGTCTCTTCTAAAGAAGATTGAGTCGACCCCAGGTAGAACTTATCGCCATTTTGATAGGCAACCTTCTCGATTCTCTGCTCTAGTCCATCCATCATCTCATCGAGTTTAGCACCCGCGGCATCACCCAGTAGTGGGGTTAATGCCATACTCGCCGCAGTCGATGCGATACCCACCGCGTCATGAACCAGGGCTATAACTTCCGGAACCTGAGTCGACACTTGGTCTGAATACTGGGTCAAGAGTTGCTGCTGTCTGGCATTCAATGTCACCTGCTTGCCTTCAACATATAGCTTACCCATCTCGATGCGATACACTTCTTTGCCTTCATCACTTATCGCCAGTAGCTTAGGTTCTACTGTGATGTCATAGTTGAGTGTAACCTCGCACTGATGATTATCACTCGAGTATGAAGCCGATGAATGATCTTCGTGAGCAGATGCAGAGGTAATCGTTCCACTAGCAAATAAGACCGCGCTGATCCCAATAGAAGTCGCTAATTTTCTCATCAAATTTATCCTTAATTTAAATGTTCTTTCGACAATCGCTGAATACTCTTTGCTATTTATTTTCTAACATCGGCGATGACTCTCATACCAAACAATAAAGCACAAGCCGTGCCAAAACACCTAATTGATTGATAAATATTGAATTAATGTTTAAGTAAGGAAATGTATTAGCAGAAGTTTAGTGAATCAAACCAGTAGTTGGTCAATTCACTAAATTAAATTTATAGTAAATGGATTTAGGACAAGATGAGAAATTGAAAACTAGCCTTAGAAAATAGAACGCCCCAGCCTTTGACACAAATCTTCGAGCGCGGCGGTACCTGCCAGAGAGTTACCATTGCGATCTAATTCGGGAGACCAAACACACACGGCCATATCACCAGGGATAACGGCAATGATCCCGCCACCAACTCCACTCTTACCCGGCATACCCACTCGATAGGCAAATTCACCGGCACCATCGTATAGGCCTGAAGTGGCTAATAATGCATTCATCTGCCGGGTCTGTACCGGAGAAAGCAATTGAGAACCATCTAAACATGTGCCCTTGTTGGCCAGATACAAGATGGCTTTTGACAGGTCGGCACAGTTCATTCGTATGGAACAATAGTGAAAATAGCTTTGAAGCACCGTATCCACATCGTTGTTAAAGTTACCAAAGGACTTCATCAAGTAAGCAATAGCCGCATTTCTGGCGCTGTGTTCAAACTCTGAAGCAGCCACAATTTTATCTGAAACAAGCGATGGATTAGCACTCAGGCCACGAATGAGTTCAAGCATCCTGTGCTTAGGTGCCCCTAATCGCGCTTGTAACAGGTCCGCAATGACAAGAGCGCCTGCATTGATAAATGGATTTCTGGGGAGACCATGCTCTAATTCAACCTGAACCAGGGAGTTAAATGACTGCCCCGAAGGTTCTTTACCGACGCGAGACCAGATCTCATGCTCTTCATAGAGAGTTAACGCCAATGTCAGGCTAAATACTTTGGAGATACTTTGAATAGAAAAAGGTTCCAGATAATCTCCGGCACCTATCGTTGTACCATCGACACTGGTAACAGCGATGCCAATTTTATTAGGATCAACTCCTGCCAAAGCAGGAATATAGTCAGCCACTTTACCTTGGCCTAACAGGGGCCGAACTTTATCGACCACCTGCTCGAGTAGTGCAAGTTCGGGCACTAACTCCACCAAATATCGTACAGCTCGCTAACGACAACGTCTGATGCCGTTTGTCCCTTCCAGAACTCAGTGACGGCAGTACGATCTTCTTCGCTGCACTTACCAATGGATTGAGTGGCTATGATACCTTCCCACTGCTTATGACCACCGCCGTGGAAGCCTAGTTGACGGGGCTCTATCACCTGTTCGATAAACTGGTCCACGATAGTATCAATTTGTTCTTCAGATACAGACTCATCGAAAGTCCAGTTAACATCGAAACCAAACTCTTGAAATTCATCTACACGTAATTTTTTTCGTAAACGACGACTGCGTGTTGCCATGGTAATTCTCACCTTATTTAAATAACCTAAAAAAATAATTTTATTTGCAAGTATTGATTCGATTCAATTAATACTCATCAAATTTAATCAATACGCTCGAACATGATATCCCAGACACCATGGCCTAACCTGTGACCTCTGGCTTCAAACTTAGTCAGAGGACGATGCTCTGGACGCTGAACCACGTCACCTGTAGTCGATTGGTTTTGATAACCTTCAGCTGCGCCCATAACCTCGAGCATATGCTCGCTATAGTTTTCCCAATCAGTTGCCAGATGAAAAACGCCACCAATTTTTAACGTGCGACGGATCAGCTGCGCAAACTCAGTTTGTACGATACGACGTTTATGATGACGCTTCTTATGCCAAGGATCGGGGAAGAAAAGCTGCACTCGTGCCAGAGAGCCGGCAACAATACTGTTTTCTAATACTTCGACAGCGTCATGATGGAATACGCGTAGATTAGTCACACCTGCTTGTGCTGCATCGGATAAACAAGCGCCCACTCCGGGTTTATGAACTTCTATGCCGATGAAATTGAGCTCCGGTGAGGCTTTAGCCATCTCAACAAGAGAGGCGCCCATGCCAAAACCTATCTCGAGTACGGTATCAGCCTCTCGGCCAAATATCTGAACCAGATCCAGAGGCTCTGGCGAGTAATCTAGCCCCATTAATGGCCATTGCTGTTCCATCGCGGCAGCCTGACCTTTAGTCAATCGGCCTTCTCTTAATACAAAGCTTCTTACTTTGCGAAGGTACTTACCTTCTTCATTAAATTCCGCGGTTGTCACGTCGCTCATTTTCGCCCTCTGTCTGGCAGGATTAATAAGAAAAGAAAGGCATTATCCAAAGATTGTAAGTCAGTGCAAGCCTTAGTTACTCTTAATCGGATTAACAATAATTCGGCAAAGTATACCAAGATTCTCAAATGCTGTGAATTTACTCCATTTGAGCTTAGCTAAATGAGTGGCCAAATCACCAATACTCGGCAAACTCGACTTGTTAAAAGACGCCTTGCTAGATAGACTGCCTGCATAAAAATCATGTTTCAAACTTCTCTTTTCTTATTTTGATCTCTAATAAAAAGCAATGACCACTATGTCTTCTGTCGCCATCAGCAATGCCAGTCACGCCTCTTTTTCTTCCCGTATCATTACTTGGTATGAAAAATGTGGTCGTAAACACCTTCCATGGCAACAAGACAAGACGCCCTACAAGGTCTGGGTGTCGGAAATCATGCTACAGCAGACCCAAGTCAGTACTGTAATCCCCTACTATCTTAAGTTTATGGAACGCTTTCCCACCATAGACTCACTGGCCGATGCGCCTCAAGATGAAGTGCTGCACTACTGGACAGGCCTCGGCTACTATGCGCGAGCACGTAACTTACATAAGTCGGCTCAACTCATTCGTGATGAGCATGGTTCACAATTTCCCAGAGATTTTGAAGATGTCCTGTCGCTGCCTGGCATAGGTCGCTCTACTGCAGGCGCCGTGTTATCCCTAGCTCTTGCACAGCACCATGCCATCTTAGATGGTAACGTGAAAAGAGTCTTAGCACGTCATGGAGCCATCGATGGCTGGCCCGGAAAGAAACAAGTCGAAAACAAACTTTGGGATCTGACTGAAAAACTGACCCCGGATTTAGATGTTCAAAAATATAATCAAGCTATGATGGATATTGGCGCATCAATCTGTTCTCGCTCAAGGCCTGTTTGTAGTGACTGCCCTGTGGCTATCGATTGCCTGGCTCAGCTCACTGGTCGACAATCAGACTATCCGGGGAAGAAACCTAAAAAGGTGATACCGGAAAAAAATGCCTACATGTTGGTGCTAGCTAAGGGCGATGAAGTCATCTTAGAAAAAAGGCCACCAGCTGGGATATGGGGAGGACTATGGTGCTTCCCACAGTTTTCTACACGAGAAGAACTTGATGACTACTTGATAACAAAAGGCTTAACTGTTTCCGAAGAGGAAGTATTACCCGGATTTAGACATACTTTCAGTCATTTCCATCTAGATATCAGCCCTATACTGGTCTCAGCCGAAGGCTTTAGCGATAACCAGATCATGGAAGATAAGCCTTCACTCTGGTATAACTTACCCCATCCCCCAAAAGTTGGTTTAGCTGCGGCGACTGAACGTATTCTCGCCAGCTTAAATTCTGTATTAATTAAGGAGTAATCATGGCTCGCACCGTTAACTGCGTCTATCTGAAAAAAGAATCGGAAGGCCTTGGATTTCAGCTATACCCAGGTGAGCTTGGTAAGCGTATTTTCGATAATGTCAGCAAAGAAGCATGGACACTGTGGCAATCAAAGCAGACCATGCTGATCAATGAAAAGAAATTGAACATGATGAATGTTGACGACCGTAAGTTTCTTGAAGAGCAGATGATCAACTTCTTGTTTGAAGGTAAAGCCGTAGAGATTGAAGGTTACGTACCTGAAAAAGACGACGAATAAACACCGAAAAAGCGCCGTAAGGCGCTTTTTGTTTACCGATGTTCAAAGAGCGATTACAGCCTGATACCTTCTACGACAATAGCGAGCTGAACATGGGATGATGCTGGACCCAAGTCCATCTTTATATTGTAATCTTTCAAAGCAAACTCAGTGGTACCAGTAAAACCGGCACGATAGCCGCCCCAAGGATCTTGCCCTTCACCGATGGCTTTTGCTTGTATCGTAATAGGCTTAGTCACACCGTTGAGAGTAAAATCACCGTTAAGCAAGAAATTCCCCTCGCCCTTATCAACAATTGAGCTCGACTTAAAGCTTGCCTCCGGGAACTTGGCGGTATTTAAGAAATCAGGGCTACGCAAGTGCTTGTCTCGCTCGGCATGATTAGAATCTAGACTGGCAGTCTTAATCGTCACATTCACATGACCATCAGCTAATTTTTTGCCATCAAAACTGAAATCGCCCTCAAAGTCATTGAAACGCCCCACCACGAAGCTATAACCAAGGTGACTCACCTTAAAGTCTATTGAAGCATGTGCCCCCTTAGTGTCGATGACGTAATCGGTGGCCGATACAGCACCACTCAAGAGTAAAGAACCTGCCAATGCCGTGGTTAAAATCGCTCTTGATAATATTGTCTTTTTCATAAATCTATCTTCCTTTTATCTGTTTCTGATTTTCTATTTCTAATCTTTTGTTTATTAAGATTGTGTTTGTAATTTTCTATTTAAATAATCTGTTTATCAGCTTCTATTTTAAAACCGTGATCATTCTTACCAGTGTTGAATCTTTATCAAAAAAGTGGTGTTTAAATGCACCTAACATATGTATGACAACAAGTCCGATCAAACTGTATGCGGCAAACTGATGAACTAAACCGGCAATATCGGCCTGGCTATCGAACAACTCACCGACTCCTGGAACTTCAAACAGATTGAAAACGGCGA
The DNA here is from genome assembly GCF_007197555.1 of Shewanella psychropiezotolerans. Taxonomy (NCBI): domain Bacteria; kingdom Pseudomonadati; phylum Pseudomonadota; class Gammaproteobacteria; order Alteromonadales; family Shewanellaceae; genus Shewanella; species Shewanella psychropiezotolerans. Next base: position 4,861,530 of record NZ_CP041614.1, read on the forward strand.
TCCCTCGTCCGTCAGCTGTAGAGATCAGATATCCACTACACATGATTAAAAGCAATAACAAATAGATAGCTCCATGGGCCAGATGCCCGGCTTTAACTTCCCAACTTTTATGTTCCGTTAATGGTGCTGGCTTAGGATTAGCAAACTTCCAGGCAATTCTTACCATAGTTAATACAAACAAGACTATGCCGACACTTTTATGTAGATCGGGCGCTGTCTTATACCAGCTACTGTAATAGGTTAATTCAACCATCCATACCCCGGCAGCAAACAGGCCTATAACAGCCATTGCCGATATCCAATGAACCAATATCGCTATGACCCCATAGGATTTTTCTGTATTACGAAACATGACAGACCTTATAATTAACTGCTGATTAACTTATGACTCACATAATACGTTCTATTTTTAAAACTAAAACCTCTAAAAATCGACTCTACACTCCTACTTTTTAGAAGCTTGTATCTATTTTGTTCTTTATTAAGTCATTTAAACCTTATAGAGGCCAATCAATAATGGTAATCATTTGTAAATGAATCTTATTTTAGGGGGTAAGGGAGTGTTCTGCAGGGCTTTAGGGAAATTTTAGAGCGTGAAATAGAATAGAAGTAGGAACTGCAGTGTGGAGAAATACCGGCCTAGTTTGCACACTAACTAACCGAACGGTAGGTTTATGACAAAATAGCACTTGCAGGTAGAAAGGCTGCGCTATAAGATACGCCCACTTCAAGCGAACTAGGTATAACAGCCTTATTTAGACTCATGTTTAAAAGCCATTTGAAGTAGATGACTAACACTTAGTTTAGTTGCCCGAATAGCTCAGTCGGTAGAGCAGAGGATTGAAAATCCTCGTGTCCCTGGTTCGATTCCGGGTTCGGGCACCAACATTTAGCCGGCATAGCTCAGTTGGTAGAGCAACTGACTTGTAATCAGTAGGTCCCGAGTTCGACTCTTGGTGCCGGCACCATATAATAAAAAAGCCTCGACATTGTTCGGGGCTTTTTTATGTCTAAAATATATTAGTTAATGAACAAGCCAGCATAGCTCAGTTGGTAACGCAACTAACTGACTCATTCTAAGAGCTGCAGTCCCTTCCGTTAGCATCCGTTAGCTTTAGTTAACAAAGAGTCCCCTTCGCTACATTTCGCTACATTTCGCTACATTCGGTAACTAAGGCTTGAATGATCTTTTTAGCGCTCTCAGGAGAAGAACATCGCTTTATTCAGGCTAGGTCGCAGGCCTCACAAGATTGACTGTATAGTTTTTGACAGCTTAAGCTCGTTTGACAAGAAACTGCTTGCACAGCTAATAACATCGCTATATTATACGCGCACTCCAAACGAGACAGGACTAAAACTCCTCATTAAAGCCTTGGTTTAAAACTCATTTGAAGTAGATGACTAACACTTAGTTTAGTTGCCCGAATAGCTCAGTCGGTAGAGCAGAGGATTGAAAATCCTCGTGTCCCTGGTTCGATTCCGGGTTCGGGCACCATCATTATATTAATAGTCCATGACTGTTAAAGCATAAGCCGGCATAGCTCAGTTGGTAGAGCAACTGACTTGTAATCAGTAGGTCCCGAGTTCGACTCTTGGTGCCGGCACCATACAATAAAAAAGCCTCGACATTGTTCGGGGCTTTTTTATGTCTAAATTTTATGACTCTGTCGGATGAATCAGTAGGTTACTTCCACCGGAGCTTCGACTCTTGGTGCCGGCACCATATAATAAGAAAGCCTCGACATTGTTCGGGGCTTTTTTGTGTCTGAAATTCCCCTGGTAAAAGCTCAAGCCGGCATAGCTTAGTTGGTAGAGCAACTGACTTACTCTTTACACGAGCAGCAGTAGGTCCCTCTATCTTACAAAAAGCCGACTCTTGGTGCCGGCACCATATACGACGAATCCACTCTTTGAGTGGCTTTTTTATGCCTAGAAATTATCTTCTCGAAACGAATTACAGCTCAGGCCAGCATAGCTCAGTTGGTAGGGTAACTAACTTACGCGCTAAATCTCAGCAATATACGCGCAGCAGTAGGTTCCTGACTCTACTGAGAGTCCATGCTTAGCTTTCTATCTAATATTCCCCTGCTCTTATCCTGGTGCCTTATCCCTAAAGCCTAGATACTCTATACAAGCTACATACAGCCATATAACTCGATAGCTGCATATGAATATGCCGGGCACAAAAAAGGAGCCTTAAGGCTCCTTTTGGGGATGTGAAAAGCAAATAACAATTACTTCCAGCTTTTCATCTTATGGCCTTTCACCGCATAGAAAAGGATAAACAGGTAACAAGGGAACATCACCATATAGCCACCTTGAATACCTAAGGGTGTAGCCGAGCTGGTTAAGCCCCAAAACAGTGGCCCGAATGCGCCACCAGCAATACCCATGACTAGAAGTGCTGAACCAGTACTTGTGAGCTTGCCCATACCTGAGAGTGCTAACGGCCATACAGCAGGCCATACTATGGCATTGGCGAGTCCAAGTAGAGCAATCATCAATAAGGTATCGGGTAGCTGAGCGCCACCAAAGGGTACTAATACTGCGTTTGCAATGGCATAAGACTCATTGTCACCAAACAAGATCCCTAGCGTCAGCACCATGCCTAAAATAGCTGAAACCATTAACGCCTTCGGCTGAGAGATAAAGCGAGGAATGGTTAAGATGCCGATGATATAACCGACAACCATACAGATCATGGTATATGAGGTCATTACACCATAGCTTTCAATGCCAAGTGATAGTGCAAATATGCCAATAGTGTCACCAGCTATCACCTCCACAGCAACGTAAAAGAAGAGTGCTACAACACCTAATGCTAAATTGGGATGAGATAAGGCTTCTCTCGTATGGCCTTTACCGCTGGCTTCCACATCATCTTCTTCATTTTCCAGTTCAGGGAGAGATGACTTCTTAACTAAAATGGCTAATAAACCAATGAATACGGCCATACCTAGATAAGGAAATACCAAGCTATTGGCCATCTCATCGATATGTGCAGGAGTGAGCTCCATCCCCACTCGGTCTCTGAAGCTATCAAGAATAAGGGCACTGAAGACTAATGGTGCGATAACGCCGGCGCCTTTGTTCAATATTCCCATCACACTGACTCGCGCTGCGGCCGACTCCTCTGGACCGAGGCGGACAACATAAGGGTTAACTGCGGTTTGAAGCAAAGTTTGCCCCGCTCCCATGACAAGCTGGGCAAATAAGAACAAGCCAAAGATTTGCGTCTTAGCCGCAGGAATAAATAGCAGGCCAGCAATCATCATGATCCCCATGCCTAACGCCATTCCGGTTTTATATCCGACCTTTCTTATCAGCCAAGCCGAAGGTAAGGCTGTAAAAGTCACCGCGATATAAAATGAGAAGAGGATAAGAGACGCTTGAAGGGGGGTTAACTGAAGGATCTGCTTCAGATAAGGCATCAATGAACCATTGAGCCAGGTCGCGAAACCTAAAATAAAAAATAGCCCGGCGACAATTGCCATCGGAATAAAATTACTACGTTTATTTTCACTATTTACTGTCATTTCCATAAGCCTGCTTCTTATAATTTTATTTTAGATATCAGGTACAGCTGATATCACTTCTTATTAATACACTAGATTTACAGTCAAAAGTCACCTATCAAATAGATAGAATAGACTTTGTTTCATCGATGTTAAAACAGAACAACCAAAAAGACAACGCTGTCATTACCTTTTGTTCAAAACCTGTTGACGCCAATTTCAGGCTAAAACCATCGAATCATATTGGTTAAAATTTAAACCTTAATGAAAATATTTCGTTTATACATCCAATATAGAACCAGCCACTGTACGAGCAGCAGAGCAATAACACCTATTAGGGCTTGAGCTGCAATCGGGAAGGAATTAACCACACCACCGAACAGACTCTGGGCCGTGTACTTCCAATTAACTAAACTAGATGCCAGATAGATGATGATGGCATTACAACCAATAACCACAAACGGAAACGCAATTTTTTGCCACTTAAGCACATCAACCAGAGCGTAGAAAACGGCTAACAATATGATGCTCCATCCTGCGGTTACCAGCGCGAAGGAACTGGTCCAAAGATCTTTATTCACAGGAATAACCAGATTGACCAACCAGCCCAAGGCTAAAATAACAGCACCGACAAGTAACAAGTAAGCCACTTTAGTCCACTCACCTTTCTTGTGTTCCTTAACAATAAAGTGACCGACAAATACTCCGATCATGGCATTGGCAACTGCAGGGATCGTTGACAGGATCCCTTCGGGATCTAAAGGTCTATTCTGATAAGTGATCCCAGGTAAAAAGTGTGTATCAACATAAGCGTTGATCGTCCCTTGTGGGGTAAACACCCCCGCTGTCCCACCAGGGAATGGAACAAATAACTGCAACAGCCCATAAGCTATCAATATCCCTAAAGTAACAAAAATTTGGGTTCTTAAGCTGGTATGCCAGACTAACATGGCAGCAAAAAACCAGGCGAATGCAATACGACCCAGAACACTGGCGTACCTCACTTCATCTATGGCTACTGGTGCACCGGTACCCCAACCATGGTTATAGAGCACACCAAAGAAGAGTAACAAGAAGAGTCGTTTCACTGAATGCTTATAGAGTGGTATTCTCTGGGCAATAGGTAGCTTATCTAAGCGTTTAGGAGATAAACCAAGCGCAACACCTGAGAGAAAGATAAAGAGAGGAAATATCAGATCGTAGAAAGTAAAACCATGCCATTGGCTATGATGCATTTGAGCATCTGCCCATTTCCATCCTTGCCAACTGCTCCAGGTCAACAAACCGGCAAAGAGAGCTTCACCGCCTAAAATCCAGAACATATCGAAGCCCCTTAGAGCATCGAGCGACATCAACCTGCGTTTAGGTGCTTTAGCAAGACTCGCTTCCATTACGATTTCCCTATATTTTATCGTTTATTATTATTTCTATTTTTTATTATGCTTTTATAGACAAACTCTAGATAACATAAAGCCCCAGACATATTGCTAGGGCTTTATATTAATGGATAATGCTAGGCCTTAAAGACAGATGTGCCGCCTATCAATGTCTGCTGTACTTTCAGCTCATCGTTTAACAATACTAGGTCTGCTCGACTGCCCACACTTATTTGCCCCTGCCTTTTGGCTAAACCTAAGTACTCAGCTGGGTACAAAGAGCCCATACGAATCGCTTCATCTAAGGGTAAACCTAGCATCTTGACCGTGTTTCTAATCGCTCCTGCCATGTCTAATACACAGCCGGCCAGCTCACCCGTCACAGCATTTAACCTATCACCCTGACGTATGACCTGAGTGCCAAAGAGTTCGAAACTGGTTTCCTCATCGAGACCTACAGGTGGCATAGCATCTGTGACTAACATCACCTTGCCTCTTGGCTTAGCGTAAATTGCCACTCTAGCCGCGGCAGCATGCACATGGTGACCGTCGACGATGAGTCCACACCAGGCATCTCGGCTCTCGATTGCCGCTCCGACCATACCCGGCTCACGGGAACCGAAGGGGGACATAGCATTAAAGAGATGTGTGAAGCCTGTTGCCCCAGCCTCTAATGCCGCGACTACGGTTTCATAATCGGCATTAGAATGACCGAGGCATACTCTGACATCGGCAGCGACTAAGGCTTTAATCACATCCAGCGACACATTTTCGGGCGCTAAGGTGACCATTTTTAATCCTAAGTCATCACGGCTAAAGATCTCAAGCTCAGCGTCGGATATACCACGAATATGAGATTGAGGATGAACCCCTTTCTTTGGAATAGACAGGTGTGGACCTTCAAAATGCACACCTAAAACCCCGGCGCTGCCTTTAATCAATGAGGCGGCTACGGCATCCGCCGCTCGGCTCATGACGTCGACATCGTCGGTAATTAATGTCGGTAAGAAACCTGTGGTGCCAAACTTTGCATGAGCGCTGCCTATGGTTTCTATGCACTCGACTGAAGGTTCGCCGTTAAATAATGCACCGCCACCACCATTCACCTGAACATCGATAAATCCAGGAACCAAGGTCCCATCGACTCTTATCTCTTTTGCACCAGCGACACTGTTCAAGGCAAGAATATGACCATCTTCTATAGTGATAGGCAGGTCATTATGAAACTGCTCACCATCGAATACGCGCTTAGCGATTATTGTCTGCTTCATGTCTTCTTGACCCTAAATTTTTGACGCGCAAAATAGGTCGCCCCAAGCTCAGGAGGAGCTAACGTTGGCGATAACTTAACGATGACATCTTTATCTAACCATGGAGCCAGAGGCTCTGCCAATCCACCTATCATAGAAAAACGCGGGGGATTCACTTCGAAGAGTTTACGAGCGAGCTCACTGATATAGGCAGCCCCCTCTTTAACGATTTCTTTGGCAACATGATCTTGCTCATTAGCACATTCAAGTACGGTTCTGGCTAGCTTGGCGTAAACACTGGAAGTTTGGCCGGCTAGGTTTTCGACTATGCCCATGGCGTTATGAACCTTGAAATGATTGAGGATACGCTCGGTCAGTATGGTTTTATCTGCGAAGCCATCGAGATGTAACAAAGCTTGCTCGGCTGCCTTTAATCCTAACCAGGCACCACTGCCTTTATCGCCGAGAGCGAAACCATGGCCACCGAGATACAGATGCTTATCATCCACATGAGCATAGCCGCAAGAGCCTGTTCCCGTAATGATCACCGCACCTTCACCGCCACGGTGGGCGCCGATACACGCGGTATGTAGATCCGTCGTAACAAACATATCGGCAAAGGGATGTTGCCAGTTGACGATATCTTGATAAAGCCTGGGGACATTCACCCCAGCAAGTCCGACTCCAGCAACGAGTGCCTTACTGTCGCTTAAGCTCATTCCAGCATCTTTTAACGCTAGCTCGGTCGACATCTGAATGGAATCAAATGTCTGTGATAAACCGTGAAGTGGATTTGCACGCCCAGCTACACCAGTACCAATTACACCATCTTCGCTAGAGTAAATTGTTGCCCTGCATTTACTGCCGCCACCATCAATACCTATAAACAACGGTTTCTCCTTCGTCTGGTTCACACTCATACAGACCTCATTCACAGTTTTTTTATCCAAGACTTAGCGTTATTCGCTGATGCCTTGCTCACTGACTAAGTTAACTTCATGTTACAACATAAATGACAGCGTTGTCATTTATTTTGTTTAAGCTGAAGAAATTAGCCTTCACTCGGCTGAAAGCACCACAGCGGATGGGAATTAAACTGGCTGCATTTACTGGAAAAACGCAGCCACAAGTGTTAACCCCATGTTATCTGACAATTAAGGAACGCCCTTTCCTCTTACCATCGGCTGCTACGGCTCTAACTTCTACTTGGCCATCGACAGCAACTGGCGAATGATAAACAAGCCATTCACCACCATTGACTCGATACTCGACGGTTAAACCTGGGTAGATAAGGTTCGTCAGCAGCTGTCCGTCATGTATATGCGCCCCTACAGTCGGTACCCGGTATTCGATGCCAGCCTTATCCAGTTTAACTAATTCTTTCTGTCCCAGAGTATTGGCTAACACAGCCCACTGACTCGCCTGCTCATTGCGCATCTCTTGGGTAAAGTAACCACTAGTTTGATTATAGACGGCCCCTTTATATTGATAAGGCACTTCCCAGCTCGCCTTGTGCCAGGCTTTCTCCGCCAAAATGAGTAGACGTGGAAAGGTCATGTATTCAACTACTGAATCGCTTCTGAGCGTTTCACTCCAGATCTGGCCCTGAAGCCCGGTAAATAACCTCCCCTCCTTCATTGGGCCACTGACTAGCTTACCAGCTTCATCTCGCTTCTCTGTGTCATCGGCTTCGAAGGGCTTACCTTGAATATCGGTCCACTGCTCAGCATTAGCCGGCAAGTTGTCTGGCATAAAACCATATAACTTACGCTCGTTGGTGTTACGACTCGCCCAGTAATATCCATGCTCTTTAGGATCTGCCTCATAGGGGAAGTCAAAATAAAGCATCTCAGGCATACCCAATACCGCATCCCAACCTAAATTTGCTTGCTGGTGTGCGCGGCGAAAACCATTATGTGAGATAACATCCCATACATTAGTTTGGGAGACTTCGGGCATATTTTCAGGACGAGTATGGCTCATCCCATCACTCCAACCCGCAGGCTCTATCCCCTTATCATGTAAGATATTCGATACTCGCTCGACAAAATAAGCACCAAATTCATCGCTGCTAGTTACCCCTTGCTTATTGTCGGCAAGAAACGCTTTACATAAAGGTGAGTCTAACCAAGCACCGGCAGTTTCATCGGCACCGATATGATAGACAGACAGAGGCTGGCCCGCTTGTTGGTGCAATTTAGCTATCTCATCGATAACCTTATCGACGAAGTGAAAGGTCGACTCCAGACACACGTTAAGGGTGTTATCGTCATAGTATTGAATCGATGAATAAACAGTGGTGTCTTTGGGATCTATTAAGCGAAACTCATCGGCACCTTTTATATCGCCAGTTGCAGCTAACTTACGGTAACGCGCTTCCATCGACTTGATGGCGGCTCTTGAGTGTCCCGGCATATCCATTGAGGGAATGACCTGAATCTGCCTGGCGCCGGCATATTTTAAGATCTCGATATAATCGGCTTTAGAGTAATAGCCATTAACCTTAGCATCGGCAAACGGGCCACTACCAAGCTGAGGTAACAGACATCTGGTTTCACTCAAGTCATGACATCGCTTGCTGCCGATATCGGTAAGCTCAGGTAAGCCGTCTATCTCTAAACGCCAACCTTCATCGTCGGCCATATGCAGATGAAGCTTATTCAGTTTATAGGCCGCCATCTGATCTAACATATCCAGCACCAACTGCTTGCTGTGGAAGTTTCTCGACACATCGATATGCATACCGCGAAAATCATAACGGGGAGAGTCTTCGACTTTCATGGTGTTAATAACCAAGTCATGACTATCGAGAAGGCTGGTCAGTGAAGATAGGCCATAGGAAAACCCTGCATCATCCGCCGCAGAAATAGTGATTTTATTTTTGGTGATATCTAACAGGTATGAGCCTGGTGTTGACTTCATTTCCAGTGGTAAGAAGCTGACAGCTAAACCAAACGATGACTCTTCGACACCGATGCGGCTCAGACGAGCAACAGCAGCATCTATGGCTTGGCGTTTAACATCATTAAGCTCAAGCTTGATGCCGCTTTTTAGGGATACTGGCTTATCGGTTGAACTGACTTCAACTTTCAGAGGCGTAGGAATTATGGTATTAGTGACCAATTCAGGCTCAAAATCTATTCCCTGGTTAGCCTGAAAAAGTATTTCAGGTGTTGCCCACTTCACTTTATCGGTATCACTTCGCTTATACTGTTTACCTTCATCGGTGAAGGACACGGCATAGGGACGAAGCTCCATGCCGGTTTCACTGTCCTGGGTCACTGCCGTGCTCTTGATAAGAACTGGCGCTAACTCTCCTGATACCAGATAATAATTTGGCATCGCATCGGTTTCAGATAGTTGCCATAGCTCACCTTCAAACTCTATTGTCTTAGTGACACCCTTCTTAAGTCCTTTAAACTCAGGGGTTGGCGCTATCTTATGTAGATCGCCTTTCACTCGAGTAATAGTAAACTCAGCTGAACTCACAGACTTTACGGGGCGCATCTGACTGAAATAGATAGACCAATCTTGGCTATCTAAGTCGACAGCTGAAGTCAGATCTATCTGCGCCGTGAAGCAACGGCCATCGACACCGGAAGTCGGACATCCTTCTGGATAGTTAGTCACTAAACGATACTTGATATCTAATGTATCCCCAAGCGTGTTCAATTGTGCTTGATCTAGGCTATTAGCCATAGCTTGACTGGACTCGGCAGACACTTGCTTATTCGTTTCAGTTTTTACATCGGAGCAAGCACTCGTTGCTAGCACCAGTGTTATTGCGGCAGTGATCAACTTCAATTTCATTCTATCCCTCTACTATGATTCAATGTCCTCTCATTTCAAGATGAAATGAGCTAGCTTACCCGCAATCTTTCCCCTTGATATAACCAGAACTTACACCTCTATCTCACCTTTAAGGCGCTAAGCTGTATCTGAGACTGTGGACTACAATATGTTGATTTTATGTCAATACTAAATAATGTCAGTTCATACTCACTGACGCAAACCTAGACAAACATTAAGCTCAAACTGGCTAGTTCTAAAAGATGTGAGATAGATTGAAGGTGGGGCCTTGAAGGAAGTCATCTGAGTAACCTCAGTTATCTGTTTACAAGGTTAAACTCTCTCATCAATTGTAGCGCCTCTCTTATACACCTTAAACCTGGATCATCTTTCTATTAGCATGAGCAAGAGTGTTTGGATTTTTTCGCTTACAACTTCAAAAACTATTCCAAATGGTCAAAACCCACATAAAAAAAAGCTAGGTGATTCATCACATAAATACTGATAAAACACCTAGCCAAGTCTAGTTTCTGGGGAGAGACTATTGAAATTTCAAACACAAATGTAATTCAGTTTTACCCTATTACATCTGCCAAAAACATGAATCAGGAGACCTCTTCCTATCCATGCAGACCTTACAAGACAACTCATCACACAAGCAGATGACAACGCTGTCATTCACAAACATACACAAGAGCGAACAGAATATCTACATTTTTTTGACATTGATTTATGACTTTTTCTGTTCAGCACAGATGAGATCTATATCGCTATGGCTTGTTTTTCTCAAAGCACCTCATTCAAAACACCAAAATATGACAACGCTGTCAAAAGTTGATAACATCACCTCAGATGTTAGTGTGATAAATAGGCACCTAAAAAATATAACAAAGTGAACCTACCATGAGCGAGCACAATAAAAGCAGAACAATTGTCATCTCTAAACCAGTATTTCTGTTTCTAGGTTTAGCTAGTCTTTGGTCTATTTGGGCATTTCAATTCTCTAATCCCGTTGAACTTACCCGTGACTACCTTCATTACATCTTCCTTGGGATCACAGGCGCTATCTTCGCTAATTCAACAGGCGCTGGCGGAGGCGTTATTTTTATCCCAGTCTTTAGCAGTCTCAACTTCAGCAATGAACAAAGCATATCGACATCTTTCGCTATTCAATGCTTCGGCATGACTGCTGGTGCACTAACCTGGTGGTTTCACTTTAAAAAAGAGAATCAATCAGGCCTGCGAAGAGAACTTGTTAAACTAATCTGTATTTGCTCTCCATTTTCCATAGCCGGGATCTGGACCACACAAGTTTTCGCGATTCAAGCACCTACTTCGCTTGAGCATGGCTTCAGTTTGTTCTCTATCGTGCTAGGTTTCGCGATTCTCTTAAGCAGCATAACGCTAACAAGTACAACTCAGCATCGTGTACTGAATCGAAATGAGGTCCTGCAACTTTCACTTTTAGCTTATGTTGGCGGAATAATAACAGCTTGGCTGTCAGTAGGCGTGGGCGAAGTCATCGTTATCTACTTACTCCTGAAAAAGACAACGCCAACCTTAGCTATTGCTCTGGGCGTAATCGTCACAGCGCTTACAGTCTGGTCTGTTAGTCCAATACACCTATCTAACCAAGGTGACGCCTATTTCAATGTGGTCTTATTCGCGGGGCCAGGCGCTATCCTAGGCGGCATTTTGGCAAAGAAGCTAGCACTACACCTCCCGGTGAAAGGACTTAAAATATTTTTTGCTGGATGGATAATTCTTTCCGGTATCGCAATGCTATTGATTTAACAAGAGGTATACATGGCTAAAGAAGCAATTAAAAGTATCACAATTGTTGGCGGCGGTAGTTCAGGCTGGATGACTGCTATGTATTTGCAGCGACTCTACAATCAATCTGGAGGAAGGGTAAAGATTAGACTAGTAGAAAGTAAAGACGTCGGTACAATTGGTGTAGGTGAAGCGACAGTACACAGTATCAGATTTTTCTTTGCCGCTATGGGCTTAGATGAGAACGAGCTACTAAGAGAAACTAACGCAACGTTGAAAAGCGGAATCATGTTCCGTAATTGGATGAAACCTAAGGATGGTCAAACCCATGAGTATTTCCACCCTTTCGAGCAACAAAGGCCTGCGGGTCCATTAGATAATGCAACAGCATGGATTCAGTCTCCTAAACGCGTTAGCTACGCGCAAGCAACAAGTATCTCATCTGAACTAATAAGCAACGCAAACTGCCCTAAAGCAGCGACTTCACCTCAGTACCAAGGCATAGTTCCTTACGGTTACCATTTAGATGCGATATTAATGGGGAAGTACCTTCGTAAGAAAGCTTGCGCAGCTGGTGTCGAGCATATTGAAGCTAATGTGGAACATGTTAAAACTAATGGTGAAACCATTACTTCAATCATTACAGATAAGGGAGAATTTACCTCTGATATTTTCATTGATTGCACGGGCTTCAAAGGCTTATTAATAGAATCATTAAGGGAAAATAATTGGCAATCATTTGAACAAGAACTCCCTTGTAATAAAGCCGTTGCAATCCAAAGAAAACCTCTATTGGGCCAACCCCCTAAACCCTATACCCTTGCAACAGCTTTGACTAACGGCTGGGCCTGGGAAATAGATCTTTCAAACCGTCAAGGGACTGGCTATGTGTATGATGGGAACAGACTAACAAAAGAGGAAGCGGAAGCAGAGCTATTAGAACACCTTGGTGATAGCCAAGAAATCCTAAGAACTGTCCACCTTGATATGAAGATAGGCTGTAGAAAAGAGTTTTGGATAGGTAACTGCATAAGCATTGGTTTATCCGGTGGTTTCATAGAGCCTCTTGAATCAACAGGGCTACATATTGTCAATCTTGGAGCTCGTTTATTAGCGACCCATTTATCTTCAAATGCCCCGACTCAACCGGTTCGAGACTCCTATAACAAGACATTAAATGGGATATACCAAGACCTGAGGCAGTTTATCATATTGCACTACTGTCTCAGCGATCGGGACGATACTGAGTTTTGGAAGCAGGCGGCTAAAACAGCAGCCTATGCTAAGGGCTTACCTGAAAAACTTGAATTATGGCGTAACAAGACCTGTGAATTTATGGATTTGGCTGGTGGCTATGGCACCATTTTCAATGATGAAAACTATCGTTTTATCTTATATGGAATGGATCATACACCTGACCTCAGTCAACCGGCTTCGGGATATGAAATTCAAAATATTTTACAGAGGTTAGCGCAACAACAAGAACAAGCCGTTAAATCAACCATGTTACATTCTGAGTTTTTAAAGCAGGTCTCTAGATAAAACAATAAGATGAAGGAGACACTAGATATCTCCTTCATCTTAATATTTACACTTTTTGTATGCCAAACTTATGAATTTTGTCAATTAACTCACGATGAGGCTCAAGCTGAGTTTTAGCTTGATGAATAAATTCAGCAATCTTATTCTGTTCAGATAAGAATTTATCTAAGCCATCTTTTGAAACTTCAGAACAGCCTAAGTCTGTATCAAAGTCCATCCCATAAAGTACATACTGGTAATTCTCTAGATTAAAAATCTCAAGAGTCGAAGTGAAATCATAACGATTGGGCAGCTCAGAGGACCATAGAGCAAGCTTTTGCTTCAGAGAATCTGGTATAGAGGCTTCTTTGCGATTATCGCTCCAAAACTCAGTGTCATTACGTTTAGAAACCACATAATGAAGTTTAATAAAATCAATGACCTTATTCCAAGTCTCTGCAGTCCGCTTATTAAAGCGTTCAGCAACTAAAGGCATACTACTCAACTTATTAGGAATACACTCAGCTAGCATTCTTGAAGTTACATCAAAAACAAGTAAACCCGTCGCTTCTAAAGGCTCAACAAACCCACCGGATAAACCTATAGCAACACAATTACGATGCCAAGCTTTCTCGCGATAACCGATACGCATGGGGATATGCCTAAACTCAGCTTCACTCACTTTTCCGCCCAGATATTCTGAGAGTACTTTTTCAGCGTCTTGCCTAGAGCTATGGCGACTTGAATAGACGTAGCCAACTCCTCTTCGCTCAGTTAAGCCGATGTCCCAAATCCAGCCAGCTTCTTTAGCTGTCGATAAAGTAAAGCAAGGAATTGCATCATCAGTTTTTTCATAGGGAACTTGAACGGCTAGCGCAGAATCAACAAACAGTACGTCCCCTTTATCGACAAATGGTACCTTGCAAGCTTTTTCAATAAGCCGCGCACTAAACCCTGTACAATCGATAAATAAATCAGCCTCTAACTCCCCATTCTGACTCGTTGACACAGTAGAAATATCGCCATTATCAGATAGAGTGACCTCAAGCACATCATCAAGAATGTGGGATACGCCAAATTTGGATAAGGCATTAAGCCTTAATACCGCTGAAAACTTACGTGCATCCAGATGATAAGCGTAACTAGTGACTCCTTGAAACTGAGGTTGAGTGACAAGTCTAGGCCCAAAACCTGCATCAGCTAACACACCTTGCACAGATACAGAATTGGCAAAACTATCACGACTCGAAGCAGATGTTTTATGCCAATAAAAAGCAGAATCATGACTCACAGGATAATCAAAAAGATGGTGATACGAGTGACTTTTCTCTTTGGGGTTGTATAGCCAATCGACAAATTTAATGCTCTGCTTAAAGGTAGCATCACAAGATTGGACAAAATAACCTTCATCGATTCCCAGATAACGTAAAGTTTCACGCATCATAGGCACTGTACCTTCCCCTACACCAATATTAGGGATATTAGGTGACTCAATCAAAGTCACCTCAATGTTAGGCCCATCTAGATCAGAAAAACGTTTACCAAGATGATTCGCAGCTAACCAGCCTGCAGTTCCACCACCAACAATTAATACCTTAGTGATCTTGTTTTTTTCTGGCATTAATAGACTCCTATATTAACCTTTTGAAACCTCAGTTCTTGCTAAACGATTGACTTGATGCAAAGACGTTAAATGACCATAGATGGGTCCCAATAGGCCTCTTTTTTTCAAATCAAGAAAGTCATCATCATTTAGGTCATTAAGTTTGGCTTCATCTATCATATATAAGCCATTTATATTACGTTGGTCACCTTTGATATTGACAGTCAACGATTGTTGTCTGAATAAACCCTTTTCGGCGATTAATTGCAAAATAGCTTGAGTTGCCTGCTCTTGCTCGAAATGTTGTACGATTTCTTCTCTACGCTTAGTGAAGAAAGGTGTTTCTTCACCAGCATTAAAAAGGGGCTCACCCACTTCAGTCCCTACTTGAGCAGATTGCTCTTTGATCCCTATCCATATTTTCTCAGGCTGCTCTGCATTTAACACAACAGCAAATGGGTAATCTTTTACAATGTTAGGAATATAGCTTCCTATCCACTCACCATTAACCACACTTAAATTTTGCTCAGGCTGGAGACCTAGCATGACGACAGGTTGGAACTGACCTGTTTCACTATTTTTAACAAAAACAATTGGGTATTCAGTTGCTGCTCTAGAGAACTCATGAAGGGTGATAGGGAGAATATGTTGATTGGCAACTTGTGAATAGTTGGGTTTTGAAACTTTAACGTCTGAATGCTTGTTGGGTTCTAAAAGTGTTATTTCATTAGGCATCTTCTTTGGCTCCTTGATAGGGCTTCTTTTAAAATGAATTTTTTACAAAAAAAAGGGAGAGCTAAACTCCCCCTTCCCTTTTTATACCTTAATTCTAATTAGATTAGAACCTTACACTCGCACCTAAAGTAACGCGACGAGCCATTTCATATTCAAATGTAGGGAAACCATCAGTGAAACCGCTACGGTTTGTCTGGAAGTTATTGTTACCAGTCTGAACCGAACCTTCTTCAAGTAGGTTATTACCATCAAGTTTGATATCTAAATAATCAGTTACATGCCAGATAGCACTTAAATCTAAGCTACCAAATGCATCATGTAAGCGATTTCCATAAGAACCTTGCTCACGGATCATGTACTCACTACGCCAGTTATAGGCTAAACGAACTTGGAAAAGATCATTTTCAAAGTAACCTGTCACGTTATATGAATGTTCTGAGCTATCACTCAAGAAAGGATTCATATCAGTGTAAGTATTCTCACCTGTCTCTGTATCAGTGTAGGTATAGTTAACAATAGAACCTAAACCATTACCGTAATCTTGTTGATACTGAAATTCAGCACCTTGGATAATCGCTGACTCACCATTTTGTTTCTCTTGAACAGTCCAACCAGCTGCTTCTTCATCAGGTCGTAATGTTCCTTCGAATGGAATGTCTGCACTATCTGCACGGTATTCATTGATAGTTACGAAGTTCTTAATATCTTTCCAGAATAGGCCTACAGACACTAAAGAGTCCTCGTTGAAGTACCACTCAATACCTAAATCCATTTGATTAGCCACGTATGGCTTAAGACCAATATTACCTACTACCCAGTACTGATTATCAGGCAGGTCATCATCAGCGCCTAAAACATTCGGGTTAACATACATATCATCATATTGTGGACGTGCCATAACTCGAGCTGCTGAAGCACGCATTATCACATCATCAGAAAGGTCGAAAACTACGTTTAAGCTTGGTAACCATTCACCATAGCTTGCATCATCCGAAACTTTCTTGCCACTTTGATAATATGTTGAAGTTGCTTCAGTCCCAGCATAACGAACACCAAAGTTACCGCGCATGCCGTCTGTACCAAAATTCGCCATCACATATGCAGCATAATTATCTTCATCAACTTCACGATATGAACCTAAATCTTCATTTTCGCCAATGATGCTAGACTTAGCCCACGCTTTTAGCGCTTCAGGATCAAACTTTGCTATCTGATAGTCACCGGCTCCGACATCGATAGTTCCAGCAGCAACACTGCTTGTTGCAATACTAGTATCAAATCCTTCAGCCTGAATATACTCATAGCGACGAGAAGTTGTATTGTGCTGTGCGTATTTAACACCTGTCTTAATCGCATTGATCACACCGAAATCAACATCGAATTTAATATCAGCTTGAATGTAGCTTTCATCATCAGTCTTTGGGGTGCGGTTAAAGTTTGAACCTGTCCCCATGGTTAATGACCCTGGATCGTAAGCTGCGATGTCGAAACCATTAGTATCCCAAGTCTGGCTTCCACCAGTAAAGTCATAGGTACCACCTGGGATTGGTGTGCCACCCGTCCCGTCATCTACAACCATTTCAAAGTCTGTACCGCCAGATGACGTTGTTGTGCCTATCTGTGTGCTAAATTCATAGCTATCACCTGAGTATTCCATCTTTAAATCGAATACTTGAGACTTCATTGTCGCTTCACGTGGACGAGCCTGCCAAAAAGCGACATTCAAAGGACCAGCAACTTGAGTCCCAGAACCATCTGCACTTGGGGCATCACCACCACATAGACCACAACCGCCTAACCAGGTTGTGTCATCCCACGCACCAGAACCAGGGGCACCAGACCAAGATGTATCACCTTGAGTAAGCCAAAGTGCATAGTTGGTGTTATTTGCTTCCATCTGCATATCTATAGCGTTGAAAACAAAGTTTAGCGAATCTGTTGGAGCATATTGGAAAGTAGCAGTAAGAGCCGAGCGTTTACGCTCTTGCTCAAATGCAACGGGACCTGCTCCCCACTCCCAAAAAGCTTCGTTACCCTGGCGCTGTAAGCTACGATCTTGCAAAACACCTGAAACTAAAACACCAAATGTTTCATCATCATTTTTCCAAGAACCCAAAGCTGAAAACTGGGGGTCTACCGTATCTGAGTCACTCTGGTATTGACCTTCGGCGGAAGCATAAAAAGTTAGAGAGTCCATATCAAGCGGTTTACGAGTATTAATAATTACCGTACCACCGATACCACCTTCGGCTAGATCAGCTTGAGATGATTTATAAACTTCTATATCGCCAACAAGCTCAGAAGGGAGTAGCTCATAGTTAAATGAACGCTTCGCAGGCTCTAATACAAACCAACCTGTTGACGCAACATTCTGACCATTAAGTGTAGTTAAGGTCAGATCTTGACCAGCACCTCGTATTGAAACACCTGCACCTTCACCGAACTGACGCTGGATAGTTACACCAGGAATGCGCTGTAAAGACTCAGCAACGTTTTTATCCGGGAACTTACCGATATCTTCAGCGGTAATAGCATCAACAGTACCATCAGAGAAACGCTTGGCGTTCAAATTGGCCTGTTGCGAAGCACGAATACCACGTACTTCGATTTTTTCAATGTTGTCGTCAGCCGTTACAGCCGAATCAGCTTCTGCTGAGATTGCAGACATAGAGACTGCAGTACCGAGCAATAGCGCTATATTTGTAGCTAGTACACTTTTCTTAAAATTAGATGGTCGCATCTCGTTTCCCTTCCATAACTTTATTTTATTTTTTAGTATCCATAACCATCCCTTAGGGAATGACAACGCTGTCATGTCTAGTACAAACATTACACAATTATTTACACCGGCGCCACAAGAAAATAACCAGAAGCGACAGAAATCGGTTCATCTGTACATTTTTTTCACAGGTGTCGACCAACTACCCATTTGTAAAACCTTTGTTGCATGCGGGGTTGAAGGATAAAAGTTGTTGTTATTAGTTATAAGAAAATTATTTTTATCAGAGATAAATTACATTTGCCGATTGCTAATTAAAGTAAAAGTTCGCACTATAGGCTGTAACAAAATGAAATAAAGTTCTTTGTAAACCTGATTATAAAAGACGTACATTCATCTTTACAAGTATTAGAACTTACCTATAACACACTGATAAAACGAGTGTTTAGTTGTATGAAAGTCACAATAAATGACGTAGCGAAGCATGCTGGTGTTTCAATTAAAACAGTTTCTCGAGTCACCAATAACGAGCCATCTGTAAAACAAGCAACCATAGATAAAGTCAATAAAGCCATTGCAGAGCTGGATTATCAACCTAATTTAGCGGCGAGAAACTTAGCAGGGACTAAGTCTTATGTCATTGGTTTTATCTATGATAATCCCAACGCTTATTATGTTATTGATATGCAAAATGGCATCCTGTCCTCATGCAAAGCACTTGGATACGAGCTACTCATTCATCCTTGCAATGCGAAGTCTGATAACATTTGCAATGAATTGACCACTATGGTGAAGCACGCAAGACTAGCAGGATTAGTCTTGACGCCTCCGCTTTCGGAAGACCCAAAAATCCTCCAAGCCTTGGACGAAATTGATGCCAATTATGTGCGAATCATTGCCGGAGAGAAAATCGATAGCAACACTGGGTTAGCCGTACTTGTGAATGATAAACATGGAGCCGTTTCAATCACACAGCATCTGATTGACTTAGGTCACAAGAACATCGCCTTTTTAAGTGGTGATCAACACCACGAATCTACCAAAGCACGTTTATCTGGTTATACCCAAGCGTTAAAGGATAATAACCTGGAGCTAGATGAACAAAACATTATTGAAGGCGAATATTCTTTCGAATCAGGTGTATCCGGTGCAAAGATTTTACTCAACAGGGTAAACAAACCTACCGCTATCGTTGCTTGTAACGATGAAATAGCCGCTGGAGCTTTATTTGCCGCACGCTTAGAAGGATTGGATATCCCTAAGGATATCTCTATCGTTGGTTTCGAAGATAGTCCGTTCTCTAGACAGACCTGGCCAAAACTGACGACAGTACATCAACCGAATCAAAAAATAGCCCAGATGGCGACTGAACTCTTAATTGCGAAAAGACGCTCGCAAAAGTCTGCACAGGCGAAGATATTCATACCAGAGCCAGTGATTAGAGACTCATCTTCGAAAGCGACATAGATTTTAGTCGCTAAAATATTAATTCCAATCGGAATAAGATCAAAAACGGCGTTGAAGGAAGCTCTTCAACGCCGTTTTTATAAATATCTACCAATGCTTATAAAGAGAGTTATACCGCCTCTTCGTTCTCTTCACCAGTACGGATCCTAATCACACGTTCAATCTCAGTGACAAAAATCTTACCATCACCAATCTTTCCTGTACGCGCCGTATCCACTATGACTTCAATGGCTCGGTCTAGCTGCTCATCTTGGATCACTAGCTCTATTTTAACCTTAGGTAAAAAGTCCACCATGTACTCGGCACCGCGATACAGTTCGGTGTGCCCTTTCTGTCGGCCAAAGCCTTTGACTTCAAGAACGGTCATGCCGGTAATGCCGATCTCAGCGAGAGATTCACGAACATCGTCCAGCTTAAATGGCTTAATAATTGCCTCGACCTTTTTCATCAAATGCTCCTTATAGGGTAGAAATTGCTTATCTGTATTATTGATCCAGCTTATCACGAGCTTGGAACTCACTAAAGTTAATATACCAATCAATCTCATGGAAGCAATTTCCTTTCCACTAAACAATAAAATTGCCTTACCATTTCTTCTAACCTAACTATACTTTCACTATTGGCCATAGATTTTATGTGATTGCAGGACGCAACACGGGCCTTTTAAAAGCAAATGTATCGAACTTATATTCAAAGGACTGAATATGAAAAAAAATAATGGTTTTACACTCGTCGAACTCATGACCACTCTAGTGATATCTACAACCTTAATCAGTATTGCAGTTCCAAACTTCAACTCCCTTTATGCACACTATCGAGCAGACTCATCCATTCGAGTCATTCAACAGACACTCCAAATGGCACGCAATAGCGCCATCAGTTACGGCGTACGCGTCACGGTTTGTCCCATAATAGAAAACCAGTGTAGCGACGACTGGACGATTGGCATTACCGTTTTCATTGACTCTGGAGCCAGTAATGTCATAGATGGTCAAGATGAAGTCCTGATGAAAACCGCCAGTTTCTACCATGAGGATTTTGTCACTTATAACCGTAGCGCCATCAGATTTCAAGCCGATGGCCTAGCTTCTGGCACCAACGGTACCTTAAAATATTGCCCATCGTCGACAAGAAGTGAATACTCGAAAGCAGTAATCATTAACCAATCAGGGAGAATCCGCTTCTCGAAAGCCGCTATCATCGAATGCAGGTAATGGCTAAGTAGCAATAAAGTTTTAAGTAATAATACAAACAAACTGAAACAGTCAAAATACCCTTTGCAGCCAATATATTGGCTTTAAATAGTTGTTTTTTCGTGCTGTAAATAGACCTGTTCTCGATTATACTTAATACTGTAATTGAGAGGAGAGAAAGTTATGCGACCGATACAAAATGGATTTACTTTAATTGAACTTATGGTGACACTCGTGGTTGCTATGCTCTTAGTCGGTGTCGGCGCGCCCTCCTTAAAAGCTATGTATGAAGGCTATCGAACTGATAGCCAAATACGTAAGGTTAATCAATCTTTACAGTTTGCGCGAAGCCACGCCGTTAGCTACGGCTCTAGAGTGACCATGTGCCCAATAGTATCAGGAAGCTGTAACGCAGACTGGAGTAAAGGGTTCAAAATATTTCTCGATAACGGCGCCCCAAATCAAATCGATGGCAACGACGAGGTGTTGACCGTAGTAGGTCCTTTTAATTCTAGCGATTTTGTTTCATTTGCCCCCAGCGCAATAAATTTCACTACCGATGGACTCACCAGTGCAGGCTTATTTATCTACTGTCCCGGTAGTAAGGTGAGTGATGAAACTATGGGTCTGCAAATTAATGCCTCTGGAACAGCAAGATTTAGCACAGCAACCAACCTAAACTGTAACTAAGCCTATCTTGCTGTCTCTTCATCTAGCTTTTGAGCTGCGCCTAATGTAAATGAAGCATCAAGCTCTACACACTCTTCAACGTCCTTGATATAAATACGCTTACCCGGGAGCTTTCTTGACGGCAATTTGGCCATGTTCCTTGTGAAATTCTTTACCTCCCATCTATAGAAAGCAATTTCATAACCCTTAGTCGTCTTCAAATAGCACTTATATTCAAGTTTTTCAGCTTTTTTATCATCCGCATTAACAGATGACGAGTTAACTAATAGTGCAAATGCAATAAAAGAAAATATTAAATATGTTAACTGTGACTTATTCATTCCCAACACTCCGCAGGTGACTTTTCTCCGATATCATTAATCTGAATAGTGATACATGCGCTATCTCGACTAGCCTGCTTCCCTTGAGCCGTTGCTACGACGATAAAGCTAGTCGTTCCTGTTGAATCTACGCTATATAATCCACTATCAATAACATAGGGATCTGCACCTAGGTTTAGATCATTCATATCTGTAGCATATTGCCTGTTATCCAGATAAAACTGCTCTTGTAGGTTGGCGACTCGCATTACCGCGGCTAAACCATCGGCTCGGCCTCCCTTAGCGACAAAGTCTGTATAAGTTGGATAGATCACAGCGGCTAAAATCCCCATAATAGCCACTGCAATCATCAACTCAATTAAACTAAAACCTTTAATTTTATTCATCCGATTTTCACTCATCATATTGCAATCATTACTCGTTAATATGGTAATAAATACGGTTCACACCTAACCCACCACCCACGCATTTTTCATCACCTGGAGGGCAACCATCACCGCCACCACCACCGTCAGCTTTTTTCATCTCATCACCGGCTGCACCGATGCCAATCAGGTACATATAGGAATCTCCATTTCCGTTCGGAGGAATAACCAATTGAGGGGTATCCGGCACTCTCTCTCCCATTTCAAGATATTCATGAGTATAGGAACGAGTCCCCTTATGAAGATCAAACCCATAAAGTCGTCCTACACCAGAGACTAGGCATTGAGTACTCGAAGCCGTGTCCCCGGGAACATATGAAGTAAAGAAAACTCGGCCTTCAATGATTGAAGCACCAGCCAGACTCTTCTCACCAACACCACCAAAACCATAATACCAGCCTCGCTTTAAACCGAAGCTGATATTATCAGCATCAGAGGAAGGGGCTGCTGATGTCACATTATAAAGATTAGCTAAAGTCAGTGTTTCCGGTACTTCATTACCGGGTGCCCCGTTGAATGAGCGGGATATGACATGTCGGTCCTGAAGCATGTAGAACATATCTGAGCGCGAAGTATCTGTCGGATGAGGCCTATGACCAGTGCCAACGACTACCGCATCATAAGCGACATTCTGATATGTTTTAGTTTTAGTCGTGGTTTCGCCAATAGTCACATCAACTTCAGACAGATTGGTGAATACCGTTTGTGCCACTGCAGGTTCTGAAAAAAATCGTCTATCAGAGGCTAAAGTTCCACCGCCAAGGTCGGCAAACTTAAATACTGTCCATGGATTAGTCGAGTCTTTAGGGCTGCCGCTAGGCAGATCCATACGCCAAACATTACCACCTGTATCGGTCGCATATATTCTGTCGGTTAATCGGTCACCATTGGCATCTAACACAGCGACAGAGTTAGGGATACTGTCGCTAATCCCAGGCATCTGGGTCATTTTGGTGTCTGAAGTAGGTCCAAAAGCGTGTACTAACACTCCTGTTTTAGCATCGACAATAAATACACCGCGACCTTGCGCATCAGGTAAACCGACAGCAGCAGGATCTTTTGATGAAGGAGAATAACCTGCACCAAAAATAAGTACAGGTGAAGCAGTTTCCGGATCGGTATTACCTATTGGCCAGCCTGGGATAAGGGTAATAACAGGTTCTGACCAAGTTTGACCAAGCTCACTCATGCCTGCACTATCTGAATCAATTTTCCACATATAACTAGGAGAATCAGGACTAGTAATATCGATAGCATAGTAAGACTTGCCTCCACGGCGCATCCCTGTAAATACCCAAGCCTTCTCTATTCCGCCTGAGCCCGTTTTCACATAGGCCACTGGAGGGCTATCCATCCCATAGACTGAGTGTACTCCGGTGGGAACATTCGCTCGTAATTCGACTAAATTAGGTAACAACTCATAGGGCATAAATGCCCATGACTCAGCGACTGAATCTCCCGAGTCCTTAAACATATGTAAGAAGCCATGATTTGTCCCCACCAATATTCGCAGGTCAGGTGATGATGAGCTTCCGAAGTTAATGGCCAACGGCTTTGAGTGCAGCGGATCACCTAGTACATCGTCACGAATATCACTGGTGCTATTGTCGTTGTCATCATCGTCTACATCTTTACCTTTAGCCCAATCAAATAGCTTATTGAGTTCAGTGCTATTAACTCCCATATACGCAGCTAATGCACTGTCGCCGCCAGCAGCACTGGAAGCATTACTTTTTGTGAGTGATTTTAACGAGCCACCTGTACCTAAGTTACCATAAAGTGTCCTTACAGCAGCCCCCTCAAAGTATGTGCGGCTCCGCCGACTCGGACATCATTACCATCACCTCCTCCACTAGAACCTGAGCAGACTGAATTTGGGGTCCAATATGAGCACGAGGATGCTTTAAGGTTACCGTCTGTACCTATTGCAAGGGCACCATTTTTATCGACGATATCACCACTACCTGTCACCCTAAACTTCTTGATATTGCCCATCCAACGAGGTCCTTTATTGGGCAAGAACATGGCGTAGTAAACAGAATCAAATGTTTGAGTTCTATCGAAGTTATTACTTGCAATGGAAGGTGAAGTGAAGCTCGCATTGACCTCTAAAATCTGTGAGAAAACTTGTGAGAGTGCACTTTGCAATTGAGTCGCATCCTTTGCAGCAAAGTATGCACCTCCGCCTAAGTCTGCCGTTTTCTTCAATATGGGAGCAGCGTCATCGGCACCATCACTAAATCCGATGGTAAAAGTACTAACAAATTGATCACCCTCTAAATTTGTGTTCACATCCTTGCGATTTAATATACTCGCAAGTGCAGGAAGGTAACTACCATCCTCCCTATCGGCTGAGCGATAACCAGACATATTCTTAACAAGACTATTCGCTGCCGAATCACGAGTAGGAGAACCATCGGTAACATAAACGACATAAGAGCGATTCGAACACTGAGTTTCACCAAATGGAGAGATATAATAGTTACCATCCTCGACACTTCTATCTCGTTCTGGATTTAAACTTCCTGCTTCTTTAGCAAACTTAACCTTACCCCCAGAAAAGTAACGATAGGCCTCATACAAGGTTTCACAAAGCGGTGTCCAAGTATCAGCATCTAAATTATTAATCGTTTCAACTAATGTCTTTTTACTGGCTGCATTTCGTCTCTGTATTCCTGAGATTATGCGCCCACCATCACTAGTTCGACCTGTATTATAATTAAATACCGATAATCCAAAATCAACACTGGGTGTCGTGACAACAGTGTCTTCCATGACTCGCTTGGCAATTTCCATTCGAGTCGTCCAGCGCTTACTTTTCGTGCTGTGATACCAATCAATATAAGTTTGTGTGTAAAAAGTAACAGATTTACCTATACCAAACTTTGTCAGAAATGCTTTATCAAGAGCTGCGGTTTTATCTGAAGATGATGAACTGCTAGTTACATTGGTATAAGGAATTGGCGAAGATTTCGAACCTAAACTGTCTACAGGAAAACCATCGAAAATCCCAGTAGCATTGCTGAATTGTAAAGCTGCAGCATCTTCGAAATCTTCGAAGCAATCCACATGTGAAACTATACTGCCTAGCTCATCGGGTAACTCTGTCCAGGTACCATTTTCACCTGTAAAGCCATATTCCCTAATAAAACCGGTAAAAAAACCATAAGATTCCAGATATACTTTTGACGTTTTACAACCATTTACACTTTGGAGAATATAGTTATTACTATCGACTTCCGGAACCCCAACACCACCTTTACTGTAATAGAGTTTTGTCGAATCATTGACGGTTTCTCCGCGATCGTAAAAAGTCTCCGTATACTCACTCGTATCCATGCTTCCAGAATTATCGAAGATTATCAGAACCTGCGGTCTTGCACCGGAACGTGCTGATGACTCAAATACATAGAGTTCAGTATCATCTCCATGAGTCACTCCCGATATCATGCCTAAACCCACGATAACGGCACATAGAAAACGTTTAATCCACATAACTAACTCCCGGTTAATACTTCCTGTTCAACGCCAGCGACGACGGTCAATTGCCCCAAATTTTTCTTACCAAATGTTGCAACGCTGGAAACCTCTATCCGTCTACAACTTACTAGATTCGCCGAGCTAGCTTTTGTGCTTCTCTGGCAGTTAACATCTCCATCAGCTAAGGGACTTAGAGTATTAGTAACCCCTAAAGCCGCGTCAACCACTGTCATAGTGCCGGCTATGTTAGCCATGGTTGCCCCTTGGTTATTTGCTACCACCCTATCTTGTGCTCCTTGAGCAGCAGACATGGCTTCGACACGTTCTGAGCCGGCACCAGCCATCTTCATCGACTGGCTAGAATTAACGGCGAGTGCAACGCCAATAACGGTCATGATGATCAGTATTATCAAGGAGAAAAAAAGTACCATACCTTCTTGTTTCTTCATGATTTCCCCTAGTTCCTTATCAATACCGGATTTTCGAGTACTATGGTGGTTGAAACCACCTTTCTTCTATAATGGTCATTAGCGGCAGCGATGATTTTGTCACCCAACTGATAACGGGACTCGCTAGTAAAATTTCGATCCTCATCGACTGATCTGACTAATATGAATATCCTCAGGGCTACGAGACGTTGAAATAACTCGTTATCCCACATTAAATTAGTGACATTTTGTACAGGCATAAAACTATCGGCGGTATCATCACCATCGTTATCGAAACCATAGAGCACTCGAATATTCTCGATCCCCTCCACAAGTTGTTCGTAACTGCCCGAAGTTTTCATACCACCATTTCTCAGCACGCGGCGTCGCAGTACCGGGACTCCATCGTCTTCCTGTATATAGTAAATATGATGTTGATACTCCCAGAAGCGACCGTTGTTCATCGCCGGGGTGACTTGGTCACCGCTGAAAATTACCGCCTGGTTTGCAGTAGTCCCCATGTAATAGCGATTATTATCATTAGGCACTGCAACAGAAGGGCCGACTAATCGTTTGATCTGTAAAACATCTGTCGAAGTCAAAACCCCAGTCAAACAGGCAAACGACTCGAGTGAAGCCCCTTCTTCATACCCCCAAAGTCGCCGAAAATGAGCCGGATTATTATTTGGCAGACTCGCGTTATTAGCCCCCCCCCGATGCAATCATTGCCGGCGGGAATGGCAACAGCATTGATCTGGGTATTAGTCCCTATAATAAAATCGGTACCTGTCATATCCGCCATGAAACCAAGCTGACTAATATCACGCTCCATCAAAGCCAGCGCAATACGGCCATTCTCCTGCAACTGATTAAATTGACTGGTCGTTATCACATTCGTGGCCGACATATTAAACATTGAAAACAGGCCAGCACTTAAAAACAGTGAGATAACCATAGCTACCATCAACTCCACTAAAGATAAGCCTTGCTGAACTTTTAATTTATTACTCATAAAATTAACCAAACTAGATAATCACCGTACTGATTGAATAGGCTCTTCTGCGTTTGTTTGCTGTGCCGCAAGATTTAACAAAATCTGCAGCGTTGGCTGCACCATCGGAAACAGCACGAATTCCTCTCCAGGTCATCACAACTAATACGTCACCAGTACCTGATACCTGGATACAGGCAGTCGGAGTGTCCAAACCACCAATAGAGCGGGTACCTTTGGTTTCACCCACCCCATTCATCGACTGCTCCCAGCCGTATAAATCCCATGCACGAGTCTGAACATTCGTACAGGTGATGCCTGCATTGCCACCGCCAACATTAAGAGCAACATCACAAGACTGACTGGGTTCAGACAGATTGCCGGCATAAGTACCTGCATAGCCAACTAACTGGCTTCTATTGAGCTTCATTCGATTGATAATATCGATGGCATAATAGGATGCTTGTGTCTGTTGGAAAGATTCGAAGCTGCCTCTCTTGGCAACCAGATGTAAATTAAAAATACCAATCAAGCCAATCACGAGAATGACTAATGAGACTAAAACTTCAACAAGTGAGAATCCGTTGGATTTATGATTCATTAGCGTCAAACTCCCTTCAATCGCCACATATTTGACGCTTTAATTGATAACTTACCTGTTATAAATCTGTAAGTTAGCATTCTAAACTATGATATAGGTTAATCATAGTTTAGTCGAATGTTGCCCGCTAGTAATATTAGTGTCTAAGAATGCTACTTGTTAGACTCTACGTAAATTTCAGACCATAAAAAAGGAGGCCTAAGCCTCCTTTTTTATGGTAACCATCAGTTTTTCTGTGGTTTCTATCTCAGCTCCGCAGGCACAGCAAAGACGGTATCTTCTTTGCGCCCCTCGACTTCTGTTATCACGCTTGGTGCTAACTCGGCAATAGCATCAATAACTTGCTTAACCAGTACTTCAGGAGCCGATGCACCCGCAGTTACCGCCACTTTAGTCACATTAGTGAACCAAGTCGCGTTTATATCATCTGCATTGTCTACCAGATGCGCTTCTGTGCCACGCTTCTGAGCCAGCTCTCTTAGACGATTCGAGTTAGAACTATTTTGTGACCCTACAACAATAAACAGATCTACATCATCGGCTACGTTACGAACCGCATCCTGTCTATTTTGTGTGGCATAACAGATATCATCTTTACGCGGCCCTTCGATAGATGGGAATCGCTTCTGCAACGCAGCTATGACACCAGCAGTGTCATCCATAGACAGGGTAGTTTGAGTGACGAAACACAAATTATCTGGGTTTTTAACCACAAGAGACTCGACATCTGCTGGTGATTCGACCAGCAATACGCCCCCTTTAGGGTTATCGTACTGACCCATGGTGCCTTCAACCTCCGGGTGTCCGGCATGCCCAATAAGGATACATTCGACTCCTTTACGACTGGCCCGAGTGACCTGAAGATGAACCTTAGTTACCAGAGGGCAAGTCGCATCGAACACCTTAAGGCCGCGACGCTTAGCTTCGGCTCTCACAGCCTGTGATACACCATGTGCACTAAAGATAACAATACTGTCATCGGGGACCTGATCCAGTTCCTCGACAAATACGGCGCCGCGCTCTTTAAGATTCTCGACCACATAACGGTTATGCACCACTTCATGACGAACATAGATAGGTGGAGAAAACAGCTCGAGTGCACGCTCGACTATGCTGATGGCTCTATCGACACCGGCACAGAAGCCTCTGGGATTGGCAAGTTTTATCTGTAGACTATTTGCTTTATTCATACACTAAAGTACCTGTATCACTTCTAGCTCAAACGTAAGTACCTGACCCGCTAAAGGATGATTAAGATCGACCGTCACCGAATCACCAGCCACTTCACGAACTATGCCAGGGATCTCACTGCCACCCGGCCCACCGAAACTCACAATAACACCAGGTTCGAGTTCCATATCCCCGGGAAACTTACTTCTATCCATATAATGAATTGCATCTGGATTAGACTCACCAAAGGCATCGACAGCTTCTAGGGTGAAGCTATGGCTATCACCCTCTTCCAAGGAGTTTATCTGTGCCTCAAAAGCCGGGCTTAAACTTTCATCACCGATATTAAGCCTCGCAGGTTTACCAGAAGCCTTGGTGCTATCGGCGGTAGAGCCATCTTCAAGCACGATATTCATATGACATAAAATAGAACGTACATCAGTCAATTCAATTACTCCTTTGCAGCACTTTTTTCATCTTGCGCTTTTTTCTGTTTCTCGAGGCGATCTGAGATAAATGAGTCCACAATAATAAGTGCAGCTCCGACACAAATTGCAGAATCTGCAATATTAAACGCTGGAAAGTGACTCTTATTCCAATAAAAATCCAAGAAATCGACCACGTATCCATGTTGCAGGCGATCGATAAGATTACCTAAGGCACCACCGATAACTAAAGTATAGGCAAGATTGAGTCGCCACATCTGCGCTGGCTGTTTTCTCAACCAGAACGTCAGCAAGGCGCTAAAGCCCACTGCGATAAAGGTAAATAACCATTTCTGCCAACCACCGGCATCACTCAAGAAACTGAATGCTGCCCCATAGTTACGCACATAGGTAAAATTAAACACAGATAATAGCTGTACAGACTCATAAAGATCAAAGTTAGCTAAGACCCATTGCTTAGAGACTTGATCGGCAATAAATACCAGTACAACCACCCAGTACCAGCGTATACCGCTCTCTTTCCAATTAGTTGGCATAGGGCCTTCCTCTTAAAAAAAATGACGCATAGCAGCGTCACTTTCCATAGTTCAAATATATAATGCAGCTGAAATACTCAAGCCACTGTCCATCAAAGTATTAAGCCTGACACATTTATCAGGCTCTTAGCATAGCAAGTTAGGCAAACTGACGAACTTCACCCTCGCCTTCGATGTTAGTAACACAACGAGTACAAAGAGTTGGATGTGCTTCAACCTGAGCAACGTCTTCCCTGTGATGCCAGCAGCGCTCACATTTTGCAGCTTCAGACTTCGACCAGCCAAGTTTAAGCGATGCAAGCTCAGTTTCAATCGCATCATTTGGCGCTGCTGATAAAGCAAGTACTTGTGTCTTAGACGTCAGCAGAACGAATCTTAACTCATCACCCAGACTGTTTAGCGCTATAGATAACGCTTCATCGGCATATAGGGTGATCTCAGCTTCCAATGAACCACCGATCAGCTTTTCACGTCTGGCTTGCTCAATAACCTTGTTGACTTCACCACGGACGCTAAGCAACTGCTCCCACAACTCATCACTAAGATCTGACTCTAGAGTTACCGACTTAAGTCCATCGAACCACTCTTGAGTAAATACATAAGCATCTCGCTCACCAGGAAGTAGCTTCCAGATCTCATCGGCTGTGAAAGATAGAATAGGTGCGATCCAACGTACCATAGCCTCAGAAATCAAATAAAGTGCAGTCTGGCAACTACGACGTGCATGACTATCGCCTTTAGCCGTGTACTGTCTATCCTTGATGATATCGAGATAGAAACTACCTAACTCAACCGAACAGAACTGCATTAGCTTCTGGGTCACGGTGTGGAAGTTATACTGCTCGTAGGCTTCCAGCAACTCCTCCTGCAAAGCTGCAGCGCGACGTACCACCCAACGATCCAGGGCAACCATATCTTCAATGGCTACCGCGTCTTTTACCGGATCGAAACCATTGATGTTAGCTAACAAGAAACGCGTAGTATTACGAATTCGACGATAGGAATCGGCGCTACGCTTGAGGATCTCATCAGAAACCGTCATCTCACCGCTATAATCAGTGCCAGCAACCCAGAGGCGTAAAATATCTGCACCTAGCTTATTGGTGATAGTTTGCGGAGCAATCACATTGCCCACAGATTTTGACATCTTACGGCCTTTGCCGTCGACGGTGAATCCATGAGTAAGCACTTGCTTATATGGCGCTTTACCATTCATCGCAGTCGATATCATCAAAGATGACATAAACCAGCCACGATGCTGATCGCTGCCTTCCAGATAAAGATCTATACCGTGCCCCTGATATTCAGGGCGAGCAGCAACGACCGATGAGAATGAAGAACCAGAGTCAAACCAGACATCTAAGGTGTCAGTCACCTTACGGTATTGGTCTGCTTCGTCACCCAGAAGCTCTGCCGCATCAAGATCCCACCAGGCTTGAATGCCCTTCTGTTCGATCTTGTTAGCAACGCGCTCCATCAAGGAGATGCTATCAGGATGCAAGTCTTCGGTTTCACGGTGAACGAACAAAGTAATAGGAACGCCCCAGGTACGCTGACGCGAGATACACCAATCCGGACGGTTCTCTACCATTTTCTCGATTCGGCTCTGACCCCAATCAGGGATCCATTTAGTCTTCTCGATTTCGCCCAAAGCTTGCTTTCTCAGGCCTTTGTTGTCCATAGAGATAAACCACTGAGGTGTCGCTCTAAAGATAATAGGAGTCTTGTGTCTCCAACAATGAGGATAACTGTGAAGAATACTCTCGTGCTTGATTAAGGCGCCCTTCTCTTCAAGAAGAGTCACCACATTCGCATTGGCTTTAAATACGTGCTGTCCAGCAAAAATTTCAGTGTCTGACTTATAAACGCCATTATCGCCGACTGGATTAGCAACTTCTAAACCATATTTCAGACCAATAATGAAATCGTCTTGACCGTGACCCGGTGCAGTATGAACAATACCCGTACCCGAATCGACAGTGACATGGTCGCCTAAGATAACTGGCACATCGAAGCCATAGAAAGGATGGTTAAAGCGTAAAAGCTCTAATTCTTGGCCTTTAACTTGAGCTAATACCTTATGAGAATCGACCCCATAACGCTCCATACAAGACTCTACAAGTGCCTCAGCTAAGATAATGACTCTGGTAGCATCGTCTTTAACAAACTCAACCAGTGAATAGTCAATATCCGCTGCGATTGAAAGTGCGCGGTTTGCAGGTAAGGTCCAAGGGGTCGTAGTCCAGATAACCATAGAGACATCAGTTTCAATCTCGACGTCACCAAACTTCGCCAGCAGTGCTGCTTTATCTGTTGCAACAAAAGCAACATCGATAGCCGGAGACTTCTTATCTTCATATTCAACTTCAGCTTCTGCTAGTGCCGAACCACAATCGGTACACCAATGCACGGGCTTGACACCTTTATGCAAGTGACCACTTTCGATCACCTTAGACAGTGAGCGCACTATGTTGGCTTCGGTACCGAAATCCATAGTCAGATAAGGTTTATACCAATCGGCAAACACCCCGAGACGGATAAAACCATCACGTTGACCATCGACTTGCTTAGCCGCATATTCACGACACTTCTCGCGGAATTCGCTAGCGGTAACCTTATGACCAGGCTTACCCACTTTCTGCTCAACTTTTAGCTCGATAGGTAGACCATGACAATCCCAGCCCGGAATATAAGGCGCATCGAAACCGGATAGCGTCTTAGATTTTACAATAATATCTTTGAGGATCTTATTAACTGAGTGACCGATATGAATATCGCCGTTGGCATAAGGAGGACCATCATGCAAAATAAATGGTGTACGGCCAATACGGCTATCACGGATCTTTTGATACAGCCCGTCTGCTGCCCAGGATTTCAACATCTCTGGCTCACGATTAGCCAGATTACCACGCATCGGAAACTCAGTTTCCGGCAAATTCAAAGTAGATTTATAGTCGCTCATTGATCCTATACCATTAATTTTAGCCAAGCAGTTAGCCTGCATCATTGCCAAGCAGAGCCTTGGCTTTGTCAGCGTCATTGTTAATTTGTTTTTTCAGCGCATCCAATGATTTGAATGGCTGTTCATCTCTAATCTTAGCAACCAACTCAACTTCGACGGTACGACCATAAAGATCATCATCAAAATCAAACAGGTGTACTTCTAACTGACAGACCTGACCATTTACTGTCGGTCTAAAACCCACATTGGCCACGCCATCATAAATATCACTGTCATCCCAATACATCTTAACGGCAAATACCCCCCTAACTGGAGACACTTGACGTTTAAGCGCTATATTGGCAGTAGGAAAGCCTAAAGTCCTGCCGAGTTTTTCCCCATGGGCAACTTTACCACACAAGGTAAAAGGATGGCCGAGTAGACGCCTTGCTTGTTCCAAGTTGCCTTTCGCCAACTGATTTCTAATCTCGGTGGAGCTGACTCGTTTGTCGCCTAAAACGAAACTTTGGGTACTCACCACGGCAAACTGGTGTTTTTCTCCTGCCGATTGAAGCATCTTAAAGTTACCTTTGCGCTGCTTACCGAAGCAAAAGTCATCCCCTATGACCAGGTACTTAACCCCAAGGGACTCAACCAATAATTTGTCGATAAAGTCCTGCGCCGATAGATCAGCAAAATTAGCATTGAAGTTAATGCATACTAACCTGTCGATCCCCAACTCTTCGAGTAAAATAATTTTATCTCTGAGAGTACTGAGCCTAGCTGGCGCATTATCACCTCTGAACATCTCTTGCGGCTGAGGCTCAAACGTCATCAAGGTTGCGGGGACATTTAACTGTCTCGCCTTCTTGACTAACTTAGCGATGACTTCAGCATGGCCTCGATGCACGCCATCAAAATTGCCGATAGTGAGAACACAACCGTGATGTGCAGGTAAAATATTGTGTATACCGCGGATTAGTTCCATTACATTACATAACTAGCAGGCCTGAGTGGGCGGATTATATACCAGCTGAAGAGGATAATCAGCAAGGATCTTTCCCTGAGATAATTGATGTCGATTTTAATAAACAATCAAAGAGTAAAATGCCTCCAAAATTAAGGAGGCATTTAACGGCTCGCTGGACTCAATGTCTGACATGAATTCACAGAATTACAAGCCAGTTTTTATTTTCCAGGGCCTGACTCCAAAAATCACCAGAGTGATAAGGTAGCTAGCTCCACCTCCCCCTATGAGTAATAGCAAGGTCGAGGCTCGTTCATGAAACACCTGTCCTACCCACACTTCTTGGGACGGAAGAAAGGACAGCAGTAAACCGACCATGACACCACAAGACAACAGCGCCTTGATAAAGAAAAAACCAGTTTGCCTACTCACTCTATAGACACCAGCCTTATGCAGGCCACGATAAAGTAAACCCGCATTGAGTAGTGCAGACATCGAAGTTGCCATGGCTAAACCGACATAACCAAAGGGAAAAGCAAGGATCAGGTTAAACACCATATTGCTGACCATAGCTATGATGCCATAGCGTACCGGTGTCCTAGTGTCTTGCCTCGAATAGTAACCAGGCGCCAACACCTTAATCAACATGAAGCTCAGTAAGCCACAGCCGTAAGCCACTAAGCTATATGACGCCATTTCAACATGATGCAGAGTAAACTCACCACGCATAAACAACACCATCAACATAGGTTTAGCCAGCACAATCAAACCACACATGGCAGGCATCCCCAGAAATAAGATGGCTTTCACCCCCCAATCCATGGTGGACTCAAACCCCTTGCCTTCGGCATTGATATGCTTCTTAGACAGAGCCGGCAAAATAACCGTTGCGATTGCGATACCAAACAAACCTAGGGGAACTCGAGCAAGCGATCGGCATAATAGAGATAACTGATAGAGCCCGTCATCAGAAAGCTGGCAATGAAAGTATCTAATAACAGGTTTATCTGAGAGACAGACACACCAAAGAGTGCAGGTATCATCAAGGTACGAATTTTAGTCACACCAGGGTGTTTCCAACCCCAGCTGGGTTTGACTAAGGCTTTTTCTTTTAAGAGAAAAGGGATTTGAAACAAAAACTGAATTAAACCACCAACAAATACACCAATAGCCAGTCCAATCTCGGCCTGTTCCATACGAGGTGCGAGAAAGATAGCGGCACCGATAATGGCGATATTTAAAAATACCGGCGTAAATGCCGACACGGCGAATCGCCCTCGGCTGTTTAAAATAGAGCCAGCAAGGGCGGTAAAGGTAATAAACCAGAGATAGGGAAAAGTTATCTTCAACATCAAGGATGCTAACTCAAATTTAGCCCCATCAGGCTCTCCATTCATCCAGGCAAGAAACCAGCCGCCACCGAAAAGCGCCGTTAATACCGGAGAAGCGATAACACCAACTAGCGTAACCACAGTAATGATAACGCCTAATGTCCCCGCGACCTTAGACAGTAGGTCTCTAATCTCTTCGGAAGTCTGTTTCTGTTGATATTCAGTTAAAACCGGAACGAATGCCTGAGCAAAAGCACCTTCAGCGAAAAGACGTCTTAGAAAATTTGGAATTTTATTAGCGAAGAAAAAAACATCAGCGCTGGTTCCAGCACCCATAAGATTGGCGATAACCACATCTCTGACTAAACCCAACACACGAGAAATCAACGTCATAGCACTCACTATCATGCCTGACTTAAATAAAGCTTTACTCAAAACACCCCCTGATCTGAGCGGTACATTTCAGGCGAGTAGTCTCAAGAATTGATTTTCCCCCTGTCACTGGCTAACAATTACTGCTAGAATTGCGCACCATATTACACGAGTTAGGTTGAAGATAGCCAAGTCTGGTTGGATTAATTTATCTTTAAGATAAAGATTCAATCATTGTCATTGACAAAATGACAAAAAAGAGGCATATTCCCGACCTTTAAAATATCTAACCCTATTTAGGAGTTGCACCTTGGCTAATAGCAAGTCTGCAAAGAAGCGCGCGCTTCAATCTGAAAAACGTCGTCAGCATAACGCTAGTCGTCGTTCAATGTTACGTTCATACGTAAAGAAAGTTATCGCAGCAATTAAAGCTGGCGATCACAAAGCGGCTACTGAAGCATTTAATGCTGCACAACCAATTGTTGACCGTATGGCGACTAAAGGCATTATTCACAAGAATAAAGCTGCTCGTCAGAAGTCTCGCCTAAACACTAAGATCAAAGCACTTGCTGCTTAGTCTTTAAGTTTATGCTTAAAAAAACCGGCCTTGGTCGGTTTTTTTATGTCTAAAATTTGGTGGAATTGATATTAACAAATTTCAGGCATAAAAAAGCAGAGCCTTCAGGCTCTGCCAATTTGATTCCCTTCACTGTTTTTAATGACAGTATATGTTATTAAGCAACTTGATAATCTCCGATACCTCTTTACTCTTCAAAGAGTAAAACACCGTCTGAGCTTCCTTACGGGTCTCAACTAAATTATCTTTTCGTAGCCAGGCTAGATGCTGAGACAGAGCCGATTGACTCAAACCCAGTTTCTTATTCATCTCACCTACACACATCTCTCCTTCACTAAGAAGATAGCATAGGATAAAGAGACGGCGTTCGTTTGCCAAAGCCTTCAACATCACAACGGCTTGATCTGCCCGCTGCTGCATTAATTCAATATTCATTACGAGCAATTTCTCCTAAAACAATCCCCGGGACTAATATAGCGTTGCCTTACAGATATAGTCGGGACATAAAGCACACTTTTTGCTAGATTGTTTTCAAAAATGGGACATGAGTAATAAAAACAAAGGAAACTTATGAAAAACACACTCCGTACCTTGGTCATTGGACTCCTCTTTGGAAGCCTTATTGGTTGTCAGCACACGCCAGCAGAAAAATCCGCAATTCAAATACCTCAGCAATTACAGCAAAAAGCCTTGAACTCAAATTTGGCATATGAGTTAGTCGAATCCCTCACGGTAGAAGTTGGCCCAAGATTGGCTGGCAGTGAGAAAGACCTGATTGCCGTTCAATGGGCGCAGGACAAGCTCAATAGCCTTGGATTCGACAGAGTCTATAAGGAAGCAGTTCAAGTTCCGGTCTGGAGTCGAGGGGAAGCGAAAGCGAAAATCCTATCTCCTTACGGTCAGCCTATCGTGATAACCGCTCTTGGCGGCAGTATTGCGACGCCAAAAGCTGGAATACAAGCCTCCATCGCCCGATTCGATAGTTTAGCGGCATTGAAACTGGCCTCTAAAGCAGAAGTCGAAGGCAAGATAGTCTTTATCGACCACATCACCGAACGCCATATCACAGGCAAAGGTTATGGGAAAACCGTAGGCGGCCGTTCTCGCGGTGCTATCACGGCGGCGGAGAAAGGTGCACTGGCTATCGTGATCCGCTCCATAGGGACAGATCATGACCGCATGGCACACACTGGCATGATGCGCTACAAAGAGGGTGTGACTAAGATCCCTGCCGCGGCTATGTCTAACCCGGATGCAGATCTGATCAAGTTAATGCTCAAACGCGACCCCAATGTGGTGCTGGACCTGTTCATGTCTCCTAAGCGTTTAGGGTACGCGACCTCCTACAATGTCATCGCTGAAGTCACCGGCAGCAGCAAACCTGATGAGATCGTACTCATAGGGGCTCATTTAGACTCATGGGATGAAGGTACGGGCGCCATCGATGATGGCGCAGGCGTGGCCATTGTCACATCGGCAGGTAAGCTCATTCAAGATTTACCAGTCAAGCCAGCACGTACGGTTAGAGTCGTACTCTATGCCGCCGAAGAAGTAGGCCTGGTCGGTGGTAAAGCTTACGCTAAGGCACACCAAGACGAGCTAGCCAAACATTACATCGCTGCCGAATCTGATTTCGGTGCAGGTCGCATCTATCAGATCGATTATAGGGTCAATGAAAAGGCCTTCACTGCATTACAATCCCTCAGCGCCCCCATGACTCAGAATGGTGTAGTCCTGGGCAGCAATACGGCCTCAGGCGGCCCTGATGTCTCTATGTTGCCAAAGCAAGGCGTTCCTGTGGCATCCCTAAGACAAGATGGCCGTGATTACTTCGATTATCACCACACACCCAACGACACCTTAGATAAGATAGATCCAGCCGCACTACAGCAAAACGTAGCAGCCTACGCTCAGTTTGCGTATCTGATGGCCCAATCAGAAGTTGAGTTAAGACCAATTGAGGTCGCTAAATAGCTGTTAGCAGTTCAGCTGGTTTGGGCCTTGGCTCGATTCAGCCTTCTATTGGTAATCTACTAGGCCACTGTTTATCGTAACAGTGGCCTTTTTGCTTCGAATGAAGCTTGAGTACATTTTAATTTGCTTCATTTGGCTGTTTTGGTGTTGGCTGGTGTATTGAAAGTTTAATCTTCATGGTTATCTATCGCCTGCAGCGTGCTTAAGTGCAGATACTTCTACGGCAAGCTGTGAATATATCCCTATACGCTCTGCGGTTTCATCCCTGAAACCGAAGTCCGCAGCCGCATATATGGACCCATCCCGTTTGCATCTATTTAAACTTCGGCTCACCTTAAAGTGGGGTGAAAGAAAGCGGAACAAAGCACTGATTGGGGCTTTGATACCACAGTAAACGAGTACCGAAAGCTTCAAGGCTCAGAGTTTGGTGCGTCAAAAAAGATATTCAATATATCGTTATTTTTCCTGTTGGCTGAACGTGACTTAAAGGCTATAAAAATCGATGCTTTCTCTCACCCTGATCCTTGGAAAAGAAACCTATCAGTAAGAATTATGCTCCTTATCATTCATGAACGAGATATGAGCAAGGTTGCATCAGGTAAAATCATGAAGGAAATATATGAAGAAGCGAAAATTAGTGGCGAGCTAAGGAGTTCCATGGTTCAAGCCGTTCGGGGAATATCCAAGGCGCAAAAGAGAACTCAAAAAATACTCTCTAA
This sequence comes from Shewanella psychropiezotolerans, assembly GCF_007197555.1. NCBI lineage: Bacteria > Pseudomonadati > Pseudomonadota > Gammaproteobacteria > Alteromonadales > Shewanellaceae > Shewanella > Shewanella psychropiezotolerans. Next base: position 4,900,439 of record NZ_CP041614.1, read on the forward strand.
AATAAGAAATAACACTATTGCGCATCAAGATTCAGATGCAATGCTACAGTATGAGCTGATAGATAAAGTAGATATAAATTCAGCCAAGGAAACTATCGAAGAGTATTTTGAAGCATCGCATATTTTTTTCGATATATTGCCTGCCTTACTACTTGAGGCAAGTACATTTCCGTCACTATTATCACAATATTCAAGCTCAGAGCCTAACAAATCAAGCAAGCAGGATACCGTAACTGGCGCCCCTTCTTGAGGCGTTACGGCATATTCGATTGCCATATATTCCCTAATGCCAATGGCTATATTTAGAACATCGACTCTAAACCGTTTCTGTCCAGAAACGAGTTATTAGCCAATAAAGCTCAAATCGAAGAGATGGATAATCTGGTGTGAACGCGGCTGTGACCTTCGACATCAGGGATGATGTCGCAGAGCCCACAGGGATTGTGCTCGCGGCGAGTCACAGAAGTGTTTGCACATTCGCCCACGGCAGGTGATAGATAAAACTGAAGTAAAATGATTCAGTAAACTAACCAAATACCAAATCAGCCTAATGAACCCTATCTTAAAAGCTATTTGAAACTTGCTAGCTGGCAAGTACTCAATGCCTGTTGCAGGCAATAAACACCATTGAAGCCATGGTACTTAGCAAACCACCAAATACCAAACAAGCCCAATGAACCCAATCTACAAAGCTATTTGAAACTTGCTAGCTGGCAAGCACCACATTAGCCAAATAAAACCAATCAAAAAATGTAATCAAGCTTCATTCGAAGTCTTGCCTAAAGCTGTTCTTCGCGGAGGAATACCGGTGCCATAGCTGACGATTCAGCTTCACAGTAATGATATCCAGCGCTGTCAAACTTGATCAGTTCAGCAAGGGTACTCACCTTGTTATCGAGGATATAGCGAACCATCATGCCGCGGGCTTTCTTGGCGAAGAAACTGATCACCTTGTACTGACCGTTTTTACGATCTTTAAACACTGGCGTTATGATACTGCCCTTCACCAGCTTAGGCTTAACCGCCTTGAAGTATTCGTTTGAGGCCAGGTTGACAAGGATGTCGTCTCCCTGCTCATCCAGGGCTAGATTAACCTCATCGGTAATGGTATTGCCCCAGAACTGATACAGGTTAGTGCCTTGCTTATTCGCTAAGCGAGTTCCCATCTCTAAACGATATGCCTGCATGAGATCCAGAGGACGCAAGAGACCGTATAAGCCTGAGAGTATTCTAAGATGCTTCTGAGCACGTGCGATGCCTTCAGCGGGCAAAGAGTCTGCATCTAAGCCAGTATAGACATCACCGCGAAATGCATACAAGGCTTGTTTGGCATTTTCGGTAGTGAAGATCGGGCTCCAGGTCTCGAAACGAGCCGCATTCAAACCAGAAATTTTATCGCTCACCTTCATTAATGAAGCGATTTCTGCTGGCGTCAATTTACGGCACTCTTCGATTAACTGAGCGCTGAAGTCGACAAGCTTAGGCAAGGTATATTCAGCCGTCCCTGCGGGGTTGTCATAGTCTAATGTTTTTGCTGGTGAAACTAAAACTAACATAGCTAATCCTTATTGAACTTTATTGCTTGCTATCATACTGATGCAAACATAAAAAAACCACGCTAATTCGCGTGGTTTTTTAGATAGAGCCGATTCAGTTTACCGAATCAGTTCAACGAAAATTATGCCTTTTCAGCCATTTTCGCCGTTGACCACTCACCTTCCTCAATACCCTCAATCTCAGGGAATTGTTTAGGATCGAACGTTGGGCTAAGCCCTTTTTTCATCTGTTTTTCATAATCTTTAATCACTGCGAATGCCACCTTAGATAACATGGTAATTGCCGCGATATTCACTAGTGCCATCAATCCCATAGAGACATCGGCAAAGTTCCATACTAGCTGTAGTGATGCTACAGAGCCTGCCATAACCATAGCCAAAACCAGGCCACGGAAGATGTAAAGCACCTTCTTGCTCTTAGTTAAGAACATGATGTTGCTTTCTGCATAACTGTAGTTCGCAATGATTGATGTGAAACAGAACAGCAAAATGGCAAAAGAGATGAAATACGCTGACCAGCCACCTAACTCATTCGTCAGAGCCAATTGTAGTAGCCCAATCCCTTTCTGCTCCCCAGGGTTATCTAACACGCCAGATAGCAAGATAATCGCGGCCGATGCAGTACAGATAACTATCGTATCGACAAACACGCCTATCATCTGCACAAAGCCTTGAGATGCCGGATGATTAGGGTTCGGTGTAGCTGAAGCCGCAATATTAGCCGCACTACCCATGCCCGCTTCATTAGAGAACAGACCACGAGCAATACCCGCCATCATAGCGCCCATTGCGCCACCAGCAGCCTCTTCCCAACCAAATGCGCTCTTAACGATTAAGCTCAGTGCTGCAGGCACTTGTTCAATATTCAATACCAGAACAACCATAGCTATCGCTAAATAAGCCACAGCCATCACAGGCACTATCAGCTCGGAAGCACGAGCGACCTTCTTCAATCCGCCACAGATGATATAGCCTGAAGCGAGTACTATCACGATTCCAACAATCGTCTTATCGAAACCGAAGGCATTATTGAGGGCATCAGTCATGGTATTGGCTTGAGCCGCATTGAAAGCGAAGCCAAACGCTATGATAAGTAAAATGGAGAACAGGGTTCCCATCCAACGCTTACCTAAGCCTTGTTCCATGTAATAGGCTGGGCCCCCACGAAACTGGCCTTCGCTGTCTTTAACTTTATAGACTTGAGCTAAGGTTGACTCAATGAATGCCGTCGCCATACCTAATAATGCGATTAACCACATCCAAAAAATAGCACCCGCACCACCTACAGTAATAGCGACGGCAACACCGGCCATATTTCCTGTACCGACACGAGCAGCCATCGACGTACAGAAGACCTGGAATGACGAAATCCCATCGACCTTTTCACGGCCTTGAATGACCAGCTTGGCACCATGACCAAATAAACGGAACTGAATAAAACTCAGACGAAGTGTAAAAAAGACACCCGCTGCGACCAGTACATATATAAGCACGCTACCCCATAACATGCCATTAATGGCATTCACTACAGATTCAATAGCGCTAATTAATGATTCAAACATAGTTCTTACTCTATCCCCATGATAATCACGGCAGCTTATACAATCAGCTACGAGACTAACGTGTTTTAGTTTTCTTCTATCGATTCAATAAAAATTGGTAATTTTCTTTTAGAATTTTACTTTCGTGAATTTATTACATCACGCCCACCAATTCTCGCTGCGGCAAAATAGCATACCATCAAAAGCATCTCGCGTGATCAAGATCACAGTTAATCATTTACATAACACCATCATCACAGGTTAAAACAAAATTAAGTTAGGCTAGCAACTGATTACACAAGTTTTTCACCTAAACATCGCAACAAAATTGAAATGTTATGACTTTACAAAAACAAGATGCAGGACACATTCTTGTAATAAAATTACAAATATAGTGTCTAGCATGAGCTTTGATTAACTTTTTGCTTACTATAAATGGGGTTATTTATGTCACAACCGCAAGAGATCAGCGCATTAAAGAAATTTGTAAGAGCCACAAACTTTCTAGCGACATCACAAATTTATCTAAAGAAGAACGTACTGCATAAGCGTGCACTTGCACACACAGACATCAAGCCTAGACTGTTAGGTCACTGGGGTACTTGCCCTGGTATCAACTTTGTCTACGCTAACATCAACCGTCTCATCGTTAAAAACAACCGCTCATTCGTCTACCTTGTAGGCCCAGGTCACGGCTTCCCAGCAGTTCAGGCTAACCTTTTCATGGAAGGTTCTCTAAGTCATTATTACCCTGAAAACATTCCATACAATGAAGAAGGTATCACAGATATCTGTCAGAAGTTCTCAGCAGCTTATGGCTACCCTTCACACGCAAACCCGGAAGCACCTGGACAAATCTTAGAGGGTGGTGAACTAGGTTACTCACTTTCAGTTGCTTGGGGTGCAGTATTAGATAATCCAGATCTTATTGCGGCATGTCTAATTGGTGATGGCGAATCAGAAACAGGGCCTCTTGCCGCTTCTTGGTATGCCAACCGTTTAGTAGACCCTGCCACTAACGGTGCGGTACTACCCATAGTTCATATCAACGGCTACAAGATCTCTGGTCCGACTCGTATGGGCCGTATGAGCCACGAAGAGTTAGATCTTGAATTCCGTGGCCTAGGTTACCACCCAATCATAGTTGACGATGAGCTCGAAGAAGACGTCTATGTGCAGATGGTAAATGCTATGGATAAGTCATATGAGATGATCACAGACATTCAGAAACGCGCGCGCAGCGGTGAAGATGTTGTTAAGCCACGCTGGCCTGTCATCTTGATGCGTACCGCTAAAGGTTGGACAGGTACTGCGCAGTACAACGGCAAGAAGCTTGAAGGTAACTGCGAATCTCATCAGGTAATCGTCAATAAGTGTGCTACCGATAAGGGTCACCTAGACGCACTAAACACTTGGTTAGCCAGTTATAATTTCAATGAACTTTATTCGATTAACGATAAAGGCGAGCTCATCTTCGATGAAGAAATCCAATCTCTACTTCCACCTAAGCAGTTAACTTGTGGTCAGCAACACTTAAGCTACGGTGGTGAGGTGGTTCGCGCACTGACTAACCCTGATCTATCTAAACTAGCCTACGGTCCAGAAACACCTCGTGGTACGCGTGGTCACTCAATGTACAAGATGGGTGAGTGGATGCGTGATGCGATGAAACTCAACCGAGATCAACGTAACCTGCGTATCTTTAGTCCTGATGAAACTTACTCGAACCAGCTTCAAGCCGTATTCGAAGAGACTAACAGAGCATGGCAGTGGCCCATTGAAGAGTGGGATACCGACATGGCCCGTGACGGTCGCGTCATCGAGCTATTATCCGAGAACTTGCTCTTCGGTATGATGCATGGTTACACAGTGACGGGTCGTCACGCCATGTTCCCTACTTATGAAGCATTCTCACAAGTTGTCTCCTCGATGGCTGACCAATACTGTAAGTATGTCTATGCCAGCCAGGGCGTTCACTTCCGTAAGCCAGTACCAGCCTGTAACGTGGTACTCTCTTCGCTTCTAGAACGCCAAGATCACAACGGTTACTCGCATCAGAACCCATCATTCTTAGGCGCCATGCTTGAGAAGCACCCAAAGATTATCTCAGCATATCTGCCTGCAGATGGTAATACCACTCTGGTTTACACAGAACGCGCCTACGCGGATCGTGATAAGTTAAACATCATAGTTGCCGGCAAGAAAGACTTGCCACAATGGTTATCACTCGATGAAGCACGTGAACAGGCTAAAAACGGAGTCATGGTTTGGGACTTCGCTTCCGATGAAAACCCAGATGTGGTTCTGGTTGGTTGTGGTGATTACGTTACCCAAGAAGCCATGGCCTCTTTGGTCTTAATCAGAGAGATCTTACCACGCGTTCGTATCCGTTTCGTCAGCGTTACTGAACTCACCAGCAGCGGTCTTGGTAGCTTAGACTTCCAGAGCAAGCCTTGGTTGATGGATGAAGTTTTCACCTCAGACAAGGGCGTTATCTTTAACTACCATGGCTACCCGAACACCATCAAGAAACTGGTATTCGATTATAAAGGCAGTGACAGATTCAGAATCAAGGGCTATGAAGAGGAAGGATCTACCACAACGCCATTCGATATGGGTGTCAGAAACGGAACCTCGCGTTACCATCTCGTTATCGACATGGCCTACAAGCTGTTCCAGCAAGGTGTTATCGATGAGACACAACATGTCACCATCACCACAGACATGCTTCAGCGTCTGGTGGAACACAGAAATTATATCAAGGCAAACGGTGTCGACCCCATCAGCCTGGACAACTGGATCTGGACTCGCTAGTAAGGATCATTAAAGCAACAAGATAGAAACACGTTAACAACATAACTAAGTGCATTCTTTTAGAATGCACTTTTTTTATGCCTTAAAACTATAAACGTAATGATTTAAATCATATTTACATTGAAAATAGATCGCAATCCCGTAGATAATAGCGACAGCTAGCGATAAAACTAAAGGAATCCCCTCTCAAAGTGCTGGCAGTGTTTCACCTCCAGGTGGAACAGCATTGGGGAAAGATAAATAACAAAGGATTTGAAATGATGAACAATACATTGAAAGCTATTCTGCTGACTTCAATGCTCCCTTTCGCTGCTAACGCGGCACAAGAACTCACTCCTTGGTATGTCGGTGGCGGTCTTGGCGTAAACAATTACGAGCCAAACTGCGACATGAAGACCATGAAGAGCTGTGGCAAAGATGATCCTTACGCATGGGATGTGTTTGGTGGTTACCTTTTCAACGACTATTTCGGCGTTGAATTAGGCTACCGTGATCTTGGACGTGCCGAGTGGGTCGATTACGCCAACAAGATGAATGATGTTGGCGCTAAAGGATTAACCTTAGGTGTTGTCGGCTTCTGGCCAATCGCTGACCGCTGGAGCCTATCGGCTGAAGCCGGTGCGATGAATTACATACTGTCGAACAATAAAGAATATGGCAGTGAGTATTACAGTGACAGCGGTATTGCACCATACATTGGCGCAGGTATCGGATATAACATCACCGAAAACTTGAAACTTCAGGCTAAGTATCGTCGTTATGAGAACTTAGATGAAGACAAGTGGAACACACTGGCCATGGAAAGCAACTACTGGGGCCTTGAGCTTAGCTACCGTTTCGGTACTCCAGCACCCGCCGTTGTTGCTCCATTGGTTCTAGCTCCTATTGACTCAGATAATGATGGCGTCACCGATGATATGGATCAGTGTCCAGACACTCCAGTCAATCACAAGGTTGATGCGAAAGGCTGTACTGTTTACATTGAGACTACCGAGCAGCGTGATGTAGGTTCTATTCAGTTCGCGAATAACTCATCTGTGGTAAAGACTGAGTCTTTTGAGCGCATTGAAAAGCTGGCAACATACATGAACAAGAATCCTAAATCGACAGTGTTGATTTCGGGTCACGCTTCTGATGTAGGTAGAGCCGACTACAACATGACCATATCGGACAAGCGTGCGAACGCCGTTGCTAAGATTCTTGTCGAGAAGTATGGCATTAGCCAAGATCGCGTAGAAGCTAAAGGTTTCGGTATCACACAACCTGTTATCCAAGGTAATAGCGTCGAAGCAAACAAGGCTAACCGTCGTATCGAAGCTCACGTCACTGGCGTAAAAAGAGAAGCACTGATCAAGTAATCACTCTCTCTTGTCGATACATAAAAATCGCTGCCTGGTGCAGCGATTTTTTTATGATGCAAGAACAATCTAAATAATGCCACTCATGATACTAAGGCCAATTGGTATCAGTACGAATTTTTCACTCATTCTGTCCAGAGTGTAATCATGCTGTAATACCATTCCGAGTAAGTATCTGATCATTCAGCGGGAGTTCAAAGCACTGTAGGCAAGGCGGATGTTTGAAGCTAATAGTTATTCTCGGCAACAAGCTCCTGCGTTGCTCTACCTCCTGCATCCATGCAGTCGTATATCGAGAACATTCAACGTAGCATAAAGGGCTTTGAAACCCGCACTGCGTGAGGCCCTCAGAGTTTCCACTTCGCTGTTGCATTGACTTAAAAGGGAATAACCATTTCCTCATCAATGCGCCTTGAATTGAAAAAACTGAGAGTCTCTGAACTGACCAGATACTTATATGGAATGGTATAATGGTAAAGCGGGATTTTACCTATACTCAAAATCACCTGACACGCTATACTCTCCCCTACCTATTTTTGACTAAAATTTAGGGTAAATGGGTTAGTAAAAAGCGCTTTTACTGATATTTTACAACTTTCCTGTAATTTTTTTTCATTTACGGTTGGAAATATCATCAAAATCGCTTCTAATACTCTCAAGCAATCACAAACCTTAAGCTGCTTCTTAAGAAGGATGTTATTTTTATGGCTAATACACTCGAGCAATTGAAATCTTTTACCACCATAGTCGCCGATACTGGTGACATTGAGGCCATCAAGCGTTACCAACCACAAGACGCGACGACCAACCCGTCTCTCATTTTAAAAGCAGCCCAGATCCCAGATTATGGCCATCTAATCGACAACGCTATCACTTGGGCTAAATCACAAAGTGATGTCATTGAGCAACAGATCGAAGATGCAGGTGACAAGCTTGCGGTCAATATTGGCGTAGAGATCTTAAAGATCGTTCCTGGTCGTATCTCCACTGAAGTTGACGCAAGGCTCTCTTTCGACCAAGCCGGTTCGATCGAAAAAGCCCATAAGCTGATTAAACTGTATCAAGAAGCTGGCATAGATAAGTCACGTATTCTGATCAAGCTAGCTTCCACTTGGGAAGGCATATGCGCCGCTAAGCAGCTAGAGCAAGAAGGTATTAACTGTAACCTAACTCTACTATTTTGCTTTGCTCAGGCCCGTGCTTGTGCTGAAGCCGGTGTTTACCTTATCTCACCGTTTGTCGGCAGAATCTTAGACTGGTATAAGAAAGACACAGGTCAGGATTACAGTGCTAGTGAAGACCCAGGTGTAGTTTCGGTTACCGAAATCTACAACTATTACAAAAGCCATGGCTTCAACACTGTCGTCATGGGCGCCAGCTTCCGCAACACAGGCGAAATCCTTGAGCTTGCGGGCTGTGACCGTCTAACAATAGGTCCAGCACTGCTCGAAGATATGGCAAATTCACAGGCTCAAGTTGTGCGTAAACTTGTTCCTGTAGAGTCATCAGTTGCACCAGGTGAGCCACTCACAGAAGCACAATTCCGCTGGGCATTTAACGAAGATCCTATGGCAGTTCAGAAACTTGCCGAAGGCATCAGAAACTTCGCTATCGACCAAGGTAAGCTCGAAGTGATGCTGAAAGAGAAACTGGCCTCTTAAGGAGTAAGACTGGATGACAGAGCTAACCCAGAGTCAGACTTGGTATGAGCTAAAGGCTCATACCAAGACCTTGCCTCATATGAGAGTGCTTTTTGAAGAAGATAGACTCAGATTCGACACTATGTCGACATCAGCTTGTGGCCTGTTTTTGGATTACTCCAAAAACAGGGCGAATAGTGAGACCTTATCTCTACTATTCAAGCTTGCAGACGAGACTAAGCTAGTGTCAAAAATCAAGGCTATGTTTGACGGTGATTTGATCAACACCACCGAAAAACGTGCAGTGCTACATACCGCACTGCGCGCTAAGCCTGAACAAAAGATAATTCTAGACGGTATAAATATCGTCGAAGAAGTTCAGCAGACTCAAGCTCAAATGGCGACATTTGTCACTGCAATCACTTCCGGAAGCTGGAAAGGTTACACTGGCAAGTCGATCACAGATATCGTCAGTATCGGTATCGGCGGTTCCTTCTTAGGTCCTAAGATAGTGTCTCAAGCGCTCAGACCTTACTGGAATAAAGCGCTCAATTGCCACTTCGTGGGTAATGTGGATGGCACATCCATCACCGAGAAACTTAAAATTCTCGATGCTGAAACCACATTGTTTATCATGTCATCTAAGTCTTTCAGTACTCAAGAAACCTTAACTAACACCTTAAGTGCTAAAGATTGGTTTATGAGCAATGGGGCGAGTCAAGAGGATATCGCTCAACATTTTGTTGCCGTCACCTCCAATGTAGCAAAGGCGACAGAGTTCGGTATCGATGCCGATAATATCTTCCCTATGTGGGATTGGGTTGGTGGTCGTTATTCACTCTGGTCAGCCATAGGTTTGCCCATAGCATTGATGATAGGCATGGATAACTTCCGTGAACTGCTTGACGGTGCTCATGAGATGGATAAGCATTTTGCCAACGCGCCGCTATCGGAAAATATGCCTGTGATTATGGGACTATTTTCACTACTGTACGGCAACTTCCATGATGCTCAGTCCCATGTGGTATTGACCTATGATCATTATCTGAGAGGACTTCCCGCATATTTCCAGCAGCTGGACATGGAGAGTAACGGTAAGTCAGTCACCTTAGATGGCACTCGTGCCGATTTCAGCACAGGGCCAGTTATCTGGGGCGGTGAGGGCACTAACGGTCAACACGCCTATCACCAGTTATTGCATCAAGGTACTGCGCTCATTCCTGCCGACTTTATTATGCCTCTCAAGAGTCATAATCCGTTAGGAGAGCACCACATCCAACTCGCATCAAACTGTTTTGGTCAAACCCAAGCACTGATGCAAGGGCGTTCTTATGAAGAAGCCTTAGCAGAACTTGAAGCCAGTGCGCTTTCGAATGATGAAAAGAGTACCATAGCCAAGCATAAAGAGATGCAAGGTAACAAGCCAAGCAATACCCTATTAATGGACAAGCTGACGCCTGGAACTCTAGGCTCCCTAATCGCACTCTATGAACACAGAACCTTCGTTCAGGGCGCAATTTGGAACATCAACTCATTCGATCAATGGGGTGTCGAGCTAGGTAAAACATTAGGCAATGATGTTTTAGCCAGACTCGGAGCAGAGAAAGATGCAAGTGAACTGGACAGTTCAAGTAATGGCCTTATCAATATGTTCAGGCAACAATCTCTCTAGATCACGCTAAAAAGCTCTCACAATAAAAAAAGCCAGTTTACACTGGCTTTTTTTTATTCCGTAGTTCATATCTCTAAATACTGCAAATATTCTTTGTACTTAGCGCAAGATCATCACCTTTCACGCCATAAAAACTTCACCGAACGTTAACAGAAGTGAAACATTTATCTTGCACACTATTTTAAAAGTGTGGTATTTATTTGATTGAACAGAAATACAACAACAGGAGGTCACCATGAATCGACTCGATTATGGTAGTGCGCTAGATACAGTGATAGAAAGACCAAGCCGCTCGAGAAGCTCCAACAAGAAACGCAAATGGCGTGAAATTGAGGCACTGCAAGAGAAGCACCGTTTACTCAAAGAACTGCAAGACATAGATAGCAACTTCGATGGTGAGTTAGACAACCTCCTGATGTAAAATCATCAAATAAAAAGAGCGCATTAGCGCTCTTTTTATCCTAGAACCCTAGGAACAAAAAACTAAGCTTCTACTCATCTCTAGTGATGTATTCTCTTAACTCCTCGAATAACGCATTATCATTATCACTAAATAGCGGGTCATCGATGAGTTTCAGTGAGCATAGGGCTTGTATCTCCTGCCAATCAGTTTGATCTATCACCTCCGCCCATCGAGGAAAAATATCTCTTTCTTCAAACAGCATATGATCTTCTTGCAAGATAACGTATGCCTTAAGATCCAGTACAAGCTGCTCTCTAGACACCACAACATCACTCAAGATGAGATTTAATGATGCCATTAGAGATGCCGAGGCATCAACTAATCCTTGATGTTGTTCAGCAAGCTTTTTAGTCCCCGTCTGAGCTGTTTTCTTTAAATAGTAGCTATAGATGATATCTTCTAAGGGGTGATGGCTATGCTCGGCATAACTCTGCATATACTCAACAACATCCCTGATAAGATTAAAGTTAACCGCTTCCCCCTGAGCTAACCTGTTGTGCTTCACCTTCAGAATATTGAGTAATATCGTGATATGCTTATGATCATGATTAAGCCTTGCAAGCATAGTTGTCTCCATAATCCGAATACCTTATATATACAATAATAGTAAATAGATGAAATTACGCCCAATATATCAAAGGTGATTGTTAAGGAGTTCTGATTAAGATCAACGAAACAAGAACTATTTAAATTAATTAAATCAAAGAGTCATTATTATTTCTCTATGGGGCAACACTGGATTCAACATAATTCTTCACCGTCTTTAACGAGCCTTGTAAACGATAGAAGGCATCTCCAGCCGAATTGGCTTCCTTTAAATTTCGCTCCAGCAAGGTGGCAAAGTAATGCTCCTGCTCCTCTGTCATATCAAGTACATGGAAGCTACTGCGGATCTCGGTTGTCATACCTGTTAATGCTGCACTGAACTTCTCATCATGTTCTAAGATTGCGCCATTGATCTTGCCTAGCAAGCTTTGGATCTCCACAAATACATGCTGCAATGTCTGTTGGCGACCTATATCCATCACTCTCGCCTCTAAGCCCTCGACAATAACCGCAATGATGTCCCTGAGCCGTCCATAGAGAACTTCATCATCCACCGGCATATTCTTTATCAAGAAGGAGACATGTTTATCATTACAGATAGTGCGATTTCCAAAATCATATAAACGACCATGCTTATCGAGTAACTCTAGTATATTTGCCTCAATCGGACTGATTTCGGCATGCTGAGGGGCAAAGTAATGCACCTCATCATCTCTTATTTCCAGACAAGTATTTAGATTGAGTTGTTGCATCAAGTCAAAGAAGGCATCGGCCAGACTCTGATAATCCTGGCATAAGAAACATTGCCTAAAAAACTGTAAAACAGCGCCATATTGAGACGACTCAGTCATAGACTGAAACGCCATATTCCTCGACATAGATTCAGCCTGAACAAGTGAACGCCTCTTTGACTGATAGGAAGCTACAGCCTGCACTTTAGCCAGTAATTCTTTTATCTCAAAAGGCTTGGCAATAAAGTCCACAGCGCTAACGTCGTAGGCTCTCAGCCTCTCCTCTAAGGTATTCATCCCAGAGACAAAGATCACCGCACTGTCTTTGCCTGACTCTGTGAGTTGCTGACAAAGTTCGATACCACTCACATCGGGAAGATTAATATCCATCAACACTAGATCTGGTGTGATATCAATTAAAGATTCGCGATATGTACTCGCCTCATGGAATACTGCAACCTGATAATGATCATTAAGTACTTCCTGAATCAGCTCACAATAATCTTCATCATCATCCACGACCCATACTAATATCTCTTCCATCACAAAATCCCTCTCAAATAGCAGCCAATGTAGGTTGAAATGACGTCAAAGCCATTAACACTAACTTGATCCACTTGATTCATACCTATGCATCCTTGTGTTAGCTCTAAATAGACTCTGATGACCCTGAGTCATTTATCGCTATGTATTGAACTCAATCTATCTCTACTGAGAAAAGTTGATACCAACCTGTTGCAGAGCCTGCACTAAACCATCGATAGCGAAAGGTTTATGCAACACCAGATAGGGCATATCCTCGTTACTGCTAATGCCGATATCACCAATAAACCCAGAGATCAGCAGCACAGGAATATCCTCCTTAGCGCAGAGTTCTTTAGCCAACTCATAACCATTAATCCCCCCTGGCATGAGTACATCGGTGATCAATAATTCAATTCCATTAAGCCCTTCTTTATATTTTTCCCTTACGACTAAAGGATCGGAATACGCTTCAACTTCCATGCCCAAGATCTCGCAATAATCTTGTAGGACACTCAGTAGATCGACTTCATCATCGACAATCAAAACTTTAAGCCTCTGAGCGACCTTAGGCGCCTCGGGTCTCACTACCACGCCTAGCGCCTGCCGCCTCTTCTGTTTAGCAACAGGGAACCAGAGTCTGAATTCAGTGCCATAACAGTCTGATTCTATGACGCTCATATAGCCATTAGAGCGCTTCACAAAACCATAAACCATAGAGAGCCCAAGCCCAGTGCCATTGCTCTTGTCTTTCGTTGTGAAGAAAGGCTCGAAGATTTTATCTAATAGATGGGGAGCAATACCAGTTCCTGTATCTAATACAGACACAGTGATGTATTGGCCCGCTTCCACCATTGGACGACCAGTTAAACCTGGCAGAAACCCAGCCAGTGACTCTCTACCACAACGTATGGTTATCTCCCCCTCTCCTCCCATCGCATCTCTGGCATTTAAAACAAGGTTCAATAGCGCATCTTCCAGATCGCCACGATCGACAAGAATTTCATCCAGCTCTTGCCCAGGCTCTAAGATCAGAGAGATCTGCGTGGTTAAGGATTTACCTATCAGTTCCTCGATACCTTGAATCACATCATTGACCTGATACAAGTTGGCACTGAATTGTTCCTGCCTGGAAAACTGCAGTAAACGTCTGGTCAGGTCTGTCCCTCTTTGGCATGCTTTGAAGGCAGTGGCAAGATAACGGGAAATTTTCTCTTCACTGGTTTTAAGCTCCATTAACTCCAGATTACCCTTCAATACTCCGAGAATATTATTAAAATCATGAGCAATACCACCGACTAACTGTCCCATGGCCTGCATTTTTTGGGTGCGTGCCATGATCTGCTGAAGTTGCTTATGCTCGGTAATATCTCTGCCTACTAGCGCAAACAGGCTACCATGCTCACTGTGCTCCTCCAACGCGACCAGGTGCATATGTAGCACCGCAGTTTCGTTATCGGCCTTACTACAGATGAGCTCTCCATCAAACTCTCGACGCGTATTAATCGCTTGTAGCAGCTCACTATCTTGACCACCAGCAGCGGATTGATTCAGCTCTTCTTGAAATAACAGTGTGATGGGTTTGCCTATAAGCTGGCTGCGTGGGTAGTGGCTGATGCTGGTCGCTGCAGCGTTGGCGTACATGATACTTGGCACTCCAAATGGCGAACGACTAGCGACTAAAATCAGGTCTTCACTGTTACTGACTATTGATTGGAACATCTCACTATCTACAGAGTGAACGCCTCTGTCTCTCGCTCTCTGTTGCCACTCAAGAGTCTGCTGTACCAACATTCCCATAATAATATCGGACAAGAGCTCACTTGAACTTAATAGAAATGACAGCCATTGATCGCTGGATGAATGAAAAAAGATCTGTATATTGACTCGCTTTGCAGGCCAGATAACGAAAGACTGCCAACGATGAACCATAGGTTCCTGATTGAAAAACGGCCAAGCTTTTGCCTCTTTCCATAGGGTTAGATATCGAACGGGATCTCGACACCAGCATGTAGCAGAAGCAGGCATATCGTCACATTGCAGTGAGTCTTTAGGAATAATCAGTACCGCTTGAGATTGGCTGACTTCTGCCAAAATACGGCACAGAGGCAGGAGTATGTCTTCACCATTAATGAAATTTGCTTGTAATTTTCCGAGCTCGGCCAAGAGTCTTGGCCAAAAGGGATTAATATCAGTTTGAGAGAATTCTTTAAACACTGTAGAGTCCGTTCCCCATCATCCATGAAGTTAGTGCTGCTTCATTTTATGAAAATAATTCAAGTAGCAGAATTAAATAAAGCATAGTTAAACTTGGATGATTCGCGACAATATAAGTGACAAAGCTTGTAACTAATTCTTTCTGCTCAACGAAAAGGCCCAGATTTATGACAGATTCAAGGTGGATTGGTGCTCATGTGAGTGCCGCTGGGGGCATACAAAATGCACCTATAAATGCAAAAAAAATAGACGCCAACGCCTTTGCACTATTCACTAAGAACCAACGGAGGTGGCAGGCGGCTCCGCTAACTCAAGATCAGATAGAAACCTTCAAACACAATTGCTTAGAAGCCAATATATCCAGTGACGGTATACTCCCCCACGACAGTTACTTAATCAACCTCGGGCATCCTGATGCAGAGCAATTGGAGAAGTCCAGGCTGGCATTCTTTGAAGAGATGCAAAGATGTGAACAGATGGGGCTGACGCTACTGAACTTCCATCCTGGCAGCCATCTCAGAAAAATCGAGATAGATGAATGTTTATCTCGTATCAGCGACTCTATCAATATGGCACTGGAGAGAAGTAGCAAGGTAACAGCCGTGATTGAAAATACCGCGGGACAAGGGTCAAATTTAGGCCACAGCTTTGAGCAGTTAGCTCGAATTATAGAAGGTGTCGAAGACAAGACTCGGGTGGGGATCTGTCTCGATACCTGTCACATGTTTGCCGCCGGCTATGATCTAACCACAGAAGAGGCCTGCCAACACAGCTTTAAACTGTTCGATGATATTGTGGGCGATAAATACTTAAAGGCTATGCACTTAAATGACAGTAAGACGCCGCTGAACAGTAGAGTCGACAGACATGAGTCGCTGGGATTAGGTCATATTGGCCAAGCCGCCTTTGGCTTTATCATGAACCACCCCGCGACTAAGAGGATCCCTATGGTGTTAGAAACGATTAACGCCGATATTTGGCCTCAGGAGATAAACTGGCTACGCAGTTTAAGCCAAGATTAGCTACTGCAGACATTTATAGATAACAGCCACTACTTTGGTCTCCTCTCCTTCATCGACCTGTAGCCAAACAATATGGGTGCCGCCAATCTTCTCGCCGTAACTCATCGCCTGCTTTTTTGCATCTCTTAATGCAAACTCGCCTCTTCCCTTGCCTCTGGCCATGGCAAAACTATCGCAGTGTGTGACTTCAAAATCGTAAGCTTCATTAATTCGGTAGTAAAACTCTTGTTGATCATCTGAAGTGGCGCAACCAATGAGGAGACAGCTGGCAAGCAAAGCAGTTATAAATTTTAACACCGTAGAAAACCTTTTGGATAAACTGTGGCGCAAGATATAAAAATTCACCCAGCAAAATCGTGATCCAGATCACACTAAAAACCAACGGCTGGTTACAAGGTGATACACGGGTAACTACTAAGGAGTCACGAGTACATAAACGGATCGTTAGCGCATGCTAAAGCACTTAAAAACCACAAGTAACACATGATAAAAACAATTGTAATTCACATAAAAAAAGGGCTAATGCCCTCTTTTAGTTTATGTTTCAGCGAGTCAGGTTTATAACACCTTAAATAGATGAGCCTTCAGATCGGCAAAATTGTCATCTAAGGTGACTGACAAGATCTCTTTATTGGCGACTGCCGCTAACTCGGGGGGCAGAGGTAAATTAATGTCGAGTTCACTATCGACAACATCTTTAAATTTAGCCGGGTGAGCGGTACCTAAAAAGATCCCTTTCTCACCTTCTACCATTGTCATATTCAATGCCTGAGCGGCAATAGCGGCGTGGGGCTCCGACAGGTAACCCGCGTCATTTAACTCTTGTAGTGCTGCCGAAGTATTAGCTTCTGACAATGCCACACCAGAGATATCCGCCAGTGACCAGTTCATCTTCTCTATGATAGCTTCGACTCTGGGCCAGTTACTCGGCTCGGCAACATCCATGGCATTAGACATAGTCCCGACCGTTGCATTAGGTAACCAATCACCCTTATCTAAATAACGCGGCACAGTGTCATTGCTGTTAGTGGCAGCGATGAAACGTTTAACGGGTAAGCCCATGGCTTGGGCAAACAGGCCTGCTGTTAAGTTACCAAAGTTACCACTGGGCACAGAGATAACGGGATCTTGATCATGTTGGCGCTTAAACTGTGCCACGGCTTCGAAGTAGTAACAAATTTGGGCCAGGAGACGACTGATATTGATCGAATTAGCCGAATTAAGGTGCAAGCCATCACGGATATCGCTATCTTCGAATGCTTGCTTTACCAGCGCCTGACAGGCATCGAAATCAGACTCCACTGATACAGTATGTATGTTGTCACCTAAGGTTGTGAACATCTTCTCCTGCAACAGACTTATTTTGCCCTTGGGATAGAGCACAACAACCTTTATCTTGTCTAAGCCAAAGAAAGCATCGGCAACTGCCGCACCGGTATCGCCGGAAGTGGCAGTCAGGATATTAATTTTATCGTCTGAAGCTAGCTCATTTAAGCATTGGGCCATAAACCTGGCGCCAAAGTCTTTGAAGGCTAAGGTAGGTCCATGGAATAACTCTAAACAGTGTCTATTTTCATCAACCTTTGCTAACGAAAGGTCGAAATTAAATGCGTTTTCAACCAGACTATCGACGGTATCTTGTCCAAGTTCAGAGGCTAACCAGGCACCCAGTATTTTTTGACATCGAGCCACGAACGGCAGTGCCAGTAGCGAGTCGACATCATCCAATACCGGAATTGAGGTTGGAAAAAATAGTCCTCTGTCTCTGCCTAAACCTAGCTTAAGTGCCTGAGTAAAACTCACCACCTGAGAAGGGTGTTTTAAATTGTACAGTTCCATAATAGATAACCTTAATCCTGAATCTTAAAATTGTTTAACGAGTCAGTTCTGCGAGTCCCTTGGGCATCGATTTTACAGATATGCGAGAAGCCCCCCTGCTTAACATAGTTTTTATCAAGCCAAGCTTGCGCTTTTTGCGCCGTCTGTAAGTTATCTGTGACAGAGAAAAGCGTCGGACCACTGCCTGAAATCCCACTAGTCAGCATGCCTATCTCAGCCAAGGCTGCTCTGGACTCTTCATAGCCAGGAATCGCCGCGGCGCGGTAGGGCTCGGCCAGCACATCTTTAAGTACCGAGATAGCCAAGTTAGGGTCTTTCTTATAGGAAGCGTGGACAAAAGCACTTAGATACCGACCGAAATCGATCGCCACAGCTTTATCGTATTGCTTTGGCAAGAGATCACGCATCTTAGCCGTCGAGAGTGAGATGCCTGGATAGGCAACAAGCCAATACCAGTTCTCGAATGTGGGGATGGTGTCGCACACTTTAGACGGCGTATCCAGCATCAACTGCATACCACCTA
The DNA here is from genome assembly GCF_007197555.1 of Shewanella psychropiezotolerans. Lineage (NCBI taxonomy): Bacteria > Pseudomonadati > Pseudomonadota > Gammaproteobacteria > Alteromonadales > Shewanellaceae > Shewanella > Shewanella psychropiezotolerans. The sequence continues at coordinate 4,918,883 of NZ_CP041614.1, forward strand.
AATAACAGGGCGCGACATTATCATAATGAACTGAGCCGCTGATCTTCCCCTCGAACTCTCCCATCAGACGTAGCAAGGCTTGCTCATCATAGGGCTTATCAAAATATTCATTCAGCGCATAAAGCGCCGCAACCACAGAGCTGGCACTGGAACCTAAACCACTACCCACTGGAAGGTTCTTCTCTAACACCAGTGCCAGACCATCCTTTCTATCTAGCTGCTTTAGAAAGAAGTCGGCACATTGGTAGACGATATTTTCCTGCGGGTCTTGAGGCAGCTTATCGGCCCAGTGACCCGCAAGAGACAGATGTATGCCTGTATCTGCCGAACAGACAGAGACTCTGTCCCCCAGCAAACTGCCGTCTATTGGCGCTAAAGCTGCGCCGAGTAGGTCAAATCCAACACCCACGTTACCCATAGAAGCTGGGGCGTATACAGTTAGAGTCATATAAAACTTCCCATATCAGTGCTCATAATGCCAAATTTCATATCACAGCTTCTCATTGAAGCTGACGCGCTACAAATATTCACACTCATGCACTCATCTCCCGCGTCCAGTTCAGCGTCCTGAGAAGGTCGGCAAAGACGCCAGCGGCGGTCACGTCTGTCCCCGCGCCATACCCTCTGAGCACAAATGGAATGGGCTGATAATAACGACTGTAGAAAGCCAAGGCATTCTCGCCACCTTTTACGCTATATAAGGGGTCTTGAGCATCCACTTCGGCTATTTTAACCCGGCAACCTTCATCATCTATCTGGCCGACATAACGTAGAACCTTGCCTTCATTCTTGGCTTTCTCAACCCATTGGGCGATCTGCTGATCTAACTTGGGCAGATTAGCCATAAAGGTTTCCACATCGCCGCTGGCATCGAATGACTCAGGTAAAACAGACTCTATCTGAATATCTTCCAGCTCCAGATCCATGCCGACTTCACGAGCCAGAATCAGTACTTTTCTGGCGACATCCATGCCACTAAGATCGTCACGGGGATCAGGCTCAGTGAAACATTTATCTCTGGCGATTCCCGTCGCCTCAGACAGAGACATCCCCTCATCTAACATGCCGAAGATGTATGAAAGAGAGCCGGATAATATGCCGTTAAACTTGAGTAACTTATCGCCGGCAAACAGGAGTTTCTTCAAGTTATCGATAACAGGCAGCCCGGCACCAACCGTTGTTTCATATAGAAACTGTCTACGTTGTTTCAAAGCAGTTTCACGCAGTCCACGGTAATAAGCGATCTCTCGGGTATTCGCTTTCTTATTGGGCGTTACCACGTGCAAGCCCGCATTCATAACATCGATATAGCGATCTGATACACGCTCACTCGAAGTACAGTCGACCAAAACCGGGTTTAACAGCTGCTCCTCTTTGGCCCAGTCAAGCATCTGCTCAATATCCCATTGAGTCTGACTATCAGCGAGCAGTCCCTGCCACTCGTTAAGATTAACGCCTTTGGCATCGAGTAGCATGTGACGCGAGTTGGCAATTCCGCATACTCTGATACTGATATGCTCCTGCTTTAACATCTCTGTTTGCTGCTTAATTTGTTCCAGCAGCCCGGCACCTACATTGCCACAGCCCACGAGGAATACATCCAGATAATGCTGAACATCGAAGAAGCTCTGATGACAGGCACTGATGGCATGCTTAGTCTTACGCTGCTCTATTACGGTTGAGATTGAACGCTCAGAGGAGCCTTGGGCGATAGCTATGATGTTCACCGTCGCCTGAGCGAGAGCCTGGAAGAATTTACCGGCTACACCTTTATGGGTGCGCATGCCGTCACCGATAAGCGACACTATGGCTAAATCATGGCGCATCTCGATAGGCTCAAGAATGTCACTCTTAAGCTCAAGTTCAAACTCAAGCTCTAATGAATCCTTGGCTTTTTCTGCATCCTGGGTATTGATACAGAAGCTGATGCTGTATTCAGATGAGCTTTGGGTGATCAATGAAATTGAAATTCCGGAACGAGAGATAGCTCCTAAGGTACGACTCGCCATACCCACCATGCCTTTCATCCCAGGTCCTGAGATATCAAACATGGTTTGGGCGTCTAAATTAGAGATGGCTTTGACATTTAACCCACTCTTATCGGCTTCATTTGAAACTAAGGTTCCCGGTGCTTTAGGGTTAAAGCTATTACGGATATAGCAAGGGATATGGTACTGAGCGATAGGAGAAATGGTCTTTGGATGCAGCACTTTAGCCCCAAAATAGGATAACTCCATCGCCTCTTGATAACTCAACTGAGAAAGTAGTTTAGCATCGCTGACGACACGGGGATCGGTATTGTAGACACCGTCGACATCTGTCCAGATCTCACAACAGGATGCGTCGATACAAGCGGATAATACCGCTGCGGAGTAGTCAGAGCCGTTACGACCTAAGATCACAGTGCGCCCTAGCTTATCGCCGGCAGTAAAGCCCGGCATCACCCAAACTCTATGTTCATCTAAATTAACTTGACTGAAGCGCGCCTTACTCGACTCGATATCGACCAGTGATTCCAGCGGATCTCCGGTGCCCAAAAGTAAGTCTTGAGGGACGAGTTGCTGTGAGCTAAGACCTTTAGTTTTCATCAGCTGCACCATAAGCGCAGCAGACAGCTTCTCACCACCCACTAAAATCTCAGCCCTCACAAAGTCAGGACACTCTTTAAGTAAGCTAATACCTAATAGTTTGTTATCCCAAAAACTGAGTTGCTGTACCAGCTTCTCCATAAGGGACTCGAGTTGCGATGTTTGTAATACCGCAGAGGCTTCTTGATAGAGACAACTAAACACAGACTCCACATTTCCAAGCGCACCTTTATAGTCTCCACCACTCACGGCAGCTTCGACCATCTCAAGTAAACCGTTAGTCACAGTCGCCGGAGCCGATAACACTACGGCTACCGCTTCTTCCTTTGCAGTATCCGCGACTATGTCTGCAGCTGTGTTAAATCGTTGCCAATTGGCCAGCGAGGTACCACCAAATTTCATCACTTTCATATCTTCTCCTTGTACCACGCTACCTTAAGAAACAAAAAAGCCCGCTCCTTGGTATGGGAGCGGGCTGTTGTTTACATTCTGTTAGAGTATGTTCAGCCTGCCCCCACGATAATAATCGTGGTGGTTGTAATAATGGTCGTTACAACTGAATTCAGGCTCGGCATTATAAAAACGTACTCATCCAAAAAGTTTAAAATCTGTGACTACAGAATTGCTTTTTTTTAAGGTGTGTGTCAACCCTTGATTAACAAGTTAATCAAAAAAATGCTGTTCGATTCTATTCTCTGCTATTACCCACGAGATAAGCCGCGTCTAAGTAGAGTTCTTGCATAATTAAGGTAACAAGCTTAATTAGATAACGTTTACGACAACGTAAACAATTTTGTATTGCTTTGTTAAATAAGGATTTAATTATACACTTGAGAATAAATCGTGAGTAAACTAGATAAAACACACCTTAACCAGAACGATTCTGATATAACGAGTGAAATGACCAGTTTTTCCTTATATGCTCACCTGACTTCACTATGAATTTTATCGCATAAAATATAACTAATTAGTCAATTTCGGTTTTTGTCCTCAATAAGACTCACTTTACTCAGGGGAGCCCTGCCTTTTTTAATCGTGAACTTCCTACCATAAGCTGATTCAAATCATCGCTAACTAATAAAAACCACGCTAGAATGCGCGCACATTTTGAATTGGAGGCGATATGAAAATCACCCAACACAGCGCTGTTAGCATCCACTACCGTTTAACCGATGAAAAAGGTGAGTTAATTGAAGATTCCTTCGATGGCGAACCTATGGTCTATCTTCATGGTACCGAAAACATGATCCCCGGCCTAGAGTCTGAACTTGAAGGTAAAGTTGCAGGCGACAAACTGGATGTAACGGTTGGTGCAGAAAATGGTTATGGTCCTTATCATGACGGACTACGCCAGGAAGTGCCCTTAAGTGCATTCGGTGATATAGAAGATATCGTTCCTGGTATGCGTTTCATCGCTGATACAGAAATGGGACAACGTCCGGTTCAAGTCAAAGAAATTAAAGATGATGTCGTCGTTGTCGACGGTAACCATCCCCTAGCCGGTCAGTCACTGCATTTCAGCGTCGAAGTCCTGGAAGTTCGTGAAGCCACAGCCGAAGAGATAGCCCACGGTCATATCCATGCTCACGGTAGCTGCGGCGGTTCTGATCACGGTCATGAACATAGCCACGAAGGCGGTTGCTGTAGCGAGAAAAAAGATGAGCCAGCAAAAGAGGGTTGTGATGGCAATGGTGGTTGCGGCTGTAAGAGCTAACCTCCCTTATCAGTTAAGCAAATACAAAGTTTCGCCCTCATAAGTAATTGATATGAACCTGTTACACTTTAAAAGTGTGTTGCAGGTTTTTTTTACCCTATACTTTCTAATATTCAATTAGCGATGGATTCGCAGCCACTCATACAAAGGACTGTTTTAATGTTAACCAAACCCATGTACGAAATTCTCCCCGTTAGCTATATGGCCATAGGCGTTACCAGCATGCTCATGCTAGATCAAGACTATGCGATAGCTTCGGCCCTCGTCATGTTTATCTTAGGAGCAAAAACTTACACTATGCGCTCACAGAACAGACGCACAGATCCCCTGAGAAAACGTAAATCTGGCACACTTCCTAGCTCAATCTATGATGCCACCCCTTCATCTACCTCTTGCTTGCCACACTGATGTTCAAACTGTTCCCATCTGGTATCGGACCCGCTATAGGTATTGTGCTAATGACTTACTCTCTGTATATCTTAGTCAGACGTTCATCAAACAGACGTCACTGCCTGCCTTCCCGTCAGGAATTTACCAATTTTTAACCGCGACTGACTATTCAAGTATTAATAGCTTAATTTTATCTCTTTGCTCTGCCGTCATGTTCTTCAGATAATTTGAGCAACGAGTGATCGTTGCTATGCTAATCTGAAATTCACCAGCGATCTGACGTTGACTCAACTCACCTTTGAGGAGGGCTTGGAACACCTTGAGTCGACTGGCTATCGCACTACGCTCATCTTCTGTGAGTAACAGCTCAAACAGCTCCAGAAGCGCATTATGATCGTGGTGATTCACCACCTTCTCTAACACCAATCCCCATTCTGCTCTCATAAACTCTCCTACGTACTGGCTTACCATTACAATAGTGTATCAACAAATGCGCCGAAGCCAAACCATTCCAAGTAAATGACACCGAGATTTACTCACAATAGAAGATGAGTCATAACTTGTTGCATCTTTACATGTAAAGCCTTGAATTTTCCCATGTGTCTGGACATAAAAACAGAATACAATACCGAGTGGAACATCACATAATCAGAAAAATTCGTGAGAGCAATACAATGAACAAAAAATTAAAAATGACAGTTTTGGCATTGGTATCTAGTGCCATCTTGTCTACAGCAGTACAGGCAAGTAACTTTAAAGAAGCTGATGATGCTATACATTACCGTCAATCAGCCTTCAGCCTTATGGCACATAACTTCGGTGATATGGGTGCCATGTTAAAAGGCAAGAAGCCGTTTGACTCAGAGGTTTTTGCCATGCGCGCGGAAAATGTTGCCGCCCTGTCTAAGCTTCCTTTGGAAGGTTTTATCCCAGGTTCAGATCAGGGAGAGACCGGAGCCTTAGCAAAGATCTGGACTGAAAAGTCAGACTTTGACTCTAAGATGAAAGCCCTACAGGACAATGCTGCAGCACTACTTCTTGCTTCGGCATCTGACGATAAAAAATTGTTGAAGCAATCTTTTATGCAGGTAGCTAAGAGCTGTAAAGGCTGTCATGACGTCTACAAGAAAGATTAATTGCTAATCTTTTCTAATGTTTAGCAATTAAAAATGCCAGAGTCTGATGAACTCTGGCATTTTTATTGCTGATTTATAAAACTATAATTTGAGTATCACAGCATCTGGACAATCGGCAAGATGAGGTAATTTCCCACTACCCCAGCCAGAAGTGCAAAAAGTAGCAGTGCTATAAAGAAAGATCTGAACGCGAGCGTGCTACCAGATTGCTCCGCTACCTTCTTATAGCCAGTGATCATAGGCAAAATAAGCTTATCACCTTTCAACGTATGTACCAGCACAGCCAATACATGTATCGAGGCTAACAATAAAATGAAATTGAATGTTTGCTTATGTAGCCAAGTCAACCACAAGGCTGTTTCATGTGAGACATAATTATAAAATGGGCCTTCAGTAAAGATATCGTCAGTCGCGAACAGCCCAGTTGATAGCTGAAGCGTCAAAATACCTATTAACGCCAGCACCATATAACCACCTAGCGGGTTATGACCTACGCTAGGCGACACACCATGACGTTTGATATTAGTGATATATTGGAACACTGTTTTTGGATGCTTAATAAAATGGCTGAATCTGGCTGTGTCACTGCCAACGATGCCCCAGATGAGTCGAAATACAATCAGTACCAGCATTGAGTAAGCCATCACCTGATGCCACACCAACTCTCCGGCATCTGCCGACCACCACAAGCCCGCTAACAGGCCTATCATTGTCCAATGGAATACTCTTGTTGGGATATCCCAAACTCTCACTCTATTATTCATTTTTTACCTAGTAAAAACCTAATGACTAAACACCATTGTGGATGTTTAAAAGGATACGCGGAAGATGATATTTGAAGATGGTTTGGGAGGCAAGAATAGATAAGTAACTAAACTTATCCGTTCAAATATGAGCCTGTTTAAATCAGTTTTCAAGGCTTTTTTAACAGATATTTTCTAAAAATGACTGAGTGATCAAATTAAAAGCTAACGGCCAGAAATCACCACAAAAATGTGATCTAGATCACGACTTTTACCGCTGAGCTTGGTAATCTGAATTCAAGGAAACAACAAAAGGTTCAATATATGACAAAGATTACAAGTAAACACCTTGAAGTTACTCCACTTATCCGCGAACGTATTCAGGCACGTTTAGAGAAGCTCTCTAGGCATGACATACAGCTGATCAATCCCCATGTGATCATCACCCAAGAGAAGCAGCAGTTTAAAATCGAAGCATCTGTAGGCATTCCCGGTCATAAGCTTTTCGCCCAAGCCAAACATGAAGATCTTTACTCCGCCATCAATGCCATGGGACAGAAGCTTGAGAAGCAGCTAAACCGCCAGACCCATAAGCCAGAGGCTCAGCGCTATACCGCGCTTAAAAGAGATGAAGCAGCGCTCGACGATGGTCTTGAAGGTGAATTTGAAGAAGAATATGCAGCCTGAGTCGTCAATGATTCAGTGCTTTTCAAACATAAACAACTACTCTTAAAAACGGTCGATTCACATTTCGAAAAACTGACTATAAATCGACCGTAATACAGAGCGAAACCCTTACACCATGCTACTATTAAGGTATGGTGAAGATGAAAAAATGTTCTACACCAATTCGGAGGCCAAAACATTTAACTTGCGCAATAGGCGTAAAAATGTCATCAGGGATGCTTAGTAATTAGCAATAAAGGATGACTGACTAAATTAGTCTAAATTCGCCTAGTCATAAGAGGAGCATCTCCAACAGGGGCTGCACATAAGGCCAAACAGTCTAACTTTCCACAACTTAGGTGGTGAAGTATCACTAAGGTCTACAATCAGATCAAGATAATTGACGAGCTTGGGAAACTTAGCAAATTAGTTTGTAAAAGGGAACGGGCGAACAGATACGCCACAATGCAGCAATAGCTAATCACAATAGCGCCAGCAATGCATTAGGCCAATAAGCTAAAAACAGCTAACACGCCCGATTTTGTAAAGTACGCATCTCACTTACGCTTTTGACTAGGTTAATGGCAACAGTAAATAGAAAGATGTAAACAAAGAGACCATTGACCGGGATGCGGTGAAATCAAGACTCCACTTTCTATCATAAATGGTAAAGTGAAAGACGAGATTTCCATTAGAAATACAGAAGGTATATTGACAAATAAAACGGTTATACGCGTGATGCTAAACGTAACATGGGTACGGGCGATTTAAAGTGCCACTATGCGGCAAATGCTAATGACAACAGCAACGCATTCGGCCATTGAGCTAAAAACAGCGATAAAGCCTGAATAGTTAACGATATCGGATCCATATTTTCTTTAGAGATATCGAGTGAACCTAAGATCTCGCTTCCCTTATTTGAGGTTAAGAAGCGAAAGATTGAAGATTCAATCACCATTAGGAGGCATTCTCAGTTTGATTTTTTATTCGTTTCATCCCAAAGCGCACCTCAGGTGCGCTTTTTTAATTCTAAGTTTAAATAGGCAAAAACGTTGTCTTTAACTATGAATTTATAAAAATTGCATAGATTTTCATTGACAGTACAGAGCACGGGCTTTAATTTGTACAGATGAAAATATTCAGCGATCACTTTTTTACTTTCTTTTTTATTCCCCCCATCTAGGGAGGCGGAATTTCGGTGTAAAAACGAAAGTGAAAATTCCAAAGCCTCCCTAAGGGAGGCTTTTTTGTAACCGTTTTTTGTAGTAGTAAGATTGAGGGCAACATGAGCAAACCACAAGCTTTGAACCAGACACGTGAACAGATCACCGCTTTAGACAAAGATCTATTATCACTCTTAGCTAAGCGTCGTAATTTAAGTCTGGATGTCGCCCGCAGTAAAGAGGTCGATATTCGGCCTATCCGCGATACTCAAAGAGAAAAAGAGCTACTGGCAAGACTGGTGAAAGAGGGCCGTAATCAAGGACTCGACGCACATTATGTTATCTCTCTCTATCAGAATATCATCGAAGATTCTGTACTGAACCAGCAAGCTTACCTTCAAGGGAGAGCAAACCCAGACAGTCAAAAGCAACAGTATTGTGTCGCTTATCTTGGTGCGAGGGGCTCATACTCCTATTTAGCGGCGAGCCGCTACTGCGACAGACGTCAAGTCGATATGCAAGACCTAGGCTGTAAGAGTTTCGACGAGATCATTCAATCGGTAGAATCCGGCCACGCCGATTATGGCTTCCTTCCTATCGAAAATACCTCATCGGGTTCAATCAATGAAGTTTATGATGTGCTCCAGCACACCAGCCTTGCCATTGTTGGTGAAACAACCATAGAAGTCGGTCACTGTCTGCTGGCCAAGAACGGCTGCACGACCAAAGAGATAAGAACCGTCTATGCCCACCCGCAGCCTATCAGCCAATGTAGTCGTTATCTAAGTTTACACCCTGAATTTAAACTCGAATATTGCTCAAGCAGTGCCGAAGCCATGGACAGAGTGATGGAGAGCGATGATTCGAGTGTTGCCGCAATTGGCAGCGCTGAAGGGGGGCCCTCTATCAGCTCGAATCCATACAGAATGATTTAGCTAACCAGAAGATTAACCAAAGCCGCTTCATCGTCGTAGCCCGAAAAGCGATTGCCGTGCCAGAGCAACTTCCGGCTAAAACGACGCTCATCATGGCTACCGGCCAGAAACCAGGCGCCTTAGTCGAAGCCTTATTAGTACTCAAGGCACATAACCTCAACATGAGTAAGCTAGAATCCCGCCCCATTCCTGGTACGCCTTGGGAAGAGATGTTTTACTTAGATCTCGATGCCAATTTATCCAGTTCAGAGATGCAATCAGCCCTCAAAGAGCTGGAGCGTATTACCCGCTTCATTAAAGTTTTAGGCTGTTACCCCTGTGAAACGGTTAACCCAACTCAACTCTCAAACAGTCAACTTATGATAGAGCCCGATACCAGCAGAGCACAAAATATAAATAATAATCGGGATATGCAACCCAGCTCACGACACTTACGTTCGGCTAAAGAGGATAAACAAGATGCTTCTCAGATCATTTGTGGCCAGTTGCAAATTGGTGATGGACAATTCGGTGCACTAGCACTCGTGTCATTACCCCAAGAGAGTGAACGCTTCAGTCAAAAAGCCAAATCTCTGAAAGAAGCAGGTTTCCAAGCCGTGATCCTGGAAGGTCTATCACGCCAACACAGCGCCAAACTGTGTATTCTCGCCTTTAAGAAGTCTCTCTATCAATTTGGCTTGGAATGTATCATCTCTGTTGAGCATGAAGTCGAGCTGAAGCTAGCAGCCGAGCATGGCACCATATTATTGATAGCAGGTAAGCAGATGCATAATCACAGCCTGCTGAAACAAGTTGGCTGTCTGCATATGCCTGTCATTCTAGAGCGCAATACCATGGCCAGTGTAGAGGAATATATTGATGCTGCAGAAATTATCTTAAGCCAAGGTAATCAACAGCTAATCTTGTGCGAGTCAGGGATCAGAACCTTCAATGATTCGGTCAAACCCGCACTGGACTTAGCCGCATTGGTGGAGTTAAAGGGACTATCTCACCTGCCGATCTTAGTGAATCCAAGCTACGCATCTACACCAACGACACTGGTAGCACACTCTATAGCCGCCAAGCAACTGGCAGCCGATGGCCTGATACTCAACTTCTCAGCGAATAATGAAGCCTTCGACGCCGAGTTGCAAGTACGCGGTGAGATCCTAAGAAAGCTTTATCAGTAAGCTTCCATAAGAAAGAAAAAATAAAGCTGAGCACAAAAAAGAGGACATTTCTGTCCTCTTTTTTTAGCTAATCTACATATGCCAAGCTACACGGCGGCACCATCGGTGAGATTCAACCAACCTTTGACAATTCTATGGCAAAACCAGAGTATCGCTATCGAGTAGACAATGGAACTCAGCCATATTTGAGTTAACGATAAGCCTATTCCGCCCATCAGCATAAAACCAATAATGGAGTGTCTCTGCCAGCGAAGGTGCGACGATATCATGTCACCGGAACATGAAGTCCTCTGACCTAAATTGATAAAGAGCCCGACTAAGGTTGGCAGAAAGAAGATGGGGAATGCTGACATCAAGGCATAGAGAAGATGCGCCAAGCTTGGATCGTCTATAGATACTCTCTCGGAGGTTGTCGATATCATAGATTGGCTCCACAAACACAAAATTAAAGATAAAGCAGTGAGTTTCATCTTTAACAATACGTTGTCATAGGCTATAGCGCAAATTCAGCCTCATAAAAAATCACAGGTTGTCACTGACTAGCTAGAAAAGACTAGCCTTAAATCTCTATAACTGCAGTAAAACATCACTCTTTAACTTAGTAGAGCAAGCCAGTACATAACCTTGTGCTATCTCGTCCTGGGTCAATGTCATCTCACTGCTCGACTCGGTTTCACCCTCGATAACCTTGCACTTACAAGCACCACAAACACCCGCGCGGCAAGCAGCTATGATAGGCAAGCCTTCGGCTTCGATACCCTCTAGCAGAGTTTCACCCTGACCCATGGCACGTGAATTATCACCGATACGCAGCATAAAGCCAGTTGCAGTATTATCGACGTCAGTGATAACCATTTCATCGTTCCGCGATAGCTCTGTGCCGAAGCTCTCATAATGGTAACGGCTCATATCGAAATTCAATGATTCGAGTAGAGACTCGACTCCCTTCATAAATGGCTCAGGACCACAGACAAAAATGGTTCTCTGTTTATAATCTTCAACGAGTCTGTTGAGCTGTTCAGCATCGATGCGTCCCTCTCCCCAGCTAAGCCCTTGGGGAAGTCGCTCTGCACCTGACTCCAGAATATAACTGAGATTAAAGGCCGAATTATTAAACCTGATTGTGTCCAGCTCAGTCCTAAAAATCATGTCCTCCGGACTCTTAGCGCAATTGAGAAAGGCGATATCGGCACCGACCTGAGTATCGGTTAACCAACGTGACATCGAAAACATGGGCGTTATGCCACTACCGGCACTGAGAAACAGGTATTTATCGGCCTTGATATCGACCAGATTAAATACTCCATCGGGTCCGCTGGCGTTGATAGTGTCACCGACATTTAATGATTCGGCTAAGTAATTCGATACTCGTCCTCCCTCGATGCATTTAACCGTCACAACAATCGAGTAGGGACGAGAAGGAGAGGAGGAGATAGTATAACTGCGATATGTTTTCTTACCGTCGATGTCCATATTAAACGTAAGGAACTGCCCGGGCTTGAACTGAAATTTTACCGGTTCAATCCCCTGAAACCGATAACTGAACACATCATGGGTCTCTTGCCACTTTTCGACACACTGGAGCTCTACTTGCCCATGTTGCCAGTCGTTGGATGCCAGTTGACGTTCATGATTGTGTAGCGAGGGCCGGGAAATAGTGTCAATACTCATGTAAAACCTTAGGGATCGAAAGTAAGGTAACTGACTGGCCAATAAACGAGCCAGTCAGTTATTTCAGGGGCTGATTAAGCGGCGTTTAAGATAGTTTTAAGATCTTCTTCGGCAGTTGTAGTGGTACGCAGACCAAATTTATCCTCTAGAATCTTGACCAGATTATCACTCAAGAAAGCAGGTGGAGTCGGACCGGTACGGATATTCTTAACGCCTAATGACAACAAGGTCAGCAAGACGACAATCGCTTTTTGCTCAAACCATGAAAGCACTATGCTCAAAGGCAGCTCATTGAGTTCGCACTCGAATGCCTCAGATAGCGCTAGCGCCAGTTGGATCGCAGAGTAAGCATCGTTACACTGACCAATATCGAGCAGACGCGGTATGCCATTGATTTCACCGAACTCGAGTTTGTTGAACTTATACTTACCACAACCTAAGGTCATGATGATCGAATCGTCGGGAGCCTGAGTCGCTAAATCGGTGAAATAACTACGCTCATTCTTATCGCCGTCACAGCCACCGATAAGGAAGAAATGCTTAATCGAGCCATTCTTCACATTCTCGACTACCGCAGGAGCCGCCGCCATCAATGCATTACGCGCAAAACCTATGGTGATCATATGAGGAATTTCATCATAGGCGAATCCTTCCAGCTCCAACGCTTTGTCTATAACTAGACTAAAGTCTTCACCGGTCAGATGGGTAACACCTGGCCAACCCACGATACTGCGGGTGAAGATACGATCGGAATAGTCACCAACATTAGGATCGATAATACAGTTAGAAGTCATCACCACGGCGCCGGGGAAGTTAGCGAATTCTTTCTGTTGATTCTGCCAAGCGCTGCCGTAGTTCCCCACCAAATGTGGGTATTTCTTAAATTCCGGGTAAGCCAGTGCCGGTAGCATCTCACCATGGGTAAAGACATTGATGCCCTTGCCTTCTGTCTGCTGCAGAATAAGTTCAAGATCGACCATGTCATGGCCCGAGACTAAGATCGCCTTACCTTTCACTGCAACCGTATTGACTAGAGTCGGCTCTGGATGACCGAAAGCCATTGTTTCGCCTTTATCCAACATCTCCATGATGCGATAGTTTAACTGACCTATCTCCATCGCAGTGCCGAATAGCTTATCGCCATCAACCGAATCTTCACCCAAGAAAGCCATGATCTCATGAAACTCACCGGCGACTTCATCATTGGTCTGGCTAAGCACGCGTGCATGCTCCATATAAGCCGCCGCACCTTTGAGCCCGTATAAGCATAATAGGCGCAGGCCAAGAATATCTTCGTGAACATCACCACGGTTTGGCAGTGCAACCACGGCCTGAGCCAACATTTCTGGCTTAGATGCACCTAGGACCAGCTGCGCTGGCGCACTCAACTCGACAGGAGTCTGACCAGACGCCGAACATGCCGCTTCATAGGCAGTTTTTAAACGTGTACGTAATCCATTCGCATGCTCTACATAGCCCACAATCCGATCATCATCGAAGTTGACATTGGTCAGGGTGGCGAAGAAGGCTTTAGGCACGAACGTATCGACTTCGCTGTCTATGATATCGAATTCGCGAGCTTTAACCGCATAGGCCGAGACACCCTGAAGTAGATAAATAAGTAGATCTTGCAAATCCGAAGTCTCGGCAAGCTTGCCACACATGCCCTGGGCATAACTACAGCCATTTCCGACCGGCGTTCTCATTGTTTGTTCACACTGAATACAAAACATTACTACTGCTCCTTTAATCATGCTTTTTATTTGCATGTTTTGAAATAGTCTAAAGCCATAGTCCATATTGAGGTAGGGCTTTCTATTTTAATGAAGATAACTATGCGCTAGATCAATTTAGCTTTCCCGCTATATAGATAGGAGAGCTTCTAGCAATATAACTGCAGTAGAAAACAAAAAAGGAGCCTAAGCTCCCATTTCTGATATAGACATAAAATTGTTTAAATTTAAGTGACTTAGGTGAACATGAAGGTAGAAATGCAAATGAAAACTCTTATCATTTATATCTCTATCGCCCAATTGACTAAATAGGCTTTATTAAAAAGTGAGCCTATTTAAATAAGCATAAATTAATCAGTCTTCATATCATTAACGCTCTGTAGCATGGCGCGACTCTCGCGTTGGAACTGAGGCGCGAAATCACCAAACCACTGCGCAACTTCCTTAAACTGAGCAACAAACGCATCCCTATCGCCAGCCTGTAGAAGAGACAAGGCTTGAGAATAGTTATCCAGGTAATCCCCTATCGCATGCATGCTCTCTTTCTGAGCGAAGATAATATCGGCGTACAGTTCAGGACTCTGAGCAAATAAACGCCCCACCATGGCCAGCTCCAATCGGTAAATTGGCGAGCTAAACTGTAATAAGGAGCCAATGTCGGCTTCTTCCTTGTATAGGTTTAATCCATACACGAAGGATGAAAAATGGCGCATGGCCTGAACCAGCTGCATGGCTTTATCATGCTTTTCAGGCTCGGCTTCGACGAGGCGAGCACCCCAGATCTTGATCTGTTCCAGTAGCCATTGATATTTATCACTATCACGCCCATGACAGACTACAACCACCTGTTTAGCTAAACTGCCAACATCTGGGCCAAACATGGGATGGAGTCCCACGACGGGACCGCTATGAGCCGCAAGCATCGCCTTAACGGGTTCAGTTTTAACTGAGGTCAAATCGGCTAAGATACAATCGCTTGGCAAGGATGATAGCTTATCTCTAATTAGTTCGCAGGTAATAGAGATAGGCACAGTGACGATGACCAGACCTGCGCCTTCGAATGTCTGCGCTGCGCTGGCCCAATCATCTTTATCCAATACTTTAACCTGATAACCTGACAAAGTGAGCATCTGGGAGAACAAGCCACCTAGCTTCCCCTCACCACCCACGATCACAACATCACCGAGATCTTCATTTATTTGCTTAAAGCCGACATCTTTCTCATTGAGATAAGATTCACGCATCAGGCGACGTAAAATATCTTCAATCAGCTGGGGAGAGACGTTCATCTTCTGGGCTTCATCTCTTCGCTTGGCCAACATAGCAGCCTCTCGCTGAGGAGCATAGATAGGAAGTCCTGCGCCATGTTTAACCGCTCCGACCTGAGCTACAAGGTCGAGACGCTTTCTTAAAAGGTGGATCAATTGCTGATCCACACCATCGATCAGACCTCTGAGGTTCTCAAGATCCGATGTTGTTTTTTCATTCATCTATATTCTGTCCATCAAGAAAACGTAAAATCGATTGCTCACCGATTAGCTGTCAAAGCAGCTAACCAGTATATTCAGGCATTGACGACTTTTAGCATATCAAATCGAGACGGTAATACGTGAGTTAATAATGCTGAACCTTCACGTAAAATCTGCTCTGTGGTTGCCCAATCCATACAGGCATCGGTAACAGAAACCCCGTAAGCCAGCTCACTCATGGGCTTATCGCTGTTTTGGCGACCTTCATTGAGATGGCTCTCGAGCATAACACCTATGATAGATTGATTGCCCTGCAGGATCTGAGCAAATACATCTTCACAGACCCCCTGCTGTTTTCTATGATCTTTTAAGGAGTTGCCGTGGCTACAATCGACAATCAGACGAGCATTAAGCTTAGCTGCATGTAACTGACGCTCACATTCGGCAACGCTCTGGGCATCATAATTAGGTGTCTTACCGCCACGCAAGATCACGTGACCATCCGGGTTGCCCGCCGTTTGCAGTAACGCCACCTGCCCCTTTTGGTTAATTCCCATAAACCTATGCCCACTCGCCGCAGACTCAAGCGCATTGATAGCAACACCAAGCTTGCCATCGGTGCCATTCTTAAAGCCCACTGGCATAGACAAACCCGAAGCCATCTCTCTATGAGTCTGGGACTCGGTCGTACGTGCGCCGATGGCAGACCAAGTGACTAACTCAGACATGTATTGTGGGCTGATAGGGTCTAATGCCTCGGTTGCAACCGGAAGACCTAGTTCCGCAAGCCAGATCATCAACTCTCGAGCCTGCCTAAGGCCTTTCTCCACATCGAATGACTCATCCATATCAGGATCGTTGATCATGCCTTTCCAGCCCACTGTGGTTCTGGGCTTCTCGAAATAGACTCGCATCAGGATGTAGAACTCATCACTTAATTCATCATGTAGCTTCTTGAGCCTGAGGGCATACTCTTTGGCTGACTCGATATCATGGATAGAACAAGGACCGGTCACAATCAAGACTCGGTTATCACGCTTATGTACGATATCGGCAACGGTCTTACGGGCATTAAGCACGTAATGATATGCAGCCTGAGACAGAGGAATTTCAAGCTTCAACTCCTCAGGAGTCACTAATACTTTCTCAGAGCTGATGTGAACGTTGTTAATCGTATCTTGCTGCATACTACCCACCTAAGGTCTATCCGTTATAAATCGATTCAGTTATTAATCAAGAGTGTCTTCAATGCTATTTGTAATGCATGCTACCGATACAACTCGTATCACCGTACTGCTACACCATTACACCTGTGAACTAACTATGCCTGCGGATTAAAATAAGATCAAGCAAGATCTGTAAACTAAAGAAAAAATCATGGAATTAGAAAATGAAGTTCTAAGCTGTAAGTTTGATATGCGATATCAGCCTGTAATACGTCTTTGTTTTTGGCTTATCCCGAGCCCCGAGCCCCGAACTTCGACACTTTCTCAGCCTTGCCTCGAAACTTACAGCTAAAAACTGGATTCCGGCCACAAGCATGCCGGAATGACCTGTGGTTTTTATGTGCTTTGGCCTTACAGCTTTCTCAGCCTAATCTCGAGCCTTACAGCTTAAAACTCGTAATTCGACACTTTCTCAGTTCTATCTCGAGACTTATAACTTTCTCAGCTCTATCTTTAACTCGCAACTCAGAACTCAGAACTTTCTTAGCCTTGTCTTGAGCTCGAAACTTTTCTTTCCCCCAAGATCACAAAAACCCGCCATAAGGCGGGTTATTGTGCGAACACTGCATCTTTTCTTACTGCGTACTACTAAATTACTTAGTAGTTAGCTTCTCACGGATACGTGCAGACTTACCTGAACGCTCACGTAAGTAGTAAAGCTTAGCACGACGAACACGGCCGCGACGCTTAACTTCGATGCTAGAGATGATTGGGCTGTGAATCTGGAACGCACGCTCAACACCTTCACCATTAGAGATCTTACGTACTGTGAATGCAGAGTGAACGCCACGGTTACGCTTAGCGATTACAACGCCTTCGAACGCCTGTAGACGCTCTTTACCGCCTTCTACAACACGTACTTTAACAACTACTGTGTCACCTGCACCAAACTCTGGTACATCTTGCTTCATTTGCTCTTCGTTGAGCATTTTAATGATGTTATTCATGAAATAAACTCCATACTAGAAATAACCGATCGTAACTATCCACTTGGGTTCGTTTATTCAACAAACTCATTTAGTAGCTTCGTTTGTTCGTCAGTCAGAGCTAGATTTTCTAATAAATCTGGTCGTCGTAACAAAGTTCTACCGAGACTTTGTTGCAGACGCCAGCGTCTAATATGTTCGTGGTTGCCACTTAACAAGACTGCCGGTACATCTAAACCATCCAAGCTTTCAGGGCGAGTATAGTGGGGACAATCCAATAATCCGTCAGAGAAGGAATCCTGCTCCGCCGAGGCCTTTTTTCCCAGAACACCGGGAACCAGCCGTGATACTGAATCAATCAAAGCCATCGCAGGAAGTTCACCGCCCGAAAGCACGTAATCTCCGATTGACCACTCTTCATCCACTTCAGTCTGAATAATGCGTTCATCAATACCTTCGTATCGACCACACACTAAAACCAAACTGTCCGATTTAGCTAACTCTTCGACGCCTTGCTGTGTCAGCTTGCGTCCCTGAGGAGAGAGATAAATCACCTTCGCACTGTCAGCAATAGCAGCTTTCGCTGCATGGATAGCGTCGCGCAATGGTTGCACCATCATCAACATACCAGGGCCACCACCGTAAGGGCGATCATCCACTGTATTATGTCTATCATGGGTGAAATCACGAGGATTCCACGTTTGCAACTCCAGCAGGCCATTCTTAACGGCCCGACCCGTTACTCCAAAGTCTGTTACGGCGCGAAACATCTCAGGAAACAGGGTTACTACCCCTAACCGCATATGTTCTACCTCGACTTAAAAGTCCGGATCCCAATCCACTGTGATCTGTTTTTCCGGCAAGTTCACCTCTATGATGAACTGTTCGGTGACAAAGGGGATCATACGTTCCGCTTTGCCGAAGCCATCTTTCGCGTTGGCTTTAACTAAGAGCACGTCATTCGATCCTGTTTCCACGATCTCCTGCACCTTGCCCATGTTGTAACCTTTGGTATTAACCACTTCACAACCGATAAGATCTCGCCAGTAGAATTCATCTTCCGGCAAGGTCTCCATCTGCTGCTGAGTAACCGCAATCTCACAATTTGTGAGCATTTGCGCCTGGTCCCGAGTTTCTACACCTTCAAGAGAAGCGACAACTGCCTTACCCTGAAAGCGCCACTGCAGCACCTTAACCTCACGCCATTCACCTTGCTCTTTTATCAACCAAGGAGAATAGTCAAAAATACCTTCAACAGAATCGGTATAGGTAGTGATCTTCAACCAACCCTTAATGCCATGACTGGATCCTAATTTCCCCAGTACGACAGGTTCTTGTTTACTACTCATCAATCTATACCTTAACGCTATTAAGCAGCAGCTTTACGTGCGTCTTTGATCAACTTAGCTACACGTTCAGATGTAGTAGCACCAGTTGCAACCCAGTGCTCAACGCGAGCTAGGTCTAAACGTAGAGTTTCTTCCTGGCCACGAGCCATTGGGTTGAAGAAACCAACACGTTCGATGAAACGACCGTCACGAGCCTTACGGCTATCAGCAACTACGATATTGTAAAATGGACGCTTTTTTGCGCCGCCACGAGCTAAACGAATGGTAACCATGCGTCTTTTATCCTCTAATGATTTGCTTCTCATGAAGCAAAAATAAAAACTGGAACTCCGTGTTCGCGAAGAGTCCCAGATAGAAAGCCGGACGATTTTACCTTACCTGCCGACGAATGCAACCAAATATAGCAATTCTGATTAAATTCCACTCTCTTTAATCAAAATGCCTATTAATAATTTTTACATCACCACTTACTGAAAGCTGATGTAAATAAAAAACCCACAGACACAATATTAGCATCTGTGGGCTATTAAACTGATTAAACAGCGGGTCTTAACGACCCGGCATCTTCATTCCAGGTGGTAGCATACCACTCATACCACGCATCATCTTCTTCATGCCGCCTTTAGCTGACATCTTCTTCATCATCTTCTGCATCTGAGTAAACTGCTTAAGCAAACGGTTCACATCTTGGATCTGCGTACCTGAGCCCAAGGCGATTCTGCGCTTACGTGAACCTTTAATGATATCGGGACGCTTACGCTCACCCGGTGTCATAGAGCTGATGATGGCTTCCATCTGGTTAGTCATCTTACCGCTCTGCACCTGAGCTAGCGCCTCAGGGGGCAGCTGGCCGACGCCAGGCAGTTTTTCAATCATGCCCATCATGCCGCCCATGTTCTTCATCTGCTGCAGCTGCTCACGGAAATCTTCTAGATCGAAGCTACCGCCCTTCTTCACTTTAGCGGCGAGCTTCATCGCCTTGTCTTTATCGACGCCGCGCTCAACTTCTTCGATGAGTGACAGCACATCACCCATACCTAAGATACGTGAAGCGACACGATCTGGATGGAATGCCTCTAGGGCGTCTGTTTTCTCGCCGACACCTAAGAATTTAATTGGCTTGCCGGTAATATGACGAATAGACAGAGCCGCACCACCGCGGGCATCACCGTCGACTTTAGTCAGTACTACACCGGTTAAGGGTAGCGCTTCATTGAAGGCCTTAGCCGTGTTAGCCGCATCCTGACCCGTCATGGCATCGACAACAAACAGAGTCTCGACAGGATTGACCGCTGCATGCAGCGCCTTAATCTCATCCATCATGCTCTCATCGACATGCAGACGACCCGCTGTATCGACAATCACTACATCGATGAACTTAAGCTTGGCATGAGCCAGCGCCGCGTTAACGATATCGATAGGCTTCTGGCTGACGTCAGATGGGAAGAATTGCACATCGACCTCGGTAGCCAAGGTCTCCAGCTGTTTAATCGCTGCCGGACGGTATACGTCGGCGCTCACCACTAATACAGATTTCTTCTCTCGCTCGCGGAGGAACTTACCCAGTTTTGCAACACTGGTGGTTTTACCCGCACCTTGAAGACCCGCCATCATGATCACTGCTGGCGGCTGCGCCGAGAGGTCCAGGCCTTCGTTGGCCTCGCCCATGGCGTTTTCAAGTTCGCTCTGGACAATCTTAATGAATGCTTGCCCCGGACTCAGACTCTTAGAGACCTCTTGACCAACGGCGCGCTCTTTAACGCTGTTGACGAAGGCACGTACAACAGGCAAGGCTACATCGGCCTCAAGCAGTGCCATACGCACTTCTCGTAGAGTGTCCTTAACATTATCTTCTGTTAAGCGACCACGACCACTGATATTTTTCAGCGTGCGTGACAATCTGTCCGTTAGGTTCTCAAACATTATCGCGTTCTTACCATTTAGAATTCATATTAATGGGCAGTATTATAGCGACGCCCAGATAATATGCTACTGCTATGGTGCAAGATAACCAGCTCTTCCCCTATATAAAGCCGGGCTAAAGTGTAAAACTTAGGTCTAACGCTCAGAAAGCACTAATTTTTGTACCTTTATCTACTGCACAACCCACCTTAGCTCGTGTTACTCTAGGAGTAAGATTAAAAAGAAGGCTTTACTTGCTTCTCCCCCTTCGCATTGGTGGTGTGTTAAGCAGTCCATAGCAAACAAAACGATAGGTTAATTACTCAATGGTTTTATTTTCCGCTTCAGCCATGCTCTTTTACTCCATAGCCTTAGTGTTAGTGGCCAGCCGTCTGTTTCATGCCGATGGGCCTAATCGCCGTCTTGTCGCTAGCTTTGCCGCTATTGGCGTGGTACTTCATGCGGCAGCATTATCTCAGGCGATCCTGACAACTGATGGGCAAAACTTTAGCCTGACCAATGTCATCTCTATGGTGAACTGGATCATTGCCTTCAGCTTTACCGTCTTATTATTCAGACTCAAGATGATTGTCGTCGTGCCAGTTGTGTATGCCTGCTCCGTCATCTCAGTCGCACTACTCTGGTTGGTGCCACCGCAATACATCACCCATTTTGAGATCCATCCCGACATATTAGTCCATGTAGTGTTGTCATTGATGGCCTATAGCGCCCTGATGATCGCCGCCCTCTACGCCATACAATTGGCGATAATTCAACATAGATTAAAGAGTAAGAAACTGATGCTAAGCCCATCAATGCCACCTCTGATGACAGTTGAAAAACAACTTTATCATCTGGTGATTGTTGGCGTTATCTTATTGAGTCTCTCTCTCGCCACTGGCTTTATCTTCCTCGATGACATGTTCGAAGATGGCAAGGGCCACAAGGCAGTGCTGTCTATCATGGCCTGGTTTACCTATATCGCCATGCTTGCTCAACAGTATTGGGTAGGCTGTAGAATAAGAACCGCTGTGGTTTATACCCTCACGGGAGCCGTCATGTTGTCACTGGCCTACTTTGGCGCCAGAATAGTAAAAGAGATAATATTATCTTAATCATTTCAATGACTAACTCTCTATATGCGCTGCGATTCCCCCTGCGCATATAGACGGGCTAACTTGACACAAAACTCAAACCGATGTAATTACTATTCTTTGAATAAATTCTAAATACAGACATACCCGAAATTCAGATAAGCTAACAGGTATAGCGATAACTGAATTGCAGATGTCATAGCCAACTAATGGAGCTCCTTTTTGGACGCCATATCAACCAGCGCATTGCTCATCATTCTTGTCGTGTTACTCATCATCTCAGCCTATTTTTCGGGCTCAGAAACCGCCATGATGACCCTTAACCGCTATCGACTTAAGCACTTAGCCTCCAGCGGTCATAAGGGCGCTCAACGCGCAATGAAATTACTGGACCGGCCCGACAGACTCATTGGCCTTATCCTCATCGGCAATAACTTAGTCAACATCCTCGCCTCAGCTATAGCAACTATCATAGGTATGCGGCTGTTTGGCGATATGGGCGTGGCCATCTCAACTGGTGTACTCACCTTAGTGGTGCTGGTCTTCGCCGAGGTGACACCGAAAACAGTAGCCGCGTTACACCCGGAGCGCATCGCCTTCCCATCCAGCTTACTGCTCAAATGGTTGCTGGTTATCCTCTTACCCCTAGTGAAAGCGGTAAACTTATTCACTTCAGGCTTTCTGCACTTACTGGGAATACGTTCAGTTAAAACCTCAGATGCCCTAAGCAAAGAGGAACTAAGAACCGTAGTTCACGAGGCGGGCGCACTCATCCCCAGGCGTCACCAGGAGATGTTACTTTCGATAATGGACCTTGAGAAAGTGACCGTAGAAGACATTATGATCCCCCGCTCAGAGCTGTTCGCCATCAATATCAATGATGACTTCAAGAGCATCACTAAGCAGATGATCCAGAGCCCCCACACTCGGGTCCTATTGTTTAGAGACAATATCGACGATGCCGTCGGCTTCGTGCACCTGCGCGATGCGCTACGTCTACAGTCCAAGAATCAGTTCAGCAAATCTTCCTTACTACGAGCAGTGAAAGAACTTTACTTCATCCCAGAGGGAACCCCTCTCAATGTGCAACTGGGTAACTTCCAGCAGAACAAGGAGCGTATCGGCCTGGTGGTAGATGAATACGGTGATATTCAGGGGTTAGTCACCCTCGAAGACATACTCGAAGAGATAGTGGGCGATTTTACCACCTCATCGGAACCCACCCCGAGTGAAGAGATTAACCAGCAACAAGATGGTAGCTTCCTTATCGAAGCCTGCATCAATATTCGGGAACTCAATAAAGAGATGAAATGGGACTTTCCCACCAATGGACCTAAGACCCTCAACGGTCTTATCATCGAATATCTGGAAGACATTCCCACCCCCAATACCAGCATGCGTATTTCAGGCTACCCCATCGAAGTCATCGACGTGGCCGAAAACATGATTAAAACCGTACGTATCATGCCCCAGCACTATGAACTTCCAAAGAAGGCATCAAGTTAGTAATACTGCTGTACTGACTGTGCTGGTTTAAATAGTGTAGATGTAAAGGCACTGATATAAAAAGTACTCACAAAAAAGGCGCATAATGCGCCTTTAACAGATTAATCCGAATTCGCTTAGGATCTCGCCTCGCGGCGCAGTGTCTCCAGAGCGCGACGCTTTGCTACCGCCAAGGGGGTTATCTGCTTATCTAACTCTTTCTCCAGTCCTAACATAAAATACAATTCTGCCATCAGGAAAAATGGCCCAATCAAGAGCTGGTTAAGATCGTCGACAAACGCAGGTTTAGCCTTCTCATATTTATGACCGATAAGCTGGAACACCCAACCCACAACAAACACGGCTATAGCTATCCAAACCGCGCCTTGCACTTCGGCAACCAAGTGAGAGGTATAGAGCACAGGCAGAATAAACAGAGCTAAGCCAATCGCCAAACGAGCGTGCAGTTTGAAATAATAGATAAGCACACCAATAGCGAAAGCCGACGCCACATTGATGCTGATAGCAGGATCATCCCAGGCGAAAAAATTAACCGGGATAAGGTTTAGCAGTAAAAATATAGACCAGATGATCAAAGGAACCCCAACGAAGTGAGTCCTGATATTCTTAGGATTCAGGTGAACACTTTTATAAGTCGATAACTGCTCTTCGGCGGATTTCATCTGCTCTTCTCCCAAGATAATCTTATTTAATTATAGTGATTAAACTTTTCGCTTAGTCTAACGAGGTTCTAGGACCTAGTACCTCGTCAACCCTATGTGTACGTTCGTCTCATTTAACCAAATCTTAACCTAAAGGATTTTGCCCTGTTTTAATAGAGTAAAAGATCAAAAACTTGCTGACTTGTCGAATAACAAGTTTCTGAAATATCTTTGAGTAGGGCTCATTGGACCTAATTGTTATTTGATTAGTTTGCTAAATACCATAGCTTCGCTGGTATTTATTGCTTGCAGCAGGTGCTGTATAGGATATACGAATGTCGTGATCACATGGATGTGAAAGAACGGCCTCATATGCAGATACTTCAGTGGGACGCTGGCTCTTAATTTCATAAGAAGTGTCCCTATACGCTCTGCGGTTTCATCCCTGAAACCGAAGCCCACAGCCGCATTATCTACATCGGGTTATTAGTTTCTTCGATTGAAGGTATAGAGAAAATGTAACTCATTTAGAATCAAAACGGTTTACTTGTCTGAGAGCAGGTTTTAAATATCTTTTTGATTGGTTCATTGGGCAGGTCTTGTACTTGGCATATTCTGATTACCGATATTGCATTGTTATCTACCGCCTGTCCGGCGATAATTGTGCGCTCTTTTTTTGAGAAGGTTCTGTGACACGGTGAATATGGCGTAGCCATGTGCCTATGAACGAGAAGCATGGAAGCTGAACTGGCCTTTAGATAGGATATCATTCAAGCACAGTCCATATAGCCTCAGCCAAAACATCTGACCTACGCGGACGTAGAAAATGTATGGAACATTTTTGGCCATGTCACGGAAGGTCACAGCCGCGTTCACACCTGAATATTTATTTCTTCCAATTAGAGTTTTCTGGTTGTAACTCATTTTTAGACAGAAGCAAATTAAAGCATTGGGTCTAATTAAGCTGACATTGATTAGAAAAAGTATCTTAGTTTATTCGAAGACTCTAATTCGCTGCGACCCCTTTATCTGCCTTTATCTGACATTGGCCGCCATCACTGTCAATATTTATGAACATAAGTTCGGCAACTGTTTTAGGCCTCAGCTATCAGTTTTCGGCCAGGTCTATATTGCATTAGACCTGGCCTTGCTAGTATTTCGGCAGCTGACAATTAAAAACACCCAGGGAAATATCAATGGCACCAATTGTTTGTACTAGTGCGCTCGAAGCCGTCTCTCTGATCCAGAGTGGCGAAAACCTCTGGACCCATTCCATGGGAGCCACCCCCAGGCTGCTACTGAATGCCCTGGCGGAACATGCCTTGAGTCGACAAGATCTGACTCTGCTGCAACTCCACACCGAGGGCGCCGAGTCACTGAGTAATGACAATCTCAAAGGGCACCTGCGCCATCGCTGCTTCTTCGGCGGCTTGCCGACACGGCGACTGCTGCAACAGGGAGACGCAGATTATGTGCCTATCTTCCTCTCCGAAGTGCCAAAATTGTTCCGTTCGGGGAACAGAAGATCGATACCGCAATCATTCAGGTCTCACCGCCGGACAAACATGGCATATGCTCGCTGGGGATCTCGGTGGAAGCCACACTGGCGGCCTGTCAGGTGGCGGGCAAGATCATCGCCCATATCAACCCGCAGATGCCCCGTACCCACGGAGACGGTTTCATTCACTACAGTAAATTTTCCGCCGTCTATGAAGAAAGTTCAGCACTGCCACAACATCCGCTAGCCGCCAGCGATGCAGTCAGCTTGGCGATAGGTAATAACGTAGCCGAGCTGGTCAGAGACGGTGATTGTCTGCAGATGGGCATAGGCGCCATTCCCGATGCTGTGCTCAGCTGTTTGGGGGCCATAAAGACCTAGGGATCCATACCGAGCTCTTCTCCGACGGGGTGCTCAATCTGGTTGAGCTTGGTGCCGTTAACAACAGCAAGAAGAAGGTCTATCCAGGCAAGACAGTGACCGGCTTTGCCCTGGGCAGTCAACGCCTGTATGACTATGTCGATGATAATCCCTCGGTAATATTCATGGATATCGAGCAGGTTAATGACACCGCCATCATTCGCAAGAACCCCAATGTCATGGCGATCAACTCGGCGCTGCAGATCGATATCTCGGGCCAGATTTGTGCCGACTCACTGGGCACGAAGATCTACTCCGGCGTCGGTGGTCAGATGGACTTTATCCGTGGTGCCGGCCTGTCCGAAGGTGGCCGCTCTGTGATTGCCCTGCCGAGCACCGCATCGGGGGGCAAGGTGTCGAGGATTGCCACCGTACTCTCACCCGGCGCTGGGGTGGTAACCACCCGGGCCCATGTCCACTATATCGTCACCGAATACGGCTGCGTAAACCTGCGGGGGCGTTCACTCATAGAGCGGGCTAGGGCCCTTATCGATATTGCCCATCCTGACTTCAGGGAGCAGCTGTGTCGAGAGACCTTCGACATGTGGGGACTCAGTGTCTAGTGGCCATCTATACATACGAAGTCAAAAACAAAGACAACCTATTATTAATCAACCACTTGCCATGACCCAAGGATGTTATTGGTTAACTATATCTAGGTTTATTTCTCTGCTAGTAATATAAAGGAAATCATCTGTAACAATGAGTTGGTGAAATAGGCTAGGCTGCCTTTACACTGGTTTTTTCCAGAACTGGGCATCGCCATTTTTTATGTTTAATTGATAAGGTTCGAAGCCATACTTTCTGTAGAAAGTAAGTGCAGTTTTATTGCCTTCTTGGACTTTCAAACTAACTTTTCAAGTTTATAAACTGTCACATCTATTGGCCACAGCTCCCTCATCGGCCTGCTGTTTTAGCCAGTTAAGAAAGGCTTGGACTCTCGGGTTTGGCTCTATATCGGCACTATAAACAGCATGATACTGGTAGCTGGCGGGAGTACTTAATGAGGCAAAAGGCGCGATAAGTTCACCGCTTCGTAGACGTTTATCCACCAAGCGTTTACGGCCTATAGCGAGTCCCGCATTATTCATGGCGGCAATAACGGCCAAATCAGAGCGATCGAAGCTTAAGCTGCGACTATTATCTATGCCCATTATTTGATGGTACTTCGCCCACTCTAACCACTCGGCATTAAAGGCCGCTTGTGGCCAAGCTTTGCAATCATGCAGCAAGGTACATTGACTCAAGTTGTGTGGCTTACCGATAAGATCGAATCGCTCGGCATAGTCTAGACTGCATACGGGCGTCACTTCTTCAGACATTAACTTTATACTAGCGAGGCCCGGAAAAGGCCCGCTGGCATAATAGAGGGCCACATCGATAAATTGGGTGCGAAAGTTAACATCTTCGTTACCCGTAAGAATATCGAGCTGAATAGCTGGATAAGCTTGATGAAAATCATGGATCCGCGGCACCAGCCAACACTGAGTAATTGAGGGACGGGCATAAATAGTGAGCCTGCCCGATAATTCATTGGTTCGAATCTCATTAAGCTCTTCATCTAGCTGAGAAAATAATAATGTACAACTGCGAAACAGCCGTGCTCCTTCTTCGGTCAATTTAAGTTGCTTATGTAAACGATGAAACAGCTTAAATCCAAGCTCTTGCTCAAGCTTGCCAATTCTATGGCTGACCGCACTGGGTGTCAGATACAATACCTGAGCTGTCTGAGTAAAAGACAGGTTCTGCGCCGCATTAACGAAGGTATTAAGATTCGCCAATTGACTCGCGCCCAGTTGTGCGTGCCTGCCTTGATACATAAGCTATGTGTCCCACTAAAATTATCTAATGCAGTTTATGATACAAGTCTGACTTTTGCATTTGAAAATAAACCAATACCATGCCGTACTTATACCTAATGCAATTGGTATAAGTACGGCATAAACCCGTTTAGATTTATCCTGCGCTGCATACGTAAGAGCGGTTAATTCAGGAAAGGCCTACAAGCTCAGCACGCTCGAGATACTTATTCATTTCATCCGTTGGCACCATGCCGCCCCCCGTCGCCCACACCAAGTGAGTCGCGTTGGCCAGCTTACTTTTAAGCTGCATCCTATCGAGGTAAGCATCATTGGCAAGCACATGAACTATGCCAGGTACCCCAGCAAGGGCGGATGGCTCAAGCTTAAGCTGCTCAGTTTTGTACATCATCCCCAATAACTTATACATCTCATCATCTTTAATGGTGATATAACCATCGAGCAGTCGCTCCATCGCTCTACCAACAAATCCTGATGCACGTCCAACTGCTAAACCGTCGGCCGCAGTAATATTATCTATGCCTAAGTCTTGAACCGAAATTTTATCATGTAAACCAGTATGCACACCTAACAACATACAAGGTGACTGAGTCGGCTCGGCGAAGATACAGTGAACATTATCACCAAAGGTTTGCTTAAGGCCAAATGCCACGCCGCCAGGGCCGCCACCAACACCACATGGAAGATACACAAATAGCGGATGCTCAGCATCAACCAATATCCCCTGATCGATAAACTGTTGTTTCAGGCGCTCACCGGCAACGGCGTAACCTAAGAACAAGGACGTAGAGTTTTCATCATCGACAAAGTGGCAGAAGGGATCTTTGAGTGCTTCTTCACGACCACGTTCAACGGCAATGCTATAGTCAAATTCATACTCGACCACATTAACCCCATGACTACGCAATTTATCCTTTTTCCACTGTCGAGCGTCAGATGACATATGCACGCTCACCTTAAAGCCTAGCGTTGCACTCATGATACCGATAGATAAACCTAAGTTACCTGTAGAGCCCACGGCTATTTTATATTTGCCAAAGAAGGCTCTAAATTCATCCGAGTCTAACTTGCTGTAATCATCATCAAAACTGAGTAGGCCTGCTGCTAGCGCCAACTTCTCGGCGTGCTGTAGCACCTCATGAATACCACCTCTAGCCTTAATTGAACCAGAAATAGGCAGTAACGCATCAAGCTTGATCATCATTTGACCTGGCAGCTCACACTCATAGCGCTCAGCCAACGCAGCTTGCATGGCAGGAATGGCCTGTAGTGGTGACTCTATGATGCCATTCGTCGCACGAGTATCAGGGAAAGTACGACAAAAGAAAGGCGCAAACCTTTGTAAACGCTCGCTTGCATCTTGCACATCTTTATCGGTCAAACCAACATAAGGGAGTGCCGTGACGTAATCGGTAATATTAGGGTTAAACCAGCTCAGAGGCTTAAGGCTAATTAAGTTCTGCAGCAATGGAAACTCGTTTACCAGCTGTTCTACTTGTTGCTTATTCATAATCTACTCTTCTATACAACTTGAGATAATAATAGGATCCCGCCTAGGGAGGCAAATGATGCCAATACGGTAGCGGCGGTGAAATACTTGAAGGTGTCTTGAATCGAGGCGCCCAGATACTGCTTAACCAGCCAGAATAAGGAGTCATTCACATGGGTCCAACCAATAGCACCCGCACCAATGGCCAATACGATAATTTCAGGTTTTACATTTGGATATATGCCCAAAAGTGGCATCACGATACCTGCAGCGCTCAACATGGCAACCGTGGCTGAGCCTATAGCCAAGTGCATGATGGCAGCGACGAGCCAAGCTAAGATAATGGGATTTATCTGCACGGTTTCCAAGATACTACCTAAACCCTCACCCATGCCAGAATCGATCAGCACGCCGTTAAAAGCGCCTCCGGCACCAATGATCAGCAAGATTCCTGCGATAGAGCCGAAGCAATCATTGGTTATCTGCTGGATTTTATCCATCGACATGCCGCGACTCAGACCCAGAGTAAAGTAGGCTACGAGTACAGAGATAAACAGGGCCGTAATAGGGTTACCTAAGAAGGTCACTAACTCATAAAACGAGCTGGTTTCGGGTAGCCATAAACAGATAATGGTCTTGCTAATCATGATCAGCAAGGGCAGTAATATGGTAAACAAGGTAATACCAAAACCGGGCAAGTCGTTATGGGCAGTGGATGCCTGCAGGTCAACAGGGGCTTGAGTAAAAGGTAACCGCTTACCCCACATACGTACCCACAGTGGGCCGGAGATAATGGCGGTTGGAAAACCAATGATTATGCCATATAGAATGACCTTACCCACGTCGGCACCCAGCATGCCTGTTACTGCAAGTGCAGCAGGATGAGGCGGCAGCATACAGTGCACTGTCATCAAAGCTACAGCCAGTGGAATACCGACCTTAAATAGAGGCACATTGGCTTCTTTGGCGATAGTGAACACCAGAGGAATAAGCAGTACGAAACCTACCTCCACAAAAACAGGAATACCAGCAATAAAGCCCACTGTCATCATCACGATATCTGCACGCTGCTGTCCCAAACGGTTCAGCATGGTCTTGCCAATGCGCTCAGCACCACCTGACACTTCGAGCATCTTACCTAGAATAGTACCAAAACCTATGATCAGGGCCAGAAAACCGAGTGTACCGGCCACGCCCTTTTCGATAGAGTTCATGATATCCCCAAGCGGCATCCCCATAGTCACGCCGACGAAAATACTGGATATGATAAGAGAAATAAACGGATGTAATTTAAGTTTAACGATACAGAATATAATGATGCCGATCGATAAAGCCAGAACCGACAACAGTGCGACGTTAGTCATTTTCGAGTACCTCGAATTGTTTAAATTTAAATTGATTAAAGCTAACGGTGATAGCCTAATAGGCCGTGGTCTTTTTATGGGAGGCAAGTATGCGATAGCTTAAAAAAATAGACAAAGTATGAATATTTTGGCATTGGTTGAACCTAATTCACCCTAAACATCGGCAACAAATAGGCAGAAAAGGACTAGCAAAGCCCTAAAAGTTGACTATAAATTGACTAGGAAAGGACTAGAAAAGAACAGAGATTGTTAATGGCTGAATTAGAGGGCCGAACATGGTTAAACATCCCAGAAAATACGCTTGGTCACGACAAGTTTAGAGCCAATATCCAAGCCCATTTAACTTTAAGATTCGGCCACCTAGCCTAGGACATCCAATCAAACCTGAATAAATAAAAAGCTAATTGGATCCCCCCCTTATTGCTGGCTATACTTTGTGAGGAGTGAACAAAATCTAGCCATTTCTTGTCCATTTAATGGCCTTATTAGCACTATTTTTGATTAATCTGAATACGCTCTATATCTAAAGACATTCTTTCTAATAGCATACAAAGCGTTGCAAATAAAAGGTCAAACGCACATCTAACACCAACTAATGAAATTAAATTTTTGCTGTTTCGACTGATTCCATTTTTTTGAAAGACATTACTAAGACTAACTCTAAATGCCTCTTCCAAATCTGGGTCTTTATTCAATATTGATTGCATTTTATTTTTGTTATTTTGGCTATCAAGTTGAGCATCTGTTATTCGATGTGCAAAATCATTTCTGATGCTCTTGAATAGCTGTAATTGCTCAACTATTTCAGCTTTAACTAAGCCTAATCTATAGCACATTTCAATTTTTGCAGAAAAACTACCAAGTGGCGCGTATGCGCCACTCACTAATTTGTCGTCTTTTTTCATAGGTGGTAGTAAAAACGAAACTATTAAATTCTCAAGAGCAACATCTAAAATGGAACCAGCTAAAATTACAGCTCCTCTGTCACTTTCAGATGAAATTAAAATATGATATTTAATAAAAACTTCCGAAGCTTCTTTACCTACAATACTAGACATCAATTCCCCTATAATGCTAACAGCTTATTAAATAGACACAGCGATAACATTGTTATCTGTGCTGCATTTCAAATATTATCTGTGCGCCTTGATAAGACGCCATCACCTACTAAAACCTATTGTTTTAAAAGATAACACAAAAGTAGGTAGAACATTATCGATACACTGTCATATGGAGGGGAGTATGAACTATGGGGTTTAAGCAATAAAGCTAAAATCGAAGAGAAAAAACCCGAGTGTAGATGCGGCTGAGAGCTTCCAAAACAGGGACGTTTTGGCAGAGCCCACATGGAAGTGTTCACGGCGTCTCGCAGAAGTATCTGCACATCTCCCGCTGGGAAGCGTTAGATGAAATTGAAGCTACAAGCTTCAAACCCACCGCCCAATATCAAAAAATCAAAAACAGGCGACCCGCAGAACCTTCTCAAAGTAAAGAGTGCACATCCCCCCGCCGGAGGCGATAGGTAACAATGAAGGTACGACCTTCCAGCAAATACCAAGTCCAAGTACCAACTTAAAGGGATAACCAAGTCTTATCCTTAAGACTCAAGGATAACTGTTGCTGTAGCGTAGTGCTTCTCATCGGCAATAGAGATATGCCCTCTCACACCACCAAGCAACGCGAGTCTTTCAGCCGCGCCGCCGCTGAAACTCACCAGTGGTGCGCCATTGGCATCATTGCTAATTTCGATATGCTGAAACGAGACGCCGCGACCTATGCCGGTGCCTAAGGCTTTGGCGGCAGCTTCTTTGGCGGCGAAACGCTTCGCCAGATAACGTCCGGGCATAGATGAGGCGATAAATATCGCCATTTCGGATTCGGTAAGCACGCGTTTGGCTAAACGGCACTGAGCCAGGCCATCAAGATCACCAACGGCAGGCACTTTTTTCTCGATACGTTCAATCTCGGCGATATCGGTACCTAGACCAACAATCATATATATCCTTAAAGCTAAGAAGTAGCGAGTTCCTAGTTACCAGGAGTTTGAACCTAGGACCTAGGAACTCGTATCTAGAACCTAATGACTTATTCGCCTCTGCGGCCTTCGTTCATCAGCTGCTTCATGTCTCTGACCGCTTTATCTAAACCATCGATGACAGCGCGGGCTATGATGGCGTGGCCTATGTTCAGCTCATACAGCTCTGGGATCGCGGCGATTGGCTTAACATTGTGATAGTGAAGTCCATGGCCTGCATTAACGATCAGGCCCTGTGAGTGGGCGTAGGTTGCCATCTCCTTGATTCGTGCAAGCTCCTTGGCTTCTTCGACTTCGTTTTCGGCATCGGCGTAGCAACCTGTATGGATCTCAATCAGAGGAGCCTTCACGGCAACGGCGGCGTCAATCTGAGCCTTATCGGCATCGATAAATAGCGAGACCTTTACACCAACATCATCCAGGCGTTGTATTGCAGCAGCAATCTTGCCCATCTGACCCGCAACATCGAGTCCGCCTTCGGTGGTGAGCTCTTCACGTTTCTCGGGAACGAGACACACGTATGTCGGTTTGACTTCACAGGCGATATCGAGCATTTCATCGGTGACCGCCATCTCGAAATTCATCCGAGTATTGAGCGTCTTCGCCAGCAGGTAGATGTCTCTGTCAATGATATGACGTCGGTCTTCTCGCAGGTGCACGGTAATGCCTTCGGCGCCGGCATGCTCAGCTACTGCTGCGGCATGAACGGGATCGGGATACGAGGTCCCACGGGCCTGACGTAGAGTAGCAATGTGATCGATATTAACGCCAAGTAAGATGCGGCTCATTGAGTATCCTCTGAAAAATAGGGTAAGTTTGCGGCGGCTTACGCGTCGTCAAACGGATTGGAGTATTGTACTCAGGTTATATGGAAAGGTGAAACGGCAAAATACTTGTAATACCATTCCATATAAGTATCTGGTCAGTTCAGAGACTCTCAGTTTTTTCAATTCAAGGCGCATTGATGAGGAAATGGTTATTCCCTTTTAAGTCAATGCAACACAGAAGTGGAAACACTGAGAGCCTCACGCAGTGCGGGTTTCAAAGCCCTTTATGCTACGTTGAATGTTTTCGATATAGAATAACTATTAGCTTCAAACACCCGCCTTGCCTACAGTGCTTTGAACTCCCGCTGAATGTTCAGATACTTACTCGGAATGGTATAACAACAAATAGTATTAATAAATACCATCTTAAGATTCAAGATAATAAGGGATTTAACTGATTTTCGTTTTCACAATTTGAAAATTAAGCGGTTTTAGTGGCTTTGATTTAAGTCGCTCAAACTACTTAGTCAGCGGGGATGTCATTTTATATCTAAATAGTGCCCTGGACTTAAGTGGCTTATCACCCAAACAAGCTGCCAACATCAAACGCATCAGGTATTTGGCTTGTCTTAGATGTGAAGCCTCTAATCTATGTTCATCCAATGCCAGTAACATCTCGCCGCTGTAGTGGGATGTCTTGGGACCTAAGGCATTGACGAAGCCTTCGTCAGGCAATAAACGATAATAGTAATCAGGCTCTATGGGATCTTGGGAAAGGTCGGTTCTGAGCGTCGGCATAAGCCCTAACTCTTTGAGCAGACTTAATTCAAAATATCGTAACTGGCTCTCACAGAAACCTGCCGCCATGGACATTAAGGTCTTGTGGTAGGTAAAAAACAGCGACTCGGCGCCATGATCGACGGCGATGCAGCGGACCAATAATTCATTGAGATAAAAACCGGCAAAACTGACGTCGCCCGAGAGAGGAATGGCCGGACTCCCCGCCTCTACACTGTTCATATTTCTCAGCGATGTGCGGCCGGATAGTTGAAAAATCAGAGGTTGAAAAGGTTGCAGTATGCTTTTAATGGAGGTCTTGCCGCTGCCTAGGCGAGCGACGCAGTCGACTCGTCCATGACCATCGACCAGCATATTGACTAACACACTGGAGTCTTTGAAGGGACGCGTATGGAGCACGTAGCCGCGCTCCATTAATCTATACCTAAGCTGTTACTCATCACTAGCATTCCAACATAAACGACACTCGTTTAACTGTGATCATGATTCAGAGCTCAACTTATCATTTATAGATAAAATACAACGAAGCTGCTGCAATAAAGCTGGCAGCTTCGCCAAGTGAATGGGTCAAATTTATTAATCTTCGCCATAGCCTAAGCTGCGAAGTGCACGCTCATCATCGGCCCAACCTGACTTAACCTTAACCCACATCTCGAGGAAGACCTTGTTATCGAACATGACTTCCATATCCACACGCGCGGCGGAGCTGATCTTCTTGATACGATCGCCCTTGTTGCCTATGACCATGCGCTTCTGGGTCTCACGCTCAACCAGCACAAGGGCATTGATCTGATAGACACCGTTTTCCATCATCTTAAACTGCTCGATCTCAACGGTACAGTCGTATGGCAGCTCATCACCCAAGAAACGCATCAGCTTTTCGCGGACAATTTCTGACGCCATAAACTTCTGTGATCTGTCGGTGACATAGTCTTCCGGGAAAAAATGCGCCGATTCGGGTAGAGACTCGATAGACATGTCTAAGATACGCTGTACGTTGGTGCCCTTAGTCGCCGAGATAGGTAAGATCTCATCGAAAGGAAACTTCTTCGATAACGCCTCAAGATAAGGGAATAACTCCTCTTTGTTCTTGATGTTATCGACCTTGTTTACCGCAAGTACCGTTTTACGACCGTCATCACGGCTCTGTAGCTTACGCAAAACCAAGTCATCATCTTCGGTCCAGGTCATGCCATCGACAACGAAGACAACCAAACTGACTTCGGCTAATGAGCTCGCTGCGGCGCGGTTCATCAAACGGTTGATGGCGCGCTTCTCTTCCATATGCAGACCCGGCGTGTCGATAAACACGACTTGGCGCTCGTCTACAGTATGGATCCCCATGATGCGATGGCGTGTAGTCTGCGGCTTCTTCGAGGTGATACTGATCTTCTGACCCAGTAGCTTATTCAGCAGAGTCGATTTACCGACATTCGGGCGGCCAACGATGGCGACCATGCCACAATAGGTGACATCGTATTTTGCTGCAGATGAAGGGTTATTCATCTGTGCTAACAGGTCGTCTAAATTAGGCTCGTTACTTGAAGCCGCTTCATTGGCTGCAGGCGCTTTCTTCTTACTCATTTTTTAATTAACTCCAAAACCTGTGCAGCGGCAATCTGCTCAGCTTTTCTTCGGGAACTCGCAACCCCAACAAGGGATTTCTTCAACTCTTCTACATAACACTCGACCGTAAAGGTCTGTGCATGGGCCTCACCTTTGATGTCTGTCACTTTATAAACAGGCAGAGGCTTCTTAAAACCTTGTAACAACTCTTGTAACAAGGTCTTTGGATCTTTCTGATTGATAGGCTCTATGATTGCCAAACGAGACTCATACCAGCTCAGGACTCGAGCACGGCAGGTCTCCAAATCGGCATCCAGGTAGATAGCGCCTATGATGGCCTCTACCCCATCGGCAATGATCGACTCGCGTCTGAAGCCACCGCTTTTCAATTCACCCGGGCCTAACTTGAGATAGTCCCCAAGTTTGAACTCGAAACCAATTTCCGCCAGCATCTTACCGCACACTAAGGTGGCCCGCATGCGACTAAGGTCACCTTCGGTCACCTTAGGAAATTGGTGATATAAGGCATCTGATATAATAATAGACAAGATCGAATCACCCAGAAATTCCAGGCGTTCATTATGCTTGCTAGAAGCACTTCTATGGGTCAGAGCCTGATCCAAATGCGCTTGCTGGTTAAATTGATAGCCTAACGTCCGACACAGACGCGGGATATTTTTAATCGGTTCCATCTTAAGTAATTCCACCTACGCGATTGAAACGGACACCTGTTGGGATCCATGCCGGTAAGAAGTCGGCCTTAGTTCTGTCAAACTCGAAGCTTATCCAGATGGCAACGGCTTTTCCGACCAGATTCTCTTCGGGAACGAAGCCCCAGAAGCGGCTGTCGGTACTGTTATCTCGGTTGTCGCCCATCATGAAGTAATGACCTTCGGGCACAATAAACTCACCCACAGGTAACTTACCTTCACGGTAATAATAGCCGATAGGATCCGGGCGCTGAGGGTTGATCAAGATGTCATGGCTCACTTCACCTAGCTTCTCGGTGTAACGACTCAGTGGTACACCATTTTGTGAAAATTCACCTTGGTTAACCCCGGCGCGAGCCACTTGCTTAAGCTCAGGGCAAGTTATCTCGCCATCAGCACACGCTGGCTGAATATAGACTTGCTTGTTACGGTAGACAATCCTGTCACCAGGCAAACCAACAACACGCTTGATGTAATCGATGCGTGGATTTTCGGGATACTTAAACACGGCAACATCACCACGCTCAGGCTTACCTGTTTCGACTAACTGACTGCGCCAAACAGGGTCTTTCAAACCATAGCTAAACTTTTCCACCAGGATGAAATCACCAACCAGCAAGGTAGGCATCATGGACCCCGATGGGATCTGAAAAGGCTCATAGATAAATGAACGTAAAATGAGTACGAATGCGATCACCGGGAAGATAGAACGAGACGTTTCGACAAACGCCGACTCACGGGTGATTTTTTCAGCATTTTCCTCACTGATATCCGCGTCAACGGCCTGGGCCATAGCGAGTCTCTCTCGACGCTTAGGCGCGAGTAACAGAGCATCAGCCATCCACACCAGACCACTACACAAGGTCACCAATACCAAAATGAGGGAAAAATAAGCTGCCATACTTTATGAACTCCTGCTTGCAAACAAAAATACTATTATCACTGCGAGTCTAATCAGAATAGTCGACTGTGATGCATAGGTCAGTTATACGTGAGTAACGAAAGCGCCGCAAACTGCGGCGCTAGATATTGCTCACTATTAACAATTCTTAACGATTTAGTCGTTGAGCTTAAGCACTGCCAGGAAGGCTTCCTGCGGTACTTCCACATTGCCCACCTGCTTCATGCGCTTCTTACCCTCTTTCTGCTTCTGCAGTAGCTTCTTCTTACGCGAGACATCGCCGCCATAACACTTGGCGGTCACATCTTTACGCATGGCCTTAATCGAAGAGCGTGCAATGACTTGAGTCCCCACTGCGGCCTGAACGGCGATATCGAACATCTGTCTGGGAATAAGCTCTTTCATCTTATTCACCAGGGCCAGACCTTTATGACGAATGAGCCCCTTATGGATGATCATTGCCAAGGCATCGACTCTGTCACCATTGATGAGGATGTCGAGACGTACCATGTCGGCAGGCTCGAAGCGAGTAAAGTTATACTCCAGAGACGCATAACCACGACTGGTGGATTTAAGGCGATCGAAGAAGTCCATCACCACTTCAGCCATCGGCATGTCATAGGTGATCGCGACCTGATTGCCGTGATAGACCATATTAGTCTGCATACCACGCTTCTCGACACACAAGGTGATGACGTTACCCAGATACTCTTTCGGTACCAAGATATTCGTCTCGACGATGGGCTCTCGCATCTCGGTAATATTATTGATTGCCGGCAGATCAGATGGATTATCAACATAAATGGTCTCACCATCTGTCTTGATGATTTCATACACAACGGTTGGCGCCGTGGTGATCAGATCCAGATTATACTCACGCTCCAGACGTTCCTGAATGATCTCCATGTGTAGCAGGCCTAGGAAACCGATACGGAAACCGAAACCCAGAGCCGATGAGGTCTCAGGCTCGAAGAACAAGGATGCATCGTTGAGGCTAAGCTTGTTTAGCGCATCACGGAAACTCTCGTAATCGTCGGTAGAGATAGGGAATACACCGGCATAAACCTGAGGTTTAACCTTCTTAAAACCGCTTAATGGCTCGGTAGCGCCATTTTTAGCATGAGTTAAAGTATCACCTACGGGCGCGCCGTGGATCTCCTTAATACCTGCGATAACGTAGCCCACTTCACCGGTTCTAATTTCTTTGGTATCGGTCTGCTTAGGAGTAAAGATACCCACTCTATCAGCAGTGTGATTCACGCCAGTAGACATGACCTTAAATTTGTCACCCTTCTTGAGCACACCATGCTTGACTCGAACCAGGGAGACGACACCCAAATAGCTATCGAACCAGGAATCTATGATCAAGGCCTGCAATGGCCCCTCCTCATTTCCTTCAGGAGGAGGAACTTGCGCTACGATGACTTCGAGTACGTCCTCGATACCTATACCTGTCTTTGCCGAACAGCGCACCGCATCGGCCGCTTCGATGCCGACTATGTCTTCGATCTCTTCAGCAACACGCTCAGGATCGGCTTGAGGCAGATCGATCTTGTTCAGAACAGGTACGACCTCCATATCCATCTCGAGCGCCGTGTAACAGTTCGCCAGAGTCTGAGCCTCTACACCTTGTCCGGCATCAACAACCAGCAAAGCACCTTCACAGGCCGCCAGAGAACGGGAGACTTCATAGGAGAAATCCACGTGACCCGGCGTATCGATGAAGTTTAACTGATAGGTCTCACCGTCTTTGGCCGTATAATTTAGCGTAACACTCTGAGCCTTGATGGTAATACCACGCTCGCGCTCAATATCCATCGAGTCCAATACTTGGGACGCCATCTCACGATCTGAAAGACCACCACAAAACTGAATTAAGCGGTCTGAGAGTGTTGATTTGCCATGATCAATATGGGCAATAATCGAAAAGTTTCTAATGTGCTTCATGATGCGAAATGACTGACTCAAAGTTGGAATTATCTAAAAGTGCGGAATTGTACCCGATCGGCTCCCCAATACCAATCTAAACCGCTCTTCATCGTCATCAAGACAGTGAAAAACAGGGGGAGTAAACCGAATACCCATGAGTATATAATACCAATTGGTATTGGTATTATAGTGTATGGCCCAAATGGGCAAGGATGACAGGTTGACTGGTATGCTCCATCTTCTTTGCCGCTCTTCTGGCATATAGCCAAGCTAGGAAGGCGCCCATAAGTGCAACTGGAATCACTTGCAGATCACTGACTTCCACCTCAAATTGAGACAAGATAAGCGTCGCTAGGCCTGCACCCAGAAAGAGTCCAAGCAAGGGAAGCAAGTAGATGAGGGCCGCCGCCTTAAGAATCACACTCTCGGGCAAACCTAACCTGAGAAGTTGCCCCGGTTCATATTGATTGTCAGACGGGATAGAGAATACTTGCACCTTAGGGGAGAAGGCAGACGCCACGGCTGAGGTACCACAAGAGTCACTGTTATCACAATGGCTACAGGCATTTTTAACTTGAACCTCTACGGTTACCCAGCCTTTATCGTCACACTGTATGACTTTCGCCATCTCTTCCATCATAGAAGAATACCCTTAGAAAAAT
This sequence comes from Shewanella psychropiezotolerans, assembly GCF_007197555.1. NCBI lineage: Bacteria > Pseudomonadati > Pseudomonadota > Gammaproteobacteria > Alteromonadales > Shewanellaceae > Shewanella > Shewanella psychropiezotolerans. The sequence goes on from NZ_CP041614.1 coordinate 4,958,863, forward strand.
AAAACAAGTATCCATGCCGTTGGCGCATCATTATTGAATACTGATGCTCTTAGCGACGCGAGTTAAGGTTTCTGTCGGGACCTTACCAACCGCCACGACTTCGAAATTACCGACGACTTCCGTCGCCAATGATAGGCCGTTTCTAGTCACTAGCTCTTCGGGCATCTTAGTGTCCCCGGCGCGAGCGACATAAACAGAGATGTTAGCCATACCATCACTGAGCGCAATATACTCTACCGCCTCATGACTGCCCATGAGTCTATGGCTGTCTTTAACCAAAATTTCAAAACCCTCAGGTAACCAGTTAAATGTCCAGTTATCACCGGCATCACGTTTAGACTGGGAGGCTACTGCAGGCCACTCCTGTTTATAAGCTTCGGTTAAGATAGCAGGAGCTTCATCTAATACTAATAATTCGACCACTAAAATCTGCTCGAGTAACTGCTTATCTTGAGTCAACATGTCATAGCGCAGAGGAAGGTAAGACTCCATATCCAACCAGACTTGATAACCGTAGCGAAAATCATCGTTAGGAATGATGCGCACCAACTGGCCAGGGCGGCCCGCTAAACGACTACGCCCCCCAAGACGAATTGGTAACCAGATTCCAGTTTAGAGATATCTGCTGCAAATGCCGGTGGTAGTATCCCCTGAATGCGACTAGCACTTACGCTATAGGCAGGTTGATCATGCTCGATAAAAGTCACTGTATTACCAACTCTTACCGCATTTTTGGGTGGGCCGTTGAGGTGTTCTAGAAAGGCGACTTCTTGATCTTCAATCTTGCCATGAATATAGACTAAAGGACGAATGTGATCCGCTTGTAGCTGGATCAGAGACATCTTGAATTCTTGTTCCCGTAAGGCTTGACTCATATTTTCGAGCCAAGCCTTAGCGGACATATCTTCCTGTGCATACACAGGGAAATTAAAAACTAACAGGGCCAACAAAATAAGACGCAAGCTAACTCCTTAACGTATATAGCTTAGAAAACTATTGATCCGCAGAGTTCGAATCAAGTTTGCCATTGTCATCTATTTTAGTGCCATTATTCAATCTTTGTTGCAACATATGATCTTGAATATAGGCATTGATGCGTTGACGTTGCTCCATCACCTGGACGTTAGAGAAGCTTTGGCTCGCTTGTACCGGTCCTGTTTGTAGGCTCACAGGAGTCACGCTACCAACCAGTGGACGAGTATTAAGCACAGGTAACGGCGATATATCTATGGCGCTCTGTTGACTGTAATTTTGTACTCCGACGACTGCCACTAAGGCGACACTGGCTGCGATGGCATATTGGCCAAACTGCTTAAACATAGGGAGCACATTCGCGAATCCGCCTATGGCAAGTTCTGGCTTTTTGCTATCGACGCGCTGCACCGGAGCTATAATTGTTGGCTCTTTATCGATAGCATCTGCAATACTGGCACTGAGATCTAAGTTAATTGACTTAGGCAGCTCACCACGCATAGCGTCGCCTATCATATGATAATCACGCCACTGCTGATGCGAACCCTCATCGGCTGACAATTCAGCCAATGCATGCTCGTCGGTTTCTCCATCGACGGCAGCGGATACCCATTCCTGACCTAATTTATCCATTTATCACCTGTATTAGTACTCACATGAATACTTGTATTAGTAAAAGGCTACTATTCTTCCAGCAAAGGCTGAAGTTTTTTATCGATCGCTTCCCGGGCTCTGAAGATGCGAGACCTTACTGTGCCTACGGGGCAATCCATAACATTCGCTATCTCCTCGTAGCTCATACCATCGAGCTCTCGTAATGAGATAGCCATTTTTAATTCTTCTGGTAATGAGTCTAGCGCATCGAAAACCACTTTTTGAATATCATCGGCCATTAATAGACGTTCAGGAGAAGCAAACTCCTTTAACGCATCACTACCATCGTAATATTCGGCTTCCTCTGCATCGACATCATTTGCAGGAGCGCGTCGCCCCTGAGCAACCAGATGGTTCTTGGCGGTATTTACCGCAATTCGGTACAACCAGGTATAAAAAGCACTTTCGCCTCGAAAGTTTGGTAATGCTCGATAAGCTTTAATAAATGCTTCCTGAGCAACATCGGCAACGTCGGCCTGATTTCGCACATAACGTGCAATCAGGTTCATTACCTTGTTCTGATACTTGAGTACCAAGAGATTAAATGCATTTTTATCACCCTGCTGAACACGCTCAACTAGTTGTTGATCACTTATTTGTCCACTCATTCGAGCCGACTACTCCTAAATCTAAAATGCTGATTTCTCAGTCGCTCGAATCATATGCACATATGTAGACTAACGAACTTCGAAAAAGTTCTAAAAAAATAACATCGAAATGAATTTATTTTCAGTTAACTAACAATCTTTCCAAAAAAGCCCGCTTGGTTTACCATAGCTAAACCTCACAGAACTTACCATGATACCTGATGAAACAAGTAGTTGAACACCAATCTGACGTTTTGGTTATCGGCAGCGGCGCTGCAGGTTTAACATTAGCACTGCATCTTGCTGAAAAATCGAAAGTTATCTTACTCTCAAAAGGTCCACTGAGTGAAGGTTCGACCTACTATGCCCAAGGTGGCATAGCGTCAGTCTTCGATAAAGATGACACCATAGAGTCCCATGTGGCCGATACTTTGGTCGCCGGCGCCGGGCTTTGCGATGAAGCCGTCGTTAAATTTACCGCCGAAAACGCCAAGGGCGCAATGGAGTGGTTAATCGAATGCGGTGTGGCTTTCGATAAGGAAGAAACCAGTGACGGTGATACGGCTAATGCCCCCTATCACTTAACTCGTGAAGGCGGACACAGTCACAGACGTATACTGCATGCGGCCGACGCCACGGGAAAAGAGGTCCAGGTCACGCTACAGGACAGGGCCAAGTCCCATCCCAATATCCAGGTATTAGAACGTTACAACGCCATCGATCTCATCACTTCTCGCAAATTAAACTTATCGGGGAACCGAGTCTTAGGGGCTTATGTTTGGAATAGAGATGTCGAGCAAGTTGAGACCATCAAGGCTAGATTTGTCGCCCTGGCAACTGGTGGAAGCTCTAAAGTTTATCAATATACCTCAAACCCTGACATAGCTTCGGGTGACGGTATTGCCATGGCCTGGCGCGCTGGTTGCAGAATTGCCAACATGGAATTCAACCAGTTTCACCCTACTTGTCTTTATCATGCCGATGCCAGAAACTTTCTACTTACAGAGGCACTACGAGGTGAGGGCGCCTATCTTAGACGCCCAGATGGCACACGTTTTATGCCAGATTTTGACGAACGTGCCGAGCTAGCACCAAGAGACATAGTCGCACGAGCCATAGACTTTGAGATGAAGAGGCTAGGATCAGATTGTGTGTATTTAGATATCACCCATAAGCCGGCAGATTTTGTCATTAAGCACTTTCCAACGATCCATAAGCGTTGCTTGGAATTTGGTATCGATATCACCACAGACCCGATCCCGGTCGTACCTGCCGCCCACTATACCTGTGGCGGCGTGATGACAGACCTTCGCGGACAAACCGACCTTAACGGCTTATATGCCATCGGCGAAGTCGCATACACGGGCCTGCATGGTGCCAACCGTCTAGCCAGTAACTCCTTGCTCGAATGCTTAGTCTTCGCCAGGGCCGCCGGTGAAGATATTGAAGGGCAACTGCATAATATACCTATGCCGGGAACATTGCCTGCATGGGATGAAAGTAAGGTATCGAACTCGGATGAGGAAGTTGTCATCGCCCATAACTGGCATGAACTGCGTCTATTCATGTGGGATTACGTCGGCATCGTTCGCTCAGACAAACGCTTAGAGAGAGCCCGCCGTCGCTGCGCCATGCTGCAGCAAGAGATCCAGGAATATTACAGCAACTTCAGAGTGAGTAATAATCTATTGGAACTGAGAAACTTAGTGCAAGTCGCTGAGCTTATCATACGCTGCGCCATGGAGAGAAAAGAGAGCGTCGGTCTTCACTACAACATAGATCATCCAGAGCAATCTGATAATCCAATTCCAACCATAATTCAGCCTGATAGCTAGCTTCTGCGATCCGTGAGAAGCAGACGACACAAGTGCCGATAACTTGTGTCGTCTAACATATCCGCCCAAATGATCACTAAACGCCTGTGCCCAACATTCATATCTTGGGTGTGGACATAAAAAAAGATCACTAATGGTGTGACGATGGGACTCATGACTAAGGTGAATTTTTCCGTCGCGATTTCATCCACAGCAGCGAGATGATTCCTGCACGAAAAAGCTATCTGACCTTCGCCGTCACGACTCAAGCTAAATCGACAGTGCCAATATGTTAATAGCCAGAACTGATAAGAAAAAAACACTAGAGTAAAGCCGGCTGCGCAGTATTTAATGATCAGGTAGATAAGATTATCTAAAGAAGGCCAGGCGAGAAATGAGCATAAGCAAACACTCGCCAGGACGACCAACGCGAGACGCTGGTCGAAGGATGAAGCTAGTCTGAAGCTAAGCCGCTGGTCTGCCACGGACAAGTACGACCATTTCGGCCAACTCAGGATCGGGACACTGTTCATGACCCATAAACCAGGCAAATAACTCAGGGTCTTCGCCTTCGAGAAGTCTGACAAAAATCCCTTTGTTTTTAACCGATAACTGCTCGTAATAGCGCTCGACAAAAGGTTGGAAAATAACGTCCAATTCAAGCATCCCCCGTCGGCATGCCCATCTCACTCTCGATATTTTCATTGGTTCAGACACGCATCTTGCTCCTAGATCTCGTTATGGGGCTAGTGTAACCTTAGTTGTGGCTTGAGTCGATGAAATCACCCGCTGCCACTCGGATATAAAATAGGTGCGTCTATCCCACATCGATATCCCATAAATCAGATAGAACCAGTTTGCTAAAGTTCAACCTCATGCTATAACAAGTGCTGAACTTGGGCGTCCCGGCCTTCAAACAGATCGGTGAAATCCGTTTCTAACAGGCGTTTCACCGCCGGATGTTGGATCATACGCTCGGCAAACATCACATGATATACCTCTTTGATGTCGGTGGTTTCACCTAACAGATGCATATCATGGGACAAGATATCTTGTTTGTAGATAGAAGGAGCCACGAAGATCCCCTGCTTGAAATATCCGAAGGCCTTCATCATGGCCGCGTCATCGAACTCGCCAAGAATATTGACGTTGAGTCCATTTTCATCGAACCAGTGGTGCAGTTGTTGGCCGAGGGAAGTTCGCTTCCCAGGAATGAGTAACTTACCTTGCTCTAAACACTCGGGAAACGGCTTGTCATACTTCTCAGCGGAGAAGAAAGCTATGCCACACTCGCCTAATTTCTTAGATAAGATCTCAGGATATTTAAGCGACTCACCTGCACAATCAGATAAGATCATATCCAGCTTATGCTCTCTTAAGCGTGTCATCAGGCTTTCGTGTGTCGCCTCGAAGCAGGCCAGATGCATGGAGCCATCACTGGGTACAACAGAGAGTAAGACTCTACTCGCCAAGGCTTTAGATAAGGCATCTGCAATGCCCACCTCAAACAGAATATTCTCATCTTTTTGGTAGTTGAGTAGATCCAGCATCTCATAGCTAAGACTAAACATCTTATCGGCATAACGAAATACCAATTCTCCAAGCTCGGTAGGCTCGAGGGAGCGACCGACTCGTTTAAATAGACTCCCCTTAAAACGTGTTTCCAGAACCCTTATCTGCCCCGTCACAGTTTGCGGCGCGAGGCACAAAGCCTCGGCAGCCTTAGCTACCGAACCCTTTTTATGTACCATCCAAAAATAGTAGAGATGGTTATAGTTCAGATGTGACATATATCATCTAACCCGAAGTCGGACCCGTTAATAGTGATTACTCCAAATATACTTACTTGAGTCTCTGACAATCCATCAGGCTATACATCACGGTCTTCAGTGACTCGACATTCTGAATCGTTCCGGCGGAGAAGGCTTCTGCTAGTCCATTGACTAACACATGTCTATCCGGAATACGGCTCTCACAATAAGTACGGTTAGCCTCTTGAAAGCGTTTACCGCTTCTATATTTGAGTGCCCTGGACTCGTAGCTATCAGTTTCAAGACGCGCCCCGGTTGCATTAGGCTTATACATCATGGCGCCATCGACGACGCCTTCGAGATAGTGCTGACATGTAACACTCGCGATATCCTGGTTACAGGCCTGTAATTGCTCGGCCTGAGCTGTAGCTGCGAAACCTAGACTAAGTACAGATGCTAGAAAGATGACTCTCATAATGTGTTCTCCATAACCAATTATCTTATTATTTAGCGTTATTCGCTGCTGTTTTGGGTAACACTTTATCTAACCAGAAATAACCTATGACAGCAGACAGCAGTGACCCGACTAAGATGCCCAACCTGGCAAAATCACCATAAGCGGCCCCCTCTCCTACAAATGCCAGAGATGAGATAAACATAGACATGGTAAAACCGATACCACACATCACGGCAACTGGGGCAATATGTCTCCAGCCCATACCTTCAGGAAGAACAGCCCATTTAAGCTTTACCGCAATATAGCTGAAAAACAGGACACCCAGAGGCTTACCTAACAGCAGGCCTAAGGCAATACCTACTGGCACCGGAGAAAATAGCGCATCTAAACTCATCCCACCTAAATTTACACCCGCATTGGCGAAGGCAAAGATTGGCAAGATGATGAAGGTACTCCAAGGGTGTAGGCTATGCTCCAGACTCTCGGATGGAGAGCTGCCATCTTTCGCCCTGAGCGGGATACAGAAAGCGATGATCACACCCGCCAGTGTCGCGTGTACACCTGACTTTAGTACGGCTATCCAGAGGATCATACCCAGGACTCCATATGGGCCTAAAGCTGTGACCCCTCGTTGATTTAAACCGATTAAACCTAATATCGCGATAGCAGCAACCACCAAACTCACCATAGACAAGTCAGTGCTATAGAAGAGTGCAATAATCACCACAACACCCAGGTCATCGATAATCGCTAACGCGAGTAGGAAAACTTTCAACGCCACAGGGACTCGGCTGCCTAATAGCGCCATGATCCCCAATGCAAAAGCGATATCTGTCGCGGCAGGAATCGCCCAACCGGCTTGAGTGATAGGGTCGCCATAGTTAAATAGCAGATAAACACCGGCTGGAAAGGCCATACCACCAATAGCGGCGAACGTTGGCAGAGATGCCTGCGCCCTGCTCGAGAGGGCCCCTTCGAGCAACTCGCGTTTGACTTCTAAGCCAATCAACATGAAGAAGATCGCCATCAAGCCATCATTAATCCAATGTATCAGCGTCTTATCAATATCCAGGCTACCGACTCTGATCTGCATCTCGGTATCTAAAAAACCTTGATATATACCAGACAGAGGCGAGTTTGCCATCAGCATGGCCAGCAAAACCGCTACCATGAGCAGGATCCCACCCGCCGATTCTTGGCTTAAAAAATTCTTTATCGCCTTTTCCATAATACGCTCCAATAAAACTTAATGACTTGAGTGTAGCCGAATACATTTACATTGAATATTCGCTTCCATCTGCTATATACATCGGAAATTCCGAGCTTTCGAGTGTAACCAGTGAATGACTAGTTATCAAGAGTGCAATTAATCGGCGTTAAAAAATACACAAGAGAAACAATGTAGTGATGCTAATGACATCTGCATCAGCGCAAGAATATGCTGAGGATTTATGCATAGAAAACGTATAACGAGTACAGAACAGAGGATGAATCTACACTCGTTAACTCTGAAAATTCAGTGAATTAAGACTAAATTAAGCCAAGCGGCCTATTACACTGAGAAAGGGTACTTGATGGCATCATGGTGTTGATAATTTGATACTTCGAAGTCATCCATGGTCACCCAGGTCTCAAGATCTTCGAGGGATTTGATGTCTGGATTGATAGACAAGGAAGCTGGCCCGAAGGGCTCTCTTTTCAACTGTACATCGCGCATCAGATCCAATTGATCTTCATAAATGTGAGCATTGACAATTTTATGGTAAGCCTGGCCCGGTTTTTTACCGGTAATTTGCGCAATTAATACCAGAAGAGTGAACACCTGAACCTGATTAAAATTCAATCCCAGAGGCACATCACAAGAACGCTGAAAACTATTGAGATATAATGTGTCCCCTAACAGGGAAAAATTATGGGTGTGCATACACGGGCGTAAACAACCCATATGAAATTCACCAGGATTATAGAAACTGAGGATCTCTCCGCGATCATCGACCCCTTTCTTGAGGTTATCGACAATTTTCTTCAGCTGATCTATGCTGCCACCATCAGGTTTACTCCACGCCCTTCCCTGAACGCCATATACACGACCCATGTCATCCTCTCCTTTACGATGAGGATTATTCAACCAGGCCAAGTTCTCATTGGCATTAGCATCCCAGGTCTTAGCACCCAGTTTACGAAAGTCGGCAGCATTATCAAAGCCACGAATATACCCCAGCATCTCGGCGATCGCCGCTTTCCAAAAACTTTTACGGGTAGTAATTAAAGGGAACTCATTCTTCTCTACGTTATAAACAAGATCGGCATTGATGACAGTGAGACACCTTTTACCGGTACGTTCATTTTCGATCCAGGTGCCTTCATCGATGATCCGATTACAAAGTTCTAAATATTGTTTCATTGCGATTGACCTTAATCTGGCACACTAAAAAATTTATTATCGGTACTAAACACCCCGATAAAACACCCCACGACTTGTGAGTATTACTCGGTGATATCTAAGCTAAACTCAAACTATTGCTAGCTTCAATCCGACCACGACTAGCAGGAGCGCAAAAATCCTCCTCAATATCTTAGTCGGCCAGATGCTCGCCGCTTTCACACCTAAGGGAGCGATCAAGACTGATATCATCACGATACCTAATAGGGCTGGCAGATACACATAACCTAAGGTCCACTCCGGCAAACCCGACACGTTCCAGCCCGAAAGTACGTAACTGACACTGCCAAAGAGCGCGATAAACACCCCGGATGCGGAGGAGAAGCCTATGGCATTTCTCATCTGTAATCCACACCAACTCAGGAAGGGGATAAGTAAAACCCCACCGCCGATCCCCATCAATGCCGCGATAATAGCAATAACGGCCGATACAGCAAATAATATCGGCATCGAAGGCATCTGTTTGTCAACAAGGCTCACTCGATAGGGAAAAATCATCTGAGCAGCCATACAGATCACAAACACGGCGAAACTTGTCTGCAATAGATTGGCGCTAAGGTAACTTGAAATAAAGCCTGCGCTTAAGGAGCCCAAAATGAGTCCAGGCAATACAGACTTAAGCAGAGGCCAGGGAATATTACCTTGCTTGTGATGAGCGAGAGCCGAAGACATGGAGGTTAAGATAATGGCGGCTAAGGAGGTCGCGATGGCAACATGGGGAAGAACGGCCCCATCGAAACCAACCGATGGCAACAGATACAGGAGTACAGGAACGGCAACTATGCCACCACCTATGCCTAACAAACCCGCCATGAAACCTATCACACCACCAAGAAGCAGACAGCTTAAGAAAAGCAACAATAGACTATCCATTAGTTAAGGATGGCGCCAAGCTCTCTGGACTCAAAGTACTCTCTCACCAACTCCCTCACCTCTTGACCACTACTCAGCGTCAAAGCCATCTCGAGTAACTCGCTCAGATCGGAATGAGACACACGGCGCAGCAGATAGTTAATCCGAGCCAGGCTGCCCTGATTCATACTCAGCTGATCATAACCCATAGCCACCAGCAGTATGACTCCGATAGGCTCACCCGCCAGTTCACCGCAAACACTCACAGGAAGATGGTACTGCCAACAATCGAATCTGGCCCGCTTCAGAGCCCTGAGGATCCCCGGGTGATAACAATCATAGAGAGTGCTCACCCTAGGGTTATTTCTATCTACAGCCAACATATATTGAGTCAGGTCGTTAGAGCCAACAGAGACAAAATCAACCCTTCTGGCCACTTCAGCCAGTTGATACAATAAGGCAGGAACTTCAATCATGATGCCGATTTTAGGTCTAAAAATATCTTTGCCCAGATCACTTTTTAACTCAAAGTACGCCTGTTCCAGATAAGTGATAGCCTGATCTATTTCATCTAAACTACTGACCATGGGCAAGAGAATATGTAACTGGTCACTATCGGCTCCCGCTTGAATCATGGCTCTGAGTTGTACTAAGAAAAGCTCGGGATGATCCAAAGATAATCTTATTCCCCGCCAGCCCAAAAATGGGTTTTCCTCATTGATAGGAAAATAGGCTAACGGCTTATCTCCGCCAACATCGAGTGTCCTCATCACGACAGGCTTACCGCATGCGATTTCAAGCACCTGACGATATACTTTCACCTGCTCGGATTCACTGGGAAACCTTTGGTGCAACATAAACGGAATTTCGGTTCTGTATAAACCGACGCCGTCAGATCCTTCTGCAATCTCAGACTCTAAGCTGCTCAGTAGACCCGCATTTAGATAGAGATGTATTCGTTTACCATCTATGGTTTCAGCTGGCAGGTTTAATTCTTGAGCATATCTGTTCTGTAAAGCTTTTTCAGCCGAGATCAGATTTCTGTATTCGGCGATAAGAGCGGGGGCCGGTGAAACCAGTAGTTGTCCTCGGTTAGCATTGATGATCAATAACTTCTTATCGATACCTGCGGTGAGTACCCCTTCTACGCCTATGATGGCAGGGACCCCTAATGCACGAGCTAAAATCGCGGCATGGGAATTAACACCGCCCTGCTCTGTCACTATGCCGACCAACTTGTGACGCGGGAACTCGGCTAACATGGTCGCATCGGCTTCTTTAGTGACTAATATCACCGGCACATCGGGCTCGAAACCCATTCTTTCAGGCTCAATAAGCAGACGTAGTACCCGTAGACCAAGATCACGAATATCTCCGGCTCGCTCCTTAAGATAGAGATCTTTCATTTGGGTAAACTCTTCTATATAACGCAAAGAGACCCGACTCACAGCGGAAACGGCGCTCCAGCCCTCTCCTACCTCCTTGATATATTCGCCACCCAGACTGGCGTTATCGAGCAGTAACTGCAAAGCCGAAAATATAGAGACAACTTCATGATCTTCTTCTTGCTCGAAGCGCTGAGACAAGGATGAAAGCGTGTCTTTACACGCTTCTATGGCAATGTTCAAACGAACCACTTCAGCCTTGCTGTCGGTCACTTTTACTTCAGGCTGGGCTAATTCTATCTGACCGCCTATGACCAAAGCATGTGCTATAGCAATGCCGTTTGCTGCAGAAGTTCCCGTAAAGTGCAATAGGTCTGGTGCTTCGGCTTTCTTTCGCAGGTTTCTTATCGCCATAGCGAGCTGAGCCGCCAATGTCATTAAGAACGCTTCTTCCCCCTCACTGAACAGACGGGTATCGGCTTGCTGAACCACCAAAACACCTAAAATTCGTTTCTGATAGATGATAGGGGCTGCGAGGAATGCCCGAAAGCTTGCCTCCTCGGCTTCTTCAAACTGCTTAAATCTAGGATGCTGCTGTGCATCGGCTAGATTAATCGGCTCTTCTCGCTCGGCAACCAGGCCAACCAAACCTTCTGAGAGTGACATTTTCACTTGGCCTACAGCACTTTGCAATAAGCCATCTGTTGCAGAGAGCACCAGTTGCTCATCCTCTAACAGATATATAGAACAGCACTGAGTTGTCATCGCGGTTTTAGTACGAGAAACGAGCATATCTAAAGCTGAGTGGAGATCTTGCGCCGCTGCCACCGCTTGTGTGATATCTCTTAGCATCTTAAGCAATTAGTCACTCCCTATTACACAACTCAATTATTTTCTATTCTATTTAAGGCTTAAGGCCAGATTGTTTATACAAGCGTTAACGCCGCCTGTTTCTTCTTTTATTACTGTGATTATTACCGTAATGAGATTCTCGCGATTGAAACGGCAGTGCCGTCGGCGCAAATTCCTTCATCGCTTTTCTATATACATCCCGCTTAAAGGACACGACTTGCCTAACGGGGTACCAGTAACTCACCCAACGCCAGTCATCGAACTCGGGGTGACCACAAGCATTGAGATTGATTGCACTCTCACCACTTTTCAACTGGAGTAAAAACCACTTTTGTTTCTGCCCAATGCAGACAGGTTTGCTATCTTGTCGAATCAAACGTTTAGGTAATCTGTAACGCAACCAGGAGCGAGTCGACGTTAAAATCTGAACATGTTCAGGTTTTAACCCCACTTCTTCATAAAGCTCTCTATACATCGCCTCTTCAGGAGTTTCACCTTCATCAACTCCCCCTTGAGGAAATTGCCAGGAATGTTGGCCAAACCTTCTGGCCCACATTACCTGCCCAAAGCGATTACAGATAATGATGCCCACATTTGCGCGAAAGCCGTCACTATCAATCACATGGACTCCGTATTTTACAATTTCAATCTCACGATTGTTTCACAAAGCCGAGGCTGCGGCAAATGACATGTAGCAGATTAACTTTGGATAAAAAAGCTAAATAACCACTTTTATCAACAGAAACCGATAACCAATAGCAATGATATCCACAAATTCTGTGGATATCTCTGTTCTTAACTTATATATAGGCCTTAAACAGTCAAAAAAAAAGCAGGTTGAAATGTGTATTACCATTTAACCAAAAGGCAATTTAAACAAAACTATCAATCACTTAAACACAAAAAAATCTAACCAACTCTATACAAGCCCCTTAACGGTCTATTTTTTAACCATAGTAGGTTTTTGAATAACTCATAGGAACATTTTATTAGTTTATTCACAGGCCATGGTAAAAGTCGGCTCATTATGGAGAAAAATAGATGAATTTATTGTTTGGCAAGCAGTATTCTCCGACTTGGTTGACTAAAAAATTGAGTTATCCAATGAATCTGTGGATAAGTATGTTGGAAAAGTAGGGGCAAGAATAATGTAATCTTCAAATTGATTGACTACGTCGGTCAACACGGGGAAATATATCATTTTTTTTAGTGACTTAAGTGAAGGTGGTGAACAATAGTTATTAACACCTCCCAAGTGGTACATTTAATGACCAGATATTTAAACTAACTGGTATTATCTAATATCTTAGGTAAAATCCTTTAAATGAAAACAACGCCTCCTTCCCCCCAAACTATAGAAGAACTGATGCAACGAGCCAACAGCATGGCTGGCCTGACTCTAGGCCAAGTTGCCGATTCTCACGGATTCACGACTCCAACCGATCTTAAAAGAGATAAGGGCTGGGTGGGTCAGCTGATCGAATATGAACTCGGGGCACTTGCAGGTTCAAGACCGGAGCAGGATTTTCTGCATCTAGGTGTAGAGTTAAAAACGATCCCCATCGATGACAAGGGTAAACCGATAGAGACCACTTATGTGACTGTTGCCCCCTTGGTCGGTATACAAGGCCTGACTTGGGAAAAAAGTATTGTCTATCATAAGTTGCAGACAGTGCTCTGGGTTCCCGTACAAGGAAGCCGTAACATTCCGGTAGCCCAAAGACAGATAGGTACTCCCATTTTATGGTCTCCAACACCAGATGAACTCACCCTGCTGAAGCAAGATTGGGAAGAGATAATGGAGTTCATTGCCATGGGACAGGTACAACAGCTCACCGCCAGACATGGCGAAGTACTACAACTTAGGCCAAAGGGAGCAAATAGTCGCTCAGTAACCCAGAGTATCGGTAAAGACGGGTCAAAGAGATTGACCAACCCTAGAGGCTTTTATCTTAAAATTCCCTTCACACAATCGATCCTTTCGCGTTTTTTTAACTGAATATCAACCGATATCATCTTCATTTGACCAAGATCACAAATACTACTGGAAATCATAGGGTCATTTTCTATAGACTAGCGCCTCCTGAACCAATAGACCTACGTTAGGAACATTCAAATACCGTGAGAGCACGTATACAAGCAAAAAAACTTATTTTTGCGATTTCCGCCTGGGGAATAGCCATGGCGGCCTTTGTGTTTTTCAGGTATGCCCAAGCTCCGGACCTTCCTCAATGGGCGATAGGAACTGCAGATCTCGCCACACTCGCTATTTATATGGGGATCATATTCGGTAGCCTACATTGGATGTCGAACCTGATTGCCGACTTCAGTGCAATCAACAGACTGCCATACATATTCTCTGTTATTTTTAAAGGCCTGTTCCTGCTGCTTGGTGCGACGACACTTGCTTATATGACCCAATTTTTGAACATGTGGGCCATAGAAAACCATATGTCGACATTGAGGCAGATGTTGACTGCACATATTCTTTACAGCCCATCGTTCCAAGCGTTAATCGTCTATCTCGTTGTCGTCAGAGTCAGTTTAGCCTTTATCGAACAGATGGCACTTCTGGTCGGCCCCAGAGTATTGCTTAATATTGGCCTGGGTAAATACCATAAACCCAGATATGAACAGAGATTATTTCTTTATTTAGACATGGTTGCCTCAACGACTCATGCCGAGTCTTTAGGTGACTATCGTTTTAGCCGCTTGATTCAAGATAGCTTTAGCTTACTTTCTGACACAGTAGTTAACAATGAAGCCGAGATTTACCGATATATGGGCGATGCAGTCCTGATCCATTGGCCCTTAGAATACGGAGTTCAGAAAGACCGTAGCTTTAATATCTACTATGAATTCAGCCAGCAGCTTAAATGGCAACGACAATATTTTGAAGAGCAATATGGATTCGTGCCTAAATTTAAGGCTGCGGCTCATTGTGGTCAGGTTGTGGCTGCTGTGGTTGGCGTACAGAAGCAAGAGATAAGTTTCTTCAGTGATGTATTAAATACTCTGGCCAGACTACAAGATCAATGTAATCCTTTAGGGCAAAGAATGTTGATATCGGGCTCTCTCGCGTCCCGAGTAGATATGGATTCCAGCCAATATGAGATTAACAGCTTAGGACCCATCAAACTCAAAGGTAAACAGCACTCGACAGAAGTATTCAGCGTCGTACCTAAATCCGATAAAGCTTAAGGATAAACAAGAGTAGCGCCATCAAGCAATCCTGCCAGATGGCGATATAGTTTAGTTATCTTTCTGTTCTAATATATTTTGAATCGCCAAGCCCAAGGTTCTAAAGGTTAATATTCGACTCGATGTCTGACGCCAAACCAGACCAATCTCTCTGTATGGGGCTTCACCCGGAGGCTGCATCACTCTCAATTCAGTATCATTTAATATCCCGGCATCGATTGCCATCTGAGGCAGAAAAGTCGTTCCAAGCTTACTGTTCACCATCTGCACTAAGGTATGCAGACTCGTTGCGGCGAACGGATTGACCTTAGCACTATTAGCAAGCTCACAGGCGCTCACGGCATGACCGGTAATACAGTGCTCAGCCTGTAGCAAAAAAATGCTTTGATCGGGCAGAGATTCATAATCCAGGGGTTCATGTATGACATCCGTCAGCTCCTCGTGAACAACAAGCTTAAACGGATCTATCCCCACCTTCATACTATGAAAACCACTGGTATCCACAGGTAGAGCCAGCAGTAACAGGTCTAACTCGCCCTTTCCCAAGGCATCCAATAAACGCTCTGTGGTATCCTCTTTCAAGAATAACGTTAAATCAGCATAGGTACTCTGGCAATGCTTAACCACCTTACTCAACAAGAAGGGCGCTATGGTTGGAATACACCCGAGTCGGATATCTCCGGTCATAGGCTCGCCCTGGTGTTTCACAAGTTCTACCAGATCGTCCACATCGGTCAGTAATTTCCTCGAACGCTGAACGACTTCCTCTCCAATGGCTGTGAAGATAAATGACTTATGATCACGCTCAATCAACTGATGACCGAGTTGTTCTTCTAAATTTTGAATACCACTCGAAAGCGTTGATTGGCTGACATGACACACCTTCGCAGCTCTATTGAAATTCTGTTCTTGATGCAAATTAACCAAATAGAATAGGTTTTTCAAACTGGGTAAATGTTTCATAAAATCGATTACCAACAACAATATTTATCCAAAAATTCAATTTAACTTTACCACATAGGCCAAGTAAAGCGACTAAGCTTCACCTCTAATATGTGAACAAAATCTACTTAACCCATTAAAAATTGGCCAATATGTGATGCCATCTGTCGATATGGTGGTGAAGAGTTCGTTATCTTAATGCCTAATACCCATATACAGGGAGCGGCACATGTTGCCCATCAGCTCAGCATAGCCATAAGCAGCAAGCCCATTCTAACGCCCAGGGGCAATATAGGTGTCACCATAAGCCAAGGTGTAGCCTGCGTTTCGCACCAGACAGATTTTGAAGAAACGAAGCTATTGAGCTTAGCGGATAAAGCCCTGTATCAAGCTAAAAGCTTAGGTCGTGATAGATTTGAACTCGCAACATTGAAGCCTTGCATCGTTAAAGAGCAAGCCTGAATACACTCAATAACTCATCAAGAGCCTTGTGTAGTTTGAACTGAACAAATAAAAAGCCCCGATGACCCAAGCTGTATCTTGGGTCATCGGGGCTTTCTTTACCCCATGCTTTAGCAAGAGGTAGGAATTCTTATTTAATAATTAAGCTTTAGATTCTAAGTATTGCTTAAGCTCGGCCAAATCTTGGCTAGCATGATCGACGATGGCTTGTAACCAGACATCATGTTCAGTAGCCCAGGCAGCCTCTTCGCCGTGCTGGAGTAACTGAGCAAATTGCTGTATTCGCTTTAGACCGACAGAACCCGCAGCCCCTTTAAATTTATGAGCTTCAGAGCATAATGTATCTTTATCTTGCGCTTCTTTGGCATTAACCAGGTTGCCCACATACTCTGGCATTAGTTGCTCAAATAACACGACACTTTTCAATAAGGTACCTGCACCGATAGCGCTACAGTATTGTTCTAGTGTATTAAGATCCAAAATTGATTCTATTTCAGCTGTTGCCATCTTCAGGCACCTCTCAAAAATTTTGACTATATTAAAGACTATTTACCACATAATACCCGCTATAATTGCTGGTGCAACTAATTGAGTGATATGTCAGTAAAAACTGATACTTTTTAACCATTCATTAACTGTTTATTAATTGAATCTGTTATTTAACTGCAATATCTTTGGCTCTAGAACGAGTTTATCTTAAAATTCAAATAACTCCCTTGCTCTCCCTTGGCTTTCAAATCATTCACAATCGCGACCAAGCCATCCCAACGAAATGCACACCAGTCAGGGGCTAATAACATGGGTTTCTTAGCGTAAGCAGTAACACGGTGAAATATAATATTTTTGGGTGTATACCGGATCAATTCTCCGACACTATAGGCATATTTTTCCATGGTTAGCAGTGACATGCGATCATTTCGCCATGCTTTGGCCATAGTACTGCCTTCGACAATATGTAGAGGGTGTAATTTAAGGCCATCGACGCCGGCACTGAGCACTGCTTCGAGAGAAGATAAGTAGTCTTGATGACTTTCACCGGGTAGCCCAAGAATAAGGTGGGTGCAAACTTTAAGCCCTTTTGCCCTGGCTCTTAGTACGGTATCGCGGTAGTCATTATATGTGTGCCCTCTGTTGATCCGCTTAAGGGTCTTATCATTCGCCGACTGCAAACCGAGTTCGAGCCAGACCTCTATTCCTTGGTTTTGATAACCCAGGAGTAAATCTATGACTTCATCAGACACGCAATCTGGTCGAGTACCTACGCAAAGCCCCACAATATCGGGATCCCTGATGGCTTCATCATACTTAGCTTTCAGGACTCGATACTCATCATATGTACTGGTATAAGCTTGAAAGTAAGCGATATATTTCGAAGCTTTCCCCCTAGCCCTTTCACGGCCTAGCTTGAGTTGCTCCTGTATGGAGAGCTCAGTGCCATGTTCAAAGCTAAAAGAAGCCACATTACAATAGGTACATCCGCCTTTGCCTAAGGTGCCATCCCGATTAGGGCAAGTAAATTTCGCATCTATGGTTAATTTTTTAAGCTTTTCACCATATTGCTTCTTGCAAGCAACACCAAAGGTATTGACGTAATGATCCAGTCCCACTCTTTACTCTAATTATCTAGGAAAACAATCACAATATTTTAATCCATCCTCCCATCGCAAACATCGCGTTATATCAAACTCTTGACAGTCGAAAGTTTTACTCTCAGGCGTTCAATTCGGCTCAGATTAATGAGATCCAGATCAAAACCAGGCTAAACAGTGTTACTTAAATCACTAGCCATGCATAAATAATCACACGTAAGATTCAAGAATAATTCATTGCAGATGCAAAAAAAATCACTTTTAATAAAATAATATGTGAACTTCAGTTTGTTACCACTTAGTAAATTAACATTCAACACAAAGCTAAAATTCTTTTTATTCATAACGTTATACAGCAACTTTAACAGTTAACGTAAACGTAAACGCATTATTAAACCTGTATCTAACAGGCGTTAACAACCATATTTTATGCAATAATTTGGTTTGACCTTTGCACTATCAAGGGTTAATTTGAATGGTTCGGGTGCATATATATAACAAGAATTTCCCCGAGTAGTATTTTAGTTATAGTTTATGGAGTCGTGTATGAGCTTATATCACCCCAGTTTTGAGCGAGACAATTGTGGTTTTGGCCTAATAGCCCAAATGGACGGTGAACCCAGCCACCGAATAGTAAGAACAGCAATCCAGGGGTTGGATCGCATGAAACACCGTGGTGGTGTTGCATCTGACGGTCGTACTGGTGATGGCTGTGGGTTACTCATGCAAATGCCCGTTAAGTTTTTTGAAGCCGTTGCCGCAGAAAATGATTGGCATCTGAGCCGTAAATTTGCGGTAGGCATGTTCTTCCTCAATCAAGATGACAAATTAGCCCAGCAAGCCCAACAGCTTCTTGAGCGCGAGCTAGAAAAAGAAACCTTAAGTGTTGCCGGTTGGAGAAAAGTCCCCGTCAACCCTGAGGTGTTAGGGCCTATCGGTAAGACGAGTCAGCCACAAATTTACCAGGCATTGATTAACTCTCCCATTGGTTGGCGGGAGAAGGATTTAGAACGTCGTCTTTATATGGCCAGACGCCGCCTAGAGCAGCAACTGACTCACGATGATGAATTTTATGTTGCCAGCCTCTCCGGTCAAGTTATCGTCTATAAAGGCTTGATGATGCCCGCGGATCTACCCGAATTTTATCTCGACTTAGCCGATATCCGCCTCCAAAGCTCTATCTGTCTATTCCACCAGAGATTTTCCACTAATACTTCACCTAAATGGCCGTTGGCTCAGCCTTTTAGATACCTGGCCCATAACGGTGAAATCAATACCATAACCTGTAACCGTCAATGGGCACGTGCACGTGCCTACAAGTTCAATGCGCCTCTCTTACCTGATCTTCAGCAAGCGGCCCCTTTCGTCAATGAAACGGGATCAGACTCATCTTCCCTGGATAACATGCTCGAAATGTTACTCGCTGGCGGTATGGACCTATATAGAGCCATGCGCCTGTTGATCCCACCAGCATGGCAAAGTAACCCTGAAATGGATGAAGAGCTCAAAGCCTTCTACGACTTCAATTCCATGCATATGGAGCCTTGGGATGGTCCAGCAGGGATAGTGATGACAAACGGCAGACATGTGGCCTGTGCGGTCGATCGCAATGGCCTGCGTCCATCACGCTATGTGATAACCAAAGATAGAATACTCACTCTGGCCTCCGAGGTCGGAATATGGGACTACGCTCCAGACGAAGTCGTCGAAAAAGGTCGAGTCGGCCCTGGCGAGCTACTGGTGCTAGATACACTTAATGGTCAGCTGTATTCTTCATTCGAGATAGATAACGACCTTAAACGTCGCCACCCATACAAAGAATGGATGGCTAAAAACAGTCGGACCCTAACGCCTGCCGAAGATTTGCCCAATGAGGCACAGGGAGTGAGTGAGTTTAGCGATGATCAACTGCTGCAATACCACAAGCAATTTGGCTATTCTCGGGAAGAGTTGCAAGATGTCATCTGGGTACTCGCACAGAAAGGAGAAGAGGCCACGGGTTCTATGGGTGACGATACGCCAATGGCCGTGCTGTCGAAGAAATCTCGTACTATATACGACTATTTCAGACAAAAATTCGCCCAAGTTACTAACCCTCCGATCGATCCATTGAGAGAAAAGCACGTGATGTCTCTCACCACATGCGTCGGCAGGGAGCAGAACTTATTTAATGAGACCACGGGGCATGCCTATCGTGTCATGTTTAACTCACCAGTTTTACTTTACAGTGATTTCAATCAGCTCATGGCCTTGGACTCTATGTATTATCGTGCCAACACCATAGATCTAAACTATGACTTGAGTGAAGGATTAGAGAAAGCCATCACTCGAGTCTGTGACGAATCCGAGAGACTGGCCAGAACAGGGACCACTCTACTCATCTTATCCGACAGAGCCACCGACAAGTCTAAACAGGTTATTCCAGCTGCCATGGCCGTAGGAGCCATACAGTATGTACTCGTCAACAAGAGTCTACGTTGTGACACCAATATCGTGGTTGAAACAGCGACGACGAGAGACCCGCATCATTTTGCCGTGCTGCTCGGATTCGGTGCCACAGCCATCTACCCCTATCTGGCCTATGAATCTATCTGCGCACTAGCGAAGAAGAGCGATATTGCCGACACACGTAGATTGATGCTCAATTTCCGCCAGGGTATCGATAAAGGTCTGAGAAAGATCATGTCGAAAATGGGCATCAGCACAGTGGCTTCATACCGTTGTAGTCAACAATTTGAGGCCATAGGCCTGGCAAGCGATGTTGTTAACCTCTGTTTCAATGGGGTGATTAGCCGTATCGAAGGGCCAGCTTTGACCTACTTGAGCAAGATCAGGTCAAGCTTCATAAAGTTGCTTTCCAGGCACACCAACCACTCAGCCAAGGTGGATTATTGAAGTATGTCGAAGGGGCGAGTATCACAGCTTCAACCCGGATGTAGTCAACACGCTTCAGGCTTGCTTGAAAGACAAAGATTACCCCACTTATAAGCGCTTCACTGAGCTAGTAGACAAGCGTCCGGTAGCGACACTGAGAGATCTCATCGAAGTTAAGGGAGAGCTGCCAGCGGTGGCATTAGACAGTGTCGAGTCGGCCACTAACTTATATACAAGATTTGACAGTGCGGCCATGAGCATTGGCGCACTCAGCCCTGAGGCACACGAAGCGCTCGCCGTAGCGATGAATCGACTCGGCGGTCGTTCTAACTCGGGTGAAGGCGGAGAAGATCCACGCCGCTTCAACACCGAAGGTAACTCCAAGATCAAGCAAATAGCGTCGGGGCGCTTCGGTGTCACCGCCCATTATTTGGTTAATGCCGAAGTGTTACAGATCAAGGTAGCCCAAGGGGCAAAACCCGGTGAAGGCGGTCAGCTACCCGGTGATAAGGTGAGTGTTGAGATCGCGGGTCTGCGTAATGCCAAACCCGGAGTGACATTAATATCGCCACCACCGCATCATGATATTTACTCGATTGAAGACTTAGCCCAGCTAATTTTCGATCTTAAACAGATTAATCCTACGGCGCTGATCTCGGTTAAGTTGGTTTCAGAGCCTGGTGTTGGCACCATAGCCACTGGCGTGGCCAAGGCTTACGCCGATATGATCACCATCTCAGGTTACGATGGCGGTACCGGTGCCAGCCCAATAACCTCAGTTAAATATGCGGGCAGCCCGTGGGAACTAGGACTTGCCGAAGTGCATCAGTCTCTGGTGAAGAACGGCTTGCGTCATAAGATCCGCCTTCAGGTCGATGGGGGCTTAAAGTCGGGCAGAGACGTCATCAAGGCAGCCTTATTAGGAGCGGAAAGCTTCGGTTTCGGTACTGTGCCTATGATAGCCCTGGGATGTAAATACCTGCGTATTTGTCACCTCAACAATTGTGCAACAGGCATAGCAACCCAGAATAAGCAACTCAGAAACGAGCATTATCATGGCCTTCCCGAGCGTGTGATGACCTATTTTGAGTTCGTTGCCAGAGAAATTCGCGAAGAGATGGCGGCCTTAGGCGTCACCGAGTTTGAACAACTCGTGGGTCGTAGCGACTGGTTATATGCACTGAGCGGTGACACTCCTAAGCAAAATGGTCTCGACTTAAGCGCCATCTTGTACACACCTGAGGTCCCTGAGGGCAGCGCTGTTACCTGGAAAGAGCTCAACCCGACCTCAGATATCGGTAAGCTAAACCAAGAGATCTTAGCCAAATGCAAAGACGCCGTTGAGCAAGGCGAGTCAATATCCGCTCGCTTCGAGATTGGCAATATCGACCGCTCCGTTGGTGCTGCATTGTCGGGATTCGTGGCCACTACTGTGGGTAAAGAGGGAACAAAATCCCCCATTAACCTGCAGTTTCATGGCAGCGCGGGTCAGAGCTTCGGTGTTTGGAACAGCCCGGGCATAGAGTTAACTATCTGTGGTGATGCCAACGACTATGTCGGTAAAGGCATGTCAGGCGGTAAGATCACCATACATCCCCCTCTGGGTAGCAACTTCCAGAGCGAGCGCTCATCTATCATAGGTAACACTTGTCTCTATGGCGCTTCTGGCGGCAAGTTATTTGCGTCTGGAATTGCAGGGGAACGTTTCGCGGTCAGAAACTCAGGAGCACTTGCAGTCGTTGAAGGTCTGGGCGATAACGGTTGTGAATATATGACTGGCGGAATTGTCCTGGTATTGGGTAAAACAGGGGTTAACTTTGGCGCCGGAATGACTGGTGGTTTCGCCTATGTATTCGACCGTTTTGGCCGTTTTAACCGAAGAGTGAATACCGAGTCGGTCGATACTCAAAAACTCGACTCACCCATACATCAGCAGCATCTGAAGGGGCTAATTGAAGAACACCTGGCAGAAACGGGCAGTGAACACGCGAAAATGCTGTTGAATGATTTCGAAAATTGGCTCGACTGCTTCGTGTTAGTCAAACCTAAGAATGTCCTTGTCTCGGATCTATTGAGACTCGAGCAGCAACAACCTGAACTAAAAGTGATCGCGGGGTAAATAACAAGATGAACAATAACTTTAAATTTATCGTGATTATGCATGAGAAAACAGAATTAGACGTTGAAGGTACAGCGGGGGAAATAACGCTATGAGCAATGATTTTCAATTTATCGAAGTCGATCGTATCGATCCGGTAAAGCACCCTGTAAAGAAGCGTGCCACTCAATTTATTGAGATTTATCAGCCGTTCGCTCAGAGCCAGGTAAAAGAGCAATCGGACCGTTGTCTCGATTGTGGTAACCCTTATTGTGAATGGAAATGTCCGCTGCACAACTATATCCCAAACTGGCTGAAACTGGCTAAAGAGGGACGCATAATGGAAGCGGCAGATCTGGTGCATGAGACTAATACCTTGCCTGAGATTTGTGGTCGAGTCTGCCCACAGGACAGATTATGTGAGGGCGCCTGTACGCTCAACGAAGAGTTTGGCGCCGTGACTATCGGCAACGTAGAAAAGTACATCACAGATACCGCAATCGGAC
The DNA here is from genome assembly GCF_007197555.1 of Shewanella psychropiezotolerans. NCBI lineage: Bacteria > Pseudomonadati > Pseudomonadota > Gammaproteobacteria > Alteromonadales > Shewanellaceae > Shewanella > Shewanella psychropiezotolerans. Next base: position 4,982,302 of record NZ_CP041614.1, read on the forward strand.
AGGGCTGGCGCCCCGACTTGAGTAAAGTCGTGGCCAGAAAAGAGCGAGTCGCCATTGTCGGAGCCGGACCGGCAGGACTTGGCTGCGCCGACATTCTCGCCCGTAACGGTGTTCAAGCTGTAGTATTCGACAAGAACCCTGAGATTGGCGGCCTGCTCACCTATGGTATCCCGGCATTTAAGCTGGATAAAGCTGTGATGGCGACTCGCCGCACAGTAATGCAAGGCATGGGGATCGAATTCAAACTGGGTGTAACCATAGGCAAGGACCTGCCATTCGACGACTTAATCAATGACTATGACGCCATATTTATAGGTATGGGAACCTACACAGCCATGAAGGCGGGTTTGCCCGGTGAAGATGCCCAAGGCGTTCATCAGGCGCTGCCTTACCTGATCGGCAATACCCATCACATCATGGGTACCCAAGATACCGAGTCACCTTACCTGAGCCTCGAAGGCAAGAGGGTCGTGGTACTAGGCGGTGGCGACACCGCCATGGATTGTGTCCGCACCGCTATTCGTCAGGGGGCCAAAGAGGTCACTTGTGCCTATCGCCGTGATGAAGCCAACATGCCGGGTTCTCGCCGCGAGGTGCAAAATGCTAAAGAGGAAGGCGTCAACTTCCTCTTCAACAGACAGCCTGTATCTATCGAAACCCAAGATGGACAAGTGATCGGCATCACCTGCGCTGAAACCCAGATGGGTGCAGCCGATGCCAGTGGACGCCGCCGCGCCAAGGTGATGGAGGGCAGTGAAGCCTTACTCGAAGCCGATGCCATCATCATCGCCTTTGGTTTCCAACCCAGTCCTGCTAGCTGGCTCAAAGATCATAATGTTGACCTTGACCAGTGGGGACGCGTAGTGGCACCGAAAGCTGCCGATAATCCATTCCAAACGACGAACCCTAAGGTGTTCGCCGGCGGTGATATGGTGCGCGGTTCAGACTTAGTCGTGACAGCGATCGCCGAAGGGCGAGATGCGGCACTGGGTATTCTCAATACCTTTGAGTGATGACAAACAATATAGGTCAATGATCTGATCCTTATTGGTTTTATGCCGATAGGGATCAGAAACGCTTTACTTGTGATTTGCACATCGATTGATGTGCTTTTTTTTGCCCATCAAAAAGTAATTCCGGTTAACAAGTTATGTTATATTGGCGCCATCAAATTCGGCTTAATACATTTACGGTTACTCAATGAAAATCGGTATTAGTTAGCCTCCATCAAATTTTGCTTAACACATATTTAAGGTTACTCAATGAAAATCGGTATTATCGGCGCTATGGAGCCAGAAGTTGTTCATCTTATCGCTGCTATGTCGTCTACAGAATCACAGACGATCGCGGGCATCGAGTTCATCGCAGGTACACTAGATGGTACCGAGGTGATAGTCACCCGCTCCGGCATAGGAAAAGTCGCCGCCAGTATTGCCACAACCTTACTTATCGAAAAATATGCTCCCGATGCCGTGATCAATACTGGCTCAGCCGGTGGTTTCGTCGATGAACTGGCTATCGGTGATATTGTTATCTCCACAGAAGTCAGACACCATGATGTCGATGTCACCGCATTTGGCTATGAGATAGGCCAGATGGCCAGCCAACCCGCCGCTTTTGTTGCCGATGAGAAATTAATAATCGCCGCTAACAAGGCGGTTGCCAGTCTTGACGATGTAAAAGCCATCCAAGGTTTAATCTGTACTGGTGACAGCTTCATCTGCGATCCTGAGCGTACTAAGACCATGCTCAGCCATTTTCCGACCATGGCAGCTTGCGAAATGGAAGGTGCTGCTATAGCTCAAGTCTGCCACCAGTTTAAGGTGCCTTTTGTCGTCATTCGCTCACTGTCAGATAATGCCAATAATGACTCTCCGGTAGATTTTGACGCTTATTTAGTTAAAGCCGGCCACCAGTCAGCTTTAATGGTGATGGCTTTACTTAAACACTTATAAATACTACTGTTTATTACTAATGTTTTTTAGAGTTTAGTCATTACAAAAATCTAGCAAGGTCATTATCATGGTTCCAGAGTTTGCCCAGCAGCTGCTCAACGACAGTGTGTTTTATCAAGGAACCATGATCCTTCTTGTCAGCTTATTACTCTCCCGCCTAGCGTCACTGCCTAGAGAGTTTCAGCCCATAGTCTGGTTCGGCTTGCTTGCTAAAGAGTTGGCCAAAAAAGTGGCCCACAGTAACCGGTCACCCTCTCAACAAATCATAGCTGGTTCTATGGCGGCGATACTATTGATATTGCCTTTCTGGGCCATCATCTACTTCTTGTTACAACTCGCCGCTTTCCCCTGGTTTTTCGAATTTATCATTCTATATCTCTGCTTAAATGATGATAATTTTAAACAGGTCGCTGGCGAGGTGAGGCAAGCATTGAGTAGAGAAGATAAACCCCTCGCCAGACAGCTGCTCTCTCTGTGGTTATATCGGGATACAAAACAATTAAGCAGTGTTGGCATAAGCAAGGCGACCATAGAAAAATTGGTCACAACACCGGTTTACGGCACAGTTTCAACGATTTTATTTTTTAGTCTCGGTGGTGCACCTCTGGTACTCGCCACTCGAATGATAAAGAAACTTGAACTATGCTGGCCGGCGATTAACCCTAAATTTAAGCATTTTGGTCAACCGATTAACCTGCTGAGCGCCGCCTTATTTATCGTCCCTAGCTGGCTGTGGAATTTCACACTGGCGATTCAAGGTGGTCCTAAAAGCATACTTTTGCTTTTTAAGCCCTTATCTAATAAAGGCCCCCTCTATAACGGCATTAACACCTGTGCAATAGCCGCATCCGTACTCAAAGTTGAGCTGGGTGGGCCGATGAAATTTAACAATCACCGCGTCGAAGTCACCAAGCTGATTTATGGCCCTAAGCCTGATAGCCAGGCTATCTCAGCAGCGATAAAACTAGCCAGCACAGGCTATACACTTTGGCTCAGTTTTCTTATCCTGATCCCACTCATCTGGGCGGCACTACGCTATTTACAGACTTAGGGGGCTCTTCAGTCTAGACATATGCTTCTCCATAGGTATCATTCTCATTATCGGCTCAACACACTTCGACATAGGCTATAAGATTTGTTCGACAATATTCATGTATCTTTAACGACTCCCGCTTTGCTATTCCCGGCAATTTCCTTGTTGCTGCTGGCCTACACCAATCGATTCTTTGCCCTAGCGGCCCTGATCAGAAGCCTGAGCAGTGACGGCAAGCCAGTTCATAGTGAGCAGTTAAGAAACTTACGTCGGCGCATCAGTATCATCAGGCGCATGCAAGAGGCCGGAGTCATGAGTTTCGCCCTGTGTGTGCTCTGCATGATCTTCATCTATGTTGGACTCAATAAAACCGGCTCTTTTATCTTCGGCTCTAGTTTACTCTTACTACTTTATTCACTGCTGCTCTCAGTGATTGAGATCCGCATCTCTGTCGATGCCCTCAACCTTCACCTGAAAGAGATGGACGAATGATTGAGTGGATCTACTTCTTCGATCTCTGTGGCACCGCCGTTTTTGCCCTTTCGGGGGCGCTAGCCGCGGGGCGACACCGCATGGACCCTTTCGGAGTCATAGTACTCGCTTCGGTAACCGCCGTCGGTGGCGGTAGCATTCGGGATGCCCTTCTGGGAACGACTCCGGTATTTTGGATCCGTGATCCCAATTATATCGTCGTCATCTTGATCACTGTGCTATTGACCTTGATTCTAGTGCGAAGACCTAAGAAGGTCCCCCAACATACGTTGCCCATAGCCGATGCTCTGGGATTGGCTCTGTTTACCGTTATTGGCGCAGAGAAAGCACTGAGTCTCGAGCTAGGTGGCATGATAGCCGTAGTCATGGGCTTGATAACTGGCGTGGGAGGAGGCATGATTCGAGACTTATTATGCCGTCAGGTCCCCATGATATTGAGAACCGAGATCTATGCTACCGCATCTATCTTAGGTGGGATATGTTACAGCGTCAGCATCCACTTAGGTGTGGAGAATATGCATGCGATGCTAGTCTCCATGACTGTGGCGCTTTGCATCAGACTCGCTGCCATTAAATGGCACCTGTCTCTGCCCGCATTCGATTTGAAGAAAAACTTAAAGAATTAATTATGATGATCTCACGCTCTCTTTGCCTTGTTTTTGCTTTTATCTGCTTACCTTCGGTGGCCAACACCGGAGAGATGCCACTCGAACAGCAGTTAGCGGTGAAGTATATTCAGGCCGTCACAGATCACGATTACAAGGCATTAAATGCCTTCTATGACAGAGATAGCGTCTTCAAAGACAGAACCGCAAGCAAGACCTATACAGGCCGTAGGCACATCATTAGCTTTCTGAGACGTGCCCATCAGGGCGTACTCGAATACGGCTTTAATATCGAACATATGTTTAACTCAGGCTCCTTGGTTGTGATGATAGGCAGCTACCACTATAAGGGACCTGGTGCTCAGTTTGGTAAACCCGGTAAGATTATTGACTTGGCAATCCCAGGGGTCACGACAATTAAACTCGATATGGATAATCACAGGGTCGAGGAACACCAAGATCTGATGGATTATCAAACTATGGCCGATCAACTAGCGGTTCAATAGATTAAACGGCCATATGCCTTAGTCTTAGCTTTAGCCCTATTAAGTTCTGTTCTGCACAGTTTGGTTTTTCTTTCCCTTCATCCGTATTCCCCATCATTGAGATCCCCTTTCATCCCATCAGTGAACGTGTTTCAGATCGACATTTACCGGACTCCCCCGGTTCAGGTGGCCTTGTTAGGGGGATTTAATGCATTTTAAGGAAACCAGTCTGGGACGAAGTACAAAAGGTTCATAATAGAAAGCCACTCCGGGATAAAGAAGTTGTTTATAGCAATGAGATGACAATAATGGATAAGGTCATCATCACGGACACTAAATAGAAACTTAAGGATATACCACTAACCTCACTAAGCTAGAGCTGCATAAGCAAACGGAACAAGACCGTAAATATCAAATATCGCTCACCGAGTCGTGACTCAGTGGCACATGGGGAATGGAAAACTAGGAAGCATGGTAAAGAAAAGCGTCATATCTGGCGTAAGTTACACCTCGTAGTAGATGCGAATACGCATGAAGTCGTAGCAGGTGTAAAGGCAATAAACAAAGTCATAAGACTAGGAATGCCAGTTAAGAAACAGACTACCTAGTTAGCTCACATCCTTGGTGTTGCTGCATCTATAGTGAGGGGTTGAGCAACAACGTCCTTAAATAGTACTCAGTACAAAGACTGTCCCCTTGAGAAGCTCGGCAATACTCTTTAAACATGAACTTTATTACATACCAGACCATGCAGGTTGGCTCCATATGGTTGAAATTAACGACATGAGAATGATGACGAAAAAAAGAGAGAGCCAATCAGACTCTCTACTAGTTAACACTTGTGTGATCCGGAATATGGAATATGGAGATATCTTAAATCATTAATTCCAAGGTAAAACTTCGCACCACTATTAAAAAAGGGGATTATTCTTATCCTTTGTCAGTCTTAATTTTAGTGGAGTTTGCTTTGTGTGAGGCAGACCAATATCTAGCCTTAAATTTATCTTCTAGGATTAAATAGTTAGTTTGTTTTATTGGTTTCCCCAGGCATTTATCAGAATTCCTGATTTCTACTTCTTGAAATATTTCACCCATTTTTTCAGATAGTTCCTTCAACTTGATGCACTTGGATTCAGACATGTTTACATCTTTATTTTTTAGATTTTTTATCTCTCCCTGTAATTTTGTAAAATTTTTAAAAGTCTGAATAAGTTGATCGCCAGACATATATTTAGGGACTTGCCTTACAGATTTAATTGATTTATTCAACTTGTTAATTTGTTTATTTGTAACATGGCTTTCATCTTTTCTCTGATTAAGAATACTTCTTATATTAAAATTCATATAGTTAAAACCTAAGGTTAAGTTACATTATAAACAGGGGAAATTATGACTTCCCCCAATTACATACAGAACGAGCAATAAATAACGCTATCAGCCTGTTAAAAACGGCTTGTTTAAGAGAATAGTAAATAGAATGCTTGTTACCTAAAACTATTAGAAATATATTCTCGAACTCCCCTTATTTTAGGAAGGATCTCTGTATTTAAATGGCTCCGTTCTGCATTCATTCTGTTTTAAGCTTATATTATCACGCACTTAGCATTACGACGTCACGTGATTAATGCTGAAAACTCCTGTAAAGTTGGGTATGAAAGGAGTTTGAATTCTAGAAGTCTACCCTGCCCCGATTAGCTCACAGCTAGGTGAAACCACTAGTCAAAACTTGAATAATAAAAGATAAAGTTTTATTTAAGCACGCAATCAACATATATATGACCCTTTTGAATTAACATGATTTATTCTTATATTTATTTCATGTGTTTACGGGAGGAACATATCAATATACCTATCCCATGTATAAAAATATTTTTACTGTCGTATACCTAATTTCAACATTCACTTCAATGTGGCTTTCTCAGATAGATAGTTCAGACTCATAATTGGTATGATGATGCATTCAACTCATTCGACAGCCAGTAAAGGTTAACTATCCGCGACCCTATGAGTTCACTTAATAATACATACTTAGCAGTTTTTTATGTACGCCACAGTTTAACTTATACACTAAACAAGCCACCCGACCAGAACAAAGATGATGGAATATAACCCGCATTAGATTTGGAAACGGAAATTTAACGGGTCAAGGTTGAAAACCTACTACATTATAATAACTTACATATACAAAAAATAATGAGTGCTGCTGAACTATAAAACAGAGATGCTAGTTATTAAAACTAATTTCAATGTTTTGACTGAGAAACTATTAAAGGAAGGAAGTAATTAATCTATATACCTTATGATATCCAAGATGACACTATTTACAACAAATCTCCTTTGAGAGGCTTGAGCGGTATGTGGTGAAATTTACTGGCCCCCCCTTCGGAGAGCAGAGTTTGAAAACAGGCATGACTTTTCAGAGTTACTGTGAATGGGTTTAGAAACGGTTTAATCAATTGAAGCAAGATGCGACTTTTCATAGACTCAAGCACGCTAAAACTGTTCTGCACTCTGGATAAAACACTGTAATGATTGCAAATGAGTAACCTAAAAATGCATGCTTAATACCTTTCCTCCCCACTAGAATAAGAGATAGAGTCATAATGAACAACTAACCTAAAAGTCAGTTGACACAAGGGTTAAATGATTCATCAGAATACTCATGACTTGAGAAGCTCGATTGTTCATTATTCAAGCTCTGCTATATAATTGGCAGTAGACTAAAAATACTCTAGTAGAGTATCTAATTACTACATATTAACCAATGTGTTATCCATCAAACTAGCTCTCCCGCATTCCTTAACCGAATAACCAGGTTTTAGGGCTTGAGTCCAACGAAGAGAATAACGGAATGGCTAAGTTTGGCAGTTTTTTTCAGGATTAGTCTCGTGACGCTGATTGTTGGAAGTGGGATATTTCTCGATTATTGATTTCACCATCCATAATCAAGTTACTCAGATTGATTGGATCAGAATATAAATTCAAAAAAAGTACAAAGTATTCATTTAATTAAATAGTTTTCTCTTACTTATAATAACTTCCAACCAAAAACAGATATAACAGTTAAAAGGAATAATCTATATGCTTACTATTTATAAAAGTGACAATCAGTTGGATAGTATTTCTATCTCACAAGCAGATGAGTCCAAAACCATCAGCTCAGCTAAAGGCATATCCATCGATGAAGCGAAACAACAAGCTTTAACAAGTGCCCGAATGTTCGAAGCCGGCACTAGTATGAATATTTTAAATAAACCAGGTTCTGCAGGCTTAGTTATTGACAAGTATGCAAAAACACTGGAAAAAACTATTGAAAACATTGATAAAAAAGGAGACCAACATAAAGTCGTCTTTAATAATAAAGAGATGACAATTAAAGAGTTATTCCATAAGCAGTTTGGCCAGATGAGTAGTGACTCAGACCAGATTGGACGTCAGTCAAAAACTTCAGATAAACCATTGATTGAATGGCTAACTAAAGAGTTAAAAACACCAATTGGTGAGTTAAATCACTCAGGAATGCTAACAAAAATAAAATCACTGAGTGTCTTTGGCACAACAGTTTGGCAGCTAATGACCCCGCCAGAAGGTAACCGGCCAACAAAATCCAGCGATCCAATAGAAAATAAAGCGAAAAACGCTGCGGATTTTAGTGCAAATCGCGATAAAAATATCAAGGCTCTTAATTCAGTACTGAGGGGAGTGTGTTCAGATGTTGCTCCTCTGTATAAAGAATTTACTCAAAAAACACGTACAAAAGCGTTTGATGATCCTCTTACCCGTGCACGTTCAGAGCGCATGCCCATGGTAGAAGACGAAAAAGGTCAACTAAAACCAGTAGAAGGTAAATATGAAGATGCCGCAAAATATGGTTTGGGCTTTGGTCAGGTCGTTCAACGAGTTCATGATAAGAACTCATTAGAACAAAAAAAATTGTCTGCGGCTCTGAATGACAATAAAAACATCAATGGAATTCCTCGTGAAAATGCTCCTATTCAGGATCTGAATCGACCTTATATGATGTCAGAAGACGAAATAAAGTCTATTCCTCAAGGCTACAAAGATCTAGGAATTGAACAAGGCATCAAAGCCCACGAGCTCAATCACGGTACAGGTGTTAACCGCTGGCAACCTTATGGGGTATATGCACTTGAGAGTACACAACAAGGTCTCCCTTTTGCTGGCGCTCAATCTGGGGGAACATGTGATATTTTGCTTGCTGCAACGGTACTTTCCGGTAACTCTCTGTATAGTAACCCTAAAGAAGTCATGCCATTAACTTTGGGAGCAGCAGCATTCATGAATTATGGTGGATATCATACTTTCAACGAAGTATTACCGATCGGAGAAGCGATGAGCAGTGGAAAGCCATTTGTTCCATCAAACAGAACCGAACGCAATAAAACTGAACTTTATGACCGTGTTCAGTCTCATGCTAGAAAGTACCTTCCTCCTATAACAGAACAGAATATTTCATCTTACAAGCAAGTACATACTGGAACTATTAACGAATTAAAACAGCAACATAAATCTTTGTCATTCGATTTATCAGATTTCGGTAATACTACCTTTTACAATAAATAATAAAGAAAACTATTCGAGGTTCCTACTTGGACCTCTACATGATGCTCACGTTAGTTATCGGTCTCTCAATGGAGGAACCATAAGTGTATCGTTCTACTAAATCGAAGGCTTAAGTTTCTGGGTCGACTTTACCCAAATAAATTAGTTATTATCTATGCTAATAAGGATAGCCGCAGCCTACCCTTATTAGCTATACCTTCGCGTTGAACAGCCATAACGTAATTTAAGCTATGGCAGTCTGGAAGTGATTTTATTTACTGGCAATAAATACTTACTAGAATGAGAACCATCAGATTCCACTGAAAATTTGGCTGAGGAAAAGGAGTGAACTAAGATGTGTGTTCATCAATACATCAACTTAGGTTAAATATCTTCAAGTACTTCATAGGTTACAATATTAGGAGCCTGAATAAGGAAGCTGAGCAGGAGGGAGAATTCACCTGTATTTTCCCTCCAATTAAGATAATGGCCTAAATCACTTTCATGCTGCCAGTAAGTAACAATGATGAACTTATTGTCAGATAAACGTGAAAATTCAGTGCCTTTATTACCAGGAAAATCTCTTGTTCCTGGTAGAATACTTTTAAAAAAAGAAACAAGCTTTTCAGACATTCCTTCCTTTGATTGAATTTCAAATATTGTCATTTTAGTCATTGTGTGTTTTCCACATATTAATAGGAGATAAAGATCATTAATCGTTAATAACTAGTTACTTTTAAACTATTCCCAAGTGTTCTACGAATAATGGAAGTGACTAAACTCAGAAAAATAACCTCTCTCAAGTTTAAAAAATCACGTGGTAAAATATATCTAACCAACTAAGCCGAGTGATTTTCAGTACTACCCACATTACAACAACCAAATTGTGAGGCGGTCATAAACGCATGATTAACAGGTACTGTCACCCCATTAAATTCAAGCTCTAGCGTGGAGCAAGCATCATCCTCAACATGGTAATAACCCAAATCCATAACAGCCTGAGTCACCGCATCAATGCACATATGGCTCATGACACCAACTATAACCAGTTTTTCAACATTAAGTGCCTTCAAAAAAAAAGTGTAATTCAGTACTACGAAAACTGTTTATTTGCAGCTTCAACCTTACAGTTCCCCATTTATTGGGGCAACGCTATAATGAGATTTTTCCACTTCAGATCCTAATAGGAAAAAAGGAGCATCATTTAAAACGAACTCATGACGCACATGAATAACGGGCAATCCTTGTTGACGAAATGCAGTTAGTAAAGTGGCAGCTTTCCATGCTGCGGCTTCTGTACCTGATAAAGCCCACTGAGCATCTTGGTATGTAGAATAATCATCATTTTGAAAGTCAATTAATAACAAGGCTATATTAACTATAATAATCATTCTTGTATTGTTTCAGTGTTTCGTTGAAGTAACGATACAAGATACAAATTAATGACTCCCCTAATGTGCTAAAGAGTGTAATTTTAAAATTAAAAGAACTTTTTACTATAAAATAATCATCGATAGTCAGCTTGAGAAGCGCTTTGTTGTTACAATTGTTCAGCCTGATAGTCAGTTAGCTTGTGTTAGTCAAAGTGACATTATTCTTCCCAACTTTGATGGTTGTTATTACCTTTCGCCTCAACCGGAATCATTACAGTTTCTCAATAATTCCCATCGGATGGGCTCAATATTAATCTCTACCTATACAGGTACATTTGAACTTCCTAAAGTAAGTTTACTAGAGAATCGAGCAGTGACGACACATACAAGCCAATTATAATCAGTCCCTGAATGTGTCGATGCTAGCAGCTTTAGCAGGCATGAGCGAACGTTTCTCCGTCAATTTACCAATACCACAACCTTGAAACCTATACACTATATTAAAAAGATTAGGGTACAAAAAGCATGTAGATTATTAGAATCAACCACACAGCGTGTTGAGAAAGCCGCACTAACATTGGCTATGATGACGTGAGCAACCTAAAAAATCACTTGATAATATCAAATTAATTTAAAGCTAGATTTGTTTGGTCACGTTATTAGCCCTACCAGAAACGTTTAAATATGGCACGGTTAACCTTGTGTGTTATGCCAAGAAAAGTACAATATATATTGCATACTTAATGGGTATGTAACCCCTAAATTTTAGTAGTGAATGGAATTATTAGCCTTATGCCAGTAATGCAGTTTTAACTTATCTATCAAGTTTAATGGGGCTCTCCTATACTCCAAATGAGGTGATACTCGACGAACTCAGATAAACATATTACTCATTTAATATCTGCAGTATTAAACCTATGTTCAGTAGACTGCAATCTCTTGACTACAGATAGACCTTTTCACTTAAACATATTAAATCCCAACTTCGTAAACAGCCTGTTAGATGAGTTGTTTATTGTTGACCTATTGTTCATCCTAGCGGAGAAAGCTAGCTGTTTATCATTTTATAAAATATAATTGAATAAGGTGATATTGATAATTTTAGTCTATTTGTAGATAGCATTAATAGAAGATGGATAGAAAGTGACAGCGAATTCTTGAATATAGACAACATGATTTCAAACACTCCACGTTAACTCTTTAATTATTAATGCTCATACTTATCATGATAAACTCGCTACTGAACCTATCGTGAGAGTAATGAGATGCGTCTGTATTTAAAGTTGTGAAATGCCCCTTCACCCAGTGCATAATGAAAAAGCCAGCAACAGTTAGCGGCTGACCTTTATAAAAATCATCAACGTATTACAGGACATGGCAGATTAAGAGTATTTCAAACCATGATGTGATTACTTCAACCACAGGCTCGGTCTGCATCAATGCCTTCACAGCCAACTTCGTTTAGCGCCCTGTTATCGGGAGACTGAATTTTTCACGGACCTCAATAGTCGGTGCATAGCTGCCTGGCATTCCTTTAATGAGGTGCAATGCGTCTTTTTTGGGTAACGTAAACAGACCTTCATTTCTGGAAAGTATAAGACTGTTTATATTTTCGTCGTTCCTCAGGTGCTCAATAACCTCATTAAGTCCAAATGCTCTAGACTCATTCAGTGGATGGTCACCTTTATTGACCCAAATATGTAGATGCAAGGTAGCGGTTGAGGGAGCAACCGGAAAGTGAAAAAATAGATCAACATTGTCTTTTTCAGCTGAAACACCATAAGTGTCAGACAAGTGCCCAATAATATCAGACTTTAGTTTTTCCAACATCTTTAGATCTTTTGGCTCCAAATCAAGTATGGATGTCAGGGATTTCACAGTCCATTTGGACTCAGCTTTCCTTTGATTTAGCTCTTCCCCTGGGTTACTGACGGTTTTCCTATTGGATGATCATCGGTTATTTCTTGAATTAAACTCAGTGGGAGTGCAGGATGAACAGCCCAAGCAGTCAGCTGGACGCCTTCTCGTCTATCGGCCAAATCTTTGTGGTGTCCATTGGTATAGGTCTCTGACATGTAGGGGATATTAGGGTAAATGAGGAATCCATTACCTTGGTTCAATGACCCAGAGTAGTGGAATACATCCGGTTGCTTCTTATACAGAGAGGTATACACATTATCGAGAGATTCGGCGCTATCTCCACGTAACAGATTAACCAAAAACTCAGTGGTATTTTCATCTTTATAGGTCGCTTGAAGTTGCTTTAGGTTTTCCATTGACAGAGTCACCTGAGCCAGATCGTTAGTCTGATATTTTTTCAAGCCTCTTGGGTTTAACCAGCGAAAAGCCCCATATTCATCTACGCCTACTTTAGATATATAAGCACCATGACTTAACTCAAGTGTGCCTGATTTATCTTTCTTTACAAACACATTGTATTTGTCTTGATTTAAATGACTCAGCGTATTTCGATTGTCATCAATCCCATAAGCATCTAATGTCCGACGGAGCTGAGAATGGCCGTTTTTCTCCAAGTCAGTGTGAATATTACGCACTTTACACACATCAATGCTTTGATTGAGGTTGGGGGTAGCACCGACCGTCATGGTCGAAGATGCGCGCTGTAACGTTTGAATGGTATTCATAACATATTTCCCATCAGTAGTTTAAAGTGGAAGAGTTAGCGAGTTATGAACAACCCCTTTAAAAGGAATGCCAACGATATCCTTAATGGAATCCGAGGTGGGTAAAAAGAATGATCCCTCGTTTCGATTGAGTACCAATTCATTGATATCTTTGCCCTGTTGAAGATGTTCAATTATGGTGTCTAAATCGAAAGACCTTGGCTCATTCAACGGGTGATCGCCTTTGTTAACCCAAGTATGTAGGTGGAGGGTGGCGGTTTTTTCTGCAACCGGAAAGTGAAAGAACATTCGTATATTGTCATTTTCATTTGTATGATAAACGTCCTGAAGATGTTGCAATGTCCCCTCCCTCAACTTTTCCAACTGTGGCAAATGTGCTAGTTTCAAGCTCAGAATACTGGTTAGAGAATCCATTTTTGTTTTTTCATCAATTGCTTTTTGTGGTGTTGGCAGGTTCACTTCAAGCCGCTCCAGATCCGGTTGATTGTGTTGACCACCCAAAAAGTCCGACTGTATACCAGGATGAATCGCGTAGGTACACAGGATGATCCCCTCTTTACTGTCTTTGAGCTTTTCGGGAGAATCGATATAGGTTTCCAACAAGGCATCACTGCTATACGGGGAGTTGGGGCGAATAAGATACCCATGCTGCGCTTGGTTAACTGGTGGAATAAACTTAGCTAGTTGAGGTTTCTTACTATAAAGAACTGTATCTCGGCATTCCTCTCCATTAAGGATCTGGATAAGAAAGTCCGGTAATGGCTTTTCTGAATAGGTACGGCTAAGCTGGGTTAATTCAGCTTGATTGCGAAAAGTAACGACAGCGACTTTTTCAGTTTGATATTTAGTGAGACCTTTAGGGTTCAACCATTTAAAACTGCCATAGATATCTTCTCCTTTTTTAGAGATATAGGCACCATGACTTAAATCTGCAGTGCCTGATTTATCTTTCTTAACAAACACATTGTATTTTTCTCGATTTAAATGACTCAGTGTATTTCGATTGTCATCAATCCCATAAGAATCCAATGTCCGACGGAACTGAGAATGTCTGCTTTTCTCCAAATCGGTGTGAATATTACGCACTTTACTCACATTAATGCTTTGATTTAGGTCTGGGATAGCACCGACCGTCATGGTAGAAGTTGAACACTGTAATGTTTGTATGGAGTTCATATAATTTAACCTTTAAAAATTTTACTGGATTTATTTGACTTAGAACGACTTTCCCCCGATAAGTGGGATAGCTATCGAGTGTATTGACGAATTAATCCATCGATTTTGTCCCTAGCGATATGTTTAGCGTGTATCTCGAGCTGGCTAATATCCACTCCTTTCGCCACAGTTCGTTCTAGAAAATGTTCAAGTTGCGGGAGCTGAGGCATATAGTGCCCTGAATCTAGGTGAAAGGATTTAGCTTTGCCCAGCTTAATTTTAATCATGCCCGCCGATAAAACCGGCTTGCCATCTGTCGTGGAGGTGTGTTGCCATTTTCCTTTTTCGTACGGGTGAACAAAGATATTTCCGTCACGGTGGATGACAATAGCAGCGTGGCCGCTCATCCCTTCCTTTCCTTGAAACTGTGTTGTATCTAACAAGGTACCTCCTTGCTTCCATTCTCCCTGTGAAATATCAATACGGTAGTTAAGTGACTGATTGGAATCCAAATAGTTAATATAATCAAGTTTCTGACTCAGCGGGTGTTTTACTCCACCTTCAAGAATGTCTATTTCAACATCTGGATTCAACTCAATCCACTGGAATAGCCCAAACTTGGTGTTACCGTCCGCCTGCCATGCGCCTAATGCACCGGACTTCAAATCAAAGCCGTTCAACGAAACTCGATCACGATGGTCCGAATCTTTAATTTCCAGCCAATATTTCGGGTGAGCAGCCACTTCTCCATTACTCTTTTTAGGCATTAACCCAGTTACAAATTCAGCCACTTGGCGGAACTTAGCCACGCCGTGATGGGATTGCAATCTATCGTTAACACACGTAGGTGATCGTCGTGATGAGTCAAGTCCAGTAAGTTCTTTTGTATTTAGATCTACATTGATAACCGATTTGACCTGAAGCACATGGTTAGTTTGCTGTAACTCGGAAGCTAATTGTGTCACTGGTGTTGGAACCAACAATTGAAAAACTTTATTATTCGCAGCTGAAAACATATCGATTTAAACCTCTTAAATAATTTGACTCTTCATTATTAGTGCCTCAATACACCCTCATTTTCACCAGAATTTTCATGAAATGTCCTGTTGATTTCCGAGTTAATGTTTTAATCGCTTTTAAATAACTCGGTTTTAGGTTTAATAATAATTAGTTGTTGGTGAGATTATTTGGTATAAGCAGGCTATCACTGGTACCTTCGTTATTATTAAGCTACATAGATCTCAACGAAAGCTTGGTCTAGCGATTACCCGTTCCCCTTGTTCGATCAGCAGATGGAGCCGACATAAACATTAAAGGCTGTGGATTTACTATTAGCAAGCAGTTGATAATATTGTTCAATTAATGATTCTGACTTAAGTAAGACTCACCATGAAAAAGTAACTTTGGCATTTTTGATAAAGCAATGAACCGTGGCGTAATGCCGCGGCATTAATACTGTCAGCATTCGCCTTTGATTACCTGAATATATGCTGTTTATGATTATAGGACTCAATCGAAACCGAGCTTCACATCCTTATCACCATGGAAACTCTAGCGTATTCCAGTCCAGAAATGGTTAAAGGGAGCAATCTGATGAGAAGAAGCATTGTATTGCGTGTCTTTAGTAGAGTCATCGTCTCTCCGTAACAACTCGATATTATCCAAATTATCGACAAGATAAGGTGACACAGAAATGCATCAGCTAGCTCCGAACATGCCAACAACATGCTAAACGACAGTCGACTCAAGGAAAATTAGCGAGGGTTCAGACAATATTTCAGATTATTTCACTCGCCAACATCAATTTTGCCAGGAAAACCTCATCACTATGCTTTTATTTTAAGCTTCCTCTGGACTGTAGCATATGAAGAAATAACTTAATTTATGAACACTCCTCATTATTAGTGGTCACCTGATAAGTAAATCATTCAGCACATTTAAAGCCTCCCAGCGCAACAAAAAGTTGCTCTATACTCCCTCAACTTAACTAGATCACACTTATTAGCGTTTCTCTCCGCATTCAATAAGCGTGATTTAATATTAACGACTTCCACATGGTCATATGGAAATAAGCTTAATGCTTCATTAAATTCAGCTCTTAGTGAGCTTGCCTTGGGACAGAAATCATATATGTAACTCATAACTTATTTACTTTCTTTTAAATTAACTAGAAACTGAAAAAAACACTCTAGACAGCATATCCCTGAGTATTGATGAAGGGTTCTCAACGGTTCAAATATTAACCATTCGCATTGAAAATGAATAATCAAAGCAAATTAATAATGTTTTTAGACTGAACCATAGCAGGACTAGCACAGTCCAGCCTCCTCTACGTGTCAGTTAAGTGTTTTGGCTAAATAATAAGGAAGGTTTGTATTTTGTTAAATCACCAACAAAAGCACAACAAAAGGGTGTCTGACGGCTAGCAGGCTGAATGTTGTATTGTGTTGTGTTCTATTGCCATAGATGCTTAAATTAATGCCTTAAGGCCATTGGTGATTAGCACTTGGTAAATGTTTGGAGGAATATTTTTGAAAATTAGTACGGTAAATGGCCGCACAGTACTTTTCGATGAGCAAGCAATTTTAATGGGAGAACATAAGACAAAGCTAGGCAGTGGGGACTGGCAAGTATTAGACTTACTTCTGAAAAAACATGGTGAAGTGATCTCACGAGAAGAGCTGATATCCCATGCCTGGAAAGGGAGAGTAGTAACAGAAGCAAGCCTAACGCAATCAATTTTTAATATCCGATTAGCTCTCGGAGATGACGGGAAAAAACAAACTGTTTTAAAAACCATTGCCAAAATAGGCTATATAATCCCTGCAGAAGTTATCCTATATTCAGAATCCAAACTCACTAGTCACTCTCGACAATGGAAGAATCCTATTGCAGTGGTAATTTTAATTGCTTGTTTCTTTTTTGGTATAGCCTTAGAGAGACCTGTATTCGAAAGTGAATACTTTCTAAACAATCTAAAGAAGACAAGAGTTCAGAATACTCTCACTGTCACTTCTAAAACTGGAAATATCAACATAAACTTTTTAAATGGTTTTTCAAGCGAGCAATTGGAAATACCTAAAAACCTTGAATTGATAGCAGGATCTACTCCAGATGTATACATTTCAGCAGGTAAAACTTATTACACCTTTATATTTGATGATATTGAGAAAGCACCTATAAGCATAGGCATTAATAGAACTATAGGTTTAACCCCCGCTTTTACTCAAGCTATCAATCTATATATAGAGGAGCTGAACAGTTGAGATTTTATATCCTTTTCCTAGTAGGTGCATTAATTTCTACACTTTGTGGTTTTTTCGTCAGTAAAATGTTTATCTCTGAGACAATATTATATGAAGGAGGTTACCACCTTTTTCACCTGAATAAAAAAGGGGTTAAAATACATGAACAGGGAAAGATAGTGGTTCGAGTAGACCATATACAAATTAGAGGAGTTGAACTTTATCCGAATGGTTCAAACTTTTACAGCTTCAAGTTTGGCTTAAAAGGGTTAAGAAGACATTTTTCAAATTCGATATCATTAGAAGATTTTACTTGTCAGAGAGCCCCTCAAGGAACTATTCCTCCCAGTGTATTCCTTAAAAATGAGTACTTTTTATCTGACTATGCTTTTACACAAAGTCGTAGTAGATTAGAATTATTTACCACTAATCAAGGAAATTACTACCTAGATCATGATAGAGATGGATTAGTTTGGATTATTAGTGAAGAAGGGTTCTATGAATGAGAAACTATTTAAAGATATTACTTAATATATAATACCAACATAAATTTAAAGTAATAACTCAAATAAAAATACGACACTAAAATTAAAATAATTACCTTGGTGCAATACCGAACCTAAATTGAAAATAATCACTTCAGTATAATGCTGGCCTTACTCCCGGTAATTTTTATTGATTAAATAAGGCGTATAGTCTTAGTATTGCTGTAAACATCATCATGTAAGCCCTTCTTATCTGGCTTACAAATTCAGCCACTTTGAGTTTGATGAAATATTTTTAAACATAATTATCATGACACAGACTAAACATGCCTATATACCGACCTTCAAAAATACCTCTTAAGAGGTATTTGATCGAATAGTATGGGGGACATACAATCCTAACTTTCATCTCAATATAGTTTGGACCAATAAGATTATTGCCATCAATATGTCTGACTATCCCATCATCAAACGTTAGGTTACTGGTTTAATAGCGTGTACAAAAAACCGTGTTTATGCAAAACTTTAGCTCACTTATCAAGGTATTAAATACTGAAATTCTAGCTAATTCCCCCTCTTGAATAAGAGAAGCAACTTCCTTCCCCCATTCTAGCTATTATCGTTGTCGGATTAACATTACGCCTTACAAATGGAGTCATAGTCTTTCGAAGTGCGCTCAACAAGCTCATTGTAACGTCCTTGGTTAATCTCGATATCTAATTCATGAATATACTAGTTCAACACATTCTCTATCCTTGTGTACAAGTTGTTTAAATAAGCCCTTCTCTCCTTTTAAAAGTTATCAGGAATTCGACCAAGAACTGGCCTTCTTTATTATAAATAGTAGCTTCGGCATGCCTTTGAATTTATCCACGTTTTAAAACCAATTAAATACTCGACTTGAGCATTTTTTCGTTGCTTATACGCTTTAAAGGTATCTCTGATTACCTTAGTCGCACCTTGTCTTTTCCTTGCTGCGTAAGCTCTAGTAGCTTAGTAGCTGAAGTATTCAACACCTCAACTGGTTTTGCAGCCAAAGCTCGGCTTGACTATTGTATTTACGGATAAGTTCTATGACTTTTCAATAATTACCAATGCTTAATATTGGGAAATAAATTTTAATTTAGATAGCCTCATTATCAACCCACCAAAGATTGAACATCACATGATAACTTACGAAACATCCGGGAAAACCCTCCAATCAAAAGTTTCTTAATTATATGACTTGATAAATATCAAGACATCTTTTCGAACCAAAAAAGAAAACATTAAAAACAATCATACGCATATAAACTTACGCCAAGGAAATAATATGAAACTTTGTGATTATTAGCTTTAAGATTGCTAACCCACCCTTGTTCCCTCAAAAAAAATACCCACATAGCAATTTATTTTCATAAAAAATATATATTAAACATCACATTCAGTGAAATTATTTCCAATGAATTCTCGTGACCCTTGGAAGGGTTTTATTTATAGTCGCAATAATATTTTTACAAGGAACAAAAGTATGCGTCCCATTAGCCCGTTAACCCAACAAGCCATTGCTTCATCGGCAATAATAAAGCCAAACACTAATTTCACTGTTCGTAAAATCACAAGCAAGTCTTTTGACTTTGTTAAAAAATTCGAGTTTTTCAACACTCCACCTCAAAATAAATCACAAATAACAAAGCAAACACAACAGCGGTTAAGTAAACTGACACTAAATCCACCACCGCTAAGCAAAGCACTGGTGACAGCACAGCTCCCAACAGAAAAGCAAGCGACATCAAGCAGAGAAAACCTACCGGCAGAGACTATAAAGCCCATGCCTCTTAAGAAGATTGAAATAAAACAAACACAAGAGCAGTCAAGTAAACAGACATTAACTCCACCTCCCCCACCAATGCCACCAATGCCACCAATGCCAAGTAAAGCACAGGTGATTATACCGCTCCCAACAGAAAAACAGTCGACATCAAGCAGAGAGAACTTACTGCAAGAGATTATAAATCACAAGGCCCTGAAGAAAGTTGAAACAAAACAAACACCGCAGCCTAAAACTTCACAGTCAGCGCCTTTCGATGGCAAGCTAAAACAAAGCAGTCAATCAAAACAGTCAGTAGCCCAAGATTCCTCTGCTAAGCTACTAACACCACAAACACACAAGATTAAGCAAGAAAATACCGCCTTATCTTTCAAGCCTGAGCTTATCTTGTCAGAAACCTTGCATCAGGAGTTTTTTTCACTCCCCGGGAGCAACAAAGTGCCTTAGCAAACCAGCTTAGTAAGGGAGTTGTCGCGGGTATGACAATCGACTGGCCCAAAGCCGCTAAAAACACACGATCCAATATATCAGACAAAGGACAGGAACATATTCAAGCGTTTGTTAATGAGATAAAACGTTATCCTGTGTTGTTCATTCCACTAGAGGCAAACTCTAAATATATACCAACCAATGCAGCAGAAGAAATAAAATGGAGTGGCAACAGTACTCAAACATCAGCAACCACAACCCAGCCTCTATCGTTCACGGATGCAATAAAAAGATTACAACTTCAATCACCAAGAACCACATTAACTTCTGATTCTGGCGATAAAAATAGCCCTTTAGAAATAATGACGAAAGCCAGTAAAATAGCAAATAATGGTATAACTCCAGAACTAAAAGTCGAGATCATCGGCGATCAGTACCGATCATCGCTTCTTAAATCATTTAACGCTTTGCCATTTGTCGAACACATGACAAAAAGCATGGATAATAATGCTGTATTAGCCTTGGAAAAGAGCTTTAAAGCTCACATTAACTGCGCAAATGCACTGCAAACAAGCATCAATACATTCATCATCAAACACATGCACAACCAGTTTGGAGATTTTACTTACACTGGAAACCAAACGATAATCAAAGAACAACAAACCACAATCGAAAAACTTAAGGCCCAATTAGCACTAAGATAACATTTAACATAGAGCTTATTGCGGATTTAGCCATATTAAAAATTTGTACGAGCGCTACGTAGAGTAAAGAATAAGATTAGAATCTTGACTTTTCCTAATGTAAGCGCTCAAAAAAGGGTTCATAATCTCTTGTAAGCAGCAGGTTGCCAGCATGATTTAAATTTTTAACGCTTTTATGAACAGTTTAATGCTACCAGGAAATAACAACTGAGTTGATGATACCGTTGGTTGGTCGGCCCGCCACCTTGGATATTATGAGTTCAACTAATTTATGGTTGCAGCTATGAACATCATAATCACGAGATAAATGGTGAAATATCCTGATCACATTCAGGCTATGAATATCAAAATATGATTATGATATTCATAGGAACACTAGCGAACCTATTTATTTAAATTGGATTAACTTTAGTTATCGCATAATATACTTAGAATAAAAATGGGGAACAACAATAGTGAAGATGTGATTTTATAGATATTTAAAAATTCGATAATTAATTATTTATCCTCCCACATCGTGAGAATAACAAGAGCCCAATTATGTAGTCAGACTCTATTAACATTTAGTCGTTTGTTAACTTTTTATATAGGAAACCATATTATTGAACAGTATAAGTTTATCAGCAAGTTTTCGCTCCACATCGGTTACATCAGCCGAAAACTCCGTCAAAAATATCAACTTCTCCTTTTTTATACTAAAAAAAACCTCATCGTCAGACATAAGGCTTTCTATTATTTTAGGTGATTTATTTCTGAGCATACGTTGATCACACAATGGAATTTCAATAAATGTTTGCAGCGCCCCTTTTTGAAGGTATACAAAAATCTCTTCTCCTCCTTTTAATTCAATAGCAATAGGTTCATCCCCCTCTATACGCGACAGTAAGCTGGGTGATATATTAAAATTATCCACGAGTGTTTTATAAACAATTTCTCTAAGCTTTTTCATGATGGTATCCATTTTAAAAATACAACAATTGTGAGTAAACGTCTGGTCGTTAAAGTTGCCAAAATAATAAGTGGAATTGGTCATATATCCCTCCACCGACTTGTGTAAGTAATACAATAAAGACCACTAATTTAGCTGCCATAGGTAAGCCAGGATCTTGAACACTGAATACTGTTTGCAGTAGACCGACAATAACTCCCGTGACAACAAAGCTCAGAGAAAAAATAATAATAGCGTCCTTGACTATCTCTAAACACGCCGCAGTAACGTCAATGACGGTCATAATGCTCCTCGAGAAAATCAGTCACTTCATGACCGACAAATTGGAAAAAGAAGTACTTATTACGAAAATAAACACGGTAAGTATTCACCTCTGCATACTGAGTAAAAAACTCAGGAGCTAATTGGTAATGGAACATCTGAGAGGACAATACCGGCTGAACAACCGTTGACACATTAATCGTGGCAATCCGAGTGAGCTTAACTCCTTCTAACCCCAAGCGTTCCATTTTAATTCCTGATGCAGGGGTCGCTTCTCCGAAACCAACAATACTTGTCATTAATGGAGCTTCCCCTTTTGAAGTCGAAGAAGCAGGAATTAACGTTTTTCCCTCGGATAAAACATCAGTCCCTATCGAAACAGACGATGATGTCATTTCAGATACAGGTGAAGCATAAACTACCTTTTTCTGAAAATTAACCAATTGGTCGGCACTCGATTGATTCATGTTCGTCGAAACTAAATTTTCTGATTTACTAGAAATACCACTCTTTATTTCTGCTCCTTGCAGTTGTGAAACACTGGAACTCAACATATTCTCTGAAGCTGGTGGTACTTTGGCACTCGGCTCTAGCGTCATCACAGACGAGCGCGAATTACCCGCTATTGCAACAAGATGATTCATTTTTACATTACCTGAAGCAGCAGCTTGCTGATCATGAACATTATTCAATGAAGTCTGTGGCACTTTGGCACTCGGCTCTGACGTCATCACAGACGAGTGCGAATTACCCGCTATTGCAGCAAGTTGATTCATTTTTACGTCACCTGAAATAGCAGCTTGCCGATCGTGAACATTATTCACCGAAGTCGATTGCACTTTGATACCCGCCCCAGGCATCATCACAGACGAGTGCGAATTACCCGCTATTGCAGCAAGATGATTCATTTTTACATCATCTGAAACAGCAGCTTGCCGATCGCAAACATTATTCACTGAAGTCGATTGCACTTTGGTACTCGGCCCAGGCATCATCACATACGAGTGCGAATTACCCGCTATTGCAGCAAGTTGATTCATTTTTACGTCACCTGAGATAGCAGCTTGCCGATCGTGAACATTATTCACTGAAGTCGATTGCACTTTGATATCCGACCCTGGCATCATCACAGACGAGCGCGAATTGCCCGCTATTGCAGCAAGTTGATTCATTTTTACGTCACTTGAAATAGCAGCTTGCCGATCGCAAACACTATCCAATGAGATTGGTGGCACCTTAAGACTTAATTCAGGCCTCCCCATCAATGAAGAGAGCGATTTACTCGCTATTGAAGCAAGGTGATTCATTTTGGCATCGACTGAAACAGGGCTGTCAGCATTCTGTTTTATCCGACCATTATCTAACAAAGCTGATGGCTGCTTAGCATTAAGCGCAGGCCCATCAACACTCTGTTCAACTAAAGCAATTGATGCAGGTTTATTTTTAATACCAGATATACTGTTTAATAATTCATGCTGAAGAGGGGGAGAATAGATTGTAATCGAAACAAGATATTCACAGCCCTCCTTATGGTCCGCTTCATCATTTTCAGTAGCCTTTTTTATACCTTCGTACGTTGAAGATGCATTATGAGAAGAAGGCTTGCGTTCGGGCATGTTCAACAGCTGTTCAAACTCACTTTCATTATTACTAGCACTGTATTTCTTAGTAATGGAAGCTGGCTTTTCAAATTTTATCATCTTATTCTTCATCTCTTAGCTGCTCTTGAATCTCGCCTAATGCGTCTTTTCTCTTTTCCAGCCTTCGTTTTTCGACTACAACTTGTTCAATCTCAAGTTCCAGTTCATCTGCATTTTGCCGAGCAACGGACACATCGAAGAACAAGGATTCTATACATGATTTCACACTCTCTCTGCGTTGAAATAGTCGAGATAGGCCGTTAAATTCATCCTTAACCACTAGACTTTTTAACCTTTGCTGTTCATGGGTTATCAACTCCCACTTTTCATCAATTGAATCGATTAGTCCTTGAAACCTATTTTTTAATTTTACTAATTCACGTTGTTTCTTTCCGATTCTAATATCAATTATTTCAATAAGTTGATGAAATTCCAGCCATCTTTTGGAGGGTTTCTTCATATTCAACCCCATCGTACCCTTGTTTCAGAAATTCCATAATACGCGGATACAGCTCTATCGCTTCATCGGTTGCGAGATCATTGCCTTTCTCATACTCTCCAACTCGAATTAAAAGTTCTACGTTAAAATAACGATAAACCATATCCTTAAACTTTTCCGACATTCTAACATATTGATAATCTTGAACTTTACTTTGAAGTCGACTTTTACTTTTGAGTACATCGATAGCTGGATATCGTCCAGTAGATGCTATAGTCGTTGCATACACTAGGTGACCATCTATTAGTGATTTAACTTCATGTGCAATTGGATCCTCATCTATCTCTTTTTCAATCAAGACAGTGAAAATCCCCGTCACGGAACCATTGATAGAGTTTCCACAATTTTCAACAAGGCGTGATAGCGCCAAAGAAACGCCGATAGGAATACCGCCATGAATAGGGGTGCCATCTAACATGGCTTGGGCACGGGCAAAACGAGTCAATGAGTCGAAATAAAGGACTACTTTTTTCCCTTGATCCATAAAATGCCTGGCAATTGATACCGCCACCAGACCTGACCTCACCTTCTCGAGCGGGTTCGCCTCGGAAGTGGAAACAATAGTGATAGATTTTTGAATAACTTCAGGACCTATTTCCCCCTCAAGAAACTCAACCACTTCTCGAGCGCGCTCTCCAATCATGGCAAAAATCACTACATCCGCATCCATGTTATTAGCCATAATAGACACGGTAGTGGTTTTCCCTGCTCCCGCAGGAGCAAACAACCCTAGGCGTTGACCTACACCAATAGTGAATAATCCGTCAATTATTTTGAGTTTAGTAGGAAATACAGTGTCAATTGGTGCACGAATATTTAGAGGAATCGGCTTCTCAATGATGGGCAAATCAAGGTAATCACCATCCAAACTAAGGTAGTCATCACCATATAGTGACTCTCCATAGCAATTGATCACTTTTCCTACGATGGCAGTCTCATTCAGTGGAAAGCAGAATCGTTTGGATGTAATTTCGACTTTACTGCCTCGCTGAATGGCACCTGGTTGTAAGAGCTTTATTTCCACTCTTAAACCAGTTATTTTCATCACCTCACCACGAATACGCTCATTAGTGACAGAACTAATAAAACATTCCTGTCCCACAAAGGTATTCACGTTGACATGACAAATTACCGTATCTTGATAAGATTCTTTAACCTTAAAAAAATTCTTGAGCATGCCTAAATAACCTTAAAAGACACAGAGATATAGCGCTTGTATTTACGCTTAATTTCTTTCTTACTCTTAAACAATTCTCCTAACCATGGAATACTCGATAGAATAGGCACACCACTTTCTGTAATCTCAGTCACTGTATTATCAAATCCACCGAGAATAACTGTCTGGTTAGGATCAATATAAACTTCTGATGCCAAAGATTGTGAGTTAACCTTCGGGGCCTGAGTCGTACCGGCGTCATCGGTATCGTCACCATCAAGAGACTCTTCTATATAGCTAAATTTTGCTTGTACTTTACCCGATGGTAGAAGACGTCCCGTCACATATAAGCCATTTTCAGCTTCAATAGTCTGAGTTGAAACCTGTTTATCAGAAATAAGTACAATCGTCGCGGTTTCTTTTTTCCCAAAGTGGCCTTGCTGATTTTCTAACACCAGTAAGTTGGTCTCATACACGCCCCTCGCCATATTATTGGTATACAAGGCTTGGAAGTTTTTGACAAAATCTACCGTATCAGTAAATGGAGGAACAACGATATCGTAAATTCCACGACTGCCGTTAAGCCAGGAACTATTAACACCTAATGCTTCAGTACGCTCTACAGAAACATCATAAACATGAAGAGAAAAAAGTAATTGTTTACGTTTAATATCGATCAAAGTGGCGATATGTTTTGCTAACTTAACCTCTTCTGGAGTACCGCGTATAAGCAGCGCATTACTCCCTGGCAACGATTGAACTTTGGAGGTTAACTCATCCTCCTCAAGCTGCTGCTTATCACTTTGACTGAGCTTAAGCTTATAGGCACGCTTCACCATTTCACCGTCGCTAATATTTTCAAACTGACCAATTCTTTCTATTGCAGACGATATTAAAGATTGAGCCCCCGGAAAGGTCACATTGCCATCATAGGTGCTAATGTCACGATCGATAACAGATAAATAATGAAACTCGATTCTCGCCAACTCCAAATTATTTCCATTTTCTAAAAATTCATTTTTGTCGATCATATTCGAATAGCTAACTGCATCATTGACGAATTGTCGGGTACCAGAAAATAAAATTGAGTTACCACGTGAAACTAATTTAATTTTCGTCGTATCGTCAGTTCTAAAAGTACTTTTTAATTCTTTAATAAGACTGGCAGATGAGATGTTGCGTGGTTGAAATGCATAATTTATGTACGCTTGCCCAGTGTGCACAGTAAGAGAACCGCCATAAACATACCAGTCAAAGTCGTAGACCTCTGACAATTGAGCTAACAAATCCAAGCCTTCGCCGGACAACGTTTGGGTGATAGCTTGTTTGGCAGCCTTGTCCTCGAGCTCATCGACCAATTTAACTTGCATATCTTTTGCAATAGCCCCCAATGCGCCTCTCAGATCGATATCAGATTGTTTAATAAATACCTTTGCCTGACATGTAAAAGTGGTACACAAAAACAATAATAACCAGATGCTAGGCTTCATCAAGAATGTCCTCCATACGCTCTTGATTTGCCTTCATCTGTCTTATGCTTTCATTGATGATGGTTTGCTCTACAATCATTTCTACTATCTCATCCTCCGTGACATCAGTAGTAGCTTTGGAATCGTGAATCTGAATTGAGTTATCGGTCATATTTCTATTCAATTGTACTTTGCTCGCAGCAGTTTTAAGTTCGAACTCAAAGTCTGTAACCTCTTTTTCAGAAGATAAATTGACCTGCTGGCTACTAAACACTGAATTGGTAAAATTAACGTTATTCATATCCTGCCTTTTTCATTAGTTGTGTGAACACATAGAATTGATCTTGTAAAAACCATAAATTGAGAATAATGATCACAGCCATGGCTTTAATATCCGCTGTTGTGCTAACGGATAAAGAAGCCTTTTTAAAGAAAAGATCCACATATCCACAACAGATCGTAATGCACAGCATTAAAATAATGTATTTCCCCGTGACGATAGCCATCATTACTAAACTGTCCGTGATGTAAAAATACAAGGTGTCAAAACCCACATTACTGACTTGGTCTACATTCTCCAGAATCACCGATAGTAGCGGTCTAAACACAACGCCTGAATCCACGGCATACATTAAAAAAACCAAAGAGCTAATCTTAGATAAGGCTTCTGATTCATCGGTAAAACGTTTATCCTGCACAGATTGTTCGTTAAGCAACAAAAGCTGCTGTATGACACTACCAACCATACCGCTGAGCCAATAAGGCACCGATGAAAACATAGCAAAGATAATGACGCTTAATACCCATATGAGTGTGGGTACTTCACCTAAATCACTGAGTTCAAGTCCAATTGCAAGAGCAATAGCGATGGCAAGTGATGTTGAATTATCCAAATATAGACGTGTTGGATTATAAATTTTTAAGAATAAAAACAATCCTGCAAATAGCAGCCAATTAGGGAAAAGAAGCGAGTCCATATCACTGCAGTGCCTTAAATAAAATAGTCCAACTATCAGAGAAATAAAACACAGCGAGTTTTACAGGTGTAGATATTACAGTCGGCGATAACATGGTCATACCAACACCACTCAGAATCACGGCGATTAAAAAATCTATACTGACAAATATCATGTACAACTTAAGACCAAACTCAAACCCTTGATATAAATCTAAGATCAGATTACCTAGAAAAAATTTTAACGTATCATTATCAGAGTCAAAATTAATCGGTATATCCATAATGCTAGTTAATTCATCAGTTTTACGTTCCGCCCGAGCCAATAATTCAGGGAAGAATTCAAACACATTACTGATCAAATAATACATCGTGATATTTTCTGATTTTCTTTCTAGCAACATAGGCGGCATCTGCATATCGCCTAGTACACCAGATGTTTCCACCGTCTCGCTGAAATAGGGTTTTATTCGCTCTAACCCCGGTTTTATATCCGGCCAAATACTATTAAGTGCCATTAAGGCAGCCAGCAAATTAACAACTATTGTGGGTGGAATTTGTTGCGTACCTACCGCATTTTTAATTATGTTAAGTACAATATTGTACTTAACATAGCCGGAAAAACAGATGAAAAAGACCGTTGATAACAAGACCAGAGTCAAGAGCAGTATTAAATTAGCTCCTGAAAATGCGTTATCCGGGTTCAATAGTTGCAACATCAATGACACTCTCTATAAACAGCTTCATAAGGAGATTAATTAAAACCTCCTTAACAAAAATTATATATTTCGAGCTGCCGCAGAAATTGAGTCTTTAATCGATTTTAAAGTCGACGTTGACGTTTGAGCAGTAATACTTTGATCCGCCATTAACTGTTGTAATGAGAGAGAATCTGATGCACTTAAAATAAGAGTACCATCTTTATTTGGGATGAAATTACCATCAGCATCCGTTGAACCAGTGTGGTCTGTGATAAAGGTGCTGACAGCGTCATCCGCATTATTGACTAATCCACCAAAAACCCCACTAATGTAACCTGTAGATAATTCAGACATTTAAAGCTCCTTTCTTGTATTTATAGACATTTAGAGCCACAAATATAATGAGATGGCTTACAGAGAACCAGTGAAAAATTATGATAAAATACGATAAGATACAAAGGGTTACAATTACCCTGATAGTGTTTACACTATGTTGCAAAGGTTGCGTAACAGCATCGAAATCTAATCAGAATGATGATAAATAAATAAAAAGAGGTTAAAAACAATACAGCTACATTTAATAATATTTATCATCAGACCAATACACTAATATCCCAACCACAAAGCCAAATAAAATCTTAAAACCACGCCATACCAGGCCTTTTAAAAGAAAATACCTAAGTAAGAGAGCTGTAACAGCATGCCAAAGGAAGTGGTAATAGATAAAAGAGAGAAATGGAATCGACACTAACAGGCGTCGAACGAAGATCCATAATTAACACTGAAGGTATTACTTCGTGGTAACCAATATATTCTTTATCTGCATAATGTCTGAGGGGGTCCATCCCCTCTATTTTTTGCGGCCAATGTTCAATAAGTAACAGAACTTATACGCCTTGATAAGTGACGCTAAATCTTGCGTGAGCGGCTAAATTCGTAAAGTGAAATAATCTAATACATCTTCTAAATTGGATGTAGGTCACAGATAGAAAAACTCAGATATGATTAACTAGATAAGATTTTTAACGTAAAATCATAGTAACTCCAGTAGTTAACATGGCTGCGAACAAAGCAGAGAAAAAGCACAATAAAATCATAACCATGAGTTCAGTACGCTGTATTCCAACGGTGTGTATAGAAGGTGGTGCTTGCATGGGAGTATTGAAATGTAACTTGTTACTCTTCATCACATTTTTTACTTCAAGCACAAGAGGCTCTTCCGCTATAGAAATACCGGTAAGCCCTTCATCAAGTATTAACATATAGCCTTCTTTAGGGATCGTTTTGATCTCACAAGCCAAACTGTCGAACTGAGCAAGTGATCGACGCAAGTTTGAAATCGCTTTAGTTAAGGAAGTTTCATTGACAAACACTTTACCCCACACCTTGTCATTGATTTCATCTTTACTGATCACTCGGTTTTCTTTGTCGCATAGCAATTTAAGTATTGCTGCCTCTCGCCCACCGATGTTAATGATTTGTTTACCCGCACTAATTTGCCTTTTAAGCACATCGAAAATCATCTGGTTTCCTAATGCGTAATTTCTTGTCATATCTTATTCCCTAAAGTTATTACTTATATTCCTCAAACCGAATAATGAAGTTTTTTTCAGTAAAAGTAATATTAAAGTCGTAAAAACAATCTAAAAAAGAATATTTTTCAGTCAAAGCAATATTAAAGTCATAAAAATAATCTAAAAAAGAATATTTTTCAGTCAAAGTAATATTAAAGTCGTAAAAATAATCTAAAATATCAAATGGTAGAAACTACAAACCACGCCAAGCGTACAAATGATTCACATGACCACCAAAAACACAAGTTAACAACAATCATATCTGCGCATTCACTATTCAAGTGTATTAACTTGATCGATGGAAACATAAAACTGCTCATCCACTTTGACTAGAATCCCGGTAGCAATCAACTCATTACCGCTTTTAAGTAAAACTTCAGATTGAACGAAATCGTTGACAGGTTTAAGTTGACTATGTTGCAGTCGATTAAGCTCATCCAAGGTCATAGTGCAGTTAGCAATAACAACATCTATCGCAATACGCATCAATTACCCTCCTTGAGAAATCGAGATAATAGAACGACGAACATCACGGATCTCTTCTTGGGCCGAGGTGATTTCAGTCATCACGTTTTTAAACTCTTGTTGTTCTGTATCCAAATCCACCTGGATCGTGTCGCAATAAGCTGTCATGGTCGCATTCATTGATTGAAGCTGATCATAAGTAACATTCTGGCTCATACCACCAGAACCAACAATCTCTTTAATGCCTTCGCTATTACCAAGCTGCTGCTTAATTATTACATCTATTTCCAATAAATAATCACTGGCCTTGCCTCCATTCAATGAAGTTATTTTGTTATCGCCAGGCTTAGTGTTTGGCAGTCTGTCACTCATTATCAACCCCCAAAGTCTGTTAATTTCTGCAATTGCCTCAGATTTTTTAGAAATAGCATCAGCCTTAGTCTCAGCAAGTTTTGTTTGATCGGTAATATATTTGGATAAGATACTATCAATCAGCGCAAGAGGGTCCCTGCTTCCTGATGAAAACAAATATAATGAAGTTGTATCTGTACCCTGTGATTTTATAGCTTTGGCTGCGATAGGACTTTGGCTTAACGCTTGATCTAGCATCTTTGTCTCTGCTCCCTGTATGGGCATAAAAGCAGGCATTGGTGTTACTTGAATTTCTGACATTAGAATTGTTCCTGTTATGGTTGAATAAAAAAAACTCGGAGTTTATCACCGTCTTTAAAAATGGCTTTATCACGTGAAATAGATTGAATCAATCCTAGACCTGGCACGCTACTTCCAACCCAATATCGATATTTATCGTCATACAAATAACGTCCAGCTCCCGACGAGTAGAAAATCGAATATGGGAAATTGGCACTGTCTATCACTTGGGAACTATCGTTTCGCGCTGCAATATGCGCGATGACGTCCTTCAGGCCGTTCTCTTTTAGTAAAAACACCGCTTTGGCCCTATTATTAACAAACCAGGTATTATCAAGCTTAATAAACGACAATCCATTCTCACCAAAAACGGCCATGACTCTGTTATCAGATTCAAATGTTTCAACTTGAATTTGATCACGTCCAGATTTTTCTATCACCTTTATCGGAACAGTTTTTTTTGAGTAACTTGACACGACTTCCACCACCAATTGGGTGAGAGCTTGAAAATTCGTCTTATCCACAACTTCAGCATTGACCTGCCAAGCCTGAGGCAAAAGATTAAGTACAGATGAGTCTAATACTTTAATTTTGCCATTTTTAATATAACTGCCATTAAGCTGGGTAAAGTATTCCGCAATCTGAGTTTGTTGATTAACTTTAAATGCTATAAACATCCCTACGCCTAAACCAATATTAAGTATTAAGGTAAATAGAATGACTGCACGATATTTTTTAGCACTATAGCTCATCAATTTAGGAGCACGATTGCCTTCGAGGTAGACAAAAAAAGCAACACCTCGTAGGCGATAGACATGCCCCTGCCTAAGTTTCTTCGATTTATCTCCCTTTTTAACCCCTTTTATTACAATGTCAGTTCCGTCATTTGAAAGCTCCCAATGCGTATTGGCAGGGACTGTCTCTGGAATACAAAGCGTGTCAGGCTTATCACTTTCACTAGCTCCGGTAATCACTAATTTGGGTTCTATAGGCAAGGTAACTCCATGTAAATGCCCATCAACAAACTCAATTAGCCACATGTAAGCTCAGCTCTTGTTTCAATGTTTTCGCAATATCCAGAGTGTTACTTAAAGTTTTTAATAACGCCTGCGGGTGTTCCGGCAGAGGTATACCACGAACAAAGAAATATTCTTCTGACTGAAACTGGGCAATATAACCATCAGAACTAAGTGAAAAATCAGCATTTATTCTTAGCGCTACTTCCGATTGAAATGGCCCCCCTCCCATCGAGATCATGATTAAAATGGAGTCATTGAGTCCCACGCGAACACCATCCTCAATACGACAACTCATCTCATCGAAATCACAAAGGAGCGCATGGTTTTCATCTAACAATAGCGACGAACCTTGTACTAACTGAGTAAACTCCATCATCAACAGAGTAAATTTTTTATTTTTCATCGTAATTAAACTTTATCTCAATAATAAATCGGCGCTGCGATATCCGCTGAGTAGCTGTTGGCAATCCATTTTCAACACTGCCTCGTAACATAATGGGGGTATCTCCCATACCTTCCGTTTGTAAATAGTATTTAACGCTATTGGCTCGTGCATTAGCCAAACGACGATTACTGGAATAAGAGCCTGACGAATCAGCAACACCATAAACCCGTAGGCTTTCCACTGGCTGACCCCGTAGCTCCTCAATCATGCGAATTAAGATATTCTTTCCTTCTGGTGTGAGCACAGATTCATTGACCAAAAATAAACTCTGAAACACCAAACGTACATGATCCTGATTAGTGTGGTGGATCAAGACTCCAGAATCTGATTTCCACAGCTCTGCGGAAAATGCCTTTTCTGTCGTCGCACTGACTAAATTTGAGTGGAGCCAATAGTCACCTTGGCAACTTTTTACTTCGTTAAAAGCGTAGGTGTTAATATTCGCAAGATAGTACTTACTTGATATAGCCGGTACAGCTACTTCAATACACGCATTCTGATGTGGCGAACCATCAACATATTCAGGCTCCCTTTTCACCCAATAACGCACATGGTCAATATCATCGATATTGGTGAAAAGTAAATTATATATATCCTGCTTCCATTCATGATCCCAAACTATTGAGTCCTCTCGGACATCCTGAGCACAAGAAACTAGTCCCATAAACACTCCTACAATCAGCCCTGCTTTAAACAGTCTTTGCATCTTTATGCCTATTCAATTCCAATAGAATAAATGCGATATCACGATAAAATGCTTTAGGTATAAAGTCTTCTCCTGTTCGCATGCTCTTATAAAACGCCCTTGCAAGTCCCTTATGCTCCAAAATCGGAATATTAAGCCCCTCCAATCTTCGTCGCTCTTCCAGTGCAAGTGATTCCGTACTAATCTGTAACACCACAGGGACTTTATCTATCAAACGGTCATAACAAATTGGCACCAAAATATGCGTCGGATTCGCAATCGCAAAGGTTGGACTACGTCCTTTTGTTATAGGAGTGTCCATGACCTCACGCATTTGCCGCTTTCGCTCCGACTTCATTTCCGGTGAACCTTCGGTTTCTTTCATCTCATTTTTCATTTCCGTAAATGTCATTCTATTTTTGCGGTTAAAGTGATAACGCTCAACCATCAAATCTATACATCCAAGACTGACTCCGTACACAAAAAAAAGCATTGAAACCAGCCCGATATATAACATTAAGTTGTAAATGAAATAGGAGGTGTTATTGACTTGCGCCAAGGTATTTAACTCGCTCCCCCCGACATCCGATACATACTTCAAGAGAAACAATAAAAAGATTAGTTCGAGGACCTTACGCAAAGAGCGGGATATAGCCTCAATCCCAAAAATATTTTTAGCCCCCGTCACTGGGCTTATTTTTTCCATTTTAAGGCCCAAAGACTCAGTACTGAATACAGTTTTATTAATCAAGACCCAACTGATAGCCGCCATAATGAGCTTAACCATAAACAAGATGAAGATCCCCCAAGCAATAACCGAATAAAGAATCCCAAAACCAGTTGATATATCGGCATATAACATCACCTCTAACCAATCATTGGCCGATTGAAACACCAGATAAATTGCACCGATAAATACCACTGTAAATACCACTAATTCCATCGTAGGCTCGGCCAATTCAGTTTTAGGAAACTGACCCTTTTTCATTAAATCTTTGAGCTTCTTCTCTGTCGGTGGATACTTTTTAGGTTCAGTAGATTCATTTGACATAGTATTACATCACAACCTGCAGTGGCTCAGAGCTAACGACACAGCTCGGTTCAGCTATATCACCATGGCTACAAACAGAAATCGTCGACACCACTTGCTGAAAGAATGATTTAACAGAATTAATTTCAGTATCATTCACCACTAGAGTTGGCTTACAGCCGTACTGAGTCGTCATACGTATAATTTCCTTACGCAATGAAGATTGCAACTCAATCAAACGATCCAAATCCTCATTTTCCCCCATCACAAAAGTTTCGATACACTCCGTTAATTCAGGGGTGAGCAGTGCAACATAAATTTGTCCATCGCAGTTCATCAATCGTGATGTGATCTCGTAGCGAGCTTGGTTCCTGATGCGATTCAGCCAGTTTTTAGGTTCGTTATCTATTCGAGACCAATAGATCAGAGCCTCAAAGAATGTCACTCTATCAAGATAAAACTCTCTGGCACGTATCATCTCTTTAATGACATCATGTACACGATTCAAACCGAGCGCAGCATCTATCTCGTTCTTCATTACTTCACTTTGGCTCGCAAGTCCGTCAATAATATTGCTGGTGTATTGGAGGTTATACTTTTCAATAAGGCACTTATTTAAAAAGTATTCCACTATTGTGGCAATACTTTGAGTCGACGCATCACTAATAAAGACTTCGTCTCCTAGTACTTCGATCAATTCTAAAGAGCTTTCCTGAGAAAAGGAGTAGATGCAAATACCTGAGATATACACTTCAATGTCACACTCCAGATCCCTCTCTATGATTATTGAAGGCGTCCCTAACGCTTGGCCCCAAAGTGTTTGCTCAATACGATGAAGACTAGTATCAACTAAGGTTTGATGCTGAGGCTCTCGTAACACCATTTTCAAGGACTCATAAAGGCCACTTCCTGCAGCCACTGTACTCGTCACTTTCTTTGGCTGGCCGTGTATTCGCCAAAGTAGACATGCTATCAGTGCACACATAAGAAACAGAATCACGCACACAAACAATAGGCTAGGACGGGCTAAACCGAGTACGAATATAAAAAAACCAATAACCAAGAGGCTTTTCCAAAAGCTGCTAACCTGCTTTGCCATCTGTCCCATAAATGAGCCAGAATCCTCCTCTCCTTTGATGCGTGTTAAGTAAACGCCACAAGCGATTGAAAGCAGTAAACTTGGTATTTGTGATACCAAACCATCGCCTATTGTCAGTACGGAAAAACGATTAATACTCTCAGATAAAGTGAGATCAAACTGATTGACCCCAACATAAATACCGCCAAAAAGATTTACTAAACTAATTAAAATACCGGCTATAGAGTCGCCTTTTACAAACTTCATCGCCCCATCGAGTGAACCAAAAAGTTTATTCTCGGTATTGAGGTCTGCACGCATTTTCTGTGCCTGATCACCTGTTATCAAACCGCTTTTCAGATCGCCATCTATACTCATTTGCTTGCCAGGCAAGGCGTCAAGAGAAAATCGAGCGCCCACTTCCGCTACCCTTTCACCACCTTTTGTCACAACTAAAAACTGAACAATAGTGATGATAATGAAGATCAACAAGCCTGAAATAAGATTGCCACCCATCACGAACTCACCCACAGTCTCAATGACGTCACCAACATCCTCGTTAGCAATGATATTTCGCGTTGTAGCAATAGAAAGTAATAATCGGAACGTCGTCAACAGCAAGACTACCGTTGGCAAGAATGTCACCTTAAGGGGCTGATCATTCTCTAACATGATAACTAAAAGCAACACCGAGCTAGTAAAGCTCATTAATATAAAAATATCAATTAGCCCCCTGGTAGAGTGAATAGAATAATCGTTGGCAGCATAAGTGCGATGATGATACTGCTAGGATTAAACATGAACAGATTACGACGAAAATACTTAATCATATGCTGTCCAAACTACGACCTAGCTCTTCGACGATAGATAGAGTATCTATGCTGACCAGGTTATCCTCACTTTCAATCGTTAGCACGACTCCCCCATTTTCAAACACTTGCTCAACAGACAAAGTGTTATCTTCGTCATCTATTGCTTTATGGAGTAAATCGATAAGATGACCTATCACTGCCTCATTTAAGCTAAGTGAGGGTAGGCGTGATTTGACCTTAGTAGCTATCGTACTTTTCAACTCATCTTTTAACGTATTTAAGCTATGGTATTGCGCTGCAACAAGTTCAGTGAGCTGTTGATTTGCCTTTTCAAACCAAAGAGCCTGATTGACCATTAATTTATCTTCCATCTCATTATGCAAATCAGCCACATGAAGGTTGAGCGCTTGCTCCTTCTCTTCAATAAGATGCACAACTTGTTCTTCAACTAGCTGTTGATATTGCTCAACCCTCTCTTCCAAAGCCGAAAGCAAGGATTTAGCCTCGGTGTAAATGAGGACATCAGACTTCTTTATCACATTTGAATGCCGCTCTTTCTTAAATAGAATCTGTGGGATAGTTCTCTGGTCTGAATTAATTTCTATGTACAAGGCATACCTCATTCTGGTTTCGAAATAATCATACTCAATCTTGAAACGGCACAACAAAAGAAAAAAAAAGACTAAACCTGAACTCTTATGATTTAGTCTTTTTTCAATGATTTATGAATCTTTTACTGAATGGCTTACTGACTGGATGATGAAGAAAAAGATAGTGAAACCAAGTTATCTATTTTTACTGGAGGGACGTACATTATTAAACTTCCATTATCCCTTGCTAGTTTGTTTAAATGACTATTAGTTTTGAAATCCAATCCTGCCATTTCCTTATAATTTGGCAGGCGATGTTTAGGTATAATCTGGAGACGTTCCTTTACCCTCTCCCTGACATTATTCATTGGACCAACCAAGTAATTCTGACCACGCATGCTCACCGCCCCTTGGCTCAATAGCACCTTCGTATTCAAACTTTGCAGATACGCGTTAAGATCGTTTTTCCGCCACTCCTTAAATTCAAACGAATCTGTTTCTCCTCTAAGCCATTCTGGTATAGGTCGCCATGAGCCCATAAATGTTCCTGCTTCGGGACGATCTAGGAACTTAGGTACTTTATACTGAATATGCCCACCATTCTTCCCTATAAACCTAGACCCTATTTTATCCAAGTCGACTTTATTCTTCCCTTCAGCGAGCCCACTATCAGATGTTATGTCATTTTTAGTAGTATTGTCTGGCGTCACCTTCCTCTGCTCACCAGTCTGTACCTGTCTAGTCGCCCCCTATTGCCGACATTAGTTTGTCCGCCCATATGCGTAGTCATACTGCCAATATTATATCTTAGCCCTTGACTGTAATTACTCCCCATTTGTGCCCCATTAGTCAGGCTAACGGGAGCAGGTATCGGCCCACCCCGTTTTATGTCAGTCTGAATCTTGGCAGCTTGAGTCTCAGTCGGAGCAACTGTTGCTACAGTATCAGTCTCAATCTGACTGCCGATGGCCTGCTCCGTATTGCTGCCTTTTCTCTTGTGAGTACTGTCAAGGTTATATCTTGGCCCGGGACTGTAATTACTGCCTGTTTGTGCACCATTAGTCAGGCTAACAGATGCAGGTATCGGCACTTTCCATTTTTTCCCAGTATAAACTTTAATTGCTTGGGTCTCTGTCGGAACACCTGTTACTACTGTATCAGTCTCAACCTGATTACCGATGGCCTGCTCCGTATTGCTGACTTTTCTCTTGTGAGTACTGTCAAGGTTATATCTTGGCCCGGGACTGTAATTACTGCCCGCTTGTGCGCCATTAGTCAGGCTAACAGATACAGGTATCGGCACTTTCCATTTTTTTCCAGTATAAACTTTAGCTGCTTGGGTCTCTGTCGGAACACCTGTTGCTACAGTATCAGTCACACCCTTGGCAGCTTGCCTCTCTGTCGAGATCAAAGCATAAGCAGTGACACCATCTCTTCCAACGATATCCACCATTTGTACATCAGCGGTCCCCCCTCCTTCACGAAGAAAATGAGACAAACCGGCTAAGTTAGGATCGGAAGAGTTTTGATGCTTTAACCTCAGATCCTCCAATCGCTTTTCACTGACATGTGGCAACGTCTTATCAACCTTCACCTGATTTATATCGGTAAAAGAGTTACTCGCACGATCAATCAATGAAACATTGGTTGTTTGCGTCCCTTCATCAGCCCTCGACTCAGCTGGAGTATTCACCATGTCCTCTGTTTCAGAGTTCGCGAGTCCGCCACCTTGATCGTCTAGAAAGATATACCAACTGTTATAATTGTTGGTATTAAAACAATGATTAAATGTATTTCCTCTCCCCCTACATCAGTCACATCAGTCACATCTTCCGATTCATGTGTTGGTTCAGTCGGCGCAGGTGCATTAAATAAATGTTTGGGTGGCAAAACTGGCTTATCTTCATGTTTAGGTGACTCTGACTCTGATTTTTTCTTTTCTTTATCCCCTACAACAAACTCAGAGCCTCCATACATAGTTATC
Source organism: Shewanella psychropiezotolerans (assembly GCF_007197555.1). Taxonomy (NCBI): domain Bacteria; kingdom Pseudomonadati; phylum Pseudomonadota; class Gammaproteobacteria; order Alteromonadales; family Shewanellaceae; genus Shewanella; species Shewanella psychropiezotolerans. The sequence continues at coordinate 5,021,244 of NZ_CP041614.1, forward strand.
GCTGATGCATTGCCATACATGATTACAAATACTGTAGGTAATAAGCTAAGCCCACCAGTAAAAGGGGCTAATACGGCACCAAGAGTAACCGCTCCGGCAATAGACGCTAAGTGAACCTTTGCCTTCTTATCGTTGCTTACTCTATTGGATTTTTTACTGCTTTTTTTACTCTGTCTTGATTCAGTTCCTCCTGTTCCTAAGATAGTCGGAACAGAGGTTATCCCATCCGGAGATTGTGGTTCTACAGCTCCTAATATTGGAGTAGTTGCCTCCAACAAAGAAGCTGACCGAGTCAGCTTGCCTCGGGGAGTTTCATTACCTAAACTCGATTGGCTGGGGAGGGAGACACTTCGAGTTAATCCAGGAGTAGATACCATATTAAAACCTCATATTTTCAAATAAATTAATGGCGAAGTGCCTAACTTCATCTTCTAAATAGTCTTGCTCTACAATAGTGAACGTGAGAAATCCATCGACGCGAATAAACATGCCTTTTGTCATAATTTCAAACTGTAAAATCATCTCTATTACCGTTTCTAAATTGCCGAGGTGGACTAGCTGAAAAAAAGGCACAATAGGAAGTAACAGATGATCCGGGTAGTCTCTGAAAATAACCTTTTCGTTTTGTTCAAGCCGTTGCAGAAATCGTTCAACACCATCTAATGATATGGGCTTCATCTACTTTGGAAAAACCAAAACAAGTTCATCTGCACTCAAGCCTCTTATTTCATCAAGGCTAAGCATGGTTTCGAAGGGGGTAATAGTCGATGTCAATGCCAAGGTTTGCGGCAATAAAGTTGAACGAGCCTGTAAACTATCGAAATCAATTTCTAATGTCTCCATTTTCAAAAAGGCCGCTACACTAATCCCTCCCATAAGGATCTGGCAGGCTATCAACAAAGGTTGATCCTGTTTGTTCATATCAAGGTGCTGCTTTAACTCAACGCCATACTGACCCAACGCTTGAGTTATCACATATGAAAGGTAATCATGATCAAGGTGCTTTATTTTCAAACCTAACAATCTTTCAGCTTCAGCCAAGGGAACATAAACTTCAGCTTCAACCCCCAAATGACTTAAACTTAACTGGATGAAATCTTGCTGCCGACTTGACCTGTATTGCACAGCCCCCATTTCGATAGAAATAACCTGATTATTAAAATACTGCCCGGCCAATCCATTGATAATCAGCTTCATTTCCTCGCTAATCTCATATCTTGGAATAAAGATAATGCTCTGTTTATTCATGGTTCCCTCATCGATTTCTAGATAAAAGTGCTAATACATCTCTACTCATCTGAAAATCTACATCATCAATCCAATCCTGTACCCCGGCTGGCGTCTGACAAACAAAATCATAGAGCTGTTGATAAGCATCTTTCGAAGTCACAGCTTCGAAATCAGCACTTTGTACTAGCGTCAAAATAAAGGTGATTTTATGAAATTGGCTATCCAATATGCCTTCCACCACGATCGCCTTAACCGTTGCCTCAGAATAATCTCGTAACATAGAAAACCAATCAATGACGGCTTGCTTGTCGACATAAATTTCTACATCAGACAATCGGTTCCAGCTAAGGCGTTCCGATTTTGCTTTCAATAATTGATAAGGATCCAGTGATTGCCCCTGCAAATGACAATGAGCAATGCGACTCGATCGGTTATTTGTGGCCATTGTTATCTAACTCTTGTTCATCTGACTTTCGTTTAGCTGACTTTCGCTTATCGTAACGACGGCATAACACCAAAATTGACAACAAGCCATCCAGATTATGCTCGTAAGCAAGAAGCTGTTGCACTGTCTGACTATCGACATTCATATCCTCTGTCAACTGAAACTCATCAATGTGTTTTTTAAGTAATTTTCGCAATGCCCTAGGGTATAGATGCTCACAAACTCTGGCCGCGTTCAGGATCCAACGTTGAGCATCATTCAATGACTCTATGTCGAGTAAGCTGTCAGAAAAACCTTGCCAATTACGCAATGCCTTGAGTTGATAGCTGTTTAGCTGTTTAGCAAATTGACCTTGCTGCTGAAAAGTTAAAGGCTTACGTTCAACACGAAACAGACGAGGATACTTTTTGGCTCGCTTATCCGGTTGACTTACCTCTTTGACACGACGAGGCTTAAAATCCTCACGAGTTTGCTGACCCCGCGTCACCTCCGACACTCTTTCTGTACGTTGTGGTATAGCCAAGGATATAGGTCGCAGCATCGTCAATCAGAGCGAGATAAGCTCGCTCTGCCCTTAGTTTTATCGGTTAGTTACCAGACTAGCTCTTGCCACAGCATCAAGGATCTCATTCAACTTCACACCTTCAGCAGTCAGATCTTGAATGTATTGATCAAGCTGTGCATCGAACTTCTCTTTCAAGTCTTTGCTGGCTTGCAACTCTTCTTGCCCTTTCACCTGTTCAGCATTTTGAATCTCATTAGCATTGCCAACCATACCATCGGCCATTCCACCCATCTGAGTGACAGAGTTATATTTAGCGGTACGCTGCTGCTGGAGACTTGCAGTGTATTTATTGAGTTCTTTCGACGTTAAATCAGACACTTTTGGAGACTTATCAAGGTTAGTGATTTTGCCTGATTCTAGATCAGTCACTTTTAATAACTTAACCCCTCCAGTATCTGCCGCCCCATTACCCGACATTTTAGATAAATGTTTATCTGTCAGAGTCTTAGTTTGTCCAATACGCACGGTAGCTCCCGTGGTCATCGCCATATTAACCACAGATGACGCTAAGGAAATACCAAAACGCAACTTGGCATCATTAGATTTATCCTGTGCTAGCATAGTAGCAAGAGCCGATGTGGCAACGGCTTCACCAATACGGTTTTTCATGACTTGAGCACGAACCTCCCTAGACGACGCGATAATTTGCGACAAGAGCGCAAGCAAATCACTCATTGATACAGTACCTTTATTGACCTCCGTCAATGAACTATCATAGGAGTTCCATGTTTTCTTATCTGCTGGATTAGACTGAGAAAATGAGGCAGTCTCTTCAGTCATTATCGATTGAGATGACTGTGCATTTATTGAAATTGAGTTCATAAATTTACTTCCTCTTACATATTGATTGATATAATCTTGTCGTTAAATTCACGCTGATCACTATTAACTTTAAATAGTGATTCAAAAGCATGACTCACTGCCCGCAACGCTTGACTAAGCATCATCAATATTTGTTGGATTCGAGTAGCTAACTCTTCTTGTTCCGCTTGCGCAATTTCAAGATCTTTGGTGATATCTGCAGACTTAATCCCGTAGCCACTACTCACAACAGAAGTCAAATTTGAGCCAACTGAGCTTGCCTGACCGATTTGAGCTGTCAGCTTTTCGCCACCGACAGCAAAGGATTTTAGTTTATCGAGTAATGGCTCAATGAACTTCATGATCTTATTGACCGTATTTTGAATTTTGGTCGATAATGTGGTAAATGATTTGAATGTATTAAGGGCATCAACAGCTTTATCAACCAAATTAGCCACTTTAGCAGCACCACTTGCCGCAGCTTTACTGGCACTTGCCAGGAAGTTCCCTGGATTAAAACTGACCACCATACCGATAATGCCGATGGCAATCTCCAACCCCATAGACACATATCCTCGAATTTCTTCTGAAACACCGGCAGCTTGCAGAATCTTATCGACGATTTTAGGGAGCACAATCGCAGCAATCATAACGCCTATCATCACTGCAGCCATCACAGGGTTAAACGGTGCCATTACTATCGCAGCAAGAAAGCCAAATGCCATGGCAATCTTGCCCCAAATCCCCTGACTTTTTTGGGCTTGTTTCTGCTCTTCGATTTGCGCCATTCGTTCATTAAGCGAATCAATTTGTGTGTTTTTTTGGAGTTCAATCAGCGTTTTTTTAGCTTCAGAGTTCTCTTTTCCTGTACCTGAAAATGCGCTTGCCGCCAATTTCATACTCTCTTGCACCATACGCCAGAGCTGACTGTTGGACACTCCTACCGCACTACCAGGTAGCGGTTGATTCGGCTTGGGCTGTTGTTCAGCTTGGGCTTCATTACTTTGACGCAGAACGCTCAGGCTCGGGTCTTCGGCTGTGCTGACAATGCTTGGCACAGTAATGGCACTCATGAATGTACTCATCTTAATTTCCTTTCATGTGATAATACTGGGAATTGGTGCACTCATATTATTGATACACCATAACTCTCGCGACGCGAGCGGCATGGCCCCCAGCGTTACCATGCCCTTCTATTTTGTCCCGAGATCTTAAATCTGGGGCTATTTAGATGTTGCGGGCTATGGCCATCTGTTCATCACGACTGATTTGAATCCAGTACTTAAGAGTTTGCTGAATCATCTTTACCTGATCGCCAATACGATTAACTTCCTTTATGTCATCGTCAGTCAGTTCACGTGGTGGAAAATCGGTATACATATTTTTAAAGTAAGCTGCATCCAACCCGGTACCAAACCAATCAATCACAGTGTGACCATTTTGAGTGACTTCACGCCAACCTTCATTATCCGCTTCACCATCATTTTTAAATAAAAAGTCCATCGCATCTGTATAGTCAGTACCCGGAGTATTATTGATGATGTAGGCATCTAATTCACCCACTGACGCCGTTAAAAACATCTCGATGGTATCTTGTGTAACGTCTGGATACTGGTCCAAATACGCGGCCATCAATGCCATACGTAACATAGGAGATAGGCCTGCACTGTTTGGATAATTAGCATCACCAACAAAACCACCTTGCTTATCGAAATTATTCCTATATTGCTGTTCCAGGGACGCTGGTGCCCCTTGTTCAACTTTCATATAAGTTAAAATGTCATGACATAGGCTCCCATCTGGTGCACTCGCTAACATAAAATTGAAAATGTCAGCTGTCTCATTTGCAAACTGAGTTCCGTCCCAACCTTCATGATACCCATGTGAGCCAGATCCTGTGCTTTCCAAATAATGCATCATCTTAGCTTCCATACCAGGAGGTAGATCTGCGTATTCCGAGGAGTGTGAGATGTAATCCATGATTGCTAATTGAAATAAGTCCTCTAGTTCACTACCACTGACTCCATCTTTAATGAAACCATCAAACATCACCCGCATAGCGCTCTCGAACATAGGCAAGCCACCATTAGTCCAACCTTGAATAACCTCTAATTGCTTACCATAGGCTTCGATACTTCCAGCCAAAGCTAACGCTATTGCACTCTCAGCATTTTGGCTAACCATAGCCATTACCACTTGCTTTTGTTGCGCCGCAACCATAAGCAAGGTGCTAACATCTACTGGCTCGGCTTCAAACGTGGCAAGAGGTTTATCTGCCTTAGCGAGCATCAAACCCGCTTTATTTGTGGCAATTTGCTCCGCTGACTTTATGTCTGATTTGTCTAAACCAGACTGGACTTGCCACAGGGGCTGAGCTATCGAAACTCCAGACATACTCATAGCAACACTCCTTCAAATAATTATATATTTCTAGCGATGGCCATTTGTTCATCACGACAGATTTGAATCCAATATTTAAGGGTCTGCTGAAGCATCTTCACCTGATCGCCTATTCGATTTACTTCTTTTAATTCTTCATCAGTCAGTGCTCGTTGGGGAAGTTGGTATAAAGGCTAACAAGATCATTAATATTAATGCCATCTCCCTTCCAATCCACTTGACTTGTATGCCCCCCAGGATAGTTATACCCCTCCTGTAACTGCCAATTGGTTGAATCACAAAACCACGATAATGTTGTCAACGGTCCCAATGAGCCCGGGCCAAAGGTTTTATTGATGTAATTATCTATATCGGCAACGGATCCATTCAGAATAAGTTCAACCTCTTCCTGAGTCATAGTCGAATGTTGACTCAGAGATTCACTCAGAATAAAGAGGCGCAGCATAGGGCTAAAATCACTGGCACCACTATCCCACCATCCATAATCTTGATAGTAATTATTTTCAATTTGTCCACACAGTTCATTAGCACCACCAGCCGCTTCTAGACCATCCATGGCTTGATCGAGTAATGACCCTTCCGGAATATTGCCGTTCGACAAGATACCCTCATATAATTTACGAGTAACATCGGCTAACTCCTTTGGAGTATCATAATTGGCTTCATGTAAGCCATGACTGCCACTTCCCGTACTCTCCAAAATATGGCTAATATCTTCCTTATTCTTTTCATACCAATCCGTAAGACCATATTTCTCGGGATTTATCATGACCTCTAGTAAAGCGATCTGGAATACATCCTCTAGCTCTTCAGGCTGTATTCCCCCTTCTTCGAGATCTGCCAGCATCAGCCACAATGCAGACTCAAACATAGCAACACCACCATTTGTCCATCCCTGTATCACTTCAAGTTGTTTACCATAAGCTTCGATACTTCCAGCCAAAGCTAATGCTATTGCACTCTCAGAGTTTTGGCTGACCATGGCTGCTACTAACTGCTTTTGATGTGTAGCAATAGCGGCAAGCACCTGAGTTGGTTCCGTATCATTTGGAGTAAATGGAAGAATCTGAGCTAAATTGACCTCTTCTTTAGTGGCTAATTCAATAAGCTTATTACTCTCCTCAAATTTAGCCTTTCCAACCTCTAATTGATTTGAACTCCCCTTTTCCACATTATCTACACCTGCTAATGACCATGAGTGAACTGGTATCATTTGTTGAACCTCTAATTAAAGTAAATACCATTCTAATAACAGCCACAGTACTGAAACAAACTTTTAACTTGTTGAGTTGCATTCCACTTATTATAAATATGGATGTAACTGTTTTTTAAGGTAGTCATACCGGTCCAAATAAAAACCGTTTAAATTATTTTCTTTGACGATTATTAATGTGACACTTGCCTGTGTATATTCTTTCAATTTATAATGACAAAGTGAAATATTAAGAATGGTCTCATCCAAATCATTAGTTGGAAATGTTTTCAGTATATTCAATATTTCCAATGCTTTTTTAAACTGGCCTTTCTCTAAAAGAATCGCCGCCAGACTACCTGGCCCTCGATGATCATATGGATTCAAGCCAATATAGGCAGAGAATATAATTTCAGCTTCCTTAAATTGGAAGTTATTGTAGAAGCTCACACCTAATTCATAAATTGATTTTATTTGAGTTATTGTGATTTTCTTTGACTTACGCATCATCGCAATATCTTGCTCGATCACAGTACCCTTAAGCAGTTCAAAAAAATCCTCACAAGCCTCACCGGGTTTTATAGCTTTTTTTTTCATGTTTCCTCAATCCAAGTTAAGTCGAAAATGTTACCCCACGTTAAGATTTATATTGGCACCCTTGGTCACTTGCGAAATTAATCCCCCCAACCGGGCAGGAAATCGCACAACCAGCGCAGAGTCAGGCAGTGACACACCGAGTCTCATAGACCAGATAATGGCGTGACGTGGATTGTGTTCCGCCAGTAACATAAGTCCTAACTGTTCTAAACATATAGATCTAGTACGATTAGAATCCAGACCAATTCCCAGAGTGTTAGACCAAAGATATAGCCTCTGTTCAAGACTCTTCTTGCTCAATAGCCAAGACCTATCACTGGCGTAATATTTTAATGTTTGATACATAACAATATTGCCTAAAATACTCGCAGCATTAGAAATATCAGACCGTCTTGGTGTAAACCAAATTTTCACCTCTCTCTCAGTCAAAGATGTAAGAACTCGATATTCATCTTCACTGAGTCGACGTTTTACCAACAAATAATGTAGATAGGTTTGGTACAACTTTTTATATTTCTTCATTTCCGATATTCTGAAAAAAATAACTTACAGTTAATGTATCTAAGTCTGAAACCAGTCCATTCAAAAAACGCTCAATATTCAATTTATTTCTCGGTTCAATTTCATCGAAGCTCAAAATAAGTACTGACACTCGCTTAGTTTTATCCCCAGTAACAACCACACTCGTACGCAATACGTTGGGAATAACACTCAACTTATTGTATATGACTCGACTTTCAAGTAAGTTCCCCTTTACCATTTCTAACTTACTTAAACTGGCAAATTTAGACTCTAAAAGATCATTTAGATCTTCTCGTTCAAAATAAAAATTAAATTTGGTTAGTACCTGCCTCGCCTTTACTAAGTTCTCTTTACTGACAGAGACAAGATAATGCTCTTTAGTAACAGATAATGTTGCGGAAACCTGATATCGACCAAGTAAAACAATAACCTTATTGGCAAAATCAGCAGATTCGAAACTTGCCACCTCTAAATTACCTTGATCATTACATCCACAAAGCATAAAAAGCACTATCCAGAACAGTCTCTTCATTACTGCGCCTTCATAACATCATTAATTGCCGTAGCAGACTTAGAGGCTATTTTTGTGACTGTCTCTTGGTACATGCTGTAATGAAATACAGATTGCTGTAAGGCCAGAGTGTCTTGTAAAGAAATAGTGTTTCCACCTTCATTTATCTTCTGTAAATCATCCATGATTTCTTGAAACCCCTCACCTATGTTGTTGTAGGTATCTTCAAGCACTGAGGGCTGAATTGCTTGCACGTTAAGATCTGCCATTACTTAAGCTGTTCTCTAAGCTATTAAAAGTTCCGTGGCGATATTAGGACAGTCAACATCGGCAAGCAAATGGATAAACTTGAATCATTGTGAAAACTTACGAAATGAAAAGTTAAAAGTTAATTTCAATAACTTAATGTGACATTGCAATTTAATTCCGAGGGTAGACAATTGATTTCACTTAACATTATTTCAGACTTTTTGGAGATTTTGTTATTTCAGATTATCGAAATCAACCTGCATATTCGCGCGCCAGTTTTACATTAATTTCTATAATAGCGCTCACTAAAACAAGTACTTTTCCTCGTTAATTCAGGTATTGCATGTTTACTTCTGGTTGGCGCAGCGGTATCCCCTTACTTTCGATGTTCAATTCACTCAACTGCAATTTATTCAAGCCATGCTGAGCGGTTCAGGTCTAATCGATTTGAATACCTTGATTGTGGATTATACAAGCGTCAATCGGGGTGAGCAGATAATACAATGTCATCCCTACTTCACTTACTTCACTTACTTCACTTACTTCACTTCAGTTAAAAATACTAATCCCCTCTATGTACTAGTATTTATACCAAGCAAATATCAAAGCTTGTGAGGTAAGTTCATGAACCCAGCTCAAAATTCGCCAACCGAAGAACAGGGATTCAATGATGATTTCTTAGGCCACCCTAAGGGGCTATATGTCTGCTTCGCTACCGAGATGTGGGAGCGATTCTCCTTCTACGGCATGAAGTATCTACTGCTGCTTTATCTGACTAAATATCATCTATTCTCCGACGGTGCAGGACTCGAAGTGTTAGGCTCTTACGCAGGTCTGGTCTATTCACTGCCTGTCATAGGTGGCCTGTTGGCCGATAGATACTTAGGCATGCGCAAGGCGGTCATATTTGGTGGTATTCTCCTTTGCATGGGACACTTCCTAATGGCAGTAGAGGGACACCAAGCGTTGCAGTACACTGCGGGTAGCCAACTTATAGCCGATATTACCCTCAATGATGGTAGCGTCATACTCGCAGGCACAGTGCTATCCGAAACTATCCAGATACGGGATCTAGCAGCCCTCAATGTCTTTTACCTGGCTCTGGCATTGATCGTCGTCGGCGTCGGCTTCCTCAAGCCAAATATCTCAACTATCGTCGGCCAGCTCTATGATAAGGATGATCCCCGTCGAGAATCTGGCTTCACCATCTTCTACATGGGGATCAATATCGGCGCCTTCGCCGCGACTATCATCTGCGTCTATCTGGGAGAAACCTTCGGCTGGGGTTACGGCTTCGGTGCCGCTGGAGTCGGTATGTTGATAGGTCTGTTTACCTTCCTTAAGGGACAGAAATACCTAAGGGGCCTTGCAGAGCCTGATGATCCAAGCCTGCTTAGCGAAAAGGTTATATGGGTCTTCAGCCGGGAGCACCTCATCTATCTGGCCGCATTGCTCAGCTTGTCTATGTTCTGGTTGATAATCCAACATGAGCCCGTGGTCTTCGCCGCACAGCAGGTACTATTACTTATTTCAGGCGCCGGCCTAATTGGCTATGCCGTCTTAAAAGGCACCAAGGAGGAGATGCACCAGATGATTGTATTAATGGTGCTGATCGGCTCCACCATTGTATTTTGGGCCTTGTTTGAACAGGCTGCTGGCTCCATGACTTTGTTCGCCGATCGCGTGGTAGACAGAAACCTAGGGGGAATAGAGATAGCCGCCGGGCAATTTGGCTCCCTCAATGCTGGCTTTATCATGCTACTGGCACTGCCATTCGCCGCATTATGGGTCTGGCTGGATAAACACAAGTTAAACCCTAATATCCCGGTAAAGTTTGGCCTGGGGATCATTCAGGCAGGTCTGGGCTTCGGCGCCCTGGTCATAGGTGCCTCCTATCCTAACGAAGCCGGACAAATAAGTCTTTGGTGGCTGGTGCTAGCTTACCTGCTCCACACCACGGGCGAGCTCTGCCTGTCACCGGTCGGCCTGTCAGCCGTGACTAAACTGGCCATTCATCGAGTAGTAGGCCTGTCCATGGGAGTCTGGTTTCTGGCGACTGCCCTGTCTGAAACCGTCGCCATGCGCTTGGGGCAACTGGCCGCCATAGACACATCTGATCCCAACAGTATGGACATAAGTCAGGCCGCCAGCACTTACACTCAGCTGTTCGAATTCTTGATGTGGACAGGTATAGGCTTCGGGATATTTATGCTGCTCATCTCTCCTATTTTGAAGAAATACATGCATGGGGTTCGCTAATCAGCACACAAGCTCCACCGTCTCCCAAAACAGTCGCTGTGATCCCGCTTATGTGAAAGTTTTATTTCACCAATCGAGTAACATAAGAATAATAACTTAATATTCAATAAGTTATTATTACGCCATGGATATCACTCTACAATGACCCAATTCAATACTTAAGTGGGGGCTTACAAGTTTAGATCTGTGTACTAGAATTTTCTACGACCAACACAATACAGGGGACGTTTTAGTCTGGCTATCCTGACTCCGACAATAGGAGTTTTCAAAAGGTAGCCTATTAATATGAAATATAAGGAAATATATTCATGTTTAAATATATATTAGTCGTACTCGCCGCAAGTCTATGTGTCACAACTCAAGTCGACGCCAAATCACAACAAACCAAGCTAACCCCGATTACCATTGCAGATACAGTCACAAAAAACATTTCACTCAGCCCCAACATAAATTCACTCACAACAGAAAATCCCCCTAACGAGATCCGTATCAAACGAAGCGGTGCGGCCTTTATCAAGGTTCATTTCAGTTTCTTCAGCCTGCCAACGGGGCCTATGTGACAGTGAGTACCCCAGATGGGCAGGAAAGCTATCGCTACGATGGACTGGCACATAAAAGCGCTACCTTCGACAGAAATAAAGGAGAGAATGGCCTCAATCAATTCTCAGCCATGTCGGTATTTGGTGATACCGCCATCATCACCTTAGTCATGCCAGCGGACCAGATATGGGAGTCACATCACGGTATCAAAATTGACAGCTTCAATGCCGGTCATAGTGAAACTTATGAAGGTCAGAACCAATCCGGATCTCTCATCAATGTCATCACTCCTCAGTCCAGTTGTGGCGTCAATGAACGTCGTGACGTGGCCTGTTGGCAGTCTACTCACTCGGTAGAGTATGAACGCAGTCGACCAGTTGCCAGACTATTAATGGCCGGCAGTGGACTGTGTACCGGCTGGCGTGTAGGTAACGACAATCATATGTTTACCAACAACCATTGTCTCTCAACCCAAGGAAAGCTAGAAAATACCGAGATATGGTTTAACTATCAGCGCAGTAACTGTGGCGGATCGAGTAATGTCACCACCATCAAGGTCACGGGACGGGAGCTACTCCAGACCGACTATGATCTGGATTATTCCCTATTTACGGTTAATAACTTTGCCGATATTACCCAATTTGGCAACTTTGGCCTTGAACCTAGGACTCCTAGTCTCGGAGAGACTATCTACATCGCCCAACACGGTGCCGGAAACCCAAAAGAGCTGGCTATAGAAAGTGATCAAAATGCAGGCGGCCTATGCCAGATAGATTTGGCCAGCACCAATGGCCGGGCAGCGGGTTCCGATACTGGTTATTTCTGTGACACTACCGGTGGCTCGTCGGGTTCCCCCGTCATCGCCCGTAGCTCCAACAAAGTCATCGCATTACACCACTTCGGCGGCTGTGAGAATCAGGGTGTACGTATTGACAAGATATGGCCTCAGGTGTCGGCTCACTTCGGAGATGTGGTACCCGATGGTGATGCCGGACCGACTCAGAATCAGCCTCCCGTGGCACAAATTGACGCCACTTGCAGCGGTTTAAGTTGCAACCTGGATGGTCTAGGCTCCAGCGACGATAATGATGCCATCGTCGACTACTCTTGGGACATGGGCGACGGGACTCTACTGAACGGAGTATCGGTTCAGCACCATTATGCCGCTACAGGCAGCTATACCCTAACACTCACAGTCACCGACGACCAAGGCCTTAACCACACCAGGAGTCAGCAGCTAACCGTCACTGATAGTGGCACAGGTAATGAATTATATTCGGATACTCCCGTCTCAAACCTAACGGCAAAAAAAGATGAGGAACTAAGCTACTTCATCAGCACAGGTGAGAATAACCGGGAGATCCTGATTAGTATCACTGGCGGTACAGGTGATGCTGATCTCTATGTGAAGTCAGGGGCAGAGCCGGGCAGAAATGATTATGATTGCCGTCCCTATATCGGCGGCAATAATGAACAATGTCGAATTTTGATGGGAACTCCGGGCAAGGTCTATGTAAAATTGATTGCCTTCAGTGATTTTTCCGATGTGGAACTGCTAGCCACTATTAAGGCGAATATTCCCGATGATTTCCCCCGTACAAACCTCAGTGCTGACAAGGAAAACTGGCTGCGTTTTAGTTACACTGTCCCTCAAGGTGTGACCCAGCTAGTGATCAACTCTACAGGCGGTACCGGTGATGCTGATCTCTATGTCAAGAAAGGGGCGGCACCATCACAGACCGACTATGACTGTCGTCCATATCAATCGGCCAATGACGAATCCTGCTCACTCACCGTCAGCCAAGGTGAGCAGCTACATATCGGCTTACGAGCCTACCAGAGCTTTTCCGGAGTCAGCTTAGATATTAACTAAATCTGGAATAGTCAGTAGCCAAGATCGAAAAAAGGTTTCCGACTAAGCCGGAAACCTTTTTAATTATATGGCGTTAACTAAAGATAAGCCGTCAGTTATTAAGACACTAAACTAAGGTTACCTTGGCGAACTTACGTTTACCCACCTGGAAGACACCGCTCGTACCGGCAGTTAACTGCAGGCGTGTGTCTTCAATCTTTACGCCGTCTATCTTGGCCGCGCCCTGCTTGATCATACGTATGGCGTCCGAGGTTGACTTGACGAAGCCTAACTCCTTGAGCAAGTTGGCGATGGCGATACCTTCACCCACACTCAGCTCAATCTCTTCGATATCATCCGGGATAGCCCCCTTCTGAAAACGATTGATGAACTCCTGATGAGCAGCTTCGGCAGCGGCTTCATCATGGAAACGTGCGATGATCTCTTTCGCTAAGGCTATCTTGATATCACGAGGATTTGCCCCAGCTTCGATATCGGCCTTGAACTGTTCAATCTCGCCAAGAGGACGGAACGACAACAGCTCGAAGTAACGCCACATAAGCACATCAGAAATAGACATGATCTTACCAAACATCTCACCAGCAGGCTCGCTCACACCGATATAGTTATGAGCAGACTTGGACATCTTCTTTACGCCATCTAGGCCTTCAAGAAGTGGCATCATGATAACGGTCTGAGGCTTTTGCCCCTCAGATTTCTGTAATTCGCGTCCCATCAACAAGTTAAACTTCTGATCGGTACCGCCCAGTTCGACGTCGGCTTCCAAGGCTACCGAGTCATAACCCTGTAGCAGAGGATACATAAACTCATGAATGGCTATCGACTGACCCGAAGCATAACGCTTCTTAAAGTCATCACGCTCCATCATACGAGCAACCGTTTGCTTAGAAGCGAGACGGATCATACCTGCCGCGCCCAATGGCTCTAACCAGGTCGAGTTAAACTCGATGCGCGTCTTAGCTGGGTCTAAAATCTTATAGACTTGCTGCTTATAGGTTTCTGCGTTAGCGAGTACTTGCTCGCGAGTCAGTGGAGGACGAGTGCTGTTCTTACCACTGGGATCGCCTACCATGCCGGTGAAATCACCGATCAAGAAGATCACTTCGTGACCTAACTCCTGAAAAGTACGCATCTTATTTAAGATCACTGTGTGACCAAGATGAATATCCGGCGCGGTTGGATCGGCTCCAAGCTTAATACGTAAGGGACGTCCCTCTTTTAATTTTTCCAGCAGATCCGCCTCGAGTAATATCTCATCGGTACCGCGTTTAATCTCTGCAAATGCTTGGTCTAAATCAGCCATCTCGCCAACTACTCCTGGGAGCTCATTCAAAAATAAAGAGCCATGTTACTTGTTAGCCAGCACAATTGAAAGTGTGTACACTAAGGGGATCACTATAAGCAAAAAAATTGCGACTGAGCTCAACAGGAAATGTTCGATGGGAAAGGTTATAACACTGTTAAAATTACTGCCAAAAGTGCATCAAATACTCTTGTGTCTCTTAGTGTTAGTGACCTTAATCATAGTTATTTTACCTTCTGGTGATACCGATGAATCTAAGGATGCCAACTCGCGGCTTTCCGGCACGATTGAGCTGGGCAATGGCGATGCTAATGTCAGCTCAAATGTCAGTGCAGATAAGTTAGTCCAACTTAAGACACCTTTGTCTTTTCGCACACCAACGCCACCATCAAACCTTCAGCAACATCTTGCAGACTCAAATACCACCGGCTCGCCTCAACCTGAGAGCTCCATCGACGAATTAAACAGTCAACAGGCCCAAAAGAAACACGTTAAGAATTTCAGAGTAGAGAGTGGTGATACCTTAGCGGCCCTATTTAATCGCGCCGGATTAAGCTCGCGGGATGTCTATGAGATAACCCAACTGCCAAAAGCTAAGAAAAACTTACTGAGGATCATGCCGGGTGAAGAGATCATCATAGTGAAAGATGATGCCGGTGAACTTTTACAGCTGAGTTACCATATCAACCCCATATCAACTCTCATCATAGATAGAGATGACAAGGGCTATTTTGAACATATATCGAAGAAGAAAGTTGAGAGTCGCAATAAATTTTCCAGCGCGACCATTAACAATAACTTCTGGAATGCCGGCGTGAACGCAGGGCTAACCCCAAACCAGATCATGCAGCTAGCGACAATTTTCGGTTGGGATATCGATTTTGCCCTGGACATCAGACGGGGAGATAACTTTGCCATCATCTTCGAAGAGGAATATGCCGATGGTGAATTTCTCAGGAATGGTAATATCTTGGCCGCAGAATTTAGTAATCAGGGCGATCGCTACACCGCAGTTCGCTACACGGATGGCAACTATTACTCGGAAGATGGGCGTAGTATGCGCAAGGCCTTCCTGCGCTCCCCTGTCGATTTCAAATATGTGAGTTCAAGCTTCAACCCTAGGCGCTTACATCCGGTCACAGGTCAAGTCAGAGCCCATAGAGGAGTTGATTATGTGGCCGCGGTAGGAACCCCCATTAAAGCCGCGGGTAAGGGACGAGTCATTAAGTCAGCCTACAACCAATACAATGGTAACTACGTCTTTATCAAACATAACGACACCTATACCACTAAATATTTGCACCTTAAGAAGCGTAAGGTAAGACAAGGAGAGACGGTTAAACAGGGACAGATCATCGGCACCCTTGGTTCTACGGGACGTGTCACAGGTGCGCATTTGCACTATGAATTTATCGTCAATGGCTCACACAGAAACCCTAGAACGGTCAAGCTTCCGAAATCATTGCCCATCGCCAAGTCAGAAAAGTCTAAATTTTTGGCTCTAAGTAAGCAGATCATGGCTAAACTTCAACAGGACAAGCAGATCCAGCTAGCCTCAACACAATAAGCTTAACGCGTTTACAAAGCCCCCTTAGCCTAGCCCCGGAAATGACTGATACTTCCGGTTTCTTGTTCAAAAAATGGAAATATAACAATGAGCAGAGACTTCTATATTGGCTTGATGTCGGGTACCAGCATGGATGGTGTCGATGCAGTCTTGGTCGACTTTAGCAAGCAACAGCCAAGACTTGTAGCAAAGCATAGTGAAGCCATTCCAAAACATACCTTAAATGGTTTACAGCGCCTCTGCCTCCCCGGCAATGACGAAATAAATCTGCTAGGACAACTCGATCGTAGCGTTGGACAGTTATTCGGTGTGGCCGTCAACGCCCTACTCGCCAAGGCTGGTATTGCAAAAGAACGAGTGATCGCCATTGGCAGTCATGGCCAAACCGTCAGACATATGCCCAATCTCGATATGGGATTCACCCTGCAAATCGGCGATCCCAACACCATAGCGATATCTACCGGTATCGATGTTATCGCCGATTTCAGGCGTAAAGACATCGCCTTAGGTGGGCAAGGGGCTCCCTTAGTGCCAGCCTTTCATCAAGAGATATTTGCTACTACAGACACGCCGAGGATCATTCTCAACATAGGCGGCATCTCCAACATCACTTTCCTTCCCTCAAACAAATCTTCTACTGACCGTCAGGTCATAGGCTTCGATACCGGACCGGGAAATACCTTGATAGATGCCTGGTGCCAACAGGCGTTACAACAAGCCTACGACAAGGACGGTGCCTGGGCTGCCAGTGGAACCACTGATGAGAAGCTGCTCAAGCATCTGCTGTCTCACTCATACTTCTCTCAGGGCTTCCCCAAAAGCACTGGACGCGAGCTGTTCAACCAAGCCTGGCTTGAGCAGCAGACTGCGGCGTTTGGTTACCTTAATGAAGCAGATATCCAGTCGACTCTGCTCGATGTAACCTGCCATAGCATAGCCAATGACACCTTGGCATTATCTGACAGTGGAGAGCTATTTGTCTGCGGTGGCGGCGCGTTTAACGGTGAGATGATGCGGCGTCTGACTAAGCTATTGCCTAAGTATAAATTGAGCACCACATCTGAGCTGGGTATAGATCCACAGTGGGTCGAGGGTATTGCCTTCGCCTGGCTAGCCATGCGTCATCATCTTAGATTGCCGGGTAACTTACCCGCGGTAACCGGCGCGAGTCGAGAAGCCGTGTTAGGCTCTCTATTTCCGGCAGCGTAAAACTAATCCCGCGGCCGCGGCCATAGACACTTTAGTCGATATGGGTATCGCCGATAGAGAGCGAATAGCAATAGGCGGTCATTCCTATGGTGCATTTATGGTGGCGAATCTGCTAGCCCATTCAGATCTTTTCGCCGCTGGTATAGCTAGGAGCGGCGCCTATAACCGCAGTTTAACACCGTTTGGCTTCCAATATGAAAAAAGAAACTTCTGGGAAGCACTAAGCCTGTATCAGCAGATATCTCCGTTTACCCATGCCGATAAAATTGATGAGCCTCTACTTATCATGCATGGAGAGATGGACTCCAACTCAGGTACTTACCCAATGCAATCCGCCAGGCTATTTAAAGCGATTAGGGGCTTAGGGGACTAGTGACCTTCCCCTATGAGAGCCACAGTTATAAGGCAAAAGAGTCTATCTTACACATGCTGTGGGAGCAGGAGCAATGGCTGGATAAACATGTGAGCCATAAGCCCAGTGCACCGGACATAGCGGTTAGCTTTCATTGATCTATGCCCCCCAGAGAAACCTTAAGCGGACAGCGTGAAAAAGCGTTGTCTGCTTAGTTGAACAGTTTTTAACTCCCCAAAGTACTGGGTATCAATATGATCCCATACCGGAAGCCCAGAGTAAAACATTAAGGAAACTGTGATTTTAATTCATTTAAGCTTTAATGTGAGACGTTTGATGCTACATAAGTTGTAAACACAAAAAATTTCACTGTCTCATTGATTTATCAAGGCGTAGAGTAGAGTCGAACTCATTTTGCTCTACTCTTGTTAGCCGATCTTTTGGCTAAAGGTGCGTATAACTTGGCTAAAAGGCTTTAGCTAACAAAGAATATGAGCGGTAAAACACAAGGAACTGTTAATGAACATGTCTCAAAAAATGGCGGCCGAATTTATCGGTACTCTTTGGCTGGTACTCGGTGGTTGTGGTAGCGCAGTTATAGCTGCTGGCTTCCCCGATGTTGGCATAGGGCTATTAGGTGTCTCTTTCGCCTTCGGTCTCACTGTGCTAACCATGGCATTCGCCATAGGTCATATATCCGGTTGCCATCTGAATCCTGCGGTTTCGTTCGGTCTATGGGCTGGCGGACGCTTCCCGGCAAAAGATTTAGCCCCCTACATTATCGCTCAAGTTGCAGGTGGTATCGCTGGTGCGGGGATTTTATTCCTAATCGCATCCGGAAATGCCGACTTTAGCTTAGCCGATGGCTTCGCATCGAATGGCTACGGTGAGCACTCACCGGGTGGTTACACCATGACTTCAGCCTTAGTAACAGAAGTGGTCATGACCCTCTTCTTCCTATTGATCATCTTAGGAGCAACCGATGCCAGAGCCCCACAAGGCTTCGCCCCAATAGCCATAGGACTTGGGTTAACCCTCATCCACTTGATCAGTATTCCTGTCACAAACACCTCAGTGAACCCGGCCCGTAGTACAGGACCCGCGCTATTTGTTGGTGATTGGGCGATATCTCAACTTTGGTTGTTCTGGGTTGCCCCTATCGCAGGCGCGATCATAGCTGGCTTTATCTATAAGTTTTTCAACGCAAAAGAAAGCTAACTACAATTTATCGGTGCGCCGTACTCGACTCGTTCAAGTCGGTGCACTTTTTCATTTGCCATTCTTTTCTCCCACAGATAAAAATCTACTCTATATCCTCCCTTCGAAATGATATGATCGCCCGATAAACGCGTGCTACCACGTTGCGTAAACCCAAAAAATGAGAGATACCATGAGTAAAAGTGCCAAAGATGCAAGCCAGATGACTCCAGAAGCTCGCTACGACTACTTTGTTGAGCAAGTAAAATCTGAAAAGACACTATGGACTCTTCAAGATGATGACGGCTGCGTAATGCTAACTACAGAAGAGGAAGATTGTATTCCTCTGTGGCCTAGCGAAGAGGCGGCTAAATCTTGGGCTGTCGATGATTGGGAAAGCTGTATTCCACTCGCAATCCCGGTATCTGAATGGTTGGAACGTTGGGTTCCGGGCATGCAGGATGATGATCTGTTGGTTGCTGTATACCCGGTGCAAGAAGACCTAGGTGTCGTTATTCCTCCCTATGAGTTAGAGCAGCGTCTAACGCCAAAGCAGCGTCACTAATTTAGACCTTGCTAACAGGAGATTCAGCTTGAAAAATAAGACCTCAGATCCTTCAATCGATAATTGCGACGACTTAAATGAAGCCACAAATCGTGAAATTGAGAACAATGAAGCTCTCCAAACCCAGGCTAATTCAGCTGCTAAACCTGTAGTGAAACAGCCTCTACCGAAAAGGCTTGCCGCCCTATGCGCTTTCTTTGCGATCGCCTCAATTAGCGGTCTCATAGCAAAACAAGGCGAACTGTTTTGCATACTAACCATAATCATGGTGATTGCCATACTTGGGCGCCAGCGAACGGCTATGTACTTCCTGCAAGGTTATACGGTACTCCAACTTGCTCTCGTCAGTATGTTGCCTGTCTACCTGTATGATCCAGAAAATTTACTTGTCGGAAATCCTTCGACTTTTAAGCTAGGTGAACTACAAGCAAAAGTACCCGACTTCGTCATCTTCGGCATCATCATTGTGCTTGCTATCGTTCAAGTCTGGGTAGCTTTTACCCCTAAGGTAAAAGCCTATTTCAATACCAAGATAAGCATGAACATCATGAGTTAAGGTTCTAGGTTCTAGGTTCTAGGTTCTAGGTTCTAGGTTCTAGGTTCTAAAGAAAACAAAAAGCCAGTTGCAATGCAACTGGCTTTTTTAAAATCATTTTCTCTCTATATAGCTAAGTGCTTATACTGAGAAGCTAGCTCCACAACCACAGGTTGTCGTCGCATTAGGGTTCTTCACGAAGAAGCGTGAACCTTCAAGGCCTGAGGTGTAATCGACTTCACCACCAACCAGATACTGTAAGCTCATAGGATCGACGACTAACTGGACTCCCTGCTTCTCGACGGTGAAATCACCTTCGTTAACCTTCTCATCGAAGGTGAAGCCGTACTGAAAACCAGAACATCCACCACCCGTAACGTAGACACGTAGCTTCAATGCATCATTTTCTTCTTCATCCAGAAGCGTTTTTACCTTTGAGGCAGCCGCATCGGTAAATCGGATAGGCAAAGCATCATCAGCTTCAGTCGCTTGCTCGGCAGTTTGTTCAGTCATGAGTACCTCTAGATCTAATTACTGTGCGGGATTATCTAATACCTGACCAATTTGTTCAAGTAATACCCCGCCGTATTTTTTTACTGTGATTTGATAATAACACTGGCTCAGTCGTTCATTGAACTGGTTTCACGATTTTATCTGTCACAGCATGATTATTCTCAGGCATCAGGTCAAGGGCAGAAAACTCCATTTCAGCTTGGGATCCTTTAGTCCAACGACTCGACGGGACTATGACCTTAGCTATGATTCTGGACAATTTAAAACCCTCTGGTAAAGTGACCTCAGTCTCCAACACCTGAAAATATCGAAACCTAAAACTCAAACTCTTGTCACCAGTGAGTGTAGCCAGGCTAAGTTTGGCAACTTTTCCATCCTGAACCCCCACAAATGAAAATTCGGCTCTCCCCTTCAGAGACTGCTTACGCTTCTGCAGCTGAGTTAGGATGAGCTTGAGTCGATATTGGTTCGGCAGCAGATTAGGGGGAAACTCTAATCCGTGAATGGCTACGCCATCGGCAATACTCTCTGGTGCCATGATACTGCGATAGAATGCCAGCTCCCTAAGCAAGTCTTTCTCTTTACCATGTTGCTCTGCAAACAAGTCCTGCATCTTAGCGTTAGTTTCTCTAGATAAAGCCAGTTCCAGATTCCTAGCCGCTAAGCTTTGAGCCTGAATATTCAGCTGCTTAGTCAATTTACCTAACTGTTCTGTGTTATTCTCTAGCACGGGTCGGTTATGGTCAGACCATAAATTATAACTGAGCGCCCCCAAGACAAAGGCAAGCAATACCAGTAGCAATAAATAAACACTCGATGGTCGAACTTTTCGCTCTAACACTTGAATACGATCGAGCCAACGCTGATAATTTGCCATTCAATAACAACCTCTTTATATAACTAGTGTATAAAATAATCTCACCTCCAAAATGATGGTAGGCAATGGAAACTCAGGAAGGATCCGGTGCAAAACAGAATTAAAAACAGAATTAAAAACAGCTACACGCGATGCCAGATATACCTGAGAACAAATCTGCAAGACAAACTATCTCAGGCTAAGCTCAGTCTGCAACTGTGTATGTTATCCCTGTTATTTGCCTTAATCGCCTCTGGCGTGATCATTCTGTTTCGACTACTTCTACTCTGGTTGAATAACTATACCCAAACCAGCGAACTCGATTTTACTGAGATAGTGGACGACTGGCGAGTGCTTTTGCCCATATTGGGCGCACTTTTAATCTGGCTAGTGGCTCGAATGGGGTCAAAACGCTATAGACGCATGGGTATCGCCTATGTTCTTCACAGAGTGAAGCTTCACTATGGTAAGGTCCCTCTGCAATCGGCCCCAGGTCAATTTTTTCAGGCGCTATTCGCTCTTGCCACTAACTTCTCCGTCGGCCGGGAAGGTCCAGCCATACATCTGGGGGCTGTCAGTGCCAGTTTCCTGGCCAGAAAGTTTAACCTACCCGACAACAGTGTCCGTATCATGTGTTCAGGGGGATTGCCGCAGGTATAGCCGCAACCTTCAACGCGCCTCTGGCCGGTGTATTTTTCGTATTCGAGGTCATATTACGGGAATATAAGCTACATTACTTCTTTCCAATCATAATATCGGCCATCTGCGGCGCGGTATCGAGCCAGCTGGTTTTCGGTAATATTCATGAATATGAACAAATTGGAGTCGTTCGCATTCCACTGTCCCAATACCCTATCCTAGCCATCTCGGGAGTGATCATAGGTTGTGTTGCTGCCCTGTTTAACTACTCACTGTTAAAAGTCACCGCCAAGGGACAAAACTGGCCCTTGATTTATCGTCTGCTCTTGGCGGGTATCGTCACCACTCTAGTCGGTGTATTCTTACCGGAAGCCTTAGGCAGTGGCGATCTAGCCATCGAGAGGGCTATCAGTGAACACCCAGGATTGCTCTTTCTCATTGCACTACTTATAGGTAAAATCATTGCCACCATCGCCGCTCTCGGCCTAGGTATTCCTGGTGGCATAATAGGCCCGCTATTTGGTATAGGTGCTCTGCTCGGTTCTATCCTGGCTATCATAAGTGCCGCGGCTTTCCCTTCTATAGCCCCCTATATCGGCCTCTATACCATAATAGGCATGACGGCCATGATGGGAGTCTGCCTCGGCGCTCCTTTGGCGGCACTGATTGCACTGCTCGAATTAACCAACAACGCCTCGATGATCTTGCCAGCCATGTTTGTCAGTATCCCGGCATTCCTGGTCGCTCATCAAGGATTTAACTCTAAATCCTTGCTTTATAAACAACTTGAGATCATGGGCCTTGATTACAAGGTATCACCAGTCAAGCAAGGACTGATGAAAACCGGCGTTCGAGCCTTGATGGATAGACGCTTAGTTATCGTCAAGGATAACGAGGAGTTATTGCTAGAAGTATTAAAACGAGCAGAGGGGCGCTCTGTGCTTGTGAGAGATAACTTGGGTGATATTCAGATGTTACAACTTGAACTGCAAGCGACTGATGACGTCAGCACATTGACCCGTCACCCTATACAGGGACTCCCGGATACAGCGACTCTCAACGAAGCCTACCAAATTCTATCTGGTGAACGCCGCGGTGAGGTCTACATCTATCAAGATAACAAAGACAATGTCATCGGCGTAATAAGCTGGGCCGCGCTTCAAAAAGAGATAAGTTCAGGGCAAGTATAATGAGCATCTAGCCACGACTACTCACGTAAGCTAACAAGATAAGCATCAGAAAAAGACTTCAAGCAGAAAATAATTCATTCGTCATCTTTTACAATCTGACTTAACTTTAAAGCTTCAACTAGGGATTATTGTTGTAATGAATTAATCATTGAACAGTTTAACTCAATTACTTCCCAAAAAATGACTCATAATAAGAGTAAATAAACCTGAGATAGCATGACTTGAAACAAGCAGATAGAAATCCCCCCAAGGCTTTACTCACGGCTGCATTAGGTGGATATCCCTCTGCAGTTTGCTTTTCTTTGCCAGCTTCACACTCACTCCAGCCCATGGAGAGCCAGTCCCTCCCTCTTCGCCAATCATAGAAATACGTACAATCGACATTTTACCCTATGGCATTAAAACCCAAATCAATACAGCTTCATCTGCATATCTCTCCAGCGGGATCTATTACGATATTGCCAACCTGCTGGCTGAAGAATCAGGCTATCTGCCTCACAATGAAATTTATCCCTATGCCAGAATAATGCTTGAGCTTAAATCCGGACAAACAGATATGACCATCATGTTCAAATACAAAGAACTTGATGAGTTTGTTACTTACATAGCACCACTACCCAGTTTAAAAAATGTCGTGATTGGCCTCAAAGGCACAAATTTTACTTCATTCGATAGTCTGAAAGGCAAAAAGATCGCCTATTTAAGAGGGGCTAAATTTAGTGACGACATAGACAAGGACCCGGATATTATTCGTTTTAAGACATCTGATTTTGTTCAGGCCGTAAAAATGTTGATAGCAGGACATGTGGAAGCAGTAATAGGCCCGATGGATCCTATTCTTAGTGCAGCCCTGCAGCTTAATCGAGATGAAAATCTTTTCGGCGAGCCTTTCCTAGTATCGGAAAGAACGCCTTGGGTACAGATCTCAAATAAGAGTTTAGAAAAAATATCAGCCCTCAAGTTAAAGTCTCATTTTAAACAGATAATGAACAGAGGCGAACTAACCAAATTACGCCAGAAATATTTAGGCAATGCTCAGTAGAATCTGTGTACCCTTCGACAAGTACTCGGCTCACATGGTTTTATTATATTTCCCTCTCAAATTTACCACCTAAACCTGGCTTACAAACAAAAAAACAATCATCTGTTAACTATCACTTTTTACATGCTCTTCAGTTTTAACAGGGACTTCTCCTGTCGTTTCGATTTGACTCTTAAGTTGAGTAGCTCGACGATAACGGAGAAACCCATGGCGAAATAGATATATCCCTTGGGAATATGCAAACCGAGCCCTTCGGCCAGCAAGGTGAAACCAATCAAGGTTAGAAAAGTTAACGCCAACATCTTGACCGTAGGATGTCGCTCCACAAAATCCCCAACGCCTTTGGCCGCAAACATCATCACACCTACGGCAAGTACGATCGCCAATATCATCACTTCCACATCATCGGCCATGCCGACGGCGGTGATCACCGAGTCCAGTGAAAACACCAGATCAAGAATAGCAATCTGAATCAAGACAAACAGGAAACTACTGACCTTAGGTTCTGGGTCTGCTTCGGCTTGCCCCTCAAAACAGGCATGGATCTCCGAGGTGCTCTTATAGATCAGAAACAATCCCCCAAAGAGTAAGATCATGTCCCTGCCCGAGACCGAATACCCCATCACGGTAAAAAAAGGCTGGGTTAACTTCATCACCCAAGCGATGCTAAGCAGCAATAATATGCGGGTGAGCATCGCCAGCCCTAGGCCCAGCACCCGCCCTTGCTCTCTCTGATGCTCGGGCAGACGAGCGACCAAGATGGAGATAAAAATAACATTATCGATACCGAGGACGATCTCCATGGAAGTCAGCGTCAACAGAGCCAGCCAAACATTGGGATCTAACAAGAGTTCCATATAAGACACCTAAGTAAACAAGCCTAGTATCACCAGTGTATGAGTGTGTTTATGAATTAGAAATTAACGCCAGATGTAACTTTCTTTATGAATGTAATAATTCCACAAGCCCGGAGAATAGCTAAGGTATAGTCAATTTTAGGAGTGAGAATTGGCTCCTCTACGCTATTTTTGAGGAACACCCATACATGCTGGACTCTTTTACCCATGTGCTCATTGCTTTATGGCATCAGGACTTCACCGTACTGCAGAACCCGGACAGTGCCGCCATGATCTACCTGTGCATAGTCATGTTGATCTGGCTAGAGAGCGCCTTTTTACCAGCCGCTCCCCTGCCCTGTGACAGTGTGGTGATATTATCCGGCAGCTTGGCTGCAGCAGGCATAATCAGCTTACCTTTAACTTGGCTATTGCTGATTATCGCCGCAGCCACTGGTAGTTCCATGGCCTTTATGCAAGGACGATGGCTGCATAAGTTGCCTAAGATACAAGGCTGGATCGACGCAGTACCCAGTGAACAGCTACAAACCGCGGATAAACTTCTGACTCGCCACGGACTACTGGCATTATTCAGCGCTCGCTTTATTCCCGTAGTACGTTCGCTTTTACCCTTGATGATGGGGTTACGCATAAAAAAATCAGCCCACTTTCAATACTATACCTGGTTGAGTGCCTGCGTTTGGAGCGGTTTACTACTGGGTCTCGGCTACTCAATGTCGCTATTACCCCAAAACATATCAAAAATGATCACCATGGGTCTGATTGTAGCGCCAGTGCTCACCCTGGGAGTTGCTATAACTGGCTTGTTAACCAAGTATTTTCTGAAAAGAACGAAACACGTATAACTTGCCAGCCCCGGAGGCCTCCGCGCCTCTGGCTCACCGATAACAGTGTCTAAATTAGCTTATCCCTCCTCCAGCCCCTAAACAAACAAAACAAACTAACACATTGGTTTAACTTGTTTTTCATGGTTTTTTATAACTTTTTACATGCCATTTCTTACTTTTAGCAGTAACTTCCCAACTCACTACACAGGCTTACAACAAAGTTTATTTAAAAACCTTGATCTCAATCAAGTAAGTTTAAACTTTTACTGTAAGTGAAAGTGAAAAACTGTGCCCCCAACTTTCATTTAAGGAAAATTATGGGTGTAAACATCGGTAACAAACGAAAGATATTGAGCAATGTCAGACTCTTAATAGCCATACCACTCACCTTAGCCTTAGTCAGTCCAACAGCCTTTGCCGATAAAGACGCTAGGCTTCTGTCTATGTGTCAGGCATGTCATGGCAGCGATGGCAGCAACGAGTTTAGTTCAATCCCGAACCTCAAATGGCAAAACCAGCAATACATGGTGCAGCAATTACAACAATTTAAAAGTGGCCAGCGCCAAGACAAAACGATGAGCAAGGTGGCAAAACTGCTTTCAACTGAGCAGATGGAATCCATGGCAAGCTATTTCAGCAAGGGTGAGGAAAAATAATAATGACTATCGATAGACGTAAATTTTTAAAAGGCGCAGTCGCGACTTCTGTCACCGCAATGCTGCCACTTAACTGGGCATTTGCTCAAAACCGCCCAGCTGGAATGGCTCCCCTCGACGTTTCTGCCGTTACCTGGAAAAATGTCGATGATCTTCCAAAGCATTTTAAAGTCCTTAACAGCAGTCCACTGAATGCCTTCCCACCAGAGCATCTGCTTGCCCCAGCCAAGACTCCAGCAGATATTGCCTTTATCCGCTGGAATGGACTGATGCCAGACTTTAACAGCATAGATCCTGATACTTGGGAGTTTACCGTAGACGGTGAATCAATTGAGACACCTAAGACCTATACCATAGCCGAGCTAAAGAAGAAATTTAAGACCCATACTCAGCAGCTGGTCCTAGAGTGTGGTGGTAATAGCCGTGAAAACTTCTATCCCAATGCAAAAGGTAATCAGTGGAGCAATACGGCAGTTTTCTGCGCCGAATGGACCGGTGTGCTAGTCAAAGATGTACTGGCCGATTGTGGCGTTAAGAGTAATGCTGTCTACACTGCGCATTATGGCGCGGATAAGCATATCAGTGGCAAAGGTGCTGCGATTTCCCGCGGTGTTCCTATTGAAGCGGCAATGAATGAAAATGCCATGATAGCTTGGGGCATGAATGGTGCAGATATTCCATTTATGCACGGCTATCCGCTGCGAATAGTCTTCGGTGGACGACCTGGCTCGGTATCACAAAAGTGTGCAATAGGCATGGGAGTTCGCGACCGTGTTCACGACGGTAAAAAAATGGGGGCTCCAGCCTACCAAGTACCAAAGAATCCTGTAGCACCTGGCGAGAAAGTCGATAATAAAGACTATAAAATCATCGAAGAGATGATAGTAAAATCCCTTATCACGGCACCACAAACCGGTGGCGAACTGAGCTTAGGCAAATCATTGGAAGTCAGTGGTCACGCCTGGGCCGGTACCCGTGATGTGTCCAATGTCGAGGTCAGTTATGATTATGGCACGACTTGGCAAACCGCTTCACTGACTAAGCCTGTGAATCCTATGGCTTGGCAGCAGTGGAAAATAAACCTAAAACTGCCACAGACTGGTTATTACGAGATCTGGGCCCGTGCTACCGACACTAAGGGTGACACTCAGCCCATGGTGCAACCTCAATGGAACCCTAAGGGCTATCTATTTAATGGCTGCCATAGAGTCGCTATAAGGGTCGTATAATGAAAAAACGACTCATAGCAGCCAGCATAGTGATAACGGGGATGATGTTCCCGGTCACTGCAGCCGAAAAATATCCGGTCGATGAGGTGACAGGCTTAGTCATGGCACCAGGTTGGGAAATAGTAAAAGCTCAGTGCAATGCCTGTCACACCAGTCTTATTATTCCTCAAAACCCGGGAAACCGAGAGGTGTGGCGGGATACCATTCAATGGATGATAGATACCCAAGGTTTATGGGATCTCAATGATACCTGGGAGCCTGTATTGGATTACCTCTCCACCTATTATGACGAGAAAGCTATCGATATGCGCACCTTCAGGCGTAAACCTTTGGAAGAAGACCTGATGCCTCCGATGCCATCTAAGCAGGAGCGCTAATGCTATGACAATGATGAAAAATTCAATATTGCTATTAGCTGGTCTACTTTCAACCGGTGTGACTTTAGCTAAGACGCACCAAAACAATGATGCATTCAATGCCACTTTAGCCGTGTCAGAGCTTAAGCTTGATACCAAAGTGCTTGAGCATGAAGCAGACTTCAGCAAGGGAGAAGCGCTAGCGAACCAGCGCTGTATCGCCTGTCATGGTGAAACCATGCTAAAAATGATGCCTACATATCCAAGCTTAAAGGGACAAAAATCCGCTTATTTGTTTAAACAACTTATGGAATTTAAGCGTGGGGTTCGTAATAACCCTTTGATGCAGGCTCAAGCAGGGTTGCTGTCTGAAACAGAGATGAAAGATGTGGCTTATTATTATTCGCAACAAGCCCCACTAAATATAAAGTAATACGCTTAAAGTAAATTAGCTCAAAGAAAGAAGTGAGATTAACGGTACCTATCCACAAGCCGCCGTAAGTCTTTTTGCTGTCCAGCCCTAGCTGGGCAGCCTTTTTCTTTAGCCTAATCCTTTTAGAGCACTCTTCATACTTACCTCCAAACTTGCCAGTAAACCATCTAACGATATTTAACTGACATGGGGTTTCTGGTATAGTGCCGCCTGAGCCACCCTAGATAACTTTAGGGCTCTCGACTCGGTCTACACTTGTCGAACCTCCCCCAGAAATTGGAAATAAAGGCTGATGACTCAGTTTCAAGAATCTCACATTTTCTCGGTAAACCAGCTCGATTTGGACGCCGTTCAACAGGTATTCGATGTTGCTTCCCACATGATCTCTTACGCATTAAGACAGCAACGCACTTCTGTGCATGTATAAAAATGTCAGCTTCACACTTGTCTCCCCAAAGAGCCCTCTATGCTTGACTATGTGATCAGTGATCATTGAAAATGCCGAGCATAAGATCACAATAACAGATCAACTTGAGGGCAATTTAGACCGGGCTGATATACTCTATCGGACACTCGGCGTTGATTCGCAGCTGGAAAATATGAGTGTCCAGTAAATTGGTATTCACGAAAAGCCGATTTTTAATCTGGCGACTGACTTTAAGGATTGATAATGACCCGTTCCGAAACGCTATTTGAACAGGCTAAAAAAACTATTCCCGGTGGCGTTAACTCGCCAGTACGTGCTTTCAATGGCGTAGGTGGCTCGCCACTCTTCATCGAGAAAGCCGATGGCGCCTATATTTATGATGCCGACGGTAAGGCATATATCGATTATGTCGGTTCTTGGGGCCCGATGATCTTAGGTCATAACCACCCTAAGATCCGTCAAGCCGTTTTAGATGCGGTTGAAAATGGCCTATCTTTCGGTGCCCCGACTGAGCTTGAAGTCAAAATGGCGGAGAAGGTCATCGAGATGGTGCCTTCCATCGAGCAGATACGCATGGTGAGCTCAGGCACTGAAGCCACCATGAGTGCAATTCGTCTGGCTCGTGGATTCACTAATCGTGACAAGATCCTTAAGTTCGAAGGCTGCTACCACGGCCACGCCGACTGCTTACTGGTTAAAGCCGGATCTGGTGCTCTGACTCTGGGTCAGCCAAGCTCTCCTGGGATCCCAGAAGATTTCGCTAAGCACACACTGACAGCTAGCTATAATGAGCTTGATTCTGTCAAGGCACTGTTCGAGCAATATCCAGAAGATATCTCTTGTATCATTCTCGAGCCTGTTGCTGGCAACATGAACTGTATCCCGCCAGTAAAAGGCTTCTTAGAAGGCCTGCGTACTATCTGTGATCAGTACGGCGCCTTACTTGTTATCGATGAGGTAATGACAGGTTTCCGTGTATCTAAGGGCGGCGCTCAAGGCCACTACGGCATTACACCAGATCTCACGACTCTTGGTAAAGTGATCGGTGGCGGTATGCCAGTTGGCGCATTCGGTGGGCGTAAAGACGTGATGCAGTTTATCGCACCTACGGGTCCGGTATATCAGGCGGGCACACTATCGGGTAACCCCATTGCCATGTCGGCAGGCCTTGCTCAATTGGACGCACTCTGTGAAGACGGCGTCTACGAAGAGCTCGCCGCTAAAACTAAGCGCATCGCAGAGGGCTTCAAAGCTGCGGCGAACAAGCACGGCATCCCTATGTCCATCAACTATGTGGGTGGCATGTTCGGTTTATTCTTTACCGAAGAAGAGAAGGTCACAACATTCGCTCAAGTCACTAAGTGTGATGCAGACAAGTTCCCTATCTTCTATCACGGCATGTTAGATGAAGGTGTTTACTTAGCACCAAGTGCTTATGAAGCAGGCTTCCTGTCGATGGCTCATAGCGAGAAAGAGATAGTAGCAACACTAGCAGCTGCCGATCGTGTATTTGCTAAGATGGCTAAGTAAACTAGCTAACTAACAGCAAACATAAACATAAAAGGATGCTGAGCATCCTTTTATATTGCCTGCTCTTTGTTGCCAAAAGCCAGCTTCCCCTATCTATAACACACAGTGAGAAAGAGATAGTGGCGACACTAA
Organism: Shewanella psychropiezotolerans; assembly: GCF_007197555.1. Taxonomy (NCBI): domain Bacteria; kingdom Pseudomonadati; phylum Pseudomonadota; class Gammaproteobacteria; order Alteromonadales; family Shewanellaceae; genus Shewanella; species Shewanella psychropiezotolerans. The sequence goes on from NZ_CP041614.1 coordinate 5,051,843, forward strand.
CAGCTGCCGATCGTGTATTTGCTAAGATGGCTAAGTCGACTCCCTAACGGGATACTAAGGCAATAGTGAATATTTAAGACTAAAAACCATCTCGGTTTCTCTTTGAGCCCCACGTCGAGCGCAGGATAAGCAGAGCGATAACGCCTTGAATAAGCAGCAGGCTATTATCCATGGCAATAGAAGGGTTGCTCACAATGCCTAAACTAACTAGCTGTTTAGCACAAATCACAAACCAAAATAAGGAGCCTAACAACAACACGGCTCGAAATAGAAACTTCATACGCCCCCCAACAAAACACTTCAGCTCTAGATTTTATCTGCATTCAGGAATTAAAGCCTAAAATGCTAGACCTAGTCGCTATAATGAGCACAATATACTGTTTACTTATTGCGCAGTCAATTATTTGACCTCGCCATAAAAATGACGAGCGTACTAATTTTTCAATTAACTCCGTTGGATATTAAATCCATAACCATAAGCCATTGCATCCAACGCTTTTTCTTGGTTACAAACACAATCTAATGATGAAAAATATATTTCACACTTTTCTCAACTTGCTGACCTTTCTCAAATGTTCGCATCAGATGAACAGGATTTAATAAATTAAAAACCAAGGTCAAATTTCGGCTTAACTAGCCCTATTCAAGCTTTAATCCAGTAAGCAAGATGATCTGCAGCACAAAAACACTGGAAAACAGACCCAGTTAACACTTGTGTTATTAACATCTGTGTGGCTTAATCCGCCCGATCAACACACGAAGCTTAATTAAACCTTAATTCTGGATATTGCTTGCCCACACCAGGCAACAATAAATCTTCTGTAGGAACTGATGTATGCTCAACATATTCCTGATATCCCTCGCTGTTTTAGCCCTATTAAGTATCATTTTCGAAGAGGTCACTCACCTCAATAAAACCAAGACAACCCTATTCTTCGGGTGTATCTCATGGGTTGTACTATTTATTTCTGCCGGAGATCCTAGCCATGAGAAACTCGTCGAAGCAGAACTAAACGAAAACCTACTCGAGATAGCAAGCCTCTGGCTGTTCCTCATGTCCACCATGACATTCGTGGCTTATCTCAACGCGAAAGGCATGATTCAGATACTGGTACAGAAGATTTTCCCCCAACGAGTATCCGTTCGTTTACTCATGATACAAGTCGCTTTCTTCTCTCTGGTACTGTCCGCTATCTGTGACAATGTCACCGCGACTCTGGTCTCACTGGGGTTATTAACGACCTTTAAGCTCGATAGTCAGATGCGCCGACGCATGGCGGTGTTAATTATCTTCGCCGTCAACTCGGGAGGAGTTTCCTTGATCACAGGTGATGTCACTACCTTGATGATCTTTCTCGGTGGCCACGTACAAATGTCTGAACTCATGATGCTCTTTATACCAGCATCGGTCAGTGTGATGCTGTTAGCCCTTCTGTTTTCCCTCAAGGCTGAAGGCTATGTCAGCACCACACCGATAACCAGGAGTTATCAAAGAGTCGATGTAATTATTGCCATGATATTCTTCTCCACCATAGTGGCGACCATGGCACTGAATGTCCTGTTTGGCGTACCGCCGGTGCTGACCTTCTTAACCGGTTTATCTATCATGTTCCTTGTCGGTCACACCTCGCGCACCAATAAAGAGGAGCTACAGATCCTCGAATATATCAGGCAAGTTGAGTATGATACCTTGCTATTTTTCCTGGGTATCTTGCTGTTAGTTGGCATGCTTAAGGAGATTGGTACCTTAGATCTACTCACTCAGGTCTACGCTCAGTTTGATCCAAACATTTCGAATTTTGTCACAGGCATAGGCTCTGCGTTACTCGATAACGTGCCGCTAACCGCCGCGCTGTTAAAAGCCGAACCGGTACTCAACACCCCTGAATGGCTGGGATTAACATACTCGGTAGGTGTGGGTGGCTCACTGCTCGTCATAGGCTCGGCTGCAGGCATCATAGCCATGAGTAAGGTTAAAGAACTCACCTTCGTCAGCTACCTCAGGTACGTACCTGCGCTGCTATTGTGCTATAGCGTGGGTTACGCGTTAACCTTATTTCTATCATATAAATTTTTCGGCTAAGCTAGCTTAGCTGACAAGATAAAAAGAGGGCGCCGATTGGCGCCCTCTTTTTATCTTAATTATCTGAATCACATCGACTTGGTTCCTAGTCCCTAGATTCTATATCGCCGGTACCTTAAACTTTGTGCCTTGTATCGATAACACCACGTCACTGGGTCTAATTTCAACGATCTCTAACTTACCGCCTATCTTATCGCCTTCCTGCAACTCAGCCCCATCGACATTGAGCCAACGATTATCAGAATTGGTGGAATATACATGGGCGTTGATATTAAATTCCGGCACCTGCAACTGGAGTCCGGCTGGTAGCTGACCATACTTTGGCAGGGTATCGGATTTTGTAGCTGGTATAGGATCGAGTTCACGCGAAGTCATGGGCGCCGCAAGAGAATTTTTTACTTCAACCGCTTTTAGCGCAGCCTCAAAGGCGGCCAATAAATTATTTTCATCTTGATAGTTTTTCGGCGTAGCAGAACCCGTTTCCAATCCAACCTCAGATGCGGCTTGATTGACTTCGAACTTCAGAGCCGCAAGCATATCTTGGCCCTTCTGATTAGCATTAGCCCCCAGCATGATCGGCTCACCAGCTAGACTATTAGTTGAAGTTGAAGTTGAAGCTGGCTCAACATATTGTGATGCCTGTGACTTAAGCCTATTATCAACATATCCACTAGGCTCTGCCGAGTGCGTTTGCTGCGACCTATTATCAAGATAACCCTCAGCTCTGGGTCGCTCGGTCGCTACTGGCAAGGCCACCTTTCCTGCAAGTCTAACACTCTGCTCATTTTCTAATGAAACTAGTTGAGAAGATGTGGCTGGCATTTCTTTAGGCTCTTGCAGAAGTGGCTGTGCCAATTTAGGCTCAGATACTTGACTGGAATCACCGACAAGATAGATCTGGCCTAACCAGGCTATGATGATCAGGAGTATGACAATCAATCCCCCAAAGAGGACGGTTAAATTTCTCAGGCTGTTACCAGAGAAATTATCATACTGAGCCCTAGGCGTTAATACGGGATCTATACGAACATCCAGCTCTTGGCTTTTAGCGCGTGTCACCGCATCAAGTAGAATGGACATTAGTAGCTCCTTCTCGCTTCGACTAACCTGGGTCCTTCGGCGCTAAGATAGAGGTTAAGCTGAACTAATGTCTGACTCCCGGCAATGGCATCTGCTCTAAGGCCATGCTCACGTTGGAAGCGCATCAACTTATCTTCTAATTTCGCATCGAAACCATCGACTAATCTTGGTGCCGTATGATCAATTTTGGCTAAACTGTTTTCAAGCCATTGGATTTGCTCTGAGTTTGAGCCTTGTCCTATCTCTCTTGGCTGGCTAATTGGTGCTTGCCACAAGATCTCAAACGTACCGCTAAAATGACGCGTAAACCAGTCTCTGTCGACCCAAAGTTGCTGTTCATTCAGTTGTAATAACAGCTGTTCACCATGACGTGAAACCACAGTGCCATAGAAAGCCTGTTGTTGACTATCAATGAGATAAACAACAGCAGGGAAGTTAAGCCGAATTAATGAGTTCCAATTCCCCTGCTGCTGGAAACAGGAAAGGCCCTGCTGCTCAGCCGATTGGCAGGCAGACAGGCCGATATATGGCACTCGGTCCCAGAGGCCTAAGATGCTGGCATAGGCAGTATCTATGTCTCTACTTTGTGCAATAGCGCCATTGAGTACCCTTTGATTAGAACTGGAAACCCGGTCCTTATTTTCCTGCTGCGAAGATTGTGGAACTAGACTGCTGCCCGCTGAAGTTACTACTGAATTTACAACTGAATTTGATGCTGAGTTACCAGGCAAAAGGTTCCCCCATAACATAACCCCTAAAACACAACTAAGCGCCAGTACCGACCCTACAGCTATCGGCAAGAGATAACTTCGCTGTTTGATATCCTGGCCGAACACTTCAGTTGCTGCCGAACTCACCATTTTCTGATCGATAGGCACCTTAGACTGGGCATAGCTCGCCATTAATGCACGCTCACAAAGCAAGTTAATCAATCTTGGGATCCCGCCACTGTATTTATGTAGCGCCTTGATCGACCTTGGATTAAATAAGGGCTCATGACGCCCTGCCACCTTAAGTCTATGCTGCACATAAAGGCCCACCTCCTCGAGCGTAAGCGGAAGTAGATGATAGCGGGCGGTAATTCTCTGAGCCAGCTGACGAAGCTCTTGCCTTCTCAGTAACTGTTGTAACTCAGGTTGACCGATTAAAATAACCTGCAAGAGTTTCTTGGTATCTGTTTCCAGATTGGTCAACAGACGTAACTGCTCTAGCACTTCCGCCCTGAGATGCTGAGCCTCATCTATGATCAGGACTGTATTTCTGCCTTTCTCATGATTACCCAGCAAGAACTGACTCAGAAGATCCGTGAGCTGCTTTAAACTAGGGTCTTTGTCATACACGATACTGAGCTCATCACAGAGGGTGGCCAATAGCTCCTGCTCTGTCAGTGATGGGTTTAGAATAAATGCGGTATCGGTATTTTCAGGGAGTTGATTAAGCAGGCAGCGCGATACTGTCGTCTTACCTGTACCCACTTCACCGGTTAATAATACAAAGCCACCGGTTTCACCCAACCCATAGGTCAAATGAGCCAAAGCCTCACGGTGTCTATCACTAAGGAATAGATAATGGGGATTAGGTGCGATAGAGAAAGGGTTATCGCTTAAGCCAAAAAACGCCTTGTACATACTGAAATCAATCCTTAACCTGTACTTATCGGTTATAAAATACAAAAAACAGTTCAAACTAAAGCTAACCGTTCACCTTGTCAAAAAATGCTGAACAAAAAGCGATAAAAGATCATAAAATTAAGCGTCGAAGCGGCACTGAATCAAATAGACTAATACATGTTAAGATCTGTCTCATCTGGTCCATACATGAAAACTGTGATTTAAATTGTGAAAATTTACCTCGTTGGCGGCGCTGTCCGCGATAGCTTACTCAAGCTACCGGTCAAAGATAGAGATTATCTGGTAGTAGGTGCAACACAAGAGCAGATGTTAGCCAAAGGCTTTCATCGTGTAGGCAAGGATTTTCCGGTGTTTTTACACCCGGAGACTCAGCAAGAATACGCCTTAGCCAGAACTGAGAGAAAAACGGGCTCAGGCTACGGAGGCTTCACCTGTCACGCCAGCCCAGATGTGACCCTAGAGCAAGATCTACTCCGACGGGATCTCACCGTCAATGCTATAGCCCAAGATGATGATGGTAAACTCTATGATCCCTATGGCGGTGTAGACGACCTAAACAACAAGGTACTAAGACATGTCTCCGATGCCTTCATCGAAGATCCTTTAAGAGTACTCAGAGTCGCCAGGTTCGCCGCAAGATTTCATGCCCAAGGTTTCGTCATTGCCGATGAAACCCTCACTATGATGGCCAACATAAGTCAAAGCGGTGAATTAGAAGCCCTAACCGCAGAAAGAGTATTTCAGGAACTAGACAAGGCCCTGAGTACTGACAATCCACATATATTTATCCATGTACTCGAGCAATGTGGCGCTCTTAAGATCCTCTTTCCCGAGATACATGCCCTGTTCGGTGTGCCTCAACCTGCAAAGTGGCACCCTGAGATAGATACAGGCATACATACCCTCATGGTGCTCGAGCAAGCCGCTAAGCTCACGAAAGATAATTCAGTGCGATTTGCCGCCCTGGTGCATGATTTAGGTAAAGCTCTGAGCCCCAAGGAACACTTACCTAAGCACCATGGCCACGGACAGAAAGGCTTAGCGCCAATCAAGGCTCTATGCGCGCGAATAAAGGCCCCCAACGACTACCGGGATTTAGCACTGCTAGTCAGCGACCTTCATCAAAATATTCACAATATTGACCAGTTACGCCCCGAGACACTGATTAAACTCTTCGATAAGGCCGATCTGTGGCGTAAACCTCAACGTCTCGAGCAGATAGCCCTAGCCTGTGAAGCTGATGCTAAGGGGAGACTCGGGTTAGAAAATGAAGCTTACCCCCAAGCCAGCTACTTTAAGCACGCCTTCGAAACTGCGAATTCTGTTGCGGTAAAACCTATTATTGACGCTGGTTTTAAAGGGGCAGAGATAAAACAGCAATTACAAATAAAGCGTATCGAAATTGTCTCAGAAGTGAAAAATAACTTTAATAAAAATGCTGCACAATAGCCTTTAGTGAAGACGACTTTGTCTCTAAATTGTTAAAATGCGACACGAAGCGCTCACTATTTAGGCGCTCAACTTGCATTTAGCAGTAAATTAGTTAAGGTATTCAGGCCTTAGGGTGAAAAATCGTAGCAATATACATCAGCTATGACATAATCTACTGGTTGCAGTTGTATGTTACGGCTGTTCCATATCTATCAAACCTATTTAAAGGGATTTCCCAATGAACAAAAAAGTACTGATGATTGCTGGTGTAGCAATGACTGCCCTACTAGGTGGCTGTGCAAACACTACTGCTCTAGAAGAAAGCATTTCTAACCTAGGTAACAAGGTTGATCAACTGTCTTCTGAAGTTAGCTCTCTGAAGTCTGAGCAAGGTGCTCTTTCTGCAGACGTTAAAGATGCAAAAGCGGCTGCTATGGATGCACAAGCTGAAGCTAAGCGCGCTAACGATCGCATCGACAACGTTGCTTCTTCTTACAAGAAGTAATTTGTCTGTATCGGCAACACATATGTGTTGCCGATATGTTCTCCCCTTCCAAACTAAATCTCCCCCAAACAAGTTCAAATAGCTGTAAGCACCATTAAACTGAAATCAGTAAGATAAAGTGCATTCCAGTCACTCTTAACTTAGAACTCAAACATTTCATTCTTCAAGCTTCTACAATTTCCGCCCACAAAAAAACGCCCACTGGGGACGCCCTCTTCACACGGTTCTGCTCATGTTCTAGCTAATTCGCTTTCCTAGTCACTAGCTCCTAGTGCCTTCTCTAGAGCGTTATATTCACAGGTAAACCATTCTGAGTCAGTAACGCATCGTTAGCCTTGAAACTGTCTATATCGTCCTGGCTGATGAACTTGACGATGTTAGCGTTCATAGTCACGACTTTCTCTTGTTGCATATCTAACTCAGATTTAGACAGGGCAGAATGTACTTCTATGATATGGCGACCATCGGGCTCGGTAGAAATCTTGACTGTCTGATTAATCACCCGGACAGGATCGCCATACTTGGTCTGATTAAATAGCCACTCGATATCATCTGGGTTGAGACGCACGCAACCTGAGCTGACGCGCATGCCGATACCAAAATCTTTGTTTGTCCCGTGGATCAGGTAACTGCCATCACCATAAGACAGCTGCATGGCATAATTACCCAATGGGTTATCCGGCCCAGCTTGTACTATGGCTGGTAGAACTTCGCCGCGTTCCAGATGGTCCTTACGAATACTGGCCGGAGGCGTCCAACTTGGATTAGGAATTCTGGCCTTAATCTTAGTGACCATCTCAGGAGTTTCACGACCTATGCGACCTATCCCAACAGGAAATACGTGGACTTGTTTACCATTTTTAGGAAAGTAGTAGAGTCTCAATTCCGGTAGGTTGAGCACGATACCTTTTCTTGGTACATCCGGTAACAACATCTGAGTTGGGATGATGAGCTTAGTACCCGGTGTAGGTAAAAATGGGTCCACGCCTGGATTTGACTCCATCAGCTCCAGAATGCCGACGTTGTACTGTTTGGAAATCGTCTGGAAAAAATCCCCCTTCTGTACCACATGCTCCTGAAGCTCACCGATGAGACGACTGCCCTTTTCTGGCAGGTCATACACGTTGGCCATACTAATGCCTGGAATTACACTTAAGATGAACAACAGCAATATTCTCATCATAGGTATCTCTATTTCCTTTTTTCTCTACTATCAAATCGAATGTGACGACTGCTAACACCCATCAATATAAGGACCAGCAGATAACTCAAACACTAACATCCAGCTTAAATATTAACCTCTACTGCCACTAAATCCTAGCCCTATCGGTAACAAAACTGGGATAAAACAAAACCATTCAACCGAGGTTAATTTGCGGCGCTAACGTTATATTTTCTTCGACAGGCTAACAATAAAATCGATCTCTAATCCTTCGAAGTTACCTAAGGCGATCTTCTTACGCACTTTATCATTGGCCCGCCACGCATAAGGCGTCATTTCCAGTAACGTCAAGGCTTGCTCACCGTCAGCATCTAGCTTGAATGTTACTCTCTGAGTCTCTAATAATTCAAGCCCACTTACTTGACCCGATTGCACCGCCTTCTCTTTCATATCTGGGTAGATATACCCCTTCAACTGCCATAGGTGCCTTGGGGCAGGAGAGACCTGCAATAGATAACCAGCTTGTTTGAGGACCCGTAGCGGTTCTTTTCCCTTGAGTTGCTTATCAACTAACGTCACTAAATCGAAGCTAGCATCTGCGAAAGGAAGTGCTCTTAGGCTACTAACAATCAAGGTACTTTTTTCTTCTGGTTCAGTATCACTACTAGAGTCACTATTTAAATCCTTACCCGAGTCACTGGCAGGATCAGAGCCAGTAGCAGTATGAGAGTCAGACTCGGCGTCGATCTTCGCCGCCGAAAAGAGTGCATTCTCGGCTTCATTGATCCCATGCTGCACTAGAGTTAATCTGGCTTGCTGCAAGGACTCACAGAGGGCCGACTTTATCGCCCTGAGGTAGTAGCCTTCGCCACAATCATAATCCAGATGCTGAATTTCCCCTTCAGACGCCATATGCACGAGTTCAGGTTTAAGCATCTCTGTTATCGTCTCGACGAGAGGAGAGAATACACCGGACTCGAGTAAGAAACGCTTACCCCGCATCACCTGCCTAGAGTCTAGCTTAGGCTTTTTAGCCAGGCTAAATATCCAGTATCCTTTATCACTTTTATCGAAATGATGCTTATTGCTACAGTGTAAACCTTGGGATTCCAGATGGATCAGCAGCGGCTGATTACACACAGGGCATAGATAAATACTTTTCATAATGTCTCTTTAACAATGAAGATGTGAGTTCCTGTAGCCCAGCAAGTCACAGCTTGTAATAATTAGGCGAATATAAATACGCACAAGAGTGCGCCCAGCGCCAGACGATAGACGACAAAGGGGGTCATTCCAATTCGGCTGACCAGCTTTAAAAATACATGAATACAGGCATAAGCGGCGAGGAAAGAAACGATAATGCCCAGAGTTAAGGCCTGATAATCTATCGCCTCACCACTGGATATCAGATCTTTAGTCACCAGAATTGCCGCCCCTAAACTGATAGGTACCGACATCAGGAATGAAAATCGCGCCGCGGCCTCACGCCCAAGACCCAGCATCAAAGCCGCCGTAATAGTCGCACCGGAGCGGGATGTGCCAGGGATCAGCGCCATGGCCTGAGCCACACCTATTATCAACGCCTTCTTCCAACCCACTTGAAACTCAGTCAGCCCCTTGTTGGTCATTCTATCGGCCCACCACAGCAGGAGTCCAAATACGATAGTGGTCGTCGCCACCACCTCGATATTTCGCAAATGAGTGGAAATAAAATCTTTAGCGGCGAAGCCGACTATGACCGCCGGTATGGTCGCGAGTATGATCCACCAGGCCAGCTTACTCTCATCATTGTGCTTACCCTTGAACATGCTGCCGCCCCAGGCAATAAACATGGACCACAACTCACGCCTGAAATAGATGATTACGGCGCACAATGACCCCGTATTGACGGCGACATCGAAGGACAAACCTTGATCTTCCCAGCCAAGAAGTTGTGCAGGTAAGATAAGGTGGGCCGAGCTTGAGATAGGTAAAAATTCGGTCAAGCCCTGAATTAAGGCTAATACTATGACCTGAAATGTGTCCATGCATGTTTCCTGTTAAATGAATCTACACTTAGTACTTAAATGTGTACTTAGGTGAGAGCCAAGATTTGTACTTAGAGTGAATTAAGAGTTGAGGCTTCATCCGCCAAAGCCGGAGCCCAGACAAATGGGATAGGCCAAAGTCTTTGCTGATTTTTATCGTATTCATCCCACAAGGTTTGATAACTAATATTCACCGAAGGATGGGTCAAATCAGGGGCAAGCTCAGCCATAGGCCAGAGAACGAAGGCATTGGTTAAGATTTCAGCCCTTGGCAGTTCAACAGGATCGAGCGTGACCTTGTCGCCATAGAGCAGAAGATCCAGATCCAATGTTCTGGGGGCAAACTTTTTAGCCCCCACCAGACGGCCATTGTCTTGCTCGATCTTCTTAAACAGCGATACTAGTTCACCTATACTCAAATCAGTATCGACGCCAACGACCATATTTAAAAAGTTACAGCCTTTAAAGCCAACCGCTTCACTTTCATACACCGAGGAGAGTAAGAGTTTGCCAAAGTGATAGCTTAGGTCACTTAACCCTGACTTAAGGTAGCGCTCAGGCTCAATATTACTGCCCAGGCTGATATAAACACGAGATAACATCTAACAATAACCTCGCTCAATCTCGACACCGACAGCTGCAACACTTGGCACGGCTCCAGGTTTCATTACAGTCACTTTTACCCAAGGCACATCAAATTCATCCATTAAACAGGTCGCGATCATCTCAGCTACTGTTTCGATGAGTTCAATTGGCTTTTCGGTTATCAAGGCCGTTAATCGCTTCGATACCGTTTCATAACACAAGGCATACTGATAATCATCGGTATCCGCGGCGGGCTTGTTATCCCAAGCCATATCCAGATCGATCAACAAGTTCTGATGAATCTTCTTTTCCCACTCATAGATCCCGATAACAGTTTCTATTTTTAACTGTCGTATTAATACTCTGTCCATGCTCTCTCCAAAACCAGACTCGCTCCTCATCGATGAGGGCGCATTAAGCCGCTCGGCCTAAGAGGTCTGATAAGCGTTAACGGATAAAAAAGATATAATGCCAATCTTATCTATTAATTTGCTAAATGCCTCTTTCTAACGGTACAAATCCCAAGTAGGATAAGGCCCTGTAAAAGGATTTTACCTCTCAGGCAAAGCAGATAAAATAGAAAGTTGTGATTATGGCTTAGCACTGATAAATATTGTGGCGCGATGATACCTTAAGACGGATAAGGAAACCAATTTGACCATAACAGTACTCACTCTGGTAATGATATTGACCGCCTACTTGGCTGGCTCAATTTCCAGCGCCGTGCTCGTTTGTCAAATGCGTGGGCTTCCCGACCCAAGAACACAAGGCTCAGGCAATCCTGGGGCGACCAATGTCCTGCGCATAGGTGGGGCCAGCTCCGCGGCTATGGTATTATTCTTTGACATGTTAAAAGGTGCCCTGCCCGCCTATCTCGCCTTCCGCATAGGGGTCGAACCGGTCTCTCTAGGCCTGATTGCTATTGCCGCCTGTGTTGGCCATATTTTCCCTATCTTCTTTAAATTTAAAGGTGGAAAAGGAGTCGCGACGGCATTCGGCGCTATGGCTCCCATTGGTCATGACTTAGCACTCTCTCTGATAGGCACCTGGATTGTCATGGTATTAATCAGCCGATACTCCTCACTCGCCGCGATTATCACAGCCTTGCTCGCCCCCGCCTATACTTGGTATCTGGATGACAGGTTTATCATCCCGGTTTCTATGCTCTCGGCATTGATAGTCATCAGACACAAAGACAATATTCGCAGACTATTAAAAGGTGAAGAATCTAAGGTGTCCCGAAAGAAAAGAGATAAGTCGAAGGAATAAAGCCTAAGTTCGATATGACCCCGATAAAGTGGACTCGGGGTTTAAAGTCTTGGACTTCCCCGAGTCTAGAGTTCAGGGCCAGTCCAATACGAAGAATGAGGGGCAAGTAATCAGCAACGCACAATGGTCCGTTGCTGATTATTTCAGACTCTTGATGCTAGAGCTTTGATACTAGGAAGTCGCTCCTAGAAACGAACACCAACTTTAGAATCTATAACTCCCAGTTAGGCGTAGTGCGCGGCCTGTACCGGCATAATAACCGTTGCCCCAGCTGCTGTAATAACCTGAGCTGACATACTGTTCATCGAACAAGTTATCGACGCGAAAGCTGGCAAGCCAGGCATCCTTGGTGTAGTTAACCGCCAGGTTAGTCAGCCAGTATGCATCTAACTTATCACCAGCATTACTATTATCGCCTTCCATAAAACGCTCACCGGTATAAACCACTTCGGTAAATACCTGCCAGTTTTGATTGGCATCGATACTGAAGTAACCACGACCCGTGTGCTCTGCAACCCAGGAAAGTTGCTTACCTTCATTGAGACCTTCGGTAAATTCAGCGTCGATATAGTTATACTCGGCGCCCAATTGTACCTTATCGGTCAGCTGCCAATCCCAATCGGCACTCACACCGTAACGCCGTGACGCATCGGCGTTGACGTTAGCACCAGGAAAACCACCACCAATAGGGGTCTCAGCACTCGAGTCAAATACGATCTCATCTTCAAGATCTAAGCGATAAGCACTCAAACGTAATGTGTGCGACTTAGGTGTCCAGTCCCAACCCGCTTCGTATGAACGGCCCGTCTGCGGGTTAAGACCTATCACGCCAGGAGAGGTATAAGCTTGCTCATCGACCTTAGCGAAACGGAAGTTATCATCGGCGCGTAGATAGAATCTATGAGACGAGGTTGGACGATAATTCAGACCTAACTCGAAGGCATGGGCATCTTGATCTAATTCTATTCCTTCTGGGTACACAGAACCATCAACAAGATCATCCTTCGCTTCAGAGTAACGGCCACCCACGACATAGCTAAGACTAGTGGTTAATGGAACACTGGCTTGAACATAGGCACTGGCAACCTTTTGAACGTTACTACGACCACTGCTAAATTCTGACTCACCTCGACTCAAATCGATACCGGTGACGATACTCAAGTCGCCCTTTTCGGTGGCAATATGAGCAACAGCTTTAGGCGTAAATTCAAGAAATGAGCGCTTGTTGGTGCCAGGCTTTCCCCAGCTAATACTCTTAACTTTACTGTCGGTATAGTTGATATCGGCGCCCAGAGACCAGGCATCGTTTAATTGATGTTGGTAACCACTGCGGATAGCCGTTGTCATCTCATGTTGATAGTCATCTGGATTGAATGGATTTGCTTGAGTCGGATCGTCTTCAATCTGATCCAGAGTTAATGATCCCGCCATTTCACGATCGTTATCGTAGTAACTGGTCTCGATGAAAAAGTTATCCGATTCAGTTTGATATTGCAGGCGACCTAAAACAGATGATGTCTTATTGGCGTTATGATCACGATAGTTATCACCTTGGTTATAACTCGCAGCCGCATAGTAGCGCCAGGTATCGTTAATCGCACCAGACACATCGGCCTTGCCTTCATACGTGTTGAAACTGCCGCCAGACAGCTGAATACTTCCACCTGTTCCCGTCGGAGCCCTAGTAATGATGTTAATCACACCACCAACCGCCTGATCGCCGTAAAGCACACCAGCGCTGCCAGATAAGATCTCGACGCGCTCAATTTGATTGAGTGGGATCGCATTGATGCTAGGCGCCGCAATATCGATATTATTAAGACGGCGACCATCGACTAAGATCAGTGTATTGTTCGCAGCTTGGCCAGCAGAGAAGCCACGCATCGAAAAAACCGCGCCTGAGTTTGAATCTGAAATTTGAATGCCGCTCTGACCACGTAACACTTGGGTTAGCGTGGTCGCGCCGCTCATCTCTATCTGAGCAGAATCGATAATATTCACGTTGGCCGCGATATTCAGAGGGGTGTTTTCGCTACGGCCAATCACAGTGATCACTTCATCGACACTGTTTGCCTGGCTTTCACCAGTATTAGCAGCTTCGGCCGCCATAGCGCTCGATGAGACAACAGACAGAGTCAATACACTGCTGATTAGAATGGCTATTGTTGAAAGTTTGTTTGGCTCATTATATGACTTTTTATATGAGAGTGTACCCATTTTACCTTTAACTCCTAAAAGGAAAACGGGGCAAAGATGTCACGACATAATTAGGCCGTTCAGCTTTATGCTGTTGACCGAAAGCCGCATCTTGAGATCTGCCCGCCGAAATCTCAAAATCATCTAATGGGCCGGTCTCCGGACTTAGGCTCTGCGATGACACTTTAAAAAGCAACACTGCGCGAGTTCAGGCTTTTTACGCTGCCATTTCTTCACAAATAAGCGCACCTGACTCTTACCTTTTACCGTTGCGGGGGCAGTGTCAGATTCTCACTGACTTCCCGATTATCCTTCACCTTAATTGTCGAAATTCATAGCAAGCCGCTATGTTTCAACACGTTAAATAGGTTTAGGCACCACAAAAGATTGACTAAAATATTGTTAATTCGTTCCAAGAACGCACTCAGTTTTGTACCAAGTATTAGTACCCTGTTTAGCACCGAGTGACGAACCGCCGCATTATAGACGTCTATACGTATAAATGTCTAACTTTTGAATGACATTCTGCTTACCTAAAAGTCTAATTTTATTCTCTTTGGCTGTTGCTCCGGCAAATTTTTAATAAAACGATTTGTTCAAAAAGAATGCAAGCGTCTGATTGGCAATCAAAAGAAATCTAACTAACACCCACATAAAACAAATTCACAACATTTATATCAATTATCAAACAAAATGACTTGCCAAATTGGATTACAAGTGTAATCTTAAACTTGTCGATTACAGCTGTAATCCATAACATGCATTTAACAGAAAGTAATCAGTTCACACTTTGACAATGGGATCAGCCGATGAAAGAGATCAGTAATTCAGAACTTGCCGTACTCAATATCCTATGGGAGTCGTCACCGATAAGCTCAAATGAAGTGGTGAAAAAATTGGCAGATTCTAATGAATGGCACGAAAAAACAGTCAAAACCCTATTAAACCGCTTAGTAAAAAAACAGGCGATCGGGTTTCAAAAAAAGGGCCGAGGCTATCTCTACTCGCCCCTAATCAATCAGAGTGAATATCAAATTAAAGAGAGTCAGTCTTTCGTAGAGAGAATGTTCTCGGGTCGTATCGCCCCCCTCGTTGCAGGCTTTGCCAAAGAAAATAAACTCAGCGCAGAAGATGTTGCAGAATTGAAAACGCTGATCGACAACTGGCAAGAAGAGGACTCGAAAAAAGACAGCTTGAACAAGGGTGAGTTAAGCAGCGACTGTCAAACAACCGATACTAAAACAAAGGAGCCTAATCATGATTAACTGGCTCACACAACAAAGCATACTCATAAGCTTAGTCTGCGCCTTCATCCTACTTTTTCATAAGCCACTGCTTAAACAGCTAGGGGCTCACCACATGTACAGTTTATGGCTGGCTATCCCACTAATGTTATTAGGCTCTGTGGTACTGCAATTTCTGCCTAACTTGCTGGCAGAATCTAAGCTAGCAAGTTTTGAGCATTACAGAGTGCTGGCGTCACTCGCCGTTAAAAAAAGTGAAAGCCTAATCCCGGCCCCTTTAGTCGCAGGTTTATGGTTGTCTGGTATTGCCGTGATGACGGCACTGTTACTACTGCAACGACGCTATTTAAATAAATTGTTGAGCAAGAGTACACCTTATGCTCACCCCCAGAGCGGCGAACTTAACATCAACGCGCTGATGTTGACCGACGCTTTACCCATATTACAGAGTCCAGAGATCACTTCTCCCATGTTAACAGGCGTGATTAAGCCGACGATCATAGTGCCATCAGACTTTCATAAACTGACAGTAAAGCAGCAAAAAGCCGTATTGGAACACGAACTGTTTCACCATGAACGCGGAGACATCATCATTAACCTACTGGCCTATGGTCTGCTCGCCATCTTCTGGTTCAATCCGCTTTGCTGGCTAGCCTACCGCCGTTTTCGTGACGATCAAGAACTCGCCTGTGATGCTCAAATCACCTCATTGATGAATACCGATGAAAAAATTGCCTATAGCCATGCGTTATTGGCTTACTCTCAGCACGCTCAAATGGGCATGCTGCATACCCACTATGGAAATAAAAACATCTTAAAGGAAAGGATCATGCAAATGAAAAAACAACATGGAAAGAGCACTTTAACCATAATAGCAATGACACTAGGCTTAGGATTAGCAAGCTTGATACTCAATCAACAAGTTCAGGCAGGGGATCATCAAACCTCGTCGAAAGAATCGACCAAGCTAGCTAAGAGCCAAGCACATAGTATTCATCCACTGACCCGTGTCGAGCCTAAATACCCAAAAGAAGCTGCTGAAGCGAATCAAAATGGTTATGTTCAGCTCAAGTTCGATATCAGCAAGTCAGGCATGGTGTCTAACGTTAAAGTGATTAAGTCATCTCCCAAAGGTGTATTCGACAAGTCGGCAGTAAAAGCCTTAAAACAGTGGGTATATAAAAAGTCTAAGAAAGGGGCTAAAGGTTCTAAAGTTCAGCTGGATTTTGTTATCGATGAACCAGCAGCAAATGTTGAGCGTATTAAAGTCACCGCAAATTAATAAGAGCCGTTATTAAGAGCAACAAATCAACTTACTCGAGGCCATTCTGCTTAGGCTGATGGGTAAGATTTTGGAAAGGGGCCGCGCAGCTCTTTTTCTGTATCTGGAGAAAACCGACGAGAAAGGAGAAGTTTTAAAGCGTAAGTTATAAGAGGTAAATAGCCTTGAGCGAGAAGCGATAAGTTGAACAAGGAGGCCTAAGCCCCCATGCATTAACAATTTTTTAAGCTTCTACAGCCTTTGGATTCGCACCGTATTCATTTTCGCCTATGCTGTCTTGCACATAGAAGACCAACAAAACGATAGCACCAATAAGTGGTATTAAACCGATGAGCTGCCACCAGCCAGAACGTCCGGTATCATGTAGGCGACGAGTTGATATGGCTATCGTCGGTATCAACAAACCTAATGCCAACACAGTTGAAAATATCATAGTGCCTAACGTGACATCTATAACCGCCGCGATGGCATAGAAAATGAAATAAAACAGCATATACATCCAAAATGATTTACGACGATCTCGACCTGTAAAGTCTGCATATTTCTTTAATGCACCAATAAAATATTCCATATCTTTCCTTGTATTTGAATCCATCTTTACATTTAGTGTTTAAAACACTAACAACCATAAGACATTTTTTATTAAAAAGATGCCACCAAGCACAAATTTACCCTCTATTCGTCTGCTATCTGTTTTCTATGTTCTTCCAGCTCTTTATGAAACGTGTAAATAATCAGCATCCACTCTATCGACGAGTCGTTGCTCAACATACTTATGTGTGAACTATCAACGACCGATACGCTGAAATTCACGAGGGAGCTGCCGAATATTTAGCTACGGGAAAACAGTGATAAAAGGGAGTTTAGTGGTGATTGAAGAGTAATTCGTTTCATATTTTCTCCATGCAATTGTAAATTCCTAAAACTAACCCTCTCACAAAATAACCATACAAGTCATTAATATATATGAAATTAGCCTTATCCAGATTAAAAAACATGACTGTGATGTCACTAATGACCCATAATACAAAACCAATAACAATTCTCATTAACATTAATTTTCATTAAGATAGCCCGGTGTTAAATACACTAATAATCAAAAAGGATTTCAAATGAAAATCTCAATACATCGTCTTAAGACGATAAGCGCAGTGGGTCTACTCGGTTTCAGTACACTATTCGGTATGTCGTCTAGTGCTATGGCCCATGCCAATGAATGTGAATTAACCATCAGCGCTAACGACGCGATGCAATTCGACACTAAAGAGCTAAGCGTTCCGGCAAGCTGTAAAGAGGTCACACTGACACTGACTCATTCAGGTCAGTTACCAAAAGCTGCCATGGGCCACAACTGGGTGCTAACCAAGGCTGCAGATATGCAAGCGGTAGCCAACGACGGCATGGGTGCTGGCGTAGATAAAAACTATGTTAAAGACGGCGACACTCGTGTTATCGCTCATACAGATGTAGTTGGCGGCGGTAGTTCAACCAGCATCACCTTCAGCACCGAAGGTATGAGTGCTTCTGAAGCCTACAAATTCTTCTGCTCATTCCCCGGCCACTGGGCAATCATGCAGGGCAGCTTTATTATCAAATAAGGCCCTAGATTATAGTTCCTAGGATCTAGATTATTGATTCTAGAACCTAGGAACTCGTCGCATATTTATTCTTATAAACCTTGCCGCCTTTCATCACAAAATCCACATCTAATAAGGCTTCAATCTCTTTCAGCGGGCTAATCTCTGTCGCGATAATATCGGCGTACTTACCCACTTCCAATGTGCCTAACTTGTCTGACATTCCAATCAAATCCGCGCCGTTGACCGTGGCTGATTTTAAAATATCGGCATTACTCATACCCGCCTGATGCATTAATACTGCTTCACGGGCATTAGTACCATGTTGAGACACACCGCTGTCGGTACCATAAGCTATCTTAACCCCGGCTTTATACACGGCCTTGAAGTTATCTGTCATATCCACGCCGACACGTCTGGCTTTAGCCTTAATCGCATCAGACATAAAGTCAGAGGTTTTGGCCATCTGCACTACGGTATCGCCAGCAAGCAAGGTCGGCACTAGATAAGCACCATTTTTCTTTAATAGCTTGATGCTTTCTTTATCGGCGTAACTGCCATGTTCGATACTGTCGACTCCGGCACGTAGTGCCGCGTTAATCCCTTCGGTAGCATGAGCGTGACTGGCGACCTTACGGCCCAGCCCATGAGCGGTATCGACAATCTCTTTTAGCTCATCGTCGGCCATCTGCTGACCCGTGCCCGTATTAGTATCCGACAACACGCCGCCGGTAGAGGTGATTTTAATCACATCGGCACCAAACTTAATCGCCCGGCGAGTCGCCCTGCGGCAATCATAGGGACCATCACAAATGGTCTTAGAGGTGAACTTATCCAGTAAATCCGGGCTCATGCCGTCTACATCACCATGACCACCGGTAACCGATACCCCGCCCGATGCGATAATACGCGGACCATCCACCCAACCTTTAGCTATGCCATCACGCAGGGCATAAATTTGCTCTGGTTTAGCCCCTAAGTCCCGCACTGTGGTAAACCCCGCTAAAAGCGTTAACTTGGCAAAGTGAGCACTGCGTATCGCCACATCGGCATCTGACATACGCAAATTTTCAGTGTCATTCTTAGGCCCAAGTTCACCTTGAAGATGCACATGCATATCCATCAAGCCTGGCATCACGAAGCGGTTTTTAAGATCGATATAGTCAACGTCAGTACCAAAAGACTTAGGGTCCAGATAACCGCTCTTCACCTGACTTATCTTGCCGCCCTCATCAATCACTAATGTCTGCTCGATTAACGGTTTTTTACCAGGGATACTAAGTAGCTCCCCCGCATGGATCACAGTAAAAGATGCGGCTAATAATGGAGTAGTCACCAAAGACGATGCAATAGCGATAGCAAGCCCTGTGGTCCGAAATAGCGCCTGAATGGAACTGACACTTTTAGCTGTTTTTACTGTGTTAGCCGTTAGCTTGATATTGTTTTTATTCGTCATCGACCTCTCCCTAATATGAATCGCTTTCGCTGTATTAGAATAATTATTATTTTTTAGTGTGATTAAACTGCCAAAAATTATCGCTAACTACAAGTGGATAAAGCGAACGAGCATCTAGATTTTATGTAGGAGCAGCTTTAGCTGCGAGGCTTTATTGATTTTAACCGTCACACTGGCATAAAAAGCCATTGCCAATGAGCGACTTATGCTATAAAAATAATGAGAGGCGAGCCTTAACTCGCCTCAAAAAATAATAATAACAAGAAGCAAGGAAGCCCAATGAGCGCTAGTTTATCTACAGAGACTGACAATTCCACAAACCCAAAAGCCGACACGTCAAGTTCAATGGCTAATGCTAAAATCGAACAAGACGCTAAAATCGAGCAAGGCACTCAAACCAAGCAAGAACCGGTTCAGCCGCGTACCCTCAAAGTGCCGATAACTAATGTATACGCCATGGGGGGCTACTGTGCTCAGCTACGCATCGGCGCGAATAAAGAGCCCGTGAACCTCATTCTCGATACTGGCAGCAGCACCTTAGTGGTCAGTAGCAGTGACTATGTGGAGGAAGATGATTCTGCCCTGATCGCCACCAGCTTTGCTCAAGAGGTACTCTATGGCGCAGGCGGTTGGGACGGCCCTGTCATACATACCCGAGTGGGTATTCGTGAAGATGCCATCGACTACGATTTAAGTAATGGCTATCAACTAGAATCACTAACCTCATCAAACCAGCCTATCGTGCTCGACAGCTGCCCCATTGCAATTGTCTCCTCGATCGCACAGGAAGGCACCTTCCTCGATGCCGACGGTATTCTAGGATTGGCTTACCATCAACTGAACAAGAGTTACGACCTCAAGGGCTATTTTGAGCAGTACAATATCACCCCGGCCCTCACCTATCCTTGGCCCTTCGATGATGAAATAAGCATCTGCGAAACCGACTATCAACCAAATGTCCAAACAGCCCTGAGCGGTTCTGATGAAACAGCCCTGAGCGGCACGTGTAAAGAATCAGCCTTGAGCGGCTCTAATAATGAAACCCTGAGCGGTTCTTGTAAAGAGCACTTTACCAGCCATGATCTTCGCAAATTCAAGAAATTCCTCAAGCAGCAGCCGACCCAAGATGTCGTGCCCTACTTTACCAATCTAACTCAGCATGGACTCACCGCTAACAAGTTTGCCTTCTATAGTCGCCGCTCCAGTGTTCATGTCGCCAGCTCTACTCTTGAAGAGCCAACGAGTGCTAACAATGACAATCAGGAGAATAAAACAGGGCACAAAAACAAGTTCAAGCAGCTGGCCCAAGACCCACTCAATCAAGGTTGGTTAATCTTAGGAGGAGGCGAAGAACACACCGAGTTATACGAAGGTGAGTTTAAAACCATCTCAGTAGTAGAAGACAAGTATTACAACGTTAACCTGATCTCCATCCAGGTCGGCGACCAACCCGAGATAGACAGCCAACTCACCGACGAGCTTGAACAGGAACAAGAGAACAGCCTTGAGCGTTCTTTAAATGAAGACAGCCCTGAGCTAGCTGAAGGCGCAGACAACGGAAACAATGAGCACAGCCCTGAGCGTAATAAAGAGCTTGCGCTCCTCTCCGCCATCGGCCTAAACAAGGAGATGCGTGGCCGCAGCAATGCCATTGTCGATACGGGCGTATCGGGTATCGTGTTTACCAAATATCTCTACAAGGCCATGATCGAAAGCTTCACCGCTATCAACCCCAAGTTTGCCGAGTTAATCGCGCCATTTAAAGAGATAGCCCATCAATATCAGGGCATAGATCAGAGTAAGCTCAACCTCAGCGAATGGCCCACACTCACTCTCAGCTTCCTCGGTGAATCGCACCACACTGATGTAACAGCCTCTTCGAAAGAGTCAGCCCTGAGCAGCACGAATAAAGAACTGAGCGATTCTAATAAAGAGCCAGCCTTGAGCGGCTCTAATAGAACAGCCTTGAGCGGCACGAGTAAAGAGAGCGCCTGCGGCGGCTCATTATTAAAGGTCCACATCACCATCAAGCCCGAGCACTACTGGCAGATAAACACCCCAAGCGAAGGCAAGGCCTGCTTTAAGATCCTCTCGCAGCTCCCCGGTTGGCCCAACCAATCTCTGTTAGGTTTACCTCTGATGAATGATTACTACCTCATCTTCGACCGCTCCGCCCATGAGACTGGCGTGATCCGCTTTGCCAAGCGAAAGTAGAAGCTGTTGCGAGTTACGAACAAGATAGAAGAACAAAAAAGAAAGGGAATAAAAATGCACAAGTTTGAAACTGAGCGCTTATCAATGCGACTTCTCGATGAACAAGATAAGTCCCTATATTGCCAGATCTATTCAGATGAAAAAATGATGAGACGTATCGGCAAGGCTATGACGTATGAAAACGCCGAAAAGAGCTTTCATATTGCTTTAAGAAAAAATCGAGTAGAACAGTCACCATTTATCACTTGGGTTATTTGCAATAAGCAGACTGGTGAAGCGCTTGGTATTCAAGGCCTAATGCAGCAAAAGCAAAGTCCACTTTATGCTGATGTGGGCATTATGCTACTGCGGATATCACACGGTAAACAGATCCCTGAAGAGGCCGTAACCGGGCTTTTAGCCTATGGATTTTCAAACCTGAACTACCAACGTGTTTATGCTAATTATTCTAATAAAAACTATGCAACTGAACGTGTAACTAAGAAAATGGGGTTTATTCCAGAAGAAACTAACGCAACTGGCAGCAGTTCATGCTATTTAACAGAAGAAATTCTGAAGTCAGAAATCTCTTAGGAAAGCCGAGTAGATTGATAAATAAAGAGATTACCAACCATTTACAATTCCAAAACAATTCAATAACTGTTATCTTCGTGAATAATCGCTCCGGCCCATTTAAAACTCAATTTACTTTTTCTTAAGTTCATAAATAAGCCAGACAATGTCCAATAAAAATAAAAGAAAGGATTCAAGATGCCAGGTAGTTTAGCTTGTGTAGGTATAGGGATGACATTAGGGGCACATATCTGCCCGCTCGCTAAGAGCTATATCGAGCAAGCCGATGTGGTCTTCTCCGGTGTATCCAACGGTATAGTCGAACTATGGCTGCAAGAGATGCACAGCGATGTGCGCTCCCTTCAAGTGTATTACAAAGAAGGTAAGTCACGTCATATCACCTACCGTGAGATGGTCGACGCCATCTTAACCGAAGTTCGCGCAGGCAAGAAAGTGGTAGGTGCATTTTATGGTCATCCAGGGGTTTTCGCCCACGCACCGCATAAATCCATAGAACTTGCCAAAGCCGAAGGCTTCGATGCCGTCATGATACCGGGGATCTCGGCAGAAGATTGTTTGATCGCCGATCTAGCTATCGATCCCGGAAAATTCGGTTGTCAGCAATTTGAAGCCAGCCAATTTATGTTTTATAAGCGCCGCTTCGACCCTTCCTGTTATTTAGTGCTATGGCAGATAGGCTTGGCAGGCGATAAGAGCATGGCCAAATTTGCAACAGGCGCTGCTCATCGCCAAGTATTGATAGAGCTTCTTTCAACTGAGTATCCCCTAGAGCATCAAGTGATCTTATATGAAGCAGCAGTACTGCCCATAGACACTATACGTAAGCAAACACTCACCCTAGCCGAACTTGCCGATGCTGACATCTACATGCATACCACCTTGGTCATTCCACCAAGCCAGAAGATGCAGCCCAACCAAGCCGTATTGGATAGATTGGCAGAGATTGAAAGGGAGATTGAAGCTGAAAGCCAAAAGCTGGATGCTGAAACAAGTTCAGCATAACAGGTGTGCTGATTTCAGTATGAGTTTCAGCACATCAAATTGTAGGACCGGCTTTAGCCGGGAGAGATGAGACAAACAGCCCATCGCAGCTAAAGCGGCTCCTACATAAGATCTTGCAGCTTGATGTTAGAACTAAAAATCATTTAAAAACAACAAAAAAGCATAACTTTGAGGAAACAGAAGATGTCGAACATTATTCAACTACTAGAACGTATGGGACAAGATTCAGAGCTTCAAACAGAGCAGAGCTTTGAACAAGCGATTCAAGAATCTGCACTTACCCATGAGCTTAAACAGTCGCTACTTAACAGAGATGATATCAGCCTCAAACGCCAACTCGATGTTTGTCCAGATGTTGTTTGTGCGATGGTTGCCCATGAAGAAGATGACGAAGACAGCACAGATATCGAAAGCAGCCCATTGAGCATAGTAGCTTAACAGCCTTGAGCATTTAAAGGGCACTGAATTGTAGGACCGGCTTTAGCCGGGAGAGTAGGAACGAACAAGCCATCGCAGCTAAAGCGGCTCCTACATAAGATCTTGCAGCTCGAACTTAAAATTATTTAAAAACAACAAAAAAGCATAACTTTGAGGAAAGAAAAGATGTCGAACATTATTCAACTGCTAGAACGTATGGGGAAAGATGCGAACCTTCAGTCAAGGGAAATGCAACTTCATACAATAAATACTAGTAATTTAGAAGCTAATATTAAAGAGCCTCTTCTAAAGTCTGATCTAATAAAATTAAAGAAAGAGCTTGATGTATGTCCTGACATATTTTGTGTTTTCTTTCCCGCAGAAGATGAGCCAGAAAAAGACTCTACTGAAAAAGAGTCACCTAAAGAGGATGAGTCTGAATTAAAGTCTGTGGTAAATGCATAGAACAATGTACAAGTTGATAAAAAGAGGTAAGTTATTTTGCCTCTTTACATACTTTTTTGTCAGTTTTGCTTGGGCTGCACAAACTAGTGATGTGCAAGACTTATTTACTCAAGCTGATGCAGTAAGAAGTAGCAATCCAGCTCAATTTATCTTTTTAATTGAGGAGCTTGAAACTCATAGAGCAAATCTTTCAAGCAAGCAAACATTCAACCTTGATTACTTAACTGGCTACAGTTTATCCTTTAAAGGTAAATTTCAAAAAGCTCTTGAAATTTATAAAAAGTTAGTTACCTCTGAAGCGAACGAAACATTAAAATTAAAGGCTAGTTTATCTATAGTAAATACATATGCAATTTCAAAAAACTGGCCAGATGGTCTTCATTATTTATCTAACGCATTGAATAAACTCCCATTAGTTATTGATGATAAATTACAACAAAGAGCTTATGCTGTTGCAGCTATATTTTATAATCAACTGGGCCAATTTGAACTTGGATTAGGCTATGCTCGAAGATTAGCGAAACTTTCACTGGTCGGTCGTAACTTCTGTTTTGCTAAACAACTGGGCTTGGAATCTCAATTCGAGCTCGGCTTGCTGGAAGAAAATGATCCGCAGATCCTTGAGGGGATTGAGGCTTGCCAGCAGAGTAATGAGGTGGTGATGGAGAGCGCTATCTATAGCTATTTAGCCAAACTTCATCTTAAGAATAGTAATCCTCAGAAAGCGATTTTAGCACTCGAAGAGAACTTACAAGCCATTGAGGAAAGTCGTTACGCGCCTATTATTGCACTCTACTACTCACTATTAGCCGAATCTTACTTTCAAATACAATCGAGTGTAATAGCAGAAGATTACGCGCACAGAACCATTCAGCAAACTCGAAATATCGCTAACTCTAAGCCTCAAGTTTCATCTTACAAAGTTCTCTACCAGATCGCCGAATCCCGTGGCGATCATAAGCTGGCGCTTGAGTATCATAAGAAATTTGCCGAAGCCGACCGGGCTTATCTGGATAATATCAAAACTAAGCACTTAGCCTTCCAGCTTGCTGAGCATCAGACCACAGAACATAAGAGCCGGATTGAACTGTTAGACAAACAGAACAACTTGCTAACCATTGAGCAGAAGCTATCTGCGATCAAAGCGGAAAACAACCGACTGTTTATCGCCATGTTGATTGCGATTATCACCTTGCTGGTGTTCTGGGCCTATAAGTCCTGGATGACACAGAAACGCCTGAAACAGTTGGCCGAATATGATGCGCTAACAGGTATTTTAAACCGAGGTCACTTTACACAAGTCGCACAGAGCGCCCTTAAGTACTGTGCCAATACCGATATGTACCTGAGCTGCATTCTGTTTGATTTAGATAAGTTCAAGAATATTAACGATAGCTATGGTCATGCCTGTGGTGATTGGGTATTGAAGAGGGTCGCCGAGGTATGTCAGGCCCAAGGACGTAAAAATGATATCTTTGCCCGTCTCGGCGGTGAAGAGTTTTGTGTGGTACTACCAAGTTGCGATCTACTGACCGCGACTAAGCTTGCCGAAGAATATCGCAAAGTAATCGAGCGAATCGATTCAGCAGATTCAGGATTCGACTTTACTATTAGCGCCAGCTTTGGCGTGACCGATACCCTACGTTCGGGACATGCATTAGAGAAGCTCATCGCCGATGCCGACGAAGCTATGTATGAATCGAAACATAATGGCCGTAACCGGATCACAGTTTATTCGGTGCCAGACAAAGATGCTGACTCTGACGAAAATACAGCTGCTAATTCAGACGGCGCTCAAGCTGACCTGCCTTTGTTCACGGGGAGCTAAAGACTTAGAGAAGTTTCAAGCTATAAGTGCTAAGTTTTAAACTAGTTATTTAGCGTGTAGTCTCTAGATTCTAGGTTCTGGAAACTTCCCTAAAAATAAAAGGAATTTCTATGCAAAGCTTGTGGCATGCCCAAACAGCCAGTCAATTCGTTACCCCTCTCGAATTGAGAGTCTATACCTCACGTCTGTTAGGCCAAGAGCCATCATTAGTGCTACACGGCGGCGGCAACACCTCAGTAAAGACTCAAATCGAAAACCTATTCGGTGAGACCGAAGAAATCCTCTTTGTAAAAGGCAGCGGCTGGGATTTAGAGACCATAGAAGCGGCGGGTTTCGCTCCGGTAAAGATGGACGTGTTATTGAAGATGGCGCAGCTTTCCGAGCTGACCGACAGCGACATGGTTAAGTATCAGCGCGCCGCCATGATAGATCCCAATGCGCCTAATCCCTCGGTTGAAGCCATACTGCACGCCATTATCCCTTTCGCCTTTGTGGACCATACCCACACCGACGCAGTAGTGACTCTGACTAACACTTCAAGCGGTGAAGCCTTTATAGAGCAGTTGTATGGCAAGCGGGTCTTAGTGATCCCCTATGTGATGCCAGGCTTTGCGCTGGCTAAACTGGTTTATGAGATGACTCAGGACATCGACTGGCAGTCGATAGAAGGGTTAGTGCTAATAAACCACGGCCTGTTTACCTTTAGCGACGATGCCAAGACGGCTTACGAGACCACCATTAAACTGGTGACGGAAGCTGAAAATTTTATCGAAGCGAATCTGTGCATCAATGCCGAAGAGCGGGAAGATGCGGATGAAAAGAGCCTTGAGTATCCTGATGAGAACATCAATATTGATCTGGTTGAGCTCGCCAAGATCCGCAAGTTAGTGTCGGCGCAAAAAGGCGCAGCGCATCTGGCTCTGCTAAATAGCAGCAAAGGCTCATGTCATATTGCCTCACACCCAGAACTTAAAAGCATCGCCAGCCGCGGTCCGCTTACGCCGGACCATGTCATTCGCACTAAACGTATTCCCGCTATTTTACATGACGATTTCGAAGCCGACCTCAGCGATTATGCCCAAGACTATATTGAATATTTTGACCGCTATCAGAGCGGTCAAACCATGCTTAACTACGCACCTAACTATGCTATCTGGCAGGGTAAAGCCGCCATTTCTTTCGGCAAGACAGTCAACCAGGCCTTGGTCGTCGAAGATATCACCAGCCATACCTTCGATGCGATATTAACCGCCGAAGCCCTTGGTGGTTATCAGGCTCTGAGCCCGGCAGATATCTTCGCAGTGGAATACTGGGAGCTTGAACAGGCCAAGCTGAAAAAAGGCGCGAGCTCAAATGACAAACCTTTGTTGGGCAAGGTTGCCATGGTAACCACCGCCGCCACACAAGTTGGTCAAGCGGTTGTGGCCCATATGGAAGCGCTGGGCGCTAACATAGTAGAGCTTGGTGAACACCTTGAATTTGATACCTTAGATAAGTGCCAGGAAGCGGCCGAAACCGCCATCATAGATTTTGGCGGCTTAGACATAGTTATCTGCCTTGGGGATGACCTATCTAACCTAATGTTACTCAAAGCCTGTGAAGCCTTTTTAGAGCATGGCATTAGCCCAAGGGTATTGTGCGTTAACCAAGGTTCCCTACCTGTCATGAGCAATAACATCATCAAGGTGCTACACCTGAACTGCTCCGCAAGCCCGACGTTAGCCTCACTGAATGGCTCAAAAATATTAGTACAAAAAACCAATGGCGAGCACCTGCAAGCCGGCGTATTCAACCTGCTCAGCGCGATAACCATGATGTTGTCGAATGAATATGTGCCCCACGAAGAGGGCGTGACGGTTTAACCCTTGTAGGACTGGCTTTAGCCGGGAGGGATGGAACAAACCAGGATTCGCAGCTAAAGCAGCTCCTACATAAAAGTTCAAACGCAGCATAAGGAAATGAACATGGAAAACTATCTGTTAGCCATAGATGCGGGAACGGGCAGCGGCCGTGCCGTGCTGTTTGATTTGCATGGACGCCAAATTTCCGTGGGGCAAGAGGAGTGGCAGCACTTAGCCGAACCAGGGGTGGATAACTCCATGGGCTTCGATTTCGATAATGACTGGCCATTGCTGTGTCGCTGTATCAAGCAAGCCATCCAAAACGCCAATATCTCCTCCCAGCAGATCATCGCCATTTCCGCGACGAGTATGCGTGAAGGCATAGTGGTATTTGATAAAGATGGCCAGGAGATTTGGGCCGTCGCCAATGTCGATGCCAGAGCCTCTAAGCAAGTGATGGCACTGAAAGAATCCTCACCGGATATCGAATACCGTGATTATCAACAGTCCGGGCAAACCTTCGCCCTCGGCGCCCTACCCCGTTTGCTATGGCTAAAGGAACATCATCCCGAGCTGTATGACCAAGTACACTCGGTTGCCATGCTCAGCGACTGGGTCTTAGCAAAACTAAGCGGCGTAATCGCAACCGACCCATCCAATGCGGGCACAACCGGGATATTCTCCCTGGCCACACGTAACTGGGTGCCAGAGATGGCCAAGGAAGTCGGCCTTAACCCCGAGATATTTCCCCCGGTGGTTGAGACTGGCACCAAGATAGGTGAAGTCACCGCACAAGCCGCCAGTGAATCAGGCCTGAATACAGGCACAGCTGTGGTGATGGGGGGCGGGGATGTCCAGCTTGGCGCTGCCGGTCTCGGAGTCGTCAACCTAGGCGATATAGCGGTGCTGGGCGGCAGTTTCTGGCAGCAGGTGGTGAACATAGACGCCAAGATGCCGCCACCAGAAGATATGTCCATTAGGGTCAATCCCCATGTGATCACCGGACTCTCTCAAGCCGAGGGGATCACGTTTTTTAGCGGCCTAGTGATGCACTGGTTTGTGGATGCCTTCTGTCATTTAGAGAAACAACTAGCTCAAGAGCGTGGCATAAATGTCTATGCCTATATGGAAGAGCTGGCCCAGCAAGTGCCTGTGGGCAGCTATGATATCTTGCCGATATTCTCCGATGCAATGCATTACGATCACTGGTATCACGCCGCCCCTTCGTTTATCAATTTGTCACTGGATGCAGGCAAAAGCAACCCCGCTTGTCTATTTCGTAGCTTGCAGGAGAATGCCTGCATTGTCTCGGCCATTAACCTCCAAAGTATCCAGGTGTTTAGTAAACCCAATACCGATACAGCAGGCTCAGCCGCTGCTAGCAAGCCAAGCGAAGCAGAACAGGTGATAGTGTTTGCAGGCGGTGCCAGTAAAGGCTTTCTATGGCCGCAGATCCTCGCCGATGTCACCGGCAAGAAAGTCAAAATACCTAAAGTTAAGGAAGCCACATCTCTGGGCTGCGCCATGGCCGCTGGGGTCGGTGTGGGCATTTATGCCAGCATCAAACAGGCCGCCGACTCGATTGTAAGCTGGGAAAAAGAATACCAGCCCAACATGGACAACTATGTGAAGTATCAAGCGTTAAAAGAGAAGTGGATTCAGGTGTATGAACAGCAATTAAAACTGGTCGATAAAGGCCTGACAAACTCAATGTGGCAAGCACCAGGATTATAAAACTTGTAGGACTGGCTTTAGCCGGGAGAGATGAAACAAACAAAACATCGCAGCTAAAGCAGCTCCTACATACGGGCTCGTAGCCAAGAACTAACAACATTAGGAACCGCTATGTACTTAACCAATGAATCAGAGCATGACTATCGCTTCGGCGAGTATGGGCCTAAATACCTGACCAATGGCCCGAGAGTTCACTTCGGCATTGTGGTGATAACCCCAGGTGAAGCTCATCCTTGCCATAAGCATAAGACTCAGGAAGAGTCATTCTTTGTACTCGAGGGTGAATGTGCCGTTTATGTGGATGGTGAACGTGTGCTAATCAAACAAGGCGACTATCTGCGCTGTGAGCCTGGTGAGTCTCACCTGTTCAGAAATGAGAGTGATAAAGACTTTAAATCTGTCTTCGTCAAAGCACCCTATAGCGCCGAGAAAGACAGCGTCTACATCGACTGGCAACCAGGCCAGCCCTTCTTAAAGGAAGAGTGAATGAAGAATAAAAATGGCCCTAAGTTCTAGGGCCTAGAATCTAGGCACTAGGCACTCGCTTGATGTAACTTAAATACTGCTTCTTTTAGCTCCTGCTTGAGCTCATCATTTTTAAGCTCGCCCTTTTCCATGTCGAAATTGTCGAAGAAGCTAGGGATAGAAAGACTCGCCTTCACATCGGCAGCAAAATAGGGTGCAGAGCCTGCGGCGGCTGTTAATACGGATTTAGCGCCACCAGGTCCAGGAGAAGTCGCTAGCAATACCATAGGCTTGTTCTGAAACACCTTCATATCTATGCGTGACGTCCAATCGAACAGGTTCTTATAAGCTGCGGTGTATGAGCCGTTATGCTCGGCAAATGAGATGATGATGCCATCGGCTTCGCCAAGTTTGGCAAAGAACTTCTGCGCCAGCTCAGGCTGACCTAGTTCCTCTTCCCTGTCTTGGCTAAAAATAGGCATCTCATAATCATTGATATCGAGTATCTCAACGTCAGCACCTTCCACTAGTGAGGCGGCGTAAGTAGCGAGTTGCTTGTTGATGGATTTAGAGCTGTTGCTGGCTGCGAATGCTAATATTTTCATAATAATTCCTCTTCAACTTTTAATTTAGTAAAAACGCTCAGAGCTGCTTTTTAGAGCCGCTCAAGGCTGTCTTGATTTAGTAAAACCGCTTAAGGCTGTTTTTAGAACCGCTCAGGGCTGACTTTCTTCACAAGCCGAACGGGGCTATAGTGACCTGCAAGGCTCTGTGGCATTGGTTTGGGTCGATAATTCTGAATCTTCGCTACAAGAACGCGTATATAAATATGTGCTGCACATGGCTGCACCAGCGCAGGCTAGCCCCATAAAAGACAGTAATACTGCCGGGGAGTGCGCATGGGACAAGCTGATCCCACCGCTAAAAACCGCACCTAAGGCAAACTGACAGAGTCCAAACACTCCCGAAATTGCCCCACCTTGAGTCGGATAAAATGACATAGCCGCTGAAATCGCATTAGCCGAAATCATTCCGAGCAAGATGTTGAACATAAATACGCTGATAACGATTGCTGTTAACGGGGCTTGCATCTGCGCTAATACAAAGAATAGGAAACTCAATGGTCCTAGAAACAAACCGGCAATAATGGCTTTCTTGTTGGGTGTGATCTTAGCGAATACCTTAGCACTTAACAGGCTGCCAGATATCATAGCCAGGGCATTTAAACCTAATAAATAGCTGTAATTTTCAGCACTAACCTTAAAGAAATCAATATAAACGAAGGCAGATCCGGCGACGAACGAGAACAGCGCCGCAAAACCAAAACCACCAAGAAAGATAAAGGCAATCGGCAATGGCTGTTTAAATATGGCAATAAAGTCAGCGAATGATGAACTTGCTACTTGTTCAGCCTCTTCGTTTTCCGCACTCTTGCTCTGTGCTTTGCCATTCTGTGCTTTGCTATTCACAGCTTCAAGCTTTTCGCTGTGGGTAAATAAGCTCAACACAAAGGCGAAAACTCCCACACCGGCGAGGACATAAAAGATCTCTTCCCAGCTGCCATGCTTAAGTATTTGGCCGCCTATCATAGGTGCGACTAACGGTGCGATAACCACAGTCGCCATCACATAAGTGATAATCTGCGAGCCTTTTTGAATATCGAATTTTTGCTGGATCATAGCAAAACATACCACTGAGCTTGCTCCGCCAATCGCCTGAAACATGCGGGCCAGATAAAGCCCATCAGCAGTTTCAACCATAGGCACAGCCAAACTTGAAAGAGTAAATATCACTAAACCCGACAGCAACA
Source organism: Shewanella psychropiezotolerans (assembly GCF_007197555.1). Lineage (NCBI taxonomy): Bacteria > Pseudomonadati > Pseudomonadota > Gammaproteobacteria > Alteromonadales > Shewanellaceae > Shewanella > Shewanella psychropiezotolerans. The sequence goes on from NZ_CP041614.1 coordinate 5,083,720, forward strand.
AGTTCAATTTATTGAAACGGTCGGCGAGCAAACCAAACACAGGTTGAGCCAATGCAAAGGCTAGCAGAAATACCGCCACCGACATCTCCATATCGTTGATAGAAACCGACAGTGAGCTAGCCATCGAAGGTAATGCTGGCAGATACATATCGATTGCTAAGGGAGATAACCCAAATAGCAGACCTGTGACTAGAATATAGAGTTTGACGTTGTGCTGCATAGCATCTCCTTATTGCCTATTTGCTTAGCAGAACTCAAAAGTTCCAAACCTAGCCTCAGACACGAATCACAATGGTTTGTCACAAGCCTTAATTGCAAAGCTTGTTACATTCAATAGTGATAAGTGTATATTGATAGTTATTCGGGATTAATAACCTTAATTGATAAAGACTATTTCCATATGACTATGAATAAGCTTTTTGATGGTGTCATGGTATTCACTCAGGTAGTGAAAACTGGTGGTTTTTCGGCGGCAGCCGAGCTGATGGGACACTCAACGTCTTATATCAGTAAGGAAGTTAATAAGCTCGAAGAGCGGCTTGGCGTGCGTTTACTCAATCGCACCACGCGCTCCATAGGTCTGACACCAGAAGGAAAGGCTTACTATCAAGAGTGTCAGCAGTTAGTCGCCGATGCAGAACAAGCGGTGAACATGCTGACTCTGCACGAGCTTGCACCTAAAGGCATCCTAAGACTTAGCACCCCGGTCGGATTTGGCAATAACTACCTGCAGCCCATCTTAGCTGAATATATGCGCCTCTATCCCAATGTCTCCTTAGATCTTGACCTCAATGATCGTAAAGTTGACGTAGTCGCAGAAGGTTACGATCTTGCCATACGTGCCTCGTTGCAGCTTGAGGAATCAAGCCTCATCTGCCGTAAGATATTTAGCTGTAAAGGTTATATTGTCGCCAGCCCTGGATATCTATCTAAACATGGTCGCCCCCACCACCCACAAGAATTAAGCCGTCATAACTGCTTCTGTTATAGCAATCATAAATCACCGAACAAATGGCAATTTAATGATAAAGAGGGCAAAGCTTATTCCGTAGAGGTTAGGCAAAAATTAGTCTGTAACAGCGCCGAAATGGAGTTAGCCCTGGTTTTAGATGACCTGGGGATCTGCCGATTACCTATGTTCTATATGGAAGAAGAAATAAAGTCAGGAAAACTTGAGATCCTGTTTGAAGACCTCCCCGCCCCTGAAATTGATGTGTTTGTGGTGTATCCGAGTCGTAAACATCTTTCACCTAAAGTGAGGGCATTTATCGATTTAACTGTCGAGCAACTCTCGCAAAAGTAGTCACTCATTTACAAGAAACTTCAATCGAACACATGTTAGAATATTGAGCTAATTCTCTGTGTTAATGTTAACTTTTCATTCTGTTACGCTCAAATTTTCAACAAATTGAAATCAACGAGCTTATCTGGCAGTTTTGTATATGGATGTCATTCGTGGTTAAAAAAATAGTTTCTATGACTAGCTCAACTCAGATGTTGATCGCTATGTTCCTTGGCTTCGGTGTGGGGCTTTTTTTCGGTGAATCAGTAGGCTGGCTCAGCACCATAGGTAATGCGGTTATCTTGCTGATGCAGATGACGGTTTTGCCCTATATTTTAGTCTCCTTAATCGGTGGTATTGGCAAGCTACAAAAGAGCACGGCGACACTCATATTTAGCCGGGCCGGCATGATAATGCTACTGCTCTGGCTGCTGGCACTGGCGGTAATAGCCATGATGCCGCTGTCATTTCCCTTTGTTGAGTCGGCTTCGTTCTTTAGCATCAGCAGCATAGAGCCCGCCGCAGCCATAGACTATTTCAAGCTGTATATTCCCTCTAACCCATTCGAATCTATGGCAGCGGGCTATGTCCCCGCCATGGTGGTATTCAGTATCGCCATGGGCTTAGCCCTTATCGGTATGGAGGGAGAGCATAAGCAGCAAATATTAACCTTTATGCACACCACCAGCGAGATTTTCTCTCGCATCACCCGCGGCCTGATAAAGATATTACCTATCGGTATTTTTGCCATGTCGGCCTCAGCGGCAGGCACCATGGGAGTGGATGAGTTTGCCAGTATGCAGGTCTATCTCATCAGCTACTTCGTACTCTGTCTCTTACTGACCTTCTGGATCTTGCCCTGGATTGTCGCCTCACTGACGCCGATTACCTTTCATCAAGCCTTGAGTATCAGTAAGGCCAGCCTGATCACCGCTTTCGCTACCGGTAATATCTTCATCGTGATCCCTGTGATTATCGAAGAATGTAAGCAGATCATGAAGCAGCATGACAAGCTCACCGAAGATGGTGCCACCTTGATTGAGATTTTAGTGCCTATCGCCTTTACCTTCCCTAACATAGGTAAGTTAACGGTGATTCTGTTTGTATTCTTCGCAGGCTGGTTTAATGGTACGCCGGTAGATTTAAGTGCTATTCCATCTCTGTCTATCAGTGGCCTGTTATCTCTGTTTGGCAGTGTCTATGTGGCTATTCCTTTCATGTTAGATCTGGTACATCTGCCATCAGATCTGTTCCAGCTGTTCGTGATGTCAGGCTTTATTACCGGAAAATTTAACTCCATTGCCGCGGTAATGAATCTATTTGTGCTGACCATTTTAACCGCAGCCCTGTTCCACAAATGCCTCAAACTCAGCCCCCCTAGGCTTATCAAGATGGGTGTAGGCATAGGTATTGGTATCCTACTAACCATAGTAAGCTTGCGCATCGGCATGGGCATGTTTATTCATAGCCCGGAGATCACCAGCGGTGTCATCGCCAACATGCAGGTCGCCGATAAGGTGCCGACTAAGGTAAAAAGACAGTTCCCGGAACTCGGCAAGACGCCAACTTCTCCGATAGCGAACCTAGAGGCAATTCGGGCCAGAGGAGCACTCAAGGTCGGTTACATCCCCAGTAACGTGCCCTTCAGCTACTACAATAATGCCGGTCAGTTAGTGGGCTTCGACAGCGCTATGGCGTCAAAACTTGCCGAAGACTTAAGTGTTGAAATTGAGTTTATCCCCTTCAAAAAAGACAAGTTAGCAGAATCGTTAAAAGCAGGTTTCTTCGATATCGCCATGTCGGGACTCGCCATGGATATCGCGCAAATGGACAAGCTAAGTTATGCCGAGCCGGTACTCGAACTAAACTTAGCCATCGCCACACGCGATCATATGGTGAACAAGTTTAAGAGCAATGAAGACATTTTAGAGATGAAAAATATCACCATAGCCTATGTCGAACATGGCGACATTATCGAAGAGGCGAAGAAGAGGTATCCGAATCTCACCTTCGTAAAAATCTCTGGTTATAAGAACTTCTTTAGACAAAAAAAGCCCAAATATGACGCCGTAGTGATCAGTGCTCAGGCTGGCTCCGCCTGGACCTTGTTCTTCCCGGGTTACGGTATCGCTATTCCTGAAACCACCTCACGGTATCCGGTGGCTTATGCGGTGGCTCAGAGTAACCAATCGCTACTGAATTACGTTAATAACTGGCAGAAACTGCGTAAGGTCGATGGTCATCAAGACAGGATTTACAACTATTGGATGCTGGGCCAAGGCGCTACAGAAGTTAAACCTCGCTGGTCTATCATCAGAGATGTGCTGCACTGGGTGGATTGATATTAGGTTGCGACATAGTAGTGCCAGATTGCTCCGATGCGGTATCGAGGTCGCTCGTATAGGTTCGATACTGGGTCTTAAATTTAAGGCTAGTTAGCGGCGTCTTAGGGTGAGCAAGTTCTCTGACAAGCTCAGCACTAGACTAACCTCCGTAATCACCAGCGAGTAAGTGACTATTAACTCACGACCTTCAGAGCTGAAAATCATTTACTATTTCAATGCTTGTTATCGCGTTATTCATTTCTGATAACTACAGGGAAGTAGCTTATTAGAGTAATGCAGGAGCAATTACCTTGTAGCAACTGCTACAGGGACCTAAAAATCGTTTAAATGATTCTTAGGTTTTGTTATGGGCTAGAATTAGAGTTTTTCTCTTACAAAAAACTTAATCAGGATCTTTACGAACATAACCATTTAATAAGCTCACTACATTAATGACATCCCCATTTAAGGTATTTGATTTCGTATTTGCATTTAAGTATGAATTAACCAAAACAGCAGTACTGGTAGAAATGAGCTGACTAACCTGAGAATCGCGATCAAAAGCGGCCAATGCGGTACCATACTTTTTCACAATGTTGATCCCGTCCTTTTTCAATGCCTTATTAGGATCTGTATTCCAATCCTTTGCTGAAACAGCGTATAAAGTTTCTAGAACCGCAGCAAGTAGTCCAACTTCTGTATTTTTGGGCGATAAATTCTTTACGCCACCGTCTTCAAATTCATTTCCAGTGGAAAACCCTAGATTTCCTTGAACCGTTATACCATCCACATTATAGGTACTAGCTAAACTCGTCTTTATATCTGTCATCAAAGAAGGCTTAGCTGTAACAAAGGTTTCCCCCAAAATCCTCTTTCTGTCTTACGACTTAATGATGACATACAAGCTTCTATTTTTACCGTACCAATCGTCTTATTCTTACCGGATAAACCAGTCTTGAGGTTATTAATAATACTAGCAACATGAGAGCCAGACAGAGTCCCCCCATTCCCGTCTTGTAATATAGCGGGTTCACTACCCAATGGGGCACGACCATGGGCTACGATATACACCTTCTCATTGTCCCCCATTGCATCGTACACATTTTCAGGCACCGCCCCCGGAATAGTTTGTACAGCAATATCCTCTCCTCTTGTTCCGTTTTGACCATCGGCAATTTTTTGCGCATCTTGAGGGATCGGCGCACTATTACCATATTTCATAGCCAAACGCTGCGTAACATCACCTCCAATACTCACACTTTTTATTTGATTGTGTTGATGATCGCTTATCATTCCCTGCAATTGAGCAGCTTGTTTACCTTCAGGTCGATTATCCATAAACCCAAATTTTTGCTTCCCGTTATGTTTCTTCTGAGCAACTGATTTAGCAACCGACCGACTTTTATTCTCTTTCGGGCTTTCTATCTTTTCATACATATCTCAAATCCTTTTAAGTTAGTTTTACCGATCGCTACAAGGATGTAGCTTATTAGAGTAATGCAGGAGCAATTACCGATCGCTACAGGGATGTAGTTTATGACAGGTCATTTAGGAAGCTATGACCTTATAACAATTGGGCTAAAAGACGTTTTAATGATTTTTAGGTTTTGTTATAGGTTCTGGTTCTTTTTTTCAGCAACAACGCTCAGCGTAGTTTCTACCTACGCTGTAATTTTTTGTTTTTTTCAAATTTTTTTCCGTTTGAGCTTAGCTGCATATCGCATTAAAAACACTACAATGGTTCCGGCGTAGAATGATTTTGAAAGGGTCATTTATCCCACATATAATGCCCTCTTCGTTGGTGTTAAACCTGGTTCACTGTTAGTCCGACCGTATTTATTGTTTATGCTTATTCAGGGTAGGTGCATCACCTTTACTATTTCTGTAATACTCGTAGTAAGCCTCCCTGAAATCACTAGTTCCGAAAGTTTCATCGTCCTTGTATTTCTTTTTTGCCGACGCGTTGTTCAGGTTGATGGTATCGAGTGCACCTGGTTGTGCGTGTTCGGTTAAGGTGTCGATTTTGTTCCAGCTACCGTATATGTAGAACGCAGGCACCTTCTGCGTGTCGTCCCCCGCATTGGCCTCACAAGTTATTCTGTCGCCCCCGTCTGTGGCCACGACAGTGGCAGCGTGATAGGCACAGACAGGCTCATCCTTCTTGTTCGGCCTAGTGTCACCTTCTTTTATTGGTCTTTTCACGACATGGTACGAATCACCTACTGACATATTCGCTTTCTTATGTTTGGGCCTCGCAGTTAGTTCGTCGTAAGCCGTGTCTGGTTGGTAGTGGTAGTTTACCTCCTGCGGTTTGTTTCTGGGTTTGTTAGAGCTTAAGGTGTTTGCTAATTCTAGGCAGTCATTCTTATGTTGATGTTCCCCAGTTGTTGTATCTAAGGAAATTTTAGACTTGTACCCGTTGAACGTATGTGGTGTCCCATTTAAAGTTACGTTAAGAGTTTTGTCGTTGTCCTGCATAAACAGATCAGCGGGTGCTGGCGGGGTTGGGTTTAATTCGTTGTTTACAAATAGAATACCTTTCGAGTTATATTTTTGAGCGTATCTAAGATTATTAGTATAAACGACAGTTCCCCGTCTACTTTGCGTTTCAATTGTTTTATGTCAGCAGGTGGTTGGTTCATCTGTGTGTGAGTTGTACTGTTCAGATTATCAGGATTGGTAGTCATTTTTTCACTTGCTTCAATTATTCCAGGGCGATTATCCACAAACCCAAAACCCTGTTTCACACTACCTTTCTTCTGAGCCACAGAATTAGCAGCTGCTTTACTTTTATTTCCTTTTGGCTTTTCTACTTGTTCATACATATCTAAACCCTTTCTAAATTGTTTTTATTCGATGTTATAGGCTTTCTTCATTGCCTATAACAATTGGGCTAAAAGCTTTTTCAATGGCTTTTAGGTTTTGTTATGGGCTTTCTAAGTGCAACTTGATGGCTTTATTTTTTAGATAATTTTTCCTCCACCCGCGTTACAAAGGCTTGTTTTAAAGACTTCAACCTACCGGTGATGCTCTACAAAAGGGTCAGACCCTTAAGGGTGGTGCCTCCATCAAGAATAAGCGAACAAGGTATTAAGTATTTAAAGACCTAATGCAGTAGCATTAAGAAAACAAGATGGCACATCAAAATGAACATTGTCATTAATCTGTGTTGCGCCATTAAAACTAGGGTTGAGACAAAAGAACACCAAACTATTCACAGCACTTGGTAGCAATAATTGAGTCAAGTCGTTGGCTGTTGCTATGGCGGGAGTCTCTTTCCCAATAGCCTCGCGCACAGAATCATCTAGCGACCAAGTAGCCGAGTTCCATGCTTCTTTTTTGGCGTATTCATCACGTAATGTTTCTAATAGGCCTCTAATGTTTCCCCTTTGTTCGTAAGCCGCTAACCAGCTTTGAGTAAACACCAATGAACTAACCGACATGAGGCTGTACAGTCTATTTAACAATAATTGTTTTGAATGCTTAGAAAAGTCAGCCCCTTGTAAAAGGTTAAGCACGGAATGTTGAGACAGCGTACTGATCTCATCTAACATATGTTTACGGTGCGGCAATGAGAGTGCGTCATTGGTTCTCAAGCGTTCATTTTCAGGGAGCGGCACGGTATCTTTATCGGCCCCATACTGCTGCGGGATTTTGGTGTTATTCCAATTAACAACAGCCTCTAAAAATTTTTCGCTTGGCATTGCGTCACTTATTTTTGTTAAGGGTATAACCGCCCCTTGATCTTGTGGCCCATATTTATAACCCCATTCTACACTGCCAAGGTAATCGCCTTTCATGGGGCCGCTTAAGCATAGCGCGCTTGTTTCAAACGACTGTATAACAGTCCAATCTTGCCTCCAATCCCTACCCGGAGTATCAAGCAAGGCGGCCGCCTCATCACTCGTGACGGCCCCTATTTCATTAAGCGTATGAGCGCCCAGTTTATCATCGGGGTCACTGTGAAAAGATTCTGGAATTAAGTCTGGGGCATTTAATGGATTTTGCGCACCAAACACAGGGTGAACATTTTTATCGGTTCTGTCTAGGTAGCGGGCAGTATCTACTAAGTCGCCTTCAACATTATCTTCTGTTGCCCTAGCCACCCCTCTTGCTGCGGCATACGTTTCATGACTATTGCCCCCTTTTTTAACGGTGGGGGTTGTGGTTTGTGTTAGGCCAATTTGGGCACAGTCAACCGCATCATTTGCTTTAAATTCAAGATTCATTGAGCAGCCAACACCCTTATCTCCCCCTTCTCTGGGGGCATGAAATGTTAAATCGTATCCATTTGTTTTGTATGTGCCGCCAAATGTTTTAACTTCGGCACGCTGTATTAACGTTTGGTTTGAGACCTCGCTATTATCTGAATGGGTTACTTGCCTTTGCTTGATAGCGCTTGAATCTGTTTTCATTTGTAGCGCTTTGTTTCCCATAACGGTCGCCTCACTCTCCAGTCCGGCATTATCATTCACTGACATGCCTCCAACAGTCGTGGTCGGCTTAACCCTACCTTGGGCTTGTTGTACCACGTGACCTAATTCGTGAGGTAAATGTTTTTCTTGTCCACTGGCTAAATGAATATCGCTGCCTTGGGCGTACGCATGAGCTTGCACTGCTGCCGGTTTAGAAGAATTCCGATGAACTTTGACATGATCTAAACTCATGCCTGATAAGCTTTCCATGCCAGATTTTAAATTATCGGGGAGACCAGTATTATTTCTTTGAATAAGGGATTCTAGTTGTTCAATATGATTTTGTACCATTCCCTGTACTTTTCTTTGAGCAATAAACTCTGGTCGATTATCCACAAACCTAAAACCTTTCTTCACATTACTTTTCTTTTGAGCAACCGAATTAGCAACCGCCCTACTTTTATTCTCTTTTGGTTTCTCTATTTGTTCATACATATCTCAAACCTTTTTTAAATTGGTTTTACCGATTGTTACAAGAAAACTGCTCCTGCGTTTTCTACATACAGGGCGTCCTGCCCTAATAGGCTTTCATTCCATTGCCTAATAACTCCTACAAATTTATGTACCTACATTTAGGTCATCACCTTATTCTTACCTCTTATCCACCACGAAGTGCTCTATCCCCCATCACAGTGGCTTCATTCTCCAGACTGCTGCTGTCATTCACTGGCATACCTGCTACCGACGTCGTCGGTTTCACCCGTCCCTGTGCCTGCTGCACCACGTGTCCGAGTTCATGGGGCAGATGTTTCTCTTGACCACTGCCAACATGGATATCACTGCCTTGGGCAAAAGCATGAGCTTGCACCGCAGCAGGTTGGGGCGAGTTGTAGTGCACTTTCACATGATTGAGGCTCATGCCAGATAAGTTTTCCATGCCCGATTTAAGATTATCGGGTAAGCCAGTATTATTCTTGGCTTGCAGCGTCGTCTCTGCATTTTTTACAGGGCTGCTGGCATTACGATTTGCATTGATAGGATGGGAGGCTGTTACCGATTTATGTTGGGATAACTCCTCCTCATCAAGCGCGGCTTTCAGCTGCTTTATTTGATGACTAGTGTCGCGGTTATCCTGCATAGTCAGCCGAGTTTTTGCTTGTAAAGTCCGATTATTATCAACTTGCTGATGGGACACTTTTTTAGCTTGTGCAGTTTGCTCCTGCTCTATCTCTTGCTTTACTGACATCAAAACTCCCTCTCTTAATCATTCGGTTTACAGGTAATCTAGCTACCTATTGCATTAAGACGGCCTTACCTATGACTCAATACACTTAATATAACTATGGCAAGTTGCTACGATTATTTTTCTCTCTCTGCCTAATAACATTTGCCGCGAAGACGATTAATACAAAAATAAAAATAAACAGCTGCTGCTGCTCCTTCCAATAGGGATCACAGCTAAACACCAACATGATGAACATTGCACTGGCTAACATAAATAATAGGAAGTACCAGCGACTAAACAGTTGTCTTAACCTAAATGCCCAGATAGACGCTACCGCGTAAATAAGCACTAATCCGATAAGACAATAAATAACCACTCGCAATTGCCATCGTAATGGACAAAGGGTGTTACACACTTTTGTGGCAAGCGTTACCGCAGGAACCAGCGCTGAGAACTCAACCTCTTCAGAGACAAAGTAAGTGCTGTTGATCAATTCAGACACCTCAGATGAGAGTGGGTAAGACCAAAATGCAGCGCCTAAATAGCTCCATTTACTGTAATTTAAAACTTGCTCTAGCTCCTGAAACTTATCGTCAACATTAATCAACGGGATCGTTTTATTGAATATTTTTCCTGCTATATCAGAGTATTGCTTATCACCTAACTGAGTTCTTAGCTCTTTCAACAAGCTGACTTTATAGGTTGTCGAGCTTGAAACCTGCTCATTGCTATTAACTGAACCAGACTCTGCCACTAGCTCGCTTACCCCTTTATTATCAATAGCTTGCTCATTAATAGATTGCTGCTCACTTATGGCTAAGGAGTCGAAATTCATGATAAACAGATTGATATAAGGCTCAATACGATTAAGATTATCAATCGTGTAAAAGCTAGAACTGTTATCGATGAGGTCGTAGGCTGGCACCAATATGTTGAGATAGTAAGGATCTTCAATCCCTGCCATATCTGTCTTTTCAGATAGATATAACTGCTGCTTTAACTTTTTAATAAAGCGGATAAACATCTCAAAATCGGCCACGGTTTTAAGTGACCTCAGGTCTAGGTTCAAGGTTACACCGTCAGCCATGGTTCTTTTGGGACTTGTCCCTAAACTCATGATGGGTTTAAACTTATTAATGGCATAACCCCTTAACGGAGTTTTCACCGTCGTGACAATCTGGTCGATAAGATCATCATTAAAAAGTATCGATACCTCCTCCCCTGATGACTGTAATTGACCATTTGAGAACACCAGATCAACCTTCACTCTATGGTTATGAGCATTCACAATAAACTGCGAATTGGGCTTATCGGCTTGCCAATTTGGCGGAGTCGTCACCTTGTTACCCTGAATCGATGCCGAAAAGTAGGCTAGGCGTGTCAACTTGCTGTAATCGATAGTCAGCTCATTTTCTTGCCAGTATTGATAGAACCCGTAATAGAAACGGGTATTGAGCCCCTCTAATGCGATATTGTCTGCACAACCACAGCCAGGTGTAGCATTCCATTGCAGTGGGTTGTTGACCTCAGTTGGCACCTTCCCCTGCTTTTTAGCGACTTGATAGAGGTCGCTAAGCCCTTGGCTTTTGAGCTGTGTACTGGCTGAATTTGCTAGTAAAAGATCCTTTAACGCAACTTGAAACAGATAAAGGTTGGCAAAGCTTTGATCAGCCAGCGGCGTCAGTAACTTAAGCTGATCAGACGAAAGGCTAACAATTGAGTAGCGCTGATAAAGCTGGGTAATGGCTTCACTGTTCACGGCATAGCTAGCAGGTTTCACAAGCTGCTTAGTTGTAACGCTAGCAGGCTGCACCGACGACTCAGCAGAACTTTTATCTGCAGCTTTAGTTTCAACTTGGTTTTCTACAGACTTAGTATCTGTAGACTTAGTGTCTGTTGCACTATCTTTTGTTTTAGTCACTTTATACTGGGCTGGAGTAACGGTGACTAACAGAGCTAATTCACTCTCCATAGTGTCACTACCTAGATCGCCAATTAAACTCGTTAAGATAGGAGTAAGTACTGCACCTATATCACTGTCAGTCTTAAAGGTTTTTGTGGTCGCGGCCTGTAATAGGCCCCCCTGCTCACTCCAAGAGGTTAAGGTTTCAATATCATTACTATCCAATAGATAATAATTGTCCTCAATCTTTACCGGTGGAGTGTAGTAACTAGGATCGGCTACAACTTGTTCCTGCTCCTGTAGATAATATTTATCGAAAATGCTGTGCAACTGAATCGGTGTACCGTAGCAAGCTGGCAAGCCAGAACAGGTCGGCTCACTGATAAGTTTGAGTTTGATCTGCTGTGAGAGCCATAACTGAAACTCATCACTGGCTAACGCTTGCCGCCATAACGAGTAATTATCGGTGAGCTGCGCCACAGTCACTAACGAACTTAGCATGTTAGCGACAAAGTCACTGTTACTACTCTCCTTGCTGGCTTGATTAAACTCATCACAGAAATATCCAAGCCACTTATCGGTTATTCGCCCGACTTTACCGTCAGAGAGTAGTTCGCCTGGGCTCTTAAAATCAGCTTGGTAGGGGGCATTATCTTTATAGATAACCGCTAAGTTACTCTGCACCAGATCGCCGAATATTCTGCTTTTTAATATAGGGTCATGTTTCGTTTTATCTATCTGCGACTGACATAATTGACTCGACGGTGAAGCCTGACTCAGCCCACAGAACAGCAGTGAAATCATGACTAGAGGGAGCAAGCGTAATCCATTAAGCCTATAAAGAAAGCGACCAATATTCATCAAATTGTCCTTCCCTCTTTGCGTAACTCCTTGGCAATACCTATGCAAAGATCGTGGTGATCGATTTTTTCATAGCCAGACTGAACTGCCGAAATCGCTGCATAACGGATCACATTGGCTATCGCACCTCCTGCAAGTTCATGCTTTTCTGCTATATCACGTAATGAATCGGTCTCCCCCTCAGGATAGTGTCCATTAAACATATTGAGCCATAGCTGATAACGTTGTTCAGCATCTGGCATAGGAAAATAAATCAGTGATTGAAAACGCCTTGAAAAGGCATCATCAATATTCGCTCTCAGGTTAGTTGCCAGAATCACAATGCCGGGAAAATCTTCAATACGTTGCAGCAAATATGCTATCTCTTGATTAGCATGACGCTCATTGGCGCCTCCCGACTGAGTTCTCGATCCAAACAGGGCGTCCGCTTCATCAAAGAATAGGATCCAACGCTTATTGCATGCTTGATCAAACAAGTTTGCCAAATTTTTCTCTGTTTCCCCAATATATTTAGAGACCATAGAAGAGAGATCGATACGATATACATCCAAGCCCAATTCGGCGCCTATCAAGGTTGCCGTCAGTGTTTTACCTGTACCTGGAGGTCCATAAAACAAACTACGATAGCCAGGCTTTAATGATTTAGATAACCCCCACTCATCTAAGATCTGAGCTGAATGTTTAATCCAAGTTCTGATCTTGTCTATCTCCGACATGACTTCATGCGCTAATACCAGATCGCTCCAATCTAGCTCACTGGTGATCAATTTGGCTGGAAACTGATTGGAGTAATCGAGTTTCTCCGTCACCCCTGTGGTGAACAGGTTTAGATACTCGACCTGTATTGAGAAAGCACTACTAAAGAATGGCTCCCCTTCGCTAGGGGTGTTAAGGCTGAGCACATTTTGAGTTAGAAATGGATGTGGTACTTCGAACAGGGCAGCTATGTTGAACCGACTAGTCAAATCCTCGCCAGAAACTACAAATGCGGCGGTCTCACAGGTAGGGAGAAAACCGCTGTGGGTTTGCCCCTGCTTGCCGCCAAACTCGGTATAAGCACGATCAAAATTACTGTTACGGATAAAAAACGTATCGAACAGCTGCGGCTTGATATGGGGGATCATTGCCATAACCAGCACCAGACGCTCTTCCATTGTTGTTAGATGTTTCTTAACCCATAGCGCATAGTGAGAATGATCAAAACAAAGTTCTGGGATCAATACTTGCTCAATACTCGTTAGCTCACTCTCTTGCTGAAAATAGAGTTTAACTCTTAAATCCAGCACCTGAGAAAACCAATCCAGTTCTCGCTGTAAAGTCGCCGCATTGGCCTCGATGTGACTCGAGGTGCTTAAGGCTTGATCTTCAACTTCACTGGTCGTCACAACCTGTAATCCTTTCATCCTTTCATCCTTTCATCCTTTCATCCTTTCATCCTTTTCATTACACTCAGGTTTTAGCAATGAACTCATCGCCATTCAACATGTAACACTCGTTCCATCCAGGGAAACTTGATCACCGAAAAACTCCATGGCAAGCTATCAAGTAACATGTCAAACGCATTAGTTTGGATCTGTAATTTCCACGCCTCTTTCTCTCGATAAAGCACGCCATCTCGCTGTAAAAATGTCTCTCTTAATCCCTCTGGTGTCGTTTGACCTAGTGTTTTCCAGTTATCGATGATCCCGACCAGTAAACCATCTGCGGTCTCTTTCTCTTGATCTGACAGCTCAATGCTATAACGAAGTGGTTTCGCTGTTTTTATGCCACACAGCAGCTTGTTAAGCGTCAACTGATACTCCCCGGCTTCACTCTGGCCTGTGACCATATACTGCAATAACTGTGCGCCACGCTCTTGTGCTTGTTCATCAATAAACTGACCCGACTCGGTATAAGCTAACATGCTAAAAAGTCTAGATATGTATGGCGAAGCAAGCACTACACCCGCATTCGCAATATGAATTTCATCGCCTTCGGTCTCTAAATCTTCTGCTGTGTTTTGTGCTGATAATCCATAGATAAGGCGCTCTAATTCTACTAAGGTGAGCTGTTTTTGCGTCTTATCGGATAAAGGTTTACTTTGATTTTTATTGGTTACCACTCGCTGGTTTGGCTTTGAGACAGAGCTTTTTTTAGTATTCTGAAATTCAATTATCTTGATGCATTGCTTTATCTGAGCGGGAGCTAAATTGGTACTGGATGCAGCTTTAAGCTCTCTAACAATCTGCGTAAAAAACAGTTCTCTTGAACTAAACCGATTGTTAGCACTAAAAATGACCGAAACAGAAGCCCTACTGTCATACAGCATGGTGAGGTAGGCAGTCACAACATCACTAAAATTAACCTGACGATGATGCAGTAAATAATCAATAATAAACAAGCACTGAGGTAGCGGGTCAAGGGTCGCTGCTCTAATGCTGCCGCTGACTAGGGCCAATAGGTCGATAATCTTCTGCAATGAGAGATATCGCGTTGAAAACAGTAGGATCAGCAGCTCATGACACTCAGTAGCGGGACGATGCTTGAACACCAGCTTAGCCACCTCGTTTGAAGAGAGGTAGTTAAGCAGTAGAATTTTCAAAGTTGCCGCATCTGAGGTCATCAAGGCTTTCAGGCAAGGATAAAAACGAGATAACAAAATTGCAGAGATATGGTGCGAATTGGCTTGCGATAACTTTACCAATAGCGACTCAAATTCAGTGCTCAAAACCTCTATAGCTTGTTCAGCTATCACGGATTTACCTGCCTCGAGGTTAACGAGTTTAGGGGGTGATTGGTGAGAGGCTATTACTGACGGCTTCATTCTAGCCGGACCTCTCTCGGCCTGATTAGACACGGCCCGTTTAGTCCCGGTCTGATTAGAAATAGCAGCCACTTTATCTGCTGTCGGCTGGGGTATGACACTCTTGGCCACATGCTTGGTATTAGATGCAAGCCCTACCCGCTCTTTGGTATTTCGACTCGAATAACAGGGAACGTCATTCACCAGTAAAACATCATTAGCGAGTGCCACAGGCAGATGATGTGACCGCTCAGATTGCTGGGTTAACGTGTAACTGAAACGATAAATTTGATTAAAGCCAACTGAGAGACCAATGTGCTGCCGCAGTTCAGAAAGGAGCATATTCACGCTCGTCACAGGCAGGATTTGTCTCAAGCTATCGAATAACTCGTCAAGGTGAATATCAGCCAAAGCACGCCAAATATGCTGCCACTGAAATGAGCCGAACATCACCCGTTTTAACCAACTCAATGCTGCGACGGGCTCCTGTTGAAATAACTCCGCCAGCCAATATATAACTTGCTGAAGTTTCACTTTCAGCTCATGTTCTGGCATCTGTTTAGCGTGATTAACAGCAAAGAAAATATGCTGGCTGACAAGCGTTAAACCCGTAGAGATCCTTTGATAATGCTCCAACTGCTGTAGCTGAGATTCAGCGCTTAGCGCATCAACATCGAGATAACTGTCGATTTCAATATTGCTACTCGCTTGTTTATATCGCTGCTGAATACCCGCTCTTGAGTCATTGTCCTTTAAGATTAATTTGAGTTGCCGTGTCACGAGTTCAGAGAGATATCCGCCAACGCCATTAATCTGATGCTCCAGCTCAATGGCCTGCAACAATGCAGTTAGCGTACAGTTTCTAAATTCTGCTACACGGGAGAAAACCCGCATAATGAGTTGCTCAGAAAGCTCAGAAATTTCAGTTCCTGAAGCGGCTTCTTCTTTTATTGAGTGTCCTATCGATTGCCAGATCTCACGCCAAATATGTCGTTGCAGTTGTTTTGAGAATGTCATCACTCGTCGCAGTGACATTGAGCTTATAAGCGGTTGTAAAGATGGGATGCCCCCATTCCCATCGAATGCCTTGAATGTATTGAGCGAAGGCAGCCCAACACACAAAATAGAGTGGGAGTTAACCAAAGAACCAAGCCATTGCTGGCTCGTCGGGTATAACAACTGCAGCAGTGCAGTTAGTATTGACCTAGGCAATGCTAACAGGTAGCGATCGATTGCATCTTGCGCGCGAGTCATTAAGCCTTGAGGTGACGTATAACGATTAGCTGGTTTCAAAAAGTAATGCAAGACACGGATCACGAATGCGCGATCACTATTATCTAAATCTTTAATGACCTGTTCTATGCGAGTTGCGTCCCCAGCGGTTAGGGCCAGTATAAACTGACGATACTGCTGACGGGTTTTGTCTGTGATGTTAACCGGCGCTTGAGCAAGCTCTACAGACGATGAAGAGGACTCTGTTTGTTTTAGGTTTATTACAGGTTCCAGTAATAATTCAGCTAATAACAGTAGCAGCTGCTTTTGCATCTCGGAAGGCGCTTCTAACGAGTAAAAAGCACTGGCAAGATGATGAACAAACTCTTGATGGTCTAGGTTGTTATGCGCAGCTATTTTGTGAGTGATATAGCCCAAATAACTTAAATTATTAAAGTTGGAGCCCCTTTCAACCAGTAAGTAACTAAAGGTGAATTCCCAAAGTTGCTTAGTTAATTCCCGTTGCTCTATTGGCTTAGCCATCTCTACTTTTTTTAACTGCAAGGGAGTTTGCTCTATTAGAGGCTGGATAAATTGCCGTTCTTTAGGTGCCAGCAGTCCAAGCGTGTCTCTGAGCATGGTAAGGGTAAAATGAGTCACGATTGCAGTCACACAGATGGGTTGATGGCCGTAGAGATACAAACTGGTGATCAGCGCATCAGGATAAGCAGACACATAATGGCTCCAATGCAACTTAAGCCGATCGTAACGCCCTAAATTCAAAGCGGTCGCGATATCTTCAAGTGCGATTTGTTCCGCAGTAAGCTTAACCTCATGACTTGCAACTTTTAGCTTTTCATCAAGATTATGATCTGCCAACTCACCCTGTAATTGACTCAACAGAACATGCATATTGCGCTTAAGCGCAGACTCCATTGGAAGTGACTCAAGAGTTTGAAGCAATAATTGATGCAGTTGCATCTGGCTGATATTGTGATGAGATGCATTTTGACGGAGCATGCTCTGCAGGTAGGATTTACGATTAAACTGACTACCTCGCTCAACCAGCAAGTAGGTTAACGTAAACAACCAAAATTGCTGCTTACTCTGACTGTCGCTCAGTGTTTTAACAGATGCTGATGACATATCCACAGCACGCTCTTTAACTGGCTTGAACAATAAAGAGATCCTGCGGATAAAGTCGCTTTCTGTAGGCTCAATTAACTCCAATAGCTGCTGCCACATCGACTCACTTAAGGCTTTCGATAAACGATATCGAACCTCGGCCTGTTGACCTAGATGTATAACTAGTTTGAGAAATTCTGTGCGGTATTCCCCTACCGCTAAGTGCCATACTGATTGAAGTTGATCAATATCGCCACTGAGAATAGCCTTGATAAGAAGTGCAGAAACGAGCAAGGTTCGACTGCTCTTGTCCTGCTGTTTTTGATAATTAGTATCGTTAAATTGTGCAGAAAACTCAGGTTTAAGCTCATCAGAAAGATAGCGTTGACCAATATCCACTAATGCTGGAAACCATTCATTGATGGGCTCTACAGCATCCGCAGACTGCCTGGTACTTCCCGTCAATAGTGCTTTAAACAATGCGCGAATAAAAAATAACTTCTCATTATTCGTTGCCGAATTTAATAAGGCTCCGTTAGCATAAAGTCGTTTTTCTAATGCAGAACTTGCGGCATCATCGCCATAGTTGAACATTAATTTGAATAGATAACGTACCTGTTTTATTCGCGATGGTTGAGCAAGCTTTAAAATCAACTCGATACTCTTTTCAATCGATAATTGCAAAACCAAGCGACTGAGTAAGCTGTCTAAATAGGGAGAACGATTCAACAGAGTCGTGAGCGGCTTAATATTTTTAAATAATGTAACCACTAGCCAATCTTGCCACCCCTGTGATGTGAGTTTCCCCGTCGCAAACGGACTACTCCAAGGTAGTTGACCACGATTCAAAAAATAGCATAATTGCTGCCAATCGCTCTCTTCTGAGCTCAACTTACGAAAACTAATCTCCTTAATGATGCCGTCTGGCTGCTCACTCGACGTGACCACTGCCAAACCAGAACTGCTGCTATTGAGCTCCATCATTTTTTCTGACAATGCGGCAACTAACTTGGTTTCAAGTTGGCTAAGATAATCACGGCCATCAAGCTCGCCAAGATCAATCTCCAACCTATCGATACAGATCTCCCAACCTTGTTGATGTTGCTCAAACACACGATCTATGGCGGGAAGCAAAGTATGTAGTACATAAGTATGTGCTTGCTGCTGAAATCCATCGGCCATCGATTGTTCATCAAAAGACAGATCCAGCACCGCAGTTTCGATTCGGTGCTTCTTGGCGAGATGTGACATAGCTATTTGAGTGTTATCCATGGCATCATTCCGATCCATTGTCACGATAAGCCTGCAGTAAATTCAATAACGCCTCGGCACTACGCTGACACTCGTCAGTTGGCTGATAGGCGTCTCGCCTTAACTCTAACCACAGCATATAATACTGCTCAAACTCACAAAGCTGACCAAAATCAAGCCAAAAACACTCAGCATAGATATGGGCAGGACATTGTTGTTGCACAACATTCAGTGCTCGTTGGCGATAACCAAGATCGGCACAACGCGCAGTAAAGCCTGGGAAGATAATCGAGATTTGACATGAAATAGAATCTTCTTGTGATTCACACTTATCTGCCGCACTCATTGTCATTGGTCGCAATAATAGGTGCTCAACCACATAGACGCCCTCGCAGCTCCGATTCAGGTAGGCCAAATGCTCGCACAGGATATTAGCCAAGCGGTTCACCTTGTTGGTATTACTACTTGTGCCAATAAAGATAGGTTGAACCGAATCTTGCAGTTGCTCTGCGGTTAAGTCTCTACGTTTTTGCTCCGTTAGATAGAGATCGTAGACAGACGTGCGATCTCTTTTTATCAATTTATAGTTGTTAATATCGACGCCTTTTTTAAAAAAAGATTCGCCGATCACGCCTTGCTGCAAAGGTTGCAATTGCAACGCCATCTTGGAGACTTTGTGTCTATCGACCGCCTCTTCAGTCTTAATTAGAGGAATCGACAGCAGTTGCTTCTCCATCGCATCATTGAGAATGACCTGATTGTGTAATGGATAATTTACCCGTTCAAACTCACTATCACTGACAATTTCTAATGGCTCGCGCTTCACTAGGCTTGTGTAGGGCCATCGATTGATTGGCATACCTAAGTGGTAGCTTAATCTATGTTGAAAACCACCGATATTACTGTCAAATGTACGATAGCAGCGGTAATCAAATGCCCCACCTCTATCACGTCCCATTGCCACCACATCATTGAGATAGTGATACTTGCTCTCTAAAACCTGCGCTTCTAAGGCATTAGGGCTGTCATAAAAATTAAACTGTCTCAAAATAGATTGATCTAACTCTTCACCATAAAGGGCAAGTAGATAATCCAGTACCCGTCCCTTTCTATCGTGAAAATGGTCAAACTCAGCCAAAATAGCATCAAATTTTTGTTGTTCTTTCGCTGGATAAATATATTCAATGCCATGAAATTCATGTGAGTCCAAGGTGTAAAACTGATAGCTGGAATTGCAACTTTGATCAATAGAAAACAGCGACTTAATACTGCCAATATTCTTTGAAAAGTTTGCCATCAACTGCTCAAACACCAACAGATAGCCACGTAGCTGATTCGCATTGGCTTTATCTTTTATAGCGGAAAACGCGCCAATACCATTGGCGCTCAAATTGTAACTACTAGGGAAATGTTGCTGGATGGATTGATAGTCTTGTGTTTGACGAAAATGTCCACGCGTCACTTGATATAGGCTGCTAATTTCTTGACGAGTATGACGCATCGAATATTGCTTAAACTGGCTATGCTCAAGATGCGTTGTAAACGTTTCAAAGTGCACATTGATCGATTGATGGTGCCGCTTTAAATTCACTCGCAGCTCTTCTTCAACACCAGGCATCTGTAACCAGGTTTTGTCTCTTATCACCTGTGCTATCGACTGCTCCGCTGGCGCACTATCCCCAACATCGACTAATGCAAGCTGATCTATAACCTCAATCTCTTCGATACTCCTCAATTCTGAGTAGAGTGATGCTAATGTCCTTTGTGCCTGATTTCCATCAAGAGTATCGAGCCGATATCGACCATGTAATGCAATGGGTCCGGTTAAGATCTGCTCAAGACTTCGACCCGCATTGAGTTGTTCTTCATAACTTTCAATCTTAAGTTCACCCATGACCCAGCGATGGCAAACTGAATAGATCTGCGCCAATACATACTCTGCATCGCAATGATCCACCAAGTGAATATCAGCGATGAGCTGATAGCCCTTGTCATTGACGATCTCTATCTTGGCAACATCTTCCGCCAAGTTTCTATTTTTACTATAAATATGTGAGGCTTTATCAATGATTTTATTGGCCAAAGAGGGACGAGACAGACATTTCTGCTGCATCAAAGGTGTCAGCTGTAGTTCGATATTGTAAAGGCCTATGTAACCTGAGCTAACGGGGCTAATCCACACCCTATCAACCTCATCAATCGAATCTAAAAGCAACTGCTGATAATCTTCAATAGTGCATGCTCTAGCGGGTAACACCTGTTCGGGTAACGCTAACGCTAACTGCTTATAATTGAGCGAACCATCGACTTGAGCCAACAGGTCTTCAGCAGAAAAATCGGTTTGATAATTGAGTTCTGTTAGTCCATAACAGAGCTGTTCAAGAATCGTCACTCCAGGATCATGTGCGTTATAATCAGTCCAGATCTCTCCTGAATACTCTTGTGCATACTCGATCGCTTCATGTCTCAAGCTATAAAAACTTAAGGGATCTTTGTTGGCGACATGCCTAGGAATACTTGCACTACTGCTCATGGCTCACCTCAGTTTGGGCTTCATGGCTATCTTGCATATATTCGTCAGCCCACAGCTTGGTGATGTGAAAACATATATTCACCCCTTCCCCGTAATCTGTGTTTGACTTCATCTGCAGATAATAAGGGCGATAGGCCGAACTGCCCTCTTCACTTTGTGGTGCATTAACCCAACGTATTGCCAGCTTATCCGCCGAAGATGAGTAGTAGGCATGTTGGCACTTAATCGGCTTTTTAAAGGTAAACCAATTAAATAGATCGAACCATAATCGAGAGGGGTTGCAGGTGTTCATCGCAATAGCCCGTAACATGGCATAGCGGCCAGTACGTTTAATCCCCACACCAGCCATCACTTCAAAAGCCTGTACTCCCTCTAATGTCGGAGTAATATTGTGCCATTGTCCATCAGCCTTTACTGTCCCCGGCCCATCTTGTTCCTCAAACGCATTGCCAAGTCTGCCAGATGCGTTAATCATGCCGTTGACATCTAAAGCATGCATAGGTTTATCTTGATTGATACCAAGCCGGCTATGGGGTGATATGCAAAGTGTACTAGGAACTGGCTTACTCGAGACTTGTCCACTCGCTAGCATCTGTTTCTCAGGGGCTTTAAACAGTAAACTATCTATCTCCTGATCGAATTTAATACTCCACAACACTTGCTCTGGTTCACTGTCACGGTAAAAGCTTAAAAGGTTGGCATTCTCCTCTAATGATGAGATTTTAAAACCTTCATTAACCGATTTATCAAACCCCTCTTCTAAGGTGTTTAAACATGAATCAATCAAGTCTGAGAAATGCTCAGTTTGAGGTAGCGCACCTTTTCTGAAGTAGTTTTTAAGGGTGCTCCTGTTACGTTTAGCCATCTTGTTGAGTTCCTTCTACACACTGTTCAGTGCCCTCTTCACCACCGATAATGAAGTTTCCCCCCACTTCTAATTCATTAATCCCTGTTTGTTTGGCTTTATGATCGATCTCTTCACTTATCAACTCGATGACTTGGTGGCCATAAGGCATCAGCAGGCACCAAGGCGAGCTAGGGGCTATATCTGTATTACTGTCTCGGTCTTCAATAGCATCTGCTGTTACGCTATCGGTCAGCTGAAAATAGGGCAGTGACTGCTGTGTCCGCTTGATAATGTGTAAAGCTGACACCTCAGTGACAAATTTAATATAACTAAGCTGGCGTATATAAGAGTCAATATCTTGGGTTATTAGCTGCCAACCAAAGCCACTATTATTGGCCGACTCACCCCAAGGGCAGAGAAAATCACAAATATCTTTGTTTAACTGTGTGATCATCTGGCCTGTATGCATACCCGGTACAAACTTAACTGCGCAGCGTACTTGCACACTCTCGTATACTGGCTCCCTGACATCTATTTTGACAAATTGGGACGCATGTAATGAGATAAATGTCTGTACCCGGTTAAGCAGGTTTTGACTGATATTAAAGTCATCACATAACTGGTGCTGACAGCCAATGACCTTGGGCCGGACGATTATTAAAACATGTCCGGGCTGCTTACCCTGTTTGTTAAAAATGCAGTTTGAAATGCATTTAACTCGATCAATTTCAGCAAACTCTTGCAGAATTAAATGCTCATAATCCCAGCAAGTCACCGCCCGATTCTTATGCCTAAGACGTTCGCTGACTCGCTGCTTAAACTCACGATCGTTCTCTTGATCCTTACCATCAAAATGAGTCCTAGCTTGTGTCACCTTCTCGAGTCCTGCCACCGGATGCAGCGTTTTCCATTTAGCAAGGCCTTGCTGAGCAATGCTCTGCAGCTCCCCTGAAAGCTGTCGTGTTGCTTTACCCGCATGTGTTGTTATCGATAAACAACGTCCATAGCTAGACAGTGACTGGTTTGCGCTTGCTCTTAGCCAAAACAAACCTTTGGGCATCACACTGTTTTCAACATTTATCCCTTCAGGCAAAACAAATGTCATGATCCCTGAAGTCGTTAAGCCAAATGTCGTGTCAGACAGTATTTGTCGTTTTGAGAAAGGTAACCAATTGTTATTAATCAGATAAAACCACTGAACATCGCTTTCCTCATCACTTGAATTAAGGCTGGCCTTTTCATCGAAATGAAAGAATAGAGTCAATATTCCAGTCAGTGTTAATGACTCAATACCAATAAACAAATTGCCGTCAAAAGCATATCGAGGAAACAAGTACTTAAGTTCAAGATCCTTATGTTTAGTGATGGGGTAGATTTGCTGGAAGCCAAAGGGGTGAATATGGGTCACACTATGCTGAGGAAGATTCTTTTTCTGATTTTGCGGATGAAGATGTATCACAGTATTAGCACGATAATTAACAGATAAGCGACTCAACGAGGGAGTATAGGGCAGGTTTGGTAATGGTTTGGGCTTTTTACTATGGGCATTGGCAACGAGAATATTAGTCAACAAGGTTGAATATTGTTGATGCCCGAAAGCAATATCGGGCTCAGAAAGCTGAAGCTTAATAAAGCCATTTCTACTTTTAAGATTATAGTCGAATGCTTGCTTTTTAAGATTCGCTCCAACGGGTTTAAACGCATTAGCAACATCCGATCTAATCACTTTAAAACTTTTTAACCTATTGGTTTCGGTGTTTTCATCAAAAAGTGTGATCGATTGCTGCGGATTAACTTTCAGCCAGCTACCATCTCTTAAGACCTCTAATTCCCCTTTAAACGTATCATTACAAAATGGGAAATCATAACCAGCATAGTAAGTTTTAAAACCATCGAGTTCAGAAGGTAAGTCACTCCAGTTAAGATTGATCTCCAACTCAACAATTTGCTTTTGTGCCATCTCTTCACTGCCTAAAACCAGATAGCTATATCGTGATGGCTGTGCACCAAAGGGAACAAATGTTTTCGCAGGATCTACCCTCCCATGATTGTTATAGGCCACCAGGTCAGTGATCCCTTTTACATCAACATCGATGTCGATAGCGCTTAAGATAAGACCGCGAAAAATAGAATAGGGAAAGAAGGTTGCCAGTGGCTTAATGCCGAACTGAATCATCCCCTCATCACAATGCCATTGATTGCCGTGAACCTCAGCGTTAATTGGGGTTATAGGGGGTAAGTCTGGTGTTAAGGTAATAATAAATTGAAAACCATATGCACCATGTTCATCACCATCCACCTTTTTACTCAGAGGTTGAATGCGATAGTTTTTAGACTGCAACCACCCCTCTTCAGTAGAAAGCTTAATATCAAACATCTTCTCATACAGTTCATAAAAAGTGCGTAGCTGATCTTGACTCAACAAGCGTAATAACCTTTTAAGCCCTGAGGTTTCAGTAAACTCTTGTGATTTAATGCTTATCTGTTGAATATCAGCTTTACTCAACCAAGCATTTCGTTGATGTCGCCCTATTCTATTAAGGGTATGCCGACTAAATAATCGCCCTAATAGTCGGTAAAAAAGTGCTTCATTTGGGGCCTCGACAAGCAGTGATAATAAGTAGTTTTTATGGATTAAACTCTGTTGTTCCTCGGCACAGAGAAACATCTCCACTTGCTGTCCTTCTGATAGGTTTATAAGCAAGTTGTCAGCCGTGTTTTCACCGTCGTATAAACTGGGCTCAGCCTCGAGTAAATGGGTAAAAATAGCCAAGATGCAATCTCGTTTTTCAGCATCTGAGTCGGCGGTATTTAACAGGTAAAGCGCGTGAGATGGAATGGGATGAGGTTCTGCCAATGCTATAGTTAAACTTAACTCTCTATGCCCCTCCCGTAAATTTAACACCGGCGCTGAGACGGCAAAACCTAACGCGGCTAGCGATGCACTCTTGCCACCAAATCGCCCATTAGCACCAAAAGTCGTAAAGTCACAATTCGCGTTATCTTCAAGCTTGAGTTGGTTTTGAGTCACCTGAGTCACATAGTGCAACTCGCTTTCAGGAGAAATAAGTGGGTCACGATGTAGATAAAGGTTGAATACAGACTTAACTTGAGCATCGCTAAGCGAGAGGTCATCATCTAAGTGGAAAATAACATCTTGCTGATTACTGTCTTTACCGTAGCTAAACTCTGTCCCCTTTCTGATCTGTACTGCCCGTCTAAGCCCTTTTGTCGGAGTAAACAGTAAATATGCTGATTCGGGCGAACTCGGGGCTGGCTCAAATTTTAATATCTTTCGATAATAGAGATCCAAATGTCGCATCGTAAAACGATTTAACTTTTGTTGGCTATGACGATATATCTTCAAAAACGCCATAAACAAACCCATCGATGGATCATGATCCGAACGATTCTCTAGCGCTAAGGTATAGACTCCGATCCCCATCTGTAGATACCGAACCACATTAATGACGTTAGAAAAGTTTTGTTGTAACAGCGGGAGCAGCTGGTTGGTGTCCATCCGAGCACTATTTGGCTGCCATTGAGAAACAATGTCTCCCCATATGGGATCAAACAGTCTTATCTTTTGCTCTGCCATCTGTTGTTGTTCTGGCGTTAAAAACGCTACAACCCCTTGCAACTGCTGTAAACATGGCTGTAATTTCTTATCTACTGCTGAAGATATCTTGAGGCAAAACTCAAAAGCGGCTTCACTGTCTGACAGCTTTAACTGCTGGTACCAGAGATTAATGTTTGAAAGCGAGGTTAGAATCGTGATGACAGCGGCTTGTGGGTCCTGTTTTAAATCCTCTTCAAACTCTATAGATATTCGATCACAATCCATGTTTTTCAACATGGCCATCATTGCCAACTCACTGGCACAAAACATGGGTTCCCATGTGCCCGCTTTATTATTTTGGTGATCATAAAAATGCAACTGAGAAGCCAGTTGTTTAGCAAACACTAACAGGGTTTCAAACGACATTTCGTCAACATTAAAATGCCCGGCAACCAGAGCATCAGGCAAGCGTAATGCCTGTTTGCTTTCAAGCAATAACCGCGTCATTTCATTCTCCATAATGAGTGACCAAACGACACTGAAGAAGATGATTTTTGCCACATTGCATCCTAGCAGATTTACAGATCAACTAAGGTTCCCTCCAAAATATAGAATGGATACACCATATTACGCCTTGCATTAGTCGTGATCACAGTGAAATTCAAGTCGATATCAAGGCGCCCTTCCATAGCATTGTCAGTACCTATTTCAATCAGCTCGACATTAATTCTGGGCTCAAAATAAAGCAGTGAACGGCTTATTAAGTGCATTAGCTTAGCGATTGTGGCCTGATTAATTTCCTCGAAAACCATTTTTTTGATACCACAGCCAAACAAAGGGTCCATCACTCGCTCTCCCGGTGAGGTAGACAAAATGATGTGTATGCTTTGTTCAATATCTTCTTCAGCAGAAACCATCTCAACCGATCTTTCTGCTGCCATAAACTGAGGTGGAAAGCACCATCCAGTGCCTAAAAATGATCGTTCTATGCTCATCATTACTCTCCCTTGCTCGCTATCCACCAATCATTACCGTCAATGCCCCCAGAACAATACTGCCTCCATGCACTGTGGTATCTCCCATTCTGGCAGCAGGTTTGCCACTGATCATCACAGTTGCCGACCCTTTTGCCACTGTGTCTGGCGGACCCACACACACACAGCTATCACCAACTACACTTGCGGGCAGTTTTTGTATCAATACCGTTGGGACGCCCGGCCCAATAACCGGACCACCGACATGAGGGATCGGCGGCAGTCCAGGTGTCACCATAGGGCAAACATGCATATCAGTGATCCTTGCTGCAGGTGGCATCTATGACTCCTTAATTAATCATCACCATGGCGCCTTTGATTGTGGTCTGCCCAGAAGCAGACAACTCTGCAGACGCACTCCCCTTTGCCACAAACCCAACTTGAGCGGTTTGGTTAATGTTTAAACCCGCCAGTTTTAAATCTGCATTTGAACTTAAGCTCATCTCTCCTACCGCGCTTAATGTCATCTTGCCCTTAGCAGTTATGTTGATATCTTTAGGGCTGTCTAACGTGATACCGCTGCTATTCAGCTCAAGCTTATTACTGTTCTGATCTTCTAGGACGATTGACTTGTCTTTATCACTGATCACCACCTTATTCTCACCTGGTGTGATGATAGTGATCACCTTATCTTCTTCATTAAACTCAATTTTCAGCTTACTCTTGGTGATGATAGCCTTAATGTTGTTTTCAGCAGTCAGATCGTAAGCAGGCTTTCGCTTGCTGCTATATAAGCTGCCTAATATCACAGGTTCACTGGGATTATTGTTGAAATAACCCAGCACCACTTCATCACCAATTTCCGGGATGAAAAAATTACCAATATCTTCAGATGCATAAAAGGTTGCGAGCCGCGCCCACACGCCTTCTGTAGATGCTTGCAATACTGGCACTTGCACCTGTATTCGATTTTGACCACTTGGATCACCGTCTAATTTCATTACCACACCAATCTGAAGTCCTTCAACAGCCGGTAATAATCCACTTGCGGGCGGTGCTGATATGTCCCGATGCTCACTAGACCAATGTGGCGACATACCGAATTCAATGTCTGTTAACCACTGTCCATCAACCAATTCATGGTGAACGCGGCTAACGTAGACCAGGCCGTTAAAACGACTCCCCACTCCCGCAATCTCAATCAAACTGCCGATTTTGGCTGTTGCACTGCCTTGAAACTTCATTGTTCCCTGAATGCGTGCAAGTGCTGACTTTATCTGCTGACCTTTGGCCCAAGCTTTTAAGGATGCAGAATCTAAAGTGTTAGAGGTTTGTAGACGGAAATTATCAATAGAAAGAGTGGCTGCGAGATCGCTACTGGATAGATCCCCCTGCTTATTTAAAGTTTGTGCCTCAACCTTCTCCTGCTGGACCTTTTGTGTGGCGGGATCCCAGCACACACCGCTAACTGAACTGAGCTGATATCTAGCATCGAGATCGGCCGAAAAATCAATAAGATCTTCTCCATAAGTTACCGTTAACTCACCAGTCCCTGTCACTTGGGGCTCACCGATGGTCAGCTTTCCAGCATCGACACAGATGACATAACCATTGGCTTCCGCCCTTGAGAGTACAAAGTCCCAGTCGGTACAATTAAATTGCACAAGTTCATTATATTGTGATGATGTAGCACTGACTGACTTCTCAAGCCCAGAGTAGTTACCGATAATCTCTTCGATGATCTGACTATCGGTTTTGCTCGTGTAATTTTCGCTGGTGCGTGCAATGGTCATGGCCACACACTTATCTTTGCACTCGATCACCAATGACGAGTCATTATTCATGCCAATAGAGATACCCATTCCAATCACTAAGCCACTAAAGATCAGGGTTTCACTGCTGGCATATCCCGCCTTTATTTCAATGCTGGTTCCAGGTTTAAAACAAGACTCAGTACTCAGTGGAAAATCTTTGCCTGGCATATCTCCATCGCTAACGATAATACGTGCCGAAGGAACTCGGTTCACTTCAGATATCACCTCTATCATCAACACATTAACGCTATCTTTTAACGCTGTTCCGTCAGCGGTAATACTGTATTTGATCACGCCATCGCTGTTGCTTAAAGGAGATGCTGCCATATACCTATGCCCCGTCGATTACAGTTAATTTAATGGAGGAAATAATAATTTAGTCCCAGGCTTGATGACCCTAAAGCTGTCTAAATTGTTGAACCTTGCAACTTGCATATAATAGGAGCCATCTTCATAGACTTGCTGACATAGCAAAGGCAGAGTGTCACCCGATTTAAATTCAATCACATGAGTCAAATCCGGAGAGGAGCGTTTTGACTGTAATGCCTCCTCTTTATTGGTCATAAAACCTGAAAATGCCAGGCTTACCTTTGCTCTTAGCGGTGTTCCATCCGGCTTAAAAAGTACATATTCCACTTTAAAACTGGTTAGGCGACACACGAAATAAAGGGTGCCCCAGATAACATTCACCACGTTGGGTTCATGCTTATTGCCTATGTAGTCATAGACAATTTTCTTAAGACCACTGACCTGCTTACTGACATCGATAGCCTTTGTGGTTTTAATTACCCCTGTGCCGTCAATAATCGTTGTAAAATCAATAGACTCAACATCATATCCAGCAAACTTTGTTTCACTAGCAGAAGTGCCTAACGCCTTGTTTTTATTATCATCATACTTAATGGTGTAATTATGATTAAAGTTTGAAGGATTCAACATCACCTCAAACTTGGTCGATCCATCTTCGGTCTCAATAGTGAGTTTTTTAGCCATGGTTCTCCCTAACGCTCGCGAGTTTCACTACGATTACGTTTGATCATCCCCAAACAACTTTTTAGCAATTGTTCTTTCTGCTGACGTAAATCAGATTCATCAACCAGCTCCAGCTGGTCACTTTTATCGCTGCTGACCACATGTGACTTAATCACTAGCTGCTTAACTTCTACTGACATAAATTACATCACCCTATTTGAATACTGATAACACAACTCAATCTCTTCAATTGCCACCTCATTCTTAGTCGAATGAAAACTGTCAACCTTCCAATTTACTGGGTAGGCTTGAAAGAAGTTCCAACTACGGATCACAGTGCCCTTTTCTCCTAAGAGATGAACCGATAGATCCTTAGGTTCGAGAGCTTGCTTAAAATCACCATCAAAAAATGTTTTACACCACTTAATCAAGAAGGAGTCCAGCTTAGTCAGACCTCGCTTCAGCGTTAAGTTACTGTGCTTTACCGATTTGGGTAGGTGATAAACAAAGCGATTTTCGCCCCCTTCTACATAATCCTCAGTCTCAATTTGAGAGCCTATACCGCCAATCTCCTGAAATGAGGTATCAGAGCCATTTTTAGCACCGTGAAATGCGACCTTAAAGTAGAACGCAGGTACAGGCCAAATGGCACTGTCTTGCTTTGAGCCATCAGACATAGCCTTCTCTCATTACCTATTTTCAAAACGACCAGCACTCCATATCGATTTATTGATCGGGTGCTGGTTCAATCATGCTTACTTATTCGCTATTGCTAGCCCTTCATGAGCAAGCTCGATGGTTTCAACAGCAACTTCATTACCATCTGACTTAAGGTCTGTACCTGTGATCTTTGTTGGCCAAGCATTTGAAAGGGTCCAGACCATAGTCGGAGAACCTGTTTCATCTAATAGACTGATAGTTACAGCCGTACGTGCAACTGTGTTCATCTTGATCTTTGCGTACCAGTCATAGAATTTATTATCTTTAGCAAAAACCCCCTTCTTGAGAGTGACATTGCTTGACTTGACTATTCCCGGCATCTTGATGGTTGAAAAAACCTTATTATCACCAGCACGATACTCAATCACCTGGGCTTCAACATCTAGCCCGGATACCTCTTGAAAAGATGAAACCATCCCTTCACCTGCTCCACCTGCCCACTTAACTTCAAAATAAAACTTGGACATTGGCCATACATTGGCCGACTGTTTTGAACCGTCATCTGACATTGCGTTCTCCTTAACCTTTCATCTTTAATTGGAAGCTATTTACGGCGATTATGACTTCTGCATCTGTTGCTGGAAGGTGATTTCAATAAATTCAGCAGGGCGAGTCACGGCCACTAACACAGTGATTCTGAGTATCCCCTCTAAAATATCTTCACTCGTCATGGTACTTCCTAATCCAACACTGACATTGAACGCGTCGGCAGGAGATGCACCAGCCAAGCCTCCTCGCTTCCAAATGCCAGTTAGAAAGTTAGTGATCATGCTATCCATGGTGACCCATGTGTTGGCCGTATTGGGCTCAAATACATACGCTTTAGAAGCGAGACGAATCGACTCTTCCAGCATGATTAGCGTTCTTCTCACACTGACATAGCGCCAATCTAGGCTATTTCCATCTAAGGTTCTGGCGCCCCAAACTAAGGTGCCTTCACCAGTAAATGTGCGTATCGCATTGATAGATTTGCCTTGGGTGGTAACGTTGAGGTCTTCTTGCTCATCGTGGGAAATGTTCACTGCGGGGAAATCACCGCGTTGAGACTGACATTAGCAGGGGCTTTCCATACACCACGTGCGTTATCGACCATGGTGTATATCCCCGCCATCGCAGATGAGGGAGGAAGCAGGTTCAATTTACCTTTGATATCTAACAGAATGTTGCCATACATCAGGCTCATTGATATCAGCGTTTTATGCAGCAGATTCTTTTGTGCATCTCCATCAACGCTAGCAATGGTATCGACCTCTGCTAGCATCTGATCTCTCTTTGCCGCTCTTAATTTATTACCTGGCGTGGCAAGATCATCATCACTCAATCCATCAAGGTCGGTAAAACCTGTAGCAACTTCTTGTTTTAACAGCTCTGTCAGTACATCAATGTTTGAAATATTTGCATAGCTGAGGTCACTATCCTGAACGATAGTGGTATTTAACCAAGGGTAGTAAGCGGCTGAATAATCAAGGTAGTTGATGCCTAATTTAGAGCGGAAGTTATCGATACAATCACCATCTGGATCTTGTCTATCTTTAAAGCCATTCCATACATCTAAGATAGTGACACGATTTCTCATGACTCCGCCGCAGTGGGCTAAAGCGGCTTGCTGAACACTTATGCAGTCATCTTCAGCTAACAACATCGCCTCAGGAATCACCACCATAGTGGGTTCCTGCTCCTTAATTAAAGGAGTTATACCAGCCGATAGTTTAGCGGCCTCAACATCATTATTGTACTTACCAACAGAGACGATATAACAAGGTCCACCACCATTTTGAAAAAACAACATCATGCTGAAATAGAGCAAATATTTAGTGTTAGATTGATCCGCGGTATACTCTTTTCCACCGATAATAAATGCCGCGTCTTCGGTTGAATCTTCTGCTTTTTCTGCGATCTCGAATTCTGGTATCGGTGCATCGCCATAATAACTGCGAAATTCGGCCATAGAAGTGATTCTCCACGGCTTGTTTAGTAAGCTTTTCCCACCATTTTCCGCCTTTTCGGTATAACCGATGAAGGCTGGCACAGCAGTGGCAACCTCAACCACCGAGTTTGGAAATGCATTTTTCTCAACAATATACACACCAGGTGTTTTCATCACGCCCATAATCTATTCCTTTAAAGTTAAAAATTGACAAAAATTTCAGAGACTTGCGTCAACTTAGTGTCTACAACCTCTTGGTACCCATGGTTAAAATGAGCCACTGGTAACCGCTTGATTAATACTCGGTGCCCATTGGTTCGCTTATCGATAAGTTGGAAATAACATTCACTAAATTCTTTTAATTTTATTTCTGCATTACTTCTAAACACAGTAATATTACGGCCATCACTCAACAGTTCATTGCTGATAAAGTTAAATTCTATGCCTTTATCCCGGTCACTAATCTCTAAGCTATTTTTTATATTATTGCCATGTAATCTATACTCCCAAAAAGAGCTTTTATTATTTATAGCAGCAAAGAAAACAACAAAACCTGAAGAGTCAACATCGTCAGCAGTGAGTGAATTTAACTCCTGTTCATTAAGTTTTATAGAGATGAACATAAATGCTTGAGAAGAAAAGCCTAGTGCTTCAAGTTCAAAATAAGCAGTAATTTTATCCTTTGAATAATAATCAGCATCGGATATCCAGTCCGAGCTATGCAGCTGATATTTATCAATACCATTAACCACATTATCACCTTGGTTCGGATCATGTTTCAGCCACAATAACCCTTTATCTTTCAATAAGGGGATAGAAGAGTAAGTACTCAAATAAGGAGTGCTACTCGTTATATAAAAATCAAATATTAAACCTTCATCTTCAATATAAAGTAGTAGTATGGGAATCTTTTCTGAATCACATAACACCAATAAACCACCTAAACATGGTTTAAATATGATGCCACTATTTTTAGCTTGAGCAAGAGTGGCTCGGCTTGGCTCTACATTAATGTCATTACAGAATCCTGACTCAAAAAAATCATGATGTATGACCACGGAAAACAGCACTCGAAACCCAGTCACAGTGGCTCACTCTCTGATTTTACAGATACGTTTACCGATGACGTCTTAGATACTCTGGAAATGACCGCCTTATTATCAATCGTTATCATTCTGACTTTATACAGAATTGAAGGTAAATATTTAGCCCCAAACATCCCCCACATGTTACTTAAGTCATGATTTTTAACATTTTCGATATCGAGAACGATTTTATCTATGTTTCTATCAAGGTCAGGCGAATTTTGATGATTAAACACAGGCTGTTGTTGAAAGTAGCCGACAACACTCGAGATGAATTTCAACGATTCATTGTAATTAGCGCCACTAAAATTGGCACAAACCATCAAGTATAAATTGAGATGTACTGGTTGATGCTGCGTAAAGTCACTGCCTACACCTGACGACATATAGTGAGTTTTTGCGGCCGTTTCACGCTCGATATTGGTCAAGAAAATAACCACACGGTTATTTACATTGGCAGATATTGCACCGTCATGGTCAACAAGATTAGACACAACGACTACATCTTCGACTAACTCAAACTTATTTTTAAGAAACTGATTTAACTTTAAAGATATATGATTCATGACAGAAAGTATCATTTCACTCCCCTAACCCTATAGCATAAACACAACCACAAGTTCTAATTTCAATAAATACTTTCGCCACAAAAAATAAATACACACAGTAATTATAAAGCTACGATAAGTGGCAAACGCAGAATAAAAAACTAGCACAAACACGTTTAAAAACAACATAGTCTATAAGTTTATCGACAAAATCATTTTTCCATCACCTTCCCATCATTAATTTGTAGACTTTATTACCACTCAATATAACCTTAAGACTTACACACCCTCCTGCTGTAAGTATTAACAGCGTAAAAAATGTGGTGATACCCGTTACATTAGGAACTAATAACGACAAAAATCATCGCCCCCCTTACCGATGTCGAACGCATAGGGTTTTTATTTAATATTTTTTACAATGAGATATGAAACTTTATAAAGGGAACATGATATGAGTCTTTAGGAGGAGTCTGAAGTGATTGAAGCAAACCAACTTAAGTATGATACGGACATTAATGTTCAAGCCTCGAATCTAAGAATTTTCCAACACTAACAACATTTTTATTTTTTCGTCAATGCTATTCCCAACGGTTCAAAATAGGCGATTAACGCATTGAAGATCTGCTGTCGATGCTCAAGATCTGGATAGCCACCAGCCGTTGCAAGTTGCGACTTCAAGGTCTCATAGACTAAATAAGGGTTACTGATCTCCGGATAGGACTCGATACAGGCTTCAAATGCCCGCGCCATCAACTCGGTGGGGGTAGATAAATACAGTCGCCCATATTGGTTATCTAACGCTACTGCTCGGTCGATATACTCATGACTGTCCAGGCCGTCATGGCTCAAAAAAGTCGTCGCAAATACCCGCTCGAGTCGTTGATTTAACGGATGCTTTATCGATGTGACATCGGCCAACCAACAACTGCTGGCGAAAGAGGCACCACGAGCACCTCTGTTGTTGGAAGGGATCTTAAATGCTTTAGAGGCGATGTAATGATCATATGCATGCCAAAACTCATGGGCTAACGCCCCTGCTCCTGCATTTTTAGCCAGAGCCAGTTCACGACCCGCTGGCATATAATGAGCCTGGACGCCCTGCTGACCACCGCTGCCGAAGGCAAGGTTAAGTGTTTGCCTGAGCCCGATAGCAATCGGAGGCAGTTTCAATATAAAAGCTAAATCGGCTAAGGAGTCGAAGATAAGGTTAGCCGCCTTGTGCTTCTCCTCTTCCTCGACCCAGCTGCCTATACGTATATGATTCAGGCCAAAGGTCTCTTTGATATCGTGAAAGCTCACCTGTTCGTCGAAACGATAATCAGGGCCGACTCGCTTGTATGTTTTACCCTTTAGCACTCACTATTCCACTCGCTGCAATTAGCCACATTATACCTTATTAGTTTAAACCTCATATCAATTGATATGAGTGCTGCATTCTTTTCAGGTACGGCGTTCAGTAAACGTTCAGCCCCTGTAAGCTATTCTACCCATGAATTTTAAGACACTGATAATTAAGGTAGATACAGCGATGAGACTGGTAATTTTGTGGGCGGCAATACTTGTAATGAGCACAGTAATCGTAGCACTATCTGGGACTATTCACTGGCCTATGATGGGTACGATGTTTATGGCAATGACCATTGGATTAGTCATCATGGTCAACCTGGGAAAACTCGCCGATAAACACTTTGTCAGTTTCTGTTCCGGACTCGTCGGTAAGGCTAGAGCCGACTCTTAGCTTTTAGCTCTGAATCATTAAAGCTTCCCATTACTCGCCTTGCGCCACTGCAACGGCGAGCTTTTCATGGTATTTCTAAACGACTTAGAAAACGCACTGACATCAGCAAAACCAAGCACCTCAGACAACAAGGTGATGTCGATATTACTGGACTCAAGATGCCAACATGCGGTGCTAATGCGCACATCAATAAGCACCTGCTTAAATGTCAGTCCCCTATCCTTTAACCTTCTCTGCAGGGTGCGCTTATTCATGTTTAACAGCAAGGCGATATCCTCGATATTAGACTCTCTTATCCCCATGGTCTGTAATATCAAAGTTTTGACTTTTCTCTCGATATCATCGCCAAACTGATCGATAAGTGACTTGAGATACATCTCAATCAGATGTTTATCCTCTTGAGAGATAAGTTGGATATCTTGCGATAGATAGGCGCTATCTAAGATTAGCCGATCATTTTCCTGATTAAAAACCACCTGGCACTCGAAGTATTTCCGGTAAACCGCATTGTCTGAGATAGGCGCGTGAGCAAACTCCAATCGCTCAACCTTAGTCTGGCTGCCGATAAGCGCCTTAATCAGGCGTAAGCAGACACCGAAGGACAACTCCTTATATTGCTTAGCATGGCTTATGTCTTGAAAGACCTGATAGCGCTCTATCAGTGCGGTCTGATTAATCTCCCTGACCATCCAATATTCACCATGGCTGTGCACCGCCATGTATCTTTGAGCATTGGCCAATGCCTCCCTTACCGTTTGACTGCTCAGCATCAGCATGCCCACAGGGCCTAACACTTCGACGCCCTGCATAGCGGCCAACCTCAAACCGAAATCCTTACAGTCGAGTTGCTCGGCGGCTAGCTCGAGTAAGTTGATCATGCCAGCGAAGGCGATCAGAGTATCTGGATTGCTAAAATCATCTCTAGTTAAGCCACACCGAGACAAGAGGTCTGAGCTGTCGCCTCCCAGCTCAGAAACCAGAGCATCGAAGCCGGACAAGGAGCCACTGCGGATCAGATAGTGTTGTTTCATAACTGGCTTTCTCTATTCAAAGTATCTACTCAAAGGATCGGCTCAAAATGTCGGTGGTTAAATAGTGACTAATTTGTCACCAAATGACAAGAATGAAATTTAGACAAGCCTTAACCTAATTGAATCGATTCGATAACAATAATTAATAACATCGGAGTTACGCATGTCAGCATACGATACGATTATCAAGGGTGGCCGATATTTTGATGGAACCGGCGCATCATCTTCTATTCAAA
Source organism: Shewanella psychropiezotolerans (assembly GCF_007197555.1). NCBI lineage: Bacteria > Pseudomonadati > Pseudomonadota > Gammaproteobacteria > Alteromonadales > Shewanellaceae > Shewanella > Shewanella psychropiezotolerans. The sequence goes on from NZ_CP041614.1 coordinate 5,120,084, forward strand.
ATATCGCAATCAAACAAGGCAAGATAGCCCTAGTCTCTAGCTCGCCAATAGACGAGACAGGTTGTGAGCACATCATAGATGCCCGTGAAAAATGGGTTATGCCAGGTTTCATCGATACCCACACCCATTATGATGCCGAGCTGATCGTCAGCCCCAGCCTCTCGGAGTCGGTTCGTCACGGCGTGACCACAGTCTTGGTGGGTAGCTGCTCATTGAGCATGATCTGCAGCGAATATGAAGACGCCTCCGATATATTCACCCGAGTCGAAACCGTGCCCCGTGAGAAGGTCCTGCCAATTCTCAAGAAGCACAAGACCTGGAATACACCTAAGCAATGGGTCGAATACATCAAGACCCATCCCCTGGGACCGAACGTCGTCAGCATGCTGGGCCACAGCGACATGCGCGTAGGCGTGATGGGCTTGAGCCGCTCCACAGATATTCGCGTCGTCCCCACCGAAGCCGAGATGATAAAGATGGAAAGCCTGCTGCAGGAATCTTTAGAGATAGGTTTTCTCGGTCTATCCACCATGTGCTTAAAGTGGGACAAGCTAGATGGCAACCGCGAGTGGTCCAAGAGCCTGCCCAGCACCTATTCGAAATGGAAAGAGGTCTCCCGCCTCAACAAATTAGTGCGCAAGTACGACCGAGTGCATCAAGGCGCACCTAATGCCGCCGCCATCTTGCAAATAAATCAGTACATGCGTGAGTGTGTGGGTATCTTCCAAAAGCGCCTCAAGACCACCTTAATCAGCCGCATGGATCTCAAGGGCAGCGTCTATCTGAGCAAGATCACTAACCTGGCCGCCCGCGTCACCAACTTCTTCAACGGCGATTTTCGCTGGCAGGTTCTACCCACCCCGTTCACCGTGTATGCCGACGGCATAGATGTAGTGTTTTTCGAGGAGTTCGGTGCCGGCGAGCTAGCGCTGGATCTGAAAGATAAGATAGAGCGTAACAAGCTGCTGCAAGATGAGACATATCGCCGTGATTTCAGAAAGTTTTATGGTGAGAAACTCAGCCCAAGAGTGTGGCAGAGAGACTTCGGTGATGCCATTATCCTCGCCTGCCCCGACGAGTCCATCGTAGGTAAAAACTTCGCCGAAGTGGCTAAGCACAGAAGCATACATGTGGTGGATCTCTTCCTGGATCTGGTGGTGCAATACGGCACCGACCTGCGCTGGTACACCACAGTCGCCAACCACAGAAAGCACGTGCTGAAGAAGATGGTCAAAGATAAAAAATCCCTTATCACCTTCAGCGATGCCGGGGCGCATATTCGTAATATGGCCTTCTATAACTTGCCACTTCGCATGCTCAAGCTCGTGAGCGAGTCCATAGACGAAGGCGATGCCATGATGACGATGGAGAAAGCCGTCTGGCGTATGACAGGGGATCAGGCTGAGTGGTTCAGCATAGATGCGGGCAGGATCCAGCAAGGGGATCGCGCCGATGTCGTCATCATCAACCCTGAAGAGTTTAAGCAAAACCTCGAGCAAGTCAGCTGGGCTGAGATGGAAAACTTCGATCTGCAACGTCTGGTCAACCGCAATCCAGGTCTAGTTGAGCAGGTATTTATCAACGGCAAGCTTGCCTTCGAGAATGACGAAATAGTCCCAGAACTAGGCAAGAAAATGGGCTACGGCACCTATATACCGGCCCATTAGCAATCGACTTTAAATGGACATAATAATGATAAAAATAATCAACAGACTCTTAGCTAGCCTAGCCCTGCTCAACTGCGGACTCGTGTTCGCGGCCGAGCAGCCCAACATAGTCGTTATCTTCGGTGACGATATCGGCTATGGCAATATCTCCGCCTACAACAACGGCATGCTGGGCTACCAGACACCAAATATCGACAGCATAGCCAATGAGGGCGCCCTACTGACCTCTTACTATGCCGAGCAGTCCTGCACCGCCGGGCGCTCGGTGTTTATCACAGGGCAGATGCCGGTACGAACCGGCCTGAGTAAGGTCGGTCTTCCCGGCGCTCCACAAGGCATTCAGCCCCAAGACATCACCATGGCTCAGGCCCTGAAAGATCTCGGCTATGCCACCGGCCAATTTGGTAAGAACCATCTGGGAGACAGAGATACCATGTTGCCAACAGAGCATGGCTTCGATGAGTTTCTCGGCAACCTCTATCATCTTAACGCCGAGGAGGAGCCCGAGAATCCGGATTACCCCAAGAGTGCGGCTTTTAAACAGCGCTTCGGTCCCAGAGGTGTCATCAAGTCCACCGCCGATACCAGCCATGAGAGCTCTGGGCTGCTGTCATCTAAACAAGGGGCACGCGTCGAAGACACTGGCGCCTTGACCAGTAAGCGCATGGAGACCATAGACGATGAAACCTTAGACGCTGCCAATGATTTTATGACGCGAAAAGTCGCCGAAGACAAACCCTTCTTCCTCTGGTACAACACCACCCGCATGCACAACTATACCCATGTGAGTAAGGAGCATTCCGGCGTCACAGGATTAGGCGATTATGCCGACGGCATGGTGGAACATGATAATCACATAGGAAACCTACTGGATAAGCTTAAGCAGCTGGATATCGATGACAATACTATCGTCATCTACACCACAGATAATGGCCCGATGAATGCCACCTGGCCCGACGCGGCCACCAGCCCTTTTCGCGGCGAGAAAGCCACTGCATGGGAAGGCGGATTCCGGGTACCCGCGCTGATAAAATGGCCTGACCATATAAAGCCTGGCTCTAAGTTCAACGGCATCATCTCGTCGGCTGACTGGTTTCCCACATTAGTCAGTATCGCGGGTAACAATAAGATCAAAAAAGAGCTATTAACCGGATATAAATCCAGTAATGGCAAGAGTTATCGCAACCATCTGGATGGTTATAATCAGGTGGATTATCTGACGAAACAATCAGATAAGAGTGCCCGTAATTCATTCTTCTATTGGTCTGATGACGGCGAGTTGCTGGCGATGCGCGACGGTCGTTGGAAGTTTCATTTCAAAATACAGGAGAACAAGGGCATAGCGGTGTGGACCCAGGCACAAACGACGCTGCGGGTGCCTAAATTGTTCGACTTGGCGGTCGATCCCTATGAGAAAGGCGACCAGGGCTTTGGTTATGATAACTGGTGGTACAAGCGCGCCTTTCTGGTGATACCGGCACAAATAAAGGTGAAACAGATGATGGCCAGCTTCAAAGATTTTCCACCTCGTCAGGTCGTCGGCAGCTTTACCGTAGATATCGACATGGAAGACATCCTCAAGGTATCCAAGCAAGGGAAGCAGTAGTTAAGCAAGCTCATAAGCCTAAGCGAAAACAAGCAGTGGTCCGCAGTCGCCCGATTGCGCCACTGTTTGTTTCAAGTCGAGCGCATCTCAACTGTAAATAACGGTCAAAATATGGCATAATATTGCGCAGAAAAAAGCTAGTAAATGCTTGTCGTAACGCTTAGGAACCCCATAATGACGCAGATCACCCTACTTACTCCCGATGATTGGCACCTTCACTTCCGTGATGGTGATATGTTGCAAGAAACTGTCCCGGCTACCGCCAGACTTTTCCAACGTGCTATCGTCATGCCAAACCTGCTACCACCGGTAACAGATGCCAAGATGGTCAATGCCTACCGTGAGCGCATTTTGGCGGCGCGTCCACAAGGTTCAAGCTTCGAACCTCTGATGACACTTTTCCTGACTAACGACACCACTAAGCAAGACATCATAGATGCAAAAGCGGCTGGCGTTGTGGCGGCTAAGCTGTACCCAGCAGGCGCGACCACTAACTCAGATGCTGCGGTAAAGGCACTCGATAGCCTCTTCCCTATCTTCGAAAAAATGGCTGAAATTGGCATGTTGCTGCTGGTTCACGGTGAAGTAACCGAATCACATATCGATATCTTCGACCGTGAAGCGATATTTATCGAGCGTAACCTGACTCGCATCGTCGATGCTTTCCCAAGCCTTAAAGTGGTGTTCGAGCATATCACCACTAAAGAAGCCGCCGAGTTTGTTGCAAGCGCCTCTGACTATGTAGCCGCAACCATCACGCCACAGCACTTACTGCTAAACCGTAACGACCTGTTAGTCGGCGGCATACGCCCACATAACTTCTGTCTGCCTGTGCTTAAGCGCAACATTCATCAACAAGCATTGCGCGCAGCAGTGGCTACTGGTTCTAGCAAATTTTTCTTAGGCACAGATTCTGCGCCACACGAGAAGCATCGCAAAGAATCGGCTTGTGGTTGCGCCGGTTGTTACAGCGCCTGGAGTGCACTCGAGCTTTACGCTCAGGTATTTGATGACCTAGGCGTTATTGACAAACTTGAAGGTTTTGCCAGTACTCACGGCCCGGACTTCTACGGTCTACCGAGAAACACCAGCACAGTAACACTGGTAAAAGAGACCTGGACGGTACCGAGCGAGATAATCCTACCAAATGGCAATCCAATCGTGCCTTTCTTCGCTGGCGAAGAAGTGAATTGGAAAGTGAAGGGATAAAGCAGTCCTGAGCTAGCTAAAAAGTTGCGAGTTCAAGATAGGGCTAAAAAAGCTACGAGCAGCGAGTTAAAGCTCGTAGCCTTCCTTACTTCTCGTGATTCCAGCCAACAAGTATGCCGGAATGACAGAAAGAAGCTGGATTCCGGCCAACAAGCACGCCGGAATGACAGAAATAACTCGAGCCTCGTACCTTCTAACCCCCCAACCTTCCTTCAACAACTTAAGTTAATTCTATTCCTGCCATCGGCTTTGGCGCGGTAAAGTGCTGTGTCTGCTGCGCATAACAGGGCTGTGCCTGTTCTGAACTGACCATCGACTTCAGCTGCGATTCCCTGACTCACACTCACTGTGACACTATCATCTAGGCCTAAGTCAGTATATTTAAGGCTATTGATTTCTAACTGAATATACTCGGCCATCGACTGAGCTTGCTTGGCATCAAAACCTGGAAGAATTAGCGCAAACTCCTCGCCGCCATATCTTGCTGCGACACATTCATCCGATGGCAGTGAGTGAGCAATCACATTAGCTATCCTCTGCAGGCAGTGATCCCCCTGAATATGGCCATACTTGTCGTTGAACAGCTTGAAATGATCGATATCTATGATCACCACGCTGATAGGTTTGGCTGATGTTGTGCAAGCTTGCCACTGAGATCGCAAGGAAGCATCGAATACTCTTCGGTTCGCCAGTTTGGTCAGGCAATCTGTCGATGCCCATTGATAGAGCTGTTGGTATTCGGATTTATGCTTGGTCAGGTCTCGTATCACTATGGCAAAAATCGGCGAACTCAATGATAAATAACTGATTGAGAACTCCACATCCAAACTACCACCTTCCGCTAATATCAGCGATGCTTCAATAGGCGCGTGTTCAAGCTGACACTGGCTGACAAGTTGCTCTTCCAACATCTGCTGATAGCGTGTCTTTTGCGGTTCTCTTAAATACTCTTGCCAGGTTTTACCAATAATGTTCTCAGGCTCCCCAAGCCTATCACTCGCCCCCAGCTTTCCACCAGATAGCAGTTCAATAGCCTTAGCGTTAATCATCTGAATTGTGCCACTGGCATCAACCACCAACACGGCTTCCATCAACTGCTGAACTAATAAATTGAGTACGCTGCGATAACAATCATCAAATAAAATATCATCGTCTGGAATACTGAAAGGTGTCGCTGCTATTTGTGTAGCTATAGGTGTTGGTGTAGATGCAGGTTCTGGTTCTGGCATAAGTGCAGATTCTGGCGCCGAAGCCTTAACAGCAGTTCGCATCGCAGCCAATGAAAACTCATCCAGAGGCATAGTCAATTGCTGAGCCATCTCGGCATTTTCCCTTTGAGTATTTAACCTAGCCTTTCTCATCATCGCGTGAAACTCATCAGCCGGAGATAAGCCTTTCTCCGCACACGATACTTGCCTATTGTCTTCATAGGGCTTGGGAGGGAGTGTTAACATTAGAGTATCCTTAACAGAATTTACTAACCTGACGCTTCAAATGCGTCTAACTGCTGAATACTCTACCTAATTAATGTGTTTAGAACCTTTCGGTAACCTTCTACTTTAATGCGTTGTTTTACAACAAAGTTCACCACATCCCCAAGAGCTTTTTTTAGCCGTCCCCAGGAAGATACAAGCGCCTCCCTTAATAGAGCCACCCATAATAAATCAACAATTAATCTAGTTAGTTAATAATTTTCGTCGTTCGATTGATGAATAAATTCAGAGCCAGATTTTCGATACATTCTTATAGCTAAAATGCAGATTAATGCTCGTTCTACATGGAAATGATGAATTTTAGGCAGGACTAGATAGCCAAGGAGTTGGTTGCTCGGTTTGATGATATCAAAAGATTAACTATCAGCTTACCTGAAGGTACTGACAACAATGTGAGAAATGTCGTCGCCGTTTTTCAAGGTGGTCACAATAGCTGGTGAGCTCTTGCAGTGCACCCACTGGACCATGAAATAGTTTCCCAAAGTCAGTAGTGATTTTTATCCAGTTATCACTAGAAATATTTAGCCTAGTTAAGACCTTAGAAGTATTTTCAGAAATAGCACCTCGTTTATCATCACGAATTATCCTGCCAGTTTCATCGACTAATTCAAGATAGTCTTTGAGTAAAAAGTAAACGCCTTTAGGCTGGTTTAGACGCTCATTTCCAATAAAAGGCAGCAGTTTGTCAGGTTGCTTGCCCTTTAAAGCAGCTTTTACACGCAATTTAAGACTGGTGTAGTCTGAGTCTTCCGGCGTTTTAGCCATTTTGGCTCGAATAGGATTAAGATCAACATAGGCCATACAGGCTAAAACAGCGGTTTCATCAAGCAAAGCCTGACTTTTAAAGCGTCCCTCCCAGTACACTTATCTTCTTTGTTAGCCATTCGTGCGATAGGCTCATTGAGGCAGCGCATAAACCAAGATATATCACTTAAACGACTGCGATATAGGGCTATTGAATGCTTTAAGCTATTAATTTCAAAACTTTCAACCACTTCACCTTTAGCAAACTTTTGAGTAATTTCTGTCCCATTGAATATTTGATGCCAATGCTCAACGACGTCTCTGTCTGTCCAGTTATTAGACTCATAAATATCAACACTAAGAACAAGGTGCAGGTGATTAGACATCACTGCATAGGCTGCTACATCGATTGCAAACACACTGGCTAATGTCAGCAGTTGTGATTCAACCCAATCACGCCTGTGATCATAGTTTTTTCCAGTAAACTTATCATCGCCCATCAACATGGCGCGCCGACAAACACGCGAGCAGCAGTGATACCAGGATGTGTCTTCAATACTGACTTGAGTTCTTCTTGGACGAGGCATAACAGTCCTCCTACTTTAACCAATAACTAAAGCTTAGTAGGAGAGCAAATGTTTAGCCATTTCGAATGGGTGGCTCTATTTATTCGGAGAGCAAATGTTTAGCCATTTCGAATGGGTGGCTCTATTTATTCAATCATCGCCCATCAACATGGCGCGCCGACAAACACGCGAGCAGCAGTGATACCAGGATGTGTCTTCAATACTGACTTGAGTTCTTCTTGGACGAGGCATAACAGTCCTCCTACTTTAACCAATAACTAAAGCTTAGTAGGAGAGCAAATGTTTAGCCATTTCGAATGGGTGGCTCTATTTATTCACTGATGAGTAGCAGGCTGGCTAAAAACGCATACGAAAGTTTTGCGGAGGATTTCACAGTAGTTCCTTTTTAAGTGATTGATTAATTCCTTTTGCCATAACCTAAAGGTTAACGCCGTAGCGCGTCAACAAGCTAAACATATAATTTACAAATAATTCAAACCACCATAACAGCTTAAAACTGCAACAGTAACGACTACGAAAAGTGAAATTAGAAGAGCTTAATGCAAAGAATCTGATACAGGGTCAGAATAAGCTCTTCCCTGAAGGAAGAGCTTATTTATACTTTAATAAAACTTTATGATGTAGGTCTATTTTTAACTTGTGGGTCTTGGCTTTTAAATACTTCGCCATCACTATTGGTAAGTAACAAACACATACCTATGTCACCTTCATTTTTATTAGAATCTTTTACCGATAACTGATAACCAGCATCTTTTACTTTAAAAGACGTTATATCGCTAACAATACTGCCCGGGCTTTGATCGTTATAGGGAAACACCACACCGGCAAGGACTAATCCTAAGCTTTGTTCTCTATTCAACAAGTAGTAAATTTTACTATCTGACGCGGTAACTGTGACCGTTTCAGGATTAAAATGAAACACTGGATTAGTTGGTGTACCACTAACCGTAACATCAACAGTTAATTTTTTATTTGTCATTTTTTCACATCCTTTGTTATTGAAAGTTGTTGAACAATACCTTGCTCGGTTAATAAGGCTGTTAGCTGGGCATTAGAAATTAATTTACCTTGACAGCGTAAACTATCAGCGTAGGGAGCGATAAATTTGGGATCTTTATCTAACTTCTGGAATTGACTTAGTTGCCGACTAGCTAGTCTGCAACTGCTCGCCATTTGTCTTGTGTCGCCCATTAGCTGATACAGTTTGGCTTCTGCTAAATATGTCATCGCCTGCAACCATTCTATTTCACTGTTATTTATGTCTTGGGTTATTAGCTCATTGTTTAGTTGTTTGGCTTGTTGTAAGTAACGTTTTCCTTGTGATATCTGTTGACGGTCAAAATAATACTCAGCTAGTATTCGTTTGTATTTAGCGCGGAGTATTCTCGAATACTGATCATCAGTAAACATTTTTGAAGATGTTGAAAGCTCTGAAATAATTTGTTCAGTTGTTATGCTGAATTCTACTTCCTCTATTGATGCCATTTGTAAAAGGTGTAGCTTTAAGAAGAACAAATGTTGATGCCAAATCTGATTATTAGTATCTGTAGTAATTAATGCTGTAAACAGTTGGTGAGCTTTTAAGGCACTATCCGTGGCTAGTTGCATTTGACCTTTATACTTATATTGACTCGATATACTGTGATAACTCAACGCCAAGTTCTCAGCTAAATTCGCATTGGCTTGCAGTGCTTCATCTAGATTTTCTATATCAGCCTGAATAGCTTTATGCCTTTCAATACTAAGGTTAATATGTCCTTGGGATAAAGCAGCACTAGCTAGCCATGAATGGGTATCGGCAATATCTGCCAATAGCATCATGTCTTTCGGTGAAGAATTAGCCGCAAGCAACTTAAGCTGCAAAGATTCATTGAAATAGCCTTCGGCTTCATTAAATTGATGCAATTTCATTGACAATGAACCAATGGAGTTTGTTGCATAGGACAGTTCAATCAAAGCTTCAGGATCTGTCGGTGCCAACTGATACATAGTTTGGCTGTAACTCAGATACAGTTTATACCAAGGCCGTACCGCGGCCCAATCCCCCCTGTCATAATCAAGTTGACCTAGCCAAAAGGCATTCGCTCCTGCGGTTTTTAGTAACTCGAGGTTCTCTGGCTGTTCCGTTAACAAGGTTTCGAGTTTAGTTTTAGCCGCCAGCAAACCTGCGTTAGCTTCTTCTAGCTTGCCGCGAGAATAGGCTACTTCACCGATGGCTTCTAATGTTTGGGCGTGTTGAAAACGGGCTTCGAAACTGTAATTACTGGCATCATGGGTATTCGATTCGTCGCTAAAATACTCCAGCGCCTTATTACTGATGCCATCGAGCAGATCCATACGGCCGATGCCGCGCAGCTTGTCAGCAAAATCCCCTACCATAAACCCCAGCAGGTTCTCTGCGGCTAAGCGCTTCTCTAATGCGCGCTGCTCAGCCTCGATACTGCGAAAGCTCATCAACACAGATAACATGGTGAGGGCGACAAGTACTCCCGAAGTCAGCCGGCGACGCCAACGACGGACATTGACGCGCTTTACCGATGCCGCAATCAAGGCTTGCTCTGCGGGTTCCAAAGTAAACAGTGGGTTTTGAGAGAGAAGCTGAGCTTCCTGTAGCGGTTTGCCTTCTGAGAGCAGGTAAGCCTGGGTTTTCGACTCGGTTAACCAGCGACGGGCCTGATTGAGTAAGCGACTCTTAATGCCTAAGCTTTCGCTGTGTGCTTCTATCCATTTTGTCGCTCTGGGCCAGCGCCTGAGCAGAGCTTCGTGGGCGATACTGAAACAGGCTTCATCATTTTGCAGGTGGGAGACAAATAGACGGTTATCCACCATGGCTTTAACCAAATTTGTTTCAGCTTCACTCTCTAGCTTTTTGTTTCGCTGGGAGGCGCCTAGCTGTGAGCTTTGCTGGGAAGAGCTAAGCTGTGACCAGCGCGCCGTGCGGCTGGTAATGGATTTATCATCCTCTTTAAGCGTGACTAACAGTGACAAAATCTTAGGCACCGCCGCTGTTTCTGCATCTGTCAGGCTAGTGAGTACCTCTTCGGCATTTTTACCGATAGCTCCCTCTAGTCCGCCTAAATTTTGATACTCTGAGACTAACAACTGGTCTGTGTCATCTCTGTTTAGATAAAGTGCCTGCAAGGTATATTGCAGCATAGGCAAGGCATCGGGGTTGGACGCGGCATCGGCGCAGAGCATCTCATCGAGCGGCACTGCGGTTTCACCGTCTAGCTGCCAGGTTAAATTTGCCGCTACGGCAGGCAAGCGGATCATCTGCAGTAGTTCCTGGCGAGTAGGTGGAGACAAATCGAAATGTGCCCCCCGGGACTTACCTGACATCAGGTTAGGGTATTGCACTAGGTCTGGGTAAAAATCGTTACGGCAAGCAGATAAAATAAGAATATGACCGGACTGTGCCAGGAACTCGATAACATCGAAAAATTCTTGTCTCTGCTCATCGCTAAACTGAGGCGAGGACAGTAAAACTTCTAACCGGTCAATAAACAGGGCAAAAAATGCATGCTGAGACTTATGACCTTTTAACGCCGACTTGCAGCACTGAATCGCCTTTTCTGGGGCTTCAGTGAGCGTATTTGCCAGTTGTTCAGCACTGTAACCATCGAATACAGGTTTATCCTGATACTCCCAATCCAGCATGGCGCTAGCCAGATCCACTAATGGCGGATTATCGACCACATCGGCCAAGTCGATATCACTATACGAGATCACCTCAATGCCATTGTATCCCTTGGAGGACATCAAGTTAGGCATCACGCCGGCATTGATTAAGGAGGTTTTACCACTGCCACTGGGGCCTAATATCAAACAGAAGGCGCGGCCATATTTAACTTGCAGGGTGATACGGTTAAGCAAGGTTGAAACTTGCTCACTGCGACCGAAGAACACATCGGCATGGTCGGCGCTATAAGCTTGTAAACCCGGAAATGGCGAACCAGACTGCCATTGTTGCGACTGCGCCGCTTCTGAGTGACCTTTAGGGAAACTTATCTTGGCTAAGGTGCGATAGCCACGCTTACGAATGGTTTCGATATATTGGGGTGAGGTAGCGCTATCGCCCAGGGCGCGGCGCAGTTGATTGATGACCTTATGTAAGGGATTGTCACCCATAAACATATCGGGCCAACAATGGCTGACTATCTCTTCGGTGCTGACCACATCACCATCACGTTCACATAAGAGTGACAGCACATCCATCGCCTTAGGCTCAAGTTGTTTAACTTGGCTACCTAAGCGCAGGGAGTTGGAGCCGGGCTCAACCTGCCAGTCACCAAAGTAAAATGTGCTAAAACTCATTCTTCTTTCTTCCAATCAAGAGAACATAAGCTAACTTATTTCTGTGAGCCTTGTTCGCTTGTTCACACTGTTATAGCAGAACAGCAGTATTCAGTGTCGGCTCTCGGCAGTCAGAATCAAAATAACAAAAAATTTACATTAGTGCATAACTTATCAGGACGGGAGAAAAATGCTACTTTTTTACTACGACTTTAGGTGTGTATTGTTTTAAGAATCAAAAATTAAGCGGATATAAAGATTGTGTCGATTGCATAGCTCTTGAGGCGGTACTAGGCAATCACATCAAGTTTAAGAAAAGAGAGAAAGTCTTAGACCCGTTAAAGCAGGTCTAAGACTTTGTATTAATTGTTACCACGAATGCTTGTGACTAGGGCTTGTGGCTAGGGGCTCTTTCTAAGCCCTATTGCCGCAACAAGCAACTTAAGCAAAGATAAAGCTGTAGAGGTAACCTGCGCCAATCGCCATGCCCAATATCACAGCCAGAAAGGCGGCAATCATCTCGTTCTTGAATATCGACTTAAGCAGAATCACTTCGGTCAAACTCGCGCCAGCACTACCGATAATCAATGCCATCACAGAGCCTAGAGCCATGCCTTTCTGCACCAATGCGGCGCTTAAAGGGATCACAGCTTCGGCGCGAATATAGAGCGGAATACCGATAATCGCAGCGACAGGAATCGCGTACCACATGTCCTCACCCGCATACTTAGCAATCAGTTCAGTCGGGATAAAACCATAGATGAAAGAACCTAGTGTGATACCCAGTAGCAAGTAAGGCAGTACCTGCTTAAAGTCCTTCCAGGTCGAGCGCCAGATCCGCATCCAACGACTCTCTGCTTTTGCTATTTGTCCTGCACTTTCTGTATTTCCGGCATTAGCACTTTCAGTTCCACATGATGAACTCGTGCCACATGAAGAGACCACACTTGCCGCCTCACTTATTGTAGCCGCTCCGCAACCACTGGCTTCCATGGCTAATACAGGAGCCGATTGAGCTGCTACTCCGCAAGCTTTCACAGGCTCAACAGCAGACTGTTTCTCGGCAGCACTGTTTTTAGAGTCGCCGCAGGATGTGCCACAGCTTGATGCTTCTGCCGCTTCATAGGCTTCGGGTCGCACATAACGTTCAAAACCTAATTTTTCCAACACAAAACCTGCCGTAACAGCAACCACTAGCGCCACAGTAAAGTAGAACACAGCCACTTTAATGCCGAAGGTCACTACAAACAGGCCGATAATAATCGGGTTTAACAGTGGGCTCGAGAAGAGGAACACCATCATGGGGCCAAAACCCGCTCTGGCTCTAAGCAGCCCCTTCAAAAACGGGATGGTCGAGCATGAGCAGAATGGTGTGATAGCGCCCAAGAGTGCGGCAATCACGTAGCCTTTACCGTTACGTGAACTCAATATCGATTGGATCTTCTCAGGGGTAATAAACTCCTGCAGTACACCAACCAAGTAACTGATCACCAGAAACAGGATAATTAGTTCGGTTGCCAAGAAGGCGAACATGTTTGCGGCCTCTCGGGCCATGGCTAAAATTTCAGGACTCATAATAATTTCCACAATACTTAAAATATGAAATCGTTTTGAAATTTTCGAAGTTATCGACACTCATGTTCAGCATCTGCTTTGAAAAAAACATTTCGAAGAATATAGAAATAATATACTTATAGAAAACCATGTCAACTATATTTCTAGAATATTCGAAATAAATTTATGAATACCGGATTTTAGAAGTGAAACCTAGCGCTAATCAAGCACTAACGCTGAACCAAAAAATATGATGCTTATGGCTTTTGAATCGACGCTTGTTGACTAGGCTGTTTTTTGGCCAGTTACTTTTGAGTAGACAGCTTTTAGGTAGACGGCTCTTGAGTCGAAAGCTGAGGCGCACACTCTTCTTCGATGCAACATTCATCCTGCAAAAAACCGATAACGCCTTCGAGCTTAGTGAATTCAGCAACACAGAATAACGTTCGCCCTTCCCGCCTTTGTGACAGTAAGCCTGCAGAAACCAAACTGGAAATATGATGGGAGAGTGTTGAGCCAGGGATCTGCAGCTGTTCCTGCAAGCTACCTACTGCTACGCCTTGAAATCCGGCACGCACCACACGCTTAAAAATGGTTAAGCGCGTTGTATGGCCTAACTCTTTAAGTGCCTTGGCAACGACTTCGATATCCATCATGTTTCTACTCTCCCAAACCTAACCGAATTTAAATCAAACTACAATATTTCGATTTTAGCAGAAATATCAATTACAAAACAAGACTAGCGCTAATAGTGACTGATATGAAAAAGCCCACTTATTTCAAAGCGGGCTTTATTGAATTTAACGGCTAGCCTTCGCTACTAGCAACAAGTCGCCTTGGAAGAGTCATCCTTACAGCAAGCGTCATCTTTGTGGCTAGTACAATGGCAGGTGCAGTCATCCGAATCACAACTTTCACATACGCAGGTACATTTGCACTCATCGGACTTACTGGTACAGTTGCACTTTCCGTCACCACAGGCCTCATCTGGCTTACAGTTACAGTTACTGTTACTAGTGCAGGTACAGGTACAAGTGCCATCACACTGACTATCAGCACAACACTGAGCATCAGAAGTGCTACAGCAAGTATTTTCAGTTTCATTCGCCGAGATACAACAAGGTTGAGTTTTATCGCTCATACATTCTCCGGGTAAAATAGTCGGTGCAAAAGGCACCTTTTATGACTCATATACCTGAAAAGACGAATACCCTAAAAAAAGGATGCAAGAAATTTTAACTATTTAAGAGAAAATTATAAAACTTAGATACTGCCCATCATGCTACTAGCACTGAGACTAGCACTTACCGCAGCGATTTTTAGGCGGAAGAAAGTCATCAACTTTCCCTTTGGCGTTGACCACTGGAGCACAACAGCTAACTAAGCTAGTAGCCAAGAGCTCCCTCCCTCTTAAAACACGGGATTTGACTGCAGACAGACTCAAATTAAGTCGTTCGGCTACGGCCTTTTGCTTCATTCCTTCAATATCGCTGAGCAGGAGCACATCTCGATACCTCTCATCTAACGCCATCACCATAGGTTTCATACAGACACTCATTTCTGAAAATGCACTTTCTTCCTTTGAATCAGCAACAAGATCTTGAGGCAATTCATCATTAGGACGGCGGGTTCGGTAATAATCTATGATGGTATTTTTAGTGACTTGATAGAGCCATGCAATGGGGGAGTCTGGCGCATCGTTCTGCTGCAATAATTTAACGAAAACCGCACTAAGAATATCTTGCGCATCCTCTTTATGACTGACTTTCCGGCCGATAAATGCCAGTAACTCACTCTGGTATTGCGAAAATGCTTTCGCCGCAACTTGCTGCATAAAAACTCCTAACGACAACTGAGGCTCAGTGCTTAGACGAACGAGACTCTTAGTTTAAACTAACGACAATTTTAAGTTAGACGAACGATAATTGAAAAGGATGCAAATCTTTTATAAAAAGTTTTTTATAAAAGCCCTAAAAAAACACTAATCATCACTAACCTTCTTAAAGTTAACCCGTTTACGAATTGAGCCTACTATCTTGAGCATACCTTCTTGAACATAGCTGCTTGAAAATACCCATGTCGTCACGAAAACGTGGGTTCTTGCTGCCAGACTCAGTATAATCAGCATTATAACGTTAATGTAATGACAAAGTTGAGAACGAGATGGCAAGAACCGCTGCTGCACTGCACATATTAGTCAAACATAAAGAGCAAGCCGAAGACATTATCAAGCAATTGAAAAAAGGCGTTAAATTCGATGTGTTAGCCAAGAAACACTCGTCTTGTCCATCGGGCAAGAAAGGCGGTAGTTTAGGCGAATTCAAGAAAGGTCAGATGGTGCCGCCATTCGATAAGGCCTGTTTTACCGGTGAGATTTTAACGCCTCAATTAGTCAAAACCAAGTTCGGCTGGCATGTGATTAAGGTTTTATACCGAACTTAATGAAACTAGGTAAACAGATAAAGGTCAGATGGATTTATACCTGCCATTCGTTAAGGCCTGTTTTACCGGTGAGCTTATAACGCCTCAATTAGTCAAAACCCTCTTAATGAAGAGATGGAGCTGGCATGTGATTAAGGTTTTATACCGAACTTAATGAAACTAGGTAAACAGATAAAGGTCAGATGGATTTATACCTGCCATTCGTTAAGGCCTGTTTTACCGGTGAGCTTATAACGCCTCAATTAGTCAAAACCCTCTTAATGAAGAGATGGAGCTGGCATGTGATTAAGGTTTTATACCGAACTTAATGAAACTAGGTAAACAGATAAAGGTCAGATGGATTTATACCTGCCATTCGTTAAGGCCTGTTTTACCGGTGAGCTTATAACGCCTCAATTAGTCAAAACCCTCTTAATGAAGAGATGGGGCTGGCATGTGATTAAAGTTTTATACCGAACTTAAAAGAGAGAAGGTCGCTGCGCGACTGCGAGAACGACCTTAGGTCTGCGAGTCAGTGACTTTGTCACCACGAGTACGGCCTGCGGCCTCCGAGAACAAGCTTTGCTCTTTCCTCGCAGCCAACGTGTTGGCGTTCTCGAAGGGAACTTGTTCCCGTTCTCGCAACTCGAACTCAAAGCGTAGCGCTCTGCCTTTATCTCGCCAGCTCCAATAGCAAGCGCAATAAAGGCTCTGGCTTATCTAAGCTGGCATCATGACCGCAATCATCCAGGTAAATAGCTTTGCTCTGATAAAAATGGGCTAAAGCTTCACCACAACTGGGGTGAGCCAGCCTGTCTCGATTGGCTACTATTACATTCACAGGGACACTCTCAGGACCATTTACCAGACTATTTACAGGAGCATTCGCAGGGAGAGAGTCAATAACAGGGGCATCAAACGAGGCACATGCGACTAACTGCCTCAAGCCATTGAATAGAGAAGTATGACCTTGTTGTCGATAATGACTCCAGTCTTGTATCAACTTAATATCATCGCCCCTGCATTCACTGGTGAGCTGGATAACTGTCGCCTCGAGTAAGCTGACACCTGGAAGTTCTCCGTTGAGCCAGCGTCTGCCTGTCCCCCAGACTGATTTGACCAAAGAGCTTAGCTGAAAACGGCGGTACCAAGGCGATAGATTGGCGGCACTACTGTTGATAAACACCACTCGTTGCACTCGGTTTGGTTTATGTTTTGCCATTTCCATCGCCAACATACCGCCCATAGAAAGCCCTACCAGACAGACAGGCTCGAGCACTTCCCTTGTCGCCCCCTCGCTTAACACCTCATCAATCTGCGCCCAGACATAGTCGGCATAGGCTGAGATACTCAAGGGACTGTTAATCTCAACCAAGGTACCATTGCCTGGCAAGTCTGGCGTGATAACCCGGACTCCGGCCGCCGCGAGCCGTTGAGCAAATCCATACCAGTGACGGCGGTCTCGCATCAAGCCCCTGAGTAGTACGAATGTCATGGACCTCCCCTATAAAAAAATCTGATAAGCCGTTTACATCAAACAGCTTTACTTAAACCAGAAACGTTCTGCATCGTGGGTCAGCAGCGCAAGTTGTGCTGGCGATACCCGCTCCAATACTTGCCCATAGGCCGAGTCCAAAAGAAATTGCATCAAGATAAAATGACGGCGCAATATCCTCTGGTGTCTGTGGGGCTTCTGCGGATTGAAGTACCCCGAGAAGCTCAATACCTGCCGGGGATTCTTTCGCAGCCAGGCCCAGGAGCCCATCTCTAATGTTAGGGGAATAAAGGGAGCCGTTCCTTTGTTATTCACCACTAAATAGTCCCAGATATCGCCATGGGTGCGATAAAAATGACTCTGAGGCGCGAGCCGATAGTGACCATGATGGGAATAACCCGTCTCAAATAGCCGCTTAAGATGATAGATATACCCCATGCCTTCGAATGGCTTAGCGGTATGGGCGTAGGGAAACCAGATATGATCATTCAGGCCAAAACCCGAGTGAGCATCGAGGCAGAGCAAGCTGGTACTCTCGAGCTGCAAGTGCTTCACATACTTTACCAAAGCTGAGGTCTCCGCCTCCATCTCACCCGAGCCTCGATACCAGGGCAGCTTCTGGGACAGGGTTTGCCCACCCAGCATAAAAGTCACCTTGCCACTCGCCTCTATGGGAGCATTGCGCATCAAGTCGACGTTATTGCCGTTGCCGCGACTGCCGCGCAGAAATCCCACCGGATTAACCACAGGCACAAAGGCTAAACGTATCTCTTTGAGCAAGGCTTGCAGGTGAGTATCCCAAGGTAAACGATTGAGTAGACTGGCGAGAAAAGCCAACACCACCTGAGCGCCGATCCGCTCGACGCCGTGTACCCCGCCGACAAATAGCACTGTAGGGCAAGGTTTGTCTTGCTGACCCAGTTCAATGGCCGTAATGGCAAGGGGCTCACCACGATAGCTAAGATCGGCCAAAGATTGATGACGAAAGCTATCTTGATGTTGCGCCACCAGGCGTTTGAGGGTATCTATCTCGAAAGCATGTTCGAATGAAAACTTTGCCATTAGTCAGTTAAGTGGTGACAGATGATGAAACCAGACTAGCCATAGAATGAGACAAGAGGATGACAAATCCCCGCTTTCGCTATCCCTGCGATCACGGATACATGCCTCCAGGTACAAAAAGGGCGGCACACAGTGCCGCCCTAGTTCTTCAAATTAAACCGTTAAATCAAGACCCGGTCTCAGCCTCTGATTTTACAGGCTTACACTTCTGGTGCACTAAGATGAGTGCAATCAGAGATACGGCGCCTACGGCGATACCCGCAGGCTGACTGAACGACTGAGGTAAGCCCAGTCCTATGCCAGCGGTCATAATGTAAGACACGGTCACACTGGTTCCACCAATCGCAGGCAGGCTCACTATCCAATGGAAAGCGCCTCTGTCGAATAGGTACTTAGTGGCTAGCCAGAGCACACTGGTCGACAGCAGCATGTTCGAGAAGGCAAAGTAGCGCCAGATAAGCGTGAAATCAATCTTAGTCATAAAGTAGGCAATGACCAGAATAGGCACGGCAACCAAGAGACGATTACGAATGTTTTGAGGGATTCTGAAGGCATCGATTATGGTCAATCGCAGAGATCTAAACGCCGTATC
Source organism: Shewanella psychropiezotolerans (assembly GCF_007197555.1). NCBI lineage: Bacteria > Pseudomonadati > Pseudomonadota > Gammaproteobacteria > Alteromonadales > Shewanellaceae > Shewanella > Shewanella psychropiezotolerans. Next base: position 5,138,807 of record NZ_CP041614.1, read on the forward strand.
CCCGGAAGTGATCGGGAAAACTGCCACAGCGATAATAGCCATTATGCCACCAGCAACACCAAGGTAAGTGGTCGCTACTTGGTTAACCACCATTCCCGGACCGCCTAGATCCAGTATTGATTTAAGCTCCACGTAACCGCCCGGAAACGCTGCGATACCCGCCAGCGCCCATACACAAGCAACAATGCCTTCACACATCATGGCGCCATAGTAGACTGGACGGACATATTTTTCATTGGTCAGACAGCGGGCCATTATCGGCGCCTGAGTCGAGTGGAAACCACTGATAGCACCACAAGTAATGGTCACAAATAGCAACGGCCAAACCGGCAATCCATCAGGATTAGGTTCCAAGAGATCATTGTTATAATGGCTATGATCGAAGTAGGCGAAGATGTCTCCCACCTCAGGTAGCTGAGGGGCACTAATCAATAACGCCACACCGATAGACACAGTCATGACTATCATCAAGAGACCAAATATCGGGTAAAGCTTAGTGATGATCTTATCGATAGGCAGCATGGTTGCCAGGAAATAATAGGCCAGAATAACCAATACCCAGAAGGTGTTGTTCGCGAGAATAGTCCCCTTGAAGTAATCTAAGTTACTCAATAATCCCGCGGGGCTCATGATGAACACCACGCCGACGAAGAACAGCAACATGGCGGTAAAGATAAGCATCACGCCTTTAGCGTACACATTGAAATAGCGTCCGGCTATTTCGGGAAGACTCTTACCATCCTCTTTGATACTGAGCACACCGGAGAAATAATCATGGACCGCGCCGCCTATGATGTTACCTAAAACGATCCACACCAGAGCAATTGGACCATAAATGGCACCTAAGATGGGGCCGAAAATCGGGCCGACACCGGCAATATTGAGAAACTGAATTAAGAAGGCTTTCACCGGATGAACTTCGACATAGTCGACTCCATCGGCAAAGCGAGTTTGTGGGGTCTTCGCATTCTTGTCGATTCCCGCCTGACGTTCTACAAACGGACTGTAGAACTTATAAGCGAGTACCAACAAGGTAATGCAGATAATGAATATAAGCATTTTTTATCATCCATACTTTTATAGGGTACATTTACGGTTACGAGTGTCTGCCAGTTGAGACATCAGGTCAAGTAACAATATGTTATACCAAGGTCTAACTTGATCAGGCTCAAAGCTTGATGTAGCGGGGGTTGGAGGACTCGGACAGAAAATTGGAGAGGCCCATTAATTGGTATGAACCTCAGTCCTTTAGCTTACATTATTTATATCTACTTGCTGCCTTTATACTAGCTTATCGTCCTACATTTCCTTATTGCGTCAGCGAAGATATGTTGGCAAGGGCACGATTAAATCTGCTTTCTACGGCCGGAGATTTGTCGAACTGCTCGAATCCCCTAGCCATAACGCCATCTAACCGAGAGAGTCGGTCATCCAGTGACGGGTGGGTCTTAAACATCATGGCCATGCCTGCATCGTCTGGATTTATCATCTGCAACGAGTGCAGCACGGCGGGTAAACCATAAGGATCATAGCCGGCTCTCGCCGCCAATACCACGCCCATGGCATCGGATTCAAACTCATCTTCCTTATCTAAGCCTCGAATATATATCTCGGTGCCAGCGGTAACGAGTTTAAGGGACTGAGTATCTTCCTCTTTGGCCGTTAACACCACACTGGTGATATCTGTCAATGCGCTCATGCCACTGGCTTTCTTCAACGCATTCAGATGATGTCGGCGCAGCACATGAGATATCTCATGACCGAGCACACCCGCTAATTCGGCCTCATTGTTGAGTCTAAGCAACAAACCTTTAGTGATCACCACATAGCCACCGGGAGCGGCGAAAGCATTGATACTCATGTCATCCATTACGGCAAAGCTCCAGGGTAAATTAGGCCGCTCCGAATGCATGCTCACCCAGCGACCGACTTTATTGACATAGCTCTGTACCTCTTGGTCAGGCAACAAGGGAGCCACGCCTAGCAAGTTAGTCACTATCTCTTGACCCAAAATAATCTCGCCGGTTTCATCAAGCTCGGTCAATGCATCTGAGGTATGACCTATGGCGGAAAGACTTTTACCAATGTCGATATTATTAATCACTAAGCCCTGAGTCGAGCAGGCACTACAAATGACAGAAGCCATAAGCAATATGAAAGTTAACCTTGATGTTCTCATGACTTACCTCCAACAAGGTTATCGGAAATGGTCTCGGCGCTAACAGCTAAATCTTTCGCTGAACCTTCTACTGAAGCCGTCACATAATCTCGCTGCTGTTCATTGAGATTCTCCTCTCTGGCAAAAGATTGCGCATCCGTTCCCGATACAGCGAAAGACTGCATGGTCTTAAATGCGTAGGGGTTAGGACTCGGTTCGGAAAACTTATTCTCGTCGAGCCCACGAGAGGCCGTGGTGACAGTGCTGCCACTGCTTCCCGTGGTAACTAGATTAAATACCTGCTTGGTACCGGCAAACGAGTCCGATGTCTGCAGCGACTGTAGGTCATAACGCACACTGAACATCTTCACCCAGCCAGTGAGTGCTTCGGCCTGAATTTCCAACCAACTGGACTTCCTTGACAGCACATCGACAGAGAGTGCCTCGGCCAACATCTTAAGCGTGGCGGCATCGCTAAAAGGTTTAGCTTTTAGCTCAGTATCACGCACTAAGCTGGCTTTATCCCGACTCGTTATCTCTTGGCTAGCCAGCTTTTGACTGAAGGTGGCGCTGGTCATCGCCATCAAGGGCAATACCAGCCAGAATGATATTCGTTTTTGCTTCATTAAAGATCGTTTCATTAAACTCTCTCCCTATTTACAGGGCGTTCCAAATCAGAAATATTTACAGCCTCTGTTGGTGCAAACAGCTCGACATCTTTTGCCCGGCCTTTAACTTTATAAAAGCCGAATGGTTCGAAGTCAAAACGCTCGCCACAAAGTGTCTTAGTGTCACTCGACACCAAGATTCTAGAGACCCCCTTGGTCAATCCTTCGATCCTACTGGCCAAATTAACCGTATCGCCAATGGCGGTATATTCCTTACGTTGATCTGAGCCAATAAGGCCGACAACAGCCGGGCCTGAGTGTATGCCAATGCCAACATCGAAATCGGCATCCTGTTCACCCAACTCTTGTTTAAACTGCTGTAGCACCTCAGCCATTTCAAGGGCTGCTTTAACGGCGTTAACCGCATGTTGATGATCATCTAACGGTGCCCCCCAAAATGCCATGATGCAGTCGCCGATGAACTTGTCCAATGAGCCTCCATGTTTGAAAACGACCGCCACTTGCAAGGTAAAGTAACGGTTCAATAGACTCACCACCTCCTGGGGCGAACGATTCTCAGACAAGCTGGTAAAGCCACGAATATCGGAGAAAAGTACCGAGATCTCCCGACTCTCTCCCTCACGACTCAGCCCCTCACTGGACACCAGTTCTTTCACTACCAAAGGATTAACGAAGCGACTGAAAAGCCTGATCGCCTTCATTCTTGATTGACGCTCAATCAGATACTCTCGTAGCGCCAAAGAGAAGTAATACAACCACACCAACACCAGCGGCGTGAGCAAATGCAGCAAGAGTAACTGACTCAAAAATAGATAGCTGACGAGTAAGCCCAATACACTCGCCCCCAGCAGTGATACCCCCACTGAGATGGCATTGATTCTAAGCAAGAAGCAGACATACACAGAGACAATCGAGCCCAGAGAGATAAGCAGATAACTCCACATTGGAAGAAGAGTCATATAGCGCCCATTTTTCAGGTTATCTATGGCGGTGGCGAGAATGTCTAAGCCGGAATACAGGCTATCTATGGGCGTAACCCGAATATCATGCAGCGCTGAGGCGTCGGCGCCTATGATGACAATTTTCCCCGCTAACTCGGTTGGATCTCGCAGCGGTGTCTCTCGGTTAAAATCATCATAGAGATCGGCATAGGAAAATCGTCGATAGGGATTCTTAGCGCCGCCCCATGACAGAACGATATGCTCAACTTCAGGTACTTGATAGCCGAGTGCACTCACCACCTTTGCCGGAAGCGAAGGCATCAACCAACCGTAAAGATTCTGATAAACATCATACTTGCGCCCCACGCCATCGATGTCGTTGAGAAAGTTAACTGTGCCCAGACGCCAATACTGAGTGGCTACCGCAAGAGGAGGCATGAGGGCGGCTCTCGCATTGGGTAGTGAAAACTCAGTTTTAATCAATCCAAGCTTATCGGCAATCTGTGACAATTTGGGGCCGTTTTTATCTTGCTCAGAGGATAGCCTTATCAGGGGGAAGAAGATGTTTTCCTTACCCGCTAATGCCTGATTGAACATGGCATCACTTTCGACTCGATAGAGATCCCGTTCGACGAAAGAGAGATCGAATACTATGGCCTCAGGACCTTGCTTACTGATCCCCTCTATCATTTCACCATGCACAGAGCGTGGCCAGAACCAGCTGCCAACCTTATCTTCCATACGAGCCAGACTGGCATCATCGATATTGACTATCACGACATCGGGATCTGGCTGCGTACTCCTCGCATGTATCTTGACTAAAAAATCCGAGAGTCCGAACTCCAATGGGCGTAGCGTCTGCAACCAGCTCATCTCGATACAAACCAAGAGCAAGACAAAAACTGTGAACACATTGAGGAAGTTACCGCTCTGCTTCATCACTCTCACTTATTACCTAAGTTAAGTAACCAGGGATCTTAGATTCATCCACCTCATCAACCTGCACACCATCCATATATTCATTGGCATATTGCAGATACACTTTTTTATCCACAAAAATACGGAACAAGTCCGGGTCTATATGGCCATTGAGGCTAAACTTGCCGAGAATAAATAAGGACTCAGATAAAGTTTTCCCTGTCTTATAGGGCCTGTCCTTCGCCGTTAAGGCTTCAAAGATATCGGCTATTGCCATGATTCTCGCCTGTACCGACATGTCCTCGCCGCGCAGGCCTCTAGGGTAACCTTTACCGTCCATGCGCTCATGATGTCCGCCAGCATATTCTGGAATATCCTGTAGGTGTGTTGGCCAAGGCAGAGCTTCCAACATGCGTATGGTGACCGAAATATGGTTATTGATAATTTTACGCTCATCTCCCGTCAGGGTGCCGCCGCGGATCTGCAGGTTTTCGACCTCATCTTCTGTCAGCAAAGCCTGTGTTCCCCCCTTATAATCGACCCAAGTCCCACAGGCTATCGACATGACACGCTCAAGATCTTCATCTTTCATACGCTCACAACCTATGTTGGCATGAGCTAAAAAATCGCGATCACTTCTCAGAGACTCCAGCTCATGGTGTAACTCCTGAGTGAGTTGTGATGACATACTGTCTTGGGCAAGCCGCTTTAAATAGCGGATCTCGGCATCACGTCCCATAATTTCGAAACGCGCATCGATCAAGTCAATACGATCGAAGATGGTCTGTAATTTGGTCGCTTTTTCGATGACATGCACAGGGGTGGTGATCTTGCCGCAGTCATGCAACATTCCCGCTAACCAGAGCTCGTACCTTTCATTTTCTGACATGGAAAAATCTTTCAGCGGCCCCTCCTCCATGTTTTGTACGGCATCGGCCAACATCATGGTTAACTTAGGGACTTGCTGACAATGCCTGCCTGTATTGGCGGATTTTTCATCTATGCCTATGTTGATTAAATTCACCAGAGACTCGAGAAGCTCTTCTAGCTGTAAGATGAGTTCCTGATTGGTAATAGCGATAGCGGCCTGAGAAGATAGCGCCTCAATAAACAGTTGATCCGTTGTTGAAAATGCTTGAATTTGGCCGGAGGGATCAGCCATCGAGTTGACCAACTGCAGCACACCAACCAATTCTGAATTATGATCCAGCATGGGGACGGCCAACAGAGACTGGCAATGATAATCATAAACTTCATCGAATCTGCGCATCCCAGAGAAGTTAAAGATTGGCGTATCATAAACATGCTCAATATTAACCGATTCTTTGCGATTGGCGGCATAGGCAACAACGGCCTCCAAATTCGGTTCACCATTGTCGAGAGACAGGGGAATCGACCTCATCTTATCCGATTTCTCCCGACTGCCGCCAAAGTGCAGATCCAAAGAGGCATTAATAAGGATATCGAATTCAAGAAATTTTTTATCCGAACTGACACGATACAAGGTACCGCCATCGGCATTGGTGATCGTTCGCGCCGTATGTAAAATTCTCTCCAACAAGAACTTAATATTCTTGATGTCGTTGAGCGCGATACTTAAAGTCGTAAGATGTTGTAACCTTTCTTCAATTTGTTTATTACTAAGTTCAGACATGTTGAAAACCACATAAAATAAGAGACTCGGAAGTAAAACCTGACCCTATATCAACGCACTTTTCTTATTCCCCACCTTACTCATATAGTCGCAAAGCCAGTCGCAGTCAAACTCCTGGGCCCTGGAAACCAATGAAATGAGCACTCTATTGTTAGCCAATATGTTAAGTAGGAATAATCAGGGGAAATGAATAAAAAAACGGATAGAAAAATGAATGATAAAGTGAAGAGCTAAGCTTCAAAGTCCAGAGGAAAAGAGGCTTAGCTTACACTCAAAACAGAGAATTGAATCTCACAAGCAGCAGGGAGATGAGATGACCCGCTACGGATTATAAAACCAGATGACCAGCATTAACCAGTTGCGCCTTTAGCGCTTCATTAGACTTTTCTAGCATGGTGTTATCGGCTTGCATATCGTCTAATTCGGCTTGAAGGCTTAAGAGCTTGCTTATTGTTGCGTTTTTCTCTTTTATCACCTTCTCTTCTCTCTCTTTAGAAGTCGCCAACTTAGTTTTAAGTTCACTGATCATGGTCATCAGTCTTTTTATATCTTCAGTTTTAGCTAAGCCTTGATCGCTACCGGCATAAGTCTCTGTCGATTTACCCTCTTCCATCAAGTCATCGGCTTTTTGCTTCAGAAAATGATAGCCAATCCTCACTCCGAAGAAGAGGCAAGTGAGAAAGAACACCAGAATATAATGATTACCGGCAACGGAGGCTAGCGCCGCATTGCCTCTTGCCAAAAAGTCGCCGTTGCTAGTGAAGAAAGTAGTGATTAATTGGTTGTGCCAGAATAGCCAGATCAAGACATAGGTGAGCAAGAATCTAGGGGCTATTTTTTGATTCTCATTAAAAACCAACACTGATTTTATTATTTTGGTAGACATAAAAATTCCTTTTTTTGAATAATGCCAGCTTTAAACATCCCTTTCAAGAAGACTTAATTAACAATTACTTGCAAGACGTTACTTAGCTCAATTTTAAATCAATGGACATAAAAATAGCCAAAATAAGCACAAGCTCATATAGTATGAAATCTAGATAAAATACCAAAAGGAAATGGCATGCAACTCTATATCGGCAATAAAAATTACTCTAGTTGGTCACTACGAGCTTGGTTGATGGCGGCTAAATCCGGTGTAGATTTCGAAGAAGTCATGCTAAAACTCGATACTCCCAGCTTCTATCAACAACTAAAGGGGATATCACCGACTTTAAGAGTGCCAACCTTAGTTGATGGCGATATCACAGTTTGGGACTCATTAGCCATCTGTGAATATCTCAATGATACTTATCTGGCGGGTGAGGCATGGCCCAGTGAGCCTAAGCAAAAAGCCAAGGCTCGTTCGATAGCCAATGAGATGCATTCTGGCTTTAACGCCCTACGTAATGAGCTACCGATGAATATCCGTGCCACACGCTGTCTTCAGCTTAGTGACGCGGCAAAAAAAGACCTTAAACGTATCGATGAAATTTGGTCACAACAGATGCATGAATATGATACAGCCGATACCGGTGGCTGGTTATTCGGTACCTGGTCAATCGCCGACATGATGTTCGCCCCGGTAGTCATGCGTTTTCGTACCTATGGCATCATAGTCTCTGACGCCTCACGCCGATATATGGCCCATGTTGCAGAGTGCCCGACAATGCAGCGCTGGATAGCCGACGCCTTAAAAGAAACTGATATTGTCGATGCCGACGAAGCGGGCGTTGAGCTTTGACTTATACCTATTTAAACAAATAAACTAAACGATGAATGAGGCCATACATCGGCCTCATTGTTAAGCATAAATAACCAAGGTTAGCCCGTAGCCAATCAACCCCATTAGCAAGATTCCAAACCGCTTCCCTTCAAATACGCCCAATCTGAGCTAATCTTAACTAGCAGTTTCATCAAGCTTAAAAATGAAATAAGTAACCACTGATTCATCATAGGTCACTGATTTATGAATAAAACCTTCCGCGCGTTATGTGTTTTTATTTTCTTAGTACTTTTATCAGCTAACAGCTTATCAGACTCAGGTATTACCTATACCCAAGGTGAAATCAATCCTAGGTGGGATGGCTGGCAAGAATCACACTCGGGCACGGCTTATCGCCTCGCATATGTCCACAATTTTGAGATGGATGATAACTTTTTAACCAAACACAATATCGACTTTAATCTGGAATTTGCCTACCATCACTGGCAAGACTTTCTTTATTCAGATAAGAACGGTGGCTCGGTCACTCCCATACTCAAATACCAGCTCCATTTCGACCAGCTCACTCTTTTCTTGGAAGCTGGCATAGGTGTCACTTACATCAACAGCCAATTTTATGCAGACAGAGACATGGGCTCTAAATGGCAATTCGAAGACAAGTTAGGTGTCGGCGTCATCTTGTTCAAACATCACCAAATTGGCTTTTCTTTTATCCATTACTCCAATGCTAACTTCTCCAATACCAACGATGGTCTAAACGCCATCGGCTTTAACTATGGCTACTTCTGGTAAGCATCAGTTATTGAAGCAGTGGCTAATAAATTATTAGTCATTGAAACATTAGTCTTTAAAATAGGTCTTGTCCGAGTAGTCATAGAGCCATTGCGGGCGATAGACCACCAGCAAGGTGACAGACATACCGTTGAGTAAAGCCTCAGGGAAACCAAGCAAGGGGATCAGTAAGAGGTAGTTATCACTGAGAAAGGCCCAGTCATAGTCAGTGGTCAACCAGAGCCAAGTCGCCCAAGATATGATATGAAACACGATTGACAAGAAAGCATTGATGAATGCGCCGCAGAAGATGTAAACCAGAAAGTGATGGGGCAGATATTTAAATATCTGGCTATAAACCGTAAAACATAAGAACAGAGGCAAAGCGATAGCAAGCAGGCCATATATGCCAAATTCGAACGGTTGCTTAAATATGAAGGTAGAAAAAAATAACACAGGTAATATCGCAATCACAGTCGCCATACGCCAGCCATACATCAACATCAGCACCACAAGCCCGAGAAAATGCACATGTATACCTTGAACTAGGCTGGCATTAATCAGCCATAAACTATTAAGCGCAATTGCGGCGATCAATACCTGGGTTTGCTTCTGTTTATCTTTTACCAGGACTTTGAATTCATCTGTGGGCCAGATTAGCCAAAGCCAAAATAGTAGCCCAGCTATCGACAATAATTGCCCCTGGCTATAACTCCAGTCAATCTCGCTAATTCGTTGTATCAAAAAGTCCTTCATTGACACGCCCATCCTTAATTCCTATAGGTATAAGAAGTCAATTATCTAGCGGCGTAGAGTTAACTCACTGCTAGCTAATGCAAATATATGCTATCTGAGTTTTTATACCTATAAATATTAAATCAATGTTTGAAAGCTAAACGCTCGATTCAGCTCATATTCAACTCATTTTGTTATTATTCAGCCGGATATTGTCTTTAGTGAGCAGGTGTGAGTAACTAATGGAAACATTTTTAGTGGTTTTTTTGATGATGTATTTCGGCGAGCACAAGCTCAACAAGGAAGAGATCATGCTCGAACCTGAAGCGGCGCAGATTGAACAAGTTCAAGCTGCCAATTGAGATAGATCTAACACCTCACCCAACAAGCAGCAGCGATGACTCTAGTGAGTCATCATTTCGATCATGACTAACCTTAGGTTACTTACCCCAAGGATTAGAAGAGTCTTGAGAAGGTGCTGGTCTATCCGTTTTAGACCGCCTATTTTGCGCGTAACCATCTTGAGCCTTTGGCTTATCCTTGCCATAGCGAGGACGCCCTTGCCCCTCGTTACGCTTCATATCCTCATAATCAGCAGTCGCTTTGGCTCGCATCTCGGCAATAAGCTCGATAGTTAACTCTTCAGGCTTACGGGGCACGATACCATCGGCAAAACCACGCTCACGTGGCTTAAGCTCGAATTGTGCAGAGCTTCCCTTTGGCATACGCTTGAAGCGATAAAGATAGAAACTCTCTACCCGCTCCCTCGCCCACTCAGTCTTCTTAAGAAACTTAAGGCATGCCGCCATATTAGGATTAATATTGAAACACTCTAAACGCAGGGAGGCGTATAAAATCTTCCAATCGTAAAACGCCACCAACTCGGTGAGCATAGTTTCTAAGCCTAAGCCATGTAATGGGTTGTTCTGTTGCTGTTCAATCATGGGTATCCAACTTACGCAATTTGGGTGTCTAGGCTCTAACTACTCACTCAGAGCGGCCGATATTGATATCAAGAGCCATTCAATAGCCTAATAATAACAAGAAACTCAGTCAAACACGTATAACTAATACCAATTCCATTAAATTTATGATCAATTCAGGGCTTTAAATTCAAGGCGCATTGTTGCGGAAATGGTTATTCCCTTTTGAGGCAATGCAACGCAGAAGTGGAAGTCCTGAGAAGCTCACGTAGTACGGCTGATGTTTAAAGCAAAGGGAAAAACACTTTATGCTGCGTAAGTGGCTCTCGATATACGACTGCATGGATGCTGGAGGTAGAGCAACGCAGGAGCTTGTTGCCGAGAATAACTATTAGCTTCAATCCACTTACTTGCCTACAGCGTTTTTAATTCCCGCTGAATGATCACTTACTTAATGGAACTGGTATAAATGGCTTTCTTGCCATTACTTTGTTGTCATTAGGACATTCTTCGCACTTTATTTGCTGATCGCCAGATATGAACCCGCTGCGATCATGATGCTGCCGGCACCTTGATTGAGTCGCTTATGGGCAAGTGGTGTCTTTAAGGTTTTAGCCAATTTAGCCGCACCAAATGCAATGAGCATCAGACCACTAATCAAGGCTGAACATGAAAGCACTGAAACAAGCACTATATCTTGAGTCTTCAACACAGTGAGATCGATGAACGTTGGCAAGAAAGAGATATAGAACAGAATCACTTTAGGATTAGAGGTTGAAATTAAAAAGCCCTGCACGAAACTCGCCATTGAACGACTCTCTTTCAACTCCTTTGCTTGGCTACTAACCTCGTCGCTAAGCTGTGGCAAAGCTTTAAACATTTTATAGCCTAAATAGATTAAGTAAGCTGCACCGAGATAGCGAATAACAACAAAGACTTCAGACCAATTCTCGGCTATAGTCGCAAGGCCGAAACAGGCAAAAATAAGGTAGATGAGATCGCTTGAGACCATACCGGCAGCAAGGGATATGCATTTTTTGGGGCCCTGTACCATAGCTCGAGCCAATATAGCAAACACGCCAGGACCAGGGGTAATGCCAAAAATAAACATAGCGATAAAAAATGTAATCGCACTCTCTAGGGACATCAGTTTACGCCTTATTTTAAAACATTTTAACTTTCCGAAACCCAGCTATACATGAAATATAACCATAGCCGACTTCAATAAACGCCATACTATAATGCTCGAAAAACCACGTCACAAGTACTTTATAGCGAAAATTAACTTTCTTGGGGTCTGAATATATAAAACCTCGATATCAAGCTTATCGACCAGCTCACCGGCAATGTCTTTGATAATGCCTTCAACCAATTGATTCGTCTCCATAACGGTATATTGCTCGGCATTATGGGCGCCAAAACTCGCCACTAAAACGCTGTTTCAGCCCATAAATACAAGCTCGATAACATAAGCCAGAGACAAATGAATAAACTGCTTGGTTTAATAAAACAGAACTTAGTTCGTTTCTTACCTAGAGCAGACATATCTCTAAGTACGGTCAACACAGGCTAATACGTCAATGTTCCCAAATATTTCTACCTTTTCTTATCCGCACATTAGCAGTCTGCTATTGGTTTTTTACTCCTACTCCCCCCCCTTACATACGCTTACCCAAAACAAGCTAAAACTCCTAGATAATAGAGCACGAGTGGTCAAGAAAGTCTGATGCCATAGCACATTGCAGCGACAAGAAGCCCCCATCAGTTAAGGATATATTCGCCACTGTTGATTTTCGGTCTTGCTTCAATAGCTAGGTCCAACTTGGGAAAGGTGAGAACTTTTACTGCTCCACTATGTCAGAGAAAGATAAGCGAACGAAGCAGGCTCTAAACACTGATTGTTCAAATTCGATACCTTTAATTAAAAATTTCGTGAAGAGAGTCGTACAGAACGATACCTAATTCCAAGACATGAAATAATGCCCATGAACATAACATTACGCAGAGTACTTATTACACTCTTATTGGCCTCAATCGGCTACCTAGTTACCCATGTTCCCCCCTTTTCGCGGAGCACTCTCACTGAGGGTCTAGAAGCCAAAGAGTCGGTTACCACTGAGAGTACATTCGGATAGGAATACACGAACAGATACGTACAATATGTACGCTATCAAGCGCAATCTATCCTTTTAAAAGGTAGAGCACATATTTAATAGGTTTGGTATAAGTAGCCTACAGGTTAATATTTCAGGGACTATTTATTTCAAGGGCTATTTATTTAAAGAGATAGTAAGTGGGCTCATCATTGAATCCCACTTGCAGTGCTGGCTTAACTAGAGAACCTGTATAACCTCTTCCATGGCTAAGCGAGACTTAGGTATGCTTGCATTATAGTCTTCTTGAGAGTGTTTATAGCCAATAGCCAGCGCCACCTCACTCACATAGCCACCAAGTTCATCTTTAAATATTTCACTAACCAACTCGCTATCGATACCTTCCATGCTTGTCGAGTCTATGCCTAAACGTGCTAACACATGTAAGGTGTTACCTAAGGCCAGATACGTCTGGGACTTAGTCCAGGCGGCGTTATTACCATTTTCATCTGTGTTTAATTCGGCAAAAGCAAAACCGCCGAAGGCTTGATCTCTGTCCTGAGGCTTAGTGCGTCCATCCTCAATACCTTTGTCGACAACCTTAGCGTAATCTTCACGGGTATAGCTTGGGTTATGAGCAAACAAGATAATATGTGAAGCCGATTTGATGTGTGGCTGATTAAATTGAAACTTATTGGCAAAAGTATCATGCATGCGCTGCTTGGCTTCATCGCTTTCAATCACGATAAACTTCCAAGGCTGTGAGTTGATTGAAGATGCCGATAATCGCATCGCTTCATATATCACTTCGAGATCAGCTGGTGAGACCCGTTTAGTAGAGTCATATTTTTTAGTCGTGTAACGACTTTCTAAATCAGCAATAATTGGGTTCGTCATAATTGTCTCTACATTTTTGGAGCAACCTTTTAAACGCTCACTCAAGGTAATAAGGCCGCTATAAATCGATGGGCAGAATTAGGCTATTTTTGTCATTTCGTTAACAGTAAACTTATCGACACAAGCTTCAGTTGCCGCCATGTAATCGGCTAGATGCTGGTTGCCCATATGCATTTGCCATAATTCTCGTGAAGCCCAATTCTCATAAAAGGTAAAATGCGTTGGGTTTTCGTTATCTTGATGAAGGACATAATCGATACATCCCTCCTCTGCACGAGTGATATCAATAAGCTTCAATAATTCAGCTTTAACTAATTCAACTTTTTCTGCTTTGGCGATGATGTTAGCCACAATGGTGAGCTGAGCCATATTCTTTCCTCGAGTTTGAGTTTAGGTTTAACTTGTTGGAAGCAATAATAAGCTCACCTTACCAAGATATAAACCGGGCAATCATTGAATCATTATCAATTATTTGTTGTTAATGAGCTGTCGTTTTTACACATTTAACCAGAGTACAGCATCTTAGCCTAACAAGCCTTTCAAGTACTTGAGTATGCGTCACATCACCTTCAAAAAACTTTTTATGTTAACCAAACTTTACTAACAATTCTCACATTGACATTTTCTGTCAATTCTAGAATATGGGATGGTTTTTACAGCAACTCTCCTTGCAAGGAAGAATATAAAAAAATGAAAAAATCCTTAATCGCTATCGCATTAGCCGGCACTTTTTTAGCTGGCTGTGGCACATCAGACGTTAATAACAAAGAAGCCAAAACCCAAGTCAGCACTGCAACCACCGCCAAAGCCGAGCTAGGTAGCTTCGGCGTAGATTTAGCTGCCCGCAACCAAACGGTAAAACCCGGCGATGACTTCTTTATGTATGCCAGCGGCACTTGGTATGACAACTACATCATGCCTGCCGATAAGACCCGCTACGGCGCATTTACTGGCTTGGCCGAACGCAGTGAGAAGCAGGTTAAAGAGATCATCGATGATATCGTCAGCCGCAGTAACCTAAACGATGAAGAGCAGTTGATTGCCGATTTTTATCAGGCATATATGGATACAGATACCATCAACAAACTAGGGCTCAGTCCAATCCAGGCCACCTTAGATCAAATCGCAGAAATCGAGTCTACCGATGACTTAACTAAAGTCTTTGGTCATGCCTGGCTCACCGGCGCAACATCACCGATTTCTGGAGGCATGTGGTTTAACCGCTTAGATCCAAACCAGTATGAGATGTCTATCGGTGCCGGTGGATTAGGTCTACCCGATCGCTCTTATTACCTTGAAGATAGCGAGCGCTTCGTCAACATACGCAGCGCCTATGTTGAGCATATTGCTCAGATGCTAGCCTTTGCTGACGTAACAGACGGTAAAGCAAAGGCCGAAGCTATCTTAGCTCTTGAGACTAAGATAGCCCAAGGCCAATGGCCAAGAGAGAAACGTCGTAACCGCGATCTGACCCTAAATCAGGTCAAACGCGCCGACTTGGCCAAGCAATATCCAGGCTTTAATTGGGATATCTACTTTGATGAAAAGGGCTATCAGGTCCCTCAGCTCAATATCTCCCAACCTGAGCCTGTTAATGCCATGATTGAATTGGTCAATCATGAGTCACTAAAGGTATGGCAAGACTACCTGACCTTCCACACCATCAGTAATAATTCAGAACTTTTATCTGAAGATATCAATGCAGCTAACTTTGCCTTTTACGGTAAAACCCTAAAAGGACAAGAAGAGCCTCGTCCTCGCTGGAAACGCGCTGTAGCAGAGATGTCTGGCACTCAGTCACTTGGCTTTGCCATAGGTAAGGTCTATGTGGCTCGCTACTTCCCAGAATCATCAAAGCAGCAAATGGCTGAGCTGGTAGAAAACTTACGTACCGCCTTAGGTCAACGTATCGATGGCCTGGACTGGATGGGCGATGAAACTAAGGTCAATGCTCACGCTAAGCTTGCTGCCTTCACTCCTAAAATTGGTTATCCGGATGTGTGGCAGGAGTTCGATGGCCTGACACTGACCGACAAGGACCTGGTGGGTAACGTTCATCACTTACGCCAGTTCTTTAACGCCCAAAGTGTTGCCAAAGAGCTTAAGAGAACCGATCGTAATCGTTGGGGCATGACACCCCAGCGCGTTAACGCCTACTACAACAGCTCGTTTAACGAGATAGTGTTTCCGGCGGCTATCTTGCAACCTCCATTCTTCGATCCCAATGCCGATCCAGCCGTCAACTATGGTGGTATTGGCGCGGTTATCGGTCACGAAATGGGTCACGGCTTCGATGATCAGGGTTCAAAGTCTGATGCTAACGGTATTCAGCGTAACTGGTGGACAGATGAAGACCGCGCCGCCTTCGATGCCAAAGCCGATCAACTCGCCGCTCAATACAGCAAATACGAGCCTATCCCGGATAACTTCGTCAATGGCCGTAACAGCCTAGGCGAAAATATAGGTGACGTGGGCGGTTTAGCCATGGCTTATCATGCCTACAAGCTCAGCCTCAATGGCAAAGAAGCCCCTGTGATAGACGGTATTACCGGCGATCAACGCTTCTTTCTTGCCTGGGCTCAGGTATGGAAAGAAAAACGTACTGAACAAAGCATGCTCAACCAACTTCGTGGTGGCACTCACGCACCGGGTCGTTACCGTGCCCAGGCACCACGTAACCATGATGCCTGGTACAAGGCCTTCGACGTAAAACCGGGTGATGCACTTTATCTAGCAGAAGAAGATCGTGTGCGTATCTGGTAATGATTTCGAGCCAGACCGTTTTAAGTCATAAGCGGTAAGTTATCAGTCTCAAGTAAAAAAATACCAGTCAGATCTCTGGCTGGTATTTTTTATTCCTTATAAGACAATCCAACAACAAAGTGTTATATCGAATTAATGGTTTTGAGGTTTTAAATAGAGAAATAGCCCCGATATCTATACTCATATAGTTAAACAGATAGGAAACAGTATGACTAACGAATATACGCCAGCGAAAGTTTGGACCATGGATAATGAAAACGGCGGCCAATGGGCCAGCATCAATCGTCCCGATTCAGGTGCCAGACATGAGCAAGTATTGCCTGTAGGTAAACAGCCAATACAGCTGCACTCATTGGCAACGCCTAACGGACAAAAAGTCACCATAATGCTGGAAGAGTTACTCGCTAAAGGGGTATCAGAAGCCGAGTACGATGCCTATCTGATTAATATCGGTGAAGGCGAGCAGTTCTCCTCAGGCTTTGTCGATATCAATCCCAATTCTAAGATCCCGGCACTCACAGATAACTCAACAACTGAGTCAATAAGAGTGTTTGAATCTGGCAATATTTTGTTGTACCTCGCCGAAAAGTTTGGTTATTTTTTACCGAAAGATATCGCTGCACGCACCGAGGTGATGAATTGGCTTTTCTGGCTACAAGGCTCTGCACCTTATCTCGGTGGTGGTTTTGGCCATTTCTATGCCTACGCCCCAGAAAAATTTGAATATCCCATCAACCGCTTCGCGATGGAAACCAAACGTCAACTAGACGTACTCGATAAGCAACTGGCAAACAATGAGTTTATCGGCGGTGACACCTACAGTATTGCAGATATAGCTATTTGGTCTTGGTACGGTAATTTAGTACTGGGTAAAATCTATGAGGCCGCTGAGTTTCTTGATGTGGCGAGCTACACCCACCTGCAACGCTGGGCAAAACAGATAGACAAACGCAGCGCGGTACAACGCGGAAAAATCGTCAACCGTACTTGGGGCGAGGAGTGGGAGCAGCTGCATGAACGTCATAGCGCATCAGACATAGATGCGGTGCTAAAGAAACAGCCTTAACATCTGGCTGTCGACATAATACCAATTCCATTAAATTTATGACGCTGAATGATCACTGACTTAATGGAACTGGTATAAGATTCCTATGGTATTAAGCAGAGCTTAATGCTTGGCTTTTACCCCGTTACGAACCATCTCTTTGCCCGTATCGAAGACTTCTTGGGTGATCCAGCGGGCATGAAGCAGTTTGTTATTGTCATCGAATACGGCGACGAAGTGGCGACCATCGGCATTATTGGTTGCCATACCGACACCGGCAACACCTTCTAGCCCCATACCACCTTTTTCTACCGACAATAAAAAGCGTTCTAGCTCTGCTAAGTTATCGATGACATCAAGTTCGTTATTCATCTGTTTAATACTCTTAATTCTGTATGCAACTGCACTCTGTATATAACGGCTAGTGTACGATTACTAGCAGTGCAGCTAGGCTTCAATATGTGGCATATTTTACCATAGTAAAGGATTGAAACTCACAGTTTAGAGAATTATCAAACCAGAATTTAAAACATATTATTAAGTGCGATACCTAAACCAAAGCGAGTTTGGCTGTGATTATAATCAATCAGGCTATCACCATAACCGTTGAAGAAGGTCACATAGCCTTTCAACTTGCCATACAATGGGGTTGTGAGATTAACCTGCACCGCACCATTACTGGTTGAAAAATTCTGACGTAATTTTACACTCAACTCATAATCGCCGAAATCGTAACCCATGCCGTATTCAGCATGCCCCATATAATCGGCAATATCTGGATTATCATCGCCACCGGGTTCTAGCGGGTCAGTTTTAGCATCCTCAGGCAAGCGATACCAAGGTCTGACGAACCAGACCCAATTCTCTTTCTCAAAAATCAATTCAGCGAAAACCCGATTCCATGAACGGGATAGTGGTACCGAGCGGCCATTCGATTGGTGCTCTATACCAAGCATGAGACCAGTATTGCTCTCATAAGGGTGCCAATCTAACGGCATCACATAGAACAACTCAGGATTGTAATTAGTTTCTCTGAATGGACTGGAAATATCGTCGGCATATACCTGCCACCAAGCCTCGATGGTGAATGCACCATAGATTCTATCCCCTTCTACAAATAAAGAATTGTAAGTCAGAGGAAATTTAAGGCTCAATTGAAATTTTGACTCAATATTCTTTAGCCCATCATTAAAGGGTTGATCGCTGCTGTATGCGACAGGGTTAATCTCGTTAGTGGTGTAAACCGGTAAGATGTAATTCATTCTATGGGGCGTGAGCACAAACTCTGACTGTTCACTCTGTCTTTCTTGAATAATTCGCTTAGTGAGTGCACCAGCTTTAGTTTCTTTACCGAATAAAGTAATGGTGTCATCACGGGCTATAGATGTTTGTGCCTCACAAATCCCCCTAATCTCACCGAGCGTCATTTCATCGGTGCCGATTTCCACCTGTTTAGCGATACAGTCACTCATTGGCGAGGCTTGAACCTGACTAATGGTGCCTAGTAATAGAGAAGCTATACCTAAAGACTTGTAATTTAAACGTGCCAAAATAAATTCCATATCATTGTTGATGACTGCACTGAATTAATGCGCTGTCCACTGGGAAAGGGCTTCAAAATCGCCTTATTTCATTCTAGAAATAAGGCGTTAAGAGATAATAAAAACGCTATTGCCACAGTGTACATAGTAAATTAAGTTGCAATATATTCCAACAAATCAACAAAGATTTAACCTTACACCAGCTAAATTAAATCCGATCCCGTTATCGATATAGCAAAGCTCTATCTCGCCCTGTATCATACGCGGCAGACTTTTAAGATGAAGACCGACAAGATGAGTAATCCCAACAAGCCAGTCACCAATGCGCTGCTAAAGCAGGCCCACAACAACATGCCCATGGGTGTGGCCGATAGCTACCGTTACTGGGGTGAAGAAAACACCGTATTCGTTAAGAGCAGCCTGGGCTGCACCATTACCGATGCAGACGACCAAGAGTTTATCGATTTCCGCCTCGCTTACGGGCCTATTATCTTGGGCTATCGCGATAGCAGAGTCGATCAAGAAGTGGTTGCTGCCATCACAGAGCGCGGCACCATTTCAGGCTTCTCAACCGATCTTGATTCTCAGGTGGTCGAGCTGATTAAGCTGATGTGTCCGAACATTGAAAAGATGCGTTTTGCCAACTCAGGCACCGAAGCTGTGATTGGTGCGGTACGTACCGCCCGCGGTTTTACTGGCCGCAATAAGATTGTGGTGGTTGAAGGCGGTTTTCATGGTCTATACGACGAGATGATGTGGAAATCTGATGTCGATAATTGGGACAGCGAAACCCAAGCGGCGCCAAAGATTGCCGCTTTTGGTGGCGGTATTCCTGAAGCGAGTCGCGAGCACCTGGAAACAGTCCCTCTTAATGATTTTGCAGCCATTGATGACGTCTTTGCTCGTGTCGGCGATGACATTGCGGCCATAGTGATAGAGCCGATTCTAGGCAATTGTGGCAGCATCGCCTCGACCCAAGAATACATGCAAAAATTGCGTGATATCTGTGATGCCAATGGCACCTTGCTTATCATGGATGAAGTTAAAACGGGTTTCCGCGTGGCTAAAGGTGGCGCACAGGAACTCTATGGCATTCACGCCGATCTAACCACATACGCTAAGGCCATGGGCAATGGCTATCCGGTAGCCGCCTTCGGTGGTCGCAAGGAAGTCATGGACGTGATTGGCTTCGGCAAAAATGGCGTTACTCACGGTGGCACCTATACCGCTAACATGATCGCCCTAAGCGCCGCCAAAGCAACGCTGACGATTTTGAATGAAACCGATGCCTACGAGACCATCAATAAAGCCGGCGCCGATATCCAACAGGTGTTGTCACGAGTATTTACTAAACACGGTATCGAGCATAAGTTTGCCGGCCCAGATGCCATGTTCGGCATTCACTTCGGCAGTCAGGTACCCCATAACTATCGTGACTGGAAGAAGACTGACAGCGAGCTGTATACCGAGTTTGCCCATAACTTGATTAAAAGCGGCATCATGCTTGAGCCTGATTCCCGCGAGCCTTGGTTTATCTGTGAATCTCATAAGGACATAGATCTGGCCAAGCTCGAAGAGATTGCCGATGCTGCCATGGCGAAGGCCATAGCCGATCGCAAGTAAGGCTTAGCTTAAATACCCACAGCAAGCTCAAGGGTGCGATCCATGGTTAAATATGGCCGCACCTTTTGTTACTCTAATATCCCACCAGCCCCTTTTAACTAGTAAGACTCGCTTTATTGCTCTTTGCCAGATAACTAGTCGACAGATAGAAATCATTAAACACTTGCTCAAAATCACCTGAGACAGAATGCTTTACAATATCCAGAGATAACAGGGACATTTGCCACTTTTTAACGAGTGGGTAGTTCTCTAAGAAATCGAAATCAATCCTCTCCTCGACTAATTTCGCACGATACAAGATAGGTAACCAGGCAATATCGACGCGGCTTATCTCTTCGCCCATAAAGTAGCAGTGCTTACCGAGTTGCCGCTCCATATTCGCAATGGCTTTTTCAAATACGGCAAGATGAGTCTCGAACTCAGATTGAGTTTCACTTCTCATGGTGCTGCACTGTGGCACGTAGTTTTTAGACCCGTAATTTGCCCAAGCTTCTATTAAGGCCGCTTCCTCTTTAGTCTTGGCCTGATAAATCCCGCCATGAAGCGACTCCAGATAACTCACTATCGCATCGGCATCAAACAAGACTTCTCCAGACTCGGTGATTAACACTGGCGCTTTGCCATTTGGAGAGATATCGAACAAACAATTGTCAAAGTCAGCATATTCAACTTCATAAGGCAGCTTAGTCGCTTCAAGCATTGCGGTTACGTACTGAAAAAAAGGGCAAACCTTAAAACTAATGACTTTAATCATAATCAAATCCTAGGGGATGAATCCCCTCAAAGTTACCTGGGAAGTATTGAATAAAAGGGAAGTAGAGAATGTGATGACTCTAGCTAGCTAATCTCAGCTCGCGCTAGTTAACCGCAACAAGCACTAGAGCCACAAATTCCAGCCTGCTGCACATTTTGTCCCTCACCTAAGTAGGTATTAGTGAGGTAAAAATTCTTAAATAGCGGCTCAAAGTCTTCCGAAACTGTATTTCCCATGGCTAGGCTAGATAACACATTCTGTTGCCAAGCCTGAGACTTGGTCAAACCACAGAGAAAGTCATAATTAGTGTATTTTTTAACTATCGCAGCACGATGCAACAATGGCACCCAGGCAATATCGACATTACTTAGCTCATCAGACTTAAAGAACTTAGTCTTGCCGGAAAGCTGGGCCTCAACCTTAGCAAAGGCCGCAACCAACTTTTCTGAACGCTTGATAAAGATCTCTTTATCCTTGCTACTCATGGTGCCGCATTGAACCAGATAGTGTTTAGACCCTAAGTAACTCCAAGCTCTATCTTGAGCCCGCTGCTCATTGCTCACCCCTTCCTCCAAAGGACCATACTCATCTTCGATATATCCAATGATTGCATCAGACTCAAACAACGCGGTGCCAGACTCAGTTATCATCACAGGCACCTGACCATTTGGTGCCAAGTCTAAGAACCACTGTGGCTTATCTTTGAGGTTGATATATTCAATCTCGAATGGGATCTTCTTGGCTTCTAATGCAGCGGTGACACGCTGAACAAAAGGACAAATTTTAAAGCTAATTAGTTTGATCATATTTTTATCTCTCGTCTTTACAGAATGGATTGTATCTACATTGAATAAGACGAGAGTAATTCGAAAAGGATGGAAATATTTTAACGTTTTTCTTGGCAGCTTTTTACAAGGATAAAAAATGCCACTAAGTTTAACTTAGCGGCATTCAAACTGAGAGTGGATTTTTTCGATTAAAATTCTTTCGATTCAGCTAAATCGGTGGCAGTTAAATCCCAGCCTTAGTTTGCATAAAATCCAATGATGGTGCGAAGAATGAAGAGCCGGTCAGCGCCTGAGTGAAATGCAGAAGGTGATCATGATTTCCATTGCCATCACCGTGAACCATGCTCTCAAGCATCTTCTCAAAGTTATTCGAGTTACGACAGTTTGAGATAAACATCAAACCTTGCTCTTTAACCGACCCATAAGGCATGCTTTGCCTGAGGATCTCCATTGACTTACCATCACTGTCTTTTAGATTGACGCGCTTGATATGACTGGTGAGCGGCTTATCTGCTGATTCATATTCGATATTATCTTGTTTGGTTCTACCGATAATATCTTCCTGCTTTTTCTGTGGCAGACGATTCCATTTACTCAGGTTATGAGCAAACTTCTGTACATGAATATAACTGCCCGATTTAAAAGCTGCATCTTCATCACCGATCAGGGCGACCTCCTGACGACTACGTCCCTTAGGGTTTTCTGTCCCATCGACGAAACCGGTAAGATCTCGGTTGTCCATGAAACGAAAGCCTCGTTCTTCATCGACCAAGTCGACTAAACCTTCGAACATCTGCGAGATTTCATTCGCCACCAGATGCAAGATATCGAAACGATCACAGCGAACATGAACGAAGAGATCGTACTCGAGAGCCGGTGCATCCCGATTATCGGCATTCATGGCAGGAAACGGCTTGAGTTGAGCCGGACGGGCAGAAGGATACAAACTATCCCAATAGTTGGCGCCCACAGCCAGAAAACCGTTGAATGCACTATCGGCATATTGATCGGTCAACTCATAAATATATTGAGCCACATTAGCAATACAAGGACGCAGATCTGTCTCTACCCCCTCATTGGCATTAAACATCAAATATATACTGTGCAAATTTCCTTCCGCACACACACCTAACTGTTCACGAGGCATAACCTGATTATCCATCTCTCAATTACCTTCAGCACTATTTCAATTTCGGCATTATTATCCATAACTTTAGATAATAATGACATTAACTAACGCACATTTAATCACTTTGACGAAAACAATTAAGTTAACACAGTAGGCATCTGGGATCTTCAGAATACGACTAAAGAGTGAGCCTGGGCCTGAAGATGTACTTTCTGACCGGGCATAAGCTGACTGAGCTGACTCTTCACCTCATAGAAATGTTGCGACACCTGAACCTGATAATGACAAATGTTACCCAGGAAGCGACGCTCTATGATCACTCCAAGGCCTTGCTCATCGGCGGTGATTTCCAGTTGCTGGGGCCTGATAAGGATCTCACCTCGATAGCTTACTGGATGCGATAGCCGTGTGGTACTGGTGAGTAAGCCAATAGGTGTATCGACGACAAAATCATCTTTAACCGATGCGGGAATATAATTGCCACTACCTAAAAAGTCCGCGACATATCTATCCTTGGGCGCCGTGTATAGCTCCTCTGCCGTGCCATACTGGACGATATACCCCTCCTTGAACAGAGCAAGTTTGTCGGCGAACACGAAGGCTTCGTCTTTGCTATGTGTGACAAACACGGCGCTGACATTCCTCAGTTTCAGAATATTGCGGATCTCTAACATCATCTCACCGCGTACCTTGGCATCGATATTAGAGAAAGGCTCATCTAGCAGTAATAGCTCAGGCTCATAAGCCAAGGCTCTGGCGATCGAGACTCTTTGTTGTTGGCCGCCTGAGAGTTCATGGGGATAACGCTTAGCAAGCCCTTCGAGCTTGACGAGTTCGAGCATCTCATCCAGTCTGGCTAATCTTTCAGCCTTATCTAAATCTTTAACCCCGAACAGAATATTATCGGCAACGTTAAGATGCGGGAAGAGTGCATAATCCTGGAAAATCATCCCAACGCCTCTTTGTTCACTCGGGGTAAACACATGAGGTCCAGTCAAGATTTCGCCATTAATGCTGATTTCACCTTGGCTCACGGCTTGTAACCCGGCGATAGCCCTAAGCAAGGTCGTCTTACCACAACCACTGGGACCCAGAAGCGCAGCTATCTCCCCTTTTTCCAGGGTTAAATCTAACCCTTTCAACACCTGCTGACCTTGATAGTCACTGTGCACGCCTCGAATACTTAATGTCGACATTTTTTCCTTGCTCCGGCAAATAAAACCCAAAAGGATTAATCGTTAGTTTTCTTGCTCTAAAGAGCGATTTAAATAAATAAGCGGCACCAGGCCAACCAGCACAATCACAATCGCGGCGAGTGCACCATGCTCGAGTTGCTCGTCGGAGACGAACTGAAATACATAAGTAGCTAAGTTTTCGAAACCCACGGGACGTAATAATAAGGCCACGGGTAACTCCTTCATACACTCGATAAACACCAGCAATAACCCAGCGAAGATCCCCTTTCTCAGTAATGGAATGTGTACTCGCCACAGCAAGGCTTTAGGCTTAAGCCCCATAGTGATAGCCGCCATGTCCAGTGAAGGTGAGATTCGTTTATAACTATTCTCAACACTGCCGATGGCGATGGCCGAAAAACGAATGCAGAAGGCAAAGATAATAATAAATACACTACCGGTAAAGACTAGTCCAGGTCCTGCTTGACCAAAATATTCATAGAGATCATTGACGGCAAAATCCAGCATGGTGAAGGGCACCAGAATACCGATAGCCAACACGGTCCCGGGAAGTGCATACCCAGTCGAGGCGAGCCGAGAGGGCAAGATATCTGAGGCTCTAGGGCTAATTCTTCGAATGAATATCAAGAATACGCCGATAAATACCGCGATAACACTGACAATCGCGGCGATATAAAGACTGTTGAAACTATACAGCCAAAACGCTGCATTCCAACTTTCATCGAAATAATCCCAGGCATATTGCAACAAAATAACAAACGGCAGCAGGAATGAAAACAAGAGTAAGAGGCTACAATAGGCTGTGGCCAAGCCGGAATTTACGCCCTTAAGCTTAGATACAGAGTTTTCATTGGGGCCAGATTGCTTCTGAAATAATTGCTGCTTTCTTCGTGCAAACCGCTCGAAGCCTATCATGGAAAAGACCACTAATAGCATGATAGCAGACAGCTTGGCTGCAGCCGATAAGCTGCCATAGCCAAGCCAGGTATCGTAAACTGCCGTCGTTAGTGTAGGCACTGCGAAATAACTCACAGTAGCAAAATCCGCCGCAGTCTCCATCGCCACCAACGATGCACCGACCGCCAAGGCAGGCCTTGCCATAGGCAGACTCAGGCGCCAAAAGCTCTGCCAGGGACCACAGCCCATGACTCTTGAAGCATGTTGCAGACTAGATGATTGCTCCATAAAGGCCGTTCTGGCGAGGAGATAAATATAGGGAAATAGCACCAGGGCAAGCACCACTGAGGCGCCCCCTAAGCTTCTTACCTCAGGGAAGTAATAATCGCTCGGAGATTGCCAGTCAAACCAGAGACGCAGCATCTTTTGCACAGGTCCGGCATAATCCAATAGATCCGTATAGACATACGCCACCACATAAGCAGGCATAGCTAAGGGAAGTAACAGTGCCCACTGAAACATTTTCCGCCCGGGGAATTGACACTTAGCCACCAGCCAGGCGGCGGGCGTCGCAATCAGCAATGCACAGATACAGACACCGAGCATAAGTAAAATAGTATTACTGATATAAGTAGGCAGCACGGTATTAAAAAGATGGCTAAACACATCCTCATCGGGAACGAAGGCCTGAGCTATGATAGCCAGCAGTGGCAGTATGATTATCGCCGCGATGAGATAGCCGACGAGAGACCAAGTTCTGGATAAACCTAAAATCATTGATGGGTCCACTTTATTTGACGGGGTATTATACCAACCTCATTAAATATCTGTTCAGTTCAGAGCCACTCAGGCTTTTCAATTCAAGGCGCATTGATGTAGAAATGGTTATTCCCTTTTAAATCAGTGCAACACAGAAGTGGAACGCCTGAGAGGCTCACGTAGTGCGGCCGATGTTTAAAGCAAAGGGCAAAGCCCTTTATGCTGCGTTACATGTTCTCGATATACGACTGAATGAATTCAGAAGGTAGAGCAACGCAGGAGCTTGTTGCCGAGAATAACTATTAGCTTCAAAATCCGCCTTGCCTACAGCGCTTTGAACTCCCGCTGAAAGGACACATATTAAATAGGGTTGGTATTATCCCCGACCAACCTAAATCTAAGCTTAAATGAGAAGAATTATAATACCGATTAGTATCACTGACTAAATATGTTAGCCATGACTCAAACAAAAATAGCCTTCAATTGAAGGCTATTTCATATTCAAGCATATTTTTTTATAGATCGAACTTAACCTCATCCAATAATCTGACTGCCGCATTGTGGTACTCGGCAAGCTTAAATATAGGCAGCTCATCGGCCTTAAACTCACCCCATGAGGCCACTAAGTCAGACGGCTTAACATCGGCTTTCACCGGGTACTCCATATTGATCTCGGCGTAGTTCTTCTGAGCGGCAGTACCCGATAGGTACTCCATCAATTTAATCGCATTATCTTTATGCTTAGAATACTTAGCCAGCGCCATCCCGGACACATTGATATGTGAACCTCGATTATCTTGATTGGGGAAGTTAATCTCTACCGCTTCGGCCCAAGGCACCTGCTTAGGGTCCTGAAGCATCTTGCCTAGATAATAACTATTGCCTATGGCGATATCACACATGCCCTCTTTTACCGCTTTAACTTGAGCACGGTCATTGCCTTGAGGTTTACGGGCCAGATTTGCCTTCCATCCCTCGAGCCAAGTCTTAGCTTCTGCTTCACCATGATGCGCAATCATAGAGGCCACAAGCGAGATATTGTAAGGATGCTTACCACTGCGGGTACAGATTTTGCCTTTGTACTTAGGATCGGCAAGATCTTCATAATCTATGTCTAATTTACCCAATCTATCTTTCGATGAGTAAATGTTACGGACTCTCATGGTCAAGGCGTACCAATTATCTTCCCGGGAGCGATACTTAGCAGGAATGTTCGCCTTCAGCAGCTCGCTATCCACTGGGATAACCAGATCTTTGTCGACAAGTTCCATCAAACGAGAGAAATCAGAAGTCAGTACGATGTCGGCAGGAGATAAACGGCCTTCACGCATCATGCGCTCAGCTATCCCTTTCTTGGAGAAAACCACATCCACGTCGATACCGGTTTCTTTAGTGAAGTTAGCTAAGATAGGCTCAACCAGAAATGCCTGACGGTATGAGTAAACCGTCAACGTCTCAGCCGCATTAGCTGCCGAAGCGAAACAAACCAAGCCTAAAATGGCCATACTTCTTGCTATTTTCATCTAAAAATCTCCCTCTACAACACGCCGATGTGAAATACTATAATGATAATTATTATCAATCGCAGTAAGGGTAATGAATCCTGACACTTTCGGCAAGTCATATAAGGGATAATGTCTCTTAAATGAGATATTTATCAACTTATTATACCTGTTCCCCATAAGCTTAAAATTAGCTTAATCCAAGATGAATGCTAGTAAGGGAAGTAAGATAAGCCCTGAGAGTTCTGGTTTAAACCCAGTATGGAAACTGAAGACTGGTACCGATTGGTATTACTTAGGTCGAGTCGCCTTCATTGCCGGAAGACGCTCAAAATCTGATAA
Organism: Shewanella psychropiezotolerans; assembly: GCF_007197555.1. Classification (NCBI taxonomy): domain Bacteria; kingdom Pseudomonadati; phylum Pseudomonadota; class Gammaproteobacteria; order Alteromonadales; family Shewanellaceae; genus Shewanella; species Shewanella psychropiezotolerans. The sequence goes on from NZ_CP041614.1 coordinate 5,166,570, forward strand.
CCAGATGGCTAAAGCAGGTGCCACCTTTCTCCATTCCAGCTCCCCATGTCTAAAATCCAAGTACTCTAATAAACATGCCAGACAAACTTGTTGTATGGTTAGCTCAGGACTCATGGCTAAACCAGTCTGATCAATATGCCGCAGACCTCGAAGCAGAGCTTGTTCGAAGCGCCCAGTCCAAAATGGTGAGCGTTTGCCCTCCTCTTCCCTCATCTGCTCTTGTCTCAAGGCGACGGCACTATCTAACAAGCCTTTAATCAAGGAAAAATGACTCTCACCTATCCAGTTATGCTCTCGAATACCGAACAATAAGCCTTCACCGAACTCGCTGTCTAAGTAACGTAAAATGACCTCACTATCGAACAGAGGCGATCCATCATTGAGTTGTAAGCAAGGGATCTTTCCCAACGGGTTGATTTCGAGTAAGTCTTCACCATTATCCAATGGATTGGTCATGACCTCATCAATCCCAGTAATGCTTAAGTGTCGAATAACCAGCCTCACGCAACGAGAATAAGGTGAAGCATCTGAATAGAAGAGTTTCATTTGATTTCCATGTCTTGTGTTTAGATATGCACTAAAATAAGCGGGTCTATCACCAATATTTCTCTACCGTTATCTGGCCCGGCGCACGTCTCAGGTTCTTGGCCAAGCCCATATCGAGCAAGATTTTATTGGTATCAGATATCATATCCGGGTTACCGCAAAGCATGACTTGTGAATCCTGTGCCGTGATCTCGACTCCGACAAGTTTCTGTATCTCTCCGCTTTGAATCCCAATCGAGATACGAGTCTGTATTGCTTCGGGCAAGTCTTCCCGTGTAACGGAAAATACCAGTTTGAATTGATTAGGATAGCGTCGCTCAAGCTGTAACAGCTGCTCCTTGTAAGCCAGATCTTCCGCTAACCGTACTCCATAAACTAAGACCACAGTTTCAAACCTATTCCAAGGCTCATCCGTTTCCAGCATAGAGATAAAGGGGCCTACAGCCGTACCCGTTGCTAATAACCACAACTGCTTGCCTTCAAAAGAGGTGTTGGGGATCTCCTCTAAGGTCATAAAACCAGAGGCTTTAGGTGAGACATCGAGTTTATCACCCACCTTGAGTTGCTGCAGATTAGGAGAAAGTTGGCCGTCTTCGACCGAAACAGCCAATACCTCTATGATGTCACCGCCTGGCGAGTTAACAATTGAGTAGGCCCTGCCCACACGTTTATCACCCATAACCTGACTAAGTTTGATAAATTGACCGGCGATAAAAGGCTGAACATCGGCTCTTATCTTCAATGAAAACAGTTTATCATTCCAATCGACGCGTCCGACGACTTCACCTTCAATCCACATGCATAGCTCCAGCTACAAATTCAACTAATTGATCTTTAGCATAAAGCTTAACGCTTATCTAATGAATTAAAGATAATATCGCGATCTATTGAATCATCGGGTTAAACGACCGGGCTCACACATTATCGCTTAAGCGTCTTCAGTTTCATCAAGCTGGTTAAAACTGTCTCTGAATTCCTGCAGCCCTTCTTGCACTAATGAATAGGTCTGATCTACGCCATCGGCGATATCACCTTCGAGCACTTGCAGCCCCTTTAAGATCTCCCTGGCCTCACCAAATCCCTTATCGATGGCGCCACCAATGATCTCCATAAAAGAGTCAAGCTGCTCATCGAATCCCATATTAGCATTTTGTCCCTGATGTAGGCTGAAGAACTGAGTCGCAAAACTCACGATTCTTTCTGCCGTAGCTTCAGGTGAAGTATCGATACCATTAGCGTAGGCAGTTTGCAGAGCATTTTCCCCCATGGTAGGAGCTAGCTCTTCATTTATGGCTTCTATTGCCGCGCGATACAGTAATATCATAGGCTCATCACTGGAACTAAGATTCACCTCTTGCTGCGCCGAAATAATCGCCGTATTCATCAAGTGTTTACTGGTTGCAAAAGCCGTTTCTTTACGCGCAATATCTGATACATTTTTACCGTGATTATCTGTCGAGTCAGATTTATCGCGGGCGACTCGCGACACTTCTGTCCCATGGGTGTTGATTTCCATAACTGCCTCTCAAGATGATATCTCTACCTAACCATTATCGGCTATTTTCCGACCAGCTTTAGCATTAATCCATCCTATTGCTGTTTTATTGTTATACATTTCGCTAATGTAACTGCAAACCTTCAATAAATAACATCATGATGAGATTAATATACGTAATTTTGGCCCTCAGCCTGACACTATCCCTTAGCGCCAATGCCACAGAGGTCCATAACCAAGACCGATTAGAAGTGCGTAAAACCTTAGTGCTAATCAGGCATGCGGAAAAATCGGCCGGCGAAGATAAAGACCCAAGCCTTAGCCAGGCTGGAAAAATAAGAGCTGAGCGACTAGTCAATAAACTGAAACACTACCGATTTAGTCAATTACTCGCCTCACCCTTCAAACGGACTCAGGAAACCTTACTCCCCATAAGTGAATCCTTAGGTATTCCAATCAAAGTGATTGATGTGAAATCCGGACTAGAGGCCCATATAATCGCGACGGTTAACACCATCGAGGCACAAGCTGGCGATGTGCTCATTGCCGGACACTCTAACACCATACCTATGATAATTTCAGCTTTAGGCGGGCCCAAAATTGATGACTTAGATGAGAATCAATACTCGAATATCTATGAGCTTAAGATATACAGTTCAGGAGAAGTTGAGTTTACACGGCTAGAATAGCGTCGAAATCAGAGGGACTCAGTGGGAAGAAAACGATAGAGGGTTAGCTATAAGTATAATTGCTCTATTTCGCGATGAATATAATAATCTACACTGGATATTTATCGATTCTTACTGCAGAATCTCTGCTTTCTAGAATGACCGACAACAGAAAACCACAGGGAGAGCTAAGTTGAACTCAGAATATGAGAGCCAAAAACCATCGACCAAGAAACGTGCTCTGAACTGCAATAACTGTGATCGTCTGACCGTAATCGAAGGGGAGTCTGTATGTTTTCGTCAGGGAGAGATTATCAGTCTGAGTCTATTTGATCCATTAACTAAAGCTAACCAAAACTTGCCTCATATTGCTTGTGATGGCTGGAAAGCGGGTTAAACTGGCACGCTCTCCAATTATCTGAATCGACAATAAAAAGCATCGAGTAAGTTAGCCCACCATCATTCCCGCATAATCATTGGCAGAAAATTTAGTCTCTCTAATCAAGCCATGAACCTCCATACTAGGATTCAATTTAGCAAGACTAAGACCACGAGTCGTGACTCTCATTCCTGATGTCAGCTCAAGGTAGAGACTCAACAACTCATCTTGTTCCAGGCCACGCTTCTTAAGCGTCGCCATTATCGCTAACCAATCGGTATCAACGAAACTGTCTTGACCTTCAATGTTTACCTGTAAAGGAATATTCTTCATAGTTATCATCTCACCGTATTTTTTCCAGTTTATAGGGTAATTATACAAACTGAACCTGAACTAATGCTGAACTATTAACCAATCATATGCATTTATATTAACTAATATTGAATATTCTACAGCATTGTTCCGTCAGTCTGTAGATTTATATTCACTAGGTATAACATCAGTTTTGAATGTTCCATAACTTAGCATATAAACCATCATTGGCTAAAAGTGACTCATGGTTACCCGTTTCGACAAATTGTCCTTGGCTCAACACCAAGATTTGATCCGCATCGACAACGGTAGAGAGTCTATGGGCAATAACTAAGCTGGTATGCCCTTTAGCCACCTCTTTCAGTGCATTTAATATGGCCTGTTCCGATTGGCTATCTAATGAAGACGTCGCTTCATCAAACACCAAAAGAGGCGAGCCCTTTAAAATAGCCCTGGCGATAGCGACCCTCTGTTTCTCCCCGCCTGATAACTTCAAGCCCCTCTCTCCCACTGGGGTATTCCAGCCTTCGGGCAAGGTCTCAATGAAATGAGACAGATGCGCCATGTTAATGACCTGCTGAATCTCCTCATCGCTGGCATCGGGACGTCCGTAGCGAATATTTTCTAGCAAAGAGTCATTAAACAACACTGTATCTTGTGGGACTATGGCGATAGCCTGACGAAGTGCATCTTGAGTCAAGTTATTGATATTGACGCCATCTAAGCTAATACAGCCTTTTTCAACATCATAGAAACGAAAAAGCAGTTTAACGATAGTAGACTTACCCGCCCCACTATCCCCTACGATAGCGACTTTCTGTCCGGGCAAAATGGTAAAATTTACATCTTTCAGAATTTGACGAGTATTATAGCTGAAGCTAACAGACTCGAACTTCAACTCTCCAGCTCCCAGACAGACCTCTTTGGCACCTTCTTTATCCTGAATCAGAGGAACCCGTTTCAACAGGCCGAACATCCTCTCAATATTGGCTAAGGCGCCGCGAATTTCCCGATACACGAACCCTAAGAAATTGAGCGGGATGAAAAGTTGCATCATAAAGGCATTAACCAACACGAAATCACCTATGGTCATCACGCCTTGCACCACATTATAGGCGGCGAGTGCCAACATCATAGTCATTGCCACCGAAATAATCAGCGCTTGACCCACATTGAGGGCAAACAGTGACAGACGGTTTTTCCGTTTTGCATGCTCCCACTCTTCTAACGCTTCATCGTAACGTCTCGCCTCATAGGCTTCATTATTAAAATACTTAACCGTTTCATAATTCAGCAGGCTATCGATGGCACGGGTATTAGAGTGTGAATCCGCCTTAGCGGCTTCTCGCACGTACTCGGTACGCCATTCAGTTGCAAGTACAGAAAACAGTCCATAAGCCAAGACAGAACCTAAGGTGATTGCCGCAAAGGCGATACCATAATTATAAAAAAAGATGCCGACGACTAAGGCTATTTCTAATATCGTAGGCACGATATTAAACACCATAAAGCGCATCAGAAAGTTGATGCCGCTGGTACCTCTTTCTATATCCCGGGACAAACCTCCGGTTCTTCGCTCCAGATGAAATTCTAAGTCGAGACGGTGGAGATGTTCGAAAACATTGAGTCCCAGCCTTCTGATGGCCCGCTCGGTCACACGGCCAAACAAGGTATCTCTGACCTCTGAAATCAAGGTATTAAGTAACCTGAGTCCGCCATAGGCAACGACCAAGGCAATAGGCACACTAAGCAATTGCTCGGGTGATGCAGCACTTAAGCCGTCCACCAGAGACTTTAATATGAAGGGGAGAGAGACGCTGGCGACTTTTGCGATAATCAAACATAATAAGGCCAGAATCACCCTTTGTTTAAACTCTAACAGGTAGGGCCAAATCAGCTTCAACACATGGATATTCAATTTATCTATGGGTCCATCGAAATAAAGAGAGGGTCGCATTTATTATCAATCCTAATACAAGTTGAGCATCCCAGGAGGCAAAGACTAGTCGCCGACCAGTAAAGACCCTATGTTTAACCATACAAATGATAGTTTAAAGCATAAGCCGCTAGGGTTTGTTCACTTTTAAATATAAACATCACCTGTGCTTCCCTAGTGTAACGTCTATTTTCTGAGTTATTCAGCCAACTAAACCTTTAATCGGTAGACACCTCGTCACCACCAAGTGGCACTTTAGGCTTACAAATCGTCATTTCCAATAGTACAAAGGAACTACTTAAAGCAATTATTTTTGCAAAATCGTTAAAACGTAGCGTTTATTGTTAAATACAATAAAATAATTTGATACTCTTTTTTAACGCAGACCAAGTAAGGGAAACGACCAGCCCTTATACGCGATTTTAAAGGAAGCAAACATGCTGGATTCACCTAAAGTTCAATATCCGCCGTTGCCACTCATCCAGACCTGGATATGGATGATGACCCAATCCGGAGACTCAGACATTCAACAGAAAGGCCAAAATAATCTTATCGCTTCATTCGGAAGCTTAGCGAAAGCCAATGAATATCTGGTCAATCATAACCAAGGTTAATCCATTCATTCTAGGTTAAGATGAAATTTTTCACTTCCTACTGAACACACAAATCCCCTCTTTCGCTATCCCTGCGATCACGGATAAATACTTCCATGGACAAAAAAGGAGACCTAGGTCTCCTTTTTTGTCTCTATCTTAATCTCTAGTTACAATAAGCGATCAAGCCGAGCGACGGGCAATAATGCTCTGATTAAGTGTCTCTAAAATTGACTCAGTATCATCCCAGCCGATGCAGGCATCGGTAATACTCTGGCCATAACACAGAGGTTGGCCTTCAATATAATCTTGACGGCCTTCGATGAGGTTACTCTCGATCATGACACCAAATATCCCATGATTACCTTTAGAGACTTGAGCAGCCACATCATCTCCTACCAGCATTTGGCGCTTAAACTGCTTGGAGCTATTGGCATGGCTGAAATCGATCATGATATTAATGTCTAACCCGGCCTTCTCAAGTTGCCCACTGATGGTACTCACATGCTCCTTGCTGTAATTTGGTTCCTTACCACCCCGTAGGATGATATGGCAGTCCGAATTACCTTTGGTCTCGACGATAGCCGAGTGACCGAACTTAGTCACAGATAAGAAGTGATGAGGCGCACTCGCAGCACCTATGGCGTCAATGGCAACCTTAATAGTGCCATCGGTACCATTCTTAAAACCTACCGGAGAGGACAGACCCGAAGCCAATTCACGATGTACTTGCGACTCTGTGGTTCTCGCGCCAATCGCTCCCCAACACATAAGATCGGCAACATATTGGGGGTGATCATATCGAGAAACTCACCCGCCGTAGGTATGCCAAGATCGTTGAGATCCAGCAATAATTTACGCGCGGTTCTCAGCCCATCGTTTAGCCTGAAGCTATTGTCCATATATGGATCGTTAATCAGTCCCTTCCAACCCACTGTGGTGCGGGGCTTTTCGAAATAGACTCGCATAACAATCTCTAACTGATCTTTGTATTGCTCACGCAACTTTACTAAACGCTCACCATACTCTAGCGCAGCTTGAGGATCATGGATTGAACATGGACCAATGACAACCAATAGACGGTCATCATTTTTCTTCAAGATCTGATGGATGTTTTCGCGTGCGTTAAAAACGGTAGCCGATGCATTCTCAGTCGCCGGAAATCGCTCAAATATTGCGATTGGTGGCAGTAATTCTTTGATCTTGTTAATTCGAACGTCATCATTTTTGTAATACATGGTAATAAACTCACTCCGGCTATCGTTAAAACAGACTTCTCTCAATTGCGCTACTAAGTTCAATTTATCCAGTATTGTCCCGTAATGCAACAAGATATAGCCATGAACAAGAAATAATAACCAACCGATTGTTATATAAAGATAAAAAATGATCGCGATTTCAATTAAAGAAGAGGATACCCGGCATAAACAATGAGTTAATTAAAATAAACCCATGATTTTTATTGTATTTAAGAATCATTCAAGGGCAAACAAACATATCTCTGAGCTAACTTAGTGAAAACTAAGCTATAGGTTGAAATGTGTTGAATTAGAAAATCAGATTAGCTGGCTAATTCAACCTTAGGTTTACTCAATCTGGACAAATTTGGCAATAACTACGGCTAAGACCCATTTCGCTATTCATTGAAATAATTTCAAACACCTATCAGTTAAATATACCTAGCCAAGCTGTTTAATAGCTAACGTCCAGAAAACGTTTAAAACAAAATACCTTAGCAGTCATATTAACTGGTACTAATGTACTGCCACTTCTGCTTGATTGTTCAATTATCAGCCACTAGGTTAACCAAAGAGGTCGGACATAAGACCTCATACCTGAGTAACATACTAAAAAGAGATAACCCAATGAAAAACTATTACAAGCTAATACTCTTGGGCCTGTTTATATCCAGCCCATTAATATTCAGTCCATTCAGCTATGGCGCCAGCGGCATAGTGTTTATCCATGGCACTGGTGATCAAACCGATGCCGCAAATGATTATTGGTCCCGGGAGTTTATCGACTCCGTCAGACAAGGTATGCCCGAACCCGCTAACTATCAAGTAATCAACTGTAATTTCGATCAATACATGTGGGATGAAGCCGCCGCCGGTTGTTTGGCGAACCAGCTGCACACATTTATTCAGAATAAGAATATCGATGATCTACTCATGGTCACCCATTCCAATGGTGGCAATATTGTCAGATGGATATTATCTAATCCCACCTGGGATGGCCGCTACATAGACATTATCAATGCCACCAGCCGAGTCATAGCCCTGGCTCCCTCTAGTGGCGGCACTCCATTAGCAGATGCGGTGAATCAAGGCAGTGTCTTTGAAACAACCTTAGGCTGGCTATTAGGTTATGGCAGTGACGCGGTCAAGCAACAACAAGTCAGTTGGATGAGCTACTACAACAGCACCTGGCTTAACGGGACTCAGAATCGTCCGAGTCTGGGGAAGCCATTTGAAGTCGTGGTGGGCTCGGATGTAGATTCGGCGATCTGGGACGGTGACAGCTACTGTGCAGGCTACCAATATCAAGTCGCGCTCGAAACCACACAGAACTGGTTAGATGATTGCTCCGACGGATTCTTAGAGTGCAGTTCTCAGAGTGCTGCCGGCACTGTTTGGTTTACCGATAAACAAAAAACGGCAGGAAGAGAACCCTTGAGTCACCAACAAAGCAGACGAGCTTGTTTCAATCTCGACAGCTTGATCCGCAACCATATATAGGAGTCAAACATGAAAATTTTCCCATTTATGCTGGTGACATTATCGATAACGCCCCTTCTGACAGCCTGTCAGGATGAAACCGCTACATCGGCTCCCGATACTCAAACTCAGAGCTTCACACAGACATCATTGTCCTTGCCTCAACAGGGAGACTTTAGTGTCACAGACGTCACAGAGCCTCAACTGCCACCGATTAACAGCAGCAGAGAATCCTTAAGCTTTATCAGTGTGCCATCTAAGACATTGAGCATAAGCCCACCACCTAGTTCACATTCAAGCAGCAGTGATGAATATTGGACCACAGTCACAGGCGCCGAGTTAAATCGTGGCGTGAGTCTATCCATCAGTCAAGCCTCCAGCGTTATTCGCATCTCACCCAGAGCGGACACGAGTTCAGGCTCCTTGATGCATAGCCAGGCCATCTCTCCCGATAGGATCCAACTGATTAATCTGAATAACAAACCGGGTGCCAGTAAGTCTTCATCCAATATTCATTCTCTGGCGGATCCCCAAGCCTTAGCAACAGCCGGTCTCACAGATGATTCCAGCGCCCTGACCATGTCTTCCAGCGCTAAGCCAGGAAAATATCAACTTAAGGTATCTGAACACTTAGCCCCTAAGTCCAGTTATCTGGTGAATGTGAAAGAGAAACACTCACCCTATCAACTCATGCTCACCAGTAAATTCAGGGTATCGAGTCAAGCCCGGAGCCTGGATTTTAATGTTTCACTGACTAATAGCGATCACTCACTCAAGCCCACGGCGAGCTTAAAGCACTCAGATGGTAGTTATCAGACTCTCAAGCTTGTGTCTAATAATGGCCAGTGGCAGGCACAACTACCCGACACCTTAGCCATGCCGAGCAGTAATCGAGGGTTGAGTGAGATTCAAATTGACACACAGACTCTTGTTAACGGCATCGAGGTCATCAGAACCGTGAAAACAGCCTTCAAACAATTCGTGCCTTCGGCCAAGATCCAGCAACAAGTGAACACTCGCTGGCGAGAAGGTGTCCCCATTAGCATCTCCTTTAGCTTAGATATCGCCGAGGAGGGTCGCTTCGCCCTGTCTGGTTACCTGACAGGAAGCGATGCCTCAGGCCAAGATAAAACGATTTTAAAAACCGAGTCGGCAAACTGGCTTACCTTAGATAATTCAGCAATGCTACTGAAATTAGATCCGCTATTAATCCAGGAGTCCGGGTTGAGCACTCCCTTCAAATTAATGGGCTTGGAGCTTAAAGATCAGGGACAGATGGCCAGGTTGAGTTATCAGCAAGAGGCCCTGATACTCGAACAATAATGACTGTGGGTAACACATTCGCTCTATAAACAGAGAAAGCACTCAAAAGAGTGCTTTCTCTGTTTATAGACGCCGACATTAGTGGCTTCTCATCGCGTGTAACTTAGCTTGATACCTGACCTTATTATTCTCATCTCGAGTAAGGCTCAAGGCTTTCTCCATATTCTTCTTCGCCAGACGTTCATCCCCTGTGGCCCAATAAGCCCGGGACAGACCAAAGTAAAATTCGTGACGATAATCTGCCTTATCTACCGCCCTCTTATACCAGAGTAATGCATCTTGATATTCTCTCTCGAAATACGCTTGCTGCGCCATATCATAGTAATAATAAGGATTGGCTATTCGATCTAACTCGAGGACTTTATGAATTTTTGCCCACTCATCTAACCTGTCTTGGGAACCCAATAAGATGGCATAATTATATAAGGCATTCATATTGTGATCACTGATACTTAATGCCAGTTTGTACAAGATTTCCGCTTGCTGTTCTAAGCCTTTATAACGATAAAGTACCGCTAAGGTGTTCAAGGCTGGGACATAATCGCCTTGCTGTTGCAGGCCTAACTTTAACAGGCCATAGGCTCTGTCATAATCACCAAGCACCAACGACTCGGCCGCAACATTATTATAAAACATAGCAAGCACGGTCTGCTTATCCACTCTTATCTTGTTATACGCCCTCACCGCTCTCTCAGGCAGAAAATCTATCTGTATCGCCCTTTTTGACACAAATATCCTATCAGAGCGGGTTCTGGGGATTAAACGTAAATTAACATGGCCGTTGATCAGATAAAAATTGCCCTGTTTGTCCCACACTGGTGGCACTTCAATGTCCTGGAACTCTACATCCACTCCGACAACATCGGCTAATGCCGCCGTGAGTAACACCAGAGACATGCAATTTCCGGCGCGATCGCCATAGGTTTGTGCCGCAGTTCGCGTCCTATAGTCTCGATACTCGAACCCACCATTTTCGGCATCGATATAATTGGCTAACCACTCATGGGGCAAGATGTCGTTATTACTTAATGTTGTGGCCCGCCTAAATTGCCTGTACACCTCACTCTTCGCCGAGTCGGGAAGGCGTAACAGGCTTTCGGCGGGGGTAATCCAGTGACCATATCGAAGTGTTCATCATAGAAATATTGGCTGATATTACTGATGTGTTTCGGCTCAGGGCTAGCAGTGCAGGCCTGGAGGAGCAGTAGTACAATAATTGCGGACGGGATTTTCACCATAGGTCTCAAGCCTTAAGTTTCGATATCCTTGGTGTAGCTTACGTCATGATGAAAAAACACGCAGAAAATAAAAGTTACAAAAAGTTAACAAGTCCGTTGTTTTAGCAGCAAGATCACTTGATAACAGGGTCAGCCTGATCGCCAACCGCATCCACCTGAATATAGACATCCCGATTCTGATACTGATAAGGCCGATAAAATAAGCCATGGCAGGAATAATAGGCGTAGGGTCTAGCCAGTAAGATACATCCTGTGGGAAGGGCTTGTAAGATCTGGATCTGTTGCTGCATTCTGAGGGCTTCTTGCCATTGATGATCCCGTAAAACCTGATCTCTCACGGCAAAGGCATCAAATGGCTCGCTGGACTTGCGGACCACGACTTGTCCGGCATAGCTTAGCGCCGACAAGCATAGTACGCCTAAGGTGAAGAAAGCTAAACTCGTCTTACCAAGCGTCTTGAAAAATCTCATCTCTGGCTGCCCCGTTCATGTTTAAAGCACATAGGTCTTCTCTTCATGATACAAAAAAACAGGGCATAATGCCCTGTTTGATTGGTGAATAGCTGCGCCTTACAAGTATAAGCTCTTGCCTATTTTAACGAGCACTCTTGACTGACACGAACTCAGGGTAGGCATCTATGCCACAATCTGCTGCATCCATCCCCTTATACTCGTCCTCTTCGGTAACACGGATCCCATGGTCAACTTAAGCACATACCAGACTACAAAAGAGGCTGAGAATACCCAGGCAAAGATAACGCCAGCCCCATAGAGTTGACCTAAGACAGTCGCATCGGCGTTAGACAGCGGCACGAACATCAGACCGAAGAAACCCGCCACACCGTGAACCGAAATAGCACCCACGGGATCATCAATCTTAAGCCTGTCTAACGCCACAATGGAGAAAATGACCAGACCACCGGCAATCAGGCCTATCACGGCCGCAAAGGAAATTGAAGGTGATAAGGGATCGGCAGTAATAGCCACGAGTCCAGCTAATGCGCCATTGAGTATCATGGTCAGATCTGCCTTTCCCCACACCATCTTACAGACGACGAGTGCCGACACTGCGCCAAATGCCGCCGCAGAATTGGTATTAAGGAAAATTTTAGCCACCGCGGTTGCGTTTTCTGTATCGGATAACAGTAACTGTGAGCCACCGTTAAAGCCAAACCATCCCATCCACAGTATAAACATACCCAGAGTCGCCATAGGTAAGTTTGACCCCGGGATTGGGTTGATTTGGCCATTTGGCCCATATTTCCCCTTACGGGCACCCAACAAAAGAACGCCGGCAATCGCTGCAGCCGCACCAGCCATATGAACGATACCACTGCCGGCGAAATCGACAAATCCAGCCTCAGACAGGAAGCCACCGCCCCAGGTCCAATAACCCTCAACTGGATAAATAAAGGCTGTCATTACGACAGAGAAAGCTAAGAAAGCCCATAGTTTCATGCGCTCGGCAACCGCACCGGAAACGATGGACATAGCGGTAGCGACAAACACCACCTGAAAGAAGAAATCAGACTCGAGTGCATGATCTGCATCATCGGCTTGACTGCCAATAAATGTACCGATAGAAGGTAACCAGCCACCTTCACCGTTATCGACATACATGATGTTATATCCCACGATCAGATACATCACGCAGGCAATCGAATACAGACACACATTCTTGGTGAGAATTTCTGTGGTGTTTTTGGAGCGTACGAGTCCGGCCTCCAGCATGGCAAAACCGGCCGCCATCCACATGACTAACGCACCAGAAATCAAGAAATAAAAGGTATCCAGAGCGAACCTTAATTCAGAAACTGTCACCCCTAATTTGGCTAAATCTTCCATCACGCTTCTCCCTTATAATGCTTCGCTATCGGTCTCGCCCGTACGGATACGGATAACCTGTTCTAGGTCGGTGACAAAAATTTTGCCATCTCCAATCTTGCCGGTACGGGCAGCATTGGTAATCGATTCAATTAACAACTCAAGATTCTCGGCCTTGGTCGCAATGTCTAATTTAACCTTAGGGAGGAAGTCCACCTGATACTCGGCGCCTCGATACAGCTCGGTATGCCCTTTTTGACGACCGAAACCTTTAACTTCAGTAACTGTCATCCCCTCTATACCCACACCAGCAATTGCTTCGCGGACATCGTCCAATTTGAACGGTTTAATGATAGCGCTGACCAGTTTCATTCTGACCTCCAAGGTATTTTGGTTATTTATTTCTAGTTTTAACTATTCAATCATCAGGCCAAGTCAACAAACCATTAACTTTTAATGAGTTAATAAAATCCAGGCAAATACCATCGAATACAAATGCACCAAACGAGTGCGAATATTCGGACCTCGCACAAATATAGCGCACGCAAATACTTGGGCTTGTCATGGCTATAGCCAACCTGTAACGGGAGTTAAATTGAATGAGCCCCAAAGGCAATAGAGCAATAGAGAATTAGCTGATTAGCTGACTAAGATACGGATGTCATAGGGGAGTTTTTGATTTTAGAATGTGGATTTTGAAATAGAGGTTTTACGCAGTTTTTTTTAATGACACCTTACCGTTTACATAAGGTGTCATGTTTTTAGGGGGCCATCTCTTATGGCTAACAACTTATAGCTTAAGACTATTCTGGTATTTATTTTCTAATAAAATAAATCGCTACGCTACTGAATATCACTGCCGGCATCACGGCGCCGAGGAAGGCAGGCAAGCCATAGACCAGAGTCAGAGGTCCGAAGATTTCACTGCTGATATAGAAGGTAAAACCGGCAATAACCCCCAACAACACCCGAGCGCCCATGGTCACGGTTCTCAAGGGACCAAACACGAATGAGAGCGCCACCAACATCATCACAGCAACGGTGACGGGCTGCATAACTTTACGCCACAACGCCAACTCATAACGGCCAGAATCTTGATTGTTCAACTTAAGATAGTCCAAGTAGCCCATCAAACCTTGAATAGAGAGTGATTCGGGCTTGACCGAGACGACACTCAACTTATCTGGTGTCAGTGTCGAATCCCAGCGATACAGGGTCAGGTCGGTCAGTGTCACCTTGTCCTTGGTCAAATCTGTTTGCCTGACATCGATAAGACGCCAGTGATCATTTGAGTATACGCCGCGCTCGGCATGTATTGTCTTCACTAAGGTCAAGGTGCTATCAAACTCATACAAGGTAATATTGCGCAGGCTGTTAATATTTTCCACTTCGCCGATATTGACGAACAGATCACCATCTTTTGCCCAGATCCCACGACTCGATTTGATCAGACTGCCACCGGATACCTTGAATGCTTGCAGTTCATTAGCGCGCCTTTCCGCCGCCGGCGCTCCCCACTCACCGAGCACCATAATCATCAGCATGAGTGGCACGGCAGTCTTCATTGCCGACAGGGTGATTTGAAAGCGAGACAAGCCAGAAGACTGCATCACCACGAGTTCCGACCCCGACGCCAGCATACCCATACCGATCAAAGCACCGAGTAATACCGCCATAGGGAAGAACATCTCGATATCACGAGGAATAAGAAACAGCACATAGATGCCTGCATCTAGCATGGTATAGCTACCACGACCTACGACACGAAGTTGATCCACCCATTTTATAATGCCAGACAGACCGGTGAGAATAAGCAGACACAGGGCCGAGCTGCTGACTAAAGTTCTGGCGATATATAAATCTAATATTTTCACGCACTGACCCTCTTGCGCTTAAATATCCCGCTCAGTTTAACACCGGAAGGACGCTCTTTGCCTAAGAGCAGTATCCCCATGAAGAGGGCGGATGCATGTATCCACCACATCCCCAGATACTCAGGTATCACGCCGTCTTCCAGCGCTTTACGCCCAGCAATCATCAGACCAAAATACCCCAGATAGAGTAGAATTGCCGGGAACATCTTGGCGAACTTGCCCTGACGCACATTAACCCTGGCCATAGGCACGGCAATAAGGGTCATTAAGGGGATAGCTAAAGGAATGGCCAGACGCCAATGAAATTCAGCCGTTGCCGCGGGTCCCTCTATATCCATCAGCTCTTTAATAGGCATGGCGGAGAGCTTACGACGGCGTTCATCGACCGGTTGCTCCTTGATCTGCATCTGGTAGCTGCCGAACTCGATGATCTGAAAATCCACTTGCTTAGGCGTCGCTTGGTATTGCACACCGTCACTCAGTTGCAAGCGCTGACCACCAGTCTCATCCTCGATGACCTTACCACCTTCGGCAACGACGATATTACTGATACCTGATTCATCATCTGGGTCTGGTAGTTGTGCTACGAACACCTTTTTCAGCTCGTTATTGCGACCAATTCGTTCGACAAAAAGCACGGCTCTGCCATTGGGACTGGTTTGAAAACGTCCCTGAGTGATGGCTGCCAGCCCCGCTTCTGACTGAGCATGCTCGAGTACCTGATTCTGCTTCTCTTCGGCCCAAGGTGTCACATAAATCGACAGCATACCGGTAAAAATCATATTGCCTACGGCCAACAACAGGGTCACTCGAGTGATGTACCACTCACTCACTCCCACGCCGTGAAGAATAACCATTTCACTGTCGGCATACATTCGGCCATGAGCCATTAAAATACCGAGAAATAAACTCAGCGGTATCACCAAAACTGCCAGATAAGGTAAATTAAGACCCAATAATGTCATGACTAACGAAGCAGGAAATTCTCCGTCAGATGCATCTGCGAGTACACGAACAAAATGTTGGCTTATAAAAATAGCTAAAAGTACTGTAAGAACGGCTATTTGTGCCTTGAAAACTTCTCTAATCAAATATCTAAATACAATCACAGGCTGGATCCGGTCCCTAAACTTATAATTATGCTGGTATCAGGTTAACTTTCATGTAGACTGTCTACTTTTGGTAGTTTTGTAACCAGCCATTAACTAAATATGGTATGAAAACACCTAAAAAAATAAACTTTGATGTACCAAATTTAGGCCCGTTTTGGGGCACAAGCAGACATTATCTAATAAATAATAAAATTTGTCTTTAAGAATCTAGGAGAGCTCATGGAGTTTAGCGTTAAGAGCGGTAGTCCGGAAAAACAGCGTTCAGCCTGTATAGTGGTTGGCGTATATGAACCAAGGCGCCTATCGGGTATTGCTGAGCAGCTTGATAAAATTAGTGAGGGCTACATTAGCAACTTACTTCGTCGTGGGGATCTCGAAGGCAAGCCAGGGCAGATGCTTCTTTTACATCATGTGCCTAATGTTCTCAGTGAACGTGTGCTTTTGGTTGGCTGTGGTAAAGAACGCGAGCTCGATGAGCGTCAATACAAGCAGATCATCAACAAAACCATCACTACGCTTAACGAAACTGGTTCAATGGAAGCCGTTTGCTTCCTAACTGAACTGCACGTGAAGGGCCGTGATACTTACTGGAAAGTTCGTGAAGCCGTTGAAACTACACAGAACAGCCTATACAACTTCGATGTATTGAAGACCAATAAGGGTGAGACTCGCCGTCCGCTACGTAAGCTAGTCTTCAATGTACCTACACGCCGTGAACTGGCCGTGGGTGAGCGCGCAATCGAACACGGTATGGCCGTGTCAGCCGGTATGCATCTTTGTCGTGATGTTGCCAACATGCCGCCTAACATCTGTAATCCAGCCTATCTAGCATCACAAGCTCGCCAAATGGGTGAAGTCTGTGAAGAGCTAACTGTGACCACCTTAGGTGAAGAGCAAATGGCCAAGTTGGGCATGAACTCGTACCTTGCAGTGGGCCGTGGCAGTGTCAACGAATCCATCATGACTGTGATGGAGTACAAGGGCGCAGTCGACAGCACTCAGAAGCCGATTGTTCTTATTGGTAAAGGTCTGACATTCGACTCTGGTGGTATTTCACTTAAGCCTGGCGAAGCCATGGATGAAATGAAGTACGACATGGGCGGAGCCGCCGGTGTTATCGGTGCAATGAAAGCCCTTTGTGACCTGAATCTTAAAATCAATGTGATCGGTATTCTTGCTGGCTGTGAAAACATGCCATCGAGCAATGCTTACCGCCCAGGTGATATCCTCACCACTATGTCGGGACAAACTGTCGAAGTGTTAAACACAGATGCAGAAGGTCGCCTGGTATTGTGTGATGTATTGACCTACGTTGAGCGCTTCGACCCTGAGCTAGTTGTCGATACTGCAACTCTGACGGGTGCCTGTGTTATCGCACTGGGTAAACACGCTTCGGGTCTTTTCTCTGGTCATAATCCACTGGCACACGAGCTATTAAATGCTGGTGAGCAGAGTGGCGATCGCGCATGGCGCTTACCATTATGGGATGTGTATCAAGAGCATCTTGAAAGCCCATTTGCCGATATGACTAACCTTGGTGGTCGTCCCGCTGGTGCCATCACGGCAGCTTGCTTCCTGTCTCGCTTCACCAAGAAGTACAACTGGGCACACTTAGATGTTGCCGGTACCGCTTGGAACAGTGGCGCGAACAAGGGCTCTACCGGACGTCCGGTACCGCTATTGACTCAGTTCCTGATCAACCGAGCGGGTGTTCCTCAAGGGGAATAACACACATTTGAAAAGTTAAGCCGAAAGGGCGAAGAATTATCTCTTCGCCCTTTTTATTTGGCTCTGTCCCGCCCTGATATAGGGAGATGAGTATAAATCCTCAGCTCCCTGTTTCACTCGTTTTATATCTGTTCGGATTCTTGTAGCCTATGATCTAGACTAAATCGACCCGATCCTAATACCCAAAGAAAAAGGAAGCCCAAGACCGTTGATTAGTTCGAATTAGTCTTCACTACAATTTTCCCGATTGCTTTATTTTCGTCCATTAAGGTATGGGCTTGGCGAATATCATCGAAATCGAAGACCTCCGATGTGATATTGGGCATACTCCCCTGTGCCACTTGCTCAGCGATCCAATTCAATGGTGATGCATTCAGAGGCAGAGCCTCGCTCCCCAACATACCACTCTGGAAGAAACTCAGTTTTATCGAGCTGGGTAAATCACTCATCAAACCAAAGCTCTCAATTACAGGTGCGCCTCCCAGTAAACCCACAACTGTCACTTCTCCCCAGGGCCTCAATGCCTTCATGGTATCGATGACGGTCGATGCCCCAACCACTTCTAAGGCCTTATCCACTCCCTTAGGATAAAGAGTCCGCACAGCTGCTGAAACCTCTCCATCATCGATCAGCACATGATCTGCCCCCAGTGATTTCAGACGTTCGACATTGCTCTCCTGCCTCGTGGTCGCTATCACGCTCAAGCCTCGCGCCTTGGCATAGGTTAATCCGGCAAGCCCAAGAGAAGATGTCGCCCCACGTATAAGCAAGGTTTCACCCGTTCGTATATTCAAAGTTCTATCCAGCGCTCCCCATACTGTTAAATAGGCTTGTGGCAACGCCGCCAGTAACACAAAGTCCACATCACTATTGATGACTTGCACATTGCTTTTATTCACTGTGATGATTTCGGCATACCCACCGTGGCGGGCAAACATCATTCCGCCCATGGCAGTTACCACCTTATCACCTATTCTGAAGGTATTACTTGGGTCCTCCAACACCACTCCAGCGGCCTCGATACCTGGAGAAAATTCTGGGTTGATGGTGCCAAATGCTCCGTTACGATAATAGGTTTCCGCCTTATTCAATCCAAATGCTTTCACTCGTATTTTAACTTCACCTTGGGCAGTCACGGGCTCACTCATCTCACGAATTTCTAGTACTTCTGGACCACCGGCTTGCGTTGCTATAATTGCTTTCATAAAGCATTTCCTATGGAGTTAATGTTTGTTGATAGGACAACTATAACGAGTCGATTAACCTAAAATTAGAGACCATTTCATGAATTACTTTTCCATTTATAGTGGTAATCTAGAAACCATCATCCGATTAACCTTATTTCACAGCTAAATATCAAGGTGCTAATCAGTCATGGATCTCAACTCATTGAACATTTTCGTACATGTGGTTCAGCAAGGCAGCTTCTCAGGGGCCTCAAGGGCAATGAATATTCCAGTTGCAACGATCAGCCGTCGAGTCAGTGAGCTCGAGGCACAATTGCAGCAAAGTCTACTCGTTCGCACGACGCGAAAATTGACCTTGACCCCATCAGGTAAAGTTCTTTATCAAAGAGCCTGCGTGGGGCTAGATGAAATTTTTGCAGCTAAACAAGCCATGAATGAGCAACAGGAAGAATACAAAGGAAAGCTGAGGATCTCGATTCCTCCGGCGCTCTACGTACTAGATGACATGTTTCATGCCTTCAATGAAGCCTATCCCGACATACAGCTAGAAGTGTTCAGTTCAGTGAAGAAAGTCGATTTTATCGAAGATGATATCGATATTCTTATCAGGATTGGTAAGCTTAATTATGAGTCCGCAATAGCCAGGCATTTGGGACAATTTAGGCATGTAATTGTCAGTAGCCAAAAGTTTATCAATCGCTACGGTATGCCTAAGCATCCATCAGAATTGGCTACTCTTCCTATTGCTGCCTGGATATCTCGAGACAGTGAAGTGATATGGCAACTGGGCGAGCACTGTCAGTCGATTAAGCCTAAGTTTTTGTCCAATGATTATGCCCATATTCTTTCATCCATCCGCACGGGCAACATGCTGGGTGAGCTCCCCCCTATGCTGGCAAATTCTTTGATCGATTCCGGGGAGCTGGTAGAGGTGTTGACCGACTTTCCCTTGCCTCTTATCGATCTACACTTACTCTACCCAAGCCGTAAACACCTATCTCGCCTAAGCAAGGCCTTCATCGATGACTTTATCGCGTTTTGTCAACAACACAGCCATGACGGAACTCTGTTTAACCGTATCTAGGGACGATTGCTCCTTCGAGCTTTAATTTTGTACAAATTTGAAAAAAAATATACACACACTAAAAATACAGGTAAAAGATGCAAACCTAATATGGGTTAAATTTAGATGAGCAATTCAAGGAGTACATATGGAATTAAGCACAATCTTAATGTTTGTCATTGCATCTCTATCCATCAATCTGATCCCCGGGCCTGATGTGGTGTACATAGTATCTAATACCATGAAGGGTAAATTAAAATCGGGGATTGCGGCATCTCTAGGGCTAGGTGCTGGCTATTTGGTACATACTTTAGCCGCGGTATTTGGCTTATCGGCGCTAATACTAAGCTCTGCCTTCCTGTTCAGTGTGGTTAAGTACTTAGGCGCGGCCTATCTACTATATTTGGGAATCACCTCGCTAATAAACTGTTACAAAGGTCAATCTAAACTGGTTGCCAATAATGACACTGAGTCTCGAGTTACGAGTGTTAGAAATGTGTTTACACAAGGGGTTGTCGTTAGCGTACTAAACCCTAAAGTGGCCATGTTTTACCTGGCTTTCTTACCACAATTTATTGATATATCTTCTCAATCAGCCACTAAAGAGTTGATGATTTTAGGGCTATTGTTCAGCGCTCTGGCTACAGGCTGTAATTTAGTCTATTCCTTCTTAGGCAGCATACTATTTAGTAGCCCAAAAGCTGCAAAGTATTCCAGAGGTATAGAGGGAGGCTCAGGTCTTATACTCGTGGGTTTAAGTGCAAAAATTGCCTTGAGTGAAAGTCAGTAAATTTATGCACAAGATGTGAGAGTGGCCTCATGGAGCGACTCTCACTTGATGAGTTCTGGGGCTCCAGGCCCCAGTGGCTGACCATAGCTGAACTCGATAAAGTTGCCATCGGGATCTCTGACGCCGCAATAATATCCCGCAGGGTATTTATCGTTCCGTACCCCCCAAACCAAAATCCCCTCTTCCTCGGCGCGTTTGGCCACCCTATCCACGGCTTCTTTACTCTCCAGAGCAAAACCTAAGTGGGAAAAGTCGTTCATCTGCTGTTTATGGCCACATCCTCCGGGAAGCACCACAATAATAAACTGCGATTCCTGTCCCGGCTCACAAAGCCAAACAATACGCTTTTCTCCGCTTGGCCGTTCATGGCTATTACCGCAGGGGCGTTCATGAATGACACTCATGCCAGCGTAAGAAGAGTAAAAGTCGACACAGGCTTCAAGGTCCATGACGTGTAAAGCAATATGGGTCAGTGCAATCGCCATCTATAATCTCCCTTCGCAATTAAGCCGCCGGTAAGCGCTTATACGATAAAGCTCAATAACATTCATGACATGCAATCAGACATAATGGACCAGTGTAATCGCCATCTATAACCTTCCTTCACATTTAAGTCGCCTGTAGACAGCCTTGTGATATAGGTTTGATAATAGCGGACGCACTAACTTTAGCCCCATCAACCAAGCCAATGGTTTCAGTATCGGCACCCGTTGCATCAAGACTATGTAGGCATCAAGCTCAGATACGACTCTAGGTTTCTTTACATTTTCGCATTCACCAATGATCACATGTAGTTCGGTTAGCGCCTTGAACGGTTCAATCCCCCAAGCCTTTAACTTCTCGTCCTGATCTGTAATATCGAACCAGTTGACCCCATCGGCATGGCCTCCCGCGATACGTGAATAATTATCTCTATCCTTGATGCATCGGGGACAGGCACCATCGTAGAGGACATATAAATTTGGCTGACTTGGGTTCATATATTGAGTTTAGTCGATATATATCGCCCACTTTTCAGTGAAAATACTTAGGGTAAAAGTGATCAGAATGTCCTATCTTTAAATTCTGGCTTTATAAAGGATTCAACCTAGAGCCAGCTCGGCTGTAATCAAGACCTATCAATATCGAACCTTCATTATTAATCCTTATGTTATGCCTTCTCAAGGTTAAAAGGTTCATTGCTCCACTTCGATATCTTCAAGATTGTTATGCATTCATTTACTGTGACAAGGCCCTTGATAAAAGGGTGAATAGGAGAAGTCTTATGGAAAAACTGAGAAAAGGTCCAATGACCATTGAGTTAGGCGGCAAGAAATACCCCGAATGGGTGGAAAACTCAGAAGGCTACTGGGACTTCCATCGCGCTTTTACCAACAACAGATATACTGAATCACCCAACAGCCAAGTAGGACAAGATGAATGTGTCCTCTCTGAAGCCGGGATATATCGATTAAGGATAATCCATTGACCTTTCTTTATATAAGAAGCTCTAGCTTGGAATGAAAGGACCTAACCAAGTACATAATGAAAAAGCCAGTAGCGTTTAGCTACTGGCTTTTAGAAAAATCATCAATATTTTAGCATGTGACACTTATCACTAAGCATCCACAAAAATAACTTCACCGGTAAGGAATCCATCAACAGAACGTTCAAATGCTTTGCCCACTCGCTTTCCTGAGACAGGCTCAAATCCTGGCATCATCTCACCATAAACATCCCAGGCCTCTTCAAGGACGGTAGGATTAACCACATTGATTCGGGTACTTCTTGGCATTTCAAGTGCAACGCATTTTACAAAAGTGTCAATCGCACCACTTGTTGTCGCATCCGCAATGGCGTATGGAATAGGTTTAACATTCAAAATACCGCTGATTAAGGTAAATGAACCCCCATCTGTAATGTACTTCTGACCAATACGAACTAGATTAATTTGCCCCATCATTTTACTCATGACCGTTGTCATCCATTGAACTTCTGTCATCTCGGTAAAATTGGCATACTCACAAAAACCAACCGTATTGACCACAGCATCGAAGTGCCCCACTTTCTCATAGAGCGCTTCAATAGATTGTTCATCGGTAATATCAACAAGGTGATCGACATCCCCTGAGCGGCCAGCCGTAATAACCTTGTGCCTACCTAGCCCTGTTAACGCGGCCTGACCCATTTTACCTAGTGCACCAATTAAAATTACTGTCTTCATTTTTATCTCCAATCGTTGAATTAACTTGATGCAAGAAGCTTAACAACCGCAATGAACAAATAGAAACAAACATTATTTGTTAGTGATACAAGGTTTTTTGGTTATGTGTTAGGTTGAAGTAAGAGCTTGATATTGGAGGAAGTCATAGTGAGTAAGCTAGATCGATTAGACATAAAACAGTTGAGGGTTTTTCAAGCCTTAATACGCGAAGAAAATGCTTCTAAAGCTGCGCACCAACTCGGTTTGACTCAGCAAGCGGTTAGTGAGCATTTAAAAAAGCTACGAGACGTGTTTGATGACAGATTGTTTGTTAGAAAAACCAATGGATTTGTGCCGACACCATTCGCTAAAGAGTTATCGATAGGTGTCGATAAACTGCTGCTTGATTTCAAGTTGCTGTTGTCACCGAACACCTTCTCCCCCGAAAAGGCCAGTGGCACTTTTGTTATTTCAGCCACCGACTATGCACAACAAATAGTGCTACCTGTATTGATTGCGAAACTAAGAAAACAATCGCCGAATTTGAAATTGATTGTCAGAGATTTTGAAATCGATAAGCTGCATGAACTGATGGTGAGCGGTAAAGTGAACTTGGCTATCGCATGCCCTGAGCACATTCCAGACAGCTACCCCATGATTAAATTATTTGAAGAGCACCATGTTTGTGTGGCATCTGCGAGTTCAACTATTTCACAAAAGATGTCACAAACGACGCCAACTTTAGCTGAAATCGCAAGTTACCCAACGATTATCGCTTCGCCATCACGGCCAAATTTTAAAGGCTCAATTGATGATTGGTTTTCGCAATTTGGCTTAAAGAGAAATATTGTCGTGTCAGCTCCCTGCTTCTCTATTGTGCCTATGTATCTTGAAACAACCGACTCCATCGCCTTTTTACCTTCCAGGGCCATCAAAGGCCTGGATATCGTGACCATTCCTTTAGAGCAATCACCTGATAGTTTCAATGTGATTGCAGCTTGGCACCCTCGCTACAATGATGACCCACTGCAAAAATGGGTCATCTCCTTACTTGAGCTTGAGTAACCTAGGTGTTTTCAGAATGAAAAATAGGTTCCCTACGGATGAAGGCTGGTTACATTTTCTCTATGGATCGTTGGTAGTTGGTTTGAAGATCTTACCTTCATAGCGACTTACCGACTGCCCGGCGAGGCATATGCACTATTTACTTTGACAAGGGTCTGCAAGACTCTGTGAAGCCATCCATAGCCGCTCTGCGGTTTCCAACAACTTAGTGTTTAACGGCCAGTTCGGCATCCACACCTCTCGTTCGAAGAGTACTACTAGGTGATACCTCACCCTGAAACCTAAGCTCGCAGCCGCATCTACACCGAGTTATTCACAAGCAGAGTTATCTTGCTAGTCGACTTCATAGTAACGGGGTCATAACTTCGAATACAGATTAATTAGCTAGGCCCCCCTTGCCCGCACCTTGCCACCAATCAAGCACTTTCCAAAAAATCCAAGCCGTTAGGTTTGAAAAAGTTTTACTCTGACTCAATTTTCAGCCCCAATTTGTAACTACTTTTGACCAGCCCACAAACCTAGAAACTGAGCCGCGTAAGGAGTCATTACAGCTAAGTGTTAGAACAAACCCATTCGAATTATTTATTATATTGTTCCTCCAGCATGTACTAGGCTTCAGTATACACTGACCCTATTTTCTACAAAAAAATTATTGTAGCTAAGTGATTCCCATGAAAAAAAATATTCAATCCCTACTTATTTTTTTCTTATTTTTCACAGGTGTTAGTGTCGCTGCAGATGAAACCTATTTGATTGGAACATTTCCAATCCCATTAATGGTAGAAGATAAAGACAACGGGATATTTATTGAGTTAACTAAAGAAATTGCTAAGCGTAGTAAAATAAAAATCACTATAAAAGTATTACCACCTAAAAGAATCACCACCTATTTCGCTGAAAATATACTCCATGGCTTTTTTCCAGCTCTGGATGTCATGGTTACCCATAAAATATCCAAATCAGAATCAATTTATATCAAAAAAGATTTTGGTTTTACTAAACAGGGTCAACCTCTGGTCAAATCGATTACTGACCTTACCGGGAAGCATATTGGAATGACTCTCGGATACCCATATTCAAAAGAAATAACTGCAAATTTATCCTTCACCACTAGTACTGCCCCAAGTGATATTAATAACATAATAATGCTAGATGCAGGCCATATTGATGTTTTTGTCGTTGAAGAAAAATCTGGGCTCAAAGCAATAGAACAAAGCGGCAAGAACAATATTAGTTACGACTCTGAACAACCATTGTCCCGCCAAAATGTCTATTACGCATTTCAATCAGATAAAACGGGCCAACGACTAGCCTTACTCTTCTCAAAAGCCCTGGTTGAAATGAAAAACGACGGCACATTTGAAAATATAATGTCCAAAGTGGATGAATAACCATTTAACTCAAAACTTAATCCCGCTCAAAGTTGTTGCCAGACCACTAGCGGCTTCACTTTGTCGTTACTGCACATCCGCTGCATAAGGATATGGTGCTGTATTGATATGATAGAAGTTAAAATCGACAAAAAAGAAGCTGAACACTAGCCTCCACTCTGGTTTAAAGCATAGGTTTTGGTGTAAAATCCCTTGCTTCGACAGTAAATCAAGCCTATTCACTAAAACTGAAAGCCAAGACTAAGCCTACTATGCCAAATGCCCTATTTTACGTGATGCCTGATGAGGCCAATAGCCCCACCGAGGCGACGCAGCAGGTACACAGATTAGCCTGTGAACTTGCACAGAATGCATACGTTAATCAGCAACTAGTTTATGTCCATACTCAGGATAGAGAACAGGCTTATGCTGTCGATGAATTGTTATGGCAATTTGAGCCAAATTCTTTTGTGCCCCATAACCTCAAAGGTGAAGGCCCGGTCACAGGTGCGCCTGTGGAAATCGGTTTCGACACCTTAGGGCCCAATAAAAATCGTCATCTTCTGATTAATCTTGCAGACCAAGTACCCTCATTTGCGGTAAACTTTGGCCAGATTATCGATTTCGTTGCCAATGATGCTGGGCATAAGACGATCGCACGCGATCGTTACCGTCAGTATAAGAGCCTTGGAGTGACATTGAGCACTCAGGACTTAGCGAAACAACCACTTAATTTTGTTTGAGAAAAACTAGCTCCCATGGAAAAAACATATAACCCGCAGTCTATAGAACAGTCTCTTTACCAAAGCTGGGAAGAGAAAGGTTACTTCAAGCCACATGGCGACGAGTCCAAAGGCAACTATTGCATCATGATCCCGCCACCAAATGTGACGGGTAGTCTGCATATGGGTCACGCCTTCCAAGATACCATTATGGATACTCTGACTCGTTATCAGCGTATGAAGGGTAAAAACACCCTTTGGCAGGTAGGTACAGATCATGCGGGTATTGCGACTCAGATGCTGGTTGAGCGTAAATTGGCAGCCGAAGAAGGCAAGACACGTCACGATCTTGGCCGCGATAAGTTTATCGACAAGATCTGGGACTGGAAGAAAGAGTCCGGTGGTACCATCACTAAGCAGCTACGTCGCCTCGGCGCTTCAGTGGATTGGGATCGCGAGCGTTTCACCATGGACGAAGGCATGTCTGAAGCGGTACAAGAGGTCTTTGTCCGTCTTTATGAAGATGACCTCATCTACCGTGGTAAGCGCCTGGTTAACTGGGATCCGGCTCTTCACACGGCGATCTCAGATCTCGAAGTAGAGAATAAAGAGAAACAAGGCAGCATGTGGCATTTCCGCTACCCGCTGGCCGATGGCGCATTGACTGCCGATGGCAAAGACTATTTAGAAGTGGCGACGACTCGTCCCGAAACCATGCTAGGTGATAGCGCGGTTGCGGTTCATCCCGATGATGAGCGTTATGCATCCTTGATCGGCAAGTTTATCCTGCTGCCAATCGTTAACCGTCTTATTCCTATCGTTGCCGATGATTATGTCGACATCGAATTCGGTACAGGTTGTGTGAAGATAACTCCAGCTCACGACTTTAACGATTACGAAGTCGGTAAGCGTCATAACCTACCTATGTACAACATCTTAACTTTCGATGCGGCTATCCGTAGCTCAGCCGAAGTGGTTAACACAGATGGCACCAGCAATACCGAATTAGATAACAGCCTGCCCGAGCGTTATGCAGGTCTGGATCGTTTCAAGGCACGAACTGCCATCATCGCAGAATTCGACACCCTTGGACTACTGGGTAAGATAGATCCGCACGGACTGAAAGTGCCTTATGGCGATCGCTCCGGCGTAGTTATCGAGCCACTACTTACCGATCAATGGTATGTCTCTGTTGCCCCTATGGCGAAAACTGCCATGGAAGCGGTCGATAATGGCGACATCAAGTTCGTGCCGCAGCAGTACGAGAACATGTACAACTCTTGGATGCGCGATATTAACGATTGGTGTATCTCACGCCAACTTTGGTGGGGACACAGAATCCCGGCCTGGTACGACGAAGCGGGTAAGGTCTATGTTGGCCGCGACGAAGCCGAAGTACGTGCTAAGCATAAGCTTGACGACTCGGTCGTGTTACGCCAAGACAACGATGTACTCGATACCTGGTTTAGCTCGGCACTTTGGACCTTCTCGACCCTTGGCTGGCCGAAGAACACCGAAGAGCTTAAAGCTTTCCACCCAACCGATGTATTAGTCACTGGCTTCGACATCATCTTCTTCTGGGTTGCCCGCATGATCATGATGACCATGCACTTCATCAAAGATGAAAACGGCAAGCCACAGGTTCCCTTTAAGACCGTTTACGTGACCGGACTCATTCGTGACGAAGTCGGTAATAAGATGTCTAAGTCTAAGGGCAACGTACTTGACCCGTTAGATATGATCGACGGTATCGACCTCGAGTCACTGGTGACCAAGCGTACCGCTAACTTGATGCAGCCAAAACTTGCTGCAAAAATCGAGAAGAGCACACGTAAAGAATTTGCCGATGGCATTGAAGCACACGGTACCGACGCCCTGCGTTTCACTCTAGCATCTATGGCATCCACAGGCCGTGATATCAGCTGGGACATGAAACGTCTCGACGGTTACCGCAGCTTCTGTAACAAGATTTGGAACGCCTCACGCTATGTGTTAATGAACACAGAAGTGCAGTCAGAAGATCAAGACAGCAATGTCGCAGGCGAGCCATTAGATTGCGGTCAGATTCTAACTGACGGCAAGCCAGGCGAAATGGAACTTTCTCTTGCAGATCGCTGGATCATAGGCCTGTTTAACCAGACAGTTAAAGCCTATGACGAGCACATGGAGAGCTATCGTTTCGACCTTGCGGCAAATACCATCTATGAGTTCACCTGGAACCAGTTCTGTGACTGGTACTTAGAGCTAACTAAGCCTGTGATGCAGACTGGCACCGAAGCTCAAAAGCGTGGCACTCGCCATACTCTAGTGACAGTGCTAGAGGCGATGCAACGTCTGATGCATCCTATAATGCCTTATATCACAGAGACTATCTGGAAGCGCGTACAGCCTCTGGCTGGCGTTACCGGCGATACTCTGATGTTGGCGCAGTTCCCTGAATATCAAGCCAATAAAGTTGATGCTCAGGCGATGGAAGACCTCGAGTGGGTTAAGCAGGTCATCACTGCGGTACGTAACATCCGCGCCGAGCTGAACATTGCCCCGTCTAAGCCGCTTAACGCCCTATTACGCGGTGTTAGCGAGCAAGATAAGGCTCGTCTGGAAGAGAACCAAACCTTCTTCAAGACCTTGGCTAAGCTTGAGTCTATGACTATCCTCAGCGACGACGAGACTGCACCTATGTCTACCACTCAGTTGATTGGTGATATGGAGCTGCTTATCCCTATGGCGGGTCTTATCGATGTAGCTAAAGAAGTCGCGCGTATCGACAAGCTGCTCGAGAAGGCTGCCGGTGAGTTTAAGCGCATCGAAGGTAAGCTCTCTAACCAAGGTTTCGTGGCTAAAGCCCCTGCAGTCGTGATTGAGAAAGAACGTGCTAAGCAAGTCGGATATCAACGTGATATCGAAAAGCTAACCGAGCAGAAAGCAGAGTTGGCTAAGCTAGAAGGTTAAAGGAAGTGTCGAGTTCCTAGGAGCGAGAAACTAGGAACAAGCACTTTTGACTAACACTAAAAAGGGCTGTCATCGTGACAGCCCTTTTTAGTGCCTAAGGTTTAAGTTCCTAAGATCTAATTCCTCGAGCCTCTTAACTCGCAGCTAAAGCAGCTCCTACAGAAAGCAGAGCTTATCCTATCGAAATCGGGATCCTATTTCTGCCAAAATGCTCACAGGGCCCATCGAAACGTCCCGGTATTTGTGTACCGCAATATTGGCACTTGCCGCTATGATTTAGATGATATTCGCCTAACTCATACCAGTCGCGATTGATGACTAGTTTATGACATGACGGGCAGTAACTGCTGCCTCCATCTGTGTCATGAATATTACCGGTATAGACATAGTTGAGCCCCTGAGCCAGGGCAATTTCTCTGGCCCGCATCAGTGTCGATGCTGGCGTTCTGGGCTTGTCTAACATATGAAAGTCGGGATGAAAGGCGCTGAAATGCAGTGGAACATCATAACCTAAATTATCGGCTATCCATTTGGTTTGTTGCTCCAGCTCTTTGACTGAG
The DNA here is from genome assembly GCF_007197555.1 of Shewanella psychropiezotolerans. Lineage (NCBI taxonomy): Bacteria > Pseudomonadati > Pseudomonadota > Gammaproteobacteria > Alteromonadales > Shewanellaceae > Shewanella > Shewanella psychropiezotolerans. Next base: position 5,196,205 of record NZ_CP041614.1, read on the forward strand.
TCGTTTTCATCGGGGATCAAGAGTGTGGTTATCTCAAACCAGACTTGAGTCTCATGCTTAAGGTAGAGCAAGGTATCGAGCACATCGCTGAGATTTCCGCTGCAAATTTTGTGATAAAAGTCTTGAGTAAAACCTTTTAGATCCACATTGGCGGCGTCCATATAGCGATAAAACTCGACCCTGGGCTCGGGGCAGATATAGCCTGCTGTAACGGCCACCGAGTTGATCCCCTGCTCATGACAGGCCTGAGCCACATCAATGGCATATTCGAGGAAGATAACCGGATCGTTATAGGTGAAGGCGATGCTCCTGCAGCCCATGCGCTTGGCCGTTGCCGCCAATGATTCCGGACTGGCTTTCGAGCCTAAAGTATCGAACTCACGTGACTTACTGATGTCCCAATTCTGACAGAACTTACAGCAAAGATTGCAGCCTGCGGTGCCAAAGGAAAGTACAGAGCTACCGGGATAAAAATGATTCAGAGGTTTCTTCTCGATGGGATCGATACAGAAGCCACTGGAGCGACCATAGCTAGTAAGCTTTATCTCATTATCTATATTCTGGCGCACGAAACAGACCCCACGCTTGCCCTCACGCAGCTGACAATGTCTGGGACATAAATCGCATTGCACCCTACCGTCGTCCAGTTGGTGCCAGTACTTAGTGTCTACCGTACTCGCTTCTACCGCATTAGTTTCACCTGTATTTGTACTCGATTTAGACATCATCAGCATATGTCCGCCTTGGCCTATACTTAAAGCCTAGTTTAAAAAGACTGGCCAGGTAACAGATGCTAAGTTCTATCCGCCCTCCCGCCGTCGCAGGACTGTTTTATCCGGCAGATCCTATTGTGCTATCCGCTGAGCTATCCAGCTATATGAGTCACGCGTCACTTCATAAAATTCAACATTCGACACCTAAAATGATACCTAAGGCGATAATCGTGCCCCATGCGGGTTATATCTATTCAGGGCTCGTGGCAGCCCATGGTTTCTCCTGCATTAGTGCCATCACAGACAAAATTAAGCGTGTGGTTTTACTCGGTCCCGCCCATACCCTTTATCTGCAAGGCTGCGCCATCCCCGAAAGCACCCATTTCTCCACGCCTCTGGGCAACTTGCCCATAGACAGTTCTGGCGCTGAAAAATTGGCTGCATATGATGCCGTGACTATCTCCAATATCCCGCATAAAAATGAACACAGTCTGGAGGTCGAGCTACCCTTCCTACAGCATTGCCTGGATGAATTTACACTCCTCCCCATCCTAGTAGGTGACATAGCCCCTGAACTGATGGCCGAACTATTGGAATTAGTCTGGGGTGGAGACGAAACCTTAATTGTCGTCAGCTCAGATCTAAGCCACTTTCATCCCTATGATGAAGCTAAGCAATTAGACCGGGAAACCTGCCAGAAAATCCTAGCCAATAACAGTGACATATCTTCCGAGCAAGCCTGCGGAGGCCGTTCACTTAATGCGCTTTCTCTCCAGATTATGCGTCATAACCTCAACATAACTCAGCTGAGTTATCAAAACTCGGGTGACTGTGCGACAAGCGATGCGAGTGATAAGAGTCGGGTGGTCGGCTATGCCAGCTTTGCCATCAGTTAACCTCACCGAACCCGAGAAACGTCAGTTGTTAGCACTGGCGCGTAGCACCTTAGTCGATTCATTTGGCTCAGACCCAGCAGCCAAGCTCCCTCTAACTTCACACCATAAACTCCCCACTTCACACAGTAAACTCCCCGATGAAGCAGTTATCGAGTTAAAGCTAGGCTGTTTCGTTACCCTGACACTCGATGGTGAATTAAAAGGCTGTATGGGCTGCATAGAAGGTGAGCGAACTCTGGCTAACAGCATCCCGGATCTTGCCACCAGCAGTGCCTTCTACGATAGTCGCTTCTCACCTCTGCGGCAGCCTCAGTTAAGTCGAGTCTCGATAGAGATATCTCTGCTCTCACCTCTTACCCCCTTAAACGTCAGAAGTCAGGCTCAGCTTGAGGAATACTTAGCTCAGGATCACTATGGTGTAGTGCTTAAAGAAGATGGATTAAGAGCCGTGTTTCTTCCTCAGGTCTGGGAGCACTTTTCTGGCCCCAAAACTTTTATCGATGCCCTGAAAGTGAAGGGTGGCTGGCCCGAAAATTATTGGTCAGACAAGATAGAAGTTGAGCTATTTAAGGTTATCCACTTCAGCGAAAACAGATAAAACCAGCTCATACCTGATTGTTTGCTAAAAAATGAATTCCAGGACCTAAAGCCTAGGCACTCGTTTATGAGTGCCTAAAATTAAACTGCCTTTAACATTCCTGGAGACTGAGTCTGAAATTTCTGAATCAAATTGAGCAGACTCATAGCTTGCTGTTTGACATCTCCTACATTCTGATTCAAGTTCTCTAACATAGCCGCGCTCTGCTGGATTGTACTGTCGACATTTTCCATCGCCTCAGAAATATATACCACCTGACTCTGCTGCTCTTTCATTGCTAATGTCACTTCATCGACATTATTTTTCACCCCTTCACTCGAGACCGTAATCTCTTTAAGAAGCAGTCCTGATTCAGTCACCAGTTCGGCGCCGGTATTGACCTTTTCTACTGAGTCATTGATGAGATGAGATATCTCTTTGGCAGCGTTAGCACTGCGCTGGGCCAGAACTCTGACTTCTGCGGCGACAACGGCGAAACCTCTGCCTTGCTCTCCAGCTCTAGCTGCCTCGACCGCTGCATTGAGCGCGAGTAAGTTAGTCTGAAATGCAATCTCATCGATAACACCTATGATGTTTGACATCTTACCGCTGGACTGAGAGATCCCATTCATCGCCAAAATCACGTTATCGACCACACGTTCACCTTCGATGGCGTATTTATGGGCTTGCAAGGACATGTTTGCCGACTGATGAGCCTTATCTAAGGTGTTACTAATGGATGCCTGCATCTGAGACATGGCACTGGCGATGCTCTCCACGCTGGCAACTTGCTCGTCTATTTGTTGATTCAGGCCGAATGTCTCATCTGAAGCTTCCTGAGTCTTGTGATTGACCACATTAGCTGCGATGCGGATCTCATCGATCATAGCAACAAGATTATCGACAGTCCGGTTGATACTCAGCTTCAAAGCAGCATATTCGCCCTCTACTGCCATGCTAAAGGATTCGGATAAGTTACCTTGCGCAACTGCTTCCATTACCTCTTTCGACTCATTGAGTGTGGCTTCTATTGCTTCGCAGGTCTGATTAACAGCACCAGAGAGTTGATTGAAATCACCAAAGGTTTGAATGGTAACCCTTTGATCAAGCCGACCATGTGCTAATGACTCCATGACTTGAGAGATTGCCTTCACTACCTGGTCGCATGAGTTTGCCGCCGCATTAACCCCCAATTTTAGATCTAATAGCTGTCCCTTGGCATCGACTGTCACTTGCTCGTCAAACTCACCTTCGGCTACTTTCTTCATCACCTGAATAATATTATTAATCACATCGTTAGTGCCTGATGCTGCCAGATTAATACTCTGTTTGAGCTTAGCTAAGTCACCTTTAGCATCAACAGAGACCCGATGACTAAAATCCCCTTGGGCGAGTGATTCCATCACTTGAATAATTTCACGAACAATATCATCTGTGATCTTAGAGGCCGCATTGACGCTGTCTTTTATCTGAGCAAGTTGCCCCTTAGCATCACACTCTACTTGCTTGCCATAGACACCTTGCTGAATTTGCTGCATCACGGAACCGATCTCAGATATCACAGTTTGAGTATTCATGATGTTTTGGTTGATGGCCTTTTTGAAAGTAGTCAGTTCACCAGCCGTGTTAACCAAGACTCTGACACTATAGTCTCCGCCTTCTAGTCTCTGCATGACACTGGTCGCATCCTTGATAAATGATGCCATTGACTCTGCAGTCTCATTGACCGTCATTTTCAAGATATTTAGTTGTCCCAGTGCAGACACTTGCACCACTTGAGAGAAGTCTCCTTGTTGAATTGAGTGCATCACAGCACCAATGTCATCGATAACCAACTCGGTATTTTCAATATTTTGATTGATTGCTTGCTTGAAGGTTGCCAGCTCTCCAGCAACATCAACATCAACTCTGACACTATAATTACCAGCCTCCAGTTGCTGCATCACAGATGTCGCATCTTTAATAAAGCTAGCCATCCCCTCCGCTGTCTGATTAATGGTTAGTTTTAAGGTGTGTAATTGCCCTTGTGCAGGCACATTGACATATTGAGTAAAATCTCCCTGCTGAATAGCCTGCATCACTTGACCAATATCATTAATGACCAGTTCGGTATTTTGGATGTTCTGGTTGATCACTTGTTTAAAAGTATCTAACTCACCCTTGGCATTAACAGAGACTCTGACACTATAATCCCCAGCCTCAACGCCTTGCATCACGTCAACGGCATCCTCAATAAACATGGCGGTACTCTGAGCTGTAGTATTGACCGTAGTTTTAAGCTCGAGTAACTGTCCTTGAGCATTCACTTCTACTCTTTGGGTAAAGTCTCCGACCTCTATCGCCTTCATCACTCGACCGATATCGTCAATAGACTCAGTAATCGCTGTGGCCGAATCATTGATTGTGCACTTAAGATCATCGAGATCTCCCGTCATATCAGTCTTGACCCTATGTTTGAAATTACCCTTTGCTAACTCTTCGACTGTGCCATTGATGTCCTGCAAGGCCGAATCGAGGGAACTAAGCATCTCATTAAGCGCTTTGGCCGCCTGGCCGGTTTCATCTGTACTATTGACCTTAGTGCGCATTGAGAATCGCCACTGAGACTTTAAATCAAGGATAAAAGCAGACAAGTCCTGTATGGGTGATGCGATGGAGCGGCCGAATTTTATGGCAATTAACACAGTCAGTATCAGTAACCCCAGCATCATCACGATAAATAACAATCTCAGAGAGGAGATGGCGGCATAAGCTTCACCTTTGCTTTGCTCCACCACCAAAGCCCATCGGCTCCCCATCACAATTAAGGGAGCATAAGCCGCAACGACTCGATGCCCCGAATAATTTTGGCTCTCAATAAAACCAGACTCATTGTTCAAGGCGTTAGTAACTTGAGGAGTACTGACTGAAATATTACTGCGGGAATTAAAAGACTCTTTAACTGAATATTTAGGATCGAAGAAGCTATCGGAGCGCATCTTCTTATCACTGCCCACCAGATAAGACTCACCCGTTTCACCTAGCCCAAAAGTCGAACTCATCACCTGAGAGACCTGATCTAGGGGCAGCTGGAAAATCAATACACCTAAAAGATGCTCACCTTCAAAAATAGGACTGGCAATAAAACTGGCAGCGGCTTCGTAGGATGGCGTATAGGGAGCATAATCGATAAATATCGACTCTCTCTTACGCACAGCTTCGTGGTAAGCCTCAGATAAACCGCTTGTTTTATAGGGACCATACTCTAGGCTCGTCGCGTAGTCCAACTCCTTGTAGACAGAGTAGACCACCTCATGACTCTTGGCATCGATAAGAAAAATATCGTAATAACCAAACTCAGAAACATAACTGCTGAAATCTTGATGATACTGATTATGAGTACGGTCATAGAGGGTAGAGTCACCGTTATCAATCAATTTGTCTTTTTCCCCCAGAGGATAAGGGTTCAAACTTATATAGCTAGTTTGCAATGCTATAGCTACATCTGAAAGCGATGATACTAAGGCTGTATCATCAATTTGGTCTCTGGTATCAGCTAAGTATTTCGCACCAAACTCGTTCCGATAATACTGCTTTAATGTACTGGTATCGACCACTCGATGCTCATCCAGGTAGCTATGATAGCCTTTAGAGAAACCACTGAGCGCATTGCGAGCCATGCCGCTACGACTCAGGTTTTCTAATTGTGACTGAGCGGTAGTGAAATATTGACTAATAATACTCGTCTTCAACTCAGCCACCGCAGTTAGCGCCGAGGATTTATCATTTGATAGGGCCTGAGAACTATTAAAAAGTGCGATCGAAGCGATAATAATCGCGGGAACGAGTCCGACAATAGAGAGAACTAAGCTTAACTTTCTCGCAAGTGGCATATTATTAAAATAATGGCTCATGTCCTGCCTCCTTTCATGACACAGATAGTCGAAAGCCCCATACCTATTGGGGCTTGTCGTTTTGACAAATATCCGATTAACTATAGTTCAAGAGGAAAGAAGATAAATGTAAATCAGCAAAATCTGACTTGAAATTGGCATGGGCTTGTTTATCTAGAGGTTAAAACCGTTTAAATATCAGCTAACTGTAGCCGCTATTTTATTTAAAACGATGAACTAAAATCGTCAATTGGATTGACTCGTTATCAATAAGCCCCTAGCTAACAAATAATCACTAGACATTCTGTTATGCATATGAAAAAACAGGATAAATTATAGTTTTAGACTCATATTGGTATATGAATAGGAACTGCCATCTATCCTAAACATATCCTCAATTTCACCATTCTTGATGAAACCGGTTTTGTTATAGAGCGAAATAGCTGGCAAATTGTTAGACATGACCCAGAGGTCAATCCATTGCAGATCCGTTTCTGTTTTAGCCCATTGCTCTACGGTTTTAATCAATTGTTTACCTACGCCTGTTCGTCTGGCATCGCTATGGACGCCCATGCCCAACAGGGCTCTATGAGCTGTGTGAGGCTCAACTAGGGGTCTGAGATCGATATGGCCGCAGATCCGATCTTGCGCATCGGTTGCTATCCAAAGTTTCCTCCAGGTTTCATCGCCGAAAGTACGTGTTATCCCATCTGAGAACCTCTGTTTCATCTGCTCAGACATAGCAGAAAGTTCACGTGACATTGGCTGAAACAGAGGAATATCACCTTGGCCATTTTCCGCAATCTGCTCACTTAGATAGTCAAAAAATAGACTCAACTCACTCTCTTGTATGAGTCTTATCTCTTTGGTCATTCTTCGTGTCTTATCAAGTATCACGCTCAAGCTCCTTACACTAAATAATTGCCAGAAAAAATCTAAGCCATATCGCAAAATAGCACATAAGGTCAACAAGACCCCACACCTTAAAAAACCAGTGATACCGCTGTTTCGTGAAGTTTACTCGATTGGTTTTGGTGTTTTGCAGTAAATTAGGTACAGTGTCGACTGCTATCACAAGCGAACAACCTAAAAACAGTCAAGATGTGCGTTTAAAACATAAAAATCAACATAGACACATCATTAGTAGCAAGCAGGCTTAATAACAAACTAATAATTATAATATTTGAAGGAAGAAGATGAGCAATTCCAAAGATGCTTATGCAGACAATGATCTGCGGGAAGTGAAGCAGCTAGGCATGTGGGCCTCCATAGCCAGCTTAAGTTATATTTTCTGGATAGTCGGCGGCATGGAGCTCGTTGAACGTATTGCCTACTATGGTGTTAAGGCCAGTGCGGGTCTTTATGCAAAAGCACCTGTCTCTGAAGGCGGCCTAGGGATCAGCCTCAGCGACTATGGTGTGATTATCGGAATTTGGGCAATGATGCAGACCTTTGTCCCGGTATTTACCGGCGGCATTTCAGACCGAGTCGGCTACAAGGAAACCATTTTTGCATCAACCATAATCAAAATTTGCGGTTATTTAGTGATGGCCTTCTTCCCCAGTTTCTATGGTTTCCTCTTCGGCGCCATATTACTCGCCGCTGGTACCGGGATATTTAAACCTGGGATCCAGGGGACATTGGTCCTTTCGACGGGGAGGCAGAACACCTCTATGGCTTGGGGTATATTCTATCAGGTGGTGAATATTGGCGGCTTCTTAGGCCCCTTGGTAGCCGTGCATATGCGTCAGCTATCCTGGGATAATGTGTTCTACGCCTGTGCAGCCATAATCTCATTTAACTTCCTTTTCTTGCTTGCCTATAAAGAGCCGGGCAAAGAGGCACGCTTAGAGCGTAACCGTAAGATTAAATCGGGTGAAATCCATCAGGTCGCGCTCTGGAGAGATGCCCTCCACGAACTGAAGAAACCTATCGTCATCTACTACATGTTGGTATTTGCGGGGTTCTGGTTCCTATTTAACTCACTGTTTGATGTTCTGCCAATCCATATTGCCGAGTGGGTCGATACCAGCGTTATCGTGACCTCATTATTTGGCCCGGAAGGGACATCAAACGGGATCTTACAATTCTGGCTGGGACTGGATAACACCGGGACTAAGGTCATGCCAGAAGGCATGCTCAACCTTAATGCCGGCATGATAATGACCACCTGTTTCCTGGTTGCCGCCCTTACGGCTAAATATCGTATCACCACGGCAATGCTGGCTGGTTGTTTGCTGAGTATCTTGGCTTTCGTCGTGATTGGCGCCACTAACGCGGCCTGGATGATGGTATTGGCCATCGTCATGTTCTCGTTTGGTGAGATGATGATTAGCCCGAAGAAGAATGAGTTTATGGGTAACATAGCCCCGGAAGGCAAGAAAGCCATGTATCTGGGCTTTGTGATGCTGCCCCAAGGCATAGGCTGGACACTCGAAGGTTTCTTCGGTCCTAAACTCTATGAGATGTATGCATCGAAGGAGATCTTCTCATTAGACCTGCTCAAAGAGCGCGGAATGAGTGCCAGTGATGTGAGTGCGATCCCACAGGGTGAAGCTTTTACTACACTCGTGGCCTACACAGGAGAGCCAGCTCAAGAGCTAACGACTCTACTCTACAATACCCACAATATAGGCATGGCCTGGTATATCATTGCCGCCATTGGCACCATTTCCGCCGTGGGTATCTTCCTGTATGGCAAGTGGTTATTGAAGCTACAGAGAAGTTAAGAAGCTAAGAGGCCTAACTGATTGACAGAAAAGGGGCTAGCGCCCCTTTTTATTTTTACTTCTTACTGCTAAAAATAGCAATCTATGAAGATTTCTTGATCTCACCTACAGGCAAAATAGTACGACCGTACTCGGCGTTGAGTACCTGAGCCATTGCAAAATAGATGGCACTAGCACCACAGAAGATCCCTTCTATGCCAGCTATGGTCCCAATTAACTCACTGCCGGTAAAATCTCTTGCAGCTAACAAGCCGAACAAGATAGTGAGCGATCCAAATACCACTTGCTTAGCCCTGGGGTAACGCAGTGAACCCACAAACATGAAAGCGGTAAAGACGCCCCAAAGTAGCAGATACCAAGCCATAAATTCGGCAGGACTAGGCTCTGCCAGGCCAAGCTTGGGCATAATCAAGAGGCCGACTAACGTTAGCCAGAACATACCATAGGAGGTAAAAGCCGTAGTACCGAAAGTATCACCACGCTTGAAACACATCATCCCTGCGATAACCTGAGCGATACCACCATAGAAAATACCCATGGCCAAGATCATAGAATCGATCGGGAAGAAGCCAGCGTTATGGATATTTAATAGGATGGTGGTCATACCGAAACCCATCAGGCCTAAAGGTGCTGGGTTAGCAAGTTTTGTCGACATCGAGTTCCCCTAAGGAGTATTCCAACAATTATGATGCCAACAAAAAAGTTGTCATCATAAATGAAATTTAATTTGAATTTGAATTTGCGCGGCGCATCTTAGAGGATGGAATAGTGCATATCAAACAGGAGCAATCGGTGATCAGGCTAAGAGTCACTTTGAATAGACTCGGTTCAATTAACGAGCAGAATAATTTATAACCTTTAATTTTCAAAACGATATGATGAGGTTGAATTCAGAAGTGCTCAAGAAGGGATTTCATCTGATTAATGACTAACCCTTTTAATTTCAAGTCGATAGCATATTTCATCTAGATAAGCACAAGCCCTTAAACCGAACCCGAGAGATCTCAATCACAAAAACCAAGCAATAGCGACATGACTCACACTTACAAGGTATTTAAGTAATTGATGAACTAGTTCATTTGCTTGTATAACCAGCTTTAAGTGATCTACGCCCCAAATAAAAAAAGAGTGTGATCAGGTCGTCAAAAGCAGCAATCACTTTCCCTATCTATGCAAAAAAGACCAAAACAATAAATATAGCGTAAACGAGCAGCATTAAACGAGGAGTCTTCAGGTTCTGAAACTGATCCGTCTAGCCAAATATACCATTAACTTCTGCGGCGGTAAGATCCCGGCTCGCTCCCTCGTTTAAGTAGGCATCTAATGTCAGTTCTCCAACCGAGCAGCGATGTAGCCCGATGACAGGATTACGAAAACGACCAAACATACGCTTAATCTGATGATATTTACCTTCGGTCAAGGTCACTTCTGCAACATACTCACCGATAATCTCAAGCTTGGCCGCCTGAGTCGTTATATCTTCAAATTCAAAGTAAAACCCCTTGGCGAAGGCATGAATATACTCTTCAGAGAGTGGGTTTTGCAGTGTCACTCGGTAACGTTTCTCAACTTTACACTCTGGAGACATCAAGTTTCTGGACCAGCGACCATCATTGGTCAAAAGCACTAACCCTGAGGTATTCAAGTCTAACCGACCTACGATATGCAACTCAGATTTAGCAGGATGCTCTAACAAGTCGATCACTGTCTTGTGTTTAACATCCTTGGTCGCACTCACCACCCCCACAGGTTTATTGAGCATTACATAACTGGGGGTATTATTCTTAAGCACTCTGTCATCGAGTGACACATGGGAAAATTCATCCACCAGCTGCTGTATGTCTTTGGCCACTATGCCATCGACTCTGACCCTATTCTGCGCGAGCATCAAGCGTATATCTTTACGCTTGATCTTAAGCTCACTGCTGAGGAACCTGTCTAATCTGGCGCGTTTGGATTCCATTTCCTTTTGCCTATTGAGTCGAAGCGTTAACTGCAGGTAGAGGAGTCACTCTATAGGCGCAGCGCCTAGCTCCCTCGATGATATGCTCTTCACGGCTGACGGTAGCCTCATCGCTTAATATCGTTTGAAACAAGTTAAGCTCAGAGCGGCAGAAATTAAGACATTTGCTGGCAGCGGCGCAGATTGGACAATGATTTTCCATTAACCAATAACATGACTCGTCTTCGACTATGCTAGCCATATATCCTTCACGGCTTCTCAGCTCGGCTAAGGCATTAAGTTTATCGATAAGACTGGTTTTGTCTAACATGCTCTGTTGATAGAGTGCCAGTGAGGCTTGCTCTCTATGTGTTATTAACTTCTCCAGTCCGCTATCACCAAATACGGTAATAACGGAGTCTATCAACTGAACCGAGAGCTCTTCATGGCGATCGGAGAAGTGGCTATTACTCTTAGAAGTCAGGGACCAAAATCGAGTCGGACGACCACGAGCCGCCTTCTTATCTTCAAAGATCACATCGCCATCATCTTCTAAACCTTGCATATGCTGACGCACACCCATGGTTGTCAGAGATAATTCACTGGCTAAAACCTTAGCAGTGAGGGGACCTTGAGTCTTGAGCAGTTGAATGATTTTTTCGCTGGTTTTCATGATGCCTCTCTACACCTTTCTTCACCCTTACATTATTACCCATCCAGACATTAAGTAAACATTTTTATTTACTTTAGCCTTTACAAACTTATGTAAAGCATTTACATTACAAAACACTTAATAAGGTAAAAGGTTTATTAAATGAAGTTACTCATCGTCAGTGGTAGCCAAAGAATGGATTCACAAACTGCTAAAGTCGCAACTTATTTAGCTAAACATTCTGTTGAATTTGAAGAGGTGAGCCATATAGAGCTTTGCCATTACGACCTACCTTTTTGGGACGGTGAGCAGGAGAGTAAGTATGCCGAGGCTAGCCCTTGGACCATGATAAGTCACAAGGTCAGAAAAGCCGACGCGCTAATTTTGATCACTCCAGAATGGGGGGAATGGCCTCACCCCTACTCAAAAATTTCCTGCTTATGTGTGACAACCAAGACACGGCCCATAAACCGGCACTGTTAGTCTCTGTGGTCAGCGGAATAAGCGGCGCCTACCCCATTGCAGAACTAAGAATGAATGCACTTAAAAATAACAAATTAGTGGCCCTACCCGATCACTTAATCATTCGTAATGTCACTGAAGTTCTCAATCATTCACATGAAGGCGTATTAGAAGAAGACCAGCGAGAAAAAGATCTTAGGCAACGTATAGATTACAGCTTGCATATGCTGCACCAGTATAGCCAAGCCTTAACTACAATCAGACATAGACACAGGCATGAGCCATACCCCAAACAGCAGGAATACTGCTACGGCATGTAAATACCGGCACTAGAAACTAGGTAAACCATCGAATAATAAAATGAAAAATGAGGAGTAAGTTATGCTACATCTGGAACATTTAAACTTAGTCGTTGAAGATATCCCAACGACACTCAACTTCTATCGAGCAGCTTTTCCCCACTGGTCAGTACGTGGCGGCGGAGAAGGTACATGGCACGGGAAACCCAGGAACTGGGTACATTTTGGCGACGATTATCAATATCTCACCTTCAATGATGATGGTGTTAGTCAAAACCGAGACCTCACAGGTCATCAGGTCGGCTTGGCTCATTTTGCCTTCGTTACCGATAATATCGATGCCGTGATTGCACGCTTAGCTCAAGCGGGCTTCCTCGCTGACAAAGATGGCGCCGTCGATGAATTTAGAAGAAACGTCTATTACCTAGATCCAAACGGTTATGAAGTCGAATTCGTGCAGTACCTGAGTGATATCCCGACACAAAGAAATCGATATGATGAAACTTAATAGCAAGAACTAGGAACTAGATAATATGGCCATATCAGATTGAAAAAGATACGGCCCAATCTTAGGTAATGTGACAGAAGAGGTCTGTAGCAAACACATCACTTTAACCAGATAACTAATGCTAGCAAGACTAAATAGAAGAAGAAACCTGAGATATAAGCCGAGAAAAAATCATTTCTCGCTAACCTTTTTTCACTGCTGAACACACCTGGAGCGAAAAGAGGCTTCTGAATTCGCCCAAACGACACGACTCTTAACACCACGGCACCAGTCGTGTATAAAATGAAAGAAAGTAAAAAATCCCAGAAAAACCAGAAGAACAGTTCGGCTATGCTACCCATTAACATATCTTCTCCTTAATCTATTATCGACGAATATTCACTGTACCCGCCCTCACTGTAAATGTCATGTTAAGATTTGTTAACTGTAGGTATCCTCAGAATATCCCCTTAATTTGAGACACTCGACAGAAGGACTAATTCAGCCTATAGACTCCATATTAAGCCCGTTCCGATTGATTTTCTTTCACTATCGATGAGTCCTTCTGAGCAAAAAAGTAGACCCTAAATGAGGTGTCATCTGTAAGAAATTCCACCTTGTGCCAATACTCTGGAGGAGATACGGCAACGCCTCCGGTAGGAATAATCAGAGTCTGCTCTATTTCACCTCGACGCTCAGTAAAACCATAAAACTTTAACTCGCCGCTAATAACATTGATCTGTCCATAAACACCGGCTTTAGTATTATGCAAATGAAGAAACATTTTAGGGACATTATTGATAGTGAAGACTTGTGTTGATTTGTAATTAACATAATCACTTGGAATTTGAGCCATAGAACACCTCTGGTTTAGCACTGACTTATACCGATTGGTATTAGCTAATTGATAGTTGATGTTCAGACAATCTACATCAACTTCAGGCTATTAACCATGAGGATAATAAGCAAAAAATGAAAAATACAATAAATAGCGTATCTTCAATGCAGATTCGCTAGACCTATAAATTTTTAGACATAAACAAGGAGTTATTATAACTTGGGGTTAGCATAGAAGGTCACTTCAAATTGAGTCTCTTCCGTCAAAGGTTCAATTTTATGCCAGTAGTTAGGATGAGATATCGCCGTTTCATCGGCCTTAACCAAAACCTCTTTTTCTGCTTGTAAATGTTGACCTTGATAACCGTAAAACTTGACCTCTCCCTGTAAAACATGGATCTGTTCGTAGATCCCTGTCTTCGTAAAATGAGGCTGTGAAAGTGTTTCAGGGATAGTTCCTCTTGTAAAAACACCGATCGACTTGTAACTCTTATAACCTTTAGGTACACATGACATGTTACACCTCACCAGAAAAGAGCTTCATAACACTAATTACATTAAGTCTAGCTGCATATATTGGTATCACCACAGATAGGCCAAGAGATTTGAGCTGAGATGCGTTAAACTCTGGCTAAATTTGATAATAGCTTAGTCTCATGACCTCCCCTTTCAGCTACACGACCCAATACAGTCTCGATAAGGCTCATTTTAGTGAATGCTTCGATGAATCTGTCACAATTGACACCACGTGGCGTGCCTACACTAAAGCAATAGGCTTCTTTTTCGTCGGTGTAGCCTTATTGCTTACAGGCATGAATGCCTATGCTTCTTGGTTTGTTATCGGACTAGGAGCATTGGAATGGGGAAATGTGAAGTTTAAAAAAACTTGGTGGCTCTGGCGACAGATGATGAGTAAAGCAGCCGGAAATGAAGTGATGCTAACCTTAGATGAACAAGGGATCAGCAGCTACTCCTTCTATGTTAAGAGTCAGATATTGTGGAGTGATGTCTCTGAGATAATAACCACAGACAGGGGCTTTCTCATTAAACATCTAGGTGGCACCAGCTATGTCTCTAAACAAGTACTCAATGAAACCGCGCTAGCCTTTATAGACCGTAAAGTTTAGATATAACATCAAAAATAGCATTTAACGATTTTATCCATCTTTAACGTTTGCCATGATAAACGCATCCACATATTCTCCATCTCTAAAGGCGTAATCTCTGGCTTCTCCCTCTATGATGAAGCCATTACGCTTATAGAGTGCGACAGCCACCAGGCTGTGAAAGTTTTCCGGAAGCTCACTGAGCCGCTTTTGCCAACGTAGCAAAGAGGGAAAAGGATGCAGTAAGGTTCCGCTATAACATGAAGGCTGAGAATAGATATTCTTAATCGCTACTATGTCCTCAATATCACTATGACGAATTTCAATGATGTTACTTTCTCGTATATCCACCGTGGCCCCTTCAACTTTTATCTAGCCATACCTTTCTATTCCCTCTAACTTACACTGTTAATGGAACATTTAAATACGTTATTAACCTCTCTCTCTGAAAATGAATACCTAAAGATAAAATTAAAACCCTCATTTACTCAGTAAGGCGAAAATATCTAAAAGTGCTACGCTTATTCTATGGATAAAGTGCCGCTAAAGAGTACAAAGGATATGTACCAACAATCCCCCTTAAACCTTATTCCCTTTCCGATTCTTGTTTGTAATAAACTGGGGGGATTACGGGCACAAATCGATGTTTTAGGGATACTTTTAAGGCGCCATCAAATAACTTCAATCAAATGATGGCCCACACACTCTTTAGTTTTTTTGATATCGGCCTTACCTCCTGCCAGCCCCTTTTTTTAGAACACCTCAATTACAGAGATAGCTTTCTTTCTTATCTGGTGATTAATACCAAAAAATTCAGTGTTAGCGTTAATATTAGCCTCAATCCAGACAATCCTAGAGAATACTGGCTATTAGTTAGTCCATGCTGCGAGTCTCAACTACAAACCAGTTTAATAAAAAACAAATTACACAGATTAAATCACGCAATAAAGGGAGCTGATATAGGGACCTGGGAATATACTCCTGAAACGAATTCAAGTTACTTCTCATTGAAACTAAAAGAAATTATAGGAATAAAACCTGATACGCAACTTAGCTGGCAACAATTTAAGGCGCTGGTCATAAATAAAGACAAGGCTAACTTTGAACTCCTAACTAAACAAGAATGTAAACCCGGTACTCGTCTCAGCTTTGAATTTCGTATCTATAAAGCAGGTAAACCCTGCTGGTTCAAACTTAATAGCGAAGCATTCTTATCCGACGGAGAAAAGTTCACCATTACAGGCTCTTTAATTGATTGCACCGAAGAAAAAGAGAATATACTTGCATTAAGAGATGCTATCGAGTCTAAGAACTTAGCCCTAGAAGCTGGCAATATTGGCAACTGGCGGGCAGAGCTAGATGAAAATCAACAGTGGGCATGGGACTGGGACTTAAGAGCTAACGACATGTTTGCCCTACAACCTTCAGATATAGGCCATCTTCAAAAATGGGTTGATAGGCTGCACCCTGAAGATTCCGATGCAGTGCTAGAAGCAGTACAACACTCTTTAAAAACGGGAGAGAGCTTTAATAAACAATACCGCACCATATTACCCTCCGGCGAAATAAAACATATATTAGGAAAAGGCAAAGTGGGTCGGGATAAGGTGAATAGAATATCTCGTATTGATGGGATCTGCATCGATCAATCTCCCATATTCAAGGCTCAGGAAGAGTTACAAGAGATCAATGATGAACTC
Source organism: Shewanella psychropiezotolerans (assembly GCF_007197555.1). NCBI lineage: Bacteria > Pseudomonadati > Pseudomonadota > Gammaproteobacteria > Alteromonadales > Shewanellaceae > Shewanella > Shewanella psychropiezotolerans. The sequence continues at coordinate 5,212,477 of NZ_CP041614.1, forward strand.
GAAGCCAGAGTCAACTTACGCACCTTAGAGCTACAACAGGCAAAAGAAAGAGCCGAACAAGCTAACCAAACTAAGAGTGAGTTTCTTTCCATGATGAGTCATGAACTCAGAACCCCCATGAATGCCGTCATAGGCTCCTTAGATCTTTTAACTCTCTCTAAGCAAAGCCCTGAGTCCACAGATTTAATTGAAACAGCAGCCACATCGGCCAATAGTTTAGTCACTATCTTAAATGACATTCTTGATATCACTAAAATTGAGTCTGGTAAGTTGCAACTCGAAGCGCGAGATTATTCAATCGCCGATACCATAGATAATGTCGTAAAAATATTTCAGCCAGTAGCAATCAAGAAAGGCGTTGTTCTTAATGTTGAAGAAGATCCATCTATTCCCCGATTTGTAGAAGGGGACGCACTTAGGGTTCGACAAGTGCTATTTAACTTACTCGGTAATGCCATAAAATTCACCTCGAGTCTCGATGGTAAAGGGGGGTGGTCAATTTAAAAGCCGAAGTTGTTGAACACAATAATACGGTATACCAAATTGCCTTTACCATTACTGATAATGGTATAGGCATAGATAAAGAGACTCAAAAAAAGCTGTTTACGCCATTCACTCAAGCTCAGCGTTCTACCACCCGTAAATATGGAGGAACCGGGTTAGGTTTAGCCATTTGTGGAAAGTTGATTAACTTGATGAGCGGACAAATTGAACTGTCTAGTACACTTGGCGAAGGCTCATCTTTCAGAGTTCAACTTCCCTTCTGGCACTCTAAAAAAACAGATGAAAAATTTCAATTAGCAAGCTCTAAGATTGCACTCATTCAGCTTTGTGGTCACTTAGAGCAGCGCTCTGATAATATAAGAAAACACTTAATCGCTGAAAAAAGTCGAGTGGCTCACTACGATATTGCAGATATTAATTTAGCAATCGCTGATAATGATGCTGTACTATTACTATGCTGTAATTTAGATGCTTACCAACAAACCCTCCTCGATATATACCAAGACCATAGACTCGCTTCAAACTTGATCATAGGTGTGCTTTCTTCACAAATAAGTCAAACCAGAAGACTCATGCCACAAAGTTTATTGGTATCAATCGATCCTATGACTCGTAGCCAGTTAGTCGCATCAATTAAAAAAGTCATAGATCAAGAAATATGCTTATCACTCGATGAAATTAAAACCAATAACTTAATGACGAGCATCAAGCAATCCACCAATAAAAATAAATGTGCAGACATCTTAGTCGTGGAGGATAACCCTTTGAATCAAAAGCTTATAGCTAAACAACTAGCCACTTTAGGTTACCAGTGTGATCTGGCAAACGATGGACTGCATGGCATAGAAAAGTGGCGTTCCATCGACTACAAAATCATTCTTACCGATTGTCATATGCCTAACCTAGACGGCTACAACATGACAAAGAAAATCAGATTGATTGAGCTGCAAGAGCAAAGACAAGCCATTCCAATCGTCGCGATCACTGGAGCCGCCATGAGTGGGGATGCAGAGCATTGCTACTCTACTGGCATGAATGACTTCGTAAGTAAGCCAATGATATTAAAGGATTTAAAGGCTGTAATGAATAAATGGTACATAGCAAATAACCGAGAATGAAATAAACGATGAAGCTGAATGTTCTCTAAACAAGACTTTAAGCATTGAAAAATATAAGGAAGGTTAACGATGAACGAAGGGACTCGTCATATCTTAAATAGAAATATCATGATTGATCTCATTGGAGATGAACCTGATCTCATTAAACAATTTGAAATCGATTTTTTAAATCAAGCCAAAGTCTCATTACAAAAAATGGCCGATATGTATAACACGAATCAATTGCATGAAATTAAAGAAGAAGCCCACTTTCTTAAAACATCGGCAAAAGCCGTTGGTGCCGAACAAATATCCCATCTGCTACAGGCATTAGAAATATCGGGTTCAGAACACAATAAACCAGAATGCAGAGAACTGATTTTAAAAACTAAAGTGGCACTACAACAAATATATGGAGTGATAACCAATGACCAATAAAGCCAGGCTAGCCTGTCGGCAGCCTAAGGTGATCATGATTTATGAAAATGAAGATGACATTCTTGGGGCCGCGAGTATCATCGCCGATCAAGTTGATGAATATAGAACCGTTATGCTTAATAGCGAAATCGGCGACAAAATACAGATCATAAAGCCTTCGGTCATCTTGTTCGCTCTCGCCAACGTTCAGCGTAGCATTGAACTCTATACTAAGCTCATCAATGATCTGCATTTAAATTACCCTCACTACGGTATTCTCTTGTGTAAGAATCGAGAATCAGGAGCCGCATTCAGGTGTTGTATCAAGGGGTTGTTCGATAACTATTTTGTTTACCAGCCTTTGTACGAAAAGTTTCGACTAAAAATGATAGTCCATAATGGATTACGAATCAGTCAATCTGCAGAACAATATAAGGGATTTAATGAAGAACAGTTTGAGTCTATCGATGATGAGTTAACAGCATTGATCGATGCAGGTGGAGAGTGCAAACAATCACTACTCGACTCAATATCCAAATGTAAGCAGCAGATGAAAGAGAGTGAAGAGAGTCTCATCGAAGAGATTGAACGCGCAAAAACATCCTCCAAAGCACTCATAGATAAAATAAATAAAACTCATATTGAACCTCTACTTGCAGAACTGGAAAGTAACATAAAAGTAGGCTTAAATAGCATGCTTCAGCAGATACTTGCGAAGCAGCTCGGACTCAAAGAACTAGAAAATAGATCTTTTGAGATGGGCACTAAAAAGGCTCCAGATCCACAAGTCGTCTCAGAAGTGCTATCGACAGAAAACAGTGGCACCGATGAAGCCATAAATATAGTCAGTAACGCTAGTGTATCGAAGCGCATCTTAGTCGTGGAAGACAACCAAATCTACCGAGATATGTTGGTGAAAGTGTTAGCCAAAGAAGCATATCAAGTCGACGCAGTTGCCGATGGTTTGAGTGCGCTAAAAAAAATAAGAAGTAATCAGTACTCACTCATTCTAATGGATCTTTTTATGCCTAATTTAGATGGTATTAATACCACAAAGCAGATTAAGACCATCAATGGCGGAGAAGAAATCCCTGTTATTGCACTGACTGGAAACAAGAATAAAGAACTCATAAAAAAGTGGGCGGAGCAGGGATTGCAAGGCTATATTCTCAAACCTTCTTCTAAGCAAGAAATTTTGGAAGCCGTCAGTCGAACGGCAATCTAAACCTATAAACATAGGATATAGCCCATCGAGCCAATAATGTATGCTACCGATGGGCTAAGTTCACTTATTTAAGCGTATGTATGGTTCCGATGGCCTAAGTTCACCTATTTAATCTTACATAAACTTCGCTGTTCTTCATTGCCCATAGCTAGCATTTGCGGTGATATTTGCTGAGCTGCAGAAAACTTACCTTTACTCGTCCAGTCAAACCAGTTGATATCGATTAACGCTTGCGCAGTAGGCCCACCTAAAGTGTTACCCGGGCCAAGCACGATAATCTTATCAGGGGCAAATTCTTTCACCGCCACCTGCACAGCCTTGGAAAAATCATAGGGCTTAGTGACCTGTTCCCCTAAGGTGTACTCCCTCAGCTTCGAACAATCTGCGCCATAGGGAGTCCAAATTCTGCCTTCTCCATCGATCAGGGGAATCTGGGGCTTAGAAAACAGAAACTCCCCCAAAGAAGCGAAGCCTTTCTCTGACACTTGCTCTAACAAGGGAGAATGGAAAGCACCATGATTGTATAAACGCATAGGATAGCGTTCATCCACCTGGGGCAGCATCTCCTCGGCTCGTTTCAGCCCGGCTTCATTTCCCGCAAGCACCCGATAGCCTCCCAGGTAGATAGAGGTAAAAAGTTCACATCCCTCTTCAGCACAGATGGTCTCGATTGTCCTGTCGATAAGGGAAGATATTTCACTGTCGCGTCTCCACTGAGCATCTACCTCGGGATAGATGAGTTGGCCACCAATGAGGCCATCTTGCATCATTGACCCCATGGTATTGATCACATCGATGGCGGCATCGGCATCCAGAGCACCTGCGCAGGCCATGGCAATATACCAGCCCATGGAGTTACCGGTTACCGCAACTACCTCAAAGCGCTCGGTATCGATATCCATAAAGTCACATACAGAGCAGGCATAAATAAGGGCAGAGGCATTTTCTCCAGGCGTATGTTGTTTAAAGGAGTATTTAGCCGCGCCATCAATTTTAGCTATCCCCGTCTGTTTTAGCTCCTCTCGGTATTGATCTATAGCTGCAATAAACGCCTGCTTATCGGAATGAAAACGTTGCAGATATCCCAGTTCATCCTTGTTATAGCAACCCCGGCCAGGGGCAACGACGACGACTCTCTCTCTTGGTTTATTAATCACTTGGTCGGCCAGATCGTTTGCTGCCACTTGCTTTTCCATATTGATAGTCATGTTACAAGGCCTCTTTAAGCAACTGATGATTAAGCTCTCTACCAATCAAGGCCAGAGCCGCCTCGACTATGGTATCTCTGCTAGGTAGGGGTAAAGTTGCCGCATCAGCCAGTGGGATAAAGCAATCTTCGGCAGTCAATCTGGCCAGTGGTGGGCATTCATTGCCGAGTGCTTCATGGAAACCTGAGATTAACGCCTCACTGATGGAACCCGTTTTTCTACATTCATCGACAATCAGAATGTGATGACACCCTTTGGCGCTGTCGATAATAGCCTCAATATTCAGCGGCGCCAGCCAACGAATGTCGAGTACACGCACCTTAAGACCCGTTGCCGCTAACAACTTCTCCGCCTGACGACTCAGGTAGTAACCGTTGGCATAGCTGATGATACATAGGTCTCTCCCCTCACCATACTGAGCGATCTCACCTAACCCAAGTGGCTCAGTCTCTTGTTCCGGCAGATAGCGGCTGGACCAGAGGCCGTCATCTTTATTGTGCAGATCTTTGGTCATATACAGGGCGATAGGTTCGAGGAAGATCACCACCCTCTGCTCTTCTCGGGCTAAGCGAACGCACTCCCTCAGCATCTCGACCGCATCGTGGCCATTTGACGGACAGGCGATGATGAGTCCGGGGATATCCCTGAACACGGCGAAGGAGTTGTCGTTATGAAAATGCCCACCGAAGCCTTTCTGATAAGCCAGGCCCGCGATGCGGATCACCATAGGATTGGTAAATTGGCCATCGGAGAAGAAAGGCAAGGTCGCCGCCTCGCCTCTTATCTGATCTTCGGCATTGTGTACATAGGCCAAAAATTGGATCTCTGGGATTGGCAAGATACCGTTATGAGCCATGCCGATGGCGAGACCCAAGATAGAGGTTTCATCCAACAAGGTATTGATCACTCGATTAGGACTGAAGCGCTCAACCAGACGTGAAGTTACATGGTACACACCGCCTTTCTTACCCACATCCTCGCCGCACACCACAATATTGCTGTACCTGGCCATCAACTCTGTCAACGCCAAGTTGATCATCTTACCCATGTGCAATGGCTTAATTAGGGATTGTTTATCCGCCTTCAATAAGGTGCTTCTGCGCTCCAGGTCCAAGTAAGCTACAGGTTCTAGCCTACGTTTTGGCGGCACAATCGCCGCCATAGCCTGAGTCACGTCTCTGAGTTTTGGCTTTGTCACGACGATACGAGAAATGGCCTGAATACGCGCCTTGAGGCTGAGATAGAGAGAGACTATCTGCTCGCTATTCATCACTCCCGCTTCAATGAGTTGCTGAGCCGTGACCAATAAGGGATCTTGAGATTCATTATCGAAGATCTGCTGTTTCTTCATATAAGCTATCTCGGCATCACTGCCTGCATGGCCCATCAAGCGAACGGTGCGAACATGCAAAAATACAGGTTTTCGATGCATACGAGCAAAGTCAGCCGCCGCCTTACTGACCTTATAACAGTCGAGAATGTCCCTACCGTCACAAGAAAAATACTTAAGTCCAGGTCTCTGACTGAAGTTAGCCGAGATCCAGCCCTTGGGAGTCGGTGTGGATATGCCGATACCATTGTCTTCACAGATAAACACCAGGGGCATAGGCACTTGTTGGTACGCGGCCCAACAAGCCGAATTTATCGCACTCAGGGCACTGGCATGATTGGCCGAAGCATCGCCGAAGTTACACAAGACTACGCTGTCTGTAGGCATGTTCGATGCCAATGACAGTCGCTCTGTTAACGGAATGCTCAAGGCTGCTCCAACGGCTTTAGGAAGGTGAGAGGCAATGGTCGAAGTCTGCGGCGGGATATTAAGGCGTTTGCTGCCAAGCACCTTATGACGGCCACCCGAGGTCGGATCGTCACTGGATGCTGCAAATGACAGCAAGATATCGTATAACAAGGTCTCACCCGGGACCTGTCTACCCCGCTCCAGCATGAAGGCACAGCTGCGGTAATGCAGAAACGCCATATCTGTGGGTTTAAAAGCCAGTCCATAGGCGGCATTTCCCTCATGCCCTGAGCTGCCTATGGTATAGAACCCCTGATTGCGGCCCTTCATTTTCCTCGATTCGAGATCCAATAAGCGGCTCTTAAGCTGAGACTCGAACATGCCGATGAAATCACTGTCGGCTAAACCTAATTTGTGGTGGTCCCAACCTTCGCCGATATCGCTAAACTCCTGCTTTTGTACTCGCTCGAGGAAACGACGATCCAATACCTGGGCTCTATCTTCCATAATACTTACCTATGATGATACCAATTCCAATACTAGAGACAAAAAAGGAGCCTTAGGCTCCTTTTTTGCTACTTATCCAAATGCCTGAATGCCGGTCTGCGCTCGACCTAAGATAAGTGCATGTATGTCGTGAGTGCCCTCATAGGTATTCACCGCCTCCAGATTCATGACATGGCGTATGACATGAAACTCATCTGATATACCATTACCACCGTGCATATCCCGAGACATACGGGCGATATCTAACGCCTTGCCACAGGAATTGCGCTTTATCAGCGAGATAGCCTCTACAGGTAAGGCATCTTGATCCATCAGACGTCCCGCCTGTAAGCAGGTAAATAAGCCTAAGGTGATCTCGGTCTGCATATCCGCTAATTTCTTCTGGATCAACTGATTTGCCGCCAAAGGGCGGTTAAACTGGATCCTGTCCAAGGTGTATTGGCGTGCAGCATGCCAACAGAACTCAGCGGCGCCAAGTGCGCCCCAAGCGATACCGTAACGAGCCTTGTTCAGGCAACCGAAGGGGCCCTTCAACCCCTCGACATTGGGTAATAACGCAGATTCAGGTACCTCGACATTATCCATCACAATTTCGCCTGTGATGGAAGCTCTAAGGGAGAACTTGCCTTCAATCTTAGGCGCACTCAAGCCCTTCATGCCTTTTTCCAGGATGAAGCCACGGATTTTTCCTTCGAGCTTACCCCAGACAATAAACACATCGGCAATGGGTGAGTTAGTGATCCACATCTTGGCACCATTGAGGCGATAGCCGCCATCGATACGCTCGGCGCGAGTCTTCATTCCACCGGGATCTGAGCCAACATCGGGCTCAGTCAAACCGAAACAACCAATCCACTCCCCTTTAGCCAATTTAGGCAAGTACTTGAGCCTCTGCTCTTCACTACCGTAAGCATAGATGGGGTGCATGACTAAGGAGGACTGCACACTCATGGCTGAACGATAGCCACTGTCGACGCGCTCAATCTCACGAGCCACCAGGCCATAACTGACATAATTGACATTGGAACAGGCATATTTTTCAGGCAAGGTGGCTCCCAGTAAGCCGAGTTCGCCTAACTCATTCATGATCTCCCGATCGAAGTGCTCATTTCGGTTGGCCATCAACACCCTGGGCATGAGTTTGTCCTGAGCATAATCGTGAACACTGTCGCGGATCATGCGCTCCTCTTCCGAGAGTAAGGCGTTAAACTGCAGGGGATCGGTCCAATCGAAATGCACTCTTGCCATGATATTGTCCTTTGATTTGTTACTGATTGTTGAAAATAGAGAATTAAGGGTATACAAAATAACCATTTCCTAATTTTCTTAGCATAGGCATAATTAGCCATTAGGAGAAATATTCTTTTTCTTTATCATCTATAGGCAATGCCTATACCTGACCTAGAGGTTAACTTGAATCTAAGATCGCTCAGATATTTTGTCGCTGTGGTAGAGAGAGGCAGCATTAGCGGTGCCGCCAAAGAGTGTTTTATCGCTCAGCCCTCCATCTCAGCCGCAATATCGCAATTGGAGACTCGGCTAGATACTCAACTATTCCATCGTCATGGAAAAGGTGTCAGTCCGACAGACTCGGGGCTTAGGCTTTATCCTCTGGCGCAGAAACTGCTCAATGAATCTCAGGCCATCGAATCTCTGTTCAAACAACCTCAAGAGCAGACTCCCTTTAGACTCGGATTGATTCGCTCCTTAGGAGTCCATAGGATGAGTGGGTTGCTGAAAGATTTTACCAACGCCTGTGCCGATATGGAGCTCACTCTGGTAGAAGCCAATGAAGATGCCGAAGCGAGGATCATTACCACCAGCGATCTGACCAGAAGGGAAGATTTTTATCCTATTTGGCATGATGACTATCTACTGGCCATTCCTTCCTCATTCAGTTTGAGTTTACAAACACAAATAAGCCTACAGGATTTAGATCAACAAGCCTTTATTCACCGAGCTCCCTGTGAGGCACTGTCGAGTCTGCAACAATTGATGGATCTGGAAGGTATACAAGTACAGGTAAGAGCGAGAATTCAGACCGTCGAATACGCGGTTGGCTTAGTCGCAGCTGGTCTGGGTATCGCCTTAGTGCCAGCTCTCCCCGCTTTGCTTGAACAGAGAAATATTACCTTTAGACCACTTCAGGATATTGAGCTTAAGAGAACTGTTGGGTTAGCCCTACCTAGAGATACCAGCTTAAATGAGCAACAAGTTCAATTACTCCAAGTATGCAAACAACCCAGGCATTAAGCGAGAAAGTGGCTAGAAACAATACAAAGAAAAAACATGGCAGCAACCCTAAGCCACCGTACAACTCACAATGAAAAACATAAGGCATACCTGAGAGAAACAATAGCACCCAGACTGTATCACTTTGCATCAAATGAAGTGAAAAAACCCCTAAAACTACCACAGGTGATACTCTGTTACTCAATATGTTAATTCTGTGATGAGTATATAAACGAGCAAGATGAAAAACCTAACTATGCTCCTGCTAACCTGTATTTTCTTTCCTATTTCTGCATGGGCCGATACGGTCGACTCCTGCGGAAGCGAATATGAATGTATCGAAATAGGCAGATGGGATATAGGCCTGGCACTCGGTTATGGCTCACGCAGTAATCCTCTTAAAGATTATGACGATATACCTATCTACTTAGTGCCGACCTTCGCTTATTACGGCGATTCTTGGTATTTCGACAATGGTAATATTGGCTATACATTAGTCGAAGATGAAAAATACACCATAAATCTAACCACCAGTTTCAGTGCAGACAGCGCCTTTTTCCATCGCTGGGATCCCGCTAACATATTTCTTACAGGGAGCAATAAATTCGAGCCAAGTGCTTTTTCTACCAAGACTCAAGTAACAGTTATGGGAGAAGAGCAAAGCGTCCCCACTGCCGATGAACTCGAGACTCGCCATTTTACCTATCTTGGTGGGGTTGAAGCCTATATATACACTCGCATAGGGATACTCAACCTGTCCCTGGCCCACGATCTGCTCAATGTTCACCAAGGCACAGAAGCCAAATTAAAGTGGCTTTACAACCTTTCGATAGATGAGTGGAAATTTGAATTGGCTCTAGTACTCGATTGGAAAAGTGAAGATGTCGTTGACTACTATTACGGTATCAGGCCCTCTGAAAGTGCTCACTGGAGTGAACATTACAAGGCGAAATCGGCCATCAATACAGGCATAGAATTGACCAGCCATTATGTATTAACGAAACATTGGGAGCTGCTTTTTCTGGCAAGGTACACTCAAATCGCCGATGAAATTGTTGCGAGTCCCCTGCTGAATGAAGATTATACCAGTACCTTTTTTGTCGGCACTGCCTATAGGTTTTAATACACGTGTTGAATCAGGTATTAGTGTCATTATTTAGATTGTTACCCATTGGAATTTTTACTCTCTCACTGCTGAGTGGCTCTGTCGTTGCCGCAGATGAGGATGAAGAACTAGGTTCCATACTCAAACTTTCCCCTGAGTTTTGCATCACATCTGCAGATGAAAATGTATGCGAGCTTACCTTAGTGCTAGAGTGGGAAAATGAATTTTTTAGACCCATCTGTATCTTGTCTGACTACAAAGAGATGGCAAAGTGGTGTGCCGAGTCAGCGGAAACTCATTCATTAACATTAACCATCAGTGCAACTGACGATATTCAATTTGTGATGATTGATAAAGAAACACACCAAACACTAGCTGGAGTCAAACTCAAAGTCACACCGGCCGCAGAGCCAAAAGTGCGACGACGCTACCGCAACCCATGGAGTTTATTCTAATGACCGACCCCCAATCTACCCATAGAGTATTACTGGTAGAGGATGATATTCGTCTTGCCAATTTGATTGTGGATTATTTAAAGTCGCATGGAATGCATGTTGAAGTCGAACGCCGAGGAGATACTGTATTAACTCGGTTGATCAACTATAAGCCCGATATCATCTTGCTAGATATCATGCTGCCAGGAATGGACGGCCTAACCCTGTGTGAGAAACTACCCGATTACTTTGCCGGTCCTATCTTACTGATGAGCGCACTTGGCTCTAATGAAGATCAGATCAAAGGCTTAGAGCTTGGCGCCGATGATTACGTGGTTAAACCAGTGGATCCGGCTCTGCTTATCGCTAGGATTAACAATCTACTACGTCGTACCGCTAAGCCACCAAAAGTGGAGTCTCACTGTTTAAGTTTTGGTAAACTCAGCATAGATCCTCATACGCAAGCGATTCGCTTGGGCGATATTGAGGTCGACTTGACTAGCCATGAATTCGAACTTTTATGGCTACTGGCCTCTCAAGCCGGGCAAGTATTGAGCCGCCAATATATCTATCAATACCTACTCAATATCGATTTCGATGGTAAAGACAGAAAAATTGACGTGCGTATCTCTCGCTTGAGAAAGAAATTAGGGGATAATATTGAAACACCATTCAGGATCAAGACAGTTTGGGGCCAAGGTTATCTGTTTGCACCAGAAGCTTGGACTAGCTAAGTCTCGATTAGCCGACAGTTAATTTTACGGAACTAAAAGTTGAAGCGACTTTTTATCAGCCTCTACCTATTGGTAAGCCTTAGCTTCTTAGGGATAGGCTGGACACTCGACAGTATTTGGCAGAACAGTGTCGAAGACAGTGGTGCAATGGATGCACCACTGGTTGCATTTGCTCAGCTGCTGGCAAAAATTCCACAGCAAGACCGCGAAAGATATCTGGAACAACTCGATCACAACTCCGAATATCCACTCAAATTAGTCGATGCCAGTCAGATCGCTCTATCGCCAGAGAGCGAGTTAACTTCTGAGCACTTACTCATCACATCCCAAGGTGATCATCACGAACTCCACTTCATTAAAGTCGGCCAACAGGTATTGATCGCTGGCCCCATTGAGATCGATCCCAGAGCTCGCCTAAGAGGCTTGTTTACGCTATTTTTCTATCTATCTTTAGCCTTTGTCGCCTTGATATGGGTCTGGCCCCTGTCGAGAGATCTCAAGACCCTAAAGAGTGCGACTCGTGAATTTGGCCAAGCTAAATGGGATACTCAAATAGAACTTTCACCTCGCTCTCAGGTATTGCCTCTAGCGATCACGTTTAACGAAATGTCACAACAGATCAGCACACTGATCGAAAATCAAAAGCACTTATCCAATGCCGTCTCCCATGAGATCCGTACGCCTCTGGCCAGACTTAAATTTGCTTTAGCGCTAATGCCACAATATTGCCAACCCAACTCAGATCCAGCACGCAGAGAAGAATTTCTCGATGAAATGCAGCAAGATGTCAAAGAGATGGAGAACTTACTTGAAGAGCTATTAACCTATGCAAGCCTAGAGTCGAAACAGAAAAATGTTCAATTTGAACATTGCGACCTTGAGGCTCTAACCGAGCACACTGTCGAAAAACTGTCTTCAAGCGTCAGTGCGCCAATCACATTAAAAAAATCTGATAAGCCTGCCTTCATCATGGGTGATCCCCTTTTGGTAGAGAGAGCCATACAAAACTTAATCACCAACGCACAACGATTTGGTCGTCAATCTATTAAGGTCGAAATTGAGCAGAGTGAACGACAAGTGTCTCTATCAATCACAGACGATGGTCAAGGGATCCCAATTGAAGATCAAGGTAAGATATTTGAACCTTTCTACCGCAGCCAATCGGTTCAGAATGGTAATAAAGGCCACGGCTTAGGATTAGCGATAATCAAACGTATCATGGACAGACATGAGGGTAAGGTGACACTCGAAAGCACTGCAGGACACACCTGTTTTACCTTGTACTGGCCAGAAATTAAGTCAACAAGAACAGCTAAATAGAGAATGCGACTCAATCTAATGAAAAATCATCGAGAGCTAAGTTAAGTTCAGCGTCTTCATGAGTCCCAAAGTCTAAAACGGGATTAATTTGAGCCTGCTCTTGAGTGAGATGAGCTTTTCTAGCTTTGAGAATAACAAGCTTTCTACGGCGTATTCTCTGTTTACACAGACGGATCACATCAGTTTTCTTGGTATTAGAAAACTCAAGCCAATTAAAGCGCTCATCTCTGCTACGTAAACAGCCTTTGCAGTAGCCTCTGGCATCGGTTTGACACACACCGATACATGGGCTGGAGATCTCAAAAAACTCTAGTTGTTCCATCATTACACTTATCGGCGGATCACCTGTTTAAAAGAGTATTAGTTTAAACATAACTTATTTACCCTAAACTGGCTAATTTTCACACTAGCCAAGATTAAGCTTGAATAAAATACCTTGCTTATAGAGCCGGTTAGTCTCAAATTGGAAGAAATGTTTTTAGGAGCAACAAAATGAAGATCCCAGCCCTCATCCCCCTGCTCATTTCATGCTTAATGCTTAGTGCCTGTACCAGCAAGCCTAAGAGTGACTATGATACCGAATATGATTTTAGCCAGCTCAACAGCTTCGAAACCGTCTCTCCCTCCCAAAATGATTACCCACTAAGCTCATCGCGCATCGAGGACTCGATCGCTGCAGCACTAAGCAACCAAGGGTTTGTGATGGTTCAACAGCAAGCTGACTTTAACGTCACTTACTCCTTCAAAGTAGAAGATAAGCCAAAGAAGTCCGGTCTATCCATAGGCTTAGGAACAGGCACTTGGGGCAGTGGTGGTGGCGTGAGTGTCGGAACCAGTGTGGGCGTCCCTATTGGCAGTGATACAGCTCAAATCCAGACCATACAGATAGATATAATCAACCCGAAAACCAACAAATTGATCTGGCGCGGCACAGATAAATTTAACATCGATGCAGGCGGTGAGAAGAAAACCGAAGAAACTAAGAAAACCGTCGCCAAAATCTTATCTCAATTCCCACCTCACACAAAATGACCCGTGGCGAGCATGACTCGAATACAGGTATTTGAGCTAACTCGCCTGAACCGGATAACTGTTTTTATCCGGAGATAAAATCAGCAAGTAACTAATGAGCATTCGCAGGTTCTGCTTGTCGGTATCCAGCACAGACAACTTTAAGTGAGCTTCCTTAAAACCGGAGGGATACCCATATCCAGGTACGACACCTATCCTAGTTCAAGAAATAATCATGCCCTTATTCAAAGTAGAAGTGTACTACCTGTGAGCATTCACGGTTCGGCCCGAAGCCCAATCTCTTAATGCCTGCAGCTTCTCACGCATTACCACAGACAATGGCCGGGTCTTCATTAACTCCTGGATCAAGAGTGCCTGATCGACCTCTCTCTCGGTCGCTTTGCCACTATAGATTGCCGAAATAACGGCCTGTTCGATCTCTGCACCGGAAAAACCTAGGCTCGTTTTAGATAACTGAGCCAGATCTAAACGGCTAACATCCAATCCACGGCGCTTAGCATGGATAAGAAAGATGGCCTGACGTACTTCATCATCGGGTAGGTCGACGAAGAAGATCTCATCCATACGCCCCTTGCGCATCAACTCGGGAGGCAATGCCGAAATATCATTAGCGGTTGCCACCAGGAAGACATCAGACTTTCTCTCCGCCATCCAGGTCAAGATAGTACCCAATATCCGTTTTGAGGTGCCATCGTCGCTACTGCCACTGCTCAACCCTTTCTCAATCTCATCTATCCACAGCACACAGGGAGACATCAAATCCGCAAGCTCCAAGGCATTACGCAGGTTCTTTTCCGTTTCACCTATGTACTTGTTATAAAGGGCCGACATATCCATCCTAAGCAAGGGCCTTTGCCACATTCCTGCCACAGCCTTTGCCGCCAGGCTCTTGCCACTTCCCTGTACGCCGAGTAATAGAATACCCTTAGGTTGATCCTCTAAGGAGCGGGTTTGAGCCGATGGTATCCGCTGCTTGAGCCAGTTCTTAAGATTATGCAAGCCAGCAACCTGAGAGAAATCACTGGTGTCATATTCAAACTGCAGCACACCTTCCATATCGAGTAATTTGAACTTGCCACGATTCACCATATCCACATCCGAATGAGTAATCGCACCGTCATCGACTATGGCCTTATGGGCCAATCGCTTTGCATCATCGAAGGTGAGGCCGCGCAGATTACTCGCCAGCAGCTCAACCGCCGAATCATCGACCGTTAGCATCATGCCTTCACTTTTTACCTGTTCCACCTGTTCATAGATCAGGTTTTGTAATTGCTCAGTGTTAGGCAATGAGAGCCTGAAATGTGCGCAATACCTTTGGATCTCAGGTGGGATCTCGAAAGCATGACTGACTAAGACGATAGTATGCTTAAGTGATTCATACTCGAGTGCTATCTCCTTGAGTAAACGCACATTTTTTGGCGCGTTATCGACGAAGGGGTGGAAATCACACAAGACGTAGATGCCTTGCTGTGGCGTGGATTTTATCTGACCTAAAATATCGGCAGGCTCGCTGTTGAATTTCTGTGTCCCCATGGCGCGATCGACTCGGGTCAAACCTTGAGTAATGCTCCAGGTAAACAATGGCTGATAGAGGACTGCCGATACCCTTTTAAGCAGCTCGATGACCCGATATTCCTCATAGGTTTCGATGATCACTATCGGAGTATTAGATCTCAATACCCCAGTAAGATCCCTGATATCTTGCATCCTAACTCCTTCTAACTAAAACATTATTTATCTACAAAAAGCAGTGAATAAAAAAGGGACACTCGGTCCCTTTAATCATCCACTTTAGCTCACATTAAATTTTTTGGTTTAATGAAACACATAGTTCAGCCATCCCTGCATTCTCAATAACACCTTACGCATAATAGCCACATGGGAGAAGTGATCGGTATAGATAGCCGCTTGTCCCGAAACACCTGCGGGGAATCTATCTCTTATCTCATGATCATCAAGCTCTATCAAGACGATAACACGGCCACGCTGCATCAGGTGACGCGAAGAGATGAGTGCGCCGGATGATTGAATCTCACCTTCTGCCATTGCGGGTAAGATCTTAGCAACCTTGCCCTTAAATACCTGCCCGGGAGCACCATCTAAAATCACCTCGGCCTCATCCCCTTCTTTCAGTCTCAAGAGTGAATTTTGCCAAAAAGCACCAGCAAACATTTTCTGCTCATCGGGAATAAAGCTTATCAAGGGGCGTAGCGGCATGGGCACGGCAACAATACCGGGACGTAAAGCCATCTGAGTCACTATGCCATCGGTTGGCGCCCTGACGACGGTCATATCGAGATCGAACTGAGCTTTCTCCAACTCACCCTGAATACCTGCAACCTTAGTATTGACCCCATCTATATTAGATTCGAAGGCGAGGCGCACTCTCAGTTCATCGGCTCTGACTGCCGTTAGCTGAGCTTCAGAAGAGAGATAGAGCTGACGCTTATTATCCAGCTCAAGTTCGGTAAATGGCGAGTTTACACCGCCCCGCTTCTTCCCTTTGGCATAACGATCATAGGCCGACTTAGTCCTATCTTTATCGGCAACGGCGCGTGTAACGCTGGCCGTTGCCGCTTTCCAGGCAGCCTCTAGTTGCGGCACTTCCTGCTCAGCGGCAAGTAATGCGGCACGTTTCTGCTTAACGATAGCGGCAAAAGGAGTCGGATCGAGTCTAAATAACACCTCGCCCTTCTTTATCGGAGTATTGGGTTTTACTTCAACACTGATGACGACACCTTTAACCGCCGGGTTAATTGGGGTTGTGACGAAGTATTCTTTCGCAAAAGGTGTGTAAGGATGGTTATAGTTCATCAAGAGCACGAGCGCACCAACGATGAAGACACCACCAAGAATAGCCGTTGGCACAGTCCACTTATTGAGTGGGATTTTAAAAATCTTAAATATCGCGATACAGATAGCGGTATAGGTAAGAATAAGTAACAGATCCATCTTATGCCTCCTTGCCATTCGTTGAAGCCGCTACAACAGCTTGTTCATTAGGCTTAGTTGAGCCTTGTTCTATGGACAGAAGTCGAATCTCTAATTGAGCAACTGTCTTATTAAGCTGTTTCACTTCATCTTCCAATGCCAGCTCTCGCTGCACCACATTGTTAAAGCCCCAGCCTCTGTCTTCTCGATACAAGGTTGCCCAAATCCATAAGAATGGCCAAATTGCATGCAAGGTAAACAAGCTCACCCAGCCGGCGATATGCAACGCATCTTGTTGCGGATGGTTACGCTCTTTGGCAATCTCGTAGGGAATATCATGAATGACTATGATTCCGTAGAATATGAATATAGCGACGAAGAAAATCACGCCCAATGCAAAGTAATCTAGAAACACGACTCTCTCCTTATACCTAAATATTATCCAGTATCCTCAACATTTAGGTCGTCATTATCATTAGTTAATACACGGTTGCGCAGAAAAAACATTCTCTCAACATTTTGTTATCAATACCAGCAATTTTGAACTCGAACACAGCAATGCAGATAATACCAAATGAGAAATATGAGTAAGAAGTAACAAGTGAGGAGATAAATTAGGCAATGAATAAATACTGATTCACAGCCTAAGAGAAGTGATATTTAATGAGGTGGGCATTATAAGAAAGGTAGGCCCTCGTTTTAGCGACAAAATATTAGGAATGGTATTAATTGACCTGATTGTCAAACTTTCCATCAGGCTTACTGGCTTCGGATAGGAAACACTCCAGGTTTCGACTCGCGATATTGAGTAAGTTTTGTCTGGCCTCCAGCGTCGCCCATGAGTTATGGGGGCTGATGCTGATATTCTTAGCGCTGAGCAGTGGATTCGTTTTCTCGGGTGGCTCGGTCGATAGCACATCGATGCCGGCAGCCGCTATTTCGCCATCGGCCAAGGCTTGCTTTAAAGCAGCCTCATCGATTAACCCACCTCTAGCGGTATTGATTAATATAGCGCTAGAGCGCATCTGCTTAAGGCTTCTGCTGTTAATGACCTTATCGCTAGCCTCGGTTAACGGGCAGTGTAGTGAGAGGATATCGACCTTGGAGATCAGCGGCTCCAATCCACTCCACTCTATGCCGGCAGGAAGAGCTGTTAGCTGGCTGCGGGTGTTAACCATGACCTTCATGCCAAACGCCAGGGCGATATTGGCAACCCGCTGACCTATGGCGCCATAACCCATCAAGCCGATAGTCTTGCCTTTTAGAGACTGTAATGGAGACAGGGTGAAACAAAAATCATCACAATCTGACCAGACACCATTAACTACCGCCTCATGATGAAGAGCAATTCTCTGGGTATGATGCAAAATATGGGCGAACACCATCTGAGCGACCGCATCCGGGCCATAAGCGGGTACGTTAGTGACCACTACGCCTTGATTTTTTGCGGCATGTAGATCGACAACATTGGTCCCAGTTGCCAGAACGCCTATGTACCTCAGTTTAGGTAATAGAGTCAGCGTATTCTTATCGATTATGGTCTTGTTGGTGAATAAGACCTCTGCATCCTTTGCCCGGGAAAATATTTGCTCGGGCTCGGTTCTGTCATAGCAGGTCAAGTCACCGAATTGCTCGATCGCTTGCCAGCTTAGATCACCAGGATTTAAGGTATAGGCATCCAGTACAACTATCTTCATCATCACTCCCTCACTCTATTCTTGACACCAAACGTCGGTTAGAAGGTTAACTTAACTCCTGCATTGACTTGTCCTTGCCACATGATATCGGCATTGATATTCCATATGCACTGACCGCCATTACAAAAAAGTGCGTTATCACTGCTGATGAAAGTAGCATAGCCTCTGGCATCGGCAAACAGTGAAACAGTAGAAGTCACTTCATACTCAAGCCCGGCACCAAACCCCATGGAGAAACGTGATTCATTGGAATAATCGCCACTGGGGCGCATATTAGTCACGCCCACACTCGCGGTAACATAAGGCTTAAAATGACCATTAGGAAAGAATAGCGATCCACCTATATGAAAGTAATCGACAGTCAGATCTATGACTGAATCCGGACTAAAGTTACCGCCGCTTCGAAGATCTGTACTCTGACTGCTATAGAGAAAATAGATATTACCGGGATCTTTTGTGGTAACCCCGAACATCACACCATAATTAGCCGATTCAGCAATTTTGACTTTCCCCTGCTCATTAGTATCAGTCTGAGTCACATCGAACTCGCTGGCTGCAAAGCTGTAACCAGCAAAAGGGGCCACAAAAACTTCGGCCGATGCGGATGCCGCAGACAAGGCACCGGTGCTAATCCAAGCCGTGAGCAGTAACTGAGTATACTTTTTCATATCCCTTCCCTTTTGTGGTTGTTTTCTTATCACACCATAAGCCGAGTTAACGCAAACAAGACTAACGCATGCCTCTGTCTGACTTAACCCGATCGTACGCGAGTTGTATATCTTGCGCCTTACGATTGGCCAGTTCCATCATCTCTTCAGGAAGTCCTTTAGCGACTAGCTTGTCTGGGTGATGCTCGTTCATCAGCTTACGATAAGCACGTTTGACCTCTTGGTCCGATGATGATTCGGCCATGCCCAGGAGATCATAAGCATCTTCGATACTCGTCTGACTGCCATTGCCTCCTTTATGGAAGTTAAACTCGGCTTGCCAACGCTTAAGCAACTCATCTAACTGGCTTCGGCTATAGCCTAGCTCCTGGGCTATAGTCAGTAAGATCGCGTGTTCATTGGGGTCGAGCTCACCGTCGGACAGAGCAGTCTGGATCTGAATTTCCAGAAACATCTGCAATAACTCTTTACGCCCCATGGAGATAATTCTAAAGGTTTTTAAACAAGCCTTGATATCGAAATCACTGGCTTTACCTTCGCTAAATGCCCTCTGAGCCTCTTGCCTTGCCTCACCTTTGAGCTGCATCTGATCCATCAACATAGTCGCGATACGAATATCGTTTTCAGTCACCTGACCCGATGCTTTCGCTACATGCCCCATCACAGCAAATGTCGTATTAAAGAAAAGTGTCTGCCTATTGGCACCTTTGCCTATGATGCCACTCAACTGAGCGCTCTTTTTATCAAATAAATGGCCTAACCAGAGACCAATCAGGCCTCCAATGATTCGACCAAACATAAAACCTATGGCGAAACCAAAAAACTTACCCCAAATACGCATCTAAAAAACCTTAGCTATCAAAAATTAAGTTATCACAGTGACAAATATCAAATACAAGAATCACACTAGTTTGCTTGTAATCGACGCTCCAGAGCCTCGAGTCGTTCTATTGTGCCCACATCACACCAATAGCCAGAGTAATGACTACCAGATACCAAAGCAGATGACATCTTCTCCCGCAATAACGGTGCTAATGGGAAGCCTGCTTCGGGGGAGTTATCGAATAGCGAAGGATGGTACAGACCCAGTCCAGAAAAAGTCAACGCCATCTCTCCAGCGGTTCTATGCGCATCAACCAAGCCATGATACAGAGGAAAGTCACCCTGGGGATGCTGACTCGGATTATCCACTAACCAGAGGTGAGCCAATTTTCCGGCATTGATCTGCACCAGAGCAGCCTCAATATCTTGAGGAAGATCATCCATATACACATCGCCGTTTATCACCAAGAATGCTTCGTCGCCAAGCAGAGGCAGTGCACGCTTAATGCCTCCGCCAGTCTCTAATGCACTCTTCTCCGCACTATAGTGCAATCGAATGCCCCAGCGACTGCCATCACCAAGCTGCTCGACTAGCTTCTCCCCCAGCCAGGCATGGTTGATCACTATCTCATCGATCCCCACTGCAGCGAGTCGCTCTATATGATAGACAATCAGAGGTTTGCCACAGACACGCACCAAGGGCTTAGGCAGAGAATCGGTTAGCGGCCTCAGCCTCTCGCCTCGCCCAGCCGCAAGTATCATCGCCTTCATTGTTTGTCCTCAAATGCGGGCACTAAGGTAGTAGCCACCCAAGCGCTAAAGTCCTCTAGCTCAGGGTAACGTGCCGAGATGTCACCGATATAGGTCAGTGTCATAGGAATGTCTGCCATATAGGCAGGCTTGCCATCTCTATAGTTCAAGCGGGCAAAGATACCTGCCGCCTTAATATGCCTCTGTATCCCCATCAGGTCGAACCATCTACGGTACGTCTCTAAGGTTATCGAACTGTCAACTAGACCGGCTTGTTGCTGACTAACATAGTGCTTTTTCATCAAGCCCTCTACCAGCGCATCGGGCCAACGAATATAGCAATCCCGCAATAGTGACACAGCATCGTATGTCACCGGGCCTATGACGGCATCTTGAAAATCAATCACACTCAGCTGCTCAATGCCAAACTCATCGGCAGTGAGCATCAAATTGCGGCTGTGATAATCTCTATGCATACCCACTTTTGGCTGCTCTTCGGCATTTGCCACTAACAAATCAAAGGCCTGCTCGAGCATCTTTCGGGTATCTGTATCAATAACTAACTTCAGATGATGTTTTATCAACCAATCGGTAAAAATATCTAACTCTCTGTGAACGAAGTCTGAATCATACAGGGGTAAGCCCACTTCAGCGTTTTCCTTGAAAGCAGCAAACTTGTCTAAAAGCATTAATGCACGAGAGTAATATGCTGCGACGCTCTCATCGTTTAGCCGTGAAATAAGCTGAACATCCCCAAGTCACTCAAGAGTAAGAAACCATCTTCAACATTTGATTCAATAACTTGCGGGACATTAACACCAAGATCACCATAGGCTTTGGCTAACTTTATAAATGGAGTCACAGGGATAAGTTCTGGTGGCGAATCCATTATTATGTAACTCTTCTCATCATGAAACACCCTAAAGTAGCGTCTAAAACTCGCATCTCCAGAGATAAGAGATGGGTGTAATTGAGTAGCAAAAACTTGGTTTAGCCATGTATTTAACTGAAGAAATCTAAGATCTGACAAGGGCACCTCATGGCTCTTACGTAAAAATTGCTTTATTATAAAGCAAAATGGAATTAGCTAAAAAGCTCATTGTTGATATTTAGCTGAGTTGCCTGGTAAAAGTGCAACTTTTCTCACCAATATTTGTCCAGACTAAGAAATCATAATAAACGACTTAAGATGCATATCCGATATTTTTTGGCATTAAGCCTACTTCCCCAATTAGTCTTGGCTGAAGAAACCACCTCCGAGCCCGATGCCAGCATACAATGCTTGGTAGAGCCTCCTGTGCCTAGAATGGCCAACTTAGATCCCGACGCCTCTGAATTAGCGCTTCAAGAGATACGCATACTCTCAGATCGCTCGGAAGCTCAGATGGGCAAGCAAGCCAAATTTAATGGCAACGTCTCATTCAGCCAAGGCGGCCGCCATATAGCAGCAGATGAGGCCATACTCGATCAAGAGAGTGAGCGCCTGGATGCTAATGGAAATTTAGTCTTTCAGGATCAGATGTTCACCATCACAGCTGATTCACTTGTGGCTCAGATGCGAGATAATAGTGCCACCCTTACCGGTGCCCAGTACTGGCTTCATGGTCAACAGATCCACGGTGATGCTGAAAAACTTGAAATAACGCCCGATAACAACTTACACCTCACCAAGACAAATTTCACTACCTGTCCTCCGGGAGACTCTTCCTGGTTGCTCGAAGCCGAAAGAATCAAGATCGACAGTACAGAAGAGTGGGGGGAGCTTTGGGATGCCAAGCTAAAAATTGGCGGTATACCTATACTCTATATCCCTTACATGACGATCCCGGTATCGGATAAACGTAAATCCGGTTTTCTTTTCCCGCAATTCAGCACCAGCACCACCAATGGTGTCGAGGTTGCGACGCCCTATTATTGGAACATAGCCCCCGAATACGATCTGACCTTTACACCTCATTACATGTCGGCTCGAGGCTTATTTCTAAAGACTGACTTCAGATATTTAGCCGGTGAATCACAGCAAGGCCAGATCAACGTCGAATACTTGGGCAACGATAACATGATGAGCAACAACGCAGATCGTTATCTCTATCATTGGCAGCACAAGGGCGCAATCAACGAAAATTGGCGAGTATTAGCCAATTTCACCCAAGTTTCCGATAACAACTATTTCAACGACATGAACTCGGATGTCCAATCTGCAACCGATAACCAGCTATCACGCATAGGTGAGATCAGCTATTTTGAAAAAAATTGGGACTTTAGCGCCAGAGTACAGGACATCAAGGTGTTGGGAGAAGATGAGATCCCGTATCAGGTCATGCCACAATTGAACTTTAACTACCGTGCACCGTCACTCTGGAATGGCTTAGATTTTGATTTGATGAGTGAAATTACCAATTTCAAACATCAAGAAAATGAATTCTCCACCGCGACTCGTCTCCATATAGAACCGAGCATTTCATTGCCGATCCAGGGACCAGCGGGCTCATTAACCAGTGAAGTCAAACTATTACAGACCTATTATTGGCAGGATGACCAAGGTAACCCCAAAAACGAGGAGTTAGACGATCAAGTCAGCCGTACCTTGCCTCAGGTTCGTATCCATGGCCAGGTTAACTTCGAGCGTTTTACAGACTACTTCAATGAAAATTATCGCCAAACCTTAGAGCCACAGTTTCAATACCTCTACGTGGGTTATGAAGATCAATCTAATATCGGTATCTATGATACAGCCCAACTGCAGGAGGATTATTACGGCCTGTTTAGAGAGAGACGTTTCTCTGGGCTCGATAGAATCGCCGATGCGAACCAGATGACCTTAGGATTAACCACTCGTTTGTTTGACGAACATAATGTGGAGAAATTTAAGTTTAGTCTGGGACAAATATTCTATTTTCAAGATAGCCGCGTCGGGATCAATGAACCCGGAATGTCGACTCAAACCTTCACTCAGGAAAATACTTCTAACTCTGTTCTAGCGGCAGAATTGAGTACTCAAATCTACAAAGACTGGTATATGAGTGGAGCAATTCAGTATGATACTAAGCAGAGTGAAAACAAGAAGAGTGAAGTCACTTTAGATTTTCGTCCCGGGGCGAACAAGCTACTGCAACTGAGTTATCGCTATGTGCCCGACCTGCTCAACACCAACACCAATGAGTCTGTCGACATATCTCAGGCTGGCATGCGAGGTGCCTGGCCTGTGAGTGATAATCTCTATTTGGTTGGAAACTGGTATTATGATCTCAATGAGAGCCGCAACGTTGAGACATACGCTGGCTTCCAATACGAATCATGTTGCTGGGCCATACGTTTAAGTTATCATTACCGAATCAAGACCAATTATGAAGATGACTTTAACCCAATAGTGGATGACAGAGAGCTATTTGAAAAAGGAATTTACCTTAACTTCGTGATAAAGGGACTAGGTGGTTCCGGCCCATTGGGTGTGACTGATATGCTAGATGATGGGTTGTTTAACTATAGAAAACCTTTATACCTTAAAAACTAGTTAAACAATTAATTGATATTGTTATGAACCATGAGAAAGACTTATAGTCCAATCATGAAATAGATTTTCCAGTCAGCACTAATTTACGCTGCAGCTGATATTAATATGCCAAGGATTTTTGTGGATGAAACCCTGTAAACATTTGATTATTGCGATTCTTACCTTGGCCATGAGCCACATGGCTCAAGCCGAAAACACGACATTAGACCGGGTATCGGTGCAGATAAATGAAGGCATCATTCTGGAGAGTGAAGTCACCAACATGCTGGCAACTGTTAAGGCTAATGCCACAGCAGCGGGTCAATCTCTGCCTTCGGATCAAGCTTTAAGAACCCAAGTTATCGAGCGTTTAATCATGACGCGCCTGCAGATGCAGATGGCCGATAGAATAGGCCTTCATATCGGTGACCTACAGTTAGATCAAACCATAGGTAATATCGCCAAGGAGCAGAAGCTCACCGTCGAGCAGATGAGACAAAAAATTAGCAGCGAAGGCATGAGTTGGGGTCAATATCGTGAGCAATTAAGGGAAGAGATCACCTTAGGTGAAATTCAGCGCATTCAAGTACAGCGCCGCATTCAGGTGTCACCACAAGAGATCAACAACCTGGTTAGCATGATTGAAGAACAGGGGTTGAAACAGATTGAGTTCCAAATAGGCCATATCTTGATTGAGATACCCAATAATCCCACTAGTGAGCAACTGGAAAAAGCGAGTAACCGTGCCAATAAAGTATTGGGTCGTGTTAAAGATGGTGGAGATTTTCGCAGTACGGCTATCGCGGCTTCCGCTGGCCCCAAAGCCCTCGAGGGGGTATCTGGGACTATATGAACATCAACGAGATGCCGACTCTTTTCGCTGAAGTGTTATCCGATGCCAAGAAAGGCGATATAATAGGTCCGATCAGAAGTGGAGCAGGCTTCCATATCATCAAGGTGATGGACGCTCGAGGCCTACAAACCAAAGAAGTTGATGAAGTACGCTCTCGCCACATTTTAGTTAAGCCTTCACCTATTCTTTCAGAAGAGCGGGCTAAGGCCATGCTAGATAAATTTGTGAAGCAGATCCGCGCAGGTGATGCCGACTTTGGAGCTCTTGCTCGCCAGTATTCAGAAGATCCGGGTTCTGGGACCAAAGGCGGTGAACTCGGTTGGGCCGATCCAACGAGTTATGTTCCGGCATTTTCTCAGACGCTGAAAGAACTTAAGGTCAATGAGATCAGTGAGCCTTTCCGCTCTAGCCATGGCTGGCACATAGTCCAGTTAGAAGAACGTCGCAGAACAGATGCGACGAATAAATTTAATACCAATAAAGCACATCAACTTATCTTCCGTCGTAAATTTAATGAAGAGCTACAGACTTGGTTAGACGAGATGAGAGCAGAAGCTTATATCGAAGTTTTTGAAGCTGATTTCAATAGAGGTTAAACGTATTGACGACTAAACGTATTGCCATAACTGCGGGTGAACCCGCAGGTATCGGTCCAGATTTAGTTATTCAACTAGCTCAGCAGGCTTGGCCTGCTGAGCTAGTTGTTTGTGCTGATCCTGATTTATTAACATCGAGAGCCAAGAATCTCGGCCTGCCACTTCAACTTCGGCCCTATCAGCCAAACCAAGCGCCTAAGGCGCAGGAAGTCGGCAGCTTGACTATCGCCCCATTCTCTCTGGCTGTTGCCAGTGTATGCGGTAAACTCGATGAACAAAATAGCACTTATGTCGTCGACACATTACGCTATGCCGGTGAGAAAAATATGAATGGCGAGTTCGACGCCGTGGTGACGGGTCCAGTGCATAAAGGGATCATTAACCAGGCTGGGATCCCATTCAGCGGTCATACCGAGTTTTTTGCTAATCAAGCAAATTGCCAGGATGTGGTCATGATGTTATCGGCTCCAGGATTGCATGTGGCACTCGTGACTACGCATATCCCTTTGGCCTATGTGTCTAAAGCGATCACTCGTGACCGCCTACATCAGATAATAAAAATATTGCATACAGATCTCATCGATAAGTTTGCAATAGAGCAACCCAAAATATATGTATGTGGACTCAACCCCCATGCAGGAGAAGATGGTCATCTGGGCCGTGAAGAACTCGATACCATTATCCCGGCACTCGAAGAGTTACGTGAACTTGGCATGAGTATCGTAGGTCCACTGCCGGCTGACACCATTTTCCAACCTAAGTATCTCGAAGATGCTGATGTGATACTCGCCATGTATCACGATCAAGGCCTTCCAGTACTTAAATCACAGGGGTTTGGTAGTTCGGTCAACATTACCTTAGGACTCCCCTACATTCGTACCTCCGTCGACCATGGCACAGCGCTAGATCTCGCCGGAACGGGTACTGCAGACATTGGAAGCTTCGTCTGCGCACTAAACAAAGCCATAGATTTGGCAGTAAAAGCTGGATAATAGAATAGCAGATGAGTAATAGAGTACATTTAGGCCATACCGCCAGAAAACGTTTCGGACAGAATTTCCTGACTGATCATAATGTCATAAACCGTATTGTTGGTGCTATCGCACCGGACAATGATCATGTCATGGTCGAAATTGGCCCGGGTCTAGGCGCACTTACAGAGCCGGTTGCCAGTTCCATAGATAAGTTGACTGTGGTTGAGCTAGATAAAGATCTGGTTGCAAGGCTACAAGAGCACCCGACTCTGAAACATAAATTAGAAATCCATCAGGGGGATGCCCTAAATTTTGATTTCAGCCAACTGATAGAAGAAGGCAAAGAACTTAAAGTTTTCGGCAACTTGCCTTATAACATCTCTACTCCCTTGATGTTTCATCTGTTCGAATTTGCCGAACACATCAAGAACATGCATTTTATGCTACAAAAAGAGGTCGTATTAAGGCTGTCTGCCACTCCCGGAACTAAGGCCTATGGTCGCTTGACCGTTATGGCTCAGTATCATTGCCAGGTTATGCCGGTACTCGAAGTACCACCTGGGTGTTTTACACCAGCGCCTAAGGTAGATTCTGCAGTCGTGCGATTAGTCCCTTACAAACAGAAACCTTGGCCATGTAAAAATGTCGAATTTCTTAGACATATGACGACTACGGCTTTCAACATGCGTCGCAAGACCTTACGTAATAACTTAAAGCATATGATTTCTGATGAAGAGTTCCTGAGTCTCAACATAGATTCATCATTGAGACCCGAACAGATCTCAGTTGAGCAATATGTTGCTATGGCGAACATGCTCTTAGAGAAGAAGGCTGATGAGCAAACTTAGTTCATTCTCTCGGACTCTTGATTGTGAATGAACACAAGAATACATAGAAATAGAATCGGAGGGCTTGCCCTCCTTTCTTTTGTCATAAAGGTAACTTATGTCTGAGCTCGGGTCGACCATCAAGGTTGAAGTAATAACTGAATATATTGAAGAACAGTCATCTCCCAAAGAAGAGAGATACCTTTTTAGATATACCATCACCATCATCAACCTAGGACAAGCTGCGGTCACATTAGAAAGTCGCCATTGGCGTATAACCGATGCTAATGACCATAAGAGTGAAGTTCAAGGCGCTGGTGTAGTCGGTGAAACCCCGAGAATAGAACCTGACACCGCATACCAATATACCAGTGGCACGGTTCTGGAAACACCGCTAGGAGTCATGCAAGGCACCTACACTATGGTGACCGATGACGGTGAACAATTCCAAGCTACAATTCATCCATTTAGATTATCCGTTCCAGGGTTACTTCACTAATTTAAAGGCGCTGTACTAGATGGCTAACTACTTTGTCGGCGATATTCAGGGGTGTTTTGAAGAGCTAGAGCTAGTGCTTGCCAAAGTTGATTTCAACCCTTCCAGAGATGTGCTGTGGGCCGTCGGCGATCTCATTGCCAGAGGCCCGGGTTCACTTCCCACCCTAAGATACTTCAAGCAGCTTGATGGTTCGGCTAAGGTAGTATTGGGCAACCATGATCTCCACCTTATGGCGGTGTCGGCAAAAATTAAACGTGTAAACCCTAAAGACCAGCTGGGAGCACTCCTGGAAGCGGCCGATTTAGGCTCATTGATTGGTTGGCTAAGGTTACAACCTCTGGTGCAGGAGCTTCCCGAGCATAATATCGTGATGACTCATGCGGGCGTCCCTCCCCAATGGGATATTCAGACCCTAAGAAGCCAGGCTCAACGCGTCAGTAATGCCTTAACAGCCCAAGATTATATTCCATCTTTGATCGCAAAAATGTACACCAAAGAAGCTAATATTTGGGATACTAACGCCTCAGAATTACAAGGGAACATATATTGTATCAATGCCTTGACTCGCATGCGTTTTCTACACCTTGACGGTGGGCTGGATTTCGATTGTAAGTTATCTCCGAGCGATTGCCTCGATCCCAGCCTGACACCTTGGTTTAACTGTGATGGGTTAACCAAGAAAACACACACCTTAGTCTTTGGTCATTGGGCCACTGTGATGGGTAAAGTGGAAAGTGCTAACATTTATGCTCTGGATACCGGCTGTTGCTGGGGGGAGCATCTGACGTTATGGCATATGGAGTCAGATCAAAAAATTACCCAAAATAAGTTAAAAAAGAGTTAAACTAGCCCATAAGTTGGCCGATATAACAAGAGTGGAAACACTTATCTTCTGCCAACCCTTGAATTTTAAAGAGCTTTTTACTAGGGAAAAGTAACTTAATTGTTACAATAAAATATAATAATAATCGGAGAACCCTATGAAAATGAATGTCGCTACCCGAGTCATCGGCGGGTTTAGTATCGTTACCTTACTGTTAGTTGGATTAGGCACAGCCTCACTATTGACTAATAGTAAATTGAAAACCAGCACCCAAGTTTTACAAGAGGTCAGCATTCCGGCACTGGAATCTAGCGGTAGTCTCTTACATAGCATTGCTCAACAAGAGAAACAGATCTTAGTTGCATATCATACTAAGCAATCCCAAGCTCTTCCCCAAATATCCAATCAATTCTCGGCATTAGATGAAGAGTTTAGTTCCGAATTAGCTCAACTATCCAGAATTGTCGGCCAACAAGATCGCGCAGACTTTTCGGGTACGATTTCAAATTTACGCCAAAGTTATCAAAACTTCATTTCCAATGGCGAAAAAATGATTAAGACCCGTGAGAACTCCTTAGTGACTCAGGAAAAGCTAATCATTAAGTTAGAAGATCTGGAAGTTGCGGCTGATGACACAGCTTCATTGCTGCTCGATCTCATCGATCTTGAGATGAGCGAAGATCCTACTGAACAAGAGATTGCAGCCACTGCGGGCAATATAGATAACAGCTTCAGCGGCATAGTCAGCACTAGCTACGATCTGATTAATAGTGAAACTAAGCAAGAGCACCAAACCATCTCCAAAGAACTGGATTACATCGTCAGTGAGGCCAGAAGCAAACTCGAATATGTCACCCGTCACTGGGAGGGCGTTATCGACGACACTCTGTTAAACGACATCAATGAAGAAGCGAGTAAAGTATTTAACTTGCTCGAAGGCAGTGGCTCTATACAAGCCATGAAGGGACGCCAGCTTAATTTCCATGCTTCTGCAGCTCAGATGTTAGCTCAAGTAGAAAAAGATGCTCAAGGCGTCAATGAGAGCATGAAGGGCTTAACCGATAAAGTTGAATCCGTCTCGAGTAGCGTGAGCCAGAGTGCTATCGATGATATCGATGCAGCGAGCTTAAACACCTTAATACTGATCATCTTCGCGATAGTCGTTGCCATCGTTATCAGTATCGCAGTGATCACACCTTTAAAACGCTCACTGGATAAAGTCAACAACGCACTCAAGATTTTAGCTTCCGGTGATCTGACTCACAAATTAGATGATTCGGGCCATGATGAGTTTGCCGAACTATCTCGCAACTGTAATCGCCTGGTGGATAGCTTAAGAGACCTTATCCAAGGGATACTGGACCGCTCGAATCAACTTGCAGCCGCAGCAGAAGAAACCTCAGCAATTACGGCCCAAACCACCGCGGGAATCCAGGAGCAGAAGAGCCAAGTAGATCAAGTTGCCACGGCGACGACTCAGTTGAGCTCGAGTGCTGAGCAGGTCAATAGAAGCGCCGATGATGCCCTAATTCAAATTAAGCAAGCCGATGACGAAGCGCAACATATGCGCGCCATTGCCGACGAGAATAAAGAGACTATCTTGGCTTTGGCCGATGATGTCGCCAAAGCGGGCGTTGTCATCAATAAGTTGCATTCCGATAGTGCTTCTATTGGTTCGATTCTCGATGTGATTCGTGGCATCGCCGAGCAGACCAACCTATTAGCACTCAATGCCGCCATTGAGGCTGCGCGTGCAGGTGAGCAGGGACGAGGCTTTGCCGTCGTTGCCGATGAAGTACGCAGCCTGGCATCGAGAACGCAGGACTCGACCCAAGAGATCCAGCAAATGATTCAAGTCCTGCAAGAAGGCGCTCAAGAAGCTGTTGCCGTAATGGAGCAGGGACGCACTCAGGCAAACTCCTGTGTAGAGAAAACTGAGCAGGCTAACATGGCATTAGAAAGTATCAGTGAAGCCGTTCACAAGGCACATGACTCAGGTACTCATATTGCCAATGCAGCACAAGAGCAGAACTTAGTCAGCCAACAGGTGTCAGAGAAACTCGAACATATCGCCGCCATCTCAGAAGAGACGTCGACGGGGGCCGAACAGACGGCTCAATCCAGTCATCAAGTGGCTCAACTGGCCGAAGAACTGCAAGCATCGGTAAGAGAGTTCAAAGTTTAGGATTTAAAGGCTAGAACAGCCGGGGCTAGAACAGCTGGGCGACTATAACCAAGTCATCAAGTGGCTCAACTGGCCGAAGAACTGCAAGCATCGGTAAGAGAGTTCAAAGTTTAGGTTTTAAAGGCTAGAACAGTCGGGGCTAGAACAGCCGGGCGACTATAACCAAGTCATCAAGTGGCTCAGCTTGCCGAAGAACTGCAAGCATCGGTAAGAGACTTTAAAGTCTAAAAGCTAGTTCCTAGTTCCTAGATTCTAGATTCTAGGTTCTAGAACTAAAAAAATGCCGGATACTTGAGTATCCGGCATTTTTGTAGAAGCTTTATAATGAAAACTGATTAACCGCCTGAAGCTCTCTCTTTTATCGCTGCCGTGATGGCACTAGCACCGTGGCCATTAGCCTCGGCCCAATCTGTAATTGTCTTACCATCCGCTTCCGCAGCCGTAAGATCTGATACAGAAAGGCGTTTAGCGATAAAAGTGCCCACTTTATCCGAACCACTGTTCATTGCAGTTCGCAGTAAACTGCTTCCATCACATGTCACACCCGAATAGATATTACGCAGCTTTACGCGATTTTCTTTTAACTTTTTGCGTAAACGGTTCTTATCATTTGTTTGGACATAATTACAGATATTCGCAGCAAGTTGATCTGAATTGGCTTGTACTGGCATAGAAAATGCTGATGCGGCGATAATTGCAGCAATGCTTGTAGGTAACAGACGCATCTGATACTCCCTCTTATTATTTATTTTTATACTGTAGAGCATCAAACAATCAAAATTTTATATGCCCCACCCTAAACCTGAAACATAACGCTGACGGTAATTTAACATTTTTTTACCAAGTTGATAAAGCTATATTCTAAACCTTTATCATTTATTGATGTTTCTTGGCTGATCCGCTCCCAGGAACCATCATCCCATCGGGGAAAATGAGTATCACCATCGACATCTAGATTGATCTCTGTGAGATAGAGTTTATCGGCTTGGCTTAAAAGAGAGGCATAAAGCTGTCCACCACCTATCACCACCAGTTCTTCACATCCTCCAGCCGCTGCAACTGCGCTTTCAAACGAGGTCACACAGGTCACTCCTGCTATGCTCAATCCTTCTTGACGGCTAATGACTATATTTAGCCTTCCAGGAAGCGCGCGACCTATGGATTCATAGGTCTTACGCCCCATGACAATTGGCTTACCTAAGGTTATGGCCTTGAAGTGCTTGAGGTCTTCAGGAAGGTGCCAAGGCATCTTATTATCTTTTCCAATGACACGATTATTAGCCATCGCAGCTATCATGGCGATTTTCATATATCTCTCCAGGGATCTGTGACCCAGTAAAATTAAATGATGGGTCGACTTCTAAAGTAGAGCAAACCAGGCATGGCTAAGCCTACCGATAAGGCACCAAGAATAAACACAGTTTTTAAGCCATTACTGATCACCTGAGATGTGAGTTCTGGACTGATCTCAGATTGTGCCGTCAGCTGAACCAGAGCGATAACGGTATTGAACGCATAGGTTCCAGGTATCATAGGAATAATCGCTGCGACCGCGTACATGAGAGGCGGTGCCTGATGACGTTTGGCAAAGCCTATCGTGATAAGTCCCACAAGACCCGCTGCCGCAAATGTCGCCCACTCTATGGGCAAACCGATATGAAGTAATAAGGTTCTGCTACTGTGGCCTATAGCTCCCGCTAACGCACAATAGGGAAGGAATCGTTTGGGGACATTAAATACCATGGCGAAACCTATAGCTGGTATCGCCGAAAACAGCGCATCATTAAGCAAAGACAAAACGAGTTCAATGATTTGTTCCATCAGAGAAATAACCCACCGAGTTGCATCGCCATCGTGATACCTATCACTGACGAGACGGTCAATAGTGTCGCGTGCCCCCATCTTGAAATACCGACATTAAGATGACCCTTAACCATATCGGAAATCGAATTGATCATGGGAAATCCTGGTACTAACATAAGCACACTCGCAGCCATTGGCAGTTTTGGGGTTTCAGTAAAGGGGATTTGATAGCCAAGCTGGGCAATTAACGTTATCACGAAAGCCGTTACGGCAAAGTTTATCAATAAATTGTAATGATGTTTAGCAATAGAAAGCCTGACAAACATGCCCACCGAAGACGCACAAAATGTCAGTATCGATGCGGCAAGATCACCACCGAACAGATGACAGAAGCTTGCGCATGACAAGCCAATCATAGGCACTAGGTAACGTTTGGGGTAGGTTCGAGGCTGAATACGGGAAACCCGTTTCCTGACTTCATTAAGGCCATATATGCCTTTCTCAGTGAGTAAACAGATTCTCTGCAGTTCACAGATAATGGTCATATTAATACCATGCTCACGGGTGCGTCGCGTGGTAGTGATACAGCGACCATGGACTAGGCTGGTTAATACTAGGGAGTTTGAAGAGATCGATATTTCGACACTGGCGAGACCCAATGCATAGCCCAAGCGCTGACTGATCTCTTCAACCAGTTCAGAATCAGCGCCATAGGCTAGTAGGAGTTGAGCAACCCGGACAACTTGCCGGGTTATTTCATTTTGAGTATCTGCGTACACATCAATCCCGAAGAATATAAACTCAAAATGGTGCTCCGATTTACACTAAAAGCAGTAAAGACTTACCTTTGATAGATCACTTTGACATCGTAATCGTCGTCATCGAAATCGTCATCTAAGTCATCACTAACGAAGTTTTCATTTAGCTCATCACTATCTTTATGATAGTTATCCCACTTAAATTCAACTTCTTGATCTTTATCGACCACCTCTTCTGCAGGAAGGGCGTCAATGAAATCGATAAGCTTGAGGCTTAAAGCTTCTGTACCTTCACGATTATAAGCCGAGATGGTGAAGACTTCACCCTCCCACTTAAGCTCTTTCACTATGTGGGCAACACGTTCTTTTAGCTCTTCTTCAAGCAGCAGATCTATCTTATTGATCACCAACCATCTAGGCTTGCCGGCAAGCTCGGGAGAGTGCTTCTCGAGTTCACCAACAATTGCACGCGCCGACTCAACAGGGTCGCTGCCATCGATAGGCTCAATGTCAATAAGGTGAAGCAGCACACGACAACGTTCTAAGTGTTTCAAGAAACGAACACCAAGTCCGGCACCATCGGCAGCACCTTCGATCAGACCAGGAATATCGGCAATCACGAAACTCTGACCATGTCTGGGATTAACAACCCCTAAGTTAGGCACAAGCGTGGTAAACGGATAGTCGGCCACCTTAGGTCTAGCTTTGGAGACAGAACGAATAAAGGTCGACTTACCCGCATTAGGCATGCCTAACAGACCCACATCGGCTAACAACATAAGCTCAAGTTTAAGACTACGTACTTCGCCTGGTGTGCCCAAAGTTTTCTGCCTTGGCGCTCGGTTAGTACTACTCTTGAAGCGAGTATTACCCAGACCGTGGAAACCACCTTTGGCAACTAACATTTTCTTGCCGTGAGCAGTCAGATCACCGAGAGACTCTTGAGTCTCTTCATCGATAGCTCGAGTTCCAACAGGTACTTTAAGCACCAAGTCTTCACCACCATGACCAGTACAATCACGTCCACGACCATTTTTTCCACGCTCAGCGCGATGAAAGCGCTCAAACTGGAAATCGATTAATGTGTTGAAGCTTTCATCTGCTTGCAGATAAACATCACCACCATCACCACCATCGCCGCCATCTGGGCCACCATCGGGTACATATTTTTCGCGTCTGAAACTAACGCAACCACTACCACCATCACCAGCTTCAACTCTGATCACAGCTTCATCGACAAACTTCATATCTACTCCTGGCACCACAGATTAAACGAATTATACTCGTTTCTGCTTGGGGTCGCCAAAACAATTCTTAAATATCTAAAACAATAAAGCCCCACCAAAGGCGGGGCTTTCATAAGCAATCTTAGCCGAAGCTAAAGATTAGCCTTCGATGCTAATGAACTTACGGCTCTTAGGACCTTTAACTTCGAACTTAACTTTACCGTCAGTCAAAGCGAATAGAGTATGGTCACGACCAATACCTACGTTAACACCAGCGTGGAATTTAGTACCACGTTGACGAACGATGATGTTACCAGCAAGAACTGATTCACCACCAAAACGCTTTACACCAAGACGTTTACTTTCTGAATCGCGGCCGTTACGAGTAGAACCGCCAGCTTTTTTATGTGCCATGAGTTAGACTCCTAATTAAGCGTTGATAGCTGTAATTTTAACTTCGGTGAACCACTGACGGTGGCCCATTTTTTTGTCGTGATGCTTACGACGACGGAACTTAACGATAGTAACTTTATCGTGACGACCGTGGCTGATAACTTCAGCAACAACCTTTCCACCTTCGACTAAAGGTGCACCAATGTGTACAGTCTCACCGTCGGCAACCAAAAGAACTTGGTCAAATTCAACAGTATCGCCTGTAGCGACTTCTAATTTTTCTAGACGTAATGTATGGCCTTCAGCAACACGATGCTGCTTACCACCACTTTGAAAAACAGCGTACATAGCTATTTTACTCCGGTATTCTAACACGCCTGCTCAATTTGTTGAGACGGGGGTGTTATAAAAGCTTTAATGACAATGGTGGCGGATTTTACGCTAAGAAGCGTAAGCTGACAAGCCCTAATCACTAAAGAATAAAAAAAGATCGGAATTACCCACACAATTTACCTCAAGTGCTGTCTTATGGCGCTTTTTTAGGTAGAATCCCATGATTATAACATTAAGCATTAATTTTGGGTCGGCAGATACTTTTCGACCCCACGAAACCAGAGCCTATTTATGGATTTGAACGCCATCCGTCAGTTAGCTGATAGCGACATGCAAGACGTCAACAAGCTTATATATGCACAACTGGAATCTGATGTTGCCCTGATCAATCAGTTAGGCTTCTACATTATTAATGGTGGCGGTAAACGCATGCGTCCATTACTCTCCATTTTGGCAGCTCGTGCGATTGACTACCAAGGAGAGGCTCATCTTAAGCTAGCCGCTATCATTGAGTTTATTCATACCGCATCGCTTCTACATGATGATGTAGTAGACGAGTCCATGCTACGTAGAGGAAGAGAGACGGCCAATGCCCTGTTTGGTAACAGTGCCAGCGTGTTAGTCGGTGACTTCCTTTACACTCGTTCATTCCAGATGATGACTGAATTAGGCAGCATGAAGGTATTAGAGATGCTTGCCGACGCAACCAACGTACTGGCTGAAGGGGAAGTGCTGCAGTTAATGAACTGTAACGATCCTGACACCAGTGAAGCAAGCTATATGCGGGTTATCTATTGTAAGACTGCCAAACTGTTTGAAGCCGCGACTCGACTCGCTGGCGTGCTGGCAGACAGCCCTATAGAAATACAGACTGCACTGGCGAATTACGGTAAGTACTTAGGCACCGCATTCCAGTTAACCGATGATCTACTCGACTATACGGCCGATACCGAAGAGTTAGGTAAGAACATAGGCGATGACCTTGCAGAGGGAAAACCTACCCTACCGCTTATTTATGCGATAGCTAATGGTACCGAGAAAGAACAAGCATTAATTCGTAAGGCCGTCGAACTCGGTGATGGAACTCAGAACATCGAAGAGATCCTCACAGCCCTAAAAAACTGTGGTGCATTGGAATATACCTTAAATAGAGCCTTAGAAGAGTCTGATAAGGCCATAGAAGCGTTAGCTTGCATTCCTGATAGCAATTACAAGCAAGCCCTCATCTCTCTGGCTAAAATTGCGGTTGAGAGAAGCCACTAGAATCGATTAGCGGGAAGTTATCTTTAATACGATAGGCCCTAGTGCAGTTTGATATAAGATTCTGTTTACTATAGAACACGGTTTTAGACAATCAGAACCTGAATCATCTTAGCTAAAATGAGCGATCAAAAAAGGAGCCCTAGAGCTCCTTTTTTATTAGGTTTAACGCCAAATAAGCTTACTTAACAAATTCGACACCTAAAGTGATATCTGCTTTTAATGTATCTAGCATAGCATCACGAGCATTAGCTTCGAACTCACTCACGTCACCGTAAGCCAGTACTTTTTCTACGCCGTTCTTACCCAATAGAATTGGCTGAGCGAAGAATGCTGCATGCTCACTGCCACCATCGACATAGGCACACTCAACAACATTCTCTTCACCCTGAAGACCACGAACCAAAGATAGACCGAAGCGACATGCAGCCTGGCCCATAGAGAGTGTCGCGCTGCCGCCACCGGCTTTAGCTTCAACCACTTCGGTACCCGCATTCTGGATACGAGTCGTCATTGCGGCAACTTCTTCATCTGTAAAGCTTACGCCTTCTACCTGAGACAGTAGTGGAAGAATCGTCACACCACTGTGGCCACCGATAACACTTACTTTAACATCGGCAACGTCTAGTCCTTTCGCTTCGGCGATAAAGGTCTCAGAACGAATAACGTCCAGTGTAGTTATACCGAATAAACGATTCTTGTCATAAACACCGGCAGCTTTTAACACCTCAGCGGCGATGGCGACTGTCGTGTTGACTGGGTTAGTGATAATACCAATCAAGGCTTTTGGACAAGTTACGGCACATTTCTCCATCAGGTTTCTCACGATACCTGCGTTGATGTTAAACAGATCTGAACGATCCATGCCCGGCTTACGTGCAACACCAGCAGAAATAAGCACCACATCGGCACCTTCCAGTGCAGCAGATGGATCTTGACCGGCAAAGCCTTTAACTTCGACTGCTGTCGGGATATGGCTTAAATCGACCGCAACACCAGGTGTTACAGGAGCAATATCATAAAGGGATATTTTTGAACCGGCTGGCAATTGCGTTTTTAGTAATAAGGCAAGAGCCTGGCCAATACCACCAGCGGCACCAAGTACAGCAACTTTCATAGTTATCTCCGTCAATTCTTGGATATTTGTGATATAGATCTATCTTTCCAGATGGCGCAACATTACTGGAATAATGAATAAATTTCAATTATCCCTTAGTCTTGATTAGATTTAATTTCTAATTGCCATCAAGAAAACGTCTAAAATGGTGAGCTATACAGGCATTAACCTGCACGATCCGAGCTAAACCGATCGACTTCCGCTCTACAGCTTAGCCCAACTCCGGCTATATTATACTAGATAACAAATCTCCCCCTTGATAACTTGCATTTTTATTCAATTTACTCGGGTATTTGTTGACAAAAAAGCCTGAAATATTCAAAATAGAGAAGATTTTTGAATAAAAGAACACAAAAACTATGCAAGCAAATAAAAATCAAGACGAACTTGTTAAGACCTTTAAGTCGATTTTGAAAGAGGAGCGTTTTGGCTCCCAAAGTGAAATTGTTATCGCCCTTCAAGCCGAAGGCTACAGCAACATCAATCAGTCGAAAGTCTCCAGAATGCTGAGCAAGTTTGGTGCGGTGCGAACCCGAAATGCCAAGCAGGAGATGGTCTACTGCTTACCCGCTGAACTGGGTGTTCCCACAGCCGGGAGCCCGCTAAAGAACCTGGTACTGGATGTTGATCATAACCAAGCCATGATAGTCGTCAGAACAAGTCCCGGAGCGGCCCAGCTAATTGCACGCTTGCTGGACTCTATAGGTAAGCCAGAGGGCATTTTGGGCACCATTGCCGGCGATGATACCATCTTCATTACACCAGCTGATATAGACGAGATAAGCAGGACCTTGAATACGGTTAAATCTCTGTTTAACTACACGGATTAAGCAAGTTCCCGAAGGAAAATGTGAGATTCCAGGCCTCGGAAGACCATGAATTCCATCATAGAAAAAGAGACGCTTATGGCGTCTCTTTTCATTTCATTATTAAAAATAAACACACCCCGTGCACAACTAACTCACCCTCCCCCAGATTGACAGATCCCTCAATGCTCGAATACCTGTCTTTTGCTCACAGTAAATATAATTAACCGCAGAAGATATTCAATATATTGAATCACACTTTAATTCGTGCGAGAGTTAGTCAGACTATAGTAGAGTGGCAGCTTCGGGCTAAGGATGTATGATGACAATAAATAAAATAATTAAAGTCGATGATGTTTGTTGGGAGTCCTGGCAACATTCAGAACAATATACCAGCCAACAGAAACATATCGGCGATGCTGCAGGATGCGAAAAAATAGGTGTGACCATGGAGCGCCTCGCCCCAGGGAAATTATCAACCGTAGCTCACTATCACACCAAGGAAGAGGAGCACCTTTACGCCTTAGAAGGCGAAGCCACTTTGCTCATAGATGGCGAGCCTCATCCCTTTAAAAAAGGCGACTATATCTGCTTCAATGCCGATACAGCCATAGCTCACACCCTCAGAAATGATTCAGACAAGGAGTTTGTATTTCTGGTCATAGGCAACCGGGATAAGCACGACGTGGTGGTCTATCCGGAAAATAACAAGGTCTTGGTCCGGGCAGTCGATGAGATCTATGCCAAACGTCCAACCAATTACTGGGATGCAGATACCCAAGAGTGATCGGGTTCATCCACACTATAAAAAACACATCTAAGAGTTTAATGCCGATCACTTAATGTGTTTCGGTTTTAAACCTCTGTCACCTTTGGCTCTGGTGACTATCCCCCTAAGTGCTCAACCCCGGAATTTAAACAAGACACCACAGGCAAACTTGCCTTGGCCATGGCCGAGATCCGCTTGTCGACGAACTGCAGTATTACAGCCCCCAAACATAAAGAAAATCAGCACGCTTGAGTCATACCTTTCGCAGCAGTCTTAATTGCACTATCCCACTCTCAAGTTGATTAACAGTAAATATGGTTTCCTAGCCCCAACGAAAATTGAGTATCAAATTCACACCTTCAGCAGGGTCAATAAGTGAGCTTTATTTAGTATGTGTCTATACTCAAGGAAAAATAGTCCAAGCCTATCTTGGTTTAACACCGACTCTCACAGGCTAACAGGTACAAGCGAGCTACCTCGGCCACATCATATAAAAGGATATTGTCATGCTCAATCTATCCCTCAAGGCAAGATTGCTTGGCAATACTGCCATAGTTATTGGCCTGTTAATTCTCAGCTCCGGCTACGCAATCTACAGCATGAACCAGATAGGCAGAGAATTAGAGAGTGTGGCCGAAATAGATATTCCGCTCACGCAGAAGCTCGCCGCCATCACCACCCATCAGCTTGAACAGGCTATTCAATTCGAACGAAGCCTGCATTTCGGCACCACTATGAAGCAGGAGCCAGATAACCGAGGGCATTTTAACACGGCAATTCATCATTTCGATGCCATCACACCTAAAATAGAAGCCGAAATCCTCGAAGCCGAGGCCATGGCGAGCACGGCCATGGAAGGAGCAACACCGGCCGTTTACACCGAGTTTAAGTCGGTGCTCACGGCGTTAAAGCAAATTGAGGTCGAGCACAAAGGTTTTGTCGAACATGTGCATCAGGTATTTGTACTACTACAGACGGGCAAGCTACATGAAGCAGAGATAATGGCCCAAAAAGTTGAACACGAAGAAGATCAACTCGATGAGGAACTGAAAACATTATTACATGAACTGGGTAGGTTTACCGAAGCCAGCGCCCGACATGCTGAGGACTATGAACACCAGGCTATCTGGGTGTTAAGCTTACTGGCTGGCGCCAGTATTATCATAGGTCTAATAACCAGTTGGATCACTACCAACATGGTCATTAACGGGATCAAGCAAGCAACCAATATGGCAGAGGGAGACATCAACCACCAAATTGAAGTCACCAGCAAGGATGAAATAGGAGAGCTGTTAACAGCCATGAATGAGATGCGCCTTCGTCTGGTCAATATGATCAATCACATTTCAGATACTACGGCACAGCTTTCGGCCGCATCGGAGCAGCTCGCCGATGTCTCTCAACAAACCAGTCGAGTTATCAATGAGCAACGCAAAGAGACCGAGATCGTCGCCACCGCCATGAATCAATTAACCGTGACATCTCAAGAGGTCGCCTCGAATCTGGCTCATACGGCCGACTCCACCACCGAGGCCAATAAGCAGACCAATGATGGTGCTCAGATCGTGCAACAGGCTGTGATACAGATAGATGAGTTAGCTAAACAGATAGATCTTTCGGTGCAGGCAATTGCAGAGGTCGATCAACAGAGTTCAGCCATCACCACAGTTCTGGATGTGATCAAGGGTATTGCCGAGCAGACTAATTTACTGGCATTAAATGCCGCTATCGAGGCCGCTCGGGCTGGAGAGCAAGGACGAGGTTTTGCCGTTGTGGCCGACGAAGTACGCACCTTGGCCGGTCGAACTCAGCAATCTACCCAAGAAATCAATGCCATAATAGATAAACTTCAAACAGGATCGAGTAAAGCTGTAGCAGTCATGGAGCAAAGCCGTGAGCAGTCTCAGGCAGCGGTGGAATACTCCACCCGCTCGGGGGTCGCACTGACCAAGATAGCCGAGGCCATAGACTCCATTCACCAAATGAATGTTCAAATAGCCTCTGCCGCCGATGAGCAGAGTGCGGTTTCTCAGGATGTAGATCAGAATATTACCAAGATCCACACTATGTCTATCGAGTTAGCTACGGGCGCCGAAAAACATTCCCAAGCGGGTCTAAGCTTATCGAAGATGAGTGGCGAACTAGAAGAGATGGTGAAGCAGTTTCAACAGGGACGCTGAACAGTGTGCAGTTAGGCGCTAGTGCATCATGGCCCAAACGACAGCCTTTTGTAAAACAGATTCAAGGAGCCATAATAGTTCAGCTATATAGAGCTTATCGTTATGTCCCTCCACTCCCTCCGCCATGATGTCCGCCATTACCGTTACCACACACGTGAACATTTTCTGTCCTCCGGCACTAGCAGATTCGACACTGATAGAGCCAGCGTCCTTAAACATTTGAAAATCACCACTGCTGAAGTTATCAGATATAGGGTCATCAACATGGCCTAAGCAGCTATAGCCAATTCGGTAATCTCCTTCTGGCAGCTAGCCCATTGAAAAACCAATTACCATCACTGTCTTGCATCATACGAGTAACCGCTAACGGAGCTGTCATGTTATCTGGCGGGGTTGCCCCCATATCTGCCATATCTGCCATATGTTCCAAACGGGTGACATTATTTAGATATAGGTAAGCTAAATGGCTGAATTGGCCGCCGATAGGTGCTTCATCTGCATGAGCCGCTTCACAATCAGCAATCCACTGAGCGTCGATCTCTCCAAGCAGATGTCCCATATAACGGTTGTCTACCGACCACATGCCGTCATGATGAAGCTGATACTCACCTTGCTCATGTGAGAGGCCACGATATAGATCGATCTCTAACGTCATAGAGTGATGTTGACCAGCGACAATTTCAAAGTCTTCGACAGGTAAGTGACCATAGGTAATATGTAAACCATGGCGACCTTGGCCGTTTTCCACATAGCAACCTGGGTTACCGTCACCCTCAACGACATTGATATGAACATCCTGGTAGTGCCCCTCTGGTAATTCAATATCTGAAACGACCATGTGGCTGTTTGCCCCCTGATAGTCAAGAAGGTTGAATGTCATTCCCCCTAAGTCGTACCTATGAACATCACCAGACGAGCCAGTCATAACAAGTTCACTCATTACCATGACAACATGAGAAATCCCAGCCATTGGAGAGTCAGAAACAGCTAACGAAAACTGACCATTAGATGATTCAGGGACGGGCTCAAGTGATGAGGCAGTATCAAGATTGTCATCTCCACATGCCGTAATCAACAGCGATGCAAATAAGAGTATTGCAGTTTTGTATGCTTTCATAGGGTCCCCACCATCCATCGCGCTTTCCCTAATAACACTGCTATATAGGTACCATCGATCATAAGGGTCGTCCAAGTTCAAAACAAACAATATGAAAAGTAGACCGAGATCACAGGTTGAACATAAAAACAACGGTTTCATTAAACTTGTGGCTAAGCGTAAACTAGCTCATAAGCAAATAGTGACCGATATCGAATATGAGTGGCACAGCCTCGATATTGCATAAAGAACAAATTAAACAGTAAGAAATTGATTTAAATCAATATTATAATTAATCGATCTTTTCTCATTCTTTGTGATGAGAATATATTCTAAAACTCACCCCATCATTTAGATGCAATCTTGGCCAGCACTGCTAATTACTTTTTCGGTACTCCAAATGAAAAAATTAAAAATAACTCTGTACAATTTTTGATTATAAGGTAGTATTTGCCTCGCTCAGCTGTTTAGAGTTATTAGTGATAAAATAAGTAAAAAGTTAACCTTAGATTTCTTCGTTATTGTTGTTATCCTCAGTTTCCCTTATCTTCATCGTCACATTCAATAATTCAATTTCAGCACATCGCATACTGCGATATTTTTTATGAATTTAACTATAAGGGACACATCATGTCTAATTCAACAACTGGTCTAGTAAAATGGTTTAACGAAGAGAAAGGTTTTGGTTTCATTACTCAAGACAATGGCGGCGCTGACGTATTCGTTCACTTCCGTTCAATCACTTCTGACGGCTTCAAGACTTTAGCTGAAGGCCAGAAAGTATCTTTCGAAGTAGAGCAAGGTCAAAAAGGCCTTCAAGCAGCTAACGTAGTTGCGCTTTAACTTTGTAAGTTGACGTAAATGGTTTTATGACCATTTACGTCATATTTAAAGCAATTTTCAATTCTATTTTAATACAAGTTTATACCGTATCTGCGAAAACATTAACATTCCAATCATCTGCTTCTTTGTATATGTCGTTACGTTTATCATTCAGTTCGTTACATAACTATAAATATTTAAAGCTTAAGGCTAATTTTAAGTTTGTACTTCTAGTGCATTGATCCTGCTTATAAAAAAGCAAGCCAAAAAATATCATGCGCAGTAGCTCAGACACGATTTAGGTATCAATATTGGTTCAACACCAAGCAAGCCAGCGGCTCCCTCCCCAATAAACAAAAAGGTAATCAATGACAGTAAACTTCAATATTTTTAAAGGTAAAATTTCTTGGAACGCACTAATCCATCAGTTAAATAGTGATGTATTACTACGTCATATTTTAATGAAAGGTAATATAGACAACAGAAATATAGACTTGTCCTATTGTGATGAAACCTGCCAGGGTAAGATCATTAATAGTGAAAATCAGCTTATCGGTAACTTTTGGATTTCCTT
Organism: Shewanella psychropiezotolerans; assembly: GCF_007197555.1. Classification (NCBI taxonomy): domain Bacteria; kingdom Pseudomonadati; phylum Pseudomonadota; class Gammaproteobacteria; order Alteromonadales; family Shewanellaceae; genus Shewanella; species Shewanella psychropiezotolerans. Next base: position 5,256,288 of record NZ_CP041614.1, read on the forward strand.
CTAGCACCATGAATCTGTTTTATTGAAAACGATTCACGCCTGTGAACAGCTATCACTTCGATTAACCGACCAGACTAACAGTTCCGCCCACATTATGAGTGTTAGAACCAATCGAGAGCAGTGGCTATCACAGTATCTCAATCCGAATCACTGCGATAGCTTCTATGCTGTTAGACCTTAGGTGATAAACCTACTGTATTTAATTTTATATTTTTAATTAATGTCCTAGGTAATCCGTCTAGGTAAAATCATCTGTGGATGGCATAATCATTTACGCTACAGTTATCTCGCCATAGTGATTAAACTATGACACTTTAAACACGCTTTATGCTGCCTTTCAGTACGAGAAAAATAACAATGCCATCCATTTAGTTTCAATTTAAATATCTTTCATTAATTCGATAATTCCATCCTTGATATCACCATCGATATGACTCAAGAACTCATCAACTTTTATCTTCTCCTGTTCTTTAATAAAGTCTAAATCGGCTTTGAAAGGCGTGCCATCAAAGTACTTAGCTTCTGTGCCCGCTCCATCGGGGAGCCATGGTCCGCATCTATGGATTCGCGCCACCTCTGTGCATGAGTTCGCCATTCTTCGGTATTAACTAACTCAGGCTGGGTAAACCAGACATTCCAGGTCAGCACATTACCGAGTTGTAACATGTTACCGGCTCCCAAGTTAAACACATCCATGATCAAGCTATTGAACGCATCGACAACCGGATATCCGGTCTTTATATTAGAGCCAATTTGCACTCCCAGACTTCCAACAGACCAGGCTTGTGGGTGCTTGGCAAAATCCGGAATATCAAAACCAGTACTTTCACCCTTCATTAGAGGAAAAACCGGCTGTTCATGCTCATCGACCTTGTGGGTGTAAACAACTATCGCCTTAGATTTATCAGAGGGAAAGGGCTGCTTACTCTTTTCAAAGTGGTCCCATAACAACTTAACGATTGGGTTTTGCATCGCACTGGGACTAAACCAGATCTTGCCTACAACACTCAAATCGGCTGCTAGCTCCCGATTTGTCTCATCGACCCAGCCTCTTTGTCCAGTAACCGTGACTTCGACATTCAAAGTGCCTAGAGATGGTGAGCTGATACCTTGCTGAGGACAGATGATAGAGTAAACTCTTCCTGCATCCGTATAACCCAATCTGGAAATATCGGGAGCGAACATTTGAAAACAGCGCTTAGGATCGGCAGCGCCCTTGTCTGTCTCCCAACTAAATTCAGGCCATTGTACTGCTTGCTGACGCTGAAGAAGATCGATATTTGCCATGTTATCTAGCATAGGCAATGAAGTGAGATTAGGTGTTGGGTAAGCAAAATCTGGGTTTGATTCGGCGAAGCCACCCTGCCATCCAGCTACGCCGTCAGTATATTTTTTTAATTCCATTTAATGTTCCTTCCTTTGTGAATGATTAACCTATCAGATTAGTTCACGGATAAGTATTACACTTAATGACGAAAAAGCATTTAATAAAAAATTAAATAAAATTTCAGAGCATTATTAACTTATAAAGCCCCTTCTCATTGTTCGTCACTTATTATTCACACACACTATTGACAACGCTGTCATTCAACGGGTAAGTTAATTGGCGCTAGAGGATAATGGAGTACCTTTAGGAGTAACTATTTATAAAAACTATAGAACTCGGTAATTTAAAGGAATAACAAAATGAAAACATCAACATTAATCGCAGCAAGCATTTTGTGCGCATCGACACTAGTTGCAGGTGTTGCAACAGCCAGTGATTGGTGGCGCACTGTATCTGTAACGGCATCCCAAGGTGTGCCTGCAGACCATAATCAAGTCTGCGCTAATGCCTCTAATCAACTTAGAGCACAATATTCAGATATAACTGCTATCAAAACCAGAATCAGCTTTGATCAGTATTCAGGAACCCTTTACTGCACGGCGACAGGCCAAACCCAGCAGTAATACTAACGATAGAGTCAGTAGGTTAAATATAAAATAGGCGCCATCAACTGAGTGCTGACGCCTTATAAACCTAAAATGATGTACTTTTGTCACTTCGCCATTAAAGCATATCGCCTGGAGAGCTTAATATAGAGAAACAGTGACAGGAAAATCACACTGCCACCCAGCGCCTTTTGTAATTCCAGCGTCTCATCCAACATAGTGACACTCAGCATCATGGTCCATATTGGCTCTAAAATCATGATTAAAGCTGCAGTTTCCATCTTTACAGAATATTGCCCCATAGTTTGTAGCAAATAACGTATTGAAGTCGCCAAAATAGTAGAAATAACAAACCAGAATATTAAGTTACTACTAAATTCAAAAGCATAATCTTGAGTAAAGCCAACATAACCTACACCCACAATACCTACCGTAAATAGCTGCAAGCATATTGAAACTAACGGAGTGATTTGGTTGCTAATTTTCTTATTCAGCACAAAGTGAATAGAAAGAAGTACCGCTGCAAGCAGAAAATAGAGTTGGCTGGTATCGACTTGCCAGCCATTGCCTAACGTCAGCAACATCATCCCCATCATACTTACAGGTAAGGCTAACCAAAATGCTTTGTTCGGTTTTACTTGGAAAAGCATCCATGAGGTCACTGGGGCAATGATCATAGCTAAGCTCATGATAAACGCCCCTTCAGACAGGCTGCTGCTAATGGACACGGCATAGACCCAAACTTGCAATGCAAGCCCAAGAAAGACACCGACACCACAGGCCAAGAGAACCTGCTTAAGTCTTAACTTCACGACATGCTTATAGCAGAACGGTAGTAAAACCAGACTGGCAAGCAGGAACCTTATCGCAATAAACGCCTCACCAGGCATCTCCAAAACCACTAACTTAGACGCAATCCAACCTAGTGCAGCCAGTAAGGTGGCTATAAATAGGTACAACTCTGCACGCATCAACGACTCTCTTCTCATTGTTCCAGCTTATAATCACACTGCAGGGTGAACCTCCCAGCATGCATCAAGCGAAATAATACAGACTCAGATCAGGCTCAAGTTCTGTACTGAAAAACAAAAAGCAACCACACGCGATTGCGAGGTCGCTCTCTCTAATATCGAGCCGATCTTAGCCTACCTTTGCTGGTATAACTACAGGCAGGTTCACAATAAAAACTAGAATTGATTTACTACTGATGCTTTTCAGTTTCCCCTGTAACCAGAATAAAGGTCAGGTACATTTTGGTTGGTAAAGACAACGCCATGCCGAAGGCCACACACATAGCACTAATCATGATGCCTGTTACGCCCATAGTTTCGATCATCTCGTTGAAATTATGCAAGTATATTCCAAGCAAAATTAAACAAATACCAACAGTGATACTGCTTTTTAGGATTAAAATCAGCTTATCATCTGTCACTATTGACCCACCTTTATCAGCACCATGTTCGACTAATATATTGAACCAATCAGCCTTATTTCGCTTTGATTAAGATCAAAAGAAGAGTCGCAGCTAAATGGGAACTAGCCCGCTAACGAGCGTGGGTGGCAACGTTAAGTTATAAAGTTGAAGTATGGAATTACCAAGAGTCGGCATGGAAGCGTGCTGTTCTGGCTTCAGCCGTGGTGCAATCGGTTATGTGTATCAATTCTGCCAAGGTGATGTTGGGGTTGAAAGTAATCATACGAGCGAGCTTTGTCTCTAAAGGTTCTAGCTTGTCTGTATGATCAAGTAAAGCTGTTTCAATCTTTTGAATAAGATAACGAAAACCACCACCATTTTCCGTTTTCAATCCTGCTGAATACGATTGAATCTTGATAGCTTCACCAGAGACAGCCCAATTTCTAGAACGACGCACACGCTTAAGCTCGCAGTGATATTGCAATGCAATGTCTTTGGCTTGTTTAACTTCTTCCCTTCCTATTCGATGAATAAGGGAGGGAAGTGAGATGAGGATGTCTTCATTCATAGGTGCACTTTGTTCATGGTTTATTTGAGGAGGTTAACTTTGAGCCAAAACATTCTCACACCATAGAGTGGAGCACGACTTAAGCAATTGACTAATATCAAGCTTACATACTATTATCACACTCTTTCTGACGAAAAGTCCCCCCTAATTTCACTGTGATGATACTGCTACCTGTTAATGTTTAAGTAATGACAATAAAAAGGAGTGGTCTTAACCACTCCTTCTACAATAGCATCGCCTGTAATTAGGCTTCTATTATATTATTCACATTCATAGCTTTACGTTTAAACCTAGCCTTAAGCTTGCTCTTAATCAGCAATGGCTTTCTCTGCTTCTTCTTTAATAGAACATGGCAAAGCTCAGTGATTAAACCAAATGCCATCGCAAAATAGACATAACCTTTATTAACATGCAAACCAAAACCTTCCACTATCAAGAGCCCACCTAATAACACCAAGAACAGTAATGCCAAGGTTTTAAGGCCTGGATAAACTAAAATCAGCTGAGTGATCTTACCGGCAATCAAAACCATCACTACCGCAGAAGATAAGATGGCCGCAACCATAATAGGCACTTCACTTGTTAGCCCCACAGCAGTGATCACTGAATCCATCGAAAACACCGCATCGACTGCGATAATCTGCAATAAAATGACGACTAAGCCTGTTTTAGCATAATTAGATTGATTCACTTCAGTATGACTAATTAACCAAGACCAAAGCTCCTTTAAGCTTTTGAGTAGTAAAAATAGACCACCAAATATCAGAATTAAATCGCTACCGGTAAAAGCCATGTCAGCAATTGAAAATAGCGGCTTAGTGAGTGTCATTATCCAGGAAATTGAGAAAACCAGGCCGATACGAGAAATAACGGCTAAAGAGATACCTAAGTTTCGCGCCAACTTGCGCTTTTCGTGCGGTAGGCGCTCACAAAGCACCGAAATAAATACCAGATTATCGACGCCTAAGACTATTTCCAACGCAAATAATGTTGCAAATATAATCCAAGTTTCAGGCAATAAGAAGAGTTCTAACATTATGATTTAAGCTCCATGTAAAGACAGCTTAATAACAGTGTCAGTCGACTTCGTGGGTCATCCATTTTAATTTTAAAACCTATAAGTAATTGATGTGCTGAAATTAGAACATCAATATTCGCACCTGACAATAGAGCAAATCCATTCAGTTATACGCTTTATAGCATCTTATACACAAATCGCAGCTCACGACCCAAAAAACCAAACAAATAAACTTTATTTACAATAAGATACAGCATCATTAAATTTAGATAACTAGCAGATTAACTTACGTTTAGGATAAGTTTACATATAAATTTATACATTTAAGACAAGAAAAAATAGTAGCGTAGCAATACACTTCCAATAACATGGATGGTACCGTTAATCACTCTTCTTAACGGTACCACCCATGATATGAGTGTTAATTGACTAACTGTTCAGGGGTTTGATAGCTAATATGTTGATGGAACCGCACAATGAGTTCTTCGCGTGATTTATCTAAGCCTAATTCAGACGTAAGGCTCTTTAACGCATCTTCAACTCGATTCAAATAACGGCCAAGACCGCCATCCTTACAGTCTTTTACTCCTGCGGCTATAGTAAAACTCACCGTTTCGACTAAGTGGTTACCGTCCCAATGACGAATAAATTGTTGCTCTTCTAAATTGGGGTCAAAGCCGAGCATTTGTACTTCGTCTGTACCCTCAACTTGATCGTATTTACTGTTGCGTACAAGTGGTGTTAGCCCATTCGCCACCATAGCAATCCGCTTAAGTTGTTTGGCTGATGTAGCTTGGATAAATGCATCCTCTAGCTTCTGATACAGTGGCGTAAAGTCATTGGTATGTTCTGACAATATCGCTTGTTTGAGCTTACGACTGAGAGGTAGTTTTACCGTAACATAGCATAATGAACCATGTCCTTCTGGGAGCGGACATTTTCTTGCTTTATATCTGTCACTGATTGTTCTTAGTTTGTATCCATAACTCTCTTTGTTGCCTTTAGCTTTGGCGAACAGATCATAAGAAAGATGTTGATGATCACGGATTTTGATTGTGAGATCTTTTTCTGGCAATTGAGGCATCAGTTTCGCGAGGAAAGACTGCACTTTTATATGAAAATTAGCTGAGTTAATGCGAATGTCTTCACCCGTCGCTAAGAATACAATCCTTATTTTGCGTGCTCGGTAATCATCCTTACTATGGAGACTTTGCGCTACATGATACTCAGGATTATAGAAAAATATGATCTGTTCTGCAGTTGGGAAGCAATACGCTTCAGTGTGAAAACGCACTACGGGTAACTTATCGTTAGTGATCACATGCACGTTATATAACTCTTCTTGCTCGGCAAGATTGAAAATAGCCTGACTAAACGTCTGATAACACGTGTTGTGATCGGGGTAATGGGCCAACAACGCATCCGTTACTTTGATTTCTGCAGTGATGTATTGATTACTTCTAACGTCCTTGGGGATGTACACTTTTTGCTGATGGCTAAGGGACATATATATTCCTTGTGATAAGTGAACCATGTGCAGCTTGGTGCTAATGCTAGCAATAAGCTGTTACGAAAATTTGTTAAGAGAGCCCTGCGATAAAACATGCTTTTACCAGCTGCAATATTATATCCTTCGATTATGATTTGTTTATTAAAATCAATATGCAAAAAAATCAAGTTAATAAACAAGCCCCTCTTAAAATTATAAGTACACTTATATCATGAATTAGAAAATACTTAACTAGGTCTCGATTTTTATCTCATACGTCCTTGTATTGGAAAAGTAGCTAAAAGCTCCATTGCTTGCAAATTACAATACTCAAGAGATTGATTTATTTCATCTAAGCTAATATCCAGATCATCCAAAACAAGCTGGTTGATTAACGCCTCCTTGGTATATACCCCAGGTTCGGCATTAATTACCGCTAAACGCGAAGCCATATAAAGCAATTTGCTATTGGCAGCGAGTGGGGCAAGCTCTACGCGATTGAACTCTGCAATGGGCTGTATGATGGTGTCCGGTAAGTTCCACAGCTTTAACAACTCGGTGGTGCAATCGGCGAAGGTAAAACCAAATAACTCTCTCTGGCGAAGCCAAGGTGTTTCATCGCTATCATAGCCCTCACAATATCTGACTCTATCTGGCTCACTGTGGACAATGGCTAACATCCCCAAATTATGAAATAGCCCGGACAAAAAGATGCTGTCAGTATTGAGGATTTGCTTATTTTTTGAAAAGTACTGGCAAATCAAGGCGCAATCTACGCTTATCTCCCAAAATTTATCCATATCTGCGACTTTAGGATCAATGCTAGAAAATGCCGCGGTAACACCATAAGCATTCACCAGCTTTTTTACCTCCCCTATACCAAGTAAGACTAATGCTTTAGAAAGGTTGTCTATCTTTCTTGGCATACTGAACATAGCACTATTGGCTATTTTTAAAATCGATGCGGCAATAGCTGGCTCATAGGCAATGGCACCTGCCAACTCCTCCATGCTACAACTATCACTCGATAACATTCGGTTCAATGTCATATAAACATCAGATAGCACACATAATTCTTGCGCTTGCTTGGCGTAATCAAGAGGTGACTTTGACATTAGATTCAACTGGTACGGATAGGGTAGTACTAATAATAGTTAACGAGTTGATTTGTTCAATGCCAATAACATAATTGGCACCATTAAATTTGTCTTTAATTGTCACTTGTCGCTTCCTACATATAAGGCCTTACATACGCTTACCCTAAACACGTTTCAAATACCCGATAATCGCTTATCAACACACGGATTATCACAGCACTTAGAAATAATTTATGAAACTGTGAAAACCATAACTCTTTAATTTAAAACAAAGGAAGCTAGCAATGATAAAGGTTAAATACCCCCTTATTGCATCGACAATAATTGCTACTAGTATGCTAAGTGCTTGTGGAGGTTCAAGTTCGAAAACAGAGGCTAATAATGGAAATGGTGTTACCGAGGCCGTTAACACTTATAAGTCGATTGAATGTAAGGACATGCTATCGGCTAGCCAGTTAACACTCTTAACGACTGGCTCTAGCTGCGGCTATCTTAGCGTACCGGAAAAGCATGCAATATATGGTCAACCTGCGTCAGAAAAAAAGATTGAAATAGCCGTGATAAAACTGGCCTCAATCTCATCAGATAAAAAAGCCGATCCGATTGTTTATTTGCAAGGAGGTCCTGGGGGGAATGCCAGCGCGAGTATTGGTCAGGTGATTGAAAGTAACACCTTCATCAAAGACAGAGATGTTTACTTAGTAGACCAGCGCGGTACCGGCTATTCAAAACCCGCATTATTTTGTACTGAGTACAATGGTGAAGCTGGTACGCCTGCGCAAATACAAGCGTGTAAAGCGAGGCTTGAAAAGTCAGGCGTGGATTTAAATGCTTACCATAGCGTGCATAATGCTTTGGACTTTATTCAGTTAAGAGAAGCCTTACAAATACCAGAGTGGAATGTGTATGGCATCTCTTATGGAACTCGCCTTGCAACAACCATAATGCGAGAAAATAGCGAAGGCATTCGCAGTGTTATTTTAGATGGTATGTTCCCGATAGAAGTGAACGGCATGTCTGACACACCGTGGGCAACCTATGAATCCTTGAATCAGATAGTCAAAAATTGTGCTAACACTGATACTTGCCCTGCTGATGATTTTAAAGACGCTATCGAAGACATTATTGCCCGTATGCATAATGAGGGCATGGTGGCTGAGAGCCGAGTATTCATCCAGAACTTACTCGAACTGGCCACAGAGCCGGTAATCATTAACTATCTAATGGCTGTTAATGAAGATATCAGTAAATATTCATCAGCTTTTGAAAGATTAATAACCGAACAAGATAATGAACAAGCTGACAATGAAGAAGCTGCCAATGATGAAACTTTCGGTGCAGAAGATATGCTTTATAACGCCATGGGGTTATCGACTGTTTGTGCTGAGGAATATCCATTTCTTAATATCACAGCTTTGACCGGTGCTAATAGTCAGGGCTGGTCAGCGAGCACACAACTAGCGGTAAATGGCATGTTCCATATGGGCTTCGATAAAGCGTCTTGCCAAGTGTGGAATGTTACCCCAGCGAATGATATCGAAACTAAGGCGATTACTAGCAACCTGCCAGTATTAATACTCAATGGCCAAAATGATACACAAACACCAGCAGCCTGGGGCGCCCTGGTCGCTAAGAATATGCCCAATGCACAGAACATGACTAACCCCCAAGGTGGCCACGGCCAGTTGTTTGCTGGTTTTAGCTGTTTTGATACCCTAGCAGATGAGTTTTTAGCTAAGCCAAATCAGGCTGTTGATGCCAGCTGTGTCTCAGCCATCCCCGAAGTAAGCTATGAAGGAGGTGATGAGGAAGAGTCGGCTAACTTTAGTTTTAAAAACAATGATACCAGTTCAGATACCGTTTATATGAATGGCGTTATCGGCTCAGATACCTTAGATGTGATGCAGACATTGTTAAACAAGTACCCGCAAATCAAAACAATAGTGATGCAAAATGTCCCTGGTTCTATGGATGATGACACCAACTTATTGGCTTCAATGGAGATTAGAAATCGTGGTATAGCCACACATATACCCGCTGATGGCATGGTGGCATCGGGCGGTACCGATATGTTTTTAGCAGGTGTAAAACGCACTATCGAACCGGGCGCTAAGCTTGGCGTACATTCTTGGGGGGATGACAGTGGCAAAGAAGCATTGGATTACCCTCGCGATAATCAAGCACATACTCTGTATCTGGATTACTATAAAGCGATAGGGATAAATACAGAGTTTTACTGGTATACCTTAGAAGCTGCAACAGCCAAAAATATACACTGGATGACAGCGCAAGAAATTGCTCTGTATGGAGTACTAACAGAGTAATCATTAAGGCTCATTTATTCATAGCTATACAAACATAATGTATAAATGAGCCTTGCTATTTAACAAGAAAACAGACAGAGACACAATATTAAACCAAGCCATATCCCCCATGATATTTCATCAATTCCCGCACTTATTAATGACGCAAAGGCATCCTCAAAAACAATCCTTTAGATTTAAATGAATCTCACTCTACCCCACTTGTTTCCGTGGATAATTAACCGAACAATTAAAAGATAACTAATAAGATGTTTAGCCGGACAATTAATTCAATGATGACGATCAATTCTATTAATTCGCTATTCCTAATAAAATGAGATCTTGATACTTATCACATTCACCCTAAATAATATCACTTATCATTACGCCACTTTAATCATTATTTAAAACAAGATCGATTAAAGATAAATACGTATTTATGTACTATATAAAAGGATAAATGTAGATATGAGTGGCAATATTATAAAGATTTCAAGAAACACGGGAGATGCACCAGAAAGTTCTGTGTCCACACAAACTGTAGCTTTTTCTCATTACAATAATATTTCAGCTCAATTACCTCTAGCCCCTAAAACGGGTAAAATCGTAGCTGGCGGTGTAAAAGAGCAGACAAAGCAGTGCTTAGAAAATATTAAAGCAATTGTAGAAAGTACCGACCATGTTATGGACGATGTTGTTAAAATCACTATATTCCTTAAGAATATCTCAGATATTAACGCTGTAGACGAAGTTTATACAACATTCTTCCAAAGCTATGTTCCTACACGGACAACTGTCGCAGTTGCGGCTTTACCTATGGATGATGCTTTGGTACAAATTGAAGCGATTATTTCAAACGGTGAAGGGACAGCGCCACAAGATCCTTGCGATCTCATAAAAGTTGCAAGAAACACGAAAAATGCACCAGAAAGTTCTGTATCTACACAAACTGTAGCTTTTTCTCATTACAATAATATTTCAGGTCAATTACCTATCGATCCAAAAACAGGTGAAATGGTAGCTGGAGGTGTAAAAGAGCAGACTGAACAGTGCTTAAACAACATTAAAGCAATTTTAGAAAGTATCGACCACGTTATGGACGATGTAGTTAAAACAACTATATTCCTTAAAAACATCTCGGATATTGAAGTTATAAACGAAGTTTGTGCAAAATTTTTCCCAGGCTATGTTCCTGCTAGGACAGCTGTTAACGTTTCAGCTTTACCTATGGATGCTTTGGTGCAAATTGATACAGTCGTGTCACACGGAGATGGTACACCCCCACAACTTCCTGAAGACACCCGACTACTCGTCATAGAAGCAAGCAATACTGAAAATGCACCAAAAGTTCCATACTCACACACCGTAGCTTTTTCTCACTACAATCATATTTCAGGTCAGTTACCTTTGGACCCAAAAACGAGTGAAATGGTAGCTGGTGGTGTAAAAGAGCAGGCTGGACAATGCCTAAAAAATATCAAGGCAATTGTGGAAAGTGTCGACCACGTTATGGACGATGTAGTCAAAATAAATATCCAACTTAAAAGTATCGCAGATATTGATGCTGTAAACGAAGTTTACACCACCTTCTTCAAAAGCGATCTTCCTGCAAGAACAACAGTTGGCGTTTCAGCTATCCCTATGGATGCTTTGGTACAAATTGATGCCGTTGTTTCTAACTGTGAAGGTACACCTCCACAAGCATAACAGGCATTCAATTGCAGCTGAGCAGTTCTTCAATTGCTATAAGCTGAATTCAGCCTATAAAGATTGGGCAGCTTTTTATTATTTGATAGTTTAAATAACGATCAAATGATAAAAATCTGACCCTTTTTTGCCCTTCAGTTTAAAAATAGCTAGCACGTTGATTCCCCCTCTTACCGACCAAGAATTTAAGACCTATGACGTCTTCAAAGGTCCCGAATTCATGATCTAAGTGCACCATATCAAACCATCTAAATACTTCTGCAGATGCTTGGTCACACATAAACATTAACAGAAACTTCAGGATGACAGTCACTTCAATGAGTTAGCAATAATGGTGCACTTGCATGTTGAACGCGGGGAGCTATCAGTTCGTCTTAACGATAGAACACTTCAACCTTGCCTTTTATCGTCATCAAAAGTGGTTGGCCGCGACGGTCCAACGCTTTGTGCGACGGGACTTTTACCCAAGCTTCACTGATGCAATATTCCTCGACATCAAAACGCTCTTTGCCGTTGAGTATAATACCTATCTCGTGCTCAAAAATTGCTGCCACATGATGTGGGCTGCGGGGATTGCCGGAAAGGCGATCTGGTAAGGCTGGTTGCGATGTAGTGTCGTTCATGGTCTGGCCTAAATGGTAGTGAATAAAGCGTACGCCATTGTAGGCAATACAGGCTTTATGCTCAAGAGCCGCAGTAATAAATGTTAGTGACGCCCCCCTCTTCTCTAGACAATAGCTAGATATTTTATAACCACCCAATGTTAAATCCCCCAGCTCGAATCACTGAAATTCCAGCCCTGACCTTACTAATTCAACATGATTTACACCTCATGAGCTCTTGGCATCTAGTTAATGCCTCTAGATGTCTAACTATCGGCTCAAATGTCGAGGAAGAGAATTAAGACACTCATGTTTATTCTCAAACGCTTTAGTCTGAGCCGTTTAACTAAGTCGAGTTGGTGAGAGGTTGATTTATCACTGTTCTCAATAGAGAATAGCACTTAGTTAGACTGGTTTATTCAGTAGCATAGAATTGGAGTTCTTATTAGATGATGACAAAATGGGCAACACGTTTTCTACAGATGGCAGAGCTCGTTGCATCTTGGAGTAAAGATCCCTCCACTCAAGTTGGGGCGGTGATCACCGAAGATAACCGTATTGTCTCTTTAGGGTTCAACGGCTACCCTCACGGGATCTCCGATAGTGCCGAAACCGATAACCGTGAGATGAAGCTCCTAAAGACCCTACACGCAGAAGAGAATGCCATTCTCTATGCTAAGCGTGATCTCAGCGGCTGCGAGATCTGGGTTACCCATTTCCCCTGCCCTAACTGCGCCGCAAAGATAATCCAAACGGGTTTAAGTACAGTGCATAGTCCACAACCAAGCAAAGACTTCCTGTCTCGCTGGGGAGAGAAGATTAAAATAAGCCAAGATATGCTCGACCAAGCCGGCGTTAAAGTCGATTGGATGCAGGTAGAGCCATAAAAAGCCCTCAGCGTCTTAAAAAGCTCCGTTTAAACCACGGAGCGCTTCGCCAAGGAACTGTTAACCAAGCCATCTATTGTTAAATTCTCCAACTCCGAAGTGCTAAAATTCCAGCCCCAACCTCACTAACTCAGCATGATTTACACCTCATGATCTCCTTGTATGTAGTGAATGCCTCTGGATGCCTAAATATCGGCTCAAACATCGAGAGACAAGCAGCAAGCCTCTGTTATTCTTAAATCCGAATTTTTGCCTCAAATAATTCTCTGGCATGATCAAATGAGGGCCGTGAGGGAATGTCTCCCCAATTAGGATTACTAGTGAAGTGATAGCCATTATCTTTAATGCACCGAATAAAATCTGAAAACTCTTTCCTATTCTGGATAACGGATACTTCTTTGAATTCTATCTTATTCTTACCAGAATTAAATTCGAGTGGTTTAGGAAGGTAAAATGTCGCCGGGAAGTTGTCTCGTATATCCGACACTGGACTGCCAGCATCATCGCTATGATGAAACATCTCCAGATGCTCACCACGATTGAGCTGTATATTGAGTTCATCGATAAGATCTCTCCCCCTTAGAGATACATTCCCCATCACCTTGTCTTCCCTTGCAAAAAACTGCTCTTCGGTATCTGATTTAGATTGCTCTAGACGTATCTGTCTCTCTGCTTTATCGATAAATCCTTTCACTATTGAGGTATCACCACTGTGTGAGCTTGGCTTTGAATTAGGCCCTACTTCACTCTTAGTGTCTCCTTGTAATAGTGGTTTCCCGAATACTACGGCGGTATTGGGACGGGCGTCTAAACCTGACTGGCCATGCTCTTCAATGATGGGGCTGGTTAAAAAAAGATCGTAATCAGCTGTCAGAGGCTTTTGAGATATAGAGTGGGATAATACTTGAATCGGCTTATCCTTGTACTCTTCATATATCGTGTACAATCCATCTTTCCCTTGTTTGGCGTCAAATCGATACTCCTTCCCACTCGGCCCCTTAGAAGTGATGATTATACTCTCCTGGTCGACATTTTTTTCTATCAAGCCAAGATCAAAAGTCAGTTCATCGATTCTTTCTTTACTAATCCTCAAGTCCGACACCAAATAGTCCATGCCCTTCCCTTTCTGGACGTCGGCATTAAGCTTGCTGATATCTTCCTGTGAACGGTTCTCTCTCTTGCTTAGCTGCTGGTTTTCACATATGAAGCCTGCTTGTGGGCCCCAATTGGCACTCTTGCCTTTTACCAGAAAGCCTTTTGTGGGGTGAGACTCATCTATTAATTGGCGAACCATAGCTTCAACGGGTCTTATGCCAAAGATAATGTTCTTGTCCGTGGCGACTGATTGCATTTTTATAGCGTGATCAACAGGTATTCCTACGTTGTTATTTTTAAACAGCGTTTCTATATCTGTTTTAGATAATGGTTCGGGTGTGGTTGATTTTGGCTTGATCTCTTTGTCTGAGGTATTGCTTATCAAGATTTGTGGGGATGAATTGACTGAATGATTATTTATCATATCTACTCCTTGGTATTAATGCTGAGGCTGATAGGTGAGTGCTAGCAAGGCGTCAGGGGATCTCTGCTCAATCTGTAGGGGGTGTCGGTTCCAGGATGACAATATACTTATTTATTAACAAAAAGTTGGAGTGTATTTAATTGCATAGGATGACTTCCTTTAATTAACTTGCACTCATGATATTTTTTTATACTTTAGCTGTGCTTTAATTTTCGTTTTAAATTTGTAATTTTTAGTCTTAAATCGATTTTTTCACAAACTGCCCATAAGCTTCTGGTGTGTAGTGAATGCCTCTGGATGCCTAAATATCGGTTCAAACGTCGAAAAACAAGCAACAAAATACCGAACTTTAGTTCGGTTAAGCATTTGAAGTAAAAATAGGTCTGTAACTAGGCGATATCAAGCCATCGATGACAGTTAGCGCCCCTTGCCTGCGCTTTCGGTCTAAGCTAAGTGTTCACAGTAGGCATCTAACTCTTGAAGGGTTCCCATTTCATTTCTGTGATTATCTACAACTTATCGATTGGACAGGAAGAGCTATTAGGCCAGACAAAAAAGGGGCCATAGACTCAAGCCGTCCGAAATTACTTGATGAACTTGGTATCTCACCCGATGCTTGGATAACCTCTGCAAAAGAGTTTCGTCGACAATACAGTGGTATTAGCGGCCGCTGGGATGCTATGTGTGAATTCAAAAAGCAGCATCACTGCGGAAAATGGTGCAAAGGTAAAGCTTGTAGTAATGCACTTCACCCCTCACCTTAGGCTTACGCATACCTAAACACCGCCGCTGCCTTCAACAATTCCCGTAGGAAGGTGAATATGGCATCCATAATAAATGGGTCAACTTCTCTACGACAAAGCCAACAACCCATGCTCTACCCCAATAGCATTAGCTACTGCTGTCAATCTGTCCTTTATCGCCTGTTCAATACCAACGCCGCCCTGAGCCAAATCATCAACCGCAATAAAAGCAATAGTCGTCAGGCAGCTGCTTTCATAATGATAAGCATAACCCGATTCTACCACCCAGCTCTCTACACTCACTTCTGTGATTTGTTGTATTTTTTCTTCCAATGACCTGACTAAGGTAAAATCAAAAGAGAGGATAAGATCTTCATTACCATACCAATCCGCTTTTAGCGCCTGAAAATTGATCCACATCTCCAGCTGGGTCAACAACGGCTTAAGCGAATTCGAAAATTGGCCATCGGCCACTATCGTAATGGGAAGTCCTTGCTGCAACTCTTCTATTGTTTGTTCTTTTTCTGTTGGCATAGGTAATGGCTCATTGAGCACTCTAGTGCTAATAGTTGTGATAACTCAGATGGTAACTCTGCTGATAACTTTAGATTTTGCTATCTAACGATCCCAGATGCAACCACAACAAAGACCAGTGAAGTCAGAGTAAACTCATTCATCGCAGCTGTCAGCCATATATTATGTACCCATAGCACTAGCATACGCGATAATCCAAAAATGCATTACTCCTCTAACAGATCTGTGACAGCATCGGCCAGCCACATTAGCGCTGGACCCCGAGCCTTTTGTTTTGCCATCACGCGATCAATCGGTACTCGCCATGGCTTATGGTCAAAGCTTAAGTTCATTAGCACCATGTCACCCTGACGCTCATATTGCTTCGCCATATGGTTGGGAATATAGCCCCAGCCTAGCCCCTCTTTTACCATATGATTAACGGCATTGAAGCTATTGCCCCACCAGATATGTGAAGATATGCTCGGAAAATGCGGTAGGGGCTGATCTTCTAGACCACGGATCAAAAGTTGACGATGTGGGATTAAATCTGCGGCAGTGACGATATCGACACTGGCCAGAGGATGCATTGGGCTCACAACACCATTGAACGGCAAACTCCCTACATAGCACAGATCCACCTCTTGCGGAAAACCACTATTAGCAAACATCAGTCCTAAGTCCGCTCGTCCACTATGCACCAAGGCTAATACATCCGGCGTTGCAACGGCATAAAGCTCTAAGATGGTTGCAGGGAACTGTGATGCAAAGGTATTTAGCATACTCGTTAGCATGGGAAATAATGCGTCGTCCACCGCTATTTTTATCTGTGTTTCATGGGATAAGTTAAATGCGCCAGCAACAGAGTCAAGCTCGCGGGTTTGTTGCAAGATAGCTTGCGCAAACGGCAACAGTCTTTCACCTTGTGGGGTTAATGAAGGTTTGCGTGTAGTACGATCAAACAAGGTGGTGTCGAGATCGATTTCAAGATTGGCAATTCCCTGACTGACTGCCGACTGCACCTTTCCTAACTGACGAGCACATGCCGAAAATGAGCCAGATTGTGCCGCTTCAACGAACATTCTCAGCTGTTCTAGATTATACATATCACTTTTCCTGATAGTAACTAACTATCTTCTTGCTTATTTAATGATGATTATAGCAACCAAGAACGACTGAACAACACAGAAGAGATCTATCATGAAAACAAAAGAACGTATTATTCACAGCGTACTATTTGAAGCTATTGCCTTAGTATTCGTCATCACCGCCGCCACACTATTTACCGACGCAGGGGCAAAATCGGCGACAGGTTTGGCTGTCGGCCTGTCTTTAATTGCCATGTGCTGGAATTATATTTATAACCTAGGTTTTGACCGTCTCTATGGAACTAACCGCATTGAACGTTCCATTAAAATGCGTTTAGGCCATGGGCTTGGTTTTGAGTTGGGCATGATTTTTGCGACATTACCCTTGATGATGTGGATACTGCAGCTAGATTTCTGGACAGTATTTATCATGGACATCGGCGTGGTCATTTTCTTCTTGATCTACGCGATTGTCTACAACTGGTGTTATGACGTGATCCGTGCACGCCTGTTTAGTCACAAAGCAGAGAACGACAGGGTTAATGAGAGCTCAGCCCCATCAATAAATTAGCTAACGGCGATAAAACCTGCTTTTAAACCTCAAGTGTAGACTCTGCTATGACCTTCGAAAACAAGGATGTTTCGCAGAAAAAACATGGCCAACTTTGTTCCATACAAAATTTGGCATTTCCTCCCTCCTTGGAGGTCAGATGTACTCGCGCGTGTCATAGAAGTGTCTGCACATCGCCCACCGCAGGTGTTAGGTAGCAAGAAGGCTTAACTTACTAATTTATTACCCAGTAACAAAAAAACCTAAAGCTGGTCAATAACGTTCCATACATGATTCGACATTCCCTCCGTCCGTGGAGATCAGATTCCGGCCAACAAGCATGCCGGAAAGACTGTAATATCTAGCCGGAATGACGAATTAAAAACACAAATTCCACTCCATCGCTTTCCCTGCGACCGGGGATAAATAGTCCCATGTACAAATCCCCTCATTCACCATCCATGGCGACCGCGGATAAGTACTTCCATGTACAAAAAAGCGAACCACAAAGGGTTCGCTTTAATCACTTCGCGGCTGAAGCCGCTCCTACATCAAATGAAGCCAACGACTCCAGAATTACGTCGCTGGCGAAACTCTTAGTAACAGAAGTATTATCAAGCCCAAGCAGCCAAATGACGTAACTGCCGACGATAAGACAAGGAAGCCGATGGTTTTCGCCGCGGAGTTGACTGGTGTCAATGAGCAGCGAAAACCGGAGGCTGAAGCCGTATTATCTAGGCCAAGTAGTCATTTATTCATAGTCAGCGATTGGTACACAAGCACAGAAAAGATTTCTGTCACCAAACACGTCATCGATACGGTTAACCGTAGGCCAGAACTTGTTTAACTTAACTGCTGCTGTCGGGAACACGGCCACTTCACGGCTATATGGACGTGAGTCAAACTCAGGGTCCATGATATCAGCCAATGTATGCGGTGCATTGCTCAGCGGGTTGTTGTCTACAGGCCACTCGCCAGACTCAACTCGAGCTGCTTCGCCGCGAATAGAGATCATAGCTTCGATGAATCTATCCAGCTCAACCTTAGACTCAGATTCAGTCGGCTCAATCATAAGCGTGCCCGCAACCGGGAAGCTCATGGTTGGCGCGTGGAAACCGTAATCGTTAAGGCGCTTGGCGATATCCATCTCAGTGACGCCAGACGCCTCTTTAAGCGGACGTAAATCGATGATGCATTCGTGAGCTACGCGGTCGTTACGACCAGTGTAAAGCACTGGATAATGCTCAGACAGCTTCTTCATCATGTAGTTAGCGTTAAGCAGTGCCATCTGAGTCGATTGTCTCAGGCCTTGCTTACCGAGTAACTTGATGTACATCCAAGTGATAGGCAGAATTCCTGCGCTACCGTATGGCGCCGCTGATACTGCGCCGTTGTTATCAGACTCGAGACCGTGCTTAACCACAGCATGACCAGACAAGAATGGCGCCAGATGTTTCTTAACACCGATAGGGCCCATACCCGGTCCGCCGCCGCCGTGTGGAATAGCGAAGGTCTTGTGCAGGTTAAGGTGAGATACATCGGCACCGATTGAACCTGGCGATGTTAGACCCACTTGAGCGTTCATGTTGGCGCCATCGAGGTAAACCTGACCGCCGTATTGATGAATCACTTCACAGATCTCGCCAATCGTCTCTTCGTACACGCCGTGAGTCGATGGGTAGGTGACCATGATACAAGACAGGTTATCGGCAACTTCAGCCGCTTTCGCCTTGAGGTCTTCCATGTCTATGTTGCCGTCTTTATCACAGGCGGTAACCACTATTTTCATGCCAGCAAGCTGAGCAGAAGCCGGGTTAGTACCGTGTGCAGATTGAGGAATTAGACAGATATTTCTGTGTGCATCGCCGCGAGACTCGTGGTATTGCTTAATCGCAAGCAGACCGGCGTACTCGCCCTGTGCACCTGAGTTAGGCTGTAGTGATACCGTGTCGTAGCCTGTGATGTCCACTAACCAGTCAGAAAGCTCGTTTACAAGCTGTGCGTAACCTTGCGCCTGATCTTGTGGGCAGAATGGGTGCATGTTACCGAACTCAGGCCAAGTGATAGGCATCATCTCGGTGGCTGCGTTAAGCTTCATGGTACATGAGCCCAATGAGATCATTGAGTGGTTAAGGGCTAGATCCTTGTTCTCGAGACGCTTGATGTAACGCATCATCTCGGTTTCGCTGTGATAGCGATTGAATGTCGGGTGAGTCAGAATCGCATCTTCACGGATAAGCGCTGCCGGTACCGATGTGCTGCCATTGGCAAGGATGTCGCTATCGAGCGCGGCAACGTCCAGACCATGACCTTCGCCAAGTAGGATGTCGAACAGCTGAGCCACGTCTTCACGAGTGGTGGTCTCGGCTAAGCTGACACCTAAGAGGCCGTCACTATCTATGCGTAGGTTAACGCCTTGGGATTCAGAGCGCGTCTTGATAGCCGCGGCGTCTAAGCCTTTAATCGATAATGTATCGAACCAGGTATTGTTAACCAGAGTTACGCCCTTGGCAGTAAGGCCTGTGGCAAGAATATCGGTCAGACGATGAATACGCTCGGCGATAGTCTTAAGACCTTGTGGGCCGTGGAATACTGCGTAGAAAGACGCCATGTTCGCTAGCAATACCTGAGCGGTACAGATGTTTGAGTTAGCTTTTTCGCGGCGGATATGTTGCTCACGAGTCTGCATCGCCATACGTAGGGCACGGTTACCGCGAGTATCTTGTGATACACCGATAATACGGCCTGGCAGTGAACGCTTGTATGCGTCACGAGTGACGAAGAAGGCAGCGTGTGGACCACCGAATCCCATAGGGACACCGAAACGCTGTGAGTTACCCAATACCACGTCGGCGCCCATAGAGCCCGGCGATTTAAGCATAACCAGAGACATGATGTCGGCGGCAACAGCAACCACGGCCTTCTTAGCGTGTAGTGCTTCGAATAGCTCGGTGAAATCTGTGATTTGACCATAACGGTTGGTGTACTGGAACAAGGCACCGAAGATGTCGTGGTTAGCGGCATCAGCTGCCGGGCCCACTATAATGTCGAAACCGAAACACTCGGCGCGAGTCTTGATCACATCCAGCGTCTGGGGGAACACGTCATCGGCAACGAAGAAGATGTTGGCTTTCTTGGCTTTCGATACACGCTTAGCCAGTGCCATGGCTTCGGCCGCTGCAGTCGCTTCATCCAGTAGTGATGAAGACGCTAAGTCCAGACCGGTAAGGTCCATAGACAGCTGCTGGAAGTTAAGGATAGCTTCTAAACGACCCTGAGCGATCTCTGGCTGGTATGGCGTGTAGGCCGTGTACCAACCTGGATTTTCGAGCACGTTACGCTGGATAACACTAGGAACTTGAGTACCGTAGTATCCCATGCCTATGTAGCTCTTATAGACCTTGTTCTTATCTGCAATAGCGCGGATATAGGCCATGCCTTCGGCTTCGCTGACGTGATCGCCAACGGCTAAGTCACGATTAAGACGAATCGACTCAGGCACTATCTGCGCGGTGAGATCTTCTAAAGATTCTGCACCGACAAAATTCAGCATCTCTTGCTGCTGTGCGCTATCCGGGCCGATATGACGGCTGAGGAAGAGATCGTGCTGCTCAAGCTTAGTAAGCGTTTCAGTGGTCATGATAACCTGATTCCATATTTGCCAGTATCCGCCTGTAGGGGGCTAAGGTACCGGTCTAATTGTATTGTTTAATAATAGAGTGGTTTTTAATAGCTAAAGAACTTCAAGCTTTGGCTTGCTTACAGCTTCAGGCTCTTGCTGTTTTGCCAAAGAGTAACGAAAGTCACTTAGCTATAAATTAATCTCGGTAATAGGTGAAAACCGATATAACGAACAAAGCCTCATTTTTTAAGAAATGAGGCTTTGTTTTCGACTAGGTTTTACTCTTCGTCGATAACTGCTTGATAGCCTTCGGCATCAAGCAAGTTTTCAATGTCTGCTGTATCAGAAGGCATCACGCGGAAGAACCAACCGTCACCAAATGCATCGCTGTTTACCAGCTCAGGAGAATCTTCAAGGGCTTCGTTAATTGCCAGTACTTCACCTGAGATTGGTGCATAGATGTCAGAAGCAGCCTTTACAGATTCAGCAACGGCACAATCTTCACCAGCAGTTACTGTATCGCCAACGTCTGGAAGCTCAACGAATACCATATCACCCAAAAGCTCCTGGGCGTGCTCACTGATACCAACGGTATAGCTACCGTCTTCTTCTTTACGGATCCACTCGTGTGAAGAAGCGTATTTCAATTCAGTCGGGATATTGCTCATTGTTCTTGATCCTTATTTCTATTGTTCTAATTCTGTATTAAAAGGCTTGTTTACCATTGCGCACAAACGAAGGTTTGATCACTTTAACAGCGACGCGCTTCTTACGCATTTCGACTTCAGCAGTGTCACCAATACTTCTTGGGACGCGCGCCATGGCAATAGAATAGCCTAATGTTGGCGAAAATGTACCACTGGTAATAGTGCCTTGCTGTTCATTACCATCGCTATCGCTGAAGAAGATAGACATACCCGGACGGATAACACCTTTGGCTTCCATAATAAGGCCAACCATCTTCTCGGTACCGGCAGCCTTGATTGCTGCCAGAGCTTCACGACCGTTGAAATTACGATCTTCCGGCTCCCAAGCGATAGTCCAGCCCATGTTAGCCGCTAACGGGTTAACCGTTTCGTCCATATCCAGGCCGTAGAGGTTCATGCCAGCTTCGAGACGTAGCGTGTCACGTGCACCTAGGCCACAAGGCTTAACGCCTGCTTCGAGCAGTGCCTGCCACAATGTTTCGGCTTCATCTTCTGGCACTATGATTTCGTAACCAGTTTCACCGGTGTAACCGGTAGTGGCGATAAACAGTGAGCCAGACTGCACACCGAAGAAAGGCTTCATGCCTTCAACCGCTGCATTTTGATCCGCATTGAATACACTAGCGGCTTTGGCTTTAGCGTTAGGTCCCTGAACGGCGATCATCGCCAGTTCTGGACGCTCGGTGATCACCACGTCGAAGCCTTTGACTTCTTGTGCAATCCAAGCCAGATCTTTTTCACGGGTCGCAGAGTTAACCACGATGCGATAGTGAGTATCGGTAAGATAATAGGTGATGAGGTCGTCGATCACACCAGCGTTATGATCTAGCATGCCGCCGTAAAGCGCCTTACCAGGTACTTTAAGCTTAGCGACATCGTTCGCTAATAATTTACGCAGGAAAGCACAGGCGTCTGTGCCAGTCACATCGACAACTGTCATGTGAGACACATCGAACATGCCAGCGTCTTGACGAACCGCATGATGTTCTTCGATTTGAGAACCATAGTTCAGTGGCATATCCCAACCGTGGAAATCTACCATCTTAGCGTCTGATTCTAAGTGCTTGTTAAAGAGTACAGTTTTATTAGCCATTATTATCTCGTTATTATGCCCTTTTCGGGTCTAACCTGGCGTAACTACACAGCTATCTGTTCGGCTTAGCTTCTGCATAAGAAGAAATACAGAACAGAAACACCTAGCGTAGGGTACATACGGCCAAAGTGTGTCTGCAAACATATTACTCCTGTCACTATTTACTGTTTAAATAGTCGGTCGTAATACGTGCATCAATTGCGTTAGATAAAATTGCAGCGATGAGTTTCCTTTAAGAAACAAAATCTCATCGGTACTAAAATGCGGCGAAATTATACCTCGCAACACCGTTTTGTATACAAAAGAATTTTCTAATCCGAATCCTTTTGCCATTACTTTTTCTCATGTTGAACATGTTGTTTTTTAACACATAAGTATTGCTTACACACCCATCGAGGATAACCCACTGAAATGCTTGACTTAATAGTCTTAGTTGACTCAAGTGTCTAGTCTTGTTTACATAGCTTTGGCAGGCTGTTTTTGTTACCCATGGCCTGCTGTATAAACAGTGTTTTCACAGGAGAAAGGTTATCGACTAAATTTAAGCCAAAATCCCGTAATACTTTCTTAACAGGATTGCTACCTTCGAATAAACGCTTGAAACCTTCCATCGCGGCAATCATCTCCAGCGCATCGGCCTTACGCCAGCGTTCAAGCGCACGTAAGTTACTGTAATCACCAATATCTTTACCGTCTAACTTGAGCTCGGTTATGGTCTCGATAACCGCCGCCGCGTCTAAGAAGCCAAGGTTGACTCCCTGCCCCGCTAGCGGGTGTATGGTGTGCGCTGCGTCGCCGGCCAGTAACATGCGATGGCGGGCAAAGTGACGGGCGTAACGCATACGCAAGGGGAACGCCTGGGGCTCACACTCGAGCTGACACATGCCCATGCGGCCATCGAACTCGGCGGTGAGGGTGCGTTCAAACTCCTGCTTGCTCGCAGCCAATAACTGCTGGGCCTTGGCCGGTGGCACCGACCAGACGATGGAACATAAATTATTTTCATACAGGGGCAAGAAGGCCAAGGGGCCATCTTTAAGAAACACCTGACGGGCGGTATCTTGGTGTGGGATTTCGGTGCGAATGCTGGCCACCACAGCATGATGGCCATAATCCCAAAAAGTCATGGGGATCTTACACTGCTCACGCACCCAAGAATTGGCACCATCGGCGCCGATAACTAAGGCGGCGCTGATGTTATCGCCATTGTCTAAGGTCAACCAGGCTTCACGTTCACCGAAAGCAATTTTATCGAGTCTATGGTTCTCAAGATAGGTTATCTCGTCGAACTCCGCCGCCCGCTTAGACAGGGCGAAACGTATGTTGTCATTTTCGATGATGCTGCCGAGATACTCTTCACTGAGAGAATGAGCGTCGAAACCTATCTTGCCCAGGCTGTCCTTGTCCCAGACTTCCATCTTCTGGTAGGGGCTGACGCGCTCATCATCCAGATAACTCCAGGCACCTAAGTTTTGCAGTAAGCGCTGACTCGCCTTATTGATTGCGCTGACTCTGAGTTTGGCTACGCCCGAGACGGCTTGTGCCTCTCCCGCGTCGATAACCACCACGCGCAGTTCATCCATCGCCAGTCCGATAGCGGTTGCTAATCCCACCATACCGCCGCCGATAATTGCTACATCATAGGTTTGCATTGCACTTGAGTTTGTGTGCATCTCACTTCCTTCACTTAAGATCTAGAGCGTTATATGTCAATGTGTTTGAATCTTTTAAATAGCCCTTCCCTTAGAGCAAGAGCCATCTTTTATAAAAGCCTTCTAGCTTACCGACTTCCAGCCCATAGCGGTTCTGGCTACCGGCGTTTTTAATGGCGGCAACCAAGATAGTAACCTTAAGCCCAGGCTACGCCCGACAACCAGAGGCCAGTGATCATTAGAAAAGCCGCGCACCAAAAATTCGATATTGGTCATGGTACTGTTGCGGTCTTTTTCGCGACTCTTAAGATAAGCGTGGGTCAACTTGGCTGAGCCAAGATCCGCCGTCTCTTCGCTCGAGCCTTCATCGAGTAAGCGCTGCTTAATCACGTCAAGCAAGCAGACCAAGTCCCGCAGGCCTAAGTTAAAGCCCTGACCGGCAATGGGGTGCAGAGTCTGCGCCGCGTTACCGATAAACACGGTTCTGTGATAGATGGGTCTGGGCATGTGTGACATTAACAAGGGGTAGGAGAAACGCTCACCCACTTGGGTAAATCGTCCGGCGCGAAAACCAAAGGCCTGCTGCAACTCAGCTAAGAACTCGTCTTGGGGAGCCGACTGTAAACGCTTAGCTTCACTGGGGGAAGTGCCCACACCAAGGACACCCGCGGATTCCCCTTGAGCGGCGCCATAGGTAACACGGCTAAGGGACCGGTATTGGTGAAGCGCTCGAAGGCCCAATTATCGTGGAGCTTATCGGTCTCGACGTTAGCGACTAGCGCTACCTGTTCGAAGTCTACCTGTTCTATATCTAAATTGAAGGCTTGCCTGACTTTGGAGTTTACTCCGTCGGCGGCCACCAGCAAGGCCGTTTTGATCTGAGTGCCATCATTGAGCGTGAGCAGCTGGCAATCGGTTTGCGCCTCTACATTGGCCAGTGTTCCGGGGCAATGGAGCTGGATATCACTGGCTTCGAGCTGCTTAAACAGCACTTGACCTACCCGCTCGAGCTCCACAACCTGACCCAAGTTCTGCAGATGAAAGTCTTCGGCGTTGAGCTCTGTCATGCCAAAGTGTCCGCGGTCTGAGATATGTATGTTCTCAATGGGCGTGCCAAGATGGGCAAGCTTAGACCAGAGTCCCAGACGTTTAAGCTCGAAAATAGAGCCGTGGGCGATGGCGATGGAGCGCGCATCGAAACCTGGGTGTTCACTCCCTGGCTTGTGTGCCTCTATAAGGGCTATCTTGAGGGGCCTGTTTAACTCCTCACTCAACTTTTTTAAGCCTAGGGCTAAGGTAGCACCGGCCATAGCGCCGCCAACAATGGCGACATCGACCAGTGTAGCGTCCTGAATTTGCGGCGCATGGGAGTTTGTTGTATTGCTGTTTGTTTCTATATCAGCTGTCATCGGTCTTCTCTAATTTGCCGTAACCTATATGAGTCACGGCAAGTCTAGATACAATAATGAGATAGGGACGAGTTTAATGGAATACGTTGACTTCTTTTTGATTTGGATCAGTCAAATCTGGGCCAAACTCAGAATAGCAGAGCAGCGCCGCCATCTTGGCAAACTCCATCAGCTCCATATAGGCCGATTCTGACTCTTCATCTTCGGCCACATCGAACTCGACCAGGGCAATATCCGCCAGATCTTTGATGACTTCTTGTAAGTCGGCGGAAGCCTTATCGATCTTAGGCTGCACCATGGCAATACCGGTTAAGAAACTTTGTACCCATAGCGACAGGGCTTCGACGCGCTTAGTAAGAGGCTCTTCCTCTTCCGGCAACATGGGCGAGAAGCCAAATTCGATATCCGAGACTCTGGTCAAGGTGTCTTGATAAAGCTCTTCGATCAGCAAGTGGAGCGGATCTGGCAGAGGATGACCATCATTCATCAGCTCAAGCAGAGGTTTACACCAGGTATCTTTCGACAGCTCAACACCACCACAAATAATCCCCACTAAGGCACCATGAACTTCTACCGGTGTCTGGCCAATTTCGGCTGCATCTAAGGCTGCTAATAAATTATCTATACGTAGAGAAGGAGGGGTTGCCATAACTGTTTCCACAGGCTGAAAATACTCAGTCCATGCTAGCAGAAGTGGGACGCTCGGCCAAATTAAACAAGTTTGTTTAGATATGGCTTATGTTGCTGGGCCTAGTACCCTCCTTCCAAAAATCCAACTAAATGTTTATAAATTGCCCAAGTCTGTCTATCTAAACAACATTTAATCTAATATGGCTCACCTTAGCGCTTACTCATGTTGCACTTTGCGATTTAGACCGATATAGTCCGATCAAGAGCCAATAATCAGGACCCATCGCCACATGAGCAGCCATGCTATTGAAATTAGCTTGCTAGGCCGTACATACTCCATCGCTTGCCCGAAAGGACAAGAGAAAGCATTGCAGCACGTGGCGCAGCAGCTCGAAATGCAGTTGATTTCGCTTAAAACACGGACTAACAGTCTGAGTCGCGAAGAGATAGCCATCATGGCTGCATTAAATACTGGTTATGAATTGCTGGAAGAACAGCAAAAAAATCAAGATTATAATAAGCAGATGGATGAAAAAATCGGTCTGCTGCAGGCAACTTTAGAGAACGCACTCGTTGAGCGTTCGGTAAAAGAAGATTAAACTGTACGAAGATCGTACGATACATGTTCAAACGAGTCTTTTTACTATCACTTGTTAGCCAGTACTCGCTAGTCAGAATTAGTCAGTACCCAGATTTAAATCCGAAAGGCTTCTCATCGCAATAGCAGATGAAAGTAAGTGTTTCAGATAACCAGTTTTGCTCCCTGGTATACGCGTCAGTCGGCAATGTCCCTGTGCCGATATTTACATACCTAGGATGAATGCTTTGATGACATTGAGCAAGCTCGGCTCGTACCGAGAAGCCTTAGGAGTTAATCATTTTTCCGCCTTGAACCTACGGTTCAAGGGCTACGCCGGCAACGGTATTTTGGGGAGCAATTTAATAAAGAAGATTCTAGGAACTAGGATCTAGCTACGAGTCGCGAGATTCGAGCAACAAGAAACCACAACTCAAGGGTTGTGGTTTTTTTGTGCCTAAAGATGATGAATACCTGCAAATCCATCCAGACCTCTTCTCTCATAACAAACCTATGGTTCAAGGGACTCTTTATAAAAATCATGGCGGCAAGGGTATTTTGGGGAGCAATTTAATAAAGAAGGTTCTAGGACCTAGCTACGAGTCGCGAGATTCGAGCAATAAAAAAACCATCACTGAAAAGTGATGGCTTCTTGTGTCTGAGTCTCCCGTCATTCCGGCATGCTTGTGGCCGGAATCTAGCTTATAGCGGGCAGGTACGAGACAAGGTTAGCTTCTAATTGTAGGACCGGCTTTAGCCGGGATAGATAGAAGCTGTAAAATCGCAGCTAAAGCAGCTCCTACATAAAGACGAGATTAACGATCCCAATACCAATCGGTATAATTCCTGGTTCTAAACCCCTGTACTTGAATAAGAGCAAGCCTCACCGGCACACTGGATCCGTCTTATATGAGCAACAGATTCGTCACTACCTATCTAGTAGTGGCTAATCAGTGTCTGGGTGTCCCGTCATTCCGGTATGTTTCTTAGCTGGTATCTAACCTCCATGAAAGGAGGAAATGTCGAATCATTTATGGGCATAATCGACCAGCTTATAATTAGAAGGCTCAAGACAGGGCTAAGAAGGCTATAAGATAGAAAGGTTATAAACCCTCAAGCATTCCAGCTTCTTTGGATCTTCAAGCTGTACAAACGGTTTTATTAGCTACTCCACTGCGCCAAAGAAAGACAGCGGCCTTGCAAAATAATCCCCCGCTATTATCAGCAATCAACTCCATCCAGACGGCACCTTGAATGAACTGCCACTGCGAAGCTGTGAGCACAAACTCTTGCGTGTCTTTTACTTGAATTTGCCCCATGGACAATTTATGTCCCTTGTTATCGGTGATCCACAAACTAGCAACCTCCTCTAATTGAGACCAAGGTTGGGTAAGATGTAAGGTCATCATCCACGGAGCATCTCCCGCATCAGTCGCCCTATGAACAGCCACAGCCAAACTGGCTTGGGTATTATCAGCATTTAAAATTCCTACGTAACTGATTGGCACATATTCTGATTCAACGTTTTCCAAATCCTGCAACTGCACTCCAACCGACAGCATTAAGGAGAAAGCAAGCGCGCCAGTCCCAGCCCTCCAAAAGTTGATTTTTTGCCACCAACGAACTGTTTGCCAACCTAATCTTTCCTGAATCTTCCCCCAGAGTTCAAACTTAGGTTTATTCGGCAACAGATCCATATGTAACGCCTGAAACTCAGCCTCCACCTGAAGAAGTCGAGCTTCAAAGTCAGGGAGCTGTTGGAGTAAGTTTCTCATTCTTTTACGCGCTCGGTAACTCATCAAACCACTGACATAACTATTGATTAGCTGTTTTTGCAGTTCTGTATCGTAATACCTTAACGGGATACACATTTTTGCATAAACTCCATTCCGCGCCTTAACCAGGATTTAATAGTTCCTAATGGATGCTCTAAGATCCTCACTAACTCCCGCTGCTCATAACCATAGCAATAGCTCAATATAAACGCCTGACGTTGATCACTCTTCAGTTGAGACAAGCATGTATCAAGTTTCCTTTTACTATGCTGACTCAATAACGTCTCCCCTACCTCAAGCTCAAGCTCTATCTCTAATTCTGTAAGTTTTTGAGTACGACGTAGGGATAAACGACGAAGATGATCCAGAGCCAGATGACGTGCTATTGTGTAACTCCATGTATAAGCACCACTTTTATTAATATCATATCTAGATGCTTGATTCCAGATACGAACAAAAGTCTCCTGAAGGAGGTCTTCAGTTAACTGATAATCATGTATTAGCTGCATCAAAACAGGAAAAATACGCGGAGAAAGGCTAAAGTACAAACGCTGAAATGCCTCTTTATCCCCCATCGCCGTTCGTGCTAATAGGATCTCATCTGTCTCACTCAATGAAATATACTCAATGTTAATTGTTTTTAGAAGATCAATTAGATGAAGCCTATACCGCTTTCATCAGACCCATTAACTCTCAATAAACTTTCCATAGAAAGTTATTGGAACTTGTTGATTAATTGAGGCTAAGCCCATTACTTCAATCAACTTCTCAATACTTATATTTAAACCCAGTTGCTTAACATCGAACAAAATAGGTGAAATGCTGGAAACATAAATCGAGCCACCAAGGTCTTTAACTAATTGTAGATCAGCCTCTAAAGGGATCTCCTTACCGTGTGCTTTTAATACCAAAGCTAGCTTAATTCGTAAAGGCGCACCAACTGCCAAAGCAGTTAAATTTACTTTAGCTATCTTTCCGGAAATCTCAGCATCTTGAAATTTAGACACCTCAAAAACCCAGTCTCGTAGACGCTGATCCCGAATTGAAATTTGAGTATTAACACTCCCCAGCTTAACCTTTAGCTCCAACTCTCCATCATCTGAAACGGTACCGGATAAGGTTTGGAAGCTCGATATCTCGGTAATACTTTGCTTATTCATCAGCACCTTAGTCGATAAGAATTTCAGTTCTGCCGACGAAGGAGCTAATGACCACTGGGCCGAAGCGTTCATGGAGGTAAATGAGACGATAGACAATAGTAGGAGTGGAAGAATTGATTTCATAAATAGCTCTTTTAATTAATAACTACTACTTATACGCATGAGAGTTCTCAGTGGATGCAGAGATATAAAATATTTTATCTCGCCTATTATCGTTCAAGAAAAAAGCATTAAGACTGCTTATCCAACTCCGCTCATAATGGTAAGCTATTTATACCACTCGACTCTAAATGCGACCGCTTTGAATCAATCTCCTACCAACAACAAATTGCTGAACCTATCTAGTCTCCCCCAAGATAAACTAAATCGCAAAGAGATCAGAGCTAACATACGCGCTGCAAGACGTAGTTTGTCCCCGGATCAGCAGTCAAGCCTAGGTAAACAAGCTTGCACACTTATGCTCGCTAAACTTAAATTTCTTAGGGTCAAGCATCTGGCTATTTATCTCACAAATGACGGTGAACTGGATACTCGAGTCCTAATCGAAGCCTTGTGGAAGCTAGATATTCAGGTCTATCTACCACGGCTGCATCCATTCAGTAAAGGCAATCTAGTCTTTCTCGCTTACACACCCTCGACACCTCTGGTGCAGAACTCACTAAAAATCTGGGAGCCTAAACTGGATATCACTCAAATGATCTTACCGCATCGATTAGATGTGGTGGTGACGCCTCTGGTAGCCTTCGATTTAACGGGTAATCGTATGGGCATGGGCGGCGGTTTTTACGACCGGACCTTAGCTAACTGGACGACTCGAGGAAAGCCCTTTCCTATCGGTTTTGCTCATGATTGCCAGCAAGTCGAAAGCCTACCCTGTGAACACTGGGATGTGCCTCTGCCTATGCTGGTGACACCGACACGTGTATTGCTTTTTGATTCTTGATTCTTGAGCCTAGATACTAGTTCCTAGGAACTTCTTTTAACTCTTGTTGCAACTCCTGCAGCCAGTATGCGTTAGCCTCGAAGCCGTGTTGTTTCAAGATACGCTGAACACTACCGTCGAGTTTCATCTCATTTAATCCCTGATTGAAACGCACAATAAGGTCCTTGTGATCCCCTCGTGTTTTAGAGATGCCAAAGTGAAATAGCTCGATACTCAATGGATCTCCTATCACCTCAAATGCATGATCATACTCTTTCGGTCCTTCAGTCATCAGATACTCGGCGACCTCTTGGCTGATCAGCACCAGATCCGTTCGCCCAAGCAATAACTTCTTCAGGTTTTCACCATCAGAGCTACCCTCCTCCGTTTTTAAGCCCGCCTCCATAAAGGCCTGAGGATTAGCATAACCGCGGCCGACTCCTATGGTGAAGTCTGACAGGTCACTCAGTTGGGTATAGCTAATGTCGTGCTGTACTCGCTTATACAACACGACATTTACCGACAACATAGGCTCAGAATATTCAACCCAAGTGACTCTGGACTCCCTATACCAGATGCCGATAATACCATCAGCATAGCCCCCTTTAGTCAGTAGAACGGCGCGCGAAAATGGAAAAAAATCATGAGTAAAAGCCAAATTTGCCCGCTGGAGTGCCTCGCGGGTCAGATGGGAAACAACACCAAATTCAGGGGATAATTTCGAATAAAAAGGCGGATATTCATTGGAGACTATTTTCAATTTATCGGGCTTGGCTTCAAGCGGAATAGCAATGACGCAGGCCAAGAGAATAAGCACGCTCAAGAGGAAAGTGCTGGCTATGCAGAACATTTTTGCCATCTCACCCCTCCTTAAAGATGTTCTCAGGTAAAAGTATAGCTAACTATTTTTTAAAACTTATGCACTCACTTTTCTACATTGATGTACTAAGTCTGGCGAGTCTATGTTACCAACATAAACGAGTCGTGATTAGCTGGCAACAGGCCATTTACCCTTTGTTTATTTGAGGGTTCAGCTAAAAAGAGCTAGCTCACATAATAATGGCAAAGCCTAATGCAAGCAGCTAATTTGGCGGATTATTATGCTAACCTTGGCGGCTGCACTTTTTCAAAGACTCATAAGGATTATGATGAAACTACAAATCATCGCCGTATCTCTACTCGCTCTTACCCTTAGCGCTTGCTCAGAGCAAGAAATCCCAACACAAGATAAAGCTCAGCAAACTAAGGAAGCTTTACCACTAGGTGATACTAGCCGAACTTCATTGGACTGGAACGGTACCTATTCAGGTGTGACCCCCTGCGCCAGTTGCTCAGGTATAGACACGACTCTCACTCTGAAGCTGGATAATACCTATGTGTTAGAGACTCGCTATCTAGGCGACGAGAATGAAGCTAAAAAAGTATTTACCGAAGCTGGTTCATTCGAGTGGAACAGCGAAGGCAACAAGATTAGCCTGATGGGCGATGCCAGTAGAAAAGATGACCCCAAGCAATATCGGGTAGGTGAAAACCAGCTGTTCATGCTGGATATGCAAGGCAATCGCATCACAGGTTCATTAGCCGAACTCTATCGTTTAGCTAAGCAAGGCTCACATTCAGAACAGCAGCAAGATTAAGCTTTAGAGCCGAAATACTCAGCATAAAAAAATGGAGCCAAATGGCTCCATTTTTTTATGATTTAGACTCATTGCCTTATGTTACTTTTAAGCATGAATCTCGCTTAACCTTTAGTCTTTAATCTTTGCCTTCAGTCTTATCTTGCTAAAGTCACCATCTCTGGCTTTAAGCATGACGTAGTAGAAGTCTTCGCCTTCAGGCTGCTTGATGATCACTCGCTCACGGCCCAGATCTTTGGTATCGGCAAAGTCATACTCTTGAGTCGTTGGAATCGCCCCAAAACGTATATACATATCCGCTTCACCTTTACCGCGAGACATGATGAATTTAACCTTCTTCATATCACCGGGGACAAAAATCTTGAAGTAGAGTGCATCATCGCTGGCAAGTTGCTTAACGCGAACGCCTGACTGCAACTCAGTAACCTCGATAGGCTCTACCGGGTCAACAGGATCGGTTTCCACATTAAACTCGGCGAGCAAGTTCAAGCCATCGAAAGCATCCATACTATCGAGTGTCACATAATAGTAATCGCCGCCAACGACCTCAGTGACTAGCACTGACTCGTCATTACCCGCATTTTCTGATGCCTGATCATAATCACTGCTAGTCGCCCAAGCGCTGGCCTTAACATACAGGTTCGCATCACCAGTTCCTGCCGTAGAGCTGAACTGTATATTCTCGGTTCCTTCTGGTACCCAGATGTAGTAGTAAGCCGTACCGCCGGAAACGCCTATCTTAGCCACGCCATCGACTAGATTAGCGTTCGCCGGATCACAAGCTTCATCAGTACACTCCTCAGGAGGGCAAGAGTTGGTTTCTTCACAGGGCTCTACCGGGCAAGTATTGGTTTCTTCACATGGAACTGGCGGACAGGTATTTGTCTCCTCACAGGGTGGTGGCAGACACTCATCACCTTCACAGCCCGCTAACGGCTCATCATTACTGGTAACCGTCGACAACCAGGTATTCCACTCGGCATCATAATGAGTGCCAATCTGATTATCGATATAACCAAGCCAGCCATTGGCGTCACCACCACGGGCTAATACCAATAGTTGATCCACATCGTCTCTGTGGTTTTCAAACAAGAAGCGCACACCTAAGTAACCCCAACGATAAACACGCTCGCTACCGCTGTCATAAGTGTTGGACAAGATCTCACTGAGTGAGAAACTCTGACTACGGCCAATCTCGACGGCTTCATCGTAGCGATTCTGATGGGAGATATACTCGGCTAAACCTTCCGACCACCACACAGACTTACCCGTGTCGATATCGAAATAATTAAAGGCGCCATACTGGTTAAAGCGGCCATCCAGATAGTGAACATACTCATGGCGTAGATTCCATACCAGAATCTCATCTGTCCAGGTCGCTTCGTGGGCGATAAATCTCGCCTGATTATCCACATCCGATGGCGTACCTTCTAAGTACATACCACCGTTATCGGTACCTATGCCGAAGATGATGCCGGCATACTGGTTGTAGTCATCGTAGCTGTCGAAGATATTAACTTCTAAGTTAGTGTTGTTATCATCGGCAACTGGTTGATGAGCGGTAGCGAGCACTTGATGGAACAGGACTTCTTCGCCGCCCATGAGATCACATGAGGCTTGAAGCTCTTCGTTCGTTAACTGCTGCGCACGAATATCGATGGTGTCACTACATGAATAGTTTATCGAAAGAATGGTCGCCTCTAGCTCATCGGCCCAGCCACAAATCCCAAATTGATCACACTCACCCGGGTTATACCAATCTAAGTAACCTGCGGCGTCGGCCCACTCACTGGACATACGCTCGAAGTTATTCATGTATTCGACAACGCCTTCATTGAGACGAGTCTTTAGGGCATCGGAAAGTCCCCAATACTCCTGATACTCATAGAAGCGGCCAAACTCATGGAAGGCATCGGTCGACTCATAACTATAATCTGAGTTATAGATATATTCAGAAGTCGCGATCTTAAGTAAGCCGTTAATCAGAGCGGTATGATCTTCTGCAGCACCCGTATAAGTCGCATCCCAGCTGCCGTAATAAAGCGTAGTCAGTGCCTTTGTTAGTGCGTATCTATGGTCGGCATTGGCAAGATGCTCAGGGCTAAAAGCTTCAAGATAGTTAGTGATGGCCTCAGCGCCTTCGTAATAGCTGCCTGAGCTATCCCAGGCGATAAAGAACTCGGCGAGTGTATTGCCCTGAGACGATGAGGTATCGGCAAAGTTAGGGTTCTTGGTGTACTCAACTAATAAGTCACGAACCGCATGCCTGGCCGTATCATCGCCATAGGTCAGATCGTCATTGTAGTATTCGATATAAAAGGCGCCGCGAAGAAAGTAGAACAAGTTCAGCATCTCTGAGCCTGTAGTGCTGTCGTAGCTAGCCGCCATCGCCTTGGCAAGGTTTGCTACTTCGGCAACATTTGTCGCCTGATAAGCGGCCACTGCTGTCGCATCATTTTCGCGATAGAGATCTGAGATACAGTTAAAGTCGGTAGTACGAACAAAATCAAACAGGTCTTGGCCTGTTAAAGAGGCGAACTCAGCGTATTCAACACATGCCGCTGCAGCTGGACCTTGGTTGCCTTCGGGGCCGACCATACCGGTTGCACCTTGAATTGCACTCTTGCTCGTATTGCCTTGTTTAATCTGACTCAGGCTCATAGAAAGGAATGAGCCTGGTGTCTTTCCTGGCTGGCTTGCACTCGGCTTGTTAGCCGTTTTCGCACTAGCACTTAGAGCATGTGTACCTAAAACACCAGCGCTTAAATCACTGGCATTGAAGCTATTAGCACTTAAGCTAGTAGCTGCGACGGTCGAAGTGAGCCCTTCGACTGGCAAGTCTTGCTGCTGAGCGCTGGCATACGCTGGCGCTATTGCTAACGAGCAAGCCAATATAATGAGGTTCTTCTTGAACATGTGTCTCTCCAATTTGTGTTAGCCGACAGCAAACTGGCTAAACATCTGACATAAAATTTTATGTATTAACAAGTTAACTAATTTGTTTGTTGTAATTTAAGAGCCTTCATTCTGCTTGCCTAGTACCGGCTTGTACTAAAAGCAGCGCCGCTGAATAAGCCCTTGTTATAAACTTGTTACGATACAGTTATATTTTATACAATATGCAAGATCAAGTTAATTTTGCTCATATACAATTTATTTCAACAGGAAAACTGGTATAAAAGCCTGTTTTTACAGACTAAGAGACTAGTAGGAAAGTAGGAAAGTAGTAAATTAGAGGAAGGGAGAGCCTAGTTCCTAGGTGCTAGAACCTAGGAACTCGTATTTATACCTGCCAATCGATCGGCTTGGTGCCGAGTGATACTAGCAACGCATTGGTTTTGGAGAAATGTTGGCAGCCGAAAAAGCCACGGTATGCTGATAGTGGTGAAGGATGTGGGCCAGATAGAATATGGTGATGCAGTGATGTGATCACCTTGCCCTTCTTGATCGCATGGGCTCCCCAGAGAATGAATACGATGGGCGTATCTTGCTCGTTTAACAGCTTGAGCGCATTGGTGGTAAAAGTTTCCCAACCCGATTTGGCATGTGAGTGCGCCTTGCCCTGTTCGACGGTCAATACTGTGTTGAGCATCAATACTCCTTGTTCGGCCCAACTGGAGAGATGCCCATGATCGGGTGTTGTAAAACCAGCAATATCAGTCACCAGTTCCTTATACATGTTAACCAGAGAAGGCGGGGATTTCACCCCATGCTTAACTGAAAAACACAGGCCGTGGGCTTGGTTCGGTCCGTGGTAAGGGTCTTGCCCAATAATAACCACTCTCACCTTGTCTAAAGGTGTCTTCTCGAACGCGGTGAACACTTCTTCCTGAGAGGGAAATATGGCCTTAACAGTATTACGTTCACCCAGAACAAACTCTTGAAGTTCCTGGTAATACGCTAAACGCCTCTCGGCTTCAATAAAGGTGTTCCAATTGGAGTGTACAGTCATAGTTTCCTCATCACAGTAGTGCGTATGCTACTCAATAGCGCCCTTCCACTTTAAGGGTCAGTCTTAAGTTGCAATTCAAGATAGATAAAAGTGTTACAATAAGAATATCGAACAAGATACGGTTTATATTAAAAGATGCACCTCTTCCCCCACAAGATCCGTACCAGATCTCCCTCACTCAATAACAAAGCCGCAGGTTTTACCTTAATTGAGCTCGTGGTGGTGATCATCATACTCGGAATACTCGCTGTGGTCGCCCTGCCTAAGTTTCTCAATCTCTCTGTAGATGCCCATGTATCTACGGTAAAGGGAACTGGTGGCGCATTTAAATCGGGAATTAATCTGGCAAGAAGTGTATGGGCCGTACGGGTAGGCTCTGGCCCCGCCGATGACCTGCCCACCTTCGGCGACGCTGAGTCGGGAGAGATGGATTTTAACGATAATGGGTGGCCGGCGCAGCATTGGGGGACAGCAGACTCTGAGGGTGACTCACCTAAACTCGATAACACAGATGACTGTATCTCAGTTTGGGTGACTATTTTTGCAGGCGATCAACCCAGTATTTCAAATGACATCAGTAATGAAACTGATTATGTGGCGACCTATAATTTTGATAACTCATGCACCTATACGTATTCAGCCAATACCAATCTCAGCATTACCTATGACTCACTAGACGGCAGCGTAGTTATCGATTCGGATCCACAAAGCTAGAAGTCAAAGAAAGCTTCGAGCAAAAAAGAGCTGAGAAAATTGCGAGTCACTGCTCGTAGCTAAAAATAAACTCAGTCAAATAAATAAACAGGACTAGTAAACACAATGAAAAGAGTTGCAGGCTTTACTCTGATCGAACTTGTCGTGGTGATCATCATCCTGGCTATTTTGGCTGTCATTGCACTGCCGAAATTTATCAATATCAAGCAAGATGCTCAAGTCTCCACAGTTCGAGCCACTGGCGGCGCCTTTTCTGCGGGAATTAAACTGGCCAATCTTAAATGGGCTTCCAAGGGGCATTCTGGTCCCGTGGATAACTTACAAGTTTACGATAACGGGCAAGCTGGACAACTCGATATCAATCTCTGGGGCTGGCCCGCACAAAACTACCCACCATTCGAAGCTAGCCCGAGATTGAATAACACCAATGATTGCATGTCTGTC
Organism: Shewanella psychropiezotolerans; assembly: GCF_007197555.1. Lineage (NCBI taxonomy): Bacteria > Pseudomonadati > Pseudomonadota > Gammaproteobacteria > Alteromonadales > Shewanellaceae > Shewanella > Shewanella psychropiezotolerans. Next base: position 5,294,012 of record NZ_CP041614.1, read on the forward strand.
TGGCGCACCGTACTGCAAGATGCACCCAGTGTTTCGACCTCAAACGATGTAGCCGATTCGGATTATCGTGCCACCTATATTGCACCGGATCAATGTCAGCTCTTCTTCAATGAGTTACCGACTCTGTCTATCTATTACGACTCTCGTGATGGCACAGTCATTACAGATTCAGATCCAACAACTTAGGAAGGCTTAGGACTAAGAAAGAGCTGTAGGACCGGCTTTTTAACTAGGAGAGCTGGCACCAATAAAACATCGCAGCTAAAGCAGCTCCTACATAAAAGCATTTAGCTGATCCTGACCCAGATCTCATATAGATGATAAGAGAGCTTTATTAATGGCTAATTTACGTTAGTATTCGGCCACTAAAATTACGATTTTATGCTTATTAAATTCATATTAACTTCTTATTCGAGAGTGAGAGCACCATGTCAGAAGCAAAAAAAGAGACCACAATCTTTCAATTAGCCGATCAATTCATTGCCCTTGCCAACGAGATAAACACTGCAGAACAAGATGTAAGTAAGGTTGGTACCGCATTACGTTTCGCAGCGTCTCGCTTCAATGCGTTCGAAGCGGCATTAAAATCAGCCGATTTAGCAGCAGAAAAAGCCAATGCTATCGAGTGGTTCACTAAAGAATATAAAGAGATGCTCAACGATAACCTGGATGATCATATTAACAATCCTCCACTTTCTAAGGAGCAAGAGCCTAAAGCACAAGCGCCGGCTAAAGATGATGCTGTGCAGATATTTACTAAATAAGAAGTGCCTAGTTCCTAGAACCTAGGAACTAATCCCTTTCAAGTAGAAAAACCTAAATCGTCACTAGCACCCGCACGGCTAATAGGATTAGTACGACTCCCGATAGCTTATCTATCAGTGCCGCCTTCTCTCTGAGCTTGGGCAGCACTGACTTATGGGAAATCACCATGGCGATAATCGTATACCAGAGGCCGTCGATAATTAGCGGCGTAAATACGATCAATGACTTGCCCCACAGGCTATCGGCAGCCATAACGAATTGACTGAATAACGCCAGAAAGAAGAGTAAAATTTTGGGGTTAAACAAGGAGATAGCCAGGCCATCTCTGGCGGCCGTGAATGAATCGGTCGATTTCCCCGCCGCGAGTTTATCTGACATCCCCCCCTTGGAACGCAGTGCCTGAACACCCATCCAGGCAAGATATAATGCGCCTGTGATGGCAATACCGTTAAACACCATGGGCGCTTTCTTAAGCACAACCGCCAGACCTAACAGGGTCACCAAGGCATAAACACCTATGCCGATAGAGTGAGCCCAGGCGCAGATAATGCCCTTGCCTCTGCCGCCACCTAAGGTGTGCCTGACCACCATGGCCAGACTCGGGCCCGGCGACATGGCGCCTAAACAACAAATGGCCACTAAACTCAGCCAAGCAGTAAAACTCATATCACTTCCTATTACTTTATTATCTGTGCCCGCGGATACCGTTAATGGCTTCCACAAACACTACACTAATGAGCAGTAAACCAACTTACTGATACCAATTGCTATTAGATTACTCAGTGGCTGCAAAAATTCAATGACCAACACCTCTTTCTACGCTCTCCCTTGAAGAGAAGCAAGCATAAAAAATGGCTGCAAAGCAGCCATTTTATCAAACGTTTATTAATACCTATCGGTATAAGATCGAATATTAGAAGGTGTAGTTAACACGTCCATAGTAGAAGCCACCATTAAAACCATAAGGTGAAGTCACAGGATATGCAGCACCCGCCTCTCCGGCCCATGGATTATCGTCCGGGTAAGTATCTAAGATATTCTGTGCACCGAGTGCCAGGCTCCAATTTTCATTCACATCGTAACCAAGCTCAACATCGAAGGTCACAGCCGAGCTCACATCGATGGGCAGATCACCATTTGAATCTAAGTGATCTTCCCAATAAGCACCGTAATAGTTCATACGAACCAGAGAGCGGAATTCATCGGTCAAATCTTGATTCCAGGTCAAGGTACCCTTGTGATGCGGCAAGGCTTCCTCCAAAGATTTAACCTTAGACTCACCTATGTTCTCTGGATTGTAAGAATCGACCTTAGTCTCAGTCCAGTTATAGGCCAGTGAGAAACTCGACCCTTCGAACCACTCAGGCGTGTAGTTAGCAACCAGATCCACACCTTGAGTCGTGGTATCAAAATCATTGGTAAAGTAACGCACCGCCGAGAAGCTACCCGCATCTAAGATGCCTTGTTCAACCAGATCTTGCTTATCCTGATCTGTCAGTTCAATGGGTGAAGTCTGAGAAATACGGTCTTCCAAAGTAATGTGGTAGTAATCCACAGTTAAGAAGAAATCACCCGCCGTTAACACACCACCGACTGACAAATTCACCGAGGTTTCAGGCTCTAACGGCTTACCACCTTTCTGTACTGAAATAGGATTAGTCGGCGGCAGAGTCGCCTGATCTTGCAATCCGTTAGGACCAAAGGCTGTAGTCACGTTACGCACATTGTTCTGACCCACAGTCGGCGCACGAAAACCCGTACTCGCCGCGCCGCGAAGGGAGAAATACTCAGTCGCATTCCAGATGGCGCTCAACTTACCATTGGTCGTGCCTCCAAAATCATCATAATTCTCATAACGAATAGCCGCAGTCATCAAGAAATCATCGGTTAACTCTTTCTCAACATCGGCGTAGATACCGATATTACTACGAGTCCAAGATCCGGCATCTTCCGGTTTAAAACCCGGGAAACCGTTGGAGCCGATACCAAAGCCCTGAGCCGCCAGAGGACCAATTTCAAATGATGGCACATCGCCGTTATAGATCTCGAACGTCTCGCGGCGATACTCGGCGCCCCATGCGAAACTCCAGGTATCGACTTCGAAGTAAGTAAAGTCCAGGCTTGCGCCCGTTTCCTGTTGCACGTATTTACCCGGTGAGAAACTGGTCGGCGTATCCGGCCCCAATGAGGCATTGACTGTGTTCTTAATATAGAAATCAGCGGTATTTTCACCATAGGAGAAGGTCCCGTCATAGCCTATGCCATTTTTAAGCTCACCGCGCAGACCCGCCACCAGAGACGAGTCTTCTACGACACCGCCAAAATTAGGCGTGAAGCCACCGGGGAACATCTCCTGAAAAGACCAACACTGATCTTGGGTCATTGCCGCTTCATGAGTGGTACAGTTACCCGACATATCATCGGTAAGATCGCCGATTAATGGGTTGCCATCACCGTCAGCATACACACCTTCACGAGTTTCCGGATTACGAAAATAGAAACCGCCTTCGACATCACGGCGAGCCCAGTTACCGAACATATAGGCATGCTGATCGTCGTTGAGTTCTAACCCCATATTAAAGAAGAACTTAAAGTCTTCCTTAGTTTCTGGAGCCCCCCAAATTTGAGCCGGATTGGCGACAGCTGTGTTACCTGCGGCAATCAAGGCCGCGGCATCATCACGCTGTACGCTGCGGGAAGTCGCATCAGCCTCTTTATATTCGAAGCTTAGGTTAACGAAGCCATCATCGGTCAATGGCAGGCCTATATTACCGGCTATCATAGGTGTGGAACCGTCGCCTTCGTAATACTGACCATAACGGGCCTCAATTGAGCCCCCTTCAGACGCATCTTTTAGCTGAAAGTTGATCACACCTGCAATAGCATCCGAGCCATATTGCGCCGCAGCGCCATCTCTTAAGACTTCGATTTGTTTGAGTGCGATGGCTGGGATAACAGAGATATCAGGTCCCTGTGCACCATCTGATATGCCCGCCCCCTGGAATGCGATCACAGATGCACGGTGACGACGTTTGCCGTTAACCAGTACTAGTGTGTGATCCGGAGCTAGGCCGCGCATGTTGGCAGGACGAACTAAGGTCGAGGCATCGCTGATTGGCTGTACACCGACATTATAGGAAGGAACGACCTTACTCAGCAGGTCATTCATGTCGGTTGCGCCATTCTTGGTTAACTCATCACCATCTATGATATCGATAGGTACCGGAGACTCACCAACAGAACGCGGTGCAGCTCTTGAGCCAACGACAGCCATCCTTTCTACATTTTCTACTTTTACTAATATATCTTGATCCTCTGCTGCTAAAGCTTGTGTGCTGGCAAAGGACCCCGCTAGCGCTATCGAGATAGCTAAGCTCAGTGAGCTTATCCCGAATTTATTATTACTCATGGTCATTATTCTCATTTAATTATTATATTTTCACTGTGAGTCCTTACTTCATATCTCAATAGAAATATCACTCAAATATGAAGTGAAAAAGACATCCACAGTCAGAAACGATAATCATCCCCACTACTTTTCTATAACAAATGAGAAACAATTTCCATTGTTAATTTATTAAAATATAAAGTTGATTTTAATACTTATGCAAAAAAACCGTAGATTAAACGTTATTATCCGCACCTAACTGAATAAAAAATCTAACCTTAATTTTTGGTCTGAATTTAAAACAACAAAAATAGAAACAATTAATCAACAATCCACGCTTAATTCAACCTAGGGCTAGAGCCGAAAATTTTTCCAGATAAAGAATAATACCAATCGGTATAAACCTTCCACATAGCCATCATCATGCTAATTGTTCTATAATGAGACTGGCGATATATCGCGCATTTTAATTTTTATAATACAATGGTTTAAATATGACTAAATATGGCGATGAAATATCCAGTTCTACTCAGCTCAGTATCGATAGTCATGCGGATTTCTTACCGGAAAATAAACTCCTGCTCAATGCGGTGGGGAAGGCATCTACGGATTCGATCTTAAGGGTAATGCCGTGTTCATTAACCCTGCCGCCGAGAGAATGACCGGCTGGATGAATGTGGAATTATTGGGACGTAATATTCATGACTGCCATCACCATAGTCATGCCGATGGCAGTCACTACCCCCAAGAAGATTGCCCTATTTACAATACCTTACATGATGGTATTGCCCGAGAGACGAGTCAGGATGTGTTCTGGCGAAAAGACGGCAGCAGCTTTCCGGTTCACTACACCTCTACCCCTGTCTATAAAGATGGCGAGCTCGTCGGTGTGGTCGCGATATTTCGTGATATTAGTATTCAGAAGCAAACCGAAGACTCTTTGAGGCAAGCCTTAGAGCAAGTTCAGGCCCTATCGGAGAAACTCACCAATGAGAATCACTATCTGCTAGCCGAGCTGGCCGACAGAACCGGAGATGTGGGTATATCCGGAGAGAGCCAGATCATTCAACAAATGATCCGGCAGATAAAACTGGTCGCCAATACCAAGAGTACCGTACTTATCTGTGGTGAAAACGGCACGGGTAAGGAGCTGGTAGCACGCAACCTGCATAGACTCAGTGATCGCAGCGATAAGCCCATGGTGAGTGTTAATTGCGCCGCATTTTCAACGTCACTGCTTGAGAGTGAGCTGTTTGGTCATGAGAAGGGGGCTTTCACTGGTGCCACCAGCCGTCGCAAGGGCCGTTTCGAACTCGCGAATAATGGCACCCTGTTTCTCGATGAAGTCGCCGAATTGAGTCTGGAGGCTCAGTCTAAGTTACTCAGAGTCATACAAGAGCATGAATTTGAGCGGGTCGGCAGCAGTACAAGCATCAAGGTCGACATCAGGCTGGTCGCAGCCACACACCATGATCTACTCAAGCGTGTTGAGTCAGGCTTATTCAGGATGGATCTCTATTATCGTCTCAATGTCTTTCCCATCAAGGTCCCCCTCTTAGAGAGCGCCCGGACGACATTCCCCAGTTAATCAGCGATATTGTCACGGACTTGAATAGAAAACTCGGCAAAAAAATCAAAGGCGTCAGTAAACAAGGCCTCAAAAACCTGCTGGCCTACTCCTGGCCGGGTAATGTCAGGGAGTTACAGAACGTACTCGAGCGATTCAGTATTCTGAGCCATAGTCCCATACTTCAGATCCCCAAGATAAACACCCAAGAGCCCGAAAATCTTGTCAAATATGGCAAAACCTTAGATCAAGTCGAAGCCGAGCATATCAGACAGACACTGCAACAGCTTAACTGGCGCATCTCCGGCCCCAAAGGCGCAGCGGCCATACTGGGCTTGCCACCGAGTACCTTGAGATCCCGCATGAAAAAACTCATGATAATACGTGCGGTATAGAATTAACTCACTCAGCCCCCGAGTACACTAAGATCTTGTATGAAAAGAAACTAAACATAATACGTGCGGTATAGAACTAGCTCAAAAAATAAACCGCCATTTTGCACGATATATCACGATAACGTGATATATCGTGACCCACAAATTAACCTAAGAATTTAAACAACTAATTATCAACTAGTTAAACGCGTCTAATTCTGGCCTTACTCTTGCTATAGCTGAAGTACTTTATGTGAGAGTAAGTTGTCGGAACCAAACATGAAAAACAAGATCCATTCATCATCTATAAACCCTATATCTCTAAAGGCTGGGGCCGAAGTACAAATATCTCCTGCTGTGGATAACACCAGTCAAACTATTGCTATAAAACAGATCCCATCCATATCGAAACCAGTAAATAGTAAGATCCATATCAGGGAACAGAAAGGATATTTCCAACGACTGAGAACCAGCCTAAATAGCCTGCTTATCGCCGCATTCTTTCTGCTGCCCTTGATTCAATACCAAGGCCGACAAGCCGTCTTATTCGATCTCAATGAACAACAGTTTTATTTTTTCGGTACCACACTCTGGCCACAGGACTTTACCCTTCTGGCCTGGATATTTATCACGGCGGCATTTCTGTTGTTTTTTATCACCGCCTTTCTTGGGCGAGTCTGGTGTGGATACCTCTGCCCACAAACCGCCTGGACATTCATCTATGTCTGGATAGAGAACCGTATCGAGGGCGGTCACAATAAGCGCCGAGTGCTGGATAAAAGTCGATGGAATCGAGACAAGATAATCAAACGCACCAGCAAACATCTTCTTTGGGGGCTGATAGCCCTGCTGACAGGCTGTGGTTTTATCGCTTACTTTGTTCCGGCCACCAGCGTCTACCCACAAATATTCAGCTTCAGTGCCAGCCCTATGCTCGCTGCCTGGGTATGGTTTTTTGCTATCTGTACCTACATCAATGCCGCTTGGATGCGAGAGATGGTATGCCTGCACTTATGCCCCTATGCCAGATTTCAATCTGCCATGTTTGACGCCAATACGATCACAGTAGCTTATGACCCCAATCGTGGAGAGTCCCGTGGACCAAGAAAGCGCAAACAAGCCACCGAGCTGGGTGACTGTGTCGACTGTAACTTGTGTGTCGATGTGTGTCCCACAGGAATAGACATACGTAACGGCCTCCAATACGAATGCATCAACTGCGGCGCCTGTATCGATGCCTGTGATCAGACCATGGACAAATTTGGCTATGCACGCAATCTCATCGGCTATCGCAGCGAGAATCATCTGAGGGGCCAGAACAACAAGCCTCTGACTTCACTTAAGTTCTTAGGCTACGGTATCGCTGCCATGGTGATGCTCTCGGTGGTTTTTTTGGATATTTACCTGAAGAAAGATATTCAGCTCAACGTGATAAGAGACAGGCAGAGCCTCTACCGTGAGACTCTGGATGATAAAATTGAAAACAGTTACACCCTCAAGGTACGTAACAAGACCCAAAGTGAGAAACACTATCGTTTGTCTCTGTCAGGTGACAGGTCCTACAGTCTGCAGCGAAGCGTAGAGCTCAAGGTCAAGGCGGGTGAACAACTTACCTATCCTCTCACTGTGTATAGCCAGACTAGCCAAGTCATAGACCAGGGCACACCTGATGCGCGTCAGATGAGCTCTGGAATGACCAGAATAGTATTTCAACTCATAGATACCCAAGATCCCAGCAACCAGATATCTCAGGACTCTAATTTCTTCACCCCATAAAAACCAACCAAACCCCAACTTAAACACAACAAATCACCCGCTAGCCGAATTGGCTGGCGGGTATTATCCCGTCTAGATCCTACGTCAGCAAACCACACTAGAGCTACAACTCTAAATTTAACATACTGTTAGGCTAAGTTAGAAATGTGACCGGTTTCACGTTTTTTGTTGACCTGATGCCATTTTTAGCACTAATCTAAACGCCTGTTTGATTTTTGAAGCTGCCGGGGTTAGCCAATCATACCCACCAGCATTCGCTTAATTCATAAGGGCTCAACCTATGGCATACGATTCAGATTCAACACTCGACCTCACTCAATACCCATCACTCATAGAGCTGATAGAAACGGCGAGTGAGAAATATGCAGATAAAACGGCTTATGCCTGTTTAGGCCATCACGCAAGTTTCAGTGAAATTGAACGTGACTCTCGCTATTTTGCCGCCTACCTGCAGAGTATTTCGGGTCTTAAGCCCGGTGATCGTATTGCCATACAGCTGCCCAACATTATCCAATATGTTATCGCCGCTTACGGTGCCATTCGCGCTGGCATGGTGTTAGTAAACACTAACCCCTTGTATACCGAGCGCGAGCTGACCCATCAATATAATGATTCAGGCGCTAAGGTGTTAGTGGTGCTGTCGGATCTACTGCCAAGCCTGGTGAATGTGGTTGCCAACACAGGAATAGACACGGTAATTTCGACCCATGCGGCGGATCTACTGGCACCTCAGGCCCAACCGCAAGTCTCATATACGGCCCATAAATTCTTAGATGTTCTGGCCCAGGGCGAGAGCCTGCCATTCGAGCGATTCAGCACCAATTTAGACACCTTAGCCGCTCTGCAATACACAGGAGGCACTACAGGCCTGTCGAAGGGTGCCATGCTCAGCCACAGCAATCTCATCGCCAATGCCATGCAGATTAAGTCACGCTTAAGCGATAAACTCGTGGAAGGCGAAGAGATATTTGTCGCCCCGCTTCCCGTCTATCATATCTACGCCTTCATGATAAACCTGGTGCTCTATTTCGAGCGCGGCTGTTGTTCGGTATTGGTGCCTAACCCCAGAGATATCGCCTCTCTTATCAAGACACTCTCAGACTATAAATTTACCGGTTTCGCCGGGCTCAACACCCTGTTTGTCGGCCTATGTCATCAACCCGAATTTAAGGCGTTAGATTTTAGTCACCTCAAGGTCACCATCTCGGGTGGCACCGCCCTAACCCAAGCCGCTGCTGGCATGTGGAAAGAGACAACGAACTGCACCATATCCGAAGGTTACGGCCTATCTGAAACGTCTCCCGTTGTCTCACTCAATGCACCGGGCCTCGAACAACTGGGGACTATCGGTAAACCAGTCATAGGCACTAAGGTCAAGATTCTCGATAATGATGATAATGAAGTACCTCAGGGCGAGACTGGCGAACTGGCAGTGAAGGGCCCTCAGGTGATGAGTGGCTACTGGAACAAGCCAGAGGAAACCGCCCAGGTGATGACAGATGACGGTTACTTTAAGACTGGCGACATAGCCCTTGCCACCCCAGATGGTCTGCACAAGATAGTCGACCGTAAGAAAGATATGATTATCGTGTCAGGTTTCAACGTCTACCCGAACGAAGTGGAAGATGTACTGGCCAACCATGAAGCTGTGCTCGAATGTGCCGTCATAGGCGTAGCCGATGAGCGAGCCGGCGAAGCGGTAAAAGCCGTGATTGTACTGGCGGATCAACACAGTGACCCAGAAGCCGCAAAAGCCGCCATCATCTCCTACTGCAAAGAGCAATTAACCGCCTATAAGGTACCTAAACAGATAGTGTTTATGTCTGCCCTACCAAAGTCGACGGTAGGTAAGATTTTAAGAAGAGAGTTAAGGAAGTAAGCAGCATAGGTTCGAGTTCCTAGGTTCTAGAACCTAGGAACGAGGAACTCAAATCCCTTCTAGCCACTGCTTGATAACCGGCCTGACATCCGGGTTAACCACTATGCCCATATGACTCAACCCGGGTAATAGCTTCACCTCAGCTTTATCATTATCCGGCAATGTGCTCGAGATAAGCGCTTGGTATTTATCGGCGAACATGGTTTCGTCAGCACTCCCTGCCAACAAGAGTAGTGGCTGAGTGATCGCACCGAGATCTTTTGTATAATCCCGTGGTGAAAATGAGGCATTGAGCCGATAAGAATAAGCCAGTGTCTCTGTGCCGTTGCGAACGGCTGCGGGCATATTGAACTCGATGCTGGTGAGATAATCTAAACGATGAATGCCAATATTATTGAGCATACTCAAGCCTATGATCCTAGCGGTATAAGGCTTGGCCCAGCCACCGGCATTTGGCCTGGTCGTCGGGGCATTGTAGAAGATGAAAGGTGCCAGCAGCAGGTAGGCATCGGCCTGATTTCCGTACTCGCCTCCGGCGAAGCGTATGGCTAAGCCGCCGCCGGAAGAATGCCCCCCCATGATAATTGAACTCTTCTTAACATCTTTTAATTCAGCATCTTGTTTCAGCTGGCCAATCAGATCCGCCAGATCATCTTCGAACTGACCTATGTAATCGATATCCCCTCGCCTCACGGGACTCACGCCATGGCCCCGCAGATCCGGCGTCACCACCTGTGCCTGCCCCTGCTCGCTGATATATTTAGCCAGAGGGAAAAACTGCTGACTGTGCCAACCAGAGCCATGAAGCAGAATCAGCACCTTGTTGGAATCGCTGGGATAATAGCGATAATCCAGAGACGTACCATCACGGGCGGTATATGCCTCGAGTTCAGGCATGTCGCTATAGTCGAGCTTCATCTCGGAAAAATCGATACCTTGGTCCACAATATCCCCTTGCTCTATCGAGCCAGCTTTACTCATAACAGTCCCATTCACACCAGCCGTATCTTCGGCAGCATCGGGCCCACCAAAGTAGACAAGCCCGAAGGCTATACCCAAGTAGATGAGAATAGAGATACTCACCGAAATAAAAATCCGTTTTAATATTTTCGACATAATTTTTTATCTTTGAATTAACTGAAATTAAGAGTGACTGTATACAGATACATAATGTCGCCATAGCCTGACAAGTTCAATCACAAGTTTGGTTCGCTTCAAATGAAGCTTAATGACATTTTTTGGTTTAGCTTCTCCCCGTGGTCCTCTGTGTTCTCCGTGGTGAATAGCCTTTGTTATCCTCGAAGGTATGACAGTCCAATCTTTTCTTATGCCTGTGGCATAATGGCATTCAGTAGATAACTAGATAACTAGATAACAGAGTAGTGATAATGTACAACCAGCAAGAAAGCTACATGACTAAAGAAACATTAATTGAAACTGTCGAGAATCAGATCGTCGACGGTGAACCAAAAAAGGTAAAAGAAACCTTGATGCGTTTAGTCATGACAGGAACACCGCGTGAAGAAGCGATTCAATGGATAGCCTGCGCGCTGGCTGTCGAAATCTTCGATGTCATGAAACATGAAGCCTCTTTTAACGCAAAGCGTTATGACCAACATTTGGATGAATTACCTAATATGGACTGGTTAGACGATTAACAAAGTTAGCTAGCCTTCGAATGAAGGCTTATTACATTTTCAATTCGTATATTTGGTGTCAGGTAGGTTGTTGAAGGTCGTACCTTCTTGATAACCTACCGCTTCCCAGCGGGGTATGTGCAGATACTTCTGCGAGACGCCGCGAGTAGTCCCTGTAGGCTCTGCCAAAACATCCTTGTTTTGGAAGCTCGCAGCCTATATGGACCCATCCCGTTTGCAAGACATTTGATATCAATTTTGAGAAGAGTTCATTGCACCCATATATTCGGCCTATTTATGAGGTTAACCTCTGGCCCTGATGGATATGTGCCCTCTACTTTCCTGATCATCTACACGGCTTCTTTAGAGCCCTTGCGGCTGTTAGGTTTTAAGTAGAGCAGTCTGACTGTCTCATCATCAAATCAAGTGTCATAGCAACTTGCTGGTATGTTTTACGCTAACTCGTTTCGTCTTACTCTAGGACTAACTGCTACGCAAATGTCCTATATTCATCTTCCCTAGCGGCGATAGCCCAGGTTATTCTTGCAAGCTTGTTAGCCACTGCAACACAGGCCTTATTAAACCCCTTTCTTTCTGCCAAAGCGTATGCCCAGCGGCTCAACCTATCTTGTTTGCCCCCGCAGTCCTGCAAGACCGCTCTTGCTCCATGTATAAACAAAGTTCGTAAATAGGCATTGCCTCTTTTGCTTATCCCTAGCAGGTTATCTTTGCCGCCACTGCTATGTTGTCTTGGCACTAAGCCACACCAAGCTGAGAAGTGCCTGCCATTGGAGAAGTCTTTTCCTTCCCCTACCGCTGCGTAAAAAGCTGTCGAAGTGACAGGACCAATACCTGGAGATGTCTCTATACGCAAGCAAACAGGGTTTGTATTTCTCTCTTCTACTATCTGCGTATCACAGCTTTTTAGGCGTTTCTCGATGTCGGTAAACTCTTCATGCAACTGATTGAATATGTATCGTCCTTTCACTGTCAGTTCATTGTTCTCATCAGATAAAATGTCAGGAAAAGCTGTCCTAAAGGCCGCTGTGCTTTTTGCTATTACGATGCCGTATTCTGCCAGCATGCCTCTAACCTGGTTGACTAAGGCGGTAGACTGTTTGTTTAGACGTTCCCTCATTCGGTGAAGCATCTGTACATCCTGCTGCTCGACAGGCTTTGGCTGTACGAAGCGCATATTTGGTCTTTGAGCTGCCTCTGCTATTGTAAGCGCATCGTTATAATCATTTTTATTACCAGGCCTGTATGGAATGACGTATTGAGGGGCTATCAATTTGACTTCATGGCCTACCTTTTGAAACTCTCTAGCCCAGTAATTCGCTCCACCACAAGCCTCCATGACAACAAGGCTAGGTTCTACTTGTGCAAAAAAATGAATTAAATCTTTACGCTTAATCATCTTCTTTTTGACAAGTTTTCCTGCTTTATTCACGCCAACAAAATGGAAAACAGACTTTGCGATATCTAAACCAATTGTAGTAATCTTCATGGTGGACCCGTCCTCTTTCTGATGAGTTGTAGCAACTTCATCGTGGCCCATTGTGAGGCCGATTAAAAGGGGATGGGTCCATTCCATTATCTACACTGGGTTATTCAAAATAAGGTTATTTATTTAACCTTATCTGTACACAATTTTGAATAATGAGACCTACCTAATTCGCTACGCCCCCTTTGTTGCTTGCTGGAAGCGTTAGCTGTACAAGCTAAATTTCTTTGTCACCTCTCGAATTACTTCTGTTTCGCCAAACAGGCATATCCCTAAGTAATTCAGTTCTAATTCTGGCGTTTCCTTTGTCATGAACAGCTGCGCTATTGACCCCCCTTCAATCATGGTATGGGTAAAAACTGTGAATTTAATTCCTCGGGCAATAGATTCTTCTCTCACCTTTCTAATTTTATTTGAGTTGTCTGCTTTCAAAACGATAAATGGGAAATGAGACACGCTACTGTGTAGATTGCTGTCCTGATCTGTATAGTCAATATAAACCGCGTCATCAGACGTCAGCAAATTTGATAAGCCAACGCTAATGTGACCAAGTACATTGACTGTACGCCCGGCATCCATTTTTTTATTCAGAATAGCCACAAATCGTTTTTTCGTTTCATCTGGTAGATTATTCATTGATTGACCTTTATTAGCTAGAGCATGGCTCATGTGATTGTTTAATATACTATATATAGCTTTACACGAAATGAGCTTGCGTATATCGTTGATGAACGAGCTAATTACACAATAAAAGTGATGTGTGGATAGATATAACGAAAGAATCTTGCAAGAGTTGACTGCGAATGGAAGGATCACAAATGCTGAACTGGCACAAAAGATAGGCCTGTCTGCATCCGCTTGCTTACGCCGTGTTCAAGAATTAGAAAGTAAAGAGATCATTAAAGGCTATCGTGTAGTACTTAATTACAAAGCGCTTGGTCGCGGCTTTGTCACATACGTTACAGTTGGACTTTCTACGCATACAAGTGAAGCACAGAAAAGTTTCGAAGATGCCATTTCTCTATCACACGAAGTCGTGGAGTGTCATAACGTGACAGGCGGATTTGAATACTTATTACGTGTAGAAACTACAGATTTAAAAAGCTACAAAGCATTTCATTCTAATACCCTTGGGATGCTTCCTCACGTTGCCATGATTACAACTCATGTGGTTATGGAGTCTACTAAGGATGAACGAGCATAATCGGACAAAGAGCAGCTCAACGCTCAGTTCATTACTAACCAATAAAATTCAAATCGAAGAAGCAACTTTCTCGAAACCAGAACAGGTGTGAACGCGGCTGTGACCTTCGGTTTCAGGGTGAGGTATCACGAAGTGATACTCTCCGAACGAGAGGCTGGGATGCCGAACTGGCCGTTAAACATGGACGTTGTTTGATGTCGCAGAGGCTATAGGGACCCTTTTCGTCAATAGAGAGGGCGCCGTGTCGCAGAAGTGTTTACACTTAAGGTCGTTCATTCACATCCATGTGATCACGACATTAGTACATCCTGTACAGCACCCACGGCAGGTGATAGATACCATTGAAGCCATGCTTACCAAATAACAAGCAAACACCAAACCAGTCCAATGAACCCACTCTAAAAAGATACTTGCTACTTGTTAGCAGGCAAGTTTTAAGTTTCTGTGATCAGTTGCAAACTAGCAAACTCGCGATAAAGCTCACTGCTCTGCATCAATTCTTGATGGGTGCCGCTCGCCACTAACAGGCCTCTTTCCATCACCAGAATACGATCGGCATTGAGCACGGTCGCTAATCTATGGGCGATGATCAGTGTGGTCTTACCCACCATTAAGCTGTCCAGCGCCTGTTTAACCTTGTGCTCACTGATGGCATCGAGCGCACTGGTGGCTTCATCGAGTAAGAGTATCGGCCTGTCGGCCAATATAGCCCTGGCGATGGCGATTCTCTGTTTCTGACCGCCGGATAACCTCACTCCACGCTCACCCAAATAAGTGTGGTAACCATCCCTAAACTCAGAGATAAACTCATGGGCGCGAGCGGCCTCACAGGCTTTAAAGACCTCCTCCTCGCTGGCTTCTAACCTACCGTAACGCACGTTTTCTAGCACACTGGTAGCGAAGATAACCGACTCCTGCGGCACCAGTGCATACTGTTGGCGTAATGTCTGAGGCTTAAGCTGCGCGATATCGATACCATCTAGCTCTATGGTGCCTGCGTTTAAACAGTAAAAACGTTGTAACAGCTCAAACAAGGTGCTCTTGCCCGCACCACTGGCACCGACCAGGGCGACCCTCTCACCCGGATGGATATGAATATCCAGGCCTCTGATCACCTCTTCATCGATAGATGGGGCTGACTTGCCAGAAACCTCTGTCTTCTCTGTTTGCTTAAGTTGAGAATCCTGAATATCTTGATAACTGAAACGCACACCTGTGAGCTTGAGGTCACCTTCGACCTTTGCCGGCAGTTCGGCCGGATTATCGACGGTGGGAATATCTATGGGGGCCTCGACAAGCTCGATCAAACGCTCGGAAGCACCGGCGGCCCTCTGTATATCACCTATCACTTCACTGATGGTGGCTACAGAACCTGCAACCATCACGGCATAGAACATAAATGCCGATAACTCACCGCCCGTCATGCCACCGGACATCACATCATGAGCACCGACCCAAGTCACTAAGGCGATGGCAAAAATACTGAGAAACATCACCAGAGCGATGAGAATCGAGCGATACCAGATACGGCCCCTTGCCGCATCCATGACGGCTTCAACCCTGTTGCTGAACAAGGCTCTGTCCTGATCCTCATGGGAATAGGCTTGCACCGTGTGGATCTCGTGTAACGTCTCATCGACATAGGCACCCAGATCGCCAACTCTATCCTGGCTCTTGCGGGATAACTCTCTGACCTTACGGCCAAAGAAGAAAATAGGAACCAATACCAGAGGTACGGCTAACAAGACCAAGCCCGTCATCTTGATGCTGGTGATCCCCATCATCACGATGCCACCAATCACAGTCACGCTGGCACGCAGCGCCATGGAGAGGCTAGAGCCCACGACAGACTGAAGCAGCGTCGAATCTGCGGTAAAACGAGAGATCACCTCCCCCGTGCGCAGCTTGGCATAGAAGCCCGGCGACAACTTGAGCAGATGGTCATACACTTTTAGACGAATATCGGCGCTAACCCGCTCGCCAAGCCAGGTCATCAGATAGAAGCGGCAGAAGATGGCTGAACTGCTCAAGGCTGTAATACCGATCACCAGCATGATGATCTCGTTGAGACGATTGCCATTTTCCTGTAAAAAGCCTTCGTCCACCATAAGGCGAACACCTTGGCCTAAAGACAACCAGGCCAGAGAGCCGATAAACAAGAAGACGATGGCCGCGATAACTCTAGCCTTATAGGGTTTGAGAAAGCTGGCGATCCAGGGCAGCACCGACTTTCGGTGAACTTGGGGCTTGGGACTCTTTGACGCCGAGGCTGATGTAACCGATTTGTTCGTATCAGTATTTATAGTTGAGGCTGAAGAAGCATCTTGACTCAAGGGGCATCCTTAATGGAGAAGTAGTCTTAATGGAGAAGCAATAACGAAAGATTAACGTCTTTTGTTGACTTAATAAAAGAGAGAATAACAAAACCCGCGTTAAAACGCGGGCTTTGTTTGTATCAGGAGGTTTTAGTCTAGCTCGAGCTTGCTAATTTTTTCACCTTAGCCATTTACTATGCGCTAGGCTGGCTCGGCAATCTCAGCTTCGACTTTTGGCGCGCCGCCATGATGGCCATCGCGCTTCCAGTCCACATCCAGCAGTTCAGAACCCGTCAGGCTAAATGCCTGGCCGAAGCCTTTCACATAGAGGCCATGATGAGGTGTCAGCTTAAACAGGTTAAAATCTTTCAATACCGACAGATTGTCTATCATCTCACCGAAACGAGCCGACAGGGCCGCAACCCCTTTGGTAAAAACCTCAGTCTCTCTGTCTACGATACTCGCATGGGCATCGAAGGTCAGACGTTTACGGGCGAAGATGGTTTTCGCTTCCGACTCATCTTCAACCAGCATGACTGATACTTCTGATGACTCTTTCAGGTTAGTGCCATGTCTCGCAAGCTCGCTGACTAAGATATAGAAGCCATCATCGGCGAGTGCGAATGGAGCATAACTGGCATTTGGCACACCCGCTGCGCTTTTAGTTGCCAGCTGTAATGAACTGCGACTCGTCTTAAACTCTTCGATTTCTGGCAGTAATTTTTCGCGTAATCTCTGCTCTTTGTCTGCTGATACTTTCTCTTGTACTGCTGTTTGTTCTGATACTTTTTGCTCTGACATAATGATTATCTCTACACTCAAACTAGGGGGAAAAGGCTTAGCGGTTTAATTTATTACGCCTGAAACTTTCAACTCAGGCGGCAAACACTTACTACGCCTGACTCTGTTCTTTTAATTGTTTAAATCGACTGACCTGCTCAGGGATCAGTACTCGCTTCTTGTCTCTGCCCAGATAAATCTTGAATACCACTTCGCCCTTGGCGCCGAAGAAGTTGATCGCATGACTCTCCTGACCTCTGAACGGTCGGCTAAGTAAGGCTATAGCACTGATATCATCCAGCTTAAGGTGACCATGCAGACCATCGCCCTTAGTGATCAGATTGTAGTAACCGTGGGCATACTTTCCTTTAGGAAATGAGCCTTTAAACTCGAAGATACTGCCCGAAACCGAGATTATCGTGGTCATCGGCCCCCAAGTCGGCAGCTCTTCCAATAAACTGTCTTTTTCACTCAATGACAAAAGGGCAAACTGCCCCTCGGGAAGCTGAGATACAACTTCTAATTCCGTGACTGCAAGCTCGGCTGCGATTTGACCTGCCATCAATTCGGGTCTGTCGTTAAGCATGGAGCGGATTGCGAGTTTTATCTCGTCGGTAAGTTTCTCTTCGATTACTTTTTCCATTGGGCTTCCCATCAATAAATGTGTTCTCTTAGTTTCGGATGCTTAGGCTAGAATGCTAAAGCGTATCCGAAGTGCGCTTTTAACCGGCTCAAAGAGGAATGTGTCGAACGAGGTCACTTACTCAAGCACTTTAGCTCGAGTACTTAGTAGACCCCCGACACGCTTCCCCTATGAGCTGCAAACGTTTAAATCCATTTAAAAATAGTCTGTTACCTTTTACTGCTAGCGATAACTGCTAGTTATTTTTATAAGCTATCAAAATTAGAAATTGTATCTGGCCGACAGCTTGAAGTTACGCCCCTGCTCATACAAGTTCTGCCACGCTTGGCGATACTCTTCATCACCAATATTTTCAATGGCGAAATCGACACGTAAGCCCTCTAATGTGCCCATGGCTGGTTCCCATGCCACATACACATCCCAAAGTTTGTAGTCTTCATACTGAGCTGTATACGAGTCAGGCTTCTGATTTTGCTCTGCCACATAGGTGATACGGGTACCGAACTTAACATCCCCTTCCATCACAGATTGAGACAGATCGGCAACCAACTTCTTAGCCGGAATGTTAGTCAGATACTCGCCGCTGTTTTTGTTCTTACCTTCTGTCTGACCATAGTTGAGCGTTAAGCGGGTCTGCTCATAGCGATAACGGGTACTGAACTCGAAACCTGTCAGCTTGGCTTCATCAACGTTGTCCCAAGAGGTTGTCATCTTAGGAGAACCATTCTCAAACGTTATGTCCGATACGTACTGTTCGATGAAGTCATCCACATCGTTACGGAACACGTTCAAGGTAATAGCTAACTCATCGTCACCCGCCAAGTTACTGAAACGCATGTCCGCCTTAATCTCTTTATTTTTTGCGCTTTCCGCTTTCAGATCTGGATTAGGCTCGAAGGTGTTACACACAAAGCCAGGAATACAGAAGTGGGTACCGGTCGAATACATTTCCTCTATGCTTGGCGCTCTAAAGGCTTCATCGTATCTGGCACTCAGAGTCAGCCAGTCGGTGGTTTTCCAAACGAGACCCAGCGAAGGCGATAATGCATTATCGTCTGATGACTCACCTAAGTTGTTACTCTCATTTTCGAAGGTGTCGTAACGCGCCGCGACTTCTAATGCTAAAGTCTCGGTAAGCCCTATATCAGCCTTAGCGAAAGCGCCCCAAACTGTGGTCTTGCCATCGATATCATCGGGGCGTTCCCCCGTTTGCTCCGGGTCATCACGTACTGTCTTGATCTTGTCCTGATAGCCATCGATGCCGTATGTCAAGGTTGTGCCGCCGAAAATAGAGCTGTTATTAACACTAAAACCTAAGGTTTCATATTCGGTGCTATCCACCTGACCCATTGTGACCCTGTCTTCATCGTAATCTGTGCCGTTCCAGTAAAGTGTGGAATGGAGATCCAGATAGGCATTCTGAGTTGGATTCAGGCTGTAAGCCAAGGTAAGGTTTTTGTCTTCTGTCTTACGTTTAATCAGAGGCACTGAATTGCCTACCTCTTCAGCAGGATTACTCGGTACCAACTCATCGGTATTGGAGAAACGTCCTGATAATTGCAGGCGCTGACCTTCGCTTGGCTCCCAGCCAAATTTCATCAAGCCACTGGTTCTCTCGGAGCCACTGTTCTCCAGAGTTTGGTCGTTACCTATCTTGATATTATTGCTGTCGTTGTAGCTGCCGTTGATCAACCAATCAAATTTATCGGCGACACCGTAAATCGCACCACTGGTCTTAATTTTATCACCGTTAGTCTCGAAGCCTTGCTTAAGGTAACCACCGAAGGTCTCTCCCTCATCAAGCATATCTCTTGCCGACTTAGTATTCTGTGCCACTACACCGCCAATCGCGCCACTTCCCCACAGACTGCTCGCAGGTCCACGTATCACCTCAACAGATTTAAGCAGTTCCGGATCCATAAAGTAAGTACCACGGTGACCTGAGGTGGTGTTTTGACGCGCACCATCTATGGTCTGTAGCACACGTTGGCCGCTCATGCCACGGATCTCAACACCTTGAGATGAGGCACGAGGGCCATTCGAGACATTAATGTTGGCTTCGTTTTTCAGCGCTTGGGCAACAGATGCTGGTTGTCGCTCCTGCAGCTCCTCTTCATCAATAACGGCAACACTTCGGCTGGTTTCCGATGCCTTTTCACTGATACGGGTAGCGGTAACCAACACTTCGTCAAACTCAGCCACAGACTCTGTTTGTTGAGCAAAAGTCTTAGCTGATATGGCCGTAGAACTCAGTGCTATCGCCATAGCTATCACTAACGGCTTCTTTGTCATCGATCATTTCCTCGGGTCTTATTATTAATCTGTTTACAGCCAGAATCACCAACAAGATCAAAATAGCGATCGTTAGCTGATTAAAGTTTCAACAGGTTCAATGGGTATTTTTGGCACTCTACATGAGTAAAAGACTTAGATCAAATAGAAATCATTATCATTTGCGATCTCATTAGTGTTCGTATATCTTATATAGGCAATATGGATTTACGTTAAGAACTCAGGATTTAAAACCTATTATAAACAGATGGTTACATACTGCTAACAGGGTGGCAACGGAGCAAGGCTCATTGCCCCTTTAGAGAAAGAGAAGCGTAAAGACAATGACACCTAAACGATATTTAGCATTCGGCTGTATCACCCTATTAATCCAGGGTGGGCTTATTGCTGCTCAAGATATGATCCCGGTTAATGTCGAAAAGTTCCAAATGAACTCGGGCAGTGCCATGGGCCAAGCCCAGGCGATCAATCTGTCGATCGCGATGCGATCCAGCGTCGAAGCGAAGAAAACACCTCAGAAAGAGCTCGAGCCTAAGCAAGAGATAGTGAAAGTTCAAAAGCCAGCCCCCATTGCAGAGCCCATCGAGACACCTACTGCTGTCGCTAAAGCAGTGGCTAAACCGATAATTAAACCAAGCACCCAGGCAAAGCCAACCAAACTTGCCAAAACAGAGCCTAAGCAGCAGGTTGAAGAGCTTATTCAACAACCGATTAAAGATGCTGACAAGGAGCCGATGCTCACAGCATCAGCCGATGTCCTTGTACAGTCGCAGAATCAAGCCGAAGTAACGGCCAAGCAAGGCGTCAGTCAAGAAGCCATAACGCTGAGTAGACCAACATTTTCATCTCCACCAGCCCAACCTAGATACCCTAAGCTTGCCCGTAAGCGAGGCTTCGAGGGCACGGCAATGATAGAGGTGATGTTTAATCATATTGGCGAGCAACTGTCACTCACGCTCATTAATAGCTCAGGGTTTTCATTACTCGACAGGGCGGCAATCACAGCGGTTGAACAGTGGCAATTTTCTCCGCCTTCACCACAAACGGCCTTCGCTTACACAGTCAAAGTGCCGGTTAAGTTTGCCCTTAATTAGCGTTTAATTTTCCCTGAGAACAAGATGAGTACAACACCTACAAGCCATTAGACCCGTTGAGTGACAGGTTTTTATCAATGAGTTTTCAACAATAAGGACCCCAGATGTCTGTTAATTTGTTTACCTCTCTGAGCGAGCAACTCGGCCCCCTCACCTGGCCCATGTTCATCTGTGCCTTTATCGCTTTGATGATCATCTTAGAGCGACTCGCGCTGGTGATATTCGAGTTGCCTAAACGCGATACCTGGTTAAGAGGCCTGCGCAAACAGAGCAGAACGTCTGATCCGGAGCAAGTCAAAGCCTTGATAGCTCAATTAAGCACGGGACGAAGCATGCTGTCTAAAGGCACGCACCTGCTGCTAACCCATGCAGAACAAAATCGAACCATGCGAGAGGAGATCATCAATCTCTGGTTAACTAAGCAGAAACAAGTATTGCGATCTGGCCTCAAGGTGTTGCAAGTGATCGGCATTATCACCCCGCTATTAGGCCTATTGGGAACTGTACTTGGCCTAATCGAGATGTTTAATCAACTCGGCGCTTCCGATGGTCCTGTGACTCCTTCCCAGTTGGCATCAGGCTTAGGTCTGGCGATGAATACCACAGCAGCAGGTCTCATCATAGCCGTCCCTGCCATCACTATGGCCCATCTGTTTGGTATATGGGCGGATCAGCGCTGCAGCAAAATTGCCTATGTCCTCAATCAGATCAACTTATGGCTCGAAGGATTGGAGCAGGCCATGACCTTAGGCTGTGATCCACAAGCCAGCGCCTTTTGCACTCAGGCCAATAACGCCCGAGCCAGTAATACTCAGTCGAAAAAATCTCAAGCCACTAATTCTCTGACTAATGAAACCCAGACTGATGAAGCTCAGGTGGGAATATGATTGGTCTGGAGCAAGATGATGCCAGCTCAAGCATACCTGGGCTAGACCTGACGCCTTTGATCGACATCATCTTCATCGTCTTAGTGTTTCTCTTGCTGACCGCTAATACCCAACTACTGAGTCTAGCCATCGAAGTCCCGACGGAATCGACATCTGAGTTGCAGGCGCTATCTCAGGATAAGCACCTCACCATCAATGTGATGGCTTCACAGCCTTTTTGGGCTCTGGATGGCGAGGAATATCAGGATTTCGAACAATTTGAACAGGCCTTCGTCAGCAGCTTTAAGGACAAACCAGACGCCAAAGTAATTATTGCAGCCGATAAAGAGGCACAAGTTCAGCCCTTGATGACCTTACTTGCGCTCATGCAGAGGCAGCAGATCAGCAATACTCAGATACTGATGGAACCATAGACATTTATTGATACAAGAATAATTAACCATTAGCCTATTTTCGGAGTCACATATGTTCAACCCATCACACGTTTTTAATAGACAAGTTAGCTCGAAGTGCCTGCTGTTATCTGCCAGCCTGTTACTGACATTCAATGTATCAGCCCATGAAGGCGTTCATGCCGATGTAGACACACAAGAAGCGCGTCTTGTGAGTGCGGGCGCTGGGGTGACCGAGTTGGTGCTGGCACTGGAGGCCGGTGACGAGTTAGTGGCGGTGGACTCCACCAGCATACTGCCTCCATCGATGACAAAAATAGACAAGTTGGGCTATCACAGAATGCTGTCTGCAGAAGGTATTTTAGCCTTAACCCCGACGCTGGTTCTGGGCACCGATGCCATGGGCCCGGAAACGACCTTGGAGGTACTCAGAAGCGCCGATGTCGAAGTCATCCAATTACCTACTGCTAACGATCGTCCTCAACTGCTAAGCAATATTGATACGATGGGCAAGCTACTGGGCCGTCAAGCTCAAGCCAAACAGTTGAAGCTAAAGCTTCAAGCCTCTTTAGATGGTATAGCGGCAAAGAAGAAGCAAGTTGGCAGTGCTGAAAAGGCACCTAAAATCTTGTTTATGTTATTGCAAGCCGACAGGCCAGCACGGGTCGGCGGTGAGGGCACTGCAGCCGATATCATCATCAAGCTAGCCGGCGGCAACAACATTGCCGACTTCTCCGGTTACAAGAGCCTGTCTCAGGAGGGCATTTTATCCCTGCAACCGGATCTTATCCTGATCTCTAATCGCTCACACGATCAAGCCGAAGCATCAATGAGTGATGCGGACAAGGCTGCTAGCGACGCCGCAAAAGTGCTTAACGCCATGCCACTGCTTGCCCACACTCCGGCAGGGAAAAACAACAAAATACGGTCAATCAAACCCCAAGCCTTGTTAGGCGGGTTAGGCCTGAGTGCCATCGAAGCGGCCGATAAACTCGCAAGCGATCTGATTGAAATTAATCGATATTAGCCACATACCCATACCTTGGATAACTTTATGAATAGCCAACGTTGGCTTTGGCCTGGGCTTATCGCCTTGCTGGTCATCACCAGTTTATTGTCGATAAGCACGGGACCGCTGAATATCAGCCCGTCTACCAGTCTCAGCGCGGTGATCTCCTGGGCGACTCATTATGAAGTCGCCGATGTCGCTCCCCATGAGCAACTGGTGATCAACAATGTCCGCCTGCCAAGGACGCTTCTGGCCATGGCCGTAGGCGCAATTTTGGCACAATGTGGCGCCGTGATGCAGGGACTATTTCGTAATCCCTTGGCCGATCCCGGCATCATAGGTGTCTCTTCCGGCGCCGCTCTAGGCGCGGCAATATGCATAGTCATGTTTCCGGCGGCTGCCCAATATTGGATAGCCTTCAGTGCCTTCCTCGCAGGGTTAATCACCACCTTGCTTGTGTACCGCTTAGCCAGCAGTCCGACAGGAACCTCTGTGGTGTTACTGCTGCTTTCCGGCGTTGCGGTCGCAGCCTTAACGGGGGCCGGGATAGGTGTGCTGACTTACATGGCCAACGATATGGCCCTGAGAGATCTCACCCTGTGGCAGATGGGCTCTATTGCCGGTGCTCAATGGCAATATGTCATTCTCGCCTTAGTCGCTCTGGTGTTGCTCAGCTGGCACTTCAATCGCAGCGCCAGGGCACTCAATGCGCTACTGCTTGGGGAGTCTGAAGCCCGTCACTTGGGTATAGACGTAAATAAGCTTAAATTTAAACTCATCATACTCTGTGCGTTAGGTGTTGGGATCTCAGTGGCAGCAACCGGCATCATAGGTTTTATCGGCCTGGTTATTCCCCATCTGGTTCGTATTCTCATCGGCCCTGACCACAAACAACTATTGCCACTGAGCGCCCTGCTAGGTGCGGTAATATTGGCTCTGGCCGACATAGGCGCCCGCTCTCTGGTCGCGCCATCTGAGTTACCCGTTGGCTTAGTGACGGCGCTGCTTGGTGCCCCATTCTTTATCTTCCTGCTGTTAAAACAGCGGTCGAAATTTCTATAGGTGACTGGCATATGATTGAAATTAAACATCTGTCGGTCCGCATAGATAATAAGCCGGTATTGACTGACATTAACCTCACCATCACAGCTGGTAAGGTAACCGCCCTGCTTGGCCCCAATGGTGCGGGTAAGTCGACACTGCTCAAGAGCCTCTGTCAGGAAACGGAAATCGATGCCGGTAAGATTTTACTCGATAATCGGCCGATACATGAATGGGATAGAATAGAGTTGGCCAAGACGCTGGCCGTTCTGCCCCAGCACGCCAGCCTCACCTTCCCTTCAAGGTGAGTGAGGTCGTCGCCATGGGGTTATATCCCTTGAGTGTTAGCCGCAGCCAGGGAGCAGAAATTGTAGATCAACAGTTACACAGGCTAGATCTGCTGTCACTTAAACATCGCAGTTACCCAACCCTGTCCGGCGGAGAGAAACAGCGAGTGCAACTTGCAAGAGTATTGACCCAGCTACAGCAGGCGAGTCGTCCACCTATCTTACTCCTGGATGAGCCCACTTCGGCACTGGATCTCGCTCAGCAACACAGGGTGTTAGCCTTAGCCAAAGCCTTGGCTCACGAGCAAAACTATGTCGTCATTGTGGTGCTGCACGATCTCAACCAAGCGTCACGCTATGCCGACAACTTAGTGGTTTTGGAGCAAGGACAGATTGTCAGCCAAGGGCCTCCCAGAGTGGCTCTGTCCCCGAGACTATCCGTCAGGTGTGGAAATACGACCCTCTCGTCGTCAAGGCGCCGGACAGTGATATCCCCCTGCTTTTTTAACGCTTATCTAGGTATTTACTGCCTGGCAGTCATCGACTCTGCCAGGCAATCTTTACAATTCACTTCATCATATTTTGATCGAAAGCAACAAACCTAAACATGATAGTGATTATCATTATCAACAAGTAATCCTTGTCGAGTCGCTCTCAGCGAATGTCCAGTGAATAACATCCATAACTCTCTAAACAATGACGTAAACAGCCCTGTTTTAACCCCCTCGATGACTGGGATATCCAGTCCCGCCCCCTTAAATTTGCCTTCACAGTCAAGAGTGCCCCCATGCGGGGCGAGGTGGGAGTCATCCGCTGAATTTAACTCCACAGCAATGGCAAACCTGGTGGACAAGCCCGACATCGGCAACACAACGAGCCTTATATATACACCTTCCCTTCTGCCGCAAACGCTGCAGCTTCTGTAATTTCTTCGAAAATGGCTCCAACCCGGCCCGCATTAGCCACTATGTCGATGAACTATCTAAACAACTTTATATCGCCTCTAAAACCCCATTCGTCCAAAGCGGTACATTCGATACCGTCTATGTGGGAGGTGGCACGCCGACGGACATGCAAGCCAGCGAAATAGCCATCATAGGCAAGACTATTCAAACCTTTCCCTTGGCTAAAGACGCTGAAATCACCTTGGAGGGACGCATCAATGGCTTCACCCATGCTAAGTTCGATGCGGCACTATCCTCAGGCTTTAACCGCTTCTCCTTCGGAGTACAGAGCTTCGACACTCAGGTTCGACTCGCCGCTGGCCGCTTCGATAACAGAGAAACCCTGATCGAGCGCTTACAAGAATTAAGCGAGCACCCGAGTGCCTCGATCGTTGCCGATCTTATTTTTGGCCTACCGGGTCAAACCATGGAGATATGGCAACAAGATCTGCAAGATGTCATCCAATCCGGCGTCCACGGAGTGGATCTCTATCAGCTTATCGGGCTACAGGGCACAAAGTTGAGTCATCAGGCCGAAAAGAAGGCAACGAGCAAACAAAAGCAGCAAACACTCGCCCCCGCCGTCGACAGCCAGACTCGTGCAAGTATGTACGCCGCAGGAGCCAGCCTATTAGAATCCTCAAACTGGCAACGCCTGTCCAGTTGCCATTGGCGCCGAGATAACCGGGAACGTAGCATCTATAACTCCTTAGCTAAGAGTGGCATAGAGATTCTTCCCTTTGGCGCTGGCGCAGGGGGAAATATTCATGGTCACGGCATGATGAATGCTCGTGACCTGTCACAGTGGCACCAAGCTCAGTCGCAAGCTACAGACACGCTGCCGTCGCAAGTACCAGGCATGGTGATGTCACCTAACCCGTCGGCCGCTCTGGATAGCCAGTTTAAAGCTGGATTAGACAGTGGAGTGCTGGCCTTATCTGACTTTGATACTGAACTGGTCAGTCACTTAATGCCCCTTTTTTCCGCCTGGCAAACGAATGGCCTGGTCAAGCTTAGCGGCAAAATCATGACCCAAACTCTGGCGGGACGCTTCTGGAATGTGAATCTGCAAACAGGCCTGTTTGCCTACCTGAAACAGAATCCCTTCTAGTCATGTGATATAGTCGCAGCCAATAAAAAATCTTGAGATTCTATAGATGGCTGCGGCGAAAAATGTCTCCGACGAAACAAAAAATGAAGCGATGAAGGTGGCCAAAGCCACTCAAAAGCCAGGACAAACCAAAGAGCGGACTAAACTGATTGCCGCAGGTATTGAGAAAGGTATCGCCGAATATAAGAAGCAACACAAAAACAAGGCCCGCGACCGAGATAGAGCCCGCAAGCAAGATATCAAGGCCAAGGCTAAAACCGCTCCGACAACAGAGAGTGAGACTTCTGAAGTAACAGCTCAGTCCAATGTACACTTGCTACCTTGGGGCTTGCTCGTTATCAGCTGGATTGGATTTATTGGTTTCAGCTTGATGAAGTAGAAAGTCATTAGTTCCTAAAACCTAGGTTCTAGGAACTGAAACCTTAAGCTTTAACCCACCTTCTGCGTCATTTGAGTACTTTGTGCCCCTTGCACACTATTCATCAACATGCCTTTAAGCTCGGAAATCTGAGCCTTCAGCTCCGCTACATCGGCTGCACTGGCAGGTTTGTCATCATCCGTTGATTCAGCCAATGGCGCGAGTTTCTTAACCTCTTCGGCTTCTTCTTCGGCCCGCATAGCAGCAGTTTCCTGAGTCATAACATCCAAAACCGCGCCTACCATCATGTTGAGAAACACGAAAGCTGTCAGGAAGATAAAACTCAGATAATAGATCCAGCTGAGCGGATAGACAGCCATGGTTTCATACATCACAGAGGTCCAGGATTCGAAGGTCGATACTCTAAATAAGGTCAACATAGCGACCGAGACATCGCCCCAGAGGAAGTCATTGATATGAGCGAATAGCATGCTGCCGATGGCACCATAGATATAGAAAATGACAAACATCAGCAGTGCGATATAGCCCATACGGGGAATCGCTTTGAATAACGCATTCACCAGCATGCGAAGCTCGGGGATCATGGACACCAGTCGCAACACCCTGAAGATCCGTAGCAAACGGGCGATGAGAATTCCAGCTCCCCCAGCTGGGATCAGACTGCCTATCACGATCAAGGTATCGAAAATATTCCAGCCATTACTGAAAAACTTCTTTGGTCCATCGCTGGCAAGGAAACGTATGACAATTTCGACGGCGAAGAAGACGGTAATACCCACATCGAGCGCAAGCAAGCTCTTCTCCATCCAAGATGGTAGATGATAAGTGTGCGCGCCTATAGAAAGCGCTGAGACTATGATGACGAAAATTACAAAGCCCTGAAACGCTTTACTGTTATCGATAAGTTTAAGTTTGCTCTGTAAAACAGACACATTCGCCAGCACGGCTTTCTCCTATAAATATGCTCAGATTCTAGCTACTCGCTATATTGAGTAGTCAGATGTAATAGTTACTTGATAAAATAACTAACAGTGCGGTTCTAAAATGTGGATTAACACTCGAGTGTTCTGGGGAACAAGGAATAAGGGGGAGTTTAGCCACAGTCGCAGCCGACGGAGTATAACAGCACAAGCTTAAGCATTTATTAATGAGTCGCTAACATTGGAAATACGAAAAAATCGCTAATCGCATTAAAAAAGGACACTTGAGGTGCCCTTTGTCGAAGCCTGATCCTAACTAGAGCTAGAAGCTAAATTAGTTAAATGTAGCTATCTCTGCTAACGCCTTCTTCTTGGTAGCATGCTCGGGAATCGTCGCATCTTGGTCTGGATAGCCCACGACGATAAGCATATAGGGACGGTCCACATCGTTATCCCGGCCACACACCTTACTCAAGAAAGACATGGGTTTAGGGGTATGTGTCAATGTGCCCAATCCTGCATGGTGTAACGCATGTAATAGGAAACCTGTGGCTATGCCGACCGATTCGTGAACATAATAATTGATCTTACTGCCATCATTATCTATGCCACCACGCTTCTGCGAAAATACAGCAATAAGCCAGGGAGCACGCTCAAGATAAGACTTGTTGGCATCGGTACCTAATGGTTTCAGTGCATCGAGCCACTCCTCGCCCGCTCGTCCTTCATAGAAAGAACGTTCCAGTGCCTCTGCTTCATGGCGGATCTGCGCCTTCACTTCAGGGTCGCTGATGGCGACAAAATGCCAAGGCTGATGATTTGCGCCACTGGGCGCCGTTGCAGCGGCTCGAATACACTGCTCGATAATAGCTTGGGGCACGGCTCGGTCTGAAAATTGGCGAATGCTATGACGCCTCTTGACCTCCTGGTAATTACTCTGTGCTCGTTCGAGCATCTCCTCTTCGCTGTACTCGATAAAGTCAGTCAGGGGCAGATGGTCTTCAGTCTGTTTCATAGCTTCAATAAACTCCTTGTTTTTATTCTTTGTCTAACCTAGCAAACCAGACAGAAAACACCAGTGACAGCAAATGCTAAAATAGAAGTACACTCGATCAAAGCTAGCCGGAAGCCTAATCAAGAGACTCAATAACGTCTGTATTTATCGTCTTCTCAGGTATAGTCTTATCCGATTCAAGTAATAGTTTAAGCTTGTCCAATCCCTGACTGAGGTCATTCTCAATCAGTGTTTCAAAATCGATAAATAGGAACATCAGATTCATTGGGTAGCTCATGTGTCCACGAAATCCCCAGCTCACCTTAGTTTTATCACTACCAAGCGCTTCTGTGGTCATGTATGCAGGTTCGGTGGCTTCGAAGGGGGAGATAAATCTCAGTTCAAAATCGACTCGCTTACCTTCATCAATCTTAATGATCTCCTGCTCACCTACACCCACCTCTTCGTTATTACTCTTCCATGCCGAGACAAAACCCACAGTGCCATCGACACCTTTATAGGTTTTCTCCATTGTTGGATCCATTTGCGCCCAGACACTGAAATTATCCTGATTTTTAAGATGCTTCACATAGTCAAAGACTTCGGCGACTGGCCTGTCTATGGTGACACTGGTGATCACCGAATAATCTTTCTGAACAAATAGTGCCAAGACGAAAGGAATCGCTATGATGACAGCGACTAGAATAGTCATTTTCCGCAGCATGATGTTCTCCTTAACCAGCTGACTTAAAAGTTAATACTAATCGTTATAACATACAACTTGCTTACTACTTGTTCAAAGCCAGCTGTAATCCCTTAAAAGTATGGCTCAGAACTTGGTAGCGAGTAATATGAAACGATTAAAGACAGCTTAGCTGTCCTTAATCGTGTGCGGGATGAGTACAAGATTGGCTGCTTACTTGGCTAGCCGCGCCAATAACTTTTGATTTTCAGCTTCAATATGCTTATAAAAGTCGCGATCTGACAGCTTAGAGGCTGCCGCTTCATCAATCACAAGCACTGCATTCTTGTGTAACTGTAATGCCGATGCCGGGCATGCAGCAGTCAACGCGCCCTCCACCGTCGCGAGGATCGCCTCGGCCTTGCTCTCGCCAGTAGCCAGTAGCACGACTTTTCTTGCATCCAGGATAGTGCCAATGCCCATGGTGATCGACAGATGAGGCTGATATTCACCTTCTGCGAAGAAGCGGGCATTATCGTCGATAGTCGCCTTAGTTAAGGTCTTAACTCTAGTGCGTGACATCAAACCAGATGAAGGCTCGTTAAAACCAATATGACCGTTTCGGCCTATGCCTAAAAGTTGGATATCTATGCCTCCGGCGGCCTCAATCAGCTGCTCATAACCGACGCAAGCTTCTATAGGGTTTTCGGCATCACCCGGCGGTACATGAGTCTGAGCCTTATCGATATCTAGATGATCGAACAACTGCTGGTTCATAAAGTGTCGATAACTCTGAGGGTGAGTGCCTTCTAAGCCAAGATATTCATCCAGATTAAAGGTGGTCACATCTTTAAATGAGATCTGTTGCTCTTTATTGGCTCTGATCAAGCTCTGATATAGAGAGACAGGTGTAGAGCCAGTAGCAAGGCCTAACACTGAGTCCGCTTTACTTTGCAGCTGCTTGATAAAGATATTAGCGCCATATTTGGCAACTTCAGCACTGTTTTTTAAGATGACTATTTGCATGATGTTCGACTCACTTTGACTTAGAGCTAAGCTCAAGACTATGAAATAATTGGTTTGTAGCCAGTTAAATTAACATTAAGTATAGATGCCGCCGCCAAACCACTTTACTTACTCAATGTGGCTCACTCGTCTTATTTATACTCTTACCTGGCAATTTTAACATTACTATAACGCCGAATGACAACGCTGTCATTTATTATTGTAAGAGGAATATTATCAGCAACATCCACTAGACTACTCATCATCAGGGCTTAAAGGATATAATGACACATCTCTTTGACCCATTTATGACACTCACCAATGCCTGATACCTCTTCTCAAGCTGACTCCACCTCATCCTCTAACTCAGACCAAAGTGAGCCCCATCGCCACTACAAGATATTTAAGCCACATGGATTTCTGAGTCAATTTGTCCCCGAAACCAGAAAGAGCAAGAAGTTGCTCGGTGACCTGGCCCACTTCCCTGCAGGGATCATGGCGATTGGGCGTTTAGATCATGACTCAGAAGGCCTCTTGTTACTGACAACCGATGGCATGGTCAGTCATCGAGTCCGCAGTAAGAAGGTGGAGAAGGAATACTATGTCCAGATCGACGGTAATATTCATGATGAGACGATAATCCGTCTTCGGCAGGGAGTCGAGATAGGCATCAAGGGGGAAAAGTACCTCACGCTCCCTTGCAAGGTTTTCAAGCTAGATGGAGAGCCTGAACTTCCGAGTAATGGCAGAAAAATAAGAGACCCTAGGCATGGTCCCATGAGTTGGATATCTATCACCATCAGCGAAGGCAAGAACCGCCAAATCCGTAAGATGACCGCAGCCGCAGGCTTTCCTACCATGAGGCTAGTTCGAGTACGTATTGGCAATATCAAACTAGATGACATGCAGCCAAGAGAAGTCATTGAGCTGACTGAAATAACGAATATTTTATAGCTAAAATCAGAGTGATAATTTCCTGGGTAATGGATTTAGAGCCAGAGACCCAAGGTACGGAGTCCTCAATGAAACCTGGATATCTATCACCATCAGCGAAGGCAAGAACCGCCAAATTCGTAAGATGACCGCAGCCGCAGGCTTTCCTACCATGAGGTTAGTTCGAGTACGTATTGGCAATATCAAACTAGATGACATGCAGCCAAGAGAAGTCATTGAACTGACTGAAATAACGAATATTTTATAGCTAAAATCAGAGTGATAATTTCCTGGGTAATGGATTTAGAGCCAGAGACCCAAGGCACGGAGTCCTCAATGAAACCTGGATATCTATCACCATCAGCGAAGGCAAGAACCGCCAAATTCGTAAGATGACCGCAGCCGCAGGCTTTCCTACCATGAGGCTAGTTCGAGTACGTATTGGCAATATCAAACTAGATGACATGCAGCCAAGAGAAGTCATTGAGCTGACTGAAATCACCAGAGTTTTATAGCTACCTAGTTCTGCATCTTGACTCTTTCTAGGGCTAGATCTAGGCTTCTTCAAGCTTGACGGGGAACTTGATAGTGAACTCAGCCCCCTCACCCCGCTCACTACGACAGGTGATAGTGCCACCTAAGGTCTGAGTCACCAGATTAAAGACGATATGCAGTCCGAGTCCACTGCCGCCTTTACCTCGCTTAGTGGTGTAAAATGGTTCAAAAATTCGCTGTAAGCTATCTGCATCAATCCCTTGGCCATTGTCCCGATAAACCAACTCAACATCTCCAGCTGTTAATTTCGCCTCGATGTGAACTTCACCTATGTTTCCTTGCTCAAATCCATGATGCAGGCTATTCATTAAAAAACAGGTTAAGATCTGTGCTAAAGCTCCGGGATGACTGAAAATAACTATCCCTTCGGGGCAAGAAACCTCAATACTGTGTTGATTAGTTCGAAACTTAGGTTGAAGACTAAAGAGTACTTCATCGATATATTCCCTCAAGTCAAACTCACGGCACTTATCTGATGATTGATCCACCGCAACCATCTTGAAGCTTTTAATTAACTCGGTAGCCCGAGTTAAATTGATCAATATGATACCTGTGCCCTCGTTCGCTCCCTGGAGAAATTTCTCTACATCTTCGGTCGTCAGGTCTCCCGCCTTATACTGAGACTCTAAGATCCTAAGCTCTCTTTCCAAATAAGACGTTGCGGTCACACTGACGCCCAGTGGGGTATTGATCTCATGAGCGATCCCTGCCACGAGTCCCCCTAGAGATGCCATTTTCTCAGACTCAACCAGTTGGGTCTGAGCCCGCTGTAATTCTCTAAACGAGGCCATCAACTCGGCATTAGCTTTATTGGTATTCTCCATTTCACTGTGGGCCACCGCGAGTACCCGGTTATATTCTCTGGCTATCTGGCCGACTTCGGTATGGGGCTCTTCATGGACACTCATGCCGAAGTTACTTTCGTTTTTCTGCTTCTCCATCGCGTGAAGTAGATCCAATACTTCGGTGTTGGCATTATGCTCTGAGGTATTAAGCCCTCTTATCTCATCCTCGGCTTTGACCCTTAAGGGGATGAACCTTTGGATCAAGGTTAAAAAAAGGTAGGTAGGGACAAATGCCCAAATAAAACAAACGAGTATGCCCAGGAGTTGAACACCGACTTGGCCAGTGAAACTCAAGCCAGTGTCGAGTACCTCGGCACTACCAAATAGCGCAACACATAAAGTTCCCCATGCGCCGCAGACACCATGAACCGGAGCCGCTTTCACCACGTCATCTATCTTAAAATGTTCCAAAACCTTAGTGCTAGCAAGATAAATAGCACCACCAGATAAACCTATCAACACAGCCTGTTGAGGTGACACGGCATTACAACTGGCTGTGATGCTCACTAAGCCGGCTAATGCCCCATTGAGCACATGAGGCACATCGGGTTTCTGGCGCTTATACCAGGTAAGCAAGAGTACAGAGATGGCGCCAAAGCTTGCGGCCAAATTAGTGTTTAGGATAATCATGGGAATTGTGTCATCAAACTTGAGGCTACTCCCGCCGTTGAAGCCAAACCAACCGAACCAGAGAATGATGGTGCCCACCGTTGCCATGGGGATGTTATGCCCCTGAATAGGAGTACTAGCTTCACAAAACCTGCCGATGCGCGGGCCTATCACCATCACAGCCGCTAGGGAGGCCCAACCGCCGATAGAGTGCACCACACTCGAACCGGCAAAATCGACAAAGCCTAATTGATTGAGCCAACCTAAGTTGAGTCCCTCAAAATTTCCATTCCACGCCCATCGGCCAAAAATCGGATATAGCACACCTGAGACGAAAAAGGCCATAATCAGATAGCCGGAAAAGGTCGTGCGCTCGGCGACTGCTCCCGACATGATTGTCGAAGCTGTGCCGCAAAAAACCAGCTGGAATACGAAGAAGGCGAGTAATTTAGGTGAATCGGTAATCGCAATAAAGAAGTAATCAAGATTGAACATGTGTCCGGCACTGCTATACATGATGCCAAAACCAGCGATCCAAAAAACGCCAGAGGTCAAACAAAAATCACAGAAGTTTTTTACCGCGACATTGATACTATTCTTAGACCGAACCGATCCCGCTTCCAAAAAACAGAATCCAGCTTGCATAAACAACACGCTACCTGTGGCAATCAATATCCACATGATATTTTGCAGTTCTACTATTTTTGCCAGTTCAACGTCCAATATTATGCCTTAACACTCAAACCCCAATGCTAGTGACAGTAATTATAGCTTAATCAATAGCGCTCAAAGTCGAGGCTTACTTGAAGACATTATATGGGAAAATATGGAGATAATGATGGAGATAATGATGGAGCACTTGGACACAAAACTGTAGCCTCAGCTAATTAAGAGAGCCAAGAAAAGGACATCAATGGGCAAAAATGCTGCATACCTTGTCACTTAATACTGCAGCGAAATCCTGATGCTGCTGCGCAATCCAATGCAATCCATCGGCATCGCTTGTTTCAACAATCTCACTCGCGTCCAGAAACAAGATACCTAGCTCATCCGCGACCTTCTTATACTCTGTAGCCAATTGCAGAGACTTATCTCTGGCACCAGCAAAAACCTGGATATCTTCTTCGGGGAGATTAGCCACATGAGGCGGTGCAATGAGCAGTAGTTGAGTATTAGCATTCTCAATATATTCGCAATTGAGTACCATCTCACAGAGTCCTTTCACACTTAGGGCAATAGCCGATGACGTAAGCTTAAATTGAGACTTAAGATCATTGGTACCTAGCATGATCACAATAAGGTCCAATGGTCTATGGCACTCAAGCAGCATAGGGAAGTAACGAGCAGCATTTCTAAAGTCGCGCCCTGGTTCATCAACCCCTGATGTTCGCCCGTTTAGCCCTTCCTCAATGACGCGATATTGACTGCCAAGCCTCTTTTGAAGCGCACCTGTCCACCTAACATCATAGGGATAACGCTTACATACTACAGGTTCATAACCCCAAGTATTTGAATCACCGAAACACAATATGTTTTTCATCTAGTAGTGTACTCTATCTATTAAAAAGTCATTTAGGGCTTCGGGTAACATGGGTTTACTATAAAGGTATCCTTGTGCTTCATGGCATCCATTATCTCTTAAAAATGCCGCTTGGGCTTCATTCTCGACCCCCTCGGCTATCACCTTAAGGTTCAAAGCTTGCCCTAAAGCGATCACAGCTTTCGCTATCGCGCTATTGTTTAGATCTAGAGGAAGATCCTTAACGAATGACTGATCTAATTTCAGTTTATGTATAGGCAATTTTTTTAAGTAACTTAACGATGAATAGCCGGTGCCAAAGTCATCTATTGAGAGTTCAATCCCCATCTCACCTAATCGTTGCAAGTCACGTATCACAACCTCAGGGTCTGACATCATAAAGCTCTCTGTCACTTCAAGCTCTAATGCACTCGCTGGCAAACCAGTCTCTTCTAGCACCAACTTAACCTCATCAACAAAAGACGTTCGCTGTAATTGTTGGCCCGCTACATTAACCGCAATGCGACCGAATGTTTTTCCTTGAGAGATCCATTTAACGCCTTGCTGACACGCCTCTTTCAATACCCATGAACCTATCTCATTAATTAAGCCAATTTTCTCTGCGATTGGAATAAACTTATCAGGAGAGACATTGCCAAGTACGGGGTCGCACCAACGCAATAATGCTTCAAAGCCAGTCGTTTGCATGGTCACAAAATCAAGCTTAGGTTGATAAACCAGATGAAAATTTTGCTTGTCTAACGCATCATGTAAAGCGCTCTGTAACTTCAAATGCTCGATAGACTCTTTGGTTAAAGATTCTGTATAAAAAGCGTAGCTATTACGACCATCCTGTTTAGCTCTATGCTTTGCAGAGTCTGCATTTCTCAGCAAGGTATAACTGTCCTTGCCATCATGAGGGTACACCGACACTCCCATGCTAGCAGTCAGTCTTATCGGCTCCTTGTCATCAATAAAAAATGGTTGCTCAAATGCCTTTCTGAGTTTGCTCAAGGCTAATGTCAGCTCTTCATTTCCCTCTACCTGTGGTAGTAAAACAACAAACTCATCGCCACCTATTCGAGCCAAGGTGTCTTCAGATCCTTTCTGGCGAGTTAAACGGCCTGCTAACTCCACTAAAATTTTATCGCCAGCCAGATGACCAAAGCTATCATTGATATGTTTGAATAGATCAACATCGATAAATACCGTCGCCAATTGTCCCTGTTGAACTTCTGCGTGGCGAATGTCCTGTTCAATCAGTGAGATCAACGCCATCCTATTGGGTAGCTTAGTTAAAGGATCGTGGTAGGCCTGATGTGCAAGTTCAGCTTCACTTCTCTTTTGAAGCGTGATATCAGCAAACACGGCGACAAAGTAACGCACTTCACCGTCCTCACCAAATACCGAACTGACGGTTAGCATTTGCGGAAATACCGCGCCATTTTTACGCCTGTTCCATATCTCACCATGCCACTTGCCTTTATGGATTAATCCACTCCATAACTCGGCAAAGAAAGCGTTATCATGGCGCCCCGAGCTAAACATACGAGGATTCTTTCCCACAACTTCCTCTTTTGAGTAGCCCGTGATTTCAGAAAAAGCCCCATAAGTCTCAATAATTTCACCTTTTCTATCGGTGATCATCACACCTTCAACAGAGTTTTCAAATACCCTTCCAGTTAATTCTAATTCTTCCTGGACCGCTTTATGCTGAGAGATATTTCTGGAAACACCAATGACACCTAAAAGTTCACCGCCTTCCGCCACCAGTGGTACTTTAGACGTTTCTAACCAATATTTATCAACATCTTCATCTTGTCCCTTGCATTCCCCTGTTACTATCTGGATGCCTTTATCAACGGCATCAAAATCAGCTTGAATAAATTCGCTGGCTAAATCGGCAATGAAAAGTTCTTCATCAGTTTTGCTGATAATTTCTTCGCGAGTTTTCCCCCATGCCCTCTCAACACTTTGGTTACACACCATGTAACGACCAGATGTATCTTTTATCCAAATATGCTCTTTTAAACTGTCTATAAAAAGTTGCAGATTTACATTTTCTAATGACGTTATTGGTCCACGTTCTAGTTTATTTTTTTGTTGATGCTCACGATAAATTTCGCTTAATTCCAGCTCAATATTTTTAATACATAATGTGATTAAAGACTCAAACTTGACCAGTTCAACATCTCTATTTTCAGAGTTTTTGAGTGGATTCATCTCTGTTTTTTCAGACTCAATACATAAAGATAAGCAACCAAACAGTGCCCTTGATGGCCACTTTATAATATGAGAATAATTGGCTAAATCTGAAATGCAGTTTTCATCTAAAACCTGATGATTACCGAGAGAAGCAGAACTTAATTGGGGACAGTATTGCTCCGAAGCGTTTATGACCCTTAGTACGACATCACATTGAGCATAGCTCGAAAGTAAATCGACAGAATTTTGCCAATTTTGCCAATACTTCAATGAAATAGGGATATCTATCATAGTGCCATAAACTCAAACATTAGCTTACTCCGCCTATACATCTAACAAGGTTACCTTTAATCATCATTTTACAACCTACCGCTTAAGCTATAAAAATCAGAGAAAAACTTCAATCAATAATTAAAATGATATTAAAAATAGTGTATCTGTCGATATATAAATGTACCAGCCACAGGAACATCTTAAACATTGATT
Source organism: Shewanella psychropiezotolerans (assembly GCF_007197555.1). Classification (NCBI taxonomy): domain Bacteria; kingdom Pseudomonadati; phylum Pseudomonadota; class Gammaproteobacteria; order Alteromonadales; family Shewanellaceae; genus Shewanella; species Shewanella psychropiezotolerans. Next base: position 5,332,033 of record NZ_CP041614.1, read on the forward strand.
ATATTCTGCTAGTCGACTAACCCAGGGATTAATCACGCATAGGGATATTAAAATTATGATGCTAGTAACGTAAACGGAATCATCCCTGCAGCTTGATATCATCGAGCCTATATTATACCAATCAGTATGAACAAGTGGTCTACTCTGAGTGATTTTTGGCAGGGAACAAGATTGCGTCACAGATTGATATGAGCTGGGCGTAGGTGCTTATCCGGCTTTAATCATAAAAAAAGCAGCTGAGTATTTAGCTCAGCTGCCTTTATCACTTTTTTGACTTTCTTGATGAAAGTTTAGCCTTGATCTTGAGGACGTATAATCGAGAACAAAATCACGTCACGGATTGATATGGGCTGGGTATTGGCAAGCAACACCCAAGTCAAGTCAATCCAAAGCCAAGTTTAACGTTTCTAGTTCAAATTTTAGCCTTGAGCTTGAGGACGCATAGCAGGGAACAAGATCACGTCACGGATCGTATGCGTGTTGGTAAACAACATCACCAAACGATCGATGCCGATACCTTGACCGGCCGTAGGCGGTAAGCCGTGCTCGAGAGCCCTGATATAATCTGCATCATAGAACATGGCTTCGTCATCACCAGCATCTTTCGCGGCAACCTGGGCCTTGAAACGCTGATCTTGATCTTCAGCATCGTTAAGCTCAGAGAAGCCGTTAGCGACTTCACGGCCGCCGATGAAGAATTCGAAACGGTCGGTGATGAAATGGTTTTCATCGTTACGACGTGCCAATGGCGAGATATCCGCTGGATAACCTGTGATAAAGGTAGGCTGCATCAACTGAGGCTCAGCTGTTTCACCGAAGATCTCTTCGAGTAGCTGACCACAGGTCCAGAACTTCTCGATTGTCATGCCAATACTCTTAGCCAAATTACGCATAAACTCGACGTCTTTAACCTCTTCATAGGTCATAGACTGAATAGTCTCATTGTCAGGATTGTACTTCTTAATAGCATCTAACATGCTAAGACGCGCATATGGACCGCCAAAGTCAACCGTGTGCTCCCCGTATGGAAGCTTTGGAGAGCCGCAAAGCTCGGTGGCGATAGAGTTGAGCATCTCTTCGGTCAAGTCCATCAGATCTTTATAATCAGCATAGGCCATATAGAATTCCATCATAGTGAATTCAGGGTTATGGCGAGGAGATAGACCTTCGTTACGGAAGTTACGGTTGATCTCGAACACACGCTCGAAGCCACCGACAACCAGACGCTTAAGATAAAGCTCAGGAGCCACACGTAGATACATCTCGATATCCAGTGCGTTGTGATGAGTGATAAACGGACGCGCCGTAGCACCACCTGGGATGGTGTGCATCATAGGCGTTTCAACTTCCATGAACTCTTTCTTGATCATGAAGTTACGAATAGCAGCAACCACCTTAGAGCGCATGATAAAGGCATTACGAGACTCTTCGTTAACGATAAGATCGACATAACGCTGGCGATAACGTGTCTCTTGATCCGTCAGGCCATGAAACTTCTCAGGAAGTGGACGCAGCGCCTTAGTCAGCAGCTGATACTCTTCCATGTTCACATAGAGATCGCCCTTGCCAGACAAGTGCAACTGACCAGTAACACCGATAATGTCACCGATATCTAAGCCCTGGAATGTGGCTTTAAGATCTTTCTGAACGTCTTTACCCGCGTATGCCTGGATGCGACCGCTGACGTCCTGGATAACCAGGAATGGACCACGCTTGGCCATGACACGACCTGCGATCGAGCGCTGAATGGCCATACCTTCCAAGTCTTCCTTGGTGTATTGACCATATTCAGCCTGAATGTCTGCCGCTTTATGTTTACGATCGAAGTTGTTTGGGTGACCATTTGCAGGGCAGTTAGCGCGTATGTGCTCAAGCTTGGCACGACGCTCTGCAATTAACTTGTTTTCGTCTTGTACTTGTTCAGTCATCTTCTTCTCTCGTAAATGTTACAGATCACACGTTAAAATAAATTAGTTCAATCGGTTCAGTTCTACTGAGCCGATACACATAAAGTGGGTAAAAATTTGTAAGTATTACAAACCAGATTTAAGGCTGGCTTCGATAAACATGTCGAGTCCGCCATCTAAGACGGTCTGGGTATTTCGACTCTCAACCCCGGTGCGCAGATCTTTAATACGCGCATCATCGAGCACGTATGAGCGGATCTGACTGCCCCAACCGATATCAGACTTGGCATCTTCCGCCGCCTGCTTCTCTTGATTTTGTTTGAGCATCTCAAGCTCAAACAACTTAGCCTTCAGCTGTTTCATCGCTGCATCACGGTTCTTATGCTGAGATCTATCATTCTGACACTGCACCACAGTATTGGTCGGCAGATGAGTAATACGGATCGCAGATTCAGTCTTGTTGATGTGCTGACCACCAGCACCGGAAGCGCGATAAGTATCGATACGCAGATCCGATGGATTAATATCAATCTCGATGGAATCATCTATTTCAGGATAGACAAATACCGAACAGAAAGAGGTATGGCGCTTACCCGATGAATCGAAAGGTGATTTACGTACCAGACGATGAACACCAGTTTCGGTTCTCAGGGAACCAAATGCATACTCACCGTTAAACTTAATAGTTGCGCCTTTAATACCGGCAACATCACCCGCAGTCACTTCGATAAGTTCAGGTTTATAATCGTGTGCCTCGCCCCAACGCAGATACATACGTAGCACCATATTGGCCCAATCCTGAGCCTCGGTTCCACCAGATCCAGACTGGATATCCAGATAACTATTGGCGATATCATGGGGACCCGAGAACATGCGGCGAAACTCAAGGTCTTCAAGGCGTTTCTCTAACGCATCGAGCTCGGCACTTGCATCATTAAAGGTCTCTTCATCACCCTCTTCGATAGCGAGTTCAAGCAGGCCTTCGACATCTTCGAGACCCGTATCCATATCGTCGATGGTCTTAACGATTAATTCTAATGCTGCACGCTCTTTACCTAAGGCTTGGGCATTATCCGGGTCATTCCAAACATCGCTACTCTCTAACTCTCGGCTAACTTCTTCCAGACGCTCTTTCTTAACATCGTAGTCAAAGAAACCCCCGAAGGCTAAGGGTACGTTCTGCAAGATCTTTGATTTTAAATTTTACCGGATTTACTTCAAACATATCTCTTCAACTCAAAATAGATTAGGCAGTAACTGCGAACCCGTTATTTTAACTTAATCGAAAGAATACCACTAGTGGTTCGAAGAGATGAATTGCGCTTATTTCGAGCTTAATACGCTTAGGTTTGAAGACTAAGTCTTTCAACCGTCAGCTAAACACCCAGGAATTAAAACCAGAATTGCAGAAAAATGGAAAACTTACCTAAACTGATGACGTATCAAATATTTAATGTCTCCGCTTCACACAAAGCAGAAGTCTCCTGTCTATACTTGCATCATGACCGATAAAACCCCAACATGTTGCTACCACGAAGATGAAGGTTACTCCTGCTCAGAACCAGCACAGCCTTCAGGATTGTGTTACTGGCATGATCCTAAAATCATCAAAGATAAACCTGAAGACATAGCCAATCTAGAGCAATTTGCTCGCAGTGGTGGCATGCTCAGAGGAATATGCCTCAAACGTGCCAAGCTCCATGGCATCGATCTGGTTCGTCACCATCAAAAGACTGGCTTCGATATGACCAATGCCGAACTCTACCGTGCCGATCTGCAAGAGGCTCATCTATTCAATCTAAACCTGCACAATGCCAGCCTGATGAAGGCGGATCTGAGGGAGTCCAACGTACACTGCGCCAATTTAGTCGGCACTAACCTGCTTGGTATCAAGTGGAATGGTGCCAAGATTGAGAACATCTCAATTGGCAAGAAAATAAAACAAGAGAAGCTCGCATTAGAAGCGGTCAAAGTTGGCGAAAAGGAGATGGCCAGAGATTACTTCGAACAAGCCGAAGAGATCTACCGAGACCTGAGAAAAGCCGCCGAACGTGAGGGTTTATTTGCTATGTCGGGTGAGTATATCCGTAAAGAGCTCACCATGCGCCGTCATCAGATGCCCAAACATAGCTTCAAACGCTTCGTCTCTAAGACAATCGATATCTTTTGCGGCTACGGAGAGGCACCAATGCGCGTTATCGGCTTCTCTATGGGACTGATCTTAGTCTGCGCCATCTTGTACCTTTTCACCGGTCTGAGTTACGACAGTCATGTGCACGTGTTCAACACGGACAACGACTTCATCACCAACCTATTTCTATTTTTTAACTGTATCTATTATTCGGTGGTGACCTTTACTACCTTAGGTTATGGCGACTTTACCCCCATAGGTTTTTCAAAAGCCATTGCGGCAATAGAAGCCTTCACCGGCAGTTTCACCATAGCCCTGTTCGTGGTGGTGTTTGTAAAAAAGATGACTCGGTAAGCAAGGAATCTAGGAATCTAGGAATCTAGGAATCTAGGAATCTAGGAATCTAGGAATCTAGGAATCTAGGAATCTAGGAATCTAGGAATCTAGGAATCTAGGAATCTAGGAAAAGATAATCAGCAAATGATGTCAAATATAAAGAGGGAATGACTTTCCCCCCCTACTATTTAGCTAATCCTATTTTAGCTAGATAACGAGCAGTTTAACCAATACCCCTGCCGATGCGAAGCTCACCACCAAGAATAAAATATTCGGCTTAAACAGCTTCAAACAACCAAAGCCTAAGAGTACCAATGCCATGTCCAGAGGCACTTTCACCGCACTGGTAAACACCGGCATATAGAGCGCCGAAACCAGAAAACCAACCACACATGCATTGATACCAGCTAAGGCTCCGACAACCTTAGGACGAGCACTCAGGGCTGCCCAAGTCTTCAATGCCACTAACATCAATAGGAAGCCAGGAAGAAAGATCGCAAGGGTTGCCACTAAGGCCCCAACTAAAGGCGATTGACTCCAAAGCTCGGCACCTAAGAAAGCAGCCAAAGCGAACATGGGGCCAGGGACCGCTTGCGCTAAAGCATAACCGGTAATGAATCTATCGCTGGTCATGGCATCACCGACTATGGTCTCCAATAACGGCAACACCACATGACCGCCCCCAAATACCAGGCTACCGGTCTGGAAAAACTGACCAAAGATTTGACCCAACTGAGCATCCATCTTTATTAACGCCAGGGAAGCGATGAACAAAATGGCAAAGACGGCTAACCAGGCATAACCCAGAGTAATAGGTTTAGTTTCTGCCTGGGTAAGCTCATCACTAGCGTCATTGGGAGCAAGATATTTAACCCCCACCAGAGCTGCCACCAACAAGATCAGCACCTGAGTCAGCAGAGATCCATATAAAATCAATAGGACACTAGAGATTAACATCAGAACTTTAGCCACATGTTTGCGACAAAACTGGTTGAACATGATCCACACAGCATCGGCAACCACGACCACGGCGAGTAATTTCAGACCATATATGGCCCCCTGAAACAGGCCATTATCCAACCATTGAGCACTGGTCACCGCCAGTAGAAAGAGTAAACAAAATGAGGGCAGAGTGAAGCCGACAAAGGCGGCTATGCCACCGAGTAAACCGCCTCTGTGATAGCCTATGGCAAAACCTACCTGACTCGAACCCGGCCCAGGCATAAACTGGCTCAATGCAACCAGACTCGCGTAATGTTTATCATCGAGCCATTTCAGATCGCTAACAAAAGTCTGCCTGAAATAGCCAATATGCGCGGCGGGACCACCGAAACTGACGAGTCCCAAGGAGAGAAAACGAACAAAAATATGCCACATAGAGTAATTGACTAGGTAATGGAATAATAATTATCGGCAATTATATGACACCAATATGACACTAACATGACACCGATAGTTGAAAATGTTTTTCAACTATCGGTGTCATGGCTCATAAGATAGGCATAGTATCTAAATCTGCGAGGGCGACTCGTTTTCCCAACCTAGACTCCATCCAGCGAACCACTTCTTTAGAAGTTGTTCTGAAGGTCGTTAATTTACCACCATAGAGCGTCATCAGCCTGGGGTGAGTAACACTGGTTTTGAGTAATATCTCTCTGGGGCGATCGAATGAACTGCCATTGAGCTTAGGCAGTACTCTTACCCCGCAAAAAGTGTCTGTGATTAAGCCTTCCAGCTGTTCAACGCTCCCCTGAGCCGGGAAGTAATGTTTATATATCCCAAGCAGGTAATAGATCTCTTCTCGCGTAGACTCAGGTTTGCCATCTAGCTCTTCCAGAATTTTTTCTGTGGTCCCGAGTAAGGTTTTGCCTTTCCAGGGCATCACAAACACCACCCTATTATCGAAGCAAGATTCCAGATACAAGATCCCATCGGGCGCAGGAATGTCCAATAGGAGATGAGAGCCTTGTACCAAGTCGACACTCTCTTTAGCCATGGGAGGGACCAAGCTATCTATCACATCGTTGACCCAAGGACCAGCAGCATTGATGACACAAGATGTTCTTTGTACCACGAGAGCATCCTGATAAAGGTAACTCACTTCACAGTAGTCTGGCTTATGGACCATCGCGCCACACTCAGCATGGCTGAGGACTTGCGCCCCAAGGTCTTGGGCACTTCTCATCACAGCTTGGGTCAGCGCTTTATCATCGGTCTGGGCGTCCCAATACCTGAACACAGCTTTTAGTCCCTGCAGCTTTAACCCGGTAATTTTCGACCACTCCACCGCAGGCAAGCTGGTGAAACGCCCTAGAGGATCGAATTCGCTCAGTACTGAGTATGCCGTTAACCCGGCACGTATCGCCCATTGGCTGCGCTGGCTCGTGTCATAGACAGGGATGTAGAAAGGCACGGCTTTCACTAGATGGGGCGCTAAACGAAGCAAGGCTCGGCGCTCAGATAAGGAGTTTCTAACCAGAGATATCTGTCCGGTCTCTAAGTAACGTAGACCACCATGAATGAGTTTGCTTGAGTTTGCGGAGGTTTGCCCACCGATAGCACCTTTCTCGAGTAGTAAGACGCTGTAACCTGCTGCCGATGCACATTGCGCAATGCCAGCCCCATTGATCCCACCTCCTATGATGACCACATCTATTGTATCCATGGTTTTCTCTATTCACTCGAATAAAACCAAGATAGCACAATTATTTAACCAAAGTTTAGACCTGACTTCCCTATAAATTTTCCTATAAATGAGACTCGCTTCACTTGGCAGAACTGAGTAATTGGTAAGCTTGATCACATAGGCGTTTTAATTCAGTAAATACTTGCGGATCCCCCCAAGTTTACAGCGCATCTGATCGGGGATTTTTGCAGCCTGCGCCTCTAATTTCTTCCCTGATTGAGTAATATGTAGCACTCTAACTCTCTCATCTTGCTCACTGCGACCACGGCTGACCAATCCTTTCACCTCCAAACGCTTAAGCAGAGGTGTCAAGGTGCCCGAATCCAGATGCAGTTTCTCCCCTAAGGTTTTCACACTGATGCCTTGGTGCTGCCACAATACCAACATGGCTAAATACTGGGGATAAGTCAGGTCCAGTTCATTCAATAACGGGCGATATGCTCTCACCATGGCGTTGGTGGCACTATATAGGGAAAAACAAACTTGATTATCGAGCGAGAGAGGATTGATATCTTTTACGTTAGGCATGTTAGCAAAACCACAGTGTTATATTGTGCACAATATACTTACATATGAAAAATAAATCGACTTTTTTCATAAAAAGAACCGAAACAGGGCAAAAATATACGACCAAGACTGTAAATTTTAATTTTTTTTTCATGCTGAGTATTCTTGACTATTCATGTCAAAAATATGTCTTTAAACCAGTATGCTAGGAGCGGCAAGGCTTTCGGCGCCTGTCTGTATAATGGCACTTTAGATCTGTGTTTGAAAAACAGCTCTTTTAAAAAAACCTCAAGATTCAATGGATTGATTTTTATCCTGCATTGGCATAGATTTGCACCTAAAATTATCTATCTAGACCGTAAATCTTGTTGTCACAGAAGGCCAACAGGGCATTGCTTCGAAGGAGTTATAAATGAAAGCAATCATATCTATCATCTGTTTACTGTTTGCAGGAAGCGCTATAGCAGAGTGTAAACAATATATACACCTCACTGAAATCCCCTATGCTAAAAACAGCTCTTACTTCCCCAGTAAGTATGCCAAGCAGTTGGATGAATTAATTGAAAGTACATCAAGTAAACCGGGCTATTTACTACTCGAGTTTCAGATATTAAAACATCAAGCCAGCGATGATAACCGCAAGTACAATATGTGGCTGGCAAATCGACGTATAGATAGAATAAAACAATACCTGACCAATTCACATTACCCGGCACCTGTCATCAGCCGTATCTTAACCGCCAGTAACGAAGATCTCAGAGATGTCAGTATAACTTGGTGTCATGATGCTCAATCGAATTCTGCCGCAGCCCTTGCTATAGCGGCTCAAAAAGATACCAGCTTGCTGTCCATAAACTCAGAAGATGATGCTTCAAACACTAGTGATCCTCATGAAGGGACTATCTCTGGTTCTCGCTAGAATTTAAGGGTTACTATCCAGTTACCTTGATGAACTGACTTCTCGAACAAACTGAGTAAATGAAATTAATGAGCTAATTTCAAGATCAAATCAACGAATAAGCCTTAGCACCGTTAAGGCTTATATCATCTAGCAAATACCAATAAAGCACTAAGCGATGTAATACCATTCCATATAAGTATCTGGTCAGTTCAGAGGCTCTCAGTTTTTTCAATTCAAGGCACATTGATGAGGAAATGGTTATTCCCTTTTAAGTCAATGTAACACAGAAGTGGAAACACTGAGAGCTTCACGCAGTGCGGGTTTCAAAGCCCTTTATGCTACGTTGGATGTTCTCGATATACGACTGCATGGATGCAGGAGGTAGAGCAACGCAGGAGCTTGTTGCCGAGAATAACTATTAGCTTCAAACATTCGCCTTGCCTACAGTGCTTTGAACTCCCGCTGAATGATCAGATACTTACTCGGAATGGTATAAATTCCCACTCTATGGTCTCCCTGTGACCATAGGTTTAAACCTTATATAGCGAATCGGCCTCAGTTCCCATTTTCTTATGATTCGAGATTTCTGTTGCAAGTCTTGCATGCGAATGTATCCCCCCAAAAAAAGATAAGTAAGATATTTATTGTGATACCAGTATCAGCGATAACATCTAGCACATCCCACAGGAGGGTACATGGCTAAAGCATTATTCGTACTTATGATTTTCTGCCTCGGCTCATTTTCAACGTTAGCGAACACATCAATAACACCACAAGAGAGCAGTCAAGATTCGAGCTGGCATTACGTTAATCAAGATGGCGAGCTAAAGATTAAACTCTATTTCTTCTGGTCCAAGACATGCCCTCACTGCGCAGAAGCCCACCCTTTCATAGATTCACTGCCTAAACGTTATCCTTGGATCGATCTTGAAACCCACCTAGTGTCAGATCCTGACACCATGGATATTTGGCAAGGTATTGCTAATAAGACTCAAGTTGCAGCTCGCTCAGTTCCCTATATCGCGGCTTGCGATCTGGCAACCGTTGGCTATAGCAGTGAAGCTGTCACAGGTAAGTATCTACTCGATAACTTGAAAGCTTGCTACCGCAGCTTAGGTGGCACAGTTATCGATAACGATCCGCTCCAAGCTACAGATGAGCAGGGGCATTCGTCTCTCTTTGGTACATGCAGCGATACCAGCGAAAATCCGGGAAATGAAGGAACTTGCGATTTAGCTTCTACTGGTGAAGTTGCGAAACAAAGCCAGGTTCAACCCATAGAGCTCCCTTTAATAGGAGTCGTAGCACCTGAAAAGCTCTCCCTACCTCTACTAACCATAGTACTTGCGGGTGTCGACGCCTTTAATCCCTGTGCATTCTTTGTTTTACTCTTCCTGCTATCAATCATGGTAAATGCTAAGAGTAAAACACGCATGCTGATCGTTGGCGGTATATTTGTCTTCTTCTCTGGCTTTATCTACTTCCTGTTTATGATAGCTTGGCTCAATATCTTTACGCTTCTTGGCGCAGGCAGTGATGGTAGTTTGATCATCTTAGGCGCGGGTATTCTAGCGCTCATTGCAGGAGTCATTAATATCAAGGATTACTTCTTCACCAAGGGGGAAGTGACACTGTCCATGTCGGCTAAAAACCGCACAGGCTTAATAAAACGTATGGGGAAATTGACTAATGCCAGCTCTATGGCTGCGATGATTGGCGGTACCGTTATCCTAGCGATTGTAGCTAACGCCTATGAGTTGCTCTGTACCGCAGGCTTCCCGATGATCTATACCAGTGTACTTTCTATGCATGATCTATCTGACTTAGAGCGCTATCTGTATCTCGTGTTCTATAACCTGGTCTATGTTATTCCTTTGGCCATTATTGTCATCGTCTTTAGTGCCACAATGGGGAAACGTAAACTCACAGAGAAAGAGGGTCAGACACTTAAGTTGATGTCCGGAATTATGATGATAGGTATGGGCACTATGCTAGCTATAGATCCCGTTTCACTGCAGAGTCCCCTTGTCGCTATCATGCTGATTGCAAGCTCTATTCTATTGAGCTTTGCCATAACCATGGCGCGCAAGTCTTTAAAGTAAATGAATTGGCCGTTATGTAAGCGGCCAACACTCAAGGTTTTATCTGAAATTAGTCAAAAATAATGCTCAATATTTGGTTAGTCGAGCCGATAGTTCTTTATTAGTAACTAAAACAAAGACGAGGCATATCGATGGCAATTTCTTTAGGTACGACGAATCTCGAACCGCAATTAAGTAGCGGCGGCATGATAGTTAAAGTGGCTCAACTCGCGAAGGAACAGCAAGAAGCTGAAGGAGAAATTGCACTTCAATTGATTGAGGCAACTAATCCTGCTCCTGTAGGCAATAGTGGCCAAAATATCAATGTTAAGGCTTAATACCATTTGAGCCAAGGCTTCGGCTTTTAGACTGGAATATTGAAACGGAACGCCCTCATATCGGCAATCGATATCGAGGGTTTTCTTTATTTATACCAATTGGTATTAAAAACAAGCTAACTAGCCCGCTTATAACTTGAATTGAGAAGTGGCATTCTTAAGGTCATCGGCAAACCCAGACATACCTACGGACACATCTCTTGCCTCAGATAGAATACTCAAAGTCTGCTCAAAAGATGCATTCATATCCACCACATTATCAACCACTTGAGAGGCCACCGCTGACTGTTGGTCTGTCGCTGCGGCTATCTGTGTATTCATGCCATTGATACTCACTATCTGTTGCTGAATAGAGTTCAACGCCTGACCGGTATTTTGCGCATTTTTCTCATTTTCACTGGACTTACTCAATGCGGTCCCCATGGTACTAACCGATGATTCGGCAGCCGATTTTAAGCGAGACAAGACTTCGCGGATCTCTTTGGTTGCATCGGCTGTTTTCGACGCTAACGCCCGAACTTCATCGGCAACAACAGCAAAACCACGCCCCTGCTCTCCAGCCCTTGCGGCCTCGATGGCGGCATTGAGTGCTAATAGATTCGTCTGCTCTGCGATAGAAGTGATCACATTGAGAATGGAGTTAACACTTTCGGTATCTTTGGCCAGTTCATTAATTGCCGTAGATGCCAGCTCTATCTCACTGTTCAACTCCTGTGAGATATCTATGGTTCTTTGCACTACAGCCATCCCCTCTGTGGCCTCTCGCTCGGCAATTTGTGCGGCTTCGGCGGCTTGATTAGCGCTATGGGAAATATCGGTAACAGAATGCTTCATCTCCTCCATAGATTGCTGCACAGTCTCGGCATCACGACTCTGTTTCTGAGTCGCACTCGAGGCTATTTCCATCTGACTCTCCAGGGAGTGTGCACTATTGAGCAAGGGGTCTGTCACATTCACCACCCGCTGAATTGATTCAGCCAGCAGCCTCAAGAAACGGTTGAAATTAGCCGATACCTGACCTAATTCATCATCACCCATGACGTCGAGTTGATGGGAAAGGTCTCCCTTACCATCGGCGAGTTCGGCCAAAGATGCCGCGACACTCTTAGCTGAGAGGCTGATAGCCCGAGCGATGGCTATAGTCACGATGGCCATGATAATCAACAAGGCTATGCCTATGGAGAGGGTTAACCACAAACTTTGCTCAGAGCGATCCCTAGCCTCCTTGATTGTGTCTTTAAACTCGATAACCTTATCTTGCTGATACCCCTGAACCAGAGCCAATGAGTCATCATACGCCTTGGTTTTTTCTTGAATAATCTGACCAATCTTACCCATATCAATCGTGCCTTCGAGCATGCCTTTAGCCAGATCTAAGGTGATCCGATTAAATATCTCAATTACCTTATTGAGAGATCTAAGCCTCTTCTCATGCGGCTTATCCAGAGCGATTAGACGAGTAATATTTTCTTCGAGGGAAACGTACATCTCACTGGCACTGGCAAGTAAATCTTCATCGGCAAATGAAACTGATTGAGTGTAGAGTTCATCGAGACGTTGAATGAAAATGACATTTTCATTCGCAAGCTGAACACGCTGGTAAACTTTGTCTTCCATAAACGAGAGCGTGGCGCGATTCTTATTGATAGAGACGATACTTATCCCTAATGTCACAGCAAAAATAATTACAGATAAGACAAAGATCGCACCGATCTTCTTAAAAATTGACACATTATTAAACCATTTCATTCGCTACCCCATATCGGATCGAGGAAGCCCTCGATCCTAGGTTGCTATCAATCAAAGTAAACAGATTAAAATTCAGCAACCACCTTCACTGAATCATTAACCTTACTACTATCAATATAGCCAATAATATTAGGGTTAGATGAAACCAATTTTATCACTTCATCATCGGTTGCAAACTCTTTCGGTGGAGTACCTTTACCGGTAAACACTTTTTTAGACCAATAAGACTTCAATTGACTCGATGATTTACCTAACACATTGGAGTCAAAATCACCTCGGCTCGCTTGTCCTTCTTCCAAGTTAATAGGAACTGCTTGAGCTCCTCCCGGAAACCTCTTAGTCTTACCCAGATATAGATTTGAAATACTTTTCTTATCTAAGGAATCACTATTGTTCGGATGGACTATCACAGCGATACCCGCTAAAGCTTGTAACGAGAACAAACTCAATAGGATTGAGCAAAATAATTTTTTCATCTTCTCTCTCCTAGAATACGAGGTCTACACCAAAACTGAATGATTCTGAATCACCAGCAACTTTCAGGCCAGGACCACCATTATCTTTCACTTCATCATATTGAACTTTAAATGCTGCTGAAGGGTGGAAATCCCAGCGGACACCGACAGAAGTCGTATTGTGTACTTCCCCTCCTTCTCCGTCATCAAAGTCCGAATAACTCGCATAAGGCAAGAAATCACCAAACCTATAACCGAAGGTCACCATATAAGTGTCAAGATCAGTACCAGAAAGATCTAAGCGATTAATTTCAGTCAATAACATCCAATTTTCATATTCAACATTTACTGAAAGACCATAGAACTTCCCTTTACGCTCAGTACTTCCATCCCACATTTGTTGCTCTCCACCAATATATCGCTCATTGGTATACTGCATATGAGTCAGACGTATATCTAACCAGTCGTAATTAAGCTGAACCACTAACCCGCCGATATCTTTCCAAATTTCACGAGTCGCCTCACCAAAGAAAAACTCTGACAACAGCTTATTTGGCTCATCATCTTCACTACCGTAATAGAGTTGACCAGACATAGTCCAATCACCTATTAAGTAGTTATACAAAGCACTCAAACCGGTATAATTAAAAATTTGCCACGTGTAGTTATCAGCTGGTGGACGAACCCATGGATAGGCATAACCGACATCGAAGAAATCACTATAATAATATAATGGAAGCCTCTTTTTACCACCTTGAACAGTCCAATTATCATTGAGTTCATAGGAGATGTAAGCCCATTCAAAATCAACATCGAAATCATTAGCTCCACGAGAAACTAACTGAGCCGTTGCAGATAAACCATCCAGTAAGTCTGCTGAAAATTGCAAACCGAAAAGACTATCAGGTTCAAAACTAATTTCCTCTTCATAGGCTCCAACAAGAGGGTAATCGGCTAGAAATGTGGGAGGGAGATCAAATTCATCAACCCCAGTACCATCAATCACTTTCCCCCCTACAATTGAAGCAAAACCAGAGATACGAACTTCTGCTAGCGCTGGAGAAGCAAGTAGCAGAACACCAAGACTGACTGCTAGTTTATGTTTCATAAAAAAACCTTTAAGTTAGGCATATCCGCTTTAAGACTAGAACAGATGCCTTAGCCTGCAACTTATTTGCAACATTTTAGGGAACCAAACTAGAAAGGTATTGTCTAAGAATGCCCATATGGATTGAGCTAAAGACAGTTAATCTATTGAATTATAGACGATATAAAAAAAACACCTGAAGTGATTAAATTTTAAGCTGAATTAACTTTTCATATTGAATTCATACTGCTTTGAAACAATCTCTGCCACTTTTCTTTGCCAGGTAAAGTTGCTTATCGGCCTCAGCGACTAACTCATCTGGCTGCATCCCCTCTTGCCACTGGCACACTCCCTGAGAAACGGTTATGTATTCACTTATATCTGAATCTGGATGAGGAATCTTTACCGCAGATAAGGCGGTTCTCAGTTTTTCCGCAATACGACAGGCACCACTTTTATCGGTATCCGGAAGTAACATAACAAACTCTTCGCCGCCATAACGAGCCGCTAGATCTCTTGGGCGGTTAGCAACATCAGTGAGCACTTTAGCTAAGGCAACTAAGCAATCATCACCAACTTGATGACCTAAACTATCATTTAGTTTTTTAAAATAATCGACATCAATTAAGAGCATACAAAGTGGGTGATTATTTCGTTCTGACGCCCTAATCTCTTGAGATAAAATCTCATCAAAATGACGGCGATTACTGATATTTGTCAACCCATCGATTAACGCCATTCGCCTGAAATGCTTTAACAAATATTGCTTCTCGATATCTCTGACTACCGCAGTCTTAAACCAAGTGTAAAGTATCTTCTGACCCGTAATTACGATGGCAAAAAAACAAATAAACTTAGTTAATGGAAAAAAGTAATTATCTGGGATCTCTGTTACCCGCAGAAAAAAACTCAATAACATTAAAGGCAGCACCCCCATTAACATTATTTTTCTATCGACAAATAATGCAATAGCAAAAGTAAATACCAGTACATCTACGATTGATTCGACGCCAGCCAGAGCCGCATTGCCTGCAAAGATCTCTTCTGAACTATCAAAAATCATCCAAATCAAAAATAACCAACTGAACTCTAAAGAACAGAGATAGGTTAATAATGCATTGTTGGATATTTCATCGGTTGAATAAATTCGTATCACTACTGCTGCCAGCAAAATAGTGAGAAAAACAGGCATCATGTATAAGACGATATTCGATGCGAGCAATACTTTAGAAGTTTGCAAGGCAATGTTTGCTAGCATAGCAATCAAAATAAAAATAGACATCGACGCCGCCCACCTCCCCCCATTAATGAGATAAAGGTGACACTCTTTTTTTAGTTGCGTTTCCGATGAGGGCATCTTTAAATCCATGTAGAAACCTTGCCTTGTTTAAAATTGGGCTCAGTTATAAGCTTACAACTTTTCCACTTACAAGCTTTAAAAATAAGATTATAAATGGACATAAAAAAACAGCCAACGATTAACGTTGACTGTTTTCATTTAAACTAAGTGTAAATTAAAGAATTAGGCGGCATTCGCTTGCTCGGGTGCACTATGTCGAATCAAGTAATCGAAGGCCCCTAATGATGCTGTAGCGCCACTGCCCATGGCGATGATGATCTGCTTATAAGGAGTATTAGTCACATCCCCCGCTGCAAATATGCCAGGTATAGATGTTTGACCACGCTCATCTACAATTATTTCGCCTCTCGGTGTTAGATCTACCACACCTTTAAGCCATTCGGTGTTAGGAATTAAACCTATCTGAACAAAGATACCAGCCAGCTCTATACTGTGCTGCTCATCCGTGGCTCTATCTGTGTAGTTAAGTCCGTTAACTCGTGACCCATCACCAAGAACCTCAGTCGTCATGGCTTGAGTAATTATGGTGATATTGTCCATAGATGCAGCCTTTCTCTGCAGCACATCGTCAGCTCTAAGCTTAATATCAAATTCCAGCACAGTCACATGCTCAACAATATTAGCTAAATCAATTGCCGCTTCGATACCCGAATTACCACCACCTATGACAGCAACTCGCTTTCCTTTAAACAAGGGACCATCACAGTGTGGACAGTAAGCCACACCTTTACCACGATACGCTTGCTCGCCGGGAACATTCATTTCACGCCATCTCGCGCCAGTGGCGAGCAGCAAGGTTTGGCTTTTTAGTGTTGCACCATTTTCAAGGGTTAATTCGTGATAAGGGTTTGGCCCTTGGCTTGGTGTCAACTTAACGCCAAGTTGATTGTCCATCACATCAACGTCGTACTCACGTACATGGGACTCAAGGTTAGTAACCAGCTTGGGCCCTTCGGTCGCCTTGACTGAGATAAAATTCTCAATAGCCAGGGTTTCAGCCACTTGGCCACCAAACTTATCGGCAACGACGCCGGTATTGAGGCCTTTTCTCGCCGAGTAAATAGCGGCAGATGCACCAGCAGGGCCGCCGCCAACCACCAACATGTCGAACACGTCTTTCTGAGCTAATTGCTCGGCCTGACGACTCGCCGCACCTGTGTCTAACTTATTTAAGATCTCAGCTAAACTGATGCGTCCCTGGGAGAAGAGTTCTCCATTAAGGTACACGGAAGGAACCGCCAGAATGTCTCGATCAAACACTTCTGTCTGGAACAGCGCACCGTCTATCATCACGTTGGTGATTTTGGGATTGACTGCAGCCATCATATTCAATGCCTGAACCACATCGGGACAATTTTGACAGCTTAGAGAAACATAAGTCTCGAAATGATATTCGCCTGGTAGCGCTTTGATCTGCGCGATAACAGCATCATCTAGCTTCAGTGGGTGCCCGCCAGTATGCAACAATGCCAATACTAACGAGGTAAATTCATGACCCATGGGCAAACCAGCGAACGTAATGCTTGTATCAGTTTCTGCACTTGTCACTTTCATCGATGGCATACGCTCACCTTGAACTTCTAACACTGAGACTAATTCAGATAAACTATCGATATCTTGCGCCAATGACTTAAGTTCGAGTGCCTTAGGGCTATCATCTGCAGACACGACAAGTTCAACTGGACGCTTGAGGTTTTGCAGATAGGTTTTCAGTTGATTTTTAAGATTCGTATCCAGCATGATGACTCCTAGAAAAATAGAATAAGTTTTATAAATAATTGGTTTATAAAAATTGAGAGTTTGCTAACCCGAACCTGAAAGGGGGCGGCTCGAACCAGCAAAAAATAAAATTCGGCTTAAGCGAGCTTTCACTTAAGTCCAGCTAGCCTAGAGAAAAATCTAGACCAGCGGATTTAAGTCAGTTTAGATTTTACCGACTAAGTCTAGAGATGGTGCAAGCGTATCGGCACCAGGCTGCCATGCAGCTGGACATACTTCACCGTCGTGAGTCGCTACATATTGAGCGGCTTGAATCTTACGAACCAGCTCAGCAGCGCTACGGCCTATTCCCAGGTCATGAACTTCGCTAACCTTGATTTGACCTTCAGGGTTGATAACGAATGTGCCACGTAGTGCCAGGCCATCTTCTTCAATCATCACACCAAAGTTACGTGTGATGGCGCCAGTTGGGTCACCGATCATCGGGTACTGGATCTTGTTGATAGTATCTGAAGTATCGTGCCATGCTTTGTGAGTGAAGTGAGTATCGGTAGATACTGAGTAGATTTCAACGCCCATCTCTTGCAGCTTAGCGTAATGGTCTGCCATGTCGCCAAGCTCAGTTGGACAGACGAAAGTGAAATCGGCTGGGTAAAAGAATACTACTGACCACTTGCCCAATAGGTCTTTCTCAGTAACGGGTACAAACTCACCCTTATGGAAAGCGGTTGCAGAGAAAGGCTTGATTTCAGTGTTGATGATAGATTGGTTCATTGAATGCTCCGTAAATGGTAATAAAATCTTTGTCCTGACGTTCAAATGAATCATCAGTTCGTTTTCGATGTGAAGATATTAACCAAGCAGACAAATTAAATATAACGGATAAAAACTATCATCCTAATCGCTTTTTAAGAACTATGGACTTATGAGCAGATAACAAGAGCAAACCCTACGACTCCATTAGGTCTATTCCCACAAGGCAAATCGTGTCAGGGAACGCCCTAGGGTAAAGTCGAGCTGTTGCGACAAGGAGTGAGCCTTGGACTTTAAACCGGCGCTTGTAATTTCTCGCTTTATTTTTCCGGCGAACACCACCCAGTTACCGCCTCCGGTCAAGCAAGCCCTAACCTCGCTAAAATGTTGTTGCAGATGACTCAATAGCACTCGATTTTGGCTATGCTCCTTCCAGCAGTTCAATACCAGATAGCCATCGGCTTTAATCAAGGCCGCGGCATTGGCAATAAAGGTCTCAGATAACTGATTCTCATCGACACCGTCTGCACCATAGATATCGGCAAAAATAACATCAGCCTTTTTATGATCGCCTTGCTCGAGAAACAAGTTGGCATCTTGATGGATAATCGACAGTTTTTTACCAATCGGCAGTTGAAAGTAACGTCTAGCTAACTCAATGACTTGAGCTCTTAGCTCAACCGCAGTGACTTTAATGCCGGTATCGTACCTACGCAGTGCATGGATCAGTCCACCACCGCCCAGACCTAAGATGATGACTCGTTTGGGCTTTATAAAGAGCAGAACTAACAGCATGGCTTGGATATAGGTATGCTGAGGAATATGTGGCTCAGACTTGAGTAACTTACTCTGCTCATCATTATCGCCGAATGAAAGTACTCGCATATATTTATCATCTAAGACAATGAGTGGACCGATCTCGTCTTGGCTTTCGTGGAGAACATGTTCGTCTTGCATCTATTTATGATTTGGAGGGGAATTGGCCGAGCATTATACGAATAGCGGGTCATGAAAGGAAATCTTAAAAGCTCCAAGTCAAGCCGGCACTTCGCCCATATACAGGAGATGAAGTGCCCGTTAACGCTTTTTTGAGATAATAAGGGAGACGTGAAGTAGATTACCTTAATAAACAATGAAAGAAGTCGACTGCTTGACCATACATCTGCATCGCAAGCGCCGGGTCGTGTCTATCTGCACCATCGCGCATGAAGGCGTGTTCGGCATTGACTTCTAACCAGGTGAAATTTCGCTCTGTCTCTTCCAGTTTAGCGTAGATCAACTTGCGTCCTTCGCCGGATACATGGGGGTCTTGTTTGCCCCACACCATAACCATCTCACCTTGAATGTCTTGAGTGCGGCTCAGAGAGTCATTTCCAGGCTTACAAGGAAGCGTGTTGGAGTGAATATCTGTAGCATAGAGGCAGAATGCGGCCGAGACATCAGGGTTAAGTGCGGCGCGGTAGGCCAAATGTCCACCGATACAAACCCCCATACTTCCAACCTGACTGGTACAGAATTCCTGGCTTCTGGCAAAGGTAACCAGAGCATCGACATCTGAATCATGAGCCTCAAGCGGCTTAGCAAACTTGTCTTCATTACCTTTATCTTTACCGGCATCATCATAAGCCAGCACAGTACCGATAGGATTCAACTCATGAAAGACCTCAGGCACCAATACCACGAAGCCATGACCAGCCAAGATAGCCGCGGCCCTTGCTATGGGAGCCGTTTGCTGAAAAATTTCTGAATAAAAAATAATAGTAGCAAACACCCCTTCCGCTTTCGGGCGATAAAGGTAAGTCCGCATCAAACCTGTACTGGTTGGAATATCATGAACTTCTTGTTTTACCATCATGGTGTTAGTTTCCTTTTACTATCATTGGCAAAACTTATCGGCCAATAAACATGTTTCATATGACATTAATGCTATTGAAGCTTAAAATTATTATCCGGGCTTAAAATAGCTCGTTGGGGCAATGCTTGCCATCGAGTAACTGGCGAACATTGGTGAGACTGGTCAATGCGATAGCGCCGAGGGCTTCAGCGGTTAAGAAAGCCTGATGCCCGGTAAAGATGACATTGTGACAAGCCGATAGTCTCCTGAAAATATCGTCCTGAATGATCTCATTCGACTTATCTTCAAAAAATAGCTCTTTCTCATTTTCATATACATCTAAGCCTAACGCACCAAGCTGTCCCGTTTTTAATGCCTCCATAGCATCTAAGGCATCGAGTAAACCACCTCGACTAGTATTGATCACCATGACCCCCGTTTTCATCTTATTGAAGCTAGATTTAGATAATAGATGATGGTTATCATTCGTGAGAGGACAATGCAGTGTGATGATGTCACAGACAGGGTACATCTCATCGAGGGACACATAGTCGACACCGAGATCCTGCACAGACTGATTTGGGTAAGGGTCATAAGCGATAACCGTACAGCCAAACCCCAGCAAGATTTTAATTGTCGCTAAACCTATCTTACCTGTGCCTATCACACCGACAGTGCAGCCATTCATGTTGAAGCCAACCAAGCCCTCTAAGGAGAAATTGGCATCTCGGGTGCGTTGATAAGCCTTATGCACCTTACGGTTCAACGTCAGCATCAAGGCTATGGTGTGTTCGGCCACTGACTCGGGAGAATAAGCTGGTACATTAACGACTTTGAGCCCCAATCTTTCTGCCGCGACCAAATCCACATTATTAAAGCCAGCACAACGCATGGCGATTATCTTAGTGCCATTTTTAGCCAGCTCGACTAGCACCTCCTCACAGAGAGAATCATTTACAAAAGCGCAGATAGCTTCGAAACCATGGGCCAACTTAACTGACTTCATACATAGCCGATAATCAAAATACTCGATGGATGCACCAAATGCCTGGTTAGTACGATCGAAGTGTTCCATGTCATAGTGCTTGGCACTAAAAAATCCTATCTTCATTCCATTCGCCTACAAATATTCAGTCATGAAAGTTTACCTCTTGTTTTCACATTAAGGTACATCTGGTTTAATTAAGCTGTGTAAGTTATTTAACTATGCCCCCACATGCAGGCAAGGAATTTTAAAATTAGCCCCATATTGCTTCACAGCCTGTCATTTCCTGATAAACTAGTAGCTCTTCAACACCTAGCCAGTATCCGCTCTCATATGAAAAATACTAAGTTATCTGAAAGGCAATTTTGGTTGCAAAGACTTGGAAAAACCTCACTTAGAGCGATACACATTTTGGGGATAACAGGAGCCGGTGGTGGTATTTTGTTGGGCGTGGCCCAAGAAGAGTGGCTCGTCTATTGGTGCATGGCCATGACAACTGGCTCACTGCTCATGTTATGGGAAATAGTCAGAGATTGGCGCTGGCTAATCCAGTTGAAAGGCGTACTAACCTTAGTAAAATTAGGGTTATTGACCCTTTTCATTCCTTTCGCCAGCTACAAGCCTGAGCTGTTAATCACAGTGTTACTACTCTCTGTTGTCGTCTCACATGGCCCGGCAAGCTTAAGGCACTTTTCAATAATTCATGGGCGAAGAATCGATGCAAGAAAAGAAGTTAAAGGTTGAATTTTCCTCTAGGCTAATCACCGAAAACCAAGAGTTAAACCTGCTAGATAAGAGTGAGGTCTTAGATCTCGCCTGTGGTAGTGGCCGTAATGGGCTCTGGTTTGCCGATAAAGGCCATAGAGTCACCTTTATTGACAAGTCATTGGCTAATCTCTGTATGCCTTCAGAGCCTCAGGCAGATTCGATGCCAACAGAGCACACCTATCTGGCATGGGACTTGGAAGATGGTTCGGCGCCAGAGCTAGCGCAAAACAAATATGACCTAGTCTTAGTTTTCAACTATTTACATAGGCCTCTTTTTCCACAGATTGCAGCCACAGTAAAACCTGGCGGCTTGATCGTTTATGAAACCTTCATCGATAAACAGGCTGAAATAGGACGACCGAGAAACCCAAAGTTCCTGTTGAAATCCAATGAACTCAAAAATGAATTTGAAAAATGGACTCTTCTGCATTATTTTGAGGGAGAAGTCATGAGTGATTTGAACCTCAGTTACAAGGCACAATTGATCGCCCGCAAGCCTAGTTGCTAATCTAGAATAAAGTTAAGCTAAAATTAAAGTAAGACATTAGTTAAAAGCTAGAATTGAAATTAAACCATTAAATATGGCTAGAAAAGAACAGCAAGAAGAATAAACAGCCAGTAAAGCAGGCTCAATATTACAAGGAAGGCAGACTATGGTACTAAATTCAGAACAGTCTCGGCATATCGCCCCACCCATGCTTACCGGACTCATGGTCTTATGGGCTCTCTTAAGCCGACTCCTTTTCAGCGACACCCATTTTTCACTCAGTCACGCCGTCAGCTTCTACCCCGTCTTACTATTATTTCCAGTGGTTGTGATACTTCACGGACACTTGATATGGCAGGCTCGCGGAATGGAGCGACTAGATCAAGCCGTCTACGCCTTGATTCACTCACTACTCTCATTCGTGGTTTGGACTTTTTCGTTAATGCACGTCAACGGCAACAGCTTCTCATAAGGGAATTGTCTTAAAGTTAAACTATTTAGCTTGATTTGACTCTGTTGTGCTCTTTGTAAATAGCCCCTTTATAAAAATGACAAAAAAAAGGTGTAATCAAAATGAAAACACCTATGTCTAAAAGGGGAGATGACTATATTTTTATCTACTTATTGTCCAGGCTTGCAAACATACGTAGTTAGGCTCAGTAGCATGCAAATGGATATACGCTAATAAAAATATATTTATATTACATCTAATTCGACAAATTTCACTTCAAATCTAATCAAACAAAATAGTATATATTTTTTTTACAACTGGATACCACTGCAAGGAAATGGTTCACAACCTGACATAGGAGAAATAACAATTGAACCGGAATCAAGACCTGACTTTTCATTAAGTAAACTACGTTGGTATTCTTGCATTCTCTCTTGTTCTTTTTTTATTTCAATTTGTTTATCTTTTAAATTGTCGCTATCCGAACCCGGTGTAGCAAAAACAGAAAAGCAAACTAAAAACAAGGAGCATGCCTTAGCCGCATTAGACAGGTTAGATAACAATTTATCTTCTTTTAAATTTTTCATTTTCAACCCTTAATTAAGAATATTTAATAACAATTACTTATAATTTTACTTATAATTTGCAGATTAACCCAGAACAATAAAAGACTAATAATAACCATAGTACAATTACTAATAATGATAGGCATTTGATATGGACCAGATATCAAAAAACATATTAAAAATATTAACTGTGGTAAAACCCAGGGTAAAGTTTTTGTAAAACAGTCTTTTAACAATTTACTGGGTTAACCTGCACTAACAAAATTACAGCCTCACAATAATCAAGTCATAATAATAAAGTGATGAAAACATGATTAACCTAAAAAACAATGAGTTACAGGTCGGCCTTACTAAAGACAATCTTAACAATATCGACATTAGATTGCTCTGAAGCGACTAAGAAAACATTCCCATGCTCATCTACAGAGATAGAATTACCAATAATATTATTATTATCCAACTTTACAGTTTGTTTACTATAATCAACTAGGTTTATTCGTTCGATATAGTTAACACCTTCAACATAAACTAAATTGTACAGGTAATTTTTAACTATCATCCAAGACATGTTTGTCCTTACGGTAAAGTCATCAATCAGTAACTTTTCTTCCCCCCTTCTAATACCCACAAACCTTGGCTGTGCCGAGTAAAATAAAACCTTCCCGTAGAAGAATAGCGTCCAAATTCTCCTCCATCGGCTAATGTTCGTATTGACTTTCCCGTTAGTACATCTATTAAATCTATGGATGATTTACCAAGCATGTCGACTGATGCAACAAAATGCGCTTTATCTACCCCCAAGATACATTGTAAACCTCAACATTCTCATCCACATCTATGTATTCTAGAACTTGAGTTTGTATATTATAAGTAAATGGTTTATTCCCCTGACGCCCTAATAAAAACTCACTATCAAATGAAAAACTAATATCTCTAATAAATTGAATATCTTCGAATGCATCTAATTGAACTTCACTGCCACTTTCAGATTTAAACCAAAGTTTAGCCATTCCAGTTCTATCAGATTCAAACACCATTTTTTTGCCATCAGGACTTATTACCCCCCTAATATTTGAACTATTGGATGAAATAAAGACACTTTTATCTTTAGTTACTGCGAAGACACCATTGGTAGATTCGTCTGCATCAAAGGGGGTTTTAAAACGCAAAATTTCTGTTTTAACAAATGTTCCTAGTACAGCAACAACATCACCAGAAGAGTTTGAAACAGGTGACATGATAGGTTGCATTATATTTGTAAATTGCTCATGGCTGCTTTTGTCTATGTTATAACTCGCAAGGTTCCCATCATTTGTTTTATAAATAATAGAACCACTATCACCGGACCAGCCTACTGAGTGTAAAAGAGAATCGACTTTAAATAGATCTATCCAGCTACCAGTATTCAAAGAGAGCAACATAATCTGACTTTGATACCATCTTACATTCCTTATTACCGCCAAATCATTCCCATTTGGAGACAAACTTATAGAGTAATCCCCTCGTCCTATGGGGTAGGGCAGGCTCAATTGTTTTTTATTAAGCCCAGATAAACTCACTGAGAAAACCATTTTTTGACTCAGGTAATCTAACTGATGGCTCTCATCAATATAAAATATACCATTACCATTTATTTTCCATTCGATACTTGTTGATTGCATTTGATTTTTACAATCAATAATTTTTTCCCTATTGCCAAACATCCCATCAATAATATCAACTCTGTTGATTTGACACTCACCTGACTTATTAAACGATAAATACGCAAGTTGGGAGCCATCAGGGCTAAATGATGAGTAACCTTGGCTATCAAAAGGGTCGTTAAGATAGTTGACTTCACCATTGTCAATTCTCATTAGCCCCAACCGCCAGTACTTTTCCCCATACTCTCTTTGAGAAAAAGCCAATAACTTTCCATCATCAGACAAGTCCGGATTAAATTCTTGACCATCGAAATAGGTTAACCGTTTCAGCTTTACATCATGAAAAATAGATCTAGTTTGCTGAGGCAATGATAGATACTTAAAGGCAAGCCAAGTAGAGACAACTATCAAGCCTGATAACAAGAGTACAAATTTTCCTGAATGCGTATACAAGAAAGAAAAAACGTTTTTCTTTAGTGAGTTAGCATCGGCACCTTCCCTTACACCAATGAGACTTCCAGCTACAACCTCT
This sequence comes from Shewanella psychropiezotolerans, assembly GCF_007197555.1. Classification (NCBI taxonomy): domain Bacteria; kingdom Pseudomonadati; phylum Pseudomonadota; class Gammaproteobacteria; order Alteromonadales; family Shewanellaceae; genus Shewanella; species Shewanella psychropiezotolerans. The sequence goes on from NZ_CP041614.1 coordinate 5,357,309, forward strand.
TCAGTAAACTTCTCTTTTCTAGAAATAGCTTTAACTAAAGTAACTTCAGAAATCAGCACATAACCCACTTTGGGCAATGTCTTAATAAAGCTAGGAGACTTTGCATTATCACCAAGTTGATTGCGCAACAAACCTATAATGCGATTTATAGCATTATCTGAAACCTCTCCCCCTGACCACACCTCTTCTAATAACATCTCCCTACTAACAGGCTCATCAGCATGCTTAATGAGACACAGCAATACCTGCATCGCTCTAAGCTCTACTTTGAGTAAAATTCCATCTTTTAAAATCGTACATTGGCTAGGGTCTATTAACCTGTCAGCCAAGCGATATCTAGGTTGAGTTATCATTAAGTACCAGTTAATTAATCAATGATTTGGAAGAGGTTTATATTAGAAAACATTGAAATTAGAGCAATATACACTGATGAAATCAATAGTGCTCAAATATAATTACGGTTGTTAAACTGAAGGAAAGTTTGACTAAGATAACATTTACCTTGCTTCTGCTATCATGTAGAAGGTATCTTTGCCTCGAATTCATGTTTTGGCTGTTTAAATGTCCGATTTTATTTACTGCCCACCTACTGATCCCTGGCTCGACATCATCTATCAAGATAAAGATATTTTGGTCGTAAATAAACCTTCAGGACTCCTTTCTGTACCAGGTCGAGCGCCTGAACATAGAGATAGCGTCTATAGTCGTGTCTTAGACGAGCACCCCAATGCCCAAATAGTTCACAGATTAGACATGGCGACATCGGGTGTGATCGTTGTCGCACTTAGGAGAAATGCTGAAAAAGAGTTAAAGAGGCAGTTCAGAGAACGAGAAACCAAGAAGACATATTATGCACGAGTTGCGGGGTATATAAAGGAACAGAAAGGCAGTGTAGGTCTGCCCTTAATCTGTGACTGGCCCAACCGACCTAAACAAAAAGTAGATCATGAAATTGGCAAGCCATCTTTAACTCATTTTGAAGTAATCAGCTACGCTAGACACTCAACTTTAGTCAAATTAACCCCAATAACGGGTCGTTCTCATCAATTGAGAGTACATATGATGGCCATAGGCCACCCTATACTCGGTGATAACTTCTATGCTGATCCTTTAGCTAAGCGCTTAGCAAGTCGCTTACTACTGCACGCACAAGAGCTCACTATCAAACAGCCATATTCAAGTAAAGAGCTTACTTTTAACTGCGAAGTACCTTTTATGACTGCTGAAAATAACCAGTAGAGGTTTAAGGTTTAAGCAGCGAATACGGGGGCCTCCCCCCTATCTTATGAGTTTCACATCACATACTTCTCTTACAGTGGCATATGACAACCAGACTTACTTTTTATCCATTGTCACTCGTTACCAATCTCTATATTTACTGATTTGATATCAATCACACCTTATTAATAGAATTTCATCATAATTAAAGGTAAGTTATTCATCATTAGTTATTACTTTAAGAATTTCATTATGGAAACATCATTTCAACGAGACCAACTCGATAATCAAATTTTATCTGCATTGATGAAAGAAGCTAGAACGCCATTTGCAGAGCTGGCTAAACGTTTCAACGTCAGCGCAGGTACCATTCACGTTCGCGTCGAAAAGATGAAACAAGCAGGGATCATCACAGGCGCCCAGATAACTGTAAATCCTAAAGCTCTTGGCTACGATGTCTGCTGCTTTATTGGTATCAACTTAAAGAGTGCTGGTGATTACCCCGCTGCGATATCTAAGTTAAACGAACTAGAAGAGGTGGTAGAAGCCTATTACACCACAGGAAATTACAGCGTTTTTGTAAAGGTTATGTGCCAATCCATCGACGGATTACAGCATGTGCTCATTAATCGCATTCAATCCATAGATGAAATTCAATCAACCGAAACATTAATTAGCTTACAAAACCCCATCACAAGGGCTGTTAAACCATAGATTAAATATAAATAAGTTATTTCGTCTATTAAGTAGACTAAAAAATGTAAATTACAACTTTTACCTCTGCACCTGTTAATTATATGAAACTTTTGTGTTACAAAGTACACAGCTCTAACAAAAGAGCAACAAAATAACAAAATAACAAAAGCATAATTATAAAATTTTGCACAGTACCCAAGTGTTGTGCCTTCAGTTGACAAGGAAGAAGTTGTGAAAACAAAACTATCGATAGCAATAACAGCAGCACTCGTATCGAGTGCTGCTGTGGCAAGCGATTCATATACTGCAAATCAGTTTTCTCCAGAATTAACTTCTGTAGATAATTATAAAAAATCTCAGGTCTCTAATTCGGTGGTTTCATCGCCACAACGGTTTATCGTTGAGCTAGAATCACCGGCGATAGCTAAATACCAAGGTGGTATACAAAGTTTTGCTGCAACAGCACCAGCTAAAAAAGGTCAACGTGTTGATACTCAATCTGCACCAGCTATAAATTATGCGAGTCATCTACAAAGTCAGCAACAAGCCTTTAGATCTTCTCTATCCCAAATAGCCCCTAACGCTAAAGTTGAACGTAACTTTAAAACTCTATTTAACGGTGTAACCCTTGTCGGACAAGGATTATCACTCGATAAACTTGCAGCAATGCCTGGTGTAAAATCTGTTTACCCAGAAACCATGTATGAAACCAACATGGATGCATCACATGAAATCATCAATAGCGCAGCTATGTGGGAAGCAGTATCAGGCATGGATAATGCGGGTAAAGATATTCGTGTAGCTGTTATTGATACTGGTATTCGCCCTGAAAACCCTATGTTCTCCGGTGAAGGGTTTGCTAAACCTACAGCTAATATGCCTACAGACGATTACTGCTCAAGTGTCGATACTAGTTTCTGTAATGACAAGCTGATTGTCGCTCGTTGGTCTCAGCCTACATTTGAAGTTTGCGCCGATGAGCACATGAGTCCACTTGGATACGGTGGCCATGGTTCACACGTAGCAGGTACCTCTGTTGGTAACAAGATCAGTACGACTTATAAAGATATTGAAGTTGAATTATCAGGCGTAGCACCAGCAGCCTACCTTATGGTCTATAAGGCACTTTTCACCAAGGCAGATTGTTCTGGTGGCAGTGGTTCTAACATCATGTTGATGGAAGCATTGGAGCACGCCGTAAATGACGGCGCTGATGTAATCAACAACTCATGGGGTGGGGGTGCAGGCGGCGATCCAGCTAACAGCCCGTACAAAACCATGTATGAAGCTGCCGAAGCCGCTGGCGTTGTAGTCGTTACCGCCGCTGGTAATGACGGTAATGGCGCACAAACTATCGGATGTCCAGCATGTATCGAGTCAGGAATTACTGTCGCTAACAGTACCACAGGTCGCTTCTTCGCAAACAGCTTTACAATGGGTGGTGATGAATTGCTCGCCATCGAAGCCAACAACGAGTTGCTAACTGAGGACATCACCTTACCTGTTATTGCAGCAGTGAACATCGATGCTGAAAACTTTGAAGGCTGTACTGCATTCCCGGCAGATTCCTTTAAAGATGGTATTGCACTCATTTCACGTGGTGCATGTGCCTTTAGTGATAAAGCTGCGAATGCTGAAGCTGCCGGTGCTAAAGCGATCGTAGTCTACAACAGTAAGCCAGGGGCCCCCATCAGCATGTATATGCCTGATGCTACACTTCCTGGTGTGATGATCTCTGATGCCGATGGCGCAGCCGTTATCGAAGGGTTAGAAGAGGGAGTTTCTTGTACTATTGGTTCAACAGTTAAGCGTATCGCCAACTCGACTTTAGCCGACCTTATCAATGTCTCCAGCTCGCGTGGTCCAAACGGAAATCAAAATATCCTTAAGCCAGATCTAGCGGCGCCTGGAACTTCGATACTTTCCGCCACCTCTCCCGATGAAGATGGCACTGACTTTACCACTATGACGGGTACCAGTATGGCCAGCCCTCATGTCGCTGGTGCGGCAGCTCTGATGAGCCAGTTGCATCCTGAGTGGAGTGCTAATGATATCAAGACAGCATTAACATCTACTTCTCATATGGGGGGATACTCGATGATGATGCTGAAACGGATGCCAACCCATTTGCTATGGGCGCAGGCCGTATGGATCTTGATGCTGCAGCTAAAGCAATATTAACGTTTGATAAGCCATCAGTTGCTTCAGACTCTTGTGTAGGCCCATGTACTTTCACACGTACTGTCTACAACAAAAGTGAAGAAACAACTTCTTGGTCTCTGTCTGCATCTGCTGACAGTGCAGGTATCAGCGTGTCACCCACTAGCCTTGAATTAGAAGCAGGCGCATCTGCAGAGTTCACCGTAACAGTAGACTCTACTTTTACCGAATATGGCTCTTGGATCTTCGGTAATGTCATGATCAAGAGCGATGAAGGTAAGCAAGATGCACATCTTCCATTAGCCATCATGGCTAAGGAATCTAGTGATTCTTCACTCATCTCCGCAATCACAACCAAAACAGACATCAAAGCAAGTGATGAATTCCCGATCAAAGCGATTGTGAATAACACCTTGTTTAAAAATACTGTAACAGTGACAGCACAGGCACCAGAAGGCACAAAGTTAACATCTAAAGATGATGTTGTCGTTTCAATGAACGGAGCAACACAAAATGGCTTCGAAGTTGACGAAAAAAATGGCCGCATCACTTGGGTCGGTAAACTAGACCTTCCACAAATTAGTTCGGTAAAAGGAACTGGTGCGAGCCCAAGTATTTTCGACTTAGGTATCGAATACGTTCCAGCATGTGACGAAGGGTGTGATGAAAAAGCTTTCACCTTTAGTACTCCTGAATATAAATATAATGGTGCGACTTATGACAGCATCACCATTTCAGATAATGGTATTGTCATTGTTGGCGGCGGAACAACTTCAGGAAGTTGGAACAATAAAGAGCTTCCAGATTCGGCTAACCCCAATAATATCTTAGCGCCATTTTGGACTGACTATGATCTAACAGATGGTACACCCGGCGATACTGGTGGTGGTCAACTAGGTATTCAGTTTGCAGAAGCTGGAGACGATACCTGGATTGTGGTGGAATGGAATAAAGCTCAGGTTTATGCCGATACATCGGGTGATGCGTACACCTTCAGCGTGTGGATTAAAGCAGGTGAAGAAGAAGATATCTGGTTCAACTACCATGATATTCCAAACATGCCTGAAAAAGTAACCATCGGTGCCGAGAACATAGGTGGTTCAGTCGGTACGACTTATCATTACAATGGTGAGGGCGGATCAGTTGTAACCAATGACTTTGTTCAACTACAAAGTACAGCTTCCGGTAGTGTAGAAATTGACTACATGGTGAAGGCGACCGAATTTAACTCAGGTCAAACTGACAATGTTTCTGTAGATGAAGAGGAGACTCTTAAGTTTAATGTGCTAGATAATGACACAAAAGATCAAAAAGTAGCTCGCGTTTCCATTTCTGGAGATGGGATGACCGCTGATGCACAGCGCATTATTGATATTGCGCCATCAGGCTCTCTAGGAAAAGTGATGCTTGTTGACGAACCTTCCAACGGTGAAGTATCAATAAAAGAAGATGGAAGCGTCGAATATACACCAGAAGATGATTTCTTCGGTACTGACAAATTCAGCTACACTGCTGAAGATGCAGACGGGAATACTGGTAAAGCTACGGATGTGGTTGTGACAGTCAACAACATCAATGATGCACCGACTGTATCTCCAACAGGTATGACAAGTACTGAAGGTTTCGCAGTTAAAGCATCTGCCAACGGCAATGATGTTGATGGCGATGCTCTTACCTATACCTGGACTCAGACAGCAGGAACCTCCGTCGAGTTTAGCAATGGCGGTGAAAGCATCACCTTTAGTGCTCCAACAGGCGATCATGAATTCGTCTTCTCTGTAGTAGCATCTGACGGCGAGCTTGACAGTGTAGCAGGTTCGGCAACTATCATAGTGAATGCACCAGATAACTCTTCAGGTGGTTCTCTAGGTTGGTTAACTATGCTTCTTCTTCCATTTGCAGGCCTACGTCGTCGTAAGCGCTAAGCAATGGTTTAACAAGCTATAAATGAGAAGGGAGCCAAATAGGCTCCCTTCTTTTTATCCGTTATTCCATGTTTAAAAAAGAACGACTGTCTCAATCAGCTATATTTCAAACACCTTGGTCATCACCTTATAAAGCTCAGTGCCTTGATAAACCGATGCCGAGGCAAAGTGCAGGATAGGTACACAATCTTTATTTATACTGAGTGGGGTTATGGTCTTATCGGTTCCATAAAGGTCGAGTCTCAGAATATTCGCTAATGGTTCTCCCTGTTTCAAAGGCTCACCGATTTCAGCCAGATACTCGACCATGCCGCCGAGAGGCGAATGATACTTCTTATAGTCTTGCAGATGACAGGCATATCTTTTCATCCTAGCAGGAACAATCTTCTGTTCGATGACGCCACGCTCACTCAGATAAGCCAAGATACCTTTAGCATCGACTAGGGCATCTTCGAGATTTATCTTCTCTTGAGAACCAAGCTCTAAGGTAAAGGCTGAGACTGGTACCTTCAAATCCCTCCCCGCTAATTTCATATGCTCGGTGAGCTGCCACCAGGGGCAGAAGATAGATTCATCCATGGCGCCACCAAAATCATTGGGAATGAACAAGGTATAAGGGATGGAGAAGAAAGATGCCGCCTTAGCATCGTATTCAGGACAATAGAGATGTTTACAAGACTTAGGCCCAGTATGGAGATCTAACACAATATCAGCTTGATGCGCCATCACTTGCAAATTGACCGCCTGCTGGTGTCCGGTAGTGATGCCCCATTCGCTGTTTAAGCGTTGATAACAGGCTTCAATCAACATGGCCCTGTATTGAGCGATCAAGTCAGCATCACTAAGAGCATCATGAGCCTTATACCAAGCTGCCACATCCACTTTATGATCTAGGTATTCTCTATTCCAATTCACACCTGTGATAGGATCGAAACGGCCCAGGGTGAACTCGCCACTTTTTTGATTAATCCCCAGCGGGTTGGCCAGAGGCACGAGTGTGATGTCGCCACATATGCTGTATTGCTCCAGCAATTTCATCAGCTGATAGATAACCGCATTGCCCTGCACCTCGGCGCCATGTACATTCGCCTGAATATAGACGCTAGGCCCCGTAGCGCTTTCGCACTCATAGCTAAATATGGGTATGGTGAGATCTTGGCCTGTGGCCAATTCACCTATCTTCAATGATGATTGGGTAAAACTCATATTCAATCCTTCACATCCTAGCCTCTCGATTCTAAAACCGAGAGCTTAAGACTTTTATCACTCAAACAAATTCTGGTGCAGCGCCCTGACCACCTGCGCAGCTTCCGACTCGGCGACTAAAACACACAAGTTGTGCGGGCTAGCACCCTGGCAAATCATACGCACGTTATGGGGTTCCAGCACTTCAAAAACACGGCGGCATACACCCGGAGTGGAAGCGATCTTATTGCCAACTATGGCTACCAGCGCCAGGCCTTCTTCGACTCGAACTCGGCAATGTTGCGATAACTCTTGCAACAGAGACTCACTGAGTAGGCCATTTCCAGCAGAGTCGGATCCCGTCTTATCTAAGGTCAGTGATACATTTACCTCAGAGGTTGTGATCAAGTCGACACTGATCTTATGTCTGGCTAAAGTTGCAAAAGTTTCGGCCAGAAAACCTTGGGCGTGGAGCATCTGCAGGCTATGCAGATTGAGTAATGTTTGATCCCGGCGAACAGTAACCGCTCGATAAACCGGAGCATCTTCAACTTGGTGACGGATCCAGGTGCCACCTCGCTCTGGCTCTCGGCTAGAACCGACAAAGACTTGAATTTTTTGTCTGACAGCAGGAAGAATGGTGGCAGGATGAAGCACCTTAGCACCAAATGTTGCCATCTCGGCGGCTTCATTGAAGCTAATCTCCGCAATAGGGCTGGCTTTAGGTGCGATGCGAGGGTCAGTGGTATAAATGCCGGCCACATCGGTCCAGATCTCAACGGCGGTCGCTTTCAAGGCCTCGGCTAACAAGGCGGCAGAGTAATCACTCCCCCACGGCCCAGAGTCGTCGTAGCTCCAGCATCATCGGCGCCAATAAAGCCCTGAGTCACTATGCGCTGCGATGATAACAGTGGAGCTAAATACTCTGCTGCTAACAGAGATATTGTCTCTATTTGTGGTTCGGCTCTACCAAAATGACTATCAGTGCGCATCACCTGACGCACATCGAATGCACTGGCCGCCTCCCCTTTCTCCCTTAGCACTGCGGCAAACAAAGCCGATGAACATTGCTCACCTTGAGCAAGCAGCTCATCTATCCTTGCCTTATTTCTATTTTTACTCAACTCTTCACTCAAAACAGAGATACGACTCAACACGGTATCTAGTCTTGCGGCAACCTCTTGTGGGCTACCAAGGGAATCTAAGATTTGATATTGAATGTGGGCTATCTGTTTAATGAGCTGCATTCTTCGCTCTTCACCTATCTGCTCTTGGGTCAGCTCCACCAGCAAGTTGGTGACACCACTCGAAGCACTTACCACCACAACACGGGTATTAGGATTAGCGAGAATTATATCGGCACAGCGACTCATGGCGGCATAATCGGCCACAGAGGTACCGCCAAATTTTGCGACAATAAGTGACATTACACAGCCTCCGCAGAATGCAGACACAGATAAGATTCATTTGAAAATAGATAAGGATATAAAACAAACATGATTACACTCCGAACTGACTTCGTTCGAAGAGCCTGGTGCAAAGATTACGCACCCCAGAGACGGGAAACAGCGATCACCACCAGAAGCTCTCCACCAATAAACAGGTGACAATCTAAGGGATTCAACCCTTTCGACCGACATAGAGTAATTCCAAATACTCGATATCTCGGCGCTAATCTCCCTCATAAGTCATCTGCAGAGTTTGGACTCTTTAGACTTACTACCTAGTTAACGCTCCTCTTCTGTACCTCACGCTCAGTCGACATTAATCAAAAAGAGAACAAGGAAAGAGAAAATTATCAAATTTTGGCTGACCAAGCAATGGAAAACCTCAACTATTGCTGAAAAAATTAGCAAATCTATGCTTATAGAATAGAGATGTATGAAATTTGAGAGTAGAAAGCTAAGTCATCTCGAACGAGATCGAACAGACAATATGACTTTAACAACTCAATTTATTCGACAATCACAGGGAAGTTAGTTCTCGATTTAAGCTAATAATCCAAATCTGGCAGCTCACTCACTAAGCTAACCCGCTTAGAGAAGTCGCCGATGATGAGCTCTTTTTGATGCTCAGTTTGAGAGAACAGACAGGGAACTAAGGCTAACTGGTTATTATCAACGAAATAGATAGCATTTTGCTTAAATTTCAATCCCAGATGCGCCGCGCTGAGCTTATCGATAGCGACTGCCCAGCTTTTTTCCATATGAGTGCGATCACGAGAAGCCCCCACAACGGCACGATAGGGTCTGTTAAATTTCTCTATCGCGAGCAGTAGTTGCCTATCTAAGAGTCGATTTTGACAAGAGGTGAGGATCTGACCCTTAGGGTTATGGGCCGTGATAATTGCAAAAGATAACTGAGAAGATAACGTTTGGGTAAACAGAAATTCAGTTTCTTGATAGTACTGCCACAATCGCTTATTTGACTCTATCATCTTGACCATATCCCTCAATTTGATTGAAATTATTATAGCAAATTTAGTATATCTTCATAGAGGCGTGATGTAGATCACTAAAAGTAATTTTTCAAGACACTTAAATATCAATAGGTTAACAATAAAAGTGTGACACAGATCAAATCCACAAGGAAATTTGTTAACATTTCATTTGTTAACAATTGCCTAAAACGAGTACAATAGATCCAGTCGGTTGGTTCTGCATCATTTATTAGTATGATGCATTTGGTTAAAAGTGGAACTGGCATAGAACTTAAAGCCAACCAGATTTCTGTATAAAATGCGACCAGTGCTTAGTTTCGCATTTAAACTTCATAAATATTTATTAATGTAGGGAACTAACCCTACTATTGTTTATCGAAGTGAATACAGTTCGCGTTCCCATTTATTGAGATACGCATACTTTACTAATCAAAGAAGTGTGTTGCTGTTTCAGCCAATTTGAAAGCACCTATCGTAGATCAGTAAGCGTCAGCATGACAAGATCGAGCGTATTTAGCACTGATAACACACGCTCATGGTTAGAATAGATTTGAACACATTAGGTAAATTAATATGCAAAACCCGCACATTCTGATTGTTGAAGATGAAGCCGTTACCCGTAACACGCTAAGAAGTATTTTTGAAGCTGAAGGATATGTGGTAACTGAAGCCAATGATGGCGCAGAGATGCATAAAGCCATGCAGGAAAATAAGATCAACTTGGTTGTTATGGATATCAACCTTCCTGGCAAAAACGGTCTTCTGTTAGCACGTGAACTTCGTGAAATAAACAATATCGGTCTAATCTTCCTAACGGGCCGAGATAATGAAGTTGACAAAATATTAGGGCTTGAAATTGGTGCAGATGATTACATCACTAAGCCATTCAACCCACGTGAACTGACTATTCGTGCTCGCAACCTATTGACTCGCGTCAATAGCACAGGTGCAGAAGCCGAAGATAAGAACAGTGTTGAGTTCTACCGTTTCAACGGTTGGAGCCTTGAAATCAACAGCCGTTCTTTGGTTAGCCCACAAGGTGAACCATACAAGCTGCCACGTAGTGAATTCCGCGCTATGCTGCACTTTGTTGAGAACCCAGGTAAGATCCTTAGCCGTGCCGACCTTCTAATGAAGATGACAGGCCGCGAGCTTAAGCCACATGACCGTACCGTTGACGTAACGATTCGTCGTATCCGTAAGCATTTCGAAAGCTTGCCAGATACGCCAGAAATCATCGCCACGATTCACGGTGAAGGTTATCGTTTCTGCGGTAACTTAGAAGAAGCATAAAGCTAACGCTTTATACTTGTTCAATAAAAACCAGCCCAAGGGCTGGTTTTTTTATATATGGACTTCCTATAACTGAAAAGTTATCCCCGCTGGCCACGGACGACCAAAGAGGGGGGGTTTATGTCTGGAACAGAGCGGTAAGCTGTAAGTTCCAAGACAGGGCTAAGAAAGCTTCGAGTTTTAAGCTATAAGGCCCAAGACAGAGCTAAGAAAGCTGTAAGCCTCGATACAGCGCTGGAATCCTTCAAGCCTCAGCTCTTACTTACCACTTACCGCTCTTAGATTCTAGCTCGAGCCTTATTTCGACTCTGTATTTCAACGCTTTATTTTAATTCTCTCTCAAGAAAATCGGCCAGTGAGCGATACAAATGCGTTCTCACTTTTTCGCCGCGCATCGAGTGCTTTGACCCCGGATAGTCTATCATCTGAAATAGCTTACCCTCATCCTGTAACGCCTTATACACTTTGGTACTGTTCTCAAAAAGTACATTGTCATCGGCCATGCCGTGATACATCAGCAAGCCAGATTGATAGCCTTTCACATATGGCAGTACACTGCTGGCCTCATAGCCTTCGGCATTCTGTTGCGGATGGCCCAGATAACGCTCGGTGTAATGGGTGTCATATAGGGCCCAGTCAGTCACTGGTGCACCTGAGATGGCAGCCTTAAAGTAATCCGGCGCCTTAAACAAACCCATCAAGGCCATATAGCCGCCGTAGCTATGGCCGTACAAGGCTATGTTATCACCATCAACAAAGGGAAGTGTACGCAGGTAATCGACGCCAGCTTTCTGGTCGTTAACTTCCGCTTCGCCTAAGTGCTGATAAATCACATGCTCAAATTGAGTCCCTCGGTGCGCCGAACCTCGGTTATCGAGTTGGAACACGATATAACCTTGCTGGAGTAAATACTGAGTGAAGTAATCGTGCTCGCTCCAACTGTTGACAACTAACTGGGCATGGGGCCACCGTAAACTCGAACAACCACAGGATACTGCTTGTCGGCGCTAAAATTAGTCGGTTTAAACAGACGATATTGCAGCGCTTGGCCATCTTCTGCTTTAGCCTGACCAAACTCAGGTAACTGCCACAATCCGAAGAAGGGATAGAGAGGGTGACTCTTATTCACCTCGTTCTCTTCTACCCAAGCGAGTTGCTGACCCTTATCACCATGTAGGCTAATCTGCGGCGGTTGTGACAAGCTGCTAAAATAGTCCAGATAAACGGCTTCATTCTCGGCAAACACTGGAGAGTGCATACCGCTTCGCTGACTGATATTCTCGACGTCGCCACCGTTTAAAGGCACGCGATAAAGATGTTTTTCGGTAACCAGAGTTTTACGGCCGGTAAAGTAGATCCATCCCGTTTTCTCATCCACCAGCTCGACTTCATCGACGGTCCAGTCTCCCGATGTCAGCTGCTTTTTCACCTTGCCATCCAGTCCTATCAGATACAGGTGATTGAAACCATCACGCTCCGAGGCCCAAATGAAGCTCTCTTGCTGCTTTAAGAAATGCAGATCATTATTTAGATTCACCCAGGCATCACTGCGCTCTTCGACTAAAACCCTAGATTTATCGATCTGAGCAAGGGATACCACTCTGAGATCTAAGGTTTGCTGATCTCGGCTCTGCCATTGATAGGATAATCGCTTACTATCCGGCAACCAGTTAACTCTGGGCAAATAAATATCTTGCTCTTTACCAAGATCGACCCAGCTTTTCTTCTGGTCGGCGAGTGTCACCACGACTAATTTAATCGTGACATTATTCTTACCCGCATAGGGATATCTTTGCTCGGTTAACTTGATACCATCAGCATAGATCTCATTACGAGTCACCAACTCAACGCCAGACTCATCGATACGGGTATAGGCAATGGCCGACTCATCCGGTGACCACCAATAGCCAGTCATGCGGTCCATCTCTTCTTGCGCGACGAACTCGGCCATGGCATTTTTTATCGCCCCGCCACCATCAGTAGTCATGGCGGTTAGCTTGCTGGTTTTCAGCTCTAACACGAACAGATTTTGATCTCGTACAAAAGAGACATAATTTCCCTTAGGAGATAAACGAGCATCGGTGACAAAGCCTTCACCCGTAGGTAGCAAGTTTACTTCGGCATCATCAACCGAGAAATAGTAAAGCACGCCAGAGGCTGGAATGAGCATGGCCTGGCTATCATCAGACCAGAAATACTCCATGATCCCCTGACCATATATGCGTTGGCGCTCTCGCCTTGCCTTCTCTTCATCAGAAAGCTCACCTATGGTGAGCTTATCCGCATCGAGTAGTATCGACTGCTTACCACTGGCTACATCCATCTGCCACAAGTCATAAAAATACTGATCGTCTTTACGTCCCGCAAGATAGGTCACTCTTTTACCGTCGGGTGAAAGCTTAAGCCCCCTGGGACTAGTGCCTGCCAATGCGGGGGAAGCGTATAATCTTTCGATACTCAGAAGCGTAGCGCCTCCCTCGAGTGAGTGCTCTTTTTCTGCATTAGTCGTACTAGTGACTGTCGAGCAAGCTGTATTTGATAAAATCATAGGCACCGCCAATAGCACTGAGGTCATCCATTTTATTGTCATTATTATGTCCTGGATCTAAATGTAATTACCGCATGCCGACTAATGAGATTGGTATCATTAACAAACGACATAAATATCGCTGACATTGTGCACTAAAGTCAGCAAAAACTGAAACACACTGCCCAAGTTATAATTTGCCGCTATCCTACGCTGAAAAAAAGTTCAATCTCAGGTATGATCGCGCCAAATAAGAACACTCACATTAGACCCGATCTCAAACTCGAGCTCAGCTCGACTTGTATAGGAAATAACATGCAGACTTTGGCCCAAAACCTGACATCACAAGGCATCAATGCCTCTTTGACTCAGCTTATTCACACCTTAGCGAACACCTCTAAAGAGATCAGTCATGCCGTCCGTCACGGAGCTCTTGCCGGCGTACTCGGCACCACAGAGCAGGAAAATGTTCAGGGTGAAACCCAAAAGAAGCTAGATGTGATTACTAACGATATGCTCAAAGATGCGCTGGATAAAGACGATACAGTCCGTGGCCTGGCATCAGAAGAGGAAGACTTTATCGTCGAGGTAGGCGCTAAGGGTGACTACCTGGTCTGTTTCGATCCATTGGATGGCTCATCGAATATCGACATTAACTCATTAGTGGGTACTATCTTCTCGATTCTACCCGCCCCTAAAGGCGAACTAACAGAAAAAAGCTTCTTGCAAGCGGGTCGCAAGCAAGTCGCTGCGGGTTATGTCTTATATGGTCCTTCGACTATGTTGGCTCTCACCACAGGTAAAGGTGTGCAGTTATTTACCTTAAACCCGGAAACTAACGAATACCTGTTAACGACAGAAGCCATGTCTATCAGTAAAGACACGGCTGAGTTTGCCATCAACATGTCTAACCAGCGTTTCTGGGAAGCTCCAATGCAAACCTATATTGCCGATCTCTTGCTTGGCACCATAGGTCCGAGAGAGAAAGCCTTCAACATGCGCTGGATAGCTGCCATGGTCGGCGATGTGCATCGTGTACTGTCACGCGGTGGCATCTTCACTTACCCTACCGACAACAAGAACCCTGAGAAGCCATACAAGCTTAGATTGATGTATGAAGCAAACCCTATGGCATTCTTAGTCGAGCAAGCGGGCGGCAAGGCCTCTACCGGCTATGAAACCATCATGGATATCGAGCCAGGTGAAATTCACCAGCGCGTAGCCGTTATCTTAGGCTCAGCTAACGAAGTCGATACTTGCCTTGAGTATCATGAAGTCGATTACAGTGAAGAGCCAGAGGTTTAAGAAAAGGTTCTAGCAACATATTAAAAGTCGCTTTAGCGGCTTTTTTTATGAGCTTTTTATATAAGATTGGGTTTATTTCGCTAAAGGTGAGATAAAAAAATACCACTACCTTATCGGGTAGCGGTATTTGGGTGACGGGAAAACTGTGGGGTCTAATCAGTTTGCCCCTTGCTAAAATACAAGCTCATATAAAGAGTCTTAGAGCTATTTCTTTTTAGAATAGCTAGCCGCCTCTTCGCCGGCGAGTCTACCGAAGGTGATTATATCTGAGATAGCATTGCCCCCTAAGCGGTTAGCACCATGTACGCCACCAGTCACTTCACCAGCACCATATAACCCAGGAATGACTTGCTTCTTGGCATCTAAGATCTCCGCCTTAGTATCTATCTTCACGCCGCCCATAGTGTGGTGAACGCCAGGAGTCACTTCGATAGCATAATAGTTACCTTCGTTCAGTGCGCGAGGTAAGTTAGGGCGCTCAAAATCAGTGTCCTTACCACTCGTCACTAAACTGTTGTAACGCGCGACGGTTTCGGTTAATGCTTTACCATCAATATTCTCCAACTTGCCTAGCTTCACCAGCGAGTCAGCAGACGGTACAACACCAAGACCGATATACTTATCGATCTTCTTCAGAGACTTACGCACTGAGTCATCGAAAATCAAGAAGGCTGTCTTGCCTGTCTGCTCTAAGATTGCTGCAGCCGCTTTATCACGGGTAGTGATCTCATTGACGAAGCGCTTACCTTCACGGTTAACTAAGATAGCACCGTTACCACGCACCGCTTCGGTGACCATCACACCACCTTTAACGGACAAGGTTGGGTGAGCCTGGATGTATTGTAGATCTTGCATTGCAGCGCCTGCATTAGCCGCGACATCGATACCATCACCTGTAGCACCAGGTTGATTAGTCGATACGAATCCTTTTAACTTAGGATCTAGCTTAGACACGCGCTCGTTATTCTTAGCAAATCCACCCGTTGCCAGGATAACTGCGTCGGCTTTAATCCAGTAGTAGCCCTTGTACATACCTTTAACCAGCAGGCCTTTCACCTTACCGGAATTATCTTTAAGAATTTCGATACCACGGGTGTTCATGCGCATGTCAATATCACGCTTAACCGCATTATCATAGAGCACTTGGATCACATGTGCTCCCACGCCCGCGCCGCCAGTAGGCCGGTGAGTACGGTTAACCGATGCGCCTCCCATGCGACCCACATCGCTCAAGTCGGCACCCATAGCCGTCATCCAATCTACTGAGCCTTTAGAGTGAGAAACCAACACATCGACCAGAGCCGGGTCGTTAAGATTTCGCCCCCCTTTCATGGTGTCTTTAGTCATTAACTCAAGGCTATCTTCGATACCTTTGGCTTTTTGTTGATCCGTCCATGCGGCATTCATACCACCAGCAGCCAGCTTAGCGTTACCACCAATCACAGGTTCTTTCTCAATGAGGATAACCGATGCCCCCTTGTCATGGGCCGATACAGAAGCTGAGAAGCCCGCACCACCAGAGCCAACTACGACCACATTGACTGTGTCCTGTGGCGCCATGGCTAATGCCGTTTCACGCTCAGACTTATCTTTAGCAAGCTCGGCAATGCTTGGCTCGTGACGCTCCCACTTACCCGCATATGGCATATCGAAATCGAAGCTGTGACAAGAGTCACAATAGACCATTGATTGTTCATGAGCACTGTGACAGGTCGTACAGGATGTTTCACCAGGAAAGTGAGAGTCATGTGCATTATAGTGCTCATGCTTAGTCTCTTGAGCAACTTCGTCCATGGCACCATGACAAGATACGCACTGGGCGTTCTCGTAGCTCAGGTTATCGTTAGATAGCTCGCCATCCGGAGTATGGCAGCTTTCACACTCTTGGTTTTCACCATGAAAATCGGCAAGCGTATCCGCAGCCATAGTATTAGCGGCAAAACCCGCAGTGCCCAGTAAGGTGGCCAGGCAAATTGCACTTTTCAGCTTTTTCATCATATCTCCTCACTGTTAAACCTAGCAATCTTCGTTGCCCTGGCTAACAGCTCATATCTATAGTTTCTGAAATCAACAAGTATTGAATTCAGATATCATTAACTCACTAATTCATGTCAATTTTCTGCCTTTGACTACTGGCTATCAAGCAAAACTCTTACTGAGTAAACAGAAATATAATCCGCTTCACAGGGTCATATTGACGCCATGCAAGGATGCATAAATTCACAGCCTGTTATGCAATTTTGCATGAGAGATAGAGGCAGAGATCACACATTATTGATGAAGGCGGTAATAGGCTAAATCAGACCCCGAACAAGTGACCAAAGTTAGCAACAAATGTCTGGAATCGAGGCTAATGACACAGTTCCAACAAAGCTTCTCATGCTAATCTCAGCCCATGAAATACCTATGCCCTATAACAGGCCTACTTTACCTACTATGCTCCATGTTTAGCACTACCGTTGAGGCTTGGCAGACAGATGAGAATATCATTTTTGGTGTCCACTCTAAGACGGCGCCATTGGAGTGGCGCAACAACGGCGTCGATCAGGGATTTCATTTAGAATTAATGAGTCGCATCGGCCAGATGACAGGTAAACGCATTGTTGTCAGGCGCAAGACATTTCAACAACTGCTAGCAGATGTTCATGACGACACCAGTCCCATCGATGTGATTGCGGTCGTGAGCCCTATCACCATAGACAGGCAACTCAGTCAATCCGATCCCATCTACGCCACTCATGCCAAGGCTTACACACTACAGGGAAAAGCCTTTGTCCACGGCTGGCACGATCTTATAGGCAAACGTGTGGCGATAAAGAAGGGGGCATTCGTCGATGTGTACCTCTCAGGGCAAGCGCAGGAGTTTCAGCGAGTCGATGTCGATCTCTACGAAACCGGTTTTCAGCAGTTAATCTCAGGAGATGTCGATGTGGTGCTGGCGGAGAACTTCGTTGCCAGACGCTTGCAACCTCTCTACCCATCCATAAGAAGTTCGAGTGATCCCTTGATCTATGGCGCATTTAATTTTGTCAGCAACCATAAAAATGCCCGGCTCATGGCCGAGATAAACGATGCATTGAGGCAGCTTAAACTGTCCGGGGAATACGATCGTTTAGTGAATAAGTGGTTTGGCACAGGCCGCGAGAAGGTCGACTTGTCCAATACTCAGCAAAGAATGTTCTGGCTCGCCATCTTAGTCAGCGTCATCTCGGCATTAGGCATGTTGCTTACCGGCTACATCAGTCGCAGCCTACATAAAAGGACCCTAGCCCTCAACCTTGAGCTGGCTCAACGAAAGCGCGCTGAACATCAGATATCCAGCCTTTCTAAACAGTTTCAATCGGTACTCGATGGCATCCCACACGGCGTCACCTTATTTAATCGTGAAGGTAAGCGCCTTTGGAGTAACGATAATAACAACGAATTGTTGACCAGTTCAGAGCTCCACTTTACTCATGGCGACACTTTCCAGCTCAACAGCACCTTAGTCCAAGTGTTGGATAACCAAACATCATTGATAGCCGATATGGCCTATCGCACTCAATTTTGGCAGATACAGATCCACCCCATAGGAAATGATCAAGCCGTCATCCTCTTGGAGGAGGCTACCGAGCAGCATAACCTCAGACAAGCCAATGATGAGGCCAGCCGACTCGCCTCATTGGGAGAGTTATCTGCCGGGATCGCACACGAGATCAACAACCCAACGGGGATCATCATCCACTCCATTGCCTTTTTTAATCATGCCCTCAAAGATCTACAACAAGCCACGGATGCTTATCAAAAACAGAATCCATTCTGGTTAATTGCAGGCCTAGAGCCAAATCGCGCCATGACGGAACTACAACTCAGTAGCTTGAGCATAGAGGAAGGGGCTAAGCGAATAAGTCGTATCGTTAACGATCTCAAACGCTATGCCTTACCGACAATCACCACAGAGCATCAGTTATTAGACCTAAACCAAGTGGTCAAGGTTTCCCTGAGATTAACGGCTAATCAGACCAAGATATTCAGGCTCAGCACTCAGTTAAATGAGCCCGCACCTATGATCATGGGTGATGCTCAGCAGCTACATCAGGTATTAATCAACTTGATCCAAAATGCCTGTCACGCATGTAAACCAGCCACTGGAGATGACTCCGACAGTGACACCATCTCCATTGAAACCAGCACATCGGAAGATGGGGTCAGCTTAACCATCAGGGATACGGGGACAGGCATGGACAGCACCACGCTGCAGCGCATCACAGAGCCATTTTTTACCACTCGACGATCCTGTGGCGGCAGCGGATTGGGCCTGTCTGTTTGTAGCCGCATTATCAAGGAGCATATGGCGGAGATGCAGTTCAGTTCTCGCCTCGGCCAGGGAACCTGTATCAAAATTCAATTTTTATCCGTATCTGATTCAATCAAGACACTCAAATTACTCTCATTGGAGCAAGACACGTGAAGTTAGCAAGAAATATCCTCTTGGTCGATGATGAACCTTCCTGGCTCAGAAGCTTAGCCATCACACTCAATCGCCTTGTTCCCGAAGCCCAAATAGATACCTGCGTCGACAGTCGACAAGTGGATAACAGGCTGTCGCTCAATGATTATGCCCTGGTGCTCCTCGATTTAACCATGCCCTTTCACTCGGGTGAAAAACTATTGGAAATGATCCGCTGTAAGTCCCCTAAGACTCGGGTGATCATAGTCACAGGGGTCAATGAGGTCGATACTGCCGTTCGTTGTATTAAAAATGGAGCCTATGACTATTTTATCAAAACAGATAATGTCGACGACCTTGCCCGCACCGTACGTAGGGCATTAGAAGTCGTCGGGCTCGAACGTAACTATCTGATGATAAAAGAGCGCTTTCTCAGCCGTACCTTAGCTCAGCCCCAAGCATTCAATAACATTCTCACCTGCGAACCTGCACTGCTGGATCAATTCAGTTATCTCGAAGCCGTTGCCATGAGCCCTGAGCCCATTCTTATTTGTGGTGAAAGCGGCACAGGCAAAGATGAATTTGCTAAATCCTGCCATCAGCTCACCTGCCCCGATGAACCCTTTATTAATATCACACTTGCAGGAGTAAACTATGATGCCTTTGAGCTGCAATTATTTGGAAAAATCACCAGCTATGCAGATGGTCAGGTCAGTGCTCAGGCTGGAGCCCTGCACCATGTCCACACAGGCTTACTCTATCTCAATGAGATTGGCGACCTCCCCTTAGAGGCTCAGGCAAAGCTGGTCGATGTCATCGAACACAAACAATACTATCCGGTGGGAAGTGACCGCCCCTACCCGGTCAATTGTAAGATAATCGCCTCGACTCAACATGATCTGCTCGCCCTCAATCGAGAAGGGAAATTTCGCAGTGACCTGCTTTACAGGCTAACAACTCATAAGATAAAACTGCCACCATTGAGGGAACGTAAACTCGACCTGTCTATGCTGATCAACCACTTCATCAACTTAGCAGCAAATGAAATGGGATTAGAGGCGCCACAGCAGCCGAGAAATTTAGCCAGCCAATTAGCAGATTATGAATTCCCCGGAAACCTGCATGAACTTAAGGGCATGGTATTTGACGGAGTCAGCCGCAGTGACGGTATACAGCTTAATATTACCTCCTTTATGGAGGCGATGAACGAGCGAAATAACGGTGTCATTAAACCGCAAGATTCAATCAGTTTCCCAAAAGAGTTACCGACATTAGCAGAAATGAGTCAAGCCTTAATAGACGAAGCCATGAGCCGCACCGCCAACAACCAGACTGCCGCGGCCCGAATGTTGGGTATTAGCCAAAGCGCATTGAGCAGGCGAATGACGAAAGAAAGATGATTTTTAATGCACAATCATCAAATACTGGTCCTCAGATCGAATATACAGGCCTATAAACAAGGTGTATCGGCGTCGTCACTCGATAATGCCCTGCTAAGTGCCCCGGCAAGTATGCTGAAAAAGCCGACACTGGTATCTTGAGTTCGTTTATTACTATCAGCCTGTATATCACGCGCCCCAGGACTACTTAGGCCCTGTTCACGCTGTCGCTCGTTTTCCGCAGCCCCAGAAACAAAATCGCAGCTGGCATGAGATAAATCATTGGAAGAGCATGCGGAAATTAACAATACACAGAGAATAAAAACAGTAAGTTTCATCGGTCATCCTAACCTTATTTATTAACTCAGTAGTAATTAAGGTAACAGGGAGTGCGCCAAAAATTACAGCTCATCCACAGGGTGTGACAAATTGATACGAGCTAGATAACAAAATCGAACTTAGATTAATACAAGATAATAACCCATCTCTAAAAAAGCTGTAAATCTAATAGCGATAGACTTGCTACACTTAACGAAGAACTTTATTAACTGACGCAGTTATGAAATTTTGGATGTCAGCCTGCCTATATTGTTTTTTTTCTCAAATGGCTTTTGCCGAGCATACCGTAGATCTAGCAAAGCTTGAGTATCTCACCGAGTCATACCCTCCCTATAACTATATAGAAGACGGTGAATTCAAGGGCATTGCAATCGACCTTCTCAATGCAGCTCTATTGCAGGCAAGTCACAAGCCTCAAGATCTCAACATCCGTCTTTTTCCTTGGCCAAGAGCCTATAAGATGATACTCAAAGGCTCGAACCGTGTACTGTTTTCAACTACAAGAACCCAAGAACGGGAGCCACTTTTTCAATGGGCAGGGCCAATAACAAGCACAAAAATAGTCTTAATCGCGTTAACTGAAGAGCAGATAAACATTCAATCCATAGAGCAGCTTGCACAATATTCCATTGGCACGATAAAAGATGATATTGGTGAGCAGTTACTACTTTCCAGTGGCTTTCCACTCAGTCAGATCAGACAAGCTCATAGTGCAGAGTCTTTAGTTAGAATGCTGAGTAAGGGCCGAATACAACTTTGGGCCTACGAAGAAAACGTCGCTCGTTGGTATATCGCAAATTCAAGCTTACCCAATAATCGGTTTACATCTGTTTTTACCCTTAAGGAAAGCGAGCTCTTCTATGCTTTTAGCAAAGACACAGATCCTAAACTCGTCGCAAGCTTCCAAGATGCAATCGACAAGCTTAAACGCCCTCAGGTTGAAGGTAGTCAGAGTCGCTATGACAAGATCTTGTCTCAATACCAATGAAGCACGAAAATCAGCCCAATAAAAAAGCCCATAGACCTGCTTTACTAGCTAGGTCTATGGGCTTTCTTAAATTATTTAAGTTATATCGATTAAACCTGCTTAGTCTCTTGTAACTGAGACTCAGAAGCCGAGGCGGCTTGCTTGACGGTTTCATAACCCTGCTCGGTCGCATCGACTATGGTTAATACTGCAGCATCACCGACGACGTTACACGAAGTCAGCACCATATCGATTAAACGGTCTAACGCGGCAACGATGGCAAAAGCCTCGACTGGTAAGCCCATCTGATGAATTAGCACACCTATCATCACCATACCGCCGCCAGGGACGCCGCCAGCACCAACAGAGAGAAGAAAGATACTGAATAACAGCGCAGGTAGCTGCTCCATCGCAATTGGTGCACCAAAAGCATTCGCCACGAAGAAGATTGCTATGGTTATATAAATAGACACGCCCCCATGTTCATGGTGGCTCCGAGCGGCACACCAAACCCTGCGATGGAAGATTTAACACCTAGCTTCTCAGTCAAGGTGCGCATGGTCACAGGTATCGTTGCATTTGAACTCGCCGTAGAGAGTGAAAACAAGATCTGCTCACGCGTCTTAGTGCGAAACTCTTTAGCCGAGACCGAAGTGAATGCACCAACGGCCATAGGGTAAACCACGAAAATCCACAACAATAACAAGCCTAAGATGACAACCAGATACTCGACGACACTGAGAAAAATCTCCGCCTCTAAGGTTGCACCTAGCTTCAGCATCAGGGCGAAAACACCGATTGGAGCCAGCTGCATCACGACAGTGATCAGCTTCATCATCAGCTTATTACCTTCCTGGAACCCTTGAACCAATAAGGGAGCTGCATTGCCTAAAGACTTGAGTACGCCGCCCACAAGTAAGGCCATGAATATCACTTGTAACATGTTACCCGAACTAAACGCAGCAACCGGGTTACTAGGCACAATATTAACGATTAGCTCAACCAGATTTGGCAATTCGGTGGCTGTGATTGTCGCGCCAGTGCCGCCGGACATGTCGACACCTAAACCTGGCTGAATCAATAGTGCCACGGCTAAAGCCGCAAAAATAGCCACTAAGGTGTTGATAATATAGAAGCCGAATGTCTTACCACCCAGACGACCGAAGCTTTTCAGGTCGTTTAGTTCGAGAACGCCACATACTATGCTGACGAACACCAAAGGAACGACCAGCATCATGATCATGCTGACGAACATAGTTCCCACGCCAGAAGATATCTCGACCACAGTGCCGGAGAAGAAACTCACATCCCCAAGAAGATATTGAATTATTGAACCGAAAATTAATCCGGAAAACAGACCAATAAAGATCCGTGATGAAAGTGATTTAGTCATATACCTGCCTTCGATTCAGCATATCTTTTATGTATGCTTTTATTAATTTGCACCTATGTCGATGCTTATATTTTGGGGTTCTATCCCACTTGTGGGGACAGATAGTGAATCATGCTGGATACAATTTCAACCATATTCGAGCAAGGTAATAAAGTTACAAAAAAGCAACTCTAGATATAGTTACCATGATGACTTACACATAAAGAAAAACAAACCACATACGCGAATCCAAAAACTTACATTACCACCAAACAGTTAACACAAAACAAAACGCTACAGCGACAAGGGCAGTTCATTGGACCGCATACAAGTGTAAAGATAGAATACTTGACCTGTAAATGAGCATAAAGCAAACAGTTAAACTAAACAGGTGTAAAGTTAAAGATGATTATTATAAGTATCGGTCAAAATAAAAGCAGTTAAAGCTACTGCAGTGACGACTAATATTCGATAGTTATATTTTAAGTTAGCTAGTAGAAGGCTTGTACTTAGAGGTCCTGTTGTGCATTATCAAAGGAAGTTTAAAAGCAAGTAGATGTTGCTGTTTAATGCTTATTTTTTGTTGGATGATAAACTGCTGAATCACTTGCCAACCATCCTGATGCTGTTGCATATATTTGACTTGCTGATGCTGCATATCAAAATCTTCGCTTGAGCTAGATGACTTTATGATCAATGAAAGTTCTTGAATATCAGGGGCTAAAATCTGGGTGACATTAGGTGTTGTTAGCGCAATTTGGATCCCTGCGGGATCGACATCGACAAACGCAACGACCTCAATCCTATTGGGTAATCGCTGCAGCAAGCCTTTAACGCCTTTGGCTAAGGAGTTATGGCCACGGTACACCACTAGAGCGTGTTTTAGTGCGGCTTCAACTGAGAAGCCATCCCAACAGTCAAATACATCAAGGTTCTCCACTATGACGATATGAGTCATAGTTTGAGCTTGTGACTCTAGTAACTTGGTTATTTCACCCAACGGGACTCTAAGCGAACACTCAGCACTTATTCCAGTGTAGAAAGGTTGAGGCTTGATCAGCACATACTGTTCATCTGGAGTGATCGTCGCCAACTTTTCAAAGCGACTATGTTGTGCGACTTCTGCGCGAGTCCCTTCAAAAGAGGTCGTCAGCAGTTCCCCACCAAAGTAAGCTGCTGACATCTCATTAAGCTGATGCAGTTGCGCTTTGCTAAACAGTAAACTCCGTGCTGATTCATCCAGGCTGCCGACTTCAAGCTCAGAAAAAATCTTTTGCCAATTTGGGTTATAAGGCACCTTAGCGCTGCGCTTTCTCAGCGCATTGCTAATTAAATTAACATGAATTTTAGTTAAGCGAGCCACAGCTCAACATCTCGAATAACAAAGTTACCGCTGTACACAGGATCAGGCTCACCTATCGCTTCGAGTTCGAAATATTGTCTATGCTCTTCTGGTAGTCCTTCATAACCGCAAATGACCTGATACAGCCAACTTTCCCGATCCCATTCCAGTGCTTGCTCATCTAAATACTCGAGTGCTGATTGGCTCTTGCCAGAATCAATCACAGCACAAAAATACTCATCAACGGCGAGCTTGAGTGGGTTATCGGGAATATCGAAGTCTTCGGCTTGGCTTAGCGACAGTGTTATATCTTGTTCAACGTGGGTTAGCCCAGCATGAAGCCTGTCGATACGCTTAATGCTCGATACGATGTCAAACAGCTCAGGTTCATATAAGGTGCTATGTACGTCGACAGATGCGGGAGCAAGCAGGGCCTCGGCACAATTAAACAACACGGGTAATTGCTTATGGCTAACATGATCGGCTGGGCTATAGTCAGGATGAAGGTCGGTATAGAGCAACCAGCCTTTAAGCAGGCGTGTGCGGCCACGAATTTGACGGAACCGGCCTAACAGCTCAAGCAAGCGCCCCTGCACCACGCTTAATTCCTGAGTACAATCGCTCAAGGTTTCCTGTAGTGTTGTAACCAAGAGTTTTCTTAGCTCACGAATATCACCGGCAATCTCACCCAACTCACTAAATTGGAACATCTCCAATCCATTGAGTAACTCAGTCACCTGACTCTGTGCTAATTCATTCTCGCGAATTTTGGCATTAATCGTTCCGACATAACCAAATTCGTTGTTAATACGACTCCAGAGCACACGAATCGAATATCGTAGTCCGTCTGCAAAACTATACACATGCTCGCTTAAATCAGCGAGATAAGCCTCGGAGGCTGCATAATCAATATTATGACGCGCCTCTTTATAATGCGCGGCTAAGGTTTTAATACTGGCCAATGAGCTACCCACATTCGAGTCGATTTGGCGATTACGCTCATCGCTCAATGCCTCTTCAAGCAGTGCACGTACCGAACGCTTTAGCCTTAACTCTTGCTCAGCTTCCGGACGCCATAAAATATCACTTTTACGCAGTTTCTCTATGGCTGCAGCATTGGTCTCATCTTCCGATACAGAGCCTGATAAATAAACATCCATCACCAGCTCTGCATGCCTGCCAAGCTGTTTGAGTAATTTAACCCCAGCCTGATGTAAGTTATTACTCATATTAAACCAGATCCCTCTGGGTTGCGGTTTCGGCTTGTGCCTCTAAGCTCAAACCTTCGGTTTCATCGATAAAACGAATAACTTCGTAGAGATAATCGAGCTTACCGGTGGCGATAAAGATCTGCTTTTCAACATTAGGTTTAATTAAGTAACCCAGCTCCACTAAACGCTTAAAGACCAGTTTAATCTGTGCATCAACATTACTACTGCTTGATCCAAAGAGTCGGTAATGACTTATTTTGGCCAGTTGCTCACGAAAAGCTGGAGTGTCTTCAATACGGGTCTGCAACTCAGTGAGTCGCACTGCGATACCTTCAGACAAAGGGGCGTCTTGGCCGCTGCCCTCTTGCACTAAAACCAGCCACTCCACCAGCGGAATAAGCGCATTACAAATATCTTTAAACTGAGACGAGATCACCTTACGTTCGTTGTCACCCAACTGCTGATAACCACAGAAGAAGACTTCGCCCTCACCCGCCGATCCGATAGTGCGATTAATCTGATTCAAATAAGTCTCGACTCGCTCACGGGTATCGGGATTTTTCAAAGCTCGCCAACCATCTTCATCTGTGGTGTGGCAGATAAACTGACCTTTTAATAAACGCTCAATTAGCGCACTCGTACCCACTAACGTGGTTTCGGTTACTTGACTCATTACACCGCCTCCTGAGTAAGTCGCTTGCTAAGTTTTTCGGCGATAGGATTAATTTGTGGTTTAACAACCTGCAATTTTTTAGTCTGCTTATTAATGATATAGCGATTGGCAAACAAGCTAAGTACCTCAGACTCGGGATTAGGGAAGGCGCCCAACACAGAAATATTGTTGTTTTCGCAGGCATCGAATATCTTCTTCACATTACTGTGGTGTAAGGTCCCAAGTTCATCTATGGGCCAATGTATAGTGACATCAGCACGTCCGCGTAATAGGCGTGTGAAGGCCAACAGGAACTTACACAGAATAAGGTAAGCCATACCGTGGCTTGAGGATTCATTTAACTGTCTATCGGTACGGATAATAAGGTCACTATTACCCTCTTTTAAGCGCAGTTCAATTTCAAGCAGTTTTGATATACCACCAGATAACGCGGCGCGACCTATGATGTCGATAGCACGACGCATACTGTTAGTGTAATCCTCACCCGGAAGCTCACTAAAGCCATCAGCCTTCCACTGACGGAACGCTTTGACAAATGCTTCTAGCTCAGGCCAAAATTCAAGTTCACTAATACGCGAGCGGATCTTAACGGCAGACTCAGAAACACCATCGAGGAACAACTCCTCGCCAACCTCTCGGGTGATGCGTGCACTTTGGGTGGCAATACGGCGATCTATGTCGGCAAGCACATCATAGTAAGCAGTCAAGTCAACGCCGAAGATACGGCCTTGCTCTCTCAGTGCCATCATAGATTGCGGCACCATCACATTGAGCAATTGTTCCAGTTGCGGGACCAGTTTGCGGTAGTCGAGGATCTTAATACCTTTGTCATTAACAAAGCTCGACTCTTCCCGTGCACGCTCCCAGGTCTCTGACAGACTCGATCCAGACTTACTGGCAATAACAGAATCAAAATGCTCCACATATTGCTTCACAGATCCTAGTAATGAGTCACGCTTTAACAGCTGATCTTCGCCTTGACGTAAGCGCTCACTCAATCCCCCTTGGGCATCTTCATTATTGGCAGGAAGCTTTAGCTCTGTGAGTTTGCGCATCACACTTCGCAGCTTAGTTAAATTCTCAGAGGCTTCAACTTGCACGGCATCAGAGGATTTACGCTTAGCATCGAGCTCGCTACGCTGTGCCTTAACCTCATTTGATTTAGATTTAAGTTGCTGCTCCAATGCTAATGTGGCTTGCTTAACCGTACTCAGCTCTGTTTGCAGCTTAGGCTTGCGCTTTAGCCAAGTATGTTGATACCAATCATCATAACGCAACACTTCGCTACGACGCTGCTCTGATTTACTGATATTAGCTTCAAGTGTGCGAATTTCGGTTTTAAGTGCAACGATTGTAGCTTCATCAATCCCACGAGATTTGAGTTCATTTTTATACCACAGCTCACACGCTTTTTGTTCACTCTTAGCATGGTCTCGCCTATTTTGAATATTGGCTTTAATCTGGCCTAATTGGTTATCAAGCGCACCAACGACCTCTTGCCAGTAGGCATTTTTCTCCATGCGCGCTTCCAACGCTTGCTCTTTTTGTGCTTCCAGCCACTCTTGCTGTTGTTGCTTTAACTGTTTTAACTCATTATCAAGTCGTGCTAACTGCTTTTGTGAAACCGACTTCCGCTCGTTCAAGGCAAGCTGAATCTTCTCCTGCTCTGCACGTTTATCATCAAATAAACGACGCAGATCATCGCGGCTATTTTTATAGGCTGTACGAGAGAAAGTAAGCTCTCTGGCCATAATATCTAGTTCAGCATTGACCGCAACCAGGTGCCCTTCGGCTTCAGTTTGTAGCTCTTTAGCACTGACGAGCAACTCTTCGGCGTTGGCATGCTTGATCCGTAGCTCTTGCTCAGACGCTGCATACTCTGGTGAATCGATCGCTTTGAGATCTAACGCTATACCGTAAAGTGCTTCGAGGTTTTCCCCTGAAATAACGGGGTGCAGATCACTGCGATGCAGCAATTCTGAATTGATCACCTTGCCGAGGGTATTTTCCCAACCATTAGCTTCTTTGCGTAAAAACTCCAACAAGGTGTGTGACTGAGGGAACAGTATATGATGCAGCTCTTCGAGCTCACTTTGACGTTCAGTGACACGAATACCAGTTACTCGTAGGCTTTCATTGGCTTGATCGCGTTTGGCGCGAAGCTTGCGATCTTCAGTAGTAAAACGATCCACCTTGGCATTACACGCTTCTTGCTCTTCATCTGCACGGGTAATTCGCTCATCGAAAATAGCTAGCGCCAGCTTTTCCTCTTCCAAGTAAGTTACGCTATCCACCCGCACTTTTAGCTCTGCAGCTGACAGCTTAAGTTGATACCCTTGCTCACTGAATGTAGACTGCCCTTTGTCAGTGGCCTCACGCCATTGACTCTCTAACGAAGCTAACTCAGCTCGGCCTTGTTCACGCTGTTTATCACGAGACTCCCTTAAACTGTCCTGCTCTTGATGCAAGTTTTCCAACTCTCGGTTAAGCCCTTCACCAATCTTGCTACGGCGAGCGTTATAAGCCGCCTCAATATCTTGGTGCTTTTCGGTTTGTAATTTATGTCGTTCAGATAAATTTTCTAGTGTGCCACGCCAGCTTGGTAGCTGCTCGAGATCCAACTTAGCTCGTTCGATTTCAGCATCTTGAAAAGAGGCATGTTGATCTTCTATCGAGTCCAGTTCATATTCGCACTTAGCAACATCACCCTTTGCAGCCGACAAGTCTAAGTTGAGCTCATCACGCTGCTCTTTCCAATGGTCATCTAGCTCTCTTAACTTTGCATTTAGCGCTTTAGACAAGTCTTGGTGATGCTCTTGCCTTTCAATTTCATCGGTTTCATCTTTGCTGTAACCACGACGTAAACTGGCGAGCCGCTGCTCAGTACTGAGCAGTTGGTCGAACTCTTGCTCTAATTTTTCAAATTCTGGTCGAATAAGCTCAAAGCCCTGAATAAGTTGGCTCTCTTTGATCCAAGATTCAACTTGCTGTGGATTAATGCGCGAACTAGGCGGGTTAACACCATCTTCTTCCAAAATAGCGGCGATCATCGATTTGATCGTCTCCATCTTGCCCTCTTTCGAATGTACTGCTTTGGCGAGTTTCTCAATATGACGCAGGGAATACTCTGATTCACACAAGGAGAACTGACGCGCATAATTGCGTAGCTCAGTGCGATTACTCCCCGTGCTCAACAAGGCTCTATCGTTTTGGATAATAGCCCTAAACTCACGCGTGTTGAGTAAGTTGGTCACAGCAACGCCTGCCCGCTTCATCTCACGGCCAAGTTCAGCCATGGTGAAGCATTGAATATTATCGCCATGCTTTGTCTTAATATAATCATCAAGCTCAAAACCTTTACCGATAAATCGATAATTAACCCCTTTACCATCGCCAGCCGATGCCAATACAGCTTGGTTAAGCTGACCATCGGCACGCTTATATTCATAGATGATAAAGCTAGAGTCATGGGGCAGATACCAACGCTCAAAACTGTCTCGTGTAGAAGGCACGACGCGACTCGGATACTCACCATAAAATACGGGCACTAAACGCTGTAATGTGGTCTTGCCAGAGGCGTTGGTACCACAAATATTGGTGTGTCCATCGAGGGCGAGTTCAACTACGCCAGGTAGGTGTGTATTAATCAGCACAATTCGATTCAAGCTTGACATCTTTTTCCTTATCCAAACATTGCCGCTATTGACGGCAACAGATCACCACAAAGCCGATTTATATGGGATATAAACAGGCTAATCTAATCTATTCAGTTTCAATTTTGAGAGTCTAAAATAAAGCAAACTGACATGCTTGGCAATCGGGGAGTCCCCCGCAAACAGCTGCAGTATTTAGAAGCGGGATCATACGCTAATTTGTATCAAAAAAATGCTTAAGTAAAGCGCAATTAATTTTGAATAACGGATAGGGCTACGCCCAGATAAAGCTATGATGTTGCTACGCCATAAGTACCAAGACGATATTGAAGCTATGATGTCGACTCCGTCTGAAAATCAAAGACGATGCCAACAAGTTGGCGATTAAAAGCGAGATCCTGAAACGAGTTCAGGATGAATAGCAAAGACGACGGGCTTCACCGTAGGAGGGGCTTTAGCCCCGAGGTTCAATCCATCGACTATACTCCAGGCTAAAGCCGGTTCTACAAAGAAGCATCACCTCAGCCTCAACTAGCGCTGCGTCATCTCAGCCCTACCAGCGCAGCGTCATCTCACCCCACCAGCGAAGCATCATCTCACCCTACCAGCGCAGCATCATCTCGGCCCTACCAGCGCAGCATCATCTCAGCCCTACCAGCGTAGCGTCGTCTTAGCCACACGGCCAAATCAGCCTCAACTAGACTACTAGCGCCCTAGTATCTCGCTTAGCAAAATAACTCATGGTCTCACCATAGACGACATGCCTAAGCCCAATGATGGCTATCAAATTAGGTAGCGCCATTAATCCGTTGACGGTATCGGCAAGAAGCCAGATAAGATCCAGCTTGATAAAGGCACCAACGGCAATCAGAAATAGAAATAACCCCTGATAGAGTCTAAGTCCTCTGTCGCCCACGAGGTAATACCAGCAACGCTCGCCATAGTAGTGCCAACCCAAGATGGTGGTAAATGCAAAACAAACCAAGGCAATGGTAACGACATATTGACCGGCAATGGGAGAGTTTCCCGCCATAAAGGCCGCGCTGGTCATAGCCGCCCCCGCCGCATCACCGCTCCAGACGCCTGTGATTATCAACACTAAACCCGTCATAGTACAGATGATAATGGTATCGAAGAAGGTGCCGGTCATACTCACTAGCCCCTGCTCCACAGGTTCATCTGTTTTAGCCGCTGCTGCGGCGATAGGCGCGCTACCGAGTCCGGCTTCATTAGAGAATACCCCACGGGCAATACCAATTTGCAGCGCTTGCGCTACAGTAGCCCCCAGAAAGCCGCCTGCGGCAGAGATAGGAGTAAAGGCCGAGGTAATCACCAGATCAAATGCCGGTAGGATCTGATCACTAAAACTAAACAAAATCCCCAAACAAGCAATGATATAAGCTAGCGCCATGCTAGGAACTAACCTTTTAGCCACATTGGCAATACGAGTCACGCCACCGAATGTCACAGCAGCCACCAACAAGGTTAATACAAGGGCTGTCACCCAAGTAGGTACATCGAAGGCGATGGTCATGGCATCACTAATGGCGTTAACTTGGGCGAATGTACCTATGCCAAAAAAAGCTACTGCTACACCGAAGATGGCGAAAACTTTTGCCATCCAGCTAAGTCCTAAACCGCGCTCAATGTAGTACATAGGGCCGCCAGCAATCCGACCTCTTGCATCTGTAGTGCGGTATTTAACAGCGAGCATACATTCGGCATACTTGGTTGCCATTCCGAAAAATGCCGCTAACCACATCCAAAACAGAGCTCCCGGACCACCAATTTTAATCGCGGTGGCGACACCAACAATATTCCCAGTACCAATAGTGGCTGATAACGCGGTACAGAGCGCTGCGAAGGAGGAGAGATCTCCTTTTCCGCTGGCAGGTTTAAACAGAAGCTTCAAGGCAAGAGGCAGATAGAGCACCTGGATAAGTCTCAGTCTGATGGTGAGGTATAAACCTGTACCGACTAATAAACACAAAGTAATAGGCCCCCAAACCAGGGCATTAATTTCAACTAGAAGTGATTCAAAATTCATTGCTATTCTCGATTATTAAACAACTAAATTAATAAACGGAAGTGAACAAGAAATGGCTGTAACGCGCCGCAGCCGGACGCAACACTGATAATAGATTAGCATGTGCTAATTAACTCTCATAGAGACAAACGACAGGGCTATGCAGTCATCCTCTCCTCTGTCCTTTTGCCTGAGCGTTTCGCGTCTAAGTGGGTAGATAACTTAGGCACTTTCGCCTTCGGCGCCGCATGATAACCTTATAAAATAAAAGCTATTTGCGATCTCTCCAGAGGCTCGTCCAGTAACAGTCCACGCCAATCGTAATTGGCACCTGAAAGAGTGGTTCAGTCATTTTTCAATAAACTAAACTTGCCTCGTCGGTGTGGGGGCTATTCCCCACTCTCCTGCTACCTTCATCCGAACGGATTGCCAAAATAGAGATTGATATTATCTGCTATTTTAGCGGTGGCACAGCATGCATTAATGAGATAAAGCAGACAAGTAGCCAGATCACACTTTTATCATCCACAAGTTGAACGTAGATTTCTTGACCAACCGAGAAGATGTGATGATTTATTGAATATAAGGTGCGAATACTGGATACCCGCACTCTAAAATAATGACTAGCAAAGTTATACTTAGATTAGCTATAACTAAAAATTAAGCTTGCTCGAACTCAGTACGATAGCTTTCGTAATTGCCGACCATGCCTTTGACTAACTCGGCATCATAGGGACGTAAACCGCTCATCACTAATGTCTTAATGCCGGTTCCTACAAGTTTATCACCACTATGCAGCTCAAACTTAAGGGTCACATCTCCTCGTTTACCGTCAATCTTAAGCGCTTGTTCAACCAATGACAGAGTCACTTGTTCGAAATCCAAGGTAGTCAAATCGAAAGACATGCTCTCATAGATCACTAAAGGGCGGGCCGGATTAATCATCACCTGATGCTGTTCCATCATGGGCACTAAAACATGGGTGAAGTTGTGACCAGAGAAAGCAACATAACTGCGAATAAATGACTCTATCTGAGTCTGACAATGTCTCACATCTCCCAGGCGTTCGACTTTCAGATACAACTTGTCCTTGTCATCACGGATCTCAAGTTGCTGCTCGGCAGTTTCGGGAAATTGCAGCTCAACGCCTGCTCCGACCATGCCGGCAAAGTTAAACGTCATTTTCTGACTCAAGCCATACTCACCTAACACCAATGAAAAAAGAAGATCCCCCGGCACACAGAAACGCTTGGCCCCTACGCTGTGGATAGGGTTAAAGTCCTGAGCCACGCCTTTTGCGAAATCACTGGCCTGCTCGGCAAGCACTGTAATGGTTTGATTTTCTTTTTTAAAATAAGGTGTTAAGAACATATTCACTCTATAAATCTGTTGAGATACAAAATAGCAGCACATATTATATCAGATCCGATAAAACACTCACCCGATGACTTAAATTAACTCAAAACCAACTCAAACACTCTCCCCAAGTTTAGTCTCTGTTTAACCCTTGTTTATCTTTAGTTAACAAGTGTAAACACAACCCAACTTAAGTTAATTTTAATACGCAGGCATTAAAATGCGCGAAGAAATGAGAATAACTCCCACTAAGATTACTAATATCAGTTAATCGGTGGTTTTTTTTCTGTATTGCGCAATGGAGTATTTATGCCGCAGCCTAAAACCTTGTCTTTGAGCCTAATTTCGACCGCTCTACTTACCGCCCTATCCGCTCCGGCTTTTGCACAAGAAGCCAAAGAAATTGCAACAATCGCGCCTATCGAGCAGATCAGTATCTTCGGTAAGAAGAACCCACTCAATACCGTACCGGGTAGCGCTCATCTCATCGATGAGGCCGAATTAGATGCCTTCAAGTATTCAGACATCATGCGTACACTCGCCAGCATACCGGGCGTGTATATACAGGAGGAAGACGGCTACGGTCTGAGACCCAATATAGGTATGCGCGGCACGGGGCAGAACCGCACCGAGAAGATCACCATAATGGAAGATGGGGTCCTAGCAGCTCCAGCGCCATACGCATCACCCGCCGCTTACTACTTCCCAACTTCTGGCAGAATGGAATCTATCGAGATCCTTAAAGGCAGCTCGACAGTTAAATACGGACCGCGTACCACAGGTGGAGTGATCAACCTTATTTCACGTCAGATCCCCGAAGAAGAGCTAGCCGGCAAGCTGGATGTGGCGGCTGGCCAGGATGGTTTCGGTAAGCTTCATGCCTATGCAGGCGGCCAAGGTGAACGTGTCGGCGGTGTGATAGACATCTATCGCTATCAGGCCGATGGCTTCAGAGATATCAATGGTGTCGGTGGCGATACCGGATTTAAGAAAAATGATGCCATGGCTAAGATAAGCATTCACTCGGCTGAAGATGCAAAATTTGACCAGGTGTTGGAAGTAAAGCTTAAGTATTCAGATGAAACCTCAAATGAGACCTATATGGGGCTCACAGATGAAGATTTTGCGGCTAATCCATATAGCCGCTACTCGGCATCACAAAAAGATGTGATGGAGACAGAACACACACAGATCCAGATTAACCACATCATAGACTTTAGCGATAACCTGACCTTAGGCACTACGGTTTACCATAACGACTTTAAGCGTAACTGGTATAAGACCAGTAAGATCGATGGAAAGAGCATCAGCGGTGACGGCACTCAAATTGCGGCAGATTTCGATAAAAACCCAACATCCGACGGTCTTGATGTCGACGTCAAAGCCAATAACCGAGCCTACATCTCCCAGGGGATTCAAACTGAGCTTAACTGGTACTTAGGCAATCACGATCTGTCTTTCGGCGCCCGTTACCACGAAGACGAGATGGATAGATACCAGTGGGTGGATACCTATTTTATGGGTTCCGATCAGGTCATGGTTATGACTGAAGCTGGCGTACCAGGTACAGATTCCAACCGCGTAGATAGCGCCGAAGCCTTAGCCCTATATGTTCAAGACAAGATCCAACTCGGAGACTTCAACATCACAGCCGGCGTTCGCTACGAAGATGTCACAACCAGACGCATCGACTGGGGCAAGACAAATCCAGGCCGTGATGGCGAGCCAGATACAGATATCAGTAACAGCTTTTCGGCCTGGTTGCCGTCACTTTCTGCTACTTACCAGATCAACAGCGAATGGCTAGTCTTAGCCGGCGTGCAGAAAGGCTTTGCACCTGCCGCTCCGGGTAACGCCGAACGCCAGGAAGAGGAAAGCTGGAATTATGAGGCTGGTGCACGTTATAACGCCGGTGCATTAACTTCTGAAGCCATCTTCTTCTACAGTGATTACAGCAACATGCACGGAGACTGCTCAGCTTCGAAAGGCTGTGATGATGACAGTATTGGCAATCAATACAACGGCGGTGAAGTCGATGTTAAAGGGCTCGAGTTTAGCTTGGCCTATAACTTCAACAACGAAGGTGACATTAATTTCCCGGTGAAACTCGCCTACACTTACACCAGTGCCGAATTTGCTAACAGCTTCGAATCGGATTTCGATCCATGGGGCAGAGTCGAGGAAGGCTACAAACTGCCTTACCTACCCGAAAATATGTTATTTGCATCGGCAGGCGTCAAAGCCGACAGCTGGGAGCTAACATTGGCGGCACGTTATACCGATGAGGTAAGAACCGTGGCGGGTCAAGGCGAGATAGCTCAAGAAAATCTTATCGAAGCCAAAACCATAGTCGACCTATCGGGACGTTATTTCATCTCTGACGCACAAGAGGTGTACCTAACCGCAGAAAACCTATTTGACACTGAGTATGTGACCACCAAGATCCACGGTTCAAACTTTGCGGGTAAGCCGATGACTGTCACAGTGGGTTACTCTTACAAATTTTAATCTAGATAGATAAGGCCATATCCAGCTGGTTTATATGGTTATACCTTAGATATTATTCTTATATGTGAATTTAGAGTGTCAATAACACCGATTTACCACTAAAGACGAATAAAATTTACACTTTAAAAAAGGTGAGCCATTGGCTCACCTTTTTTATTTCTTTTTCTTGCCATCATACTAATTTAAAAGAAAATATACCCTCCAGTAAGTTTTAACCCCTCATCTACACTATTTACTATTTCTTTACGTTTGTTGATCTTTATCAAAAACCAAATGATAATAGTTTGCATTATTGAAATCAGTTACATAGAATCGCCCCAAATTTAATAACCCTTTAATAACAACAGGGAAGAGAATGATGAAGAAGACCATAATTGCTAGCGCTTTGTTTGGCATTTTAGCCTCTCAGACTGCATTTGCATCTGATGAGACTCAAGAGCTACGTAAAGTCATTGAGCAACAACAGAAAGTACTGAAAGATCTTGAAAGACGCCTAGATGCAACCGAGCAGCGCGTCGAGAAGACAGCCGACGTAGTAGAAGCGACAGCAGAGTCAAAGAGTGCCACAACACTTGGTGGTTATGGTGAACTTCACTACAACAACATCACAGATAACCAGTCAGGCAAAGATAAGAAAGCGATAGACTTCCACCGTTTCGTGCTATTCGTCGGCCATGAGTTCAGCGAAAGCACACGTTTCTTCTCTGAATTAGAAGTTGAGCACTCAATTTCGGGTGAGGGCAAGAAAGGTGAAGTTGAGCTGGAGCAGGCTTACATCGAGCATGATTTCAACCAAATGCTAACCGGTAAAGCGGGTTTGTTCCTGATGCCAGTGGGTATCATCAACGAGACTCACGAGCCACCAGCATTCTACGGTGTTGAGCGTAACCCAGTTGAAAAAAATATTCTTCCTGCAACTTGGTGGGAAGCCGGTGCTGCCCTTAATGTTAAAGCAGCTCCAGGTCTTGCATTCGACGGTGCTATCACTTCAGGTCTATATGTTGATGAGACATATAGCATTCGCGGCGGACGTCAAAAAGTATCTAAGGCAAAAGCTGATGATCTGGCTTACACTGCACGCGTAAAATACACTGCGGTTCCAGGTCTAGAGCTTGCAGCTACCGCTCAGTACCAGTCAGATTTAACTCAGGGCGCTGGCGGTGTTGATACTGCTTCTGCAGTCATGCTTACTGCACACGCTATCTACAGCATTCAAGATTTTACAGTTAAAGCCCTTTATGCTCAGTGGGATATCGATGGCAAAGAAGCTGAAGCCTTAGGTCGTGACGATCAGAATGGTTGGTACATTGAACCAGCTTACCGCTTCAACGAAAGCTTCGGTATCTTCGCGCGTTACAACGAGTATGACAACAATGCCGGTAACAACGACGACACTAAGATCACTCAGACTAATGTCGGCGTGAACTACTGGTTACACGAAAACGTCGTGTTCAAGGCTGACTACGAGAAAGTTGGCGGCGCTAAAGATTCTGACGGCTTCAACCTAGGTGTAGGTTACCAGTTCTAAATAGTAGAACCAAGACAAGCACTCATTAGTCAATGAGCGCAATTATGAGTGCCCTTTATCGGGCACTCATCTATATTTTAACTAGTTTTAGTCATTTCCTTCTCTCGCATCCGAGTCTAATATGAAGTTAACCTCTCTTTGCCTCTTAGCTTTCTCATTCATTGTTAGCTTATCCTTCAGTCAATCGGCTCAAGCTCGCGGCGTTTATCAGGAACCAGATGACTTCATCAGCCAGGCCTTCAACGCCCCTACCCCCAAGGCAAAAGTCTTCTGGATAGACGATGAGGCACAGGATGTTATCGAAGAGATCCTGTCACATAGATTCAAGAAGATGCGCTTAAGGTATTGGCAACAAGAGTCTGAAACTGTTTGGATTTTAGAAGAGATAGGTAAAGAATCCCCCATCACCGTGGGTATTCATATTAAAGATCAGGCAATCGCCCAAACTAAGGTACTGGTTTACAGAGAGAGCCGAGGCGATGAAGTCAGGCATGATTTCTTTACTGATCAATTTAAATCCGCCAAACTAAAGGACGATCTAAAATTAAATCAGCACATAGATGGCATCACTGGTGCGACTCTGTCAGTCAGAGCCTTGACTAAACTGTCTCGCATCGCATTATGGTTAGATGCCCACGTCACCAAAAGTTAAGCTAAAAGTTTGGCTGTGATGCAGGAGGCTGGGCCAACGACAAACGATTAAGACAATAAGAATGACTCAAAAGCATCACAGTAATCGAAACAATAGTCAAAAACAGAAAAGCCACACCAAAAGGCTAGGAAAAAAGTTAGCCAAACAACTTCGCCCCTGGCATAGACGATTAGGCATTTTCTGTGCCCTGTTCATCATGCTAATGGCCATTACCGGCGTTGTTATCAACCATAGCAATCATCTATCCATAGATTCAGCTCCCGTGCAACAAGCCTGGCTATTGGACTATTATGGTATCACCCCACCAAACAAGCTTGTTATCTATCAGGCCCTGCCCCTCAGTCTTGCCAGCTCTGACAACTTAGTCTGGATACA
Source organism: Shewanella psychropiezotolerans (assembly GCF_007197555.1). Classification (NCBI taxonomy): domain Bacteria; kingdom Pseudomonadati; phylum Pseudomonadota; class Gammaproteobacteria; order Alteromonadales; family Shewanellaceae; genus Shewanella; species Shewanella psychropiezotolerans. Next base: position 5,395,868 of record NZ_CP041614.1, read on the forward strand.
ACATCGGCTAGCCGTCGAAGCCGACTCACCCATTAAAGGCATGATAACTGTAGGCAAGATGATACTCGCCGTCGATTCGAATAATCTCTACATGGTGTCACAGGATGGCGAGCTTATGGAAAAACAAGATGCCTCCATGGGCTTACCCAGAGGCATAGAAGCCATAGGTTTCGATGGCCAAATTTGGCTAAAGACGCAAGGTGGCTACTTTATGGCAGATGATGACCTTATCGAATGGACCAAGGCCATGCCATTTGCACCAATCCTCTGGTCACAGGCCCTGGATACGCCAGCCGCTCAAGCTGAATCGGATACTATCTCTTTACTGGCCCGCTCGAGTCACCTCACCTGGGAACGTGTGATATTAGACATTCATAGCGGACGCTTCTTCGGCTCATTCGGCCCCTGGTTTATGGACCTGGTGGCACTCTCGTTGATCGTCATGGCGATATCGGGAATATATTTATGGGTACAAGGAAGGCCAAAAAAGAAGGCTCGAGTTTCTAGGTACTAGCGCCTAATTACTCGCACTTCTGAGACATTTTCCACATAAAAAATGCCGAAAATGTTCCCAACATTTTCGGCATATTTATATGCTTACAATCGCTTACTAGCTTGTCGATTCACAAGGTCAGTGTTTAAAGCGTGTATCTGATACCTACGGCTACGCCATCATCTTCCGAGATAGACATTTTCGCCTCTTGCTCCTTGTCTGCACTGGTAAAATCACTAAAATCTTTACGGGCTTCTACATACAGCACTGTGTTCACATCCCAAACGTAGTGCAAGCCAGCAACGACGAACTGACGCTTAAACACATCTTTAGGATCTGCACTATTTGGCTGAATAACGTAATCGCTACCCGCATCTAAGATGTTATAGGAGATAAATGGGCGTAGGCCATTATCAAACTTATATGAGAACAGAGATTCGATACCATAAGAGTCTTTAATTAGACGGCCTAGGTTATCGGTATCGTGATTTTCATTCTTGTTGAAGTTTGCGGCTGCATAGAAGCCCTGGTTATCGAAGCCTCCCCAGGTGGCGCCGACACCATAAATAAGATCGGTTGCAGTGATCATTTCACCGGTATTAAAAGCCACTTCAAACTCACCACGGTTAACACCAGCGGTTAACGTGAGCTTATCTGTAGCCAGATATGTGATAGCACCACCGTAAGTGTAATCATAATGAACCTCTTGTGACTCTTCATTAGCCTTCCAACGTTCTTCACAATCAGTGCTAAGGCCTTGTGTTGCCTCACAGGTATAAAAAATATCGTGTTTTAACTGAGCTTGAAGTGCGAAACTCACATCACCGAAACTATTACGGTATTGAACCACCTTATCACCGCGGCCTGTACCATTTATCGCACCATCGGCCTTATTATAGGTATAGACACCCGCCGCGTTACCGTCCCATACGAAACCATAGTTAGTGTTATAAACAACGTCGTACCAGGCGCCCCACTGTTTACCTATGCTTAAAGTACCGTACGTATCATGGCCAATACCGACATAACCAAGACGGTTATTTAAAAAGTCTCCGCTCTTAGACTCGAAGTTACTTTCACTGCTATAAACAATCTCACTGTTACCAAATGGGTTAACACCCCACTCCAGCTTAGTAAACGCTTTCCAACCATCACTCATTTCACGAGTGAAACCAAAGTTAATCCGTGACGCGCCGTTAACGACTTCTGTAGCGCCTTGAGTATTGATGACACGTGCGTCAATGAATCCACCAATCTCCACTGCGTTCTTGTCATCTTTATAAATTTCGATTGCCGCTACTGACGGGGCAAAAATAGCGGCCGATAACGCCGTTGCTAGTAAAGTTTTTCTCATGTAACGCCTAACCTTAGTGGTTTATTCCTCTATGGTTACAGAGATTAACAAAAGATCACCAATCACTCAAAGGTGTTTACCAGCTAAATACATGCCTCCTTCGTTTACCAGATAAGACTTAACATAAAAGCTGGGCCACTTATTGCCCGCTGGGCAAGATCTTGCTCAGCGCTGGGCCATATATTGCCCAGATAAAATATCATTTCCTATCTATGCTTTTTAATTCAATAGGTTACTTTATTGGCATAGTGTTTGCTCTTTATCAGGCCGTGGCCACAACAAATGAACTTAAAAATAATTTTTAACTTAAGGAATAACCATGCCAACTCCATGTTATATCTCCATCAAGGGTCAGACCCAAGGGCACATTACTGCAGGAGCTTTCACTGCCGATTCAGTCGGTGACATTTTCGTTGAAGGCCACGAAGATGAGATGCTGGTTCAGGAATTCGACCACATAGTCACAGTCCCGACAGATCCACAGTCGGGCCAGCCTTCGGGTCAACGCATTCACAAACCGTTCAAGTTTACCGTCGCCCTGAATAAAGCGGTGCCTCTGATGTATAACTCTCTGGCTTCGGGTGAAAAGATCTCAGAAGTTGAGCTTAAATGGTACCGCACCTCAGTGGAAGGCAAGCAAGAGCACTTCTTCAGCACTAAGCTTGAAGGTGCCACCATCATAGACATCCAATGCCATATGCCCCATTGCCAAGACAATGCGAAGTCTGATTTCACTCAGCTGCTAACCGTTTCTATGGCCTATCGCAAGATTGATTGGGACCATGTTACCGCCGGAACATCCGGTGCCGATGATTGGCGCAAACCGATCGAGGCTTAAGCCTTAGCTTAATACTAAGAATTTGCCTACAGACCTTCACCCTATGCCTGTAGGCAGATATGTCCTGTGCTTTTTTACTCCTTTTTAATGGCGCAAGGCAAAGATTTACCTGCTAATCAGTTTAACCCACAGGTAAATACGCTTCCCTCCCAGAACTGGTCCTTTTGGGAGGGGAGCACCCATCAAATTGCATATAGGATATTGCGATGTCACCAGTGGAAAATGGATTATGTTATCGGTTTAGCGCCGAAGGTGTGAGTGATGACAGTTTTAATGTATTGGCATTTGACTTTATTGAGGGCTTATCCTCACCATTCGAGGTTAAGTTAACCCTACTGAGTCGACTGGATAACCTTAGCCCAGTGTCGATTGTCGACCAGAATGGCTTATTAAGCTGGTATCAAGATGGCGAACTGAAACGTCAGGTTCACGGCATCGTCAGTCAGTTCAGTAAAGCCAACACTGGCCATCATCATACCCAATATCACATTACTCTAGTGCCAGCCCTATCCAGATTAACGCTGCGACAAAACAGCCGTATCTTCCAACAGAAAAGCGTGCTTGAAATTATTGCCACTGTGCTCACCGAGATGGGTATCAAGGATTACGCGTTCAGTTGTGAGGCCAGATTTGAGTCTGAAGTGCGAGAATATTGCGTCCAATACCGAGAAAACGATTTCAACTTTATCTCACGTTTAGCTGCTGAAGTGGGCCTATTCTATTATTTTCAGCACAGTGAAAAAGCGCATACCTTAGTCTTCAGCGACAATACAGATAAACAGTCAAAATTAGATACACCATTTCCCTACAACGCCACCAGTGGCGGCGCAACGGATGCTCCCTTTATCGGCTCATTTAGCTATCGCCACCAAATAAGACCCGCAAGTGTCACGCTCAAAGACAACAGCTTCAAGAAACCTCAATACAGCTTTCTACAGACCAGCACAGGAAAATCACTGGAGTACCAGCGGCCCGATTATGAACACTTCGACTATCCCGGTCGTTATAAGGACGATGAAACAGGTATTCCCATTACGAGAGTGCGCCAAGAATACCTGCGCCGTGATGCGCAGTTAGCTACAGGGCGCAGTAACATAATGCAGAGCATCAGTGGCTGCAAATTTGACTTAATGGGTCATAACGATACCGCACTCAATTGCGACTGGCTTTTCGTCACGGTTCAACATAGAGGCGAGCAAGGTGCTGCGGCGGAAGAGGCAAACACCCAGAGCGTCACCACATATAACAACGAATTTACCGTCATTCCAGGCAACGCACCATGGCAGGCGACACCTAAGTCTAAACCTCTGGTCACAGGTCCCCAGAGTGCGACTGTGGTTGGCCCCAAAGATGAAGAAATCTTCTGTGATGAATTTGGCCGGGTAAAAGTGCAGTTTCCCTGGGACAGATACGGTTTTAGCGATGACAAGTCCAGCTGTTGGGTACGTGTCAGCCAAGGTTGGTGCGGTGGACAATATGGCATGGTGGCCATCCCCAGAATAGGTCATGAAGTCATCATCAGTTTCTTAGAGGGCGACCCCGATCAGCCTATTATCACAGGCCGTACCTTTCATAGTATCAATCAGGTGCCTTACCCCCTGCCTGCAAACAAAACCCGCACCGTACTCAAAACCCAAACCCATAAGGGAGAAGGCAGTAACGAGTTGCGCTTCGAAGATGAAGCTGACAGGCAAGAAATATACCTCCATGCCCAGAAGGACATGAACACTCTGGTTGAAAATGACCTAAGCCAACATATCAAACACGATTTCCATCTGGATATAGAGAACGAGCGCTTTACCCGTATCAAGAATAATGACCACCTAACCGTCTCGGCAGACAGTCTCACTTTAGTGAAACAAGATGCCTGTGTGAATGTTGAAGGTAAGCAAAACAGCAAAGTCGGTAAAAAATCGATATTGGAAGTCGGCACCGAAGTTCATCTGAAAGCCGGCACGAAAATCGTTATCGAGGCCGGTGCCGAGTTGACGCTTAAAGCCGGTGGCAGTTTCCTCAAAATCGACCCTGCAGGCGTCCACTTGGTCGGCGCAGCCATTAATCTCAATTCAGGTGGCGGCGCGAGCGCAGGAAGTGATTATAGCGGCCAGTTGGCTGCCCTGCCTGGTAATGTCGAAGCGGCAGTCTTGCCCCCTCCCATGGGGAAAGTTGATTTAAGCGCATTACTTGTTGCCGATACTTTTTCTGCTCCCATGGTAAAAGTGTGCCCTCTATTAGGGGCTGACAAATAGTGTTAAAACAGTGGATTGAAAATCAGCAACAAGCGGTTTATCTTTTGGTTGACCTGTTATCACAACCTGAATTACTGCCGCTATTTTGTCGACTAGGTGGTGAGGACGCGCAGCCTTTATTTCAACAGGCGGAGTTTGAAGAGCATAAAGAGAAAGGTCCCTGGTTATTACCCTTGTCACAATTGATAAAAAAAGATCCGGATATTCTGACAGAATATCCTTCATTAAGAGGTGCTTGGTTAAGCAGCTCACATAGCCCCGAAGCAATATCCAAACATTTACAAAGTTTATTACTGGCTGTTTATGAAGGCGAGGCGGTACTTTTCCGCTATTACGATATCAATGTATTGGCGCCTTTTCTCTCCTCGTTGACATCTGTTAAACAAGAGGAGTTTATGGGGCCAATTCATCACCTTGCCATGGAGCATGACCAGCATTGGCTGAACTTTAGCAATAATCAAATCAGGGCATATGATGCATCCCGCGATGTCCCTTGGTGGTATCTCAGCCCCGAGCAATTAGCTTCCCAAAGTAATCTACCTAGGCATGTATATACCATCGAACGTCAATTATGGCAGCAGTTGCATCCGTTAATGTGCATGCAACCTATGAGAAAAGAGATCATTGAATCTGCAATCATCTCGGCAAAACAAGAGAACATGGATGAGTTCGATATCCCTATGTGGGCTGCTGCCCAGCTAGGGAAAAGTGTGAATTACTCACCCGAAGGGATAGTACTGGGTATGAAATTAAATCAGCAAGAGAGTCTGACTCTAGCAAGATGGATGGAAAGTGTATGAGTAATCAACATTGTATCGCTTGTGAACAGTCAGACCACTGGATTGAAATTGATATTCGCGATGAGAATAATCATCCTTTTCAAGGCATTAAGGCATTCATCACGGACAGTGGCGGCAATAGCCAAGAGGTAACCCTCACAGGTCGACCACAGCTGCTGAACAATCTCGCTCCAGGTATTGTCACCATTACACTAGACACAGAACCTTGGCTGACTGAATCCATGACTAGGAAGCCACGACTCGAAAGCGAAGATAATCAGGTTGTGAGCTATTCAGATCAAAAAAATGGCTTCAGTGATACGCCAAAAAACTACTTACATTTAACCAGCGGCGATCTTGTTACCGAGCCACCCAAAACACCACTTCCCGAGCGTCACCAAACAGGTAAAGGTGACAGCGGTGAATATGAACTCTTTACCAATAAATCTTATGTATTAGAAGTCAAAGCGTTTAATTGGCTTACCGTGCGCATGGGACTGTTCTTTGATGGCACGGGTAATAATACTGCCAATGCCCTGTGGGCAAGGGAAGTGCTCGAGAAAAATACTGCCGAATGGTTGGTTAGCTGTGGTGCTGATACCGTGGAAGAAGCAGAGGCCTTACAAGCGCTCTGCTCTAAACCCGTAGACCCGGAAATAGAAGGCAGCGCCGCTAATGAGCTTACCAATGTCTATAAACTTCAGCAGTTGTATGCAGTTACTAAAGCAAACAAAAAGGGAATTGAAAAAGCTATATACCTAACCAGTCTCTATATAAATGGCATAGGCACAGCCAATGAGGAGCCAGGCTCAGATGGCCCAGCAGAAGATGATATTCTCGGTAGTGGATTCGGACGTGGTGAGCGCGGGGTGGTAGCTCGTGTAGAAGAGGGATTGGAAACAATATGCAAACAAGTCGCAAAAGAGCTACAAGATCAAAACTTATCTACCTTTGATGGAATTGATAAAATTGAGTTCGATGTGTTCGGCTTCAGTCGTGGTGCGGCGGCCGCGCGACACTGTATCAATGAAATATTATTGGAACAAAAAGGCCTCTTCGTCGAGAACTTTTTAAAAGAAAAATACTCAATTGAACTCCATCCATTCTTTGATTGGCAAGATAGTGAATACTATGAGATTCACTTTGCCGGTTTGTTTGATACTGTTGCAGCCATAGCTTCACTCTGGGATGGCATGGATCCTCATGATGATGATAACGGTGAGGTCAAGTTGTGGTTAGACCCCAAACGAGTGAAGCAGGCGGTACACCTGATAGCTCATCACAAAGATGAATTTCGTTATAATTTCTCACTTAATCAATTGAATAATGCGAGTCAAAGCCCTAGTAGCCAGTTTGTGGAAATAACGCTGCCCGGGGTTCATTCTGATATCGGTGGTGGTTATTTTTCTCGACAATTTTTCAGTGGTGCGTTACAAAAATATGATAAACAGTATCTAGACACTAAGCGCGTGGCTGCATACAGTAGTTTTTTACGTACTAGACGAGACCAGAGTGACGACGAGGCAGCACGTAACAGTAATGCGTTTAAAAAGATTATTGATGAGTCCCAAAGACTCATAAAGGGTAATTGGTGCTCGTCTAGTCAGTTGACGATTAAATATGTTATTAGAAGCGGTCATCACAGTAGCAAACGAGCTGGGACGAGTCGGGACAGGATAAGCGTAGAGCTATTTATGTCACGAGTGATAGAGGGGGATTTATCTCGTTTGTCTTTACGCTTGATGGCCGGGCTTGCCGAGTTTAAGGGAGTGCTTTGGGATGATGAAGCTGGAGCCACCTGGGAAGAGCCAAATTACAAAGTTGTTGATTTTAATTCTGCCTTCGATGTTAATGGCCTCTCTTTTAGCCAGGTTTGTAAAGACACTTTAGTTCAGGCAAAGCAAGGGAAAATACTACCAGAACTGCTAAATCAAGAGTTTCATTTAGGCTTGAGACGACATTTTGTTCATTATAGCTCAGACTGTGATTTTATCAGTGGAACACCTATTATCCCAAATAAAGCCAATGAGAATTTTACACGTGTAAAACACCCCTGCAAACAAGGAACTTGATATGTCTGTTAGAAAGGTATGCTTGCTGGTTACTCTGACTGTTATCTTTTTGCTGAGCGCCTGCAAGAGCATCCCTAAGGAACTTACTCGTGATGAAGGCACTGTTTGGAGTATCGGGATCACCGCTCCCCTTTATTATGAAGTAGATATTGAACGAATCTGGGGGATCAATGACAGTCAGGATTGGACCAGTATTCTTCTTCCTCCCAATACTCATATCAGTGACTTGGACCAAGATAGAAAGTCCACACAAGCTGCTGGCTATGAATGGGACCCCTACATGCTTTCTCCAACTGTTTTTTATGCAAATGCACAGCAACCAGCACGAAAAATAACTCCCCCAGAGGAGATATTTATTGCCTGGTTGTCACTGGCGGAGGGGAAGTTTTATCGGTTAAATTACCGCCTGAGTGATGAATTACAACAACAAATGTTGATCCTTAACACTAAGACCATACCCGAACAGACTAGTTTCTGTGGAAGTAAGTTGATATTCGGACTGATTCCTGGTGGTGAAGTCAGCGTTTGGTTATCCAGTTACTGTGAATCTGAATACCGTTTCATAGATCGTGTTAAGACTTCGGGTCCGTTCGGTGTTCCCTTTGATCTTGCATATGAAGAGTTCTTTAAAGGGGCGGTTCAGCGTTATGACGAAAAAATGGCTGCTCAAAACGTACAGCTATTTCCTATCCCAGAAGATAAGCTGGCCTTGATGCGTAACTCCAATGCCAAACAAAAAAAATTGCCTCCCAAGCCGACACCAGCTCCAAAACTCACACATTGCTGGGCTGAAAAACCCTATAACCTCAAAGTGAAGCTTGAAATAGGCTCGCCGCAACATCAGCTATCAAGGCGTATTTGGAATAATGCCTATGACTTTGCGGTAAAAGTACGTTACCTAGATACGGGTATTCATCTAGCCTGGCAAGAAGCCGAAGAGAAAGGATTCAATGCCCAGCAAAGAGAGTTATGGGTGCTTGCCAGATTGAGTGCTCAAGGCCAAGTAGCAGCGACTCAGATTGCAAAGGGGCTAGAACTCAATTCGGCTGAAGTGAAGCAAGTACAAAGCTGGGCCGATGATTTTTGTCGCGCAGATAGTAAATTATCTAGTTCGAGTCAGAATGAAACTAATCTTGAATAAAGCATCTTTTCTTAGGGATAGGCAGCAGAAGCTAAAGCAAGTCATCATGGCTCTACTATCGCTAGTATTTTGTCAGGCTTGTGCTGGAGAAAAAGCTTATATTGATTTAAAAGACGGACATACTTGGAGCATTTATGCCACCGCCCCATTTTATTATGATGTTTATGTAGAGCAAGTGAATACATATAACGACAATTTAGGTTGGGCAACATCTCATACTAGGCTCAATCGCTCTTATAATGCTCGGGCAGAGAGAATTAAGGAAGCTAAATTCTCACACTGGACATTTGACCCTTTTAGTTTGGAGCTATACGGCAATTATGTGAATAGCGCACAAACTATTTCCCCAAAAGTGAATGCGCCTGAGCAGGTATTTATTGCTTGGCTGTCGTTAGCTGAGGGGAAATATTATCAGCTGGACTATTTTTTAAGTCCGGAGTTGCGGCAAACAATGCTGCATAATCTGTTATATAAAGACAAAGATGGCCTCGGCTGCGGCAGTATTTTGTTATTTGGCTTCATTCCAGGGGGTGAAGCAAATGTTTGGCTGGGCGCTTGTGGAAAATACACTTTTATTGAACGAGTTAAAGCACAGATGGGCCCTTCTAATGAGAGTTACTTTGGTAAAGGATATCAAAGCCGTTTATATCCAGGATTAATCCGTCGCCAAAAAGAAAGCGCTGAGGCCGATGGCATCACCCTGTTTCCTATTCCTCCTGAGCGCTTAGAGCATATGCGTAATAGTAATACTGCGCCCGGTTCCCCAGTGTTATTAACTAAAAAGTCCCTTCCCAAACTCACACATTGCTGGGCTGAAAAACCCTATAACCTCAAAGTGAAACTTGAAATAGGATCGCCGCAACATCAGTTATCAAGGCGTATTTGGAATAATGCCTATGACTTCGCGGTAAAAGTCCGTTACCTAGATACGGGTATTCATCTAGCCTGGCAAGAAGCCGAAGAGAAAGGATTCAATGACCAGCAAAGAGAATTATGGGTTCTTGCCAGATTGAGTGCTCAAGGACAAGTGCCTGCGACTCAGATTGCAAAGGGGCTCGAACTCAATTCGGTTGAAGTGAAGCAAGTACAGACTTGGGCCGATGATTTTTGTCGCGCAGATAGTAAATTATTGAGTTCGAGTCAGAATGAAACTAACCTCGAATGAAGCCAACTCCAATCAAAGAAGATACTTAAAGGGCTTGTGATTCAACAAGCCCTTCTCATGACTATTCGCTAGCAACTAGCTAGGATTCACTAGCCCACTAGCGACTCTTCACTAACGGCACTAACCACCTGTGAATTTCTGCCACCAGGATAATGGCTCGCCACAGTTTTTCGCCGGATGATAACTACCACTCAAGGCTGGCAACGCTATGGTGTTTTCACAACCCGCTTCCATCGCTTTACCGGTTAAACGATCGAAGTGGCCATTAACCACGCCATTGATGGGGGTGCGCCTTAGGCTGATAGGAGGACGATTGTTGAGGAAGTCTTGGTAGACGGCCATGGCGCCGCTACTGCCGTAGAGCCCGGTCTTACCATTATCGTCGCGGCCAACCCAGATTGCGGCGACGTTACGTTCATCGAAACCGGCAAACCAAGAGTCACGGGAGTCGTTACTGGTGCCAGTCTTACCCGCAAGGCTAATGCCAGGGAACGCCTTACCTAAACGAGTCGCAGTGCCAGATTGAACCACTTGAGTCATGGCATATTGCACCAAGAAATCTGTTGCAGGGTCTATCGCCTGACTCTGAGGAATACGTGATACAGGCAGTGGATTATTGTCCTTGTCTAACACGGCCGTGATAGACGATAGTCGACGATAGCGTCCGTTATCGGCAATGGTTTGATAGACCTGAGCCACCATCAAGGGTGAGCCACTAACCGCTCCCAGCAGCATAGAAGGATACTCAGAGATTTTCTCCCTCCAGCCCGCCTTGTCTAAAGTCGTGGCCACACTACTGACTCCGATAGCCATGCCCAAGTTCACCGTGGGCACATTCATCGACTTCTTGAAGCCTGTGAGCAGGGGCACCTTACCACTAAACTTCCTGGTCACATTCTGTGGAGACCAGGTCTTACCATGACCATTTTTCAAGGTGATGGGCTGGTCTTTCAGTGGCGTCGCTAAATTATACTTATCGGCTTGCTTGAGCGCAGTCGCATAGACAAAAGGTTTTATCAGGGAGCCTATGGGACGACGTATTTCAACGGCGCGGTTATAGCCCTTGTAGCCCGGAGATTTATCTCCCACCATGGCAGCAATACCTGCAGTGGCCTTATCTGTCAGCACCATGCCTACTTGGAGCTGCTTATCATTCTTACCCAGTCGAGCCATCACCTTCTTAACCGACTTTTCGGCCGCTTCCTGGGCCATAGGATCGAGTGTGGTGTAAACCTTAATCCCCGACTGCTTGAGTAAGGTATCTCCGAAGCGTCTCGCCAGTTCATGTTTCACCACGGCAAAGAAGGCGGGTAACTTTTGATGTACAGGTCTATCTGACTTTCTCAAGCCCAGAGGAGACTCGGCGGCGGCCTTGTATTGGGCTACTGAGATCTTTTCCCCTTCCATCAAGAGTCTAAGCACTAGATCACGTCGCTCCTGAGCACGCTCGGGATAACGCCAGGGATTGTAGTAAGAAGGCCCCTTAATCACGGCGACTAAAAAGGCTTGTTGAGACAGAGTCAATTCGGCGATAGGTCGACCAAAATAGAACTGCGACGCCAGCCCCATACCGTGTACGCCACGAGCCTTATCTTGACCCATATACACTTCATTGAGATACGCTTCTAGGATTTCATCTTTGCCGTAACGAAAATCAATGATCAAGGCCATCAAGGCTTCACGGGCCTTACGCACCAGTGAACGTTCGCTCGACAGGAAGAAGTTTTTGGCCAGCTGCTGAGTCAGTGTCGAGCCCCCCTGTACCGTTCTTCCCGCGCTGATGTTGACCATCAAGGCGCGAACGATAGCGAAAGGATTCACGCCATAGTGTTCATAGAAGCTTCTATCTTCGACCAGAATGAGGGCCTCTATAATCGATGACGGCATCTTATCGGCTTTCACAAACACCCTATCTTCGCCATCACCTGTGATGATTCGATCCAGTAATACCGGCTCGAGATGGAAAACAGCCAATTGACGATGATCTTGGGAGCGGGAAACAGCACTCACACCTTGAGAATCGAAGGTGATCATCACCCTCTGTTCCGCCTGATCCCCTTGAGGATGCAGAAAAGGCCTACGCCAAAGATCGACTCTGGTTCTGGATGCAGAAAACTCACCGACCTGTCTGGGGTTGGCGACCTTACGATAACCGAGTAACTTAAGCTCTGAAATTAATTGGCCATGACTGACTGCGGCGCCGGGATAAAGGGCCATGGAACGACTGAATACCTGAGCGGGAAGGTGCCATTTCTGCCCTTCAAATTTTCGCGCTATGATTTGATCCAGATAGATGCTGTAAATAGACACAGCTGCGATGACAATAACGCCAAGCTTCCAGCCAATAGACCAGACTTTGCGGCTCCAGCCAGAGGATACTTTTCTAGCCGAAGATTTTTTACGCGGCTTAGCTTTAGACGGTGCTTTCTTGGCACCTTGTTTAGATACAGCTTTCTTTGTCATCTTTATTCCGAAAAAAGGTTTCGGCTCCCGGGAACTAAGCCCTGGGAACTAGCTATCATTTCTACTTAATGTCTTTTTCTTGGTAAAACGGGTCGGTAAGGTATTGGCTGGATCATCTGGCCATAGATGCTTGGGATACCTGCCTTTCATCTCTTTCTTTACTTCAACATATGGACCCTGCCAGAAGCTGGCAAGATCGGCAGTTAAGGCTAAAGGTCTGCGCGCTGGAGAGAGTAGCTCCATGGTCACCGTTAGCTTGCCATTAGCTAAAATAGGACTCTGAGCCATGCCTAATGCTTCTTGCAATCTGACACTGAGCCTGGCCCTGCCCGCATCATCATAGGTGATGGCCGCTCGGGTCCCAGTTGCCATGGGCCAATGGCAGGGAAAAAGCTTGTCGAGGCGCTGCTGCTTGTCCCACTCAAACAGATTAAGCAGCTGAGTATAACAGCCAAGTGCCCGCAGTTGTGACAAGCTTCTTACATCATTAATGTAAGGCCCCAGCCAATCCTCCAAGGTATCTAAGAGATGTTGTTCACCGATATCCGGCCAGCCAGTATCCGTATCTAGCTCAGACGCTAGCTTAGCTCTACATTGAAGCTGTAATGCCTTTGGGTTAAAATCAAGTAATTCCAACCCCTTACTTCGTATCTGTTCAAATATGGCTGCTTTTATCTGCTCAGGTGCAGGCTTGTTCGATGCCGCCTTACTCAAGACGATTTGACCGATCCTCTGTCGACTCTCGGCAAAGAATCGTCCTTTCGCCTCATCCCAACCACAATAATCTTGGCTCTTGACCAGAAAAGATAATCGCTTCTTAAACAAATCTTCATCTATCTCGGCCGCCAAATAGACTCTGCCACTGGTGCGTCCCTCACTCTCCTGAAAATCTGCCACCACCAACCAATTGGCCCGGGCTAAAGGATCATGCTCCGGAAGAGTGACCCCGGTACCATTCGCCAACTGATAGCCAGACACACCTCGGCTCTTGGCTATACGATCCGGAAAAGCCAACGCTAATAACAGGGCGATATCACCAGAACCCACAGATGAGACGAGCCGAGACAGGTCGATATTAACCTTGAGTTTTTTCATCCAGGTACGTACCTGTTTACCGGCTTCCCCCTGGATTGCCTCTCTGAGGTAGTGACTGATATCGACGCCATGTCGACCCAGAGAGCGGGACTCTAAAATCCCGGCGAGTAAACAAGCCAAGCCCACCAGATGATCATCCCCTTGGCTCTGTGAGAGCGTCTTTGCCTTAAGTAACATATGCGCCAGCCTTGGATGACAGCCCAGCTGATAAGCTTGACTACCATGGCGAGTTAGCTTTCTCTGTGCATCGACCAGCTCTAATAAGGCCAGTAACTGCCAGGCCACTGTCTCATTGGCTTTCGAAGGCTGAGTCAGCAGAGGCAATTCATTAAGCGCCTTCACTCCCCAACAAGCGGCATCCAGTGACATGGGAATCAGATCGCTGTGTAAAATTTCCGGCTCATCCGCCTTAATCAGTCGCCCTTGCTCCTCTTGACTCCAGAGCCGCAGACAATAACCGGCAGAAAGACGCCCCGCGCGCCCAGCACGCTGGGCCGCAGATGCCTGACTGATGCGTTTGAGTGTCAGGCGCGTCACCCCGGTTTTAGGGTTAAAGCTGGCATGACGCTTATAACCGGAATCAACCACCATAGTGATGCCGTCAATGGTCAGACTCGACTCGGCGACATTGGTAGACAAGACGATTTTACGCTTACCATCTGTGGCTGGAGCGATTGCCCTGTCTTGGGCTTTAGCCGGCAGACTGCCATAGAGTGGGCAGAGAGAAAATAAATTAAGATCCAAACGCTGAGATAAATAATCATGTAAGCGCATGATCTCCCCCTGACCGGGAAGAAAGGCGAGCAGTGAACCAGAAGAATCGATATCTCTCGCTACACTGGCATCTAAGCTAGCAAGATGCTTATCATCGCCATTGAGCAAGTCGACGATGCATTTCCCCATGTGTTCTAACCAAATTTGGGTGCGATTTTGGTAAGGGTTGGCCCCTTGAGTCCGCCCCTTAGATTCTGCCAGGCTTCGATAACCTAGCTCGACGGGAAAACTGCGGCCCTCACTCTGTAACGAACAAGCATCTGGCATCAGAGTCGACAGTGGAAGGCCTGCAAGCGTAGCTGACATGGCCAAGATTTTAAGGTCTTCTCGAAATGATCCCTGGATCTCCAGCGCCAATGCCAAGCCAAGGTCGGTCGTGAGATGACGTTCATGAATTTCATCGAAGATAATGAGATCAATTCCAGTTAACTCGGGATCTTGCTGGATCATGCGAGTCAAAATACCTTCGGTGACGATCTCTAACCGGGTCGAATCACCGCAACGAGACTCGCCCCTCACTCTATAACCAACCTCCCCACCTATCTGAGTGCCTCGCTGACTGGCAATATAATGCGCCACACTCCTTGCCGCCACGCGCCTAGGTTCAAGCATCAATATTTTGCCTTTCAGCTCACTCCAATCTAGCATAGCTAGCGGTAATGCCGTCGATTTACCGGCACCGGTGGGCGCTTCCAGAATAACTTGATTTGTGGCACGAAAAGCCTCTCTTAAGGGCGAGAGCAGCTGGTGTATGGGTAACTGATTCAAGGGAAGTGAGGTCTCTATGGCTGATGGCGACCCAGTGTACATGATTGCTGGTGGGATGGCATATGCCCTAGCCTCTTTCAGGCTCTGAACTATGACTCGACCCATGATTAAATACTTTAAAAATACATGTATAAATAAAAACTTAGCCTGTACAGTTATTTCCACGCCATAATATAAAGAAGAGCTATTTCCCTTAGCCATAGTTAAAGGAAGTAATATGCAGCGACTATTTTTAGGCATCTCGCCAACAAAGCAGCAAGTTAATCAACTCAGCGATATTCAGTCTCAACTGAGTGCAGCAGGTCACAAAGGTTATGGTCGCCCGGTCAATCGAAACAATTTTCATATGACCCTCGCCTTTCTCGGTCAAACCGATAATGACTCTCTTGCCCGGTTAATTAAGGCTATCGATGTCATGGCTTGCACCGGTGGCTGGACTAAATTTAGCATCACCTTAGACAAATTAACCTTGTGGCGTAAGCCTCAGGTGCTGTGCTTATCCGCGCCTTCCTTGACTCAGGTATCACTCAATCCTGAGTTGTACTGTGCCGTTGAGCGTTGTCAGCAGATTATTGATGCGATACAGTCAAAATCGCCACCCACCAGTTCGACAGAAAATGGCGCCAAGCAGCTAACTAAACCCCATCTGCATTTCACTCCCCACATCACCTTGCTCAGGAAAGCCAAGTTGTTGCCCAAACAAACTCTGATGCAGATGGGTTTAGCTTCGATCACGCTAACCCCAAGTCAGATGCATTTATATCAATCAGTCAGTGGCGAACGTGGTGTCGAATACCATATTTTACATTCCTGGCCATTAGTCTGAACACGCTAAGCTTTCAACCTCTAAAACATCACAACAAAAGCTGAACTAAATTGCATTCAAATAAGACTTAGTCGCCACTAAACGTACCGTCGCCGCCCCTATGATGTCTAAGAAACCGAGTATGCTATGAGGCTTGTCGGCGCTGATCCATGCCGATCCCGTCGCACCTATGGGCAACATGGCCATAGTCGCTTCATCGACTTCTAAGATAACCGTACGCCCGATCGGCATAGAACCCAGGGAAATATGCCTGCCAACGGACTGTTCTCTTGGAAATATATCCCCTGTGCCTCTCCGGTTGCCTCTACTTTACTGTGTACTCTCGCCCTGAATATCTGCCCCGGGTAAGCATCGATATAAAACTCGGCAAATTGCCCCTTATTGATATAGGCAAAGGACTGATCCGGGATCCGCATCTCGACAAACTTCTTATCTGTCTGCCAAAAATGCATGGCGCCGACACGTGAGCCACCGGCAATGTAGACATGGGTCACCATACCGTCGAAGGGGGCGGTCACATTGAGTTGGCTGAGTTCATAATTTAGGCTGCGGATCTTAGCCTGCTGAACATCCAGTTGTGCCTCAAGAACCTTGAGCTCGGCCTGAACAATCTCGACTCGATCCCCGGAATTTTCCAGATCACGCTCACTCACATGAGCCTGGATCCTTTGATTTCGAACATAATCACGATTGGCCTGAGTAAACTCCACCTGTTTTGCTTCCACCGTGCGTTGAATTTCCATCTTCTTCGCCATCACCTCATCAATGGCGCTAACAACGGTATCGTCCCTCAAGGTATAAAGCAGTTCTCCCTCGTTTACGTGCTGGTTATGATCGACATAGATCTTATCAATCTGCTGGCCTAAAGCCGGTGATAGCACCGAGTGAGGGGCTCTAACTGTCGTCGAGTTAGTCAGATCGGCAGGGGAATAGAATCGATGCGCCATAAACAGGCTAAAGGCAAGCAGACAACCAATCAACACGCTGATAAAGTAATTTCTGGGTCTGGGATTAATGACTTTAAACTTAAACAATAACCAAACAATAAATATATAGGGAAGCATTATCTCTTTCATGAACGTGTCCCCTTAAACCATAACTGTGCCTTATCCCAATCCGTCACAATCGCAATTACAGCGATGACCCACAAGGGTTTCCAAATTAGACCTAACATACATAACCAAAAAATCAGTTTTGCTTGATGCATTCCCTTCTCTTTCGCCATGTATTTTGGCAATGAATGCAGGTGCCATAGCTTTAGGGCAACCCAAGAGAATACCGATAGCGTCACTAAGGCGATAAACCACATAAACGCGACGGAATCGAGCAAGACCATCAAACTAGGCAGGGATTCAAATTCTAAACTTGTATCATGTATTTTCATTCATTCTCTCAGCTGAACTCTGGAGTCAACACTCAATAATCTTCACTAAGAGGAATAACACTGAGGACGGATAAACCCATCTCGTTGAGATAAGTAAGCACAAAATAATTTAGCAGCCGAGAGTCTAACTTTACCTGGCTGAATGACAGTTGAATCGAGGTGAGGAAGCATGCCTAGATAGCAGAGGTGATAGACTTATATCAGGTAAAATAAGAAGAATTTTTAAAAACGTAGATAAAAAAATGCCCCCTTTCCAAGGAAGCAATTGAAGAATGTAGTTGCTGACAAATTTTAGTTTTAATTGTTAAAGCTACTTTATAAAATCACTAGCTAACAGGCCTTAGCTAGATCCTATTTCCGATTAGAAAGTAATCACCATGTTCACGCTCTACCCTGAGCTTAAAATCAGTAGAGCTAAGATTAATATCACAGTCGAAACTTAAAACAGACCGATATTATTTGAAAAGATGTGAAAACCTTTGAATTGGCCAACAATAGAGATTTAAGGGGTTTAATAGGCATAAAAAGATAATAAATAGATACAGTTAATGATTATCAGTTGCAGGTTAGTCCTTTTGGCAAGGACTCTCATTTAGCTCTAAGATCTATAATTCTGTATCGAAATGAGTCATGACTTGTCGAAAAAGGTCCCTTGAATCTACTGCGACTCCCTGACCGCCGCTGGAGGTAACTTTAGCGATCAACTCATCTGTCGCATTCAGGGTATAGATATAAAAAGGGATCACGGTACCTTGGTTACGCATCTTCTCGAGTAATTTCAAACCGGCGATGGCATCCTCTTCGCGGCCCATGTCTGAGATAATCACATCGTATTGATATAAGGAGATAAGTAGCAGGGCTTCCCGGGATGAAGTAGTGCTGTATACCCCTATGTTTTCCCTCCTAAGATACTCCCTCTCCCTCGAGTTATTCTCCGGATGGTCATCTATCCATAATACCCGCCCAATGGCATCGGCAGCCTCACTGTAAACAATTGTCTTTTCATCGATAACACTATGCCCTTCATGACTCGCAGTTAAGTATCGATCGAAGGAATGCGTAGAAAGCAGAGCATATAAAACGACGAAACTCACAACGATAGAAAATAAAATTATCGACACTCTGGGCCAATCATGGGCAAGCTTGTCTAGCTTCTGCCGAGTTCTCGCAAACTTAGACACTTACAGAGTAGCGCTTAAGAGTAACAATAATGCAACAAACGACCTGGTGGAGCAATAGCATCGCTTGGGGAAGATATTATCAGGTAAGGGTAATACGTAAAGAACAAGGTTACAGCTAGACAGTCAAAGCCCATAAAAAAGCCAGAGTCACTATAACTCTGGCTTCAGAAGCTTTACTGCATCAGGCTTAAGATTAGTCCTGAAGCAAGCCCGCTATGGTTAGCATACCGTGTGTGGTACCACCTGCGGCCCAAAGAGCATTTGGAGAGTCGGCAAAAGCAGAAGCCAGATCCATATGCAGCCATTTCACATCCGGTGACACAAAATGCCAAAGGAAGCCTGCAGCGTTGGATGCACCGCCGGCGCCACCACCTTTCATTGGGCGACTGTTCGCCGTATCGGCATAGGCTGATGGACACATCTCACGATGCCAAGGATCTAACGGCAGAGGCCAAACTCGCTCACCCACTTCGGCAGCTTTTGCTTGTGCCATAGCGAGTACGTCACTCGACGGAGAGAAGATAGCATTGTAATTCGTCCCGACCGCCATAACTGCCGCGCCTGTTAAGGTCGCTGCATCTATGATCAACTCAGCACCTGTGGCTGATGCCGCTTGTAAGCCATCGGCCAACACCAAGCGACCTTCGGCATCGGTATTGACCACTTCGACCGTAACACCATTCTTATAGGTCAAGATATCACCAAGCTTATAGGCATGGCCACTGATCAGATTCTCGGCGCAGCAAAGGAAGAGTTTTACACGCTTGTTCAAGCCTTGCTTCATGGCAAGACCGAGCGCCGCTGTTACGGTAGATGCGCCGCCCATATCACACTTCATTCCCAGCATGCCTTCCGAGGCCTTGATGCTGTAACCGCCAGAGTCGAATGTAATGCCTTTACCCACTAAGGCCACAGATACAGGCGCATCTTCTCCTAGCGGGTTGTAATCGAGTTCAAGCATGGCAGGTGGACGTTCACTGCCACGACCCACAGCATGAATACCTACCCATTTCTGCTCTAAAAGCTCTTGGCCTTCGATGATACGGTAAGTCACCTTATCGCCGCCGATCTCAGATAACCAATGGGCCGCCAGAATAGCTAACTTAACAGGCGCTAAATTTTCAGGGGTTTCATTGATCAAATGACGCGCAAAACCAGCACTCTCGAGGCGGTTTTGGAGTTCAATTTGAGCCGAATCATCACCAGTCCAACGAATCTCAGGTTCAGATTTAGCCGTGGTGAAACCCAGGGAGAAGGCCCACTGAGAGTCCACATTCCACAATTCACCTTCAAGGGCTATGGTCGATAAACCTTGGCTACGAAGTTTACGTGCCGCTTGTTGGATCTGACGCAACTCATCGTCACCTTGAAGATGGATCGTCGCCAGATCATTACTAAAAGTAACATCAGCCTTGCCCCAATGAGCGGCCGGTGCATCTTTGGTAAGGGTAACTTTCATTAAATCTGTCATGGGTGTTCCTTCCTGAACTATTGCTTATTTCGTTTTGCACGCAGTTTACTTCATAGAGTCAGATACCGACAGTTAAAAGCTGATAACCTTGTGCCATTATTCCAATAATAGCGGATCTCAAGTCATGGAATTCAGTCCCTCTTTCCAACAGGGGAAATTAATAAAAAGATACAAGCGCTTCCTTACTGATATCGAACTCGAAGATGGCAGCCAGGTCACCATACACTGCCCTAATACCGGCTCCATGAGAAACTGCTTGTTTGAGGGGAAAAGAGTCTGGTTTTCCATCTCGGATAACCCTAAACGTAAATACTCACGAACCTGGGAGCTGGCCGAGTCCGACCAAGGCCACCTTATCGGCATCAATACCGGCAGAGCCAACCAGCTGGCAGAGGATGCCATTAGAACCGGTGTCATCACAGAGCTTCAGGGGTATAGTTATCTTAAGCGTGAAGTAAAATACGGCAGTGAAAATAGCCGTATCGATATTTTATTGCGGGACGAATCGACAACGAGTCCTAAGCAAGACTGTTATATAGAGGTAAAAAGTTGCACCTTATTAGAAGAGGGCCAAGGCTACTTTCCCGACGCTGTCACCACCCGCGGACAGAAGCATCTTCGCGAGTTAATGGAGATGGTCACTTTAGGCCATAGAGGCGTGCTGCTTTTTGTGGTGCAGCACACAGGAATCGACTCGGTACAAGCGGCCGCTCATATCGACCCGGAATATGCCCGACTCCTCACCAAGGCACATCAATCCGGCGTCGAAGTATTGGCATATTGTGCTGAAATGTCGCCAAATTGCTCATCCTTGATTAAATCCTGTCCTGTCAAACTCTAAATAGGCGGTAAAAGTTGAATTAATTAAGAATAGGGAACATAGTCAAGGAATATCATTATCGCAACACAAAAAGTTTGCTTGCTCTATCAGTTTCTGATATAGATATCGGCCTTAAAATACAAGCGCCCTACAACGCAAATGATTAACAGGAGATGCGTTATGCCAGAAGGCACTAAAAAACTCGGCGTGCTCGCTATCGCAGGTGTAGAACCTTATCAGGAAAAACCTGGTGAGGAGTACATGAACGCAGATCAGTTGGGCCACTTCAGAAAGATTCTGGATGCTTGGCGTAATCAATTGCGTGAAGAGGTCGACCGTACTCTAAGCCACATGCAAGACGAAGCAGCTAACTTTCCAGACCCTGTAGATCGTGCAGCACAGGAAGAGGAGTTCAGTCTCGAACTTAGAGCTCGTGATAGAGAACGTAAATTGATCAAGAAGATCGAGAAGACACTTCAGAAGATAGAAGAAGATGACTTCGGTTTCTGTGATTCTTGTGGCATCGAAATCGGCATTCGTCGTTTAGAAGCCCGTCCAACAGCCGATCAATGTATCGACTGTAAGACACTTGCCGAGATTAAAGAAAAGCAGATGGCAGGTTAATCTGACTTATCTTGTTTTCTTGCTTAAATATTTAAGTAAGAATAGGCAAGAGTAAATAAAGCGGGGCCTAGCCCCGCTCTAATTCCTTCCCCGCTAAAAATTCAGCCCTGGGTTAATCTTGTCTTAGGTGAAATAATTTGAGTCACCAGCAATATATTGGCCGATTTGCCCCCTCTCCTTCAGGCCCCTTACATCTTGGTTCCCTCGTTGCCGCTCTGGGCAGTTACTTGCGTGCCCGCTCACAACACGGCCAATGGCTGGTTCGCGTCGAAGATATCGATCCTCCGCGAGAAATCGCGGGAGCGACAGATGATATCTTACGTACCTTAGAGGCTTATGGACTGCATTGGGATGGCGACGTCTTATATCAAAGTGACCGTCTCGATGCTTATCAGAGCCAGATAGACAAATTAATTGCACAGGACAAGGCGTATTTCTGTCAATGCAGCCGTAAACAGATCAAAGCCATGGGCGGTACTTATGATGGACGTTGTGGCCGGCTCACTCAGCCATACCACAGCGGCGCCATTCGCATCCGCAATCGTGCTGGCATTGACAGATTTAACGATCTACAGATGGGAGAGATTAAGGTAGATAAAGACTTTGCCACCGAAGACTTCATCATCAAGCGCAGCGACGGTTTATATGCCTATCAGTTGGCAGTAGTGATGGACGATGGCTTGCAGAACATTACCGAGGTGACAAGAGGCAGTGACTTGCTCATCCCCACTTGCAGGCAGATAAGTCTGTTTCAGATGTTTGAGCAAACGCCGCCAACATGGCTCCACTTACCTCTGATCTGCACAGAGCCTGGCATGAAACTCTCGAAACAGAACCATGCCGCCGCCATAGATAAGGCACAGCCCCAGGCAAGCTTCAATTCAGCTTTAGCTTTTTTAGGCCAAGTCCAGATAACACCTGAGCAGCAAATGGAAAAGATGGTCACTCAAGCCGTCGCACAATTCGATCTTTCCTTAGTCCCCAATCAAACAGAAATCATCCAAGCGTAAGAATATACTCATTAGGTTACATTTGGGGTATCATAGCCGCCTTGTTGTAACCCATAGTACTTTTGCACAGCACTGATGCAATTCCGAGGTGTCCCATTTTTCGCCGTATTAGCAAATTCTGTAAACAGTTATTTGATAACCAACAGACGACTGAAGAAACGATAAATTCAGGCTTAAGTCTGGAGGTTGTCCCGAGACAAGATCACGATATTTCTCGGAGACAAATGAGCGAAAATGCCATAAAGGTACTCTATCGCTTACATAAGTCTGGCTTTAAGGCGTATCTGGTCGGTGGCGGCGTGCGCGATATTCTCCTGGGGTTTCAACCTAAAGATTTTGATGTGGTCACCAATGCCACCCCGGAAGAGATCAAAGGTCTGTTCCGTAATTGTCGACTCATTGGCCGACGTTTTCGTCTGGCCCATATCGTCTTCGGCCGTGATGTGATCGAAGTCGCCACTCTACGTGGCCATCACGTAGACTCGGGTGAGAAGATCTCCAAGACCAATGCCGAAGGTCGACTGCTGCGTGATAACGTCTACGGCACCATAGATGAAGATGCCGAACGCCGTGACTTCACCGTCAATGCCCTCTATTACGACATCAGTGACTTCTCCATTCACAGCTATGGCGGTGGCCTTCAGGATCTTCAGTCTCGTACAATCAGAATGATAGGCGATCCCAATACCCGCTACCGTGAAGACCCTGTGCGTATGCTCAGAGCCGTGCGCTTCGCCACTAAGCTTGGTATGACCATAGAGAAAGACACAGCTTCACCTATCTATGAATTGGCACCTCTGCTGAAAGATATTCCTGCGGCCCGCATGTATGAAGAGATCCTTAAACTCTTCTTCAATGGCCAAGCACAGAACAACTTCAACATGATGCGTGACTTTGGCCTGTTTGAACCGCTATTCCCTCTGGTCAATAGTCTGCTTGTCGATGAGCCTGAAGGCCCGGCGTCTAAGATGATGCAGAGCATAATGGAGAGCACAGATTCTCGGGTAAAAGCCGAAAAAACTGTCACACCTGCGTTCTTCTACGCCGCGATTCTCTGGTACCCTCTGAGCCAACGCGCCGATGATATCGCTTTAGAGGGTGGTTTAAGTCTCTATGATGCCTATTATGCCGCCATGGGCGACGTGATGGAGCAACAGTGCAGTACCATCAGTATTCCACGCCGCTTTAGTACGCCAGCGAAAGATATCTGGCAGCTGCAGCTAAGATTCGATCGTAATCAAGGGACACGCGCCTTCAAGTTTATCGAACATCCTAAATTCCGCGCAGCCTATGACCTGCTATTGCTTAGAGCAAGCGCAGAAGGTGGCGCTGTGGCTAAATCTGCCGCTTGGTGGAAGAGCTTTGTCGAAGGCGGCGAAGAGCAACGTAGCGTCATCGCTCGCTCAGTTAACAAGGGCAGCCGTAATCGTAACTCGAATCAGCGCCGTCGTCGTAAACCATCGGCCAAGAGGACATCACCTAATTCAGGCGAGCAGTCAAGTAGCCAACCGACCGAGAAGCCATCGGAAAACAACAAAAGCGCTAATTCAGGCAATCAAGCTGCGTCCCCATCAACGGATAAGCCAGTCGGCTAATGGCCAAGGTTTATCTTGCTCTCGGGGCAAACCTGACAGAGCCCGAATCTCAGCTCGACAGCGCCTGTAAGGCACTGCTCGAGCTGGCTGACTCGAATATTAAGCCCGCACTCACAATATCCTCTTACTATCGCTCGGCTCCCATGGGCGATGTAGTGCAGCCTGATTATGTTAATGCCGTTGCCTGCTTCCATACTAGCCTAGATCCCATCGAGCTATTAGATGTATTACAGCAGATAGAGAATGAACAGGGCCGGGTAAGATTAGAACGTTGGGGGCCGCGCACCTTAGATCTCGATCTCTTACTCTATGATAATCAGACCATAGATACTCCCAGACTCACTGTTCCCCACTATGGTATGAAACAACGCAGCTTCGTGCTTATTCCCCTTGCCGAAATAGCACCTGAGCTGACACTGCCATGTGGCACAGCACTCAATAGTCTTATCGATGTAGATTTGGCAGCAGAATTAGAACAAATAGTCAGATAGTATTGAACTCTGATGGGAGTTAGCTTATAACAGCTCTCTATCAAGGATTCATAACCGTTTTTTAATCAGATTTAAGAAAGTCACTATGTCTAAGATAACTAGCTCTACCCTGCTCAAGTTTAAGCAGGAAGGTAAAAAGTTCACTTCACTCACGGCCTATGATGCAAGTTTTGCCAGCGCCTTCGACAGTGAAGGAGTTGATGTATTACTCGTAGGCGACTCTATGGGTATGGTGCTTCAAGGACATGATGATACTCTGCCGGTCTCGGTCGAAGATATCGCCTATCACACTCGCTGCGTTCGTCGCGGAGTAAAGCGTGCTCTACTTATCGCCGACATGCCCTTTATGAGCTATGCCACCCCTGAGCAGGCAATGGCCAATGCTGCTATTCTGATGCAAGCTGGTGCCAACATGGTCAAGGTTGAAGGCGGCCACTGGCTGTTAGAGACTGTGACTAAGCTCACCGAACGTGGCATTCCAGTATGTGCTCACCTGGGTCTTACCCCTCAGTCGGTACATGTATTCGGTGGCTTTAAGATCCAGGGGCGTGATGCGGACAATGCTCAGCGCATCTTAGATGAAGCCAAAGCGATAGAAGCCGCCGGCGCTCAGCTTTTGGTCGTCGAGTGTATTCCGGCGCCATTAGCAAAGGCCATCAGTGAAGCCCTGACGATCCCTGTGATAGGCATAGGTGCAGGCGCTGGCACAGATGGACAAATCTTGGTCATGCATGACGTACTCGGGATCTCCAGTGGCTATATTCCTCGCTTCTCTAAGAATTACCTGAAGCAGACCGGTGAAATTCGTGAGGCCATTCGCGCTTATATCGATGAAGTCGAGAAAGGAATATTCCCGGGCAGTGACCATACATTTAGCTAGACAATAATCTTGTCCCTTTAGCTAGAACGATGAATAAACGTTGCCGGCCTGACACAGGTTTTAGCCGGCGATACTGATAACTAAAAATAAGAAAATTGCTAAGGATTGCCATAAGGCAGCCCTTAACTTAGAGCAGTGATAGGCCCAATCAAGATGATCACCACCCAAGAGATTACACAGATACGTGAGCAAGTTCGTGCCTGGCACGCCAAGGGCGAAACCGTCGCCTTCGTCCCCACTATGGGTAACTTGCACTTAGGCCATATCACTCTTATCAAAGAAGCGGTAAAACGAGCCGACCATGTAGTCGCCTCTATTTTCGTCAACCCTATGCAGTTTGGCCAGAATGAAGATCTCGACGCTTACCCCAGAACGTTAGCCGCCGATCAACTGGCGCTGGCAGATGCCGGGGCTGAACTACTGTTTACTCCTACTCCAAAAATTATCTATCCCAAGGGCATGGAACAACAGACTTATGTCGAAGTCCCCAAGATCGGTGATGAACTGTGTGGAGCAAGCCGTCCAGGTCATTTTCGTGGCGTCGCTACCATAGTGTGCAAGCTATTTAATATCGTCCAACCCGATGTTGCCCTATTTGGTAAAAAAGACTTCCAACAACTTTTAGTGATCAAGACCATGGTCGAAGATCTCTCTATGCCTATCGAAATAATAGGAGTAGAAACTATACGTGAAGAGTCGGGTCTGGCCATGAGTTCTCGAAATGGTTACCTGAGTCAGCCACAGAAAGTGCAGGCCGCGACACTAAAACAGGTGTTGGATACCATGTCTGAAGAGATTCAATCTGGTCAGGCTATTATAGGCGTTATTGACAAGGCCCAAGCTAAGCTCATAGAGGCAGGTTTCAAGCCTGACTATCTAGAGGTTCGCAGTTCCACCGATCTCTCGCCAGCCAGGGATGAACAAGAAGCTTTAGTGATTGTCGCCGCAGCCTATATGGGCGCAACCCGCTTGATCGATAACCTCTGCTTCGAGCGCTAGCCCCACACAAGTCTCACAAGAGAACTTCCCCCATTAGAATCAATTCAGGGCACCTATGGGTGCCCTTTAATTCCCTTTCTCAATATCTATACTCAAGCCCTTCTGATCAGTCTGAAATATTTATCTTAAAATCAACCCAAGCTTCACACATGGACACAAGCTTTCCCGGGCAAGTTGAAAGTGTAAAAACTGGTTTTATCGAAAAACTTACGCCATAGTATTACTCATATTATCAATAGAAATAAAAATAAAAATAAAAATGTTAGAATAGCGACATAAGATGATCACGACTAAAGGATGTTTGGGAAATTACCCAATAAACAGTCGGCTAAACCTTGGCCCATACATTATTTATCGGGACATGGAATGACAGGTAATACCATTCCGAGTAAGTATCTGAACTGACCAGATACTTATATGGAATGGTATAACAAAGGAAGTTAAGCCCAATGGCGAGAGAGATCCAAACTAAAAGAACTCAATTCCCCCCTATCAATTTAGATTCGGTTACCTTTTGGCGGCTTGTCTATTATCAGGTACTCTGGTTAACTCGGCTCAGGCCAATAGTATTTATAAATGTGTCAAAGACAATAAAGTCGTCTTTAGCCAGACGATATGCCCGAAAGAGTTTAGTCAGCATAAGATAGAGTATGAACTTGGGATCACCACAGAAACAGATTCAGATAAACGTGAGAAAAAACTCGACCCTATGCAAACGGCACTACTGAGTAAGCAAACAATCTCAAAGGAAAAATTACTGCAGCTACTCAATGGCGAACTATACCGATTAAATCAGGAACTCAGTTATTTTGATATCCTCAAATCCAGCGAGTTGCAAAAAATTGAACGTAAGCGCTATTGGGAAAAGAAAAATAAGAGTGACTCTGAATACCTTACCGAGATCGAAGAGCTGAATACTTATTTCGATGACCTTATCGACAATAATCAAGCCACTATAAACCTTCTCAAAACCCAAAAAATGCAGATAGAGGCCGAGCCGACACCAGAAGATAAGTGAGATTGATAGAATGAAAGATACCGCCCAGATTACCTCAGCAATTCATAGCAAACACTAATGCCGCAAGATAAGTGATATTGATAAAATGAAAGATACGACTCAGCTTACCTCAGCAATTCATAGCAAGATCCTGTGGCCCGCAATATTAATCCATGCCGATCATGATGAATTAATTTATCTTGATAATGAACAAGACTGGGAGATAGAAGCCCAAGGGCACATTGACGAAATGAGCCAGTTGTTCGACTCATCGGGGATAACCTATCGTCTCAAATTAAAACACATAGACAATGGGAAGCCGAACAAACATCTAAACTGGTTAGTCGCCACCGAGTCACTTGAACAGAAGCAAGTATTAACCCGTGTCAGATTGCACGCTAGCACCTTAGGCCACTGTTGTACCGCTAAGCTAGGCGCAAACACGGTCAAACAGGTATTCGATATGATGAAGTTTTTAGAAGAAAGCTAGAAGAAGGCTAGTAGGTAACAGGAAGTTAGGCGCTAGGAAACGAGATCCTAGAGGCTTAAACCTAGGATCTCATACCTTATGACTCACTGACTTTAACTACGTAAGCCTATTCCACGGCTTATTAGATAATAAGCTAAGGTCCATAAGCCAACACAGAAACCCACCATCACAGCGATGGAGAAAGGCACGCTCATGTCCGCATACCCCAAGAAACCGTAACGAAATACATTGATCATGTACACCACAGGATTCAGCTTAGACACCCCTTGCCAAAAATCGGGTAACAACGACAGTGAATAGAACACGCCACCGAGATAGGTCAATGGCGTCAGCACGAAAGTAGGCACTATGCTGATATCATCGTAGCTGTTAGCGAATATGGCATTGATAAGACCACCCAGGGAGAACAGAATAGAAGTCAGCAACACAGTCAATACCACTAAACCCACATGATGCAGGCTAATATCGACGAAGAACATGGCCACTAAGGTCACGATGGTGCCCACGCACAGACCGCGGACTACGCCGCCCCCCACATAACCGGCAATCATCACGTAGTGCGGCACGGGTGCCACGATCAGCTCCTCCAGGTTTCGCTGAAACTTAGCGCTGAAAAATGACGAAGCCACGTTGGAATATGAGGCGGTGATCACCGACATCATAATCAGACCAGGAGCGATAAACTCCATATAAGTAACGCCGCCCATCTCTCCTATCCGCTTACCCACCAAGTTACCGAAGATGAGGAAGTACAAGGTCATACTGATCGCTGGCGGTACTAAGGTTTGTACCCAGATACGAGTAAAACGATTGATCTCTTTGGTCAAAATACTCTTAAATGCCGTAGCATACAGGGCTTTCATGTTCATGATGACGTTCCTTTGCTGGCTGAAGCTTCTTTATTGGCTGAGGCTCCATTACTCGCCTGCTGCTCACAGCTCCTCTGTGGTTCAATGGATCCCTTCTCCACCAGCTCCACAAACAGCTCCTCCAATCGGTTAGCCTTGTTACGCATAGACAACACCTCTATTCCCAGCTTAGTGAGCTGGGAAAACACAGCATTGAGGCTCTGCTCCTTGGCCACGTCCACTTCCAAAGTATGGCTGTCACTCAGGCGGCACTTGATACCATCGAGACTCGGCTCGACACTCAAGTCTGTCCCAAGATCCAACACGAAGGTCTCCATATTTAATCGGCTCAGCAAAGATTTCATGCTGGTGCATTCGACCAAGATCCCCTTATCTATGATACCGATATTACGGCACAACATTTCGGCCTCTTCGAGGTAATGAGTGGTCAAGATAATGGTTACACCTTGCTCATTAAGCTCGGTGAGGAAGGTCCACATGGAGCGTCTCAACTCAATATCCACCCCGCAGTCGGTTCATCTAAGATCAACAGTTGAGGTTCATGCATCAAGGCACGTGCTATCATCAATCGGCGCTTCATGCCACCAGACAAGGCTCTAGCCGGGCTATCACGCTTCTCCCAAAGATCCAGCTGAGTCAGGTACTTCTCGGCGCGCTCCAAGGCGACATCTTTCTTCACCCCATAATAGCCAGCCTGATTGACCACAATCTGTAGCACTTTTTCAAACTGGTTAAAGTTGAATTCCTGGGGTACCAGGCCAATACGCAACTTGGCCAGTTCCAGCTCCTTGTCGATATCGTGTTCAAACACAGATACCTTACCCGAAGACTTCTGTACCAGTGAGCTAATCACACCTATGGTGGTGGACTTGCCTGCCCCATTGGGGCCAAGCAGCGCGAAGAAATCTCCCTTCTCCACCGTTAAACTGATCCCTTTTACTGCCTCGACACCACCTTTATAGGTTTTCTTTAGATCTTTGATTTCGAGGGCGTAAACCGGGGACTTCTTTGTATTCACCATGTATATCCTAATTCCAGTATGTCACTGGCAAAAAATCTGAATGTGTCCCATTGAATAACTTATTGTTATCAGTAAATGAAGCTAGTCATTATAGCTGCATCGATACTCAGAGACTGAATGAACTTATATTGGGACATTTGTACAAAAAAAAACCCGCAAAGTGCGGGTTTTTCAAATAAAACTCTCTTCGATAACCGATTGGAGTACTTATTCTGAAGGGATCACTTTAGCTATGTAGGGCAAGTTACGGTACTGCTCCGCATAATCGATACCATAGCCAACAATGAACTCATTAGGAATGGTAAGACCGATAAAGTCTATCGGTACATCGACCTCGCGCCCCTCGGGCTTATCGAGCAAAGTACAGAGCGCCAGGCTCTTTGGCTCACGCAGTAATAACATTTCACGGATCTTATTGAGTGTATGACCCGAATCGATAAGATCTTCTACGATCAGCACATCACGCCCCTTGATGTCAGACTGCACATCCTTGAGGATCTTCACTTCACGTGTGCTGGTCATGGCATTGCCATAACTAGAAACCGACATAAAATCGATCTCCACATGGCCCTTGATGAGACGACATAGATCAGCCATAAAGACCACAGAACCTTTCAGCAGGCCCACCATCAACAGGCGCTCGCTGTCAGCATAATGAGTATTAATCTTCTCGGCTAACTGATTCAGTATTAGATCAATCTCCTCGGCGGAAATCATCTCTTCAATCGTGTGTTTCATAACTCTCTCAACTTTGCTTTCAACTGACTCTATAAAGTGTCTTATTTATCACTATCTTCGGCGTTATTTTTATCATAACCCCAACGATTTGTTAAATCATGCTCGACGCCCAGATGGTCAAGAATTCGGGCGACCATGAAGTTTACCAGATCTTGCACCGATTTGGGATCATGATAAAATCCGGGTGCCGCCGGCATTATGGTCACCCCAAGCTTAGACAGGGACAACATATGCTCTAAATGTATGGAACTAAAGGGAGTTTCCCTGGGTACTAAGATAAGCTGACCACGTTCTTTAATGACTACATCGGCGGCGCGTTCGAGCAAACTGTTGCTCATTCCTGTGGCTACTGCCGCTAGAGTGCCTGTACTGCAGGGGCAGATCACCATCTGTTTCGGCGCTGCCGAGCCCGATGCAGGCGGTGAGAACCACTCATCCTTACCCAGCACATGTAGCGAACCTTTAAGCGAAGACTCAGCCCTCTCGGCAAACAAGTCGAGTAACTGTTGCTCGGATTTTTTGCCATTGGCACTCAACTGAACAGCTTCCTCGGTGGCCAGCACCACACGCGCGGCGCTGGAGATCATCAAGAAAACCTGATAATCGGCAACTAACAAGCACTCGAGTAACTTGAGCCCATAAGGTGCCCCCGAGGCCCCCGTCCAGGCCAAACTGATCGACTTTTGTTTTTTTGGGTAACTCATATTTCTCTCTTTAAGTTCCTAGGAACTAGAGCCTAGGTTCTAGGACTTAGTGCTAACCTTTCAACTTCTCTAGCAGCTTCTTATGCAAGCCACCGAAACCGCCATTGCTCATGATAATGATGGTGTCGCCACTTTTCGCCTTGCTAGCGACAGTATCCACTATCTCATCTATGTCATATAGCACAGATACGGGTAGCTCGGCTTTTTCCATCGCAGCTTCGATATCCCAATCGATGCTGTCGGCCTGGTAGAGATAAGCCTGGTCGGCAAGAGACATGGAGCCTGCCAAGGTATCCTTGTGAACGCCGCTCTTCATGGTGTTGGAGCGTGGCTCCAGGATAATGGTTATCTTGGCCTCTCCCACCTTGGCACGGCAGCCCTGCAACGTGGTAGCGATAGCGGTAGGATGATGAGCAAAATCATCATAAACCTCAACGCCATTAACTTCACCAATAAGCTCCATGCGACGTTTAGGGGGCTCGAATTGAGTCAAGGCTTGGATAGCTGATTCAGGCTTAACGCCCACATGTCGAGCCGCAGCGATAGCCATAGTAGCATTCTCCACATTGTGCTGACCGATCAAGCTCCAATCTAAGATGCCTTGAGACTCGCCATCGAAGAACAGCTCGAACTTGTGGCCGTCAGCGGCAATAAGCTTACTAGACCAAATTCCTTGGTTGTCCGCAGCAGACGAGCCTTTATTATCCGCTATAACATCCGAGCAGTTCCTAGTATAAACCTCTTGCTCACTCCAACAGCCCATGTCGATCACTTGCTGCACCGCCTCGCTGTCTTTAGGCCAGATGATCTTGCCCTCTCCAGGTACGGTGCGTATCACATGATGAAACTGACGCTGAATGGCTTTTAAGTCATCAAAAATATCGGCGTGATCAAACTCGAGATTATTGATCACTAAAGTGCGCGGCAGATAATGGACGAACTTGGAGCGTTTATCGAAAAAGGCACTGTCATACTCGTCGGCTTCCACCACGAAAAACGGTGAACCACCCAGACGCGCAGACACGCCGAAATTTTGCGGTACGCCTCCAATCAGGAAACCTGGCTCATAACCACAATCTTCTAAGATCCATGCCAACATACTCGAAGTAGAGGTCTTGCCATGAGTCCCCGATATCGCCAGCACCCAACGTTCCTTAAGAACATGTTCGGCCAGAAATTGTGGCCCTGAGGTATAAGGGATTCCGCGATTAAGCACAGCCTCCACGCAGGGGTTCCCACGGCTCATGGCGTTGCCTATCACCACCAAGTCCGGAGCATCATCTTCGTTACTACCAAGTTGACTAGGATCGAAACCTTGAATGAGTTCGATGCCTTGCTCTTCGAGCTGAGTGCTCATGGGCGGATAAACATTGGCATCGCTACCGGTCACCCTGTGACCTTCGGCTCTGGCAAGGAGTGCAAGGCCACCCATGAAGGTGCCGCAGATGCCTAAGATGTGTACATGCATGGAGTTGGCTCTGGTGATGAATAATTTGAGGCATATTCTAACGGGATGGGAGACCATTGTCAGTTAACTATGATTTAAGGGGATGATAGCGTCAAAATATATCGCCAGATAAACTGATCTAATCTAAGAAACACCTTGCTAGGGAGGTCAACATAGAAGATATTGATCTTCTTAACCACCAATAAGCGCCTAACTTTACATATGCAGTCGACTATTGATATCTCCTGGGTTCAACTCGCCCTGTTTATGCTGATCTTGCTCATTCCCTTCTTCATCAATCGATATCTAAAGTTAGCGCTCGCAAAGGAAATAACCTCAGCCGTTTTACGCATGACGATTCAGCTGTTCCTAGTCGGACTTTATCTGCAGTTCCTGTTTGAACTTAACAGTTTATCGCTCAACTTAATTTGGCTTAGCTTAATGTTACTTATCGGTGCCAGCGCCATAATCGGTAGTGCCAAGCTGCCTAAGCGACGCCTCTATCTCCCCGTCATTACCGGACTAATAGTAGGAGTAACGCCTTTAATCGCTATTTTACTGCTTGCGCTATTAAAGCCAACACCCCTATATAACGCCCAATATATGATCCCTATGGCTGGCATGTTACTGGGAAATTGCTTGAGTGGTAATATTGTCGCATTACAGAGACTGTTTTCCGCCTTCGAGGAGCAAAAAGATCAATATGAAGGAGCGCTGGCATTGGGGGTTACCCCCTATCAGGCCGCCTTTCCCTTTATGCAGTCGGCATTGAAGCAGTCATTAGCTCCTATCCTCGCCTCTATGACCACCACGGGCTTAGTCACGCTGCCAGGCATGATGACAGGTCAAATTTTAGGTGGCAGCGATCCTATGGTGGCAATTAAGTATCAGTTAGTGATATTAGTCGCCATATTTGTAATGCTGACAGTCTCGGTCACATTGTCATTGATCTTATCCATCAGATCTTGCATCGAACCCAGTGGATTAATTAGAGTCGTTATAAGGAAAAAATGACCCATAAAACTAGAGCCCTACAGATTTATGCAAGGGCTCAGGACATATTGAGTGACTTAAGCTAAGACTAGCTTCTTGCAAAGTAACTATTCATCACATAATTATATGAGGTCGTATGGTCTGCTAATACCTGCCCCAGCTCCATGCCTTTGTCACTGCGCCAATCAGACATTATCTCCGCTAAAACCGATGCCCAGGTTGTCACTTTTACGCCCGCCTGTGTCAATCTATGAATAGAAGCTTGCTGCACCGTCTTATTCCAGGTAGCCGATGCATCGATAACCGCATAGACATCATAGCCTTCCTCAACTGCACTCAAGGCTGGAAACATCAGGCAGACATCGGTCACAATCCCCGCCATGATGATCTTCTTACGATCCGTGGCTTCGATAGCAGATTTAAACGCTGAGCTGTGCCAGGCGTTAATCTCTCCCTCACGATTGATCACCTTATCACCTAAGATCTCGGTGATTTCTGGCATAATAGGACCATTAGGCCCGTCGGCTAGACTCGCAGTCACCACCGAAGGTAAGCCTAAGGTTTTGGCCATATTACACAAGCCTTGGATGTTATTTTTAACCACAAGTGGATGTTCATCGGCGCAGCTAACCAATAAGCCGGTCTGATGATCTATCATGGCAAGTACGGCATTATCCGGTGTTAGAACTTCTGAAAACTTACTCATTTTTATTTTCCTTTCATCTGAAATATTATAAATAGATGCTATTTATTCATTTGAATATGTTTCTGAGCCGAATATTAGCTCGGCTCTTATTGGCTAGACTTTATCGATCACTATGACTTGAGCACTGGTTAACGCCACCAGCTTAAAAGCATCGCTGCGCACCAGCGTGCCGGCCTCAATAAGCGATCCATCAATCTCAACCTTACCTTCACTGACATACACTAAACTTGCTGTATTCTGTTCAAAGCGATGACCCTCTTGCAGATTGGCGACGCTTATCTGTGTACGGCTATCGAAGGTTTTATCTTGCCCAACCTCACCTCCGTAGATCCGCGTTAGCTCTCCGGTTTTTGGGCTATATAACTTGTAGCCGGCTTTTTCTCCGCTACGCTCTGGAAGAACCCAAAGCTGGATCATCTGGTTCTCTTCACTATCTGGATTGACCTCATTATGTGAAAAACCTTCCCCGCCAGCCCTCTGCACTTGAGCTTGCTTAGCATTCATCATCTGGCCGTGTTCTAGCGAGCCTTCATGATTGATGCGGCCCTTTACCATCACAGAGATCACGTCCACCTCTCTATGACCATGCATCAAGGTCTCGCCTTTGGGCATAAACCTAGCGTCGGCTAAATAAACGAAATTTCCTAAGCCGTCCCATGTCTGTGGATTACGATTTGAACCGAAGGCTTTCTTGCCCATCACAAACTGATGTTCTTTTAATCCGGCAAAACCACCTTCTCGTAGCTCTGATTTTGTTAAAACTTCCATTTGTGACTCCTTAACCTTGTCAATACAGCCCTAAGTGGCTGGCGATGTATTAATCATAGCCATCTAAATAAATGGGATAAACATGACAAAATAGAAACAACTGTTCCATTTAAGGTTACAATTGAATTTGACTTACAAAGGAGAGTGATAGCAGTGCAAAACATCAATGATATGTTGGTATTTTCCGAGGTGATCAAAGCGGGTAGCTTTACCAAGGCCGCCGAGGTGCTGAATCTGCCAAAATCTAACATCAGTCGCAAGCTCACCCGATTAGAAACACATCTGGGCGTACGGCTGATCGAACGCACGACTCGCAGTATTCACCTTACCGAAGTAGGCCAAATATACCTACAACACTGCCAACGTATTCAGGAAGAAGTGGAGTCGGCGGAGTTATGCGTCGACCATTTAGTTGAAAGCCCGAGAGGCCAACTAAAAATCTGCGCCTCTGTCACCATTGGACAGCAGATAATCAGTAAGTATCTAGATGAGTATACTGAGCTGTATCCAGATGTGAACGTGAGTCTCGAACTGACAAATAGGCGTATCGATCTCGTTGAGGAAGGATTCGATCTGGCGATTAGAATAGGAGAGTTAGAGGACTCTAGCCTTATTGCTAAATACTTAGGTCAATTAGATAGGAAACTATGCGCAAGTCCATCACTCATAGATAGACATATATTGCCCGCACATCCTAGTGAGTTAGCACAACTACCAAGTCTGTTTATGACCAGTAGTATGCCAAAATATCAGTGGCAGTTACGTCAAGCCGAGGTCATAGAGCAAGTGCAGATAAAGCCTAAAGTAGAAGTAAACGATTTTCTCTCTCTTAGTCACCTCTGTATATCCGGTTGCGGGGTGACTTTGCTACCCGCTTACCTGTGTGATGATGCGATTAACGAAGGAAAACTCATACAGCTATTATCAGATTGGCAATGTGCCCCTTCAAAAGTTTATGCGCTCTATCCAAGTCATAAGAGCATCACACCTAAAGTGCGTTCTATGTTGAGTTTTCTAGCAGAGGTATTTGAAAATGATTAGCGTAAATATCAGATGAAAAGGGCAATAACACTGCCTATGGATGCCGCTGCTTTTAAGTATTTGCCCACAGTGCAGGTACAATCATCTTCTTTGGTTACTGAGTCATCGGGCAAGATTGAGTCTAGCGCATCCTCAAACCAAGATGAGTCCTCTTTTTCTGGAGGTGGGTTCGAGTTCAAAGAGGCTACATCTGCATTCATAGATTGACTGGCTTGAGTAGACTGAGCACTCAGCTGCCTAGCTTCAGATGATAGATGCACTTGTGAAAATTCAGTTACTTGAGTAGCGGCTGTAACTCCCCCTTGGTTGCTTGGTGGTGAGTTCACTGAATTGTTACTTAGCCCGTTAACAGGGGCTCCAACACTGGTTATGGTCATAATTACCGCCAAGACAATCATAGTACAAGCACAACAATACTATTTAACATGTTGAACAGTAAAACACTTAAGAGATACAACTTGTATCACTGCGATGATGATCGCTATTTTAAAACCGATATTGAAACTTGAGTCCTAGCTGATCATGATTCTCTCCCTGTATCTCAAAGTGATTCCAATCCAGCATAATGCTCACTTCATCTGATAAACGATACTTGATCCCACCCCCTCCGTAGGGAGATATGCCCCTTGAAGCATCTTTATCTGCTCCTGAAAAATTGAGCCTCTCTTCCTGCCAATGATAGGCACCAAAATAGATCTGACTGGAGAGCCTACCAGTTAACTTAAAAGTACGAACCACACTCGCTCCCCAACCTTCATATAAGCCATTGCTATACGAACTGCTAGCATAAGAACTAACCGGATCACTATAGCGATCAGAATCCAGATAACGCCAAGTAGGTTGATATAAGCTATCGGCGAAAAACATACTCCCACCGATCCGTAGTGATTCGAAAGACACTTGCCACTGCGGACTGAAGTGGTACTCCACCACTAACAAATTCTCACTGGAATTGAAGTTGAGATTAAGCCTCGATTTACTCTCTTTGTTCTTTCCTAATGTTTTGTCTGAACGATTTGGCTCCGCCATATATTGATAGTCATAAGCATCAAAGAAATTGTTTCCTAAAGTAGGATAATCAGATTCTACGGCGGCACTCGCCTGTACGATGAAAAGACAACACAGGATCCCAAACCAGGCATAAGGAAGTCTGACTCTAGGCTTTCTTCTCTTATTCTGAGTGTTTTTTCTTTGAGAAAAACCGCGAGAGTTGAGTTTCTCACCGGTACTGATCAGGCTCAATACAGCTAGGCCACGAGCCACCTTATAATTACTATTAACTCTCAAAATTGCCGATTTCATAATGCACCTCAAAAATCATATGCAGTAATAAATACCAAGCAATAGACGAGCCAGCTCATTTCATGAGCTAAGTTTTTCAACATCTTATTTGGGAATTAAATAACAAAGGCAAAATCTTGTCGCGGCTTATGCTCGACCCTAAGACCAAGTAAAGGCAAGAGCAAGAAGTCGGATACGCTTCTCGCCGCAGCATTAACTCAATATTCATACTCAAAATGGCTCATCAAGAGAAACTATATCTGACTATGGCTGATGGATTGCTTTCGACGCCCCAGCATTAACTTTAGATGCAAGTTCCATATCCCCCACTCGATACTCCAGCTCCCAATTACGCCCCTCACTCAGCTCACCCGTTATATCTATGGAAGTGGCAACATCTAAGGAAGTTAATTTAGCTAAGGTATCGACAAAACTTCTGCTAAGCCGTTCAGAACCTTGGTTACAACCATATAAGTTAAGAACTGTGCCTGGTTGTAGCAAGTCGCCGATCTCCAGCATCAAGGTTTTTCGAGCCGAAATATATTGCTTATCGACCCACCTTTCAGACAGAAATAGAGCCCCATTGGATGCATGGGATATGATGGAGATATGTGCAATATTGGTTGTCGTCTGTATGATGTTTTTTATCTGTAACAGGGGCTCCTTATAAGGTTTTAGGAAAAATATTTTAGTGTTATTGGCATGCCCGGCATGTTGTTTAAACTTGGTATTGAGCGCTTCCACCAGCATTTTGGGGTCATGCACCGACAGGTCCATGATGATCAGCTCTCTACTAAATTGAGATTGTATTGTCAGCTCAGCATTAGCAGGCTGGCTCACTAACGAGCAGGCTAGTAAGATCACCGCACAATTGAAGAGTCCAATACCATTTAAAGTTTGAAAGCACGGAGCTAACACTCCTCTACGAACTTGGGTAATCAATTGACCTAACAAACTCATGACAGTTTGCACATCTGAGGGAACCCACCCTCTGCCAAAATGACAGAACAAAGGTTTCATAGCCAACTCCAATTAAATGTTGTTATTTAACTGCTTAAGTTCTGCATAGAACATACCAAGTATTAAGTGATGTAATTTCAACAGCTTAATATTATTCACGTTTTTCTAATCTGCGAATCCTCCGCAATGTGCAGCGCAAAACGCGATGAACCAGCCAGAATCTCAATTTGAAGGTCATTGACTTCAAAATACTCAACACAAATTAAAACAGATACTGTACTCCGACACCAATCAAGTCACGACTCTGCTCATCTAAGCTAAAATGACTCCACTGTACTGAGAAACGGATATTTTTCGTTAATGCATACTCAACACCTAGCCCCCCATAGACTGAGTAGCCATCATCTTCGCTGGTCACTACCTGCAGAGAATCGATATCATAAGAGGTGTAATCTGCTTGCCAATGAAACAAACCCAGATGAAGTAAGGCGCTCACATCAGCGATAAATTGATAGCGGTACCCTAGGTTCAATCCTAGTCCCTTGACAGAGTCCGGATAAAACTGGCTAGCCGTGGCATAAAAAGTCTCTGGATCATCCGTCACTCCTTTTATCCTCACGCTCACCTCTCCTAAGTCGATATATTCCAAAGCCACAGACCAACTTGGTGTAAAGGCATAGCCGGCACCGAGCTTCCAGCCAGAAGTCGATTCATCAAGCTCAATCACTTGAGCATTTAATCCTGCATCCACCAGAGATTGATTGATGTCCCCCGTGTTGTCCGAGCTCTGAGCCCGCGCGAAGAGTCCAGAAATAAAGAAGCCCGTCAGGCTTACATCTTCAGACATCACTTGTGGAGCAACGTCGGCTTTGACCTGGGCCGTCAGTGAAAGCAAAATTATAGTCAGGAGTACAGATAAACGATGAACTTGGCGTCTATGGCTTATATTCCTAAGCTGCCTATTTTTCAATAGTCCGTTTCTAAACCAGCGGCTTCTCAACGGTCCATTTCTGAAGAAGGCAATAACGGCCAATAGGGACAAGATAAAGATTTGCATACTCGCTCCAGATGAGGAACCACCTCCCTCAGTTAAAATTTCCACCTCGACAGTTTCGCTGCCTGGCTGATCTAGCTCCTCTTGAATTAAGCAGCCGGTAATGTTTACCGCCCCATTCACAACTTCATCGGCGTCATTGATACCGCCATCCTGAATGACCAGCTGTAAACACCAATCCCCTTGATTAAGCCCCTCAGAATACTCATCCGACCCCGGCGGTGGACAATAACCTGCGGCCCCTGGCGCCGACATGAGTTGGTTATCGGCATTTGTTTCAAAAGTAAACCAACCTTTATCATGAATAAAATGACGATAGCCTGCATGTTCAGGAATTGAGTTACGCTGTGGAATAACGATATTGACGGCCTGGTTCTGCTCGGATAAATCGAGTGCCTCTATGTTAAATACGCCGCCAACATCGACAAAATCACCTGGCATGATGCCTTGCAGGTTAGCGTGAATATCTGAGCCTGCTACTTGGGCTCCCATATACACACCAGACATAGCATATTGACCTAAACGGCAGCCTACCCCTGACTCACACTCCACCAGATAAGATTCAGTGTTGACGATTCTCTCGGGTAGCACGTTTGCGGCCGCGATAGGATCTAAGTAATCTGGGATACCATCACCGTCTGAGTCACCTAAGCCCTCCTCAATATCAGCAATGCCATCTCCATCGGAATCAGCCTGAGTCAACAAAGGTAAGAGCTCCGACACTCGAATCCTTAACTCATTGAAGTGACTTAAATTAGGCTTGCCATCATCGGTTACTGTGACTCTCACCGTATAGACCCCCTCAGCTAAGCCACTGGGATCAAACAACCAAGTTTCTAACTTCATCCCACTAACTCCTGATGGGGATATTTTTTGTATAACACCTTTCTCTTCAAAGAGTTGAACATCCTGAAGTTCACTGTCTGTCAAACTCCAATCCAACGTATGACTATTGAGGCTATTGGGATCGGTATAATTGGCCTGAATTTCAACGGCACCATCAACTTTTGCCACCCAGGTACGCTGCTCTTCATATTGATAAGAGGAGAGTTGTATTTCTGGTGCCAAGTTATCTAAGGTAATCGTGACATAGTGCTCTTTCTTACTGCCAAGATTTAATTGATCATCCAGATGAATGGACACCACCTCGTCCTGCAGCGTCTCCTGTTCCATATCCAGGGCGGTAAACTCAATCGTCGCCACGACTTGGCCTGATTCGAATGTCACCATAGTGCTAGTGAGATCATGGTGCAGTCCCTCAACCGCACTGCCTGCCACACTGTAAGCTACCGATAGAGGATACTCAGGAGAGAGTCCGTTAAGATAAACAGAAACTGAGACTAGGTTACCCTGGGCAACGATTTGATCTTGAGGTAGAGAGATAAGTGGACGCACAAAGATATTTTGAACCAACTCACTGACATTACCGGCAGCATCGACTGCGGTCCATGTCACCTGGTGAGTTCCGGGCTTTAGCTGAGGCAGGTCACTTACCATGGTGTGACTTAAGTCTTCACAGCAAGTCTGCCTTACGCCATCGACATAATCATAAGCTTGGGCTTGCCCTATGCTCACACCAGTAAATAAGCCAGTGGCATCGATCCAGATATCATCAGGAATAATAAGCTCAGGCGCGACATCGTCAACATAGAGATTACTTCCGGCTAGCCATTCATCCAAATTACTTAGGCCATCGCCATCGGCATCTTGCCCGGCATCGGTGGCATCGAATGGATCTAAACCTAATTCAATTTCGATGACATCCGGGATACCATCACCATCTGAATCAAGCACTTCAACTTGGATATAAAATGCCTCCAACTCAACCTCTATGACCCCATCCGACACTGAAATAACCATAGGACCATAGCTACCGACATCTTCATAAGCAGGAACGCCACTCAAGGTGCCGGTGAGAGGATCGAAACTAGCCCATGAGGGTAAGCCTGTGATAGTGAAGGCCAAAGTATCATTGTCTATATCTAAGCTAGTGGGAGTGAATTGGTAAGGGTCACCCTCGAGGAGAGTTTCAGGTGCACTACCCGAAATTTGCGGTGCATCATTGACTGGGGTTACGTCTAAACTGACCAATGCAGTTTCAGAGCTATCACCCGCATCATCGCTGACTTGGTAGCTAAAACTATCACTGCCGTTGAAGTTAGCATCTGGTATATAGAGCACGCTGCCATCAGAATTGACTTCCAATATTCCTGAAGCAGGCGAACTCATGATGACCACACTGTTTACATCCAAGACTCCATCTAAGTCGGTGTCATTGGTCAAGATATAAAGTGTTATCTGGCTATCTTCATCCAGCACAGCCTCATAATCTTGGGCCAAGGGATGATCGTTGATGCTATCTATGCTGATCTGAACATTAGCTTCACTCGTCACGCCATCATTATCGTTAATCGAGTAACTAAAGCTGTCCGGTCCATAATAGTTATCGTCAGGAGTGTATCTTAACAATCCCCCCGGCAATATTGTGACTGCGCCGTGCTCTGGCATAACCGTCACCATCAAGCTAGCTAAAACTAACCCACCGTCGATATCTGTGTCGTTACCCATCACATTGATGTCATTGACGCCATCTTCCATGAGTTGAGCGATATCATCCTGCAACCTGGGGGCATCGTTGATAGAAGCTATGCTCACACTCACAGTACCAGGCAAGGACACGGCACCTTCACTGTCCTTGACTGTGTAGCTGAAGCTGTCATCGCCAAAATAATCGGCATTTGGCGTGTAAGTGACCTCTCCCGTTACTGAAATACTCACCACGCCATGAGTTGGGCCGCTAAATACACTCACCGACTCGGGCACTATCTGTGAGTCTATGTCGGTGTCATTCGCCGTCACATTGAAGCTTATGCTCTGGTCTTCATCGGCTGTCAGGCTATCCATTTCGGCAATTGGTGCATCATTGATGCCTTGCACGTTTAAGGTAACCAGAGTGGCTTCACTAACTGCCCCCATCAAATCCGCCACGGTATAGCTGAAACTATCTGGACCGACATAGTTACCATCAGGCAGGTAACTTAGCACACCGTCAACATGGGTCAGCTGACCATGAAGCGGCGCCTGTACTATCACCACCGAATGAATATCCAGAGATGAATCACCGCTATCATCGATATCTAAGTCATTGGCCAACACTTCAATGTCTAAGATGATGTCTTCATCGACACTGGCAAAATCGGGTTCAGGCCTGGGTGCATCGTTCACCGCAGCCACCACTATAGTCACTGCAACTGTGTTAGACACTGCACCGTCACCATCGGATACTCGATAAGTCAGGCTATCGCTGCCGTTAAAGTCGGCATTAGGGGTTAAGGTCACCACACCATTTTCCACACTGGCACTCATGTGCTGTGGCTGGTCAACCAACACAGTACTCGCCGGATTGAGGGCAAACTCGACATCTGTGTCATTGAGCAGCAAGTCAAACTTAAACGACGTATCTTCCTCCATGCTGATAAGGTCGGCCTCGGCCACGGGAGCATC
Organism: Shewanella psychropiezotolerans; assembly: GCF_007197555.1. Taxonomy (NCBI): domain Bacteria; kingdom Pseudomonadati; phylum Pseudomonadota; class Gammaproteobacteria; order Alteromonadales; family Shewanellaceae; genus Shewanella; species Shewanella psychropiezotolerans. Next base: position 5,438,913 of record NZ_CP041614.1, read on the forward strand.
GTTGACCGCTGTGACATTGAGGTAAATAACCGCCTGCGCTGCACCGCCTTGGCCATCACTCACGCTATATTGCACGCTGTCGCTGCCATTGAAATTGGCATCCGGCGTGTAGCTGACGCTGCCATCATTATGATTGACTGTGCTGCCGTGACTGGCGGTGTCTAGGGTCACTGTTAACCCATCGTTATCCACATCGCTGTCATTACTCAGCACTGAGAAAGTCACTGAGCCATCCTCGGTGACATAGGCATAATCATCCACCGCCACAGGTTGATCGTTGATGGCATTAATGGTGATGGTTAACTGAGCTTGAGCCGTGCCTCCATGACCATCATCGATTGAATAAGTCAGACTGTCGATGCCATTGAAGTCCTGCACTGGCGTGTAACTAATATTGCCATCTAGCCCTACAGTGACATCACCATGGCTAGGAGATTGAGCCGTGACCACCAGCAGGTCCTTGTCCAGATCGCTGTCATTTTCCAGCACCTGGATCGTCACACTGGTGTCTTCATCGAGACTCACCGCATCATTGATCGCAATGGGGTGATCATTAACACTGCTCACCAAAATAGAGAGTACGGCGCTGGCGCTGGCGCCATTACCATCGCTAATGGTGTAAGTGAGACTGTCGGCCCCATTGAAATGCGCGTTCGGCGTATACTGCACCAGACCTAGCGCAGTTACGGATGCCACACCATTGGCCGCTGGTTGCACGGTTACCGTCAGGCTATCGCCATCAATATCACTGTCATTGGCTAGCACAGGGACAGTAACATTCGCATCTTCATTGAGAGTCGCACTGTCATCGACCGCAATCGGCGCATCATTGACACCATTCACCATCACGTTAAACAAGGCCGAGTCTTGCCCGCCATGACCATCGTCTATGGTGTAGATTAAGCTATCACTGCCATTGAAATCGGGATCGGGTACATAGGTGATACTGCCATTCGCCTCGACACTGGCTTGACCATGGCTAGGCTGAGCAACTGAAACCGTTAGAGGATGATTTTCTATATCTATATCGTTATCTAGCACTGCATATGTGAGCGTAGCGTCTTCATCTACTGTTGCCGTATCTGCATTAGCCTTAGGTGCATCGTTAACCTCAGTAACACTAATCGAAATCACAGCGGCAGATTGAAGGCCTGAAGGGTCAGAAATAAGGTAATTTATCTGCACACTGCCCTGGTAATTCTCTGTCGGAGTGTAAAGTACACTCATATCCGGATTCACCGTCACCTGGCCACTCGATGCCACAACGGAAATATAAGAGAGAAGATCCCCCTCTACGTCCACATCATTGCTAAGAGGCGTCAAGAGCACACTTGTATCCTCTGCAAGTGCTGCAGAATCATCATTAGCAGTAGGCGCATCATTGACGGGTCTGACCGTGATAGCCACAGTAGCCGTTGACTCGCCGCCATTGCCATCACTAATACTGTAAGTGATCTGATCTTGGCCAAAGTAATTTAATGCTGGGGCGTAGGTTAGGCTCTGGTTAGAATTGACCGACGTCGTCCCATGTAGTGACTGATGAGTCGTCACGGAAAGTGGATCATTTTCAGGATCGCTATCATTTGTCAGAACTGAAATTGAAATGCTCTGATCTTCATCTAGTTCAGCAGAGTCATTACTCGCGACAGGCAGATCATTAACGCTCACCACAGTCACGGTCACGTTTGCTGTATCGCTGCCACCGATCCCATCACTAATGGTATAGCTGAATGAATCTGTGCCATAAAACTGCGCATTTGGTGTATAGGTCACTATGTTATTAACCAGGCTTAGCTGTCCATGGCTTGGAGTTGTGAGTGTCATATTTAACGCGTCACCATCAGGCTCACTATCGTTCGCCAGCACATCGAACACTGAGCTTGTATCTTCATTTATAGTGAAAAGGTCATCTTGCGCAATGGGGTTGCCATTAACCGTGACTAAGATATTGGCACTCGCCACAGAGCCTATACCGTCAGAAATGACATAGGAGATGATTTCCAAACCACTAAAACTCGCGTCCGGCGTATATGAGATGGTGTTATCACCATTGAGCACTACTGTGCCATTCGGAGCATTGAATTGGGTAATGGTTAAGGGATCCCCATCGGGGTCTGAATCATTCGCCAACACATCGACTATCACCATCTGGCCTTGTTGGGTTAAGGCCGAGTCATCCTGTGCAATCGGTGCCTCATTGACGATAACTAAGTTAACTGAAGCCTCGGAGGTGATGCCATTGCTATCTTTGGCACTAAAGATCACCACATATGCCTTACCTAACATGTCATCGGAAGGAATGAATGTCACTTCAATCACGCTAGTCCCGGTCACAGAGTCTTGGCTTATGATGCTGGTGCTCCATATCGCAGGATCTGTCGAGGGCGGGTTTAACACACTTATAGTGGGGACATCGGGATCGCCATTCTCGTCGACATCAGTAGCCGTGATAGTAAAAGTGGTTGTTTGATGTAACTGGATATATTGGGTTGCGGTGATCTCTGGGCCGGGATTGAAACCTGGAGAAGCATTATCTGGATCACTGATGATAAACACGAAATCCAGAGGCGCCTTAGACTTTACCACGCCATTAATATCCAGATCTTCCAGGACAATGGCAGCTTGCCAACGATTACTCGTTACAGTGCTGGGATTAGCATTGTCGGTATAGGTAATCAAATCCCCATTAGCTAGATCCCCAGCCAGATCCCAGGTAATGAGTCCTTCGGGAGAAAGCTGCATCCCAGTAGGTTTTTCAACCTCTACATTACTATTACCCGAGTAAAACTCTTTTTTCTTACCCCAACGATATCGAATTTTATCGCCATTTTGATCCACCCCAGATATTTGCATGGTAAATGGGTGATCGTCTCTGACATACACCAGAGCCGATACGGCGGTTACCGGTGAGGCATTGGTAATTTCACCATTTACGACAGAGGTCGTCGCTTCTGCGCGCCAGTATGAATTGTTCTGGCTCATGGCAGGGCTTCTGGCGTAGGAATTCCAAGAGAGAATATAATCACCATCGGCTTGATATTTATGTACTAAACCCGGCTCATAGCCATTCGAGCCTATACTCACCACCTCGACAAGCGCGTCATTGGTTGCACTGTCTTTCGAAAGCAGTTGCACACAAATGTTAGCTTGACCTTGACCGTCTCCCCATGAAAAACCAGCCAGATAATTCATCTGACAATTTACCGTACCCACTGAGGAGTTAACCAACTTAGTCATAATGTAGTGATCTAAAGTGTAGCCAATCTGCACCTTGAGGCGAACCTTGCCACTCTCCCCCGCTATAGGCTCGACCGCCATGGTGCCGTAACGAAAGTGATTCAGTGTGGATGAGTAAGAAGTTGGCAGCGCTTCAAAAAAAACCGACCGAGAATCTATGTCTCCCACCCGATACTCAAGCTCCCAGTTATGGCCCTGTTTAACTCCACCAGTGGTATCGGTAGAGGCGGCCACATCCAATTGAGTTAACTCGGCCACCCTGTTAACGAAACTTTTACCCGATACACCCGACGCTAGATTACAACCATATAACTTAAGATCCGCTCCCTTTTTCAGGCTAGATCCTATCTCACTCATCATAGCTTCATGCTGATTAATATAACCCTTATCTATCCATTTACCCGCAAGGAAAATCGCACCATTAGATGCATGGGAGATAATAGACAGCTGAGATAAATCAGAGGTGTCTTTAATCGCGTTTCTTATCTGTTGCAATGGCTCCAGTTCTGGCTTGAGGAAGACAATTTTAGTTTTATTGTTCTGACCTAGATGCTGCTTAAATTTGGCGTTTAGCGCTTGATAAAGCATGTAAGGCTCATGAACCGCTGAATCTATGATGATCAACTCAGTTTCAGGGAAACCTGCGAACAAATCCTCAGTCTCTTGCTGCGCCGCTTTCGCCTGCTGCACTACCAGCAGACAAGTAATAAGCACCAGAAAACCACTCAAATGAGTGACCTTGTCACCTTCTCGGAAAAAGAGTTTCGAAATGAGTTTAGAGAAATGATGTCTGTCAGAGAATAACGGTGAGAAGAATCTGCTAACCCATCGAGTTAGCAGGAGAATCCATGGATATATGAGATCAAGTTTCATCGTTCACCTCAAGTTGAAGAGTATACAATTCAACTTGGATGCATAGAGCAGGCCAGTTATTTACTACCTATTTTTCAGACTATTAGCACACGTGACTATTAAAATTCACGTTAATTTAGACAAGCTGCATGGCAAAATGCGAAGTCGAAACATGATAAATTTCAGCCAATTTAAATGAATGAGCATTATTGCAATACCCTTCGATAGATATCCATCACCCTTTGGGCATGTTCATCAGCTTTAGTGTCGAGTATCTGCGCAGGAAGATGCTGTAAGGCCAGCCTATGACTCTCATCACGAAGAAAGAAGTAGGCTTGAATGAGTAACTGAACATCGATGAGAGGCAAGAGTTCGAGCTCACCTAAGGTTTCAAAAATCCTCACATTATCAGACCAGGTAGACAGCTCATCGTGTTCATGTGCATAGGCAAGCACCAGGTATTGAGCGAGAAATTCTATATCGGCGATCCCCCCTTCACTCTGCTTAAGATCGAACATCCCGGTATCGACTTTTAAAAGGTGTTCACGCATCTTGAGTCGCATCTCCCTCACATCTGTGGCTAAGGCATGTTTATCTCGATTCTGTTCGATAACCTGAGATCTTATCTGACTAAAACGACTCGACAACTCATTTTCACCGAACATAAACCTCGCTCTAACCAAGGCTTGATGCTCCCAGGTCCAGGCTTCCTCTTTCTGATACTGACCAAAGTTCTCAATTTCACTTACTAGCAAACCAGAAGCACCAGATGGACGTAGACGCATGTCCACTTCATAGAGTTCGCCGGATGTAGTGCGGGTGGAGAACAGGTGCAAGATCCGCTGAGCGAGCTTGAGATAGAAATGTCCAATGTCTATGGGTCTATCGCCATCAGTCTCGCTATGCTCTGGATATCGCTCACGGGAGTAGTTATGTAGAAACACCAGATCGAGATCCGATCCATACCCAAGCTCTAGCCCACCCGCTTTTCCATAACCAATGACGGCAAACCCCATATCGCCGCCTTCCAGGTGACTAGGAACGCCGTGACGGCTCGTTACTTGCAGCCAGGCTTGAGTAACGACCTGATCGATAACAGCCTCGGCAAGTAAGGTCAAATGATCGCTCACCTCGCTCACAGGTAAGACTCCAGTGACATCAGCCGCAGCTATTTTTAACTGCTGTGATAGCTTAAATTGCCTCAGAACCTCCATCTGCTGCTCCATATCCTCCTCAGGGACACGCAGTAAATATTGCCTCAATTCACTGCCATAATCATCGAGAGAAGTGGTGTCATATAGCTGAGTCGGATCGATAAGCTCATCGAGCAACATGGGAAACTTAGACAACTGCTGAGCAATCCAGGGACTCGCCTGACAGAGACTCACCAATTGTTGTCTGGCCCCAGGATTCTCATAGAGGAGTTCGAGATAGGTTGTGCGAGTTAAAATCTGATCCAGCACCTTAGACACTGACTCAAAGGCCTTGGATGGAGAGGCTAAATGAGTAAATTCACGCAATAGCCAAGGCATAAGCTTGTCTAAGGTATCTCGTCCACGGGGTCCTATGCTACGCTTTGCTATGGTTTCACGCCATTGCTTAAGCAATGGCCAGAGGTCGGGATCATCTATGGCTTGTTCACTGATCAAACTTTGAGCATGATCGTCTTCCTGGACATTCCAAAGATCTTGAGTCCAAAGATCGGTGATCTCATCTTGCTCATTCCCGCCAACGGTATCATTAAAATGACGATGGATCTTACTCATGGCCGACTCGATATGAGTCCTGAGCTCGGCTTCCGAAGCCATACCCATAGCATGACATAACCGATACCAATCCAAGCCATTATCCGGCAAGGTTTGAGTCTGCTTATCCCCTATAGCCTGGAGCAGGTTCTCGACACGCCTTAACAACAGATAACTCTGCTTGAGCTCATCCACCACCAAATACTCGAGTTGACCTAAGCTGTATAGGGTATCTATCGCCGCAAACAAACTCTGCTGACGCAATGAAGGCTCACGACCTCCACGGATCAGTTGAAAACTCTGAATAACAAACTCAACCTCTCGAATGCCACCTGCGCCTAACTTGATATTGTCGGTGAGCTGTCTGCGTCTCACTTCCTGAGTAATAAGTTGCTTCATCTTACGCAGGGATTCGATAGCTGAGAAATCGATATAACGACGGTAGACGAAAGGCCTTAACATGGAGTGGAGCTCATCTGAATATGCCGTCCAGGGACCAAGTGCCCTAGCCTTGACCATGGCATATCTTTCCCAATCCCGCCCCTGCTCCTGGTAATAATCCTCAAGACCACTGAAACTCACCACTAGCGGACCGCTCTCGCCATAGGGGCGCAGGCGCATATCGACGCGATAGACGAAACCATCGACGGTAACCTGGTGTAGCAGATTGACCAGGCGTTGGCCCATGCGAATGAAGAACTGCTGATTAGCTAAGCTTCTACGTCCTCCCTGAGTCTCACCATGCTCAGGAAAGGTAAAAATAAGATCGATATCGGAAGAGAAATTAAGTTCACGCCCCCCCAACTTACCCATGCCTAACACGATTAAAGGCTGAGGATTTCCTTCACTATCACAGGGGGTGCCGAGTTGCTTGCACATATCTTTATATAGCCAGTCTCGACCGGCAATGACCAAGGCTTCAGACAAGGCCGACAGATCTAATAATGAGTCTTCGAGGCTGACATAACCGAAGAAATCACGCCAAGCTAAACGCACCATCTGTCGATTACGATAACGTCGCAGATGAGTTTTAACTCCATCTTCATTGACGCAGGTCTCTAACAGTTCATGCAATTCTCTATCGAAGACCTGACGCTCCAGGCTGTCGAGCTGCCCATTAAAAAGAGGAGAGATCCAATCCGGATGACGACATAATTGCTCTGCAATAAAATCACTGAGCCCCATGATGCGATAAAGCTCGTCGCTCTGCTGCTGGTTAAGTTCGCTAGGGAGCTGAGGCCAGACTTCATTCAGCCTTTGCCAGTAACGATCTGCGACTTTAACAATAATGGCAGACAAGGGCTTGTTACTGATATTTTCCATTGCAATAATAATCCTTAACAATTTTGGCTGTCGACATATTATGTCTTTGGTGATATAGATATGTCTTAAATGATCTGCTTATGTCCCGAATGATATATATTAGTCATCATCTTGCATTAAGATGAACAGCTAACTGATATCTTAGATAAAACGACTATTTATTATCTCAGTTGAGAGGTTACTATAACCTAAGCAAGCACTATCTTGGGTAGTGAAATCTTGCTCTGAGAATATATAATTCAGTACCACCACATAATAATGGAGAGAACATGGCAGCGATGCTTATGCGTATTCTCACCCTGACATTGCTATTAACCTTAGTCGGTTGTGGTGATGACAGGCCCGACAAGATTGCTCAATTTCAGCAATTAGCCGGCAAGAGAATCGATACCTTGGGCCAGATGCTCAATGACGGCCAGATCCGTAATGCAATGTTACTCAAGCAGTACACGAGTATTATGGGAAGGCAGAATCCGGACATGGCACCACTATTTGGTGAGCTCGCCAAAGATGCGACCACCAAGGGCCCCATGTACACCTCTCTGGTGAGTCGATATCAAGATCTCAGCAGTGCCAGTAACTATGTTGATCTCGATCAGCAGTTAGCCGAAGCCGAGAATATCTATTATGCCGCCGACTCTAGCCTATATAACGATATGATCTCGGACCCACTCAATGTGGTCGCCGACATGTCTAATGGCGCACTCGCCAGAGTGAACTCCATCAGCCGCGAGGCCTCAGCCTTGGCCAACGGAGCCGATGATTTCGGTGCCGGAAGTCAACTTGTGGGTAACCCAGGTTATGGCAGCTGGCAGACAGGTTCTAGTGGCACGTCCTTCTGGGCTTGGTACGGTATGTATTCCATGTTCTCCAATGTGATGCGTGGACCTATCGGTTTCGATCGTTGGTCTGGCAGAAGAAACTACAGCTATTACAATGATGTTGGTCGATATCGATACACCTCACCTAAACAGGCCAGCGCACAAAATAAGACCTTCGAGCGCACCAAGAAACAATTCAACTCACAAGGGAAGAAGTTCGATAGCCCCTATGCCAAGTCACGCTCAGGCTCAACCAGCCTGTCGAGGCAAAGCACAAGTACACCTAAGGCGAGCACCACAGGCACTCGCAGTAAAAGTAGCAGTAAGTTTCGTTCTAATTACTCCAAGAACAGTAACTTCCGCAATTCTAACAGTCGCACGACTCGCGGTGTACGCCGAGGCAAATAGGTAAGGAATTCACATGACATTATTTCAAAACTTCGGCATAACTACAGATCTCGCGATCATCTTAGTAATCGATCTGACTATCGCCATTATTCTGCTCACCTTGATGCGTTACCTACAAGGCTGGACTGCTAAGGTCGATAGCCGTGTCGAACTGGCAGAGAGAGATAACTTTGCCTTCGGTATCAGCACTGCTGGCGCTATAGCGGGCTTGGGTATCGTACTCACAGGAGCCATCTCGGGAGAGGCTGCCAGCTCTTATGCTGCCGAAGCTATTGGCATGAGTGCCTACGGCCTATTTGGTCTGGTACTGATTAAGCTAGGTCGATATCTGCACGATAAGATTGCACTCAATGAGTTCAACAAGGGTGAGCAAATCCTTAAAGGCAATATTTCAGTTGCCATTGTCGATGCCAGCGCCGCGATCGCCACGGCGATTATCATCCGCTCGGTACTCATCTGGGCCGAAGATCTGACTGTCGATACCTTTATCGCCATATTCAGTGCCTTCGCTATCTCTCAGCTAATGCTGGTGCTACTGACCCGTTTTCGTGAGTACAGATATGCCAAGCGTAATCAAGACTCTTCCATGCAAGATGCCTTAGTTCAAGGCCATAAAGCCGTGGCGATTCGTCATAGCGGTTATATGCTGGCCATGGCACTGAGCTTCAACGCCGCGAGTCACTTCATTATCTATAACCCGCAGGCTTACATAGCCAATCTCATAGGTTGGCTAGTCTTCTCGGTGATCATGTTAGTGGCACTCACTGTCTTGATTAAGATAGTGAAGAAGTTAGTACTTTCTAACATCAACTTAGCCCAAGAAGTGGAACAGCAACACAATGTCGGTATCGCTACCGTAGAGTTGGCCATCAGTGTCGCCGTGGCCCTCATTCTCACCAGCTTGATGTATTAAATTAGTTATCTGCTCCACAAATACGGTTAATCATCTGATTAGCCGTTTTATTTTCCTTAATCCAAGAGATACAAGTGACTGAAAAAGCGCTTAATACCGGCTCGTCAAACCAAGAAAGAAAACTCAGCTGGTTTGACGATACCTTACTGCTAGGCATCATGGCCGTACTCGCCGGCTGTGGTTTAATCTACGAATATCTACTCTCCCATTATGCAGGTCGCATCCTTGGAGCATTAGAAGCCGCCATCTATACCATGATTGGCCTGATGATCGTCTCCATGGGCATAGGTGCATTCGCCGCCAGAAAGATACGCTGTGCCTACACAGGTTTTGCCGTACTCGAACTCAGCGTAGCCCTGTGTGGCTCACTAGCCATATTGGTCACTGCCGCCGTTATCGGCTTCGGACAACAACTGCCCCTGATCATAGCCAGCACATTAGGCTTACCGCCGGATCAACTCCCCGAAGGCGGCTTCATCGGCCTGTTACAGCACCTGAGTGAATACCTCCCCTACTTCTGGGGCGTAGTGCTCGGCTTGATGATCGGCATGGAGATCCCCCTCATCGCTCGCGTGCGCCAATCTCTGTGTGATGAGCACCTGATGCACAATGCCGGCACCATCTATGGCGCCGACTACGTAGGTGCGGGTATAGGAGCCGCCATCTGGGTGACCTTTATGCTAGCCATAGATATTCAGCTTGCGGCGGCATTGACAGCCAGCTTTAATTTATTGGCAGGTTTTATCTTTATCTGGCGCTTCTGGGATCGAATCAAGTTCGTAAAGATTTTGTTGGTTGGCCATTTTATCGCATCGGGTATCTTACTCTTGTTGGCTTGGCACGGTCCCGGCTGGGAGCAAAACTTCAATAACTTGCTCTATAAAGATAATGTTATCTATGCTAAGTCGACCCGTTTTCAGCAGCTCACCTTTACCGAGAGATTGAGAGGCAGTGGCATAGCTCCTGTTTATTCTTTGTATATCAATGGACGATTGCAGTTCTCCAGTATCGATGAGCATATTTATCATGCATTTCTGGTCCATCCGACCATGGAAGCGGCGGCTCGCCACGATAGAGTCTTGATCATAGGCGGCGGCGATGGGTTAGGATTAAAACAAGTATTAAAGTGGCAACCTAAACACGTCACCCTGATGGATCTCGATAAAGATCTGCTGGCCCTGTTCACCTCTCACGACGCCGATATGCCAAAGCGATTAAGCCAAACTTTGCTTAAGCTCAATGGTGATGCCCTCAACGATCCTAGGGTCGAAGTCTTGGTAGACGATGCCTTTAATGGCGTAGATAAACTACTGAGGAAAGGTGAGAAATATGATGTCATCATAGTCGACCTACCAGACCCCAGCCATCCAGATCTCAATAAGCTATACTCAGATCTTTTTTATAAGAAACTAAAGGAACTCTTGAGTGCAGATGGTGCTCTAACAGTACAATCAACATCCCCCTACCATGCGCCTAAGGCCTTTATTTCTGTCGGAAAAACCTTAGCACTTGCAGGCTTCGATGTTAGCCAGTACCACCACAATGTGCCGAGTTTCGGTGAATGGGGCTGGAGTATAGCCACTGCATCGGGCAAGAATGCCAAGGCAAGACTGAGTGACATCGAACAGCTGTCGATAACAGATGACTGGCTGACGCCTGGGCTTATCAAGGGCGCTTTCGAGTTTCCAGGGAACTTCTATCAAGATATAGACAAGATTCAAGCCAACAGAATTGGCTCGATGCAGTTATACCAGTACCATCAGCAGGCCTGGAGAGAAAATCAGGGAGTGACACTATTCTGATGACCAGTGACTCGCTATAGCTATCACAGGCAAGCAGCTACAGAAACAAGAATCTAGATCAACATCGAGCTGTCTCAATATTATGGAATGATAAATAAGACAGCTCAGTTTTTACTTATAATTTTTCTAAAAAATAGCACTTGACATATTATGTCGTAATGCTATCTTTAACCCAGACATAATATGTCAAAGAGGACAAATATGAATATCCACAATATTGCTAACCACCTCAATGATCTTGGTGACAAGAGTCACACTGGCCTCCAGTTCGATTGTTACCCAATCGATGGTGAAGTCGAAGTATTACAGGTCAATGTCGTTGGTCGTGAAGAGATACCCGTATTCGTATCGGTAACAGAAAACCAAGTTCTCTGTATTAGTTACCTTTGGGGTGAAGACGAAGTCAAGCAGGAAAGTCGCATGGCGATGTTTGAGACCATGTTGGAACTTAACATCCCGATGCCATTATCATCTTTCGCAAAAGTGGATGATAAGTATGTAGTTTATGGTGCGCTATCGGTGCACTCGGATATGCAGGAGATCGAACAGGAACTTTCAGTTCTGTCAGATAACTGCCTGGAAGTCATCGATGAGATGAGCGATTTCCTCAAGTAATTTTTATATATTTACAACTAAATTTAAAGGAGCCACATCATGGGCATACTAAACAAGATTTTAACCGCTTTCCGTGGCGGCGCCACCGAAGTTGGTCAGACCATAGTCGACGCAAACTCAACCCGTATCTTCGAACAGGAGATCCGTGATGCAGAGAAGCACCTAACCAAAGCTAAGCGTGAATTGACTGATGTTATGGCAAAAGAGATGCAAGCCAGCCGTGAAATCGACCGCTTAAAGCGTTCAGTCACAGAGCATGAAGGTTTTGCGACTCAAGCTCTACAGCAGGAAAATGAAACACTTGCATTAGAAGTTGCCGAGAAGATAGCTCAACTCGATCAAGAGCTAGCCGAGCAACAGTCTGCTAACGACAGCTTCAGTTCTCACGCCGCGCGTCTTAAAGACCTGGTGCGTAAGACTGAACGTCAGTTAACCGACTACCAGCGTCAACTCACTATGGTAAAGACCACTGAGAGCGTACAGAAAGCCACGGCGTCGATAACTAACTCTTTCGCCGGCAGCAACTCTAAGCTGTTAAATGCTAAAGATTCGCTGGAGCGTATCAAGGCTCGTCAACTGCAGTTCGATGATCGCCTGAAAGCATCCGAAGCTTTAGAAGATGAAAACAGCGATAAGTCACTGCATGCCAAGTTAGCTGAAGCCGGTATCGGTGAGCAGAAGTCCAACGCGAATGCCGTATTGGACCGCCTCAAGGCTCGTAAGTAATCGCGATTAGATTTCACATGAAGCTAGATACTAGCCTCTCATGCCTTGACTAAAAGTACAGCGCTTTTCTTTTCATAAAGAAAGGCGCTCTTTTGTCTTAAGCCGCAAATAGTATTTAGCAGGCTAACTATCAAAGCAGTTTTTCCAGTGAATTTTACTAGGGAAATAGCCGCTTAAAATATATTAAAAATCAGGAGTGATGATGAGTTTTTTAAAAGGTCTTTTTGGTAAAAAAGAGACACCCCAGCGTCAGCTAGATCATCCCTCTAAGCTCCTCAAGGGAGATATGATCTCTCTGGATGATAGCTTCGCACTGCCGCCACAACTCAGAGGTCAGCAGCTAAGAGTCGAATCCATCAGTACCTATGAATACCAACGTAAACAACTGACTGAATGGGCACTCAAGGGTCATGGAAATGACACAATTTTCTTGTCTCTCGATGAAGACGATGAAACTTATCTGGCCTTTTCCATTAAGATCAACCGTTCTATAGTTGAGCATATTTTCGATCTCGACCAGTTTGGGACCATATTCGAAGAAGATGAGCAGGCACAATTAAGCACATTAAAGTTACCGAGTGAGTTAGTTTCAGAGTTTTCTCAGTGGCTAGGCAAAGAATACCACCAGGTCAATTTCGCTCAATTTGGTTACTTCCACCGAGAAGATTACCGAGGTAAGAAGCCGCCACAGGATGCCGATGGTGCCACAGGCGATGAATTCGAGTCCTATCATCTACTTGACGAAGATGAGAAATATGCCGTCAATGTGGAAGTCTATGCAGATGGCGATACCGATGTCATGTTAACCTTGTACCGTCCGCTTGCCGATATTCGAGATTATTGGCCCGGGAAATAAGCTCTACAGTTCCTAGGTTCTAGAACCTAGGAACTGAGTTTTAAGAACAATTTTATTGTTAAGGTTAATTTTTAAGGTAATACTGAATGACTAAGAAAAAGAGCTCGCTCCCGGATCAATGGTTACAAAACCAGAAAGCCGCGAAAGCGACTCAGGTGGCGTTCGACTTAGATGAAAAATTTCAGTACTCCATACGTAAAGCCGCACTAGACTCGGGCTTCAGCCCCTCGGATCAGATCCGCACCATCTTAGGACTCTCAGTCACTAAGCGACCTAAACGTCCACGCCTGACCGTGTCTCTCAGTCCTGAAGATTATGTGCTGCTAGCCGAGAAATATAACCTCTCTCCAGAGTCCCAGTTGGAAATAAAAAAACGGGTACTCGACGATCTCATCCACTTTAGCGATAAAAACTTGTACACTCAGTGAGATACAAATAGAAAAGTCTATCATTTAAGTAGGCTGATGAATGGATACAATCTTCTATGGTTAACATAAGCCGCTGGTTTCCAGAGACAGAAACCCACCCGACCCCCTTTCAGCTAGCCATGATGGTACTGTCTTTTTTATCGGTCATCGTAGTACTCGTACTCACTTTCGCCAAGACCGAACCTGAAACTCGTCGCTTACTCTTGATGATCGACTTTAGTATCTGCATGATTTTTCTGAGTTACTTCTTTGTTAACCTTTTCAAATCCGACAACAAACTTCTTTACCTGCAACACAACTGGATAGACTTAGTCGCCAGTATTCCTGCCATAGAACCACTAAGACTAGCGCGTTTATTTCAGATCCTAAGAGTAATCCGACTTATTCGAATGACCCACTCGTTAATCGCTCCTTTAGTAAAACAACGAAGGCAAGCAACGTTAGCCAGCTTACTCGTGGCTATGGTCACTATCTTAACCATCTCTTCGGTATTAATGCTGATTGTAGAAAGTGGCGCACCCGATGCCAATATTCACACCGCTGAGAATGCAATTTGGTGGGCATTAGTGACTATTTCAACCGTTGGTTATGGTGACTTCTACCCCGTAACGACTGTAGGACATGTTATTGGCGCCATTGTCATTATCTGTGGAGTCAGTTTTTTTGGTGTGATCTCCGGTTATATGGCATCAATATTTATTGCTCCCGATGAAACCGAGAAGCTTGAAACTCAAAGTGAAGAGATAAAGTGTGAGCTCAAGATGGCTTTAGATAGAATGGAAAAAAACCAGGATCAACTCATGCAAGAGATCACTCTGCTGCATAAGGAGATAAAAGATATTAAGGAAGATAAGGATAGACCCTAGGCGCTAGAAACTAGGAGCTAGGTTGAAAAGCTGAGATGACGACCTTTGGCCTATCGCTACGCCTATTCGACGGGCTAGGCCCTGTTTGAAAAGGTGAAGCAGCAGATCTTGTTGCTGGATGGGGGTTTAGCCCGAGGTTTACGATTATTCCGTTCCCGGCTAAAGCCGGTCCTACACTACAGCGAAGCGTAATCTGACCGCCATGGATGGTGGGAATGTCGGTTATGTAGGGAACAATAACCGACGTAGATCCACCAGCGCAGCGCCATCTTAGCCCCACCAGCGCAGCACCATCTCAGCTCCACCAGCGAAGCACCATCTCAGCTCCACCAGCGAAGCACCATCTTAGCTCCACCAGCGCAGCGACATCTCAGCTCCACCAGCGCAGCGACATCTCAGCTCCACCAGCGCAGCGACATCTCAGCTCCACCAGCGCAGCGACATCTCAGCTCCACCAGCGCAGCGACATCTCAGCTCCACCAGCGCAGCGACATCTCAGCTCCACCAGCGCAGCGACATCTCAGCTCCACCAGCGCAGCGACATCTCAGCTCCACCAGCGCAGCGACATCTCAGCTCCACCAGCGCAGCGTCATCTTAGCTTTTTACCTCCAATACGGCTGATTGCTCAGTGCCGATCGCCTCGAGTGCTCCATGGCAAACACCAGACTCTCCTCTTTATTCTGCAGCCAATCCGAGATATCTAAATCCAGCGATTCACTAATCTGAGCCAGCTGTCGATAGGCGGCCAAGGTTCTGATCCCTAAAACCAAATCTTGCCAAGGGGCTCTGAATGCATCTCGGCTCTGCTTAGTATAAAGCTCACCATAAGCCACGCCGACGAAAATACTGTCATCCAAGGCACGAGCGAAGGACTGGTACTCTCGACTGGTCAAGTCGGCTTCCGATGGCATCAAGGCTAAAATCTTCTGCCAGGAGGCTTCCTGCATCTGATCGGCAAAGGTCTTAAGACCCGTTTTAACATTAATGTTAAAATTGACACGACTCTCTCCTGCTCGTATTGCGAACAAGAGATCGACTAAGCTAAGTTGCAAGCTGCCATAACAAGTATCGGTTAGCATCGTCTGTATAAGACCCGAAATAGATAACTGCTGCAGTGATCTTAAGGCCTGCTCGGCTAATTTAGCCTTCTTTGGCTGTCTGGCAATAAGCTGACAATTCTGACTCAATATTTCGGCCAGGCTTAGTCCGGTCTCGACGAAGCCCAAGTGAGCCTCTATACATTCAAACTTAGCGATAAGACTATCGCTAAGCAAGTTAAACTGCTCTAAGGTACATCTAAGCAGTCGTACACAAGCGCGCAGACGATAGCAAAGCATAGGTACTTGCTTCAGGCTATAGGCATCTGTTTCTAATATCATGGCTTCTAGTTGCTGCCAGCGTTCCAGGCCAGTGCTTAAAAGAGAAATAAGTGTCTGCTTGAGGTCTTGGTTTGGTTCTAAGGCGATAAACTCCAGCACCTCCAGACTCAAAGGACTCGATTGAGCCGCTAACCGGTAACCTCGTTGAGCCTTACTCGCCTTGCCTAAACGTACGGGAATGGTTTCGGCGACCTTAATACCTAAGTCAATTAACGCCCCGGTCTTGCCTGTCATTAACTCGAATTCTAACTCACAAATCGGCTCAGATTTTGTTTCACCCTCTCTTGTGACGCTCACTTCGCCAATATCTAAGGCGACTTCCACCAGGCTCTCATCCACATAGATATGCCAAGTTCGCCTCTCAAAATTCGTATCGAACAAACAGGTCAGTTGAGATTGCACTGCTGTAATATTCGCCGCATCTGGCCATATATTTTCAGGAAATAAATTTAAATCGGGCTCGGCTTGATCTATATCAATATTGTATTCCGGTCGAGAATGAATCCCGCCTACCACTGTTCCTGCTGTTTTTATCGTCTGTTCACGCTTACCATCGCAGCCACGAATCCTGAGACCCATGTCCCAACGTCGCAGCTGTAGATCTGGGGTATCGAAATAGCCATTAGACAGAAATCGGCAGGCTTTCTGCTCACTATCTGGTAGACTATCTAGCAGAACAATCAGGGTTTGTTGTTGTTCTAACTGGAAAAATAATTTTAGTTCTATCTCGGCATTCATTCGCCAATTGCTCGCTCTGTAGTCAGGTTTAGATCTGTATTTTTTTGACGCTGGAAAAGCTGTCATCAAAATTTCATTAATATTTAATCAATATTTCATCTGCTAGGTGAAATGTAATATTACTGTCACAAACAATCCGTAGGATTGCGCTTTCCAGTTCAGATATAACTCGTTAGAATAAAAACTGATAGTTTTAATGTAAATCACAGTTTCAATACGCGGTCGCTTGGGTTAACATGCGCCCGCTTTTTCCAACAGTGGAATAACCTAAATAGGTACACGGCAATGCCAGTAAACTCTATTTTGGGCGTGTTTGCAAAATCGCCAATTAAGCCTCTACAAGAGCATATAGACAAAGTGCACCAATGTGCATCGATACTTATCCCATTTTTCGACGCAACAGCTGCAGGAGATTGGGATGAGGCAATAGTACTACGTAAGCAGATCAGTGCTACGGAGCGTGAAGCTGATTCTCTTAAACGTGAGATCCGCCTAACACTTCCCGGTGGTCTATTTATGCCCGTTGAGCGAACCGATCTTCTGGAACTTCTGACCCAGCAAGATAAGATCGCCAACAAAGCAAAAGATATCTCAGGTCGTATCATAGGCCGTCAGTTAGTTGTCCCTCAAGAGATTCAAGTCCCCTTCAAAGCTTATTTGTCCCGCTGCCTCGATGCAGTCGTTCTGGCCAAACAAGCAATCAACGAACTCGACGACCTGTTAGAAACCGGTTTCCGTGGTCGTGAAGTTGACTTAGTCGCAAAGATGATCGCCAAACTCGATAAAATCGAGGAGGATACCGATGATCTTCAAATCAAGATCCGTCGTCAGTTGTTCGCTATCGAAAATGATATGAACCCTATCGATGTGATGTTCCTCTATAAGATAATTGAATGGGTCGGCGACCTGGCAGATCTTGCCGAACGTGTCGGTTCCCGCTTAGAGCTTATGCTAGCTCGCGTCTAACAACAAAGTTATCAAGGTAACAACATGGTTGATGTATTAGTCACCAATGGCCCATTGCTGATTGCAATTGCGGCTACTTTTGGTTTTTTAATGGCATGGGGTATTGGCGCAAATGATGTAGCCAATGCGATGGGAACCTCGGTTGGTTCTAACGCTATTACGATTAAACAAGCGATCATCATAGCGATGATTTTTGAATTTGCCGGTGCTTATCTAGCGGGTGGTGAAGTAACGAGTACGATCCGTAAAGGGATCATCGATTCGGCCTACTTCGTCGACTCACCAGAGCTACTGGTCTACGGTATGATCTCGGCGCTGTTAGCCGCTGGTATCTGGTTAATAGCAGCATCCGCTCTCGGTTGGCCTGTCTCTACCACTCACTCTATCATAGGTGCCATCGTTGGCTTTGCCGCGGTAGGTGTGGGCACAGAAGCTGTAGAATGGGCCAAGGTTGCTGGTATCGTGGGCTCCTGGGTAGTCACTCCGGCAATATCCGGCTTTATCGCCTTCATGATATTCCAGAGCGTGCAGAAACTTATCTTCGATACAGATAATCCACTGGATAATGCTAAGCGTTACGTACCTTTCTATATGGCGCTGGCAGGCTTTATGATGTCTCTGGTGACCATTCAGAAAGGCCTCAAGCATATCGGCCTACACTTCAGCACTGCCGAGGCCTATGCATTAGCCTTGGGTATTGCCGTTATTGTAGGTATCGGCGGTATGTTAGCGATTAAACGCCTGAAGATGGACACTCAGGCCGATCGCCAGACTCAGTTCGGCAACGTCGAGAAGGTATTCGCCATCTTGATGGTCGTCACAGCTTGTTGCATGGCATTTGCTCACGGCTCTAACGATGTAGCAAACGCAATTGGTCCACTAGCGGCTGTCGTTTCAGTGGTCAACAGTGGTGGTGAGATCGGTAGCGAGGCCGCTATCGTATGGTGGATCCTTCCACTAGGTGCCGTAGGTATTGTTATGGGTCTGGCCATCTTTGGTAAGCGCGTGATGCAGACCATAGGTAAGAACATTACTCACCTAACCCCGAGCCGTGGTTTTGCCGCAGAGCTTGCTGCAGCTTCAACTGTAGTGATTGCATCGGGTACCGGCCTCCCAATATCTACGACACAAACCTTAGTCGGTGCGGTTTTAGGTGTAGGTATGGCCCGCGGTATCGCAGCGATTAACATGGGTGTGGTCAGAAACATTGTTGTTTCCTGGGTCATCACCTTGCCAGCTGGTGCTGCACTGTCGATTCTGTTCTTCTTCACCATAAAAGGCATCTTCAGCTAAGCCATTAGACTTAGCCTGTAGACACAAATGATTAAGGGAAGCTAATGCTTCCCTTTTTTATACCTCAGCTCTCAACCACCAAACTGAAGTGACGTTTCATTTTGCCCGTCATTTTCATGACAGTACCCCTAGTCTCGTCTAAGTTTTGACATTAATTAAGCTTCATCCACTCACAGACATATCTCTTGCATCTAGCCCTTGCAAAACGTCCTGCAAATCCCTAGCATGTGGCTATATTTCGTTGATGAGAATTCAAAGTGTTAAGATTCTTTGCTTTAGTGGGACTGTTATTACTCTCTCCAAGCCTTTTGGCCGCAGGTCAACCTGGATACATATCCGATAAAGTTTATCTCTATCTTCATGGTGGACCAGGTACCCAATTTCGTATCTTGGGTAGTGTAGAGGCGGGCCAGGCAATCTCACTGTTGGGCGAGACCCAAGGTGACTACACTAAGATCATCGACCATAAGGGCCGTGAAGGCTGGGTAGAAACGAAAATGGTGACTCGCAAAAAGAGTTTCCGTGAACAGTTACCCGAAGTGCAGAGTGAGCTAGATAAGACCAAGTCTGAGTTAGAGCAAGCCCTTAGTTCCAGCGATAACAATGCTGAGCAACTCAGTCAACTCAAGTCAGATCTCAGCCGTGCACAACGAGACCTGGCTAAGGCAAGCAGTGAGCGTGATCACGCTACTAGCAAGCTAGCTAATATCGAGAAGAACGAACGCTTCCAGATGTGGCAAGAGGGCGGCATCATTGCAGCTATCGGTTTACTCATAGGTGTCATCTTAGTCTATCTGCCGAGACCCAGACGTAAGCAGAAGAATCGCTGGTAAACAGTCCATTCCCCACAAAATCGTCCCCCAAAAGCCAGCATTCAAATGCTGGCTTTTTAATTTCTACATTGACCAACCCGCATAGACAGTGACCTTGCACACCATCTGGCCGGACAAGATCAAACAAAACTCACATTCACGACCGCTATAGTGTTCCTCGTCACATTTTGATGATACTATCCCGCGGAAAGATGCCAGATTGTATACAAAAAATAAGATGCATCTTACTACTCTTATCTAAAAGGCTCTTCAAAGCTGTAATTAGAGAAGATTTTGTTCAAGCAAACTGTCCTTAACCGGCCCAGATGGAAGTGATTACTATGTTCAAAGCAAGTGAAGTTCTGACTGGTCTTTATGACTCAGCCAACCTCGATGAGCTGTTTACAGCCATCACCAATAACTACATTGTCGATGAAGATGAATATCTATCTGAACTGATCAAACTCGTGCCCTCTAGTGACGAAGAGATTGAGCGTGTTACTAAAAGAGCTCACGATTTGGTAGCCAAAGTTCGTCAATATGACAAGAAAGGTTTAATGGTTGGTATTGATGCATTTCTGCAACAATACAGTCTAGAGACACAAGAAGGTATTATCTTGATGTGTCTTGCCGAAGCGCTACTGCGCATCCCTGATGGAGCGACTGCCGATGCCCTAATCCAGGATAAGCTATCGGGTGCGAAATGGGATAAGCATATGAGTCAAAGCGACTCTACGTTAGTCAATGCTTCCACCTGGGGCTTAATGATAACGGGAAAAATTGTCACACTCGATAAGAATATCGACGGCAAACCCAGCAGCCTGCTAAACCGTCTGATCAATCGAGTCGGTGAACCCGTAATCCGCCAAGCTATGCTTGCAGCAATGAAAATCATGGGCAAGCAGTTCGTTCTGGGTACCAGTATCAAAGATGGTCTCAAGAACAGTGAAGCTAACCGCAAGATTGGCTATACACATAGTTACGACATGCTCGGCGAAGCAGCTCTCACTAAAACTGACGCCGATAAGTATTTTGATGAATATTCATCCGCGATCTCTGCACTTGGCGCGCAAAGCTATGATGAGAGCCAAGCGCCCCGACCCACTATCTCGATCAAGTTATCAGCCCTTCACCCAAGATATGAAGTAGCCAATGAAGATCGTGTCCTCTCCGAGCTTTATGACACACTCATCAAGCTAATTAAGCAAGGTCGTGAGTTAAATGTCGGCATCTCAATTGATGCTGAAGAGATGGACAGACTCGAGCTTCACCTAAAACTGTTCCAGAAACTCTATAACTCAGATGCAGCTAAGGGCTGGGGCTTGTTAGGTATAGTAGTACAGAGCTACTCCAAACGCGGCCTCCCAGTACTTTGCTGGTTAACTCGCCTGGCGAAAGATCAAGGAGATGAAATCCCTGTACGTCTCGTTAAAGGCGCATACTGGGATAGTGAATTAAAGTGGGCTCAGCAAGCTGGCGAAGGTGGATACTCCCTCTTTACTCGTAAAGCAGGCACAGATGTTTCTTATCTTGCATCTGCACGTTACCTTCTTTCAGACGCGACTAGAGGCACCATCTATCCTCAGTTTGCAACACACAACGCCCAATCTGTTGCCGTTATTATGGATATGGCAGGCGACCGCCTGTATGAATTCCAACGTCTTCACGGCATGGGACAGGAACTCTACGATACGTTAATTTCCGAAAGCCCAACAACGCGTATTCGCATCTATGCACCTATTGGTGAACATAAAGAGCTACTACCCTATCTGGTACGTCGCTTACTCGAAAATGGCGCCAACACCTCATTTGTCCATAAGCTGGTCGATCCTAATGTCGCCATCGAGTCACTTGTCGTTCACCCGATAAAGACACTGCAGAAATATAGAACCCTGTCTAATAATAAGATCGTTAAACCCGCCGATATTTTTGGCGCAGAGCGTAAAAATTCCAAGGGACTCAATATGAACATCATCTCTGAATCTGAGCCATTTTTCGCGGCTCTCGAGAAATTTAAAGACACAAGCTGGAACGCGGGTCCTCTAGTCAATGGCGAGCTATTAAGCGGCGAAACGAATGACGTCGTCAGTCCCTTCGACACCACTAAAGTCGTGGGTAAGTTAGCTTTCGCTAATGACCAGGCCATAGAGCAGGCCCTTTCCGGCGCAGATTTGGCCTTTAACGACTGGTGTAATACACCTGTCGAAATACGTGCTAATGCGCTACAGAAGCTTGCCGATCTACTCGAAGAAAACCGTGAAGAACTCATCGTCCTTTGTACCCGTGAAGCAGGCAAGAGCATTCAGGATGGAATCGACGAAGTTCGTGAAGCCGTAGATTTCTGTCGCTATTACGCCGTGCAGGCCAAGAAGATGATGGCTCAGCCTGAATTGCTTCCAGGCCCAACGGGAGAGCTCAATGAGCTGTTCCTTCAAGGTCGCGGTATCTTCGTCTGTATCAGTCCATGGAACTTCCCACTGGCTATCTTTATTGGTCAAGTAGCCGCTGCCCTAGCTGCGGGGAATACAGTTATCGCTAAGCCTGCAGAGCAGACGTCTATCGTTGGCTTCCGTGCAGTTCAGCTGGCACATGAAGCTGGTATTCCTAAAGATGTACTTCAATTCCTACCAGGAACTGGCGCAGCAGTCGGTGCGGCAATCACCTCAGATGAGCGTATTGGTGGTGTTTGTTTCACAGGTTCTACGGGAACAGCCAAACTGATTAACCGCACCCTAGCAAACCGTGAAGGTGCAATTATCCCACTTATCGCCGAAACCGGCGGTCAGAATGCCATGGTTGTCGACTCGACATCACAGCCTGAGCAAGTCGTCCATGATGTTATTGATTCATCTTTTACCAGTGCAGGACAACGTTGTTCGGCGCTACGGGTACTCTTCCTTCAGGAAGATATCGCAGACAGAGTGCTTGAGGTGATGAAAGGTGCCATGGATGAGCTAACCATAGGTGATCCTAGCTCAATCAAGACTGATGTAGGCCCTGTGATAGATGCAACGGCTCAGGCTAACCTTAATGCCCATATCGACCATATCAAGCAGGTAGGAACTCTGCTTAAGCAACTCAATCTGCCGGCTGGTACGGAGAAGGGTTACTTCGTCGCACCGACGGCTGTAGAAATTGATTCTATCAAGGTGCTCAAGAAGGAACATTTCGGTCCTATCTTGCATGTGATTCGCTACAAGGCTAACGAACTAAACAAGGTGATCGATGAGATCAACAGCACGGGCTTCGGTCTGACTTTAGGTATCCATAGTCGTAACGAGGGCCATGCCCTTGAAGTCGCCAACAAGGTCAAGGTAGGCAACGTCTATATCAATCGTAACCAGATTGGCGCAGTTGTCGGCGTACAACCTTTCGGTGGACAAGGCCTATCGGGCACAGGACCAAAGGCCGGTGGACCACTCTATCTGACTCGCTTCATCACAGAGAAAACCCGTACCAATAACATCACCGCCATAGGGGGTAATGCCACGCTTCTCTCCTTGGGTGATAGTGACGATTAATTGAATCCTTCAATGACTCTTTAGCTAATCGTAAGCTAAAGGTTAACGAATAAAAGAGCCAGACCTTAGTGTCTGGCTCTTTGTTTTTGAGTGTTGAGCTATAACGCCACTTTGATGTGAGATAGTATTATTTGGCTGTCCTTATCGAGCACACTGATGTGGTATTTGACTATACTTGAGTCATTCCCATTCAATTAAAGGAGACAGTGATGAGTGACAAAGTGCTAGATCTCGATGAGGTCAGTAAGATCTTAGGAAAATCAGAGGCCACCATAAAACGTTACGCAAGAGAGAACTTACTTACCAACATTGGCGAAGATGATGAGTTCAAATTCAAAGAAGATGAAGTAAACCGTTATCTTGAATTTGCAAAACGCTTAGGTTAAACAAGTTCCAGTGCAATTAGGGAGAACACATTCTAGTCCTCCCTCCCCTTCATTCCCAAAAGACTAATACCTCACTAATTCAGTTTATGATTGAGACTTGCGTAGTATTCATCAGCCACTAATAAATCATCATGGCAGCCAGAGACTCTTAACTTCCCATTCTCCATCAAATGGATAGTGTCCATCTGGGTCATAGCTGTCAGCCTGTGGCTGATCATCAGCAAGGTCTTGTCCTTAGCAAATTCAAACAGCAGGGCCAATATCTCTCTCTCGGTGCGCTTATCCAATCCTTCGGTGGGCTCATCGAGTAATAATACAGGCGCATCGCGCAGCAAGGCTCTGGCTACTCCGATACGACGCTGCTCGCCGCCAGAGAGCTGCCTGCCCCCCTCACCAATCCAAATATCCAGTGGCTTATCACCTTGGGTCAGGTTGGATAATCCAACTCTATTTAATACCCCTATCAGAATCTCATCATTAGCGGCTTGTACGACTCTGCGCTCGGCCCGTGTCGGTAAATCAGCAACAGTCCTCTGTGCTAAGGCCAAATTACTTCTTAATGTTCCGCTAAATAGGTAGATACGTTGACTCATAAGGGTGATGCCAGCGGTCAAAGCTTGCTGACTATATTGATCAATCTCGACACCATCGAGCCTGATACACCCTGAGCTAGCTTGCCACTCTCGGGTGATCAAAGACAGCAAGCTCGACTTTCCGCAGCCAGTCTGCCCCAGTAAGGCCACTTTTTCACCAGGCTTAATACTCAGGTTAATGTCTCTAAGCACCACTTTTTTAGTCTCAACTTGAGCGTCTTGATCATAGGAGAAACAGATCCCTTTGAGTGTCAGCTCACCATGATGGACGCTAATGTCGCTGGCGTTATTGAATACTATACTCGGTTCCTGATCCACCAGCTCATTGACTCGCTCGGCTGCAGTGACACAAGAAGATAGATGCTGAAAGGCGCCGGCTATTGGCATCAACATCTCGATGCAGGCCAAAGTCATAAACACGACCATGGCAAGCATAGGCCCAGGTGGCAGATGCTCACCGACCCCAGATGATGCCATATAAAGGATCGCCATAACGACTAGACCATGACACAAAATAAGAGCGCCTTGGCTCAGGGCCGTGACATTCGCCATCGCCCTCTGGCTAGCTAATAGTCTAGCTTCAGACTCGGCAAGCTGGGCCCGAAAGCGTTCATTGGCACCGAAGAGGGAGATCTCTGCCAGTCCCTGTACAAACTCCAGCACTTGTACCCGGTAGATTCGTTTGCTCTCTAATAATTCGACACCCGGTTTCCGCCCCAGGTGATAGAAGATCCAAGGCAATACCAGCCACACCAAGAGTAAACTTCCGCATAAGATCAACGCCAGTTCGGCATCGAACCAAGAGAGGAATAGATAGAGTGCCCCTAACATCAGGAATGAGGCGGCCATGGGAGTGATAAGCCTGAGATAGAGATGATCTAAGGTATCGATATCGGCGACGAGTCTGTTAAGCAGATCCCCCTGTCTTATCCCTTGCATGTTACTGGCACTGAGGGGCATTAACTTCCGCCAAGCCCAAGTTCGCAACTGAGTCAGTAGTTTAAAGGTCGCTTCATGGGTGGCTAAGCGCTCACCGTAACGGCTGGCAGTCCTGACAATCGACAGAAACCTCACTCCGCCCGCTGGGGTAAAGTAGTTGAACATCATAGCCGTTGCGGCAGTTAATCCGGCTACTGCTGCAGCCGATAGAAACCAGCCTGATAGCGAGAGTAAACCGATACCAGCCATCAAGGTCGTGATACTCAATATTAGACCTGTGAACATCATCAGCCACTGATGCTTAAACAACTTGATAAAAGGTAATAGGGCTCTCATGAGTTTGACTCCTTATCGATACAAGTCTCTACTTCACACACATCATCTTGCATCTGTCTAAATAGCCCTTTTTCTCGATTCAGTTCATCAAAACTTCCTCGCTGAACGATCTCACCTTTATCCAGCACTAGAATAGTATCCATCCCATCGAGCTGCTCAAGTCTATGGGTCACCATCAAGCATGAGGATTGTGACATAGCGTCACGCAGTGCACTTAATACCGCCTGCTCGCTATGACTGTCTAAGCTTGCTGTAGGTTCATCTAACAGAAACAGCTTCGCCTCTTGTCCTAAGGCTCTGGCTAGCGCGATGCGCTGGGCCTGACCGACAGAGACGCCTGTCATCTGCTCACCGATAGGGTGCTGTAGGCCTAAGGCCTGCTCCTGGACGAAATCCAATACCTTGGCTTTAGCCAATAATGCTTCCACCTCAGCGTCCCTCATATCGGGATTGGCCATTGCCACATTGTCACGCACTGTGCCATGAAATAGCTGAGGATCTTGTCCAAGCCAGGCAAGGTGTCTGCGGTAATGAGCTTTGTCCAGCTCTCTTAACTCAAATCCATTGACCTTGAGTGATCCATGATAAGGCAGAAAGCCAAGTAAAGCGTTGAGCAGGCTGGTTTTACCCGAGCCACTTGGCCCTACCAGGGCCACATGCTGGCCCTGTTTAAGGTGAAAGCTCAATGGACCCACTAATTGGCCCCCATCGTGACTCATCACGGCTAAATCTGTGGCAATAATCTCGACTCCAGTACGCCAGTCTAATTCAATACCACCAGCCTTTCTTTCAATGGCATCTGCCTCAGGCTTATATTCTAACAATGCCATCAACTCTTCGGCCGCGCCTATGGCTTGGGCCTTAGCATGATAGTGAGTGCCCATGTCGCGCAGTGGCTGGTAAAACTCAGGTGCCAGCATGAGTACAAACAAACCGACAAACAGGCTGATCCCCCCGCCGTAATCACCGAAGTTAAGGTGCCCCAAATAATTAAAACCAAAATAGACCGCCAGAACCGCGATAGACACGGCGGCAAAAAACTCCAACACGGCGGAGCTTAAGAAGGCCATCCTGAGCACGGACATGGTTCTTTCACGGAACTCTTCCGATGCGGTTTCTATCTCCTTGACCTCGGCGTCGCCTCGATTAAAAATCTTTAGGGTCGGCAAGCCCTTTAATCGGTCCATAAAATGACCACTCAACTTGGCCAAGGCGCTGAAATTCTTGCGGTTGGCATCAGCAGCGCCCATACCGACTAAGATCATAAACATGGGAATAAGGGGGGCCGTGGTCAACAGGATTAGTCCGGCAGCCCAATTTAACGGAAATACCACTATCAGTATGGTCAGAGGAATGAAACCAGCCAAGATAATTTGCGGCAGATAACGGGCGTAAAAGTCGTGCAGATCTTCTACTTGCTCCAGCACGATACTCGCCCAACTTCCGACAGGCTTTCCCTTGATAAAGGCCGGGCCAAGTTCGATTAGTTTATCCAGAACCGCACTGCGGATCTGTAACCTGAGTCGTTTTCCCGACTCGAAGCTCGCACGCTCACGGGCAAACGCCAGCAAGGCCCGCACGGGAATGAGCGCCAGTAAGAATAAAAACTCATTGGTATAGTGAGACTTGTCTAGCTCGAGAATGATAATGCCATGCAATATCGTCGACAGAAGATATGCTTGAACGATTAATGAAAATCCGGTTAATAAGCCAAACAACACAGTCAAATTGAGATAGAAGCCACAGGATTTTTTCTGCTGTCTCAACCAAGAAGTCAGTTGTTTCTCTAACGATTTGTCCATGCCGCTCCTGCAAATTAGTATTTCATGATGAAATAGTGGGAAGTGAGAGTTCACGCAGTATCGCAGGCATCGCTCGCGGAATAAACTGGCAGGCCTAGAAATGTTAAGAGCTTCACAAAAATTGCGCTAGATCAAAAAAAGATGGAACCTGTGCTTAGCTAATGTGTCTCAAGATAAGGCCCAAATTTAGCTGACAAACCCAATAGGAAAATTTGAATGGCGATGAATTTATTAAAATGAGTGAGATAAACTTGAATACACAAAAAAGGTCGGTGAGCATCTGCTTCACCGACCTTTCTTTAATCAATAATGATAATGAACAAGTTTAAAACCCGTTACTTCGACTCGTCAGACGCGTAGTCGTCACTGTCTTCATCGAAAGAGCCAGAAGACTCGCCGTCGGCAACATCACGCGCATCACGCCACGCATCAGCCGCTTGCTCTTTAGACGCAGCGGCTTCGGTACGCTCTTCACGTTGCTTAGCCTTACGCTCGTTACGCAGCATCAGCTTATCGAGGAAAGATTTAAGCTCCTTCTCACCCCAGACAGTTGCTTCGGCTTCGGTCGCAAAACCCGTTTTACGTTTTGAGACGATGGTTTTTCGCGCAGTCATACGACGAGTGATCTCGGCCGCCCAAACTTGCTTGTCTTGAACGATGCGAAAATCGAACTTTTTGGTTTGTGTCATATTACTTATTTCCTACAGATAAAATCTTATCGCCGGCCAATGGCTCGGGCGTTAAGTACAAAATTTGTTTTCGGTTCACTTACTTATTCACGTCTTCAGGCAAACCCAGATCACATTTTTTGCAATCTAACCTATGACCAAGCATAGACGCTCTGCCTTCGGCAGTGATGACCCAAGGACGAACAACCCAAGGTGGCATATGTCTCACATGCTGATTATGACCGCATGCAAGCTTAGCAACCCAATGATTTTTATCATCTTTAAGATAACCGACTATCGACTGTTTCATAGAGCCTAAAGACCAATTGCCCAAGTGGCTGAGCCAAGATGAGCGTTTAGGGCGCGAGACTAACACGTACAGAGTTTAAACAACATCATTTAATCGACTATGCTGTGAACTGATATCGGTTATAAATTAGCGCTTTCAGTGGGGATCCTGTAAGCTGCACGCCCGCCAGACCATCTGGCTCCATGAAAGCCGCTGTTTTAGCCGCGTCAAGAGACCAATCTATGAGTTTTACCTCCCTGGGTTTATCCGCTCCGATTTTAAAAGCCGTAGCCAATAAAGGCTATGAGACACCTTCGCCAATTCAAGCTCAAGCGATCCCCGCAGTGCTCGAAGGCAAGGATGTAATGGCAGCAGCCCAGACAGGCACAGGTAAAACCGCAGGCTTCACTCTGCCTCTATTAGAGCTGTTAAGCAGAGGCAATCGTGCTCAAGCTAAGAAAGTACGCGCCCTGGTATTAACACCGACTCGTGAGCTTGCAGCTCAAGTAGCCGAGAGTGTCGAGACTTATGGTAAGTACCTGCCACTTAAATCCGCAGTAATCTTCGGTGGTGTAGGCATAGGTCCGCAAATTTCTAAGCTAGGTAAAGGCGTCGATATCTTAGTCGCCACACCCGGTCGTTTACTAGACCTATATAACCAAGGCGCGGTGAACTTCAACCAACTTGAAGTTCTGATCCTCGATGAAGCCGATCGCATGTTAGATATGGGTTTCATTCATGACATCAAAAAAATTCTTAGAGTATTGCCGGCTAAACGTCAGAACTTGATGTTCTCGGCGACCTTCTCCGACGATATTCGTAAGCTAGCTAAAGGCCTGGTGAACAATCCAGTCGAGATATCTGTTACCCCACGTAACGCCACGGCGAAATCCGTTGAGCAATATATCTATCAGGTCGATCAGAAGCAGAAGACTGCGGCACTGATCCATCTGATCAAGCAAAATGACTGGCAACAGGTATTAGTTTTTAGCCGCACTAAGCATGGCGCAAACCGCATCGCCAAGAATCTCGAAGCTAAAGATCTTACTGCTGCCGCTATCCATGGTAACAAGAGCCAAGGCGCACGCACAAAGGCGCTGGCGAACTTCAAGAGTGGTGCGGTTCGCGTATTAGTCGCAACCGACATCGCAGCTCGTGGTATAGATATCGACCAACTGCCTAACGTGGTTAACTTCGACCTACCGAATGTGCCTGAGGATTATGTTCATCGTATCGGCCGTACTGGCCGCGCCGGTGCCAGTGGTCAAGCTGTCTCACTAGTCAGTGCTGACGAGAGCAAGCTTCTCAGGGACATAGAACGTTTAATTAAGCAAAATATTCCACGCAAAGAAGTGGAAGGTTTTGTGCCGACTCAAGTTGTAGCCGAAACCGATCTCAATGACAGAAAACACGGTCAAAACCGTGGTCCACGCAATGCCAATGGCCGCGGTAATGGTCGTAACGGCAATTCGAGTTCACGTAGTAATGGCTCAGGTTCTCGCGACTCACGCAGCAGCCAAGGCAAGGCCGAGCATAAAGACGGCCAACGCAGTGGTGAAGCCGCTCGCGGTCATCAGCCAAATGATAGCAATGCCAGTCACAGTCGCCGCAGAGCTGGCTCTCAAACCAGCTCTAGCAATAGCGCAAGTTCAGCAGCATCTAAACCAAGTTCAAATACCGGTATCTGGGGAAAGTAATTTATACTGGCTTCCTAGATACAGCTTGAATTAAAGGTTGTGATAAAGAGTCTACAGATACTCGTCCCGAACAATAAGCAGAGCAGCCGCTCTGCTTTTTTTTGCCTTCATGTTATACCGTTAATTCCCTGCTTGAATTAATATTGGTAATAGTGAGCATTGCTCTAATTGAGGAGACTAAAAATGACCATGGAAACAGAAATGCAAGGTGGCTGTTTGTGCGGCGCACTCAGATATAGTGTATCGGCAATGCCCTTCGATGCAGACCATTGTCACTGTCGCATGTGTCAGAAAAGCACGGGAGCCGTGATAGGCAGTTGGATGGATTTTCTTATCGAGCAAGTCACCTGGCTTTGTGGTAAACCAAGCGAATATGCCTCATCAGACACCACCAGACGTGGCTTTTGCTCTACTTGTGGCACCAGTATCAGCTTTCGTGATACCGGACATCCGACATACTATACATTGAGTATTGCGTCACTGGATAATCCTAACCTAATAGCAGTTAAATATCACATCCATACTGACAGTCAAGTGAAGTGGCTGACTATTGAGGACTCTATACCAAGGTATAGTGGATCCCGTAGTTAGAGTCATTTTACTTTGTATTTAGCTCATTGATATTTAAAAGTTGTGCTTTCATGTTCACCTATCACTGGCGGTGGATGAAAGAACATCTTCGATTGAAGAGCTTGGCTGAAAAGCAGATATAGCGCTTTCTCCCCCTGTTCTAATCCTATCTTATAGCCCCTAACTCACTCCTGTTACCAACATTGCTTATTGTTAGCTAGCTGTTAGTATGAAACTCGGTAAAAAGTTAAAATAAGATACTGATTATATGAAGCTTACTAAACATCATTGGCTGTTTATCTCGACTATTCTATTGAGCTTATCGGCTCCTTTAAGCGCTGCAGAGACTGGAGAAGTTAGGCATACGACAATGATTAAGAACCTGAATGGCTATACGTTCAGTCAAGGTGAATTAGTAACGTTTAGTGCCATTCAATTTACCGATAACAAAATAGATAAACTCTTCACCACCAAGGTCCCAGAGCAGCTAGCGAAAGATATACGTGTTATCGATGCAGCTGGCAAAACTATGCTGCCTGGACTCATCGATGCTCATGGTCATGTTTTAGGTTGGGGCTTGAACTTGATGCGGACTAATCTTCATGGCGGTCAATCTGAAGATGAAGCAATAACCCGCACTATTGAGTTTCGCAAACTCAACCCGGAACTTAGCTGGATACAGGGCCGTGGATGGAATCAAGTACTATGGCCAAGTAAAGCCTTCCCGACGGCTGCGGCATTAGACAAGCATTTCCCTAATACCCCCGTATGGCTTAGACGCGTCGATGGGCATGCTGGCTGGGCCAATACTGCGGCAATAAAACTCGCAGGAATTAATAATGATACTCAAGCACCCAAGGGCGGTGAAATAATTCGTACTAAAACAGGTGAGCCAAGCGGGGTATTTATCGATAACGCCACGTCATTGATTAGTAAGTCGATTCCAGATCTTAGTGTGACTGTTCAAGAAACCGTACTCAAGACGGCTATGACAGATTTGGCTCGGCCTGACCAGCGTACACGACGCCGGTGTGGGCAGCGATACCATTACCGCCTACAAGAACTTAGCTAATAAAAATGAAATGCCAGTGCGAGTCTACGCTATGGTTGCCGCGGGTGACCCACATTTCTCCGCCATAATGGCCAAAGGCCCCTACCACCACACCTCGGGTATGCTGGATTTCAGCAGTGTCAAAATATCATCTGACGGCGCATTAGGCAGTCGCGGCGCAGAACTCATAGAGGACTATTCGGATCTTCACGGCCACAAAGGCTTGCTGCTACATAGCTGATAAGCAACTTAAAAATTACATGCTAACGGCCATGCAAGCCGGATTTCAGGTCAATACTCAAGTCATTGGCGATCATGCTAACAAGTTAGTATTAGACGCCTATGAAGACTTGATACAACAGACAAATACTAAGGCCCTCAGACATAGAGTCGAGCACGCTCAAATATTGCGTCTTGCAGATATTCCTCGTTTTGCCGAACTAGGGGTTGTGGCATCTATGCAAGCCACTCATGCCACCAGTGATAAAAATATGGCAGAAGATAGAGTCGGTCCCGACCGTATCGAGGGCGCTTATGCCTGGCACAAGCTACTAAAAGCCAATGCAGTTATAGCCGCCGGTTCCGACTCCCCGGTGGAATCTGCTAACCCATTCTTTGGCTTACATGCATCTGTGACTCGCCAAGATCACAACAACCAGCCCGCTAAAGGTTGGTACCCCAATGAGAAAATGACCGTGACACAAGCGCTCAATAGCTTCACAGTTGCAGCAGCTTATTCGGCGCATCAGGAAAAGAGTATCGGCCAGCTGGATCCCGGAATGAAAGCCGACTTTATACTTATCGACCAAGACCTGGTTAAAGGCAATCCACAGACGATATGGCAGACCCAAGTGTTAGAGACCTGGATTAATGGAATTAAGGTCTTTGATATAGCATCAAAACCAACAAACAATCTATAACTAGGCTTTTATCGACCCAAAGGAGCTCAATGTTCTCCTTTGGGTCATGATAAGTCCACATACGTTCTGACACCACGCCAGCTCCCAATTTCAGTCATCATCTCGATAGCTATTATCCTGCTCTATAATTAATCTCAATTCCTCGAATTAAATTGTCAATTGTCGGGTCTTATTACAGCGACTGCCTAACAAAGCAAAAAAATAGAAACAGAACGAAAAGAATAGGAATAATTTTATGGCTCAAGTACACCATTTAAGGTCAACTCATGCACTAAACGCTATGGCGATAGCGGCTCTGGTATTACTGACAATGTTAATATCTTCCACAGCCCAAGCGACCGAGACCCAAGTAAAAGGTGAACATGACGGCCAGGTCTTAGTAACTAATGGTCAATCTAAGGCATGGGAAGCGTCAAGTCAGCAATGGATTAGTCTGGATAGCTTCTGGCAAAACTGGGCAGACAGTCGCGGTGGTATTACTTGGGGGCGCGGTAAAGAATACCCAGCTTATGAACAAGTCAAAGAGCAAGATACGCTATTGATAGAACTCGACAATGGCACTTGCATGATGGAGTTCTGGCACTCACGATGGAGACGCGCCAACGATGTTCGCCGCTGGGACGATGCCTTCAATACATATTCTGCATGCAATAAGGTATTCGACTAAATGAGTTAATCGGTAAGCCCGTTTGAATGGGGTTATTACACTTTATTAATTTGATATTGGTCCCCCCAAAACTTACGGCTAAGGTTCCGAGGCAAGCTTAAAATTTCATTAGGCTTATTGATTGAACGGTTTCCAAACTTCGTGTGGAAAGCCCTTCCGACCAAAGCTACAAACAACAAAAAGGGAATGAATTTAAGTTCACTCCCTTTTACTATTGAGGGATAAATAACCTCCCCCGCTAGAAATAAGTTAACTCTTTATTTAAAAAGAAGGCTTTGAACAGAAAGCTATCTCATTTCCCAGGCACGATACGCGCGTCCTTTGAGCTTGCCGTTAACTATCTTATGTAGCGCACGCTTAGCGACTTTGCGGTCAACGGCTACATATGAACGAAATTCGGTGATCTTTATCTTGCCGACTTCTGAACCCTGAATCCCATCTTCACCCGTTAGTGCTCCGAGAATATCGCCAGGGCGAACCTTGTTCTTCTTGCCACCTTCGATCTGCAGAGTAACCATCCTAGGCTGAGTCGGGAAGGTATCTAATAGGTTCTCAGGTGGCAAACCTTCGCTGACAATATCACGGTCCAGATACTCTTCTAACAACTTGATCTTGTAGTCATCGTCACAGGTATAGAAGGTAAAGGCGGTACCCTTGCTGCCTGCGCGGCCGGTACGACCTATGCGGTGAATATGCACTTCGGTATCGAAGGCAAATTCGTAGTTGATCACCATATCCAATGCTTCGATATCCAGGCCGCGAGCGGCGACATCGGTTGCCACCATGATGGAAGCACTCTTGTTGGCGAACTGCATCAGGGTGAGGTCTCTGTCTCTCTGCTCCAGATCACCATGAAGTGCCACTACGCTGAAGCCATCATTGGCTAACGTGGCGGCCACATCTTTAGTCTCACGCTTGGTATTACAGAAAACCACGGCGCTGTCTGGCCGGTGCTGCAACAATAGTAAGCGCAGCGCTTTTTGGCGATCCTTATTGCTGTCGATCTGATAGAAGTGCTGAACGATACTGCTGCTGTCGTGGGTTGATGCTACCTTGACCATCACAGGCTCGAACATGATCTGTTCTGCGACCTTTTGGATCTGCTTAGGGAATGTGGCGCTAAACAACAAGGTCTGACGTTCACGTGGCATCTCGGCCATGATGTAGTCCAGATCAGGCAAGAAGCCCATCTCCAACATACGATCGGCTTCATCGAGCACTAAGGTATTGACGTTTTCCAGGTTTAACAGCTCGCGTGACAGATGATCGATAATACGACCCGGCGTGCCCACTATGATATGGGCACCATGCTCGAGCGAGCCAATCTGCGGCCCCATAGGAACGCCACCACATAAGGTCAATACCTTGATGTTATGAATACCGCGAGCCAGAGTACGGATCTCTTTCGCTACCTGATCGGCTAGTTCTCGGGTCGGACACAAGACCAGTGACTGAATGCGAAAACGCTTCACATCTAACTTATTCAATAAACCTAAGCCGAATGCTGCGGTTTTACCCGAGCCAGTTTTTCCTTGGCCAATCACATCTTCACCGTTCAATATAGCCGGTAAACTTTGCGCCTGAATGGCTGTCATCGAGTCATAACCCATGGTCTTAAGGTTATCAATTAACTCAGGTTTCAAGGTCAATGTCGAAAATGACATATTTGTGTCTGCTTTGGGGGTAACTTGGCTCAAGGTCTATTCCTATTTTTATCACAACGACAAGCTCGTCATGAAAGCGACTACCAATAATAAACCACTGATATGCCGCTGAGATAAATCGAGTTTATTAAGCTAAATATCACCCCGTGAAATCGATGAAAATCTGGCTTAATAATAATGGGCGGAGTATAGCAAGTATTGAAATGACTTGCTCGTATCACTGGCACCATACCTAGACTCAATCTATCTGTATCGATCAAGGTACTGAGTTATCCAAGCAGATTTATTCAATCCTCTCTCCTCTGAGCGTCAAGGCCATTCTCTCAACCCACCATTGGTTACATCCCTGGCATCATCTATAACTACCTATAGCGCTCTATCTATATTAAACAGGATTATCAAGCAAGTTTATTCAATCCGCTCACCTCTGAGCGTCAAGGCTATTCTCTCAACCCACCAATCGATCGCGTCTCTGGCATCATCAGTGGAATCAATCATGGTACTAAAATCCTTAGATCCAGCTTTTCTGTCGATAACCGCAACAATAGGATCGCCGCTATTGGCGTCACTAAACATCATTTCTATGGTGGCACTGCCAACATTGGTGTGCTCCCCTGTCACCACTTTAGCTATGCTCGAGATCCCGAGTCCAATTGGCAATATGCTGCTCGTAACCGCCAGAATAGGGTTGGGTGTCTCTATATTCGTCAACGCGACACTGATCCTTAATGTCTTCTCCCTCGGTATTTCCACAATCTCAAAACGGGCCGATGCTTTTTGTTTTATTCTTTCGAGTAGATAATCAGATACTTCGATAATCTCCTTTTCAGATAAATTATCGTAACGAGTCTTATCACTCAAGACTAACCAGACCCGGTCAAGAATCACGCTATCGTACTGCTGAAGTATTTCATTAAGATCTTTGATGCTCTTGATACCCGGCTTGGACCAAATAAGATCGCTGCCACCTTCAGGCCCAGCTCTAAAATCATCAAAGCTGCTAAACATTTGTGATTGACGATAATCTTGAATGACGCCGCATCCACTTAATAGCAATACAAGCACAGCCACTACAACTCGATAATGTTTCATATCCATCCAAATAAAAACAAGAGGACTACACATATGAGTAGTCACACTGTAGCGTAGGGTACTTCATGAGAAGGCTTAGGTATAGAGGGGGATATGGATCTACTTAGAGATATTTAATGAAATTGAGGTTTCGATGAGACTCTATCATTCATATTATTGTTATCCAGAGCTTGAGTAAGTGTTATAAGTTAATGGCTAGATATACCAAGTGCAATTGCGACAACATCTTTTCTATATCGATTATTTATCTATTTTACTTAAGCACCCTTGATCAATAACTTAAACCGCAAACTAGCTATTGCTAGCCTGGTGAAGTTAGCAGCTGATACCAATAGGCATAGGCAAGTGAAACGCACGCAATTAAGATACAGTTAAGCTAAAGGTGAGGATTAGACGTGGTGGTTAGCTTTATAATCGACTCCGGCAACACTCGATTCTACAAGCAATTACAGGTACTCTCTGCCATTCCTCCAATTAGCTTCCTTTTAATGGCATACCTATGACAAAACCTAATATAACTAAACAGCAGCTTCTCGATATACTTAAGTCTTGGGGGGAACAAAAGATAAGCTCTGATCAGCTTCAGGGTTGGATGGTAACGAACTACGACCCTGATGACAATGATATAGGTCTTGGTGAGCCGGAGTGGACTCAAGAAGCAATGAACATAGTAATGAATGAATACGAAATCGCTAAACAAGAAAAATTTCTCCTAGCCAAGTATCAGCTAGCTATTAACTTTATTAGCGCAGATGAATCTAAATTTAACCAAACCAGGCATCTATTTCTACATGAAGGCTTCTGCGATTAATCCACGGCAAAACGACACTACATATTTGTGATCCTTGTATCATAACTCAGAAGTTTTTCACAATGCGATATACATTTTCAACACAAAATAACATCAACCTCCTATACTTATGGCTACATAGGAGAGCTTAGAATGTTGAAACTGAATATCCAGCGCAAGGTAGTACTCACTACCTTGGCCTCAGTCGTTTTGTCTATATTGATCATTAGTGTCTATTCACTCAGTACTAGTCGATCGATAATCTTAGAGAGTACCTTAGACAGAGAACTTCCTGCAGTGCTTGGAGAGGTCGCTAACGACATAGATGCTCAGTTGCTTATGCCTATTACGATTGCAAAAGTCATGGCCAACAACGTCGATTATCAACAGGTTATTCGCTCAGGAGACAGGGCTGATAGCCATCAAAAAATCATAAGTTATCTTAACAATATCCAGCAAGAATTCGACACCATCGCAGCCTTTCTGGTTTCATCTGAGAGTGGACGTTACTTCACCCAAAGTGGATTATTTAAGACCATCTCTCAATCAGATCCTAAGGATCAGTGGTTTTATAATTTTATCGCCAGTGGCAAAGATTACGAACTAAGTTTAGATATCGATGAAAGCAATCAAACACCAACCCTCTTCATTAATTACCTAATGAAAGTCGACGGTAGACCCAGCGCAGTAGCAGGAGTAGGCTTATCTTTGTCGAGCTTAGCAACCAGCATTAAACAGTACCAGATAGGGACTAATGGCATCGTCTTCCTCACCGATGATCAAGGAGTAATAAAGCTGCATCCGGAAACAGGTAACATTGGAAAAAATATCAAGAGTCTGGGAGATATTGACACTGGTTCAATCCTACAAAAGCAAAAGTTTTCAACCACAGAATATCAAGATGCTGGCACTGATATGTTAGTTGCCAGTCGTTACCTTCCAGAAATTGGCTGGTATCTTGTTGCACAAGTGCCCAGTGATGAGATTTTTGGCGCCCTAAATCGAGCCACATGGTCTGTGGCTGTAATGGGGCTAATTATCGCTATCCTATTCATGGTCATCAGCGCCTGGTTAATCAATCGACTAATATCCCCCTTCGGCGAACTAGCTAACATGCTCGAAGCGATAGGGGACGGTGATGGAGACCTCACGATACGCCTGGATGACTCTAGACGTGATGAAGTGGGTAACATGGCCAGAAGTTACAACAAGTTTGTCAGCTATCTGAGTAGCACCCTAAGAAGTGTATCAGCTACGGGAAATGACTTGTATGAGGCCGTTGAGAGAATAGATAACCAGGCAAAACACATGGAGGGAGACATCACAGACCAAGTTAGTAAAATAGAACAGATTGCCACTGCCATTCACGAAATGGGGATGACAGCAGAGGAAATAGCTGGCAGCGCAAATAATGCGGCAGAGAATGCTCAAATAGCCGAAGAGGCTGTAGTACAAGGTAACTTGTCGGTACAGAAAACAATTTCAAGCGTCTCTACCATGAGTGAGCAATTACTCAACACCAGCCAAACCATCGGCCAGCTTGCCGAAGATGCTAACTCAATCGATACGGTACTGGAAGTTATCCGTGCCGTATCAGAGCAAACAAACCTACTCGCCCTCAATGCCGCCATCGAAGCCGCTAGAGCTGGTGAGCAAGGTAGAGGCTTTGCCGTAGTAGCTGATGAAGTCAGGACTTTGGCCTCACGAAGCCACGCATCTACAGAAGAGATAAAAGGCATTATCGAGAAGCTACAATCCAAGACCCATGAAGCGGTTGGGGCTATCGAAAGAAGCACTGAGCTAAGTAATAATAGCCAGGCAGAAGCGACTATTTCCGGCGAACACCTACAAAGTATCTCAAAAAACATCAAGGTGATGAACGAGATGAGTATCCAGATCGCCACGGCTACGGGTGAGCAATCAAACGTAGTTGGTGAGATTAGCCCGCATGTCACCGCAATCGCAGATATCTCCAGCACAAGCAGCCAAGTCGTCCAACAAACATCATTAGACTGTAGCGACCTGAGAGAAATGGCAGTTCAACTCAACGAACTGGTAGGCAGATTCAAGATATAAGCTTCTAGAGTCTGCAAGAATTGAAGCCATCAATTCAATTGGTGGCTTCTTCCTTTCAAATAAAGACTTCCCTCCATATTCGAATACACATGATGCTTGTCCTAGGCCCAAGGAATCCTTTGCATGCGCTGTATTCAGCTGCTTTGTAGCGAGAGATGACGTAGTCGTCGAACACGGGTACAAGCCACATGTATGTGGTGAATGTCAAAAATGCATGGATGACATTTCTGACCAAGCTCAGCGGCGTGGCCACATCGAGCGTAGCTCTTCTGTACAAAGCGATTGCAGCCCCCACGAAGTAGGCACATGAGGCGGAGAAATAGCGCGTTGGATACGCAGCATGAATAGTTTGGAACAAAAAGCGGTGGCCCCTTCCAATGGCCAATGACCCAACATGATACTTGCCGAAGGCCGAAAGTAGCGCTTTGGATGCGCAGCATTCAGCTACTTTGTGCGAGAGACGACGTAGTCGTCGAACTGGAGAGCCTGACCGCCAGGGATGGCGAAAATGCCGTTAATGCATGGATGCAATTAACGGCCACACTGCGTTAGCAGCTTTGGGCTGCATGTGAAGTAGCTACTTCGCGGAGCGTATATACGAAAAAAGCCCTAGCATTTTCTGCTAGGGCTTTTTTCGTGTATTAGGCGCCTGGAAATGACCTACTCTCGTAGTCCACGAAGTGGACACATGGGGGTGAAATTACGGCGATTTGAATACGTAGTATTCAGCAACTTCGTTTCGTAGCGGGAGAGCCCGCTCAGCGGCGGGGCGACATCGGGGGTAGGCATTCATGCCTTCCTAAGTGGATAAGTCACCTGATATCTGTACCGGTAAGTTCGAGCTATTCAGCCAAACTTTATTAAATCCCAGACGCAAAAAAGCCACCTTATTCAGGTGGCTTTTTCACTTAATGAGCGCCTGGAAATGACCTACTCTCACATGGGGAGACCCCACACTACCATCGGCGCGATTGCGTTTCACTTCTGAGTTCGAGATGGATTCAGGTGGGGCCACAATGCTATGGTTTCCAGACTAATTTGACGATTACTTTCAGCTTTTTAAAAAAGCTAAAGGTAAAAGAATTTAGAAAGCTATAAATAATTGGGTTTAGTACACGGATGTACTGTATGTCATAAATGCAGGAGCATTTTATGACCAACTTAAATCAAGTTCGTATTCTTTTGTGCTTATGAAGTAACACACACATTAACTACACAAACCCATCTGGGTTGTATGGTTAAGCCTCACGAGTCATTAGTACAGGTTAGCTCAACGCCTCACAACGCTTACACACCCTGCCTATCAACGTCCTAGTCTCGAACGGCTCTTTAGAGGAATTAAATTCCTAGGGATGACTCATCTTAGGACTCGCTTCCCGCTTAGATGCTTTCAGCGGTTATCGATTCCGAACGTAGCTACCGGGCAATGCTATTGGCATAACAACCCGAACACCAGCGGTTCGTCCACTCCGGTCCTCTCGTACTAGGAGCAGCTTCCTTCAATCATCCAACGCCCACGGCAGATAGGGACCGAACTGTCTCACGACGTTCTGAACCCAGCTCGCGTACCACTTTAAATGGCGAACAGCCATACCCTTGGGACCGACTTCAGCCCCAGGATGTGATGAGCCGACATCGAGGTGCCAAACACCGCCGTCGATATGAACTCTTGGGCGGTATCAGCCTGTTATCCCCGGCGTACCTTTTATCCGTTGAGCGATGGCCCTTCCATACAGAACCACCGGATCACTATGACCTACTTTCGTACCTGCTCGACGTGTATGTCTCGCAGTTAAGCTGGCTTATGCCATTGCACTAACCGTACGATGTCCGACCGTACTTAGCCAACCTTCGTGCTCCTCCGTTACTCTTTGGGAGGAGACCGCCCCAGTCAAACTACCCACCAGGCACTGTCCTCAACCCCGATTCAGGGGCCTGAGTTAGAACATCAAAACTACAAGGGTGGTATTTCAAGGTTGACTCCATCAGAACTAGCGTCCCAACTTCAAAGTCTCCCACCTATCCTACACATGTAGGTTCAATGTTCAGTGCCAAGCTATAGTAAAGGTGCACGGGGTCTTTCCGTCTAGCCGCGGGTATACGGCATCTTCACCGCAATTTCAACTTCACTGAGTCTCGGCTGGAGACAGCGTGGCCATCATTACGCCATTCGTGCAGGTCGGAACTTACCCGACAAGGAATTTCGCTACCTTAGGACCGTTATAGTTACGGCCGCCGTTTACCGGGGCTTCGATCATGAGCTTCTCCGAAGATAACCCAATCAATTAACCTTCCGGCACCGGGCAGGCGTCATACCGTATACTTCCTCTTGCGAGTTTGCACAGTACTGTGTTTTTGATAAACAGTTGCAGCCACCTGGTATCTGCGACTCCCAACAGCTTAGAGAGCAAGTCTCATCACCGTCGGGAGCGTACCTTCTCCCGAAGTTACGGTACCATTTTGCCTAGTTCCTTCAGCCGAGTTCTCTCAAGCGCCTTGGTATTCTCTACCCAACCACCTGTGTCGGTTTGGGGTACGATTCCTACTAACCTGAAGCTTAGAAGATTTTCCTGGAAGCATGGCATCAACTACTTCAACCCCTTAGGGTCTCGTCATCAGTCCTCAGTCTTGCAATTTAATGCGTATTCCCGGATTTGCCTAAGAATACAACCTACAACCTTAAACGCGGACAACCAACGCCGCGCTAGTCTAGCCTTCTCCGTCTCTCCATCGCAGTTAGCAGAAGTACAGGAATATTAACCTGTTTCCCATCGATTACGCCTTTCGGCCTCACCTTAGGGGTCGACTTACCCTGCCCTGATTAACATTGGACAGGAAACCTTGGTCTTTCGGCGAGGGAGTTTTTCACTCCCTTTATCGTTACTCATGTCAGCATTCGCACTTCTGATACCTCCAGGATGGGTTACCCCTTTCCCTTCAACGGCTTACAGAACGCTCCTCTACCGCACCAGTGCAAGCACTAGTACCCATAGCTTCGGTGTATTGCTTAGCCCCGTTAAATCTTCCGCGCAGGCCGACTCGACTAGTGAGCTATTACGCTTTCTTTAAAAGATGGCTGCTTCTAAGCCAACTTCCTAGCTGTCTAAGCCTTCCCACATCGTTTCCCACTTAGCAATAACTTTGGGACCTTAGCTGATGGTCTGGGTTGTTTCCCTTTCCACGACGGACGTTAGCACCCGCCGTGTGTCTCCCGAGTAGTACTCATTGGTATTCGGAGTTTGCAAAGGGTTGGTAAGTCGGGATGACCCCCTAGCCTTAACAGTGCTCTACCCCCAATGGTATTCGCTCGAGGCGCTACCTAAATAGCTTTCGAGGAGAACCAGATATCTCCCGGTTTGATTGGCCTTTCACCCCCATCCACAAGTCATCCGCTCATTTTTCAACATAAGTCGGTTCGGTCCTCCAGTTGATGTTACTCAACCTTCAACCTGCCCATGGATAGATCACCGGGTTTCGGGTCTACACCTTGCAACTAAACGCGCAGTTAACACTCGGTTTCCCTACGGCTCCGCTATTCGCTTAACCTCGCTACAAAATGTAAGTCGCTGACCCATTATACAAAAGGTACGCAGTCACGGTCTCAAGAACCGCTCCCACTGCTTGTACGTATACGGTTTCAGGTTCTATTTCACTCCCCTCACAGGGGTTCTTTTCGCCTTTCCCTCACGGTACTGGTTCACTATCGGTCAGTCAGGAGTATTTAGCCTTGGAGGATGGTCCCCCCATGTTCAGACAAGATGTCACGTGTCCCGTCCTACTCGTTTTCATCTATGGTTAGTTTTCATGTACGGGGCTATCACCCTGTGCCGCTGAGCTTTCCAACTCATTCCACTAACACCCCATAGACTTAAGGGCTAATCCCCGTTCGCTCGCCGCTACTAGGGGAATCTCGGTTGATTTCTGTTCCTCCGGGTACTTAGATGTTTCAGTTCCCCGGGTTTGCCTCACTACACTATGTATTCATGTAGTGATACTCACTTATGTGAGTGGGTTTCCCCATTCGGACATCGTTAGCTCAAATGCTTGTTACTAGCTCGCCAACGCTTTTCGCAAGTTACTACGTCCTTCATCGCCTCTGACTGCCAAGGCATCCACCGTATACGCTTAGTCACTTAACCATACAACCCACATGGGACTGTATCGCAACTAATGGTGTTTACTTTCGCCAAAAGAATACTCTTGAATTGCATCACTGCAATTCAGCACTTGATTTAAGTGTTTGAGAACTCAATTATTTATTTTTCGCGCTAATGCTATTAACCACTGCAATCCCTACCTCTTACGAAGTAGCTTTCACAATAGTCCCTTTCACATTAACACTATCAGCTTTCCAAATTTTTAAAGAACGCTAACTCTCGCTTGGAGAATTAGTTTGCTCTAACAAGAACAAGTTATCTGTGTGAACACTCAGCAAATATTGAGTTAGTCGTATAGGTAAGGAGGTGATCCAGCCCCAGGTTCCCCTAGGGCTACCTTGTTACGACTTCACCCCAGTCATGAACCACACCGTGGTAAACGCCCTCCCCGAAAGGTTAAGCTATCTACTTCTGGTGCAGCCCACTCCCATGGTGTGACGGGCGGTGTGTACAAGGCCCGGGAACGTATTCACCGTGACATTCTGATTCACGATTACTAGCGATTCCGACTTCACGGAGTCGAGTTGCAGACTCCGATCCGGACTACGACCGGCTTTGTGGGATTAGCTTGACCTCGCGGCTTTGCGACCCTCTGTACCGACCATTGTAGCACGTGTGTAGCCCTACTCGTAAGGGCCATGATGACTTGACGTCGTCCCCACCTTCCTCCGGTTTATCACCGGCAGTCTCCCTAAAGTTCCCACCATTACGTGCTGGCAAATAAGGATAAGGGTTGCGCTCGTTGCGGGACTTAACCCAACATTTCACAACACGAGCTGACGACAGCCATGCAGCACCTGTCTCACGGTTCCCGAAGGCACTAATTCATCTCTGAAAAATTCCGTGGATGTCAAGAGTAGGTAAGGTTCTTCGCGTTGCATCGAATTAAACCACATGCTCCACCGCTTGTGCGGGCCCCCGTCAATTCATTTGAGTTTTAACCTTGCGGCCGTACTCCCCAGGCGGTCTACTTAATGCGTTAGCTTGGGAACCCAGTGTTCAAGACACCAAATTCCGAGTAGACATC
Organism: Shewanella psychropiezotolerans; assembly: GCF_007197555.1. Lineage (NCBI taxonomy): Bacteria > Pseudomonadati > Pseudomonadota > Gammaproteobacteria > Alteromonadales > Shewanellaceae > Shewanella > Shewanella psychropiezotolerans. The sequence goes on from NZ_CP041614.1 coordinate 5,482,939, forward strand.
GTTTACGGCGTGGACTACCAGGGTATCTAATCCTGTTTGCTCCCCACGCTTTCGTACCTGAGCGTCAGTCTTTGTCCAGGGGGCCGCCTTCGCCACCGGTATTCCTTCAGATCTCTACGCATTTCACCGCTACACCTGAAATTCTACCCCCCTCTACAAGACTCTAGTTTGCCAGTTCAAAATGCAATTCCCAGGTTGAGCCCGGGGCTTTCACATCTTGCTTAACAAACCGCCTGCGTACGCTTTACGCCCAGTAATTCCGATTAACGCTTGCACCCCTCGTATTACCGCGGCTGCTGGCACGAAGTTAGCCGGTGCTTCTTCTGCGAGTAACGTCACAGCTATAGTTTATTAAACTACAACCTTTCCTCCTCGCTGAAAGTGCTTTACAACCCGAAGGCCTTCTTCACACACGCGGCATGGCTGCATCAGGCTTTCGCCCATTGTGCAATATTCCCCACTGCTGCCTCCCGTAGGAGTCTGGACCGTGTCTCAGTTCCAGTGTGGCTGATCATCCTCTCAGACCAGCTAGGGATCGTCGCCTTGGTAAGCCATTACCTTACCAACTAGCTAATCCCACCTAGGTACATCCAATCGCGAAAGGCCCGAAGGTCCCCTCCTTTCCCCCGTAGGGCGTATGCGGTATTAGCAGTCGTTTCCAACTGTTATCCCCCTCGACTGGGCAGTTCCCTAGGCATTACTCACCCGTCCGCCGCTCGACAGCAAAGGTGCAAGCACCTTCCTGTTTCCGCTCGACTTGCATGTGTTAGGCCTGCCGCCAGCGTTCAATCTGAGCCATGATCAAACTCTTCAATTAAAGTTCTTTTGATGCATCCTCTTTCGAAGATGACATCGGCTCAATGAATTATACTGTTTATATAAGTGATCCGAACTAGGTTCGAATCTATGAACACTCATTCATTGAGTAATATTTTGATTGCCGACATTCCGAAGAACAGAAGGCAATTTCGAATAACTCAATACCTGTGAGTGTCCACACAGATTTCTTGTTTTGAATTGTTAAAGAGCATTGCTAACATGAAGAGCGAATCTTTCAGGTAGCAGCCTTAGACGCTAGGTCGTTGGCTTGAGGAGGCGTATTCTACACTCTCCGTGGTTGGCGTCAAGGGCTTTTTTAAGAAGATTTTTAAGCGGTTAAATAACCACCAACAAAACATTCATAACCAAATTCACTTAACTCCCTGACTCGTCTCATTATCGCTATGGCTACTGCCTTAGTGACGCTGTTTGCCGTGTCAGTGGATCCGCATTATAGGGATGTCAGCTCAGAGTACAAGGTTTTTTTCTAAGAAAAGTGGTCTTTTTTACACCCCCTAACTTAAACACATTCTACACACTCATTACCCCCAGACTTACCCACAAAACAGGTGGTTTCTGACTAATACCAATCGGTATAATTATCTGGTCAGATTTATCCATGAACGATTGCACAGATTTTTTACCGTATCCGTGTCACTAATAAAGCTATTCCATGCTTGTGAGCATTGCTCGACAATATCCTCATAATTAGCAAAACACCGATTCGCTAAGTGACGTTGCCTCATCCAGCCCCAAACTTGTTCAACCGGGTTGAGTTCTGGTGAGTAGGGAGGGAGTTTGATCATCGTCAGATTATCAAACTCATCATCTAGATCCTTACTATGCCAGCCTGCACCGTCCATGATCACGACGGCATGACGATCTGGAGGGGTCGCTTGAGAGATAAGTTTTAGGTGTTGGTGCATTGTCCCTTTATCCACCCACGGAGTGATAAGTGCCTCCGTATTACCATTAGCCGGACATACAGCACCGAAAACATAGGCGTATTCAAACTGTTGCTGCCGAACAACTCTTGGACGACTTCCTTTTTTAGCCCACAAGCGTGTCGTTGTATTTTGTTGACCTATCCTAGCTTCATCCTGAAACCAGACATCTACTTGAGATAAAGCGATATGGCCAGGGATGTTAAGGATCGTTTCCAGGCGGAAGTTTTTTAAAAGCTTCTTGTGCTGCTAACGATTGTTTTAGGTGCTTTGAGCGACTAGTTATCCATGAAAAGCCAAGCCTTTTTAATGCTCTATAGATACTTGATAGCTCATAATGAATGCCAAAATGCTTAAAAAGATATTCATTAATGTCATGAGCAGATAACCTCCCGCCTGTTTCTGAGAGACTACGAGCTTCAATGAATGCCGAAAGTTGCCTAGATTGAGCAGCACTCAAGGCGGGAGGTCGACCAGGCGATGTTTTGTGGTCAAGCCCAACCAAGCCTCGTTCCAAAATTGGTATTAGCAGCTTTGGGTGCATGTGAAGTAGGCATTGCACGTACGCGCTTAAGTGGATAAGTGGATAAGTGGATAAGTCACTGTTAAGTCAGGAGTGCGCCTGGAAATGACAAATTGCAGACGTAAAAAAGCCCGCTACATCGTAGCGGGCTTAAATACTAAATAGGCGCCTGGAAATGACCTACTCTCACATGGGGAGACCCCACACTACCATCGGCGCGATTGCGTTTCACTTCTGAGTTCGAGATGGGATCAGGTGGGGCCACAATGCTATGGTTTCCAGACTAATTCTTTAGCACTATCGGTAAATGTGCTGTAAAAATGGTGCTGATACCCAGAATCGAACTGGGGACCTCATCCTTACCAAGGATGCGCTCTACCGACTGAGCCATATCAGCAATATTTTATTCTTCTATCGATAATTTAGTCTTATGTGCTACATAAAATGTAAACTTAACCGCTAAACTATACAGTATATTAGGCGCCTGGAAATGACCTACTCTCACATGGGGAGACCCCACACTACCATCGGCGCGATTGCGTTTCACTTCTGAGTTCGAGATGGATTCAGGTGGGGCCACAATGCTATGGTTTCCAGACTAATTTGACGATTACTTTCAGCTTTTTAAAAAAGCTAAAGGTAAAAGAATTTAGAAAGCTGTATCTAGATTTCTCTAAATAATAAATAATTAGGTTCGACTTAAATCAAGTTCGTATTCTTTTGTGCTTATGAAGTAATACACACACTAACTACACAAACCCATCTGGGTTGTATGGTTAAGCCTCACGAGTCATTAGTACAGGTTAGCTCAACGCCTCACAACGCTTACACACCCTGCCTATCAACGTCCTAGTCTCGAACGGCTCTTTAGAGGAATTAAATTCCTAGGGATGACTCATCTTAGGACTCGCTTCCCGCTTAGATGCTTTCAGCGGTTATCGATTCCGAACGTAGCTACCGGGCAATGCTATTGGCATAACAACCCGAACACCAGCGGTTCGTCCACTCCGGTCCTCTCGTACTAGGAGCAGCTTCCTTCAATCATCCAACGCCCACGGCAGATAGGGACCGAACTGTCTCACGACGTTCTGAACCCAGCTCGCGTACCACTTTAAATGGCGAACAGCCATACCCTTGGGACCGACTTCAGCCCCAGGATGTGATGAGCCGACATCGAGGTGCCAAACACCGCCGTCGATATGAACTCTTGGGCGGTATCAGCCTGTTATCCCCGGCGTACCTTTTATCCGTTGAGCGATGGCCCTTCCATACAGAACCACCGGATCACTATGACCTACTTTCGTACCTGCTCGACGTGTATGTCTCGCAGTTAAGCTGGCTTATGCCATTGCACTAACCGTACGATGTCCGACCGTACTTAGCCAACCTTCGTGCTCCTCCGTTACTCTTTGGGAGGAGACCGCCCCAGTCAAACTACCCACCAGGCACTGTCCTCAACCCCGATTCAGGGGCCTGAGTTAGAACATCAAAACTACAAGGGTGGTATTTCAAGGTTGACTCCATCAGAACTAGCGTCCCAACTTCAAAGTCTCCCACCTATCCTACACATGTAGGTTCAATGTTCAGTGCCAAGCTATAGTAAAGGTGCACGGGGTCTTTCCGTCTAGCCGCGGGTATACGGCATCTTCACCGCAATTTCAACTTCACTGAGTCTCGGCTGGAGACAGCGTGGCCATCATTACGCCATTCGTGCAGGTCGGAACTTACCCGACAAGGAATTTCGCTACCTTAGGACCGTTATAGTTACGGCCGCCGTTTACCGGGGCTTCGATCATGAGCTTCTCCGAAGATAACCCAATCAATTAACCTTCCGGCACCGGGCAGGCGTCATACCGTATACTTCCTCTTGCGAGTTTGCACAGTACTGTGTTTTTGATAAACAGTTGCAGCCACCTGGTATCTGCGACTCCCAACAGCTTAGAGAGCAAGTCTCATCACCGTCGGGAGCGTACCTTCTCCCGAAGTTACGGTACCATTTTGCCTAGTTCCTTCAGCCGAGTTCTCTCAAGCGCCTTGGTATTCTCTACCCAACCACCTGTGTCGGTTTGGGGTACGATTCCTACTAACCTGAAGCTTAGAAGATTTTCCTGGAAGCATGGCATCAACTACTTCAACCCCTTAGGGTCTCGTCATCAGTCCTCAGTCTTGCAATTTAATGCGTATTCCCGGATTTGCCTAAGAATACAACCTACAACCTTAAACGCGGACAACCAACGCCGCGCTAGTCTAGCCTTCTCCGTCTCTCCATCGCAGTTAGCAGAAGTACAGGAATATTAACCTGTTTCCCATCGATTACGCCTTTCGGCCTCACCTTAGGGGTCGACTTACCCTGCCCTGATTAACATTGGACAGGAAACCTTGGTCTTTCGGCGAGGGAGTTTTTCACTCCCTTTATCGTTACTCATGTCAGCATTCGCACTTCTGATACCTCCAGGATGGGTTACCCCTTTCCCTTCAACGGCTTACAGAACGCTCCTCTACCGCTTGCTAGTAAACTAGCAAACCCATAGCTTCGGTGTATTGCTTAGCCCCGTTAAATCTTCCGCGCAGGCCGACTCGACTAGTGAGCTATTACGCTTTCTTTAAAAGATGGCTGCTTCTAAGCCAACTTCCTAGCTGTCTAAGCCTTCCCACATCGTTTCCCACTTAGCAATAACTTTGGGACCTTAGCTGATGGTCTGGGTTGTTTCCCTTTCCACGACGGACGTTAGCACCCGCCGTGTGTCTCCCGAGTAGTACTCATTGGTATTCGGAGTTTGCAAAGGGTTGGTAAGTCGGGATGACCCCCTAGCCTTAACAGTGCTCTACCCCCAATGGTATTCGCTCGAGGCGCTACCTAAATAGCTTTCGAGGAGAACCAGATATCTCCCGGTTTGATTGGCCTTTCACCCCCATCCACAAGTCATCCGCTCATTTTTCAACATAAGTCGGTTCGGTCCTCCAGTTGATGTTACTCAACCTTCAACCTGCCCATGGATAGATCACCGGGTTTCGGGTCTACACCTTGCAACTAAACGCGCAGTTAACACTCGGTTTCCCTACGGCTCCGCTATTCGCTTAACCTCGCTACAAAATGTAAGTCGCTGACCCATTATACAAAAGGTACGCAGTCACGGTCTCAAGAACCGCTCCCACTGCTTGTACGTATACGGTTTCAGGTTCTATTTCACTCCCCTCACAGGGGTTCTTTTCGCCTTTCCCTCACGGTACTGGTTCACTATCGGTCAGTCAGGAGTATTTAGCCTTGGAGGATGGTCCCCCCATGTTCAGACAAGATGTCACGTGTCCCGTCCTACTCGTTTTCATCTATAGTTAGTTTTCATGTACGGGGCTATCACCCTGTGCCGCTGAGCTTTCCAACTCATTCCACTAACACCCTATAGACTTAAGGGCTAATCCCCGTTCGCTCGCCGCTACTAGGGGAATCTCGGTTGATTTCTGTTCCTCCGGGTACTTAGATGTTTCAGTTCCCCGGGTTTGCCTCACTACACTATGTATTCATGTAGTGATACTCACTTATGTGAGTGGGTTTCCCCATTCGGACATCGTTAGCTCAAATGCTTGTTACTAGCTCGCCAACGCTTTTCGCAAGTTACTACGTCCTTCATCGCCTCTGACTGCCAAGGCATCCACCGTATACGCTTAGTCACTTAACCATACAACCCACATGGGACTGTATCGCAACTAATGGTGTTTACTTTCGCCAAAAGAATACTCTTGAATTGCATCACTGCAATTCAGCACTTGATTTAAGTGTTTGAGAACTCAATTATTTATTTTTCGCGCTAATGCTATTAACCACTGCAATCCCTACCTCTTACGAAGTAGCTTTCACAATAGTCCCTTTCACATTAACACTATCAGCTTTCCAAATTTTTAAAGAACGCTAACTCTCGCTTGGAGAATTAGTTTGCTCTAACAAGAACAAGTTATCTGTGTGAACACTCAGCAAATATTGAGTTAGTCGTATAGGTAAGGAGGTGATCCAGCCCCAGGTTCCCCTAGGGCTACCTTGTTACGACTTCACCCCAGTCATGAACCACACCGTGGTAAACGCCCTCCCCGAAAGGTTAAGCTATCTACTTCTGGTGCAGCCCACTCCCATGGTGTGACGGGCGGTGTGTACAAGGCCCGGGAACGTATTCACCGTGACATTCTGATTCACGATTACTAGCGATTCCGACTTCACGGAGTCGAGTTGCAGACTCCGATCCGGACTACGACCGGCTTTGTGGGATTAGCTTGACCTCGCGGCTTTGCGACCCTCTGTACCGACCATTGTAGCACGTGTGTAGCCCTACTCGTAAGGGCCATGATGACTTGACGTCGTCCCCACCTTCCTCCGGTTTATCACCGGCAGTCTCCCTAAAGTTCCCACCATTACGTGCTGGCAAATAAGGATAAGGGTTGCGCTCGTTGCGGGACTTAACCCAACATTTCACAACACGAGCTGACGACAGCCATGCAGCACCTGTCTCACGGTTCCCGAAGGCACTAATTCATCTCTGAAAAATTCCGTGGATGTCAAGAGTAGGTAAGGTTCTTCGCGTTGCATCGAATTAAACCACATGCTCCACCGCTTGTGCGGGCCCCCGTCAATTCATTTGAGTTTTAACCTTGCGGCCGTACTCCCCAGGCGGTCTACTTAATGCGTTAGCTTGGGAACCCAGTGTTCAAGACACCAAATTCCGAGTAGACATCGTTTACGGCGTGGACTACCAGGGTATCTAATCCTGTTTGCTCCCCACGCTTTCGTACCTGAGCGTCAGTCTTTGTCCAGGGGGCCGCCTTCGCCACCGGTATTCCTTCAGATCTCTACGCATTTCACCGCTACACCTGAAATTCTACCCCCTCTACAAGACTCTAGTTTGCCAGTTCAAAATGCAATTCCCAGGTTGAGCCCGGGGCTTTCACATCTTGCTTAACAAACCGCCTGCGTACGCTTTACGCCCAGTAATTCCGATTAACGCTTGCACCCCTCGTATTACCGCGGCTGCTGGCACGAAGTTAGCCGGTGCTTCTTCTGCGAGTAACGTCACAGCTGTAGTTTATTAAACTACAACCTTTCCTCCTCGCTGAAAGTGCTTTACAACCCGAAGGCCTTCTTCACACACGCGGCATGGCTGCATCAGGCTTTCGCCCATTGTGCAATATTCCCCACTGCTGCCTCCCGTAGGAGTCTGGACCGTGTCTCAGTTCCAGTGTGGCTGATCATCCTCTCAGACCAGCTAGGGATCGTCGCCTTGGTAAGCCATTACCTTACCAACTAGCTAATCCCACCTAGGTACATCCAATCGCGAAAGGCCCGAAGGTCCCCTCCTTTCCCCCGTAGGGCGTATGCGGTATTAGCAGTCGTTTCCAACTGTTATCCCCCTCGACTGGGCAGTTCCCTAGGCATTACTCACCCGTCCGCCGCTCGACAGCAAAGGTGCAAGCACCTTCCTGTTTCCGCTCGACTTGCATGTGTTAGGCCTGCCGCCAGCGTTCAATCTGAGCCATGATCAAACTCTTCAATTAAAGTTCTTTTGATGCATCCTCTTTCGAAGATGACATCGGCTCAATGAATTATACTGTTTATATAAGTGATCCGAACTAGGTTCGAATCTATGAACACTCATTCATTGAGTAATATTTTGATTGCCGACATTCCGAAGAACAGAAGGCAATTTCGAATAACTCAATACCTGTGAGTGTCCACACAGATTTCTTGTTTTGAATTGTTAAAGAGCATTGCTAACATGAAGAGCGAATCTTTCAGGTAGCAGCCTTAGACGCTAGGTCGTTGGCTTGAGGAGGCGTATTCTACACTCTCCGTGATTGGCGTCAAGGGCTTATTTTAAGAAGATTTTCAAGCGATGATTTGTTAATCACTATTGTGAGAACCAAACAAAACCCGAAGCTCTTAAAGTGCTTTCAACCTGAGTTAAATTCCGAAGAAATAAACTCTCTGACGCTACTGCAAGTCCCGTACTATCTAACCTTTCAACTGTTTATAAGCTTTAAGAATTAGTCTAGTTGGCCTGCTGTGCCGTGTCAGTGGATGCGCATTATAGGGATATCAGCCCAGAGCACAAGGGATTTTTCGATAAAAACAGACATATTCTCCCAACTGATATTTAAGCACAACGTACCCACTAATTACCCCCAGACTTATCCACAAAATGAACCAGCTTAAGGTATAAAACTAAGAGAGTTCTATACTCGCCTGTGTCGATGAATATCAAAATACCCTTGAACAGCTAACGTAGGTTTGAAGTGTTTAAAGAGGAACTGCAAACAGTGAAGACAATGATGAGCAGAAGCAGGTTAAATCTGAGCACTTACTAATATAGGTTGGTCTATATATGTGGGAAGTGCTACTTACTGCAGGATTATTTCAGTAGCCTCTCATACCAATTGGTATAATAATCTGGTCAGATTATCAAACTCATCATCTAGCTCCTTACTATGCCAGCCTGCACCATCCATGATCAGGACAGCGTGACGATCTGGAAAGGTCGCTTGAGAGATAAGTTTTAGGTGTTGGTACATTACCCCTTTGTTCACCCACGGAGTGATTAGTGCCTCCATATTACCATTAGCTGGACATACGGTGCCTAAAGCATAGGCATATTCAAACTGTTGCAGCCTCCCTCCCCTTGGACGACTTCCTTTTTGAGCCCATAAACGTGTCGCTGTATCTTGTTGGCCTATCCTAGCTTAAATATAAGCCGAGTCTCCTAAGTTTGTAAGCACTAATGCAAAGATAACTGTTCAGGCACTTACAAAAGACTGGCCTAACTTTATTTATGAAAAAGCTATCGTTATCCCCGCACTAGAATCATGCATACGAGCTGTGTCGCCATTAAAGCAATTGAGTGAGTTCCTCTCTTTTGAGCAACGTTTAGATTGGGAGGCTGCAATATTACTTGATGAAACACTAGCCTCCGCCAAAATTGAAGGAGAGTTATATGATCGAGACTCTGTTCGTTCTAGCATCGTCAATAAATTAGGCATTGGTAAAGGGAATAGGTTTAACCAACAAAGTGATGCAATGGTTGCGCTTTTATTATCTGCAATCCGTACGACAGAGCAACAAGTAAATCATGATGTCATAAAACATTGGCATCAAATGCTTTTCACTGTTGCACCGATAATCACACCTATGACTATCGGTGATTATCGTGATGACACGATACAGATAGTTGCGGGGCGATACGGTAAGCAACAAGTCCACTTTGAAGCGCCAGGTGCGGTAAATAGCGAAGTAGAGCAAGAGATGGGTCTATTTTTTAACTGGCTCAATACCTCATCAAACGAATCAACTTTTATCAGAGCTGCAATCGCTAAATTCTGGTTTGTCACTATTCACCCGTTTGATGACGGTAATGGTCGTTTATCTCGGATCATTGCGGAACGCTGTTTAGCCGAGGCAGAGTATACTAACCTACGTTTATTTTCTTTATCGTCAGCTTTTAAAAATCACCGCAATGAATACTATCAACAATTGGAGAATCATCAGCGTTGTGAGTTAATAAATCATCAGAGTATTGTAGATGAAAACAATCCCCTTTATTTAACCAAATGGATAATATGGTTTTTATCGATGGTAGAAATTGCAGCAATTGATGCTAAGAAAGAATTTGAACGAGTCATGCAAACAACTCGATTTTGGCAAAAAAACCAATTTACTGTATTTAATGCTAGGCAACAAAAAGTCGTTACTCAGCTATTAGAGACAACAGATTCTAGCGATGGTATTTCACGGAAAAAATATAAAGCTTTAACCAAAACAACCGATGCAACAGCCGCAAGAGATATAGGAGACCTAGTTGTAAAAGGGGTATTAGTTCCGATTGGAGAAAGACGTAGTCGACGCTACTTAATTCAAAAGAACTGATCTCCTAAAAGCAGTGCAGCCCTAGTTCAGACTAAATTACAGACATAAAAAAACCTGCTCGAAAGCAGGCTCATTTATTTGATTGGTACCGGAGGACGGACTTGAACCGTCACGCTCGAAAGCAACGGATTTTGAATCCGTCGTGTCTACCAATTCCACCACACCGGCTTATATCAAATAGACTAACCAAGATAGCTAATACCTCAGTAAGTGACGGGCATTATACCTTTGAGACGACTAATGGCAAGTCTTTAACAGCAGAAAAAAACTGACCGAACAATTTTCACTCTTATCTTAGTATTTCCAACTAATGCTAGCCGCTTATCTATCCAATTCTATTAGATTCCCCTGAGAAAACTAAATAAGCAAAAGCAGATGTAACTCATAATTTTAACAAAAACAATGTAATTTAATAATGATTCGGAGCGATTATTGATCAAGATCATCAAGCTCACATCAAAACAAGATTAGCTTAGGGATATGCAATACAAATAATTTTTTGAAAGAGGATTTCACTATGGCTTTCTGGTTAGATTTGATGTTTGGCAACGCTATCGGACTGATGTCAATGACCGTTATTTTCTGCACCATAGGCATCATGGGCTACTTGATGTGGATGTTTATTCAAAAGTCTAAGCCGGAATAAGCAAAAAACGATTTAGATGGATTTGCACCTTAAACAGGTGTTTTCCTAATGCAGTGGGGGCATATTGCTCCCACTTTTTTACACCTGATGCATAATATTTAGAAATCTAAACCTGACTAGGTATTTAGGCGGCGTGCTTTCTTGGTCCCGTCACATTATTAGCAAAAGTTGGTCTAGCTTTTATCAGGTTTTCCATCTCTTCCTGACTTGGCTCTCCAACCGGCAATCTTAGTACTTGTCGATTCAGATAAATTCTCGCACGCATCGAAATCTTATAATCAGCAGTAGATCCCTGTATTGCATAATGCTTTTGATTACCTAACATCTCGATGATGTTCGTCGTTAGTAGACTTTTAACCGCTGGTTCATTTTGAGGTAGAGTCAATACAGTCTCGCCCTGAAGGAAAAACTCACGTAAAAGAGCGCGCTCAGTCGGATCCAAGAGCCGCACCTTCTCCTCGATGACTTCAATAGTCCGCTTTGCTTTTAACGCACCGATTGCCTCATCTAAGAAATAATTCACCACTTGAGTAATCAAGTAAGCGATACCTATGATAAAACCTAATCCTATGAAAGAAGAGTTAGCACTGACCACAGCTTCTAAGTTCACTGCCGTCAAAATACCAACAGGTGCGAATAACAAGGCCCCACTCACAATAGCTAACCAAAGCATAGAGCTGAAAATCAGCTGTTTAGGGACCGATGGTTTAAATATCTGTGTCTTTATTTTCTGCATAAGGATACCTAGTGTCAAAAACCTGTACTTAAGCAAATTAAAAGCAAAATTAATGCCACAAGTTGACTAGAAATATTGATTGCCAACATTTGGGATTTTTTGTTAATTTTTAAGCAACTAAGTCACTCAATAGATGATTGGCAGACTATGCTTATGGAGGGATGCTTACTTTGACATAACTCGAAGGCGAAAGTGAGCTAGTCTGATTTAGCTTTCAATGCTCAAGAAAAGGATCCATGCATACTTTTACTAGCAGATTAATCAAAAGCCAGATAGGCCGAAAACTAACAATATCGATCATATTATTTAGTTCATTAATCACCTTGATCACCACAGGTTTTCAACTGGTAAATGACTATAAAGGCGATGTCAATCGTATCACTCGCCAATTTACCAGTATCGAAAAAGTTAACTTGGATGTGTTAGCGGCTAGTATTTGGGTGATAGATGAAAGATTGATAAACACTCAACTTAATGGCTTGATTCAGCTCCCCGACATCACCTATATTTCGATCAACGATGATAGCGGCCAAGTCTGGACCTCGGGTACCCCAACGCCTGAAAATACCATAGAAAAAACGTTCGAACTCTTCTATAGCTCGGGAAGTGACAGCATTGCCGTTGGTACCTTACTAGTTCAAGCGGATCTTAAAGCCGTTTACGAAAAACTGCTAGATAGAGCCATCATCATCTTACTTTCTAATGCCATAAAAACATTTATCGTCGCAGGTTTTATCCTCTTTTTAGTCTGGCACATGGTCGCAAGGCACCTACACACGCTCAGCCTCTATTGTCAGCGATTAGATCTAGATAGTCCTTTTGAACCGCTAAAATTCGATCAGAACAATAAGAAGGGAGACGAATTCCATCAAGTCTCATCGGCGATTAATACCATGCAACAACAACTGAGAACCTCATTTTCCGACATCAAAAAATCGAAACAGGATCTTCAAGATGCATTGACCGATAGAGAAAGATTATTAGCCCTAGAAACCAGCTATAAAGATGAATTGGCAAGTCAAGTAAAGGAGAGAACTCAAGAACTAGAACAATCACTCTTGGTGTTGAAACGGGCTCAAGAGGTACTAGTCGAACAGGAAAAGATGGCAGCATTAGGAGGCTTAGTCTCAGGAGTAGCACACGAAATTAATACCCCAATAGGGATCTGTTTAACAGCTGCAACCTCTCAGCTTGTGCATATCGAAGAGTTACTCTTACTCATACATGGTGAGAACACCACCTTAGAGGAGATTAACACCATATTAGAAGAGTATCAGGAGAGCTGTGAGTTAATTGTCAGTAATATCACTAAGGCTAGCACCCTGATACAGAAGTTTAAGACAGTAGCTGCTCAGCAGAGTCAGGAAGAATTGAAGACGTTCAATCTAAAGCAGGCTCTCATAGATAGTCATGAATCCATGAAGATCCTCTTCGATAAACAACAGGTTGAAGTACAGTTTGATCTCTCCCCTGAATTAGAGATAAAAACCAACCTGAGTCTACTCAAGCAGATCACCACCAATATTCTCTCCAACGCATATTCTCATGCATTTAAGAAGGTGGATAAGAGCATCATTATTATCCGGGCGAAATTAGTCGAGAATAATGTCAATATCTCGATACAAGACAATGGTTCAGGGATTTCTATAGATGCGGCAACTCATATTTTTGAGCCCTTCTATACGACTTCACGTAACGAAGGCGGAACAGGACTTGGACTCTCAGCCGCTTATAATGCCGCTATATTACTAAAAGGAAATATCAGGTTTGAGCCCGAATGTGAACTCGGCGGCGCTTGTTTCCTGCTCTCTTTCCCGATAACACAAGATTCAACAGACGATGAGTCTTAGCGGACATACCTCCAAATCGGCCAGCTGAATCAGTTCTAAGTTCTAGGAAGGATTATTAGCCTTGTTGGCAAGCTTTATCAACACTCTACTCGCGGCGACAAAACCAAATGTCCCGGTAACAACAGTCACGGCGCCGAAGCCTGAGGCACAGTCCATGCGCATGCTGCCGTCGACATTTGCCTTGCTGTTACAAACGCTACCATCAGCCTGAGGATACACCAATTGCTCGGTAGAAAACACGGCTTCGATACTGAATCGACGCTGTAAATTTTTAGAAAAATTATACTCACGTCTCAATAAATTACGTACTTTAGCTAACAGCGGGTCTTGATATGTCTTAGCGAGATCTGATATCTGAACCTGCGTCGGGTCAATTTGCCCGCCCGCACCGCCCACAGTAACTAAAGGCAACTTCTGTCTCTTGCACCAAGCTATCATCGCCGCTTTAGGTTTCACTGCATCTATACAATCGACAACATAATCTAAAACATCAGTTTGATCTTCTTTGGCGTACTTCTTACCAATAAAATATTCATCTAGATTGTCTGTAGTGATGAAATCCTCTACCTGATTCACCTTGCACTCAGGGTTAATCTGCAGAATACGTTGAGCCATGACTTCAACTTTAGACTCGCCTATGGTCTGCTTCAAGGCATGGATTTGACGATTGGTATTAGTGACACAAATATCATCAAGATCTATAAGAGTAATTTCACCTATACCACTCCTGGCCAAAGACTCCGCAACCCAAGTGCCAACACCACCGATGCCTACAACAGCAACATGAGATTGAGAAAATAGCGTTAATGCCTTCTGACCGTATAGACGAGCAATACCGGCAAATCGATTAAGATACGCTTCTGAAAGCACTTGATTATCCAACGAAATCTCCAAACAAAAATAAATGATAACTTGCAGAATTAGACTGCGTAACTCCCCCTATCTCACTCACACCTTTCCACTCAGATAGTATAGTGCTGAAAATAGAGTATTCACGCCATAAAGGTATGAGTCGGCAGATATTATCTCATTTGATAAATAAAGACTAAAAATTCCTGTCTTATTCAAGTGAAGGCTTGAACCACAGGTGTGAAAAATAGACACGCCAGTTAATAGGATTCATCAATTATTACAGTTCAGAAAAAGCTATCCTTTCATTGTTACCAAGTTAAATGTATGAGAATAAATCCTTGTGAAATAACGTGATGCAGAGAGCGGAAGATCCACCAAGTGTGACCAGCATCTCATAGGTTAGTTCCTTATTTATGACAGAATCAGTTCGAAACATACAGAATGTCAGCGTCATATTTAACCGTATTGTCACCCCTATAAGTTTTGAATCTAGAACCTAATGAAATGTTCATCAACTCCTCGGTTGATGATAAAAACTAGCAACAGGAAGACCCAAATGAAGAAAACTGTTCTGTCCGCCACAATTTTATCGACTCTAGCGATCACTTCTTTTTCTGCACTTGCAGACGGCCCAAATTTTTATGGCCGTGCCGATCTTGCTTTTACTCACTCTGACACAGGTATTGCGACCCAAAATCAGAAAGATGGCACCATTATTGAAAATAACTTCTCTTGGTTAGGGGTTAAGGGCACAGAAAGAATCAATGATGATCTGGAAGTTATCTACCAGATGGAATTTGGTGTGAGTAACTTCGATAACTCAGGTGATACGTTCGCAGCACGTAATACATATCTAGGCTTAAGAACTGTCGCTGGTACAGCATTAATAGGCCGTAACGATACGGTATTTAAAGCATCTGAAGGTGGCTTCGACCTCTTCGGTAACACCAACTCAGATATCGATCTCCTGGCTGCGGGTCAATCTCGTACAGCCGATGGTATCACTTACTATTCACCTAAAATTGCCGATCTGGTGACACTAAACGTAACTTACCTTGTTGAAGATAACTATGTTACTTACGACGATGAAGAACGTATCGCACCTGACAACATGTATGCATTAAGTGCAACCTTAGGTGACAAGGCACTAAAAGCGCAAAACTACTATCTTGCTGCGGCATATAATGACGGTATAGATGACGTTAAAGCTTACCGAGGTGTCGCGCAAGTCAGATTTGGCAATCTGATCTTGGGTGGTTTCTACCAAAACACCGAAAGCCTGGATGACAAACTAGCGCAGCTTGAAGGTGACACTTACTTTGTGAATGCCGCTTACGTAATAGGTAATCTTAAGCTAAAAGCCATGTATGGTAATGATAATTCAGGTCTAGGTAAGTTCGTTAGCCGCTCTATAGGTAATAGTGATGGAAGCTTAGAACAAGTTTCTGATGTCGATCTACAACAATTCAGTGTCGGTGCCGATTATCGCTTAAGTAAGAGCACACTGATCTATGGTCATTACACTAAATATGATGGCGATTTAAAGCTAAACAGCACTGCAACACACGATCTAAGCGATGAACTATTCACTATAGGTATGCGCTTCGACTTCTAATCCCAGTCAGGAGCTTTACCTCCAAGAGAGGCGACTTTTGAGTCGTCTTTTTTATACTTAAATTAGTAATACAAGCCGACATTCCGCCCACAAAAAAACACAATCTGGCTCACGTTCCAGTAGCCTCTAGATACCTTCCATAGCAGTAACCGCTTACTTTCCCAACACTTTAATGACAAGTTTTTTCAATTAGGTTACTGTTTTAGCATTAGCTTATGAAGTTTAGGCTAAATTAAACTTGAAACATATAGCACACATTAAGCGGTGATAATATTGCTATATTTCCAGCATCTGGACGAAATACAAGCTAAAAGGTCAAATTTGACACTAATTCTTATTGAACCAATCCTTTGACTGTAAAACTTTGATCTAGTCCACAATTTTATTGACATAAAACTGTAAAATTCGGCCCCATGTTTGCTGCAAGGATGGACCCTTGCAGCAAGAGCAATAAACCATAAATAACCATTATAAAATGGAAAAGAACCTAGGTTCTTGGGAGCACTTAAACATGAAAAAAACTCTAATATCTGCATCTGTTGCATCGATTTTAACTCTGGCATCATTCGGCGCACTAGCCGAGGGACCTAACTTCTATGGTCGTCTAGATCTATCTGTCACTAACTCAGATACAGGCGCTACCACTCAAGAAGGTAAAGACGGTACAGTACTGGAAACTAACTTCTCACACGTGGGTGTCAAAGGTAGCGAGACTATCGCTAAAGGTTTCGACGTCATTTATCAAATGGAATTCCAGGTTGAGAACACTTCTACAAATAAAGATGTATTTAAGGCCCGTAATACTTTCCTAGGCCTTAGAACCGAAGGCGGTACAGTACTTGTCGGTCGTAACGATACAGTATTCAAACAAGCCGAAGGCGGAGTCGATCTATTCGGTAACAGCAACGCAGATATCGACCGTCTAGTTGGTGGTCAGACTCGTGCTGCCGATGGTATCTGGTACTACTCTCCAAAAATCGCCGGTCTGGTCACGTTGAACGCCACTTACCTAATGGAAGACAACTATACAGATGCTGACGGTAAAGATTCTTACGAAGACCAGTACGCACTCAGTGCGACTATCGGTGATAAGAAGCTAAAAGCACAAAGCTATTATGCTGCTATAGCTTATAATACTATCGGTGGCATAGATGCTTACCGCGCCGTTGGTCAAGTTAAGCTAGGTGACTTCAAATTAGGCGGTCTGTTCCAAAATACAGAAAGCCAGACAAATCCAGATCAAGAAGGTAACTCTTACTTCGTCAACGTATCTTACAACCTAAACGGCGTTAACCTAAAAGCTGAATACGGTAAAGATGAAGCTGGTTTCGGTAAGTATTACAATAACATCACTGATATCCAAGGTTCTGACGCCAATGTTCAGGTGATCACTATCGGTGCCGACTACAAGGTTGCTAAGTCGACTCTGTTATATGGCCACTACGCTATGTACGAAGGTGACCATAAAGTTGGTGGTATGAAAATCGATCTAGAAGACGACAACATATTCACAGTCGGTGTACGTTACAACTTCTAATTTCGCTTCGCGAATTTAGCAAGAAAAAGCGACCTGATGGTCGCTTTTTAATGCTTAAAATAAGGGGATAAAAGCCAAAACGACGCTATTCCATGGCTAATCGACGCTTCGCTGGGAAAGCCAAGACGATGCCCTTTGGGTTGTTAGAAAGAATTGTCATCTAGATAATCAGGCAATGCCGTCGAATAGGCACAGCCGTCGTCTTTGCTCTACCTAGTCCCTAGGTTCTATGACCTTCTTTTAAGCTTATAAACCGATTCACTCAGCCAAGGTACGCCCTTGTTCACGAATCTTTGATTATCCATCAGTGCATCACCACAGCTGAGCAACTCGATCTCGAATGCATCTGACATATTCGTCATCACCCAATCTTCAGATACAGCAAATGGTGGGCCTTTAAGCGCCTCTTGGGGATAATCTAAGGTGATCAACAAGCCGATACTCTTGGGCGGTATGAGTGCGGAGATCTGCTCGACATAGGCAAGGCGCATAGACTCGGGCCAAGCGATTAATGCGGCGCGATCATAGAATGCATTTATTTCGGAAAACTGCTCGGGAGCTAAGCTGAATAGATCACCTTGCAAAATGGTCACCTGCTCGGTGGTAAACTTATTAATGGGCTCTAACGGCTCAATTTGGTGAGGCAAGTTATTTTCAGAGAAAAACTGCTCGACCGCCTTTTGACTCAACTCACAACCAAGTACATTGTGGCCCCGATCGGCTAAGTAACACATATCGAGGGACTTACCACACAGGGGAACAAACACATTGATGTCACAGCCAGAGCTATCATTGTCTAAAGCTAATTCTGGCCAGTATTTTATCAATAATACATTGACCTCACCCAAGTGAAAACCTAGATGCTTTGCATCCCACTTGTCATGCCAAAAACCGGGTTCCATATACCTGTCCTATTATACCAATTGTATTAATCTACCTTCAGCCTGGTACGAATAAGTACTCAAGGGTTGAAGAGCAGGAGCTATCATTGGTCGATACTCTAATAGGAATTCAGCTCGTGTGTAAAGCCTAGCTTAAATGTCTAACTTCAGGGCTTACGAGTATAGCTTGAGTAACAAGGGAAGTAAGACTCAAGCAATAGGCCAGATCACCCCGATAGATTAGTCAGTATAATCTATCGCCAACAGTTGTTGCGTCTTCCTCAGCCAAGAACAATTATCACATTCGCAGTTTCGTCTCGACAGATGATGCGGCGTGAGATTAGAGTCGATAAAATCGACGGCGATAAGCAACTGCTGCTTAATCTCTTTCGCCGACTTCTGCTCAACCGCGACCAATTCATCATTATGATTCATCCATGTGCATTCCATGCCTTGATGGCAATTGAGACATTGCTCATCGCTGGTATTGAAAAATCCAGCATGGGGGCAAGCGTTCAGCTCCATAGATTGTAAGATGCGTTTTCTGGGAAATTCCAGTAATTCAATTAATTGGGCCTTATCCATCTCCGGCATATGCCCTCCTCTTCAATGATGCCTCGCAACAAGGCTTGAGGCTAATTTCTTAGTGCAAGCGACTCCTTGCCTGTTAATTAAAAGATTACATCCCAAGGTTTAAAGCTGAATTGATTTAGGTCAATAACGGCCTCGAAAAAATGCCATAGGAGACAAAAATCTACCTAGAGAAACAATTTCAAGATATCGGGTTACACCGTATGTTAAAAATCGGCTTTCATGGATTACCTGACTGATAGCTATGAGCCTCGCATTTTATGTAACATTAGATCTATACTGACTCTCGATCTTACTTCAGCGAATGAGCATTATCTTCCTCAATGGCCACATCAAAACAGACGACTCCTGAACCCACTCCTCAACTGCAGCACTTCTATATATCTGAAGAGCAATCCATCTATCTACTCAAGGCAAACGATGCGCGAAAGCACAGAGCTTGGATAAGGTTATGTAAGCAACAGTTGGGAAAATTGGGGTATGTCGACCTGGAGCTAGTGGGTAAAGGTGCCTACGGTTTCGTGTTTGCAGGGATAAACCCTCAGGGTGAGTCCCATGTGTTTAAATTCTCTCGGGTCACCTTGCCACAGAATGTGCAAGACAGGCTGGAAGAGGAAGCCTTCATGCTGGCTCAGGTCAAGCATCCTAATGTCCCACCCGCCATCAAGTTTGCCCATGCCGGTCAGCAAGGAATATTAGTCATGGCCAGAGCTCCGGGAGAAGATCTGGAACAACTCTGTCTCAAACGAGGTGCATTACCCGCTCATATGGTGATGAGTATCGCTAGGCAGCTTGCTCATGTACTTCAGTATCTTCATCATGGCCGACCCTTAGTTCACGGTGATATCAAGCCTTCGAATTTAGTCTATGATGTCAAAAATAATCACCTATCCCTCATAGATTGGGGCTCGGCCGTGTTCGCCCAACGAGACGCTCAAGGGAATCCGGTCAATGGTAACGTCATGGACCTGCTCTCCAGTGATCATCAGCATACCAACGCCAGAATGGGCGATGTCTATTTTATCGGCGAAGAGCAGCTGAGTGGTGCACTGTCCAGTACTCGCTTCGATGAGCAAGGTGTTGCGGCGACCCTTTATGCCATCGCATCCGGACAATCCAGCCGTTTTGGCAGCAAGGTCATAAAAGCCACCTCAATCGGCCTCCCGGTAGAGCTGGCCAGAACCTTAGACGGCATGCTCAGTGATGATCCCGAGCAGCGTAAGCGTGCTGGTAATTACTTCCTCAAGAGTATGCTTCATAGTCATAGACTGCATCTGCCAGATATCCAAAATCCTGCACTAATTGAAGAGATACCTATCTGGGAGCTCTCTAAAGGCCGAGATGTAGAAACGGTGATCTATAGCTCCAGGAAGTCATTCCTTAAGGAGCACAACACGGAAGATCCCATCGAGAAGATAGACGACCTGCAACTGGAAAAATATTACCGTAATTTCATGGCGGGCATGGGAGACACAGAGAAAGGCTTTATCGCTGCCGTTGGCCGCTTAAGTCAATACTCAATTGTTGGAGGCTTAGCTATCCATTGGCGAGAAACCGGCATTTTTGTTGACTCAAATCTGGCTCTCTACAACGCCGATGAGAAACAAGCACTAATATTAGCCGTTAATAACATGGTGACTCTGGCCAGAGGCATTCGCCGCATTGGTGTCTTCAAGGCTTGTTTCTTCAATGCCCGAGACACACTCCACCTGGAACGTGACGACACCAGTACACCGTTTGATATCGACCCTGAGCAACAACTACCATTCGAGGTCGGTAGCGCCCCCTCACAGGAAGATAAGTCTCGCCTGCACTCCTATTTCGAAGATGGCCGGGATCCGGACGAAAACCTTGAACTCCCCCCGAGATAATGACCGAACTGGCCTGGATAAATAAGATCCACCACACAGGTTGCATCATCTTCGAGGTGCTACCTAATCATATGAAGATCCACAGCTATTTAAGATTGCTCAATCCCAGAAAACAGGCGGCATTTCGCGCCAGCTTAAACAGAATATTGAGTCATGTGGGTAAGATCCAGGGGAAAGGCGTATCTGGGTTTATGAAACTCCCCTACAAGAATACGCGAAAATTTAGCCACATAAATAGCAGGGAAGAGTATTTTTATCCGAAGAATCCGAAAGAGATAAGTTGAAAAAGCTAAGACGACGCAACTTAATTGCTACTTCTTATCTTCCTTATTTTCATCTTTGCCATCCTGGATATGATGAATCTCGGGACGCTTGTCACTAGGATCGGGTTTATTTTCGAAATCCCCATCGAAGGTATCGCCACCTTCGGGGTTTCTGCCCTGACTAGGACCTTGGCCTTGATTACCGAATGGATTGCCGCCTTGATTTGGACCACCCGAACCAAAGCCTGCTTGAAACCCACCATTGGCGGCAACTTTCACCTGCATACGTTTATAGAGAAAACCGGCGACAGGAATACGAGTGAAGGGCGTTAAGAGCACCAAACCGATAAAATCGGTAACGAACCCAGGGATCAATAGGAGTAAACCGGCGACCGCCAACATCATACCTTCGACGATCTCTTGCCCTGGAGCCTCGCCTCGTGACAGCTTCTGCTGTACCTGCATTAAGGTACTTATGCCTTGACTGCGGACCAAAGAGACACCGACGATAGCAGTAAAGAAGACCAAACCTACGGTAGTCCAGCTACCTAAAGATTCGCCCACACTGATCAGTACATTCAGTTCAATGACTGGCACCAGAACGAAAATAACTAATAAAAGAAAAAACACACTGACCTCACAAATCCTGACGATGAATAAACATTATTTTACCCAATATGAAACCTAAATGGGGGTTTGCAGGTCTATTTTCAAGTAAGACTGAAATAAGACATGGGGATAACCATGGCAAATAGTCTACTCATAAAATGGGCATTGAATACGAGTATGAGTCAATTTGCAATCGAGTTGAAGACTTAACCTAGGTAAAGCTCACTATTTTAGCAATGCCATAATGCAAGCAGGCTTTAATAAACGTAAAGTATGACGTATAAGCGACTGAAACACGTTAGAGTACGACGTTTTACTGAGTTCTAGTTAGGTTTTATTGGATTTGAACACACTCAGCTCACCAATGTTCCTTAAACCAGTTCTGATTTTCGATGGGAGATCCACTGAAAGATGCAAGATGAATTGCTGTTAGTCATGACCACATGCCCCACTCAAGAATCGGCCACTCAACTGGCTAAGGTTTTAGTAGAGGACAATATTGCCGCCTGTATACAGATATCATCTCCGGTGACATCTATCTATCGGTGGGAAGGGAGCGTCTGTCAGGAACAAGAGTTTTCACTGCAGATCAAATGTTTATCCAAAAACTATTCGACTCTGGAAGCAAAGATTCAAGCACTTCATCCCTACCAAGTACCCGAGCTAATCACACTTGCGATCACTGGGGGCTTACCAGCCTACTTAGATTGGATCCGTGAAACTTGATACTATGTGCAAGCTCAGGGGCCCTTTATTGAGGCTCGGAATGTTCAGCCAAAATTAACCGTCTGTTTTAAATGAAAAAAAGAAACCACGCAACCATGAAAAAATTAGTCACCTTAGCTATTTCATTAATCTTTACTTCCCTGCTGTTAACGCCGTTAGCTTACAGCGAGGGGATCTTCAGCAACAATAAGTTCGACTTCCTCAAAGGTGAACCTAAGTTGATGCCTGTGAATGAAGCCTTCGTCTTCGATTTCAAACAAGAAGATGAGCGGCTCACCGTCAGTTGGGTCATTGCCGATGGTTATTACATGTACCGCGACAAGCTCAAATTTGAAGCCGATGGTGCAACATTGGGTGAGATATCGATTCCACAGGGAAAAGATCACACAGATGACTATTTTGGCAAGCAAGAGGTCTATTACTCTTATGTTGAGATCCCCATTGCCATCCGAGAGGCTAATGAAGGCGGCACAGTTAACGTCACATTTATGGGTTGTGCCGAAGGCAAGCTATGTTTCCCTCCGACCAAGAAAACCGCCTTACTCAGTAAGGTCGTAGCCAATGACGGTTTACTCACCGGCGAGCTTCCCACAGGTGAGAAACTTGTTGATACGCAAGTCATTGCCGACTCGACAATCGCCCAGGCTCCGATCACCCAGCAAGATAGCCTAAGCCAGATGTTGTCCGGTGACAGTCTGTTGTGGACTCTCGTCATCTTCTTCGGGCTCGGTATCGGCTTGGCACTGACCCCTTGCGTGTTCCCCATGTACCCTATCCTATCCGGGATCATAGTCGGTCAAGGCAAGAAACTGTCTACGGCCAAGGCCTTCAGCCTGTCAATGGTCTACGTCCAGGGCATGGCGATCACTTACTCATTGCTCGGACTCGTCGTCGCCTCGGCGGGAATGAAGTATCAGGCCGCGCTGCAACACCCAGTGGTACTGATAGTGTTGGCCATCTTGTTCTTCGTCCTTAGCCTATCGATGTTTGGCCTCTATGAGCTAAAACTGCCGTCCAAATGGCAGGAGAAGATGAACAAGTTCTCCAATAACCAGAAAGGCGGCAATGTGATTGGCGTCTTCATGATGGGAGTTATCTCAGGCCTGGTTGCCTCGCCTTGTACTACCGCCCCCCTATCCGGCGCACTTGTGTATGTGGCACAGACCGGAGATCTGCTGCAAGGCTTCCTGGCCCTCTATGTGTTAAGCATGGGCATGGGCTTACCTCTGCTGATCATAGGTACATCAGGCGGTAAGTTACTGCCAAGAGCCGGTCACTGGATGGATGTCATCAAGACCGTCTTTGGCTTCCTGCTCATCGCCGTTTCTATCGTCATGATAGGTCGAATCTGGCCGGGACTGGTTTCAGATATCTTCTGGTCTATCTGGGGAGTCACCTTAGTCGGCTACCTGATGCACCAAAACAAGCTCACCGAGTTTAACTGGAAGCAAACGACCCGTTCAGTTCTGCTGACCTTGATACTACTTGCCAGCTTCTCTTACGGCTTTCAGGCTGTGATGACTCACTTGGGTCATCAAGCCCCAGGCGCATCAGCTATCTCAGAGCAACATATATCTCACAAGCGCATCAAGTCGCTGGATGACTTAAACGCCGAAGTAGCAAAAGCCGCGGCTCAGGGCAAGCCTGTGATGTTAGACCTCTATGCCGATTGGTGTGTAGCCTGCAAGGAATTTGAAGCCATCACCTTCAAAGATCCTCAAGTTCAGGCCCGTCTGGCTAACTTGGTATTCCTTCAGGCTGACGTCACTAAGAATGATGATATCGATATTGAACTGCTGGAACACTATGATGTGCTCGGCCTACCTACGCTACTGATGTTTGACGCATCGGGCCAAAGCCGGGACGACTTAAGAGTCACAGGTTTTATGAAGCCTGCAGCGTTTTCTAAGCACTTAGATCTACTCTTGAACCAGTGATACGGGTCCTACAACCTAGATCTTAGGATCTAGGTTGTTCTTCTTTGGCATAATATTCATTTAAACTTCATCAAATTCTTATACAATAAGAGGTAGTTAACTCAAACTCGTTCAGGAGAAACATGGAACCCGCCATCTTAATCATCACTCTGGCCTGTGGCATGCTTGTCAGCCGAGTCGGACTGCCGCCTTTAATAGGCTATCTCGTTGCGGGTTTTGTACTATTTCTGTTTGGCATAGATGAATCCAGCCTGCCCCTATTAGAGCAACTTGCCGAATTAGGTGTCACCCTGCTGCTTTTCGCCATCGGCCTGAAGTTAGACATCAGGAGCCTGTTTAAAGCCGAGGTTTGGGCAGGTTCCAGCCTACACATGATGGGATCCATGCTATTTTTTATCCCGCTGCTTAAGCTCTTAGGCATGATAGGGCTAGATCAACTCACCGGCCTGGATTTCAATCAGCTAGCCCTGCTAGCCTTCGCCTTGAGCTTCTCCAGTACCATCTTTGCGGTAAAAGTGCTGGAAGATAAGGGTGACATGCAGTCTCTCTATGGACGAGTCGCCATAGGTATTCTCATCATGCAGGATATCTTCGCAGTCGCCTTCCTGACGATATCAAAGGGGGATATCCCCTCGGTGTGGGCCTTTGGTTTACTCCTACTTCCCTTTGCTAAGCCGCTAATCTACAAGGCTTTCGACCGTGTCGGCCACGGTGAACTCTTAGTACTGTTTGGCCTGGTCATGGCTCTGGTTCTCGGTGGTTGGTTATTTGAAGCTGTCGGCCTTAAACCCGACCTAGGCGCCCTGATCATTGGCATCTTACTCGCCGGTCACCCCAAGTCTTCTGAGCTGGCAAAGTCCCTGTTCTATTTCAAGGAACTCTTCCTGGTTGCCTTCTTCCTGACTGTCGGTCTCAACGGCCTGCCTAGCGTCTCAGACATAGGTCTGGCGACCATCTTAGTGTTAGTGATCCCATTGAAGATAGGCCTGTTTCTCTATCTTCTGACCCGTTTCAAACTCAGATCCCGTACCTCACTCATGACCTCATTTAACTTAGGTAACTATAGTGAGTTTGGCTTGATCGTCGCGGCGGTAGCCACCAGCAAGGGCTGGCTGCCCCCACAATGGATGGTGATCTTGGCTGTCGCCTTGAGCATCAGCTTCCTGTTGGCGGCACCTTTGAATGCAATTTCCAGTCGTCTATATCAGAAATACCAAAGCCGATTACAGCAGCTTGAAAAGCATCCTCTTCACCCTGAAGATCGTCAGATCCCAGTAGGCAACCCCCGCTTTTTAATCTTAGGGATGGGACGAATAGGCAGTGGTGCCTATGATGAATTAGCAGCCAAGTTCGACGGCGAGATCTTAGGCATAGAACATAAACAGGATCTGGTCGATTATCATAAAGGCAAAGGACGTCACGTGGTTCAGGGAGATGCCTCAGATACCGATTTTTGGGAGAAACTCGAACATGCTCCCAATCTCGACCTGGTACTGCTAGCCATGCCTCACCATATAGGTAACTTGTTTGCTGCCGAACAGCTACGCAGGCTAGATTACAAGGGCAAGCTAAGTGCCATCGTTCAATATACTGAAGATGGGGAGTCTTTAAAGGAATCTGGTGTCCACAGTATCTATAACCTCTATGAAGCCGCCGGTGCCGGTTTTGTCGATCACGTGGTCAACGACCTGCTTCCAGAGTCCCATGTCGCTCGGTCTAACGCCGAAGAGATAAAGAATAAGGCTTAATGTACACTCAAGAAAAACCGATATTGTATACATTATCCTAACAATCTAGTATGGTATTTCCTATCTGCATAAGATGGGAAATACCTTGCTGTGAACCAAGCCAATACAGACTTAACCCAAAGTAATATAACCGCTCCACGGCGCGCTAATTCCTCTAGCCTGAGGAAGCGGTCTAGTCTGCTGTTTCAAACTCGGCTCTGTGTCTTAATTACACTATTCACCTTAGTCACCTCTCCTTCAATCGCCGCAGGCTATGATATTTGGATCTATCCTCTCCAGCTGAATAAGCAAACTGCCAGCTGGCTGCTCGGCGCCCCCAAGCAGGTATCGAATCGAGACGGCTATGACAATCAGCCCGCATTTAGCGCCGATAGCCAGAGTCTGGTGTTTGCATCGGATCGGGGCGCTGAGCACAACGACATCTTTCGATACTACTTAGATAAAAACGCTGCAACTCAGATAAAGCAACTGACGTTTACACCAGATGAGAGCGAATACTCACCCCAGCCACTCACGTATAAGCTGTCAGGTAAAGAATCATCAGCAACCGCAGATGGAATTCGTTATATCGTCGAACAAGGCGTGCCCCACCAGAGTGTTTGGCAGCAAGAGGCCAACAAACCCAGAGCTCGCGCCATCAATAGCATGATCCCAACGGGCTACTATGCTCAGCATCCCGAGTTCGGCACCTTACTCTGGGCACGTTATGCATATAGCCTCTATTTCGAAGCCAGTTCCTTGTCTGATGAGTCGATATCCGGCGCCGATGAACGCCATTTTGTGGTGGCAAACGCCGGACGCAGCATACATGTAATTCCCAACGATAAAGCTTTCAGCTACCTGCATAAGCAACAAGATGGCGACCGTGTCATCAAGCGTTTCGACCCCCTTTCCGGCAGTCACACACCTCTGATCTCCGTCGATAATGGCAGCGAAGATTACGCCTGGAGCAATAACGGCTGGATCTTCAACATAGATAAGAACCACCTCAGGGCCTGGCCATCAGCATCAGCATCAGCATCAGCAAAGAGTAAAGCTGATAACCCTTGGCAAGCCGTCGCTACTTTACCGCAGCCATCAGAGCAACACGTTCACGCCTCAAGAATAGCTATCAGCCCGGATCTACAACATATTGCTATCGTATGGAGCAGGAAATGAATGCCCAGAAATAAAAATTAATCAACAAAATCAATATTATGAAGATAACAATAACAAAGGAAGATTAGCCTTGATACCTAACGCATTAATGCCGGAAGAGTTAACGTCTTACCGAGCTAAGAAAAACAAGTTAACTCAGCTGATAACCGCCTGCCTTATCTGTTTGAGTCTTCCCGCCCAGCTCGCCTTGGCTGCCGATCGTTGGCAAGACCACACCATCTTTGAAGTGAATAAAGAAGCCCCCCACGCCAGCTTTTTTCCATACAGCTCGGTCAGCAAGGCCACTAAAGATGAGTATCGTAACAGTAGCAACTTTTTGGATCTTAACGGGATCTGGCACTTTCATTACGCCAAAAACCCTAAGTCTGCGCCGTCCGACTTTGCCAGCGCCTCCTTCGATGAGTCAGGCTGGAGCACAATTGCAGTTCCCGGCAACTGGGAAACTCAGGGCTATGGCCATGCCATCTACTTAGATGAACGCTACCCCTTCACTACGACCTGGCCAAATGCGCCAACAGATCACAACCCCACAGGCAGCTATCGACGGGAAATCACCTTGCCGGAAAACTGGAACGCCAAGCAGGTCTTCTTCCATGTTGGCGCGGCGCGATCTTCCTTCACCTTGTTCGTCAACGGCAAGGAGGTGGGCTACAGTCAAGGCGCCAAGACCCCAGCCGAGTTTGATATCTCTGATTATTTGAAAGCGGGTAACAACCTGATCGCCATGAAGATCATCCGCTGGAGTGATGCCAGTTATCTTGAAAGCCAAGATATGCTGCGTATGAGTGGCATAGAGAGAGATGTTTATCTCTACGCCACCGAGCCGCAGCGAATTGTCGATATCGATGCAAGCTATAAACTCAACAACGATCTTAACCGCGCCGATATGACGCTGACACTCAAGCTAAAGAATCACAATAAAGAGCAGAAGGTCTCTTTGGATTACCGAATCGTCTCTCCCGCTGGCAGTGACATCGCTAAAGGGGCGAAATCACTCAGCTTAAACGGAGAGAGAGATGAGCAGTTCAAGTTTACACTCAAGCATCCTCAACTGTGGAGCGCCGAGACACCAGAACTGTATCAGCTTATCGTCAACCTAAGAGACCAGGATGGCGCATTACTCCAATCCAGTAGTCAGAAAATAGGCTTTCGCCGTATCGAGATAAGAGGCGGTCAGCTACTCGTCAACAACAAGGCCATCACAATACGCGGTGTCGACCGCCACGAAACCGATCCAATGACTGGTCATGTGGTTAGCCGTGAGAGCATGGAAAAAGATATACGCTTGATGAAGCAAAGTAACATCAACGCCGTGCGCTCGAGTCACTACCCTAACGATCCCTATTGGCTACAACTCGCCGACAAATATGGCATGTATATTATCGATGAAGCCAATATCGAATCCCATCCATTGGCAATCGATGAAAAGACTCAACTCGGCAATGAGATGAGCTGGCTGCCGGCCCACCAAGCTAGGGTCGAACGTATGCTGGAGCGCGACAAGAATCATGCCTCTATCATCATCTGGTCATTGGGCAACGAGGCGGGTGAAGGCAAGTTATTCGAGTCTCTTTACCACTGGGTAAAACAACGAGATCCCAGCCGCCCGGTCCAGTATGAACCGGCAGGTACTGAGGCCTATACCGACATAGTGGCCCCCATGTATCCGTCCATCGAACGCATAGAAAAATATGCTAAGAATAATAGCGACAGACCACTGATCATGATCGAATATGCCCATGCCATGGGTAATTCGGTGGGTAATTTACAAGATTACTGGGACGTCATCGAGCGCTACCCTAACCTGCAAGGTGGATTTATCTGGGATTGGGTCGATCAATCTCTGGCCTTCACCAATGATAAAGGCCAAAGATATTGGGCCTACGGCAAGGACTATGAACCAGATATGCCTACCGATGGCAACTTCCTCAATAATGGCCTAGTGGATCCCGACCGTAACCCTCATCCACACCTGAGCCAAGTAAAGAAGGTGTATCAGCCTATTGGATTCAGCAGTTTCCAGATAGATGGTGCCGAAATAAGCTTGACCCTGAGTAATAAATACGACTTCAAAGACACATCGGGTCTGGCGCTAAGTTGGTCACTGCAACAAGATGGTGTATCGATCTTCACTCGCCAAATTAAGATGCCGCTAATTCCAGCCGGAGAGAGTAAAACGATCAAATTCAAACTCGAATCTCAGCAGGCACAGAAGCTTAATAAACACTACGACTATCATCTGCTGGTCACCGCACTGGTCGATAGCCCACAACCCATGTTGCCCTCGGGTCACAGCTTGGCCTTCGAACAATTTGAGATCCAGCTAGCCTCTCCTGCGATAACCAAGTTCAGCCAAAGCAGTCGTATTAGCGAAACAGATGATTTATGGCTACTAAGTATGAATAAAAACAGCTACGCCATCTCGAAAGATACTGGTTGGCTAACCCAAGTTAACACAGGCGGAGAATCTCAGATAACCGCTCCTTTAATGGCAAACTTCTGGCGTGCACCGACAGATAATGATCTGGGTAATGGTCTGCCGAAGTGGGGTGGTGTTTGGCAGGACGCGGCCACTGAGCTTGAACTTGAATCTATCGAAAAAGTTAACAATAAGCGTCTTAGGGTCACCCAAGTCCATCCAACACTCGGCTTTAGTTTAGTCAGCCTCTACCGGCTCAATAACAAGGGTGAGCTAGTGATAAAGAGTCAATTTAAACCCGGTGACAAGGCACTACCAGATCTTCCCAGGTTTGGCTTTAGCACTCGACTGCCTTTCGATCGACGATTTATGAGTTACTTCGGTCGCGGCCCAGAAGAAACCTATGCAGACAGATCCACTGGGAATCCATTGGGTTGGTACCAATTGCCTATCGAGAAGCTATATCACCGCTACTCTCGCCCCCAAGAGACAGGCCAGCGAACTCAGGTGCGATATGCTGCTGTAACCAATAGTGAAGGCACAGGCTTAATGGCCGTCGCGGCCAAAGAGTTACAAACCAGCCTATGGCCCTTCTCTCAGACCGATATCGACTTTAGATCCGGTGATGCTCAAAGCTCGGCTTCGGGCTTAGTCCCTGTCACTCAGAACCATGGCGCCGAGATCCCGATTAGAGACTATGTGACCTGGAATATCGATTATAAACAGATGGGTGTAGGCGGAGATACCTCATGGGGCAGACAAGTCCATCAAGCTTATCGTATCCAGGCACAGCCCATAAATTTCGAGTTCAGGCTTGTTCCCATCGACTCGAGTAGCCAGCTGCAGCAACTAGCCAGAGACTAGTTGAAATCTGAGTTACCCGCTGATTTTAACGGTCGTAGGATAACTTTCCTCAGTAGAATTTAGTGCGAACATAAAATAAAATAAGAAAAGGAAATCAAGATGGAACAGATCATTCAACTGGTCATATTTTTTGGCCTGACGGCGACGGTGGGACTGATTACCTACCTTAAGTGCCGTAACATCAAACGAGACACCAGCGACAGCAAGGATTACTTTTTAGCTGGCGGCGGCCTGAGTTGGGTGGTTGTAGCGGGCTCCTTGATGATGACCAACATCAGTGCCGAGCAGATCGTCGGCATGAACGGCGCTCAGGCATTACTGGTTGCCTGGTGGGAAATTAGTGCCGCCATTGGCCTGATAATCTTGGCTAAGTGGCTCATCCCTATCTATTACAAATACAATTGTACCACCACCACAGAACTGCTGGAGCGCAAGTACAATGATAAGGGCATTCGCGCCATGGTCTCGGTACTCTTCATGCTGGGCTATGCCTTTATCTTGCTACCTGTAGTGCTCTACACCGGCTCATTGTTTATGAAATCTATGTTTGGCCTGCAGATATCCGTCACCATGCTGGCCATTATCTTCGCCGTTGTCGGCGCCGTCTATGCCATCTTCGGTGGCCTCAGAGCCATTGCCATATCAGACACTTTAAACGGCATAGGTCTGATAGCCATGGGGATTGTTGTCTCATATCTGGCCATGAACGCAATTAACTGGGATCTCTCGGGCATCCCGATTGAGCGCATCACGCTTATTGGCGATGATAAATCAGATATCCCCTGGCATACTTTGTTGACAGGTATGATCTTCATTCAGATTTTCTACTGGGGAACCAATATGGTGATCACCCAGAGAGCCCTGGCTGCCAAATCTGTGGAAGAAGCGAAAAAAGGACTTTATGCCGCAGTGGTGATGAAGTTAATCGTGCCTTTCATTGTTGTGCTGCCCGGAATTGTCGCCTTCAAGTTATATGGTGACGTAGGCGATGTCGCCTATGGGAGGTTAGTGGGAGACTTATTGCCATCTTGGTTATCCGGCGCTTTCGCAGCCGTGATTGCCGGCGCTGTGCTGAGCTCATTTAACTCTTGCCTTAACTCGGCGGCGGCGCTCTATACCTGTGATATTCACCAGAACTATATCAACCCCAATGCCGACGTGCGTAAGATAGGCACCCGTGTAGCCTTAGTCTTCACCTTAATCTCGGTCGCTCTGGTACCTGTTTTTGCACAATCGGAGAGCATCATCTCCTTGCTGCAACAACTCAATGGCCTCTACTCTATGCCAGTGTTAGCCGCCTTTATCTGCGCCTTGGTGTTTAAGAATGTTCACGCTAAGGCGATCAAGATTGGCCTGGTCTTCGGTGTACTCATATACGCCGTATTCACCTTCGTTTGGAGCCCTTTCCACTTCATACATATGATGGCGATCACCCTATTTGCGACCATCTTGGTCACCCTGTTACTGAGTAAGTTTGTCTTTGGTGGCCAGATCGTCACCCCCGTAGCAGCGACGGAGAGCTAGGTCGATAAGACTAATCCACAATATCTTGATGAAATAGAGCGAGCTTAGCGAGTTTTACTACTGGGCCATCGCTCTTTTTTCTATGCTGAAATGTCACTTCAAACCTAAGGGTTAACCTATAAAAAAGGGCAAAAACGACTATAAACGGATCAATTAGTCTGTTTTGCATCAGAATGTCGAAAAAACTCAGTTACAGCCTCGGCTTACTCATGCTATAAAAACCTATGTAATATTTATTTACATATTTAGCTGGCGATACATAAGCTAGCTATCAAGCAAGTAAAATGAAGCGGTCAACAAGTACCGTATTTAAACGCCTGCCTAATGGCAGTTATTGAGCAAACAATTTTATAAGGGAAGCTTTAAAGCATGTTGAATCCCGCACAGCGCGCGAACAAATTATTTGTGCAAACCTTTGGCACAACAGCAGACGATCTTTACTTGGCTCCTGGCCGGGTAAACTTGATCGGAGAACATACAGATTATAATGATGGTTTTGTCTTACCCGCCGCCATCAATTTCCATACGATTATCGCAGTCAAGCGACGGGATGATGATCTCTATCGCGCCGTATCCGATGCCTTCCCAGGTGAAATAAAAGAATGGAACTTCGGTCAGGAAGGCACCATGAATCCTGATGATGGCTGGGTTAATTACCTAAAGGGTTTTACTGCAGCCATGGCTGCAGCTGGACTCTCGGCTAAAGGACTCGATATCTCTGTGGTTGGCAATGTGCCTTTAGGTGCAGGCCTCTCATCATCGGCAGCCTTAGAGGTAGCCTTCGGCACCGCAGTCAATGATTGCAGTCAGCTTAGGCTCTCACCCCTTGCCGTAGCTCAGATGGCTCAGCGCGGTGAAAATCAATACGTAGGCTGCGCCTGCGGTATCATGGATCAAATGATCAGCGCCCTAGGCGAGCAAGATCATGCCCTGCTGATAGATTGTGAAGACTTAGACAGTGAGCCAGTTCATATTCCCGACAGCCTAAGTCTTATCATAGTCAACTCAAATGTTCAGCGAGGACTCGTCGACTCTGAGTACAACCTAAGACGCGAGCAATGCGAAGAAGTCGCCGATCACTTCGGAGTTGAAAGCCTGAGGCATGTCGATCTCTGCCAACTTGAAGCCGCTAGATCTGAGCTATCCGATGTCAGTTATAGACGAGCACGACATGTGCTGACAGAAAACCGCAGGACGCAACACGCCAGCCATGCATTAGAAGCGGGCAATATACCTAAATTAAGTGAGCTGATGGCTCAATCCCACGCCTCTATGCGTGATGATTTCGAGATAACAGTGACAGAAATAGATACCTTAGTCGACATCATCGCACAAGTCATAGGCGACCGTGGCGGCGTGAGAATGACAGGTGGGGGCTTTGGTGGTTGTATCGTTGCTTTAGTGGATCATGCCTTGACCGATGCAGTGGTCGAAGCGATTGAGAGTCAATATGCAGAAAAGACAGGATTAGAAGCCACTGTTTACCTCTGTTCGGCCAGTGCTGGAGCGACCCGAGTAGATGAAGAAGTTTATTAAGAGACTAAAGTTACTAGAATCCAGGGCCTAAGGCCTAGGAGCCAAAGTCTTGACTGCACATAATTCAATTTAAGGATACCCAATGGTACGTTTTCGCCCGCTAGACCTCTGGACCGATCCTCGTGGCGGTCAAATCGAACGTGTCAGGATAGATAATGGCATCATAGCCATGGAAGTATTGAGCTTAGGCGGAATCATACGTTCCTTGTGGACTCCGGATCGTCATGGCGAGCGAGGCAATATCGTGCTTGGCTGTGACTCTATCGAAGATTACCTCAAACAAGGCGCTCACTTAGGTGCCATTGCCGGAAGATATGCCAATCGCATAGCCAATGGCAAGATGAGTTTCGGTGAAGATGAATATCGGTTAGATATCAATCAGGCGAGTCATTGCCTCCATGGGGGGAGCGAGGGCTTTAATCGCAAACACTGGCATATGGGTCAACTGCCCGATGGCGTTCGCCTTAACTTAGTCAGTCCCGATGGCGATATGGGCTTTCCGGGGATCTGTAACGTGCAGTTAGATTATCGATTGGTGGGAAATAATCTCTATATGGAGATCTTTGCTGCAGTCAATAAGCCTTGTCCCATTAGCTTGACTCAACATAGTTATTTCAATCTTGAAGGCAGTGGTTCAACGAGTAACGCAGAGCATCAATTACAGATAGATACCACCAGCATGCTCACTCTGGACGACTCAGGTATTCCCACAGGAATGAAAGATGCTTCGGGTTCTTTGCTGGATTTCCGCCGTTCTAAAGCCTTATCTATCGTCCAAAATGATGAAAGTTTTGTCTCCACATCCGGAATAGATCATTGCTACCTAACAAACGCTTCAGACTCAGAAATGACTCGCTTTGGCTGCCTCAGCGCATCTGAATCCGGTAGAAGTATGACGCTATATACTAATCAGCCCAGTGTGCAGATTTACGGGGCAAATTACCTTGGAGGTAATTTGGGTAAAGGTGGCAAGGAATTAAAATCACATCACGCCATCTGTATCGAGCCGCAGCAGCTTCCAGACGGTGCCAATCAGCCCACTCTGGAAGCCGATCCCTGGATAAAACCGAAAGAGATTTACCACCATATCAGCCGTTATGAGTTTAAGACGTTTTAAAAGAATGAACAAAAGCGCCTAGGCTTTAAGAACTAGGCGCATAGACTCTTTCGACAAACAGCTCTTCAACACTTTATTCTTCGAGCCCGCCGGACCAGCCATTAGCAAACTCTCTGTCCAGACTCTCAGAGCCAGGCTCATTATCTGATGAGGCCCCATCGACCTCACCTCGCTTTTTTGATTTAGACTTCCCTTTAGTAATCAGAGGCTTATGCTTGGTGGCATTCGCATCGACCCAGCCCTGATGCTTCTCCATAAATTCTGAACGAGCCGAGTCCCACGCTGCACCATAGGCGTCTTCGGCAGC
Source organism: Shewanella psychropiezotolerans (assembly GCF_007197555.1). Classification (NCBI taxonomy): domain Bacteria; kingdom Pseudomonadati; phylum Pseudomonadota; class Gammaproteobacteria; order Alteromonadales; family Shewanellaceae; genus Shewanella; species Shewanella psychropiezotolerans. The sequence continues at coordinate 5,517,912 of NZ_CP041614.1, forward strand.
CTTGATCCTTGCCTTATCGAGATCATGAAGATTACCCGAGACTATCTCTTCGGCATACTCGATGATCGTATCTCTCACCGCATTATAAAGATAAATACGACCCGCTTTAGCTTCAGGAAACTGCTTATCATGAATGACAATAGCATTGCCTCGAGCCGTTCTTAATTCGCCATACCATACTGGTGTTTTTGTTGTGTTATACATATATGCCAATACCCTTAAATCAACACATTTTGAAAATCTCAGTCAATATCGAATTTAGCTTAAAGACTCAATTATTCAAGTTTTTCTGTGTAAAAATAATTTAATCCACAATAAATAAACCCTGGAAACCCATAAGGCTATAGTGGACTAGCCTGATGGCAGTTATATTTCGGCTATATTACAAAAAACATTTCAATCAGACTCTTCTCCATGAACCGATAACACTATTTTTCCTCTGTGCAGACCCGATTCCATCAGTCGATGCGCTCCGACACTGTCAGCAAGAGAAAATCGCGCCGATATATTTGGCACTAGCTTATTGTTACAGGATTCACCATCTCGAGTTAGCTCCAGTAATGGCCAGACCTTTTGCCGTAACTCAGAAGCTATATTGGCCTTAGCCTCTACACTCTGAGGCCTTAATGTGGAACCTGTCCAGGTGATGCGCTTAGCCATGATCCTAAATATGTCCACTTGCGCCTGTGGCCCCCTTTGCATGGCAACTGACACCATGCGTCCATCGACGGCTAACGCCTTCAAATTTTGGTTGATAAAATCGCCACCGGCGATATCGAACACCAGATTTACACCCAAATTTGAGGTGTAATCCATCACAGGTTGAACAAAATCATCCTGATAATTGAGGGCTAAATCGGCCCCTAGACTCAGACAATAATCACATTTCTCATCGCTACCCGATGTGGCTATGACTCTGGCTCCGAATGCTTTAGCTAAGGCTATCGCCGCGCTACCAATCCCGCCTGAACCACCATGAATAAGCACAGTCTCCCCGGATTGCAAACCCGCTCGCATAAACAGATTACCCCACACGGTGAAGAAAGTTTCCGGGATAGCGGCGGCTTGCTCCAGAGTCCAGCCCTGAGGGATAGGTAAGCAATGGGAGTAATGGGTGACCACATACTCGCCATAGCCACCACCAGGCACTAAGGCCGTGACCTTGTCACCTAGTTGCCATTGGCTCACCTCAGCTCCCAGAGCGCAGACTTCTCCAGCCACTTCCAGACCCAAGATAGGACTCGCATCCTTAGGCGGCGGATAGGCTCCCTTTCTTTGAGCAACATCGGGGCCATTGACACCGGCATAGGCGACCTTGATTAATACTTGGTCTTTGGCAAGTTCAGGCAAGGAGGAGCGCTTAAAAAACATCACATCGGCGTCGCCGGGATGATCGAAATCAACATGAAGATAATCTTGGGGTAGTAAGATGTTTGGCATAGTCAGTTTAGATTTCTATTTGCGAGCTCTTATACATACACCCCTTAATGGCTCGAATCAATAGATTCGAAGTGAGTGACCTCCATCTCTGGACCCAAGCACTCAACCATCAGTAAATTTTTAAAAGTTAAATGCTATTTTCTCAAATCTTAAAAATACATTAAAAATCAATTTGTTAAATGTATATTCTATAAGTTTAATTTAAATTCGAACAAAAAACGATCAAATTTATATTGTATATTATATTCCTTGGTTATATTGTTACTTTTTTGTTACGCACCACCCAAGGAAAGTGTTGCATATTCAGATGTTATGCATGCGGTCGCTTCTTTTATATCTAGATCATTAACAAGATCTGCTCAGCAGACAGTTAACTCCTGTGCCAAGTAGGTATCAGGAGCAATCAACAATAATGGAGACCCCATGAAACTTAACACCCTGGTCGTCGCACTTGGTTTAGCAACAAGCTTCAGTGCCATGAGTAACACACAAGTGAGTCATGACGAGACTAATCTAGACTCGAACCTGCTCTCAGCCCCCTTAACTTCATCCACTTTAGTATCTAGTCAAGTCTCAGCCCTAACCCGAACTCGTTCTCCCTGGGCCAATACAGAATCTGTCTCGCCCCTCGCATCGCCGGGTCCCATTGGACTCAGTGGCCCTATGGCTGCTACGGGTTGCAGCGCATTTATCGGACTCAGCGGCAATGCACTCGTGACTGAGCTTGCTAACTCAGATCCTCAATGTGTCAGCCCGCTCTACAACCTGAAGGGCCCGGATGCCACAGTGCTATTCAGTGAGTCTAATATGCGCACTATCGCCTCAGCCGTGCGTGACCGTGCAGCAGGCTATACCGGAGTTGATATCACAGGTATCGAGTCTTTGATCTATTTCCAACGCGCCGCACTCTACGTGCAGTTCTATAGCCCTAACGATGTACCGGCCTACTCGAGCGCAGTCAAATCTGACGTCAAGACTCAGATCACAGCCCTGTTTAACAATGGTAATATCTGGACCGTATCTACGGAGAATTCAGGCGTATTGAAGGAAACTCTGATCCTTATCGACTCTATTGGACTCGGCGCCGACTTCAATCACATCACTAAAGAAGTACTTAGCCGCTTTGATGCGAACTGGGAAGTTAACTTCGGCATGAATGCCGCCGCTAACTCGGTTTTCACAACCTTGTTCCGCGCCCAGTGGGATGACCCCATGAAGGCATTATTTGCCACAGACCAAAGCATTCTCGATGCTCTGAATAACTTCCAATTAGCCAATCGGCATCTGGTGGGTACCGATGCCGAATATGTGCTGACCAATGCCGTACGTGAGCTGTCTCGTCTGTATCACATCCCAGAGATGAAAAGCCGAGTCACCACTTTAGTCAAGGCGGTACTCGACAGCAGCAGTAAGAACGATACCTCGAAAGTGATCTGGATGGCCGCCGCCGAGATGGCCGATTATTATGATCGCAGTAACTGTAACTATTACGATATCTGTGGCTTCAAGGCGCAGCTGGAGGCCGAAACACTGACCTTCAACTGGGAGTGCTCTTCAACATTAAAGATGCGTGCTCAGAGTATGTATCGAGATCAGGCAAATTGGGCATGTGGTGTGCTAGGTAATCAGGAGAGTTACTTCCATACCAAGTTGGCCACTAACCGTACTCCTGTCGCAAATGACAATAACAGCGCCTTGGAGCTGGTCGTATTTGACAGCTCGAGCGACTACCAGTCCTATGCCGGTACCTTCTTCGGCATCGCCACCAACAATGGCGGCATGTACCTGGAAGGCTCACCAGCGGGGCTTAAAAATCAGGCGCGTTTTATCGCCTATGAGGCCGAGTGGCGCAGACCCGATTTCCATATCTGGAACCTGCAACACGAATACGTACATTACTTAGATGGCCGCTATAATCTGCAGGGTGATTTCGGCCGTGGGATCTCAGTCGACACCATCTGGTGGATCGAAGGCTTAGCCGAATACATCTCTTACCGTGATGCCAACACCACGGCCATCACCTTAGGTGAAACCGGGGAGTTCCCACTTTCAACCATATTCAAGAATAACTACAACTCCGGCCAGGACCGTATCTATCGCTGGGGCTACCTAGCGGTGCGCTTCATGTTTGAGAATCATAAAGCCGATGTGGATCAGATTTTAGCCTACCTGAGAAACGATCAATACACTGAATATCAAACCTTTATAGACGGTATCGGCACTCGCTATGACAACGAGTGGGCAGGTTGGCTAACCAGTGGTTTAAGTATCGTCGATAACGGTATAGTCGATCACGGGCCATCCGATGCGGCTGCGTTAGCGAGTGGCACTGATGGCAACTGGGCGGGCCCGGTTTCGACCATAAGTAAGGACTATTCGCCATGTACCGTAACCAGTGAAACCTATCGCTACACGCCCGATGCATCTCTGGTTATAGATCAGCCCATGGAGTGTATCGACTCACAGAATGGCAGAGCTAGCTTTGCCTTCGCCAACGTCGACCGAACCAATCAAACCCTGTGGATCAAAACCGGCGGCGGTTGGGGCGATGCCGATATCTATTACAGCACCACAGGTTGGGCGAGCGGTGAAATCAATGATGGTTTCGGCATAGGCAACGGCAACCATGAGGTGATTCAGGTCACCCTGAATCCGAACGAGTATTGGCACTACCTGACACTCTCCGGAGAATTTGGTGGAGCGAATCTTCTTGTCAGCACCTCTGAGGTGTTTGCCGATCCCGATCCGGCTCAAGGTGGTGGAACCAATCCCAACCCTGACCCAACTCTGGACTGTGGCGCCCCGACCATGAGTTACGGCCAACTGACATTCGGTAAAGATGAATGCATCAGTGGCGGTAGAAGCAGCTTCTATGTTTTTGTCGAGGAAGATAATACTCAACTGACCATCACTACATCTGGTGGAACCGGCGATGCAAGCCTGTATTACAACGCGGATACCTGGGCCGATGCTAACAATGCTCATGTCCGTTCGACTACTGCGGGTAATGAGGAGTCGATTCAAGTAACGGCGAACAGAGGCTGGCGCTACATAGAGGTCGATACCAATACCGAGTATAGCGGCACGACCATTAAGGTTAGCTTAGGTGACGGCACCACTGTGCCTGTAACACCACCAGCGAACGCTAATATCAGTGATGCCTGTCAGACACTCAACCCAGTGAGTGATGGACGACTCACATCCGCAGAGGCGCTCTGTACCGCCGATGGTGTGAACTACTACAGCATGTGGATCGATGCAGGTAGCATTGAACTTACAGTAAGAACAGGTCATGGAACAGGTGATGTCAGTATATATGGTGGCACTAGCTGGCCTAGCGCTCAGTCTAACTCGGCATCATCGACTAACGCGGGCAGCACCAATGAGTCATTCACTGTGACTAATCCGATTGAAGGTTGGTACTACATCACTCTACAGAGTGATGTAGCGAGTTCGGGTGTGGCCATTCAGGCAGATCTGAAGTAATTAATGCAGGAACCTAGATCCCAGACGCTAGATCCTAGGAGCTAGGTTCCTTAATCATCAGGAGTTGTGATGAAAAAATATATTTTGACCTTAACCATCCTATTTTCTAATACTGCTTTCGCTGCCGATAATAATGAGATCAGTCAGTCTCATCGAGCGGCTGCTCAGGCTGTGTTAGATGCCACCTTAGCCCAAGACGTGATCCCCCAAGCCATGTATCAACTCAAAGCTAGTTACGCTCATCTGGTGAAAGATCTGCCCTTAAAGAGGGAGCATAGAGAGATAGAGACCAGATACAGGGAGCAAGCATTCGAACTGGCTAACAAGCGACTCAACTGGGAACGGATCCAGCCTGAGTTTATTTCACTCTATACCAGTACTTACCAGGAGCAGGAGCTAAAGGATATCGCCGCCTTCTACCGCACCGAGACAGGTAAGAAATACCTAAAAAACATGCCTGCGACGTTAAGACAATCCAGCCAATTGGTACAAACTCAGATGAGGGATATCAGGGGAGAGTTCAAACAGGTCATCACTCAACTCGAGCTCGCTACTGACATTGAAAAATCCCATATTCCTAGCCAATCGACTAGCGGTCATCAACACTAACCAGTTTAATTTTTTCTCTAAAAAAACCATAAAAAAAGCGGCCCTAAGGCCGCAATCTAACAAGGAAGAGTTTCCTTATGGCACGTCTGAGTGCCTTGAATCTATTCGCTTAGAACTGAGCCGTAATTGGATCAGAACATAGGCTAGTAGAGGTTTCACAGATCTTATATTCAACCGATGCTGGTGCATTGGTGAATCGATCACGGTAACGACCATCATTATCTGTGGTTTTGATCATCACACCATCACGGTAGATACTCACAGACTCACCAGAAGCACCATCCCAAGTCAGGTCGACCAGAGCGCTACCGCGGCGTGAAACTCTAGCACGAGCAACAGTAGCCGTGATGCTGTGTTCAAATACCTCTACATCCATCATAGCCATGTCTTCGTTGCCTTCGGCATCGGTCACAGTCATAGACACAGAGTAAGTGCCTGCAGCAGCATATACATAGTTAGGACTCATATCGGCAGATATAGAGCCATCACCAAAGCTCCAGCTATAGCTGACGATATCGTCATTAGCGTCGGTACTCGTGTTAGTAAATGCCACATTCAGGCTATCGACACTGTAATCGAAGCTAGCGACAGGTGCAGCAGGAGCCGCATCACCCACACCAGAAACCACCATGCCCCAGCTATTTAATGTACCGGTATCAGCACCGACATTATCACTGACGAATAGTGTCCAGGTACCGGCAACCATCTCACCGTTGAAGTCACTCAGATCCCAACTCTTGATGATATCATTCGCACTTCCACCGGCGCGATTCGACAAGACAACTTCAGTGCCTGCTGGTGAAGTCAGAGTCACCAGTAGATCGCCACTCCAGGTATGAGTAATATTCACATCGGCATTGACGCCGAAGATCTGTACCACATCGCTGATCTCGATAGTGCTAGTAATACCAGTTGCATCGTTATCAGGAATATCTACAGATGAATCATTGCGATAAGTGAAGTCTTCAAGACCCTGTGGCAGTACAGTCAGAGATACTGACTTGTCCTTCTGGATCATGCCATCATCACCGGAAACGGTAATAGTATAATCGCCCCATGCTGCGTTATCTGCAGTCATCACATCGACGGTAAACATATCACCCGCCATCACAGTATCGTTAGACAGAGTAACGCCAGCTAATGCTGGTGAAACGGCTACCGTCAGCGCAACAGTATCATCCCAACCCGCTACGCTACCGACACTGAAGTCGTAACTGGTACCAGAACCGGCCTCAACAGTTTGAGATACTGGCGTTGCAGTGAAACGGTAACTTGGAGAAGGATCGGCCATATCCAACGCTGTCGCTACGTTGAGTCGAGTACCAGCAACTGTCTTACCTGTTAGATCGGCATTCACATCACCTGAGTCCATCAGCAGCTGTTTCATTTCAGCAACGCTCAGATCCGGATTGATTGACCAAACCAGAGCGGCAGCACCCGTCATATGAGGCGTTGCCATGGATGTACCCGAATAGCTCGAGTAACCGTTACCCGGAGTCGTCGATAGAATTGATGAGCCAGGTGCGCCCATATCGACACTGGTTAAGCCCCACTGTGAGAAGCCTGACATGTTGTCATTTCTATCGGTACTGGCAATCGCCATTACCGCGTCTGAATCATAACTTGCCGGATAACTGGCAGTCGCATCATTATCTGACGCACTGTTACCCGCAGCAGCGAAGAACAAGATGCCTGCATCGCCTGCAGAGTCGATTGAGTCTTTCAGCGCCTGGCTAAATCCGCCGCCGCCCCATGAGTTGTTGGTCGCCTTGATGTCTACACCATGATTAATCTTAAGATCAGTCAAGTAATCGATACAGGCAATCGCACCTTCGGTAGAACCCGATCCGCTCGCATCGAGGAATTGACAGCCGACGATAGTCACGTCCCAGTTAACACCCACAACACCGATACCATTATTACCCTTTGCACCGATAGTGCCCGATACATGAGTACCATGACCGTTACCGTCCATAGGGTCGCCATTATCATTGATAGCACTATAACCGTGAATATCATCGATCACGCCGTTACCGTCATCATCGATACCATTACCGGGGATCTCATTGGGGTTAGTCCAGATATTTCCCTGTAGATCTTCATGGTTATAATCGACACCCGTATCGATAACACCTACCACGACACTGGTATCACCTGTGGTGATATCCCATGCTTCGACCGCATCGATATCAGCATCGGCCGTTCCACCATCCTGACCTGTGTTGTGCATGCCCCAAAGAGAGACAAAGTCAGGGTCGTCCGGTGTTCCTATGGCCTTTATCACATAGTTTGGCTCAGCATACTTAACCGCTGGGTGCTTACTGATGACCTTAATAGCCTCGTCAATATTGGCACCTGAACGTAGAGATAATTTAGCTAAACGTCCATCGAGTAAGCGAGAGAATTTATCATCGATACCGTCGGCATTGAGATCACGAATGGATCCCCTTACTAGTCGCTGAGCCGAAAGTCGCTCGCTCTTAGTCGTGTTATCTTTATAAACAACGAGAATCGAATCTTTCACATATTCATGGTTAGAAATTGATTTTGCTTGTACTGGCGCAGATACAGCCATAACCCCTGCAATGGCAATCGCCAGAGGTGACAGTTTGTTTAACATAAACTGATTTCCTATTAATCCTTTAAAATTCCCCAATCCGGTACTTCATCCCTTTACCGCGTCATTCCTTGACCTAATACCAAGAGGTATAAGTAAGCCTCGAAAGTCACAGCGTGATAACCGGCACTTATTAACCCGTGAATTTTTGCCACACAAAAGCAAAATTTAAAAGGGTGTTAACATTTTTTACAACTTTACTACTAGTTGTATGGGGTTATACATTTAAAGAATATTTAATACCTTTTAGGATAATCTCGATATATTTCACTTAATTACAGCAATTTATTAGTTTATAAATTTAAATCGAATAAATAGACCTTCTTCCGATTGCGGCATTTTTCATCGATACGTACCTTGGATATCAAATTTGGCTTAACTAAAAACTTAGCCAGATCAGAGAAATCCATCGCGAGTCACAGGCAATTTTTGCAAGCATTACGCATTTAATGTCATGACAAGCAACTCGTAAAGGGGTGTTAAGTGCAAGCTTTAACTAAGGCTCTATCCATCATCATTCTACTATCAAGTAGCTTCTGTGCTCATAGCCAAGAGCCTCAAGAGCGCCAAGATAGTGAAGATTATGAAATACCTATCACTCTGCAAACTCTACTTGAAACTAACGGGCGAGGTAATTTCATTAACTTGGTTCAAACGGGTGTACTTAATCACGCTTATTTACTGCAGTCAGGTCATGACAACAGTATAGAGCTAGATCAAGTCGGTCTGGATAACCAAGCCAATATCACTCAATACGGTGATAACAATGAAGTCGAACTACTCCAGGTTGGTGTGCGTAATCAGGCTGATATTACTCAGATAGGTAATGACAACTTGGTTCAACTAGATCAACTGGGAAGCGCTAATTTTTCAATTGAACAGATTGCAGACGGGGCAGCAATCACAATAACTCAATATTAACAGGGAGCGTCAAATGAGAACGCAAACAAAATCGATCATAGCTTTAGCAATCGCCGCAGGACTCGGAATGAGCTCATCCGCTTTAGCGGACTCGGATAACAGTGCCACACTAACTCAGACTATTGTCACTGCTGGCGATGTGGTTGGCCAAGAAGCCTATGTCACTCAAACCGGTGACCGCCATACCGCAGTACTAAACCAAGAAGGCGACGAGCAGACAGCCACAATCGTTCAGGATGGATATTGGGCGGAAACTTATATCGATTCAAAGGGACTAGGTAACAATGTTGAAGTCGATCAAGCAGCCGATTGGCATGTTGCAGATATAAATATTGAAGGCGATGACAACGAAGCCTTAGTCGAGCAGGCTGATTTCTGGAACCAAGCCAATGTCGTTGTTTCAGGTAATGATAACTTTGTCGATGTCACGCAAGACGGCAGCCAGAACGAGGCTGTGGTAGAACTGTTAGGTGATACTAACTCAGCTATCGTTGTTCAGGAAGGTAGCGGGAACTTCAGTGTATTCCGTGTTGAAGGCAACGACAACGATGGTGATATCACTCAATACGGTGATAACAACATAGGTGGCATGGTATCGCTGGACATCACGCCAAACGTAGGTAACAACAACGACGTCGAAGTCTATCAGGAAGGTAACGGTAACTTAGGTGCCATCAAAGGTGTTGCTGGTGATAACAACAACTTCTTAGTGACTCAGGAAGGCGATAACAACACAGGTTTTGTCTACTCTCTGACAGGCTCAGACAATGAGATCGAGGTTAACCAGGAAGGCGACAGCAACACGGCTTACCTTGCCCTTACTACAGGTGATGATAACGATGTTGAGATCACTCAACGTGGCGATAATAACACTATTGGTGACACGCTAATTGCCGACATCCAAGGCGATGATAACAATATCGACCTTGAGCAGGAAGGCAATAACAACGGCGCCGAATTCCAGGTATGGGGCAATGAGAATGATATCGACCTTGATCAAGAAGGCGACACTAACTTTGCTACCTTCGGTGCATATGGCGATGACAACGATATCGACATGAGCTCAGACGGTGACAACAACGAAATTACTGCTTTTGCCGATGGCGAAGATAATGACATCGAAGTCCATCAAGATGGCAGCACAAACTTCGGCTATGCCGATGTTATCGGTAGTGATAACGAGGTCGATATTGACCAAAATGGTGACGAAAACGAAGCATTGGTCACAGTAGTTGGTTTTGATAACACAGATGTTGAAGCGACTCAAAATGGCGACCTTAACCTTATTGACCTGATCATCATGGGCGATGAAAACAGCGTCATGGTCACTCAAACTGGTGACGGTAACTGGTTTGGTGGTGAAGATGAGTCTGCGTTTGTCGTCGAAGGTATGGGCAACAGCCTGATGGTCGCCCAAAACGGCAACGATAACTTAGTGACAGGTTCTCAAACGGGCATGGGTAACAGTATTTCTGTGACTCAGACCGGTGACTTCAACTCGGCAGTTGTCATTCAGAACTAAGGCTAGTTAAACGTTAACTAGATTAGAAAGGGAGCCTAGGCTCCCTTTTTCTGTAGCAAGTACGGCACGCTGCAATGCCGCAGCTAGAACGTGACTTCGTCACTGCGAGGACGGCCTGCGGCCTTCGAAAATACAGCAAAGCAGCTGCGAGAAAAAGCTTTTGATCTTCTCTCACAGCCAACTTGTTGGCGTCCTCGAAGTGAACTTGCGAACGCTCTCATAGCGCAGCGGCCAATAAAAAGAGGCGCTATTGGCGCCCCTAGGTATGAAAATCAGTGTAACTTTTGATGAACTAACTCTTTACTGATGAATCATGTTGATTCCAATATCCCAGCTTGATCCCTTTCTCTATGATCTCAGCCACCGCGAGCTCTATTGCCTGAAGCACGCAGAACTGCACCGGCTCATTAGTCGTGAAACCTATTTCGGCTTCTGCCAGACGATTTAAGCTGGTAAAACGGATCAAACCTGCACGCATCTCCTGAGAGAAGACTCGCTTAGTGGTCGATACCGACATCATCACCTTACCAGTGTGTACATCGACGGCTCTGAGATAAATGGTCACCTGATCTTCCCGATACATCTCAGAAGCGCCAATACCATAATATTCAACCCCTGCACCACCGGTACTGATGTTGGTCTCATAGCTGATGATCCCCCCTCAAGCAGCAAACGCGCATTGGTCAGTAGCGGCACTTTAGCGTCTTTCGACTTCACGGGTTGTTTCTTGCTTATCTTCCGCTCAGTAAGCAGGTTTTGCAGCCCTTCACGCTCCACCGGCGTGAACCACTTAGATTCGAGCAGAGTCTGGATCAACATAGAAGTCGCCCCTTGCGTCACCGCCGTCGAAAACGAACTCACATTCTGTTGCGGCTTATATTGTCCAGTCTGATCCCTGAAGGAATAGACGGCGACCGGTATAGGGTATTTAGGCCCTGGTTTTTCCTGCAGTGCGCGCATGGTTTGACTCACAGGATTAATCTCGGCCTCGGTGACATTGAGCTCAGGCTTAGGAATTAAGCTACAAGCTGAGAGTAATAGCAGGCCACAATAAGAAATTAACTTTTTCATTACTATCCCCCGTTTAACGACATGACAATTTCAGTCACTTCGCCGGTCAAGAGGTTAGTCAGAGTCAAGATTACATTCTCTCCAACGGTAGAAATGACAATGGTAAAATCCCCGGTATCATAGATACCCTCGGTGATCTCACCATTTGCCACACCACGGGTCACTGTGTTGAGAATATTGCGTTCCAGTGACTCCTTAAAACGAGTCACAAAATCTTTCTCTGTGCTTTCTGCCGTATGATCATTCTGTATATTGGCTTTATTGAGCAGATATGAGCCATTGAGAGGCGACCCCCCAAAACTCGGATTGATTGGGGTATAAACCAATTCGGTTGCTTGAGCCTGGTTTCCCGCCAGACTTACAGCCGATAGCGCGGCCCCCATAAATAACATCCTGTAATTCATTATTCTTATTCCTAATCATCTTGATTACTAGCTCGCTAGTAACCGTCTGAGGTATCGGCAAACTCACCTGTTATCGCATTAGCTCTGACTGTAGCTATATAATCTATGGTGAGTAGAATGGCCTGCTCCGCTCTCTCCTTAATGGGGTTAGCTCGGCGTCCAAAATGGGTCCTATAGATAGCCGTTCCATTGACCTCTAAGGTGAGCCGTGTTCCGGCTTGTGGAAAGACCGTTTCGTATAGAGTGACATTAAATCCCTGGGTAAAAGGGAGATCTCTCCAATAACCTGAATAATAGAAACCAAAATCTTTTCCAAAGCGCGTCAAGGTTCTATCGATCACTAGACCGCTAATCTCTATGTCATCCTCTTTAGCCATCACAGGCCAAACAAGACTCAGTAATAGAGCAGTTAAAATCAGTTTTTTTACCATACACTCAGCCATCCCCCTAGGCTTAATAGACTTTTACATATGCCTAATCCAGCGCCAACGGGTGATTTCCTTATATTGTTATTGTGAGAGATATGAACTCGTCCACAGTAACAGTAAACCGCAAGCTTACGACCAGTAAAATGGCTAAAATTGCGGCTCAAAATAAAAACTAGAAGAAGGGAGTAATACTTTTGGGTAGTAAGAGGCTGTTAGAAAGTAAGCGCAAAGATGTAGCTAACTCTCACAGTCCGATCGCTATGTCTCGAATAAAAGTCATAAAAAAACCCCGCCGTAGCGAGGTTTCTGAGTCATACATAAGGAGTATATTTTAATATCCTACTTAGCAAGCCCTAGAACGGGATATCATCATCCCAACCATCATCGAGATCAGGTGTAAAGTTCTGTTGCGGCGCAGCCTGTTGTGGCTGAGGCGCTGGACGTTGCTGTGGAGCCGCTTTAGGAGCCGCCTGCTGTGGTGCTTGTTGAGCTCCTTGCTGGGGCTTGGGCGCATAAGCTGGAGCCTGCTGTTGTGGTGCAGCCTGTTGCTGCTGATAACCACTCTGCTGTGATGCTTGTTGCTGTGGTGCCTGCTGCTGACCACCTTGATAGCTGGCTTGCTGCTGTGGAGCCTGTTGACGCTGTTGAGGCGCCTGCTGGTAACCACCAGACTGTTGCTGCTGACTCTGCTGTTGACCATAGCCACCTTGCTGTCCGCCACCTTGACCACGGCTATCGAGCATCTGCATCTCGTTAGCATTGATCTCAGTCTTATAACGGTCTTGACCGGTCGCTTGATCTTGCCACTTACTGGTCTGCAATTTACCTTCGATATAAACTTTTGAACCTTTCTTCAGGTACTCGCCAGCAACTTCAGCTAAGCGACGGTACATGACGATATTGTGCCATTCGGTGCGCTCTTGTTGTTGACCCTGTTGGTCTTTCCAAGACTCACTCGTCGCCACTGTAAAGTTGGCTACGGCATTGCCATTTGGCATGTAACGCACTTCAGGGTCTTTCCCTAAGTTACCGACCAAAATTACCTTATTGACACCACGACTGGCCATTGAAATCTCCTGAAATATTCTTACTAATTACTATAAATTTTTCGCCCGCTTCGAAACAAAATATCCGAACAGGCGAGTTAGCTGACAGAGCCTAACACAGCTCGCGCCTCTCTTAAATCGAAATGCTCATCAACTTTCAAATATGCGACTCTCTCCTCTAAGACAACTATCGCCTCAGCAACTCCGGCTAATTGAGACAACTCACTTGCCATCGCCTTGGCCTGTTCTTTACCTTCTACTGTAGCTTCAAGGGTATAGCTCTTAAGCAGCACAGGATTCTCCATGCCCAAGGTCAATAACAACCAGACAGTCATCAAGCACAAAGCGGCCGCGAATACCCCGACGGCACCCAATAATTGATATGCACCGCCACCCAGTAAGCCACCGCAGAAGGCACCGAGAAATTGACTGGTAGAGTAAACCCCCATGGCAGAGCCCTTGTCTCCCACCGGACAAAACTTGGCTATTAAACTTGGCAGCGAGGCTTCCAGATAGTTAAAACCGGTAAAAAATAGCACTACTGCAATACTCAAAATCATCAGGTTATGGGCAAACAGCGCCATCAAACCTAAGGCCAGCATCATGACCAACAGGGACACCTGAAAAGTGGCTTTAGTATTTTTCTTCTTTACCCCTATGATGATCAACGGCACCATAAGGAAGAAGGCACCAATAAATGCAGGGAAATAGAGCATCCAGTGCTTTTCTTTCACTAAGCCCGCATCCACCAGATCCAGTGGCAAGGCCACAAATACTGCCGTCAATACCAGATGCAGAATAAATATTCCGGCATCGAGTCTGAATAGTTGTGGGTCGGTGATCATGGCTCTTAACTTGGTAGGCGTAGCCACTGTGTCACCTTTCGGTGCATGTGTGATGGGAGTAGGTACCAGAAACTGAACGATCAACATGCCTAGTACAGCCAGACACGCCGTCAAGGCGAACAGGCCCGATAAACCAATATACTGAGCAACGATAGGCCCGACCAATAACGACAGCGCAAAGGAAAAACCTATGCACATGCCGATTATTGCCATCACCTTAGTGCGCTGCTCATCCCGGGTTAAATCGGCGGCCAAGGCTAATACGGCGGCAGCGATCGCCCCCATTCCCTGTATTGCCCGGCCAGCGACGACACCATAAATCGTATCGGCATTGGCGGCGACCAAACTACCGATAGCAAACAATACCAGACCGATGAGGATGATAGGTTTACGGCCAAACTTATCCGATAGCATCCCCATGGGGATCTGCAGGGCGGCTTGAGTCAGACCATATGCACCTATGGCTATCCCCACCCAAAGTGGTGAAAAGCCCTCGAGATGTTGTCCGTATAGCGCAAAGACAGGCATGATCATAAACAAGCCCATCATGCGTAAACCAAATACACCGGCTAATGAAAACGCGACTTTGGTCTCAGTCTTTGATAGTCCGTTATTGGCCATGTTCCGCCCTGATCTGAAGTCATAAATAAGTCGCGCATGTTATCACGAAGCACTTAATTAGCTCAAAAAGAATCTCCCAAGATGTGATTAAACAATGTTTAGACAGAGCAATTGCCTAAGAGAGAATATAAATGTACTCGAAGTACACTTCCTGAGTGCAAATGAACGAACTAGAAGGATCCTGTCCGTCCTCAAACCTAAGAGTTCCGCTTTTGTCATTTTTTATGCGATAATCGATCTCTTTTTTATTCGGCATAGAGAGACAGATGGACAAGATTGAAGTACGTGGCGCCCGCACCCACAATCTAAAAAACATCGACTTAACGATTCCCAGAAACAAGTTGATTGTGATCACCGGCCTTTCAGGCTCAGGAAAATCATCCCTAGCCTTCGACACCTTGTATGCCGAAGGCCAGAGACGCTATGTCGAATCTCTCTCCGCCTATGCGCGCCAATTTTTAAGCCTGATGGAAAAGCCTGATGTCGATCTGATTGAAGGTCTCAGCCCGGCTATCTCAATCGAGCAAAAATCCACATCCCACAACCCCAGATCGACCGTAGGTACCATCACGGAGATCTACGACTATCTGCGATTACTTTTTGCCCGTGTAGGTGAGCCCCGTTGTCCAACTCATGGCCAACCACTCGCCGCACAGACGGTCAGTCAGATGGTCGATAAAGTCATAGAGTTACCCGAAGGCAGCCGCCAAATGCTACTGGCACCTGTGGTCAACAATCGCAAGGGCGAGCATGTCAAACTCCTCGAGAGCCTGGCGGCTCAAGGTTTTATTCGTGCCCGTATCGATGGGGAAGTCTGCGATCTGACCGATCCACCAGAATTAGAGTTACATGTGAAGCACACCATAGAAGTCGTGGTCGACCGCTTCAAGGTACGAGACGATATTAAGCAGCGCCTGGCCGAGTCATTCGAAACCACACTCGAGCTATCCGGTGGTATTGCGACTGTCGCCTCTATGGACAATGACAAACAAGACCAAACAGAAGATCTCTTGTTTTCTGCCAACTTTGCCTGCCCACACTGTGGTTATTCCATGGCCGAATTGGAGCCAAGAATATTCTCCTTCAATAACCCGGCTGGCGCCTGTGGTACCTGTGATGGTCTGGGTGTGCAGCAGTTTTTCGATGCAGACCGCGTGATATTGAATTCCGAATTGTCTCTCGCTGGCGGCGCGATTCGTGGCTGGGATAGACGCAACTTCTATTATTTTCAGATGCTCAGTTCATTAGCCGAACACTATAAATTTGACATTGAGAAACCCTACCAGCAACTGACCGATGACGTACGCAAGCTGGTGTTATACGGTTCTGGAAAAGAAAGCATTTCCTTCAAGTACATCAATGATCGAGGGATGTAGTGGTACGTAACCACCCTTTCGAAGGTATTCTCAACAACATGGATCGTCGTTACCGTGAAACCGAGTCAAACGCCGTCCGTGAAGAGCTAGCTAAGTTCATCAATACTCAGTCCTGTCAAAGCTGTGGTGGATCTCGTCTGCGGGAAGAGGCGAGAAACGTATTTATCAAAGATCTTAACCTGCCAGTACTGACCGAATGGTCTATCGGGGAGGCGATGGACTACTTCAGCAGTCTAGAGCTACCGGGGCAAAAGGGTCAGATAGCAGAGAAGATCCTCAAGGAAGTGCGAGACAGACTCGGCTTCCTAGTCAATGTGGGACTCAATTATCTGAGTCTATCCCGTTCGGCGGAGACATTATCCGGCGGAGAGGCCCAAAGGATCAGGCTCGCCAGCCAGATTGGCGCTGGTCTGGTCGGTGTCATGTATGTACTCGACGAACCCTCTATTGGTCTACATCAGAGAGATAATGAACGCTTACTGCAAACCTTGGTTCACCTAAGAGACTTAGGCAACACGGTAATCGTCGTCGAACACGACGAAGATGCGATCAAGATGGCCGATCACGTTATCGATATCGGCCCCGGAGCCGGGATTCATGGCGGCGAGGTGATTTGTGATGGCACCCTGCAAGATATTCTCGACTGTGAGGCTTCGATCACCGGCCAATATCTGTCTGGCGCTAAACAGATCCATATCACTGAAGAACGCGTTGCTTACGACGCAAATAAAGTGATTGAGCTATTCGGGGCCAGCGGTAACAACCTTCAGGATGTAGATTTAACCATTCCCGTAGGCCTGTTCACCTGTGTCACCGGCGTATCAGGTTCTGGTAAGTCGACACTGATAAACGACACTTTCTATAAGATAGCCCATAGACAGCTCAATGGTGCCACTGTTGATGAGCCCTCCCCTTATAAGAGTATCGAGGGCATGGATCACTGCGATAAGGTGGTCGATATCGATCAGAGCCCTATCGGCCGAACACCCAGATCTAATCCAGCCACCTATACTGGTATTTTCACCCCTATACGTGAGCTGTTTTCCGCGACCCAAGAATCTCGCACACGAGGCTATAAACCGGGGCGTTTCTCTTTCAACGTCAAAGGCGGCCGCTGTGAAGCCTGTCAGGGCGATGGTCTGATTAAAGTTGAGATGCATTTCCTACCGGATGTTTATGTCCCTTGTGACAACTGTAAGAGCCAGCGATATAACCGTGAAACCTTAGAGGTAAAATACAAGGGTAAAAACATTCACGAAGTCTTATCTATGACTGTCGAGGAGGCACGAGGTTTCTTCGATGCCGTGCCAGCCATCTCTCGAAAACTGCAGATGTTGATGGAAGTCGGTCTCTCTTACATTGGCTTAGGTCAGAGTGCGACGACGTTATCAGGCGGTGAAGCCCAGCGCGTCAAGCTTGCCAAGGAGCTATCGAAAAGAGACACGGGTAAGACCCTGTATATTCTCGATGAGCCGACAACCGGACTGCACTTCGCAGATATCCAGTTACTTCTGGACGTCTTGCATAGACTAAAATCCCATGGCAATACCATAGTGGTGATAGAGCACAACTTGGACGTCATCAAGACTGCCGACTGGATCATCGACTTAGGACCCGAAGGCGGCGCCGGAGGTGGAACTATTTTGGTGGCAGGTACTCCAGAAGAGGTCGCTCAACATACTGAGTCCCATACGGCACGTTTTCTTAAGCCTCTGATTCAATGATACAAGACGTGAATAATACCCGTATTTAGATAAATGCCGGCCCGAGTCGATATGGCTTGGGCCTCTAATTAACTAAACTCAATTCTAGGTTCACTGCATTATCCAATTGCAAAGATAAACCTAGTGTATCTCTGCTTAAATAGGGTTAAGTTAGATCAAACAACTGCAGCATAAAAAGGAACGGGATGGATCCAACTCCTCATAGACTTAATGGCCTAACCAGTGCCAAGCTGAAATTTCAGCAATTAGCTATGCTCGTCACTCTGCTGTTAACTAGCCAGCTCATCTCCGGCTGTACTCACTCACACTTTTCCTATGCCTCATGCAAAACTCAGCTTGCTGTAGAATGGGCCAACACAGACCAGCTTCACGCCGATATCGCCAAGCTCACCTCCCCGGAATTTGAGGGAAGAAAAACCGGCACCTTAGGGGCCGAGTTAACCAGACACTATATCGCCAACCGATATAGTGAAATAGGGCTGACCCCTTGGAAAGATGAATATTCAGTCCCATTTACATACCAATATAACTTCGGTGAGCGCCAGGGGGTCAATATGGTCGGCGTCATCTATGCCGCCGAGCCCACAGACAAATGGCGGGTCATTCTGGCTCATTACGATCACTTAGGTAAAAAAGGACATAAAATTTACCCGGGAGCAGACGATAACGCCTCAGGTATAGCCGCTCTTTTACAAGTAGCCAGTCAAGTCGCCAAACATAATCGGAAAAATTCAGCCCCTCTTCCAGACCCACGCCAAGAGCTGTCGCAAGAGTCGTCACGAGCGTCAGTCAACATCTTATTTGTCGCAACAGATGCTGAAGAACCAGGCCTCTTTGGTGGCTATGCCTTAGTCGAACAACTCAAACAGCTAAGTGCCATCCCACAAATAAAACAGATAGAGTTAGCCATCAACATGGATATGGTTGGCCGTCCCGGTCGCCCCTCTGTTATCTATCTCGAAGGCCGGCGGGGTTTTACCCATTTTGATGAGATAAAGCAGACTTTGACCGACACCACAGGCCTGTGTATCAAAGCCAAACACCCCCGTCCCCTGGGTAGGAGTGTCCAGAAAGTAGACTGGCTGAGGGCCTCTGATCACTATCCTCTGTATAAGGCCGGGATCCCCTGGCTCTACTTTGGAGTCCCGCCGCACAATGATTATCACGGCAGTAGTGATACAATAGAAAAAATAGATCTTAAATTTCTGGCTGCTGTAAGCGAATCGGCCTATCAACTGCTGATTATCGACAGTTTAACGTTAGAATAAACATGAAAATCACTAATAGAAATTAAATTATCCACTCGCTAACTCATTAATTGGCTTAATATTTGCTAGGAAACTATCGATTATACGGGCTAAAACACCATCTTTAATTGGTAATACCAATTGCACCCTGCTATAATGTTCGGCTTACTGATACGTTATTCGGTGCGGGAAGTCGACACGGGGTTGATTTTCTGTCTATAAACCTAAGTGCTTTACGAGCACTCTGCTATTCCACAAGGTTACAACCCATGTCATCCAATGAACAAACTTTCCGCGAGCTCGGTCTTTCCGAGCCTCTTTTGCGTGCTCTTGACGACCTTGGCTATGAAAAGCCAACCCCGATTCAAGCCGCAAGTATCGACCCTCTTATGGCCGGTAAAGACATACTAGGTCAGGCGCAGACTGGTACAGGTAAAACAGGTGCTTTCGCACTACCACTACTGAACAACATAGACCCTTCTATTAATGCTCCGCAAATTTTAGTCTTGGCACCGACTCGTGAACTTGCAGTGCAAGTTGCCGAAGCGTTCGCTAGCTATGCTAAATTTGTGAAAGGCTTACATGTACTGCCTATTTACGGTGGTCAGAGCATGCATCAGCAGCTGAATGCCCTAAGACGTGGCCCTCAGGTCATCGTTGGTACGCCTGGTCGTGTAATGGACCACATGCGTCGTGGTACTCTTAAGCTAGATTCACTAAAAGCTATGGTGCTCGACGAAGCCGATGAGATGCTAAAAATGGGCTTCATCGACGATATCGAATGGATCCTTGAGCATACACCTAAGCAACGTCAGCTTGCTCTTTTCTCTGCGACCATGCCAGAGCAAATTAAGCGTGTTGCTAATAAATATTTGACCGACCCCGTTCACGTTAAGATTGCAGCTACCACAGCTACAGTCGAAACTATTGAGCAGCGTTTTGTGCAAGTTTCACAACACAACAAACTTGAAGCACTGGTACGTGTTTTAGAAGTTGAGAAGACCGAAGGTATTATCATCTTCGTTCGTACTCGTAACAGTTGTGTTGAACTGGCTGAAAAATTAGAAGCCCGCGGTTACGCATCATCACCTCTACATGGTGATATGAACCAACAAGCACGTGAGCGTGCAATTGATCAGCTTAAACGCGGCAAGTTAGACATCATTATTGCAACAGACGTCGCAGCTCGTGGCCTGGATGTTGAGCGTATCGGACACGTAGTTAACTACGATATCCCATATGATACTGAAGCTTACGTTCACCGTATTGGTCGTACCGGTCGTGCAGGCCGTACAGGTATGGCAATTCTTTTCGTTACACACAGAGAAATGCGTATGCTACGCACTATCGAGCGTGCAACTAAGAGCCGCATCTCTCCGATGGATGTCCCAAGCCCAGAGACAGTAACTGAACGTCGTCTATCTCGTCTAGGTGAGCAAGTTGCCGAAGTTATCGCTAAAGACTCTTTAGACTTCATGAAGGGTGCAGTAGCAAAGCTATGTCAAGAGCTAGAAGTCGATACAGATATTCTTGCCGCCGCTCTGCTTCAGCAAGTACAGAAAGACCGTCCTCTACAGTTACCATCGATTCACGAACGTCAACGTGATAGCCGTGATGATCGTAACTCACGTGACCGCAATGACCGTAATGACCGTAATCCTCGCGATCGTGGTGAGCGCAGTGAGCGTCCACGTCGTGATTCACGCCCAACTCCTAGCAACTTAGGTACGGCTGACTCACTTAAAGACAATCCAGACGTTAAGATGTGTCGTTACATCATAGACGTTGGCCGTGACAATGGCGTTGGTGTCGGTAACATTGTAGGTGCAGTAGCTAATGAAGCTAACATCGACAGCCGTTACATCGGTCAAATTCAATTATTCGATCAAATAACAGCCATCGACCTTCCAGCCGGAATGCCAGCGGATGTACTACAACACCTTAGGAAAGTGCGTGTTTGTGGTAGACCTCTAAACATCCGTGAAGCTGAAGGTGCAGAGCTTCCTTCAGAAGGAGATAGCCGTCCACCACGTCGCCCACGTAGATCTTCTAGCGATCGTCGCCCATCAACCGGTGACAGAAAGCCACATCGTAAAGGTAGCGCTCCTAAAGAGAGCTAATTTAAGATGATCTCACTAGCTCATACAGGCTAAGTGAATATATCAATGAAAAGGAGCCTTTGGCTCCTTTTTTTATGGCTAACTTTGTTATTTTTGGCTAGCAAAATGAAGCTACCAAGTGCTCATACTTAAAAGCATAGGTTTGATCTGAGTATCGAAAAAAACGACAAGGTAGAGTATGAGTAATAATGTTAATGACACCAGACAACGTCTTCTGGACTCCTGTCCATTGCGGTTAAGTAAGCTTGGAAAGAGTAGAAAATTAAACGGGTTAAACAGGTTCTGGTAACAGATGATCCCAATGTCACTCTTTCTCCCCCCTTTACCATACGGTAGAAGTAAAAGCCAAAACGACACATTAAAACGGGAATGCTAACAAACATAGCTAAAGAGAATGCTAGTTCTATGCCAGATATTTGAATCTCAATTTGCGTTAAGTGCGCTAAATTGCCAGTGAGTGAAAAAACAAAACCTATGGTCACAACCAGGGAAAAAAGTAAAAAAAGTAAGCTATAACCAAGTAACCGATACCAATCGATTCTGACGTTTCGCATATGAACACCTCAAGCTAGCAATAACCTTGTCCATAAGAGAGATCCTGCACAGCACTACACTAGTTATAATTTAGTACAATTTCACCAATCCAACATTGCCGCAAACACTTTTTCAAAAGCGCACTCACTTGAACTTAGTTAGAGTTCCACCTAGATGTTATTTTTCCTCTGCCAGTAATGCTTCAACATGCTTAGCGATCGCCAGACTGGCGGTGAGCCCTGGCGACTCTATACCAAACAGGTTAATTAGCCCCTCTATCCCGTGTACTTTGCTACCATCTATGCGGAAGTCTTCAAAACTATCTTTAGGCCCCTGAAGCTTAGGCCGTATTCCCGAATAACTAGGCTGAAGCTTATTCGCATCTATGCCAGGAAAATAACGCCTTATCGCCTCTAGGAACTTAGGTTTCAAGTTTGAGTCTATGCTGTAGTCAGGTATTGTCGAGCGAGAGATGTACTGGGTATCGGGACCAAACTTCAGTTGCCCGCCCATATCTACAGTCGCGTGGATCCCAAGCCCGGTAATATTTGTCTCAGGAACTGGATAAACAAGCCTTGAAAATGGACTCTTGCCACTATAAGAAAAATAATGGCCTTTACACCAATGGAGCTCTGGAATACAGCCATTCCCTACTCCATCTATGTTTTGAGCGACATCAGTAGAGTACAAGCCAGCACTATTGATAAGGTAGCTACTCTGCAGTGACATAACGTCACCATCAATATCCAAGCTTAGATTAAAGCCCTTATCTGTGGGCTCAGCCCATCTAAACTGAGTATTAGCCGCGAACGAGGCTCCATTGGACTCAGCCTCTGCCAACAGACTCTGCATGTAACTGTGACTATCTATGATACCAGTCGATGGAGAGAGGAGCCCGGCTGATGCCTTTAACTCAGATGAAAATCGATGCAAGTCTCGATGAGATTGCCACATAAGATCTTCAACACCATTGTTCCTAGCCCTAAGCTGCAAGTCTGCTAAATATGCTTGCTGATCCGCATTCTGGGCCACTATGAGTTTACCTAGGGGCTTAAATGGGATTGTTCTTTTTTGGCAAAATTCATAAAGTGCCAGCTTTCCCTCGAAACACAAATTAGCCTTTAAACTCTGCTCCGGGTAATAAATACCAGCGTGGACCACCTCACTGTTACGGCTACTGGTCTCTTCACCGAATCCCTGGTGCTTATCTATGATCAGGACATTGGAGAGCTTACAGCTTAACCTCGCCGCTATCGCCAGACCTACCACTCCGGCGCCTACGACGACAGCATCAACTTTTTCCATTTCAAGTCTCTAAGTTTTTGTCGAGTATGCAAGCCTCATACTATCAAGCATTACTCCCGATTACGTCAATTTACCTTAATACACTATATTGAACATGACCAAACATAATAAAATTAAGGGAAAAGTAGATGCCTAGACTCAGTTTTGGCTGCACGATTAACCATCTACAAAAAAGTATTGCCGAAGTGATTGTAGATTCTGGAATTGAGCTCACCATAGAGATGGTTGAAGAACTAGAGACTTATCTAGATACATACTATCCAGGCTCCTTTGCACTCCTGGTCAACAAGAAAAACCCATATAGCTACACCTACGAGGCTCAATTATGCCTGGCGTCGCTAGAGAAGCAGAAGGCCATCGCAGTCTTATATCATGATTTACACCGGGAACAGATCCCACCTCAATTTGATAAGAGACGTAAGATGGATAACATTAAGATAAAAAGCTTTCCAGCCACACAGTTGGGCACCAAGAAAGCATTAAACTGGCTGGCATCAAGCTTAATCTAGGCTCTTTCTGATCGAGCTCGAATAGATAGATTAGATTAATTTTCATTCACCTACGAACTTCTTCCCTCTCAGACTGCTCTAATACACTGAATTATCGATAAACACTCAAGTTGCCTACATTTTCTTTAGCGATAAATCAAAGACTAGGGTGTTTTCCTAATGTAAATGTAACCGCTCATATTTTACAGGCGAAACTATTTTATACTAAGCTTCTATGGCGCTATAAAAGTAATAATACAAGGAAGAAAAACATGCATAAATTTAATTTTGGTTGTTCGGTCGAACTGTTAACTAACAATATTGCTCAAGTAACCATTGAGCCTGGCGTTGAGATCACTCTAGAGATGTTAGGGGAATTTGATGAATACATGAGTCAAATTTTTAATCATGACTATGCCTTACTGGTCAATAAGCAACACAAATACAGCTATTCATTCGAAGCTCAACTTTGCATGGCATCACAAGAAAAGTTAAAGGCAACGGCCGTTGTTTTCTACGATGAAAATGAAGCGACACTCCCGCCAGAATTCAGCCAGAGACGCCTGGTCGACGAGTTGAATATACGCCTCTTCTCAGGCATCAACGACGGTAATAAAACCGCCATCAACTGGTTAGAAGAACAGTTATCGACAGAGAAACAATTGGAGTTGTCTTCATAACCTGGCTTGTCATCTTGAACGATTAGGGAGATACAGTAGTTTGATAAGACGAGGGAATATTTTCAGCACACCATCACAAAAATAATGTTCACGCCAATACCTGACAGCGACAAGATATCTAGACTATCGCTGCTCAACATGTCAGGCCACAGACCTAAACTGACAATGAGTGTCGTACTGCTAAAGTTGAAAGTTGGCGTTAGCGCTAACATGGCACTCTCTTGGGCCCTTGCATCTACTCATCGAAACAACCAAGCTGTAATCCAGTGCCATATACTTAATCGAATAGACGAAAGATAGGTAATTGAGCACAAGAAACAGACTCAAACCTGTTGATATTTTTCCACCAACTGATTAGCGACATGACAAACACTCTCCATCAGTGCCAGCCTGACAGGAGTGGGATTTTTGATTTAAATGACCATAGAGTTAAAGGGAAACAAATAGGTTGATTCAACTCTTTAATATGCAATCGAACCAAAGAACCCGCAATGAGCTCGTCATGAACCAAACCTTTGGGTAATAAAGCCCAACCTTCATGAATTTCAAGCAAGGCTTTTAGTACACTCATATTTTCTATCCTTTGATAATGAGGCGATAGAACCACCGAGGTTTGCATATCTACGGTGATACAATCTTCGGGGACTAGCAGCCTAACTCCTCTCAAGTGTGTAATACCCACTTTTTCAGCCTCAGAAGCTGTCACCAACGGGTGCCCAGCCCCTACCACAGGAATAAAGTGTAAGTTCGCTAAATGAATATATTGCATCCGGCTTATGGCCTTCCCCTTAAAGGCCATACCTAAACCTAAGTCAGCCTCACCAGCTTCTAACTCTGCAATGATCTCTTCCCTGCTTCGATGTAGCCAATGAATGTTGGTATCGGGAAATTGTGCACGAATCGCTTGAACACTTAAAGTTATCAACTCCTTTGGAATTAAATCACAATGCACAATAGTTAATTCACTCTCAATACCTTTACCTATGCTGGCACTCAATGACTCAAAAGAGGAGGTGTACTCAGCTAAGTTTTTAGCGTGCGCTAATAAAGCACGACCATCACGGGTCAACACAGGAAATTTAGCCGAACGATCGAAAAGTCCATAGCCCAAATCAATCTCTAAATTGGCGATCACTTGGCTGAGCGTCGACCTATCTCGGCCTAAAGCTCTTGCCGCGGCGCTAAAGGAACCTGTTTCAGCCACAGTGACAAAACTGGTGGAAAATATAAAACCAAGTACACAATTGCGGGAATATTCTCATATGGAGGCTTAGTCCATGACGTCGTTAATAGCGAAGGCATGCGAGCAAGTGTTCTATATTACGGTCCTATGACCATGGGAGAAAGAGCTCAGGGCAGCGTGTCTCAACTGACTTACGGTGAGTACTTGGCAACTAATTTTGCCAATGTAAAAGAGGTGCTGGCTAACATTGAGCAGATAAAATCCACCTTAGTTGAGCTTCCAGGACTTCCCATATCACCTAAGTTCCACTGGACTGTGACTGATAAATCTGGCGATCGCGCGATTATCGAATTAGATCCTGAAGGGGTGAAGGTCTACACGGGTGAAGAAGCTCAGGTCATGACCAACCTAGCGTAAAAGCGCACATTGATAACTGGAACAAGGTCTGGTCCAAACAAGCGCTAGCGAGATCCGATGGCAAAAGCATCTTAGGTGGGAAAGGTCATGTCAGCCCAGAGCAAAGATACCTACATGCCCGCTATTATTTATCACATTTAACCGAACCTAAAAGCACCATCAATGGCTTAATGAAGTTACAGGCCACTATCGTTAAGGTGCCCCATGACGCGCCAAACAGAATTGTCGATGGCAAGATGACTGAGTACGCCACCGAGTGGACAATAAGTCAGAGTCTGGAGACAGGAACCACTTTTCTGGAATATACATGGGGCAATGTATTTACCAAGTTTAACGTTAATTTTTACACACTTATAGAGAATGGCAAACCTGTTAGCCTCAAGCTAGATGATCCAAGTCTAGCCGGCGATATCACCCAGAAGATTATCGATTTAAGTAACAGATAAACAGTAATGACCATGTCAGGCCTGCTTATATACTAATAATGAGTTTAAGTTAGCCTGACGACTTAATACCTATACGAGCGTGACTACAAGCCTTGTAGTGACCACTGCGTCCTATAAAAAGCTGTATATTGGGTAAGATTTTAGGCTGTATTTGTATTGCTCCCAGATTAAAATCTCAATAAATATAACAATTGATGAGGTAACTCTACCCCATCAACAATCACTAGCTCTTCTACTGTGGACCTTTCTACAAAAGCTGAAAATGCACTTATCATGGTAGGTGGAAATTGAGTAGTGTAAATCGACATGGCACTAATACGCTGTCTTGCATAAGGTGATACATCGACTAGAATGCTGATTTCACTGTCATCGACAGGAACAGTTACGCGATAATCTAAGCCAAACTTTTCAGCCGAACGACTCAGAATATCGGCTCGGGTATCAGACAGCGCAAAATAGATAGAGTTCTCATTAAACTCCCCTGTAATCAGCCTATTCACTGTTTTATGATCTCGGTTATCTGTGATCCCTCCTCGAATAAATGACATTACCGCAATGGGATCTATTTGGGTAACAATAAACTCAAATGTTGCAATAAGCTGATGATGAAAATTCGTGAGTTTCCCGTCAGGAAAACGCAAAAATATGGGCGGTTCCAGACCTAAAATAGATGAAGCTGCTATCGCTTCTTGTTCCCGTACCCTAGCAAGGTCAGCACCCGATAACCCTTGGCCTGAATGGTCGCTACCAGCATCACCAGAAGTTGCGTATACAGGAAACACTCTTACGCCGCAATCGGCTAATTTTGCCAAGGTGCCGGACACCCAAGTTTCATCATCGGGATGGGCGAGTAATACTATAACTGATGGTGTATCCATGCCATTTATCTCCTGAGTCGACTGACAGGAGCAAACTAACGCAAAGAAAAGCATAATTGCGCATCTCATCTTCATCAATTTGATGATACACACACGCATATGTCTCATTTTGTCACCTCAAACCGCCGTAACAGAGTAAAGATCGGCTTACGTTTATTTAAACTTCTATGATTATATTTGCAAAAACAAACTATACAAGTGTGTACCTTTATGTATCATCTAAGTATAGCGAATCAATCTTGAGACACTAGTGATCTACTTTAATAACTTATACCAGCCTCATTAAATATCTGCTCGATTCAGAGCCACTCAGGCTTTTCAATTCAAGGCGCATTGATGTAGAAATGGTTATTCCCTTTTAAGTCAGTGCAACAAAGAAGTGGAACGCCTGAGAGGCTCACGTAGTGCGGGTTTAAAAAACCTTTATGCTGCGTTACATGTTCTCGATATAGAATCACTATCTGATATCAGCAGCTGAATATTGATAACGAACAATCACTAATCTAAGCGTTTGATGCCTAAGGTGACTTCTTGATTTAATTTCTCTATACAGGCTTCACAGATGCAGGAGTTAGAGGATGGCATTGCACCTCGCAATACATCTTTTGGCGGAAAAGAGGCTCGATTACACCAGCAATTTTCTATCGCTCCCCCTGACTCTACAGCACAAGAGTTGCTTCGTTGACAGAGAGGGCAAAGGCTCTGTTCAACGACAGCCTTATTCATCTAAATGTACTTTCATTATATTAGAAGCCTTATCCGCAGGATGGTTAATGCCATCATATAGTGTCACACCTTCCTGCAATAGCTTTTGAAGTTGAAAAGGGTTATCCCCCTCTAAGCAAGCCACATTGAAGGCATACAAGTGAGGATTGGAACGTCTCTGGTGATGGGTGTAGATCCCACATTTGGAGCAGAAAAAGTGTTTCGCACTACGAGTGTTGAATTGATAAAGACTCAATACTTCTTGGCCCTTCACGACCTCAAGATCAGATAAAGGCACAGAAGCAACAATCGACCCACGCCGTCTACACATGGAGCAATCACATCTACGAGGGTCGACTAAACCTTCGGGTAAATTTATCTTAAGCTCGACAGCACCGCAGTGACAGCTCGCCTTAAATTGATTTATAGCCTGCATCATTCCTCACCTGCTTCCCCATCAAACCTTGTGTATCAACGAAGGTTTTATAACCCAAGCGAACCTTATCGCCAAATACCCCCTCCGGGGTAGAGGCTAAACTTCTTGGTTTCAGATACTCTTAGGCACAGAGATAAGCTCAGCCTGCTTGTCTTGCAACTCCGTTGCCTAAGCAATGGAGACATAAGAGAATAGGACAGCAAATATGACTGTTAGCCAGGCCGAGGCCACTAAAGCTTTTTTAAAAAAATTCATGAACAACTCCCTATTTGAATGTGGCAAAGTACTACGATAGGGCATCGATTTCGCTTGCAGTAAGCTTGCCCGCTATATGGCCCATAACTCCATCGATATCCCCTTTCTGAACCTGTTCGCTGGGCCGATGCAGGCATTGCCTCTCCCTCCGTCATGGCACCAACAATCACTTGCCTACTTAACAATAACGAGATGGTTAAGGTACACATGTTAACCCCAAATTAATTGTTTTTATCGTAGAGGTACGATTGAACTTGATACAAATCCCATTCAATAGCTATCCATGCAATTGCTCTGAATCAATCCAGTACAAAAATGCCCTATCACAAGACAGGGCACCCAAATTCTAACTCTCACAGCCTCACAGCCTCACAGCCTCACAGCACAAGATAAAATCTATTTCCCAGGGCGCACACCTAAGGTATGGCAGATTGCATATGTCAGTTCGGCACGATTAAGGGTATAAAAATGGAAGTCTTTAACACCTTCACGAGACAAGACCTTAACCATGTCGATGGCCACGTTAGCACCTACCATCTGACGGGTCGCGGGATCGTCATCTAAGCCTTCAAACTGCTTATGTAACCAACCGGGAATAGAGACGTTAGTCATACCAGCGAAACGTTTAAGCTGTTTAAAGTTAGTCACAGGCAGTATGCCAGGAATGATTTCAGCATCGATACCGGCGGCGACACAACGATCACGGAATCTGAGGTAGGACTCGACATCGAAGAAAAACTGAGTGATGGCGCGATTGGCCCCGGCATCTATCTTCTTCTTAAGATTGATTAAATCGGCCTGAGCATTAGTTGCATCCGGGTGAACTTCAGGATAAGCCGCCACCGAGATATCGAAATCGGCAACAGAGCGCAATAGACGCACCAAGTCATTAGCAAAACGGGTCGGCTTAGGGCTGCCATCGGGAAGATCCCCACGTAGCGCGACTATGTCTCTGATACCTGAGTTCCAATAATGTTTAGCAAGCTCTATAAGCTCCTCATCGCTGGCATCGACTAAGGTCAAATGAGGCGCGGCAACGAGATCCGTCTCTCTCTGAATACGCTCAATTACCCCATGTGTGCGATCACGAACACCTGAGTTCGCACCGTAAGTCACAGAAACAAACTTAGGTTTTAATGGCTCTAGACGACGAATAGAATTCCAGAGAATTTTTTCCATCTCTGGTGATGCAGGAGGGAAAAATTCGAAAGAAACGTTAATATCACCGTTAAGCTCAGCCAAGCTCTGATTTAGTGATGTTGAATGTTGTGCGTGATGAAAACCCATTCCTATTCCCTCTACTGCTTTACTTAACCATAAAATAAAAAAACCATCTAGACGTTTGGACGTCTAGATATCCATATTAGTGAAACTGAGTTTGAAGTCAATAGTAAATAGAGTACTAAATGCAAATTAAAGATCAGGTATGAGAGACGAGAGCGCGACCTTGTCACTAGAGGGCGGCAGGGAAATGCCTCAGAGAAGGGGTTTTCCCCTGTTAGGACGCAGCAAAGCTGCTACGAGAACGTGACTTCGTCACTGCTAGGACGGCCTGTGGCCTTTGAGAGCGCGGCAAGCCGCTGCGAGAAAAAGCTGTTGATCTTCTCTAGCAGCCAACTTGGTGGCGTACTCGAAGCGCATCGGCCTCGAAGTGAGCTTGCGAACGCTCTCGTAGTGCAGCGCCCTTCTTTACGATACCTATTCTTGCACTAAATCCCGACAGATCTGCGCCAGATCAGACTGCACAGCTGCAGCCGTTACTTCGCGGCCGGCACCAGGGCCTCTGATGATCAAAGGATTATCTTGATAGAAAGCACTGCGTATAACAAAAACATTATCGCCAGGAGTTAGATTGGCATAGGCATGTTGAGTATCGACCCACTCCATGCCAACTGCGGCCTTAAGCTGACCATCGACAACATCGAGTCCGGCAACATATCTCAAGACCTTACTTTGCTCAGCCGCAGCCTGGAACTGCTGTAGCATCTCATGGTCTAGCTCGTCGATACGTGCTAAAAACTGCTCCAAAGGAATATCGGCTAAATCAGCAGGTACCAATGAATGAAGCTCAATATCTTCAAGTTCAATCTCATGACCAATCTCACGGGCCAAGATCAACAATTTTCGCTGCATGTCTCGACCTGACAGATCATCGCGGGGATCCGGCTCGGTAATACCTAATCCTCTGGCCTCCAACACCAGTTCTGAGAACGGTTTCTTAGCGTCATACTTCTCGAATAACCAGCACAGGGTGCCAGAAAAGATGCCACCAACGGCTTCGATACTGTCACCGCTGTTATGCAGATCGTTCAATGCATGCTGTACGGGTAAACCCGCACCACAACTGGCGTTGTAGCGCCAAAACAGTCTGCGATTCCCCAGCTGTAGCTTTAGCTCTCGATAGAAAGCTAAGGGGCCTGAACCCGCCAGTTTGTTAGCGCTAACCACATGAATACCTCGTGAGAAGAACTCAGGATATTGCAAAGTTAAGTCGGCGCTAGCGCTGATATCTAAGGCGATGAGTTCGTCACATTCGAGCGCTTGCAGCTGCTCAAACATATGATCATAGAGCCAAGGGGTGGCTTGTTGCTCAAAAGCCTGTTTCCAGAAATCGAGATCTATCCCTTCCTCTTTTAACAAGGCTTTCTTAGAACTGAGTAATCCCACCAGCTCCACGCTAGCCTCTAACTCTTTATTGAGTGCGACTCGAGCACGACTGAATAGATCCACCCAAGTCTCACCAATATTTCCCACTCCAAGCAGGAGCACACCGATGCGCTTACGCGGGCCGGCACAGCGACGATGCACTTTTTGAGTCAGCAAGTTAACTTGTGATGTCGGCACTAAGGTCACCAGACTCAAGCCATCTTTAAACAGCGGCCTTGCATCCCGGCTCAACAGGCGAGCGAAGCCACGGCGGTAAAGCCCAGCATCGGCGCTGACCAAGGCGACTAAGCCTAGATCTTCTCGAAGATGTATCTCAGAGATGGCCAAGCCATCTATCTCCAATATGGATTGAACTTGTTTCTGATTCTCGTGAGTAAAGGCGAGCTCGACTCGATTATGAGCCAACTTCCAATGGGCTAACGGAATTAAACCAGCACTTTCCAATAACTCAGCCAAATGAGCAATATCGCTACTTATCCTGAAGCTAAACAGGGAAACACTGGACAGATTCGTCACCACTGGCGCACTGGCTTGAGAGCTCTTAGGTGCGATCAGAGTGAAATCGGTATGAGACGCATAACTAGATCGAACAGCCAGACTCACTTGAGTATCGAATAAGGGCTGTAGGGAACGGTTATGCAGCACAGGTGAACCCAGATGCGCTAAACGGTTAGCCTCATCTAACGACAGGCTCTTAAGTAACTTGGCATCGTTAATCTTATTTGGATCTGCGTTGAACACACCTTCCACATCGGTCCAGATGGTGACACGTTCAATATCGGCTAAGCTGGCAATCAAGGTCGCACTATAATCTGAGCCGTTACGGCCAAGTAACAAGGTTTCTCCACGGCTGTTAGCACAGATAAAACCCGTGATAATTAATCTTTCGCTGGTATGCTCATCCAGAGCTTTCTGAACACGTGCTCGTGACTCATCGAGTCTGATCTGCGGCACGCCTCCTTCATCGGCTAATAGCAAGCTTCTGGAATCGATATCCAATGCAGCAACACCCGACTCTCTGAGTAATGCAGCCAGAAGACGAGCAGACCAACGCTCACCGAAACTCACCACTTCACTTCTTTTATATTCGTTTAACGCCTCTAGAGAAAATAGGCTAATGAGCTGATACTTGTCGATAGACAAGCGCTCTCTCAGGCTTCTGGCCTGCTCGTTAGAAAGTAGCTGCTCAATTAGATTCTGTTGAAAGCTGATCAACACCTGCAGCTCTTCCTGCCATAGCTGACCTGTGTCTTTGAGTTCCAGCAGTTTATAAAGAAAGTTGGTGCTCTTACCTGCGGCCGATACCACGACGAGATCGTCGCTGTTGCCGTGAGTGAGAAGGATATGAGCAACACGGCGGTAGCAATCTGCATCCGCTAAGCTAGAACCACCAAATTTGTGCAAATGACAACGCGCCATCTTTAACTCCTATCTACCGAGATTAACAACTCGCCGCTGCTGCGAGTCCAGCTTCAATATCGGCAACTAAATCATCGGCATCTTCGATACCCACTGAAAGACGGATTAGGGTCTCTTTTACCCCAGCTTCTGCTCGAGCCTCTGGCTCCATAGCTCTGTGGGTCATTGTCGCAGGAACTGCGACTAAACTCTCTACCCCACCTAAACTTTCTGCAAGAGAAAACACAGAAAGTTTGTCAAGAAAAGCAACCAGCTCCTTTTCTCCACCCTTCAGCTCGAAACTGAGCATGGCACCGAAGCCTTTCTGTTGCTTCGCCGCGATCTTATGACCAGGGTGATCACTCAGGCCCGGATAATACACCTTATCGACCGCCTCGCTGGCAGTTAATACCGCTAACACCCGCTGAGCATTAGCCTGATGTTCACGAATGCGTACCGCTAAGGTGCGAATGCCGCGTAGGGTCAGGTAACTATCGAAGGCTGATCCTGTTAGACCTAAGGTATTAGACCACCAATGTAATAACTCACCTAGCTCGGCATCTTTAGCGACGACGGCACCACCGACTACGTCGCTATGACCATTAATGTACTTAGTGGTCGAATGAATAACGATATCGGCACCGAGAAGCAGTGGTTGCTGCAAAATTGGCGATAAGAACGTATTATCGACTACCACTAAGGCATCGACCAACTTACTCGCCTTGGAAATTGCTTCTATATCGACGACACGCAGTAGAGGATTCGATGGTGTTTCCAGCCAAACCATCTTAGGCTTACGGGCAATGGCGGCTTCGAGTGCTGCACCGTCGGTCTGATCGACCACTGCAAGTTTAAAGGCTCCCTTCTTGGCTAAGTTAGTAAACAGACGATAACTTCCGCCATAACAGTCATGGGGGACGACAAGCAGGTCATCAGGGCCAAGCAGGCTAGTCACCAATGTAATCGCAGCCATACCTGTACAAGTCACCACGCCAGTGGCACCTTTTTCCAGAGCGGCGATAGCATCACCTAGAATAGAGCGAGTCGGATTACCCGAACGACTATAGTCATAGTCTCTGGGATTCTTATGCCCATCGAAGGAGTAGTTAGTCGACAAATAGATGGGGGGCACCACAGCACCATATTGGGTATCGGACTCAATCCCTTGACGCACTGCAATTGTGGCTAACTTACGTTCGGTCATCTACTACTCCTAAACTATTTACTGAACACCTTTCTTACCAACAAAAATGTGGCAAGAGATGTCTGGACGTCTAAATGTACCTAAGGGGAAGCCTAGCGTCAACCAAATATAGACGTTTAGACGTCTAAACATATGGAAATCTATTTGCAATTGTCATAAATAAGAGGCAATAATTTGACTGTACAATTTAAAGGGTTAAAATCTGCCCCGAAATTTGAATATACAGGTGAGTCAATGACTGAGTGGAATGGCGATTATATCAGCCCATATGCTGAACACGGCAAGAAGAATGAACAAGTAAAGAAAATTACTGTTTCTATTCCCTTGAAGGTACTTAAGGTTCTTACCGATGAGCGCACGCGCCGCCAAGTGAATAACCTGCGTCATGCCACCAACAGTGAATTGCTTTGTGAGGCATTCTTGCATGCATACACAGGTCAGCCTCTACCTAACGACGATGACTTGTCTAAAGATAAGCCTGATACTATCCCAGCCGAAGTGAAGCGCTTGATGGATCAGATGGGTATTGAGTGGGAAGATGTGGAGTAATCGGACTCACTTAACGCTTGACCAGTCAGTTTCAGGGATCGCATTGCGATCCCTGTTTACTTCTACACGACTATTGACCCCGAAGATAACCCTGAAGAAACAATCGAGACCAACTAACAGCTTAATTTCGAGTCTATTGTTAAAAATTAATAACGCCAACTCCTTCTCCACCCACAATACATTAATAATTGAGAGAAAATGCCGTGCTTTCAATGATAGACCCAACGACCCTCGCCCTAGCCTCACTCATTATCTTCTGTGGAGCCTTGACCCAGAGCCTTATCGGTTTCGGTTTAGCCATTGTCGCCTCTCCCCTGCTGTATATCGTCGATCCTGAGCTAGTACCAGCCCCGGTTATCATCATGGGCTTCTCTATCTCTTTGTTGACCCTATTTAGAGAGCGAGGTGCCCTTGAGTTTAATGGGCTGCAATATGCGTTGCTTGGGCGAATACCAGGAGGGTTTATCGGTGCGGGCTTATTGATATATGCACCACAACCAGTTCTTGGGCTGGCCATATCGGGCATAGTTGCCGCGGCGGTCATATTAAGTTTGCTTAAGTTCAACATAGCCGTTAACCGCAAGAGCCTGTTTGGCGCCGGCGTGATATCAGGCGTATTTGGCAATATCGCCGCTATCGGTGGTCCCCCACTGGCCATTCTGCTTGCAGGAAAAGACGCCCGTCAGTTTCGTGCTGCGCTATCGGCTTTCTTCATCTTCAGCTCAATGATCGCCTTGGTTATTTTGGCAATCACAGGCTTACTCAGCATTAAGCATCTATGGCTGTCGCTGCTGCTTCTACCTTCGGTGATCTTAGGTTATGTGGTGGCGGGAAGACTGATAGGACATGTTGATAAAGATAAGACTCGTAAGGCAACACTCATCTTATGTTCAATCTGTGCAAGCTTATTGGCAGTAAAGTCGTTAATGGAATTGGGATAGCTACTAGGACGGGCTTTGCCCTACGAGAGCGGCTGAGAAGCGCCTTCGAGGACGTCGCTGCGCGACTGCGAGGAAAAGACAGGTCAAAGGCTGTTGCTCTTACCCCTAGCCTACTTGTTGGCGAACTTCTCGAAGTGAGTTTACGAACGGACTCCTAGCGACGTAGTCGCGTCCTCGAACCTTCTTTAAATTTAAAAATGATATGACGTTTGTAGTACACCGCCGATGGCATCATCGCTGCCGACCATGCCGGTAAAGTCCAGAAAGAAGACTCGCCCAAATTCAAATCCTGTCCCTAATGAATAGATATTTGCCGTATTGTCTTTCATGTCATGACGATAACCTAAACGCAGTGCAAACCAATCCGTAGCCTGCAACTCTCCGCCAACGCGCCAATACTGAGTAGCACCAATTTCTTCGAAGCGCTTATAAGCGTTAAGATCGATATCAGATGTTACGGTTATACTCTCCCAATCATAGGCGATGCCTGCAGTAAATTGTGGCTCAACCTGATAGGTAAATTTACGGCCTTGGGTCTCTACGGTCTCGACATCTTGGCTAATAAGATTACGACCTGACAGGCCTACCGTTAATCCAGATATAGGCTCCATCGCGATACCAACATCTAGGTTAAATGTGGTTTCGTCGTTTCTGTACTTGGCATCATCAAAATCACTGGCTTCGAAGTTATTGGCACTTACTACGTAGTTATATGTGTCTATCAGCTGAAGCTTAGGCGATATCCCAACCGCAATGGGCATATTGACGATTGAAAGTGGAAAACTCAGGGCTACGCCTAAATCAGAAACCACGCCAGCAACTACAGCACCTTGTGAATCTAAGTCTGTCAGTGCTGGGGGATTATCTGGATCTAATGCATTGAGACTATCTATATCTGACTGGGCGATAGCAGCGACTCCTATTGCATCGATATAGCTCTTATAAAATACCGCCATAGGCATCTTATGTGTGGGTAATACGATAGAAAATCCAATGCCCGCACTCACATAGGCATTATTATCTTTTAAAGACTCGAGATCGCTGACCAGCTCACCACGATGGAGATCGACTGCGGTTGCATTGCCGGCAGAGATGGCGGCATCTAATGCATCATAGGAGTCTTGCAGTGAATCAAACTTATCTACCATCTGATCTTTATCGGCGCCATCGGCTCCGATTGCGGGTAGTAACATAGCAAAATTATTGAATTTAGGTGCTTGCAGGGCCAATAGAGCGGGATTGATGAAGGCTGCCCCCTCACGGTTTGATGATGCCACGCCAGCGCCGCCCATGGCATCGCTGCGAGCCTCGTAGTATTGCTGCCCTGCGATAGCCATCGACGGGGAGAGTATCAGTGCACAGCTAAGTGCAAGTTTGAGCATTTTCATCCTTTCAGCCCTTATCTTTATTTTTATTTTCTTATGTTATTTACCTTGCTTCCTACTTGGTATTATTCAGCGTAGCGCTCTGAATAATACTCACAAAAATAAGTAGAGAGACATAAAAACAGTCGAATTTAAAGATAGTCCAACATTCAGAATTGTGTACGATAAACGCTCAAAAAACCAACACTTGTATCGATTTATTTTGATCTTTTTTTCAACAGGCTTCCACCACAAGTAATTATCTAACTTAACCACATAATAAATATGAATATTTATTATGTTATATCGCCAACGAATCTAGTTTAGAAACAGCTAAATTCAGCACTGTTATTTGTCTATTTTCCATATAGACCTAAAGCATATAATCCATAAAATGTTCAGCAGTAAGACCTAGGAATTATCTTAAAACCACAGGCTGATATTTGTCTTTATGCTAGAGGAGATAAAAGGAGGTATCGACCACTCTCTAGTCATCAAACACAGAAACAAATACACCAAAGTTAAGAAGTTAAAAGGCAGGCTAATGACACTAGGTCATTAGCTGTTTAGACGTTATTTAGGAGGCGTACACTGGGAAATAGCGCCAGAACCTGAGGATGAAGCAGCCCTCAGGCCCTATACCTAAATTAACACATAAACTTAGTTTTCCTCTTGGGGAGACACGAGGAGATCAACCCGTCGATTCACCCTCCTGCCTTCGGCTGTATCATTGCTGGCTAAAGGCTTAGCCTCGCCAAGGCTTTCGCTCTTAAGTTGCACCGCATTCACCCCTTGCTTACCGAGGTAATCCTGCGTAGTTACGGCTCTGCGCAATCCCAGAGCATCATTATATCTGACACTTCCCTTGCTATCGGTATTTCCCTCAAGCCTAATAATATCCGGGTGACTCGCCAACTTTTCGGCGACTTTAGCTAAAATATCACGGGATTCTGAGGTTAACTTTTCACTGTCAAAATCGAAGTAAACCCGAGCCAACAATTGCCCTTCTGGTGTGACTCTCATTAAACCGCTAGCCGACAAATATTCCATACAAGCAGGATAAACATCTTGGCTTTTTGCCAATTTAAGTAGCCTATTATTGACCTCTGAATCACTAACCTTTTGCATGATCACTAACCTTCCATCTCTATGATTCGCTAATGCGGTAACATCAGAAATTGTCACATCCTGACTAATACTGTGACTCTTAGTAGAACAAAAAGAAGCTAGGTCATATTGGACTTTTTCAACAGCTTGTATCTCAACCCCAGGCTGTACATCTTGAGCACACCCGCTTAAGGCCGAGACCAGAGTGAAACAGATTAATAAGGTAGAAAATATTCTTGTCATCGCAATTTAACTCTCTGTATGTCGATAATAAAGTTTACTGATGCCATCACTCTTGGCGCCTTTCTTAATTAAGTCTAAAATTTCCTGGATCAAATCATCTAAGTCATCCACATCTATGATGTTGTCTGCGCCTACGCAATTTTTAAAGGCATTTTGCCCCGAAGCACTAAATTGAATCCCTATCACCCCCATATGCAGTGGAAGTTCGCCATCATTAAATTGAGACCTGATCTTGTCGCACATGCCATAATTATTCACCAACTTAGAGAAAGTGTTTTCATAGGGAGATTCCATACCATCGCTAAGGATAAGGATCATTTTAAGGCGCTTGTTATACTCCTCACTCTCCTCTTCACTTGGGTTCACTGGTCGGCCCTTATCTAAGATTTGTGCCCCCCTCAGCAAGCCTTGATAAACAGAGGTCCCCCCATTAGGGGACATCCGACTCACTGTGTCTATCTGTGACTCTTGGTTTGTCAGCGGAATCGACCAAAAATTACCGTTACACATAGAGCTACTATAAAGCCTTTGGTAGCTAGGATTATGTTGAATATCTGCAGAATTCTCGGTAAAAATATCAGCAACGGTACGGCTATAATCTATCCAGTTAGCACTATCTGGCCACTTCGAACTCCAATAAGCTGAAGGGGCGTCATCCACAACAGCCCTCACCGTACGAGCATCGGATCTGGAGCCGGGTAAGCCGTTACACTTACGACTGTTATTAACGCAACGATCAACCTGGCTATAGCTTTCATTGGCCCAGTCTCTCCAATTTATCGATTCATAATCAGAGTAATTACTACCTGTTTTTCCACTTGGATTTCGATACTTAAGCTGAGACATACAAACATTTCTACTGCTTCCCCCCTCTACGACTCGCATGTTATAGGGGACTAAAGCAATCCTATTACGAATTTCGGTCTCTCCGTCACGGGGCACTAAGATCTCATCCGCAACCTGAGTTATCGCCTCCTTAAGACTATTAATTTTTCCATGTTGATCCATGGAGCCAGAGAAATCGGAAACAAAAACGATATCCACATCACGGTCGCCCAGATACTCAGGATAATTACGGGCAATGGCAAGATTGGCTAAGGTTACAGTCTCTTTGAAACTCGGAATAACATCGCTATGTAGCCAGGAGTGATGGTCTGTTTTAGCCGTCACTCTGTACTGGGTATATTCTCTGTCTTCAACACTGCCATCAGGCAGGGGGTAATGATCGACAGCTTCATTACGCTCTACTTTTATCTGACTAATATTATTGATATTTCTAATGTAACTTGAAATATAATCACTCGCCAATTTCGACTCATATGCCTTGTCGTCACGATTGGCTATAGACACGGCAAGACTCGCCGCCTCAGTTGCATCGGCGAGACGATTCTGCTTTTGAATATAGCGTGTGCCCTCAAGCGCTAAAAAGATCATGCCGAATAATGGAATAAGTAAAAAAGCTAAATAAATGGCCGCCGCACCTTGCTGCTTTTTTAAGGAGAATCTTGCTCTTCTATACATAACTACCTTCCGGGCATGACTGAACTGGAGTGAATATAGTGCTGCTCACTATCCCCCAAAACTGGTTGAACCAGGAGTCTGTTTTCAGGCACAGGGTGACTTGGTAAAGCGGAAACGTCTTATGCGCTGAGTTTATCGGAACAAGACTCGCTTTATCTTGAAGCGAATCATCGGGGCGACATGGCGTCCCTCCCCTAATGCCTTTATCGATACCGCCATAGCCGCCCTCCACCAACCAGTCTACGCGTACCCCATAGGGAGCAGCCTCAGATGTATTGGGATAGCCGAGTAATCTAGCGGCCAAGATGTCCATCTCGTCCACTTCACTCGCTGTCACAATTGGGTTTTCCTGATAAAATCGAGTGCGCTCCTTGAGGATATTCACCAGGGAGTAACTCACTCGATCCAGATTCACCCTATTGAGTAGCTGCAAAGCGATATCCCCGGTGAAAACAAGCAGAGCTGAAGTAAAAAAAAGCACAAAGGCCAACTCTACGGTAAAAGAGCCTTGCTGCTTACTCTTCATCAACTGGCCACCCCTCATGCTCCATCGTCACTAAAATCCGACGACTGATTTTTTTCTCAATCACACCAGCCAGAAAAAACATAGGCGTATAGTCATAGGAGATCTCATACAAGGCCAGCGGGCTACGCTGCTGTTTCGCTTGTGTTCCACTACTCTTGTTATCAATCAAATCTTGCAAGCTCTCAAAATAAGAGATAGAAAGCTGATAGCGGCTGGGATCGACTAATAAGTGCCAAATCTCCCCCTTCTTCTCAAACATCTGAGTCATCCTCTGCCCATAAAGCTCTCCAGTCCGCTCACCATCCCAGACCCGAGTATCCCTGGATGATTCACGCAGAGCCGATTCGGTCAAATTAATCACGTAAATCAATCGACTGATTTCAAAAATGCCAAATGTGACCAGAAACATCACTATAGATCCTATGGCAAACTCGATAGAGATGACTCCCAATTGACGACGCTTGGACTGGGCTAACAAGCCTTGCCTCTTCACAAGTTGTCCTCCCCTCGACGTAAACTATAAAATAGCGCTGACACCTGCTCGGCTGAATAGTCATCGGCCAACAAACGATGTGCCTCACGATAATTTCCCACCTTAAACAGTGAAATAGCCAAATTAAATGCCAACTTCTTCTCGTCGGGATGCTGTCGATATATGGGAGTCAAAAGCTCTACTGCCTGCAGATATTGTCCCTGAGCCAGATAGAGCACAGCTAAATTATTCTTAACCGCTATATCGTCATGACCCTTTAAACGAGCTTGATTGAACTCGACTTCTGCCTCCTTATATCGGCCACTATTAGTTAACGCAATACCTAGCTTAATGAATAAAGAGGAATCTGGGTAACCCAGAGACTCGGCCTTTCTAAACTCAGAAATAGCCATATCAAACTGGCTCGAATCAGCCGCAATACTCCCAGAAAGGAAATATAAACTAGGTTGATGAGCCTGCTGACTCTTTAGCTGTTCGACATAGAAATGAGCTGATTCAACATCTCGATTGTCATAGTAGGCCTGAGCCAAATTAAGCATCACAGCCGATGAATCAGGCGTTTTCACCAGCTCTGCCTTGTAATGCTGAATTAGGCCCTCATGATTGCCCACCGCGACTAGCTCTTTAACTGTCACTTGGTGGGGCTCTGGTGTCGTGGTACATCCAACTAATAAGCTAAGAAGCAGTATTGGGATGAAGTAATATTTTCTCATTAGTTAACCTATAGATAGAGAAAGTTGCATAAAGCCCGGAGCCAAGATCAAGATAACGATGGGAAACATAATAAGTATGATCAGAGGCACACTCATTTTTGCCGCAAGCTTACCTATACTTTCCTCCATACTCAGCACCTGCATTTTGCGCATATCTTCTGCCAAATCTGACAAGACATTAGCGATAGAAGTACCGTAATGAATATTCTGGATCAGGGTCAATGAGAAGCTGCGAACTTCAGCAGTGGGGATCCGCTCACTCAGCTCTAACAGCGCTTTTTCCAGTCCAGTGATACGTGAGGAATCGGCGGTTTTTTTGATATGGAAACAGAGATCTTTATCGAAAGCCTTTAACTCTTCGGCGAGATAAGCCAGTGCGGTTTCAACCGTCATCCCGGTTGAAACACACACAGACATCATATCCAGCATGTAAGGTAACTGACGAGAAGTCTTCTTAATCAGCATCTTCTTGCGCATAGACAAGATAATATCGGGTAATATCAAGGCTGCCACCATGCTGATAGCCCCAACAGTAACCTTGCTGGACAGTGTCATATCCGAAATAACAATAAGGAGAATAATCAGCAGAGCAAAGGCTATTTTAGCTGGTACATAGAAACGGGCGAATCGAGTGTTATAGATACCCGCATCAATAAACTGCTGCTCCAACTCTTCTCGTTTCTCCTGACCGATACGCACCACGAGTTTGCTTAGCTTTTCCAGACTGGTCTCTTGTGAGGTTTCAAGATAACGTAAGATATGCCATTGGCGCTGTTTCTCCTGATGCCACAAAGCCAGGCCTAATGCCAATAAAGCACTTACAAAGACAATCACCAAGATTATAAGCGTCATAAGCTCATACCTCTAATCAGTAAATACAGGTTAATACCAGAGATCAGCAAGCCAATTGTCGCAATCACGAGCAAAATAATGGTAACCACTAGCGCACTCCTTTGATAAGTAGCCAGATAATAAACATTCCCAGAGCCTCACTTCCGACCACGTAGTACAAGATGTAGCGCCCGGACGGATCCGTCAGCACAAAATCCAGATTCTGTGGGCTGAGATAGCTAAGAAGAATCATGAAGAAGAAGGGCAAGCAACCCACTATTTTCGCCGATAGCCGTGCTTCCGATGTCAGCGCAGCTTTCTTCTTATCCAAGGTTCTGGCATCCATTAAGACGCGAACCAACCTGGCCATAACCGGCTTAAGCTGTCCGCCTCGGGACATGTTGGCGCGGATAGTGACGATAAAAAATAGAAAGCTCGGATAGGGGAAGCGTTTACTGGCACGCTTAAAAACC
Source organism: Shewanella psychropiezotolerans (assembly GCF_007197555.1). Taxonomy (NCBI): domain Bacteria; kingdom Pseudomonadati; phylum Pseudomonadota; class Gammaproteobacteria; order Alteromonadales; family Shewanellaceae; genus Shewanella; species Shewanella psychropiezotolerans. The sequence continues at coordinate 5,560,746 of NZ_CP041614.1, forward strand.
TGCTCAGGAGGTTCACCTAACTTGAGGCGATCCCCCATATCTCTAAATTCGTGTCCGATTTGATTATCCAGTGACTGACCGACATAACAGATGGCCTGCATAATACTTTCACCGGAAGCGACGGCACTCATCATAATATTGAGGGCATCGGGGAAGGTCTGTTCGAAGGTCTGTTTACGCTTTCCCATCAACCAGTTCCAGCCCCATAAAAAACCTAGAGCTGGCATGATCAGCGGCAACCACAGACTATCCAGCTGCAGGAAGTTATTGATATAGATCCCGGCTCCGCTAAGCAGCAGCAGGAAAACAGATAATTTTAGCCAAGCTTTTTCACCAAGGGTGCTAAATGCTGGGCGAAGTAGTAGCTGAATTTTAGTCAACCAAACCCTATGCTCCAAGGTCTCAAGCTTAACCGCCGACTGGATTTCATCTATGTCTGCCGTTTCGATCTTTTTTACCAGATACTGACTCTTGATATCTTGGCTTCTCATGCCCCACAACAATGCGGCGATACCGAGTAAGAATAAGGAGAAGTACAAGATCATTGCTGGCTCCTAAAAGCCAACATTAACTCCTCTTGCAGGCCAAAGTAGGCCGCTCGCTGCATCAGGATGGAGCGCTGCATAATCCCAAGAGTCACATATTCACCCATCACCTTATCTAAACTCTGGCCCTCGGCCGGCTGGAACTTGAATAACTCCTCCATCACCACACTCTCGCCTTCGAGGCCAACGACCTCTGAAATACTGGTGATCTTTCGCGACCCATCACGTTGACGATTAACCTGAACCACTAATTGTACTGCCCCGACTATGGTGCGACGTATGGCGGCTAAGGGTTGATTCAAGCTGGCCATCATCACCATAGACTCGACTCTGGAGATAGCATCTCTGGGAGTGTTGGCATGCAAGGTAGACATGGAGCCATCATGACCAGTGTTCATCGCCTGTAGCATCTCGAACGCTTCGGCTCCACGGCACTCACCTAAGATGATTCGATCCGGGCGCATACGCAGGGAGTTGATAATCAAGTCCCTCTGATCTACCTGACCGGTACCTTCGGTACTGGCGGGACGTGTTTCCAGCCTAACTACATGGGGTTGTTGCAGATTTAGTTCGGCCGCATCTTCTATGGTGATGATACGTTCATCATCTGCAATATAATTTGAAAGTGCATTAAGTAAGGTTGTCTTGCCTGAACCTGTGCCTCCCGAGATCAATATGTTTAAGCGGCAACGAGCCGCGATCATCAAGACTCTCGCCATATCTGGCGATAAAGAGCCGAAACCTACCAGATCTTCTAAACCAATCTTTTGCTCTCTAAACTTACGGATGGAAATGGTTGTGCCATCGATAGCAACAGGCTTAATCACAATATTGACTCGACTACCATCGCTAAGACGGGCATCCACCATAGGTGAAGACTCATCGATCCGACGCCCAACCCTAGCTGCAATACGCTGAGCAATCTCCAGCAGTTGCGCCTCGTTCACAAACACCACTTCCGAGCTGTGAATTTTACCGTGACGCTCATAGAAGATCTGATCGCAACCATTGACCATGATGTCATTAATGGTGTCATCTTCCAGCAGCGGCTGCAGTGGACCCAGACCAATCAGTTCATCAACCAGGTTTTTAACCGTCATATTGCGTACAGAGGTAGAAACAGGCTGACTGAAATTGTTCGCGAGCACCTCAACCGCACTCTGGATCTGCCGGTACAGCTCCTCCCGTGGCATTTTGGCTATTGCCTGAGCATCCAAAGCCTCAAAAATCTGCCCCCGAAAACTAAGGTAAATCTCTTTATTATTGTTCATCTTTGCATTAGCGCCTTGAGTTTATCCAGAGGTGATACCTGTACTTCAGCCTGCTTCCCCTGTATCAGTTGGGCTAATTTATTGAAGGCGCCATTACGCTTCTCAAAGCGATGTAATCGCTTTCCTGACAACATAAGAGCCGAGAATTTCGCGGTATAATCCAACTGAACATCTACCGACCGCTCCAGATAACGCTCAACCTCATCCTTTCTCAAAGGAAACGCCCCTTCGGGACGATGAATATTGAGAAAGGTTAAGATACGTATATCCGCAGTACCCGACAGATTATGCATCTCAATTTTTTCGATAATTTGGCTGGCATTACGTACCGAAGAGACTGTGGGGTCGAGCACGATAACAAACACATCTATCCGCTTCGACAGCGCTGCCGGATCCATCATAAAATCATTAGCACCGGAAAAGTCTTCAATAATAAAGTTGGCTTTTCGACTGAGTAGCTCGGCTATATTTTGGCTGTTGCTATAAAGGTTTTCGGCCGATTGTGAACCTCCCAATGCCAATAAACGAAAGTGTTTATCTACCTTGCTCAAGTAGTTACTGGCGCTTGCTTCATCCATATCTCTAAGCTGTAACTCAAGGTTATCCGAGTTTTGACGTATGAACTGCTTAAGGCCTAATAGGATATCTGTGTTGCTGTTGAAGTACTGATGATCAACTTGAATCGTGTCGATCCCTTGAAAAGCTAATGTCGCCGATAACTCACATGCAACCATGGTATTGCCTATGCCACCTTTAGTGCCTACCACCGCCACCCGCTTGGCCTTACGATTTCTAGTTACCCCGGAAAGACGTTGCTGGTTAATATGCACATGACGCAAAAACTCACTTAATTCCTCCTGGTTCAGCGGCCACAATAGATAATAAAATCCCATCACCTTTAACTCACGCAATGTGGTGATGGTGTCCTCTTTGCCTATGACGATGACGCCTTTCTGATTTGGCAGCTTACTGGCTAGATCTCGAGCATCTTCGACAATACTCGTCGACTGGTTAAGCTCAAAAATTACGATATCTTTTAACGCATCCAGCTGTAAACCACCTGGATTAGAGGTCTTAATACAATCTGGATAATTCCAACCTTCGAAACGGAAAACCTGCTCTATCAGCTCCCGACAGTGTGCCGTTTGATAATAAAAAGAGCAGCTAGTCGGTCCCGCTGGTTCACGGTTAAACTCCGCTGCCTGAGTGACAACCTTGGCCAAATCAAACATACTATTGCCCCTCTGGCAGGATAAGAGTCTGTGGGTCACGCACATGTCTGAGCCGCATAGAATCGACGAAGCAGCCAGTATCACTGTCCATTCTTCCCAAGATGCTGGGTTTACAAGTCTGAGTTTTTACTCGGTACTTACCTATGCTCATCTTTATCACTGACTTTCCTGAATCCAGCTTTGTCACCTTTATTCTCGAAGGCACAAGCCCTAGATTGAGTAGCTTCAGCTTAATTTCGTTCACCCAAGACTTATCAAGCTGAGTTCGGTAACTTAAGGTCCACAAAGTTTGTTCAATCCCAGGTTCAAAACTATTAATGATGCGATCTAATTGCCCATTGATCTCCACTGGGTCACTCGTTTTTTTAGGTTCGATAACAAAGTCATGTATCTCTTGATACACGACCGCTTCACTGCCTAGCTGGACCTTGGCGCTATCGGCGCAGCCACTGATATTCAGCATGATTAGGCCTAATATGATTAAGGTTCTCACTGAATAAAGCCCCCTTGGTTGAGCATATGTATGACATTGACATTATTATCTTCGTCGGATTCAGGCTCGATATTAAAGAATCGCGCCAATGACTTAGTCGGCGTGATTTTGGGTAAGCGGATGTCTGTGGGCGCAATGGGTTTGACGAGGTTAACCGTGGCTACAATCACTAACTCAGTTTTCTTGCGAGTCGTTCCTACATGCCTGAATAGGGCACCAATGCCTGGAATATCACCTAATAGCGGGATCTTACTGACTTGCTCGAGTTCATCACTGCTCATCAGGCCACCAAGCATAAAGCTTTGGCCATCCCCCAGTTCTATGGTGGTCATAGCCCGGCGTGTGCTCAACTGTGGCACCTTGATCCCAGCGGCCTCAATAAAACCTTCAACGGCGCTGACCTCAGGCATCAACTTAAGTTTAATCCGGTTATTATTCAAAACCTTAGCCGAAATATCTAACCGAACACCAAACTCTTTAAAAGTCACATTGGTAGTATTATCATTAGTAAAGATCACTGGGATCTCACCACCGACAAGGAAGCTTGCCGACTCTCCGGACATGACGGAAAGATTAGGTTCTGCCAATACCTCAGCGATTTTGTCGTTATCCAGTGCAGTGATGACTGTCGATAAATCACTGGCTTTAAAGTCTAAGAAAGAAAACTCACCGGCAGCATTCCCCACCGTCGACCAACTAACTCCTAATGTCTCATTAAACTCTTTGGTGACCTGCGCCACCGAGATTTTTACATTCACCTGCTGTGTTTGGGAAAGACTTAACCCCTCAATAATGCCTTCCCAGGTAAAGTTTCGCTGATAAGTCAGCCAGTTAGATTCACTAAAGGAGTCTTCGAATTCCACATCTTTAGCTTGGTCATCGAAGCGATCGACTTTATCCCGCCCTAATAACTTAGCGACCAGACGATAGATATCATCACGTTGCTGTTCACTATCAACTATGCCGCGTACGGCCACCTTATCGCCCACCGAAGTGAGGTTAATATCAAGGTCGGGATAAAACAGTTCAATTTGACGACGGATTTGAGACAGGTTGATATCCACATGCAATAACTGAGATAAGATCACCTCATTGGCTTTGTTATAAACAAATAGCCTTGCCTGGCCTAATTTATTGCCGTAGATAACCAGTTTATTACTGCCGGTGATCTTATAATCTGCGATCTCAGGCTGGCTGATGAAAACAGTCCCTATATCCTGATCCATCTCTACACTAGTGGCATCATTTAAGGTAATAAATCTATCACCCGCCATAGCATTACTACAAAAAAACAGGCCCAATAACAAGCCCTTCACACACATATTAACTAGATTAGTCATGGTTAAAAAATCCCGCCGACATTACTCTTAGATGCACCACGCAATTCAACCACCCCGGTGTAATTAGTAATAACATCACTCACATCGGCCTCAGGATTTGAACCATAGTGTTGACTAGGATGCACTTCGATATGCATAGTGCGCTGGGCCAGAGTCAAACGAGCCAGATCATCGGGAGCCACTTCGATAACCATGCGGGTCTCCTCCTTATTTGAGCTCTTCACCTTAGGAGCTGCCCCTCCTGATTCGCTTTCACCAATTGAGATAACTCTGACCTTCCTCATCAACAACGATGCCTTCAACCCTATAAAATCTTCAATTCTATGGGTGTCTGTGGCTAAGTTATGCTCAGGTGAACTGACCACTAAAATGTCAATATCATCACCGGGCAAAATATAATTGTTGATCAGATTTTTTGTTGCTACGGTCAATGGATATAGAGTCATTCCCTCCCTGGCAATCAAGCTTAGGTAGCCTAGATCTCCAGGATGACTGAGCTGCTCGGGAAGCAGATATTGATCAGTATTAAGTGCGGTATTGGTTAATGTCTGTGTATCTAGTTTAAGGTCGACATCGGCATTAAAGCCCAATGCTTGCGCCTCCTTCTGCCCTAGCTGCACTCTTTTAAGATCCCTTAAGGTTAAAAATGTGCCTTTCTCCATATTTTTTTTCACTTGCCACAGGGTATAAGTTATCGGCGCTTCATCATCACTAACAGGCATGACAACAGCCTCAGGACTCGAGAGCAGTTTATCTGCCACGCCATACAGGCCGGTCAATACCGCAATAAATGCGATAATGAAAATCAATTTAGAATTAAGCATTATTCTACTGTTCTGTTAGTGCTGGTTAACGACGGTTACAGTCAAGTATCAAGATTGAGTTGTAGCGCCTAAATAACTAGCCAAGATAGGAATATAAAAACCTAAGGAAATAGCGATACCATAGGGCAAACCGGAATCTTCACCTCGGGGGATTTTTTGGATAATTCGATATTTAATCAGATAGATAACAGCCAGTACTCCACCAAATGTAGCAGTCAATATTAACGCCGTAGACAGTGATGCTATAGGTAAAGCGATCGCCAGGGCGCTGGCCAACTTTCCGTCTCCTGCGGCGAGCCACCTGAGCTTGAAAAGCAGTAAACTGAAAAAAAATATTAAACATCCGCGAAGCAGGCCAGCAACCAATTGCTGCTGACTCTGGGCTAGCCAGATGCTGATAACCAAGACGACGAGACAGCTTAAATTCGAGATCCGTCGTTGACGTATGTCACTGACACAACAAGTAGTCAAAACGAATAACAGACTAGCTATGGCCAATATGGTTAATTGCATCAATCAAAACAACCTATGGCGCGCTTATTAAGTACCAGCGGTCATGCTTGTTAAGTTAGTTGTGATCAATGCAAATGCAGCATTCAACGCAGTCATCAAGTTGCCATCGGAAGCAAAAGCAGCAGTCAATGCAACAGCCATAGCTACAGCGATCAATCCATATTCGATTGCCGTTACGCCGCGCTCATCTTTTTTGTAAGTCGCAAGAAAAGCCATAGTATTGCAGTAAAACTTGTTCATAAATAACTCCATCATATTTATATAGTCTAATTAATAATTAGTCTGTTGAATCGTTCAACGCCTGAATTATATTAAAAACAAAAACAAAAACAAAAATAGGTCCTATAAGTTTTAGTTATAGGTCAAAACAATATTAATTATTATGGAGGGGAAATATTAATTAGATAAAACTTAAACTATTAAATATTTAATAACTGTTGAGTTAACCATTCGACTGCTGGTGATTTTTGATGACCAACCGTAAAAATTAATGAGCTTCTCCAATCTCTACTTCTGGATTGATCTTTTTCAAGAAAAATCTTATTTAAACTACCATTTTCCAGATCGTGCGCAACAACAAAACTAGGCAGGAACGCAATGCCTAAACCATTGCGACAAAATGACAGCAAGGTATGTATATCTTCCACATACCAAATTTTCTTAGTCAGACTCACCTCATAAAACCCCGCCAAGGGGTTTCTGAGGGCAGTAATATACGGGATTGATTAAAGGTGGCTCTATCAATCTTGATAGCTCGGGGATCCACATCATCATGCTGCAAATTTTGAGCAAGTGAATAACTTGGTGACACGACCCAGCAGCTATCCAGCTGGAATGCTGACATATTTTCAAAGGTTTTCTCAACATCTCGACCAAATAGCCCGAGTGCAAATTCCAGTGTTTTATCTGCCAGTTTTTGAGCTAAAGACTCGCTAGATCTCTGCACAATCGTTAGCTCAACTGCAGGAAAAACCTCTGAAAATCTTAAAATTATGTCTTTCACCTCTTGGCAACAAACCAGAGGATCTATGCCTATACTCAGCTTGACCTGCTCTACCCTGGAGATAAATTTAGAACGCTCGACAAAAGTGCTGTATTGAGACATCAACAAGCGTGCATCTTTCAATACCAACTCCCCTTGCTGAGTCAGCAAGGGGTATTTTCCATTTCTGTCAAACAAGGTAAAGCCCAGATCTATTTCCAGATTTTGAATCGACAAGCTGATACCAGCCTGGGATTTTTTTAATTTTCTACCTGCTGCACTAAATGAACCTGTATCGGCTGCTGTGATAAAGGAGATAAGACTCTCGAGTTGAATTTTCATGAGTGACTTTTTTGTTTTTGAAGTCCTGATTTTACTGTCAACTTCCCTGCCAGTAATTTATGTAAGAATGTATAGATACAGTATAAAAAAATGATTAAGATTAAATATACATATACAAGCGAACACTCTCTAATTGAGTTTAATATGAGATCATATATTAAACTGGCGCAGATAATAACCGTGAGAATATTAACTATACAACCAGACATTTGTATCACATTGTATCACCACGCGATACATTTAAAATAAAAACCAATAAAATAACAATATAAAAACAACTCAAATGTTACAAACATTAACATAGCCACTTCAAAACAATAATAATACTCATTTAAAACAGCGCATTTGATTTCTCATCAAAAAACCAATTGTTTCATAAAAGTATCACCTACGATCCATATCTAACCAAAACAACCAAATTATGATTCACTTGTATCTTTTTCGATTTTGTGTGGGGTTTTATTCTCTGGTATATTTCATAAAATTATTAATAGTGAATGAAATAAACTTTTTTATTCTTGCAGGCTGAAATTTGTCTTTATGGTAGAGGAGATAAAAGGGAGTGTCGGCGACTCGCCAATCTTCAAATACCGAAACTAATTCACCTTGACTAAGTTCTTCAGAGCAATACAGCTCGGGCAACCTCACGACACCATTGCCCGCTAAAGCACTGTGTTTCATTGCCCTGCCATTCTTACAGCGAAACACGCCATTGATATGTACATCAAGTTTATGCTCGCAATTATCGACATGATAAAAAGACCAGTTACTGACTGAACCGGTAATACATTGGTGTGATTTTAGTGACTTAGGATCTATCGGAAAACCACGGGATCTAAGATATTTAGGGGACGCTAAGGTCAAATTGGTAATATCCATTAGCTTACGAGCTACAAGCCCGGAATCCTCAAGCTGCCCCATACGAAAAACCAGATCAAACTGATCCACCAGCAAGTCGACCCGCTGACTACTAAAGTCCAGCTCTACTGAGACCCCTGGGTATTTAGCAATAAAGTCATTGACCAGGCTAGCCACAATCTCCTCGCCGAGAAAGCCACCCACACAGTTGATCTTGATGCTTCCCTGTAGATTTTGGGCATTGTCCACGGCAATCTCCACCGCCTGATCAATACTCTCTAAGGCAGATCGGCACCGGTTAAAGAAAGCCTCCCCCTGCTCGGTTAAACGTTGGGCTCTTGTCGTTCTGGTGATAAGTGTCACCCCGAGGCAAGATTCTAAATGAGTCAATTGCTTAGAGAGATGGGAGCGTGAGCAATTCAACACCTCGGCCGCCTTAGTAAAGCTTCCTTGCCCGGCAATCACAGTGAACGCCTTGATATCGGCTAGGTTTATCTCACTCTTATTCATACTCGATTCTCATATTTGGCTCTCACATTTGAGATACGGATAAGATTATGCCATTTGTAGTCTATAGGAAACAATCATGTTCTTTTTAAGGTATATATCAACAATAACGCTAACTCTATAATGCTTGCAACATGATTGAACAGCCAAATAACCAGCCGATTCAATCCCTCATTTAAGTAGATTAGAAGGTATAAACAGATGAAAGAACTTATCGTAATTACAGGTGCATCTTCAGGTATCGGCGCAGCAATGGCAAAGGCATTCAGTGCAAAGGGCCATCCACTACTTTTATTAGCTCGCCGCGTCGAGCCTATGCAAGCCCTAGAGTTAGAAAACAGTCTATGTATCAGCCTAGATGTAACCGATGGTGAAGCTATTAAGACCGCGATTGCTACTGCAGTTGAAAAGTTTGGCCCCGTTGGCGGCTTGATTAATAACGCCGGCGTCATGTTACTGGGTCAAGCCGACACTCAAGATCCAGCCGAGTGGAGCCGTATGCTCAACATCAATGTTATGGGCGTACTCAACGGTATCCATGCCGTATTGGCCGATATGAAAGCACGAAAAACAGGGACTATTATCAACGTCAGCTCGGTCGCGGGTCGTAAAACCTTCCCTAATCATGCTACATACTGTGCCACTAAATTTGCGGTACACGCACTGACCGAAAACATTCGTGAAGAAGTGGCCATGGATGATGTGCGCCTTGTCACTATAGCGCCAGGGGCCGTAGAAACTGAGCTACTGTCACATACCACCAGCGATGAAATAAAAGCCGGCTATGCAGATTGGAAAGAGGATATGGGGGGGTGATCGCACCTGAAACTATCGCCGATGCAGCCCTGTTTGCTTACGAGCAACCTCAAAGCGTCTGTGTGCGTGAAATCGTATTAGCAGCGACTCGTCAACAACCATAACAAGGGAAGAGTCCCATCAAACTCTAATCCGGTATCATCCATGATACCGGTTCGCGTTAAGCTTATTTGGGTATGAACTAAAACAGTTAAAATGTTGGTGGAAGCTCGCGTAGCAGGGAGAATCCTTGCTTCATGTGACTGCCGGTAACGACAAAACCAATCATTTGCTGCTCTTCATCGAAGGCTCTGGCCGTCATCCCCTCCTTGCTTGCGCTCACCTGCCAGTTAGCATCGGCGTTGGCGGTGTTACCACTTAACTGCATGGGGAGACGCGGGGTCTTAACCTTGACCATCATAGGCGGCAGCGCCACATTGCTGGCCTGACCGAGTAAGGTTTTTGCCAGCGCATTGGCACTCAGCAGTATCGGCTGCAGAAAAGCCAACACGTTGCCGTCAATTTCGGCGCAGTCCCCCAGCGCGAAGATATGGGGATCCGACGTTCGCAATTGACGATCCACCACTATGCCACGATTAGTTTGCAGGCCTGCCTCGGCCGCCAGGCGGATATTGGGCCTCAGGCCCACAGCGCACACCACGGTATCCACTCGATAGTCTTGACCGTTTTCCAGGCTGATAGCGATAGATTCTTCTGCCTGTCGCAGACTTTTAACTTGGGTGCCCAGTTCTATCGTCACCCCTTGATTGCCCAAGGACTGATATAGTTGTGCGGAGACAAAATCGGGCAACAGACTCGGCAATAAAGCCTCAGCCCTGTCGGTCAATATCACCTGTTTATCCGTGCTGGCCAAATCCATTGCTATCTCGGTACCAATAAGGCCTGCGCCTATCACCAGCACAGATTTAGCCTCTTTGAGCTCGGACTGAGAGGCCGCATAATCCTCCAAGCCATTTAGGGTAATGATTCGACCCACCGCGTCCCCCTGAAAGGGGGCACAAAAGCTCTGGCTCCGGTTGCCAAAATCAGTTGCTGATAGGCAATCGACTCTCCATTACAGCGCAGCGTTTTTTTCGTCGCATCTATGCTCTCTACCCTGCTATGACTCAACAGGGTAATACCATAGGTATTGGCAAACTCATCGGCGCTCATCTTAATCAGATCTTTAGCTGACTGCGCCTTAGTGAACACATGACTTAGATCAGGTTTGGCATAATCATCACCACCGTTGGCGGTGATCACTGTGATCGCCTGCTCTGTATCTTGCCTGCGTAGAGTCTTCACCAACTGATAGGCAGCAAAACCACTGCCTATTATCACTATGGGCAGGCTCATGCCGCCACCTCTTTGGCGAGGGGTTCAAACACAGTCTTACCTAAACTACAGTCGGGACAGAGAAAATAGTCCGGTACATCTTGCCACTCAGTGCCTGGGGCGACATCTTGGTTGGGTTCTCCCAATACCGGATCGTAGACCCACTGACACACAGTGCATACCAGGCTCTGCCCCGCAAAATCTGTAGTACTGACGTTGGCCACTTCGGCTTGGTTGGGTGATTCTGCAGGCTGCTTGGCAGGCATCACAGGATCATTTACTGCCGGCGTGTCTCGCTTGGTATCTCGCCCTTGTAGGGGATGTAAAGCCCACTGACGCGCCACCTCTTTACCATGTTCACGACATGCCAGCAGTGCCTTGCCATCGGGTTTCCATTTAGTCTTTAATCCCAGAACGATTTCAAAGCCGGCATCGGTCAGACGGGTATGGATACGGTCTACCGCACCACCGTTCCAACCGAAGCTGCCGAAGGCGCCGGCCTTCTTGTTCTTAAAGCGCAGACCTGTGATTTCTTCCAACATACCGGCCACCTTGGGCATCATCACATTGTTCATAGTCGATGAGCCGACAAGCACGCCCTTAGATCTAAACAAGCTAGTCAAAATCTCGTTCTTATCGTGGCGGGAGACGTTGAAAATTTTCACCGCAACCTGGGGATCGACCTCATAGATCCCTTGAGCTATGGCATCTGCCATCATGCGAGTATTGTTAGACATAGAATCATAGAAGATAGTAATTCGGTCTTCCTGGTATTGATCAGCCCACTCCAGATATTTATGAATAATCTGCGTCGCATCCTCACGCCACACCACGCCGTGGGCGGTTGCAATCATATCGACGGGTAGGTTGAAGCTAAGTACTTCATGGATCTTCGCGGTCACCAAGGGACTGAATGGGGTGAGGATGTTGGCGTAATAACGCAGACATTGATCCATCAGCTCAGTCTGATCGACCTCATCGTTAAACAGGCGCTCGTCACAATAATGCTGACCGAAAGCATCGTTACTGAACAGCACGGCATCCCCCGTCATATAAGTCATCATGCTATCGGGCCAATGCAGCATAGGGGTCTCGATGAAGATCAATTGTTTGCCGTTGCCCAGATCCAAACTGTCGCCAGTTTTAATGGTATGGAAATTCCACTCGGGGTGATGATGATGCCCAGTGATAGAGTCGATGGCATTTTCGGTACAGTAAATAGGCGTGCCGGGAATTTTAGCCAACAATACCGCCAAGGCACCGGCGTGATCTTCTTCGGCGTGATTAATGACAATGTAATCGATCTGCTTCAGATCGATCTCCAGCTCTAAGTTTTGCACGAACTCATGACTGAATTTATGATCGACGGTATCGATCAATACTGTTTTCTCCTCTCGGATCAGATAACTATTATAGCTGGTGCCCTTTTCTGTCTTGTACTCGGTACCATGAAAATCTCGTACTTCCCAATCGCGTTGACCAACCCATTGAATATTGTTCTTGACCTTAATTGCCATGATGAAACCTCAAATATACTTAAATTATTAAACTTACATGGCCTATTGCACAAGCCGAGCCAGTTTCGTAACCAACTATATTTAAAGTATTTTATAGATTTACCACTCGCAACAAGTGTCACAATGACACAAGTTAAAACTGTCAAAACGACAATCGAGTGTCAAATAGACAATCCCATTTGGCCGAGCAATGTCAAAAGCAACAGAGACAGCCAAATCATTTACTTGGCTGTTCCATGCCATAAGTCTTGATTAGCCAATAGAGATAAATACCCATTTAGATACAGTTCGCCTCAGTTTATGGTCAACTTGTCCCACCCCAATGTTACAAATAGCCATAATTGCTCCCTGAGAGCCTAAAATTCAGGTGTGAGAATTGGCACTATAATTGTATTCATATCTAGTAGAAATCAGGGTTTTATCTTCTCACGGCAAGCTATATGACATGCAAAAGCACATTTCTTAACAGATGTGATCGATACTCAGGTGAGCTCAGCGGAGCCTTCGCCGACTTAGGGACGTTTCTACCACTCGTTTTAGGCCTTATCGCCCTTAACCATTTCTCTCCTCAGGGGATCTTTATGGGCTTCGGGGTGTTTGCGCTATTTACCGCTTTTTACTACAGGCGTCCTATCCCGGTACAGCCAATGAAAGTGATCGCCGCCTTGGTTATCGCCCAAGGCCTGACGCCGGGAATGCTGCAAGCCAGCGGCATGATGATGGGCGTCATACTCCTGCTACTCGCTTTTAGCGGGGCGATTAGCTGGATGGCGAAGCAGCTCTCTCCCGCTATCAGTATCGGCATACAGCTCGCCATTGGTTTACAACTTATCTGGATGGGCGGACAGATGATGGGTGAAACCTGGTTTATTGGCATAACCGCTTTCATCGTCCTGTTTGCCAGCCGATTCCTACCGATGCGTTATCTGGCAATGCCTCTGGTGTTAGCATCGGGCATGTTATGGCAGTACACGAGTGGTCTGGCACCTAGCTTTAATTTAAGTATCGACACTAGTTGGCAGCTAAGCTGGCCTAACATTCACGAGTGGACCTCGGCCGCGGGTCTGCTGGTACTGCCCCAGCTAGCACTCACCCTGACTAACGCGGTGATCGCCACCTCGGCCATGGCGAAAGATAAGTTTCCATCGGATACCGTCAATGGCAATGAGAACTTCACCCCGAAACGCTTAGCCACCAGCTCAGGCTTAATGAACCTCATCCTTGCCCCTTTCGGTGCAACCGCCATGTGTCACGGTGCCGGCGGCTTAGCAGTTCAGCACCACTTCGGTGCCAGAACCTGGATAGCCCCCACGATATTTGGCAGTACTTGCCTACTTATCGCCCTCACTTGGGGAGAAGGCATCGCCGCTATGTTATCGCTGATCCCGCTAGCCTTACTAGGCAGCCTACTCGCCATAGCGGGCCTACAACTCGCCTGGTCGAAGCGGTTTATCGATGGCAGACCCTTCTGTATCTTCGTTATCCTCTCGACGGCCGCCATCTGCCTGCTGGTGAATACCGCAGCAGGATTAGCAGCTGGGTTTATCTTGGAGACGGCTCGTCGACAATGGAGGCTGGTCTCAGATTTGAGACATTAAAATTTTATTTTTTGCTTTGGCCTTAAATTGCCATCATATGGGGATTTGGAGGTCTTACCTTCATGGCTAATTTAGATTTTGGTAATCGGGAGATAATGTTGAAGGTCGAACTTTCGTAGCTATCTATAGCCTGCGACACGGTGAATTTGGCGTAGCCATATTTATCTGGATAATCTATCTTCGAATTAGTCTTACTTTAACTGTCTAGACTTGTTCAGCATCATCATCCAGGTGACGTACCCGTATAGAATACCTCCTAGTGGGAAGGCTATCAGTGACGTAATAAAGCCATCAAAGAAGCTCTTATCACTGGTCAGTGACATGATAATCTGCACAATAAAAGCAGTTGTCACTCCCCAGCCCAGCACACCACGAAGTACGATAAACCTAAGCATCCCTTTCCCTATAATCTCTTGATGACTACTCATCACTCATCCTTGTTTTTGAAATACCCAAGCACTGTAACACAAAATAATTTAGCGGCTATATTTACCATGATTGCCACCGAAAGGGTGACTAGCTGTGACCCTTTGTTTCATATTTAGCCATTACCTAGCGCAGCCACTGGATGAGCTCGCTAGCACTTTTTAAAGCATACTGCCTTTTAATCAGGCTACCAGATGGATCAAAGAGTAAAAGCTCCGCTGGTCTAGCGCGATGTTTAGCGATCAGTTGGTCGCCCTCAGGGCTGCCCACTTGAGCGACGAGAAAGAACACTTGATCGTCAAGATGATCACTAAGATAGTCGCGAGCTTCATTCATTTGTTCTGTCTGACTGCCACTCACTGTAAGACTGGGATTATAGACAAACACTAGAGCAGGCTTGCCTGTGCCTATTTGCTCATGTGTCGCCTTAAAACCTTTAGGCATCGCCATTAACAACAGCCAAATAATGATCACTATGGATGTGATGACACCGATAGAAACCCAAGGCATACGGCGAGTCGACTCAGACTTAGCTTTAGGCTTAGGCTTAGACATAGATTTATCCTTGATAACAAAACCCTCTTTTAACAGCTGACTTTTTTTGAAAGAAACAACAAAGTAATCCATTGTAATAAACGTATCTGAGCCAGAGATTAAAAATACCTAAGAGTTCAGGGTTTGAACTTGTCAGATAATAAATTTGAAGTATCTTTTAGGTGGATTTCATTTAGCCAAATTTCAAAAAAATTATCACTTCGACTTGGCTATATAAGATGCAACAAGCTCATTAACTACAGCCCTTCATTCCTCTTTAAACATATTCCATGCCTAAGGGATAATTCATAATCCATGCATCTTTAGTATGCAGAAGCGATACTTCACTCACCGTATAAGTAGAATATCAATACATCTTCGCCCGCAGGCCTTGGACAATTAACGTTAAAAATAAGCGAAATACCCGTAATCTAATATACAAAATAAGCCCAAATCTCAAATCTGGTCTTCACCGATTCGAGTGAATCAAAACCTAAACAACTAGTGCAAAATGATAACCACCAGTTCACTCCACTTCAGTCAACAAGATTACCCTGTAGAAACAATACCCTCCTTTGATTGAGGGAGAATACCTTTAGGTTTGTAGTGGGGCTCATGATTACTCCAGATTGTATATTTTCCTGCATTGAGCCGCTCTTCTCTTAATAGATTAGAGCGTTTCCTTTTCAGCTTTCCTCACTTAATTCATCGAGCCTCAGCCCAAATGATGAATGACTCGTCTTCTTCATACATAACTACAAAGAGAAATTAATTGAATATCAAATCTGTCGCGTGTGTTGTCGCGCTTATGAGTGTGACCAACTTAGCCTTAGCATATGATGGCAATGGCACTAACCAGTCTTTCAGCAAAGCTAAGAAGATGCTTGAACGTCAGGTTTATCAAGACCACAGAGAAACCATCTATTGTGGTGCAAGTTTCAATACCAAGAAGAAAATCTCCCCGCCCCAAGGCTTCACCACCTCAAAGCATATCAAACGAGCTAAAAGAGTTGAGTGGGAACACATAGTGCCAGCTGAAAATTTTGGTCGTGCTTACAGTGAATGGCGCGATGGCAATACCCTGTGTGTCGATAGTAAGGGGAAATCATTCAAAGGCCGTAAATGTGCGGAGAAAGTGAATAGCCAATATAGATATATGCAAGCCGACATGTTCAACCTGTTCCCAGCCATAGGCGCAGTGAATGCCATGCGTTCAAATTACAACTTTACCCTACTGCCAAGTGTTGTAAGTGAATTTGGATCATGCCAGATGAAGATAGACAACAGAAAATCAGAGCCTCCGGTGAGTGCAAGAGGCCGCATTGCCAGAACCTATATGTATATGGATACTACTTATCCTAAATACGCCATGAGTAAACAGCAAAGACAACTGATGAATTCCTGGGATAAAACCTATCCCGTCAGTAGATGGGAATGTGAGCGGGTAAAGCGTATTCAAACCCTACAGAAGAATCAAAACCCAATTACCCAAAGCCGCTGCGAAGCAGCAGGCCTTTGGAGTAAATGAAAGAAAGTGAGGAGGAAGAGACATGAGTGTTTATTATGCCTTTGAGTACCCCCATGGCAATGTAATCAAAGTGGGTGAGCCGAATCCTGTCACTGGTGATAGAAACATTAAGGGACAGCTATTTGCTTTCTCAAATAAAGGGAAACGGACAAATTTTATCAGCTCTGACGCTTCTTATCGTCGAGTTCCGATGACTCATAAAAATATCAGATATGTACATTTAGGCATGTCAATCAAGACATACAAACATATGCTTACCAACATAGAAGTATTGTAGATCTAGAAAATATAAAAAGAGACCAAAGCTTGGAGGCTAGCACCTAGTGGGAGTCATTATGTCTAGATAACAATGAATTTTCACTTCAAACATCACCCTCCAATGCCTATAGCCCAATGAACAAAAAAGCCCAGACATTACATCTGGGCTTCGATGTCCATCATCAAGCTATAAGCTAACAATGAACTAACAATGAACTAACACCATAAGCGGCACATTAGCGCCCACCTAATAGATGTAACTTTGTCCTGCGTAGATAATAAAATGTCTTAGTGCCAACACGCCAGTCAAGCCACTACAGGCCACCATAATCATTGCAGTTTTGGTGTGGCGGCTAGATGCTGGCATCAGCATCGATAGCAGGGGAATACCAAAGCCAATACCTACCACGCCTATCCAAAACACACTAGCCCACACACCAGTTGTGAGCGATGCTAACGCTAGTGCTGCTGCGCCACCTTTGAAGTAGAGCGCGCAAAACAGCATAAACAGGAACATCATCTCGATTGCCATCACTGGTAGCTCTAATCTATGCATCTTACTGAGCTCTTTATCGTGACTATCGACATTGAACATCAGCAGTGCCACAACTAAGTTGGCTGCAGCCCCCGCTGACAGACCAGAAACCAGGAAGAGTGCAGGCAGTACGGCCGTGTTAAGCATGGGATAAGCGTTCATTGCCGAGATAAGGAAACCAGTATAAGCGCCGACTCCGATAGCTAAGATAAACAACAATACCTCAATCGCCTTTCTAAATGGCATTAGCACCTGAGCCACTGGCAGTAGGAAACCCAATTTCCACCTAGGTAGCTCATCACGCAGCACAATTAAGGCATATGCAATACCCAAGGGTGAGTAAGCTAACAGGGCTAGCACGCCCAACGCCATCACCGACTCGAAGTTGTAGTTAATCAAGATCAACCAAAAATGAAACGGTTTGGTCAAATCGAATACCAGACAGGCTAAACCTAAACTGATCGCAATCGGACTGATGATTGCGGCCGCCTTTAAAATAGCGCTCTCTTTGGTACTTTTTCTATCGTCTTCACTGCGATACCAGCGCAGTCCAATACCAATTAAGATACTGCCGGCAGATAAGCCTGCCATAAATAGATAAATTGCGATGATCCAATTCCAGGTAACCGGATCATATTGCGCCATATCGCCCCAGATATTGTTCATGACTGGATCCCCCTCTCTTAGTCGGAATACGATAGAGTCTCGGTTTTGTGCCAAGGTGTGTCTTATCTTGGTAGCTAGGTTTAGTGTTAAGTATTTTGACAACTTCGCTGCTAGGATCGTTGGCATCGCCGAAGATCAAGGCATCGGTTGGACAAGCTGTCACACAGGCAGGTAGCTCACCTTTAGCGAGGCGGGTCTCCTTACAGAAGTTGCACTTATCGGCGACTTTAGTCTCCGGGTTCATAAAACGAACCTTGTAAGGGCAAGCTGCAACACAGTACATACAGCCAACGCATTTTTCGGCCTTGATTGAGACTAGGCCGTCTTCGCCAACATAGGCCGCACCCGTCGGGCAGACCTTGACGCAAGGTGCATCTTCACACTGCTGACAAGAGACACGGTTGTACTTGAAGTGTAGATTGGGCGCATCACCAAATGGCCCCTCTACTCTGACTTGAAGTCGGGTCACCTCATCTGGGGTGCCATTTTCACTGCGACAAGCTATGTTACAAGCCTGGCAGCCGATACACTTATTTTCGTCATGTATCATTATGAGTCGCTTAGACATTTTTTAACTCCTACTAAATCTTCGCAAGCTTGACGCCAGTGGTGTGAATATTCATGCCACAAACCGGGGCTGTCTTATGTGGTAACAAGTTACCGCAATGCACCCCTTTACCTGTTGCGCGTACCAGCTCTTTATTTTTAGAACCAAAGCCCATGTAAGCAAATACCGTATCTTGACGAATACCGGGAGTGACTAAGGCCGTCCCCTCTTCGCTACCAACGCTACTGGTGATACGTATCGCATCACCAGCACTGATCCCCAGCTTTCCTGCCGTTAGCGGGTGCACCCAAATGGCGTTATCGGACATCAAGTTCGCCAGCATAGGAACATTGTGGGTTGCGCCATTGGTATGAATGGCCACCTTGCCTTGAATAAAGTAGAGCTCGTCGTCTTGCTTAAGATCCACCTCACGGTATTTGATCACACCACGACCAGGTGCCATGCCCTCAACTTTTTTCGAGCTCAGCTCAATCTTACCGCTTGGAGTCTTGAACTTAAGTTGACTGCCATAGGTGCCATCTTCATCCACCGGCTTAGCATTGCTATAGGTTTGGGCAAAGGCGCTGACCATCTCAGGCTCTCTGAGCATTAATGGCTTACCGTAACTCACATAACCTTGCTCTTTGATACGCCTAAGCTCGCTGGTGTCACGATTAAGCTGCAACATTTGCAAGGTTTCCATGCTCTGCCAGGGGAAGAACTGACCTAGCCCCATCTGTTCACCAAGCTCTTTGAAAATCTGCCAGCTCGGCTTAGTCTGACCTATGGTCTCAACCACACGTTGACGCACATAGTAAGCAGGGTTCTTGCCAGACTTATCGGCTATCTCCTCGTCGCGTTCAAGGTAGGTCGATTCGGGAAGGATAATGTCGGCGTATGCGGCAGTCTCACTGATATAGACATCACAGCACACCACCAAGTCGAGTTTCTTTAGGGTTTCAACTACACGCGCTCTATCTGTCATGGTCTGCATCGGGTTAGTACGGCTCATCACCCAAGCTTTTAACTGGTAGGGTTTAGCCTCTAATGTGGCATCCAAAATCGTCTGATATATTCCACCCGATGACCACATCATGGCGTATTGCTCATCAACCTGATCGATACGCTTAGCCGTTGGCTTTGGCATGCCCTCTACACCAGGTTTTCCCAAAATTGGAGCAACCGTTTCACCGGCAAACTTATTATAGGTTTTAGCTTTTTTCCCCAGATATAAACCGCCTTTTCGCTCGATGTTGCCGATCAATACATTAGCGGCAAACAAGGCGCGGCGCATATCGAATTCTTCGGTAGTAAAGGTGGCTCGGTGACCAAAATCGACCACAGCATGGGGCGCATGGGAGGCATATTCATGGGCGATACGGCGAATGTCGGCGGCGGGGACATCACTAATGGCTGCGGCCCACTCGGGCGTGTACGCCTTAACCTCTTTAGCAAATTCATCGAAGCCTTCAACATAACGCTCGATAAACTCCTTGTCATAAAGGCCATCTTCAATCAATACATGACACAGGGCTAAGGCTACACTGACATCGGTACCGGGCTTAATCGCAAACCACTCATCGGCCTTATCGGCAACGATTGAGAAACGAGGCTCAAAAACCACTAATTTGGTGCCCTTCTCCATCTGCGCATCCATCATGGCACGAGTTTCGGACATATTGATCCCTTCATAGAGGTTATGGCCGAAGTTGATAATATATTTAGAGTTACCCAAGTCTCGCTTAACCTTAGTGCCGAACATGGCTTTAGCCGCGACAACATAGCCACCGGGACAGGTGGAAGCGTGAGTAAAATGATTAGGCGAGCCGAAAGCTTTACCTAAGTGGAACAGGTGACCCGACAGTGAGCCCGATTTTGATGAAAAAGCAACGGACTCCGCACCATGATCACGCTTAATTTCATTCAATTTTTTAGCTATGGTCTGATAGGCTTCATCCCAGCTTATCTCGGCCCATTTTCCTTCGCCGCGCTCACCAACACGTTTGAGAGGGCTAACGATACGCTGAGGATCATAGAGTAAGCTATGGCCTGCGCCGCCTCTGGCACACACCTTTCCACCGAAAGGTTTAGCCGCCTTGTTACCTGTAATAAAAACATTCTTACCGTTAACGACTCGCGCCGAAATAGGACAACGAGTCGAGCACATCTCACAGATACTCGCGACCTCTTTGCCAACTCCTTTAAGTGGTGCACTTTCCAGAGCAGCCAAAGTTCCTGGCAGCATAGTCGCCAAGGCACAGGATGCACCTCCCGCCCCAGCTCCCTTAATAAAATTACGCCTATCAAGCTTAATCATGGTTTTCTCCTTCACCTGCTCTGCAGATGAAACACTCACTAATCACAGTATTTATCCCCTCTTTACCCGGGGCTTAGGACCATTATTAATCCATAATAGAAGTAAGGGTATTGTGGTAAACCACATAGGCGGAATGAATGAGATCCGACGCAGGTGTATTTGGCGAAGCAAGTAAGAAAGTGTGAGTTATCGTCGGGCAGATTCTTGTGGGGAAGCACGAGCAGAAACTTTTAGAGTATGAAAATAGAGAACTAGCATATTATGAAGGGACCACATGGCCCCTTTATCTATCTGTATTTAGCCATGTTATTCCGACTTACGGCCAAAATGAACCTTGTTTATTTCAGAATACTGTAGCAGATTCAACACCACCAAGGGACGTATCTCAGCCATCGCGACCGACACCCCAGCCCAACCATCCTCATCCATACCGAGCACGATATAAGTCGTACCATTATCAATATTAAAATCACTCACCTCACCGGCAACAACAAACCCGTCAGTTAGCATGGTTTGTGCAACCCTTTGAGCCAGGGCCTTAGCTTCTACCTCTTGAACTAAAACTTGATGAGTCAAGGTAATAAGGAAAGCCATTCGCCTTATTAAGCACTAAAGCATACTTGTCATTTGCATGGGCAATATAATCTGAAAAATTGATATGTTTCTGAACATCACACTGGCCGCTGTACTGGTCGAGCAAACGAAAAGCGATTAATATCTCCCTGTGAAAGCTATCTAACTCCTTAGTTATTTGCAGCCTTTTCCCTTGAAAACTTGCTAACCCGTAGCCAGCTAAAAACACTAATATTAACAGTACAACTAAAAGTCGCCCCTTAGAAAAGCTCCGTTTCAAACCCATATTTATTCCTTTATTTCTCTGGGTAGCATGATGGTCACTACGCAACCTTGCTCCCATGGCGACCCCTTATGCCGACTATTATTTTCTATTGTAAACTCACCTTTATGTTGATTGATAACATCTTTACAGATGGCGAGTCCTAGGCCTAGTCCATCATCTTTAGTGGAGCAGAATGATGCCATCAGTTCACTTGCTTCACCTTGTAAGCCCGGACCATTATCTATCACTCGCAGGCTAATTTTAGTTTCCTCAAAGTCGAGTAGAACACAGATCTGTTTATCCACTCTGTTTATATCACTCATTGCATCTAGGCTGTTCTTGATAACATTGACTAAAACCTGGCTTAGTCCCACCTCATCACCTTTAATCGGGTACACTGAGCCAGATGTTTCCTGAGTTAGCGTCATACTCTGGCTATCAAATTCACGCCGAAAAAGAACCAAGGAGTTATTAACTACGTCAATTAAATTAAGGGCTTCGGCATGAGTCTTACGCCGCTTCAACAGGCTTCTCATTCTGTGCACCACGGCGCCAGCTCGAATAGACTGAGCATTTACCTTAGCCAGTAATTCATAGAGCTCAGAGTCCCCATCGCCTCTACTGTTCAGCCACATCATTCCGCCTTCACTATACTGAGTGATTGCCGCTATTGGCTGATTAAGTTCATGGGCGAGACCCGAGCCAATCTCACCCAAAATAGCGGCACTTTGCATGCGCTCCACTTGTAAGGCTTTATCTTTTAACTGTCGCTCGGTCTCTACCAGGTATTCACTCTTCTCTCTGAATTTATACTCGAGCCAAAGGTGATAGATGGTAGACACGATAAACAGCAGTAATAGGGAAATCCCCCACTCCTTGTTACGCTCCATCCACTTCAAAACTGTTTCATGTAACGGTGGAGGTGGCAGCTTTAGTTGCAACTCTTTAAATAGCTGTATCACTTTGAACTGGCTAATTGGCGCCGTCCAACCTGAGTTTTTTGCCGTAATGGCTGCGATATGGTCTGCGGGAAGATCATAGAGCGCCTGAGCAATCTCTTGGGTGATCTTCGGCGAAACCGTATCGGCAGAAGCAAAAGACCAATTAGGATATAACTGAGTACTCACAAGACAATCACAGCCCTCAGGTTTAGTCGGGTGGATCACCCTGAAGTCAGCCTTATTAACCATGCCCTCATCAATCATCTCTTCGAGAGTACAAAATGGTGTGATTGCAGCATCAACGGTTCTGTCCCTGACCTGATAAACGATGGGCTCTAAAGGAAACCCTAAGAAACGCATAGAGCCAAAAAAACTTTCGGGGGTGTAGCCCATTTTATGAAATAGGCCAATAGCCGCCTGATATCCTCCCAAGGCTTGAGGATCGCTGGCAACTATGTGCTTGCCTTGCAGATCTTTGAGGGTATATATCTGACTATCGGCTCGCACAATAATGGTTGAGCCGATAGCAAAAGTGGTTTGTTGATGCTTGACACTCTTCATCGTCGCCAGCCATGAAAGCGGAAAGTGTCCACTAAGGTTCAGGTATTGACCTGGATTGGTCACGATAAATTGGATTTCATGACTCAGTAACTGACGACTCATCTCATCAAAGTCGACGGGCACGACCTCGAAGCGAGTGCCAGAAACCTGTTCACTTAAATAATCCATGGTCTCCTGCCAACGCTCCACCCCTTTCTGCACGCCATGATTAGCGAGCACACCTACCTTAAAAACCTCTATATACTCCCCTGCATGAGTGGGCGGCACTTCCTCTTGAGCAGCAATGGAAAAACAAACAAGGGAGAGACAAAAAATAGCAAAACGGATCGACAGGAGCATTTATAAGAGTCCAACAGTGATTCTCCAGCAAAGATAATCCAAAGCCATAAGGATTAATGAGATGCGGACTCAAATATTCACAGCTTAAAACGTGTTTTAGTGATCTCCCTCCTAAACTGGCATGGAACAATTGAGACAAGCACGTCATAGGGCTAACCTAAAGCCTATCCTCACAATAGAGAATCAGGCTCCTAGTGATGACGCAAAATAATCTCTCTCTTCCAATTTACCTAGTAGATGACGATACTGCGATCTTAGATTCCCTGAGCTTTATGCTTTGCCAGTTCAATTACAAGGTAACGGGGTTTAGCAGCGGCACTCAATTTCTTAAAGAGGTCGAGCTGGAACAAGCAGGCTGCGTTATTCTTGATAGCCGAATGCCTGAAATTACCGGGCAGGAAGTACAAAGAAAATTACTAGAAGTAGACAGTCCACTGGGAATCATTTTTCTCACTGGGCATGGTGACATGCCCATGGCCGTGGATGCATTTCGCAAGGGAGCTTGTGATTTTTTTCAGAAACCCGTGCCAGGTACAGCCTTAGCCGAGGCCATCAATAAAGCATTTACCTACAGCCAGCGTACCTTCAACGAACAAGCTCTGAAGCAAAAAATGATGACGCTCTCCCCAAGAGAGCACCAAGTGCTGTACTTACTGACTCAAGGAAAAACCAACAAGCAGATCTCAGAAAAGCTATTTTTATCCTTACGTACCATAGAAGTACATCGCGCTAAGATGATGAAGAAGCTTGCGGTGCACAACATTGCCGAGCTGGTAAATGCGACTCGGCAATGACTTAATATCGCTATTCACTGATGCCTGCTTGTACAAACTCAGCAAGCTCCTCCACTTTAAGCATTCACTTGATATTCGGGATAATCGATATAACCTTCTGCGCCGCCGCCAAACAGAGGGCCCTTATCGAAATCAGCCAACGGCAGTTGGTTAGACAAACGGTAAGGCAAGTCTGGATTGGCGATAAATGAACGGCCAAATGCAATAAGGTCGGCATAACCTTTTTCAATTACTGCGCTGGCACGCTCAACATCATAACGGCCCGCCACAATAATAGTGCCATTGAAAACTTGTCTTAGCTTGATACGAAAGCTCTCAGGGATCTGTGGTGCATCGTCCCAGTCCGCTTCAGAAAGATGTACATAAGCAATCCCCTGCTGACCTAGGGACTCTGCTGCCAATAAAATGGTTTCTACAATTTCCGGGCAACCCATATCTTTAAAGGTCACAAACGGGGCCAATCTAACACCCACTTTGTCAGAGCCGATCTTTGCACTGACGGCGCGAACAATATCCAGTAAAAACTGAATACGCTTTAAGGGCGAACCACCATATTCATCTGCTCTCTTGTTAGAGTTGGTTCGTAAAAACTGATCGATGAGATAACCATTTCCAGCGTGAATCTCTACCCCGTCGAAGCCTGCATCTATGGCCTTAGCCGCGCTATCGGCAAAGTCATTAACAACCCTATCTATATCTGATTGAGTCATCTCTCTAGGGGTCTGACAATCGATCATCTGTCCTTGAGGATGGGCTTCATCGACAATCCAGACCTGAGTATCCGTTGGCTTAATCGCCGATGGGGCTATCGGTGCCAGTCCCTGCTGAAAAACAGGATGAGACACCCGACCCACATGCCATAGTTGATTGAAAATGGTACCTCCCGCCTGATGCACCGCAGAAGTAACCTTGCGCCAACCTTGGATCTGCTCATGGGTATAGACTCCAGGCGTGAATGAATAGCCCTGGCTATCATCAGAGATCTGAGTTGCCTCTGTGATGATTAAGCCAGCCGAAGCTCGCTGGGCATAATATTCAGCCATCATCTCATTGGGTATATTGCCAGGCTGAGTGGTCCTCGAGCGCGTCATAGGTGCCATCACCATACGATTTCCCAAATCGAACCGACCATTTGAGTAGGGAGTAAATAGCTTCATGATAAAACCTTATGCTGAGTAAAAGTGGGCAGATTTCAGGGAGAAACTCTCAACCTGAAAAACTTAGGCCCAGTATATAACCCGTATCATTTTTTGATAATTAGGCTATTATTAAAATCATTTTCAAAAAATATTTGATATGTATCACCTCAAAGATCTTCATCTAGCCATCAGAATTGCCGATCTTCACAGCATCTCGGCAGCCGGTCGCGAGCTAGGCATGACGCCCGCAGCGGCCAGCGCAGCACTGCAACGACTGGAGAAGCAGATCGATTGTCAGCTATTCTCCCGCTCTACCCGCTCGATGAAACTAACCCAGGAAGGACAAGTATTTATCGAGACAGGCCGTCAAGCCCTAGAGTTACTGGAAGGTGCAAATGCGGCCTTGGCGGATAACCGAGGGGAGCTAAAAGGAGAGATACGTATCGCCTTGCCCTCAGATCTAGGGCGGAATCTCATCCGTGGCTGGCTGGATGATTTTGCCAATCAGGCTCCTGATCTGACCCTCACCCTCTTCTTTGGCGATCATATGTCAGATCTCATCAACCAGAACCTGCATCTGGCGCTTAGATATGGACAACTTGAAGACTCAAACCTTAAACGCCGTCAGCTAGCCATGACCCATAGGGTCGCCATAGCCTCCCCGGATTACCTCGCCAAGAGCGGAATACCCAAACACCCGAATGAACTCAATCAACATAAAATATTGATCCTCAATCGAGGTGGTGAACCTTGGAATAAGTGGCGATTCAGCCATAAGGGAGAAAGCTATGAGGCTCATGTCAGAGGCAATAAGAGCAGTAATGATGGCGCCGTCATTCGTGACTGGGCATTAGCCGGTGAAGGCATTGCCTATAAGAGTTGGTTGGATGTTGCCATGGATGTGCATCAGGGCAGACTGGTATTACTCTTTCCCGATCAGCTGGCCGAGGCAATCCCACTTCAACTGGTGTATCTGCAGACCGATTATCCAAGATTGAAAATTCGTAAAACCATAGACTTTATCATCGAACGCATTGATGCATTTTCCCGCACCTACCCCCTGTTAACTAACTAGTCCCTATCTTTATACGCCTGTAAACCTGCCACTTATTTAACTCCCCCTGCGACAGCTTGTCGCAGTTTGGCTATTAGCCTTTGTCAGTCGCTAACTTGACAGGCACAATCCGCCGCGAACCAAGATGGTCACATAAAACTACATACTCTATACACTAAGACGAATACTATGACCTTGCGCTTATCATTTATCTCACTCTCGATCTTTTCAGCTATATTCTCCTCTTCTCAGGCTTTCGCCGATGACGGTGACTTCGAAGTTATCGAAGTCACCGGCCATCACCAAGGCAGTTACAGTTCGGTTGTGGCCGATGCAACATCGCCTAAGGCCGATATTAGCGGCCTACTGGAAAAACTACCCGGCGCCGCCGTCAATGGCAATGGCCCGCTAACGGGCATAGCCCAGTATCGCGGGCTCTATGGCGACAGGGTCAATACCCAAGTCAATGGTGTTACCTTAGCCAGCGCCGGCCCTAATGCCATGGATACTCCGCTAAGTTATGCCAGCTTAGTCAACAGTGAACGCCTTGAGATGACGCGAGGCATAGCGCCTGTGTCAGCTGGTACCAACACCATAGGCGGCAGTGTCAAGGTCATAGAGTCTCAAGCCAGTTTCAATGAAGTCAGTGGTAAAGTCGCGGCGCAATATCAAGATAATGGCCAACGCGGTCATTTAGGTGCTAAGGCCAATATCGGTAACCAAGATCATGCCCTACTGGTTTATGGCGACATACTTAAAGGCAATGACAACACCATCTCAGGCAATGGCAGCGAGATCTCGCCAACGACATACGACAAGCAGATGTTTGGCGGTCAGTACCGCTTTAACTTAGGAGCATCGGGCTCAGATGATGAATCTATTGCCATAGGCTACCAGCACGTTGAAACCAGCGAAGCAGGCACTCCGGCTCTGCCTATGGATATCGATTTTATCCGTAGTGACAGGGTCAAGCTTGAAGGCGTACACGATATCTCAAACTGGGAGCTGAACTGGCACTTAGCCTACAGCGATGCAACACATGGCATGGATAACTTCAGCCAGCGCATGAAGATGCCGACCATGAATGCCAGATACAACAGCGCCGATAGCACCAGCTTCGACGGCCAAATATCTATAGGTAAAGACGCCTGGCTATTCGGTATCGATACTCAGCTTAGTGAGCATAATTCAGTGATCACCGACCCGACTATGGCCATGTTCCATGTCGATAACTTCAATGGTGTGAAGGATGATACCTACAGTGCCTTTGCTCAGTGGCAGCAAGATATCGGCCAGTGGAATTGGCAATTGGGTGCGCGGATTAAGCACTACAGCACAGATGCCGATGAAGTTGAGCACTCAATGGCGGGTAGCATGCCAGCGATTAAGATATTGATGGACAGATATAACAATGCCGACCGCTCTCAATCTCAAACAGGTGTCGATCTGGTTCTTAACGGTCGCTATCAAGTGAACAGTGAGCTGAGCTGGATCTTAGGCTTGGCCCGTAAACAAGCCAGCGCCAGCTACCAACAGAGATACCTCTGGGTGCCGATGCAATCAACCGGCGGCTTGGCCGACGGCCGCACCTATGTCGGCCAGATGGATCTGGATTTAGAAACGGCCTATCAAATCGAAGTGGGCGCAGATTACGCCAGTGGCGACTTCAGCTTCAGCCCACGTGTCTTCTTACACCGTATCGACGATTATATTCAAGGTGTTGCTGCAACAGATCCGGCAGTGATCATGGCGGCGCAGATGATGGGAGATGACAATCCAATGCAGTTTGCCAATGTCGATGCCCAGCTGTTTGGCATGGACCTCACTGCGACTTACCAACTTGGCGACAGCTGGAGTCTGGATATGAATGCCAGTTATGTCAGTGGCGAGCGCCGTGATATCGACGATAACCTCTATCGTATCTCCCCGCCTAAGGTCATTCTGGGATTGAATTACCAAAATGGTAACTGGCTAGCAAGAGTCGAAGGCCAGGGCGTCAGCGCTCAGAACAAGGTATCAGAGACACAATTTGAAGAAACCACTGCGGGTTATGGCCTGATGAATCTGTCTCTTGCCTATGATGCAGACAGCTGGATGGTCAAGGCTGGGGTAAATAACCTGTTCGATACTGAATATGAAGATCACTTAGCCGGTTATAACCGGGTTATGGGTGGTGATTTAATGGCGGGCGAACGTATGCCAGGCACAGGCATGAACGCTTGGTTGACGGGAGAATACAGGTTTTAAGCTTTAAATTAGGGAGCTTAGGCCTAGTTCCTAAGCTCTATAAGCTTTGTTTATTTTAGGGGGTTCCACTGCACTTTCCCTCCCCGAGCGATTCTCGTTTTACAGCGACATATCCTCGGGGATTTTTTATTTTCAAACACAAGTACAAACATCAAATACTGCCAGACATGATTACTAAGCCTTCATTGAGTCTTTTGTTGTTTACGGATCAACATCTCTTTATCGGCACTATCGAGCATAGACATCAGGTCTAGTTGTAAACCCATTTCCACATGACCGATGGAAACGGCATACTCAGGCAAGCCTACATTCGCGGCTCCGGCTACGATTCCTTTTATTATCCGCTGCTCTATCTTATGTAGATCATCGTCTTGTTCCATAACCACCAGAGCAACAAACTCATCGCCCCCCATCCTGCCAATCACATCTGTATGCCTTACACATTCCTCTAGCGTACTAGCCAAATGTTGCAGCACGTCATCACCGACATTATGACCGTAGCGGTCATTGATGGATTTAAAGTCATCTACATCGATATAGAGCAAGCCTAAGCGACCTTGAGTACGCTGTGCCAGCCTGATCCTTTGCTCGGCTAACACAGAAAATCCTCGCCGATTATTGATGCCGCACAGAGGGTCTGTGATGGCCAGCTTCTGCATCTGTTCATACAGGCCTAGCATGGACAGATCCGCCTCGAGAATATCTTTCAGATGGCGAATAAGCTCAAGATAAGTCTCTTGATAATCGGTCTGCTTAAAATCCATCACGCAGAAGGTGCCAAACACTTTACCATTAGGCCAAAAGACCGGCACCCCAAGATAGGACGTGAAACCATCCTTATATACTTCAGGATTGGTGTCCCAGCCGGGATCTATCTGGGCATTAGAGACGTATAGCTCTTCGCCAGTCTCGACTATACTTGCGGCAGAAAATATTCACCTCAGGCTCTATCACCACGCCAGCAGGATAAGGGTTAGATGCTTGCTCACTGGCAATGGCCACCTGAAAACCAGCAGAAGTATGTTGCACCAAGAAACCAGCCGGCGCATCGAAAAGCTTGGCCAGTAAGTTAACCGTTTTTTGCCATTTTTCGATAGAGATAAGATCGTTTGGGTTGTCGAGTAGGAACTTATCGGTTTCGAATACTGAACTATGAGTCATCTTATGCGACCCTCTATATACAAGCTGTCATTAAGATAAAGCTACAGCGAAACACGCTATAATCCTAGAAGAAATCAGTGGATTTACTGATACGAATAAAAAACAGACTAACCCGTTTAAACCGATACCGGTTTTTTCAATAATTTTCGTTGTAAAGTACGCCTATGCATCCCCAACTGCCGGGCTGTAGCGGAAACATTGCCCTTGTTGGCATTGAGCACCTGCTGAATATGCTCCCACTCCAGCCGCTTGGGGTTGAGAGGCTCTTCATCAATAGCCGAAATCGCCATAACCACGGGTGTCGCGTTAAGCGCATTAAGCAAGGTCTGCGTATCGACGGGTTTTGACAGGTAATTGTCTGCGCCCATACGAATGGCCTCGACGGCTGTGGCAATACTGGCATACCCAGTGAGTAACACCATAAGTACATTAGGTAGATACAGCCTTAAAGGCTCGATCAAAACCAAACCATTATCTTCGGCAAGTTTCATATCTAGCAGAATATGGCTAGGTTGAAACTGTCTGGCCAGCAGCAATCCCTGAGTCGCATCATGGGCTTGCTGACACTCGAACCCATGACGAGAGAGTCGTCTGGCCAGCACACCTGCAAAGGCCAAATCATCTTCAATGATTAATAGCTTGTTAATTTCAACCACTTAAGCCCCACAAAATTCGACTCTGATTCAGCATTAATTACGACCCGATTACCGGCAGTATGACTTCTGCCACTGCTCCACCCTCTTGATGAGAACCTAAAATCAAGGTTCCCCCTAGCCGCTCGAAGCTGGCATGGCTTAACATTAAGGCCATGCCCATACCTGAAGGACTCTCAATTAACTTATGACCCAATTGAGACATTAAGCCTTTTGGGATCCCGTCGCCGTAGTCTCGAACTCTGATCCTTAGGTTTAAGCTGTGCGGCTCAAGCGCAAACTCGATGCTAACTCTTTGCTCTGTTGTTTTTTCTTCGCTGGCTCGAGAGGCATTTTCTACCAAGGATAAAAGCGCGGGCAACAGGCTGGTATCAGTTTGAATATGAGAATCTTGAACTTCGACATCGACAAGTAACTCAAGTTTAAGTTGAGGCATCAACAATGTCAGTTGCTGTCTAAGCATGGCAACCAGGTCGCTCACCTGAGCTTCAACTTGTTTTTGCTCTCTGATGGATTCCGTAGCCAGCCGCAGATCGGTTAAGGTTCGTTCGCATCTAAACAGCGCGGCCTCCATCTCTTCTACGGCTTGGTTGTCTGCGCCAAGCTCTTCCGAGACCTCGTCCACCAGTAAACGTAAGCTGGATAAGGGAGTCGCTAGCTGATGAGCCATCTGGGCAGATGCAGTACCTAGTGCTAACAGTCTCTCTTGCCTAAGCTGAGCCTCTCTCATATAAGCCAGTTCCGCATCCTGCTTTCGCATACGCTTAGCAATAAAGGCCACACTTGTCGTCAGCACTAAAGATGAAATAACGAAGTTAAACCACATGCCTAAATAGTGAGAACTCATGTCCATACCATGGTGCTGCATCTGACTCTCCGGCACAGCATATAACATCAAGCTATAGGCAAGTGTCGAGATGAAGGTCAGCGTCCAGGGCGCCCAACGAGGCAAGATCACCGCAGCTATGGCAATGGGGAGCAACAAAAGTGAGATAAAAGCGTTAGTGGCACCGCCGGAGAAATAAAGCCAAGTGATCCAGAAGGCTGTATCGAGCAGCAAAGCGACAAATAACCCAGAGTCCTTCGACATCAGGGGTTGCCTGATCGCGAACGTGACCGTCAGATAAGCGGCCTCTAACAGCAAGGCATAATTCAACGCCGGACTGAAGATAGACAAACCAAAGGTCTCGGCAGCAAAAAAGGTCAAGCCTAGCTTAAGCACGAAACCTAAGATACGCAGGAAGGCTAACTGATCCGAAGCTTTGATATGCGGCACTAGGCTCTTAGGCATAACGCACCTTAGATGGCAGTGATTGAGTATCACTATTTGAAGACTTCATAGAAAAATCATTAATCTAGATTCAAACCAATAGCCGATAGCGCAGCAGTGGACGCCTTCAAGGCATCGAAGACACCGGACTTGAAATCAACTTGTGAACTTATTCCCAGTAGAGCCAGCCTGTCACAATTTAAGCTGCAATCTTTAGGACGTTTTGCACTATCGGCAGGCTCACTCACTGGCACCAGATGATTAACATCCAGACCCAAGACCTCACCTATGGCCAATAACATCTGGTACTTACTCATGGTCTCTTTGCCGCTGAAATGATAGATACCAGACAGGTCAAACTTAGAAATGTTTAACTCGATCATCTTCTCGATAGCTAGGGCAATATCTTGTGTCGAAGTGGGACTGCGCACCGCCCAATGATCTACCTCTTGAGTCTGCTTATCCATTAACTGATTAAGCAATATCAAGATGGCGGATTCCGATACCTTCTCAACCTGCCCATAAAGAATAGGCAGTCTCAGTACGGCAAAGCCCTTAGAGGTTTCCAGCAATGCTTGCTCACCCAGCCATTTAGATTCACCGTAGAAGTTGACCGGATTTGGCTTATCGGACTCTGCATAATTTGGCGCTGTACCATCGAACACATAATCGGTAGAAATATAGATGACCCAAGTGCCATGCTTTCTTGCCGACTCGGCCAATGCCTTTGTCGCCCCTAAGTTCAAGGCCAGTGCCGCTTCTGGATCTTGCTCAGAAACATCCGGGCGACGCTCTGCGGCGCAGTGCACAATCACATCGGGTTGATGATGGCCAATAAACTCATCGACTCTTTCAGACTGGGTAAGATCTAACTTGTATATACCAGCTTGAACCCGGCTAAAACCGGTGGCGATAACTTGATGAACTTGGCTTGACTCAATCTGAGCCTTTACCGCCCGTCCCAACAAACCTGTCGCGCCAGTTATCATGATTTTAGCCATCTTATCCCCATACCTATCGTTGTATTTTACAGATTGGCTCAGTGTAATGATTTTCAAGTAGGAAGCACATGGATTTACACCAAGGCTTAATTAAGATTAATGTTGAATGTCTAACTTATTCAGTTTAATTGTGACTTATAACCCCAGCCTCTCTCACAAAGGTTTAACCGAGATTAATGTTGAATATCTAGCTTATTTAGTTTAATTGTGACTTATAACCCCAGCCGCTCTCACAAAGGTTTAACCGAGATTAATGTTAAATGTCTAACTTATTTAATAATGACTTATAACCCCAGCCATTCTCTCCCGGTATCACCTGCTCTCCGGTCAGGTATTCATACAAGGTCGGCGCCAGCGAGCCATTCTCCTCTATCTTGAGCGTGCTGACATTGGGCCCTATGGGAGTACCCCAGAAGCCGATGAAAGCATCCTTCTCAGAGAAGTCCTCTCCGGCATGACGACCGGGCACCTTAGTGTTGTAGCCTATGCCAGCCTTGGGAAACAGGTTAATCGTACCAGCATGATCTTCATCGTATAACCTGGCAATCTGATTCACCGAGTCGGGGCGAGGAGTGAAACGAGTCAAGTCGCGCCACTGCTCAACTGTGCACCATGAATTCACATCATCGGCTTTCGCCTGAGTGATACATAAGTTAATTAACTCAGAAAAGTGCTCAATATCAGCTTGAGAGGGAGTTTGTCGATACGAATTTAACTTCTGAGTATCCAGTAATCTAGCTGGCTTGCCCGTTAAGCTAATATAGAGCAGCTTATCTCCCCTACGCTCCACCAGCTCATCGAGCCGAACACCATCGCGATGGCCAACTAAACGCACCTGGCAGCCAGCCGAATTACATTGACGCTCCCTCAGCACCATATAATCCAGAGACTCAGACAGGCTGTTTGCCGTCTCTGTAACTATATCCAAAGTATCCGTTACTTTGGCGGCATTAATGGGCAGCCAGTGAGTCAAATCGTTATAAACAGGTTGAATTTCCCAGCCAGATTTAGCGTTGAAGAAGTCCATCATCATGTTGCCGCCAGCAGTAGAAGCCACAACCACATCTAAGCCTTTGTTACTCGCGTAATTAAGGGCATTGGTGATTTTCGGTCCTTCACCCTCATCGGAAGATATTTTCTTTACCAGGAGGGGATAACCCAGTTTCCTAGACAAATTATCAAATACTTGCCTCTCGGGATTCAACGCATAAAAAACCGGAGTAAGTCCATGATCTCCTGCCATCCCCCACAAGGTTTGATCGTAAATCCCCGCATCTTTATAGACCTGTTCTGTCTGACCTAACCAGAAATCCAGTCGATTTAGCTCCCCGGTTGGCATGATAATCTCGTCACTGAAAGGCCCGGTGAAATGAGCGAAGTGATCAGGCCAGGGGTTATAGATCAAGGTATGATCCGGCATTCCTAGACCATCGAGTTTGGCAAGCTTCGAGATGGCCTGCTCAATCTTCCACTTCTTGGTTAATTTAGTGAACACATCAAGGAAGAAGATACCTTGATAACCGCGAATATCCTCAATTATCTCGGCTCGAAACTCCCTTAGTTTCACCTCGACCTTAGCCCGCTCCTGCAACTCCCTAATACAGCGCTTCTCGCCATAATCACGCTGGGCCTCACCGAAACCTAGATTGACTAAGCCATCGTAGCTGGTATGTGCATTCCAATCATATTGGCCGTTACAGTTGAGCGTGATCAGATAAGCTAAACGATCGAACATGGTTCTCACCCCATGACTCTCCATGAGGCGATCCAGTTGCAGGGCATCGTTGCCAAAGAAGTAATAGGCCCGATCTTGCTGGCGATCGACGAAATGGAAATTGGGGATCCCCGTACCTCCCTCGCCGGAGACCTTGGCCCCGGTCTTGATGATCGGCAGGTTTCGCACACTGATTGTCGGCGTAGAAGAGATACCTACCTGAGTAATAGACCTAGGATGCTCCCGATACAGGCGTTTGAAGAAGGGTAGATAATGTTGATCGCGATATTCACCCTCGGCAAGCACGGCCATAAACTTAACCTGCTGCTCATGTTCAGGCTGCTTAGTCGCCTCTCCCTTAGGCTTAACATCGGCTCCCTGTAGATGCATCTGATACGCACGGTGAATAAATGGCTTAGATTGATCCACCAGGCCTTCTACCAAACTTTGTTGCAGGCCATCGACCGTCACCTGCACCGAGTATCGACGCTGCTGCTGTGATTCTAAAAAGCCAATCAAGACATCACTGTTATCATCGAAGGTATCTTGCATCCAGGCATTTAACGCCTGCTCACGCTCCTTTTTAAACACAAACTGACGATAAGCCTTAAGGACATTTAACCGCACAAAATCAATCAGAGTGATGGTTAGAGCCTGAGCCTTATTATTAACCTTGCCCCTATTCTGCGGCTTATCATCTTCTATGATGGCGAATACTGAGCTTTGCATCTCACCTTCATCCATGCCAGCCACAGCCTGGGACATGATCTCTATGATAATGGGCTGTATCTTATCGACTAAGTGTAAATCGGCAGCACTCCGAGTGAGATAGGTATATTTAGCAGGCACAGCATCCGTATCCTGCCACATACCGATATCGACCAGGGCATCATATATGGTCACCATAGATGCGATAAACTGACGGTCGGCTTTTATACCTTGGGCTTGGGTATTGCCCTGCTTAGCCGATTCTTGTTTAGTTAGGCTTTGGTCAGCCGAAGAGGAGCTTTCCTCCTTTACTCTATCGGCAGTCTTATTTTTTGTCGGCGAGGCAGCAAAATGGTAGAGACTGTGCTCGAACTTTTTAAGCTGATCTGCACCATAGACACTAGCCAAATGCTGTTTAAATTCATCTTCGCTACTCAGGCCGGTATATCTGTCGTAAAAACTATAGAGGAAATGACCAAGAGGAATCGCATAGCTAGGATCGCTAAGTTGGGCTATTACCCTAGCTTTGACTTTTTTATCCAGAGGAAGCGTTAAAATATAAGCATCGAGTGACACGCCGCCAATAGTGAACAGGGCTATATCTCGCGTCAACTTAGTAGAATAGCTGAGTGAAGATACAATCTGATCTCTCATTATCTCACTGGCATTAAATACACCGCCTATAACAGGGGTATCACCGATATCGGCCCAAGCAGAGGAACTTAACAAAGACACAGAAACAAGCGCCCATTTACCTAGCCCACGCCAATAAGATTTAGCACAAATATCCATATACAGATCATAACCACAAGAATCCCAGAGCGTGCAATGATTACATACTTCATCGACAACTCAAATCTTGGTTACGATCGTTAAGAAAAAGACGATTAATATTTTGCAAATCCATGGCTTTTGTTTAATCTGTGAACTCATAAATTGCGTCTGGGATCCATACTGAATATGCCCGCTGAACTCCCCTTAGTCCTTGCAGGTCCAACACTTCGTCATTGCGACCAAGATAATTTCACCCTGTGGTTCGTCAGCTCGGCACCTATGAATGAGCTGACCTTGCATCTAGGCGAGGAGAAGTTAATTCTAGGGAATGAACAGCGTCATGAAATTCGGCTCGGTAAACGTGCCTGGCAATATCTAATCCAGGTTAATCAGAACGAACTGCTAGCGGTAAATTCGGCAATTGAATACAGACTTGAAGATAGCCAACATGGCGCACTGTTTGAAAAAATCGCCCAGCTTAACTATGCGAATAAGATCACCCCTAAGTTTGTTATCAAGCCTGAGATAGATAACATGCTGCACGGCTCCTGTCGTAACCCCCATCATCATAGCGGTGATGCCTTAGTCGCTGCCGATACCAGACTAAGCCAAGATCTCAGTGTTGAAGCCAGGCCGTCGCTCTTGATGCTTAGCGGCGATCAGGTCTATGTCGATGACATTGCCGGACCCATGATCTATGCCATAGGCCAAGTGATTCAACTATTAGGATTACCCCAAGAGCAGTTCTCTGGTGCAGCCCTCAGCGAAAGCTCTGATATCAGTTATCATCCAGCAGCCCTGTATCAGCGACATAAAAACCTGTTGCCGAAGACCCAATATCAGGCGAAAACGGCCCTTAGGCGCTGGTATATCAATCATCCTATCTTCACCTCATCGTTAGCCGAGAATCATCTGATTTCTCTGGGTGAGATCATGGCGCTTTATCTACTGACATGGTCTCCCGAGCTTTGGGAGCAGATCGATATTCCTAAAGAGGTCGCGGGTCTGTCTGCTCTAAATAAGCTTCGCTGGGAAAAAGAGTGGCTGCATCTACTGGAATTTAAGGCCGGACTGCATCAGGTCAGACGCTTAATGGCACATCTGCCGACCTATATGATCTTCGATGATCACGACGTAACCGATGATTGGAACCTCACTGCCAAGTGGGAGGAAGCCGCCTACGGCCACCCCTTCTCTAAACGCATTATAGGCAACGCACTTATCGGCTATGCCCTGTTTCAGGGATTAGGTAATGCACCGCAGAAGTTTAAAACTGAGATAACCCCGCTAATCGATGCTTTTTTCTCTAAGCCCGATACAGACAAGCACGATCTATTGATCGATAAACTTCTCAAGTTTGACCACTGGCATTACAGCTTAAATACTTCGCCGAAAATAGTGGTGTTAGACACACGGACCCATCGCTGGCGCAGCGAATCAAATCTGGCTAAGCCGTCTGGATTAATGGACTGGGAAGCCTTGATGGAGTTCCAACATGAGTTGGTTGGTCAGAACAATGTCATCATAGTCTCGGCGGCGCCCATGTTCGGAGTGAAGCTTATCGAGACGATACAGCGTACAGCGACTATGCTGGGTGGTTCTCTACTGGTCGATGCCGAAAACTGGATGGCTCATCCGGGGACTGCTAATACCCTACTAAGTATTTTTCAGCACAGGAAAACACCGGAGCAATTCGTCATCCTGTCTGGCGACGTACATTACTCATTTGCCTATGACATTCGCATTCGCTTCAGAAAGGCTGGCCCCCAAATTTACCAGATCACCTGCAGTGGCCTTAAGAACCAGTTTCCGGAAAAGTTAATCCCTATCTTCGACAAGCTCAATGGCTGGCTATACGGCCACTTCTCACCGCTCAACTTTTTGACTAAGCGTAAGCGCATGTCTATTCGTGGCAGACGCCCCAATGGCGAACACAGTAAGCGCTTGATGAATCAGAGTGGCATAGGCTTACTAAATTTAGCTAAGAATGGCGCGCCGACTAAGATAGGCGTACTGCATGCCGACATGAGTGAAACCCATTTCGACGCACCAAGAAAAGACTAGCTATCGGCTTATTTAACTGGAGCCTGAGACGGCATGCTCACAGGTGCAGAGACAGGCTGCTCGGTGCCAGGTCTTGGGTGATGGGCATACTCAGGGTTGGCATTGGGTGCCGATCTCGGGGCCCGGGTTGCGTTCGGGGCTTGACGTGGAGGATAGCTAGGGTCATTAATTGCTGAAGGTGCAGTATCAGGACTCGCCACAAAATCTGTCGCGTCGGACCCGCTCTCTTTCTCAGCTGCTGATTGCGCCGTCATTGAAGCTTGAGTCACTGCCTTTGGCGCACTCATAGAAACTGGCGCTACTGGCTTAGCTTGTTGTGCAACTGGAGATCTTGTTACATCTTGAGGAGAAGCCGCCTCAGCTGATTCAGGCTCAGAACTGAAGCTTTGGTAACCTATTGCAGCCACAACGGCGGCTGCGACTAATGTGATTGAGATCAGGGTCGATTTAGTCATTATTATTATCCTTTCTAGTTTTTGCTTACATACCACTAAACAAGAGCGACAGGCAGAGGTCTAAACCTCAACCGCATACTGAGGCTATATATTTATTGGGAACATAATCTTAGTGTCACTCCCTAGCCACTCCCTTATACAATAACCTTCACGTAACAAATCCAGCATAGAGTGAATCGATACAAAAAACAACGATTGAATATCTTATGCAATTACTGGAATGGCCATTTATAATCGAAACTGACCGAAACAGGTACACCCTCAACCGCAAAAGGCAAAGTTTCATCTAAAGTGAGCGTCACTTTTAATGCAGCCTTCTCACCATCGAAGGGGCCAGAAAGTTGCTTAGGTATCTTAGTCACCAGCTCAGTAGGTTCTTCAATCATACCCCTGATATTTTGCCCGTTTGGCAGCTTAATTGTTGCCTGTTGGCCAATATCTACGTATTCGAGATACTTAGGATCCAGATAAGCCACTACCACAGGCTTATCTCTACCCGTTAGCCACAACAGGGGCTGGTTCTCATCTACCTGTTCACCAACCTGTACCAAAATGTCTTCTATCCTCCCGGTAAACGGAGCCATTATCTTCATCCCCGATTGTTTCGACTTTAGCCTGGCAAGTTGGGACTTAAGTTGGTTGCGGGTTTGAGTGACCACGCCAGCGATAGCCTGGATATGTTGTCGTTCAAGCTCATGTAACAGGTCGACCTTAGCTTGTTCTAATGCCATTTTAGACGCCGTATTGGCTTGCATAACCATGGCCATATCAGAGGTTGGCACGACTCCTCGCTTCTGAAAATTTTTATAGGTGACAAGTAATTCATCTTGGCGTTTTACCCCATCCTGAGCCACTTCGATACGTCGGCGTAGTCTTAGCAACACAGGCTCACCATCGAAGGATGCTTTTCCTTCTATTTCGAATAACTGCCGTGTAAGCTCTGCCACTTGGGCATCTAATTCCGGATCTGCTATCACCAGTAAATCACTGCCTTTCTCAACTTCAGGTGTCACCTGGTCTGCCACACTTTGTACCATTCCTTTACTGGGCGCCCTCATCTCCAATGGCTCGGCGGTGATAATTCCCGGAGCGAGTACGAATATATACGGCTTTGCCAATATCCAGCTCACCAAGAGCACAGGAGATATCACCAGAAACAGCAGCAAGTACCATCTAAATTTAAAGCCGCCCCGTTTAGCCCCCGAATACTTAACCTCGACGCCATTATCCACATCGGGTTTTTCAGCTTTAGGTGTCGCTTGGTAGTTTACTTTCATCTCAATATTCCTGCTTGATTCTCTGTCTTGTGGCTCTAATTAATAACTTATGATTCAAAATTTTCGTCCTCGTTTGAGCACCCACCATGGGGCCATGGAACTTTCTTCATGTGAACGTCTGACCAGCTCATTGATCAAGGCGAACAAACAAACCAGACGCATGAAAAGTGCATAAAAGGGATACAGGGGAAGCCAGAGTGCGAGCCTTAAATCTTGCTTCACCCGTTCTGAGATAGCCAACAACACCAAGAGGTAGAAAAACACTAACACCCGAAATAGAGGCTATATATAACAGCGGATATTGACGCAATAAATTGCCACGGATAAAGCAAGATAATGCCTGCGCCGTAGAGCACTATTATGAAAGGCATCAAGACATTTTGTAAGAAACCATAGAATAAGGTGAATAAGAAAGTGCCCCAGCCTAACAATTTAGGCGTGAATGCCGGCCAATGTTTACGGAAGTATAGAAACAAGAGATCACCATCCCAGCGCAATCTTTGCATCACTAAGGTTTTGAGATCCGCAGGGGCATCCGTATGGCCAATCGCTAAGGTAGCAAATGGGATCTTCCAGTTCGGGTGTCGCTTGAAATACTGCTTAATTCTAACTGTCAAATCGAGATCTTCAGCCGTATGAGTATCCCAACCTCCAATCTGCATCAGAAACTCTCGTCTGAACACACCGAATGCACCAGAAATATTGTTAAGAAAGTTCCACTGAGCCAGCCCGGTTTTTCCTCCCTGCATGGAGATCAAGTATTCAATAGACTGCATACGAGTCCAGATAGACTCATTGATATTTCGAACTCTGAGCGCCCCGCCTAAGGCTGGCACGTTAGGATCTTCAAAGTAAGGGACAACTTGGTTGACCATATCATTATCAAATGATGTGTCTGCATCGGCATTGATAACAATCTCCCCCGATGCCATGCTTAAACCGGCATTAAGCGTGGAGACCCTCCCCCCCGTTGCCATTTAGGCAACACGATAACCTTACGTTTTTCAGTCTTACAAGCCTTCGCGCAGGCCATCGCCACGCGATAGGTATCGGCATTTTGCACCGCACCATCTACGACTGCGATGATCTCAATCTCTCCATCGTAGGTCTGCTCGACAAAAGAGTCTATGGTCGACTTAACTGCATCTCCTTCGGCATAGCAAGTGATGACACAAGTCACCTTAGGCTTAAACAATGACGTTTTAGGTGGAATCATAAAAGTGCTGTAATACCAACGTAGGATGCCTCCTACGACAATGATCATCAGAGGCATCTCATACATAAGCACTAAAGGAATAAGCCAAACAAAGAAGACTAAGTGTTCTCCCAGCTGATACCAGATATCCAATGCAATATAGCTGACTGTA
Organism: Shewanella psychropiezotolerans; assembly: GCF_007197555.1. Classification (NCBI taxonomy): domain Bacteria; kingdom Pseudomonadati; phylum Pseudomonadota; class Gammaproteobacteria; order Alteromonadales; family Shewanellaceae; genus Shewanella; species Shewanella psychropiezotolerans. The sequence goes on from NZ_CP041614.1 coordinate 5,602,066, forward strand.
TTAAACTCACTTAGCATCAGAGTGGTTCCGCACTCGCTAACTTGTCAGTTAACCATGCCTGAACATCATCACCCCAATTTTTATCGGGTAATGCGATAGCCCTAACCTTAACCTCAATATTAGAGGCCGTCAGTCTACTTTTCAGCTCAAAAATCTTGCTATAGATAACCTTAATTTGATCTACTTCAGTGAATGGCAAGAACAAGAGTAGGCCATGCTCAGTCGAGTAGGTGCACGCATCAGTGGTACGAATTGTACTGCGGATCCTTTCCAGCAACGCATCGAGATGAGCGAATCCCTTAGCTTCTCCTTCTTGGGTAAGAAACTCATTGAGGTTTAACATTTGAAGCGACACTATCGTATGATCATGTCCATGACGAATGGCTAACTGGTTCTGCCAATTGATCAACCAATCGAACTGAGTATTGGTCATAGCATCGCCAGGTACCAAGGCAAATAGCCCTTGATCTTTTCCCTGACGAACCAGACGCCTGCCACCCGTTTCAAGACAATAATCATAAATATTACGCACTTGCAGATCAGACAGCTTATTATGAATCTTGCAATGTAGGCACTCGGCCTCCACATTGGCTTCAATAAAAAGAGAGTCGCAGCTGCTACAGTGCTGATTTTCAATGGGCCTGTCATAATCGACACCAATATGACGCAGGTCTTGCAAACAATTAGGACACGAAAGCCCTAGCTGCTTCTTAAAACTATCCTGCTTGCCTATATGGCCACAATTAAAACAATGTAAGCTTGACTGCATTTCAATCTCAATGCTTTGGCATTGAGGGCAAGTATCTATGTAGTTAAGGTGGCCTGATTGGCAAGCATCACAAAAACGAACTCGATTAATTAATCTGCTCGACTCAATCCAACCTTTACGTTGCAGTGATATCAACCAAGAAAAGCTCTCTTCGGGGGCCATTTCCCAGGAACTAAGTAAGGGGTAATTAAATAGCGTTCTAGTGGAGGGAACACTGTGAGGCGTTAGAGTGAACTCTGGATGTAACCAAAGATATACCAGTAACTTATAAGCAATATCATCAAAATAGCGCAGTTTGACCTGCTGCCTCCGAGACTTATACGTTTGATACTGCTGGTCATAGTCTTCATTCCATATCCCGTTAGCAAGGTAAGGAGATAGCACACTCTCCTGCAAAACTAAGATCAGACAATGAGAGGTTAACTCATGATGGCGTAATGTCATCAGCACTTCATCTTGTGCTTCATCTTGCATAGACAACACGATTAAATCTGGCGTTAATTTCTCAACAAAAATTTCACTCGATGAACTGAAATATTCAAATCTGGAGTCGGGCAATTTAGGTTGTTCCTGACCTAACCAGAGTAATACCTCCTGGTCTAGATCTTCTTCATTACTCTTTCCCTTGACCAACATAAAATACCGCCTACTTCTAATAAATTTTTACTACAAATCTAAGCATAGATAACCAAGCCATATTTAGGCTCACTAGAGAACACCTTTACAACAAAATACCAACGCTACCGACAACCAAACACCAAAAAACCAACAAGTGAAGTTTATTATTTTCTCTTGTATCGATTTTGTGGTTTTATTAGCTACAAAATCGTGATAGGTGCAGCATTTTATTTCAGTAGCAGGTGACGTACAACCGAGATGAACAAGGATTAATCAAACTGATAAATGAGAGAAGGCAGAGGGAGAAGGAGAGAAAGTAAACTCAAAAAGTCATTTCAATAGGTATGTGATCCCGTCGACCTGAATATCATGGGGCTGCGAAGTCAGAGGATCGTTAAACTTCAATCGCTTAGCCACTAGTTTTAATGGACGGGCATAGTCATCAGCAGACTTAGGCTGTAAATTTGGATAGCAAGTATCATTGAGTATGGGCATGCCTAAACTTTGCATATGTACTCTTAGCTGATGAGTGCGTCCCGTAATAGGAGATAAGTCAAAAACACCTATTTCATTTATCACCTGAATCAAGCTGATCTCTGAATGGGTATTAGGCTCTCCCTCGACCACTTTCATAGTAAAGGATGGCTCACCTTTCACCATGCAGTTTTTCACCGTCCAATGGATCGGAAGCACCAAGTCACCAGCTTGATAGCGAGCCAACAGCTCGGGAGTTAATATAGCTAACGCTTGATATTCTTTGGTTATTTGATGATTCTTAAACAGATCGTGATACTGAGTACGTGCCTCGGGATTGAGGACCATAAGCACTATACCCGCCGTCGCTCTGTCTAGCCTGTGAGCGGGCACTAGTGTCTCAATACCGGTTTTAAGCCGTAATCGATTAACTAGACACTCATTAACGAAATTACCACTGGGGTGAAGCGCCAAAAAGTGAGGTTTAAAGGCTAATATGATCTGCTCATCCCGGTAGAGAATCTTCTCCTCGAAGGGCACCTTAGCCTCAGACTTGACCTCACGGTAATAATAGACTCGCGCTCTGGGTTTGAAAGCTGTGCCTAACTCGATAAGAGAGCCATCTTGCCAATGCACCTTGCCATCAATAATACGCTCTCGCCAAATCTCACTTCCAACCTGTTCGAAACGTTCGACAAGAAAGCTCAGTACGGTCGGTTTATCGGTCACATTTTCAGGAAGTACCACATAGGAAGCCTGAGAGGCACGAACGGATGAAGGCATGTTAACTCTAGTAAGATCAGCATAAAGACAGGGGGATTTTAGCAGAAAAGCTGCTACGAAAATGCGAGTTCGGCTATGAAACGCTTCCGAGGACGGGTTTCACCCTGCTAGAACGGCTGAGAAGCGCCTCCGAGGACGTCGCTTTGCGACTGCGAGGAAAAGAAAAGTCAGAAGATGAAAAGCTTTTGCTTTTAGCTCGCAGCCAACTTGTTGGCGTCCTAGAAGTGAGCTTGCGAACGCTCTTGACGCGAAACGTTCTCGAAGCGCAGCGGCCTCGCACATTAGTCCGCGTGCGATTTGATCAGCTCAAGCACGAAGTTCATGGTCTTGTGGCAATCGGGTTGATTCAACAAAACTTGCTTATCTTTGCTATACAAGGGAAGCACCTCGAGCCAACGCTGGCTGACCCAGGTCGCATCATCGAGATGTAGATTGGAATAGAGGCCAAATAGATCAGGATTCACTTCATAAAACTGCTCTAAAGCTGCACTGATCAATTCAAACTCTCCTCTTATTGGCTCTTCGCACCAATTACTACCAGGCAAGGTTTTAGATATCCACACACCATCACTTTTCTGAGCCGCAGATAACACCTTCACTCTCTGCTTTCCTTCCAGAACTATGCCTAATGAATCATCATCGAGTAGGTTGAAATCGATGATTTCACACTGAGTGGCATTGGGATAACAGGGAGGCTTACCGTTGGGCAGCAACATCCCGAAAGCTAATGGATACTTACCTTTAAGCACATCCGCAATCACCTTTAAATATGCTGGGCCCACGATTCTAATTTCGAGTCTGCCATCGGGCAATAACACGGCATCACGCGTGATTAACGCCATCTCCTGTGTTCGCATCGTAACCTCCTGCCTAAGGCTAAGTGACTGACAAAAAGCGCTGTCTCTCTCGAATTTGGAAACTGCCAAGGCAATATTCCTAAAGTGTAGCAGTTGCAGAATTAACTGCTAATTGAACAAGTTTGAGCCTTTATGAATACAAAGTAAGGCTAAAGTCAGTTTTTGTTGCCTAATCCCAACACTATTTACGGCACTCAAGCTAGACTATTCCTTCACTGTATTAGACACATATTAGCCAGTATTTGTTGCAATAGAGTATGGCGAAGTTAATAGAAAGGCTCGAGACGGTCCATAATAGCCCCCCGAGCCATCACCTCAGCAAACTCATCCGCTAACACCTCACTCATAGTGATAGTCCTATGCCAATATGCCATTCTTTCCTCGCTGCAGAGATATTTAAAATCACTACGATCGGGTAATTTCCCATAGGGTAAAGAGGCTAGATACTCATCACTGGGCACCACTATCAGTGCATTGTGATAGTTCGTTTTCGCCTTGCGCCAAGGCAAAGATTTATCGAACCAGCCAGGAGTAATTCTAGAATAGAAATGAGGGTAGATTGTCAGGCCTTCAGCATGTGAAAGCGGCAAATCGAAATGGTAATCTGTGATGCCACCATCATAATAATGCCCCCGCGGCGCTCCGGAGATATCGGTGACTGGTGCCAGCACCCAAGGAATAGACCCAGTAGCTAATAATACCTGAGCAATATTATCTTCACTCAAGCCTATATGCTTACTGGGAAGATCGTTAAGCGTATTGAAGGGAGAACTTGCATCAAACGAACTAAATAGAAACCGCTCAAAATTAAACCCTAGCGAGCGGCGGCTAATCAGGTTTGCCGTCGCCGTGGTAGCGAGACCTAAGCCTAATGCTAGCCTGCTCGATAAACGGTTTAGATGTTTCCCTCGGCATGCTAAAAAATGACTCTTGATTATCTGATGTCCGACGATATCTCGCCCCGCCTCATCACCCAGCAGACCACTAATAATTACCTTAACCTGATCCGATACATCTTGGGCAGTCGGCTTAATATCATATCTTTGGCCTATATATAGCTCCTCTAAGCGGGCATAAGCAGATAAAGGATTATCCTGAGCTAAACAGGCCAATCGCCATGCGCCAGACGAAGCACCTAAGGTGTGCAGAGGCTCTTTTCTATCTCTAAAAAACTCACCAAACAGATATTTATCTAGCCCGGCTATGCCAATCCATTTAGGACCACCGGATGCCGCCAGCAGTTGAGAAAATAACTCAGGTTTAAGACCTCTCTGTTCGATCTTTTGGTATGCGGTCGGTCCCGCGAGGAAGCGCAATGCAGGCAAATCAATTACTCCAAAAAATATTTATGTGACATTATTTAACAAAAGTTAACTTTTTAAAATAGAGGCGCTAATATAGCTTATAGGATAGAAAACTCTTGATAAGGAATATCAAAGATGGAAGACACCAAGATTCGCCCCTTCAAAACCCTATGCATGATCATAGGAATTGTCTCAACGGCCTACATATCATACATTATTAAGGTCAGCTCTTTCGACTCAGGCTGGGATCTTGTAGTGCCGCTACTGTTTATCTGCACCTGCATCAGTTGGATATATTTTATCTGGCAACAACAGATACAATTTACCGCTAATTCAGTTAAATTTATTAAGCTTTCTCTAGAGAGTGATTGGGGGCCAGCAAAAAACCTGTCAGTCAAATATGATGAGATCAACTCGGTACGTTTACTCGGTGACCAGCTGTATATCCACGCCACCAAGGGCAAGATAAGTTTTCCACTAAAGCCTAAGTCAAAAATAACTAAACAACTGAAAGTGGCTTTCGAGAAACGAAATATTCCTTTTGAGATAAAATCTTGCCTAATACCTAATACCTAATACCTAATAAATAGACGCTAAATACTTGGCGCTAGCACCTTAAGTCCTTTATTTATCTAAACCATGACTCTCCTGTGCTCTGATTTATTACTGCTCTTGTATAAAATGGCATGAACGCTAAACTCGTGCCATAAATAGCAAACTAGTCAGAGTCCAATATGATCGTCGACACCTTAAATAACAAAGACCTTTACTCACATATCAGCCCACGAATAGCAGCAGCTTTAGCTCATTTAGCCGAGACAGACTTCACCAAAGTGGATATCGGTAACTATGAACTCGATGGTAAAAACCTCTTCGTTATCGTCAATGACTACGAGACTAAACCCAGAGAAGTTGAACCCTTTGAGGTCCACCAGCAGTATATCGACGTGCAATATGTGGTGAGTGGTGAAGAGGAGTTCGGCTACCTTCCGTTAGCAGAACAGACACCCTCAAAACCCTACTTTGCCAAGCATGATTACGCCGAATTCGATTATGAGAACAATAAAAGTGAAGCTGCTTTTATCCCATTTAAAGCCGGCATGTTTGCCATTTTCTTCCCCCAAGACATGCATATGCCCGGTACTAGCACATCGCCTCAACGAGTACGTAAAGTCGTAATAAAAGTAAAAATATAACTTAAACGGCGATTTCACCCGAATCCCTACGAGACATCAAAGCTGTACAGTTTAATAACGACACTGTGATCACCGCAGGACTAGCCGGTAAGGCGGAGTTTGAAAGCTCGCCTCTACGGGCGTAGAAGTCGTGATAACCTCATTCCCAATGGAATAGCTTGATCGAAACGGTCAAGGCCAAATTCCAACACTAAACCAGCAAGAGATCACAGACATTGCTGAGATAATGAGCTCCAATAGGGGCTCATCAATCAATACTTCCAGTACTTAAAAAAACTAAAAACGTGATCTTGATCATTTAAGCTAAACTGCTAATATAACCACATCGAATTACATATATTAAATAGTTATATAAATGTTATTTATTGAGCACTTGTATAACGAAAAAACAAACAACAAGACGAGTGCCCTTATGAGTCAAGTAGCCCATTTAAGCCAGATCTACCTAGATGCTAACGCCACAACACCTGTACTTCCCCAAGCTGCACAAGCTGCATTGAAAGCGATGGAAGAATTGTTTGGTAATCCAAGTAGCAGCCATATCACAGGTCTTCAAGCCAAGAACTTGATGGAGCAAACCAGACAGCGAGCTAAGGTATTACTGGGGACAGGCCAAGGTAAACTCATCTTCACCAGTGGCGCTACCGAAGGGATTCAAACCGGTATTCTGTCTGCTCTTATCAAGGCCAGAGAAAATATCGAACTAGGAAAACAATACACAATTCTTTATGGTGCCACCGAGCACAAAGCCGTACCAAACTCACTGGAACATTGGAATAGTATCTTAGGCCTCAATGCCGAGATTAAATCCATTCCCGTCGATTCATTAGGTAACTTAGATCTAGAATTCATCGCACGCGAAGTCCCTAATGCCTTGATGATCTGTACCATGGCCGTCAATAACGAAACCGGTGTATATCAAGATCTCAAGCGGCTCGAACAGACGATTCGTAGTCACAATACCGATATATTCTGGATGGTTGATTGCGTTCAGGCTCTGGGGAAGCGTCCGCTAAAGCTGAGCGAAACCAGTATCGACTACGCCCCATTTAGCGGCCACAAACTCTATGCCCCCAAAGGCATTGGTTTCATCTATATTCGCGACTCTGCTCCTTTCACTCCCTTTATCGCAGGTGGCGGTCAGGAGGGCGGATTACGTTCAGGCACAGAAAACCTACCTGGACTTGCCGCCCTCAATGTGATCTTCGAAATGCTACTCGACCATGACAACTCCTGTTTTTCGACTGCTGAGAAACTTGAACAATACAGACAACAACTGGTATTGAGTCTTACTGCGGCTTTCCCTGAGATCGTATTTAATCACAGCTTCGAAAACAGTGTAGCCACTACGCTTAACTTCGCCGTTCCAGGATTTAGCAGCAAGGAGCTCATGGATCTCTTCGATGCCGCTAATATTCGTGTCAGCTCAGGCTCGGCTTGTAGCTCTAAGGTCACCCGCAGTTTCGTACTCGATGCCATGGGCTTACCCGCCTGGCAGAGTGAGTCGGCGATTCGCCTCTCTTTTGGTCCAGCTATGACTCAAACCGAGGTTGACGCCGCCTGTGACAGAATTCAACTTGCCGCCAGCGCCTTAACCCACAGTTGCCTGATGTTAGATGACACTCAATTAAACGATGATAAGGCCCCTCTCGATGGTTTAGTACAACTCAGAGGCGGAGCAAGTTGCACCTGGATTTACGCTGATCTGAAAACGAAACAGGCACTGATTATCGATCCACTGCCCGAGCTAGAGAAACGTATCAATACTCTGCTCGAATGCCAGCAACTCTCGCCAATCGCCATTATCGATACCCATGGTCATGCTGACCATATCTCGGGCCGCGTCGCCTTGGCCGAGAAGCACCTCAAGCATCAAAAATGTGATCACTTAGGTTGGCCTGAGGCGAGTGAAAAAATACAGCTTGATGACACAGAACTCGATATGATTAAACTAGGTGAGCTATCTCTTTTAAAAGTCGCCTCACCGGGTCATACCGATGACAGCATCAGCCTCTTGTTAACATCTGACATCACTAAGCTCAAAAGCTCGACCCGATTCGCCTTCTGTGGTGATACCGTACTAATGGGAAGCTTGGGCAGAACCAACTTCAAGTCCAGTAGTTCAAATAAAATGTTCCACAGCTTAAAACAACTCGAACAGTTAATCGGCCCCAACACCTTACTTTGTGCCAGCCATGACTATAACAACGAGTTTACCACCAGCTTGATGGCCGAAGTGACACGTAACTCTTTGCTCGATGATGTGCTTAAAGGCCAAGTCACCGAGAGCCAGTTTGTCAGTAGAAAAGCAAACTTAGACGCAAACCTTAATGATGAAGTTGGCACCGAGATCATGTGCGGCGCCTATACGTCCGATTGCCATAAATTGGCCATCAAGGAGTACGACGCTTCCAGTCTTAAGCTAGAACTCGGGCAGTCAAACAAGATCAAATTAGTGGATATCCGTGAGCCTCACGAATACGCGCTGCAGCACTCCCTCGGCATGGATACTGTAGAAACAAGCAAGAGTATTAATGTGCCTATGACACGCTTAGTACAATTTATTCAAGAGCATCAAGCCGATAAAAGCAACGAGTGGGTATTAGTGTGCCGCAGTGGCAGTCGCTCACTCGTAGTTGCCCAAGCCATGCAAAGGTTAGGGTTTAGTAATATCGCCCATCTCAAGGGCGGTTACGCCTTGAGTAGCTAACCTCTGGCTTAACTTAAAATGAACAGGCGAATCGATGATCGATTCGCCTTTTTTCTACCTTTTGTCCCGTGTCCCGTCCTGAAATAGGTTGCCCCTCATTCCTTATTCCCTATCACAGCACTTGCTTCGTTAGAGTCGATAGGAATTCCAGTGAAAGTGATTCAAATAGCGATAATTCAATGACTTTTTACTTTAATAGCTGCGCGCACTGCTCTGGCTTAACTCTTACATGTTTAGCCTCAGGCTTTTTGGTCTTATCTGTAGGCTGCTTCACTCCAGATAGTTGCCTCTTCCACCAACCGATATCTTCACAGCCGCTACCGGGTCTTGGAGCCTGCTGATTTCGACACAGGCTATCACCGAGCGGGCAATGCAGACGCACATGCATATGGAAGGAATGCCCCCACCAGGGGCGCACCTTATTGAGCCAGCTATACTCTTTCGATTTAGTGCTTCCAGAGAGAGAAACTTGCAAGCTTCTCCTACATAATTCTTGTTTAATCACCGGATTAACGAAAATACGGGCCACCTTAGGGTCTAAGGCCGCCAGCCTAATCATCTCGGCATGCGCTTCTTGCCAGTTATCATTGAGTTTAAATGCCCCTTGATTGACGACATCCAACTCCTCGGGAGACTCTCTGCGCGCTAAGGTTTGCATCTGAGCGGCGCGCCTAAACCAGATATCCACATCCAGACCAATCTGATGACTGGCATGACCCGAGGTGAATGTCCCACCCCTGGGCATAGAAATGTCAGCGATCAAGAGATCCTGATAACCAGATGACTGCTGATTGTGATAAGAGAATGTATGTATTTGTTTGGAAAAACCTTGAATAAACGCGATAAGATCTGGATGGCCATAAAAGCGATTGCGCGAGCTACGAATGACCTGATATCCCTCCCCAGCTAACGGCAGAGCCGCCGCTCCCGCTAAACAGCCGTTAGCGTACGAACCTATGGCATAGCTGTGCTCTACAGAACTGGCATCTGATTGATGCACCGAAAGGGGCGCTGGAGATGGCATCTTAGCATCACTCCAGACATTCGCCCGACAGCAAAATGAGCTCAAAACGAACAGCACCGATAAAACCCATTTCAATGTCATAGTACTAGCCACTTAATCAAACTGAATCTTGCTACCTGCTGACCCTTCTATTCACCGAAAATGCAGTGAATAATGATCTTCTCAAACCTTAACTAACTCTAGTTTATGTCCGTTCAAAACAATGACTACTGAACATGAGTAAACCTAAAATTAATACACGCATTTTTCAGTTCCTTTAACCATCAAAATACTCGAGCCTTTAATTAACAGAGATATAGCCAATATGACAATAATCATTGCCGGACGTCTTTTCTTGATTGGTATAGAGGCGAACCGTAGTACCAGACATTTTTGCCGCAAGAAGCACACTGACAAAAACTTGATAATTACTATCATCGTCATTTAAGTATGCCCAACCACTGTCATTGCCACACAGCTTAGGTGCCCCCTCAAGAGTGACTCGAAAACCATAGTTCTTACCGTGGGTAACATCTATAGTATTAACCTGTCCAATAACCGCACCATCCCAAGCTTGAGCGTCAAACGTCCAAAGCAATGCAAGTAACAAAGTAAAAAACACAACCAGATACTTCATCAAGACTCCAAATATAAATTCATTAATGTGTCAGCAGCTGAACCGTAGAGATATCCTCTCCATCACCCCAGCGTGTACAGCTATGCTTTCCCGTTATCTTTACTGGCGTTTTAGCCATATACGCAGCAAGTAACATACTGAATTGGCTCTGGCCATAACGAGTGTTCTCATCTTTGGTCATCCAATAGCTATGAGTTGCTGAACATTCAGGACGCTCAATTCTCCCCTTCTCACCTGTAAGAAGTGTAAACCAATGCAAGCCTTCATCCCACACCATGACGTTAATCACTGTCCCTTGCTGAGCACTGGCTAAAGATTTAAATGCCTGTCTACCACTTTAGCCATCACGCTATCTACGGCCTGCTTCATCAATAAAACTGACAATGCGCCATCACTTTTCAGATCGGCTAATGGATAACTGGGGATAACATCTCTTTGCGAATTTTCGTCAGTGGCAATGAAGTCATTTAGATAGTGATATTCGAATTGCTCTGCCTGACTGACCTTCACCAGGATAACCAGCTCGGCCGATGTCGCATCATTTGCCCCTCCCGTCGTTTTAAAGCCGTATCGCTTTATCTCTATATTTGGAAATTCAGCAGTTAAATCACGGCTTGCTTCACCCAAAAAAACAGCCTTCCAAGCAGCTTGAGACTGAGTCTCGATACTCTGGGAAATATATGAGTTCATGTCAAAACCACTGACTCTTGCAGGCTCTTGGATATCTTTGGCAATCCCAACATCAATGGCAACGCCTAACGCGATACCGACCGGCCCCATTGTCGACATTAAAGCGAAACCAGCGCCGGCTCCTTTGCCTTGAAACTGTATGCGATTAGGTTCTGAAAAATGAACAGCAACAGCTGAAGACTCATCCCCATAAAAAGAAGAGCAGCCAACCACAAGTTGAGCCACAATCAAACTAAGCAGGATAATGCGTTTTTTCAAAATTATGTCCTTAATTTAACAAGGTTAATCGGGTGATTTTTCGATAGACATTTTGAGTGGATCCCCATGGTTCACAACTGCCAACATCACTGTAGGATACTGTGACACGTTTCCCAGCAGCCTGAGCGGCCACATTCTAGTCCGCTGCTCCGGCGTATTTGCGCTACTGATAGCAAAAGTCGACGCACTGGAACACGCCTCAACTGCAGTACCTGGTGAGTCTAAGTTAATGAGGATCGTATCTCTGCCAGCATAGGTTGTCATGCTATTCACCTTGCCGGCCGTGTCTAACCAAACGGCACTCGAAGAGAAGCTCATCAGCATCAGACAAAACAATATAATATAAATGGTTTCATTTTTTATCTCTATGGATTCATAATGTAATTAATACGACAACGATTTTGTATATCAGCACTATGGCTGATGACTTGGATACAAATACGCTCTTTAGCCATTTTTGCGGCTAATGCAAGACTAAATACATAGTCTTTATTACTGCCCTGATGGGGATATAAAAACCTCCGGCACATTGGCTTGGATTAGTCTTGTATTCGACCCAAATACCGTAAGTATCACTGCCACCAGCCCATACCCTTAACCTCTGGATATCACCACAATGATTCTCTGCAGCCTGAGTAATAACAGGCATTATCAAGCTAAATAAAATGATTATTCGAAAAAACATATACCACTTCCCTGTTATTGATCTGATATTTCTAAATGTTACAGCATTAATTAGGCGGCTTAAGAGAGTGAATATCAGATTTTTTCTGCTCCCTGCTGCCATCTGCGAATGGCTTATTTGCATCTAGCTTTGATATGTTAAGCGAATAATCAATACAGCTCCAACCGCTTAAGCCCTTCGATACTACCATTGACGATGCACACACCTGATCCAACTAGTTTTAGCTTTTTTTTAGCGGCATATGCCGTTAACAATTGCGCGTAGACCTGCTTACCAAACTCACTGTCTGTTGACAAAACATAATCCCAGGTCGCTGTTGAATGGCAATTATCTCTCGTCACCACGCCTGCTGTTTTAATAAAGACCTTTTGGCCGTAGGTGCTATCCATCATAAGTCGAGTAATTGTCGTATCAACAATTTCAGACGCAAAGACCGTAGAACAAGCCAACGATGACATCACTAAAAAGGGGATTTTACCCACACTAAACTCCTTTGTTCATTCTTGTTCCTGACCGCTAACTCTTTATTCAGTCCAACCATGACTTACTTATTACTCCGACAACCAAATACGGTCTATTTTCATGTAACCACTGATAGTGCCGCGCATCTGAATTTGCACATTTCGTTGACAGGCTTGCGCAGCCAGGGCCGTTGAGTAAAACAACTTGGCAAACTCCGGGTTATCAGACATTTTTACCGCTGCTGCGGCGCCTGTCGTCAGTGACATACTGGCGGTGCTTCCTTCGCCAGGATCCATTGCTGTATCAAAATATAACAAAATGAGATTGACTGAATTCACGTAAATCCGGCTCACTTTGCCATGATATTGGCAATAACCATCATAACAAACTGGAACGGATGCTAACGCCGTAAAACTGGCCAGCATTAACATCATTAACTTTTTCACTCGACACTCCTTGTAGGTATTTCTCTTTTCTACGTATTGACAACCCATCTATTTAATCCTGCACAGCATAGATAGCTGGCTAAAAATAGGTTTTCTGCAGGGTAATTAGATCAATTTCACAGCTGCCATTTTGCCGGGAATATGCCCTGACTTTTTCACCTGACATGTAACCTGCCATCGCAACGCTGAGCATCTGATTAATGACGGCATCATCGTGTTGCCCATAAGTAATCGTCCCCACCCCTTTACACGACGCCTCACTTTGATGGCTCGCACTCGCAGCAAAGTGCACCTTGATGACTTTACTATTAGAGAAGTCATACAGCTTGATTCCCGTTAACGTGCCATAAGCAATGTCGCGTGCATCAGTGGCACCACTTATTAAACAGCCCAATATAAACACAGTGACTAATTTCATCGACGCTCCATCCATTCACTCTCTCATTGACATTTATTTAATTTTAACAACATTGAAGGTCGAATATGGCCCGTGACACCGCTCGCAGTCAGACGCATCGGCATTACAGTTCTCAACGTCCTTTGCCGAGTTCGAAGCCGCCAATAGTAGCTAAAAATGGCGCTAATTCAAGCTCTCCGGCCTCAGAACATATCCCCAAATGGGTACCACAGGGTTCAGGGGTCCCTCCAGCTCAATACCGAAGTCAGGCGCGTTCGAGCATTCATGAAGATAAATACTCGTAACCTTGCCTCTATACCTAGAGTCATTACCCGCCCGTGCCATTGAAGCGCATCCCCCATCATAAGCACAGCGCATAACCTCTTGTTCATCAGTTAATTCAACCCTGAGGTAATTTGAATATTGATGATTTTGCATTGCGCGCCATTGCCATTGGTATAAACAGTAATCGTCTTACCCGATAACGACATCGCGAGGGCGGTAGCATACACCCGGTGTTGCTCCTCTGGTGTACCATTAAAATAAATCCAACCATGACTGCCGCCATCACAATTATCCGGCGTGATATTACCAGTGAGCCTAATCGCAGGAGACATTGCCGACGCCATCAGTGACGTCACTAGCCCTGTAGCCCATGTTGTCCCCGCAAAAGCTGAATTTACCATGCATAATGAAATTACCATCCCAAGTATCCCCAGTTTAACCATCAACATCATTTCACTGTCCTTTGGGTTACCAATATTGAATACCCTTAATCGATCCTCGGCCCAAAGTACCAGCCACTGAGTGTGGACCATGCAGGGTGACTATTTGTCGTGCAGTCTTTGCCGTCATTAAACCAAAACATAACGGTCTTTTGTGCCAGCTGTGCGCTCAATAAGCTTGAGTAAATCACTTTACAGTTGTCAGGCGGTACACCATTCAACTCTTGAGACACTGAGCACAGAATTGGCCATACAAGCTCGCCTATTTGAGATGCTGACACCGACCCATTCTTTGGTGATAAGGTTAATCCTACGACATTTCCCCCACAGGTATAATTAGCGCTAGCAAGACAAGGGAAAACCAACAATAAAAGGGAAAATATCCTCAGATTTTTCATAGAAATACTTATCCCTTTACTGAAGATATATGTTGAATCGCGGGGATCCCTTGATAGCAGCCAGAAACCGTAAAGCTGATTTTTTTATCGGCCATGTAGCTGGCTAATAGCAATGAATAAGCTTCACTAAAATGCGAATAAGTGTCAGGCAGGATGATGTAATCGCTACGACCACAACTGTCAGGGTCTGCAAGGTTGGTGTGCTTTAACAATACGCCGGTATGGCCATCATAAAGCAGCATCATGGTAATATGTCCCGATGCAATACTGCCAGCGGCGCTCGCCGTTATAGGCAAAAGACAGAGCGCAAACACGATGAGATATTTGATTGTTTGGTTCATACAACATCCTTGTCAATATATTAAGCAGTGCTAAAACGGTTTCTATGGATAGATAATCACATATTTGGCTTTCACGTAATTCGGGAGATTAGCGCAGGTCAACGCGCCATTTTGACTATTGATATACACACTCACAATTTTACCCGACATTACTGCCGCCAAAACTAACGCGTTACCTTTGTCTGATGCAGGACACACCCACTTCCCTTTGGACCCATCTGTTTTAAAGGCTGTATTGCCATCACAGGTATTGGGGTAATCCATCACCACAGTGACCTTGCCATTGCAATTAATGTCAGCAGCCAGCAGGTTTGAACTAAAAAATGCCCCAGTTAACAGCAGAAACGTCTTGAGTTTACTCGCCTTGTTAACATTTATGTCAAGTAGCATGCGTTATACTTCTATTTTTATTCTTATGGATATTGGTGTTGTCATGAGCGTCATGGGCTATTTATATATCCAAACACTCACAATTCTAGGATGGTTATTATTCTGTCCGCTGCAACCATTAAGCCAAAATCTCACTGGTTTTTCAGCCATAAACGCAGCCAGTAACGTTGAATGTAGCGTTGAATAGTTTGCATCACTGGGTCTAAGCGCAAAGTAACTGACACTGGGGAAATTGTCTGGATTACTCTCGATATTTGGCACATGTACCATGGTCCAACCATTATTGACATAAATGTTCTCTATCAAGCCAGAGCCCGTTCCGCCACTAGCATGCGCAACGACTGACATAAAGAGAAAAGTAAGAATATAAAAACCGCTTTTAAATATCTTCATAGAATTATCTTGTATTCTCAATAGCATAGAGCTTGCACCAGAAATTACTGCTCCCGCTCCATTTAATATGATTAAGCCCATACACCCTAACAGGGGATTTGGCATGATAAGCGGCCAAAACCATACTCAAATTAGCATCAAAACCCGCATCAGATTTAGAGATCCAATATCCATAACAATTGCTTGAAGGGTTATTCACGGTAAAAATGACATCACCTTGTTGATTGTATGAAACTAAACGCTTTATGGTAGTTTGCCCGGTAGACTCAGTTTCCGCAAAGCAATCAGTCGCGCCAAATGACAAAAGTAGCACTAAAATAATGGACTTAATCATTGTTATTATATTTCTCTATTGACTAAAACTACACCTTACCAGCTAAGCTGATAAGCACTGCCTAATGTTAATCAAAAATATATAGCGCACCAGAACGCGTCATGATGTTATAAGTGACTGCAGTGGTTGAATGCCACGTTACTGGCTCACAGGTATGTATATAGGGTCTTACTTTCTTCCCTGCCATATAAGCCGCTAATACGGTTGCATACAATTTATCGTACTGAGGGTGATCACTTTTAACGTAGAATTTATTCTCCTGAGTACAGTTGGCAGCATTGCCAAAGGCACCATGAACCATAAACCCACCACCACGTTCAATCTCTATATGCGTCGGAATGGCGGGAGTAGACCAAGCCCCGGCATAACAATCACTGGTCAATATGAAAAGAGCAGAGATAGCAAACACTGCCGTGATAATATGCTTCATAGGTAAAATCCATTTAATTCAATAAAATTGATAGCCAGTTTAATCAACTACCACTAATTAACTTCCTGTAAGCCCGTGATAATGCATGTTGTCTGAGTATTATCGATAACATACCTCAAGCTCTTTCCTTTCGCTTTGGCCGACAGCGCATAGGCATATAGAGCACGGTTAAACTCGGTGCCACTCATATTAATCTGACCACGGCTATAATTGCAGTGATCCGCAAATTGAGATGAACTGATGTAAGCCACGCCGTTATTTAAACTTAATGTCCAATTTGTCAACGTCTGACTGGGCCAATAACGCTTAGCTTCAACAGAATGTGGTAAAAATAAAAAGGCTAAAACTAACAATAAACGTAAACTACGCATCCAAACTTCCTGCTACACAAACGTCCAAAAACCATAAAACGGTATGAATGCTTATCGCATCATTGTTTATCAATCGTCACATAGCGAATAGTACAGCCAGCAGAATTATCATCAGTTCGGACAGAGACTTTTTTGTCAGCCATTTGTGCCGCTAATAATGCAGAGAAAATCATATCAGCGCCAGCATCCGTGGTTTTAAACGTACTGTAAATATTGGATACCGCCGCACATGACATCAAGGTTTCATCGCCACTGGTGCCGACATAAACCGTCCCAGAAGCATTAATATAAAGCCTTTCAACATAGACGTTATAACAGCCCCGCTCGATACAGGTGGCTAACGCATTACTGCTTATCAGCAGCAGTGCTAATAATAAAAACCTCATTTCAACATCCCTTTTATCTATGACTTAAAGCTAATCATCAGAAATGGCTAAGGTATTGATATACCCATTTGCATCTTGAGCTCCAGCGTTAAACGTGACAATAACCGAGCTATCAGCGTGTTTAGCCGCTAATAATAGAGCAAAAAATTGATCGAACGCGATATCTGCATGCTTCACAGTAAAGTAGCTAATACCAGCAGGCATAGTATCTAACTTATACAACATGCCCCCTTTCCAGCTATTGCTCCACTCACCGCCATAAAGATTCATCCGCACGACTTTTCCTGATTGGTTCTCAGCAAAAGCCAACTGACTAAATAAGGTTAAAGTCAGCAGGCATAACACTATCGTAATTTGTTTCATATTCATCCCTGATGTTATATTTTTAGCTAAAGGCTAATGGGCTCTGGCCCCTTAATAAATAAAGTTTACTCTGACCCCACTTGTTATTGAGCTAAAGGCCAATGGGCTCTGACCCCTTTATCTGATACATCATTAATAACAAAGCCCCGACGAGCCAGGGCAACCGCATGAGTGTATGATTTTTACTCACTAAGTTTGATTATGATACTACATCATTCTCAATCGATAGCGCCGCGGGCGTTTACCATACAAGTTTAGTGTTAAAAATAATCAGCTTTTGTTCAAAAAACGTTCGTGATCTCGCCCTGCCCGACGAGCGAGACTTTGGATTCAAAATATTTCTATTCTTAGTTATTTACTCGTTAATAATCTTTGAACTTCATTCATCCAAAATGTACCTGGCAATGCAGCTAGAGGGTCTAATTGAGCCAGTTCAGTGGCAAAAGAATTAATCAATTGACGTGGGATTGTGTTACTGATTACTGATTCTTCGTCAACCTCAATTGCATTGTCAATCATCTGAGCATACACCTTAAGTGTACCTCTGAACTGTTGAACACTCGAATTTACCAACAACTCTCTATCGCTGAATAATACCTTGAATGTATTTAATGATATAAATATATCTTGATCATCTCTATCTTCACCTAATTTTAACCTTCCTACACTAGGTTCAAATATATCGAAGTTCATATTAGGGGCGGCCCATTCTGGCAAACCTTTTCCCGATAAAACTGAGATATCTTGTGATGAAAAACCTAGTGTTCTCAAAAGAGACTGATCGGTTTTAATTAATTTGATATCTTCCCAAAATGATTCATTCTCCATACCGTTAACTATCCTCATTCAACCTTTGTAGGCCAATTAACACTCTTTAAGAATTTTTGTTGTTTATTCGTAGGGCTAGGGCTTCCACCTTTTTTGTCATGTACGGTACCATCAACATTTAAAGAAGTACCATCACTGAAATGTACATGTTCTTTTGAATCAGGAACACTTTTCTCAGCCGAATCAAACCTTTCTATACCTTTTGGGGTTTGACCCTTTTTTACCATCCCTTGCAGTTTTGAAGCTTTTGTGGCTATTTTTAAAGGTTTACTAACAGCCATCGCCACACTAACTGCGGCACCGGATATATCACCACTCGCAAGACGACTACCCGCGTCAATCAGGTCATTGGCACCAGACGCTTCCATTGCAACATCACTAGCGCCTTCGTTAAAAGCTTGAACGCCTTTTTCACCAAAACCTTGATCGCGGATCTGATTCTGAGCATCAATAAAGTCATTTGAAGCCATCCCCGTCGGGTCAGTATACCTATAAGGGTTGTTGTTCGCATAGGCATACCGATTAAACGAGTGTATATCCCTGAATCCGATAGGATCATTCGAGTAAAACCGCCCGATAAGTGGATCATAGTATCGTGCCTGCATATAGGTCAGGCCCAAATCTTCATCTTGTAGGTGCCCGGTAAAACCTATGCCCGCTTTCTCACCACCAAGACGCTTACCAAATGGCTCATATACACTGCGACTTGCTACCTGACCCGCTTCGTCAGTCTCCAACACCGGCGTGCCCAGCATATCAGTATGCTGGTAGGTCACCTTAGTACTGCGCGATACCGTGCCCGCTAAATACCCTACACCACATTGGTGCCTGACATTACAGGCTTGTATCTCTATTTTATTGCTGCCCAGTGACAAACCTGCCAAAGAGTAGCGCGTCCCGGTAACCTTGATGATGCGTTGTTGACCATTTTCATCCGTGATGATGATTTGGTAGTAACTGGCATTGCTCACCGCCGACCAAGTTAAGTTATAACTACCGTCGGTAGTCGTACCTGTCACACTGCCACTGCTGCTTGAGGGCATGATGGGAATAAAAATAGTGATATCCCCCACCGCGATGGGGATTAAGACCGTACTGCCCTGCACTGCATACGCGGGCTGACTCAAGACGCTGCCGACAAGGAGCAATAGGCTCATCAAACGGGTCATTAATGGTGCTAAATTTAGTGATTTCATGTCTACTGCTCCTTTATCGACGTTCAACATCGGCAATTAACTGCTTACCCAGATAGACACTGTCTATATGGTCTACGTGCCCGTTGTTTGCCTTGCGTCGATACAGCAGTTGCCCAACTTGGCTGTAAATACTGTAGTCATTATTCTTTTTAACCCGACGGTTATGACCGTCATAGCGATAAGGTATGCCCTTGGCTTCAACAAGTTGATTAGCGCGGTTAAATTTTAAGCCATAGCGGCCATTGTGGGTCACATTGCCGCGGGCATCGTAACCATAGCTATAACGGTATGCCCCCGTGATATTGTTCAGACGATTAAGGCTGTTGTAGCTATAGTTAAGCGTTGAACCACTGATACTGCGACTTAAGATGTTACCTAAGCCATCGTAACGGTAACTGCCACTCCCCATTTACCGTCAGCGGATTTCAATCGGTCCAGGCCGTCATAACTCATGCTGCCTATGTCATTACTGCGGTCAACCCAATCGATGAGCCCTGCAACATTATCATTTCGGTCATAACTTGGGTCTAAGCGTAAGAGGTAGCTACTCCCTTTAGTATCAGAAATAGCATCGATACGCCCGGTGGTATCCAAAGCCACATTTCGCACTAATCCGTTACCGTAAGTCAGCTGCTTTAATTGCCCATTGGGATGATATTTAGCATTACTGGCATAGTTGATATTGCCCAAAGCAGCTTTAGTCGGCTGACCCAAGGCGTTCGGTGAATAACTAATGGTTTTACCCGATGGATACTTGAGTGACGATACAGCCCCTAGACTGTTGTAGCCCCAATCCAGCACCATGCTTTTACTGTCCATTGACAGGGTTTCTTTCTCTATCAAGTTAAGCGAGTTGTACAGATAGCTCCAGCTGATGGTGCTGCTGCCACTGCCCGATACCAGTGATGCTAAATTACCATTAGCATCATAACGATAGCGATTATCAGGAGTGGCATCCGGGAAGTTTTCAATGCTCAGCTGGCCTAAATTGTCATACCCCAACAGCACTTTATGCGAGGCTGGTACCGATGACGCCGCACATCCACTACTGCCACCATTGGTGCCTTCGGCATACCAGATTGGCTGACGTTGAGCGTTATAACCATAAGCCGTCACTCCAGTTTCTGGGCGAGAGGTTTTACACAGCTGTTGATAACCGTCATACAAGCGTTTTTCGGTAACTGAACCTTGAGATATCGAGGTGACTTGGCCAAATTTATTATACGCTATAGAAGTATTGCTACTGTCAGGTGCTTGTATCAACGTGGGTTTGTCGTAACTTGGGCTGCCATAAGCCAGATAGGTTGTGGTGGTTACATTGCCTTTTGCATCGGTGACTCTTTGCTTGTTACCGCTGAGATATTCGATAGTTGAACTAGCACCATCACTTTGGCGAGTAGAGGTTTTAACACGCCCAAGCGCATCATAGTCTGTCGCCATACCTACAGTATTGCTAGCACTACTACTGGGGAAAGATTGCAACGTAGGGCGATTTTCAAAATCAAATGCATATGAGTTGTAACTGGTACTACTGCTATCAGCGGTATCTTTTTGTCTTGTCAGTGTTTTGCGTAACATAGCATCATAATAGATAGTTTTTTGATAACCAGCTTGAGCGATAACTTGTTTCTGCTGCCCAGCTAATATTCCGCTACCAGATATGCCATCACCAGCACTCACCACTTTACTGTAACTAATTATCTTATCAACCCAACGGCTATCACCGTAGTCGACCTTAGTTACCCACCCCACAGGATTGTAGCTATAACTTGTTTTATAACCCTTAAAATCAGTGACACTTTTGGTACTACCATCGACATTGATTTGAAACCTTGCCACCATAGTATTTGCACTACTGCCATTGGCAGTGTTGCAACCATTGGTAATACCACAAGGTAAGGTCACTTTACGGGCTTGGCCTCGATAATAATCTTCAAATAACTCGTAGCGTAACACTCCTTCATAATCGACTCTTTTTACATTACCATCTGCGTGATAACTGCTGACTTTTTTGAGTACCTTACCCATCACCTTTGTCTGATAGGGTAAAGATTTATACCCACCTGAGGCCGAATAATAGGTGGATTCATTAATTTTAGACCAGCTGACACCATCGCTTGATAACTCTCTGCTTGTTGGCAAACCAATAAGCCAGTTTGTATAATCATTATAGTAATGACGTTTGGTGTAATGCTTTATAGCAGATACATCTGATGATGCTTTTACTTGAGAAGGATGGCCAAATTGATCGTAGCCAGAATAATCAGTGTAAAACGTATCGGTACCGTCTGGTAGAAGATTACGATAGGTGACTTTTTTAGTATTGAGTTTATATCGCTCATTAGGATTGCCATGAGAGGTAAAATTTGTCCCCGTTTGCTGTGGGAATTGTTCAAAATCATTATATGTTGAGGACAGTTTTACGCCATTGGCAGCATACTCTTCGCTGTATACCGTTTTCCCTTGGGTAATAGAAGCATAATCACGATTCACATAGCTGACAGTTTTTGAAAGGTCAGGCCTGGTCACGGTGACTCTTCGATAATTAATAGCATCAACATATTGTGTCGGCACACTACCTGTCATTGCTGTGGCGATGGGGTCGCCATCATATGGACTAGAGTTCCCCGAAGCCACGAAACCGCCCAGACCTTCTTCGAAATCATAAATCCAAACTGAGCTTGCATTAATGTTCTGAATCGTTTTCTTTTTAAGTCGCTTGACCAAAAAACATCGTGGATGATAGTGCAGTTTAAAAATGGGGTTTCTTCTCATGGTCTGCGCTTTTACATGATTATCAAAATTTGGCTGATTACTGAACCCACTAATTTCAGTCACCCTTTCAAAAGTGGCTTTAGCACCATTAGGATGTGTTACTTTAGAAAATGTACTACCGCCAATTTCGCCTGTCATGGTATCGATGATACATTTTGCTTCGGGAACCCCAAATGAAGGTGAATACGTTATTCCTGAGCCGAACCCCTCATATTCCCATGAACTTCCATTTGGCAGAATTACCGATTTTAACCATTTACCATAATGGATATTGTCACCATAGACATATTGCCATTGCTTACCAGTATACACTTCGCTACCTGCATTATTAACGCTGTAAGTTTTTATATTGCTAACTATTTTTCTCGTTAAATCGTCGATATAAGATATTCTAATCACAGCGCCATCATTAGACTTTAATGAGAGTAGCTGGCTATTATCAGAAGAATATTCATAGTTAATATAGTTTCCAAACCTGTCTTCAACCTTAGAAACATACATATATCCTTGGTGATAACTCGTTTTCCAAATTTGATCAAACTTACCAGTATTAATAGTTTGTTTAATGTCAAAGTAATATGTCACACCATTGGGTGAAACAGCTTTAAACCCTTGGCCTTTACCATCTTGGCGGGCGAAGCAATTGATGCTCCAATTAGATTTAGTGACAAGCCTGCCCCCCTGACTAGTCTTGTTGTACAACATAGCCTCATGGGTCTGATCAGGCACATGTAAGATTGCTCCCTTCCATGACTCATCAATTTCAATATCACCTTGGTCTTGATGTAAATTGATACACTCTTGATTGGTATCCCAACCGTGAGATAAGCGGTTATACCTAAACATGAGTGACAAATTTATATGGGGAATATCCAGATACCAACCAGCAGAGCCAAAGCTTTTGTTATTACTTTCCTTAAGAACACTAGATTGAAATATTCTTTTAACAGACATATCAAGTTGAGAATTAAGCGGGATAGATACATCTTTATAACTAAACTGAACTGTTCCATTACTTAAATCAATTCGGTCACCGAAAGAGTCTTTTGTGAGAGGAGTAAGCTCAAAATTGGTCAGCATCTTAGACTGCACAATATCGTTGTCATAACCGCTTAAACTAGAAAACTCATCACCTCCAGGCTCCTTAGGACCTGATATGGCACTAAATGAAGTAATAAAAACGAATAAAGCACTCGCTGTAACCAGTTGACGAACAACATCCATATTCTTAACCCTCCCTAAATTTTGAACACTTTATACAATTAAGCAGAAACACACAAGAACGCAACAATTACACGGTTAACATTGAGCCTGCTCTAGTTATTAAAACTTGGTGCAGCAGTGTGCTTAAAAGCTCCCGTCCGAAAACAAAAAATCAACAGCTTTGCATGCTTATCATCAAAGTTTCACAGCCAAGCCGAGACTTGGTAAAAATATCAAACTGGAACCTTATTATGACTAAAAACGGCCTGTTTTTACAGGCCACTGTAAGTTAAGTACCTTGTATATCAAGATCATTGCGCACACAAATCAATATACACAAACAGCACGAAATCGTAACGAATGGGTACGCTAGCGAAACAAAAAATGTTTATAGGCCATGTTGAAAATTGAATGAGAGTGAAAGGACACTTTTATTCTTTTCATCAATTTGTTTATTTCAATCTCAGTCATTCAAGAGATGAAGATGGGTACCTGTGCAATTAGCATCACCATCATTAAAGTAGAAATTAATTTTCTTCCCGCTGACTAATGCTGCTAATAAAGTCCCATAGACGGCTTTGTTATTCTCAGGGTCTTTACGCCATTTAGGCCAAGTATTCTTAGGGCAAGTGGCATTGCCGGTGTCCATATGAAAACTGATGGTGCCGGGCATATAACTGGGCTCAACCACGGTCACAACACCGGTGATAACCTCTAAGCCATAACTGTTCATGCACACCAGTGAATACAGCAGTAATACATATTTCATCATTCTGCCTTTAAAACTTGTCGTCATGACGATCAAAACCTCAGACAACCTAAGGGTTGGTGGTGAGATATATGGCTTTAGTGACTGTGCCGCCCACCTGTAGGCTACAGTTATCCGCACTTTCTGTGACCACATTGACTCGATGATTGGCGGCTTTGGCTGCTAATAACGTCGATAACACTTCTTTCTTATTATCGGCAGACCAGCCCGTAAAATAACTCCAGTAGGAGCCTGAACTGTCCCCACGCTGATTAAGGTAAACCACGGCTTTTAACCCTGCCCCTTTTTCAATCCAGATCCGGCCGATGTATAAATTATTGCAATCTAATGTACTGGCAGAGACTGTCTGGCTTAGCGCCAGTAACAGCGCGCAGCCAGTGAAGACTATTGAGCTTCCTGTCATGTAAATCCTTTGACTGTTGTCGGTGAAGTGACGTTTGCGTACGGGTTATTATTTGGCACGTAGATCGGCTGTCATGCCGTAGGCGTGACACAAGCCTCCATCACCGTTTTTAGCCTTATCAATCACAATGCCCATATCCATGCCACTGGCAATACTGGTTAATGCCATGGCATAGGCATTGTTAAGTCTCTTTTCCCCCAGCTCACTGCCCATGAAATAACCGTACTTATATTTGCAGTTATCCAGTGCCTCATTTTTAAACGTCACAATAAAGCTGCCATCACTGCTGAGCAAAGCGACCCGCTTAACCTGGCCCACATACCAAGCCGCTCCTGCTTCTACATAGCTGCTACTGCACAATAAGCTCAGTGAGAGCGCCGCCAGTGTTAACTTTTTAATCATCATCAGTTCCTGTTGGTTAATCCTGTGTTCATTCGGTCATCTTTACCAGGGCATCGCGCCCATTTTAATGCCGCGTACATCTTGGGCATTTCCCCAAGAACTGCATGTTTCAATGACATGCAGCGAGATTGAAGTCTGGCCAGAAACATAAGCGGTCATCACCATGCTCACCATCTCTTGATAATTGGGCACACTGCTGTCTATGGCAAACCTCCCGGTAGTGGCACACTCGACCATGGAAGACTTGTCCCCATCAATATTGATCAATAAAATCCGTTTGTCTCCGCTGAGAAACACCCCCGCCCCCGTGATCGTTACATCCCGAAACCGTGTGGAAGAAAAGACTTCAACAGCAATAAAAACTAATGTAAAAATAGCGAGTTTTATATACACCATGGCATGCTCAACTTTTAATAAAAAATAATAACGTCTTAGATAGTTATGAGTTTAATGCTTTATTAGCGTTTCCTATCAATACAGCTTGCCAATGAACATATCCTCGGCAGATCATACAAACATTCTGACATAACTCACTTCACACCCTGCGCTGCCAGTTTTGATACGAATAGTCATGTGTTTATTCGCCGCAATCCCCGTCAGCAGGGTGGAGTAGATCTCTTTGAATAGCGGGTGACTTTGTTTGAGCGTCATATAGTGACCCTCTATGAGCACACAATTGAGGTTGGCTCTGTCAGCCGGGGCTTGCAGATACACATTGCCTGAACCATTGGGGTAAATGGATAACAGCACATCTTTACCCTTTCCAGAACATGACGTGGCCGAACATACCGCAGCGACATTGAAACTGAGCGCGACAAATACGACGAAGATAATTCCCTTTAACATCATGAATCCTTAACACATACTATTAAGTTAAAATTTAAATATCACTTATATACAGTGAAATATAAGATGGTTTCCGATACGGATTGATCCACACAAGCGCCTGCAGTTCTAAAGCTCACCACCTTCTGTGCAGCAAAAGCTAGCATCAGCATACTGAGGTACTCTTTCGCCATAGGTCTATCCATCTTATAACTTAAGTAGTCACCATTTGAACCATGACAAGCTGGGGGATTATTCACTCCCCCTTCAGGATAGATATAAATAATATTGCCTTGCTCATACATCAGAATTTGCGCAATTTTCGCCGTGGTATTCGCATCAACACGCATACTGATGAATATTACTGATATAAGTATCATTGTCCGTAACATTTACAATTCCTTTAACGCTTCATTGAGCTGCTCAACAGTAACGCGAGTACCGCAAAGATAAATTGAGTTATTGGGTTCATCTTCTTCCTTGAATTAAATTCTATTTAAAGATAATGGGCTCAGACCCTTTATCTGGTTAAACATCCAAGTGAATACACTTGGTCAAGTTATCAATTTCATGGCGTAGGCAGAAAGATTACCTGTCTAACACCCCACACAATCTATCAAGCCCTTGCAGTAACTCCTGAACTCCGTCAACATCGGTATCGAGAGCTACTAAGCCATAACTGTTCATGCACACCAGTGAAAAAAGTAGTAATATATATTTCATTATTCTTCCTTTAAAACTTGTCGTCATCACGGTTAAAACACCAGCACAAAGGGGGCAGTGAGAATTAACTCATTTCACCTATACTTAAAGTAGCTCCCACTCCACATTATCCAAGGAGCGGATATGCCAAGAAACCAATATAAAGCTCATGGGAACCAAGCCTTTTTACTGACTAAAAATATGAATCCTGCATTGCTATAAATTCGCCTTCACATGTATCACTGACAGCATGGACTCTCACTTTCTGACCCGACATATAGGCAGCTAAAGCGACACTTAATACACGGTCGATAAATGCTTCATCGTGCTGACTAAAGGTAAATTTCGCCACAAAATTACAGTCCGATTTAAGGTGGGTTGCATCACTATTAAATACCAGCCTGATAGATTGATCATTAGCAAAACCATACACTTTAACTCCCTTCAGAGTACCAAAGGCGATATCGCCCGCCTCAACAAGGGATGAGAAACCTAGCAAGGCTATAAACAAATAAGATACAGCTAATTTCATCTTCTTCTCTTCTCTTCTCTTCTCTTTGTAACAAAGGCTAATGGGCTCTGACCCCTTTATCAATAACTCAAACCCTACTCAAACCTCAGCGCGTCGATTTTGCAAAGATTACTACCTGAACCAGTCCAAATTTCGTCATTGTAAACCTGAAAGCGAACCTTACTTTTCGACATATAAGCAGCAAGCAGCGATGAGCTAAGCATCTTGTATCCAGGCTGTGACGGTGACAACCAAACTCCAGCACTACACTCAGCTAAACCAGTATCGAACCAGACTGCGACATCAGCACCTTCCACCCCATTCACAGCACCAAAGTCATCATATACAAACAACTTATTCAAAGTACCAAATGAAGTAGTCGTAATAGCCCCATAGCTGCTATCTACAAAGCCTAAAAGGACTATTAGCAATATCAGTGACATTTTCATTATTATATTTCCCTATCTACTAATACTGCATAACCTTGAGCTAATGTAACCTAATAGGTTCTGACCACTTTTATCTTTCACATTATTAGTTTCTGCTTGCACGAAAAATGACGCTAACAATAGTGCTAACAACTTCATCTGTTTCATAGGCTTATATACTTTAGGTTAATAGTAAGTGGTTATTCTATTTCTCTTACTGGTATTTTTCCCAAAGGAGTAATCCACTAGTATGAACAAAGCAAAGCTAATGGGCTCAGCTCCTTTTATCACTGTTCAATTAATCATGAATATTCAAAAATGAAAATTCATAATGCCCCCCGAATTAGGCTCAGTATCGTATGCAATGCTCACTTTTTTATCGGCAGTAAAAGCAGTTAAGAGCATACTAAAAAACAACTTAGCTTTTTCATTTGGCATGGGATCCGTTCCCCAATAATAAAAGTATGACTTACCGTCCCCGCCATAAAACTGCACCCAATGTGTGTCCCACTGTAGATAAACATTATTGACCTTTACACCTGCGCCACGCCAATCAGAATCAGTCCAACGAAGTGCCGCTTCAGAAGTAAAACTAAAGACCAATAAGGCTATCAATACGATTCTTAACATTTTATATCCATATATCTAAATAATGAAGAGTCAAAGGTTCAGAGCTCATTTCCCTACACCCAATGGACTCTGTTCCCTTTATTCTTTTAACATCACGTACGCTGGTGAAGGTGCATTTGAATAACTAGGAATTAAATTACAAGCCGGGACATCAGAATATTGAACAATAACATTTCCATCACTTACCCTTGCAGTAACCGCAAGCGAAAACCAAGTTTTACATAGCTCTACAGAAACTGCTTTCCAAGGTGAATTGACGTTGCAGATCTGAGTATAATCATTACGCCAATTACCAAATATGAACACATTTCCTGGTTTATCTACATATACTCGTTGTATCTTACCTTCGCACCAATGCCCCGCAGAAAGCGCTCCTGTTGAAACAAACAATAGAAGAAAACAAACATATTTTTTCACGTCAAAATCCTTATAAAACTCTATCAATCAAGCACTGGCCCAAAATACCATCCAGTTAACCAGCCCCATGCAGTATGGCTATTACAGTCACCCGAATCATTGAATGACAAACTAACCTCTTTCCCCGTTGTTTGTGCTGTCAGCAAGGCGCTATAAATAACCTTACAAGCCTCGGGAGGAACATTATTCTCCGTGATAGCGACGCTACATAATCTGGGCCAAGATAAAGTTCCGATCGATGCGACAAAAACTTGCCCATCAGGGCTTATCGTGACTCCTTTCACCTCCCCTCTACAGGCGTAATTAGCAAAGGCTGGCGTAATAAACATGCAGCTAGCAACGAGAACAGCTAATAGACAATTGATAAACTTCATATTTTCTCAACATAGTTATTAAAATTTCAGATAAGCTAATGGGCTCTGACCCCCTTATCTATAAATAAAGTTTACTCTGACCCCACTTGCTGACCCCACTTGCTTACCACTTGCTCTAAGGAATATCACTCAATGATGCTTCCTAACTCGTCGCAAATGACTTTACTGCGGTGAGAACGGCTCTTTATCAACCATTACAACATGCATTTAGTTAGGTATTTTTTGTTCCAAACGGGACCATTTACAAATGGACTCGCAACCGTCCATGGAGGGAAAATCTGTTTATAGGACAGATCAGGAATTTTGACATGATGTTCTTTAAATTCGCCACCTTTCAATACCACTTCTGCCGCCCAGTACTCTCGATAGCCAGGCATATTCCTATAATCAATGTCAACAAACTCAAACTTTGTTCCAGCGGGCACAGTCCCTATATATTCACCTTTCCCAATACCGGGTAAGCCAGGATATCTGTTTATGACATCGTTCCAAAAATCTAAATCACTGATAACTTGCTCATGAGAATAAGGTCTAGACTTATATTTAATACTTTTGTCTTTGTCAGTATAAGCTTGAATACCATAGCAAACATCTGCGCTACTACATCGATTTAATGAGTATAGAAAACTGTCTACATTAACTTTATAGCATTCCCCTATAAGGTCGCGGACAACGTAGTCAATCTCCTCTTTTGTGTATGAAGCGCAAGACATCTGTATCAATATTAAAACCGCCATCATAAGTGATTTATACATCATGATTATTTACCTTCATAATTATCTGCATAGCCATGACACGGAAAACTAGAACATGCTATACCTCTTGCGCCCCAGTTAAATAAGTGCCCCATAACACCGCCATTAACTAAATCGAACGTCCCTAGTTTGGTTTCAGAACCTCTAACCGCAATATTACCAAATGGTAAAGCATTTAACTCTGCCGACTTCGCATAACCCCTCGCCACCAGGTTATTACACGTAAGCGTTCCAAGACTATGGCAACGTCCTAAATTTCCATTGCCGTTGACAATAAATTCATGACTTACAGCGTCTGACAGTCCTTGATATCCTAGAATAGTATCGTTTATATCCCAAATGACTCCAACCAGCCCCCTAGCCCCATTGCCTCGTGTTGTAAAACCGGATATATCATAGACCCTCTCACCATTATCGCCTTCTCTAGAATTAATCCTTGAACCAATCAATTTCCTGCCAACAAAAGAGTTAATCGTGAGCAAGGCATTAAATTCAGCTAAAGACAATCCATTCTTATTTGCAAATCGCGCAACTTCTTTCGATACGTAGTGGTTTTTCACTTCATTACCAACATAAAGCACGGTATTAGAAAGACTTTCCGTATCTATACCATAATAAATAAACCTCACAGCCCGTCCAACATCGGGGTCAACGATATCTGCAGCCAATACAGCAAAGGCTTCGTAACTAAACTCCTGAGGACCATTCACATAGGACATCGCAAAGGACACAATGCCGGCAGAGAATGCAGAACGTAAACTGCCTGTCGTGTAATAAGCTCTATCAAAAGCAAAATGTGCTGAAGCAAGTTGACCAAATACAGGGATAAAATTAAGCGCAGCCTGAACGAAATTAGCTAATGCGGGATTATCATTGAAAATATATTTATGGCTTAGTTCTCTACCATCTATTTTTCCTAGAAAATTATAGATTTTCTTGAAGAAATTATACCCGCTCGGATCGGTATAGGTCAGCGGATTATTAAGCACATAGCTATAGCGGTTAAAGTTCTGTAGATTGCTTGGCGCCTGAATGAAAGGATCGGCCTGCATAAAGCGCGCTAATGTTGGGTCATAGATGCGTCCGCCCATCTGGATAATATCCAAGCCTGGCAGCATCTCATGACCGGTATAGCCACGCTCCATTGGTATAATGGCTTGCACGATACTCGAGCCAGAAAGCTTCATCGGCTTACCAAAGGCAGTATAGAAATACTGCTCAAGCACATCACCGGTCTTATTGGTGACCGTCAGCACTGAGCCTTGATGATCGGTATGCTGGTATTGCACCTCTTCACTATTGCCTAACGTGGTGTTTTGGTTACGCACCACCATGATATTACCCAACATATATTTATGACGGGTGTTCTCTAAGTTTGCTGCTGAAACACTACCCTTATAGCGTCGCTCCTGTTGGTATATTTTTCCGACGTAATCAGTATTAAACGTCTTCCAAACACCGTTATCCTGACGATAGTCAGTCCGGCTAAATACGGCGCGATTATGGTTGTACTTATAATCAGTATATTGCGACCCCGCTTGGATGCGACTGGCTTTATCAAAGGCATTATAGGTAAAAGTACGGCGACCATCTGACTTGATATTACCGTTAGCATCGTAATTAAATTTACTGTAGTTTTTACCGTCAACCGTTGCACTATTAAGTCGATTTGCACTCACCGTTTGCAGGTAGTCATAGCTGGCCAAATTGACCGAATAGCTGCCGCCAGAATAGCCTTTGCGGCTCTTGATATTACCAAAGCCATCATAGCGGTATTGCTCATCGTAGCTGTAACCCGTCAAGCTACCTGAGCCAACACTTAAATCTCGCGTATTGATGCGATTTAATGTGTCGTAGGTGAAAGTTTCGCTAAAGGACAAGGTTTGTCCGCCGGCATTGTTATAGTAGCTATGAGCGCGAAACTCGACGTTGCCTTTAGCATCAAAACTGCCATAACTTAACTTATGGATATCGCGACTGCCCTTAGCCAAATCAATGTGGCTGATACGGCCAGTTCGGCTATTAAATCCGCGCACCTCACTGGTACCATTACCAAACGTTTGATGGGTGATATTACCCAATGCATCCATGGCAGTAATGTTACGTAAGCTGCGATTACTGCTGTCTTTTTGCAGAAAGAGGTAGTGATTAGCGTTATAGTAAAAATTAACGTAGAAGGTGCCATTATTCGACGGATAATGTTGACGGTTTAGCTGACCTTTATCGTTATATTCACTGCGGGTACTATAACTGTTGCCTTTGATAACAAAGTCTGTTTGAGCTGGGCGGCCATAATGATCGTAGTGATAGGTTTCACGGCTCTCAACCGCAGCAGATGTAGTGCAGCTTGTTTGACCTGCCCACTGTTTAACCCACGCAGGCTTGCCCACATTATGCAGACTCGCGCTGCGACCATAACCCCAACAAGAAAGGTTAGTCGCGTCTTTTCGCCACAACATACGGCCCATGGCATCGTATTCAGTGGTGGTCGTTTGTTTTTTTGCATCAGTCTGAGTGAGTAACTCACCAAAATCGTTATAGGTATAGGTCCAACTGCCCTTATCCGGGTCATTGGTTGCAGTTTTACGACCATACGCATCAAAACCGGTAGTGATTGATTGATACTTCCAGGCATCATTCTTATCTTTCGCCTTAGTTGTCACCTTACGGGTATTACCAAAAGCGTCATAATAGTAATAGATCACTTGGCTTTGCGGATCGGTACGGGCGATAAGCTGACCATCAGCACTGTAGGTATCCTTATAGTGCAGACCCTTTTCATCTATCGAGGTGGTCACTAAACCATTGATCTTGCTGTACACCATCACAGCGCCAGATTCAGTGAGCTTACTTTGCTTATACACACGCCCTAAAGCATCATAAAATTGCTGCGACTTGACACTCGACGCCGAACCATAATTGGGCACACTTTGATGCGTGACACGACCCAATTTGTCATAGCTCGATGCCGTAACGACCCAACTACCATTAAAGCCTTTAACCCGCTGCTCACGTTGACGACCAAACTTGTCAAAATAACTGACCGATTGCGGCTTATTGCTGCTGGTATGGGTTTCTGTAATAAAGTCTTTATCGCAACTGCTACACAGGCTACGGCGGGTTTCGCTGGTGTTGCCATCAGCTAGCACCTGGCGCACGACCTTCCCCTGAATATCAAAATAGCGGGTTGAGGCTAACTTATTGGGACCTGTGGTGGTTTTACTATAGATCCGTCCCGCTGTTGCTGTGCTGCCTGACTTGCCGTTATAAAGGTAAGTTTCTGACTCACCGTTTTGGTTCATCTGGCTGGCAAGGTACTGGCCACGGCTATCATAAAACCAATATTGCCCGCGCTTTTGATAGCTGCTGGTATTGTGCTTAGCGTAACTTTGCTCTGCCACCTTATTACCATATTTATCGTAGAAAAATGCAGTGGTAAGGCCATTAACTTGGGATTCACGCAGCATGCCATTGGGGTAATAACTGAATTTAGTTTGCCTACTTTGATTATTTGTACTGCCAGATTCTGTATTCTTGTAGCGAGTTTTCGCCACGATGGTTTTATAAAGTCGCCCAAACTGCCTTGCATCTGGCTGAGAGCCACTCTGACTCTCAACTTGATTATGAGCATTACCTAATACTAATGCATTTGAATTGAGGACGTTATAAGCCGTATTCTCATAATGGTTACTGGTTCGTGTCTGGTGGATTAACGCGCCTGTGGCACCTTTCACCTGAACCAGGCTCGTGCTTAGATAATTCCAATTATTATGGGTATTTGTCGTTAACGTCTCGCTGACCCTCCCCCAGTTAGTGATCGTTTTTCCATCTGAAGAGAGATCTAGACTATAGCTTTCCTCTTTAGAGGTTTTCAGATAAACATGAATCCCGCCATTGGCACTCGTCGTTTGCGTATAAGTATTGAAGGCACTAGTCAGTAACTTGTCTTTATACTTTCGAGTTGTGGTCTTTGGCATCCCCGTGAGGGGATACAGCTGATGATATTGGGTAGTGGTAACCACACCTGATTGGGGGTCAGTAGTCTGTACCGTTTCAAAACCTAAGAAACCACGTCCTTTTTTGTGCGCCAGGGGTCCACCATAAGCATATTGCACTAACACAGAGTCAGTATTTGTAGACTGAGTCGCCGCCTCAGTCACCACATACATACCAGCAATGGGGGTAATGTACTCCTCATCATTCGGCTTTTGGCTAGATTCCAGATTAATCAGTGGAATACCACTATTTAGTGGTGCATAAGCAATGTTTGTTTCTACACCAAACCCATTGGTGATTTTTGTCAGTACATGCTCTTTAATGTAAGGACGCGTTGCCTTTTGTACTTTCCAGGAACCGGAATTTGTAGATGCGGTTAATAGGTCTAACTTGCCATCGCCGTCGACATCGGCAAGACGCATTGCGGTTTCTGCAGGATTCGAGTTTGTCCCCACCGTGAGAGAGCCGCGCTTAATAAAGTTGGCACTCTCTGCTGTCGCACTAGGGCCGGAGAGAATAATGTTGTACGTTTTAGTGGAGGTAGCCGCGAGGATATCTGAACGGCCATCAGCATCGAGATCGACAAACTGGTGACGATTATAAATACTTACTGTGGTGGCATTGATCCCGATAAGCACTTTAGACCCCGTGAATGTACCATCCCCTTAGAGAGACGGTAATACCATTTTTCTCCAGAAATAAAAGCAATATCAGTTAAACCATCACCATTAAAGTCAGCCACCCTTAATGCTTTTAAAGTCGTTCCAAGGTAGCTGCTATTGGTCGCCGAATATCTGACTTGGCCACTGGAATTAACAGAGGCAATAAAAGCATAGGTTTTATAGCTTATCGACGTCGTTGTCCTACAGTTTGATCCTGATGGTCCAGCAAGGCCCTGTAGCGATGAAGTTGGTTCTTTAAGCGATCTTTCTTCTTGACCATCACAGCCAGGTGGTGGTGGATTAGTGGTAATTTTACGCATTTTCATCACAATATCAGTTAACCCATCGCCATTGACATCGATCATTGCCGAGTTTTTGATATTGGCCGACATTCTCGCGATGTCATTGCCGTAAGCCTGATACGCGGTTGCGCCACTAAAATTTGAAGGTAGGGTTAACGAGATTGATTTAGCCGCCGAAAAAGTCCCACCTAAATTATGGTAATATTTCAGAACAGAACCTGATTTAAATACGATATCCTGCAGGCCATCACCGTCGACATCAGCGACAATGGTATTCTTATAAGCTGAAGAGGAGATCCCTAAGGATTTATAGGTGAAATCATAGTTGACTGTATATGTTTCACATAGTTGCTGGTTATCAGGCTCAGGCTCACAATGCTCTTGTTCACCTGAACTAGGGTCTGAAGTCACCACATGCCAATTGCCAGACGCAAATGGAATCAACAACTCCTGCTTACCATCGCCATTGTAATCAATGACCCTAGCGTAACCTTTCTCGCCTATGCTGGCATTGGTTATCTTCTTCGTTTTATTGGTGATAGAGCTTGTCTTGATGGTACGTTCAAGGGGTTCACCATTAAGATAATTATGTTTGTAGTTTGCTGGTATAGATACAGTGGATTCATGAGTGACCACTTCCCAATCTGTGGTGTAGTAATGCCACTTACCGTCTTTCGGAAATAACATGTCAGCATAGCCATCCCCATTAAAGTCGAGCACTTGGGTAAAGTACCTGTCACTGTTACTTGATGCGGCGCTGTATGAAGTGGTCTCAAATGGTTTTAACGTAGGAGTATTGTATGAAACCTTACACCAACGTCCTGATTCATTTTCAGAAGAATCACAAAAACTAACAGCATCGCAGATAATTTCATTTATAGTATCAGGCTGGCCTAACCGACACATCTCATAAGACAGACTTGCCGCTTTTCGCGCAGGTTGCTCAAATTCAAATGTGGTCGCCGGTAGACAATCTGTGTTTGTTTCATCAAAACACTCCTGTATTCCGGTGACATAATTTCGCTCTTCAGGGATCTCAGTTAACAGCCAGGTAAAATCATAAGACCGAAATAGTGCAGAGTCTTGTTTGACTTTGATCTGTTGCAATCTTTTATTATTAGTAAGGATCCCGCCGTTAGCGTACCCTTCGATAGAACGCGACAGATCAGAATAGATAAACTCAACACTGTTATAGGGCGCCTTGCCTAATGCACTATTGCCCCCATAGGCAATTTTATTGAGTATATGGCTACCTTCGCTGATACTTTTTGTATAATCATAGCGAATGTAATTCCCCTTATTATCGACAATCGCTTTTAACGCCCAAAGCTTGGCTGCTGAGTTAGCGGGAAAACCACCACGTTCAACATAGGCATCTGTAGCAGAGGTGATTGACGGCGCCTTGCCATAATAATGAGTTTCATTGGATTGTGTGGTCACAGTGAAATAGGAGGGACCATTTGTGCCACTGTAGACTTTAATCACACTAAAATTATCAATTTCTGTATGATATTCATTGGCGCTGTTGGTGTTTAGAATTAATCTTTGCCCGTTAAAACAAAACGCATCACTTGAATTATATTTAATGCCGTCAATCTTGCCATCGATAGCAATGCTTTTAGGACAACGGGCAATTGCAGATAACCCCGATATATTCCAGCCCATCCCTAATATCCCTTCGCCACCTTGGCTGCTATAGGTCAAGCCAACCTGAGGAGCGACGCCTGCGGTTGCAGGTGGTAAACTAAGAGGAATGCTGTAGGTTGCAGCACCCGTTTCCGTGACCTTAAATTGCCCAGCGCTTAAGCCTATGACATTTCCGGGATTTGTAAATGAATCAGAGGCTGACGTATCAATGAGTTGGCCGGAACGAGAACCTAAATAAGTAGCGGAAGTACTGGTAATGTCGTTAATGCCATCGCCATTAACATCTTTAATGGTTAACTGGGTACCTTGTGAAAGATCAATCCCATTTCTTGCATTACTATAGGCATCAACATTCGCCCCCCCCTGTAAATTGCTGACAACAAAACTGTCCCTATAACTGCTTGAATCACGAATTAAAATATCAAGCAGGCCATCTCCATCTATATCATAAAATTCCAGCGCTAAATGAGAGGCTGAGGTGATTGTCAAACGGTCAAAGTCACCTTGAGTCATTGGCTGTAATGTCCAGGAATTGCCCGACTCTACCAGTTTAAACACGCCATTTTTAGGTGTGATATATAATGGAATATTAATATCACCTGCAATTAACACGAACTTAGGGGGTAAGCGTAGAATGATATTTCCACTACTGTCTGTGTAAACTTCATACCCTTGATAATCCGAATTTAGATCGGCATGAACGCTTGTAATGACAGACAGAAATAGCACAAATAGAAAAGCAATCCGTTGTTTAATCATAATCCCTTACTCAATATCCCTATAGAAACTTGCAGTATCGAGTGCAATCTACACAAAAATAAACAAAAACAAAACACTTAGTTACATTCGGCGACAGTTATTTACATCGATTGCGCTTTATTGGTAATGAGGTTGGTGAGTGTGGTTGTGATAAATGCTAAGAAAAGGCTGATGATCAGTTTATTACCATGGTAAACGGGGCTGACAGCGCTTTCTTACAGAGCATCTATCTTTTTAGGTTATTTCTGAGAATTTGATATGTTTAAGTATGTAGCAGTAATTAAGATATAAATAAATTAGTCAAAAAAGCGCGGCGTCCTGCCGCGCGTACTAAATCGACTTGTTTGAAGGGAAATATTGAAAATGATCAGGTTAGACAGTGCTTGAATAACACAATAAGTCCATTACTTCCCTACTGTTTAGCGCTCTTTACAGAGGTAAATAAGCAAGTGAACGTAGCCAATATAAGATGCGACGGCAGACTAACGCTACGCATCTCATTTCTTCCACGAGAAAGAAGACCCTCCTTGTCGACTAAAAATTACAAGCTAATTAAAATATAACTAATTGTTAATTTTGAGTTTCCTCTTTCCGGTATATCCAGCGATACAGGGTCGGCAAGACCAGTAGCGTCAGTGCAGTGGAGCTAAACAAGCCACCTATAATCACCACAGCTAAGGGCTGCTGAATTTCACTGCCTACGCCGGATGAAATCAAGATAGGAATAAGACCTAACGCCGAGGTCAATGCCGTCATTAATACCGGACGCAAGCGCCCTACCGTGCCTTCATAGACCGAATCATAGAGGCTTTCCCCTTGGCCAAGAGTCCCGGTAGCTTCTCGTAATGCCTGTTGGCGTCTCTGGTTAATCGAATCCACCAGCACCACACCGTTAAGTACGGCGACACCGAACAAGGTGATAAAGCCGATGGAGCTTGGAACCGAAAGGTAAGTTCCGCTGATAAACAGGGCAACCACACCACCAATTAAGGCCAATGGCACGTTTGCCATGATGAGGGCGACTTGCTTGAGTGAACCAAACGAGAAGAAGAGTAACAGGGCAATCAGACCAATAGAGATAGGCACGACTAGCATGAGTTTTTGCTGAGCTCTTTGCTGATTCTCATATTGACCTCCGACGACCACAGTATAACCCGCTGGTAATTTAGCCTGTGGAATGACGGCATATATATCTTTTACCACTGAGCCCATGTCGCGACCTGAGACGTTGGCCTGCACCACAACCCGGCGCTGCACATCGTCACGACGAATGTTTGGCGGCGCCATCTCGACTTCGACACTGGCCACTTCGCCTAAACGTACGGTGGCACCGTTTACGCCGTTAAGGAGAAGATCTCTCAGGGCATCAGGCGAGCTACGATATTGCTCGGCGAGACGCACATTGATGTCGTATCTGGCATTGCCATCGATCACTTGTCCGGCGCTTACACCACCTATACCTTGGCTAACCAGGCTCATGACCTCATCGACACTGATACCATAACGCGCCAGTACATCACGCTTAGGTCTCACCACGAGCTGAGCCTCACCACTGACCTGCTCCAGTGACACATCCACTGCACCCGGGATTTTTGATACCAGATCCGAGAGTCTCTCTCCGCTGGCTGATAACACGTCTAAATCCGGGCCGAAAATCTTAATCGCCAGCTGAGCTTTGACACCCGATAGCAGTTCATCGACTCGGGTGGCAATGGGCTGTGAGAAGGTGAATAGCAAGCCAGGGAAGACACTGATTTTCTCCTCCATCAACTTCTGCAGCTCGACTCGGCTCGAAGCCGACTGCCACTCTTCGACAGGCTTGAGGCCAATATAGATCTCAATATTACTCACGGGCTCAGGATCGCCGCCTAGCTCGGGGGCACCGATACGACTCAAGGCATATTCCACCTCGGGGAACTCGAGTAACAGCTTTTCTATCTTAGGCGCGACATCGATTGAGGTCTGTATGCTCGCCGTCGGTGCTAAGGTGATCCTCAGGTTAATCGTGCCCTCTTCAAGTTCAGGTACGAACTCTGTGCCTAAGCGCGGCAACAAGGACATGCTCAACACAAATAATGTCACTGCTGTGATAACCACTGTCTTAGGACGCGCCATGGTTAACGTCAACAAGCGACGATACACAGACTCGATTGGCTTAAGCACCGCACTTTCTCTGAGGGTAATACCACGCTTAAACAGGTAAACCGCCAGAGCCGGTACGGCAACGAGTGCTACCACTAAGGCCGACAACATGGCTAATATGATACTCACAGCCATGGGCTGAAACAGCTTACCTTCGACGCCTTCCAGGGCAAACAGAGGCGCAAATACCACTATGATGATGGCTGTTGCGAAGAAGATAGGACTACAGACTTCCTTAGCCGCCAGCATGACACGCATGCCGATGGCTGCAGATGTTTCGCTATGGGCCGGTGTCCCAGCGCCATCTTCGTCGGCATGATAAGGGTCAGCCTCACCATCTGCACGAATACGGGCATCATTAAGATGTTGTCTATCGGGTTGGGTCAGATGCTTGAAAATGTTCTCAACCATTACCACAGAGCCATCCACCAGCATACCGATAGCCACCGCCAGTCCACCTAAGGACATCAGGTTGGCCGACATGCCGAAATATGACATCACCATCAGCGCCAGGCCGATAGAAACCGGAATAGACAATAACACCAACATGGTGGCGCGAATGTTGACTAAGAACAGCGCCAAGATCACCACGATAAACACGAATGCCATCAAGAGGGCATCACGCACTGTGGTCACCGCCTGATCAACCAGATCCGCCTGATCGTAGAACACCTCGAAGGTGACACCATCGGGAAGCGCCTGCTCAACCAGTGAAGTTCTGGCATTGATATCATCTATGGTTGCCTTAGTGTTAGCCCCCATACGTTTGAGGATTACCCCGGCAACGACTTCACCCAGATCTTGAGGATTACCCGCCTCGTCACGACGAGTCATGGTCACCGCGCCGACACGAATTTCACTGCCATAATCCACATTAGCGATATCACTAACCCTGACAGGAGTTCCCGCCACTTCGGTCAAGGGGATCTGAGCAATGGCCTTGAGCCCTGCATCACCCGAAGGCAAGAGACCATAACCACGAACAACCAGTTGCTCCTGACCTTGCTCCATAAACCAGCCACCTGCGTTACGGTTATTGCTCTCCAACGCTGTGGTCACTTGTTCCATATTTAGGCCATAACTGCGCAGCTTATTCGGATCGATCTGCACCTGATATTGACGCACATCACCACCGAATGAGAGCACATCGGTCACGCCACCAACAGGCATCATGATGAGCTTGACCAAATAGTCGTTGAGGCTACGTAGTTCAGCAGCATCTATGCCTGAGCCGGGTTCGGCCCGAAGAATATATTGATAAATCTGACCTAAACCTGAGGTGTTCGGACCGATTTCAGGCACACCGATACCATCAGGGATCATCTCTCTGGCCGCCTGCAGCTGCTCGAACACCTGCTGACGGGCAAAATAGATATCCGTTCCTTCGGCAAATACCACAGTCACCAGCGACAGACCAGTACGGGATAGTGAACGCACCTCAGTCACAGCAGGCAAGGCATACATGGCCGACTCGACCGGATAACTGATTAACTTCTCAACTTCTTCTGCCGCTAAACCCTCGGCCTCGGTGTTTACGGTAACTTGTACGTTGGTAACATCCGGAAAAGCATCCAGATTCAATTTAGGTAACATGGCCACACTGGCTATCGCAACAGCAATAAGCGCCAGCACCACCATTAGTCGGTTGCGGATCGCAACCTCAATAAGTCTCTGCAACATAAGAGAGTTCCTTAACTTTTAAGAGAGTGTGGTTATTAGTGGTTGTGGATATCGAAGCCGGACTTAGCCAGCTCAGAGGCCAGGAAAAAGGCTCCGGATACCACCACATTACTGCCTGGCGTCAAGCCACGAACTAAGTTCATGCCGCGCTGACGCTCAACCACTTCGACCTCTACCGCTTCGAAGCCATCTTCATCCTGAATAAATACCTGCCAATCGCCATCTCCGCCGCGAGTCAGGGCCGCGTCGGGCAATATAACTCCACCTTGTAGCGCATTAGGTAAGTAAAGCTCGGCAAACTGGCCGGCATGGATCACATGGCCTGGATTTTCCAAACTCAACAAGATCTGCTCGGTTCGAGTCACACTATTGAGTTCATGGGAGCGGCCGATGATCTTGGCTTTGAAGCTTCTGTCACCAACACGTACTAAGGCTTCACTGCCGACACTGATGTTTTCAGACTGAGCCGGAGTAACCTGAGCCTCGACCCAGAGATGTGATTCGTCGGTGAGCTGCATCAGTGCGGTACCAGAAGTGATCACTTGGCCTAACATGGCGAGATCTTGCTGCACACGGCCATTGATCGGGGCTAATAACTGATAGCTACCGATAGTGCCTGGATTTGATTCTAATTTGGCGATCTGCGCCGATGTCATCTTCATCGCATCTAAGATTGCACGCTTAAGCTCAGCATCTACCTGAGCCTGCAGTCGGCGACTGGCACTGACGGTACTCTTGCCCATCCGCTTAACCCGGCTCCACTCGGCCGCGGCATTAATATAATCGGCCTGAGCCTGAGCAACTGCCACACCACCAAGCGTTAATAAGGGATCGCCCTTACTCACTTCCTGACCCGGAACCACATGACGATCTAATACTCGTACATCGAGTTGAGGCGCCAAGGTCATGGTTCTGTCTCTGTCTACAACCAGAGTCGCCGTGGCAACCGCCTCTAAGCTAAATATCTCCTCGGATAGTTGCGTCACCTCTACACCTGCAAGGGCTTGCTGTTCAGCCGTTAGCTTAAGGGCATGCTCCTCGCCACTCTCCTTACCAACTTGGGTTTCTGCACCATGACCATCACTTTTAGCTGGTATCTCAGCTGTTTCAGTCGTTTCTGCGCCGTGATCATGACCTTCTCCGGCAAATGCCGTTGAGGGGATCGCGGCAGCCGCAGTCAAGGTCATTAAAAATGCAAAGCTCATGGCTCTGGCAAGAGCACTCAGATGAAATGGTGCTACAGCTTGATTTTGCTTATTCATATCCATGCCAATGTTCTTAAATCTGTTGTTAAATCTGTTGTTAATCGTGTTCATAATTCGCGTTCCCATCTGAATTAGTACTTAGCCGAAGAGGCGTTTTGCCCTGAGCCAGAGTGATTAGTCACTGATAATCTTGGTAACTGATCATTTAAATATGCTTCCAGCTGACCACTGGCTCCCATCCAATCGAGCCAGCTGGTATACAGGGCTGTCTCCAGGGACAAACCAACAAGGTAACTGGTAGACAGTTGACGCTGGCTTTGAAGGTAAACGCTGGTATCTATGTCACCGGCGCGCCATTGCTGCGCCAGACCCGATGCGGCCTCGTGACCGGAATTAAGCACCAGATCACGCCATTCTTGATAACGCTCGGTTAGTCTGGGCATGCTCAAATAAAACTTCTTCTGTTGCTGCTTGAGCACTCGCTCTTGCGCCAGATAGGTTTGCTCTGCAATGGCAATCTCCTGACTCGCCACCGCTAAAGTATCGCTGTAGTTATTACGGATCTGCAGCGGAATTGATAATCCTACGCCGACCTTGTTTTCCTCGCCTTCACGTTCGGCGCTAAGGCTGATGGTTGGATCGGCTGATGTATCGGCTTTAACTTGCTCGGCGTTGAGCTTGGTCAGCATAACGGCTTGATAAGCACTCTTTAATGCGGGAAGTTCCGGGTCTATCTGCCTCGACATGTTTGGCAGGCTCAATGAACCGATAAACCCACTGAAAGCCATTTCACTCTCACCTAATAGCATCAAGACATTAGTATCCGCTGTGATCGAGTCCTGCTCGGCCATAGCATACTCGGCGGCGCGGCTGGCCACATCCAACTGTACTAACTGCAAGGCAACCGATGAAAGGTCTCCCACCTGTAACTGCTGTCTGGCAATATCCAGAGAGCGCTTAGACGAGGCAAGCTGTTGCTGTTGAAAGTCCAGGGCCTTACGGCTCTGGGATTGCTCTACTAGCGCCTGAATCACGCTTGCCAGCATCTGACTTCGCTCTAAGGTGATATCTGCAAGTAACCTTTCGGATTGAAGTTGAGCGATACGGGTGGCGGCGCCGCGCTTATCACCCCAGTCTATGGTCTGACTGATATCTAAGGTGTAAGTATCCTCGGTGGCATTTTGATAGCTCACGCCCAGCTCTGGATTATAGATGGCTTGATCTGCCGCCTTGATGCTGAGCTCTGCCTGACTACGTCTGGCTTCTTGAGCAGCTACCTCAGGCAGAGCATTGAAGGTTTGCATCAAGTCAGGCAACCAAGTCTTGAAGCCTGTTTGATTGCTTTGAGTAAGCCAAGCTTCACTGCTATTGAGCGTGCTGTCCGCTGCTACCGAATCTAGGTTAGCAGCCTGAACAGATGTTGCGCCACCGGTTAAATAGGCTAATAACAGACTGGCTATTATGGTCTTTTTCATTGTATATCCTATCCCTAAAGCCATCTCTTTCAGCAAAAGCTGTACTGCAAATCAAGCCCAATCTCAATGTCATTACGGACAGATGATTGCAGCCTGATACTTGCAGGTCTAATAGAAGGTTTTGGGGTTAAATCATCTCTAAGATCGTTTGGGCAAATGGCCTAAAGATCCAGTTAACGTTAGTCATGATTTCTACTTGCGATAGATAGCATTATGCGACTATCA
The DNA here is from genome assembly GCF_007197555.1 of Shewanella psychropiezotolerans. Taxonomy (NCBI): domain Bacteria; kingdom Pseudomonadati; phylum Pseudomonadota; class Gammaproteobacteria; order Alteromonadales; family Shewanellaceae; genus Shewanella; species Shewanella psychropiezotolerans. The sequence continues at coordinate 5,645,797 of NZ_CP041614.1, forward strand.
GCAAGTATAGGAGTTATACGATAGGAGGGCGGTAATCGGGTAGAGACTCTGGAGGTAAGTAACTGCTAACCATGGCGACGAACTCATCGCTTAACGGAACTGAAGGTTCGCTGGTTCCACTGGTCATCACGGTGGCATGTCCACCATGGCACTGGCAGTCTAAACAGAGATCGAAAAGCTTAGTCTCAGTCTTGCTGATTTGATGACTATGAATCTCAGTTGCTGAAGGCAGTTCCTCATAGAGAGAAGCCGCTTCAAATGAAGAACCTAAATTTGCTGCTAAATAATCGTTTGACACCAATTCACCATCGGCGAAGGAGCTGTCACAGCTATTCGTTTGCGCTGCATTTTGACTAGCATGCTCTGAATCACTATAGCCTAAGTCGTTATACGCGGTGCACTGCTCTAACGCTAATGTCGTGACTTGGGCAGTAAATTGCAAATGAGGATGGTTTGCAGGTTCTTCGTCATGACTACCAAGATGCAACTGATGCTCACCCATGTTGCCACCTGCAAACTGCAGAAGCACAACGGCGATCATCGCTATGGCGATCTTGTGAGTGAATTGACGAAAGTTATGCTGCAAAGAAAACCTTATTGATTCAAAAGAACTTAAATTAAGAGCTCGGAACTAATAGCTCATAACAAAGAGTTAGGAACTAGCTTCTAATCCTCTGACCCAGATTATAATCGAAAGTTCAAAACTGACAATACTTAATACCCAAGTGTTTTTGTAAAGTATTGTCAGAATCAAATTTTTACAGTCTAGCGATTATTCAAACACACTGTGATTTAAATAATCACCATTAAAATACGCAATGCTTGGCGTAGTCGGCCGCTTCGTTAGCGGTCCAGTCACCCTTGTCTTTCTCACTCATCTGCTTACACCACTGTTCGCTACCGACTTCTGGCGCACAACCAGATAGGCCAATAACAAACATAGACGCTAAGGCAAGTGAACCTAATTTGAGCACGTTATTGTTGATATACGACATTCTTTTTCCTTAAAAAATCCATAAACTGCAGATATAATACAAGCAATCAGCTCGAGACCCAAGTTGCTAAACTAATAACCAATATTTACCACTTTAATATTGGCAAACTAGATCATTTGTCCCGATATCAAAGCGACGAGAAGTAAAGCGATTAAACAGGCAGTGGGCAACTCAGTTTAGCCGTGATCCACTCGATAGCTTGAGGCTTGTCATCCAGAGAAAACCAAGCAACTTCACTCTGCATAAAGGGACCCAACAAGCGTACGGCATTACCGAACCAATCGGGTCCACCAACCAACACCAGAGCATCGAATCTTGGTAGCTGGATTTCCCCCACCCCAGATATAGAATCACTCTCCCACCCCTCTAACAACACATCGGCTTCGATATAGAGGCAAACCTTGCCCGACTCGGCACTATATTCCTCGATAATGGGAACGATTGTCTCACAATAGTCCTGGGTCGAGAGTCGCCCACTGGCAAATAAACTGATCACGCCTTTGGTAATATCGGCGATTTGACATAACATAGATGAGCTCCGCTTCCATCTGCTAGCTAATAATGAGCGAAAGGGTTACAACCTCTTCATTCATCCCAATAGGATACCTGTTTGAGGTCTTAGACCAAATCGGCACCCAACAACTCAATCGACAAAGGGTAATACAAAACCCGAATCAAAGGCCATGATAAAAATCACTAACCGTGTACTTCTTCAAGAAAATGAACTCGAATGGCAATTTATCCGCTCCAGTGGTGCCGGCGGACAGCACCTGAATAAGGTCTCTACCGCCGCTCAGTTAATTTTTGATATACGTAAATCATCCCTGCCGGAACTTTATCAACAAAGGTTACTCGTCAAGGCCGATCATCGCATCACTAAAAGCGGTAAAATCATCATCAAGTGTCAGGCTAGTCGTAGCCAAGATGCCAATCGTCAGACCGCATTAGCCCAATTTATTGAACTGGTCGCCAGTGTGGGCCACACACCGAAAAAACGCATTGCCACTAAGCCCACCAGAGGCAGTCAACGCCGACGTGTCGATGCTAAGAAACAGAAAGGCGCGACTAAAGCGCTAAGACGCAATAAGTCAGATTATTAAAAAATCTTAGGGTTTGGAGCTAAGACGATGGCCTTCGGCCTGTCGCTGCGCGGACGGCTTCGCCTATTAGACGGACTGCGTCCTGAATTGTCTGTACGAGGGTGCTTTAGCCCCGAGGCTTATAGGTTCATTCTCTCCCGGCTAAAGCCGGTCCTACAACACAGTCCCACCAGCACAGCATCATCTTAGCCCTACTTCGGCCTATTTTCGTCGAAAATGCAGTCAAATGTCGACATCTTCGCTAACTTCTGTTGAAATCAAACGATTCATCTTATCCGTGGTTTATACCCCTTGGTATAGCGACGAGTCATCTGTATTTCAAAGGATTTTGACATGAGCAGCAAAGCAAAGGTCTTATTAATTAACGGCCCTAACCTTAACCTTCTGGGTCGACGTGAACCGGGCCACTATGGCGTGAGGACCTTAAATCAGATAGTTAAAGACCTCACGGATGAGTCAAATGTAGCTGGTATAGTGCTTGAGCATATTCAATCTAATGCCGAGCATGAACTCATCGATGCCATTCATAACACGGATGCCGACTTTATCATCATCAACCCGGCGGCATTCACTCATACCAGCGTCGCGATTCGAGATGCGATATTAGGCGTCGCCATTCCTTTTATCGAAGTTCACCTATCTAATGTTCATGCCCGAGAGCCTTTCCGTCATCACTCATATTTCTCAGATAAGGCCATAGGCGTGATCTGTGGTTTGGGCGCCGAGGGTTATCACTTCGCCCTGCAATCAGCGATTACACGATTACATGCGAAGACGGCTGAACATTAAAGCGGTTTTCGACTTAAGTGTTCCAGATGGATTTTCAAGTATAGTTTTACAGAAAAGCTTTTAAGGTAAGAAGTTATGGATATTCGAAAAATAAAGAAGCTGATTGAGCTGGTTCAAGAGTCCGGCATTGCTGAGCTCGAGGTCACTGAAGGCGAAGAGTCGGTACGCATCTGCCGCCAAAGACCTGCTGAGGTTAATACGCCGCAACAGGTTTACACTGTGAGTAATCACTCACCACAAGCTAATGCCAACACTGCTCACCCTCAGGTTAATACTGCCCTAGCAAGCTCAACAACAATTGATGAGATACTTGAGCCTAACGAAAATACGGTTATCTCACCTATGGTGGGCACCTTCTATCTATCTCCTGCTCCAGAAGCTGATCCCTTGTCTGAAATCGGACAAAGAGTCGAGAAAGGGCAAGCCGTTTGCATCATAGAGGCGATGAAGATGATGAACCAGATAGAGGCTCATCGTAGCGGCATAATCAAGGCTATATTAGTTGATAATGGCGACGCCGTCGGCTTCGATCAGCCCTTGATCATTATTGAAGATCAATAAGACCAGTTGCGAGTAGCAAGTAGCAAGTAGCAAAAAGTTAACCAAGATTTAAGCACTAACAAAAGAGGAGTAGCCATAGATGGATCTGCCAGTTGTGCGACCAATCAAGCGCGTGCTCATCGCCAATCGCGGTGAGATAGCACTGAGAATTCAGCGTGCCTGCTCTCAACTTGGTATAGAAACTGTCGCCGCCTACTCCAATGCAGATAAAGACCTGCTGCACGTGCAACAAGCCAATGTAAAGTTATGCATAGGCAAGCCTGCAGCGAGTGAGAGTTATCTCAAGATTGCCGCTATACTCGCCGCGGCATCGGCCGCCAAGGTTGACGCCATACATCCAGGCTATGGTTTTTTGTCAGAAAACGCCGACTTTGCCGAGCAAGTGGAAGCCTGCGGCTTTAACTTCATCGGCCCGACAGCGGCAGTGATCCGATTGATGGGCGATAAAGTCTCAGCCATCTCGGAAATGAAGAAAGCCGGAGTTCCTACGGTGCCAGGCTCAGATGGCATGCTTTCAAATGATGCACAGCTCAACAAGCGGATTGCCAACAAAATAGGCTATCCGGTGATCATCAAGGCCACTGCGGGAGGCGGCGGCCGTGGTATGCGGGTAATTTGCAATGAGAGTGAACTCATCCAAACCATAGAGCTGACTCAGGCCGAAGCCAAAGCCGCCTTTGCAAACGGCGATGTCTATATGGAGAAGTATCTACAAACACCACGCCATATCGAGATTCAAGTGCTGTCAGATGGTCAAGGGAATGCCATTCACCTAGGAGAACGAGACTGCTCCATGCAACGCAGACATCAGAAAGTCATAGAGGAAGCTCCAGCCTTGGGTATAGACTCAGACACCCTTCGTGAGATTGGCGCCTTATGTGCTAAAGCCTGTGTCGATATCGGTTATCGCGGCGCAGGTACCTTCGAGTTTCTCTATGAGGCGGGACGATTTTATTTTATCGAGATGAATACCCGCATTCAGGTAGAGCACCCCGTCACTGAGATGGTCACTGGCGTCGATCTGATCCAGGCCCAGCTGGAGATCGCGGCGGGTAAACCACTTTCAATTAAACAAGAAGATATCTCGCTCAGCGGCCACAGCATAGAGTGCCGTATCAATGCCGAAGATCCACAAACCTTTATCCCCTCACCCGGCACAGTGACAGCATTTCACGCACCCGGCGGCATTGGCGTTCGTTGGGATTCTCACCTCTACACAGGCTACACAGTCCCACCCTATTACGATTCAATGATAGGGAAACTGATCACTTGGGGCTCTACGCGACACCAAGCCATGGCCCGCATGCAGACCGCGCTCAATGAGTTGACCATAGAAGGCATTGCCACCAATGTGCCTCTGCTACAGCGAATACTCGGAGATGAAGGGTTTAGAGAAGGTGGCCAGTCGATACATTATTTAGAAGAGAAGGTTTTAGGGAGGAAAGATTAGGCCTGAAGGCTTAATAAGAGGGGCTGAGGTGCTAGGTTAGGGCTTTAATCTTTTTACGGTCAGAGTGTAATATACTCCTCCCCAAAAGAATGCTAAAGACTAGTATATAAGACACCCCCAATAACCACGCCACTCTAAAAAAGAATAAGTAGAGTAAATAGACTGAGCAACTAAAAATAATGTTAGTAGACCAAAAGCTAAATTATTTTTTGAAAATAATAAAATTTCTTTAAAGGGAAAATTCAATATAAATAAAATGATTCCTAAAGCGCCCACCCACCATAATTTAGTAAATAGAGCAATCAAGAGTATAGGTAAAGCGCTGAGTACTCCTCCTAACATCCCCATATCACCGTATAAATTTCTTTGACTTTCGTTGTACATAAATAGAGGTTCTAGTCACCCATTGTTAATCAATAACATATCTAGTCTGCAACCACTTATCAATGAGTTATTAACCGAAAAACAGTCGATTAAGCCAATAGCATATTCGAAGTCAATGAAGCTAATGGGCTACACCCATTAATTTTAACTAGAAAACATCACAGTCCCAGTGAGTTTTTAAATATCTATGATAAAAGTAAGCCCAAAAACAGCAACAAACTAGATATAGAAAGTACAAAAAGAACGATTCAAAAAAAGAAATTCCAAGGTATATGAAATAGTCAGAATAAACATAAATAAACTAAACCAAAAAAAACCTTTGTATGCATTACACATATAAATAATTTTATTAAATGGAAAAGCAAGAGCTATAAAAAAAATGCAGCCTAATGTTAACAACCAATGACCCCGACTCATAAACATTACTGGCAATATCCACGCTAGCATACTAAAAGTAACAAGCTTCATTTCATGATATAGACTTACTTTAAAAGGATAGATTTTCACTAGTAATTACCCATTTATTTAGTTCATCTGCATAAACAGCAGCACTAGCTCCCCATGAGGAGATTTCTATTACACCTTTTATCACTACGAAAAGAGGTCTTAAAGGAGCCTGAGGTAATTAGCGACTTCCATCTATAAAGCACACTCATTGTCTACGATCTTGAGCCAAGCTTGGTTCGCATGATGAGGTGTAACTATCGAGTTCGATGAGCCCTCGAAGTATGATGCCGTGATAGCGGGCTTTAATCAGCTGATAATCCATGGAAGGGGCAAAATAATAAGTGACATCTTCTGCGCCCGTTTGCTCAACTGGGATCAAGGTTAACTCGCCCCAAGGCTCTATACTGGCTGTCAGCGTATCCTGAACATAGAATTGATACGACTCTATGTCATCAGAAGCTTGTCTGATTAAGGCGAATTGCTTGCGTCCTCGAAGCAAGTATTCACGGATTTGAATCAACAAGGTGTCCACATCTCGCAGAGGAATATCTTCTGATGCATAGGTATCTATGTCGCCATCAATATCCACCCGAGACTCACGACCATGATGATCAAAAGTAACCTGCATGTCTCGAGAGCGAAACCCCGTCACTTTTTGATGAAAATTATCGGTTAGCCATTCATTGGTGGTACTCGACCAAGATAACTCTGCCCGCTGACGATACTGAGTGCCAATACCTAAAATACTGGCTTCACTTTTTGACGTAACGACCGCGGTGTTTCCCTGCCAAGTCTCAGTTCTGTTCATTGTGCCAGTATATATACCACTCAGATAAATAGAGTAGTTTGACGTGCGGCTGCACTGCTCTAGTTCATGTTCATGTTCATGTTCATGTTCATGTTCATGTTCATGTTCATGTTCATGTTGTTCATTGGCAAAGGCTGTATTGGTTAATGTTCCAAGTAATAAAGTTAGCCCTAAAACTCGCACTAAAACTGGTGTTAGAGCTGATACTGACAAAAAAGTGTGCCCAATGGCACACAAACTAGTAGTGATTGAGACGGACCTGCTTAAGACTGAATACGTCATCATCTAAGTAAACTCTTTATACTCTTCATACATCCCATAACGGTCGCAGTGTTAGCCATGCTTAAAAGACTTCATTCACATTAAGGTAGAAGTTGGTTTCATTTTCACCAACGCCCACGTCAAAACGTAAATTAATATTGTCTTTGATGTTAAAACGGAAACCGGTTCCGTAGGAGGTTAATAACTCCTCGGTCAGATCGCTTACGTGGGGTGCCACGCTACCTACCGCGCCCCAAAATACCATGCCATAACGTTGGAATATGGGTAAGCGATATTCAACTTGTCCCATCATCATCTGCTCATCACGATAACGACCTTTGATATATCCGCGCATGGCATTAGAGCCGCCAAGGTCTGGCAACATATTCCAAGGCACATCGCCATCGGTAAAATGTCCCTGCACTTGCCATGCGATGAGTCCTGGTGCAGAGCTGCCTAGGTCAATATAGTTAGCTAACTCAATATTATAAGTCGAAAACGAAGAAGACTGGTTGTTTTGATATAAGCCGGCATCAACTTGAAATAACCAACCCTTAGTGGCATTTAATCGATAATCTCGTGAATCATAGATACTGGTGATCACGACGCCTGAACTAAAGTTATTCGGTAAAATATCAGCTGAATCCACAGGCGTTTCGGTTTCTACTAACTCTAACTTTCCTGCACTTGCATAAATCAAGTCGGCACCGACACCGATAAAATAATTGTCAGCCACTTCAGTCATCCAACGAGGCTTGAAACTATATAACTGCTCTTCAAACTCATGATGATTACTGTCTAGATCACCTTGTTCGATGCCTTGACCATAATAAACTGAGGCTTCATTGTGTAACTCTAATTCCAGCAATAATCGTTGCTTGCCTTGGTTGAAAAACGTCATATTTTCAACTTCGACACCATAAGAGTTATTCATCGAGACAAACGAATTTAACACTAACGATGATGGCTGTTCTTCAGGCGATGCATTGTCGGTTTTATATAATCCGACCATCAATAAGCCCACACCAAATTTTTTCTCAGGCGTGTAATAAGCCGTTGGTAAATAACTCATATCAATGGCTTTAGTCTCATCAAACTCACCATCGGCACCAAAAACTGACAAAATGTCATCAACCCATGTCGGCTCCATATCTTCTGGAGTTTCAAATAAAGGTTCAACGGCAATGGCCGCATTAGAAAAAATAAACAGGGATAACAGTAAAATCCGTTTCATAAAAACTCTAATCAATGATGGGAATAAGGGAGGCGCTAAACGACCTTTTTAGCTGTCATTTGACATGCCGAGCGCATTTTAACACGACATCAATTTTGAACAATTAATTTGTTCAAGCTTAGGTATTAATGCTTATCACCCGGCGGTACGGCCTGTTTCAGACTCAGTGGTTCACAGTCAGTCTGATACAGGCAACCCATTATTCCCCAGTCACTTACAGCTATTATTCAACCGATTAAACCAAAGTCATGCTTTAAAGAGTTATTTTATTTCGACAAAAATAGGATTTGAATAGAACCAAAGATCATCATAATTACGTTGATTAATCTTGTTATACCAAGCTTGAGTCTCACCTTCGTCTGCCTGAGGGTATGACTCTGACTTAAGAGGATCGCCTTTATGCGTTAACCCTTCTTCATTGTAATCCAGGTTGGTCCCTCTTAAACGATAGTATTGATCGCCACTTGCGACGAAGCTGTAACTCATAGCATAGAAACCTTCATCATCAAGGTCCCAATCTTGGGCAACAAATGTCTTCACGACCTTAGTACTGTCATTGGTTTCTTTATAGTACTCACTAGTATCAGGCAGAGCTTTCTCGCCAACATTACCCGCAATCAGATCGATATGATGAATACCGGGATTTAACCCGTTAAAGCTTTCATCCCCTATATCTTGCTCCTTGTTGTTAGTTTCAGGGCTTTTGAAACGAATTTTAATCGTAATCATCTCACCTGAATTGGCAGCAAGTACTCCCCCCATATGCTCGGCATCGCTCGAGCCTTGCATAGTAAAATCAAGTTCATTGATTAGATCCCCAAATACTGCAAATGTTTTGCCTGTTCTTAAACCATCCACAATACCTTGAGCACTCGTCTCTTCAGCATAGGTATAGTTCTTGGCATATTCACCGGGAAAATAACTACTGGCATATGGCTCTCGCACTTTGAAATGAATATCGGAATTACCAACATTCCAAATTCGCCGCCCTTCACCCAGTAAGGCATCCCACCAACCTCCAACTTCAGCAACAACAGGATCGACACCGCCGTAAACACCACTGCTTGTTCCTGCATAATCACCACGATTACCGCTAAACTGACCGCCCACCATGCCTTCAACCAGAAAAAACACATCTGGCGCTGCATCATGTAACTCTCTGACATCCGAGATGCTATAGCTGGTTAAATAACGCCTTGGGTGGTTTAACATGCCATAGCTGCTTGTAGGGAAATGTTCCTGCAGCCAAGCAAGCGCATTTATAGCATCTTGATGGGTTTGATTTTGCCTCACCAATCCTTGTGCATTCCAATTGGCCACATCGGCAGGATCAAAATCTTCAATACTGTTTTGATAACTAAACAGATATTCGAAAGTCTTAATCGCTTCCAAAGACTCAGCAGAGTTTATTTCATCGCCTAGTATCCCGATATTAAAATGTTCATGGGTAGGCATATCCCACTCGAATGTTGATAACACGGTTTTCTCTGGATAGAGGCTAGCTTGAAGCTCAGCGACGCCTGGAATTTCATAGTGAACTAAGGCATCGAAAAATAAGATCCCACCAAGGTCGTTATCATCATTATCTTGACTGCTGTCGCGCATATGATTTGAAAGCGCAACATAGTCCATGTTGAAAGTATCGAAAGACCATTTTAAAACATCACTCAATGTTTCTCTGGCATCGGATGAGATTGCAGTATGTACATGTAGATCTCCTTTGACCCATTGACCTTTTTTCTCTTCAGGTGTCGTCTCTGAAGAGTCAGAAGAACAAGCGGCCAAGGCTAAAGCAGCGAGACTCATAGTAATGATAGGTATACTTTTTGAAAACACAGTAAACTCCACAGATATCAAATAACAGAGCTGCGTATGCTATAGACTGGTTATGTCACTGAAGTTTCCAAACTGAATCACTTTGTATCTATTCGACTAACTTGCTCTATTACCAGCAATTTATTTTTAACTGCCCCCTCTAAGTATTTCCATCACCTAAGCACTGCGCTGCAATGGCTCATCATCCAGATATTTAGCAAGGTCTACATGGTTGATCTGAGCGGCATCGAGGAACTTGTGGGCGTATTCGAGATAGATCCCACTCGTTAAAAACAGCTTAAATAGATCCATATCGAGATGCTCGTCCAATGCCATCTTGTGGAGAATATCGATAGCGACACTGAGCGGTTTGGCCTTCTTATAGGGCCTGTCGGCCGCGGTGAGCGCTTCGAAGATATCGGCCACCACCAGAATTCGCTCAGGAATGGAGAGGTCTTCAGCGCTGAGTCTACGGGGATACCCAGTTCCTTTTAACGTTTCATGATGAGTCGATGCGTATTTTGGGACTTTAGCTAACTCCGGCGGGAATGGCAGAGTTTCCAACATCTTGATGGTGCTGGTGACATGTTCGTTAATCTTGAACCTGTCTTCTGCGGTGAGCGTTCCTCGAGATATGGAAAGATTATACAGTTCACCGAGATTATATTGATGCTCAGGGATATCCATCTTGATACCAAATTTAGGGTCAAATTCCACCTTATTGATACGCTTGATGATATGTTCCGGCTTGTCTCTCAAGAGTCGCTCGGTAACTGGGGAACTCTCTGTTGACTGAACATCACTTAAGTTGAGCTCTTCGACAGGAGACAAACCGAGTCTATCATCGAAGTTCCTCTGCCAAGTGATTTCAGCAAGCTCGGCCAAACGGTCTTTATGCGCTTGGTCCATAAACTCCCCGCCCACGTTAGCATTGGCGATAAACTCAAAATCAACTTTAAGCTGCTCACGTTTATGTTCTAACTCGGCAGCCAATAGTTCTCTCGACTCAGTAGAAGATAGCCGCTTAAGATAATCGATTTCGGCGTCTCGCCATAACACTTCGAAACGCATACGCACTTCATGAATTCGATTATAGACAACTTCTAGCTTAGTGCCCTTATCGACGATAAATTCCGGGGTGGTGATCTTACCGCAATCATGTAACCAGGCCGCGATTCTGAACTCTCTGTGCTCATCGGCCGTTTTGAAGCCAAAGTCTTTAAAAGGAGCCAGATCAGATTGAGCGGCGGCATCGGCCAGCATTAAACCCAGCTCAGGGACGCGATTACAGTGCCCAGCCGTATAGGGAGATTTATCATCGATCGCCTGAGCGATCAGTTTGATAAACGACTCCATCAACTCTTTTTGATTACGTTCATGTAGCTGGATTGACTCGGACATGTCCCACATTGAGCTAGCCAGTTCATCAAGCTCGGCAATATTAGAGTCAACATTGGTGACTTCATCATAATGGCGGTTCTTGATTTTCTCATTTTCAATAGCAAGCAGCTTAATCGGGCGAATGATAGGTGATGCAAACACAGTAGAGATGGGAAGTAATAAGAATAAGCATAATACTGTGATAGCGATAGACTTCTGCACCTTGTCAGTGCTCGAGGCCAACAGGGTTTGGGTCGGCACTATGATGGCGAAGCGATCTTGTGTCTGTGAGTTATTGCCAAAAGGCGTTACAAACACAAATTGCTCTATGCCACCCAGTTCACGGCGAACCAGCTGATTGTGCAATAGCTTATCTTCACCAATATCGATAAGTGCTTCATAGGGGACAGCACCTTGAGTGGTTAGCTGGTGTTGAGTCCCTTCGGCAAACCATTTGGCTCTTAAGGCCGTTACCTGCTCAGGAGTGATATTTGCCAATGCCTTATCGATAATAGGGATCAACGACGCATTCTTGCCCTGCATGGCAATGTGTAATCCCGTTGGTGTCTGTACATCATCAAAACCGATATCTTCGTGATATTTCAGCTCATCGATGAAGAAACTCTTAGCCGTATAATGCAAGATAATACTGTTATCCAAGGCTGCAAATACCTCACCTTGCTCCACGGCACTCAATATTGCTTGGGTCGATGCCAGCTCGACTATTTCAACCTCAGGGAAATTAGCTTCAATAACAGGAATAATCGACCAACCCAAGGGAATAGCCAGCCGCTTACCACTCAGCTCTGACAATTCCTTTATCTGCTGCACATCGGGACGCGTCACTATGCCATATTTAAGGTCTAAAAATGGCGTACTAAACTCCCCAAACTTTCATTTTTGGCCGTTATCATAATAGGCTGCAGCATATCCAACTCTTCGATCATGTAGCTGTCGACCAGTTCGTTCCAAGTAAAGCCATTGATAAACTGAACCTTCAGTCCTGTCATCTCGGCAACTAAGTTAACCACGTCAATACTATAGCCTTGGGGTTGACCTGATACAGCAAAATCGATCGGCGCCCAATCCGTTTCGTTAGAAACCAGCAAGGTTGGCGTATTGTCGATAAGTGCCTGTTGTTGCTGAGTCAAATTAAGCACTGCAGATTGAGGGATCTGGACTTGTATTTGCTGCTTCTGGTTAGAAGCAATTAGCTCACCACTAGGTTTGTAAAGATAGATTTCTGCTTGTGATTCTCCCGATTCATTCTCACTCTGACCAATAAGATATTCGTTCAGGGTAGATAGCGCGATATCGACGCCGAGAACCGCACCGGACTCGGATAATTTGATTGAATAGGTCTGCCCTGGGGATTGCAGGTGCCTGAAAAGATAAGGCTCAGTTTTAGATACATTCTTAGTGTTCGAGTCAATAAACCATAGTCTGCTGGTCGCATCATAATCACTGGGTTCTGTACGTGTCACTCGCGGCTTGAATTGCGAGTCTAAATAGGTCGTTTCTCTTACCCCTTCCCCCCATCTTGCTTTATGGTTATCCTCACCCACCTGTCCATATGTGTGGCCTCTAGCTGCTTTCTAATAATGGGATGGGCATTTAAGTTAATCAACTCATAAAAGTCGCCGTCGGGCATACCAATATAGATAGCATAAAATAGGGGGTTGGTTCGCATCACTTGCGCAAACATCTGAATAGACTCTTGATTAAACTCATCATCAACGACTAAATTATCGAAACTCGAGAGTAATTGGGTAGTATTAGTGGCCTGACTATCCACTTGAGATAGATAACTGCTGACATTCTTAGAGGTAAGATTATAGAGTTTAAGCGCAGACTCAGTGACCATGGACTTGCTGAAATAATACTGTAGGCCTATCGCAATTACTGCGGTAACTACAGTGGCCAAAATGAATATTCCCACCACAGTGAAATGTATGGTGAAACGTTTACTCTTTTTGTTCGTTATCGATCCCATCGAAAACCCCAGCACATTCAATCCATGAAGGGTACTAGTGTATAAAAACCATACTGATAGTCAATAATGCATAACAACTAATTAACATTAATTTCAAGCAAGAAGCCATTGACTAGCTTGCGATACTTTCTACTTTGGCAAGACACGCTGTTTCTCCTTCACATGTCAGCGTCTCCAGATAGTTAATCAACTTAAAACAGAGTTCGATATATTGAATAGCTTCTACTTTACCTATCTCGTAACCTACCGCATGGGCCACCCGGTTTCTTAGTTGCCTAAGCTCACTGAACAGCTTTCCTTGCTTGGTATTGATGAGGCTCTCTTTGAGTAAGATACTCTCTATATGCTTATAGCGGGTATTAACATCCAGTTTGATATTAATTTTCTTGGCTCTAATCAGCGCCTCTGCTGCAACATCCACGGCCTCCCAAGACTCGATAACAGCCGAGTTAGGTAGATTGTTAGCCGAGGCAATGAGCAGAGACTTGCTGTCATATTTAAGTTCAGGAAAGGCGCCTTCTGCTTTCTGGACTATCGACTTTAACTCTTGGCCAAACTCCACTTCCAAATCTTTAAACTTGAGCTTTTTAGCCAGCGGGATCAACTTAGCGATTGGACGTTTTAAACTAAATACACAAATCAACAGAACCAGCGGCCAAGCCAGTTTATCGAAAAGCTGTATTATAAATTCCATCCAGTTCATTCCACGTACCCTCGTATATTCTGTTGCAATAGAGAGTAACAAGTTACACAAATGAAACATAGTGACTGGTACACTTGTCGGATAACAAGTTTCAAATATCTTTTTCTGATTGCTTCATTGGACTGGTTTGATACTTGGTAGTGTTCTGCTTACCAATATTGCATTGTTATCTACCGCCTGTCCGGCGAGGAATGTGCAAACACTTCTGTGAGTCGCTGCGAGTCCGTCCATGGAAGCTCTACTAAATCATCCCTGATTTAGAAGCTCACAGCCGCGTTCACACCTGCTATGGTTTCAAGAAAGTTATCGCTTCGATTTGAGTTTTACTGGCATGCAGTTCACTTTTGGACAAAAATGGGTTAGTGCAAAGGATCTAAATGTAGGGTGTGGGGTTAGTAAATTAAGTTTACACAGACCCCACATATACTCCACATATATCCGAAGTTGCCCTCAATGCCAGCATAATACCACGGAAGATTGGCTCGCTAAACAGCAAGCTAAACTGCTACCCGTTGAATATTATATGGTCACTTTTACCTTGCCTTTTGAGCTTCGAATCATTGCAAAACATCAACCAGAGTCGATGTATCAAGCCATGTTCTCGGTGGCGGCGAGTGTACTGAAAGAGTTTGCACACAACTCAAAGCAACTCGGTGGTGACATTGGGTTTACTAGCGTATTGCACACTCACAATAAGCGCAGAGACCTGCATCCGCATATTCACTTTATCATTCCCGCAGGCAGCTTCAACAAGGATAAAAAACAGTGGCACAAGAGCAAAGGCAAGTACCTGTTCAACGCCTTCAACCTTGCCACAGTGTGGCGAGCACGCTTGCTAGAACACCTGACAAATACACTCGGGATCAAGTTACCAGAACGCCTGCCCAAGAAATGGGTTGTCGACTGTCGACATGTGGGTAAAGGCTTGCCAGCACTCAAGTACCTGTCCCAATATCTCTATCGCGGTGTATTGCCAGATAAATGCATAACCAGTGTCGTCGATGAACAAGTCAGCTTCGAGTATCAAAATAGCCAAACCAAAACTACTGAAATACGTACCTTACCTGTAACTGAATTTCTATGGTTAGTGCTTCAGCATGTTTTACCCAAAGGGTTACGGCGGGTCAGAGATTATGGATTGTTAAGAGGGAATTGCAGCCAACTTAGACAACAGATCCAACTCATGCTGGCTGTTGCAGGTGCGGTATTTCCGTTAGTACCCAAGGTAAAACGAGCTCTATCGACACGAATTTGCCCCTGCGGCCATCAGCCGATGTGCTTTATGGGGATACATCAAAATGGTTTAGGAAACAGCCGACTGACAAGCTTAACCATCACAGCCTAACGCCACTGTTTAAGCTGGAAGTATAAGGATAATGTATTAACTAAAGAGGAGGGATTTACACAGCAGGCTGATATTAAAGAAGTTAAATGATTGGTCATTAGATCAAGGCAGCGTGCTGACTAAAACAAAATATTCGTCCTATTATAGCCTCAAGCATAATGAACCCTCGCTCAGCTATTTGCTTAATAAAGAGTATGACTAAACCCCTACCTCGGGCTTGTTCAACACTTGGGATAAGGACGCGGCTACGCGCGGCCTATCCTTATTTGTTAAATGCCGATTTAACTCGGATTTATTTTTGATGTTAAAACATGATCTTGCCATGAGCCAGCTATTTTTAAATAAGATTTTGCCACCCCTTCTTTTTGAAAGCCTAGTTTATCCAATAACTTGCCAGAGCGAATATTTGATGGAATATAATTAGCCATGACTCTATGTAAATTGTATTCAGTAAATACGTACTGTATTGATGTTTGAAGCATTTCATACATCAAACCTGTTCCTTGTTTTTTCTCGGAGATTGAGTAGCCAAGATTACAAGCTTGAAAAACACCATGTACTATATTTGAAAATGAACATAAACAAATAATTTCAGATTTACTTTTATCAAAGGCAACAAGTGAAATTGAAGAGCCTAATTGAAAGTCTTTGAAGTTTAACTCTACACGTTTTTTTGTTTCTTCTAAGCCAAAGTATTCCGCGATTCTTATTGGCTCCCATGGAGATAAATGGCTACGATTATCATTTTCATATTTGACGAGTAATTCAAAATCATCAGGATTTAAAACGGAAATAATCAAGTTTTCAGTTTCTAACTCAGGAATAAATTTCAACTCCAATATCTCCTAGGCATGTAACGCCCCTCTAATAAGTGAAGCATGTGCTGGCGGGCGATTTGCTCAGCAAATGGCGTGACAGCCTTGGTGAGTCTGAATTCAGAGGCTTGTTATGTCAGATTATTACAGCGAGACTTATCTTTCAATGGACAAATTCCTCCTGCACCACCGATGTTACACCCATCACCACCAATAATACTTTGAGATTTATGAATTGAGTTCATTATTACTGGTTCTATCTTATTCAAATAATCTGTTGCAGGTGAAATGACTTCTTTAGGGCCTATAAACCCAAATTCATCGTGATACTTTATTACCTTGCAAAGTCCCTCTTTGGGAATTGCTGTCATACTAGAAAAATCAGGGTTAAATGCACGCGTTACTAATAATGATTTTGAAAATTTAGCATCAAATTTCAATTTAATGCTTTTTGAGTAGTTGTTAGTAATCATAAGCTCATCAATAATCGCAACATCATAATTAATATCTGAAAGCTCACTGCTAACTATTGATGTTGTTACTAGTTCATTAATATCACTTAGGCTATATAGCCAACCTGCCACTCCTCCAAACAAAAAAACAGCTATGAACACAAAAATCTTCTTAAACATGTCTACTCCAGATGACATAACATTTTAATATACGGCATGCGCGCTTTGCCAATGCCAGTTGTAAAAGTGTGCAAAGCATTTTCTCGTAAAAATCAAATGAAAACAATTTGCTATCTTGAATCGTTGCAAATAGTATCCAATACACTTCCGGGGAAAACTCTGTTGCACGCTTTGTCCGTCCTGTTATCTAAATAGTTCAAGCACGCACACTTTTATCTTACTGAATCTACGCCTATTTTTCTTTTCACTCAATAGCAAACCGTGAACTGATTGCGCATAATTTAGAGATTAACCGCACAAAACCGATAATACTGTATAAAAATACAAACACTGGTTAACTAAGAGGTTATCGCTAAACAGAGACCCTTCCTTTCCGACTGATGAGAAAAAGTATTCCAAAGAGGTAAGTGCTGTATTGGACGAATTGCTGGTGCTAACAAGGAAAGGGGCATTTCCTTGTTACAGACAACCTCAAATCGAAGAGGCTGATATTCGGGTGTAGATGCGGCTACGAGCTTCCAAAACAAGGATGTTTTGGTAGAGCCTCCATGGACGGATTGACGGCGTTTCGTAGAAGTATCTGCACTTCAGCACGCTGCAAGCGATAGATAACAATGAAGTTATGATCTTCAATGACATATTCAAACAGCAAAGGTCACTGGATTCCGGTTCAAAAGTTCTTCCGGAATGACGAAAAGTAACGACCAAAACAAAATGAGCCAAGGTAAAAATGTAATCAAGCTTCATTCGAAGCTAACTCCCTTAGGGGCTCTTCTTGCGCCAACTTTGAGGCAAGTCTACCTCATCCCATAATTGGCGACACAGTTTGTCTCCTGAATGCCAGTCACCCGCCAGCAGCCATTTAACTAAGGCATCGCCGACTTGGGGATAATGGATCGGCTCAGGCGCCGCCAACTTTAACCAGCGACGCAAAGACTCACGATCTAAAGAGGCCATAGTCTCGGCCGCACCTAGCAACTCCAAAGCCGCGACATTGGATAGCTGCTCGAATTGGCCAAGTAAGGGCTTAACCAGCAGTTTTTTTCCCAAGGCCAGAGCTTCACTGGCAAGCTCAAAGCCTGCGCTGCCAATCACACCGCCACAAGTCGATAGTTTCTGTTTAAAGCCATCACGATTAAAACCGGACCACTTAATATGGCCTGGATAATCAAGCTTTGGCCTACCTCCATGATAAACGTGGAAACAGTAATCCTTAAACGGCGAGAGGAATTTAGCGATATCATCGGGTTCCTCGAACGGCAGGTACACCAATATTTGATGTGGATTAACGGCTATAACAGGATCAACCTCGACAAAAGGAGGCAATATGGGAAAGCCGAAATGATGCCAATGACAACCCAATGCGATATCCACTGGGGCAAAGTAATTCAATAGCTTCTCGTTAAACCAGTTCTCTCCCACCTTAGGTACAGCATATTTAAGCGCCGCCTGATGGCTCACACTAATCGAGGTGACTCCCTGTCGCTTAGCAGCCCAGGCTGAAACAGGTTCAAAGTCATTTAGCACCAAATCGTAGGGACTCAAGTCTAATGAGTTAATCTCCTGCAACAGAGTAGGCACTGAATTTTTCCATGCGGTTCTTGCCATACTCACCCGACCATTATGAGTCGCGAATGTCAGCCCAGTCTCAACCTGGTATTCACCGAAGCACTGCATATCGAAAAACTGCTCAGGAGCACGACCGGAAAAGAAGAAGTCGACATCCACCCCATGTTTTTGCAGAGACTTAGCCATAACCCGGGCACGACTCAAATGGCCATTACCCGTTCCCTGGACGCCATAAAGTATTCTCATATTCTCTCCCTGAAATGACGCAAGTTAATACCCACCTATATACAAAACAGCAATAACAGAACCTGAGCCCAGTACCGCACCAGCTACAATATCCAAGGGATAGTGCACCCCAAGGGCAATGCGTGACAACCCGATAGCGATAGCCCAGGAGTAGGCCAATAACAGCCATTGTGGATAGATAGCCCAGATAGAAGTCGCCATAACGAATGCGGCAGCGGTATGCCCCGAAGGCAGACTAAACTTATCCGAAGGTTCAAATGGCTTCGAAGAGTTAGCGGCGGTAACAGGAAGCAGCGAGTCACCTTGCTCCACATTTACCGGCATATCCTCAAGATAGACAGCTCCCCTGTGGCAAGGGCGTGTCCGCCTGATAGCGTTCTTCAATATGAGATAAAGTGGCAGTTCGAGGATAAATGCGGCGAAAGCCAGGTTAAACAGCTCACCTCCTCTGGAATTGCTCACTAACAAGGTCAACGAAAATATAAAGTAGAATGGGCCATCTCCGGTTTGTGAGATTTTTCTGGCGAGCAGATGCCACTCTCTGTGCTCGCTAAGCGCAAAGACATATTGAAAGGCTTGTTTGTCTAATTTTGCAATAGTGCCAAACATAAAAAGGCTCCTCATCAGCTGTATGCTGATTTAGAGCCTAAAAAGGTGCCATGACGGCGAGGTGACAGCTAGTCTAAGTTTTTATGACACTCGAAATGTCAATCAGCATATACCTATGCTGTAGCGACTTGCTGTGGTTTTGTACGATAGATTTTTATCAGGTGGTAAATGTTGATACAAGCAACAAATGCATTCATACCTGCCACTGGCCAAGCCGAAATATAGATCCCGTAGATAACGAATAACGAACAACCGGCAAAGTTTAAACATCTAAGCCAGATGATATCTTTCATCATCAATGAAATAGCTACCATTACTGATGCAAAATAACCAATAATTTCAATCGTTGAAGCTTCCATGAAGGTGCCTTTTTAAGGCCTTCTGCCATCCATAAGCGAATCGGGGGGTCCGTGCCCCTAAAGCAAGTTAAAGTTAAGTTAAACAAATCTGCCCACATGCTAACAAACTTACACTATACATGTAATAAAAATACGTCATTTAATGACCTACATCACGTTCACCGCTGGTTTATTCGGCAGACGAAGAAACTTTACAACAAATCTGTTAATAGACGCATATATCAACAATTGCGTGATTGATAACACTTTTCTTTTTAAGAATCCCTTATATACTGGCCTTATCTCGTCAAATTGTGCACGATTCAGCACAATATCGATCTACAGGAGTATGACTATGGAATACAACACCTCAGAACTTTGTGACACTTACATCGATGTCGTCGATGTTGTCGAGCCCATGTTCAGTAACTATGGTGGTTGTAACTCATTTGGTGGCTCAATCAGCACTATTAAATGTTTCGAAGATAACGGCCTTATTGCTGAAGCGCTTCAACAAGATGGTGAAGGTAGGGTTCTACTTGTAGATGGTGGCGGCTCTTTAAGACGCGCACTGCTTGATTCCTCTATTGCCCGGATCGCGGTAGAAAATAAATGGGAAGGCATCATCATCTACGGCTCTGTGAGAGATGTAGATGCATTGGAAGATCTCGATCTTGGCATTCAGGCCCTAGCCTCTATCCCGGTCGGTGCAGATGGCCATTCAGTAGGAGAACTGGAAATTCCGGTAAACTTCGGTGGCGTCACTTTCTTACCACTGGATCATGTCTACGCCGACAACACAGGTATCATACTTTCGCCAGAGCCTTTAGATATTGATTAAGCAGCTCGAGATAAGACATCAAAAAAGGATGATTGCGTGCAATCATCCTTTTTAATTTATAAGCCAAACTGACAAGCCCTGATTTACAACTTAGTGTCAGCTTGCAAATGCTTACTCAGGAACTCATCGAAGGCGTTCAGTGTCTTGAGCCTATTAGCCTCAATCTCGAGGTGATGGTTACCATTTTCCAGCTCGATATATTCGACCTGTTTACCTAAGTCTTCAAGCTCCTCAAACATCTCACGACTATGGTAAACATCGACCACACGATCTTTATCACCATGAATGAGTAACAGTGGAATATTTATCTCTTTGGCAAAATTCACCGGAGAATTCTGCTCCAACATATCTGAGTCATCCCCGATCTGTTTCTTCACGACCTTGTAATTGGTGAAACGCCTGGCTTTACGAACGATATACTCCAGATCTGAAACGCCGGCAAAACTCGCGGCACAGCGAAACACATCTTGCTGCTTAACAGCTGCCATCATGGCCGCATAACCTCCATAACTGGCACCTAAGATACAGATACCTTGCTTATCCACTGGGTAATTCTCAGTCAGCCAATGAGCCGCATCGGCGAGGTCATCCTGCATCGCGCCTCCCCACTTTTGGATCGACGCCATTTCGAACTCGAAACCATATCCCGATGAACCACGAAAGTTTGGCTCAAGTATTGTGTATCCCCTGCTGGCGAAAAACTGTGAAAACCAATCGAATCCACCATAGTTACGTGCCATGGGACCGCCATGAGGAATGATTAAGGCAGCATTTTTAGGCTCGACATCATCATAAGGTAGAGTGACATATCCCTCTATCTTGAGCCCGTCACGAGCCTTAAAAGTGATTTTAGTTTTTCCCGGTAGCGACTTCTGAAACAGGAGTGGATATTCATCGAGAATGAAGTCTAATCGCTTCTCTTTCCTGTCGCCTAAGTAATATGCTCCTGGGCTCTGTGGGTTACTGGTAAAGAGAATATATTTATTTTCATCGTCACTAACGCTGGCAATATTGTTATAGGCATCGGGAATCGCATTATTCAAGGCTTGCTGAAACTTAGCGTAATCAGGATCGAAAAAGTGCTTAGCATCATTGGCTTCACCATGATAAACACCTATGACATCATTAGTCTTTTTCGAATAAATTAACGATCCTTCGATATCATAATTTTCATCGGCATAAACTAAGGTTCGGATTAACTGTTTACTCGATACATCGACCATAAAGATGGCATATCTATCATTGTGTATCGCACGGATATAGAGATGAGATGGATTCAAGCCAAAGCCTAATGGCGTGATATCAGGAGCATCGAAAATCTCATACTCCCAGATATTGCGCCATTCATCTGTCTCTAAATCGTGGAGGCGATAGAAAATTTTAGTCTCATCTCGTCCATAACCTAGTCTCACCCTATGCTGGCGATCTGTAAGCCAATGAGAAATATAACTCTTACTTCTATAAACAAGCTTCCTACTGACTTTTGAGCTTAAATTAACTTTATAGACATCGGGTCTATTGGCTATTTTAAGATCGAGCGCCATCAATATGTAGTTAGGCTCATCGGGAAGAAGATCGATAATATTATTCTGAAATTGCGGACTCCTCTCCTTCTGCTTTAACCGTAGAACATTATCGACGGTTCCTGTGCCGTCGGCTCGAATCTTGAGCAGCCTGGCTTCGGTATACTTTAATCCTCCACGCTGTACAGGATAATCTGCGCTCACTAGCAGGAGGTCATTATTAGCCCACTTATACCAACCTATTTTAAATTTCTGATTATCTGTTCTTACAATGAAGTGATTTTTTCCCGTCTCTATGTTAGTGACACCGATTAAGGTTTTACCTTGATAGTTAAACAGATAAGAGAATTTCTTCCCATCGGGAGATAGCTTAACTTGCTCAGATTGCGGCAATAACCCAAACGCTTCCGTAGGTAGTGGCTCGGCTTGCGCTACTGAGCTCAATAATAGAATAAAGAGAGAAAAAATGATTCGGGTCATCCGAGCCTCGGTTAGAAGTTTCGATAGTTTTAACAAAGCGGCACAGCTTAGTACCTTTACACTATCAATTCAACAAATTGAGATCGGAATTTACATTGATAAATACATACATTTCAATCATCTAATTTATAATTTGAGTAAGATTTTGTGACAATAGACTCTGTAGTAACAGGCTCGAATATTTAAAGTTGGATTTATCAGGTGACAATAAAAAGGATGATGAAACCTGAGTCTCATCATCCTTTTTATTTCGAGTGTATTAGATGGGTAGCTGCTGTAATACATAGGTACCGGGAGCCGGTGCCAGAGACGCTTGCGGCTCTATATTTCTGGCTGGCACCTTTTCAATCTCTTTATCCAGCTGCTCCAGCCAGCCTTGCCAGTGACTCCACCACGAGCCTTTATGATATTTGGCCGCTTCCAGCCATGCATCAGCATCGGCGTCTTGCTTGCCCCCCTCCCAATAACCATATTTATTCTTATATGGCGGGTTAATCACTCCGGCAATATGGCCCGACTCACCGAGAACGAAAGTAACCTCTCCAGACAACAACTGACTGCTGGCATAAGTCCCCTTCCATTCGGCAATATGATCTTCACTGGTGGAGAGATAATAAACCGGCACTTTCACCTTAGTCAGATCTATACCAGTACCCTGGATCTGGATACTTTTAGGTACCTTTAACTGATTCTCGAGATAGAGCTGACGTAAAATAAAGTTATGACATTCAGCTGTCACGTTAGTGGAGTCAGTACTCCAAAACAAGAAATCGAAATCCACCGGACTCACACCCTTCAGATAATTATCTATGTAATAGTTCCAATGTAAGCTATTTTCCCGCAATAAATTAAAGGTTACCGCTAGCTGTCGACCATCCATATAGCCTAAACTTTTATTGCGTTGCTCCAAACTCGTCACCATAGCCTGATTGATATATACCCCCAGCTCTCCTGGGTTGGAAAAATCAAGTATCGTAGTCAGTAAGGTCGCGCTTTTGATTCTCTGTTTAGACCGCTTGCTTACCATGTAAGCCATAGCCGTCGATAATAGAGTTCCACCAATACAGTACCCGATGGCATTGACATGCTGTTCACCCGTACATGTTTCAATGGCTTCTAACGAAGCTATGATGCCATTGAGCACATAGTCGTCGAAACCACTGTCGGCAAGAGAAGCATCGGGGTTACGCCAAGAGATGAGGAACACAGTGTGTCCTTGCTCAACCAACCAATTCACCATAGAATTTTCTTTACGCATATCCATGATGTAATACTTATTTACAAATGGAGGCACGATAAAAATGGGTCTGGCATTAACCTGTTCAGTTTGCGGATGATATTGGATAAGTTCGAGCAGATGGTTACGAAACACGACTTCACCCGCTGTTAAGGCTAAATCCCTGCCCAGCTTAAACGAATCTTTTGGGGTCATTCGCACCTTAAGCAGATCGGAACTAGCTTGTAAGTCTTCCTGAAACTGCTCCATTCCCCTGATAAGATTCTCTCCCTTGCTTTCCACCGTCAGGCGCATCAGCTCTGGGTTCGTCAGCACGAAATTACTGGGAGACATGGCGTTAATCATCTGCCTGCTAAAGACATTGAGACGTTGTTTTACATCTGGATTCAGACCTTGGGTCTGATTGATCATCTCGAACATATTCTTACTGAATAGAAGATAAGATTGCTTGATCGTATCGAACAGCACATCTTTCTGCCAGGCAGGGTCATCGAATCTAAGATCGTATTTTTCAGGCTCAATAATCGCATCAAGATCCTGAGATGAGTTACTTACCATGGAGTTCTGCCAGATCTGCATCTGGTCTTGCCACCATTTCATCTGAGTATGAAGCAAGTGTTCCGGTTGCTTACTCGTCTCCTCGAACCACGAACACAGATCTTTGCTATTTTGCTGCATCATGGCTTCTTGCATCGAATTATCTGTTGTGGAGTTTTCGTTAAACGTCTTGAATAACTGCGTATTACATTCATATAAATTCTTAAAAAACTCACCATACACATTGTTAGCTGACGACATTTTCTCTCCTAACGGCTCCACAGGCCTCAGAATGGATAACTAAACAACTCCTGAGTAACAGCTGCAGTTACCCATCTGAAGTCTTACTTTATTTATACGTTTGCAGTCGCCTTTTTGACTGTTTCACTGGCCATAGAATCTAATTCGCTCTTAAATTCCTGACCGATTTTAGACAGTTTCTCACCGTCTTCAATCATCTGCGAGCTTAGCTCTGTGATAGCTTCAACTTGCTTAACGTTGTAGTTAAACCAGCTTTGAACGTCGCTCACCGAGCTGGCGCTCTTCATTTGCTCCACCCCTGTTTCGGCATAAGTCTGCAGAGCGGCAAGTTGCAAACGAGTCGTCTCCTCTATGCTCTTGACCAACATTTTGTTGTACTGAGTCATGGGGGAAAATGCTTTTTCGTTTTGCTCTATGAGTGTTTTAAAGAAATCGGTATACATAAGCTTGCTCCTGTTTATAGTTCAAAGTTTGAGGACACATTGGCTGTATTCCTCAGGGGTTCAAATTCTGTTAACCGCAAAAAACTGCGCTACAAAAACTGATAATGAAGTCACTGATGCTGGACAAGGTTTCGCCAGTCCCGCCATATACTGGTCACCAATATTGCTGGACAAGGTTTCGTCGGTCACGCCATATACTGGCCACCAATATTGCTGGACAAAGTTTCGCCGGTCACGCCATATACTGGCCACCAATATTGCTGGACAAGGTTTCGCCGGTCACGCCATATACTGGCCACCAATATTGCTGGACAAGGTTTCGCCGGTCACGCCATATACTGGCCACCATTGATGGACAAGGTTTCCCCGGTGATATAGCTGGCGTCAATGCTGGCAAGATAAATGATGGCCGCAGCCACCTCTGAGGGTTCAGCGAGACGTTTAATCGGGATTTGGGAGGTGATATTTTCCAGTGCTTCAGACTTCATCGCCGCCACCATAGGCGTTCTGGTATAGCCGGGAGCAACGACATTCACAGTGACTCCCTTGCCTGCACCTTCATAGGCAAGGGCTTTGGTGAAACCTATCATGCCCGCTTTAGCCGCAGAGTAGTTTGTTTGACCAAATTGCCCCTTCAAACCATTGACTGAAGAGATATTAATGATACGACCGAAGCCCTGTTCACACATGGCTTGAAAGACAGGTTGAGTCATGTTGAATAAACTATTCAAGTTAGTATTGATAACCAGATTCCATTGCTCGACATTCATTTTTTTGAACTGAGAATCACGTGTGATGCCTACGTTGTTAATCAAGACTTCGACATGACCGAATTCCTGGAAAATTGCCTTCAGACCTAGTGCACATGCTTGATTATCTGTCACATCCATAAAAAATGACTTAACGTCCTTAGTCGTCAAATCATACTTATCACGCCACTCCGCCATCTCCTCATCTGTTCTGACACGACATACAGCAATAACCAGATAACCGTTTTTTACTAATTCCTTGCAGGTAACACTGCCTATTCCACCTAAGGCTCCGGTCACTATCGCGACTTTCCTATGACTCATTACTCGACCTCCGTATGTCGATTATTAGCATGAATGTTGCAGTATTTGACTGAATAGCCGGAAACCAGAGCTATCCATAAATAGCTAACTCACATCAGCGACTCTCAAACTAAAAACAAGCCTGACAGGTACTGAAGTTAGAGAGTAAATTCTTAATGGTCCCAAAAGCTTACATTCATCATACGAATGTGACCGAGGAGAGTAACGCTGTTCTAAAGGACAGTGGAGAAGTGATCAAGAAGTGATGTATCAGGTCGGAAAAAATACTAAAAGGCCTCAAAGACAGCCAAGCAAGATGCCTCGTAAATGCTCGTCAGAAAACCACTCCATCGGGTCAACAATAAATCCCTCAAGGATTTCATTGCCATCAAAAGCCTGATTAAGTCACAATATGAGTATTAGCATCAGAATAAGAACTAAATTGACATGCAATATCTCATTCCTTTTACAACGCAAATGTGTCGGCAACTCGTTTCAATTCGTGACGGTGAAACCAAACTTGCCCAGACAGTTCACTGCTGCAATGGAAATAAGCATCTCAGCGAGATACTCGATAATGCTAAATCCAGTGGCGTGCGTTTCGTCATCCTAGGCATAGGCGAAGACATAGGTCCACGCGCCAACCTTGGCCGCGGCGGCGCAACCGATGCTTTCGAATCGGCCATGGCACAATTTCTCAACCTACAATC
The DNA here is from genome assembly GCF_007197555.1 of Shewanella psychropiezotolerans. NCBI lineage: Bacteria > Pseudomonadati > Pseudomonadota > Gammaproteobacteria > Alteromonadales > Shewanellaceae > Shewanella > Shewanella psychropiezotolerans. Next base: position 5,672,355 of record NZ_CP041614.1, read on the forward strand.
TAACCGCTTCTTGAGTGGTAACGAGTGCATAGTGTTGGGTCAGATACAGACAGACGACCTGCAACTGGCCGAAGGTGCTGATGCCGATGCACTGAGAAGCAATGTTGAACTGCTTGATGAAAGAGTGATCTCGGTAGCCAGTCAGGTAATTGCGGCGGGTCTCGAGCCTATCGTTATCGGCGGCGGCCATAACAATGCTTATGGCTTGTTGATGTCGGTAAAAAACACACATAACAAAAAAGTCGCGGCAGTAAACTTAGATCCCCATTCCGATTTCCGCCCACGTGAAGGCCGCCACAGTGGTAATGGTTTTAGTTATGCTGCGGCCAGTGGCGCATTGGGTTACTACCATGTACTTGGTATGCATGAACTCAAAAACAGCGAAGAAACGCTGGAGCAGCTCAGCACCTTCGGTGGCCACTGGCACACCTTGCAAGCTATCTGGATACGCCGAGACATCACCTTGAAGTCGGCATTAGATGAAATAGTCACGCGCCTCAACGACAGCCAGCTACCAGTGGCTCTGGAACTGGATCTCGATGCCATCATCAATATGCCCAGCAGTGCCTCGACGGCAGCGGGAATACCACTGCTAGACGCCCTGCATTATGTGAGCACCATAGCCAGCAATACCCCCTGTGCCTATCTGCACTTAGCGGAAGCCGCACCTAGCTGTCATGTCGCAGGCATAGCGGCCGGTTATCGCGAAACTGGCCAGAGTATCAGTGAGCTAATTTATGCGTATATTCAAGGCAGAATGCAGGCTCAGCAGATAGGCTAGTAGAGGCTAGGTTCTACTAGCGCAATATATAATCCAAATAACTTTACCGGATCTGTTGTTGATAAATATCACCTGTGATCGGTGTGAAATGAGACATGAGGTTACCGGTAAAGCCTTGTTGGGCATACTCATCAATTCGATAAATAACCTTCACTTGAGCCAATGAAGCAAAATCGATTTTCTTCAAATCTAAATAAACATCTGACGGGGCTATCAAAGACTTAAAACGATAAACTTTATTCGTTAAATCTGAAATAGACTGAAAGTATGTTGATACTCCGTAGGACTCTTCTGGATGACTCAGCTCTTTTAAAATAGCTTTTCCAGCTAACGCATCTTCTGGTGGCAACGCCATTCCTGGCACGAAGGCTGTATTGCCCAAGGCTTGATACATAAAGCCGTATGCGGCATTGGCATCTTTATCATGCATTTTCGGAAAATGTTTCAACCAATAATCCGCCTTAAGAAAGCGATCATCCGCCGACCAGGTTGAAGGAAAGCTTTCGCTATTGGGGTTAAGCTGAGTTTGGGTTGCCACATCTTTTAAGTGTGATTGATAATTGGGTGGATTAGTCATAACTCTATACTCTTCGCCATGAAAAACCTTCACCTGACCTTCTTGTATCTCAATTATCGCTGAGTCCCCAGTGCTATCTGCAATTGATAAATGTTTTGGCGTGGCAGAATAACTGTAGCCGCCCTTAACAGCCACCAGATGAACCCTCTCTTTAATCGCTTTTACCGCATCATTCACTGTCGCAAAGTTATCGAGAATATAACTCACCCAATGATCGCCATCTAATTGTAAACTTTGGTCATTATCAGAAACAAGCTGATCTATCTCCCCTTGATTGAAATACAAGGTTCTCGCTGTCAGCCCCTTCTCATTCATACCATCCATTGGAAAACGATTATTAGCATAAACAACAAGACTACCGTATTTAGAGACCCAATGAGCGACACCAGATAAGGGTTCAACTTCTGATGTGCCTACCCGTTTGATTCCGCGAGGAGTCATGACTAATGTCGGATTAGATGCAGAATAATAATCTTCGTTACGCCCAACCATAATGGGCGCATTACTATCTGTATTCCACAGCATACGGGTACATGCCACACTATCTGCCGCTATGGTTAAACCTGTAAAGGTGGTTGCTGTGACGAGCAATGTTGTCCATAATTTATTCATATCGACCTCTAAAATTACTTTGATACAGTAATATTCATCCAAGGAAGAAATAAAAGAAAACCGATAGCAGGGGGGATTTCCCCCATAGAGAATCACTCGAAAACGAGTTAGAGATAGAAAACGAATGTGTTAATGATCTAATAGTTCAACAAGATAATCGAAATATGGAGGCAAGTCTTTCCCCCACAAAAGTACATTTGAAAAATTGAAACCATCCAATCCGATCTCAGTATTGAGACTGGTAATATTTGGATTGTCAGAGAAGTCATAGTGCGTAGGAGCAAAACTCCAACCCACTTGTCGCTCGAGCAATGTCCTGAACAAAAATATATCATTAACCAATTGATAACTATCTGAGATAATCATTTTTATTTTTAGCTCTTCAGTTAACTCTGTAAGTAAAACCAGTTGATTTTTAGAGGAAAGTTCCTGGATACTCAATACACCAAGACATGAAGAGAAGAAGTCTTTATGTGCGAAGATTTTCATCTCAACAGACCCCATGATCCGCCAACGTAATTCAGAATTAATTAATTTCCCTCTAGATAAAAACAAACCATAATCGGCTTTTCCTTGCTTCAATAACATTTCACCATAGCTGCGACTTGTACACAGTAGGTTTAATTTGATTTTTTCTAAGCGTAATTTATCTTCAAGATGTAATAAAAAAGATCTATCTATACTCTCATCAAAACATAATGTTAGCTGCCCTGCTTCACCACACATTAATGTTTCAGCATAACGAGCAAAAGATTCATTATAGGCCAAGAGTATTTGCGCTCGCTTCAATAGACGAGAACCATTTTCAGTAAGCAAAAGTTGCCGAGAAGAGCGAGTAAACAGACTATAGCCAAGATCAATCTCAAGGTTTTCTATTTTCTCACTGATCGTTTTCCGATCCTTATGCAGCCGCCTGGCAGCCTGACTGAAACTCCTCTCCTCAGCAACGGTGACAAACGTTTTAATCTGGGCCGCTCCCCAAGCAAATGGTTTCATAACAATAAACACCTTACAAAAAGTAATATGACTCTAAATGAGTTAACAGATATGTCCACTTTTATAAGGTCACTTCATCGTTTAAGAGAGTCAAAAGCACCTATTTTCACCTGTTACTATTCACCAATGCCTAACGTATTGTGAGGCTGAAATGTAAGCGCCTGCGCAAAGTCCAATCTAAGCCAAAAATGCGTATTTTTATCCGCTACTATTCACCAATGGCTAATATTATGATGTAATGCCCAGTCAAATTTGCGAAAGCCTGCGCCAACGCGCATTTTCAACAATTCCGGGTTCAGATAACTAACATCGATCACAATGTGCTTGATGGGACATTCTGCGACGTGAATGAATGGCTTACACTCGCTTATAACAATTGCATAGATAGGAACAACCAGATGTCACAGGGCGCAGAAAAAAGTACCCATTTCGGTTATAAAACAGTTGAGACGGATCAGAAGGCCGATATGGTCGCTGGCGTATTTCATTCTGTTGCAGCCAAATATGACATCATGAATGATGTCATGTCTTTCGGTATTCACCGCATGTGGAAACGTTTTACCATCGAAAGTTCAGGTGCAAGACCTGGTATGAAGGTGTTAGATCTTGCCGGTGGTACAGGCGACTTAACCGCTAAATTCTCTCACCTAGTCGGCGACAGAGGCCAAGTAACTCTTGCCGATATCAACGATTCCATGCTCAAGGTCGGTCGTGAAAAGCTCAGAGACAAGGGCATTGTTGGCAATGTTAACTATGTTCAAGCCAATGCCGAAGCCCTACCATTCCCCGATAATCATTTCGATATTATCACCATCGCCTTTGGCTTGAGGAATGTCACCGACAAAGATGCGGCTATCCGCTCTATGCTGCGTGTGCTTAAGCCTGGTGGAAAGCTATTAATTCTTGAATTCTCCAAGCCAAAACATGACATGATGCGCAAGATTTATGATCTTTACAGCTTCAAAATAATGCCAAAAATGGGCGCGCTCATTACCCAAGATGCCGACAGTTATGAATATCTGGCTGAATCTATTCGCATGCATCCAGATCAAGAAACCTTAAAAGGTATGATGGTCGAGGCTGGTTTTGAGCAGGTAGACTACACCAACATGACAGACGGCATAGTTGCTCTTCATAAAGGCTACAAATTTTAACTCTCGAATTTGAGCCATTACACTCAATAAAATAGCCCGAATACGAGCCTGAATTCAGTCATTGGATAACTTATGAAACGTGAAATGGCATTGCTACTCAGCGCTGGGCTTGAGACGGCTTTCAAGCAAGTCCTCGCTCAGTCTCCCGAGGAGTATGCCAAAATGCGTACTCTACATGGCAAGGTCCTTTGCATTCAATTGAGCCAGCTCAGCTGGCCAATCTATCTGGTTTTTGCCGGTGAAATTCAAGTATTAAGCAAATATGAAGGTGAAATAACCACTAAGGTTAATGCCGATATAACTACCCTATATCAATTAACCGAAGGGGCTAACCTTACCGAGCTGATAAAGCAAGACAAGCTCAGTATCGAAGGCGATCTCAGTCTGTTGCAGACCTTCAGTCATTATTTACATCAGGTGGAGTTCGATTTCGCCGAGCCTATATCCCGCTATATTGGCGATGCTCCGACTCACTTTTTAACGAGAGGGGTTAAGCAAATCAAATCCGACCTCGCTAACGTCTTTCGCAAGAGTCGCTCCCATATAGGTCAATTAACCACCGAAGAATATAAGTTAGCCCCCATAAAATCGAATTTATTCATTTCGGTGATAGAATCGATGATCTGGTGGCAGATGTTGACGCCATAGAAAAACGAATCAAACAACTACAAGACCACTCTCCTAAATAAGGCGAACGTTAAGACATGACGCTAAAAAGTATCAGACGAGCTTATCAAGTTATCAAGATATCCCTTCACTATGGGCTCGATGAGTTAATTCCTGCTAAAATGACTCCCTGGTACTTCAGACTCCTTCGTTGCGGTCTGTTCTGGATTAGAAATCAGCACAAGGACAAGATAGGCGGCGAGCGCTTAAAGCTTGCCATGCAAGAGCTGGGGCCTGTTTATATCAAGTTTGGCCAGATGCTTTCTACCAGACGAGACCTACTTAGTGACGAATGGGCCGAAGAACTTGCCATGTTGCAAGACAGAGTGCCCCCTTCGATTCTGCCATCGCCAGAGAGATGATCGAAACTGAGTTAGGCAAACCAATCGATACTTACTTCGAAGATTTCGATGACATCCCATTGGCATCGGCTTCTATTTCACAGGTCCACACGGCGACGCTAAAATCCAACGGCAAGGCTGTGGTACTCAAGGTCCTGCGCCCAAGTGTAGAAGCTCAGGTCCAAGCCGATATTCTACTCATGTCTCAGACCGCCAACTTTCTCGAGGCATTACTGGGCCAGGGTAACCGTTTGCGCCCAGCCGAAGTCATTGAAGACTACCGCACAACCATAGAGGGAGAGCTGAATCTCAAGTTAGAGGCCCTCAATGCCATCAGACTCAGAAACAACTTCCTCGACTCCGGGTCCCTATACATTCCCTATATGTATGAAGATCTCTGTTTCAGACGCTTAATCGTGATGGAGCGAATCGACGGCATCCCGGTCTCGGATATGGCGGCATTGAAAGCCCAAGGCACTAACCTGAAAAGATTGGCCGAGCGCGGTGTAGAACTATTTTTCACTCAGGTATTCAGAGATAACTTCTTCCACGCCGATATGCACCCCGGCAACATATTTGTCAGCCGAGAGCATCCGGATGATCCTTACTATATCGGATTAGATTGCGGCATCATGGGCACTTTGACCGATGAAGATAAACGCTATCTGGCAGAAAACTTCCTCGCCTTCTTCAATCGAGACTACCGCAGAATTGCCCAACTCTATATCGAGTCTGGTTGGGTCTCAGCCGATACAGATATCGGCGCGTTCGAGCAGGCCGTCAAAGTAGTGTGTGAGCCTATGTTTAACAAGCCATTAGACGAGATCTCCTTTGGTCATGTACTGCTTGAGCTATTTCGCACCGCGAGACGTTTCGATATGGTGGTTCAGCCTCAACTGGTGCTACTGGAAAAGACACTGCTCTATATCGAAGGATTAGGACGTCAGCTCTATCCTCAGCTGGATCTTTGGCAAACCGCCAAACCTTTCCTGGAAGATTGGATGTCGGAACAAGTCGGCCCCAAGGCGATGGCAAAAAAGATCAAGCAAGAGATACCATACTGGGTAGATAAACTCCCAGAGCTCCCAGAATTGGTGTACGACAACCTCAAGGTGGGCAAGAATTTTGTCAAATCACAGAACAAAATGCTTGAGCGTTACCTTAAACAGCAACAAAAGGCCCATAAAAGTAACTATCTTTTGCTAACATCCGCAGTTTTAGTGATCTGCGGCACGATTTTGTTTAATCAAGACGCTACACTATGGGCCTCTTACACCTGCTTCACCATTGGCACCTTATTATGGTTGCTTGGTTGGCGATCCAGGCCAAAGAATCACAAATTTTAGCTAGCACTAATTAACGATAAGTTCATAATAGAACTATACACATTTTTACGAGGTAAACGTCATGGGTAACATGGGTATTTGGCAACTTCTGATCATCGCTGTGATCGTGATTTTATTATTTGGAACCAAGAAGTTACGTTCACTTGGTGGAGACTTAGGCGGCGCGGTCAAAGGATTTAAGAACGCCATATCTAGTGAAGACGAGAAGAAAGCAATCGAAGAGAATGGCTCAGACCTAGCTAAAACTTCTGCAGCGGCTCCTGAAAAGAAGCCGGAGTCTAAGGACAAAGAACAGGCGTAATTCCTTATGTTCGACGGTATAGGCTTTATGGAGCTATTGTTGATCGGTATTTTAGGGCTAGTCGTACTCGGCCCTGAAAGATTACCGTTAGCAATCCGCTCAATTACAGGTTGGATCCGCGCCATGAAAAACATGGCGAATTCGGTGAAAGATGAACTCGAGCAGGAGCTTAAAATTGAGCAACTGCATTCAGACCTAAAAAAGGCTGAAAGTCAGGGTTTAAAAAATCTTTCTCCCGAGTTACAGGAGTCAATCGATCAATTAAAAGACGCAGCTCAATCAGTTAATCGTCCCTATAAGGTAGAAGAAACACCTTCGGCTAGCGCCAATGCGGCCGCAGATCCTACACCTTCGACGACAAGCACAACTGAGACTAGCTCAACTTCAGAAAAACCTAGCGGGTAGTCCATGTCGCAACAGCAGCCTCTTATCACTCATCTACTCGAGCTACGCACCCGCCTGCTTCATGCAATCGCCAGTGTGCTCGTGGTTTTTGCTTGTTTGGCCTATTGGTCCAATGATATTTACCACTATATGGCAACGCCTCTGATGCAGGCTCTGCCTGAATCCAGTAGTATGATTGCAACCGATGTGGCGGCGCCATTCTTTGCGCCCTTTAAGTTAACTCTGGTGTTATCTTTCTTTATCGCCATTCCCTATGTCTTATATCAAATTTGGTCGTTTATTGCACCAGGTCTATATAAGCATGAGAAGCGTTTGATGATGCCTCTGCTCGCCAGTAGCACACTCCTGTTTTATCTGGGAATAGCCTTCTCTTATTATATTGTTTTTCCTGTGGTATTTGGTTTTTTTGCCAGTGCTGCACCCGAAGGCGTTCAAGTGGCGACGGATATCAGCAGTTATCTGAGCTTCGTGCTTAAACTCTTCTTTGCCTTCGGTTTAGCCTTCGAGATCCCCATCGCGGTGATCTTACTCTGTTGGGCTGGTGTAACTACGCCAGATGAGCTCAAAGCTAAACGTCCTTATATCGTAGTCGGTGCCTTCGTTTTAGGCATGCTACTGACACCACCAGACATCATTTCTCAGACTATGTTGGCAGTTCCGATGCTGATATTATTCGAAGGGGGATTGATTGCTGCTCGTTTCTACAGTAAAAAGGACGATGAAGAAGACGAGCAAGAAAAACAGGATGAACCTGGCCAGGAAACTAAATAAGCAATAGCCGATTAGTTAGACATGGCGCGCTCAAATATCATAAGGGAAAATATTAATGCGCATAAGTTGGATTACCGCGGCAGCGATACTCATATCGACACAAGCAACAGCAGGCCTTGAACAAGACCTGCTGTCCTGTAGTGCCAAGGCGGATAAGTTAGATCGCTTGATCTGTTATGACCAGATAGCAACAAGCGTAAAAAGTGCGCCAAAAGTCACGAGTAGCACATCGACGAGTACTGCAGCAGCCACAACAGCGGTTGCAGCAACAAGTGTGGCCGCAGCGTCTCAGGCTCAATCTGTAACGGCTATCCCTACCACGCTTCCCGCCAATATCGAAGATGAGTTTGGCAATAAAAACCTTAAGAAAACCAAAGAAGAAGCCCAAAAAGAAATCACTAAGATCTATATGGAGATAGCCTCAATCTCTAAAGATGCCTATGGCGCCCTTAAAATCAGCTTTAGCAATGGTCAGGTCTGGAAACAGAGTGACAGCCGCCGCTATAAGGTTAAAGAGGGCCAAAGTGTGTTTATTGAAAAAGCGGCGCTAGGCTCCTTCGTCTTAGGCACAGATGAGCGTAACTCTACTATCAGAGTTAAACGCCTCAAGTAATGTCTAAATATATAGATATCGCTGTCAATCTCATTGGCAGCGCACTTGAAAAAAATATTCATGCGGTTATTCAAGATGCGGCGGCCCAAGGGGTATCGCCGCTGATTGTTATTGGTAGCGAGCTAGATGAGAGCGAGCGAGCAATAAAGTGTTGCCAGCAATACCCTCAACAGCTCTACTGCACCGCTGGTGTACACCCACATCATGCCAGCGAATGGCAAGCCGATAGTAGTGAACGAGTCAAACGACTCGCTGCGTTCGCCCAAGTCGTTGCCATCGGCGAGTGTGGCTTAGACTACAATCGTGACTTTTCCCCCAGACCTATGCAGAGAAAAGCCTTCGAAGCACAGCTCGCACTCGCCGTTGAGCTACAAATGCCAGTACTCATGCATGAGCGTGATGCTCATGAAGACTTTTTGGCTATTTTAAAAGAGTATCGGCCCTCTCTGCCCGGTGCCTTATTGCACTGCTTTACCGGCAACAGACAGAGCATGCAAGCCTATCTTGAATTAGATCTTCACCTGGGGATCACTGGTTGGGTATGCGATGAACGTCGAGGTCAGGAACTCGCAGAATTAGTCTTAGACATTCCGGACAATCGGATTCTCATCGAGACCGACAGCCCATATTTACTGCCCCGTAGCATGCGACCTAAACCTAAATCGAGTAAGAATAAGCCTCAATACCTGCCCTATATCTCTGCATATATCGCAGACCTCAGAGGCCAAAGTCATAAGGAGTTTTCACAGCGAGTCTATGAAAATAGTGTCGACTTCTTTGGTTTAAATAAGCTAGAAAATGTCAGCCTGGAGAAAAGTGGGTCCCATGAAGCATCTTAGCTTTATTTTCATCTGTTTCACTCTCATCTTCAGTACTCAAGCCCGCGGGGGAACCATACTCGCCGTAGGAGAAGACGAAGGGGCTCTGGAACTGGCACATTGGCTGTATTACACTCCCGCAAAAAAATCTGACAATATTGACTCAGTTAAAGCCTTGGACTCAAGGTCGTGGCAGCGTTTAACCCCAGCCTATAATAATCGTATAGGCATAGAAGCATTTTGGGTTAAATTCAGTATTTATAACCCTAAAGAAATACCGATAGACCGCATACTGTCACTGGCCAATCCCAATATCGATCTCATTTATCTCTTTCATATAGTAAACGGTGAGATGATCGATCGAGTTATCATGGGTGACAGCCTGCCATTTACCCAAAGGCCCATAATAAATAACCACTTTATCTACCCCTTTCAGCTTGAACCTGATGTCTTACATACGTTTTATTTAAAGATAGAGACCGAAGGCAGTGCATCTCTCCCTCTAAGTTTGTCATCACCAAAATCATTTGCGAAAGATATCGAGTCCAGCTCACTAACAAACGGTTTTCAGATCGGCGCCCTCACCGCAATCGGATTATTTAGCCTGTTTATCGCCATCAGTTCACGTTCATTTAGCTATAGTTATTATTCTGGTTACGTATTGTCAGTCACCCTGTTAGTGGCGACCCTGCACGGATTTGCGTTTAGATTTCTCTGGCCACAATGGCCCTTGCTACAGAAATACATGATCCCATTCCTCATACCTACGGCGATATTTTTTGCCCTTTTGTTTACCGAAAAAGTATTACAACTTAAATACCACAACCTGCGCATGCTCAGACTCTGTCGATATGGCGCCGGTTTCGCTGTAATTCTGGCGTTAGTGACTCCCTTTTTAAGTTACTCTTTAAGCCTGTATATCAATATCATTACCATACTGGTTGTGACGACTCTCTTGATGGTCATGGCCATTATTCAAGCGCTTAAAGGCCACAAACTCGCTAGGCTATACACCTTAGCCTGGAGCGGCATGTTAGTCGGTTCGTTTGTCTCCAGTGCCATGTATCTAGGTTTAGTTGAACTACCTGTCTCCCATTTAACTCCTCTCATGTTGGGGCTATTATTCGAGATTATCTTCATGGCTGCAGTACTGGCCATCAGATACAACGATGAGCGCAAGGCTAAGTTAAAGATCCAGCAAGAAGCCGTAATTCAGGCACAACGAGCCCGGGAGACTCGAGAACAAGCCCTTAAAATCGAAGCCGATATCAATGAGAAACTTGAGCAGATGGTGCAGGAGAGAACGCTCGAACTGGAGATTGCCCTACGCGAACTCAACGAGGCCAACCAAAAGCTCACCGAGCAGGCAACCATAGATAGCCTAACAGGCGTTAAGAATCGAGCGGCATTCGATAAACGTCTACTCGCAGAGGGGCGTCTCAGCCGAAGACAGCAAACACCTATGGCACTATTGATGTTAGACATAGATCGCTTCAAGTCCATCAATGATAATTATGGCCACCTTGCAGGGGATCAGACTCTCAGGTTAATCGCGCAAACACTAAAAGAGCAATTAAAGCGTCCTGGAGATCTAGTATCACGTTTTGGCGGAGAAGAGTTTGCTATCATACTGCCCAATACAGGCGAAGAGGGTGCGGCGCAGGTCGCTGAGCTAATCAGACAAACGATTTATGAACTGCCCATTAGTTGGAAAGAACGCTCAATACCACTGACGATAAGTATCGGTGTCAGTGCCGAAATCATCGACAGGGAGCAAGATCCAACTAAGCTACTCGAGCAAGCTGACAAGGCCCTCTACCGCGCTAAGAACGAGGGAAGAAATCGAGTCATGGTGTATACCGAATCTCTTTAAATCACAATTATCAGAAACACTCAGAAAATCCATTCGTGGCTATTCCATCCAGAAGATAATCTGAGTATTAATTAGGAATCGAAAGTGAATATAATTACCAGTGCTTTTCCTCAGCGCAGAATGCGTCGCATGCGTAAACACGATTTCAGCCGCCGCTTGATGGCCGAAAATACGCTCTCGGTAAATGATTTAATCTACCCAATGTTTGTGCTTGAAGGAAATAATCGCACAGAGACCATTGCCTCTATGCCAGGTATCGAGCGCTACTCCATAGACCTCTTGCTTAAAGAAGCAGAAGAGCTCGTCGAATTAGGTATTCCATTAATCGCCCTCTTCCCGGTTACCCCATCGGAGAAGAAGACACTGCTAGCGGAAGAAGCTTACAATGCAGATGCCTTGGCCCAACGTGCCGTACGTGCGCTAAAAGAAGCCTTCCCCGAACTAGGTGTGATGACAGATGTAGCACTGGATCCATTTACCACCCATGGCCAAGACGGCATCATAGATGAAGACGGCTATATTCTTAACGACATCACTACAGAGATCTTAGTCAAGCAAGCCCTTTCTCACGCCGAAGCGGGTGCCGATATTATCGCCCCGTCGGACATGATGGATGGCCGTATCGGTGCCATACGTCAGGCATTAGAAGCGGCGGGTCACGTCAACACGCAGATCATGGCCTACTCGGCTAAATACTCCTCTAGCTACTATGGCCCTTTCCGTGACGCTGTCGGATCGGCTGGTAACCTCAAGGGTGGCAACAAGCATAGCTACCAGATGGATCCAGCCAATAGTGATGAGGCACTTCATGAAGTGGCACTGGATATTCAGGAAGGTGCCGATATGGTCATGGTCAAGCCAGGCATGCCTTACCTGGACATAGTCACCCGGGTCAAACGTGAATTCGCCGTACCTACTTTTGCCTATCAAGTCAGTGGTGAATATGCCATGCATATGGCTGCCATTGAGAATGGTTGGCTGGCCGAGAAAGCCATAGTGATGGAGTCACTACTTTGCTTCAAACGCGCCGGAGCCAACGGAGTTCTGACTTACTTTGCTAAGCGCGCGGCACAATGGCTGAAAGAGGATGCCGCTAAATAGTCTGGCGACAGATTCAGCTCTTTTTTCATCCATTATAAAAGCCGCTTAATGCGGCTTTTTTTTCTTCAAAAAACCTAGCGCCTAACATTTCACACTAGATCAGTCAAAAAGATTGCAATATCCATAACAAACAATAAAATATACTGTAACAAGATCTCGTTTGTATATTTTCATTTTCTCCTACCTGAATCCAGATTTAAGAAGGAAGTTAAGCATGGCTGACCTGTCAGAGCCAACTATCATCTATTATGTGCAATCGAATGATAACATTTGGGCAATCACTGCCGATGGCCGCTGGCTTCCTATCACTGCCGATTCGATCATGCCTGAGCTTATGCTCTACAAAGTTAGCAGTGATGATATACAGATCGACGGCGACCAGCTTCCAAGCATTTTGATTGCTGGACAGAGTGAGGCTCTGCCACTGGATATTGCAGTGCGCATCGCACCTCATCTAAGTGGTCGTTTCGATGCCCTGCAAGAGCTGAGTTCCAGTCAAACAAGCAAAACATCAGACTCGGGGGATACGACACAGGATCAACAGGGAGTTAACTTAGGCTTTCAACTGATCGCCAATACAGAAAACAATTTAACACCAAGTTCGGGCTTCGATACCTCAGGTGACAGCCTAGATAAGCAAAGCGAGCAAGCACAAAACCAAGGTGTCGAACAAGACAGTTTTCAAACTCTCGAGCTAAGCGTAGAAATCCTCGATGGTGGCGATGGCCACATCAATCGTGCAGAGACCCCTATCGTCGACCTAAAAGGTCAAGCCATCGATGCCAGAGATGGCCAACAGTTGCTCCTTACGTTGACCGATATTCATGGTCAGCAGATCACCTTAAATGTATTCGTGACAGGTGAAATCTGGCAAGTCAACGAACTGGATATTTCGATATTGGCCGATGGCTTGATAACCGCAATTATCACGGCACCGACCTATCCGGGGATTGCACATAGAGGCGAAGACACCTCGATTAAGGATACGCTTGCCAGCATAAGCGTTGAGATTATCGACTCTGATGACGTCCTCAATTCAGCGGAAATGCAGGCAGTAGATATCCGTGGTCGAGTGAACAATGTTGAAGATGGCCAAACAGTAAGTGTAACCTTGAGCGACTCACAGGGTCACATCCTCATCATTGAAACTGTCGTCACTGCTGGCACCTGGTTGATACCAGCACAAGATCTATCCGGGTTTGAAGATGGCAGCTTACTCGTATCAGTTGAAGTTACGGATGTCGCTGGCAACACAGTAAATGCAACAACCGAGCTCCCCGTAGACATACTCACAGGCATTACTATCGATATAGATAGTGGACACGACACTGTAATTAACGCCAGAGAGACGCTGCACACAGATATTTCGGGGACAGTCACCGACGTAGAAGATGGACAACTAGTGACGGTCACTGTACGTGATAGCTTAGGTGGTGTACTTATCTTCACCACTTCGGTCAAAGGCGGTCAATGGAACTTAGACGATACAGATCTCTCCTCCTTAGTCGATGGGCCATTAATTTTTGAAGCGCAAGTTACCGATCTTGCAGGTAATCCAGTAAACGCCAACGATGAGAAGTTCAAAGAAACCGATGCCACTGTAACGGTCCAGGTTATCGATGCTGATGGCGTGCTTAACTCCTTTGAGTCTGGGGATGCTTTGTTAGCCGGACTCGTACACAATGTAGAGGACTCGCGTCCAGTATTTATCACAGTCACAGATAGCCAAGGTAACACTCTCTCATTTACTTCGATCGTTCTTAATGGGCTATGGCAGGTAAGCGATGCAGACCTTTCATCTCTGGCTGAAGGTACGCTCATATTGCATGCCATCACTTCCGATTTTGAGGGCAATATTGCGGTAGCTGAAAGTTCAATCATAAAAGACACTTTAGCCGATATTAGTATCGAAATTTTAGATAATGATAGAGTGATTAATGCACTCGAATTGGGCGGTATTAACGCTCAAGGACTTGTGAACAATGTCGAAGATGGACAAATCGTCACCATCATTTTCTCCGATGGAAACGGCCATTCAAAAACGGTAACCAGCATAATCACAAACGGCGCTTGGTCTGTAGCCGATGTCGACCTCAGCGGGTTTGACGATGGCAGCTTGACTGCATCAGTTCAAGTCAGTGACCAAGCTGGCAATCCGGCGACTGCAACGACCGATATTCTTGTAGATATCTTAGCCTCAGTAACAATCAATGTAGATACTGGCGAAGATACTGTCATCAATGCAACAGAGATGCTTAGCACGAATATCTTTGGCTATGTGACAGATATTGAAGATGGCCAAACAGTCAGTATTAGTGTTCGGGATATTAACGGTAAGGAGCTCTTATTTTCAGCACTAGTCATCGCTGGTGAATGGCGTATTGATGGCACAGATCTCTCATCCCTTGCCGATGGCCCCTTTCTTTTACGGCACAAACTAGCGATCAAGCTGGTAACACGACAACATCAGATATCGGCGCCTATAAAGAGAGTCAGGCTGCGGTAACCATTCTGGCACTCGATCTAGATGGCGTACTAAATAGCACTGAATCGAGTCAAACCATACTGGCAGGGGTTGTACATAACATTGAAGATGGTCGTCCGGTAAATATCACAGTGACTGACTCTCTTGGAGTCAGTCTGAGTTTTACAGCGACTGTGGTCAACGGTATTTGGCGGGTTAAGGATGCAGACCTGTCATCGCTTGCCGATGGGCAACTTAGCTTATTTGCTACTTCCTCCGATTTTGAAGGCAATATTGCTGTTGCCAACAACACGGTAGAGAAAGATACTCAAGCCGAAATAACCATAGAAATAATCGACGCTGATAAAGTGCTCAATGCTGTTGAGATGACGACAGTAGAACTTAAAGGCACTGTGACAAATGTAGAAGATGGTCAAACTGTCACTGTGACACTGACAGATAACCTCGGCCATACCAGAGAGTTAACAGCCATAGTGGTAGATGGTGTCTGGATCCTTTCCGGAATCGATCTGAGTGAATTCGATGATGGCAGTTTAATCGCCAGTGCCAGTGTTAACGACCTTGCTGGCAATAGCGTATCCGCCGATACCAGTTCTCTTGTGGATATTCTTGCTGACATCAATATGCATGTAGATACCGGCACCGACACAGTCATTAACGCAACCGAGATGCTCAACTTGGATGTTTCAGGCACTGTCACCGATGTGGAGAACTGGCAACAAATTACGGTCACTGTCACAGACCAATTCGGAAACAGTCTAGATTTTATCACTTATGTTTTTTCTGGAAAATGGAAAGTCAATAATGCTGATATCTCAAGCTTGGAAGATGGTCCCCTAGTATTTGAAGCGACGACTTTTGATCAGGCAGGTAACCCCACGTCAACGGTTGACGAAGCATACAAGGAAACAAAAGCCTTTATTAACATCTACGCCATAGATGGAGACGGCGTGCTCAACGGAATAGAATCCAGTAACGCACTATTAGCCGGGTTTGTTCATAATGTTGAAGATGGGCGACCAGTATTAATCACTGTCACTGACAGTTTAGGGACGAGCCTTACTTTCACCACCAGCGTAGTCAATGGGATATGGCGAGTAAAAAATGCAGATCTATCGAGTTTAGTAGATGGAGAGTTATCACTTCAGGCTGATACCTCTGATTTCGAAGGTAACTTTGCTACAGGAACCAATATAGTTGATAAAGACACTAGCCCTGTTGAAGTCACTATAGAAATAATTGCAGGTACTGACGACACACTCAACTCATTTGAAACCCCTATAACAAGTTTACGTGGTCAGACGCTCAATATTGAAGATGGCCAAATAGTCACCATCTCTATCACTGATCAAAACAATCGAACTATGACATTCGAAGCCGTCGTAAAGGATGACTTATGGCAGCTCGACAACCTGGATCTCAGCTTGCTCGCAGATGGTCCTATATCAGCGACGGCTCTTGTCAGTGATATAGCAGGAAATACCGCGACATCCACGGATAATAAGAGCAAAGATGTCACAGCTGATATCGAGTTTAACCCGGCTTCAGAAGATCAAAGTATCAATATATTCGGATCTTTATTCGCTTTTTACAGCGGTGATATTTTAGATATTGAAGATGGTCAAACTGTCACTCTGACCTTTACCGACAGTAGCAACCAAGAACTCATCTTCACCACCATTATCATCGATGGGAAGTGGCAACTTAGCCATCTGGATCTGAGCGTGTTAGCAGACGGTCAGATAAGTGTAACGGCAGAAACCATAGATATTTTTGGCAATCCAGCCAGCGATACCACATCACTGCATAAAGATACTCAGGCACAAGTATCAATTGAAATCATAGATAACGATGGAGTCCTCAATGCCCAGGAAATGAGTTCTGTGCAGATAAGAGGCACAGTCACTAACATCGAAGATGGTCGTACTGTGCTAGTACTCCTATCCGATGGGACGAACACAATCACAGCCACTGCGATTATTTCGGGCGGGGCATGGCAATTAACGGCGCAAGATTTATCCGGTTTTCTAGACGGAGCGCTCATGGCAACAGTTTGGGTCAGAGATGCAGTAGGGAATTTTGCTTCTGACAATACGAGTCTACCTATTGATATTCTTGCTGACATAACTATCAACGTTGATAGCAGTCAAAATGTCAGTGATAGCATCATTAACGCCGCTGAGATGAACAAGGCCGATATCTCGGGCACCACATCGGATATCGAAAATAACCAGACGATCACAGTCACAGTCCGTGATGCCTCCCTCAATGAATTGACCTTTACCACCACTGTCATCAATGGTGTGTGGAATATCAATAATGCCGATCTATCCAGCCTCACAGATGGGCCCCTCACTTTCGAGGCCTCGGCTAGCGATCAAGCGGGCAATTTAGCAACAAGCAGCACATCTGTGCTCAAAGACTCACTCGCCGATATCAGCATACATATTGACAGTGGTAGCGATGAGTTATTATCCAGCAGTGAACTAGGCGCAGTGCTAATTTCCGGGACTACGACCAATATAGAGGTGGGCCGCACTGTTACGGTTAATCTAACTGACTCTGCCGGTAACACACTCTCGCTCAACACCACAATACAAGCCGGCGGGCTATGGTCGATTCCGCTGCAAGACTTTATCGCTTTAGGTTTCGTCGACGGCCTGTTTACCGCCATGGCGACTGTGACTGATCTCGCGGGTAATCCAGCCACGGCTTCGGATACCGCAACGTTAGATACTCAAGTAACCATAGATATAGACACAGGTGCCGATGGCTTCAATGTCGCCCTGTTTATGTATGGCGTACAGGGCTCTCTATCGGGCACTACCACAGGTGTAGAGCAAAACCAGACCGTGACGCTTACTGTCACAGATGGAGTCGATACTGTCACCTTCACCACCTTGGTCAACGCCGATGGAAGCTGGCAGTTTAAGACTTTAGACGTCTCAAGTCTTAATAAAAGCAACACCTGGACCATGGACGTCAATGTCAGCGATCTCGCGGGCAACAGCGCTCAGGATCTGATGCCGACATTGGATCTTCCCGAGACTCATTTTCTGTTTGAGATATTCTTAAACCTAGATCCAACCACCAGCACCACAGTCGACTTAGATATTCCTGATGCAGCATTAAAAATATCGGCGGATCAGGCCAGACTGCTGACCATGACCTCAAATAACCAGGCCCTTAGCATCAATGTCGCCAGTGATGGATTGTCTTTCACCCTGACCCGAGATGGAGATGGTAAGACAGTGATGACAGCAAGCTTAGTCGGTGGTGCTCTACAGGTCACCTTGCATCAAACTATTGATGAGCTAAGCGGTATCAACACCACGACTTACATTCAGCTCGAGGCGCTACAGACTGACACCGATGGCACCACAGAGCAGATTATCACCTATGCCGTACTCAACATCTACGACACACCACCTCTGGCGGTGGATGATGAAGTCAGCATAATAGAAGATGTGATATCTAAGGGCTCCCTGACCGGTAATGATTACACAATAGAAGGGCCCTTGGTCCTGACTAAGATCAGTTACAACGGCACGGATTATCCCATTTCGGCAGGCTCTCCAGCCGTCATAGTCACCCCTCAGGGGACTCTGACGGTACAGAGTAATGGTAGCTGGCAATTTGTAGCAGCAGATAACTTAGACAATACCCAGAGCCAGAATTTCCAGTTTGACTACCATGTACTCGATGTCGATGGCAGTCCAGGCATGGCAACTGCAAATTTCACAGTTGAAGACGGCGCAGCTGGCCAGATGACGGATGTCGTCATTTTTACCCAAGAAGCCGATATAGATGCCAGCCTGAGCCAAAATGAAAACTTCACCATAACCGGTGGTTCGGATGCACTGCTGACATCGAGTCTGGCTTTTAGCTCCCTCACACCCAGGCATTTAGATAACCAGCTATTTACCAGTGGCGGCAAACTCATCAAGTTTGATCTATCCGCCGACGGTAAGTCACTGACGGCATATACCGAAGGCCTGCCCAACATCACCATATTTACACTCGTCTTGAGTAGCGTAAATAATGGCAACGACCTTGATGTTACCGCTATCTACGACCAATTCAGGCCACTGGATCATGATCTCGAAGAGATCTTAGACATAGAGACCCAAATCACCGCCACTGATAGCGATGGAACTGAGATAAGCCTAGGGAACCTGCAATGGCAGATCGCCGACGGCAACAATCCCCAACTGACCAACATCAGCCAACTCACCTTCGCCGAAGATGCCCTTGTCGGGCCGGCATTGCAACAAGCGGGACAGTTCGATGTCTTGGTAGGCAGTGATGCCATCACTTCGGTGACCTTCTCCGATATCGGCCAACAACCGGCTTTAACTGCAGGTGGCCAGACTATTGCTTACAGCCTCAGCGCTGATGGCCTGACTCTGACGGCACACACTGGCGATATCGCTAACCCGGTATTTGTCATAGTGTTAACACAAAACTGGAATGCAGAGACCGACAGTCTGAATCAGGATTACACCATCACGCTACATCGCGCCTTCGATCAAGTTGGTAGTGAAAATGTCGACTTAAAACTCACTGTCACGGATTTCGATGGCGACAGCACTCAGGCAACGCTGACCATGACGGTCAATGACGCTAGTGCGGCGACCATAGATAACATCAGCCTGAGTGTGAGTGAATTGCCCTCGGTTACGGCCTTCGATAATGATGATAGTGGACTATTTAACGTCAATGCCAGTAAGGATCCCATTGTCGATGTGCTGTTCGACGTTATCGATGGAGCAGAGGTCAAAAATACTGACGGCAGCACATTGACCCAAAATGGTGAAGCCATTCACTGGGTGATCAAAGATGGCGGCGCCAGAGTTGAAGGGATGACCAGCAGTGGTGAACTCGTGTTTACCATCACCTTGCCCTTAAACATCAATATAGGAGCGGGTACCAGCGGCACTATCGCTATCGATTTTACCTTACTCGGTCCCATCGACCACTTAGGTTCAGCCGACCTGATGGACACACTGGCAGTAAACGTCAAAGTTATCGACAGCGACAACACTACGGCGACGGGCCAGGTCAGCATAGATATCTATGACGGCAAAGAAGCCATATTACCCGAGCCAGTTGCCCTGCACATGACAGAGGGAAACCTCACCACCTCTAGCGTCATTTCCACCAGCGAAATAATGAATACCCTTTCAGGTGGCGACGATATAGCCAGTATAGAGCTAGCCGATGGCTTCACCTTAGGGGCATATAAGAGTGCAGGACAAGACATCAATTTAACCGGAACTGCGGATGGCAACGGCTGGTATACCGCCACACGAGACGTCGATGGCCAAACCGTGTTTCAAATTAGGTTTGGTGTCGATGGCAAGGTCGAATATAAACAATTCCTCTCTTTAGATCACGCCGATGCCAATGGAGAGAATGACTTAGATATCATCTTCCAAGTCCAGGCCCTGGATGCCGATGGTGATAAATCGACAAGCCAGACTGTCACTGTGACTGTGACCGATGACGTACCCGACGCTACCGCAAAAACTTTATCGTTTTTCGAATCAGCGAACGACGTCCACACGGTACAGATGTTCTCAACAAACGAACAAGGCGCAGATGGTGCCAGCGCCACTAAGGTCATCTATAAGGGAGTCGAATATGACATAGGTGTCACCATAGATCTGATGACAGATGCTAATCCAACGGCGGTAAAATATGGAGAGCTTGTCGTCGATGCCAATGGTTTAGCGACCATCACCTCATTCGAATTCGTCTACGCCGATCCCCAGTTTAGCGAGGTGGTCAGCATACGAGTTACCGACGCCGATGGTGATATCGTCATCGATACCTTGACCATCACCGCCAAAGATCAACTCGGTTCAGTGAAAGTATTCACCACAGATTTTGTCGAAGATACCACAGGCACTGTTGCCGTTCAGGCCTCTCCAGGTGATATTGATGCAGGCGAAGTCATTACCAGTCTGGTGTTCGATACTGCCGCTCTTCAGGGTGGAATACTCTTATTAGAGGGAGTCGAGCTGCCAAAAGATGGTATGGGTAACTATATTCTGTCGGGCAGTAATCTCAACATCGACGGACTTACGGGCGTCGCAATTCCCAACGGAAACTTGACCTATACTCCTGCAGAGGATGCATCAGATGCTACTGTGACGGCATTTTTTGATATTACCGTTAACATAGCCGGCAAAGGCCCTATCACCACCAGCGTCCCTATCACCATAGTCTCAGTGGCCGACGTGCCAGTATGGGACAACGCCAGCATATTTAGCTATAGCCTAGATGAAGATGACTCGGGCATAGCACTAACACTGGATGCGAATTCAAAAGATGAGAATGGTGTCGATGCCCAGGGCTCTGAGACCATCTCCTATATCATCACTAATATTACATCTGGTCTGACTCTAAATTCAGTCGGCGTCCCGATCACCGAAGGCATGACCATCAGTCAACATCAACTTGACAGCTTGGTCGCCGAAATCGGCGCTAACCTAGCCGGAAGTTTCACCTTCAACATTCAGGCTATGACCACCGAGAGTGACAATAGCGATACGGCACTAAGTAACATAGAGACAGTGACATTAGACGTCACCCCGATAGCCGATAAACCCACGCTCACCACCCGGGATATTCGCAGTGAAGAAGATGCCCCTATCCTGCTTAAAGATATTATCTCGGGAGAGCTAACCGATAATTCAGGCTCCGAAACCTTAAGCTATGAATTTACTTTGCCCGACGGCTGGTCTCTACAGGGAGATTCTGTGGTCGATCTTGGCGGCGGAGTCTGGACAGTATTAGCAATAGATGTACTCTCGGGCAATGCAAAACTGCTACCCGCCGTTGATGTCAGTTCGGCAAATGTCGGTGATTTCAGCATCACTATTCGCAGTTTTGCCACAGAGTCGATCCAAGATGGTATCGATCCCAAAGATAAGGTATTAAATCCAAACCCTAACTACAGCGATCCCGATACCATCACCATCTCTCTTAAAGGCGTCGCTAACGATGCTCCTACCATCAATGCTGACCCCGCAGTTTGGAGCATAGATAATGGCACAGGGGTGATATCCAGCGTCGTTAATTTCAATGAAGATCAAAATATCCCACTCGATTTTAGCATAGTCACCTCAGATGACGACGGCTCAGAGACATTGGATCTGCGCATAGAAGGCTTACCACTAGGGGTCATTTTTGTCGACGCCGGGGGAACTCCCGTGAACTTACCTGTGGTCGAATTCATCAATGGACAGCCTGTCTATGGTGTATCGGCCGCACTATTGGCCACCCTCAGCTTACAGCCAGTAGAAGATTTCAGTGGCCAAATCATTTTAACCATCTTTGTCGAGTCTACCGAGCTAGATGGCGACTCTTCCGACTATGAGCTGACCCTGAATATCGCTATAGCTCCAGTGATAGATGCCAACTCCGCATCTCTGGCCACCACGAGTTATGGTCTGGAAGATCATGCCATCCCACTGGACTTAACCCCGTTTATGGGCGCCGACTTAGATGGCAGTGAAACAGTAACGGGACTTATCATTCCGCTTCAAGGAGGCTCAGGCTTTATCCTCACCTTAGATGGCACCGAAGTCACGATTCCCATATCGGGCCTGGATGTCAGCAGCCTACTCGATAGCACCAGCCCGGATATTGAATCCTTGTTAGCCTCGGGTCGACTGGCCGTGGTTCCTCCACTGGATGCCGATGGCAGCTTTAGTTTCGATATTCAATACCAAATCACAGATACATCCGAGACAGGTGAAACCATAAGCGAATACGTCTCCTCTCAAGTGACTGTCATCGTCGATGCTGTGGTCGAGGCGAACACCCATCTTCAGGCTAATCATACCAACCTGATTAGCACAGACGGCAACGCCATCGATCTCACTAATCAGGTATTATTTTACGATGAAGATATCGATGGATCAGAAGTACTCGATTATGTCGTTATCATAGTGCCTAGCGGAGATGGCTGGTATATCAGTCACCCCAATGGCGCCATCAATGATGGTGACGGACGTTGGATAATTCCGGTCGACGGTATGACCAATGACACTACACAGGAATACGCCTTAGATATCCTTGCTGGGGCGACAATCATCAGTGAATTTGCCACGGGTCTGCAATTAATTACCGTCGAAGCCAGAGTATTGGACAGGGATGATGCCGACATTATCAGGGCTAACTTCTTCGTCCAATTTGATCAAGATGCAGGCACCAGCACGGCTACTGCAGTAGACCCATTACAAGCCACCCCGGCCGATGCCATCGAAGATAATGTTATAGATTTTTCGGGCCATCTCAACCTGAGCATCACCTCTGATATGAACGATCAGATAAGCTTCAGGGTCTTGGCCTCAGACCTCCCTCAGGGGGGCTACTTTACCGGCGCTGATGTCAGAGCCGTTTACGACTCCAGCGGCGAACACGTTATCGAATATGTGTTTACCTCAGCCTCACTGGTAAACCTGCAACTGCACAACATTAGTGCTGATTATGCTGGCGAGCTTAATATTCCTATCCGCATCATAGCCACAGACACCATAAGCGGTGATACTCAGATCGACGACACTCAGGTGCTGGAAATAGAAATAGTCCCCAGAGTCGATGGCGCTTCATTGACTATCACCAACAAGACTATGCTGGAAGATCAACCTATCCCCCTAGGGATAACCCTTAGCTTCCGGGACTCAGATTCCAGTCCAACAACGGGTGGAAATGAAACCCTTATTTTCAACGATGCTGGCAAGCCTATCTCAA
Source organism: Shewanella psychropiezotolerans (assembly GCF_007197555.1). NCBI lineage: Bacteria > Pseudomonadati > Pseudomonadota > Gammaproteobacteria > Alteromonadales > Shewanellaceae > Shewanella > Shewanella psychropiezotolerans. The sequence goes on from NZ_CP041614.1 coordinate 5,695,958, forward strand.
TCACCTTCCTCGATGGTGGTGGCTTAAACGATCCATCCGGACTCTGGGTTCTGAAAGCTGGCACCACAGATACTTACCTGTTCGGTGGTAACAATCTAGCTACGCTCAACGCCTCTCTGGCACTGATTCAGTTTGTGCCCCCTGAACACCTGAGTGGTAATTTCCGTTTCAAACTTGCGGGAACCTTAATCGATACCGCTAGCATCAATGGTAGCGACGTCACCCATGAGGCGAGTTTCGAAAATATCACCACTATCACAGTCATACCAGTAACCGATGCCGCCGACATGCCCACCACGACGCAGACTCTGACTGGGCTCGAAGACTCAGACATAGACCTATCAGCACTAGCCAATGGCTCAATAGGCCTCATAGATCTAGATGGATCGGAAGTGATCTTCTTGACCCTACATGGGGTTCCGGAAGGTGCTGTACTTTATTACCGAGATGGCGGGAACCTAGTACAACTCCCCAACAATGGGGTCGATGGCGGTAGCTTCGATGGCAGTCCCACTTATTCCTGGTCGGTAACTCAAGCTCAGCTAGCTAATCTGGTCATGAGACCGCCTCAAGATTTCAATGGCGACATCCCATTATCAATCCAGGCCATCACTCAGGAAATAGGCACTAATGACTTTGTCACTACTTCGACCGATATCATAATCGGTGTCTCTCCAGTAGCCGACGGTGTGCAGATTATTCAGGCTCCAGACAGCCTCTACAGCAGTCTCGAAGATGAGATAATCGTTATCGATCTAGAAGCAGAAGCATTGGAGTTATCCGGGAGCGAGCTGCTGCAACTCACCATAACAATCACCTCAGCAGATGCCTCCGCCTTGGTGGATCTCGACGGTATCAAGGTAGGCAGTGACTTCGTCTCCTTCACCGATCTCGGCGGCGGTGTCTTTAGCGCAAGTTTACTGATATCGGCAAGCAACCTCTCTGAGTTTGAATTGCATCCAGGTAACCTTGCCTTCGGTACTTTAAACGTGCAGATGGATATCGCCTCAGTCGACAGCGCCACGGTTCTGGGTACCAATGAAACTGACACCAGCGCACCGCAAATCTTTAATTTTGTTATCGAAATCGAACCTGAAGTTGATGCACCAATCTGGACTCAGGTGGGCGATATTATCGCTAATGATCCTAACGATGTATCTCTGAACTTAGGCGTCGAGCTACAAAACCCTGCGGCCACAGAAACGGGAAATATGAGTATATTTGGCCTCCCCGATACCATGACCCTGTCTGCAGGCAATAAAGTAGGCAACAAGTGGATAGTCAATCTGGATGACCTAACCGATCTTAAGGTTATCGGGGCCGTCGATGGCGATACTTTCCAGCTGTATTTAGAACCTATTGCCGAACTCAATGGCGATACCGCGCTCGGCACTCTGCGCATCATCACAGTCACAGTCGATATCAACGCAGTCATGATGCTAAGCATCCCAGCAACAAACTTGTTGAGCAGCCAACAAGATATTATGGGCTCACAAGATATGATAGAGAGTCGAGCAGCCATAAAAGACAGCCTCTTATCCAGCGAGTCCTACGAGATAATCAATAGGCATGTCGATGATGAAGCGCCTCTGTATTCGGTTAGCCCAGACCTTAATATTGCTTTTGACACTGGTTCTAATACTGGCTCAGATACAGAATCTAAGCAGACATTGGATGATGAAGCGCCTCTGTATTCGGTTAGCCCAGACCTTAATACTGGTTTTGGCACTGGTTCTAATACTGACTCAGATGCAGAATCTAAGCAGACATTGGATGATGAAGCGCCTCTGTATTCGGTTAGCCCAGACCTTAATACTGGTTTTGGCACTGGTGATAATACTAGTTCTTATACTGGCTCTAAGTTGACTCCGGACGATGAATCCCCCAGCTATCATGTATCCGACAGTAACCAGCAAGCAACAGAAACAGAATTGACCCAAGCATTATTAGCCGAGTCCATAAGACGTTCACTGTCACAGGATGAGGCGCCGCTCTACCACACATCCCAAAGCCAACCTGAATCAAACAATACCCAGACTTTACCCTTTGCTGATGGGGCAAGCCGGGAGGCCCTCAACAATCTGCAAGATGAGATTAACTTAATGAGCCAACTAACATGATAGAGACTGAGTCAGGTTACGATCCTCTTTTAGCTGTCATCTTAGTCACTAACCGACAACTCGGGCTACAAGTCGATAGTGAGCGAATCACATCGGGCATAGCTTTGGTCAAAGGTAAGCTCACTTTAGACTCGATAGCCGATGCCTTCATCAATGCCGGAATTGATGCCGCTCCCCAGAGCCTGCCAGTTAAGAAGATGGCGCTGCCGGCTCTGGTTTTCAACAAACAAAAACACCCTTTCTATCTCGATAGCAAAGATGGATCGACACTGACACTCTACGATATTGAAGGACAGAAATGCACCTTAACTATGACTGAGTTTCAACAGGGCTTTCTTCATGATTCCTGGTATCTATCGCGCAAAGCCGAGCCTGATGAACGAGCAAAAGAAAACAGCATTCAAACATCGAGACATTGGTTAGTCGCCGCATTCGATGAAGTAAAGCCATTCTATATGAGCTTCCTGTTGGGCTCCCTCGCGATCAACATCCTCGCTCTGGTCACTCCCTTATTCACCATGAATGTGTACGACAGAGTCGTGCCCAACCAAGCCATGGATACCTTATGGGTGCTGGCTACCGGGGCTTCGATTGCTATAGCCTTCGACTGGCTACTCAGACAGGCTAGAACTCGTTTGGCAGATGTGGCGGGAAAAGAGGTCGATATCAGGCTATCTAACCTGCTATTTCGTAAAGTCTTGGGCATGCGTCTGGAGCATAGGCCCGCATCATCGGGCGCCTTTGCCAAACAGTTACAAGAATTTGACAGCATTCGGGAATTTATCACTTCGGCCACCTTAGTGACCGCAGTTGACCTTCCATTTACCTTGCTGTTTCTGATACTCATCGCCTGGTTGGGTGGCTATATGGTGCTAGTTCCTATCACCTGCATGGTGTGTTTATTGGTGATCAGCTTTTTCATGCAAAAGAAACTGATGGCCAGTATCGAGAACAGTTCTAAGTTCTCGACTCAACGTCAGGCACACCTGATCGAAATCCTCAATATGTTAGTGGAAACCAAGCAAAATAACGCTGAGGCTAAGGCGAAACACACCTGGGAAGACACCATCAAGAATTTGGCCGATTGGCAAAATGAGTCCCGCATTGCCTCTAATACCTTGACCCATAGCGTGATGAACAGCCAGCAACTGGTCACCATAGGACTGATTCTCACTGGTGTATATCAGATCTACGAAGGTAACCTGAGCATGGGTGGACTGATCGCTATCGTCATGCTTAGCGGCCGAGCCTCCAACGCCATCAATCAAATAGCCATGTTGTTGCTGAAATTTAAGCAAACCCAATCTGCGATAGTGGCTGTAGACTCCATTTTAGCGCTACCTCAGGAGCAGAATAATAGTTTAACTTCATCATCAAAAGTCCCCTTCGATGGCTCTATCACCTTACGTTCGGCGAGTTTCAGTTATCCGGACCAGCCGATACCTGCATTCAACGATTTAACCGTGACAATCAAGCCTGGTGAACGGATCGGCCTCTTCGGTCCGGCAGGCGCAGGCAAGTCTAGCCTGCTAGCGGCAATGGCCGGACAATATCAGCTGACTTCGGGGCAACTTTTCTACAATCAACTGGAAGCCCGCCAATGGTCTACGGCAAAGATACGTGACCATATTGGCTATATGTCCCAGCAACCTAACCTAATCTATGGAAGTGTGTTGGATAACCTACTTTTTGGCCTCAAAAATGTCGATGAAAATTTGCTGGCTAAGACCTTATTAACCACGGGAATAGACAAGTTGATGGATCGTCTCGGCAGTGGGCTGGATAGCCAAGTCGGTGAATTCGGACGTCAGCTCTCTGGAGGTCAGAGACAGGCCATATCATTCTGTCGCGCACTGCTTAGGCAACCTAAGCTGCTGCTGCTGGATGAACCCACCAGCGCCATGGATGAGCGCGCAGAGAATCAGATCATCGCCTGCCTTAAATCTCAGCCCAGAGACTGCACTATGGTCATCTCCTCCCACAACCCTAAGGTGCTCAGTATTTGCGACCGCATCTTAGTGATGGATAAGGGCGGATTGATCACAGAACAAACACCAACAGATATGGCTAACTCGAGTAAACGTCGCATCAAGGCGGTGACTATTAGACCCAGGGAGGATCTAGCATGATGAGAGTTCATAAGTTAGCACAGGCTTACTCAGACAGATTCTACTTCCAGAAAAGAGGGCTAGTTTATGGGTGCTAACCTTCATGTTAAGCACCTTGAAGGTGCCAAACGCGCTAATCGACTCATACTCATAGTCCTGGCGCTCATTGTTAGTACATTAGTTTGGGCCCACTACGCCACATTAGAGGAGGTCGTCATCGGCCAGGGAAAAGTGGTTCCCACCCTTGCAGTGCAACAGATCGAGAGTCTGGATGGCGGAATATTGAAACAGGTATTAGTCAGCGAGGGGGAGATAGTAAAAACGGGTCAGGCCTTACTGATACTCGATGAACTAAGATTCGCTTCGGCTTTCGATGAAGCCCAACTGAGTCGTAATGCATTACGCCGTCAACAGGCGCGTCTCGAAGCCGAGTTAAAGAGCGTAACCATAGATAAATTAGCTAGCCATTGGTTAGCTAAAATCACCGTAACTCCACAAACTATCGAAGTGATCGATGATGAACCGAGTCTGAGATCCCAGGCAATATTCCACTCCCGTCTATCACAGCTTAACGCTCAACTCGATCAGGCCGAGCAAGCTGTTGAACAAAAGATACAGGCCCAGGAAGAGAACCGTATCACCACACGGGCTCAAATTAGCGGTTTAAAACTGGTCCGCAAGGAGATAGCCATGACCAGAGAGGCGGTCAATGAAGGCGCAGTCGCAGAATTGGAACTACTCAAGCTAGAACGTGATGAGATAAGACTCGAAGGGGAGCTATCAGCGTCAAAAGCTATGGCGCGTCAACTGAAGGCGGTGAAGAGCCAGGCAATAGGTCAGAGACTCACCTTAGCCCTGGACTTTCGTAACAGAACCGAAGCCGAACGCAACGAAGTGATCAATGAGCTCGCGGGTCTACAGGAGAGCATCAAGACACTCGCCGATAGGTTGGAACGCACAAAAATAGCATCACCAATAGATGGCAAGGTCACCAATATTCTCATCCGCTCATTGGGCGCTGTAGTGGAACCCGGTGAATCCATCATGGCTATCGTACCGTCCGATGGCGCCTTGATTGTCGAGACTCGCATAGCCCCAAAAGACATTGCCTTCGTACATACGGGACTCGAAGCCACGGTAAAATTTACCGCTTATGACTTTGTCATCTATGGTGGCCTGAAGGGCGAAGTCATCTATGTCAGCGCCGATGCCCAGCAACTAGAAGATGGCACCACCTACTACGAAGCCCATATTAAAACCAATGAGAACATGCTTAATGGCTGGCCGATTATCTCAGGGATGCAGGCTAGCACAGATATTCTTACGGGAAAGAAAACCGTTTTAAATTATTGGCTAAAGCCACTCTTACGCGCAAAAGCCAATGCGTTACGTGAACCATAAGGTACGGATACAATGAGAAAACTTATACTCATCCCACTATTAGCACTTTCTAGCCAGACACAGGCGATGACGCTGGAACAGTCTGTGGCTGAAGCAATCAATCATCACCCCTTATTGCAACAAAAATATGCCGCATTCGAGGCCGCAATCAGATATAAGCGTGCCGCAGTGGGTGATTACTTACCTCAGGTACGCTTGTATGGCGGAGTAGGTTACGAAGATGTCCGTTTTAACAGTGGCCAGAGAATCGATAGTGAGCTGACACGCACGGAGATTGGGGTGAAAGTATCTCAACTTATTTTCGATGGCTTCAGAACTACATCTGAGATCGACAGGCTCGAATTTGAGAAAGAAGCGGAACGATTTGGTCTCATCTCAGAGGCTGAAAACCTGAGCCTTGAGGTTAGCCGAGTCTACCTTCAGCTTATTATGGCTAATAAAATAGTCGGGCTTGCCGAGCAAAATATCGAAGAACATAAACAAATCCTTAAGAATATCCAGTCGAGAGAGAACAGAGGCTTAAGCAGTGAATCTGATGTTGCCCAGGTCAGGGCCAGGCTCGCGACGAGCCAATCTGGCTACTTAGCAGCACGCCATAACCAGATGGATATGCAGGCTAAATATTACGATCTTGTCGGTGAGCTCCCCAAAGATCTTATCAACCCTAAACCTGATTTCGAATATGTCCCTAGCACCCTCTCCTACGCCTTGGAACAAGCCGTTAGGAATCATCCCGAGATCGATGCAGCTATCTCAGACACCCAAGCTGCCAGCGCTCAGCATGAGCGGGAAAAGAGCGACTTCTGGCCTAAGCTTTCTTTAGAACTACAAGCCAACAAGAATGACAATATTGGCGGTATCGAAGGCCCGGACGAAGATGCCAGAGCCATGTTGATGCTCAGTTACGATATCTTTAATGGTGGATCTTCAATAGACAGAACCGAAGCCGCATCATGGCGTTACCAACAGGCGATGGCTGTGAGGGAAAATACAGAGAAACAGGTGGTCGAAAGCACGCGCCTGGCCTGGAACTCCTATGACTTTGTCGGTCAACAGCGTAGCTTTTACCGGGTAAATGTCGATCAAGCCGTGATTGCAGAAAAGGGTTACATCAAACAATTCGAACTTGGAAGACGCTCACTACTCGACGTATTAGATGCAAAAGTAGAAGTGTTTCTGGCTCGAAAAAATTATATCAATGCTCATCATAACTACCATATTGCAGCCTATAGGCTAATCAATGCGACGGGACAGTTAATGGAATCATTCAGAATCGATAAGCCGACGACCTGGAAAGAGGATGAATAGAATGAACAATACAATAACAGGTTTGCTTATCGCACTGACTCTGGGCTTAGTAACGGGCTGCGCTCAAACAGCTGAACCTTATGCGGCTCAAGCTCAAAGCAGAGATCTATTAGACACAGATAATGACGGCGTGATCAATGCCAGAGACAATTGCGGGCAAACCACAACTGGCGCCATGATTACTAATGATGGCTGCCCCAAAAATCTCAATCAAGTTATAGAAAGAACTAAGGTGATCATGTTCAATTTCGACAGTTCACGTCTATCAAAGAATGAAGTCGACAAGATCACTGAGCTGTTACACAAGTTGATGAATTTACCTGAAGCTAAACTAGTGCTCATAGGCGATACCAGTCCGGAAGGTAGCGACAGTTATAACCATGCCCTGGCTCAACGCCGCGTAGATACCATACACGATATTGCTAAAGAGATAGGCTTTCCGACTCAGAGTATTATCAGCCAAACCTATGATCAGAGCGACCGAACGCCGACATCTATCTCAGGAAGAGAACACAGACTGATTGCCGTAGCTCAGTGGCAAGAATCGGGCACCCAGATGATGTGGAATATCTTCACCTCTGAGAAAAAAAATAGATAATATTCGACAGCTGCAGCGAGCTCCAGACACCTCAGCCAATATGAGATAAGTTTGGAGCTATTTCTTATACATTACTAAAGATATTATCCCTCCAAATATAGAACGCCTCTAGCCATCCCCCTAGCTCTACCACCACTAGATCTCTTAGTGATGACTTTTGTGATCGACGCCGCTAAATACGATATTAAGATGTGATCTAACCAAGCATTATTCAGTGTCATTCTTCTCCCCACTACCACTAAATGCTTAAATAGCCTTAAAGCTCGTATCAAACGAAGCTAGTCATTTCCCCCGAGCCTGAGGTATTATCATGAATCAGAACATCAAGGCATTACTTGCCACTACAGCCCTCTTTTTTAGCTGCCAGACTCTGGCAAGCAGTGGCTGTGCATTCGAAGATGAGCAAGATGGCTTTATCGCCACATGCAGCGAGGAGAAACAAGAAGTGATATTAACCGGATTAGTAGCAGCACAAACATTGGTCACCGAACTCGATGACTTTACTGAAGGCTATAAAGAGTATCAGGTAGATACAGCGGCGATAACTCCACTTAAGTCACTTAAGGTTCCAACTGAAATCATTGTGATTATTGGCACTTGGTGCCCGGATTGTCATCGTGAGACACCGCGTTTCATCCGTATCATGGAAGAGCTGAATAACCCGAACATTAAGGTGACTTATATCGGCATAGATCGCACTAAGACAGATCCAGAAGGCTTAGCTGCCCAATATGAGTTTAGCCGTATCCCTACTTTCATCGTGATGCAAAAAGGCGAAGAGATTGGCCGAATAGTAGAACGTCCAGAAGTTTCATTAGAGATCGATTTGGCTAAAATTCTAAACTAATCTAATTTAGAATTAAAAAAGAAAGGCACTCGATGAGTGCCTTTTTACATTTTAAAATATCTAGTTAGCTAATCAAAATTAGAATGATTGACTAAATGACACCCAGTAAGAGCGGCCTATGATGTCATAGATACTTGACTCATAATCACCACCAGCATCGAATCTTGGATCTTCATCGGTCAGGTTGTTAATACCCGCAGAGATAGTGTTGTTCCAAGGCATAGTGTATGAATAACTTAGTGTATGGTATACGATCGAATCAATTTGGTAGTTAGAACCATTATCATTCTTGTCACCAGTAGACTGGTGATCGATATAATCCGCTTGATAGAACAAGCTATGATCGCCCACTAAGTAGTTAGCGGTAAAGTTTACCCGATCATCCGGATAGTCCTCGGTACCACTCCAGTTGCGAGACATGGTCTGCACGCCACCTTCAGGGCTTGAATCTGTGTACTTAATGTAGTGAGACCAGGCAAGGCCTAGCTTAAAGTCACCCATTTCAGTTTCAAAGGTTGATGCAAACTTAGTATCAACGCCTTGACGCTCACTCAGACCAATGTTTTGCAAAACGTTAGTCATACCAGTCAGCTTACCCGCACCATTTTGAGATACAGATGTACCAGGATAGATAACACTGACATCGGGGCGAGGCTGAGCAGCTGCATCGGCCGCTTCCCAAAGCTCAGCCTGAGTTCGAGTGATCTCACTATCGATAAGTGTCGAAATAAGACCTTCAGTTTCAAGTGACCAGTAATCCACTGACATGTTGAAGTTATCGGTAATATCCCACACCATGCCTATGTTATAGCTTTCAGACTCTTCTGGACCTAAGTTTTCATTACGACCAACAGAGACAGGTACATTGTCTTCGATATCACAACCATCGATGCCCAAGCCATCTTCATAACACTTAAGGTAGTTAGTCACATCGTTATAACCAACACTGGTAGATTGATTTAGATCTTCCAAAGTTGGTGCTCTAAAACCTGTACCCCAAGATGCGCGTAGTAACAAAGGTTCTAACACATTATAGCGAACAGAAACTTGTGGGTTAAACGTGCCGCCAAAGTCAGAGTACTCATCATAACGAGCAGCAAGATTAACCTCTAAATTGTCCAGAACAGGGAAAGCCATCTCCATAAATACGGCTTTGACATCTCGCTCACCGCTACCACCGGCTCCACCACTACCACCAGCAATTAAACCCGCCTCATCGAGGGCATCAACTTGTGAATCTAGCTTCTCTTCGCGGTAGGCCGCGCCGACATACAGACCAGTAGCTCCACCTGCAAGTTCAAACAGCTCGAAACTAAGACCACCATCGATTTCTAATGCACTACTAGTCAGACGAGCATCTGAGTTAGCCGTGGCACCGCTAGGCATTTCTGAGTTTGGATCTCGTGGATCCCAACCTTCAAATGAATTTGTATCATCATCCCAGGCACCAACTAAATCAGTAGTCGCGCCTTTTAGTTGATAGCCTGTTCCCCACTTAAATACGTCATACTTGTTGTACGAAACTGACGCATTCCAATCGAAGCTATCTGTTGTACCATCGAGACCGACTAAGAAATCATAGATACTATCGGTACTTTCACGAACGCGGTTTCCAGCGGTATCGAAACGATATAGCATAGCGCCGCCTTCAGGTACTGCACGTAAGTCTAGCCCTTCCGCAGTAGTGTAAGCAGGCATAGCTTGTGGGAAGCTGATATAACCAGGAATTGGCGCCGAAATATCAGTGGTCTTATTTGATGCCCAGTAGGCACGCGCAGTAAGCTGAATATCTTCACTCAGCTCATAAGAATACGACAGTAGTGTAGATGTACGCTCTTGATCGACATCATTATAGGCAGCTTTTGTATAGTCATAGGCACAAGAAGTCTCGCCAGCATATTTACTATCACCCAGTGGACCGGTGAAGTTATCACCATAAACATCGGCACAGTTTAAGTCAGAATTGGTAAACGGAGTTTGATATTCCCAGCCGCCATTTGGCCCCATGTCTAGTGTACGACCGGTTTGGCTTAAACCAATCCAACTTCTATAATCACTCGGATCTTGTCCATCTTTTACGTGGGCAGCAGTATAAGGACGTTCAGCAAAGGTAATGCCTGACTTCTTAAAATGCTCAATAGTGAACATCAAGTTACCTTTATCTGAACTCAGGCCACCAGTGAAAGAAGCAGAGTGATTATCACCGCCGCCATCGGCATCCGGCTCTTCGGCGCGAACTTTAACTTCGACACCTTCAAAGTCTTTCTTCAAGATAATGTTAATAACACCAGCAATAGCATCGGTACCATAAATCGCAGAGGCGCCGTCGGATAAGATCTCGATACGCTCAACTGCCGCCGTTGGAATGGTGTTGATGTTAGTTGCGCCGCCACCCAATACAGGCGACTTGGCCATGCGCTTACCATCGAGCAGCGTCAGTGTGTGACTGGCTGCGGCACCTTTAAGCTGAATCGTCGCTTGAGAAGACCAGCTGTTGTTCGATGTTCCGCCGTAAGAACCAAATGAGTTCAATGTTGAAGCGCGCAAAGCATCACCCACGGTTGAGAAACCAGCGTTGGCCATATCTTCAGCGGTAATAGTGGTTACTGGGCTTGCGCCTTCCATATCGACACGCTTGAGGCGTGAACCGGTAACTTCGATACGCTCTACAGTATCTTCATCATTTTCTACAGCATATACGGGTGCTGAAAGTGCTACGACTCCACCACAAGCCAAGCTGACTAGCTTAGCAACTTTATTAAATTTCATACTTCCATCTCCCAAGAATATATTTTTTATAGGTCCTATGCTCAGTCAACTTTGATTGCAGAAACCAAAAAGCAAACAACAACAAAACATGGCAACAACATTTGTATCACATAATGTATTTTGTATGCAATATATCATTGCAAGGCGAAAGTTGGATTAATGCAGAGTTTTAGAGTATTTATGCAACTCACTAAAGCTTGGGTAATTCTGATAAGAAGTGACTAATGACGGAGGGTTAATCAGTTGAAAGCAGTGAATTATTGGCTTTGCTGAACAAAAAAGCCTAACCTTTTACAATCAGCTAGCGCTAAAGAAATCATCTGTAAGTGGCTAAAAGTCACTATAAATGCAGTAGGTATAAAAAGTATCTAAATATGTCTAAATGGAATAAAGACTAAAATGAAGGAAAACATTTAACAATTGTGATAATAAAAAAGGCCGCGAATGCGGCCTTTTGGCTCAATTTAATGCTTTAGAACTGATAACGAGCTACGAGAGAGAAGAATCTTTCCTCTTGGCGATCGGTTGTCATACCGTAGTTAGGGTTTAACATCAAACCATCTTCGCCATAAGCGGTACGCTCTTCGTTAATATTAGTGGCTGTATCTGTGTTAAACACATTATAAACAGTGCCTTTAACGCTGAAGTCACCATCGAAGAGATCAGTCATATAAGTTAGCGACAGATCTAAGTTTGTCACCCAAGATAGGTTACCAGCTGTACCACGTGGTGATGGGTCACCATTTTCATCATAATGACTCGCATGGCCGTAATATTGACTGATACATGCATCCCATGGGTTACCCGGTGCACAGCTATCTACACCTTCGGGTGTACTGAGAAATAGTTTTGCGGGCGACCCGAACTTACACTAGCAACAAAACCAAGAATCAATTCATCGGTAATATTATAGGCACCATTGAACTTGAATACATGGGTGTGATCGTTGGGCAGATCACCATAACCATGATCCATTAGGTCGCCATAGTCATATGAGGTAGTCCAACCTGGATCGGCCTGATCATTATCTGTTTTAACCAGCCCTTCTGTATTACCCCAGTTATGAGACAAGGTGTAAGAAGAGTTGATACGCAGATCATCAGTCACTTGCCCATCTAAAGTTAACTCGAGTGCCAGATAATGACGTTGCATCGAATCTAACGCCATCTCTTCTGGTGAAAGCGTCACATTATCCACTTTACCATCGCCATCGAAATCATAGCTCAAGGTCACCGCGTCACCTGGATTTTGTAGAACATAATAAGAATTTTGACCTACATTATCTTCGATGCCAAGCTCAGCTAACTTCTTGCTTAGAATCGGTTCGACATCGGTATCTTCAACCCCGCGACCAAGGTCACGCCAGATCACTCTTGCGCCAGCCGACATAGTCTCAAATACTTCCTGCTGATAACCGACGGTAAACTCATCGGAGTACATTGACTTCAATGACGAAGAAGCGATTAAACCTGGATCGGTAATACCTTGTTGGTTAACGAAGGTGTCACGAGTATTAACACCTCGGCTTGGAGAGCCATCGGCGGTAATGATGGGATGACCATCGCTATCGAGTTGATCTAGTTCGTAATAATCATACACTTCTCGCTGAGAGCCACCTTGCTTGATGTTCATGTTGACAGATACTGGCTGGAAATAACGGCCATAAGTAGCAAATACCTTTGAGCTACCATCGCCATAAATATCATAAATAGCCTGTAATCTTGGCGCTATTTGATTATCAAATTCGACATAGCTACGACCATCTGAGACCGTATTCTTAAAGTTATTGACTCGAACACCGGCATTAATCACTAAATTATCCGTTGCCTGCCAAGAGTCATTAATATAGTAAGCTAAAGAAGTGACTTCAGAATCATTATTAGCAAATGTTGAACGACGACGACGTTCGACAAAATCCTCACCTTCTGCTACGCCAGATCTATCATTTTCACCAGCAGTTTTGATATTCCACCAGCCTTGAGCCTCACCGATACCATTTTGGTCTTCACTAAAGTCTACCGACACACTGCTATAATCAACACCAAAACTAATGGCATGGTCTTCTAGATCCCAGTTAAAGTCGATACGAGCTTGATCTCTTTGGTAATGCTCTTCAACAACTTTGTCATTCGTATGCTGACTTAAAACTATGTAACCATTTCGTTTATCAACTACGCTAGGATTTGTTGATGCGACACGGTTTTCAACGTCTTCGTTAACTCGACCTATTACAGCTGACACAGAGAAATCATCTGTGATATAGCCGTTATAATTAAGACTGTATAAACTACCACCATCCTCACCAGGAGCTGCAATACCCTCTTGCTCACCAATTTGATTAGTTTCCCAATCATAAGAGTAATTAGTCTTAGTCCAAGTACGCTTGTTATTCATTGCCATAAAGCCGATAGAGTGATCTTCACTCACGTACCAGTCTAATTTGGCGAACCAACGATTAGATTTTCGTTCTGTTTCTGCGTAAACATTTTGACCCGCGATACTGTAATCTTCTTGATTAGGCTCATATAAGCCGTAATAAAACAGCTTATCTTCTATGATGGCACCACTAGCCCAAAGCTTGATATACTTATATTCCTCGCTATCTTGTTGAGTATTTCCGTACTCATCAATAGTGCCATCGGCTTGATAGACAGAGTCTTGTGTTGCACGAAGAGAAGATGGATCCCAACGACCCTCGGCGCCAAAATGAAATTCATTGTCACCCGACTTAGATACGGCATTAATAACACCACCAATTGCGCCACCAAACTCAGGATCAATTGCTCCTGTCTTAATTTGAGTCTGAGAAATAGCCTCCCAAGGCATTCTCATTGCACCTAGGCCAGTTCGAATTGCCGTGATATTCAGACCATTAAGGTAATAGGCGTTTTCGGCTGATGAAGACCCGCCAAAACTTGATGCGTTATTAAATGAAGATCCACCAGCGGCTGCAGTACCCGGCGCTAACAAGGCAATATTTTCAAAACCAGCATCAACAGGCATGGTGTTGAGCTCATCTTGACTGAAAGTCACACCTGAAGTTGACGACCCCATATCGACACGGCGGATCATACTGCCGGTGACAGATATACGTTCGACATTATCAAGACCAACAGCCATTAACTGACCATCCAGAATGACTGGCTGGCCAATTCTCACCCTGACACCTGACTCTTGAGTCTTAGTAAATCCATCTTTAGTGATGCTGATATCATAATCACCAACAGGGACATTACGTAAGAAGTAATCACCCTTTTCGTTAGTTTCTACGGTATATACAAGACCTTTAGTCTTATGTTTCAAAGTGATAGTAGCATTCTCAATCTTTGTGCCATCACTATTAATGATGTGACCCTTAACAACACTGGTATCAGCAGCCATAGCCGCCGGAGCCGACATCATCAATACAGAACCTACAGCAATCGCTGCAAGTGTTTTTCTTGGTGTAAATCGCTTAAGCACGTTACTTCCAGACATAATTTATTCTCCCTTAAACCTTCTCTGAATACGCGCTTAGCAGAAATATTATTAGTTGATTTGGGTACAAAGTGAACCAAGCGCAACAAAACGATAACACGACCAGCTTATTTTATACAATCTACAATATACGTAAGAGTCCCGTAAATAGGCCATTTGAAGATCGATCTCAGTGATATATTTAGCTTGTTCGAGTTTTTGAAGATGATAATTGTTAATAAACTTAACAAACTGGTGGATAGTATGTTTTTTTATATCCGCTATGGTTTTTTTAACTAATTTGTTTCTGTTTTGTTTCAAAAAAGGAGATAAGAAAAGGAGTGGGGGCTAATTATGGCGCGACACAAAAGTAGACTGACATATATCAGAAACGAAGCGTAAATGAATGAATCAGGAAGTTAGGAAGTTAGGAAGTTAGGAAGTTTGAGTTAACGGCACACTTATAGAAGGTTTTATCTAGATGCGATTAGCTAAGGTTTGTAGCACGCCTTCACGGAGTGCGCCGCCAGATAGGTTTAATTTCTCTATGTTAAGGAGTTCAAACAAGGCAAGTAAAATAGAGATCCCAGCGGCAAAAGTCGGTGCTCTCTCATGGTTTAAACCAGCGATCTCTGCCATCGACAGATCTGGCTGCGCCAGTACTTCTTGTTTTAGGCTGTTAAGCACATCAGGTGTAATGCTAGTCGATTGGTTTCTATGGCTCAAAAGCTCAACAACAGATTGAACGCTACCAGATGCACCAACGACGCAGTGCCAGCCTAACGTTTTTAGTTCTGTTAAATGCGCACCCAGTGTATTTTTAACCTGGGACTTAGCATCTTCGAAGTCTAGCTCTTGCAGTGGAAATGAATTAAAGAAGTGCTCGTTGAAGGTGACACAGCCCATAGGTAGACTGTTTTTCAATAACACTTTATCGCCATCACCGATAATAAATTCGGTACTAGCCCCGCCAATATCAATAACTAAGCGCCGACCCTCGCCACAAGTCGTGGCCACCATGCCTTGATAGATCAGCTCGGCTTCACGCATGCCTGTGATAATTTCTATGGGATGACCTAAGATGGGTAAGGCTCGGTGACAAAATTCATCAGAATTGGCTATATTTCGTAGAGTCGCTGTCGCGATCACCGCGATATTCTCACTATTGACGCCCTCTTTCTCGAGCATCTCGGCAAACATGGACAAGCAGTCCAGTCCACGCAAGAGCACCTCTTCACTCAGGGAACCATTGTCCTGTATCCCTTCGGCTAGACGTACTTTACGCTTGTACTTAGCAATAATTTTGGGCTGGCCTACCACTGTTTCGGCGACCAGCATATTAAAACTATTAGAACCTAAGGTAATAGCCGCATAGCGAGGTGTTGTCATCTTCTAATACGAGTTTTATGAATGTCTGCGGGTCTTATCGTGACGGCGAGGTGCGCTGTTACGATTACCATTTCGACTTCCATTAGAACGACCCGAACCACCCCGTCCTTGAGGACGGCTGTTATGCTTTCTATGAACTCTAATCGGTGCTGGAATATCTTCAAGCAGCGCAGTATTGTCATAGTTAGACACAGGTATAGAGTGAGTAATATACTCTTCAATCGCCGGTAGATTCAATGCATATTCTTCACAGGCAAAACTAATAGATACACCTTTCTTACCCGCACGACCGGTACGACCAATACGATGAACGTAATCTTCACAGTCATCGGGAAGATCGTAGTTGTATACATGGGATACATCAGAGATATGCAGACCACGAGCCGCTACATCGGTAGCAACTAAGAAGTCCAGCTCACCGGTTGTGAACTGTTCAAGAATACGAATACGTTTCTTCTGTGGCACATCACCAGTAAGCAAGCCAACACGATGACCGTCACCCGATAACCAAGACCAGACATTTTCGCAGCTGTGCTTGGTATTAGAGAAAACGATCGCCTTCTCTGGCCAGTCTTCTTCAATAAGTGACAACAGGAGACGCATCTTCTCATCCATAGATGGATAAAAGATCTCTTCCTTGATGTTCTTAGAGGTTTTTTCGTTCGGCGCGATAACGACTTTTTCAGGCTCATTCATATGATCATAAGCCAGCTCCTGCACCTTCATAGAAAGGGTTGCAGAGAACAGCATGTTCAGACGCGACTTAGCATCTGGCATACGTCTAAATAGAAAGCGTATATCTTTAATAAAACCAAGATCGAACATACGATCGGCTTCATCTAGCACAACAGCTTGAATCGCGCTCAGATTAATGATGCCCTGACGGACGTAATCGATAATACGTCCCGTGGTACCGATAAGTATATCGATACCCTTGTCTAGCACCTTACGCTGAACTTCATAGCTTTCACCACCATAGACAATACCGACTTTCAAACCGGTATGTTTTGCCAATAGCGTCGCATCTTTTGCGATTTGGATAGCCAGCTCACGAGTCGGCGCCATGATCATAGCGCGCGGCTGATTTAGCTGACGACCTTCAGGAATAGGAGTGGTTAGCAGATGTTCAAAAGTCGCCACAAGGAAAGCCAAAGTCTTTCCTGTTCCAGTCTGTGCTTGACCCGCGATATCTTTTTTCTGCAAAAGGATCGGTAATGATGCTGCTTGAATAGGCGTGCAAAATTCAAAGCCGCTCTCGTTAAGTGCTGTTTTTATCCCTTCATGAAGGGAAAAGTCGGCAAACTTCTGATTAGATAAATGTGTTTCGCTCATAGCGGCAGCATACCAGTTGGGGTTGCAATAAGAAACTCAATCGTTTGAAATAGCGACTAATTATAAAAAGTACTTTTAAAGGTTATTAAAATTACCTTGAAAAGTTATTTTTCAGACCCAATATACAGGTTAAGCCATTAACAAACCAGCGATGGCACCCTAACTGGAGAACATCATGAGCGACAAGATAGTACAATTAAGTGACGACAGCTTCGAAAATGACGTAATAAAATCAGAACTACCTGTAGTAGTAGATTTTTGGGCTGAGTGGTGTGGCCCTTGTAAAATGATTGCGCCAATCTTAGATGACGTAGCCGAAGACTATGCAGGTAAAGTCACTATAGCTAAACTCAATGTCGATCAAAACAGCGTATCTCCAGCTAAGTATGGTGTTCGTGGTATCCCTACACTACTTATTTTCAAGAACGGCGAATTGGCAGGCACTAAAGTTGGCGCACTGTCTAAGACTCAATTAAAAGAGTTTATCGACGCTCAACTATAAATGGCGTAAAGCCTATACCCAGAATATAGGCAGCCCAGCTGTATGCCGTCTGTACGTAAACGGATACGAAAAGTGTGAAATGGCGGCAGATACTGGGGATATAGTGATACCTGACACAGGTTATTTATTAAATTGTGTCAGGTTATACTAAAATCCTAGACGCACAGTCGCTATAGTGCTACTTTAATAACCAGACACTTTCTATTAACCCACATCTAGCTATTCGTTCAACATTCACATTGTACTTACACACTCTATGATCGCTTGATCACAAATAGCATTACCTCGCATAAAAAGACCCACCAAGATGAATTTATCAGAATTAAAAGACACGTCGATTTCAGACTTAGTAAAGCTAGCCCAAGAGATGAAAGTTGAAAATACCGCCCGTGCTCGTAAGCAGGACATCATATTTTCAATCCTAAAAGCCCACGCCAAAAGCGGTGAAGATATCTTTGGTGGTGGTGTACTCGAAATTCTGCAGGATGGATTTGGTTTCCTTCGTAGCGGAGATGCTTCTTACCTTGCCGGCCCAGATGACATCTATGTGTCTCCGAGTCAGATCCGTCGCTTCAGCATGCGAACCGGTGATACCATCTTCGGTAAGATCAGACCTCCAAAAGAGGGTGAGCGTTATTTTGCGCTGCTGAAAGTATCTGAAGTCAACTATGACAAGCCTGAAAACTCCCGCAACAAAATCTTATTCGAAAACCTGACCCCACTGCATGCCGAAGAGCGCCTGCGTATGGAACGTGGTAATGGTTCGACCGAAGATATTACTTCAAGAATTCTCGATCTATGTTCACCTATAGGTAAGGGTCAACGTGGCCTGATTGTTGCGCCGCCAAAGGCTGGTAAGACATTATTGCTACAGAACATGGCTCAAAGCATCACTCACAATAACCCGGATGTGGTATTGATGGTGCTACTTATCGATGAGCGTCCGGAAGAAGTTACCGAGATGCAGCGCATGGTTAAAGGTGAAGTCATAGCTTCAACCTTCGATGAGCCAGCCAGCCGTCATGTACAGGTAGCCGAGATGGTTATCGAAAAAGCCAAACGTCTGGTTGAGCATAAGAAAGACGTGGTCATTCTGCTGGATTCGATCACTCGTCTTGCTCGTGCATACAACACAGTTATTCCATCATCGGGTAAAGTTCTTACCGGTGGTGTCGATGCCAACGCCCTGCACCGTCCTAAGCGTTTCTTCGGTGCGGCACGTAACATCGAACATGGTGGCAGCTTAACCATCATAGCAACGGCACTTGTCGATACTGGCTCTAAGATGGATGAAGTTATCTACGAAGAGTTTAAAGGTACCGGTAACCAAGAGTTACACCTGTCCCGTAAAGCTGCCGAAAAGCGTGTCTTCCCAGCTATCGATTTCAATCGCTCTGGTACTCGTCGTGAAGAGAAACTCACGACGCCTGAAGAGCTGCAGAAGATGTGGATCCTACGTAAGATCCTTAATCCTATGGATGAAGTCACAGGCATGGAGTTCCTTATCGACAAGTTAGCCTTAACCAAGACTAACGAAGAGTTCTTCAACGCAATGAGAGGCGGTGGTAAAGGCTAATCCCTTTTCCTCTATTTCTTGTAAGACATAGCGATTAGAACTAACAATAAAAAAGCCGCACTCGTTGCGGCTTTTTTATGTCTGGACTTCTTGTAATAAGAGTTATGTCTATTTTCCATGCACTCTTGTCATAAGAGTTGTGAAAATCTACCTAGGAACTAGATTCTAGCCCCTCATATCTAATCGCAGCTTACACCTTGCTCTAAGCATATCTCTAAGCAAGAGAATAACCGGTGTGACATGCTCTCTTCCCGGGCAAACCAGATAGAGGTCAGCACCCTCTCCCTCAAAATCCTTCAGCATAGGGACGAGTCTTCCCCTTAATATATCTTCACCAAGATCCAAAGCAGATTTATATACGACCCCTTGCCTGCCACGGCCCAACGACGTGCAACTTCGGCGTCATTACAGGTTCGATTACCTGTGACTCTCACCTTAAACTCACGGCCATTTTTAGTGAAGCGCCACTGGTCATGAGTTCGCTCATCTAACATAAAGAACAAGCAGTTATGATCTGATAGTTGCTCGATAGATGTGATCTCACCATGTTTAGCAATATATTCCGGGGAGGCACACAACAGCCTCTTCACCTTAGCTATCTGAAATGCGACTAAGGAGGAGTCCTTTGGCGTACCTATACGAAGTGCGACATCTATCTTGTCATGATAAAAATCTGAGAGGGTATCACCAATATGCAGCCTGAATTTAAGCTGGGGATATTCATCCATGAAGTCATCGAGCCAGGGAAGTAATACGGTTCGCCCAGTATCGGAAGGCACAGCCAGACTGACGACGCCTGAGATTTTCTCTTTCACATCATCGATAGCCTGCTGTCCTAAACTCAAATCCGCCAACGCCCTGCGACAATGGATCAGATAACGCTCGCCCGTATCCGTCAGCCTGAGGCTCCGCGTGCTTCGAATAAATAAACTGGTTTCGAGTTGCTTCTCCAGTCGTTTCAACGCGGCGCTGGCCGCTGCAGGAGAGAGTTCCAGCTCAGTCGCAGCCGCGGTAATGCTACCGCAGTCGGCAACCCGAACAAAAAGCATAAGATCGTTTATTTGCATTCGTCTTTCTCAAAGTAAGTTTTTCAGCTTCCACTTCACCGATGCTATCGGCTCTTCGACAAAAAAGAAAGCCTGCTTGAAGCAGGCTTTGGGGCTAGACAGAGTATGCAGGAAACTAAAACTGAGCCATTGCCATCTTACGGCGCAAATACGCTATCTGCTGCATATGGGGCAAGTCCTTGGGACAATTATCCTGACAACCGAGTAGGGTCATGCAGCCAAACACACCATCCTGGTTACCTATGACATGATAAAAATCTTCTGTACTGCGACTATCTCGACTATCGAGCTCGAATCTGGCCAGCTTCATCATGCCCACAGCGCCGACAAAGGTCTCTCGCATCTGCTTAGTGGCACAAGCAGATACACAGACACCACATTCGACGCAGCGCTCAAGCTCATAGAGTTTAGCCGCCTCTTGCGGAGACATAGGTATTTCGAGCCTATGAACGTCGGCATCTTCACTCATTGGGTGTAGCCAAAGCTTAAGTCGTTCAGCTAGTTCACGCATAAACTTGCCGGTGTTCACCGAGAGATCGCCTATCAGCTCGAAGCCAGGCAGAGGCATCAAGGTTATTTCCCCTTTGGGGTAATTCTTGGTCAAGGTTCGACATGCCAGAGTCGGAAAGCCATTGATCACCATGGCGCAACTACCACAAATACCTGCACGACAGACAAAATCAAACTGCAGAGAGGTATCTTGATGCTCACGTAGCATGTTCAGCGTGATAAACACTGTCATGCCAGGCGTCTCTTCAATTTGATACTTCACCATCTTGGGCTTATCACCCACTTCTTGTGGATCATATCTGAAGATATTAAATGTTAAGGTACGACCCTTAGTCTCTATTTGGCTCATTCAACTGTTTCTCCCACTTTTTCCACACACTCGCCGCTTTCGGTCAAGTTATCACTTAAGCGTTCATTTTTAGGCTGTAGAGCCTTGGGAACTTCGTAGGGCATAATTGCATTTTGCCTCTGATAACGATCGGCATCTTCTCCAAGCTCGCTGATGATGTCGGCGATCTCCTGCTCCCGCTTTTCTGTATCAGGATGAGTAATAGCATTGTCGATACCGTATCCTCGATACCCAGGGGGCAGCTCCATCTTCATCACATCCAGCTGCTCATAACTCAGCTCTGGCGAGAGTGCATTCTCATCAGGCCAGCTCGAAAGCGTTCTATTCAACCAGTCTTTATCGTTTCTTTGGGGGAAGTCTTCTCGAGCGTGGGCACCGCGGCTTTCTGTACGTGCGGCCGCGCCGCATGCCACAGTGAGTGCAACTTTAATCATGCGCTTCACCCTAAGCGCTTCGACCAATTCAGGATTGGCATGACGCTTGCTACATTTAAGGCCAATATCACGCGAGCGTTCCAGTAGCCCTTGGAGCTCAGAAACCGCTTTATCGAGTTCAATACCATTGCGGAAAATACCCACATAATCCATCATGATCCTTTGCATCTCTTTCCTGAGCACAAACGGGCTCTCTGTTCCACCGCCTTCAATCAGATCATCAATTTCGTCGCGTACCTTATCAACAAACGACTCAGCGAGATTTGTATCGATCTCTAAGCTATTTTCTTGACAGAAATCGGCAACATATTTACCGATAATCATGCCACCGACGACGGTTTCCGCCAGCGAGTTACCACCTAGTCGATTGAAGCCATGCATGTCCCAGCACGCAGCCTCACCGACACTAAACAAGCCTTTGAGTTGAGGATTTTGACCCGTTTTATCGGTACGAATCCCTCCCATAGAATAATGTTGAGTCGGGCGAACCGGGATCCACTCCTTAGCAGGGTCAATCCCCAGGAAATTCTCACATATCTCTTTCACTTCACGCAGATTAGTTTCAACATGTTTACGACCAAGAAGCGTAATATCGAGCCACAAATGCGGACCATAGGGACTATCAACCCCCTTGCCCTTACGCATATGCTCAGTCATGCGACGAGAAACCACATCACGGGAAGCCAGTTCTTTCTTCTCAGGCTCGTAATCCGGCATAAACCTATGGCCATCTTTATCTCTTAGCAAGCCACCGTCACCGCGACAACCTTCGGTCGTCAGAATGCCAACAGGCACGATGGCAGTCGGATGGAACTGTACCGCTTCCATATTGCCAAGTTTGGCAACGCCAGTTTCCAAGGCGAGCGCCTGGCCGATGCCTTCGCAGATGATGGCATTGGTCGATACTTCATAAATCCTGCCGTAACCGCCAGTAGCAATAGTGGTCGATTTGCCGATATAGGCTCTTAGCTCTCCGGTTACCAGGCAGCGTGCTACAACACCGTGACAACGCTTACCATCATGAATGATTGCCAAAGCTTCGACACGTTCATGGACAGGAATATCCATCGAAATTGCCTTGTTATCGACCGCATAAAGCAAGGAATGTCCGGTACCATCTGCGGTATAACAGGTACGCCATTTCTTAGTACCACCGAAGTCGCGGGCGTTGATCAAACCATGAGCTTCTTTGGCCTCTTCTATGGTGACCTTTTCCGCATTCACCACGACCTGTCTTGGGCCTTCTGTGATCCGAGTCCAAGGTACGCCCCAGTTTGCCAGCTCTCTTACAGCCTTTGGGGCACAGTGAGCAAACATACGCGCGACATCCTGATCGCAACCCCAGTCGGAACCCTTTACCGTATCCTGAAAATGAATATCTTCATCATCACCCATTCCTTTCACGGTATTACCCAGACTCGCTTGCATGCCCCCTTGCGCTGCAGCGGAATGTGACCGCTTAGCAGGAATGAGAGAAAGCACTAGAGTATCGAGTCCGCGCTCCTTGGAGGCGATGGCAACTCGTAAGCCAGCCAATCCGGCTCCAACCACTAAAGAATCGGTATATATCAGTTTCACACTTGCTCCTTTTAAAGCCTAGGGTTCTGGTTTTTTAAGTTTTAAGCCGTAAGTTCTAAGTTTTAAGCCGTAAGTTCAAAGTAATAAGAGCTGAAGGTTAAAGCTAAGACGACGGCCTTCGGCCTATCGCTACGCGGACGGCTACGCCTATTCGAAGGACTAGGCCCCGATAGCGCTAGCAGCATCTTTCCTGTAGGAGGGTGCTTTAACCCCGATATTCATGGGTGTATTCTCTCCCCTGTAGGAGGGTGCTTTAGCCCCGATGTTCATGGGTTTATTCCCTCCCGGCTAAAGCCAGTCCTACAACTCTGCATCATCCAATTGCCCTAGGGTCTCCCCCCTAGGAACTCGGACCTTCTCTTACAATTATGCATAGGGTAAAAAAGCCAATAATGATGCCAATCCAATCAAAACAAAGATGACACTAATGATATTTTTTATCTTTTTCATACGTGCGCGGGTATTCAAGTCTCTGGCCACCCCCCACTTTATCGCTACCCGGTAAATACCGATGGCGGCATGTAATTCAACACTCAACAACAACGGCAGATATAAGAGCCAAACCCCATCGTTCCAGATCCTGCTCGCCGAGCCCGATGGGCCTATGGTTGCTGGCGCCGAGCCGATAAGCCAAAGGTGCACCGGCAGTAAGACAAAGATAATGACACCGGTAATGGCCTGCCACACCCAAAGCTGAGTATCACCATGCTTGATGGCGCTCATCTGCTTTCTAAGCGCTAGCTGCTGCTTTAAACTCAGCGGTAATTTTTGCAGTGCTACCAAGACATGAATGAAAGCTAACGCACCAATCCCTATGGCAATAAGCGAAACTATCCAAGGATAGCCATGGCCGTCGCTGCTCAAAAAACTCAGTTCCATCAAACCTGCAACCCAGCTCATCGCATCGCCACCGAGTAAGATGGATGAAACCAAGACTAAATGCGTCCATAAGAACAACGTTAAAATCACACCAGAAAGGCTCTGACTGATATCGAGCCAGGCAGTCCATCGTCTTCCTTGCGTCTTAATTTTTGTACTTGTTGTCGTTATTGTATTTGTCGTACTTTCTGCGATTGCAGAATCATTAATAGTCATATGTCCTCACTGAATGTTGAGTTGCTACATGATCTAAAAACCTTATAAAGGGTAATGATAATGTCGCCCACAAATCACTCAATTACAGTGAGGTAGATCAATTCAGCTCTAAATAATCAAGGATATCCTTATCTAATCAAGACTAATGGCCAGTTGGGACATAAGGTTCTATAGGCAAAGATAAACCGCTACCTATGTAAATATATGAAACTAAACTAAGTACACCGATAGTAATCAGGTAAATAATCATGACTTTTGCCAGCTTTCTTAAACCTGATCGGTTAGCGGTTATCCCCCACTTCACTGCAACACGGTACAAACCAATCATGGCATGGATAACCACAGCAGGAAGCAACAAGGCATAGAGCAACCAGGCATTGGCGTGATAAACACGTTCAGCAGATAAGTGAGGACCAATTTCAGGATTGGTGATCATGGTAAATATGTGTACTGGGGCTAAGAAAAATAAGATAAAGCCGGTAACAAGTTGCCAGAACCAGGCATGACTATCTTTGTGCTTGATGACATTCATGTGCCTGCGAAGTGCTCGCCACTGGCCAATTTGCGCAGGGAAACGACGCAGCGCAACCGCCGCATGTAGGATCACAACCAGCAAAATGAAAATTGAAAATATTTTAGTAACAATAGGAAAACCATGGCCCGTTTCGCTAAACATGCCGCCTTCCAGTATTTGCACCACCTGATAAAACGCTTCTTTACCCAGCAAAATACTCGATTCGAAGTGTAGATGTGCTAATAAGAAACAGCCCAACAAGATACCTGTGGCACTTTGAATTTTATCGGCTTTCGCAGACCAAGGATGTCCGCCGATACCTAAAATACTAGATGCGGGTAATAGAGTTCTCACAGTCATGTTCTTATCTGCCTATTGTCGGGATTTACACTCTAGCAGGAAGATCATTGATGTGAGATGTGCCCTAGACATTTCGTGATTTAACTCACTAGATTAAGTCTGAGTATTTGATGCCTGTCACAAACAATGGCTAAGTGAGCAAACAGAGGTAAGACCAATTAACCACTTTAATTCAATTGGTTACGACAAGCATTCAAACGAGACAATCAATGGTACATTTATATTCATTTCAGCAAGATAAGTAATAGCGCAACTAATTACTCACCAATAAACACCTGGATTCATCACTTATGATCGCTTTGTATGTTTACCTAGCCAGACTCAGCCCCTACATTGCTTTGAAACTCGCAATACATGCAGGCTTGGGTATACAATAGCCGCAATTTTACAAGTAACGAGACGATTCCATGCCTTGGATCCAACTGAAAATTGATACCGATAGCCAACACGCAGATGCATTAAGCGATCTGCTGATGGAAGAAGGTTCACTATCTATTACCCTAGAAGATGGTAAAGATACCCCCATTTACGAACCAACCTTGGGTGAAACACCACTTTGGAGTCACACCGTACTGACTGCGTTATTCGAAGCCGATAGAGATCTTATTATCCTCGTTGAGCAACTAAAATTAGTGCCTTATTTAGGTACCGATTTTAGTTATAAGATCGAGCAGGTCGAAGATAAAGATTGGGAACGTGAATGGATGGATAACTTCCACCCAATTCAATTCGGCAAACGACTCTGGATCTGTCCTAGTTGGCGTGAAATCCCAGATCCCCAAGCGGTTAACGTGATATTAGATCCAGGCTTAGCATTCGGTACAGGTACTCACCCGACTACCGCTTTATGTCTCGAATGGTTAGATGGACTGGAGTTAACCGATAAAGAGGTCATCGACTTCGGTTGCGGCTCAGGCATCTTAGCCGTCGCGGCGCTAAAATTAGGTGCTAAAAAAGTCACTGGAATCGACATTGATTATCAGGCAATCGAAGCTTCGAAGGCCAACGCCGAGCGCAATGACGTATTGGATCAGATCAGCCTCTACCTTCCGGAAGATCAACCGCAGGATCTTAAGGCCGATATCTTGGTTGCCAACATACTTGCGGGGCCACTACGTGAATTAGCCCCATTAATTGCTAAAAAAGTAAAACCTGGTGGTCAATTAGCACTGTCAGGCCTGTTAAAAGAACAAGCCGATGAAGTTGCTGAATTTTACACCGAATGGTTCGATATGGATGAGCCGGCTCACAAAGAAGAATGGAGTCGCTTGACAGGAATACGTAAATAGCTGTATTGAGCAGCACACCTTGTTCCGCCTAACTATTCTCAGCTCGCAAAAGTCAAGAAAAAAAGTTTCATCTAGGTCATTTATTGACCTTTTCACCGACTCAAAAAAGACGTACTATAGCGCCCCTTTGAAGCGCAGGTATGTTGAGAATGCAGATTGGACCCTATCAACTGAAAAATCAGCTGATCGTGGCACCAATGGCAGGTGTCACAGACCAACCCTTTAGAAATCTTTGTGTTCGTTATGGTGCTGCCATGGCGGTTTCAGAGATGCTTTCATCTAATCCCGATGTTTGGGACACAGATAAGAGCCGCCAGCGCATGAGTCATGCTGGTGAGAATGGGATACGCTCAGTGCAAATCGCAGGCGCCGATCCTGAATTGATGGCCAATGCCGCTGTTGTCAACGTACAACAGGGAGCACAGATCATCGATATCAATATGGGTTGTCCTGCTAAGAAAGTGAATAAGAAGCTAGCGGGTTCAGCTCTGCTGCAAAACCCCGTGCAGGTAAAAGCAATTTTACAGGCCGTGGTAGCCGCAGTCGATGTACCTGTGACACTGAAGATTCGAACCGGTTGGGCTCCAGAGCACAGGAATGGTGTTCAAATCGCCCAGATAGCCGAAGATTGTGGCATTGCCTCATTGGCCGTTCACGGCCGAACCCGGCAGTGCATGTATAAAGGCGACGCCGAATACGACACGATTAAGGCTATTAAACAGAATATCTCGATCCCAGTTATTGCTAATGGAGATATTGTCACCCCAGAGAAGGCACGATACGTGCTCGATCATACCGGTGTCGATGCTCTCATGATAGGACGAGGTGCCCAGGGACGGCCTTGGATTTTCCGAGAAATCCAACATTACCTGGATACGGGTAACAAGCTAGCGCCTGTTGAGATGGATGAAAAGCATCTTGTGATGCTGGAACATCTTGAAAACTTATATGAACTGTATGGTGAGTATAAGGGCATCCGTTTTGCTAGAAAGCATGTTGGATGGTATTTGGACCAGGAAGAACAGCGTCCATTCCGTGCCGAGTTTAATCGGCTGGAGACTGTTGAAAAACAATGTTCCATGGTGGAACGCTATTTTGATGAAATTGCACAGAATTAATTAAAGAGCAGAATACGAATGTTTGATCAGACTACTAACACAGAAACTCATCAGCTTACAGTTGGCAAAATCGAAACAGCTAACGGTACTATTAAGCCTCAGTTACTACGTGACGCTGTAAAGCGCGCTGTAACAAACTTTTTCGCTCAGATGGACGGACAAGAAGCTGAAGAAGTATATGAAATGGTGTTGAGCGAAGTTGAAGCTCCTCTGCTAGATATCATCATGCAGCACACTCGCGGTAACCAGACTCGCGCTGCGAACATGCTGGGTATCAACCGTGGCACTCTGCGTAAAAAATTGAAAAAGTATGGCATGAACTAATCGTTCTTTCCTTACTAAATAAAAAAACCAGCTTCGGCTGGTTTTTTTATGTCTGATTTTTCACCTAAGTTTAATCTACATCATAAAAAGGTCTATTCCTGACTAATTTAGTCAAGTTTTACTTGTCCATAAGCTGAGTGCCAAATAACATCCCCACTAAAGGTATAAATAATTTACAGCTTTGGAGCAGGTATGAGCACAACTTCTCAATCGGATCTCACACTATCCCAGCAGCGCGTCGGAAAGTTAGTGGCGGATGATTTTCGCGCCGCGCATATATTCAGTCAATTCGATATCGATTTCTGTTGCGGTGGCGGACGTTCACTCGCCTCGGCCTGTGACAAATCTGGTGCAGACTTAGCCGAGGTAGAAGCCGCGCTGGTCGCCATAGACACATCGGGTCCTAAGGAAGATACACTCAATCAACTAGCCATCGATAAGCTGATCGACTATATCGAAGATACGCATCATACCTACGTGAGAGAAAAAGCCCCACTCCTGCTCGAATACAGCCAGAAGATGGTACGCGCCCATGGCGAAAATTATCCGGAAATAAAGCCATTTTCTGGCTGGGTTCAGGCATTAATCGAAGATCTGGTGCCTCACTTAATGAAGGAGGAGAAGATTTTATTCCCCGCAATCAGGGCCATGGCTGCCGGAGAATCTGTTGACGCCTGCTTCGGTCACATAGGCAATCCTATCAATGCCATGGAACATGAGCATGATGAAGCTATTCAGATGCTGGAAAAGCTCCATGAGCTCACTAATCACTTCCAACCACCTGAGCATGCCTGTACCACCTGGCGTGTCTGCTATGCCACTCTGGCGGAGTTTGAGGCTGACTTGAAACAGCATATTCATCTGGAAAACAATATCTTGTTTCCGAAGGCTCTAGCCCAGTCTGAATAATACCAATCGGTATAACTAAAAATAGTGTCCCGTCCTGAAATAGGTTGACGGTTTTATCAGGCCAGTAGCAAATGCTGCTGGCCTTTTCCGTGACGGTGGATAATTTACCCGAGTAATTCTTGCAACTCATGTATGTCTTGAATTTCTAAATGGGGCAATAACTGACCGAACCTGTGCAGTTTATCTCGGCCAAAGCTTGGATTGAGCCAAGCAGACTGACAGCCTG
Source organism: Shewanella psychropiezotolerans (assembly GCF_007197555.1). NCBI lineage: Bacteria > Pseudomonadati > Pseudomonadota > Gammaproteobacteria > Alteromonadales > Shewanellaceae > Shewanella > Shewanella psychropiezotolerans. Next base: position 5,725,137 of record NZ_CP041614.1, read on the forward strand.
CCATTCTGGCTCCCATAACATCGGATGCATGACTATCTCCGACGTGCAGTAAACTGTGTAGTGGAATGTCGAGCCTACGACAGGCGTTATAGAACATATCCGGGTAAGGCTTCATAAGTGTGCCTTCGCCAGGATGAAGCACAAAATCCAGCACATCACCCAAACCGATTTTTTCGGCATCGACATTGCCGTTAGTGATGCCGATTAATGGATATTTATGACTCAAGTCTCGAAGCAAGTTTATGACAGGTCTTGGAACGGTAAAATCAGAGCGCTTGTGCAAGAAGCAATTCAACCCAGCCATGGCACCTGATTCGGCATGCTCTCGAGAGTAACCAAGCATCAGCAGTCCTTGTTCTAACATGATCAGTCTTGCGGCACTTGTATCATGGCCAAGCTCAGGCTGATTCTGGATAAGACTTGTTTTGAGCTTTATCCAGTCATCCCTCTGCCAACGACGTGTCTCGCTATAGGTTTGATGTAAAAATTGCAGCAGTGAAGCTTCTGCCCCCCTGATAATAGGACCGTTATCATATAAGGTGTCATCGAGGTCGAAGCTAATCGCTTGATAGGCTCTAGGCCTGAGATATATCTGAGCCATCAGCTTTCCTCCCCTTTCGCGCTATTGAGCTTCTTGGCTCTACTGGCCCTTGGGTGAGCCCCGTCGTACACTTTTGCCAGATGTTGAAAGTCTAAACTTGTGTATATCTGAGTTGTCGAGAGATTGGCATGGCCAAGCAACTCTTGCACCGCACGCAGATCGGCGCTCGACTCCAACATATGAGTCGCGAAAGAGTGACGCAACTTATGGGGATGTACCCGCATATTCAAGGCCTGCTCTTGTCCCCACTTAGCTAATCTGGCTTGTATGCTTCTATGGGCTAATCGTTTTCCCTTACCTGTGACGAATAACGCATCGTCTTGGCAAGGAATACTCTCTCTAAACACTAACCAAGCCTGGATAGCTTGAATCGCACATCGACCTACAGGCACGATCCTTTCTTTACTTCCTTTACCTAACACTTTAACTTGCCGCTCGGCAAAGCGAATAGCAAGCACATCTAGAGCCGCCAACTCGGCGAGTCTTAGACCGGAGGAGTAAAACAACTCCATGATAGCTTTATCACGCACACTCAAGGGATCGTCGGCGTCTATCTCTAATAGGTGAGTAACAGAATCGAGATCCATATTTTTTGGCAGAGGTTTATTTTGCTTAGGCGCACTCAGACTCTTGGCTGGATTGGCGTTAATGACCCCTTCACCCAGTAAGAAGTCACAAAACTGCTTTACCGCAGAAAGTGTTAATGACAGAGAGCGAGGACTCAGGCCCTGGCGGTGTAGTTGCCCCAAGACGTGCTGAATCTGTTCATGGCTGATTTCAGACCAGGAGATAGGTAAAGAGGCACTAGCTTCGAGTTTGTCGGTGACCCTATGCAGTTCGTAGAGGTAATTTCGTACTGTATGTGCCGAAAGCTGTCGCTCGCTGCTCAAGTAACTCTCAAACCGCTTAAACCAGTTAGCGTTCATATTTGCTCCATTCAGAGCCTCTCAGCTTTTTCAATTCATGGCGGATAGGTAAACACCCTGGTTGCCACGAGTCCTGTCGTTATGCTGCTTACAGGCTCTTGGCAAGATGTTCTGAGCACAGTTAAAGTTTAGGCAGTAGATGATCTATGAGTTGCTTCAGTTGATCCAAGAGTAGGTTATCCATTTCCGGATGAAAGTGCATCGCATTTTGACTCGCTATGGCAAAAATAACCTGACCACATTGATCAGATAATCTGGATAAGGCCACAGAGCCAACTTCGCAGCCAAATAAGCGTTTCGACTCTGCCGTAGTGAGTCGACCAAAATAATAACCTTGGCTCAAGCGCTTACTCCAGATACGCGACAACTCGCTATCTATGTCGTGAACCGTAATTAATCGAACATGACTAAACTGAAATTGCGTTTTTAAACCTTCGGATAACTCTTGCCTCAGTTCACCGAGATCTTCACATTCAAGCAGTTTAAGTGAGAGCCTGGTATTGAACATGTAGATCATCTCATTACGGGTAGCCATCCCCATCAAGGATGTGATCTCCTCCTCTAACTGCTGTATCCGGCTGCGCAGCATCTCTTGTTGACGCTCAACCAAGGACACGGCCCCACGCTCCGCATGTGGAATTCGCATTGCTAACAGCAGCTCAGGATAACGAGTGAAAAAGTCAGGGTTATCCAGTAAGTATTCTCGAATCAGTATCTCATCGAAAGGCAGTGGTTTTTTCACATTAGTCATTTCGGTCATGTTTGTATCTGTCCGTCATATACGTGTTCGGCAGGCCCTGTCATCCATAAAGGTTTACCCTCTCCATCCCAATTAATAGTCAGGGTACCACCAGGTAGGTCGACACGAACACGCTTATCGAGCTTACCTTGTAACTGACCCACAACAACCGCAGCACATGCACCAGTGCCACAGGCAAGCGTCTCTGCCGCGCCTCGCTCATATACTCTTAGTTTAATATGACCTGAGTTAATCACCTGCATAAAACCGACATTCACTCCCTTTGGGAAGCGCTCATGTTGAGTCAATAAGGCGCCAACCCCCTCGACATCTGCCGCCTGAATATCTTCGACATCCAAAACACAATGAGGGTTACCCATGGAAACAGCGCCACAGAGAAAGGTCTGCACCTTAGATTCTCCAGTGTCGGTCTGTATCAAATATGTTTTTTCAGGCCGCTTAGCATTAAAGGGGATCTTGCTTGGCTCGAGTACCGGAATGCCCATATTCACAGTGACATTGCCGTCAGGCTCCAGGCGCAGGGTAAGTTTGCCGTTGGAGGTACTGACTTTAATTTTTTGTTTGTTGGTCAATCCCTTGTTACGCACGAAGCGAGCGAAACAGCGTGCGCCATTACCACACTGTTCAACCTCTCCGCCATCGGCATTAAAAATACGATAGTGGAAATCGAGATCGGGATCATAAGGAGGCTCCACCAGAAGCAACTGATCGAAACCTATACCAAAATTTCGATCGGCAAGGCGTTTGATCTGCTCAGGCGAAAAAAACACATTCTGTGTTACGCCGTCGACCACCATGAAATCATTGCCTAAACCATGCATCTTAGTGAAATGGATCAAGTTAGGTATCCTTTAAATCGCCCTGTTCCGTGACTCAATAAACCATTTATCTTTATCTGAGAACGAAACAGAAACATCATCAATTAATATAAACAGTTTACGGCAGGAGTTGCTCACCTTGCCATAGCTGAGTCAATTTTTCTCTCTCTCGAATAACAAAAGCCTGATCCCCATCGACCATCAACTCGGCCGCTCTAGGGCGTGAATTGTAGTTAGATGACATGGTAAAGCCATAGGCGCCGGATGAGCGCACAGCCAGATAATCACCCGCCGCTAAATTCAACGCTCTGTCTTTTCCTAAGAAGTCACCTGTTTCGCATACAGGCCCCACGATATCGTAATTTAAGGTTTCACCATCACGCGGCTTAACAGGGATAATATTTTGCCAAGCACTGTAAAGCGCAGGACGAATAAGATCATTCATAGCACCATCAACCAGAGCAAAGTGTTTATCACCGTTACCTTTAAGATAGAGCACTTGAGTCACAAAGATACCCGCATTGGCAGCAATAGCACGACCAGGTTCGAAGATGAGCTTAAGATTTCGGTCACCTAAACGTTCGAGCAAAGCTGCTGCATATACATCAGGCTGGGGCGGTGTCTCATCGTTATAAGGCACGCCTAAGCCACCACCCACATCGAAATGTTCAATATGAATGCCCTGTTCAGCGAGTCGATCGATTAAGGCTAACATGCGATCCATGGCATCGAGGAAAGGCTGGATCTCGGTTAGCTGGGAGCCGATATGACAATCGACACCTTTAACTTCTAAATTCGGTAATGCGGCGGCGCGAACGAAAATAGCCTCGGCTTGCTCCATAGCGATACCGAACTTGTTATCTTTAAGGCCCGTAGATATGTATGGGTGTGTGCCGGCATCGACATCCGGGTTAACACGCAGGGAAACCGGTGCAATCTTACCTATACGACCAGCAACAATATTTAACTGCTCAAGCTCGGCTGCAGATTCGACGTTAAAACAATGAATGCCTATATTAAGTGCCATCTCCATTTCGGCGGCAGTCTTACCTACACCTGAAAATACCACTTTAGCGGGATCGCCACCGGCTTCTATCACTCGCAGCAACTCACCACCGGAAACGATGTCGAAACCACTACCCAAACGCGCAAGCACGTTCAGGACGGCAATATTTGAATTCGCTTTTACCGCATAACAGATAAGATGGGGATGATCGGCAACCGCACGATCAAATGCATGCCAATGACGCTCTAACGTGGCACGGGAATAGATGTATAAAGGAGTACCATGGGTACGAGCTAGCTCAACGACAGAGCAATCTTCGGCCAATAATTCATTATTTTTATAGAGAAAATGATCCAAGAGTTTATTCCTTATTACTTTGTTTCTTTGGTTGCTGCTGTTCTTGTTTCTGGTTATCTTTTTTGTCTGGCGATTTATATAACGCCCCTGTTTGCCCGCAAGCGGTCACAAAAAGGCTGGCAAACAATATCAGTGAACACAGTCTCATTTTTCTCAACATCAATCTTTCCATCTAATTAAGTACTATTTAATCTTATCTGTATTAGCCGCTTCAGTCTCAGAACACATATGATCTAAGGCCCTTACTAGTCTACTGATGTTGCAGAGTTCAGCTTTCTACGTCAAGTACATATAGGCCTAATACATACTAAACTGAAATTTATTTGCTGCGAGTAAGCACTAATACCATTCCATATAAGTATCTGGTCAGTTCAGAGACTCTCAGTTTTTTCAATTCAAGGCACATTGATGAGGAAATGGTTATTCCCTTTTAAGTCAATGTAACGCAGAAGTGGAAACACTGAGAGCCTCACGTAGTGCGGCTGATGTTTAAAGAAAATGGCAAAGCCCTTTATGCTACGTTGAATGTTCTCGATATACGACTGCATGGATGCAGGAGGTAGAGCAACGCAGGAGCTTGTTGCCGAGAATAACTATTAGCTTCAAATATTCGCCTAGCCTACAGTGCTTTGAACTCCCGCCGAATGATCAGATACTTACTCGGAATGGTATAAGATGATTTTCGTAAAAAGTAATGGAGCATACCAAGCACGGTTGTTACTATGTAAATATTCAAATTTGCCCCATTGAAGGACGAAAACAGATGGCAATGACAGACACACAATTTCATCAACTCGCCGATGAGATGTTTCAAGCGATAGATAACGCTATCGAACTTGCTATCGATGAACAGGATGCCGACATAGATATCGATGCATCAGGGAATGTATTGCAGCTAGAGTTTGAAGATGGCTCTAAGATCGTAATAAACAAGCAAGAACCTCTGCATCAGATCTGGCTTGCGACGAAATTTGGTGGTTATCATTTCTCTTTCGTCGAAGGAAAGTGGATTGATGAGCGAAATAGCAGTGAATTCATGCCCTTCGTCATAGAGTCTATTCTCAAACAAGGTGGCGTAAGCCTATCTCTCTAGTCGTCTACATACCTGACGAAAATGAATAAAGGGAACCTTAGGTTCCCTCTTTATTCATATCCGCTTAAAAGTCCATCTCGGCTTCTTCCACTGATAGTCCAAAAGGGATCACCTGTAATCGGCCATCCACTCTCATCAGGCGAAAAAATTGTGGCAAATTAAACCTTTGGGTCGAGATGTCTGGCTCTTCGAATGCATGAAAATGGCTCACCTCACTCACCAACTCATCGACACTGGTTCCCTTTTGGAGATAGTGATTTAACTCATTTTTTTCATTTAAAACAAATATATCCAAATCATCATCACTCTGACGCAAAAAATATTGAATCGCTCCCCTGGCGGCAAAGTCTTGGATCACAGCGGGGGCCATAGTAAAAGGCTCGTTACCTAAGTTCGGCCTGGGCAGTTCGATCAACATACTCTTGGTTAGCTGCTGATAAAAAGCTTTAGCGTCTTTAAGATCCTGATACACCATGCCTTTACTATTAAAGAACAGGCCATACTGTACCTTAGCCACCTTGAGTGGATAAACTAATGTTGCAGAAGAGGACACTTTCCAGCTTAAGCGCGCCGCGCGACGAACCAGGTTTTTCACCGTCTGCTCAAACTGATCTTGTAACCTAACAGAACCACTCACCACCTCGATCTTCAAGTCTTCGGCTGAACGACGAATGCCAGGAGTAATGAAGGCCAATGCCTCTAATATGGCAAGCTCTCCATGGTAATGATGACAGTGCCACTCTCCCCATGAATTAAGGCAGAGAAGATCGATTGACTCCAACATATTTTGCTCTGCTCGCCCCAGTGAAAAAATATTGGCATTGAGATAATCGACCATGATCTCTTGCCCCTGCCACTGGGACGTTGAATCACTGTTAAAATTGAGCATGAAAACTAACTTGCGATATCGCCAAGGTTGATAAAGGTCCATCTTAGACACTTTCTTAGCGAGGGGTTTAAAAACCTCAATTAAACAATGAGATGCCTTGGTCAAACCCACGGATTTACGCTCCCCACTTGCCAGCTCATACCAGCGGGTCATTTTTTCACTGACGCCATTCATCACCGCCCAGGCGAGTAGCTTAGCTCGACTCTTAGAGCGGTAAACGGCCCTTTGTCCGATGAAGGCTTTCCGATTTGGAGGGCAGCAATATAAACAATACTCTTGCAGGTTATGGCTGTAGACAATCGTCAGCTCTTGCTCTGAGATTGAATCACTCCAAAGCCGATTCAAGCCGATAAGCTGCTCGGTATCACTACTGAAATACGTATGAAGTTTTCGAGTAAGCAGACCCAGTTCAGATAATTTCAAACTCTCACTGAGTTTATGGGTCGAGGCAAATTGCAGCAATGTTTGATAACAACCTAACATCAGCTCATTTAACTGTTCATTAAACCACTGCAGTTGCCCACAGTGCCAACGCTCACAGTTATCTAAGGTCTCTAATAAACTCTTGGACCAGTGCCAACTTTCGACCAGATTATTTAGCTTGTGATAGCGCCAGTCTTGCGCTTGTTCCGGCTCACTTAATCGAACACCGCACTTCAAATAAAAACAACGTCGGGCTATCTCTAAACGACGGGGATCATCTTGTGCTATCAAATAGTTTTCTATCGATTCATAGAGCAAGAAATAGCTATCGTTTGCGGATGAAAAATCACCTTCTATTGTGTGTTGCCACACTTTTTCACTGATAAACTCGGTATTCGGGTACTGAGCAGCATAAGATTCGAGCAGTAAAACCTTCAAAAGTGCCTTGTGTGGCTTATCCAGCCCCTTGTAAAGTTGCCAAAGTGAAGCACCAAAATATTCACATGCCGGGATTTGGCTCACATCTCCTAAAAACAATAACTGCTGCGAGTTCTGAGCATTAGGCCACCAGGCCACCTTCTTGCCAGCCAAACAAATCTGACTACGATAAAACTCTTCCAGTAATAACCAGTGTTGAGCACTACCGCTATGCTCGTTACCTATGGCTCGCAGAGGCTCTGCTTTATCTGGGGAACAGTCAGAAAACTGTTCGGGATGAACCAGGTAGAAATTCACCTCGAGTCCATACTGAGCAAACCATGTCGTCAACAAACCTGATTTCTCTTCGAGTAGTCGGCACTCTTCCTTACTGAGAAGCCGATCATGAACGAGCCAGACATCGATATCACTCTTGGGGTTTTGCCCGAAACTCGACATGCTCCCCATGCTATACACCCCCTCGATAGCAGCCTGCTTAACGAGATGCACCATAGGTCTAACTAAACTTAAGGTGTCACAAGCTGCGAGTTCTTGCTCACTTGGCGCATACTCAAAAACACCAGATGGTGTCATAGGGCCGTTATAGCCGGGATACCCGGTTCGGTGGTAATGCAACAACACAGGAATAAGACGAAGCAGATCTCTTTTCAGCGGAGACAATAATGCGAGAGCACGCGCCTGCCTGACACGATTTAATCGGTCTGCGGTTTCAATAATGTGATTCTGTTCATTGTTCAATAAGAGTCACGCCAAGGCAGGTTGAGAAACAGCTGTAATGCTAACAGCTTTAACTGCCACAAGGAATAAATGAGACCAAGATCACACTTTTAACTGAAGTAGTTTTGGGCAGAGGTCAAAGAATCAAACCCCGTTTGTTACATCTATTCCTAAGCAATGTTAGCATTACTGCATCTAAGGCCTCTGATGGAACATCGAGCATGTCTCAAAACGTCATTCGAATCGCAACACGTAAAAGCCCCCTTGCACTCTGGCAAGCTGAATTTGTAAAAGCAGAACTAGAAAAATTTCATCCAGGTTTGACCGTTGAACTTCTCCCTATGAGTACTAAAGGTGACATCATCTTAGATACTCCATTGGCAAAAGTAGGTGGTAAAGGCTTGTTCGTTAAAGAACTTGAAGTCGCCATGCTAGAAGACAGAGCCGACATTGCCGTTCACTCGATAAAAGATGTACCGGTAGACTTTCCGGACGGCCTAGGGCTCGAGGTGATTTGTGAACGCGAAGATCCACGCGATGCATTCGTTTCAAACAACTACAAGTCTATCGGCGACCTTCCTCTGGGAGCCGTTGTTGGCACCTCAAGTCTGCGACGCCAGTGCCAGATTAGAGGCATGCGACCCGATCTAAAAATCACCGATCTTCGTGGCAACGTTGGTACACGATTAGGCAAGCTAGATGCTGGAAATTATGATGCTATCATACTCGCCGCCGCAGGCCTTAAACGTCTAAAACTTGAAGAGCGTATCACTAGTTTTATCTCAGCCGAAGATTCTTTGCCAGCTAACGGCCAAGGCGCTGTAGGTATCGAGTGTCGTACTAATGATGAGCGTGTAAAAGCCCTGCTCGCACCACTTGAGCATGCAGAGACTCGTTTTCGAGTGACTGCAGAACGAGCGATGAATACTCATCTGGAAGGTGGATGTCAGGTACCGATCGGCGCATTCGCCGAAATCCAAGGTGATACTCTAACACTACGCGGCTTAGTGGGTAACCCCGATGGCAGCAAGATAATCACAGGCACCAGTGTTGGACCAAAAACTAACGCTAAGGCGATAGGAATCACGCTTGCCGAAGAACTACTTGGCAAAGGCGCAAAAGAGATTCTTGATGCCGTTTATATCAAGTAATTGATACTTTCAGTGAATAGCAATCAATGACTCCTGACTCAAGATGAAAGTATTACTAACCCGCCCACATGGGCGAAATCAGTTAATGGTTGAGGCGCTTCTAGCCAGAGGCGTCGCACATCTTGTCACGCCTTTACTTCAAGTAGAAGCCACTCAGGTGCAGCAACAAAGTCACGGCATGGCTTTATTTAAGCGTGCGGATATCATCATATTTATCAGCACCAATGCTGTAAAATTTGCCGCCAAAGCAATTAAGCAAATCTGGCCCCTAGAGGCACAATTTTACGCAGTTGGTGAAGCGACCCTAAACGCGCTTTCAAAATTGGGCATCTCAGCCCAAGAAGCCCCTCAAGATTGTCAACAGACCGAAGGGTTACTCACACTCCCCCAACTCCAATCTCTCTCTAGAAAGAAGATCGTCATAGTTCGAGGGGTCGGTGGAAGAGAAGCACTGGCTAGTGAATTAATCCATAGAGGCGCCGATGTTAGCTATTGGGAAGTTTATCGTAGGACATGCCCGACATTAACATCGCAAAGCAACGCACAGGCCTGGCAACAAGCCAAAATCGACACGATAGTCATCACCAGTGGCGAAATTCTCGATAATCTAATCAAACTTGTACCAAAAGAGTTATTTGCTTGGCTGCGTGCATGTCATATTATAGTCCCTAGCTCACGAGTACAGGAACAGGCTATTGCCAATGGATTTCAGCAAGTTACCAATGCAAAAGCGGCTAACTGTAAGGCAGTGCTTGCAGCCCTAGGCTTGTAACGTTCGCCTGTAAACGCGCTAAACTCGTCATTTTTGTAGCTGTATCGCTTTAAGGGACTGTTTAATGGACAAGAAAAAATTAGATGATAATGCTGTAGAAGCACATACAGAGTTAAACTCTGAAGTAAATGCTAATAATGCCGCTGTGGTAGTCAATAAAGAACCTAAGACTGCTGACACTCCCTCAAAACAGATCCATAGTAAATCAGATACTAACGCCAAGCGTTCCGGTGTCTCTTGGGGATTTTTGTTCAATCTAGTTTTTATCTTACTGCTAACCTTTGTCACTTGCGGCGGCGGATATTACCTCTATCAAGAACTTGCTGTTCAAAAAGACAGAGCTCAGGCGCTATCCATTGAGCTGAAACAAGCCTTGAATGAACCGGCCAAGCAAATTTCGAGACTCGAAAGAAAACAAGATAAACTCGCCAGCAGCACAAACTCTGGCATAGATAAACTGACAAACAATCAGCTCCAACTGAGTGACAGAGTAGCCAAACTGGCTCAGCGTAACCCCAATCACTGGATGGCAGAGGAAGCAAAATACTTGGTCAGAATGGCGGGTAATAAGCTTTGGCTTGAAAAAGATCCCAGCACATCGGCTAGTTTACTCAAGGCTGCGGATGACCGTATAGAATCGATGAAAGATCCCTCGCTAACGCCATTGAGAAAAGCGTTAGCATCTGACATAGCATCTGTGTCCGCAATCAAGAGCACAGACATTGCAGGGACCGTGCTGACTCTGGATAACATGATAGAGCATCTAAACCAGCTACCATTAAATAGAGTCGATGTGACCAATGCGGCTAATCGCCCAACCAGCCCTGAGATGACAGAGTCGATAGATGATTGGCAAGATAATCTCGCTAAATCCTGGAAGGCATTTATGGACGATTTTGTGGTCATTCGTAAAAGGTCCACAGATATCACGCCCATACTCACACCGGATCAACAATGGTACCTAGTTGAAAATGTCAGAAATAAACTACTTCAATCTCAGCTTGCTCTATACCGACAAGATCAGGTTAATTATCGACAATCTTTGACCCTTGCAAGGAAGTGGATCTATCAATACTTCGATCTCAGCAAAGCTCAAACTAAAGAAACACTAGCAGCACTCGATGCATTAAGTACCTTAGAAATTCAGACGCCGAGTATTAACCACTTTCAATCGACTCCCATGCTTCAACAGTTGGCTACCCACGGTAACTTGATGGTGACTGAAGAGGTTTCCCTATGACACGCGTATTAATCTATCTGGGAATTATTTTATTCGGTCTCTGTATCAGTCCTTTTTTTGAAGGCATGAATGGTTACCTGTATTTCACCATATGGGATTACGAAGTTGAGACAGGTGTCCTTTTTGCGGTTATCGCGCTTATCGTTTTTTACGGTTTACTGCAGCTAACTGAATGGGTGATTATTTTCATACTGAACCTACTACTTAGCAGCCGTCTGCTCCCCGAAAAATGGCGCAGAAAAGCCGCAAGGAAACACACCCTAGTGGGGGCTCTCGCATTAGCGGAAGAGGATTGGTCCACAGCCGAAAAAGCCATGATTAAAGGTGCAGAGAAAGGTGAGCTGCCAACCCTTAATCTACTTGCCGCAGCAAGAGCTGCCCAGCATCAAAATAATACCGAGTCACGAGACAAATACCTGCAACAAGCGGAACAGGAGCCATTGGCTATCAAGGCTGTGAGCACTAGCCGCACCCGATACTTACTCCAACAAGGAGAGCTAGACAAAGCCAGAATAGAGCTAGATAAACTCTCCCCACGAGTAAGAGCAAACAGCCGGTGTTAAGATTGGCCTTGGAGTTATATCAAGCTCAAACCGACTGGCATGCACTAAAGTTACTGCTGCCAATAATTAAGAAGCGCCAAGTACTTAGTGATGATGATTACCTACACCTCTCAATTATCACCAATAATGCTCTGCTTATTCAGGCACAATCCAGCAGCGAACAAGAATTAGAAAAGGTATGGCACTGGTTAAGTAGACCCGAAAGAAAAGAGCCACAATATCTAGCCAACTACTGCCTAGGTCTGCATAACTTCAACCGTGAAACAGAGGCTAAGAAACTCTTAATGAAACAGATAAAGAGCAAGCTTTGTTCAGATACCTCGGTGGCGCTTGCTAAGATACTTTCCCCTACTGATGTCGAAGAGAGAAAACAGATATTTTCACTTGAGAAAAAGTACGGTGAAGAGGTCAACTTCCAAATATTACTGGCCAAGCTCCATTCGCAAAATAAAGATTATCGTCAAGCCATGACATACTGGAAAAAAGTTTGTCATCAGCAACCCAACAAAGCCAACTGGCTGGCTTTAGCTGAAACCCATGAGCATCTTGGCGAACAAAATGGGGCCATTCAAAGTTACCGACAAGCCGCAAGCGCTGGTTAATTCTTATACGATTATAAACTAAAAAAGTCACCTTCTAGGTGACTTTTTTATTTAGAACTGCAACCTAACTTATTTCAACAATGCCAAACAGCTGAATAACTTTTAGTTTTCAGTTTTCACTGATAAAAACCCAATATTCATGCCAGCTGTAGCTGATAGTCATTAATTTGACTCACCGTCAATTAGAGCCACACTCAAAACAATATGTGTAATAGCAGAAATTTATTTCTGAACAATCAATTTGCAGCTGACGTCTTGGAAGAATCGGCTCTAGGGTATGATTATGGGTGTTTCAGTAGCTAAACAGGACGCAGTTGTCACTAATCTTGTGGGCCAATTAAAGGCCAAAGATGAACAAGGGAATATCAGAGATGTGACTATAGGCGATCTCATTAGAGATGGTGAACAACTGATCTTTTCGCCAAATTCTCAGTTCATCTTACAGATGGCAGATGGAACGATAATTACAGAGACACACTTTGCCGAACCGATACCAGAAAGCTCCTTAGGGGCTGCTCCTGAATTTGCTACAGCACCAGTTTCAGCGGATGCTGAAATTGCCGCCTTACAAGCACAAATTTTAGCGGGTGAAGATCCTACCGCGGGCCTCCCTGAAACCGCAGCAGGAACTGCCGCTGGTGGTGGAGGAAATCAAGGTGGATCAGACTATATAACCTTAGGTAGAACGGGTGATGAAACATTAGCAGGAGCCGGCTATGACACCTCAGGTTTTGGCTTTGCTCCCGCCCCCACAGAGGACCCCTTGATTTTAACTGCGGAAATTCCTGCTCTCCCAACAATAGATGCAAGTAGCGTTACTTTACTTGAAGCTAATTTATTGCAGGGCTCAAACCCATTAGCAACAGCTTTAACTCAATCAAATAGCCTACAATTTGATGTACAAGCAGGGATATTTAGCTTAACCATTAATGGCATAGATATTTTTGTTGGAGGCTTGTTTGTTGGCCCGATAACCATAACAACAACCAACGGCATATTAGTCATTACTGGCTTCGACCTAGATAGCGGTACGCTTGATTATAATTTCTCAATGACCAGTAGCGTTGACAATACGGCATCCGATACTTTCTCGCAAACCTTCACCACCTTAGTAACCGATTTGGAAGGAAACACATCAGCTTCTGCAATCACTGTCAATATCATAGACGATAGCCCTGCGGGTGTAGCCGACACAAACAGCGTTTCAGAAGATGGTGATGCCACAATTTCAGGTAATGTACTACTCAACGATACACAAGGTGCGGACTCGGCAATCGTGTCACAAATTTCTAATTCAGACGGAACCATTGTGGCAGTATCAGAAAGTACCAGCATTTCTGGTAGCTTCGGTCTATTACAAATATCTGCAGATGGTAGCTATACCTATCAGCTAGATAACTCATTAGATAACATACAGGCACTAGCGGAAGGGGAGCAAGTTACTGAAACATTTACCTATCAGTTAACAGATGCCGATGGCGACAGTGTACAGGTGACCTTGTCAATCACTGTAACCGGTACAAATGATGAGCCCGTTGTCGTGGTTATTGACCCTGATGGCCCAGATGGACCCATTCTTCCTGGTGACGAAGGTTTAGTCATCGAAGCGGGTAATGAGGATGACGGCACCATCGTTCCCGGTATCATCACTGCAACAGGTAGTTTAACTGCCACTGATGTCGATAATGGATCCATTTTGACTTGGAGCGGAGATGCTAGCGGAGAGTTTGGTAGTTTAGTCATTGATCCAATAACTGGCGAGTGGACTTATAGCTTAGATAATTCATTGGCGGATAGCTTATCAGAAGGAGAAGTCGTTACAGACCTATTTACCGTCACAGTCACGGACGAGTTTGGCGCAACTCAAACTCAGGTAATCACAATCACTGTAAATGGTACAAACGATTCACCAACAATAACCTCTGGCATTGAAAGTGCCACGGGAGCGGTCACAGAAGTCGATGATCCTCAAACATCCATTGTAACTGGAACTTTAACAGCTACTGATGTCGACGATGGGGCAGTTTTAAGTTGGAGTGGTAACGATACCTCAGCCCTTGGTAGTTTTGTCATTGACCCAAGCAGTGGCGAGTGGACTTACACCGCAGACAATAGTGCTTCCGACAGTCTCGCAGAAGGCGAGCAGGTTGTTGAAACCTTCCTCGTCACCGTCACCGATGAATTTGGCGCAACCGATACCCAACTTGTCACAATCACCGTCACAGGTACCAACGATAACCCCATTATAACCCCTCCACCTGAAGAGCAAGAAGGTGACGGTTACGATACAGGTACAGTAATCGAAGCGGGTAATCTCGATGATGGTACCCTCGTTGCTGGTAACCCAACAGCAACTGGTATGCTCGAAGCAACCGATGTCGATAACGGTGCAGTGCTCACCTGGAGTGGCGATACAACAGGCAGCTTAGGTAGCTTCTCTATAAACTCCGATAATGGCGAGTGGACCTATAACTTAGACAACGATGCCGCCGACAGTTTAGCCGAAGGACAATCCACTCAAGAGCAGTTTCTGGTCACCGTCACCGATGAGTTCGGTGGCACCGATACCCAACTCGTAACCATCACGATTATCGGTACAAACGATAGCCCTGTTATCACATCAACAGTTGATGATGCCACTGGAGCGGTAACTGAGTTTGATGAAGATGAGCAACAGCAAACTGGTGAGCAAATCGCAACAGGTACACTCACCGCCACCGATGTCGATAATGGCGCAGTATTAAGCTGGAGTGGTAACGATACCTCAGCCCTTGGTAGCTTTGTCATCGAGCCAAGTTCTGGCGAGTGGACTTACACCGTAGACAATAGCGCGTCTGACAGTCTCGCCGAAGGGGAGCAGGTTGTTGAAACTTTCCTCGTCACCGTCACCGATGAGTTCGGTGCAACCGATACGCAACTGGTCTCTATCACCATCACCGGCACCAACGATAATCCCATTATTACCCCTCCACCTGAAGAGCAAGAAGGTGACGGTTACGATACAGGTACAGTCATTGAAGCCGGTAACCTCGATGACGGTACCCTTGTTCCTGGTAGTCCAACAGCAACTGGTATGCTCGAAGCGACCGATGTCGATAACGGTGCAGTACTCACCTGGAGTGGCGATGCAACAGGCAGCTTAGGTAGCTTCTCTATAGATCCCGATACCGGCAAGTGGACCTATAACTTAGACAACGATGCCGCCGACAGTTTAGCCGAGAACCAATCAACTCAAGAGCAGTTCCTAGTCACAGTAACCGATGAATTTGGCGGCACAGATACCCAACTAGTGACTATCACGATTATCGGTACAAACGATAGCCCTATTATCACCTCCTCCGTTGCAGATGCCACTGGTGCGGTGACTGAATTTGATGAAGATGAGCAACAGCAAACTGGTGAGCAAATCGCAACAGGTACACTGACTGCCATCGATGTCGATTCAGGTGCCACATTAACTTGGAATGGTAATGACACCTCAGCCTTAGGTAACTTTATCATTGACCCAAGCAGTGGCGAGTGGACTTACAGCTTAGACAATAGCGCGTCTGATAGTCTCGCAGAAGGCGAGCAGGTTGTTGAAACCTTCCTCGTCACTGTCACCGATGAATTCGGCGCAACCAATACGCAACTAGTCTCTATCACCATCACCGGCACCAACGATAATCCCATTATTACCCCTCCACCTGAAGAGCAAGAAGGTGAAGGCTACGATACTGGCACGGTTGTCGAAGCCGGGATTATTGATGACTTTGATGCTAACCCTGCCAACAATAACACCCCTGAGCCCGGTATCGCCGCCATCAGTGGCACCCTGTCTGCCACCGATGTCGATAACAACGCCAGCTGGACCTGGTCTGGTGATGATTCCGGTACTTACGGTGAGTTTGTCATAGACTCTGTTACTGGCGAGTGGACCTATACCCTCAACGATAGCGATCTGGTTAACGAGCTCGCCTCCAATGAGAGTCATAATGAAATTTTCACCGTCACCGTTACCGATGAGTTTGGGGGACCGATACCCACGATGTCACCATCACTGTCGAAGGTACCAACGATGCACCGATTATCACCACCTTAGATGCCGAAGATACTGGCACGGTTGTCGAAGTCGGGATTATTGATGACTTTGATGCTAACCCTGCCAACAATAACACCCCTGAGCCCGGTATCGCCGCCATCAGTGGCACCCTGTCTGCCACCGATGTCGATAACAACGCCAGCTGGACCTGGTCTGGTGATGATTCCGGTACTTACGGTGAGTTTGTCATCGACTCTGTTACTGGCGAGTGGACCTATACCCTCAACGATAGCGATCTCGTTAACGAGCTCGCCTCCAATGAGAGTCATAATGAAATTTTCACCGTCACCGTTACCGATGAGTTTGGGGGACCGATACCCACGATGTCACCATCACTGTCGAAGGTACCAACGATGCACCGATTATCACCACCTTAGATGCCGAAGATACTGGCACGGTTGTCGAAGTCGGGATTATTGATGACTTTGATGCTAACCCTGCCAACAATAACACCCCTGAGCCCGGTATCGCCGCCATCAGTGGCACCCTGTCTGTCACCGATGTCGATAACAACGCCAGCTGGACCTGGTCTGGTGATGATTCCGGTACTTACGGTGAGTTTGTCATCGACTCTGTTACTGGCGAGTGGACCTATACCCTCAACGATAGCGATCTCGTTAACGAGCTCGCCTCCAATGAGAGTCATAATGAAATTTTCACCGTCACCGTTACCGATGAGTTTGGGGGACCGATACCCACGATGTCACCATCACTGTCGAAGGTACCAACGATGCACCGATTATCACCACCTTAGATGCCGAAGATACTGGCACGGTTGTCGAAGTCGGGATTATTGATGACTTTGATGCTAACCCTGCCAACAATAACACCCCTGAGCCCGGTATCGCCGCCATCAGTGGCACCCTGTCTGCCACCGATGTCGATAACAACGCCAGCTGGACCTGGTCTGGTGATGATTCCGGTACTTACGGTGAGTTTGTCATCGACTCTGTTACTGGCGAGTGGACCTATACCCTCAACGATAGCGATCTCGTTAACGAGCTCGCCTCCAATGAGAGTCATAATGAAATTTTCACCGTCACCGTTACCGATGAGTTTGGGGGACCGATACCCACGATGTCACCATCACTGTCGAAGGTACCAACGATGCACCGATTATCACCACCTTAGATGCCGAAGATACTGGCACGGTTGTCGAAGTCGGGATTATTGATGACTTTGATGCTAACCCTGCCAACAATAACACCCCTGAGCCCGGTATCGCCGCCATCAGTGGCACCCTGTCTGCCACCGATGTCGATAACAACGCCAGCTGGACCTGGTCTGGTGATGATTCCGGTACTTACGGTGAGTTTGTCATAGACTCTGTTACTGGCGAGTGGACCTATACCCTCAACGATAGCGATCTCGTTAACGAGCTCGCCTCCAATGAGAGTCATAATGAAATTTTCACCGTCACCGTTACCGATGAGTTTGGGGGGACCGATACCCACGATGTCACCATCACTGTCGAAGGTACCAACGATGCACCGATTATCACCACCTTAGATGCCGAAGATACTGGCACGGTTGTCGAAGTCGGGATTATTGATGACTTTGATGCTAACCCTGCCAACAATAACACCCCTGAGCCCGGTATCGCCGCCATCAGTGGCACCCTGTCTGCCACCGATGTCGATAACAACGCCAGCTGGACCTGGTCTGGTGATGATTCCGGTACTTACGGTGAGTTTGTCATCGACTCTGTTACTGGCGAGTGGACCTATACCCTCAACGATAGCGATCTCGTTAACGAGCTCGCCTCCAATGAGAGTCATAATGAAATTTTCACCGTCACCGTTACCGATGAGTTTGGGGGGACCGATACCCACGATGTCACCATCACTGTCGAAGGTACCAACGATGCACCGATTATCACCACCTTAGATGCCGAAGATACTGGCACGGTTGTCGAAGTCGGGATTATTGATGACTTTGATGCTAACCCTGCCAACAATAACACCCCTGAGCCCGGTATCGCCGCCATCAGTGGCACCCTGTCTGCCACCGATGTCGATAACAACGCCAGCTGGACCTGGTCTGGTGATGATTCCGGTACTTACGGTGAGTTTGTCATAGACTCTGTTACTGGCGAGTGGACCTATACCCTCAACGATAGCGATCTCGTTAACGAGCTCGCCTCCAATGAGAGTCATAATGAAATTTTCACCGTCACCGTTACCGATGAGTTTGGGGGGACCGATACCCACGATGTCACCATCACTGTCGAAGGTACCAACGATGCACCGATTATCACCACCTTAGATGCCGAAGATACTGGCACGGTTGTCGAAGTCGGGATTATTGATGACTTTGATGCTAACCCTGCCAACAATAACACCCCTGAGCCCGGTATCGCCGCCATCAGTGGCACCCTGTCTGCCACCGATGTCGATAACAACGCCAGCTGGACCTGGTCTGGTGATGATTCCGGTACTTACGGTGAGTTTGTCATCGACTCTGTTACTGGCGAGTGGACCTATACCCTCAACGATAGCGATCTGGTTAACGAGCTCGCCTCCAATGAGAGTCATAATGAAATTTTCACCGTCACCGTTACCGATGAGTTTGGGGGACCGATACCCACGATGTCACCATCACTGTCGAAGGTACCAACGATGCACCGATTATCACCACCTTAGATGCCGAAGATACTGGCACGGTTGTCGAAGTCGGGATTATTGATGACTTTGATGCTAACCCTGCCAACAATAACACCCCTGAGCCCGGTATCGCCGCCATCAGTGGCACCCTGTCTGCCACCGATGTCGATAACAACGCCAGCTGGACCTGGTCTGGTGATGATTCCGGTACTTACGGTGAGTTTGTCATCGACTCTGTTACTGGCGAGTGGACCTATACCCTCAACGATAGCGATCTCGTTAACGAGCTCGCCTCCAATGAGAGTCATAATGAAATTTTCACCGTCACCGTTACCGATGAGTTTGGGGGACCGATACCCACGATGTCACCATCACTGTCGAAGGTACCAACGATGCACCGATTATCACCACCTTAGATGCCGAAGATACTGGCACGGTTGTCGAAGTCGGGATTATTGATGACTTTGATGCTAACCCTGCCAACAATAACACCCCTGAGCCCGGTATCGCCGCCATCAGTGGCACCCTGTCTGCCACCGATGTCGATAACAACGCCAGCTGGACCTGGTCTGGTGATGATTCCGGTACTTACGGTGAGTTTGTCATCGACTCTGTTACTGGCGAGTGGACCTATACCCTCAACGATAGCGATCTCGTTAACGAGCTCGCCTCCAATGAGAGTCATAATGAAATTTTCACCGTCACCGTTACCGATGAGTTTGGGGGGACCGATACCCACGATGTCACCATCACTGTCGAAGGTACCAACGATGCACCGATTATCACCACCTTAGATGCCGAAGATACTGGCACGGTTGTCGAAGTCGGGATTATTGATGACTTTGATGCTAACCCTGCCAACAATAACACCCCTGAGCCCGGTATCGCCGCCATCAGTGGCACCCTGTCTGCCACCGATGTCGATAACAACGCCAGCTGGACCTGGTCTGGTGATGATTCCGGTACTTACGGTGAGTTTGTCATCGACTCTGTTACTGGCGAGTGGACCTATACCCTCAACGATAGCGATCTGGTTAACGAGCTCGCCTCCAATGAGAGTCATAATGAAATTTTCACCGTCACCGTTACCGATGAGTTTGGGGGACCGATACCCACGATGTCACCATCACTGTCGAAGGTACCAACGATGCACCGATTATCACCACCTTAGATGCCGAAGATACTGGCACGGTTGTCGAAGTCGGGATTATTGATGACTTTGATGCTAACCCTGCCAACAATAACACCCCTGAGCCCGGTATCGCCGCCATCAGTGGCACCCTGTCTGCCACCGATGTCGATAACAACGCCAGCTGGACCTGGTCTGGTGATGATTCCGGTACTTACGGTGAGTTTGTCATAGACTCTGTTACTGGCGAGTGGACCTATACCCTCAACGATAGCGATCTCGTTAACGAGCTCGCCTCCAATGAGAGTCATAATGAAATTTTCACCGTCACCGTTACCGATGAGTTTGGGGGGACCGATACCCACGATGTCACCATCACTGTCGAAGGTACCAACGATGCACCGATTATCACCACCTTAGATGCCGAAGATACTGGCACGGTTGTCGAAGTCGGGATTATTGATGACTTTGATGCTAACCCTGCCAACAATAACACCCCTGAGCCCGGTATCGCCGCCATCAGTGGCACCCTGTCTGCCACCGATGTCGATAACAACGCCAGCTGGACCTGGTCTGGTGATGATTCCGGTACTTACGGTGAGTTTGTCATAGACTCTGTTACTGGCGAGTGGACCTATACCCTCAACGATAGCGATCTGGTTAACGAGCTCGCCTCCAATGAGAGTCATAATGAAATTTTCACCGTCACCGTTACCGATGAGTTTGGGGGGACCGATACCCACGATGTCACCATCACTGTCGAAGGTACCAACGATGCACCGATTATCACCACCTTAGATGCCGAAGATACTGGCACGGTTGTCGAAGTCGGGATTATTGATGACTTTGATGCTAACCCTGCCAACAATAACACCCCTGAGCCCGGTATCGCCGCCATCAGTGGCACCCTGTCTGCCACCGATGTCGATAACAACGCCAGCTGGACCTGGTCTGGTGATGATTCCGGTACTTACGGTGAGTTTGTCATAGACTCTGTTACTGGCGAGTGGACCTATACCCTCAACGATAGCGATCTGGTTAACGAGCTCGCCTCCAATGAGAGTCATAATGAAATTTTCACCGTCACCGTTACCGATGAGTTTGGGGGGACCGATACCCACGATGTCACCATCACTGTCGAAGGTACCAACGATGCGCCGATTATCTCTCTTAATATTCCTGACGATACCGGTACCGTTATAGAAGATAGTATTGATGTCATTAGCGGCACTTTATTAGCCAGCGATGTCGATAATAACGCCAGTTGGACTTGGTCAGGTGATGATTCCGGTATCTACGGTGAGTTTGTCATAGACCCTGTTACTGGCGAGTGGACCTATACGCTAAATGACAGCGACCTGGTTAACGAGTTGTCCTCCGGCGAGAGCCATGATGAGATCTTTACCGTCACTGTTACCGATGAATTTGGTGGTACCGATACCCATGATGTCACCATCACAGTCGAAG
The DNA here is from genome assembly GCF_007197555.1 of Shewanella psychropiezotolerans. Lineage (NCBI taxonomy): Bacteria > Pseudomonadati > Pseudomonadota > Gammaproteobacteria > Alteromonadales > Shewanellaceae > Shewanella > Shewanella psychropiezotolerans. Next base: position 5,746,773 of record NZ_CP041614.1, read on the forward strand.
GTAGCAACGACCTGCCAGAAATCACCAACATTGATTCCCTTATAGTTTCAGAAGAAGGATTAACAAACGGAATTATTGATGATGTAGGTGATCCAACGGATACAACCGACCTTCCTACAGATGGAGGTACACTAACCTTTACAGATGTTGACAATCCAGATGTCTTAGATATTACCGTGTCATTAGGTACCTCAACAACTGACATTTACTCTGATGATTTTTTAGTCAACTGGAGCTGGGACGGTAATACAAATACCTTAACAGGAACTGCAAACAACATAGTTGTTATGACTATAGTGCTTGGCTCAGTTAGCGTTAACGCCTCTGTTTATAGTGTGGGATATACCGTTAACTTACTCGGACCACTGGATCACCTTGTCAATGATACCGAAGATCTCATGTCTATTAATTTTGGAGTCAACATTAATGATGGGGTTGGAAATGTAGGTACAGAACTTAATGTCATTATCGAAGATGATGCTCCTCTCGATGAAGTAGATGAATTAGCAACTCCCAGCATGCCTCATACTATTAACGAAATGATCACTGGCAACTTATTCGATCCTGGAGCCGATGGCTTCGGTAGTGTAGATTTTGAAGTCATTACCCAAGGGCTGCAATCCAATGGTATAGATTTAATTTATACCATGAACGGTGATACGTTAACCGCTATGGCGGGTAATGTAGCCGTATTTACCCTACAGGCTATTCCTGATGGCACTGGGCATTACGATTACAAGTTCACATTACTCGATAAGGTAGACGTTGAAGTCGTGATCGATTATGACCTAGGTAGCGCTCCTGCAGGTAACAATGCCGCCTACTATGTCGACACAGACGGCTCCATTTACGCTCAAGATGATCAGGCGGCTATGGTTATCTCTACCATAACCGGTACTTTCAATGGCTCAGCCTCTTCAGTCAATTCAAATGTACATGGCATTGGAGTTGGCCCTCAAAACTCTGTGGGCTCAAATGAAGCCATTAAATTCGAATATGGTATAGATGGAACCTCACTTGCAGCAATAAGCCTTGGAACCGGTAACAATGGACAAAATAATGGCAATAGTGTTATCGACTATGTTGTGACTTATTCAAATGGAACAACTAAGAACGTAGTTGGCGCTATTATTGATGGCACCTTAGTTCTCGAGGAGGTAGCGCCTAATGGCTTGTCTATTATGTCCATTGAAATATCCTATTTCAGCGGAGACGCTTTCCAAGTCATCGGTTTATCCTCAGTAGATACACTTTTCAATACGCCAATCGATTTAGAGTTTGCCTATGGTGCAACAGATAACGATGGAGATGCAGTCATATTCACCCCCGAAAACGATGGACACTTCACCATCACCTTAGAGCCTGAAAACTTTATACCTGATGCCCGAAACAATACCTACCATGTAGACGAAGGCGAATCAGTAATCGGCAACATCATTGATGATGATACGGGTAACGGTATCGATAGTGATATTGATAGTGATACTTTGCTAATCACGCACATCAATGGTGTCGCAGTAGTGTTTGATAATAATGGTGATGCCGAAGTTGAAATAACTGGCGGCACCTTATTTATTAATGAGGATGGTAATTTTACTTTTGAACACGACGGTAGTGAGGATGCGCCAACCAGTTTCACCTACACCATAGATGATGGCAATGGCGACACAGATACAGCAACGGTTTATTTTGAGGTCTATTCTGAAGAAACATTTGGACCAGAAGATGACACCACTGTAGAAACTGGCGATGCCCATGATGTTCTCATAGGTGATACAACAGGCTTCGGCCCAGGTCAGAATTATAATATAGCCTTTATTATTGATACTTCTGGCAGTATGGGGAGCGCAGTTGATACCGCCAGAACGCAGATAACAAATGTGTTAAACCAGTTGATATCGACCATTGGTCAAGGTAATCCCGGAGTCGTAAATATCTTAGTAATAGACTTCAATACAGGTGCTGAAATTCTTCTAAATATTGATTTATCAAATTTAGATGCAAGTATCATTGAGGCAGCTCTAGAAGATATGAATAGTGATGGTTGGACAAATTATGAGGCCGCATTTAACCTTGCGACCACTTGGTTTACTTCTGGATTGGCTTCAACAAACATAGGGATGAATTACACTTTCTTCGTTACTGATGGTGAGCCCACAAGACCTGGTGATGATGATAATAACTATGAAGAAGCTTACCTCGCTGCCGTTGCAGCTTTTGCATTGCTCACCTTTGAAAACCTGACTTACGTCCAAGCAATAGGGCTAGGAAATGCATTTAACCCAAATGACCCAGATTATATACTGGATCAATTCGACTCGGGTGCTACCCCACTGACGAGTGTCGATGTCGATAACTTAGCAGATGCCATCTTACAAACAGCCTTGTTGCCCGGTGATGATGATCTAAATGCGGGAAATGGTAACGATATTATCTTTGGTGATCTGATTGAGTTTGACGGTATTGATTTAGAAGGGTTCGATGCACTTGTCGAATATGTCGATGATCAAACGGGTAGCGATTTAAATTTAGATGGTAATATCTCAATTTATGAGGTTCACACCTACGTATCAGAAAATGCGAGTGACTTCGATGTATCTCGGGAAAACGACGGAGATGATATTCTTACTGGCGGTGATGGCAACAATATCTTGTTTGGTCAAGGGGGAGATGACCTGCTACTAGGTGGTAGCGGTAACGATCTGTTGTTTGGAGGTGATGGCACCGATGAATTAGTTGGTGGCAGAGGTGATGACGAGATGCACGGAGGTGCAGACGATGACACCTTCACCTGGAATACTGATTCAATCAACGGCGAAAGCGATACTGTATTGGACTTCGATGCTTTAGAAGATGTACTCGACCTTTCCGAGCTTCTTTCTGGTGAAACTGATGATGCGGTAGACCTCCTTGATTATTTATCTTTCGATGTTTCAGGCGGAGATACGATTATCACTATCGATCTTGATGGTAATGGGGGAGGCACCGACACTATCACTATTCTTCTTCAAGGAACCAGTTTAGCCGGAGTTGGTGATCAAGCCATTATCCAAGGTTTACTCGATAATAATGCACTCATCGTAGATGTTGCTTAATTACAGCAGGTTAATGAGTTCATTAGCCTGCTCATTTTTACTTATTTGATGAACAAGATTATCGCTACTAGACTTAAGTGAGGAATGACTAACAAGAACTAAACTAAGGTGCTTTCATGGTCGAAATAAGCTCTCTGGGCCGAAAGATGAAAGGCATTATCGCACCATTAGCTGTGGTGTCTTTACTCGCCTTAATCGCCATGGCTGGCTTAGCCTTAGACTCAGGGAAAGTTTATTCTGATTATCGACGAGCGCAAACTGCCGCCGATGCGGCAGCATTAGCTGGAGCTTTCGAAAAGTTTTATGGCCGAGACCACCTCACTATTGTCACAGCGGCTAACGCAGAAGCCATAGTCAACGGCTTTACTCAAGGTAACCAAGGTATCAACGTCGAGATTAACCATCCACCATTATCAGGCTTCTATATCGGTGATCCCTTTTCAGTAGAAGTGATCATCACCCAGCCAACCCTCACCTTCTTCTCACAAATACTCGACATAGATTCTATCCCCTACAAGGTAAGAGCCGTAGCGAATGGTAACACCGCCAGCGGGATCAACTGCGTATATGTCCTCGACAACGAACAAAAAAAAGCCTTCGAAGTCACTAGTGACTCAGTACTCGACGCACGCTGTGGAATTTGGGTAAATTCAGACGATAGCGGTGCAGCCAGCGTGGTTGAGAGTGGAGCTTGTGTGAAAGCCGGCATGATCACTGTTGTTGGAGGTTATACAACCGGACAAACTTGTGATTTAGGCGGCGAGGCCTATCAATGTGATAATAATGGGAACTGCCCTCTCAGCGGCATGGGCTTACCACCCGAAGAATCCCCCTTACCCGCTCCAGACCCTTTTGCAGGCCTAACGCCGCCGACAGTGGATAGAACCTCTGGCGCATGTCCGCCGGAGGAGAGTTGTAATGCCAGTGGATGTAGTGGAAAAAAGAAAGACTCAGGTGGCCCCTATGAGCCATACACCATAGATACCAATGGCTCAGTCGATCTATTTTCAGGTACTTATTGTGGCGGCATATTAGTGAAAAAAGGCACTGCAAACCTTAGTACTGGGGTATACATTCTTCGAGGCGGTGGGCTCACTGTTGAAGGAGCAGACTCAGAAGCCATCGGCCCAGGAGTTTCATTTTATAACACTTGCTATTGGGCCTGTGATGACCCTGATTCAGATCATGACCCTGAAAAAGGTAAAGAATGGTTCTGGACTCTGGATATCAACTCAAGCTCTGAAGTTAACTTTTCCGCGCCACTCTGTAACGGCGGCGCTAGCGGCAGTGAATGTGTCAACGATCTAGATGGCATACTCTTCTTTTCAGATAGAGATGCCCCCTCCTCTGATAATCCAGGCTCTTACCCACTAAACAGAATAGATAGCAGCGTGACGGCAACCTTAGCCGGAGCAATATACGTAGGTAATCAGCACCTTAAGTTTCACAGTAACTCAACGGGTAACCCATCAGATACTATCTTAGTGTCGAAGTTCTTAGAAATTTCAAGTGGCTCGACCGTGGAGATTAGTAATTTCACCGGCTCAGGGGGCTCCCCACTAAAACGGGTCACCTTAGTTGAGTAAGGAGTAATAAATGGATGTAAAAAAGCACTTCACTTTGAGCTCAACTAAACAAAAGGGGGTTGCAGCCATCGAAGCCGTCATTGTTTTACCTATTATCATTTTTATTATGCTGGCAGTAATCGATTTCGGTCGTGTCATGTATGTGTCGATTACCACGACTAATGCCGCACGTGCAGCAGCGGGGTATGCGGCGCAAAGTACCAATCTCGTCATTGACACATCTGGAATAAGGGCCTCTGCACTTTCGGAAGCGAGCGATCTCATTAGTGATGCCTTTAACTCAGATCCGGTGGCTGTAAGTTCGAAACGTGTATGTAAATGCTCTGGTAGCAGTAGTGAAGTATTTTGTACTAACAACTTATGCACTGGTCAGGTTGAGATATTTGTGGAGGTAACTGCAACACGCGATTTTCGTACCGTAGTTTCTTATCCACTCATACCCAATCAACTTGTAATAAGCAGAACTGCTACCATTAGGGCACAATAGCGATGAAAAAATATAAACAATCAAGCCAGCTATTCGGTAAGAAGTCTAGCAAATTCCAAAAAGGTTTAGCTGCGGTAGAAGCTGCAATTGTCGCTCCCATATTTTTTCTCATTCTGTTTGCTATTCTCGATGGTGCCAGGATGATATACGCATACGGAGCCGTTGCTCATGCTGCTCGAGAAGGTGTGCGTTATGCTGTAGTCAGAGGCGCTGAAGCTGGTGATGATTTACGTAGAGTAGGAGATTCACCGACTAACGATGCGAAAATTGAGGCTCATGTGTTGCAAAGGGCACAGCCTCTAGAACGAATACGAGTTACCACTACATGGGAAGAGGACGCGAATCAACTTCGCGATCAAAGTGCCGGCAAAGTTGTAGAAGTACAAATTGAGCACGATTTCGAACCCGTTACCCCTTTCTTACCAGCGATTACATTATCTAGCACATCCCGGACCGTTATCTATTTTTGACACTTCGATGCCTGACAACACTTGACTGAATCCTTTCGATGGCAAGAAGTGCCAAATTGAACTAACAAACCAGTAAAAAAACCTCAATAGCCCCCTGCCGTCAGCTAAACACAAAAACACAACATTCAACACAACTAACCGACACGCAGCAATTTTGAAGCACGTAAAACTATCGGATTACCCACAAATAGATATTCAACCGTCAACAAATTGACCACCGCCACTACATGGGTTAACATTTGTGATCCCATTGTAAGGATATGCTGCTGACGTTGGGAAAAGGGTTTACCAGAGCTGCACTGTTGATACTATTTGCTTGGAGTTAAGAATGAAATCTTTAGTCACCACACAACACGGACAAGTTTTAATTGCTAATGGAGAGATCGCCGTTGAAATAAACGGTGAAAGACGGCTCATAGCACCTGGTGAACAACTTCCGGTTGGCACAACACTCTTTATCCCTGAAGATGCAGAGCTTGAAATAGCTTATGAAGATGGCGCAACTTTCTCCAGTGCAGCAGCACAAGATGAAACTTCTGAAATAGCAGATGCTGACACGTCAATTACTGACGAGATTCAAGCTATTCAAGCTCAAATCGCAGCAGGTGAAGATCCTACAGAAGGGCCCGATACCGCAGCAGGTGCTGGTGCAAATGGTAACGAAGGTGGTGACTTTGTATCGTTAGGACGTAGCGGTGATGAAACTTTAGCAGGTTCAGGCTTCGACACCTCTTTCGGTGCACCTCTTGATGCAAATGCGGCATTAACGGCTAACCTTTCTTTGGCTCAAACAGACAATCAAATAACAGATAACGTTAACATAGCCCAGTTTACCGATAACTTTGTCAATGGTGTTGCCTATACGACGTCATCAGGCCTAAGTGGATTTACCGGTGATGTAGGAGCTGATGGTTCATTTGCTTATAACCCAGGCGATACCATCACCTTTAGTATTGGTGACGTCATCATTGCTAGCTTTAGTGCAGATGCAATTCAAGGCACTATTCTTTTCCTTCAAGACATTGCTGGTACATCTTTGTCAGATAGCAACATGAACTATGTTGAGAACATGGCTATCTTCTTACAGGCTCTAGATAACGACCTCAGTGATGGAACCGACGATGGTGTCTTACAGACTAATAGTATAGTCAATTTGGATGATAGTTACGCATCTAACATCAACATTATTGCAGCGATTCATGAAGCATTAACGGGCTATGTCGACCCCACTACTGGTCAGCCACTGAATCTAGCAACTGCGGGTAAAGAGATGTTATCTCTCGTACTGGCTGAGCTGGGTATTATCTTCACTCGAGACTCAGAGTTAGACCCTAGCGGCGCGAATATATTCGAGACCCTGGCAATGGATCATGTTGCCGACACTATCGATGACTTAGCCGGTGATCGCGGGCCGGTAACAGCAGACGATCGTACAGCTGATATACTTGATGTACCTGGCGGGCTAATTACCTACAATTACAATGAATTAGATGGAAAGATCACCTTTACAGCTAACGACCTACTCGCAGGCGCTTCAGGTCAGCAGGTAACAACTGAAAATTTAGTCGTTAAAAATGTACAACTTAATGCTGACTTTGCCGACATAGGTACACTCGTCGATCTTGGGAACGGTAATTACGAGATAATTCTCAATGCTGGTATAACTCAATATGACTTAGAAGGTCTAAGTATCGATTACCGTGTAGAAGATTGGACCGCCTTCAGAGAGGTCACTTCAGCAACACAAGATCAATTTAAATCACATCTTTCAGCGGATATTCCCGATGTATTTGAGCATGACGGCTTCAATCAGTTTACCTTAAACAGTGAACTAACCTTCGCAGATGATCAACTATTAGAAATCAACTTTACCAGTGAGATCATGAGTGAGCAGCTTGGTTTTCCAATTGCTGAATACGCCGATGACTATCTAGTACCACTAGAGTATTCGAATGATGGTGGCCTCACTTGGCAGACTATGACAGTCACATCGGTTGACTATAGCGGCAGTATTCCTCGTCCTGTTTTTGGCTTTGTCTTAGAGGCTGGAAACGACAGTGTCATCATACGTGTACCTATCTTTGATGATGTAGCTATAGAGCCTACCGAGTATTTCGTTGCCCAAGTCACGGGTGAAAATGTTTACGATGAAACACTGCAATTTGCCATTTTTGACAATGATGCCGATGGTTCAGGCCTCCCCCAGATAGATATTGATTATGTTATCGTGATTGAAGGGATGGAAAACGCAGTATTTACCCTCACATTGAGCGAGGCAAGCACAGAAACAATCACCGTTAACTACAGTACAGAAGAGCTGTCAGCACTATTTGGCGAAGATTTCATCGCTGTATCTGGCACAGTAACCTTCCTTCCGGGTGAAACAACCGCCTATATCACTGTGCCGATTGTTGATGATTTAATCATCGAAGACAGCCCTGAGTTTGCAATTGTCAACCTGACCGACCCAGTAAATGCGGCTCTCGTCGACGCCCAAGGTACACTGCGAATCTTCGATAATGATGGCCCTTCCAATACAGCGGTAAGCATAGATATCGATCCAATTACGGGTGATAACTTAATTACCGATGCAGAGGGCAATCAGACCATTACTGTCACTGGTACAGTTTCGGCAGATGCCTCTATTACTGTCGGTATAGTCATTATCACGATTAATGGTCAAACCTATCAGACAGAGATGAATGCCGACGGCACCTTCTCGATTGAAGTTGCAGGATCTGAGCTAGTTAATGACCCAGATACAGTTATAGAGGCTGTTGTATATGGCTTTGGAGCTGGCGGAGCACAAGGTACTGCTAATACATCAGAAAACTATGATGTCGAGTCCATATTAGCTGACGACACCAACACTATCGATGAAGATGGCGTCGCGACAGGCAATGTATTAGATAACGATTCAGACATAGATGATGACCTGTCTGTCGTCAGCTTCGAAGTTGACGGCGAAAATTACACAGCAGGCACAACGATTCAACTAGAAGGTGGATCACTAGTCATCAATGAAGATGGCACTTATACCTTCGCGCCAAATGAAAACTGGAACGGCACAGTCCCTGTCATCACCTACACAACTAATACAGGCTCAACTGCCACGTTGACGCTAAACGTCATCGCTGTTGATGATCCTAGTATTGTTAATAATGATTCAAACACGATCAATGAAGGTGAAACAGCGACAGGTAACGTACTCGATAATGATTCAGATGTTGATGATGACCTTACAGTAGTAAGTTTTCAGATTGACGGTATTACATATGACGCCGGAGTCTTTGTCAGTGTTGAAGGTGGATTTGTCGTCATCAACGAAGACGGTAGCTACTCTTTCACCCCTGAGAGTAACTGGAATGGCACTCTTCCTGTTATCACTTATACAACTAATACTGGCTCTACCGCGACACTAACCTTAGAGGTCACGCCTGTCGATGACCCAAGTGTACTAGCTAATGACAGCAACACTATCAACGAAGATAGCGTGGCAACAGGCAACGTATTAGATAACGACTCAGACATCGACAATGATCTGTCTGTGGTTAGCTTCGAAGTAAATGGTGAAACCCACACCGCTGGTACAACAGTACAGCTTGAAGGCGGCACACTGGTCATCAATGAAGATGGCACCTATACCTTCACGCCAAATGAAAATTGGAACGGCTCAGTTCCTGTCATCACTTATACAACCAATACCGACTCTAGCGCGACTCTGACCTTAGAGGTCACGCCAGTCAATGATCCAAGTGTACTCGCCAATGACAGCAACACTATCGACGAAGATAGCGTGGCAACAGGCAACGTATTAGATAACGACTCAGACATCGACAATGATCTGTCTGTGGTTAGCTTCGAACTAAATGGTGAAACTCACACTGCAGGCACTACCGTCGAACTTGAAGGTGGCACACTGGTCATCAACGAAGATGGCACCTATACCTTCACGCCAAATGAAAATTGGAACGGCTCAGTTCCTGTCATCACTTATACAACCAATACAGGTTCTACAGCCACTCTGACCTTAGAGGTCACGCCAGTTGATGACCCGAGTGTACTCGCTAATGACAGCAACACTATCGACGAAGATAGCGTGGCAACAGGCAACGTATTAGATAACGACTCAGACATCGACAATAATCTGTCTGTGGTTAGCTTCGAAGTAAATGGTGAAACCCACACCGCTGGTACAACAGTACAGCTTGAAGGCGGCACACTGGTCATCAATGAAGATGGCACCTATACCTTCACGCCAAATGAAAATTGGAACGGCTCAGTTCCTGTCATCACTTATACAACCAATACCGACTCTACCGCGACTCTGACCTTAGAGGTCACGCCAGTCAATGATCCAAGTGTACTCGCCAATGACAGCAAGACTATCGATGAAGACACTGTCGCAACGGGCAACGTGCTTGATAACGATGTAGATGTCGATGATGCGCTTAGCGTTGTAAGCTTTACCGTTGAAGGCAGCAATGCAGTCTACCAAACTGGTGAAGGCGTTGAGCTTACTAGCGGTACGCTAGAGCTTAATGCAGACGGTAGCTATACATTTACTCCTTGGGAAAACTGGAATGGCGATGTCCCGGTAATTACTTACACGACTAATACCGGCGAATCAGCGACACTCACCATAGTCGTCAATGATGACAATACAGATACGGCCAATGATACAAACTCTGTCAATGAGGAGGTTACAGCAACTGGTAATGTTCTGACAAACGATGAAAGTGAAAACACTGAAGTAGTAAGCTTCACCATCGGAGACGACCCAACAGTTTACCTTGCTGGTGAAGGTATGGAGCTTTTCAGTGGTGTCTTCTCTATGGAAGCTGATGGCAGTTACTCATTCATGCCATGGGACAATTGGAATGGTGTAGCACCGATCGTTACATATACGACGAATACAGGTGAAACTGCGACTCTAACTATCACAGTAACGCCAGAAAATGACGCACCAGTCTTAGTAGCAGATATCAGTGATGTCGATGAGAACGCCACCCTCACCGTCAACACCGATAACGGTGTGCTCAGTAATGACACTGATGTTGATAGCAGCGATGAACTTACTGTCACAGGGATCCTCTCTGGCACTACAGGTGCAGCCACTGCTGTTGCCGATGGCGCAGCGGGTATAGTGGTGAACGAGTACGGCACGCTCACCATGAACGCCGATGGTAGCTACAGCTTTGTGGCCAATGGCGTACTAGCTGAAGCCTTAGCGGCAGGAACCACTGCCGATGTCACTTTCACTTATACGGCAACTGATGGTGTTGAGTCGCTAACACAGACTTTAACAATAACAATAACAGGCGCCAACGACCCGGCTGACATCACCGTCGGCCAAGGCGATAGCGATGCCGGTACCGTCACTGAAGATGGTCTGACTGACAGCGATGTCGATACCGTTGAAATGGTCTCTGGCAGCTTGACCGTCACCGACGTCGACAGCGGCGAAGCGGTATTCCAGGTACAAACTGATGTCGCCGATGGCAACTACGGTAGCTTTAGCATCGACGCTGACGGCAACTGGAGTTACACACTTAATAACGACCATGCAGATGTGCAGTCACTGACTGACGGCCAGACGCTGACCCGTACCATCACAGTGACCAGTGCCGATGGCACCGCCTCACACAACGTGATCATCACCATTGTCGGCGCCAACGACCCGGCTGACATCACCGTCGGCCAGGGCGATAGCGATGCCGGTACCGTCACTGAAGATGGTCTGACTGACAGCGATGTCGATACCGTTGAAATGGTCTCTGGCAGCTTGACCGTCACCGATGTCGATACTGGCGAAGCGGTATTCCAGGTACAATCTGATGTCGCCGATGGCAACTATGGTAGCTTTAGCATCGACGCTGACGGCAACTGGAGTTACACACTTAATAACGACCATGCAGATGTGCAGTCACTGACTGACGGCCAGACGCTGACCCGCACCATCACAGTGACCAGTGCCGATGGCACCGCCTCACACAACGTGATCATCACCATTGTCGGCGCCAACGACCCGGCTGACATCACCGTTGGCCAAGGCGATAGCGATGCCGGCACCGTCACTGAAAATGGCGCAACCGATACCGATGCAGTGACCGTTGAAATGGTCTCTGGCAGCTTGACCGTCACCGATGTGGATACTGGCGAAGCGGTATTCCAGGTACAAACTGATGTCGCCGATGGCAACTACGGTAGCTTTAGCATCGACGCTGACGGCAACTGGACTTACACCCTAAATAACAGCCATGCAGATGTGCAGTCACTGACTGACGGCCAGACGCTGACCCGTACCATCACAGTGACCAGTGCCGATGGCACCGCCTCACACAACGTGATCATCACCATTGTCGGCGCCAACGACCCGGCTGACATCACCGTTGGCCAAGGCGATAGCGATGCCGGCACCGTCACTGAAAATGGCGCAACCGATACCGATGCAGTGACCGTTGAAATGGTCTCTGGCAGCTTGACCGTCACCGACGTAGACAGCGGCGAAGCGGTATTCCAGGTACAAACTGATGTCGCCGATGACAACTACGGTAGCTTTAGCATCGACGCTGACGGCAACTGGAGTTACACCCTAAATAACAGCCACGCCGATGTGCAGTCACTGACTGACGGCCAGACGCTGACCCGTACCATCACAGTGACCAGTGCCGATGGCACCGCCTCACACAACGTGATCATCACCATTGTCGGCGCCAACGACCCGGCTGACATCACCGTCGGCCAGGGCGATAGCGATGCCGGTACCGTCACTGAAGATGGTCTGACTGACAGCGATGTCGATACCGTTGAAATGGTCTCTGGCAGCTTGACCGTCACCGATGTGGATACTGGCGAAGCGGTATTCCAGGTACAATCTGATGTGGCCGATGGCAACTATGGTAGCTTTAGCATTGATGCTGACGGCAACTGGACTTACACACTTAATAACGACCATGCAGATGTGCAGTCACTGACTGACGGCCAGACGCTGACCCGTACCATCACAGTGACCAGTGCCGATGGCACCGCCTCACACAACGTGATCATCACCATTGTCGGCGCCAACGACCCGGCTGACATCACCGTCGGCCAGGGCGATAGCGATGCCGGCACCGTCACTGAAGATGGCGCAACCGATACCGATGCAGTGACCGTTGAAATGGTCTCTGGCAGCTTGACCGTCACCGACGTCGACAGCGGCGAAGCGGTATTCCAGGTACAATCTGATGTCGCCGATGGCAACTATGGTAGCTTTAGCATCGACGCTGACGGCAACTGGAGTTACACACTTAATAACGACCATGCAGATGTGCAGTCACTGACTGACGGCCAGACGCTGACCCGTACCATCACAGTGACCAGTGCCGATGGCACCGCCTCACACAACGTGATCATCACCATTGTGGTGCCAACGACCCGGCTGACATCACCGTCGGCCAGGGCGATAGCGATGCCGGTACCGTCACTGAAGATGGCGCAACCGATACCGATGCAGTGACCGTTGAAATGGTTTCAGGCAGCTTGACCGTCACCGACGTGGATACTGGCGAAGCGGTCTTCCAGGTACAAACTGTGTCGCCGATGGCAACTATGGTAGCTTTAGCATCGACGCTGACGGCAACTGGAGTTACACACTTAATAACGACCATGCAGATGTGCAGTCACTGACTGACGGCCAGACGCTGACCCGTACCATCACAGTGACCAGTGCCGATGGCACCGCCTCACACAACGTGAACATCACCATTGTCGGTGCCAACGACCCGGCTGACATCACCGTTGGCCAAGGCGATAGCGATGCCGGCACCGTCACTGAAGATGGCGCAACCGATACCGATGCAGTGACCGTTGAAATGGTCTCTGGCAGCTTGACCGTCACCGATGTCGATACTGGCGAAGCGGTATTCCAGGTACAATCTGATGTCGCCGATGGCAACTATGGTAGCTTTAGCATCGACGCTGACGGCAACTGGACTTACACACTTAATAACGACCACGCCGATGTCAGTCACTGACTGACGGCCAGACGCTGACCCGTACCATCACAGTGACCAGTGCCGATGGCACCGCCTCACACAACGTGATCATCACCATTGTCGGTGCCAACGACCCGGCTGACATCACCGTTGGCCAAGGCGATAGCGATGCCGGCACCGTCACTGAAGATGGCGCAACCGATACCGATGCAGTGACCGTTGAAATGGTCTCTGGCAGCTTGACCGTCACCGATGTGGATACTGGCGAAGCGGTATTCCAGGTACAATCTGATGTCGCCGATGGCAACTACGGTAGCTTTAGCATCGACGCTGACGGCAACTGGACTTACACACTTAATAACGACCATGCAGATGTGCAGTCACTGACTGACGGCCAGACGCTGACCCGTACCATCACAGTGACCAGTGCCGATGGCACCGCCTCACACAACGTGATCATCACCATTGTCGGTGCCAACGACCCGGCTGACATCACCGTTGGCCAAGGCGATAGCGATGCCGGCACCGTCACTGAAGATGGCGCAACCGATACCGATGCAGTGACCGTTGAAATGGTCTCTGGCAGCTTGACCGTCACCGATGTGGATACTGGCGAAGCGGTATTCCAGGTACAATCTGATGTCGCCGATGGCAACTACGGTAGCTTTAGCATCGACGCTGACGGCAACTGGACTTACACACTTAATAACGACCATGCAGATGTGCAGTCACTGACTGACGGCCAGACGCTGACCCGTACCATCACAGTGACCAGTGCCGATGGCACCGCCTCACACAACGTGATCATCACCATTGTCGGCGCCAACGACCCGGCTGACATCACCGTTGGCCAAGGCGATAGCGATGCCGGCACCGTCACTGAAGATGGCGCAACCGATACCGATGCAGTGACCGTTGAAATGGTCTCTGGCAGCTTGACCGTCACCGATGTGGATACTGGCGAAGCGGTATTCCAGGTACAATCTGATGTCGCCGATGGCAACTACGGTAGCTTTAGCATCGACGCTGACGGCAACTGGACTTACACACTTAATAACGACCATGCAGATGTGCAGTCACTGACTGACGGCCAGACGCTGACCCGTACCATCACAGTGACCAGTGCCGATGGCACCGCCTCACACAACGTGATCATCACCATTGTCGGCGCCAACGACCCGGCTGACATCACCGTCGGCCAGGGCGATAGCGATGCCGGCACCGTCACTGAAGATGGTCTGACTGACAGCGATGTCGATACCGTTGAAATGGTCTCTGGCAGCTTGACCGTCACCGATGTCGATACTGGCGAAGCGGTATTCCAGGTACAATCTGATGTGCCGATGGCAACTACGGTAGCTTTAGCATCGACGCTGACGGCAACTGGAGTTACACCTTAATAACGACCATGCAGATGTGCAGTCACTGACTGACGGCCAGACGCTGACCCGTACCATCACAGTGACCAGTGCCGATGGCACCGCCTCACACAACGTGATCATCACCATTGTCGGCGCCAACGACCCGGCTGACATCACCGTTGGCCAAGGCGATAGCGATGCCGGCACCGTCACTGAAGATGGCGACTGACAGCGATGTCGATACCGTTGAAATGGTCTCTGGCAGCTTGACCGTCACCGACGTCGACAGCGGCGAAGCGGTATTCCAGGTACAAACTGATGTCGCCGATGGCAACTACGGTAGCTTTAGCATCGACGCTGACGGCAACTGGAGTTACACCTTAATAACGACCACGCCGATGTGCAGTCACTGACTGACGGCCAGACGCTGACCCGTACCATCACAGTGACCAGTGCCGATGGCACCGCCTCACACAACGTGATCATCACCATTGTCGGCGCCAACGACCCGGCTGACATCACCGTTGGCCAAGGCGATAGCGATGCCGGCACCGTCACTGAAGATGGCGCAACCGATACCGATGCAGTGACCGTTGAAATGGTCTCTGGCAGCTTGACCGTCACCGATGTCGATACTGGCGAAGCGGTATTCCAGGTACAATCTGATGTGGCCGATGGCAACTACGGTAGCTTTAGCATCGACGCTGACGGCAACTGGAGTTACACACTTAATAACGACCATGCAGATGTGCAGTCACTGACTGACGGCCAGACGCTGACCCGTACCATCACAGTGACCAGTGCCGATGGCACCGCCTCACACAACGTGATCATCACCATTGTCGGTGCCAACGACCCGGCTGACATCACCGTTGGCCAAGGCGATAGCGATGCCGGCACCGTCACTGAAGATGGCGCAACCGATACCGATGCAGTGACCGTTGAAATGGTCTCTGGCAGCTTGACCGTCACCGATGTGGATACTGGCGAAGCGGTATTCCAGGTACAATCTGATGTCGCCGATGGCAACTATGGTAGCTTTAGCATCGACGCTGACGGCAACTGGAGTTACACACTTAATAACGACCACGCCGATGTGCAGTCACTGACTGACGGCCAGACGCTGACCCGTACCATCACAGTGACCAGTGCCGATGGCACCGCCTCACACAACGTGATCATCACCATTGTCGGCGCCAACGACCCGGCTGACATCACCGTCGGCCAGGGCGATAGCGATGCCGGTACCGTCACTGAAGATGGCGCAACCGATACCGATGCAGTGACCGTTGAAATGGTCTCTGGCAGCTTGACCGTCACCGATGTCGATACTGGCGAAGCGGTATTCCAGGTACAATCTGATGTGGCCGATGGCAACTACGGTAGCTTTAGCATCGACGCTGACGGCAACTGGAGTTACACACTTAATAACGACCATGCAGATGTGCAGTCACTGACTGACGGCCAGACGCTGACCCGTACCATCACAGTGACCAGTGCCGATGGCACCGCCTCACACAACGTGATCATCACCATTGTCGGTGCCAACGACCCGGCTGACATCACCGTTGGCCAAGGCGATAGCGATGCCGGCACCGTCACTGAAGATGGCGCAACCGATACCGATGCAGTGACCGTTGAAATGGTCTCTGGCAGCTTGACCGTCACCGATGTGGATACTGGCGAAGCGGTATTCCAGGTACAATCTGATGTCGCCGATGGCAACTACGGTAGCTTTAGCATCGACGCTGACGGCAACTGGAGTTACACACTTAATAACGACCACGCCGATGTGCAGTCACTGACTGACGGCCAGACGCTGACCCGTACCATCACAGTGACCAGTGCCGATGGCACCGCCTCACACAACGTGATCATCACCATTGTCGGCGCCAACGACCCGGCTGACATCACCGTCGGCCAGGGCGATAGCGATGCCGGTACCGTCACTGAAGATGGTCTGACTGACAGCGATGTCGATACCGTTGAAATGGTCTCTGGCAGCTTGACCGTCACCGATGTCGATACTGGCGAAGCGGTATTCCAGGTACAATCTGATGTCGCCGATGGCAACTATGGTAGCTTTAGCATCGACGCTGACGGCAACTGGACTTACACACTTAATAACGACCACGCCGATGTTCAGTCACTGACTGACGGCCAGACGCTGACCCGTACCATCACAGTGACCAGTGCCGATGGCACCGCCTCACACAACGTGATCATCACCATTGTCGGTGCCAACGACCCGGCTGACATCACCGTTGGCCAAGGCGATAGCGATGCCGGCACCGTCACTGAAGATGGCGCAACCGATACCGATGCAGTGACCGTTGAAATGGTCTCTGGCAGCTTGACCGTCACCGATGTGGATACTGGCGAAGCGGTATTCCAGGTACAATCTGATGTCGCCGATGGCAACTACGGTAGCTTTAGCATCGACGCTGACGGCAACTGGACTTACACACTTAATAACGACCATGCAGATGTGCAGTCACTGACTGACGGCCAGACGCTGACCCGTACCATCACAGTGACCAGTGCCGATGGCACCGCCTCACACAACGTGATCATCACCATTGTCGGCGCCAACGACCCGGCTGACATCACCGTCGGCCAGGGCGATAGCGATGCCGGTACCGTCACTGAAGATGGCGCAACCGATACCGATGTCGATACTGTTGAATCGGTCTCTGGCAGCTTGACCGTCACCGACGTCGACAGCGGCGAAGCGGTATTCCAGGTACAAACTGATGTCGCCGATGGCAACTACGGTAGCTTTAGCATCGACGCTGACGGCAACTGGACTTACACACTTAATAACGACCATGCAGATGTGCAGTCACTGACTGACGGCCAGACGCTGACCCGTACCATCACAGTGACCAGTGCCGATGGCACCGCCTCACACAACGTGATCATCACCATTGTCGGTGCCAACGACCCGGCTGACATCACCGTCGGCCAGGGCGATAGCGATGCCGGTACCGTCACTGAAGATGGTGCAACCGATACCGATGCAGTGACCGTTGAAATGGTCTCTGGCAGCTTGACCGTCACCGACGTCGACAGCGGCGAAGCGGTATTCCAGGTACAATCTGATGTGGCCGATGGCAACTACGGTAGCTTTAGCATCGACGCTGACGGCAACTGGAGTTACACCCTAAATAACAGCCACGCCGATGTGCAGTCACTGACTGACGGCCAGACGCTGACCCGCACCATCACAGTGACCAGTGCCGATGGCACCGCCTCACACAACGTGATCATCACCATTGTCGGCGCCAACGACCCGGCTGACATCACAACAACTACCAATGCTCGAGTCTCAGAAGAGGGCCTCACTGATGGCCTAGTTGATGACACTGGTGATACAGATACGACGAATGCTATTGCTGCAAGTGGTATTATCAGTATTGAAGATGTTGATGGTGATACGCTGACTGTCGCCTTGTCAGGTCCTACTTCTCCACTAACTTCCGGCGGCATAACGGTTCAGTGGTCTTGGGATGCAGGTTCACAAACTCTTACAGGTTTCATTGGTACTTCAGGTGAAAACTCTTACCTTGAAGTGATGTCTGTAGTGCTTACGGCTCCTGCAGGTAATACACCTGGAGATTGGGGCTACGATGTAACCTTACTGGCTCCAGTCGATCACACAAATGCAACTAGTGAAGACAACATATCATTAGACTTCGGCATTTCAGTCGATGATGGGAATGGCTCTATAACCAACGGAAACTTTACCGTTACGATTGAGGATGATGCTCCGGAGATTACCGATTCAGCTGCAGAAGTTGTTACCGACATAGATATTCCAGATAGTCTTATTGGTGAATTCTCGCTCACTGGTCAAAGTGGTAACTCTAGCTCTATTGATTTTGATGGTTTCACTATTACAGCTCGAGGATTCACATCTTCTACAGATTCAACATTGATTGATGCCAGCGTCAACAGTACCAGTAATGGCATTGGCGTTAACAGTGTAGGATCCCCTTACCACAATATCTCCAACGAAGTAGATTTCCGTAAGTTTGCCGATGGTTCAGAAGCCTCCGAAGAGATAATCATCACATTAGATCCAGGTACCGTGGCTTATGGCGTTAACATTGAGTTTGCCAATATGTTTGGTGGGGAGCTTGAAGTTGGCGTGGTTGAGTTTTATCGAGATGGCCAGCTAATCGCAACACAAACATTTAGCTCGGATGCATCAGATGGTAACTATGCCGCAGTCTTTGAGGTGCTCCAGGGGGGCTTCGATCAGCTAGTAATCAAGTCAACCGATAATGGGTTCAATGCCGCACACGGTGACAATAGCGATATAACAATCAAGTCTATCGAATTCCTCGGTACCGATGCACAAGCCATTGGTTATGCATCCGGAGAAGTCGATACTCATTGGGGAGCCGATGGTTTTGGCTCACTTGTATTTACGGGGAGTGATGAAAATGCTCTGCTGACTGCAAGTGGTGAAACGATTCTAATGACTCAGTCTGATAATACCATGCTGGGACAAACGGCCTCTGGTGAGCTTATTTTTAAAGTCGAATTCACCCCAGCGACTGGCCAGTGGGAGTTTTATCAATACCAGGCGATGCAAAGCCCATCTGACAGTCAGATAGACTTCAATGTTGTAGCTACTGATGGTGACGGTGACAGTGTAACGGGTCACTTTGCTATCACACCTCATGTCGATGCCGCTCCTATAACAATTGATGGTTCAGTTCAAGGCACTGAGGATACAGCGCTTATCTTGCAGTGGAGTGACTTCAACGTCAGTGACACAGATACGGCGAAAGCTAACCTATCGATTAGAACAACAAACCTTCCAAACGCCGCCAATGGTAGCTTACAGTATCTCAACAATGGCTCTTGGGAGGCTGTTGCGGTTGGTATGCTATTAAGCTCTGCTATGTTTGATGCAGGCCAAGTCCGATTTGTTCCAAATGACGATCAGGCCGATGGTAATCAAGGTAGTATAGGTAACCGTGGTGACGCACTGGCTGAATTTGATTATGTTGCGACAGACGGAACAACCGATAGTAATGCCTCTACCGTTACTATTAATATTACAGCAGACGCTGATGCACCAGTTCTATCAGCATCTGCTGGCGACTTGGTTTGGATTGATAAGACTCCGATGGATACCAGTGTTCCAGCTAGTGTTCAAGTTAATGATGTGGTGTTTGGCACTAATATCGAGGCGGTATTAGCTGGCCAACATGCAGTCTCTGGGAATGAGAACTCATTCATTGAAGGTAGTGAGAATGCTCAAAACTCACTCAGTGGGGGCACTGGCAACGATATATTAATTGGCGGCGCACAAGCTGACTCATTGCATGGCAATGCAGGTGATGACATCTTCATCGGCGGCGGGCAAAATGACTCTATCTACGGTGGTTCAGGAACTGATACAGCCATCTACTCGGGTAACTTTGCCGACTACACCATAACTAATCACTTTGATCATTCAGTAACGCCGTATCTACTAATCAATGATAGTCGAGGAGTTGATGCCAGCTCGGTCAATACAACAAACTTAGATGCGGGTGACCACCTTTATCAAGTTGAGCGTCTGATATTTGCTGACAGCGTTTATGTCGTTGGTCCTGATGGCTCTCTGACTCAAGTACAGCTTAAAGAAATCCCACTGGATATTGACGTTGCTTTAACCGATAACGATGGAAGTGAAACCCTATCGGAAGTAACTATTAGCGGCGTACCAAATGGCGTTTATCTATCAGCTGGAGTCAATAATGGTAACGGTAGTTGGACACTAACGACTGCTGAGCTAAACGATCTAAAACTTCAAGTAGAAGAAGATTATGCTGGCGATTTAGAGTTTGCCTTAACCGTTAGCGTAACTAGCACTGAGTTCAGCAATAATGATTCCGAGACAAGTTCAGTACCGCTAAACATTTCATTGCGCGACTATGCCCAAGACAATGGCTCATATGGCGATGACAATATTACAGGCACAGAAAACCATGACGTCATTGTCAGTGATTCCACGGGTATTCAAGTTGTTGAAGGTGAAAACTACAATATCGCCTTTATTCTTGATTCATCTGGCAGCATGGGAAGCAGTAATGTCAATACCGCAAAAGCTCAGCTTTTGGAGGTATTCAATACTCTCAAGGCTAGCGCTGCTGGTGCTCATGCCGGTGTGGTAAACATTCTGCTCGTCGATTTCGATACCGGCACTAAAGTTAATGTTTCAGTTGATTTATCTGATTCAAATGCTATCTCCAACTTAGAAGGTGCACTTGATACCATCTATAGCGGTGGCAGAACGAACTATGAAGCTGCATTTGAAGTTGTCACAGAATGGTTTAACAACGGTGAAGCTGCGTCAAACGATGGTACTAATCTTACTTACTTCATCACCGATGGTGAAACCAACAACTATGTTGTCGACACCTCACCGGATAATGTTTGGGTTTACAATCCATCAGGATCCCAAAATGATAAGCATTTATCAGACTTACTTTCAGATTACGTTCCAGGCCAAGAACTTGTACATGCAGGTAAAGTGATCGTAGATGAATACGGCAATGTAAACTATTGGTATAAAGATGGCAGCCAGTGGAAGAGCAGCTTGCAAGGCGCCTTAAAAGAGGATGCTAATGGGAACTATGTTGTTAGCCTGATAACCAATGGGTCAGATGCAGAAGCTGAAGCGCAAGCATTAGCTGCATTTTCTGTTCTCAATACCGTATCTGAAGTTGAAGCCATCGGTATTGGCAGTGGAATTGATTTAGATGATTTGATTCCATATGACTCAGATGGTCAGGCTCATGCCAATATCAATGCATCCGATCTCGCCAACATCATTCTGGGTTCAGAGCAAACACTGATTCAAGGCGATGATACCGTCGACGCAGCAGCTGGTAATGACATCATCTTCGGCGACTTGGTTAAATTCGATAATATCGAAGGCCAAGGTTATACGGCACTACAAAAGTACGTAGCTCAAGAGACCAGCCAGAACCTTGCAGATGTTTCAGTGCAAGATGTCCATGAATTTGTCACAGCAAACCCAGGAGTATTCGATGTGTCTCGCACCGATGACGGCGCAGATACAATCTATGGCGGGGAAGGAAATGATCTCCTCTTCGGCCAAGGCGGTAACGATGTCCTTATCGGGGGTCTAGGTGATGATATCCTTATTGGCGGACTCGGTGACGATACACTGACTGGTGGAACGAATACAAATGACATAGGTGCCGATACCTTTGTTTGGTCTGCAGGCTCTACGGGAACCGATCACATTACCGACTTCAATCTCGGAGAAGATAAGCTAGACCTTAGTGACCTATTACAAGGTGAAAATGCCGGTAATCTGGGTCAGTACCTGCATTTCACTGTGAATAATGGTACGACGACGATCGAAATTGATGCGAATCATGATGGTAATGTCGATCAACTAATCGTTCTCGATGGTGTCGACCTATCCACGGCATATGGTGCGACTGATGAAGCAATAATTAATGGTTTGCTCGGTAACAATGGTGATGGTGCTCTGATCATAGATAATCAAGCTTCTGCATCGTCTAGCTCAACAGCGTTTGCCTATAATTCAGGATCGGAGTCTAACTCACAACAAGATGAACAAATCCAGCACCTAATTCCTTAAATAAAAATTAAATCTAACAATGGCCTATAGTAATATAGGTCATTATGATTAATAATTTCATAATACAAATGCAATAAATTCTTAGCATAATTCTTAAGGATAAGTTTTAGGTGCCTGTAACTGCTTCTCATAAAACTGAGCAATGGACAGTCTCTGCGTCACAAAGAGTCTCTGTCGACCCCTTGCTAGACAGTTTAGTCCTACTTACTGAATATTTCGGTAGCCCATGCTCCAGCGAATCGCTGGCGGCAGGGCTCCCCTTATCCTCTAGTGTCCTAACACCTGATCTGGTTCCCCAAGCCGCTGGCCGTGCGGGCTTAACGGCAAAATTAACCCGTAAGGGCCTAGATCAAGTATCGCCGATCTTCTTACCTTGTATCTTGCTGCTTAAAGATAAGAAAGCCTGCCTGCTCAGGGAGATAGATTTCGATAAAGACAGAGCCGTGATTCAGCTGCCTGAAACTGGTGGTGAACAGGTCTTATCCATAGAAGAGTTAGAAGCGATCTATGTCGGTTACTTGTTTCTGGTTAAACAACAATACCGCGGCGATATGGGTTTCGATGTTCACCAGCATGACACTAGCAGCCACTGGTTGTTACAGACCCTTAAAGATTCTGCGCCTATCTATCGAGATGCGTTGATCGCCTCGGTATTGGTTAATATATTCGCCCTGGTTTCGCCTCTCTTTATCATGAATGTCTACGATAAAGTGGTGCCTAACCTAGCATTCGAGTCTCTGTGGGTCTTGGCCATAGGCGCAGGAATTGCTTATGTGTTTGATCTTATCATGCGGCAACTAAGAGCTTATCTTATCGACGTCGCAGGTAAGAAGGTCGATATCATCGTCTCCTCACGACTGTTTGCTAAAGCCATTGGCATTCCATTAGAGAAGCGCTCACCGAGTGTAGGTGGTATGGCTAAACAACTGGGTGAATTTGATAGCATTCGAGAAATTTTAACCTCTGCGACGATTACGACTCTGGTGGATCTACCCTTCGCTATCTTCTTTATGATCATTATCTACGTTGTGGCCGGTGATCTCGCAATTATCCCGCTAATAGGCAGTATCATCATTATCGGTTATACCTTAATCGTACAGCCTAAACTGAAAGCCGCGATAGAAGAGAGTAATAAATTCTCCAGCCTCAAACATGGCCACCTTATTGAATCCCTAGCTTCTCTGGAGTCAATCAAATCCAGTGGCGCCGAAGGCCTGGTTCAGAAGAGCTGGCAACAGATGATAGGTCATACGGCAAACTGGCAGTTAAAATCGAAAAAGTTATCAACCTCTGTGACTAACCTGGCCAATTTCACCGTACAACTTTCAGTCGTGTGTGTGGTTATCTTGGGTGTTTACCGAGTCGCAGATAATGCGATATCTATGGGTGGCATTATAGCTGCGGTTATCTTATCGAGCCGTGCAATCTCTCCGATGGCACAATTAGCAGGCTTGATGACCCGAGGCAACCACACCGCCAGCGCTTTGCGTCAGCTAAATGAGATCATGGCGCAGGAAGATGAGTTTGAAAACAAAGGGCATCTTGTCAGCCGTCAGCGCCTGGAAGGCCAGATCAATGCCGACCATATCAGCTTCTCCTATCCTGGATCTGAGAAGCCTGTGCTGCACACCATGTCACTCAACATCAAACCCGGTGAACGCATAGCTATCATTGGTCGTAATGGCTCAGGCAAGAGTACCCTGGCTAAGATGCTTGTAGGCCTATACCAGCCGACAAAAGGAAGCCTTAGGTATGATGGGTTAGATTCGGCTCAAATACATCCCACCGACCTTCGTAGGAACTTTGGCTACCTACCTCAGGATATCACCCTGTTCCATGGTTCAATAAGAGATAACATCTTGTTTGGTACCAGACAGGTATCCGAACATCAACTCATTAGGGCGGTACAGCTGTCCGGAATCAATCTGTTTACCGATCTGGAGACCGAAGGCCTAGATCAACAGGTTGGCGAAGGCGGTCAATCCCTCTCCCGTGGTCAGAGGCAGACTGTCGCGTTAGCCAGAGCAACCTTGAATGATCCTCCTGTGCTGCTAATGGATGAACCCACGGCCAGCCTGGATGCCAGAGCCGAGAAGCAATTCATTCGTGCGATGCAGAATGTCAGCCGCGATAGAACCTTACTGATTATCACCCATAAGATGCACCTGCTTAAACTTGTGGATCGCATCATAGTACTGGACCGAGGCCATGTCATTGCAGATGGTCCTAAAGACGAGGTATTAGATAAACTGAGTAAAGGCTTACTCTCAGGAGCCAAAAATGAGTAAGCATCTGACTACCCAAGATTTAGAGATGGTCGATGACGTATACGGCGCCATGATGACCGATGCGCCAACTAGCCACAGGTTAATCATTTGGTCGCTCGCGGCCATGGGGGTTTGCTTTCTGCTCTGGGCCTATTTTTCCGAGTTGGATCAGGTCACCACAGGCATGGGGAAAGTCATCCCCTCCTCACAAATCCAGGTAATTCAGAGTCTTGATGGCGGCATCATGCAGGAGATGTATGTCAAAGAAGGCATGATGGTTACTAAAGGCCAAGCCTTAATGCGCATCGATGACACTCGTTTTCGCTCTGACTATGAACAGCAAGCTCAGGAGGTATATAGCCTGCAAGCCAACGTGGTTCGTTTATCGTCCGAATTATCCAGCATCACGATCACCAGCATGTCTGTCGACTGGAGAGAGCAGGTCAAGATAACCCCAAGGCCACTGCAATTTTCCGGAGAATTAATCAAGGAGGAACCCGCCTTGATTCAACGTCAGTCTAATGAATATACAGGCCGATTGGATAGCCTGATTAATCAACTGGAAATTTTAGCCCGCCAGATCCAGCAGAAACAACAAGAGTCTAAAGAATTAGCGTCAAAAATAGACACACTTTCGAGAAGTTACCAGCTGGTTTCCCGCGAACTGGAACTCACCAAGCCCTTAGCCGATAAAGGCATCGTGCCTGAAGTCGAGTTGATAAAAGTAGAGCGTGTAGTCAACGACATTCGGGGTGAACTCGCTTCTCTTAGATTATTAAGACCTAAACTCAAAGCTTCTCAGGATGAAGCAATATTAAAAAGGCGTGAAGCCGTATTAAATTTCGCGGCTGACGCCAGAACCCAACTCAACGAACTGCAAACCAAACTTTCTCGAATGAACGAGGCACAGGTCGGCGCACAAGATAAAGTGGATAAAGCAGAGATAAAATCACCAGTAAACGGAACCATAAAAACCATTCATATCAACACATTAGGCGGAGTGGTCCAGCCTGGGATCGACATCATAGAAATTGTTCCATCGGAAGATCAATTGCTAATTGAAACGAAAATACTACCGAAAGATATCGCATTTTTACATCCTGGCTTGCCCGCCGTAGTCAAAGTTACCGCTTATGACTTCACCCGTTACGGGGGATTAAATGGCGTTGTAGAGCATATTAGTGCCGATACAACACAGGACGAAGAGGGAAACAGTTTCTATCTTGTAAGGGTTAGAACCGATTTATCAAGTTTGACTAAGGACGATGGCACTAAAATGCCGATTATACCTGGTATGTTGACTTCGGTTGATGTAATTACTGGGCAAAGATCCGTTCTAGAGTACATACTTAATCCAATTTTAAGGGCTAAAGATACGGCGCTCAGAGAACGCTAGGCCCAAGAAAATCGACCTGGAGGGGTTAACATGAAAACCTGCACTATTCGGCAGTTAAAACGCAGCGCTCTTGCGTTAGCCGTTGGCGCGCTGATACTACCAGCCTCGGCATATAGCCAAACACTGGAGCAAGCTGTCGCGCACACACTAGATACTAATCCTGAAATACGTATCGCCTTCAACCGTTTCAAAGCCCGTGAAGAGCAAGTTAATCAGGCAATAGCTGGTTATATGCCTACGGTAGACATCAGCGGCGGCTACGGTTGGGAGCAGACCAATAGCCCGTCGACAAGAAGAAAAGCAGGACTCGGTGAAGTCGATGATGAAGGTGTTATCGAGCTAGAACGCGGCGAAGCTGGCTTTAGTATCAAACAGATGCTGTTCGATGGCTTTTATACTTCGAGCGAAGTCGACAGATACAGCTTCGAGGCTAGTGCGGAACAATGGGCACTGTTTGCCGCGGCAGAAGATATGGCACTGGATGTCACTAAGGTCTATGTAAACTATATCAAAAGTGAGCAAGTCCTCACTCTGGCAGAGAAAAACCTTGTAAGTCATCAAGAGATTTATGAACAGAT
The DNA here is from genome assembly GCF_007197555.1 of Shewanella psychropiezotolerans. Lineage (NCBI taxonomy): Bacteria > Pseudomonadati > Pseudomonadota > Gammaproteobacteria > Alteromonadales > Shewanellaceae > Shewanella > Shewanella psychropiezotolerans. Next base: position 5,773,628 of record NZ_CP041614.1, read on the forward strand.
CAAAGAAAGAACCGACTCAGGTTTAGGCTCAATTGCCGATCTCTCCCAGATCACAGGACGTCGTGCTAGGGCTAATGCCAATCTGATCTCGGCTAAGAACAATTTCTATGATGCTAAGGCTCAGTTTGTGCGTGTGGTCGAGAAGCAACCAGAAGATCTGATTGTGCCGGTTCCCGATGATGACATGATACCGGAAGATCTTAATACCAGTGTTAAGTTAGCCCAAGATAATCACCCAATATTAAAATCGGCAAGTAGCGATATCAATGCCGCAGTCAATGAGCGTGACTCAGCCCTATCTAATTACTATCCAAAATTATCATTAGAACTGGATGGTAATTGGAATAATAATCTGGATGGTGAAGATGGCTTTTCACTGCTAGCTTCACAAAACGTCGGCGGCCACAGCAATGATCTCGTTGCTATGGTAAGAATAAAGTACAACCTGTTCTCGGGCGGTAAAGATCGTGCCAGAGAAAGAGAAGCAAGCTACAAGATAGGTGAAGCCAAGGAGATCCGCGAGCGTGCTTATCGTCAAGTCGTCGAAGGCGTCAGCCTAGCCTGGAATGCTTATGAGTTATTAGTTCCGCAGAAAATGTATATTCGTGACCATGTGGTCGCCGCCAAAGATACTCAAGTCGCGTACAGTCAGCAATTCAATTTAGGCCAACGCACCTTACTCGATCTGCTCGACACCGAGAATGAGCTATTCGAAGCACGTAAAGACTATCTTGAAGCCGAATACGACGAAATTTTATCTGAATACCGTATTTTAAATGCTACGGGTCGACTGCTTGAATCTCTGCGAGTCACTCGCCCAGATGTATGGCAAGGCGATCGTAGTTACGAAGGAGGAGTAAACTAATGAAAACCTTCATAACACTGTTAGCCATCACTCTGCTAAGTGCATGCTCAAGCATAGTGACCATGGATGGCAATACGACACAACTCCAGGATCTTAACGATCTGGACAAAGACGGTGTCATCGTCGCCCGCGAACGCTGTAACGATACCCTTATGGGTGCAACGATTGATAACTATGGTTGTGGCAAGGTAAAGCCCATTCACGAACGCTCTGAACTGAAAATTTTATTCGCCAACGATTCCCACTACATAGACCCTATGTATTACGAACAAGTTGAAGTCATAGCCATTTTCATGAACGAATTTCCTAATACTAATGTCACCATCGAAGGCCACTGTAGTAAGACAGGATCTTACGATCACAACTTAGCCTTGTCGCAAAACAGAGCCGATGCAGTGACCTCGCTATTGTCGGAACAATACAGTATTGCATCCGATAGGCTAACCGCGATAGGTTATAGCTACGATCGTCCCGTCGATGAGAGTGGCACAGATATGGCCCAAACTCGAAATAGACGCGTTATTGCCGAAGTCACTGGAGAAGACACAACGGCTGATATGAAATGGCATATCTATACCGTTGATGAAGAAGTGGAATAGGGAAATTAACAGAGCACCATGAAAGGCAGGCTTAGTCGTAAATTATCATGCAAGAAGGTCTGCCAATTCATCTTAGTGGCACTGGCTCTGGTAGCTTCGTGCCTATATGCCTCCCCCACGCAAACATTGAATAAAGAGCACATCGTCTCGACTCTCGAGTCGAGATATGGTGAACGAGCTGGAAAAAGGGCCAGAGCCTGGTTTAAGGTACTCGACTCGGCTCAAGGCCTCAGCGAAAGAGAGAAGCTCACTAAGGTGAATAAATTTTTCAATCTTTTTCGTTTTGTTGATGATATCAAGCTCTGGGGTGATAGTAATTATTGGTCTACCCCTATGGAGTTTATTGGTGTCAATGGCGGCGATTGTGAAGATTTCTCCATTGCAAAATATTTCACCTTGCTTCAGTTAGGTATCCCTGAAGATAAGCTGAGGATTACTATGGTAAAAGCGACCACTGTGAATCAATATCACATGGTGCTTGCTTACTATGAGAAACCCTCTTCTATTCCTTTGGTACTCGACAATTTAGATAGAAGAATAAAACCTGCGACTCAAAGGAAAGACTTGCTGCCGGTATACAGTTTTAATGGTCGACAGCTATGGCTAAACAAAGAAAAAGGACGAGGCGTTCTTGCTGGTTCATCCAAGAAACTGGCGAAGTGGAACGATCTCAAATATAGATTGGGTGTCGAAAGACTCAGAAAACCCAAATTAAGATTGGAGTAGCTAGAAAGATGACACTGTTTCGACAGATATACTCACTGCTGTTTGGCCTATTTTTATTAGTAGTGGCAAGTCTAGGCTATGTACAGTTTACAGAGACACAGAACTTTCTGACCAAGCAGATGGAGTCAGATCTCAACAATACCAGTAACTCTTTAGGGATCATGTTAATTCCGGATCTTGAAGCGGGTGATATTGTCGGCGCCGAAACCTTGATTAATGTTATCTTCGAAGGTGGTTACTACCAACAAGTTAAACTCACCTGGCTCGTCGATGGAAAACAGCAAGTGTGGGAAAACCCAGTCAATATTCAAGGTGTACCACAATGGTTTATCGAGCTGGACTTTTTTGAAACGATCAAGAAAGAGAGCACTATTACGTCGGGCTGGATCCAACTTGCCCGGTTAGAGATAACGGCCCACCCGGGATTTGGTTATCACGAGTTATGGCGTACCATGACCAACGCTATCATAGTGTTTTCTGTGCTTTTCCTTATTGCCATAGTCTGTGCACGTGTCGGTCTCACCTGGATTCTACGCCCCTTGCACGAAATAGCCGAGCATGCCCAAGATATCGCCCAGCGTAAATTTGGCCCGGACATGAAAATCCCTAAAACCATGGAACTGAAATCTGTGGTACTCGCTTTTAATAGCATGTCGGATCAACTCAAGCAGATCTTTAACTCCCTGGATGAAGAGGTTGGTGAGCTGAGAAAGAAAAACCTGATCGATCAAGTCTCAGGCTTACCTAACCGTCAATATATGATGGGCCACTTAAGCAGCTGGCTTAATGAGCCTAAGAGTGGCGCCTTGGTGATGGCAAAATTTGACTGGCTAGAAGAAGTCCATAGTAAATACGGATACCAAGTTCGAGACGAAACCATAAAACTACTTTCTCAGAAGATGAAAGAGCATTTAGACGCTATCACCAACTCTGTTATTGCTAGAATCTCAGCTTATGAGTTTGCATTTTTAATCTCCAGCGCAGAGCACGAGCAAACCAGTAAATATCTGCAAACATTAATCCGCACGATAAATCAAGAGATGTCAAAAGCTGGCTGTAAGCCAAATGAAAACTTTTCTATCGGTATTGCCGAACGTATTGGACAGATGTCGGTATCGGATATCTTAGCTCAAACTGATAATGCCCTTCAAAAAGCAATCAAAGAAGATAAGGTGTTTCACTGGTTCGAAACCAACGAGAAACAGCTATTTACTCGTGAACAATGGCGTGAGCATCTAAGTAATGCAATTAACAACCGACAGTTCAAATTTAAGTGGCAACCTGTCCACCTCAATGACGGTGATTCTATTACCCAGAGAGAGCTCTACTGTCAGCTGGAAATCGGCGATAAAACCGTACATGCTGGCCAGTTTATGCCCTATGTCGAACTGCTTTCTCTCGGTGCCCTGCTCGATAAATGCCTTATCGAAACGCTAACCACTCAGAAGCTACTCGAAAGAAACTATGAGCCTATTGCCATTAACTTAACCTTCCACAGTCTAAGCGATCCCAAATTCCATGAATGGTTAAATGGCTTTTTACGCGCATCTAGCCTCTCTGAGCGGATCTGTTTCGACATTCCGGAGGCAGGCGTATATAGCGACCCAGACTCTTGTGAAGCCCTATGTACTATTATTCGCGATAATGGTGCCCACTTCGGTATCGATCACTTCGGTCGCCAATTTGGCTCTATGGCCTACTTACAAACTCTCAGACCGAGTTATGTCAAACTCGACCAGTCCTTCGCTTATTATGACGAGAGTGAACATAGTAGCGAACTGTGTCGAGCCTTGATCAATGTCGCGAGAGGGTTAGATATTCAAGTCATAGTCACAGGTATAGAAGAGAAGCAGCAATTAGAACGCTTCGTACCATTAAAAACCAGTGCCTACATGGGCTATATCCATCCTCCTGTGGAAGTTGAAGAAATCTAGCCCCCATACGCTTATCAATCAATAAAAAGGCCTCAGCTAACTTCTGAGGCCTTTTCTTTTATAAAAAGCAGGATTCGAACCTCTGATCTTTTTGGCTTAACAAAAAAAGTCTGCTAATTCTCAGAAGGATTTTCGAAAGTGGTCGGCCATCCAGTCATAAAAAGAGAAGATTTGAATCCTCTAGCTATCCTTAATGTCCCGTCCAGAAATAGGTTGACGACTTTATCAGACCAATAGCAAATGCTGCTGGTCTTTTTCATGCACTTGATTTTTTGGGGGTCATTCCCAAGCTTAAGTTTGCCAGTCTTACTTGGTGCCGCATTTCTCTGGCATAATGGAAAATCTGTAATGATTTTGATAGCTCTGTAGTGATTACGCTGTGATTTTTATAGTTGAATAGCGGTGGAAACCCAGTTTTTCTCCAGAGTGCCTTGTAATACAACCTCATAGACAGGAATTTGATCGATAAGTCACTTTTAAAAAAAAGCGTCTAGCTTGTACTAATATTAAATTCAACCTCATGACACAGGAACAATGAGACTCTCTTTTTACGAAAGGTGAATTTTATTATCCATCACTAGCAATTTAAGGTAGATGTGTTCCTTGCCAAAAGATGATTTATTTATAGTTAGCGTTGTAACCATTTAAGGAGAATTATTATGTCTAGATACTATATCGACTGTAGGAATTACCCTGGTGATGTCAAATGTTCAGTAGCACTTGCTGCTGATACGAAAGAAGAATTGCTTAAAGCAGTCATCGAGCATGGGGGGAGTGTTCACGGATATGAAAACACCCCAGAATTCAGAGAAAATATAGTAAAAGAATTTAAAGAAGGAACTCCACCCTTATAGTATTAGGCTTTTGAAAGTGGTCGGCCATCCAGTCATAAAAAGAGAGGATTCGAACCTCTGATCTTTTTGGCTTAAACGAAAAAAACCTTCTGATTTCTCAGAAGGTTTTTCGTAAAGTGGTCGGTGATAGAGGATTCGAACCTCTGACCCTCTGGTCCCAAACCAGATGCGCTACCGGGCTGCGCTAATCACCGTAAACTTGTTTATTGAAACTTAGTGTCGTCGGCTCTATCTTTTATAAAAAGCAGGATTCGAACCTCTGACCTTCTGGTCCACTCTTGTTTCAAATCGGGATACGCTATCAGGCTGCGCACTTCTACTCATTAAGAGTCCGTAAATTTTTACTTTTAATATCAAATCAAAATCAATTTGATTCAATACCTTTAAATGTGGTCGGTGATAGAGGATTCGAACCTCTGACCCTCTGGTCCCAAACCAGATGCGCTACCGGGCTGCGCTAATCACCGAGAATTTGTTGCTATTGAAACTGAATGTGGTCGGCCCTACCTTTAATAAAAAGCAGGATTCGAACCTCTGACCCTCAGGTCCACTCTTACTCTCTTTTATAAAGAGTAAATCGGAATGCGCTACCGAGCTGCGCACTTTCTCTCATTGAGAATCCGAGTCTTTGTATCTTTACAACTGCCTTATCTAAAATCTAAATAAGGGGTTGAAATGGGGTGACTGATGGGGCTCGAACCCACGACAACCGGAATCACAATCCGGGGCTCTACCAACTGAGCTACAATCACCACTGACTTTCAACTTCTAACAACTTTTTCACTAACTTGGCGTTCTGTTCAATCTGGTGCACCCAGAAGGATTCGAACCCTCGGCCTCACCCTCCGGAGGGGTGCGCTCTATCCAGCTGAGCTATGGGTGCCTGCCTTGTTAGCGGCGCACATAATATGAATTATTTGCCCCGCCGTCTACAGTTAAAAGCATTTTTTTCGTCTGTTTGCTCACCTTTTGACTAATTTGAGCAAATGAATCCATTTAGGACAAAATTTAAACTGTCAAACGTCAAAATAATGACTTGGCTCTGTTGTTTTTTTGTGCTATCTATATCTCTTGTGCAAATTTAGTCCAAATCCTAGCTCTCATATAATAAATAGCGATTGGCGGAAATCATGTTTAGGGAAGAATTGGTTCAACATTCACACCGTGAAGCTGAACGTCTGCAAAAAAGGATTGATCGCTTAAAGAGTCTGGCTCTTAAATACAAGCGAGCCGAAGTCACCCAAAATCTACTGTTAGAGATCTCAAACCTAGCAGCTCATGTGGATTCGCCGAAGGCGTTTTTCTCAGAAGTTCATCGCTCGCTAAACTTGCTTCTTCCAGCGGATAATTTTTTCGTTGCCTTGTTAGACCCAAGCTCTAACAAATTGAATATTCCTTTTTTCCTCGACGAAAAAGACCCGCATCCCAACAAAATCTATTCTATAGATGAAATTTCCGAGACCCTGTTAAGCGGTCTCACTGGATACGTGCTCAAGTCAGGTGAAACACTCCTTTGTGATGACACAAGCTTTCAGCAGCTTATCGCCGCTAAAAAAATTGTCAGTAGAGGGGCGCCATGCCACCTTTGGTTAGGTGTGCCGATTAAAGTCAATAACTTGGTTTCGGGTGTATTGGTGGTACAGAGTTACTCTCCCGATATCAACTTTTCCGAAATGGAGATAGAACTGCTTCACTTTGTCAGTTATCAACTCTCCGGTGTGCTAGAACGTTTAGAACATAGAGAACAGTTGGAACAGGCAATAGAGCAAAGAACCAAAGAGTTAAGCGTTGCTTACGACAAGCTCAAACGTGAAGTGTTTGAAAGACGTCGCGCCGAGCGTCTGCAGAAATCTCTATTCGAGATTACCGATCTTGCCACCTCTAACATAGATAGCGACTCCTTCTACTCGGAGATTCATAGAGTTATAAGCCATCTAATGCCGGCGAATAACTGCTATATAGCCCTTCTCGACGATAAGTTGACTCGTATAAACTTTCCTTTTTATGTAACTCAGAACGATTCTACAGCCCCACAACCTAGGGCCACATCTGATGGCTTAACTGAATACGTCATCAAGAACCGTAGGCCTTTGTTACTCCAACGTACCGATCTTGATGCCTTGATAGACGTTGGGATTGTCTATTCAAAGATGCCTGAACTCAACTATACCCAAGACGTATATCAGTGGATTGGCATCCCCTTATTTATCCATGGGCAGGTTCGTGGTGCCTTAACCATCTATAGCCTATGTATGTCCCAGAGTTACCAAGATAAAGATCTCGATCTGCTGACTTTCGTTTCTCAACACATAGCCACCGCGATCGAGAAGAAACTCTCCGCTGAATCGCTTAAGTCCAGCTACGAACAGCTAGAAGAGAAAGTCGTCGTTCGGACCCGGGCTCTGGCTATGTTAAATCAGGATTTAGAGAAAGAAGTAGCCCAAAGACGTAAAGCGGAAGAACAACTTGTTTATGACGCTAATCACGATAGCCTGACTGGACTGCCAAATCGCGGCATGTTTATGGAGCGCCTGACACAAGCCGTAAAGCATATTCGCCGACATGGGCTAGATCGCTTTGGTCTGCTATTTATCGATCTCGATAGATTCAAGCTCATTAATGACACCTTAGGTCATCAGCAAGGTGATCGCTTTCTGGTTGAGACCTCAAGGCGCCTACGCCTGTGTATTCGCGATAATGACACCTTAGGGCGGATCGGTGGAGATGAATTTGTGATATTACTCGACAGCATCAATGGTACCAATGATGCGAAAGAGGTTGCCGAGCGTATTCTCACAGAATTATCACGCCCCTATGAATTAGCCAACCAAAGTTTCACCTCAGGTGCCAGTATAGGAATCGCATTTAGCTGTAATCATAAGTCAGACACGGCCGAGTCCCTGTTACGTGACGCCGATGCAGCCATGTATCAGGCCAAGTCCCAGGGCAAAGGTTGCTATGTTATCTTCGATGATAAGTCGCATCAACAGTTAGTCAAAGATGTCGAGCTTGAAATTGAATTAAAACAAGCGATATCAAACCGAGAGCTGCACCTGAGTTATCTACCGATTCAAAATTTGAAAAAGCTATCTACGGTAGCCTTAGAGCCACGCTTGTATTGGAATCATCCTTTGCTAGGTAAAGTAAAGCAGGTCCAGCTCAATAACATTGCCGAACATTGCAACTTAACCACCGAACTGGATATTTATCTACTAGAAAAACTAAACTCAGATCATCAGATGTTGCGCGAACAATCCTTAGACCACTTTCCCCTACATCTCAACATTTCGGCCATGCACCTGAAGCATAAACATGCTGTCAGACAGCTGAAAAATAAGCTTAAGGAGCTTATATTCCCCCTTGAGCAACTCTGGCTATTTTTCGATGAGAAAGGGTTTATCTTAGATACGGATAACCATATCAATGCATTTGAACTTCTTCAAAAGCTGAAGATTAATCTTGGGCTGACTGGCTATGGTAGTGCCCATAGCGCCTTGAGCAGCTTAACCTTCTTACCATTGCAAGGCTTAAAGCTTGACCCTAGTTACACCACTCATCTCAACAGTGAGCAACATCTTAAGCTATTAAAGGCCCACTACTTAACCGCCCAGGCGTTGGAACTCGTAGTTTTTGTGGATGGAATTTGTGCTATACAGCAAAAAGAGACACTGCTGGAGATAGGTTTCGATCTAGGTCAGGGGCAAGCCCTTGGCAATGTTATTCATCTGAATTCAATCACCAAGGATTTAGTTTGCGCTTAACTCTATGTCGTAGTGCTAAGCGCAAGAACGCGATATGATTTCCGCGCCCTAATGTACAGTGATCCGTTTATTTAAGAGTCTACTTTTTAAACATATCTCTCAAGTTGGCGATATTAGACTTGCTGGTTTCCTGCCTCTGGTTCTCGCTCTGCACTTGTTTACGATTCTCCCAGATTAGATCATCCTGAGGGAGCTCCAACAGAAAACGACTTGGCTCACAGCGCATAGTCTCACCGAATTGACGACGTTCACGACACAGTACAAACCAGAGCTGTTGCTGCGCTCGGGTGATGCCGACATAGGCCAGACGACGTTCTTCATCGACATTATCCTCATCTATGCTGCTTTGGTGGGGTAAAATTCTCTCTTCGGTGCCCACCATAAACACATACGGAAACTCCAGGCCTTTAGAGGCATGCAGCGTCATCAGCTGAACCTGATCGCCATTTTCATCCTCACTGTTACGCTCCATCATGTCACGCAAGGTTAATCGGGTAACCACCTCAGGTAAGGTCATGCCTTCGTCAAGTTCATCCCCTTCGAGCATCTCAGTGACCCAGCGATACAACTCGGAGATGTTTTTCATCCTCATCTCCGCCGCCTTGGCACTGGTACTGGTCTCGTAGAGATAATCCTCATAGTTAATATTACGTATCAAGTGCTTAATGGCCTCAATAGGCTCACCCGAGTCACGGTCTCACCGGTATCGACAATGAACTTGCCAAACTTGTAGAGAGAAGCCATGGCCGCCGGAGGCAGATGATGATTCAACTCAGAGTCGAAGCTGGCCTCAAACATAGAAATTTGTCGTTCATTGGCAAACGTACCTAAACGTTCCAGAGTTGATGGGCCTATTCCACGTTTAGGCAGATTCACCACGCGCAGGAAGGCATTATCATCATCAGGGTTCACCACTAGTCTGAGATAGGCCATGATGTCTTTGATTTCGGCCCGGCCGAAGAATGAGGTACCACCACTGAGTTTATAGGGGATGCGGTTCGTCATCAGCGCCCGCTCCAGCAGACGAGATTGATGATTGCCACGATAGAGGATCGCATAATCTCCAAATTGGGTTTTCCCCATAAACTTGTGACGGATCATCTCGGCAATGACCCGCTCTGCTTCCTGTGCCTCGTTAGCGGCGATCAATACTCGTAGCGGTTCACCGTAGGGAAGCTCACTAAACAGTGTCTTCTCGTATATATGAGGGTTATTAGCGATGAGAATATTCGCGGCTTTTAAGATCCTTTGGCTAGAGCGATAGTTTTGCTCTAGCTTAATCAAACGTAGAGCGGGGAAGTCTTTACCCAATAACACCAGATTCTGTGGCTTCGCCCCTCGCCATGAATAAATAGATTGATCATCGTCGCCCACCACGGTGAAACGGGCCCTATCTCCCACCAGAAGCTTCACCATCTCATATTGGCTGGTGTTGGTATCTTGATACTCATCCACCAGCATATATTGAATACGTGTCTGCCAACGCGTTCTCACCTCGGCATTGTGCCTGAGTATGAGTGTCGGAATTAAAATCAGATCATCAAAATCCAGGGCATTGTAGGCCTTCATATGCTGGGCATATCTTGCGTAGAGAGCGGCAAACAGTTGTGATTGCTCATCCTTAGCTAACTTCACCGCCTGAGTTGGGATCACCAGATCCCCTTTCCAATTAGAAATCGTCGTCATCAAGGATCTGAGAAGGTCCTTATCTCCATCGAGCTCATCTTCGGTAAGGTCTTTGAGCAGGGCCAAGGTATCTTGATCGTCGAACAGGGAAAAACCAGCTTTGAGGCCAACGACCTTATGCTCCCTCTTGATAATCTCCAGGCCCAGAGTATGAAATGTCGAGATCCATAAGCCGCGAGCCTCTTTACGCCCCATGGATTTAGCTACACGCTCCTTCATCTCACGTGCAGCCTTATTGGTAAAGGTCACCGCCGCGATGGACCTAGCCTTGTAACCACAGTTCTGCACCAGATGAGCAATCTTGTTGATGATCACTCGAGTCTTACCACTACCAGCCCCCGCAAGTACTAGGCAGGGGCCAGATACATAATGTACGGCTTCATCTTGTCCGGGGTTTAGCTTCATGGGGTTACTTTTACCAAGATTAAAAGGGGTTTGAAGCAGGTGATCATACCAGAAACTCTAACGTTTCAATCTGACAATTTAAATTTCTCAACCAGTTTAATTAATTCAGAACTTCGTTCGAATAAAACTTACTTTCACATCAGCTGTCTATGACAGACTAGACTGACTATTCAAGCGAGATAAAGCAGCTATTATTATATTCACACATTGAGAATTGCGATCGGCAATCCGTTGACATAGAATAGTGAATGAACGTTCATTCATACAGAGTGTAAACCTATCATGGATAACAAACGCCAACTGATATTCGATGCGACCGAGAAGATCATCTCCACCAAAGGATTGCAAGGGCTATCTATGCAACAAATAGCCAATGAAGCAGGTGTCGCCGCCGGCACTATCTACAGATATTTTAAAGATAAAGATGAGTTGATCGGCGAATTGAGAAAGAATGTACTGCGTGTCGTCGCCAACCATATCTTAAAAGACAGCCGTATAGGCACCTTGGAGCAAAGGTTCAAGCGTATCTGGTTTAATATTGTCGATTTTGGTCGTAAGCGCACACAGACAAATCTCAGCTACGAGCAGTATATTCATCTGCCGGGCATAGACTCAGATCCTCATCAGACGTTCGAAAAAACAACTTTTGGCGATCTACATATGTTCTTCGAAGAAGGTAAGGCTGAAGGCCTGTTTCACTCCCTGCAAAACAAGGCTCTCTATGCCATTTCTCTGGAGCCCGCCGTCGCTCTAGGACGCAGCATCCGCCGTGGCCAATTAACATACGATAAGGCAGAGCTAGAGCTTGTCTGTAATTTATGCTGGCAAACCATTACCTGCGCAACAAACTTAACTAACAAGGATCTATCAGGAAAATGAATGATATGAACCGACCTGATACTGCCAGCGGCGCTTTCAGCCAAACCGATTTACCTAACTTAACTCACAAGAAGCTATCAGGACTATGAATGATATGAACCAACCTGATACTGCCAGCGGCGCTTTCAGCCAAACCGATTTACCTAACTTAACTCACAAGAAGCTATCAGGACTATGAATGATATGAACCAACCTGATACTGCCAGTGGCGCTTTCAGCCAAACCGATTTACCTAACTTAACTCACAAGAAGCTATCAGGACTATGAATGATATGAACCAACCTGATACTGCCAGCGGCGCTTTCAGCCAAACCGATTTACCTAACTTAACTCACAAGGAGCTATCAGGACTATGAAAAAATGGACCCTGATTATGCTAATCATCGCTCTGCTGGCATTCGGCTCAGTGATAGGCTTTAACTTGATGGTTAAGGCTAAAATTGCCGATGCCATCGCTAATATGCCAGAGCCCGAATCACCAGTTACGACACTGACTCTAACGAGTGTCAACTGGCAACCCACAATCGATGCCATTGGGTTTGTGGAGCCTAACCAAGGACTCACCATTGCCAATGAACTCTCAGGTGTGGTATCTGAAATTAACTTCGAAAACGGTAGTGAGGTCAAGCTTGACCAGAGCTTAATCGTACTCGACTCGGCGGTAGAAAAAGCCAACCTTAAGAGTAAGATGGTTCAGCTTCCAGCTGCAGAGGCCGATTATAAACGGCTGGTACTTCTGTATAAGCAAAAGTCGGTATCTAAGCAAGATCTAGACAACAGTGAAGCTAAATACCTGGCACTTAAGGCAGATATTGAGAGCCTGAATGCCACTATAGAACGCAGAGAAATCGATGCGCCATTTAGCGGTCTTATCGGGATCCGTAGCGTTAATTTAGGAGAATACCTGCAGACAGGTACAGATATCGTTCGACTCGAAGATATCAGCACCATGAAGATTCGCTTCACCGTCCCCCAGAACCAATTACCACGTATCTCAAAAGGACAAACGATTCATGTCTATGTCGATGCCTACCCTGAGCATCCGTTCAAAGGTATGATATCGGCTATCGAGCCCGCCGTTTTCTATCAAAGCGGTTTGATCCAGATTCAAGCCAAGATACCTAACATAGACGCTAAGCTACGCAGTGGCATGTTTGCCCGTGTCGCCATTCTACTGCCAGAATTGACGAACCAATTTGTGCTGCCACAGACAGCCATCAACTTTACCCTCTACGGTAACTCTATCTATGTCATCCATGAGGTGAGTGAAGATGGAAACATGATCAAACGAGTTAAGCAGATCAATGTCGAAGTACTCGAGCGTAATGGTAATAACGCCTTAGTCAGTGGTGACTTGAAGGCTAACGATCTTATCGTGACCTCCGGCCAGATCAGACTAAACAATAACAGCAAAGTCAAAGTGACCGAGGATAAAGCTCTGACTCCTCCGGCCACGATGCCACAACTTTAATAGGAGCTGGCAATGCGCTTTACTGATATTTTTATTCGCAGGCCGGTACTCGCCGCCTCGATAAGCTTGCTCCTGCTGCTATTAGGACTTTACTCCCTTAACAGCATGCAGGTCCGTGAATACCCTGAGATGACCAATACCGTGGTCACCGTCTCCACCAGCTACTATGGTGCCGATGCAAACCTGATCCAGGGCTTTATTACCCAGCCATTGGAACAAGCCCTTGCTCAGGCCGATAACGTCGACTTCATGACCTCAGACAGCTCTCTTGGTACCTCCAAGATCACTGTGTACATGAAACTCAACACCGATCCCAATGGCGCCCTGGCCGATATTCTGGCTAAGGTTAACTCGGTGCGATCTCAGCTTCCTAAAGAGGCCGAAGACTCTACCGTGGATATGTCTACAGGTTCACAGACTTCCGTCCTGTATATCTCCTTCTATAGCGATCAGATCAACTCGAGCCAGATAACTGATTATCTGGAGCGGGTGGTAAAACCTGAACTCTTCACCATAGATGGGGTTGCTAAAGTTAATCTCTATGGCGGCATCAAATACGCCATGAGAATATGGTTAGATCCCGCTCGTATGGGGGGCTTTAACTTGTCCTCATCCGAGGTGATGCAGGTGCTACAGGCTAACAACTATCAATCTGCCGTGGGTCAGGCCAATGGGGTGTTTACCCTATTCAATGGTACGGCAGATACTCAAGTCGCCACCGTCGATGAGCTTAAGAAACTCGTTATAGGCAGCAAAGAGGGTCTGATTATTCGTCTCGGTGATATTGCCGATGTGAGTCTGGAGAAGAGTCACGATATCTACCGCGCTTTGGCCGATGGACAAGAAGCTGTGGTCGTTGCACTGGATGTCACTCCGACGGCTAACCCCTTAGTCGTCGCAGCCGATGCACGCGCTATGATGCCAGATATCGAGCGTAACCTGCCGGTCTCGATGAAGACACGCATCTTGTATGATTCCTCTCTCGCCATCGATGAGTCGATCAACGAAGTGATCAAGACAATTGGTGAAGCCTCGTTGATCGTTATCGTGGTGATAACCCTATTTCTAGGCTCTTTTCGCGCCGTTATCATACCGATAGTCACCATTCCTCTATCACTGATCGGGGTAGCCATCATCATGCAGATGTTCGGCTTTACTCTGAACCTGATGACACTCCTGGCCATGGTGCTGGCCATCGGCCTGGTGGTGGATGACGCCATCGTGGTGGTGGAGAATGTCGACAGACACATCAAGCTAGGTGAAACACCTTTCAGGGCTGCCATTATCGGGACCCGAGAAATTGCACTTCCCGTAATATCCATGACCATCACCTTGGCAGCCGTTTATGCGCCTATCGCCCTGATGGGAGGCATAACAGGATCTTTGTTTAAAGAGTTTGCCCTGACCTTAGCCGGCGCGGTATTTATCTCGGGGATCGTGGCACTGACACTGTCACCTATGATGTGCTCCAAAATACTCAAGCCTCACACAGCTCCTAATCGTTTCGAGCGTGGCGTCGAAAACTTCCTTGAAGGCATGACTAAGCGTTATCAGAGCATGCTCAATGCCGTGATGGAAAAACGTCCCGTGGTCATCGGCTTCGGGGCTATCGTTTTCGCCTCTCTGCCGGTGATGTTTCACTTTATCCCGTCAGAGCTTGCGCCGAACGAAGATAAGAGTGTGGTCATGATGATGGGCACTGCACCATCGACGGCTAACTTAGACTATATCCAGGCTAATATGGCAATAGTCACCGACATGATTAAGGCCCACCCGGAAGCCGCCGCATCATTGGCTTTTGTCGGCGTACCTAACTCTAATCAAGCCTTCGGTATCGCGCCACTCGTCCCTTGGAGTGAGCGTGATAAATCTCAGAAAGAGATGCAGAAGATACTCGGTAAAGAAGTTAAAGAAGTTCCGGGAATGGCGGTCACCACCTTCCAGATGCCAGAACTTCCTGGTGCATCCAGCGGCTTACCCATACAGTTCGTTATCACCACCTCAAACTCGTTCGAGAGCCTGTTCCAAATTGGCAGTGGTGTGCTTGAGAAGGTGCAGAATAGCCCACTGTTTGTTTACTCGAAGATCGACCTCAAGTTCGACTCGGGCACCATGAAGCTGCACATCAAGCGGGACTTAGCCGGCACTTACGGCATCACGATGCAAGATATCGGTGTGACCCTGACCACTATGATGAGCGATGGCTATGTGAACCGCATCAACTTAGATGGCCGCTCATATGAAGTTATTCCTCAGGTTGAGCGTAAGTACCGCGCCAATCCGGAATCACTCCACGGCTATTACGTGAAAGCCGCCGACGGCCGTTCGATCCCGCTATCTAGCCTGGTGGATATTGAGATGATATCTGAGCCGAGATCCTTGCCACACTTTAATCAGATGAATTCACTGACGGTGAGCGGTGTAGCCACACCCGGAGTGGCTATGGGGATGTAATCACCTTCTTGCAAAATATAGGTGATACCGATCTGCCAAAAGGCTACAGCTATGACTTCCTGGGAGAATCACGTCAGTATGTCACCGAAGGCTCAGCCCTCTTTGCCACCTTCGGCCTGGCACTGGCGATCATCTTCCTGGTGCTGGCGAGTCAGTTCGAGAGTGTCCGCGACCCTCTGGTGATCTTGGTCTCAGTGCCACTCGCCATCAGTGGTGCACTCATCGCCCTAGGCTGGACTCATGTCTTTGGTCTGTCGTCGATGAACATCTATACCCAAGTTGGTCTGATCACCTTAGTGGGTTTGATTACCAAGCACGGTATCTTGATGTGTGAAGTCGCCAAGGAGGAGCAACTCCATAACGGCTTGAGTAAAATGGATGCGATTAAGCTTGCGGCAACCGTACGTTTACGCCCAATCCTGATGACGACGGCGGCCATGATTGCCGGCCTTATTCCTCTGCTATTCGCAGTTGGAGCCGGCGCGGTGGCGCGCTTCAACATAGGTCTAGTGATAGTATCAGGCCTAGCTATAGGCACACTGTTCACCCTGTTTGTTCTGCCGGTTATCTACACTTATTTAGCAGAGAGACACGAACCTCTACCCGTGTTTGACGAGGAGCCAAGGCTCGATACATCAAAAGCTTAGGTTCTAGGTTCTAGGTTCTAGAACACTAAGGTCTGGATAATACTAATTGGTATTATTCAGGCCTTTTATTTGCATTAAATTCAATAACTCAACTTTTGTGAGTAATCTTTTTCCAATAGCGAGTATGCTCAGGTACAATCCAGCTAATATTAAAGCACTCGTATTTATAGCATTAGCCAACGGCGGACCATAGATAATGATAAATCCAAAGAAAATTGAAGAAGTTGCTAAGCAATTAGCCGAAAGCCTGCCAAGTGGTCTGAAGCAATTCGCCGGTGAATTTGAAGATAAGAGTAAACAGATCCTGCAAAACCAATTGATGAAGTTGGATGTGGTGTCCCATGAAGAATTTGAAGTTCAGCAACATGTTTTACTCAAGACCCGTGAAAAATTAGAAGCCCTACAGGCACAAGTCGATGCGCTAGAGAAGCGACTCAACGAGAGTGAAAGCGAATAAGTTTCAAATTATATCAATCGATATAAGACATGACACAAATCAAGAGCGCTTAAGCGCTCTTTTTATTGCTTTACTTCTTATTGCAGCTATTCGGCTTCTGATCTGTTCGTTGTAGTGAGCAGCAATATACATCCTGCCAGCAAGACCAGGTCCTTCACGATAAACTGACCACTCCCGGTCAATAGAGGAACACCTTGGCTCATCTCATAAGCGGGTAAGCTGATGATAAAGGTCTGGGTCGCCAGAAAGGTCAATGCCGCTACCGCTAAGCCCAATGTTCTGGCCCAGGCATATTTACTACCGATAATAAGACCGAAGACCGCAAGCAACTCAACCACTCCGATAAAGTATGAGCCATGAAGTACACTAAAAAAATCGTAAATCCAGCTAAATAGTGGGCTCGTTGCCATCAACCTCTCGATGCCATCGGCTTCGAACTGAGTAAACTTCATACCGCCTATCCACAGCATCACCAATACCACTCCGGCCCAGATAACCTTAAGTGAAAACCTATTTAATTTTTGATGACCAGCGTAATGAGAGGCAATAAAAACAGAGACGCCGACTATGGCCAGATACTTAATCAATCCCTGTCCGGCACCGATAGCTGGGAAACCACCCAGACTATCGATCCAAACCGGGTGGGTGAATAACATCAGCATAGGTATCAAGGCTATTAGCGAATAGAGATAGAGGACTGCATGGCTCAATTTATGCCTAGGAAAGATTAACGCCGCGACGACTATGAGCTGCATGACACCTAACAAAGCCGATAGCCAAGGGAAGTCAGGCAAGCCTATGGCCGCGAGTTGTTTAGAAAAATAGCCGACATCTAGGGCTGTAAATCGATTCATTGCTGTGGTCAGTAGGAAGAGTCCCAATAACACGCGTGCAGCGGCTAACGCTGGTATAGATTTTTTCTCAAACATTTCAATCTCCAATTCAGATGCAGCAATAGACCCTTAAATCGGAATCGCTATTTCATCGAAACTGAATAAAAATACATCACCCACACTAATATCAATCGGGATAATACCAATTCCATTAAATTTATGCTCAATTCAGAGCTCTCTCAGGGCTGTTAATTCAAGGCGCATTGTTGAGAAAATGGTTATTCCCTTTTAAGACAATGCAACACAGAAGTAGAAGCCCTGAGAAGCTCACGTAGTGCGGCTGATGTTTAAGGCAAAGGGAAAAACACTCTATGCTGCGCAAGTGGCTTTCGATATAGAATAACTATTAGCTTCAATCCCCTTACTTGCCTACAGCATTTTTAACTCCCGCTGAATGACCACTTACTTAATGGAACTGGTATTTACTCCTCAATTCCTCACCAGATTGCCCTATTTTCGCCATCATTGATCATAGCTTAGCCCCCATATCCATGAAGGAATTTGTTTAAATGATGCCTATCACATTAGAGGGATTTTTCATGTTAGATCTTTTGACTTCAGCTAAAACTAATCTTACCCATAAAATACTACTGGTTGCACTCTTGTCTCTTTTGTCACTCATCCCATTGGGATTAGTGATGGATATGGTTTGGGAAAGGGAGAACTTATATCACCAAGTGGTGGAGGAGATAGGTCAATCTTGGGGAGAGCGACAGCAGATATCCGGGCCAGCTCTGGTCGTGCCCTATACCTATCAAGTTGTGCAAGAGACAATCAATGACGAAGGCAAGGTCAGAAAATTTACCAGCACTTATCAAAATGAACTGGTGATTTTACCTAAGCAGCTAGCGCTAAATATCGATCTCACCCATGACTTTCGTTCCAGAGGCATATTTCAGTCTCTGGTCTACAATGCCCGCATCACAGGCTCGGCGAACTTCGAAGTAGCAGCAGCCAAGGTGCCAAACATGTCTAAGTTCGATATCGAAAATGCCCGTATCGTCTTCGGCATATCGGCCAATCAAGCCATAGATAAAATAGAGACTTTCGAGCTGATAAGTGAATCTACAGGGGCATTAATCATGCAATCCAGCATAATGTCGGGCACAGGCCTGTCAAACCAGATAGGTCTGGAACGTGGCTTCCACCAGCCCATCAAGCTAGAAAGTGGGCAGAAGAAATTAACCTTAAATTTTGCCGTTAAACTGAGAGGTTCACAATCTATCAGCGCACTCCCTCTGGGTGAGCAGACCAGCATCAAGATCAGCGCCGATTGGCCCCACCCCAGTTTCAAGGGAATACTTCCGGCACATAGAGAAGTCACTAAGCAGGGTTTTAGTGCCAACTGGGAGATCAGCCACCTCAGTCGCAATTTTCCCCAAGTTTTTAGCAAGAATCAAGAGATCGACTTGAGGGAGATAGAAGCCAATACGGTACTGTTCGAGCCTGTCACCCACTACGGTAAAATTGAGCGTTCGGTGAAATACGGCCTGTTGTTTATCGTACTCAGTTTCATCATATTACTGATATTTGAATTGGGTCAGAAGACCAGCCTGAGTCTAATCCAATATCTGCTGGTGGGATGCGCTATGACACTATTTTATCTCTTGCTACTGTCTCTATCTGAGCACTTAACCTTTTCACTGGCTTACATCATAGCGGCCAGCGTCCCGGTCATTTCAGTTTCGGCCTATGTGGCAAGTGCTACATCCTGTATCAAACGCGGTGGAATCATGTCAGCCATGCTGATTGCCCTGTATACTGTGCTCTACTCCATCCTCAAGCTGGAAGATTATGCCCTGCTAATGGGGACCGGGCTCTTAGTGGTCATCATGTTGCTTCTTATGTTTGTCACTCGAGGGGCAGGACAAGAGACTTTGAACTCAGACAAACCCAATAAAACAAGTCGAGTCGATCCATCAAGTTAACGATATTTAATTGATATTTCCGCCAACTAGGCTAGCTTGCCGCGAATGCGCAAGTTAGCCTATGCACTTTTAAAATGAGGCCATGCCATTGAAGCGTCCTTTCCCCTTTAGGTCTGCCGTGCTATTTCCTATGATATTGGGCTGGTTTGTCCTGCTCATCATACCCGGTATACTGTTTGTCTCTGACGCATCGCTATTTCCCTGGTTGTCTCTCGATTCCACAGCCGCCGAAACACTATTTTGGATCACTTCGACCGGAACGGCTCCCTATGGCGTAGCGACCGTGCTGTTAATATTATTCCTTAGCTATCGAAGACTGGAGCATTCAAGATTTTTTAGTCTGTTTCTCGCTATCTCACTGAGTATGTGTACCACACTCGGACTCAACCATTTCCTTAAGCCTTTCTTCAATGAGGCGCGCCCTAATGCGGTCTGGCTAGATCAACATAACCTGCTTAACACCGATAGTTTTTACACTCTTTCTAAAACGGAGCGCAAAATACAGATGATGGCGGCAGTCAATCAGGTTGAACACGCCAACACAGAGATCACCTTAGCGCCATTAGTTAAGCAACATTGGCAACACGAGATAGGATTTTCCTTTCCATCGGGGCACACACTATTTGCTATCACCTTGACCATGGTTGCCAGCTATTACCTCCTGATAGCAGGTAATATATGGATACCTGGTTTGCTCTTTTTCTGGAGTATTGCCATGGGATTCAGCCGAATGCTATTGGGAATGCACTGGACTCAAGATGTGCTCGCATCGACTCTACTCGGTGGAATAATCGGACTTATCAGTCTATTGGTTATTCACAAGGTATTTCCTTTTATCTGGTCAATTTCATCCAGGCTAGCACCACGACAGATAAAAGCGAATCAGTAGCCATGATGCCAAAGAGATAATACCAATCGCTATAAAGACTTCTCTTTGGCTAACCACGACTCGATAGAATGGGATATCATTAGCGACAAACATCTGGATTGATATCTTACTTACCTAAACACTAATGAGCTTCCTATGGCAGAACTGCAACTAGACAAAATTGATCTGGATATCTTACGCCTGCTGCAGAGTCAGGGGCGGCTCTCCAATCAGGAACTCGCCGAACGGGTAGGCTTATCGCCCTCCCCTTGCTCTCGCAGAGTAAAAGCCCTGGAAGAATCCGGTTTTATCTCAGGTTATGCCACCATACTCTCTGCCGAACATTTTAATCTGTCACTCACAGCTTATGTGCAGGTACGACTAGAGAAACACGCGAAAGAAATTCTGGAGTCTTTTGAGGCCAAGGTAAGCAGCTATGACGAGGTACAGGAATGCTGTCTGCTCACTGGCAGCGATGCCGATTATCAGCTAAAAGTGTTAGTTGAGGACATGAACCAGTTCAAACTCTTCTTACTCGATAAATTAACCACACATCCTCATATAGCCGGAGTCCATTCCAGCTTCGTATTGAAACAAGTGAAAAGCCAAACCAGCATTCCACTGCCCAAAATAGCTTAATTTGTCGCTTGTCGATCGCAAAAATGAATAAAGTTGAATACGCAATATTCTTGCGTATCGCACAGCGCAGACAACCACAAAGCAATATCATTTCAAAAAAACCGCCAAAATAGATCGGAATCACCAAACATTTATGAATTATCAGGATATACAATCTCAAATGTTGTTTTTTTTGATATAAACCTTCATTGACCAGCTAAAATAAAAGACTATGATGCGTCCTCATCAAAAAGTGAGAGATAAGCATGAGTTCCACAGACACTAACCATTTCAGTTCAAGACTAGGCTTTATCATGGCCGCCGCAGGCTCCGCCGTCGGTGTCGGTAATATCTGGGGCTTTCCGACGCAAGCCGCAACCCATGGCGGTGGCGCATTTCTCTTAGTCTATCTGGTACTTATAGTCATTTTAGGTTATCCCATGCTTGTCGCCGAGTTGATGATTGGTCGTCATGGCCAGACTAACCCAGCCGACGCAATGGGCAAGATAGGTACGGGTCCAGTAAGCCGAAACATAGGTAAACTGATTGGCTTCACCTCTATCGTTACCGCAACCCTTATCTGTACCTTCTACACCATATTATCCGGCTGGTTTGTCAGCTTTGCTCTAGCCCCAATAGCGAAAATATTCGGATTCTCACAGGCCTCCGTCTGGTTGATGGATTTCTCACTGTCGCGCAACTTAGTGTTTACCGCCATCTTCATATTAATGGTGATTTGGGTGATACGTCAGGGAGTACAACAGGGGATCGAGCGCTGGTCTAAACGTTTAATGCCTCTGCTGCTAGGCATCTTAGTCTTAGGCGTTGTCTACATACTGACTCTACCCGGCGCCATGACAGGGCTAGAGGTACTACTCGTTCCTGACTTTTCACAAATCTGGGATGGCGACGTGCTCGTCGGAGCTCTGGGACAGACATTCTTCTCATTGACCATAGGTACTGGTGCCATGATGGTCTATGGCGCTTACCTGAATGAAAAAGAGAACATAGCTAAGCTCACCGCCTATGTCACCCTAATGGACACAAGTGTGGCCTTCCTGGCCGCGCTGATGATCATTCCAGCCATGTATGTGGCGCAGCATAACGGCGTACAGATTTTCGCCGCAGATGGCAGCCTGCTGAATTCTGATACTCTAGTCTTCACCGTGCTACCTGCGTTATTCGATACCTTAGGTGGTAACCTGCAGTATATTTTAGCCTTGGTATTCTTCATCTTGATGACTATCGCAGGTCTGACATCGGCTATCTCTATCGTCGAGGTCCCCACCAGCTACCTGATGGAGAAGAGAGAGATCGGCCGCAACAAGGCAACCTACTTAATTGGCACCTTAATCATGGTGTTGTCATTGAGCCTAGTTTGGAATTTTGAGCAGTTATTTAGCTTTATGATCACCTTGACCACAGAGAGAGCTCAACCCCTCATCGCCCTGGGTATCGCCATCTATTTAGGCTGGGTATGGCAACGCAACGACCTACTTAAAGAGATCCAGGCTCAAGAGGGAGCTGATAGCAACAGTCTATTCTGGCGTCTATGGCCAATCTATGTGAAGTTTGTCTGCCCACTTCTGATCATTTTGATCATAGTGCAGCTATTTAATACTTAGGCCTACCTAGTAAACGACTCTCCATGTCGAATCATGTAGAGTCGTTACTCATCATTTCTAAGCCATTAAGTAGTCTAGTTTAAAACGAATGACAGCAGATGCAGTCTATGCCTGCTGTTGCTTCATTTTAATTTCACTCGAGCTAAAACTAGCTAGCGTAATGCTAAGTATATTGCTTCAGTATCATCTGCACCGCAGTATCCGAAATCAGGTCAATTTGCTGTTCATCGGGAAATTCAGCCCCCTGTATCAGCTGAGGCCAGAAACAAAACGCCTTGATCACCGCCATAAATTGCGTAACCACAAGTTCGGGGTGTTTGGTTTTAAGCACACCGGCATCCGCCGCCGCATAAAACCAACTCGTCAAGGGGGATTCCTGCTTACTGAACTCATTCATCGCATCCTGAATAAGCTCGGGAGAGTGAATAGCCTCGGCAATGATCACCTTGGCCATAGAGAGAAAGGCCTCAGATCTGAGTTGCGAAACTTCATGGGCAACTAACAGCCTAAGTTGATCTTCCAGTGAACCTTCAGTTGAAAAAGGCACATGTTCAAATGCACAAAGCAGCGACATCATCTCAACCATGATCGCGCTAAACAAGGCATCTTTATTAGAAAAATGATTGTAAACCGTACGCTTAGAGACTTCCGCTCCCTTGGCAATATCATCCATACTCGCCGATTGAAAGCCTTTCGCCTCAAACTCAGTCATGGCAGCCTGAATAATAGCTGCACGTTTTAACTCGGAGCGGGATATTTTTTTCTCTTGCATTTTCAGCTTCTTATTTCATTAAACTCAGATTACCAGCGACTATATTACACTAATCAGTTTACTTTTCAAAAACACAAAGTAAACTACACAGTATAGTTTACTTTCGTTAAACACCTTATTTATGAAACTAACGATAATAATCATCAGCTTACTCATAGGAGGCATTATGCTTGCCACTACACAGTCACAAACAGATTTATCTGAGACAGTTAATAGCCTAGCGCCGCACCATAATCTTGATGGTGGCTATATCAATACCGCTAAAGACTTCACTGAGAACACTGCGATTCTTCCATTGCTAAAACGCTATATCACCGAAGATCGCATCGATGCACTACCGAAAAATGCTATCCCCCTCATTGAGCAAACTGCACATTCACTCGAGCAACTACCACTCGAACAGGATAGCGTTATTCGACTCGGACACTCGAGCATTTTCATTCAAATCTCAGGACAAAGGTGGCTAATCGACCCGGTTTTCAGTGACAGAGCCTCTCCTTTCAGTTTTGCCGGACCAAAGCGCTTCCATCAACCCCCGATCAGTCTCGAATCTCTACCACACATTGATGGTGTGATGATCTCTCACGATCACTATGACCATCTGGATAAGCAAACAATCAAATTTTTAGCTAATAAAGTGAAGCATTTTGTTGTCCCTTAGGCGTAGATAAGCACTTAATAAAATGGGGAGTCCCGGCGACTCACATTCAGAGTCTGGATTGGTGGCAATCGGCCAATTTTGGCAAGGTGACATTAACCGCGACTCCGACCCAACACTTCTCAGGCCGTGGACTATTCGATAAAAATGAGACCTTATGGGCCTCATATGTCATAGAGTCAGAGACAAACAAACTCTTCTTTAGCGGAGATTCTGGCTATTTCGATGGCTTTAAACAGATAGGTGAACGATTTGGCCCATTCGATCTGGCCATGGTAGAAACAGGTGCCTATGACAAAGACTGGCCAACAATCCATATGACTCCAGAGCAAAGCCTGCAAGCCCATATAGACCTTAGAGGACATCAAATGATGCCGATCCACAATGGCACCTTCGATCTGGCCTTTCACAGCTGGTATGAACCTCTAGAGAAAATTGTAGAGCTGGCAGACGCTGCAGATGTAAAGTTGGTTACACCCGTTATGGGGCAAATAGTAGAAATTACAAAAACTAAACAGATAAGAGAAAGTCAGTACTGGTGGAGAACACAAATTCAAACAGAACTAAGCCTAGCTTTATAGGGTTAAGGATATCAAGTGCAATTATGCGCTATTAATATATTTCCACATAAGAATTAAAGCCTGTAAACTCAGTGTGATAGTCGATAGAAATCAGCTATCACTCTCTTATCAATGACGAAAAAGAGATAATACCTCAATTAATTTTACTCAGCTTTAGGGAAGAAACTAAGTGAAAGAAAAACGCACACGGCTCATCACAATGGTCACCATAATTGTGACTATTGTATTTTACTTTTTATGGCCTACCCCTCAAAAAGTACCGGCTCAGTCTAATGTGAGCGATATTGATACTGTGACCAACACAGTTAATGCATCAGAAGAGATGGATACTCACGCACCCAGCCTATCCGTCACCGATTATCAGCAGTGCAAGCAACTCATTAAAAATAACCGTGTTAAATCGGATAATTTTGGTCGTTCCCAAAACTGGAGTAAATACCTCAATGAGGGATACTCGATTGATGACATCACATCGGCAATCGATCACTTCTCAAACTCTAATTTCGCCGCCAGCTGGCGCGCTGAACAATTAAAACAACATTCAAAATTAGACCTGCAAGATGCAAACATAAGTGAAAAATTAAAGGATGAATTTCCTGAACTACCTGAATATTTCAAGATAACAACACGAGTACCCACACCAGTCTTAGAAAATATTGCCGATTTAACCGATAAAGCCGCATTACAACTTATTGAAATAACAGAGTTAAGTATTGATGATGTCGCTTGGTTAGTCGAACAGGAAGATATATCACAAAAAACCTTAACTGAAGCCATAAATAAATTAAATGATATTAACCAACTACTTGGCTACGGATTGATGGGGAAGGAAAAGCTATTATTGATTGATGTCGCAGCTTTTCACGGACAAGACAAAGTTGTCGCCGAGCTATTACAACAAAACGGTACACTGTCTAACGATGCTTATCTTGGCTCAACTATGGAGCATGCTTTAGCCAATTTATACTATGTACTAGCAAGTAATAACGAGGAGGATGCGATTATCAGTCAGGTTAATATTATTGAACAACTACAAGGCCTAAATGCACCCGCCTTCTTCGATACACAAACAGATCAATCAGTATCAGGCTCCTTCCCGCGAAACTCTTATCATTTTACTGAAGAACAACTCACCTCGCTGATAACTCACTATCAGCTAGACCTAACGCAAATACAAGCTAGAAAAAGGTTACCTTTCGACCCTGATGCAAAACTGATCGTTAGACTCACGCAAGAGCGAGACCTATTACTTGAGAAAGAGGCTTCACCAGAACAATTACTTTCCTGCCAAGCTAGAATTTCTAAAATCGATAAAGAATGGCAACCAAAAACGCTTAACTATTATACTGCTCAGCTAGAAAATGAGAATAGAGCAGTGAATGCGAGCAACCTTCACAATATCGATCCAGTATTAGCACAATGTTCTATGAACCGCCAAGAAATGGCTCTCCCACTTTCCCACCCAAGAAATAAAGAACTAGAATCTAAGGTTTTTGGTAAGAAACTGCGTAACAATAAAATTTTTGAAGTAATAAAAATCATTGAATCCGCTAATTTAACAGAGGCACAGCTGCGCTGGTTTTTCTATCAAATCCTCCCATGGGATGCCAGTTATTATCAAGCTTTGCAAAGTAGTCAACTTAGGCAGGAGCAGATAGATTTTACGTTACTGATGATGTTTGGAGGAAATAACTCAACTTATTTCGAAGAGTTACACATCAATGGACTCGATATTACAGGAAGGGATCACACAGGAAAGACGCTTATTTATCATAGCATCGAGAGACGTAAATTAGATTTACTCCGTTATTTAGTCAGCCAAAGGAGTGACTATCATGATAACCCTATCGGCACAGACCCTTTATACTTAGTAATAGATTCAAGCTATTACTTCAATCCAAATGAAGTATTGGATTACCTAGAGGTATTGATGCAACTCTCGCCACCTGTACACGACTACCATAAAAGAGCATTAGCACTGCTACGACTCAAGTATCCTGAGCTCTACAGCCAAATATCAGCACGCTTTGGCGAATTAAAGATAACAGAGGACACCCCCTTACCTCAGGCGAGCTGTTACGGTAACAATCTTAACTCGGGGTAAGCAAAAAGGTTAACGGATAAAAAATGCCAGTAAGTCTAACTTACTGGCATTCGATTACGGATTATTTTGACCAATATTAGATCTAATTCAATACTTCTTCCAAGGCTTTAAGACAAAGCGCTACATTCTCTCTTCTAGCACCAAAGCCCATCAAGCCTATGCGCCATGCTTTACCTGCTAAGGCGCCGAGGCCGGCGCCAATTTCGAGGTTATAATTTTCCAACAGCTGCTTACGCACTGCGGCATCATCGACTCCTTCCGGAATATAGACGGTATTGAGCTGAGGCAGACGGCAAGTCTCTTCGACCACGAACTTAAGCCCTAATCCCTCGAGTCCTTGTCTGAGCACCTGGTGCATATCGGCGTGACGTTGCCACGAAGCCGCTAAGCCTTCTTTGGCCAGCAAGCGCAGTGACTCATGCAGGGCATAAAGCGCGTTAACAGGCGCCGTATGATGATAACTGCGTTTGACACTGTTATCGGCGGTACCACTCCAATAGCCCATGACCAAGGTTTGATCCAAAAACCAGCTCTGCACTGGGGTGGTGCGACTCTTAATCTTCTCAACCGCAGCCGGAGAAAATGACACTGGCGACAACCCTGGTACACAAGAGAGACACTTCTGGCTGCCGGCATAGATGGCATCTATGCCCCACTCATCGACCCTAAGCTCGACGCCGCCCACTGAGGTTACGGCATCGACTATAGATAAACAATTATACTGCTTCGCCAGAGCACACAAGGTTTTAGCATCAGACAGTGCACCTGTAGAGGTTTCTGCGTGAACGAAAGCAAGAAACTTAGCATCCGGATGCGCCTTTAATGCCGCCTCGACATCGGCAGGACTGACCGCTTCTCCCCACTCATTATCGACTACCACAGCCGTGGCTCCAACACGCTCGACATTTTGGCGCATACGCTCACCAAACACGCCGTTGCGACAAACAATTACCTTCTCACCCGCCTCAACCAAGTTAACGAAGCAAGTTTCCATGCCGGCACTACCCGGCGCCGACACGGCTAAGGTCATCTCATTCTTAGT
This sequence comes from Shewanella psychropiezotolerans, assembly GCF_007197555.1. Classification (NCBI taxonomy): domain Bacteria; kingdom Pseudomonadati; phylum Pseudomonadota; class Gammaproteobacteria; order Alteromonadales; family Shewanellaceae; genus Shewanella; species Shewanella psychropiezotolerans. The sequence continues at coordinate 5,801,455 of NZ_CP041614.1, forward strand.
CTGGAAGGCATACTGAATAAGCGCCTTAAGCTCGTCCATCATGGCAATAAACAGAGGATCTAAATGACCGATAGTGGGGCGAGCTTGAGCGGCTAATACTTCAGGATAGACATCGGAGGGACCTGGCCCCATCAAGATTCTACGCGGGGGATTAAACGCATCGATACTAGGTGCTGCTAACATATAACTTCCTCGAAAAATCCTTCTCAATATACCAATCGGTATAAGAAAGTGACCACACCTTTATACCGATTGGTATTAAAGGTAATGGTTAACTAATTGATTAGTACCTAGTCTTAAGACCACATACTCATTCCCTACGTATTAAATCATCTAGCGTCACTTTGACTATAGTGAAGCGATTCATGTGCCTTATGGCATCTTATTTTCTATCTATACCTATAAACAATGGACTAAAGACTAATGCTTGATATCCAAATTCAAACCAGCGTTTAAAAGGTAACATAAAAAAGGACGCATATGCGTCCTCTATTTTATTCGCTATTAGAGCGAAGTATTTCGAGCCAAGCAAGCCTAAGGCTAATCACGCTCTTAATCTCGATTATCTAAGAAGAGCTTATAAGCCGGACTCTGGGTCTCTTCATGATAGACGAAGCCCAGCTCGGTTAAGAACTGCTGGAATGCCAGGTTATCGGACTCGGGAACCTCGAAGCCAGCCAAGACGCGACCAAAGGCGGCGCCATGGTTTCGATAGTGAAACAGACTGATATTCCACTTACTCTGCAGGGTCGTCAGAAACTTAAACAAGGCGCCAGGATGCTCGGGAAACTCGAAACTGAACAGGCGCTCATCGAGCTTCTCCGGCGGATGCCCGCCCACCATATAGCGCACATGTAATTTCGCCGTCTCATCATGGGAGAGATCTTGCACCTCGAAGCCATCATTCTCCAATCTTGCAATGATCTTATCCAGCTCGATCTGACCTTCCGATAGACGGATCCCGGCGAAAACTACTGCCTTATCCCGACTGCTGAAGCGATAATTAAACTCAGTCATCACACGCTTTTCTAACAGTTCACAGAAGCGCAGGAAGATCCCCGGACGTTCAGGGACTTTAACCGCCAGAATAGCCTCTTTTTTCTCCCCAAGCTCACAGCGCTCGGAGATATATCTCAGGCTATGAAAGTTCACATTAGCGCCACTGAGAATGGCGGCCACTTTCTCGCCCTGACCGGCATCACCCATATATTTCTTCAGGCCAGCCAGAGCCAGGGCTCCTGCAGGCTCCGCTATGGCGCGAGTATCTTCGAAGATATCTTTCACCGCGGCGCAGATCTCATCCGAGCTAACGGTTATCACATCATCGACATATTCCCGGGCAAGCCTAAATGGCTCGGCACCAATCTGCTTAACGGCAACGCCATCGGCAAACAAGCCGACCTGAGGTAAAATAACCCGCTCATCGGCCTCTAATGCCGCCTTTAAACAGGCAGAATCTTCCGGCTCGACGCCAATAATTTTAACCTGAGGCATAACAGCCTTATAAAACGCGGCAATACCGGCGATCAGACCGCCACCACCCACAGGGACAAAGACAATTTCTAAGTCTCTTTGTTGCTGCAGCATCTCCTGGGCAATGGTGCCCTGTCCGGCAATCACTGCCTCATCATCGAATGGCGCCACATAGACGCGACCATCTGCAGCCGCAAGCTCCTGAGCATAAGTATTAGCCTGATCGAACGCCTGGCCGTAAAGTACCACCTCACCGCCGAGACGCCTGACCGCATCGACCTTGATATCCGGAGTCGTTTCCGGCATCACAATCACCGCACTGATACCACGGGCGGCGGCCGACATTGCCACACCCTGAGCATGATTGCCCGCAGACGCACACACCACACCACGCCGACACTCATCGGCTGTGAGTTCAGAGATCTTGTTATAGGCACCACGCAGCTTAAATGAGTGCACAGGCTGCATATCTTCGCGCTTGAGGAACACCTGACAGCCCAAGCGGGCCGACAGCTTATTCAAACTAGAGAGTGGCGTGACTTTGGCCACATCATAGACAGAAGACAATAAGGTCTTCTGCAAATAATAGTGAGCCAGATCTAACTTAGATTTTGAGGCTAATGCCAACATATTAATCCTCCAGCATGGTGACATCTCTCACCGCGCCTTTATCGGCACTGGTCGCAAGCAAGGCATAAGCCTTGAGTGCCAGAGATACGGAGCGTTCACGACCCACAGGCTTCCAGGCTTGCTTACCACGCCCTTCCATTGCTGTACGACGAGCCGCTAATTCAGTATCGCTGATAGCGAGTTTGATCGAGCGCGCCGGAATATCGATTTCAATTCTGTCACCGGTCTCAACCAGACCTATGGTGCCACCAGCCGCAGCTTCTGGCGAAACATGGCCGATAGACAGGCCGGAAGTGCCGCCGGAGAAACGACCATCAGTGATAAGCGCACACGCCTTACCCAGGCCGCGAGACTTAAGGTAACTGGTTGGATAAAGCATCTCCTGCATACCCGGGCCACCTTTAGGGCCTTCGTAGCGAATAACGACCACGTCACCCGCAACCACTTTACCGCCCAAGATAGCGGCAACGGCATCGTCCTGACTCTCAAACACACGGGCAGAGCCGATGAAGATATGATTCTCTTCATCCACACCTGCAGTTTTGACGATACAACCATCGATGGCAATATTGCCGGAAAGCACTGCTAGGCCACCTTCTTGGCTAAAAGCAAATTCACGCTTACGGATACAACCGCCTTCGCGGTCATCATCAACACTATCCCAGCGACAACTTTGGCTGAAGGCCTTAGTGGTTGGGATGCCCGCAGGTCCTGCCGAGAAAAACTTATGTACCGCTTCATCTTTACTCTGAGCTATATCCCATTTGGCCAGCACGTCTTTCAAGCTTGCCCCTGCCACATGATAGGCATCATTATGAATGAGACCTGCCCGGTCAAGCTCGCCTAAGATCCCCATCACGCCGCCGGCGCGATGCACATCTTCCATATGATACTTGGGAGTCGAAGGTGCCACCTTACACAAATGAGGCACCAGGCGGGACAACCTGTCGATATCAGCCATGGTAAAATCAACTTTTCCCTCATAGGCCGAGGCTAATAGATGCAATACCGTGTTGCTGGAGCCGCCCATAGCGATATCTAAGGTCATGGCATTCTCGAATGCCTTGAAGTTAGCGATATTGCGTGGCAAAGCAGACTCATCATCATGCTTGTAGTAACGGGTAGCCAAGTCCATGATACGGCGACCCGCCTCTAAGAAGAGCTCGCGTCTATCGGAGTGAGTGGCAAGCATAGAGCCATTACCCGGCAAAGACAGGCCTAAGGCTTCGGTCAAGCAATTCATCGAGTTAGCGGTGAACATACCGGAACATGAACCACAGGTAGGGCAGGCGCTACGCTCAATCTTCTCGCTATCTTCGTCCGAGACCCGATCGTCCGCCCCCGCCACCATGGCATCCACCAGATCCAGCTTGATGATGTTACCCGAAAGCTTAGTCTTACCCGCTTCCATAGGGCCACCAGAGACGAAAATTACCGGAATATTTAGGCGAAGAGCCGCCATCATCATGCCAGGAGTAATCTTGTCACAATTGGAAATACACACCAAGGCATCGGCGCAGTGGGCATTGACCATATACTCGACGCTGTCGGCAATAAGCTCACGAGAAGGTAGGCTATAGAGCATGCCACCGTGACCCATGGCGATACCGTCATCTACCGCGATAGTATTAAACTCTTTGGCGATTCCGCCCGCTTCTTCTATGGCGCCAGCGACTAACGAGCCCATATCTTTGAGATGCACATGACCGGGAACAAATTGCGTGAATGAGTTGGAAATCGCAATAATTGGCTTACCGAAATCACTATCTTTGACGCCGGTAGCACGCCATAGGGCGCGAGCTCCGGCCATGTTACGACCTTCGGTACTGGTAGCTGAACGTAATTTAGGCATTGCGATTGTCCTTATTGAGAAGGTTCGAGGTGCTAGTTCCTAGTTCCTAGGAGCCCTCTGCTGTTACCTTTCTAGTTAATTCTCAAACCTAAGAATGAATGCATCTTAAGTGTCTTTATTCTTTGTCTTTCCTATGACCTAGCTCCTAGGTCATAAAACCTAGGGCCTTCTTTTAAAGCACTTCTAACCAACCCCACTTGTCTTCGGTCTCACCGGTAAACAGGCCAAAGAAGCTTTCCTGTATCGACTTAGTGATGGGACCACGCTTCCCTGCACCGACATCAATTCTGTCGACGCTACGCACAGGCACTATTTCAGCCGCGGTGCCAGTCATAAATATCTCATCGGCGAGATAGAGGAACTCACGAGACATGGCCTCTTCAACCACTTCATAACCCTTCTCTCGAGCCAAAATGATGATGCTATCTCGGGTCAAACCCATCAAAATAGCAGCGGTTGCTGGCGGTGTATAGATTTTACCTTTCTTGACCACGAACAGGTTAGCGCCAGCACCTTCGCTGACCAAACCATTCACATCGAGGGCTATACCCTCATCGAAGCCGTTACGCTTAGCTTCGGTCGAGATCTGAATCGATGACAAGTAGTTACCACCAGCCTTAGCGCCAGTAGGTATGGTATTGGGTGCCAGACGATTCCATGAGCTCACAGCCACATCGACCCCAGCTTCCATACTGTCTTCACCTAGATAGGCGCCCCAGGGGAATGCTGCAACCATGACATCACACACGGCATCTTTAGGCGGGGTTATCCCCATGCCTACATCACCATAGAAGGCCAGCGGACGAATGTAGGCACTCTTGAGACCATTCTTCTGCACGCTGTCACGACAGGCCAGCATAATCTCATCATGTATATAGGGAATTGGCATGCGATAAATCTTAGCCGAATCGAACAGACGCTGAACATGATCGGTTAAGCGAAATCCCGCCGGGCCCAGATGAGTATCATAGACACGGATCCCTTCGAAGACAGAAGAGCCATAATGTAAGCCGTGAGACATTACATGTACCTTGGCATCACCCCAAGGCATTATCTCACCATTGAACCATATAAACTCTGCTTTCTTCGCGGTCATCTCTATTTCCTCACTCTACTTTCAATATTCACTACAACAGGCGTTAACTGTTTACTTTGTTATTATCGCTAATCTAATAATCTGCCGTCAGTATCTATAGGCCTTAAGCATGTACCCGACAATCGACAACATCGAAAAGCTTATCTAGCTGATTAGTCAGCAGCTCGATGGCCCGCTCACCTTCGACATGCATAGCGAGCCCAACACCTTGCTCACCTTCTAACTGCATATCCATCTTGGTCACTTTAAAGCCCCTATGGCGTACCACTCTCAATACACGCTCTAGTACTTCAGGCTGCTGCACTAAGGTTAAGCTCAATTGATAACTCATCTCTACTCCCTATCCACTTGTTCTTTCCTGCACTAGGCTTTAAGTCTGTTTGTCCATCTCTTCCATCATGTCGCGATTACAGGCCCCCGGGGGACGAGTGGCCAAACATTGTGAGCATCATCAATCCTCACATGCAGCAGGTATGGGCCTTCGCAATTCACCAGATGATCTAACGCTTCTTCTACTTGATCTGTGGTGGTAATGGTGCGACCGGGAATATCGAATGCCGATGCCAAGGTGACAAAATCCGGGTTATCGGACAGGTCAGTCTCGCTGTAACGCTCCTCGAAGAAGAGCTGCTGCCACTGCTTCACCATGCCTAACTTCTGGTTATCTATCAGCAAGATTTTAACCGCCAATTTACGGCGTTTGATGGTGGTGAGTTCCTGCACATTCATCATAAATGAGCCATCGCCTGAGACGACCACTACGGTTGCATCGGGACGGGACACCTTAGCGCCGATGCCGGCAGGAAGGCCGAATCCCATAGTCCCCAGACCTGAGCTGGACAGGTGATCTTCAGGATTACGGAACCACATATGCTGGGCCACCCACATCTGGTGCTGACCAACATCACAAGTCACCACGCTATCTTCCGGCAGTTTAGCGGCTAAGCGGTTCAACATGGCAGGGGCGAATATTAGCTCACCGGGGCGATCGTATTTCCACGTATGCTCGGCTTTCAGTTGCTCAACCTCTTCGCGCCAGGGAGCAATAGCCAACTCGGTCGCCAATGCGGGCAACACCTGACGTAGATCGCCAGCAATGGCGACTTCCGGCAGGCGTAACTTACCGAGCTCCGCCGCATCGATATCTAAATGAATCACCTTGGCATGTTCGGCAAAGGTCGCTAGACGGCCGGTAACCCGATCATCGAAACGAGCGCCAACCACGATTAACAAGTCACACTCCTGAACGGCAATATTGGCCGCCTTGGAGCCATGCATGCCTAACATGCCCAGATAACCCGACGTCTCTTTCTCAATGGTACCCAGACCCTTTAGTGTTGCCACTGAGGGCACACCCGTCAGCTGGATAAATTCACGTAATTGAGGAACGGCTCTTGCCATACCTACGCCGCCTCCTACATAGAGCATAGGTTTATGGGCTTGCTTAAGCAGAGTCAAAGCATCATCAAGTTTACTAGCATCAGCTTGAGGCTGAGGATACTTCTCCTGTTTGGGAGTAGAGTACTCAAACATAGCAATTTGGATATCCTTAGGAATATCCACCAGCACTGGACCCGGACGCCCCGAAGCCGCTATCTCGAACGCCTTATACAGGGTGGGGACCAGCTGTTCTATTTCGGTCACCATGAAGCTGTGCTTGGTACACGACAACGACATGCCCAAGACATCGATTTCCTGAAAAGCATCGGTGCCAATCACGGCGGTAGAGACCTGACCTGTGATGGCGACAACAGGCACGGAGTCGAGCAAGGCATCGGCCAATGAGGTCACCAAATTGGTAGCCCCGGGACCCGACGTCGCGAAACACACTCCAGTCTTGCCTGTCGCGCGGGCATAACCTAAGGCTGCAAATGCGGCTCCTTGCTCGTGACGACTCAGAAGGTGTTCCACTGGCGCACCGTAAAGCGCATCATAAATCGGCATGATAGCGCCGCCGGGGTAACCAAAAATATTCGTTACCCCATGGTCGACTAACACCTTGATCACGGCATCGGCGCCGCGCATCATCTGCCCACTATCCGCTTGTCCTGCCTCTGAATTGCCTTGCTGTGTCTGCCCTTGTTCCATCTGCATCTCTCACTTTCTGCCAAACCTTAACGGTTCAGTATTTGTAGGGTAAAGCCGTTTTTGCATCTTTCTTAGTCGGGCTTTAAACGAAAAACCCCCCGGTCCTTGCGGAGCGGAGGGTTAGTTGCAATCTTTACCTAATTAGGTTTGTCGATGCGCCATGGGAGCCCCCCGCTGTGATCTAATAATCACCACGGTAATAATCTCAATAATGAGTAGGGCTGCCTGGTTTAACATGCTTAGACTGTATCCTAATTAGTTTGCTTGAATTCGGTGTCTTCTCGATTAAGATCGCGAGACCACTAATCAATACCACAAAGCCAATAAAAAACACAACAAAAACCTTTTACCGAGAAGAAACACTTAGTTTCATTATTCAAACGATACGTCAAAAATGATCCTTTGATTTTTCGGTCAGCCTAGCCTCAATCTTGAAATTATCTTTTACTTCTCTTCGACGATTTGCTGCATAGCCGTCATATGACCACGTAGCTCGGCACCTATCTTCTCAACGCCAGTACCGCGAATGGCAGCATTAACTTCGATCAGACGTTGGTTATCGACACCATTGCTGCTGTCGCTTAGTCCGCGACCTAGGTACTCTGGAGACATGGCATTGACGTAGTCGCGCAACATAGGCACGGCGGCGTGATTAAACAAGTAACAACCATATTCAGCGGTATCAGAGATAACCACGTTCATCTCGTAAAGACGCTTACGTGCGATTGTGTTAGCTATGAGTGGTGTTTCATGTAGCGACTCGTAATAAGCCGACGCTTCGACTATGCCGGCAGAAGTCATAGTATCGAACGCAAGCTCGACACCCGCTTTGATCATGGCCACAAGGAAAATACCTTTGTCGAAATAGGTTTGCTCGTCGATATCTTCATCGCTAACGGGTGCATTTTCGAAGGCTGTTTCACCGGTAGCGGCGCGCCATTTAAGCAAGTTTGCATCGTCGTTGGCCCAATCGACCATCATGGTGCGAGAGAACTCACCGCCTATGATGTCATCCATGTGCTTCTCGAACAAAGGAGCAAGAATGACCTTTAACTCTTCAGCCATGTCGAATGCTTTGATCTTGGCAGGGTTAGACAGGCGATCCATCATGTTGGTGATACCACCATGCTTTAACGCTTCAGTGGTGGTTTCCCAACCTTGTTGAATCAGTTTCGCCGCATAGCCAGGCTCTACACCGTCGGCAACCATCTTCTCGTAACCTAAGATAGCGCCAGTTTGTAGCATGCCACAGAGAATAGTTTGCTCACCCATAAGGTCAGACTTAACTTCGGCAATAAATGATGAGTGGAGCACACCCGCACGATCACCACCGGTAGCGCTGGCATATGCCTTAGCGATATCGAAACCTTGACCCTTAGGATCATTCTCAGGGTGAACAGCGATCAGAGTCGGTACGCCGAAACCACGCTTATACTCTTCACGTACTTCGGTACCAGGACACTTAGGGGCAACCATGATGACTGTGATGTCTTCACGAACCTGCATGCCCTCTTCAACGATATTGAAACCGTGAGAGTAAGACAGAGTTGCACCTTGCTTCATAAGCGGCATTATAGTAGTCACGGCGTTAGTGTGCTGTTTATCTGGCGTCAGGTTAAGCACAAGATCGGCATCAGGAATAAGCTCCTCGATAGTGCCAGCGCGGAAACCGTTTCCAGTCGCCTTTTGGTATGAAGCACGTTTCTCTTCGATCGCCTCGGCGCGAAGTGCATAAGCGATATTCAGACCAGAGTCACGCATATTCAAACCTTGGTTGAGGCCCTGTGCACCACACCCTAGAATGACGATATTCCACCCCTTAATGAAATCGCAGCCTTCGCTAAATTCATTACGATCCATAAAGCGGCACTGAGCCAGCTGTTCTAATTGTTGACGCAAATTCAGAGAGTTAAAATAGTTAGCCATCTGATGTACCACCTTCTGTATCGAATTGAGGAGAGCTGCTTCATGCGCTTAGATAACGTGAGCACGAGCAGTGATTGAGATCACTATAGCTCATGATTTTGATTGCTTAAAATGATATATTCGGGATACTGCATTGCATTTTTTGCAATACTGATTAGCTCCGACCCTAGATTCTGATGAGGTAAAAATGGATATAAAAACAATCAAACTTTACCTGCACTTATCGGAAAGCCTGCATTTTTCCAGAACAGCTCAGGCGATGCACGTCAGTCCTTCGACCTTGAGCCGGGTCATGCAGAGGCTGGAAGATGAGGTAGGTGCCAAGCTTTTCCTACGAGATAACCGCAGTGTTGCCCTGACCAGCGCCGGCGTCGAATATCGCCACTTCGCCGAACAGACCTTAGATCACTGGACCAAGCTCAAGACTAAGATTGATCCTAAGCAAGATCTGCTCAGGGGAAGATTGAACCTCTACTGTTCGGTAACAGCAGCTTATAGCCATCTTCCCGGGCTACTCGATAGCTTTAGGCGGGAGCATCCTCTTGTTGAAATAACATTGACGACAGGTGACGCCGCCAACGCGGTTAGTGAAGTCAAAAATAACCGCGTCGATATCGCCATCGCCGCGCTGCCGGATCCTTTCCCAGAGAATCTGCACTTCGCCAAGATAGATGACATTCCCCTGGTCATCATAGCGCCAACATACCGCTGTCAGGTTCAGGAATTATTAACGGAATCTTATACTCCCTGGGACCGTCTGCCCTTTATCGTGCCTGAACATGGGCCGGGGAGACGACGCATCGACAACTGGTTTAAGCAGCTGGGCCTCATTCCCAATATCTATGCTCAGGTCTCCGGACAAGAGGCAATAGCCTCTATGGTGGCATTGGGATGTGGGGTGAGTATCACACCTGAAATTGTGATTAATAACAGTCCGGTGCGAGATAGAATTCAAATCATCCCCACCCCCATAGATATCCCCCCTTCGAGCTAGGTTGCTGTTGCAGAAACAATAAATTAGACGACCCGATAGTAGCGGCCTTTTTGAAGGTAATATAGGTACACTTAGAGCTAGGTCTATCTAAAACGATTCAAGACAATCGGCCTCGAACACAGAGGCTATACTTGGTTTATTCTTGACCATCTAAAGAAGCTTTATGATAATTCGTTTTAGCTGGATCATCTCGGCTCTGCTATTTGGATTTGTTATCTCTGCTCCTCTGGCCGAACAAGACTATTTACAACCAAAACTCAAATTTTGTGTAGAGTCGACTGAATTTCCCCCCTTTAACTACTTCAAACGCGTCAAAGGGAAGAAGACAGAATCCAGTGGTTATGATGTTGACCTGCTAAAACAGGTTTTCGAACCAGCAGGCATAGAATACCAAGTGATAGTTCTTCCATGGCGCAGATGCCTGAAAGAGGTCTATGAAGGAATAGTCGACGCCGCAATGAGTGCCTCATTGAACCCACAACGAATACGCGACTACATTCCCTCCGCTCCCTACTATCATATAACTCCAAGCTACTTCTACCTCGAGTTTAATTACCCCGATGGTTTAGATATATCGAATCTGAGTGAACTAGACAAGCTGGGAAAAGTCTGCGGAATAGTAGGCTTCAACTACCTCAATTTTGGTTGGGACAGCTTAGATAAGCTCTATGAGATAAATGACATATCCCAACTGCCTACCATGCTGCAGAAGAGTCGCTGTCGTTTTTTCTTAGCACGAAAAGAGACATTCGCAGGCACCTTAGCCATCAATAATATGTACTACCTAGGCGAACTCCTTACCGGGAAAGTAGTTCCCAACTCACAACCTGAACCATTTCATATGCTAGTGTCGAAGAAGTCGGCTTATGGCAATTTAATTAACCAACTATTCAATAAGAAAGTGCTTGAATTAAGAAAGAGTGGTGAGCTTGATCGCCTATTAGAGTATCACCTTAATGAGCTTAGAAAAGGAGCCAAAGAAGCAAACGACTAACGCCTATATTATCCCCCTATAATAGAGCCTAATTCACACATCTCTCACCCAGAATAAGTTCATCTATACTTAATCCAGATAAAAAAAGTCCACAACAAGCCTGCTTAATACCTATTGGTATAACTTATTGGAACTATCAACAAAAAATTATGGATATCCTTGCGATTGTCTTGGTAATTATTGGATTATTAGGGCTCATTGCCTCTCTGGTTCCCACTCACCAGGTCTGCAATATTCCCGATCATCAACATAATGGCTGGCTAGTTTTGCTCAGCATGATCTTTATGTTTATTTTCGGCTATCTGGGGTTTCTATGGAGCCTGTTTACTCATGAAACCGATACCTTAGATTTAATCATAGCTATCATCTTCTGTGGTGGAGGTGGCTTTGTCTGGCTAGTGACTAAGATGAGTCGGGAGACCATCTTTAAGTTAAAAATAACCATTAGAGAGAAGCACTACCAAGCTCACCATGATCAATTAACCGGCCTGCCCAATCGCAATCAATTCTATGAAGATATCGACAAGCTGATCGCCACAGAAGGCCTGATATTTAGCTGCCTTATGATGGATCTCGATGATTTTAAAATGATTAACGATACCTTCGGTCATGCTGAAGGCGATCATGTACTGCAGGTCGTTGCAGAGAGGATAATGAAGGTTATTCCACAAGATGCCATTGCAGCGAGATTGGGTGGCGATGAGCTTGCCGTAGTGCTTCCATGCATCTTGGCCGAGGATGCCGTCACCATAGCTCAAGCTATCCAAAACGAGTTACTAAAAGAGATTAGCTGTGAGAGCCATTCCCTCATCATAGGCGTCAGCATCGGAATAGCTCAATACCCAAAAGACGGCGGTAGCAGAAAAAGTATAATGAAGAGTGCGGATATAGCCATGTATCATGCTAAGAAGAACGATGATCATTACCAAATATACCAAGCTCATCTTACTTAAATTAAGAGTTAGCAGTCAGACCCGAATATAGTTTGTTCCATGGTTTCCGCCGGGCACATGGACTCGGGCTTACCAACGACTTTCGCTGGCACACCTACAACCGTAGTATGGGGAGCAACATCGAACAACACCACTGAGCCCGCGCCTATCTTGGCACCTTCACCGACTTCGAGATTACCCAATACTTTAGCTCCAGCGCCAATCATAACACCGGCACGGATTTTTGGATGACGGTCTCCCTGCTGATTACCCGTACCACCAAGAGTCACCCCTTGGAGCAGAGACACATTATTTTCAATAACCGCAGTCTCACCTATGACAATCCCCGTAGCATGGTCAAACATGATGCCAGTGCCCATCTTACAGGCCGGATGAATATCGACACCGAATACTTCCGAGTTACGGCTCTGAATAAATTGCGCTAACTCAGTGCGCCCTTGATTCCAGAGACAATTGGCTAACCGATGCACCTGAATCGCCTGAAACCCCTTGAGATTCAATATAACTGTTAGGTAGCTCACGATAGCAGGATCTCGCTCTTTCACCGCCTTGATATCGGTAGCCACATTGGTCAGCATCTGATCGCAATGAATGAAGGCTTTATCGAATAGCTCACGAAAGGTAAAGGGAGAAACTACCCCATCTGAGAGTTTATTAGCCACGATGAAGCTGAGCGCCGATCCCAGACACTCATGATTGAGTATCGATGAATAAACATGACTGGCAAGTAAAGGTTCCTTACGAACCAAGGCTTCGGCTTCTACCCTAAGCTGTTCCCAAACTTCATAACGCATATGACGTAAACTCTTAAATAATGAACGAAGAAGATGTAAAAATGAAATATCTGTAAAAAATGCAGAAGTGTAAAGTCTAACCTAATCTGTGAAGAATACATCAAGCTATAAGAGTAAATAGCTATATGGCATAACAAAATAAAGCCAGCTGATTAAGACATGCGACTTTTGGGAAGTAAGCATTAACCGATGAATTATCTGATGAATCAGTCGATAAACCTCTGTACTAAACCAGCAAACACGGCTTTAGCATCTTGCGTGATAACATCGCCGTGAGTGACGACTATCTTATCGAAATCCCAAGCCTTGATCTTAGTAATAAATAGGGAAAATGCTGGCTTGTCCTTAATGGTAAAGCCCATTTTCAAAGGAGGGGCAACACATTGGTCCTTGAAACCAAGAGGTCTAAATACACACTTAGTCATCAAGCCTGCAAAACCAGATGGACAAGCATCACTATGATTTTGAATAAGGTCTGTCACCAACAGCGACTTTGACTTCTTGTGAAAAAACACTGATTCATTGAAAAAACTAACGCCAGGCATATATAGCCTTTCAAAATCATCACTCCAGATATTGTCGAAATGTTCATCGAGCACCTGATAATTTTCAATTGAGATTTTTTTCGGTATGCCACCACTCACATACATTTTTGCCTCAGGATAAGCGCTTTGCCAGTCATTTAACCAAATATTATGGCCATTGCTCGGCCCAACCAGATAGCGGACTTGACCGAGTTTATCCATGGCCACCTGCAATTCAGGACTGAGTTTAGTGGGCGTATGTAGCCATAATCCACCACAGGCTAATTTAACCACAGTCATTCGTAGCCTTAACTGAGTCCCTCCTAACGGCATAGTATCTTCGTGGGCCCAAATATCTTCACCTAGCTGCTCTATTGCTAACGTCATACCTATCCCTGTTTAGTCTTGGCATAAATTAATGTGGCGTAATAGCTAACCTACCTAGACTAGCCTTTAAAGGACAGGAGTAAATCGTAAAAATTTATGCCTTCTTCATTGATTCATACCCGAGTTAGCCTGAACTGGGAAATCACAGTTATCACTAGCTGGTTCACGATCTTGGTTCTGACTCACCAGCGCATCTTTAACAAAAATATTTTCAGAGTATTCTTGGATATAGTCGGCTAATACCTGAGGCTCTGATACATGCATATCGATAATATCGACTCGCTCGGTGAGCTGGCCCAGGCCGCCAAAATAGGTCTGAGGCTTACTAAATCTCAACTTGATATTGCTGCTGTCACCGTAGCCGAAATGCAGGCCTTCCTTGTCATTTTTTCTTGGATAGCGGCCCACTTCCACACTTTCTATATCCTCAAGTTTTATCGATATAAAGCCCCAAACACTATTGTTGATAACCAGCTTATCTTGATGCCCATAGATAGAGAAATAGCGGGAGATCCTGTAGTTAGCAGCAAGCATGATCACACCATAACCAGTAATGCTCGACACAATAATGGCCAGCAACTCACTCCAGGGAGAGATGATCACATAAGCTAAGGCGGCCATGACAAGGGCTCCCAGAGTCATAACCAACCAATGCCATCTAGCAGCCGAGCGTAATTTTAGCTTGGTAATGGCGTCGACATGATTACGTGATAAACGAGGAATAGCGTAGTACCAGCTCGCAGGTTCCGACGCTAAGACTAATGCCAAAGAGCGCTTCTTATCGTCTTCCTCTTGGAAAGAATCCAAGATGTGTACTCTGGGGTCACCGGATAAGTTACGCGCCAGCCACAACGCCTTGATGATACTCACCATCAGATATAACTCGATAGCCAGCAATATGGCAATTATCGGGTAACGTAGCCAGGCGATAAACTCGAAATAACTGGCGATTTCGGCCGGAAAGCTAAGTCTGGTCATCAAGCTACTCATGCTAAATATGAGCAGCATCTTCCACAGCTTCTGCTCACCCATCTTGATGATGCAATACCAATAGGTAATCGGCAGTACCAAGAAGTAGAGAATTGAGAAGACTAATACATAGAGATGGCTATTAGTCCCATCTAGGTTTTCAGGAAGCAGCTGAAAACCCAATGTATAACTGATGATTGCACTGACAAGAAAAATCAGCCTGAACTTTATACTACGCCTCATAGCCCCCTCCCCGGCGAACAGATGTTGTCATCATGTTACATGATATCTATTTACTAGGAAGGCATTAATAAGAAAAAATACTTCAATGACACTTTCACTCAGCCTAGACTTACAACACAGCGTGGAGTTAGGCTGAGATACATAAAATTAGGTTTGAGCTGCCAGAATTAGATAGTGGTAGCCACTGACATATTACCTGTGGCTTTAAGCCGCTCAATTTTAATAATGCAGGGTGCCTTGAGTTTATAAGTCTTTTGCTGGAACTCATAATCACTCTCGAACCAATGAATATAGAGACGCAGATTCACATCATCATTGAAGTGGTTGTCACTATAAAAATCACGATAACAGCGAGAATTTGGCAGATAACCTGAGTGATAGAGCTTTATGACTCTGTCATCCAGACTGATCTCACGATAATCTATGCCATGCTCTGCCATATAGGGAAAATGATACTCTCCATAACGAAACTCACCATCGATAATCTCTATGCCCTTCCCTTGAGACAGCAAGCTATCTAGCTGCAAGGCATTCAACCGACTATGTACACATAGACTCCCCATTCCAACGCTCGCCAGAATCACCAAGCCCCAGGACAAAAATCCCTGGCGCTTGAAATGAGTCAAAATCAACCAAAAAATGATAAGTGCTGCGACACTGGCAGCCAAAATAAGCTCGAAGAGTTGCCACTCTCCCGCTTCGAAAGCCGTACCTGAATAGGCCATGAATCCCTCCATATAAATAACTAAATCCATTTACTCTTTGCAGTAAAACTCACTCTAACCATGAGAAAGTGAACAAATAATAACCTAACATTGTAGTAAAATACCAAACGAATTTCTGCAAACGCGATACGCGTCTAATTTCAACGGTAAAATAGCGTTAGAGCATCTAATAAAATTACACATAGGGATACGCCTCACTATTCATAAGTCTTGGCACAAGAAACATTCCATTTAGAGATGAAGCTATAGACGTAATGAAGCACTAACTAATACTAGATGAAGTATAGAGAATGGAGCAAAAAAAGCAGGAGAAAGTGAAGAGGAAAAGACATTGAACCACCAGGCTCAATGTCTCGAAAAGTTTAAATAAGGTAATCGACACCTAAGGCAACAAACAGGGCTAGGCCTGCCCAGTTATTATTGAGAAACGCCTTGAAGCAAGGGGCACGTTCCCTAGCGTAAATCAGCTTCTGTTGATAAAGGCTAAAGCCAACAAAAGTAATCACACCTAAAGCATATACCAGGCCACGGTCTGCCGCCCAACCCGCCGTAATAAAACAGGCTAACGCGGCTAGCTGAAACAAGCCAATGATCTGCCTATCATATTGACCAAACAGGATAGCCGTGGACTTGATACCAACTTTCAAATCATCTTCTCGATCCACCATGGCATACATGGTGTCGTAGGCTACGGTCCAGCACCAGTTGGCGAAGAATAACCACCAGGCCTCGGCAGGAACACTGCCAGTCTGCGCCGCGTAGGCCATAGGAATTGACCAACTCCACACCACACCGAGAAACATCTGCGGCATGTTGGTAAAGCGCTTAGTAAAAGGGTAGATAACAGTCAATATGATGCCAACGACAGATAACTGGACGACCAGAGGATTGAGCATCAAGACTAAACCGAAAGCGAATAGCCCCATTACCGCAAATAGTAGCAGCGCCTCTTTACTGGAGATCTCGCCACTGGCTAGGGGCCGGGACTTAGTCCTGTCTACGTGAGAGTCGAGCTCCCTATCGGCGTAATCGTTAATGATACAACCACAGGCCCGCATCACCACCACACCTAAAATAAAGATCGCCAGCACCTTGAGATCGGGCATACCATCTGCGGCTAATATCAACGCCATCAAACAAGGCCACAACAGCAATAAAGTCCCTATTGGGCGATCCATGCGAGCGAGACGCATATAAACGTCTAACTTTCCCTTTAAAAAACTCATCATTCAGGCTCTCCAAATACTGCTCAAACGCTCAATTTAACGATCTAAATCTAACCTTGTGAATCATCATAAATGGCATCATGACCGACACATTCAAGAACTCAACCGCTTTCTAGTAGGTTATTAGCAAGTCTCTAGTCGAGCATAGGCAACAACCAACCACTTACTGCCGACATCATAGAAATTGACTTGTACTCTGGCTTGGGAACCACTGCCCTCGGTATTGGTCACCTTACCTTCACCGAACTTATGGTGCATCACCCCTTGGCCAACCTTAAAGCCCGAATCATTTACCACTATGCTACGAGTACGGGAGCTACTGGTTTTCCGAGGGGCGCTCACCTGAGTCTTAAGGCGGATCTCCTCCACATGCTCAGCTGGGATTTCTTTGATGAAGCGTGATGGTCTGGCGAAATTTTCCCTGCCATAGATTCGACGCGTCTCGGCATAGGTGATGTACAGCTTCTCCATAGCTCGAGTCATGCCGACATAACAGAGACGACGCTCTTCATCGAGTCTATCCCCCTCATCCATAGCCATCTGGCTGGGGAATATTCCTTCTTCGACACCCGACATAAATACCACTGGAAACTCCAGGCCTTTAGCCGAATGCAATGTCATCAGCTGCACCGCATCGGTAAATGCATCAGCCTGACCCTCTCCGGCCTCTAGCGCCGCATGAGATAGGAAAGCATTAAGCTCACCCATATCTTCTATCTCTTCGGGCATAATAAAGGTACGTGCAGCGGTCACGAGTTCATCGAGGTTTTCCACTCTAGAACGCGCCTTTTCGCCTTTCTCAGCCTCATACATAGCCTTGAGCCCTGACTTGGCAATGATATGGTCGGTTGTACGATGCAGTGTCATCTCTTGGGTATCTTGCTGCATCTCTACGATAAGATCCATGAAGCCGCGTACAGCATTAGCCGCACGACCACTGAGCAGCTTCTCTTCGAGGGCACGTAAGCAAGTTTGCCACAGAGTTAACTGCTGCTGCCTTGCGGTAGAACGTAAGATATCTAGTGTACGTCCGCCAATCCCACGAGCTGGGGTATTGACCACTCGCTCGAAGGCCGCATCATCATCTTTATTGTTGATGAGACGCAGATAACTCATGGCATCTTTAATCTCTTGGCGCTCGAAGAATCTCAGTCCACCATAGATACGATAGGCTAAGCCCTTGTGGAGCAAGGCTTCTTCTAATACTCGAGACTGAGCGTTAGAACGATACAGAATGGCGCAACCACTTAGATCTCCGCCCATATCGTGCCAATCACTTATGCGTCCCACAATAAATCGAGCCTCATCCATCTCATTGAATGCACAGTATATTGAGATGGGTTCACCGTCTTTATCTTGGGTCCACAATTTCTTGCCCAAGCGATCTGGGTTATTGGCAATCAATGCATTGGAGGCTTTGAGAATATGGCCGGTGGAGCGGTAATTTTGCTCCAGACGTATAGTGCCAGCCTTGGGGAAGTCCTCGAGGAACTTGTGTAAATTCTCGACTTGAGCACCGCGCCAACCATAGATAGACTGATCGTCATCACCGACGATCATCACATTGGCCCCTTCGCTCGCCAGCACACGGATCCAAGCATACTGAATCGCGTTGGTATCCTGAAACTCGTCTACCAGAATATTCTTAAACCTGTCTTGGTAATGTTTAAGAACGTGGGGCTTGTTGAGCCATAACTCGTGGGCACGCAGTAAAATTTCGGCAAAGTCGACCAGACCGGCTCTATCGCAGGACTCTTGATAAACTTGATAGATCTGTAAAAGATTCTGCTCTATCGGGAAACCACCCGCATCGATATGCTTTGGCCTTAACCCCTGATCTTTCTTGCCGTTGATGTAGCCCTGAGCTTGGCGAGGCGGATATTGCTTCTCGTCTAAGTTAAGGCTCTTAAGAATACGTTTGATTAGACGTAACTGATCATCAGAGTCGATGATCTGAAACGTCTGGGGCAAGTTAGCGTCTTGATAATGGGTTCTTAGCAGACGATGAGCTAAACCGTGGAAGGTCCCTATCCACATGCGGCCCATATTGCTGCCACTGACCTTCTCCACTCGCTCGCGCATCTCTGCCGCCGCTTTATTGGTGAAGGTTACCGCTAAAATTGAATATGGACTCTGCTGTTCGACCTGCATCAACCAGGCAATTCTATGGGTCAACACCCGAGTCTTGCCACTGCCTGCCCCCGCCAATACCAACATGCTGGATTGAGGTGCCCCTACGGCTGCGCGCTGTTCATCATTCAGGCCGTCTAGTAAAGAAGATACGTCCATTCTTGCCTCCAAAAAATCGAAGAAGCAGTATAACAGGAGCGGGTGATGAGATCCTAGGAACGAGGCCCTAGGATCTTGGTTCTAGGTTCTAAAACCTTGTTTTAGACCTTTTCGGCCGCCACTACTGATATCTCGACTAATAAAACATCGCGGGCCATCTTAGCCTCGACACAAGCACGAGCGGGGGCATGCCCCTCGGCAACCCAAGCATCCCATACCGCATTCATCTCGGCGAAGTATTGCATATCCTTGATATAAATTGTCGCAGAAAGTATATGTTTCCTATCACTTCCCGCCTGCTCAAGAAGAGCGTCAACCTTTTCGAGCATGCTGGATGTCTGCTCAGTGATCCCTTCGTTGGCGTCTTTGCATACCTGACCACATAAATAAACAGTGCCATTATGCTTAACGATACGACTCATGCGGGTACCCGTTTCTAAACGTTCGATTGTCATTGGAAGCCTTGTAAGGAGAGTTTAAAAGAGGGCTATCTTACCGATAAGAGCCTCAATTATCGACTATTGATAGATGAAAATGATGACTGAAAATCGAAGAGGTGCATCAGTCATAAACCCAACATCTTGGGAACGCAGTAGCATCAACTATAAAAGACTACACCTTGGCTACTCTGGCTCATGGATGAGTTTGAATAATCTGAAAAAATTACATTCGTCAATACTAGCCCGCTCAATTTTTCAACTATACTCATTAAGATTATAAGCAAGCTAATAACTGAACTCTTATCGACCTATATATATCCGCTCAGTTCAGATGCAGAGATGAACTTGATCAATTAATGGACTAAAGGATGGTGCGTTTAGTGACTTATTCTCTTTCACACTTGAACCTCTCCCCACACTCTCACAGGATACAACCTCGTTTTAGCGAGTCCCTATTTCACTGCCTGAAATTCATCTTCTTAGCGCTAGTGTTAATACTTCCTCTATCTTCTTGTAAGCCAATACCGGAAGCGCCACTGCGTATTGCCAGCAATACCTGGCCCGGATATGAACCTCTCTATCTTGCTCGTACCTTGGGCTACTATCAAAACTCTCAAGTGAACTTAGTTGAGATGACATCTGCATCCGAGGTCATTCATGCATTACGTAATCACACCATAGAAGGAGCTGCGCTAACTCTGGATGAAGTATTGACTGTGATGGAAGATGGTTACCAGTTGAAAGTCATCTTAGTGATGGATTTTTCCAATGGCGGTGATGTTCTACTCAGCAAGCCAGAAATCAGCTCCCTGACACAACTTAAGGGAAAAAATATCGCCGTGGAATACACAGCTGTTGGCGCGATTCTACTTAACGGTGCACTGGATGCGGCAGAGCTTAGTGCCCGAGATGTCAACATCATCGCCTGCTCTTTCGATGAACACCAAGCTTGCTACACTCAGGCCGATGCCGTGGTCACCTTCGAGCCCAATAGAACCAACATTCTCGCTCTGGGAGCCAATCAACTGTTCGATAGTAGCCAAATCCCGGGGAGGATCATCGATGTGCTCGCAGTACATTCTGATGCTCTCGACTCTCACCCCAAAGCACTAGAGCAGCTAATTAAAGGTTATTTCCAGGCGATAGATTACTTCAAGCAAAAACCTCAAGCTGCAGCTGAATTAATGAAGGCCAGATTACAGCTGACTCCCAGAGAAATCCTTCATAGCTACCAAGGTCTGCACTTGCCCAGCTTAGCCGAGAACCTAGATCTTCTCAGGGGAGAGACATCGAAACTAGAGGAGATTGCCAGCGAATTGTCCATCTTCATGCATGAACGGCGACTGCTGAGCCGTAAAGTGTCCGTTAAGGCGCTGGCAAGTGATCGCTTCACCTTAGAAGTAAACCCATGAAGGGAATAAGAACCCTCTCTCTAAGGCTCTGGTTACCCGGGCTTATATTATTCACATTTAGTGCCTTAGGGGATTTGTTGTATTGCAATCCTACAAAGCTCTCGAGGCTGAGCTGGTAAATTCGAGTCTGAACTTTATCCGTAAAGATATTTCAGCCCTGCAAAGGCAGATGGAAAAACAACTCAGCAGCAATCGCCCACAGGAAGCCGAACAATCATTGTCGGCCAGAGGCGTAAATACTCGCTATAAGACCCTGTTATCTCTCGATGAGAATGGCAAAATATTACACTCGACTCGATTCGCCATTAAAGGACTGATGGCCAACACAGTTCTGCCATTTTTTGAGATGAAACGTTTTATCCAAGTACAGAAAAATAAACAGATGGATATTCGGCTTTCGGAGAATGGTCATCAAATCTTTGCTTACTATCCACTGATTCTCGCTCGTGCAGCCAATGAGATCCGCCCCACCCGTACCGGAGCTATTTTCGTCGCCTACGACCTTAGCTCCGAACAAGCACAGATCTGGTCGAAAGTCAGCCTGTTTAGCATTCCTATAGGTCTATTTTTACTGCTCGCAATGCTGACAATAAGCCTGTTTCTCGACCTGTTCGTTACCCGACCGATCCGACACTTGGTCACAGGTTCAAAGAGTCTGGCGGATGGGCTGCTAGGCGTTCGCTGCCAGATCAAGGGTCAGGGAGAGATCGCGCTGCTGGGCCAGTCCTTCAACGATATGGCCACCCAGCTAGAAGAAAGATTCGAGCTGAGTAGGCAAGCCGAAATAGCCACTCTGGAGCAGAAACTCTTAGTCACAGATATTTTGAACTCTACTGCCGAGGCCATCTACGGTATCGATCTCAAAGGAGAGTGTATCTTCGCCAATCCCACCTGCATCAAGATGCTAGGCTATAGGGATATTAATGAGCTATTAGGCAAGAATATGCATGAACTCATACACTATAAACATGCAGATCTGACTCCTTATCATGTCGAAGATTGTCCCATTCTTAATGTATTACGCTCAGGACAAGGCGTGCATATCAACTCAGAAAAACTATGGCGAGCCGACGGCAGTGGTTTCACCTCCGAATATTGGTCCTATCCAATAGAGCGTGAAGATAAGATAATAGGTGCCGTCGTGACTTTTCTGGATACCACAGACAGAGAAAAAGCGGCGGAGGTGATTCGACATCAAGCCCACTATGACACATTGACCGATCTCCCCAACCGTTTTCTCGCCTTGGAACGCTTATCTCAAATGCTGGAGGAGAGCGAACGCTCCCAAGAGAATATTGCGGTCTTATTTCTCGATCTCGATGATTTCAAGAAGATCAATGACTCACTGGGTCATGAGACCGGAGACAGGTTGCTCATCGAGTCGGCCAAGAGGCTACTTAGCTCCATTCGAAACGGAGATACCGTTGGCCGTTTAGGCGGTGATGAATTCATCATATTACTGCATGGACTCAAACAAGCTGCGGATGCTAGGCCCGTAGCCGAGCACCTAATCGATAGCTTTAGGAAGCCTTTTTTGGTGGGAGAACGCGAGCTTATCTTAACGGCCAGTATCGGCATATCAATCTACCCAGACGATGGAGAAAACGCCTCGGAGTTGCTAAGAAATGCGGACTCGGCCATGTATCATGCCAAAGAAAAAGGCAGAAATACCTATTCCTATTTCACTGATAAAATGAACAAGGAAGTGTCCAGAAGACTCGCCATTGAGGAGCAGATACATGGTGCTTTGGAGCGCGGGGAGTTCGAGGTTTACTATCAGACCCAAGTAGATATTACCAACAACATCATCATGGGAGCCGAGGCTCTACTGAGGTGGAGCAATCCGGCATTAGGCAGCATATCACCGGAAGAATTTATCCCCATTGCCGAGCAAACAGGTGCGATCATTCCACTGGGAAAGTTTGTTTTCCTACAGGCCATAGTCGCTACTACATTGTGGAAGAAGAAACATCAGAGTCCATTTCGAATTGCCATCAACCTGTCTCCCTGCCAATTTAGAGACCCAGATCTAGTGTCGTTTATCATAGATAACGTTAATCAATCCAAGATGTCGCCTAAAGACATAGAGTTGGAGATCACCGAAGGGGTCTTACTCAGTGGTCATGACTATATTACCGTGGCGCTAGAAGCCCTGAGTAAGGCGGGATTTTCAATTGCCATGGATGACTTCGGCACAGGCTACTCCTCACTTAACTATCTGAGAACCTACCCTTTTAACGTACTTAAAATAGATAGAAGTTTTATCCACGATATAGAGACTGGCACAGCGAACAAGGAGTTAGTATTGGCCATGGTGGCCATGGCTCATGCCCTGGGAATAGGAGTGGTTGCAGAAGGAGTCGAGACAGAAGCCCAACTCAATTACCTTAAGAGCATCAATTGTGATTATGCTCAGGGTTATTTCTTCAGCAAGCCAAGTCCAGTCGTCAAGTTGCTCATGTCTAACCCTGAGCCTCAATGTGATATAAAGACAATAAATTCACCTTAGCCTTAAGTCCGGTAGTGAGACCGCCTGAAAAAGACAGTTAAACTTAGAAAACTAGTATTAGACCTCCAAGTCCGCCGCCACTATACCCTTGCTTATGCTCGACTTTAGCAAGCTTCTCTTCTTTCAGTCTAACCTTAAATCGAGCTAATTCATCATCGAGATTAACGACCATGTCACTAATTCCGGACGGAACAATGAGTACAAAAAAGGCGTGCTCGAGTCGAGCACGCCTTTTTAATATGAGTTCAAGCTATTAATAGCATTCGCTATATAGCTAACTAGACTTTGGAATTCTCTTCCTTGAGGCCGATGCCGTCCATCCAATGATCGAAGTCCATCATATTGCCTGGTAACACGATTTTACTGGCGTTATTACTCAAACCATCGAGTTGCTTAAGATATTGAGCCCCTAGCTGCATTCGCACCACATTCTGTCCCCCTGGGGCAGAGATCACTTCGGCTATACGCTCGATAGACTCGGCGGTGGCGTGAGAAATAGCTAAGATCTCCTCAGCTTTACCTTCAGCTTCATTGATGCGACGTTGCATCTCACCTTCAGAAAGGTTAATCATCTCAGCCTTGATACCCTCAGAGCGATTGATCTTACTCTGCTTGTCACCCTCACTCTTGGCTAATAAGGCACGGCGTTCACGCTCGGCATTCACCTGCATCTCCATGGCTTTTTTTACCGTATCGGGTGGGGTAATATTCTTGATCTCATAACGATGGACTCTAATGCCCCATGTGGCTCCCGCCTGATCTAACACTTCGACCACTTTAGCGCTAATCACATCACGCTCTTCGAAGGTGCGATCTAAGGCTAAAGTACCTATAACAGAACGCGTCGTCGTCTGGGCTAACTGAATGGCGGCGTAACGGTAATCTGTGACTCCGTAGCTAGCCTTAACCGGATCTATCACCGAAATATAGATCACCCCATCTACCTCAACATTTACTTCATCGCTTGAGAAACACTCCTGAGGTGGCACATCTATAGTTTCCTCTTTTAGATCATGAATGTAAGTCACCTTATCGACGAAGGGAATCAAGGCATGAAAGCCTGCGTCTAAGGTAGCGTGGTACTTACCTAAGCGCTCGACGATATAAGCCGATTTCGTTGGCACTAAGCGAATAGATTGAAATAATTTGATGATGAAGACGGCGAAGATAAGTCCCCAAATACCCAACACGATAAAATCTGTATCTATTCCTGCAATCATGAGCGAGCTCCTTTCACTGTATTAGTCTTTGTCGAAGAGGAGCTTACGGCATGTGTCACCTGTTCCATTCCCTCAAAAAAACCTTCCAACTTAGCCATCTCAGCTGGCACAACGGAGACATCGGCCTCCTCCAAAATCTTACCTAACTGGACAATAAACTGTTCTTTTAACTGCATATTCATCGCATCATTACCGCCATTCACGGCCAATGCAGCCGACAACATTCTCATGCCTTCCGCTTTCGCCTTGGCGACTATGCTGATCTCCTGAGCCGTGCCTTTAGCCTCATTAATACGCTTCTGCTTCTGCCCCTCGGAAACATTGATTGCTTCTTGTCTCTCACCTTCAGATAGGTTGATCATCGCCGCTTTTTCGGCATTGGCAAAAGTGATCTCGGCGCGCTTACTTCGCTCTGCCTCCATCTGCTTCTCTAACGTATGAATAACGTGTCTCGAGGGAGTGATGTTCTTTATCTCATACCTAAGCACCTTGATACCCCATGAAGCGGAGGCCTTATCTATCTCACGAACGATGGACTCGTTGAGGCTATCTCGCTCAGAAAATGTCTGACTCAAGTTCAATTTACCTATCTCAGAACGCATAGTTGTCTGGGCTAGATTAACCGCTGCGAGGCGATAATTTTCGATGCCGTAACTGGCAAGCTTGCCATCCATCACCTTGAGATAGACTAAACCATCGACCTCGAGCTGAGTGTTGTCTTTCGAGATACAACTCTGGGGTGGCACATCTAAGACCTGCTCACGGATCTCATGCTTATATGCGACCCTGTCGAAAAAGGGGATCAAAAAATGAAACCCTGGTTGTAGTACGGCACGAAACTTTCCTAAACGCTCGATAACATTCACTTCGCGCATGGGGACGATCAACATTAACTTATAGAGAAGAAAAAAGATAAACAGCACAAATAGGGTAAACACAAACATAGATTCCATCCTTACTTATTGATTAATCTGTTGTTAATTAGATCTCGGCTTATTTGGTGTATTCAGTCCCTTGGTAGGGCTCGACAACAAAGGCTATATTCTCCCTGCAGATGATACGCACTCGAGTTCCGGCTGCTATTTCGCTGCCATCACCTAGGGCTGACCATTCAGTTCCTTGAAACTCGATACGACCCTGTTTCTGCGCCGGTCCTATGGCTTCTTTAACTAAAGCTATTTGGTTATAGAGCTCCAGCTCCTCGTCGGTGCTGGCCACATGAACATCTCCACCGACTAATTTCTGAGTCACTTGTCTAAAGCTCAGCAATAGGACGATAGATGCAATGAACCACAGGGTCAACGCCTGCACGATTCCATCGACGAACCCGACAGCGAGCGCTCCGGCAACCACTAAACATGCGCCGCCAAGTAAGATGACAATACCACCCGGGATAATTATCTCTGCCAGCATCAAAAAAACACCCAGACAGGCCCAGATGATGATGGGATTAGAAAACTCCATATTTCCCCCTGAAATCATGGTTTCGGTAAAAAACCACTATATCAGCAGTTAGCACTTTTCGCGACATAATATGTCGCGAAAAGTATATACTCTGCACTACAACAAGTTAATAAATTGATTATATGAATTAAAGCATTAGCTGAATTAGCGTCTATAACAGGAATACGGACCGAATCAAGAACTTGATACGAACACGATTTGATCTAGCTAGGATAGTCATTGAGTTCGGGACAAGATTACAACAAGGGAAATGTTAACGCTGCATAGGACGTGCAACTATCCTCTGCCTTGTGATGAAACTTAGAAATAATATCCAAAATTGATGTTAATACGCTTGTCCCAATCATCACCCACTTCAGGTAAGCCAACATGATCGTTATTCGCTGTAGAAAAGGTCATATTCTTACCCATGATGAAATCTACCATGGTATAAGTCGCGCCTGAAGCGATAGCTAGCCCAGTGACATTTTGCATGCTGTTATCATAACTCGTATCAAGTACATCAGGAGTCATCAAGCCAAAATCATTGTAGAATTTCAGACTACCCCAATCAGTTTTGATTGTTTTGGCAAAATTCACACTGTAAATTTGTCCCTTAGAGGCAACTTCATATTGCCAACTGAGTACCGACACACCGATTTTATTCTCATCTAAGCTATCAGCCGCATCGAATTCATACTGCATGGCTTGTAGCTGCAAATTCCAGCCATTGACACTAGCATTCATATGAGTTGCGACCGCATACCTATCACCGTTATTACCCGTTTTACTGTTGTAGATTTGCCCCACTTCAAATGAGCCGCCTAAAGTAGTCGAAATGCCATCATATACAAAGGTGTAGGTCTGACGCAGATTCAACTGATTAGTTTCTTCATTGTTATACTCAGTACCATTAATCGTTCCACTATAGAGATCCGTTGCGTAACGCTTGTTTTCACTTGCACCATATTCGGCATTTTTATAGAAAGCCATATCCGTATGCCAGCCATTATGTTCATAAACGGCTTTTATACCTACATCATGATCATCTTCAAAACCAAGGTAATAAGGTAAACCGAACCAGAAACTATTAGAAATAAATTCAGGATTACCGAATGGCACTTTATTTATTCCAAATTGCAACTGCCAATCAGCATTCAACTCATAGTAACCATAGCCATATCTAATGTAATCTGTACTGGATGCGAAACGGTATTCAGCTGCTAATCCCCAATCCCCCTTCTTACCATCAAATTTAATGGCTGCCATATCGAATGTGAGATCGCCAGCTTTATCCTTTGAGCTTTCGTCGTAATCTTTATATGCATAATTAACACGCACTGTCCCACCAATACTTATCCCGTCTTCAGCTTGCGCTGAAATACTCATCAAGGACAAGGAGACCACACTAGCCAAAATAGATAACACAAACTTATTTTCTTTCATTATTATCACCTTATTATTTTTATTTGACACAAGTCAACCCCCAGATTTTATAAATCCAAGTTAAAAATCAATTTAATTTAATTTAATTTAATTTAAAGCAACAAAATCTAACGATTAAATATATCTAACAAGTTATTTATTAATAGTATAGTACCTACAAGGTATCAATAACTTTCCTAGTACATAGGGAAAATTGGTTAACGGTGAGACTAGTCGTTACGCTTAGCCAATATTAATTGTCTAAGCCAAAATTATTTTCATTAAGTCTACTACTTACCAATTCCTGCCAGTAATTAACACCCTTCATTAATATATTATCATTAAAGTCGTAGCCAGGGTTATGTAATGCGGTACCGCCACACTCACCTTGACCATTGCCGAGTAATATATAACAACCTTTGACTTCGCGAAGCATAAAGGAGAAATCTTCACTTATGGTTAAAGGTTCGCAATTAGCATTCACGTTTTCGACACCAACAACTTTCTGGGCAGCATTAACAGCGTAGGTGGTTTGCTCTTTGCTATTAATTGTCGATAAGAAGCTATTATTAAAATGATACTCATAAGTCACATTTGCCGATATACACTGACCTGAAACAATACGCTCAATCGTGGCGTCAATCTTTGCTAAAGCCTCATCGGTAAAGCTGCGAGTATCTCCCTTAATCGTCACTTGTGTTGGGATCACATTTACCGTGCCATTGGTGGTGAATTCAGTTACCGAAATTACCGCTGTTTCATTTACCGCACTCAAGTTACGGGAGACAATAGTCTGTAAAGCGGTAACTATACTCGCCCCGACCACTATGGGGTCTGTTCCCATATGGGGTAAAGCAGCATGACCACCAGTCCCTATGACATTAATTTCAAAACTACTCTCGCTTGCCATCAAGGAGCCGGGACGAGTGATGAAATCGCCTTCCGGGACTCCTGGGAGGTTATGCATCGCATATACCTCATCAATCTTCCATTTGGTAAACAAGCCATCGGCTATCATGGCTTTAGCACCGACACCATGCTCTTCTGCCGGTTGAAAAATGAAGTACACAGTGCCATCAAAATTACGTGTTGCAGCTAGCTCGTGTGCGGCCCCGAGTAACATCGCAGTGTGGCCATCATGGCCACATGCATGCATCAATCCAGTATGCTGTGACGCATGCTCAAAACAGTTTACTTCTTCAATACGAAGGGCATCCATATCGGCACGTAGTCCAATAGAGCGTTCACTGTCACCACATTTCAAAATGCCAACGAGACCGGTTTTACCTATATTACGATGCACTTCGATACCAAATTCTTCCAGTTTATTAGCCACCATAGCTGACGTTAACACCTCTTCAAAACCAAACTCGGGGTGCTTATGGATATGGCGACGCCAGTTTACAACTTGCTCTTGTATAGTCATCAAAAATCTCTGCTTTATGTATTTATTTCCCCCATGTCAATTCAACAAGAGGGCATATTATTCTACTTAGGCTTAACTGGCTTTTTCAGCTTGAGCTGCCGCATCAACTACAGGGCTGGATTGCTGACTAGGCTCTACTTCAATCTGGTCTTCAGAAAACTCAGCTCTGAACATCTTGAAAGTGCTAACTATGCATAAAAACAACACGAACATCAGGGGCAGCGCGAAGATCAAACTGATACTTTGTAATAGATCTATGCCCGTTTTACTTCCCATCATTAAAGTCAGTGCCATAGCAGCTTGTGCAATAACCCAGATGATTTTCATTTTATTACTTGGATTATCAGTGCCATCTTCACACATGCTACTCAGCGTATATGTGGAGCTATTCAGTGAGGTGATGAAACAAGTAAACAAAGCAATGACAACACCAATAGAGATGACGGTTCCCATAGGGAATCCTTCCAGCACAATAAATGTTGCCGCTTTTGAGGAGGCTGCAGCGGCCGCAAGCACTTCAGGTTCTGATTGAATTCCTATGGTGCCAAAGAAAGCCACCCAGATAAAAATTCCAATACAAGGGATAAGCATTGAACCTAAGATAAACTCCCTCACAGTTCGTCCTTTCGAAACCCGAGCAATAAATGGTCCTACAAAGGGGGCCCATGCAATAGCCCATGCATAATAGTAAATTGGCCAACCTCTGATCCACGATGCTTCCTCTTCGGCGGCGAATGTAGGTAACATCAAACTATCTTGGAAGAAATCATTTAAGTAGTTACCTATTGTGTCAAAATAAACATTAATCATAGTGGTTGTTGGACCAACAACTGCAACCAAAATAATTAATCCAATCAATAAATAAGCATTGCAATCGGATAGTATTTTTATCCCCTTTTCCAGTCCAGTTGTCGTACAAGCTATGGTAATAACGACAATTACCCCGACCAAGATGAATGTGAGCCAAGCCGAATCAGGCGTGCCAAATAGGTAAGAAAAACTCACACTTAAAGAAAGCCCACTCTGACCTAGGGAAGTGGATATTCCGGCGATGGCACCAAACACACAAACAATATTGATGATCTTGCCTAAAGTGCCATTGGCTTTATCTCTGCCCCATGGAATTAATATATTACTGATAAGGCCATTTTCATTTTTACGGTACATTAAATAGCCGAGTACTAAACCGACTACGGAAAATGCAGCCCACGCCTGGATACCTTGGTGAATAAAACTTTGTTTCATTGCAAACTCAGCGGCGGCTGCTGTCTGGGGAGTAATACCTGTAGTCGATAATGGGTTCATATAGTGATACACAGGCTCTGCGACCCCCCAATACAACATCACAGTCCCCATTCCGGCAGAAAACAACATGCCTATCCATGAGAAGGTACTGAATTCAGGTTGCGCATCATCCGGTCCAAACTTAATGCTGCCGTATTTACTAAATGCAAAATAAAACATCACCATGACGTATGTGAAGGAGCCGGCCATGTATATCCAACCAAACGTATCCGTCAAATAGTTCATGGTACCAATACCTACGGTATATAATTGATCCGGAAATATAATTCCAGACATTACAATTAAGCCGATAAAGCTCATCGTACTTATAAATAACATTCGTCCTTGAGTCATACTTTCTTTATTGGTAATCATAAAGCTCTCCCGTAATTTATTTAATGATGACAAGTTCTGGTTCAGCACGCTGACTTAGCCATTCGGCACCGTCTTCTGTAATCACTATGTTTTCTTCATGAACCATAGATTTACCTTGCGCATAAACCATGCCCGGTTCCAACGTCATCACCATGCCGGGTTTCAGAACGGTATTATCGGAAGCGGTATTAGATGGACGTTCGGTTAACTCCATTCCCAGGCCATGCCCTAGTCGGCCAACATCATTACCTAAGGCACCATTAGCCTCTAACACCCCCACATCGCCAGATAGATGTCCGTTGTTGTAGCCCCCGGACGAGCAGCTTCAAAGCCTTTGCTTGTGGCTTCATAAGTCGCACGATATGCCGCCTTGGTTTGTTCGCTCGCATAACCAAACGCCCAATTTCTGTCGAAATCAGAGAAGTAGCCATCACGCACGGCTCCGGTATCTATGATCAAAACATCACCCTCCTCGATAACCCGATCTGTCGGGCCCATGATGATGCTGTCATAGCCATCAGGACCAGAACCCGCAATAATATAGGGGCACTCATCGGCACCTTCGTGAAGCATATCAATGCGAAACTGTTTACAGATCTCACGCTCATTCATACCAACACGGGCATAGCGAGGGATCTTGTCGAAGCCAAGATTAGTGATACGGCAAATTTCACGGGTTTTAGCAATTTCAGCCTGAGACTTAATTTGGCGCAGTTCATGTACAAGTAGCGACACATCCACAAATTCTTTTTTCACTAAAGACTGGAGCTCAAGATAGTTATTCACTGGCATGCGAAGGTGTGACTCTATGCCTAATGTGGCCCCAACACGACCATAACGGCTTGGCAGTGAAGTCAGGGTATCGGCAAGCAAACTAATCCCATCATCTTGGGGTTGTGGAGAAGGCCAGGTAATGATGCTCTCAATCCAGGTAGATCTCATACCACTGGCACCTATTTCTGGAATGACCGCGATAGGCTTACCCTCTAACGGCACAATGACAAACCATGGTCGAGTCGGACTGTGCCAAAACTGAGTATGGAACCCAGTAAAGTAACGGACATTTGGCTCAGTTGTAAAAATCATCGCATCTAACTTATTCTCATGCATGATTCTTTGAGCCCGTTTGGCTCTATTTTCAAATTCGGATAGTTCAAAACCACGCTGTAAATAATTAGCCATGTTAAACCTCTTTATTATTGTTATTAGCTATGAGTCAACAAGACTATTGTTAACCTTATTTACACAATTACACTGAACACAAATATATTTAAAGTTAACTTTTGTAACCGCAACATTTCAGTTAACTTTATTCAACTGAAAAGAAAACAGAATAAAACCCATTAATCTTATTTATCACAAGCTTAACATTTGACGTTACCTTGCGGTTACATTCAAGACTGGAGTGTAGATTAAAATAACAGTACATTAGTTACATAAAGTTAATTTAATATCGAGGAGTGATAAGCTTGATTATCAAAGTAACATTATATTCTGTTCACGATAGTGACCTAGAATGAGCCCGGTCATATATAGATCTTTTATCGCCGAATATACCAATGAAGACAGAGAGTTTTTAAACTCCTATTTTAGATTAGCCGAAACAATTGCTGATTTCATAGGCCCTCATTGCGAAGTGGTCATTCACTCTTTTGAGAGTTTAGAAAAATCAGTGGTAAAAATAGTTAACGGCCACCATACAGGGCGTAAAGTGGGCTCCCCCATCACAGATGTGGGTTTGAAAATGCTGCGTGAATTTGAACAAAGCGGAGAAGTCACTCCTAAATGCTATTTCACCAACAGCAAAGATGGCGATCAATTAAAATCAACAACCTGTGTATTAGCAGGAAAGAATAATAAGCCGGTTGGATTATTCTGTATCAATATGAACTTGTCACATCCTTTTCCTGAAATTATTAAAACATTAATGCCGGATGTAGCGACTAGGACTGGGATAGTCAGTGAAAACTTTAGTTCAAATGCAACGGATGTAATTGAGCAAGCCCTGAAACATGCGATACAAAAAATTGAAAATGATCAGTCAGTGAACCTTAAAAGCAAGAACAAGCAAATTACCAAGGTACTGCTTGAGAATGGCCTGTTTGAATTAAAAGATGCGACGGCTATGGTAGCCAATCGTTTAGGGATAACTCGCCACGCTATATATAAATACATTCGCGAGTTCAAATCATAACCATTGAAAATAAGAGATACACCATGAAAAAAACAATCCACACTGAACTAGCCCCTGCTGCAATTGGCCCTTACTCACAAGGTTCAGCATTCAAAGAGCTGGTATTTACATCTGGACAGCTGCCCCTCGATCCCAAAACAATGGCCTTTGTTGAAGGCGGTATCAAAGAGCAAGCAAGCCAGTCTTTGGCAAACTTAAAAGCCGTACTGGAAGAGAGCGGGGCATCATTATGCTCGGTTTTAAAAACAACATGTTTTCTATCTGATATGGAAAACTTTGCGGAATTTAACGAAGTTTACACCGAAGTTTTTGGCACCGAAGCTGCACCAGCACGCTCTTGTGTTGAAGCCGCCCGTTTACCTAAAGATGCACTGGTAGAAGTTGAAGCCATCGCTTTTATCAAGTAATAAACGGCGTACAAGGCCATGATAAATGGCCTCTATTCTTATTTTTTAGAAGTGATAATTATGATTAACATCTCTGAAAACCGTTTCTACAACGGTAAAACCAGCCCTCTTTTTAATAAAGATATTGCCCAGCAAGCCCGACAATTTCACAGTAAAATTGCAGGCTATGCACCGACCCCTTTAATCTCGTTACCCCAGCTAGCTAAACAACTGGACGTAAAAGCTATTTTAGTTAAAGATGAATCCCATCGATTTGGGCTCAATGCTTTTAAAGTACTGGGTGGCTCTTATGCCCTTGGCCGTGTATTGGCCAATCATCTGAGTGTGGACATTTCAGCTATCGATTTAAAAACGGTGTCATCTAAGCTAGATAAACCTATGGTATTTACTACTGCAACTGCGGGTAACCATGGAACGGGCGTCGCTTGGGCTGCACGAGAAATGGGCCAAAAAGCCGTAGTTTATATGCCAAAAGGTGCAGCACAAGCCAATGTTGATCGCATCAAGGCGTTGGGAGCCGAGTGTATTGTTACCGATGTCAATTATGATGATACCGTCCGTTTCGCAAGCCGCACAGCAGATGAAAATGGCTGGATGTTAATTCAAGATACCGCCTGGGATGGCTATGAACAAATTCCAACCTGGATATCTCAAGGTTACATGACCATGGCAGATGAGGCGCTGGAACAAGCAGCTGCTATGCCTCAGGGAGTGCCGACTCACGTTATGCTTCAGGCAGGTGTGGGTGCTATGGCCGGTGGAGTATTAGGTTACTTGTGCGATAAATTGGGGCCCGATAACTTTAAGACTATTATTTCTGAACCAGCCGCCGCAGACTGTATCTATCGCTCTGGCACCAGTAAAAACGGTGATATCACTTGTGTTAGCGGTGATTTAAACTCGATCATGGGAGGACTGGCCTGTGGTGAACCTAACCCGGTGACCTGGCCGATACTACGCGATTGCAGCGACCTTTTTGCTTCCGTTTCAGATAATGTCTCCGCAACTGGTATGCGTATCTTAGGTAACCCTCTTAAAGATGACACAGCAATAATAAGTGGTGAGTCTGGGGCTATTAATATGGGACTGCTGTATTTATTAGCCACACAAGCCGCAGAAATTCACTCTATTGCTACATCTGTTGATCTTAATCAGGATTCTGTGGTGATGATTTTTAGCACCGAAGGAAATACCAACCCCGAACGTTACCGTAAAATAGTCTGGGAAGGCATGTTGGCCGTTGACGGTCCAGCATAAAAATATCCCTTCAGGCTCATAACCCTGGAGGGATAGCTATATCTCGACATAACAGCACTCTGTCGAGATACATCTTATACCTTGGCCCCTTACTCTGCGTACAACAACCAATCTAATAACCAATCTAATAACCAATCTTTAATCAAGTCTGATGACAAACTATCAATAATTATCTCGTTTTACTCAGTGAAATCAAAAAATATGGTCTCATCATTGATTTTTTATTATTGTTATTTTTGTTAATACTCTGGCTCTGGCTGAAACAAAAAATTTCAGCCCCGCTAAGCACCTAGTTAGTGCTGACGATACTTTACCTTAGATGCTTCGAGTAGAAACTTACGAGCAGGAAAGAGTGAATTTAACTCCCTGCAAAAACAATAAGCACTTAATATAACAAGTAAAAATATGCCATATAGGCGTATAAAGAGGGTTTGAGATGAACAAGACATGGCTTTATTTAGCAATGCTAGCGGCACCACAAGCGGTAGCCGGAGACTTAATACACTGGTGGGATGCAAGTGTGACCGCTCTATATGGTGAGGAGTACGACCTTGCTCCTTCCGATAAACTCACCACCTTTACTTTCGAGACTGCCGGCGGCTGGAAATATGGTGATTGGTTCGCATTTCAGGATGTGACTCACTTCAATGGCTCAAATGTCGACAAAACCAGTACCACCTATGGTGAGATTTCCACACGCTTAAGCGCGGGGAAAATCTTAGGCCAAGAGATTGGCTTCGGCCCGATAACAGATCTATCATTGGCCATGACTTTCGAAGAGGGTGAAGGACCGGTAAAGAGCTTCTTATACGGTCTGGGCATGGATATAAAAATCCCTTACTTCACCTACTTTACCCTTAACACCTATCGTCGCCATGCTATCAGCAGTGGCAACATCAGCGACGGCTGGCAAGTAACCCCCGCATTTAGAATGGATTTTCCCGTGGGTAATTCCACTATCGTTTTCGATGGATATATCGATTGGGTATTCGCAACAGACAACCAAGGTTATGAAGAGAACTTCCACTTCAATCCTCAGTTAAAATACGATCTCGGTGCCGTTATCTTCGGCGAGCATAAGAAAAATAAACTATTTGTGGGTATCGAATATGACTACTGGCAGAACAAATATGGTGTTGACGGCATAGATCAGAACACCTACTCGGTGATCGCCAAATACCATTTCTAATCCATAATAACGAAGAAGGCGCCTGAGGCGCCTTCTTTATATCTGTATTACTGGCTAACTAGCTCTAACTCATGCTATTAAGCCAGTAACTTCTTCGCCGCGGCAACAACGATCGAGATGGCGCTCACCTCAGTTTTTTTCATCATAGCTTCATCAGGGATCTCCTGCTGAGTACGATTCACGATAACACCCGCAACACAGGCCGCACGCCAACCTTGAGAAGCACACATGGTAAATAGCGTCGATGATTCCATTTCATAGTTCAACACGCCCAAGTCCTGCCACTCTTGCATCGAGCCTTTGAATTGACGTGTCACTCGGCCTGAAACTGTATCGTAACGCTCTTGACCTGGGTAGAAGGTATCTGAGGATGCGGTAATACCGATATGTGGCTCAAGACCAGCTTCGCGACATGCAGCTACCATAGCGGTAGTACACTCAAAGTTAGCTACGGCAGGGTACTCCATAGGAGCGAAGTGCAAGCTTGCACCATCCAAACGTACCGATGCTTGTGTCACAATCACATCACCAACATTAACTTGAGGTTGAATTGCACCCGTAGTGCCGACGCGTAAGAAGGTCGTCACCCCCAGTTGAGCCAACTCTTCAACGGCAATAGACGTCGATGGACCACCGATACCCGTAGAGCAGATAACCACAGCTTTGCCGTCTATGTATGCCAGGTAACTGGTATATTCACGATGGCTGGCTAGAAATGTCGCCCCTTCCATCAATTCGGCGATGCGCTTTACCCGCTCAGGATCCCCTGGCACTATCGCCAAGCTTGCTCCATCTAACATTTTTTTAGTCAAGCCTAAATGAAATACATCAGACATTGTGAAAACCCCTTTCAATTTTGATTATAAAATTCTTCTAATTTCGACTTTAACCTAGTATCGAAGCAGATAAGGTTAACTCGATCACACTTTTTCTGGCAACAGGTAAATATTTTGATGTAATCCAGTTACGAAAACAATTCTTTGGTCTATCGAGTCTAATTAGCATAGATGCCCATAAAACTCAGTAATATAGGCACTCCCATAGGGCCAGCCAGTTCAAATTAATTAATGTTAGCCTAGTTGACGCAGATCACATTCATCGGTAAAAAACTGAGCTAATTTAAACTTAAACCAGAAGAAAAAACAGCAGGAGGGATACAAACTATGTTTCCGGAATACAGAGAACTAATCACTCAACTTAAGAGTGATGACGCCCACTTTCTAAAGGCTTTTAACAAGCATAATGCGCTAGATCATCAGATTAAGGAGCTTGAGCAGCACAGCGCCAGCGATTCAAATAGTCAGATCCATGAATTGAAAAAAAGAAAACTGCATCTGAAAGAAGAGATATTTTCGATCCTGAAAAAAGCCGGATAATGTAGAACGCTTGCCGTGACTCGTCACTAAAAATGGGCGCTAAGCGCCCATTCAATTTATCGTCGTTTTTACCCCGCACTCATAAAATACCAATCGGTATAAGCACTAAAACGGCCACAACAAAAATACTGCTTAGGTTATCTCAATGCTTTGAGCAAGGCTTCACTAGAATCAAAAATTATCACATCGACTATTTTAAGCTTATCTAATCTGATCAATGTCGCCTTATCTTTCTCACCGGGTAGCATCTTAGTTACATCTCCATCCCTATCCAGCCCCATGGAAAAAGGCAGATCTTTCATCTGAGGAATAGCCACGAACCTGGCAATCAATGAAGGCATGCCACTGATATCCGCCACATACACTAAATGATCCTGGCCTTGTTCATTACCGTCCTTGAGCAGCTCGAGGGCTTCCTTGATGATATCGCCACCTTTCATGTTGCGGCTAAACAACAGCACCTCAGTACCAGAAGACACTACCACTTCATTTTCAAACTGATCTTGCAGTTGGAACGAGGAGATAAGCTCGCCTTCGGCATAGAAAGATGCCTGAGCAAAGCCAGCAAACAGGGTACAGATGGCAAAAATAAGTGCTCTCATGATTTATTAGCTCCTGAATTAAGTCATATAAGGCAACAGAGTATCCTACCCCAGCTGATATCACCGCAAGCGTCGCACCAATTCATGATCTTCTTCACGTTGAATCTCAAGTTGCACAAGATGCCAACTGGAAATCCGGCAAATTACTAACAATATAACTACAAATATCAACAGATATGGGTAACATGATCATCCAGCCTCAGCATCTAGCTCTGCAGTTATTTTAAAGGACAAGTTATGACGGAAGATCATCTACAACAGGAGATCCAGCAACTACAAAATGTATATTCGCTGATCACCGAATTTTTAGTGCAATACAGTTTCCGCCTAGTGGGTGCACTCTTCATCTTCTTGATAGGTCTTTGGCTCGCAGCTAAAGTCTCAAACCTAGTCACCAGACAGTTTGAAAAACACGGCATAGATCTCACCCTCAGCAGCTTCGTCAGTAATCTGGTACGCATACTGATCATCATCATGGTGGCCATCATCTCCTTAGGCAAACTGGGGATCAGTATCACGCCTATGGTTGCTGCGATAGGTGCCGCTTCTCTCGGCGCAGGTTTGGCAATACAGGGCATGCTGTCTAACTACGCGGCAGGTATCACTATCATAGTGACCCGGCCTTTTGTGGTGGGTAATACCATCACAGTGAAAGAGGTCACGGGTATAGTCAAAGATATCTTCTTGGGCATGACAGTGCTAACCAATGAGGAGGGGGAGCAGATAAATATACCCAATAAACATATAGTCGGCGAGATACTGCATAACTCCTTTGCCAACAAGCTAGTCGAAACTCAGTTCAACATCAGTTATAAATCCGATCCAGAGCAGGTCACGGCACTGGCTGAAGAGATCTTAGCCGCAAGCCCTAATGTATATCAGGACAAGGGCGCTCATGTGGGCATCAATGGCTTCAACAGTATAGGTATCGAAATAGGCATACGTTACTGGGTGCCGACACAGACCTATTATCAGGATAAGTACCAAACCAACTTAGCCATTTATAAGGCACTCAACACCGCTGGCATCGAGATCCCATGCCCGATAAGAGAAGTCCACATCGAAAGATAGCCATATATAGAGCCTATTTCTCTACAGGCCAGATCACACGTTAATTCGTTTTCCTTATTAATATTAAGTTAAGGCTTACTATTAATAAGGAGTTAAATCTCATCAATAATATACAAGACAAGATTAAACCAACTTAAATCGCATAAAATTCAATAAGATGAACAAAAACTTGTTATGTATACCTCTATTCAAACAAAACTATCACCAAAATAAAATCACTTAAAAGCTTAAGTGAATCTTAAGCACCACAAGGGTTTGACCCTATATATAATAAATTCAAATAATCATTATAAGAGATACTCTATCGATCAAATCCGCAGTTTCCCCCAAAATGCGTCCCATAGAAACAAAACACATAATGATTTTGAAATTTCCATTAGGGAGCACAAAGATGAAAAAATCACTACTAGCTATCGCACTGATGAGCGTTTTCTCATATGCAAACGCAGCAGATGTCGACAACACTTGGTACATAGGTGCCGGCGCAGGCCAGAGCAACTTCGAGGGTGTTGATGTAACAGGCGATTACCTAGGTGACGATAGTGACTTAGCCTGGAACGCTATCCTAGGTTACCAGCTAAACAAATACTTCGCCGTAGAAGCTGGCTGGCAAGACCTTGGTACTCTTGATGATAATCATATGCGTACCGACAATGGCCAAAACATCGAAGTCGACGGTTTTACACTGGGCTTAGTTGGCACACTTCCACTTAACGAAAAGTGGTTCTTAACTGGTGAAGCCGGTGCTTATCAATACCACATCGCCCATCAGATGACTGCTGACCAATATGTCAGTGATACAGATACCGCTGCTTACTTCGGTGCAGGTGTTGGTTACAACATCACAGACTCTCTAGCTATATCAGCTAAATACCGCCGCTTTGCAGGTATCGATGAAAATGCATGGAACACGGCAAATATGGATGCACAAACTGTAGGCATTCAAATGACTTACCGTTTCGGTGTGACTCCAACTCAGACTGCGGCCGTACTACCAGCAGTGATCAAAGAGACTAAGCCTGCACCACGTCCAGAGCCAGTCTACGAGACGAAAGTTGAAAAGAGCAGCATTGCCGTACTGTTCGGTTTTGATTCTTCAGAGCTAAGCAGTACAGCTCAGGCGAAACTTGACGAAGTCGTTCGTCTCTCTAAGAAGCATGACAGCGATGCCATCATGCTTATCGGCCAGGCTGATAATCAAGGCGATGCAAGCTACAACCAGAAGCTTTCTGAAGCACGTGTACAGCATGTTGAAGACTACCTGACGTCTCACGGCGTTGAAGTTCAGCAGCTAGATCACCAGGCATCTGGTGAGCAAGATGCTCATGCTAACTCGACTCAAGAGCGAGCTCTCGAACGTCGCGTTATCATCACTCTAACCAGTGAAAGCCAAGTTATTGCATCTTAGACTTGAGATGTAACTCTGGAGGCCAGGGATAGGCCTTTAGTGTGTTAGCGCACAAATTTGTCAGAGCATATGGACCCGACCACTCTAGGATTGAGTATCTGACTATAGAAAGGATTCACTATCTCTGGAAAGGAAATGCTAGAGGCCAGAAGACAACCTATTAAGGATAATAGGTTGTTGAACATGGATAGATAGACTTCGGCTAGGCAGGAAGCTAGTTACACAAGATGTGTAAGTCAGAAGCAGATGGAACGAGTTACTTCATTCATGCGGGATGCACCAGAACCAGGACGTACTGGTTTGAAGTGAAATTAATATAAACGATGAATTTGTACCAGATACGGATAACACAGTTTAATCAGGCGGAATGCCTGAGCCTAGGTAAGGATATTTGGGCTGTTAAACAAGATGGAACTTTTAAAAGGATTTAGGCTAAAAGGAAAGAATTTATCCCTCTTAATCAATACACTTGGTTAAGATGCAAGTTTGTGACCCCTAAGGCCAAGGATGGCCTTTTTTCACGTCTTATATCTATGCTGAAATCATTTTTTCATCTATAGTCAAACAGTTATGAGATCATACCTTAGAGCTGCTGGATGCCATTAAAAAGAAATTTCGATCTACTTAAAGAATGTGACCTAAATCTATTGATCGCCTTATCTGTGCTGTTAAAAGAAGCACATGTAACAAAAGCAGCGAAAGAGCTTGGCTTATCTCAATCA
Source organism: Shewanella psychropiezotolerans (assembly GCF_007197555.1). Lineage (NCBI taxonomy): Bacteria > Pseudomonadati > Pseudomonadota > Gammaproteobacteria > Alteromonadales > Shewanellaceae > Shewanella > Shewanella psychropiezotolerans. The sequence goes on from NZ_CP041614.1 coordinate 5,842,378, forward strand.
GCCATGAGTCAGGTGCTCAAACGCCTAAGATTAATGTTCGAAGATCCTCTGTTGGTGAAGAGCCACAACGGCATGACACTCACCAACAAGGCGACGGCTATAGAGCAAGATCTCAAGCCTCTGCTCAATCGAGTCATCAGCATACTAGAGGGAGATGAATTCGATCCGGCCACTGCGCAGGGGCGGATCAGAGTCATGATGAATGACGTTATCGCTCAGCTGTGTATTACACGTTTAATTAAAGATCTGGACAAGTATGCACCAGGCATAGAGCTTGAATATGTCACCCAGAAGACCCAAGGTTTTAAGATGCTCAGACGTGGGCACATAGATCTTATTGTCGGTTTTTATGACAATGTACCTAAACCAATAAAGAGTAGAGTCATTGCTCATTACCCTTGGCAGATGGTGACACTCGATAAGAATGCGGCTCAATATAGTGAAAGCTTACATCGAGGTGACAATGTCAGCGATGAGAGTCCATTTCAACTTCTGAGATACCTGTATCAGGAACATAATCAGATCCATGTCATCAATGCGCTGAAGACCATCAACGCCGAGGATGCATCTTACTCACTATCATCGGGCTCTTTAGGCACTATGATACAGGCCTTGACAGCACCCAAAACGGCAACCTTGGTACCTCATTTCTCAACTGGCGTGCTAAAGGAGCGTAATACAGAAGATTTTATCTGGCTCGGGGAGCCTATCGAGTTGGAGCTTAAAGTGTGCTGGAACATACATCATCGAAATAGTAAATTGCAGAAATGGTTTAGAACGCTTATTTCATCGATTCTTATTGAACAGTTAACCGATAAAGATGTCATTAAATGAACCACTCGGATCTAAAAATAATTCAACGTTGCGATCTTAACCTACTGCTGAGCCTGACAGTGTTGATCGAGGAGCAGAGCGTTTCCAAGAGTGCCGAACGCCTCGATATATCTCAACCAGCCATGAGTCAAAATTTAAAGAAACTACGCCATTTATTCGACGAAGCCTTGTTTATTAAACATGGTCAAGGCATTAAGGCGACGGAGAAGGCGCTGGCTTTATTACCCAACTTGCTGGAATGGCTGGAAATGAGCAGTCGATTAATATTGCAAAAAACCTTCGATCCTAAAGAAGTACATGGCGTCATTCGAATCGCATTTATCGATAGCATGACGTCCGAAATTGTCCCTCAGATACTCAAGATGGTGATGCAAACGGCACCTAATGTCGAATTGGAGTTCTTACATCAACCTAAAGATATGTTTGCCATGTTAGAGTCAGGGGAAATTGACCTCTGCGCCGGAGGTAAAGTCGTGCCCCCGGCAAACATATACGGTCGTCATATCACCAGAGATAAGTTTTGTATCGCTTCCAGTCCGGATCATCCCATCAATCAGTTGGTCAAGCCTAGTCTGGAGGAGATTTTCAGTTTCGATACAGCGGAGTATTCATCCTCCAGTGCAGCCGAGACACAGGTTAATCAGTTAGTGCAGGCCCATAACCTGACTCGAAAAGTCAGCTTCTCCAGTAGCTCTATGTTGGTTCTCAGAAATGGATTACTGGCGGGAAAACATATCGCTTTTCTTTCCGATACCATTATCCATAATACCTATTGGCAAGATAAACTGGCCTTCATTCACCATGAAGAGATGCCAGTAATTGAGAGTGCTTTGTATTGGCACGCAAGAGTCCATAAGGACCCACTCATCCAATGGTTTAAAGATTACTGCCTGAGTATAACCGACTCTTTCAGATCGAGCAGCAGCCTCAGAGACTGACCCACAAGATCCCAGAAGTGCAAAACACAGCCTAACTTAGGCAGCTAGAGACCCCGCTGCCATTCCTGCCTGAGTATGGTTTCCTGAGGTCTATGTATCGCACCCTCAACTTGGGCAAGCAACTCGCTCTTGTCCTTGCCCAATACACCTTTAAGCACCAGATAATTCGATGCATGATCCGAACGAAATATCGTTTTATTCAACTCCAAATTCTGCAACAGGGTATGCATCTCCCTGAACAATCCCATCTGATCGGGCAGTTGAAAAAGGCCGCCATAAGCCTTATCCATTCTCTGTGTGCCCAAAGGCAGCGTCACGACTAGAGTCGAAAGGAATTCTGGCTGAGCCGCATTCATCAATCGAGCCGAGTTTATCGCATGTTGATGGGACAAGTCGACACCACCAAGTCCGTTGAGAATCATCACAGAAGACTTAATACCGGCAGCCTTTATCTTATTCAGCGCCTCTAGAGAGGACGCATAGGTCTCTCCTTTTTCGATGCGTTTGAGCACCTCATCATCGCCACTCTCACAGCCGATATAGAGCAAAGACAAGCCTAGCTCCCTCAATCTAAGCAACTGTTCTGGGCTCTTGTTTTTCAAGTTTCTCGGCAAGCAGTAACTGCTTATTCTCGTGACTTGAGGCAAGTGCTCCCTGATCAACAAACAGATCTCTTCCAGTCTGGAAAAAGGCAGGCTCATGGCATCGCCGTCAGCCAGAAAAACACGACTTACACTCACTCCCCGACGAGCCACCGCCTTAATATCATCGGCCACTTTATCCAGTTTCTGGGCGCGAAAGCGTTTCTGTGGTGCCGTGTACATGTCGCAGAAGCTGCATTTATTCCAGCTACAACCATTAGTCACCTGCAAAATAAGTGACTTCCACTCAGATGGGGGACGAAACACAGGCTCGATATAATTCAGCAAGTTAACCTCTTCTAATAAACTCACACCTAATAAACTGTGAACTCGCTCTCAAGAAAGACTTTTATCTACTTATAAATAAGTATACGATGATTCAGTTCAATTTTCGTTCAGTAATGAGCTGTTACTATAACACTTCACCTAGCCTCAATTCGAGGATAAGTGAGCGCACAAAGTGCGTAAACAGACAGGCAGCATCGGCCTGCATACGTGAAGATAAAAATATGCAAATAGCACAACAACTGCAAGATAGGCGAAGCACCATCCCGGAGCAAAGCGAACATTGGCACTCAATGAGCGCCGAGCAAAAGATGGCGCTATACAGCCTACATCGATTCGGATATCGACTCTTGTTTGTCCGCCATTTGCCCTCTGGACCATTAGCGGTGATCGCACAGCATAACCAAGTGGCGAGTATCTGCCAGCAGGGTGAGGTTGATTTCGACACTAAGGTCCAGCTAAGGGAATAAACCTCAATTTATTGCGGTAATACCCAAAAGAGGAGCACTCCACTAATCTCTGGAGTGCTCCTTTTATTTACCGGTTTTATAGAGCATATCCAGATGTGGTATCCCATCTTCCAGATACACCTCGGACACAGGCTCGAAGCCTAACTTCTGATAGAAACTCTTCAAGTATTCCTGACCACCTAACTGAATATTCTCATTGGGCCAATAGGTATAAGCGACCCTCATAGATTCAGTCATCAGTAGATGGGCGACACCAGCTCCCCTGGCTTGCTCCGCCACCGCCACACGACCAATACTAACCTCTGGATAACTTACACCGGGGGCTAATACTCGCGCATAGGCCACAATATCACCCAGAAGATTTCGTCCAAGTAAATGCCGTGTTTCACTGTGTCTATCTTTATCATCCAGCTCCGGATAAGGACAATTTTGCTCCACCACGAAGATATCTACCCTAAGCTTCAGCAGCTCATATAACTCATCGACCGAGAGTGCATTAAACGCCAATTCATTCCACTGCATTTTCATTCTCCGCCAAAGTAAAAGATCAGTCTATCACAGGCATCTTCAATCTAAATATGCTGTTTAAAATACTCGATAGTGCAGCGGTGAATAGCCTTTCTGCATTGCATCAACCATTCTCAGCATCACAGGAAGTGAATGCTTGAAGAAGATTTCATAACCCTCACAGAGAACATTGAGATCTTCACCATTATCACTACTAGCGACTCTGTTCTTTGGACAGCCCCCGTTGCATAAAGGTTTAAAATCACATTGCAGACATTTTTGGCTTAATGACTCGTGTTTATCTTGGCCAAAATTGACTTGTTGCTCAGAACTCACCATGGCCGAGAAGGAGGCCTTGTTCTGGTGAATATTACCAAGCTTGTATTCATCATAACCATAATGATCACAGCTAAAAACTTCTCCATTGGACTCGATCATGAGTTGCTGACCACAGGTATCGGCGTGGTGGCACATCTGGCTCTGCTGCCCCATTAGAATCATCAGGCAGTTTTCAAAGAATTGGACATAAATTTTACCTATGTCGTTTTCTACCCACTCATCGAATACTTCACACAGAAATTGTCCCCATTGTTTACCCGAAATGGTCCAGTCATAATCGAATCTGCGATCCATTTCATGATCGATACAAGGCTGAAATTGCAGATAAGTGCTGCCGTTATCCTTTAAAAACTGATAGATCTGCTTCCCGTGGCGATAACTCTTATTATTAATCACTGTGAGTGTATTGAAATCAACCTTATGCTGTTGCAGATGACGCATGCCTCGCATGGTTCTTTCGAATGAGGAATGTCCGCTTTTATCAATACGAGCAATATCATTGATAAGTTGCGGACCATCTATGCTGATCCCAACCATAAAGTGATGCTTAGCGAAGAAAGCGGCCCAACGATCATTAATTAAGGTGCCATTGGTTTGAATTGTGTTTTGGATGGGTGTGGCGGATTTTTGCTGCTGCTGTAATTCAATGGCAGAGCGATAGAAGTCTAATCCTCTCATCATAGGCTCACCGCCATGCCAGATAAAATCGACAACACCAGCCTGTTCAGGTTGTGACTTCATATGATTAACAATCATTTTCGCTAATGTCGCTTCATCCATTCCTGGCTTTTGCTTATCTTCATTTTTGAGGTAATAGCAATAGTGACAATCCAAATTGCATTTAGCACTTTCAGATTTAATAAAGAGGCTATATGGCATTATTGGTGCCGGATCAGATGCCACTGTCATCCTATTACCTTCTTTCATAAAAATTATCGATTGTTATTAATTTATGCAATTTTATTGACCCAGTCGAATTGATATTTTTAATAGTGGTTATTCATTCTTTTAATTGTTAATTACGACTAAGAGTCGCTAGCCTTTGCTGATATCTATGAAAGAGGCGTTAATATGAAAAAGGCGATAATTTCTACACTCATTGCGGCAAGTTTATTAAGCAGCACAGCGGCATTTTCGGCTGAGTTGACACCAATAAATCCCCAGGAAGAATTGGCGTATAACTTAGGGCTACAGGCCTTTATATACGGTGCAGGCCCATTGACCGTAGCGCAAGTCAGGCAAACCTCAACAAGCGTAAACACGCCGATGGATAATGGCATGGCACCTATGAACATGATGGGTAAAACCGTTAGCTTAGCTGGGCCAGATGACAAAATTGTTCCAACGGTGAATAACGACACCTTGTATTCACAATCACACATCAATTTAAATCAAACTGGCCCCTTAGTGATTGAAATACCGCCCACGAACAATCGTTATTTCATTGTGCAACTGCTGGATGATTACTCCGAAGCCGTAGGCAATTTAATTGAAGATAATGTCGGTAAAGATGGCGGTAAGTTCCTGCTAGTGAACAAGGGCTGGAAAGGAGCTGACGGTAAAACCCCTGATGGAATTGACGGTATCATAGAATCGAGAACCCCCTTTGTCTGGTATATTCAAAGAACTGGAGTTGCCGGTAATAAAGATTTAAATGCCGCATTAAAAATTCATGATGGCTTCATTAATTACCCCCTATCAGAACTTGGACAGCAGCACCTAAGTGTGAAATTAACCCATGCTAAAGGTGGCATCCCTCCTATGGCCCGTCCTCAAGGATTAGACTGGTATAAACTAATTGATAAAGAGTTACGCAATAATCCCATTCCTGCCGATGCCTCTATCGTCGATCAATTTAAGTACATAGACATAGGTAGAGATAAACCCTTCGACCCAGATAATTTGACGGCAGATCAGAAAAAAGGTCTGATGCGCGCGCTCAATGCTGCACCACAGATCATCGAATACGCAGGCCGAAATTTAGGCACCAAGAATAACGGCTGGTCGATGATGTTTAAGGGAGGTAAGTACGGTAATGATTTCTTAAGCCGGGCCAGTATTAACTTCCGCGCCGGGGGATTAAATACTAAAGAGAGAGCCTTATACCCCAATCGTTATACGGATAATGATGGGCAACAACTGTCAGGAAAGAATCAATACAGAATGACGATGCCAGCGGATGCGCCGGCAAAAGCATTTTGGTCATTGACCATGTACGATGCGAAGCACTTATTTATGGTACCCAACAGTATTAACCGCTACTCGATATCAAGCAGCCGTAAAGATGAACTGACTTACAACAAGAATGGATCATTAACCGTATGCATTCAGCACGATAAGCCACTAGATGCACAATGTAACTGGCTACCCGCACCGGAAGAAAAATTCTACTTGCATATGCGCTTGTATGAGCCAACCCAAGCTGTATTAGACAACACCTACCAACTTCCCCAAGTGGTCAAACAGTAATGACATTATTCCGAGTAAGTCTCTGAACTTAAAATAGGCTTATATGGAATGAGATTAACCAACCATTAAATAAGTCTCGATGAAGAGTATCTTGGGTGTTCGCTCAAGATACTCTTTTTGTTTGGCACTTTGCACAGAAAGAGAATTATTCTATGAAGAAAATACACTCCTTAACTTTATTAAGTTCAGCCTTGCTGCTTGCCTGTCAGGCAAACGCGGCCGGCACCTTAATCCCAGAAATGAGTACCATGACAGTGAGCACAGCCGGAGCAGGCAGTGCTGTGATAGCCGAAAATGCCTCGGTAGCATATTCGAACCCCGCAGGTATGAGCTACCTCGATGGCGATGCACTGAGCGTTAACCTGGCCATGATGGATCTCGGGGTTCATTATAAAGATGCATCAGATCCCAGCTTGGATAGTGGCAATGCAGGGGGACTGCAACCCTATGGTTCCCTCTATTATGTACATCAACTAAATGATGATGTGCATCTTGGCATGAGCATCTCAGTTCAGGGAGGAAGTGCATTAGACTATGGAACCAGCTATGGAGGAGCATTAAATTTAAATGATCTCAGATTATCGGTAATGCAGTTTAATCCAAGTGTTTCTTATCAAGTTAATCCAAAGCTCTCCCTAGGTGCAGGCCTTCAAATTGACTATGCGACATTTGAAGAAAATCTGTTATATGGTCAAGCCAATGTGAATACAGACAGTTGGTCTTTGGGTTATAACCTTGGCGCCATATATCAGTGGAATAAAGATACACGTTTTGGTATTACCTATAGATCTCGAATGGAACATGACTTAACCGGAACGTTTAATAGTAGTTCAATCAAGGTAGATCTACCGAATGTGCCTGACCAATTGGATCCAAGCATCTCTGCCAAATCTGGCCTAGCAGGTTTAAATGTATTGAACCCACGTCAAGTTGAAGTCTCCGGACTGCATCAATTATCTCAACCTCTGAGTCTTGTTTGGAGCCTAGGTTTTGAACAATGGAGTGATAATGAATCGACCCGGATATCAATTAATGGCAATAATGTGACTCAAATAGCTCGTAATTTTGACAATGTATGGACTGGCGCCCTGGGCGCTCGTTATCAATTAACGTCTAGAGTACGATTGGAAGCTGGCATAGGATATGCAAGTTCTCCATTAGATGTGCCTGAATACCAAGGTGCTGACCTACCTGTCGATACCCAGCACCGCTACAGTATTGGCGTAACGTATCAATGGACCAAAGACATCACCTTCAATACATATTATAGCTATGTGGATTATGGCGAACCTGAGATTAATAATGATGGCATGAACGGACAATTTGATAACTCGAATCAATTTTTTGGAATTACCATGAACATGGCCTTTAACTAACCCGCCGATAAGTAACCGACACAACGCTTATCTAATCACCCCATAGATAGCATCTTAATCCAGCTTAAGGGGGGAGTTACTCCCTTTAACTCTTCCCTTTCTGGTGTAGACACCCGTCTCCTGTCAATAATCTAAAGTACGATTATATTTTGAATTTATAGGTCAGCCACATTTGTTGATCGGTACTGCCAGTAAACATAACGATGTTACTCTTGTCTATCTTATATCCTAGGCTAAGCTCGGCATAAAAGTCACGAAACTCCTCACCATCCAGACCGTATTTATATTGCGGTGATACCATAATAAAAAACTTATCATCAATTTTGTATTTAGCGTAAATCTGAGTATTAATTAGCTTGGTATCTTGAAACTTCTGGTTAGCTTCCCAAGACTTGCCATAGGTGATCCCAGCATATAACCTCAGTTTATCATTGATAGGAATCACCTGTAACACACCAACTGTGGCGTATTTAGAGCTGAAACCATCGATGTGGTTATCTTTACCCGCATCGATATAAATGCCTGTACCAGTAATTTTATTTGGTGTAAAAATACGAGCGCGATAGGTCTCAAAATTGTTGCTGGCTTCCACTTTTCCCATTACAGCCCAGTCCTTCTTGCCTGCAGAAAATTGCAGCGCCCCTCCCAAGCCCTGATCACCAGCCTTAATATCTCCGCCAGTGTACACAGCCATGGGATCAGACATGTCCACATCATCAGCTGTTGCAGCTGCAGCGCAATAGAATGGAGTTAAAGCAATCACTAAGAGAGATAGTGGTATATATTTCATCGAACACCTTGCTTAAAACATGAAGAGAAATAAAAAGGAGCGAAATGCTCCTTTTTTCAAGATTAGGCTTCAGTCAAATACCCTACTTAACTGAATTATCCGACATGCCGATCCCACCCGACTTCTGGCGAGGAGGGAAAGCTTTCAATGATTTTTTGTACTCCACAATTGATTTTTGCAATATTGGCACCACCCAAGAACGCTCTTTCATCCATAGAAACCAACCGTTGGTATCGATACTGCGCTCAAAAGGATCCGCCTTAATATCGAGTATGATGCCCAGAGGCCAGGCTTTTGCAGGTTCGGTCCACTCGGTCTTAGTTTTCAAGTGCACTTTCCACTTGTCAACACGAAATGCATTCAAATGTTGCTCGTTATAAAAGAAGAAGTCGTGACGCTTACTCGCTCCATTGTTAGTCAGCATATCTAATTGGTTGTAACCGTCTAAATGCACCTTGTAGCTTGTGTCGCCAATTTTCTTACCTTGAAGTAATTCCTGCTTAATTTTAGTATTGCCGGTGGCTGCAGCCATTAGGGTAGGAACCCAGTCTTCAGAAGTCATAAAGCCACCTGTGTACTTCCCTTCGGGAATGTGTCCTGGCCAGCTAATCAGCATAGGCACTCTAAAACCACCATCCCATGTTGTCCCCTTCTGGCCACGGAACTCAGCCGAACCCGCCATTGGCCAGTGATCTAAGTTAATACCGTTATCTGAGGTAAACATGATGATGGTATTGTCAGTTTCTCCGAGGGCATCTAATTTATCTAACAACACCCCAATTTGATCATCTAATTCTTTCAATGCATCGAAGTATTCAGTATGTCCGCTCGAACCTAAATACTCATCTTTGACATGAATTTGTTGATGCATACGCGATGGGTTAAACCACATAAAGAAGGGCTTATCGGGCTGGGTTGACTCGTGCTTATCTAACCAATCCGTGGAAAACTTCACAAAGTCATCATCAATGGTTTTCATGCGTTCTGCGCCTAAGGGGCCTTTATCTTCTATGCGTTGCTTACCTATTTCCCCCCAGCGAGCCTGTACGGTTTTATCATAATGATCGGTGGCATAACTGTGGATCATATTTCGTGGACGTCCGACAAAATTCGGATCTTTAGGGAAGTTTGCTTGCTCGGGCATTTCCATGACATTTAAGTGATACAGGAAACCGTAAAACTCATCGAAGCCATGCACTGTAGGCAGAAATTTATTACGATCCCCTAAATGGCTCTTACCCACATGAACCGTCGAGTAGCCTTTGGCCTTCAGCATCTGAGCCAAGGTAGGATCCTCTTTTTGCAAACCAATATTTGAGCCTGGTTGCCCCACGGTTGTCAGACCCGTTCGATAAGGATATTGGCCGGTAATGAAGGCACTTCGACCCGCAGTAGAACTACCTTGAGCATAATAATCACTCACCATCATGCCGTGTTTGGCAATCCGATCTATATTGGGAGTTTCGATTGCCCCTAAACCACGGTGATAAGCTGAGATATCCATTGGGCTAACATCATCAATCATAATAGTGACAATGTTAGGTTGTGTATGAGCCGCATGAGCGCCAAAAGAGGTCACGGCGATCGCCAAGGCTGTCTTGGCTAAGCTGGTTTTTTTCATTGAGTAGTACCTATAAATTTAAAGAGTCATAGCTGCAATTAATCGATTATTTCGACGGATTAATCGCTGGTACAGTCCACTTCATGTCGAGAATTTGTTGTGATGGAACATATAAACGAGTGATGGCATAGAAGTTTCCTTTGGCTGTTGGTAGCCAGTTGGAGACCTGTCTGCTGCCTGTGGGTTTTTTATGGGATAGGACAAGATCGAACGAGCCATCATCATTCTTGATGAGCGGGGTTTGGTCGCTGATGCTGAAACGATTAATTTCATTACCAATCAACATCTTTGTTTTTGCATCATATAGAGTAACGGACCAGAACGAGTGAACCGGCGGCGCACTCCTAAAGTGCATGCTGTAGTTCTTATTACCCGTTAGCAATTGACCTTGTGAGTCGGTAAAAGCGATCGGATACATGGCTTCCTTCGCGCCTTGACCACCAAGGTAGGGGTGCGAAATAAGTGAGCGTAAGGCGTTGTCATCACCAAATTGATCAAGCACAAAAGAGTAGAACCAGGCATCTTTCTGAGTCAGAGTAACTGGATTTGAGGTTTGCGCAGCGACAATTTTTTGTCCGTCTCTGACTGCTTTCTCCAGTTGCACCTTCATCGCTTGAGTTAATTTACTGGGATCAAACCCATTTTCAGTCAGACCGATTTTCTTGAATTGCCCCAATAGTGCTTGCTGGCGTTCAGGAATAGGATTGGCTTTTAGATAAACACCTAGCTCTTCATAGAATCTAAGAGGATCCTTAGCAGCTCCAGCTCTTGGCGATAAAGGAATAGAGGTAACGTCGGTAATTTCACCTGACAGATACATGCTCAATGGTGTCAGAGTGTAATGATCTTGAATCTCATGAACCTTAGAGTAATCTTTTTCACCAAAGACCTGAGTTCGTCCCCATAACCAAACCTTAGCGGTCGGCGCTTCTACAAGCGTGACCCCCTCAGGCACGTCGCCTTGCCAACCTGGTGGCACAATCATAATTTTCTGCGCAGATGTTCCCGTAGTGCGGGTTCCCACGTACTTAAACAGGTTATGCCACATATCAAACATGTCGATGACAAAATAGCGGTCATCGACTTCAGGCGTCGATAAGATCATTGGCTGTGTCGACACATCGACAATGGCACTCGAATACAAGGTATCGCGATTTGCGGTGGGCATGTCGGTATCTTCATCGGTAGGAAGACGACGGGCATGGCCAAAATGATTTAAAGGCGCACGATAACTAGTATCATTTTGAGCCTGTGATAGATCTGTATATTGACGTGCAACTTGCTCCATCCTAACTAAGGTCGAGCCCCATAAATAGGCATCGGTTGCCAATAGGTAACTTTCTTGATCTAGCCAGGTGCTGGCTTGATTGTCTTGGATCTGGGAGGCTGCAGACGAGGGGGATGGTTTCATTTCATGAGCACTGACGCCCATAGAATGCATTAAGACCGTTGCCACAATAACGGCGGTCATTCGTTTCTTAAACATAAGCTACTCCTCTCAAGTGGATAGGAGTAGCTTACGTATTTTCGCTAAAATTTATCTCTATACTCTCTATTATCAATTTAAATAGAGAAATTTAGTTGAATTAAAATAACGAGATAGCGAGTTTCATTGTTTGAAGCCGAATGTCTCTAAACCTAAGGGCAAATTTGGGCTAATATCTCTTTCGACTCCCTGATTAACCATTCGGTTAAGGGTTGTTTACGGTTTGTTTGGTGACAGAAAAATGCAATTTTTCTTTGATAGCCTTTCGGAACTAACTCTTGGGGAAGAGGGAGAAAACGAAAGTTGTCGCCAATAGAGACTTGCAGTGAGCGCGGCATGATACCGATATAATCACTCTCTTTCATTAAATTGGTCATCAAGGATATATCACCGGTTCTCAGGCTTATTTTTTTCTTCAGCTTGAAATGACGAATGAGCTTCTCGGCCTTAGACGGGCCGGTGACACCAGGAATAATACTAATACAGATAGGGTACGGCAGCAGGGCTTCGACCGTCGCTTCCTTTAGGGGATGGTCTTTTCTCACTACCAAGGCAAATTCATCGCTGCCGATCTCTTGCTCCATTAAGGTCTTATTGGTTTCCATGGGAAGATAGGTAATGCCGAAATGCTGCGCATTTAGCTCGAGCTGTTGCGGCGTATTCAGACTCCAATGGGAACATTGCACCGTGAGTTCGGGGGCTAATGACGTGAGTTTTTTTATTAAATGAACCCCAAGAGTCGGTATCAGAGGCGGTGAGAGAATGAGATGAAGTTCCCCACTAAGCTCTGAAATATCCCACTTGGTGTTATCGCTATACAGCTTATCTAGTTGAATAAAGATATCGGGTAAGCTTGATAAAATTTGGGTGCACTTTCTTGTCGGCACAAGAAAGTTTTTATCTCTGATAAAGAGGGAATCGTCAAATTGATCCCGCAATTTCTTCAACATAATACTGATCGTCGGTTGGCTTAAATTCATGCGTTTAGCGGCTAGTACCGTTTGTTTCTCTTCAGCTAAAATAATCAACAAACGCAGTAAATTTAAGTCTTTAGCCATTATGTTTATCCCGAGTTATAGAAGTAATAGTCTATCACAGGCCTATTACATCCAAATATGCAATCTAAGCCTTACTACCTGGCTTTCTGATCAGGAGTACTGACACCACGGCAATCAACAGCAGAGCCGCCAACATGTAGAACACATCATTATAGGCCTGAATATAGGCTTGTTGTGTCATGGTCTGACTCAGCATGGCATGGGCTTGGGCCGATGCCGTCACAGGATCTGAACCCGCCTGTATAAACACATTGGTGGTTTGAGTGAAATAGTCATTAGCCAAGGGACTCACCGCCGGTAATGTCTCTTTAATATGAGCCAAATGCTCCCGTGACAGGTTATCTGTCATGGTCGCCACCAGAGCGATACCACAGGCCCCTCCCAGGTTTCGCATCACATTGAGTACCGTCGATGCCGAGGCATTTTCATGGGGCTTAATATGCATGGTGGCTATGATACCGATAGGCACCAGAATAAATGGCTGACCCAGAGCGCGCACCACTTGGGAGGCTATCATCTGATGACCGGCATAATCCGCCGTCATATGACTGTTCATATAGTAACTCAGAGAAAACATGGCGAAACCAAATGCCGCCAGATAGCGCCCATCGAAGCGCTCCATCAACTTAGGAATAAATGGCAATACCAGCAGTTGAGGAAAGCCCATCCACATGATCACTTCACCTATCTCCAGCGGACTATAGTCATGGATCTGTGACAGATATAGCGGGATTAGGTAGATGGCACCAAATAGCGCCATGCCAAGTAGAAAGTAAGCTAACGTCGAGAGGGCAAAGTCTCTGTGCCTCAGTAGCCTGAGATTAACCAGAGGTTCTTTCTTCTTTAGCTGAATATAGATAAACAGGGCGATATTGACGGCGGCAACCAGACTCAGGTTGCGGATCAGATCTGAGCTAAACCACTCTTTGCGATTGCCCTCTTCGAGCACCACTTCCAGACACCCCATGCCCAGCGCCATAGTGATGATGCCAGACAGGTCCATATTTTTCAGTTTATCCCATACCACCGGCTTCTTCTCCAAACCATAGGCGAGCATGGCCATCACCAGAAGCCCTGGGGGAACATTGATATAGAAGAGGTAGTGCCAGCTAAATTGCTCGGTCAACCAGCCACCCAGAGTCGGGCCGATAGACGGGGCAAAGGTGGCGGTCACGCCAAACAAGGCCATGCCCACGGCGCGTTTATCGTCGGGAAGAAACTCTAGAATCAATCTAAAGGCTAAGGGGATCAAGGCGCCACCGAAGAAGCCCTGCATGGCCCTAAAGGCGATCATAGATTCAAGATTCCAGGACATGGAACAGAGTATCGATGCGCCGATAAAGGCGGTTGTGGTCCACAGCAGATAGCGTCGTACCGACAGGCCTTGGCTCAACCAGCCAGACAGAGGAATGGCGATCATCTCGGCCACCAGATAGGCGGTCGCGATCCAGGAGCCTTCCTCTAAGGTCGCGCCAAGACTGCCCTGAATCTCCTTCATGGAGGCATTGGTTATCTGAATATCCAGAATAGCCATGAAAGCGCCGATAAGACCACCGAACACGGCAATCCAGGCTCGGCGACTGCCCCTCTCATAGCCCTGTGGCTTGACCGTCACAGTGGATGACGGCTCTGATACTGACTCTACAGCGGCGCTCATGACTAGCGATCCAAATTAGCAGCGAGGGCCTGCTCTAGGGAAGCACTGCGGGTATCGACCTTAACCACGGCGCTCAAACCCGGAACAACCCTCGCCTCCTCTTCGCTGAGGTCTAGACGGATCCGCACCGGAATGCGCTGCACTATCTTAGTGAAGTTACCCGTGGCATTCTCCGCCGGCAACAGACTAAATTTGGCACCGGATGCGGGTGACAGACTATCGATAACACCTGTAAAGGTTTTGTCGGGAAACGCATCGAGACTAACTTTCACCGTTTGACCGGGCTGCATATGTTGGATCTGGGTCTCTTTAAAATTAGCCGTGATCCAAACAGCCCCATCCGGCACCAAACTGTAGAGCGCCTGACCAGGCTGCACATACTGGCCCTTCATGGCCCCGCGCTTACCTATCACACCCGAAAATGGTGCCCGCACTTGGGTATCTGCCAACTGTATCTTAGCGAGATCCAATCCGGCTCGAGCTTGCACTACATTGGCATCGGCCTGTACGAGCTGAGCGTAAAACACCTCGAGCTCTCTGCGTTTAGCGATCAGCGCTGCCTTTGCTTCATCCAAATGCGCCTTAGCAGACTCAAACCCGGCCTGCCTCTCATCGACATCGTCTTGAGAACTATAATTCTTTACCTTTAACTTCTTCGAACGAGTCAGTTGCTGCTGTGCACGCAAACGATCCGACTCGGCAGCGATCACCCCGGCCTGAGCTTGAGAGATCAGTGCCTGTTGCAGGCTGACTTTAGCCACTAAGGTCTGTTGCTCGGCTTTAGTGCTATCCAACTCCGCCTGATTCTGGGCGACCTTAGCCTCATATTGATTATCTTCGAGCTGAGCCAGTAGCTGGCCAGCTTCTACATGTTGATTATCGGTAATCTCGGTCATCACCACATAACCGGGCACCTTGACGCTGATGTTGGAAATATCCGCTTCCACATAGGCGTTATCTGTGGATTCGAAGAAGCGCACCTGAGTCCACCAGTAATAGCCACCACCCGCTATGACTGCGATGAAGAGTGGCGCTAGAATGAATAATTTACTCTTGGACATACATGACTCCTTGATTAGTATTTCATAGTCTACTACTGTCTCCATATGTTTATTAGATAGTTAAAATCTTACCCACTGTTTCACAGGTGTAACAATCATGGATCTCAATCGCGTACAGATGTTTGATCAAGTCGTCGAACAGGGAAGCTTTACCGGAGCGGCTAAGGCCTTGGGCCTGACCAAGGCGACGGTGAGCCGTAAGATTGCCGAATTAGAGGCTGATGCTGGGGTTCAGCTCTTATTTCGCACCACCAGAAAACTCAAATTGACCGAGGCAGGCTCGGCCTATTACAACCGGGTTCACCGTATTCTGGCGGATCTCAAGCAAGCAGAAGTTCAACTCAGCGCCAGCCAAGAGGTGATCAAGGGCAAGCTCAGAATTGTCTGTCCCATAGAGCTGGGGCAGCTATTTTTGGGGAAAATCTTTGCCCGCTTCCTTAGGCGTTATCCGGACATCTCCATAGAGGCCGAACTCAGTAACCGCAAAGTCGATGTGATTGAGGAAGACGTGGATATTCTGTTTCAGATAACCTCGTCAACAGATACTAGGCTACAGAGTTATGATCTGCTTATTACTGCCAAGACCCTGATGGCGAGCCCGGAATATCTGGCTCGTAATGGCACCCCACAGACTCCGCAAGATCTCAACCAACATAAAGCCATCAAGCTAAAATCCGCTCATATAGATGCTAGTTGGACCCTGTTTGACGGAGATAAATGGGTAACTTCAGATCCAGAAGCACAACTGACGGTGAACAATGTAACCTTAGCTAGAGAAGCCGCAATAGAGGGATTAGGCATAGCAACAGTGCCCAATATCATCGCCCAACAGGCCTTAGATAATAAACAACTGATTCCTCTGCTGGAGGACTTTCCCATGACCCAAACTAAGCTCATTATGAGCTTTCCACAACGAGCCTATCTACCGAGAAAATACCGGGTGTTTATCGAATTTCTCTATGAAAGTCTGAGCCAAAATCCGGATAATATTCTGCTCGAAATTCCGGACTTCATCTCAATGCCACAAAAGTAATACCCGACTTTTTAAACAGGCATAAAAAGCCGCAAAATAATAACTTCTGCGGCTGATTCAATGATGTTAAGTCAACACACTTAGTAGCCAGGCACGGGCTCAACGCCCAGCTCAGTTGCAGCATCGGCTCGCCTGCGCTGACGCCAGAAAACAAATCCTGCCAGCATCAGGGCCGGAATGAATATCCACTCTTTAGCGAAGCGGGCATTCGTCTGCTGTACCGCGAGAATTTGCTGATCGAAGTCGATGCCCGCCTTCTGTGCGTTACTGGCAAAGCCAACCATATCCACAACAGTCTGGCCTTTATCATTTTTCATCAGCATCAGGCCTGCTGCATCGAGTCGCTGCTGGGCAGTATCTGCCTGTGGCAACTCCAGTATCACCACCCTCTGCTTACTCTCACCTTTATAGGTTTCATAGCCCAGCACCAGACGTAATGGTTCATCATCCTTGAGCGTATCGACAACCTGAGTGATATCACTACCCGGGTGTTCGATAAACTTAGCCTGTATCTGATCCACCCAAAAATCGGCACGAACCAAACTAAAGGCCACCAGAATAAGCAACACTGACTCATAACGCTTATTGTTAGTAACGAAATAACCCTGCATTGCCGAAGCGAATAGGCACATGGCTACCAAGGTATAACTAAAGATGAACATCATCTGCCAGATACTGTCTATGCCCACCAAGATGATGTCAGTATTGAAGATAAACATAAATGGCAGAACCGCAGTCAACATGGCATATTTAAAGGCCTGAACCCCTGTCTTTATCGGATCGGCCTTGGATATTGCCGATGCCGCGAAGGCCGCCAAGCCAACCGGAGGAGTGATATCCGCCATGATGCCAAAGTAAAATACAAACAGATGTACTGCGATAAGCGGCACAATCAAGCCATGCTGAGCACCTAAACTAATCACGACTGGCGCCATCAGACTAGACACGACAATATAGTTAGCCGTCGTCGGCAAACCCATGCCCAAGATCAGGCTGATCACCGCAATCAAGACTAACATCAAGCCTAAACTACCACCGGACATCACCTCCACCAGCTCGGTCATCACAGGGCCCAGACCAGTCAGAGTCACTGCGCCGACGACCACACCGGCAGCAGCAGTCGCCACGCCTATGCCAATCATGTTTCTGGCCCCGGTTTCTAAGCCATCGAGCAGATCTCGAACGCCCGCCTTGATATCATTCACTCCTCCATTTTTCCCCCTGAAGAAGCTAAATAACGGTCGCTGTGACAGCAGAATAAAGATCATAAAGGCGGTGGCGTAAAAGGCCGAAAGACCAGGCGATAGCTTCTCCACCATCAGGCACCAGACCAAGATGACCACAGGTAACAGGAAGTGCAGACCAGACTTAACCGTAGGTCCGAGCTTAGGTAGTACAGGCGTCGTACAGTTAGGATCGTCAATCTCTAAATCCGGGTACTTAGCACTATGGGAAACCAGAAAGATGTATGCCAGTAAGGTGCCCACAGAAATGATCCAAACTGCGGCATCCCCCGTATTACCCTTGACAAAATCCAGTGCAAAATACACCACACCGGCGAGAATTATCAGGCTGGAGATGGTGATACCCGAGCGCAACAAGCGTATCTTCCAAGGCGCTGGCGGTTCGGTGCGCGCTATGCCCTGCAGGTTAGCCTTCAATGCCTCCAGATGCATGATGTAGAGGAAAGTCAGATACGCTGCTATCGCCGGAATAAAAGCGTGTTTAATCACCTCGACATAGGGGATACCTACATATTCCACCATAAGAAACGCCGCGGCGCCCATTATTGGCGGCATTATTTGTCCATAACAAGATGAGGCGACTTCGACTGCGCCAGCCTTGTAAGCCGGCATGCCCATACGTTTCATCAAGGGTATGGTGAAGGTGCCGGTCGTGACCACATTGGCGATAGAGGAGCCTGAAATGAGTCCCGTCATACCCGATGCCAGCACGGCCGCCTTTGCAGGCCCTCCGCGCATATGGCCCAGCAAAGCAAATGCCATCTTGATAAAGTAGTTACCCGCTCCGGCCTTCTCTAGCAAGGCACCAAAAAGCACAAACAGGAAAACGAAGCTGGTAGAGACACCTAAAGCTATGCCAAACACACCTTCGGTGGTGATCCACATATGGCTGGCAGCCTTGGAAAGTGACGCGCCTCGATGAGAGATCACCTCCGGCATGAAGGGGCCAGCGAAGATATAAACCAGAAACAAGCCCGCGACTATCATCAAGGGTGGGCCTAACGCGCGGCGAGTCGCCTCAAGCAGTAAGACCATGCCGATAACAGCCGCATAGATATCCATGGGTATCGGAGCGCCCGGCCGAGTCGATAACTGCTCATAGAACCAGAAAAGATAGAGGGTGGCTCCAGCTCCCACGAAGGCAAACATCCAGTCGAGAGCAGGGACACTGTGTTTTTTCGACGATTTAAATGCCGGAAATGCCGTAAACGCGAGGAAAATGGCAAATGCCAGATGGATAACTCTGGCTTGAGTGTCATTAATGATGCCAATATTTAGAATAAACGGCAGTGGCGAGGCGTACCAAAGTTGAAACAAGGCCCAAGACAAGGCAATACCTGTGATAAGCTTGCCGGAAAATCCCCTTAATTGCCGAGCTCCGGAGTCATTATTGGCGGCCATTTCCCCTAGCGCCCCTTGTTCTTGTGTTTTTTGCATGTGGATAACCTGCTTGAACTGATTGTGCTCCCCCGACGGGCATCACAAAAATAGTCTCTTTGAAATCTAGCTGGCAAACTAGGGCAGTGTAGAAGCTCCACACTGCCCTAAAAAATAACCAGAATGTGTTCTTTCTCGCTGGCTTAGTTGATTAAGCCAACCTCTTTGAAATACTTCTCTGCACCTGGGTGAAGTGGCGCCGTGTTACCTTCCAACATCTCTGCTTTGGTCAGGTTAGCGAAACCTGGATGTAAGCGGCGGAAGTTATCGAAGTTGTCGAATACCGACTTAACCGTCCAGTAAACCGATTCATCTGAGACCTTAGCGCTCGACACCAGAGTTGCCTTAGCACCAATAGTGGTCACGGGCTTGTCGTTGCCGTTATACATGCCGCCAGGGATTTCATAAGAGACAAAGTAAGGCGTTGACTCAACCATCTGCTTAACTTCCTTGTCATCGACGCTGACCACGGTTGTATCACAAGACGTTGTTGCTTCCTGCACTGCACCATTGGGGTGACCCACGAAATAGACCATGACATCTATCTTGTTGTCACAAAGTGCCTGGGCCTGTTCCGCCGCTTTTAACTCAGATGCAAGACGAAAATCGCTGCGAGTCCAGCCTTTCGCATCCATAATGACTTCGATTGTGGCCCGTTGACCTGAGCCTGGTTCACCGATATTGACGCGCTTGCCTTTAAGATCGTTGAAAGTGGTAATGTTGGCATCTTTACGGGCTACGACAGTAAATGCTTCGGTGTAGATGGAGAACACAGAGCGTAGATCGTCATAGGGCCCGGCATTAGCGAAGGCACCTTTACCTTTAATGGCATTGTATTGCTGATCAGATTGGGCGATACCGAATTCAAGCTCACCCGCTCGTAAGGTATTGAGGTTGTAAACTGAACCACCGGTACTCTCAACTGAACAACGCATGCCGTGTTCTTGGTTATTCTGATTAACTAAGCGACACATGCCGCCGCCAGCAGGATAATAGATCCCCGTGACACCGCCAGTTCCAATAGTAATAAATTCTTGTGCCTGGACTAAGGGGCTCAATGCCATAGTCGATAGTGCCGCAGCAACTAATATGGATTTTTTAGACATGCTTGTTTCCTTCAGTTCGTAAAGTATCGGCGTGATATTTTTCCCAACAAAACCTGCGAATCTTCAAGTACAGAAACCAGCTAAAGTCACTTACTCGATGAACCCCAGATGAACTTAGAAACAATAAATGTTCATATTCACTTTATTGGCACGCTCTAATTTAGGCTTAAACACTCTTAGATCTCGCCATTTCAAGCAAGTCCAACCAGAATAAAAAGCCCAGATAGTGAGATATACCGCTAAAAGCTAAACCTACAGGCAACACAAAACTCGCTTTTGCAAAACACAGGCGTACAGAGGAAAACAAATTACCCCAAAGCGTATCAAAGCGCATCGCCAGCACGTGATCTTATCCACTTTTATAGGCCATGACCTTAGGTTTACAGCATGAAAATCAGGTGAAACAGGAAAACAAACGAGAAAAATATCAACAAAGAAGGTTAATACTGGTCCAATACTTCAAGCAGAGTTGAAGAAAAAATAGATCCAATTTAGGTTTAAATTGTTTTATGCAGAGTGAGAGGAAAGCACTTTATCTATAGCGAGATCGACTAATTTTTCTAAATCTGAGCCTGCGTCTCAAATTAAAAACTCCTCCCCTGCAAAAATGGTTTTAAAGCTGCTAACATTGCAGACAATTTTAAGCATAATGAGATAGATCAAGATGGGAAGAGCATACCAAAACCGCAAAGAGTCTATGGCTAAAACTGCTGGCCAAAAAACCAGAATTTACTCAAAATACGGTAAAGAAATTTACGTTTGCGCTAAGAATGGTGGCTTCGACCCCGACGGCAACCTGCCACTTCGTCAAATGATCGCCAAGGCTAAGAAAGATCAGGTTCCGGCTCACGTGATCGAGCGCGCTCTCGAAAAGGCCAGAGGCGGCGGCGGCGAAGATTATGTCACAGCTCGTTACGAAGGTTTCAGCCCAGGTGGCGCCATGGTCATCGTTGACTGCTTAACCGACAATGGTAAGCGTACCTTCACCGAAGTGCGTCAAGCCTTCGTAAAGAACGATGCCAAGCTAGGTGGACCGGGTACGGTTGGCCACATGTTTGACCATCAAGCCGTCTTTGCCTTCAAGGGCGAAGATGAAGAAGCCATACTTGAAACCCTGATGATGGCCGATGTGGATGTTACCGATATCGAAGTTGAAGACGGTATCGTCAGTGTCTTTGCGCCGCACACAGAGTTTTTCAAGGTCAAGACCTCACTGACCGAAGAGACACCAGATATTAGCTTCGAAGTGGAAGAGATCACCTTCGTCCCGCAAACTTTTACCGACATCACAGATCCTGAAGTGATTGAGCAGTTTGAGAAATTCTTAGCGGCTCTGGAAGATTGTGACGACGTGCAGAACGTCTACCATAACGCTGAGTTGCCTGAGTAACGTTTCTGTATTCGCTGTTATTTATCCAATAACAGCGAATCCTTCTTCAGTTAACTACTTCAAACTGCTGATCCCCCTGCACTAACAAGACTCAAAAATATCCACACAATCTTATAGTCTGCAGTTCCCTGATCTCATCTAAACTTTAGCTATCTCAGGCCTCTTACCACTCATTCTCACAAATGCTTAGAGAACATCAGAAGAAGCCAAATCCAAAAAAGTGGCAGATTAATCATGAAATATACCAAAACAATCCCCTATCTTTTATTGGCAGGAATGCTCACAGCTTGTGGCGGCAGTGATAGTGATAGCAGCACACCAGATACGCCTGATCCCACTACAGGAACATTTAGCCTAGGCGTCTCAGATAACCCCGCTCTGGCCGATAAGGTCAATATTGCCTTTAAACAAGTCGTATTAAAAGGTGAGGATGGTTCAATCTCATTCGATGTCTCTGACAATGAAGGCAACGCCAGTCAGGTCGATCTACTCTCAGTACAAGGACAAACTGTGGCCAATTTAGTCACAGATGAGAGCGTCCCTCTAGGCGAATACCAGATGTGTATTTACATGGAGAACAGAGAAGTCGCCGATGAAACCAGCTCCCATGTAAAAGTTGGTGAAGCTGTTGAGGGGCTAGTCACTAACAATAACGGCTCCTGTGGCGGAATAGGTGCAGATGATCCCGACACGGGCCGACTATTTCTCAATAAAGCCGTCACTATTACCGCGGATAGCAACAGATACGTTGCCGAATTCAATCTCGCCAAAGGCTTACAAGCCCCCCATGGCAATAAAGCCTACTGGACCCTTAAACCCACTTCGGTACAACTGATTAATATTACTGAAGTCGGCGTAATTTCGGGGAACGTTCACTTAGATGTACTGGCTGCCTGTGAAAGCACTTCACCAGGCTATAGTGATCTCGGCTTAGCCATCTATCTCTATCCTCAAAATACATTAATCGAGGCGATGGAAGACTTCAGGCCTGCAGCCACACTCACGGCTCCACTGGCTGCAACGAGAGCTAATCCAGTACTCGAGGCAGATGAGATCACAGGTTACAGCTATGAGTTTGGTTTTATCGAGGCAGGGAGTTATCAGTTAGGCTTTACCTGTGTCGCCGACAATGATGATCCGGAAACGGAGCAAGCTGGTGCCACAGATCCCGTATTTTTCATTCATCAAGCCACAACTGGCAATGTCGATGTGACCATAGGTGCAACGTCAATCTATGATTTTATCCTGCCGCTTAGCTAATACCGATTAGTCTATCTGGCAAAACGGGCGTAGAGGGAAAAAGGCACTCAACAGAGTGCCTTCGTCATTCAGTAGAAAATCTTAATCTACTTAGTCGCTACTCTCTCACCAGGAAGCTGACCTGCATCACCTTTCAGATAAGTATCGAGAAATTTCACATAAGCTTCAGAGGCGGTTATTCGATTTTGCTTCTTACGGAATCCATGACCCTCATCGTCAAATACCACATATTCCACTGGCACGCCGTTTTGCTTCACCTTCTCCACCAGCTCATCACTCTCGATCTTGAGCACGCGTGGATCGTTAGCTCCCTGAATGACCATCAAGGGCTTAGTGATGTTTTGCGCGTGGAACAGAGGCGAGATAGCGCGATGACGCTCGCCATCAGTGGCGGGATCGCCCATCTCATCATAGAGCGCCTTCTTAAAAGACTCCCACCAAGGTGGAATAGACTCTAGAGTACGAACCCAGTTGGTGACACCGAAGATATCGATGCCCACCTTAAACTCTTCCGGCTCGAAGGCCAAAGCTGCAGCCGTCATATAGCCACCATAGCTGCCACCCATGATGCCAATCTTATCTTTATCGATCCAATCTAATGTCTCCAGATAGTTCTTACCGTAGATAATATCCTGCAGGTCATTCTCGCCGTGATTCTTATCATCGAGGTGAAAGAAGGTCTTACCATAGCCTGAGCTACCACGGTTATTCACCGCAAACACGGCGTAGCCATGATTGATCAGATGCTGACGCATAGCGCTGTATCCGGTGCGGCTCTGGCCACCTGGCCCACCATGGACAAACACCACGGCGGGTCGTTTATTCTCTGCGCTGGCACCCTTTGGCTTAAACAGTAACCCAGGGATCTCGAGGCCATCGAAGCTCTTGAAACGCACCACTTCACTGGCAACTAGGTCATCTGGGTTAATCTTAGGGTTCAGGGCTTGGGTGAGTTGTTTAGCAGAATCTGTGCCCAGCTGCCATACAAACAGGTTCGACGGAGACGTATCCGAGTTGATATAGAAGGCGAGGGTCTGTTCATCCTTAGAGAAGTTCACATTCCTGAGATCGCCATCGGGTAACTGAGGTAACCTGAGCGCTTTGCCCGTCTTGGTATCTAAAATACTGATGCGGGTACTGGCATCAGCATTCACACCTGACACGCGATAGCGGCCAGATTCAGAGAAGTAAACGAAGCTGACATTCCAGTCATCTTTCACCGCCAGACTATGCTCACTGCTGGCAATATCGTACTGCCATACTTGGGAGAACTCTCCCTTGGCATCTGTGCTGTAATACAGGGCGCTGCCATCGGCCGAGAACGTCATCGGATTATAGTTGGCTGGATCTGAGTGCTGACTGATGATGGTCGGCTTAACCATGCGCTTCCTGAAATCTAACAGATAAGTATCGCTGTCTCTGTTGGTGTGCGTCTTAGACAAAGAGACAAAACGGCCATCATTCGAGACTTCTGAAATGTTAAAACCTAGCTCATTCTTAAATACTAGCTCGCGCTCATAGGTCTTGGCATCATAACGGTATAGATCCATAAACTTAGGATCGCGCTCGTTGGTTGTCGCAAAGAAGTACTGACCATCGTTAGTGAAGTTCACAAAGTCAGAACGAGTCTCCTCACCCAGAGTGATATCGACTATCTTGCCATCAAGCTCACGTACAAATAGATGATACAGCTCATTACCGCCGTTATCTTGGGTCAATAAAACTCTGTCATCATTGGGGAACCAGGAAACTGGATAAGTGGTGTCTTTAAATGTGGTTAAGGCTGATTGTGCCCCTGTTGCCGCATCAAGCTTATACAAGTTGAAGATACCCGACTGATCCGAGCCAATGAGAATCGACTTACCATCAGCTGAAAAAGACGAACCGAAATAGGTGGTTGTCTCAAAGAAAGTCTTGGCATCGTATTGTTGAACAGGCTCTTGCTGAGATAGCTGAGTACCTTCTGAGCCTATATTAACCTGATTCGTTCCGGTATTAATTCCAGAACATGCTGATAAACCTAAGCTAACAGCCAGCGCAAGCGCGCTGAGGTGAAGAGACTTTTTCATTGTGTTCCTCTTAATTATTCATCGAAAAAGATCGTTAAAATCCATGTACTTCACGCCACTAACACCTAAAAAGAAGATAAAAACTCTCGATATAAATACAGTGATCAGGTAGCAAGCTAGCCTATAGCAGGCAAAAAAACGAGTCATTTATACTCGCTCATCAATATACTCAAGCCGAAAAATGTGTAAACCTGTAAAGCTCCGATAACAAAAAAGGCCCCTAAGGGCCCTCTCAACTAAGATTGGGGATGGAAGTGACAGCCTGCAGGGTAGCCATTTCCCATCCCAGTTTACCACTCAAATTAGCGACTAGCGGTAATCTTATGGGACCCGAGAGATTAAACCCTGAGGCACCCCATAGGACCAATGCTTACAACGCACGCTCAAAAACGTGGAACTTATCGATACCGTATGATTTACCTTCTGCATGACAGGTTGCACAAGACTCTGAAGTTGGCAGCGTGTACCAATCTTCTAACTTCTCAACATTGATTTCGCCACCTTGTTGAAGCATATGGTTCTTCGCCGAGTCATCATTATGACAAGCAAAACAGTTAGCCGTTATTGGGCTAGTCATCACACCTGATGCACCACCATTATAAGCTTTTGACAAGATATACTGGTTTGGAATAACGTCTAAGTCTATGCCTTCGGCATGACAAGACACACAATTTTCAGCATTTAACTTAGCGGCTGAGTTTGCTTCACCCTCAGGACTGGTTGCAGTATTACCCACTCCCCAGTGCATGCTATGAACCATAGGGCCGAAACCTGGCGCCGAGTTCTTCGCGCTGCGATCTTGGCCATTGTTATGACAAGCGACACAGTCTTTACCACCTTCGTTATAGCTACCATTCTTATGGTAATTAGTCTCGTTAGTGTGACAAGTCGTACAACTATCGGCCGTCACACTGTGGCGACGCTCGAACGCTTGGATTTTTAGACCTGCATGATCGACAACATCAGAATAACTAGTGAAGGAGACGCCATCGTAACCGCCATCTTCATCTTGCTGTTTAAATGTCACTCGAGTACTGGCCGTTAACCCGGCTAGACGGTAATCAGTTTCCAAACCATCAAGATGCGGATAACAGATTGAACGGCTACCATCAATATTCTCAATATACTGCTCAGACCCACGTGGGCTTGGACGGCCAACTAACGAATCATTTTGATAACCGTGAACATAGGCACCGGCATACGTAAGGGTACCGTCTGAATATAAGGCTGCGATATTTAGCTGAACTTCGGATTCAGCTGCGGTATTAAAGAGAGCGACATCGGTACACCAGCCCCCATTTGGATACTCTTCCCACTCCAGCCCATCATTAATATATGGAGCCAATGTTCTTGTATAATGAGTATCACGTAACTCTGCTCGTGCGGTTACTTGCTTGTGGAATAAGCGCGCATCTTCACCTTCATTAAAGGCATTGAACTGAGTCGCTAATCCTCTGGTACCTACATCGGCAGCATCATGACAATCCGTACAGGTCTGCATAGAATAAACCCTTGTGATTGGTTTCTCATGACAGGTGTAACAGTTAGATGGTGCAAAGTCCTTCTCAAATTCCTGGTGATTGATATGACCAATTTTCTGCAGTGTATTACGCGCATAACCACCATCATCACGTGCTATGTTACCGTGACAAGTCATACAGCCTGCGACTAAATCAGTTTTACCTTCCGGATTAATCGCGGTATAGCTAGGATGCTTCAATGAAGATGCCGCATAGTCAGTATGGCAAGCATGACAGGTCGCTGTTGAAGTCGTATGGATATCATCACTCTTAGCAACGACGATATAACGAGACTTAGCGATGTTATCCCCACCACCAACAACTAGGCGGATCAAGCCTTCAGTTCCGGCATTAACTGAAGCCATAGGTGCCACAAACTCATAGCGACCAGGCTCAACTTCAGTCAGGCTTGCACCTTCAGTCGCTTCACTTGCACTACCGCCCAGAATCGTACCTTCAAAATCATCACGACTACGACCAATGCCTTTCTCGGTTAACTCAGCAACTTCTGCATTGGCTTTTACGAGACCCGATATTAATTGGCCTTCTTCATCGGTGATTTCAAACTCAAATCTCACCAAGCCTTCTTCTAACGTGTGAGCAATCATCTCAACGTTAGTCACACTTGATGCTTCCACTGTTGGTGGTGGAGTTGGTTTACCGTCTTCACCGTCCGAACCATCTTTCCCATCGCTGCCACATGCAGATAGGCCCATAGCCCCCGCCACTATCAACGCCAGATAGCGCTTATTAACATCTTTCATCGCCACTCCTAATTCATCATTTTTATATGCAGATCTTTTACTCCCCTTGGAATACGATATTGAATAAACCTTACTATTTGTAATGATTTGAGTGATTACTAGACCTAAGTCATAACATTTTCGAACGAAAAACAAACAGGCAACAGGGGGGACTATCTAAGTCATCACTGGCAGCAACCAAAAAAAGCAAATTTACGAAATTTAATAAGATAGGGGGACATTGAGACACAAAGGCTTCAATTAATGTACGCTGAGATGAAGCTTAACCATAGCTTAAACCCCTTATGAAACATAAGGATAAAAACATAAGCTAATGTAGATATAGCGAAATTACTAAGCAATGCAAAACGAATATAAATGCCATAACTTTTTAATTAGAACAAAAGCTGCAGCATACGAGAATCAAGTATCTCTGATTATTTTTACCCGATAAAAAGCCAGCTTTCTGGCTGGCTTGATATGGCTATGAAAGCAGCTATTAACAACAAGCTAACTCACTATGAGCAACAATCTCTGCGCCACCAGTTCTTAGGCAGTTTCTCCAGCATGACTTTCGCCATAAGAATGGCTAGTAAGATCCCTGAGCTATAGACGATAACGTCGGGCAACAGATTATGATTTTCACCTACTTGAGGCATAACCACGAACCCGAATGTTTCAACCAGATAGTTCACTATGATGCCAGAAACCAGAGCGACCCCGAGCACACCACCTAAGTAACCCAATAACGCACGTTTACCCAGCTCCTTGGTCACCACACCGAGCGTGGCTATGTTCGTCGCAGGTCCTGCCAACATAAAGACCAGTACGGCGCCGGGTGATACTCCCGCCAGCAACAAACCCGCTGCGATAGGCGTAGATGCGGTGGCGCAGATATACATAGGCACAGAGATAACCACCATGACCAACATGGCTAAGATACCGTCGCCCCACTGCGCCATGAAATCCGCTGGCACATACGTTTGCACGAGTGCGGCGAAGAACAGGCCGATCAACAACCAGAGCGTGATATCTCGTACCAGATCAGTCGCAGCGAAGTGTAAGCCCTTGCCGATACGGCTCATCACAGGCGTGCCCCTAAGCTCGGCGGCAATGTCCTTGGTCGACTCGCAGCAGCTTTCATCATCACCTTCACTAGCTTTAGCCGACTCACTCTTGGCTGAGCTGCAACATGAAGATTCCTTCTCTGGCGTTTGAGTTTTACTGCTACAACATGAATCTGTGTTACCTATTGGCGCAGATGTCGATTCAGCGTTCGTCATAGGGCTCGTAATAGGAGTCGCCAACAGGCTTTCACTGGCAGCTATAGGCGTCATAGTCACGACGGGAGCCGCCTTTGACTCTGTCTTAGCTCCAGCCTTAGAAGCAGAACTACAACAGGAGCTCTTAGCTTTAGGCTCAAGGTTGTCTTTTTTACTGCTACAGCAAGACGAAGCACCAGGACTTACCTTTGCTGAATTTGTTTTCCCCTCACCTTTATCTGTTAACGGATCCTCATCCCTTCCGACTAAGAGTCCGGCAACAATCGCACTCGCGACGGCCGCTATGGGTCTTACTATGGCCATGAAGGGGCCGAGTAACACATAAGATACCGCTACAGAATCGATTCCGGTTTCCGGGGTTGAGACTAAAAAGGAAGTCGTGGCAGCCTTTGAGGCACCTGAGCGTCGTAGGCCAACAGCAGCAGGAATCACTCCGCATGAACACAAGGGCAAGGGAGCGCCTAGAATAGCCGCCTTGACCGTGGTCTTAAATCCATGGCCACCAAGCTGCTTCTGCATCCACTCCATGGGCACAAACATCTTCAGCATACCGGCCAAGAATAGCCCCAGTAGCAACCAGGGAGCAGAATCTAAAAAGAGGTCAATAAAATTCGCAAACAACATACCTAACCCTTACTTTGGCAATTTTTTGTGTACTGAGAATCATCATGGTGATGGTCATGATTCTCACATTTAATATTATCTGTATTGGTCTCGAGCGCTTCCAATATGGAACAATGCTCGGCGCTCTCGGGGCCACCACAACAGGCATCGGATAATCGCTGCAGCGATACCTGAAAGTATTTAAGCTCGGCTATCTTAGCCTCGACATGAGCGAGTTTACTATCCACCATGCCCTTCACATCGGCGCACGCCCAATTCGATTTATCTAACTCGATTGAGAGCAATTCGCTGATCTCGGCTAAGGTAAAACCCACCGCCTTGGCCCGCAGAATAAAACGCAGCCGCTCTGCATCATTTTCTGTATAGATCCTATAACCGGAATCTGTGCGAGAAGATGGCGATAACAGGCCATGCTTCTCATAAAATCTCAGGGTATCGGCTTTCACTTCACACTGTTTAGCCAATTCTCCAATTCGATACATGTTTCGGCTCCATTTGGTCCAATTGGCTCTAATTTTATGGCAAGTATAAACCTTGGAGTTAAATCTAAGGTCAAGGGTTATTATGCGACTTATTTATGACCTGTGCTTGTTCTCCTGTGCGTATTGTGAAATCGCGCAGAAAAAAACAGCCTATGAACCCATTTTACGGTAAAATGTGCGCGCACGAATAGGGGCTCATCAAAGCAGCTAGAATTGAGGGACTTTTGGAAAGTGGTGAGGCGTTTGACACCTTAACGCCACTGAGTTTTCCGAAAGATCCTTAAATATAACTACTGGACACTGTACCCAAAATGAATAATGCCAGACCCATTCGTCGCGCGCTGTTAAGCGTTTCAGATAAAACCGGAATCCTTGAGTTTGCTAAAGCATTACATGCTCAGGGCGTAGAACTACTATCTACTGGTGGCACCGCCCGCCTTTTGGCTGACAACGGTGTGCCTGTCATTGAAGTATCGGAGCATACAGGACATCCGGAGATCATGGATGGTCGTGTCAAAACCTTGCACCCTAAAGTGCACGGTGGCATCTTGGCGCGCCGCGGTATCGACGAGCTTGTCATGGAACAGAACGGCATCAAGCCTATCGATCTTGTGGCAGTTAACTTGTACCCCTTCGCAGAAACAGTCGCCAAAGAAGGCTGTACTCTGGCTGATGCCGTCGAGAATATCGATATCGGCGGCCCGACCATGGTTCGCTCTACGGCTAAAAACCACAAAGACACCACCATCATAGTTAACACTCGGGATTACGATCGCGTGATCAAAGAGATGAATGACAATGAAGGCAGCACGACTCTTGAGACTCGTTTCGATTTAGCAATTGCCGCATTCGAGCACACTGCTGCTTATGATGGCATGATCGCAAATTATTTTGGGACTATGGTCCCTGCCCATAGCAAAGACGAGTGTCCTGAAGACTCTAAATTCCCACGTACTTTCAATACTCAACTCATCAAGAAACAAGATCTGCGCTACGGCGAAAACAGCCATCAAACGGCCGCTTTCTATGTCGACACTCATATCGATGAAGCCTCGGTTGCCAGTGCGATTCAGCTGCAAGGCAAGGCGCTGTCTTACAACAACATCGCCGATACCGATTCTGCTCTCGAGTGTGTTAAAGAGTTCAGTGAGCCGGCCTGTGTCATCGTTAAGCACGCCAACCCATGTGGTGTAGCCATAGGCAGTGATTTACTCGATGCCTACAAGCGTGCATACCAAACCGACCCTACTTCGGCCTTCGGTGGCATCATCGCCTTCAATGGTGAACTAGACGAAAAAACCGCCAACGCTATCCTTGAGCGTCAATTTGTCGAAGTGATCATCGCACCTAAAGTCAGCCAAGCCGCTCGCGATGCCATTGCCGCTAAGGCGAATGTTCGTCTGCTTGAATGTGGCGAATGGGGCACTAAGACTAAGAGTCTCGATTACAAACGCGTCAACGGCGGACTGCTTCTACAGGATCGCGACCAAGGCATGGTAGCAATCGATGACCTTAAAGTTGTCAGTAAGCGTCAACCCACTGCAGCCGAAATGAAAGATCTTATGTTCTGCTGGAAAGTGGCTAAGTTCGTTAAGTCTAACGCCATCGTTTATGCCAAGAACAGCATGACTATCGGTGTGGGCGCCGGCCAGATGAGCCGAGTCTACAGCGCAAAAGTTGCCGGCATCAAGGCCGCAGATGAAGGACTGGAAGTGCAAGATTCAGTGATGGCATCCGATGCCTTCTTCCCATTCCGTGACGGTATCGATGCAGCCGCGGCAGCTGGGATCAGCTGTATCATACAGCCAGGTGGTTCGATTCGTGATGAAGAGATCATAGCCGCAGCCGATGAACACGGCATGGCCATGGTGTTTACCGGAATGCGTCACTTCCGTCATTAATTGAAAGAAGGTGAAAGTTCCTAGGAACTCTTACCTAGATCCTAGAATTTCGAAAAAAATTGAAATTTTTAATATTTAGCGCAAAGCCATTATTTCTAGGTCAAGGAAAGCACGCGCAGTGTATACCCATACACGAGCATGCTTGACACTGAGATAGGGAAAATGGAGCAGCGATAAAGGATAAAAAAATGAATGTATTAGTTATAGGTGGCGGCGGTCGTGAACATGCACTTGCATGGAAGGCGGCGCAATCGGCTCAAGTTGACACAGTATTTGTCGCACCGGGTAATGCCGGCACCTCGATTGAACCTAAGTTAGAAAACCTGGCCATTAATGTCGAAGATATTGCGGCTCTGGTCGCTTTTGCCCAAGATAAGCAAATTGAGCTCACCATAGTGGGTCCGGAAGTGCCATTAGCTATGGGTGTTGTTGATGCTTTCAATAAAGCCGGCTTACCCATCTTCGGCCCGACTAAGGGTGCGGCGCAGCTGGAATCATCTAAAGCCTTCACCAAAGACTTCTTAGCTCGTCACAAGATCCCCACGGCAGCCTATTCAAATTTCACCGAAATTGAACCGGCTAAAGCCTATGTTACCGAGATGACAGCAAGCACAGGTTTTCCTATCGTGATCAAGGCCGATGGTTTAGCGGCGGGTAAAGGCGTGATTATCGCCGAAGATCAGGCTCAGGCCGATGCGGCTATCGAAGATATGCTCGAAGGTAACAAGTTTGGCGAAGCTGGTTCCCGCGTGGTTGTCGAAGAGTTCCTAAAGGGCGAAGAAGCCAGCTTTATCGTCATGGTTGACGGCAACAACATACTCGCTATGGCCACCAGCCAAGATCATAAAGCCCGTGATAACGGCGATAACGGCCCTAACACTGGCGGCATGGGCGCTTATTCTCCTGCGCCCGTAGTGACTCAAGCCGTACACGATTGGACGATAAATCATGTGATTCGCCCAACGGTTGATGGCATGGCAGCCGAAGGCAACGTCTATACCGGCTTTCTCTATGCTGGCCTGATGATCTCTCCTGATGGCAGCGCTAAAGTCTTAGAGTACAACTGTCGTTTCGGCGACCCTGAGACTCAGCCTATCATGATGCGTCTTCAATCCGATCTGGTAGAGCTTTGCCTCGCGGCTACACGTGGTGAACTAGATAAGGTCACTGCCGAGTTTGACTCGCGCGCAGCCGTAGGCGTTGTCTTAGCCGCGGGGGGATACCCGGAAGCGTATCGCAAACATGATGTGATCTTAGGTTTAAATCTTGGCAACAATGACGCCAAAATATTCCATGCCGGTACCAGCATGAAAGACGGCCATGTGGTGACTAATGGTGGCCGTGTGCTTTGTGCAACCGCCTTAGGTAACACAGTGACAGAGGCGCAAGCCAGCGCATACGCCTTAGTCGATACTATCCATTGGGATGATGTCTATTTCCGTACCGATATTGCTTATCGTGCGATTTCACGGGAAAGTTAATATCTATTATAAAATAATCGCTTAGAAGTGTGACAGAGATCACGCCAAGAATAATATGCACACTTATTGCATAACAAAGCATCAAGTCACCTTGCAGTTACTAGGTGCTTTGTTTTTTAAGGGTTAAATAACAGCCGTAATTTTAATATACCTTCAAAGTGCATAACCATTGTAAAAAACAAACATCGAACATTTTAACATCACCAATACACTATAAAACACTATTGTTACAGACTTTTCATCTGCGTATACTTCCGCTCCTTATATATTTGGCTGGGGGCCTGATGAGATATCTATTAATAATGATCACCATACTTCTTACCGCATGCGGTGGCGGAGATGATGACACAAGCACGACAATACAAGAAAAATCTATTCATCCAGGGCTCATAGCCCCTGATATTCAAGCCGATTACTCACTCAATGGCAAGCTTACAGCAACACTCAATGGCTCTGTGGGTAACCTCAGTTTCAGCTTGGCAGATGGTGCAGCCAATGACGTTGTGCGAGTAGATCAAAATAGCCTGACCATATTAAATGCAGGAAAAACTAGGTTAATCGCTACCGATAGTGGTAACAGCCAGTATAAAGCCACTAGCATATCGCTAAATATTACTATTGATAAAGCCAACCGAGCTCCTTTACTGACGAATCCCTACACTTATCAGTATGATTCTGGCGCTAGTCACCAAGTCGGTGTCAGTGGTACAAAAGGTCAATTACTTTACGAACTCAGCCCAGGTTACCCTGATGATGTTGTCAAAATTGATGTCGCAGGCTCGTTAATAGTATGGGGTGCAGGACAAACGCAAGTCACGGTCAAAGATGACGGTGGTCGAAACTACCAGGCCAGCGAGAGCCAATTTACCATTACCGTCGAAGCCGCAAGCTCTCAGTTTGCCACCTATCAAGACATAACAAATAAGCCATTAATTTTGGGTGGCACGTTACTGCCTGTTTATTCCGGCTCACCGACTAATGAGATAAGCTTCACTGTCGCCGAGAACGCCAATCAAGATGTAGTGCAGATACACCCAACTACGGGTGTGATGAATATTAAGGGAGCCGGTGAGACAGAAGTTATCGTCAGCCAGACACCTGAAGATAACCATCAAGATATTGCAAAACAAAGCTTCAAAGTCAAGGTAAACAAAGCCAATAACACTAGCTTTAAGGCCAGCATTCTGACCATTCCTTATGGATTTGATGATGAACTAATACTGCAAACAACCGGCGTTCAGGGAACACTCACTTTCGAGATTCTCGATGGCGAGTCGACCGATGTGATCAACTTTATCAACAGTGAAACCGGACAATATCGTTTCAGCGGTGTAGGCGCGACTAAAGTAAAAATTACAGATTCGGGTAACACTAACTACCTGAGTATGTCGATTGTGACCGATGTGAAAGTGGAGCGCGTTCAACCGGTTCAGCTCTTCTCTGTCAATCTTGAGAGTTCATACCAGGAAAACAAGGTGATATCGGCTCAAGTCGCAAGCAGACAGGGCAAGTTAAGCTTCTCTCTTGCAACAGATAGTGCGACGGATGTAGTGAACATAGATGCACAATCGGGTGAGATGACGGTACTAAAACCCGGTAAAGCGGAAATTAGTGTCACCGATGATGGTGATCTATTCTACATTCCGCAAACCACAAGTTTCTTTGTGACTATCAACAAACTCATTAACGAGCAATTCAGTGTCGAGAATGATCTGCACGATAATGTGGCGAATACCGTTTATACGCCGATAGCTAAAGGAAATCAGGGGCTTGTCACCTACGCGATTTCGTCTAAATCGACGGCTAATGTGTTAACTCAGGACCCGACGACCAAGGTCATCACATTAATCGGTGCAGGTCGAGGCTGGATAACCGCAACCGATCATGGTAACGATTACTACCTAAGCCAGACAACAGACTTCATTGTCGATGTCGGTTTTGCCGATGGCTCATTGACAGCTTCAGCCGTTTCGGCAAGCTATGCCCCAACAAGGTGGTCAGTATTCCAGTTTCGGGAGTCATTGGACAACTGAGTTATCAGCTAGAGAGAGGTCAACCGGCTGATGTCGTCAGCATCAATATTGTTGACCGCACTGTCACCATCAAAAATGCCGGCACCACCTACTATACCCTCACAGATTCGGGTAATGCAGCCATCGCCTCCCGCAGAGTACAGTTGCGAGTATCGATAGCCAAGGCGGCTGAGAATGTTAACTTGAGCCTGAATTCTACACTCATAGATACGGTATATGAAGAGGATAAGCAGCTAACTTCGCCCTCGGTGTCGGGAAAAGCGTCAGAGAATTCGATTAAATATTTTGTCGATTATAGCGATAGGCAGGTGGTTACCGCAGATTCGAGCAGCGGCGCACTGACGATTCAAGGTGCTGGTTCGGCTCAGGTACAGGTTACCGAGGTGAGTCGTAACTTTGAAAACACGACCCGTAACTTCACCGTTAACGTCGGCAAGGCTAAGCATCCAGTATTGAGCGTAGCTAATCAGGTACCCGGTGCTAGCTATTACCCAGGACTTGAGATTGCACCAGCTGAACTGGCCAATCAATTCGGCGCACTTAGCTATGAGTTCACACATACAGAAAAACCGGAGACTTATGATTTAAAGCAAGACGGTACCTTGAGAATACTCAAGTACCCGGCCTCGCGCACTAACACCTATGTCCGTATAACCGTTACTGATGACGGCGGCGATAATTACCAGCCAAGTTCTGTCGATTATGATGTTTACGTGCTTCCTATCGAAGAGGGCGACGGCGAGCAAGCTGTGATCACATTCGATGGGAACGAGTTGCCGATTACGTCTCCCATCGATGTAGCAGCCGGAGATATATCATACTTTTCAGCCTTCGATACCCGCTCTGAAGCCGAAACTATGGGTGATAACGCTCAAAAATCTGGCGGTTACGCCACTAAGACAGTGATAGTTTGTCAGGATCCTCAAGATTTATTGAGTTGTACCTTAGTGACAGTCAGGTTACAAAATACCAGTCATTGTCCCGATGGAAGTAAAATTTCATATCCCGTAGGAGCAAAAATCCGTTATATGTGTCCGGGTCTCAGACAACCTACACGCTCAGAAGTGACGGTAAGCTTCAATAAAACCGATGCCTTTAATGAATCACTCTCAGCGGGTACCTATCAAGCTAAGGAACCAATAACCTTAGTCCATTTTGCTAAGCCATATCGCGCAGGCGGTGTCATCGAAGCCGGAGAGATTCAACCGAGAGCCTGGTGGCTGATAAAAGTAAACTTGGTTGTTAACTAAAAAAGTGATGACGAAAAAATAATGTAGCATCACTTTGATTATACAAGGCCAGATACATAAATATCTGGCCTTGTATCTACAAGCATTTTAATAAAAAGCCGTTCAACTAAATCATGACCATTTAATGGTTAATTGAAGAGTTTTAGTCTTCCTGACCAGAAGGGCATAGATATGGAATCCTATGATTCTTGAGCCTAATGCCCGGAGGCTGCCGCACTTCTTGCTATCTTGTCTATCAAACGTGGCGCAAACAGTTTGAGCAGACGCCCCAAACGACCTCTCATCGAGGTGATAAGTAGTCGGCCTCGACTGGATATCACTGGCACCATCATCTTGGCGCACTCCTCCGCCGAGAGTATCTTCGACTCCTGCACAGTCGAACCACCTAATGGCTGTCCATGGCTATCCAGGGCAGGTTTATGTATCTCAGAGACGACAAAATCCGGACAAATAGTGGTAACGGCGACATTATCATCGACAAGCTCGATTCTAAGTGAATCGAAGAAGCCTATTACCGCATGTTTTGAGGCTGCATATCCTGAACGGGTAGGCACCCCGGTGAGGCCTGCTACCGAGGCGACGATAACCACCTGACCTTGATTTCTCTTGAGTTCGGGTAAGGCTGCATGGGTCAAATAGGCAGGGCCTAAGTAATTAACCTTCATGATACGTTCAAGAATATCAAGCTCGATGAGATCATCGAACTTAGAGCACATGGTCATGCCCGCGTTGTTGACTAAGATATCGAGGCGACCGAAATACTCGATACTGGTATCGACGAGTTGTTGACATTGTGACTTACTGGTGACATCTGCGACAAAAATGCAAGGCTCGTGTCCTTGACTGGCAACCTCGTGAGCGAGTGAGAGTAATCTGGACTCATTTCTCGCACTCAAAACTAACTTACAGCCCAAGGGTGCCAAGGCGAGTGCCAGCGCTCGTCCTATCCCTTCAGAGGCTCCTGTGATTATGATGACTTTATCTGTCAGGCCTTCCATATTCATTCCTTGAATAATGATTTTATCTAAGTATATAGCATAGATAAAATCACACACCGAGTTCAAAGATTGAATATTTGCTAACTCATGCTGTCAGACGCTGAGATACCGATCTGCTGGGCCGATAACTGGACAGAGGTTGGGGGCGTCCTATGGCATAACCCTGGGCGTAGTTAATTCCTATCTCTTGCAATTTATCGATAATATCTTGATTTTCCACAAATTCAGCAACGGTCTCTATGCCCATAACACCACAGACATCGTGGATAGACTTAACGATGGCGTAGTCTTTCGCATTAGTGGCTAAGTTTTTCACGAAGCAACCATCTATCTTCACATAGTCAACAGGCAGCTCCTTGAGGTAACCATAGGAGGCGAAGCCACTACCAAAATCATCTAACGCGAAAGAGAAACCCAACTTCCTCAGGTATTCAAGCATATCCATGGCCCGATTTCGGTTCTGAATCGCACTGGTTTCGGTGATCTCGAAACAGATACACTCACTGGGTATGGCGAAACGCTCGAACTGCTCGATAATGTAATCCACCATGCCCTCAGCGCCTAGGCTATTGCCCGATAGATTAATAGAGATACAGTGGTCTTCCCAGATATCTTCATGCAGAGATAGCCAGAGAAAAGCCTTTCTAATCACTTCTTTATCAACATCAGTCATCAATTTAAAGCGCTCAGCGGCGGCAATAAATTGCGCCGGAGCTAATATTCGTCCACTGGGCTCTTGAATACGCAGCAAGATCTCCATCCGCTGTCTATGCTTGCCCGAGCCCATACCTTTAATAGGTTGATAGTAAAGCAAGAGTTCATTGTGCTCTATCGCCTGACCAATTCTTACCGCCCACATAGGCGCATTACGCTGACAGATCAGTTCTTTATCTTTATCATCATAGAAGTGAACCTGATTACTTCCCTTACTTTTTGCGGCAAGACAGGCAATATCGGCATCTTTCAATAGCTCTTTCGCCGAAATGTAAGGCGCCCTGGCTATGGCGATCCCGGCACTGACACCGACCTTATAATGGCAGGCATTATCCCGCAACACTTGCATCGACACACTGGCAACTATACGTTTGGCTAACTGAGCCACCTCCAAGGCGCTATGATCCCGGATGGCTAAGCCAAACTCGTCACCACCTAGTCTGGCTAGCATCTCATCTTGAGTCAGGCAAGATTGCATCGCTCTGGCCACCATGGCCAGCATCCTGTCTCCCGCGCTATGGCCACAAGAATCATTAATTAACTTAAACTGCTCTAAGTCAAAATAGCAAATAGCGATCGATTGAGCGCCAAGGCTAAATTCCTCTAACCTCTCTTCGAAAGCCCGGCGGTTAAGCAGGAACGTGATCGGGTCAAAGTTGGCTCGCTGACGTAATTTACGCTTGAGCAGCTCCTCCTGAGTGATGTCTCTGAGCAAAATAACGCTTCCCATCACTAACTGCTTATGATTAAGCAGGTTACTTATGCTGCGTTCCATTATCCGTGTCGATTCGCCTTGCAGCTTGAGTTTACTCAGTACCGGGGCCTGTGCTCGACTCGCCATAAACTTGAACAAATCTTCATTGATACTCTTATCTGTTTTAAGCAATACATCGACTGTTACCCCTATAGCATAGGGACTCTTTACCCCGAGTAACCGCTCCGCCTGAGGATTTAAGTACACCACCTTGGCCTTTATGTCGGTCAATATCACAGCTTCGGCAATCGACTCTAAGGTGGTTTTTGAACGTTCTTTCAGTTGAAAAATCTTTGCCAACAAGGTATTAATCCTGTCAGCCATCACCACGAGTTCGGAGCAACCACCCCCTATCAGAGGCGTATAAGTCTTAGCCGTGGGATCGATCTCCTCCAGCTGTGTCATCAAGCGATGAAAAGGACGTATAAACCCTAAGTTCAACCAGATATAACCTGCAATGAGTATCAATATCCCCACACAAACGATGCCTATCGATACCAGATCATATTTTAATTGTACTTGGTTGAAAGCCTTGTCAGAGAAGCTGACTTCCAGGTGCACAGGCTTATCATAGATCAGGCTTGGTAACTCGAGGACTGAGGTGTCCCTAATCGGGTTAGCCCGTAAATCTGGCGCGGCACCATCTAGGATAATTATCCGGCTCACTATGCCTTGTAAGCCATAGCTCGATAGATATTCAGCGGTCAGCTTCCTCACCATAATGACCGACCTATCTGGCTCGATCGGCACAACACTCACTATATAGCCGATGCCTTTATCCATATACACACCCGAATGGGAAGAAGTCCCGTGTGACAGATAACCGGGAATAGGCTTGAGCTCAAATGACATCACGTCGTCATAGAGTGGAGAAAATGGCTTTAGCTGCCCCTCATTGAGGTAGAAGAGGCTGAGATGCTCAGATATCCTGCTCGCTCGCCAGGCTTCATCTAAGGTAACTCTCTTAATTGGGCTTAGCTCCGACAGGGGCACAGCATAGATATTGGCGAGTAACTCCAGCTGCTTGATATCTTTATCCAGCTGAGATTGTATGGTGACTAACTCAGTGTTATAAGTGCTTAGCTTTAAAGACTCGACCCTATGATCGAACCACATGCTTAAGCAGTAGGAAACAGAAATCATTGCAGGCATGCAGAAGCCTACAACAAAGACGATCAGTTTTTTTCCTATATGCATCTTATCTCGCAGCGATAAACGTTGAAAATTAACGGCGGAAGCCACTAAATTGAATAGCGCTTCCATAACTTCGACATGCAAAATACCCCATTTACATCACGGATAAAACCCGTTTCGCTTTGCCCGTTGCTAAAGTAGGCAATAGAGTGCATTTTTTCCTAGCAACCTCTCTTGATATAGCTCAGTAAGACGACCAATAAAGAAAGAAACAATCATAATTAATCCAAAAATGAGATGTGACACTTTCGTGATACTTTCTTATCTAACTTGTGATTAAGTCGCGACAACCCGGTGACATCACTTTGTAACAATCAAATGATACCTAATCGATTCGTCTACAAGGAGATCCACCATGAATCTAAACCACGCCACTCGCCTGTTAATACTCGGCAGTATGATGAGCATTCCAGTCTCTGCCGCCGATTTAGAGATAAGCATCACCAACTTGACCCATGGCAACCACTTTACCCCTATCCTCATCACAGCCCACGGTGATGCCAGTCATCTTTTCCAATCCGGTGAGATGGCCAGTCCCGCACTGCAGAAGATGGCAGAGGGAGGAGACATTGCCGACTTAGCCGCAGCAGCGATGGGCAACAATGAGATAACGGTGGAGAATCCGGCCATGGGACTCTTGGCAGCGGGTGCTAAAACCAGCGGCATAATGCTAGATACCCAGACGATGACCCATCTGTCGATAGTCGCCATGGTGTTGCCGACAAACGATGCATTCATCGGCCTGGACGCATGGGAGATACCAACAGCAGCAGGCACCTATACACTTAACCTCAATGCTTATGATGCCGGCACCGAAGCGAATGATGAAATTATCAATGGCGGCGGCATGCCAGGTACACCGGGGATCCCGGCAGCACCAGGAGGCGATGGCGGCACTAATGGCACCGGCTTAATGGACAGCAGCAGTAATACAAACGTCCATATCCATCCGGGAGTATTAGGTGATACCGATACAGCAGGTGGCATGAGTGACGTCGATAGTCGCATCCACAGATGGCTGAACCCGGTCGCAAGAGTCGTCGTGGTCGTTAAATAAGGGGCTAAATCATGAGCATAATCAAACAAATGACCCATAAGCGACTCACAGCATCTCTGGTGTTCGCCACCCTGTTTACTCTGAGTGCATGTTCAGATAATGACAATGACTCCATGGAGACACCCGAACCGCCACCAGTTCCTACACAAGATTACCGAGTCACAGTGACCAACTTGACTGCCAATCAACCCATGTCTCCCATTGCCTTAATACGACACCAGGCAGACATGACAGCATGGCAAACAGGCGGGGCAGCGAGTCTTCCTCTGGAAACCTTAGCCGAGTCTGGTGATAGCACTGGCTTTGCCGATATGGAAGGTATCGATGCGCTCGTCAAGGGTCAGGGAATTTTACTCCCAGGAATGAAGGAGAGTATCGAGCTCAAGCTTAGCCCGGATGAGGTCGCCTCAATCTCGGTGCTAACCATGTTAGTTAATACCAATGACGCCTTCGCTGGACTAAATAGCGTGTCTCTGGTGGATCTAGCGGTTAACGCCACAGTGAAATTCAGCTCCATCGCCTACGATGCAGGCACCGAAGCCAACTCCGAAGCCAAGGGAACCATTCCCGGACCTGCGGACAGTGGAGAAGGATTTAATGCCATGCGAGACGATGTCGACAGGGTCCATGCTCATCCAGGTGTCATCAGCGCCGATGATGGATTAACCGACTCGGTATTATCTGCCTCCCATAGGTTCGATAATCCTGTTCTGACTATCTCAATCGAACGATTGAGATAAACACGACGAGATAATTATTCGAAATAAATATCGCCCGAGTCAGGTCTATTGATTTACGGATCTGCTTTGGGTGACTCAAGATGAATGGAACACAGAAGGTATTTGGTGAACACTACAGCCACCACATATTAATCGTGGAAGATGAGCCTGATCTGGCTAACTTGATCAAGCTCAATCTCAATACCTTAAGCTATGGCGTGTCCCATAGCACCACATTGAAACATGCCAGAGAAACATTAGAGGTAAAGCAATTTGA
This sequence comes from Shewanella psychropiezotolerans, assembly GCF_007197555.1. NCBI lineage: Bacteria > Pseudomonadati > Pseudomonadota > Gammaproteobacteria > Alteromonadales > Shewanellaceae > Shewanella > Shewanella psychropiezotolerans. The sequence continues at coordinate 5,884,479 of NZ_CP041614.1, forward strand.
TCTCATTCTCATCGATCGCATGCTTCCCGACGGAGATGGCATCATGTTGTGCCAGCAGCTCAGAGAGTCGGGCCAAACAGTGCCATGCATGATGTTGACGGCTAAAGATTCTGAGGCCGATATCGTACTCGGATTAGAAGCGGGAGCAGATGACTACTTAGTTAAACCATTCAGCGTCTTAGAATTGAGGGCTAGGGTCAAAGCCTTGCTGCGCAGGAGCCACCAGATAGAAGATCAGCAGGAATCACAGCTGGATTTTTATGGTATTACGATTAACTGTACCACACGAGAAGTGATTGCCTTCGATACCACTTTGGAGCTCACGGCCAGAGAATTTGATCTCTTGCTGTTTATGGCTAAGCATCCCAAACAAGTTTTCAGCCGCATGCAGCTGCTTGAAGCCGTGTGGGGTTACTCATATAGCGGATATGAACATACGGTCAATAGCCATATTAACCGCCTAAGAGCCAAATTATCCCATTGTGCATCGACTGCCGATCTGGTGAAAACCGTTTGGGGAGTTGGATATAAATTCTCACCACCAACCCAAGCCATGAACCATTAATGAATCTGGATGATGAGCTCGATAAACTGGTGAATAGATCTAAGGGCTAAACCATGAAGAGTTTATTTAGTCGACTGCTCTTGTCGGCGAGTATGATTGTTTTCATCTTAATAGTAGCGGTTTGGCAATGGTTTCAATTCAGCCAAGACTTTAGCCGTAATCAAGTACAGCAATCTCTGCACCAAGAGTTAGCCCTGCATATGGCGCACATCAATCCCTTACTGTCTCAAGGGATCACCTCAGATGCTGCATTAAAAGAAGCCTTTCATGACTTCATGCTTCTGGGACCAAGTTTCGAGATTTACACCTTAGACATTCAAGGCAACGTCATCGCCTATGATGCAAACAAAGAGAAAATTAAACGCCCACAGGTATCGACTCAACCCATAGAAGCCTTTATCGGAGGTGGTGAGCTACCAATTAAAGGCATGGACCCTCGTTCACTCGATAGCAATAAGATATTCTCCGCCGCCCATCTGCAAGATGCCGCAGGCAAGATCACTGGTTACCTCTACGTCATCATAGGCGGCGAAGATTTTGATATGTGGCAATCCTTGGTCAGTGAACACCAGGCGCCGCGGATCTGGGGAGGCATGCTCATAGGTTCGAGTATCTTCGCCTTACTGTTATTCGCCCTACTGGCCAGATACTTAACCGCCCCTCTATCCAGGCTTGAACAAGACCTGCGTCTGGTAGAAACCCAAAGACTCGCCGATGGCTTAAGCCTATCTCACGATTACCGGGGTAGCATAGAGATCCGTCAATTAAGCTTGCATATAAAACGCTTACTCAAGGAGATAAGTGAGCAGCACCTCGCCATCAATCGCCAGCAGCAAGCGAGGCATGATTTCATGCTGCATCTATCACATGATCTTAAGACCCCGCTGACTTCACTGCAGGGCTATATCGATACCTGGCTATTACTGCCTGCCAATGAACGCAGCAGTGACCTCATCGAAGTCGCCGCCAACTCAGGCAAATATATACAGCAACTTCTGAGTCAGATGTTGGAGCTAGCTGCACTGGAGAACGGCCAGATAACGCCTGATTTTAAAGAGACCAAGCTGAGCTTATTACTGGAAGAATTAAAGCAATACTTTGCCCCTCGTGCCATGACACAGAAGGTGCAGCTCGACTTCGAAGTAGACACGAACCTATCAATTTTCACCGATCCTCAGATATTGATGCGAGTCCTGTCTAACCTGGTCGATAATGCGATTCGTTATACGCCATCGGGTGGCATCATAAGTATCAAGTTGATCGTCGCCAACTCCAGTCCGGAAGTTCAAAGCCACCAGCGTATCTGGCTCAGCGTATCCGATAACGGCTCTGGCATGCATAAACATGAGCTGCAGGCACTGCAACAGATGCGTAATAAACCTAGCTTTAAACGTGATGATATCTTGCCTCAACTCGGAGTCGGGCTAGCGATAGTGAGACAATTGCTAGGCCTGCTCGAGTGCAATATCGATATTGATAGCACCCCGGGAGAGGGCAGCTGCTTCCAGATTGAGTTACAGAAAATTTAGTTTGAATTTGAGTTATGCATATAAATGAGAGCAAAAAAAGACCCGCCTTGTAGGCGGGTCTTCTCGAATAACGTATCGCTACTGCTTTAGCTATAAGTTACTTATGGTATTGAGCCGACAGCTCATGCACAGACTTGATGAATGCGCCAGCATGCTCAGGATCGACATGTTGATGGATACCATGGCCTAAGTTAAATACATGGCCGGCTCCTTCACCGTAGCTAGCAAGGATTTGATCCACCTCCTGATGAATACGCTCAGGTGAAGCATAGAGTACCGAAGGATCCATGTTGCCCTGAAGCGCGACTTTATGACCGACACGGCGGCGTGCGTCGCCAATATCTACTGTCCAATCCAGACCCAGTGCATCACAACCTGTCTCAGCCATAGACTCTAACCATAGACCGCCACCTTTAGTGAACAGGGTAACAGGAACCTGACGACCGTCGGCATGACGAGTCAGGCCGTCGACGATCTTCTGCATATAACGCAGTGAAAATTCACGGTAGGCATGGTGAGACAGTGCGCCGCCCCAAGAATCGAAAATCATCAAAGATTGAGCACCGTTAGCGACTTGTGCATTCAGATACAGAATCACAGAATCGGCAAGCTTATCTAACAACATGTGCAGCGTGGCTGGTTCTTCGTAGGCCATTTTCTTGATCTTTTCGAACGTCTTGCTTGAACCACCCTCAACCATGTAAGTGGCAAGTGTCCAGGGAGAGCCAGAAAAACCAATCAGCGGGACTTCACCCTTAAGCTCACGACGAATAGTGCTTACGGCACGCATCACATAACCTAACTCATCTTCCGGATCCGGAATGGATAGCTTCTTGATGGCATCGATAGTGTCGGTCGGACGCTGGAAACGTGGGCCTTCGCCAGTTTCGAAATATAGACCTAAACCCATGGCATCTGGAATCGTCAGAATATCAGAGAATAAGATAGCGGCATCTAAATCATAACGACGTAGTGGCTGTAGCGTCACTTCACAAGCTAGATCCTGATCCCGACAAAGAGACATGAAGTCACCGGCCTGAGCGCGGATGGCTTTATACTCTGGCAGATAACGGCCAGCTTGACGCATCATCCAAACAGGAGTCCTGTCGACAGGTTGTTGCAATAACGCACGTAAATAACGATCATTCTTTAGTTCTGCCATTTGGCTTGATTCCTAAACTTATAGTGATATCCGCTTGGGTCGCTAGTTTAGCATTTACGTTAATAAAGTAACCTTAATCTGAGTATTTATGTGACAAAGCCCCCCAGATACGAAATTTCCCCCTATGAGCCGCCTCAGTGCACTCTCCAGCATCATAAAGTAAAATATCCTGACAAAAAATAGTGTTAATGTTCTCAATTTGACAGAAAAAAGTTGCACACATCTCCAGCCTTTGGTATAAAAAGTCTGCGCTAGCAAGAACAATCAAGAAGCTCGTCGCATCGAGCCCGCAAAACCTTTACTCGCCCAGCGATAGATTTCTATCGCTGGGCATTTTATTTTCTAGGGGATTCAACTCTCTATCCCACTTCGTTTTCTGTATACAAAACAGCCATCTTAACTATTTACGAATATCTCACTTATATCAGCGAAAATGGTTGATCAATACCCTGTTTGTCACCTACATTAGAAGTCAGGGAAGCACTTTAAAACGGGAACTATCATGTTAAAACAACTCGAAAAAGCTGAAAGAAAATGGGGCGGCTCTAACACTCTTATCGATCATTGGCTTAATAACCGTCGCCAATTACTGATCAACTATTGCCAAATTGCCGGTATCCCGCCCTATGAATCGACTGAAAAGTCACTTCCTACCGTTAAGACAGTTAAAGAATTTTGTGACCTGTTAGTGGACTATGTCTCCGAAGGGCATTTCGAAGTTTATGATCGAGTTGTCACCGCATGTGAGAGAAATGGCACATCGAGTAAATCTCTTGCGCAGAACCTAGTCCCACGAATAAGTGAAACCACAGATTCGGCTCTAGATTTCAATGAAAAGTATACCGAATCAGTCGATGACCAAATCCTATATCAACTTGATAAAGATCTGTCATCACTGGGCCATGCAATGGAAACCCGTTTCGAATTAGAAGATGAGCTACTGGAAGTGCTGCACACTAAGCACTCATAATTCTCGAAATAGATATCAGTTATAGCCCATAACTAATAAGAGTAAAGTAAGCACCAGCCAAGCTCCCCGTCTTTCTTGGCTTTCTTTTACCGCTCTTCAAGAATCGCAACTTTCACCATACGGTAAATGATTAATGCGTTGCCCTCACCCGAGGTCAAGATCACGAAATCATCATTTGGGGTAAGCATTACCGAAGAAGCCCCGGTTAGTTCGCTGTATTTATCCTGACCCTCACTCGAATCACCCGCCTGTAAACTGTGTTTGAAAACCAAATGACCATTCGGTTCTCTGCTGAAATAATTCAATGCACCGTCCGCCTCCGCGGTAACAAACAGATGGTGACCGTCAGAGGTCAGTGCCAGGCTTCCGGCTCCAACCAAGGCTAAGCCTGAACCAAGCTCAGAACTAGAGTCATCAGTGTCCGTTAACGTCTGCATATGCAGATATTGCCCGCTATCCTCACGCTTAAAAACCATAAGCGAACCTGTGCCTGAACAAGCTACATACAGCCAATTATTATCTTTAGAGACGAGCAAACTCTGTGGGTTTACTAATGCATCTAAGCCATGTTCTCCTTGATTTATGGTTTGTAGCCATACCAAGTTGCCGCTGGAGTCTCTAGTGAAAATGCTTATTGAGTTATCTTCAAATGCCGAGGTAAATACCTGAGAACCGTCCGGAGATACCGTTACTCCCACGGCTCCACTTAGCCCGTATTCATCTCCATCGAGTGACTTGTTGTGACTACTGAACACCTGTCTGAGCTTGGCCTTACCATCATCGGTAAGATCGAACACGCTCAAGCTACTGCTCTTATAGCTAGTCACGAATACTTGCCTGGGATCGGATGTTATTGCCACATCCCAAGCGCCAAGTAACCCAAGGGTATCCAACTCTCCAATGGAGCGCTCATCTTTAAATATTCGCTCCGGTCTAAGGCCATCGCTGAGCAGTTGATGAAATGACCAAGTATTATCTTGCCCTCTTTTTAGCACAAGCAAAGAGCTGCCATAGAAGCTAACGATATAGGCATATTGCCCATCGCCTGAAAGCACCAAATTAGAGGCTCCGGCCAGTACATCCATTTCACTATTTAGATGTGCAAGACTCAAATCACCACTTCGAATCACTTGCCTTAGGGTCGGCTTGAGCAATTTATCCAGGTCGAAGATAGTCACGGAATCATCATCGGCGCTCACGATTAACAGCTGAGTCTTATCCGGCGTAATGACGGCGGCGCGCGCATTGTCTAGACCTTCGACCCCAGCTTCACCCTGTCTGAGTACATGCACGGGATCCAAACGAATGTCGAAGAGGCTCAGATCTTTATAGTAAGCATCACGAGTGACGGAACTGCATGCCAATAGCAAGAGGCATAGTACGGCGAGTATCAGTTTTTGATTGAACATCTATTTAATCTTAATCGAGCTTTGTACTTGGGTATTAACACTTAAGGTAAATATATCTGGTCTCGAGTAATGTCCCACCACATCTAATGCCCGTTTAGAGATTGCAGCCAACTTGATATCTACCTCGGCGTAGAGTATGCCTTTCTCTTTTCTGAGGGGCCTGCAATAATCTCACCGCCAGGGGCGACAACAACAGAATCACCTGGGTTAATCCATTCATCACTGTCTGGATACAAGTTATCTTTATCGGGAAAATCATCGGGGAGATCCCTATGTTCCAGTACCACTCCACAAGAGATCACCCAACAGCGTCCCTCCCGCGCTATATGTTGCATGGTGCCTAACCAGGCATCTCCGCTGTCATAAGTAGGAGCGATATAGATCTCAACCCCCTGCGCATAGAGAGTGTACCTTGCCAGAGGCATATAGTTCTCCCAACAGAGTAAAGTGCTCAGCCTGCCTGCGGGTGATTCGACCACCTTAAGACTCGAGCCGTCGCCAAACCCCCACACCATACGTTCGGGGTTGGTAGGCATCAGTTTTCTGTGTCGGTTGACTAGTTTGCCCTCCTCAGAAATGACGACTACTGTGTTATACAGGGTCGCCCTGCTGCGCTCATTATCTCGCTCATTGAGACCGCAAACCACAGTCACCCGATTAGCTTTGGCCGCAACGCACAAGGGAGCCAGATCACCGCTCTCAATATTAACTGAGCTTTCAAGCAATAGCCCATGCAATGCCTCACTCGTCCCCCAGTCCATACCAGGCCTCAGCCGCCAGATCCATGCAGGATACCCGGAAATAAAGGCTTCAGGAAATACCACCAGGTCGGCACCTGACAAGGCCGCCTCTTGAATAAGCAGCACGGCTTTGTCTATGGTTTTATCACGATTTAATACGATCGAAGACTCTTGAACTATGGCCACTCTAGACATATAGATCCCATCCATCAGCAAAGCAGTAACAGGCAACTGGTACACCTTATTAAAGCTAGCCGAACAGGGCTATAACGCTAGTCTTTCTTCTCTATGGTGATCTCTAATATCTTACTGTCTGTGGCAAACCATTTCTGCACATAGAGGGTTCCAAGCACGGGGGCCTGACCCGGCTCCGGCATCTCCTGGTAGCGCACGCTATTTTTAGTCTCTTTCTCATATTCAAACTTAAGGGTTTTCTTAGTCATATTTTTTCTGATTGCCCGTACATACTTAGCTAAAGATTTTGATAAACTAACATGACAGGAATTCAAAAGCAGCTCACCATGTCTAAACTAAAACCCGACGTCACTATTATTCATAGCGGGATCTTCACCCAATGGGATGAGCATGATGGTGCCCTGCCCAGATTAACCAAATCTACCGTGCATGTACCCGCAAAGATCGATATCGAATTTGGTTTCATTACCCGGATAAAAAAAGCAAAGAACCAGACACTCAGGTATTGCATCTACCATCCCGATATCCCCGATGCTGACGGCAATATCAGGCCCCCTTTCGATGGCGAGGTCTACGTGTAAGAAAATGATTGGAAGTTCTATCTTGGCGATACCATCTGGGCACCGGAGCAAAACAAGCTAGGTAATACCAATCGGTATAAGAAAGTGACCACACCTTTATACCGATTGGTATAAGCATGACCTTAGAGCTCAAAGGCAAGGTTATAGCCGAGAAGACCTTCAAGGTACATATGCTTGATAACCCTCCACAAGATGGCACTCAAACCAAAGCTAACTCTGATATAGAAAAAGTGGCTTCATTCTGGAAGAAGCGTGGACTTTAGGGCTTTCCCCCCTATCAAGCTATTTCTTTCCTAAACGAAAAAAGGCTCATCACTGTCTCTAATAAGAAGTGATGAGCCTTTCGTCTTTATGCACGAAAAAGCCCCTAGCATTTCTGCTAGGGGCTTCATCTGAATGTGGCGGAGAGATAGGGATTTGAACCCTAGACGGGCTATAAACCCGTGCCGGTTTTCAAGACCGGTGCATTCGACCACTCTGCCATCTCTCCGAACGCCGCTGATAATAGGGATTGTTGACCTTGATGTAAAGGGGGAAAACGCACAACTGGGCAAGAAAACATCATAAATTGCAATTATTTTAAAAAAAGTCGTTAACTGATGCTTTTTTGTCGTTTATGCATCAATTTTAATCGCTAACATTATCTAGCAACAGGCTTTGTAACTCGGTTAACGAGCCCACCTGATAGTGAGGAGTGATCCCGTCTGGCACATCTCGACCTTCACTGTTTAGCCAGCAGGTATCAAAACCGGCATTCAAACCACCTTGTATATCTGAATGTGGGTTATCGCCCACCATTAACACCTTATCTCTCGGTGGGTGTTGCATATGAGTGAGGGCATGCTCAAAAATCGCCACGTCGGGTTTTGCGACGCCCACTTGCTCAGAAATCACCACAGGAGAAAAACTCTCTAATAAGCCTGTACGCTGTAAACGTATGGTCTGCAGTTCGGTGAAACCATTAGTGATGATCCCCATCTCGACTCTGCCCGTTAATGCATCGATCAGCTCTCTCGCACCGGGTAACAGGCTACAGATATCCGCCATGGCAGCCAGGAAGCCACTATTGAGCTCTTGAGCAGTGACCGCTAATTTCGCCGCCCAAGGTTCAAAGCGGGTATTTTGTAACTCGAGGGCTGAGATATTACCATCTTGATACTCTACCCACAGCGGCTTATTCACCTCTTGATATATTTGAAAATCATTGAAGGTAAAGTCGACACCAAATTTCGAGAACATCAGCTGTAAGCCTTTGAAAGCATCGAAATGAAACAAGGTTTCATCGGCATCAAATAAGATCCATTGGTACTTCATCGTTATAAACTCTCCGAATAAACCTAAATTCCGTTAATGCGCCTGAGTTGGCTAAACCCTAAGATCGGGTGCATTCATTATCGGCCGACAATAATCACCTATCGGCCCCTTGTAAAGGGAAACCATGGCATAAGGATATACAATGCGCATATTTTATTATTGGATGAAACAGACAGAATTCGACTCAGATACAGGAGGCATGATCATGCCATTGTTCTACCCTTGCCTGATTAACATACAGCCATTGTTTTGCAGCCTGCTCAACACTCAAGTTATCTATATCCACTAAAGCTGCAGCCAAGGCGATATCTTGGTTAGACAGTGAAAAGCTCCGCACAATATCTAAGGCACATGCAGACTTATCAGCCAAATATCGAGAGACGGCCTTTTTCAGCCAACTATTTTTAGGGTTACCACAATCCCAGAGATATTTTTCATTAACTCCCCATGCAGGATCAAATTCACATGCCTTGCTATATGGGGGAAACTCAATAAATTTACCTTTATAAACGGCTTCGACCCAGTTAGGCGTCCAATTAAAGATGACAAATATCTGTTTTGTTTCGATCAAGCGATCAAAAACCTCCCAAAGTGCATCTCCGGTCGGCATCTCCCTCACTCTAAAATCTAAATCCAAGGCTCTAATTCTGGCTCTGTCTGGCTTAACCCAAGGGCCAGAGATATAGACTCCTTGCGGATCTTCACCATCGGAGAAAAGAGCCGAGCAGGCTTTCAATGCCTTCCAATCGGGCAAACCTGGGCATAATGGTTCAATATAGTCCGGATACCACCAATCCTCTCTGGTTACCGCCATGTGGGTTCCAGCATCGATAATCTTGCCAACCTTGACCAGCTTATCGAATTGAGTCGCCATACTTCCCTGCCAAACTTCAATCTGCACATCCGCATGGCCATAAACCAATTGATACCATTGACCATCAGCAGCAGAAGAGACATAGTCCACCTCAATGCCTTTAGCTTGAAGGAGTTCACCAACCACATGAGTCAACACTTTCTGACTGGACCAGTCTAATTCCAACAAACCAATTTTAGCGCAAACACTCATACTCACTGAAGCCAATACGGCCACAAACAAACACAAGGGCCTGCTAAATTTATCCATTATTAAGCCTAATTCACTGTCGCAGCTTTGAGCATAGAATCTATGTTTACAAAGCGCAATGCCTCCACAGGGCTAGCCAGAATGGATAATACACATCTGCTTACTTTTAACTTCCCTCAGTTTCCTCACCTTTCGGAACTGTTCCAGACAAACATCTGTCAGAGCTAATACACTCATAATCGATCAGGGATCTCTTGATGCTGAAGGGACTCGTTAAACTACTCAAACAAAACCGCTCTTTCTTACTGTTTATGGTATTGATGCTGGTATTTAGAAGCGCTGTTGCCGACTGGAATTCGGTACCTACTGGCTCGATGAAACCCACCATACTCGAAGGAGATAGGCTATTAGTCAATAAGATGGCCTATGATATACGTGTACCTTTCACTCATCTTTCTCTGGTAAAAATGGCCGATCCTGCTCGGGGGAGATAATCATCTTCGACTCAGTCAAAGCAGATAAGAAACTCGTTAAACGTGTGATAGGTATACCCGGTGATATCATCGAAATGAAACAAAACAAACTAATCATAAATGGGCAAAAGCTGGACTATGAAATTCAAAACAAACTTGCCTCAAACACAGATAGCATCGAAAAGCTCTTAGGCGTAGATCACATGATTCGAGTCCATGATACTCCCTCTCGACTTGCCAATTTCGGTCCGGTCACAGTGCCCGATAATTACTACCTGGCCTTGGGAGATAATCGAGATTCCAGTGCCGACTCACGCGTAATAGGCTTTATAGCGCGAGACGAGATCACCGGCAGAGCAAAAACCGTGGCCTTCTCTAACGACTACGATAACTACTATCTATTTCGGCCTGAGCGATTCATGCATACGTTATAATAAGCTGCTAATTTCCAGGCTCTAGGAGAACAGATTTTTAGTAGCCTCAATTTGAGTAATTATCTACACAAAAAAGTCGATATTTGCTATTTTAAGCACACTTTCTATTAAATGGATTTGTGATGAAACAGCTCATTTCGGCTTCTTTGCTTTCATTGGCCCTCTTTGTCTCTGGTTGTGCGACAACAACTGATAATGAACAGATTGAATACCTAACCTATGTCAAAGTGGGACAAGTGGTTCCTGTGACTCAATTTACCGATATCCAAGGTAATAAGATTAATTTAGAAGAGTCAGCCAATGCCAAATTGCTGGTGCTATTTGCCACCTGGTGTCCAGATTCTCAGCGAGCCATGAAGGCGCTGGAAGCATCAGATCTCAACCTAGACCCAAATGTCGACATAATAGCCATAGGCCGCGAAGAAAACATCGCTGCATTAGACAAATTTGCCAGCGAGTATGAGATAAACTTTCCTCTTATTGCCGATACAGACAGAGCTATTTATGCCAAGTTTGCCAATGCTGGGGTCCCTAGGCTGATTCTACTCGATGCTCATAACATCGTAGTTAAGACCATAATAGCCGAAGGTGAAAACCCATTGGCCGAAGTGCAGTGGTAACTCCCAATCGGTAAAATCTGGCGATATCTGATGCAAGCGATATATTGAAAACTAAATTTTAAGGGAATCAAAATGAACGGTGCAGGCGGAACATCCGGCGGTATAGGCCAATTCTTCATTGGTTTAATAATGATGTGTGGCGGCTTCTATATGTTGCTCAATGCCATCAAGATAACCAGCTCTTTTGGCATGGGTAACAGCCTTTATCACGTTTCAAACTTTGGTGGCCTTAATGTTACCAGTGGCATGATAATGATCCCGTTTATTTTTGGTGTCGGCATCATGTTTTACAATTACAAAAATATCCTCGGCTGGGTGCTCACTTTTGGTTCACTAGTCGCTCTTGTCTTTGGCGTTATCAGTTCGATTCAATTCCGCTTTACCCATATGAGTGCCTTCGATCTTATCGTGATTTTGGTGCTTAGCGTAGGTGGACTTGGGCTTTTCCTACGCTCATTTCGAGCAATTGAGCAAAGATATCCAGATAAAGCCAAATAGTACAAAATAGGAGGTGGCTTAGTGCCCAACCTGCATCGATAATGGGCATACTTGATTAGTGAAAAGCACCTGAAAGTGTACCTGTTTCATGGTGCGATATTGGCAGATAAGCACTGTGCCATCGGCTTCTGATTTAACGAGTAGTGCGGTAACCGCAGTTTGAGTCGAAGCAAATTCCAAGCTGAACCACGACTTAACAAACAGTTAGCTTTATTTCTCCTCGATATAATCTCTAATGACCTCAGCAAGCCGGATAACCCCAGAAGCCATTTTGTCATTCCAAGGCAGGGCAAAGGTTATCCGAAAATAGCAGGTATAATTAGAGGTAAAAGAGAACATGGCTCCTGGCGCAATCGATAGTTTTTCCGATATGACCCGTGACCACAGAGCCTCACTGGAATACCCCTTAGGTAACTTAAACCAGATACAGGGGCCGCCCGTTGGCTGACTCATGTAAACCGAACCTCCCAGCACTGGGCTCATCGAGCTTTCCATTTTAAGGTAATTGGTGTTCATCTGATTTCTGAGCTTCCCCGTCAGTGTATGATACTCACCAGAAGACATCAGGTTCGCCACCATATGTTGCAAGGCAATGCTTGGCTCCTCGGCAATAATTTGTTTTGCATACTGACAGCTGGTGAACGTATCAATACATATCAGATAACCTAAGCTGATAGCGGGTGAGATGGTGTCATAAAAATCACCTATACTAATCACCCTACAGGTGCGAGTTTGAGTCACTAGACTTGCAATCGTCACAGGGCGAGTTGCGCCAAAATATAGTTCACCACGGTCATATTCAATCAAGGTGACACCATGCTCGCTTGCCCACTCAATCAAGGCTTGCTTATCCTCTACAGATAAGACTCGCCCGGTAGGATCGGCAAAATTAGGATTGACCAGAAAAGTATCGAACTTCTGTTCTTTATGCGCCTTGGAGAGCAGCGCTAGTTCATCGGCATAACTTGCCTGCATAGGCACCTCAATCACATCGGTATTAAACTGCTTCAACATCGCCTGAAAATAGAATGATACCGGAGACTCCACTGCCACCGTTTTCCCTATGGCTTTGGCGGCAGTTAATGCCAGTAACAAGCCCTCTTGCCTGCCATTGGTCACCAGCACCTGCTCCTTGAAAAATACTTGCCCTGAGCGTAATAAGTGACGACATATCTCGTATCTTAGCTCAGGAATACCCTCGATAGGATCTTGCATCATAAGTTTGTAAGGGCGGTGCTTCAATACCTGCTTATGCAAACGGTTAAGCAGGAGTTCTTGATCGATAACCGTACAGGGAGCCGTGCAAGAGAGAGGTAAGATATCCGGGTCGTTAAACGAATACTGCACCGCATTAGCTAGATCTAATTCCGCAATAACTCGCTTGATACTAGAACCATAATCAGGTTGCTTAAGCGCTCTCCTTGAAGCGATAAAATAGCCCCGTTTAGGCTCTGAATAGATCCAACCTAGCCTTTCAAGCTCATAGTAAGCCTGAGTCACAGTCGATACTCCAACGCCTCTATCTTTAGCATAACGACGTACCGACTCGAGTTTATTACTCCCTAATTTATCTGAAAATATACCTGACTCTATAGCACGAACGATCTCATCGACAATTTTCTGATACTTAAACTCGCTCATAATTAGGCCCTAGACAACTGTATTGGGTTTTATTGAGTTTAACTGTATCTGTTTTGGTTTTACGACTCCAGTTAAAGTAAAAAACAACACAGTTATACTTATAGCGATTGAGATTGCTACTGAGATAGCTACTGAGATAGCTAAAGAAGCAAACAGAAACAAAGGTGGCCAAGATGAGCAAGATAATTACCGAGACGCAGCGTCTTATTATCCGAGAATTTAATCACGATGATGCCAAAGCGGTTTACCACTTTAATGCCCCTGAAGAGGTCAACCGCTTTACCGGAGATGCCGGCATGTGTAGCAGCATTGAAGATGCAGAGAAAATCATTCGTGATATCTGGTTAAAAGAATACAGGCTGTTCGGCTATGGCCGCTGGGCCGTGGTGCTTAAAGAGACCGATGAAGTGATTGGCTTTTGCGGCTTCAAGAATGACAGCCGTATCGAAGCTATCGATATCGGCTACCGTTTCCACCCGACCCATTGGGGAAAAGGCTATGCCACCGAATCAAACCTTACCTGTATCGAATATGCAAAACAGCACTTGGACCTCAACCGAGTGCTCGGAGACGCCGTAGCCGAAAACCTAGGATCCATCAATGTACTGCTCAAGCTGGGCATGAGCTATATCAGTCAGTATCAAGAAGATGGATTCACCATAAACCGCTATGAGACTTTTTTAAAAACTTAAGCTTATCAATAAAGTCAGGAGGTATTTATGCATACTTTGCTAAGAATTGAATTCAGATATTAACCAGAATTTAAAAAGGCCGTTAATTCCAAACGGCCATTTTTTATTGATACATTGTCGGCAAACTAACGGGCTGCTCACGCTCAAGTGCCAACTAGCTCTCACCCAGAACCAGACCATCAACCATAGCAACCATGCGGCCAATCTCAGGCTTAGTGATAGTGTCATCGGCACCTAGCTCCAGTGCCTTCAAACGATTACCTTCACTCATCAAAGATGAGAACATCACGATCGGGGTCTTGGCATAATGTGAGCTATCCCGTAATCGTTTCAGTAAATGCAGGCCATCCATGCGGGGCATCTCAACATCAGACACTATCGCATCGACAAAGTTAGTGACTGAGCCTCCCTCCTCTTCCGCGAGGCGAACAAAATCTTCTAAAATATCCAGTGCATCCTGACCATCTTTTGCATCCAAAATATTATAGCCAGATGACTGCAATGTCTTCTCGATCATCTTGCGGATAAAGGCAGAATCATCGACAACCATTATCGTTTTAGCCTGACGCTTAGCTAGCATGCTGTCGTTGATAACGACATTCTTGTCTTGAGTCACGTCATACTTATCCATGCTCAGTTCTGGATTAATATCGGAAATTATTTTCTCAAAATCTAAGATCATAATCAGATAACCATCGCGCCTAACCACAGCAACCACACAGTCCTGCTCACCCGATTCTAAAAACTGGCTCGGAGACTCTACATGCTCCCAGGAGACCCGATGAATACTCAGGACACTATCGACTAAGAAGCCATTAATCATCTTGTTAAAATCGGTGACTATCACAATTTTTTTTTCCATGTCTTCACATGTAGGTATCCCCAGCCAGCTAGCAAGGTCGACAAGTGGAATTAAGTTATCACGTAATGAGAATACCCCAATCATATGAGCTTTGGCATTAGGATAATCTTCGGTATCCGGCACCCGGATCACTTCCCTGACTTTGGCTACATTGATACCGTAATGACAAATTTTGTAGCCACCATCAGACAAGGTTTTATGCAGATGAAACTCGATAATCTCAAGTTCATTTGTGCCACTTTCCGTGAGGATATCTATTTTTTTAATGTCATTCATACTCAATACTCGAAGGTGCCATCTCGTAAAATTAGCGTTAAAGAGAAATCGCTCTCAATAAAAGTAACGCTAGCTATGAGTATAGGAAGGGATTTGCTCTAAGTGTATAAATCAGCAAAAGAGGAGGGAAAAGAAGCATCAATCGTGTTGCACTACAGCTATTTCAACTCTCTATAGGTCTCAGTGCTCCAATCGAACACATATTCGACACCTTGCCATTCATAGATGGTGCGGCCATCTCTTTGCATGACTCGGGCATTTTCAGGTAGGCTTTTCAAACCGGATGCATATTGCACACTGGTAGTGACTCGCACAGGTGCAGAGATAGCTTTTGGTGGAGTGGGCTCTCTTTTTACAGCTCTGCGCTCATTATAATAGTAATTGTCATAACGATTATAACGATAGGGGTAACGCCAACTGTTACGCCAATAAGGACGGTACCAGGTGTTATTCCAACCATGATTCCAAGAGTGATTGCTCCAGTAAGGTGAGCCTGTTCCTATGCCGACACCTATTCCCGTGCCCCAACTACTGCTCCATGTAGGCTGAACCCAGACATTACTGCTCCAATCGAAGCGATCACTGGCTTGCACGCTTAAGCTCGACAGAGACAGCAAACCAGACAGCATGATAGTCTGTCCAACACGAGTGATTATCCCCATTACTGCCTCCAAAACTCACCCTTTGATAGAGTGAAAACTTAGTTATCTCCCTATATTACGCTTATTGAACCGCTAATTAAACGTCAGCATAATTTGCCCCTTGCTTAACTAATTATTATCTTCCTGTATATAAAGTTAAGCAGTTAAACATGCGTACTAAAAATGCTATAGTGCGCGCCATATCACATTTTTTATGGCAGCAAGTATCAATGAGTTTTAAGGATCTGCGCAGTTTTATCGCACACCTGGAAAGCCAGGGTGAACTAAAGCGTATCAGCCATCCCGTCGACCCTCACCTTGAGATGACGGAGATTTGCGACCGAGTGCTCCGAGCTAAAGGTCCTGCTCTGCTGTTCGAGAACCCTGTCGGCAACGAGATGCCTGTGCTGGCTAACCTTTTCGGCACACCTAAGCGTGTCGCCATGGCACTGGGTAAAGATGATCCTCTGGCACTGCGTGAAGTCGGTGAACTGCTGGCTTTCCTTAAAGAGCCTGAGCCACCTCGCGGCTTCAAGGATGCGATATCTAAGATACCGAAATTTAAGCAAGCCTTGAATATGCCACCTAAGACAGTGCGTAACCCTCCTTGTCAGCAAGTGGTCAAAACAGGTGATGACGTTGACCTGACTAAACTGCCAATTCAACACTGTTGGCCAGGAGATGCTGCCCCCTAGTGACCTGGGGATTGACCATCACTAAAGGACCTCGCCAGAAACGTCAGAATCTGGGTATCTACCGCCAGCAACTGCTAGGTAAAGATAAGCTGATCATGCGCTGGCTGGATCATCGCGGCGGCGCGTTAGACTTTAAAGATTTTAAAGAGAAACATCCGGGTGAACGCTACCCGGTTGTAGTGGCGCTAGGTGCCGATCCTGTCACTATCTTAGGCGCAGTCACACCAGTCCCCGACTCAATGAGTGAGTATGCCTTCGCAGGCCTGCTTCGTGGTGAACGCACCCAAGTCTGTAAAGCCTTAAGCTGTGACTTAGAAGTGCCCGCCACCAGCGAAATCATCTTAGAAGGCTATATCGACCCAGAAGAGATGGCCGAAGAAGGCCCCTATGGTGATCATACGGGATATTACAACGAGACAGACAAGTTCCCTGTCTTCACCGTGACCCATATCACCCACAGAAAAGATGCCATCTACCATAGCACCTACACAGGCCGTCCACCGGATGAGCCAGCTATGTTAGGTGTGGCACTCAACGAAATATTTGTGCCGATCCTGCGTAAACAGTACCCGGAGATCATCGATTTCTATCTGCCACCCGAAGGTTGCTCCTATCGAATGGCAGTGATCTCTATTCGTAAAGAGTACCCGGGTCATGCTAAACGCGTGATGATGGGCGCCTGGTCCTTCCTGCGTCAGTTTATGTATACCAAGTTCATCATAGTCGTGGACGAAGATGTTAACTGCCGTGATTGGAACGATGTGATCTGGGCGATAACGACTCGTATGGATCCAAAACGCGATACCGTGATGATAGAAAATACTCCTATCGACTATCTGGATTTTGCCTCTCCCGTTACAGGCCTAGGCTCTAAGATGGGCATGGATGCAACGAACAAGTGGCCAGGCGAAACCGATCGTGAATGGGGTACTCCAATCGTGATGGATGAAGCTGTAAAACAGAAAGTCGACGATATGTGGGCAGAGTTAGGTTTAGATACTTAGGTGTAGAGACTTAAGTATAGGCTTGGTTTTAAAGACTTAGAACCAAGCTCTTAGCACGCTAGTAATTTCCCGCTTAACCTGCCGGGAATGACTATGATTAATGTATCTGTTTTAACTTGGTTCTAAAGCAAGTGCTCTGAATCATTTTATACTATTAACTTTTAAATGGTAAAGCTCCCACAGAGGGGTTCGAAAAGGACGTTAGATGAACACCATAAGCTGTAAAATCGAAACTGTTACCCCATTCAATGATGCGGTTTATCAAATCATTCTAAAACCTGAAACAGCGTTCGATTTCAACGCCGGTCAGTACCTCTGTGTGGTCATGGGTGAGAAAGATAAACGCCCATTCTCAATCGCTTCAGCACCCAATTCAGAACTTATCGAACTGCATATCGGCGCCGCTGTCAGCGAAAGCTACCCTATGCAAGTCGTCGAGCGCATGAAAGAGTGCCTGGCTAACGATGGTCAGATTGAAATTGAAGTACCAGGCGGCGAGGCTCACCTGCGCCACGAGAGCCAGCGTCCAAGATTACTGATAGCTGGCGGTACTGGATTCTCTTACATCAAGAGTATCGTCGAGCAACAGATAGCACTCGAACAAAAGATCGAAACCACCCTTTATTGGGGTTGTCGTAACGCCGATGCCATGTATTACGAGACGATTGCCCGTGAATGGCACGATGCTCATCCTTGGTTGCATTTTGTTCCTGTACTCGAAGAAGCTGGCGGAGATTGGAAAGGCAAGAAGGCTAACCTGTTAGCCCAGATCAAAGCCGACTTCGTTAGCTTACATGGTTATGATATCTATATTGCTGGCCGTTTCGACATGGTAGGTGCAGCCAGAGAAGTCTTCCGCGCCATAGGTGTAGAGGAAGAGCATCTCTACGGCGATGCGTTTGCGTTTATAAAATAAGTCATCAGTTCCTAGGTGCTAAGTTCTAGAACCTAGGAACTCCTTTATAACTCAACTCTTTCGTATTTGGTCCAGGCCACAATACTTCCCATCAAGGGCACGATCCACACCGCAGTCTTATCATCCTTATAGATTCGATAATAATAAAGCTCCTCGTCACGGATGTTGTGTTTCCTGATCTCACGATAGAAATGCATCGCCGATGAACTCACTGTATCGGGTTTAATCAGATCTTTCTGACTCACAATCACCTTAAACACATCGACACTCATATCGTTGATTGTCTGCTGGTAGAGTTTAAATTGACCGCGAACCTTGTACTTAATCGGCGTAGTCAAACAGTCTTCATCGGTAATACAGGTCGATGAGTAGAACTTACCCGTGCTATCTCCTTCAAAAACCAGAGAGATACTCAGATCGGCACGCACCAACAACTCGTTTGCCACCGGGAAATAGACATCTCCATGATAATTATGTTCTATCAACTGGGGAGTGACATCATCATCGGCCAAGGGATCCGGCTCATACACCTGATTATTAGGGATCAAGATACGGTTATAGCGAATACGACTCTCCATCTTATCGGTCAAGGGTATAAATTGACTCATATTTAAACTCGCAGGTTTAAGATCTATGGCAGTAATATTGATTAAATGCTCACCGGGACAAGTGCCTTGCTCACCATAGGGACAAGCGGCAAAAGAGTAGTGGCTGCCATCGGTCAGCGCGAAGGCGTTAAACTTGTCCACTCCATCGACCAAATTGGTTTCCGGGGCGATATGCTTTTGCCACATGTCTGACTGCAGCTCATTAACCCCGTCAGGATAGATGAGCCTTGCACTCGCTAAGGTGCCACCAATGTTGAGGGGGATGTGTTTGTCCGCATGCCATTGACTCGTCTCCTCAATCACACTGTAATGATCGCTGTTAAACCAACCTATGCCTATGACCAGTAACAGCATCAGGACCCCGGCGACTTTCACCACCAGAGACACATGCCAGCGCGCCGTTTCTATCGAATCGCTATCCTTGACCTGAGACACCTTGGTATCGGGTCTTGCTGATACGTGTACCTGATAACCCCGCCTTGCTATGGTTTTCAGTTGAACTTCGGGATAGGGCTCCAGCTTCTTCCTCAATGTGCTGATACACTGGGTCAGCGATGTTGCTGCCACCACGCGATCGGGCCAGCCCTGCTCTAGCAGGACCTCTTTACCGCAGATAACATCCGGAGTAGAAAGAAGATAGGTTAATATAGCCGACTCAGAAAAAGTCAGGCCTATGGTTTTGCCACTGGTGTGATCGATTAGATGTTTTGCTTCACTATCTAACTCCAAATATGGAGTAACTTTTAACAACTCACACCTCTTTAAATCCCAAGCCTTCCTCGAAAAACATGCGAATACATGTCTCTGAGGTCACCTAGGTGATCTATCTATTATTATTCTAGGTTCAGGCTTTGAAAGATACTGGGATTACCAGTTCAGATCAAACACTATATCCAGCCCAACTCGATGGAGCTAATCCCTGCTTGCAAGAGGAAAACAATACCCTCCAGCCTCTGAGCCTTCAGCGTTTATACTTCGGCTCCTCGGAACTCAAGAATATCCCCGGGCTGACAATTGAGGTATGCACAGATATTGGCTAAGGTCTCGAAACGTACCCCTTTCACCTTGCCTCTTTTAAGCAGGGAAAGGTTGGCCTCAGTGATGCCGATAGCCTTTGCCAGTTCCTTAGAACTCACCTTACGCACCGCCATCATGACATCTAAATTAACGACTATTTCCATAATTTTGGGGCCCAACACGCTAGAAGTAACATTTAGATAAACTCTTTGTTTTCGGCTTCGATCTCTTTCGCCGCCTTCAATAAGTAAACAATCAACAGCATCAGCAAAAGGGTGGTCATGTTACCGAATTCAAGCCCAAGCTCTATGCTGGTATGTTCAAAAAATTGCTTATGATAGTAGCCAGTCGCCAGATGTTGAACGATCTCTAGCACGATATCCAACACTTTCAGCCATATTAACCAGAGGTAACAACGCATCGCCTCATTACCAAAAAACTGTCCCTGCTGAAAGTGACTCAACAGACGTTGCAACCAATAAATTCCCACAAATAAGGTGATTAGTAGCGGCGCCTGAATAGCCATCAGTACAGCACGGCTTGCACCATCATGATGCCAAAGATCGAGAAACAACATATTGGTCTCGAAACGTATTTCATCCAGCACCAAGTAGCTATAGCCCAGATAAACCACCACAGCTGCCGTAGCCACTAATACCAATACCCTGAAAAAACCGCTGATCTTCATCAACTTCTGCATGCTCGCGTTCATTGCCACAATCATTCCCTTATCTCGATTTCCACAGATTATACCAGACAGAAACATTTTATCATAAAAAAACATTTAATTATCGTTTTACAATAATTATTTTATGTATTACTTTAATTGGGAATTCATGGATAACTGATTTGTTGATAAAGCAGATAGGCATCTGAGCTGTTATTTAAAGGAATGAACGATGAAGACACATAAGATTTTACCTAGCGTACTCTCGACAGCGCTCGCCGCTAGCTTATTTATAACTGGCTGTTCCCAGACTCCATCACCAACTAGCTTGCCAGCTCAGGTCGCCGACCAAGAGCAAAGTCAGCAAGTTCAACTGCTACCTGTCGAAGCCTTCTTCAACGAGCAAGGGATCAGCGGGCTCAAGAGCTCTAGTGACGGAAAATGGTTAGCCTTTTTCAAAGAGTATCAAGGTGCGAAAAACCTCTATCTGATGGCGGCAGGTGCAGACTTAGATGCAGCTTTCCCTATAACTACTTCAAAAGAACCGATTCAGAGTTTTCGATGGTCAAGCCAAAACAATGAACTCTTCTACCTCAAAGACAGTGGCGGTAATGAGAACACGCAAATTTATAAGCTGACTCTGGATGTTACCCAAGCCAAGCCAACTGCCAGCGCCATAGCACTAACAAATAATAGCGATATAAGATACGACCTGCTCAAGCAGCCAAAAGACAAGCCCAACACCTTAGTGGTCATGTCTAATCAAGATAACCCTCAGCAGATGGATCTGTACCGTATAGATATTAATTCCGCCGAAATAACCAATATTTTCTCTAACACCTACGGCTTCTCTTCTATAGAGACAAACCAACAGGGAGAGCCAGTACTTGGCACCAGCAGTAACCCGGACAATACTTCCGATCTTTACGCCAAAATTGATGGCAAATGGACCAGTTTGATTAAGACCCAATTTGGTGAAGACATCGATATTCTTAGCTTTGATGAAGATAACAACTTAGCCTACCTCAGAGCCAATATCCAAGGTCGTGACAAGCAGCAGCTATTACGCCTCAATATAACCACAGGAAAACTGCTCACCCTACATCAAGACCCCATGAATGAATCTGATGTCTATGATGTGCTCTTTAACGATGAAGGCACACCACTTGCCGTCTCCTATTATGGCGGTCGCCTGCGCACTTATCCGCTGGATAAGACCTTTGCCAGCAACTGGAAAAAAATTAACGACCACTTCACTCAAGATATCGAGATAACCATCACCGACAGAAACGAGAAAACCGGCCTGTGGCAGATACATGTCGCCAGTGATGTCGATATGGGTAGCGACTATCGCTTTAATGCCAAAACTGGACTGGTGAGCCTGTTACTCGAACAAGAGGTATCGATTAAACCTGAGCTGCTCTCAAAACGTCAATCCATCACTTACCAGGCGCGAGACGGCGTCAACGTACAAGCCTACCTGACCCTGCCAAAGGGTCAGAGTAAAAACCTGCCAACGATTATTCTTCCCCATGGCGGCCCCTGGGCCCGTGATTACTGGACCTTAAGTTCAGGCTATTTCAATCCTATCGCTCAATTATTAGCGAACCGAGGTTATGCCGTATTGCAGCCAAATTTCCGCGCATCGACGGGCTTTGGTAAACGTTTCCTCAACTTAGGCAATAAGAACTGGGGCACAGGTAGCATGCAGGACGATTTAACCGATGGTGCACACTACCTTATCGACCAAGGCATTGCCGATAAACAAAGGTTAGGCATCATGGGGGCATCTTACGGTGGCTATGCGGCCCTTGCTGGCGCGACCTTTACCCCTGATCTTTATCAGGCAGTGATCTCCTATGTTGGGCCTTCGAGTCTTATCACCCTACTCGAATCATTCCCGCCACGCTTTCGTCCATACCTTGGACAGTTTTACAGCGCGGTAGGCGACCCAGAAATAGCAGCCGATAGAGAAGATATGCTGGCACGGTCACCCATCAAGTTCGTCGATCGCATCAAGGCACCGCTAATGCTAGTGCAAGGTGCTAATGACCCCAGAGTCACCCAGCTTGAATCCGATAATATTGCTCGAGTGATGTATAAGCAAAATCTACCCGTTGAATATATTCTGGCAAAAGATGAAGGCCATGGATTTAGGAAGCGTGAAAATAAGCTGGCCTATATCGTCGCCATGGAGCAGTTCTTCGCTGAGCACTTGGGCGGACGAGTGGATAACAAGGTCACCCCCTCACTCGCCACTCACCTGAACACGCTAAAAGTCGATGTGAGCCGGTTATAATACTCGTTAGGTCCTAGATCCCTAGGTTCTAGGACCTAAACACCTTGTTTACGCACTCACCTCTTCGAGATCAGGCATATCTTCAAGTTTCTCTATCTTAAAGTTGAAGTAGGCATAAGTGCCACTCACTAAGGGGCAGACTAAATTAAAGAAGGCGTAAGGTAGGTAAGCTATGGTGGCGACACCTAATGTACTGGCCATGTATGCACCACAGGTATTCCATGGCACCAGTGGGCTGGTGATGGTAGCCGAATCTTCCAAGGCACGGCTCAGATTTACCGCAGCCAGACCGCGCTTAGTGTACTCCACCTTCAACATACGCCCCGGCAAGATGATGGCGATAAACTGATCTGCGGTGATCAGGTTAGCGCCGATACAAGTCGCCAGGGTGGTGATAATCAAACTTCCGCTGGATGTTACTAAGCCAAGGATACTCTGCAAGATACGCTTAAGCAGGCCCGTGACCTCCATGATCCCGCCAAATGCCATGGCACAGAGGATCAACCACACGGTATTAGTCATCTGGCTCATGCCACCTCGGCTAAGCAGGCTATCGAGCACTTCATCACCCGTGTTAGCCACATAGCCATCGAACATGGCTGTCCAAATTCCCTTAACCATGGCCACAATCGGAGGCAAGCTATCATCATTGGCAAACGCTATGATGCTATCGAACTGGAATAGGGCCGCGCAGATTGCGCCTGCGATGGTGCCGAGAATGACAGTGGGAAATGCCGGCATCTTCTTATAGGCCAAGATTAATACCACCAACAGGGGTAACAAGAGGTGCACGCCGGGATTAAATTGAGCTTGCAATAAATCCATGGTCAATTGCAGATCACCTGCCTGTCCGCTGGCCTCACTGGTGAAACCTAAGATCAGGAAACCTATCATGGCGATGATGATGCTCGGTACCGTGGTCCATACCATGTGGCGAATATGGCTAAATATATCGGTTCCCGCTACCGCAGGTGCCAGGTTAGTGGTATCGGACATGGGCGACATTTTATCGCCAAAATAGGCACCACTGATAATGGCACCGGCGGTGATCTCCACACTCAGTCCCATAGCTGCTGCAACACCAACCAAAGCAATACCCAGAGTACCCGCCACAGTCCAAGAACTACCGATACTTAAGGCAACTACGGCACACAAGAGACAGGATGCGGCATAGAAATATTCAGGGTTGAGCACCAACATGCCGTAATAGATCATGGTCGGCACTGTGCCTGCGAGTATCCAGGTGCCGATCAGTGAGCCCACGGCAAATAAGATCAACAAGGCGCCGGTAGCCACGCCAACACTCTTGACGATACCCGCTTCCATCTCCTTCCAGCTATAACCATTCTTCACCCCTATCACCAGGGCGATACAAGCGGCCATGATGAGAGCGATCTGGTTTGCACCGTAAGAGCTATCAGACGAATACAGATAGACGGCCGCCGCCAGCATAAGCACCAGGGCAAAGATGGGAATGAGGGCGTCGAGCAGGCTAGGCAGCTTGTGTTTGTTTAACTGGGGATCTGATGTCGAGGTCATCATTTATTCCTTGTGGTTATGTGTTCTCAGGCCCAGCCAATTCGATAAACGAATACCATTCATCCGATGGCTTATTCTTAGCTAGGGCCGAACATCCTTACATAAAATTAACAATGAGATCTAGGTCACATTAGAGCGAGTGTGAATCTAAGCCTGTCTGCCCAGACCGAACTCCCTAGGTAACAGACTATAAATTCAACTCTGAGGTGATATCTCCACTAGTTATGCATTTATTCGGGATAATCCCTGGAGTAACTGCTCGATAAAATAATCGACATTATCTTTGTTAAAAACCATTGGCGGCTTAATCTTCAGCACATTATTGAAGGGACCATCGAGACTGAGCAAGATGTTGCGCGACTTAAACCACTCGATTAAGGCTTGCGCCTCTTGGGTCGCCGGGGTCAAACTTGCATCCTTCACCAGCTCCACGCCGATAAATAAACCTAGGCCCCTGACGTCGCCTATGATGTCGAATGTCTCTTGTAATTTGACCAGACGCATCCGCATATAATCGCCGCTATCGCGGGCATTGTGCATCAGGTTTTCAGTATCTATGGTGTCGAGTACCGCCTTGCCGATAGCACATGAGACCGGATTACCGCCGAAGGTATTGAAGTACTCCATGCCAGTCACGAAGGCAGCGGCGATCTCCTTAGTGGTGACGACAGCCGCCATGGGATGACCGTTACCGATGGGCTTACCTAAGGTGACAATATCCGGCACCACACCTTGGGTCTCAAACCCCCACCAATGAGTGCCGACACGACCGAAGCCCACCTGCACTTCATCGGCAATACAGACACCACCCGCGGCGCGCACCGCTTGATAAACGGCGTCGAGATAGCCGTTTGGCATGACTAGGTTGCCGCCAACCCCCTGCAGAGACTCACAGATGTAACCGCCTAACTGCTTACCCTCTTGTTGTAACTGACGAATCGCCTGCTGCACCGGCTCGGCATAGGCAAGGCCCGTCTCAACAGACATGCCTTTATACGGTCCGCGGTAGGGATCGGGCACAGGCACGATATGGATATGCTCCGCCGCCCCTTCGCCCCCAGGGCCATTAAACTTATAGGGACTGATCTCAATCGCCTTGTTGGTATTGCCGTGATAGGCACCATCGACCACCAGCAACTCATCGGATTGTGTCTTGCAGCGCATCAAGCGCATGGCGAGTTCGTTAGCCTCACTACCTGAGTTGACGAACATCACCACAGAAAGTGACTCGGGGAAGGTGTCCAGCAAAGCCCGGCTATAATCGAGAATATTGTCATTGAGATAACGGGTATTTGTGTTGAGTTTAGCCATCTGCGCCTGACCCGCAGCGACCACAGATGGATGACAGTGCCCCACATGACAGACATTATTGACCATGTCTAAGTAAGCGATATTGTTTTCATCTAGCAGAAACTGTCCCTGGCCGCGCTCGATAATTAACGGCTGCTCATAGGAGACACTCAAGGTCTTGAATAAGCGTTCACCTCTCTGGCTGATAATGTCTCTGCGTCGCTCAGATGAGATGTTATCGGTGCCTTGGTCTAATGGCCCGCTCTGTTTTTCCCCTTCGTTTGCTGTCAGGCACAGGCGCTGCAACCCAAAGCCAACACTCTTAGCATCTAGTTTTAGCAAGGTAGTGATGGCTGCCCAGGCAGGTTTAGCGGTCACCAACAGGTATTCATTATCTGGCTCGGATAAAATCGCTTCACAGGAGTTGCACACGCTAACCGCTAAACGTGCGGCAATAAGAGGCAGCAAGGCCCACAGCTCGGCGCCATTGAGCGGACGCTCCTGGTGATAGGCCAAGGTGATGGCCTCTATGATCGCCAGTGGCGAGTCAGCTCCTAAGATGGCGTAGGCACAAGCGATAGCCAGCTCATTGATCTGATGGCTATATACCATGTCACCAAAATCTATCAAGCCTATCACCTCGGCGTCCAAGCTAGCGCTGCTGAGTAACAGGTTATAGTCATTCACATCGTTGTGGATCACCCCTTGTGGCAGCTCAGCCATAAAGGGGATCACCTGCTGTTCGAAGCCGGATAGAATCTTTAGTACCTGCTGACGCAGGCTCTGGTCGCTGATTAAACCTACCTTTGATTCGATGACAGCGTTCGCATGCTTGAGATCCCAGTCGAAATGCCGTGAAGCAGCCCTGTGGGAGAAGCCTTGCAGACTAAGATCCAGCCTGCCCAACAAGGTGCCAAGTTGGCTGTGATGATGACCAGCCAGCGCCTTATGGTCACAGTAGAACACGCCGGGCACATAGCTAAGCAGGCGCATGGGTCTCGGCCTGCCATGTCCGTCCTTTAGAGACGTGATCTCATGACCTGCCAGGTTTTTGATCACCTCAGGTAACAGATAGGGCTGCAAGTCTTGCCCGTTAAGATAATTCATCACAGCATTTTGCATATCCAACTCGGCCAGTGGCTCATCCGCATTAGCAATCTTGAGGATAAAACGTTTCCCCTGTGTATCTGTAAGCAGAAAATTTAGATCCACATAACCGGGCAATGATTTCACCTCTACAGCCATCCGGAAATGCTCCTGCACCAACGCCTTCACTGTGGATGGTGAATATTCAACGACCTTAGTTTTCAACTCTTGCATTGCCATTCTGCCTCTGGTTTCTTCACTTAAGCTGTGATGTTAATCTTGTGTAAATAGGGATATTGTATACACTAACTGTTTTTCAATAGCAATTTATCGAGTAGTCTCTAACGAGAGACTTGTAGGAGAGCTTGCGGTATGACAAAAGCCCATATTTGGTTACGCGCGGAATCTAAACCCTTAGAAGAACGCATTGCCCTTACACCCGATGTCGCCCGGAAACTCTTGGAGGCGGGGTTCAAGATCACTGTCGAAGAGTCCCCCTTGAGTGCCATCCCAGCCCAAGAATACCAAGGGATAGGTTGCGACATTGTGCCAGCCCACAGCTGGCAGCAAGCCCCACAAGACACCATCATCTTGGGCCTCAAAGAACTCAGTGAAGATAATTGGCCTCTGGTTCATCGTCATATTCATTTCGCTCATGTGTATAAAGAGCAGCAAGGCTGGCAAGATGTGCTGCGCCGCTTCAAGACCGGCAAAGGCGAGCTATACGATCTAGAATATCTGGTGGATAATAATAATCGCCGTGTGGCCGCCTTCGGCTACTGGGCCGGATTTGCCGGCGCTGCCGTGGCGCTTAAGGCGTTCGGCAAACGTCAGCAGCTAGATTCCACAGCACAAACAGACCAGCCAGTATTGGATAAGTTAGCTTCGATGCCAAGCAAGCAGGCGCTGGTCGATGATGTGGCCGAGTCACTGAGTCCGCTAGCACGACCACCCAAGGTATTAGTGATTGGCGCTAAGGGCCGAAGCGGACGCGGCGCCGTGGAGATGGCTAAGAGCGTAGGCGCTGAGGTTACGCAGTGGGACATGGCAGAGACTCAAGTAGGCGGCCCCTTCGAAGATATTTTAGACTTTGATGTACTGGTCAACTGCGTGTTCGTACAAGAAGCTCTGCCGCCGTTTATTACCTTGCCCATGCTCGAGACCAATGGCATAGAGCCACGACGCCTGGCCATTATCTGTGACGTCAGTTGCGACCCATATGGTACTTACAACCCCTTGCCTATCTACGCAAGCTGTACCACATTTGATAAGCCGTGCCTGCGTATCATAGAGGGGGCAATCCCGTCGACTTGATCGCCATAGACCACTTACCCTCGCTGCTGCCGGTCGAGAGCAGTGAAGATTTCTGCCAGCAACTCTTGCCACATCTACTGCAACTGGACAATCTCAATCTAGGCGTGTGGCAAAAAGCGAATAAAATTTTTACCGATAAGCTCAGTCAGGTATAACAACTAAATTAAGAGATAATCAACATGCAAACAGTTCATTGGTTAGGTGCAGGACTCTCGTCACTGCCGGGAATACGCAAGGTCGCACAATCGGGTCAACAGCTGATCCTCTGGAACCGCACCTTAGCTAAGGCCGAGCAAGCGGTTGCCAGCTTAGGCATTAAGGTTCCGACCAAGCAGTTAAATTGGCTTGCTCTGGAAGCCGAAGTTAACCCAGGCGATCAGGTGATCTCCATGTTGCCAGCCACCTTGCATCTGCAGGTTGCCGAGTTATGTCTTGGGCTCAAAGCCCATTTCATCTCCAGCAGCTATGTGTCACCGGAAATGCAGGCCTTGCATGATAAGGCCAAGAGCCTAAACCTCTGCTTCGTCAATGAAGTGGGGCTAGATCCCGGGCTAGATCACCTGCTGGCCCACGCCTTGATCGCCGAATATCAGGCATCGGATAAATTCGACAAGCAAAACCAGCATAGCTTCCGCTCATACTGCGGCGGCTTCCCTAAAGTCGCCAACGATTTCAGATATAAGTTCTCCTGGTCACCACTGGGGTACTAAAAGCCCTCAAGTCTCCGGCGCAATGGACCCAAGACGGCGAAATACAGCGTACCGAGAAACCTTGGTTGGCCCTATCAGATTTCGATATGCGCATGAGTGATGCCAGTCTGGAGACGTTCCAGGCTTATCCAAACCGAGACTCTATTCCTTTCCAGCAGCAATATGGTTTTGCAAGCGACTGGAACATTCAGGAATTTGTTCGCGGCACGCTGCGCCTCAATGGTTGGTCAGACGCCTGGAGTGAGCTGTTTACCGAGGTAGACAATTTCGAAATAGATAGTGCAGTAGGTGATGCGGGACTGGCCCGTTTAGCCGAGCTCAGTGACGGACTCTGGGACAAGCACCAATACGACAAGGGTGAAGCCGACCGCGTGGTGCTATCGGTTGAGCTGGAAGTCAAAGATCCTCAAGGTAAGCAGACAGTCTGGCATTCAAGTTACGGCGTAGATGAAGCCGGTGACGAGCGCGGCTCAGCCATGGCCCGTCTGGTTTCTCTCACAGTGGCTATCGCCATCGAATCTTTAGTCGCCGGTGAGCTGGCTATCGGTGTCTCTCCGGCTCCACACGATGAGAAGACAGTGACCAAGTGGCTTAATGAGCTGGATAAGATGAATGAGAAGGTGTTCCGTCATCAGCTGGTCTAGCTAACTGCCACAGAAATTAGCCAACTAGAGTTCATTGTCGAAATATATCCACGACAAAAGGAAGCATATTTATGCTTCCTTGAACAACTCAACTAAATAATCTAATGTTGAATTATATTGAATCGTTTAAAGGGAATTGACGCAATGGTATCGACTAGAAATCTCCATCACTTACAAATCAAATCAACGAGTCTCACATTAATTTCAATTGTGTTCTCTTTCTTCATCACTGGCTGTTCGAGTCATCATGCCCAGTCAACCTCTATGGATTTAAGCACAGAGATTTTCAAGGCTCAACAACGAAGAGAGTCCAGTACCCCACCTCCATTGCGGGATGGTAAAGTCACCCATCAGGATGTCGCTAGCGGAGTGCTCAGCAGCATAATCAATTAAGTTTGCCAAAAAAATATATGGCTAACTACTCGTCGAGTATCAATTTTCATTTGTTATGCAAGCGAGCCCTCTTCAGTTCGCTTTATTTTGCTCTGCCATTAACTTAGAATCACCGCCATTCGAGTTATCTCAACTCAACCCTAATGACAGAAAGCTCAGGCTTCAAGGCAGAATCAATGAAACTTACCGCACTCACTCAGCCTCTCTACGATCACCTTTATCGTGACATCCTCCAGTTTCGCTCTACTTTCGATTTACCAAGCGAAGATGAGAGCACATTGGATGATAAAGCCGATACACTGCACACTTCATTGGCCATCGAAGAGCTGACCGAGCTTGCCGAAGCCGACAGCCGCATGGAGCAGGCCGATGCTATCGTCGATTCTGTCTATGTCTTGATGGGCCGCCTGGTTCACTTAGGTGCAACTCAAGTCAGTGACCGCATGGAAATCAGCTACGTCATCGACCTACTGTTACATGTGGCCAAGAACCGCGAGATCGACTTCATCACCTGTTGGGACGAAGTTCATTCGAGCAACATGAGCAAGGTGTGTCGCAACGAGAAAGAACTTGAAGAGACTATCGAGTTTTACGCCAAGCAAGGCGTCGAGATCGTCGGCAGCACCAAGGGCGACTTCATTATCGCTAAGTGCGCTAATGATGTAGATATGGCAGGTAAAATCGTACGCCAGGGCAAGGTGCTAAAGTCGGTTTACTATCGTCCGGCAGATCTAGCAAAGCTCGTTAAAGCTTAATCGTTAATTTTTTTTGGTTCGTTGATGTCTGGTGGATTATCTCTTCGTAGATAGGTCATTGCACATCGTCAGCCCTAGACTTTAAAGCACTTCATTTGGAGTGCTTTTTTGCTTTCTTACGGTTTAAATTTTCATATTGGGTTATTGAATTGAAAACCATAGCTTCATTGTGATCTATTGCCTGCCGCAGGCTAATGTGCAAACACTTCTGCGACACGGTGAATTTGGCGTAGCCATGTGCTTATGAGCGAGAGGCAAGGATGCCGAGCTGGCCTTTAGATAGGATATCATTCAAGCACGCTCCCTGTGGGCTCTGCGACAGCATCCCTGCTGTCGAAGGTCACAGCCGCGTTCACACCAGATTATTCACTTCTTTGAATTATCGACATGTGATACCTTTCTATTCAATATCGGGTCCAGTGGAAGAACCCTCGAAAATGACGAGTCAGGGACAATACACTCCTTTTTATCAATCAATTGTCAGCTGACTGCTCGTCTGAAAGTTGGCCTCATCAATTTAGCTATACCAGATACTAACGCGGTGCTCCTTCATGCTAAGCAGCAATAAAATCCTGCTCAATTAAGCTATAGCCTTTGCTGCGTAAGCTTATGTGGATTCCCCGTTGTCAACAATAAACCTAAATAAACAAAAGAAATAAATGCGTGCTTATGTACGAGCTCTACTTTGAGTAGCTAACTCTGGCTCTATGATATTTACACGGACAAGCTGTCAAATCTCACAAGCGAGCTTGCCAAGTATTTTGGTGGCTCTATGCTTACGACTGACTTAACTTACTGATTTTTATCTTCGTTTATGCATTTTTATTGTGTGAACTCTTTTATCTGTCGTATGGACCTTTTTACACTGTCAGTAATTCGGCTTTATACTCTGTCCCTTTCGTTAACATGGCAAAAGCCGTTCTTACCGTTTTATTCGCCAATGCGACGGCTGCGCACTTATTCCCGCGCCGATCAATCAGTGATTTTAGCCACTGCTCTTTCTTTGTTTTTGCTTCTTTGTTTTTAATATGCCGCACTTCCGCCATAGCCCCTGTAATTAATTGGCTTCGAAGTATATTATTTTTAGACCCTTTGCCTATTGTGCCTAATTTTGTTTTTCCACCTGAAGAATGCTGAATGGGGGTAACACCTATGCAAGCTGATGCATCTCGACCTCGGCTAAATGTGCCTATATCAGCACAACCAAGAGCAATATAGAGATTAATCGCGTTTATTGGCCCTACACTACACCTTCAAGTTTTAATAACTTCTGACACTCAGGATGATCCTGAATTGACATCTCTAAACAACGGTCATAGGTTGAGACTGTTTCGGCTAATGAGGTTAATTGATTCATGGCCTCATTAAGGGCCTCTCTAAATTGAAATGACAACTTATTAGTAGCGTCCTCTAATATATCTTCAATTGAATTTTCCATACCAGAAATGCTATTTGGCACTCTAAAGTTTAATTCATGCAATAGGGATGCGACTTCAGGGCAAGAGCGTGAGTTGATTTTATGTTAAAAATAAACTGACGCGCCTAAACATTGATTAGTTACGAGAGTGAAAACTGAGCATTGTTATAGTTTCTCTGCAGCCTGCTGTACAAGTTTTGTACAGATTGATAAGTTGGATAATCTTTTGTTGAGAATGTATATCCACACTCTCGGATTGTTTAATAAACATTCTAAATTGCCATCTGTTACAGCCTATTGGATATAAATAAACAGTACTTACCATTCTTCTATAGCTCAAAAACGTTCACGCTCTCACCCTGGATGCGACTTGCTTGTGAGAGGCATCCCTTTGTTTTATAGTCAACTCTCTCAATCGCTTAATTGATTGTAATTGTTGTTCAACACTTTTACCCGTTATAAAGTTCACATCTGGCAGCATTGTGGCTTGAATGACTGCTAACGCGTCATTTTTATCTGTTTTTTGATTTTTCCTGACTGCCGATACTAATTTCGCTGAAATTAGGCGACCATCATGCCCTGACTCTATTGCTTTTTGTTTCTATAAACACAAACTTGGATAACATTTTTAGCTAAATCAACGCCAACGATAGTATTGCGCATGATAATACCCCTGATTATATTTTCATTTTGATAATCATATTAACTTACTTTATTAGTGTGGGGAGTCCAATTATCTCACATTCAGTCTTGTTTTCTTATTTATTCAACAACGTCGATTTTTCACCAGATCAATCATTTTTGAAATTGTCGTAACTTTCCAGTCACTACCGTATGTCTTACTCGATGTATAAGTCTCCCAAGCTGGATTATTAAACACATCGCGATAAAGAACTTCTTTATCTGCCACATAAAATTTTACATGACCAATAACATCTTGCACGTTCTTATGCCTATATAACCAACGCAATTCTGCACTGGTTATACTTTCACCATACCCTACCTTTGATACGACTGCATCGATCTGTAAATTTGTTATGATAAAATGCACGGTACCCTTAGATTTCACATGGAATTCCAGCCCAGATTTACTTGTACGTTGCCATGCATTTTTAGATCTTTTTACTAAGTCAATTTCTAGATCAAGCCGAGAAGCAACATTATAATTGGGGTGATTTCCCAAGAAGTTTTTAAAAGCAATTCCTCGCTGACCGTCAACTAACTCACTATTAATGCTTTTATTACTAGAATACCTCCCGGGCAAGCTCGGATTCCAGACTGCATTAGTAAGATCATTTTGAATTATGATGTGCCTTTTAGTGGTAGTTGAGCTAAACAATCCACAGCAATAGACGTTTATGATTGGCTGAGTTCGATTTACATATCGGCTTTTAAGCATTTGTAATGCTACGGCTCGAGGAACATCTAAACCGTAAATTACATCTCCGTCTTGAAAATTATCTGCTAGAGCTTCGTAAGCCATTTCACACCTCTATTAATCGGTTCTGTCATAAACTGAGATCGAGCCGTCATTCGTTTCTTAAACATAAGCAACTCTGACCTATAGTAATTTCTGGTGTATGAAGGATGTCCAGAGGGAAATCAGGTTGAATCAATGCGTAGGCATTATTGATAAATGAATTGGCAGCCTCAAAAAAGCTCAACTCTATATTTTGCCAAAAGTACAACCCCATACGGTCGTGCCTGTACTGCGAACCATCATAGTCAAACCGACTACTTGCACTGATAAGAGGGTTATCCCGGTCCGCCACATGAAATGCGGAAGCGAACTTACCTAAATCATGTAATGCTAAGCTAAACACAAATAATGCATTGAGCTGCTGTGGTGATAATTCGAGAAAATCGGCGAGAGCTTTGGTAAGGGGTTTATTAGAACAGAGCAATTGTTGGCCGACGGCTGTCACATCTAAACAATGATAAGGTAATAAATGATACGCATCATCACTACCACCTTCGTTTTTTACTGCCTTCCCCC
This sequence comes from Shewanella psychropiezotolerans, assembly GCF_007197555.1. Classification (NCBI taxonomy): domain Bacteria; kingdom Pseudomonadati; phylum Pseudomonadota; class Gammaproteobacteria; order Alteromonadales; family Shewanellaceae; genus Shewanella; species Shewanella psychropiezotolerans. Next base: position 5,918,494 of record NZ_CP041614.1, read on the forward strand.
AATATTTAAAATATCTTGGTAATGGCTTATTTGATGTACCCATTTACCTATCGCCTAAAAATAACAAAGCTTTATTTGATATTATCAGTTTTACTATGTACAAAAAGATTAAAAAACCAGCTTTCGTTCACACTTCTCATATTAAATAGCTTTCCTGCCTTCACCGTTTTATTAGTGCTCTACACGCTGTTACTCCCTGATAACAGTTACCGCACATCAAGGGGTGTATTTCTATACAGTCAAGCAAAGTGAAACGATGGTAGCGAAACAAATCGTCGAGATAGGTTACAAGGCACGGGGTTTTCATGAACCTTTTATAACCACTTAATATATCATTAGGTTTAAATTTTTGAGTTCTTTACATTGTAATCAGTCATAAGCCACCTAAATCAATTCCACGACCCTCGTGATCCAAAAATAACAATAATAAATCGTGCAATAATAAATCGTGCCAATAATAAATCGTGCCACCCATGGCTAATCACAATAAATCGTGCCACCCATGGCTAATCAATAACATAGTGAGTATAGCTGGTTATCAATGCTCTACTTGGCGATAAAACCAATCGAATGGGTCTATACATTATTCGAAGCTTAAAAAGTACTGGGAGTGGGTATTTAGAGGCGATAATGATGAAATTCAGATAGCAGGTTTTGACTCAATTCATAATGAGCCTACTTTAACAGGAGGAGTGATTGAAACGCTTAGCCAGCTTGAAAATACTGGCAGTTTTGAGAAAAGTGCCGTCGTCGTTTACCCAAATGTTCACAGTAACTCGTCAGCTCTTGTAATGTCCCCACTGGACCATGAAATAACTTGCCAAAATCAGCGGTGATTTTTAACCAATTCTCACAAGGAATATTTAACCTTGCCAGAATTTTTTCAGCATTGGCTGATATGGCTCCTCGCTTATCATCTCGAATCATTCGGCCTGTTTCATCAACCAATTCAAGGTAGTCTTTCAGTGTGAAGTTTATCCCTTTAGGTTGATTTAAGCGCTCATTACCAATAAAAGAGAGGAGTTTGGCTGGTTGTTTGCCATTGAGGGCGGATTGGATTCTAAGCTGAATACTCGTGTAGTCTGATTGCTCTGGCGTATCGGCCATTTTTGCTCTGATAGGATTAAGGTCTACGTAAGTCATGCAGGCAAGTACAGCTGCTTCATCTAATAATGCTTGGCTTTTAAAGCGTCCTTCCCAAAAACGACCTGTACACTTATCTTCTTTGTTTGCCATGCGGGCAATGGGTTCATTGAGCGACCGCATAAACCAGCTGATATCACTTAATCGACTTCGATATAGAGCAATCGAATGCTTTAAACTGTTAACTTCGAAGCTTTCTATCACTTCACCTTTAGCAAATTTTTGAGTGACTTCAGTTCCCAAAAATATTTGATGCCAGTGCTTAACCACTTCTTTGTCAGTCCAACGATTTGACTCATAAATATCAACACTAAGAACAACATGTAGATGATTAGACATCACTGCATAGGCTGCAATATCTATAGCAAACACACCCGATAATTTCAGTAACTGAGATTCAACCCAGCCACGCCTATGGTCATAGTTCTTACCAGTAAGCTCATCATATCCAAAAAGGAAGGCTCTTCTGGTTACCCTACTACAGCAATGGTACATTGGCGTGTCTTCAATACTGACTTGAGTTCTTCTTGGACGCGGCATAACAATCTCCCACTTAAGCTCTTCATTAAAGCTTAGTAAGAGGGGTGAAAATACGCCATTAAGTCTGGGTGGCACTGTTTATACGCCATTAAGTCTGGGTGGCACTGTTTATACTTATCGCTTTATCTGTGAGCGCAGCGTTCCGTATTCGGTGAACCGTTAACTCGCAGCTAAGCGTTCTAGCAGTGAGTTACTTCATCACCGCTTGCTGGAAACGGTTGCCTGCGATAGCACCACCAATCATTACCAGTAAATACACCCATCCAGATAATGAGAAGTTAGCGATAGGGGTGAACAATGCTCCCACATTACAGCCATTGGCAAAACGAGTACCAAATCCCATTAATAATCCACCTAAAGCAAAAAGCGCCAGCTGTTTAGCTGAGTGGTTTAGGGTAAATGAAAACTTAAACTTACCCATAAACAACACCGCTATTAAGGTGCCTAATAAAATAGCCAAGTTTTGCACTGACACGCCATGTTCAAAAAACGGCGTGGTAAACATAGCTTCAGGTCGCTGGCTTATCTCGGTAATGGTGCTTAATTCGACCCCAAAGAACATCAATCCCTTTGCGAACCAGATACCAAAGGGTGTCGACGCTCCCCAGCCTGAGCCGGTACTTGCCATCATGATGCCAAAAATAACCGCTATGACTAACGCGGTGGTGCGCATTTGCCAGAGATTAGCGAACCAGTTTTGATATGTTTCACGGCTGAATAATCTAAACGATTTATCTTCGCCGTTTTGATTGCTTTGATGTTGAATATTCTGCCGCTCAATTTCACTCGACACACCTAAATATGAGCCATTGCGGCGGCGATAATTTTCATACTTTTTGGCAATAACCACTACGCTTAACGCTAAAAATAGGGTCACTAATATAGACATAAAATAACCATTCAGCGGTGTACCAGCAAACAAGTCAGGCAAAAAGACGCCTTTACCTTGATAGCTTGCTGATGAAAACCACGAATCAGTTATCCAGCTTTGGCTGCTTTGTAATGGAAAGCCAAAGAAGACCCCAGCGCCAAAAAACACCAATGTCGTTGCAGCTCTTGGGACATCACTGACAAGCTCCACCATCACGCCGGTTGCGCAGCAGCTTGATAAGCTCATGCCTGCGCCAAACATGATGCCGCCAATGAGCAGCCCTGCATTGATAGGATTAATCCATAAATTATAGTTCTGGCTGTCAGCATTAAGCAGTAAACCGGCATTGATGATTGCAGTGATCACAAACATAAACATCAGGGTTTGCAATAACTGCGTTGAACCTCGGCGGTAAGCTCGGTTAATACTACCGGCAAAACCAACGGCTCCCTTGACTAAAGCAAAGCCTAAGCTGAGCCCTAATAACAAACGTAAAAAGAGCCCGTCATTGGCTAACTGAGTTGCGCCAACCACTAACGTCAACAGTAAAATTGTTACGGCCATCACCGCTTGATTCTTATTTATAACCACAGGACTAACCAACCACACTCAATAACAAATACCAAACAAAAAACAAACAAAACGTTATGCTTTTCAAACGCTTTGCCGTTCCTGTCATTTAGGTTGCAGATTGTGGTGAATCTAGCTGTTTCTGTCTATCGCTATAGCGTGTTTTAGATAGACCCCTTTGTAATAACTCATACGCTTGTATTAAGAGCACCAAACAAAGGAGTCAGAACGAATTGGCTTCTACTCCATTCAAGTTTTGCCACCAATGACAGCACTCCCTGCAATGAAACCTGCCAATTCATATACGCTAGAATCTCTCTGATAGCCTGCTGGTTCAATAATTCCCCGTTGGAAGTTACCGAAATATGCAGATGAAAATGCTGTAGAACCATCATGGATGATGGTTCAGGCTCGGGGCTACATGGATGTAGCATCTGAGCCGTTAGGCAATTTTTATTGGAGTATGAGGCCCGTACTCAATGCATGTAACTTCGCCGGGGCGTTATGGTGGATGCAGGGGCGAAGGTCATGATAATGGCCTCTTTGAGCGAGAGCCATGGATGGCGAACTGGCCCTTAGACAGGATGTTGTTGATGAGGACAGTCCTCCTTGGTCGACTCTTAACAACGGAAAGGGGTTGAAGACCCACGACTTTAGTTATTAGACGAAGTCTAATTATAAAGCTCAAGCGCAGCTTGGTTATCTAATACATTTGCCAACTTTGGGTAAATCAAAGTAGCTACACCCATGACTTTCATTGTTAGACGAAGTCTAACTATACTTCCACACCTCTGGCTAACTCCAAAGTTAGCTCAGCTGCCGAGATCTCTTTGCAGCCTGTGGTGTTTTGGCCGCACCAGAGTGGAGAGAAGTCACTGCAGCCTTGGGCTTCGGCTTGCTGTCTGATAGCTGTTATCGCAGTGGCGGCATGGGGAAATTCTGGGGCGAGCTCGCTTATGGGACCAAGCTCATGTATGACCCGGTTGACGATGCCACGGGCCGGTTTGCCGGAGAACAGGTTGGTGATAACCGTTTTATGTGAGCGATTACTCTTGATGGCTTGCCTGTGTAGCGTGCTGGTGTTGGTTTCATCACACAACAAATAAGCGGTGCCGACTTGTACCGCCGCCGCGCCGAGTGAGAGAGCTGCGCTTACGCCTTTGGCGTCAACAATGCCGCCTGTCGCTATTACGGGCAAGCTGACCCGTGCCAGAATTTGTTGTAGCAGTGAGTAGGTACTCACCTGCAGACCAAGCTCCTCTGACAGGAACATGCCCCTGTGACCACCAGCCTCTAAACCTTGAGCTATGATGGCGTCGGCGCCATTGGCTTCGAGCCAGAGGGCCTCCTCCAGCGTCGTCGCCGTACTCAATACTGTCGCGCCCCAGGCTTTTACCCGTGCAAGCAGGGCTTTTTCAGGCAGACCAAAGTGGAAACTCACCACTCGAGGTCGAAACTCCTCCAGGATATCTGCGACGGTATTGCTGAACGGTTGGCGGCTAGGCCCCTCGGGTAATGCGTCGCTGTCGATGGAATATTCTCTAAAATAGGGGGCTAAGGTCCTGCGCCATATAGCATCACGTTCGACGTTTAATTCGGCTTGATGATGACTGAAAAAATTCACATTGATGGGAGCTTGGGTTTGCGACTGAATATGGCTCAACTCTGCCCTCAAGGCATCGTGACTGAGCATGGCGCAGGGAATAGAGCCCAGAGCGCCGACGGAAGAGACCGCCAATGCCAGTTTACTGTTCTGAACCCCGGCCATCGGGGCCTGAATAATAGGTAAATCTACACCTAAGAGCTCTTGTATACGCATCATGTTGCTACTCCATTTCAATCATATATATGAATTAACTTAAGTCACAAGTTCCGTTTGAAGCTCTCGGTATGAACGCACTTCCAGCTGCTCAGAAGACAAGCCCAGCTCCCCGGCCAGAGATAGGAGCTGCAATCGATAGCTCTCCAACTTGGATTCATCTTCGGTCATGATGGCAAGCTCGGCAAAATTCCCAAGGCCTTCGAGCCTGTCTACAGTGACGTGAAACTTTCCGAGAAAATAGATGCTACGCAGCTTCTTCACTTCCAGAACCTGGCGATAGCCCATGGTACTGAGCATGCTTCTGGCTTTGGTAGCATTATTGATATTTACCGCTTCACAGCGATCAGCTTCCGGTCCCTTTACTATCCAAAGCATGATGCCGGAGGGTTGAATATCACGGATACAAACAGATTTGTTTTGGCTCTCCAGACTTAAATCCGGCAGATCGAAGTAAGTATCCTGCTCCAGATTATCTTCGTGCATCACTTCAGGCGCCATAGCGGCTAATGCCTTAATAAACCCCTCTCTGTTACTCAATCGATACTTGAGTTCAACTTCAAATCTACCTTCGAAATGCTTGTTCATAGAATGCTACTTCTTATATTCCTGAGAGGCTGAAATATTACTCCCTTAGATAACAAAAAGCATCAGTCAAATCAGAGATAGAAAAACGACCATATGGTACATTTCTGGCGTTAATAACTGGCTCGTCAGACTTGTGCCTCCACGTCATTTACTTGGTTAATTTATAATTAAAACAAAATAGATTTCAGCTATATATTTTGCTAATAGCTTGGGTTATCTAGTTTTATATAAGTGAATTTAGAGGTTTTGATGAAAGGCTAATTCTAAAATTAAACAAGCTCAACCTAATGAGCTTGTTTACTCTGCTTTAAGACACCAGGTTATTAAGCCGACGCATCAAGCTTGGCTTCGATCTCAACCGACTTTAACCAATGAGGATGCTGACTTAATAACGCCCCATAGCGTTCGATATGAGGGTACTGGCCTAACTCACCATTGTTTTGCACTATCTCAACGATAAAGGACATCATGATATCCGCACCGCTGAGTTTACCACCGACTAAATAGGTTTTATCTTCGAGCATAGCGTTGAAATAATTCAGCACCTTCTCGACTTCCACCTTAGCATAGCCTTCGAGGAAGTTAGTGGTGCAGCCATCTTTTTCGACGAACATACGCAATAACAACGGCAATATTGCCGAGCTTTCGGCGAAGTGGAGCCATTGTAGATAATCGATATAATCTTGGCTGTCACGAGCGGGCGCTAAGCTATCGGCCGCGAATCGCTCGATCAGATACTCGGTTATCGCACCTGACTCGGCGATAACCTGACCGTCGAACTCGATAACAGGAGACTTACCCAGAGCATGGATCTGCTTAAGCTCTGGTGGCGCCAAAAATGTCTGGCTATCACGTTGATAGCTCTTGATCTCATAAGCCTGACCCAGCTCTTCGAGTAACCAGATAATACGTTTAGAACGCGACTTATTCAGATGGTGCAAGGTGATCATAACTGTCTTCCTTAGCGGTTAAGTTGCGCCATCATGGCATGGGCTACCGCATCCGATGATGCCGGGTTTTGACCCGTGATCAAGTTGCCGTCGGTGACAATAAAGCTTGCCCAATCATCGCCTTTCACATATGTGCCACCCTGCTGTTGCAGCATATCTTCCACTAAGAAAGGCACTATATCGGTCAGCTGCACTGCATCTTCTTCTGAGTTACTAAACCCTGTGACTTGCTTGCCATCGACTAACGGCTTGCCATCGGTCCCTTTGGGATGCAGTAGCGCCGCTGGTGCATGACATACTAGCCCAAGCGTCTTGCCTGCCTGATGGACCGCTTCAATCAGTGCGATAGAATCTTTATCTTCGGCCAGATCCCATAATGGGCCATGACCACCGGGATAAAATACCGCGTCATAATCCTCGGCATTGATAGTATTTAATATCTGGGTGTTAGCCAGTAGCGCCTGAGATGCTGAGTCTTTGGCGAATCTATGTGTCGCCGCCGTTTGAAAATCGACTTCATCACTCTTAGGGTCCAGTGGTGGCTGGCCACCTAAGGGGGATGCCAATGTAATGCTGTGGCCTTTATCTTTAAATGCATAGAAAGGCGCGGCAAACTCTTCTAACCAAAAGCCTGTCTTAAGGCCAGTATCGCCGAGTTTATCGTGAGAGGTCAGTACCATAAGAATGTTCATTTTCGATCCTTAATATTCAAAAGTAATTTCATACCGAAAGGTATTAGTCGTTAGCCGAACTAACAAGCCGTACCCACGGCTTGTGTTGAAATTCATGCAAACAAGTTATAGCGCTAAGGTTAAAATATCGCGACTCATGGCTAGGTCAATATTTTCATGTTCACCGAGTGCCACCATGCCGTGCGCTTCTAATTGCGCGACGACGGCATCGACATCTTTTTTACCTAAGTCATAGTCAGAGAGTCGAGTCGGGATCCCCATGGCCTCGAAGAAGTCGCGGGTCTTAGTGATCGCGAGTTCAATTTTTTCATCATCGCTACCTTGCTGCAGATGCCACACACGATGAGCAAATTGCAGTAACTTTTCACGCTTAGCGTCTTTAGTCAGCGCCAGTAAGGATGGCAGAATGACCGCCAAGGTACGGGCATGGTCCATGTTATACAGAGCCGTGAGCTCGTGACCGATCATATGTGTCGCCCAATCATGGGGAACACCGCTACCTATGGTGCCATTGAGCGCCGTCGTAGCGACCCACATCAAGTTGGCACGTATGTCATAGTCATCAGGATTAACGAGTACCTGAGGACCTAACTCTATAAGCGTCTGGAGTAGGCCTTCGGCTATTCTGTCTTGAACCGCAGCATTCACCGGGTATGTCAGATATTGCTCGGTGATATGCACGAAAGCATCGACGACGCCGTTAGCTACCTGACGCTCAGGTAAGGTATAGGTCTTAGTCGGATCCAATACCGAAAACTGCGGATACACAAGATCGTTACGGAATGGCAGTTTGGCCTTGATGGATTTACGGGTCACCACGCTGGCATTATTCATCTCGCTGCCAGTAGCCGGCAACGTTAACACTGTGCCAAAAGGCATGGCCTGAGTGACATTCGCGCCCCAATTAAGCAAGATATCCCAAGGTTCACCCTCAAAAACAGCCGCCGCAGCGACAAACTTAGTGCCATCAATCACAGACCCGCCGCCCACAGCCAATAAGAAGTCGATCTTCTCTGCTTTGACGACCTCGACCGCCTGCATCAAGGTCTCATAGGTTGGGTTAGGCTCTATCCCACCGAACTCAATGAGTTCACGTTGACCCAGGGCCTGTTTAACTTCGTCTAAAGTACCGGTTTTTCGGGCACTGTTACCGCCAAATAACACTAAGACTTTGGCACCCTGTGGGACTAACTTATCTAGTTCACTAATTTTCCCCTCACCAAAGCTGATGCGGGTAGGGTTGTAGTAATCGAAATTTAACATGGCATTGCCTCACATAAATGATCTTATTTGAAACCAATCTATTGTCTAATCAGACGAAATAGACCAGTCGTCTAGTATTTATTGAAAAAAATCCCCGCGCACCTTAACCAGGCACGCGGGAGTCTAATAATTTATTCGTGTACGAACTTAAGGTTGCAGGACTGATTGAGTCGTTTGTATGGCCCTATCGAGTGCATCCGGGCTATGGCCCAATTTGTTCATCAAACTGGCACCTAACCACATGTGATACAGCATTTCGGCTGTAGATTGTGGATCTTGCTCCGCGATGGACCCATCTTCGATACCTGCGGTAATGCAATCGGTCAGGCGCTGAATCACGCCGGCGGAGCCTTTGAGAAGCGCTAAACGCATAGCCTCAGACAAGTCGGCCACTTCAGCGCTGAGCTTAACCACCAAACACTTCTGGTCGATACAACCTTGGGTCTGTGCAGTCAGCCATCTCAGCCAATACGTCATCAGACGTTCATAACCGCTCAAGCTAGTATTGCCAAACAGGCTATCGAGCTCAGCTTTATAACCTTCGAAGTAACCTTGGATAAGCGCTTCACCAAATTGCTCTTTCGATTTGAAATAATGGTAAAAGGAGCCCTTTGGCACTTCTGCCGCTTGCAGTAGTTGCGATAGTCCCATACAGGAAAATCCCTTGGCGACAATAAGCTTGTAGCCTACGTCGAGGATATGCTGACGAGTGGATTGTGTCGGTGATTCTGTTTTCATAGGAAGCGATTCTACGACAAATTAGACCAGTCGTCTAGTGGTTCTTTTTTATCCTATCAGACCTGTGAGTCGAGCATGTACCGCAAGTCATTCGCTTGCTTGATTTTAACTCGGATATTAGAGCCACAATATTATCGACGAATAAGGAGGTAAGCTATTAAATTTAGTCCGGACTTATTCACGTATATGACTCATATTATATATGTCTGTTTGCACTAAATATCTTTTAATTAATTGACATCAGCCAAATAAATCACGTTAAGAATATTAATCACCACAAGTGTTACTTTTGTAATTAATAGATTAAAAATACAGATTAAAGATATAAAAACAGATAAGAGATAATAAATAAACACAACTATTTATTACATATCAAAATATTTACATTGTTTTTTGAATTAGAATTTCAAACAAGACGATCAAATAACAAAACGCTTCAACGCTAGATACATTGCGAGTTCCTTAACAAGTACTGCCAATGTTTTAAATCAAATCATCAATATCATGTTAACAAATATATTCAACGAGTTAAATTAAGTAATGACATTGTCATTTTTGCTTGTCAGTATCGGCAACGTAAGCAATTCAAACAATTGTTTAACGTTTTTGTTTTTACAACTTGTTTGGATATCGCTTATTACACGGGATGTCGGCTAATGGGCCAAAGACAAAGTAGATTAACAGTGGAGATAAAAGCGATGAATCAGGAAATGTTTAAATCTTTTAATGACCAGCTACAACAAGTGTTTGCCCCTTTAAACCAATTTAACCAACTAGTCGCAGAGAATATCGAGCAGCTTTCACGCATTCAGCTTGAAAGCCTGAAGGCCTACAGCACGCTAGGAAATGAGCAGGTCAAGAGTGCTACATCGATTAGCGATGGACAGAGCCTGGCGACTCACGGTTCTAAACAACTCGAGTTGATCACTAAGGTGAGCCAGCAACTGATGGAAGACAGTCAGAAGTTCACTCAAATCGGCCAGTCCTTCAAACAGGCAGCCGATCAGTATGTGAATGAAAGTACTAAAGCGGCTAAACCTGCAAAGTAATTTCGTGCGGCCTCAGGGGCCGCTTTTGCTGGTATCCCATTGAGGAAAATACTCATGACTAATCAATCCCCCTTTCACCATGTATTCGATCAACTCCTTAAAATGAACCAGCAGTTTCTACAACCGCTGCAATCCCAATCTCCGACTCAAAAAGCCCTGCTGGAGAATCAGACTCAAGATTTTGCCTCTCTGATGCAATCTTTCAGTAATCAGCCGATGACACACCTTGAGCAACAGATGCAGTGGTGGCAGCAGCAGATGGAACTGTTTAATACCTGTGTGACAGGTGCCTGCTCAGATCAAACGGATACAGATAAAAAAGCCGATCGACGCTTCAGCGATCCAGCCTGGAGCGAGAATGCCTTTCACAATTACATTAAACAAAGTTACCTGCTGACCTGTAAAAATATAGAAGCTTCAATCGCTTCTGCCGATGATCTCGATGACCCAACCCGACATCGACTCGAATTTTTTACACGTCAGTTTCTCAATGCCATGGCACCAACAAATTTCGTCATGACCAATCCAGAAATACTCAAGCTGACTCTGGAAACGAATGGGGAAAATCTTGCTCGTGGCTTTGAACAACTGGCCAAAGACTTATCTCAAAGCGCCGACACCCTGAACATTAGAATGACAGATGAGAAGGCCTTCATATTAGGAGAGAATATCGCAGCCACTCCAGGCAAGGTCGTATTTCAAAATGAGTTATTCGAACTGATCCAATATCAGCCGACCACAGACACGGTTTATAAACGTCCCTTGCTCATAGTCCCGCCATTCGTCAACAAGTACTACATCATGGATCTACGAGAGTCACGCTCCTATATCCGTTGGCTCGCTGCCCAGGGCCATACCGTATTTTGTATGTCCTGGACTAACCCTAATGCCGAGATGGCTGCAACGGGTTTTGAGAATTATGTGCTACAAGGTGTGATCCCAGCACTGGATGCCATTGAAAAGCAGACAGGCGAGCGTGAGGTCAACGGTATCGGCTACTGCATTGGCGGCACATTACTGACCACGACGATGGCTTATATGGCGGCTAAGCGCACTAAACAGAGGATTAAGTCTGCAACCTTGCTAACGACTATGCTCGACTTCTCTCATCCCGGTGAGTTAGGCGTGTTTATCAGTGACCAGATGATCAGTGCCATCGAGGCTCAAAATAATATTAAAGGCTATATGGACGGCCGACAGATGGCGGTATCTTTTAGCCTGCTACGAGAAAATGCCCTGTATTGGAACTACTACATCACCAATTATCTTAAGGGTGAAAGCCCGATGGCTTTCGACTTACTCTTCTGGAATAGCGATAACACCAATATCACAGCGGCCTGTCATAACCAGATGTTGAGGCAGTTCTATCTCAATAATGAGCTCTGTGAGAAGGGAAAATTCAAGGTAGGCAATGTCGCTATAGATCTGCAAAAGGTCAATGCTCCTGTGTATTTCATGTCGGCTATCGAAGATCACATCGCATTATGGCAAGGCACATACCAAGGTAATCATCTGCTCGGTGGCGATAGCACCTTCGTCCTGGGCGAGAGTGGCCATATCGCCGGACCTATGAATCACCCGGATGCTCAGAAATACGGTTTCTGGACAAATGCCGATACCAAGCTGGATGCCAGAGATTGGCTGAGTACCGCCGATAAACATGACGGCTCCTGGTGGCAGCACTGGCAAACCTGGGCCGATGAACGCAACTTCGGCGAGCGCATTGAACCACGTACTCTTCAAGGTGAATTGGACGCCCCGGGCACTTATGTAAAACAACGTATTGCAGACGTCATCCAGGCAACTAAAGAGGAAGTATCACATGAAGATTAAAATTGGCGATACCGAGACGATTGAAAAAACCATCGATGCCGAAACCGTGGCGGCTTTCGCCAAGATTGCCGAAGACTTTAATCCGGTGCATCTCGATGAGGAATATGCGGCAACCACGCAATTTGGCAAGCCTATCGTTCATGGCATGCTGGCATCCAGCCTGATCTCGGGTCTGTTAGCCAGTAAGCTTCCGGGAAAAGGGTGTATCTATTTGGGTCAGACAATCAAGTTCACTAAGCCTATTTATGTCGGTGAATCAGTCACAGCCAAAGTGACCGTGACCCAGATTCGAGAAGACAAGCCCATAGTGACCTTGCTCACTGAAGTGTTTAACCAGCAAATGGAGTTGACCATATCTGGTGAAGCAACCGTTAAGCTGGCTCAAGCCGTTTAAAACTTAGGAATATGTCAGCTAGATAGCAATGCTCAGGCATTGCTATTTTATCAAGCGACCAAGTTACCCTCTCCATATCACTTGCCCTATTTTACCTGCTACACTCATTACAGCAGCTAAAATACAGATTAAACACTTAAACCCAAATCATTTAGAATAGGTCACTTAACATAAATCACTTAGAATAGGTCACTTAACATAAATCACTTAGAATAGGTCACTTAACATAAATCACTCAGATTAGATCACTGAAGCAGTGACTTAAAATAAGCAGTTTAGCTAGACAAAAGGATTTGTTTATGGCCATCGCCTGTGTCGCTACCAGAGCTAATAAGGGAGTCGATGCCCCTCCGGTTACCGTCGAAGTTCATCTCAGCAATGGTTTACCCGCATTCAATCTGGTCGGTTTACCGGAGACTTCAGTCAAGGAAGCCAAAGAGCGTGTTCGCAGCGCGATTATTAATGCCGGATTCGAATTCCCCATGCGCCGCATCACAGTAAACCTAGCACCTGCCGATCTTCCCAAGCAAGGTGGTCGTTACGATCTACCCATTGCCATCGGCATTCTGGCGGCATCGAAACAAATCCCCAAGAACGCACTAAAAGATCATGAGTTTGTTGGCGAGTTAGCCCTGTCTGGCCATATAAAGCATTGCCAGGGTCTGCTACCTGTCATTGTTGAGGCGCGAAAACTAGGTACCCGCCTGGTGATCCCCTGGATAATCGAGCCGATGCCGAATTAGTCGGTTTCAATAAGGTTTTTTTTGCCACTCACCTGCAAGGTTTAAGCGAATACCTGCACGGACAGACGAGGTTGCCTGGCATAGAGCCAGGGCTGGAGTGGATAGAAGCGGAAGATATCGACACTAATCTCTGCTTCAGCGATGTCATCGGTCAATATCAGGCCAAGCTGGGGTTGGAAATTGCCGCGGCTGGCAATCATAACGTAATGCTTCTAGGACCTCCAGGAACCGGCAAGAGTATGCTTGCCAGTCGCTTAATGCAGCTATTACCGCCACTGAACTACGATGAGGCTCTGGAGGTCGCCACCTTACATTCGGTGGCGGGTCAGGCTATCGAGCCCAAATCCTTTTACAAACGCCCCTTTCGCAACCCCCACCACACAAGTTCTGCGGTCTCTTTGGTTGGCGGCGGCACTCATCCCAAACCTGGCGAAATATCTTTGGCTCACAGAGGCGTACTCTTCCTCGACGAGGTGGTCGAATTTCCTCGCAAAGTTCTGGACTGTCTGCGTGAGCCCATGGAAAGTGGCGAGGTGGTCATCTCCCGCGCTGCGGCTAAGCTTAAATTTTCCAGCCGCTTTCAACTGATAGCGGCAATGAACCCGAGTCCATGTGGTGATATCGATAATGCCAGAGCTACGCCAGATCAGATACAAAGATACCTATCTCGCTTATCTGGCCCCTTCTTAGACAGGTTCGATCTCACCATTGAGGTCCCTCGTCTCCCGCCCGGAGCCTTGACCAAAATCGAGCCCTCGACTGAAACCAGTGCATCAATAGCACTGCGAGTAAAAATGGCCAGAGAATCACAACTGGCGCGGGCAGGAGTGCTCAACAGTGACTTAACCGGGAAGCAGCTTAAACAATTAGGACAATTCAAACAGGCCGACCTGCTTTTTCTGGAGATGAGCGTCAACAAGTTAGGCTTATCGGTAAGAAGCTATCATCGCTTACAAAGAGTCGCACGCACCATCGCCGACTTACAGCAGAGTGTAGCTGTCGAACGCAGACACATAGCTCAAGCCTTGGGCTACAGAGCCATGGATCGACTGTTAAATAACTTAAAGGCGCAATATTAACCTTAGCCACACGGCGTGAATCCCTCAGGATTAATTACATATCTAATGCAATTGGTATATTATAAGTCTCCAATTTTGTCGGGGGATACTAGGTGGGTAGAGTTTTGTCATTAATCAGAGGCAGTCTGGCGTTCGTGTGTTGGCTAGTGAATACTATTTTATGGGTACTTCCTATCATCATATTTAGCCCAATTAAACTCATACCTATCCCAGCGGTCAGAACCACCTGCTCTAGCTTATTAGACAGTTGTGCCACCAGCTGGATCACCATTAACGGTGTAATAGAACGTATCTTTCACCCGGTAAATGTGCACATCCATAGCGATGCAGAACTCTCGACAAAAGAGTGGTACATGGTCATAGCCAATCACCAATCTTGGGTCGATATTTTAATTTTGCAACGAGTGCTGAACCGTAAGATTCCTTTCCTGAAGTTCTTCCTCAAGAAGGAGCTGATCTTTGTGCCATTCTTGGGATTAGCCTGGTGGGCATTAGATTTTCCTTTCATGCGTCGCTACAGCACGGCCCAACTGAGAAAGAACCCTAAGCTAAGGGGCAAAGACATTGAGATCACCCGCAAGGCCTGCGCTAAGTTTAAGTCTAAGCCTGTCAGCGTGATGAATTTTGTCGAAGGCACACGCTTTAAAGCCGACAAACATAGAAAACAAAACTCACAGTTTAAACACCTGCTAAAGCCTAAGGCCGGCGGCCTGGCATTCGCCCTCTCGGCTATGGGTGAGCATATTCACAAGTTGGTCGATGTCTCCATCTACTATCCTGAGAAAGTGCCAACTTACTGGGAATACATCAGTGGCCAGGTAAAAGAAGTGCATGTGCATATCAGCGTGTCAGAGATCCCAACGGCGATGCGTGGTGATTATATGAAAGACCGTGAGTTTAAAATTGCTTTTCAGGAGCAACTAAATCAACTTTGGCTAGAGAAAGATAAGACCCTTGATTTGTTGGCCCAAGAAAAAGCCGTAAACCAGAAGGTGTGACCTCAAGATGCTAAATTTTTTACCTGGTTCAGTGCTCTTTTTTATGAGCTCACTCCTATTAATCATCAATACCACCATTTGGGCTGGGTTGATTAGTCTTGGTGGAATAATTAAGTTGTTTGTTCCTTTTACTGCGGGACGCGACTTGCTCACTAAGCTTATGAATCGCTTTATGTGGGCTTGGGCTACCGGTAATGGAGGCATTCTCCACCTGCTTGCCGACATAGAGTGGGACATCGAAGGGCTGGAGAACTTGGATAAAAAATCCTGGTATCTACTCATCAGTAACCACCTCAGTGGTTTGGATATCGCAGTACAAACTTATGTACTGCGAAATAATATCCCTATGCTTAAGTTTTTCCTCAAGCGTGAATTGATGTACATTCCATTTATCGGACTGGGCTGCTGGGCCTTAGACATGCCATTCATGAGCCGAACCAGCCCGGCAAAACTAAAGAAGAATCCCAAGCTTAAAGGTAAAGACCTTATCTCTACCAGACGCGCCTGTGAGAAGTTTAAAACCATGCCCACCTCTATCATCAACTATGTCGAGGGCAGTCGCTTCACCAAAGAGAAGCATAGACGTCAAGACTCTCCCTACCGATATCTATTACGCCCCAAGGCGGGCGGCATAGCCTTCACGCTATCGGCCATGGGCGAACAATTTACCAATTTGCTTAATGTCACTGTGGTCTATCCTGAGGCGAAAGACGATCCTCTATCGGAAGTCATGCACGGTAAAATTAAGAAGGTAGTCATCAGAGTTCAGATACTTCCGGTTCCTGAAGTCGATAACAAACGCTACTTTTCTGAGCCTCAGTGCCGAGTCGATTTCCAGCGTTGGTTAAATCAAGTCTGGGAAGAGAAAGATGAGCAGATCCATCAGTTGATGATAAAACATGGTGCAGTAGAGGCTGATTCAACAAACGCAAAGCAAAGCCTTAACCAATAGATTAATCCGGTTTAGCCGAACATGACCTAGATTGTTCGGCTTAATACCATTCCGAGTAAGTATCTGATCATTCAGCGGGAGTTCAAGGCACTGTAGGCAAGACGAATGTTTGAAGCTAATAGTTATTCTATATCGAGAACATTCAACGCAGCATAAAGGGCTTTGAAACCCGCACTGCGTGAGGCTCTCAGCGTTTCCACTTCTGTGTTACATTGACTTAAAAGGGAATAACCATTTCCTCATCAATGTGCCTTGAATTGAAAAATCTGAGAGTCTCTGAACTGACCAGATACTTATATGGAATGGTATAACATCTCCTATCCACCAATTTCATCCATCCGAAAGACATCCAAATCACAGCAGCCGGCACAATTGACCAAATACTTTTGCCATCAAACCCAATAATTTATGTACTGTGATCCCATAAATTCAAATTTAGTATAAAAATCTTCTGTTTAAGGAAGTTTCTAAACGTTATAATTAAGAAGCGATCAATTAACAGACGTAACAGCTACGCGCGGTAAAATTGATACATTTAGTGACTAAGCTAATCCTCTATAACATGCCGACAAACCACCCAAGGTCATTTCTTGACTGGTTATGTTGATGAAAAGTTATTATTTGATGCTTATGTCTACTGAAATCCTTCAACCAGACAAATAAATCTTAAAGATGTAAAAATAATGAGAAATTTAATGTTTTCAGGGAAAAAGTTATCACCTTGGCTCAACGGCATCATTATAATGATTTCGTTAACGATAACGGGTTGCACCAGCATATTGGCACCAACCACTCACTCCCAGCAAGTACTGCATGTTAGTGTATCCGAGCTCGGCCAATATTGGATTGTGAAAGATGGCGTGATGGACTGGTCAGTATTATTTCAGGATCAAGTAATTACAGGCGACTTTACCGCTAACTTTGCCATTAACTCTCAGGGAGAGATACAGCTCATGGAGCTCACCCAGATCTCAGGCAGCTTGAAAACCGATGAGCTTAAACTCGAAAGCTTTTCTCGTCAGAGCTTTATCGCAACCAAGGGAAACTATTCAAATCAACCAGTATCTGTGACCGCAAGAGTCATACTGAACTAGCTGGTTAGCGATGAATACCAATCGGTATAATATCGAACGGTAAATCCAGGCACAATAAAGGCGCTTTACAGCGCCTTTATTAATTTTGTCGATTTGTCAGTGAACAAATGACTAAGTAATTCGATTTACCAGCTGCATCCAACCTTGAGGGCCTTCGATCTTGCCCTTCTGGATATCCGTCAATACCTGGTAGATACGGCGAGTATTCTTACCCACGTGACCATCACCCACAGTCACGACACGGTTATCTTCGAAGATGTAAGAACCGACAGGCGATACCACAGCCGCAGTACCAAAACCTCCAGCCTCGATAATCTCACCT
The DNA here is from genome assembly GCF_007197555.1 of Shewanella psychropiezotolerans. NCBI lineage: Bacteria > Pseudomonadati > Pseudomonadota > Gammaproteobacteria > Alteromonadales > Shewanellaceae > Shewanella > Shewanella psychropiezotolerans. The sequence goes on from NZ_CP041614.1 coordinate 5,936,132, forward strand.
GACTCGATATCTGCGATAAACTTATCCAGCATCACAGTCTCTTGACGAACGACGCAACCTAGCAAGTCACCGAGTTCCAAAATCGACTCTGAGGTGATCGATTTAAGAATCGTATCGGTAAACGTAGGGATGATCACAGTGCCATCTTTCAGCACGTGAAAGTGATTCATTGCGCCGACTTCTTCGATCTGTTTGTTGTTAGCATCAAGATACAAGACCTGAGCCGCACCGTATTCGGCAGCAGCCTTACCCGCTTTCAATGAGGCAGCATAGTTACCCGCAGCCTTCGACGCACCGGTTCCACCGGACACGGCGCGATGGAAACGCTCGCTGATCAGTAAACGAATCGCCTTATCGAAACCATCTGAATAATAAGGGCCACTCGGGCTCAAGATCACACAGAAGGTGTACTCTTCACTCGGGCTCACCGACAATCTGTCTTCGGTAGCGAAGATAAACGGCCTGATATAGAGGCAGGCATCTTCCTGCATCGGGAACCAGAGTCTGTCGACATCTATGAGGGCATTAATCGCCTTGAGTTGCATCGATTCATCCAAGGCTGGAATACAGAGAATATCGGCAGAACGATTGAGACGTTCGGCATTCTTATTCAAACGAAAGGTATAGATCTCATCGTCATCGTGCTTGAATGCCTTAGCACCTTCGAACACTGATTGACCGTAGTGCAGGGCGATGGCACCAGGTGCAATTTGAAAAGGCCCATAAGGTACAACTCTAGGATCACGCCACTCTCCGTCGCGATAATCCATTAAAAACATATGATCGGTTCTGAGGTTACCGAAGCCCACATTTTCTTTAGGCTCGAACTGTTCAGTACGGCGCTCAGACGCAGGTTTTAAATTATAGTTTATTTGCATTGCATACCACCTTGATTACTGAATAAGCAGACTATGGATGGACGGCGGTAAAGTCAAGCAGAATGGGGACTGCGATTAAAATCATACCTTGGCAAGCTTGCAAGTTTACTCTTTCTGCATCCCAGCAAGAGATGCAAAACTGCCAGCCTCATCAGTGCTAACTAAGGTGAAGGTCTCAGAATGAATATGGCGTTTCAACACGATATCAACGAGTGTCGTCTGATCAGGCTTAATTAACTGACTCACCTGCTTGGGCTCGCAATGATATTCGGCGGTTCGATAATAGCTGAACCCAGAATCTGGCCTGGGAACAATTTTAAACCCCATTTTCCCCTCGGCCACAGATAGTAGCTTATTAGTATCCAGATACAGGGTAATGCAATTACAATTTTGGCTATTTTTTTGCTTATCCAGCATAAAGCCTTTAGGTAACTTGCCAGGATTAAAATCAGCTCCACTGAGTAGATATAAATCGAAATCCGTCACCTTATGTCCAAGGTCATCCGTGACTCGCACCACTAACATGCTATGACGCAGCTTTTTCTTTACCTTGTCCGAACGCAACACCATAGCCTCAGATACAGCAGCATATTGACTGCTAATTCCAACAGATAAACACTCGAGTATCGAAGAGACCACCCTCTTCTTACTGGCATTTTTTCGCGTCACTGAAGCCATGATACCCATAGCACCCTGACTATGACAGGCTCTCGGGATGATCTCGAATGCGCACTCCTGCAGCGGTACTTTATACTCGGCCAGAGTCAACCGACTCACACAGTCACCTTCAAATCCCGTACAAGTCAGCTCGGCTTCTTGGGCTAGGCGTATATATGAGAAATTCATATTCGCTGCGGCGCTTCTCACCACACCGTCAGAGCCAGGCTCAGCAGTATAACTATTCATATAGTCATACAAGCTAGTGTCTATCTTCTCACCAGTGAGCACAAAGGGGAAAATACCTGCCTCACTAAAACTGTAACTTAACCAGTGTAGATTCAATACATGTTGGCCATCACTGCCTAATTCCAGCCAATCGAGCACCCTCTGGCCAGGCTCAACACCGTCGAACCAAGCCTTGAGCCTGCTGACTCTGGATTTTCCTATCTGAGCTAATGCCGAACCGTGATTAGCAGGAGCTAACATGATCAAGTGATTGAGGGGCGCTTGGATTAAGCTTTTGCCATAGTAACGTTCAAGCCAGGCACGGATCACGGGGCCACCCGTAGAGTGAGTGATAACAGAAAATGTCTCATCACCCAGCTCTCTAAGGCGCGCCGCTTCGAAGGCAATTGAAATATCCTCTAACGTCACCTCATCGTTGAAACTGATATAGCGACCAAGATGAATATGTTGGATATCTAGCTTAAGTTCAGGATCCGCTAGCTTAGTTAAGGCTTGGGGTAACTCACCATAGGTATCAGTACTAGTCACGCTCCAACCATGAACAAAAACCAGCTTCATCACAACCTCAATTAAGTTTATATTTCAGATAGTTAATATATCAATCATGGGAGTAAAAACAAGCTGATATATTTTCCTTTGAGCTTTATAAAAAGTACAGATTTCCCACAAGCCACACGGGAACACAAGCCAGTTAATACTAATTTAATATTCAGTTAAGGTTCAGCCCGGTTCACTTACTATGCCCCCACAACAAGACCCGTACCCACAATAAGAGCACTTTTATGAACAACAAGATGAATAAGAAAACCTTAGTTTTAGCGGCTGTGATCACATCCGCATTTGCAATGCCTTCTATGGCCGCCGATTGGTTTGTTGGTGGTGGTGGTGTTGGTGCACAACAAAATGGTTATAAACAGGAACTCACTCCTTCACTTGGACCAACTTTAAACTGACTTGATGAATACTTAATCACTATTTATTTACGCTTCTCATTATTCATTTTAAAACATGAAAATTATTACAAACAACACACTTTAGATTAAATACTCTAAAATCAAATCCATACAAAAATATAATTAAGGAACAAGCCCTTATACTTGTTCATTATTAACTCAACCCTCTTATTCCATTCAGTTAATGTTCAGACTAACCAAACTAGTATGCGCCCGTCGAAAATCGAAACATATTAATTTCTGAGTGAGAGTAATTTATGAAAACCCAATCTTTAGTGTTAGCAGCAGCAATCGCAACAATTATGTCAGCCCCAACGATGGCAACCGAATGGTTTGTCGGTGGCGGGCTTGGTGCACAACAAAATACCCATAAAAGTACAGCTCCATCTGTAACCGGAAATGGCACTACAAGCTCTCGAGATACTGAAAACAATATCACCTATGAACTACGTGGTGGCGCTTTCTTGAATGAAAACAATCGAGTTTATGGAACTTATTCCATCAACTCTGATCATTTCTCCAGACAGCAAAGCCTATTAATATCATATGATTACTTAGTTAGTTTAGGTGAAAGTAACAAGCTGAACTGGTTTATCGGCGCAACAGCTGGTGTTAACCACTTTAGCCCTAAGACTGATGAACTAAGCTCAAAAAATCGATTCGTCTGGGGTGGGCAAACAGGTCTTATGTATAAGTTCACCGACAACATAAGTACTGAGTTTGGCTATCGTTACCTAAAGCAAGATCATGAATTTAAAGCAAGCGAAGACACTCATGCATTCAACCTAGACAATAGCCAGCAAGTCTATCTTGCCGTCGACTACCGTTTCTAACTCTGAAAGCACATTGTTAAAGCCCCTTATGGGGCTTTCGTCTATTTAATTTCTGAATGAGAGTAATTTATGAAAACCCAATCTTTAGTGTTAGCAGCAGCAATCGCAACAATTATGTCAGCTCCAACAATGGCAACCGAATGGTTTGTCGGTGGCGGTATAGCAGAACATCAGACCAACTATAAGACTGGTTCTTCTTTGCAAATACAAGGTGATACTCCCGACAATAGCATGTCTAGGAACTCATCTGAGGAAGGTATAGCATATGAACTACGTGGTGGTGCTTACCTGAACGATCACTCTCGTGTCTACGGTACTTATTCCTATTTCTCTGAATATCTATCAAAGCAGCAGAGCTTCTTAGTTTCTTATGATTATTTGATCGGTCTAAATGCTAGCAAAAGCCTAAACTGGTTTGTCGGCGCAACAGCGGGGGTTACCCACTTAAACCCAAAACAAGATGGACGTAGCTCTAAAAACGGCTTCGCCTGGGGTGGTCAAACAGGTCTTATGTATAAGATCACCGACAGCATTAGCACAGAGGTAGGTTACCGTTACTTGACACAAGATATAAAGTTTGCAGCGACAGAGACTGAAGGCGCAATGAATACAGACCACAACCATCATATCTATCTTGCCGTCGACTACCGCTTCTAATTCTGAAAGCACATTGTTAAAGCCCCTTATGGGGCTTTTTTCGTTTATCAGTAATCCAAAAAATCAATGTGATATAAAGTTTAATTAAAGTTCTTAATAAAAAGAAAAACATTTAAAACAAAAAACCATAACGACAACTAAAAAAACAAAGATAATCAGCAACATAGAGCAGTACGACTAAAGAATAACTCCTTATTCTAATCCCTCATAAAACAGCGTTCTATTATTCCATTCAGTTATCGTTCAGACTGATCCGACTAGTATGCCCTCAACGAAAAACAAATGACTTAAATTTAAGTCGCTTAAATCTAAGTAACTGAACATAAGTTACTTAAATTTGAGTCACAATAATTCCAAAGAGTGAGAACATATTATGAAAACCAAATCTTTAGCATTAGCAGCAGTAATCGCCACAGCAATGTCAGCCCCAACGATGGCTGCAGACTGGTTCATCGGTGGTGCAGTAGGTTACCAACAAGACACCTACAAAACAGATTCTTTGCTAGAAGGAAAAGATAAAGACAAGCAAAAGGATATGACATACCAAGTACGCGGTGGTGCTTACTTAAATGATAATAACCGTGTTTACGGTACTTACTCGTACAACTCAGATGATATTGCAAAGCAACAAGGTTTCTTAATGTCATATGACTACCTAATCGGTCTGGATGCTAGTAACAAACTTAACTGGTTTGTCGGTGCTACAGCTGGTATGAATCACACTAGCCCTGACTCTAAAGACTTCAGCTCTAAGAATACCTTCGTTTGGGGTGGCCAGACAGGTTTCATGTACAAGATCAATGACAAACTAAGCACTGAAATAGGCTACCGTTACCTGAAGCAAGATTATGATCTAGATATATCTAATGGTGCCAATAAGGGAACTTTCTCTCTTAACGATACTCAGCAAGTTTATCTAGGTGTTGATTACCGCTTCTAAACAATAATTTTAAGAAGAGCCCCGCGAGGGGCTTTTTTACGTCTGTATTTCTGGAACAACCTGTATTTGTTTACTCAAATGCCTCATTAAGTCCCCTAGAAATAACAAACACTATTCATCCCGATAAATTCAATCTAATCTGTTCTACTCCCTTTGTTACATGAAAACACTATGAGCACTTACAAGATATTAGATTGCGGAATTCATGATTACCTAGAACTAGCTTGCATGAGATCTTATTCTCTGGTTATTGAGTTAACAGGCAAGAAAACTATAACAGGCACTGCATTAAATATAGAAACTCGCCGGGATAAATCGGAATACCTGATGATCAAGCTGAAACAGGATCAGGGGCAAGAGCTGAAAACAATCTCTATTAGACTCGATCAGATAGTCGCTTTCACTCCTATCTCTAAAGATGCCAGCTTTGAAAAAATAGAAGTCCAGATAACATAATTAAATTATGTTACTGACTGTCCACAGTAAGACACCTGTAAGTAAATACCCAATAAGGGTCGCAATTTTCTAGTTAAAAAATGACTCTTTTACTAACCCTTAAGCAACAAGCACAGAAAAAAGCCATTTCCTTTCAGTTTTCAACGAATTTTTTCATCATTGAGCATAATTAACTATTCACTAGAGTCCCTGCGCTGATAGAATAATCACACCATCCAGAAACTATTAGGACTCCCATGAGCCTTGAACTACTGTCCAAGCTGGAAACAAAAATCCAAGCAACACTCGAAACTATTGAGCTATTGAAAATGGAGCTTGAAGAAGAGAAGCAGAAAGGCATTAGCCTTATTGAGCAAAACCAACAGCTGAGCCAAGATCTTAATTCTTGGAACGAAAAAGTCACCGGACTCGTTGGCTTGCTCAATGAAGAAGTGAGCTAGTACAGAGAGTCAGACTCTCTGTACTGCCTTTTATAGCATGAGCGAAGACTTAAGCCATCTTCGCTTCGCTAGTTTGAGCCTCGATCAATTCATTAAGTTCTATAATGGCTTGTTTTACTTGCGGTAAGCTCTTCCTTGGTAATAAAAATCTCCCTTTCTCAAACTCTAAACGACCTAGATCTTTTACCCAGATCACTCCAGATAAAAAAATACGCGCATGTTTCACGATAAGCTTTGGTGCATAGACAGGAAAAACTCTCACATGGCCTCCTTGTTATAACTGTTTACTAACTACTAAACCGCTTTATTATTTTTTGAACTCGACTCTGAGTTGGACACATGTTTTACCATGAGAGTTTCATTAATAAATGTTTTTTTTGTAAATAATTGAAACAGTATCCGCAACGGTAAAACTTTTTCTTGTCAATCAGACCTATAACCAATAAATATTTTTAATTGTCGCTTGCCAATAAATTGACACCCTGCTAGATTAGAATGGTTACTCAGGGTAAAACTGAGCCCTATGGCTCGATGACCGTATTTCTTGCGACCAGGAAATACGGTTTTTTTTATGCTTTTAAAATAAGTATAAGACCCTAAGGCAAGTCTTGCTTAACGCATTCAAGCATCCAATAGCTAAACTCTTCATAAAATTATGTGTCATTCAGGCAGAGAAAGCCCTCAAGCAAAGCATCAACGGCCCGTGGGCAATCGACACCGCTCTTTATTACGACTCTTGATTACAAGCAGTCCAGACACAAAGCCGATTGTTCACCTTGACCCTCACGGTCTTAAATGTTCCATACATTCCGAAGACATTTCCCATATCCATATGGGGCAGACAAGGGAATGCCGCAATGATGTCGGGAACATCATCGGCCCATGGGCAATCGACACCGCTCTTTATTACGACTCTTGATTACAAGCAGTCCAGACACGACACAAAAAAGGAGCCGATAGGCTCCTTTAGGATAAACTCATTATGGCTGAAATAAGCTTATTTCATTGAAGTCAGGTAGTAGGCGATGTCGAGAAGCTCGTCATAAGACTTGATAGCACCAGTCTCGACACGATACTTACCATTGACCACCAGCGTTGGTACGCCTGAGATCTTGGCATTAGTCGTGGCACGCTTCATCTGTGACATCTGTGCACTGACCATAAATGAATCTGCTGCAGCATCGAACGTCTTACCTTCTACACCGTTAGCGATAAATAGCTTACGCACGTCATCACGACTAGTGAAGTGTTGCTTCTTATCATGAATCGCTGCAAAAATTGCCTTCTCTATCTTATCTTCGACTTTTAACTGGTGAGCAACGGCGAATGCCCGAGACATCTCGACGCCCATCTCTCTACCGATGAAGTCCACATGATTCTGCTTAAAAACGACACCTTCAGGAAGGTTAGCCTTAATTTTTGGCACTTCGGTCTTAGAAAAATTGTAGCAATGACCACAGTAGAATGAGAAAAATTCGGTAATCTCAGGTTTCGCCGTCGCAGGCCCCTGATTGATCACTGTGTAGTGAACTCCCTCTTTATAATCTACAGCCATGGCAGCCATAGGGGCCATAAATAGAGCCAGGGCAATCAATAATGCTTTTTTCATGATGATTCCTTTTTCGCGCGTTACGCAGCGTGATCTTAATAATTTGGAGAATAACATAATGTTCTTTCGAGTGTACCTCAAGAGCATTAGTTCATTTTTCTGTTACAAAATGAGAGTTCAAACAAGTCACTAGCCTCAATAGCCTGGAATCAAACTCAGTGCAGGCTCATTCAGGATTGCCAATTGCTCCTTAAACGAGAGGATCTGCTGCTCCCAATATCTCTCCTCTGCATACCAGGGAAAATTCATCGGGAATGCCGGATCTTCCCAGCGACGACTGAGCCAAGCATTGTAATGCAACATGCGCATAGCTCTTAATGGCTCAATCAGCCTTAGCTCTTTAGCATCAAACTCACAAAACTCTTCGTAAGCTTCCAGCAAGATCTCTAACTGAAGTTGCCTCTGTGAGCTATCACCGGTGATCATCATCCACAGATCTTGAATTGCCGGCCCTGTGCGCGCATCATCCAGATCGACGAATCCAGGGCCATCGGGAGTCCACAAGATATTGCCCGGATGAAGATCCCCATGTAAACGTATATGCTTGGGATTCTGCTGATTCCAGATCTCCTTCGATTTATCCAATACCTGTTCGACAATAGTGAAATAGGGTAACACCAAGGATGATGGTACATGTCCCGATTCCTTCAACCAAAGCAGAGACTCATCCCCCAAGACCTGTGGGTTCACGAGATCCCTATGGGCAAACTGCCCCTGCTTCGAATATTGATGGATACGACCAATGAAGCGCCCTGTTGCCTCTAACTGCTCTAAGTTATCTACCTCAAACGCACGACCGCCTATGGAGGGAAACAGGGCGAATCTGAAACCTTTATACTCATGCAATGAGCGGTCATTAATGATCAGCGGCGTTGCAATCGGTATCTCTTCATCGAATAACGCCTGGGAAAAGTCATGCTCTTCCTGGATCTGGGCATTACTCCAACGCTCAGGGCGATAAAACTTCACCACATAACGCACACCGTTATCACAACGAAACTGATAAACGCGATTCTCATAACTATTGAGTGCTAATAATCCTGTCTCTGGAAATATATCTAAGCTTTCAATTGCATCTAAGATAAGATCTGGAGTTAATGCCTGATAATGTAATCCAGATCCTGTTTGACCTAGACTCATAATAACCTCCTCAACAAGCTCGCTAAATACTCTAGCACCTCAAACTCGGCTTCACTCTCAACACTGAGCCAGCAGATATCGGCATAAAACTCATAATTGAGTTGCATATGGGTACCTTCAAATATGAGCAACCATTGATGCCTATCGGCTCCATCATGGCGCTCTATGACTCTGGCATCCATGGCAGCCGCTAGCGGATCTGCAAAAAGATGAAACTGTTCAAAGTCGATTTTGGCTTGTATAGACAAGCTGTTTGCAACTGGATCTAGTTGTAATGATTCTAACTTCATTAATATTGTCTCTGTAAAATCAGATGAAGAGCGACTCGGTAAATAGACGATGAGGATTAGGCAGCATATAAGATTTCGACCTCAAAATAGCAACCAGGTAACACTTCTCTGCACTGTCATGCGTTAACTTGATTAGAATACCTGTTTATCAACAAATTCCTTGCAACTTAAGCCCTTATCTTGGGTTGTAACACATTGCAGACCGCACTGATAACGGCCTTGTCCTGAATCACTGACCTTTACCATGCCAGCCCCCTTCATCAGGCACTGGTCTACTTCGGCATAATAACCTGAGATATTTTTACTTTGCACGGCTCCCTGAGGGATCTCTGTAGCGTCGGCATAATAGAATAAGGTCCACTCGGGGCTTTGTGTGCAAGCGGTCAAAGATGAAGACAACAACCCCAAAAAAACTAACTTACGAAATCCCATAATAACTCCATAAATGCTCTTAAAAGTTAACAAGAGCCAATAAAAAAGGCGAAACTCAGTTCGCCTATTTTACACTTGTTATACCCCTTTAAGTAAAAGAGTTACTTCAATGATTTCGCCTTCGCTTTCTCGATACGTATAACACGCCCTTCGAAACCCGTTACTGTGCCATCGCTCAAACCATACTCTATAGCTTTACGACAAACATCCATAGCACTATCAAACTCACCACAATCATTGAGTAGAGTAGCTAGGTGCATGAAACCTATGCCCTTGTAAGATGATGGAGACTCGAGCACGGCAAACAATGACAAATAATATGGCGATAATGCCGCGCCATATTCTTTATATTGAGCTTGCTTACGTTGCTTATAACACTCGGCAATGGCTCCGAGTAAGCCGACATGTTTTATCGTATTATTCGATGCGCCGCGATATTCAGATAACGCCAGAGTCAACTTTTCGTTTGCCCAAGACTCATCTGTGACCGCAACCGTTGCGACTTTAGATTCATCTTCTGCTGGCTCTGGCTCTGGCTCTGGCTCTGGCTCTGGCTCTGGCTCTGGCTCTGGCTCTGCAGCAAGCTTCACCTCAGGCTCAGAAGGGGCAAGCTCTTCTTTAACCTCAAGGGAGTCTTTAGTCTCGAAAGTTAGCCCCTCATCTATTGGCCTTGCCCTTTCTACGTCTTCAGACTCGATTTTTTCAACGATTTGCTCAGCCGTTTTGTCTTCAGCTACTCGCTCTTCAGACTTAGAATCAACATCAGTCTCCTGAGTATCATCCGCCTTAGGTTCGTCGAATATCTCTTTTTCAGCAGGCATGCTGCTTTGCTCTTGTTCATCTTCCGCAAGTCTCTTAGCGCGTTTGTACAGATAAATGCCTAAAGCAACTAGCAAAATAATCGCTATATATTTCATTGTCGTCCACCAGTGATTGACCCCAGCCTAGTATCAGGCTGCATATTCCCTATCCATGTACAGATAGTAACCGATATTATTAATTCATTCTCTTGCTATAAATCAAGTATTTATATCTCTTTTTAGATATTTTTTCTTAATTTACAGTCCCTAGCCACTATTCTGGCAGTAATTTATCTTTATTTACACCCGACTCAGATGAAAAATAATTAAAGTGACAAGGCAATAACCCACCATTTTGTGCGCCCCTTCATAGTTTAGACGACCCACTTTGAGACTAACTCGAATGAAGCGATATAATAACCGAGTAAACCACTAAGGTACTGTTATTGAGTATTGACTCAACAAGTGCAGTTAAATCGATAGCGTTAGGGGATTGAATATGGCAAATTCAGAGCTGCTAAGCGGAAAATTACTTCGCGAATATCAGACCATCGCAGCCATGGTCGAAATATATTGCAAAGCCCATAAGCATAACGCCAAGCCAGTTTCAGACTGCCAAGAATGCCAAGACTTTCTCGTCTATGCCCACACCAAGCTGGACCGTTGTCCATACGGCCAAGATAAACCAACCTGTAATAAGTGTCCTGTTCATTGCTACAAGCCCCACATGAAGGAGAAAGCGAGAGAGATAATGGTGTTTGCGGGCCCAAAGATGTTATTCCCTCATCCGATTATGGCAATACGCCACTTACTATCGGGTAGAGATCCGGTTCCGGGCAAGCCTCCGTTCAACCAATCAAACCGCCACCTTAGAAAGAATGATGAAGCTCAATAGCAGGAAAAAACTGCTTACCTGCTTCTCAGGACTCGAGTTCGCTGAACTCGAGAAATATTGATACCTATCTATTCAGCAAGTAAAAAAAAACTTCCCGAATGCTCTCACTCGGCTAAATATACATAACGCAGAACTGCAGTATTAAGATTCGATTCTGGGATTGATTCTGTCGCCTTGAATCATCAGCCAGTAATTAACAATAAGCCGCGATCGATAAATTTACTCAATGGTCATTATTAGCCAATGTAATGCTTCATTTACCAAAGCTTGTATATAATTATCATCTTGTGGCACATATATTTCAAACTCTATAGATTGATGATTATTTACCCTGTTTATCTTGATCTTGCCTACTGTAGAGATGACAATGAATTTGTATGAATGAATTTAGCAGCTTTTTCTCACAGAGTTATTGGTGGTTATCACTTCTGGGCGGTCTTCATTGTATCGCCTTGGGCCTCTATATCCGCTATATCTATCGAGAGGGCAATGGTAACCACAAGCTTTTAGGTAGCATATTCAGCTTAATGGCACTGTATTTCTTCACCGGAATGTTGAATCGAGATAACTCTCCGGCACCAATCCATCTGCTGTTTACTCTCATCATCCCGGTATACTTTCTCCTGATGCCACTTCTGTACCTCTACTGCTATAGAAGCCTGCATAATATTAGACGTTCTATTCACTTCTCCAGACATTTTTACCTTGCACTGATTGTTGCCATAGTGGTCATCATAGCCTCGTTATGGAGCAAAAATTTCGCTCCGGATGTCAGCATCATCGAACTCAGCAATGAATCCAACATGAGTCAAATAAGCAAGTTAGGCGCATTATTACCTAGCTTGCTCACCATACAGACCTGCGTTTATTTCATTCTAATCATCCGCATGCTCAAAAAGTACCGAGGAAGAACGCATAAAGCACATCAGGAAAGTTTACGGGACATCAAATTTCGCTGGTTATTGGTGCTCACGTTCGCCATGATGGCAAATTGGCTGATACGTACTGTCTTGGTCATATTGCCCTTCTATCTGGGCGACCAAATCTCAGAGTTAACCCAAGCTTTTACTCGTTTAGCTCTGTTACTGACAATATATGTGCTGGCTATCTATAGGCTCCAACAAATTACCAGAGCCGCCTATCTAAGAGGTCGCCTCACCATCACGACAAACTCAGGGGCTTTGAAAAATAAGGCCAGCACTCAGCTACTCAGCTCTGAGGAGCTCAACTACCTACAGCAGCTGTTAAAGGAGGAATCTCAAATAGATAAAAACAGTAATCAAACCAGCTAAGTTGAATAAAAATATTAACACTTTTTAACTCTCTTCATTTAAGCCCAAGATGTTTTACGCTATGGTGACTGCAATAAAAAATAACTAAAACCAGTCATATAAGGGATCAAGATGGGAAAGGCATATCCAATTTCTAAGCTTGCGGTGCTCACTGCGGGTCTCCTGTTTACCACATCATATTCAATGGCATCGGACCGAAGCCATCAGATAACCACAGATGATTTCTTCGATATCGGCGGCATGAGCAGTGTGCAGCTTAGCCCTGATGGTAAACGGGCACTCTGGCTCGAGTCGCGTTGGGACAAAGAATTAGATAAATCACAAAAAGACCTGTGGCAAGTCAATACTAAGACCCGCCAGACAACTCGACTCACTTTTACTAATGAGAGCGAGTCTAGCCCACAATGGAGTCCGGATGGCACTTACATCTATTACTTGAGTAAGATCACCCATGAGGATAAGAAAGCCCCTTTCAACGGCAAGAAGCAAATTTTTAGAATTAGTCACAATGGTGGTGAAGCGGTACCTATGACCAAAGAGGTCGAAGGAGTCAGCGCCTTCTCAGTGAGCAATGATGGTAACAGCCTCTACTTCCTGACCAGTAAAACAGTTAAAGATGAAGATCTATGGGCTGACATGCGCGCCAGCCATGATAAACCTGAATATGCCCATGGTGAACGTAAGACCAACCCGCTTTATAAACTCGATCTACAGCATTTTAAACAGCAGCTCGTATTAGACGATGACAAGGTGGTATGGCAATTCAGCGTCAATAACGATGGCAGTAAGATAGCCCGTATTACCACATCAGATAATGAGCTAGTTAATCTGGAAGGTTGGTCTGATATAGAGATCTATGACACCAAGAGTAAGACCAGCAAGGTGTTAGAAGACACGGCGTGGCGTGAGCAAGCGCCATCACCCTACGGCTGGTTACTCGGCTTAGACTGGCACAGTGACAATCAACAACTCGCCTTTAGAATCGACTTCGATGGACATCCGGGCAAACTCTTCGTCAGCAATACGGCGAAAGGTTCATTACTCGAGATCACTCGCCCCGATGATGTGACCCTAAGCGCAGCCAATATTCATTGGCGTCCCAATAGTGACGAGATCTGTTATCGCGGCGCCGATCATGCCCGCGTTAAGCTATTCTGTACCGAGATAGACGACGATGAACAGGGCGATACCCGTACAGTGATCAAAGGGGATCTGGTCATCGGCAGCTACAGTTTCAGCCATAATGGCAAGAAGCTCGCCTTCAGTCACAATGGACTGGATCATTTCTATGATCTGTTTATCGCCGACGCCGATAGCAAGCGCGCTAAATATAAACGCATGACCAATATCAACCCTCAGGTCGATAGCTGGATATTACCGCAGATCCAGATAGTTAAGTGGCAAGCACCAGATGGAACGAGTGTCGAGGGGATATTAGATCTACCCGCCGGATACAAGAAAGAAGACGGTCCCCTGCCGCTAATCGTACAGATCCACGGCGGGCCCACATCTGCCACACCCTATGCACTGCAACACAGATCCTATGGTCGTTCGACATTTACTGCAAAAGGCTGGGCGCTACTGTCGCCAAACTATCGCGGATCCACCGGCTACGGTGATAAATTCCTCACTGACTTGGTCGGCAAGGAGCATGATATTGAAGTCAAAGATATCATGGCTGGCGTAGATCAACTGATTGCCGACGGCATTGTCGATGGCGATAAGATGGCCGTGATGGGCTGGAGTAATGGTGGCTATCTTACCAACGCCATCATCAGCACAAATACCCGCTTCAAGGCGGCGAGTTCTGGTGCTGGTGTATTCGACCAACGCCTGCAATGGATGCTGGAAGACACCCCAGGTCATGTGGTCAACTTTATGCAAGGACTCCCCTGGGAGAAGCCTGATGCTTACACTCATGGTTCTTCATTGACCCATGCGGACAAGATAAAGACACCAACACTGATCCACATAGGTGAAAATGATCAACGCGTACCAGCAGGTCATGCACAAGGTCTTTATCGTGCCCTCAAGCATTACCTGAATGTGCCAGTCGAACTCATCGTCTATCCAGGTGAAGGCCACGGACTGAGCAAGTATCAGCACAGGAAAGCTAAGATGGAGTGGGATCAGAAATGGTTCGAACATTATGTTCTAGGCAAGGCTGTCGATTAAAAGTTCAAGGCTAAAGCGAGCGACAAAAATGTGTTTTTTAGCCTGAACATAAGCTGACAAGTAAGATAAAAGCGCCTATTTTTAGGCGCTTTTATCTTTTACAGCATTCTATTTCTCTTCATAGCTGGGTATGCTGTATTCCAATAGTTTTCGAAACGGAGTCCAGAATGAAAAAATTCATTTCTATCATTGCCACTTCCTGCGCCCTTGTCGCCAGTTTGCTCATGTCTCAAGTCGCCCTAGCCGATGAAAGCTATGCCGAGACGGTCGCCAACTTCAAGCAGGCTAATGATACCCATAAGTTTTTCGATAACGCCTACGGTTACGCCATCTTTCCTACCGTCGGCAAAGGTGGATTCGGTATCGGAGCCGCATACGGCAAGGGGCGAGTGTTTAAAGGCAACGACTACACAGGTGATACCAGCCTGACTCAGATATCCATTGGATTCCAGATTGGCGGTCAAGCCTATAGCGAGATCATCTTCTTCAAAGATGCTAAATCTTATGATGAGTTTACCAGCGGCAGCTTCGAATTTGGCGCTCAGGCATCGGCCGTAGCCATCACTATAGGCGCTAACGCTCAGGTGGGCACAACCGGAAACTCCAGTAGTGCAGGAAAGTCAGCAGCTAAGGCCTCATACATTAATGGTATGGCTGTTTATACTTTAGCTAAGGGCGGCTTGATGTTTGAAGCAGCGCTGGCTGGACAATCGTTTACCTTTGAAGAGAAATAAGGCCCTAGGTTCGAGGCTCTAGGAACTAGGAACTAGGACCTTCATTACTTGTTGTCGGATAACAAGTTTCAAATATCTTTCTTGAATCAGGTTTCATTTAACTGTTTTGTTATTTGGTTATCTTTAGGTAGCCATGGCTTCATTGCTATCTATTGCTTGCAGCAGGCTCACATGTAGCTACTTCTGTGGGTCGCTGCAAGTACAGTCCCTGTAAGCTCTACCAAAACTTCCATGTTTTGGAAGCCCACAGGGCCAATTTTGTTCCATACAAAATTTGGCATTTCCTCCGCTGACCCATATGGATATGGGGAATGTCTTAAAAGCGTCTGGAACGCTTAAGACCATGGAGGTCAGAAGTGCTTGCGGCGTCTCGCAGAACTTTCTCAAAACAAGAGTGCACCTGCCTCGCCGGCCAGGCGATAGATAACCATGGAGGAAAAGTTATCAATATGCTCCCCAATACCAACTCAGCCAGAAGCTAAATCAAAAAATGTGGTCAACCTTCATTCGAAGGCTAACTACTTATGCCCCAAGGAGCCGGTGGTAGTGCTACCGGCTTAGTCAGATCGAAATCCACTCTAAAATCACGTTCCTCACGGGTCAAACGGTAAGTAAACTCTTCTGGCTCGATATACATGTGCCACACATTTGTAATAGAAACATCTAAACCGTTTTCTCTGAAGTTATTGATTGAAGATGCATCGACGGGAAAAGACTGCTGCTCAGCACTGCCCATATCTGCTGTCATGCCACCATACATGGTCACCTTGTCTTCACTGCCATCTTTATGGCGATGATCATGCGCTAAATGTAGGCCATATTGGGTTTTGGTGATCACCCAGGTACGCGAGTGATCATCACCCACATGAAACGGCACCTTAAGCTCAGTCTCGCTACACTCGCGCACATGCATGATGAGTTTCTTGCCGCTGAACGCCGAGTCGGCAGAGTTACCCGCAGTAACCGTTCCCTCAAAAGCCTTACCACAATGGGCGGCTATACTGTCGAAGAAGGCATCCTGTTCAGATGTAGTGGCAAGAGCTGGCAAGGTAATAAATGAGGTCGTAGTGAGCAAGAGTGCAAGCTGTGAGTATTTTGTTGTTTTCATTATTATCTCCGTCAATTTGAGCCAGACAGCCTAACATAAGCAGATAAATTTTAACTTAAGGGTCTAAAAGCCCCTCCATAAACAATACATGGAGGGGAAAAGGGCAGGATGATTAACTAAGCTTTTCAACTCTCACAGGGATCCCGTGCCGGCAGTTAGCGCCGGTCCAATAATCATTGAGCATACTGGCTCTCTGCTTCCGAGTTGGATCCGATGGGATCATCTGGTTAATTGCCACTCCACCAGCACGCTCTTTTAAGCCCGCCAGCTTTTGACCATTGATAATCCTGTCATCGCCACCAAATCCTTGGGTGTGACCAAAACCATGAGACACACACACAGCCCCTTTTACCACGCCAAAGTCAGTTTGCAGCAAGCCAATGGCAGGTTTGCCGTTAGCCGTGATCAGCTTGACGCTATCGCCGTCGCTTAACCCCTGCTCACTGGCAGTATCTTGATTCATATAGATATAGTTAGTCGGGCTTATCTCGGCAATACGCTTATAGGCCACCGCATAGTTAGATCTCACCGTGGCTTTATAACTTGAAAATAACAGAGGGAACTCTGCTTGAGGCCAGTGACTCTCCCAGGTATCCCCATTCCAGAATCTATGCTCCTGGTAGGTAATAATGCCCGGATAATGCTCACCAGAATAAGCATGGCGTAGCTGGGCTACTGCTTCATGATAAATTTGCAGACATTTAGACCCAGCCCCCTTAATGAATTCCCCCTCGTAGCGTTCATCAGCCACATAATAACCGCCGCGAGATAGCAGCGCCTCGACCTCATTGGCCTCAGTTGTGGTTAATCTTGAAGTAAGCGGCTTCATCGCATATTCAAGCCCTGCCCACAGCCTGTCTTCTGCGGTAACAATCGGTAAGTTTTCACATTGTGATGCTACGTTGGCTAAATACTTAGCATGCCAGTCCTCGAAGCAAAGTAGATCGGCTTTACTCCCATCTTCATGACCGATAGCACCTTTACCGAAACCAGGGAGCTGCATATCTAGGGCTATATCGATTAACAGTTGCTCCATACAAACATGTTGACCACGTTCATTTTTAACGGTTCTAGGAGTAACCAGTGGCGCCGCGGCCACGACGCCTAGCATGTGAGAACCCCACATGCGGTCGGCTGCATACTCTTCCAACATAGAACGGTCTGGAATAAAGTAATCGGCATAGCGGTTGGTTTCATTCATATGACAATCGATACCGACAATTAACGGTAGACGCTTAGGATCGGCAATACTCGCCACCACCTCCTGGCTGATCGATGCCGCACTATAGAGGAAGTTGTTACGCCAGTTGAACAGCACTTTAGCTCGATATGGATCGGCGTTGGCATGACTGGTCCACTGCTCCGCCGCGTTCATGGCCGGCAGCACTTCATGCCATGGTGTACTCGCAGGGTATGGGTTTTGCCCCTTAGCCACCTTCTGTCGATACTCGGTCGAAGACTCATAGGCACCATCACGACAAGCATTGACAATACCCTCTAAATTAACGCCTGTGACGATATTGGCCAGATCGTAGCGGCCTTCCATGCCACCAATCGGTCCATTACCATAAATTGCGCCACCTTTAGCATCATGGGAACCCACTAAGGTATTTAAGGTTGCCCAGATCCATCCCATCACAAATCCATCCGATGAATTCGTTCCACCATTACCCGCAACACAAGCTTTGCGGCCGTAATGGCCAAGATCTTTTGCAACCTGACGCATATCTTCTATGCTAATTCCAGATTTAGCAGCGTACTCTTTCATACTTGTACGCTGGGACTCTTCTCTAAGCAGATAGAGAGACGAAGCAAGTTTTACCCTGCGACCAGACTTATCTTTAAATACTTTGCTGACAAAAAGTGACGCCTTATCACCACTTTCAGCCGAGATAAACTCTTGGGTATTAGCCTTGATGATAATGGCTTCATCACCACCTAGACCAAAGTCTTTTGCCTTCGCGAAACGACGATACTTAGGGTGCTTAGGATCGACGACGACTAAATGACCCGCATTGGTATAGTTAAGTTCAGCCGCAGCCTTGGCAGCTTTCTCACTCGCGCCTTCGAGGTGGATTTTATTAAACCAGCCCTCTTCTAACATGGTACGGATAACACCGAAGGAGAACGCCGCATCTTGGCCAGGTTTAACCGCTAACCACTTAGCATTAGTATCTGCTGCGACTGTCGTTCTGAGCAATGGATCGACACACACATACTTAAACTTTCTATCGACGCGGCTATCGGCAAGACCACGGCCAACTAGGTTAAGGCTAGCACCAGATGATCCCGGGCTGGTGCCCATAAACAGACCGTATTCGACATTGTCCCAGTCGACATCATTGAGCCACTCTTCGAAGCCCGATGCCATACCTAGACTGTATCCCGTCGCCTGAGCGGCACCGCAATAAGCATGTTTAGTCCCTAAATTACTGGTACCCCAAGACTGCTGCATAAAGCGCGCATAAAAACTGCCACGTAAGGTATCTTCTGCGCAGTAAGTCGCGAACAGATGATTGGCGGCACTACCAAACTCAGGAAATCCCGGCTTGACCAGTTTATCGAGCTGACGCAAGCTACGTAGCCCCTCTACATGGCCTTCACCAAACAGATCTCCGCCCTTTAATATTTCTTCTAACGCTTGTTCATAACTGATGCTGACCCACTTACCTTCACCGCGTTTTCCATCGCGTTTAAGCACTTGAGTCACGCGGCGTTCATCATCGACCGAATCGGCACAACTCGCTCCCTTAGCACAGGTAGTAGCACGGTTTTCCAACCCCGCCTCACCCGCCATATCGATATAACTTTGCTTCACACTGGTATCCATCGGCAGCGGTGAACCTGAGTTATTTTCACAGTATGGGTTTCCACCCACCTTCAAAACCTTGTCACTTTTCTCATCTATACGTACACGCAAACCACAGATGTTGTAACAGCTAAAGCAGCGGGAATATGCCGTTCTTATTCCAGGCATTTTACTCCATTGACCATCAGCACTCTGTAGACACTCTGGAGGAATTGGGTGACCGAAACGGGATACATCTTCGCTGTGCACAGGGTGAATGGGTTGAGTTTTTTCACTACAACTTAGAGTAGCCGCAGCGACAGAAACAACGCCCGCTTGGGTTAAAAATTTACGTCTATCCATTGCCAACTCCTAGCGCTGCCATTCGAGAAAATTAAGTGACAAGATCTCTTGATCATCTGCCTGCTCTGGTAAACCGATATAAAAAATATTGGGCTGAGTACCTGCTTCAGATAGCATGGCATAAGCCTTATTGTCTCTAAGTAGCCGAGAGATCTTACTCTCAGGATCATTCAGATCTCCAAATATCCTAGCTTCACCAATACAGGTCTCAACACAGGCAGGCAGTAGGCCTACTGATACGCGGTGAATACAGAAATTACACTTTTCCGGGGGAGACTCTAAGGTCTCATCTTTGCGCCTAGCCCCATATGGACACGCATCGACACAAAGCTGACAATAGATACACTCGTCATGATCAATGACAACAATGCCATCTTCCTTGCGCTTATATGTTGCCTCTACCGGACATACATAAACACATGCAGGGTTATCACATTGATTACACTGATTCGGAACGGCCAAAGTTGATATCTGGCCTTGATGCTCAATACTCGCTTGATTAACTCGAGTTCTTCCTCGACCAGCATCAGTCTGGTTCTCCATAGCGCAAGAGACGGTACAGGATAAGCACCCAGTACAACGACGAACATCAAACACCATAGCCAAACGTTTTCCTGCAGTTTTTGCCTGTAATTGTGCCATCGGCACAATTGATAGCATGGCACCACCAGCAGCCATTTTTAATATCGAACGTCTATCCAGCATAATCCACCCTTACACATAAACTATATTTATATAGCCAATATGAATTGACCTTTATTTTAAAATACACAAATAAAATTAAATTAATAACTAGAATTGAATTTAAAATATAACAATAAAACAAAGGTCACACTTTTAAAATAAAAAACAAAACTTTGAAATAAAATAGCAGCTAGTATTTAAGAATGAGTTTTTCGATAATAAATTAAACGTCATACAATCGAATAAGCAATCAACAAGATTAAAATCGCCCTATATAAAACACAAAGACACACGCAAAAACAAGAGGTTAATGAAAGTCACAGGGTGACCAATAAGAATAACCACAATAATTAAATTTCTGACATTCAAGCTATTATTGGATTACACACAAATATCGAATATTGATATTTGCATTTATCGATATTTGATAAGTGAGACCAACATCAAAATAAGAATAATAACCACATTAAAAGTGTGACATATAGCACTGTATTAACTCTTACATACATAGATGATACCTGCCAATAACAAATCACTCGATATAGACCATGAATAAAATAGACCAGTTAAATTATAACCAACTAAAAGTGTTTATTTCAGTATATGAACATGGTCAAAGTCATCAAGCAGCAAATGAATTAGGGATGACAGCATCTGCTGTAAGCCGAACTTTAAAAATATTAAGAGAGATATTTAAAGATTCACTCTTTATACGTCGTGCCTCCGGATTTGTTGCCACAGAAAAAACTCATCAGATAATTCCAATGGCCAAGGCCCTGGTCGAACAGTACCAACAAATAGAGGAGCAGCATTCAGTCTTTACTCCTGCCGAGTCAGGGGGCCAATACATCATTCATGCCTATGATGAATTCGTCTACGCGGTGAAGAAGGTAATACGTGATGACATACTTTTCGAAGCACCCAATCTTCGTTTCGATGTTCGCGTTCTCACCCATGATTGCAGTATGGAGTTGGCCAATGGTGATATGGATTTCGTGGTGGTATACGAAGGATTCAATGGTAAAAATCTTAATTATGAAATGTTTGCTGAAACAGACAGCTTATATATATTAGCCAGAAAAGATCATCCATTACTATCTCAAACACTGACCTTGGAAGCCATTTCACACTACCCCTGCCTTGAAATAGATAATTATGACGACCTGACTTGCCCGCTGTTAGTCAATCTTTGCCGCGAACAAAATCTCACCATGGAAGTTGAAGGTTATACCGATAGCCTAGCATCAGCCATGAGACTGCTTAGCGAAAGCAATGCCATAACATTGAGCTGCAATCAATTCACTCGTCAGTTCGTCAAGATGCTTCCCCAGATCCAATACATCAAATTACCCGATAACCTGGCGCAAAAATGCCGTATCCGCCGCAGAGAAAACCGAGAAATAGGTAACTATATTCTCTTTGGAAATACCAATAACTCAGCCGCATTTAACTGGGTAAAATCCAAACTAATCTGTGGCTTAGAAAAAGAATGGCGGCTCGCCAGCGATGAATAAATTACATTTTCACCGGCTCATGGATGACTTAGTCCCTGCAACCGTCTAGTCACTTACAGCCAATTGAACCAATAGGAGCATGTCCAACAAACATGTAAATCAGTGCCAAAGAGTGAGCTAAATAATAAAGAGTGTGAGCAGAAAAGCATGTAACGGCACCATCAAGCTACGCCTGAAGCCTGAGCCGTACATAGCCACAAGGTTAAGTATCTAACTTTGCAAATAAAAATTAAGTAGTGAACAAAACTACCAAGATGGGGAATACATATGAAGATTAACAGACGCGCATTCCTGCAGGGGGTTGGAGCCAGCTCCATTGTCAGCTCTCTGTCAGGCTTGATGCCCGGCATTGCCAGTGCTACGGAACAACGTGGCGGCGCGCCAGACAAGTTACTCAAGCGCGAAGGTGAGATCAAATATCACACTTGCCAACGTAACTGTGCTGACCGCTGTTTGCTGAAGTTTACCGTGCAAAATGGTCGTATGACCTATGTTGAAGGTGCTTCAGAGATGAAGAAGATGGGCACCTCACCTTGCGTTAAGGGTCATGCCTATGTGCAGTACACTTACGCTGCCGATCGTATCTTACATCCGATGGAACGTGCGGGTGAAAAAGGCGAAGGTAAGTGGCGTCGTATTTCATGGGATGAAGCCTATGCAAAAATCAGCACGCGCCTGAAGACTATCATTAAAGAGCACGGTGCGGATTCGATTCTGCCATACAGCTATTCGGGCCACGAAGGAGTTATCGGTAAGTACGGCGGACCTAGCCGTTTCTTCAACGCCGTAGGAGCACGTAAGCTAGACCGTAAGGTGTGCGTATTCGCCGCCTATGAAGGCCTTAAATCTGTGACCGGCACTTATCAAGGTCCAGATCCATACGACAATATCTATACCAATTGTTATATCTCTTGGGGTCAGAACGAGACGGCAACCAACGTTCACGGCATCAAGTTCATCAACCAGGCACGCGATAAGGGTGCCAAGCTATTGGTAGTGAACCCAATACGCACACCTATCGCGTCCCAAGCCGATATCTGGCTACAGCCAAAACCAAGTACCGATACCCATCTCGCTGCCGGTATCATGAAGTATCTGATCGAGAACAACTTAGCCGATATTAAGTTTATCAAAGCCAACACCCTTGGTTACCAGGACCTGCTAAAACGTCTAGACGAAATGAGCTACGACGAAATTGAGAAGGTCACAGGCATACCAAGAGAGAAGATGTTCAAGTTCGCCAAGGTCTACGGTGAATCTGAACTATCTGTATTACGACTGGGCTATGGCATGCAGCGCAACTACAACGGCGCCCGTATGTCTCGTGCCATCGCTATGATGCACGCCGTTGCGGGTCAATTCGGTAAAATTGGTAACGGTTTCGTTTACGATAACACCCAAGCCGATGACAGCCTGAACTACTCTAAGGGTCGTGCGGATCACATTCACCCGAACCCGGATACCGTGGGTCACGTCAACATGACGGAGATCGCCAAGGCCATTCACCCGACTAACCCGACAGCCTATGGCAAGCCAATCAAGCCAATCAAGGCGGTGATTAACTACAACGGTAATTTCGTATCTGTTGCCCCAGATTCAAATGCCTGTCGCCTTGGTGCGATGCGTGATGACCTATTCTTAGTCGTTCATGATTTCTTGATGACAGATACCGCCGAGTTAGCAGATATTATCGTGCCATCGACCACACAGTTCGAGTTCCCGGATATGGGTACCGATTACAACTGTTACCACATGCAAACGTCTGAAAAAGTGATCGAACCTCTGGGTGAATCCAAAGATAACTGGATCTTCTTCAAAGAGTTAGCCGCCCATATGGGACTGGATCATCACCCCGAGCTGCGGGTCGATTATGAACAGATCCTGCGTGACTTCTTAGACACAGATGAACCAGCATTTAGACACAACAACATCACCTACGAGCAGATCATCAAAGAGAAATTTGTCACGGTTTACGATCAACGTCCTTACTTCGGTGACGGCAAGTATAAGACTGACAGTGGCAAGATTGAATTCCATTCTCAGATGATGAAGGACGCGGGCTACCACCCGGTGATCGACTTTGGTCTGCCTGAAGATGAGATGACCCCTGAAGAGAGAAACTTACCATTCCGCATGTTATCTCCGGCGATCCCTCAACGTGCCAACAGCGCCTTCTATAACGTGAAGTACATTCGTAACTTCCCGGCGTATTTTGCCAAGGTTAATACCGAAGATGCCAAAGAGCTTGGGATTAACAATAACGACCGAGTCAGACTCAGCAACCACAGAGGCGAAGCTTTCTTCATCGCCCAGGTTTCAAGTCAGGTTGGCCGCGGCACCGTAATGGCACCGAAGAACAACTGGCGCCGCATGGATCCACAGGGCAAGGCCAGCTGTACCAACAACCTCACCACCGACAAATTGACCGATATGGGCGGCTGCTCTGCCTACCATTCGACTAATGTCGCGCTAGAAAAAGCCTAAGGAGTAAAAGATGTCTATTAATCAGAAAGTGGGCTTTGTCTTCAGACAAGAAAACTGTGTCGGTTGTGGTGCCTGTACTGTCGCCTGTCAAATTCACAACGAGCTGCCTGAAAACCACAGATTCCGTAAAGTCGATCGCTATGAAGTCGAGCGCGAAGATGGCGCGATTGATGTGTGGTTATCTCATTCTTGTATGCACTGTGAAAACCCAGCCTGCCTCATTGTCTGCCCAGCTAAAGCCTACCATATCAGAGACGATGGCATAGTCGTGCTAGATAGAGAAAAGTGCACAGGTTGTGGCCTGTGTGCCAGCGCATGCCCCTACTCGGCAGTCAGTATTCGCGAAGATGATGGCAAGGCCGATAAGTGCAACATGTGTGTCGAACTGCTAGATCGCGGCATGAAACCAGCCTGTGTTACCGGCTGTCCGGTGCAATGCATAGAAGTCGGCAATATCAATGAAGTGTTGAAAAAGCCTTCGGCAAGTAAAGAAGGCATTGGCTACGGCGACTGCATTACGAAACCTAACATGGTGATCATTAAGGAACGTGCATGATGAAAGCTGAATATGGCTCAACCACAACGGCATACTTCGCTTACAAATCGATGATTTTCAATCCTTCGGGAACAGAGGCATTGAAAGGCCTCATCGACTACTTAAGTGCAAACAGACCCAAAAGTCCTCTAATCATCGAAGCTAGAAAATTTGTCGAAGATCCTGCGGAGCTTGAGTTTGATTTTAATCGCATGTGTATTGGGCCATATAAGCTACTGGTAGCACCTTATGAAGGAGTACATATCAGTGGTAATCATGTCATGAATACTGATGAAACCGTCAGGGTTGCCGAGTTTTATCAAGAGATAGGGCTGGTTATCGACGATCAGTTTAATGAACCTGCCGACTTTATCGGTAATGAACTTGAGTTTCTCTACTGTGTTCACGCCTTAGCCTGGGAACAAAAACAGGCAAGTAATCTTGATGCATCCATAGAACTCAAGCAATTAGCTAATGAGTTTATCACCAAGCATCTAGGCAATTGGATCGCTCCCTTCTGTGAAGGAATACGCCAACATGCCTTTCACAATTTTTGGCGTGAGTTCGCTATAGAACTTCATCATTTCATCATCAATCAGATGAATGATGATGTTAACAGCCCCGAGCCCTGTTAACTCATCGCTACCGAGTAAAACGGCATTATCCACATATAGCCGAATTCAACATGCTTCGGGTATACCGGGTAGCGTCATCTAAGCGACACGAGTCGCAAAGGAGTTATTAATGAACAAAGTAATACGCTGGTTTAGCTGTATTTTTGTCGGTTGGCTTGCCTATGGATCAGCAATGGCTGCCGACGTTGCCACACTGCAGCCGCAGCAGTGGCAAACGATAGAGATACATACAATACCAGGAGACATACCTG
Organism: Shewanella psychropiezotolerans; assembly: GCF_007197555.1. Lineage (NCBI taxonomy): Bacteria > Pseudomonadati > Pseudomonadota > Gammaproteobacteria > Alteromonadales > Shewanellaceae > Shewanella > Shewanella psychropiezotolerans. The sequence continues at coordinate 5,961,924 of NZ_CP041614.1, forward strand.
AACTTAGAGGTATGCCAACACAAACAGAATTGCTATTGCCGGCATCCATCCCGGAAGATGCCAATGAAACTGTTCTCGGCTATTTAGGTGCGACCGACAGTATCGCATTTTTAGTCTTTGCCAGCCTGTTTGGCGTGATAGCCTTGTTTATCATCTTCATCATGGTGAACGGTATCTCTCGCCTGGATAAAGGTTTTTCAAGCAAGATGATCAAGCGTTGGTCAGGCTTAAGCATCAGTGTGCATTGGTTAGGCGCGATTGCCTGCATCCTGCTAATGCTAACGGGTCTGGTCTTAGCGGGTGGTCGACTCTATATGGAACCAGGCATGAATGCTTCAAGCTGGGCGTCCTTGGTTGGGCTATCCAGTGGGCTGCATGAGTTAATGGCATTCCCATTCATCTTAGGTTACATCCTGATGATCTTAATGTGGGCACCTAAGCAAATTCCCGCAAGCTACGATCTCAAATGGTTTGCCGTATTAGGCGGCTACATCAATATGGGTAAGAAACAGCATCCGGATGCGGGCTTTGCCAACGCCGGTGAGAAACTCTGGTTTTGGGTCTTCGCACTGTTCGGCGGCTTCATGATCATTTCCGGGTTAATCATGATGTTTCCAGCCACGTTCGAGGTCAGCAAGAACACGGCTAACCTTATGTTACTCACACATATCATCTCTACTGTCATCATCAGCGCCTTCTCTGTGGTGCACATCTTCATGGCGACAGTCATGTCTGAAGGCGGCATGTCAAACATGACATCCGGATACTGTGACGAAAACTGGGCGAAGCAGCACCACAACCTTTGGTTCAAAGAACTTAAGTAAGCGAGCGAGTCCCGAGTATCAAGCCTTGCTCACCAGCGATTTCATGTGCTGGTGAGCATTCTCAAATAGAGCTTCGGCTCTGACATTAGACATTCAGCCGTGCACTAACCGACTCTTGCCTAAGAGGATGGTGGCTAGCTGCACCCCAAATAAAAAATAAAGAAGATGAATACGATGAATACATTAAAATCACTCGTGGCAATTGCCGTTACTCTTTGCTGCTATAACGCTTATGCCGATGAGACTCAATCATTAGAGGAGCGGGTTGCTAAACTCGAACACAACACCGCACCATCACAGTTTAAAAACAGCCAGGTCAGTCTATACGGTTCCATTCGTCCAACGCTTAGCTACCTGGATGATGATCAGGATAAAACCTGGGATGTTCGTGATGCCCTATCGCGTGTAGGCATTAAGGCCAGCACAGAATTTGCCGATGGCTGGAGCGCTATCGCTCAGGGTGAGTGGAGCATAGATATTGCCAATTCGGGTAACTTCGGTAAGGCACGTCTAGCCTATGCCGCTATCGCTTCACCATACGGACAAGTGGGTATTGGTAAGCAGCGTCCGGCTCAATACACCTTAGTTGCCGAGTACGTCGATATCTTCAACCATGGTAACAGCCCATACGCCTATGATCACGAGAGCCCATTCTTCGTCGATAACTTCGTCACTTACAAACTGATTACTGGCGGTCTCACCTGGATGGCAGGCGCGCAGGTTGACGGCGACAGCGGTGAGAATGGTACCGATATGGTCAACTTAGGTGTCGGTTACGATTTAGGCCAGTTACACCTAGGCTTAGGTTATGTCAGCCAAAACACAATGTCAGATGCCGGTAGCGAAGGCGATGACCAGACTATTGGCGGCGTCGTCGCTTATACCTTCAGCAACGATCTCTATCTCGCTGTCAGCTATCAGGACAAGCAATATCATTTGAATGCCTTAAGCCAAGATAGAAGTGGCAGTACCTTAGATACAGCACTAGCCTACCCGATTAGTGATGAGTACAAAGTAAAACTAGGCTATTTTCAGTTTAAAGATGGCATCAATGATGATACCTCCGCCGACTACAGTGGCTTCAATACGACTCTCGAGTGGAACCCTATGGATAATGTGCGCCTGCACTTAGAGTATCTAGCTAAAAACTTCGAGCATCAACAAGATGACCAAGCCATCACCATAGGCTTTAGATACGACTTCAACTTAATTTGGACAGACTAGTAAGCTAAAGCGCCTCATTTAGTCGAGGCGCTTGAGTTTCAGCTTACTCTGCTGTTGAAATTCCAACTTTAAACGATCGACGAAGCGTCGCATGACTAGCGGGAGTTGTTTTTGATAGGAGTGCAGCGCATAGACAACACGCACCTCACCTTCAAACTCGGGTAATACCCGCTGTAACACGCCGGTTTCCAATTCATCTTGCACGAAGATTGACGGCATCAGACCAATCCCTACTCCAGACTTAACTGCATTGATAGCGCTGATGGAGGTGTTAACTCTCAAACTCTGATCGCTGCTATAACTTATCTCTACCCCTTGCTTTGCCTTTAATATTGCCGAATTTTGCCAGGGTAAGATCACCAGAGTCTGCTCGCTCAAGTGCTCGGCTCGTATCTCACCATCTCTAGCTAAATAGCGCGGCGAAGCCACCAAGATGCTGTCTAATTTCCCTATGGGTATGGCTTGATAGTTACTGTCTTTCTGTGGCCCAACTGAGATGGCAATATCTAGCTTATGCTCCAGTAAATCCAGCCGTTCATCGGTAAAAATCAGTTCAGGGGTCAGTTTAGGATATTCATTGCAAAGCTCTGCCACTATGGGCGTCACCATACTCGTTTCAAAGGCATGGGGCGCAGTGATTGATATTCGACCAGCAGGAGCGTGCTCGAGAGATTGCACCTCATCCAGGGTCGCCGACAACAGATCCACCAGCTGCTCGCTGCGCCTAGCCAGTTTTTGACCAGCTGCTGTGAGGTTAAGCTGACGTGTACTGCGGTTGAGTAGGCGAACGCCAAGCCCGGTTTCAAGCTGACTCACATACTGACTCACCGCCGACTTGGTATGGCCTAATGCTTCGGCCGCCGCAGTAAAGGAGCCCCGATTGACGACCTCATCGAACACCAACATCTGATAGCTCAGTCGCCTTTGTTCACTTTTAATGAACATTAAATTCACCTTTAGGCTAATTATTATAAATAATAAATACAATAGACTGGTTTGCATAGGGACACAACAACCATAGAGAGAAATAAAATGACTCAATCAATACGCCAATCCGTAATGCAAGCCAGTCGTGACTGGATAGCCGATTTCAACCGAGGCGACACCCAAGCCTGCATCGCCCGCTACTTTCCCGAAGCCAAGATGCAGGTCTCGCCCTTCGGTCGTTTCGACGGTCTAGAGGCCATCGCCCAATTCTGGCTAGAATTCGCCGAAAGCAAGCCAGGGGAACTCGTTTATCGCAATATTGAGATCAAGGTGCTTAACGACAAACAGGCCATCCTATCGGCCAATTGGTCGATGAATATCGCCAGCGGCTTTATAACCAAAGAACTATGGACCTTAGCCGATGATGGCCAATGGTATCTGGAAGAAGATGATTTCAGCCTACTCACTCAACTCGAAGCACCTTTGGCCAATGAGCAACGTTCCGCTCTGATATTAGTCGACTTGCAAAATGATTACTTTCCCGGCGGACGCTTCGAACTAGAAGGCATCTGTGACGCCAACAAAGTAGCCAAAACTATGCTAACCCACTTCAGAGCTAAGCACTTGCCGGTGATCCATATCCAACATATCTTCGAAGATGATAACGCCCCCTTCTTTGCGCCCAATACCACAGGCATAGAGATAGAAAACAGTGTCGCACCGATTGAGGCGGAGTCCGTGATCGTCAAGCATCAGATAGACAGCTTCATCAATACGGCTCTGGAGCAGACCTTGGTTGAGCTGGGCATAGATAAGATCGTTATCGTCGGCGCCATGGCACAGGCCTGTGTGCAGACTATCTGTCGCAGCGCAGTGAATAAGGGTTATGAGTGTGAAGTGATCGAAAATGGAATAGCCGCACCAGCATTAGAGTACGGAAAGCATAGTTTCAGCGGGGCAGAAATTGTCGCGGCAAACCTGTTATCCCTCACCTTCGGCGGCGCTCAGATGAAGACCAGCCAGGCCTGGTTAGCGCAAAACAGCTAATTCAATCGAGAGCTTCTGGCTAATCAAACCAGGCGGCGGACTTTTCTGCCGCCTGACTCTTTACCGAGTCGTCGATATACATGCTGACCATAGCAAGCGCAGCAGCCAATGCACCTAAATCATCTGAGAAGCCGACCACAGGAGTCAAGTCGGGGATGGCATCGATAGGCGCGATAAAATAGGCTAATGCGCCGAAGATCACTGTCTTGGCCCACTTAGGTGTGTCTGGGCGTTGCGCTGCATAATAGAGACATAGAGCCTTGTCTATCACCTCCAGACCAGCTTTCTTGGCAAACAGTTTAAGCTTGTGCCAGAAGCCTGCATCACTATAGCCATCGGTTGCGCCATGGTTTGAATTATCGGACATAATACCAATTCCATTAAATTTATGATCAATTCAGAGCTCTCTCAAGGCTTTTAATTCACGGCGCATTGTTGAGGAAATGCAACACAGAAGTAGAAGTCCAGAGAAGCTCACGTAGTGCGGGTTTAAAAACACTTTATGCCGCACAAGTGGCTTTCGATATAGAATAACTATTAGCTTCAATTCCCTTACTTGCCTACAGCATTTTTAACTCCCGCTGAATGCTCACTTACTTAATGGAACTGGTATTACCTCCTGAATACAAATAAGGGAATATCCATGATATTCCCTTATTTCAGCTTATTTAGCTAGAACAGACTAGAGCAGCGCTACCTTTGATGCTTAGGTGTGGTGCCCCAAACATTCTTCTTCGCCGGACGTTGCCTTTGGCCATTGGCGCTACTCTCTTGAGTGCCAAATGCTTTCCCACCCTGCTTATTCGACGTGCTGCCAGCCTTGCTCTTAGGCTTTCTGTCGGCAAACTGATCTTCAGAGAAGCGAGTAAAGGCCTTCTTGCCACCAGAAGACGGTTTATTGTCAGCGTTATTAGCTCCACCCTTCCCCTTGTTACGTATGGCTTCACGTTCATGGCGAGACTCGGTCGGAACCAGGCAGCTGGGACTATTGCCTATAAGCTCCTCTCTGCCCATCTCGATTAGCGCTTCGCGGATCATAGGCCAACCAGCAGGATCGTGGTAGCGCAGCAAGGCCTTGTGCAGCTTACGCTGACGTCCTTTTTTCGGCACAGTCACCTTTTCACTGGTGTGTTTTACATTCTTCAGCGAATTGAGTCCGGTATGGTATATGGTGGTCGCGTTCGCCATCGGCGATGGATAGAAGTTCTGCACCTGATCCAGCTTAAACTTCTCTCCCTTGAGCCAGAGCGCCAGATTGACCATGTCGTCGTTGGTCGTACCTGGATGCGCCGAGATAAAGTAAGGGATCAAATACTGCTTTTTACCTGCTTCCTTGGAGTACTTGTCGAACAACTCCTTAAACTTTTCATAGGTGCCCATGCCCGGCTTCATCATCTTATTGAGCGGACCATCTTCGGTATGCTCGGGGGCAATCTTGAGATAGCCGCCCACATGATGGCTCGCCAACTCTTTCACATAACGGGGATCTTCGGTGGCCAAATCGTAACGGACACCCGAGGCGATGAGTACCTTCTTGATCCCGGGAACATCCCTTGCCGCACGATAGAGATCGATCGTCGCCGAATGATCTGTATCTAAGTGACCGCAGATAGAGGGGAATACACAGGAGAGTCGTCTACAGGTTTTCTCGGCCTTGACGCTCTTACAGCCCAGACGATACATGTTAGCCGTCGGGCCACCAAGATCTGAGATAACGCCGGTGAAGCCTGGCACCTTATCCTGAATGTCTTTGATCTCATTCACGATAGACTCTTGGGAGCGACTCTGAATGATACGTCCCTCGTGCTCGGTAATGGAGCAGAAGGAACAACCACCGAAACAGCCACGCATGATGTTTATCGAGGTCTTGATCATGTCATAGGCGGGGATCTTGTCGTCACCATATGAAGGATGTGGCACCCGCTTATAGGGCAGACCAAACACACCGTCCATCTCGTCGGTATTTAACGGCCAGGCAGGAGGGTTTATCCAGATCGCGCGCTCGGCATGACGCTGAAACAGGGCACGGGCACAGCCCGGATTCTGCTCCTGATGCAAAATTCTAGACGCGTGAGCATAAAGGTATTTGTCTTCGGACACTTTCTCGAAGCTTGGCAATAACACATAGGTCTTCTCCCAAGGTTTAGGCCTCGGAGCCTGTACGCTGATGGCCTTGGGAGCTTCGTTATCGAATATCTTCACATCCGACGGGCCGGACATGTTCTTACAACCCACATCATCGGCGCCATAGGGATGAGGAATAGGGTCTATCTTATGTAGCTGATCTATCTTGCGTGAGTCCATGCCCTTCCATTCGGCAAGTGGCTCTTTACGTATCACAGTGGTACCGCGAATATCGTGCAGTTCTGCAATAGACTCACCCGCCGCCAGTCGATGGGAGATCTCCACCAGAGGGCGTTCGGCATTACCATAGGCCAGAATATCGGCTTTAGCATCTAAGATCACACTGCGGCGCACCTTGTCAGACCAATAATCGTAGTGGGCCATGCGGCGCAAGCTGGCCTCTATGCCACCGATGACAACCGGCACTTGCTTGTAAGCTTCCTTACACCTCTGGGTATAAACGGTTACGGCGCGATCCGGGCGCTTACCACCGATATTTCCTGCCGTATAAGCATCGTCGTGACGCATGCGACGCTCGGCAGTATAACGGTTGATCATCGAGTCCATATTGCCCGAAGTCACCCCAAAATAGAGGTTTGGCTTACCCAGCTTCATGAAGTCTTCTTTATTAGACCAGTCTGGCTGAGAGATGATACCGACCCTGAAGCCTTGAGACTCAAGCATACGTCCAATCACGGCCATACCGAAGCTGGGATGATCCACATAGGCATCCCCGGTCACAATGATGATGTCACAGCTGTCCCAGCCTAGTTTCTTCATCTCTTTGCGAGACATAGGCAGAAATGGGGCCGCCTCCGTTTGCTCAGAGCGATATTTGGGATGAGTAAATAAGGTAGATTCAACTTGCATGAGTAATAAAGCCTGACTATCAAACGGTGAAAATAGAGTATTCGCGCCCACTAACGGGACGCGGAGTATAGCAGGGGACAGACCATCTAGGCGAACAAAAAACGAACAAGTGTAAAGAAAGTTAGGCTTGAGACAAGAAAAATCATTAACCCTAGATCTGGTAAGGGAATAGGACTGGCTCTAGGTTTTGCACTTAAGTCGTCCTTCCCAAGATGAATATAGTCGGCTAATGGCTTACTTTGCTACAGCTTATTTTAACAACTTCTTACTTAGCTAGGTAGCCTATCGAGTCCAGAGTAAACTGAGTGATATTAACAATGGCTAAGATCAAAATGACTAACCAACTAAGCAGACCACCCCAGAACCTCCCCAGGTGATATCCACCCTTACTTCTGGTCAGTCCCACGGCATGTAAGATACGTCCGACGATCCAGACAATTCCGAGCAGATGAAGATAGATACCGGAGAGGCCGTTCAATTCCGCCACCAGCAGCAAGGCCATGGCGATCGGCGCATTCTCGATCAAGTTGGCATGGACTCGAGTGGCGAGTTCTAGCTCTTTATTATCAGCACTACCTATGCCTATCTTATGTTTGCGACGTAACTTAACCACCCGCATGGCCAATGCCACCACTAATATCGCTGTTAAACTGATATACAGACCCGAAATAACCACTGACATATGCCATCCTTTTGCTTGCACTATTGCTTTTGATAAACCAGCATTACAACTAATTGAGCCTAAGTAAATATTTTCCAGTCGATTAACCTTTTTTCTACAAACTAGGTTAATATGCGCTCGCCTAAACACCCCAATATCTAAATCACAAATGGACCTCGCTAGTGGACAACGAAGAATTTCTTGAGAAACGACGTTTTATTATCAAGTTAGGTAAGTCGTTGCATAAGTTTGGTACTCCGGCCTATCGACTGGAAGCCCATCTTCAAGCCGTTTCGAGCTTACTTGGCATAGAAGGATATTTTCTTATTTCGCCAACGGCGATGACCTTTGTGCTGCAGCACGATACAGATCAAGAGTATAACCATGTCGCCCGAGTAAACCCCGGTGAATTAGATCTTGGCTCTCTGGCTCGTACCGATGAGTTGGTCGAAGAATTAGTCTCAGGTAAGCGTACGCTAACCGAGGCATTAGAACGCCTCGAAGAGATCGCCAACAAGCCAAACCCCTACGGTACCAAGCAAACCTTATTGGCCTTCGGCAGCTCAGCCGGCGCATTTGCTATGTTGATGGGAACCAGTTGGAATGATGTATTCTGGTCGGCAATGCTAGGACTCATGGTCTACGGTTTGGTCTACCGCGCCGAGCGATCCAAGCGTATGGCCGAGATGCTTGAACCCTTAGCGGCCATCCTCTGTGCCATTTCGGCGACAGCTATCTCACATTTCGACCCGAGTATAAATATCCCAGTGGTGATCCTCTCCGGCATCATCATCTTTATCCCAGGGTTGGCACTAACATTAGGCATGGCAGAACTCGCCGCCAGAGATCTGATCTCGGGTACTGCACGTATCATGGATGCCTTCATGTTACTGTTTAAGCTCTATTTCGGCGCGATATTGGGCATGGTTGTAGGCTCAGCCATCTTCGGCGATGCAATCAGCTTCGAGCCCGCACCTTTACCCAGATGGGCTATTTGGTCGGCAGTGCCGATTCTTTCTATGGCATTGGTGATCATCTTTAAAGCCCGTATGAAAGATGCTCCTTGGGGAATACTCGCTGGCATAGTCGCATTCTTCTCATCCATGTTAGGCAGTATCTATCTCGGGGACTCCATCGGCATCTTCTTCGGCGCATTCGCCGTTGGAGTCTATTCCAATTTATTTGCCCGCTGGATGAAGGCTCCGGCCTCTATTGCCCTGCTACAAGGCATAGTGATCTTAGTGCCCGGCAGTAAAACTTACATAGGCCTGAATACACTTATCTTAGGTGAGACCATGCTTAATCAATCACACATAGGCAGCCAGGTCTTTCTGATCTTTATGTCGCTCATTGCCGGACTCATCTTCGCCAATGTTGCCGTGCCTCCGCGAAGAACACTCTAGAAGTCTGTCACCACTCGCTCATCCAGCTAACCATACTCAGCGTTAAAACTAGCATTTAGCGCTGAGAGGTTTTCCGCAATCAGTTCAAGCCCCGCCAGTAGGACTTTTCCCAGTACCTATGCCTTTTTAACACTTGTAACCCACCATTCTACCTATGTTAAATCACTCACATATTTCATCTTTAACCTTGACTAACTCCTGTCTGGCGTGTGTTATTAACTTGTAGCCCAAAAAATTCTATTAGGTAATCAAACACACGAAAAGATTATAAAAGGCCTCTATATGATGAGATGCACGTCGAATTTATCTCTGTTTATTGTCTGCTTTATGGCCAGTATGCCTGGCAGAGGAGACGATTCGACGTTAACTGAAACATCATCAGATGAACCTTCAATACTGGCTGACGATGAGGCTTTTGCTCGAGAGGACACCAGCCCAAAGATCACCCAGAAGAAACTCATCCGCAAAATAGTGGTCTCCAGTAATCCCATCTTCGATGAGTCAGCTCCCGATGCCTTCTTTATCCATCGCTGGGCTAACTATCTTCATATTAATACCCGTGAATCTATCATTCTCAACAAGTTAAACTTTGAGGCTGGCAATCGTGTCACACAGAAAGACCTCGATGAGGCTCAAAGACTACTGAGATACGAGCCCTACATACGCGATGCAAAAGTCAGTCTGGTAGAAAAAGGTCCCGATTCAGATATTGCCGAAGAAGGGGATACACTCTTGGTTGAAACTTGGGATAACTGGTCACTGTTACCGACTATGAGTCTGAGTCATAGCGGCGGTGAAAGTAAATATTCCATAGGCATTAAGGAAGATAACTTACTTGGCTACGGTATACGTACCCGGATTAAGTACAAATCTGACGCCGATAGAAGCGGCTATAAAATCTCACTGGAAGCCCCTCTGGATAGTTTTATCAAACACTCAAAAGTCGCCTTTAACTATCAAGACAATAGTGACGGGGAGGCGACACAGCTTTACTTCAACAAGCCCTTCTATACCTTAGATACCCAAGATATGTATTCGGCTATCTACAGTGACGACCTCAGAATCGATACCCTTAGGCAAAATGGCATGGACATCAATGAGTTTGAACAGCAACATGACTTCAATAGTCTGATGTATGGCTGGCGGGTGAGCAAGAGTGACAACTCTCGCACTCGTATCATCACAGGTATCACCCAAGATCAAAGCTTGTTTGCCATCACAGAAAAATACCCCGACTCAGAGATCCCCAAGACCGGGACTTCCTCTACCCCTGGCTCGCCTATGAGTATTTGCAAGATGACTTCAAGGTGTTGAACAATGTCCACCTCATCAACTATAACGAAGACTTTAACTTAGGCTGGCATCATTACTTTAAATTGGGCCTGGAAACCCAAGATACCGGGGACGGTTCTGCCCTTGGCTACCACCTTAACTGGAAAACGACCCACGGCTATCAGGCCGATGCAGAGCTTCTCTTGCTGGAGTTTGACGGTTCGGGGGTGTTTGCTACCAGCCAAGAAGACTTCTATAAGGTCAACATGATGGCGGAATACTTCTATCAGATAGATCCAAAGTGGACGGTTTACGTTAAGACCAGGCTCAGTACATCTAGAAATAACTATTTAGATAAGACCTTTGCCCTGGGCGATGACACGGGCACACGTGGCTACCCTAACAATTACCAGCATGGTGATAATCAATGGTTATTTACTACAGAGCTGCGTAACTACCCGAATATTAACCTATATCAACTCGCCGAACTCGGCTGGGCTGCTTTTGTCGATGTAGGGCAAGCCTTTGGCGGACCCGATGAAAATAATGAAGTATCGGGTCCAATAGGCAGCATAGGCATAGGCGCAAGAATCTATTCATCTCGTTCGAGTTACGGTAACGTGGCTCACATAGACCTCACCCTCCCTTTCACCTCAGGAGTAGAAGTAAACAGCTGGGAATGGCGCTTCCAGGTAAGAAACCGTTTCTAGAGAGAAGGACTAAACTGATAGTTAAGGCTCATCATTTGGCTATCTATGTTTCGCTACTTCCTCATATTCCTTGTCTCTCTCACCAGCTTGCTCGCCAATGTCGATGCTAAGCCTTTGAAGATCGTCTGCCATGAATTTGCGCCTTTCAGCTTTCAGGACTCGAACAATCAGATCACTGGCATTCTCGTCGAAATAGCCAGACTCGCTTGTAAAAGCTGGCAGCAAGGCTGCGAGATTGAATTACTCCCGAATAAACGAGCGAAGAAAGCCTTTCACAGCGGACAAGCCAATGGACATTTTTTGGGCTGGAATGAAGAGCGTGCCACCTCCATATGGTTCTCAGTACCAATGCTTGAGACTGAATACGGATTTTACTCTCTCAAGCAAAGTAACCTCAGTAAAATAAATCAGTTATCAAGTAAATCCATAGGTGTCCTTGCCCCCTCAAATACTTACCAATCCTTGCTAAATATAGATCTTAACCAACAGCAACTAGGGCTGGAACCGATGAAAATCATCATGCTTAACTCTGCAAATCAACAACCTCTAAGAATGTTAGCTATTGGACGTTTCGATGCTTACTTCGTCAATAGAGACGTAGGTGCTTACTACGCCATCCAACTAAATATCTCAGATCTAGATTACTTAAGCAGTAATGAGAAGACCCATTATTATCTTGGCTTTAAAATGCAGTACAACGACTACGACACCATAAAATCATTCAATCACCATCTAGCAACACTGTTACATCAAGGCGTATTCGATCCGCTGTTTAAGCATTGGCATGTGAAAACACCTAAGCTAAACCCATCGCAATACCCGAGTCTCAACATTCCTTTCTAAAAACCTATGCTTGAATAAATTCATTGTTGCTGTTTTCTCAATATCACATTCACCTCCTCGAACTCGAATACATGCTCATGTACCGTCTCTTTGCGAATAACATAATGCACACGTACCATTTCGGCCTCGACTCCACTTTTTAGGGTCAATACTTCATAGTCACAATTTAATTAATCCACCTCAATATGAATTACACACAGCCTATGACAGCTAGATCAAGGATGTTGACCAGTAAAACCATCGGTAACCCGTTAGATAATAGAGGTGCCATTGCTTTACCCATAGGACATGGCCCATACAGGCCCGCATATTCTTCGATTCTAATTAATCTAATCTTAAAGCAGAGTAAACTGAGTGATAGATTAATCACTGCTTCTCACTTGGTGAGATATTAGCGACGAAAAATGAAAATAAGCATGCTAAAAAAAATATGCTGCAACTATAATAAATTTAACATGTGACTCTAATTAAACAGATTTAATTATTATTTTTGGAGAAAGAATGATTTTACCTGTAATCATGGCAGGTGGAGCAGGTTCACGGCTCTGGCCCTTGTCGCGACAAATGTACCCCAAACAGTTTCTCACCTTAAACGGTGATAGCTCTATGCTACAAAGCACGGCTATGCGTCTCAAGGGGATTGAACATGCTCCTGCCATGGTGATCTGTAATGAAGAACATAGGTTTTCAGTTGCAGAGCAGTTTCGAGCCAACAAGATCCCCAATAGCGGGATTATTCTTGAACCTGTAGGGCGCAACACGGCTCCGGCTATCGCTCTGGCGGCATTAACCGCGATTAAAAATAATGATGATCCCTTATTGTTAGTGTTAGCTGCCGATCACCTGATTAAAAATGAACGAGCGTTTCGTCAGTCAGTTAAAACGGCCACTGAATTTGCTCAAGCTGGCAAGCTGGTTACGTTCGGTATAGTGCCCACGGCGCCAGAAACCGGTTATGGCTACATAAAACGCGGCGATACCTATGGTAAAGGCGCAGGCTATTGTGTGGCAAAGTTTGTGGAGAAACCGAATCTAGCAAGGGCTCAGGCCTATATGGATAGCAAGAACTACTATTGGAACAGTGGTATGTTCCTATTTAAAGCCAGTCGCTACTTAGATGAGCTTAAAACTCATAGCCCGGAGATCTATGCAGCATGTGAAAAAGCTATCTCTAATACTGCCCATGACTTCGACTTTTTACGAGTGGATAAGGCCGCATTTGAGGAATGCCCGGATAACTCTATCGATTACGCAATAATGGAGCCTCTGTGCAATAGCGAAGATTCAGATAAAGTTGTGGTCGTTCCCATGGATTGTGGCTGGAGTGACGTAGGTAGCTGGTCTGCGCTTTGGGAAGTGAAAGACAAGGACTGTAACGGTAATGCCTTTCAAGGCGATGTGATAAGCATAGACACCAGAAATTCCTATGTTCACGCTACCGACAAGCTAGTGGCTACCGTAGGCTTGGAAGATGTGATAATCGTTGAAACAAAAGATGCTATTTTAGTTTCAAAACAGACCGAAGTTCAGCAAGTTAAACAGATTGTTGAGCAATTAAAAGAAAACCAACGAAGTGAATGGCAGCACCATCGTGAAGTATATCGCCCCTGGGGGAAATATGACTCCATCGACTACGGTCAGCGTTTTCAGGTGAAACATATCACGGTAAACCCAGGCGCTAAACTGTCAGTTCAGATGCACCATCACAGGGCCGAACATTGGATCGTGGTATCCGGCACTGCAAGAGTGACTAACGGTGATCAAGAGATCTTACTAACAGAAAATCAGTCAACATACATACCCATTGGCACTACCCATGCCCTTGAAAACCCCGGTAAAATCCCATTAGAGCTGATCGAAGTACAGTCGGGGTCCTATCTTGGCGAGGATGATATTGTCCGCCTTGAAGACCGCTACGGCCGCAAAGATGAGCAGGTGTAAACGACAGGCCAGCTTTCTAAGCTTTAGCTTCAATATTTGAATCTCTAGTATTGACGCTAAATAAAGAAATAGTCATACCATCTTCATGGGAGAGTGCTTACTCTCACCTATAGGATTTTTGATGTTATTGAGTTCAAATGTAATTAAAAGTAGTGGTATAGCCTTTGGCACCAGCGGTGCTCGTGGGCTGGTCACTCAATTTACCAATGAAGTTTGTGCGGCTTTCACCCACTCATTTGTCGCGACTCAGCGGCAAACCTTCACTTTCAACCATGTCGCCATCGCTATTGATAATCGCCCTAGTAGTTTTCGGATGGCAATGGCCTGTGCCAAGGCACTGGAACACTTGAGTATCAAAGCTATTTACTATGGCGTAGTTCCAACACCCGCACTAGCATATGCTGCAATGCAAGATAATATACCTAGTATCATGGTCACCGGAAGCCACATTCCATTTGACCGTAATGGCTTGAAGTTCTATCGCCCCGATGGAGAAATAAGCAAATCTGATGAACAAGAGATCTTGTGTACTCGGGCAGAGTTTTCCCCCTTAGAAGACATCCCTAACCTTGCTGTTAACCCGCGTGCTGCAAGGCTTTATGTCCAACGCTACATATCATTGTTTAATGCTTCGCTTCTCACAGGCAAGCGTATTGGTATTTATGAGCACTCAAGTGCTGGGCGAGACTTATATTCTGAGATATTCTCGGCCCTGGGCGCCGAAGTCATAGCTTTAGAGAGAAGTGATGATTTTGTGCCTATCGATACCGAGGCAGTATCCGATGAGGATATAGTTAAAGCGAACAAGTGGTCAAAACAATATGCTCTCGATGCCATATTCTCAACCGATGGCGATGGCGACCGTCCCCTCGTTGCCGATGAGAATGGCACTTGGTTACGGGGTGATATTTTAGGCTTACTCTGTGCCAATGCATTACACATAGAGGCACTCTCAATACCTGTTAATAGCAATACGGCCATCGAGAGTTGTGCATACTTCTCTCATGTGAAACGAACAAAGATTGGCTCGCCCTATGTTATTGCTGAGTTTTCTGCTCTAGCAGAAAATTATGAAACAATCGCAGGTTTTGAAGCAAACGGGGGCTTCTTGCTCGGCAGTGATGTAAGACTCAAGCAAAATACACTTAAAGCCCTGCCGACTCGAGATGCCCTCTTACCAGCATTAATGCTTTTTGCAGAGGCTAAATATAAAACTATTTCAGCCGTAGTCGACTCCCTCCCCAAAAGAGTGACATACAGCGACCGTATAAAAAACTTTGCCACGGAACGTAGCCAAATAATTTTGACTCTAGGCCAAGACAATCCTAACCGACTACTCAAGGCCTTAGGATTTGAAGAAGTATCAATTCAGACCCTTGATTGTACCGATGGCTTACGAGTGACCCTCAACGACAACAGAATAATCCACTTACGCCCCTCCGGAAATGCGCCTGAACTCAGATGCTACGCTGAAGCTGATACCGTCGACATGGCAAAATTCCTAGTACATTCTTGTTTAAGCAAGGTCAGCGTTAATGGGTTTGTAGATCTCTTATCCGAATAAACCTATACCGATTGGTATAAGCATTCCCTACGCTTCAAAGACATTCTTCGTATCCCTATGGGACAGATACGGAAGTGTCGATATTGAATATCGAGGCTAGTTCCTTTGTAGCCTGCAACCAAGGTGCCTTCAAATTCCAATGGCCCAGCTTGAAATGGTCATGATACTTGCCGAAGGCCGAACACATGGGGAGTAGGCATTGCACGTACGTGCTTAAGTGGATAAGCCACCTGCCTATATTGACGTTGGATATGGGCAATAGAATTTATATTTAAAAATATCCAGACGCAAAAAGCGGAGGCGCCTTCCAATAGCCCAGCTTCGGATAAATCCTCCGCGTTCTACCGCAGCATCAAACTTCGTTTGCTGAACGCAGCGATATCACCCTACTAGCACATAAAAGGATGCATGCTGCGCATGCGCTATCTATATTCCCCATGTGAGAAGCTCATTTCAAAAGCTGTTAAACGAAAAAATCCCCAACACTAGGTGCTGGGGATTTATCGACTATTAGGCGCCTGGAAATGACCTACTCTCGTAGTCCACGAAGTGGACACATGGGGGTGAAATTACGGCGATTTGAATACGTAGTATTCAGCCCTAATTGAACGCGGAGAAACTTCGTTTCGTAGCGGGAGAGCCCGCTCAGCGGCGGGGCGACATCGGGGGTAGGCATTCATGCCTTCCTAAGTGGATAAGTCACCTGATATCTGTACCGGTAAGTTCGAGCTATTCAGCCAAACTTTATTAAATCCCAGACGCAAAAAAGCCACCTTATTCAGGTGGCTTTTTCACTTAATGAGCGCCTGGAAATGACCTACTCTCACATGGGGAGACCCCACACTACCATCGGCGCGATTGCGTTTCACTTCTGAGTTCGAGATGGGATCAGGTGGGGCCACAATGCTATGGTTTCCAGACTAATTTGACGATTACTTTCAGCTTTTTAAAAAAGCTAAAGGTAAAAGAATTTAGAAAGCTGTATCTAGATTTCTCTAAATAATAAATAATTAGGTTCGACTTAAATCAAGTTCGTATTCTTTTGTGCTTATGAAGTAATACACACACTAACTACACAAACCCATCTGGGTTGTATGGTTAAGCCTCACGAGTCATTAGTACAGGTTAGCTCAACGCCTCACAACGCTTACACACCCTGCCTATCAACGTCCTAGTCTCGAACGGCTCTTTAGAGGAATTAAATTCCTAGGGATGACTCATCTTAGGACTCGCTTCCCGCTTAGATGCTTTCAGCGGTTATCGATTCCGAACGTAGCTACCGGGCAATGCTATTGGCATAACAACCCGAACACCAGCGGTTCGTCCACTCCGGTCCTCTCGTACTAGGAGCAGCTTCCTTCAATCATCCAACGCCCACGGCAGATAGGGACCGAACTGTCTCACGACGTTCTGAACCCAGCTCGCGTACCACTTTAAATGGCGAACAGCCATACCCTTGGGACCGACTTCAGCCCCAGGATGTGATGAGCCGACATCGAGGTGCCAAACACCGCCGTCGATATGAACTCTTGGGCGGTATCAGCCTGTTATCCCCGGCGTACCTTTTATCCGTTGAGCGATGGCCCTTCCATACAGAACCACCGGATCACTATGACCTACTTTCGTACCTGCTCGACGTGTATGTCTCGCAGTTAAGCTGGCTTATGCCATTGCACTAACCGTACGATGTCCGACCGTACTTAGCCAACCTTCGTGCTCCTCCGTTACTCTTTGGGAGGAGACCGCCCCAGTCAAACTACCCACCAGGCACTGTCCTCAACCCCGATTCAGGGGCCTGAGTTAGAACATCAAAACTACAAGGGTGGTATTTCAAGGTTGACTCCATCAGAACTAGCGTCCCAACTTCAAAGTCTCCCACCTATCCTACACATGTAGGTTCAATGTTCAGTGCCAAGCTATAGTAAAGGTGCACGGGGTCTTTCCGTCTAGCCGCGGGTATACGGCATCTTCACCGCAATTTCAACTTCACTGAGTCTCGGCTGGAGACAGCGTGGCCATCATTACGCCATTCGTGCAGGTCGGAACTTACCCGACAAGGAATTTCGCTACCTTAGGACCGTTATAGTTACGGCCGCCGTTTACCGGGGCTTCGATCATGAGCTTCTCCGAAGATAACCCAATCAATTAACCTTCCGGCACCGGGCAGGCGTCATACCGTATACTTCCTCTTGCGAGTTTGCACAGTACTGTGTTTTTGATAAACAGTTGCAGCCACCTGGTATCTGCGACTGCCAGCAGCTTAAGGAGCAAGTCCTATCACCGCCGGCAGCGTACCTTCTCCCGAAGTTACGGTACCATTTTGCCTAGTTCCTTCAGCCGAGTTCTCTCAAGCGCCTTGGTATTCTCTACCCAACCACCTGTGTCGGTTTGGGGTACGATTCCTACTAACCTGAAGCTTAGAAGATTTTCCTGGAAGCATGGCATCAACTACTTCAACCCCTTAGGGTCTCGTCATCAGTCCTCAGTCTTGCAATTTAATGCGTATTCCCGGATTTGCCTAAGAATACAACCTACAACCTTAAACGCGGACAACCAACGCCGCGCTAGTCTAGCCTTCTCCGTCTCTCCATCGCAGTTAGCAGAAGTACAGGAATATTAACCTGTTTCCCATCGATTACGCCTTTCGGCCTCACCTTAGGGGTCGACTTACCCTGCCCTGATTAACATTGGACAGGAAACCTTGGTCTTTCGGCGAGGGAGTTTTTCACTCCCTTTATCGTTACTCATGTCAGCATTCGCACTTCTGATACCTCCAGGATGGGTTACCCCTTTCCCTTCAACGGCTTACAGAACGCTCCTCTACCGCTTGCTAGTAAACTAGCAAACCCATAGCTTCGGTGTATTGCTTAGCCCCGTTAAATCTTCCGCGCAGGCCGACTCGACTAGTGAGCTATTACGCTTTCTTTAAAAGATGGCTGCTTCTAAGCCAACTTCCTAGCTGTCTAAGCCTTCCCACATCGTTTCCCACTTAGCAATAACTTTGGGACCTTAGCTGATGGTCTGGGTTGTTTCCCTTTCCACGACGGACGTTAGCACCCGCCGTGTGTCTCCCGAGTAGTACTCATTGGTATTCGGAGTTTGCAAAGGGTTGGTAAGTCGGGATGACCCCCTAGCCTTAACAGTGCTCTACCCCCAATGGTATTCGCTCGAGGCGCTACCTAAATAGCTTTCGAGGAGAACCAGATATCTCCCGGTTTGATTGGCCTTTCACCCCCATCCACAAGTCATCCGCTCATTTTTCAACATAAGTCGGTTCGGTCCTCCAGTTGATGTTACTCAACCTTCAACCTGCCCATGGATAGATCACCGGGTTTCGGGTCTACACCTTGCAACTAAACGCGCAGTTAACACTCGGTTTCCCTACGGCTCCGCTATTCGCTTAACCTCGCTACAAAATGTAAGTCGCTGACCCATTATACAAAAGGTACGCAGTCACGGTCTCAAGAACCGCTCCCACTGCTTGTACGTATACGGTTTCAGGTTCTATTTCACTCCCCTCACAGGGGTTCTTTTCGCCTTTCCCTCACGGTACTGGTTCACTATCGGTCAGTCAGGAGTATTTAGCCTTGGAGGATGGTCCCCCCATGTTCAGACAAGATGTCACGTGTCCCGTCCTACTCGTTTTCATCTATAGTTAGTTTTCATGTACGGGGCTATCACCCTGTGCCGCTGAGCTTTCCAACTCATTCCACTAACACCCTATAGACTTAAGGGCTAATCCCCGTTCGCTCGCCGCTACTAGGGGAATCTCGGTTGATTTCTGTTCCTCCGGGTACTTAGATGTTTCAGTTCCCCGGGTTTGCCTCACTACACTATGTATTCATGTAGTGATACTCACTTATGTGAGTGGGTTTCCCCATTCGGACATCGTTAGCTCAAATGCTTGTTACTAGCTCGCCAACGCTTTTCGCAAGTTACTACGTCCTTCATCGCCTCTGACTGCCAAGGCATCCACCGTATACGCTTAGTCACTTAACCATACAACCCACATGGGACTGTATCGCAACTAATGGTGTTTACTTTCGCCAAAAGAATACTCTTGAATTGCATCGCTGCAATTCGGCACTTGATTTAAGTGTTTGAGAACTCAATTATTTATTTTTCGCGCTAATGCTATTAACCACTGCAATCCTTACCTCTTACGAAGCAGTTTTCACAATAGTCCCTTTCACATTAACACTATCAGCTTTCCAAATTTTTAAAGAACGGGCTTAAAAAAGCCAAAGATAAATTTTGCATTTATCTTTGGCATCTCTATCCATATGCATGACCTACTTATTCAGCTAGAAAAGTAAGTAAATGGTGGAGCTATGCGGGATCGAACCGCAGACCTCCTGCGTGCAAGGCAGGCGCTCTCCCAGCTGAGCTATAGCCCCATTTACATGCAGTCAAACAAAATATATACGTTTACTTATTACTAAGTCATTACCAAATCGAGTGTAACAAGGTATGTAGAGAGGACGTTTAGCCTGCTAAACGACGAACTACATAACGCAGTAACACAAAGATTTTGGTGGGTCAGAGTGGACTTGAACCACCGACCTCACCCTTATCAGGGGTGCGCTCTAACCAGCTGAGCTACAGACCCATTTATACTTGCTTCTTTACTTCAATACTGCGTACCTTTCGTCATTCAATCAGTCATGTAGTGAACTACACTCCCTCTTTCATTCCTCAAGCACCTTGTCTTGAAGCAAATTAACGTCGTCTAAACAGACACGTATATTTTTGCTCTTTCTTTCTATCAAGTAATCTGTGTGAACACTCAGCAAATATTGAGTTAGTCGTATAGGTAAGGAGGTGATCCAGCCCCAGGTTCCCCTAGGGCTACCTTGTTACGACTTCACCCCAGTCATGAACCACACCGTGGTAAACGCCCTCCCCGAAGGGTTAAGCTATCTACTTCTGGTGCAGCCCACTCCCATGGTGTGACGGGCGGTGTGTACAAGGCCCGGGAACGTATTCACCGTGACATTCTGATTCACGATTACTAGCGATTCCGACTTCACGGAGTCGAGTTGCAGACTCCGATCCGGACTACGACCGGCTTTGTGGGATTAGCTTGACCTCGCGGCTTTGCGACCCTCTGTACCGACCATTGTAGCACGTGTGTAGCCCTACTCGTAAGGGCCATGATGACTTGACGTCGTCCCCACCTTCCTCCGGTTTATCACCGGCAGTCTCCCTAAAGTTCCCACCATTACGTGCTGGCAAATAAGGATAAGGGTTGCGCTCGTTGCGGGACTTAACCCAACATTTCACAACACGAGCTGACGACAGCCATGCAGCACCTGTCTCACGGTTCCCGAAGGCACTAATTCATCTCTGAAAAATTCCGTGGATGTCAAGAGTAGGTAAGGTTCTTCGCGTTGCATCGAATTAAACCACATGCTCCACCGCTTGTGCGGGCCCCCGTCAATTCATTTGAGTTTTAACCTTGCGGCCGTACTCCCCAGGCGGTCTACTTAATGCGTTAGCTTGGGAACCCAGTGTTCAAGACACCAAATTCCGAGTAGACATCGTTTACGGCGTGGACTACCAGGGTATCTAATCCTGTTTGCTCCCCACGCTTTCGTACCTGAGCGTCAGTCTTTGTCCAGGGGGCCGCCTTCGCCACCGGTATTCCTTCAGATCTCTACGCATTTCACCGCTACACCTGAAATTCTACCCCCCTCTACAAGACTCTAGTTTGCCAGTTCAAAATGCAATTCCCAGGTTGAGCCCGGGGCTTTCACATCTTGCTTAACAAACCGCCTGCGTACGCTTTACGCCCAGTAATTCCGATTAACGCTTGCACCCCTCGTATTACCGCGGCTGCTGGCACGAAGTTAGCCGGTGCTTCTTCTGCGAGTAACGTCACAGCTGTAGTTTATTAAACTACAACCTTTCCTCCTCGCTGAAAGTGCTTTACAACCCGAAGGCCTTCTTCACACACGCGGCATGGCTGCATCAGGCTTTCGCCCATTGTGCAATATTCCCCACTGCTGCCTCCCGTAGGAGTCTGGACCGTGTCTCAGTTCCAGTGTGGCTGATCATCCTCTCAGACCAGCTAGGGATCGTCGCCTTGGTAAGCCATTACCTTACCAACTAGCTAATCCCACCTAGGTACATCCAATCGCGAAAGGCCCGAAGGTCCCCTCCTTTCCCCCGTAGGGCGTATGCGGTATTAGCAGTCGTTTCCAACTGTTATCCCCCTCGACTGGGCAGTTCCCTAGGCATTACTCACCCGTCCGCCGCTCGACAGCAAAGTAGCAAGCTACTTCCTGTTTCCGCTCGACTTGCATGTGTTAGGCCTGCCGCCAGCGTTCAATCTGAGCCATGATCAAACTCTTCAATTAAAGTTTTTTTGATGCATTACCTTTCGGCAATGACATCGGCTCAACGAATTATACTGTTTTTCATTAACCACCCTCTATAAAGAGAATGTCAATGAAGCTTACATATTTTGCTTCTTTGAATTTACTTTGCTTGCTCGTGAGAGTAAGAAAGTAGAAACCAAAGTTGCTATGGTCACTCAGTAGTTCATTGAGAAAATTTGCTGCCACTTACAAAGTAAGATGGCTTCGAATAACTCAACACCTGTGAGTGCCCACACAGATTACTTGATAAATTGTTAAAGAGCTTGGTGCTTGGTAGCACCGCCGTTAGACGCTAGGTCGCTGGCTTGAGGAGGCGTATTCTACGCTTTCCTAGGTTGACGTCAAGTGCTTTTTTTAAAAAGATTTTTAAGCGTTTAACACAACTTAAAAACTATTCTAAAACTAAGCTAACTTGTTGCCCTGACTCAACTGCGTCTTACTTAACGTAATGTTTAGTAGGACTGGTTTGCCGTGTCAGTGGATGCGCATTATAGGGAGTATGAGAATGATCGCAAGCAGTTTTATAAATAAAAACGATCTTTTCTGATAGTCACAATTAAACCACCGCTTACCCCCAGATTTATCCACAGAATGTGCATTCTAGCTCATTAAGTCGGCGATATTCTTTGATACGCTTTAAAACCTGCTAGTAAGCTTAATATAAAAAAGCCACTCAGATGAGTGGCTTTAGATTCATTCTGCTTTCCAGACTAACTAACCTAGGTAAGCTTACCGTGACACTGCTTATACTTACGGCCAGAACCACATGGACAAGGATCGTTACGACCTACTTTAGCACCTTCACGTACAGTCGGAATATGTTCAGCTAAATTTTGAGCTTCTTCAGCCCCCACTAACGCTTCTGCAGCAGCATGCTGATAATTTCGGCTGATCTTAGCTTCTTCTTGACGTCGGCGTTCTTCCATCTCTTCGACATCTGACTGTGCCTGTACCTGTACCTTTGACATAACGCTGATAACGTCATGCTTCAATGACTCCAACATCTCTTGGAACATCTCAAAAGATTCACGCTTATATTCCTGCTTAGGGTTTTTCTGCGCATAACCACGAAGATGGATACCTTGACGCAGATGATCCATCGCAGCTAAGTGCTCTTTCCAAAGCCCATCTAAAGTTTGTAGCATGACAGCTTTTTCAAACTGACGCAGAACCTGTGCACCTACCGTCTCTTCTTTTGCTTGATAAGCTTTCACCCAGGTATCTACTATTCTCTCACGTAGTGTTTCTTCGTGAAGATCATCTTCCTTATCTAACCAGTCTTGTACCGGCATTTTAATAGCGTATTCCTGCTCCAAACGTTTTTCAAGGCCTGGCACATCCCACAATTCTTCTAGTGACTGAGGTGGAACATACATATCGATTAAACCATTAACTACGTCGGCTTGAATGTTAACGATAGTATCTTGAATATCTTCGGCATCCATTAACTCATTACGCTGGGCGTAAACGACCTGACGTTGGTCATTGGCTACATCATCAAATTCGAGTAACTGCTTACGGATATCGAAGTTTCTAGCTTCTACTTTGCGTTGGGCATTCTCGATAGCGCGTGATACCCAAGGATGTTCAATTGCTTCACCTTGCTCCATGCCAAGTTTCTTCATCATCGAAGAAACACGCTCGGAAGCAAAGATACGCATTAAGCTATCTTCCATTGAAAGATAAAAACGCGAAGAACCTGCATCACCTTGTCGACCCGAACGTCCACGCAGCTGATTATCGATACGACGTGACTCATGACGCTCGGTACCTAAGATATGCAATCCACCGGCATCAACGACTTCGTCATGGCGAATTTGCCAATCGGCCTTGATTTTAGCTTTCTGTTCAGAAGTTGGGTTCTCAATCGCCTCGATCTCCATCGCCCAGTTACCGCCAAGGACGATATCTGTACCACGACCCGCCATATTAGTGGCGATGGTAACGGCTCCCGTCCTTCCTGCTTGAGCAACAATATCGGCTTCACGCTCATGAAACTTGGCATTCAAGACTTCATGGGGAATCTTCTCTTTCTGCATCAGACGAGCCAGAAGTTCAGATTGTTCGATTGAGACGGTACCCACAAGAACAGGCTGACCACGTTCGCGGCAACCCTGAATATCTTCGACTATTGCAGCATATTTCTCATCCGGCGTTAGATAAACCAAATCAGCATTGTCTTTTCGCACCATAGGTCTATTGGTCGGAATCACAACAGTATCTAGACTATAAATATGCTGAAACTCGAACGCTTCGGTATCGGCGGTACCCGTCATACCCGCAAGCTTTTCATACTGACGGAAGAAGTTCTGGAAAGTGATTGAAGCCAGCGTCTGGTTTTCATTCTGAATATTGACGCCTTCTTTGGCTTCAACAGCCTGATGAAGGCCTTCCGACCAGCGTCGACCCGGCATAGTACGCCCAGTATGCTCATCGACAATAACGACTTCATTGTCCTGAACGATATAGTCGACATCTCTCTCGAAGAGTGTATGAGCACGAAGCGCAGCATTAACATGATGCACTAATGAAATGTTAGCTGCCGAATAGAGGGAATCGCCTTCGGCTAACATGCCTCGCTCGGTAAGCAGAACTTCAACTTTCTCCTGACCACGTTCGGTCATGTGTACTTGTTTCGCTTTCTCGTCGATAGAATAATCTCCATCGCCGATCACCTCTTCCGTATCTTCTTTATCCTGGCGGACTAGCAGTGGAATTAGGGTGTTGATCTTAGTATAGAGAGCCGAACTATCTTCGGCCGCGCCAG
This sequence comes from Shewanella psychropiezotolerans, assembly GCF_007197555.1. Classification (NCBI taxonomy): domain Bacteria; kingdom Pseudomonadati; phylum Pseudomonadota; class Gammaproteobacteria; order Alteromonadales; family Shewanellaceae; genus Shewanella; species Shewanella psychropiezotolerans. Next base: position 5,986,481 of record NZ_CP041614.1, read on the forward strand.
AGATGATCAGTGGCGTTCTCGCTTCATCGATAAGAATCGAATCGACTTCATCAATCAGGGCATAGTGAAGTGGGCGTTGAACACGCTCTTGAGGTGAAAATGCCATGTTGTCACGCAGATAGTCGAAACCAAACTCATTGTTGGTTCCATAAGTAATGTCTGAGTGATATGCATCTTTCTTCTCTTGCTGGCCTAAGCCTGCTACGTTGATGCCAACGGTTAAGCCTAAAAACTCAAAAAGTGGACGGTTATTTTCGGCATCACGACGTGCGAGATAATCGTTAACCGTAATGACATGTACGCCTTTACCAGTTAATCCATTCAAATAAGCAGGTAGTGTCGCCGTCAAGGTTTTACCTTCACCGGTACGCATCTCAGCAATACGATTACTATCTAGAACCATGCCGCCGAGCATCTGTACATCGAAGTGGCGCATATCGAATACGCGCTTAGATGCTTCACGAACAACGGCGAACGCTTCTGGCAAAACATCATCTAATGATTCCCCCGTATCTAAACGTTCACGAAAAGTCGAGGTTTTCCCCTTTAACTCATCATCAGTTAACTTTTCATAATCTTCTTCGAGAGCATTAATCTCAGTAACAACCTTGCTAAGAGACTTAAGTGTACGATCGTTGCGACTACCAAATAATTTTGTCAGTATTTTACCAAACATCTGAACCACTTTTTATGTTATTGGCCTAGTCCCTGTCGAGTCTGGAAGCCGATTATTAAGTTAACTTGCTTTGCGGTAGACAAACTTCTGTGGATCTATCTGTTGCCCACCCCGCAACACTTCGTAATGCACATGAGGTCCAGTCGAACGACCAGTACTCCCCATAAGCGCAATACCTTCGCCTTTGGCGACGACATCACCCACAGTTACTGACAGAGATTTATTATGTCCATAGCGAGTTCGCAGACCATTACCATGGTCTATTTCTACCAACTCACCATACCCAAACATTTTTCCTGCCCAAGTGATCACTCCTGCTGCAGTTGCAACCACCTTGGTGCCCTCTTTGCCAGCGAAGTCGATACCTTTATGTATCGTTCTGCGCCCACTAAAAGGGTCATTTCGTAAACCGTAGGGCGACGATAACCAACCTTTACGGATGGGACGCCCAGATATATAACGCTCTTCATCTATATGGAGATTAGATGAGACAGTTTCAAGTATTGAAAGTTGAGCATTATTATTATCTATTCGTGACACTAACTTATCCATATCCAGAATAAGTTGATCGAGTTCGATGTTGGCACCCAAATCACTCAGGCCCCCGACACCGACTTCGGAAGAGAAATCAAACTGATCTTCTAATTGATTGTTCTTAGCGATTTGCAGACCAAGTGCTTCGAGACGTGTCACCTTAGCTTGCATACGGGCAACATGAGTTACCAGCATGGCTAGTTGTGATTCAGTCGCCCCTTTAAGCTCGATAAGTTCTTTTTTCTGCTCTTCACGAGCAACACGTTCATTATCGATATTAGTCTGCTGTTGCTGAATTTGTTTGGCGTTGTGCTGATACAAACCAGTTCCGGCTGCGAGCAACAGAACGGGCAATAATAGCCAACGTTTACCAGGCTGCCATCTTGTGGCGCCGTTTCGACCTTGAATAAAAACTGTTACACTCATAGCCTAATTAAGCCATTTTATTATCATATGAAAAAGCCCCCTAGAGACCTAAGCCAATTACTGCATCAGCAAGGGAAATTCCCTGAGATAGCTGAAAAAGCAGAACTTCTGTTGCACTTGGATAATCACGTAAAACAAGTGCTGACTGGTCCAGTGTCACAGCAGCTCAAGGTTGCCAATCTCCGTCAGGGTGTTCTAGTTATCGAAACGACAACTGCTGCATGGGCTGCAAGAATAAACTTCCAAAAAGCCAAGATTTTGCAACAGCTTCAAGCCGAAACGTTACCCATGCTGTCCGCTATCGAAGTTAAAGTCAACCCGAGTCTGTTTTTGTATGCAACAAAACCCAAAACAAATAACAACAAAATCACTAAAGCAGCTGCAGAACACATAGAGGCACTAGCTGAACATACGGAAGGATCTTTAGGGATAAAACTAAAACGACTGGCTGCTTTAGCCAGTCGTTCAAGACAATCTTAGTTCACTATCAGGCAAATACTGCACCGCTAGGAACCGAAAAACTCACTGGAGCTTCGTCTTCTTTTTCAAAGCTGACTAACTCCCAGGCATCCTGTTGAGCCAATAGAGCACGTACCAATTGATTATTTAGCGCATGCCCGGTCTTGTATGCGCAGAACTCACCGACGATGGCATAGCCTGCAACATACAAATCACCAAATGCATCTAAAATTTTGTGCTTAACAAACTCGTCCTCATAACGCAGGCCATCGGGGTTGAGAACTTTATATTCATCAAGCACAACGGCATTCTCCATACTGCCGCCTAACGCTAAATTATTAGCACGTAAATACTCAATATCACGCATGAACCCAAAAGTTCTCGCCCTACTGATATCACGAATAAAGGCTGAAGATGAGAAATCCATCACCATATGCTGCTTACTACGCGCAATTTCCGGGTGATCAAAGTCGATAGTAAAATCTACTTTGAAGCCTTTATAAGGTTTTAACTCTACCCATTTATCACCGTCTTCAACGCGTATATTTTTCTTGATTCTTAAATATTTCTTTGGCGCGGTTTGCTCTTGAATTCCTACTGATTGTAATAAGAAAACAAATGGACTTGCACTGCCATCCATAATAGGTATCTCAGGCGCATCGACTTCAATAATCGCATTATCGATACCGAGTCCCGCAAGCGCTGCAAATAGGTGCTCGATCGTTGATATACGAATGCCATCGTCATTCACTAGTGCCGTACACATAGTGGTTTCACGGACAAGTTCCGCCTTAGCAGGGATAGAAACTGCAGGCTCCAAGTCTGTGCGCACTAGTACGATACCCGAATTAACTGGTGCAGGCTTGATGCTCAAAGTCACCTTATTGCCGGAATGCAATCCGACGCCGGTAGTTTTTACCATTTCTCTAACAGTTCTTTGAAAAATCATAGTCTTACCTGTATATATCAACAAAAAAAGCACTCAACCTATCCCCCTGAATCACTAGATTCAGGCGTGGCTGGTCGAATATGCTAGCATACCTTTGTAGATTAACCAAAAATCACCTGTAGAACATGCAGCAAAATTTAATTAATACCAGCCTACACGAATAGCTTAATCAGCCTGTTTACGTAAGAAAGCGGGAATATCTAAGTAATCAGTTTCATTCCTTAATGCTGGGGCTGCTGCAGTCTGCGCCACAGGAACTACATTGCCGCTAACCATAGGCTGGACCAATTCGTCACCTTGCGGCTCTGTACGTACTTCGGGAGTCACGACGGACTCAGGACGAGGAGCAGGTTTAGTCACTAATTGGATATCAGCCTTCTTCTCTGAGCCTATACCAGTAGCAACTACAGTAACACGTAGCTCATCACTCATTTCTGGATCAATAACCGCACCGACGACTACGGTAGCGTTATCAGAAGCATAAGCTTTGACATGGTTACCCACGGTCTCAAATTCCTCTATGCTCATATCCATACCCGCTGTGATGTTAACCAATACACCACGGGCTCCAGCCAGATCGATATCTTCCAACAATGGACTGGCTACAGCAGCTTCGGCGGCCTCCTCGGCTCGGTCTTCACCACTGGCGACACCAGTACCCATCATGGCGTTGCCCATCTCAGACATCACAGTCTTCACATCGGCAAAATCGACGTTAATCAAACCCGGACGCGTGATAAGCTCGGCAATGCCTTGAACGGCACCAAGAAGTACATTGTTAGCCGCAGCAAACGCATCTAACAGTGATGTGCCGCGCCCCAAGACCTTAAGCAACTTTTCGTTAGGAATTGTGATCAGTGAATCCACATGCTTAGCCAGCTCTTCGATGCCTTGTTCAGCATAAGCCATACGCTTCTTACCTTCGAAAGGAAACGGCTTGGTCACGACAGCAACCGTTAAGATCCCTTCTTCTTTGGCTATTTCTGCGACTACTGGTGCGGCTCCTGTTCCCGTTCCACCGCCCATACCCGCAGCAATGAAAATCATGTCACAGCCCTTAAGAGCATTTCTGATATTTTCTCTGTCTTCTTCTGCCGCCAAACGACCTATTTCTGGATTAGCTCCGGCGCCTAAACCCTTAGTGACATCGCGTCCTAATTGAATAGTTGTACCAGCAGACGACTTTCTCAGTGCTTGCGCATCTGTGTTAGTAGCAACAAACTCAACACCTTCGATGTTATGCTTAACCATATGCTCTACTGCGTTTCCGCCACCGCCACCGACACCGATGACCTTGATCACCGCTTCATCTGTATGACTGTCCATGATCTCAAACATGGTCTTCTCTCCGTTTTGCCTGCGTTATATATGAAATACCAAATCAAACACTAAGTTAATGTACTAACCTGGTATTAAAATTCACCTTTAAACCAACTTTGAACCCGATTCCAAATGCTGGTTACCCCTTGTCGCTCAGGACGCTCAAACTGACGTTCAAACAACCTTCTTGCTCCATAGTGTAACAAGCCAATACCTGTCGAATATATGGGCTGATCAACATATTCGAATAAGCCCTTCACAGGTAGTGGGTTTGCTACTCTTACCGGCATACCGAATGTAGCCTCAGCCACATCCACTGCCCCCTCGATGGAAGATGTTCCACCAGTGAGAACGATACCAGCAGCGACCTGGTCCTCTAGACCAGAATCACGTAATTCTTTCAACACCAACTCAAACAACTCTTGATATCTAGGCTCAACCACTTCAGCCAAGGTGTGTCTCGACATTGTTCGAGACGGACGCCCCCCTACAGATGGGACCTCTATACTGTCTTCACGACTTACCATTGCGCTTCGAGCGCTAGCGTATTGAACCTTTATCAGCTCTGCATGGGCCAGAGGCGTACGGAAAATCTTGGCGATATCATTAGTCACCTGATTCCCCGCAACTGGTATAACCGCACAATGCCTCAATGCACCATTGGTATATACCGTGATATCGGTTGTGCCACCGCCGATATCGACCAGGCAGACCCCGAGATCTTTTTCATCATTGGTCAATACCGAGTCGGCTGAAGCAATCGCCGAGAACACGAGATCATCGACTTTAAGACCACAACGCTCGACACTCTTAGTTATATTTTTCGCCATATCATTGGCACATGTGACGATATGAACTTTAGCTTCCATGCGCATACCGGACATGCCAATAGGGCTTTTAATCCCATCCTGGACATCGATGGCGTACTCTTGCGGTAACACATGTAAAATACGACGCTCTGTCGGTATCTTCACCGAACGAGCCGTATGGATAACGTTATCGACATCGTCTTGGGTGACTTCTTCATCATTGATTGACACCATGCCATTTTCATTTTGACATGCGATATGCTTACCAGAGATGCCCAAGTAGACAGACGAGACCTGACAATCTGCCATCAGTTCAGCCTGATCTAAGGCTCGCTGGACGCTGCGTACAATTGAATCAAGGTCATTCACACCACCTTTATCCATGCCTCTGGATTGGTGGGTCCCCAAACCGACGACACTTATCTCACCATCGGGCAGCACTTCACCTATAATCACAGCAACTTTTGACGTTCCTATGTCTAATCCAACGATCAGGTTTCTATCTTGATTCTTGGTCATTATTTACTGGCTCTCTTCTGTGCGTTAACCCAACCCACGGCTAATCCGGTGTCGTAGCGCAAATCTACCTTAGCAACGTCTTTATCTTGCTTAATCAGCGTCGGATACACGTTTATAAACCTTTGTATCCTGGCCATTTTATCTTCTCTACCTAGCTCTAGCATGATTCCACTGCCTAGGACACCATGCCACGCATGTCTAGGACTCAAACTTAATCCCTCTAAGTCAAAGCCATTAATGTTCAGTAACTCACTCACTTGCCGATACGTGGTCAACACGATCTTAGACTGATCTTCAGGACCTGCCAATCTTGGTAAGGGACCAATATCCTCTTTTTGAGGAGCATCGAACACTTCCCCAAGATTGTTAAGCCAGGCATCACCATTCCAATGGGCGACCACATCTTGCTCGACTAAATAGATTTTCAATTTAGCAGGCCATTCACGTCTCACTGACGCTTGATAAACCCAGGGCAATGCCTCTAATGCTTCCTGAACTTGATTCACATCGGCAGAAAAAAAGCTTCTTTGCATCAAGTCCTGCAGGGCCGTCTGTATCTCCTCGTCTGAGGTATGCGTTCGATCCCCTTTAATGGCAACGGCTTCAATAGGCAGGGCGTCCGCATCATTGAGTATCAAATTCAACTTCCAAGCAGCCATAGATAAACCTATGAGGACAAGGAAAAGAAATATCAGCCCAAAACAAAGGTACCAATCCATCTGCAACAGCTTAGCCTTCCAACGGCTACCAACCTCACCCCAAGACACGAGCACCCCACCTTCTCTCTTTCTTTCGGTGTGAATGCCTTTCATCAGTACGCCACGGAAAACCGGTCATTATATAGACCTTATGCTCAGGGTCAAAACCTCTATCACCTTCAATGATATACAGTAAATAATCACACTTCTCCTGCATCTAAACTCGCAGTATCAAAACCTAAGTTTGTTTGAGCAATCAACTTTGATAAGGCGCCGATATTGCCAGCCCCCTGAGTCAGCAACAAGTCACCGCCTTGTAGAATATCCGGTAATAAGCTAAGCAGCTGCTCTGCTCCGGCAACAAAAATTGGCTCCAGCTGCCCGCGCAGGCGAATGGAGCGACATAATGCCCGACTATCGGCTCCCGGTACAGGGGCTTCGCCTGCGGCATACACATCGAGCAAGATTAAGCTATCGACTTGAGATAGCACCTCGACAAAATCATCATAAAGGTCTCGAGTGCGGCTATATCTATGTGGCTGGTAGATCATGACAAGACGTTTATCTGGCCAACCCAGCCTTGCCGCCTTGATGGTTGCAGCGACTTCACTAGGGTGGTGACCATAATCATCGACTAACATCACCTCACCTTTGCTAGTAGCAAAAGTTCCCAGTTGCTGAAAGCGTCTCCCTATACCTTGAAACTCAGCCAAGGCACGCACAATTGCCTCATCTTCTATCTCATCTTCGGTAGCCACTGCTATCGCCGCCAGTGCGTTGAGTACATTGTGCTCACCAGGTAAATTTACCATCGCTTCTATGTCTGTCAGACCATCTCGTCTGAGTGTGAAGTGGCTGCGATAACCTTGCTGAACAAAGTTTAATGCCTGAATATCTGCATCTTCATGAAAACCGTAGGTGACAATTTTCCGGCCTACTTTAGGCAGCAGTTCACGGATAACCGGATCATCGATACACATCACTGCGACACCATAAAATGGCAAGTTGTGCAGGAAATCTATGAAGGTGGATTTTAATTTCTCAAAGTCTCCACCATAGGTGTCCATATGATCGGCTTCAATGTTTGTCACCACACTAACCATGGGCTGCAGGTGCAAGAAGCTCGCATCACTCTCATCAGCCTCGGCAATAAGGTAACGACTATGGCCTAACCTCGCATTGGTTCCTGCACTATTAAGCAGACCACCGATAACGAAAGTGGGATCTCGATCGGCTTGAGCATAGACACTGGCAATCAAGCTAGTTGTCGTGGTCTTACCGTGGGTGCCAGCAACGGCAACCCCGTGACGGTAGCGCATCAACTCAGCCAACATCTCTGCACGCTGAACAACGGGTATTCTCAACTTTCTCGCCGCGATTAGCTCAGGGTTTTCTGCATCGATGGCGGTCGATACCACCACAACATCTGCATCATGAACTTGCTCTGCTTGATGACCGATATAAATTTGAGCGCCTAAAGCTCTCAGCCTGTCAGTGACAGGATTCTCGGCAATATCAGAACCGGATAGGCGGTAGCCTTCATTGACCAGCACTTCGGCTATTCCACCCATGCCTGCACCACCGATACCGACGAAATAGATATGCTTAACTCGTCTCATCTCAGGAATGATGCTTCTTAACTGTGAATATTTCTCTTTACTCTTACTCATCTCAATCCTTCTGTGCCAACTCGATGCAAACCTCAGCCACTTTTTCGGTGGCGTCAATAACAGCAACATCTTTAGCTTTTTCGCCCATATGACAAAGCTCGGCTCTGTCGGAGGCTAATATCTGTAACTTATTAATTAATTTGTCGGCATCCAGAATGGTCTGAGGCAGTAAAAATGCGCCCCCGGCATTCACCAACACTCGAGCATTTTTTGTTTGATGATCGTCGACCGCGTGCGGGTAAGGCACTAGTATGCTGGGTAAACCGACGGCGGCTAACTCTGATACCGTCAAGGCTCCAGCCCGGCATAACACGACATCAGCCCAACGATATGCAGCTTCCATGTCGTCAATAAATTCGGCGACGATGACGCTTCCGTCTTGACCTAGATGCTGGTACTCACCTTTTACCGATACCAGATTGCCTTTACCCACTTGGTGCCAGACAGTAATGGAGTGAGTCTTACTCACAGCGTCAGTCACTCCGGGCATAAGATCATTAAATACTTTCGCCCCTAAACTCCCGCCAACGACTAATACTTTTAATGCATCTTCGACGCAGTCTTCTTCTGCGGATAGGCCTAATTCAACCAACTCTTTACGTATCGGATTACCGACGACCTGAGCCGATACCTGCTCAAAGGTATCTTCGAAGGCACATAAAACCTTGCTTGCAAAACGAGACAGCAACTTGTTAGTCATCCCGGGGATGGCATTTTGCTCATGTAACACCAGAGGTATTCCCATCAGTCTCGCTGCAATCCCTCCTGGCCCACTGGCAAAACCACCCATGCCTAAGACTACATCCGGCTTAAACTCTCGTATCACTTCCCTCGCTTGCATCACAGAGCGCATCACCTTAAATGGCGCGGCTAACTTACGCACTAGTCCGTTGCCTCTGACACCCTTGATATCGATAAAATCAATATCGAAGCCATGCTGAGGCACTAGACGAGCTTCCATGCGCTCGGCCGTACCCAGCCACCTTACCTTCCAGCCTTTTTGGCTTAGGAATTTGGCGACCGCTAACGCAGGAAACACATGGCCACCTGTACCACCGGCCATGATTAAGATACGTTTATCTGCGGAGACATTTGTCATTAATTAATTTTTCCTTGTACTGCCTGGATACAACTCAAACGCCGCTCATGATCGATGCGAATGAGTATCATGGCTGCGGCTGTCATAACCCAGAGGCTACTGCCCCCATAACTGATAAATGGCAAGGTCAAGCCCTTGGTCGGTAACATGCCGATACTCGCTCCCACATTCACAACCGTCTGAAAACAGATCCAGATCCCGATGGAATAGGCGAGATAACCTTCGAAGGCTTTATCTATCGCGATACATAAATTACCTAACCTAATCGCTCTTAACGCCACAAAGAGCAACACAGACAGGACTACAATAATGCCCACAAAACCCAACTCTTCACCTATCACAGCAAAAATAAAGTCGGTATGTGCTTCTGGCAGATACTCGAGCTTTTGAATGCTATTCCCCAGGCCCTGCCCAAACCAGTCGCCACGGCCATAGGCCATCAAAGACTGAGTTAACTGATAACCGCTGCCAAACGGGTCTTGCCAGGGGTCTAAGAAAGATGTCACCCGGCGCATTCGATATGGCTCCAATAATACCAAGGCCACAAACGCCAACACTCCGGTCAAAATCAGGGCGAAGAAATCAAACAGTCGAGCTCCAGCCAAAAATAGCAAGCCAACGGTGCCCACAAACAGGACTACGACCGTACCCAAATCCGGCTGCAACAGGATAAGCACCGCATATACCGCAAACACGGCAATAGGCTTGTAGAAGCCCTTGGCATTTTCTCTAATCTCTTCATGGCGCCTCACAAGGTAGCCAGACATATAGATAGCGAATGCAAACTTGGCCAGCTCAGCTACCTGTATTCTAATCGGCCCGATCGTTAACCAACGTTTAGCCCCATTCACTGTGGTCCCTACCAGCAAAACCGCAACCAACATGATTCCTACGATAAGCAGTAACATGGGACTAAACTTCTGCCAGTGACTCATCTCTATCTGCAGCACCACGGCGGAAATAACCACGCAGCCAATAAGATAAACAATATGCCTGATCACAAAGTGAAAAGGATTACCGGTCAGGCTCTGCGCCTCAGGCATAGAGGCCGACATCACCATGACAAAACCAAAACTTATCAATGCGAGGATAGAGAACAGCAAGGCACGATCATACAGCTGTGTGCCTGGAGCCTCATTGTCTTTAAACAAGTTGAGCCAACGCCATGTAACAGACGAGCCAAACAAGTTAAGTTGCCTCTCTTGGCTAGGCATCCGTGACAGCCTCAGGATCTAAGTTTTTGGCGCTTAACGCCTGTACCTGTTCACGAAAATCATCGCCTCTAGCCATAAAATTCTTATACATGTCCAGACTCGCGCAAGCCGGAGACAATAAGACAATGTCGCCAGCCGTTGCCAAACCAGCAGCTTGCTTGACGGCATCGGCCATCGAGTCGACTCGCTTGGAATTATCTTTTAGTGCCGCAATTTCATCGCCATCTTTACCCAAGGTAATGAGGTGAGTAACCTTATCTAATACAGCTTCCAATGGGCTAAAGTCGGCCCCCTTGCCATCGCCACCGGCAATCAGAATGATGTCACCTAAATGCTCACTCAAGCCTTGCAACGCGGCAACCGTAGCACCGACATTCGTCGCCTTTGAATCATTGACGTAAGAGACTGCGTTTATATTTGCCACTAGCTCACATCGGTGAGCTAGGCCAGTAAAGTGTTTAGCCACTTCTATCATGGATTCTTTTTCTATACCGGCATGATAAGCCAGAGCCATGGCGGCAATTAAATTGGCATGATTATGACTGCCGACGATCGCAACATCATGTAATGAGACAATCTCGGTTGTCCCATGGACTATCTTGCCATCCTTAACGCCCCATTCGTCGTTTACTGGCGACGTTAAACCGAAGCTGTTTTGGTTCATTGGGTCATTGGGTTGAGTCAGGGAGTCTTCACGATTAAACAAGGCTCTCTTACTCTGATCGTAGAGGGACAACTTAGCTTGCCTGTAAGCCTCTAGATCTCTATAACGATCCATATGGTCTTCACTGATATTTAAGCAAGTCGCCGCAATGCAATTCAGGCTATGAGTTGTCTCTAGTTGAAAACTGGACAACTCGAGTATATAAAGATCGATTGGACTCTGTAATAGGTTCAGAACCGGGATCCCTATGTTGCCACCCAGTGCATAATTAAGGCCGGCGGCTTTAGCCATCTCGCCCATTAATGTTGTGACCGTTGACTTACCATTCGAGCCTGTGATCCCTATGACGCATGGGCTTCTATCTTTAACTGCTCGTGCGAACAACTCGACATCACCGATAACCTCGATATCCATGTCTATTGCTGCACGGATCTCAGGCGTATCTATGGCTATGCCTGGACTAATCACTATTTGACTGGCCTGCACCAGATAGCGGCAATCGAAGCCTCCGGTAATTAAGTTCACCTCAGGAAATTCGAGCGCTAGCTGCTTGGCCCCTGGAGGTTCCTCACGAGTGTCCATGACTAGAGGTGTGATCCCCTGCTGGCACAAATAGCGCACAACCGAGAGCCCAGTGGCTCCCAATCCTAAAACTAAGTGCGAATTGTGCAGTTCCATAGTCAATTACCTTAACTTCAGCGTGGCAAGGCCAAGCAAAACCAAGAACAGTGAGATGATCCAGAATCGAACGATCACTCTGGGCTCGGGCCAACCTTTCAATTCATAATGATGATGGATAGGTGCCATACGGAAGATTCGCTGACCACGAAGCTTGTATGATCCGACCTGTAGAATCACCGAAACAGTTTCCATCACGAACACCCCCCCATGATGACCAATAAGATCTCCTGACGAACTAAGACTGCGATGGCTCCCAATGCGGCCCCCAGAGCAAGGGATCCAACATCTCCCATGAAGACCTGTGCCGGGTAAGTGTTAAACCAGAGAAACCCAAGACCCGCACCCACAATCGCGGTGCAGACAATGACCAGCTCACCGGCCCCTGGCAGATAAGGGATATGCAAATAGTTAGCAAACTGTACGTGACCAGACAGATAGGCAATCAGGGCAAACGCAGCCGCAACCATGACAGTAGGCATGATCGCCAAACCGTCTAACCCATCGGTTAAATTCACTGCATTACTCGAGCCTACGATGGTGAAGTAGGCTAAAACAATGAAGAAAGCTCCCATCTGCGGCATAACATCTTTGAAAAATGGCACCACGAGTTGGGTTTCACCCAGAGTATCTGCAGAGGCATAAAGGTAAAATGCGATCACTATGGCCGCTATTGATTGCAAAATATATTTCCACTTTGCAATCAATCCCTTGGTATCTTTACGAACCACTTTACGATAATCATCGATGAAACCGATGAGACCAAAGCTTGCCAATACGAACAACACGACCCAAACATATCGACTGCCCAGATCTCCCCAAAGCAATACACTGATAAAAATACCAGCCAAGATCAGAATACCGCCCATGGTTGGCGTACCACTCTTGCTAAAGTGTGATTCTGGTCCATCGTTGCGCACAACCTGTCCAATCTGCAGCGTCTGTAGACGCTCGATCATTTTAGGTCCCCACCAAAGGCAGAAGACCAAAGCGGTCATCAGACCTAAGATGGCTCTGAAAGTGACATAAGAAAAAACGTTAAACCCAGAATAAAACTGAGTTAAATACTCCGCCAGATACACCAGCATTAAACAAACTCCCCGCGCCCGTAGGCAAGTATTAAAGCTTCGACCACGCGCTCCATTCTGGCACTACGTGATCCTTTGACCAAAACAGTTACATCACCTTGTAACAGCTTAATATTTTTTATTAAATCTTCTACCAAACGTTCGAGGCTAATATGGCCATCGCCCCCAAAGGCACGACTCGCATTAGCACTGAGCTCACCTAAGGTAAACAGCGAATCCAGGCCTCTTTGTCTTGTCAGCTCGCCTAGTTCAGTATGCAAAAGGGCCGCATTGTCGCCCAGTTCTCCCAAATCACCCAGCACTAAACAGCGATGACCTTCAATTTCTTGAAGCCAGTCGATTGCAGCGGTGACTGAAGCAGGGTTTGCATTATAGCTATCATCGATCACACGGACCCGCCCCAATTGAGTGGGCAGCATTCTACCTTTGACAGGCACTAGAAGTGACAAGCCTAATTTTATTTCATTTAGCGTTAATCCAAAAGATAAACAGATGGCCGTAGCGGCTAGGGCATTACTCACCTGGTGACGTCCAGATAGTGGCAGAGCGATAAAAACAGTCTCTTGCAAGTAACTCAATTTGAAGCGGTAACACCCCACTGAATCGGCTTCAAGATCAGATGCTTGAATATCAGCTTCTGACTCGACTCCAAACGTCAGTTGAGTAAAACTCATCGATGCTGCCAGCATTACAGATGCAAACTGATCGTCGGCATTAATCACTGCCGTCCCAGTCGATGCTAAATGATTAAATATTTCAGACTTTGCACTGGCAACGCCTTCAAGAGAACCAAAGCCCTCCAGATGCGCCGACGCTACATTGTTGACTAAGGCCACATCAGGCTTTACCAAGGAAGAGGTGTAATCGATCTCCCCCTTGTGGTTCGCGCCTAACTCGAACACACCAAATTCATCATCGGCCTCTAAGCGTAAGAGTGTCAAAGGCACGCCAATTTCATTATTGAAGTTACCAGCGGTGTACAAGACCTTGTGCCTTTGAGATAAGATAGTCGCCACCATCTCCTTAACGCTAGTCTTGCCATTTGAACCGGTTAACGCAACTGATTTGGGCTGGATAAGCTCTCTTAGGTGAGCTCCCAGCTCTCCCATCGCCCTCTGGGTATCTTTAACGATCAGTTGAGAAATGTTCAGTGGTAATTCGTGATCGACCAACAAGGCTGTTGCGCCATTTTCCACTGCCGTGCCCGCAAAATCATGCCCATCGAATTTCTCGCCTTTCAATGCGATAAAAAGAGTTTGCGCTGGGATAGCTCGGCTGTCGCTGGAAACATGACGAAACTCACCGTCTGCGCCCACTAGCCTGGCATTCAAGCGTTGGCATATACCTGACAAGTTCAATGGGATCATATCCGCTCTCCCGCCAGTGATTTCGCTAATGCTCTCTCATCATAATCCAAGCGTTCGCCTGCTATTTCTTGATAGGTTTCATGTCCTTTCCCCGCCAGCAAGACGAGATCTCCAGGCTTAGCTAAGGCGACAACTTGTCTGATGGCTTTCTCCCTATTCATTTGAGTTAGCACTCGCTCTGGGGCATTCAAACCCGCTAATATCTCTTCGATGATGACTTCAGGAGATTCACTTCTGGCATTATCGCTGGTAACCATCACCTTATCTGCATAGACTTCGGCAGCTTGAGCCATCAATGGCCGTTTACCCTTATCGCGATCGCCGCCACAGCCAAATAAACACCACAACTGACCTTCACAATGGCCTCTCAACGCCTTGAGAGCCTGCTCTATAGCATCCGGGGTATGGGCATAATCAACCACTAGGGTCACACCATTTTCAGTGGTAAAACGCTCCATCCTTCCCGCGACAGGTTTTAGCTGAGGCGCCATGGCCGCCATGGCCTGCATATCGTAGCCAATCAAATATAAGGCACCCAGTGCTGCAACTAAATTGGAGAGATTGAAAGAACCTAACAGAGGTGACGCCAACTTAGCCTGCCCCTCGGGCCAGACAAGGGTCGCCGTGACACCTTGATGGTGTTGATGGTTATCTTGGGTGTATATACTCGCGGCTTCGGCATGTGCCGAACAGATACTGAAACCAAGGTGCTTAGCCGATTGCTCCTCAGAGAGCCACTGACGTCCGACTTCATCATCGAGGTTTATCAAGCTGCCTTGCAAGGATGGAAACTTAAATAACCTTTTCTTTGCGTCGCTATAAGCCTGCATAGTGCCATGGTAATCTAAGTGATCTCGGCTCAAATTAGTAAACACGGCGACATCGAAAGGAACGGCTTCAACCCGGCCCTGAATAAGACCATGGCTGGATACTTCCATGGCGCACAAGTCGGCACCCGCCAGGTTAAAAGCCTGTAACTGGGCGAAAATAGTGATGGGATCGGCAGTGGTATTGCCACTGTCGACTAAGTCCCCCCATAAACCATTACCTAAAGTGCCCATCAAGGAAGCTTGCTTGCCTAAAAGAGCGACTAACTGAGCCATCAATTGAGTAATGGATGTTTTACCATTAGTTCCGGTGACACCAATGAGTTTGAGTCTCAGTGCCCCCAATGGATAAGCTTGTGCTCCGATTGCCGACAACTGTTGGCTTAATTGGAAAAACAACACCTGAGGTGAGTCCGTTTTTTCAAGCTTGAGCTGACCATGTTCGGCAGGGTCATCCGTGTGGACTAAGGCTGCCACCGCACCTCGTTCGAATGCAGCACAAATAAACTTTCTGCCATCGACAAGATGTCCAGGGACCGCAATAAATAGATCCCCGACAGCAATCACTCTGCTGTCCAATAATATGTTATTGAATGATTCCAGCCCTGAGTAATGCAACCAAGGCGCTAGAAGATCACTTAGCCGCATTATTCTGTTCTCCTGACATGACTTTCTAAACGTACTTTTTCTTTCGAGGAAATAGGCTCCACATTCAGCATCTGTAATGCGCCAGACATCACCTTAGCAAATGCGGGACCGGCCACATCGCCACCATAATACCTGTCTCCTTTGGGCTCATTCACCACGACTGCAATCGCCAGTCTTGGGTTATGCACAGGGGCGACGCCGGCAAATAGGGCGACATAGTCTTCACCATAGCCGCCGGCAACGGCTTTTCGCGCCGTACCTGTCTTGCCCGCAACTGGATAGCCCTCAATATGCGCTTTCCTGGCTGTGCCACCAGCCTCTGTCACGCCTATCAGCATCTCCATCACATGCTGGGCAACTTCCGGAGATATCACCTGTACCCCCTCAGGCTTCTTCTTGAGCTTCAAGATAGAAGATGGGTACAAGACACCTTTACCGCCCAACATGGCATACATTCTTGCGATCTGTAACGGAGTCACTGTGAGAGCGTAACCAAAAGAAAGCGTCGCTCGTTCAAACTCAGACCAGCGTCTACGGTCATGAAGTAAGCCTGTACTCTCACCCGCAAGATTAATGCCTGAATAATTGCCTAAGCCCATGGCCTGGTAATAGCCTAATAGTTCCTGCACCGGCATAGATAAGGCTATCTTGGTCATGCCTACGTTGCTGGAATGAACCAATACTTCACCCAAGGAAAGGTCGCCATAGTTCCTGCCATCACGCACTATCTTACCGCCGATCCGAATACGTCCCGGTGAGGTCTTAAAGATCTGGTCCTTGTCAATTGTGCCCGCTTCTAATGCTGCAGCGACCACAAAAGGCTTAATTGTTGAGCCCGGCTCATAGGCATCGGTTAACGCACGATTACGCATACGATAACTTTGTAAGTTGTCTCGGGAGTTAGGGTTATAGGATGGGGTATTTGCCATAGCCAATACTTCACCTGTGTTCACATCGATGACGACTATCGAGGCAGACGTAGCCTGATTGATCTCAGTGACACGCTTGATCTCTCGATAGGCTAATTGCTGAATACGCTGATCTATACTCAGAACCAAGTCATTGGGACTCTCACCTTCTTGCACCATGTCCAGGCGCTCAACTACGTGTCCATCTCGGGATTTACGTACCTTTTGTTTCGAAGGAGTACCCGTCAACCAATCGTTATAGGTGTTTTCAATCCCCTCGATACCCACATCATCTATGTTAGTAATGCCGATCAATTGGGCGGTGATTTCGCTGGTGGGGTAATAACGGCGCGACTCGGCTTTAAGATATATCCCGGGCAATTTGAGTTTTTTAATGTAATCGGCAACAGCTGGAGTCACTTGACGCTTCAAGTAGGTGAAACGTCGCTTGGGATTGGCTTGAACCCGACTTAAAATCTTGTCTTCGGGCTCATGGAGTACATCGGCTAACGCCTCCCAAAGACGCATATCGGCAAAGCCATTTTTGTCGTAAACCACTTTAGGATCGGCATACACGGCTTTCACAGGTACACTGACAGCCAACATTTCACCATTACGATCGGTAATGAGTCCCCGCTGAACCTCTCTGCTGGTCGTTCTTAAGCTGCGCATATCACTTTCATGGCGCAACTTTTCAGGTTCAATAATTTGAATATAGGCGGCACGACCAATCAAGCTGGTGAATAACAGGCAGACGAACCCTACCACTACGTATAAACGCCAGTGAATGAGCTGTGGTTTTTGCTTCCTTTTAGCCTGCTTGTTCTTCCTCATGATACTCTTGTTATCACCTATCCTTGATTGTTTGTAGCTGTGAATGTTTATACATTTTCAATATATAAACGGGATTATTATCACGGTATCCTTACCACAACTTCTTCCTTAGGCAATGGCCGACTCATGTCTAACTGTTTACTCGCAATCCGGGTAATTCGACTATGTTCAGACTGAGATTGCTCTTCGAGCAATAGATTTCGCCATTCGATATCTAACCTATCTCTTTCCTGCCACATCTGATCCCATTGGCTGATATATTTACGGCTCACATAGCTTGTATATACAATGGTGATCGCGTTACCAACCACTGCCGCCGCAAGCAGTAATACCCACTTATGATGCCAAAGATCGAGTAAGACGATTCGAGTCAGATTAAGCTGAGCTTGCCCCATATCAGCACTCCCTGCTACGCATGCTTATATCCAATGAGCCAGGTATTAGCATTTGCTTCCACACCCATTATCAATACTCTAATCTCTCTGCGACTCGCAAAACAGAACTACGGGCTCTCTTGTTTATCTCAACTTCTTCGGTAGAAGGCTTGGTCGCCTTACCAATGCCCTTCAACAAACGCGTTTTATCGAGTTCGGCCTCTGTGATCGGTAAGCCATGGGGAACACTTTTCCCTCGGGTATGGCGACGGATAAAGCGTTTCACCATCCTATCTTCGAGAGAATGGAAGCTGATCACCGATAAACGTCCCTGAGGTGCCAGCACGACAAGTGCGCCCTCTAATGCCTGGTCGATCTGCTCTAATTCACTATTGATGTAGATGCGTATGGCCTGAAATACTCGTGTGGCTGGATGCTTATTGCGTTCCTTACTCTTACAGATCCTAGCGATAAGGTCCGCCAGTTCCTTGGTTCTCAAGAAAGGAGTCTTTTCACGATCTGCCACAATACAACGCGCGATATGACGAGAATTCTTCTCTTCACCATAGGTTTTAAATACCCAAGCCATATCTTCAATTTCGGCGCGGGCGATCCACTCTGCAGCGGTTTCCCCCTGAGAGTTATCCATACGCATATCTAGTGGACCATCTCTTAAGAAACTGAATCCACGCTCAGCATCGTCCAGTTGGGGTGATGAAACACCAAAATCGAGCAATACACCATCTATCTTGCCCTTCAAGCCAAGATCTTCAACATAAGTAGCCAGTTGACCAAAACCACCATGCACTATGCTGAACCTGTTATCGTCGGCAAACTGCTTAGCAGCCTCAATGGCTTGTGGATCTCTGTCTATAGCAATTAAACGACCATTCTCACCTAAGTACTTCAACACTTCACGAGAATGCCCGCCTCTGCCAAAGGTGCCATCGATATAGATGCCATCTTGTTTTATGTTCAGGCCTGCAACCGTTTCAGAAAGCAGTACTGATAAATGTGAAAATTCTTGGCTCATTAGTATCTTCTATCTATTTTTGCGTCACTGATCACAGTGAGAAATCGGCAAGACGTTCATTGTTGGCGAACTCTTCGCTACGAATCGTCTCTCGGCTTTGCTCTATCTGCTGCTGCCATGCAGCCTCATCCCAGAGCTCAAATTTGTTTAACTGACCCACTAACATTGCGTGTTTATCTAAATTCGCATATTGACGTAACGGCAGAGGAAGTAATAACCTACCGTTACCATCTAGCTCACACTCGTGTGCATAGCCTAATAGCAATCTTTTCATAGCTCGTTCAGAAGCTTGGGTATCGGAAAGCAGAAGCAGTTTTGCTTCAATCTTGTTCCATTCATCTAATGGATACAGCAGAAGACATGATGATTGAAAATCAACAGTAATCACTAACTGACCATGATATTCGGCACGTAATGGCTCACGGTAACGCTTAGGGATAGCGATCCGGCCTTTTGTATCAAGGTTTATAGCACTCGCACCACGAAACACGTTAGCTTGTCCTTGCTGTCAGTAAATGATCCACATATATCCACAAATTCCCACAATTGCTAATTCTAGAGACAGAACACAAGACTTGTCAAGAGCACCACCTATTTAAAAATCCAGTACTCAAGCGGGTTAGCAGCATGTTTAAAAAATGATTGAGTTGACGAAACTAGATGGAGGAAAGTGGATCTAGAACCCTAAAGAGTTGAAAAAACAGACAGAAGAGGAAACTAATGTCGAATACTAGAGGTGAAAAGTGGTAGGAAATCCCAGAAATATTCGACTCAGTTGGAAATTGAGCGTTCCGATTCGATTTTATGAGCGCTATTTACATCGTATCTCATCAAAATACTTATGAATGAAGAAGCTCAGATAAACAAAGATTAATCATTGGTCTATTATGTAAGAACCAACTTTAACACTTAAGCATGACTAAATATCGAGCAGAAACTGCCGATAGTACTAAGTAGGAGTACTTAACAGGAGATATCATGGTTGGTTTAGATAGCCTTTATGCCATGCTTGCACGCCCCATTCAGCTAAGCATTAAACGTAAACGCTTGATGGTCGAGGAAGCTGACAATAGCGCGAGTATTGCTGCCGACGATCATGAGACCCCACAATCGGAGCAGTCGAGTCTTGAACGACGACAATCACAGGAAGATAGACGTGAAGGTCTATTTCGTGGCGATCGCCGCAGTGACTCTGAAAAAAATGAAGCAAGTGAAAGAGAACGTAAAACAAGCAGAGATCTCGCCGAACATGAAGCGGTGAACTCACCACTCCCCAGAATTGATATCGATATTTAATCAGCCCCCATAGCTAATAACAGCAAGATCATTTTCAGCTAGGCCTTGGTTGACGTAACTTGAGAAACAGCCTCTTTCCAACCGAGGTAAAGACTCTCTCTAGCCTCGGCAGAAATATCAGGACTAAAGGATTTATCTAAGTTTGCTTTATGTTTCAGCTCAGCCGTAGACTGCCAAAACCCCACAGCCAAACCAGCCAAAAAAGCAGCTCCCATTGCCGTAGTCTCGGTGACGACCGGACGATGCACCTCTACGTTGCTTATGTCTGCCTGAAACTGCATTAAAAAGTCATTAGCAACGGCGCCACCATCGACGTTAAGCTGTTTTAACATGACTCCACTGTCTTTAGTCATCGCCTCGAGAAGATCGCGGCTCTGATAGGCTATAGCCTCTAGTGCGGCTCTGATAATGTGATTACGATTGGAGCCTCGTGTTAAACCGACTAAGGCACCACGCGCATTTGGCTCCCAATAAGGCGCACCTAAACCGACAAAAGCGGGGACCAAATAAACACCATTGGTATCTGCTACTTTAGAAGCGAAGTATTCGGTATCCTGGACATCACGAATAAGGCCAAGCTCATCTCTGAGCCATTGAATAGTCGCCCCCCCCATAAACACGGCTCCCTCCAGGGCATAATTGACTTCCCCCTTGGCACCTATGGCTATAGTGGTTAACAAGCCATGTTGAGATCGCACCGCCTGTTTACCGGTATTCATCAGCAGAAAACAGCCAGTGCCATAGGTATTCTTGGCCATGCCCTCATCGATACAGAGCTGACCAAACAAGGCCGATTGCTGATCACCTGCAATTCCTGCAATATCTATCTCCCCACCTTCCCCTGCAATTCTTGTCTTACCATAGATACAAGTAGATGGTTTAACCTCGGGTAATAGAGAGCTGGGTATATCGAGTGCTTTGAGTAACTTTTGATCCCATTGCTGAGTATGAATATTAAATAGTAAGGTGCGACTCGCATTCGTCGGATCTGTGACGTGAACCTTGCCCTCGGTCAACTTCCACACCAGCCAGGTATCGATAGTGCCGAACAGGAGCTCGCCTTTTTCCGCCCGAGCTCTGACACCGGGAACATTATCTAATATCCACTTTATTTTAGTGCCTGAAAAATAGGGATCCAAGAGAAGCCCGGTAGACTCGCGTACATATTCTTCTAAGCCTTGTAACTTGAGCTCATCACAGATACTACTACTACGACGGCATTGCCAAACAATGGCGTTGTATACCGGCTTACCTGTTTTTCTATCCCATATGATCGTAGTTTCACGTTGATTAGTTATGCCAATGGCGGCCACTTCATCACTATGAATATCGGCTCTGGCGAGCACTTCGATCAGGGTCGAACTTTGGGATGCCCATATTTCCATAGGATCATGCTCAACCCAGCCCGCTTGAGGGTATACTTGAGTAAATTCGCGCTGAGACATGGCAACAATATTGGCATCATGATCAAATACGATAGCTCTTGAGCTCGTGGTCCCCTGATCTAACGCAATCACATATTTCTTGGTCACAACTTTTTCCTATTGTTGGCTAGTATTTCTCAATCATAACCATACAGGTTATTGCTGAGTCTCCTGTAACACTCCTATTTCGGGTTCCACTATTGTTTCTGGTTCCACAGTATTCGCTGACTCGGGCTCTTCAGCATTGGCTTCCACCGTGATTTCATCACAGGCATGAGCTGGCAGATACCAAAACTCGGCCAACTTGCCATTTTTAATATGGAAATTGCCGATGCTGCACTGACTCAGTTGCTCACCATCATTGTCCCAGGTCACCCTTTCCACAGTACTGACATAATTGCCCGAATCGATCATCTGAAGAATAGTGGCATTAGCATCTTTCAATGTCTCAAAGTAATCCGCCATCGCGGCCGCAAACTCTTTCTGGCTAGAGGTTTCGACCTCAACCTTGGTCCCGGTAACATGCATCCAACGAACATCATCTGTAGTGTATTGCAGCATCTGTTTGACATCATGGCTGTTGTAGGCTGCGATAAATCCTTCGACAATCTCAGTAGAGGTCTGATTGGCCATTGCGGTAAAAGGAAGTAAAGACAGGGTCGCCGCAAGTAGATAGGGCTTCATATCACACCTCTTGTTTGGTAGTTGCCGATCTAAAATAGATCACAGATTAAGTTCATCGTATTAGATGAATATAATCTTATGAAGTTCATTTTACTAACAAAATATAGTCAAATACGACAGAAACGACAATGCCCCACATAAGTGAGGCATTGTTATCCAGCTTTAGGTAAGCCTTTAGTGCTACATCGAGTCACTGAACTGAATATAAACTAACCCGATTAGCCAGACATAGCCCACAGCTTCACAACTAAGCTAAGTGGATTATAGCTTGTAACTTAATTGCATACCGACTAACCAGACATCGCCAACAGCTTCACCATCGAAGTTCACCTGAGCCAGATCCATTAGATTCATCGACTCATTGATCGGTGCATCACCGTAAGCCTTAATATAAGTCACAGCAAAATCTACAGTCAGATTTTCAGAGGCTTGATAACCGGCACCGACACTGAGCCACAAACGATCAGAATCCGGAATAGTCATGGTGCGATATTCATCATCCACTGCGGTATTATCGTAGGCGATACCCGTGCGTAAAAGCCATTCGTTATCTAACTGATATGTAGAGCCCAATGCGAAGCGCCAGTTATCCTTAAAATTCTCTTCTTTAACAAGATCTGACTCCAATCCACCCACAGGCTTAACGTCACCCGGGAAATAAGCGACTAATTCATCGAAGACACTCCATTGCGTCCAGTTAACACTGGCATGCATGGCCCAGTTGTCACTGAGTTGGTGATAAGAAGCCAGCTCAGCAAATGCTGGTAACTCCAGTGGCAAGTTTCCTTCAATATCGACATCTTGCCCGCCAGTATAAAGCAGACCCGAAGCCGAGCCCTCAAGTTCTAGCTCAACACCGCTGTGATAGGCGAAACCCAGACGATGTGCAGGATTTATCTGCCAGCTGGCGCCAACTTTCCAACCCATAGCAATATCGTCACCTTCCATGCTCTTAAGGCTGGTACCACCAGCTGGTAGAGCCTCTGCGACGTCTGCTGGCAGCGAAGGGTGAGCCTTCAATCCATCGATCCAGCCAGGAGCCGATGCGCCGATATTTCCCTCGCCGTATACGATTCTCAGTCCTGCACCGACACTGAATGCTTGATTGATCTTGTATGCAATATTGGGATTAAACTCGACAGTAGTCACCGAAGTCTCGCTGCCGAAGATGGCCGCCGCGTGATCGGCTGGTAACTCAGTCGTCAAACCGTAATTAGAGTTAATCGCCATCCCCCAGGTCCAGCTATCATTAATCTGACTAGAAAAATAAAAATTAGGTACCACAGCATTATCGGCAACATCTATGGCATCGGCATTCATCGTCATCGCCTGTGAGCCGAACAGCGGAGAAGCGATAGAGATATCACCAGTCACATCTACGTTTGGCATCACATAGATGCCACCTGCAGAGAAACTCGTCCCTTCAAGGTAGGTCAACATGGCAGGGTTACGTGCCTGAGTGGATGCATTATCGGCCATAGCCGCTTCACCGGCAAAAGCACGGCCCAGACCCGTGGCTGAGTACTCGGCTAATTGAAAACCTGCCGCCTGTACATGAGATACACTTCCCAGGAGCACCCCAGTCACGGCCAGAGATATTATGCGCTTGTTCATCATCTTAGTTTTTATTCCCATAATTATTATCTTTCTTAATCGACATCAGCTTTAGAGTAATAGCTCGATTTTTAGCATCTGGAGTGTACTTATGCAGAATATCTTTGCAAGCAAGAGAGATAATTCAGAGTAATTAACTGGATATGCCGAGGTATTCAGTATTTATTAAGATGAAATGGCTATTTAAAACAGTCTGCAAGTCAACTATGACGAGACAGCGTCACCATTGGAGATGAATTTCATGGGGAGAATGTTATAAATAACCATATAAATCAATAGACAATGAAATTTATAGCGACTTACACACGTTAGCTTAAATAGAAATCTTCTGGTAGTTAAAATCACTAGAAGAAATAACAAAACCTTGAATCAGTTCACAGAAAAAATAAAACAATCATATTTTCAATAGGATGGAGCTAGTTGGTTACGATTTAAAACAAAAGCCGGATAAACACTTGTTCATCCGGCTCTAGATTCTTAACACTTAAGTACAAATGTACGCTTAAAAAATCTTACAGCTTCCAGCTTGGGAGTTTAGCTTCATAAGCCGCAATCTGATCGACATAACCTAAAGTCAAACCAATAGCATCCAAGCCATTTAGTAGGTTATGTCGAGCCGAAGTCTCAATCTCAAAACTAAATTTAGCCCCCGATGGAGATGTGACAGTTAAAGCCTCAAGATCGACTGTGATCTCGGCGCCCTCTTGTGCCTCAACCTCATCCATCAACTGCTGCACTTCGACATCAGTCAAACGCACCGGCAGTAGGCCATTGTTGATAGAGTTACCATAGAAAATATCGGCAAAGCTTGGTGCGATAATGGCGCGTAAACCAAAATCGGCTAACGCCCATGGGGCATGCTCACGGCTAGAACCACAGCCAAAATTTTCCTTAGTAAGGAGAACCGATGCGCCCTTATATCTGGGAAAGTTGAGGCTAAACTCTGGATTTGGCTGATCGCCAGCCTCGTCCAAATAACGCCAATCATGGAAGAGGTGTACACCAAAACCATCGCGAGTCACTTTAGACAGAAACTGCTTAGGGATGATCTGATCGGTATCGACATTAGCGCTATCGATCATGACCGAAAGCCCAGTGTGTGAGGTAAATGGATTCATTACTCTGTGCTCCTAGTAAGCTCTGTGAATAGCGACGACATCATCGGCTATAAAAAATTCATACATCTCGGTGCTCCTAGTAAGGTTTGCGAATATCGACGAAGTGACCAGCGATAGCCGCCGCTGCGGCCATGGCCGGGCTAACAAGGTGAGTACGACTACCTCGTCCCTGACGTCCCTCGAAATTACGATTACTGGTTGAGGCGCAACGATCGCCTGCCTCTAAACGATCATCGTTCATCGCTAAACACATAGAGCAACCCGGTAGACGCCACTCGAATCCCGCATCGATAAAGATCTTGTCCAGTCCTTCGGCCTCCGCCTGCTCTTTAACTAAACCTGATCCTGGTACTACAATCGCAATCACGCCATCGGCAACCTTACGGCCCTTAGCCTGTGCAGCCGCAGCACGTAGATCTTCGATACGAGAATTAGTACATGAACCGATAAAGGCCTTGTTGATACTCACATCAGTCATACTAGTCCCGGCTGAAAGCGCCACATACTTGAGCGCTTTTTCGATGCTGTGTCTAACCGTAGCGTTTTGCTCATCTGCTGGGTTTGGTACGACGCCATCGATGGCAACGACTTGTCCCGGATTTGTTCCCCATGTGAGCTGAGGCGCTATATCACCGGCCTCGAGCACAACTGTCGCATCAAAAACTGCATCTTCATCAGTTTTTAATTCGGCCCAATCCGCTACAGCTTGATCCCAAGCTTCGCCCTTGGGTGCAAATTCACGCCCCTTCATATATTCGACAGTGGTAGCATCCGGCGCAATCATTCCCGCCTTAGCCCCCATCTCAATGGCCATATTACACACAGTCATGCGACCTTCCATGGTTAGGGCTTCGATAGCCTCACCACAGAACTCAACGACATAACCCGTGCCGCCATCCATGCCAATCTTGCCTATGATGGCAAGCACGATATCTTTGGCTGTGATCCCGACAGCGACATGCCCACGCACCACAATCTTCATCGTCTTAGCTTTTAGCTGACGCAAGGTTTGCGTCGCCATCACGTGCTCAACTTCAGACGTGCCTATACCGAACGCCAGTGCACCAAATGCACCGTGAGTGGCGGTGTGAGAGTCACCACATACGATAACAGCGCCGGGTATGGTGATGCCAAGTTCAGGCCCCATCACATGCACTATACCTTGGTTCTTATGATGTATGTCATAGAGGCGCACACCAAACTCTTTACAGTTATCCTGCAGTGTTTCTACCTGGATTCGAGCCATAGGGCTCAAAGCATCCAGGCTTGCACTCTTAGTCGAGGTGTTATGATCCATGGTTGCGAAGGTTTTCCCTGGCGCGCGCATTTTGCGACCCGCGGCCCTCAAACCACTGAATGCCTGAGGTGATGTCACCTCATGGACCAAATGTCTGTCTACATAGATAAGCGGCGCTTCACCCTCATTCTCAACGACGATATGTGCATCCCATACCTTCTCGTATAAAGTCTTAGCCATGATCTACGCCTCCCCTACAGTTAATGCAATAACTGAGACAGTACAACCATCCCTCATACCATTCTCGTATAAAGTATTAGTCATATATTAAACCCCTTCGGCAACAGCTTGAGCAATATAATCACCCATCTGACTGGTAGATTTAGCCTGGCTACGCTCGCTTGCAGGCAGTAACTCACCAGTTAAGTAACCATCTCTCAGTGTCTTGCTCACGGCGGCTTCTATCGCTTGGGCAGCATCTTCGAGTTTCAGGCTATGACGCAAAAGCAAGGCGGCTGACAGAATTTGTGCCACCGGATTAGCGATTCCCTGACCGGCGATGTCCGGCGCACTGCCACCAGCAGGCTCGTACATGCCGAAACCTTCACTGTTCATGCTAATCGATGACAGCAGACCCATAGAACCGGTCAACATGGCAATCTCATCCGAGACGATGTCGCCGAACAGGTTAGAGCAGAGCATGACATCGAATTCATTTGGACGACGTAACAACTGCATGGTGGCGTTATCGATATAGATGTGTTCAAGTTCGACATCCGGGTAATCCTTAGCGACCTCTTCGACGACTTCACGCCAGAGTACACTGCAAGCCAAGACGTTAGCCTTATCGACCGAAGTCACTTTCTTGCGACGACCCTGGGCAGATTCGAATGCAATCTTAGCTATGCGCCTGATCTCTTTGCGGCTATATCTCATGGTATCGAATGCTTCTTCATTCTCGCCTTCGCCCTGACGACCCTTAGGCTTACCGAAATAGATACCGCCAGTTAATTCACGCACACAAAGAATATCGAAGCCCTTCTCTGAGATGTCGCTACGCAGTGGCGACATATGTTCGAGGCCCGTATGTAATTTAGCCGGACGCATATTGCAGAAAAGCTCGAAGTGTCCACGAAGAGGCAGTAGCGCGCCACGCTCAGGTTGATCGTTTGGCGGTAAGTGCTCCCACTTAGGACCGCCAACTGAACCAAACAGTACGGCATCGGCCGCTTCACAACCTTTTAGAGTCGCTTCTGGTAGAGGACAACCATGATTATCGATGGCCGCGCCCCCAACATCATATTCACTATATTCGATTGAGAGATCGAAACGCTTCTCGACCGCGGCCAGCACCTTGCGCGCCTCGGCCATCACTTCGGGTCCAATTCCATCTCCGGCTAATACAGCTACTTGATAACTCATACGACACTTACTCCCAACTCTTTAATTTTACTATTCGAATAATTGATAACTTTTTTATACGCCGCCTAACTCGCTACGCTTCTGCTGAATTTTCTCTTTACAATCGGCAACTTTATCTGCACGCCAAGTCAGGTTCATCACATGTATCAGCGCCTGAACCGAAGCTTCAACCACATCGGTCGCCAGCCCGACGCCATGGAAGCTCTGCTGCTGATAGCTCGCCTCAATATCTACCTGACCCAGGGCATCTTGTCCCTCACCCTTGGCGCTTAGCTTATAGCTGGTAATATTCACTTCACACTTGCTCGCACGGGCGATGGCATTATACGCAGCATCCACAGGACCGTTACCCGTGGCCGCCTCAGTGACAGTCTTGCCATCGATTTCAACTTTAACCGTCGCAGTTGCATTGCCTTGAGTAGAATCAGAATGGACCACCAGCTGCTGCAATTTATAATGCGCGTCCTCATCGACCTGAGCCTCAATAAAGACCAGTGCCTCTAGGTCATAATCAAATACCTGACCCTTCTTGTCTGCCAGCTCAACGAAGGAGTTATACAAGGTATCCATATCGTAATCGCTCTCGCCATAACCCATCTCGGCCATGCGATGCTTAATCACGTGACGTCCCGAGCGAGAAGTCATATTGAGATTATTACGGGGTAGCCCTATGCTCTCTGGCGTCATGATCTCATAGGTATTCTGTGACTTAAGCATGCCATCTTGATGAATACCCGATGAATGAGTGAATGCATTAGCACCGACTATCGCCTTATTTGCCTGTACCGGCATGTTACACAACTGGCTGACTAGGTTTGAAGTACGATGGATCTCTTTGGCATTGATGCCGGTTTCGAAACCAAGTTTTGCCTTACGGGTAGACAAGATCATGGCTATCTCTTCCAGAGAACAGTTACCCGCCCGCTCGCCGATGCCATTGACCGTACATTCGATCTGGCGTGCACCATGCTGCACAGCGGTGATCGAGTTAGCGACAGACATGCCTAAGTCATCGTGACAATGAACCGAGATCACCGCCTGATCTATGTTAGGAACCCGATTAAACAAGGTTTCTATGATGGAACCGAATTCGCTCGGTATGGTGTAACCTACGGTATCGGGAATATTAATTGTCCTGGCGCCCGCTTTAATCGCCTCTTCGACCATGCGACATAGGTTGTCGATAGGCGTGCGACCCGCATCTTCACAGGAGAACTCGACATCGTCGGTGAATCGTCGTGCATACTTGATGGCGCCAACCGCCATCTCTAATACCTGATCGAAAGAACGTTTCAGCTTACTTTCAACATGTATGGTCGAAGTGGAGATGAAAGTATGAATACGGAACTGTTCGGCAACCGACAGTGACTGAGCCGCTGCATCGATATCTTTTTCCAAAGCGCGAGACAGGGCACATACTCGGCTGTTTTTTATCGTACGGGCTATGGTCTGAACAGACTTAAAATCTCCCGGAGACGAAACAGGAAAACCCACCTCCATCACGTCAACACCCAGTCGTTCCAGAGATAGCGCTATCTGTAGCTTTTCCTTAACCGTTAAGCTTGCCGCCAAGGCTTGTTCGCCATCACGTAGGGTCGTATCAAAAATAATCACTCGGTTAGACATCTGGTTTCTCCGTGGAAGACCTAATTATTATTTGCGCTTAAAAACAAAAAACCCCGCGGTTGTTAGCGCGGGGTTTGTGAATGCTGTTTCTCTATCGAGTGTGCAACACTACATCCTCCGCGCAGGACCTGCGAGAATGAGAATGAGGAGGTTGAGTAATGCACGCTTTATATTCATCTGTCTTATTTATTCAATGTGCATAATTAATTATGCAGAAGTTAATACTCGATTTTGACGTTATTTTCGTAAAGAACGTTTAATTTTTAACGTGTGGCGGCTCCAGTGTCAACCCCATTCTTTTCATTTTCGCCTTATTAGACCAGAGAAAACACCTTTAAACCCTGACTATCTTTTCATTAACCCTATAATCTGCAGCCATTTACCTAAGATATCTCGATAAAAAGTCGATTTTGAAACAAATAGTTCTAAATCATACTCTGTTGTTTTTTAATACATCAAATTAGTTATAATGCCTGCCACATGGATTTCGAATAAGTAAACGGAGCTTCACCCAATGATCTTTCGTATCGTAGTGCTTTGCCTCACATTCTGGCTAGCGCCAGCATGGGCAAACATACAAGACAGACTCGATACGATCGACAGGCTCCTTTATCAATACCCTACTCAAGCCCTCAATGAGATCAACACCCTAGAAAACATTACCTCTCCCATCAAGCTTACCGAAACAGATAAATTAAGGCTCTCACTACTCAGATGTGAAACCTTCCTGCAACTAGGCGAAAATGAGGCAGCAATTAACGTTGCCCGCATGAATGAAGCTAAGGCGAAGATTCTCAAGCTAGATCAAGCGCGTCCTTACTTCCTCAACTGCATGGCTGCCGCATTCAATAACTATGGTGATTACCGACAGGCATTACCCATACTGGACAGCTCTGTCATGCTGTCCAGGGAGCTTAAACAACCTCAGTCCCTTGTAAACGGATTGAGACTTAGAGGTATAATAGATACTCAGATTGACAGCTATAGTAGCGCATTCGAAGATCTCGTTTTAGCCAGTGATATCTACTCCGATACCCGATCACAAGCTATCAATTGGGTACTGCCTCCAAAGATCAGTATCACACTAGCTATGAGCCAACTGCTAGCCAAAAACGGTAAGTTTAAACCCGCCTACCAGTTATTAGAAAAGGCCCTCGTTAGAGATGATCCCAAGGGTAAGGTGCTACTCACAGCCAGCATACAAGTGGCAAAGATGGCTCAGCTTAATCATGCTATATCCAGTGACCAACTGATTAAAGAGGCAAAAAATTTATTACCAGAACTCGAAACGGCTTTCGAGCTTGCCGTGAGTTACAAGGATATTGCTCAGCTAGAATATAGCAGAGAAAATTACAGTCGAGCGATTCAGCTATTGGAGATCAGTTTACATACCTTCATTAAACAAAAAAGCACCATAGAAAAATTACGAACCCAACGTCTACTTGCCCAAGTACTACTGACAAGCGGCAACCAGCCCAAAGCCATGACCCTGATGAACCAAGCCATAGCAACGGGTCTACAAACTTTTAAATATCATGAGTTAGTACTGTGCTATCAGGTATTGAGTGCCTATTACGTTGATCAGGGCAATTTCGAGCAGGCTTATCATTACCAAGTGCTCAAATTCGGTGCCGCAGAAAACACCTTTAACTTCATCAAAGATACGCGTTTACAGCAATTAAACACTCGTCTGAGCCGACAACAGATTGCACATTCTGCCATAGATAGACACAGTCCTATGCTAGGCAGTCAAGCTCAGTTTAAGAGTGAATATGTACTACTGACTCTATTCATCCTAGTGGCTCTTATGACCATAAGGCAGAGACTAAAATCAACTAAGCTCGCGCAAGCGCCAAAAATCTCCAGCTCACTCGAACAGAAAATAGATAAACTGATCGGCCACAGCAAACTTGTCGGTTTCCACTTGAGTCTTATTCTTATCGATTCCAGACATATTTTTCCTGCCGATCTACCTCTTTTGCATACACGACTGGAGAACCTCCTCAGAGAGCAAGACATAATCACAACGACTATCGATGAGGAGGTGGTGATCTTGTTACCTCATACACAGGAGAAAGGCACCTTAAAGATTATCGAACAGATAAAAACAGTGATGCAGCCACTACAGCAAGGTGATCGGGCTAATATTGGCTATTCAAAATTGCAACAACAGGACAGCCTCAAGTCTTTGATAAAACGAGCTAAGGTGAAACAGTTAATTTTGAAGAACAGGAAACAAGCAAGCCATAGCACAACAACTGTTTAGCTCCAGCTCTCCTAGCTATCAGCCAGTTAGTTAGTTAGTTAGTTAGTTAGTTAGTTAGTTAGCGATCTTATGAAGATAATTCACCGCCGAAACGGCTTAGCTCGAACTCCCTGAATCTGGTTCTCCTAGCTATCGGCTAGGTAGCTAGCGATCTTATTAAGATAATTCACCACCGAAACGGCTTAGCTCGAACTCCCTAAATCTGG
Organism: Shewanella psychropiezotolerans; assembly: GCF_007197555.1. NCBI lineage: Bacteria > Pseudomonadati > Pseudomonadota > Gammaproteobacteria > Alteromonadales > Shewanellaceae > Shewanella > Shewanella psychropiezotolerans. The sequence goes on from NZ_CP041614.1 coordinate 6,018,168, forward strand.
CTCTCCTAGCTATCGGCTAGGTAGTTAGCGATCTTATGAAGATAATTCACCGCCGAAACGGCTTAGCTCGAACTCCCTGAATCTGGCTCTCCTAGCTATCGGCTAGGTAGTTAGCGATCTTATTAAGATAATTCACCGCCGAAACGGCTTAGCTCGAACTCCCTGAATCTGGCTCTCCTAGCTATCGGCTAGGTAGTTAGCGATCTCATCGAGGAATTCACCACCGAAACGGCTTAACTTACGCTCACCGACACCGTTAACAGCCAACATTTCGCCTGGACTCGTGGGGGTCATGGCCGCCATTTCGGCCAGAGTCGCATCGTTGAATACCAGATAAGGCGGAACATCCAGTTCTTCAGCCAAGCGTCTACGCAGCAGCTTCAATCTGGCAAATAACTTACGATCATAATTCAATGGCGCACGAGTACTGCCACTACGACGCTTAGAAGTGGTTTGCAGTATGATTCTCGGCTCTGCCAACAATAACTCAACTTCCCCTTTGAGCACTGCTCGCGCCGAGGGGTTCAACTTGACCGATGAGCCCCGGGTAATATCTTGACTGGCAAAGCCTAAGTGGATTATCTGCCTGATGATACTCAGCCAAAATTCATGACTCTTGTCTTTGCCTATTCCCCAGGTAGATAACTTGTCATGGCCGCGGTCCAGCACATTGGCGGCCTTAGAGCCACGCAACACCTCGATGAGGTGATTGATGCCGAAGCCTTGCTTCAAACGATAGATGCTGGAGAGCACCTTCTGTGCATCTTGAATACCGTTATATCGCTTAGGCGGATCTAAACAGATATCACAGTTACCACAGGGCTCTTCGGCACTCTCATCGAAATAGTGCAGCAGCACCTGACGACGACAGGTCTGCGCCTCGGCAAAGGCGGCCATGGTATTGAGCTTATGCAACTCGACCTGCTGCTGAGGACCCGGCTCAGATTGCTCTATCAGATGGCGTACCCGGCCGATATCGGCGGGGTCGAACAGCATCAAGGCCTCAGAATCTAAACCATCACGTCCGGCCCGTCCCGTCTCTTGATAATATGACTCCACGCTCTTGGGGATATCGTAATGCACCACGTAACGAACATTGGACTTGTTGATACCCATGCCAAATGCCACGGTTGCCACCACGATATCGAGTTGATCTTTCAGGAAGCGGTCTTGAACATCGGCCCTCTCCTCCTGAGTCCTGCCCGCATGATAAGAGTCGGCATTATGGCCCTGGAGTCTCAGACGCTCCGCCACCTCATCGACTCGTCTACGGCTGCCGCAATAGATGATGCCACTGGTGCCATTTTGGGCAGTAACGAACTGACGTAACTGATTAGCAGCATTGAGCTTCTCGGCCACTGTATAGCGAATATTCGGACGGTCGAAACTGGTGAGTAAGGAGTAAGGAGTAATAGTCAGACGCTGACAGATATCTTGTCTGGTGGCCTGATCTGCCGTGGCCGTCAGTGCCATAATCGGCACATGGGGAAAATACTGTCTCAGCCTGCCTAGCGCCGCATACTCGGGCCTGAAATCATGACCCCATTGGGAAATACAATGCGCCTCATCTATGGCGAAAAGCGAGATATGCAATTCATGCAGACGGTCGATAAAGCTGGCTTGCAGCAAACGCTCGGGAGAAACATAAAGCAGTTTTAGCTCGCCGCTGTGCATCTCCCTGAGGATCCTAGCCCGCTCTTCCCCTGCCTGAGATGAATTTAGGTATCCGGCATTGACTCCCATCTGCTGCAGGCTATCGACCTGATCTTTCATCAGGGATATCAGCGGTGAGACGACTATGGTCAACCCTGGCATCTGCAATGCCGGCAGCTGATAACACAGGCTCTTACCACCACCTGTAGGCATTATCACCAAGCAATCGATACCGGCACAAATCTGCTCTATCACCTCCCGCTGGCCCTTTCTGAAGGTGCGGTAGCCGAATACCGACTGCAGGCTCGAAGAGAGTGGATCTGATTGAGGTTGCGGCATCACTTGGTCCATGGGCATCGGGAGTCTGAAATAAGGCCGACCATTCTAATAAAGCTCACGCCTCTTGTCTCTCATGATCGGCTAATGTTTGAGAATAATCTTGCATACCAAGGTAAATAAGCGATAGATTAATTGCTCTAATAATAATCAACGACCCATTTAAAGTCGTATAAGGGATGCTTATGACCAATCCAGTGCAAGCCGAAATTCTTAAGAGAGTGGCTGAGGTGTTCGATAAGCAAGTGCCATTCCATAACCTCTTGGGCATGGACATCAAACGTTATGATATCGATGGCGTCGAAGTTAGCGTCAATATGAAGCCTGAGCTTATCGGCAATATCCACCAGCAAATCCTCCATGGCGGCGTCACTGCCACGGTACTCGACGTTGTCGGTGGACTGACAGCCTTCTCGGGTTTAGTCGCCAGTCGCGATGACTGGAGCGTAGAAGAGCTACAGAGCCGCTTGCAAACTTTAGGCACCATAGATCTGAGAATCGATTACCTCAGGCCCGGCAGAGGTGAGATATTTACCGGCACCGGCACTGTGATCCGCGCCGGAAATCGCGTATCAGTCTGCCGCATGGAGCTGCATAATGAACGTGGCGATCACATTGCCTTCGGCACGGGTACTTACATGGTCGGCTAAGTCTGTAGAAGGAACGGCTTCAGAACACAGCGGTCGCAAGCTTTTCTTGCCACAGCTATGTTTGCCTGTAGCTCGCTTATTTCCAAGTGTCAGTTTTACTTTCCTGGTGTCACTCTCATGAGACAGGCAAGAAACGGTTAGTCACAGCTTTAAGCTTGAGGCTGTAAGGCTTGAGGAATACAATGAGGCACTTTCTCACTTTGTAGTTCTATTCATGCTCGATTCTGAATACCGCAAAGGCATAGTCTTTGCTATTTGTGCTTATACTCTCTGGGGCTTCGCGCCACTCTATTTCAAGTTGCTGGGACAGGTTTCCGCAACCGAGATCTTGATACACAGGGTGATCTGGTCATTCGTGTTTGTCACTATACTCATGATGACATTCGGTGGCTTCTCTCGCCTCAGACAAGTGTTGAAGCGGCCGAAGCAGCTCATGGTATTAACCTTGACCTCGATTCTGATCGCGGCTAACTGGCTACTGTTTATCTGGGCCATCAATAATGATCATATGTTGGATGCCAGCTTAGGTTATTTCATCAACCCACTGGTAAATGTCATGTTGGGCATGGCCTTTCTGGGCGAGCGACTGCGGAAACTACAATGGTTTGCCGTCGCATTGGCCGCTAGCGGCGTAATGGTTCAGTTGATCTCGTTTGGCTCAATTCCCCTGGTCTCTTTGGGTCTTGCCTGCTCATTTGGTCTCTACGGACTGCTACGTAAAAAAGTTAATGTAGATGCCAAGACAGGCTTACTGGTCGAGACCGCCATCCTATTCCCGGTTGCACTCATCTACCTGCTTACCAATGTGGGCGGCTCATTAACCAACATGATGACCAACGAGATGTCACTCAATCTGCTGCTATTAGCGGCGGGCATAGTGACCACCATACCCTTGCTCTGTTTCGCCGCTGCGGCGGTGAGGATCCCACTATCAGTACTGGGCTTCATCCAATATCTCGGCCCTAGTATCATGTTTATCTTAGCTATCACCCTCTATGGCGAATCATTCGATCTGGAGAAAGGAATCACCTTCCTGTTTATCTGGGGAGCCTTGGTCGTATTCACCATAGACATGTTCTACAAACGCAAGAAACAGTAATCGACAAATTAATCATCAAGAGGCCCCTATTTCTCATCATAGAAATAGAGGCCTTGTCTCTTCTATAGCATTTTTAACACCTACTATTCGAACTTATAGCTAAACTGCAGAGTCGCACTGCGTCCAGGCTCGGTATAGACCACGTAACCTCCTGGAGTAAACGGCATATCGTAGGAGCTATTGATGGTGATCTCGTCACTCAAGTTTTTCAGTACCAAGCCCAGTTGCCAGTCCGAGTCGGTATTAATCAAGGCTATCTGCGCATTGTATTTAGCAAATGCAGCCTGCTCGGTATAAGGGTTGAGATCCGCGTTGGTGAAGTAGCTGGACTTAAACACTGTCTCGGCCATCAGCCGAATGTCATAGTCGCTACTCAACTCGGTGCGATACTCGAGCCAGGTGCTACCCGATACCTTAGGCGAAAGAGCATTTGGCTGGCCTGATAGGTCGCAAGAGCTGCCATTAGCCTCCACCAGATCCGATGTTTGACTCAAACTAGTAAAGCACTTGGCACCGGTAAACTCATCCCAACTGAAATCGAGTAAACCCAGACTTCCCGACCATAACCAATCATCGGCAAACGCCCAACGACCATCCAGCTCTAGGCCGAAGGAGGTTGCCTTGGCACCATTTTCCACATAGAAGCCTGTGCTGCCATCGAAGGTCGATGTCTGCAGATCGCTGAACTCCATGTAAAACACCGCCAAATTAAGATCGGCGGCTCCGCCGTCTAAGGTGAGTTTACTGCCTAACTCGTAGGACAATACCGACTCATCATCGAACTCGAAGTTTTCCGGCAAATTTGCCCTGGCATCGAATCCGCCTGATTTCGCTCCTTTGGCGATACTGGCATAAAACATGGCATCATCAATTTGATATTTGAGCGAGAGCGCAGGAGTGAAGCTCTCTTCGGTGCGCTGAGCCCTGATACTATGATCCTCACCCGTTCTATAAATTGGGTTGGCAATATTTTGTGTATTGTTACCCAGCAACAAGGGATCCAGATAGGGATAGTCCGGACCTAACATCAGGCTATAAGCGGCTCCGGAGATACCAGGTAGTCCGAACTGATCCAGTGCGCCTTGCAGTGCCGGCGGCGATATCAAGGGCACCTGTGAGATTGGATCCCCGGACAAAAGATCGATAAGCGTCAAGTCCCGGCTACCGTCTTTCTCTTCATGGGTATATCTGAGTCCCAGACTGACGCTCCACTGCTCATCCAGGTTCCAATCGAACTTACCGAAAGCACTCATCACCTCGGACTGAGTTCGAAACTGCCTCACCCCATCAAATTGCAGCGCATAGGCCAAAAAGTGTTCATCATAGGTGAGATCTGAATCTTGATAGTAGGCGCCTAAGATATAATTGAAGCGCTCATGTCCAGGCGACATCAGCCTCAACTCCTGGCTGAATTGACTGTACTCCTCATCGCTGACACTGCGATACAAGAGAGGTCTGGGCGTCCTGTCGCCATCATTTGAGGTATCGACCTCATAGGATTGCCATCCACTGATGGCGCTTAGAGTGTGATCACCCAGTTCATACTCTATCTTCAAGGTCTGATGACTGGCGGTGAACTCGCCGCCCTCCACCTCTCCGATTGCTGGCGTGGTCTTAGCCGATATGAGGCTGACACCATAATCCCCAGGCTGGCCGCAAGATCTGGGTTAGCTGCGGCTAATGCAGGCTCTAAAATGCCCTTAGTATTACTGTCACCGGTAAACTCATCCTTATCCTGTTGCAACTTGAGATCTATGCTCAATTTATCCGTTGGCTGCCAGGCTAAAGATAACCGCCCCAGCAGCGTCTCATGCTGGACTTCAGATTCATCAGTAATGATGTTCTTCATATAGCCATCGCTGTCCACAGCCCTAAAAGCGAAGCGGGCCTGCAGAGTATCGGCTAAGGGGCCAGATACTGCACCTTCGAACGTCAAACCATCATAGGTCATGTCATAGCTGGTATTGATGTAGCCACTGAAGTAGTCCGTCGGTGACGCTGTAGTAAGATTAAGCGCGCCAGCCGTGGTGTTCATGCCAAACAGAGTGCCCTGAGGGCCACGTAAGACCTCTACCATCTCCAGATCGAGAAAGGTGCTGCGCATCAGGTGCCCACGGCCGCGATAGATACCATCGACATAGGTACCCACCGTCTGCTCGAAGCCCTGATTAGGCCCAGATCCCAGGCCGCGCATATAGATATTAAAGCCTTGGCCGGATTGACTGACACTGAAGTTACCGATCCGGCTCGACAACTCTTCTGTGTTACTGATGTTCATATTCTCTAAGGCTTCACGATTGATGGTCGCCACCGACAAGGGTACATCTTTCACACTCTCGGTACGCTTCTGGGCCGTGATTGTGATCACCTCAAGTTGACGAGCATTCTCTTGCTCTTTCTCATTACTATCATCATCTGCAAACACCAGCATAGGCGTTGAAATCATGCTGCTTATCAGCAGTTTAGTTATTATATTTAATTGCATAGTCCACTCTCTTATTTTATTTTGGGATTACGCAGATGAATACGACTTTATTCCATCTGATTTAGGCCCGCACTCCCCTGCGGGCCCGCCTTAATGTGTTATACCATTCCATATAAGTATCTGGTCAGTTCAGAGGCTCTCAGTTTTTTCAATTCAAGGCGCATTGATGAGGAAATGGTATTCCCTTTTAAGTCAATGCAACACAGAAGTGGAAACACTAAGAGCCTCACGCAGTGCGGGTTTCAAAGCCCTTTATGCTACGTTGAATGTTCTCGATATAGAATAACTATTAGCTTCAAACATTCGCCTTGCCTACAGTGCTTTGAACTCCCGCTGAATAATCAGATACTTACTCGGAATGGTATTAAATACAGGGGAAAACAGCCTCAAACATGGAAGGCATCATGTAGCGGGATTTAGGAAAGTATTCCTTCATCACAGTCTGCTCATCACCTGGCTTAAGGATTTTCTGCACCGCGTTGGGAAAGTCAGGCGAGGCGAGTAAGTTACGGATCTGCACCACAGCCATATCCTCATCGCCCAAGCCATCACCATCGGCCGCCATCTCTAGCCAGGCGACGCCACATTGGCGTTTGGCATTACGGGGCCTGTCCTCCTCACGTGAAACCACTATGGTGTAGTAGCCCTTGGCATCCAGAGGCACCTCCTCATCGAACAGGCAATCGGTTACCCGAGTGTTGGCGAAGCTCTGATTGGAACAAATAGACCAATATCTCAGGTCGGCATCGAGCTGTTCACGAGCACCATAGAAGGACTTAGTGACCTTAGGCATCTTGGCGCGGATAACCAATATCTTGCCAAATTTACGGTTCACTATGGTGCGAATGTAATTATTATCCAGGTTCGGATAGAAGCCCCCCTCAGAACGGCGACCCGCGGTGATTTTTTTACCCGAATACATGGACAACAAGAATTCTCTATCGTATTGGATGTACCAACTCGCCGGGTTGGTAGCCGGCCAGGTAGCAGGCTTATCCGGCTGATCTCTAAGGGCTATATATTGCTCTGCAGGAATGTTGAGTGCCGTGGGATCGATCCTCAAGGGTTGTCCGACATTCAAGCTGTCACAAGCTGCATTGCCTTTTAACGTCTTGCCATTACTCAGAGTTAATATCGGCTCGGGCAATGGCACACCACCTGTGATAGATGCCTGCTCATCGGGCAAATAGATACGATAAATCAACAGCTGCTGATCTTTCTTATAGGTAGGTGCATAAATGCTCTTACGCACCATATTGCGTTGCATCACGCCTCGCTCTATCTCCGGCGGAATTCCTGTCTGTACCGCGATGCGGTAGCTGCGTTTCTCAGCCAGGCGATCGGCGCCAGCCTGATAAGGATTAATATTATTTAGCTTAGGTGCCACCAGGTAATCGGCCACCGAGTCCATGGGGCGCCCTCCTTCGTCATAACTGATCAATGACTGGTAGCGTGCATGGGCAAACTCACCGTCGATCTGCAACTTGGCTCCCTTAGGTATGGTGAAAGTCGCCGCCCAATAGAAGACGTTTGCATCCGGATAGGCCACATTGATATAGGGATCGGCACTGAAAGGGCCTCGATTCCAGAAGCAGGTACGTGGGCCACCAACATCAGATGTTGGCTTCTCATAGTCTAAAGCTTGTGCCTGTGCTTGAGGTGAAGCCTGAACCGACAGGCTGCTGATGCCCAGAAAAAAAACAGATATCCATTTAAGGCGATGCGTGTTTATTATATTAGTAATTGCGTAACTCATCTTTCTCCCCAGCGGAAATGAAACACTGATGTTACTTTTCCGTAAAAGTATGTAGCTTATTAACCTAGTCGATATAGAGAGGGTCAATTGTCGCCAAATAGACAATCTCAGATAAAAGTCACCGATGAACAGCTTAAAGGTTTTCTGAAATGCTCGGAGGTCTTTAATGCCTGTAAGTCTGAGGATATCGATTACATTCTGAGACAACTTAAGATTTATCATTATGATAATGAAACGGTTATCGCTCATAGAGAAGATGTGGGAGATCAGATTAGGTTTGTGATCAAGGGCAGCTTAAACATAGTAGCCACTAGCTTAGACGGTAAAGAGGTGAGGTTTCCCCCCATAGGACCTAACCGATGGATCGGCTGGATATCCTGTTTCGATGACCAAGTCTTGTCCCATGATTGGGTCGCCACAGCGAACTCAGACATCATAGTCCTCCCTGGTATTGCAATACGAAAACTATGTAGCAAGAACCCGGACTTATACCCCAAGATAATGGCGGAGATTAATCGTCAATTTAAGTTACTCATGAGCTGGACCGAGTTTGTCTCCCTGCATTCCCTCAGCGCCAGAGCCAGCATGCTGATCCAGATTCTGGCACAGATAAGTGCGACACCCATGGATAACAAGCCCGGCTGGTTACAGGTGAATGTCACTCAAGAGCACTTGGCCTCTTTCCTCAACCTATCACGCCAAACTGCCAATAAACTGCTTGTTGGATTAGAGAAGGATGGTTTTATCAGCATAGGATATCGAAAGATCCTCATCAATACCGCATACCTGAGAGCTCAGACTGGCAAATGAATCATTAGACAGATCAATTCCAAATAAAAATGCCAGCTAATGCTGGCATTTTCTATCCACAGCTACTCAGAACCTTATAGTTCTAAGGCGAGTATCTTGGATTTTCTTTGATAGTTGTACAATTGCTTCTTCTTATCTGGCAAGGTTTCCACATCGACAATATCGAAACCCTGTTCCAGAAACCAATGAATGCTGCGCGTGGTCAGGGCAAACAATTTAGAATAGCCCCTGACCCTGGCTTGACCGATAATATTTTTAAGCAGTATGCTCCCCCTGTCGGCATCCCGGTATTCTGGATGCACCACCAGACAGGCAAACTCACCGGCATTGTCTTCCTCGAACGGGTAAAAGGCCGCGCAGCCTATGACCAGGTTATCGCGTTCGATAAGCATAAACTGCTCAATCTCCATCTCCAGCTGCTCACGGGAACGACGGACTAGAATGCCCTTCTGCTCTAACGGACGGATCAGATCTAAGATCCCGCCTATATCGCCAATGCCGGCACGGCGCAGACGCTCGGCGCTCTCGGTTACAATCTGGGTACCTATACCATCTCTGGAGAAGAGCTCCTGCAACAAGGCACCATCATCCAGATAACTAACAAAGTGACAACGGGAAACACCATTTCGACAGGCATCTATGCTGGCCTTGAGAAAGGCTTTAGTACCTGGACAGACACTCGAGCTTAAGTCTAAATCGTTCAAGATAGCTTGAGCATCATTTGGCATCAACTCGGCCAGCACTTGACCCGTACTATCCAGGATGCCTTTCTGTGAGCTAAAACCTATCATCTTATCGGCTTTGAGTTTCACTGCGATCTGAGTGGCGACCTCTTCGGCTGTCAGATTAAAGCTCTCTCCCGTAACTGAAGCGGCAACGGGCCCGAGTAACACTATGCTATTACTTTCCAGCTGCCCCTTGAGGCCTTGCACATCGATACGCCTGACCTTGCCACTCAGGCAATAGTCGACACCATCATCGACACCAAGAGGCTGAGCGATAACGAAATTACCACTCACCACATTGATCTGCGCCCCCTGCATCGGGGTATTACTCAGACTCATGGAGAGTCTGGCGGTGATATCCAGCTGCAGTCCACCCACAACTTGTTTAATCACCTTAAAGGCATCTTCGTCGGTGATCCTTACGCCATTGTAGTATTCAGGCAGGATGGTTTTGTCCGCCAAAGCCTCATCAATCTGCGGCCTGGCACCATGCACCAGAACAATCTTGATCCCCAGACTATGCAAGAGGGCAATATCATTAATGATCGAACGAAATTGTTTATTAGCTAACGCCTCGCCCCCTAGCATCACCACAAAGGTCTTGCCCCTATGGGAATTGACGTAGGAAGCTGAGTGACGAAATCCATCAACGAGTTCAGTGGTACGCACGAATATATTCTCACCTTAATTCATTTATGCAAAACTGACGGCCACAGCCGTAGGTTATAACAAACATGATATTGCATTTTAATTCAAAATAAAAGCATTTATATTTAATCGTGGATATGTAAAAACTGTTTTAAAATAGGGCACGGACTAATAAAATGAAAATAACACAAATGAATAACAATTTAGATTATTCATCTTACTCGATCTACATGACAATGCGTTGAACAAACTAAATTTTAAGCAAAAAAAAACCCCTGAATCAGGGGCTTTAGTAGAAGTTAGCAACAAGTTATTACTTGATTTTAGCTTCTTTGTACATAACGTGCTTACGGATAACGGGATCAAATTTCTTGATTTCCATCTTTTCAGGCATGTTACGTTTGTTCTTTTCAGTCGTGTAGAAATGACCAGTCTTAGCGCTAGAAACTAGCTTGATCTTCTCACGATTACCTTTAGATTTAGCCATGGTTTATTATACCTTCTCGCCGCGTGCACGAAGTTCTGCAACAACAACTTCAATACCTTTCTTATCGATAATACGCATACCTTTAGGGGTAAGACGTAGCTTAACGAAGCGCTTCTCGCCTTCTAACCAAAAACGATGGTTTTGTAGGTTAGGTAAAAAACGACGACGCGTAGAATTCTTCGCGTGCGAGCGGTTGTTACCAACCATCGGCTTCTTGCCAGTTACTTGGCATACTCTTGACATGTCAATCTTCTCCAAAACAAAATATTTTTAACGCTCGAGCATTAATGCACCTCGAACACGGCCGTCGCCTGAGGCACACAACAGAGGGCGCATTTTATACAGGATCTAAAAGCAAAGATCAAGGAATAGTTAGTCTATCCATCCCCGCTCTGCAAATGAAACTATCTCGCGATCGCCTACAACCATATGGTCTAACAAGGAAACATCTATGGTTGCCAAGGCACACTTTAATCGCTCAGTAATTCGCCTATCGGCCAGGCTTGGCTCCGCAACTCCAGATGGATGGTTGTGGCAGACAATCACGGCCGCGGCTTTTTTCTCAAGCACCAGACACACCACATCTCGTGGATAAACTGACGCTGAATCTATGGTGCCGCGGAATAATTCAACAAACTGAATGACTCGGTGCTGACTGTCCAACAACAAAATGGCGAACACTTCATAGGCACGATCCCGTAATTGTCTCATTAAATAGTCCCGAGTTAAATCAGGATCACTCAATATTTTGCCTCTTTTTAACTTTTCCGCCGAAATCCGGGTACTAAACTCAGCCGCAGCCTGAATCTGAGCAAACTTTACCGGCCCCATACCAGGTAATTTACAGACCTCCTGCTGAGAGGCCTTCAGTAGCTCCCTGAGCCCGCCGAACTCTGCGATTAGATTCCGAGCCAACTCAACGGCACTCAATCCCTTTAAGCCATTTCTAAGCACCACAGCTAACAGCTCAGAATCTGATAACTGACCGGCCCCATGGCTCAACAGTTTATCCCGCGGCCCCTCTCCTGACGGCCAATCTTTGATCCCCATCACCCCTCCTTGCGTGATTTTCAACTTATGCTGAGTATGGTCGAGTTTTCTAAAACTTGTATCCTCCACAGCCTAAGCTTTGTGATATCTTAGGCTGCAATTCAATTTAGCGACTGCATTGTTTCTCATAGGTCATCCTTATGAGCCACGGTCTATGAGCAAAAGTATGAGCCAAAGTAAGACTTCAAGCCCAACCAATAAAAATATCCTACTCGCTATAGGCGGCGGAATAGCGGCCTATAAATCAGCCGATCTTATCCGACGCTTAAAAGAGCGTGGCTTCGACGTACGTGTTGTGATGAGTCAGAGTGCGAAGGAATTTATCACTCCGCTTACCTTGCAAGCCTTATCGGGATATCCGGTGGCATCGGACCTACTCGACACCGCAGCTGAAGCGGCCATGGGTCATATAGAGCTGGCTCGATGGGCGGATCTGGTGATTGTCGCCCCGGCAACTGCCAACCTGATAGCCCGAATCAATGCAGGTATGGCCGATGAGCTTATTACCACCACTTGCTTAGCTACCGAGGCCCCAATGATACTCTGCCCGGCGATGAACCAGCAGATGTATCGTAATCAGGCGACACAAGATAACCTGGCAAACTTAGCCAAACGCGGTCTTAAGATTTGGGGACCCGCATCGGGCAGCCAGGCCTGTGGCGAAATAGGCCCTGGACGCATGCTCGAACCTTTAGATATCGTCGCTCTGGCAATGCAATTTTTCGCGCCTAAATTACTGGCGGGCCACTCACTACTGCTGACAGCCGGACCGACACGGGAAGCAATCGATCCTGTGCGTTATATCTCCAATCATAGCTCGGGCAAAATGGGCTTCGCCATCGCTAAAGCGGCGGCCGACATGGGCGCCGAGGTCACCTTAATCTCCGGACCAGTCAACCTGACGACACCAGCTGGAGTCAAACGAGTCGATGTTATCTCGACCCAAGACATGCTTGATGCTGTGATGAGCCGAGTCGATAGTCACGATATTTTCATCGGCTGCGCCGCCGTAGCCGATTATCGAGTGGCAGATGTCGCAACGGATAAGATAAAAAAATCATCCTCCAATATGCAGCTTGCCTTGGTAAGAAATCCTGATATCTTAGCCACCGTTGCCAGCCATAGTCCAAGACCATTTACCTTAGGGTTCGCCGCCGAGACCCAAGATGTCGAACGCTACGCTAAAGATAAACTAGTGCGCAAGAAACTCGATATGATTGCCGCCAATGATGTGTCTAATCCTGAACTGGGTTTCAATGCCGACAACAATGCACTCAAGGTCATTTGGGCTAAGGGCCAAGAAGATCTTCCGGCAACCGATAAGCAAACCTTGGCCAGCCAACTACTCGCCATTGTCGCCAAACGAATAGCCATTTTAAAAGATGACAAGAAATGAAGACACCCATAGAAATCAAAATTCTCGATTCACGTATCGGTTCACAGTACCCCCTCCCCGCCTACGCAACACCAGGCAGTGCGGGTATGGACCTTAGGGCCATGATTGAGACAAGTATAATCGTCGAGCCGGGTGAAACTATCTTAATTCCAACCGGTATTTCGATTCATGTTGCCGATCCTGGACTTGCGGCCATGATTTTACCGCGCTCGGGCCTGGGTCATAAACATGGCATAGTGCTTGGAAATTTAGTTGGCCTGATCGACTCCGACTACCAAGGCCCTCTTATGGTCTCTTGCTGGAACAGAGGCAGTGAACCTTTTACCTTAGAGATAGGTGACAGATTAGCCCAACTGGTGTTTGTACCGGTAATGCAGGCTGAATTTAAGCTTGTCGATGAATTTGATAATTCAAGTCGTGGCGAAGGTGGCTTTGGCCACTCAGGTACCAAATAGCAAAACACCCTATAGCTAGATATTAGCTAGCTGAGTGTGATCAATAAGAGTGACATTCACTTGCCCAAGACCCATTCAAAGGTAAATGAAGATATCACCTAGCTCCTGTCGTATTCGAGTGAAGGAAAACTAAATGGCTGCAAGCCCTAAAATTAATCGCCGCGAACATATTCTCCAATGTCTAGCCACCATGCTAGAAACCAATCCAGGACAAAGAATTACCACAGCCAAACTCGCTGCCGAAGTTGGTGTATCCGAGGCGGCCTTGTATCGTCACTTCCCGAGTAAGGCCCGCATGTTTGAGGGTTTGATAGACTTTATCGAAGAGTCGCTACTTTCACGCATCAACCTCATCATGGATGAAGAGAAAGACACCATGAAACGCTGCCAGTTATTGCTGCAACTGCTGCTTATCTTCTCCGAGCGTAACCCGGGGATCTCTCGAATTCTCAATGGCGACGCCCTTTTGGGTGAAAATGAACGCCTGCGCAGCCGGGTTAATTTGATATTTTGTAAGATAGAGACCCACCTGAAACAGATCCTCCGAGAGAAGACTTTACGTGAAGGCAAGGGTTTCAAACTGGACGAGGCGATTCTGGCGAATCTATTACTCGCCGTCGCCGAAGGACGGATCGCTCAATTTGTTCGCAGCGAATTCAAGCAAAAACCGACTCAGCACTTCGACCAACAGTGGATATTTATTCAACAGCAACTGCTACAAAGTTAACCCCATATACCCTATAGCAGCCTGTATAAAGGCTGCTGCTCCCAAAGAAAATTAATTGCAGATCCTAACCGTTTACTTTACCCTCCTCATTTAACGCATTCGCAAAAACCAACGATCTCACGTAACAATGATATCTCTATGAAACTAATTAGCTGTTTTAGTTTTACCTAGGGATATATACGTAAAATGAATAGAAACTTGTAACACGGATGTCTCAATGAAACTAATTAGTTGTTTTAGTTTTACCTAGGGATATATACGTAAAATGAATAGAAACTTGTAACACGGATGTCTCAATGAAACTAATTAGTTGTTTTAGTTTTACCTAGGGATATATACGTAAAATTAATAGAAACTTGTAACAAGGATGTCTCAATGAAACTAATTAAGTGGTTTAGTTTTACCTGCCTACTGCTAAATAGTCTGATAGGCCAAGCTCAAACAAATGATCTCATTGCCAAATTTAGCCGATCCACCGAATACTCTAATGTAAAAATATCTCCTAATGGAGAATACCTTAGTGTCTTGACCTCAAAAGAGGGAAAGAAAATGCTAATGATATTAGACGCCATCTCCAAAAAACCAATTAACGTTATTCATTTTCCCGGAAATGCTCAAGTTGGCAACTACGAATGGGTCAATCATGAGCGCATCGTTTTACAAAAAGAATACCTGAAAGGTTGGAAAGACCACCCACAATACTATGGCGAATTAATGGCTGTAAATGCCGATGGTTCCCAAGCTAAATACCTTTTTGGCTATAAAGGTGGTGAAATGCAAACGGGATCTAGGCTGAAAAAAAATACCCCCATTCGTGCCACAGCTTATATCTTAGACCCCTTGCCTAAAGATGAACGTTTCATGCTAGTTCAGGCACTGCCTTGGGGCTCAGGGGGAAGTAATACGGCAGAAAACCGACAAAGGGTCTATAAAGTTGATGTGTATAAGGGCACCCGTAAAAAAATTACCACATCCCCTATTCCTTATGCCAGATTCCTCAATGACGATGAGGGCAAGGTCCACTTTGTCAGTGGTACAAGAGATTACATTAGCTACACACTGTTTTATCGACAAGATAGTAAATGGGTAGATACAGATAAACTCAATCTAAACCTGAGCCAGATGAGCCCTATCGCTTTTGGCGAAAATAGCGACAGTGTTTATGTTGTAGGCAGTGAAAATGGCAAACCTAAAGGCGTGTATCTTGTCAACATTAAAACGGGCACAAAAAAACTAATAAGCCAAGATGAAATTGTCGACCCGAGCAACATCTGGCTTAATAAAATAAGTAAAAAACTCTACGCCGTTGAGTATGAAAATGGCTATCCGACCTATGAGTTTGTCGATAAAAAAGATACACACGCTAAATATGTTAAGCAATTACTCGCTTCATTACCGGGACATCAGATCCATCTAGTCAGTGAAACTAACGATGGCAGCCAGTTTATAATCAAAGCATTTAACGATAGGAATCCAGGAGATTACTATCTGTTCAACAGCAAAACGGTAAGGCTTGAGTATCTTGTTTCTCAAAAAAAATGGCTTGACCCAGAGCTGATGGCTGAGGTTAAACCTATCACTTTCACCAGCCGAGACGGCAAGCAGATCCATGGCTACCTCACTCTACCCAACGGCAAGGAAGCCAAGGATTTACCTCTGGTAGTCAACCCACATGGCGGTCCACATGGGCCAAGGGATTGGTGGGGATTCGACACGCAAAACCAATTAATAGCCAGCCAAGGTGCAGCCGTACTTCAGGTCAACTTTAGAGGCTCTGGTGGCTACGGATCCAGCTTTGAATATGCTGGTCACCAAAAGTGGGGAACTGAGATTCAGTATGACATAATAGATGCCACTCGCTATGTAATCGAACAGGGATATGTCGACAAAGAGCGGATCTGTATCGTCGGCGGAAGCTTCGGCGGATACTCGGCATTACAAAGCTCTATTATCGAACCCGACTTATTTAAGTGTGCGATTGGTTTCGCTGGCGTCTATGATCTTGAACTTATGTTTGAAGAGGGCGATGTTCAAGGACGAAAAGCCGGCAGAAAATACCTGACAGAAGTGCTTGGCACCGACGAAGCAGCTCTAGCTAAGATGTCTCCAAGCCATAATGTCGATAAACTCAAAGCTAAATTGTTATTAGTGCACGGAGGAGAAGACGAGCGCGCTCCTATAGAGCAGCTTGAGTCTCTTGAAGATGCACTGAAAGAAATCAACTACCCCTATGAAAAGTTGATCATGGATGATGAAGGCCACGGTTTCTATAATGATGAACACCAAGAGAAATATTACAAACTTATGATGGCTTTCCTAGAAACTAATCTCAAATTATAACCGTTAATTAACACTTCAAGCCGATTGGCTCAATCGGCTTTTTTGCTATTCCCACACAGTTTCAGGGTATAATTTATCGTCGATTCAGGGTATCCTCCATCTCTGTTTGTTATTCTAATATAATGCTAACTAGCCCATGGCTTTTAGCTAAACGAAATTAACACTCGATATTTACAGCCATAAAAACGTACCGGAAATAACCACTATCTGGATAGTGGAGGAAACTATGACATCGAAAGAAGCACAGCTCAGTGAGTCAGCACTACAAGTTCAAACGGCATTATTAGCCCGAGGACTCGAGACACCTATGCTACCTTCAGAATTTAGCGCAGAGGAACGTAAGGAGAGGATCGAACATCATATGCGCGAGATCTTAACCTTGATGTCTCTGGATCTAACCGATGACAGTCTGGTCGATACCCCACGTAGAATCGCCAAGATGTATGTGGATGAGATATTTTCCGGCTTAGATTACGCCAACTTTCCTAAGATCACCGTCATCGAAAATAAGATGGGCTTCGATGAGATGGTTAAGGTCAAAGATATCAGCCTAACCAGTACCTGTGAGCATCATCTGGTCACCATAGATGGTTTCGCGACCGTGGCTTACCTGCCACGCAAGAACATCATAGGTCTGTCTAAGATTAACCGTATCGTACGCTTCTTTGCCCAACGCCCCCAGGTGCAAGAACGCCTCACTCAACAGGTGTTAGTAGCTTTACAGACTCTGCTTGAGACAAAAGATGTGGCGGTGAAAATGGATGCGGTGCATTACTGCGTTAAGTCTCGTGGCATCATGGATTCCACCAGCTCGACAACGACCACCGCACTAGGTGGCATATTCAAGTCAAACCCGGCGACCCGCGCTGAATTCTTAAGTAATTAAATATAGCAGATTCGAGTTTCGAGTTTCGAGTTTCGAAAAATGCTATTTCAGAAAATAAAAAACGCTGCATCATAAATGCAGCGTTTTTATTTTAGCCTTTACTCTAAGCCTGTTCGCTGGCGCTCTCGAAGTGAGCGTGCGAACGCTCTAGCACTCTAAACTTATCTTCTATATCCCGTACTTATCGCGATAAGCACTCACCGAGGCCAACTGCACTTCCATGCCCGGCTTTTCAGACAAGTAGTTGATCAGATCGCCCAGCTTGATGATTGAGATGATCTCACAGCCAAAGTCACGTTCAACTTCCTGAATAGCAGAGAGCTCACCCTTACCTTTCTCTTGACGATCCAGAGCAATAAGCACGCCCGCTAGCGAAGCGTCATGAGCCTGAATGATCTCCATCGACTCACGAATCGCGGTGCCAGCGGTGATCACATCATCGACTAGCATGACACGACCTTTTAGCTCGCTACCGACTAGGCTGCCACCTTCACCGTGCTGTTTCTTCTCTTTACGGTTAAAGCAATATGGCATATCGATATCATGGTGCTCACATAGGGCTACTGCCGTCGTGGTCGCAATTGGGATCCCTTTATAAGCAGGACCGAAAAGCAGATCATGCTCTATGCCAGAGTCGACCAAAGCAGTCGCGTAAAAACGCCCCAGACGGGCTAGATCGCGTCCGGTATTAAACAGACCAGCATTGAAAAAATAGGGACTGATACGGCCGGATTTAAGCGTAAACTCGCCAAATCTCAACACCTGACGCTCTAGGGCAAACTCGATAAACTCACGCTGATAGGCTTTCACAATCTCTCCTCAATTTAACTCTTTTAATATTTGTTTGAGCAACACATTCTTATTCAAAAAAGGACCCATTTGGGTCCTTTTTAACTTTAATTCAATGACGCTTTCTGTACATCGACTATTTCACGAATACCGTGCTTAGCCAGTTCTAACATACTAAGCAACTCTTCATGACTAAATGGCTCACCTTCGGCAGTCCCCTGAATCTCAATCATCTGACCGGTTTCGGTCATGACCACATTCATATCCGTTTCAGCTTCACTGTCTTCGATATATTCAAGATCGCAGATTGGCTCACCTTTATAGATACCAACACTTACCGCAGCGATAAGAAACTTAAGCGGGTTGGTTTTCAAGATACCCTTACCACGCGCCCAATTAAGCGCATCGACCAAGGCTACACAGGCGCCGGTGATAGCCGCAGTACGTGTGCCGCCATCGGCCTGAATCACGTCACAATCGATAACTATGGTGTTTTCGCCTAAGGCTTTCATATCCACGGCTGCACGTAGTGAGCGACCGATAAGACGCTGGATCTCTTGAGTACGACCAGATTGCTTACCACGGGCCGCCTCACGGTTCATGCGAGTATGAGTCGAGCGAGGCAACATGCCATATTCAGCCGTAACCCAACCTTGGCCTTTTCCTTTAAGAAAACGAGGAACACCCACTTCGAAGCTAGCCGTACAAAGTACTTTTGTCTCGCCGAACTCGACTAAAACAGAGCCTTCAGCGTGAGCTGTAAACTGACGAGTGATCGTCACTGGGCGAGATTGAGCTGGCGTTCTGTCACTAGGGCGCATAGATAATTCCTGTATTCATGGATCAATTGGCGATTTTTACTGCATTATTTTCGGTCAATAGTATAAGGGCATGTGGCCACGGATGCCATGTTATTTAGCCCAACAAAGTAAAGCTGCGCTGCTTTGCTTTGACCATTACAGCCATAGGTCTATAATCCCAGATCACTTTCACGGTTAAACAATTGGAAAAACCATGATCCAAAGCATGACAGCCTACGCACGTATCGAACATAAAGCAGACTGGGGCAATGCCTCCTGGGAAATTCGCTCAGTCAATCAGCGCTATCTGGAGACTTATCTGCGTCTGCCTGAACATTTCCGTAGCCTAGAGCCAATCTTACGAGACAAATTACGTAAGCGTTTAAACCGTGGAAAAATCGAAGTTAACCTCAGATACGATCTTGCCGACAACAAGAGCAACGAACTGCAGCTCAACCAAGATCTTGCCAAACAGCTGGTAAACGCAGCCAACTGGGTCAAACAGGAAGCCGGTCAAGGGGAACTCAATCTGGTCGATATCCTTAAATGGCCAGGTGTGATGTCGGGTTCAGAGCAAGATATGGATGCATTAAGCAAGGAGCTATTGGTTGCCTTCGACAGCGCCATCGACCAGTTTATCGAAGCTCGAGGCCGCGAAGGTGCTGCTATAAAGACCATGCTACAAACACGTCTGGACGCCATAGTCGCGCAAGTAGCCGTAGTTCGAGAACATATGCCTACGGTAATGCAATGGCAGCGTGATAAGTTGACTAACCGTTTGGCCGAGATAACCGGAGAACTGGATCCTGCCCGTCTGGAGCAAGAGATGGTTATTCTCGCCCAGAAGATGGATGTCGCAGAAGAGATGGACAGACTCGACGCCCACGTCGCTGAAACTCAACGCATCCTCAAGAAAGGTGGTGCTCAGGGCCGTCGTCTCGACTTTATGATGCAGGAGTTCAACCGCGAGTCGAACACCTTAGCCTCTAAATCTATCAGCAGCGAAATCACTGCTGCCGCAGTAGAGCTTAAAGTGCTAATCGAGCAGATGCGTGAGCAGATCCAGAACGTAGAATAGTCACGTTTAACTGCTAAATTTGGTAAAAGCGACTAGCATAGCCCTTTACTTACAGGGCTTTTTGTTATCTGTGCAAGACATCATCTCAACTAACTAGAATCAACCCATGTCGATAAAAATCAATTCCATGACACGTAATATTTATATGTCGATGGAATCAACATATAGAAGGGTCATTCCCCCTCCTCCCACTCTTGTTCAGAGGCTGTATTTTTCTCATCATGGGGCTGAACAGTCAATTCAGGGTTCCTAACTTTAATATCTAGCTCAAGATTCAAGGCAGAAAAAATTTTAAACAGCGTTTTCTAATTTAGTAGAATCTGGATTCAGCTCAAAGCTTGAAACCGTATCCTGACGGATGCCTACCTTACTAACCACTTTGCTTTGCGAGAGCTTCATATTAAGCCGTGCATCTTTGAGATACGTACTAAGCTATTTTGAGTTAGTCACCTTCATGATCGTTCTAACCTAATGAGTTACCATCAATATCCCAGCGGGCAATAAGAATGATCGGCAAACTCTAATCCAACGCTAAACATGTATAGATTTCTGCGCTTTTTATACATATGACAAAAACACTCAGACATGTTTACTTTACATGTTTACTTTACATGTCGATTGAATAGGCATGAGCTCATACGTTATTGAAAAGTGAATATTTTCACTATTTTCTAATATCCGTTCAATATTCGAAGTATCGGTTTATCTGAGTAAGGGCAAGGAAAGTCGCCAGATTTGATATCCGGAAAATGCTGGTCGCAGATACCACTAGCAAAGCGGTATAGGACATCATCGATAAAGCGGTCAACTGGGATAAACTGGTGTTTCTTACTGCGCTGACCATTGATCTTTCGCGGTTGCTGATTAATAAACATGCTCAGTTCCCACGCCTCCTCGCTGTCAAAATCTCGCGGCTTGTAGTCATCAAACAATGAATGTAAATAGTGCTGAACCTCAGTAATATGGGCGCCTATGCTGGGATCTAAATTACGAAAACAGTGAACCTTAGTTTGTTCAAAGTAATGCTCAATATTATCGAGTACCTGCATACCATGATCATCGTTTCGAATAAACCTATTGGCTCGTAACCAGCCAATGGCATGTAGTTTCCAGTGACTATAAAAATCTTGCTGTAACTGCGCCCAGTCAGGCTTAAGAGGATAGTGAAGCATCATGCAGTAACGGCTATGGGACTCCATAAACACCACTAACCAACTGCCATCATCATAGGGCTGCCACTGACGGCCGGATAAGTGAATAACCTGCCCCTGCCAGCTCACACGATTAGCATTGGTGCTAATCGGCTGCACGCCAGGATTATTGCTATCAGCGTCTGTCATTCGCTCAAGAGGTTGCTTAAGCATTTTACACATGGAATTGGACAGACTTAAAAACAACGCCATCAAGGTCACTCAGATTAACTCGTTAGATGGCCATCATGTTATCACCCTTAATTAGATATACACCTACAGCGTATAAAAAGGAGGTAAATAGAATTTTCCTTATTCATATTTAAGCTAAACTCAGTAATAGTCAAAGTTTTGATTAAGTATTCAGGATGAATAAAAACCTAATTGAGATAGCCTATGACGACAGGGAACACGCGGAAATATTGCTGGAGCAATTATCCCTCCATGACAATCTATGTCTTGTGAAAAAACGCCTTGCCCTAGGTGATTATCAGATAAGTAACTGGCTTATCGAAAGAAAGACACTCCCCGACCTGGTAATTTCTCTTTGTGACGGTAGGCTATTTTCACAGGTAGCAAGATTATCTGCATGCGACCACAATACAGCACTGCTTATAGAAGGTTCATCTCGTGATATTGCATCTTATGATATTACTCGAGAAGCATTGATAGGGGCGCTGTGTTCTATTTCAATCAACTTCAACATGCCTATTTTACGTAGTTTGTCTCAGGCTGAATCAGCTAAAATACTCTACTTTTGCGCCAAACAATTATATAGCAGAGAAACAGAATTAAAACTCAATGGCAGAAAACCTAAACGTAAAAAAAACCGCCAACTTTTCATACTTCAAAGCCTTCCTCAGGTCGGCCCCAAATTAGCAAAACGCCTGTTGAATCACTTTGATAACATCGAGGCCGTATTCATAGCATCAGCAGAAGAGCTCATCAAAGTAGAGGGTATAGGACAAGAGAAAGCGCGAAAAATACGTGACGTATTAACATCATAATCAACAAGCCTCCCAAACATTTTCAACAGTAAGCCGTTTCTTCCTACTGGCAAGCCCATCGAGTACTGGCATTAGACACTCATTGCCGTTTTTTTTGCCCATTTACCTCTTAAGCTGAATATCTTATCAATTGAATCTACACTCCTATATCTCGCTATTTAGACTCGAATTTACTATCAACCCAGTCCATAGAGGTTAAGTCGTCATCGGACTAATCCGATCTCAAAACGAGTCAAGTCCACTTCTAAGTATTGGCGCTATCGGCCATCAAGCACTACTTTTAATCTAGCTATCAATTCTAATAAAAAGCCGATCTTTATTCCCACCGGCAACGCGCTCATAACGACGGCTTGTTTAATTACAAGTCATATGAACACACGTCTGATTTCAACGGATATTGACCTATCCCATCTAGATCAATGGAGCGACTTGATGAATATAAAAAAATTACTCTTAATCTCTTTAGCCGGTTCAATCCTCAGTGCCTGTGGCGGCAGTGACAACGACAGCAATCCCGACCCCACCATTCCCGAACCTGCCGCTATAACTAAAACCGGTAAAGTTGCAGATGGATATTTAGTGGGTGCCACGGTTTGTTTAGACCTGAACCTTAATAAAACCTGTGACCCGGACGAACCCAGCACGACGAGCACTGCCGGGGGAGATTTCACGATTACCGGGGCAACACAAGAGCAGATAGACAACTTCCCCTTGCTGGTTGAAGTCACAGTAGGTGTCGTCGACGAAGATACCGGAGAAGCAATTACACAGCCCTATACCATGTCAGCCCCTGTAGGATATGAATTCGTCAGTCCTTTGACCACTATGGTACAAAATGAAGTCGAACAAGGCAGTGAGCTTAGTGATGCAGAATCAAGCCTGCAGAGTCTTCTGGGAACTAGCCTAGATCTCACCCAAGATTATGTTGCCCAACAGCTCAACGATGAACTTGGAAGCGATGAGCAAGCAGAATATGAACGCTTACACCATATCGCACAGGTGACCGCCCAGATCATCGCCAACAACTTAGCAACAATTCAGGATGCTGCCGATACGGCAGGAATTAGCTTAGATGATGTGATCGGTTTAATTGTCGACCAGATCATAGATGCACTAGAAATCATCGTCAATGAAGTTGAATTTGTCGAAGAGCAAGGTGGTGAATTTAATCCGGACGATGTTTTAGACTCAGAAGTGGTCACAGATGCCAGCACTGTACCTACCGAGAATTTAGAAGACCAGGTTGCCATCAGGGATGCTGAAGCAAGTGCTGCCGCAGCCAACCTAACTGAATTAGTATCCACCGATGGTATCAATATCTTCGAAGGCGGTTTTCATGGCGATATGATCGATCTCAGATATGCCACTATCTTATATGACTCAGATACACAGACAACTACCGAAACCCGCTTCAAGCTAGTTGAGGGGGTATTTGTAACTGATGATTCCAGCCGGGACAATGAAGATTTAATCCTTACCGAACAAGGCTGGGTTATGGGTAGTGATAACTTTGCCATTGGCGATCTCAACGATGATGGCAGTATCACCTTAGTGAATAATGATCTGCCCATACTCAGCGAAACCCTCACTGCCGAGCAACTTTCTATTGTCAGTCTTAATATAAAACTTTTCCTCGAGGAGAATAATGGCGAACTTTGGCATAAAGCTTTACCTGAAGAAACGACGTTCAGTGAAGGCGCCGAAGCATTCAAACTGAGCTTTAGTAACACCAATGATGTCTACTCTATCTTCAATTGGAATGATTGCGAGCCTGAGCATATGGTCGAAGGCATGTGTAACAGTGTCTGGGCCCATACAGCCGGCAGTGAGATGGATGGACCAGCCATAACCTTGGATAGTTTAGTATCAGCCATAGCCTCAGATGGGATGGTCGAAAATATTGTAGGTCCTCATGTCGCCTGGGATGGCAATCGCTCAGTGATTGCAGAGATGCTTGCTGATGGGACCGCTAACTTCTACAAAATCGAGTGGCAAGCCGAGAGCGACTCTGGAGAAGTTGTCAATATAGCCAGCTTGATTGCAACGAGTAGCTGGCTTGAAGCCACGATACATGGAAAAAGATTATTCCTGTTAACCATGCCGGAGGTTATCCAGGATTTTGGAGACAATGATGACCAGGATGATGTACTGCTACTGGTAGAATATCAAGGCGCTGTTCGTCGAGGTGAATTTGCTGAAGCAGGACAAGAATTTGATGACGATGAGTGGGTCTATAATTTAACCGCCAAGAATGACATTTTGAACAATGTCGATCTCACCTTACTGCAGAATATCACTCCACCTGAGCCGGATCATAGCGATTTTATTTGCCGTGATGGTGATTCTGATTGGGATGAAGTCAACGATCGCCCTAAAGAGGGAACCACTCGATCTTTTGCAGAATATTTGGCTCTCGTCGCTAACTGCCGCGATGGTGAAGCACTCTCCTTTGCCACCGATGTCATAGCCAATCATAGATTAAAAAGTTATGACTCAGACGGCAATATAGAAACTATTTTTGTGTTCAATGCCGATGGCACAGGTAGCATAACTGAACACGACGCCGAGCCTCCCATGGTTGAAAATTTCCATTGGGACGTCAATGCTTCTGGAGAGCTCATCATAGAGATGGGGAATTCGGCTGGGACCAATGATGTGAGAGCCGTGATCAGTTTAATCAGACAAGATGGCAACCACTATTCGATTAAAGGCTTTGTCGAAGATATAGCCTGGTCACCTATGGATGGTACTGCCGGAGAAGTCTGGAGTGAGAAATTAACCTTGTTTCCACTCGAACAACCCACTAACAACATTGCTGTCTGCACCCAGGGGGACTCAGACTGGAACGATGCAAGCGATCAACCCGCACTAGATACATTACGCTCTATGGCTGAATATGAAGAGTTTGTCGCAGCCTGTCGTGAAGGAGAGGCCTTATCCTTTGTCGCGGATGTACTAGCCGACCACAGACTAAAAAGTTTCAATGAAAACGGGGTTATTGAAACCACATTAGCGTTTAACGCTAATGGCACAGGCTTGTTAACAGACCATGAAGATGGGCAAGCCGTAGTGGAAGAGTTTGATTGGGTGGTGAATGCCAACGGTCAAATTATCATTGAAATAGCAAACTCCCAAGGCACTAACGACCTCAGGGCTGTTATCAGCTTAATCATGAAAAATGGTGATCACTTCTCGGTTAAGGGCTTTACCGAAGATATCGAATGGTCACCTATGGACGGCACCGCTGGCGAAGTCTGGAGTGGAAAACTGCAGCTATTCACCCTTTAATTTACTAAGAGACTAGTTCAAAGAATTCAACAATCTTTACAGCCTAAGCTTAGAACCGAATCACTATGATTCGGTTCTTTTTTGCGTAGACAAAAATACAGCTTACCTGTAATGATTACCCAGACATCGAATTAAATCATTTATAGAGAGACCTATGTGCTTAAGACTCAATTGAAATAAGTCTTAAGCCTGACTTCCTGCTCAAGCAGGCTCTTGTATAGGGTGAATTGATTCGCCGCACGCTCTAAATTATGATTCTCATGGTGTATATGAAAATAAATATCACCATTAAGGTGATCGGTCAGGAAGCGCACCCCTATCATCAGACAGATCACCCTGGCACCCAGCCATAAACTGGCTTTCTCATCTTGAGTCAGCACAGTTTCGAGTTCACTCAAATAACCACGGCAGATAGCGGCAAAGATAGATTCGCGGACATGAACATTCTCAAGAGATGTCGAGTCTTCCTCTTCTGGCGAGGTAAAGGTTCTCACCATGTCACCGAAGTCATACATGAGATGTCCCTTCATGCAGGTATCAAGATCTATGATAGCTAAACTGCTCATATCACGCTTATCGTAGAGCATATTGTTGATTTTAGTGTCGTTATGACATATTCGAAGAGGTAATATTGGCGAAACTTCGGCAAGTTCTTGCAAAATATCTTGCTGAGAAAATACGAAGTCAACCCAGTCACAACAGGTTTCTAATCTATTATGCTGATCACTTTTTACCGCCGCTTTAAGCTGGTCTATGCGCCCGGGAAGGTGATGAAACTGGGGAATAACATCCTCAAGCTGAGTCGCATCAAGATCGCTTAATGCCGATGAGAAATGTCCGAATGCCTTGGCGGCTGAAAAGGCTTCATCTTCAGAACTCACCACATCTATGCTGTGGCTATGGGGAAGATAGTTAATGGCACGCCAGAAACCTTGTTCACCGAGATCGACAGCCAGCAGACCTTTATCGGTACGTACAGGCTTAACAACTTTAAGCGAATAGTCACTGCTCTTACGCTTTCTTGCTAAGTGTTCAGAAATTTTATAAGCATTTTCGACCAAGGCGTTCGGTGTCTTAAATACCTGAGTATTGATCCCCTGAAGAACGAGCTCACCATCACTCCAACGGACTAGGAAAGTATCATTTATATGACCATTCCCCAGAGGGGAAACTTTGGCATCGCTGGTCCGAATACCAAAATAGGGCAGCACAGACTGCCTGACAAAATCGATCACTCAATAACTCCATTTCTCTTATTATGTAAAACTCCTGAGAGTTTTTCTTTCACCCAGGCTACATCCTGAGGGTAAGTTACCCCGAACCAAGCTTCTTGTGCCATCGCCACTCGGATCCGCTTGCTTGACTTGCTATCACGCTCTGCATCTTGATGATGGATGGCATGCATACTCTGCTGCACGACGGCTGGCAGATAACACTCAGATTTAGCCTCCGAACCATGCTCTAAGATGAATCGATTTAGCTCAGACTCTATAATGGAAAATATATCTACAGAAAATCCCCAGCAGGTCATGGAGACAGGTGAAGCACTGTCTAGCGCTCGACGCTTCCCATCAAATTCGCCCGTTAAACCCTGATGTTCCCGGCGAATATCGGTCCACTCGGCCACCCCGGTTAAGCTCCCCAGCTCTACCCGGCATACGCCACGATTAACTCCACCATGATCGGACAGAGTCAGATGCAGTGGATAGGCCACCAGCATCCAATCATTGGGCGCAGCTCTCAAACCTTTGGCAAGCAGCTTAAATGCACTATCGCCATAATAATCATCGGCATTGATGACCGCCATTAGGCCTTTAACCTGATGGCGGGCAGTCCAAAGTGCATGGGCCGTCCCCCAAGGTTTTAACCTGTGGTTTAAATCCTGGGCCTTGGCTAATGCGGCATCAGGCAGATCATTCATCCGCTGATAACAGAAGCTATACTCGAAACTTGATGACACTCTTGGCTTGATGCGCTCTTCAAATAAACGCTCAAGTTGAGCCTCAAGCTCGGGCCGAATCACTAAGACGACTCGGGTAAATCCAGCCTGAAAGGCAGATAGAGTCGACAACTCCAGCATGGTCTCGCCATTAGGACCTAAGCTAGCTAGCTGCTTATCGCCACCGAATCGGCTGCCAAGCCCTGCCGCCATAATGACCAAGGTCAGAGGCGCATCGTCATCACTCATTAATTCAACTGCCATATACGAAATTTCTAGATATTAAAATACAAGTATACTGTAAACCCAGCTCAGCCAAGCAGTCTAAAGTCTAAGTGACATTTATTCCAGCTATAAATAGGGGATAAATGCGGCGTTTTTAGCCAGTGCGGACTGACTCCCCTTGAGGCTGAAATCATAGCCGCATAACTTGATGCTGCCACGCATTGCGATGTCCGAGATTATACCTTGAGTATCTAACGGCGAAAAACGCGCCTCGATAGACGTATCAGGCATATATTCCACCAGCATAGGTCGATAATTACTGCCATCGTTAAAACTCAAATTGGCACAGCTGCTGTCACCCTGTGCAGATGCAAGGGACCAGATCTCACCTTCTGCACGCCTCTCTCCTAACCAGCGAATGATCAGCACATCATTTTCCAGCAGCACGCTAAATCCGTCTGGGATTTTTGCTTCTCCTCTAACTGGCACTGGTACCTGTTTTGATCTTTCTTGAACAAGCTCGCTCGCGACTTGGTTATCAGAAGATAATGCCTCCAACAGGCCTCCTATAAGCACTAAAACACCCAGACCGGCTACGACACCTAACAATAATTTTTTATTCAGTTTGGCCCAATTAGTCCACTGCTTAAGTGCCATCGAGTCCGAAAATTTCTGAGGAGAAGATGCCTTCCATTGCTGATCATCCTCTTCACTCACGCCTTCATATGCATGAGGCTCTTCAGCGTCATACTCATCTAAATCTGCAACGCCCACATGACCACCTAAGCTAGGTTCTACCCTTCTGCGATTAGCGCTAGATCCAGTTGTGACTGCCGGGCCCACATAACCTTGATGATAAAATGTAGCCTTGCCAACGGGGGCGAGCCGGGCAAAAAACAGACTGAGTAAAACAGCGATAACAAGAATAACGACTGCTAGCGCCAGGCTAGCGGCATAGACGAGTGTCATTGAAAACAGCAATAGGGGGATTAAAATCAGGCAGGCATACCAAGTTGGTCGCGCCGCATCACGCATCCTCCTATAGGCACTCAAGCCAAGAACCGGAGCGAGTAAACAGCCTAACACTAAGAGGGCAGCACTTTGACCAAGGAGCACAAAACCAAGTGCTAAGATAAAATACACAGAGGCACTAATTACCGCAAATCTGGCACCGTTATCTCGGCCCTTGAAGCAAAAAAGTGATTGATATTGCATGAAAAAACACCTAATAAAATTAAATACTCTCACCTCAATGAGTTAAGAGTAAAAATGAAACGGCCAATAGGCCTCACATCCCTTAGGCACAATACACCTAAAATGGTCAAATTAACCGTATACAGACTAACCAATTTATTACTCAAAGTCAGTGCCAGCTTGAATAAAGCGAGTAAAGTGGCATTAAACTTGTTTCACTTATGAGTTCGCTCAAAAAAACGTTCAACGGTTTCAGATTAAACTGCCACTGGCGTCACAGGTACAGTCGAGCGTATAATGTACGGCTTCCCGATGCTCGGGAACCACATTTCGTTTTACATTTTTGGATGCTTACCCCATGACCGCACGCGGAAATCTATTTATCGTATCGGCGCCCAGCGGCGCAGGTAAATCCTCTCTCATTTCGGCATTGCTACAAGATAAGCCCGCCGATAAACAAGTTTCTGTGTCGCATACGACCCGCAAACCTCGTCCGGGTGAGGTCAATGGACAGCACTATCATTTCGTGACAACTGAAGAATTTAAATCCTTGATCGCCAAAAATGCTTTTTTCGAATGGGCCGAGGTGTTTGGCAACTACTACGGCACATCACGACAAGTGATCGAGCAAACCTTAACCGATGGCATAGATGTCTTTCTCGATATCGACTGGCAAGGGGCACAACAGGTCAAGAAAGTGATGTCCGAAGCCATTGGAATATTTATTCTTCCCCCTCAAGAGCCGAATTAGAAAAACGCCTAACGGGTCGTGGCCAAGATAGCAACGAAGTCATCGCCGGCCGTATGGCTCAAGCTGCATCAGAGATATCTCATTATCGCGAATATGACTTCATCATCATTAATGATGACTTCGACACAGCTTTAGCCGACTTAGTCGCAATTATCCGCAGTCAACGCCTAACAGGTGCTGGCCAAATTCATGCACAAAATGATATGATTAAAGATCTGTTGGCAGACTAGCCGCCATCATGTACAATTTTGCGTCATTTTTTCATCCTAACACTGGAGTTCCACACATGGCTCGCGTAACTGTAGAAGACGCCGTAAACCAAATCGGCAACCGTTTTGATATGATCCTGGTTGCAGCGCGTCGTGCTCGCCAAATCGCTGTGCAGGGTAAAGACCCTATGGTTGAAGAAGAGAACGACAAGCCTACGGTTATCGCCCTGCGCGAAATCGAATTAGGTCTAGTAACAGCTGACACTTTGGATGCCGATGAGCGCCAAACTGTTCGTGAACGTGAAGCAGCAGAAATTGCTGCTGTTGCTGCGATTGCCGAAGGTCGCAACAACATAATATAAGGAGTACAACCACTTGTATCTGTTTGAAGGTCTCAAAGAGTCTGCATCAAGTTATTTAGAACCTGATCAGGTAGCATTACTCAAGCAGGCCTATCAGGTGGCGCGTGATGCCCATGAAGGTCAAATGCGCACAAGTGGTGAACCCTATATCACCCACCCGGTTGCGGTCGCCCGCATCCTGGCCGATATGCGTCTCGATCATGAGACGCTTATGGCCGCCCTCCTGCATGACACCATCGAAGATACCCCGGTCACCAAAGATGAATTGGCTGAAATTTTCAGTGAATCAATCGCCGAACTGGTCGAAGGCGTCTCCAAACTCGATAAGCTAAAATTTCGCGATAAGAAAGAGGCACAAGCCGAAAACTTCCGCAAGATGATGATGGCCATGACTCAAGATATCCGAGTTATCCTCATCAAGTTAGCCGACCGAACTCACAATATGCGCACCCTAGGAGCCTTAAGGCCCGATAAGCGTCGCCGTATTGCGCGGGAAACTCTGGAAATTTATGCTCCTATAGCCAATCGTCTCGGTATCCATAATATCAAGATAGAGCTGGAAGACTTAGGCTTCCAGGCATACTACCCTATGCGCTATCGCGTATTGAAAGAGGTAGTAAAAGCCGCTCGAGGTAACCGCAAAGAGTTAATCCAAAGCATAGAAGCCGCGGTACGTACTCGCCTCGAAGATACCAAGATCCCAGGTACCGTCAACGGTCGCGAGAAAAACCTCTACTCCATCTACAATAAGATGCGGAATAAAGAGCTTCAATTTCAGGAAGTCATGGATATCTATGCTTTTCGCATCGTCGTCGATTCCATAGATACCTGCTACCGAGTCATGGGTGCCATGCATGGCCTTTACAAGCCTCGCCCGGGCCGTTTCAAAGATTATATCGCCATTCCAAAGGCCAATGGCTATCAGTCATTGCATACCTCGCTATTTGGCCCACATGGTGTACCGGTCGAAATACAAATACGTACCGAAGATATGGATCAGATGGCGGATAAAGGAGTTGCTGCTCACTGGATCTATAAGAAAGGCAACTCGGCGCAGCCAGGCACGACGAGCCAAGTTCGTGCCCGCAAGTGGATGCAGAGTCTGCTCGAACTGCAGCAGAGCGCCAGCACCTCATTCGAATTTGTGGAAAATTTCAAGACCGAGCTCTTCCCGGAAGAGATCTACGTATTTACCCCTGAAGGTCGTATCCTCGAGCTTCCTGTTGGGGCTACCCCGGTCGATTTTGCCTATGAAGTTCATACCGATGTGGGTAACACCTGTGTCGGCGCTCGCGTTAACCGTCAAGCCTACCCCTTGAGTCAGCCGCTGATCTCGGGGCAAACGATCGAGATCATCACCGCCAAAGGTGCGAGGCCAAATGCGGCCTGGCTAAACTTCGTGGTGACCGGCAAGGCACGCGCTAAGATCCGTCAGCTACTCAAGAGCCTCACCGAAGACGGCGCGATTATCTTAGGTAAACGTCTACTCAATCATGCATTAGGCGAAACCAAATTAGACTCGATCGATCCACAGCAGATCGATAAAGTCGTAAACGACACTAAACATAATACCTTAGATGAATTGCTGGCCGATATCGGCCTGGGCAATGCGATGAGCATAGTGATCGCGCAGAGGTTAGTGGGCGATAAAGTCGTACCTCAGGAACATAATGATTCCCACATGATGCCTATTCGTGGCGCCGAGGGCATGCTTGTCACCTTCGCCAACTGTTGTCGCCCCATTCCGGGTGATGCGGTTATTGCCCACGTAAGTCCTGGAAAAGGCCTGGTCGTTCATATGGAAAGCTGTGCCAATATCCGTGGCTATCAAGGTGAACCAGACAAATATATCCCGGTTCAATGGGATAATGCCGAAGGCGTCGAGTTCCAGGCGAATCTGCGGGTAGAGATAGTGAATCACCAAGGTGCACTGGCTAAGATCACCTCGATTGTCGCCGGAGAAGGTGCCAATATTCACAGCCTGAGTACCGAAGAGCGTGATGGAAGAGTCTTCCTGATCAACCTGCGAATCTCAGTAAAGGACCGAATTCATCTAGCAAACGTGATGCGACGTATCAGGGTACTGCCCGAAGTACTTAGAACATCCCGTAATCGATAGTTAACTCATCAAGACTAATTAGAGAGAGCGTTATGGCAGAAAAAATCATCATAGCAACCGATAAAGCACCACAGGCGATCGGCACCTATTCTCAGGCTGTTAAAGTGGGTAGCACAGTCTACCTTTCTGGTCAGATCCCATTAGATCCAAAGACTATGCAGATGGTTAGCGATGAATTTGAAGCTCAAGTCGTGCAAGTCTTCGACAACTTGACTGCGGTCTGTGAAGCGGCCGGTGGCTCTCTGAGTGATATCGTAAAGCTTAATATTTTTATGACAGATCTAAGCAACTTCGCCACGGTCAACGAGATCATGGAGCGTTATTTCTCTCAGCCTTACCCGGCTCGTGCGGCTATCGGGGTTAAACAGTTACCGAAAGACTCACTTGTGGAGATGGATGGAGTGATGGAAGTTTAATCCCTTTCTATTCTCGATCAGGGCGCTTCGGCGCCCTTTTGTTTTCCTTGCATAAATGCATATACAGCTACAGATTTAAGAAGTAACACCATGAGCCCAGAACGTTTAGCACGTATCAATGAAATGTTGGATAACCGTCAGCCAGATCTCACCCTATGCTTGGATAAGGTTCATAAGACCAACAACATAGCAGCCGTGATCCGCACCGCAGATGCCGTAGGTATTCATCAAATTCATGCGGTATGGCCAGATATAGAGATGCGTGTCTCGGGTAATACCGCTTCCGGTAGCCAACAATGGGTGAAAACGATTAAGCACTATCATATGCATGATGCCGAAGCTGCGTTTCGCGCTCAGGGCATGCAAATATTAGCCACCAACTTCTCGGAAGATGCCGTCGATTTTCGTGACATAGATTATACCCGCCCCACCGCCATCATCTTAGGCAATGAACATGATGGTGTGAGCCCCGAAGGCATAGCGGCAGCGGATCAGCATATTATTATTCCCATGATAGGCATGGTGCAATCACTCAATGTCTCGGTAGCATCTGCACTCATCATGTATGAGGCCCAGCGCCAACGACAAGCCGCTGACATGTACGGCAGTCGCAAGCTAGATGATGACTACTGTCAGATAAAGCTATTTGAACAAGGCCACCCCATCTACGCCAAGGCTTGCAAACGCAAGAACATTCCCTATCCCGGCGTCAATGATCTGGGACAAATCGTCGCCGATGAAATCTGGTGGACAAAAATGCGTTCTCCGGAATTTCATTCAGCTGTTTGAGCTGTTCCAAACTAAAAAACTAGCTCACTTGTCGGATAACAAGGTTGCTTAAATATCTTTTAGGGTTGGGTTCATTGGGCTGAATGGGTACTTGCTACTATGCTAAGTACCATAGCTTCATGTTTACCTATCACCTGCCGTGGGCGCATGTGCAACCACTTCTGTGACTCGCCGCAAGTACTCTGACCTCCATGGACGGAGGAAATGCCAAATTTTGTATGGAACAAAATTGGCCCTGTGGGCTCTGCCGTGACAAACAACCTCCATGTTTAAAAGCCAGTTCAGCATCCTTGCCTCTCGTTCGAAGAGCTTCACTAAGTGAAGCCTCACCCTGAAACGGAAGGTCACAGCCGCGTTCACACCTGAGTATTTATTTCTTCGATTTTAGTTCTACTGGCTTGTGACTCACTTCAGGACAGAAAGGTTAGTTATGACTTTCCAAGATAAGGAGAGAGAAATTCACTAACCTCTTTAGAAGCAACACCAATATCGACTTTTATGCCTTCCTTTTCTAGCGTTTGAATACCCTTTCCATTATTCCTAAGATCAGGGTCTAAAATGGCAACTACAACTCTCTTAATACCTGATTTTACAAGAGTAGAAGCGCATGCGGGAGTTCTACCAACAAATGAGCAAGGTTCAAGAGTAACGTATGCAGTCACTCGCTCCATAGAGCCATCATAAACACTGAGAGCTTCGATCTCAGCATGGTTGTCACCAATTTTCTGTGTATAACCTTCGGCAATTATTTGTTCATCGAGAACTAGCACGCAGCCTACAGGGGGGTTAGGTTGGCATTCAGGCAAAGCTGTCCGAGATATCTTCAATGCTCGAAGCATAAATTTCTTATCTAGATCCATCTTAATAATCCTTTTAAACTTTTGCCATACATTAACAAATGTATGGCAAAAGTGATGTAGAAAGATAATCTTACTGGCGAAGATAACAAGGAAAGGGGCTGACATGAGTTACGAAACCTAGTAATGAAGCTAAATCGAAGAGACCCCATTCTTGTAGAGCAGCCAGGTGTAGATGCGGCTGCGAGCTTCGATTTCAGGGATGAAATCGCAGAGCGTATAGGGATATATTCACAGCGTCTCGCAGAAGCATCTGCACAATCCTCGCCGGACAGGCGTTAGGTTACAATGAAGGATCGACCTTCAAACTACTACTCAATACCAACTCAGCCAGAAGCTAAAACAGAAAATGTCATCAGCCTTCATTCCAAGGCTAGCCCGATTTTGTATCGATTCATCTCACAGTTATTCAAACCATTTGTCATAGATCACAATTTTCGCCATACTCAAATTAATACCAACAGCAAACACAAGCCTTATAAAAACAAATGTTTGCCGATTGGAATGGAATTAACAATCACAAGTATGGAGTTGCCGATGGAATCACAGATCAAAACACCTGTAGAGATGCTCGACCACTGGGTCGACACACTCGGTGACTCGACCTACCTGAGACAACCGATCAATGGTCAATACCAAGATTTTAGCTGGCGCGAAGTACAGCAGAAGATGCAGCAGCTCGCCGGTGCGCTGAGACACTTAGGCCTAAAATCAGGTGATAAAATCGCCGTGCTCTCTAAAAACTGTGCCGAATGGTTTATCACCGATCTTGCCCTGATGCATGGCGGCTATATCAGTGTGCCCATCTACCCAACTGCCAACGCAGATACCATACGTTACGTGTTGGAGCACAGCGAAGCCAAGGCAATCATTATTGGTAAGCTAGATTACTGGGCCGACCAGGAAGCTGGGGTTGGCGGTGATATCTTAAGAATGGCCATGCCCTACGACACTATGCCGGCTCAATATAAGTGGGAAGGCTTACTTCAACTTGGTGAGCCCCTGTTAGATGCCCCATTTGCCACCCCAGAGCAGATAATGACGTTGATCTATACTTCAGGTTCCACCGGCAAGCCTAAGGGGGCTATTCAGACCTTCGCCAGCTATGCTTGGACCTGTAAGGCGGTGGTAAGAGATCTTAAGACAGGTGTCGACGACAGATTAATCTCTTACCTGCCTCTGGCCCACATCACCGAACGTGTGGCGATGGAAGGCTCCTCATTCTATTCCGGCAGCAGCGTCGCCTTCGTCGAGAGTCTGGATAGTTTCGTTACCGATGTTCAACGTGCCAGACCTACGGTATTTTTCTCAGTCCCCAGACTCTGGAGCCTGTTCCAACAAAATATTATCGGCAAGATAGGCAACAGTAAGCTGAACTTCCTCCTGAAAATTCCTATTATTAACGGCATCATTAAGAAGAAGATCCATTCAGGCTTAGGCCTGGAACATTGTCGCCTGCTGGGATCGGGCTCAGCGCCTATTCCACCATCACTCATACACTGGTATCACAGCATAGGTCTCAATATCAGTGAAGCCTGGGGAATGACAGAAAATAGCGCCTACTCCATTATCAACTATCCCTTCGATGCCAGAAAAATAGGCACAGTCGGCCGCGCCGTCGAAGGTTGTCAACTCAAACAAACCGACAGCGGCGAGCTCTTGGTTAAAAGCCCGGGCTTGATGACTGGTTACTATAAGCAAGATGAGCTGACCGCCGCCTCATTCGATGAAGAAGGCTACTTTCTTACCGGGGATCTCTGCTCCATCGACAGCGATGGCTGCGTGTCAATTACCGGTAGAGTCAAAGATAACTTTAAGACTTCTAAGGGTAAATATGTTGCCCCCGTGCCCATCGAGCGTAAGCTGGCACAAGATCCCCATATTGAACTGCTTTGTGTCATAGGTTCAGGCCTGCCCCACCCGATTGCCTTGGTGCAACTATCTGAAGGCGCCTCCCTGCAACCAAGAGAAGAGGTTCGTAGCTCACTTAAGGCAACGCTGGACACTATCAACCCCAATCTTGAATCCCAT
Organism: Shewanella psychropiezotolerans; assembly: GCF_007197555.1. Classification (NCBI taxonomy): domain Bacteria; kingdom Pseudomonadati; phylum Pseudomonadota; class Gammaproteobacteria; order Alteromonadales; family Shewanellaceae; genus Shewanella; species Shewanella psychropiezotolerans. The sequence continues at coordinate 6,054,715 of NZ_CP041614.1, forward strand.
GAGACTGTAGATGCCATCATAGTCGTCAAGGATGCCTGGGATGTCGATAACGATGTGCTGACTCCGACACTGAAAATTAAGCGTCATGTACTGGAAAAAAGATTCACTGACAGGGTCGACGGCATACGTGGCGGCAAGATACGCTGGGAAGATGAAATAGACTAATTCTGACCATTTTCACTGCTTAATACAAAATAATAGAGAAGCACGCGTCCAGCGTGCTTTTACATTTAAGGTCCCAATCTGAAACCTATAGAAACATTAATGACATAATATGACGTTAATGTTTGCCTTATGGTGAAAAAACTTTAAGCTAGCTAATCGAAAATTTACCACAGGATAATTGGAACTAAGATGTTAATCGCTCTCTATATCATAGGTGGCTTCGTGATCCTCACCTTAGGTGCCGAAGCTTTAGTGCGGGGCGCCAGCGCTATCGCCCTCAGACTAGGTATTGCACCTCTGATTATCGGCCTTACCATAGTCGCCTTCGGTACCAGTGCCCCGAACTAGCCGTGAGTTTAAAATCTGCCCTGGCTGGCAATAGCGGCATAGCCTTAGGTAATGTCATCGGCTCTAACATCGCCAACATAGGACTCATCTTGGCAATCACTGCCCTTATACGTCCAATCCAGGTGAAGTCACAGATGGTCAAGCGTGATATCCCCATCATGATCGCTGCCTCTATGCTCTTCTGGGGCTTACTCGTCGATGGCGAGCTCAGCTTCTGGGATGGCGCCCTGCTCTTCAGCTTATTAGTCGGCTATCTCAGCTTCAGCTATATCAGCTCACGCAATGGTGGTGACAGCGAAGAGATAGATGATAGCCCACAAAAACCTATGCTTTCTGTGTTGTTTATTATCATAGGGATCGCCATGCTCGTCAGCGGCGGAATACTCTTCGTCGATGGTGCTGTCGATCTCGCCAGGACATTTGGGATCAGTGAAGTCATCATAGGGTTAACCATAGTCGCCATAGGCACCAGCATGCCTGAGCTAGTCACTTCTATTGTGGCCGCGCGTAAAGGAGAGAGTGACATAGCCATAGGTAACATAGTCGGATCTAATCTGTTCAATATATTGGGTATCTTAGGTGTAACCGCTCTGGTTCATCCTATTGCCTCCGCCGGTATTCAAGACTTCGATTTTATCGTCATGTTGGCGCTATCCCTGCTTTTGCTGCCCTTCGCCTGGACAGGATTCAGAATAGGCCGCCGCGAAGGTGCCATACTGCTAATCGCTTACCTCAGCTATATGGGCTATCTAATCGTTCAAGCCTCAGCCTAATATTCAACTCATCTATACCCTGAGAATAAGATCATGATGACAATTGTCATCATGATCTTATGACTTTTGTGCCTGCAAGTTACCTGCAATCTCTCTGATACTAGTCCTGTACCCAATACAGGGACTTTATTCATTCTCAAGGAGATCATCATGAAAACTATCTTACTATTAGGCAGCCTTAGCGGCATGTTGGCACTCTGTAGCCAAATGGTTATGGCCACCGATATCGAACAGATCGATGTCGCAGCTAACAGGATGAATCTAGAGCAGCTACAAACCTTAAGTCAGCAAAGCCAAGATTATGTTCAAGCATATGCAAATTACCGCCTCGCTATCAGCGCCAACGTACTCGGCCAACCAGTACTTGCTAGTACAGCATTAAACAGTGCTCAATCAGGTCTTGAAGCATTAAATCAAGTCTCATCCAATGCTGAAAACCTCGCCCTGCTTGCATCCGTTTACGGCATGCAGATAGGCTTCAACCCAATGAAAGCCAGTGTCTATGGTGCTAAAGTTGGCCTAGCACTTTCCCAAGCTCAAACACTAGAGCCCGATAACCCTAGAGTGGTGCTCACCGAAGCAATATCGACCTTTAATACGCCGGCAGCCTATGGTGGCAGCATGGAAAATGCTATTAGCTTAAGCAGTAAGGCTATTGATCTCTTTGCGAATCCTTGCGATAACATCTGTTGGGGTCACGCCGAGGCGTATACTTGGCGAGGGCTGGCAAAACAGAGTAGCGGAGATAGACAAGGTGCGATAGACGATTGGCACGAAGCGGTTAATGTACAGCCTGATTACGGCTGGGCTCACTTCTTACTCAAGCAAGACAAGAATGCAAGTCAGTAACCCAAATAAAGCTGCTTAGTGATGAGCTGAGCGGCCTTATCTCAAAGGAAAGAGTTATGAATAACCTTAATGCTATCGTCGATTCAGAGAAGCGTTCACCAGAGGATAAACTCGCCTGGGTTTATCTGGTAAACCTAGTCTTCTATCTAATCCCTCTGTTCATAGGTGACAAGCCTATATGGCAAATAGCCATAAGCCTGCTAACTCTGGTCCCCTTCATTTATTGTTATTTCCGGGCATATCGTAGCCCGAAAGATAAAGCTATCTATCCCATTCTAGCCATGATAATTCTGGGCATAGCGATTACTCCGATCAATACCGGCTCCCTTTCTCTATTCACATTCGCCGGCTTCTTCATCGGTTTCTACTATTCACTGAGAACGGCTTTTATCAGTCTGATAGGCTTTGTGGCACTGCTTGCTACGCTCACATTTTTACTGGAAATAAATCATTATTACTTTATCAGTTACGGTGGACTACTGATCGCCGGAGTGGGCTTATTCGGCGTCGCCGAGCAAAAGCGTGTCGAAGCTCATTGTCGAGCACAAAAGAGTAAAGCCGAAATCAGTCAGCTGGCCACCATGTTGGAGCGAGAGCGTATCGCAAGAGATCTCCATGACATCATGGGTCACAACCTATCCAGCATCTCCTTGAAGGCAGAGTTGGCCGCAAAGCTCTTAGACAAAAATCAGATTGAGCAAGCCAAGGTGCAGCTAAGAGAACTAAACGAAATAGCCAGAGATAGCTTGAGTCAGGTACGGCAAACCGTCTCAGGCTACAAACATAAAGGCTTGAGTTCCAGCGTAATGCACCTCTGCCAAACTTTGCGAGACAAGGGATTAAGTGTGAGTCTGGAGGGAGATATTCCCCAGCTCAATTCTAAACTTGAAACTCAAGTTATTTTAAGTCTCACAGAGCTTTGCAATAATGTGATCCGCCATAGTCGGGCCGATCATTGCAGCCTTACTTTTGACAGATCTGCAGACCAGCTCACCATAAGCATCACAGATAACGGTAAAGCAGCAAAAATTGTCGAAGGTAATGGTTTGAAAGGCATAAGAGAGCGCTTGAAAGACGTTCAGGGGAAGTTAGATTACATGGTGGATCAGCAAAGTAGATTCACCATCACGCTCCCACCTCAGCAAGCATCATAAGGAGTCACTCGGGGATGAAAATTTTATTGGCAGAAGATCAGGCCATGGTCAGGGGCGCACTGGCTGCACTCTTGAGCTTAGATGGTGAATTTGAAATCACTCAAGCGTGTGACGGAAATGAAGCCCTATCTCTACTCAAAGCCAACCGCTATGATCTTCTGCTAACCGATATTGAAATGCCGGGATTAACCGGGCTGGAACTGGCCAAATGGTGCCAGCAGCAAGAACCCGTAATTAAAGTGATCATTCTCACCACGTTCGGCAGAGCCGGTTACATTAAACGCGCTATAGAATCTGGTGCCGGAGGCTTCTTACTCAAGGATGCCCCCTCTGACAGCCTTATTCATGCAATAAAACAGGTGATGGCTGGTAAGCGGGTCATCGACCCTGAACTGGCTATCATGGCCATAGGAGATGAAATTGATCCCCTCAATGACAAAGAGCGCCGTGCACTTCGTCTAGCCGCAGAGGGAAAAACAACCGCCGAGATAGCCACCAGCCTCTTCATCGCCGAGGGCACTGTGCGTAATTACCTCTCGGAGGCCATCGGCAAGCTCAACGCCACGAACAGAATCGATGCCGCCCGGATCGCGAGGCAGAAGGGCTGGCTGTAAAGGGTTAAATCGGCCCTAACATTGCCATCATGGGTTTATCTGATAGTATATGTATATAAATACAGTGTTTGAGTGTTTCGCTCAGATAACATTCAACTGATAAAATGGGTAGCGGGCGTGAAGAGACTCGATCTTGTTCCTGTCACAGATCTTAAGGGCGTTGCCAAGAAGATGGCCGAACGTCTGGCTAAGCTCGGCATCATCACGGTACAAGATCTACTATTCCACCTACCACTAAGATATGAAGACCGTACTCAGATATACCCAATAGCCTCACTCTATCCAGGCAGTTACGGCACCATAGAAGCCGTGATCCAGTCCAGTCAGATCATCCAGGGGCGTAAGCGCATGATGACCTGTACAGTACGAGATGACACTGGCTACTTAACCCTCAGGTTTTTTAATTTTTCTGTGGCGCAGAAGAATGGCTTAGTCAATGGTACAAGCATCAGGGCCTATGGTGAGATACGTCGCGGCAAACATCAGGCCGAGATCATTCACCCTGAATACAAGCTGATTCACGAAGATGCCGATCTGGTGATGAGTGAAACGCTGACGCCTGTGTACCCGACAACCGAAGGCTTAAAGCAGGCAAGTTGGATAAAACTGACAGACCAAGCCTTAGCCATGCTCGACGAGGGCGGTTTGCAGGAACTACTCCCACCTCAGCTGCAACCGAACAATCTGAGTCTCAATGCGGCCTTACAGCTATTACATAGACCCAATAACCAGGTTTCCCTGTTCGATCTGGAACAAGGTCACCACCCGGCGCAGCTACGCTTGATCCAAGAGGAACTTCTGGCCCATAACCTGAGCATGCTCAAGTTACGTCAACGCAGCAATCGCGACCATGCTGTGAGCCTGGTCGCAACGGGCAAACTACTCAACCCTTTCCTGAAGGCACTGCCATTTAACCCCACTGGGGCGCAACAAAGAGTCGGCGTTGAAATCTGCAGCGATCTCGAAAAAAACTCACCTATGATGCGCCTGGTTCAGGGGGATGTTGGCTCGGGGAAGACGTTAGTGGCAGCCTTAGCGGCATTACAAGCCATAGAAAATGGCTATCAGGTAGCTATGATGGCCCCTACTGAATTGTTAGCCGAGCAACACGCCGATAACTTCGCTCTCTGGTTTGAACCTCTCGGGCTAAAAGTCGGCTGGCTAGCCGGTAAAATAAAGGGCAAGGCCAGAGCACAATCTTTACAAGATATTGAGTCCGGTGCGGCTAATATCGTTATCGGCACCCATGCCATATTCCAGGAGCAAGTAGTCTTCAACAATCTTGCCCTGATCATTATCGATGAACAACATAGATTCGGCGTTCATCAGCGACTTGGCTTACGAGAGAAAGGCATCAGCCAGGGCTTCCACCCTCATCAGCTGATCATGACCGCCACGCCGATTCCACGCACCTTGGCCATGACCGCCTATGCCGATCTCGATACTTCAGTGATCGACGAGCTGCCGCCCGGGCGAACTCCGGTGACAACCGTAGCCGTTGCCGATATGAGGCGCGATGAAGTAATAGAGAGAGTTCGCCATGCCGCCACCCATGATGGCAGGCAGACCTACTGGGTATGCACCTTGATCGAAGAGTCCGAAGCTCTGGAATGTCAGGCGGCAGAAGATACCGCCGCAGAGCTGACATTAGCACTACCCGAACTCAAGATTGGCTTGATCCATGGGCGCATGAAGTCCGCCGAGAAACAGGCCATTATGGCCGAGTTCAAATCTGGCGAATTGAACCTTCTGGTTGCCACCACAGTCATAGAAGTGGGAGTCGATGTTCCTAATGCCAGCCTGATGATCATAGAAAACCCGGAACGTTTAGGCCTGGCTCAATTGCATCAACTCAGGGGACGAGTCGGGCGAGGCGCCGTCGCCAGTCACTGCGTACTCATGTATAAGGCCCCCTTGTCACCGACGGCAACCAAGCGATTGGGGGTACTTAGGAGTAGCAACGATGGCTTCATCATAGCCCAGAAGGATCTGGAAATAAGAGGCCCAGGCGAAGTATTAGGTACCAAGCAGACTGGCATTGCCGATATGAAAATTGCCGATCTGGTTCGAGACCAGGCGCTGATCCCCCACATTCAGAAGCTAGCCGTGCATATCATGGAGCAGGTCCCGGATAATGTCGATGGCATAGTGCAACGTTGGCTAGGTGATCGAGAGCAGTACGTTCAAGCTTAGAGAACAGGCATAAATCCGTTAATTTTTATTCGATTAATTATTCTTTAATTCGGCCAATACCTATAGACATGGCCGCTAAATTTTGCAAAATGGAGAAGCCCTCTTTTTGGTACTCCACCTTATACCATTCCGAGTAAGTATCTGATCATTCAGCGGGAGTTCAAAGCGCTGTAGGCAAGGCGGATGTTTGAAGCTAATAGTTATTCTATATCGAGAACATTCAACGTAGCATAAAGGGCTTTGAAACCCGCACTGCGTGAGGCTCTCAATGTTTCCACTTCTGTGTTGCATTGACTTAAAAGGGAATAACCATTTCCTCATCAATGCGCCTTGAATTGAAAAAACTGAGAGTCTCTGAACTGACCAGATACTTATATGGAATGGTATTAGAACCGTCACCTCCTGTAACCGAGTCCTATTTATAAAAGGTATTACATGCAAGTCAATCAAGAAGATAGAATCGCGCCACAAGAGAAGTCAGCGAATACCAATACCTTAGCCATTGTTGCCGTTGCGGTTGCTGCGATCATTGCAGGAGGTGCCTATTATTACTTCCAAGCCGGTGAACCTGAGCCTGTGCCGCAGCCTCTTGAAATAGCAGACATCATTGAAAAGCCCCTGGTAACGGTTGCTGATATTCCGGAACCTGTGATCGAAGAGATAGTAGAAACTGAAGTCATTGAAGTAGAACCTCAAGTTCAAGTGGAGCCTCTGCCAACGTTAAGTAACAGCGATGGCTATGTACATAAAAAAACGGTAGAAATTGCCGATGGCATGAAGATCGAGCCTCTGTTAGTCGAGAAAGATCTGGTCAGACATTTCGTGGTCTTCGTCGATAACTTAGCCCAAGGTGAACTGGCACGAAAAGTGAGCCCACTGAAGGCACCCGACAGAATCTTCACCGTTTCTGACATAACCAACAAGACCTATCTTAATCCCGATAGCTATCACAGATATGATCTGTACGCCAATTTCGTCGCCAACCTGGATGAACAGCAACTCGCAGCGACCTACAAGGAGTTAACGCCTTTGCTGGGAGAGGCATTCCAGGAGTTAGGCTATGGTGAGATGAGCTTCAATCAGAGGTTACTACAGGCGATCGACATCATGCTGGCGGCACCTGTCATAGAGCAGCCCATTGAGTTAGATGGTGTCAGCGTAAACTATCAATTTGTCGACCCTCAGCTCGAAGCACTACCCAACGCTCAGAAACTCCTGGTCCGCATGGGTCCGGAAAACACTAAGAAAGTGAAAGCGGCGCTGCGTAAGCTGAAAAAGTATTTAGCAGGCTAACCCTAACAAACTGACCCGCGGCTCTGACTGCGGGTTTTAACACTTCAGACTACACAAGTGTATACATATCAACAACACCTGTATCTCAAAACACTTCATCATCCCAGTTAATCTAGTGTAGAATAACGCCAAAATGACAATTAACTGGCTCGGGAACTGACTAGGTCATCCCTTGATTTAACTGGTTATATTCTCAATCTTTATTAGTAGTGTCAGAGGCATTCCGTTGCAGTTAAGGTTTAATATTTGTTCTTGGGGAGCCTGGTCCCCCCGATATCAGCAACCCCAAGATTGGCAGCATTGGCAAAGTTCCGATGATCACCAAAGCTCCTCTGTGCCTGATGCACCTAAATTAGCTCAAGTCCCTGCGATGAAGCGACGACGCTATAGCGCCTTGACTAAGATGCAACTCGAGGCCGCATTTCAGGCCGATGCAGCTAATTCATGCCGCACAATTTTTGCCTCCAGGCACGGAGAGTTACATCGCACCATAGGCTTACTGGATAACATAGTAGAAGAAGAACCTCTTTCTCCGACGGCCTTTAGCCAATCAGTGCACAACACAGCAAGCGGTATTTACAGTATTCTTACGGATAATCGAGCACCATCGACTTCTATCGCCGCAGGTGAAGAAAGCTTGCCACAGGCGCTTATCGAAGCATATGCTCAACTCTATGAAGATTCAACGCCGGTATTACTCGTCTTCGGCGATCAGCCTGTGCCTGACATATACACACATTTTGTTGATGAAATTGGCCTTCCCCTCTCTCTCGCCTTAGTTCTCAAGCGATACGATGAGACATGTGCAAAACCGCAATTAACGCTCAGTCAGACCCGGGAAGTGAAAAATATTAGTTATGGTGAGCTAGTACACAGTTTGTCTGTTGCCAGGCCTCTAGCCGGTAATTTGGGTAACTATCATTGGCAACTCAGCTTTGACTGACACGCCTGCTGTCAGATTAACAGGATTAGCCTATATTCCCAGATGGATTGGGGGCGTCAGTTGTTATATCACCTTTGGTATCGGCGGATTGCTGAGCTCATTAACCATCTTACCTCTGTTGAGATTCTGGCCAGGCACAGAATTAGAGCGAATCCGCCGTGTACAGAAAACGGTGCACATCATGTTTCGCGGTTTCGTTTATATGCTGAGCTGGACTGGGGTCATCAAGGTTAGTCCTGATAATATAGCGCGTCTCGCCTCGGCTAAAGGAAGAGTGGTGATCGTTAATCATCCCACCCTAGTCGATGTGGTAGTGTTGATAAGCTTGATGCCCAACGCGGGCTGTATCGTTAAACAAGGGATTTGGCGAAACCCTTTCATGCGAGGTGTGGTCGCCTGTGCCGGCTATATCCCCAATCGAGGCGCCGAATTACTACTCGAAGATTGCAGACATGTGCTAAAAAGCGGGACCAATTTAATTATTTTCCCCGAAGGCACACGCACAGTCTTAGGCACCAGCATTAACAACTTTGCCAGAGGCGCCGCCAATATTGCACTGAGAACCAAGACAGATTTATTGCCTGTGGTTCTTCGTACCGATGCACCAGGCTTGAGTAAACAAGAAGCTTGGTATCAAATACCCCGTCGCACCATAGGCATGCGAGTCGAAGTAGGCGAAACCATCGACCATATCAGGTATGATGCGATTGCCGGTGGCGATGCGAAAATGGCACGTCAACTGACACGGGATCTGGAAGATTACTTTAAAACGAACTTAGAAGATGATGAAACTACATAACGAAATAAAACAATTAATCATAGATTGCCTGGATCTCGAAGATGTCACTATCGATGACATCGATACCGAGGCGGCGCTATTCGGTGAAGGCCTGGGACTAGACTCAATCGATGCCCTGGAGCTTGGATTGGCAATCAAGAAGCAATTCGATGTCAAAATCGAAGCCAATTCAGACGCCACTAAGGCACATTTTCATAGCGTGTCGAGTCTGGCCAGCTTTATCGAATCACAGCGAGCTTAGGAGATATTATGCAAAGCCGTGAACAAATACTGCAAGCCTTAACTCGCATCTTAGTTGATGAATTTGAGATCGATGAGGCTGATATATCACCATCAGCTTCCCTATATGAAGAACTCGATCTGGACAGTATCGATGCTGTCGATCTCGTCATCAAGCTACAACAGATGACAGGCAAGAAGATCAAACCTGAAGAGTTTAAAGCCGTGCGCACCGTAGACGATGTGGTTTCAGCCATCGAAGGACTCGTCGAAGAATAATGCGGTTATTTTTGCAAATAGTCACAGGTATTCTGCTGCTGGGATACCCTTTAGCAGTCTATTTCGGACTCAACTATTTGCCTGCTGGCACCATAGCTATGGTGCTTTGTTTCATCTTAATTCTACGATTATTGATTCAGAAGCAACAAGTCAAAGCCATGATCTTGCCTATCATAGTAGGCATAGGGTTAACGGCGGCGAGTTTTATTGCCAAACGGCATGACTGGTTACTCTATTATCCTGTGGTCATAAACCTCAGCATGCTGATGCTGTTTGTTTACTCTCTAAAGTTAGGCCCCAGCATGATAGAGAGGCTAGCAAGATTGAAGGAGCCCGAACTTCCGGACGAGGCGATTCCTTACCTGAAAAAAGTCACCCAGATATGGTGTGGCTTATTTGTTTTTAATGGGTCAGTGGCTTTATACACGGCACACTACGCCTCATTAGAGATCTGGACACTGTATAACGGGCTCATCGCCTATCTGCTTATCGGTTCGCTACTGGGTGGCGAGTGGTTGTATAGAACTATTTGGTTGAATAAATCATGACAGAGTTACTCAAATCTTGGTTATCCAAGGGGCCTTCGAGCCAACAGCTTATCAGTTTTAACCATCATGATATTATCACTGGCGGTGCATTCACCAACCAGGTTGCGAGTGTGCATCGGCAGCTGATCCAATCACCTTGCCGACGTTGGTTATTGGCCTGCGATTCCAGTGACCTGTTTGCTGTCGGTTTATGTGCCGCACTACTTGCCGGAAAAGAGATCATCTTACCTGCTAATACCCAAGCGGGTAGCTTGAGTGAGTTGACCCATAAATTCGATGGCGTGATTTCAGATAAGGCCTTATGTGAAGGTAAGGCTTTAGTCATGCTTAAAAAAGAGCTCTCATCGGCTACAAGCCAATGGCCGACTAGTGAGAAATGGGGCGAGTTGGTGCTGTATACCTCAGGAAGTAGTGGCCAGCCCAAAGCCGTCCGTAAGTCACTCGCTCAATTAGACGCCGAAGTCACCGTATTAGAGCACACGTTCGCCAAACATTTGCCTCAATGTAGCGTGGTATCGACGGTTTCACATCAACATATTTATGGCTTGTTGTTCAAAATCCTCTGGCCATTGGCCGCCGGGCGTCCCTTCTTGAGTGATATCATCGAATATCCGGAGACCCTGACCTACTACACCAGCCTGTTCCCTAATCTGTGTCTCATCAGCAGCCCGGCTCAGTTGTCCCGTTTGCCTGAGTCTCTGGACAACGAGAAGCAGCTGAGATCACCCAGCTTAGTCTTCAGTTCCGGCGGTCCATTGAGTTTCGACGCGGCTCAAGGCATAGCCCATTGTTATGGACGTCAGCCCATCGAAGTTTTCGGTAGCACGGAAACCGGTGGTATCGGCTATCGACGCCAGATGAGACAAGATCAACCATGGCAAGCCTTTGCCAATGTTGAAATATCACAAGACCCCAAAGATGGCGCCCTCACCGTCAAGTCCCCCTATTTAGAAGACCAGGATTGGCTTAGATGTGAAGATAAGATAACCCTCATCGAACCTGGGCTGTTTCGACTGGAAGGACGCCTGGATCGCATCATCAAGATCGAAGAAAAACGTGTCTCTCTGGTGCAGATGGAGACATTACTCGAGAGTCATCCCCTCGTCAGTCATGCCGCCTTGGTTATGTTAAACCAGCCACGTATGCAACTGGGCGCCGTCATCGAACTATCGAAACATGGCAAGGCCCACCTCGAGAGTGAAGGCAAGCTGAGCCTGAACAACTTGCTCAAGGCCCAGCTGTTGAGCCAATTTGAACGAGTGACCTTACCCAGACGTTGGCGCTATCCGGATCTGCTGCCCGTCAACAAACAAGGGAAACGCATTCAGGCAAAGCTAACCGAGCTCTTCGACCATGATTAAATCCAGTTTGCCTCAGATCCTATCCAAGAGCAGTGATGGCGATGCCATCATATTTCGCCTCTTCATAGCCGCAAATTTGCCATTTTTTAATGGTCACTTTCCCGATCAAGCCGTGCTCCCAGGCGTGACTCAACTGGATTGGGCCATTCGCTTAGGTTGTCAGCATTTCGGCTACCCACGAAATATTGCCACCTTAGAGGTGCTCAAGTTTCAGCAATTGATGTTACCGGACTCGGAAGTGACCCTGGAGATCAGCGAGAACAAGGCAAAGACCAAGTTAATTTTCAGTTACTTCGATGGCGACAAACGCTTCGCATCTGGCCGTCTTGCACTCGCGACTCAATCAACACCTATTTGTGAGGTCAACTGATGCAAGTTGCATTAGTCATCCCCAATTACAACCATGTTGTCGCCATCGAGGAAACCCTCGAGAAACTGGCACATCTTGAGCTGGCTTGCTATTTAGTTAACGATGGCAGCGATGATGCCACTCGCCACCTGCTGACATCTCTAGCCAATCGTTATTCTTGGGTCACCCTGTTGCACCACCCCTTTAACCGGGGCAAAGGCGCCGCGGTTACCACAGGGTTGAGAGCCGCCTACAAGGATGGTTACAGCCATGCATTACAGATCGATGCCGATGGCCAACATAATTTAGACGACATTCCGGCCATGCTTGCTCAGGCCGAAGAAAAACCAGAGGCACTCATATCCGGCTTACCTCAATATGATGAGTCTGTGCCTAAGATTAGATTTTACGCCCGCTACCTCACCCATTTTTGGGTCTGGGTTGAGACCTTAAGTTTCGATATCCAGGACTCCATGTGCGGTTTTCGAGTCTATCCTCTGGCTGTAACCGAGCAGATTTTCCTCACCAGTGCCTTGGGCGAACGCATGGATTTCGATACCGAAATCATGGTTCGCTTGCACTGGCAAGGCGTTCAAATCATTCATCTTCCGACCCGAGTCATCTACCCCGAAGACGGCATCAGCCATTTTCAGGGCTTATGGGATAATTTACGTATTTCAGCCATGCATACCCGCCTTTTCTTCGGCATGCTAAAACGCTTGCCTCGCAAGATTCTAGGAGGCGGCAATCGAGATGAATCAGACTCTCACTGGTCAAGCATAGGCGAGCGAGGTAGTTACTGGGGCATCAAGTTGCTGGCATCTAGCTATAAACTCGGTGGCCACTGGCTCTGTCGCGCCATCATGTATCCGGTGATCTTGTATTTCTTCCTCACCGGGCACAACGCGAGAAAGGCCTCCCTCGAGTTTCTCAACAAGGTGAAAAAATTCGATCCCGAGCACCCTCAACTGCAGGGTGACTTGGGATGGCAGCACGGCCTCAAACATTTCTTTGGCTTTGGTAATGCGGCACTAGATCGCATCGATGCCTGGTGCGACCGCATCCAACTCAGCCAGGTAGACTTTCCTAATAGAGCCCTGCTGGCAGATCAGCTCGAAGCCGGTCAGGGCGCCGTATTACTGGTGTCTCACTTAGGTAATTTAGAGCTATGCCGCGCGATATCGGTTCACCAAAAAAAGGTGAAAGTGAACGTCATGGTGCTGACAGACAATGCCGAGAACTTTAACCGGGTGCTGAAACAGCTGAACCCGGATAGTTCAGTCAACCTGATCCAGGTCAGCGAACTCGGTCCCAGCACCTCTATGCTACTGCAGCAGAAGATAGAAGACGGTGAACTGGTCGTCATAGCAGGAGACAGGACCTCGTCCAACAGCCAAGGACGGGTCATATATGCCCCTTTCATGGGAGAACCAGCCCCCTTCCCTCAGGGGCCCTTTATTCTTGCCGGTCTGCTCGATTGTCCTGTCTACCTTATGTTCTGCTTACGGGAACAGGGCCGCTATGTGGTCCACCTGGAAACATTCTCAAATACACTCAAAGGCCCCAGAAAAGGCCGCATGCAAAGGCTCGAAGAAGCCGTCAATCACTACAGTGCTCGACTCGAATATTTTGCACGGCGAGAACCCTTGCAATGGTTTAATTTTTTTGATTTTTGGCATAACGATGACGACATCCAACGCGCCAACTCTCAGGGTAAAGATAGGACAGATAAATAGATGACTCAGAATAATCAACCAAACCCAACGGACATGATTGTTCAATTTGGTCACAGGGCATTAACCCTGGAAGATGTGGTGGCTGTAGCCAAAGGCGCTAAGGCAAAATTAAAAGATACAGGCGATTTTCAGACCTATATCCAGAAGGGTGCTCTCTTCATCGATAGCCTGCTCAATGAAGAAGGCGTCGTCTATGGCGTAACCACAGGCTATGGTGACTCGTGTACTGTCACGGTCGGACTCGATCTGGTTCACGAACTGCCTTTGCATCTTTCTCGCTTTCACGGTTGTGGACTCGGTGACATCCTGAGCACAGTACAAGCCAGAGCAGTTATGGCCTGTCGTCTCAGCTCTCTGGCCATTGGAAAGTCTGGCGTGACCTATGAACTGCTGCAGCGCATAGAGACGCTACTCAACTTAGATATTATTCCTGTGATCCCCGAAGAGGGTTCAGTCGGTGCCAGTGGTGACCTCACCCCCTTATCTTATCTTGCCGCCGTGATTGTGGGTGAGCGCGACGTGATCTACCAAGGCGTACGTCAGCCGACTGCCGATGTCTATGCCAAGCTTAACATCAAGCCATTAAAGCTACGTCCCAAAGAGGGATTAGCTTTAATGAACGGCACAGCCGTCATGACAGCACTCGCCTGTCTGGCCTTTGACAGGGGTCAGTACCTGTGTCGTCTGGCCAGTCGCCTCACTGCCATGGCTTCCCTCACTTTGAAGGGTAACTCGAACCACTTCGACGATATTTTATTTGCCGCCAAGCCTCATCCGGGACAGAACCAGATAGCCGCCTGGATCCGCACAGATCTCAATCACCATGAGCATCCGCGCAATTCCGACAGGCTGCAGGACAGATATTCCATTCGCTGCGCACCGCATATTATAGGTGTGATGCAAGATGCATTGCCCTTCATGCGCCAGTTTATCGAGACCGAGCTTAACAGTGCCAACGACAACCCAATTGTCGATGCAGAAGGTGAGCACATACTTCATGGTGGTCACTTCTACGGCGGTCATATCGCCTTCGTTATGGACTCGATGAAGAACACAGTCGCCAACATCGCCGATCTTATCGATCGTCAATTGGCTCTGGTCATGGATCCTAAGTTCAACAACGGTCTTCCCGCTAATTTATCGGCGGCGACCGGAGCCAGACGCTCCATCAACCATGGCTTCAAGGCTGTACAGATAGGTGCATCCGCCTGGACCGCCGAAGCCCTGAAGAATACCATGCCAGCCAGCGTATTTTCCCGCTCCACCGAATGTCACAATCAGGACAAGGTGAGCATGGGCACCATAGCCGCGCGAGATTGCATGCGGGTATTACAGCTGACCGAGCAGGTAGCAGCAGCGGCCTTGCTGGCTATGACTCAAGGGATCAATTTACGTATATCACAAGATGAACTGTGCCAGTCTTCACTTACCTCTTCGTTGGCGAAAACCTTAGATCAGGTCAAGGCAGATTTCGAGCTGTTAACCGAAGACAGGCCACTAGAGTCTGTGCTTAGACAGACGGTAGATAAAATCCAGGCTGGTGAGTGGGAAGTCTGTTCATGACCTCAATGTCCAGCAAATCCATCTTAACCACAGAGCTGGAAATCTTGATCCCCTTTCATGATGTCGACTCCATGGGGATCACCTGGCATGGCAACTATCTGCGTTATTTCGAGATGGCTAGGTGTCAGCTGCTGGATCTGTTCGGATATGGCTATCGTGAAATGTTAGCCTCGGGCTATTCCTGGCCAATCGTAGATCTACAGATAAAATATGTGCAACCTAGCACCTTCGATCAAAAAGTGAAGGTGATAGCCTCCTTGGTCGAGTGGGAAAACCGCCTGAAGATCAACTACCAAGTCAGAGATCTAGCCAGTAATAAACGTCTCACTAAAGGTTATACCATCCAAGCCGCCGTAGATAAAAACAATGAGCTGTGCTTCGTGACTCCGACCGTATTCAGGCAGAAGCTAGCCCAGTTCATTCCCACTCTTGATATCGACAGCGCTCAAACTGAAAGCATTAAAACTAAAAGTACTGAGGGGAACGGTCGATGATAGACATTAATTTCAGCTCTCGAGAGCGACTAACTCCGGCGCTATTACTACTATCGACTCTGTTACTCTCACTCTTGGCCAGCAGCCCAGTTCAGGCTAACACCAGTGAATTGTCTGTTGTCAGTGCACAAACAGCCAAGTTTGAGGCTCTGTTTCAAGCTGAAGTAAACAATCAACAGATAGAGAAACTCAGCAAGAGACTCGAATTGAGCCAACATGCCAAGGGAAAGTTTACTCAATACCGAAGTCTCAAGGTGCTTAAAAAACCTTTGATTAGCAAGGGGAGTTTTATATTCGATGCCCAACTGGGTCTGGTCTGGAGTCAAGAGGCTCCCTTCAAATCCACCTTAATACTCAAGGATGATGCATTAATTCAAATCGATAGTTCGGGTAAGCAACAGCTCTCTCAAACCCGCGGTAATCAAGGAGCCGGCGCCCTGGCGCAGACCTTGCCAACCCTGCTAAAATCCCTACTCGGTGGAGAACTGCAGACCTTAGATGAGCACTTTAGCTTTTACCTGCTGGCAGCAGATCCACAGGCACCTTGGACACTTGGCTTGATCCCCAAAGATCCCTTGATGCTAAAAGCCATCCCTCAGATGATATTAGAAGGTACCAATCAGATCTCGGCGCTCACATTAGTTAGCGCTAATGGGGACACCAGCAGAATCGAATTCGAAGAGATCAACAATGCTCCCTTGACTGAGGCGGAGTTAGAGCTAGTTTCACCTGATTTCATTCAGGAACAAGGCAAGCCTTCTCAAGCCATCACCGAGCCCGAACTTAAACCTAAGCAGGCATCATGATCGATAAGTTCGCCACTCTGCTGAGTCAATATTCGGCAAAATTTAAATTCTCCATCTGGCTAACCATGATGTCCCTCATTGTGATTATCGGTTGCTCACTCTGGCAAGGTGGCGCTAGAGTTCAGAGTGATATTTTAGCCATGTTGCCAAATGTTCAGGAAGATCCCCTCACAGATATCGCCCTGTCGCGGGTAGAAGAACAGCTATCAAACTCCATCTACCTTGGTTTTGTTGCCGATAACCAGGCACAAGCTATCCAAGCTGCACAAGGGGTGATGGCAGAACTCAATGAACAGGGTAAAGGCATCTTTGTCGATATAAAAAGCGCCGATATCAATCAGGCCGAGTCTCTCAATAACTATTATTTCCCCCATAGGTTTAGCCTGCTAACGCCAGATCAGGCTCAAACACTAGAGAGCGGCAAGCTAGATAGCCTCATAGGACAAGCTCAACAGCAACTCTATAACGCATTTAGCTACGCAACCAGCGGCCTGCTAGCCAATGATCCCCTGCTACTCTATCCGCAAAACCTGCAAGCTTTAGCTCCTAAACAAGCATTAGAAGTACATCAAGGTATTCTGATTGCCAGGCTGCCGGCAGAAGATTCAAAGGTCAAAGTGGCTGCCATCGTCATGGCAAAAGGAGTCGGCAGCGCCTTCAATCCTAAGGTGCAAGATCGGCAGATGTCGGTACTCACCCAGGCATTCGAGCGGTTAGCGCTACAAGATACAGATATAGAGATACTCAGAGCAGGTGCACTTTTCCATGCCGCCGCCGCAACCCAACTAGCTAAGAGTGAAGTCACCAGCTTGGGGCTGGCCTCACTCATAGGCGTATGCCTATTGGTCTGGCTGGCATTTCGCTCCCTGATGCCACTGACCATAGCCTTACTGACCATCTCGACTAGCATGTTAGTCGCCGTCGTCATGACCACCTGGGTGTTTTCTGAGCTGCACCTGCTGACGCTCGTCTTCGGCACCAGCTTGATAGGCATCGCCATCGACTATAGTTTTCATTTCTATTGTGAGCGCTTGAATAAGCCTGATGCCAGTGCGACCCAAGTTATCCAACACATATTTCCCGCGATCACTCTGGCCCTTATCACCAGCGTCTTAGCATACTCCAGCATAGGTTTTGCACCATTCCCCGGCATGCAACAGGTTGCCGTTTTCTGTGCTTCCGGCCTCATCTCGGCTTATATCACTTTAGTACTTGCCTATCCATTACTGGCATCGGGCACCTTGCCTAAGGGCGAGAAGCAACTCAAATTAGCAGACCTATATCTACAAAGAATCAACACCCTACTGGTAAAGCTCCCAACTAAAGGCTTGAGCTTAATCGTTATCATCTGCTTATCGGTATCAAGTTTTGGCATACTGAGACTGACAAGCGATGATGATATCCGCAACCTGCAGCAGAGCCCACCTGAGGTACAAGTACAAGAGAACACATTGAGAGCTCTGCTCAGTGGTGGCACGGATAATCAATTTCTGTTAGTCAGGGGCGACAGCGAGCAAGCTTTGCTACAGCACTTAGAGGAGCTGGCCCCAAGATTAAACAATGCGCTTAATCAACAGCTAATTGGTAACTCATTCAGCCTGAGCAATTATCTCCCAAGTCATCACAGGCAAGAGAACAATTATCGCCTTCAGGGTGAGATTTATCAGCAGAATCTAAACCAGGTTATTGACACTCTTGGTCTGGATGATGAGCTAGCCCCTCAGCTTAAACAGGCGTATCTGGCAGCCAAGGGGAATTATATCGATGCCAGCTCATTCTTAAGTTCGCAAGCAGGAAAACTCTTCGCCCCCTTATGGATCGCACCTTCAGCTGGTCAAGAAGAATTCGGTGCCATAGTCTTAATCGGCGGGATCTCAGATATAGATAAACTCAGTCACTTCTTCGCAGATTACCCTCATGTGCAGCTGGTCGATAAGGTCGGCGATATATCTAAGGTCATGGGCAAGTATCGTCAGCTGACCTTGATACTGCTGGCTGTGGCCATGCTGGCTGCAGTACTGATTTTTTGCAGCCGGTTCAGTATAAAGTTAGCCTGCCTGGTCGTTGCCGTACCGGCACTATCGGCGATTTTCACCTTAGCCATACTCGGAATAACGGGTGCCTCACTCACCCTATTCCATTCCCTGGCACTGATCCTCGTTTTCGGTATCGGCGTAGATTACAGTGTGTTCTTCGCCGAATCTAAACAACAGAGTCGAGGCGTAATGATGGCTGTGTTTATGTCGGCTAGCTCTACGATACTGGCATTTGGCTTACTGGCATTTAGCAGTACCCCAGCAATACACTTTTTTGGATTAACCCTACTGATAGGGATAGGTTTCACCTTTATGCTCTCCCCCTTTATTCAAACGTTTACAAGGACTGTTAAGTGATGCAAGCACCCCACTCAAACCCAGGCATACGAGCAAGTTACGACGTTGCAATTATCGGTGCCGGTCCATCGGGTAGCATTGCCGCCAGCCTGCTCCACCAGCAAGGAAAGCGAGTCATAGTCATAGAGAAGCAAGATTTCCCCCGCTTCTCTATCGGTGAGAGTCTATTACCAGCCTGCATGAGTGTCATCGAAGAAGCCAACATGCTCGAGGCTGTTAACGATGCAGGTTTTCAGTTTAAGAATGGTGCCGCCTTCAGCTCTAAAGGCAAATATACCCACTTCGATTTCACCGATAAATTTTCCAGTGGCCCCGGCACTACGTTTCAGGTAGAGCGCGCAAGTTTCGATAAACTACTGGCAGATACGGCCGAGTCCCAAGGGGTAGAGATACGTTTCGGTGAATCGGTTCAAGCCATAGATCTGACTCAAGACCCGATACTAACCATAAGAGACCGCGAGGGAGAAGACTATTGTATTCAGGCTAAATACCTACTCGATGCCAGTGGGTTTGGTCGAGTGCTACCTAGATTATTAGATCTGGAGAAGCCCTCTTGCCTACCGAGCCGCACCGCCGTATTTACCCATATTCAGGATAATATCGACCCCAGTGCCCAGGAAAATGTCCATTTCGATCGGCAGAAGATTCTAATCAGTGTTCATCCTGAAAATAAAGATATCTGGTACTGGTTGATCCCCTTGAGTGACAGCAGGTGTTCATTAGGCGTTGTAGCCGAGCCACATCTCTTGGGGGATGCCGAAGCCGATCTGCAGACAGTGCTCATGGAGATGATAAAACAGGAACCAAACTTACACCGACTCTTAGCCAATGCCGAGGTAGTACGGGAATGCTCACTGCTCAAGGGATATTCCGCTAATGTCACCACCCTTGCTACCGACAAATTTGCCTTACTGGGCAATGCCGGAGAGTTTCTCGACCCCGTTTTTTCTTCTGGGGTAACTATCGCTATGCAATCAGCCTCCATGGCGGCTAAATGTGTCGTCAGACAACTCAATGGTGAAGAGTTGGACTGGGATAACGAGTACGCTAAGCCTCTTATGCGCGGCGTCGATACTTTTAGAACCTATGTCGAGGCTTGGTATGATGGCCGTTTCCAGGAGATCATTTTTTTCGATGCTCCCGATAATAAGATCAAGCAGATGATCTGCTCCATCTTAGCCGGATACGCCTGGGATGAAACCAACCCCTTCGTGAGTGACTCGGCGCGTCGCTTAAACATGATTGTCGAATTATGCAGATAAGGGTTTCATAGTGATTTCACTGACCTTGCTTATAAGCCTTAAACACAAACTAAAGAGTGTGATAGCACTGAGTGCCGTTATCCTATTGGCATTCATGCTGTCTGCCTGCAGTCAGACGTTTCAGAGACAAACTTGTGTAGCTCTGGCCAAAGACGTTAATTATTGTCTGGCACCTATCCCCTTAGACCAGACGAGTCAGACCTGGGTACGCTCGGCAACGCAAAAAGCCGGCATTAGAGTCGATTCGTCTCAACATGAGCTTATGACACAAGTCGAGATTGACGCCAATGGGCTCACCTTAGTCGGACTGGCCCCCTTGGGTCAGGCACTGTTCACCTTGATCTATGACGGCAGCACGCTCACCAGTGAACAGAGTGTTTTATTGGGAAGTGAGTTCAAGGCCGAGTATCTACTGGCACTTATTCAATTAATATATTGGCCCGAAGAGACTGTAAATGCTCATTTACAAGGAGCAAAACTAACCTCAAGTGACTGTGGTGCGTCCAGATGCCGAAAAATATATGCTCTTGGCTCCAACCCGGCCATAAATGTAAACACAGGCACTCAGAATGACAGTATTGTAAATATCGAGTACAGTCATGATGACCCTTGGCAGGCAGAAATAGCGCTGAAGATACCGCAAGCTAAATTTGAGTTAACACTAACGCCAATTTAGGTCGCTGATATTTTTCATGGCCCACACTATCAAAAAGTGAAGATAAATAGAGACAATGACTAAAATAGCCATCTCACACTTAGGCTTGTGTACGCCTCTGGGCAAGACTGCTGAAAGCGTACTACCCCGACTCTCGAGGGGAGATACTGGCGCGATGAAGAATCGAACCGATATCATCCCCGATGCCGAAACCTTAGTGGGAGAAGTCACCTTCGAGTTGCCTGTGATACCCAAGCTCCTGGCCAAATATGACTGCCGCAACAATCGACTGCTCCTGTGTGCAGCAGAGCAGATTGCCGACAGAGTTGCCCGGGCAATAGCAGACTGGGGCCCTCAAAGGATAGGTATTGTCATAGGCACCAGCACATCCGGGATCGGCGCGGGTGAAGATGCCTTAAAGGTAAGATCACAAACCGGGGCCTTTCCTGAACAATATCAGTATTCCCAGCAAGAGCTAGGTAACAGCAGTGATTTTTTACGTCACTACTTCGACATTTCCGGCCCTTGTTACACAGTATCCACCGCCTGCTCATCCAGCGCCAAGGTCTTCGCCAGTGCCAGACGCCTACTGCAAGCGGATCTGTGCGATCTGGTGATCGTCGGCGGCGGCGACAGTCTTTGCAAGCTAACCCTTAACGGTTTTAGCTCGCTGGAATCTGTCTCTAAGGGTCACTGCCAACCCTTCAGTATTAACCGGGATGGCATCAACATAGGTGAAGGCGCAGCTCTTTTTACACTGGAAAAACTAACAGCTGACGACACCAGCAGTGTGATCTTAGCCGGAATTGGCGAGTCCAGTGACGCCCATCACATCTCTGCGCCACATCCCGAAGGACGCGGCGCCATAGCTGCCATCCAGTCGGCACTGAAAGATGCCAATCTGATTGCTGAAGACATCGACTACATCAACCTACATGGCACAGCTACACAGAAAAATGATGCCATGGAAAGCAGAGCAATTAAGCAGGTTTTCGGCTCGACGCCTCCGCCCTGTAGCTCCACCAAGCCAATCACAGGCCACACTCTAGGCGCAGCTGGCGCCATAGAAGCAGCATTTTGTTACCTGTTATTGAGCCAGGAAAGCAGCCAACAAACCTTGCCACCTCAGATATGGGACGGCGTTCAAGATCCACAAGATCCGTCACTTCCCTTAGTCAGCCAAGGTCAGAGTGCTGAACTTAACTATTTGATGAGCAACTCCTTCGCCTTCGGCGGCAGTAACGCCAGCCTCATTCTCGCCAGAAACCAGCGAGGGAAAAATAAATAATGAGTCCACAACAGATGTCACCCCAAGTACTATCTCAGATGGCGATTGCAGATGTAATCCCCCATAGAGATCCTATGATCTTGATCGATCGCCTCATCAGCTATGAAACTGACAGCCTATTGACCCAGGTGGATATCGGCGAACTCAGCCCCTATTTCGATACACAGCTCAACGCCGTACCCAATTACGTTGGTATCGAGTATATGGCTCAGAGCATTGCCGCCCTCGCGGGTGTGGAAGCTAAGTCCCGTGGCGATATTATCCGCGTCGGTTTCTTGCTTGGCACACGTAAGCTTCAGATGCATATACCAGAGTACCGGCTGGGGGAAAGTTATCAGACTCGAGTCACCAGACTCTACCAAGAGGAGTCCGGACTGGCGGTATTCGATTGTCAGATATTCCATCGGCAAACCTTAGTCGCAACAGCGAATGTGAATGTATTTCAGCCTCAGGATGTCGAAACCTATATCTCTGAGAGCAAGCAGGAAGAGCAAAAATGAACAACGAAAACAGAAGAGTACTGATCACAGGTTCTAGCCGCGGCATAGGGAAAGCCATAGCCTTACAGTTGGCAGAGGCCGGATTCGATATCGCCCTGCACTTTCACAGCAATGTCGAAGCGGCCGAACAGACTAAGCGCGAGCTTATTGCGCTGGGTGTCACAGTTTCTTGCCTACAGTTTGATATCGCCCATCGCGAGCAGGTCAAAACCGCCATCACAGCCGATATCGAGCAGCATGGCGCCTATTATGGCGTGATACTCAATGCGGGTATCAATTGTGATACCGCATTTCCCGCCATGACAGAAAATGAATGGGACAAGGTAGTACATACCAATTTAGATGGTTTCTACAATGTGATTCATCCCACCATAATGCCGATGATTCAGACGCGCCAAGGCGGCCGCATAATAACTATGGCATCGGTATCAGGTATCGCAGGTAACAGAGGTCAGGTCAATTACAGCGCCTCGAAAGCCGGCATCATAGGCGCGACTAAGGCCCTTTCTCTTGAGCTGGCTAAACGTAAAATCACCGTAAACTGCATCGCTCCCGGACTTATAGAGACAGATATGGTCGCAGATTTCCCCAAAGATATGATCAAGGATATCGTGCCTATGCGCCGCATGGGTAAACCTGCTGAAATCGCGGGACTCGCTAAGTTCTTGATGTCTGAAGATGCAGCGTACATCACCAGGCAAGTTATCTCGGTTAACGGAGGCATGATCTAATGTCCAGACGTGTAGTGATCACCGGCATAGGGGGCATATCCAGCTTGGGCCAGGACTGGCCGACTATTGCCAGAAATTTAAAAGCTCAGAAAAACTGCGTGGTTCGCTTCGACGAATGGGATAGATATGATGGTCTCAACACCCGCTTAGCGGCCCCGGTGACAGACTTCGAGAAACCGGCACACTACTCGCGTAAAAAGGTACGCTCCATGGGACGCGTCTCTTTAATGGCAACTAGAGCCAGTGAACTCGCCCTTATAGATGCAAACCTACTCGATGACCCGGTTGTCAGTTCTGGCGCCATGGGCATAGCCTATGGTTCATCTACAGGCAGTACGGACCCTATTATAGCCTTCGGCGACATGCTCAAGGATGGTGACATGTCAGGCATCACCGCCACCAGCTACATTCGCATGATGGCCCACACTACTGCTGTCAATGTAGGCGTCTTCTTCGGTCTCAAGGGCCGGGTCCACACCACCAGCAGCGCCTGCACATCGGGTAGCCAGGGAATAGGTTATGCCTATGAATCGATAAAATATGGTCAGCAAGACCTGATGCTTGCCGGCGGCGGCGAAGAGCTATGCGCCACCGAAGCCGTCGTCTTCGATACTCTATTTGCCACCAGTACCAAGAATGACTCACCTGAGTTGAGTCCCAGCCCCTTCGATAAGAATCGTGATGGTCTGGTTATCGGTGAAGGTGCCTGCACCTTAGTGCTCGAAGAGCTGGAACATGCTCAGTCCAGAGGCGCTAAAATCTATGCCGAGGTCGTCGGCTTTGGTACTAACTCTGATGGCGTACATGTAACTCAGCCCAATGCGACCACCATGGAAGTCGCCATCAGACACGCATTGAAAGATGCCCAATTAGCTCCCGATGCCATCGGCTATGTCAACGCCCATGGTACAGCGACAGATAGAGGCGATATCGCCGAGACTCAAGCCACCAACTCAGTGTTTGGTCCTAACATGCCAATCTCTTCCCTCAAGAGCTACACGGGTCACACCTTAGGTGCCTGCGGTGCACTAGAAGCCTGGGTCAGCATAGAGATGATGAATGAAGGCTGGTTCGCGCCAACACTAAACCTGACCGAGATCGATCCCGCTTGCGGCAGGTTAGATTACATCCGAGATAACATTCGCCATATCGACACAGATCATGTGATGAGTAACAACTTCGCCTTCGGTGGGATCAACACATCACTGATTTTTAAACGATGGAATAGATAGGAAGTCTAATGAGAACATTATTATTGATCATAGGCTTAAGCTTAAGCCACCACAGGTGATGAGAAATATAAACTGACTATCGAGCTATTGGTACAAAGCAGTAGCGAGAAGAAGCTGCGTAAATATGCCTCAAAGTACTTAAAGAAATATTACTAATACCCATAGCTATAAACACTGAAGGCGCCCTTAGGCGCCTTTTTTACAAAAGTGTATAATTATGCCGCTATAGCATTCAATGCAGCTTTTGCTTCGCTCATGGCTTTCTCTGTCGCCTCAGGGCCCATACTCAGCGCTTCGCCATAGACTGTTTCAACATCTTCGATGCCGATAAAGCCCAGCACTGTCTTCAAATACGGTACAACATGATCCGCTGGGCTGTCTTTATGCACCCCACCACGGGTTGTGATCAGTAGGGCGCGCTTGCCTGTGATCAGTCCCTCTGGGCCATTCTCGGTATAGGTAAAGCTCACCCCGGCGCGGGCTATTAGGTCTATCCAGTTCTTAAGCTGAGTCGGAATGGAGAAATTATACATAGGAGCAGCTATCACTATGGTGTCGTGATCTTTAAGCTCTTGAATCAGCTGGTTAGATAGATTTAACACCTCTTGCTGACGCTCAGAAAGATCATCCCCACCTCTTAATCCCATGGCTATTTCACCATCGAGAACCGGTAAAGGCTCAGCCGCCAGATCGCGAACCGTGATATCGGCTCCCTGCTCCGTCCAAAGCTGACTTAAATGTTCAATCAAGTGACCCGATTGCGAGTAGCCACCTAAGATGCTCGATTTCAATATTAAAACTTTAGACATAATAAACTCCAGCTGATCCAGTGATTGAGAAATCATCTCTCAATTCGATGAAGCTAGTTTAATAAACCATAAAAAAGAATAAAAGCGGATAAAATCTATCAAAACATCCTAAAAAATAGAACTGTATCGATGTAAGCGGGTTTCAACCTTGGGATGGAAAATGAGTTTTGATTATAAATAATCGATATAATGCCAGTCGATAATAAGTATCCAGCTTAGGATATACATCATAGAAAAAAGTGTCGGTTTTAAGGTAAAATCTGGTATTAGCTCGACGTTTACCAACGTACGCCTGAGCCATTACTATTAGTTATCGATCAAGGTTATTCATATCTATGAGTAACTTATTTATTTTAGAAGAGAAATTATGACTCCAGTTGCAACTTACGAACACATCATAGATGAGTTAGCTACCAAGGATTATGTGGTAGTCGATGGTCTGATCGAGCCTAAGATATTATTCGAATTGAAAACTGAACTCCTCAAAAAGCATACCGAGGAAGAGTTGAAACGGGCCGAGATCGGCAATGGTGCCAACAGCTCAATCAATGATCTTATCCGCTCTGATAAAATATCCTGGATCGACACCAATTCCAAGGTTCCCTGTGAACAGGCTTATTATCAAGCTGTACATGCCTTCTATAGCTATCTGAACCGAGCCTGCTTCACCGGAATTTCTGACTTTGAATTTCATTACGCCTGTTATGAGAAAAGCACCTTTTACCAGAAACACATAGATCGCTTCAAGAATGACTCCAATCGAAAGTTTTCTTTTATCACCTATCTGAATGACACCTGGCAACAGGGAGATGGTGGCGAACTAAAGCTGCACCTCGACGATGAGGTGATCGAGGTCGAGCCTATTTTTGGTAAAACCGTGATCTTTAAAAGCCATCTCATCGAACATGAAGTGGTCGAGAATCATAAACAAAGGTTTAGTGTGACGGGTTGGCTGAAATAACAGCAGCTATAGATATACGGATTAGCCAAGTTTATCTAGCTCAGAGTAACTCAGCTCAGACTTACTCGCCCTTAGGTTGACTAATATAGAGGCCTTCAAATGTCGCACAACATGTGTCACCACAATAGAGTTTAACCTCGAGCCTTACCTTGAGTCGGCGGCCCTTAGATAACACGGACATATCCACATCAGGCCAAGTCACCTTAGCCACGGGTGCCGTCTCTATGGGGGCTAAATATCTTATCTTGGCATCGGCTAGGACGATATCACCCCTTAAGCCAGCAAGAGACTGTTGTAACCACACCATGCCCCAGCCAGTGAGCGTCATCAGAGTATAGATACTGCCGGCAAACATGGTTTGATGCAGGTTAATATTAGGCTCGAGTGGTGCCGTGGTGAGAAACTCCTTATCAGAATATGCCACGGGTATGATCCCCATAAAGCCGCTGACAGGAATGGTCTTATGCCAGGTCTGCTGCAACTCAGACAAGAGCTTGTCTATGTTTCCCAGCTTCTCTGAGTCTTTCTGCTCAGCACATTGATCTGAATTAGCCATCAAAACCTAGCCTATACGGTAAGGTTAAAGGTAACAGGACCATCATTGACCAGACTCACCTGCATGTCGGCAGCAAACTCACCGGTCTGAGTTGCCACACCTTTAGACTGACAGAATGCGATAAATTCTTCATATAGCACTCTTGCCTGCTCCGGCGTACCCGCCCCGGAGAAACTAGGCCTCAAGCCACGCCCGGTATCCGCCGCCAGAGTAAATTGAGAGACCACCAGCAAGGAGCCTCCTGCCTGCTGCAGATTTAGATTCATCTTGCCATTTTCATCGGAAAAGACACGATAGCTCATCACCTTAGTGGCTAATTTTTCCATTTTAGCCGTATCATCTTCACGTTCTACACCAAGCAGTACCAATAAACCTTTATCGATTGCACCGATAGTTTCACCATCGACATCGACCTTGGCCTGCTTTACACGCTGAATTAGGGCTATCACGTTTCAATTTACTCTTATGTAAGAAGTTCCTAGGTTCTAGGAACTAGGAACTTAAGTGGATCACAAAGACTGAGATTGCTGCATTACCGGGATAGGCTTGATTAGCTGCTCCGAGCCTTTTGGTAGAGAGTGACCGACCTGACGTAGACCTTCATCTGTCCACAACATAAATCTTCTGATCTCTTCCAGCTCTATGGTGTTGACGAAGGTCGCAGCGCCTTGCACCTGAATCACGGCGCCATTATCTCTGAGAGTGAACTTTGCGAAATTCAGCTTATGGTTGAGAGTACCGATTAAAATAAGCAGCTCTCTGCTGCCCCTCAGTTTGGGATGCACGGCATAGAAGCGATTCATCATGATGCGATCGATACCATTCGGGTTAATGCTTGGTTGCAGCAAAAACTGGTTATCATCAAACTGCAGGGCAATCCTATTCGGACTCGCCATAGTCGCCAAATAATTCTTATGGATCAATGCCTCGAATAAGGTTTTAGTCGCTTCTTCATTCGTCATGCCGCCTAAGGTGACACTCTCCGGAGCCACAACGGCAGTCGCAGCCCCATCGCTAGATTCCGTCGCCGCACAGGCACTCAATGTGATGGCCAAGCCAGCGATAATCAATTTTTTCATTTATCTATACTTCCTTTATATTATTTGCCATTTCCCGTATGGCATAGACGACTTCCCGAAACATCTTATCATCGGCTAATCCATGATACCCACTTTTAATCACAGAGTAATTTATGGTGTCACAGCCAAACTGAGTTAAGAAATTTTCAACTATTTGAGTGGGACAGACCCAATCCATCTCACCCTGTAATATAATGCTTGGAGCCTGAATCCCAGCTGATATTTCTCGCATTAATGAATAAGCTCCAAAATATTGATGACTGGCATAATGGAGCTCTATTTCGGCTAAACTTTTACTCATAAATGCATCGGAGCCAGACATCTCATTTGCAGGCATAGCAAGCGCAGACTCCCAAGCTAGCCAAGAACGAATATAATGATGACGAGTATCGGCATCATTATGCTTCAATCCGAGTCGATATGTTTTAAATAACTGATCTACATTGGAACAGAAAGGCGTAAGAGCTGTAAATGCCAAATACTCATCAGCGAACAGGTTAGCAGCGCCTTTATTCGAATACAGCCAATTTGTGCCATCCTCACTGGGGATAAACAGTCCCCAATATACCTGAGACAGCACTTTTTCAGGATATAAACCACTATAGAGCATGCCTAAGG
Source organism: Shewanella psychropiezotolerans (assembly GCF_007197555.1). Classification (NCBI taxonomy): domain Bacteria; kingdom Pseudomonadati; phylum Pseudomonadota; class Gammaproteobacteria; order Alteromonadales; family Shewanellaceae; genus Shewanella; species Shewanella psychropiezotolerans. Next base: position 6,083,285 of record NZ_CP041614.1, read on the forward strand.
TGGCACCAAAGGAGCCCCCGACTAAACACCAGGCCGGGATCCCTAGCCATAGGCGTACTTTTTCCAGATCTTTAAGCAAGGCTAATACATTATTTTTCTCTATCTCACCCAGAGGCTTAGATCGCCCGGTTCCCCGCTGGTCTAACATCAACACATGACAGTTATCACCATCAAACAGGGCTAATTCGTCACTCATACAACCCGCCCCGGGTCCGCCATGAAGATAGAGCACGGGAACACCATCTGGATCGCCGTATTGCGCCAAATGAAGCTGATGGCCATCACCCACATCTAGCCAATCTCGGCGAATAAATGTGGGTAATGACGTCATAGCTTAGTCACTTTCTCTGTCGATATCTCTGCGACCTTATCTTCAACTTTTTGTTCGACCTTCTTCTCTGGCCCAACTTCTAAGATATGGCTGGTATAGGAAATGCTGGTCTTTATCGCATCTTTAGCAGATGCAGTATCCGGTGACGACTCGGAAGAGGTTGGCAATGTCTTATCCAGATATTCCGGCAATGCCGCCGTTATTTCGGCGCCAATCAAGACTATCATCCAAGAGAGGTACACCCAGATAAACAGGATGGGAATTGTCGCCAACGCACCATATATCGCCTCGTAGCTCGGGAACTGAGTCAGATAGAAGGCGAAGCCTTTCTTGCCGAATTCGAACAATAGTGCCGCTGCAATCGCCCCTAGCAGGGCATGAAAAAATTTAACCTTAGTATTAGGCACAACCATATAGATGAGCAGGAAGGTAGCGACCGAGAAAAACATAGGTAAACGCTCAACCAATAAGGGGACAACACCCGAGAGGTCGGCGCCATTGAACACCTTGAGTGACACCACATAGGAAGTTGCCACCAGGCTTGCCCCCATCAATACAGGGCCAAGGGTCAACACCATCCAATACATGGAAAATGACACCACCATGGAACGTTTCTCCTTGGTGCGCCAAATACTGTTGAGGGACTTATCTATGTTAGATATCAGCATGATCGCCACGACCATCAATGCCGCAATACCCACAGCCGTCCCCTTGGAAGCATTGTCGACAAATTCATTGATATAGACCTGAACACTGTCACCGGCAGCTGGCAGAAAGTTATCATAGATAAAGCTTTCTATCTGATTCCTAATACCGCTAAACACAGGAAAGGCTGACAACATAGACATGGTCACTGCCACCATTGGCACCAAAGACAATAAGGTGACATAGGCTAGATGCCCCGCACGAATATTGATCTGATCTTCCGCTAATCTCTGTTTTAGATGTACCATGAAATGCCAAATGCTTAGCCCCAAGGTACGAAAATGTGTTCCATCTATCTTATTTATCACTGCGATCTCTTGATTGTGTTGATTTGAAGACTTGGTATTAAATACGTATATTCGTACAATAAAGCTTATAACCTAAGATTTACAAGTGTAAGGAATAAATAGATGTCACAACAAGGCTCGGCAGGTAACGTTATTGCCGCCATCGCAAGCTTCTTTTTTCCCGGCTTAGGGCAGTTGGTACAGGGAAGAATCATGGCAGCATTGCTTTTCTGTATAATAACTATCGTAGGCTATGCCATGTGGTGGCTGATCTTTCCCGCAATTATAGGCGGTATCGCTCACCTATGGAGCATCATTGACGCCGCACGATTCAAAGCCGATTAATCGTTTAGATTCGACCGAACTCAGTTTCCAGTTATGGACAAGGACCATCCAAAAATGAAGAAATACATATCAATTGCCATCGTGGCCACCAGCTTACTCCTGACGGGCTGTCAGAGTGCCTATTATGGTGCCATGGAGAAAGTGGGTTATCACAAGCGTGACATCATGGTCGACCGGGTAGAGGATGCCAGAGAGTCTCAGGAAGAGGCACAGAAGCAATTTAGCTCGGCACTCGAAGAGATGCAGGCCCTGCTTAACCATGATGGTGGCGATCTGGAAACAGCTTATAACAAGGCCAAGGATGAATATGAATCCTCTCAGGATGCGGCTGATGACGTCAGCAATCGCATCGAAAAAGTGGAAGATGTGGCCGATGCTCTGTTCGATGAATGGCAAACCGAGATAGGCGAAATAAGCAAGGCCAGCCTACGCCGTAGTAGTGAAAGCAAGTTGCGTGAGACTCAGCGTTCCTACGAGCAGTTAGTTCGCACTATGAAGCGCGCCGAGAGTAAGATGGCACCGGTATTAACCGCAATGAAAGACAATATGCTTTATCTGAAGCATAACTTGAATGCTCAGGCAATCGGAGCCATCAAGGGTGAGTTTGCCAGCCTGCAGACCGATATCTCAGGTTTAATCAAAGAGATGAATAAGTCTATCGAAGAGTCCAACAAGTTTATTGCTTCCATGGAAGGTAACTAGCTCCTAGACCGCTAACAAAATAACGCCCTGAGCATATAGGTTCAGGGCTTTTGTGGTTTTTATATACTCGTTTTTTCTTCCCTACCCCAGATACCAATATACACAAGCCATTCAATCATAAGTTTGTGATACAGCTCCTAGCCTAGCCCTAAACACCAGCTGTTATTTAGAGGTGACACACAAAAGCATTTTATGTGAAGAACTTACTTTAAAATCTAACCTCTGACTGATACACCTTGTCACTCATATCAGATCATTATGACCTTTGTAGAATCATTAACCTTAATGCTTGCACTCGCCTATAGCGCAAGCTTACTTTATTGGAGTGGGAAAAAATCGGGAGCCTTGGCCACTATCATTCTTGCTATTGGCGCCTGTATAAGCTCACTGTATTGGCCCTTGATGCTCGCGAGTGCTATCGCCGCGTTTTCGATCTTTCTGTTAACTAAATTTAAACCTGAGCTAGCCAGAGGTGAACAGAGAATAAATACCCTGCGAGATGCAATTCAACATCTACTGGCACTGTCTATGTTGTTAGTCGGAGTTCAATTTGCGATAAACACAGCATTATTAAAAGCCGGCATCACGCCTTGGCTGATGAGGCCAGATGTCGGCGACGCCTTTTTACCCATAGCCGGAGGCATAGAACTCAAGGCCATACTGACTCTAGGCTTATGGGATCAGACTCATCCTGCCGCTGCCGTGATGTTAGCCGTGGTCTTGCTAACTGGACTGCTATGCAAACGCGCCTTCTGTGGTTGGGCCTGCCCCCTGGGGCTCGCGGGGAATACTTGTATAAGCTGAGAAAACGCTTCATTAAGAATGAGATGCTACCACCAGCCTGGTTAGACTGGCCCCTTCGTATGCTCAAATACCTGCTGTTAGCCGCATTGCTCTACATCATCATCAGCATGCCAGCTCAATCTATCCCGCACTATCTGGAGGGAAACTACCACAAGATAGCCGATCTCAAGATGGGCCTGTTCTTCATCACCCCGGGGTTAGTGACCTTAGCCTGCTTTGCCTTCATCTTGGGACTCTCTGCATGGCGACGTCAGGGCTTCTGCCGCTACATCTGCCCTTATGGTGCCTTATTAGGCTTAATCAGCTTCCTGAGCCCGTTTAAGATACGTAGAAGCACACAACACTGCTTGATCGAATCTAAGGGAATGAACTGCGACAAATGTACCCGCGCCTGTCCGGCCAATATTTCAGTCCACACTCAGAAGAATATTCGCTCCGACGAATGCCAGGCCTGCATGCGCTGCGTATCGGCCTGCCCCAAGAAGGAAGCGCTACACTTCAGCACCCGCAATGGGATTAAGCTATCCGCAAGGGGATTAACCATAATCCTGCTACTCATTATGTTCCTCATCCCATTAGGCGCCTATGTGGGCGGGTTTTGGCATAGCCAAACACCCGATGAAGATCGCATCTATCTGATACAGCACTTAGGTTCAATTGGGCATTGATACTCTAGCCTTCAAAATGGATTGGCCTTCGAATGAAGGCTGATTTCATTTTTTAAGTTTTAGCTCATTTGGGATTGGTAAGATTCTTGAATGTCACTCCTTCATGGTTACCTATCGCTTGCAGCGGGCTTTTATGCAGATACTTCTGCGAAACGCCGCGAGTACAATCCCTGTAGGCTCTGCGATGACATCCCTGTCATCGAAGCTCACAGCCGCATCTACATTTAGTTTTTCAAAGAAGGTTATTTATTTGACCTTGCCTGTAAACAATTTTAAATCATGAAACCGACCTAATTCGCTACGATCCCGTTGTTATCCCTGAAGCCCTCGCTCTCACTTACACCTAGTTATCTATCTCTTCGATTAGCTTTATTTCTAACGAATATACCCCAAATCTCATTCATCCAGATTAACCATAGAAAGCTAATGAGTCGTGTAAGAAACTAGACCTAAATCAAGTTATTTTCCTAAAACTACTTATGACCTCAAAATTACAGCCATATAAGAGCTTAATTATAGAAAAACACAGTCGGACACACCTTAAATTTCAATGATTTAAGTTTACTTATATCATTACCAAAGTTAATGTGTTTTGAGTATCTGAATTCAGGAGCAAAGTTTGAAATCATTGAGTGAAATACTGGTAACTATGCCGAAACGTGCAGAAAGGAAGCCTGACGACTATTTAGTTAAGTCGTTTGTACATGTAGGTTCTGTTTTTGCACTATTTTCATGCCTTGAAAATCAAATCATATACGGTAGGCGTGGCACGGGTAAAACACACCTTCTTAAATACCTGAAAAACGACGTGCAGAGTCAAGGTGGAATAACTCTAGAACTAGATATGAGAACAATGGGGTCCACTGGTGGTATGTATTCAGACTCTCAACTCAGTTTAAGTGAAAGAGCATCCCGCTTGCTTTCAGATACGCTCTGCGAGATTAGAGAGCAAATCCTTGATACTTGCTACGAATATGATCAATGCGACCTATCCGAGTTAGCACCGCTTTTGGATTGCTTTGTTGAAGAGGCGACTAACATGAGTGTTGATGGCCAGTTTGAAAGAGAAGTAAATAAGAGAAATTCTTTTGCCTCTGAGACGTCACACAATCTAACAGCTTCAATCGCAAAACAAGCAAATTTATCAGTAAGACGTCAGAACTTAAAAAAAGAAAGTGACTCAGATTCATTAACCACAAAAGAAACTGGCAGAAAGATTCTTCGGATGCATTTTGGGTCCCTAGCCAAAATGCTAAAACGCATAGTACAAAAACTTCCCCAAAACAGGCTTTTAATACTCATAGACGAGTGGAGTGAAGTTCCTTTAGAGCTACAACCTTACCTTGCTGACATGCTTAGGCGAATAGTATTTGCCATACCGACCATAACAGTAAAAATTGCAGCTATACCTCATCGCTCAAATTTCAGAATTTGCAGCGCTAATGGTGGATTTATAGGCTTAGAAATCACTTCTGATGCATCGACTTCAATAAACTTAGATCAGTTCATGGTGTTTGATAGCGATAGTGATAAATCCGTAAATTTCTTTAAAAACTTAATATATAAACATGTAAAAGCAGCAGATAAAGGCAACATTGTTCCTGATGAAATTGAATCATTTATATCTCAAATATTCACAAATAAGCCAGCTCTAGAAGAATTTGTTAGAGCAAGTGAAGGCGTTCCTAGAGATGCTATTCATATTATTTCTCAAGCATCACTTAATCAAAACGGCCAGAAGATAGGAGTAAAAACTATCCGAAACGCTGCTAGGTATTGGTATACAACCTCAAAGAGCAAAGATATCAACTCTCGAAAAGAGGCAGTGCAGTTACTTGAGTGGATAGTCAATATTGTAATTGGGCACAAGAAGACAAGAGCATTTCTTGTTCAAAGCGATGTTAATGATAACCTTATAGATTTTCTCTTTGATTCCCGTGTTATCCATCTAATCAAACAAGGCGTTTCGGTTAAATCGATTCAGAGTCAGAAATTCAACTTGTACTCGTTAGATTATGGCTGTTATGCACACTTAATTAACACAAAAGAAGAGCCTAAGGGATTGTTATGTGATGATGCCAACTACATTTTAGTTCCCAAAATAGACAACATCTATAATCGAAGTTCTATCTTGGATTTAGAGCGTTACTACAATGCAGGTTTATTGCCCCTAGTGGAGCATACTGATGAAATTGTTCTGCCTAGACAGTTTTATTCTGAGAATACAACTATTCTAGATTTTGATGATGAAATTTTTAACTCGTTCCCCCGATACCTCGAAGCCCAAAAGATTAAAGGGACTGTATTTATCCCTATCATTTTCGCAGGATTGATTATTCGGAAGAAGCAAAGGCAAAAGTGGAGTAGTGGTAGTGAAATTACACATTCAATCAATACTTATATTGTGTCACATAAAGATAACGCCAAAATTCCGAATAATATTTCTAGGGCACTGAGAAGTGAATTGTTGTTGAGTGAAGGTTGGCTCGTCAGAAATTCTACATGGGATTCACCCGTTTTTAGTTTATCTGACAATTGGGAAGAACACTGGGTCTATTACTTTAAGTGCCCACCACCACAGCTTTGAAATATATGATAAATTCAACAACTTAGCTCATACAAGGTTATTAATTCTGAACTTACTATCTTTATCTCCTATCCCAAGACCTTGTTTGATGGTCTATATTGCCAAATCGGAGAGATAGGGATATCGAACTGGCTCTTAAACATGGAGGTTGTTTGATGTCGCAGAGCCCACAGGGACAGTGCTTGAGTGATATTCCAGTTCGTTCGTCATCCTTGCCTCTCGTTCATAGGCTCATGGCTACGCCATATTCACCGTATCGCATAAGTCTGCTGCAAGTAATAAACATCAATACTGTAATGGTATTTAGATATTCCAAAAATACCAGACTAGCCAGTTAACCCCACTGAAAAACCACGCTACCTTTAATCGAAGAGATAATTCCCCCTGTGTAGATGCGGCTGCGAGCTTCTAAAACAGGGACGTTTTGGTAGAGCCCACACGGATGTGTTCACGGCGACTCGCAGAAGTATCTGCACATTCCTCGCCGGGCAGGCGCTAGATTACAGTAAACTAATGGCCTTCAGAAAATAGCCAAATACCAAACTAGCCCAATGAACCTAATTTAAAAAGAGATTTGAAACTTGTATATCCGACAAGTTTCCCCTACTGGTGTGTCACAGAAGCGTTTGCACTTAAGGTCGTTCATTCACATCCATGTGATCACGACATTCGTACATCCTGTACAGCACCCACGGCAGGAGATAGACAACAATGAAGCCTAACTCTCCTATTAAGTAATCCAATGTCCATAAGGTTAGCCCTATGAAACTGACACTATCTGCCAGTCCGCAGATACTTATCCCCTTCTAGTACATCTGACCGCCATGGATGGTGCGAATGCCAATAAATGAATGGAACATTTATGGCCATATACAAATACCAGTACTTGTCCATCCCTGGGTACTGGCATAAATGTTCCCGACATAAAAAAGCCCTGAGCATTTGCATGCTCAGGGCTTTTCTTAAAATTCGAAACTTTATGTTTCGAAAGACGTAACTAACTCGAAAGAGTTACTTACGGTTATAACGCTTACGCTCGTTCTCAGTCAAGTAACGCTTACGAACACGAATGTTCAGCGGCGTAACTTCTACCAACTCATCATCATCGATAAACTCAAGCGCTTGCTCAAGTGTCATGTTGATAGGCGGAGTCAGTACTTGCGCCTCATCGGTACCCGATGCACGCATGTTAGTCAGCTGCTTACCTTTCAAACAGTTAACCGTTAAGTCATTTGCGCGGGCATGAAGACCAACAACCTGACCTTCATAAACTTCTGCGGCGTGACCGATAAATAGACGACCACGAGCTTGAAGGTTAAACAGGGCGAAGGTCAGTGCCTTACCGGTAGCGTTAGAGATCAATACGCCACGAGCACGCTGACCGATATCACCACCTTTCACAGGGCCGTAATGGTCGAATGAATGGTAGATAAGGCCGGAACCAGAAGTCGCTGTCATGAAATCAGTTTGGAAACCAATTAAGCCACGGCTTGGGATAACGAAGTCGATACGTACGCGACCCTTACCGTCTAACTGCATGTCTTTCATGTCAGCTTTACGGATACCAAGCTTCTCGATAACAGAACCTTGATGCTGCTCTTCAATGTCAACCGTCAAGTTTTCGAATGGCTCACACATCTCGCCATCGATCTCTTTAACGATAACTTCTGGGCGAGAAACGGCTAGCTCGTAACCTTCACGACGCATGTTTTCGATCAAGATTGACAGGTGAAGCTCACCACGACCAGAAACGCGGAAACGATCCGGGCTTTCAGTCTCTTCCACACGTAGCGCTACGTTGTGTACTAGTTCCTGCTGCAGACGCTCAAGGATGTTACGTGAAGTCACGTACTTACCTTCTTTACCGGCGAACGGAGAGGTGTTGACCTGGAAGGTCATAGTCAGAGTTGGCTCATCTACAGACAGAGGAGGCAATGCCTCTACGTTAGTAGTTGCACAAACTGTGTCAGAAATTAGTAGCTGGCCCAGACCTGTGATGGCAACGATGTCACCGGCATCACCGACTTCAACTTCGTTACGATCGAGACCCATGTAACCAAGAACCTTGCCAACTTTACCGTTACGCTTAGTGCCATCGGCGCTAATGATAGTAACTTGTTGGTTAGTCTTGATACTACCACGCTTGATGCGACCAATACCGATAACACCTACATAAGAGTTGTAATCGATTTGCGAGATCTGCATCTGCAGATCGCCTTCTCCATCAGCATCTGGTGAAGAAACTTTCTCGACGATAGTCTCGAACAATGGCGTCATGTCGCCTTCAGTGATATCAGGATCCAGACCTGCAAAACCGTTCAATGCAGAAGCATAAACGATTGGGAAGTCTAACTGCTCATCGGTAGCACCTAAGTTGTCGAACAGGTCGAAAACTTGGTCGATAACCCAATCAGGACGCGCGCCAGGACGGTCAATTTTGTTGATAACAACAATAGGCTTAAGGCCTAGGGCGAAAGCTTTCTTAGTCACGAAGCGAGTCTGTGGCATTGGACCGTCGACTGCGTCGACAAGAAGCAATACTGAATCAACCATAGAAAGAACGCGCTCAACTTCACCACCGAAATCGGCGTGACCTGGAGTATCCACGATGTTGATACGGTAATCATTCCACTTGATGGCAGTGTTCTTTGCAAGAATCGTGATTCCACGTTCCTTTTCAAGATCGTTTGAATCCATCACCCGCTCAGTGGCTTCTCCTCGGGTCTCAAGGGTTCCAGACTGCGCCAGCAACTTATCTACCAAGGTGGTTTTACCATGGTCGACGTGTGCAATAATGGCGATGTTACGTAAATTCTCTAACACTGATAAACCTCTTACCATCTATATATAGTGGGATATTTGAAACAGCCTTAATAATAGCTGTTGCAATAAAAAACGTGTCATTCTACTCTAGCCGAGGGCTCTCGCACAGGATTATTTTTTAGTCAGCTATGAATAATATGTTTTGTCTGTCTTCGCACCATCATGGTGATCGCACCAAGATCGACCACTCAGCGCACCATTATAGTGCAACCTTTCATTTCTGCGAGCAGTCTATCGTTTCTGTTCTCTTAAAAATCATAATCTTACGCTTTTGGCACGAGTCTCGCTTATTAAAAGTCAGAATCGCATAAGAAGCGCTAATAGAAGTTTAGAATTAAATAAGGGCTTACCCTTTACCCTACTCGGAGACTTAGAATGTCAGCTGAATCAGTTTTACAACAACTCGAAGAATTAGAAGTTAAGTTTGTTGATCTACGCTTTACCGATACCCGCGGTAAAGAGCAGCACGTCTCAATCCCTTCGCATCAGGTCGATGCAGACTTTTTTGAAGACGGCAAGATGTTCGATGGTTCATCTATTAATGGTTGGAAGGGAATCAACGAATCAGACATGGTCTTGATGCCAGACCCTGAAAGCTTCGTATTGGATCCTTTCACAGCCGAGACGACAGCCAACATTCGTTGTGACATCCTTAACCCAGGCACTATGACTGGTTATAACCGTGACCCACGCTCTATCGCCAAGAAAGCCGAAGAGTACCTGCGTTCTACCGGTATAGCAGATACAGTCTTGCTTGGCCCAGAGCCAGAATTCTTCCTGTTTGATGACGTTAAATATGGCGCCGATATGTCAGGTTGTTTCTACAAGGTTGATGCCGAAGAAGCAGCCTGGAACTCAGGTACTAGCTATGAAGGCGGTAACACGGGTCACCGTCCAAGCGTTAAAGGTGGTTACTTCCCAGTAGCACCAGTCGACTCTTCACAAGACATACGTTCAGCCATGTGTCTGGTTCTCGAAGAGATGGGTCAGGTCGTAGAAGCACATCACCACGAGGTGGCAACAGCTGGTCAAAACGAGATCGCGACTCGCTTCAACACGCTAACGCTCAAGGCCGATGAAGTTCAGGTACTTAAATATGTCGTTCATAACGTGGCTCACTCTTATGGTAAGACGGCCACCTTTATGCCTAAGCCTATCGTTGGCGACAATGGTAGCGGTATGCACGTCCATATCTCGCTGGCCAAAGATGGCACCAACCTATTCGCCGGTGACAAATACGGCGGATTGAGCGAGATGGCAATCTACTTTATCGGTGGAGTTATCAAGCATGCTCGCGCCATCAACGCCTTCTCCAACCCGGCCACCAACTCGTACAAGCGTCTGATCCCACATTTCGAAGCGCCTGTAATGCTGGCATACTCTGCGGCTAACCGCAGCGCTTCGATTCGTATACCTTTGGTTCCAAGCCCTAAGGGGCGTCGTATCGAACTAAGATTCGGTGATCCAATGGCTAACCCATATTTGGCATTCTCGGCTATGCTGATGGCTGGTCTGGATGGCATTCAGAACAAGATCCATCCAGGTGAAGCCATGGACAAAGATCTATATGACCTACCACCTGAAGAGGCTGCTGAAATTCCAACAGTGGCAACTTCACTTGAGAATGCACTCGAGTGTCTGGACGCGGATCGTGAATTCCTGACTCGCGGCGAAGTATTCAGCAACGATTTCATCGATTCATATATCACGCTGAAATCTGAAGATGTTGAGCGCGTTAATCAGACAACTCACCCTGTCGAATTCGAGCTTTACTACAGCTTATAATCTCAATGGTATATCCATAGCTGCTCGTTAATCAGCTAGTATTTAGAGGCCCTGAACATCTTGTTTAGGGCCTTTTTCTTGCCACGAGTTTCATTTTATAATCACACCACCTGCCGTTCACGAGAGTAATACTAACTAGCTAGAAACAATAAAAATCGCTTCTAAATCGAGCAATTATGTTAGCTTATGATAAGTATCAGATAGAAGGAACTGTCATGCCTGCAAAAATATCAGTTTATTTACGCGTTATCTTCGCCGCTATTGTCCTCCTCTCAATAGGGACACTCAATGTCAGCGCCAACACCATAAAATGGCCTCAGGAGGTAACAGCAAAAGAAGGCACTATTGTTGTTTATCAACCTCAGCCCGAATCTCTTTCCGGTAATATTCTCCAGGGGCGAGCGGCGATGTCACTCGAGCTTATCGACAGAGAAGATCCCATATTTGGTGCATTTTGGTTTAATGCACGTATTGATACCGATAATAACAGCACGACAGTCAGAAACGTAAGAGTCACCCGAGTGAGGTGGCCAGATTCGACACAAGCTGATGAACAAAGGTTTACCCAAGTCGTAGAGAAAGCGTTGGCTGCAAGCAGCTTCGAGATATCCATGGACCGACTATCCGCCAGTCTTGCCAATGCCAAACAAGAAAAGAAAAGCCTACAAGCGATTAAAAATGATGCCCCCAATATTATTTTCCGTCAGCAACTTAGTGTTTTACTGTCATATGATGGTCGTCCTCAATTTAGGGAGATAGAAAACAGTCCCTATGAGCGAGCATTAAATACGCCTTTCGCTGTTGCTCGCAATACTAAGACTAACAAGGTTTATCTCAGCAGTGGGACATTCTGGTATGTCGCGGATAACCCTATGGGACCATGGCAGATGACCGACTATCCGCCAGCAGATCTGGTGAAGATGATACCCACATCCGATCAGACAAGCTCTATGGCTGGCGATGCTCCAGCTGTGATAGCAGTCGATGAACCCAGCGAGTTAGTGGCAACCGACGGAAAGCCTGAGTGGAAGAGTCTAACTCAAGGCAAACTACTTTATGTGAGTAATACTGAGACGGCATGGATAAGAGAAACAGCGACTGGTGACATGTATCTGCTTCTCTCCGGGCGCTGGTTTAAAGCGAAAAAAGAAGCGGGCCCCTGGACCTTTGTCCGCGCCGATAAGCTGCCTGCTAGTTTTAATGACATTCCGCCAGAGTCTGATATAGGCGGCTTAAGAGTATCCGTTGCCGGCACATCGGAAGCCGATCAGGCTATGCTCGATGCACAAATCCCACAAACAGCGGCCATTAAACGTAGCGAGGCTAAGCTGAGCGTTACCTATGATGGTGAGCCTAAGTTCGAATCAATTCCTGGAACCCAAGTAGCTTATGCCGTTAACACTGGCACTCAGGTTTTGAAGATTAATGGCCAATATTACGCGGTCGACAACGGGGTTTGGTTCACCGCCAGCTCGGCAAATGGCCCATGGAAAGTCGCGGATAAAGTCCCCACGGAAGAGTTAGCCAAGATCCCACCAAGCTCGCCAGTCTACAACACCACCTATGTAGAAATATATGATTCCACGCCTGAGGTGGTTTACGTGGGATACACTCCTGGATATATGTGGTCCTACCCATACTACGGTGTGCCCGTCTACGGCACTGGCTGGTATTACCCACCTTACTGGGGCCGATACTACTACCCTCGTCCACCCACTTGGGGGCTACATGTTGGCTACAACCCATGGACTGGATGGAATGTCGGCGTCAGTTGGAGTAATGGATTCTTCAGTGTAGGTGTAGGCTGGGGTAACCACTACTATCCAGGTCGTTGTTGCGGCGGTTACTATGGTGGTGGCTATCGTCGACCTGTGGTGATTAACACTGGCGATATCAATATTGGTAATAGCATTAGCATAGGTAACCGAACCAACATCTCCAATAAGCTGGTTAAAAATAACAATATTTCAGGCAATCGAGTGAGTAAGAACAGCCTCTATAATCGCCCGGAGAACCGAAAGCGTAATGCCGATCCTGTTAAGCTCAATAATCAGTTTAAGCAAGCGACTCATAATGCTAATCGTGCCAATAATGTCTTTGCCGACAAGAATGGCAACCTTGCTCGAGATGACAAGGGCAATGGCAGAGCCGTGACAGAGGCAGTTGGACTCCCACGCCTGAGGTGCGTCAGAAAATCGATACTGGTTTAAATAATCGCAATATAAATATGCCTACGACTATGCCAGCCAGACCGAATAATGTCAGTCAGCAGATGAATAATCGCAATTTAGATCGTGAAGGACTAAATCGTTCTCGCAATGCCCGTCAGCACGGCGTGATGAGAGAAGGCAGGAGAGGACGTTAGTGAGTCCAAAGCTGACAATGAGTTAGACTAAAGCAGGCCTGTGATCTTACAGGCCTGTTTTTTGTTAATACGGCACTTAGGCTGATAAGTTGACACTTTGATGCAGCTTATTATAGTTTGGAGCCTCTAAGTCATGGTAAGTCTGTGATCTGACATAAAATTAATGGATCTATTGTATGTGGCAAAAACTCGAACCCTATCGCTCGTCCATCATTTTACTTTCAGCTCTAGTTATCGGTGGTTGTGTCGGAGTCTTCGCCCCGAGTTTGCCCTTAAACTCAAACCTATAGGGCAAGTTTTCCTTAACTTGCTGTTTATGATAATTGTGCCACTCGTCGCCATCAGCGTGACCTCATCAATTGCGCGCATGACAGATTTAAAAAAGCTCGGCGTTATCCTAATCACTATATTGCTGGTATCGATTGTGATGGCAATTATTCCCGCTCTGTCCATAGTAGGGCTAGCACTGGCTTTTGACCCTTCTCAAGGTGTCATATTGGACCTTCATCAGAGCGTCGAAACGGGTTCAGACAGCATGGACTTTGTTGGACTGCTTACCACTAATGATTTTGTCGGCTTATTATCAAAATCGAATATTTTAGCTCTCATTATTATGTCTGTGATTTCGGGTATTGCCATAGGTCAATCGGGTGAAGATGGGGTAAGAGTCTCCCGTATGCTCGACAGCCTTAATACTGTCATCATGAAGATAGTTTCCATTCTGATGGTAGCGGCCCCTGTGGGCTTAGGCGCCTACTTTGCCTCGACTATGGCGAGTCAGGATGCACATCTACTCAGTACCTTCGCCCGCGCTATAGGCTTATTTTTTATCGCTGCAGTTACCTATTTTACCTTAGGCTCCACTTTCTATGCCTGGCTTGGTGGTGGAGTTAAGGGGGTTAGGCAATTCTGGAAACATGCTATCGAACCTTCGGTAACCGCCTTAGGCACCAGTTCTTCTCTTGCCACCCTACCGGTCAATATCCGTGCTGCGGGTAAGATGGGGATCAGAGAAGAAATTGCCGATATATGTTTGCCGCTACTCGTCAATTTAAATAAGGGCGGCGCCTCGATGACAACCGCACTTAAGATCGTCTTCATCTATTCACTTCTAGGCTTAGAATTTACCCCGGATGTATTTGCCATCACGATTTTGATTTCAGTGCTGTCAGCCTTCGTTATAGGTGGCGTGCCCGGTGGCGCATTTTTGGGTGAGATCTTTATTGTCACCACACTTGGCTTGCCTATTGAGGTCATTCCTATCCTAGTGATAATCGGCGCCGTTACCGATGCTCCAGCGACCTTAATCAACGTGATCCATGACCTTAATGCGACACAGATCATCGAGCGCATAAATGGTAAGCGATACGAAGACAAGTCGATTGAAAGTACACAATAGCGATCAATTTTACTTCATTAGGATCATATCGGCTTCAAAAGAACTCCCACTGCGAGATACTTCATCGACATAACTAAGCTAGTCATTTCGATGAAGTATCCATGGTAAATCTTGAATCTCTTACTCTGAAAAAATTTACTCATGATTTTTGCCTGAAAAAAAGCTAATCTTGAAGAGCATACAAATATGTAACAAAGGAACTTCTATGCGCTTATCTCTTACCATTTCCCTGCTATTTTTTACCCTATTCGCCCAAGCCACTGTGTATAAGTGGGTCGATAAAGACGGCAAGATACATTATTCGGATAAACCCATCGAAAACTCTGAAGCCGTCGAGTTTAAGAGTAATACTCAAAACCAGATCAAGTTGCAGATGCCTAAGGCTAACGCTTCAGCTAGCAATGACGATCCCGAATCGTTAACTCAGTATAATTTGAGTATCGCCTCTCCAGCCGAAGAGGAAACCATTCGGGATAACGAAGGCAAGATCACCATCATGGCTAGAATTTCCCCGGATTTGGATACCAAACATGTATTGGTACTTCTAATGGATGGGGTTGTTGTTGGCACTCCACAAACCAGCCCTATATTTAGCCTCAAAGATATCGACAGAGGCGAGCATAGCTTTGTTATCAAGGCTGTTGCACAAAACGGCAAACAACTTGCATCAACACCTCCAAGAAAGATATACCTTCACAGAGCTATCATTAGTCGCCAGGGAACACCAACGCCTTTTGGCGGTGTAAACTAGAAAAGGCATTTATTTTAGATAGTTAGTCATAATCTAGATATAAAACACTCAGTGAAGGGTATTGCACGGCGCACCAAAATGGTGCACTGTGATGGTGCATCGAATTTGCTGGGAGCTCTAATGGATCTGAAACACCTGTTCAATAACCTTGTTACCGCAGTCATGGTCATAGATGTAGATCTTAGGTTATGTTATGCCAATGCTGCAGCCGAGCAGTTATTAGGCGTCAGCAGCCATCGCTTAACTGAGCATTCTCTTGCAGATAACTTTCAAGTCTTAGGCGTAAGTACACAAATACTCAGTAATGCAATCAGGGATAATCAGGGGTTAACCGTCAACACTGCACCTCTAGTGACACTTGATAATCAACATCATACTGTGGATATAACCTTAACCCCATTAGAAGATGAGCAAGGTTTAGGCCTGCTCGAATTGAGACAGGTAGATCAGCAACGCCGAATTCATCAGCAATTGACTCTCGACGCGCAGCAACAGGCAGCACAATATCTAGTGCGTAATTTGGCGCACGAAATAAAAAATCCATTAGGTGGACTTAGGGGGGCGGCCCAACTGCTTTCTCGTGAACTACATGACCCCGAACTAAATGAGTTCACCGACATGATTATCGAGCAAGCCGATAGATTAAGAAATCTCGTCGATCGCTTGCTTGGGCCGCAGAAGCCCACCCAACATACACTGCATAATATTCATGAAGTAATTCAAAAAGTGCTTAAACTTGTCACCATGGCACTGCCGGAAAACATTCAATTCAAGCAAGACTACGACCCCTCAATTCCAGATATAAATATGGATCCGGAGCAACTTCAACAAGCTGTGCTTAATATTATGCAAAATGCGGTTCAGGCCTTGGAAGGTATTGATGGCAATATAACCATAAAGACACGCACCCAACACCAAGTCACTATTGGCACCCAGAGGCATAAAATCGTGATTGCCTTGTCTATAATCGATAATGGCCCAGGCATCAAACCTGAGCTCATGGATACCTTGTTTTATCCTATGGTAACAGGCAGAGCTCAAGGCTCAGGCTTAGGTTTGTCCATATCCCATAACTTTGCCAGATTGCATGGTGGAAGAATCGACTGTGATTCGAAGCCTGGAGAAACCGAGTTTACAATTTTACTGCCAATAAAAACCACATAAAAGACAGCGGTAAAAAGATGACAAGAAGCACAACACCAATAAAAATTGAAGAGCATCACGGGAGAGCAGTATGACGGAGCAAGTTTGGGTACTCGATGACGACAGCTCTATTCGTTGGGTCGTAGAAAGAGCATTGAAAGGGGCAAAGATCTCTTCGGCAAGCTTTGCCGCGGCTGAGTCTCTATGGGAAGCACTGGAACTGTCACAACCTAAGGTGATCATTTCAGATATACGCATGCCTGGCACGGATGGACTCACTCTATTAGAGAGGCTTCAAGCTCACTATCCTAATATTCCAGTCATCATAATGACTGCTCATTCTGACCTGGATAGTGCGGTGAGTGCATATCAAGCTGGTGCCTTCGAATATTTACCTAAACCATTCGATATCGATGAAGCCGTAACCTTAGTCGAACGAGCATTAACTCACTCTACAGACCAAACTATAAATACGGTAGAAGAGATACAAGTTAAAGCCCCTGAAATTATTGGTGAAGCACCAGCTATGCAGGAGGTATTTCGTGCGATAGGTCGTTTATCACGATCTTCTATTAGCGTACTCATCAACGGACAGTCAGGCACAGGTAAAGAGCTAGTCGCCAGCGCACTGCACAAACACAGTCCACGAAAAGATAAACCCTTTATTGCCATCAATATGGCTGCCATCCCCAAAGATCTGATCGAATCTGAACTCTTTGGCCATGAGAAGGGCGCCTTTACCGGTGCAGCAGGAGTCAGACAGGGCAGATTCGAACAGGCTAATGGTGGCACACTCTTTCTCGATGAAATTGGTGACATGCCTCTGGATGTTCAAACCCGATTACTCAGAGTGTTAGCAGATGGTCAGTTCTATCGTGTCGGCGGCCACTCACCAGTACAAGTCGATGTGAGAATAATAGCCGCTACCCATCAAGATTTAGAGCTGTTAGTACAAAAGGGAGGTTTCAGAGAAGATCTCTATCATAGGCTAAATGTGATTAAGGTCCACCTTCCCCCATTGTCACAACGAAGGGAAGACATCCCTCAACTCGCCAGACATTTTCTTTCATCGGCCGCTAAAGAGATAGCAGTCGAACCTAAGATCCTGACTGCAGAAACAGCCGAAAAACTCTCAGAACTACCTTGGCCGGGTAATGTCCGCCAACTTGAAAATACTTGTCGTTGGCTCATGGTTATGGCATCGGGACAAGAGATACTACCTCAAGATCTTCCTCCCGAACTGCTTAAGGAGCAAAACCAAGCCAAAAATCAATCATCGGGAGATCCAGCGAATTGGCAAGAGTCATTAAAACTTTGGATTGATGAACGACTCAGTGCAGGTGAAAATAATCTCCTCACCGAAGTACAACCCGCATTCGAGCGCATATTACTGGAAACGGCGCTGGCCCACACCAATGGTCATAAACAGGAAGCCGCCAAGCGACTCGGCTGGGGACGTAACACCCTCACCCGCAAGCTAAAAGAACTCTCGATGGATTAACGACTTCCTTCCAAAAAAACACTCAAGCCTACAAATAAATGTAGGCTTTTTTATGCCTAGAGCTTAGGGAAGAAACTGGTTCTTTGAATCCAGAGTATTTGGCTCTCGTAGATGTCTGGACTATTGCCCGGTTTCGAAGTGCTTTATTGATACCACTATTGCCTGGAAATGACCTACGACCCACATGGATGTGGGAAGTGTCACTTATACACGACTGAAAGGATTCAGGAGGTAGAGTAACGCATGGAGCAGTTACCGAGGAGCATATCAGTGACCTCGCATAGTCCACAAAGTTGACACATGGGGGTGAAATTCAGGTGTTCTGGATGCGCAGGAACAAAAAGCGGAGGCGCATTATTGATACCACTACCGCCTAGAAATGACCTACCTCACATGGGGGGAGACAGTGTGCTTAATGTACGCAGTACATTGCACTGTCGTAGCGCGCAGCAGCTTTGCTGCAAGCTGGGGACCCCGCTCAGCGGCGAGTCGACATCGAGCGTAGCTCCTTCGCGGAGCGTATATACGAAAAAATCCCCAACACTAAGTGCTGGGGATTTATCGACTCTCTTTACGAGAAATTAGGCGCCTGGAAATGACCTACTCTCGTAGTCCACGAAGTGGACACATGGGGGTGAAATTACGGCGATTTGAATACGTAGTATTCAGCCCTAATTGAACGCGGAGAAACTTCGTTTCGTAGCGGGAGAGCCCGCTCAGCGGCGGGGCGACATCGGGGGTAGGCATTCATGCCTTCCTAAGTGGATAAGTCACCTGATATCTGTACCGGTAAGTTCGAGCTATTCAGCCAAACTTTATTAAATCCCAGACGCAAAAAAGCCACCTTATTCAGGTGGCTTTTTCACTTAATGAGCGCCTGGAAATGACCTACTCTCACATGGGGAGACCCCACACTACCATCGGCGCGATTGCGTTTCACTTCTGAGTTCGAGATGGATTCAGGTGGGGCCACAATGCTATGGTTTCCAGACTAATTTGGTAAATTTAGAAAGCTTATAAATAATTGGGTTTAGTACACGGATGTACTGTATGTCATAAATGCAGGAGCATTTTATGACCAACTTAAATCAAGTTCGTATTCTTTTGTGCTTATGAAGTAATACACACACTAACTACACAAACCCATCTGGGTTGTATGGTTAAGCCTCACGAGTCATTAGTACAGGTTAGCTCAACGCCTCACAACGCTTACACACCCTGCCTATCAACGTCCTAGTCTCGAACGGCTCTTTAGAGGAATTAAATTCCTAGGGATGACTCATCTTAGGACTCGCTTCCCGCTTAGATGCTTTCAGCGGTTATCGATTCCGAACGTAGCTACCGGGCAATGCTATTGGCATAACAACCCGAACACCAGCGGTTCGTCCACTCCGGTCCTCTCGTACTAGGAGCAGCTTCCTTCAATCATCCAACGCCCACGGCAGATAGGGACCGAACTGTCTCACGACGTTCTGAACCCAGCTCGCGTACCACTTTAAATGGCGAACAGCCATACCCTTGGGACCGACTTCAGCCCCAGGATGTGATGAGCCGACATCGAGGTGCCAAACACCGCCGTCGATATGAACTCTTGGGCGGTATCAGCCTGTTATCCCCGGCGTACCTTTTATCCGTTGAGCGATGGCCCTTCCATACAGAACCACCGGATCACTATGACCTACTTTCGTACCTGCTCGACGTGTATGTCTCGCAGTTAAGCTGGCTTATGCCATTGCACTAACCGTACGATGTCCGACCGTACTTAGCCAACCTTCGTGCTCCTCCGTTACTCTTTGGGAGGAGACCGCCCCAGTCAAACTACCCACCAGGCACTGTCCTCAACCCCGATTCAGGGGCCTGAGTTAGAACATCAAAACTACAAGGGTGGTATTTCAAGGTTGACTCCATCAGAACTAGCGTCCCAACTTCAAAGTCTCCCACCTATCCTACACATGTAGGTTCAATGTTCAGTGCCAAGCTATAGTAAAGGTGCACGGGGTCTTTCCGTCTAGCCGCGGGTATACGGCATCTTCACCGCAATTTCAACTTCACTGAGTCTCGGCTGGAGACAGCGTGGCCATCATTACGCCATTCGTGCAGGTCGGAACTTACCCGACAAGGAATTTCGCTACCTTAGGACCGTTATAGTTACGGCCGCCGTTTACCGGGGCTTCGATCATGAGCTTCTCCGAAGATAACCCAATCAATTAACCTTCCGGCACCGGGCAGGCGTCATACCGTATACTTCCTCTTGCGAGTTTGCACAGTACTGTGTTTTTGATAAACAGTTGCAGCCACCTGGTATCTGCGACTCCCAACAGCTTAGAGAGCAAGTCTCATCACCGTCGGGAGCGTACCTTCTCCCGAAGTTACGGTACCATTTTGCCTAGTTCCTTCAGCCGAGTTCTCTCAAGCGCCTTGGTATTCTCTACCCAACCACCTGTGTCGGTTTGGGGTACGATTCCTACTAACCTGAAGCTTAGAAGATTTTCCTGGAAGCATGGCATCAACTACTTCAACCCCTTAGGGTCTCGTCATCAGTCCTCAGTCTTGCAATTTAATGCGTATTCCCGGATTTGCCTAAGAATACAACCTACAACCTTAAACGCGGACAACCAACGCCGCGCTAGTCTAGCCTTCTCCGTCTCTCCATCGCAGTTAGCAGAAGTACAGGAATATTAACCTGTTTCCCATCGATTACGCCTTTCGGCCTCACCTTAGGGGTCGACTTACCCTGCCCTGATTAACATTGGACAGGAAACCTTGGTCTTTCGGCGAGGGAGTTTTTCACTCCCTTTATCGTTACTCATGTCAGCATTCGCACTTCTGATACCTCCAGCGTGGGTTACCCCTTCGCCTTCAACGGCTTACAGAACGCTCCTCTACCGCACTAGTGCAAGCACTAGTACCCATAGCTTCGGTGTATTGCTTAGCCCCGTTAAATCTTCCGCGCAGGCCGACTCGACTAGTGAGCTATTACGCTTTCTTTAAAAGATGGCTGCTTCTAAGCCAACTTCCTAGCTGTCTAAGCCTTCCCACATCGTTTCCCACTTAGCAATAACTTTGGGACCTTAGCTGATGGTCTGGGTTGTTTCCCTTTCCACGACGGACGTTAGCACCCGCCGTGTGTCTCCCGAGTAGTACTCATTGGTATTCGGAGTTTGCAAAGGGTTGGTAAGTCGGGATGACCCCCTAGCCTTAACAGTGCTCTACCCCCAATGGTATTCGCTCGAGGCGCTACCTAAATAGCTTTCGAGGAGAACCAGATATCTCCCGGTTTGATTGGCCTTTCACCCCCATCCACAAGTCATCCGCTCATTTTTCAACATAAGTCGGTTCGGTCCTCCAGTTGATGTTACTCAACCTTCAACCTGCCCATGGATAGATCACCGGGTTTCGGGTCTACACCTTGCAACTAAACGCGCAGTTAACACTCGGTTTCCCTACGGCTCCGCTATTCGCTTAACCTCGCTACAAAATGTAAGTCGCTGACCCATTATACAAAAGGTACGCAGTCACGGTCTCAAGAACCGCTCCCACTGCTTGTACGTATACGGTTTCAGGTTCTATTTCACTCCCCTCACAGGGGTTCTTTTCGCCTTTCCCTCACGGTACTGGTTCACTATCGGTCAGTCAGGAGTATTTAGCCTTGGAGGATGGTCCCCCCATGTTCAGACAAGATGTCACGTGTCCCGTCCTACTCGTTTTCATCTATGGTTAGTTTTCATGTACGGGGCTATCACCCTGTGCCGCTGAGCTTTCCAACTCATTCCACTAACACCCCATAGACTTAAGGGCTAATCCCCGTTCGCTCGCCGCTACTAGGGGAATCTCGGTTGATTTCTGTTCCTCCGGGTACTTAGATGTTTCAGTTCCCCGGGTTTGCCTCACTACACTATGTATTCATGTAGTGATACTCACTTATGTGAGTGGGTTTCCCCATTCGGACATCGTTAGCTCAAATGCTTGTTACTAGCTCGCCAACGCTTTTCGCAAGTTACTACGTCCTTCATCGCCTCTGACTGCCAAGGCATCCACCGTATACGCTTAGTCACTTAACCATACAACCCACATAGGACTGTATCGCAACTAATGGTGTTTACTTTCGCCAAAAGAATACTCATGACCCAATCGTTAAAGACCTCTTATACAAGAAGCTCTAATGAAAGAGTCGGCACTTGATTTAAGTGTTTGAGAACTCAATTATTTATTTTTCGCGCTAATGCTATTAACCACTGCAATCCTTACCTCTTACGAAGTAGCTTTTACAATAGTCCCTTTCACATTAACACTATCAGCTTTCCAAATTTTTAAAGAACAAACAACACCGTTAAGGTGTGTTTCTTGCTCTAACAAGAACAAGTTATCTGTGTGAACACTCAGCAAATATTGAGTTAGTCGTATAGGTAAGGAGGTGATCCAGCCCCAGGTTCCCCTAGGGCTACCTTGTTACGACTTCACCCCAGTCATGAACCACACCGTGGTAAACGCCCTCCCCGAAAGGTTAAGCTATCTACTTCTGGTGCAGCCCACTCCCATGGTGTGACGGGCGGTGTGTACAAGGCCCGGGAACGTATTCACCGTGACATTCTGATTCACGATTACTAGCGATTCCGACTTCACGGAGTCGAGTTGCAGACTCCGATCCGGACTACGACCGGCTTTGTGGGATTAGCTTGACCTCGCGGCTTTGCGACCCTCTGTACCGACCATTGTAGCACGTGTGTAGCCCTACTCGTAAGGGCCATGATGACTTGACGTCGTCCCCACCTTCCTCCGGTTTATCACCGGCAGTCTCCCTAAAGTTCCCACCATTACGTGCTGGCAAATAAGGATAAGGGTTGCGCTCGTTGCGGGACTTAACCCAACATTTCACAACACGAGCTGACGACAGCCATGCAGCACCTGTCTCACAGTTCCCGAAGGCACCAATCCATCTCTGGAAAGTTCTGTGGATGTCAAGAGTAGGTAAGGTTCTTCGCGTTGCATCGAATTAAACCACATGCTCCACCGCTTGTGCGGGCCCCCGTCAATTCATTTGAGTTTTAACCTTGCGGCCGTACTCCCCAGGCGGTCTACTTAATGCGTTAGCTTGGGAACCCAGTGTTCAAGACACCAAATTCCGAGTAGACATCGTTTACGGCGTGGACTACCAGGGTATCTAATCCTGTTTGCTCCCCACGCTTTCGTACCTGAGCGTCAGTCTTTGTCCAGGGGGCCGCCTTCGCCACCGGTATTCCTTCAGATCTCTACGCATTTCACCGCTACACCTGAAATTCTACCCCCCTCTACAAGACTCTAGTTTGCCAGTTCAAAATGCAATTCCCAGGTTGAGCCCGGGGCTTTCACATCTTGCTTAACAAACCGCCTGCGTACGCTTTACGCCCAGTAATTCCGATTAACGCTTGCACCCCTCGTATTACCGCGGCTGCTGGCACGAAGTTAGCCGGTGCTTCTTCTGCGAGTAACGTCACAGCTATAGTTTATTAAACTACAACCTTTCCTCCTCGCTGAAAGTGCTTTACAACCCGAAGGCCTTCTTCACACACGCGGCATGGCTGCATCAGGCTTTCGCCCATTGTGCAATATTCCCCACTGCTGCCTCCCGTAGGAGTCTGGACCGTGTCTCAGTTCCAGTGTGGCTGATCATCCTCTCAGACCAGCTAGGGATCGTCGCCTTGGTAAGCCATTACCTTACCAACTAGCTAATCCCACCTAGGTACATCCAATCGCGAAAGGCCCGAAGGTCCCCTCCTTTCCCCCGTAGGGCGTATGCGGTATTAGCAGTCGTTTCCAACTGTTATCCCCCTCGACTGGGCAGTTCCCTAGGCATTACTCACCCGTCCGCCGCTCGACAGCAAAGTAGCAAGCTACTTCCTGTTTCCGCTCGACTTGCATGTGTTAGGCCTGCCGCCAGCGTTCAATCTGAGCCATGATCAAACTCTTCAATTAAAGTTTTTTTGATGCATCCTCTTTCGAAGATGACATCGGCTCAATGAATTATACTGTTGCTTTGTTTTCCACTTTCTTTTCACGAAGAGAAGAAGTGAAACCAAAACTATACATATTGATCCGAACTAAGTTCGAATCTATGAACACTCATTCATTGAGTAATATTTTGATTGCCGACATTCCGAAGAACAGAAGGCAATTTCGAATAACTCAATACCTGTGAGTGTCCACACAGATTTCTTGTTTTGAATTGTTAAAGAGCTGGTGCTTGGTAGCACCGCCGGTAGACGCTAGGTCGCTGGCTTTTACTTACTTCCCAAGGCGTTCCGCCTTGGCTAGGGATGCGTATTCTACACTTCCCGTTGTTGGCGTCAAGGGCTTTTAAAAATTTAATTCCTATCGTTTAAAACGAAGAAAAAAACAAGCTTACTTATTGCCCTGACTGCGTTTCAGCTTCGTTTAAGAAGACTGGTTTGCCGTGTCAGTGGATGCGCATTATAGGGATGTCAGCCCAGAGCGCAAGGGCTATTTACAAGAATATTCCAATTAACTTAATGACCGCATATTTATCAATCGAAACGGTGATTAATAGCACTCAGACCGCCTCTTTAACAGTCACTACTGGATTCAAAACACAAAAAAGGGACCTAAGGTCCCTTTTAAAGAAGTGATAATGCCAACTCGTGCTTTATCAATATAGATATTTCTATATTTGGTGGTCTATATAGGTTTATCTATAAAGCTCTGGATCAATTCAACCGCTTTCTCATCATCCCAGTCTACAAAGGTGCGTACAAAAGCAATTAGCTCACCTTCTTCATTTAAGATAAATGTCGCGGGAATAGTGTCGAGTGGGAACACCTGACCTAACTGCTGCTTCTCATCATAATAAGACGTGAAGCCTTCCATTCCTAACTCTTTAAGGAAAGGTTCAACTTGGGCTTTCCCCTCTAAATCAATAGAAATAGGTAAGACTTCGAATTTTGCTTTATCGAACTTAGATGATAAGCGTTCTATTGCAGGTAATTCACGCACACATGGTGGGCACCAAGTCGCCCACATGTTAACCATGATAACCTTGCCTCGATATTGACTGAAGTCCACAGGCTTACCATTGGCATCACTGAACGGAACAACATCGATTGGATAGGTTTCAGGCAATACACTGATAAGGTCTATACTCGACTGAGCAACCCCTTCGTCTTTTTTGTGCATCCCTGGATACGCCATAGCCGCACCGATAGATAATGAAGTGAGTGCTAACAGAGAAACTGTTAGCACTTTAGTCAAACCTTTATTCATTGGTCGTCTCGATTGAGTAACCTGTCTAACTCTTTCTGCTCTTCGGCGCTGATATCTTGCTCTTCGACTTGAGAGATACGCTGTTTACGTACGAAGAAGAAACCGATAAGTAAGCCAACGACTAATAACCCGAAAGGACCTAACCATAAGACATATGTTTTGGGTTCCATTCTCGGCTTATAGAGGACGAAATCACCATAGCGACTAGTCATAAACTCTATCACTTCGTCATAGTCTTTCCCGGCATCAACCATCTGGTAAACTTCGAGACGAAGATCCTGAGCTACCGGCGAATTAGAATCGATTAAATTTTGATTCTGACACTGAGGGCAACGAAGTGAGTGCGCTAGTTCCAGCGCTCGCTTCTGGTTTTCTACTGACTTGAACTCATAGGTATCAACTGGCGTCGCATAAACTGATATCACAGTTAATGACAGGAGTATTGCTCCCATGAGTTTGAATACTGATTTCATCATGAAGCTCCCTCCTGCTTTGCAACGGCTTGCAGCTGTTTAATCATTGGCAGCAATGTCTCATTCCATACGCGCTGATCAATTGGGCCTGCATATCTGAACCTGATGATACCGTTGTGATCAACTAAGAAGCTTTCAGGCGCGCCATAAACACCAAGATCCAGACCGAGACGCCCGTCATGATCGAAAA
The DNA here is from genome assembly GCF_007197555.1 of Shewanella psychropiezotolerans. Classification (NCBI taxonomy): domain Bacteria; kingdom Pseudomonadati; phylum Pseudomonadota; class Gammaproteobacteria; order Alteromonadales; family Shewanellaceae; genus Shewanella; species Shewanella psychropiezotolerans. The sequence goes on from NZ_CP041614.1 coordinate 6,109,398, forward strand.
TATTCTTAGTATAGGGATCTCCCTGCCTATTCAATTCTCGAATCGCCAGTGCCCGTTCATCACGGTAATTAATACCATAGATAGGTAAAGTATTCTGTCTTGCAAAACGCATCAGATAAGGGTGCTCGTATTTACACGATGGGCACCATGTCGCCCATACGTTTAATAATGACACTTTACCTTTCAAGGTTTCATTTGTGATTATCTCGCTACTATCTTCCAAACGCTCTAACTGAAAAACCGGGATAGGTTTTCCTTCGAGAGCCGAATCTAATTGTTGTGGGTTGAGGAAGAGTCCCTTATAAAGGAACGCTCCCATACCCATCACTAAGATCAGTGGAATAAATAATACCAGCTTCTTCATACTTGCCCCAATTCAAGTTAGGCCGTAGCCAATTTCTCTTTTTCCGCGTCGAGCTTAGATGTTTGCGGTGCCTTCTTCGTACGATACCGCTTATCCGATGCAGCAAAGAAGCCACCTACCATCATAAAGATGCTTCCGAACCATAACCAACGAACAAATGGCTTATAGTTAATACGTACAGCAAACTCGGTACGACTAATTGGATCGCCCATGGTGACATATAAATCACGGAAGAGTCCCCAGTCGATACCAGCTTCTGTCATGTCCATAGTACGCACATTGTACTGGCGACGATCCGGCTTTAGCAAGGTGATAAATTCACCATCTTTAGACACTTCAATCTGTCCTTGTAAAGCCGTATAGTTTGGTCCAACAACATTCTTAGTTTCGATGTAATTAAAAGTGTAACCTGCCAGCTCTTGGCTAATACCAGGCCCCATGCGTACGCTCTTTTCGATCGAGTAGTTTGAAACAATAGTGCCGCCCACAACCGATACTGCTATGCCTAAGTGAGCAATGATCATACCCAGTTGGCTACGACCCAGTCGAGCCAAACTAAGAGAGCCATCTTTCGACTTAATCAGATCGTATCCCGCTCTAAGTGTCATGAGTGTAACCCAAGTAGCCGTACCGATTCCTAAAACGACCCAGATATTGAACTTACCATCCGCCAGGAATGGCGCCGCGACACCAACAGTAGTAGCAACGGCTGCAGGTACTAAGACTTTCGCTTTCATCGCGCCGGGCTTAGCTTTCTTCCAACGTATATTCGGACCTATGCCCATAAATACGAATAGCACTAGGATGATTGGTACGAACACGGCATTAAAATATGGAGGTCCTACCGAAATTTTACCCATATTCAAAGCATCTATGAGTAGCGGATAGAGGGTACCTAGTAGTACGGTGCCACATGCCACTGTAAGTAGAATATTACAGATAAGCAGCATAGTTTCTTTAGACCATAAATCGAAACGTGCCGGACTCTTCATTTGACTAGCTCTGAAAGCGAATAGTGTCAATGAGCCACCGACAGCCAATCCCAATAACAGCAGAATAAACATGCCTCGACTAGGATCTGCGGCAAAAGAGTGCACCGAAGTAAGCACTCCGGAACGAACAATGAAAGTACCTAACAAACTTAGCGAGAATGCGGTGATAGAGAGTAGTACAGTCCAGTTACGGAAAGCAGCGCGTTTCTCGGTCACGATAACCGAATGAAGCAGTGCAGTGCCGATTAGCCAAGGCATGAATGAAGCATTCTCGACTGGATCCCAGAACCACCAACCGCCCCAACCTAATTCATAATATGCCCACCAAGAACCGAGAGAAATACCACCAGTTAGGAATACCCAAGCAGCCAAAGTCCATGGTCGGCTCCAGCGTGCCCATGCTGAATCAAGACTACCGCCCATTAAGGCTGAAATAGCGAAGGCAAAACTCACAGAGAAGCCTACATAACCAAGATATAGCATGGGAGGGTGGAAAATCAGACCCACGTCTTGCAACATTGGGTTTAGATCACGGCCTTCCATAGGGATCGGGAATAAGCGCTCGAAAGGATTGGAAGTCAAGACCATGAATAATGCAAAACCGATCACGATGAAGGCCAGTACCGATAATACCCTGGCGGTAAACACCTCTTCTAGGCTTTTACTAAAATAGGCAACAGCCGCTGTCCAGCCGGAAAGTGCAAACACCCAGAAGAGTAAAGATCCTTCATGTCCACCCCATACTGCTGCTATCTTAAAGAAGATAGGCAACTGAGAGTTTGAGTGATGCGCTACATAAGCAACTGAAAAGTCATCAACCGCAAAGCTGTAGCCTAGTACAATAACGGATAGGAAGATAAAGAAGAACATACCGTAAGTTAGTGGCCAAGCATAGCGCACTAGGTATTGGTCTTTGCGTGCAACACCAATTAAAGGAACGCTAGCTAAAAGGAAGGCAAAAGCCAAACCGATTATCAGCGATAGGTGTCCTAATTCTGGGATCATGAGTTTTCCTCAGTACTTTAGATTATTTGTTAAGCTTACGCCCAATTCAATCACTCAACATACTTAAGCAAGTAATAATTTAGCTGCCTAAGGTTTAAAATTTGAGTCATTTTAGTATTTGCTGTTGTATCTGTCTGCTTCTTTCGTACAAATATGGGTGACCAGTCGCATTTATTGGCTAATCATCAAGTCTGTAACAGATGTAAAATGAACCTGATTCTATGATCAGACCCTTATGTGAAACTTAAGTTTCAGCCTCTTTTAAAAAATAGAATCGAACTGTGAACCAGTGCCCAACTATCACTATTTACCTGACTCATCTCCTTATATTACTGTTCAATGAATAATCTTTACGTATAATCCTATCCCTAGCCCAGCGGTTGATCCGCTTTTTATAACTAATGTGAAAAAGAAATAATGACCACTCTCTGGATTTTTATTGCGCTTTTTGTGTTAGTCAGCCTAGTGCTGATTTGGTTTCCTCATTTTCGTCAGCATAAGATGTTGCAGACGGAAGAAGCAGGTGTTCGTAAACAAACTAACCTTGAGCTGTTTAACAATCGTCTCATCATTCTAGAGAACGAACTAGAAGAAGAGCTTCTTGATCAACAGGAGTTCGACGTACTTAAGAAAGAGTTAGAGATAAGTCTGCTTCAGGATATGAAGCAAGGTGAAGATGAATCTCTGGTCAACAAAATTAAGCCAAAAGGTTTGATATGGCCTACCTTAATGTCTGTGGTCATTATAGGTCTTTCTGGTTATTTCTATGCCACACTTGGAGCCTACGCTAAATTAGATCAGCCAGCTCCAGCAAGTCCACATGCAGGAATGGATGCCGAGCAAATAATGCAGCAGCGTCTAGAGATGATGGAAGCTCAAGTGAAATCTGAGCCTGAAAATAGTCAGCTTCTCTTTAGTCTTGGCCACATATATATATCTGCGAGTCGTTATAACGATGCTATAGCAACCTTTGATCAAGCTATGGAGCTCGTTGGTACACATGCCGAGTTATTGGGTCCAAAAGCAACCGCCATGTATTACAGGGCGAATCAACAGATGACACCTGCCATCCAGGCTATTATCGATCAATCTTTAGCGCTCGACCCAGAAGATCCTTCGACTCTGTTGCTTAAAGGTATGGACGCTTTCTTTACGGCTCATTATCAAATTGCCATCGATGCTTGGCAAGTCATACTCGATAGCGAAAGAAAAGATGTCGATCGAAGTGCAATCATCAATGCTATCGATAGTGCCAGGATGAGAATTCAGGCCGAGACAAGTGAGATACCTGATGACGCAGCACACGCAAGTGTAAAAGCTACGACTAAAAGCGTTAACGTTGAAGTTTCTGTATCTGATGAGCTAGCGGCCCAAGTGGCTAGTTCAGATATGCTGTTCATCTTTGCCCGTAGTACTGAAGGCCCGAAAGTCCCTCTAGCGGCGATTAAGGTCTCGGCTAAATCACTACCAACCACTATCACCTTAGATGATAGTACTTCTATGGGTGGCGATGTGAAACTGAGTGGGGCTAAGAATGTCGAGATTATCGCAGTCCTCTCTAAGCATGGTAGCGTGAAACCGCAGTCTGGTGATCTTCAAGGTCGGCTTGCCATGGTGAAAGTGGGTGATACCGTCCAGCTTGTCATAGATACGCAAGTTAAATAGCGACATAAAAATTGAAGTGGGTCTGCAAACGCAGACCCTTTTTATTGCCTGATGTTCCGCTACGATTAACTAGAAAAGACAGACATAAAAAAACCGGCTAATTGCCGGTTTTTTTATGCTCAACTCTCGAGCTAGATAAAGATTACTTAGACATGTACTCGATAGCGTTCTTGTAATCTTCATCGGTACAATCAGTACACATGCCACCTGGTGGCATTGCGCCTTTACCAGTTTTGATTGTAGATACTAATGTATCCATTCCTTGAGCAAGACGTGGCTCCCAAGCAGCAGCATCATGTGATTTGGGAGCGCCAGCGACACCCATGCTGTGGCATATGTGGCATGCCTTGTCGTATACAGCCTTACCTTCTTGTGCAAATGCGTTTGCAGACAAAGTCAAAGCAGCGACCGCAGTCATAGCTAACAATTTTTTCATGTTCGATGTTCCTAATGCAAGTTCTAACAAAGCTCAACGCCACCCTTATTACTCTCATCAATGAGTAAGGCAGACTATTTTTATACCTGCTCTAGAATACATTAAACTTCAACAAAACTCACCTTTTTGTGATTCCTATCAAAGCTTGGACACTATAAACACAACTAATAGCACAAATTAGATATTATATTAGCAAGGGTTAAAAAATGTTTATTGAGAAAAAGAAAAAGTTCAAAAATTCTGTTAAAAGGTTTCAATTATTGGAAGCACATCAAATTGCTGACACATAGAGCAAAGCAGTACTAAACCCCCTATTGTGATTGTGTTAGGATCCCTTGTGATTACTTAAGGCTTGATGTAGAGGACTCAGTGGTAGAACAGATGACAAAGACCCTAATTTCAGCCAAGGAATTGACCTGCATTCGTGAGGAGCGCATCTTATTCGATGAGCTTTGTTTCGACATTACTGAAGGTGAGATCGTTCAAATTGAAGGTCCTAATGGCTCTGGTAAAACCAGTCTACTTAGGATTCTCGCAGGACTTTCACGCCCCTACGCAGGCGATGTTCATTATAAGAATCAAAATATAAATCGTTATAGAGACGAATATAATGAGGACCTGCTCTACATAGGTCACCTCGCAGGTGTTAAGAGTGAATTAACCGCAGAGGAAAATCTTAACTTCAATTTAAGCATTAGTGGTTATAATGATTTCAATACTCAAGATATTCTCGCCAAAGTAAATCTAGCAGGCTTCGAAGAAGCACTCGCAGGACACCTTTCAGCCGGGCAACATAGACGTACGGCCTTGGCTCGACTCTGGCATACCGATTGTAAAATTTGGTTGTTAGACGAACCTTTTACCGCTATAGACAAGAAAGGTGTCGAAGAACTTGAGTATCTATTCCTTGAACACGCTAAACGTGGTGGATGTGTCATCTTGACGACACATCAAGATATGGGAATTATCGGAGACGATATTCTGCGAAAGATTAGCCTTGAATATCGCTTTGTATAAAGGTCAAAAAATGAAAAAAGGCATCAGCTTCAGACAAGCATTTTTTACACTACTAAAACGCGATCTACAGATTGCAATTCGTCATAAGGGCGACATATTTAATCCACTATTGTTTTTTATCTTGATAGTCACCTTATTTCCATTGGCTATAGGACCCGAACCGAAAATATTATCTCGAGTCGCCCCAGGCATTATTTGGGTCGCGGCCTTGCTAGCCTCTATGCTGTCCCTAGAGAGGTTGTTTAAGGCCGATTATGTCGACGGTAGTCTTGAACAGATGCTGCTCAGCCCACAACCTTTGCCTTTGATGGTTCTGGCAAAAGTGCTCGCTCATTGGATATTAACCGGAGTACCACTAATTCTGGTCGCGCCGCTTTTAGCCGTATTGCTTCATTTAGACGCTAATAGCTACGGCGCGCTGATGGCAACCTTAGCCTTAGGGACACCGGTGTTAAGTTTACTCGGGGCTATTGGCGTCGCGTTAACCGTAGGACTACATAAAGGAGGAGTGCTACTTAGCTTACTCATCTTACCTTTATATATTCCAGTATTAATCTTTGCCACGACAGCCATAGACGCTGCCGGGTTAAATCTACCTTATGATGGCCATCTCGCTATAATTGCAGCGATGTTGGTCGGTTCATTAACGTTAGCACCATTCGCAATTGGTGCATCTTTAAGAGTGAGTACTAACTGATATGTGGAAATGGCTACATAGTTACGCGGATCCAGAACGAGCGTATAACCTTTCTGGAAAACTCCTCCCTTGGTTCGCTATGTTAGCGATTGCGCTGATCGGTATAGGATCAGTGTGGGGATTAGCTTTTGCACCAAGTGATTATCAACAAGGTGACAGTTACCGGATCATCTTCATCCATGTTCCTGCAGCCTCTATGTCTATGGCCGCATATATGGGCATGGCAACGTCTGCATTTATCGGCCTGGTATGGCAGATAAAATCGGCAGACTGGGCCGCTGCAGCCATTGCACCAATAGGAGCCGTGATCACCTTTATCGCCTTAGTCACTGGCGCTACCTGGGGTAAGCCTATGTGGGGAACTTGGTGGGTATGGGATGCACGTTTGACAGCCGAACTAGTCCTCTTGTTTCTTTATCTGGGTGTTATTGCACTTTACGCCTCTTTTGAAGATAAGGTATTAGCTGCACGAGCCGCCGGTATTTTAGCTATAGTCGGTGTGATTAACATCCCGATTATTAAATACTCAGTTGAATGGTGGAGCTCACTGCATCAACCATCGACGATTAGAATTACAGAAAAATCGACTATGCCTACTGAGATGCTGTATCCATTGCTAATAAACATCTTAGGTTTCGGCCTAATGATAGGCGCTATAACCTTAATCCGTTTTAGATCTGAGGTTTTGGCACGCAACAGTATGCGACCTTGGGTTCGTACTCTAGCTAAAGCCCAAGGAGTTAAATAATGCAATTTGATTCATTGAGTGATTTTTTAAATATGGGTGGCTACGCCTTCTATGTGTGGCTAGCTTATGGTGTGACATTTGGTTCTTTAGGGATACTTGTCATACAGAGCATGGGACAGAAACGTAAAGTGTTGACTGAAATAGCAAAAAAGATTCAGCGAGAAGAACGCCTCAAAGAAAACCGGAGTAATAAATAGTGAACACAAGACGTAAAAAAAGACTCGCTCTAGCAGTAGCCTTAATTGGTGGTGTAGCCGCAATAGCATCACTATTACTGTACGCATTGAACTCTAACTTAAACCTTTTCTACACTCCGACAGAAATAGTACAAGGCAAAAAAGACACCGGCGTGTTACCTGAAATAGGCCAGCGCATACGCGTCGGCGGTATGGTGACTATGGGCTCTATGGTAAGAGATCCTGAAAGCTTACATGTTGAATTTGCCATCCATGATTCCTTAGGCGGTGAGATCATAGTAACTTATGACGATCTACTACCAGATCTTTTCCGTGAAGGCCAAGGCATCGTCGCTCAGGGTGTACTAATAGAAGGTGGCAAATTGCAGGCAACTGAAGTACTCGCTAAGCATGATGAGAACTACATGCCTCCAGAAGTAGCCGAAGCTATGGGACAGACCCATGAGAAGCTAGATTACAAAACAGAGCAAAAAAGCGGTTACTAAGACTTGCTGATTGAAAGGGCCTCTAACGAGGCCTTTTTTATACCTCTAAAACACCGTTAGAGAATAAATAGACTATAACTAGGTATATGCCTAGGAGATACTCAAGATGCGCCTGACAGTGCTCTTATTGCTTGTGATATATATCCTAGCTAGAGGAGAAGCCACTGCGGCATCGATTCTAATTATTGAGAGCTACCATAAAGAGTATGCTTGGGATGAAAGCTATAATCGTGGCATAAAATCGATTGTTGATGAGAGCAACACCTTTTCACATTTCTACATGAATACCAAAACTATCCCTACTGAACAGTTTCCAAAGCAAGCCAGCTTAGCCTGGCAGGCATACATCGAACAAAAACCTGACCTGGTGGTACTCTGCGATGACAACGCAATAAGCCTATTATCCCAGAAATTTGGACAGACTGATGTACCAGTTGTCTTTCTGGGACTCAATAGCAACCCTAGAGATTATGGTTTGACTAAGCTGTCAAACTTTACCGGCGTACTGGAGCGACCGATATTTAAACGTTCGATTATTCTAGCCGATCAAATATTGCCTAAAAAATCAGACAGAAAAATACTTGTAGTATTTGATGACAGTGAAACCTCTAAGGCCTCTATCGAGCCGATAAGCCCAAAGTTGAGCACTATAAACATAGGCAAGGTTAGTGTGAATTTCAGGCTGTTGAATAAATTTGTTGAATGGCAGCAGGCTGTCAGTAGCGCAAAAGAAGGTGGCTATGATGCGATCTTTGTCGGTCTCTATCACACCTTGCTAGATGCTGATAATCGGCACGTCTCCCCCGATGAAGTGATCCTTTGGACAAAGGAAAATTCTCCCCTACCCCACTTCGGTTTTTGGGATTTTTCAATCGGTGCACAGAGAAATATTGGCGGTTACGTCTTAGATGGCTATCTTCATGGCCAGCTAGCAGGGCAACTTATCTCACAGATCTTACAAGGCAAGAATCCAGATGATCTAACTTACGAATTCGATAGGAAAGGCAGCTATCTATTTAGCTTAGAAGGCCTTAAACGATGGCAACTAGTTTTACCCCCGAGAGTAAAAACCCAGAGTCACTGGACAAAATAAAGACATAAAAAAAGCCGGGCAAGCCCGGCTTTTTTGCAATGAAACCCTTAATTACTCAGCGTCGTCAGCTTCAACAGCTTCTGCAGCTTCAGGGCGACCTACTAGTTCAATATACGCCATAGGCGCTTTATCACCAGTACGTAGACCGCACTTAAGGATGCGGGTATATCCACCAGGACGTTCCTGATAGCGTGGACCCAATTCATTAAATAACTTACCTACGACTTCAGCGTCGCGGGTACGAGCAAATGCCAAACGGCGATTTGCAACGCTATCACTCTTAGCAAGCGTTATTAGAGGTTCAACTACGCGACGCAGTTCTTTCGCTTTAGCTACAGTAGTCTTGATCACTTCGTGACGGACTAAAGAGCTTGCCATGTTACGAAACATAGCTTGGCGATGACTGCTGTTACGGTTTAGTTGACGACCACTCTTACGATGGCGCATGACCTAATCCTTATTACCTTATCTGTACAAAATCTGGAGTTAAAGGTCGTCGACTAGGCTGGCTGGAGGCCAGTTTTCTAGACGCATACCCAACGACAGTCCGCGAGAAGCCAAAACATCCTTAATTTCAGTAAGAGATTTCTTACCTAGGTTAGGTGTTTTAAGCAGCTCAACTTCAGTGCGCTGAACCAGATCTCCGATATAATGAATCGCCTCAGCCTTCAAACAGTTAGCTGAACGTACAGTTAGCTCTAAATCGTCCACAGGACGCAACAGAATCGGATCGAATTCCGGCTTCTCTTCTTTCTGCTCTGGCTCAGTGACATCGCGAAGCTCCACAAACGCATCTAGCTGTTCAGCCAAGATGGTTGCAGCACGACGGATAGCTTCCTCAGGATCGAGAGTACCGTTTGTGGTCATATCGATAACGAGTTTATCTAAGTCAGTGCGCTGTTCAACACGTGCAGCTTCTACATTGTAGGCTATACGAGCGACAGGCGAGAAAGAAGCATCCACCAACAGGCGACCAATAGGACGATCATCGTCTTCGGTTTGTGCACGGGCAGAAGCCGGTACATAACCACGACCACGTTCTACACGGATACGCATGCTGATTTCATTGTTACCTGTCAAATGACAGACAACATGCTCAGGATTCATGATTGTAACATCACCATCATGGGTGATATCTGCTGCAGTAACAGGGCCTGCGCCTGACTTACTTAAAGTAAGCATAGCTTCGTCTTTCCCTTCGATCACTACTGCTAAACCTTTAAGGTTTAGTAGGATCTCAAGGATATCCTCTTGCACGCCTTCCTTGCTACTGTATTCATGCAGTACACCATCAATCTCTACTTCGGTTACCGCGCAGCCTGGCATAGACGACAATAGGATACGACGCAACGCGTTACCTAAAGTGTGACCGAAACCACGTTCAAGCGGCTCAAGTGTAACTTTGGCACGTGTTGGATTAACCTGCTCGATATCAACGAGACGCGGTCTAAGAAATTCTGTAACAGAACCCTGCATTGTGTCCTCTCTTTTGTGTTAACTTTACTTAGAGTAAAGTTCGACGATAAGCTGTTCGTTAATTTCCGCAGATAAATCACTACGCTCAGGTAGACGCTTGAAAGCACCTTCCATCTTAGTGTTATCAACTTCAACCCATGTTGGCTTTTCGCGTTGAGAAGCAACTTCCAAAGCAGCTACGATACGCGCTTGCTTCTTAGACTTCTCACGAATGCTAATTACATCATTCGCAGACACTTTGAATGATGGAATGTTAACAACGCTGCCATTAACCATAATTGACTTATGGCTAACTAACTGACGAGATTCAGCGCGTGTAGCACCAAAACCCATACGGTAAACAACGTTATCAAGACGGGTTTCTAAAAGAGTAAGCAGGTTCTCACCTGTGTTACCTTTTTGACGTGCAGCGTCTTTGTAGTAGTTACGGAATTGCTTTTCTAGCACACCGTAAGTACGACGAACTTTTTGTTTCTCGCGTAGCTGAACGCCATACTCAGACAGACGGGTCTTACGAGCGCCGTGTTGTCCAGGTGCAGTATCAAGCTTACACTTCGAATCGATTGCTCTCACGCCGCTTTTTAGGAAAAGGTCTGTACCTTCTCTGCGGCTGAGCTTGAGCTTTGGACCCAAGTATCTTGCCATGTTCTTTCTCCAACTATCCTATTTAAAAACGACGAATTAAACGCGACGTTTCTTAGGAGGACGACAACCATTATGAGGGATAGGCGTCACATCGGTAATGTTAGTTATCTTATAACCAACCGAATTCAGTGCACGAATCGCAGATTCGCGTCCTGGACCTGGACCCTTTACAAAAACTTCAAGGTTTTTAACACCGTAATCCTGAGCGGCAACACCTGCACGCTCAGCAGCAACCTGTGCAGCAAAAGGAGTAGATTTACGTGAACCACGGAAACCTGAACCACCTGAAGTTGCCCAAGACAGTGCATTACCTTGACGATCAGTAATGGTAATAATTGTGTTGTTGAAAGACGCATGGATATGAGCCATACCATCAGCAACCTGTTTACGTACACGCTTACGCGGAGAACGTGACGGACTTTTAGCCATATTGGATTACCCCGTTACTTTCTGATTGGTTTACGTGGACCTTTACGCGTACGCGCATTAGTCTTAGTACGTTGCCCACGAAGGGGCAGGCTACGACGGTGACGTATTCCACGGTAACAACCAAGGTCCATAAGACGCTTGATGTTCATAGAAACTTCACGACGCAAATCACCTTCTACTGTGTATTCGGCAACTGCTTCACGTAGTATATCAATTTGAGCTTCGCTCAATTCCTTGATCTTAGCTTCTTCAGCAATTGAAGTAGCCGCGCAGATTGCTCTAGCGCGAGTACGGCCAATGCCGAAGATTCCAGTCAATGCAATGACTGTGTGCTTCTGATCAGGAATGTTAATGCCAGCGATACGGGCCACTATGCACTCCTCAATAGTTAATGGTCATCTGTGAAAAGCCCGGTAGGATACTCGACAGACGACAGTTTTGCAAATAATATTTTGCTCAGCCCGGACAGGGCTGAGCAAATGTTTTAGCCTTGACGCTGTTTGTGTTTAGGTTCAACACAAAGTACGCGTACAACGCCCTTACGCTTGACGATCTTACAATTACGACAGATCCTCTTAACGGAAGCTCGAACTTTCATTTCATCACTCCGTAAAAGCTAGCTTAGCGTCCAAAGCGATCTAAATTCGCTTTGTTAACCAGATTAGCTTTCTTCATAACAGACTCATATTGATGAGACATCATATGGGTCTGAACTTGAGCCATGAAGTCCATGATTACGACTACCATAATAAGTAGTGAAGTACCGCCAAAATAGAACTGTACTTGCCACGTAATTAACATGAACTCCGGAATTAAACAGATAAAAGTAATGTACAAGGCGCCTGCTAATGTCAGGCGAGTCATTACTTTATCAATGTAACGCGAAGTCTGTTCTCCAGGACGGATCCCAGGAATAAACGCACCACTTTTCTTCAAGTTATCAGCCGTCTCGCGAGGGTTAAACACCAACGCGGTATAGAAGAAACAGAAGAAAATAATTGCCGTTGCATACAATAATGAGTAAAGCGGCTGTCCCGGTGACACGGCCAGAGCAAAATCACTCAACCATGAAAGGGACTCATTTTGACCAAACCACTGAGCCAGTGTACCTGGAAACAAAATGATGCTTGACGCAAAAATTGGTGGTATCACACCAGCCATATTAACCTTAAGCGGTAAATGTGTGCTTTGTGCAGCAAAAACCTTACGGCCCTGCTGACGCTTAGCATAGTTAACGACGATACGACGCTGACCACGTTCCACAAATACAACAAAAAAGGTTACAGCAAATACGATAACTACAATCAACAATAATACCAGCACGCTCAAGTCACCTTGACGCGCCTGCTCAGCCGTTTGGCCGATAGCAGATGGTAGACCAGCGACAATACCTGCGAAAATTAATATCGAGATACCGTTACCTATGCCTCGTTCGGTAATCTGCTCACCTAACCACATGAGGAACATAGTTCCCGTGACTAGACTCACAACAGCAACGAAGTAAAAACTAAACCCGAGATTTACAACTAAACCTGGGATCAAGTTAGGTAGACCCGTTGCGATACCGATTGCCTGGAATGTACCCAGGACCAATGTGCCGTATCGTGTATATTGACTGATCTTCTTACGTCCTGATTCGCCTTCCTTCTTGAGTTCAGCGAGTGCAGGATGTACCACAGTCAATAACTGCATTATGATTGATGCCGAGATGTACGGCATAATACCTAATGCAAAGATAGAAGCACGTTCAAGAGCACCACCAGAGAACATGTTAAACATGCCTAAGATGGTACCCTTCTGCTGATTGAACAGCTCTGCTAATACAGCAGCGTCAATACCAGGAATTGGTACAAACGAACCGGCTCTAAAGACGATAATCGCACCAATCACGAACAGGAGGCGAGTCTTCAGTTCAGAAAATCCACCTTTCGCGCTTTTTAAATTAAGTCCTGGTTTTGCCATCGACGTATTATTCCTCGATCTTTCCGCCGGCAGCTTCTATAGCTGCACGAGCACCTTTGGTTGCCTTCAGACCTTTAACGGTCACTGGGCGCTCAATGGTACCTGAAAGAACGATTTTAGCAAACTGAATGTTGCGAGTGACAAGATTTGCATCTTTCAACGCATTCAAGTCGACAACATCACCGTTAACTTTTGCAAGTTCGCTGATACGAACTTCCGCAGTTACCAAAGCCTTACGCGAGGTAAAACCAAATTTAGGCAGACGGATCTTAAGCGGCATTTGACCACCTTCGAAACCGATGCGTACGCCGCCACCTGAACGAGACTTCTGACCCTTGTGGCCGCGACCACAAGTTTTACCAGTGCCTGAACCGATACCGCGACCTACACGCTTAGCTGCTGATTTAGCACCTGCAGCAGGTGATAGAGTATTTAGACGCATCTTATACTTCCTCCACCGAAACCATGTAGTAAACCTTGTTAACCATACCGCGAACTGAAGGAGTATCTTCAAGTTCAACAGTGTGGTTAATACGGCGTAAACCTAGACCAGTCAAAGTTGCACGATGCTTAGGCAAACGTCCAATTGAACTTTTAGTCTGAGTAACTTTTAATGTTTTCTTAGCCATGGTGCATTAACCTCGAATTTCATTAACATTGAGGCCGCGCTTAGCTGCAATTTGTGCTGGTGACTTCATCAGTACCAACGCATTTACAGTCGCACGAACAACGTTAATCGGGTTAGTTGAACCGTATGCTTTCGACAGAACGTTATGTACGCCTGCTACTTCCAATACGGCACGCATTGCGCCACCGGCAATAATACCGGTACCGTCAGAGGCTGGTTGCATGTAAACACGCGAACCAGTATGACGACCCTTTACAGGGTGGTGCAGAGTACCATTGATCAATTCAACAGAAACGATGTTACGACGAGCTTTTTCCATCGCTTTCTGAATTGCAGCAGGCACTTCACGCGCTTTACCATAACCAAAACCGACCTTACCATTACCATCACCGACTACAGTTAGTGCAGTGAAGCTAAAGATACGTCCGCCTTTAACTACTTTAGAAACACGATTTACTGCAACTAATTTCTCTTGCAGATCGTCTTTTTGCTGAGCTTCAAATTTAGCCATTTTTCATCATTCCTTAGAACTTGAGGCCAGCTTCACGAGCGGCGTCTGCTAATGCAGCTACACGTCCGTGATACTTGAAACCGGAACGATCGAATGCAACTACAGTCACGCCTTTTTCGATAGCACGCTCAGCAAGGGTTTTACCCACTACTTTAGCCGCATCTACGTTGCCTGTGTACTTTAGCTGCTCTGATACTGCTTTCTCAGCAGTAGAAGCTGACGCCAAAACCTGTGAATCAGGGCTGATTACCTGAGCATAGGTGTGACGTGGTGTACGATGTACAACCAGACGGTTAACGCCCAGCTCTTGGATCTTCTTACGGGCGCGTAATGCGCGGCGTAAGCGAGATGTTTTCTTATCCATATCGCGTTACCTACTTCTTCTTAGCCTCTTTACGACGTACTTGCTCGTCGGTATAACGTACACCCTTGCCCTTATAAGGCTCTGGTGGACGATATCCGCGAATCTCAGCTGCTACTTGACCAACTAACTGCTTATCTGTACCCGTAAGTACGATTTCAGTTTGTGAAGGACAGGCTGCTGTTACGCCGTCAGGGAGTTTGTGTAAAACAGGGTGTGAGAAACCTAAAGTCAGATCGATATCTTTACCGACAAGCTTTGCTCGGTAACCAACACCAACTAGAGTTAGCTTTTTCTCAAAACCAGCTGTTACACCAACAACCATATTATTGATTAAAGCTCGAGCTGTACCTGCTTGAGCGTTATTTTTAACGCCTTCAACAGAACTACACTTGATTTCGTTGTTTTCAACAACAACAGAAACATCAGTGTTAATCACTCGAGTCAAACTACCTTTAGTACCTTTTACGGTGATAGTTTGTTCGTTTAAAGTCACTTCTACGTCTGCAGGGATAGCGACTGGTGCTTTTGCGACACGAGACATTTGCTAGCTCCTTATGCTACGTAGCAGATAACTTCCCCACCCATGCCATTTTGGCGGGCGGTACGATCAGTCATCAAACCTTTAGAAGTGGATACAATTGCGACACCCAGTCCGCCCATAACCCTTGGAAGTTCGTCTTTACCTTTGTAAATACGAAGACCAGGACGGCTGACGCGCTGGATAGTCTCAACGACTGGTTGACCTTGGAAATACTTAAGAGTGATTTCTAGAGTCGGTTTGACTTCATCTGCTACGGCGTAGTCAGTGATATAACCTTCTTCTTTAAGTGTCTGTGCAATAGCAACTTTCAACTTATTAGAAGGCATAGATACTGATACTTTGTTAGCAGCTTGGCCATTACGAATACGTGTTAACATATCCGCTATAGGATCTTGCATGCTCATATTAGCTTACTCCGTGACAAGTGCTTACCAGCTGGCCTTGCGTAGACCAGGAACTTCACCGCGCATAGTTGCTTCACGTAATTTGATACGGCTAAGGCCGAATTTACGTAAAAAACCATGTGGGCGACCAGTTTGACTACAGCGATTACGCTGACGCGCAGCGCTAGAGTCACGTGGTAGACCTTGCAACTTAAGAACGGCATCCCAACGATCTTCATCAGATGTAGTCGGGCTGCTAATGATAGCCTTAAGAGCTTGACGCTTTTCAGCGAACTTAGCCACGAGCTTGGCACGTTTTACTTCACGTGCTTTCATTGAACTTTTTGCCATTTCGCTACCCTTATTTCTTGAATGGGAAGTTAAAGCCTTCAAGCAAAGCTCGGCCTTCTTCATCATTCTTCGCTGAAGTAGTGATCACAACATCCATACCACGGATTTTATCGATTTTATCGTACTCGATTTCCGGGAAGATAATCTGCTCACGTACACCCATCGCATAGTTACCACGGCCATCGAACGACTTAGCGCTCATGCCACGGAAATCACGGATACGCGGGATTGCGATTTCAACTAAACGCTCTAAGAATTCCCACATACGCTCACCGCGCAGTGTAACCTTACAGCCTATCGGGTAGCCATCACGGATTTTAAAACCAGCCACTGACTTACGTGCTACAGTCACTACTGGCTTTTGACCAGCGATAGCAGTCATGTCACGGAGCGCATGCTCCATAACTTTCTTATCTGCTACAGCTTCGCCAACACCCATGTTTAGGGTGATTTTCTCAATCCGAGGGACTTGCATGACACTGGTGTAACCAAACTTTTTGACAAGTTCAGGACTCACAGTCTCTTGATATTTATCATGCAGTTTCGCCATCGTTTACTCCAATTACTTAATGAGTTCACTGTTCGACTTAAAGAAACGGACTTTTTTGCCGTCTTCAAATCGGAAACCAACGCGATCAGCTTTGCCAGTGGCAGAGTTGAAAAGCGCTACGTTTGATGCTTGTATCGGTGCTTCTTTCTCAACAATACCACCAGTCACACCCAGTTGAGGGTTAGGCTTCTGGTGTTTCTTGACAAGATTGATGCCTTCAACAATTAATTTACCAGTAGTAAGAACCTGAGAAACTTTTGCACGTTTCCCTTTATCTTTACCTGCTAGTACTATTACTTCGTCTTCACGACGGATTTTAGCTGCCATTTGAAGCTCCTTTACAGTACTTCTGGTGCCAGAGAAACAATTTTCATAAATTGTTCGTTACGCAATTCACGCGTCACTGGGCCAAAGATACGAGTACCAATCGGTGCATTGTTTGCGTTAAGCAAAACAGCTGCGTTCCGATCGAAGCGAATGACAGAACCGTCTGGACGACGAACGCCTTTCTTAGTACGAACTACAACCGCAGTATAAACATCACCTTTCTTCGCTTTACCGCGAGGAATAGCTTCTTTAACAGAAACCTTAATGATGTCGCCGATACCGGCATAACGACGGTGAGATCCACCTAAGACCTTAATACACTGAACTCTACGAGCGCCACTATTACAGGCTACATCTAGAGTAGATTGCATTTGGATCATTGTAAATGCTCCGCTAAACGTTACTTCACATCCCTTATTGGGACTACTATTTCGCCACTTTTCGACTAACATTTAGTCTAAAAAGGCGCGCAAGTATACCACCCGATTTTGGGAATAGATAGTGTTAAAATAAAAACGGCTCCTATAGCAGGAGCCGTTTAACTAAACCTAAAATAAATTAGGCCTTTGTTACTACTTCAACCAGAGTCCAAGACTTAGTCTTAGACAGAGGACGACATTCGCTAATAGTCACGAGATCGCCTTCATTACACTGGTTTGTTTCGTCGTGTGCATGGATCTTAGTAGTGCGCTTAAGGTACTTCCCGTATAAAGGATGCTTAACCTTACGCTCAATAGCTACAGTGATAGACTTGTCCATCTTGTTGCTAAGTACACGACCCTGCAAAGTACGGATTTTATCAGACATTACGCACCCGCCTTAGAAGTAATAATGGTCTTAACGCGCGCAACATTGCGACGCACGATTTTCAGCTGATGAGTCTGAGTCAACTGACCAGTTGCGTGTTGCATGCGCAGATTAAACTGCTCACGCAGCAGACCAAGCAGTTCAGCGTTCAATTCTTCAACGCTCTTTTCTGTTAGTTCGCTCGCTTTCATTACATCACCGACTTAGTTACGAAGGTCGTCTTAAGAGGCAGCTTAGCGGCAGCAAGAGCGAAAGCTTCACGAGCTAGCTCCTCTGAAACACCATCCATCTCATAAAGAACCTTACCTGGTTGAATCTGGCAAACCCAGTATTCAACGTTACCCTTACCTTTACCCATACGCACTTCGAGAGGCTTAGAGGTGATCGGCTTATCAGGGAAAACGCGGATCCAGATCTGACCTTGACGTTTAATGTGACGTGTCATTGCACGACGCGCAGCTTCGATTTGACGAGCAGTTAGACGACCACGTCCAACAGCCTTTAAACCGAAATCACCGAAGCTTACTTCAGTGCCGTTCGCAAGACCACGGTTGCGGCCTTTGAACATTTTGCGAAACTTAGTTCGTTTTGGTTGCAGCATTGCCAGCTCTCCTATTTACCGCGAGGCTTACGCTTCGGCTGCTGTTTCGGCTCTTCATGTGCAGGTACGATTCCGTCTAGAACTTCACCTTTGAAGACCCAAACTTTAACGCCGATCACACCGTATTGGGTGTGACTTTCTGCTGTTGAATAGTCGATATCAGCACGAAGTGTATGTAGAGGTACGCGACCTTCACGATACCACTCATAACGCGCGATTTCAGCTCCGCCTAAACGGCCACTAACTTGAACCTTGATACCTTTAGCGCCAAGACGCATTGCATTTTGTACTGCGCGCTTCATAGCACGACGGAACATAACACGACGCTCTAGCTGCGAAGCGATGCCATCGGCAACAAGCTTAGCATCTAGCTCAGGCTTACGGATCTCAGCGATGTTAATCTGAGCTGGAATACCAGTTAGCTTAGCAACTGCGTTGCGTAGCTTCTCAACGTCTTCGCCTTTCTTACCAATCACAACACCTGGACGGGCAGTGTGAATAGTAACGCGAACACTCTTTGCTGGACGCTCGATAACTATCTTAGATACTGATGCTTGCTTAAGTTTCTTTTCTAGAAACTTACGCACTTCCCAGTCACTGTTCAAGTTGTTGGCATAGTCTGACTTGTCAGCGTACCAGGTCGAGATCCAAGGCTTAGTGATACCCAGACGGATACCATTAGGATGTACTTTCTGTCCCATTGCTAACTCCTAGCGATCTGATACAACCACAGTAATGTGGCTGGTACGCTTGATTATACGATCAGCACGGCCTTTGGCACGTGGCATGATACGCTTCATAGTTGGACCTTCATCGATCATAATCGCTCCAACTCGTAATTCGTCAATGTCAGCACCTTCATTGTGCTCAGCATTAGCGATTGCAGAGTCCAGTACTTTTTTAACAAGTACTGCAGCTTTCTTAGGGCTGAAAGTTAATATTTCGAGAGCCTTAGCAACAGGCAGTCCACGGATTTGATCTGCAACCAAACGACACTTTTGAGGCGACGTACGGGCAAAACGATGTTTAGCTAAAACTTCCATCTTATTCCTCCCGTATTAACGCTTCTTCGCTTTCTTATCAGCAGCATGGCCGCGATAAGTGCGAGTTGGTGAAAATTCACCAAGCTTGTGGCCGATCATTTCGTCAGTTACGAACACAGGTACGTGCTGACGACCATTATGGACAGCGATGGTCAAACCTATCATGTTAGGTATGATCATAGAGCGACGAGACCAAGTCTTAATAGGCTTCTTGTCTCCCGCTTCCATCGCTTTCTCTACCTTCTTCAGCAAGTGTAGGTCAATGAATGGACCTTTCTTGAGAGAACGTGGCATGGCGAATCCTCTTACTTTTTATTGCGACGACGTACAATGTACTTGTCGGTGCGTTTGTTACTACGAGTCTTATAACCCTTAGTTGGGACACCCGTTGGGGATACTGGATGACGGCCACCCGAAGTACGGCCTTCACCACCACCATGGGGATGATCTACTGGGTTCATTGCAACACCACGCACTGTTGGGCGTATGCCTCTCCAGCGGTTAGCACCTGCTTTACCTAACTGGCGTAGCATGTGTTCGGCGTTACCAACTTCACCTAGAGTCGCGCGGCAATCTACTGGTACTTTACGCATTTCGCCAGAGCGAAGACGTAGAGTAGCGTAGGCGCCATCACGAGCTACAACTTGTACATAAGTACCTGCTGAACGAGCGATCTGAGCACCTTTACCAGGCTTCATCTCGACTGCGTGTACAACACTACCTACAGGCATGTTGCGTAATGGCAAAGTGTTACCCACTTTGATTTCAGCATCGATACCTGACTGGATCTTATCACCAGCTTGCATGCCTTTAGCAGCAAGGATATAACGACGCTCACCATCAGCATACAAAACAAGTGCGATGTTAGCTGTGCGGTTTGGATCATATTCCAAACGCTCAACTTTTGCAGGGATACCGTCTTTATTGCGTTTAAAGTCAATAATACGGTAATGCTGCTTGTGTCCACCACCTATGTGACGAACAGTGATACGACCCGTATTGTTACGGCCACCACTTTTAGATTTCTTAGCCAGCAAGGCTGCAAAAGGTTTACCCTTGTGCAGGTCCTTGTTCACCACTTTTACTAAGTGGCGACGACCTGGAGAGGTAGGCTTACACTTAACAATTGCCATGATAATTCTCCTTTGCTTACTCAGCGCCGACGAAATCGATGTCAGCACCTTCAGCTAAAGTTACATAGGCTTTTTTCCAATCTACACGACGACCCATACGGGCACCGGTACGCTTGGTTTTGCCTTTGTTAACTAGAGTGCGAACTGAATCAACTTCAACTTCGAACAACTTAGCGACTGCAGCTTTAATTTCAGCTTTAGTGGCGTCGATAGCTACACGGAAAACTACCGTGTTGTTATTTTCTGCACAAACAGTACTCTTTTCAGAGATATGTGGTGCAAGAATAACTTTTAGCAAACGTTCTTCGCTTATCATCCCAGCATCTCCTCGATTTGCTTAACAGCATCGGCAGTTACTAGTACTTTGTTGAATGCGATAAGACTTACTGGATCGATGCCAGCTACGTCACGCACGTCAACTTTGTACAAGTTGCGAGCTGCCAAGAACAAGTTCTCGTCAATTTCTGGAGTAACAATCAACACATCTTCCAGGTTCATAGCAGCCAATTTAGCTTTCAGCTCTTTAGTTTTAGGAGCTTCAACACTAAACGACTCAACCACGATTAGACGGTCTTGACGTACCAACTCAGAGAAAATGCTTTTCAGCGCTCCGCGGTACATCTTCTTGTTAACTTTTTGGCTATGATCTTGTGTTTTAGCAGCGAATGTTACGCCACCGCCACGCCAGATTGGGCCTTTAACAGTACCGGCACGTGCTCGGCCAGTACCTTTTTGGCGCCATGGCTTTTTGCCAGAACCAATTACTTCTGCGCGAGTCTTCTGAGCACGAGTGCCCTGACGCGCATTTGCAGCATATGCTACAACTACCTGATGAACCAGTGCTTCATTAAAGTCACGGCCGAAGGTAGTTTCGGAAACTTCCAGAGCACTTTGTGCGTCTTTCAATACCAATTCCATTACTATCTCCTCAGACCTAAGCTTTAACGGCAGGTTTGATGATCAGGTTGCCATTAGTAGCACCCGGAACAGCACCCTTAACCAATAGCAAGTTACGCTCAGCATCTACACGTATAACGTCTAGATTCTGCGTAGTAACACGCTCTGCACCCATGTGACCAGACATTTTCTTACCTTTGAAAACGCGACCAGGTGTTTGGTTTTGACCGATAGAACCGTTGGATCTATGTGCCAGTGAGTTACCGTGTGTCATATCTTGTGCATGGAAGTTCCAACGCTTAATACCGCCTTGGAAGCCCTTACCTTTAGATTGACCAGTAACATCAACTTTCGCTATGTCAGCGAAGATATCAACATTTAGCTCGGCACCAACTTCAATGCCTTCGCCTTCATCATCTGCCAAACGCACTTCCCATAAACCACGACCGGCTTCAACGCCTGCCTTAGCAAAGTGACCTGCTTCTGGTTTAGTGATGCGATTAGCTTTTTTGGTACCAGTAGTAACTTGAAGAGCACGGTAACCGTCAGTTTCTAAGGTTTTCACCTGAGTAACGCGGTTAGACGTGATTTCAATTACTGTAACCGGGACAGAGACTCCATCTTCACAGAAGATGCGAGTCATACCCACTTTACGACCGATAAGACCGATAGCCATCTCGAAAACCTCTTATTAACCCAAGCTAATCTGAACGTCAACACCAGCCGCAAGATCGAGACGCATAAGTGCATCTACAGTCTTTTCAGTTGGCTCAACGATGTCAACTAGACGTTTGTGAGTACGAAGTTCGTACTGATCACGCGCATCTTTATTAACGTGTGGAGAAGTCAAAATGGTATAACGTTCTTTACGCGTTGGTAGTGGAATTGGACCACGTACCTGCGCGCCTGTACGCTTAGCAGTTTCAACGATTTCCGCAGTAGATTGATCGATCAGACGATGATCAAATCCTTTTAAGCGGATACGGATTCTTTGGTTCTGCATTGACCAGAGCTCCTAAAATGGACACATAAAAAATCACCCTCTTGCACTTCCTATAGGAACGCAGAGCGAGATGATTTAACCGTTCGACTCCCAATCGGAGCCGCTGTTTTTTGAATTAAACTTTAAAAGTCTAATTAGTAATTCGCCTAATGGTTAAGGCGAAGGGGTATTATACTGATTTACGTTAATAGATCAACCCCGTTGTCTGAAATAACACCGATAGGACATTATTCAACTAAATAGCAGCTTCAAGCTGGCTGCTGACTCAATATCAATAAAAGGTGTTTTCAACAAAGTGGCGGGATTATACCCAATACCAACCTATGTTGCCGACAAACTTCAGACAATAAAAAAGGAAGCCGAAGCTTCCTTTTTTTGATGTTCAGTTAAAAGTCTATGCGATTAAGCAAGGATCTTAGCTACAACACCAGCACCAACAGTACGGCCACCTTCACGGATAGCGAAGCGTAAACCTTCATCCATCGCGATTGGGCAGATTAGTGTTACTACCATCTGAACGTTATCACCAGGCATTACCATCTCTACGCCTTCTGGAAGCTCGATAGTACCGGTTACGTCTGTTGTACGGAAGTAGAACTGTGGACGATAGCCTTTGAAGAATGGAGTGTGACGTCCGCCTTCTTCTTTTGACAGAACATAGATTTCTGATTCAAAAGTTGTGTGTGGAGTGATTGAACCAGGAGCAGCAAGAACCTGACCACGTTCAACGTCTTCACGCTTAATACCACGTAGAAGAACACCACAGTTCTCGCCTGCACGACCTTCGTCAAGCAGCTTACGGAACATTTCAACACCAGTACAAGTTGAACGAGTAGTATCTTTGATACCAACGATTTCAACTTCTTCACCAACCTTGATGATACCGCGCTCTACACGACCAGTTACAACTGTACCACGGCCTGAGATTGAGAATACATCTTCGATTGGAAGAATGAATGCACCATCGATAGCACGCTCTGGCTCTGGGATATAAGTATCCAAAGCTTCTGCAAGCTCAAGGATCTTAGCTTCCCATTCAGCTTCGCCTTCAAGGGCTTTAAGTGCTGAACCTTGGATAACTGGAAGGTCATCACCTGGGAAGTCATATTCAGAAAGAAGTTCACGAACTTCCATTTCTACTAGCTCAAGTAGCTCTTCGTCATCAACCATGTCACATTTGTTCATGAATACGATGATGAAAGGGACGCCAACCTGACGAGAAAGCAGGATGTGCTCACGAGTCTGTGGCATTGGGCCATCTGTAGAAGCAACTACTAGAATCGCGCCGTCCATTTGAGCAGCACCAGTGATCATGTTTTTAACATAATCGGCGTGACCAGGACAATCTACGTGTGCGTAGTGACGTGCTGGAGTGTCATATTCGATGTGAGAGGTATTAATTGTAATACCGCGCTCACGCTCTTCAGGAGCGTTATCGATCTGTGAGAAATCTTTAACATCACCACCATAAGTCTTTGCCAAAACAGCAGAGATAGCAGCAGTTAGAGTTGTCTTACCATGATCCACGTGTCCGATAGTACCGACGTTTACATGGGGTTTAACGCGTTCAAATTTTTCTTTAGCCACGATATATTCCTTTCTTTTCAGAAATGCCCGGCTTGACACCGAGCAATAGCAATTAATTTTTAGTTATGGTTGCCTGGGCAATTAGCCTCGAGCATCCATAATAGCTTTCGCAATGTTTTGCGGCGCGTCGGAATACTTCAAAAACTCCATAGAGTATGAAGCACGTCCTTGAGTCGCGCTGCGCAAATCAGTTGCATACCCAAACATTTCAGATAGAGGCACGGTAGCATGAACGAGCTTGACGCCGGCAATGCCGTCGTCCATTCCTTCGATCAAGCCACGACGCCTGTTCAAGTCTCCGACAACATCTCCCATGTAATTTTCAGGAGTGGTGACTTCAACTTTCATGCAAGGTTCCAGGAGCGTAGGGTCTGCTTCGAGAGCGCCCTTCTTAAAGCCCATGGAAGCCGCAACTTTAAAGGCCATCTCATTAGAGTCCACATCATGATATGAACCATCAAAGAGAGTAACCTTGACGTCCAAGATAGGGAAGCCGGCGAGTACGCCGCTCTTCATCTGCTCTTGAATACCTTTATCTACTGAAGGGATGTATTCTTTCGGAACAGCACCACCAACAATCTCGTTAACAAATTCATAGCCGAAGCCCTCTTCTTGAGGCTCCAGTTTCAACCAAACGTGACCGAATTGACCTCGACCACCAGATTGACGTACAAACTTGCCTTCGACTTCTACATTCGAGCGAATAGTTTCACGATACGCTACCTGAGGTTTACCCACATTACACTCGACACTGAATTCGCGACGCATACGGTCGACAATAATGTCTAAGTGTAGCTCACCCATGCCAGAGATCAGTGTCTGACCCGATTCAGGATCGGTTTCAACACGGAAAGAGGGATCTTCCGCTGCAAGCTTTTGCAACGCAATACCCATCTTCTGTTCATCGGCTTGAGATCTGGGTTCCACGGCAATCGTAATCACGGGCTCAGGGAATTCCATGCGTTCCAGGATGATTTTATGATCAATATCACAAAGAGTATCACCCGTAGTCACGTCCTTAAGGCCAATAGCAGCCGCGATGTCACCAGCGCGAACTTCTTTGATCTCTTGGCGATCGTTAGCATGCATTTGCACCATACGACCCACGCGTTCCTTCTTCTGTTTGACCGAGTTATACACGCCAGAACCTGTTGCCAATACACCCGAATATACGCGTATAAAGGTCAAAGTTCCAACGAATGGATCCGTCGCTATCTTAAATGCCAACGCAGAGAAAGGAGCATTGTCGTCCGCAGTGCGTTCAACCTCTTCCTCATTGTCATCTATGCCTTTAATCGCAGGCACTTCGACTGGCGATGGTAGATACTCGATAACGGCATCTAAAACTGCTTGCACACCTTTGTTCTTAAATGCAGAACCACAAGTAGCAAGTACAATTTCATTTGCCAGAGTCCGTTGACGCAGCGCCTTCTTGATCTCTTCTTCTGATAGTTCGCCCTCATCGAGGTACTTCTCCATCAGTTCATCCGAGGCCTCGGCGGCAGCTTCAACCAGATATTCACGCATCTCACTCGCCTTATCAACAAGCTCAGCTGGAATATCTTCATAGGTGAATGTTGTACCATTATCTTCTTCGGACCAGTTAATGGCCTTCATCTTGATCAGGTCAACAACACCTCTAAACTCCTCTTCTGCACCAATATTCATTTGAATTGGCACACAAGTCGCACCCAAACGGTCACGAATCTGTTCGACGACACTATCAAAGTCAGCACCGGCACGATCCATCTTATTGACGAATACTATGCGGGGTACATGATACTTATCGGCTTGACGCCAAACAGTCTCAGATTGTGGTTCAACACCCGATGCACCACAGAACACAACAACGGCACCATCGAGTACTCGCAGAGAACGTTCGACTTCAATAGTGAAATCAACGTGACCAGGAGTATCTATGATATTGATACGGTGCTCAGCAAACTGGGCTTCCATACCGCGCCAGAACGTGGTCGTTGCCGCAGAAGTAATGGTAATACCACGCTCCTGCTCCTGTTCCATCCAATCCATGGTGGCTGCGCCATCATGAACTTCACCAATCTTATGAGAAACACCGGTGTAGAACAAAACACGTTCTGTCGTTGTGGTTTTACCTGCGTCGACATGAGCAACAATACCAATATTTCGGTAGCGCTCAATCGGAGTTGTACGAGCCACGTTTAAACCCTCTTGACTAAGGCTAATGCCTTAGAGATGTAGAATATGGAGCTGGCAACAGCCAGCTCCATCAGATTACCAGCGGTAATGAGCGAACGCTTTGTTCGCTTCTGCCATACGATGCACGTCTTCGCGCTTCTTAACAGCAGTACCTTTGTTTTCTGAAGCGTCTAGCAATTCACCGGCTAGACGTAGAGCCATAGATTTTTCACCACGCTTACGAGCAGCTTCAACTAACCAACGCATACCCAATGCATTACGACGAACTGGGCGTACTTCACATGGTACCTGGTAAGTAGAACCACCAACACGACGAGACTTAACCTCGACTGAAGGGCGAACGTTATCCAGGGCTGCTTCAAGGATCACTAGATGGTCTTCGCCTTTCTTTTCGAAAGCGGTATCTAGTGCCTTGTAAATAATTTTTTCTGCAGTCGACTTTTTGCCGTCCTGCATGATGACGTTGATGAACTTAGCCAGCAACTCACTGTTGAACTTTGGATCTGGTAGGATTTTACGTTGTCCTACAACGCGACGTCTTGGCATAACAATTTCTCCGTATGCTTCAGGGACCCCAAAACTGGAATCTTAATATCTAGCTTGGCCTTACTTAACGGAAAGCGTTAAGACTTAGGACGCTTAGCTCCGTACTTAGAACGACCTTGACGACGGTCACTCACGCCAGCACAATCTAATGCGCCACGGATAGTGTGGTAACGCACACCGGGTAGATCTTTAACACGACCACCACGGATTAGAATTACGCTGTGTTCCTGCAGGTTGTGGCCTTCACCGCCGATGTACGAAGTTACTTCGAAACCGTTAGTTAGACGCACACGAGCTACTTTACGTAGTGCAGAGTTAGGTTTTTTTGGTGTGGTTGTGTATACGCGAGTACAAACACCACGTT
Source organism: Shewanella psychropiezotolerans (assembly GCF_007197555.1). Taxonomy (NCBI): domain Bacteria; kingdom Pseudomonadati; phylum Pseudomonadota; class Gammaproteobacteria; order Alteromonadales; family Shewanellaceae; genus Shewanella; species Shewanella psychropiezotolerans. Next base: position 6,136,423 of record NZ_CP041614.1, read on the forward strand.
TTTGTGGACACGCATTCAACGCTGGCACATTAGTCTTGACGACTTTTGGCGAGCGAGGATTACGGACCAACTGGTTTACAGTTGCCATGTATAGCTCCGAATCAGTTGATAAACTCAACAGTAAGGTGTGAAAAATCTATATCCCACAGGTGTGGGACGCGAAATTTTAGAAAGGTAATGGCATTCTGTCAAGAAATAGACAACTTTTAACCAATATAAAGTAAAAAAAAGGCGCCAAAGGCGCCTTTTTTACAATTTATTTACTTTTCAGTCCGATTTAATCAGAACTTCCGGCAAGATTTAGCAGGTCAGCTAAGTTTTGCTCGGCTTCACTTGCAGTAATTGCGGATGGCTGTTCAGACGTCTTACCCGATGCTTTAGCCGCTAATGCAGCATTACGCTTCTGATGGTAAGCATAACCGGTACCAGCAGGGATCAAGCGACCCACTATCACGTTCTCTTTCAGACCGCGTAGTTTATCGCTCTTACCGCCTACAGCCGCTTCCGTAAGTACGCGGGTAGTTTCCTGGAACGATGCAGCAGAGATAAACGACTCTGTTGCAAGCGATGCCTTGGTGATACCCAACAGCTCACGGTCGAAGGTCGCAGGCTTCTTACCCTGAGCTTCAAGCTCACGGTTAGCGATCTTGACGCGGGCCACTTCAGCTTGCTCACCAGCAAGGAACTTACTGTCGCCTGCATCTGTGATCAAACACTTACGTAGCATCTGACGGATAATCACTTCGATGTGCTTATCGTTAATCTTTACGCCCTGTAGACGGTAAACGTCTTGAACTTCATTAACGATATAGTTAGCCACTTTATGAATGCCACGAAGACGTAGAATATCATGAGCGGCCTCGGCACCATCGGCAATAACTTCACCACGTTCGACTTTTTCACCTTCGAACACGTTAAGGTTACGCCACTTAGGGATCATCTCTTCGTAAGGCTTGCCACCATCGGCAGGCGTGATCAACAGACGACGCTTACCTTTAGTCTCTTTACCAAACGAGATAGTACCTGAGTACTCGGCAAGAATTGCCGGCTCTTTCGGCTTACGCGCTTCGAACAAGTCGGCAACGCGAGGTAGACCACCGGTAATATCACGAGTCTTAGATGACTCCTGTGGGATACGTGCTAACGCATCACCGACATTAATCGCTGCGTTATCGTCCTGGTTGACAATCGCCTTACCAGGCAGGAAGTATTGTGCAGGTACTTCTGTACCCGGAATCTTCAAGTCTTCACCGCTAGCATCCAGAAGACGAATCGAAGGACGCATCTCTTTACCAGCTGTTGGACGTTGACCTACTTCCATAACCACGATTGAAGATAGACCCGTAAGATCATCTGTTTGACGTGTCATGGTGACACCTTCAATCATATCGACGAACTTAATGGTACCCGCAACCTCAGAGATAATTGGGTGAGTGTGCGGATCCCAGTTAGCGATGATTTCGCCAGCTGCTACAGTCGCTTCTTCTAGTTTCTCCAGAATCGTACCGTAAGGAACCTTATAACGCTCTTTCTCACGACCAAGCTCATCGATAATCGCGATCTCAGATGAACGAGAAACGATAACCAACTTGCCTTCGCTGTTCGTGACATGTTTAGCGTTATGTAGCTTAACTGTACCTGTGTTCTTAACCTGAATGTTGTTTTCAGCAGAAGCTCGAGAAGCCGCACCACCAATGTGGAAGGTACGCATCGTTAGCTGTGTTCCTGGCTCACCAATTGACTGAGCAGCAACAACACCGATAGCTTCACCTTGGTTGATGATATGACCACGAGCCAAATCACGACCATAACAGGCTTTACAAACACCGAAATCGGTATTACAGCTAATTACAGAACGAACGATAACTTCATCAATAGAGTTCTCTTCCAAGGCGTCACACCAGGCTTCATCGAGCAGAGTGTTACGAGGAGCAAGAACCTTCTCTGAACCAGGATAGAAGACATCGATAGCAACCACACGACCGAGTACACGCTCACGTAACGGCTCAACAACATCACCACCTTCGATAAGCGGCTTCATCGTCAGACCTTCGAATGTGCCACAATCATCTTCAATAACGACGAGATCTTGGGCAACATCAACCAGACGACGAGTCAGGTAACCAGAGTTAGCTGTCTTCAATGCGGTATCGGCTAGACCCTTACGCGCACCGTGAGTCGAGATGAAGTACTGAGATACGTTCAAACCTTCACGGAAGTTAGCCACAATCGGGGTTTCGATGATTGAGCCATCTGGCTTAGCCATCAGACCACGCATACCGGCTAACTGACGAATCTGTGCAGCACTACCACGAGCGCCCGAGTCAGCCATCATATAGATGCTATTAAACGACTCTTGCTCTTCCTCTTCACCGTCACGGTTAATCACTGTCTCTGTCGACAGGTTATCCATCATGGCTTTAGAGATCTTCTCGTTGGCACTGGCCCAGATATCGATGACCTTGTTGTAACGCTCACCTGCGGTAACAAGACCCGATTGGAACTGCTCTTGAATCTCAAGCACTTCAGCTTCGGCGTCGGCAACTAAGGTGTACTTAGCAGCCGGGATGACCATATCATCGATGCCTACAGAAGCACCCGACACTGTTGCATAATGGAAACCGGCATACATCAATTGGTCGGCGAAGACAACGGTATCTTTAAGACCTAATTGACGATAACAAGTGTTCAGTAGTTTACCTATCTGCTTCTTACCCATATTCTGGTTAACCAGATCGAAAGACAAGCCTTTCGGTAAGATGCGAGAAAGTAGTGAACGACCCACAGTAGTATCTACGATACGACGTGCCTCGGTACGCTCGCCATTTTCGGCAATATGAGTCTCAGTAATACGCACTTTGATTTGAGCATGAATAGCGGCGAAACCAGTACGATAAGCTTTTTCAACTTCATCGATGGATTCGAACACCATGCCTTCACCTTTACCGTTAACACACTTACGGCTGGCGTAGTACAGACCCAATACAACATCCTGTGACGGTGTGATAACCGGCTCGCCGTTTGCTGGCGATAGAATGTTGTTAGTAGACATCATTAACGAACGTGCTTCTAACTGAGCTTCAAGCGTCAGCGGCACGTGAACAGCCATTTGGTCACCATCGAAATCGGCGTTGTACGCCGCACATACGAGTGGGTGAAGCTGAATCGCTTTACCTTCAATCAGTACCGGCTCAAATGCCTGGATACCAAGACGGTGAAGTGTTGGTGCACGGTTAAGCATGACCGGATGTTCACGAATTACTTCGTCCAATACATCCCATACTTCGGCAACTTCACGTTCAACCATCTTCTTAGCCGCTTTAATCGTGGTCGCTAGACCACGACCTTCAAGCTTGCCATAGATGAAAGGCTTAAATAGCTCGAGTGCCATCTTCTTAGGAAGACCACACTGATGCAGGCGAAGCGTTGGACCTACGGTAATCACCGAACGACCAGAGTAATCAACACGCTTACCTAGCAAGTTCTGACGGAAACGACCTTGCTTACCTTTGATCATATCGGCCAAAGATTTAAGCGGACGCTTGTTAGAACCTGTAATAGCACGACCACGACGACCGTTATCCAGTAGCGCATCCACAGACTCTTGCAACATACGCTTTTCGTTGCGTACTATGATGTCTGGTGCAGCTAGGTCTAACAGACGCTTAAGACGGTTGTTACGGTTGATCACACGACGATAAAGGTCGTTAAGATCAGACGTAGCGAAACGTCCACCATCTAGTGGAACCAGAGGGCGTAGATCAGGTGGCAGAACCGGTAGCACTTTAAGGATCATCCACTCAGGCTTGTTACCCGATTGGAAGAAAGCCTCAATAAGCTTAAGACGCTTAGTCATCTTCTTGCGACGAGTCTCAGAATTGATTGATGGCAATTCTTCACGCATCATCTCAATTTCTTTCTCAAGCTCGATAGCGCGTAGCAATTCAAGAACTGCTTCGGCACCCATCTTAGCTTCGAATTCGTCACCGTACTCTTCTAACGCGTCGAGGTAGTTCTCTTCGGTTAGCATCTGTCCGCGCTCAAGGCTGGTCATGCCAGGCTCGATCACTACAAATGATTCGAAGTAAAGCACACGTTCGATGTCACGCAGAGTCATATCCAGCATCAAACCGATACGAGACGGCAGTGATTTAAGGAACCAGATATGTGCTACTGGGCTGGCTAGATCTATGTGACCCATACGCTCACGACGTACTTTAGTCTGTGTAACTTCAACGCCACACTTCTCACAGATCACACCACGGTGCTTTAAGCGCTTATATTTACCACATAAACACTCATAATCTTTTACTGGACCAAAAATACGCGCACAGAACAAGCCTTCACGCTCGGGCTTGAAGGTACGGTAGTTAATGGTTTCTGGCTTCTTAACTTCACCAAATGACCAAGAGCGGATCAGATCTGGCGACGCTAGTCCGATCTTGATACCGTTAAATTCTTCGGTCTTGCTTTGCTGTTTCAGAAACTTTAATAAGTCTTTCACGTTTCTCTCCTGAAGGAGTTAAACCGAGTGCCCCGCTAATGCAGGACACCAATTTATTGCCAAATTAACCTAAGTTAATTTTAGTCTTGATCCAACTCGATATTAATACCGAGTGAACGGATTTCCTTCAACAGTACGTTGAATGACTCTGGCATGCCTGGTTGCATCTGGTGATTACCGTCGACGATGTTCTTATACATCTGAGTACGACCGTTAACATCATCAGACTTAACGGTTAGCATCTCTTGAAGAGTATATGCAGCACCGTATGCTTCTAGTGCCCATACTTCCATCTCTCCGAAACGCTGACCACCAAACTGAGCTTTACCACCCAATGGCTGTTGAGTAACAAGACTGTACGAACCCGTAGAACGAGCATGCATCTTGTCGTCAACCAAGTGGTTAAGTTTGAGCATATACATGTAACCTACGGTTACCTGACGCTCAAACTCATTACCGGTACGACCATCATACAAGGTACGTTGACCAGAGGTAGGAAGCTTAGCAAGTGCAAGCATTTCCTTGATCTCTTTCTCTTTCGCACCATCGAATGCTGGAGTCGCAATCGGAATACCACCCTTAAGGTTCTTAGCCAGACGCAATACTTCATCATCGGTAAACGAATCGATATCGACGCGCTGCTGCACCTCGTCACCTAACTCATATACTTCTTTGATGTAAGCGCGAATCTCGGCTAATTGACGCTGCTCTTCAAGCATTGCGGTGATCTGATCACCGATACCTTTAGCTGCTGCGCCCATGTGAACCTCTAAGATCTGACCGATGTTCATACGAGATGGTACACCGAGCGGGTTCAATACGATGTCAATTGGGTTACCATTCTCATCGTAAGGCATGTCTTCAACAGGGTTAATCTTAGAGATAACACCCTTGTTACCATGACGACCCGCCATCTTATCACCAGGCTGGATAGTACGTTTAACAGCAAGGTAAACCTTAACTATCTTAAGTACGCCAGGTGCTAAGTCATCACCTTGGGTGATTTTACGACGCTTGATCTCAAACTTCTTATCGAAGTCGGCTTTCAATTCGTCATGCTGCTCGGCAAGCTGCTCAAGTTCGGTCTGCTTAGCTTCATCTTCAATTGTCTGAACCAGCAACTGAGAACGAGGAATAGCATCGAGTTGCGCCTGATCGAAGCCTGCATTCAATAGCAGCTTACGTGCACGTCCATAAACACCCTCTTCGAGGATTTTGAACTCTTCGGTCAGATCTTTCTTAGCCTGAGCGATATGCATCTCTTCGATTTCAACCGCACGCTTGTCTTTTTCAACGCCGTCACGGGTAAATACCTGGACGTCGATGATAGTACCTTTCACTGAGTTAGGTACACGTAGCGAGCTGTCTTTAACGTCAGAGGCCTTCTCACCGAAAATAGCTCGGAGGAGTTTCTCTTCTGGAGTCAGCTGAGTTTCACCCTTAGGTGTCACCTTACCAACCAGGATGTCGCCACCCTTAACTTCGGCACCGATATAAACGATACCCGATTCGTCCAGCTTAGAAAGCGCAGACTCACCCACGTTTGGAATATCAGCAGTGATCTCTTCACTACCCAACTTAGTATCACGAGCGATACAAGAAAGCTCCTGAATGTGGATAGTGGTGAAACGATCTTCCTGAGCTACACGCTCAGAGATGAGGATTGAATCCTCGAAGTTGTAACCGTTCCAAGGCATAAACGCGATACGCATGTTCTGACCAAGAGCCAGATCACCCAGATCCGTTGAAGGACCATCGGCCAATACATCACCACGAACCACAGGATCACCAACAGAACAACAAGGACGTTGGTTAATACAGGTATTCTGGTTAGAACGTGTGTACTTAGTCAGGTTATAGATATCGATACCGGCTTCGCCTGGGCGTAGCTCAGATTCGTTAACTTTGACCACGATACGGCTGGCATCGACATAATCGACACTACCACCACGTTTAGCAGAAACCACAACGCCTGAATCGACCGCAATAATACGCTCGATACCAGTACCTACTAATGGCTTATCGGCTCTTAGTGTTGGTACTGCTTGACGTTGCATGTTCGCGCCCATCAAGGCACGGTTAGCATCATCGTGTTCCAGGAACGGAATCAGTGAGGCTGCTACAGAGATAATCTGCTGCGGTGATACATCCATATACTGGATATCGGTAGCACGCATAAAGGTTGAATCACCCTTATGACGACAAGCAACCTGCTCTTCGAGTAGACGTCCGCTCTTATCTATATCTATGTTCGCCTGAGCGATAACATAACGACCTTCTTCGATTGCCGACAGATAATCTATCTGATCGGTAACCACACCTTCTTCTACCTTACGGTAAGGTGTTTCGAGGAAACCGTATGAGTTAGTACGCGCGAAACTGGCTAACGAGTTGATCAGACCAATGTTCGGGCCTTCCGGAGTTTCGATTGGACACAAACGACCGTAGTGAGTCGGGTGTACATCTCGAACTTCGAAGCCGGCACGTTCACGAGTCAAACCACCTGGACCAAGAGCCGAAATACGGCGCTTGTGAGTCACTTCTGAAAGTGGGTTGTTCTGATCCATAAACTGAGACAGCTGAGAAGAACCGAAGAACTCTTTAACTGCGGCAGAGATTGGCTTAGCATTGATAAGATCTTGAGGCATTAGCTCATTAAGATCACCAAGGCTTAAACGTTCACGTACGGCACGTTCTACACGAACTAGACCAACACGGAACTGGTTCTCAGCCATTTCGCCAACGCTACGGATACGACGGTTACCCAAGTGATCGATATCATCGACCTCATCGCCACCGTTACGAATAGTAATGATGTTCTTCATTACCGCAACGATGTCTTCCTTAGATAGGATACCTGAACCTTCGTCTTCGCCGATGCTTAGACGACGGTTGAACTTCATACGACCGACTTTAGACAGGTCATAACGCTCTTCACTGAAGAACAAGTTCTGGAATAGGCCTTCGGCCGCATCTTTAGTTGGTGGCTCGCCAGGACGCATCATACGATAGATCTCAACCAGCGCCTCGAGGCGGTTAGTTGTAGAGTCAATACGTAGGGTATCTGACATATAAGCACCGTTATCAAGGTCGTTGATATATAGAGTGCTTATCTCTTTGATGCCAGCCATCGAAAGCTTAGCAAGATCTTCCAGGGTGATCTCAGCGTTAGCAGAAACCAATACTTCACCTGTGTCCGGATCTATGTAGTCCTGACCCGCAATCTTACCCGCGATATAATCTACCGGTACTTCTAGCTCAGTAGTCTTTGACTTCTCTAGCTGACGAATGTGACGTGCAGTAATGCGGCGTCCCTTCTCAACTAAGATACTGCCATCTGCATCTTTAATGTCATAACTTGCAGTCTCGCCGCGAAGGCGCTCTGCAACCAGATCCATCACTAATGAATCTTTCTTGATCTTGAAGTTAACACGATCGAAGAAGAGATCCAGAATATCCTGAGTCGAATAATCTAATGCACGCAACATGATAGACGCCGGAAGTTTACGACGGCGATCGATACGTACGAAGAGTGCATCTTTTGGATCGAATTCAAAATCTAACCAAGAACCACGGTAAGGAATGATACGTGCGTTATATAACACTTTACCTGAAGAGTGGGTCTTGCCACGGTCATGATCGAAGAACACACCGGGTGAACGGTGTAACTGAGATACGATAACACGCTCAGTACCATTGATAACGAAGGTACCGTTGTCAGTCATTAGAGGGATATCCCCCATGTAGACTTCTTGTTCTTTAATGTCTTTGACTGTGCCGGGGGCAGCTTCACGATCATACAAGACCATACGCAATTTAACGCGCAGTGGTGCTGCGTATGTAATACCGCGGATCTGACACTCTTTCACATCAAAAACAGGCTCACCTAACTTATAGCTGACATACTGCAGCTCTGAGTTACCAGAAAAGCTCTTGATGGGAAAAACGCTACGGAAAGCGGCTTCAAAGCCACGTTCACCAGTAGGATCTTGATCAGTGAACTTCTTAAATGAGTCCAACTGTATTGAGAGTAGGTAAGGGATATCCAAAACTTTTGGACGTTTACCAAAATCTTTACGAATACGCTTCTTTTCAGAATAGGAGTAAACCATGGGTTTCCTCTGATTTCGAGATGTGACCAAGACTGATTCAAAAAATTGAAACAGCGCGTTTGCCCATCACCGTTGATGGCAAGAACCTAACCAGTAATCTCTGTTAGGAACTGCATGATCTGGCGACAAACGGTGAAAAAAAAATCGCCTACGCTTACAGCGCAAAAAAGGCCGACGGTTAAAAAACCGCCAGCCTTCACCCGATGACTCGGGCGGAGTAAGTTAAATTATAACTTACTTGATCTCTACAGAAGCACCAGCTTCTTCAAGAAGAGTCTTAAGTGCTTCAGCTTCTTCTTTAGAAATAGCTTCTTTAACAGCTACTGGAGATGCTTCAGCCATAGCTTTAGCTTCTTTCAGGCCAAGACCTGTAGCGCTACGAAGAGCTTTAATTACTTTAACCTTGTTCTCACCGAACGAAGTCATCATAACGTCAAATTCAGTCTGCTCAGCAGCAGCGCCGCCTTCAGCAGCTCCGCCAGCAACAACTGCAGCAGCTGCAGATACGCCGAACTTCTCTTCCATTGACTCGATTAGTTCAACAACTTCCATTACAGACATTTCTGCAACAGCGTTTAAGATATCGTCTTTAGTGATAGACATAACAAAAAATTCCTATTGTTCTGAATTTAAGCGGCTAAGTATAAACTTAAGCTGCTTCTTCTTTTTGATCGCGAAGGGCGGCCAGTGTACGAACTAGCTTGCCAGCAGATGCTTCTTTCATTGTCATCATCAACTGAGCAATTGCTTCGTCGAATGTTGGCAGTTTCGCTAAGCGATCTATATCGGCTGCAGGGATTAACTCCCCTTCAAAGGCTGCTGCTTTGATTTCAAACATCTCTTGCTCACCAGCGAAGTCTTTAAGAAGACGCGCGGCTGCACCTGGGTGCTCGTTAGAGAAGGCAATCAAAGTAGGACCGGTAAACGTATCGCTAAGGCACTCAAAATCAGTACCTACAACTGCGCGTTTAGCTAATGTATTACGTACAACTTTAACGAATACACCAGCTTCGCGAGCTGCTCTACGCAGACCGGTCATATCACCTACAGTTACACCGCGTGAATCGGCTACAACTGCAGATAAAGCACCTTTGGCAGCTTCGTTGACTTCAGCAACAATCGCTTTTTTGTCTTCGAGTCCTAATGCCATTGGCTTTACTCCTGGATTAAATCTAGGGAATTCCCTAGCAATTACCATACTAATCATAAATATGACTAGTGATTTACGGTGCTTATCCAGCAGAACAAAATCTTTCTGGGGTTCGACACCGTCTACGTAGGAAATTAAGTCAGCCATTAAGCCGACACCTACGGTCTTGGACGGAAGTCTAAGATTTGACCATCTAAATGGCTAAATTATAGACCTCAACCCACAAGGTGCGCGCATTATAGACTAATACGCTAACCTTGTAAAATTACTTAGCGTCTTCCAGAGTACTCTGGTCAACTGCAACACCTGCGCCCATAGTGGTCGAGATGCTGATTTTCTTAAGGAAAATACCTTTAGCAGCTGCAGGCTTAGCTTTCACTAATGCCGCAACAAGTGCTTCCAAGTTTTCCTTTAGCTTAGCAGTTTCGAAGTCCACTTTACCGATAGTAGTGTGGATGATACCGTTCTTATCTGTACGGTAACGAACCTGACCAGCTTTTGCGTTCTTAACTGCTTCAGCAACATTTGGTGTTACTGTGCCAGTCTTAGGGTTAGGCATTAGACCACGTGGGCCTAAGATCTGACCTAGTTGACCAACAACACGCATTGCATCTGGAGAAGCAATAACAACGTCGAAGTTCATTTCACCAGCTTTAACTTGTGCAGCAAGCTCGTCCATACCGACTAGCTCAGCACCAGCAGCTAGCGCAGCTTCTGCATTAGCACCTTGTGTGAACACGGCAACACGAACGTCACGACCAGTACCGTGTGGCAACACAGTTGCTCCACGAACGTTTTGGTCAGATTTACGTGGGTCTACACCAAGGTTTACAGCAACATCAACACTCTCAACGAACTTAGCAGTCGCTAGTTCTTTAAGAAGCTCAACAGCCTCATTGATGTCGTAGTTTTTAGTTACTTCTACTTTCTCGCGAATGATACGAGCGCGCTTAGTTAGTTTTGCCATTTTCTTAATCCTCTACTACCAAACCCATTGAACGAGCAGTACCTTCAATTGTGCGAGTCATCGCATCAATATCAGATCCAGTCATGTCAGCAGCTTTTGTCTCAGCAATTTCCTGGACAGCGCTACGCTTGATAGTTCCCACTTTTTCAGTGTTAGGACGACCAGAACCAGACTTCAAACCTGCTGCCTTAAGCAGTAGGAAAGATGCAGGTGGTGTCTTAGTTTCAAAAGTGAACGAACGGTCAGTATAAACCGTGATAACAACAGGAATTGGCATGCCTTTCTCGAACTTTTCAGTACGAGCATTGAATGCTTTACAGAATTCCATGATGTTAACACCTTTCTGACCTAGAGCAGGCCCGACTGGTGGCGACGGATTTGCAGCACCAGCTGCGACTTGTAGTTTGATGTAACCATCAACTTTCTTAGCCATGAGTATTTCCTCAGTTTGGGTTCAAACGCCACTGACAAGATGTCAGCAAGCTCCCCGAAAAACAATGGGTGCGGATTTTATAACAAATCCGCACCCATTCCAAATAAAATTTGTGTTTAATTTAATCAGCTCTTTTCGATCTGACTAAAGTCTAGCTCGACTGGTGTTGAACGGCCGAAGATCATCACAGAAACCTTGACGCGGTTCTTCTCATAATCGACTTCTTCAACAGTACCGTTAAAGTCAGCAAACGGACCATCGGTAACGCGAACCACTTCACCAGGTTCAAACATCACGCGATGTGTTGGAGACTCGGTAGTTTCCTGTAGACGCTGTAGAATTCTATCAGCTTCAACATCAGAAATAGGAGCAGGACGATCCGAAGTGCCGCCGATGAAACCCATCACACGAGGGATGCTCTTCACCAAGTGCCAGCTCTCATCGTTCATTTCCATCTGGACTAGTACATATCCAGGGAAGAACTTGCGCTCGCTCTTACGACGCTGACCGGCTCTCATCTCGACAACTTCTTCAGTTGGGACGAGAATCTCACCAAAGTAGTGTTCCATCTTGTGCATCTGAATATATTCATTCAGAGTCTTAAGTACACGCCCTTCATAACCAGAAAAGGCCTGGACCACATACCATCTTTTTTTAGCTTCAGTTGCTTCAGTCATTCGAAGTGCCTATACGCCTGTAATAAAATTGACAATTCTCAGCAATACTGCGTCCATACCCCAAAGGATCAACGCAAGAACACCGGTCGCGGCTAATACAATAAATGTTGTATTTAGCGCTTCTTGACGCGTAGGCCAAACTACCTTACGTACTTCAATTTGTGCTTCACGAGCAAAGACTAGCGCTTGCTTGCCTTTCTCTGTTTGCAATGCAATAAATCCCGCTACAGCAAAAGCTGCAACAACACTAATTGCACGTACTAATACACTGGCTTCACTATACAGCTGATTGCCGATAATAGCTGTTGCCAACAAAATAGCGACTAGAGCCCACTTTACGATATCCAGAGAATTACCCTGGCTTTCTGTATTTGTTGTCATCGATTAATTCCGTTACTCACTACGACCTAAGGTGGTATCAGGTTGATCGCATTTTAATAAAATACTATCTAACCACTTAATTCCGAGCTTACTCTCGATGTGCTTAATGGTAAGCCCAAAGGGTCAAAAATCGGCCATAGATTGTATTCTTATTCTGACGAGTAATCAAGAATACAAGCAAGCTTGAACCGAGTAAAATTAAAAATAACAAAAAAGGAAGCCGAAGCTTCCTTTTTTTGATGTTCAGTTAAGAGTCTATGCGATTAAGCAAGGATCTTAGCTACAACACCAGCACCAACAGTACGGCCACCTTCACGGATAGCGAAGCGTAAACCTTCATCCATCGCGATTGGGCAGATTAGTGTTACTACCATCTGAACGTTATCACCAGGCATTACCATCTCTACGCCTTCTGGAAGCTCGATAGTACCGGTTACGTCTGTTGTACGAAAGTAGAACTGTGGACGATAGCCTTTGAAGAATGGAGTGTGACGTCCGCCTTCTTCTTTTGACAGAACATAGATTTCTGATTCAAAAGTTGTGTGTGGAGTGATTGAACCAGGAGCAGCAAGAACCTGACCACGTTCAACGTCTTCACGCTTAATACCACGTAGAAGAACACCACAGTTCTCGCCTGCACGACCTTCGTCAAGCAGCTTACGGAACATTTCAACACCAGTACAAGTTGAACGAGTAGTATCTTTGATACCAACGATTTCAACTTCTTCACCAACCTTGATGATACCGCGCTCTACACGACCAGTTACAACTGTACCACGGCCTGAGATTGAGAATACATCTTCGATTGGAAGAATGAATGCACCATCGATAGCACGCTCTGGCTCTGGGATATAAGTATCCAAAGCTTCTGCAAGCTCAAGGATCTTAGCTTCCCATTCAGCTTCGCCTTCAAGGGCTTTAAGTGCTGAACCTTGGATAACTGGAAGGTCATCACCTGGGAAGTCATATTCAGAAAGAAGTTCACGAACTTCCATTTCTACTAGCTCAAGTAGCTCTTCGTCATCAACCATGTCACATTTGTTCATGAATACGATGATGAAAGGGACGCCAACCTGACGAGAAAGCAGGATGTGCTCACGAGTCTGTGGCATTGGGCCATCTGTAGAAGCAACTACTAGAATCGCGCCGTCCATTTGAGCAGCACCAGTGATCATGTTTTTAACATAATCGGCGTGACCAGGACAATCTACGTGTGCGTAGTGACGTGCTGGAGTGTCATATTCGATGTGAGAGGTATTAATTGTAATACCGCGCTCACGCTCTTCAGGAGCGTTATCGATCTGTGAGAAATCTTTAACATCACCACCGTAAGTCTTTGCCAAAACAGCAGAGATAGCAGCAGTTAGAGTAGTCTTACCATGGTCAACGTGACCGATGGTGCCCACGTTTACGTGGGGTTTAACGCGTTCAAATTTTTCTTTAGCCATGGTATTGCCCCAATCAGATATCTTGGTGATGAAACCGACATACAACAAAAAATCCGATGCATAAATGTCATCGAATCAATTAGATTTAGAATAGGATATTTGAAGAAGGCTGGCGCTGATGGCAGTGACTTAAAACCTCACCCTTTATCAGGGCGTGCTCTTAAGGGTGAGCACATCAGCGAAAATTGGAGCGGATGGCGGGAATCGAACCCGCGTTATCAGCTTGGAAGGCTGGAGTAATACCATTATACGACATCCGCGCAACCTACTTCAGGTTACCTAACTACCTAGAAAATGGTGGAGGGAGAAGGATTCGAACCTTCGAAGGCTGAGCCGTCAGATTTACAGTCTGATCCCTTTGGCCACTCGGGAACCCCTCCAGAGAAATGGTGCCGGCACCAAGAGTCGAACTCGGGACCTACTGATTACAAGTCAGTTGCTCTACCAACTGAGCTATGCCGGCGTGTCATTTCGGTAGCGGATATTATGGAAATGTGAGCACAAGTGCAATAGCTATTTGTAAAAAAACCTAAAAAAAATGCCGAATGTTGTTTTTTCGTCCATAAAAACAGCCTTTAGATGTTTTTTTGGACATCCTTTTAGTCAATGGTCAAACAGCGAGCATCTTAGCTGGCTTTCATATTGTTCATCTTAAACTGTTAGTGTACTGTTCCTCCCTCAAAGGGAGATAAGCAATGCCAACAGAAAATCCAATTCATAATGCACTGTATCTTGCATTCCAAAGATCTCAGTGGGCCGAATTACGTGAATCGGTCCCCTTGACCCTAATCGAATCTGAACTCAAGAAGCTACGCGGCATAAACGAGAGGCTCTCTCTGACCGAAGTCACCGATATCTATCTTCCTTTGAGTCGGCTACTTAACCTGATTGTCGGCGCCAAGCAAAAACGTGGCCTGGTTCTCAACAAGTTCTTAGGCAGGATACCTCCTAAGCGCCCCTATATCATCAGTATTGCCGGTAGCGTCGCCGTAGGAAAGAGCACTACGGCTCGAATTCTCCAGGCGCTATTGAGCCAATGGCCTGAACACCCCAGAGTCGACCTCGTCACTACCGATGGTTTTCTTTATCCACTGGCGGAGCTAAAACGTCGAGGCCTTCTTCAGCGCAAAGGCTTTCCAGAAAGCTATGATATGAAGATGCTGGTGAAGTTTATTTCTCAAATCAAAGCCGGAGAGCCCTACGTCCGGGCACCAATCTATTCTCACCTCAGCTATGATCGCATCATAGACAAGCAGCAAATAATAGAACAACCAGACATACTGATTATCGAAGGGCTAAATGTACTACAAACGGGTCAAGATGCCGCAGTTGGCATACAACAACCCTTCGTTTCCGACTTTGTCGATTTCTCAATTTATGTCGATGCTGAGGAAGCATTACTGAAGAAGTGGTATGTAGATAGGTTTCTCCAATTTAGAGGAGGCGCCTTTAGCGATGAAAAATCTTACTTCCACCACTATTCAAAACTGGACGACGATGAAGCGACTAGCATAGCCTCCAACATCTGGGATAGCATCAACGGTCCAAATCTAAAATTGAATATTGAACCCACCAGAGATCGTGCCCACCTTATTTTGCAGAAAGGCAATGATCACCTGATGAGTCAGGTCTTACTACGAAAATAGCCGATTTAGCAACACTAGGTCGCGCTTCGAAGGCTAATTTCGCCACCCACAAACGCTTTAATGCCTTCATCGGTTTCAAGTAGAATGGCACCGGATTCATCTACTCCTTTACAGATACCCAGTATCTGGTTATCACCCATCAAGAGTCTTACTTGCTTACCGAAGAACACATCGACCTCCTGCCAGCGCGCTAAGAAGGCTGTTAACCCTAGCTGTTCAAAAGTAGAAAAGTCTTGGTGTAACTGTTTTTGTAGCGCTATTGCCAATTCAGTTTTACTCGGACAAGAAGGATTGGCAGAAAGGTCACTCCAGGCTTGATCGATTTTATCTCCCTGAGACTGAGACATGGAAATATTGATTCCTATCCCCACAACCAGATGACATTCGCTGTCGGCCTGTCCGCTCATCTCAATCAAGACGCCAGCTAACTTCTTGTTATTCAAATAGATGTCGTTTGGCCATTTAACCCCTAAATCTTCGATACCAAAACTTTGCAGTACCTTAACCAATGAGCAAGCAACGACCAGGCTGAGCCCCGAGGCCTGAGACATTCCCTGTTCCAACTTCCAATACATGGAGTAATACAGATGACATCCATAGGGTGAAACCCAACTACGGCCACGACGCCCTCGGCCTGCCGACTGATATTCTGCGATGCAGATATCACCCGATGTTAATTCGTGAACATGTTTCAACAGAAAGGCATTCGTGCTCGCTAGTTCATCAAAATAGAAGCACCTGTGATTAAGTGAGCGGGTCAATTGATCTTCATCGATCAAAGAAACTGGATTAGCTAACTTATAACCCTTGCCCTTAACACTGAATATCTCGACACCATAGTCTTCAAGCGAGTCTATATGCTTACTAATCGCAGTTCTCGATATACCAGCTTGTTTAGCTAGCTGCTCACCTGAAACAAACTGCTCACCTGCTAATGCCGTTAATATCTCTCTCTTACGTCCCCACTGTTCAATCATCTGCTAATTCCTTTTCACCGTTCGCACCAATAATTCTAGGCTCTGCTGCTAATTTAATACCATATCGCTCTACTATCGCGCTAATGACTTTCATAGCCAACCGAGTGACATCTGTACCTGTTGCATGGCCCATATTAACCAAAACCAGAGCCTGCTGCTCATGCACTGCCGCATCACCGACCTTAAGACCCTTTAACCCTGCCCTGTCGATTAACCATCCAGCTGCCAATTTAACTGAATTTTCATCTACAGCGAAACCCACTATACCCGGATGGTTTTCAACTAAGGAATCGAATACAACACGTGAAACTAATGGGTTCTTAAAGAAACTCCCAGCATTACCCAGTACACTGGGGTTAGGAAGCTTAGTATTTCTCATATTACAGATACAATCGAATATCTGTTTAGCCGTCACACGTCCTTTCTCAAACGTCCTCAGTGGCCCGTAAGATATCACCGGCTCCCAATCCTTACGCAGCTTGAGTCCGACCGCTGTAATCACAGCACAGGTGAGAAGCTCCCCCTTAAAAATTGAATCTCTATATCTAAAATGACACTCATCGGTTGCTAAGCGTTTCAATTCACCTGTTCTGAGATCAAGATACTCAACCCAATCACATACCTGCATCAACTCGACACCATAAGCACCAATATTCTGAATTGGCGCCGCGCCAACGGTACCGGGTATCAAGGCTAAATTTTCAAGACCTGATATAGACATTGAAAGAGTGGTCTCGACTAACTCGTGCCAGTTTTCGCCAGCTGCCACGCTGAGGTAATGATATTCATCATCCTCGGAAAACTCTATGCCCTTAGTCTCCACACGAACAACAGTACCTAGGTAGTCATCAGTCAGTACAACATTACTCCCCCACCAAGAATCAAAAAATCTTGCTCACTTCGATAGAGTTCCAGGCAAGTAGAAATCAGTTCAGCTTTAGATTTCGCATGGATCAACTCTGCGCAGCTATGGTCAATCTGAAAGGTATTGTAGGATTTTAATGAATAAGGTACTGCAGGCATAGATAGAAACTTCTAGAGAGCATTAAAGCGGCATTGTAGCGTATTTAGCTAGCAGAAAGAATTGGCTCGACATTACAGCGCGATTTATGAACATAAATTCACTCAAATAATACCATCAGCTTGCGAACAATAGGAATGGATGGTCGGGAGTGACCGCTCCTTAATATCCTATTACTACGGCATTCAAACATCCATGTTTTCAAGGAGTGTATGCCAAATCAATGTCTGGAACACTTCTGTTAAATCAAGAATGGTACAACTGAACTACGAAGTGCATGGATGCACAAATGTCACGTAGACCATGGATGGTCGAGAGTGACCGCTCCTTTAGCAAAGTGCTTACGCATAATGCTGAATACTTTTTCGTCACTTTCATTCAAAAATTAAACACGAAAAAGCCCTAACATTGCTGTTAGGGCTTATCGTAATGTTGGCGGAGCGGACGGGACTCGAACCCGCGACCCCCGGCGTGACAGGCCGGTATTCTAACCAACTGAACTACCGCTCCTTTAGCAAATTGCCGAAGCATTCTGCTAAATTCTTTTATCGTCGCTAGCTTGTCAGGGCTAGGAGACTCGCTTTAATCAATAAAGCTAAATAGGCGCCTGGAAATGACCTACTCTCACATGGGGAGACCCCACACTACCATCGGCGCGATTGCGTTTCACTTCTGAGTTCGAGATGGATTCAGGTGGGGCCACAATGCTATGGTTTCCAGACTAATTTGGTAAATTTAGAAAGCTTATAAATAATTGGGTTTAGTACACGGATGTACTGTATGTCATAAATGCAGGAGCATTTTATGACCAACTTAAATCAAGTTCGTATTCTTTTGTGCTTATGAAGTAATACACACACTAACTACACAAACCCATCTGGGTTGTATGGTTAAGCCTCACGAGTCATTAGTACAGGTTAGCTCAACGCCTCACAACGCTTACACACCCTGCCTATCAACGTCCTAGTCTCGAACGGCTCTTTAGAGGAATTAAATTCCTAGGGATGACTCATCTTAGGACTCGCTTCCCGCTTAGATGCTTTCAGCGGTTATCGATTCCGAACGTAGCTACCGGGCAATGCTATTGGCATAACAACCCGAACACCAGCGGTTCGTCCACTCCGGTCCTCTCGTACTAGGAGCAGCTTCCTTCAATCATCCAACGCCCACGGCAGATAGGGACCGAACTGTCTCACGACGTTCTGAACCCAGCTCGCGTACCACTTTAAATGGCGAACAGCCATACCCTTGGGACCGACTTCAGCCCCAGGATGTGATGAGCCGACATCGAGGTGCCAAACACCGCCGTCGATATGAACTCTTGGGCGGTATCAGCCTGTTATCCCCGGCGTACCTTTTATCCGTTGAGCGATGGCCCTTCCATACAGAACCACCGGATCACTATGACCTACTTTCGTACCTGCTCGACGTGTATGTCTCGCAGTTAAGCTGGCTTATGCCATTGCACTAACCGTACGATGTCCGACCGTACTTAGCCAACCTTCGTGCTCCTCCGTTACTCTTTGGGAGGAGACCGCCCCAGTCAAACTACCCACCAGGCACTGTCCTCAACCCCGATTCAGGGGCCTGAGTTAGAACATCAAAACTACAAGGGTGGTATTTCAAGGTTGACTCCATCAGAACTAGCGTCCCAACTTCAAAGTCTCCCACCTATCCTACACATGTAGGTTCAATGTTCAGTGCCAAGCTATAGTAAAGGTGCACGGGGTCTTTCCGTCTAGCCGCGGGTATACGGCATCTTCACCGCAATTTCAACTTCACTGAGTCTCGGCTGGAGACAGCGTGGCCATCATTACGCCATTCGTGCAGGTCGGAACTTACCCGACAAGGAATTTCGCTACCTTAGGACCGTTATAGTTACGGCCGCCGTTTACCGGGGCTTCGATCATGAGCTTCTCCGAAGATAACCCAATCAATTAACCTTCCGGCACCGGGCAGGCGTCATACCGTATACTTCCTCTTGCGAGTTTGCACAGTACTGTGTTTTTGATAAACAGTTGCAGCCACCTGGTATCTGCGACTGCCAGCAGCTTAAGGAGCAAGTCCTATCACCGCCGGCAGCGTACCTTCTCCCGAAGTTACGGTACCATTTTGCCTAGTTCCTTCAGCCGAGTTCTCTCAAGCGCCTTGGTATTCTCTACCCAACCACCTGTGTCGGTTTGGGGTACGATTCCTACTAACCTGAAGCTTAGAAGATTTTCCTGGAAGCATGGCATCAACTACTTCAACCCCTTAGGGTCTCGTCATCAGTCCTCAGTCTTGCAATTTAATGCGTATTCCCGGATTTGCCTAAGAATACAACCTACAACCTTAAACGCGGACAACCAACGCCGCGCTAGTCTAGCCTTCTCCGTCTCTCCATCGCAGTTAGCAGAAGTACAGGAATATTAACCTGTTTCCCATCGATTACGCCTTTCGGCCTCACCTTAGGGGTCGACTTACCCTGCCCTGATTAACATTGGACAGGAAACCTTGGTCTTTCGGCGAGGGAGTTTTTCACTCCCTTTATCGTTACTCATGTCAGCATTCGCACTTCTGATACCTCCAGGATGGGTTACCCCTTTCCCTTCAACGGCTTACAGAACGCTCCTCTACCGCTTGCTAGTAAACTAGCAAACCCATAGCTTCGGTGTATTGCTTAGCCCCGTTAAATCTTCCGCGCAGGCCGACTCGACTAGTGAGCTATTACGCTTTCTTTAAAAGATGGCTGCTTCTAAGCCAACTTCCTAGCTGTCTAAGCCTTCCCACATCGTTTCCCACTTAGCAATAACTTTGGGACCTTAGCTGATGGTCTGGGTTGTTTCCCTTTCCACGACGGACGTTAGCACCCGCCGTGTGTCTCCCGAGTAGTACTCATTGGTATTCGGAGTTTGCAAAGGGTTGGTAAGTCGGGATGACCCCCTAGCCTTAACAGTGCTCTACCCCCAATGGTATTCGCTCGAGGCGCTACCTAAATAGCTTTCGAGGAGAACCAGATATCTCCCGGTTTGATTGGCCTTTCACCCCCATCCACAAGTCATCCGCTCATTTTTCAACATAAGTCGGTTCGGTCCTCCAGTTGATGTTACTCAACCTTCAACCTGCCCATGGATAGATCACCGGGTTTCGGGTCTACACCTTGCAACTAAACGCGCAGTTAACACTCGGTTTCCCTACGGCTCCGCTATTCGCTTAACCTCGCTACAAAATGTAAGTCGCTGACCCATTATACAAAAGGTACGCAGTCACGGTCTCAAGAACCGCTCCCACTGCTTGTACGTATACGGTTTCAGGTTCTATTTCACTCCCCTCACAGGGGTTCTTTTCGCCTTTCCCTCACGGTACTGGTTCACTATCGGTCAGTCAGGAGTATTTAGCCTTGGAGGATGGTCCCCCCATGTTCAGACAAGATGTCACGTGTCCCGTCCTACTCGTTTTCATCTATAGTTAGTTTTCATGTACGGGGCTATCACCCTGTGCCGCTGAGCTTTCCAACTCATTCCACTAACACCCTATAGACTTAAGGGCTAATCCCCGTTCGCTCGCCGCTACTAGGGGAATCTCGGTTGATTTCTGTTCCTCCGGGTACTTAGATGTTTCAGTTCCCCGGGTTTGCCTCACTACACTATGTATTCATGTAGTGATACTCACTTATGTGAGTGGGTTTCCCCATTCGGACATCGTTAGCTCAAATGCTTGTTACTAGCTCGCCAACGCTTTTCGCAAGTTACTACGTCCTTCATCGCCTCTGACTGCCAAGGCATCCACCGTATACGCTTAGTCACTTAACCATACAACCCACATGGGACTGTATCGCAACTAATGGTGTTTACTTTCGCCAAAAGAATACTCTTGAATTGCATCGCTGCAATTCGGCACTTGATTTAAGTGTTTGAGAACTCAATTATTTATTTTTCGCGCTAATGCTATTAACCACTGCAATCCTTACCTCTTACGAAGCAGTTTTCACAATAGTCCCTTTCACATTAACACTATCAGCTTTCCAAATTTTTAAAGAACGGGCTTAAAAAAGCCAAAGATAAATTTTGCATTTATCTTTGGCATCTCTATCCATATGCATGACCTACTTATTCAGCTAGAAAAGTAAGTAAATGGTGGAGCTATGCGGGATCGAACCGCAGACCTCCTGCGTGCAAGGCAGGCGCTCTCCCAGCTGAGCTATAGCCCCATTTACATGCAGTCAAACAAAATATATACGTTTACTTATTACTAAGTCATTACCAAATCGAGTGTAACAAGGTATGTAGAGAGGACGTTTAGCCTGCTAAACGACGAACTACATAACGCAGTAACACAAAGATTTTGGTGGGTCAGAGTGGACTTGAACCACCGACCTCACCCTTATCAGGGGTGCGCTCTAACCAGCTGAGCTACAGACCCATTTATACTTGCTTCTTTACTTCAATACTGCGTACCTTTCGTCATTCAATCAGTCATGTAGTGAACTACACTCCCTCTTTCATTCCTCAAGCACCTTGTCTTGAAGCAAATTAACGTCGTCTAAACAGACACGTATATTTTTGCTCTTTCTTTCTATCAAGTAATCTGTGTGAACACTCAGCAAATATTGAGTTAGTCGTATAGGTAAGGAGGTGATCCAGCCCCAGGTTCCCCTAGGGCTACCTTGTTACGACTTCACCCCAGTCATGAACCACACCGTGGTAAACGCCCTCCCCGAAAGGTTAAGCTATCTACTTCTGGTGCAGCCCACTCCCATGGTGTGACGGGCGGTGTGTACAAGGCCCGGGAACGTATTCACCGTGACATTCTGATTCACGATTACTAGCGATTCCGACTTCACGGAGTCGAGTTGCAGACTCCGATCCGGACTACGACCGGCTTTGTGGGATTAGCTTGACCTCGCGGCTTTGCGACCCTCTGTACCGACCATTGTAGCACGTGTGTAGCCCTACTCGTAAGGGCCATGATGACTTGACGTCGTCCCCACCTTCCTCCGGTTTATCACCGGCAGTCTCCCTAAAGTTCCCACCATTACGTGCTGGCAAATAAGGATAAGGGTTGCGCTCGTTGCGGGACTTAACCCAACATTTCACAACACGAGCTGACGACAGCCATGCAGCACCTGTCTCACGGTTCCCGAAGGCACTAATTCATCTCTGAAAAATTCCGTGGATGTCAAGAGTAGGTAAGGTTCTTCGCGTTGCATCGAATTAAACCACATGCTCCACCGCTTGTGCGGGCCCCCGTCAATTCATTTGAGTTTTAACCTTGCGGCCGTACTCCCCAGGCGGTCTACTTAATGCGTTAGCTTGGGAACCCAGTGTTCAAGACACCAAATTCCGAGTAGACATCGTTTACGGCGTGGACTACCAGGGTATCTAATCCTGTTTGCTCCCCACGCTTTCGTACCTGAGCGTCAGTCTTTGTCCAGGGGGCCGCCTTCGCCACCGGTATTCCTTCAGATCTCTACGCATTTCACCGCTACACCTGAAATTCTACCCCCCTCTACAAGACTCTAGTTTGCCAGTTCAAAATGCAATTCCCAGGTTGAGCCCGGGGCTTTCACATCTTGCTTAACAAACCGCCTGCGTACGCTTTACGCCCAGTAATTCCGATTAACGCTTGCACCCCTCGTATTACCGCGGCTGCTGGCACGAAGTTAGCCGGTGCTTCTTCTGCGAGTAACGTCACAGCTATAGTTTATTAAACTACAACCTTTCCTCCTCGCTGAAAGTGCTTTACAACCCGAAGGCCTTCTTCACACACGCGGCATGGCTGCATCAGGCTTTCGCCCATTGTGCAATATTCCCCACTGCTGCCTCCCGTAGGAGTCTGGACCGTGTCTCAGTTCCAGTGTGGCTGATCATCCTCTCAGACCAGCTAGGGATCGTCGCCTTGGTAAGCCATTACCTTACCAACTAGCTAATCCCACCTAGGTACATCCAATCGCGAAAGGCCCGAAGGTCCCCTCCTTTCCCCCGTAGGGCGTATGCGGTATTAGCAGTCGTTTCCAACTGTTATCCCCCTCGACTGGGCAGTTCCCTAGGCATTACTCACCCGTCCGCCGCTCGACAGCAAAAGTGCAAGCACCTTTCTGTTTCCGCTCGACTTGCATGTGTTAGGCCTGCCGCCAGCGTTCAATCTGAGCCATGATCAAACTCTTCAATTAAAGTTTTTTTGATGCATTACCTTTCGGCAATGACATCGGCTCAACGAATTATACTGTTTTTCATTAACCATCCTCTATAAAGAGAATGTCAATGAAGCTTACATATTTTGCTTCTTTGAATTTACTTTTCTTACTCGTGAGAGTAAGAAAGTAGAAACCAAAGTTGCTATGGTCACTCAGTAGTTCATTGAGAAAATTTGTTGCCACTTACAAAGTAAGATGGCTTCGAATAACTCAACACCTGTGAGTGCCCACACAGATTACTTGATAAATTGTTAAAGAGCGTTGCATCATCTTTCATATGCAGCCGTTAGACGCTAGGTCGCTGGCTTGAGGAGGCGTATTCTACACTCCCCGTTGTTGGCGTCAAGGGCTTTTTTCAAAAAGAATTTCAATCATTAAAAATGATTAAACCCTTAGCTCACTCGTTGCCCTGACTGGTTTCAGCTTTCATTAAGAAGACTGGTTTGCCGTGTCAGTGGATGCGCATTATAGGGAGATTCTACAAGCGCGCAAGCCCTTTTTATTCGTTATTGAATCATCCGCCGAAGTTTTAAACACTAAGCCAGTTTAAGCCTGTTTTTCCTACTGCCTACGTCGAGTTATTAACCTTATATTAAAATTACTTTACTTTTAAGTTCATTTTTTCGGCAACGGACTAGTGTAATGCTAAATAATTCATTACCATATAACTGCTATTAACAGTTTTTTATCAATTCTTCAGAGATTATATTTATGCAAAAGCCATTTCTTATTGTTTTGATTATCGCCATCCTTGGCGCAGTAGCGATTCATTTTGTCGCTCCCGAGCTAAACGCTGCAGTCGCTTTCTTTACTGGTGCCATTATTGCTAGCGTTATCTTTTCCTTAAAAGGCCAATCAACAGAATCCGGCGACAATGCCGTAAGTGTTGAACAATACACAGGTCCAACAATGACTCTTTATGTAGGTAATCTCCCTTACCGTGTACATGAAGGCGAAGTAAAAGAGTTATTTGGTAAGTACGGCCCCGTAAACTCAGTCAGATTAGTACGTGATCGCAAG
Organism: Shewanella psychropiezotolerans; assembly: GCF_007197555.1. NCBI lineage: Bacteria > Pseudomonadati > Pseudomonadota > Gammaproteobacteria > Alteromonadales > Shewanellaceae > Shewanella > Shewanella psychropiezotolerans. The sequence goes on from NZ_CP041614.1 coordinate 6,160,934, forward strand.
ACTGGACGTCGTAAAGGTTTCGGTTTCATCGAGATGTCGGAAGCTGGTGCACAAAAAGCCATGTCGAAGTTAAATGAGTTTGACTTCCAGGAGCGTACCTTAAAGGTCAGAGAAGCCAAGTCTCAAGATTCAGAGAAAAGCGAACGCAAAGAAAACGCTTAAATATTAGGCGGCATGATATTAGCCAGTTTGTATACTAGATTCTAATATGAGTGATTCAATCTAGATGTTTTAAAAAAACCAAACTTGGCTAATGTCTTTTTCAGACCTTGCTCAATTCCTTCAGAAGTATAGTAAGCTAGCGCAATTCTAGAAAAAGTATTTTCACATCCTTGTTGCTGCCCTTCCCTGAACACATCTTTATACTCATTATCTTGCTCACCACGACCCTGTTTCTGCTGAACCTTAAATTTCAATGCCAATACTCGTGCCGCAACTGCCTTTCCTGAATCTAACAGTATTACCTTATCCCCAAGGTATTCTTGCATCTCCTGTTTCAGTATGGGGAAGTGGGTACAGCCCAGTACTAATGTATCGAGCTCACTTTGTTGAATCGGACTTAGAATTTGTGCTAGCTGATGATGAGTTACCGGATTACCAGCGGCTTTCTGTTCCGCTAACAATACCAGTTCCGATGAGGCATACAGTTCGACAGTACATTCACCAGCAAATTGATCGATTAATTCATGAGTATATGCACGCTTTATCGTGCCGGGTGTAGCAAGCAGGCCTAAATGTTTCTTTTGAGATACCAGAGCTGCAGGCTTGATTGCCGGAACCACGCCAACAACGGGAATGTCTAATACAGCCCTGAGTGAGGGTAATATAAGCGTGCTGGCTGTATTGCAGGCTATGACCACCATGGAGACTGACTCTTTTTTCACGAAACTTGTAATGAGCGCGACGCAGCCCGAAATCAATTCCTGTTCACCTAACTCACCGTATGGTAAGCGAGCGTTGTCGAACAAGTATATATAACTCTCATTAGGCAGTGCTTGTCTAATTTCATCAAGAATAGTTAAACCACCAATTCCTGAATCGAAAACGAGTATAGGTTTAGACAAGACACTTCTCCATTAACTTACGTGACCTTACAGGCAATCCCCCTTACCTACTATATTGCTACTACAAGATACTTTTAGAGGGGTAAAATACAATTTTCACACAAGATTCTATAAATCGAAAGCCAGAAACTGGACATATCACTCTTCTAGTATAATAATTCCGCCCCAAATTGAACCAAGGTGATCAATAAATGAATTTAGCAGCAATGGATCCTAAGACCTATGATGCACAACTCGAAAAAAAACGCATCAAGCTGGAACAAATATTCACTGACTTTGATACACCAAGGTTAGAAATCTTCGGCTCAGAAACAGCTCATTATCGTATGCGCTGTGAATTCCGTATCTGGCATGACGGTGATGACATGTATTACTACATGTTCGATAAGGCCCTGGACAGTAAGGTTCGTTGTGACCAATTTCTTCCAGCAAGCAGCTTAATTAACCAGATGATGCCCGCCTTAATCGAAGAGTTAAAGCCTAACACCATACTAAGACATAGATTATTTCAAATCGATTTTCTCTCTACCCTTAGTGGTGAGATCTTAGTTTCCTTACTTTACCATAAGCAACTGGATCAGCAGTGGGAAGCAGAGACTAAGGCCCTTAAAGAGAAACTAGCATCTAAATTCAAGGTTAACTTGATCGGTAGAGCCCGTAAACAGAAACTCATTTTCGATAAAGATTTCGTTGTTGAAAGCCTAAACGTGAACGGTGAACAGCTTCACTATCATCAAATTGAAAATAGCTTCACTCAGCCCAATGGCAAGGTCTCGGTAAAAATGCTCGAATGGGCGATAGATGTCACTAAAAACAGCACGGGTGATCTGTTAGAGTTATATTGTGGTAATGGCAATTTTTCTATCGCTTTAGCACAAAACTTCGATCGGGTTCTCGCTACTGAACTGGCGAAACCTTCGGTTCAATCTGCCCAATACAATATCGACATCAACAATATCGATAACTTACAGATCATACGTATGTCTGCAGAAGACTTCACCGATGCTATGGCAAAAAAGAGAAGCTTTAGACGCTTGGAAGGGATAGATCTAGACAGCTATAATTGTAATACCATCTTTGTCGATCCACCACGAGCCGGCTTAGATTCAAATACTGTCAAGCTAGTTCAAGGTTATGAGCGCATCGTATACATATCTTGCAACCCTAACACCTTGACTGAAAACTTAGCCGAGCTGACTAAGACACACAATATCACTCGCTTCGCTCTGTTCGATCAGTTCCCATATACAGATCATATGGAATCAGGTGTCTTCTTAGAAAAGAAAGTAAACTAAGAAAAATCACAGTTAACTTCATAAATGATAAAGGGCCTAAACAGGCCCTTTATCATGAAGCTACCTATCTTCTATCTAGCTTATTTTGTAAGGCTTCCGAGCCCTTGGCCACCATGCGTAACTGAATAACTAGTCTATCGGCGAGTACTTTTCTATCTACTCGCTTCATATCCAGTGCAGCCGCTCCGGCATTAAAGACTAAGGTGACTAAGGCTTCGGCTTGAGCTCTGGCAAGTTCAGGGCTTCTGTTTGCCGTGGCTTCCGTATAATGAGTCAACTCAGAGATAAAATGCTCTATCTCACGAGCTACCGCCGCTCTAAAGGGAGCCGATGTGCCAGAACGTTCATGCAATAAAATTCTAAACACATTCGGATTAGACTCTAGCACTTCCATAAAGGTATCCACTGAGATACGGATAACACTACCGCCAGCTTCGGCTCGCTGTCGCCCCTTACGCATCATCTGTCTGAGTGTTAAGCCACCTTCATCAACCATGGTCAAGCCTAGCTCATTCATATCTTTAAAATGTCGATAAAAAGAGGTTGGCGCTATCTTTGCCTCGCGAGCGACTTCACGTAAACTTAGACTCGAAAAACTACGCTCAGCATTGAGTTGATTAAATGCGGCATCGACTAGCGCCCTGCGCGTCTTCTCTTTCTGCTGTGCTCTTACACCCGTCATGGTGATTCCGAAACTTAAATATTATCCCGTGATAATACATTTTTTGACACTAAAACACAGCCCCTAACGAGTGTTTCCGACTTGACCAAAACCGTTTTGCAGGCTAAATTAGCGTACAGATGTACGCTCAAAGTTGAACTGGATAAGAATAATGAACAAACCCCCACTAATTTGGACTAATGTAGCCTTCTTTTTAATCACCTTCCTGGGTGCCGCCATACTCGTTCCCTGGTACGGCATGACACAGGGCTATGGCTTAACTGAATGGCTTGCTTTCATCGGTTTCGCTTTCGCCAGTGGCTTGTCGATCACCGCAGGTTATCACCGTCTTTGGTCACACAAGACCTATAAAGCCAAGGCGCCGGTACGCTTCTTGTTTGCCCTTGGCGGTGCTCTGGCACTACAGAACAGCGCGCTTCACTGGTCTTCGGATCACAGAGTTCATCATAAGCATGTCGATAATAATGATAAGGATCCTTACTCTGCTAAGATGGGATTCTGGTACAGCCACATAGGTTGGATGCTTAGAGAATATCAATCTCAGCGTTATCACGATTATAAGAATGTTCGAGATCTTCAGAACGACAAGATAGTGATGTGGCAGCACAAATACTATCTGCCCTTGGTTATTTTGATGAACATAGGTTTACCCGCATTCTTAGGCTGGCTCAATGGAGATATTCTAGCAATGCTGCTTATGGCAGGTCTGTTAAGGCTGGTTGTTGTGCAGCACTGTACCTTCTTTATCAACTCTCTCGCCCATGTATGGGGGAGCCAGCCATACACAGATAAGAACACGGCGCGGGATAATGGCTTTATCGCTCTGCTTACTTATGGTGAAGGCTATCATAACTTCCATCACATCTTCGAAAACGACTATCGTAACGGCATACATTGGTGGCATTACGATCCAACCAAATGGCTGATCAATTCCTTAAATTGGTGTGGACTAGCAAAAGATCTGCGGGTCACTCCCCAGGAGAGAATTGAGAGCGCCAAACTCAAGATGCAACTGCAGCGCACCCAAGATCGCGTCTCTACTCTCAGTAACTGTGATGAGGTATTAGACAAGCTGCAAGCAGAATACGAGATATTGAAATCTCATCTGGCTGACTATTATCAAGCTAAGAAAGAACTGCTCGAAGCGAAGCGCAAACAGTTAGCCAACAAGCAATTAGTGCAGCAAGTCGACGAGATGAAACAACGTTTCATTTTACAACATAGAAACTGGAAGCTACTCACCGCTACTTACGCTTAGTTCTGTTATAAAATGGCTCGATAACATCTCTATCGAGCCATTATTTTTACAGGGGGTTTTACAGGGGATTCATCTGCTAGCTTACTTATCAATTGTTCCTATTTCCCCCAGTACTCCTCACACCTTTCATTCCAGAGCCCTACTAATTGAAGTAGTCTGACTATAGGTCTATCATGAGCGCTTAATTACCTTCTAAAGGGACTTTTGAGTTCATGTCAGAATCTACAATCAAACTTACCGAGTACAGCCATGGCGCAGGATGCGGATGTAAAATCTCACCAAAAGTCCTAGGTACAATATTAGCTTCTCAGCTCCCGGTATTCGAAGACCCCAATCTATTAGTGGGTAATCAGACCCGTGATGATGCCGCCGTTTATAAGCTTAATGAAGAAACCGGCATCATCAGCACCACAGATTTCTTTATGCCCATCGTCGATGATCCCTTCACCTTCGGCCGAATCGCCGCAACTAATGCTATCAGCGATATCTATGCCATGGGCGGCACACCTATGATGGCTATCGCAATTTTAGGCTGGCCGGTGAATACCTTACCGGCAGAAGTGGCTCAACAAGTTGTCGATGGCGGACGCCAAGCCTGTGCAGACGCAGGGATTATGTTGGCCGGTGGCCATAGTATCGACTCTCCGGAGCCCATATTTGGACTCGCCGTGACCGGACAGATCCCGCTAGCCGAGCTTAAGCAAAATGATACGGCGCAAGCTGGCGACAAGCTTTATCTGACTAAGCCCTTAGGCATAGGCATCTTAACTACGGCCCAGAAACAGAAGAAAATAGCGGCTGAAGATATCAACATTGCCGCCGATGCCATGTGTGAGCTGAATTTATTAGGCCCGGCAATTGCAAAAATTTCCGGGGTTAACGCTATGACAGATGTCACAGGATTTGGACTTGCCGGGCATCTGATCGAGATGTGTCTGGGAGCAAAACTCAATGCACAAATCCAAGTTTCGGCCTTACCACTATTAACTAAGGCAAAAACTTATCTTGAGATGGGTTGTATCCCGGGTGGAACACACAGAAACTACGATAGCTACAGCGAACATCTGCCAACACTCACAGATGAGCAGAAAGGCATTATCTGTGATCCCCAGACCAGCGGCGGTTTACTCATCTCGGTAGCGGCTGATGCCGAGCAGGAACTGATTAGCTTGCTAGCCAAAAATAATGTGCCGACTAAATGTATTGGTACTATGACCGATGCATCACAAACTCAGCTCGTGGAACTCATCTAATGAGCAAACATCTAGTCCCTAAGAGCGCGTACAGAGAGATCATGTTATCGGGTCATCCTATGATGGATGTCAGAGCACCGCTCGAATTTAACAAGGGCGCGTTCCCAAGCAGTACTAACCTGCCGTTAATGCAAGATAGCGAACGACAGAAGGTCGGTACTTGCTACAAGAAAAATGGCCAAGAAGCGGCCATCAAACTCGGACATTCCCTGGTTAAAGGTAAAGTAAAGCAGCAGAGAGTGGATGCCTGGCTGGATTATTTTGATAAAAATCCAGGTGCATACCTGTATTGCTTTCGAGGCGGCCTAAGATCTCAACTTACTCAACAATGGCTTAAAGAGGCTGGCCTGGAGATCCCCTATGTAGAGGGTGGTTATAAGGCTATGCGCCAATATCTTATCAATGTCATCGATGAGGCTCCTCAGCAGCAACCGGTATTTATTCTCAGTGGCATCACTGGCAGCGGTAAAACTGACTTCTTAGTCAAACGTTCCGAGTCCGTCGATCTGGAAGGCATAGCCCATCACAGGGGATCGAGTTTCGGGCGTTACCATGAGCCCCAACCAACCCAGATCAATTTTGAAAATCGTTTGGCTGTGGAACTATTAAGACATCAGCAAAGAGATGAGCGCTGTTTAGTCTTAGAGGATGAAAGCTTTCTCATCGGTCGTTCTGCGATACCTAAGACATTTTACAGCGCCATGCAAACGGCGCAGATCTTAGTATTAGAGGAATCCAATGAAGATAGGCATAGCAGATTATTAGATGAATACGTCCATAAGATGCATTCAGGCTACATAGAGCGTCTAGGTGAAGAGGCTGGCTTTGTCGCGTTCTCTGAATACTTGAGCCTAAGTATCACGGGTATTAAGAAACGACTCGGTGGCCAGTTACATGATGAGTTTCAGTCTATCATTGCCAACGCACTGAAAATTCAGCAAAAAACGAACAACACAGAGGCTCACCTCGAGTGGATATCTATGCTGCTCAACAAGTATTACGACCCTATGTATCAATATCAACTGGACAAGAAACAAGCTCGAGTCTCATTTAAGGGCTCGCATCAGGCGATGCATGAATGGTTAAACGAGTATTCGGCTCGCACATAAGCTTAGTACTCAAGCCTGACCATTGTCACATACCTCTAGTCATTTTCTAGAGGTATGTTTACTCTTTGGGTTAACACCACACCGACTCTTCTGCTCGGTGCCATTTTATCTACACTCTTGTCTCCTCCAGGCTCCAAAGAGATGCTCAGCCTAGGTACTGACCCAATCAACCCCTCGAGTTTATCGCTAAGATCCAGATGATCGTTTATGCACAGATAAACCAGATCGTCATTAGCTAATGCCTTAGCGATGTGCTCAATATACTCCTGACTCCCCTCATCGGCTTTTCCTTGTTGGCTCGATGCCGATTCAAGCACATTTCCCGATGTTCTTAACAGCTTGGCCAGAAACTCCGTATCAAGAGGCTGTCTCAATATAAAACATATTGGTCGTACAGAAAGGCTCTGTATCAGTAAGAGATCTTTCGCTGAACTTGATAACCCAATTAATACCGCTCCTCCATGTTTAGGTAAAGTATCACCTTGAGCCACAGAGAGTGGATGTATAAATCTAGCCAAGAGGTAAGTTACCAGCCTCAATCTCAGCTCAGGTAGCCTGATAAACAGCAAGGCTCCAACCACTAAATTTGATAGGGCAAGCACCAAGAACAAGTGCAATATACTCCCACCCAGAGGGCCCAAGAAGATTATTGCGAAGATGGCTGACATCACCATAAACAGCGCATTCATGATGTTATTTGCCGCAATGGCCTGAGCACACTCCCCCTCCTTCGTCCTCGCCTGAATAAATGCATACAAGGGCACAATAAATAGACCACCGCTTGCCCCTACCATGAATAAGTCAAACATGAGTCGGTAATGTTGCGAATCACTAATGAAACTACTTGCAGTATAAACATCGACAGAATTTGAGTCTGGTACAGCCCAATACAGATCAATACCGAAAATGGTCAAACCTAGCAAACCGAAGGGCAAAAGACCTAGTTCGACTTGCTTAAATGACATGCGATCACATAAAAATGATCCTGCCGCGATACCAATAGAAAACAAGGCTAACAACAAGGAGACCACTGTCGCTCCTGCATGTAAGTGTAGCTTAGCAAAATTGGGGAACTGAGTAAGATAGGTAGCACCAAGAAACCAAAACCAGCTAATGGCAAGTACGGCCATCCATATCGAAGGTGTTCGCCTGGCTTTCCTGAGGCTGGCTATCGAACCGGAAAAGGGAGTGAACATCAATTTTTTAGGTTCAAAGCTTAGGGGGATAGATGGGATAAAGCGACTCGAGATATAACCAACAGTTGCTAAAAAAACGACGGTAATCGCGGCTAACGTGTTGGCATGGTCACTGGCAACGATCAGACCAGCGACTATGGTGCCTATCAAAATGGAGATGAAGGTGCCCATCTCAACCCAGGCATTGCCCCTAACCAACTCAATATCCTTCAATACCTTAGGTAGAAGTGAATATTTCACCGGGCCAAAGAAAGCCGATTGTGTCCCCATCAGAAAGAGCAATACCAACATAATCAAATAGCTTTGGCTAACGATTGCCGCCGCACCACAGCACATGATGATCACCTCTAACAACTTGAGGCGTCGAATTAATATCGCTTTATCGATATTGTCGGCGATCAGACCCGCGTGAGCAGAAAAAAGAAAGAAGGGAAGAATAAACAAACCGGCGGCTAGATTAACAAATAGGTTTACATCGATGGGCAGGCTAGCAAGCTGAGAATAGGTGACCAAGAGTAACAACATATTTTTATAGACATTGTCGTTCAACGCCCCTAGACACTGAGTAATAAAATAGGGCAGGAAACGTCGAGTCAAAATCATAATAATCCTCTAATCTATCATCCTGAGCAGATAGCGACTTGTCTAAACCACAAATAAAGAAAAGGCCATCGTTGAGTGATGGCCTGTTTAACTATATTAGGTTAGCTCTCAGCCGTTAGCAGAACGTCCCAGGCTAAGTGGGGGGAACCAACCACAATAAAGTTAGGGTTTTCTAAAGATTCCCGCTCATTATAACTCAGGGGCTGAAGCTCAATATCCATGATCTGCCCGCCAGCCTCTTCAACAATGATCTGAGCGGCTCCGGTGTCCCACTCACCCGTTGGCCCGATACGAACATAGCAATCGGCTTTTCCTTCTGCCACGAGACAGCTCTTTAAAGCAGCTCCACCGAGCACGATCAATTCACAATGTTTCGTATGGCTAAATAACTTAAGTACCGACTGAGGGTCTTGACGTCGGCTAACGGCGAGCTTTAGCGGTGGATTCCGATCGGCAGGCAACTGACGGCTCATGATCCTGACCTCAGATTGACCATCACGCTTATAGGCTCCTAGCCCAGCAATGGCGTAATAACATACCTCAGTCATAGGCACATACACTATTCCCATGATAGGCCGGTTATGCTCTATCAGGGCGATAATCACAGAGAAATCACCACTCCCTGCGATAAACTCCCCTGTGCCATCTAAGGGGTCTACCAACCAATAACGTTGCCAGTCCTTGCGCTCAGAGAAAGGAATATTCGCATCTTCCTCGGAAAGCACCGGGATATCGGGAGTCAAAGCTTGTAATGCGGCGGTAATAATATTATGAGCTGCAATATCTGCCGAAGTCACTGGCGTATTATCTGACTTTATCTCTTTCTCGAAAGTCCCTTTAAGATAGATATCACGTATCTTTATTCCCGCTTCAACAGCAATGTCAATTGCTTGTTCTATGTACTCTTCTGGCTTCATAACTGCTCCAACAGCCGACTCACACATACAATTATAAGAAAAGGGTTCTTATAATTATGTTTTAAACACTTATAGTTTTAGGTATTTTTGAGCTAAAAACAAGGCGCTTACGCTTCTGGACTCTGAAAAGTCTTCCTGTTCGAGCAAAGATTGCCAATTATCCAGTGGCCAGGGGACCATCTCGATAGGCTCAGGCTCATCTCCTTCCAGAACGCTCTCATAAAGATCTTCGGCAATAAAAATCTGCATCTTGCTGGCAAAATAACCAGGGGCCAAACTCAACTCCATCAAATGGGTCAGCTTTCTTGCCCCAAAACCTATCTCTTCCTGCAGCTCACGATTAGCAGCTTCGTGTGCCTCTTCACCGGGATCGATTAAACCTTTCGGAAAACCAAGCTCATAGGTATGAGTACCCGCAGCATATTCTCGCCCTAATAACAGTGTCTCTCCATTGAGCACAGGCACCACCATCACAGCACCACGATTATTCCCCTTCATCCGCTCATATTGTCGCTCGACCTGATTGGAAAATTTGAGGTTTACCTGCTCTATTTTAAACAAGCGGCTTTGCGCAACAATCTCTGAACCTAGAATTTCCGGTTTCTTGTGCTTCATAGGAGTCCCTGAGCCAAATGATAAGTGCTTATAGAGTACAATCTTACTATCCTGTTTTTAATCTACAACCAGAAACTTCGTTGATTAATGGTTTCCATGGAATAAGATAGATTAGTATTAAGCCTCTAATAGCCGAATCGCTTGTACTCTCAAGGTAAAGCCCTACACTTCAAACAGCAAAGAACTAGAATAGGATAATAATGTTTCCATGGCATGAGCTAGATTCTGCGTACTATCTGATTGATATTATTTAGTATAAATAGTTACTTTAGATATTTAAACGCACCCCTACACTTCAAACAGCACAAAATAAAACGGGATAATGATGTTTCCATGGAATGAGATAGATACTGTGTTGCTCGATATGGATGGAACCCTACTGGATCTACATTTCGATAATCACTTTTGGTTAAGCATAGTCCCAGCGGAATTAAGCCGACAAAGAGGCTTAAATAGCCAAGCCGCACAAGCGTTAGTTGAATCGTCTTACGGTAAAGTCTTCGGCACTTTAGACTGGTATTGCTTAGATTATTGGGAAAGTGAATTACGGCTCGATATCATGGGGCTGCATAAAACCTTGGTCGATAGAATTCAGTTAAGACAGGATAGCATGCCATTTCTGTACGCCCTCGGTGAGCAGAAAAAGTCTCGCATCCTGGTCACCAATGCCCATCCCAAGAGCTTAGCCCTGAAACTAGAACATACTGAACTGGCTGCGGGGCTAGACCATATGCTCTCCAGCCATGAAACTGGTTACCCGAAAGAGCATCCTCACTTCTGGCAACACCTCTTCTTGCAGTTCCAGTTAGATCCTAGCCGCTGCCTATTTATCGATGATAATGAAGATATATTGCAAGCAGCAAAAGATGCCGGTGTTGGTTACCAGCTGGGTATAACCAACCCAGACAGTCAGAAACCCAATAAAATATTTAGCGATTTTCCTGCAATAGGAGATTATCATCTGTTACTGGATGATCTTCTGGCAGATTAGCTAAACCCTTCAGGTATCAAAAAGGCACCTATTGGTGCCTTATGTTTTATCAGGTAAGAGACTAAGCTCGCAATCTATAATTCTTATTTGGTTTGCTATTGATTAGAGTCCGGGAACTCTACCTTGGTAACTGATCGGATAGTAACCTTGGCTGTCTTTCTTACCCAGGAAAGCCAATGCCTTCTTCAGATCTTCGGGTTGTGAAGCTGTCTCTTTTATCTTAGCACTGAGCTGTACCACTTTTTCTGCCTGCAGCACCAAGGTTCCGCTGAAACCTAACTGATTCATAGTCTCATCTGATTTCACTTTCACATTGCCATCGACACAGCTCAGGCCTAGCTCTATATCTCCAAGAGGATAGTTGCCGAACTGGTTTTTTACACCGGCACTATTGATAAACAGCTTACCATTTAACTGTTCACACCAAGGAGTCCCTTGTTCGAGACGATCGATAAACAAGCTGATATCGCCACCGACTTTCGTTCTAAAGGGTAAGCGATTATTGCCTAACAGAAAGCTAGTCGGCGCCTCGAATCTCAGGCCTTCGGCATCGATTCCGCTCATGGAAAGAATGACTAATCCCTTACCGTTAACCGCCGAGCCTCGATTACCGATAACCAGATCTATCTTGGCCTGACCCAGCAACAAAGCCCAGGGGCTCAACTGCCACTGAACCTGCTCTAATTGCCTATTCTGTATTGTTACCGACTCGATACTTCCCGACCATATTGAGCCAGAAACACCACTCAAGTTGATATTATTAGGCAGAGGCGCCAGCTTCATCACCACACTTGCAGGTAATAAGGCCAGCAAAAATACCAGATAGATGCACACGCCGATAATAATCTTTTTAGCTAAATTCACTACTACACCTTAATAAAAAACAATCATTACTGCGACAATTGAATACGACGAACACGTACTAAACCTACCGTATCAGACTCTGCCAAATCTATGCTTTCTAAGGATAATCCTTTCTCTTGTACCAGTTCGTTAAGGTAGCCGAGTAAGGCATCGAAAGGGACATCATCCATCCAGATTTGAATTTTCTTACCCTGAGGCTGCATACGAGTGATCTCCAGGCCAAACGCCCCTGCACTCTGATTCACTGCTGCACTGAGACTCCCTCTGAAACTGGCTTTATTACCACTCTCTTTGAGACCGGCTATCTTATTTGCCGTCTGCTTAACAAAATTAAGAGTACTCTGTTGTGCCTCTAGGCCTCTTTCGGCCTCAATTTCCGCATTAGATATCGGTGTCCAGATCCCCCAATAGAGAAAAGCAATAATGAGAAATACACCACAGACGCTGACGAGCTGCTTCTCACGTAAGATGAGACCGTTCCACCATACTTTCACATTTTCCATGTTACTTACTCCTCAAGGTCAATGTGCTGGTAACTGAATCTTCACCGCTGTTCATCGCACCTGAATCCAACCTATATGAGCGAGAAACAATCTCCTTAAACTGCTCCACTTGGGCATAGCTCTTGGCCGTCACCTGCATACGCAGCTCATTGCGGGCACTATCGAAACGTAGCGTAGTTGGCTTTAACTGAGGCACCTGAGTAAATGCCTCCTCTAAGCCTTCAAGCATAGAGAAGAATTCACTTCCCCCTCCGCTGCCCTGCATGCTCCTGAGATGTCTGTCCATTTGAGTTCTAAGATTTACTATACGTGAGGTTCCGGGTACGGCTTGCTTAAAAATGGTCTCGCTCTGCTGCTGCAGACGTGCCTGCTCGGTATTCATTTGGTGAATGTTGAGCCCTTTATTCACTAGGGATAACACCAAGGCAACCACGATGACAATCGCAGCATTTCGCCAAATCTGTATATGTTTGCCATATTCACGTTTAGGAGTATAGCTACCGGACAAAAGGTTAATCGGGGCCGATAAGATCCCTTTTGCCAGCACTAACATAGGAAGCTCGAGTTCTTGTGCCTGTACCTGAGTACCAGCTAAATTCAACTCGCTGTAGCCAGCAACTGTGACCATAGCTTCGCTATCCGCTGGAAGCAGCCTTAGCAAAGCCATATTCAGCCAGTCTTCACTCAGACTCACTCCGACTCCGGCACCGGTTCTGAGTAAATATTCCTGATTAAATTTAATTGCCGCCCATTGGCACTGCTGCAGAGGTAATGCCAAACAATCGGGTACGATACGCTTAGGCTTTAAACCCGCATCACTGAGCCAAGTTAACCAGGTTTGCATCTGCTCATGGGCAACCACAGCCACGCTGAGGTGCTCGCCCTCGCGAGGACCCGTGACAAAATGCAGATCATCAACATTTTCTGCCAGGTTCTCTTCCAGCATGAAAGGTAACGCTTGGATCGCTTGACGTTGTCCCTTCTCGGGCAACTCCACTTGGGTCAAAGTTATCGCCGACGAGGGAACGAGGACATCGACGGGACGATTGCCGGCACGCTCGGTCAGGCTCGCCAATTCTAGGGCATCCTTAAGCTCACCAGAACCTATAATTTCCTGCTCCAGCTCAGACCAAACTAGCCATGAGCAAGTTTGCTCCTGACTCGTTCCTAAGCGGATTAATAGTCTTTCACTCAAATCTCTTCTCCACTAACTTGATCCCTCACCCAAACGGGCTCAGATAAAGTTATGTTATTTTTATTATGCTTACTGGCGATACCCGGTACTGACCAGATTATTTCTGTCCGCCAAATTGGCGCGTCAAGACCTCTATATTGCTACCATCCATTTTCAATACACTCTCTAGCCGGAAGGTAGCATTCTCTACTTTAGCCCCTGCCTCCAACTTGAAATACTTCGTAGTGACGTCAAAGCTGGTTTTTAACGCCGCATCTGCCGTTATTAGGCTAGATATAGAGGATATCTCGGTAAAATCTTCAGTCTTCTCATATCCGTCCCCGGGACGCTGATTGATGATGCTTTCCGCCTCGCCCACTGAAATCTTATTATCAAACATGCCGGCAAGCAGCGCGGCCTGCTCAACCTCAATGGTATTCACATTCAATACCTGTTTATTATTACCAGGTATCACACAAATATAGGGCAGTAACTTAAGGTAGATATCTTGTGTATATCCCAACACTGCCCGCAATTCACTACGATGACTCATCAAGGTGTTAGCCGCACGATATGGTACGTTACGGGACTCATAATCTGCATCTTCGGCGCCAAATGGGCTCGCCGTTGCATCCTCATCGATATAATCTTTTAGGGTATGAGTTAGCCGCTCGGCGCCGAAATCATCCATGCCCAATGCAACCAGTAAACCTTTATATTGCACCGCCGCCAGTGGTAATTTAGGTTGGCCATTGCCTCCGGCTCCCTTTACACTTTCGGCCGACAGCGCATTGAGGTTAAAACAAGACTGCAAGTCTGAAATTGTGCCGCTAATCTCGCCATTTTCTGCGGGGAATACCACATCGGCTTGGGCCCAATATTGCTGTAGGTGTACCGTACCATCTGCGTCTTCGAAATCTTGCTTGAGTACTTTTTTAGCTAACTCTTCGGCGGAGATGGCGTACCAGAATGCCTGATCATACTCGGCCAAATTGAGGGTACGGCGCACCGATAACTGGTTACGACTATTAATGTTGGTGGCGATAATTGCCACCATGGCGACGATCAACAGCACCACGATAAGCGCGACACCTCGCTGTTTAGCTGGAAGCTGATTCATTAGCTGATTGCCCCTTAATCATTAGACTATCTGCCATTCTCATCCTGCTTTCCACCACCGTTGTTATTGCCACCACCGTTGTTATTGCCACCACCGTTGTTATTGCCACCACCGTTGTTATTGCCGCCGCCGTTGTTATTGCCGCCGCCGTTATTATTGCCGCCGCCGTTGTTCTTATTTGAAGCTACTGGCGCGCCTAAGGGGAGTAAGAATTTACGTTGAATCTTGCCTAGGCCCTCTAATTCGATCTCCATGGCTATCGCTTTGGGCAACTTAGTGCCATCGACCTTTCTTTCCCACTTATCTTCCATAAAGAAGGAGTACTGCACCGATATCACCCCTCGCATCACTATGGTTTTAATCGGATCCGCCCCGAATTCAGGCTCAGGATAGGGGTAATACCAACGCTCGAGGGCACCGTCTCTGACCACGTACGCCACTGACTGTATGCTGCCACGGGGTAAAATCCCATCCGGGTTGAGCCAGCCCAAGCGGAAGAAGACCAAAGCCTCTGATTCAGAATCCAAAATATCAGAGCCGGTTTGAAATACTGTGCTACCGCGACCACCTTCGAGCAATCTTGGCGTTCTGGCCACCATCTGACCTAAGTCACGCTCTAATGCACCAAAGCCTTGCTGCATCGCCTTTAACTTGCTGGAAAACTCTTTGGTGACTTCATCGTTTTTAATGACCGTACTCAATACCGCATTTGCCGCCAAGCCGATCATGGCGAAGATAGCGATAGCGATCAACATCTCGAGTAAGGTGAACCCCCATTAAGTCTATTCCGGATTGAGTACATAACTGTTCACCTGGGCAACAATACGTTTATAACGAGCATCATTGCTGACACTCACACGTATCATGCGGAATTTGTCATCTGAAGTTTTTACTATCTCTTTACGCCAATACCAATCACGTCCGGCAAGCTCCATTTCGCCATCTTTTTTGCCGATATCGGGAAACTTAGCTTCCAACCTGGCATCGACCATCACATTGTCAGCCACCCATTGGGCATAGGTACGCTCTTCTAAGATCGGCATGTTGGCGATCTGATCCCCCAGGCTCTTAGTGATAGATACTGCCGCGATGGAAAACACCGCCAGAGCCACTATGACCTCCAACAAGGTCATGCCTTTTGCTTTGGTGTTCATTATGCTCTTAGTGCCCATAGTCACCGCCATCGAACTCATCGTCTCTCCCCAGAGATAAGCGTCCGAGCGAATCACCAATCACTAATGCTTCAATTTCGTTACCTTGTTCATCTTCACTAAAAAAGGTCATCTCGAAAGCACTCATCTCACCACTTGGAAATAACAAAATTTGCGGCTCAGGAAACTTCTTTTTCTCCTCTTCGGTCTTCTCGTCTATGAAGGGCTCGTCGAACCAGGAATCTTGCTCTTCATCTTCCTGCACCAGAGGTAGACCATCGAGGACCAGACTTATCTCGACCCCATCTTTCATCTGCCGTTCGGCCAGAATACGATCTCTATCTAATGACTTCCATTTACCCTCATCGTAGAAGACATATTTATAACTGGTCTTTTCGATCACGATACCGATGAAATGACCACTGAGCACAGTCTCATCGAGTACCATCTCAGTAGCAGCCATAAACTGCAGGGCCGTCCTCTCGAGCTCTTTCTTTCCATCGGCGCCGCCCATGGTCATGGTTACTGCCGAAGCAGCCAAACCCATCAAGAGCACCACTAAGAGCACTTCCATTAAGGTGAAACCTTTCTGGCTTACTAGCTTCATCGGCTAACCCCATAGAGAGAGAAATCTGGAATATGCTGGCATATCCATGATGAGCTCAATGATTTCATATGATTATCGATTCAGATTCTTGATTCAGATGTTCAGTAACTTCAGTGCTTACTGGAAGTTCTGTAGATTCCAGTTCCCAATATCATCATCTGTGCCCGCTTGGCCATCTGGACCCGTGCTGAAGATATCAAGCTTGCCATTTTCACCTGGGCTCAGTAGCAAGTAATCATTTCTCCATGGATCTTGTGGCAAACGCTTCACATAGCCATCTTCACGATAGTTACGCGGCTCAGGTGAACTATTTGGTTTTTGTACTAAGGCATCCAGACCCTGTTCGGTCGTTGGATAGATGCTGTTGTCCAAACGATACATGTCTAAGGCATTCTCTAAGGCGACGATATCTGAAACCGCTTTCTGTTGATCGGCCTTATCCTTGTTTCCCATTAAGTTGGGAACAACCATAGAAGCTAGAATCCCTAAAATCACGATAACTACCATCACTTCGAGTAGGGTGAAACCTTTCTGCTTATTTCTTGTTTGCATGAACAACATCCTCTTAAAAACGCTCTGAGCCTCTTGTTAGGCTCAGAGAAAATGAATAACGAAACGCTTATTTTACTGATAACACGATTGTACGATTAATCCTAAACTTAACCACTGACCATATTATTAAGCTCTAAGATTGGTTGCAGAATAGCCAAAACGATAAACAAGACTACGGTAGCCATGCTGACGACCAGCATAGGCTCAAATATCCCCAGTGCTATGGTGACATTCGACTCGAATTCTCTGTCCTGGTTATCCGCAGCTCGCTCAAGCATCTGCTCTAGCTGGCCACTCTTCTCACCCGAGGTGATCATATAGAGCATCATAGGCGGAAAAAGTTTCGTATTCGTCAACGCTGCACCTAAACTGGTGCCTTCACGTACTCGCGCCGTTGCTTCTTCTACCGCAGCCCGGACCTTTACATTAATCAAGACCTCGCTGGCAATTCGCATCGCATCCAGTAGTGGCACTGAGCTCGCCGCTAAGATACTCAAGGTCCGAGCAAAGCGTGCCGTGTTGAGTCCCTTACTGATCCTGCTAATGACAGGTAACTTGAGGAGTAAGGAATCAAACTTCATGCGGTATTCAGGTTTAGTCAGTAGACGTCTAAACAACACAAACCCACCAACCATCACACCTAGGACAAGCAGTCCATAATCTCTGACAAAGTCTGACGAGGCGATCAGTAATTGAGTCGTCCAGGGCAGCTGCTGGCCCATATGTTCGAACTGGCCAACGACCTGGGGCACTACCGCGGCCAATAGAATCGCGATAACGCCTATGGCGACAACGGTTAATACTACGGGATAGATCATCGCCTGAGTCATCTTGCTTTTCAGTTGCTGTCGACGCTCGGTGTAATCAGCCAAGCGGTTAAGCACCACCTCGAGATGACCAGACTTTTCTCCCGATGCCACCATGGCGCGATAGAGATCATCGAAGATATGGGGAAATTCGGCCAGAGAATCAGCCAAGCTATAACCTTCGACCACACGTGAGCGCACCGCCATGATCATGCTAGCCAGACGATCTTTCTCGCACTGCTGACCGACCGCTTTCAACGCTTCCTCTACCGGTAACCCCGCCGCAACCAGAGTGGCGATTTGACGCGTGAGAAGCGCAAGTTCTGCCACGGATATACCGCGCTGAAACAGACTCTTGCCTCCCGATTTAGCCTTAGCTTCTTTCTCGAGAACAGGCTTAATCTCTAACGGCATCAAGCGTTGATCTCTGAGCTGGCCACGGGCATGACGGGCAGTATCCGCCTCGATCACGCCTTTCTGCTGTTTTCCTTGTTTATCTAAAGCCTTATATTCAAATGCAGGCATGAATTATTCCTCGCGAGTAACGCGTAACACCTCTTCGAGGGTAGTTTTTCCGGCCAGTACCTTACTCATGCCATCATGACGAATACTCGGTGTGGTTTGACGAATAAGCTTTTCGATGGCCAATTCACCACGTCCGGTATGGATGAGTTCACGTACTTCGTCGGTGACGATGAGCAGTTCATGGATACCCGTTCTACCACGATAGCCATTATTGCCACACGACTTACAGCCTTCGGCGCGATATATGACTCTTTGATCATCTTCGACCATACCCAGTAATTTACGTTCACTCTGATCCGGCACATGCTCAGATTTACACTCGGAACATAAGGTGCGGATTAGGCGTTGGGCCAGCACGCCCAACAGACTCGATGAGACAAGGAAAGGCTCCACGCCCATATCCTGTAATCGAGTGATTGAACCAGATGCGGTATTGGTGTGAAGCGTCGATAACACCATGTGACCCGTTAATGATGCCTGAACTGCAATCTGCGCCGTTTCTAAGTCGCGGATCTCTCCTATCATCACCACATCAGGATCTTGTCGCAGAATCGCGCGCAGACCACGAGCAAAGGTCATATCGACCTTAGTATTTACCTGAGTTTGACCTACCCCCTCGAGTTCATATTCGATAGGATCTTCAACCGTAAGAATATTTGTTTCTTTCGAGTTCAGCTCGCTCAGACCAGCATATAGCGTTGTACTCTTACCCGACCCTGTAGGCCCGGTCACTAAAATAATCCCATGGGGCTTGCGGATCAGTTCATCGAATTCGATACGGATCTGCTCTGTCATACCAAGTTGAATGAGATCTAAGTTGCCGGTATTTTTATCCAATAGCCGCAATACCACGCGCTCGCCGTGACTCGACGGCATAGTCGACACACGCACATCGACGGCGCGACCACCAATTCGCAATGAGATACGGCCATCTTGAGGAACACGCTTCTCGGCGATATCCAGACGTGCCATCACCTTGATACGGGAAACCAATAAAGATGAAAGTTTACGATTGGGCTTGAGCACCTCTTTCAACATGCCATCGACGCGAAAACGGACAACCAGCTGTTTCTCATAGGTCTCAATATGAATATCTGAGGCTTCCTCTTTGATCGCTTCCGATAATAAGGCGTTGATCAACTTGATGATAGGCGCATCATCATCGCCCTCAAGCAGGTCCTCAGTTTGAGGTAACTCTTCGGCTAATGTATACAAGTCCATCTCATTGCCGATATCTTCCATCAGCTGCTGTGCCTCGGAAGAATTAGCCTGATAAGCCTGAGTTAATCTAGCCTCAAACTCAGCCGGAACCAGCTGCACCAAAGGCAGCTCACGCCCAGTATAGCGTCTGACTTCGAGCAGAGCAGCCAGGGGAGTCTCGGCAGTATGATACAAGGTCAGAGCTTCATCGACACCAGTATCGATCACCACATCGAAACGATGGGAGAAAGCGAAGGGTAAGCGCTCTCTACTATCGGAACGAAACTCCTCATCACTGTCTATTTCAGCGTCCTGCCAAACTTCATCAGAAACTAAAGCCAGCTCATCACTTTGAGGGAGTTGAGCATTACTCATCGGCATTATCATCCGTATCCAGAGACTTGTCTTTTTCTTTGCTCTCGGAGATGCTCTTAAGGGCAGGGTCAGTCTCGCGCATTCTAGTCTCCAGGCCTTTACCCTCTTTATAGCGCTCCAGAATATCCCTAACATCATCTGGCAGGTATTCGGACTGATTCCACTCTTCGAGTATCGGCACCTCGGTATTCGGCATCAAGTTGATGCCTCGCTCTTGCTGCTCTAACTGCAACGCACGGAAGTAGTTGTACTTACGACCCGCGATGCCTTCCATGATGATGCCATCACGAATAATGGTTGCCTTGATGAATATCATCAGGTTCTTTTTCTTCTTGCTGCTCGATGAAGACCTAAAAAGATGGCCGATAATCGGCAGGTCACCGAGAAAAGGTACCTTCTGCACACTCTCCTGCACTTCCTCGTTGATAAGACCACCCAAGACGACGATCTGCCCCGAGTCCGCCATCACAGTGGTAGTCAAACGGCGAGTCGCGAATGTGACATCGACGGCAGTCTTACCATTGATACCTGAGACTTCCTGCTCAATCGTTAACTTAACCGAGGTGCCTTCGTTAATCTGCGGAATCACTTTCAACTTAACCCCCACCTCTTTACGCTCGACGGTGGTAAAAGGGTTGCTGTTGCCGTTACTCGAACTCTGGCTACCGGTTAAGATAGGCACCTCGTCACCAACGATGAATGAGGCTTCCTGATTATCTAAGGTCGTGATAGATGGCGTCGCCAATACGTTAGACTTAGTATCGCTGGAAACCGCCTGAATCAAGGCACCGAAGTCGCCCATGGCTACACCCCAGGCCATTCCGTTAACCTTACCTAATGCTTGAGCCAGAACGGTAATATCACCCTTGGTATCTGGATTATCCGTACAAGTCTGATTATCTCCAGATCCAGAACAAGTCTGTGAGGCCTTCTGATCTTGTGCTAACCAGACACCGGCACCTACCTCACCTATGGTCGGACCTAAGTTATTAAACTGGGTCATGCCGCCAGACGCTGTCGCCCATTGGATACCGAAGCCAACATCGTCACCTTCGGCCACTTCGACGATAATCGCCTCGACCAATACCTGAGCACGGCGAATATCCAGCTGGTTGATCACGTTATCTATGGTGCGCATCTGATCCGGCTGCGCCGTGATCACCAGTGCATTTGTCTCGGCATGGGCCATGATATTGATATCTTTACGGCGTTTATTACCACCTGATTTGCCACCACCATCTTGATCGCTGGACAGCTGATCGGCAAAACCCATCAATACTTCAACAAGATCTTCTGCATTGGCGTATCTCAGATAGCGAACCTTGGTATTACCTGTGTTAGCCTGCTCTGCATCTAGCTTCTTGATCAATTCGACCACACGTTGACGGCCCTTCTCGTCACCGCTGACAATCACGGCATTCATACGCTCATCGGCAACCACTTTAGGAACCTGGCCCGACTGAGACTTGTTACCTGTGACACGATTTAAGGTCTCGATAATACGAACTATCTCACCCGCCGATGCAAATTCCAGTGGTACCACCTGCACTTCGGTATCACCTTGCTTATCGACGCGGCGAACTATCTCTACCAGCTTATTGACTACGGCTGCGCGACCAGAAATCATTAAGACATTCGATGGGTCATAATTAACTACGTTACCGCCACCGGCATTATCATTAAGCTGACGAAGCAGGGGGGCGAGTTGTTTCGCTTCGGTGTTGTAGAGGGCGACGATACGAGTCACCATCTCATCGCCGACTCCGGGAGCCTCATCATCGGCAACACGAATAGATGCTGTTTTAGCATCCTTGTCTTTAATCACCTTGATGATGTTGTTATCCATCTCCACGACGGCATAACCATAAACCTGAAGCACATTAAGGAAGAATTGATAATATTGTTCATCATCGAGAAGATCATAGCTGCGGACATTAATCTTACCGCGAACCGTGGGATCGACGATAATGGTACGATTCAGATTTTTACCAACGATATTGATAAACTCTTGAATATCAGTCCCTTTAAAATTAGCCGCATATTGCTCAGACCAAGCAAGTTGAGGAGCTAAAAGAGATGCTCCCATCACAATCCCTGCAATTAATTTTCTGCGAAAACTCTTCTTATTCATTATGTTACTTCCCATAAACCCATTAGTTCGCCCATAAGGCTCAAACAAATACTGATGAGGTGTGAGGACCAGGAATTAGTCTCACCCTCTAATTTTTAATTATTCCGGCAAACTGAACATGATCTCAATTAGCTGCCCGTCTCTTTCGACCATAAGAGATATTTCAGTTAATTCTGGTAATTGAGCCATCACTTCCATCGACTGGCTCATTGAAGTTAGATCATAACCATTCATAGACTTTGCAAGATCGTTGGCTTTAAATCCTGCCCGCTTAAACAGCTCCCTGTCTTTACCCGGATTCAAGCGGTAACCACTCAACTCACCGTTACTGCGAACGGGAGATATGGATAAGAAATCTGTAATTTTACTCGGATCGGCCAATAGCTCCTCACGAGACTGCTTAATCTCTTGAGCTACCTGCTTATTTTTACGTTGATCTATCTTCCTTACCGACTTGGCTCGTTGAAGTTGCTTATTAGCCTGACTGTTAGTTTCATATTTTAGACCGTCGAGCATTAACGTCTCATAACGACCCGAATTGGTAATGATGATGCGATCGGCATAGACCTCTTTAAGCGATGCAGATGTTCCTTTAATCTTATCCCCTAAACCATAGGTATTCTGGGAGCCGCTTGAGGCTATAACCGCTAAGCCTTTCTGCTGTACGGTCGAGGCGACCACACCCGTTAACTGAATAGATAGGGAGGTTTTTGGTGCATCAGTGATCATCTCGACTACGGTCTCAACCTTAGGCTTAGAGGCATTGGAATCCAACCTACCAAAAAGCGCTAATTGTTGTAGTTCGCCGATATTCACATTGCTTCTGGAACTACTGCTGACAGGCGTTGGACGCCAGGTTTGAGATCCATCCGATACTGAGATGAGTTTCCAGGTGATCTGAGCTAATAGGTAAATAACAAGCACGAGAACAAGCCAAAAAGTAGCTGAACTCAAAGGCTTATGTGGTATACCTGCGGCCTTGGCAATAACTTTATCTAATAAATCCATATTTATGTGGACCCTCTATACAGGTCTCTGTTCTGATTATAATAATTTAGTAAATCCTGACTCATGCTAACCTACACTGTAGAGCGCAACAAGCGCAACAAGCTTATAACAGCGGCATAATTGGCGACTATGGGCTAATTATGTTAACTTTACGCGTCTTAAAACGGTGTGAAGCCGATCGCGATCTTAGGTGATTAGCGTGTTTTAAAAACATTTTATTACCCAGCATGTGACCTCATCCACCTTTAAATAGCAACTAGTGTTACACCACGGAGACTCAATGACCAAGTCCCTCGACCCCGCAAGCTCGGTCCGACTGGATAAGTGGCTTTGGGCCGCCCGCTTTTATAAGACTCGCGCCATCGCTAAAGAGATGATCAATGGCGGCAAAGTTCATTATAACGGCCAACGAACCAAGTCGAGTAAAATGGCGGAGTTAGATGCTGTAATAAAATTAAGACAGGGGTATGACGAAAAAGAAATAGTCATCAAAAAACTGTCTGAACAGCGACAAAAAGCCATTTTTGCGCAAACTCTATACCTGGAAACCCCCGAAAGCATAGCTAAGCGAGAGACATATGCCGAGGCGAGACGCTTGAATGTACTCAACAATCCCGCACCAGATCATAAACCAGACAAGAAGCAGCGACGCCAGCTCATTCGCTTTAAAGAAGGCTAATGCACTTTAAATCGACCTAAGCGTTGAAAAAATGGCCTCCAGGCACCATATACCTATTTAATTGATACCGATAGTTCGGCTTCAGAAGCAATGTAATTGTGAGATTGAGATGAGTAAAGATAATTTACACCGCTACCTATTCGAAAATGCAGACGTTCGTGGCGAATTAGTACAACTCGAGAAGAGTTATCAAGAGATTTTGTCTGCCCACAAATATCCAGTACGGCTCCAGCACCTTCTAGGTGAGCTTATGGCGGCAACATCTCTACTTACCGCGACACTGAAATTCAATGGTGATATCAGTGTACAACTTCAGGGTGACGGTGCGGTCTCACTCGCCGTTATCAATGGCAACAACCTACAACAGCTACGTGGTGTGGCTCGCTGGAATGGTAACTTGAAGCAAGACGCCGATCTGCAGCAACTATTCGGCGATAAAGGTCATATGGTGATCACCCTTACGCCTACCGATGGTGAGCGTTATCAAGGTGTAGTAGCACTAGACAAAAGCAGTTTAGCCGCCTGCCTCGAAGAATACTTTGCTCAGTCAGAGCAATTACCGACTTCGATCAATCTATTTGCCAATGGCCAACAAGCGGCTGGCATCTTGTTGCAAGTACTGCCGAGCGAAGGTGAGCATAACGTCGAGTTTGAGCATTTAGAGCAACTGACAGCCACGGTAAAGGAAGAAGAACTTTTTGATCTTGAAGCTGAAGAGGTACTTCATCGTCTCTACCATCAAGAAGAAGTACGCCTTTTTGACCCGGTCCAAGTCACTTTCTCCTGTACCTGTTCGAGAGAACGCAGCGCTCAGGCTATTCGCACCGTCGCTAAAGCAGAAATCGATGCCATCATTACCGAACTAGGTAAAATTGACATGGGTTGTGAGTATTGCAATACCAATTACAGCTTCGACTCCATCGATATCCAAGCTATCTTCAGCAATGCACAGGCTCCCGCAGCTAAGCAGTAATACAGTTTCAATGAAACGAGGATGCCATCTGCATCCTCTTTTTTTGCCAAAAAATCGATCTTCCTCACACATTCATTTCTGCTTAAGTTACAATCGAGTTTCAGCGCATTAAGACGCTTATTGATAAACAATAATTTTCTATATATAGAAAAAAGCCGACAAAGAACGGCACCGAAATTCCGACCTCAAAACATGGAGACCTTACTATGGCGGATGGATCAAAACTAACTCACCATAACCCTACGACAGCACAACTCATCGAGCTAGCCCTTGCCCGCGGCGAAGGTGAACTCACAGCCAATGGCGCGTTAGTCGCAAAGACAGGGGAACGCACAGGCCGTTCACCTAATGATCGCTTTATCGTCAAAGAGCCAAGTTCAGAAGCCGATATCGATTGGGGCCCAGTGAACAAACCTTTCGAACAAGCTAAATTTACCGCCCTATGGCAAAAAGTAGAGGCCTATTTGGCCGATAAAGAGCTCTTTGTTTCTGAGCTAGAAGTCGGTGCAGACCCTGAGCATTACCAGCCAATACAAGTCACCACAGAAACGGCATGGCACCAGCTATTTGCCCGCAACCTGTTTATCATCCCTGAAGAGTTCAATGCCGCAGATAAGCCAGTTTGGCAGATCATCAATGCACCAGGTTTCGTCTGCGATCCCGAAAGAGATGGCACATATTCAGATGCGACCGTTATCTTGAACTTTGCCGAACGTAAAGTACTTCTTGCCGGCCTTAAGTATGCCGGTGAGATGAAGAAGTCTATGTTCTCAGTGCAAAACTTCCTACTCCCAGCCAAAGGCGTATTGCCAATGCATTGCTCGGCTAACGTAGGCAGAGATGGCGACACGACACTATTTTTCGGCCTGTCTGGCACAGGTAAGACTACGCTATCGGCCGATCCTAAGCGTTTCTTAATCGGTGATGACGAGCACGGTTGGGCACCAGGCGGTGTATTTAATATCGAAGGCGGTTGTTACGCTAAGTGTATCGATCTGAGCCAGAAGAATGAGCCGGTGATCTGGGACGCTATCCGCTTCGGTACCGTACTTGAAAACGTGGTCATGGATGAGAACCGTGTTCCGGACTACAGCAACTCGACACTCACGGAAAATAGCCGTGCGGCTTATCCGCTTGAGCATATCGAACTCAGAAAAGAGGAAAACTGCGGCGCCGAGCCACATGCTGTTGTTTTCTTAACCTGTGATGTATCTGGCGTGCTACCACCAGTGTCACTACTGACCAAAGAGCAGGCCGCTTATCACTTCCTTTCGGGTTATACCGCTAAGGTTGGCTCGACCGAGATGGGTTCCAGCGCTGCGATTCAGTCGACCTTCTCAACCTGTTTCGGCGCACCTTTCTTCCCACGTCCTGCCGGTGTCTATGCCGAGCTACTGATGAAGCGAATCGAATCATTCGGCAGCCAGGTATATCTGGTCAACACAGGTTGGACTGGCGGTCCACATGGTGTCGGTAGCCGTTTCGACATTCCGACAACTCGCGCTATCGTCGATGCGATTGTCAGTGGTGGACTCAAAGATATAGAGACTGTGCACTTAGAAAAGCTAAACCTGAAAATTCCTGTCGCCATTCCAGGCGTCGAGACTAAGCTGCTCAACCCAGTAAATACCTGGGAAGATAAGGCGCTATATGCCGAATATGCACAAAAACTGGCAGAGAGCTTCACAGCCAACTTCGAGAAGTACCAGGTATCGGATTCGATTAAGCATGCCGGACCTAATGCCTAATTAAGGTCTTTTATTGGTTAGTTTGATTGCCTTATTAATCCTAGTTTGGCTGTTAGCTGAACTGGGATTTTTTATGCCTGTTGCTTGATATTTAACATTTAGTGTTGAGTGTTATGTGATAGGTGGTTTATGGACCATAACTTCACTGTTGTCTATCGCTTCCCAGCGGGGTATGTGCAGACACTTCTGTGAGACGCTGTAAACCCTTCCCTGGGCGCTCTACGGTTTCCAATAACCTCCCTGTTAAACGGCCAGTTCGGCATCCCAGCCTCTCGTTCGAAGAGTATCACTTCGCGATACCTCACTATGAAATCTAAGCTCACAGCCGCGCCTACACTGGATTTAAAAAACAGAGATGCTCTCTTCGAATTGAAGGGATATATATGACAGGCTAAAAAAACAAATGGAGAAGTTAAGGCGTTATTTGCCAGCTTGGTTCTGTTTGGATGTGATAGCCTGAGATGGATTGGATTATGTCGGTGGCAGCTTGTTGCTTTAGGGTTGGGAAGTAATGGCTGGCGTAGTGACGATGAGCCGCTTCATTTTCCCAATAGGTCGTCACCAGATAACGCTGGGGTTTATCATTAAACAGCCATACCTGTCCGCCTAACATTCCCTCGACTCGCTGCATGCCCGGATTCCACAGCCTTGCCTGCTCTTTAATAAATTCATTGGTTTTTTCTGGGTCGATATAGCAATCGGCGATGCGAATAAAACCACAACCGACTTGGCTATTACAGTGATGATTCTGATATTGATTTAAAGCTGGAATACTCATCACCAGATGTAAATAGGAGACAGAGATAGTGCTATAGGTTCCAACCTGATTAGTTTTCTCTGCGGTAGGATCATGAGTCACCCTCATAAAATTTTTCACACTCTCCATATCACTCCAGCGAGCCAGAATCATCGCCTGACCGCTTGATAAATCCCAGCCACCTAGTTGAGAGATAAACCCCTGGCAGTGCGCCGTTGCTTGCCAGAGACTCTGGCCCTCGGAAAATCTGCCCTGTTAGCAACAGGGACTTCACATCGAATATATTTGGCTATCATCTTCGTTCCTTGAAATTGAAATGACCATTTAAATGAGAGTTTAAAACAAGAAATCTATTCTTCTATGGACAAGTGAATCAGTAAAACCTTCTGTTTCAACATCATAGTTTTCCCCAATTTCAATTCGGTCATAGATAGCTTCAGTGGTGATAAAGCGCTCCTCTGGGGTAATAATATAGAAGGTTGGCACGCCCGAGCAGTTACCAGCAGAACAACCTTGGCTCCACTCTAGATTTTTATTCTCAACTGTAATATTGATCACCTCATTACTGAGCTCAAACCAGCTGAATACAGCTACCCCGAGCAAGATAAATGTGGGCACCAGAAACTTGGCAATGCGTGTCAGCCGCTTAAAATTCTCATCTTGATCTTGTTGCATATGTTTCCTTTTATTCTCGGCTAAAGCAGATAAACACCCAAGAATCTAAAAAACCATCATATTCCACAATTGAAAGACTCGACATTAAATAAACTTCACTCACTAACATTCCAGAGTCATGCTCAAAGAAACAATAGAGCCCGGAATGGGAACTGTACATAAGCGAACCTTTGACTATTAATTACAATGACCTCCCCTCTTGTGTTGGTGAGCTTTTTAATGAAATATAACAGCCAAATAATAACTCTAACTAAAACTTAGTCTCCGACTTTATTGGGTATTCGATCATGCGCTTAACCCCTTTATCAACAACCATTTTACTAGCACTGTCTATCGCTAGCACTAGCTGCCTTGCAGGCGATGCCGCAACTAACGCTAATACAGCAAGTACTGGCACAGCAGGGTTAACTCCTAAGCAAGCCAATACCTATATCAACGATAGAATACTGCCACCAGCTATCGAATGGCATGGTAAGAGTGAAGCTCTGCTTCTCGGCGTCGATGATGAATGGGCTACCCCCTTCGAGAAAGATGGCCTCAAAACCAGCCCAAGTTACGATGAAACCTTTGCCTGGCTGGATAAACTCATAGCCCAAACAGACAAGTTAAAGAAAGTTAGCCTGGGTAAGAGCCCACAGGGACGGGATATCTGGATGCTCATAGCATCGAGCGAAGGCGCCTATTCTCCAGAAGTATTAGCCGAGAACGGTAAGCCTAGTGTGTTGGTTCAGGCCGGGATTCACTCGGGCGAGATCGACGGTAAAGACGCTGGCATGATGTTACTGCGTGATATCGTTCTGGGTAATAAAGGTGTACTACTCGATAATGCCAACCTCTTATTTGTGCCTATTTTCAGTGTCGATGGTCATGAGCGCTCCAGCCAATACAATCGGGTAAACCAACGCGGTCCGGTAAATATGGGGTGGCGTACAACATCTAATAACCTCAACCTGAACCGCGATTATGCCAAGGCCGATACATTAGAGATGCAGCATATGCTACAAGCCATCAACGAGTGGCAGCCCGATCTCTATATCGATGTGCATGTCACCGATGGCATCGACTATCAGTATGATGTGACCTTCGGCTATAACTTAGCCCAGGGACTCAGCCCTGCAAGCTATGCCTGGCTAGAGAAGAGTTACCGCCCCGCCATAGAGTCGGCTCTCACTAGCCAAGGCCATATTCCAGGCCCCTTAATCTTTGCCATAGATAACACAGATATCACTAAAGGCATGTCACTGTGGAACCCCAGCCCACGCTATTCCAATGGCTATGGTGATACCAGACACCTGCCGACTATCTTGATAGAGAACCACAGCCTCAAGCCCTACAAGCAACGAGTGCTAGGAACCTATGTGATGCTCGAAGCAACACTGAAAACAGTGGGTAAGCAGGCCACTAAACTAAAATCAGCCATCAAACAGGATAAATTCAACTATCCTGCCAGAGTGACACTCACCTGGAAAGAGGTGCAACAAAAGCGAAGCTGGGACTTTAAGGGCATTGAATATCACATGGAAGAAAGCCCGATCAGCGGCAACGAGATTGTCAGATGGAACGGAGTTCCTAAGCTTTATCCTAACCTGCCCGTGATAGGCGATACAGTGCCGGATATCAGCGTGACTCGACCCAGTGCTTATTACATTCCTCCGCAGTGGACTGAAGTGATCGAGCGTTTGCACATTCACGGCATCCGCATGACTAGACTCATCCAGCCGACAGAGATGAAACTGCAGCAATATGAGCTGAGCTCCCCTAAGTTCAGGAGCAAGGATTATGAAGGCAGACAGACGGTGAAAGCCGATGCGAAACTCGAGTCAGTTGAGACTAAGCTGCCTAGCGGCACGGTAAGAATCGATACCCACCAACCCTTGGGCGATCTGGCTATCTTGCTACTCGAGCCGCAATCACCGGATTCATTACTGCAATGGGGATTTTTTAATCCCATCTTCACCCGCACCGAGTATATCGAGAACTATGCCGTAGAACCGCTAGCGGCTCAGATGCTCAAGGATGACCCTAAGTTACAACTAGCCTTCGACAAGGCCCTCAAAGATGAAGAGTTCGCGGCAGACCCTAAGGCACGTCTACGCTGGTTCTATCAGAGAAGTCCTTACTATGATGACCAATACCAAAAATACCCAGTATTAAGAGAAAAGTAACTCTGAGCCTTATGCCGCTTGGTATTACAAACAAAAAAGACTCGCAATCAATGCGAGTCTTTTTTCCGGGGTTTATCGGTCCAGATGTGAGGTATTAGTAATTTACACTGTATTCGAGGGCTAAACGTCGACCATAACCAGAAAACTGATTACGATATTTTTCCCAAACAACTTCTTTATTCATCTGAGACACCAGAGGCTGGTAGTCTGCATTGAACAAGTTATCTATGCCGAAGGTGATACGTCCATAGCCACCAGTATCGAAGGTAGAGATGAGATCCACTAAGGTATAGCCATCATAGGGAGACTCATAGTAGCTATATCCGGCTTCGCTTTCCCGAGCGTTCTTATCTCGATCGCCCACATAGTTAACCTGCATGCGTACCGAAGCCATATCGTTAAATCGATAATCGGCATAGGCCGAGGCTTTAATTGGGGTGATTTTAGTACCATTCATCCAATAATCTACACCTGTCTCACTGTTGGTGCGTTTACCTTCAGATTGAGATACTGAGGTACCGATCTTTATCGCCTCGTTGATGCGATAATCCAGAGTAGCCTCGAAGCCCCAGACTTTCTCATCGGCGACCACCACGGCGGCAACACGCTTCGAAATTTGAGCATCGACATTATAGTCATAGGCATAACCGTCGCTAATGTCGGAATAGAAGAAAGAGAGACTCCCTTGCAGATCCTGATTATTGAAGCGTAGACCAGTTTCATAGTAGTTTGTTTGTGTAGCCGGGATGTCATCGGAAAACTCGGCAACGCTAGCCACCGGCATGTCTCTCAACATACGCATGTCCGCATGAGAATAGCCTTGAGAAAAACTGGCAAAAACATCGGTAGAGTCATTCAAGCTATATACCAGGCCTAAATTAACCAGAGGCTTATGGTACTTTAAGGTATCGCCTTGCTTCTCGCTGAGGATCCCCCTGCTGTACCTTTGATAATCCGGAACTTCAATCTCGAAGTTCTCATAGCGCAGACCAATTTGTAGGGTCAGATCATCGGTGATCTGGTTCCAGTATTGAGCGAATGGGCTCAGCTTAGTCTCGGTAAGATCGCATACAGAGCAGATATATTGAGACTCTGTTACGGGAACACCATTTATGTTTAAGCTAAGAATGACATCACGATCTCTACCTTGCTCGGTATTATCCTTACCATATTCGAATCCATAGACTAAACGGCTGTAATTATCAATCGTCCACTGCATGGCAGCCTTAAAGCCACTCCTGTCGGAGACAATCTCGGAGCCCGACTCATAGCCCACATTAACCTTGCTCATATAAGCCGAGAGGCTTAATTGCTGGCCAAATATATCGTCATGATCATAGGTGACTTGTACTGTGCTTAGTTCAGTCGTCGGGTTAGGGCCAGTGTATGGCTGAGTCTTATCGATCTCTACTAGGCCGTTGTCATCGTTGACGCTACGTTTATAATGCAGCTTGTTCTCTATTTTGTAGTGATGAGCTAACAGGGCTACACGACTCGAGTCCATCTCTTGATCTAGCTTAAATAACACGTCGTACTCATCCGCATCACCCATACCACCTTGGCTATTAGGTGCGCCGGGTAGTTGATTACCATTAGAATCATATAGGTTGCCGCGGTCTTTACCCGACAGATTCAACAGATAGCCTAGATCTGAGTCGGTAGTGCCAGAGAAGGTCTGGGAGATACTGTAGCCGGCATCCGATAGCTCATCGGCAAAGGCTTCGACGCCTACTGTCGTTTGCATTTCGAAGTTAACCGTAGGTTTCTTGGTGATCACATTGATGATGGCACCCGCCTCACCATTACCGTACATGGCACTTGCGCCCTTGATCACTTCTATGCTCTGGATCACATCCACAGAGATGGACTGTAGATCACGACCACCGGCTCTCAAGGTTGTTGAAATCAATACACCATCAATCATGACTATGGCTTTACCACCACGAAAGTTCTGGCCAAAGGTGGACATAGTTTCGGTACTTGGAGAGAAACCAGGAACCAGATTCGAGATGATTTCGGATAAATTACGCGCGACTACTCGCTGAAGGTCTAAATCTTCCTTAGACACGATAAAAACCGAATTTGGGGTATCACTAAGTTTCTGTGCGAAAGGAGACGCGGTGATCAGGATGTGCTCTATATTACTGGATTCAGATGCGCTTACCGCTTCTGGCTGTGCCTGAGCCGAGCCTGCAGTCAGTGCAGCCACTACGGCTAGCCCTATCATACTTAATTTCACGTTATGGTCCATACTACAAATATAAATCGTTATTATTACCATTCGCACAAACATGACAATAAAAACATAAAAAATTTACAATTGAGCAAAAAACTCATACAAATTCACAATCAATAAGATGCCAGAAATATTGCCAGCACCTTAATGTTTATCGGTTCAGGAAGTAAACCGCTTCTCTAGATATATATAGGTTTCTCTTAGCTAGGTTTCTTAGCCGAAATTGAATAACTCAAGGGTACACGCTGCTGTTTGTGTTCCATCACATATCTTAATACTCGCTCACCGGATGCCTGAGTATGAACTTCCTCGACCAAGCCCTCGAAACAGTTATAGGGGCTAAAGCCGAACTCATTATAGTGTTCGAGTCTGAGTCCGGCGCGGAGCAAAGCATTGATAATATCTGAGATTGAATGCGGCCAAGTGACCAAGGTATCTTTCTCACCAGAGCAGTTCTCTGTATAGGTGCCCTCTTCATCGACATCCGGCTCAACTTGTGCAAAGTAGCTATAGCCATCGAACAAGGCTTCTAAGGGATGAAACTCAACCATATAGAATTGACCGCCAGACTTGAGGCAATCTCTGACGACTTGAGCCCATTGATCGAGATCTGGCAACCAACACAGGGCGCCATAAGAAGTAAACACGATATCGTACTGCTTAGACACTTTCTCTGCCGTACTATAAACGTCAGTACAGATAAACTCGGCTTCGAGGCCAGCCTGTAATGTGACCTCTTGGGCCTTTTCGATTGCCGTAGACGAGAGGTCGATACCCGTCACTTCGGCGCCCTTTCTGGCCCAAGACAAGGTATCCAATCCAAAGTGACATTGAAGATGGAGAAGACTCTTACCTTTCACCTCGAGCTCATCAAGCTCTATCTCTTGCAGGGCACACTTACCGGATAGAAAACCTTCTACATCATAAAACTTTGAGGCCACATGGGTGTGAGTTCGCTTATTCCACGCAGATTTGTTGATTGCTAAGTAATCCATTGCTCTCTCTTATTTATCTTCTATCCATAGTAAGTAACCAGATTTATAGCACGAATAAATGTGGTGATGAAATTCACCACATTGCAGGTCTAAAAACTCACAGATTACGCATTTAGATTAACATTTTCACAAACATTACCCAACAAAACCAAAAATAACCATATAAAACATATAGGTGCCATGTTGGCATAAACACTGCAAAAGGAAATGATAATAGAAACCGCATGGCAATGACTTCAAGCGTACAAGAATAAAAACTTAAGTCTTGGCCACACATAATAGATTTCAAAGGAACAGAAACATGACTTTTCGCCCAACAGTACTCGCTTCTATTTTTGCCCTATCCCTATCCGGATGCATTATTAACGTTAATGGCGCCAGCATGGAGCCTCTGGAACACAGTCAACAGGTGATGCAACTCGATGCTAACGAGCTCAACGTCATGGTCGCCAATACAGGAGCCGGTTCACTGGAGATAATTGGGGTCGATGGGCTTACAAATATCATACTCGAGGCCGATATCTACACCTATGAAGAGATGGAACCTAACTTGTCTCTGACTCAAAAAGGTAACACTGCCTATCTGGTAGCCGAGTTTGGCCCAAGATTCGGCTCAGGAAACTCCCCATACATAGATCTCGTTATCAAGGTTCCGGCTAAAATGACATTAGACATCGATGACGGCTCAGGCAGCATCAAACTCTCTGGTATGGATGCCGATATCAAGCTTGAGGATGGCTCTGGTAGCATAGAGATCCTGGGGGCAGAGATCTGAATATACAGGATGGGTCCGGCTCCATAATTCTGTCAAATGTACAGGGTAATATCGAGCTCGACGATGGTTCTGGCTCGATAGATATCAGCAAGGTTAATGGTGATGTCAGTATCACAGATGGATCCGGTGGCATGTCGGTCAAAGACATTCAAGGTCGAGTCACCATAGAAGATGGTTCAGGTGGTATTGAAGTGGTCAATACTAAGGGGCTCACGATTCTCGAAGCCGGCTCCGGCAACTTGAGTTTCGATAAGATAGATGGTCAGGTCAGCATGCAATAACTCTCAATAACAGCTGGCTGGCTTAACAGACTTCCCGGCGCAGCGACTTTAGCTATTTTAATGAGTCGCTGCCCACCCCCAACACTGATAGCGATATCCCAACTCAGTTCAAAATTTTTACTTAGCTGAGATTATCCCTCTAGCTTAGCGGCTCTATGAGTCCGCTTCCAAAACTGCCAAATCAATCCTGCGCACACACTAAACCAGATCCATCTGAGCAAGATCACTTGCCAAAATGCATCGGCATCAATGCCTTTATCCAGCTCACAGAGCAGGAGAACCACCAAAAGCACCAGATAACTTCGAAATCTCAGTTTATCAGTGAGCTTCACCAGAGGAGCAAGCAATAACGCCCCATAAGCGCACAAAGCACCGACGATAGCCCCCATGACAACATCCGCAGGCCAATGAGCACCGACCATGATACGTGAAGCACCTATAAGTGCAGCGACGGCGATCAAACCCAACTTAATTTTATTGCACTTGCTCACCAGAAAAATAGTTACCGCAAATAGAAAAGCCGTCGCGGTATGGCCCGAGGGAAAGCTATTTACATGCCGGGTCTCTCCTATAATATTTAAATATTCCAAGATCACTGCGGGTCTGGGTGAGGCGAAATAATCTTTAATCAGAGGAACCATCAACAAAGAAAGTATGGCAGCAATCACCACTCTCAAAGTGAGATCGGGACGTTTGACCAGATAACAGAGCACAATAGCGCCTAAAGTCGTCCCATTACCAAGATCGGTAATAGCACTGACCAACCAAGCGGGTAATCGAGCCCCCATAGCATTAATGCTCTGAAATAGAGATAAATTGGTCGCATCATTTAATGTAAGTACATGCACCACAAACAGTGCCAATAGCAGAAATTTAAATCCATATCCTGTCATTTCACGAGATTGTAAGCTCCATTTTACTCGTGAAGAAATTCTGTTGTTCATAACGGACTCCGAATTTTTCATCGATGCCATTATATGAATCGAACGTGAAAATTCCGTAAATCTGCTTGTAAAGCTTCAATCTATTACATACGCATATCGATGCTCTGCTAACCAGATCACATTTTGAATAACAAGAGAGTTCAAATTTAACGTGTAATTATCATCAACTAAGATATCTCTTACTAATGTGAATGTAGCCTTTGACGTTTAGCCGTTACGCTTGTCATGACCTCCCTCATCGTAAACACCAGCACGGCAATGGTACTTAGGCTAAGTAGGCCCCACCTCACATATTGCACGATGTAAATATCAGAAAAGTCGTAGCCAGTATTTAATTCACTCGATACCAGAGCCAGGACTAAGAGCAGATAAGCCATTAGGCGCTTTCGAAATGAGAGTCGAATTAACGGACATAATTGAGTCGCGATATAAGCACAGCTAAGACCCACTATAGCCCCCATGACCACATCAGCAGGCCAATGTGCCCCCACCAAGATCCTTGATACCCCCACTAATGACGCCATAAAAATTAAGCTCACCCTTATCATTGCCTGTTGGCTTGAAAGGTAAATGAGCCCAGCAAATAGAAATGCCGTTGCGCTGTGCCCGGAAGGAAAGCTGTGTTTGTGTCTAATCTCTCCGATCACATTTAAATATTCTAATAACACAGCAGGCCTCGGCGCATCGAAGTACTGCTTAAGCAAGGGGACAAAAATCAGGCTTAACAGAGCTGCGAGGAGTACCCTACAGATCAACTCAGGACGTTTGACCAGATAACATAAGAACACAGCCCCCAGAGTGATGCCATTGCCAAAATCAGAGAGCAACGCCGACATCCAATCAGGCACCCGAGTCCCAATGTCATTGATGCTAGTAAATATCCCGAGATTACTAGCTTGATTTAGGGTGAGTAAATGCAGAAAAAATAATACGCAGAAAATGATGAAAAAACCGCTCGTCAGACCATTAGTTTTGTCTACGGCTCGTTCATTGGTTTGTATATTTATATGTTTAAATCCAGGCAAGTTATACCCCAATAGTGACTCGTGGACACAAATTAACTCTTGAGGTGTGAAAAACTTGTCTTTGTAGATGAAAGGATGGAGGCTCTAGTCAGACGAGAGCATAAGGGTAATCAATAACATTATAATAATGTTATTGATTACCCTTATGCGACAAAGTAGTGAAAATCAGCTTCAGTAATCAAGAATTAGCTTCAGCAATCATGAGTAGTTTCTGTTGCCTGGACAATTTCTTAACCCTAATCTCTCGCTTTAACGCTTCAGAGCGATTGCCGACATTTTCAGAATACGCCAAAGAGAGAGGCCCCTTACCCCGAAGAAATTTAGCCGCCTTAATGCCACCGGCCTGGTGCTCCTTTAAGCGGCGTTCTATATCTGTAGTCACCCCAGTATAGAGATGGCCATTACCGCAGCGGATCATGTATAGCTTCCAATTAGACTCGGCCACAATAACTCCATAACAAATAAATCAAGATGTGAATCAAGAAGTGAGACCCCGTGTTCACTTTACCGGGGTCATATCAACCTAGCACCTAATCTAAATCTAATAAGCCAAGAAAGAAGGCATATTCCTGTGCCGTGTCTTGATAACGACGATAGCGGCCACTCTTGCCCCCATGCCCCGCTTCCATATCGATATGAAACAGCAACTTATTATTGTCTGTCTTATAGTCCCTCAACTTGGCTACCCATTTCGCAGGCTCAAAATATTGCACCTGAGAGTCATGTAATCCCGTGGTCACCAATAGGTGGGGATAGGCCTGTCTGGTCATTTGATCATAGGGTGAATAACTCAGCATATAATCGAAATAAGCCTTCTCATTGGGGTTACCCCACTCATCATATTCATTGGTGGTTAGTGGGATGGTCTCATCGAGCATGGTAGTGACAATATCCACGAAAGGCACATGGGCTGCTACGGCGAAATACAATTCGGGTGCCTGATTTATCACCCCCCCATCAATAAGCCACCAGCACTTCCACCAGCAGCAAGTACCTTCTTGCTATCGCCATATCCTTGAGCGACTAATGCCTTAGTGACATCGACAAAATCATCGAAGCTGTGTTGCTTATTTAGCATGCGACCCGAGTCATACCATGGGCGACCCAGCATCTCTCCCCCCTGACATGGGCGATGGCATATACCACGCCACGATCTAACAAGCTTATCGCCGAGCTGTCGAAGTCGGGTTCTACCGTATGACCATAAGCACCATAGCCATATTGATACAGAGGGTTTGACCCGTCCTTAGTGAACTTATCTTTACGATACACTAGAGTGACGGGCACTTTAGCCCCGTCACGGGCCGTAATAAACAATCTCTCGGCTTGGTAACGCTCACTATCAAAGTCTCCCAGCACCTTCTCCTGCTTCAACAAGCGTCTATTCATCGGCTGACTCAAGTCATATTCATAGACTGACTCAGGCGTAGTAGGGCTAGAGTAATAGATACGCAGCTTGTCACTTAGCTGACTGGCATTAATATCCAGCCCTACCACGTAGGCTGGATCATTAAACGTCAATTCATAGGATGCCTGTTCACCGAAGGGGCGAATTTCTATTCGGCTCACACCTTGAGTACGCGTCTGCACGATCAGATAATCTTTTAATAGCAAAATATCTTCGATACGCATATCTGCTGCAGCGGCTATCACTTGTTGCCACTGGCTCTTATCTGAAATCTGGCTTTCATTGGCTTTCATCAACCTAAAGTTTTCGGCCTGCCAATTCGTTAAGATGTAATACTCATCACCTAGCTTAGATACTGAGTATTCATGGCCCTCTTCTCTGGGCAATAATGGCTTAAACTGAGTTAACGGCTGGTCAGCATCAAGCACAGACACCTGACTGGTGATGGTGCTCTCATGAAACAATACAATACGGGTTTCATCTAAGCTTTTTCCCAGTGATATGTAATAGGTATCGTCTCGCTCTTCATATACCAGCACATCTTGAGACTGCTCGGTACCCAGCCTATGACGAAACACTTGATTACCCAGTAAGGTCTGCGGATCTTTCTTAATATAGAACACATGTTGATTGTCATTCGCCCACACAGATCCACCATCTGTGCCATCCAGGACATCATCTAGCAAGGCCCCACTGTCAATGTCTTTGAAATATATCTTGTACATGCGCCTGCTGAGAGTATCTTCGCCAAACGCCAAATTAGACTCGTCATGACTGACGGACACACCACCTAAGCCATAGAAATCGTGGCCGCTGGCACGCACATTCACATCGAGCAAAACCTGCTCATGATGATGCAACTGAGATGCTACTATGGCCTCTTCTGACGATGTAGATACATGCCTAATCTGAGTCTCGACTTCACCACGACTGCGAACAATCACTGGATACTCGAACCCCAACTGATAGCGCCTCGAATACCAATGACTATGCCATTTATAAGGCACACTGGACTCGTCTTTATCCAGTCGGGCAATCAATTCATCGAACAGGATTTTCTGCAGTGGCTCATAGGGAGCAAATTGAGCGGTTTTGTAGCGATTCTCAGCCTCTAAATGCGCCAGTATTTGAGGATCTTTTCTCGCGTCATCCCTGAGCCAATAATAGTCATCGACCCGCTTCACTCCATGGAGATTTAGCTCAAATGGCACTTTCTTGGCTACCGGAGGAAGAAGATTATCGGCTTGTTTCATAGGTGTTTCTCTCAAGGTATCTGTACACCCAAGCGATAGACTTAGTATCAAGGGCACAAATAGTAAATTTAATCTGAAATCCGCAAAGGATCGACGGTATCTAGGCATCTTACACATCCTTGGTAATTGATGACTCATTTGGCACTCTAGATAAGAGTCTAAAGAGGATACCACCTCAGGTAAAGAGCAAGCCCCTATTCCCTGCTCTTGTCATTTGCTTAAAAGAAGCGCACCATACTGGCGCTCAACAGCTAAATCTTACTGGTATAGGACTCGATTACTCGGACCTATACCTAAGATGATGTACGAGTAAATTCTCAGGGCGGGGTGTAACTCCCCACCGGCGGTGATAGTACTTGATTCGATTTAATCATCTCACTCAAGTCTTAAGCCCGCGAGCGCCCAAGCAAGCTCATATTAATAAATATAAGCTGCCTGGGGTCAGCAGATCTGGTGCCTTTTACCCCACGTAAAACATTCCAGAGCCGACGGTAATGAACTTTCTACTAACAGCCTTCAGCTTAAGTAGCGAGTCTGAGTCCGGATGAGAGAGAATGTAAAGATGTAACGAGAAGCCCCACAGACATACCTTCATCGGTATCTGGCACTGTGCTTACTCGGTTCAGCTTAAGCCCCCCATTGCTTGTCAATGTGGTGTCATTTTCTGCACGCCCTGATTCTGGAAAACCCAATGTTGTTTATTAAGGATTTAACCCATGAATCAGTCACTACTATCCCCTTTCGGCACAGCAATTGAGCGCGTCGAAGTCGCACTAGAAGCACTTAAACAAGGCCGAGGCGTTCTCGTCGTCGATGATGAAGACAGAGAAAACGAAGGCGACCTGATCTATTC
The DNA here is from genome assembly GCF_007197555.1 of Shewanella psychropiezotolerans. Classification (NCBI taxonomy): domain Bacteria; kingdom Pseudomonadati; phylum Pseudomonadota; class Gammaproteobacteria; order Alteromonadales; family Shewanellaceae; genus Shewanella; species Shewanella psychropiezotolerans. The sequence continues at coordinate 6,200,700 of NZ_CP041614.1, forward strand.
GGCAGAAATGCTAACCAATGAACAGATGGCACTGCTTATTCGTGAAGGCAGCGGCATAGTCTGTCTATGTTTAACCGACGAGCGGGTCAAGCATCTAGACTTGCCACCTATGGTCGAAGACAACTCCAGCCAGTACGGTACCGCCTTCACGGTCAGTATCGAGGCTAAGGTAGGCGTCACCACAGGTGTTTCAGCCGCAGATCGCGTCACCACCATCAAGGCAGCCACCGCCGATAACGCAGTCGCAGGTGATTTGGCACGCCCTGGACATGTATATCCGCTACGTGCTCAGCCTGGGGGAGTAATGACCCGTCGTGGTCATACCGAAGGCACCATAGATCTCATGCAATTGGCAGGATTGAAGCCCGCTGGTGTACTGTGTGAAATAACCAACCCGGATGGCACCATGGCCAGACTCTCTGAGATCATTCAATTTGGCGCGAAGCACGATCTGCCAGTACTCACCATCGAAGATATTGTTGAATTCCGTCACGCGCTGATGGCGAAGGCAAGCTAGATTCAACTCTGTATCATTTGCGTATCGGGCTAAACAAAAATATATTATTGTGCTTTTTGTTTAGCTCGACCTGACATTAACTCGACAGGCCTTTAACTAACGAATTAACCTTATAATTTTTAAGGTTAATTTTCTTCATCCCGATTTTCACCGAACAAAACCCCCTCATTAAAAACCTTTGTCTAATTCAGTAAAAACATAATCCTAACAAAAATAATACGTTAGTCGACTTTTTGACACTAATAATTTATTTCGTGACCTAGATTAGAATTTCATGAAATATGTGTGACAGCCCTAGTTAGCTATGATATTTATTCTCACCTCTTTTCGAATCAACAGGTTTCAGCGGCGCTCATATAGAGATAAATGCCGAGAATTTTGCATGGAGCAGACAGATGCCATCGGTATTAAACAGGTTAAGCCTAAAACAAAAACTCATCTTGTTTGCCTCAATACCTATGCTACTACTCGCCCTATTTGGCTCGATAGGCATGTTACACCTGCTTGACCGGTATCACGAAGCTCAAAGAAATACACTCTCCATCGAAGTCAGTCGTGAAGTCAGTCAACTCATCTTGGAATTACAGAGAGAAAGAGGCCTTTCTGCAGGCTATGTCAGTAGCCATGGAGATAAGTATCTAACTGATTTAAATCGGCAAAGGAAGCGGACAGACACTCAACTGCATAAATTACTCAAGAGTCCGGCTCTGGAAGCCTTTGTACAAACTCTGGAAACCGACCACAGCCAGAGTCAAATATTGAGAGAAAATCTGCAAGTCATCAAGACGAGTGGTCATGAGATGGCCACTGTACGTTTGGGTGTCGATCAACAGCAAAAGAATGAGGCATTCCGATTTTACTCAGAATACAACCACCAGCTATTAGTGCTGCTTTCTCAGCTACAGATACAAACAGAGAATGCCCAGCAAGCTAAAGCATACGTCGACCTGCTCAACGTTCTCGCCATTCAGGAAACGGCAGCAAAAGAACGTGGCTTAATGAACGGCATGCTATCGGCTCAATATCTGGACTCTAAAGCCTTTATCATGGTCAAGAGTATCGAGCATCAGCTGACTCAAGCTATCACCCAAGCCCTTCTAACTACCGACACCCCAAACAAGCTACTGATCAGGGAAATACTCGCCAGCAGTTCCACCCAACAGGTCCTTCGAGTCAGAATCCAGTTAGAGTCTCAGGTCCATATTGTCGAACAGGCCTATAAGATCAGCAGGCTATTAGGTTACGGCGGCTTGATACATGACTTTAAGAATTACCTATTAAGGGGAGAGCAGAGATACTTAGCCAGCTTTAATCGCAATATTAACCAGCTTAAATTTAAACTCACCAAGTTAAAAAATTTAGACGGTCTGTCGCAAATGAAGCTAGCTGCCATCATTAACATAGATGAAGCCATAGATAACTATCATCATCAGATAGATAAGCTGCAGCGACTCAAGTTGCAAGGTTTAAGCATAAAGGAACAAGACAGCTTAGTCCGCGTAGACAATAAGCTTATGATCGAATCACTGGCGAGTCTCCAATATCAAGCCCCCGAGATCGACAGTCTATTTTGGTGGGAAATTACCAGCGCTCCCATAGAGAAACTCCACAGCCTCAGTAATAAGCTGACAGATAAGATTGCCAGGCTCGGTTATCAACAGCAAACAGCATCCCTCAGCTACTTAACACTAGGAATAGTAGCGGCTCTGATCAACTTAATCTTACTGGTTATCATAGGCCGAAGCATGCTCAGCAATCTTGTCGATAGCATCTCCTTAATTGCTAAGGATATGCAGAAGATGACCCTGGACCCTAGCCTTGAACTTAAGGTCCCCGTGAGAGGCAAGGATGAGATAGCCCAACTGTCTCACTCGCTTAACTTAATGCTGGAAGAGAGATGCAAGGCCAATCGGCAACTCAACTTGGCCGCAGCCGTATTCGAGTACTCCTCCGAGGGAATCGTGGTCACAGATGCAGACAACCATATCGAACTGGTTAATCCAGCCTTTACTCAGATAACCGGTTATAGCCTACAAGATGTTAAAGGAAAGAGTCCATCAGTCTTAAATTCGAAGCAGCAAACCAGACACTTCTATGACGAGATGTGGCGGTCGCTACAGAGTGAAGGGAAATGGGAAGGTGAGATTTGGAACAAACGCAAGAATGGAGAAATCTATCCGGAATATTTAGCCATCACTGTCGTTAAGAATGATGCGGGACAGATCGTTCAACATATCGGACTCTTCCTCGATATCAGTAATCGTAAAAAGTACGAACAAGATATCTGGTATAAAACCCATTACGACCTGCTCACCAAGCTGCCTAATCGCTCTCTGTACACAATCAAAGTACAGCAAGAGATGATAATGGCTCAAGAGAATAATCGCCAAGTGGCGATCCTGTTTATCGATCTCGACCGTTTCAAATATACCAATGATATTTACGGTCATGCGGTCGGTAACGAACTATTGAAACAAGTGGCTTCCAGGCTTAAATCCCTGGTGAATAAGCATGATTTTGTCGCTCGCCTCGGTGGCGATGAATTCATCATCATCTTGCCGCGAGTCCGACATCAGCATCAGGTACAAGAGATTGCCAATAAGGTGATTACTCACCTCGCATCTCCGTTTGGAGTCAAAGGAGATGAATTGATGATCTCCGCCAGTATCGGCATCAGCCTGTTTCCGGAAGATGGTGACAATGAAGAGCTACTGACACGAAATGCAGAAACAGCCATGTACCAGGCAAAAAATGATGGCCGCAATAACTACCGTTATTACTCGCCTGAGATGAATACGCACATGCTCGAGCGCATCCAACTCGAACAACGCCTGAGGCAAGCCGTCATTCGACAAGAATTCTGCTTGCACTATCAACCCATAGTGAATCTGGACGACCGAAAAATAACAGGTGTCGAGGCGCTCATTCGTTGGCAAGACCCAAAGTTCGGCATGATATCTCCGGATAAGTTTATCCCTATCGCCGAAGAAACCGGACTAATAGAACCTATAGGGGAATGGGTATTACAGCAGGCATTAACCGATCTAGCGCATTGGCACAGATTAGGGTTCAAGATAAGTATGGCGATCAATGTGTCTGGCAGACAACTGCTCGGCCATAATAAAACCAGTTTTAAATGTCTACTCAAAGCCCTATTGCAGAAGAACAACATCGAGCCTCAGTATCTGCACATAGAGATAACCGAGTCCATGTTGATGGATGATACCGAACAATGCATGGCAGCACTGGAGTCGATCCGCTCACTCGGCCTGGATATCTATATCGATGACTTCGGTACTGGCTACTCTTCACTCAGCTACCTGAAGCGATTCCCCATCGCAGTCATTAAGATAGATAAGAGTTTTATCGACAACATGCTGGAGAGAGAGTCTGATGCCAAGCTGATCAAGGCCATAGTCATGATGGGGCAGAGTCTGGAACTCAAGTTAGTCGCCGAGGGAATAGAGACCCATGCTCAGTGGCAGATGTTACAAGCTCTGGGTTGTGATTTCGGCCAAGGCTATCTATTTTCCCATCCTTTACCGGCGCAAGAACTAGAATCATACCTCCACCAGCAAGCTCTATCGATAGCCATTTCATGCTCATAAAATAAAAAGGAGCCATCAAGGCTCCTATTGCTTTTTTAAACCTAGATTAAGCGGCAGACCCAGCCATCACGCTAGCCGACTCTTGGGCAGCCATCTGGGCGAGATCTTTATCGACAAAGAACAGCGCCTTGCCATCCTCTCCCACCAGACGGATCTTATCGACGATAGATTTAAACAACTTCTCCTCTTCATGCTGCTCAGAGACATACCACTGCAGGAAGTTGAACGTCGAATAATCTTGATTAGTAAATGCGGCATGGGCCAATGCATTGATTTTAGATGTGATCATCTGCTCATGCTCGTAGGTGTATTCGAATAAGGCCAACAGCGAAGTAAAATCAGACTGAGGCGCATCTATCGAGCCAAGCAGAGGTAAACCACCGGTTTCACTCACATAAGTAAATAGACGATGCATATGCTGCATCTCCTCATCGGCATGAGCACGCATAAACTTAGCCGCCCCTTCGAAGCCTTTATCATCGCACCAAGCACTCATCTGCAGGTATAAGTTAGACGAGAAAAACTCGACATTTATCTGAGCGTTCAGTTGATCAATCATTGTTTGTGCCAGCATTTTATTCCTCACGACGCATATCTGGGTAGCTATTTATAGCTGAGCATTATCGTGAAAAAAATAAGAAACTGCAACCAAATTTACTTAAGCCATTGTTTATCAAATACAAATCGTTATCATTAAGAGATCTACCACAAAATAACAACAAGTACCTCCGCAACATTTGCTAACCAAATCACACAGACCTGTTAACATTAAACTCTTAATATCATGGACGATAAGAATATGACCACCACTGGAGAAGAGTCATTCCCAACGACTCTCAGCGTGGCAGGAAAAACAATGAATCTGACTCGAATAAGCACCCATAATCCGGCAGGGACCTTAGTAACCCTGCTATTAATAGCGATCTTCGGCATACTCGCCATCGCTAAGTTACCCATACAACTATTGCCCGATATCCAGCGTCCACAGATATCTGTGTATAACAACTGGCGCTCAGCCGCTCCCCAGGAGATGGAATCTAACATCATAGAGCCCCAGGAGAATGTCTTAAGACAAGTCCCTGGCGTTGTCGAGATGACTTCCAATATTTCTCAAGGATTTGGTGCCGTCTCACTGACATTCGAAGTCGGAAATAATATGCAAGAGGCGATGATCAATGTGATCAACGCCCTTAATCAGACGCCTCCGCGTCCGTTGGATGCTAACGAACCTTTCATCAATGTCGGTGGTGGTCGTGGTGCACCTAACCTGGCCTCCTTACTCATTCGTATGGCCCCGGATAATCCGGACACAGATTTTGGCAAGTATCAGAAGTTGATAGATGATGTGGTAGAGCCCAGACTGAGACAGATCATCGGAGTTGGATCCGTGCAGTTACAGAGCAGGCAACCAAAAGAGCTGCATATCCTGTTCGATCCCTATCGCGCCGCGGCGCTCGGCATCACCTTAGATCAACTTCGCAGCACCCTATCCCGCGCTACCAATATCTCGGGGGCACGGCCAATGTTGGACGACGTCAATATACGGTGAGATTTTTAGGTCAATATACTCCTGAAAACCTAGGCAAGCTGATAGTGACGTACAACGAAGGGCGACCCGTTTACCTCAATGAACTTGCCGATGTCAGTGTGTCGACGGCCGAGGTACAAGGATTTACCAAACGTAATGGCTATCCGGCTTATTACATGACCCTGCAAGGCACCTTCGACGCCAATACTGTGACCGTACTGGATGGGGTCAACAAAGCCATTGCCGAGCTTAATGAAGGAGAATTAAAAGACGCCGGCCTGGTCATGGATCTCTCTTTCGATGCCTCTGTGCATATCAAGCGCGCCATCTTACTGGTAAAAGGTAACTTAGCCATAGGCGTCTTGCTGGCTCTGATCATATTGTTCGCCTTCCTACGCAGCTTTAGAGCGACCTTGATGATCGCATCCACCATTCCTGTCGCTCTGCTTATCGCATTTTTCTCTCTGGAGGCCATGGGCCGCACCCTAAACGTGATCTCCCTGGCCGGATTAGCCTTCGCCGTAGGTCTGGTACTCGATGCAGCTATCATAGTGCAGGAAAACATCGTCCGTCTGTTGCAAAAAGGCGAGACATTAACAGATGCGATAGCCAAAGGAACAGAGCAAGTACGAGGCGCCTTAATGGCATCAACTGTCACGACTGTTGCCATCTTCCTTCCTATATTGTTTATGCCGGGTGTAGAAGGCCAACTATTCTCCGACTTAGCCCTGACCCTCTCGGTTGCAGTGGTTTCCTCCTTTATCAGTGCCATCACCTTAATTCCCGTATTTAGCCTACTATGGCTCAAGTTGCCCAAGAAGACCCTAGCCGACAGGGATAAGCCTGATTTATGGCATAAGCTCACCCAACTAATACGTAGACTCACAGGTGATAAGAAACGTGCAGCCAGCTGGTGCGCCCTACTCATAATGGGCAGTGGCATATTAACTTTCGCCTTGATGCCCAGACCCGACTTTCTGCCTCAGGCTCGCTCAGATGGCATTTTTGCCTTCTTCTCTCTGCCGCCCGGAGCTAACGTGAAAACCTTGGAAAAAGAGGTGGGTGAAGTCATCATAGAGAGACTCAAACCCTATTATGATAAAGAGAAGGCCCCCTATATCAAGGGCTATAACTTCTCTATGTATGCGGCATTCAACGTATTGTTTATCTATCCGGAAGATCCATCGGAAGCCGATCAGATGATCCAACTGCTCAACGAAGAGATCTTGATAGGCTTGCCAGATACACAGGCCTTCACCAACCGAGGCTCACTACTTCAGTTTGGTTTTAACGGTGGCCGGGCAATCAATATTGACCTTCAGGGACCGGACATGGAGGCCTTAATGGATTCGGCCGCTAAAGGAATGGATTTGATCACAAAGGCTCTTCCTGGCTCAGTGGTTCGGCCCATTCCAGGCCTATCCATGGCCCAGCCTGAGTTACAGCTTATCCCCAACGAGCGCCGCCTGGCACAGGCTGGTGTCGACAGGAGCCAGATAGCCAATGCCGTTCGAGCCTATACTTCCGGACTGTTTATCGGCGAATATTTCGATGGAAATGAGCGCATGGATGTTCTGCTCAAGGGACCTAAGTGGCAATACCCGGAACAGTTAGCGGCGACGCCGGTTTACACTCAAGCCGCTGGTATTCAAACCATAGGTGAACTCGCGACCATCAAGCGTACCGTAGGTCCGACTCAGCTACAAAGAGTCAACGGCAAACGTAGTGTGAGCCTACTGATTTTCCCACCAGCAGATATGTCATTGGACGAGGCCCTGGAAATTATCAATGACAAGGCAGTCCCAGCTCTTAAGGCGACATTACCAGAAAATAGCTCGCTTAAGTTCCGTGGCAGTGCCGATAAACTCGACAGCACCATCAAGGAGATGGGCGCTAACTTCCTGCTGGCCGTACTTATCTTGTTCCTCTTGATGGCGGCCATGTTTAAGTCTGCCAAAGACAGCCTGCTGGTCTTGCTATCTATGCCCTTAGCCATTTGCGGTGGCGTCGTCAGCCTGAGATTACTGAATTTGGTGAGCTTTCAGAGCCTAGATCTACTGACCATGATAGGTTTCATCATCTTACTGGGACTGGTGGTTAACAACGCCATCTTGTTAGTGGATCAGACCCGTCAAGGCACTCGAGAAGGCCTCAATATCGACAATGCTATCTATCAAGCTGTCGCGACCCGAGCCCGTCCGGTATATATGAGTACCCTAACGTCAATCTTCGGCATGCTGCCTCTCATGTTAGTACCCGGCGTCGGGAGCGAGATCTACCGAGGATTGGCCGCCGTTATTGTGGGTGGTATGACATTCAGCGCCCTGTTTACCCTGATACTCATACCTAGCCTCTTGAGAATCAGCCACTCCCCTACACAGCGAGCCCACGCCACGGACTCATTTTCGCCCGTTACAGAATCTAACTCCGGAGCTAAGTGATGAAACCTTTTATCCAAGCCAGCCTCTACCTCAGCCTATCTATTTCATTACTGGCCCCCTATAGCTTGCTTGCCGAAGAACAGGCTAGCCAGAAAGCGGAGGAGAAAGCCCGTCTGGTGAGCGTGGTTCAGGTAGAAAACCGCGCGCTCTCGCCGAAAATCATGGTGATTGGCTCAGTTCATTCCCGTAGCAACTCAGAGCTGACTGCGGGGATCGACGGTAAACTCGAATGGGTACAGGAAGCAGGCACACATGTTATTGCAGGAGAAGTGGTTGCAAGACTGGAGAAGACCCGCTTATCCCTACAAAGAGAACAACAGCAGGCTCAAATAGAATATGAACGCGTTGGACTCACTCGATTAGATCGCGAATTACAACGTTTAGAGAAACTAATCACCAGTAAGAACGCCTCGGAAACTGAGCTGGATAAAGCGAGATCCGATAGAGATCTCGCAAGGGCAAATCTTAAGCTAGAGCAGATCAAGCTCAAGATGATAATGGATGACCTTAAACGGACCGAGGTAAGAGCCCCCTTCTCCGGTATCATCACAGAACGTAAGCATCAAGCGGGCGAAGATATTAGTCGCTCGGTATCGATTGTCTCCATCACAGATCCCGATAACTTAGAGATCCGCCTACATGCCCCTCTCAAGCATAGCCGCCGGGTAAAGATTGGTGATGAACTCAATATTTATCACCGCGAAGGCGAGTTTCACGCCAATATTCGCAGCCTGATCCCGGTATCTGATATTCGTTCTCAAACCTTCGAGGCTCGCATCGACCTCCCCATAGAGATGCAAGATGCCTTCAGTGTCGGCGAGCTGGTCTCTCTGGCCTTACCTATAGCCCCTAAACAGCTGACGACTCTGGTACCTAGAGATGCAATTATACTGCGCTCAACAGGGGCCTATGTATTTAAAATAAATGCAGACAACAAGGCAGTGAAGATCCCGGTAGAGCTAGGCGATGGAGAAGGCGAGTGGATAGCGGTCAACGGCGAGCTAACCGATAGTGACACTGTGGTGATCCGTGGCGCGGAGACATTACAAGATGGACAACAGGTGAAGCAACAGGCTATCCCCGGAAGTAAACTTGCTACGGCAACTTGAGATAAGTTCCTAGAAATCTAGGTTCTAGGAACTAGGAACTAGGAACTAGCAACTTAATGCCATCTTCCACTGTCTCAATTTCACATTATAAAAACACGAATGAAAAACTGACGTTGAGATCATAGTCTTCTGATATCAGCGTGGCATAATGTCCGCTAACTTTCGCTTTTACTAATGTCGCGTATTTTTACGTGAAATTATAAATTCCTCATAAGGTAGCCAGATGCCCACTAAAGCCGATCCATGCTCTCAACCTAGCCTCATGCATCCAGATAAAGCGATTGCACTACTACTCGAGCAAGTGAATCCACTGGAAGACTCAGAAGTCGTGCAACTTTCCCAAGGGCTAGGACGAGTATTGGCCGAAGACTTAGCATCTAGCATAGACCTGCCTCCCTTCAATAACTCGTCCATGGACGGTTACGCCTTTCGCTTCGAAGATCTTGCCAACAATGAGAGCCTAAATTTAATTGGGCAGTCCTTCGCAGGCCATCCATTCGAGGGAGAAGCGAAACCTAATACCTGCATTCGCATCATGACAGGTGCACCTCTGCCCGTGGGCTACGATACCGTGCAGATGCATGAGAAGGTCGAAGCGAAGGAGATGGCTATCTTTATCGAGTCCCCTAAAGCCATAGGAGCCAACGTGCGCTATCGTGGCGAAGAAGTTACAACAGGTGGCAAGGTATTAGTCAGCGGCACTCTGATTGGCGCCGCCGAACTCGGCGTGCTAGCCACCATAGGCACCAACCAAATACGTGTGACACGCCAGGTAAAAGTCGCCTTCTTCTCTACCGGAGATGAACTTAGACCCGTAGGAACAGAGTTGGCCCCAGGCCAGATCTATGACTCGAACCGATACAGCATTCGTGGGCTACTCAGCCGAGCCAACGTCGAATGGATCGATATGGGCGTGGTTAAAGACGATCCCGAAGCGATACGTGAAGCATTCAGAAATGCCTCAGCCAATGCCGATATGGTGCTCACCTCGGGTGGAGTCTCCGTAGGAGATGCCGATTATACTAAACAAGTACTCGATGAAGTGGGTGAAATCACGTTTTGGAAGCTGGCCATCAAACCAGGTAAGCCCTTCGCCTTCGGTAAGCTAGGTAAAGCCGTCTTCTGTGGCCTGCCAGGTAATCCGGTATCCTCCATGGTGACCTTCTACAAGCTAGTATGGCCTCTGCTCATCAAGATGCAGGGACTCCCCCAGACCAAGCCACTACAACTAAAGGCCACATTGAAGGGAGATCTGCGTAAATATCCTGGACGTGTAGAATATCAGCGCGGCATCTTAAGCCAAGATGATAAGGGTGAATTCGAAGTCAGCTTAACTGGGGGCCAAGGCTCAGGCATGCTCACCTCCATGAGCTTAGCGAACTGCTTCGTCATACTTAGCCAAGAGCAAGGCGATACCTCAGACGGTACGATCGTTACGGTTGAGCCTTTCAATTCAGTCCTTTGCTAATTAAGCGATTGCTAGCAGTTAGCTTAAACGATGACATGGCTAGCTGATCCCTAGCCTATTTCTAACCAAGACAAGCATCAGGAAAACAGATATGAGTTCGACACCCAATAACGATGAGATCTTGTCTGACAGTGAGATGCTTAGATACAGTCGCCAGATCTCTATCAAGGCGATGGATTTCGAAGGCCAGGAGAAGCTCAAACTCGCTAAGATGCTGATTATCGGTGCCGGAGGCCTGGGCTGCGCCGCCAGCCAATATCTTGCGGTAGCTGGTGTGGGGCACATGACTTTGGTCGATTTCGATACCGTCGAGTTATCCAACCTGCAGAGGCAAGTGCTACATCAAGACAAGAATATCGGTCAAGCTAAGGTCGAGTCAGCCAGAGAAACCCTAAATGGACTCAACCCTCATATTCAGATAGATATCATCGATGCTGTGCTGGACGATACCGAGATAGACAAGCTAGTTGCTCAACATGGCTTGGTATTGGACTGCACAGATAACGTGGCGGTACGTGAACAACTCAATAGCAGCTGCTTCAGGCATAAGGTTCCACTCGTTTCCGCCGCCGCTATTCGCATGGAAGGCACAGTGACGGTATTCGATTATCAGGATGAGCATCCCTGCTATCACTGCTTTAGCAAGCTCTTCGGTGAGCAGCATCTCACCTGTGTCGAATCTGGCATACTCGCCCCCGTCGTCGGTATGATAGGTTGCCTGCAGGCAGTCGAGGCCATCAAGGTGATCACTAAGATGGGTAAGCCTCTGCTGGGACGCATATTAATGATAGATGCCATGACCATGGAGTTCCGCGAGATGAAACTAGGTAAACAGGTAAACTGTGAGATCTGTGGCTAAGCTTGAATAGTTCTAGGTTCTAGCAGGCACTAAAAATTTAATCTAAAAAAAATGAAAAAACTCTTTGACCTTCCCCTAGAGGGAGACATTATTCTGCTTTCAACGGGTTAACAACCCAGTCGCTACTAACTGAAAGCTTACGAATAATATCTGGAGTTAACTATGAACTTACTGACTAAAACTATCTTATCTGCCGTGATCGCAATCTCTTCAACTTCGGCGTTTGCCGCGAGCCTCTCAATGCCAAGCAGTATGCAAGTATCTGAGATTAACGGAATTAAAGTTGCTAATGCCCAGGAGTTCAAATTAGCCCAAGGCCAGAACCTGATAAAACTCAGATATATCGAAGACTTCGCCTTCAACGCCGACGACTCGGGTGCACTAGTCAAGTCTAAGCCACTATTTTTGAATGTAGCGGCACAGGAAGGAGTCAAGTACACAGTGACACTACCCGAACTGATGACACAGAATGAAGCGCGAGATTTCATTAAAAACCCTGTAATTCAGGTGAGCGATGAAAATGGACTGACCCGTACTGACAACCTATCTAGCCAGTATCAATTAATGGCAGCCATGTTCAAACAAGATACCCAGATGTGACCTGCTTACTGGATAATAAAATAGTAATAGCCCAGATACATAGGCCTACTTAGAGGTATTAGCACTCACGCTAATACCTCAGAGCCGACTCTTACAAAGCCTTTTATACACGAGCATTTATAAAAAGACATTCAAGCTCCCGAGCCTCTCACCAGAATCAAGAAAAACTGCAGCCATATTCACAGCTTCTTTATGATATTCCGTATCCTTGTCGATTAACTCACTTCTGGGTTAAAGTAAATCCATAAAACTGATGGCTATTTTCTGTATTGAATGAATTAATCCCCCCAAAACAAGCAGAAAATTAACCCTTTTATGGATATGACTCGTTACTAACAGCATAAATTAGTAATTCAGCTCTTCAACGGAGAATCGAAGGATATGATTAAACCAGCCTCAATTACCCTGCTTATTGCCAGCGCCCTAATGCTTAGTGCCTGCAATCAAGATAAACCAGCCACAGCAGAAGAAACCCAGGCATTCACAGACAAGGTGGTAGTAACTGCCGTCGACACAGTGGTTGCACTAGCCAACCCCGCCTCAGAGAATCCAGCCGCCGCTTATTGTGAGTTTCTTCAGGGAAAGCTAGATCTTCCTACGGGTGTCTGTACCTTGCCAAGCGGCGAAGCTATAGAACATTGGGAGCTATTCAAGCGTGATCATCAGCAGACTAAGCCTCAAATAGGTATCGCCAATCCAGCCTCTGTCTATTGCGAATCTGTCGATGGAAAGTTAGATCTTCCTACTGGTGTCTGTACTCTGCCAAATGGCGAAGCCCTGGATCAGTGGGAGCTTCTAAAGCGTGATCACAAACAGACTAAGCCTCAGATAGGTATCGCCAATCCAGCCTCTGTCTATTGCGAATCTCTAGATGGAAAACTAGAATTATCTACAAGCATTTGTACCTTGCCAAGTGGCGAAGCCCTAGATGAGTGGAAGCTATTCAGGCGTGATCATAAACAGACTAAGCCAACGAGTTAATATTCACTCGAATAAAAAGGACCATCAGACCAGATGCCGAGATTACCAAGAGATCCCTCCTATGAGTTGGCTTGTGATATCAGCGATAACTGGATTTTAGATGATTGGCGCCCCGTTCTCGACACTATCTGTATCAGGCATGGCATAAATGCTATCCATATGAGTCAAAACTTCGAAGGCACTAACCCTGTCTTCGAGTTGACTCAAACTTCGAGTGCCGGAGACTTAGATAAGGCTAATAAATCCTTTATCGTTAAACTTTTAGCGCCTAACTTTCATGTACAGTATCAGAGCGAATACCTGAGCCTCAAGTTACTCAACCAGCACAGATTGGGGGTCAAGGTACCTAAGCTGTTTTACTTCGGGGATGTCGACAATTGGCTCTACCTGGTGATAGAGAAGCTAGATGGCGTCATGCTCTCATCTGTACTCACAGAGCTTTCTGTCGAGGAACGATGCGATATCGCACTGGAGCTGGGTCACTTCAGTAAACAGTTACATCGGCTCCCCGAGCAAAGCATCGAAGGCTTAAGGCTGGATTGGCCAGACTTTATCCGATTACAAATCGATAAATGCCATGAGAAACGTAAGAGACAAGGCCTGCCAGAGCCTTTACTTGAAGAGTTAAATGCCTACCTTGCCCGGCATACAGATAAATTGGCTACCAGCCTTAATAAATCCGATGCACACCTGATACATACAGATCTGCATCCGGGTAACTTATTGGTTAACAAGCACGAGGGGCGGTATCGATTCACCGGGATCATAGATTTTGGTGATGCCCTAGCCTGCCCTGATCCTGTGTTTGAATTTACCTCACCAGCATTACTACTCGCCCTGGGTGAGCCCAGAATATTCCACGCCTATCTCGATGGTTACGGTTATCAAGGCAAACGAGATACCCGCTTACAGCAACACATGATGATGCTCAGCCTGTTAAGACACACAGGTGACATGAACTACATGCTGCAACACGTTCCAGATTGTAGCGACGAGAAAAGCTGGCAGGCACTGGAAACTAAGTTTTTCCCGCTTTAATCAAGGTTCTTGGCTTCGGCCATCAGCAAGCCTTTTTCGACCCAAAGTGAGACACTGACCCCCTTAACATCTATCGATAGTGGCGCTTCTCCTTGCTCTATTTTAGGTATATCACCATAGAGCTTAGGATCATAGGCGACCTCATACAAAGTGACCTTCTGCCCTTTATCCGTTCGATAACGGATCTGCGCTGCCGTAACCCCTTGAATCGAGCAGTAGCGCCCACCTAACATGGTGTAATTTTTCTTAGCAAACAGTTCGGAGCGCACAACAGAGAAATCGAGTTGGGTAAAATAATCACGCAGGGGAGCCAATCGATCCGATTTCAGTTCCATAGGCTTCATCTTGATATGGTTCATGGCAACTTCGTCGGCGATCTTCCAGCTAATATACCGGGAGCCAGGATAAAAATTCACACTCAGCATAAATACCAAGACCAGACTCGCCGTGAGGGCTAATAAGGAATATTTTCCTCTATTGGCTTTTAGGTGACTCCTTGTTGACCCATATTCCTGAAGCTGTTCACTGATATATGCCGGCTTACTCGAATGATGGCCGGCCCTTAAGGCACCTGTTTGTTCAAGGTTTCTTGTGCTCTGTTCTTCGAGGTGCCCGGCAAGCAGCAGCTCAAACTTAGCTAGCTGCTCATCATCGAGTGATTCCTGCTCAATATACGACTTCGCCGCTTGTTTGAAGCAAACGTCCATACTTCCTGAGCCTAAGTTACTCATGATGATGCCTCTTTAAGCCAGCCACGACTTAGGCTAACTTCGGCAACTTTCTGTTTTATTCTATGTAATCTGGACAAGACAGTGCCCCTTGGCTGATCAAGCGCCTCGCCGATCTCGGCGGCAGTATAACCGTCTATGGCCCATAGATAGAGCACCTCTCTCTCCGCGGCATTTAATAATTCAAATACTTGCTCGATAAGTCGATGTTGGATATGCAGTGACTCTAACGAAGTCTCATCTAAGAGGACTGGCCCATGCTCATCGATGGGCTCGAAGGCGATCCGATTCAGGCGTCGACACTCATCGACAAACTGATTCCGAATAATCTTGCGGATATAGGCATGGGAATACTCGGGCACTTTGCCGCATCTGAGCCATTTTTCCAAGGAGGTCTGTAACAGGTCTTCGGCGCGTCCACGATCGGCAGTCAAACAGAAGCTGTACCTATATAGGCCTTGCAGCTGCTCTCGAGTCAGCATTTACACCCATTCCCGTACGATAAATCCACACACCCAGCCTCTGGCTATCCATTGTGGCAAGCTACTCATATCGAGTCCTCTCTGTGTCATCTCTCCTAGGCTCTCACCACAAGCGATGGCATCCAGAAGCCTAAAGTCTTGCTCAGATAGGAGATTAACCTGAGGTTTAAACGGGTCTCGAGATACACTCAGAAAATATTCGGTATCTGAGTTATCTATTGATGAAGGCTCATGCTGATGAGCTAGCCAGATCTCATAAAGTGGGAAACTAGACTCCAGAATAAAGATATCCGGCCTGAGCTGCATAACGACATCTTGATGTTGCTCCTCGGCCAACTCCGCCATTTGAACTATCAGCTGGCAGTCAAGATTATCTGCGGCGTAGTAGCTAAGCTGTAATGACCACTCCAGCCTAGCGACCTCAGCCAAATATCGCACCTTTTCAAATTCTGGCCGCCTTGCTGTGATCCCATGCAAAAACAGAGGAAAAGCTTCACCATAGCAGTTCAAGTTACTGTCTAGCATGGGGTGGGTTTGAATGTAGTCCCGCGCGAGCCGAGAGAAACAGACCTCGCCGACTAATTGTTGGCAGATGGGAAAGGAGATCGATAGCGCTGCGGTTAGCGCCTGTAATGAGTTGTTACGATACACATCCAGTCGACTCGCCAGAACTGGATCGACTAAGGACAATAGTCCCTTATCACTTCCCCCTTGTCTCAAGGCGTTGATGAAGGACTCTTGCCACTGAGCTAGGCGCATCGCTTTCCTCCTCTATTCGACAACTCTGGCTCAGTAACAAGAGCTGCATCTAAAATTTCTGCCGCGATCAACCGTTCGGCTAACAGCCTCTCGAGAGGAGGTAAATCACTGTCCCATTCGATCATACTGGGAATATGGCCATTTTGGGCAATGAATTGTTTAAAAGCCTGCCACACTCTTTCATCCACAGGATGATTATGGGCATCGAGCAGGTAGTCTCCCTTGTCATGAAAACCCGCAAGATGTATCTGCTTGACTCGCTCTACCGGAATCACATCCATAAATGCCTGCATATCCTGATTAAGGTTTTTGCTGGTGACAAAGGCATTATTGATATCCAGCAGCAAGTAACAATCGGCTTCTTGGGCTACCGCGGCAATAAACTCCCCCTCAGTCATCTCATTAAATTGACAACTCACATAGGTAGACACGTTTTCCAGCAGAATTCTTTCACCCATAAAATCCTGCACCTGAATAATACGCCGACTAAGGTGCTCAACGGCTTCTTGGGTATAGGGCAAAGGAAGAAGATCTGGAACCTTGAGGTTAGCATTACCCGAGAAGCTGGCATGCTCTGAATACCAGAGGGCTCCGGTCTGCTGCTTTAAAGCTTTAACTTGCTGCAGATAGCTAAAATCGATTGGTGCAGGGCCGCCAAGAGACAGACCGACGCTATGCAGAACTATTGGATAGCGCTCTGCTATAGCCTCCAGCATATGCTTATTTAGCCCTCCCTCGACGAGCCAGTTATCAACCAGCACCTCG
Source organism: Shewanella psychropiezotolerans (assembly GCF_007197555.1). NCBI lineage: Bacteria > Pseudomonadati > Pseudomonadota > Gammaproteobacteria > Alteromonadales > Shewanellaceae > Shewanella > Shewanella psychropiezotolerans. The sequence goes on from NZ_CP041614.1 coordinate 6,217,583, forward strand.
AGCCAGGGAATATCGGTCTCATCGGCAGCCAAGATCTGCTGCACATGGGGGAGACGCAGGCCAATGCCGGCGCCACTCAGACTCCCCGACTCATTAAGATTTAGCCGGCTTGACTGCTTTAACTTCACCGCCAGTGATCTTGTCACAGGTGCCGGAAGGTACATACACCCATTCATTGGGTAAGTTGTCCGCCTTAGACTGGCCCGCACAGCCATGGCTGCCATCCAGTGCACCACAATCATTGGCACCAGCTTTGGCAATACCAGCACATTTCTCCCATTCGGTAGGTTGATCCGGTACCGCATTGGCACCGACGGAAAGACCGGCGGCCAAAATACCTGCCACAGTTAAACCAAGCGCTTTATTTGAAGATTTCATCTAGTTCAGTCCTTTATAGAAAGTGAAGTGTTCACCCCTATAACGAATAGCAGATAATTTTGATTGCATGATTTTATTTTTAAACAGAATAAATAAAAACATAAGGAATTGAAGGCTAACGGCAGTGGTCGATTGAGCTGGCATGGTGAAATGAGGAAGATAAACTGAAAGTGCAGAGAAAGATGAATCTAAAAAGATAAACTCCCTCAAACAAGGGAGTTAGGTATCGGTAACCTTAAACGATGAAGCTTATATAGCCCTGCAAGATAATCGCATTAACGATATCGATGAAGAAGGCGCCAACAATAGGAACCACCATAAAGGCTTGAGGTGATGGACCCGTTCTGGTCACTAGAGCTCCCATATTCATCACGGCAGTAGGCGTCGCCCCCATGCCGAAACCACAATGACCACCCGCCATTACCGCGGCGTCGTAATTGCTGCCCATCAGGCGAAAAGTCACGAAATAGGCAAATAGAGCCAAAATCACGGTCTGCACCATAAGGATGATCAGCAGGGGAATCGCCAGATCGAATATCTCCCATAGCTTAAGATTCATCAGTGCCATAGCCAGAAACAATGACAGTGAGACCGTACCTAAGATATCGACGCATTCACTGTTAATCTTATAGCCGCGAGATACCTCAGTGATGTTAGTGATCACCACACCGATGAACAGGGCGTAGACAAAGTCAGGCATTTTTAGCCAACTAATATCCATTGTCGCCACCAGAGTGCCTATCCACTTAGCCCCGGCCACACAAAACAGCAGGATAAACAGGACCTCAAGAATACTCTTAGCGGTAACCCTATCCTCTTCTAACTGATCATAAGTCACTAGATCGGGGTGATCTTTATGGTGATTACCACCGACACCATATGAGGAAACAAGATTATTTTTGTTAATCAGCCTCTGGGCCACTGGACCACCTATGATCCCGCCCATGACCAAACCAAAGGTCGCAGCAGCCATAGCAAACTCTAGGGTATTAATGCCATAGTCTTCAGAGAAGGTTTGTGCCCAAGCAGCACCAGTGCCATGGCCACCCGAAAGTGTAATGGAACCGGCTATCAAGCCCATCAGGGGCTCTAAGCCCAAGGCGGCAGCCATACTCACGCCGACGGCATTCTGAATAACGATATAGAGAGAGGCGATCCCCAAGAAGATAAACACCTTACTGCCACCTTTAAGCAGCAATTTATAACTCGCTGCCAGTCCAACGGTACTGAAAAACATCAGCATCAAGGTATTTTGCATCGACAGGGTAAATTCCAACGAGATATTGTTGAAATGTAAGACAGTGATGATAGTTGCGACGATAAGGCCGCCGACAATAGGCTCAGGAATATTGTACTTTCTAAAGAAAGCGACATGGCGATTAACTGAGTGCCCGATAAAAAGCACTAAAATCGCCACTAAAAACGACTCAAGTTCGCCTATAGAATAAACTGTATTCATGAAACTCCTTTTGGGATGAACAAAACTTTCATTACGACCTCAATACAAAACTTGGTAGTGATGCAAATAAGGGGGATAGGTAACGAAAACTATGCCCACTATTCTGTCTGCGATGAATAATCAGATTAATTCTCGCAGATGAGATTAGAAGCGGCACATTGTGCCACAGATCACCTTATATGGGACATTAGTGAATACTGAAAAAGAGAAGTTTATTGAAGAAAAATGCAAAAATCATGCATCTTGAGTATGATTTCCCCCGAGTGTTAATGGGGCTGAGCGTATGTTATGCCTAATTTGAACATTTTAAACACGATTGAACAAAAAAATCTTAAGATTTCTGAGCTGACATTAAGCTCAAAAGGGAAGTTTAGGTTAATAGGGGACTAGAATATCGGGTCTAGAAAACTGGTTTAGACCCTATATCTGCACCCTGCTCTATATCGGTTTCAGTTGATTCTTTCTCAGCTAAACGATCTCGCTCGGCTTTGGATATATATTTCGGCTTATTGCTTGAGTACGATTTAGCATTGGCCTTTTTCGCTTTTTTCTTGAAATTCAGAGTTATCTTTTTTGTCCGGTTCATCTTTTTACAGCCCAGCCTATTATCAAGGTTTGGTATTATATACCCAAACCAGTTCAAACCAACAACACCTCCCCCAAGAAAACATTTACAAAACCACTACAACTAACGACTTAATTCAGCATTATCAGAGATGTAAATCACAACTCTCACCTTTTTCGATTAATAATCGGCACACGGATAGACAGCAAGAAAACCAGCCTCTACACTAACGAGCAATACAAATCATTATCATTTACAATAGATTTACACTTAGCGTCTAATAATAAAATCCTTCGCTTAAATAGTGTTATCTAGTTTTTACCGGGATGACTAAGCATGAAGTTTACAACATCATTGATAGCGCTATCTATTGCCAGCGCAATAACACCAAATCTTGTGACAGCAGAAGAATCCGATATAGAAGTCATTACAGTGACCTCCAGCCGTATGGGCAAGCCAGTCAGTGCCATTCCGAATACGGTCACCATTATCGACAGAGAGCAGTTGGAGCAGCAGTTCAGAACCACTAAAGATCTATCGACAATTATCGGTAACTTGGCCCCTAGCTTCTCTCCCAGTCGTCAGAAGATGAGTAATACAGGTGAAACCCTGAGGGGCCGTCCGCCACTGATCATGATAGATGGAGTGCCTCAATCTAACCCGCTTCGTAGTGGTGGTCGTTCGGGCCAAACTATCGATCCCGCCATGATAGAACGTATCGAAATCATCCATGGCGCCAATGCCATGCATGGCCTAGGTGCACAGGGTGGCATCATCAACTATATAACTAAGAAGCCTACCGGCAACAATGAGCATCAAGTGAGTTTCGATGTCACAGTGCCAAATAATTTAGAATCAGATGGCATCAGCTTCGGCACCAGTTACTCCTTCTCCGGTGAGTCAGACCAGTTAGATATGATAGGCTCTGTCAGCTATCGCAACAATGGCGTCTATTACGATGCGAACGATCAGATGATCGGCGTCGACACCACCCAAGGCGAGTCCATGGACAGTCAGAGTGCCGACTTCTTCATCAAGCTAGGGCATAACTTCGATGAGTCTCGTCTGGAGCTGATGGTTAATCACTATAATATGGAAAACAACGGCGACTATATGGCCGTGACCGGTGACAAAGAAAACGATATTCCCACTGGTGCCATCAAGCAAGAGCAACCTTGGGAAGCAGCCAACAATCAAGTGACCACCACTAGCCTGACCTACACCCATGAAAATATTGCTGGTCAGCAGCTCCACTTGCAATTTTTCAATCAAAATTTCGAAGCCGTATACGGTGGTGGTTGTTGGTCTGACTTTTACGACCCTAGCATGGAAGGCAGCGATCAAGTCACCGTCTGCGGCACCGGCGCTAATGGTGAATCTCTCTATTATGAGCAGTCCCGCAACAAGTCTGTTAAGTGGGGCATGAAAGCCTCAATGATCGCCAACAACATCGCCGACTCAGGCATGAATCTAGCGTACGGTATAGATATATTCAGGGATACCACAGAGCAGGATATGCTGGTTAGCGGCGCCTCTTGGGTTCCTGAAAGCACCTACGAAAATATCGCGCCCTTTGCTCAGCTTGATTATGACCTTATCGAAAACCTGACCCTATCAGGTGGTGTGCGTTACGAATATGCCAAACTCAAGGTCGATGACTATAAGACCATGTATGGCTATGGCGACAAAGAGATTGAGGGAGGCTCACCTGACTTCAATGAGACCCTGTTTAATATAGGCGCTTCATACCAGATAAACCCATCGATTCGACTCTACACTAGCTTCAACCAGGGCTTCGGCATGCCGGATATCGGCCGTGTCCTACGTGACGGCGATAGCTTCCCGGATGAAAATCCGAGTATCGATGACTCACTCGCCCTAACACCGATAGTCACAGACAACATAGAGTTTGGTGCAGACTATCAGGGAGAACATTTCATCGCCAAGATCGCCTTTTATCGCTCATCGACCGACTACGGCAGTCGTATGGTAGAGAAAGAGGATGGCAGCGGCTCATTCGTGGTTAAACGCGAGAAGAGTATTATCGAAGGCATAGAATCTAATATCACCGCCTATATCGGTGACAATGATGACGTCGGCGTTAATATCGCGATTCAAAATGGCGAGTATGATTCAAACGACGATCAGAGTGTCGATACCGACCTGGACGGCGCGAATATCTCACCTAATCGCATCAACTTGTTCTGGACTCATAACTTCGACAACGATATCTCGACTCGGGTTCAGGCGAATTTCTTTATGGACAAAGACTTCAAAGATGCCAGTAATGAGATCTATTCGAGATTCGATGGCTACACTACCGTGGATGCATCTGTTGCGATTCCAGTGTACAAGGGCACCCTGAGCATAGGCATTCAAAACCTGTTAAATGAAGATTACTACACTTACTATTCTCAGACAGTAGGTAAAGACACCCGCTACTTTAAGGGAATGGGCCGCACAGCCACAATCGGTTTCACCATGCCATTCTAGAACCTAGGCCATCATCAATAAAAAACGCAGCCAATGGCTGCGTTTTTGTTCTCTTTCAAACCATTTAGCCTGTTCAAAGCTGAAACTACTTAGTCACGACCCATAATGCATGCAGTAAACCAGGAATGAAGAAGAGTATGCATAAGATGATGTTGATAAGCAGATCTTTGCCCACACCCGACTTTAAAAATACTGCAACAGGTGGCAATAGAATCGCAATGATAATTAGCAGTAGTTTATTTGTATCCATGAAAAATTCTCCCTTAATAACATCATTTTCGTTTAGGCCAGCTTAATTTCTCAGGCTCAGACCATATTTGCAACTGCTTTATGGTATCCGCAGCGGTAAATGCCTCTCCTTGTGATGGGTAACTCAAGTATCGATACTCCTTACCACCAAAGCTAAAACTTAAGCTAAAGGCATGCAGATAACCTCTATCAGATTCTGCGCCTCCATAAAGTTTATCCCCTAAGATAGGGACTCCTATGCTTGCCAAGGCGACTCTAAGCTGGTGAGTTTTACCGCTTAAAGGCTTTAGCAGATACAAGCGTAGACCCTCGGCCACAGATTGAGAGAAAAATTGCGTTAACGCCGGATTTTCTGTGGTGCGCAGCAGCTTGTACATGCTACGTCTGGATTTGGCCATATCGCCAACCACCCAACCCTGTTTCTTCTTCGGTTTCCCCTTAGCTAAGGCAACATAGTATTTTTGTACCTTATGCTGGGTAAATAGCTCGGTGAATTCAGCCGCAGCGCGACTGCTTTTAGCAAACAGGAGTAGTCCCGAAGTCAGACTATCTAGCCTATGCACAGAGTAGAGCTTGATAACCAGATCTTGCTCCAATCTTGCCATCACCCCGGCAGAGCCATCTTGGCTATGAAAATGAACATTGGCAGATTTAGCGATCACTAAGAAATCATCTTCATCGGCGACTATTTGATACATTGACTAGCACCCATTGTTTTTCCCATTCTCTATCATTACCTTACTACTAAACCGACAAAACTTAAGAAGCTTGTAGCTGTCACACGGCAGGCACTTAAAAGTTAATACGGACCACTAAACCAGGCTGGTTATCGCTGAGCGTCACCTTGGCATTATGTCTGGCGAGTATCGCTTTCACCAAAGACAGACCTAGGCCCGTGCCCTTATTATGTCGACTCGGATCAAGCCGTACCAAGCGTTCGAATACTTTTTCTGTTGCCTCGTTAGGAATTCCAGGTCCATTATCACGGATCTGAATCTCTCTACCCGCTTGCACTATCTCTATAGTCGCGCCATCACCGGCATACTTGATCGCGTTATCCACCAGATTAAATAGTGCCTGAAACAGCAGATACTTATCCCCCGTCACCTTAATATCTTCCCCCGTCGAGAGTAATAGCTTCTGTTGATTCAACTCGGCCATCGCCTCAGCCATCTCGAATAGATCTTCACACATATCCTTGATGCTCAGATCCTGTAGTTCCAACGTCTGCTGGCCCTCTTCTATCCGTGTCAGAGACAACATGGCATCGAACGTCGCCAGACAGTGATCTAGCTCTTCAGTCAAGATAGCGCAGGCTTCGGGTAACTCCTGTGAGGTCTTGTCCGGAAGTTGTTCCAAACCGATCCTTAGATGAGAAAGCGGCGTTCTGAGATCATGGGCAATATTATCCGTCGCTCCACGAACTGCAGTCAGGTTATTCTCCAGCGTATCGAGTACACCGTTAAATTTTCGTGCCAACATATCGAACTCATCTTGACGCCAACTCACAGGTAGGCGTGTAGAGTATTCGCCTTTCTCAATCAATCGACTCAATCGGTTATATTGCACCAACCTACGCAAAATCGCCTTAGAAAACAGGTAACCTAGCGCCAAAGTAAGCACAATTGTCAACATCAGGGCCGTAATTGCCACATTGACGAAGCGCTCAATAAGAGTGCCTAATTGATCGGTACGGGTCGCAATCAATACCGGCCCATAACGAGTGACCACCAGGCCACCGGTCAAAATATGTAGCTTATCCGGGCCACCAGTTAGGATAGGAAACTCACGGGTCAGGGGCAAGAGCGGCATATCGTCGGGGATCAAGCTTAACGCGCCCACGAGATCGAATGAGTTACGCCATACCACTAAGGCGGTATTGGGATCGGCAGTTTTAACTTGAATACCGAAACTTCTGCGGTCTAGCGTCAGCGCCATCTGCTGATAGCGCGCCTTTTCAGACGCGAGATGTTGATCTGTTTGCAACTCCTGCTCATTCATTAATTGGCGGTACATGCCAAACAGCAAGGTACCGATAATCAGAGTCACAAGAGCAGAAAAAATAATGGTAATGCGCCACGCACTACTCTGGTATGGCTTAATGCCCTTCACGGAGGCGATAGCCAGCACCTCTGACGGTCTCGATCAACTCACCGAAGCCCAGTTCTTCAAACTTACGTCTGAGCTTAGCTATGTGTACATCGATAACATTGGTGCGAGGATCGAAGTGATAATCCCATACTGCTTCAAACAGTAAAGTACGGCTGATCACCTGATTAGGGTGCTCCATCAAATACTTGAGTAGCTGGAACTCCTTAGGCTGTAACATAAGCTCGCTACCATCTAGCGTCACCTTACGGGTTAGCAGTTCCATCACCAGGTTGCCTACCGATAATTCGGTCTCTGTTGGCTGGGATAAGCCTCGCTGCATTAATTTTTCGGCTCGTACCAATAGCTCAGAGAAGGCAAATGGCTTAGTCATGTAATCATCACCACCGGCACGTAAGCCTTTGACTCTCTCGTCCACATGGCTGAGTGCAGACAGGATTAACACCGGAGTCTGACTACCCGTAGCCCTTAAGGCAGCCAGTAACTTGAGTCCATCAAGCTGGGGCAGCATACGATCCAAGATCACCAGATCATATTTCATGCTAGTGGCAAGCAGCAAACCTTGATGGCCATCACTGGCCGTCTCTATATTGTGCCCCTGCTCAATAAATCCTTTAACCACATATTCGATTGTGGTCGTATCATCTTCAACGAGTAAAATTTTCATGGTAGTAACTTAGTTCCATTTAAGCAGAGGTAAAGGGCGTAGAGTCTTAATATCGAAGGCTAATTTACTCTTACCATCGACATTGATAAGTTTCAATTCCAAATAACTGATGCCGAGATCATGATCCAGTTGTGCTTCGAGTATAAATGCTTGTTTGTCTTTCATGGCCTTATCCACCAGGGTGTAGAAAGTCAGTGATTTATCTTCCATCAAGTTAACGGCGATGAGTTCATCGCGATCGTCGGCTTCTAATCTTGCGACTTCCTGTGTTACCAAGCGTCCGTCTTTAGCCCTGAATTCAAATTCGGTAATGGTCTCGGCGCTGGTATCTATCATACTCAACTCATAGATGAGCTCACCATTTACCACATCTATCTCAAACTCTGAGATGATGCCAGGATACTCTTGCTCAACTTGTAATAAAAATGCCTGGGGAGTGAGGTTTCCCTCATCGGAAAGTAGTTCAAGAATCGATGTTTCGGCCCAAGCTGCTACCGAAAAACCTGATGATGAAATGAGCACTAAACCAACTAACCAACGAGCCATGGCTCCTCCAGTAAAATCTACGATATTGCTATCTTATCGCATTAAATCAAGAACAGTTAATTCAATCTAACTCGTCGATGATTAACCTAGGAAATCTTGCTATCAGCTTCACACATTGAAGCAGCTACGATTCAAGAAATAAGCTCAATAAAAATGAACTCGACAGAACTTAACCCAAATGAACTGACCGGACACAATCGGTTATTCCGCCACTAACTCTATGCTGTCAATCTCAATTTCAATACCTTGCCAATCATCATCAACCTCGCCTTTCAAAGTGACTGTGGTGTCGCTAGATACCTCGATGTCACGCCAGAGAGCATTATCGATCTCGACTTCGACTTTCCCCGAATCATCGCGAAACAGGTATTTCTCATCACCCAAACTCTTTATCAGATGACCCGTCAGTACCACTGGAGTGTCATCTTTAGCCTTACTGGCATCGGCAGCATTTTTTGCTTGGGTGCTTACCCCCGGGCCATTGTATGCCGCAAACGCAGGTAGCGTGAGTACACAGGATAAAATAATTGAACCAGTAAATTTCTTATACATGACTTGATCCCCTTTTAGTTAATGCCAATTTTAGGCGAATGACTATAAAGCCCTGATGGAATCAAGATTAATGTTTGATCATAAAGATAGGTGCTAGAGCCTGTTTACCTTTCATGAAAAATAACAGGCCCTAAGCAGGCTCTAAGATATGAATGAGTTCAGACTTGAGTGCCACTGTCGTTTCTACACCTTTAACCAGCTCAAGTTTTTGCGCAAGATAGAGAGGCACCTCGGCGTTGATCTGGTGGCGAACTCCTCTCACACTCGCGATGATCCTGACGCTTTCGCCCATGGTCAACATAGACTCTATGGTGATATCCAGCTTATTGAAACTTTTGCACAGTCGGCCTTTCTTGATCGAATTGAATCTCACCCCTTGATTGGGAATAACCCAGCGCACCTTAGCTCCCACATCCAGATGTTCAAAATAGGTACTGGCAATGAGGTGCTCACCAAATTTAAGCCAAGTTATCTGTCGCTCTTCTTCCTGAGCTATCACACAGGCATCGAAAATGTTACGTAGCCCCATTTGCTTGGCCACGGCTTCGTTGCGAGGACGCACTAATACATCATGGGGTCGACCTTGTTGCAGCATCTTTCCCTGACTGATAAGAATCATTTTATCCGCCAACAGCAAAGCCTCGTTAAGATCGTGAGTCACCATTATCACAGGAATAGCCAACTGCTCTTTTAACCTGGCCAGCTCTAAATAGAGGCGTTCGCGGGTTTCCCTATCGACTGCAGAGAAAGGCTCATCGAGTAATAATACCGAAGGTTCTCGGGCCAGAGCCCTCGCCAGTGCGACCCTCTGACGCTGACCACCCGATAGATTTGCGGGTAAACGATCCGGCAAACCATGCAAATTCACCCGTTCGAGCCACTCTTTAGCCCTAGGCTTACGTTCCGACTTGGGAATATGATCCAGTGCGGCCACCACATTTTCCATGGCGGTTAAATTAGGAAACAAACCAAAATGCTGGGGCACATAGCCTAAATGCCGCCGCTGGGGTGATAGACTTAGCTTTTTATCACTGTCATACCAGACTCGGTCCCCATAATGTATCTCGCCCGATTCAGGCTGATTGAGGCCGGCAATCATACGTAGTAAGGTCGATTTCCCGCCGCCAGAAGGGCCGACAACCGCCAACATCTCACCCGCCTTACAGGTAAATTCGGCATCTAGCTTGATATGTTTCTCTTGTTTGATGCGACAGTAAAGGTCGGCAATGTCTTGCACTATACCCTCTCCCTTATTTGCTCGAGCACACGGGAAGGAAACTGAGCATCAAGCCAAGTTGAATTAACTATGTCTCGAGCCATGCGCTCTCCCTAATCTTCTCGACATGCTTGTCGTCAGCGCAAGCACTGTGATGGCAAATAGTAGCAGCACTAAGGACATCTGCCCGGCGCTGGCAAAGTCAAATGCCTGCACACTGTCGTAAATTGAGATAGCCACGGTCTTCGTCTCACCAGCAATATTACCGCCCATCATCAAGACCACACCGAATTCTCCCAAGACATGGGAGAAGCACAGCACTAGTGCGGTTAATACCCCAGGCCACACCAGAGGCAGTTCAATTTTGAAGAGTATTTTTAAGGGACTCATGCCACAACAGGCCGCTGCATCGCGAACCTCTTGGGGGACAGATTCGAAGGCGCGTTGGATCGGCTGAATGGCGAAAGGAATATTGACTATGATCGAGGCAACCACCAAACCAGAAAAGTGAAATACCAATTGTTGACCTAATACCTGCTCCAGGAAACGTCCAAGCCAGGACTGGCTGCCCAATCCCACCAGCAGGTAATAACCTATCACAGTCGGTGGCAACACCAGAGGCACCATGATCAAGGCTTCAACCCAAGATTTACCAGTGAAGTTATGATAGGCCAGAAAACGACTCGCCAAGATAGCAAAGGGGATCAAGATGATAACGGTAACGCAGCTTAGCTTAATCGATAACCAGAGGGCTTCCCAATCCATAGACTAGCTACCTGTCTCTGGTTGAAACTGTTCTGATCCAACTGACTCAGGTTCAACTGACTTAGATTTAGCAGGCTTTGATGCATCCAGATCTGGCAAACCGAATCCAAAGTCACTGAATATCTGACGGGCACTGTCAGACTGAAGATATTGATAAAATGCTTTAGCAGTTTCTCCCGCCTTCTTGGTCAATATCATGCGCTGCGTAAGGGGAGTGTGTAACTCTTCGGGGATCACTCTATAGTGCCCCATGGCCTGGAACTGTGGGGCGATAGCCAGAGACAAGGCGATAAGCCCCCTTGAGTTGAGCCACTCACGGCAAACTGTGCCGCCTGGGAGACATTCTCCCCGTAGATAAGCTTAGACTTAAGGCTATCCCATAACCCAAGCCCCTGGAGAACTTCTCGGGCACGCTCGCCGTAAGGAGCATGATCTGGATTTGCGATGGCAAATCTCTGCAACTTACCCGCTTTTAGCAGGGATTTTAATCCCTCTAATTCAGGATCGAGTTCTAGCGGGGAATATTTAGGTGCGGCGATAGCGAGTCGGCCCACCGCATAGAGGACGCCTTCATCTAAGCTGGTATCGAACTTCTGTAGCTGGTGAATATACTTCTCATCGGCAGAGAGGAATAGTTGGAAAGGGGCACCGTGCCGGATCTGGGCGACGAAATTTCCCGAAGAGCCGTAGGAAACATTGACCTTACGACCCGTATCTTGGGTAAACAGGTTAGCGATCTCATCGAGGGCAAACTTGATATTCGATGCTGCGGCGATCGGCGGAACATCATCACTCCTAGCCGGTACAGATACCAAACTAGACACTAACACCACACATACAGATACTAGCTTAAACCAGTGCTTCATTGCCTTTCCTTACTTTGGTTGACTACAAGTGAGGGCCAAATTTATTCTTTATCCCTTAGAGTTACTCTTTTTCCCACATTTTGGCGGCTTGATCGTCAGCATTTTTAGCCTCTACCCAGTTTGCGCCCTTGTCGCCCGCCTCAAGCTTCCAGAAAGGCGCCTTAGTCTTGAGGAAATCGATAAGAAATTCGCAGGCGGCAAACGCCGCTTTTCGGTGCGCACTGGTGACACCAATAAAGACGATTTGCTCACCCAAAGCCATAGTGCCGACACGATGAATGATGGTGACATGATTTAAAGGCCAACGCTCACGAGCCTCTATGGCGATTTGATTAAGCACAGCTTCGGTCATGCCAGGATAGTGTTCTAAGGTCAGGTCGGTCACCGCGCTGCCATCGTTAAAGTCGCGCACCTTACCGACGAAAGTCACCACGGCGCCATCGCTATTATCACCTGCGATCAGCGCATACTCATAGGGCACACTAAAATCTTCAGTCTGAACTCTGACAGCATTTAACTCAGTTGCCATATTAACCTCCTGTCACAGGAGGAAAGAAGGCAACCTCATCACCATCTTCAACCGGAGTATCCCAGCTACTAATAGTCTGATTGACCGCGACCAGTAACTTATCAGAGGCTAATACTTTACCCCATTTATCATCTTTTGCGGCAAGTTGTGCGCGCAGGTCTTCTGCTGTCACAGTCGACTCACTGGCTTTTACGGCTAGTGTACTCTGACCTAATAGCTCACGAACCTGAGCAAAAAAAAGTACGTTTATCATCTTTAATATACCTTCAAAAACTGAGCGACTTAAACCTTAAAATGACCCGATTTACCACCACGTTTTTCTAGCAAACGCGTCTGGGATATCACCATATCTTTCTGTACCGCTTTGCACATATCATAGATGGTCAGAGCCGCCACAGATGCCGCCGTTAAGGCCTCCATCTCGACACCGGTTTTACCCGATAACTTACAAAGACTGGTAATACGTACCCGGCTAAATTCAGGCTGAGCTTCGAGTTCAACTTCCACCTTGGTCAACATCAGAGGGTGGCAAAGAGGAATAAGATCCGATGTCTTCTTCGCCGCCTGAATGCCTGCAATACGTGCAGTGGCGAACACATCACCCTTGTGATGACTTCCGCTCATGATCATCTCCAGAGTTTCCGCTGCCATCTCTATATAGGACTCGGCTCTAGCTTCTCTCTCTGTGACTGCTTTATCTGTCACATCAACCATATGGGCATTGCCATCGGCATTGATATGGGTAAATTCACTGCTCATTAGATTTAACCTTAATTTATTCGGCAATTACTTTTCTCACAAGCATCAAAGAGTGACAAACTCCATGCCTTGCATGTGACTCTTGTTTGATAATCACTTAAAAAATGAATGTAGAAATTATATCTGAGGCCTAACACTAAGTATTACCGAATCATGATGCATCAGGTAATACTCCAATCAGGCTGCAACAGAGGATTAGCCACCTATGGAGGCTAAGTGTTGGGTCACACCGGTAATGCCATCGTGAAGGAAATGAGTCTCCTTCTTAGCGGCTAGCTGACCATGGAGTCGCTCGACCAGCTCAGCCCTTTGATCTTGATGCTGTAACAGATCTCTAAGATCGACACCGTTTTCGGTAAACAGACATAAGTGCAGCTTACCTTTTGCCGATACTCTCAAGCGATTACAGCTGGCGCAGAAGTGATTATCGTAGGGCATGATCAAGCCGATGCGTCCCTTATGGTCGTCACGACTGAAGTTTTGCGCGGGACCATCATCTACCGCAGGTGTATCTAAGCTCCAGCCATCTTCAACCAAAGAGGTTCTGATATCGGCTCCGGCAAGATGGTGTGCCTTGAAATAATCATGACCTAAACCTGTCTCCATCAATTCGATGAAACGCAGATCTATGGGCGTGTTTTTAATCCAGTGCAGAAACCTTGGCAGATCTTTATCGTTTAATCCCTTGAGTAATACCGCATTGATTTTTACCCGTTCGAAACCGGCTTCTAGAGCTGCATCGACACCTCGCATCACCTCATCAAACTTATTTTGACCCGTGATCTGATAAAACATACGGGGATCTAAGCTGTCTATCGACACATTGATGCGTCTTAAACCGGCGTCATACCACTCTTTGGCATTCTTTTCCAAACGATAGCCATTGGTTGTGGTTGCGATTGTCTTTATCTTGTCGTTATCGGCAACCACACGGATGATATCGGTGAAGTCTTTACGCATGGTGGGCTCACCACCTGTGATGCGGATCTTTTGCGTGCCGACGTCAGAGAATGCGCCGACCAGATTTTCTATTTCATTGAGTCCAAGAAACTGAGCACGACCGTCGGGACGGTAGCCATCGGGGAGGCAATATGTGCATTTGAAATTGCAAACGTCGGTCACCGACATCCGCAAATAGTGAAACCTTCGACCAAATTTGTCTTGTAGTTGAGACATGATCACCTTTCCAAGTTGGGGAGGTGTGATCATTTCTTTTCACACCCCGGTGGCGTAATTGCCACGGCTTAGCGTCCGTATCTGATGACGTAGGACAAGAAGCTCGGAGAACCGTCAGTGAATAATTATAGGCTTTATTGTCTTCATTCCCTAGTTTTAAAAGTGCATTTCTTGTTCAGGATCAACCGAGCGTTAACAATCTGTGACAGTGCTCACACCTCTTATTGAATCCGAGTAGACTTAAATCACTGTTTATTCTCTGTGCCATTACATGAATTTAATGTAAGGTGGAGTTAACGATTAAAACACCCGTTTAACGGGGAGAAGTGACCTAGAGGTGAAGTGATGGAACGCGAATCGATGGAATTCGATGTCGTCATTGTTGGAGCCGGCCCGGCCGGTTTAGCAACGGCGTGTCGGTTGATGCAGATATCCCAGGACAGTGGCAACGAGCTTACTGTTTGTGTTGTTGAGAAAGGCTCCGAAGTCGGTGCTCATATTCTTTCAGGAGCGGTATTCGAGCCCAAGGTACTCGGAGAACTATTCAGTGACTGGAAGGAAAAGGGCGCGCCACTCCACACCCTAGTCACTGACGACGAAATCTACATGCTGAGTTCAGATCAGAACGCTCGCCTGATGCCGAACTCCCTCGTGCCTAAAACCATGCACAACGATGGCAACTACATAATCAGTGTCGGCAACCTCTCCCGCTGGCTAGCCGAACGCGCCGAAGAGTTAGGCGTCGAGATATTTCCAGGCTTCCCCGCCAGTGAACTCCTGTTCAATGAAGACAGCAGTGTCAAAGGCATCATAATCGGCGACATGGGCGTCGGCGCCGATGGTAAACCAAAAGACAGTTATGAGCCTGGCATGGAGCTACATGCTAAATACACCATATTTAGCGAAGGTTGCCGTGGTCACTTAGGTAAGCAATTGATCGAAAATTATCATCTGGATAACGGTAAGACGCCACAGCACTACGGACTGGGCTTCAAGGAGATCTGGAAGGTACCCAATGAACAACATGAGCTAGGTAAAGTGGTTCATACTGGTGGCTGGCCCCTTACCGAAGGCGCATCCGGCGGTGGCTTCCTCTATCATTTAGAGGATAACCAAATTGCCGTGGGCCTGATCGTTGACCTCAACTATAAAAATCCGCACCTGAGTCCTTTCGATGAGTTTCAGCGTTATAAGAAACATCCTGTGATAGCCAAGTATCTTCAAGGTGGTGAGCGCATCAGTTATGGTGCAAGAGCCATCACTAAGGGCGGGTTAAATTCACTGCCTAAGATGACCTTCCCTGGTGGCCTCATCATAGGCTGTAACGCAGGAACCCTGAACTTCGCCAAGATTAAAGGCACCCACACTGCGATGAAGAGCGGCATGCTGGCTGCCGAGACCATAGCTCATGCCTTACAGGCCGGCGTCGAAGGCGGTAAAGATCTCGATTGTTATAACGAACGCTTCGACAAGAGTTGGCTACAGGCAGAACTATACAGTTCCCGCAATTTCGGCCCGGCTATGCACAAGTTCGGCACTTATCTAGGTGGCGCGTTTAACTTTATCGATCAAAACTGGTTTGGCGGTAAGTTCCCCATCACCTTAAGGGATGAGCAACCCGACTACGCACAGATGGCGGAAGTTGGCGCCTATAGTAAGATTGATTATCCTAAGCCGGATGGGAAACTCAGCTTCGATAAGCTGTCATCGGTTTACCTGTCTAATACCTTCCATGAGGAAGATCAGCTGTGCCATCTTCGTCTCAAAGATGAGCGAATTCCTGTAGACATCAACCTGGTGAAATACGACGAACCAGCACAGCGCTACTGCCCCGCTGGCGTCTATGAGATCGTCGAGGAGGAAGGTGAGAGCAAGTTCGTCATCAACGGACAAAACTGCATTCATTGCAAGACCTGTGATATTAAAGATCCGAGTCAAAATATCACTTGGGTTACCCCTGAGGGCGGCGGCGGTCCAAACTACCCTAATATGTAATCCCGTTAAAAAAAACACTCAAAAACGCGCCTGTTAATGGCGCGTTTTTTGGTAAAGATTGTAAAAAACAGGTTGCATAGAAGCTAAAAAATAACCATAATCTCACCCCCTAATAAAAGCGTTATCTAAACACCCAAACGCTAAGTTTCTATCTGAAACTCATATCCTATAAAACAAATCTAATCGAGCAAGCAAGCCTATGCTCAGTTTTAGATCCTCGGGTCACAAACCTAATGAGATTGACGCGATAGCTTTCACTTCAATCTCAGACTAGTTGCGAAAAAAGAAACTAAATATGCTTACTATCAAACAGAAGATATTACTGACGGTCACGTTAGCTGTGCTGTTATCCACCATACTCGTTGGTGTGCTGAGTCAACGCAGCGCTAAACAAGTCATAGAACAACGCATGTTGACCTCCGAACTGCCAAACATGATGCTGCAGATCCGCAATAAGGTTGAGCTGGATATCTCCACCTTGATGAATGCCGCCGAACAACTAGCCAACAGCCCAATGTTGATTCAATGGCTGGAAAATGACAGGCCCGAAGCCGAAGAGGCTCTGGTCGTCAATCAGCTGAAGATGATCACCCGCCAGTATGATCTCGCACAGGCCTCATTCGCCGATAGAGATACTGCCGCCTACTACACCCAAGACGGTTTCCTGAGAGAGTTAACTCCAGGTCAAGACGCCTGGTTCTTCGACTATAAGAACAGCGGTCAAGAACGTATGCTCAACGTGTTCACCGAAGCCAATGGAGAGGTGAAGCTGTTTATTAATTACCAGCAGCCTTACGGACGTGGTTTAGTCGGACTGGCCAAATCACTAGACGATATGGTTAGCCTGCTCAGTTCATTCAAAATTGAAAAGAGCGGCTTCGTCTATCTTGTCGACGCTAAGGGCGAGGTGAAACTGCATCAAGATACTCGCCGTATCGGCAGGAATCTGAGTGGCATATACAATAATCAAGCGAACAACCTACTCAACCGCGATGAATTTAGCCTGACTAAAATTGAACAAGATGGTCAAACCATCTTGGTCGCCAGCAGCTATATCCCCTCCATGGACTGGTATCTGATTGCCCAGGTGCCACAAAACGAAGTCTTCGCCATGCTCGAAGAATCTGCCTACCAGATCCTGATCTGGAGCCTGATAATCTCTATCATACTCATCTCTCTGGCAGTCTTAGTCGCTAGCTCAATAAGCCAGCCCATAGCTAAAGTCGCTAGCATGCTACAGGATATCGGTGAAGGTGAAGGCGATCTGCGTCAGCGCCTCCCGGTTAAGGGGAATGATGAGCTGGCTCAATTAGCCATGGGGTTCAACAGCTTCATCAGCAAGATTCAGGCATCGATTATCGAAGTCGGGGAAACCAGCGAGCAACTGAGTCAGTCGGCAAAAGATGTCGCCAATCAGGCACAGCAAACTCTGTCCGATAGCCAGCTGCAGAAAGATCAGACCATGATGGTTGTTACCGCCATCAACGAGATGGGTGCCACAGTCAATGAGATCGCAGGCAATGCGGCCCTGGCCGCCGATACAGCCAGGAATGCCGACGCTCAGTCTAATACAGGCCAAGAAGTTGTGACCCGCGCTCGTGATACCATCAATCTTCTTTCAGATGACGTTGAACAAGTTGGTGAAGTCATCGAGTCTCTGGCCACACACACTAAGTCTATCGAAAGTATTCTAGATGTTATTCGTGCTGTTTCCGACCAAACCAACTTGTTGGCACTCAATGCAGCCATTGAGGCCGCAAGGGCCGGTGAAGCGGGTCGAGGTTTTGCAGTCGTTGCCGATGAGGTAAGAAATCTCGCTTCCCGCACTGCAACTTCGACCAATGAAGTGCAGATCATGATTGATAAATTACAAACAGAAGCGACTCGTGCTGTTGATGCCATGGCCCAGAGTAGAGCTCGCTCCCTAGAAGGTGTCACCGCCGTCGACGAAGCCAGTCAGTCGCTGACAGGCATAAGCGAGCAGATAGGGCATATTACCGATATGAATATTCAAGTGGCTGCAGCAACGGAAGAGCAATCGACAGTAGTGGAAGATATTAATCGTAATGTCACCGAGATCAACGACATCACTCAGAGAACATCCGATACCGCCCATGCGGCTGCACAAGCGAGCCAATCTTTGAATCAGTTAGCGAGCCGATTAGATACGTTAGTGGCAGGATTTAAGGTATAAATATGATTGAGTTCCTAGGTTCTAGAACCTAGGAACTCAATAGAAAACTAATTGGTCAAAATTGATTAAGTTCGTGGTTTTATGAAGGTGATCGACAATGGGTATTTATAACTAATCCCTTCACTGGCCTTCATTGCTGCAATAATCGTCAGCACTATATCCACTATCGCCAGCAGTCCAATCAGAATAAAACCGATACCGACAAACATCAGCACACAACTTATCATCACCCAGATGATCATACTGATCTTAAAGTTCAAACAGTTACGACCACATTCATCGACAAACGGGATCTCATCACGCTTCATCAACCAGACAATGAGCGGCCCGAGTATGCTACCAAATGGAATCAAGTAGCCGGCAAAGCTAGCCACTTGCACCAAGATACCCATGTTCATTTCATCTCTGGTGAGCTCTTGTACTTCTTCTGTTTGCTCTGTCACTCGCTTCTCTCCTTGAAATATCACATTAACAACACGTTTCTGACTAACATAATGAGTCTAACTACTTACACTAGCCCTACACTGGGCCGATGAGGCGCATCTGCCAATTTTCAATTTTTTGTTTGTCTAATCGCCGATGTAAGCTATTAACCCAAGAAGCCGCAAGGCCTTCACAGGAGGCCAGACGATCATAGCTCTGGGCATCGAATTCGGTAGCAAAATAGATTGTCATAGCATCTCGCACACTGATATCGGTGCGACGCTCTTTCAAATAGACACTCGCATCTTGGGTGATCTCACCGGCTTTAACGACACGATAAAACCAGCCACACAAACCACTTGTCTGCATGGTTAAGGCAAATTCTTTATGACCAAATTGGATATTTAACTTGAAGCAGGGCGATCTCGGCTGGGTTACCTGTAGCTCCACATCACCTATGGATATGACGTCACCGATATTGACCTGAGTCTCATCCAGCCCTACGGTACTGATGTTCTCACCCATGGCTGGCGCATCTTTAAAACCAGCCATCATGTCCCAGCGACGATACTGGCCATAATGCTCCCGGGGGAAATGATGCAGCACCCTGTCTAAGCCACCATGATGCTTAGGGTCGGCTTGAGCATCACCTATGACGCGATCGATCTCGACCCGTAGCGAGGCTGAAGACTTTTTATGGGATATGCCACTAGAGACCCCCGTGGCATCACTTACCTCTTCTCCCAGATAGAGGCCAGACAAACGTTTAACCAGCAATTTTGCCGACATCCAAGTGATCCTTAATATCGAATAGTAAGTTCAGTAGGCTAATACAAAACTGAGCCAGAGGCTATCGAGATCTTGCCCAGCTACTGAGATAACACCACACGATCCCTGCCACACTCCTTGGCCTGATACAGGGCAACATCGACGCGATTTATCATCTCGGCAGGGGTTTCATTAGGTTTATACTCGGCGACACCTAAACTCACGGTAACGCTCAGCTCATACTCATTCACCCTAATTTTTCGCTTAGCTATGGTATCTCGTATACGCTCGGCAATATCCCCGCCGTGGCTCAACTCGATATTAGGCAACAGCAGCAGAAACTCCTCCCCACCCCAACGACAGACAACATCATGCTCTCGCAGCTGATTTCTGAGTATGTTAGTCACCGTTTTTATCACGAGATCGCCGATACTATGACCATAATTATCATTCACTCGTTTGAAGTTATCAATATCCAACAACACTATCGAGACACTAGTCTGGTTTTCACTGGCTTCAATTAGCGCCTTATCGAAATACTCTTCAAATATCTGGCGGTTAGCGGCTCCGGTTAACTTATCCGTCGAAGCCATATGTTCTAATTTTCGTTGATAGCGACCCAAGGTCAGATTAGCAATGAGCAGAATCCCGATAGTGACCAGCAGGCTAATAAGTAAGTTTCCCCAGAAAGTGGTCAATAACTTACGCTCACTTGCCACCTCCTCCTGCTCAACGATGAGGTACCATTTAAATTCAGGTACTAAACGGCTATTGATATACACAGTCTTACCGTCTCTGACATAGGAGAGAGAGGCGCTGGGGCTAGTTAAAATCCGCGTAGCCAGCTTATCTAACCCCGGTGTGCCTTGCAGTGTCTGGCTCCCAGTGAAAGAGCCTCCATTTAGAGTGACTTTGCCCTCTCTATCGACGAAGAAGACATGACGGTTATATCTTTTCTGATAAAGCTCCACCAGTTTCTTCACTTTATCGACTGCCAAGCCAACTCCAGTAACACCGATAAAATTACCCTCAAAATCAAACACTTTATAATTTACATAAACCACGGTACGGCTACTATCTGCCGAATCGGGATCGATATTAATCTCATAAAGTTCAGACTCCGGCAGAGAGCGAACACGAAAATACCAGGCATCGTCGGGCTCAGTATCTTGGATCTGTTTCAGAATCCCAGTGGAGTGATAATAATTCCTGCTCTTTTCGGAGATAAAAAAACTGGTCACGGTATCGTATTTACCTTGGATCTCGCGTAAATACCGGATCAGCTTTTCCGGATCTTGTTCCTCATCCAGAGTCCAGTCACGAACGAAGGTATCTTGTGCCATCAGAGAGGAGATAAAGATAGGTCGCAGCAGATCTTGTTGAATTTCGGAGTAGATGTTGTCACTAGTAAGTGGCAAGGTATTCTCTTCGATCTGCTCGCTTAGGGAATCATGGGCGACGCGGTAACTGATACTGCTGGTTAACAGAAACGCACTCAAGAGTAGAATCGACAGGATCCAGATGAACTTCTTCTTATCATTCCAAACGGTATTACCCATACGTTTACATCCCGTTACCACTAATTAGAAAATTAGAACTCTCACAAGTGTAACAATTATGTAAATATTAACCTGAAAATGGGCTCGATAGCAGTAATTAAATCCTAAAAAGGAAGAACATAGAATTCGGCATTAATATGGATCAACTTACTGCAAGTCAAGATAAATAGACAGTAGGGCAATCTGACCTAAGATAAAAAATGCCCTGCTGGGGAGCAGGGCAAAGCACATGATAAAAACGAATAATAAGTGGAAGAGTAGAGATGCAAAAACTCTATGGGCTTAGGATATAACGACAAGGTTACAACTAGATGGCGAAGGGATGAGAGATTTATGACAAATTCCTAGTTCCTAGTTCCTAGGAAAACAGAGGTCACATTCAAGCATTCAATTCAAGATATGTCTTTAACGCCTCTCCAGGGATTGAGCTTTGCGTCGCCACGGCAAATGCGGCCCATTGTGCGCCCTCTTTCATGGCGTCAATGATGGAGAATCCAGTTGCCATGCCATGAATAAGACCCGAAGCATAGGCATCACCGGCCCCTGTGGTATCGACAACACTGGAGGGAGTTGCATCCACATGTTCAATATCACCTTCAGTGTAGAGAATAGCGCCATCGGCACCGTCGGTAACGATAAAATGCTTAAGGCAGTCCCCAGCTATACTCAAGCCATACTCCCAGGGGGATAGGTCACTTCGCCCTGCCATATCCGTCTTAGAGGCGATCAATATATGACAAGGCCTAAGCCTGTCATCTTTCGCCAGTTGAGCAAAGACTAAACTATGGTTCAAGGCGGTTTTAGCCCAGCTCACCGCACCTTCGGCCGATGAGTTAAAATACACGGCATCCCACTGGGACCATACAGGTGGTGCAGCTAATTCGAAGATGGGTCTCTGTGGTCTGATAATGGTTCGCTCACCGTCCGGCGTCATCACCAATAACATCTCATTACTGGTTTCATCGTGTCTTTGTATAAGATGACATTCGATACCTTGAGTACTCGCCTCCGCCAGTAACCAATCGCCAATCTTATCTCGTCCCACTTGACTGACCAAGGCGACTCTATGATGTGCCCAGACTAAGCCTAACCCAGTATTGGCACCTCCTCCACCCAGCCTTTGCCCTCCATCCTGATAATGAAAACGCCCACCAGTCTGTAGAGGTTTATCCAGCTGCAGGATACGGTCACAGTTCAAATTAGCAATC
Organism: Shewanella psychropiezotolerans; assembly: GCF_007197555.1. Classification (NCBI taxonomy): domain Bacteria; kingdom Pseudomonadati; phylum Pseudomonadota; class Gammaproteobacteria; order Alteromonadales; family Shewanellaceae; genus Shewanella; species Shewanella psychropiezotolerans. The sequence continues at coordinate 6,240,059 of NZ_CP041614.1, forward strand.
AGAAGAATATTGGCCATTAACAGGCTCGCAATAGAGATGTCATAGAATGATGGTAAGGGATTTTTCCGATCTAGCCAACTCCGATTCAATCAACTTAGGCTATAGATCAAAATCTACTTAACAATGTACATGCCTTCACTCTCAGGACGACTGAGCTTAAAGCCAAACTTCTTATACAAAGCAGGCACATCGGCCATTAGGGTAATGTAGGCGCCAGTAGGTGCTTCGCGATTAAGATAATTCATGATCTGCTGCATAATCTCACGCCCTAAGCCCTGCCCCTGATAATCCGGATCGACAGCGATATCGACGATTTCAAAATTCAGAGCCCCATCACCAACCACACGCCCCATGGCAATGACCTTGTGTTCTGTACTCTCATCACTCAGGTGAATATGAACGCCATACAAGCTGCGAGGCAGACCTTTCACTACAGCCTCTCTCGGCCTGGGTGTCAGCCCTGAGATGAGTCTTAATCTGATAAAATCATCTGCTGGTGCGACTTCTTGTAAGACTGATAAGTTAGCAACTAGCTCAGGCATAGGCATTAACCAACTTGGGGTCTCCATTCTGAAGCTAGCATGGCATATTGAAATTCACTGCCCCAAGCCCCCTTAAAAAACACATTCTCGATAAAATGCGCTTCTCGTCTAAAGCCCACTCTCTCTAACAATAACCAGGATGGGACATTTTCGGCATCAGTAGCAGCTATCACTCTATGGGGTTTCAGCTGGGTAAATAGGTATGCTAGTAGACCAATCACGGCTTCGGATGCAAACCCTTGTCCCTGAAAATCAGGCGCGAAGGTAAAACCTATCTCTATCTGCTTATCATCGATAAAATGGACCGCAAGATCGCCCAACAACTGACTTCCATCAAGGTTTTGAGGTGTTTTTGTTGTGATCGCCAACTGAAACCAGTGGCCTACATCACCAAATGGCACCTTTTGCATCTCCTCGAACAGAGACAGAGCATCCTGGTAGCTATATTCACTCCAACTCTGATACTTAGCCACATCGGGCAAGGCTCTGTAGTCGGCAAAAGATTGCAGATCATTTAGCTCAAACTCACGACAGATAATGCGCTCAGTCTGAAATAGAACTTTCATATTTATTATCTCCAAAGATTCGCCCGAAAGAGATTAATCATGACTGGTAATAACTCCCCTTAGGAGCCTCACCAAAGAGTGGCATCGCAGCCTGCATCTGATCTTTAGGAAAATTATCGACTGAAGCCTGATGGGCTTCTACACTTAGCCAACGTTCGATGACGGCAAAGGATTCCGGGCTATCCTGTTTACGAAGTACATCATATGAAACGCATCCCTTCGACTGGATTATATATGAGCTAAGCAATTGTAAAAAGTGGTATAACTCTTCGCTCTTTCCTGCGGCAGCCTGAAACTCCCCGATACGCACAATCATCTAAATGTCCTTATTAAATGCCATTATTAGTACATGCCAAACTACCTGAAACTAAAATATTTTCAACCATTCCCAGCGCTTTTCACGGACTAATACCAATCATTAACATATATATTATTAATGACTTTGATTCGCTAATCTCAATGTAAGAGATCTCTCAATCCCGTGTCAGATATAGGTAAGCAATCAGGGTGAAAAAAACAAAATATAGCGCCAATAGATTGTTTTATCTAAATAATAATACATGTTTCATCTATGTTACAGGATAGTGGTTACATAATTCATCATTTACCAAAGAAGTATTTTCGTAAAATAGGCTCAGACCATGGATGGAATTTTAGGATTGTTGAATGGAATCAATAATTAATTTTGAAGAGATCTTAGATCTTGTCGGTACCCCGGAAAATAAACTCAGACGCTATCGTGCCTGCCTCAAAGAATTCGACCGTCTCCAATATGATGATCCTTTCATCAAACAGATCCGCTTAGAGATAGTACATCTTGAAGAGCAGGTCAAAACACTTGCCAAAATTTAAAGCCTCTGGGCTACACTCATTTAAATCCCTTAACAAATTGCAGGTTTGCTAATAACCTATATCGCTATCGCCCTAGAAACGGTTCTAGAAACAAAAATGGCTGAAGTAAAACTTCAACCTTTGATGCATTTTCATGTGGCACAAATTACATATCACATGCCTTGAGCGGCTTACGTAGCTGAGCGCGCACATTATCCATCCCCGAATAGAACTCTTTCATCATCAAGAGGCCCATCATCTTGCCGTTATCCGTAACGATCAAATTATCCGGATCACTTAGATCATTCTTGATTGCACCTATCATTTTCATTGAGGTCATCTCTTTAAACAGCGCGGTATCAAGGTTTACCCCAAAAGTCTCACGGAAATATTTACGGGATAAGCGGCCCGAGAACATGCCTAATAAGAAGCGATATTGCATCACATCTTTCTTACTGTAGTTCTTTTGCTGCTCGACGCCCATGCGCCCAGCGGCAATATTTTCATGATATTTACGCAATGAGAAGTTATTCACATACAAGGTATCATCTAAGAAACTAAACGATCCTGAGCCAACACCTAAGTACTCGTCATAATCTATGACATATTCATCGAAACCTTCGTCGTTAGCCTTACCGAAGGCCCATGAAGAGAGCTGAGTATATTGTCCATTTAGACTATTTAAGATCTGACGATATTGACGTGCCATATCTCCCTGAGATGCAGCTAGTTTACCTTTCACACTCTTGCGAGTCTGATGAGTGATCATCAAAGGATAGGTGGTTATCTGACGTGGGTCTAATTTAGCGGCCATATCCAGATCATGCTGGATAATCTCATCTGTTTGCCCACGAAAACCGAAGATCAAATCAACGTTAATGATCGGGAACAGCTCTTTAGCCGCCATGATCTTATCGAACGTCTGCTGACCCGAGCCAAACTTCTCGATGCGGTCCGTCATCGTAAGAATGTCATCGTTAAAACTCTGCACCCCAATGGACATACGATCCACCAGCCCCTCTAATTGCTTAAAGCCAGGGCTATCTAAATGCTGAGGATCAGACTCACAAGAGACCTCCTTGATACTCGGAAACAGCTTCTTAGCATGTTCGATAGTACGGGCGAGCTCGTCTTCCAGCACAGTTGTCGTGCCGCCACCGATATACATGGACTCGAAGTCATAACCAAGCGCCTTAACCATATCCATCTCTTTACGTAGGGAGATAAAGTAAGCGCGAGCCTTGTCTTCCTTAAACAGGAAACGATGGAAGGTACAAAATGAGCAGAGCGTATGACAGAAAGGGATATGGGCATAGAGCATATATTTCTTGCCCTCTATCGGAGCTGGCATCATGTCGGCAGAATGAGTATCGAGTCTCAGGTTTTTATCCACATAGAACTGCATCACTCGCTCCATAGCGCCGAGCATCCAATTGGGGACGGTAATATCGGCCTGGTAAGGCTTAATAATTTCACTATGACTTGGCTGAATAATTGAAGACATAAAATTCCTAACTGCTCGGTCTCAAAGAACAAGGTCCGTGATGAATCGAGGCGAAAAAGAGGCACGCATGCTATGTTAATCGCACAAAAGTACCACTTAAGTTATAGGTAAAATGTGAACTGGCTATAAGTTATCGCAGCAAGGGATACAATCAGTTGGGTTTTGTTAAGCCAGTCATGTTTTAGCCCTTACTCAATAAAGCGCCAGCAGTTATCAGTCTGTCAGTTACACTCACGCTCGCAGCTTACCAGCACACATAAAAAACACCCCACCAGTTACCTGACGGAGTGTTTTTAATAAGGACCTAGAGCCTAGGAACTCGTAGCTCGAAACTCGCGTCTCTTAGCTAAAGCTTAATCCTTATATTTCAGCGTGCCATTTTCTTTAATCTCATCGAACCAAAGATTATGGTGCTGTGTCGCCCAGGTCTCGTCACAATAGCCGGACTTCATACACTCCATACCACCTTCAGACATAACGGTAGCCATAAAGATATGTACGATAGAGAAAGCCGTGATAATGATGGCGCTGACCGAGTGCAGTACCAATGCAATCAGACTCAGGTTACGGCTAGGCTCGAACAAGTTCGGGAATAGCATTAACATACCTGAAGCCGAGATCAGCAGTCCAAATAAAGCAAAAGCCCAGAACCACAGCTTCTCACCGGCATTAGCAAAGCCAGCATCCGGGTGCTTACCCTTGAATGGACCGAAGTTGATATACCCACCCACTACCAGCATCCACTTGATGTCATACATCTTAGGCAGCTGATTCTTGGCCCATAATGTGACCATCAAGGCCCAACCTAACATGAAAGGAATCGCCATAAAGTCATGTATCTGCTTGGCAGCATAGACAAAACCAGACCACAGACTCTCAGGCATATAAGGTTGGAAGAAGAAACGACCCGCCAGTAACGACAGACCCGTCAAAATCAGTAGCAGACATGGAATAGCGCCAAGCCAATGAATGGATACATCAAATTTAGACCAGCGGTAAACCAACTTACCAGAGAATCCACCGTGAAGCTTAGAGATGCCGTTCACCTTGATAAACAAGATAAAAACGATGATCATGCCAAATAGCGCTGCCATCAAAGCTGGCGCAAGCAAATCACTACGTAACTCTAACACGCGCAGATCATAGGTATTGATAGCTTGATTGTGAAACTGACCCTGTGAGGTTGTCTCACCGGTTACCCCAGCCTTCAATTGAGACCAAATCTGGCCCTCTGTCGCAACAGCCTGCTGAGCTGCCGGTGAAGAACCAGCTTGAGCTAAACCGATAGCACTAAACATAAGTACCAAGCTTAAGCCTATCTGTTTGAACAATTTGTTCATATTACATCCTTAGAAATGCACAGCAGATCTATTAACCCCAGATTGCATTTTTAGAGCCACGGTATGCAACACGCTCACGGAAGATAGATGAGATAATCTCAGCATCACCCGCCAGTAACGACTTAGTCGCACATAGCTCGGCACACATAGGTAGCTTGCCTTCAGCGATACGGTTTGAGCCGTACTTCTGACGCTCTGCATCTGAATGGTTCTCTTCAGGACCACCGGCACAGAAAGTACACTTATCCATCTTGCCACGAGTACCAAAGGCGCCCTTCTTAGGGAACTGAGGTGCACCGAACGGACAAGCATAGAGGCAGTAACCACAACCGATACAAGTATCCTTGTTGTGCAGCGTTAAACCATCTTCAGTCTGGTAGAAACAGTTTGCCGGGCAAACTGCCATACAAGGTGCATCTGTACAATGCATACATGCTACCGAGATAGAGGCTTCACCTGGCATACCATCATTGATAGTAACAACGCGTCGACGTTGAATACCCCATTCTAGAGCCGAGTCGTTTTCGTTCTTACAAGCTGTGACACAACCGTTACACTCGATGCAGCGCTTGGTATCACACAAAAATTTCATTGTAGCCATAATGGCAATTCTCCTAGCTTACGCTTTCACAATCTGGCAAAGCGATGCCTTGGTTTCCTGCATCTGAGTCACAGGGTCATAACCATAAGTCAGTGCAGTGTTCGCAGACTCACCAATAACATAAGGAACCGTTCCTTCCGGGTAGTTAGCTGCCAGGCTTTCACCGTGCATCTCACCCGCGAAGTGGTAAGGCATCCAAGTCACACCCGGCTTAACGCGAGGCGTAACCATAGCTTGGATCTTAATGCGACCACCCTCGGCACCCTCTAACCAGACAGTATCACCGTTGCGAATGCCACGATCGGCAGCGTCGGCAGGACTTATCTCAACAAACATCTGCTGCTGAAGCTCGGCAAGCCATGGGTTAGAACGAGACTCTTCACCACCGCCTTCATACTCAACCAGACGACCAGAGGTCAATGCTAGTGGGTACTTAGCCGCAGTATCTTTCTCTTGGATAGATTTATACAGAGTCGGTAGACGATGAACCTGCATATCATCATAAGTGGGGTACTTAGACACAAGATCACGACGCGGCGTATAAAGCGGCTCACGGTGAACTGGCGCCTGATCAGGGAAGGTCCATACGATACAACGCGCCTTCGCGTTACCGTAAGGAATACACCCATGCTTCATGGCCACACGTTGGATGCCACCGGAAATATCTGTTTTCCAGTTTTTGCCATCGGCTTCGGCTTTCTCGGTCGCCGTTAGATCATCCCACCAACCCAACTGCTTAAGCATCTGAGAGGTAAACTCCGGGTAACCATCGGTGAGCTCAGAACCTTTAGAGAAACTGCCTTCGGCAAGTAGGTTCTTACCCTTGTACTCAACACCAAAACGGGCACGGAAGTTACCGCCGCCATCGAGCACATGCTTGTGTGTGTTATAAAGAATCTGAGTACCTGGGTGCTTCTGCTCTGGTGTGCCCCAACATGGCCAAGGTAGACCGTAAGTATCACCCTTAGCCGGTCCGCCAACCGCTTCAAGTGTCTTGTTGCTAAATGTACCCCAGTTTTGGGTGTGCATCTTCAAACGCTCAGGGCTCTGACCTGACATACCGATAGTCCACATACCGCGGTTAATTTCGCGAGTAATGTCTTCGATAACCAAAACATCATTGGCATCTTTGGCGATACGTTTAGTGAACTGTTCGGCGAAGCCTAGCTTCTGAGACAGGCGATACATGATCTCAAGATCGGTCTTAGACTCAAACAAGGGATCTATAACTTTTTCACGCCACTGTTGGCTACGACCCGAGTTAGACACTGAACCTTCAGTCTCAAACTGAGTACAAGCAGGTAGCAGGTAAACGCCATTCTTACGACGATGCATAACACCAGCCATAGTCGGGAACGGATCCACGACGACAACAGTGTCCATCTTATCCAATGCATCACGCACATCACGCTGACGGGTCTCAGTGTTAACCGATTGCCCCCAGAAGAAGGCCATGCGAATACGGTCTTTCTGCGCTAATGCTTCAGGCGTCTCGAGGACACCGTCATGCCAGCGAGAACATGGAATACCCGGAGTATTCATCGGCACGCGGCCCAAGTACTCATTTTGATCGAAACGAGACTTAACCCAATCGAACTCAAGATCCCATACATGAGACCAGTGCTTCCATGAGCCCGTCTTAAGACCGTAGTAACCAGGCAGCGTATCGAACAATAGACCTAAATCGGTCGCACCCTGTACGTTATCGTGACCACGGAAGATGTTAGTACCGCCACCCTTAACGCCCATATTACCTAGGGCAAGTTGCAGGATACAGTAGGCACGAGTGTTAGCATTACCAACGTGATGCTGAGTACCACCCATACACCAGACAACGGTACCAGGACGGTTATCAGCCATTAGCTTAGCCGCTTGATAAACGTCTGCTTCGCTTACACCAGTGACGTGTTCAACTTCTTTAGGTGGGAACTTCTTCGCTTCTTTGCGAATCGTTTCCATCTCGAAAACACGCTCTTTGATAAAGGTCTTATCTTCCCAGCCATTTTCGAAGATATGCCAAAGCATACCGTAGATGAATGGAATATCGGTACCAGGACGAAGTGCACAGTGCAGATCAGAGTGAGCCGCAGTACGTGAGAAACGTGGATCGACAACAATAATTTTAGCGTTGTTCTTCTCTTTCGCGATCAGGATATGCTGCATGGCAACGGGATGCGCTTCAGCCGGGTTAGCCCCAATGAAGAAGATTGCGTTGGCATTCTGAATGTCGTTGAAAGAGTTAGTTTGCGCACCGTAGCCCCAAGTGTTTGCAACACCGGCTACCGTGGTAGAGTGACAGATTCGAGCCGAGTGATCGACGTTGTTGGTGCCCCACATAGCCGCAAATTTACGGTACATGTAGCAGCCTTCATTAGAGAACTTAGCGCTACCCATGAAATAAAGTGAATCAGGACCGGACTCTTTACGAATATCCAGCATCTTATCGCCAACTTCATTAAAAGCTTGCTCCCAAGATAGTTTCTTCCACTTGCCATCCACAAGTTTCATCGGATATTTAAGACGCTTTTCACCATGACCATGTTCACGCAGCGCAGCACCTTTAGCACAATGGCCACCGGCGTTGAATGGGTGATCAAACGCAGGTTCTTGACCTGTCCAGACACCATTTTGAACTTCAGCATATAGACCACAACCTACCGCACAAGCACTACATACGGTGCGCTTGATCTCGATTGGTGCATCATGTGGGACATCTTTGGCTTCTGCACGACGCATCATGCCAGTGCCCAAGAGTGAAGCCGCTGCAATACCACCAGAGGTGATACCTGCATGCTTCATAAACTGACGACGGCTAATGCCTAGAGTCTTCTTCTCGACTTTAGGTGCCTCGTTAGATTTGCGAGTTAACTGCATATCTAAAACTCTCCTAATTAGCTTCTCAAGCTATTGTAATAACTACGGATGTGCGTAGTTTCATGATAGCCATTCGCACTTTTCGTGCCTAGATTACTCTCTGTTGCTTGAGCGGCACTTATACCTGTAGCGGCAAGGGCGACCGTCGCCGTACCACCTATAGTGAGTGCTTTCAGCAAAGATCTTCGGTTCAGATCAGGCTGTTGCTTCTTCATTTTTACTCCTGGGAAGGAATCGTTAAATATTAAGAATGCTTATCCACATATTTAATGTCGAGCGAATGTTAACCACTTGTTAGCTAGATGGTCTTTCTCAACACGATTTTTTATTTTAAAAAAGCATTCAACAAATTGCACAGGCAATATAAGCAAGTTTTACCGAGAGAATATTGATCTGAAACGGATAAGGATCGCTATTAAGTCCACCCGTTTTCTAAAGTGTTAACCCAATCATGTTTTGGAATTTATTTTAATTTTACGACGTAAACCTATGGCAATGACCGAGCTAAACTTGTTACTGACATGTACAACTAATAGGCTGATACTTAAGGAAAAAGGCAATTAGGAATGGTTTTTATTTCGGCTTTAAACAAGGTACAACATATTCTTAGCACAGTAAAAAAGTGACGAGTATCTAACTATAGAAAAGTGATTCAAGAAAGCGCTAACAAAGCCATAAACATAACCTCCATTTATGATTATCCACAACTACCTGCTCATGACTTAAAATCATACCAACCATGATATATATTGATTATATGTCATGGTTGGTTACGCCTTATAGTGAAGTCAAAGTAGAGTAAAACGAATAAAGGTGGCACAAATTAAAACACTATTGCTGGCATTATTAATAACCGCAGCCTTGGTTTCTTTTGCTACAACCAGAATCCAAAGTGTCACTCATCAACTCGGTAATACACAGGAAATGAAGACTAAACAGCAAGACCCCAGCCTAGAGAAGAAAAAGCTCAGGTTACGGATAGAAAGAATGCTCGTTTCTGAAGAGATGATCAAAAAGTGGCGCGAAGGACATCTGTAACTTAGCTGCAAGTACAGTTAGATATAACCACATATAGAGAGGTGTATAATGTCTTTAAAAATAGTAGAAGTAACACCAGAAGTTGATAGTCTTGTATGCGCAATAATCAAGAGAGTTGGTGAGGAGTACGGAGCTGTGGGGGAAGGCTATGGCCCCTCAGATGCTGAAGTAGAAAATATGAGTCAGCATTATAGCAATATCAATAGCCTCTATTTGGTCGCAAAATTAAATGGAAAAGTAGTTGGAGGCTGTGGTGTTGCCCCCTTTAACAAGAGCAGTGACATTTGCGAACTAAAAAAACTATTTCTATTAAAAGAAAGCCGTGGACATGGTTTAGGAAAAAGCCTAACGATAAAGTGTTTAGAGTACGCCAAGCAGCAAGGGTATCAACAATGTTATTTAGATACCCTGTCTAATATGGATTCAGCGATTCGTCTTTATGAAAAACTAGGTTTTGAGCATTTAAGTGAATCTTTGAGCGGAACAGTACATAACGCGTGTGATGTATGGATGCTAAAAACACTATAAAGCCAATCCTTAATATGGCTCTGAGAAGATATAATGAATAACTACAAGTTACTTCGACCGCTATTATCATTATTACAGACGCGAAATTTAACCTTATCAGCCCATCAGCTGAACGTTACACAGTCTGCAATGAGCAGGAGCCTGTTACAAATTAGAGAGGCATTCGATGATCCCATATTAATTCGTGAGGGTCAGAATTTTATATTGACACAAAGGGGGGAAGAACTGCTCATCGAGCTCCCAGGTATACTCACCACGCTTGACTCCCTTTACTTAACTGAGACATTTAATCCAGCAAGCTGTAAACGACGCTTTCATTTAGCCTATACCTCTTTCTTATCATCAATAACGAGTGCTCTAATTTGCTCTGAGCTAGAGAAGGTCTCACCAGACCTAAGTATTGACTGCCAATTATGGCAAGGACAGAGTCTCTCCGATGACGAAATGAAAAAGGTAGACTTAGTTGCTTCAATTGCAGATACAATTCCTGAGAATATCTATGGGAAGAAATTGATTGAAGACTCGTATGTAGCTGTCATGTCAAAGAGCTGTACGCTTGCAAATGAGTCTCTTACGCTCGAAAGCTATGTGAGATCTAAACATGTGCTAGTGCGCAGTATTACCAATATCACCAAGCAAGTTGATAAAGTTATGCAGCCTACTGGATATGAAAGAAAAGTATTAGCAAATGTCCCCTCATTTTTCGATGCCTTTAAAGTCATTGATACAACAGAAGCCATCATCACAGTGCCCCGACATATCATTGCTGAGTATTGCAATATCTTTGATTTAAAAGTGAAGCCACTCCCCTTTAAATTAGAAACACACCCATATTATTTACTCTGGCATGCCAAGTATCAAAACGATCCTGAACACAAATGGTTTAGAGAGTTTTGCTTTCCGTTACTAAAGAATTATCTTGAAACTGCAATCGAGAAAGGGCAACAACTGACTTTATCTAAAGTACCTAGAGCCTAGGTTCCTTATAGTATCGAGCTCAAGACACAACAAAGAAAGCTTCGAGTCGCGAGACAGATAGGCTCATCATTCGTTCTCATTGATGCGTCAGCATCACACTCAAGATTTAGATATAAAACTCCCCTTCTACTACGACCTTATAGTTCGAGAATAATCCACATCCATATGAAACTCCCCTCCAACTACATCCATATAGTCCGGGGATAATCACATCCATATGAAAAAAGCCCCAGCGAACTAAATCGACTGGGGCTTTTTATTAAGTTCCTAGGGCCTAGGTTCTAGTTCCTAGGATCTTTGACCTTAATCTTTATATTCTAAACTACCATTCTCTTTGATCTCGTCGTACCAAAGATTATGATGCTGCACTGCCCAGTTCTCATCACAGTAACCTGACTTCATACACTCCATGCCACCTTCACTCAATACCGTCGCCATCCAAATATGCACGATAGTAAAGGCGATAATGATGATCGCGCTGATAGCGTGGATGAGTAGTGCCGCCATTGAGGCTTCACGTGGTAACTCAAGACCAGGCAGGACTAACATGATGCCGGAAACACAGATGAACAAACCGAACACAGTTAGCGTCCAGAACCACATCTTCTCACCGGCGTTAGCAAAGCCACTGTCAGGGTGCTTACCCTTGAATGGTCCAAAGTTGATGTAACCACCAACCACGAGAAACCATTTAAGGTCGTACATCTTAAATGTCTGCATCGGCATCCATTTTACGACGCACAAGACCCAAGCTGCCATAAATATCGGACCCACATAATCATGGATAGTCTTACTGACATAGATCATTGCCGCCCATATTCCTTCTGCCACATAAGGCTGCAGAACATGTTTACCCAACATTATGGTGAGACCGGTAAAAATCAGCCCCAAACAAGATAGGGCTAACACCCAGTGGATCCACAAATCAGCCTTAGTCCAACGCAGTACCATCTTGCCAGAGAACCCTTTACTTAACTTAGAAGGTCCATTAACAAAATAAAATACCAGGAAGGCTGAAAATACGCCTAATACAGCGAAGGCCATCGCAGGGGTAAGATAATTATTCTTAATATCTTTCCCTTGATTGCCGGCGATATTAATTAACACATTCGCTTCGACACCCTGGGCCGTTGTATAACCTGAATCACCAGCTTTAACAGCACGCCATAGATCTGCATCGCTGGTTTTAGCTGTAGCTATCTGCTGACTGGTTTGACCGTCGGCTGCAAATGCTGTCGCGCTCATACCTAAGCCAGTCGCTAGCACACTCGTTAATACCAAAGGCAAAACCAGCACAGAAAACAACCTGCCTAGTGATTTAAAAACCAAGTCAGCAGTTAGCACCAGAGCAAACAGGCTTGGTAGTGATTTAAAATTCATAGTCACTCCTTTATCGGACTTATAATCGGGCTGCGAAAATCACTCATAGCCCGATGGGTCCTAATTGCCCTATGCACCGGTCTGAGGTGTGTAACCCCAGATTGCATCTGGATTACCACGTGCCGCGGTACGCTCTCTAAAGATACTGGATACTATCTCAGCATCACCGGCAAGTAAGGCCTTGGTCGAACAAAGTTCGGCACACATAGGCAACTTACCTTCGGCGATACGGTTAGCACCGTACTTCTGACGCTCTGCATCTGAATGAGTCTCTTCCGGACCACCAGCACAGAAGGTACACTTATCCATCTTGCCACGACTACCAAATGCCGTCTTTTTAGGGAACTGAGGCGCCCCAAATGGACAGGCATACAAGCAGTAGCCACAACCGATACAAGTATCCTTGTTGTGCAGCACTATGCCGTCTTCGGTGCGGTAGAAACAATCGGCCGGACAGACTGCCTGACAAGGCGCGTCGGTACAGTGCATACATGCCACTGAGATCGACGCTTCACCCGGCTCACCATCGTTAATTGTCACTACACGGCGACGTTGAATTCCCCATTCGAGAGCGGAATCGTTTTCGTTCTTACAAGCTGTGACGCAACCGTTACACTCGATGCAGCGTTTGGTGTCACACAAAAATTTCATGACTGCCATGTTGGCTATCTCCTCATCAAGTTCAATTAGGCTTTAGTGATCTGACACAAGCTAGACTTAGTCTCTTGCATCTGAGTAACCACGTCATAGCCATAGGTCAGTACGGTATTAGCCGACTCGCCCACAATGTAAGGCACTGTGCCTTCAGGGTAATTCTTCTCTAGACTCTCACCTTCGAATACACCCGCGAAATGGTAAGGCATAAAGCACTCACCTTCGATAACACGAGGCGTTACCATGGCCTTAACCTTGATTTTGGCACCTTCCGGACTGTGAACCCAAACATCATCACCGTCACGAAGGCCGCGATCTGCTGCATCCGCCGGACTGATCTCAATAAACATCTCTTGTTGAAGCTCGGCGAGCCAAGGGTTACAACGTGTCTCTTCACCACCACCTTCGTATTCAACTAAACGACCAGAGGTCAGAGCTATTGGGAAGTCTTTAGCGAAGTCCTGATCCTGAATCGTTTTATACAAGGTAGGAAGACGGGCAACCATACGGTCATCATAGGTCGGGTACTTAGCTACCAGATCACGACGCGGCGTATAAAGTGGCTCACGGTGCAGAGGAATATCATCGGGGAAGTTCCAAACGATACAGCGGGCTTTGGCGTTACCGTAAGGAATACAACCGTGCTTAATGGCTACACGCTGGATACCACCGGAGATATCAGTCTTCCAGTTTTTACCTTCAGCATGTTGCTTTTCTTCAGCGGTCAGGTCATCCCACCAACCAAGTTGCTTAAGCATATCAGCGGTAAACTCAGGGTAACCATCCTGGATTTCAGAGCCTTTAGAGTAAGAACCTTCGGCAAGTATATTATTACCGTCGTGTTCAACACCGTAACGGGCTCGGAAGTTACCGCCACCGTCTTTCACTTCACGACCTGTGCGATACAAGATCTGTGAACCTGGGTGCTTCATCTCAGGCGTGCCCCAACATGGCCAAGGTAGACCATAGGTCTCGCCTTTAGCCGGGCCACCTGGTGCTTCGAGGGATTTAATATCGAAAGTACCCCAGTTTTCCTGGTGCATCTTCAAACGCTCAGGGCTTTGGCCTGTGTAACCAATGGTCCACATACCCTTGTTGAATTCACGGGTCATGTCTTCGATTAATGGCTCATCACCATTGACCTTAATATGCTTACAGAATTCTTTCTCTATGCCCCACTTCTTCGCCAATTTGTACATGATCACATGATCTGGCTTAGACTCGAACAAGGGCTCGATAACCTTTGTACGCCACTGCAGTGAACGGTTAGAGGCTGAAACAGAACCATAAGTTTCAAACTGAGTACATGCAGGAAGCAAATACACACCATCGGTACGATTGTGCATAACACCCGCCATCGTTGGAAACGGATCGACGACCACAACAGTGTCCATCTTATCCAGTGCTTCACGCACTTCGCGACCACGGGTTTCGGTATTAACCGACTGCCCCCAGAAGAATGACATACGGATATTATCTTTCTGAGCGATCTTAGTCTTGTCTTCCAGTACACCATCATGCCAGCGAGAACACGGGATACCGGTAGAATTCATCGGCTTTTGACCTAAGTATTCATTCTGGTCGAAACGGGCTTTAACCCACTCGTAATCCAAGTCCCACACGTTACACCAGTGCTTCCATGAACCTGTCTTAAGGCCATAATAGCCAGGCAGTGTATCGAACAACAAACCGAAATCGGTCGCGCCCTGTACGTTATCGTGACCACGGAAGATGTTAGTACCGCCGCCAACAACACCCATGTTTCCAAGCGCTAGTTGCAGGATACAGTAGGCACGAGTATTAGCATTACCTATGTGATGCTGAGTCCCCCCATACACCAGACAACGGTACCGGGCTTAGTCGTAGCCATCATCTTAGCCACACGGCGCATCTGTACTTCAGGTACACCTGCAACGAGTTCGACTTCTGCGGGGTTCCACTTAGCCGCTTCCTCACGAATACGTTCCATACCGTATACACGTTGGTCGATAAAGGTCTGATCTTCCCATTTATTCTTGAAGATATGCCAAAGCAGACCATATATATAAGGGATATCGGTACCTGGACGAATATGTACATATTCATCAGATTTAGCTGCAGTTCGGCTAAATCTTGGGTCAACGACGATGATTTTCGCACCGCGTTCTTTGCCTTCGAGGATGTGCTGCATAGCAACCGGATGCGCTTCACATGGGTTGGACCCAATAAACATCATCACTTTTGCATTACGAATATCGTTGAAAGAGTTGGTTTGCGCACCATAGCCCCAAGTGTTTGCAACACCGGCTACAGTGGTAGAGTGACAAATTCGTGCAGAGTGATCGACATTGTTGGTGCCCCACATGGCTGCCAATTTGCGGTACATATAGGCTTGTTCATTAGAGAACTTAGCCGAACCCATGAAGAATACTGAATCGGGACCAGATTCCTTGCGGATCTCTAATGCCTTACCACCCACTTCTTCTATGGCTTGATCCCAAGAAATTTTCTTCCACTTCCCGCCTTCCAGTTTCATTGGATACTTGAGACGCTTCCCACCGTGGCCATGCTCACGTAGTGCCGCACCTTTTGCACAGTGACCACCAGCGTTAAATGGATGATCGAATGCAGGCTCCTGGCCTGTCCATACCCCATTTTGTACTTCGGCATAGATACCACAGCCCACAGAACAGTGAGAACATATGGTACGTTTTATTTCAGTCGGTGCATTATGTGGCACCTCTTTAGCTTCGGCTTTGCGCATCATACCTGCGCCAAGCATAGACGCCGCAGCAATACCACCAGTTGCAAGACCTGCAGACTGAAGGAACTGACGACGGTTTAGACCTAAGGCAGGCTTGCTAGCCCTTGTTGCCTGGTCTGTTTTGCGAGTTAGTCGCATCACACACTCCTAATCTTATTGATTTAATATAAATATTTACTAATCAGATCAAAAAGCCACTGTTACTTAGTACGCAAAGATGCGTAATAACTGCGAACATGGTCAGTCTCTTGGTAGCCGTCACTTTTCTCTGTAGTCGTTGCTACAGCTGGTGATGCAGCAAGAGCTTGACCACTAACAGTTGCAACTGCACCAGCCGCGCTGCCAACTGCTAAAGCTTTTAACAGTTGACGACGACCTATGTCGGAAGCTTGCTTCTTCATAGTCTCTCCTGAGTTTCCATTTGATGTTTAACATCGAGTCATCTGTAATGACCCGACTCTTTTTGAAGGTTTACCTTCAGTTTTCTTGAATGTCAGCCCGGTGATTTCATATTCGAACTGACAGTCATGATTAGGCTGCCTAAGCGTGCCGTTTAAGAGGCTAGCTCTCGCTTAGCAGGCTCAAGCTTTTCATCTGCGGCTGTTTCAGCCTCAGAACCGGGGCAGTTCACCGGGATATTCAGCTGTAATTGCTCAAATTCATTGGCTTCGGTTTCGAAGAATGACTTAGCTAACTGAGCCACGGTGGCATAGAAAGCCGCGCTTGGCGTTACCGCTAACGAGGTACAAAAACGCTCTATCCAGCTGCTGATATGGCGTTGATAGAAACCCAGTTGGCGATAGCCTGGTGCTTCAAGTAACAAAACCCCCATCACCTCACAAAGCGCTGCAACATGATCTTCCGGCTCTTTAACGTTCTCTTCGCGCTCGAAACCTAGCTGCAGCAGATCCTGGCGTAACATGGCTAATGGCTTGTCCATCAAAGAACCTGTCATAAACCAGCTGGCATAAGGCATGATTTCACCGCTACCTACGCCATAGAAGATATTGAAATATTCTTCTTCCAGCTGTTCACTGGTGAATTGATTCGAGGCTAACTTAAGCGCTGACCAAGCCTTGGTCATCTCACTCGGGTCATTGACATCCAGCTCGAGGTTGGCAAGAAACTGCAATAACTCTGCACTCGGCTGGCTGCGTAGCAGCGCGGCTAATAGCTGATAGATGTCGGCTCTTAACTGATCATTTTCTGATACTTCTCTTACTAATTCGGTCATAGCTACACTCTTATCGCAGTTGCTTTTCTGGGTCTTGAAGGATGTCTTCAAACATATCTTTCACGCGGCAGTCACTACACATCTGCAAACGCTCTGTGTTTGCACTGAACGCACTGTGCCCGCCAATCACTTCTTGCATGCGTTTGATCATCGACTTGGTGGCGAAGGGGGTACCACAACGAATACACTCGAATGGATCCTCTTCTTTCAATGTTTTGATGGTTTGACGCGCTTGTTTATCTAAGTTCATCTGAGAGGTCAGGCTGATGGCGTTCTCAGGACAGGCCTTCTCACACAGGCCACATTGCACGCAATCTTGCTCGAGGAAGTTCAATGCCGGCTTATCGCCGCCATCTGTGAGCGCCTGAGTTGGACAGGTAGACACACAAGAGAGACATAAGGTACAGCTATCAGTATTTACGCTGACAATACCGTAGGGAAGGTTACTCTGGGTCAGGCAGGTATCCACTGAAGCCGCTTGCTCATTAAGATGATCTATCGCCGCATACAAGGTGTTGCGCTTAGTGGTAGCAGCAAACTCACCCGGCACAATCACAGGCCAATCGGAGCTGCTTGCTACCAAATCGGCAAGACTGGCTATACTCGACTCATCGATAAGGGATATACGCTGTGGCTGACCCATCTCATTAAGAATATCGTTCGCCAGCTGAAGTTCACCCTTGAGCATCTGGGTCAAGGTCGGCGCTGTGGCGGCGGTGTTAAGCACTAAAATCTGACGTGCACCCCAGGCCAGAGATGACATCCAATGATCTATGCTAGCAACGGTGATCTCTTCCATGGCAACCGGAATAATAGCGCCAGGTAAGTCATCACCTATAAGTGCTGCACCATTGGCTTCATCATGAAACAAGATCACAGGAGCAACTTGAGCCTGCTCGCTGAAGCGAGTAACCAGTTTATGAAGATAAGAGTGTAGGGCTTGTGGTGTTGGCAGGTCGTAGCTAATCGCACCTGTAGGGCAGGCATTGGTACAACTACCAGCACCGTGACAGAGATAAGGGTCTATCTCTATCATCTTATCTATGCTTTGGATGGCATCGGCAGGACAGAAGTTCAGACAGCGATTACAACCATCGATACCGTTACGGTTATGGGCACAGATCTCGCTGTTCACCTTAACGTAGCGCGGCTTATCGAACTCACCAATCAGCTCTGGAAGCTGATTAACGGCATCGTCTAATTTAGCTTCGTCCTGACCCACGTAAAAATAGCCAGGTGGTAACATTTCTAAGTTGATACAGGGAGACTGGCTCAAGTCTAAGATAAGATCGAAGTGCGCCTTACGAATAGCCGCCAGGCTCAAGTCAGTCGCGATAGCATCTTGCTCATTGCCTGATTCGACTTTAACCTGAAACTGTCCGAGGAAACCTTTGATCTCGATAAGCTTGTTATAGAAGCTCTCGACATCTTCGGCGGCAGACATCACCCTCTCAAGATGCTCTTCATCTTGGCTGGTAATCGATTCATTGGCCAGAATGGCAATTTTTCCCATATTAGACAATCTAGCTGCCGCTAAGCGAGCCAGATCTTCCGGCCCGATAACGAGCACATTGCCCTCAGTGGTATAGCTGACGGTTGGCGGGATCAGGTTTTGAATGACCTGAGTATTCGCCAACACTTGCTGCCGAACCCCTTGGAGTTCAACTTGGGTATCATTATTCAAATTTATGCTCACATTGCGTTCCTGAACAGTTTGGCTGCTGCCATCGGCTGATCGCTACACTCTTATCACTCTTCGGTTAGCGTTTCATTGTTCAACACTTTGGCTTCATCAGGGCCAAGGTTTATTACCGATTATTGCTAAGCTTTTCTCGCTTTTTGCAAGATAAAGTAGCAATTCACATACCAAGTCTGTGGTTATTAAACTTATGTAAAATGACGTTAAACGACCGTTTCCTTTGTTTCACCCTCAGAATCTGGTGCATTTTGGGACAAGTCATCACTCTCGATGTCCAAAATGTCCTCAGGTGCTTCACTGTCTATATGTGTTTCATTACTAAGGGAAGCTGTAGTGCTTTCATCAGCACTCTCTGTTGCATGGTCTTCAGCGGCTTGAGCAAGCTCTTGCTCTTTGACTTCATCCTCTTTCTTAGTCACATGACGGAAAATCTTCTTGGCAATTTCTGCCGACTGCTCCGCACTCAGCTTAGGCTGATTACTGTAATCTAAGGCATACTCGAGCAAGCCATCTATTTCGTTATATTGAGGCTGCTTCCATAACGCTTTTAACGCGGCTGCCTTAGCCGTTGGATCGACATTTGCCCCCATAAAACTGGCAAAACTGCCACCAACTTCAATTTTGTCTGGATCGGGAAGGTCTTCAGCCGTTAGCACCTTAGCTTCATCGGTCGCCTCTTGATCTGACTCTTGCACTAGAGATGACTCTAGCTGAGATTCAGTGACTTCTAGATCACTAAGGTCTTGCTCATCAGTCTTTTCTTGCGCTCTTGCTGTGGCAGCCTCCTCAGCCAACCTTTCCTCTTCGACTTGCTGACGACGTTGAGTCCAGCGAGAGAATAATCCGCTTGGTTTATTGCTCATCGGTTTCTGTGCTCACTGAAATGATTGGTACTCGGACCTTGATTCTTACGGCGGTTAACATGCTTACGACGATGCGCACATATCTCGACTTCACCATGGCGGGTAATGAAGGCTTCCATCCAACAGGCAATGGCTTGTGGCATAGGTAAGTTCAACACTGGCGTATCACCTTCCAGGCAACCTGCTGCGACGTTTTGGTCTGCGGAGATCATTGCCGGAACCCAAGTACCGTCCTCGAGTTCGTCGCACACTATGAACAACATGGCGTTGTCCATATCCAAATTGATACGGTAGCTACCGCGTTCATCTTTATGTAACTCAAGCTGGATAAGGTGTGAATTCTCAGGGGCGTCATGAGTGGCCGGTAATATCTGATCTAACTCCCAGGTCACTGAGGTCCAGCGCCCGACTAACTTTTCGATTCTCTTGAGAGAAACATGCATGGGCCATTGGCTTTCGGTATGTTGCATTCAGTCTCCACCTTACTTGTAGCGGGTTTATCATTCAGATAACACCCGGCCCGATAATGAGGTTCATATTTTCTACTATGCCCATCAACAAGCAATATATGTGCCATGCAATTAATAGAGGAAAGTTGCGCTAGATCATCAATTCCACACTAAGAGTAGGACAATTTGTCCTGAACGCCATTTTTTATAGGACATAAATGGGCGTTTTAACGGTGGGTAATGAGAGAGATCACGCATTAACTCAAGGGTTCAGCGTCTGGGTACAATAATTGCTATGCTAAATTAGTCAATTTCCAATGAAGAGTGATGAACCTTGAGCAAGCACTATCCAACCTTGATAAAAACAGCGACCGATGTGCCATTAACCATTGCTGTTAAGGCTATCGACGAAAATGGTGAGCAGGTAGACAAGCATATCGCCTGTGAGCGCCCCCTCACCGTCTACCTGAACTGGCGACCGATTGTAACCTTGATGACCTTAGGGGCCAGAGCCGAATCGCTGGCCTTAGGCTACTTGAAGAACCAAGGGTTTATCTCGCAGCTCGATAAACTTGAATCGATTATCGTCGATTGGGAGGTCAGCTCAGCGGCCATCATCACCAAGGAAGACACTGAGAACTTAGAAGAGAAGCTCTCGGAAAAAACGGTAACCTCAGGCTGTGGCCAGGGAACCGTATATGGTGGATTTATGGATGGTTTGGATGAGATAAACCTGCCACAACGCCGAATTAAGCAGAGCATGATCTATAGCCTGCTAAAAAATATCAGTGAATACAACGAAACCTATAAGAATGCAGGCGCGGTACACGGTTGTGGCCTGTGCCTCGACGATCAAATCGTCGATTTCGTCGAAGATGTGGGCCGCCATAACGCGGTAGATACCTTAGCTGGCGAGATGTGGTTAAAAGAGACCCCAGGTGAAGACAAACTTTTCTACACCACGGGACGCCTGACCTCTGAGATGGTGATAAAAGTCGCCAAGATGGGTATTCCCACCTTACTATCCCGCAGCGGAGCAACTCAGATGGGACTAGAGCTGGCACAACAGATGGGAATAACCATGATAGCCCGGGCCAAGGGAAAACACTTCCTTATCTACAATGGTGCCGACAACATAGAATTCGATGCCATCCCACCTAAGCGCCCCTCAAAGAAGTAGACCGAAACAAGGGACGTTTAAAATCTTGGCTGCATGAAGCAGCCAAAGTACTACTTAATGGAAATTAGTAATGACAGAGCCGAGCAAACTCGTCTATATGAGCGCCAAACAGGTCGCCGAATACCTAGATCTCAATGAGAAGAAGGTCTATGCGATGGCAAACGATCGCATACTTCCCGCAACTAAAGTTACAGGAAAGTGGCTTTTCCCTAAGATTTTGATCGATCGTTGGGTAATGGATTCATGCCATAGCGGCATGTTGTCAGACAGAATGCACATCACAGGCAGTGATGATCCCCTACTGTCTATGTTGGTCTCTCGATTGATGACTCAGATAGGCAAAAGCGACCTCATCAGCTACAGCTCCACAGGCTCACGCCTCGGCCTGGACTTGCTCTCACGCGGCTACGCCGATGTGTGCACCTTACACTGGGGTAGTGTCGATGAGCGCAATATCCGTCACCCGGCGCTGCTAAAGGGCTACCCGAACCACCAGCAGTGGGTCATGATCCACGGCTATACACGTCAACAGGGCCTGATGATGCGTACCGAGATGCATCATAGATGTCAGGAAGAAGACCAGATAATCTCCCTCCCCTGGCGCTGGGTAGACAGGCAAGCCGGTGCTGGTAGCCAGCAACACCTGGAACATTGGCTCATGAAGCAAGGCGCCGCCCTGACTCATATCAATGCCAATGTCACCGCCTACAGCGAGCGTGAACTCGCCGGCTTCATCGCCCGCGGTGATGCCGACATAGGCTTCGGCTGTCAATCGGTCGCCATGGAAAGCGGCCTAAGCTTCGTGCCGCTGATCACGGAATCATTCGACTTCGTCATGCCACAGGGGATCTACTTCAGACGTCAGTTACAGCACTTGTTCGACATGATATCCAGCTCGCAGACGAGACAGTTGGCCGCCTCACTGGGTGGGTATGATTTGACGGATTGCGGCAAGTTGTTGTGGAATCCAAGCTAAGAAGGTCCAAGGTTTTAGACTCTAGGAACGAGGAATAGGCAGGGAAAGCTAAGACGACGCTTCGCTAATAGACGGCCTTCGGCCTATTCAACGCTAACGCTAATTGAGATTGTCGGTTAACAATTGCTGAAATAACTTTTTTAGTTTCTTCTAGCTTCATTGGTATTTAGTTGGGTCGATTTGAGCGTTGATCCTTTTTGTAACCTATCACCTGCCGTGGGGCTAATGTGCAGATACTTCTGCGAGACGCTATAAAGCCATCCCTGGCCGCTCTGCGGTTTCATCCTTGAAATCGAAGCTCGCAGCCGCATCTAGACCTAAATATCTATCTCTTCGATTTAGGTCTATTGGGAACCCAAATGACTTAGAACTAAGGGTTTGACACCATAGTCACTCGTTAGCTGAAAAATTCAAATAACTCATGAACTATGCCTGATGGATCTTTAAAAGCTGAGTACCGTCCCCAGTCATTTTGATTTGGGACATCATGAATAAACTCAACACCATGATTCTTTAACTCGTTAATTTTTTCATCTAGATTTTTAACCGTGAACACTAATGTGGAGCTGGAATTGTAACCATGCTGATAATTTATGGCAGGTAAAGTCCCCTGAAACATGAGCACTTCATGAGTGCCTGCCAAGAGTTTTATACAAGAATCACTTTCTGAAACTAGATCCAATCCAAGAATATTCACGTAAAACAATTTAGATTCTTGAAGATTTTTAACCACTAATAATGTTGATGGATTTTCCATGCTGAATCACAACTCCTTCTATAAGATCATGATGATCCTAGTCGCCCATTGTTAATCAACAACATATCAACCATATCTCTGGTTATCAATACTCAACTTAGCGACAAGCCAACTGATAGATCACGACTATGACCATCAATAAAACACTTGGGTAAAAGGTTAAGGCAAAACCAAATGCTCTGGCTGGGGCACCTTTGGCGTAGCCTTTGAAGAAAGCAATGCGGCCGATGGCAAACAGTAACGAACATAGTGGAAGCACTGATAACCAGACCGTCGGCATGGTGAATGCCCAGATACTGTAAACCATTGCAGTCATCAATAGCTGTTCAAGCGTATTTTGTAGCAGGCTCTGCAACACACTAGCCTCATGACTAGCATTGGATAAAGCGCTACCATCGATATCTTCTGGGCTAAAGAAGCGAAATTTTGCTAGGCGAGCGATACTGCCTATAAGGAAAACTACAGGCAAGATCAACGATTGACCCAACACAGTAAACTTACTACCTAAGTCCTCTATCTGCGCATAAGAGAAAGGGTCAAACATCATCCCCACAACAATCACCACCACAGCTAATCCCATAGCCGCAGCCATCCCCTTCAACACCCCAACTTGCTTAACAGACAACCCCATACCTATGTCCTTGTTTTATTTTCATAAAAATGAATAAATCCAACATAACAACAAGTCTTATTCGAAGATACGAGAAGGTGTGCATTCTCAATAAAGCAAGCTGTCGTTATAGATACTTGCCAATGATAGACGTAAGGTCTTCGACATTGGTGGCGATGTGATCGGGTTGAACCGCCCAACCTGAAGGGTCTGATTGACTGTAGGCCGCAGCCACAGATATAACTTTCGCTTGCCCGCCGAGGACTGACTGTAAATTGCGCGCAAATTGAGTATCAGCCTCGTGATCGCCGATATACATCAATAGTTGGCTATTGGTGTGGCCAAATATGCTCTCTAAACACTTCATCCCACCATCTGGATGTGGCTTTTGGTTACCGTTTGACACATCATCATAGCCAACAACGGCCTTAAATGGCCCATTAATACCATGAATCTCAAGTACATTACGGATGTTTTTTTGCGAGTTTTGCGAACAGATCCCATGACGAATGTCAGAGAATCTGTCTATGATTTTTGTAATACCATTAAAAAGAGAAACCTGTGTTTGGTTCTTTTCTTGGTGCTCTGCCCACATACTACCAGCTATAACCATCTCTTCATCGGACATACCATAATATTTAACATACAACTCTTGCCAGTTTTTAGCTGCATGATTTACCTCGTGATAAAGAGCTTCGCTATGCAAATATTTAGGTAAATGTTCACCCGTTAAATGTGGCGCTACGATAGATAAAATTGTCTTGGTAATATCGATATTCTTCGGCACTGAATTAACCAGAGTTCCATCGTAATCCCACAATACTGCATCTAGCTTCATACTCTTATCTCATCAATAAATTATCTAAAAGAAGTCATCCATACTGCAACTTTGTATGCACTGAATTCGGTTGAATTTAAGCTAGCTAACCCATTTTGACAAGACGTCGATACGGCTAGAATTGTGAATAGTGCGTAATACACATTGGGTTGCCAAACCTTGCATCAGCACCTCAGGATTAGGTACAGATTCGAAACCAAACTGGGCGTATAACCCATAAGTGGCGAGTACTATGCGCCTAAGCCCCTTGTTCGACACTAGCCATTTACTCAACACAGGCTTAGGTATACCCTTTGCGCAGTAACTCTCGTAAATTTAACACCGCTCCGCTATGAGAAATTACAGAGTAAGGTGTCCGGTTGGACTTGACCAAAATAACACACCTGAGAGAAACGCAATCAACCAAAACGCAGCAGGAGCACAATGTGAAATATTACGGAAAAATAATTAAAATAAATAGTGCATTTATTTTATCGCTAGGAATTGTCAGCGCCTCTCATGCTGAAGTTGTTAATATCACTTATGATACTACCCTTGATGGAATTAATGACTCCGTTTATACATCTGCAGTTAATTTGTTTCAAAATGATGACATTCTCACGGGAAATGATAGTAATTCAGGAGTACTTTCTGGTCATATTGAAGAGAAAAACAATTCATTTATCGGCTCAGGCAGCAATGCTAGGTTTAACTTTAAACTAAAGGATAGTGACGGAACTAAATGGTTTGTTGGCTCTGAAAATTCTAATGGTTTGTGGAAAGGGACTTGGTATGGAGCAAATGGCGAGAGTGGAGACTTTTCCTTTTCCGCAGAAGCTAAGACCCCAGTGTATAGCGACATTGATTCTTTTAGCGCTGATAGCATTTTTACCGGTGGTGCATTTGATTATTACCGTCCATTGAACGATGCATTTTTAGTTGATAGTGAGGATTATCATCAGGGGATGTATCTACAATCAGATAGTGGCGGTTTACCTTTCCCTATGTCTTTTTCAATGATTTTGAAGAAAGATTTTTCTCTTAAGTCATTCAAATTAGGCTCATATAATAACGGTCAAGGAACAAGATTAAAAACATTTACCTTTGATGTGTGGGAGAATAACACTTGGGTTACCAAAGGAAGTTTTAACTTTGCTCCAATTAGTGGTTCTCCACAATTCCAAAGACAAGAATTTACCCTCCAAAATGCGGTTTTAACAAGTAAATTTAGAATATCAGCTACTGAAACCAGTGATTATTATAATGGTGGCCGAATCTTAATGTGGGGTTTGTCATTTAACTAATTCTTTATTCCAGGCATGAAATAATTTATTTATCTTCATGCCTTTTGAAGAGAGCGTTTGTTGATTGTATATACCTCCCACTGTAGGTACCACAAGATAACCCATTAACTTCTTAAGACAAAAATACAACAGGTTGGTTTGCATTCTAAAAAACTGATAAGACTATTCTAGAGTTATGTTGCTTAATTTTGGTTCTTAGTATTGCCACCAAACAGTAACCCTTAACTGCGATATTTAGCCCATAACGCTTGTTGCTTGGGCGTGAGGAAGCTCCAGGCAAGTACGCGAGTGAGTTTGTTACCTTGGGCCATATCTATGGTTTTTATGGTAACGGCGCCCGCCTTTTTGAGAGCGGCATAGCTAGGTTTCAAGTTTTCTTGCTTCGATACTAGACTAGTAAACCACAGGCATTGAGTCTTAAAGTCGGCGCTCTCACGGATCATATTGAGCAAGAACTGCTTCTCGCCACCTTCACACCAGAGCTCGGCCTTCTGACCGCCGAAGTTGAGATCTACATTTGCGCCCTTAACCTTAGCAGGTGCGCTCTTATGCCCTTTTGCCGCGCGGTTAGCTGCGAGGTTCTTTAGCTTACGCTGACTCCCCTCACTCGCCTCGGCCAGCGATGAATGAAACGGTGGGTTGCATAAGGTCACATCGAATCTGTCATCGACATTGATGATGCCATGAAATACTTTTTGATGATCGGTTTGCAGTCGAGCTTTAAACTTACCCTGCAGGCAAAAGTTAGCCTGAATTATCGACTCCACATTAGTAATAGAAAGCGGGTCGACATCGCTGGCGATAAACTGCCAGCCATAGGATTGAATGCCTAAGATGGGATAGATACCATTCGCTCCCGTGCCTATATCAAGCGCCTTTATCTTAGGGCCTGTCGGGACTCTATTGGTTTTAGTGGCAGCTTTAGCTAAGCCCTTCATTGAAGCGGGGACATTTTGTCCATCAGAACTTCCCACTGATGGCTCTTGGCTTACTTGTTGTGGAATATTTCCAGCCAGCAGATCCGCAACATAGTGTAGGTAATCAACCCTACCCGGAATTGGCGGACACAGAAATCCTTGGGGAATATCCCAAGACTCTATTTGATAGTGCGCCTTAAGTAGGGCTAAGTTTAGTGCTTTAACCGCTTGAGGATCGGAAAAATCAATTGAGAGGTTATCGTAAGGGTTTGGTCTAACGAATGGCTTTAGCTCAGAGCTAGCCTCAATCAGCAACTCAAAATCATAGCCATCCCTATGCAAGTTTCTCTCGTGGAGCCCCTTTTTCTCGACAGCTTGTACCGACTTAGGCTTACGAACTACCGGCTTGCTCTTTTGCTTCTGCTTATTAGATTTTTGCTTATGAAAAGTAGATTTGGCCTGCGATTGGTTTTGCTTACCTTTAACCGAACCATCTCTTAAATTCGATTTAGGTGCCTGTTTGGGAGCTGATTTTGTCATAGGTATCTTAGCCGTTAATGGAGCACTAACGGCGGCAATTATTGAGTGTGGATAGATAGCTAGCTAAGTGTAGGCAGACTAATCGTAAAGATATTTAGTGAACAACAAATTAACCACAATCGGTCGACCAATCTCTTGTTCTATGAGTCGATTGATTGTGTCATAGCATTCGCGGCGGATCTCCTCACGCCCCGTTAAGGACTTAACCTTATCGGCAGTCTGACTGCCCATGATCTCTAATATAGCCGCACGCAATAGAGGGTCGTGATGCTCCAGAGCAATAAGATCTTCCGGGTCTTTCACCATCAGCTCTATGCCTATACGTACGAAGCCAAGTTTTTTACCGTTGGAAATATAGTTAGTGATGAGATCGGGTTCAAACCCATAGTAGGCATAGTTATCAACTATATCCTCGTCTGCCGCATAAGCGCCAACACTAAAGATGCTAACGCTAAAAATAAACAAGAGGGATGCGAGTTTTCTAAGATAACCTGATCTCATATCGAACCTTTTCATATTAAACTGTATCTCCTTTGTGCCCACTAATCTTCCTGACTATCCTATGACGACATGCTAGACTGCAGCTGTTTCCAAGCCGTATTGTACCGAGAAATAGATGAGTGTGACTAGGTTAAGCTTTCCCTATGGTGAATCAATTCAATGGTTTTCGCCAGAACAAATCTCTGAACTCCCAGATTCCCCGCTAAGTGAATGGTTACTTTCATCAGGAAGTCTAACCCAAAAGCTACGTTCTCATTGTACCAAGTTCGAAGTAAAAATACTCGGAGAGGGAACTATAACCCCTTTCAACGGTGAATTTCCCACCCAGAGGCAAGCTTGGGTACGTGAAGTACTGCTATGTCTGGATGGGGTAGCCTGGATATTTGCCCGAACCTTGATCCCGGCTAACTTACTCGACAAGAAAGAAACCGAGTTCCTCACCCTTGGGACACGCCCCTTAGGTGAACTGCTTTTTTCCAGCGATAACTTCACTCCTGGCAAGATAGAAATAGCTCACTTTACTCCCTGCCATCGGCTAGCCCAATTGACCGAATCAATTAAGCAACCAGTCACTCAGGAGCTATGGGGACGTCGCCGTTACTTTTCCTATGATGATGAGCAGCTTATCGTCAGTGAAACCTTTTTGCCCGCAGCCCGAAAAATCATAGAGCAGATGTAACCTTTTCTTTTTTAAGGAAAAAAATCCATATAAAACAAAAACACCCAAACGGGCGTTTTTTCGTTTAGTCGCCTAATCGGACTAATACTCGTTTAATGACGACTTCTTCTGAATCCCATCAAAGCCAGTAAACCTAAGCTTAGCCAGCCAAGACTACCACCAGAATCACCAGAAGGAGTGGTAACGGGTAATGTAACCACTGCTGTAATCACGGTAATAGAGGTACTTCTGCTACTCACTACACCTAAGCTATCAGTCACTGTCATCATCACAGTATAAGTTCCGGCTGAAGCATAAGTATGACTGGGCGATTGCGCCGTACTCGTCTGACTGTCACCAAACTCCCACGAATAGGTCATAACGCCTTCACCGCCTGTAGTAGTATCCGTGAAAGTCACGCTAAGATCGTTAGTCACAAAGGTAAATCCAGCTACAGGCGGCACAGGTAAAGCAACCATAATAGTCTGGGAAGTCACTACACTCGAACCTAGTCCATCGGTCACAGTTAGGTTAACAATATAGCTTCCTGAAGCTTCATAGACATAGGTCGGCATCTCCTCGGCACTGGTGGTGCCAGTGACACCGAAGTTCCACAAGTAAGAGTAATTTCCATCACCACCAGTCACAATGGCACTAAACACGACTGTCCCAGCCACTTCCTGGCTTGCACTGAAGCTCGATGCCAGATCTGATGCTGGAGGAGGTGTTGTGCCGCCATAGTTAAATCTAACCGTCGCTGTGGATGAATCAGCAGTCTGTGCCACCACTTCCATAGTCAAGCCAAGCTCAGGCAAGAGTATTCCAGACTGAGGTTGAAGCGGCGCACTGTAACCTTGACTATCATCAAACATAGAGATGGACGACAGGTGATTATCTCCGACATAACTAGACTGGTTAAACATGCTAAAGGTCGCATCTCTAACCTGAATACCAGAATCATTTGTACCAATAAGGTTCTGATCCGCATCGATAACACCAATCAAGCCTGCACCGGGGTGAGCGCTAGAGTTATTATCGGAGTAACTAAAGTTCTCCAACCAAAGCAATACGCCTGGCTCATAAGATTCGCTATCCAGTCCAACATCGACGCCGTTATGACTTCTGAGTTGAACGATATAGCGGCGAGCCGCCCCGGGACGTTCATCATCAATACGTGAAAAGCCATTTAGCATCATGGTATTTGGCGTCTCGGCATCATCACTATAAATGACCGAGATACCATTGGTGATCTGCAGGTTATCGAATACAAAACCATAATCCCCATCAGCCTGATCGGTTTTATAAATAATACTAATCTGTTTTGACATGCCAGCGAAGCTACTTAGGTCAAATTCAAGATCGACCCAGTTGTTAGCACCTTCCGCACCGTCTATATTGCCGGAATTTCCGCTGATGATGTCCCGAGCCGTGTTAATTGTATTGCTGGCTTTAGTGTGATTACCCGCTAAAGCGACTCCATCTACCATCACCTGAGCATAATCATAGTCCACCTCAATATTCCAATGGGCTTTCACTGTCAGCGTGAGTGGCGTCGAGCTTGGTAAGTCAATTTCAAATGACAAAGCATTGTTAATCAAATGCCCCTGGCCAGAGTAGTATTGATAACTACCGCCATAGGGTTGCTTGAAAGGAATCGTCGCCGATGGCAATGGAATAGAGATCTGATTCACCAATGAGTGATTTACCGCCTCATTAATGACCACATCCAATCCCGATGTGCCTATGCTGCTAAGCAAGACTTCCTGCTCGTTAATCCAACGTCCCTTATATCTGTCCTGCAGATAAGAGCGTGCATAGGGGCTAAAACCTGTTGGCTCAGTTCCTGCTCTAAATCCAGCAATAGTACCAGCCCAGCTGCCTGTGGACATCACAGACCAAGATCCAACCGGAGAGCCATCGCCTGTATTGGTGGTATCATATTCATCGGGTAACCCCAGATCGTGGCCAAACTCGTGTACCACCACACCCGCAGCAGCATTTATTGGCTGTATTGTATAGCCAAATACCTTCTTACCCGTACCAGGAATGGTGTATCCAGACGTATTACCAGTATAAACAAAGTATCGATGTGACCAGATAGCATCATCGCCGAGCACGCCACCACCGGCTTCTTCACCGATACTGGAATGAAACAGCATCACATGATCGATATCGCCATCGGCTTCATCTAAGTTGCCATCGCCATCGACATCGAATGGATCTTCCACATCATAGCTGGCTAATTCGGAAGGCGACATGCTAGCCACAGCCTGAGTCACGGCTTCTTTTACCAGTTCAGGCACAGCCTTATCATCGTCATTGTTATCGGGATCATTACCACCGTAGAAGGCGGCATTATTAGCCGCTCTAAACCAGCCTTCAACATTACCGGTAAAGTTGAAACGCTCACCGGATTCGGCTTGATAGTATTGATACCCAGTCAGCAGATTTTGACCTTGGGGACCAGTAAAACCAGTGGTAGAAAACATCAGATCATTGTAGTGAGACACTGGATAATTAGGATAAAACATGGGGATATCATCGTCAGCTGACAAGCGATTATTATCGAATGGCAGATCCGGAAAATCGATTAGAATGCCTAAGACTTTCACTGTCTTAGTGATATCGGCATCGGCTAAGGTGCCGACCATATTATCCATCTTGGCAATCGAATTGCGCTTAAGCTTCTTACTTTGAGCCAGTGACTTGAGTCTAGCCTTGTCAAACTGGGCCTCAATCAAGCGCCCCTTACTCTGAAAACTGGTCGCTCTATGAGTAAATTTATCGACGGCAGCACGCTTGTCAGCTTCGCTGGCGTCGGCAGAAACCTCTCCCCGCTTGATGAGCCAATATAATATCTGCTCTTTATTGATCATCCCAGCATCGGCCAATGTAGCCGCAGCGAATTCACCAGAAGACAATGCAGACGAGAGCTCTAACTTAGCATCTAACTCTTTCGCAAATAGAGATGTCGAGGCCGTAACGCTCAACATCAGGGATAAAGACAAACTGATTAATGAACGTCTTCTTATACTACTGATTCTTTTCATAATAGCTTACTTCCCTCAGGCCTGAACTTGCTACAATTCTTAAACGCTTGTTGTTTCTTACGGATAAATTCAGCGACTTTCTCATCGGCCTGTTCCAGACTCATCTCAGGTGTAATGACACCCTTCTTAACTAAATTCGATTTAAGTTTAGACCTATCCTGAATGGGCGGCATGGAACCACAGGAAATTATCCGTTTCTTCTCATTGGCCAGTTCTACAGAATCAGCAGCAGGGCTTACCGTGTGACTCGATTCAATATTCTGCTGAATTTGAGTCTTGTCAGACTCTTCAGGAGCTGAGGAACAGGAAGCAAGAATAGCCAAGGAGAAAATGCCCAGCACAGTGGGCATAAATGATATAAAACGGGTTAAGGAGAAAATTCTTCTCATAAATCACCAAGCCAACATAAACACCACAAAACCTTAACAGTAGTTTCGTCTGAATTACAGTAAAAGTACAACATTTACTCTGTTAACCTAGATTGTTATGGCGTAAACCACAGAAAACTATGACGTTATCAATCATCACAAGCTAAACAATGACTTACGCGTGCTCAATGATAATAAAAAGTCATTTTTGCAGATTATTTATTCAGCCACTGCTGATAAATTAACAGCAGGACTGACGCTGACCAGCTAAAGTTAGTGCAATGCAGTCCATCGCCTGTCAGTGGGTCGTAGTTTTCTCTAATCGGTGCCTGAGAAAGTATACCATCACCTTGTTCTACTAAGCGTTTGGCCAATATTTCAGCCTCGCTGTGGTAACCATACTTTTCGAGTCCAAGCAGGCCAAACAAGGCTTGATCTAACCACACGGGCCCACGCCAATACTTAGTCGCGGCAAAATTAGGGCTATCGGCACTCACGGTAGGAAATGGGATTTTAGTCGCAAATTGCTTATCGGTGAGCTGACGTTTAACCATGATTTTCGCTTGCTCCTCAGTCGCCGCACCGGCCCAGAGGGGCAGCCAGCCTTCGACTCCCTTACCAGCACCTATCAATAAATGACTCTCCTTACCATCGAAGCGAATATCGTAGAAGAAGCCAGTCTGCTCATCGAACATCTGCGTCTGGATCTGAGTTTTAAGCTTATCGGCCTGTGCCGCCCATTCACTGGACTGCTTATCTAAATGTTGCAGTTTTGCCATCTTCGCCAGAATCATCTTCTCTGCAAACAGATAAGCATTGAGATCGATTGACTCCTGAGACAAGGAGTAGCCAATCACCTCACCCTGTTTATTACGATTCTCCAATACCTGCACGCTGCCATCGTCATCAAATCTAGGGGCGTTATCCATTCCCGACTCCCAAGCAGCCGCCTCGATAATAGCCTCGCGGTTTAGCTGACCACTCTTGAGATGCGCCGGATGCAGATTGGCGCCATATTCCGCCAAGCCATTGCCATTATGATCTCGGTTGCGATACCACCATGAATGATAAGCCACCAGCTTAGGATACATCTGCTTCACGAAGCTAAGATCTTGGCTCTGCTGGTATATTTCCCACACGGCCCAAGCCGCTAGCGGTGGCTTACCGTTGCGCTCATTCCAATTACCGCCTTCGCCATCTCTTGCGGGATCTCGGTTATAAAAAATGGCATCAGGCAAGTTACCCGCATCTTGGGGTCGCACCTTATCTTGAGCAGTAAACTGATAGTCAAACATAGACAGCACATTTGATTTAGCTAACTCAGGATCGAAATAAGACAAGGCTACCGCCTGCTTCCAACTGTCCCAGGCCCAGACACCATTAAACCATTTGTAAGTGATCGAAGGCGTGACCGCATCATGTTTAATTGCTCCAGCCGGACTGCGCCAGTTATGCAATAAGGTCACTATGCTCTTAGCGGCTAACTTACGAAACTCAGGTTTACCCTGATCTATGCCCTTATTTAGCCTCTGCTGCCATAGCAGTCGGTTCTCTGCCAGTAATTGCTTCTGCGTAGCCCAGTCAATATCGCCATGCTCCAGCCGCTCCTGCTGAGTATGGAAGTAACGCTGCGCACTCAAAAATTCGAGACTCTGGCCAGCCTTTACTGATAACGCCTCAGTTTTGGCACTATAACCATTGTGCTCGGCTAGAGTGATCTCAGTCTTAGGGCTAAACCAAAGCTCAAAACTAGCGTCGGCTAGCTGTATATTCCAAGTATCCATTATAGGATTTAGCTGCCAGGCGACGCCGTTGCTCCAACTATCGACTCGTTTAATTAACTTGTACTGGTCTAATTTAGGATGGGATTGAAACGGGGTACCGGACCAAGTTAGTCGCCATTGCTGATCTTCTCCTGAGTGGTTAACGAGTGTAGTCGTCACCACAGAGGTGCGGTTATCACTATAGTTAAGAGACAATGAGACAGAGATGTCAGGCCAATCAAACTCTTGATACAGACCATCGGGCTGACTATAAATACGACTCTGCTCCGCCTGGCTAAAATCAAGCACTTTCCCTGTGATCAGATCCTCCAAAGCCAATTTCTGCATGCTATCACTCAAGTGCAAGCTGTACTCTTGGGCGATAAACAATGGACCGGTGAAACTGCCGTAATAGCTTGGGGTATCGGGCAGATGAAAGCCATGCCAGGCACCTTTATCTACATAGGTTGAGGCAATCTTTAGATTACCTTGCTCATCTCGCTCCTCCATGGAGACAGGCGTACCTTGATAGGGTAGAAGATCACGATATTCGACCGAATCGAGCGCCGATAGACTGGATACACATAAGAGAAGACAAGAAAGCATGAAAACCTATCCCAGATTAAACAGCTTCATAAAGCCATTAACAATTGAATACAATATCCAGAGTATGTGGCTAACCAGGTTTTGATGCAACAAAGATCAGAAATTCTATTGTAGGACCGGCTTTAGTCGGGAGAGAGGGCCACAGTCGGCCATCGCAGCTAAAGCAGCTCCTACAAATCTGCTAACTGATTTAGTTTACCTGTCCCATATGGGCCATATAGCTAGCGATACCATCGAGGAACATCTGCACCGAGATCATCACCAACACCATCCCCATCAAGCGCTCTACCGCGGTCAAACCTTTCTCTCCCAGCACCTTAGTGAACACCTTATAGAAGAGTAGAATAACCGCACTCACCCCCCACGCTGCCAGTAGAGCCACGGTCCAATCTAACATCCTGGTGCTATCTGTGTGCGCCAACAAAATGAGCGCCGCGAGCACCGAAGGTCCGGCCATTAAGGGGATCGCCATAGGCACGATAAAAGGCTCTTCACCTGCCGCCAGACCGACCACGCCTCCAGGCTGAGGAAAGATCATTCTGATGGCGATCAAGAACAAGATGATGCCTCCGGCAATGCTAACCGACTCAGATCTCAAGTT
The DNA here is from genome assembly GCF_007197555.1 of Shewanella psychropiezotolerans. Classification (NCBI taxonomy): domain Bacteria; kingdom Pseudomonadati; phylum Pseudomonadota; class Gammaproteobacteria; order Alteromonadales; family Shewanellaceae; genus Shewanella; species Shewanella psychropiezotolerans. Next base: position 6,274,531 of record NZ_CP041614.1, read on the forward strand.
GAGAAAATTGAGAATAGCTTCACCGGCAAAAAGAAACAGCAGCATGATGCCGAGTGCAAATAACAGCTCTCGAATCAGCACTCGGCGTCTTTTTTTCGGATCTATATGGCGCAATATAGACGCGAAAATAGGCAAGTTCCCGAGAGGATCCATGATGAGGAATAACATTACAGCGGCAGAGAAGGTATCCATAGGTGCTTATAAGCCTGTATTTTGAGCGCAAGGAGGAGTCTATATATTCTATAACTTTTTGGAAACAATCAGATAGAATAATTACACAGGAAAGACCACATGCGCTCAAATCAGTAATCACCTGTTGCCAGGCCTGATGCAAACTTTGAGAGAATGAGTACCTTGAAGCGTGCAAAACCCGCTTAGATTTAAAAAATCATCACACTCGATGTAAATAATGCTGGCTTGTCTGCTTATTTTCCAGAAACTGGTATACTGTCCCGTCGTTTTCTAAGGTCCTAGCTAAACAAATCATGCTCTATCTATTAGCCAGCTGTATCGCACTACTATTAGGTCCTATCTTCTATCGATTCTTTTCGACAGAGCACGGGCTACAAAAAGGCCTGGACGGATTTATATTCGTTTCCCTGGGCGGACTTGTGCTGCTACATATTTTACCTGAGCTACTGGAGCATGGCGGCTTCCTGGCGATCATCTTCGTCATCATAGGAATGTGGGGGCCGACAGCCAGTGAGAAGCTGTTTCACCGTTATTCTGAGGTTACACATAATCTCACCCTCATCTTAGGCGTAGGAGGATTACTGCTGCACACCATCACCGACGGCGGGGCCATGGTGCTTGCCCAACAGGACGATGTCTCGATTTTACTCGCCTTGGGCATTATATTACATCGCCTGCCAGTGGGCCTTGCCATCTGGTGGCTGGTTAAGCCTCAAGTCGGCAGTCGTTGGGCCATGGCAGTTTTAGCCGCCATGATGATTCTGACTGGCGTAGGTTACTTCGCCGGAGAACAGATGCTGACTCAACTCAGCCTGGATAATACCGTATATCTACAAGCCTTCGTGACAGGTTCTATTCTACACGTGGTACTGCATCAGCCCCATGGACATCATTCACCAGATGAAGCCAGCAAAGGGAGTCAGGAAAAATATGAGTATCATGCGGGTATAGGCAGCTTACTCGGCATAGGATTATTGTTTCTACTCTTGATGATGGACTCGGGTGGGCATGAGCACCATCATCATGGCCATAGCACAGAACAACTCGTAGACTGGATGATGACTCTGGGACCTGTGCTCTTGCTCAGTTATGCTGTCGCCGGACTCAGATTTAAGCTAGGCCTGTCACCTCAGAGTAGCCACCTGGGAAAACGTTGGTTACAACGACTCGCGGGGCCAGAGGCCCTGATCATCACGGTTTTCCTACTTGGCCCCTTGGTCGCACTTTTCCAATTAATCAGCTTATTGGTTATCGGAGCCTTACTTACTTTTAGCCGGGTAGAGCCGACGGATCCCCATCTTTCGGTCCCCAAATCTCCTCTGCGTTTTGGCTTCGCCCACATAGTAGACAGAAGTGCGCCCTGGATCATACTCAGCTTAGTCTTGGCTAACCTGATTGGTCATCCTTCGGTGCCATTAGAGAATCCGGTTATTCAGGTGGCTGTACTTATGGTGCTCTTCCTGCCAATGCGATTCTGTAACTTAGGCGGTGCGGTTTTAGCGCTATCTTTGGCATACAGTGGCTGGAGTATCCCAGCCGTTATGTTAGCTCTGGTGGCTGCACCTATCTTCAACTTGGCCCAGCTCAAGTTAATGAGCTGGGCCCAGAGAACTGCAGTGATAGGACTCATCATAGTCATCTTAGGCATAACATCACTGATCCAGCCTCAATGGAGCATGATGATGACTATGCCTGAGCCGTTAAGTATAATATCTCTGATAATTCTGGCCTGCTTATTTGCCGCTAGCCTGCTACGTTTAGGCCCAAGAAAGTTTATGGCCCGCATCATGTTACTCAAGCCAAAATCCCATGACCATGGCTCACATGAGCACGGACATAAGCATTAAGTTAAAGAGCCTAGGTCCTAGGACCTAGGCTTACCCTCGAAACTCGCCATTTTCTTTGCTTTTTCCTTGTCAAAAGCTGCAAATAAATAGCATTCAAATCAGGTATAAATTCAAAATACCTCTCTTCGATTTAGACCGTCTATGTGTATTCTCTTCGTTGCTTTAAATAAGCATCCTAAATACCCACTAATAGTGTGTGCGGCCCTTGAAATGAATGAGTTTCATCCTCTTTCGCTCGGGTAGCTTCTACCATCTAGTAATAAGATAAATTCCGCTTCGACACAAAATAGATTACCTTGTAACTATCACTCCCAAGCATTTTCTTTATATGTGCATCTTGTTTATTGCTTTAAATAAGCATTCAAAATACCCATTGATCGTGTGTGCCAATCGCGATGAGTTCCACCACAGGCCCACAGAGCAGGCACATTTATGGCCGCCAGAGAATGAGATCTTAGCTGGCAAAGATCTGGAGGCAGGGGGAACTTGGCTTGGCATCAATAAACGAGGCGGATTCGCGGCATTAACTAATTTAAGAGACCCCTTGAGACAGCAGAGTGAGATGAGAAGCCGCGGCGAGTTAGTACTCAAGGCTCTCGGATCTCAAGGTCTCATCACCGGCAGTTGGTTACGAGATCACAGTAGCCACTACAACCCTTTCAACTTGATCTTTGGCGATGTCAGCGAACTCTACTGCTTTAACAGCATAGCCAATTCTCTTACCCGGTTAGATTCGGGGTTCCACTCCATAAGCAATGGAGCATTGGATGATATCTGGCCCAAGATGGCTCGCGGGACACTCGCACTCCAGGAGTCTATTTCAAGTGGTGAAGAACCCGATATAGACGCTTTGCTAGCAATAATGAAAGATGAAACCCGTGCCCAAGACTCAGATCTGCCGGAAACAGGCATAGGCTTGGAGTGGGAAAGGCTACTCTCATCTATCTATATTAAGCATGAGGAATACGGCACCCGATCGACCAGCATTCTACTGCAAGATAACTCGGGTACTACTCGCTTCATCGAGGTAAGGTATGACGGCAAAGGCCGCAACTTAGGACGACAGCAGTTCAAAGTAAATGGCACAAAATACTAAGAAGCTAAAATGAGACTCCAGTCCAAAATTGAGTTTTGGATATCTGAGATAACCTAATCTGATGTGTGGTCGTGGGTGATAACCCAGCGGTCATCTATCTTTTCCACCAACAGAGTGAATACACCGTTAGGCTTATCTTTGGCTCGGGTTAGCTCCCAACGCCCCACCACGATAGCCGCATAGTTACTCAACATCTTGGTGTCATTGATGGTAAATTTCAATTGGCCTAAGGTCGCCTTATCAGGATAGTTCTTCTTATAAGCCGCCAATGTTTCAGCCCAACCATAGCGAAACTTATTTCCGGAAACGAAACGCATCTTCTCGTTATTCCAATAACCTTGCATGTAGCCATCAAGATCACCTCTGTTCCATGCGGCCTCCTGCTCAGACAATATATGCGCAATATCATCGGTTGGCACGGCTGAGGCGCTAAATGCCAGTAGCATTAGTAGAGCCGTAAGTCCTTTTTTAAACATGGTTTTCTCCATAAATACGAGATAGGCTATAGTATATATGAACTCAATGAGTTAAGTCATAAAGTCGATGGCTAATTTGTTGAGGGTTACGATAGATTAAAAGGATTATTTGTCTTTAGTTATGTTTCAGTATTTTTGTAAGTTCATCTTAAAATTCTTTGGCTGGAAAATTTCCGGTTCACTGCCTATGGACCATCAGTTTGTCGCTATCCTTGGCCCTCACACCAGTAATTGGGACTTCATCGTCGGCTTATTAGCCCGCGGAGCATTAGGTGCTAAGGTTAATTTTCTCGGAAAAAATCAGCTTTTTATTCCGCCATGGGGCTGGTTCTTCAAAGCCGTTGGCGGAACCCCGGTAGATAGAAGTAAATCCAATAATTTGGTAGACGCTGTGGTCCAGCTCTACCAATCAAATCCTAACTTCTCACTGGCATTGGCACCGGAAGGTACTCGCAGCCCGGTAAAACGCTGGAAGACAGGTTTCTACCATATCGCCAGTAAAGCAGGTGTACCCATAGTGACTGTGGGATTAGACTTCGGCACTAAGACAGTTATGATCCCTGAGGGGATACCGACCACGGATGATATGCAAGAGGACATGGATAAAATAATCGGCTTCTATCGCTCCATCAAAGGTCGTCACCCTAAGGTGATCCCGGATTTCACTCGCTAATTCCGCCAGACCTTCAATATGAACGGGCTGAGAGCTTAATCTGAATCTCTCTGCTTGAATTGTTTGTAAATCTGCTTCTCCAGCACTTGCAGCTGCACATCTATACTCGCATCTATGATACCGACCTCGGTTTCCAATATACAGCCGCCATTCTTCAGACGAGCATCGGCGACCACATCCACATAGCCCACCTCAGGAAATGCCGATAAGACTTCACTCACCCTCTCTTTGACTTGAGCAACCTGCTCAGGATTGACGTGCAATATCACCTGTTTCTGGTTACTCACCAGTTGCAATGCCTCTCTCACGACTGTGAGTGTCACCTCCACATCATCGAAGCCTTGCAGGATTTTTTCCACACAAGACAAGACAGCCTGGGTAAGGGTCTTCTCCGATGAAATATAATATCGATTACACTGAGCGACAGTATCGACTATGACTTCGGCGCACTCTTGCTTAGCCTGCAACTGGCCATCTTCATAGCCACGCAACTTCTCTTGCTCATATACGGACTCGGCATCTTTAATGATCTGTGCAGCCTTAGCTTGTGCCGCTTGGATAAGATGCTCCGACTCCAGAAAATGCATATAGTCTGCTGACTTTAGAATTTTCTGACCCGGCACTAAATTAAGGTTGTCTGTATCTACTTTAACAAATGAAAGCATTGTGGAATAACTCGCTTAGATATTTTCTTAATTAGTTGATATGCCAACACCCTATCTGCAATTTTGACATCATCAGCCGACGTAAAAAATGGATTCAGTTCATAGGGAAGCTTAAGCTTCAATCCTTTAATCGAATCAAGCTGACTTGAATCCAATAAAGAGGTGATGAAGGTGATACCACAGGCTTCGAAATGGTTGACAGACATAGATACAGGCAAGGCCTTGGCCCACTCATCGGGCCAATTTGATAGGAGAAACTGAGTCTGGTTCATACAAAACTGATAGCCAGGTACACTCATTCTCTCCAGCAGCTGCTTCCGGGGTAATTTTAGCACCACTTGTTTACACGACTGGCGGTGAAGACTGATCCCAATATAGTGTAGTAGTAGCCTCAATTCCTCTGTGGGCAGCAAGGCAATGAAACGCACGGGATGAGAGAACTCTGCAACAAGCAGAGGATCTAACCCAACGGCACCCAAGATCCATTCATTTAACCTTGGATTATTCCGCCAATCGGGTAAGCGGGATATATGCCCGGCATGGGGAATATGCTCGAGCCAACTTTCGTCGATATAACTTAAGGGCCGAAACAGGTATCGGTGCAAGCACGCTTCATAATCCAGATCAGCTGACCCTTCCCCTTGCATCACTAGCGACCACTCAGCTTCTGGCTCCAGAAATATGTCGCCAGGTTGGTCCCGATTAACATAATAATGAAGAAGACGATAAAACCTATGAAGCGGTTCTCTGACGATGCAGTCATCTTAATAGAGAGTATATTAACCAATTTTTGCTGACTGGATATCAAGCGACTCTGGAGTGCGGGAACTAAGACAACACTGATACGATCATAATTGAGCCCCTCGACACTATTATTCACCAACAATTTTATCTGGGGCACCAGGGACTCTATCTCTATATCTGGGGCGTGCTTAATGAATACCGATGCCGAAGAGTTTATCTCTTTGCTTCGCCCCCGCCTTCTCTCTTCTTCGGGTTTAACCAGATGGACCCTGGCCGTGATCACGCCATCGATTTGAGACAGAGTCGAAGAGATCTCCTGAGACTTGGCAAACATTAGACGAGCTCGCTCTTCCAGAGGAGAAGAAATTAGCCCCTCGTCAGGAAATATCTCTTCCAGACTGGCGAACTTGTCTTTAGGATAACCTTGACTCTTCAGGGTAGCGAGCGCTAAAGACAGCTGCGATTCCTCAACCATCAGCTTCACCTTACCATCGCTATCGGGTAACTTGTGTGTGCTTATCCCGGCGATTAATAAGATGGCTAACATCTCATTACCCTCTTTCTGGGATAAACCGTTGTAGAGTTCGGTTTGACAAGCCGTCAACATGATCATGCAGCTCAGCAGCACAATTTTAAACATTTTTTTTATCATCTTTACTGCGCTTTCATCAAGGTTTCGATATTTTGACTCGTCTTACCCGCCGTCTTAGCGATCAACTCTTCTTGCATGGTGATCCGGGTCAAGGCCCACTGAATTTCCATCAAGGCTGCAGGGTCATCGATTCCTGAACTCATGGCAGTGTGTAAACTTTCTGTGGCTCCGGATAACTGCTTCTTCATATCGACGATCTGATCTAACACAGATTCGCCTAAACCATTGTCGACATTCGATTGCATCGCCTGCTCAAACTCGGCAACCGCGCCATGATCGGCAATTTGTGAATCTTGTAACTGCTCGATGCTGGTATTTAGCACCTGAGTAAAATTAGCTTCAATCATAAAAGCCTCCTAAAATATGTCTGGACGTACCGTGTTAATCATCATGTTGCGCAACATGTTATTAAACTGAATCAGATGGCCTAATTCACCTCGAATGAGATCGACCAAGGGCGCACTTTCTGGATCGCCTTTTAACTCAGCCCAAGCTTGCCAAAGGGCGGTCTCACGACGGGAGCTGAGACGAAACTCTGACTTCAGCTCGGCTTTCAAATCCTCACTAGAAGTGGGAGGCGATGCCTTTAAGCGGCTAATGAAATCGACACTAACCAGCTCTTGTAGACGCTCACTCAACACCGCTTTATTCCCGGATTTAGCCTGATTTAAAGCAGACCAAAGCGCCTTATCGGCCATGGCTTTATCATCACCAAATGCCTGCTGCAACGCTTCTGAAATCTGCGTTCCCGATGGATTATCCAATGCAGAGATGCTCTTATAGAAGGCATCAATCTCAGGATTAACGCCGACTTTCACATCGGCCGCCTTGGCTGTTTTTTTTACCTGCACCTTGGCAGGTTCAGACAGGGCTTGCTCCAGCCTAAGCTGATCGTCTCTGTTCACGGCTCGGGTGCTGACATCCGCAGTATGCTGGACTTGACTCAGACCTGTATTAAGCTCAATCACTAAGGTGCCTGATAGCTAGTTGCAAATGCCTGCAAGCTTTTCGAACTAGACTGAGCCGCCTTTACCAACCAAAAATCCAGCTTAGTTGCTAAACCCAACTCATCGGCACACAGAACGGTAAAACAGATCAAATCCTGATGCTCTGAAGCCAGAGGCTCAAGCAGATCAAGTGCTGCCTGATATTGACCACGATTCATCAAACTCAATGAACGTATACTGGCAACAATCTCAGTGAACTGACTATCCGAAGACAAAGATGCGGCTATGCTTTCGGCCTGTGAGTATTGATGCTGACCGATTGCTATCATGGCTAACTCGGCCAGTAGTTTCTTAGTTTCAATCTTCATAGGAAACCTTCTACACTTTTTGCAAAATGCTCATCATCACATCTTTAATCGACTTAACGACTGTCGAGCGTATGTTGTACATCACAGACCAGCTGTTGATCGCATGCTGTAATTCGGCCAGTTTGGCCGGATCATCGGCTCCATCACCCGAGACACCGCCAATTTTAGCCTTAACATTGTCGTTAGCCGAGGTTAATGCCACATCTATGCTAGTCACTACCGCATTCAGATCCAGTTTACCTGGACCTCCTGTGCCTACATCTCCTATTCCACCTACACCAGCCATAAAATTCCCCTTATTTACTCATCATTTGGATTGGATTTGGTCTAACACTTGATTAGCGGCATTTAGCGCCTCTAAATCTTTAGTTAGTTGTGTATATTCTTCGGGTCGACAACCAGTGTTCATCTGACGCTTAGTCCAGTTAGATGTATCCTGAAGATCTTGTCGAATATTCTGTATCTCTTTATCCGCATCATTGGCGCGCAAGCGCGCTTCCAATGTCGTCATACTGACTGGCGACGCTGTCATTTATGCCTCCAAAATTAATGGTAATTTGTTGATCTCCTTTGGCGATATCTATGCCAAATTCAGAGATCCTCATAATAAGATAGCCCGACGGTGTCCTTGTGCCTTGGGTATAGCGATTGTTATCCGCTAGCACCACATAGGGCACGATGCCAAAATTTGCAGCCCGCACGATAAAATCGATATTCGCCCCCTTGCTTACCTTAGGAATCGACTTGAGTACCAGGTAGGGCTTATCACCAAATTTCTCTCTGAAATCTCGAGCCACCTTATAGAAGGTGGTACTTTCCATTTCGTTAAGCTCACCTCTGGCCTCGATTCTATCTGCGGCTTTAACCAGCTGTAACTTGGATAGCAAGTTGACGGCTCTCAGCATCTCTTTAAGTTCATCCAGATAGGCACCCGCTCTTTGCAACTCTACTTTCCATGCCAGCAAACCCGGTATGTCACTCTCGATAATCTTCTCGACCTGACTCCAACGGCTGGCATCATCTATATAGCCAGTCAGCAGAATCGTGCCTGCCGAATCACCATTTTTTACCTGTACCTGCTGATAACCTAGATTACCCAAAATGAACTTCACCCCACGACGTATGGTATCCATCGCCCTCAGGTGACTCTGATAATTAACGCCTAAAGATTCAATCTCATTAAGAAGTTGAATTCTTTGAAGATTAGTTTCAACATAGCCTTCCAGTTCCACCTGATTGGCTAAGCCATTCCACTCGACTCGAACATCACTGAGCTGTAAGGTTTCCAATGCATTACGAACCAAGACGATAGGCTCGGCCTCTGTAATTTGTGCACTCTTATCGGTATTAGAGTCCTGCATCTGGATCACCAAAAATGTGCATGGGATCAGGCTAAGCAATAGCCCTATCAATACAGATCTTCGCCATGAACTTGCCGATTGATTAGCTACCTGATGCTTAATCTCACCTGCTTGAGGAACTGAGGCTTGCCCCAATTCATCTTCCTGCCAACCAACCACAAAACATAGGGCACCGAGTCTGACCGAGTCCCCCGGGCCAAGATCAAGCTTGAATGAGTTTGTTTCTGCTCATCATTAATGAAGATCTGACTGGCTTGAGGCAGTTCGATTAAAGTGATCGCCTCGGCAACGGATAGAGTCACATGTTTGGCATCAATATCCTTGTCCGATAACACGATATCGGCATTCAACTCATCACTACCGATAATGAATTCACCGGCACTGAGAGGTAATTCAACCTGAGCGTGGCTTCCCGATAGCAGTTTAATTTTCCATTGGGTCATTTAGTTCGCCTCTTCAGCTGGAAAAAAACAGCTAAGATCTGATTCATCACACTCACCAGGCACGATTCTCGCCCCCATCTCACCCGTCGGCAATCTGCAGTCCTGACGGCGGGAACTTACTCCATCACCGAGCAGTCCCTGCTGCTGTTGAACTGCCTCCTCTGTTGTTTGACAGCGATAAAAGCTCAAGGCGGACCGGAAACTTTGGTTCAGATTTGAGATATCTTCGATCCCGACCATCTGGCCGCGTAAATCTTGGTTATTACCCACCACGATATTATTGCCCAGGCCTTGGGTGATGATTCTGGGCTCTACGATGAATAAGCGTACCGTTCTTCTCTTAGTATTAGCTTGCGAGCGAAACAGTTGACCCACCCAAGGAATATCGCCCAACCAGGGAACTTTACGTAACCTCTGAGTGATCTCGTCACGGTATACCCCACCAATGAGTAGGCTCTGACCTTGCTTTACCGTAGCTAAGGTGCTCATTTCTGTTTTACGGGTCGAGGGCACCCCGTTGATTGCACCATCGGGGATTTGAGAACCATCTTCAATCTGCAGACTCAAATTGATATCTGGTCTGGCTGCATTTCTGTCGCCCACTATTCTGGGGATCACCTTAAATACCATTCCAGATGTTACTTTCTCAAGAGACTGAGACTTCTCACCGATCAATTGTATGTAGAAGGTCTCGCTGGTACTCAATACTGCTTGGACATTTTCCTGTGTCAGCAGAGTCGGACGGGACACGATCTGGCCGCTGCCCTCTTGCTGTAGTAGGTTAACTTGAGCCAGCAGGTAGTTAAGATTGGTTTTATCCAACACTGAGCTAAAATCCAAGCCATTACCTAGGGTGATATCACCAGTAGTATCGCCTGTGGTATTGATATCGATAACTTGATTATCACCGGCCTCGATGCCTACGGTCCAATCGACCCCAAGTTGTTCGAGTTCGTTGACACTGATATCTATGATCGACAAGCCAATTTCAATTTGACGCTGAGGCTTATCCAACTGTTGGATCAGCCGACGATAAAGCGGTAGCCTTGAGCGGGAATCACGAACGATAATCGAGTTAAGCCCTGGCTCGGCCTGCACTTTAGCCCCGTTACGAAAACGACTCTTCACCTGAGTTTCTCCGTCTAAATCGGCTTCCCCCTCAGTTTGATTCACTATGTTGGCATCGACGCCCGATAGGATATTTTCTAATATGGTGGCAACACCGGGCACTATGATCTCTTGGTCGCGATAACTGATGCTCCTGTCGGTAGCAGAGGCATATTTAAGAGGGATGATCTCGATATAGAAATCATCATTCTTAGCCACTTGCTGGCTTTCATGTAGCTCTAATACTTCGGCAACTTGAGTCACCAATTGCACATATCTAGGTGGCCCGGCAAGGTAAACACTGCCTTTTCCGGTTATCGCTCTCCAGCCAAATCTTTCTTCCCAAATTCCAGTAGACTCTAAAGTTTCCCGTAACTCCTCAACCGGTACTTGATTCAATTGAATCAACTTAGACTGAGTTTCCACTGCCTTATAAACATATAAAACGGCACCATCGTAATACCAGGTCAGGTTGTACAAACTAGCCAAATAATTCAAGAATGCTTCCGGATCATCCGGCGAGAATCGACCACTTATCTGCTCAGAGACTTGCCCGCTTACCGCAGCAGAGACGCCATAATTAGTCGCAAAGTTAGTGATGACATCCCGTAATGAATCATTATTAGCGTAATATTTAAAATCGCGATCCACCCAGTCCAATGGCTGTGCCAAAGCGGTCATGGACAGCAAGCTTAAGCCTATGCTCCACAAGGCGCGTGAGTAAGTACCTGAGTTAATCCACTTCATTAAGGTAACCACACTCGATTCTGATCCGAACTTGCTAAAGTATGCTGCTGCATTAGTTCTTGATATCTCTCGGCAATATCCACCTGATGATTAACCATAGTGATAAAAGCACTGGGTAAGACTTCAGCCTCGACGCGCTGAACCAGAGTCAAGCGGTTCATCTCATTGATTGCCAGCACAGATGCATGGGATCTCACATTAACCAGTGCCTGCTGCATGACCTTTTCCAGTGCACTTTCCTGTTGATAATTCAAACCTTGGGACAGATCACACTTAAGATCGCTCTCAATGATCAGCCAACCATGACTCAGATAAAATTCGACTGACACATCGTCGAAACTCAGGCTATAGCGTCCATCAGAATTCACAACGAAGATTGCTTGATTCAAGTCATCACTCAAGGCCGCCAGTAGAGCGCTTAATGTTTCTTCTAGCTTCATCGGCTTACTTGCTTCCATAGGGGACTGATCTGGTAACTCTTGGTTCTCTTCACTTCGAAAAGGGTATTCGATGGCATCGAATTGGCGTTTATCAGCCAAGCACCTAAACTGGCATGATCAGTTTCATGACCTAAAGTCAGATCATTTATCATATTCAACACACCAGTTAGCTCAGGTAAACCCAAGGATATACGGGCTAGGCAAGAGGAGAATGATTGTGGGCTAACTCCTTGTGAAATCAGCTCCTTAAAAGAAAAAAGCAAGGCATCTACAACCTGCTGTCTATACACTTTTAGTGCTTGGATGGAGGGCTCGAGTCGTGACAATTGCAACTCACACTGCTTTAGCCCGTTACAGGCCTCGCTTACATGAGCTTCTAAATAGGCTTTATTGACATCATTAACCACTAAACCATCCCAGAACTTCACTTTGGTCTCTAGTTGAGATTTCAAGATCACTAGAGCCTGATACTCACCGAGCAAGTCTTCATCATGGCTGTCATTTTTCTTCAATAACCAAGACTCGAAAGATTGATATACCAGCTTGGCTAACATCTCGATATGCCCCAGATTAAACTTGGGCAGCAAACTTGCATTAATCTCGGCTAAGAGCTCGTGCATCTGGCGTTTCTGGCTGTGTCTAAAAATATCGGCACTGATTTGCAGGAATATTTTTAAATCACTCTTAGTAAGAGATATACCAAAATCGACACAGGCATTGATGTAATCACTGGCCAAGATACAATCGAGAATACGGCGCTCGATGATACGTTTTAGCAAGAGTAACTGCTGCTCACTCACCACCCCAATCTCGACCAACTTCTTATGGCTTACATTGACAACAGATGAGGCCACAGACAAACTTGCCCTAGAGCCGGATGTATCACCCGCCACAAGGCTAATCTTTCGTCCTTTAAATTTTGACTTATTCATCGATTCCCATGTCATTACACATCCTCAGATAGTATTCATGACCAATTTTATCGTCGTTATCATTTTCAGACTTACACAAAACGTCTGAAAATTTTAGCCTGAAGACAAACTCAACTGTGAACGTACCTTACTTGGGGTGATCCCGAAGCGGCGACGATAACTCTGAGTAAAATATGACTGACTGGAAAATCCGGCCTCGATTGCAATATCTACGATACGCGTTTCACTACTCAACAAGAGGTTATAGGCATATAACAAGCGTCTCTCGGTGATCCATGCTCGAGGGGAAACTCCAAAAACTTCATGGAATAACTCTTTAAACGTAGTCAGGCTAGCGCCAAACTCTCTTGCATACTCACTCAACTTCCACTCTTTCAGGTAGTATTTCTCCATAAACGCATGCAGACGATCCGAAGAGCGGTTAGCCTGTTGGCGTAGCAAACGACACAAGTCACCACCTGAGCTGGAATGTACAATTAATAACAACAACTCCTCGAGTTTTAGCTCATACAAGATGCCTGGCAACTTAAATTCGATCACAGAAAACAGACCATCCAAAGTCTGCTTCACGAGCTCATTTATTGACAACTTAGCGACAACTCTCGATTGTTGGCCCATGGCAACAAAAGATGCGAGCGTTTCAGCATGACGCTGAACGAATGATTTAAGAAAATCTGTATTAAAAAAGACAGAAATCGTCTCAACTTTTCCCGCACTAGTATCAGAAAAGTATTCAAACAGATATTCTCCTCTGCGTATGAAACCCGCTTCACCAGCTTGAATGGTCAAGGTTTCATCTGCAGATTGAATAGTAATTGCTCCCACTTGGACATACAGTAAAACATCGTCTTGAATCGTCTTAACTTCTGAACCACCAGAAGCAATAAAATCGCACACAAGACTCGTATTTATTTGTAAGTCACATTGAGAAACAAGTTCGATTGGATTCCCCATAACCCCTTCTTACAGCTTCTGTATTTTATTTCGGCATGCATAACATGGACGAAGAATAAGTTTACTCAATCGATGTTGAGTGTATTTTAGGTATTTAGTCTTGTTGTTTTTATATTTATCGCAGGTTGATATTTAACCAACTCAAATACGAAGCGAAGCATTCTAGACTTATATTTAATAAAAAAAAAGACAATATTTCACATGCTAAGCGCAATCAAAATTAACATTTAACTTAATTCGTTTAAAAATAGAGCATTAGATACAAGTAAAAAAACATTCGATAAAAAAATTTACCCAAGGCTAACCAAGAGCAACAAACAAGACAAAATGCACCCACGGTAATTAACAACCAAATAAGAAAGAGCTAACAACAAATAAATTTCACCCTACCAAATAAAAACTAAGCTCATTTATCAATCAGGAGGTAACTTTTAAGTTTTAGATATGTTAAAAAGCAAGCAAGTTAGAACTGCAGCATAATCCACTCAATAGGCTTAACCACCCAAAGTTTGATTGGCACCACTTAAAGAACAACCAACTAGAAAAAAATATTAAAAAACCCCACAAACCCATACAAAGTGATTAATTCAAGTGAATTCAAAGCCGATGATTACCACCAAAATAAAAACAATCGACAGAAAAACCCAGCACCAACAAAGACAAAAACAATTATTAGTCAAGATAAGTGAATAGAAAACCGACAACAAAAAAATATGTTACATCGACGTGAATATAGGGAACACATATTGATACATTTGTATGGCGATGGAACTGTGGGGGCTTAATGAGATATAAAAAACAAAACTAAGACTAGGAAGGCTTATTACTAGAAGGCAAAGTAATATGCACGAAGGTACTAGATAATACGATTCCGAGTAGGTTCAGAGTATTTAAGGCTAAAAATCACAAAATTAAAACTAAAAATGACTGCCAGATAAAGCATTAGAAAATATCATGAGTAAAGTTAATTAAAGGGATTACTCATATGCCATTAAATATCAATACACTCCAAACTTTTGTTAATCAGCAGATTGATATAGATCAATCTGCAAGAAATAAAAATGGGAGTATAGAGGCTAACCACCCCCCCAAGGGCCGATTTAACGGCCTAGCAGTACAACACGGAGTCGCACAATCTGAGTCCAATTTTTCTAAAGAAGTCCTGCGACACGTGAAAAACACTAGCCTCAATAATCAAGAAGTATCACAACTGCTAAAAAATGTTAAAAATTTCGATTTAGGTCAGGGAAACCGTTCTGGTGAAGTGATCTTTAAAGGCTTAAAAGGGGCACAACTTAGCTTAGGAGACGCTCAGATATTATTAAACGCTGCTGCTCGTCATCAATCTCAAGCACCAGAGCTACCTCCACGCGAGGCACCAGCGGTGCCTCATCGCGGCACAAAACCACAAATCCAACAGCATACTTTACCTCCATTATCGCCGAAAATAACACTGTCACACCTTAATAAAAACGAAACAATAAACCAGCAGCTACAGACACTGATCGATAAGGAGGTTGGTAGTGATATTACTGCACTAACATCCAGACCATCAGTCAAATTAGACTCACTGGCCATCTGGCCTAGTGCAAGTACACCTGGAGCCTATGGAATCAATCTACCTGGAGTCGGTTTCACTAAGTCAAACTCATTACAGGAAGCCCAAACCAAAATAACCGAGTTTAAACATACCCAATTTGGCAATGAAGTTAAGGGAAGATGGGGAAATGAAGTCGCGACTCTCAATTCAAAACCAGACTCTTCATCAAATCAGGCTGCAATTTGGAAGAGTGAATCAAAACCTGGGACTTTCGGCGTACATATCCCCAATGCTGGTACTTTCCGCGTATCTGACTTAAATCAGGCACAAGCAAAGTTTAGTCAACACGGGATCGAGGAGCGTATTGCAACAGGTGAAAATATTACGGTCAACAGAACAAATTTACCTCCGGCTGAAATAGCAAGGCTAGAACAAACCTATGGCGTGAACATTCAACCAATCTCAATCGATGGAAAAGAGATAGCCTATCTTTTTGGCAGTGTAAATCGTCAACAAGGAGATAATCACAGTGTTCTTTTCTCCTCACACGGCGGCGCAAGAGGCGAACATAAAACATTTCAAAAACCCGAAGGTCTGGAGCTAAAGTTTGCATCTACAACCAACAACACCTTAGTGTCCAGAACCATGGGCTTTGCAGAGAAGCTTAAAGATGGCCATGTTGAATTTAAAGAAGATTCACAAATTTATGCTTCCTTCAGCCGTCAGGCTACAGATTATAAACTCAGTGGAGGTATTGGCACTCAACCTGAGCAGGCAGCTCAATTCATTGGTGAGATGAATCGAGGAGAAAGCGTGGAATCATTCGATTTTTTATTGTTGAATAGAGAAGCCAAAGGGGTGCATTTCTCAGATGTAATCCAGGCACTAAAAGATACCTGTGGTCCTAGTGTACAAGATCAATTGATCTGTCACTTCTGTCGACCAAAAGATGATGATGCAGGGAAATTCAACGTCAGAAACAACTACACAGGCTAAGCTAAAAGTCGCCCTCAAAATTAAATGGGCTTCACCTAAGGTGCTGCCCATTTAACCTTATAGCTTTACACTCTGATAAACTGAGAAACTTCCTGATTCTGTAAAGGCGTTTCCTCTGCCAATATAGCTTCACCTAACCAGCTATCGAATACATTGGCACGCTCAATAAATACCGTTAATGCATGATATAAAGTAGTTTCATCGCATTCGCTATAGGCAACTTGAGACCACAACAGCAAGTTCTGACTAGTATCATCTAAACCAACCCTTGGCCTAATTGGGTTAGAATCAAAAAGGTTATCGGCTAACAATCTCATAGCAATTTGAGGATTTGACAACTTTCCAAGTGAGGTGAATAACACCACATATTCTCCATTAAGATCACTGAAATGTACTGGCCAGCGCTCGTCAATAGTTATGCTAAAGAGGTTATTGTCCAACTCTTGAGATACGAGATCTAATCGATTTGAAAGGTTTTCGATACTAGCTTTAAAAGCAAGAGTCATAATTTTTCTCTATAATAACGAAAAGATAAAGCCAAATATTTCACAATTTAATAGCTCAAAGGCTGTTATCGAGAAGGCTCTATATGAGTTTTCTGGGTATTCAATGGGATGGTTTCAAGATTAAATCTAACTTGCTTGTGCCTAAGTGATAAAAATAATCTGAACTGGCAACCCCCTTCAGTCTGCCATTAACCTCCAACTTAGCCTCAAGCAACATGTGTCCCTGACCAGATTGAATCGGTGCGACGGCAAAAAAATAACGCACTGGCAGATGACTATTCTGGTAAACCTGTTTAGCGACAACCAATTTCTGCCCTTCATATTTCATATATAAGGTAACGGTCAATTTAGAAGCGTGAGCCGGGACATAATTTTCGAATGAGACCCACCCAGTCACATTAGCCCCTTGCTCCGAGTTCGTTTCAACTCGATTAGTCGTAGCGATAGGCTGCAGCACTCGAGTCACACTGACATCGACACAGGCACTTAGCAAACTAACCCCCATTAGCGCCATAGATAATTGTCTAAACTTCACTATCCCCCCGGCTGTAACCATCTCAATTTCTGCTCACAAACTTTATATGCCAATTACGTTCTAAAAGAATAACACGAAGTATACAAGCCGATAGCTGGTGAGAGACATGGCGACCACCAGCTAAAAAATCACAGCGAATTACAACAATTGTTTGGCCTACATATTGATAAAATGGAGCGATTATTGTTCAGCCTTAACAGGACTTAACTATGGATGTATCGCTCAAAATTAATTCTATTTTACAAAATTTTGGTGACAGCATAGGTCTTACCGATCTGGCTTTAAAAGATAATTCAGTTAGCCTTTCATTCGATGACAAGCTTGTTGTTCGCATCATCTATCAAGCTGAAAAAGAGCTACTGATCTTTGAAGCCCAAATAACCGAATGTGCCAACCTGGACGATGCAATTTTACGCTCTTTACTTGCGTTCAATTATCACTGGAGTGAGCACAGACTCGTATTCGGACTTAATCTGGAAGAACAGCAGCTTTGCCTCTACCAACATATCGATGTTGAGACTCTCGACTTCGCTCAATTTGAAACGATATTGGCCGAACAGGTAGCACAAGCAGAGAGGTGGGCGGAACTCTTGAATATCGAAGATTTAGAGCCTGAAGGTGAATTTGAACGCCATCATTTGACTAATATCAGTGGGATCAAGGTATAGATATTATGGCTAATAATATCGGTGACAAACAAGGTGTGATCTACCAGACACCCCAGACTCAAACTGAAGTAGCTCAGGCCTCTTCTGTATTGTTTAAAGATAAGCATATCGGCTTAATTTCTCAAGCTAGCCCCTTAGTCTCGAAACAACAGTCGGCTCAGAGGTTACGCCACTTGCTTATCGACAGATTCCCCCAAGTTCCTCAGCAAAAAATCGATGGATTATTCACCTCGGTAACGGATGACATATCAGCAAAATCGTTAAAAGATAGGCAGATAAAACTGATCTAATATCGATTGATATAGAAAATTGAAAATGAGTGAGATGTTTAGAAGTGGATAAAAAAGTGGTGAATTGATTCACCACTTTTTAGTATTACGCTAAATGGCTAGGCTGGGGTCGACGCCGCTTTCCAAGCCTGATTATAACTATCACCGATAGCACGTAAGATATCACGTACCTCTTTTAAGAAGTTATCATCGTAGCCGATACGGTCATCCGCCTTCTGCTTCTCTGCCTGACTTAAGGTTCCCTCCGCCTCTTCCTCTTTCTGAGACGCCTGAGCCTCAGTTTGATAGACACTACCGATATTATTCGATACTTGTCCCACCCCTTGCAAAACAGCATTACGGGCTTGGCCACGAGAATCTCGCGCCTTAAGCAAGGTATCTATTTCAAAGTTTTGTTGACCCAATTTCTTTATCTCAGACTTAGTGCCACGTAAAGCCCCGGACACATTCTTGCCGTCATCTTGCAAGCCTTTCAGGGTATCTTTAAAATTCTGCTGTTGTGTAAGTTGACTGTTAACCTTACCGCTCTCACCGAGCTGATTGATGCTCTTCTTAGCCGATAACGCGCCCATCACGGCGCTGGTGACCGCTAGAACACCACTGACCACAGCCATGGCAATCAGGGCTCCCTTCGCACTTCTTAACTCACTCGCCTGGGCTTTTATCGATGCAACAGATGCCGTTGTGGCGATATCCCGCTGAGTAATATTGAGTTCTCGGTTATCTTTAGCCAATTGGAACAATAAGATCATCAGTTCGAAAATATCCGATAATGCGCCTTTGCTGGTAGACTCATTCTTACCACCCACACCCACAGAGCTCAGAAACTCACTTAACGCTTTCTGTACTTTGTCGACCGCATCGCCAATGTTTTTCTTAAAATCACCAGAATTAACCAAATCCAACAGTTTATCCAGCTTGATTATCTGAGTCGGATCTAAGGCTGAACGAGGTGCTTCGAGTACGACTCGGTTACCTTGTTTAATACTGAGTAACTCAGAGTCTTCTGCCGCAGCTTGTGTCGTCTTATTTGAATTAACCTGATTGATCGACGTGACATCATTCACAGAAGTCAGGGTCGTCGTACCGCTTTGTATTACTAAACTCATAACTTACTCCTATACCGCCGCTGGACGGCTTAAGATTTCTTTCATAGAGTCACCATTAGCATTAATCATCTGCATGATCATCTGCATGACTTCCTGGAACTCTTGACTCATACGGCTGATCTCCTCTTTGAGACGATCTATGACCGCCCGCATAGCCAATACCTCGGCCCTACTATCCTCAGTCTCGGCCTGCTTGCCAACGGCGTTAGCCTGAAAAGCAGTATTAACCGTACCCGCCGTACCTTGAGCAACATTGGCACCGACTTCGGTAATCGTAGATATGGTTCTGACCTTAGTGGCAGCGGTACCAAATTTATTAATTGCAGTGCCTAACTTGGCAAGGTCATCTAACTTATCGGCGACCTTTGTCAGTCCGGATGCTATTTTGGTACTTACTTTTCCGGCAAGCTGAGCGGCTTTACCTGCGGCTGCGCCGCCAAACGAAGCCACGGTACTCACCACAGCCGAAATAATCTCTAGTGCCATCATCACTTTCTGAAATGCTTCGACATTGATGCCGGCATCTTTAAGTGCACTCTGTACAGCAGGTTCTTGTAATACCTGTGAGACGATACCAAATACGCCTCCGGCAATCATGGCCGCACCCGCTACTGCGCCTACGCCTGTTGCTATCATGACTGCACCGATAATGATCGACAAAGCAGCGCTGATATAACCAAAAATCTTACCAAAAAGACCTGATTTTTTAGCTTCTTGAGCCGCTTCTTCAGATTCTTTTATCTTGGCTTGGTTATCTTTCATCTGGGCTTCGTTCTCAGATCTAACTCGTTTTATCTCTTCGGCTTTTAACTTATTCTGCGCCCTTTCAAGCTCAGTGGTCGTCTTGGCTAACTCAATTTCAAAATCTTCCACCGAAGATGCAGACAGGGCAATAAACGCACTGCCGATACCGTATTCGGCACCTTTAGCTAGCTCTTTAGGTAGACCCGCACCATTTTGAAATGAAGAGGTTAAAAACTTGGCAAACATATCACCAGTTTTATCCAATAACTCCTTAACGGCCGGCTGATTACTATTCATCAACGAGCTGAGTTCATTGAAGGTTTTCTCGGCGCTAGTAAGGGAGCTGGTATTCATAAGCGGGTTAGGTTTTTCCAGCATGACCCCCGGCCTATTAGTGCCTACAGAAGCTTGTTGCTCGGCATTTCTACTTACCGTAACTCCCTGCTCCTGCTTTTTCTCCAACTTAGCATTGGTGATCCCTTGCTCCGTATCCAAGAGCGTAGCACTCTGGGCCAACGGATTAGTTAACGTGATCTGATTCATTATGTAACTCCTTGTTTAGTTATCTCCTCCAGCATTGCACTGGCTCGCTGCGCCAGCTCGGAGTAAGCTGGCTGTTTCTTTGCTAAATGACTGGCGGTATAAAACCCACTCTCAGCCGCTTCCATATTGCCCAGAGCTAAGTGACACTCTCCGGCATGAAAAGGGGCCCTAGGTTCATTCACATCAATCAAGGTGGCAAAACTGTAAGCATCGACGGCTAACTCATACTGCTTCATCTCCTGACGGCAGGCTCCCAGCCCCATGAAGAATCGCACCTGATAATGATCTAAAGTACATAAGAGCTGAAATATTTTATGGGACTCATCATATTTAGCCGACTCGTAATAATTAAAGGCGACGGCATACATCTGCTCTATGGCATCATCGGGAATATTACGTAACATCCCCATGGTGCCGCCATCTTCCAGAAATGAGAGCAGCTCATCTTCGTAATTGTTATCTTGTGTTTGTGTTTGTGTTTGTTCAGCCATAACGGATCCTATATTTGACGCAATATGTCCTGCATCACACTGTGGTATTTCTGCACGAAACGATTTATCGCCTCGACAGTGCTGTTGTAGGTAGATGAGATTTGATTCAGCTCAGTAGTCTTAAGGCTAACATCATCGTTGATCAGCTTAGATTTATCTGAGATAGACGTGCCTAAGTTAGGTAATTGCTCCTTTAAATCATCGCCCGAATATTTATCTTTAGCGGTGATCCCTATCGCCGTTAAAAAATCTTTACTCGATATAGGACCTGAAGTGTTACTCGTAATACTTTTTAGCTTTTTATAGACGTCGGATGCCTTGTAATCTGCATCACTATCGAAGCCAAAATCACTAGCAGTTAGCGCATCGGTTGACTTGTATTCCGAACCATTAGCCAGAGCTGCGTGTAACTTACTCTGGATGGTTCCATAAATTTTCAACTCATTAGACAAGCCTTTCAGCTCTTCCTGGGCGGCGTCACGTTTGGCTTGGTTGGTAAACAATCTATCTTGGTATGTCACTAAAATGGGACTGTCTAATCGCTCAGAGAATACAGATAACAGGGCAAGATGTTTCATATCTGAGGCACCAATTGTCTGACCTGAGGGGACTTTAGCAAACAAGGCCTCTAAATCTGTATTCAATCTGTTAAACAATGTGCCTGTGCCATCGGCTTTTAACAATTCTTGAGGATCTTGGCCAGTTGAAACTAACTGATTAAGCACTAAGCTCCAGAAACGTTGAAAGTCACTCAGTCGCTGCTCGGGAGTAAGATCCGTACCTGATTTAGGTGTAAAGATACTATCGTCAGCCGTTGACCAGATATTATTATCTGCATCTTGTAACTTTTCTTGTATCTTAGAAGCAAAAGTTTTCAGCGCTTCTAAGTTTTGACCTTGTGATGCCTCCATCACCTGAGAAACAATGTCGGCTGGAGTTGTAGCTATAGGACTTATTGCCATACTTTCATTCCTTAGTTAAATCATCATGCCACGCATCATGGTCGGTCTACGTTTCTTGCTGTCCTTGACTCCCAATGTGGGATTAGCTGCCAATGCGGCCCGTCGCTGACGATGCACCTCATGGAGCAAGTCTTTCTCGGCCTGTTGAGTCAGCTTAGGATCCATGGCCTGATTATCAAAAATGGCACTGGCAGCGAGATGACTAACCCCTAAACCTGCAAGCATCTCACTCACTAATTCAGTTCTTTGATCTGCATTATCTATCGCCTTCTGTGCCTCGGCGATTGTAGCCACAAATGCATTATGTTCAGGTTCTGCCATATGTTCTCCATAGTAAAATGTGAATCTTTTTAAGGCTGTAACTCAGAGGCGTAAAATTATCACTTTGTGAACACCCGACAGCCGTATCAATGAATATTCCTCAGATTCGCTAACAGCAGGGAGTATTGTCCGGTTTCCATGTCCAGCTCAGCCCCCGTGTGTTGGTAATAGCGTGCCAGTCGCTTATTACTGAGACGACTGCCACGAAATACATCCACTTCTCCTTCCAACCGGTACGCTTTACCAAACACTTGGATGGCGGCCTCGGCCAAGATATACAGAGGTTTAAAGGGGCTACTCAGGCCAACTTTTGAATCTTTGCGGCTGAATTTGACGATGAGTACTCGCTTACGTTCCGGCTCGACACGATAAACCAGTAGGGCTTGATCCAACTCGATGGCCGTTCCCAGCTCTATGTCCGTTTGTTGCCAATAATAAGGGGCAATTCGATAACCTAGGTCGATAAAATACTGGCTCAAGCTGTCATGATGCTTACTCACATTCCTACCCTACCCAATGGCTGAATATTGATCTGCTGAGTCAACTCCTGGAATGACAACACAGGCAAGTCGTAATAATCCGCTTCGATCAATTTACGCACATAACGACGTATATCCATGGATACCACCATCACAGGCTTATTGTTCATCTTGCTTAAGTCACCCACGGTCTGCTTAACTTTTGAGAGAAACTCCTGGGTGACGGACGGATCTAAGGCGAGGTAGCTTCCAGCCGAGGTCTGGCGCACACCGTTACGTATGGTTTCCTCCAGTTGCTGATCGAGTAAATATGCCGGCAACACATTCTGGCCATTGGAATACTTGTAGCAGATATAACGCTTGAGACTGGTACGTATATACTCGGTCAATTGCACCACATCTTTCTCTTTCTGACCCCACTCCACCATAGCCTCGAGTATGGTGCGCAAATTTCTGATGGAGATATCTTCCG
This sequence comes from Shewanella psychropiezotolerans, assembly GCF_007197555.1. Classification (NCBI taxonomy): domain Bacteria; kingdom Pseudomonadati; phylum Pseudomonadota; class Gammaproteobacteria; order Alteromonadales; family Shewanellaceae; genus Shewanella; species Shewanella psychropiezotolerans. Next base: position 6,297,831 of record NZ_CP041614.1, read on the forward strand.
ACACCAGTCGCTGCAGGATCTCTGTCATCTTCTGCAGTGGCACCATACGTTGGGCTTCTTTGACCAACTCACCATAACTTGCCTCCATCTCTTCCAGCAGATAGCGCGCCTCCTGAATTCCGACAAAATCTTCGGCGTACTCTTTAAGCACGTGAGACAGATGATAAGTTAAGATTCGATCTGGGGTAAGGAAGCCGATACGCGATTTATCTAAAGTGTCCAACTTGCTTTCCTTGACCCAGATAGTATCGATACTCGGCAGGAAATTTTCATCCCTGTCGTAATCTATATTCAATAGTTCAAGCTGCTCCGAACCTTCGGTCACCAGTAACTTCTCTTTGACTATACGTCCTCTGGCTACAGGTACTTCCTGCAGATGAATCACATATTCTTGATTACTTAGGTTGGCGTTAAAACGTAGGTGAATACCGGGAAATGGCACGCCGAGATCCAGATACAGGGCCCTTCTCACCCTGACGAGTTCATCATTAAGCGAGATGGCCTCGAGATGGGACTGTAGGCTGGCATCTATGTCGATCATCAAGGGCACAGTTAAGGCAAACTCCTCCTTGTTACCTAACTTATTGCCATTATTCTGCATTGGGGCATTTTTAGACTTAGCCGCTGGTGCACCTGCACCATTAGCTAAGAAAGCAGGTAGATCATCAGATTGATTAACCAGTTGTTTTTTATTATTAAAGTTAATTAAAGCGCCGCCGCCACCCACGATCAAGGCTAGAATAAGAAAAGTCATAGTGGGAAAGCCGGGGATAAATGCAAATAGCACTAACAAGGCACCACCGATCATCAGGGCTCTGGGTTGGGCAGTGACTTGCTCACCAATCTCAGATCCCATATCCGATGCATTGTCATTATCGACACGGGTAACTATCATGCCAGCCGTGATGGCAATGAGCAACGCGGGGATCTGAGAGACAAGTCCATCACCTATGGTCAATACGGAAAATAACTGCAATGCCTCGGCGGCTGACATGCCCTTTTGGGTGATACCTATGGTCACACCACCAAGAATGTTGACGAAGATGATCACTAAACCTGCGATAGCATCTCCCTTAACAAACTTCATCGCACCGTCCATGGAGCCATACATCTGACTCTCTCTCTCGATCACAGAACGGCGCTCTCTGGCCTCATTGACATCAATAACACCCGCGCGCATGTCACCATCGATACTCATCTGCTTGCCTGGCATGGCATCGAGGGAGAAACGAGCGCTCACTTCGGCGACACGCTCAGAGCCCTTAGTGATCACCAGAAATTGCACTATGGTGATGATCAAGAAGATAACCAGACCCACAATTAAATTGCCGCCGACCACGAAATTACCGAAGGTATAAACAATCTGACCCGCATCGGCTTGCAATAGAATCAGTCTCGTAGTGGTAATAGATAACGATAGCCTGAAGATGGTCGTAATCAACAGGACCACAGGAAAAGCCGAGAACTCCAGAGGCGACTTGATATAGATGGCCAACATCAGCAAGACAACGGCAATGGTGATATTGATACCAATCAAGACATCCACGAGTGCAGTAGGCAGAGGGAGAATCATCATGAAGATGACCCCGAGGAGTAAAACTGCCAACATGATATCTTTGCGCTGACCGACTTTGTTCAACACATTCATTAAATTGTTCATTGAGTACCGCTTAATTGTTCTGCTTGGCTATTCACATTCATATCGATATAGAAGCCATAGGCTTCTCTCGCCTCTATTGCTTTATCTAAGCGCCAATAGGCGCGACTCAGGCAAAGAAATAAGGCGGGTTTGTCTGAGTCGTTACTTTCAGCGAGTAATGTCCGGCACCATTTAATTGCAGATTCATATTCTTCTGCCTCCAGACACGCTAGCGCTAAGGTATATTGGGCGGGTTTAAACTCTGGGGCACACAAGACAAGCGCTTTAAGCAAGACAACAGCCTTGTTAGGATGTTGGTATTGCATCTGTAGACACCCATGCAGGTGCAGGACTTCTATCTGGGATTGATTTAATATCGACACTTCACACTCTCAGCAATAGGTGAAAGGCAAGGGACAGGTAGTCTTGATCTAGCTTAGTCTGCTTCATTAGGGCTAGCGCATCTTGCAAATCATCAGATTTTAACTGGCTGGCTAATCGCTCGAGTTGCTCTGTGATTTCCTTAAACGTATCTTGATACTGTTTCGGCCTCAGCAGACTCATATCACTGATTTTAGGATTAGATAGAGATTTTAAGGTGCGCTCACCCGGTGACAACTCATAGAGCTTATCCAAATGAGTCGGAATCGCTTCCCCATCGGGTGGCAAGCTAAAGCGTGCAGGAAATGGATTATCTAACTCATCACTCGAGTGAAAGCTGAGGTGTTCTATGCCTATATGGGCAGCCGTAACCTTACTCATCTCACTTCAATCTCATCATGTAAACGGCTCAACAAGCCAAATGCTTGTTCTATCATTGGCAAGGTCACATCTTCTACGGGAATACTCGCCGACAAAACCAGAGACTCTTGGCCTAACATGCCGCTTCTTATCAGGTACGGCCAACCTTGCCCGATATGGCACAAACGCAGAGCCTTAACTTGCGCCTCGCTGCGATGATGCCACTCGAGATCACGGATCAGAAATAACACCAGATGCTCCTGTACCACTTCAATATTCAATAAGCCCCTCTGCTCGAAAGAGAGTTGCACGATTGCCGATGTAGAAAAATCAGAGACCACACCGGATATACGGCAGAACTCATCGACCGCACTATTAATCCAATCCATCAAACATATCCTCTTCCTCTTCAATGGCTCGGTCTTGAGCTTGTTGTGCCGCATTAATCATATTTTGACGTTGCTCTTCATCGGCAAAAATCTCTTGGGGATCAAACGTATAAGCTTTTTTAATTCACGAAAAAATGAAATTTTCTGTGAAATATCAATCAAACCAGCCTTATCTGCCAAACCCCAAATTTGATCAGATCCCACCCATCTCTGCTCTACCAGATAGATAAGGTCGGTCAAAAAATCGGTTATCTTGTAAGCCATCCTGCCTACGCCGCCGGCGCTATCTTGACCCGCTCGAAGAGCAGAGCGACTTGTTCATGCAGACCATTGATCACTTTTAATTTTTTAATATCATTCATGATCTGCTGTAACTTACTCTTATCAATGGATGAGCCTTGTACTTGAAGATCTGCGCCCAAGCCCTTGAGTAGGAAGCCGATAGCTTCGGTGATTTTTTTATCGCCAAAGCGTGTCAGCACTTTCTCGAAGGCATCGCCTAAGCCCGAATAATCCAGCACCGAATCACGATAGAAGTCTCGCAAGCCTTGCAGATCACCAATCTCTTTATCTGAACTAAGCGCTAATGCGGCGTCATAAACATTCAGACCGGCTCTTATCTGCGGCCCCTGCTCCTTAGCCATATTAGCCAAGCTAGCATTTATCAAAACCAACAAAGCCTTAGCCTCAGGTTTACCGGTTAACTGCTTTTTTGCTTCACTCAGGGCAACAAATTGCTCGCTGGCATCCCCCGAATAACTGCCTAAATAAGCCAGCAATTGATGAGCAACAGTCACATTCTGTTTGCTCAGATTACTGACAAAGTCTTTTAGTTTTTGCTGTTTTTCGAGATCCGGTACCTTCTTCAGGTACTCCTCGACGAGGGCGTGAATCTCAGAAACCGTACCGTAATCGTCCTGAATTTTTCGCTTACTGATATCTTTCTCAACATACTCGGAAGCTTTAAATGTTAGTTCTTCTGCGGCATCAAGCAAAGATTTAGCATCGGGCACCAACTTAACAATATCACCGCGATAATTGCCCGAACTGATTGCAGTTCCAAGGGATCCATTAGCCGAATTCTGTGCTAATACATTGCGGGTAAGATCGGCAGCTATCGTGCCTGTATTGATACCTGGCATAGAATAAACTCTGAGAATTATTGATGTTATAAGTGTAAAAAATGGAAGAGAAAATCGATGCCAAAATCAGTCGTAATTTTGTAGTTAAAAAGCCTAAACTTAAACAAGAAATTTATTGCGTCATCATCCGGTGTATTTTTATGGGATAGGAATCAAAAGGTGAACCCCAAGGCCGATGGTAATAACACCAGTCGTAAATTTGTAACTTAGCAGGCTTAAACCAAATAAAAAGAAGGCGAAATTTTCGCCTCTCTCAATCCCAGCTATAGTCCATTACACAAATTGTATTGAGCCCACATTTAGACGTTTTTCTACAAACTTACTGCCCAAATTTGATATATGCTTTTGAAATACCTAGCTATGATCTCAACATATAGAAAATTGGCACTGTACATACAAGCAGCAGTGTCCGATACAGGCTAGGATGGTTAACGTTAAATACTGACCTATCACCTATTAAACCCACCTGTTAAACAAAACTAACCACTTACTAAGAGAAGATAATGACGGTAACTTTCCAAGGCTCTCCAGTTTCACTTTCTGGCACCTTCCCACAAACAGGTCAAACGGCGTTAGACTTTACACTTTGCGCTGCAGATCTTAATGACCTGACTCTAGATAGCTTAAAAGGTCAAAAACTTGTGTTGAACATCTTCCCAAGTATAGATACCCCAGTTTGTGCAAACAGCGTTCGTGCATTTAACGAAAAAGCTTCAAGCTTGAATAATGTGACTGTGCTTTGTATTTCAGCAGACCTGCCTTTTGCGACTAGCCGCTTCTGTGGAGCAGAGGGAATTGATGGGGTAATAACAGCCTCTTTCTTCCGCTCACCATCATTCACAGAAGACTACGGTGTGAATTTAAATGAAGGGGCACTAAAAGGCCTAGCAACACGTGCCATCTTGGTTATTAACGAGGAAGGTACGATTGTACATCGTGAACTAGTGTCTGAAATAACTGAAGAACCAAACTACGAGGCAGCTATTGCTGCACTAGGCTAAGCAATGAAAAAAATCACTTTATTAGTATCTCTTTTTCTTTCAACTAGCGCTTTAGCACAGTTTGAAATAACAAAAGAAAGCGCCGATCTTGGTCAGGCTCAAGTTGTAACACTTGAGAAAACAAACAAATTTGACCTGATTGGTAATGCTGTAAAACCCGGAGACTTGATGCCATCAGTCCAACTAATGACATCAGATCTTAAGTCTTACGACACCAGTGCTAAAAATAAAACTGTAAAAGTTTATAGCATTTTGACTTCAGTCGACACACCAGTGTGTGTACAACAAGCAGTTGACCTTTCAAAGTATGTTAAAGCACATACTAACGAACTTAAAAACATTGAATTCTATGCAATTAGTGCTGATACACCATTTGCTCAGCAACGCTTTATCAAAGAGCACTCTCTATCGGACGTGACCTACCTTTCCGATTCTGCTGAACATAAATTTGGTCTAAAAACAGGCTCTCAGATCCAACAACTTGGCCTGCTGACTCGCAGTATTATTGTGACAGATACTGATAATATAATTATTCATATCCAGCGAGTACCTGAACTTACAAACATCCCCGATCTAGAGGCTGCAGTTAAAATTGCACGCGAAAGCCTATAACTAGCTAATAAAATTAACCTTTATAAATAAGAGGCTGTAAAGCCTCTTATTTATAAAACAATGATCAGACCAATCGATATAAGGACACCAGCTAAAAGGCCATAAAACAACTGAAGCAAAAAGCATTACCTTCACTTCTGCATCACTCATTTAGACGTTTTTCTACAAACTTACTGCCCAAATTTGATATATGTTTTTGGCCAGCCTGCCTATGATCTCAGCATATGAATACCGACTCCAATTCACTCAAAGTTGATCTGAGTTACATCCCGGAAACGATTAAGCTGGCCGCAGATAAAGGCAGGCTGATTCAAATTCGTGGCAGAGTAACCCAAGTTACCGGCACCATTATTAAAGCTGTGGTGCCAGGCGTTCGCGTGGGTGAGCTTTGTGAACTTAAGAATCCAGACCAATCCCTATCCTTGTTAGCAGAAGTTGTTGGTTTTCAACAGCATCACGCCTTGTTGACGCCATTTGGTGATATGCAGGGGATCTCATCGAACACAGAAGTGAGCCCAACCGGCAAGACACATCAGGTCTCCGTTGGCGAACACCTCTTAGGTCAGGTGTTGGACGGACTCGGGCGACCACTCTCTGGCAATCATCTGCACGAGTCGACCCAGTATTACCCTGTGTATCGAGAAGCACCGCCGCCAATGAGTCGCAAGATGATAACTAAACCAATCTCTTTGGGTGTCAGGGCCATCGATGGCTTACTCACCTGCGGGGAGGGGCAGCGCTTAGGTATTTTCGCCGGTGCGGGTGGCGGGAAAAGTACCTTGCTGGCCAAGATGATTCGCTCAGCCGAAGTCGATGTCATAGTGCTGGCCCTTATCGGTGAGCGTGGCCGGGAAGTCAGAGAGTTCATCGAGTCCGATCTCGGTGAAGAGGGACTTAAACGTTCTGTACTGGTGGTGGCCACATCCGATAGGCCAGCCATGGAGCGCGCTAAAGCCGCGTTCGTTGCGACCTCAATTGCCGAGTATTTTCGCGATCAGGGCAAGAGCGTCTTACTCCTGATGGACTCAGTGACTCGTTTCGCCAGAGCCCAAAGAGAGATAGGCTTAGCATCCGGAGAACCCCCGACACGTCGAGGTTATCCGCCTTCGGTATTTGCCGAACTACCTAAGTTGATGGAACGTTCGGGTCAATCCGATAAAGGCTCGATCACGGCCCTATATACTGTGCTCGTTGAGGGTGATGATATGACGGAGCCCGTTGCCGATGAGACTCGCTCGATCTTAGACGGACACATCATTCTCTCCCGCAAGCTTGCGGCTGCTAACCATTATCCTGCGATAGATATCCTGCGCTCAACCAGCCGGGTGATGAATAACATAATCACCGCGGAGCAGAAGGCATCGGCAGGAGCATTAAGGGAGTTAATGGCTAAATACGAAGAAGTAGAATTACTGCTTAAAATTGGTGAATACCAGCCAGGTTCGGAACCTTTAGCCGATAAAGCCATTGCTCAGCAAGATGCCATCAACGCCTTCTTACGCCAAGGATCTGAAGAACCTAGCGATCTTCATGATGCCATCAATCAAATGACTCAGTTGACTCGGTCATGATCTCACAGCTAGTTCAAATAAAGCAGATCAAGGCCGATCGCGCCGAACATGCATTACGAAAGCAGCAACAGATACTCACACAGGCTAATGGCCGTTTAAACAGAGCCAACCAAGAAGCAATTGATTATCGGGTCTGGCGTAAAGAGGAAGAGGAACAGCTTTTTTCTCAGGCTAAAGAGTCTTGCCTGAAGCTGAAGGAGTTGGAGCAGTTACAGCAGCATATCGCCATTTTACACGATAAAGAGGCCAGCCTGAGACAAGAGGCCGCCGAAATTGAGCTGAGTCGAGATAATGAACAAGACATATTAAAACAGCGCCAGAAAACCGTTTTGTTGGCCAATAAAGCCACAGAAAAATTCAAACTATTGAAGCAACAAGATGACATAGAGCGAGAGTACCGGGCTCAATATCAAGAAGAGATGGAACAGGAAGATCGCCGTATCATGTCTAAAGGAGAACTCCCTTGTTAACCCCAAAAGAGATTATAAAGTCTAACGATAGTCATATTGAACTAAGCACTTCTGCGCCACGAAAAGCCGCGAAAAATAATGCCATAAGCCAGTTTGAGCAAGTCATGAATGCCCCTTTAATCAAGGCTAATTCAGGCGGGAATGTTAGGGAGGCTCAACAGAACCAGGCAAAACCACAATACCTAAATCCGCATAAAAACCCTAAGCCTGCAGGTTCCGGTTCTCAAATACAGGTTAGCGATCATGGGAGTCAACACGAGGCTACAGCTTTGGCTCCTCAGTTAATGAGGCTGAATCCAAAGCAAGATAGATCTGCAGCTGAAGAGAAAGAGCCCCGTGAAAACCAGAAGACAGAGCTTGTACCCGGCAAACTATCAGCCCAACTAGAGATGCCTCAGAAAGAGCAGAGTGAGGCGGTTGAGAAAAATACTAACTCAGAAACTAACGTTTCACTCGGCGAACATACAGCCCAAATAAAGGGACTCCAGAGTGAGATCCTTGAGATAAATACGAACTCAGAAACTGATATTTCACTCGTCAGTCAAACCTCTCGACTGAAGGGTTCAGTAAATCAGACTATCGATAATAAGCAGTCTCACCTCGCTGCTGAATCGGGTCAAATTCCAGCGAGTCTTGCGGCATCGGATTTAAAGCCAATTCCGGATAAGTTAGGCACCAGCGATAAAAATCCTAATATGCAAAGCCTGCGTACGCTCAATACATCATCTTCCCCCTTACCCAATGACAAGAATAAACCAGTATTAGTCATAAAAGGGCTAGTGAATCCGATATTAACCCAAGTTATTGATTCCAAGGTTTCGGCTAAAGAGTTCAATACTGCATTGAGTGATACCAAGTTAAATTCCCTCGGCAAGCAAAGACCCGAAACACCCAAGGATATTGAAGCTGTCCATATACCAACTCAAGCTAACAGCCAGTTAAACAATGTCCCAGGCAATATTATTTTGGCCAATATCAAAACCAGCGAGCCTATAAACCAACAACTGCACACCTTGGTCAGTCAGCTAGTTGAGCGCATTCAGATCTTAGTGCCCAATATTGCCACTCAAGATCGAGTCCAACTAGTGTTAGATAAAGGGCAACTCAAGGGAACTGAAATTACCATAAGCCTGAAAAACAATCAGCTCACTGTCACCTTAATTCATAGCAGTCAAAACGCTGAATTATTGCAGCATATGCGCCCCGAGTTGCTGGAAAGATTGCAAAGAATGAACACTGATCAGCAGGTTAGGGTCATCACCACGACTCATGAGCAACAAGCCCATGGGGGACAGCAGGAGCAGGGCCAACAACAGGAATCGAGTCAGAAATCTCGTATTATCCATGATTGGTTAGAGGAGCAGAATGATGCTTAATCTGCCGCTTCCTAGCATAAGCGCACAAGAACTAGAGCTGAATAATCGAGTCTATAGCCGGCAATATAAATTAGACGTCGATGAAGGGCTATCTATCGAAGCTGGACTGGCAAAGCGTCCCGGCCTGAATGGCTATGAGCTGGAAATTTTTATCGGCTCAAGCAAGATAAGCTGTTTAATCCAAGCCGATCAGATCCAGGCCTGCCTTGCCGATCTACTGATCAGCACCCCTTTCGCAATCTTGCCGGAACTGCTGCAACTTGAGTTTATCACCGCTGCGCTAACACCTTATCAGGCATTCTTAACCCAAGAGTTTGGCCAGCAACTGGTGCTATCCGCACTTAAATCCGTGGAGTTAAGCCCAAGCCAGACTAAAACCGGGTTTATCAATTTTATCCGTAACGGCGCAGGCCTGACGTGCTGGATAGAGAATGATCTCAAGCTCATTCTCTCGGCACTGCCAGCGGCAGAATCGGTGATAGGCCCGAGTATACAGCTGCCATTAGCCTTAAGGATTGGTCACACCAGCTTAAGCTTGGATCAGGCTAAGTCTTTAGAACACGGCGATATTATTTTCTTTGATTCAAACCATTTAACAGATGATCAAGCCGTTTTGATTATCGCCAACCAACCCATATGGCGTTGTGGCTTGATTGATAATCGAGTCACCATAACTGCACCAGAAACTGAGAAACCTATGTCTTCAGAAGCAACCGATATTCAATCCCTGCCCATCAATATCTCATTTGAGATTGGGGAACAGACAGTCACAGTGGCCGAACTGAGCCAGTTACAAGAGAACTTTGTCTTTGAACTGGCTAATTCAGCAGATCAAGCCGTCAAACTCAAGGCCAATGGTCAAGTGTTGGCGACGGGGGAACTGGTCAAGATCAATGAACACTTAGGTGTGCGAATCACCAAGCTAACCAACCAAGAAATCAGCTAGTTATGTTTGAATTACCCGATACTTTCAACCTTATTATCACCTTAGCCTTGATGGCTATGGTGCCTTTTATCGCGGTAATGGCCACCTCTTTTATCAAGATTGCCGTGGTCTTTTCCTTACTGCGAAATGCCTTAGGGGTGCAACAGATCCCTCCCAATATGGCCATGTATGGCTTTGCCATCATATTAACCATATACATTATGGCACCTGTGGGCTTCGAAACCTTCGATTACATCAAGGAGCACAATGTCAGCATTGATAATACCGACAGCTTCGAAGGCTTTGCCAATGAAGGATTAGATACCTACAGACAATTCTTGAAGAAACACATACGTGATGCAGAGCAGGACTTCTTTGTCGAAACGACCAAGACATTATGGCCTAAAAAATACTCGGATAGGCTCGAACCAGATAGCCTGTTTATCTTGCTGCCTGCTTTCACCGTCAGTGAGCTAACCCGGGCCTTCGAGATAGGTTTCTTGATCTACCTGCCCTTTATTGCCATCGACTTGATCATATCTAATATCTTGCTGGCTATGGGGATGATGATGGTATCGCCTATGACCATCTCCTTGCCCTTTAAATTGTTGCTCTTCGTGTTGCTCAATGGCTGGACCCAACTCACCCATGGCTTAGTCATGAGTTATAGCTAGGAGCTAAAATGGAAGTTTCTGAAGTTATTCATTTTACCTCACAGACACTAATGTTGGTGATGATGCTATCTATGCCGCCTATCCTGGCGGCCGCAATCGTGGGCACCTTAGTCTCTCTAGTGCAGGCACTGACTCAAATCCAGGAACAGACATTAGGATTTGTCGCCAAGTTGATTGCCGTCATCGTTGCCTTGTTTGCCACGGCGTCATGGCTGGGATCTGAGCTATATAATTTTGCCGATATGATCTTCGCTAAAATTCCTCTGATACCATGACAATAGAAGACTTTCAGCAATTTTTTCTCGTCTATAGCATGACTCTGCCCAGGCTATTTGGCTGCTTCATCATGCTGCCCATCTTAAGCAAGCAGATGCTAGGCAGCGCCTTGCTTCGTAATGGCGTACTCTGCTCCCTTGCAATATACCTTTACCCTGTAGTGGCGGAGCAACCTCATCCATCCAGCGTCGACGGCATCATGTTGGTGCTGTTATTAGCCAAAGAAATTTTACTCGGATTACTTATCAGTTTCATCGCCGCTATCCCCTTCTGGGCCATAGAGGCAACCGGTTTCTTCATCGATAACCAACGTGGGGCGACATTGGCTAGCGCGTTCAACCCTGCGTTAGGCCATCAGTCCACCCCGACGGGAGTCCTGTTTACCCAAACCTTAATCACCCTCTTCTTTGTCAGTGGCAGTTTTATTGCTTTTATGGGGGCCATCTTTGACAGTTACCAACATTGGCCCGTGATGACATTTTTTCCGGAAATAGGTGAGCAGTGGGTCGATTTTTTTTACGGTCAATTTGAACAGATGCTAACACTCTGTGTGCTGATGGCAGCTCCCATTGTGATAGCCATGTTTATGGCTGAATTCGGTCTGGCCTTGATTAGCCGCTTCGCGCCTCAGCTCAACGTTTTTGCCCTTTCCATGCCAATTAAGAGTGGCATAGCGAGCTTCTTACTCATCATATATGTCGTCACCTTGATGCAATTTTTCAGTAAAGAAATTCTCCAATTAGCAGACTTTCCCTATCTGTTAGGACCCATTATCGGAGTCGACAGATGAGCGGCGAAAAAACCGAACAACCCACGGCGAAAAAAATACGAGATGCCAGAAACAAGGGCCAGGTAGCTAAGAGTAAAGAGATAGTCTCTACGGCTATCATACTTATTTTATTCGCCTTCCTTGTCAGTATGTCGGGCTTTTACTTAGAACATATCACCAACATCATTATGTTACCCGCAGTCTATGGATATCAGTCATTCGATAATGCCTTGACCGATATTACCGATGCTTTAATCACAGAATTACTCTATTTAATCATACCCATCGCGCTGTTAAGTGCTTGCATAGCCGTGGTTTCACACCTGATTCAATTTGGCTTGTTGTTTAGCGCCGAACCCATTAAGCCCGAACTGAAAAAGATAAATCCGGTAGAGGGCGCTAAACGCATCTTTTCCATTAAAAGTCTGGTGGAGTTTTTCAAGTCGATTCTGAAAGTGAGTCTATTAACCCTGATAATTTGGCTGGTTATCCAAGGCAATATTCAAGATATTCTACGTATTCCGCTCTGTGGGGTATCTTGCATCCCTTTGATCGTAGGCACCCTACTCAAGCAGCTTATTCTAACCGCCGGCGTAGGGCTTATTATCATCTCCATCGGCGACTATGCCTTCGAGCGCTATCAGCACACTAAGCAGCTGAAGATGACCAAGGATGAAGTCAAACGCGAATATAAGGAGATGGAGGGTAGCCCTGAGATTAAGAGCAAACGACGCCAGCTGCATCAAGAGATGCAAGCCTCGAATGGCCGGGACAACGTAAAACGCTCCAGTGTTCTGGTGACCAACCCGACCCATATTGCCATCGGCATCTATTACAATAAGGGCGAAACGCCCTTACCTGTATTAACACTCAAAGAGAGAGGTGCTCAGGCACTGGACTTGATTGAGTACGCCAAAGAGTTAGGCATACCAGTTATTCAGAAGGTACCGTTAGCCAGAGCGCTACACGCCGATGCCGAACTTAACCAATACATTCCAACGGAACTGATTCAGCCCGTTGCCGAGGTCTTAAGATGGCTACAGACCTTAGAGCAAGAGCAGTAATACCAATCGGTATAAGCTTCTGCCCTAAGGATGAGTTCATGGGGGATGACCTAGCCACTGCAGTATAACGGCATTACAAGGACGAGCAGCTAAACGCGAAAGCGGTTAGCATCAAAACTAGGCTCTGTAATCACTACCGCCCCTTCCTTCACACTGTCTATCGCTATGTCGCTGGCTTGGCTTAACTGCTCGAGTTGCTGGTACACAAGCTCTGAAGCGCCATTGCTCAGAGATTGTCGGCTCCAGATAACTGCACTGTTTGAGTGGGTATCTAAGCCAATAACGGGCTTATACACAGACTGGCTGAACATGTTGAGCTTTAGCAATTCCGTAAGATTAAAATTGTCGATCACACCTATATCACTAAACATCAATAACTGTCCCTCCGGGTGCTCTGTGATATGAGCGACTTGCTCACCTATCTGTAAGCTAGTGATTTTTTCGATCTCAGGCATGGTTAACGATAAAGCCTTATACAGGGATGAGATTGCTTGTTTATATTGTTCGCTCATGGTTCAAATCAACAGTCTAAAAAAAGAAAGCAGTAGACCCGATCTCGAGGGCGGCGACTATCATTATACGTCCGTAATTTGTAGGTTTTAAAAACAAAAAAATCTTGGATTTCAAAAGCTAAAAAACTACGACACATGCTGACATCTTCTGTTTTCAGACCTACATACAATGGCCTCAGCTTCAACGCATTCATCTATTATTAGGAATTAGTATGCCATTATCGTCCGTGAATTCAGTCACGTTAACCAGTTACAAGAAGCTAGAAGATACCCCAGCAACCAATGAGGTTGGCGATCTAAAAGGCAAGAGTGTCGGCTCTGCATCTGCAGATTCTGATGCAGTTCGACTCGCTACTCGCAGCGAAGAGCAGCAAACTGGTAGTCTTAAAAACAAGCTATTATCTAGCCTTTCTCATCTTGGGGAGAGAATTGAAAACTTCTTCAAAAACCGACTTCCAAGTAAAAGTACTAGCGAAAAGACCCAAAGTACAGCGGCTCCTCAGGCACCATTATCACAAGAGCAAGTTGCTAAAAAAATGGCTGAAATTGGTCTAAAGTTAGGTGTCGATGCTTTAGGGGCCGCTAAACTCGATATATTAGCTCAAGTCTCTGGCAGTGAGCTAAAAGAGCAACACTCAGAACTCGCCACGGGTAACGGTGCACTGAGGTCTGTCGCCACCGGACTCAAATCCATAGAAAAATTAGGCTCGGCGGAACATCAGGCCAAGGCTAGCCAGATATTCAGCCAAGATGTCGCCGGCATTCCTTTCCAACAATGGGCAACGACAGGCTCTACCGCCAGTAAGTTTGTACAGCATGCCTCGGCAGATGACTTACAACTCGCCGCTCAAGCGCTCAACGATGTGGCTAAATCCATAGCCGAATTAGCCGAAGATGTACGTAATTTCCTCAATCCAAATGTCGATAGTGCAGCCTTAAGCCCTCAAACAGCTATTCCCTTTGAGAGTACAGCCAGCAGATATGCAACGGATAATGACCTAGGTATCGATGGTGGACGTACGGCGAAAGACTTAGGCCGTAAAACGGCTCTCGATGCGATCAGTTTCCTATCCAAGAGCGTTGCACCGAGCAAACAAGTGCACATAAGCAGCGACACCATTAACAACCTACAAGACGCCATCGCCGCTAATGATGTTAATTTCTACCAGCTAAAAAATAGTGCCGTGAGCTTCGGTGATCTTCAGACCCTGAGAGAATTGGCATTATCCACTAATCCTCAAAGCAGCGAACTCAATGCCGCGGGCAATCTTGGGGCCACCATCAATGAACTTTCAAGCACGCGTCCTAACTTCGGTAATATTCTAACCAGCGTTCAAACCTTCATAGAAGAATCGAACCAAGCTTGGTCTGAACATCATGAGGATAAACACAAGCAGTTTATGGCCACCAATACAAACCCTGAAAATAAGTATAAGGATAATTCTTTCGACGCCGGACTACGCTCTAAATTTAATGAACAGCTTATTGCTGAACAGCTCAGTCAGATGCCAACCAGTAACATGCAGCAAGCTTATGAGCAACTCGATGGGCAGTTTGGCGACAGAATGCGCGGCATTATGGAGTTTTCAGCAGCTCAAGTCGGAAAGGCTGACATCAGTGATGTAATGACCTCGGAGGCATTAAAGTACAGTACTGTTATAGATGGGCTAATGGATTCTTTGAATTTGAAACTGAATCCAGCTTCAGATTCAGATAAACCTCTCGGCAAACCTACTAACGTCTCAAACATCGCGCAACTAAGTCCATTGGAACAAGCTGCCTTATCCAGAATCGGCATCACCAAACAGATACTCGAAGAATAACTAGTTAAAAAGTAATTGTTTCATCAACCTTTGCATCGAACTTAAGCTCACCCCTTAGGTTCGGTGCCTTTTTATCTGCATGTAAAAATAGTCCTCCTCCCACTCTTTACTCTTTCGAAAGATAACTAACGGCTCACATTGCCAATTAAGATTGAGATCGTTATAGTTCCGCCACAATCGGACTCATTTTATACAAAATATGATATTTGATAATTGGCTACTCTACTTCTTCGCCGTGCTACTGATCGCCATATCTCCGGGCACCATGGCCGTACTGTCCATGAGTCATGG
The DNA here is from genome assembly GCF_007197555.1 of Shewanella psychropiezotolerans. NCBI lineage: Bacteria > Pseudomonadati > Pseudomonadota > Gammaproteobacteria > Alteromonadales > Shewanellaceae > Shewanella > Shewanella psychropiezotolerans. The sequence continues at coordinate 6,313,106 of NZ_CP041614.1, forward strand.
CATGCATTATGGTAAGACTCGCAGCCTAGCGACTGCTTTCGGTAGTGTGACTTCGGCATTGATCTTGATGATGGCTTCTGCGGCAGGCCTTGGTGCACTGCTAAGTGCAACCGAGTATGGCTTTACCATATTAAAATACTGTGGCGCCGCCTATCTGATATTTCTGGGAATAAAGCTACTGCTAACCAAAGCCAGTGGCCAAGGCCTGGATCTGCAACATATCAAGAGTAAGGGCACGCCTAAGCAGATGTTCAAACAGGCCTTTATGGTGGGAATAAGCAATCCTAAAGATCTGCTCTTCTTCGCGGCTCTGTTTCCGCAGTTTATCGATATATCCATGCCACAAGGGCCTCAATTGGCAATATTAGCCGCAACCTGGGCCCTGGTAGATTTCAGCTTTGTGATGATTTACGCCAGCATGGCGAATGTACTGGCCCCAACGCTCAGAACCAGTAATAAGCTACATTGGTTCGACAGAACCAGTGGCGGGGTGTTTATCACACTCGCAGCGATATTAGTTACCAGGGAAAGCTAGACTTAACTAAAAAGTTGTAAGCTATAAGCTCAAGACAAAGCCAAGAAAGTTTCGAGTAAAGTGATCTGAATTACCGAGATGATCAGCCTAGTAAAAATAGGGTGTCATCCCGGCAATCTTGTTAGCCGTGCTCCAGGTGACCATCGAGCTTGTAGCTTACAATTCATAGCTACCAAGTGACGGCTCGGCACTAGGAGCTAGAAGCTTCTTTCAAACTTCTAATATCCGAACCCGTCGGAGCCTGGAATGCTCGTAGGCCAAATTCCGGCAAGATGGCAAGTACATGATCGAAGATGTCTCCCTGAATATCCTCATAAACCGTCCAACGAGTGTCATTAGTGAAGATATAGATCTCGATGGGCACCCCCTCTTTGGTCGAGGCTAACTGACGAACCAGCAAGGTCATGTCTTTGCGTATTCTATCGTGGTTGGCCACAAACTCTTTTAGATAGGCCCTGAAAGTGCCGATATTGGTCAATTGACGGCTATTTACTGGCATATCCGCATCTTGAATATGACCATTAAACTCATTGAGTTCCTGACCTTTTCCCGTCAAATAATTTTTCAATAGATAGATCTTACCGAGTCTCGTTTTCTCCTCCTCGGTGAGGAAGCGAATCGAGTGAATATCTATGAGTATTGAGCGCTTGATCCTGCGGCCACCAGATTCAGACATGCCGCGCCAGTTCTTGAAGGCATCGGAAACCAGTGCATAGGCGGGGATCATGGTAATGGTCTTGTCCCAGTTTCGCACCTTGACCGTAGTCAAAGAGACCTCTTCCACCGAGCCATCGGCGCCATACTTATCCATCTGGATCCAATCGCCCGGACTGACCATGCGGTTAGCGGCCAGCTGAATCCCGGCGACGAAACCAAGAATCGTGTCTTTGAACACCAACATGACCAAACCCGTCATCACACCTAAGCCACTGAGGAAGTAGACCGGAGACTGGTCGGCCAGTATCGAAATAGACACTATAATGGTGACAAAGAAAAGGAACAGCTTAAACAGTTGGACGAAACTCTTTATGGGAAGACGGCGGCTCACTAGATTAACGTCGGCGATTTCATTGGCGGCATCTAATGAGCTATACACGGCACGTATCAGGAGAACCAGTATAGTCACACTCAAGAAGCGATGAATCATGCTGCTCATAAGTGCATACTGAGTCAATGCCAATGGGATCAAAATACTGAGTACCAGAGCTGGGATCAAGATAGCAAACTTCTCCAGCACCTTATGGCGCATGAAGATATCATCCCAACTCACTTTTGACCTCTTTATGACAATATTCATCGCCCGCACTACGCCACGCTTAACAAACAGATACGCCAGCATAGCGATAATCAGACTGGCGATGACCATCACAGAAGTAGAAACACCGTCCGATGGCATAGTATTAATCCCCCAGTTAGATAACAACTGAGTGATCTGAAACCTGATTTCTTGATCCACTATTCACTTCCCTTAGAAGTACCGATATTTACCAAAGTTCTATTAGCAATCAGCCAACACAACCACATTTACGGAAAATAAAACTCAACAAAAAACACACAAACGTCTCTTTTATAAGAAATTTTAGCATCCTAGATTGACTGCTGTACAAAGTTTAACAACAATCGACACCTAAAGTCAGAGATAGGATGATGTAGATGACAAAATATTTAATCATGCTGGTTCTTTTAACTGCCAGCATACAGGCTCACGCCAATATTCCTGCGGAAGATCTTAACCCGGGGTTTAAGTCTAAGATAGGCATAACCGTCGATTACATACCTGCAGCGAATAATATGTACGGTATCACCCTATCACCTTATCACCACGACAGAAATTATGCTCAGTGGGGATACTATATTGGCTATGCTAAAAGCAGCAAAGAAGATATGAACCTGACATCACCGTCAGAAGGCTATACCAAAGATACCATGTGGCGTTTTGGACTAAGTTACAGCCTCACCAACAATTTTAGCATCTATGGTGGCGCGACAGCTTACACTAATGTGAGCCACCACACAGATGGCAAGACACCTAAGATAGTCGGCGGAGAACCTATATGGATAGAAGAATCTGACACGACTTGGGGTGGAGAGATAGGCCTGAGATATATGATGGATTTCGGCCTGATGATCAGCACTGGATACGACACAGCTTCAGAGTCGGCTGTGATTAGTGTCGGTTGGGCCATGTAACTCCCGATAGACACAAGCCCCCATCTTGCGACGGGTATGAAATAATGGCTTTTCTCTGAGCCATTATTTCATTATGCCCTCTTTTGTAAATTCCTTACTTTCCAGTAAGAAAGCGTGAGAATTGACCTATCCCATATAAAACTGGCTCACATGTGTATAAACTAGATCAATCTACTTTATTAGGTTCATTCTCATGCATAAAAGACTAAGACTCTTAAGCTCACTCTCCCTGCTAGTATTTCTATTCCCCGGCTTAGCTGTAGCAGCTACCGAGACACTAGCCACAGTCACCTTAGAGAATGGCGCCAAGGTCCGCCTTAACGACGACTTCACCTGGGAATACGTTATTCTCGAAACCCTTCCAGCAACAAGCACCCTGGCTGCCACTGCTATTACAAGTATTGCGGTCAATACAACTAGCACTATCAATATGGCTAGCACATCAGAGACCAAAGCCACTCAAACGGCCAGCCAGACTATGACTGCCAGCGCTATGTCTCAGGCTGAATTACTTAAATCGACAGCCAAGTCAGGCGTAAAAGTGAGCTTTGCCAAGAGCGAGTGGGACGACGATGGTCGCCTGGGCCTCACCTTCGACTTGACCAGTTCCAGCTCTGAGCACTATGTGATGGTAGAGATGGATGTCACCTTATATGATGATTCAGGCAGGAAGCTTAAAACAGAAACGATCAAGGTCTGGAAAGCCATATTCAGATCACCTGATACTTACCTACGTAAAGGCGAGCACCGCCAGAGCAGAACCTTCTGGATCCAGGGCATAGATGCCAGCCAATGGACTAAACAACTACTCAGCCTCAAGATAGGCGAAATGAATTCGAGAATGTGATCTCAATGAAGGAACGAGGTGCGAGGAAAAAGCAGTTCCTAGGAGAAGATGAAAAGAAAAAGGGCTCTAAGGCCCTTTTGGTATCTGCAGTTAATCGATGAAAATTCGCATCAAGCAACTAACTGAAAATAAAATTTTACCCAATTTAATTAGAAACTTGGTAAAACACCTGCTGGTAAGTAACTGTTAAAGCTAGCTGTCATTAGCAGGTCAATCGATGCTTCGATATCCGGGGCGAAGAACCTGTCCTTATCGTAATAGGTCACCAGTTCACGTATTTCTGCTTTCGCCTTAGCCACTGCAGCACTAGGCTGTAACGGTGCACGAAAATCCAGACCCTGAGCCGAAGCCAGTAATTCGATGGCGAGTACGCCACGTGTGTTCTCAGACATATCACGCAGACGACGCGCCGCGAAAGTCGCCATAGAGACGTGATCTTCCTGGTTCGCCGATGTCGGTAAGCTGTCTACCGACGCAGGGTGGGCATAGGTTTTGTTCTCTGAGGCCAATGCAGCTGCAGTCACCTGAGCAATCATAAAGCCCGAGTTAACCCCGCCATTTTCCACTAAGAATGGAGGCAGTTTAGACAAGTTAGGATCGATAAGCAGAGCGATACGACGCTCGGCGATAGAACCTAGCTCGGCAAGGGCAAGCGCAAGATTATCTGCCGCCATGGCAACAGGTTCGGCGTGGAAGTTACCACCCGAAATAATCTCACTCGTATCCTGGAATACTAACGGGTTATCTGTCACGCCGTTCGCTTCGACTTCAAGCACACCCGCCGCATGACGAATTTGAGTCAGACAAGCACCCAGCACCTGTGGCTGACAACGAAGTGAGTAAGGGTCTTGTACTTTTTCACAGTTAGCGTGATCTAAGCTGATCTCAGACTCTTCACCTAACAGATGACGGAACAAACCGGCAGAATCTATCTGGCCCTGTTGGCCACGAGCCGCATGAATACGAGGATCGAACGGACTACGGCTACCCATAGCCGCTTCGACGCTCATGGCACCAATAACTGAACTTGCCGCGAACAGGTCTTCGGCATTGAACAGGCCTTCCAGCGCCATAGCCGTCGATGCCTGAGTACCATTAAGCAGGGCCAGGCCCTCTTTAGCGGCGAGTTCGATTGGCTCGAGGCCAGCAATCTCCAGACCTTCTTTAGCCGTCAGGATCTCCCCTTTATGGCTCATCTCACCTTCACCGAGTATCGACAGACTCATATGTGATAGCGGCGCCAAATCACCCGATGCACCCACAGAACCTTTCTCAGGTACACATGGGTAAACTTCGGCGTTAACCAATGCGATAAGGAAGTTGATCACCTCGAGGCGAATGCCAGAGAAGCCACGACTAAGAGAGTTAATCTTAAGCACCATCATCAGGCGCACTGTGGCGTCCTGCATATACTGGCCAACACCCGCGGCGTGTGACAATACGATAGAGCGTTGCAGTAACTGCAGGTCTTCGGCGGCAATTTTGGTATTAGCCAAGAGGCCAAAACCTGTGTTGATACCGTAAACCGTGCGATCTTCATCTAAGATCTTCTGCACTATGCCTGAACTGGTATTGATACCGGCAATGGCGCTCTGTGCAAGCTCAAGGGTGACCTTGCCACGACTGATGTCGCGAATTTGAGCAAGGGTCAGGGTTCCTGGGGTTAATACTAAATGGCTCATTTCTATTTACCTTCTTCAGCTGTTTTTTTCGAGCTAATGTCTAGCATTGGCAGGTCAAGGCCTTGCTCTTTTGCACAATTCTTAGCGAGATCATATCCGGCGTCAGCATGACGCATAACGCCAGTCGCAGGATCATTCCATAATACGCGTTCAAGACGTACGGCGGCATCATCACTGCCGTCGGCAACAATAACCACACCAGAGTGTTGGCTGAAGCCCATGCCCACACCACCACCGTGATGCAGAGATACCCAAGTCGCACCGCTTGCCGTGTTCAATAACGCATTCATCAAGGGCCAATCGGAAACCGCATCCGAGCCATCGAGCATAGATTCAGTTTCACGGTTAGGGCTGGCTACTGAGCCAGAATCTAAGTGATCGCGTCCGATAACGATTGGAGCTGACAGCTCACCACTCTTAACCATCTCGTTGAAGGCAACCGCCAGACGGGCACGATCTTTCAGACCAACCCAACAGATACGCGCAGGCAGGCCCTGGAATGCGATACGCTCGCGGGCCATATCTAACCAGTTATGCAGTTGCGGGTTATCCGGAATCAACTCCTTCACCTTGGCATCTGTCTTATAGATGTCTTCTGGATCGCCTGAGAGTGCCACCCAACGGAAAGGACCTATGCCTTCACAGAACAGAGGACGTACATAGGCTGGTACGAAGCCCGGGAAGTCGAATGCATTCTCAACACCTTCTTCAAATGCCATCTGACGTATGTTGTTGCCATAATCGGTCGTCGCTGCACCAGCAGCCTGCAGAGCAAGCATGGCTCTAACCTGAACAGCCATAGACTGCTTAGCCGCCTTAACCACAGCCGCTTCATCTTTCTTGCGCATATCGGCAGCTTGCTCCAGAGTCCAGCCCTGTGGCAAATAACCGTTTAATGGATCATGTGCAGAAGTTTGGTCGGTAACCACATCCGGGGTAATCCCACGTTCCACCAGCTCGGCGAACACATCCGCCGCATTAGCGAGAAGACCAACCGAGACGGGCTTACCGCTCGCATTAGCCGCATCGATCATGGCTAACGCTTCATCGAGAGATGTGGCTTTCTTATCGACATATTTAGTACGCATACGGAAATCGATACGGGTCTCGTCGACTTCACAGGTCAATACCGAATAACCTGCCATAGTGCCGGCTAGCGGTTGAGCACCGCCCATACCACCTAGGCCACCGGTCAAGATCCACTTACCGGCCGATGAACCGCCGAAGTGTTGTTTAGCCATGGCGACGAACGTCTCGTAGGTGCCCTGAACGATGCCCTGAGAGCCGATATAGATCCAAGAACCCGCCGTCATCTGGCCGTACATCGCCAAGCCTTTCTTATCCAGTTCGTTGAAATGTTCCCAGTTTGCCCAGTGCGGAACCAGGTTAGAGTTAGCAATGATCACGCGCGGTGCATTGCTGTGAGTCTTGAACACGCCAACAGGCTTGCCAGACTGCACCATCAGGGTCTCGTCCTCTTCCAAACGCTGTAATACTTCGATGATCTTGTCATAGCTCTGCCAATCACGGGCTGCTCGTCCGATACCGCCGTAGACCACCAGATCTTCCGGGCGTTCGGCAACATCCGGATGCAGGTTGTTCATCAACATGCGCATAGGCGCTTCTGTCATCCAGCTCTTACAACTTAGCTTACTACCGTGGGGAGCGATTATGCGACGGCTTGGGTCGTGTCTCTTATCCATCTTGAAAAACCTCATTCAATTTATTTTTTGCTTATGTAGCTTTAGTTATATTTTTGCTTTTACTTAATAAAAAATGCTGTTACACCGCGGAGCGGTATCCATCGAAATGCGCAGCAGATCGATTTTTAAAACGTCAGATGACCACCTAATCTAAATCTAGTACCCGGATGAATTAATCTGGCGTAACTCACCACACCTTTGCGTGACCAGGTACGACGCAAAATCTGTAAGCAAGGTTCACTCGCCTCAATCTGCAGCTGTTGTTGATTATGCTTATTGGCCACCACGGCCTCTAACGTATGTCTCGCCTCGGTGAGCGGTGCCACCAAGGACAGATATTCATGGGGTGTCTGAACAGAGAAGTCCTGGAGCAGATAATCGGGAATCAGCTTAGGGTTAACGAAACGCTCCTCAAGCTGTAGGGGAATACCCTGCTCGCAATGCACTAATACCGAGTAGTAGACAGGACTGCCAGTCTCTAATCCCAAAGCAATAGCAATAGGCGCTATGGCTTCAATCTCGGTGAGCTCAAGCTGCTTGACGCTGTAACCATGGCCCCTGTCTTTGATCTCATCGGCAATGTTACGAATTGCCATCATGGAGGACTGGGACTTGAGCTCGGCGACAAAGGTACCTAAGCCCTGAGAGCGCTCGAGTACGCCATCGTCGGTGAGTTCAGTCAATGCACGGCGCGCCGTCATGCGACTGCACTCAAACAGCTCAGCCATCTGGTTTTCCGAAGGAACACGGCTATGCTCCTCCCACTCACCGGATTCGATGCGGGCTAAAACATACTGTTTAATCTCTGCAAACTTGGGCGTCGCCATACCTATCCTTAAATCTGAATTTTGCGATATTAGAACCTAAGTTCTAAAATCTAGGAACTTGTCTTCGATCAATAACGCTTTTCAAACGGTGAAAATTACCGCTATAATCCTAGCTTGTATATACAAGTAAATACAAGTTGGATCACAACTTTATTTCTGCAAGAATAACAACACTTCAAAAGTGAGGAAAAAATATGTCTTGGGATCAGGTTTGGATTGACGTCAACGTAGCGACCATGTCTCCTTCTGTTTCAGCGCCTTACGGAGCGATAACAGATGCAGCCATTGCAGTAAAAGAGGGCAAGATCGCCTGGGTTGGCCCACGCTCCGAGCTGCCTGAGTTTGATGTTTTGTCAACGCCGGTTTACAGAGGCAAGGGCGGCTGGATAACTCCGGGGCTTATCGACGCCCACACTCATTTAGTGTTCGCCGGTAGCCGAGCCAACGAATTTGAGCTCCGACTCCAAGGTGCTAGCTATGAAGAGATCGCCCGCAGCGGTGGCGGTATCATCTCGACAGTTAAAGCTTGCCGGGAAGCCAGTGAGGCCGAGCTATTCGAGCTAGGGCGCAAGCGCCTCAACGCTCTCGCCAAAGAGGGTGTCACCACGGTCGAAATAAAATCTGGCTATGGCCTGGATACCGAAACAGAACTCAAATTACTGCGTGTGGCCCGTGAACTTGGCAAGCATCATCATGTAGATGTGAAGACCACCTTCCTAGGTGCACACGCCATCCCCCTGAATATAAAGATGATGTTGAGGGCTATGTTGATCTGGTCATCAATGAGATGTTACCTGCGGTCATCGAAGAAGGATTGGCCGACGCCGCCGATGTCTTCTGCGAAAATATCGCCTTCAGCGTCGAACAGACTGAGCGAGTGCTAAGCGCCGCTAAAAAAGCGGGCCTGGATATCAAGCTCCACGCCGAGCAACTGTCTAACTTAGGCGGCTCAGCCATGGCAGCTAAGCTAGGCGCTAAGTCGGTGGATCATATCGAGTATCTGGACGAAGATGGCGTTATCGCCCTAAGTAAAAGCGGCACTTGTGCCACCTTACTACCCGGCGCATTCTACTTCCTCCGCGAAACTCAGATGCCACCTATCGAGCTGCTACGTAAACATAAGGTGCCTATGGTATTGGCCAGCGACTACAACCCAGGGTCATCACCACTTTGCTCCAGCCTCTTGATGCTCAACATGGGTTGTACCCTGCTGCGCTTAACACCAGAAGAAGCGCTTGCGGGTATGACGCGCAATGCCGCCAAGGCGTTAGGTATCGAGGATAAGGTCGGTGTATTGGAAACTGGTATGCAGGCAGATTTCTGCTTATGGGATATTACCACTCCAGCAGAGCTGTCCTACACATATGGGGCGGGGGCTTGCCTTGAAGTAGTGAAAGCAGGACACTTGGTTCACCAATAATATGGCAGCCTGAGCGATGAGGCTGATTCATCGTTTGGGTTGGTTTCATCTGGCGATATGGGTACTTGGTGGTTTTATGGTGCCCATAACTTTGCTGTAATTTATAACCTGCGGTGGTGCTGCATAGAGATATGCGAATGTCGTGCTTACATGGTCAATGATGTTCCCGACATCATAATGATATTTCCCATATCCCTATGGGTCAGATGTGAATAAACGACTTATGTGCGAATTTTCTATCACTCCATGAAGGCTCATTTTAAACATTAACCCATAATGTTACCTATCACCTGCCGTGGGCTTACATGCAGATACTTCTACGAGACGCTGTAAAGCCATCCCTGGCCGCTTTACGGTTTCATCCTTGAAACCGAAACTCGTAGCCGCATCAACACTGGATCATTTTCTCTTCGATTTGACAAATTAGCACTTAATAAGTGCTCTTACTCTGCAAGCATTATAGGTGCCCGCTAAATGCACTTAGAGCGATATACCTTCCCCCTAAATCCCACACTTAGAGAGAGCTATCATAAATTGTTTATCTATACCATATTCGCCACTTGAAGATTGAACGGAATTAGTACCAAACCCAATAACTCTCATTTTTAGTTTAGATCCATGCTTCATTTGTCGAATTATAAGATTAGCTTTTTCACCTGATGTTGCAGTGAATGGACTAGAAATTTTTTGAACATTCAGCATTGTGGCATTTATAGATTCTTGCATAGCTTGTTGATCTATCCCCTCTATATTTTTTAAGTAAGATAGATCAACTGTTTGAGCTGATGAAGCAGAGTAAAAAACGGGTGTTTCTGTATACGAAATTGTAATGGCTTTATGCTGATCTACTCGAATCTGAACATCTCCAACAGGTATGTTGTAGTCACCTTGCACACCAAAAATTACCTCATCGTTTACCTTTTCAATAAAAGGATAATAATGAATACCTCCTAATCCTTTATTAAACCCTTTTCCAAAATCACTGCCATAGATAATTTTACATGTTTTATTATCTGTAAATTCATCAATAGAAACTTTAGAAGTCCACGTCGTGGTGGCACAACCTGAGCACAAGATCACAAATATAAGGAAGTAAAATTTTTTCACGTTTGATTTTCTCTACTAATAGTAATGGATAACGAATCTATATTTGGTGATTAATACATAATATCTTTTTGAACTTAAACAATTTTATTGTTACCTACAAGGTAGAGATTCCATTTATAGAACGAAAGATGAACAAAGTTTGATCTTGCTCAGTTTAGTATAAACGCACATAAGGAAATTTATTTTTAACTTCAATCGACCCTTTTTAGAGATGTTTCATTACGACAACTGAAAGTATCCTCTAGGTACAATAAATCCCCGTTGGAAGTTGCCGATGGGTGTTGGAATAAATAGTGTGAGACCGACATGGATGTCGGGCTAACTTTCGGGGGCAGGATGCTCCATCGGAAGTGTTAGCTATTTATCCATAAGCACTGAGGATCACAACTTCGCCGGGGCGTTTGGGTGGATGCAAGGAGGGCTAGGACGAGCAGTCCTCCTTGCCCTGGTGTGGAATGGAATTCCACGACTTTAATCCAAACGAAGTTTGGAAATAAATACACAAGCAAACTGAAAAGTTTAGAAGCTACAGCACAAAAAACCTAAGCATGAGCAATTTAGCTCACTGCACCTTCCCCTTATGGTCGACTCGCTCCTGGTCCGTGGCCAAAGTGTCTTTTGTATGCTTTTGCAAAGGAGACATCGCTTCCATAGCCGACGTCTAGGGCGACCTTAAGTACGGTATCTCCCGACATAAGCTGCTTCTTAGCTTGAGTCAGCCTCAAGTGAGACAGGTACTCTAAAGGTGCTTGGGCGAAATATTGTTTGAAGTGACTGGCAAAGCTGGCTCGTGAGTAGCCGCCGACACTCGCCAAACTAGCCAGATCCCAGGGACTGGCAAGTTGGTCAAATATAGCCTGCAGCACTCTGGCCATCTTAGGGTCCTGCAGGGCACGGAACAGGCCAAGATCCGTTTGTGTATCCAGTAACAAACTTCTCAACAGGGTGAGAAAAAACAGTTCACTGAGACGTGACAATATGACATCGCTAGCCTGAGTCCCGAGTTTTGCCTCGTTTATCAGGCTATCTAAGATGCTGGTGAGCGCTCCGTATTGATCTTGCCTCTTTAACAGTATGCATTGAGGTAGCTGAGTAATAAGAGGATGCTGTTTGTCTTCGCAAAAATCGAAATAGCCGCAGATTAACCCAGTGCCATCGACACTTTTGCTATCCATTGGGTAGGAGACGAAGCCGGTGTCTTGCTGCTCAAAATTAGCTTGCTCACTGCTATCTATAATATGCGACGCATCATGGGGGAATATCACCAGGTCCCCAGTCGATAAGCGCTCGGATTGATACTGTTCACAATGCAAGAAGGCCTCACCCGAACTTATCAGATGGAAGCTAGCTAAACCTGAGCCAGAGGTATCCGTACTCCAGGGGTTACACACTAAGGAGCGATGAAAAATAGTCGCGTTGAGATGGAACCTGGACAGTAAGTCATTAAATATCGACATATTCCCCTCTATTTAGACTGATGGATATAATGCTCAGACTCTCAGACATAGTGCAATTCAAGCCGTTTTTCTATCCTAAATGGGTTGATTCAACCTAAACCAATTAAGGAAGAGAGATGAAAAAATTACTCACACAGTTTATTGCCCTTACGGCTCTGATAATCAGTGCCAGTGCATTCGCCGCAACTCCGGTAAAGAATGCCGATGGTGTGGTAGAAATACACTTAGAGCAGCATGGTGGACACTTCACCGCCAGAGATACCTTGGCATCATTAAAACCGGGAAAGTATCAATTTATTATTACCAACAAGGCTGGAAAACTCGTTGGATTCCAACTGCAAAACTTCACCACCCATGAACCCTTGGATATGTTTCCACTGGAACCGGGCCAGACACGTAGAACCGATGTGGTCGAAGTTACAGGTGAGGGAGTACGTTTTCGCTGCCCTATCAACCCAACTCCTTGGTATGACATAGATACCATTCAAAGCATCTAAACTCGGGCCCCCCAAGCATTAACTTGTCAGACTGTTCCTATTTATAGTGAGTATGAACAAAGTTAACTTGCAGAAAGAAGAGACCGTGGAGCGGGAAGAGATCTTTCCTTGCTCTCCATTATCTGGGTTTGCTACATGGTAAAGAAAAGAAAAACTATTGCTACTGTATCTGGGCTCAATGCTAAGTTACCCATATCCCTGTAATCGAAACTCGCAGCCACATTCTCACAGGATAATTATCTCTTCGACTCAACCTCAAAGGTTGGCAACAACTAACCCCGACACTTTTATACTCATCTTCATACCTTCGATTGGGAAAGTTCGATCTGTATTAGACTAATGGATAAATAACAAGCACAAAAGTAAGCTTATCCTTTAATTACAGGGCATTGCTATGTATGTTAGCACTGTCAAAGTGGATTAAATTCAGTTGTCTTGACACTAATAATAGTCATAAAAGACAAGGATAAATGATGAAACTACCTAGAGTAACTCCACTACTATTTATTGTAATCTCACCTTTCGCCATGGCAGGGCAAAGCCTTGATACAACTAACGCGACTCAAACTCAAGCTTGCTACAACAGCCTACTGAAATTAAAACCAAGCATCAGCACGATTAATAAATCTATCACTATAGATACTTGTTTAAAGAGTGCAGATCCAACAAAAAAAATTGAAGTAAATTGTGCTCCATCTAATACATTATCCATTGATGGCATAGATGAGACTAAACTTTCAAACGATAAACTAGCAGCCAATTTACTATCTAGATGTATACACGAAATGAAAGATAATGATCATCAGCTATCAGCTCAAGATAGGGAGGTACTTTTACTGCTCAGCCCCAAATATCAACAAATCAGTGACACACATAACAGATGGATCAGTGCTTTCGAACTAGGTTACAAGCAACAAAATGGCTATGATGATAATGGAAATCGAACAGGCTTTGATCAAGGAGGGATAACAGGCTCCCTAAAGTTAAACGGCCGCTGGAAAAATAGCTGGGGATGGAATGATGCGGTAACAAACTTTGAAGTTGGAGTTGTTTTTGGAAAAAATCCAACGGTAAATGAAGATAAACCAGATCAAGAAAACACTAAGTTTAATGACGTTACAGATACAATAGATGGCTATTTAAAATTCCTCTGGTCACCAGGCCATTTTATGGCTACTGAGAATGGTGATTCAGTTTTAAGTTTCGCTTTCTTAACTGGTATTCGTAGTCTAGATGAAGCCCAAGAAGGAAATGAACTCGCAAGATATTACGGAGGAGGGCTGGAGTTTAATTTGTACAAAGAGGGGGTTGCTCTCAATCAGAATGCGCTACCACGAGCTAAAATTGGAAGTTATTACGTCAGGACTTCTAATTATGGCGCGATGACTGATGTTGGACTCTGGGTGATTCAGGCACAATATCAACTGGTTGAAGACAAACCATTCCTTCTGGGTTTTAAAGCTAACTTGGGACCAGATGAGTTAGATGATTACTCAGTTACACTTAGTGTAAGACAAGATACCGCAGAGTTGCTTCGCTTCTTTGGCTTTATTACAGAGTAAGCAAGAATAAGAGAAATATGGTCAATTATGTCTCTGTCCCACATTTTGTGTTCCCTTGACCCACAAGGTAAACCGAAATAAATCATCTTGCTAACTTAACAAGTAATAGATAACCATGACTTCATGATTATCTATTACTTGTTGATGAGGCTTATCTAAAACTGATAGGTGAAATCTAGACTAAGTGAACGTCCAGGAGCTGGTACTCGTCCCGCTGGTGAGACGTCTAACCCTCTGAAATAATATTCATTGTCGAACAGGTTATTGACCGACAAGCCCACTTTTAATCCCTGATCATTCTTCTTAAATACCTCGGTGCTTATGTTGAAGTTAACCACGATATAGTCAGGCACTTCTCCCGCCGTACCAGATTCATTCTCTTCGACGCTGTTAGCTAAATCTGAAAATGACTTGCTGTAGTAGTAGGCCATTAGGCCCAGATCCACCTGATCAAAACTGTATAAGGCACTGGCAGATAGCTGATGCTTAGACACATAAGGCAGCTGGTTTCCGGCAAACTCACCCTCGAGTTGTTCCGTATCCAAATAGTTATAAGCACCGGTTAGGCTAAGATCAGGCAATGCCTCAGGTGAATAGGTGCCTTCCAGCTCTATGCCTTGGTTGCGGGTCTCGCCTATGTTAACGAACAGGCTGATGTCCTTGTCATATTCGGCCTTATTCTCAAAATCGATGCGATAGGCGGCCAACGTCAGGCTACTGGTATCAGTAGGCGTAAAACGTACGCCGGCTTCATAGTTCCATGCCAGTTCAGACTCTAATGTTTGCCCTTCAGGCCACAACTGAGATATCTGTGGTGTCCGCAGTGAACGTTGGGCGTTGGTATAGGCGAACCATGAATCGGAAAACTCATAGCCTAAGGTGATACCTGGTAGCCACTCGGTGACGTGGTTATCTTGGCTGTAGCCCTGTCCCAGATTAGTGAACTCCATACGCACATCTTCTAAGCGAATGCCCGGCGTTAAGGTCAGTTTGTCATCGAAGAACCCCAGTTCATTACTGATGTAATAAGCCATGGCATTGGTATCCATATGCCAATCTCTCGGACTGGTGGTAACTAAGGTCGTCTTATCCATCTGATTGAGCTGATAGCTGATGTCTTCGTTGACGTAGCGAACACCGGCTATGATGTGCTGAGTGATGTCGCCGTCGATGTAAATGCTGGCCTTAGGCTCGATACCAAAGACGGTAAATTCCCGAGGCGAGTTACGCAAATCCGTGGCTGTTTGTGTTGTGTCACCCCAATGGTTACCTAAATCGCCATCAGTGTCCTTGTTCTGATCATAAAAATCCCACTGAAAATTACGTGAGCTCTTGTTACCGAAGGTGATCAGCTCAAGTTCGCCGTAATCGTACAGAGACGAGTCGGCAAGTGTGTGGTTATATTTAATCGTGATACGTTTGGTATCCGCCTTAAATTCGTCGTTAGGTCGAAGAGATTGCGTTCTATCGTCCTCATAAGCCTGGGTATTGAGGGCGCCCGGTAGCTCAGAAAACGCATCGTAATACTGGAAATTGGCGTCGATCTTATTATTGCTATCTATGTTCCACACGGTTTTTAACATGATGTTCTTCACATCTGTGTCTGAGTGGTCTCTGAATGACTCACCTTTGGTGAAGTTGGCGTCTAAACGCATGGAAAAATCATCGTTCACCGCACCACCTGTACTCAGGTTTGTGTCGTAGAGATTGTTACTGCTGCCGAAAAAGGTCACCTTCTCATTGAGCGTCGTCTCCCACTCGGTAGAGATAGGTTTCGAGATCAAGTTGATCACCCCACCTACGTTGTTAGGACCATATTGCACCGAAGCACCACCACGAGCCACATCGATACGATCAATCATGAACAAGGTTGCCGGAAACAGCGACTGACCCGTATGACCGTAAGGCGCTAAGGTCATAGGAATGCCGTCCATCAAGAACTGGGCATAACCACTGCGGCTGCTGTCTAAACCACGCACCGAGACATTAGGTAACACGCCAGTGCCAGTCTCATCCTTAATCTTAATGCCCGGGATCTGCTGTAATGCGGTATCTATGGATCGCACCGCGGTGCGTTCCATCTTTTCATGGGTAATGATACTGCGGTTACCGGCATAGGTTTTCAGATCGGCGAGTTCCGAATTCCCCAGCACACTGCCCTTGACCTCCATCACTTCCATGGCGGGTGCATCTTGATCGGCAAAGGCGAAAGGACAGGCAATACTGGCGGTTATGGCCACGGAAAGCGCGGTCAATTTTAATCCCTGGTTTGGCATGAACATGGTTTATTCCTTGATGTTATTCATCGTGTTTTAAATGTTGCAGCTGCTGCTTCAGCTGTTTGAAAATAAGTCCCCTATCCTCACCCACGAGGAAGGCGGTGATCCCCAACTTTAGCCAGGCAGACTTTTGTCCCGGCAGGCGCGGGATCGCGCAGAAGGGCACGGCTTGCTGCAGACACAAGCTCGCCATAAAATGAATATTGTCCTGTACCGCCGGATGATTAAATTCGGTGCCTCGCCCCATAGACAGACTAAGATCCAGTGCCCCTTCGAATATCATATCGACACCATCCAGCTGTAGAATTTCAGGTAAGGCATCGATGCCTTGAGTGTCCTCGATCATCAGGCCAACGAAGGTTTCACGGTTGGCTATATCGATATATTCCTGCAGCGGTAGAGTGCCAAAACCGGTATTGCGACCACCTGTAATACCTCGGTTGCCTAAGGGCGGATATTTCGCTGCATCAATGGCCTGCCTGGCGATTTCCAAGCTGGACACCCGAGAAACCACAATTCCCAGAGCGCCGGCATCGAGCAATTTTCCTATGTATGCAGGATTGGCGTCGGCCACTCTGACCAGTAAGGGGATCCCGGCACTTTCGGCAGCGCGGATCGTATGCGCTATCGCGTCATCAGAGATGAGTACATGTTCGGTATCAAGAATGACAAAATCATAGCCAGCATAGGCCAACATCTCGCAAATAATGGGTGAAGATACTGAGTTGAGCATGCCAAAGATCGGTTTCCCCTCGGCCAGCTTAGTTTTCAATAAATTTACTGTGATCATGCTATTCCTTGCCACAACCCAAAATGATAATCATTATTGTTATCATTTAAGTTAATGGGTCAAGTCTTTTTTTGTGTTTTTTTTGTGTTTTTTTACCTACTGTTATCATGGTGTTACATCATGATGTGTTTTTAGGAGACTTATTAATCTCTTACAGAACGCAGAAACAAATTATATCCAAACGTAAATGACCTTTATTTGCGAATGATTTTCATTTAGATTTTAATCCCATCGCGGTCATTTAACGCTCACTTATTGCACATTTTCCAGCAGTTCTAGCTCCCCTTATGGGAGCCAGCGTATTTTATTTTTGTTGATAAGGGATACAGGTATGAAACCACAATTGGTTTTGATCACGCATGTCGAAAACCGAGCGGTAACGGAAGGGTTCGTACCCAGCGCCTTGAATATGGGGTATGACGTTTTTTTACTCACTGATCATGGATTAGCACACAAACAATATTTCGCCGGTAAGCAAGCCTGTCCGACCCAGATAATTGAATGTGACGTGTTTAATCCTCTGGCAATCATAGATCTGCTACACACATTGGCCATCTCACCCGAGGTGGTATTTTCAAATAGCGATCACCTACAGGCGAGTACCGCCATCGTCGCCGATTATTTCTTCTGCCCGGCTAAAGACTGGCACCTCTGCTATCAAACGAAAAATAAAGCGGCCATGCGAACCCGGCTTACCAACCAAGATCAGCCCAATGTGTGGACACATACCTGGTTAACGGGTCAGCCCCTCCCCAAGAACCTCCCATTTCCTCTGGTCGCTAAGCCTAGAGAGGGAGTAGCCAGCCTGAATGTAGCGTTCTGTGACGATCTGGATGCCTTGATAAAATACTCCTCCGCCATGGATAAAACTGATACCTGTATCTTATTAGAGGCTTATCTGGAAGGGCCCCTGTTCACCCTGGAAACCTTAGGTGACGGCGAGCGTATTCAGGCCATAGGCGGCTTCGATGTTAACTTGTCTGCCCTGCCTCACTTTGTCGAGACCCAGGCCAGCTGGAATGGTCCGGTCAGCCTTAAATACCGCGAGCAAGCCTTAGCTCAGGTAGCGGCATTTGGTGTTAATTTTGGCGTCTGCCACAGCGAATTTATCCTCACCAAACAGGGACCTGTCTTAGTCGAGATCAACTATCGCAGCATAGGTGATGGCCGTGAATTTTTACTGGATAAGCTCTTGCCCTTCAACTGGTTCGAAACCATCTTATCTCTGCACTCGGGTAAGCCCCTTGAAACCTTGGAGCTTAGTCGTTCCGAAGCCATTATTCGTTATTTCCCCAGCGGAAAATCCGGCCAGGTGCAGCTCAGTCCCGCGCCATTCGAGTGTCAGCATGGTGAGCAAGATATCAGCTTTGTGCCCATGAAAACTAAAGGCGATAGCGTCAAGTTAACCCATTCAAACAAAGATTACCTCGGGGTATTAACCCTGATCGGCCCTGACAGACAGGAGTTGTCAGCCAAGGCCGATGAATTCAGCCATGAGTTACTCTGGGAGCTGAACTAATGTCATCATCTCAATCCTATATTTGCCAGAGAATCATAGATACTTGCCTGCGGGAAAACCTGTGTGACCTTATGGGTCAAGGCTCAGTGATAAGCCATCTTCCCCATAACGAAGGTATCTGGCCCGAGGCCCAGCCTCAAGCTTGGCTAGAGGTGAGTCACCTTGGAACTCAGACCCTCTATATCCCTCTGGCTACAAGCGATTATATGCAGGATTGGCGCGCCGTTTCCCCGGCCTGGCTTGCCCAAGAGGTTCCCGGAGCAAGCTTGAGCTATATGAAGGGATATCGGCATTGGTTAGAGACCCTGTCCTCAAATTTGACTCAGGAAGAGAGAGAGCTCTTCAGCCACTATATTCACGAGGCTGATTGTGCTTCGGAGCAAGATCTCCTCTGTCGCCAGGCATATCAGCAGCTAAAAGAGGGCTTGAGCGCCGAATTTGAAACCATGACCGATTGGCACCACCAGCTATTGTTCGGTGATCAACTGGCTTCCTATCTGGATCACCCTTATTATCCTACCGCTCGGGCCAAGGTGGGCTTCGATGCCGACGCACTCGCTCGTTATGCACCTGAATTCGCTCCCAGATTCGAACTTAACTGGTTGGCGATAGACAAGAGCCTGGTTTCACTGACCTCCATGGTTCCGGATTGCTGGCCTAGTTTCGCCGACGTCGGGCTGGATATCAATGACACACAGAGCCACCATCTGTTTCCCCTACATCCTTTGACCTTGGCAGGTCTGCCGGACTTACCTCCCGGGGTCATACTCGCTCCCAAGTCTGCCATTACGGTTCAGCCAACTCTATCGGTACGCACCTTGGCTCTGATCGATTTCCCTGGCATTCACATCAAGGTTCCGCTGATGATGGCGACACTGGGGCGAAGAATATTCGTTCCATCAAACCCAGCACTATCTATGACGGACATTGGTTCGAGCAAACCCTGACCGAGCTCGCCGCTAACGATCCTCAACTGACCCCATTGTTCGAACATGTCGATGAGCAGCACGGAGGACATTTCGGGGATCGTAAAGAGTTTGCCTATATCGTCCGCAGCTACCCATTATCCATGCAAGACAAGCACTTGGTCGCCGTGGCGGCCCTGGCTAGCGAGATGCCGGATGGACGCCTGTACCTGAGTCATCTGGCCGATAGCTACTATGAAGGTGACTGTCAGGCCTGGCTAACCCAATACCAGAGCCTCTTACTCAAGGTTCACTTACGCCTGTGGCTCAAATACGGCATAGCCCTGGAATCTAATCAGCAAAATGCCGTGATTGCCTATCAAGATTCTGGCTTATCTCTGGTGATGAAAGATAACGATTCGGCGCGATTACTGCCCTGGCGCTATCAGCAAGCCGTCCAAGATCCACAGCTGGCCGAGATAAGAGTCGCTAGCCTGATCGATCTCAGAATTTTGGTGGAAGACGATGAGGCCCTGGCGCAGATGTTTACCACTATCACTTTGCAGCTCGATATCGCCGCCATCATAGAAGCTATGGCGGGCAAGGGCTTAGGTGATCGAAAAAACATGTACCGTCAATTGCGTCAGCTGATAATGGCCGAACTCGATGCCTTAGACAGAGATGGTATCGACACTGAATACGCCCGTCACTATCTGCTGGGACAAACCTATCTACCGATAAAATACCTGCTGAGTTCCGGCAGCCTATTGAGCAAAGCCAACTCGGGAGCCAGCGACGTCAACAAATTCTATGGCCATACGGCACCTAACTTCTTAAGTGAGCGATTCCTATGCGAGTGATCTCTGTGGTGCTGTTCTGCCACTTCTTAACCGCCTTCACCGCCTTAGGCATGCCCCTGTTCCTGCCGAGAATGCTGGCGAGTCTAGGGGAAGTAGCTCGGGTTACCTTATAGGTATCATGTTTGTCCTACCCACCATATGTGCGGCATTGACCGCTCCCTGGTGGGGACGGTTTGCCGATAAATTTGGCAAGAAGACCTCTCTGCTGCGAGCTCAAGTCGGCCTGGTTGCAGGCTTTCTCCTGTCCGGCTTTGCCGACTCGGTCTGGTGGTTTGCCGCCGGACTGATATTGCAAGGGATAAGTGGTGGTACGCTCGCGGCATCGAACGCTTACCTGAGCCGTCTATTTAAAGACAAGGAGTTGGCCAATAGCCTGAATCTGACTCAGAGTTCGGCGCGTTTAGCCCTAGTGTGCGCCCCCATAGCCTTAGGATTATTTACCCATATACAAGATCCCTTAATGATCTACCGGGCTTTGGCCCTACTGCCCTTGTTGGCATTTCTGGTGTGCTGGCGTCTGCCGGACGACACTAAGATCATTGATGCTCAGGCTAATGGCTGCAATAAACCTGCGGTTAAGCCAGAGAAACTGACCGCCAATGCTGTCGTCGATAATCAGGACACGGAAGAGAGGCGACCTTTCTCGCACCTGTTATGGCTCCAGTTCCTATTCTGTTTCGCCATGGTCGTCACCTTCCCCTACTTCTTACTCTATAGCGAGCAGTTAGGCACCCAGAGCGATGCACTAAGCGGTTTCTATTACAGCCTGCCCCATCTGGTTTATCTCCTGTTTGCCTTCCAGGCTAAAAAGTTAACCTGGTCGGCTAAACAGCAGACACAGCTAGGCTTCATCCTGCTAGGTCTTGCTTGTTTCGGTCAGTTCCTATTGATGGAAAGCAGCTGGCTTATCGCTCTGAGACTCCTATTCGGCTTCGGCATGGTGCTGCTCTTCAGTGGTCTGCACCTATTTGTCAGCCAGCGAATTAATCAACGACAGGCCGGTTTGAGTTTTGGCCGTTTCGATGCCTGGGGCAAGTGGGCCGGCGTGTTAGCTGGAGTAGGCGCGAGCTATGCCAGTCAATGGGGCTCTCTACATTGGCCCTTCCTGCTTGCAGCCCTTAGTTGTGGCTTAGGTCTGCTGGTTCTGATGTTCTTTTTCAATGAGGTACAAGATCATGTTGGTACAACACAAAGCTAATGTTTCCCCGACTATTGACAAGTATTGTGCTCAGGCTCATCGACATATGGCCCAGGATAATGCCATTGCCTGTCTGTTAAATTGTTATATTCGGGAATACGCTCAACCCCATAACCAGGTCTGTCTGGACGATAATAATCCTGATTGTCCCATGGCATTTACCCAGGGGAAATTAGCGGCCCATAGCAAGGTGAGATTGATCTTCCCCGAATCCAACTCGGTGTTAATTCTGGTTGCCGATCGCATCAGTTTACTGGGACGCTGCCGTTTCATCAGTCAGCCTTACCTGAAGAAAACTGGCTCATCCTGGCAGCCACTCGACTCCCATGCCTTGGCTAAATTCATGCTTAAACACTTGGCCATAGTCACAGATAGCGAGTTTAATCATGAGCTGCTGGAGCAAATCAGCAACAGCGTCGATGTCACTCAAGCCTTTATTCAAAGAGCTCATGGCCCTTATAAACCACAGACCCAAGCAATCGATTCTTGCTCCGGTCTTATTGCGTCCGAGCAGAGCCTGCTCTGGGGCCATGCGATGCACCCGGCGCCTAAGAGCCGTCATGGGGTGGCATTCGACGACATGTTGACCTGCTCTCCAGAGATAGGCGCCAACTTCCCTCTCTACTGGTTCAAGGTCGATAAGTCTCTGGTCAAACAGCTGTATTGTAGTGAGTCTATGCCTCTAGATATGATCGACAAGCTCCACTCGGCAGCAGAGTGCCTGTACCCCTGTCACCCCTGGGAAGTTAAGACCATCATGACCCAGCCCTTAGTGCAGCAAGCCATTGAACAAGGATTACTCTTACCTTTAGGCTCTCTGGGCCACAAGGTTTATCCCACCTCTTCGGTCCGCACCTTATATGCCCCAGAAATAAATCGCTTCCTGAAGTTCTCTATTCATGTGCGACTGACCAATTGCGTGCGCAAGAATGCCTGGTATGAATTAGAGAGTGCCATTGGCCTGAGCCGCCTGCTGATAGATCTGCAGCAGCAAGCCTACTTCCACTGCCCTAAATTCACTCTAATGGCGGAGCCCGCTGCCAGCACACTGGATTTCAGTAGCCTAGGAGAAGAAGCCAGCAAGACACAGATCCGCACCTTGACTGAGAGCTTCGGCATCCTATACCGAGATGGTATAGACAGCGAGCTGGAGAAAAAATACCAACCTCAGATGGCGGGGGCATTATTCGCCTGGGATGTCGAAGGACACAGTATCTGTCAGGGTCTGGTTACACGCTTAGCCAATCAAAAAGGGCTAGGTTACGACCAGATGGCAAGCCTATGGTTTAGTGCTTATCTAGACACCCTGTTACCCGGAGTCTTCTATTACTTCTTCAAGCAAGGTATCGCCTTCGAGCCGCATCTGCAAAACACTCTAGTTGGTTTCAGTGATGGCCTACCCGCCTTCGTCTGGCTACGGGATCTGGAAGGGACCAAGCTGCTGCCAAATTTCTGGCCGAGGGAGGCCCTGACAGATCTATCGGATAGCGCCATCTCCTCCGTCTATTACAGTCGAGAGCAGGGCTGGAACCGCATCGCCTACTGCACCCTGATCAATAATGTCAGCGAAGCCATCTTCCATCTGGCCGCTGGTGATAGGAAGTTAGAGCTTGATCTGTGGCACAGCCTGAAACAAACCATAGTCCAATGGCAGCTGGTCGAGGGCGAGCAAGCCGAACTACAAGGCCTATTGGAGGGGGATGATATTCCGTCGAAAAATAATCTAACCACCCGCTTGCTCAAACAAGCCGACAAACACTCAGGCTATAACCGCGTACCCAGCCCCTTTTCTCATTTAGGTCAGTCTTAATCATGGATAGAATTACCCAAGCAATCGATAAACTCGCGGCTAAGCAAGATAAACATACACCTCTATGCGCCTACATCTATGATCTTGCCTCTCTACGGGATCACGCCAAGGAGATAGTCTCGGCCCTACCGAAAAACTGTGAGTTTTATTATGCCGCCAAGGCTAATCCCGAAGAAAAGGTCCTCAAGATCTTGGCACCTCTGGTAGATGGCTTCGAAGCCGCCTCCGGAGGAGAGCTCAACTGGCTACATAAATGTCAGCCCCAGATGCCTCTTATCTTCGGCGGCCCGGGGAAACTAATCAGCGACTTGTCTTATGCGATCGATATCGATATTGAGGCTATTCATGTTGAAAGCCTACTGGAGCTGAGCCGCATAGCCAGTCTGTGCAAACAAAAACAGCGTCGCTGCCGTATCTTGCTACGAATGAACATAGGCCTGGATGGCATAGAACAGACCCGACTAACCATGGGAGGCAAGCCCACCCCATTCGGGCTGGATGTTGACGCGCTTGACTCTGCTATCGCCATTATCCGCGAGCAACCGTTTATAGAGTTACTGGGATTTCATTTTCATCTGATGTCACACCAGTTAGACCCCCAACGCCACCTTGCCTTGATGAAATTGTACTTCCGCACATTCAAGAGCTGGTGCCGGGATTATGAGCTTGATCTGAGTCTGTTGAACGTAGGTGGCGGCATAGGCATAGATTATGTGAATCCGCAGCAGAAATTCGATTGGCCCAAGTTCTGTAGCGAGCTGGCAAGCCTCATAGAGCAAGAATCCATGACACAAGTTAGCATACGCTTCGAGTGTGGCCGTTTCGTCACTGCCAATGCCGGCTGTTATGTGATGCAAGTGCTGGACATCAAGCAGAGTCATGGGGAATGGTTCGCCATAGGGCACGGCGGTACCCATCATTTCCGCACTCCAGCGGCCCAGAGTCATGACCACCCTTTCTTTGTACACTCAAGATCGTCAGTAAAGGCTGATCCAGCTCCTGAAATAGAGTCTGGTAAGTCAGAGTTCTGTATACCTGAGCCCAGCATAAAAGCACAGCATGTGACTCTGGTGGGCCAACTCTGTACTCCGAAAGATGTGTTAGCCAGACAGCAATATATCGACAAGCTAAATCTGGGCGATTATCTGGTGTTTACTCAAGCCGGAGCCTATGCCTGGAATATTTCCCATCAGAACTTCCTGATGCATGCCGCACCAGAGATGGTGTTTCTCGATTAATTAGAGGGAAGGTGGTCTGAACGATGAAGCTGGCTCATCGTTTAAGCTGGTTTCATCTGACGTTATGAGTACTTAGTGAGATTATGGTACTCATAGCTGTATTTATGTAAATCATCTAGGGGGGCTATCTTCGAGTTTAGAGAATACGTTTACACGAGCTAATTAGCTCTAATCCTTTCCTGATAACCTTAAAACTTTGATCTAGTTCATTTATTACATCAGGGATACCTTTATTAGCTGGCATCTTGCTTGTTCTTTGCGAATCTACTTCAGCTTTTCTACGTCATAACCTGCTTTGCATGAAGTCGGATCCATTTGGCTTTCCTGCACTTCAGAAGTATGACAAGTGCTTGCACCGTCAGGCGAGAAAAGCGCAATAATTTAGATAAAAGGAACATATAATGAAACACTCTAAAGAGTTAAGTCAAAGCGAGCACATCAACACCTCTGACAGCATTCCATTCGAGCTTGGTAATATTGTCATTAAGGAAACTGTGCGAACACTCTTGAGAGAAACAATGGAAACGAATCCTCAATGTGTAGGGGTATCCCTTTTGCTAGAAAGACATAAAAATCGTGACTGGGGAGAACTATGCTCCGAGGGTAAAGCAAGGAATGATGAAGCCACTAAATCTGATGGCAGAATCTTCTCCAGCTATGCATACGGTAAAGAGCAGGTTTGGATTATCACAGAGAAAGACAGAAAAACAACGACTGTCTTACTCATGGATGACTACTGAATCCCTTGGTTTCTCTCGTTTAAAGAGTATTTTTTGGTGAGCTTTACTTAGAGAAATTTAAGTAGAGAGCTTATGCGTAGAGAACTAGCGTTCTCTACTTTTATTCATTCCATAGGGTGTATGAAGAATGGAAATGAGCTGTGCCGCCTACTCTCCCAGATGACCAAGAGGAAAGTAGTCGGCATTCACTACATATAGCTTCAATAGCTTATACCTTAGACAGCTCTTGCCTTTCTCTCCTCACTAACAGCAGACAATTTCAAATTTTCCATCTGTAGACTAGATGACTTCCCGTTAGAAGGCGAAAGCCATGATAATAACTTCTCTACGCGAGAGGCATGGATACCAAGCCGTTAGAATCGGTAATGCAAACCGACTCCATATTGAACAAGGCTAATATCGGCAAAGTAATCATCACGCTTGTCGGATTCTGGGTCTGTTTCACTGATCTCATAAAACACTCGCAGCGCCAAAGACTGAGTTAACGTCACATCCACACCAGCACCAAACAACCAACCAGTGCCTTGATAACTCTCATCAACATTGTCATCGTCGCTATAAGTCCTATTGACCACCAGTCCAGCCTTCAAATAAGCCGTGACACTGTCAGTAAAAGCATGTCGCACCACAGGCGAAATTGTCATGGCCGCCATACGAAAATCCATTTCATCGACAAAACTATCGGTCGCAAAAATGCTCGCTTCAATGCCAAAGCTGTCATTAAAGTTATAACCACCATAAACACCGAACCCAGTAGCAGACTCATCAAACGCACCGATATTATCTTCTATGGCCGTGTTATTAACTTGACCACCCAGGTAAAAACCCAGATCTTTAGCGGCAAAAGCAGGTGTTGTCGCCGCGGCCAGTAACATGCCTGCGGTTAACAGAGAGTTGAGTTTCATTGCTATCCCTATATTTGTCTGTTTACTGTATTAAATGCACCCGCTGCATTTTGGTAACAATAATAACCCTTAAAAACGCTTGCATATTAACGTCTTAAAAACATAAAAACAAAACTTCTTCTCCAGAAGTCGACACAAGGATACTGATTAGCTTTCGGAGGGAATAGAAGAAGAGCTAATACCTGCTGTTTTATCATTATTGTCACTCCTGTGATTTTGATAAACAGCCAAGCTAGCACCATTTTTAGCTTTGACTAATCCTTGTCCAATCCATGTCGAATCAAATCCCAGTTCAATCCTCCTTGGTAAAGGTCAAGGTAACTTATAGATCACTATCTAGCTTCATATGAGCATTTATGTGGCATATTCGGTAAATTTAATACATTTTGAACACAGATTAGGCTAGTAATAGCGGAGATTTCAGCTTAGGATCGACATTGAAAATAACGTTATCAGTTACTGGAACATCGATTCCGGGCACATTGTGGAGTAATCATGGGTATCAGAGCCATAGTTGTAGATACAGCAGGTACAACAACCGATCTTAGCTTTATTAAGGACACGCTGTTTCCTTATTCAGCCAAGGTACTACCCGATTTTCTTAAAGAAAATGAACACAATGTTTTAGTAGAAAACTGCATTTGTGATGTGAGAGATATCGCTCTAGAGCCAGATGCTTCACTCGAGCGTGTTACCGAGATCCTGCAGCAGTGGGTGGCCGAAGACAGAAAAGCCACGCCGCTTAAGACATTACAAGGCTTAATCTGGAAGCAAGGATATGCCAAGGGCGAATTCACCGGTCATATCTTCCCTGATTTTATCCAGGCTATCGATGGAATTAAACAGCAAAACATGCGTATTTACAGCTTCTCATCTGGTTCTGCAGAAGCACAGAAGCTACTGTTTGCTCACAGTGATGGCGGCGACCTAACCCCTAAGTTTGATGGCCATTTCGATACCCGTACCGGTAACAAGCTGTTCAAACAGGCTTATTGCAACATCATCAACACCATCAGCTTAGCGCCTAAGCAAGTCCTGTATATTTCTGATGTGGTTGAAGAGCTTAAAGCGGCCGAAGAAGCGGGTATGCGTACCATGCAGATGGTTCGCTCAGATGACCAGCGTACAGGCAGCCATAAGCAGATCACCAGCTTCGCCGAACTGACATTCTAACAACCGAACATATTTTTATATAAGAAAGCACTCTAAATAGAGTGCTTTTTTATGTCTGCTCTTTATACCGATTGGTATTATTTCACCTTGCTCGGTAAAACACTGTAACGCTCTTTTAACCTGTCC
Organism: Shewanella psychropiezotolerans; assembly: GCF_007197555.1. NCBI lineage: Bacteria > Pseudomonadati > Pseudomonadota > Gammaproteobacteria > Alteromonadales > Shewanellaceae > Shewanella > Shewanella psychropiezotolerans. The sequence continues at coordinate 6,340,476 of NZ_CP041614.1, forward strand.
CAGTTTTCCGTTTGTCTGAAATACTCCTCCTCACAGTAGCTATCTCTTTCAATTTCTAACTGAGCTTTAGAAATAACCTTGCCGTATTTCTCGGGATTGCTGCCGTATATCAGGCATAAGGTACTGAAATATCGCTGGGCATCTAAACTATGTTCATCCCAGAAATGATCATCATCAAGCTCTTTAATATCCTCATCTTCCAACGAAAACAGATCGGCTGCGCTCAAGGCAATATCAGCGCCATTATCGAAGGAGTGAATGAGCATTAGCGTCGCTAAGGTATCAACCGCATCCTCCTCCTTACCGAGCACTATCACCTGATTGCTAAAGATATAAGCATGGCCATATTCATGGGCAAGAGTATGCATCAAGACGTCGCGGGTTGCATCTTCTGGGCTCACACCTGTCTCTTGGTAGTTGTCATGATGGAAACGAGCATAAACCTCTGTCACAAACTCATAAGGAATAAGTATCTGACTGCTATCAGGGTCAAACAGAGGACCGTCTTCAGCGCCATAGATTATCGTCAGTGCTTGCTTCATGGGAAGTTGCTCATCGAATAGGGCAAGCATCTGTTTCGATATGGGTTTAATCAGATTTTTGGCTTGCTTATCTTCTGCGTTTTTCACCGCAATATAGCGGTCTGTTACGGCTACTGCATCCAGACTAATGCTCAACAACATTAGCACGACTAACGTTAGTCCAGTAACTGCCAGCGTACCGAAGATACTTGCTTGGCGAATTCTCAGTCCCATAAACAGGTCAACCTCATGCTATCTATATAGTTTGTTCAACTTGTTGCCACTATGACATGCTGCTATGCTGCCCCTCAAGTTAAACAACCGTTTGAATAACGAGAGGCAGCATGCTAGAACAGTTTATCGCACAAAACCCAGTCCACACAGAGATCACCGTAGCCTGGGGAGAGATGGATGCCCTACAGCACGTAAATAATGTGGTCTACTTCAAATATTTCGAGACAGCGCGGATCGATTTCTTTAGCCAGATAAACCTGCTCGGCGATCTGAAAATAACCCAAGTTGGCCCTGTACTGAGTGATAATCATGCCCGCTATAAGCGCCCTGTCACCTTTCCCGACACCTTGTTAGTGAGCGTGAAAATTAGCGATATCAAGGCCGACCGCTTCATGATGAATTATACGGTTTTCAGCAAGGCTCAAGAAGCTGTCACCACCTTAGGTAGCTCGCAAGTCGTGATGTTTAACTTCAAGACAGGTAAAAAAGCGACGCTGACCCCAGAGCTACTCGATGCCCTAAAAACCTATAAAGAAGTGAAAGCGGAGTAATAAATGATCGAATCAGTGGTTAAACATCTGAAAAACGAGCACAGGTTTGTCATCCATTCAGACACAGAGCAAGCCGTACTTGTTTATAACAATTAATGATGACCAGGTTGATTTCACCAGCACTTTTGTGCCCGATAATCTGCGTGGACAAGGATTTGCCGAAAAATTGGTTAGATATGGATTAAGCTGGGCAAAAGCAGCTAACCTCGAGGTTAAGGCTAGCTGTTGGTATGTACAGAAGTTTTTATAGTCAGCCCTTTAATATCAACAAAAGCGAACTATTCACCAGTTAGCTTTGCAAGCTGAGATTTAACCTCGGCTGAAATCGGCTGACTCTTATCTATACCGTAATCGTAATGCACCAGAGTCGTCTTAGCTTCTGAGGTCATCTTCCCCTCTTGCCAGCTCTGCTGAGCCACCTCGAAGCTAGAGTTACCCACCCGGCTGATCCAAGTTTTTACCGATACGGTAGAACCATAATTAGTCGGCGAAGTATAAGCAATGGTAAAACCCGCCACTATCAGGTTCCACTGACTTAGGTCCAGGCTAGGATTGAAGATCTCGAATACCGGCTCACGTGCAGCCTCAAACCACACAGGAAGCACAGTGTTATTGATATGGCCCAGACCATCGGTCTCATTAAATCTTGGCTGGATGGCTAAACTAAAAAAGGTCTCTGACATATCTCAATATCCTCTTATTATTCTTGCTGTTCTAATACCATGCCATATAAGTATCTGGTCAGTTCAGAGACTCTCAGTTTTTTCAATTCAAGACACATTGATGAGGAAATGGTTATTCCCTTTTAAGTCAATGTAACACAGAAGTGGAAACACTGAGAGCCTCACGCAGTGCGGGTTTCAAAGCCCTTTATGCTACGTTGAATGTTCTCGATATAGAATAACTATTAGCTTCAAACATTCGCCTTGCCTGCAGTGCTTTGAACTCCCGCTGAATGATCAGATACTTACTCGGAATGGTATAACGTCATCATTGCTTGATAACGTCACACTGTGACATGCATAGAGATGCGAAGCAGATCTATTTACCATACATAGCACTGATCTCACGGGCATACTTATGATAAATCACCTTACGACGTAGCTTCATGGTCGGTGTAATAAGACCCGCTTCCATCGAAAAAGCTTCCGGTAGCAGAGTAAACTTCTTAATCTTCTCGAAACCAGCCAGATCGCTCTGCAGTGTCTTGAGGCGTTGATCGAAATGCTCGATAACATGGCTGTGACGTAACAGCTCCATGGGTGACTCATAATGCAGCCCCTTCTCTTTCGCCCATATTTCGAGTGTTTCGAAGGCTGGGACAATCAAGGCGGAGACATAGTTTTTAGCATCGGCAACAATGGCAACTTGCTCGATGAAAGGACAACAACCGACCTTACCCTCGACGCGTTGTGGCACGATATACTTACCATTAGAGGTTTTCATCAGCTCTTTAATACGATCGGTAATAAACAGGTTGCCATGCTCATCTATACGACCCGCATCGCCGGTCTTCAACCAGCCATCTTCGAAGGTATCTGCGGTTTCTTGTGGACGGTTATAGTAACCGCGCATCACGGTATCGCCGCGAACAAAGATCTCGTTATCTTTACCTAATTTGATCTCGACTTCGGGGATGGCATTGCCGTTAGAGCCGGGAACGCGATTAGCCAGAGTATTACAGGTAGCTGTGGCAGTCGTTTCAGTCATACCGTAGCCACACAACACAGGTACGTCGATACTCTGGAAGAAGGCACTCACATTAGGGTCTAGCGCAGCACCACCAACAGGCATAAACTTGAGGCGTCCGCCCAGTACCTGTTTTAGCTTACTAAAGACCAATTTATCGGCCAGTTTCCATTGCAGGCTCAAAGCCAGTGATGCCTTCTCGCGGCCCTGACCCACCTCAGATTGACGATGACCCACATTCATGGCCCAGGCGAACAACTTCTGACGGCTACTCGGTGCCTTAGAGACTTTATCCTGTACCGCGCTATACACCTTCTCTAAAAATCTTGGTACCACACAAAGCGTGTGTGGGCGTACCTGGACTATGGCTTCTTTGACCGCCATGGGGTTTTGCAGATAAACGTTATGACCACCACGGCTAAGCACGTAGAAACTCCAGCCACGTTCGAACACATGGCTCAAAGGTAGGAAGGCCAGAGACACGTCACCGGGAGTAAATGGTAAGAAGCTATCGTGCTGACGCACCATAGAGGCAAAATTACGGTGATCCAACATCACGCCTTTTGGCTCACCAGTGGTACCTGAGGTGTATATCAGGGTAAGCAAGTCATCCAAATTGGCCGCATCGAGTCGTTTATCCAACTCGATGAGTGTCTTTGCCGGATAGCTGTCGGCAATAAGGTCGTCGAAGTAATGATGATTGGCATTGTCTTGCAGGGTGACGTTCTTATCGAACACCACCACCTGTATCAAGCTGGCACATACGTCAGTCAGTTTACAGGCCATCTCGTAATGAGCTTGATCGCCGGCGAAGATAAGTTTCGCCTCGGCATCATCGATAATATAGCTCGCCTGTTCGAAGGTGCTAGTCGGATAGATAGGCACTACTACGGCGCGAGTCTTGAGACAACCAATATCGGCACAGGTCCACTGAGGGCTGTTCTGTGCAAGGATAGCCACGCGATCTTGCGCCTCGAAGCCAAAATTAATCAAGGCTTGAGCTACCTGGGAGCTGATGCTACCGAAATCGCTCCAACTCACCTGATGCCATGGGGCCGCCATTTCGTATCCTTCGAGCGCGATAGCATCGCCGAGTTGCAGGCTCTGCTTCTTGATTAATCGTGTTAAATGATACTGCTCGAGTGACATATATTTGGGGCCTTTTTAAGCGTACAGGTGTTCCTGTTTCCGGACATTTTACGTCAATGGCCCAAGAAAAATAAGAGCAATTGCTCAACTTTTGTTAGTTCTGCCACAGTTTTGTAAAATTTGTGGCCTTAAACCAGATCGCCTTTCCACAACTTTTTACTTCCCCACCATATAGTTAGCATGGATATACCAACTAGAGCCAGATCTCCCGCAAACCATAGCCAAACGTCGGTTTCTTCGGCAAACACACGTAAACTTCCCGAAATCCAAGCCGAATGCGCAATAATTATCAGCATAGTTGTGGACAGCTGTAGTGCCGTTTTACACGCACTCCCAGCCCCCAAGAGAAAACCACAACCGAAGAAGGTGCTCAAGACGAGGTGGAACCAGATAGCAAAAGTGATGGCTGGATTGAATAACGCAACCAGAGCCGCGGTAGCCGCCATGATCAGGGTGAACAAGATTAACAAGTTAATTTGAGAGCGATTAAACGCATCTATCATTCCCTGCTTGCCACTGAAGCCTGGCAGCATAAACAGAGTTTCTACCGCTCGCCAACGCTGAATACGGCTCCAATGAACCATAGTGCAAGCCACACAGCTAAACTGCACCAACATAAACAGGGCCGGGACCTCCACGCCCACCAGCTGAGCCAACGCCGCAACTATGAGTGTGATTATCGGCATGGCTATGATTAACAGGGCCAGCAAGGGACCCATGAAGAAATTAACCGGATGAAGATGCTTTTCGAGCTTAAAGATCAAGGGGTAAGACTTAGCATTGGGTAGCCAAATTCCTCCCATCTCCAGCGCGTTGAGATAGATAGTCCTGGCATCGGGATGCCAGCCACTTACCAAGGCTCTTTTCCATATAGCCCAGACTAAAGTCAGGTTAGCGAGCACCACTGCCGCTATCATCACAGGAGAAAGAGATTCGGCTATCGAGTCAATGAAGAGTAAAGACAGATAGAGCAAGATAGACAGATAATAGACAGCCATCTTTATCTGGCATAGATAAACAAAAATCAGTCCTAAACCCGTCGCTAACAGCAGTTGGGTAAATGCCGCCTCCAACCCTACCAGTAAGCAGACTAAGGTGCCGATAGAAAATGAGCTCAGCAGCATGAAGCTGCACTGAAAGAATATGTTCCGTCTATATTCAGGGATCAGTATTGACCACTCTGTCGCCGCTAACCGATTCAGCTGCCAGGCCACCGCCGCCGATACAGAGACCTGTACCAGGCCTAAAATAAGAGGAAGAATCTCGAATTTTTCGAATCCAATGATCGGCACCAGCATCAATAAACCCAGTAATGTGACTCCCATAAAGCTGGCGCTACCCAGATCGTAGAACCAGAAGCGGATCACGCCTGCGAATCGACACTGCAATAATTTCAGCCAAGGGCCATTATCACTCCTGGGCTGAATCAGCTCTGGGTTAGTGCGACTCATCTGTGCAGCTCCATAAACAGCTGTTCAAGATTCAGTGATTGGGCCGATATATCTGGATACTTCACAGCGCAGAAATTATCCACCAGCACCTTGTTGCCATGCTGGTTGAGCACGTTTAGCCCTTCCGGTATCTCTTCACCATTTGCAAACGTAAGCAGCTTGACCTCTTCGCGCACACTGTCCATCTCCTTGAACAACACCAGCTCGCCGGATCTCATGAGTGCCAGATGACTGGCGACACGTTCCAGATCTGAGGTGATGTGGGATGAAAACAGCACGGCCGAGCCAGATTCAAGCGCCAGCTCGAACAGATCAGACATAAATTTGCGTCTGGCTATGGGATCCAGGCTAGCAACAGGCTCATCCAGAATAAGTAGCCTAGGTCGGTAGGCCATGGCCATGATCAAGGCCAGAGACTGACGCTGACCCACAGACATGCGTTGAACTTGTTGCTTAGAATCGAGATTGAAACGCTCAAGCCAGGTATTCTCAAGCTGCCGATCCCACGCGGGATAGAAGCTTCTATGTAATTCCAATGCCCTGGAGACACTGAAGCCCTCATAGCCGAAGGGTTGTTGTGGCACATAACCTATCTGCGCCTTAGCCTCTGAGCTAAGTTGATTAACCGGCTCACCTAAGGTGGTGATCTCACCCGAACTTGGCTCTATGATCCCAAGCGCACAGCGCATCAGGGTCGACTTTCCCGCACCATTTTGCCCCAATAGACCCACTACCATGCCGGGGAACAATTTTATTGAGAGGCAATTAATCGCAGTCTTATCGGCCTCGTCTTTAGCAGAAAAACATTTGCTGACCTTGTTAAACTCAAGAATCGGCGCTTGGTTCATATCCATCAGTTCAATCCTTTGTTCTTATTTTGTTTATTCTTTTACCGCTTTACCAACAAGTATCGATGAGTTCCATTAACTCATCACGACTGATGCCTAATTGTTTGGCCTGGGACACGAGCTCATCAACCTCGGGCTTAAGCAGCTGGGCACTCGAAGTTGTCTCGCTATGTTCACGTTTAGCCACTCTGGTAGGTTGGCCACGGCGCCTCTCCAGCCATCCCTGCTCGACCAGCTGCTGCACAGCCCTGGAAACTGTCATGGGGTTTACCGACAGGTGCTCGGCCATCTTCCGCACCGAAGGCAGCACTTGTTCTGTTTCTAATTGGCCACCCACAATTAAACGCACAATCTGTTCGCTCAACTGTCGATATATGGGCTCACCACTACTGGGGTTGACATTTATTAGTTCTAACATTAGCCTTTAGACACTGTATTAATACATTGATACACCGATACGTAATTTAGCATAGATTGAGTAATTTTCAAGAAAGGAATAGCCAGTATGTTTCATGGAAAGCGAGACAGGTCAGAGACAAGAAAGGCCATAAATAGTGTAAAGGGCAAGCCATTAATGACGCTGATCGGCACACTCGTTATCAGCAGCATGATTCTCAACCTTCCCGCCTTTGCCTCTGCAGATGCTGATAACAGCGAGAATAACACTGAGGATCCAGCTAGCCAGAATGAGCAAACCTGCTATCTGGATGGCCTGTCTGAGCAAGTTAACTGCGGCTTTATCACGGTACCGGAGAATCCCGCTAAGCCAGATGGAAAGCAGATAGAGATCCACTATGCTGTGCTGGCTGCGATAAAAAGCGATAATCATTCCGAAGCCTTTCTTGCCATCGCCGGCGGCCCGGGCCAATCTGCCATAGATAACGCCGCAGGCTTCAGCCGTATGTTCAGAAAGATACGTCAGAGTAGGGATATCTTACTCATAGATCAGCGCGGCACCGGACGCTCCAATATCCTAAATTGCGAAGGAGACGGCTTCGAAGATGCCCTGGCCATTAACGAAGCAGATTTCGATGTAGCCACCGAGACTCAAGCCTGTCTGGATGAACTCGACGCCGATGTCACTCAATACGGTAGCCTGAATGCACTGGATGATTTCGAAGCCGTACGCAAGCATCTCGGCTATAAGAAGCTGCATGTATATGGCATCTCCTACGGCACTCGCATGGCACAGCTGTATCTAAGTCACTACCCGGAAGCACTATCGACTGTCACCATAGACGGCGTAGTCCCGATGCAACAGAGTGTACTCGCCATCGGCAATGCCATCAGCCGCGCCTTCGATTTGTTAATCAAGGATTGCAACACCAACAAACTCTGCGGCGCTCAGTTTCCCAACCTCAAAGCAGACTTAGCCAGTGTCGATGCCAAGCTAGCCATAGCACCAATGGTCAGCCAGGTACAAGACCCGTTAACTGGCGAGGCAACCCAACTCACCATGACGCGGGCCAAATTTATGGGAGCCATCAGAATGGCCCTGTATATGCCTAATGTCCGCGCGCTTATCCCACATGCAATCAGTGAGGCCGCTAAAGAGAATTTCCAACCTATCTTAGGTCTGTATTCTCTCACTATCGATAGCACAGGCATCGCCATGGGCATGCATGCCTCGGTTATTTGTGGCGAAGATTGGCAACGCCTCACAACTGCCGAGCGAGACGCCGCCAACCAAACCTATTTTGGCAGGGAGATGGTGACCACATTCGAACAATCCTGTGCCATCTGGAATATGCCAGCCGTAGATGCCGACTTCTCTGCGCCCATTAGCAGCGACATTCCCACCTTAGTGTTATCGGGAGAGTTAGACCCGGCCACACCGCCGAGTTGGGGGGAGTTAGCCATGGAAAAACTCACTAATGCCAGGCACTTTATTGCTCCTTATGCTACCCACGGAGTCGCTCATCAATCTTGCGGTAATGACCTTATCGCAGAGCTAGTCGACACTGGCAACGTGCAGGATTTAGACGGTGAATGCCTGAACAAGGATGTGAGTCGTAACTTCTACCTCAATGCCAGTACAGTCGAGGCCATTCCCGCCCCGGAACATACACAAGAGCCCGTACAAAAGCCAAAGCAAGCCATAGCCCAAGGAGCTAGCCATGATTAAAGTATCTAATCTATCTAAGCGTATCGGCGAGGTTCAGGCACTGGATGATCTGAGCTTCGAGGCCAAAGATGGCCAAATAACCGGACTGCTTGGTCCTAACGGTGCGGGCAAGACCACCTGCCTGAGAACCATTTTCGGTCTACTCCAGGCAGACAAAGGTATCGCCGAGATAGATGGCATTGACGTGTCTAAATCTCCTATCGAAGCCAAACAGCAGTTGGGGCTGTTCCCGGATCCTTTCGGACTGTATGAAAGACTGACCCCGAGAGAGTATGTGAGTTATTTTGCCGAACTCAATGGCTTATCGAGAGTAGAAGCCAAAGCTGCCACCGCTAAGGTACTCAGCCAACTACATATGGATGATATTGCCGACCGTCGCTGCAAAGGTTTCTCCCAGGGCCAACGCATGAAGACAGCACTAGCTCAGGCCATAGTCCACCAGCCAACTAACATCATACTCGACGAGCCTACTCGGGGCTTAGATGTGATGAGTACCCGAGTACTGAGAGATCTGTTGAAAGAGCTCAAGGAGCATGGGCACTGTGTCTTGTTCTCTAGCCATGTGATGCAGGAAGTTGCCGCACTCTGTGATCAGGTGATCGTAATGGCGGACGGTAAAGTCGTTGCCATAGGTAGCCCGGATGAGCTGTGTCGCCAGACAGGTAAGGATTCTCTGGAGGATGCGTTTATCCAGCTTATTGGAACAGATGAGGGAATAGCAGCATGATAACGGCCTCACAAATGATGCTCTTCAAAGCATCCAAGCAGGATGCGCGTTTTCAAAGCCAACTTATCGGTAAAGATGAGGGAATCACAGCATGATGAACAAGATAATGACCATGGTTCGCAAGGAGCTTATCGATGCCGCCAGAGACAAGCGCTCTGTCATGGCCGGACTCTATTACGCTATTGGTACTCCTCTATTGATGTGTGGCATGTTTATGCTACTCATAGGTCAGATGTCGAGTCCGAAAGATCTCAACATCAAGATAGAGAATGCCGATAACGCTCCGGATCTTATCAAGTACCTATCCAGCCAAGGGATCACCCATGGTGATAGTCGCAGTACTGATGATGAAGGTGAACCGCTGGATGTAAAAGATATCCGTCTGGTTATCAGCGAAGATTATGCCGCTCAGATGGCTAAAGGCCTCAGCGCCGAAGTCATACTGATAGCCGATAACTCTAACGAGAAGCTACAAAACTCTATTCGTCGTCTCGAGCGTAACCTGCAGACCTATAGCGCCGAGATGGGTAGCTTACGCTTGATAGCCAGAGGCATAGATCCACGTGTGGTTCAGCCAATTAAGGTGAAGATAGAAGATCAAGCCACGCCGGACTCCAAGGGCGGGGTTATCTTAGGTGTCGCCACCATGACCATGATCTATGCGGTGTTTATCTCGGGTATGAACTTGGCCATAGATACCAGTGCCGGTGAACGAGAGCGAAATTCATTGGCCTTGTTACTCAGTCATCCGGTATCGACCCGTAGCATAGTGCTAGCCAAGGTGTTTGCCGTTACTGTGTTCGCCATGTTGGGTCTGCTGTTAACCCTGATCATCTCCAAAATATCCTATGCCTATGTCCCCTGGCATGAACTTGGATTTACGGTCAACATAAGCACAGACTTCATCTTGCTCATGCTATTGATTGGACTACCCATAGCCATGATGGCCGCAAGCCTGCAACTCTTTGTCTCCTTTATGGCCAAGAGCTTTAAAGAGGCTCAGTCCTATCTGACTTTAGTACTCATAGTACCCATGATGCTGTCGATGGCCGCCAGCTACAACATAGCCCCTGATACCTTGCAGTGGCTCCCTGTCTCCGGGCAGCAACAGGCACTGATCGCCTTCATCAAGGGACGCGAAATCCCTATGTTGCAGCTAGTGCTGTCCTCGGTCGTGACCTTAGTTATCGCCCTAGCCCTGACCTTCAGCATGGAAAGATCACTCAAGAGCGAGAAGATAATCTTCGGTTTATAATACCAATCGGTATAAGAAAGTGGTCAACTCAGAGTTATTTTTGGCTGCATAATTCAAGGCGGATGAGTGAGGGAATGGTGATCCCTTTCGAGCTCATTCAACACAGAAGTAGGCTGCCAAAAACACTCCTGAAAGGCGAGTTTTAGCACTTCCGATACGGCGTTAACGAGCTTAAACGTAGAATATATGTTCCTCACTCGTTGCCTTGCCTCCGAAGCGCTAAACTCTCGCTGAGTGACCACACTTTTATACCGATTGGTATATCAATAACACAGCTAGAAGCCCAGAGTGACTCGCACTCAGGGCTACATCATAAGGAGAGAGATAGATAAAGAACTGATTATCATGGTTGTTATGATCGTATTTATCGCCAGCGTGACGTTTACCGAAGGCCTTAAGCAGTACTTAAGACTTTGCAAGGTGAACAGGTCAGATATTAACCAAGATGAGCTAGCACTGCTGCGCAAGCAAAATCGTCATCTCGAAGAAAGGGTGCAGACTCTGGAGAAAATAGTCACAGATGGCAGCCATGATCTCAAACGAGAGATTAATGCTCTATAAGTTTACCTCTCTCTACACTCCGATATTCAAAGCAACCCACATTGCTGCTCATGCATGAGTTGAGTTAACAGCAGCTGTGGGTATTAAACTTTTCCCTGTAGGCTCTGGGGCTAAGACTCGTCAGCTGAATAAACAGCTTTCTAAATGAACTCACATCTTCGTAGCCAACCCTATCTACTATCTGCTCCAGGGCAAGTTCGGTGGTTTCGAGTAATCGCTTAGCCTCATCGACACGCAAACGCTGCATGTAACTAGCAGGCGTCTCATTGAGCGCCTTCTTGAAACGCCTGATCATGGTACGTTTACCCACAGCAAATTTATCAGCGATATCATCGAGCAAGAAACTCTGCCCTATTTGTGCCTGCATCCAATTTTGGATCTTAGTCACCAACTCATCTTTGTGATTATTAACCCCAATGGATAGATCCATGGACATGAAGGGCTGTTGCGAGGTTCGATTGGGGTCTATCAGTAATATCTTGGCCATCTGATGGGCAATTTGTTCACCGGCAAGAATTCCTATCAGGTGAAGTGCCAGACTCAGATTCGAAGTCGTCGCGCCAGCGGTATGAATATGCTCATCTGAGATGACCAGTTTATCCATACAGAGATTCACATCAGGAAAATTTCGCTCGAACATCTCCTTTAACCACCAAACCGTCGTGGCCGTGCGACCATTAAGCACGCCTGAGGCGGCTAACATCAAGGTGCCGGAGCAATAAGCAGCCACGGGTTTTCCACTGGCAGCGAAGAGCCTCAGGGGCTCGAACAAAGGTTCAAACTCATTGAGATAAGCTTGAAACTCCTCTCTGCTCGTCACAAAGGCAGACGCAAGAATAACCGCATCGGCTTGCAGAATATCTTCGGGTTTATCCAGACCTATGGCGGGGATTTGAATATGCTGATTGGTATTCACCGGCTGGCCATCATATGAAACCACATGACAATGAAACAGGTCTTCTTTTGCATCTGGATTCATACGTCGCCAATAAACATTGCAGAAACTGAACACATCGAGAAAACTGACAATACCACCGGCAACCACATTCCCTGCAGCCAATATTATTATTTTCTTCATCTCAGTCTCTCCTCAAGTTCAATCATCAAGCTATGACCACAAGACTATAATTCAAAGACTATGACCAAAACACAAATTGTCACTTTTAACCCTTATTTTGTCAATAATGACACTTTATAAGATTTTGTCTAGTTTTTATACTGAGATGACACTGGGAACTTCAATGAAAGCTTCAGTTGAAGACCAGAAAGTGTTGCAGGTTCTTAGCTGAACACGAGTAATGAATAGAAGTGATTAATAGGAGTAAATGATGTCAAAATCGAATAAGCATCTGGTGATGAGCCTGAGTTATCTTGGAATAAGTTGGGCATTACTATTTTGGCTACATTTTAGCACCGAGCCCAACATCTTTGCCCACTTAGTGGCGATACCCAGCTTACTAATGTTTACCGGGTATAGCGCCTATCAGATCATTAAGAAGGGAACCTAGGGCGAATAATACGCTTCCCTAGGTAACGAGAAGACTAGGTTTTAAACTGCTGAACCAGCAGTTGCAGCTCTTGCGCCATCTCGGCTAAACGTTCACTCTCACTGGATGTCGAGTTAGCACCTTCGGCGGCTTCTTCGGCAGCATGATTGATATTAACGATATTAGCGTTGATCTCCTCCGATACCGCAGATTGCTCTTCTGCTGCTGTGGCAATCTGAGTATTCATCTCGGTAATGGTACCGATAGATTGCGTGATCATCTGCAAGGCCTCACCAGCAGATTTGGCATGACTCACACTCTCATCGGCATACTTTCGGCTATCCGACATGACACTCACTGCTGTTTTAGCTCCACCTTGTAGCTTCTCGATCATCGCCTGAATCTCTTCGGTAGACTCTTGGGTTCGACTCGCTAAAGTACGGACCTCATCGGCAACCACGGCGAATCCTCTTCCTTGCTCACCCGCTCTAGCGGCTTCGATAGCCGCATTTAGCGCTAGCAAGTTAGTCTGCTCGGCAATCCCCTTGATAACATCGAGAATAGTGCCAATTTGATTACTGTCTTTCTCTAAGTTTTGTATCACTTCGGCAGCACTTTCTATCTCGGCAGCTAAACCAACAATAGTATCCACGGTATTATTGACGACCTGCATGCCCTCTTTCGATTGGTCATCAGTCTGATTGGCGGCATCTGCGGCATCATTAGCATTCTTAGCCACCTCGACAACCGTTGCCGTCATCTCATTCATCGCAGTGGCAACCATGTCCAGCTCATGTCTCTGACTCTGGACCGAAGCGGCAGTTTCTGAGGTAACCTTCGCCATGCCTTGTGCCGACTCAGCCAACTGCTTCGAAGTATCGGAAACGCTATTAATACTAGCTTGAAACTTATCTAGCATCAGATTAAACGCTCTAGAAAGAGCTGCAAATTCATCCTTACTACTGATTTCGATGCGACGGGTCAGATCAGAATTTCTCTCTATGTCATCTATGGACCGGGTCAAGGTGCTTACAGAATGTAAAATACCTCGTGCAACAAAGAAGAGCAGCAGACCACCAAGCACAAAAGAACCTATGGTAATTAAGATCAGCTGCTGTTTCATGTCAGCCATGGAAGCGATTGCAGCCTGCTGTATCTCCTGTCTGGAACTTTCCTCGGCTCTAACTAGCTCTTTGAAACTAGCTCTAGCCTTATTAGCGAAAGGACTCGCCCCTGTACGATATGAACTCCAGGCTTCCTGTAAGACATCCGGATTACGATCAACGGATTTAAGCTGTAACATGCGAGCGCGGCCATCTTCTAAGAATGCCTTTGTGGCTTGTTTAGAATTCGCCATCAACTGATTAAGCCGATTCTTAGCATCTCTGTCCGAGACCAGTCTTAGAGAAGCTTCGAGGTTATCGAAATGGCTATAAATATCACGAATTCGAGTATCTAACAGAGAGTAATTTTTGTCGAAATCATCTCCAAGCATGATGCTACGTGATAGACGAGAAACATAATTCATGTCTCGGCTGATAGATAAGATGTACTTTTGACTGTTCACACCAGCTTGATCATATTCCTCAAACTTATCTGCCACAAAATTTGTATTAATGATGACATCGACCAGTATGGTTACCCCGGCTAAGCCAAAAACTAACATCACAGCCATCAATTTACGTTTGATGCTCCATGAAGATAAAAATTCCATCCCTCTCTCCTCAACATTTATTCGAATCGATATGATTTCGACCTAATAAAGTATAGGTCATGCTTTGATCCATAAGATTAAAACAGTGGAGATGAAACAGGGGATGCTAAATTATACAAAAGCGCTAAAAAGTTGTGAGAAACTGTAAAGCAGACAATAAAAAGCCTGGAAATTACCGGGCCTTAGTCACTTTTTTAAAAATCAGCTTACTTGGCCTTTGGGCGGAATGGTTTGATAACTGACTCGTCACACTCGAGGAAAGGTCCGTTCATTAGATCGATGCAATAAGGAATTGCCGGGGAAGATAGAGAGCGCATCGAGACGCTCTTAACTTTCAAGATATGCTACTTGGCCTTTGGACGGAATGGTTTGATAACTGACTCGTCACACTCGAGGAAAGGTCCGTTCATTAGATCGATGCAATAAGGGATTGCCGGGGAAGATAGAGAGCGCATCGAGACGCTCTTAACTTTCAAGATATGCTTACTTGGCCTTTGGACGAAATGGCTTGATGACAGATTCATCACACTCAAGGAATGGGCCGTTCATTAGATCGATGCAATAAGGAATTGCCGGGGAAGATAGAGAGCGCATCGAGACGCTCTTAACTTTCAAGATATGCTACTTGGCCTTTGGACGGAATGGTTTGATAACTGACTCGTCACACTCGAGGAAAGGTCCGTTCATTAGATCGATGCAATAAGGGATTGCCGGGGAAGATAGAGAGCGCATCGAGACGCTCTTAACTTTCAAGATATGCTTACTTGGCCTTTGGACGAAATGGCTTGATGACAGATTCATCACACTCAAGGAATGGGCCGTTCATTAGATCGATACAATATGGAATTGCAGGGAACACGGCATCGAGACACTCACGAATCGACTTGGGCTTACCTGGCAAGTTAACGATCAAGGTATCACCACGAAGTCCGGCTGTTTGACGTGAAAGAATAGCGGTCGGCACAAACTTAAGTGACTCGGCGCGCATGAGTTCACCGAAACCAGGCATCATACGATCACAAACGGCTTCCGTCGCCTCAGGGGTAACGTCGCGTTTAGCTGGGCCAGTGCCGCCAGTAGTAACGATTAGACTGCAGTTCTGCTCATCGGCCATCTTGATAAGTGTCGCAGAAATCACATCTTGCTCATCAGGAATCACCTCATAGACAGGCTCCCACTCAGAAGTCAGATACTCGTTCAATACCTTGATAATCGCTTTACCAGAGAGATCTTCATAGACGCCTGCACTAGCTCTATCACTGACAGTTACAATACCGATTTTAGCTTTAGTCATCTTAAGTCCTACTGGTGGTGTTATCTTCGGCAAGCCCTATCGATGGCACCGAAGCTGGAGATATTAGTTGCATGTAAACTAACATGATTTGCGGCCATTATATCTGGCTTATCGACAAAAATGAGAGCTACAAGCTTCTGGACAGCCAATACTTACGCTTCCAATAGCTATTATTTAAGGTGGATATCATCACACCTTGGCTCGTCGATGCATGCAAAAACTTAGAGTCACTCAGGTAGATACCCACATGCCGAGTCGACCAACCGGTTTTGAAAAATACCAGGTCGCCGGTTTTCAGATTTCCCTTAGCAACTTTATGCCCAAGGTTTTTCTGATCCGCCGTGGTTCGGGGTAACTTCCTACCGAAAATATCCTTGTAGGCCAGATAGACGAAGGCAGAGCAATCCACGCCCCGCTTACTCATGCCACCATAACGGTAAGGCGTACCTTTCCACTCTCGATGAAATGCCATCAGCTTCAGCTCTAATACCTGTTGTTTGGTCTTAATAGCATCTAGGCCTGATGTTTTAGCCTGATTCGCAGCAACATTGGTTGCAGTGCCTGTTTCAATCTGCTCCGGCAACTGACTCGAACACCCGGACATAAACAGTAGAAGCAAGATAACTAAGGGTCTAAACATCAGTGCCTCAAAGAAAGTATCGAAAAACAAAGAGAAGTAACTTAAAGCCATGTTAACACCGCAGACATTAACAGAAAGTGAACTCAGTATGATTCCTCAATATCTCCTTCACTGGCAACATTAAACCGCCTGACCCGCGGCAACACCCGATGACCAAGCCCACTGGAAGTTGAATCCTCCCAGCCAGCCGCTGACATCCATCACCTCACCGATAAAGAAAAGCCCAGGTACTGATTTGGTTTCCATGGTTTTCGACGACAGCTCATCGGTATCTAAGCCACCTAAGGTGACTTCGGCGGTGCGATAGCCCTCGGTGCCATTCATCATTATTTCCCAGGACTCGAGATCCACAGCAAGCTGTTCCAGCTCTTTATGGACTAACTGATTCATAGCCCTGTTAAGCAGAGCTTCGTCGAACAGGGCCTCGACCAGACGTTTAGGTAACCAATGTCCCAGAGTATTTCTCAGGTTCTGCTTCGGATGGTTCGCCAGCACCAACTCGATGGCGGCTCTGGCATCGATACCTGGGAGCAAGTTAATCTTGATGGTCTCACCAGGCTTCCAAAAATTTGATATCTGAAGAATGGCAGGGCCTGATAGGCCGCGATGAGTAAAGAGCAAGGCTTCACTGAACTGAGTCCCGTCTTTTGCCGTTATAGTACTGGGTACCGCAATGCCAGACAGTGGCTCAAATTTGAGTTTCTGCTCGGGTTGCCAGGTAAAAGGCACCAGACCGGCATAGGTAGGCAACACCTTTAAACCAAACTGCTCGGCAAGATGATAACCCAATGGGCTAGCACCTAGCTTAGGCATGGAGAGACCGCCTGTGGCTACCACTAACGAATCACAGCTATAGACATCTTTGTCGGTCGCTATTTCAAATTTCCCAGAATCAGCTTGAGTGATCTTGCCAATCTCGGTGCGGAGTTTAACCTTAGCACCGGCCCACTCACACTCGGTCAGTAGCATGGTGACTATCTCTTTGGCCGAGTCATTACAGAACAGTTGACCATGGTCCCGCTCGTGGTACTCGATACCATGACGCTCGACAAGATCGATAAAGTCGCTGCTGCGATACCTTGCCAGGGCTGACTTTACAAAATGCCCATTGCCACAGATGAAATTATTCGGCTCAACTTTCTGGTTCGTGAAGTTACATCGTCCACCACCGCTAATGAGGATCTTCTTCCCCGCCTGCTTTGCTGCATCCAGCACCAACACATCACGCCCACGGTAACCCGCTGTAGCGGCGCACATCAGGCCTGCGGCACCCGCTCCGATAATTATGACGTCATGATGTTTCACTTTATAGCCTCGAATTTAAATACAAATACTGAATCAGGAATAATTTTGGCCAGACACAAGATACCTCAGCTAGCCGTCCATGGGCTGTGGCATAAGTGTTCCAGACACAAAAAGGGTGCTATTTTAGCACCCTTTTTTATCTTTAACATACGAAGAAGCATGAACCTAATACTTGATTACTCGCTATCTTGGGTCTCAGATTTTATCTCTCTGGCTAACAAGGTTACGGCAGCCTCGCGAGGCGTCCCGCCCTCATAGAGCACCCGATAAACTTGCTCAGTGATCGGCATCTCTACGCCAAGTCGCTTAGCTAAAGCATAAACTTCTTTGGTATTACGGTAACCTTCAACCACCTGACCTATCTCTTCCTGAGCCTCCTCGACACCTTGCCCCCGGCCTAAAGCCAGTCCGAAGCGACGGTTACGAGATTGGTTATCTGTACAGGTAAGTACCAGATCGCCTAAGCCTGCCATGCCCATAAAAGTACTGGCTTGGGCCCCCATAGCCTCACCTAAACGAGACAATTCAACCAGGCCTCGGGTGATTAATGCGGTTCTGGCATTGGCACCGAAGCCGATACCATCCGACATACCAGCGCTGATGGCGATGACATTTTTAACCGCACCGCCAAGTTGCAGGCCGATAAAATCGTCGTTGGCATAAACACGTAGCCGTTTAGGGCTGTGTAATAGCTCGACTAGATCTTGGGTAAAAGTAGCATGGGTTCCGGCAACGGAGATAGCGGTCGGCATTCCCGCCGCTAACTCTTTCGCAAAAGTAGGTCCGGAAAGCACGGCTAAAGGATATTTATCGCCTAACACATCTCCGGCAACCTCTTGCAACAGTCGTCCGGTCTCAGGCTCAAGCCCTTTTGTCGCCCAGACTATGCGTGAATCTTCACGCAGCAGAGGCTTAGCTTGGCCCAATACCATGCCAAAAACATGGCTGGGAACCACAACTAAGATATTATTCGATGCGGCTAGCGCCGTCGCCAAGTCGGCTTCTGGAACAAGCAGGTCGGGAAGCGTTATCCCCGGGAGAAATACTTCATTAGCGCGGTCACGCTTGAGGTTCTCGATATGCTCAGGGTCATGACCCCACAGCAGAGTTCGATGGCCATTACTGGCTAAAGAAATAGCAAGGGCGGTGCCATAAGACCCCGCCCCTAATACCGTAATATCGGCAGTGTTTTTCATATAACTACTCGCTTAATGCCAATTCATTCGAGTCTAATATTCGAATGAATCAGCCACTATCTGAGCAGCGACTGAAAAATGCTGAACAGATACGTTCAGTTTTTAATTATGCGCTTGCTTCTTCAGTCTTAGCAGCGTCTTCTGCACCGGCTTGACGCTGGTTAACGTACTGAGCGAAAAGCGCGTCGAAGTTAACTGGTGCTAGGTTTAGCTGTGGGAAAGTACCACGAGAAACCAGGCTACCCACTGCTTCACGAGCATATGGGAATAGGATATTTGGACAGTATGCACCTAGTGAATGAGCAAGTTGCTGCTCAGTCAGACCATTGATTGCGAAGATACCAGCTTGCTGAACTTCACAAAGGAATGCAGTTTCGTCACCGTTTTTAGCGGTAACAGTCAGAGACAGGACAACTTCAAAAACGTTGTCAGCTAGCTTAGCGCTACGAGTATCAAGATCTAGCTTAACTTCAGGGTTCCACTCTTTCTGGAAAACAGCCGGGCTGTTTGGAGTTTCGAAAGAGATATCCTTGGTGTATACACGTTGGATATTGAATTGAGGATCTTGTTGTTCGTTATTTGCTACTTCAGCCATAATATTTACCTATCCAATTTATTAGGCTTCAAAATTGAAGCCAATTTTAAGGGCTTTTGTTACTTGAGACCTGTAACTCGCTCTCAGACACCATCCCGGGTTATTGTTATTTCTTACTTTTCGTTACCGGCAGATTACTTGACTGCCACTCACCCATACCGCCTTTGAGGTTATGTACAGATTCGAAACCTGCTTTAACCATCAACTGCGAGGCTTGTGATGACACCATACCTGCGTTGCATACCATTATAATGGGACTTGCTTTAAACTTTTCAAGGGCTGAAAGTTGATTATTTTTAATTTCAGATAAAGGCACATTCAAAGCATCGACGATGTGACCCTTCTTAAACTCCGCTTTTTCCCTTACGTCTATCACTTTGGCATCTTGCTTATTGATAAGCAGCGTAGCCTGTTGGTGATCGATCGTAGTGACCTTAGAGATACTGGATTTGAAAACGCTGACGATAAGACCAATCAAAAGACCTATCCAGGCTAAGCTGAGCATAGGGTTAGCTTTCAAAAATTCGATATATTCTTGCATGGTGAACTGCCTACTTCTTAGGGCTGAAAATACAATTAGGGCACAGAGTATACCACCGCGATAGGAGATTGCAGCATCTTGTTGAAGGACGAAAAGTCTGTGGATAAAGAGCGTTAATAAGATAGATGCAAACTCGATTATATCAATCTAGGTAAATTCCTTTTTCAACCAGGTCTTCCGTAGTAATATTTATCCAATTTCTATTTTCAACTTTATCTTTCAAACTTAAAAAGGTACCACTATGACGACACGCAAACGCCCTTTGGCATTGCTGATCCTCGATGGCTGGGGTTACCGCGAAAACACGCAAAAAAATGCCGTTTTCCATGCTAAGACCCCGGTTTTGGATCGACTCAATGCTCAATACCCTAACAATCTAATCTCAGCTTCAGGCTTAGATGTGGGACTACCCGATGGTCAAATGGGTAATTCCGAAGTTGGTCATATCAATATCGGTTCAGGACGCATTGTTTATCAAGAACTTACCAGAATAGGTAAGGCAATTGATGACGGTGAGTTTCAGCAAAACCCAGCACTACTCGAAGCCATAGATCGCGCAATCGCCAAAGAGGGTGCTGTACACATAATGGGGCTACTGTCTCCCGGCGGCGTACATAGCCATGAGAATCATATCGAGGCCATGTGCCGCCTAGCAGTCGAGCGAGGTGCTAAGCAAGTATATCTACACGCTTTCCTCGATGGTCGCGACACTCCACCACGCAGTGCAAAATCTAGTTTGGCTCATTTTGATGATCTGTTTACTAGATTAGGCACCGGCCGTATTGCTTCAGTGATAGGCCGCTATTATGCAATGGACCGTGATAATCGCTGGGATCGTGTGACTCTTGCCTATGATTTGATCACCCAAGGCGAGTCTCTGCATCAATACACCAATGCTGTAGATGCCCTGGAAGCGGCTTATGAACGTGACGAGAGCGATGAATTTGTCGCAAGCTCGGCGATTACCGACAGCCAAGGTAATCTGGCTAAACTTGCCGATAGCGATTCGCTGATTTTCATGAATTTCCGCGCCGATCGTGCTCGTCAAATCACTCGCAGCTTCGTCGACTCTGATTTCGATGGGTTCGAGCGTAAGATGACGACAAAAGCACACTTCTTGATGTTGACTCAGTACGCCGCGAATATACCGGCAGCAATAGCCTATCCGGCAACAGAGCTCGTCAACACCTTAGGTGAAGCTTTGCAGAGTCGGGATAAGACACAACTGCGTATCTCAGAGACAGAGAAATATGCCCATGTGACTTTCTTCTTCAACGGCGGTAAAGAGGAACCATTTAAGGGAGAAGACAGAATTCTGATCCAATCTCCTAAGGTGGCAACCTATGACCTACAACCTGAGATGAGTTCTGTAGAACTCACAGATAAATTAGTCGCAGCCATAGAGTCTACTGACTATGATGTCATTATTTGTAACTATCCAAACGGAGATATGGTTGGCCATACGGGTAGCTTCGAGGCAGCGGTTAAAGCCTGTGAAGCAGTCGATACCAGTATCGGCCGCGTCGTGGAAGCTCTGACTAAGGTGGGAGGAGAATGTTTAATCACAGCCGATCACGGTAATGCCGAGCAGATGACCGATGAGAAGACCGGCCAGGCACACACGGCTCACACTTGCGAACCAGTGCCATTGATCTACGTTGGACGTGATGCGATTATCGAAGATGGCGGTCGCCTGAGCGATCTTGCTCCAACCATGTTAACCTTGATGGGAGAAACAGTGCCATCAGAGATGACTGGGCGTTCCATCATCAAAATCAAAGAGTAACCACTGACACGTGAATATTCGTTTTTTCAGTAAAGCCAGCATTTTTGCTGGCTTTATCATGCTTTCAACGCCACTGCAGGCCTCAGACCTACAGCAGCGTCAATCCGATCTTAAAGTACTGCAATCACAGATAAGCAAACAAGCATCGGATCTAAAAGACACCGCTAAGCAGCGAGAAAAGTTAATCTCATTGCTCAAGAAAGATGAAAAAGCGATCGCCTCAGCTGCTAGAAAAGTCAATGAAACCCAAAATTCACTTTCTAAAACAGATAAGAAACTGGCTCAATTAGATAAACGCCAAAACAAGTTAGATACACTGAAGACAACCCAGCAGGAAACATTAGCCAATCAGTTGGCCAGTGCCTATTTAGCGGGTAATCACGACTATAGTAAGATGCTACTCAACCAGCAGAGCCCAGCAAGTATCGAACGTCTACTCGCCTACTATCAATATTTGAATAATGCCCGCATGGCATCGATCAATGAGTTGAAACAGACCATTGAAGAGCTCAATGACATTCAAATTGAACAGATAGCCCAGAAGACTCAGCTTAATAAGCTCATTCTCAACCAGCAACAACAGGCGAAACAGCTCAACCTGGAACAGAGCCAAAGACAAAAAACCCTGACACAACTGCAGAGAACACTCAATAGCAGTGGCGCCAGACTGGAGCAGATGCAGATAGAAGAAGCCAGTCTCAAACATGTCGTCGAGCAAGCCATCGTGGCCATGAGAAGTAACCCTAAGATGGAAGGGTTATCCAGTAGCAGAAAGCTAAAATGGCCGACCAAGGGGCGTATCAAGTCGGGCTTCGGCAGCCGTAGATCGGGTCAGGTAAAATGGAAAGGGGTCACACTCTCGGCTCCGGAAGGTCAAACAATAGCGGCTATCGCAGCGGGAAAGGTCATTTATGCAGACTGGTTACGCGGCTTCGGTATGGTGCTAGTTGTCGATCATGGTAAGGGGTATATGAGCCTGTATGGTCATGCCCAAACCCTATTAAAAAACCCCGGAGACTCTGTAAATAAAGGAGAATCTATCGCATTAGTCGGTCGGTCGGGTGGACAGACTGAGCCTGGCCTATACTTTGAGGTAAGGCATAAAGGGCAAGCGGTCGATCCGGCGAGATACTGTAAACGCTAGGAGAGATCTAGCCCTTAAATATAGGGGCTGCCATGTCAAAATATATTCGCTACCTTTGTAGTATTCTCATTGGTGTAGGGCTAGGGATATCCGTTACCCTATCAGGACAAGAAAACGCCGAACAGTATCATCACAATCTCAACTATCCGCTCCTACTCGACGTTATCGACACAGTTGAGACTTACTACGTAACAGAATTAAGCCAAGATGAGCTTATTGCTGCAGCAATAGAAGGGATTTTTTCTAAGTTGGATCCTTATTCCAACTTTCTCGATAAACAAGAATTCTCAAATATCAGAAATGCCAACAAGGGTGAATATTTTGGTTTTGGCATAGAGATAGCGACCGAAGATGACAAGATAACCATAATAACCCCCTTCCCCGACTCCCCTGCCGAGCGTGCAGGCATAAGAGCAGGCGATCGAATAGTTAGACTCAATAATAATAAAGTTGATTACAGCAAATTAGACGACCTACTTAAAGAAATCAAAAACCATAGCCAGAATAATCAATCGATTGTGCTCGCACTCACTCACCCCAATATGGATACTGTCTATGAAGTCACCTTAGTGCCGAGCCTCATCTCGGTGCATTCGGTCACGGCCGAATTGCTGGATGGCAATATTGGCTTTATCAAACTTGCCAGCTTTCAGGACAATTCTACCGAGGAGATGGTTAAGCAATTAGCCCTGTGGCAACCGCTAAAATTACAGGGACTCATCTTAGATCTGAGGAATAATCCAGGAGGCTTACTCGATCAAGCCATAAAAATTGCCGACATCTTTCTCGAAAAAGGCAGAATAGTCTCAACCGAGGGACGATTCTTCGACGCAAACTCAGACTATTATGCCTCGCCCCAAACTATGCTTCACGACGTCCCTATTATGGTGTTAATCAACAAGGGATCTGCTTCTGCTTCAGAGGTGCTTGCCGCTGCCTTACAGGATAATAAAAGAGCTAAGCTGATAGGTGAGACTAGCTTCGGTAAGGGAACCGTACAGAGTCTAATTCCTACATTAATGGAAGGGAACGCAATAAAACTGACTATAGCCAAATACACCACCCCAATGGCCGGGACATTAATAGTAAGGGGATTGAGCCAGATATAAAACTTCAATTAGATACTGTCACAAATGAGCAAACTGTGCCTATAATCGACGAGACCAATGTCCATGATAAAATTGAAAATAATAATGTTGAAACTGATCTGATATTGGATTCAGCAATTACATGGATAAAAACTCATTCTTAACGCCTTTTGCTCTTAGTGTAAAAGGTATGGAAAATACCTAACACAGTGCGCTTTTTAATATTTTATTTTGCTTTAATTTTTCCAGCTAGCTATGGAAATGCCGCTCAAGTTGCGATCATCATTGACGATATTGGATATCGTCAATCCGATGAAGCCGTACTGACCTTACCCGATAACATTACCCTCTCAGTGCTTCCTCACACACCTCTGGGCAGTTCAGTTGCTCATATTGCACACGAAAGAGGCTACGAAGTAATGCTACACCTGCCTATGCAGGCACTCAATGGCAAGAAGCTTGGTCCTGGTGGAATAACCAATGACATGAGTGAAACAGATGTTAAGCAGACCATAAACCAGGCTTTCGAGAGCATCCCTTTCGCTAAAGGCGCCAACAATCATATGGGAAGTTTATTGACCCAGCTGGATGAGCCAATGCAGTGGGTGATGGAAAGTTTAAAACAGAAGCAAGTCTACTTCGTCGACAGTATGACCACACGTTACACCAAGGCGGGAAGTACAGCCGACAAACTAGGTATACCTCAGTTAAAGCGACAGGTATTCTTGGATAATGACGTCTCACAAGCCGGTTTGAACCTACAATTTGAACGCCTTATCGCCTTAGCACATAGGCAAGGCCAAGTCGTTGCCATAGCTCACCCATATCCTGAAACCATAGAATATTTGAAACTAAATCTACCGCGATTACAGCAGGCAGGCATCAGCCTGGTTAAAACCTCGGAGCTTTTACCTTATAGGATTGCAGTAAGTAAAAAACAGGAGAAGACAGGAAAAGACGCTACCATCAGGTTGAAGTAGCGACTGATATCACTCTAAAAGCTAACTCTAGGAGCTAAGTTCAAGTACAGGAATAGACAATTCAGGAAGCAGCTTTACCAACTCATGATTATTGCTAACGATATCCGACAGAGAATATTGGTCTAAGACCGTTAAATAAGCCGTAACAGCCTCGGCTAATACACCTCTTAACTGGCAAGAAGGGGTCAGGCGGCAGTATGGTTTACTGCAATCGATAGGCGCCAGAGAATTTTCTAAAACTCTCACCAGTTGACCTATATTGATCTCTTTCGGTGACTTACCTAAACGAAAACCACCACTCTTACCTCGAATAGTTTCTAAGTAACCTAGCTTACCCAGGTGGTGCACGATCTTAGAGACATGGTTAGGCGACAAGTCAAAGACCTGAGTGATCTCCGAGATTCGAAATAGCGTCTCTCTGTTAGGCTGAATAGCCAAATACATTAAGGTACGAATACCAAAGTCTGTATAACGAGTTAACTGCATTAGGCACCTTACAAAGTTAGTCTAACTGGTTTGAGCCTCTAAAAAAGAGATCAAACTAATAGCTTCAGAATTAGTACTACCACAAACATCAATAGTTGCAGAGAAGGAGCTGCACACTTCCGGGCGCTCTTTCATCCCAAAAATCATGCATAAATTATCATTGGATAGTTGAATACACCGCTCACCCGCTGGTTTACCTTCAGGCATCCCAGGAATGGGGCTAGTGATCGATGGGGCAATACAACAAGCTCCACATCCAAGCCGACAATTCATAAAATCATTCCTTTCAACACATTATACCTATTATTGAGTACCATAGCAGCCGTTATGATCACAGCATCTTCTAATAAAGCTAATTCATTTAAACTAGTTTACTCTTTTTGTCCCCTCCCCGTCTTTGATTCACAACAAAAGCAGCTCATAGGTAGAAAGAATAAATCGAAAACCAATCGGTATAGGAATGCATGGATGCACAAATGTCATGAAGATTGACGCAAAGGACATGGGTGGACGAGAGTGACGTCAGGTACAAGCTTTCGAGCGCGAAGCTGGGGCGGACTAGCACTTTTTAAAAGACGAACCCGCGCCCCCGGCGTGACAGGCCGCTTTCTGCTTAATAAAGAGGCTAATATCTCCATGGGCCGCTCCTTAATATCCTATTACTACGGCATTCAAACATCCATGTTTTCAAGGAGTGTATGCCAAATCAATGTCTGGAACACTTCTGTTAAATCAAGAATGGTACAACTGAACTACGAAGTGCATAGATGCACAAATGTCACGTAGACCATGGATGGTCGAGAGTGACCGCTCCTTTAGCAAAGTGCTTACGCATAATGCTGAATACTTTTTCGTCATTTTCATTCAAAAATTAAACACGAAAAAGCCCTAACATTGCTGTTAGGGCTTATCGTAATGTTGGCGGAGCGGACGGGACTCGAACCCGCGACCCCCGGCGTGACAGGCCGGTATTCTAACCAACTGAACTACCGCTCCTTTAGCAAATTGCCGAAGCATTCTGCTAAATTCTTTTATCGTCGCTAGCTTGTCAGGGCTAGGAGACTCGCTTTAATCAATAAAGCTAAATAGGCGCCTGGAAATGACCTACTCTCACATGGGGAGACCCCACACTACCATCGGCGCGATTGCGTTTCACTTCTGAGTTCGAGATGGATTCAGGTGGGGCCACAATGCTATGGTTTCCAGACTAATTTGACGATTACTTTCAGCTTTTTAAAAAAGCTAAAGGTAAAAGAATTTAGAAAGCTGTATAAATAATTGGGTTTAGTACACGGATGTACTGTATGTCATAAATGCAGGAGCATTTTATGACCAACTTAAATCAAGTTCGTATTCTTTTGTGCTTATGAAGTA
Source organism: Shewanella psychropiezotolerans (assembly GCF_007197555.1). Taxonomy (NCBI): domain Bacteria; kingdom Pseudomonadati; phylum Pseudomonadota; class Gammaproteobacteria; order Alteromonadales; family Shewanellaceae; genus Shewanella; species Shewanella psychropiezotolerans. The sequence continues at coordinate 6,367,217 of NZ_CP041614.1, forward strand.
ACACACACACTAACTACACAAACCCATCTGGGTTGTATGGTTAAGCCTCACGAGTCATTAGTACAGGTTAGCTCAACGCCTCACAACGCTTACACACCCTGCCTATCAACGTCCTAGTCTCGAACGGCTCTTTAGAGGAATTAAATTCCTAGGGATGACTCATCTTAGGACTCGCTTCCCGCTTAGATGCTTTCAGCGGTTATCGATTCCGAACGTAGCTACCGGGCAATGCTATTGGCATAACAACCCGAACACCAGCGGTTCGTCCACTCCGGTCCTCTCGTACTAGGAGCAGCTTCCTTCAATCATCCAACGCCCACGGCAGATAGGGACCGAACTGTCTCACGACGTTCTGAACCCAGCTCGCGTACCACTTTAAATGGCGAACAGCCATACCCTTGGGACCGACTTCAGCCCCAGGATGTGATGAGCCGACATCGAGGTGCCAAACACCGCCGTCGATATGAACTCTTGGGCGGTATCAGCCTGTTATCCCCGGCGTACCTTTTATCCGTTGAGCGATGGCCCTTCCATACAGAACCACCGGATCACTATGACCTACTTTCGTACCTGCTCGACGTGTATGTCTCGCAGTTAAGCTGGCTTATGCCATTGCACTAACCGTACGATGTCCGACCGTACTTAGCCAACCTTCGTGCTCCTCCGTTACTCTTTGGGAGGAGACCGCCCCAGTCAAACTACCCACCAGGCACTGTCCTCAACCCCGATTCAGGGGCCTGAGTTAGAACATCAAAACTACAAGGGTGGTATTTCAAGGTTGACTCCATCAGAACTAGCGTCCCAACTTCAAAGTCTCCCACCTATCCTACACATGTAGGTTCAATGTTCAGTGCCAAGCTATAGTAAAGGTGCACGGGGTCTTTCCGTCTAGCCGCGGGTATACGGCATCTTCACCGCAATTTCAACTTCACTGAGTCTCGGCTGGAGACAGCGTGGCCATCATTACGCCATTCGTGCAGGTCGGAACTTACCCGACAAGGAATTTCGCTACCTTAGGACCGTTATAGTTACGGCCGCCGTTTACCGGGGCTTCGATCATGAGCTTCTCCGAAGATAACCCAATCAATTAACCTTCCGGCACCGGGCAGGCGTCATACCGTATACTTCCTCTTGCGAGTTTGCACAGTACTGTGTTTTTGATAAACAGTTGCAGCCACCTGGTATCTGCGACTCCCAACAGCTTAGAGAGCAAGTCTCATCACCGTCGGGAGCGTACCTTCTCCCGAAGTTACGGTACCATTTTGCCTAGTTCCTTCAGCCGAGTTCTCTCAAGCGCCTTGGTATTCTCTACCCAACCACCTGTGTCGGTTTGGGGTACGATTCCTACTAACCTGAAGCTTAGAAGATTTTCCTGGAAGCATGGCATCAACTACTTCAACCCCTTAGGGTCTCGTCATCAGTCCTCAGTCTTGCAATTTAATGCGTATTCCCGGATTTGCCTAAGAATACAACCTACAACCTTAAACGCGGACAACCAACGCCGCGCTAGTCTAGCCTTCTCCGTCTCTCCATCGCAGTTAGCAGAAGTACAGGAATATTAACCTGTTTCCCATCGATTACGCCTTTCGGCCTCACCTTAGGGGTCGACTTACCCTGCCCTGATTAACATTGGACAGGAAACCTTGGTCTTTCGGCGAGGGAGTTTTTCACTCCCTTTATCGTTACTCATGTCAGCATTCGCACTTCTGATACCTCCAGCGTGGGTTACCCCTTCGCCTTCAACGGCTTACAGAACGCTCCTCTACCGCACTAGTGCAAGCACTAGTACCCATAGCTTCGGTGTATTGCTTAGCCCCGTTAAATCTTCCGCGCAGGCCGACTCGACTAGTGAGCTATTACGCTTTCTTTAAAAGATGGCTGCTTCTAAGCCAACTTCCTAGCTGTCTAAGCCTTCCCACATCGTTTCCCACTTAGCAATAACTTTGGGACCTTAGCTGATGGTCTGGGTTGTTTCCCTTTCCACGACGGACGTTAGCACCCGCCGTGTGTCTCCCGAGTAGTACTCATTGGTATTCGGAGTTTGCAAAGGGTTGGTAAGTCGGGATGACCCCCTAGCCTTAACAGTGCTCTACCCCCAATGGTATTCGCTCGAGGCGCTACCTAAATAGCTTTCGAGGAGAACCAGATATCTCCCGGTTTGATTGGCCTTTCACCCCCATCCACAAGTCATCCGCTCATTTTTCAACATAAGTCGGTTCGGTCCTCCAGTTGATGTTACTCAACCTTCAACCTGCCCATGGATAGATCACCGGGTTTCGGGTCTACACCTTGCAACTAAACGCGCAGTTAACACTCGGTTTCCCTACGGCTCCGCTATTCGCTTAACCTCGCTACAAAATGTAAGTCGCTGACCCATTATACAAAAGGTACGCAGTCACGGTCTCAAGAACCGCTCCCACTGCTTGTACGTATACGGTTTCAGGTTCTATTTCACTCCCCTCACAGGGGTTCTTTTCGCCTTTCCCTCACGGTACTGGTTCACTATCGGTCAGTCAGGAGTATTTAGCCTTGGAGGATGGTCCCCCATGTTCAGACAAGATGTCACGTGTCCCGTCCTACTCGTTTTCATCTATGGTTAGTTTTCATGTACGGGGCTATCACCCTGTGCCGCTGAGCTTTCCAACTCATTCCACTAACACCCATAGACTTAAGGGCTAATCCCCGTTCGCTCGCCGCTACTAGGGGAATCTCGGTTGATTTCTGTTCCTCCGGGTACTTAGATGTTTCAGTTCCCCGGGTTTGCCTCACTACACTATGTATTCA